>CAVQOJ010000021.1:0-63830 GCA_963714385.1 uncultured Holophagae bacterium | reverse complement strand
AACGTGCCAGGCACGTAGGTATTGATGTTATGATGTCTCCACTGAGACCGGTGGGGTGTGGGGATGGGTCGTCGTCCGAGGGTTCTGATCGCTGGTGGCATCTACCACGTGTACAACCGCGTCTCTCGAGGCGCGCACGTCTTGCGTGACGACGAAGAGGCGGACCGGCTGGAGGCGCTGTTCGCCGCGACCAAGCAACGAGACGACTTTCAGATTTTCGCTTGGTGCATCATGTCGAATCACTACCACTTGGTGGTGCGGATGGGTGAGGTGGCGCTGTCGCGGTCGATGCGGACCATCCACCAGCGGTATGCCCAGAGCTTCAACGGCCGCAATCGCGTGTTCGGGCCGTTCTGGCAGGGTCGTTATCGATCGAGATGTGTTGAGGATGGGGAGTATCTGACGCGGCTGATCGCCTACATCCACCTCAACCCGGTGACTGCGGGCATCGTGAAGGACGCGTCGAAGTACCGGTGGTGTGGGCATCGGGAGGTGCTGGGAAAGGCGGTTGGGCGCCGTTTGGTGGATGTCGACGAGACCCTGTTGGCGTTCGATCCCAAACGGCGGAGCGCACTGGCGGGATATCGATCAGCAATGTCGAGCGTTTCCGCGCAGGAGTGGCGAGCGGAAGGTCCTGGTGGGCTTCCGTGGTGGCGAGTCGGTCGGCCCCCGAAGAGCGATGGCGGTCCGGAGGTCGTGGTCGACGAGAGCCGGCCTCGGATCGGGAAGGATCGACTCAGCACCGCCACGGTGAGGCCGAGGATGGAGATTGGGCGCTTTCTCCATTGCGGGGCACGAGCATGTGGGGTGACCGTCTCGGACCTGAGGAGCCGGAAGCGAAGCGCGCCGATCGTTGAAGCGCGGGAGACGCTGGCGTGGTTGGGGGTCGAGCTGTACGGATTCAAGGTCAAGGAGATGGCGGAAGGGCTCGACAAGTACATCGAGTCAGCCAGCCGTCTGGTCAGCAGGGCGGCCGAACGGAGGTTGGCCGACGAGCGTTTTGCCGAGCGCGTCAGACAGGTCGATGCACAATTGGCAGAATTGAAGGGTGCTGAGTGAAGATTCAGAACATCAAAACCACGGTATCCGGCACGTTTCGCTCCAATCACCACTTTGTTAACTTCGTTTCTCCTGGCACCCATGCCCATGCGAGCGCCATCAGGCGCAGACGATCGAATGATCTCCCAGAGTCTCTGTGCAAGCACCTCGTGTCCGGCGGCGGTGATGTGGTCGTCGAGCCGGAACCACAGGTCGGGGGTGAGCTCGGCGGCCAGGTCGACCACGGTCATCCCCTCGATGAAGTCCGGCCAGTCTCCCGCCGCAATCACCTCTCGCAGCGCCGGGGCGAAGAGGCCGCCAAAACGGTTGTAGCCGTTGAGCTCGAAGACGATGATCTCGAGGTTCGACAGGTCGACGGGGGACTCGCGCAGCACCTCGAGGAAGAGCTCGGCCTGGCGACGCTGGCTGGCGGGGTCCCGGGGGTCCGGGTGGTCCGGCGCCGGGTCGGCTCGGCCGATGCGCCGGCCGAGCAGGGTCCAGGCGTAGCGCCCGGGCCAGTAGCGCCGCATCCGACGGTACTCCGCCACCGCCGCGCGGTAGCCGTCGACGCCCTGGGTGGCGAACCCCGGTCCCTCGTGCTCGAAGGCGAGGTTTTCGAAGTAGTCGTTGTTGCAGAACTGGATGATCAGATGGGTGGCGGCGCTGAGGTCGAGCTCGCCGAGCAGCCGCAGCTGGCGGGCGGTCCCGTAGGAGGCGATGGCCGTGTTGAGCACCCGGCGCCCGGACAACGCCTCCAGTCGCAGAGGGAAGGCCTGGTCCTGCTCCACGCCCCAACCCATGGCGAAGGAGTCGCCGGCGACCACGATCTCCGGGGCCGACAGCGACTCGGGGTCGTCCCGCAGGCCGGCATCGTTGACCCGGTAGGTGGTGGCGTACTCGGTGTTGGCGAAGGTGTACTCGCCGGGACGCAGGGTGTAGCCGAGCCGCTCGTCCCATCGTGCGGCGTTCTCCTCGAACTGGATCATGTGGCGGTCGAGCATGTAGAGCTCGCGGGCGATGCCGGCGAGAGGCCCGATGGCCGACAGGACCGGAGCGTGGCGCAGCGCCACCAGGAAGGCCTCGAGGCCGACCAGAGAAACCAGCACCACCGCCGCGATCGACAGCAGGCGCGAGAGGAACGGATGCCGGAGGGGCTTCACCGCCGCCTCAGCGGGGATCGTCCCGTTGCAGCGGGTGGGTCAGGCAGTGGGGGCCGCCGCGGGCGCGGGAGATCTCGTGGCTGGCCAGCAACAGGCAGGTCCTGCCGCCGTCGTCGAGGCTGACCTCGGTCCGGCCGAGCAGGACGTCCTCCGAATCCACCACCCGCCATCCGCGGTTGGCCAGCTCGTCGGCGGTCGCCGCGTTGCGGTCGTACAGGGTGATCACGCCCGGCGCCAGTGCCAGGGCGTTGGCGCCGTCGGTCCACTGCTCCCGCTGCTGGGTGAGAGGATCGTCTCCGCCGCAGGGAATCGGCTCCAGGTCGAGGCCGCGATGCTTCAGGGCGGTGAGCAGTTCACCCCGATGGCTCGGCTCGAGGTCGGCGCCGTCGAGGTCCACCTCGTAGGTGTCGGCGCACTCGGATCCGCAGCCGCCGAGGAGGGCCGGGTAGACCAGGGCGGCGTCGGTGTCGACCTGGGTGATCACCGTGTCAAGGTGCATGTAGGCACGGCGGTTGGGAAGGTGGACGATTTCCAGCCATCGGGGACCCCCGTCGACGGCCGCGAGCGCCCGAGCGAGAAGCTCTATGGCGGGACCGTTGGTGCGTTGCGAAAGGCCCACAGCCACCACCTGGTCGGAGAGCACCAGCACGTCGCCACCCTCCAGGCTCGGGCGGAAAAAGCCGAGCCGGTGGGACAGGTCGCCCGATGGGCTGAGCGGATCGAGCAGCTGCGGTGCGCCACTGAGTTCGGGGTGGAAGCGGAAGATACAGCGGGCCAGCAGGCCCTCCCGCCAGCGGGCGGTCGTGGCCATGGCCGAGAACACCACCCCGTCGCCGATCACCACCTGGGGGTCGCGCTGGAAGCACCAGTTGGGCAGTGGCGTCAGGTCGAAGAGGTCGTCGACCTCCACCCCGCGATGCTCGCGGTCACCGCTGAGGACCCCGGTCACCAGCGCCCACGCCAGCTCCTGAGCGGAGGCCAGCTCGAGCTGCCCGCGGCGGGCGACGGGCACCTCCGATCCGAGGGCCCGCCAGATCCAGCTGCGGGCCTCGGGGTCTTCAAGGCTCCTCACCAGCAGGTCGCCGACCTCCACCGCCTCAATCCCCAGCAGCTGGAGCAGCCGGCGGAAGCGTCGGTGCTCCTCCCGCGCCCGCTCGCCGAAGAGGATGTCGTCGAACAGGAGCTCGTCCATCATTTGCGGGACCATGCGGTCCACCTCGTCGCCCGGCTCGTGGACGAGCACTCTTTGCAGCTTCCCGATCTCTGAGGTCACGTGCAGCATTTCGATCTCCGGTCCGCGCGCCCATTCTACTGCCTCGGGGCTCGGGGCCCGGGCCTCGAGCCCCTGGCCCCGAGATATACTCACCCCGGGAGCAGCGCATGACCACCATCGACAGCTACGACCACCCGTTGAGCGGCCGCTACGCCTCGCCCGAGATGCTGGCGCTTCACTCGCCGCGGCACCGCTACACCACATGGCGTCGGCTGTGGCTGGCCCTGGCCGAGGCCGAGCGCGAGCTGGGCCTGGAGATCCCCGAGGAGGCCATCAACCAGATGCGGGACAACCTCGAGGTGACCGAGGAGGACCTGGATCGGGTGCGGGACTACGAGCGCCGCACGCGCCACGACGTCATGGCCCACATCCACGCCTTCTCGGATCGGGCGCCGGCGGCGCGTCCCTTCATCCACCTCGGGGCGACGTCGGCCTTCGTCGGCGACAACGCCGACCTGCTGATCTCGGCCGACTCCCTGGATCTGGTGATGCGCCGGGTGCTGGCGGTGGTCACCTCCCTCGCCGCCTTCGCCGAACGCTGGGCCGACGAGCCGGCCCTTGGGTTCACTCACCTCCAGCCCGCCCAGCCGACCACGGTCGGTAAGCGGGCCTGCCTGTGGCTGCAGGATCTGTTGCTCGACCTGGATCGGCTCCGGTTCGAGCGCGGCCGGCTCAGGCTGCGCGGCGTCAAGGGCGTCACCGGGACCCAGGCCACCTTCCTCGAGCTGTTCAATGGCGACCACGCCAAGGTGCGCGAGCTCGACGGCCTGGTCGCGGCCAAGCTGGGATTCGGTTCCACCTACCCGGTCACCGGCCAGACCTACCCGCGCAAGGTGGACGCCTTCCTGTTGGACGCCCTCTCCGGCGTCGCCCAGTCAGCCGCCAAGTTCGCCACCGACGTGCGGCTGTTGTCGAGCTTCAGGGAGCTTCGGGAGCCGCTGGCCGAGGGTCAGGTGGGCTCGTCGGCCCAGCCCTACAAGGCCAACCCCATGCGATCGGAGCGGGTCACCGCGCTGGCCCGCTGGCTGATCTCCATGGCGGCCAACCCGCCCCACACCGCCGCCTCCCAGTGGCTCGAGCGCACTCTCGACGACTCCGCCAACCGGCGCCTCGCGCTGTCCGAGTCCTTCCTCACCGCCGACGCCATTTTGGGCATCGTCCACAACGTGGCCGACGGGCTCGCGGTCTACCCCGCGATGGTGCGTCGCAATCTGGCTGCGGAGCTGCCCTTCATGGCGTCGGAGGCGATCCTGATGGAGGCGGTGCAGCGGGGAGGGGACCGCCAGTTGGCCCACGAGCGCCTGCGCCTTCACGCTCGAGCCGCCACCGAGGCCATGCTCAGCGACGGCGCCGACAACGACTTTCTCGACCGAGTGGCCGAAGATCCGGAGATTCCTCTCGCCGCCGACGAGATCCGGCGGCTGCTCGATCCGAATCGGTTCGTCGGCCGGGCGCCCCGGCAGACCCGCGAGTTCCTCGCCGAGCACGTCCGCCCGATCCTCGCCGAGGCGGGAGATCTTCCCGCCGCAAAGGACCTGGACGTGTGATTTCTTTGATTGCGAATTTCGAATTGCGAATTTCGAATTGGGCGCAGCGGTGTGTTTTGCGGCGGTGTCGAGAACTTTCAATTTTCAATTTTCAACTTTCGATTCTGTGCCTCGCATGTGCCTTGATCACTCTGACTGCATCGGGCTGTGCGCACCATAAGTCACCACGACCAACGGCGGCGAAAGACGTCAAGCCGGCTAAGGTTGGAACCGTGGAGAAGGGTCTGGCCTCGTGGTACGGCGAGCCCTACCACGGTCGGCAGACGGCCTCCGGCGAAATCTACGACATGCACCGGCTGACCGCGGCCCACCGAACCATGGCCTTCGGCACCGTGGTCAAGGTCACCCGCCGCGACACCGGGGCCTCGGTCGAGGTCCGAATCAACGACCGCGGCCCGTTCATCGAGGGTCGCATCATCGACCTGTCGTTCGCCGGAGCCCGGCAGATCGGCCTCGACGTCGACGGCGTCGCGCCGGTCAAGGTGGAGGTGCTCGGCGGCAAGCGGCCCGTCAAACCGGCGCCACCGCCGCCGCCGTCAGCGGCAAACGGCGGCGCCTGCTGGTGGGTCCAGGTGGGGGCCTTTGCCGACCAGGACAACGCCCGCCGGGTCGAGCGAAAGCTGGACAAGGCCGGCGAGCAGGCGATTCTGATGGAGTCGCCGGATGGCCTCCACCGGGTGCGCGTCGGACCGTTCGACACGGATCGGGATGCGGAGAAAGCGCTGGAGCGGGTTCGCAAGCGCTACCCCGAGGCCCAGCTGGTGCCCTGCGGGTGACTGCACCCGCAATTGCGAATTACGGATTTCGAATTACGAATTGGCGGCGTCCGAGGTCGCCGGGGCTGTCCCGAGAGGCCGCGTGGCCGGGAGAATCGCTTCGGGGGCCTTTTGCGATCCCGGCAGGCCAGAATTCGCAATTCGCAATACGCAATTCGTAATCCCGAAACAAGCGGCGCCCGCGGTAGGATGGACCCATGAGCCGTCGCCGATGGGTGGTTCCACTTGCCGTTGTTGCCCTTTCGCTGGTGCTCGCGGCCCCCTCATGTCGCGACGAAGGGGTGCCGGTCGAGGCGCGAGCGGATCGGGTGATCATGGTCTCCTACGACGGCGTCGGCGCCGATCTGGCATGGCAGTGGATCGATGGCGGGATCGCCGCCGACAGCGACGGCCTTGCCGGACTTTCCGAGCACGGCTTCTCGGTCCGCCGGCTGCGGATGGTCAACCCGACCCTGACCGCGGTCAACCACTGGACCCTGGTCACCGGCCGGCCGGCGTCGGCAACGGGCATCGTCAGCAATCGCTTCCACCGACCGAACACCACCATCACCCGCACTGCGTCCGGCTACACCACCTCCAGCCAGGTTCCGGCCCTGTGGACCGCGGCCCGCCGGCAGGGCCTGAGGGTGGGCACCTTGCTGTGGCCCGGCGCCGACGCCGGCGCCGTCGACCGGATGGGCGACTTCGGCATCGTCTGGCCGGCGGGTCCGCTGGCGCCGAGTGAGGTGATCGATCTCGACCCGGCCGACGCGGGCACCACCGGAGAGCTCATCTCCAAGGATGGGGTGGCCCCCCTGCTGTGGCGGCTCGAGGTCGCCGTCGAGGGATCGAATCCGGCGAGCCTTACACTCGAGGTTGCCGCCTACGACGGGTCGCCCGACGGCGTCCCGCGGTACGACACCGCGGCCGCCCGACTCGCCGATGAGGTGTCCTGGAGCCTGGCCGGCGAGCGCGAGTGGTTGGCCCTCGAGTTCGAAGCGCAAGCCGCCGATGACATCGCGCCCTGGGTCTACGCGCTGTGGAGCAAACCGCTGTACCTCGACCGGTTCTCCGGATCGATGCGGCTGCTGCGGGGCGCGGCGTGGAGGCTCCACGGCTACCCGGACGCCTTCACCCGGCGCCTGGTGGACGTGGTGGGGCCCTGGCCCGGGGTGCCCGATGAGCGGCTGCTGAGCCAGTGGTGGCTGGACATGGCCGTCGGTGTCGACCTGGACACCTTTCTCGAGCAGGCCGAACGGCTCGATCGCTACCTGGATCGAATCGCCGCCTTTGTCGCGGCCAATGAGGACTTCCGGCTCCTGCTGACCTATCACCCGACGCCGGACGAGTACCAGCACGCCTGCCTGATCGTGCTGCCGGACCAGTGGGCCTTCACCCCGGGGACGGCCCTGGCGGCCAGGGAGGGGCTGAAGCGCATCGGCCGGTCGGTGGACCTGTCGGCGGCCGCCCTGTGGGGAGCCGTCGATCCCGATCGGGATGTGCTGTTGGTGGTCTCCGACCACGGCCACATGCCGATTCACGACGAGGTTAGGGTCAACCGGGTGCTCGAGGAGGCCGGGCTGGTGGAGGTGGTTCGGGACCCGGGCGGGCGGCGAATCGCTCCCACGACCCGGATGGCGGCGATCTCCTCCGGCGGTATCGCGAACATCTACCTCAACCTCGAGGGGCGCGAGCCCGGCGGCGTCGTAAGGCGCTCCGAAGCGGGCGAGCTGCTCGCCCGCGCCGCCAGGGCGCTGGCGGACCTCGAGCAGAACGGCGAGCCCGTGGTGGAGCGTATCTACCGCCGTGACGAAGCCGCCGAAATCGGTCTCGACAGCCCCAACTCCGGGGATCTGATCGTCTTTTTCAGGCCCGGCTTCGCGACCTCCTGGTCGCTCGATGGCGAGCCCATCGCGCCCACCAGCTACTACGGCCAGCACGGCTATCTGGCCGCCCACAACGCCATGTGCGGGATGCTCTTCGCCCGCGGCGCAGGGGTCCGAAGGCGGCAGCTCGACGAGCTGGCCGCCACCGACGTGGCGCCTCTCGTCGCCGCCTGGTTGGGCTTCGACCTCCGCTGATTCTGGGTTCCCCCGACACCGACTTAACGCCAACTTAACCTCAGCTTCACGCCCGGAACACCTCGGGGGCGGATGCTGACCGCGATCCCGGGAGCCTTCCGCATTGGGTGAGCTTCGCCAGGACTGAACGCGAAGGAGGAGAGCATGAGGAGACGATCGGTAGTGTGGATGTTGGCGCTGGTGTGTGTGGCCGGTGCGATCACCGTGGGAGCCCAGGAGCAGGCTGCAGAGATGGATCCTCTGCTGAAGCTCCTGGTCGAGCAGGGCGTGATCACCCAGGCGCAGGCCGAGGCGGTTCAGTCCGAGTACGATCGCCGGACCACGGCGGGAACCGATGAGGTGACGACCCCGGCGCCGCCGAGTGCCCCGACCGCCGAGACGCCCTCCGCCGAGGGGCCGGCCGTCGAGCCGGTGGCGATGGAGGTCTCGACTCCGGCGGCCGGCGAGGAGTACGAGGGCGTCAAAAACCTCAAGATCGGAGCCCTGGCGTACATCGCCGCCCAGGACGGCACGAAGGCCGACGGCACCAACTACGACCAATTCGTGGTCAAGCGGGCCTACATCGACATCCGCAAGAGGATCAACTCGTATTTCAGCGCCCGCATCACGCCGGATGTCTACCAGGATGCGGCGGGCGACCTCAATCTCCGCTTCAAATACCTGTATGCGCAGTTCAACCCGAAGGGCGCCGGCCTGCTGCAGAAGCCGTATGTGGAGTTCGGCGTCGCTCACATGCCGTGGCTCGACTTCGAGGAGCACATCAATCGATTCCGCATGCAGGACACCATGTTCATGGAGCGCAACGGGCTGTTCAACTCCGCCGACGTCGGCGTGCTCTTCGGAGCCAACCTCGGCGGCGAGCTGGACGAGTCGTACCGGGACCGGGTCAATGACCACTACGCGGGGCGTTGGGGCTCCTTCGGGATCGGCGTTTACAACGGCGGCGGCTACCACGCCGTGGAGAACAACTACGGCAAGGTGGTCGAGGGCCGGCTGACGGTGCGGCCGATGCCGGACCCCGTGCCCGGCCTGCAGTTCTCGGTCTTCGGGGTTTCGGGCAGGGGTAACCAACCGGACGAAACCTCCCTGCCGCCACCCACGTGGGAGGTTCTCGCTGGCATGGTGAGCTACGAGAGCCCGCGGCTGGTGCTGACCGCACAGTACGAGCAGGGCAAAGGCAACCAGAAGGGCTCTGCGGTGAGACCCGACGGTACGGCGCTGCCCCACGAGGGCTACTCGGTGTTCACCGAGATCCGGCTCGACCGCGACCAGAAGTTCAGCCTGATCGGCCGCTACGATCGGTTCGACACTGATCGGGACAATCCGGCGAGCGACACCACGACCCGATGGATCGCGGGCCTTGCCTGGCGTTTCTACAAGGGCAACTACTGGCTGCTGGACTACGACCGGCTCGAGCACAGCGCAGCCGACCTCGAGACCGAGGATCGGATCCAGCTGTCGTTGCAGATCAAGTATTGAACGATGGGCCAACCAGGCCAGCGCACCCTGAACTTCACGGCCGCTTCAAACGGCCTTCGTAACATCCGCCCGACGGCCCGCTCGGAAGGGGCCGTCCTGACCCATGGAGGGAACGCATGACCCGTCTGTCCATTGCCGTTTTCGTCACCGCGACCATCATCGCCGTCACCGCCCCTGCGGCTGGACCGCAGCTCGACCCGGACCTTGCAGCGTACGTGAAGGTCCAGGGCGTGCGCGGCACGATCAACGCCGCCGGCTCCGACACCATGCTCGAGCTTCAGACCCTGATGGCCGAGGAGTTCCGCAAGCTCTACCCCCAGGTCAAGATCCAGGTCGAGGGCAAGGGCTCGTCGACCGCCCCGCCGGCTCTCATCGAGGGCACCGTGCAGCTCGGCGACATGTCGCGGAAGATGAAGAACCAGGAGATCGACGCCTTCGAGGAGGAGTTCGGCTACGAGCCCACCAAGTTCGATGTCGCCCTCGACACGCTGGCCGTCTTCGTCAACAAGGACAACCCGGTGGCGGCGCTGACGTTGGCCGAGGTGGACGCCGTCTTCTCCAAGACGCGCAAGTGCGGCGCAGCCGCCGACATCGGAACCTGGGGCAGCCTCGGCCTCGGCGGCAACTGGGCCACGGCCCCGATCTCGCTGTACGGTCGCAACGCCGCGTCGGGGACCTACGGCTACTTCAAGGACCATGCCCTGTGCAAGGGCGACTACAAGGACTCGGTGAAGGAGCAGCCGGGGTCGGCGTCGGTGGTCCAGGGCATCGAGAAGGATCCCTACGGCATCGGCTACTCGGGCATCGGCTACAAGACATCGGGGGTCCGTGCGGTGCCGCTGTCGCCCGGCGAAGGCCAGCCCGCGGTGGCGGCCAGCTCGGAGAACGCCGCCAACGGCAGCTACCCGCTCGCCCGCTTCCTCCACGTCTACGTCAACAAGGCCCCAAACGAGCCGCTGGACCGGCTGACTGCGGAGTACCTGCGGTTCGTCCTTTCGTCCGACGGCCAGCGGGTGGTGGTCAAGGCCGGCTTCGATCCGCTCGACGCGGCCACCGCGGCCCGCCAGCTGGAGCTGCTGGCGGAGTAGAGCCGGCGCCATGATCAGCGAGAAGCAGAAAGACCGGATCGCCACCGTGGCCATCCGTGGCGGCGGGATCCTGGTGATCCTGGCGGTGGTTGCGATCGTGGTCAACATCGGCCTCGAGGCGTTGCCCCTGTTTCGGCCGGCCGGTGCAGGCGAGCTGGAGGTGCTCACCTCCGATCTCAGCCCATTGGCGGTGGGAGGTGATCCGAGGGGGGAGATGGTCTGGGCCCTGAACCGCGACGGAACCGTGGTCTTTCCGGGCGACGGCTCGCGCGACGGGATCGCTGTGGCGCCGGGTCCGCTGTCTGCGGCCGATCACGAGATCCACGGCCTGATCACCTTGATCGATGGCGAGGGAGCGCTCCGGGTCGGCCGGCTGCGTTTTCGAGATGACTGGCGGGACGGTCTGCGATCCACGGCGGCCAGCTGGCGGGATGCGGCCGAACCGCTGGTGCTGCCCCCCGGGACCCGGTGGACCGGTGTGACGGCCAACTCCGACGGCGACGGCAACCTGATCGCGGTGGCGTGGGGCGATTCCGGGGATCCTCTGGTGGCTCGCTGGGAAGCCGAGGACGAGCAATGGGAGCTGACCTCCGGCCGTTTCTCAAGGGGCTCGATCGCGACCGCTGCCGTCGCCGAGGATCTCGGCCATGCGGCGGTTGTCGGCCGGGATGGCCGACTTCAGATCTTCAATCTCCCGGACGGTTCGGCGGTCGCGCTGGAGGGCATTCGCGGTCGGGTCGTGGCGGTCCGATTCCTCATCGGCGGAGGAAGCCTGGTCGCTGTCGGAGGTGACGGCGAGGTGGACGTCCTCCTCCGGGTGCCTCGGGTGGAGGTGATCAACGGCACGAGGAGACCCCTCGATGTGGTCGGCGAGGTCATCCGCAGCGGCGAGCGGAGGGTGGTCGACGACGACCAGGTGGGCCGCCGGTTGTCGGGCACCCGCGACGTCGAGGTGAGCGCGGCGGCACCGGTGTGGCGGGTGGTTCGATCCCTGCCGGGAATGTCCGCTCCACCGACGGTGGTCGCGCCGGGTCACCGACGGCGGGATTTCCTGGTGGGGGCCGAGGACGGTACGGTGGGCCTCTACTACTCCACCTCCGGCCGCCGCCTGCTGTCCGATCGCTGGGCCGAAGGACCGGTGGATTTGCTGGCTTTGGACCCCAAGGGTGACGGCGTGGTGGTGGCTGCCGGCGGCCGCATCCTGCGCCGGTCAGTCGACAACCCCCACCCCGAGGTGAGCCTGAAGGCGCTGTTCCTGCCGGTCTGGTACGAGGGTTACGGCGCCCCCAAGTGGGTCTGGCAGACCACCGGCGGGTCCGATGGTTTCGAGCCCAAGATGAGCCTGTGGCCGCTGATCTTCGGCACCCTGAAGGCCACTCTGTACGCGATGCTGTTCTCGGTGCCGCTGGCCCTGCTGGCGGCGATCTACGTTTCCCAGCTCGCCCCGGCCTGGCTCCAGTCCGTGGTCAAGCCCACGGTGGAGCTGATGGCGGCGGTGCCCTCGGTGGTGGTCGGGTTTCTCGCCGCCCTGTGGCTCGCGCCGCGCCTGGAGCAGGCCCTGTTTCCCTCTCTGCTCGGTCTCCTGGCGCTGCCGTTCGCGGTGATTGCGGCGTTGGCCGGGTGGCGTCTGACGCCCGGTCGATGGCGCCGGAGGATGCCGGCCGGGGGTGAGCTGCTGCTGCTCCTCGGGGCGGGCGCGGTGGTGGTCGTGGTGGTGACGTGGATCGCCGGACCCCTTGAGTCCCGGTGGTTCGACGGTGATTTTCAACGTTTTCTGTTCACCGAGTGGGGCATCCGCTACGACCAGCGCAACAGCATGGTGGTGGGCATCGCCCTCGGTTTCGCGGTCATCCCGGTGATCTTCACCATCGCCGAGGATGCGTGCTCCTCGGTGCCGCGATCCCTGGTCACGGCGAGCAGGGCGCTCGGCGCAACCCGCTGGCAGACCGCCGTCAAGCTGGTGGTTCCAGCCGCCTCTCCGGGTCTGTTCGCGGCGGTGATGCTCGGCCTCGGCCGGGCCGTGGGCGAGACGATGATCGTGCTCATGGCCGCCGGTAACACGCCGCTGCTCGATCTTTCTCTGTTCAACGGAATGCGCACCATGTCGGCGGCGATCGCGGTCGAGATCCCCGAGGCGCCGGTCGGCTCGACCTTGTTCCGGGTGCTTTTCCTCACCGGCGCCCTGCTGTTCACGTTCACTCTGGTGCTGACGACGGCGGCCGATCTGGTGGGCGATTATCTGAGGAAACGGTATGCCCGGTTCTGATCGTCCCTCTTCACCGCCGATCGTGAGTGTGTCCCGGGGCGTCGATCCGGGTCTGTCGGGGGTCTGGGTCTCCGCCCTGGCGACGGTCATCGTCCTGGCCATGCTGGTTCTCCTGCTGGGGATCGTGGCGGTCAATGCCTTCTCGTGGTTCTGGCCGGCGCGGGTGTTGGAGGTACATCTGATCGACGACAGGGTCGTCGTCGGCGAGCTGGTCGGCCGCGAGCAGGTCCCGGCCGTCGGCGATGACGACCGGTCGGTCGAGTACCGGATCAAGCTGAAGGTCGGCAACCGCGAGGTCTTCGACGGGGATTTCATGTGGATCGACGAGGCGTCGGTGGTCGCGCGCTCGACGCCGGAGGATCTGGTCCGGGTCGTCCGCCTCGAGTACGGTGACGCCTTCGGGCGGATCGTCGCCGCCACCGACCGCGCCGGCCGGCCGGTGGACATTGCCACTCAAGGGGTCATCGATCGACTGCTCCGGGACGGCGCCGAGCTGCGGCGGCAGCTCAGGGGACTGGAACGAAGGCTCGAGAAGATCCGCCGGCCGCTGACCCGCGCCGAGGAACGACTGGACATCGTCGAGCGATCGGCCCGGGCCGCCGGCGCCGAGGGGTCGGCGGAGGTTGAAGCCCTCGACACCGAGGTGAACCGGCTCGAGGCGATCAGCCGGGACGAGCTCGAAGCGGTACAGCTCGAGCTGGACGAGGTGGTGGCGGCCCTTCATCGCTCCACCCTGACCCTCCGTTCGGGTGCGCACACGGTTCAGTTGCCTCTGGCCAATGTGGTCGAGGTGGTATGGAGCAACCGGCTGGGGCCATTGAAACGGGTGGCTCGTGCGGTTCGTTCCGGGGTGCTGTTCCTGTTCAGTGAACCCCGCGAGGCCAACACCGAGGGCGGAATCTTCCCGGCCCTGTTCGGAACCGTTCTGCTGGTGCTGCTGATGAGCCTGGCGGTGGTGCCGCTGGGGGTCATCACGGCGGTCTACATGACCGACTACGCCCGACCGGGGATCCTGCTGCGCCTGGCCAACCAGGCGGTCAACAACCTCGCCGGAGTGCCCTCGATCGTGTTCGGGATGTTCGGCCTGGCGTTCTTCATCTACGGCGTCGGCGGTGCCGTCGACCGAACGCTTTTTGCCGACCGCCTGCCGACGCCCACCTTCGGTACCGGCGGCCTGCTATGGGCTGCGCTGACCCTGGCGCTGCTCACCGTGCCGGTCGTGGTGGTGGCGACCCGCGAGGGCCTGTTGGCAGTGCCGCGCAGCTGGCGCGACGGCTCGTTGGCCCTCGGTGCGACCCGCTGGCAGACCCTGCGCAGGATCGTGCTGCCGGCGGCGATGCCGGGCATTCTGACCGGACTGATCCTCGCCGTCAGCCGGGCGGCCGGCGAGGTGGCGCCGCTGATGTTGACCGGCGCCGTCAAGCTCGCCCCCAGCCTCCCGGTGGACGGGGCGCCGCCGTTTCTCCACCTGCAGCGCAAGTTCATGCACCTCGGCTTCCACATCTACGATGTTTCCATGCAGTCGCCGAACGTCGAGGCGGCCAAACCGATGGCCTTCGCCACCACGTTGGTGCTGCTGGCGCTGGTCGCGTTGATGAACCTGACTGCGATCATTATCCGCCGCCGCCTGCGCCGCGCCTACCGCGGCCACGTGGTGTAGGAGTCGTCATGACCCAGAATTCAGCCGCCCTGGCCACCCGCGGTCTTCACCTCTACTACGGCGAGACCCACGCCCTGAAGGGCATCGACCTGGAGCTCCCCGAACACCGGATCAGCGCCCTGATCGGGCCGTCGGGCTGCGGCAAGTCGACCTTTCTGCGGTGCTTCAATCGGATGAACGACATGATCGACGGCGTCCGCATCGAAGGCCGGGTCGAGGTCGAGGGCAACGACGTCTACGGTGAGGGCGTCGACCTGGAGCGGCTCCGCAAGAGGATCGGCATGGTGTTCCAGCGGTCGAACCCCTTTCCCATGTCGATCCGGGACAACATCACCTTCGGCCCGCGCATGGCGGGCATTCGAGGCCGGACCAGGCTCGACGAGATCGCCGAGCGTTCGCTCAAGCAGGCCGACCTCTGGCTGGAGGTGAAAGGCCGGCTCGGTGACTCCGCCCTCGATCTCTCGGGCGGCCAGCAGCAGCGCCTGTGCATCGCCCGCGCCCTGGCCAACGAGCCCGACATCCTGCTGTTGGACGAGCCGGCCTCGGCCCTGGATCCGATCTCGACTGCGAAGATCGAGGAGACGCTGCTCCACTTGAAGGCGAGCTATACCATCGTCATCGTCACCCACAATCTCCAGCAGGCGGCGCGGATTGCGGACCTGACGGCCTTTTTCATGCTCGGCGAGCTGGTGGAGGTCTCCGAAACCACAGCCATGTTTACCAACCCGGCCCAAAGGGTGACCGAGGACTACATCACCGGGAGATTCGGATGATCGGCCGGCGCGGCTGTGGCGCACGATCATCCGGTGACCTATGGTTGACCAGGGGAGACCTTCATGCACCGACAGTTTGAAGAGGAGCTCGACGAAATCAAGCGAGGCATCCTGGCGATGGCCGGTCTGGTGGAGCAGTCATTGATCGACGTGGCCAGGGCCATGGCCGACCAGGATTCGGCCCTCGCCGAAGCCGTCATCGCCCGCGACGACGAGATCGACCACTGGGAGGTGGAGATCGACCGGCTGGCCACGGAGTTCATCGCCCGCCATCAGCCAACCGCCACCGATCTCCGGTTCGTGATCGTGGCCATCAAGCTCGGGCCGGAGCTGGAGCGGATCGCCGACAACGCGGTCAACATCGCCGAGCGCGTCCTCCACCTCTCCAAGTACCCGCTGCTCAAGCCGCTGGTCGACCTGCCTAGGATGCTCGGCCTCGCCCACGCCATGGTCTCCGACGCCATCGCCGCGTACGTGAACCGCGACTCGGCGACGTCCCGCGAGATCATCGCCCGCGACGACGAGGTGGACGACCTCAACTGGCGGATCTTCCGCGAGCTGCTGACCTTCATGATCGAAGACCCGAAGACGATCTCGCGGGCCATCGACCTGATCCTGATCGCACGATTCATCGAACGCGTCGCCGACCAGGCCACCAACATCGCGGAGGAGGTGGTCTATCTGGTGGAGGCCCGCCCGATCCGCCACCAGCACGAAGAGCAACCCGAAACCTGAGGAGCTGTCCAGATGACGAGGCAACGGCTGGCCATCGTAGAGGACGATCCGGATCTCGCCACAACCCTGGCCATTGCCCTCGAGCGTGACGAATTCGACGTCTCCTGTTACGCCACCGGCCGAGGCGGGCTCGAGGGCATCCTGGGCGATCCCCCGGACCTGGTCTTGCTCGACCTGAACCTGCCGGACCTGGACGGGCTCAGCATCTGCCGCGAGCTCCGGCAGACGGCGGCGGTTCAGGATCTTCCGATCATCATCCTCACCGCCCGCGTCGAGGAGAGCGACCGCGTCCTCGGGCTCGATCTGGGCGCCGACGACTACGTGACCAAGCCCTTTTCGCTGCGCGAGCTCAAGAGTCGAATCAGGGCGCTGCTGCGCCGTCGCAGCCTCGACACCGGCGTACCGGACGACGAGTATGCGGACCGCCGACTGACGGTTCGCAGGGCCTCCATGGAGGTCGAGTTCGATGGGGCTCCGGTTCGACTGACGGTGCGTGAGTTCGAGCTGCTCTGGTACCTGATCACCAACCGGCCACGGGTGGCCTCCCGGGAGCGGATCCTGGAGCGGGTGTGGGGCATCTCCAGCGATGTCGAGACCCGGACCGTGGACGTTCATATCCGCGCGCTTCGGTCGAAGCTCGACCCCGAGCTGGTGGAGACGATGATCGGCGCCGGCTACCGGTTCCGGGGATTCGCGTGACCCGGTGGCGCCACCGACTGCTCGCGGCCGCGGCTGCGCTGCCTCTGCTGGTGGTGTCTCTGATGGCCACCGAGGGACGCCCGGGAGCCGTCCCCTGGGTCCTGGCTGCGTGGGCCTTCACTCTGTTGGTGCTCGAGGGTGTCAGCTGGGGAAAGCTCGGCGCACCCCTTGTTGACCTGATGGAGCTGGTGGAGTCGCCTTCCGCCCCCGACACCCACCGGCTGGTTCGCGAGCTCAGGGACGGGCTGGACAGGTGCCGCGCCGATCGCGACCGCACGGCGACCCTGGTGGAGAGCCTGTCGTCGAGCCTGGGCGAGGGCCTGGTGGTGGTGGATTCGGATCTCAGGATCGGCCTGATCAACAAGGTTGCCAGGCGATTCAGCGGTGTGACGAGCGTTCGCCGCGACGCCTTGCTGCTCGAGGTGGTTCGCGAGCCCGGGGTGGTGGAGCTCTTCGAACGGGCGGCGTCCGGCGATCGGCCGCGGGCGGTGGTGATCGAAAACCCTCGGGGACTCTGGGAGCTCCGGCTGTTTCCGGTGGAGGGTGGCGGTGCCGTAGGCCTGATGTCGGATATCAGCGTGATCCGGCGAGCCTCGGAGTTCCGGCGCCGGTTCGTCCAGGATCTTTCCCACGAGCTCCGGTCGCCCCTGACCGTGCTCCGGACCACCGTCGAAGCGATGGAGGACGAGATCGAGCCGGAGCTGGCGACGATGCTGGTTCGCCAGGTGGAGCGCATCGAACGGCTCTCCGTCGAGCTCAACGAGCTGGCCTCCATCGAGGCCGGTCAGTACAAGCTCGATCTCGGGTCGGTGCCGGTGTTGGAGGCGGCCCGCGATGTGGTCGCCGATCATCAGCCGGAGGCGGCCCGGGCGGGAGTGCGGATCGACGTCGAGGTTCCCGAGGGTCTCGAGTGCTGGTGCGATCGGCAGGGCCTTTACAGGGTGCTGAGCAACCTGGTGGACAATGCCACGAAGTACAACCGGCCGAACGGCTGGGTCCGGATTCGCGGCTCCGCGACCGATGACGGTGTGGTCATCCAGGTGGCCGACAGCGGAGAGGGAATTCCCGCCGGCGAGCTGCAGGCCGTGCTCCAGCGCTTCTACCGTCTCGACCGGGCACGCACCCCGGGCCAGGGCGGTCTCGGCCTCGGGCTGGCCATCGTCAAGCACATGGTCCACTACATGGGTGGTTCCCTGGCTCTCGACTCCCGCGAGGAGGTGGGCACCACCGTGACCCTGACCTTCCCGATCGGACCCCACCGGCCGGCCGGCTAGCCCGCACTTCTCACCAACTGTCTACTGCGGGCTAATCGTCTTCGTCACCATCATCATCGTCGTCGAAGTCGTCTCCGCGGAATCCGATCCGGTCGAAGGGGTTCACCACGGAAGAGGCGATGTTCATCAGGTGGGCCGAAACCCGCTTCAGGAATCGTACATACAGCGCGGTGGTCACGGCCTCGCTGCAGGCCAGATCGGGGTCGCCGTGACCGATCAGGGCGCTCAGAATCTCGTCGCACCGCCGGGCGATCCACCAGTGCTCGGCCATCACCTCCCGCGCCTTCTTGACATCGGCGGCGGGCATCGCCTCCATCAGCAGGGTGAACATGGTCTGCACCGTGGTCTCGATCTTCCGGACGTCGACCTCGTGCTGGCCGCAGACGAGCTTGCCGGGATGGAGCAGGGCCAGCTCGACGATGTTCTTGGTCAGATCGCCGATCCGCTCGATGTCGATGACGATGCTGACCAACATGAGGCCGGGCAGGAGGTTGCGGTTGGGTGACACCGACAGATGGGTCAGCACCTTGCGTCGGACCTCGCGCTCGTAGGCGTTGATCAGCTGGTCCTTGGCGTAGATGTCGATGTCGATCCTTGCGTCGTCGTGGTGACGCAGCGACCGGATGGCCGCCAGGAACATCTCACGGTCGGCGTCGAGCATCTCCTGGGAGCGGGCAAAAGCCTGTTTGAGGAGATTTTCCTTCCGAAACAGTTCGAGAAAGTCCTTCAACATGGTGTCACCTCAATGTGATGATGGCCAGCAACGGCAGCGCGTAGAACACCAGCCCGATGTACAGCAGGGCCAGCCAACGCCGGCTCATGGCGATGGCTGCGAAACGGTCCGCCAGCCGAACCGGGAGCCGTCGCAGGGCGGGAACCGGCCAGATGATCGCGATACCGAGAACGTTGAACAGCAAGTGGGCGAAGGCGACCGTGACCGCACTCACCTCGCCGACGGCGAGGGCGGCCAACATGGCGGTGATGGTGGTGCCAACGTTAGCGCCCAGGGTGTAGGGAAAAATTTGGGTCAGGGTCAGAATGCCCGCCCCGGCCAGCGGCACCGCCAGCGACGTGGTGATGCTGCTCGACTGGACCAGCACCGTGATGGCGACGCCGAACAGCATGGCGCGGACGGGGCTGCCGAACAGGGTCTGGTCGAAGAAGCTCTCCACTCGACCGAGAACCAACGACTTCATGACCACGACCAGGAACCGCAACGACGTGAACATCACGATCAGGGCCACAACCAGCAACAGCCACGGGTGGCCTTCGTGGAGGTGGGAAATGACCTGCACCGCGGGTCCGGTGAGCATTTTGAGCGGGCTGGCGAAGGACAGCCCGCCCACCTCCTGAAAGGTTTCGGCCATGATCGCCGCCCACCGGCCGAGCAGGTTCGTGGTGATCTGAAGTGGGAACAGCACCAATACCGCGAGGATGTTGAAGTAGTCGTGGACGGTGGAGGCGGCGAAGGCGCGTCTGAACTCGCGACCGCGTGAGATGTGACCGAGACTGACCAGGGTGTTGGTGACCGAGGTGCCGATGTTGGCGCCCATGACCACCGGGATGGCGGTGGCGATCGGCATCGCCCCACCACCCACCATGGCGACCACCAGGGAGGTGGTGGTGGATGACGACTGCACGAGAGTGGTGGCGAGTACGCCAACGAAGAGGCCGACCAGGGGGTCTGATGCGCTCTGGATCAGGTCGCCCACGAACCCGCCACTGAACATCTTGAAGGCCTTGCCGAGCAGGCCGATGCTCACCAGGAACGCGTACAGAAATAAGAGCAGCTGCCCGGTGCGCGCCGCTGCGTGCCATCGCGCGGCGGTCCGCTCCGACAAGCCTCGTGCGCTAACCACGAGCCCGTCGTAAGGAGGGTGTTAGGCCGCGCCCCACCCGTATCATGCGATTAGCTCTCCGAGGGGGCCTGCGGCTTAGGTTCGGTCTTCGCTGTGTCCCCCTGTCCCTTGGCCTCCTGCAGGCTCAGCGACTCCTTGAAGATCGCGAGCAGATCGACGGTCTGCTCGGCGATTTTCACCGAGTCCCACATGTAGCTGTAAAACAGGATGCTGAGACGGGTCTTGGATTCGTTTTCCTGGATGCGCTTGATCTGGTTCTGGTCGAACTCGTGGGCCAGTATCTGGAGCTCGTGGTACATCGCCTCGATGGTGTCGCAGTCCGGGCACTCGAGGTCCTGCAGCGCCTGCGATGCGCGGCTCAAAATGTCCTGAATCAAGGTCCGCACCCGCGTCAGCTCGGCGATCTGCTCGTCGAGCAGACCGGAGTGGTTGTTGGCCACGTGGACGTGGGCGCGCATGACCATGTCGCGCACGCTCTCGCTCATCTCCTGGAGGCTGGTGATGGTCTGCGCGTAGCGCTGGGTGGTCTCGACCTTCTCCCACTGGAGCAGCCGGAACACCTTGAAGATGTTGGCGGCGATGATGTTGGACCATTGCTGGATTTTTCGTTGCCTCACCTTCGCGTCCTTGAGCTTTTGGCGGTTCTGCTCGAACAGCCCGTCGAAGGCGGAGTCGAGGACATCATGAACCTCGCGCAGGAAGAGGCCGGCGTGCTCGAAGGTGACCTGGACCGAGGCCTTCCAGTCCTTGATCTTGCGCAGGTTGAAGACCTCCACCGACTTCTCCACGATTTCGCGGCGCCGGTGCACGTGGTGGGTGCGGAAGATCACGAACGCGCCCAGGGCGATGATCGCGGCCACCGCAGGGCCCCGGCCGAAGAAGATGGCGATGGCGAAGGTGAAGGCGACGGTGAAGGCCATCATGGCGGTGAAGAACCACCCGCCGATCACCGTCAGCACGCCGCTGACACGATACACGGCGCTGTCCCGACCCCAGGCCTGGTCGGAGAGCGAGGTACCCATGGCCACCATGAAGGTGACGTAGGTGGTGGACAGGGGCAGCTTGAACGACGTGGCCAGCGAGATCAGGGCGCTGGCAACCATCAGGTTCACCGCGGCCCGGACCAGGTCGAACGAGGGTACGGTGCCGTCGGCCAGCGGCTTGGGCCGGAACTTGGAGCGGTCGAATCGCCTCGCCACCCCGCGGCGGAGGGATTCGGGAAAGACCCGCCCCGTGTTTTCCAGCATCGAGGACACCAGCCGGACGACGGCCTGTGACAGGACGGTGGACTCGAATCGCTCGAAACCCTCGTCCTGGCGACCGAGGCGGACCTCGGTCTTGGTCACCGTCCGCGCCTTGCGGGACACCCACAGAGTGACCACCATGATGGTTCCGGCGATCAGCAGGTAGACGGTGTTGGACCGGACCGGCTGCCGCAGCGCCTCCATGGTGGCGGTCAGCATGTCTGAAGTGGCGCTGGCCTCCTGGTAGGCGCTGAGGCCCGCCAGCGGGACGCCGATGAAGTTGACCAGGTCGTTGGCGGCGAACGCCATGGCCAGGGCGAAGGTCCCCACCAGCACGATCAGCTTGAGGATGTTGATGCGCGTGAATACCAGAAGAATCTGAAGCAACACGGCCGACGCCGCGAACGAGGCGAGCAGGATCAGCGAGGTGTGGCCCTTGATCCAGGTCAGGGTTTCCGGGGTGATGAAGGAGGCGCCCTTCGACCCCTTGATGAGAATGAAGTAGGTGATGGAGGCGAGAGCCGCGCCGCCCCACAGCGCACCGTAGCGCTTGAGGCGGCGTTCGTAGTCGAAGGTGAAGAGCATCCGGGTCAGGAATTGAATGGCTGCGCCGACAATGAAGGCGACCGCCACCGAGAGCAGGATGCCGCCGATGATGGCCAGGGCCTTGGCGGTGTTGATGTACTCGATGACCTCGCCGAGCGCACCGCCGGCCTGGACTACCTTGAGCAGCGCAACCGCCACCGCCGCTCCGAGCAGCTCGAACACGATCGACACCGTGGTCGAGGTCGGCAGGCCGAAGGTGTTGTACAGGTCGAGCAGGATGATGTCGGTGAGCATGACGGCGAGGAACACCACCATCAGCTCGGGCATGGTGAAGAACTGGGGATTGAAGATGCCCTTGCGGGCCACCTCCATCATGCCCGAGGAGAAGGTCACCCCTGCCAGCATGCCCAGGCTCGCCACGATCATGATGACGTGCCGTGGCGCGACCCGCGACCCGATCGAAGAGTTGAGGAAGTTGACGGCGTCGTTGCTGACCCCGACGATCAGATCGGAGATGGCCAGCCCGAACAGGATCACGATGGCGATGTGAAAAAAGTCCATACCCCGCTCGCAGTAGAGTGATCAGGATGTCAGGCCGAAGAAACGCCCTGTTGCGGCCTCGCCGGGAGACCACGGTACACCTTATTACAGGCGGGATTGAAAGACAAACCGGCGAGCCGGGGGATTCACTTCAGGCCGGATGCGCTCGTCTGCTACATTGAGTCAATGAAAATCATAGTCAATCCGGCAGCGGCGGGCGGCCGGCTTGGCCGGGAGTGGTCGCGCCGCGAGCCTGCCCTCCGCGACCTGGGCCTTGACGGCGAGGTGGTCTTCACCGAACGGCCGTGGCACGCCATCGAGCTCGCCGAGCAGGCCGTGGGCGACGGCCACCAGCGGGTGGTGGCGGTGGGCGGCGACGGGACGGTGAACCAGGTGGCGGGCGGCCTCTGCCGGGCCGGCGGCGGCACCCTGGGCATCGTACCGCTGGGCACCGGCAACGATGCCGCCCGGACCCTCGGAATACCCCTTCCGTGGCGCGAAGCCGTCGGGGTGGTGCTCAATGGGGACCGGCGCGAGGTCGACATGATCCGGATCGGCGAGCACCTGGTGTTCAACGCCATCGGGGTCGGCCTGCTCGGCGACATCAGCGCCCGCGCCGCCCGCATCAAAATGGTCCGCGGCCTGGTGGTCTACCTGGCGACCGCGGTCGTCTCCCTGTTCCGGTTCGAATCGCCGCCGGTGGTGTTGGAGACACCCGACTACCGTTATGAAGGGGCGATGACGATTCTCGCGGTCCACGGCGGGCCCACCAGCGGCGGCGGCTTCAACCTGGCGCCGCGGGCGATCCCGGACGACGGACTGCTCGATGCGACGCTGGTGCCGGGCATCGGACCGCTGGGTCGTGTTCCCCGGTTGCTTGCGGCGATGAAGGGTACCCTCGGCTCCATGGAGGGGACGGTCGAGCTGCAGGCGCCGTGGTTGGAGCTTCACTTCGACCGGCCGCTGCCGATGCACGTTGACGGCGACGACGCGGTCCTCGAGCCGCCGGTCGCCCGCTTCGAGGTCATCCCGAAGGCGCTCCGCGTCGCCGTCCCGCGACAACGGTGAAGGACTGAATCGGAGACCCGTCGGCGACGGTTTTCCGAATTCCGAATTCCGAATTCCGAATTCTGCCTTCTCGGCACTGAGGTAACCTGGAACCGGACCGTCCGTGTCAACGCGAACACGCCACGAACGTCAGAGAGATGTGTTGCGAGCAGGAGGCATGCCCACTCGAGCGGATCTTTCGCAATCGGACGAAGCCCTCGTCATGCGGGCACGCAACGGCGACCGGAGGGCCTTCGGCGAGGTGGTGGTGCGTCATCAGCAGCGCGTCTGGCGAGTCTGCCGCCAGTACCTGGGGGCCGCCGATGCCGATGCCGCCGCCCAGGAAAGCCTGGTGAAGGCCTACACGAGTCTGTCCTCCTTCGACGGGCGGGCTGCCTTCACCACCTGGCTGACCAGGATCGCGATCAACACCTGCCTGGACGAGCTCCGCCGGCGCCGGCGGGAGGGCTTCAGGGTGGAGGGATTCGATCCTGCCCAAGGTGACGATCCGCTGGCCGAGGTCCACGACGATAAAGCCGGGCCCGAGACCCGGACCATGCAGCGCCAGGCGGTGGAACGGTTGGCCATTTTGGAGAAGGGCCTGCCCGCCCGGCAGCGGGAGATCTTCCGTCTCCGCTTCTACGCCGAGCTCGAGCTCGAGGAGATCGCGGATGCGCTCGGGGTCCACGTGGGAACGGTCAAGACGCAGCTGCACCGGGCAATTCACCGGCTGCGCAGCGAACTGGGAGACGTTCGATGAAACACCTCGATGATGAGCAGATATCGGCCGCGGTGGCCGGGCTCGAGCCCGATGCCGAGGAGCGCGGGCACCTTCAGTCGTGTGTCGAATGCCGCCGACGGGTCCAGGCGATGCAACGGTTGATCGACTCCCGGCGTCTCCGGTTGGAGGACGACGAGCCGGATTGGGCGGCCCAGCGCCAGTCCGTGCTCGGGCGGCTGCCACGAGTGGCGCCGGCCCCAGCTGCGGTGGCGCGCGGCTGGTGGCGGCCGGCCATGGCCGCGGCGGCCGCACTGGCGGTGGTCGCGGTGGTGAGCCTGGTGGGGCCGCGGTCCACCGAGCTTTCCTCCGACGTTGCCGAGATACCGGTGGCGGAGATCCTGGCCGAGGTCGACGCGCTGCTGGAGGATGACTCGATTCCCGGATTCGAGGTGATCGATCCGGGACTTGACGGGCTCGAGGGCGCGATCGCCAACGGGAGCTCATGACCGAGACTGGGGGAGTTTGATGCGACATCTGTTGCTTGCGTGTCTGTTGCTGACTGGTTCCGTCATGGCTGGAGCCCAGGACGCCAATCTGCCGCCGGGGAAGTGGTGGGAGAACGAGCGGCTGGTCGAGCGGATCGGCCTGACCGATCTGCAGAAGGACGCCATTCGGGCCCTGATCTACGAGCACGCCCACCGGATGATCGATCTCAACGCCAACGTCAAGCGCTCGGAGCTGGAGCTGGCGAATCTGGTGGCGTCGGCCGACTTTGAAGACTCCGCTGCTCGCAAGGCGTTCAACCGATTGGTGGAGGCGCGGGCCACCCTGGAAAAAGAGCGGTTCGAGATGGTGCTGGCCGTGCGCGGCGTGTTGACCGCCGAACAGTGGGTGCAGATTCAGGAGATCCGGCGCGAGTTCCGACGCACCCGCGACCGCCCCGAGGGCCAGCCGCCCCGCTGGCGCGAGCCGCGCGCTCCCACCGGTGGCTGACGCGGCAAGAGCAAAATCGGAATTCGGAATTCGGAATTCGGAAAACCGACCTCGGCCACCGACGTTTCGGGCCGGCGGCTTCGTTCAACTTTCAACTTTCAACTTTCAACTCGTAAATCGTCTGGCTAGGCGGAAGGCGTAACCTCTTTGGATTGACACAGCAATGCCGATCGGGTATAACGTCCGTCCCTCTTGAGAGGGAGAGGTGTGCAATGAGTGATTATGCAATCGTGGAGCACGGCGGAAAGCAGTACCGGGTGAGCCCGGGAGATGTGCTGCTGGTGGAACGCACCACCGCCGGCCTGACGGCTGGTGATTCCCTGCTTTTTGACCGGGTGATGATGGTATCCATCGCCGACGCCGTGCGCATCGGTGATCCGGTGCTCGAGGGCGCCACCGTCCGCGGACAGGTGGTGTCGGCGGAGCGTGGCGACAAGCTCATCGTATTCAAGAAAAAGCGCCGCAAGGGCTACAAGAAGACCCGGGGTCACCGGCAGGATCTCTACCGCGTTCGGGTCGAAGCCATCGAAGCGTAGGAGGCAGCATGGCGCATAAAAAAGGACAGGGCTCCAGCCGCAACGGGCGCGACTCCAAGGCCAAGCGCCTGGGAACCAAGGTGGGCGATGGTCAACTCGTGACCTCGGGGACGATTTTGGTTCGCCAGCGAGGGACGCGGTTCAAACCCGGCAACAACGTCAAACGCGCCAACGACGACAGCCTCTTTGCTGTCAGCGACGGCAACGTGAAGTTCCAGAACCGCGGTCGCCTGGGTCGGTTCATCAGCATCATCGCGGACTGAACCTCAGCCTGCATGGTCTCCGCCACAACCAATTATTCCCTACCGCGGCCCCCTCGATCGGGGCCGTGTGTCGTTCCTGGGTGACCGCCCGTGTTCGTGGACTCGGCACGGCTGACGGTCCGAGGAGGGGATGGAGGCAACGGCTGTTCCTCGTTTCGGCGGGAGAAGTTCGTTCCCCGGGGCGGGCCCGACGGCGGCGACGGCGGGCGCGGCGGGGACGTGATTCTGGTCGTGGACCCGGGGTACAACACGCTGCTCCACATCCACCACCGCCGGATTGTCGCCGCGACCCGGGGCCGCAACGGCGAGGGCTCGAATCGGACCGGCGCCGGCGGAACGGACGTGGTGATTCCGGTGCCGCCGGGGACGGTCGTCCGGTTTGCAGACACCGGCGAGGTGCTCGGCGACCTGGTGCACGACGGAGACCGTCTGGTGGTGGCGAGCGGCGGTCGAGGCGGACGGGGCAACGCCAGGTTCGCCAGCGCCACCAATCGGGCGCCGCGCCGCGCCGACCCGGGTGTGCCGGGCGAGCGCCGCGAGCTCGACCTAGAGCTCAAGCTGATGGCGGATCTCGGGCTGGTGGGTCTTCCCAATGCCGGGAAATCTACCTTGCTGTCGAGGGTTTCGGCCGCGCGGCCGAAGATCGCCGAGTACCCGTTCACCACCCTCGAGCCCCATCTGGGGGTGGTTCGCGCCCTCGACGACGACCTTCGGACTCTTGTGGTTGCGGACATACCCGGGCTGATCGAGGGTGCCCATGAGGGCGCGGGCCTCGGTATTCAGTTTCTCCGTCACGTGGAGCGGTGCCGGGCGCTGGCCCACCTGGTGGATCTGTCCGACCCGTCTCCCGTCGCCGACCGCGTGACAACCGTCCTCGGCGAGATCGAAGCCTACTCCGAAGGCCTCGGCCGGCGACCGTGGCTGCTGGTGGGGACCAAGCTCGACGCGGTGGCGGACCGTGCCGGCGTGGTCGCCGACCTGACGGCCGTCGCCGCCGCCGAGGGTGTGCCGTGGTGCGCCATTTCGGCGGTCTCGGGGGACGGGATCCGGCGGTTGGTTGGTATGCTGTTCGAGATGATCGACGAGCGGGAGAACGGATGAGAGGTCGGATCGCGGTCTACGGTGGAGCCTTCGATCCCTTTCACCTTGGCCATCTCGTGCCGACGGTGCGGGCCCAGGAGACCTTCCACTTCGATGCGGTGTACTTCGTGCCGGCGGGCAATCCGCCCCACCGCAAGGGGGAGCGCCTGACGCCGATCACCCACCGGTTGGCGATGGTGGCCCTGGGCACCCTGCCCTACGAGCGTTTTTTTGCCGCCGATGACGAGGTCTTCGCCACCGGCTTCACCTACACCGTGGAGACGGTTCAGCTGTACCGGAAGCGATTCCCCGACGCGGTGCTCTACTTTCTGCTGGGCTCGGACTCCTTTTCTCAGCTCGGCAAGTGGGAACGTTGGCGGGAGCTGGTGGATTTGGTGCACCTGGTGGTGCTTCATCGTGCCCATATGTGGAGCGAGGAGCTCGAATCCAGGGTGCCGCCGGAGCTGCTGCCGAGCTTGAAGACCGTGGCGCCCTTCGAGCGAGTTCCGGACCCGGCGGATCACACCATCTACCTCCTGGACCACGAGCCCTTTCCGATCTCCGGTACCTCGATCCGGTCGCGTCAGAGCCTCGGCCTGCCGATCCGCGAGCTGGTGCCACACGAGGTCTACTCGTACATCCAGAAGTACGGCCTGTACCAGGGCGAAATGGGGGCGGGTGGCGATGATGTCAGCTGAGACCCTCGAAGTGATCCGAGCCGCGGCCGCCGCGGCGGTCGACAAAAAGGCGTTTCAGATGGTCTGCCTCGAGGTGGCGGAGCTCACCTCGTACGCCGACTCGTTCTTGCTGTGCTCGGCTGCCAGCGACCGTCAGGTGGGGGCGGTGGTGGACGAGGTGGTGAGGCGGCTCCGGGACGGGGGTCGAAAACCGCTCCACGTCGAGGGTGACGGCGGCGGCTGGGTGCTGCTCGACTACGGGGACCTCATCGTCCACGTGTTCACCGAGGAAAAACGGAGCTACTACGCCCTCGACAGTCTCTGGGGCGACGCCCCGAGGCTGTCCGCCGAGGCGCTCGGGCTCGCCGGACCTTGAAAGTCCGCGTTCTCTGGTTCGGACGACCCGCTGCAGATCACTTCGAGGCCGAGGTGGCGACCTATCGGTCGCGGGTGAGCCGAAGATGGCCGGCGGAGGACCTGGCGGTGCGGCCGGCGCCGGGAGGACGAAAGGCGGACCCGCAGCGCGCGCTGGCCGCGGAGGCCGAAAAGGTGCGCGGTCAATGGCCGGAAGGTTGGCGGATGGTGACCCTCGACGAGGGCGGGACGACGATGACGAGCGTTGAATTCGCCCGTTGGCTGGCCGATCAACAGGACGCCGGCGTCGAGGGTCTGCTGTTCGTCGTGGGCAGCGACCTCGGGCTCGACAAGGGTCTGCAGCAGGACGCCGCCCGGGTCATCTCGGTGGGTCGAATGACCCTGCCCCATCGAATCGCGCGGTTGGTGCTGTGGGAGCAGCTGTTTCGAGCCACCGCGATCCTCGGTGGTGGTGGATACCACCGGCACCGCGTACAATGAGGGTTGGCGACGGCAGCGACACCCGTCGACGCCGTGTGGAGGTTTCGACGTATGAGACGCAGAGAAATGGAGAAGTTCCGCAGGCTCCTGGCTGCCAAGCGGGACGATCTGCTCGGCAGAGTGAAAGCGGCCCGAAATACCGAGAAGGAAGCCACTGACGCTGATGCACCCGATCTCGGAGACCGTGCCCTGACCAGCGTGACTCTCGACCTTTCCTATCAGCTCTCCACCGGAGAGCGCGAGGTGGTGCGGCGCATCGACGTCGCGCTCGATCGCATCGGGGCGGGGACCTACGGAAGCTGTCTCCACTGTGGCAAAACGGTGCAGATGGCGCGCCTCGAGGCGGTCCCCTGGGCCCGTCACTGCATCGACTGCGAAGAGCTGCAGGACCGGGGTGCACTTTAGCCCGTGGTCCGGCTCGCCCTGATCGCCTCTACCAACGACTACCTGGTTGAAGAGAACCTCAAGGAGGTCGTGAGCGCCGCCTGTGCCGAACTCGGCTGTGCCGAGCCGGAGCTGTTGTCCGGTGACGTCACGCCCGACCAGGTCGCCCTCGAGCTCAGATCACCTTCGCTGTTCGCCCCCACCAGAGTGCTGGTGGCCGAGGAGGTCCGGTGGTGGCTCGACACCACCACGCCGCCGGGCGCCCTCGACGAGAGACGGGCGCACGACGTGCAGCCCCTGCTTGAGGTCCTGGCGGAGGGCATTCCCGAAGGCACCGCCCTGCTGATGGGTGCGTGGTGCGGCCGCACGCCGAAGGGACCGCTCGTTAAGGCGGTGAAGGGCGCGGGGGAGTTTCGATGGATTCCGCTGCCCGACCCCCCCAAGCCGTGGGAGGACGTCCAGCTGTCGTCCGATCAGCGCAGGGTGCTGTCTGGATTGCTGGCCAGCGTTTCGGGGGGTGCCCGGTTCGAGCGGACCGCCGAAACCCTGCTGCTCGAGCGGTTGGGATTCGATCCGCGTCGGCTGGTGCAGGAGGCCCGCAAGCTGGTTACCGCGGCGGGTGGCGCAGCGGTGGACGAGCCGCTGGTTCGGCGCCTCACCCTGCCGCGGGAGCGGTCCCTCGAAGTGGTCAGAGACGCGGTGATCCAACGCGACGCCGCCCCCCTGCTCGAGCTGGTTTCGGCGGCGGCGGCGGGCCTGACGGTGAACGATTGGCAGGGCCGGCCGATCACTCCGGAGCGCCTCGGCGTCGCCCTCTGCGGCCAGGTGTTCAACATCTTGCTCCAACTGCTCTTCCTCAGAAGGCTCGCCGTCAAGGCGGGGATTGAGGATCAGATGGGCGCTGACAGGACCTCCGGCGGCGGCTGGTACCGATCCACCTTTTCCTCGAAGCTGGCGCCGGCCCTGCTGGCCCATCTCGGCGATGCCGGCCTGACCCCCCTCGGCCGCAAGGGAAAACCCCCGACCACCTGGACCCTCGGCCAGCTCTTCCGGGGAGCCTCCCTGTACGAGGAGGACGAGCTGGTGACCGCGCTGTCCACCGCCGGCGGGTTGGAGAATGCCCAGCGCGGCGCCCTCGGCCTCGAAGCCCTTTCGGCCTGGATTACCGCGACGTTCCAGGGCGAGCCGGCGGCACCGCGTTCCTGAACCGTTTTCCAAATTCCAAATTTCAAATTCCAAATTTCAAATTCAGATCGGGTAGGGTTCACCGGCTCGAATCGCGACACCCGAGTCAAAATGGTCGAGTCTGATCAGCTTCGAAAAGCGGGGCGGGGGGTCGGGTGGAGCGCTTTTCGAAGGAGGAGGGAGGCCGAAGGCACGGCCGATCCCACGATCTGCAGTAGACTGAAATTCGATGACCGACCAACCACGTGTGTGGATCGTGGACGACGACCCTGCGATTCGGGAGCTGCTGTCCTACATCGTGGCGGAGGACGGCTACCAGGTCGAGCCCTTCGCCTCCGGCGGCGAGGTGCTCGCCACCGCCCATGAGCCGCCGGCCGCGGTGTTGCTCGACCTAATGATGCCCGAGGTGGACGGCGTGGCGGTTCTCAAGGAGCTCGGTCGGCGCCGTCCGTCCCTCCCGGTGATCATCCTCACCGCGGTCAACGACGTGGCGCCGCGCGGTCGAGGTCACCAAGCTTGGGGCCTACGACTACCTCACCAAGCCGGTCGACAAAGACCGACTGCTCACCACCCTCAGGCGGGCCGTGTCCCACCACAGCCTCGAACAAGAGGTGGGGCGCCTGAAGTCCGAGCTCGGCGACCGCTTTCACCTGCGCAACATCGTCGGGTCATCGGCGGCCATGCGGCGGGTCTACGACCAGATCGAGAGGGTGCTGGAGTCCGACATCTCGGTCTTCATATCCGGTGAGAGCGGCACCGGCAAGGAGTTGATCGCCAAAGCGATCCACTACGGTTCGTTGCGGTCGGACGGGCCCTTCGTGGACGTCAACTGCGCCGCCATTCCCGAGGGGCTGCAGGAGAGCGAGCTGTTCGGGCACGAGAAGGGCGCCTTCACCGGTGCGCTGGCCACCCACCCGGGCAAGTTCGAGCAAGCCACCGGGGGCACGATCCTGCTTGACGAGGTCGGCGAGATGTCGCCGTCCGCCCAGGCCCGCCTGCTCCGGGTGCTCCAGGAGCGCCGGTTGCAGCGGGTGGGCGGGACCAAGGTCATCGAGCTCGACGTGCGGGTGGTCTCGGCCTCCAACCGCGATCTGGCGCAGCTGGTGAGCGACGGCCGGTTCCGTCAGGATCTGTTCTACCGGCTGGTGGTCTTCCCCATCGAGCTGCCCCCACTTCGAGAGCGGCGGGAGGACGTACCCGCCCTGGTGGAGCACTTCCTCGCCAAGTACGCCGCCGATGCGGGTCGGCGGATCATTCGCATTCAACCGGCGGGCCTCGAGTGCTTGGTGACTCACGATTGGCCGGGCAACGTGCGCGAGCTGGAAAACGTGATCCACCGATCGCTGCTGGTGGCGACCGGCCCCGAGCTGCTGCTGTCGGATCTGCCCCGGGATCTTGCGTGAGGGAACCGACGAAGGCGGTGCGACGGTGGTCCTGGGCGGTGAACCGCGCAGTCTCGAGGAGCTGGAACGAGAGGCGATCCGGCAGGCCCTGGAGCACTTCGGGGGAAACCTCTCGGACGTCGCTCGTCAGCTGGGCATCGGTCGGTCCACGCTGTATCGCAAGCTCGACCATTACGGCCTGCGCTCAAAAAACGGTGATTGAATTCGGACCTCGCCGGCGGCCAACGGCCGCGAGCAATTCGGAAAACCACCCCCGTTCGGGATCTAAAGCACGTCGTCCCAGCCGCGCGCCTCCAGGGCCTCGACGAGCTCCCTGACCCGTTGAGCTTCCTTCGCCGGAACCACGAGCACCGCGTCAGGAGTGGCGACGACGATCAGATCGCTGACCCCGGCCACGGCCACCACCGGGCCGTCGCCGATCAAAATGCTGTCCCGGCAGTCCATGGACAGGGTGCGACCGCTCACCGCGTTGCCGGCGGGGTCTGTGTTCATCAGCTCGGCCACGGCCGGCCACGCCCCAACGTCCGACCACGGGAATTGCACCGGGATCGTCCAGCACTTGCGGGCCCCCTCCATGATCCCGAAGTCGACCGAGATCCTCTCCAGGGTGGCGTAGACCTCCTGCACGGTGGCCGCCTCGAGATCTGTGTCGAGAGCGGCGGCGATGCGGTCCAGACCCTCTGCCAGTCGCGGCAGCTGGCGCCCGATCTCCTCCATCAGCTCGGCCACCGGCCAGACGAACATCCCCGAGTTCCACAGAAACCCGCCGTCTTGGACGTACTGGCGTGCGGTTTCCAGATCGGGTTTCTCGACGAAGCGGGCAAGCCGGTGGACGGGCCACCCGTCGACCTTGGCTTGCTCGCCTCCCAGCTGGAGGTAACCGAATCCGGTCTCGGGCCGGGTGGGGCGAACTCCGAAGGTCAGCAGGCCCCCCTTTCTCGCCACGAAATCGGCGCCGGCGGCCATCGCGCGGCGAAACCGCGAGCTCTCCCGAATCACGTGGTCCGCGGGCAGCACCACGCACACCGCCTCGGGATCGCGACGGCGGACCGCCACCGCCGCCAACCCCGCGCAGGCCGCGGTATCCCGGCCCAGGGGCTCCGCCAGGACATTTGACGGCGGTAACTCGGTCAGCGCCTCACGCGTCATGGCGGCGGTTTCGGCGGTGGTCACGATCCAGATCCGATCGGCGGGTACCAGCGGCACGATGCGTTCAAAGGTGGTCCGGATCAGCGGCTCGTCTCCCACCAGCTGCAGGAATTGCTTGGGCCTCGACCGGCGGGACGCGGGCCAGAATCGAGTTCCGGATCCCCCGGCCATGATCACCGCGTGCAGCATCGCGTCCCTCCTCCCTCGTTCCGAGTCGAAGATCCATCGTATCGTGCCGGGGTTCGAGCGTCGAGCATCACGTTTTCGCGTGGGCGATCGCCGAGGTGGTCGCTCAATACTCGGATCTCGGATCTCACATCAGTTTTGGGTCGGAGGACCTCCCAAGCTGCCGTGAGATCCGAGATCCGAGTATTGAGTTGTGAGGACCATCCTCTCCATATGATGCGTTTTCGCCTCAGCCGAGGAGACACGTGGCACGTCACCTGGAGGATCTGAGATACTGACCCGATGTCGAAGGTGAGTACCTTCCGAGAGCGCCGGATCGCCCGGCGGCTTCGTCCGCCGGGTTGGGTGGCGGTGTGGCTCGCGGTCGCCTCATTCGGCCTGGCCGGAATCACCAGCGCCGCCACCATTGACCAGCTGGTACAGGACCAGGTGCAGGCGGCCGTTGACGGGGGTCTCGAGGCGACGGATTTCAACCATCTGTTCATGGCCTTTAACTGGCGACGAACACTCGAGGACTTCAGTGTCGCCAGCCGGGCCGTCGATCGCCTGGCCACGGCCCGCCCGATGGACCCCCTGATGTCCGACGAGGTGCGCCGAATTCGGGCCGAGCTGGCGGTGGAGGCGGGGCTTCCCGCCGCTGCACGGGAGCTTTTCGTCGGATCGGGCGGTCTCTCCGTTTGGTGGGCTCACGGTCCGGAGAACATCGAAGAGCTCGACGACTTTGCCGCTCGAGCCAATCTACCGCCGTCGTCCGCGACCTGGCGGTCGGTACCGGGGACCGACCCGCTGGGCTGGGTCAGGGTTGGTGGTCTGGCGTGGCCGGCCCGTCGCCAGATGATGTTCCTGGCGGCGGCGGTTCACAGCGATCGCGAGCAGCCGGTGGCGCTCCACCTCGGCGCGTCCCAGGTGGCCCGTGCCTGGCTCAACGGTCAGGAGGTGCTGACCACCGCCCAGCCGCTCCGCCACGCGGAAGATCAGTATGTTGCGGGCGGCTGGCTCGGCAAGGGAGCGAATCGGTTGGTGGTGGCGGTGGCCTCGGAGTCGGACGACTGGTGGTTGAGGGTGCGCGTGACCGCCCCCGACGGCTCTCGTCTGACCGGGGTGCGGGAGGTGGAGGGGCCTCCGGTGGAGACTCAGCCGGTTGCCCGAGACCGGCCGGATGTACGCAGCCTCGAGGACGAGCTGCGGCGAGCCGTGGCCCGCGGTCGCGACGGCGCCGCCCTCGCCCTCGCAGCGTTCCTGGTGGATCGCCACCCACAGCCGGAGGGTGGCGGCGATGCTCGATCGGTTTGCCGCGCCGCCCGCAAGGACTCCGAGGGCACGGCCCGCCTGCTCGAGTGGATGCTGCCCGCGGACCCCGGAACCAGGAGAGAGCTGCTGGAAGGAGCGCTCGAGGCGGACCCGGAGCTCCACTGGGCGAGGATCGAGCTCGCCAGGTGGTATCAGGCGCGGGAGCTTTTTCAGCAGGCGGCCGATATCCTCGAGCCGGCCCGCGGGGTGACCGCGGTCGCCGCCGTCGCGCTGGTGCAGGAGGCGGAGCTTTGGGGTCAGCTGACCCTGCCCGGCCTGGCCGGACTGTCAGCGACTCACCCGCGATGTGTGACGGCGGCGGCGGCCCTCGGTGACGTGGCCGTTCGCCTTTCCCGGTGGCCCGAAGCCCAGCAGGCCGTGGATCGGCTGGCCGGGCTGGCGCCTGGGTTGCCGGAGGCGCTGGCACTGTCGGAGCAGCTGGCGGAGGATTGCGGCGACTCGGCTCGGATCCGCGAGCTGCTGAGCGAGATCCTCCACCAGGATCCGAACCGCCCCGACCTGCGGGTACGGGTGTCCCGGCTGGTCGCCGCCGATGCCGGACAGGATGCCGGCCGAGGCGTACTGGAGGACGGTTTGGCGCGGTGTCCCGACCAGGTGGAGCTGCTGCTGGAGCTCGCCAGGCTCGAGCTCGATGGCGGCGATCCCCAGCGCGCCGCCGCCCTGGCACGACGGGTGCTCGAGCTGCGTCCCCAGGATCGGAGATCTCAGCGACTGCTCGGCTTCCTCGGCGAGGAGGCCGAGGATTTCGGCTGGTTGCGTTCGTCGGACGAGCTGTGGGCGTTGGCGGACGAGGCGCCTCCCGGGACGCCTGCGGTGGTGGTTCTGGACCGGGTGGAGGTCCGTTTTCTGCCGTCGCAGCTGACCGAGAAGTTGGCGCAGCAGGTCTTCCTGATCAAAGACGCCGATCGGGCCGAGGACCTGCTGACCCACACCCTGGCCCACGTCCCGGAGCGCCAGCGGCTGCGTGTCCTGGAGGCGAGGATCCTGAGGCGGGACGGCACCCAGATCAATGCCCGCCAGAGCGATACCCCGCGCCTGGCCGAGCCCGAGATCAACCTGTTCTACGACGCCAGACTGAGGGTCCTGAGGTTCCCGGCGCTGCAGGACGGTGATCTCATCGAGTTGGCCTGGGTGCTTTCCGAGACCGCGGAGTCCAACGACACCGGGCCCTACAAGGGGGGCGTGCTGGAGATCGGCCAGCCGATCCCGGTGGGCCTCACCGAGCTGGAGCTGAGCGGGCACCGGGAGCTCCTGCCGGCCTGGGAGCTGGTGCTGATCGACGGCGAGCCGGAACAGGTGGAGGACGACGACGGCGTGGTCCACATTCGTTGGCGATGGCGTAACCTCGCCGGCTATCCGCTGGGCTCCCCGCCGGCGCCGCGGCTGCTGACCGTTCCCTACCTGGCGTACTCGAATCACCCTGAGTGGGGCGATCTTGCCACCTGGTATGAGCGCCACACCGCCTCGAGGGTGCGCTCCTCCCGCCAGGTCGCGGAAACCGCCGACAGCTTGACCGCAGGGGTCGATGACCGGCTCGACAGGATCGCCCGCATCTACCGATTCGTCACCAACGAAATCCGCTACGTCGGGCTGGAGTTCGGCGAGCACCGATACCGGCCGTTCTCGGCTGACTGGGTGCTCAACCACAAGATCGGCGACTGCAAGGACAAGGCGGCGCTGATGGTTGCGCTGTTCGAGGCCATCGACATCCCGGCTCGGATGGTCATGGTGCGGATCTCAGAGCTGGGCACCGCGGCATCCGATCTCGCCCTCCTGGAGCTCTTCAATCACGCGATCGCCTACCTTCCCGAAGACGACCTGTGGCTCGACGGAACCGCGGCTGGTCACGCTCCGTTTCCGCCGCCAGCGATGTGCCAGGACGCGCTGGTGCTGGTGGTCGATGGCGAGGACAGCGCCCCCGAGATCACGCCGATCCCTGGCGCCGGGTTTGCCCGGTCCGTCTACCGGTTCGCCAAGGGCGAGGACGGCTTCATCGACCTCGAGCTGGAGACCGAGGACACCGGTGAAGCGGCGGATATCCGGCGCCTCGGCTTTGCCGGCAGTCAGGACCCTCGGCGTGTCGCCCGTTGGCTGCAGGGGCGTTTTCCCGGTGCGGAGCTGGTCGGCGAGCCCAGCTTGAGGATGATCCCCGGGCGAGATCCGGCGGTGCTGGAGCTCGAGGCTCGAATCCCCCGATCGGCCCTTCTCGGCACCGGAGGAATCGCGACCTTTCCCGGCGACACCGATTGGATCTCTCAGTTAGCGCCGACCGGCGCCCGGAGCGGCCCGCTCCTGTTGCCGGTCCGCCCGGTCCTGGAGTGGACCGTCGAGGTGGACCTCGGACGGCTGCCCCGTCAGTTGCCGGAAGGGTTGGCCATGGAGTCGCCCTACGGTGAGCTCGAGCTCGTGGTCGAGGCTACCGGCACCGGCTACCGGATGATCGGCAGCTTCAAGGTCCATCCCGGTCTGGTCCCGGCCGAGGAGTCCGAGGCGGTGCGGAGCTTCCTGGTGGCGGCGGAACGACACCTTCAGAAGCCGATGGAGGTGCCGTGATGACCCGCCGTGTCGTTGCCTTCCTGTGGGCGGTGGTGATCGCCGTGCCGGCAGGCGCCGGGTGGTGGGAGGTTCACCGGGCGGATCAGGACTTCGACCTGAGCGACGCCCGCCGGCTGGCGTTGGCCGCCCTCGCCGCGGATCCGCAGTCCGCGGACGCGGTGGGTGCCGCACTGTGGTGGCTCGACAACTTCGACAACCTGCCGGATCCGGGCGAGATCCTGATCTTCGACGACGGTCCTCGCGACCCGGAACTCGGATTCCTGTTGGCACGGATCGAGGCGGAGGCCCACGGAAGGGCGCCGGAAGGGACTCTCATCCCGGTCGAGCTGGCAGGTCCCTTCGGGGTGTTTCCCAATCTCGATCTCGAGCGGTCGGTGGCTCCCTCCGACGGCGACCTGCCGCCGCTGGGAACACCGTGGACGTGGCCGTGGGAGCCGTACCGCGTCGTGGTGGAATCCGGCGACGGGTCGGTGGCGCCGCCGGAGTCCATGGACGCCGGGGGGGTGACGCTGGCCGCCTGGACGGTCGAGGTCGATCGCTTCCTCGACGGCTGGATGGTGATCGAGGCGGTCGGCAACCTCGACGTGACCCTCGACGGCCGGCAGGTGGCCAGGCTTCGCCGATGCGGCGAGGTGGATCCGGAGGTGAGCTGGTTCCAACTGACTCTCGACCCCGGCCCGCACCGGCTGAGGGTCGCCATGGGTTCAAGGGTCCGACCGCGGGTGCGGGTCAGCCTGCTCGACCGCGAAGGCCGCCCCGTAGAACTGACCGTCAACCCCGGGGGCGAGGGTCCCTGGGCGCCGTCGACAGCGGTCGCTCGACTGCCGCCCGCCGCGGCCGGGCTCGCGGCTCGGCTGGAAGGCCCGGGCCGGTCCGTGGCCGAGCTGCTGCTGGCCGCCGAGCTCGCCGGCGGCCGTGGTGATCCCCGCGACCAGTTCGCATGGATCTCCGAGGCCCGCGAAACCGATCCCTCGGACCCATGGCCCCGCCTCGCCCTCGCCTGGCTTTACCTCACGAGGTCCACGGGTCTCGACGCCGAAACTGACACCCGCCGTGCCCGGGAGGAGCTGCGGCATGCCGGATCGATTCCGGGGGCGACGCTCGCCGACCGCGCGCTGGCGCTGCGCGAGCAGCGCGGCGAGGATCTCGAGCGGGTCCTCGACGACGCACTGGAGGTCGGCGCCGACGATGTCAGGATTCGGCAGCTGTGGGTCTTCGAGGCGATCCGCCGGGGCTGGGCCGGGGAGGTCGAGGACGGGATCGAGGAGCTGGTCGCCGCCTTGCCCGAGTCCTCGAGCGTGGTTGACCTCAGGCTTCGGGCTCTCGAGGCCCTCGACCTCTGGGAGGAGAGGAAGGACCTGTTGACGACCGTAGCTGGCGCCGATCCGGTGCGGCTGCAGTGGATCGAGGAGCTCGCCTCGGGCTGTCTGGCCCAGGAGGCGGTGACAGTGCTGGACCGGCTGGATGCCTGGGTCGAGGATCCCAACATGGATGTGGCGATGGTGCGGTTTCTGATCGGAGCCGGTGCTGCCGACCGGGCGCGAGACCGGATCAACCTGGCCCGTCGCCGGTGGGGCGAGCTGCCGGCCCTGGATCAGCTGGGCCTGGTGGTCGAGGCCGCGGATCCCAAGCTCCTGGATCTCACCTTGGACGAGGCCCTCCAACGGGATCCCTCGGACCTGCAGCTGCGGACTCTGGCCTGGCGGCGCGGGCGGGAGCCGTTTTTCGAGCCCTTCCGGGTCGAGTTCGACGACGTGGTCGAGGATTCCGAGCCCGCGCCCAAGGACGTCGACGTGGTGCTGCTGTTGGATCAGGCAGTGGAGCGGGTGTTTCCAGACGGCTCGGCCATGTACTACTACCACGGGGTGAGCCGGGCGATCACCCCGGTGGGAGCGCGGCAGGCGTCGCGTCTTCAGCAGATGCCCGATGCTCACCTGCTGAAGATCCGGATCGTCAAGCCCGATGGCCGCGTCGTTGTTCCGGCCCAGATGGAGTCGCGAAACGGGACCATGGTGCTCGGCGACGTCGCCTCCGGGGACCTGGTGGAGGAGGAGTACGTGGCCAGCGTTCGGGCCACCGGGGCCTCCCGCCGCGGCCATATGTCGCCGTACATCTACCGCTTCGCGGACGAGGACCGCGACTTCGGGCTTTCGGAGTATCTGCTGCTGGTGCCGCCCGAGGTGGACCTCGGGGTGGACGGAAATTTTGACGGCGTTCAGCGCGAGGAGTGGGATCACGACGGGCTGCGGGCCATCAGGTGGCGGACCGAGGGGATGCCGGCTCTCCGCGGCGAGCCGTTCTCCCCCCCGGCCCAGGAGCTGCTGCCGTGGGTCAGCTACAGTTTCGGCGTCACCTGGCAGGACGTCGGCGACGCCCTGCGCGACCGGATGCTGTGGGTGCTCGGGACCTCCACCGAGCTACTCGACTGGGGTGCGCCGCTGGTGGTCGATCCGGACCTCGAGGTCGCCATTCAAGCGCTGGTGGACGAACTCGTCGAGGAGGTCTCCCCGGGCCGCCGGCCGTTGGATTTTTCGACCACCGCGGGGGAGAGCTTCTCGCGCCGCGAGGGCGGGCGTTTAGCCATCCTCGTGGCCGTCCTTGCCGACGCCGGCTGCGAGGTGGATCTGGTGATGGCCAGACCGCGTCCCCTGGCCGGCAAGCACCTGTCCGTGCCCACTCTCGAGACCTTTACCGAACCTCTGTTGAGGGTCCGGCGGGGGGATGACGAGGTGTGGGTGGATCTCGCCGAGCAGGAGCGTGGCGTGGGCCGCATCCAGCAGATCCTTCAGGCAGGAGACGGACTCGTGATTCCGCTCACCAGGCCGGCGGTGGCTGTCAGCCTGCTCGAGCAGCTGCCCGAGTTCGAAAACCCAGAGTTCCGGCAGCGAGTTTTCGTGGCGGCGACGATTTCGGCGGTCGGTGATGCCCGGGTCTCCTTCGAGATGCCCCTCGAGGGTCAGGAGGGTGCACGGCTGGTGGAGCACGTCAGGAGCGTGCCGGCCGAACGCGTCGCCCAGTCGTATCAGCAGATGGCCGACAACCTCTTTCCCGGCGCGACCGAGGTCGAGGGGTCGGTGAACACCACTGAAGAGGGCGCCGTGCTGCGACTCCAGCTTTCGCTTCCCGGGGCCTGTGACCGGACGGGGGACAAGATGGAGTGTCGCAGTCTGGTGGTGTCCCGGCCGCTGGTGCCATCCCTGGCATCGCTTCCCCAACGGAAATATCCCCTGAGCCTGGACCTGCCGATCTCGGAGCGGGTCGAGCTGGTGCTCCGGTTGCCGCCGGGGTGGACCGTCGATCGACTGCCGCGTCGCCTCGAGGCGGATTGGGGATCGGTGAGCGAGACCCTGGAGGTCGACGGCGATCGCTACCAATCGGTGTTGATGCTGCGGGTTCCGGCCCGTACCGTGCCGCCCGAGGAGTACCCCGAGTTCGCCCGGTTCTGCCGCGCGGTGGACGAGCTCTCGGGCCGCCCACCCACCCTGCGTCGTGCCGAAAAATAGGCTCTGCTTCATTTTTCAATAGGCTCTCCACCCGTTCCCCCTCCCCGCCTATTGAGTTTTATGGATTTGAAATACTCAATGGTTATACTGACGGCCTCATGCAGTTGGTTGAAGGGACGGTCATCGCCATGCACGGGCCCCTGGTTCGAGTGCAGGTGGGGGATCAGACCATGGTGGTGTCTGCCCGCCGTCGCCTCAACTGGGAGGGCGGGTCGCCGACCGCAGCCAGACTGGTGGTGGGGGACCGTGTGTCGGTGGAGATGAGGGGCGACGAGGGCGTGGTGGTCGCGGTGTACGGCCGGATCAACGGCATCGCCAGAAAATCACCCGGCGCCGACCGCCCCCAGGTAATCGCCGCTAACATCGACCAGGCACTGGTGGTCTTCGCCGCTCGGGTTCCAGAACCGAAGCGAGGCCTGCTGGACCGCTTTCTGGTGGCCGCCCACCTCGCCGGGGTGCGGGCCGTGATCACGATCAACAAGATCGACCACGGCATGGACCTGGTGGAGCCATGGCTGGGAGTGTACGAGGAGCTCGGCTACGAGGTCTTGCGAGTCTCGGCGCGCACCGGCTGGGGGCTGGGTCGCATCAAACGCCTCCTCGAGGGGCGGACGACCCTGTTCTGCGGGCCGTCCGGGGGCGGCAAGTCGTCGCTGCTGAACGCGGTCTACCCCGGTTTTCGACTCAAGGTCGGCTCGATCTCCGAGGCCACCGGCAAGGGCACCCACACCACCACGACCGCGGAGCTGATGCCGCTGCCCTATGGAGGGTTCGTGGTGGACACCCCGGGGCTCAAGGAGTTCGGCCTCTGGAGATCGACCCCGGAGGATCTGGCGGGTGCCTTCCCCGAAATCGGGGCGCTGGCCGGCGGCTGCCGGTTCGCAGACTGCTCCCATGTCCACGAACCGGACTGTGCGGTTCTCGAGGCGATCGCCGACGGCACCATCGACCCCGACCGCCACGCCTCTTACGCCAAGATTCTCAGCGAGGCAATGGAGTGACCCACCATCCATCACTTGAAAAGCCCCCACCCGCCCGCAACACCCAGATCGACGGCTGGACCATCAGGAAGCTCAAAAAATTCAACTCAATAGGCGGGGGTGGGGGATAGGGTGGGTAACCTATTGAGCAGCTGTCTCGGCCGTGGAGCCATTTCCGACCGTTAGCGCTGCCCTGGAGCGCGGTGAGGCGCCGCCAGGAAGCACGACATGAAGCCGTCGTGGCCGCGCAGGGTCGACAGGGGGGTGGGCTTACCCGGGGTCGACCGGAGGATCCCCTCGTAGAGCCTGACGAGCTCGTATCGGCTCCGGAAGAGCCAGGTTTCGAGGGGTTCATCCCGGCCCAGCTCGGGCGTTTTGATGGGGATTTGAACCGCGTTCAGGATCACGTCGTCGCTGTCCCGGTACCGCCCGAAGACCCACTGGCGCTGGTGGTCGTCTCCGAGGTAGGTGACCACCACGATGTCCTCGGGCACCTCCGGCGCAGGGGTCGTTTCGTCCTCGCTTTGGTCCCGATCACGGTTGTCGATCCGGCGGAGCAGCTCGAGCAGGTGCCTGACGCTGCCCAGCGGTCGCGGCTCGCCGGGAAGATTCTCCCACACCACGGCCTCCACCAACTCCTGAGGGGAAAGCCCCTTGAGGCGGGCCACTCCGAGCATCCTCATCCCGACATGGAGGGTGTCCGGGTCGTTGGCGTCAAGCTGGATCACCAACCAGTCGAGGCCGTCGAAGGTGATGACGCCGGCCGGGCTGCCCTCCAAGTCCCTCTCCAGCTCTTCGAGGAAAGACGGGGTCAGGACGATACCCTCGTTGATCAGCTCGCCTCGGGCGTCGATGGTGGCCGCATATTTCCTTTCGACGGCGGTATTGTGGCCGCCGCGCGCCGCCACCAGGGGAGCCAGAAAGTCATCCACCCGGGACGGGTCATAGCCGGCGTGGACCAGAAATTCGGCGATTTCGTCCACCTCCCGCGTGCTCTTGCCGGTGGTCAGCCGGGCCAGCTCGACGATGCCGTGACCGAAGAACTCGAAGCGCAGCGGGCCGCTGCCGCGGTTGAACATGGGGAGCAGGCGATAGGTCCCGAAGTTGAGGGCCATGCGGATACCCTGGTCGAACGGGAACCCGCTGCTCCTGAGGTGGTCGTAGACGATTTGGATCTCGCAGGCGGCGGCGAGCACCCTGACCGCGCGTCGCGAGGAGTAGAGGGCGCCGTCGCCGAGGAACTTCTCGAAATTGAGGACCTTGCGCCGGCGGATTTCCTCGAGCCGGTTCTGAAAGACGTACATGAACTGGAGGGCCTTCTCCTCGGCGACCCGCCCCTCCTTGCGGACCGTCTCCAGGACCGCGGTGAAGTTGCTCAGGTCGTAGACCAGGCCACACCGTCTGACCAGCGACTCCACAACCCCCGGGGATGCGAAGTCAAAGGGACGGGTGGAGGGTGCGATGGCGGTCGCCGATGACAGCCCACTCAACACCAGCTGGGCGCCGCGCCGCTCCATGGGTTGGATGCGGCGGCGCAGGGTGGACAGCAGCTCGAAGCTCTTGAGCCTCAGACCGAGCTCTCGCAAGAAGCGCACCTGTTTCGACGTCAGGTCGAGGCTCGCCGCCAGCTTGGCGGTGTCGAGGGCGTTGAGAAGGGCGGGATCGAGCAGGGTCTTGATGTGGTCGAGTCGCAGCTTCCCGGCCCCCGAAGAGGCCAGCAGAGAGCCGATCTCCGGGTGGCGCTTGATGAGGTCGGAGAGCTTCCTCAAAGCGTGTTCGCAGGTCGCCACGAGGGCCGGGAGCTCCTGCCGCAGGCGGTAGCGGAAGTAGCCGCTCAGATGATCGAGCTGGGCCGGCGCGCGACTCTCGGAGAGCAGCAGCTGATCGTTGCACACCGCGGTCAGGACGGGGGACAGTCTCAATCCCGAAGGCCCCTCGGCGAGCTCCCTGAGGCGCTCCGCGGCGCGGACCGCGGCGCGCTGGATGAGCTCGCCGAAAACTCCGGCGATAAACAGTCGTGTTTCCTCGGCGGCGGCCCGTCCGGTGTTCGGCCACTTCAGCTGGATCTGCTTGGCGACCTGACCCAGGCTGCGAACCACATCGCCGGAATGAAACAGCAGGAAGATCTCGCTGAGTCCGCGCCCGTAGTCGTTCATCAGGACGTTTTCGATGATGGTGGATGCGGCCCGAAGGTACCGGTCCCGCTGGGTGGCCACGCGTTCCTTGTCCACGGACTCCGAGGGACCTGCGATACGGAATGCCGTCTCCAGCTCCACCAGACGGTCGAGCTCCCGCCGCAGCTTCCACATTCCCTCGGAGACCAGGATCGGATAGCCGAAGGTGATGATGCGTTCCTCGTCGGTGCCGAAGATTGGGTACGGCGCCGGCAGGCATCGAGCGAGCTCGGGAAAGAGCTGCTGCCAGCCGCCACGGATATCCTCGGGGGTGAGGTACGCCGCCGGGCGCAGATCCTCGGTGAGGACCCGCTGGAAGGACTGCTCGGAGCTCGGATGCAGCGCCATGGCACCATTGTATCCGCGGGAGGAAGGGCGTGACGAGTTCGCGGCCGGCCGCCGCGGCCGGTCGTGGCGTAAGATAGGTGGCAGAATGAGCGATCCGGACTTCATCAAGCTGCTCGCCGACAGTGCCTTCTTTCACGCCGTGTCCCACGAGGAACGGGTGGCGCTGGCCGAGGTGGCGCAGCACTTCCGCCACCGCGAGGGTGAAATTCTGTTCCGGCCGAGGCAGCTGCCGACCGCGCTGTATCTGGTCGTGGACGGGGTGGTGGAAATCAGCCGCCAGGAGGTTCCCGACGGCGACCTCGAGCCGGTCGCCTACCGAGGACCGGGCGCAACCGTGGCCGAGAGCAAGGTGATCACGGGCACGCCCTTCAACTCCCTGGCCCGCTTTCCGGAAGGCGGGGCCACCCTGCAGTGGCCGCGTCCCGTGATTCTTCGCCGGCTCTTCGAATCACGCGGCCTGTCCATGCACTATATGCAGAACCTCGCCCGCCGGCTGGAGGGGACCTTTGCCAACCTCGGCGGTCACCAGGCCACCAAGCTCGGGGGCCGGATCGATCACTTCGACCTCCCGACCATCCTCCAGACGGTGGTCGATGCGGACTCCGACGGGGTGCTCGAGGTTCTGGACAGCCGCGGTAGGCCGTTCGGCACCGTCTATACCCACAATCGGCGGGTGGGACCGGTCAGCCGCGGTGCACTGTCCGGCTCCGAGGCGCTGTTCGAGATTCTGATGAACCCACCCGAGCACGGGACGTTCAGCTTCCACACCGTGCGCCGGCCGCCACCCTTCTCCGAGGCCCTCGTGCTGCAACCGCTGCTGCTCGAGGCCGCGCGCATGCAGGACGAGCTGGAGCGTTTCGAGGGTGTGGTGCCACCGTCCACACGGCTCATGCCCACCGGACGCCTGCCCGACCGCGAGGCCTGGGACGATCCGGACCTGGTCGACCAGATCCGCCACGAGCTCACCACCGAGGGCTGCGGCTGGGGCACCCTGGCCGATCGCCTCCCCTACAGCCGGGGCCGGGTGGCGCTGGCGGTGCGGGCGATGCTTCGGGTCGATCTCCTCAAGGAACTGCGGTAGCCGACCACCCGTTTCAGTTGAAAGTTGAAAGTTCAAAGTTGAATCCCGACGGTCGAGAATGGCGCTTTCGCACGAGCCCACCTGTCGGCCCGGTTGTTCGCCTGAGGTCATGTCGACCCGCGACCACCCTCTCGACGCGTCAAGGCAAGAACTTTCAACTTTCAACTCGGTGGAACCGGTCGTGGCCAACGACCAGATGGTCGGCGACTGTTCGGGTGAGAGCCCACTGCCTATACTGGTGGGGTGATCCGCCGCCGCATTCTCCTGGCGATCGTCTTCGTCGCCGCCGTCCTGGTGGCGGGCAACTCGATGATCCGAACCGTCCGTTCGTTCTATCGATTGGACTTCCCGTCGGCGTGGGTGGAGCAGGGAGTTCGAGTGATCAGGGTGCCGGCGGGGTCGTCGGCCCAGGAGGGGAACCTGGCCGTCGGCGACGTGATTGTCGCCATGGACGGCATCGCGGTGGAGCGGTTGGAGGACCCGCTGTTCGCGTTGTCGGTGGGCAAGGAGCACCGGCTGACGGTCCGTTCGCCCTTCGATACCGTCCGGGAGCTGATCTTCCACCCGCCCCCGCCGGCGGTGGACAGCCTCTATCTCGCCCGATCGGCGGTCGGCCTGTTCGGCCTGGCGTGCGCCCTGCTGGCGGTCTTCACCACCGGGCGCCGGGAGTCGGCCACCCTGTTGCTGCTGGCCACCGCCTCGGTGCTCATCGGGTCGATTCCCTACCGCACCGCGGCGGTGGAGCCCACCCTGAAGGTGATTCATCGCGCGGCGAGTGCGGCGCTGCCGTTTTTGATCGTCCGCTTCTTCTCGATCTTCCCTGAGCGCCGGCGCTCGATGTGGGGCTGGGATGTGCTCACGGTCGCCGTCGTTGCGGCATCGGCCAGCACCGCCGTCTACCCGAACCTCGAAGGCTGGTGGCAGGTGGCCACCTCCTTCCTGCGGGTCATGTTCGGCGCGGCACTGGTGTACGGCATCGTCCTCCAGATCCTGCGCTGGTCGGCGGCGACCCAGGCGGTGAGACTGCGCCGTCAGATCGAGTGGTTGGCCCTCGGTCTGATCGTCGGCCTCACTCCCTACGTGACCCTGGTCCTGCTGGCGGGGTGGCTGGGCATCGGCTACGAACCGTTCGTCTGGCTCGCCGTGTTCCCGATCGCGGCGGTTCCGTTGGCGATCCTGGCCGCCCTCACCGACTATCGACTGTGGGACCTGGAGCCAATCACCAGGGACACCCTGTCGGCGACGTTGGTGGTGGTGGTCGGGGGAATCATCTTCAGCCTGACCGACCTCCTGCTTCAGCGCTACGCCGGCGGCCTGGGCTCGGTGCGGAACCTCTTCGCCTTCGCCACCGGAGTGCTGTTGGTGGTTCTGCTGCAGCCGGTGCGACTGAGGGTGGAGCGTTTTCTCGACCGGTGGCTGCACCACGGCCGGCAGGCGCCGCGGTCCATGCTGACCCACTCGGTGCGTGATCTGGCGCGCCTGACCGACCCTCGCGAGCTCTTGACCCGTCTTTCCGAAACCCTCCACGAGGGCCTGGACGTGGACAAGGTGGCGACCTACCTGCGGACCGGTGACGGCAGTTTTGCGCTGGCGGCGGGCACCGTGGACGGCCTGCCCGAGAGATTCGGGTTTCGGGTGTTGGACACCGAGTATCCCCACGAGACCGAGATTTCCCTCCAGACCGCGGGCTACACCCTCCGGATCCCGTTGGAGCGGGCCGGCACGACCCACGGCCTGCTCTACCTCGGCTTGCGGCGCGGCGTTTTCCCCCTCGGCACCGAGGGACAGGAGGTGGTGGCGGCCTTCGCGGCCCAGTCCGCGGTCGCCCTGGAGAGCGCTCGCTACCTGGACGACCTTCGTCGGCAGGCCGAGGAGTATCGAATCCTCCACGCCAACACCCAGAGGATCATCGAGTCGTCGGCGGCCGCGATTCTCGTCTGCGATGCCGGCGGCAGAATCCTGTCGGCCAACTCCGAGGCGGCCGGGATCTTCGATCATGAGGCGCGGGAGCTCGTGGGCCAGGTCCTTCGCGCCCTGGTGGAGCTGCCCCAGGCGTGGAGCGACAGCCTTCCGCTCCACGCCGCCAACATCGAGGCGCCCACCAGGTCCGAGCCGCCGCGCCGGGTCATCATGGCGGTGTCCGTCCTCGAGCTCGACACCGGCAGCTTCAACGGTCGGGTGGTGGTGCTCCAGGACGTCACCGAAATGCGCCGGTTGCAGGACCGGGTGCGGGAGCAGGAGCGGCTGGCGGCCCTGGGGCGTTTGACGTCCGGCCTGGCCCACGAGATCAACACTCCCCTGACCGGAATCTCCTCCTTCGCCCAGATGCTCGGCGAGATGACCACTGCCGACGACCCCCGCGCCAACCTCGTCTCCAAGCTGGTGGACCAGAGCTTCCGGGTGTCGAGGATCGTCGCCAACCTGCACGAGGCGGTGCGGGGCAGCCATGAGAACCGGATGCCGGTGGAGCTGGGGGAGGTGACCGAGCGGGCGGCCAGGGACGCTGCACGGTCCCTGGGTGCAGCCGACCGGCTTGAGTTGAAGGGAATGGCGGCGCGAATCATGGTGTGGGCGGCTCCCGGCCCGGTGGAGCTGGCGGTGAGCAATCTGGTTCGCAATGCGATCGAGGCATCGCCCGAAAAAGCACCGGTGGCGGTGGAGGTCTCGGTGGAGGACGGCTGGGCACTGATCACGGTCCGCGATAGCGGTCCAGGCCTGACTCCGGCGGTCGCCGAACGGGCATTCGAGCCCTTCTTCTCGACCAAGACCGAGCGTGGCGGAACCGGGCTGGGCCTGGCTATCACGCGTGATATGATCGGCCAGCTTGGAGGCGAGGTCAGGCTGCAGAATCACCCCGAAGGCGGGGCGTGCGCCGTGATCAAACTACAGACATGCCGGGAGCCGGAAGCGTCCTCGTCATAGACGACGAGCCTGTCCTGCAGGACGTGCTCGGAGCCCTGCTTGAAGGCAACGGCTTCGACTATCACCCGGCCATCAACGGCGCCGAGGGTCTGCGCATCCTGCGCGAGGAGGATGTGGATGTTGTCCTGCTCGACCTGATGCTGCCCGACCGCAGCGGTCTCGACCTGCTGCCCGAAATCAAGGCCCACGACCCTCATCTGCCGGTGGTGGTGATTACCGCCTACTCGTCGGTCGAGTCGGCCATCGAGGCGATGCGCCAGGGCGCCTTCCACTACGTCCCCAAACCGTTCAAGAACGAGGAGGTGCTCCACCTGGTGCGCCGGGCCGCCGAAGGCCGGCGCCTGCAGGCGGAGAACCTTCTGCTGCGCAGCCGTCTCGAGGGCATGGGGGAAATCGTCGGCACCTCCCGTCGTCTGGAGGAGGTCTTCGAGCTGATTCGCCGGGCGGCGCCGGCGCGCACCAACATCCTGATCTCCGGGGAGTCCGGCACCGGCAAGGAGCTGGTGGCGCGGGCGATTCACCGGCTGAGCCCGCGTCGTGAGGAGCCGTTCATTCCGGTCCACACAACGGCCATTCCGGCCGATCTGCTCGAATCGACCCTGTTCGGGCACGTCAAGGGCGCGTTTACCGGTGCGGTATCCAGCCGCAAGGGGCTGTTCGAGGCGGCACACCAGGGCACGTTGTTTTTGGACGAGGTGGGAACGGTTTCCGTGGAGACCCAGACCAAGCTGCTCAGAGTGATCCAGGAGCGGGAGATCCGGCGGGTGGGCGGGGTGGAGTCCAGGTCGGTGGACGTCCGGCTGGTGACGGCCACCAATGTCGATCTGAAGAGCGAGGTCGAGGAAGGGCGATTCCGGGAGGATCTCTACTACCGGCTCAACGTGATCACCATCGAAATGCCGCCGCTGCGTGACCGGCGGGAGGACATCCCGCTGCTCGCCGCCCATTTCCTCAAGATGTATGTCGCCGAGAACGAGCGCGAGGTGGAGGGCTTCACCCCCCAGGCCATGGACGCCCTGACCGAGTACTCGTGGCCCGGTAACGTTCGCGAGCTGGAAAACGCCGTCGAACGGGCGGTGGTGCTGTGCCAGGCGACCACCATCGATGTCGACGAGCTGCCGCTGCCGGTTCGAGGGGAATCGGCGGACTCCTTCACGGTGGGCGAGATCTCGGCCGACGGAATCGACTTCAGAAGCGCCGTCGCCGCCTATCAGCGGCACCTCATCCGCGAGGCGCTGGCCCATTCGGACGGCGTCCAGCGGCGGGCCGCCAAGCTGCTCGGCCTGAGCTCCACGACCCTCAACGAGATGGTCCATCGGCTAGGCCTCTCGGACGACGGCGGGTGATTCGGGCGTCGCGACGATCGGCCCAGCGCGACAAGAGTTAAAAGTTGAACGTTAAACGTTGAACGTTGGAGCTCGACGGTCGAGAGGGGGCGTTCGGGATCATCGGCAAGGAGGCACGGTGGCTCGTTTCGGAACATCTCGACCCCCAAGCGCTCCCTCCGACGTTCGAGGCCACAACTTCCAACTTTCAACTTTCAACTTTCAACCTTCAACTTCAGTCACTGCGCTTGGTGTTTCCCCCTACGGTCACGTGCGGTGGGTCACACCAGCCACCGATCCACGTTGCCGCCGGCTTGATCAAGGACCTATATTCGAAAGAGGGAGGGGCGCCCATCGGGGCGTCGGTCGACATGCCGGATTCCGCGAACCATGACGACGACGAGCAACGGCTGCCGCTGGATGCGCTGGTCAGCCGGATCGAGGACCCTCGCTTCGCCTCCCGCCACCGCCGTCAGCTGACCCTGCGCGAGACCAGCGCCCACGCCAACCCGGTGATGCTGGCGGTCGCTGCCCCCGACTCCCTGTACGTGCGCTGCTGGCGCGATCACGCCCGCAGCTGCGAGGCGTGCGCGAAGATCTTCGAGTACTTCGACCTTCCGCTCAAACCCTGACGACCGGGTTAATCCGATATGGGTCCGCCGCCGAGGCACTCCTCGCCGTCGTAGAGCACGCCGAACTGGCCCGGCGCGATGCCCGGATCGCCCTCCTCCAGCTGAACCGCCAGCGAGCCGTCGTTTATGATGTTCATCGAGCAGGGCATCAGGCGTTCGCCGTGGCGAATTCTGACCGAGTAATGACCGGACACCGGCGGGCCGGCGATCCAGTTGGGGCGGGCGATGGTGAAGGTCCTTCGATGCTGGCCCGCCAGCTGGTCGGCGTGCACCACATAGACGATGTTGCGGCCGGGGTCCTTGTCCGCCACGTACCAGGGACCGCCGGCCAGGCCAAGGCCGCGCCGCTGGCCGATGGTGTGAAACCAGTAGCCGCGGTGGGACCCGAGCAGCCGGGCGCTGGCGAGCTCCCGGATCTCGCCCTCGAGCTCGCCGAGGTGAAAGGCGATGAAGTCGTCGTAGGGGATCCGACCCAGGAAGCAGATGCCCTGGCTGTCGGGTCGATCCTGGTTGGGCAGCCGGTAGCGGCGGGCCTCGTCCCGCACCTCGTCCTTGGTGAGGCCGCCCACCGGAAACAGGCAGCGGTCGAGCTGGTGCTGCTCGAGCTGGCTGAGAAAGTAGGTCTGGTCCTTGACCGGGTCGACGCCGCGAAGGAGGTGGGCGACGCCGTCGCGACGAACGATTCTGGCGTAGTGGCCCGACGCCACCAGATCGACGCGATCCCGGACCCGGTCGACGAAGGCGCCGAACTTGATGGTTCGGTTGCACTGCAGGTCGGGGCTCGGCGTCCGCCCGGCGCGGAGCTCGGCGATGGCGTAGCCGACCACCGACGCGAAGTACTCCGCCTGGAGCGGCACGATGGTCAACGGCACGTCGAGCCGCCGGCAGATCTCCCGTATGAAGCTCAGGTCCTCCTCCCACGGGCAGCTGCCGAGGAAGGCCATTTCATCCTCGAGCCAGATCTTCAGGTAGTAGGCCTCGATGCTGTGGGCTCCAACGTCGGCGAGCCGGCACAGGGCCACCGAGCTGTCGACCCCGCCCGAGGTGAGGACTGCGATCCGGCTCACCGCATGTACTTCAGGTGAACCAGGTGCTCCAGATACTGGTCGGTGTGGACACCGTAGTCCTTGAGCAGACCCTCGGCCGTGATGACGAAGGTCGCCTGCTCACCGACCACCCGCGAGAAGTAGATCCGGTGGGCCTCGCCGCCGGTGTGGACGTCCAGGGCGCACAGGTCCTCGGAGATCTCGGTGGTGAGGGCCTGGCGGCAGAGCGGGCAGAAGAAGGCCCAACGGGCGCCGGGGACGGCCTCCAGGTCAGCCGGCAGGTACACCTCGTAGATTCCCGGCTGGGGGTGGAAGCCGGCGAGGAACTGCCGCTCTCCCTGCTCGGCCAGCAGGACGATGGAATCGCCGGGGTTGAGCACCTCGTGGCAGTGTGGGCACGAGTAGGTCCAGTGCATCAGCTCTCCCGTCGGCGGCAGAATATCGCAGAACGGTCCTGAATTTCGAGCCCGGACCCTCATGGCAGGGGGATGCCGAGCTCGGTCAGCTGCCGTGTGGCCTGATCCGCCCACCCCCGATTGGCGGCCGGGCTGGCCGGGCTGGGATGCAGGATCCTGGTCACCGAAACCCCCAATCCGGCAAGGGCGCGCTCGGCCGAGAGCGTCGCGAAGTTGCCGAAGCCGATCACCCGCGTCGGCCGGAGACACTCGATGGTGGCCCGCAGGGCCCGGTCACAGTGGGTCTCGAGCAGTCGCCGTTCCTCGACCGGCAGGCGGTCCGGGGTTCGGTTGCGCCCGGAGTCTTCGAGGAACATCAGGGGACAGTAGTTGGCGATGAAAAAGCGAGCGAAGAACCGGTCGGGCGTACCGAAGGTGTCGCGCGCCCAACCCCAGACCCGGCGGCCGCTGACCTCGCTGCGGCCGCATGCGAACCCGTCCACCGGGCGCTTGGGGTGCTCGATGGCGGGTCGGCCGACCCCGGAGGTGATGCCGAGCCAGTTGGTCACAGCCCCGACCTCGCCGAAGGGAACGCCGGTCTGGGCCATGCCCCACGGCCCGGGGTTCATGCCCACCAAGATCACCTCCTTGGGAGAGCGGCCGAACCGCTCGAGATATTGCCGATGAGGGTCCCAGGCGTAGTCAAGCGGGTTGTAGACATGGCAAACGGGTTCGGTAAAACGGAGTTCCCGAACCCCCGCCCTCAGCTGGTCGGCGATCGCGATCAGGTCCACGACAGTGGACCTTACCACCGCCTCAGTCGAAGATCTCGGAGGTGTCGATGTCAGTGTCGCGCAGTCGCTCGGGCGCGCGATCCAGATAGTTGTACCGTCGCCCGAAGCTGAGCAGCGAACGCTCGAGCTTCTTGCGGCCCCGGTACAGCCGCGACATCACGGTTCCCACCGGGACTCCCAGCAGGTCGGCTGTCTCCTGGTACGACATGCCCTGCAGGTCCACCAACAAGACCGCCATCTTGTAGTCGTGGGGCAGCCCCAGCAGGCTGTCGCGCACCGCGACGTCAACCTCATTCGCCATCAGCAGCGACTCGGGACTGAGGGTCTCCGAACGGCCGTCGTCCGACAGGGTCGACTCGAAACCCTCCTGAAGTTCGTCAAACTCGAGGTGGATCGGCTGCAGGCGCTGTTTTCGGTACGAGTTGATGAAGGTGTTCTTCATGATTCTGAACAGCCAGGCCTTGAGGTTGGTTCCCTCTTGGAACCGGTGGTAGTGGTGAAAGGCCTTGAGGTAGGTCTCCTGGAGCAGATCTTCGGTCTCCTCCACCGACCGCGTCATGCGGAGAGCTGTCTTGAAGAGCTGGTCGCGGAAGGGCAGCGTGCCGTCGGAGAAATCCCAGCTGGTGGGGTTGGCGGTGTCGTGCATGGGTCAGGCCTCCTTTCGTCACTGATGAAGATATGTTTTGAATGATGTTTTGTCAAGATTTTTTGTAAAAAAATCCTAGAATTCTAGAATTTAATTGCTAAACCACTCATGCCTGAGGACTTTGGTGCGGCTGCCGACGTGGTCTTGGGGTTCTATCCCATGAGAGAGCACCGGACCTCGTCGAAGGGAGACGGGAGAGCTGCGGTTCGAGCAGGAGTACCGCGAATTGCCCAGGCGGTGAGGCCAGCCAGGCCCGAGCTAGAGGGGAGTTGGCGGCAGGCGGCCGAGTCATCGGGTCGGCGTGGTAATGTGACGGCCGTGGCGCTGGATAAAATTCTCGACGAGCCGCAGCGGCGGCTGCTCGCCGACGAGCGGCGATTCCTCGCAGACGTCCGCGACCTGCTCGCCCGGTGTGATGCAGCCGGCGAGGATCTGGCCACCCTGGCCAGGTCGACCGAGCAGCTCGATGAGCTGTTCCTGCTGGTGGTGGTGGGCGAGTTCAACGCCGGCAAGAGCGCCTTTATCAACGCCCTGCTCGGCGAATCACTGCTCGAGGAGGGCGTTACCCCGACCACCACCGGGATTCATCTGATCCGCCATGGCGAGTCGGCCGGCCGGCGGGCGATCGACGAGTCCACCGTGGAGATCGCCCACCCGGCGCCGCTGCTCGAAGAGGTCACCATCGTCGACACGCCCGGCACCAACGCCCTCGACCGGCGCCACGAGACGATCACCTCCGACTTCATTCCGAGGTCGGACCTGGTGGTCTTCGTGACCTCGGCGGACCGACCGTTCTCGGAGAGCGAGCGGGTATTCCTCGACAGGATCCGGCAGTGGGGCAAGAAGGTGGTGGTGATCCTCAACAAGGTGGACATCCTCCGAAAGCCGGCTGAGGTGGAGCAGATTACGGCCTACATCAGTGAGCACAGCCGGCGGCTGCTCCACATCGAGCCACCGGTGTTCGCGGTCTCCGCCCGGGGCGCCGCCGACGCCCAGGCGAGGGGTGACTCCGGGGGTCTGGCGGCCAGCGGCCTGGTCGCGGTGGAGGCCTACCTGCACGACACCCTGGACGAGTCCGGCCGCGTCGCCCTCAAGCTGGCCAATCCCCTGGGCGTCGCCGCCAATTTGCTCGAGCGCTACGCCGTGCTCACCGCTGACCAGCTCTCGCTGCTGGCAGGCGACCTCAAGACCATCGACGACATATCGCGTCAGCTGACGGCCTACGCCGAGGACATCGACCGCGAGTTCGGCTACCGGCTGGCCGACATCGACAATCTGCTGCTGGCCATGGAGAACCGGGGCGCCGCCTTCTTCGACGACCGGGTCCGGCTGCGCAACTTGACCGATTTGATCAAGGCCGACCGGCTGCGGACGGACTTCGAGCGCGAGGTCGTGGGCGAGCTGTCCGAGCAGATCGAACGCCGCGTGGACGAGCTGATCGATTGGCTGGTCGAGAGCGACCTCAACCAGTGGCAGTCGGTCGTCCAACACGTCAACCGGCGCCGCACCGCGCACGCCGAGCGGATCGTCGGCGAGGTCGGCGGACGCTTCGAGGTCGATCGGTCCCGTCTCCTGGAGACCATCGGCAGGGCCGCCCGCGACGGCGTCGCGACCTACGATCGCAAGCTGGAGGCGCAACGAATCGCCGAGGGGGTTCAGAAAGCGGTGGCCGGCACTGCGCTGGTCGAGGTGGGGGCCGTCGGGCTCGGCGCCACGGTCGCGCTGCTGGCGACCAGCTCGGCGGCCGACGTCACCGGGCTGGTGGCGGCCGGCACCCTGGCGGCGCTGGGGCTGTTCATCCTGCCCCATCGCCGCCGGCGGGCCAAGCAGGAGCTCGCCGACAAGGTCCGCCAGCTGCGGGACCGGCTCATGGGCCGATTGACCGAGCAGTTCGCGGCCGAGGCCGGCCGCAGCCGGATCCGGATCCGCGACACCGTCACACCCTACGAGCGGTTCGTGCGGGCCGAACAGAGCCTGCTCGAGGAGCGGCGCGATCGCCTGAACGACCTCACCGACGCCAACCTCGGCCTGCGGTCCAGGGTGGAGGAATTGGTCGACCGGCCCACGATGTGAGCCGGTTGCAACGGGGAGGAACCGTGTCCTCAGCAGACCCGCCCGATGGCACCGCCGGATCCGCCGACATCGTCGAGGAGGCCCTGCTCGACCTGTGGTCGGTGGCCAACCGACTGGCCCGTGTGTCGCCGTCGGACAGACGCTACCGGGTCACCATCTTCGGGTCGGCACGGTTGCAGCCCGGGGACGCCATCTACGAAGACGTCAAGCGCCTGGCCGCCCGGATGTCGGCGCTGGGATGCGACATCATCACCGGCGGCGGTCCGGGCCTGATGCAGGCGGCCAACGAGGGCTCTCAGCTCGGCGACCCCGACGACGAGACCCGGTCGGTGGGCATCCGGGTCGCCTTGCCCTTCGAGCAAGGCGCCAACCCGTTCGTCGAGCAGGTTTACACCCACCTGACCTTCTTCTCCCGGTTGCACCACTTCGTGCGGCTGTCCAGCGCCTACGTGATGATGCCGGGCGGGCTCGGAACCAACCTCGAGCTGGCCCTGGTGTGGCAGCTGATCCAAGTCAATCACCTCCGCGACGTGCCGCTGATCCTGGTGGGTGACATGTGGCACGAGCTGGTGGACTGGGCGCGCCGGTGGATGACATCAGGCCCGGTCCACTACGCCGACCCCGACGACATGGCGATCCCGCGCTGTGTCGCGACGACCGAGGAGGCCGCCGAGATCATCGAAGCTCATCTCCTCGCCGGTCGATCCCTCGGTGGAGGTTCGGGCCGTGGCGGCTGAGCCGATGCACATCACGGTGCTCGGCGGCGGTCCCGCCGGTCTGGCCGTCGGCTATTACGCCCGCCGGCGCGGTGTGCCGTTCACGATCTTCGAGGCCGGCCCCCGGGTGGGCGGCAACTGCACGACCCGGCAGGTCGGCGACTTTCGGTACGACTCGGGGGCCCACCGGCTGCATGACCGGGATCCCGAGATCACCCGCGAGCTCCGGGACCTGCTCGGTGACGACTTGTGCCTGATCGACGTCCCGAGCCAGATCTGGGACGACGGGCGGCTGATCCGGTTCCCACTGTCCGGGCTCCAGCTGCTGGCCCACCTCGGCCCGGCGAGCTTCGCCAGAGCCTCGCTGGAGGTGGTCCGCGCCCGGCTCGCGAGCGACCCGGGGATTTTGAACTTCGAGAGCTTCGCGCTCAGGATGTACGGCCGGTCGATTGCCTCGAGGTTCCTGCTGAACTACTCCGAGAAGCTGTGGGGGGCGTCGCCTGCCGAGCTCTCGCCGACGGTGGCCGGCAACCGGCTCAGCGGCCTCGACCTGAGGACCTTCGTCGCCGAGTCGATCCTGCGCCGCGGCTCGAAGGGTCACGTGGAGGGTCGATTTTTCTACCCACGCACCGGCATCGGAGCGATCGCCGACGCCCTCGCCCGGGTCTGTGGTGCCGACAACATCATGACGGCCTCCCCCGTCACCCGTCTGATCCACGACGGCGAGGCGATCAGGGCGGTGGAAATCGGCGGTGAGCGAAGGCTGGATGTGGACCGGGTGGTCAGCAGCCTGCCGCTCACCGTGACGCTCGCGATCCTGGATCCGCCGCCCCCGCCCGCGATCCTCGCCCTCGCTGACGCCATTCGCTACCGCCAGGTGCGGCTGGTCCTGCTGATGGTGAACCGGGAGTCCTTGACCCGCGCGGCCACGGTCTACTTTCCCGACGCCGGATTCGTCTTTACCCGGATCTCGGAGCCCCGCAACCGGAGCCGGGAGATGGCGCCGGAGGGCAAAACCTCGCTGCTGGTGGAAATCCCGTGTCACGCCGGCGATGAGGTCTGGCAGGCGGACGATTCCCGGCTCGTCGCCATGGTCCGGCAAAAGCTCGTCGAGATCGGCTGGTTGCGATCCGAGGAGATCATCGGCGGGGTGGCCGATCGCCTGCCCAACGCCTACCCGGTGCTCGACGTCCACTGCGACCGGGCGGTGGCCGGCATCCACGGCTACCTCGACCGGTTTGCCAATCTCCGGCTGACCGGGCGCAGCGGTCGCTTCGTCTACGGCTGGATCCACAACATGATGCGGTTCGGGCTCGAGACGGTTGACGAGCTGGCGGGCGGGGCCGGCCGGCGATGAAACCGGGCGGGTCGGGTCGGGCCGCCGCCGATCCGCGGCTGCTGCTGGCGATCCCGATCGCCAGCTACGCCGTGTCCTACTGTTACCTGGCCGGCTATCACGGGCGATTCAACCTGTGGCCGGTGGTGGTGCACGAGGGCGGCCGTCTCACCTTGCTCGAGAACACCTTCTACGCTTCCCACTTCCTCGGTCATCTGCCGGTGTTGGTCACCGTCGCGCTGCTATTTGCGGGTTCTTGGCTGAGCATGTCTCCCGCCCCGAGGGAGAGGCCCGTGCTCACAAGTCGGTGGTTGGCCGTCGCCCTCGGGCTGCTGCTCGCGGCCGCGGCGGCGATCTCCATTGGGCACTTCGGCACCGACGACACCTTGGGCTTCCTGCTCCAGCGGCAGCAGCGTTCGGACCTCGTCACCGAGGGTGGTTCGTGGAACCTCCACCTGCCGAGCACCATGCTCCAGTTCCTTCTGATTCCGGTGGTGGTGCGGGTGACGAGGCGGATCTTCCAACGTCCGGTAGAGTGGTCCCGCCGGGGGCTGGGCCTGGTGACGGCGGCCTTCGTCGTCGCCGTCGCCGTCACCTGGCTGGTCAACGGTCGACCTCTCGCAGCGACCCTCGCCCTCTGGTGTGATCCGCGCTACCTCGCCCACTCGGTGAGGGAGCTGGCGACCTTTCCTCTCACCTACTATCCGTTGCCCCTGGCCGCTCTGTTGGTGGCCGACCGCGGCCGCGCAAACTCCCGCCAAAAGACGAACGGCTGCGACCTCGGGGTGGCGTTGGCCGGTCTCCTCTTCGTCGCCGGTCTGTCCTACCAGGTGGCGGTGTCGTTGGCCCACGACGTCGGGTCGATGGCCCAGCATCCCGGCTTCGCCAGGGGTGGCCGGCTCACCGTTCCCTACCTGCTGGCCTCCCACTACTTCGAGCACTTCCTGGACAGCATCTTCTTCGCCCTGCTGACGCTCCTCGCAGTCGAAATCAGAGTCCAAAGTCCAAAGTCCAAAGTCAAAAGTCTAAGGGCCCCGAGCCGACCAGTGTCGGGGTTGGGGACTCGGGAGGAGATTTCGGTCAAGCGGAGCTGATACGAAGTACCGCCGCGCCGGTGAGACGGCCGGCGCGCAATCGGGCCAGGGCCTCGTTGGCGTCCTCGAGAGCAAAGACCTCCACGGCGGTGCGGACCGGGATTTCGGGGGCGATGGCCAGCAGCTCCTCGCCGTCGCGCCGCTCGAGGTTGGCCACCGACAGCAGCTTCCGCTCCTGCCAGAGGATCGAGTAGGGGAAGGCCGGGATCTCGGACATGTGGATGCCTCCGCAAACCACGCTGCCGCCCTTCCGAACAGCGCGGAGGGCTTGGGGCACCAGCGCGCCGACCGGGGCGAAGATGATGGCGGAGTCGAGCTCCTCTGGGGGGACCTTGGGTCGAGTCCCCGGCCCATTCGACCCCCAGCGACCGGGCAAAATCCTGGGCCGCTTCGTCGCCGCGCCGGGTGAATGCGTAGACTTTCCGACCCTGGTGGATCGCGATCTGAGCGGTGATGTGGGCGGCCGCGCCGAAACCGTAGATGCCGATCCTCTCGGCATCCTCGCCGCACAGGCGGTACGAGCGATAGCCGATCAGACCCGCGCACAGCAGCGGCGCCGCCGCCACGTCGTCGTAGCCGGCGGGCAGCGGGAAGCAGTAGCGCTGGTCGGCCGTCGCGTACCCGGCGAAGCCACCGTTCAGGGTGTAACCGGTGAAGCGGGCGTTATCGCACAGGTTCTCCCGTCCCATGCGGCAAAAGCGGCAACTGCCGCAGGTCCAGCCGAGCCAGGGCACCCCCACGCGATCGCCACGCGCAATGGAATCCACACCTTCACCCCGTGCCACCACCCGGCCGACGATCTGGTGGCCGGGGATGATGGGCAGGGGCGAGGCCGGCAGCTCGCCATCCACCAGGTGGAGGTCAGTGCGGCAGACTCCGCAGGCGGTGACCTCGATCAGGACCTCGCCCGCCGCCGGCCAGGGGACGGGCACTTTACGGCGTTCGAGGGGCCGCCCGATCTCTGCGAGAACCATGGCCCTCATTTCCTCGGGAATCGTCATCGCAAGGCCTCGGGTTGACTGGTGCCGCGCGGGCGTCCTGCAAATCGAAAATCAAAAATCAAAACACGATCTTCACGATCTACTCAGTGGATGCGGGCGGGGGTGAACTCGCCCTTCTCCTCGTCCGCCTCCTCGACGCCGTGGATGAGGGTGAAGGTGTAGGCGGCGAATCGCTCGCTGTCGTTCTCCACGATGAGCTCGAAGGCGTGCTCGTCGGGCCGCTCGACGGGCACCGCCTGGACGTAGGTGATGTGCTCCGGGTCGACCAACAGCTCGCCCAGCAAACGCTTGCCGCGCAGCACCTGGACCAGCAGCGTCTCCGGTCCTTCGGCGGCGAAGTGCCAGTGAAGGTCGTCGTCGTCGTACAGCATGCTGTCCGGTGTGCCGGCCCGCAAAATGCAGTTCGGGTGGGCGAGCAGCCAGCGCCAGAATTCTTCGAAGGGCATGGTGAAGGGTGCGTCCATCTCTCCCCCGGCGTCCGGGGGCAGCTCATCCGCGCCGCCCGCTCGGACGACCAGAATACCTCGGACCCGACAGCCGGCCCAGCCGCGGTTCCGGACAGGGCCAGAGATTCCGACGACCGGCGGCTTGCGCCGGTGAGCCCGGGAACCCATCTTGTGTTGAGAGTTGAACTCGCCAAGCACCTGACCGAAGGTGCGAAGGTCGCGTGATTCTACCGAAAAATTAATTTTTCTTGACAAACGATATTGTCCCGAATAATCTATGAGACATGATCGCAGAAGCCGGCATCACGAGAGCGGCCGAACAGCCCCTGGAGGTGGTCCGCGAGCCGGCGCGAGCGGCGGCCTTGCTCCACCCTCAGCGGATTCGGCTGCTGGAGGGTCTGGTGGAGCCGGACTCGGCCGCCGGGCTGGCGCGGCGCCTGGGACTTCCTCGACAGCAGGTGAACTATCACGTTCGCGAGCTGGAGAAGGCCGGATTCGTGGAGCTGGTGGAGGAGCGCCAGCGGGGCAACTGCACCGAACGAGTGCTGCGAGCCACCGCGCGCCGCTACGTCATCAGTCCCGAGGTTCTGGGGGGACTGGGCGCCGAAGCCGGCGATCTCGTGGATCACTTTTCGTCATCCTACCTGGTGGTGGCGGCGGCGCGCGCGATCCGAGAGCTGGCCGAGCTCAGGCAAACCGCCGACGAGTCCGGGCAACGACTGGCCACGATGACCCTGGAGACCGAGATACGGTTGGCCACCGCGACCGACCGTGACGCCTTTGGCCGGGAGCTTTCCGACGCGGTGGCGAGACTGATCGTGAAGTACCACGACGCCCGGACCGAGGGCGGCCGTTGCTTCCGGCTGCTGCTGGCGGCCTACCCGTCCATCACCACCGCTGAGGTGAATGAACCGAAAAAAGAAGGCGACTCATGACCGCAGGCGGGGAGGCCTTCGAGGCCCGCTGGAAGCGCCGCCTCGCCGCGATTCTCTGACTTAATTCCAAATTACAGATTGCAAATTGCAAATTGGAAATTTCAAATTGTCGATGCTCATCGCGTCACCTTGACGGGGGTGGGTGGGGGCAATTTTCAATTTGGAATTTTCAATTTGGAATTCAGATCAGGCCGACGAGTGCCGCGAGACCACCGAGGATCCCGATCAACCCCAGGCACCCGCACCCCGTGCAGCCGCCGCCGTGGCGAAGGGCGGAGTCGAACGCCGCCCGGCTTGCAGTGCGGCCGACGATCGGCACCGCGGCGATGGCCACCCGGGCCGCGGTCTGGCGCCACCGCTCCATCTCCTCCTGCTCGAGCTTGTTGCGGAGGATTTGCTGCTGCACCGCCACCCGCTCCCGGTACTTCATCTCCTCGCGGGTGCGCACCACCTCCAGCTCCTCGGCCCCGGGGACGAAGCGCAGCAGGGACGAGCAGTAGTCGCACACGGCCTCGGTGTCGCCGATCGCCAGCTCGACCGGGGCGCCGCAGTTCGGGCAGCCGATGTTCTCCGGTTCCATCGACACCAGGATACCGTCCCGCCCGAGAACAGCACCCCCCAGAAAAACAAAAAACTCAAAAAGCGAGGCAGGGGGTGGGCGGAGAGCTTTTCGAGAAGACCGTCTCAGCCGTGGTTCTCGCCACGACGAACGATGGCGACGATCTCGTCAGGCGACGACGCCCGGAAATCCGCGCGGTCCATCCACGGCTCCGCCCCACCTTCGACGCCGTAAAGGGCGGCCACTGACAGCACTCGCACCGCGGCCCCTCGTTCAGCAAGGGCTCGATTGGCGTTCTCGACGGTCCTCAGATCGGTTTCGTGGTCGCCGACGTAGATGACCGACCCCGGGCTAAACGAGGTCAGGGCGTCGATCGCTAGGAGCAAGCCGTCCGGGGCCGGCTTCTGCTGCCGGTCCGCCACCTCGGCGTACCCGACGATGAACCGGAACCGGTCCCTGATGCCCTGCGCCCTCAAGGTGGCGTCGATGTTCGAGCTGCAGTTCTGGGACACCACCCCCTGGGGGACACCGTCGAGGGCACCGAGAACCTCCGGGATGCCGTCGAGCGCCGGCGTCGGCGTGGTGTCCTCGCGCTGGTAGGGCGTCCACCGCGCACCGGAGCTCGTGACCTCATCCTCGTCGAGACCGAAGTGGAGACGGTAGAACTCCCGCCAGTTCACCGAGACGCGCTGCGCCCGATCGTAGATCTCCTGCGACCGCATCACCGCGAAGTCGGACCACGGCCGGCCGGTGACCTCCTCGATGATCCGCCGGTTGACGTTCATGTTCTTCGCCCTGGTGTCCACCAGGGTGCCGTCGAAGTCCCACAGGATCGCCGTCAGCGGCGGGCCAAGACGGGTCATTCCCGATAGTCCAGGAGCCCGGTGTGAGCGATCAGCTTCCAAGTCCCGCCGACCTTCGTGTAGATCTTGCAGGCGCGGCCGACCCAGTGGAAGTCGTGGCCCTCGCGGTCCCGCCAGAGGGTGTCGACGTCGACCACCGCGAAGGCGCCGTCGCCCTCCTTCGAGACCTCGATTCGAACCGTGGATCGACGGTTGTGGACCAGCTCATGGCTGTCGAACAGCCGCTGCCAGCCTTCGCGCCAGCGGTCGTGGTCGTGGCGGCCGAGCTCGAGCACCCACCCGGCCGGGTCGTGGTGGGCGGGCGACGGCGGCCACGGCCACACCATGTCCGGGTGGAAGATGGTCATCAGTAGGTCCACGTCCCGAGTATTCCAGGCGCGGGTCTCGCGATCCACCATTTCCTGGATGGCCTGCTCAGCTCGGCTGGTCGAACTCACGCTGGGCTCCCTCCGCAAGGGTACCAATGGCGGCGCCGTCCACGAAAATGTGATTGACCTCGAGACCGACCGGCACCATGAGCCTGCCGGACCGCTCGAAGAACCGGCCGAAGGCTACCCGCGGTCGTCCGTCGAGGGTGTCGTCGGGCGTGGCGTGGGTGAAGCCGGTGAATCGGACGCCCGGGATCGCGGTGAACAGGATCTGGTTCGTGTGCTCCGGTTGCTCGAGGCTGACCGCGGCACGGCTCGATTGGTCCACCGCGTCGGCCATGCGGTTGAACTCGGCGGCGTCCGGGTGGTAGCCCAGGTAGGCGAAGCTGAACAGCCCGTCCGCCGTCGGCAGCGTGGCCGCCACCTCGAGGGTGTCATAGAGCACGATGAGGTCGTCGCGGACCCGGTACCGGTAGTCCGCCACCGGCTGCATGGCGCGGGCGAAGAAGTAGCACAGGTTGCGGTATACCGGCCAGAGGCGAGCCTCGCAGAACGCCTTGAGCTCAGTGGCGTCGAGCTCGAACGTGATGGCGTAAAACGGATTGCGGTAGCTGCGAAAGAAGTCGAAATGCGCTTTTCGGGGGTAATTTTTGATGATCTCAAAACCCATGTTGCCGCCTTGCGCGGTGCCGGAGGAAGTCGCCCCGCGGGTCGTGTTTCGGGTGCTCGCAGAGCATATCACAGGGGTCCAAGGGGGCTACCGAGACCAGCCATTGACGTGAGTGCCGAACATCATGAGGACATGGTATTCTTCCGATCTAGAATTCACCCGAGTGTCAAGCGGCCTCAACCAATCCGAATATCTGTTCTGTGACTTTTCGCGTCGTTGATCGGAAAGGAGGGAGAGGAAATGTCTGGGTTTTGGAAACCGCTTGTGGTCCTCGTTTCGGTGCTGCTGCTGACGGCGCCGATTGTCTTTTCTCAGTCGCAGGCGACCACCGGCGTCATCGAAGGCCGGGTCACCGACGAATCCGGTGCGGTGCTGCCCGGCGCCACAGTAGTGTTGACCAACGTGGAAACCAACCAGGAGCGAACCATGCCCACCGACGACAGCGGCCGCTATCGCGGGGTGCTGCTGCCCCTCGGTGAGTACCGGGTGGCCGTGAGTCTGCAGGGGTTCACCTCCAAGACCACGGAGGGGATTGATCTCGGTGTCGGTCAGACGCTCACCATCAACATCCAGCTGGAGCCGGGCGCCTTCGAAGATGAGATTGTCGTCCAGGCCGACACACCGGTGATTGAGACCAGCCGAACCGACAATGCGGTGACGGTGGGCGAGGACGCCATGTTCGGTCTGCCCAACAACGGCCGCAACTTCGTCACGTTCATGAACCTCACGCCGGGTGTCGGCATCGTCCAGGGTCCCGACGCCGAGGAGATCACCGTCAACGGCCAGAAGGGTATTCAGAACAACGTGATGGTGGACGGCGCCGACTTCAACAACCCGTTCTTCGGCGAGCAGCGCGGCGGCCAGCGTCCGGCCTTCACCTTCAACCTCGACGCGGTCCAGGAAATGGTGGTGGTGGCCGACGGCGCCCCGGCCGAGTTCGGCCGAGCGTCGGCGGGATTCGTCACGGTTGTGACAAAGTCGGGAACCAACGACTTCAACGGCACCGCCCATCTGTACTACCAGGACGACAGCCTCAAGAGCGAGGCCAAGTTCCCGGACGGCACCACCGAGCCCAAGTACCCATCGGAGCGGGTGCAAGGTGGCTTCACCCTCGGCGGTCCGATTATTCGAGACAAGCTGTTCTTCTTCACGGCCCTCGACGTGCAGCGCGGTGAGTCCACCAAACAGCAGGATCCCGACCGGATCGAGCAGCGGGTTGTGGATGCCTTTGCCGCCATGGGTGCCCCCAACGAGAACGCGCCCATCAACCGCACCGACGACAACGAGGTCTTCCTCGGCAAGCTGGACTGGCAGCCCTCGGGCAGCAACTTGGCCACCTTCCGCTACACCTACACCAACACCGAGCAGGACAACGGCACCTTCGACGTCGACTCGTGGGGTGCGAGCGCCAACGCGGTGGAAACTGATTCGTCGTGGTCGCTGGGCGGCTCGCTGGTGTCCACCATTGGCACCGACAAGCTCAACGAGCTCCGGCTCCAGTACGCCTTCGAGGACCGGCCGCGACCCTACGCCGGGCCCACCTTCACCGGCACCGATCGG
>CAVQOJ010000020.1:0-18954 GCA_963714385.1 uncultured Holophagae bacterium | reverse complement strand
CTATGGATTTTCTTTTTGGTCCCGCGATGAAACGGGCGCATTCCCCCGAAATCCGAATTCTCCTCTGCTCCCCTGCCCCCGTTCCCCTCGTGCCCCGGAACCGGTGCCATTCTCGGTCTCACGAGACGGCCAGGAGGTACCAGAGGGCGCCCGCCAGAACACTCCCGGCTAGGGTTGCGAGCATGCCGAGCTTGAAACGGAAGATGGCGGCGAAAGCCCCGACTGCGATGAGCGCCGATGCCACGTCGAGGGTCGACCAGGTCGGGACCAGCAGCCTCATCCCGAGGCGGTGAACTTCGGTCACCGATGAGAACAAGGTGTTGAGGGAGAACCAGACCGCGAGGTTGAGGACCACTCCCACCACCGCCGCCGTGATGGCCGAGAGTCCGGAGCTGAGAAAACGGTTACCCCGCAGGTGCTCGATGTACGGGGCACCCAGAAAAATCCACAGGAAGCACGGGGTGAACGTCACCCACGTGGTGATCACCGAGCCCAGAACCCCCGCCAGCAGCGGATCGAGCCCTCCGGGATGTCGGTAAGCTCCCATGAACCCCACGAACTGAACCACCTGGATCAGGGGACCGGGCGTCGTTTCGGCCATGCCGAGCCCGTCCAGCATCTCACCGGGTTCCAACCAGCCGTGGGTCTCCACGGCCTCCTGGGCGATGTAGGCGAGGACCGCGTAGGCGCCACCGAAGGTCACTACCGCGGCCTTGCTGAAGAAGATCCCCTCCTGGACGAGGATGTCGTTCCGGCCGCGGGTTCCATTCAACAGGCCGAGGGGAACGAACCACAGGCACAGCCAGACGAGCAAGACCCGCACCGTCCGCGAGGCAGTCGGGCGAATGTGGGCCACCGCATCGTCCGCGACGGCCGGCCCGACACCGTCTCCTTCCTGGACCGGAGGGTGGCCCCGGATGACCTGAAAGAGGTCGGGAAGGAGGCGTCCGCCTACGAGACCGATGACGGCAGCGCTCAGCACGATCAGGGGAAAAGGCACATCGAAGAAGAAGATGGCCACGAAGGCGACGACGGCGATGCCCGCCATGACGACGTTTTTCAGCGCTCTGCGACCGATCCGAATCACCGCCTCGAGCACGATGGCCATGACCGCCGGCTTGAGCCCGAACAGCACCGCTTCCACCGGGCCTGCGCCCTGGAAGAGTGCGTACGGAATGCTCAGTGCCAGGATCGCCAGGAAGCCGGGCAGCACAAACAGGGTACCTGCCATCAGCCCGCCAACGGTGCCGTGGAGCAGCCATCCGATGTAGGTCGCGAGCTGCTGTGCCTCGGGTCCCGGAAGGAGCATGCAGTAGTTCAGGGCATGTAGGAAGCGATTCTCGCTCACCCACCGCTTTTCCTCCACCAGAATCTGGTGCATGACCGCGATCTGGCCGGCTGGCCCGCCGAAGCTGAGGGCCGCGACCCGGACCCACACTCGGAACGCGTCCGCGAGCGTGACCCGCCGCTCGCTTCCTGGCGGTGGTCCGGTCCCATTCCGGGGTGGGGCTCGGTCCGTCATTGGGTTCACGGCTCGCTCTCCGCCCCGGCGCCGAAACCGAGCCGGAGATCGTCGAACAGGTCCGACGCCCGGGCGACCCGTTCCGCATCGTCTCCCGTGGTGGCGACAATCCCCTTGAGGACAGCCAGGATACCCGCGGTCTCCGGGCGGCAGTACTTGGACTCCTTGAGGTCGAGGTCGTGGACGATCTCGGCGATCGCCCGCAGGGCTTCGTCGGCGACGCCAAATCGCTCGAGCAGAACCTCGAATGTGCAGAGGTCGCCCTCATGGGTAAACTCTCCCTGGTACATGTCGAAGCGCACCTCGTCGGGCGAGGTTTCAGTCGAATGATCCGCCACGAATTGGAACCGAGCGTCCGGATCGATGAATCGCCGAATCAGCCAGCAGCAGGCCATGCGATCGACGAAGACCCCCTGTCTCGTCACCCACGTTCGGGCTTGGTGGTTCGATGCCCGGTCTTTCATCGGCGTCGCCTCCTGTTCGGCGCCATCCCGCGTCGCGGTGTGCGCGCACACCCGAATCTCCTCGAGTGTGGCTTCAACTTCGTGTCGGCCGGCGGCGTCGAAGAAGTCGATGGCCCGAACTTGGTCCAGCCTGGCGCGCAGCCGCGTCACCACCGCCATCACTTCGGCGGCGCCCGCCCCCTCCGACCCTCCCTCGAGGACCGACTCTTGCCGCAACACCCGAGCTTCTTCGGCGATCTCTCGATATTCCTCCTCACGGGCGGCCCGGAACATTCCTTCCACATCGACATCGGTCAGCCCAGCGATGAAACGCGCTTCGCAGATCGAACCCTCTCCACCGCCAGCCTCGATTTCGGACCGCAACCACTGAAAATCCTCGAGTGCCCCATCACTCAAGGGAAGGGCGAAGACGGCCTGCTTGACGGCGACTGCCCCAAGTTGTCGCAAACGCCGGCGTACCTTGACCCGGAGGTACGAGGGGTTGGCCGGGATGTGAGGCAGCAGCAGCAACCACCCTGGATGACTCGACGTTCGGCCGGCCGTGGGTTTTTGGGTTGACACATATGGATCATAATTTGATACACATGATCTGTCAACACGATTACACCGCGGGCATGGTGGAGCGATTGACTCCTGGCAACTCAACGACCAGATTCATCGGTTCCACAATGGCCCTTCCCGCGACCTTTGGAAGAAGTACAACCAAATGTCTCCGGAGGAGGTTGTCGGGATAGCGGCCGCCAAGGGAATCCTAGAGCTTAACGATGTTCCGGAGGCAGTCCGGAGTTACGTTGCCGACTGGGCCGACAGGACCCGGATGTTCAAAGAAACCCTCTGAAATCGGTGCAGACTTTGGCCCCCATAATCCACCGGTTTCCGCTGCGGTGGCGGCCTGCCTAAGGCGTCACCCGTCCCGTCGGTCTCTGGACGCCGCCTGACAGGCCAAGCTCACGTGTGACGACGACCGTCTTAGTGACACTGTTGCTCCCCCACTCGTTCGCGACTTCCAGCGTAACCTCGTAGATCCCCGGGGAATCGTACTCGTGTAGGTGGGAGGAGCGCGGTCCAGGCTGCCCCCGGTGGCGTTCGAGGCCATCGCCGTACCACCAGCTTGTCGAGGTGACGCCGTATCCGCTCTGCAGATCGAACCAGACGTGGGTACCCACCTGGTGCCAGTTGAATCCTGCGACCGGGCGTGCGCACTCGAGGGTGACGGCCTCGAGGAAGGGCGAGCTTGTGAGATACACATGGGTGTCGGTGAGTGCCCCCGAGGAGACCGACCGGGTCGTCCGAAAATCACGGAAATGGGGCACGCCTTCCCCATCCACCTCGGCCAAGAACAGCCAATCCGAACTGCCCCCGAGCAGGGTCCGGGCACGTGCCTCCAACCAGGTGGCGAACCAATAAGATGGAGGGGACACTCTCAGATAATCGAAGGATGCCTGCTCGGGGTCGGAGAGATCCACGATCGCCATGCGGACGTCCCCATATCTCATGCCGACAAATGCCTGGTTGTCGATGACGGCCACATCCAGGCACCCAGGATATGACGGACACACCTCCAGCGAAGAGGCGATCCGGGGATTCTGGGGATCGGAGGCATCGACAAGGTGAATCCAGGGTCCCGAGCCGAGCACGACGAGCTGGTTCCGAACTTCGACGGCCCCCGGAAACCCATCGACCTCCAGGACGGACAGCAGGGACAACTGCCAGGACTGCGACAGCTCGTAGAGCAACAACGCGTCTTGCCCACCGGTGGAGCGGGTTCCCACCGCGGTCAGACCACCTGAAACCGCGATCCTCCAGGGCACCCAGTCCCCGGTCGAAACGACGGACCTCACCTGGGGGTGGGCCGGATCCGACAAATCGATCGCCGCCAGCCCATTGGGTTCGGCCAGCCCGACGAATGCAGTGTCTCCCTGGACGACGTGAGATATACGCTCACCGGGAAGGGAAATTTCGGTCAACGGGCTTGGGTTCGCAGGATCGAACAGGTCCAGAACGGTGAGACCCGGACCTGTCCCCGACGAAAAGCGAACGTCCCGACAACACGACGCCGCCGCGGCCGTCGCCAAAATCCACACGGGTGACCACCGGGCTCGTAGGATCGCCGAGATCGATCACCCGGTCTTCGTCCCCCCCGACCAAAACAACCAGACCATTCCCTACGACGAGGCGAGAGTCGACGCTCACATACCCCTGATCGAGGTCTATTGTGCCGACCACGGTCGGTTCCACGAGATTCGAGAGATCGACGATCCACAATGACCAGAGGTGGCCAATGTACGCAGTGCTGCCCCCTATTGAAATCTTCGGCCTGAGCATGGGTTGCTCCACAAGTCAACGCAGTCGTCGCATAGCACGCGCGGGTGGTAGGGATCGGTTATGTTCAATACGGTCAATCCCTCCGGTTTCACGCCGACAAAAAACATGTCAGTCACCGCATAATCGCTCCAGGCACCCCCTGGGATCCAGCCAACGAGAACCGGAGCAACGAGGTCCCTGACGTCGTACACCCAAACGTTGAACCCCCAATCGGGATCGCCGTTCGAAACGTAGGCGAATCCGCGGCCGTCGAGTTCGACTCTCGTCAGCGGCGAGTACGCCCGCTCGAACCACGACGCAACATAGGCCGGAGCATCGGGGTTGGAGAGGCCCCAGGTGCTCAACCCCAGCTCGTCGATGGTGACTGCGTAGCCGTCGCCGACTGCGATATCGGCGAAACGGCCGGGGTTTTTGAGCTCGATGCGATTGGCCCTCCCGGCGCACGCCGGCGGCAGCGATACGTGGCCGTGTCCGAGGGGGTCGCAGGCTCGGTGTAAGTCGGGCCGGAGAGGGGGTCGGGCGGACTACGGCCACTCGCTGGCGGCGGTGAGTCGCCGCGGCCGGAGGCCGCGAGCAATCCCGAAACCCCCGCCCGCGACTTTAGACTTTAGACTTTAGACTTTAGACTTTCGACTTTCGACTTTTGCCTCTTCAGTTCGTCGCTGCCCTCGTCGGCTCCGCCCCGCTGGCCAGCCCCTCCGCCGCCAGCGCGGCACGCGCTCGTTCGAGGTTCGTGGCCCAGATGACGTTGGCGGGATCCAGCTCCGACGCGCGCTCCAGCAGCGCCACCGACTCGGCATACCGCTGCTGCCGGTAGACCGCCGCGGCGAGCATGTTGAGCGCCGCCGGGTCGGTGGGCCTGAGCTCGACCACGCCGCGCAGCATTTCCTCCGCCGGCGCTTCCGCGCCCCGTTCCAGCAGCAGGTAGCCGCGAACCACCCCGAGATCGCCCCGATCGTCGGCCGGAATGTCGGCGATCGCCCGCTCGGCCTCGGCGAACAGCCCGTTGGCCACCAGGGCGACGGCGAACGCGCGCTGGATATCGGGCGGATCGAATCCGCCTCCCTGCGCCGCCCGCAGCTTCTCCAGAGCCTCGTCGGCGCGACCGAGTGCGAGCAGGGCCTGGCCGGTGCGGCCGGTCAGCTGGAGGTCCTCCCTGAGCAGGTTCCGCGCGGCCTCGAAGGCCTGGAGAGCCCCGGCCGGGTCGCCGTCGGCCAGCAGCAGCTCGCCGAAGGCCAGCTGGACCTCGGGCAGCAGCGGGTTCTCGTCCAGGGCACGGGAGAGCTCGGCGCGCGCCCGATCGTCGTTGCCGATTCTGGCGTCGAGCAGACCCAGGGCGGCCCACGACCGGTCCGAGTGGGGAAAGGCCTCGGTCAGCTCCTGGAATATGTCCCTCGCGGCCGAGGTCTCGTCCATGGCGAGGTAGACTCCGCCGAGGCGAAGGCGCAGGTTCAGGTTGTCAGGCTGCAGGCCGAGGGCCGACTTGAGGGCGAACTCGGCGTCCTTCCAGCGTCCGCTGCGAACCGCGGCCTCCGCCATCAGCTCCAGCCCGGCGACGTTGGTCGGCTGGCGCGCCACCGCCTCTCGAAGGAGACCGAATGCGGTTTCCACGTCGCCGTCGTCGAGCAGCCGGTTGGCTCGGAGAATGAGGTCCGGAATGGACAGCATGTCCGGGGGAACGTCGCCGAGGCCGGTGTTTCCATAGGCGTGCAGCATCTGGCTGGCTTCGTCGTCCCGGCCCAGGCGTTGCAGCAGCTCTGCCCTGAGAGGCAGCAGCCGCCCGTCCTGGGTGTACGCCGACATCAACCTTTCCACATCGGCGAGGGCGCCCTCGAGGTCGACCCCGGATTCCAGCCGTTGATTAATCGAGGACAGGGTCGCCTCGAGGTCGGGAGCGGGCGACAGGTCGGTCTCCCGGACGGCGGTGCGGGCTCGCCGGCTGGTGGAGTCGAAGAGGTCCATGAACTCCCTGGTGTAGTAGTCGGGAACCAACGTCAGGTCGGGGTCCTCCACCAGGGCGGCCCTGAGATGGGTGTCGACCTCTCCCTGGCGGCCGAGGGCGAACAGGGTCCAGGCAATACTGACGTGGAGCTGCGCGCGGTGGGATGGGTCTTCGGTCTCCGACAGGGCCTTGGTGTAGAGCTGGACCGCCCTGCTGAAGGAGCCTTCCCGATAAGCCTGCAGCGCCGCCTCCTCGCTCGGGGTTGCGTGTTGAGCTTCGGCGAGGCCTCCCCCGAGCAGGGCGGCGGCGATCAGGAAGCAGGCGGTGATCTGGGTCACATTCCGAGTCATAACGGGTTACTCTACATCGTCTTAGGAGAAACTCGCAAGGTGGAAGAGAGAATTCGGAATTCGGAATTCGGAATTCGGAAAACCGGGCCACGGCGGTCGAGAGGGAAAACGCCCGTCAGATCTCGAAAATTGGGCTGAAAATCAACCACTGGGGAGATTCCACGACGGTCTGCTATGCGACCCGGGATAGCGCCCGGACCATCTGCCGGGCGGCGTCGGCCGGCCGGTGCCCGGCCTCGTAAGCGGCGCGAGCCGCGGCGCGCCGGGCCGGCCAACCCTCGCCCACCCCCACCGAGGCCAGCAGGCGCGCGAGATCGGCCATCGCTGCCGGACCGGGGGTGATTCTCGGCGCGGCCAGCTGCGGCCACTCGAGGAACTGCCGGACACCGGTCACCGCTACCGGCGTTCCACAGGCCAGGAACCTGAGCACCGCCGCCGAGGTCTCGCCCGCCGACGGCGAGCGCAGGACCACGCCCAGGTCCGCCGCGGCCGGAAGTCTGCAGAACGCCTCGTTGTCCACCCATCCGCTGAAGGTCACGGCATCGGCGATCCCCAGCTCCCGGGCGACGGCTTCCAACCCGCCCCGGGCCCCGCCCTCCCCTACCACGAGCAGCCGTGCGGCCACTCCCTGCCTGCGGGCCGCGGCCACCGCCCCCAACAGGTCGCCAAGGCCCTTTTCCGGCGTCAGATAACCCAGGTGCATTACGAGGGTCTCGTCGCCCGCAACGCCGATGCTGTGCCTGACCGCTGCGCGGTCGATCGGACCCGGATCGGCGACCGCCAGGCACACCCGGGCCACGGCGAGCTCGGGGAGGTCGCGGTTCACCTGGGCCTCGGCCCAGCGGGAGTGCACCAGGACCGCCGCAACCCCCTGCAGAAAGGCGCGCCGCGCCGGAAACAAGAACGGGTCGCGGGACCCTTGCGCGCCGACCGCCCGGGCGCGGACCAACGCCTCGGCATCCGGGTGAGCCTCGAGCAGCATGCCTTCGAAGCGACGGTCGTCGCCGACCGCCAGCGTCGCCTCCACCAGCAGATGATGGAGCACGGCGTCGTGCAGCACCACCGATGTTCTCGGCATGGCCAGTCGGTCGAGGAGCCAGCCGTGGTAAGGGTTGTTGCCGAGGTGAACGAGGTGGATCTCGCCGTCGTCAGGCTGGACCGACCCGGCGACCACCGGACAGCCGGCGAATCGGGTCCCCGGCTCGGGGCCGTCACCGACCGGCGCCGCCACCACCCGGACTTCGGCGAGTTTGCCCAGCTCGGGCAGCAGCTCGGCCGCGTAATCGGCCACTCCGGACCGAACCGGGGGAAGCGGCGAGGCCCACAGGATTCGCACGGCGGCAAGGTACCACGGCGGAGCCGGACTATCATGGTCCCGTGAAGGCGTTGCGGTTCGTGCTGGTCGTGCTCTACATCGGCTACCTGGTCCAGGTCGGGCTGCTGATGATCTGGCTTCCGTGGTCGAAGCTGTGGGCCCTATTGATGGTGCAGCTGCCCCAGACTGCTGCGTGGGTCCTGGACTTTCCGGCGGTCCGCGGATCGATCACCGCCTTCGGGGTGCTTCACCTGGCGATGGTCGTGGCCGAGCTGATCGACGCCGGAGCTCGCGACGCCTCCACTCCCACGTGATCGCCGCGGCGTTCACACCACTATCGCAGCGGACCCCGCGATCTTGAACAATGATCGTACCGGGAGTACACTCGAAGGAGATGGGGCGCCGCATACTGATCGTCGATGACGAGCCGTACCTCCTGCGCATCCTGTCGTTCAAGCTGCGTCGCGAGGGCTACGAAACCGTCGAGGCGCGGTGCGCCGAGGATGCCGAGAGGTTGATCCAGCACCGTCCGGTGGACCTGATCATCCTCGACGTCGCGCTGGCCACCCCGACCAACGGCTTCGATCTCGCCGCCAAGCTGCAACGCAACGACACCACTCAGCACATCCCCATCATCATGCTGACCGCGCGCGGGTTCTCGACGGACGTCCTGCGTGGACGCGAGGTCGGAGCCGCCGGCTATATCACCAAGCCGTTCTCCACCACCGACATGATCGAGCGGGTTCGAGCGATCCTCGACGCTTGACGCTGCCCATTCGCCCGCGTAGGCTCGCACGATCCGCCGATCGCCCGCCGAGGATCGTGCGGCACGAACCGCCATGCGAACCGCCCTACCCTGGATCATCGCCGCCGTTGTCGTGACCCTCGATCGGGTCACCAAGAACCTGGTCATGGACCGGCTCGATGTCGGCGGCTGGATGCCGATCATGCCCGGGCTCGGGCTGACCCACGTCCACAACACCGGGATCGCCTTCAGTCTCTTTCGTGACGGCGGCTGGATGTCCAGGATCGTGCTCCACGGCGTCATCCTCACCGCGGTGGTCCTGATCGCCTGGATGGCGGTCAGGCACGGCCGCCACAAGCTCATGGCCGGCTTCGCCTTCGGGCTCATTCTCGGCGGCGCCGTCGGCAACCTCATCGACCGCGTGCTCTACGGTTGGGTGGTGGACTTCGTTCACGTCTGGGTCCGGGTCGGCGGGCGGGCATGGTCGTGGCCCGACTTCAACGTCGCCGACAGCGCCATCACCGTCGGCGCAGGCCTGCTCATCCTCGCCGAGCTGCTGCCCTCACCCGGCGACGACGAGGCCTAGATGCATCCGATCCTCATCGACCTGGGCTTCTTCCAGATTCCCAGCTATGGAGTGTTGGTGGCGCTCGGCGTGGTGCTCGGCCTGTTGGCCCTGAAGCGGCGAGGCGACCGGCGCGGTCTCGACGGCGCCGTGCTCGTGGATGTGGCCCTGTGGCTCGTGATCTGGGCTCTGGTGGGCGCGAAGGGCCTGCTGATTCTGGTCGAGCTGCCGCGCTACCTCGACGACCCGGCGTCCATGGTCAGCGTCCTGCGCGCCGGCGGCGTCTTTCTCGGCGGCTTCATCGCTGCCGTGATCGCCGGTGCGGTGCTGTTCCGTCGCCACCACCTGGCGCCGCTCTCCACCATGGACGTGATCATCCCCTCCCTCGCCCTCGGCCACGCCGTTGGCCGGATGGGGTGTCTGCTCGCCGGATGCTGCTGGGGCAGCGTCTGCAAGCAGCCGTGGGCCGTGACCTACTCCGACCCGGTGGCCGCAGCCAACGTGGGAACGCCCCTGAACGTCGCCCTGCACCCGTTTCCGGCGTACGCCGCCCTGTTCAACCTCGGGCTGTGGGCTCTCCTCGAGTGGCTCTACTCCAGGAGACCCGCGTCTGGCCGGGTGTTCGCCACCTATCTGATGGTTTACGGAACGGGCCGCTTCCTGTTGGAGTGGACTCGGGGGGACACATCCCGCGGCTTCGTTCTTTCCGGAGCGCTGTCCACCAGCCAGCTGATCTCGTTGGGCTTGATCATCCTCGGCATCGTCCTTCAGCTCTGGATCTCGAAGTACCGAAGGACGTGAGCCCGATCTTTCGCTTTACCGTGCCCGAGGAGCTGGCGGGCACCCGCCTCGATCGGTGCCTGTCCCTGCTGCACCCGAGCTGGTCGCGCTCACGGGCCCGACGCCTGATCGATGAGGACTGCGTGACCGTCAACGAAGGAACCGGCAAACCCGCGTACCGGGTCGAGGCCGGCGACCGAATCGTGGTGAACGAGCCGCCGCCCAAACCGCTGGACACGGCGGCCGAGGACATCCCGCTCGAAATCGTCTTCGAGGACTCCCACCTGCTGGTGATCTCGAAGCCGGCCGGGCTCGTCATCCATCCCGCCGCGGGCAACCCTTCCGGGACCCTGGTCAACGCCCTGCTCCAGCACTGCGACGACCTGTCGGGAATCGGCGGCAGTGAGCGGCCGGGTATCGTCCACCGCCTGGACAAGGACACCTCCGGCCTGCTGGTGGTGGCCAAGAACGACAGCGCCCACCAGAGTCTGTCGCTGTCCTTTCGGCGGCGTCAGACGACCAAGACCTACCTCGCGATCTGCTACGGCGTGCCGCATCCGGCCGACGGCGTCGTCGACGCCCCGATCGCTCGCCACCCCAGCGAGCGGAAACGGATGGCGGTGGTCGCATCGGGTCGGCCGTCCAGGACCCTCTACGAGGTGGCGGAGCCGCTTCACGGCTCCGCCCTGATCAGGTGCAGCCTGATCACCGGCCGCACTCACCAGATCCGGGTCCACATGGCGCACGCCGGCCACGCCCTGGTCGGCGACCCCCTGTACTCGGGTCGCCAGTGGCGGAATCTGACCGATCCTCAAGCCCGCGCCGCCTGCCGCAGCTTCCCCCGTCAGGCCCTGCACGCCTGGCGACTCGGTTTCACCCATCCCGTCACCGGCGAGGCGGTGGAGTTCGAGGCGCCGCCTCCGGCCGACTTCCAGCAACTCCTTGCCACGTTACGAATGAGATAGGCGGGTCAGGCGGTGCGCTGGGTTTCGAAGACCACCAGCGCCTCGCACGCGGTCGGCCAGCGGTCCACCGGATCGGGCGCCAGCAGCCGCTCGACGAACTGCCGGAACCAAAGTGGGCAGGTTTCCGGCAGCTCCTGATTCTTCCGGCCCGGCGACGGACGGGCCCCGGTCAGCAGCTGGCGGACGGTGACGCCGAGACTGAACAGGTCCCACGCTGGGGCCGGATCGCCGCCGGCCGCATGCTCGGGCGCCATGTAGCCCGGGGTGCCGACACCGGCCGTGCCACCCTCCGGGTCGTCGAGGCGGTCGAGCCGGCCGGCGAGACCGAGGTCGGCCAACTTCAGGTCGCCTGCGGAGGTCAGCAGCAGGTTGGACGGCTTGACGTCGCGGTGGATCAGGTGCTGCTCGTGGAGAAAGGCGAGCACCGAGAGGACCTGTCCGGTCCACTCAACCACCCGGCCCGGAGGCTGGGCGTTTTCGAAGGCGGCGACTCTGGCCAGGTCGCCCCCCGGCACGAACTCCATCACCGCCACTAGGTGTTGCTCGACCTCGAGCACCTCGTGCAGCAGCACCAGATTCGGGTGTTGAAGCAGCAGCCCGAGCCGAACCTCGGTGATGGCCCGCTTGCGCACTCTCGGATCCCCGCACGGCGGGAAAATCTTGAGCACCACCTGCTCCTCGAGCTGCCGGTCTTCGGCGATCCAGACCTGGGTCTGGTGGCCCGTGGGCAGCTCCGCCAGCAGCCGCCACCGGTCCGACAGCCGCGGCAATGCGGCTCTTCCGCCGGTCCCCCCGGTCATGCCCCGACCCGGTGATGGAGCTGTGAGACTGCTCGGCGCAGTCGATCCGCCAGCCCGGGGGGAACCCCGGCCGCGGTCAGGTCACGATGAAGGTCGGCAACCGTATCGAGGTCGGACAGCGTGTCCAGCTCGTGCCAGCCCACCCCCAGGGACTGCAACAAGCGCCGCGTGCGATCGAGAGTCTGGGGCGTCGACCACGGCACCGACTCGAACATCTCGACACCCGGACTGCGCTGTCCTACCGCCCAGTAGCCGCCATCGGTCGCAGGCCCCAGCACCACCCGGTGCTCCACCAGGAGATCGAGTGCGCGGCTGAGGCGCTCTGGGGACAGCTCGGCGCAATCCGAGCCGATGATGACCACCCGCCTGCACCCCTCGGCGAAGCGGCGGGTGAATGACTCCGCTATCCGGTCTCCCAGCCCCCCCTCGCCCTGAAGCTCGACGTTGACTCCAAACGGAGGCCGCCAACCGTCCCGGATTTCGCCGGCCAGCGACAGCACCACCTCTTCGCCGGTCGCCGCTGCCACGGCCAACGTGTGATTCAGCAGCGCCACGTAAATTTCAGCCGCCGCGTCGGCCCCGATCGCCGACGCCAAGCGGGTCTTCACCTTGCCGGGAACCGGTTGCCGGCCGAACACGACGATGCAGCTCATCGAACCTCACCGTACCACCGGGCGAGCCGATGGGGCGCCACCCCGAGCTGGAACAGCAACGGGAAGCTCAGGGTCATCAGCCGGCTGCGCAGCGGTCGTCGCTCGAACCTGCGGCCCGTAGTCCGGACCGTCAGCGGCAGACTCCGAATGCGGCCACGCCTGCGGCATGCCCGGGCCAGAGCCAGGTCCTCCATCAGCGGGATCGCCGGGAATCCGCCGACGCCGTCGTAGACCTCACGACGCAGGGCGAAAGCCTGATCGCCGTACGGCAGTCCCAATCCGTACGACCTCAGGTCGAGCAGCCTGAACCAGGCGCGGCGCATCATCCCCGCGGTTCCCGATGGTGCGGTCTCCAGCCGGAAGCACACGAGGGCCGTGGTCGGCTCCCGCAGCCCCTCCACCACCGCTTCCATCCAGCCGCCGGGCAGCCGGCAGTCGGCGTGGAGGAAGAGCAAGATGTCCCCCGTCGCCACCGACGCACCGCGCCGCATCTGTTGGCCCCGACCCGGCGAGCCTTCCACCACGATCACCCCAGGTTGGGACCGGGCGATGGCGACCGTCTCGTCCACGCTGCCGCCGTCGCTCACCACGATCTCGGGCCGCGGGCCCTCCCCCACCGACTCCAGGCAACCCGGCAGGGCCGCCTGCTCGTTCAAGGTGGGGATGACAACGGTCACCATGGGTCCGTTCGCCTTTTCATCAGTCGGGGGATTGTACGACAACCCCAAATTACAAATTGAAAATTGAAAATTCAGAACAGCCTCGGGTGGCGGGTAGGATCTTCGCTCGTCTGCGGTACCCTGCGTTTGATGCAGCGGCTGGCTTCAATCGACGACATTCCCCGCACCGGCCTGAAGTTCACCTACAAGGACGGGCCCTTCGCCGAGGAGGGCATCCTGGTGAAGGTGGACGTTGCCGAAGTCAGGGCCTACAAGAACGAGTGCCGCCACCTGCCGATGCCGCTGGACGATCGCGATCCGGGCGAGCTCTGGGATCCCGCCGGTCGATATCTGGTGTGCAACTCCCACGGCGCCCGTTACCGGCCGGACGACGGGCTCTGCCTTTCCGGTCCCTGCGAGGGCTCGCACCTCAAGGCCCTGCCGATCCACGTCAACGGCGGCGAGGTCTTTCTTGACACCAGCAAGCTCGGCTCGTTTTTCGACGTCTGATGTGAGTTTTGAGTTCTGAGTTCTTAGTTCTGAGTTGTTTCCGGTCGCTCGCAATGTTGTTGATTGGGCCGATCGCGAGTGGTAACCGGATGGCGGATCACTCGTACGACCATCCATGGCATCACGACGTGAGTGAAACTAAGAACTCAAAACTAATAACTCAGAACTGGCATTGGGTCGTCACAGGCTCTGCACGAAGGCGTCGATTTTTTCGAACGCCTCGCCGATCGACTCGACCCACCACAACAGCGGCTGGTACGTGGTGATCGGGTAGGTGGTGTGCCTGGCCCGCAGCGGATCGAAGCGCAGGATCTCGACCGCACCGCTCAACGCGTGTTCGAGCTCCCCGTAGCTGGACAGCAGCCCGGCGCCGTAGGCGCGCAGGCCGTCCCCGGTCCGGAGCACGCCGTACTCGATGGTGAACCAGTAGAGAGTGGCCAGCTGCTCGACCTGGGCGTCGGTAGCTTTCGCGGCCCCTTCACCGATCTTCTGCGACAGATCCGCGAAATCCCGGATCGCCAGCATCGGCGCGTGGCCCATCAGCTCGTGCACGATGTCGGGCTCAGGGGTGTAGAACGGCTCGCTGTGGTGGCGGATGTACTGGGTCGAACAGAAGGTCCGTTGGGCGAGCTTGCCGAGAAACTCGCGGGCCGACACCAGCCCCGCCACCGGCTGCAGTGAAAATCCGGTGCGCTCATCGAGGAAGCGGCTGACGTCCGCGAGCTGTGGGATCCGGTCGGCGGAGTAGCCGAGATCGCCGATGACCGCGTTGAACTCCGGGCAGGCATGGGTCGGATACAGCGATGTCAGCTGGCTGAAGACGGTGGCCCAGGTCTCCTTTTCCGTGTCGGTGTACTCCACCAGCTGGGGCTGCCCGACCCCGGTAATGGGGGGCGCGAGGCTTGCAATTTCATCCCGGCGCAGCCGGTACGCGGGATCGTGAAAGCCGGGATGATCGGCCTCGAGCTCGACGACGTAGTCCTTCATGACACCCTCTTGCGAATCAATCTCCAAAGACTATGGCACGAACGTCGAGATTCCCGCAACCGCCTTCCAATAGTGAGCAAAGGTCAGATGGTGCTTTAATAGCTCAATTCCCGGCTCTGAATTCCCAAGTCGGCCGGAGAAAGCTCTCGCCGGTTCAGCCCGGAATCCAGAGCCGGGAATTGAGAAATTTATTGAATCTGTGTGGAGAGAGCACGACGATTGAGAGAGTGTCGTGACAGCTCAGAATTCGGCCGTCCCGCTAAGGATCGAGCAGGAGGATCGTTATGGGTGAAGAGAAGAGACCCGAGGAGGCTCCTTTGGAAGCTGCTCTCGTTCCACCCGAACCCACGACGGCGCACTGGCTCGAGCCGATCTACCGCGACCACTCCGCGGTGGTGCTGCAGGCCGCCTACCGCGTCACCGGCAATGCGGCGGACGCGGAGGATGTCCTGCAGACCGTCTTCATCCGCCTTGCCCGGCGGGCCGATCCCCCCGATCTCTCCGCGGGCGCCGTCGGGTATCTCCGGCGGGCCGCCACCAACGCCGCCCTCGACATCGTTCAATCGCGCACCGTGCGATCCTCCTCACCACTCTCCCCGGACCAGCTGGTGACCGCCGACCAGGGACCGACTCCCGAACGACTGCACCACAGCTCACAGCTCGCTGACCGGTTGCGGCGATCGCTGGCGGGTCTCAGCAGGCGCCACGCGGAGATGTTCACCCTGCGCTATTTCGAGGACCTCGACAACCGCCAGATCGCGGAGATCTTCCAAACCACACCGGGCACGGTGGCGGTCACGCTCCACCGGGTCCGGACGCGACTGATGGACGAGCTGGGCTCGTTCCTCGGAGGACCACAATGACCGAACGAAACGTTCATTCCGATGCTCTTGACGCCGTCACCGGCGAGATCCGGGGCAGCGGCCTCGACTCGGCCGAGGTGGATCGCATCACCAGCCGCAGCTGGCGCACGATCGCCGGCGAGCTGGACCGGACCCTGGGCAGCTGCGGTGACTTTCAGGCGTTGATTCCGGCGTTGATTGCCGGCGAGCTGTCGCCGGCCCGAGCGTTGCTGGTGGAGGATCACACCGGCGGCTGCGTCGCGTGCCGGCGGGCCCTGCTGGAGGCGCGCGGCGGGGTGACGGCCACCGCCTCCGTGATCCGAACTCCCAACGCCGGTCCGCCCCGCTGGATGAGACTCGCCGCCGCCGCCGTCGTCGCCCTCGGACTCGGCCTGGCCGGTTTCGTCACGATCGGCAACGTGGTTGCGGACCGAAACCTGACCGCCACCGTCATCAGCCTCGGTGACGACGTTCAGCTGGTCGGCAGCTCGACGACCAGCACCCTGGCCGACGGTTCAGTGATCTCCTCCCGCCAGCTGCTACGCTCGCCCAAGGACAACGGCGCAGAGATCGTCCTCGCCGATGGGTCGGTGGTGGAGATGGCACCCCGCAGCGAACTCGATCTCGTCGGTGAGCGCCGCGGCACCACGGTGAGGCTGCGAAGGGGCAACATCATCGTTCGCGCCGCCGAGCAGCACGGGGGCCGGCTGTTCGTGGCCACGGACGACTGCCGGGTGGCGGTCAAGGGAACGGTGTTCGCCGTAGACCACGGCTTCAAGGGCTCCCGCGTATCGGTGATCCAGGGCGAGGTCGAGGTCCGGAGTGCCGGCCGCACCGACGTGTTGGCGCCGGGCGAGCAGATCACCACCAATGACCGGCTGCGGGCGGTTCCCATCGAGGAGCAGATCGCCTGGAGCCCGAACTCCCAGCGGCACGCCGCCCTCCTCCGGGAGCTCACCACCCTGCAGCGCGACCTGATCGACGCCATCGAACCGCGGGTGCCCCGGACCTCGTCGCGGCTGTTGGCCGCGGTGCCCGATGACACCGTCGTCTACATCGCCCTCCCGAACCTCGCGGAGGGGCTTACCGAGGCGCGCGCGATTCTGGCCGACCGGTTGGCCGCCAGCCCGGTGTTGGCCCAGTGGTGGACCTCCAACGTGGTCGCCAACGGGATCGACCGTCAGGTCGACGAGCTTCTCGACCGCCTCCAGGCCGTCGGCGGAACCCTCGGCGACGAGGTGGTGGTCGCGATTCCCGCGTCGGAGTTCGCGATGGTGAGCGAAGGCCCGATCGTGTTGGCCCTGTTGGCAGACCCGCCGGCATTCAAGTCGATGATCGACGACGAGATCGCTCGCGCCAACGCTACGGCGGCGGCGCCGGTGCTCGCCCTGTTGGACAGTCCCGACCAGGCCGTCGACCCGACCGCCGAGGTGTTGGTGTGGGTGGCCGAGGACATGGTCGTCGCTGCGAGTCGGCCCGCACAGCTGGTCGCGGTTGCCGAACAGTTGGCATCGGCGGACGAGGGTTCCTTCGTCGACACCGATCTGTACCGGCGCCTTGCCGATGCTTACGACCGCGGTGTGTCCTGGCTGGTCGGCGTCGACATGGCGGCGGTGATGGATCAAACCACCACCGTCCCGACCGACCAGCACGCGGCGTTCATTGAGCGGATGGGCATCATGGACGCGACCTCCGCGGTCGCCGGCTACTCCCGTGACGGTGACCGTCGGAGCGTGGCTGCAGGTCTCTACTTCGACGGCCCGCGCCGCGGTATGGCGGCCTGGCTGGCAGAGCCGGCGCCCATGGGCAGCCTCGATTTCGTGTCGCCGCAGGCGAGCCTGGCCGCCGCGGTGGTCACCAAGGACGCCGCGGTGGTCTTCGACGAACTGCTGGCGGCGATCGTCGAGCTCGATCCGGAGGCCACCATCGAGCTGGACGAGTTCGAACGGGCCATCGGTCTCGATCTGCGGGCGGACCTCGTAGCCACCCTCGGCGGCGAGGGCGCCTTCGCCGTCGACGGTCCGATCCTGCCCGTTCCTTCTTGGAAGCTGATCCTCGAGGTCTACGACCCCGAGACCCTCAACGACACCATCCGGCGACTGGTGGCCGCGGTGAACCGTGAGCTGGAGGCTCACGACCGCCAAGGCATCGCGCTCGTCGACGCCGAGATCGGCGGCCGCAGCTACCGAATTCTCCGCCACCCGGAAAGTGGCTTCGAAGTCGCCTACGCGTTCGAGGATGGCTATCTGGTGGTGGCCCCCAGGCCGGCGCTCATCGAGGAGGCCATCCGCTACAACTCCACAGGCGTCACCCTGGCCCGCAGCTCCACCTTCCGGGGCCTGCTGCCGGACGACGGCTACAACGGCTGCTCGGCGGTGGTGTGGAAGAACCTCGCCGACGTGCTGGGCTCTCTCCCGGCACAGGTGCTGGAATCGCTCCCGGCGAGCGCCAGCGTGCTGCTCGATGACGGTGGCGAGCCCGGACTGTGGTGTGCCTACGGCGCCGGGGATCGGATCCTGGCGACCGGCTCCGGCGGCGGTCTCTTCACCTCCGTGCCCCTGGCCGGTCTGCTCCACGGCGTCCAGCCCCACGCCGCCGGAACCAAATCGACAACCGACCCGTTATCATCGGCGGGATGAAAGCCAGCGGGCAGCACGTGGAATCGGTGGTCGAGTTGGACGGTCTGTCCGTCCAGCTCGGTGGCCGTGCGATTCTCACCGACCTGCGGACGCGGATGAGCGGACGGGCGATCGGCCTGCTCGGCCCGAACGGAGCCGGCAAGACCACCCTGCTCAGGACCCTGCTCGACTTCTTCCCGCCGTCGGCCGGCACCGCGACCGTGCTTGGACAATCCATCACCGGCAACGGCAAGGGGCTGCGCGCCGAGATCGGCTACATGCCCGAGAGCGACGCCTTCATCGCCAACCTGACGGTGGTCCGGTCCGTCAGGTACATGGCGGAGCTGACGGCCAGGCCGGGCCCGGCCCTCGAACGGGCCGACCAGGCCCTGTCCTATGTCGGTCTGGCGAGGCGAGGTACCGCAAGGTCGGCACCTCTCCGACCGGTATGAAACAGATGGTCAAGCTCGCCCAGGCGCTGGTCCACGGACCATGGGTGGCTGATGCTGACTACGCAATGGATCTGCTGGCCCGCAAACGGACGCCGGACCTGATCCGGCTCCATCAAGGACCGTGGCGAGACCTACAGCCCCCCCCAGCCTGCTGGCTACGTCGAGTCGGTGCGCGACGAGGTGGCTAGGCTGGAAGGTCAGCCGGTTGCAGCCTCCTGCCGACCTGGAGGCCGTTACGAGAAAGTCGCTCAGAACGAGATGGAGCTGGAGCGTCGAGACCCTGGCTTCGGCGAGCTGCTCGCCGGCCAAGGGCCGAGGCTGCCGTGGTCGAGGACGATGAGTTCAAGCTGGTGTCGTCGCAGAGGGTGACGGTGCGCGGGTGGATGAGCTGGCCGACGAGCACGGCGTGCGATCTGTCGCCTGGACCTGCAAACGGGACAGCCTGCAGGACATCTTTCTG
>CAVQOJ010000019.1:0-16890 GCA_963714385.1 uncultured Holophagae bacterium | reverse complement strand
TTCGAGTACATCAGCGCCAATACGGGCGACCCAAATGCGTGGACATAGTCAAAGGAATTGAATCCATGCGTATCCCGGGGCTCAAAGAAGCGGCAAAGAAGCCGTGACACCTCCGCCTCAAGAGCGTCAAACCTATCAGATAGCATCGTATCTCTCAGCCGTTATCATCGTATCCCTTAAACGTGCCAGGTAGGGTGGTTTTGTGAAAGCCGTCCCGGCGCTTCGTGCTCGCGAGCCGTTCCAGGAAGATCTTCGCCTCTCCCTCGTCGCCAAAGACGTGCTCTCCCCGCGAGACCCTGTTGTAGACGTGGTAGATCCCACCAGGTATCCGAACCCTCGGACTCCGCCCCACCGTCGCGCCTCCCGCCAATCTCAGCTCACGGCAGGGAGAAGTCTACATCAAAACCCCCGTACCTGGCACGTTTACGTCACCCAGCTGCGCCGCTACGAGGGCGGCAAGGCGCAGCCCACCATGGGCGTGCTCCGCGACCTCGCGGTCGCGCTCAGGGTGAGCGCTGACGCTCTCCTCTTCGAGGAGAACGAGCGCGGCCCCGCCGACGACCTCAGGCTCCAGTTCGAAGCGCTGTCACGCCTCGACGAGCGCGAGCGCGAGATCGTCCGCGAGCTCCTCGAAGGCATGCTCATCAAGCACGACGCCGAGCAGTGGATGCGCTCCAAACAACCAGCCGGCGCCGAGTGACAGAAACCCCTTAGCCCGAGTCCGACGCGGACCTGCCCGGGGAGGTCTAGGGCCATGACGCGAGTTTCAGCCGCCGCGGCCGCGTTCGCCAGCGCGATCCATGAGACGAGCACGCTCGCCAGGATGCAGAGGACGCGAGGAGAGGCCAGTGGCTTCGCATGCACTCAGCCTTGCTTCTGCCGACTGACGACACCAGGAACGTTGTCCCGAATCCACTGACGCACTTCGTCCTCCGAGGTTGTCAGAACACCACGTTCGGAAACGAAGAACTCGAAGATATCGACCAGGTCCTCGCTCCGATAGAACTCGGCCTTGAGTTCGGCTGTGTACTCCTTCGCGTTTCGGTTTGACACCACGAGCTCCGGCTCGGACCAAGTCAATCCGGCGCTCTCGAGCAAACGTCGGGATCGGTCAAGCTCTTCTCGCGCCGCCTGGCGGATGCGTTCAGCTTGCTCGGCCACCATCATTGCCCTCCCCCAGACACCTTGGGGTATTCGACCCATTCATCGGGGAACTGTCGTTGCGTTCCGTGCTTGCCGACATGCGTCTGGTGTTGATGGACGACCTGGCCATTCTTCGTGACCTGATGGGTGACCGAGTTCGTCTTGCCGTCGAGCTTCTCAATGATGTGCCGAGATGAAGCCCCGTCTGACCCAGGCGCTGTACGCTCTACGATCTCCTTCGTCGCGTTCGTTCCCCCCACTTCACCGGCTGTGCCGCCGGCTTTCAGAGCCGCGTTGGCCGGCACTGCCATGGTCAGGGCTAGCGCGGAAGCGCGGCCGACGTCCTCAGCTACGGCGGCGACCAAATCACCTCCGGACGCCCCCTCGCCGATGGCCTGCCCCGTGCTGTCGCCCACACGCAACATGTCCGCGGCACCGGAGATCACATCGCCGGCGGTGCCCACTGCAGTGTTCAGGGTGATGGCTCCGGCTCCGCTACCGGTGCTGGCATCCACATCGTTCCTAAACGCCGCCACTTGTCGATCGATCCAATCGGCTACCTCCTTCCCCGCTTCCCCCGTTGGATCGACCATGTTCAGCGGGTTGTTCTGCACGTAGGAGTAGCGATTCCAAGACTGGCTCGATTCGACGCTTCCCCCTACCGGATCGACGCTCAGAAACCGCCCGATGTTGGGGCTGTAGTACCTGGCATGCATGTAGTCGAGGTCCTCCCGGGTCTCGGTGGAGACCCCGAGGTCCCGCTCGTGCCCGGTGAACTTCACGGCCTCGCCGTCCTGCGCCGGCCCGCCGATCTCCGTGCCGAACGGGTAGTAGTCGTGCCTGCCGTAGGCTGCCACGGTCCCGTCTTCTTTCGTGATCAGGCGCGGCGTGCCGAGATGATCCAGGTGGAAGAACCGCATGCCGTCCCCGTCAACCGTGGCCAGCACGCGGCCGTCCCCCCAGATCCAGTCCTGCTGCCAGGCGAAGCTGCACCCGGTCTCGTAGTACCGGCGCAGCGGCTTGCCGTTCAGATCCCGAATCACATGCGTCGTACCGTCCGGCCCGTCGGTGAGGTCGTCGTCATACCTCGCCACCCGTTCACCGTCGGCCGAGTAGCCGTACACGCTCGACCACGTGGGAGCCGACATCGTCTCCAACTCGTTGGTTGGGTAGTAGGTGTAGTTAACGGCGTTTTCGCCCCCACCACCCCCGCCCGCTCCGCCCCACTCGGTCAGGTTGCCGGCACCGTCATACTGCGCACCCGAGATGTGGTTCGTCTGCGCGAAAACCTCAATGGTGTAGTTGTCGATTTTCTTCAAGTTGCCAAACCCGTCGTACTCATACGGCCGGGATTCAACGGTAGAGCCGTTGACCACTTCCACCTCCGCCCACTCCTTGATACGGCTCGCCTTGTCGTAGATCGCGGTGTGCGCGATGGTCGACGTCTTCATGGCCTTGATGTTCCCGACTCCATCGTACACGTAGGTGCCGCTGTCCCACTGCTTGACGTTGAACCCGTCGTAGACCCTGATCCTCCGCGGCCTGGCCATGTCGTTCAGGTCCTTCTCGTGGCTCGTGCGCGCCCCGTTGCCCAAGCTGATGCGGTTCACCAGGAGGTTGGGGTAGTAGGTCATGGATGCCACGGGGATCGTGTCGTAACCGACCTCGTAGTCCACCCCCGTCACGACGCCGTGGTCGTACGTGTACTCGACGCCGGTCTGGGGTCCGGCCGCACTACCACCTCCCCCTTCGGTCTCATCGGGCGGAAACTCGATCCCCTCGATGTCGCCCAGTGGCGACCAGCGGAAATCGACATCGAACTCCTCGAGACCGCAGCCGGCTGCGATGCCGGCCATCGTCTCGCGTCGTGAGGGTCTGCCATCCACTCCGCCGTACGTGTACGTTTCCGTCACCTCGAAGACGCCCTGGAAATCTGGATTCGCCCAGAAGTGGTTCTCGGCCCTGGCCGTCTTCAGTTTCCCCAGCGCGAGGTCTGTGGGGTAGGTGCCGTTTTCGTTCCCATAGGTCAGTGCACGGATCTCTGCGTCCGAGTTATTCACGTCCCTGACGGATTCGAGCCGCCCCGCCGGGTCGTACTCGTACACGAGGTGGTTGGGACCGTCGATGACGCTGCCGGCCTGTCCGCGCACGTTATGGTCCGAGTACCACACCGTGCCGTTGTCCTTCTCGGGTACGGTCTCCGACACCAGGAACCCCCGCCCGTCATACGTCCACGTGCGGTGCTGGGTCACCCCGCCCGAGAGCATGGACAGCTCCCGTAGCCGCCCTGAGGCGTCCCGGGTGTAGGTCGTCTCGACGTCCTCGCCGTTGGGCCCGGCCGGCTCGATAAGCTTCCACAGGTTCCCCAGGACGTCAAACGTCTGGGTGGATACAAGCACGTTCTCCCCGTGCACCGTCCACCCCGACCGCCAGGTGCCCACCTTGGCCGTGCGCTCGACCTGCCGGTCGCCCGCATAGCTGAAGGTCACCTTGTGGCCGGCGCCGTCCGGCGGGGTGATGACCGTCGGCCGGTCGAAACGGTCGTACGCGTACTCGGTCTTGTGCAGCTCGGCAGTCCCAAGCTCCTGCCACTCGGTCACCCAGATCTTGCGGTTCAGCCCGTCGTAGCCATGGAGCCGTTGATTCCAGGGACCATCCTCCGTTAAGCCCGGAAGAAGGGTGTACTCGCCGCTCAGCCGCCCGATGTCGTCAAAGGTCACGGACGAGCGAGCCAACACGTCTTGGGTATTGCCGCAAGACTGAATGCCGCTCTCATTGGGTCGCGACAGCACCTCCACCTTGGCCTCATCGTCACCCTCGGCCGGCGTGTAGCAGACCTGAGTGTAGGCCCCCCGCTCGACCGAAAATCCCGAGACCTGGCCCTTCGGCTTGATCCACGTGAGCCGGCCGGAGCTGTCGAACTCGTACTCGGTAGGCAGCCCGGCAGTGTCCCGGCTCTTCGACGGCTTGCCCGTGCTCTGGTCGATGTCCCAGTCGTGGACAAGGTAGCCCATCGAGGCTTCCGCAGCAGGATCGAACGGCGTGGCAGTTTGCATGGTGCCGTACTGGTAGCCGTACTCCATCCACGCCTTGGGTGGGGACGGCAGGCCCTGCGAGCAGAGGTCCGCGGTGAGATTCTGGATCGTCTGGTTGTCTCCGCCGTATGTCCTTTTCCGGGCGATTTCGCCCGCTGAGTTTCGCCCGTACACGGTGATCACGTCGTGCGCGCCCGACGCTGCCGGAAACAGGTCGTTCTCCAGTGCCCTGGTGCGAACGAGGAGATCAGTTTCGTCATCAAAGCAGAATTCGGTCCGCGAGTAGGTTGAAAAGCCCCCATCGTTTTGGAAGCGTTCGTTGGAGTCATGCTTGTGGAGGATCCAACGCCCACCGGCCGGCAGCATCTCCTGGAAGCTGTCGCCGGGCTGCTCCAGGCCCGGAAACTGGAGCATCTCGATACTCGCGGGGTCAAAATCGTTGTAACCGAGCGCGGGCTTGAAGGTGCCCTGGCCCGCGTTGTAGTTCGTGAAGGTCTTTTGCTCGGTCCCCGCCTCGAAGCTGCCACGGTCGACCCTGGTGCGGAAGTTGCCGTGGCCGTCGAAGTCGAACCAGTAGGTGTCACGATACCTGCCTCCGTCATCGTCATACACGAGGCGCCGCGCCACCGGGTGGCGGGTGATGGCCCGGTAGGAGTTGTCGCCGCGTCCGTCCTTTCGCCAGGTGTTCTCGTACCTCACGTAGGTCGACCGCTTCTTGTTGCCCGCGATCGTGCAGTCCCAGGGCAGGCCGGGCCACTCGATGTCGCCCTCGTACTGCTCCACGGACAGGAATAGCGGCTCGGCGCCGTCGGGGTAGGCATCTTGCTGCACCCGCCGGGTGTACGGCAGGGCGAAGTCCCACCTGGTGATCTCGGACTCGTAGCCGTCGGCATCTTTGGGCAGGGCCCTGAAGTAGTGGACCGTGGCGTGCCCGACTGGAGACCTCACAACGGTCTGGCGCTCCTGGTCGAGTTCCGTGTTCGGGATGGGGTCGCAGGTCCGCATATCGTACCGCCAGGTGCCGATCCCGGCGCCAGCCCGGTCCCGATAGATCTTCTCCTTGATGCCCGGCCAATCCCTGTAGAATCCCGCGACAGATCCTCGCTCATCGTGAATCCACGGCCACAGCTGGTCTGCCCCGGGCTGCTCCCAGGTCTGCCACTGCCACTCGATCTCACCCAGGGTCGGCAGCCTCATCTCCTTAATCAGGCCTGAAACGTCATCGTCCTCCGGGCTCTTGTCCCGGTGGTAGTCCATCATGAAGCTCGTGCCGTCGGGAAGCGTGACCTCGGCCAGTAATGGGACTGTTAGCTGGTCATCGGTGGTCTGATCGTCGGTGTCCTTAAGGCTGCGGGAGATTCTGTTCAGATCGTCTTCGCTGTCGTAGTAGGTGAATAGATAGTCGGCCGTGCCCTCGTCGTAAATAGCAAGGGAGATTTTCGACACCACGTCGATGAGCCCGCCGTCACATTCCCGGGATTCGAACTCGATGGTGTGTTCGCGGTAATGGTCATCCTCCAAGGTCCACAGGGTATTGCCGCCCTGAGTGCCATACGATACGTTGACACCGTTCCCGCTGGTGTCCTCCATCCGCCTCAGCCGATACCTGCTCAGCTCGTAGGCCTCGAAGGTGTGCACGGTCCCATCCGGAAACTCCACCCACCGAGTGCCGTACGGGTTAGCGGTGCTGAACTTCATGCGCAGATAGCTACCGTCCCGGGTGTACCAGTACGAGTAGCCCTCGTGTGTCGAGAGCCCGACCCGGTCCGGCGAGTACATCCGGTCCCAAAACCGGTGCTGGGATCCGTCGGAACCCACATAGATCCAGTACGGGTTCATGGGGTTGAGCGGATCAAGCGGGGCGTAGAGGTGGCCCAGCGACACCCGCCAGCCGAGCCCGGCGTTGCTGCGTTTGTCCGGGAAGGCCTGACGGCGCCTTTCGCAAACGAACGGGTACATGGGGTCCTCGCACTGCCCGGTCTCGATCCACATGTCGTAGTCCCAGATGCTCGAGTCGTAGCTCAGCCCGATCCCGTACTGAAACCCACTGCTCACGGGGTACTGCAGGCCCAGCGGAATCATCATCGATAGCGTGCCGGTGGACAGGTCGATCGAATCCGGCTTGAACACCTGGTACACCCGATCAGCCTGAATGCCGGGTTCTGTGGGCGGATCGTCCTCGGGCCAAATCGCCAGCGCCGGGACGGAGCACAGGCCAACTATCGTTGCCACAACGGGCCAAACGTGAGTCCTCATGATCTCCCCCCGCCGTCAGTCGCCTACGCGCTCGGCCAGATAGGCCATGTTGCGCGGGTCGATGATCACGATGGTGTCACCCGGCCTGATGTTGCTCAGTGGCCCCCAGTCCTCCCTCAAGGGCTTCAGATCCCTCATCTTGACCCGGATCGAGCCGTCGGTGCTGCCGTCCGAGTCGCTCGCGCCGCCATCGCCGACGTGCAACCGCCAGGCGCCAAGACCGGGACGGACGACCAGGAACGCGGCCTCGGCAATCCCCCCGGTGATCCGACCGCTCGCGATCTCACCCTGGGTCAGGGGGCCTCCGTCTTCGTCCAGCAGATAGACGTCCGACATCCCCTCCGGCACCGCCGCGTCGAAATCACCGGTTACGACATCGACGACCGCCCAGATCGACATCTGCGGCACGCCGTCCTCCTCGCTCCAGGCGATCGCGCCGGTGGCATCCGCCTCGACGACCCCCGAGATCTGCGAGATCCGCTTCACCGGACCCTCTCGGGTTACCGCCACACCGAACACCACGGCAGGACCGTGCGGGGTGAGGCCCTCCGCGCTCACCTCGAACTCGTCGAGAAAAATCTCGACCTCGCCCGCTGCCGAACCAACCGCCAGCATGACCACGAACGACACCAATAGGCACTGCACCTTCATCGTCCGAGGACCTCCTCTCCAGATGGACCAGGCAGCGTATTGCGACCAGCAGCAGCTCCAGATTCTGCGAGCTACTCCCAGCGAAAAAAGAACATAGTGAAGGTATGTTTCTCGTTTACTATCAGAATCTATCAGAGAAATCAAGCCGGTTGGTTTGGACTATGTAACGTTGAGCTCTTGCTTCGCGAGCCGGAGATTTCGCCATCGGTCGTGGAACCAGAGCCACTGCTCGGGGCGGCGGCGGATCATCTCCTCGGAGATGGCCGAGAACCTCGCCGTCAGCGGTACGTCCTCGAGCTCGTCGTCGCCGAGGTCGTCGGCCATCAGCGGTTCGGAGAAGGTGAGGGAGGAGCGGCCGGGCGCCTGCCACAGGCAGCACACCGGCACCAACGGCGCCCGGGTCTTGCGCACGATGCGGGCCAGAATCGGGTGGGTCCATGCGGGGTGGCCGAAGAACGGCACCTCCACTCCCACCGAGGGATCGACCCGCTGGTCGATCAGGAAACCGACGCTGCCCCGGTCCCTGAGGTGCTGGAGGATGGCGCGGGCGACGTTGCGCTTGCCGAGGGGCACCGAGCCGAACCGGCTGCGGAAGCGAACCACCTCCTCCTCGAGCAGCGGGTTGTCGAGCGGCCGGTTGACCGCCAGCAGCAGCTCGGGCCGGATCAGCCCGATGGTGAGGGCGGACACCTCCCAGACTCCGATGTGGGCGGTCAGGTAGAGAATGCCCCGGCCGAGATCGGCGGCCCTGTCGATGTGCTCCTGCCCTCGGATCTCGACCCCCTCGAGGAAGCTGTCGAGGTGGATCCGCTGCAGCCGGAGAGTGTCGAGGGCCACCCTGCCGAAGTGCCTCGCCACCGCCGAGGCGAGCTGTCGGCGCTCGGCGTCGCTTTTCTCCGGGTAGGCCAGAGCGAGGTTGAAGTGGACGATCTCGCGCCGTCGCGAGCTCACCGACAGGAAGGTGGTACCGAGCACCGAACCCACCCTCGCCAGCGACCGCGGACCGAGAAGACCGGCCAGCCCCCGCGCCGCCCGGTAGGCGGCGAACTCGGCGCGGTTGCGGAAATCCGAGCGCGGTCTCACGCGCCACCACCCGGCAGCAACCGCCACAGCCCGTCCCACTGACCGTCGAGCGGCACCACCTCGACCTCCGCGACCCACACCGGAATGTCGGCGGGCAGCTTGACCGCATCCTTGCCGGTGGTGACCGCGACCGCCTCGTGGTCCCGCGCCTCGTCCAGGAGCCCCTGCAGCTCGGCCTCGGTGTAGCGGTGATGGTCCCCAAACCACCGCCGCGCCACCACCCGCGCTCCGCTTTCCTCGAGCAGCCCGACAAAGGACCCGGGCCGCCCGACGCCGGCGAAGGCGAGCACTCGCCGGCCGTCGAGGATCGTCGCCGGCCGCCAGCCCTCACCGGTGCGAACACGGGTCGCCCGCAGCCGCGCGCCGAACACCGGCTTGGGACCGGCGACGTCGGCAACCCGCCGTCCGATGGCGGCGAGCAGCTCGGCGTGGTCGGCGGGCAGCTTGGTCACCAAAACGGCCGAGGCACGGGCCAGAGCGGTGACCGGCTCGCGCAGCCGACCTCGAGGCGGCAGCCGGCCACCGCCCCAGGGGTCCCCCGAGTCCACCACCACCAGGTCGAGGTCGCGGGCCAACCGCAGGTGCTGGAAGCCGTCGTCGAGCAGGAGGAGATCGGCGCCGAGCTCGACGGCGCGCCGGCCGCCGCGGACCCGATCGGCATCCACCACCACCGGCACCCCGGGGAGCCTGTTGGCGATCTCGAGCGGCTCGTCGCCGGTCCGATCCACGAGCACTCCGGGGTCGGGGCCGACCACGACCACCGGTTCGTCGATGATGCGGCCGTAGCCGCGGGTCAGCACCGCCGGCCGACGGCCGCGCTCCACCAGGTCGCGGGCCAGCGCCACCACCGTCGGCGTCTTGCCGGTGCCGCCGAAGGTCAGGTTGCCCACCGACACCACCGGCACCCCGAGTCGATGGGTTTTTCGCAAGCCCTTGGCGTAGGCGATGGCTCGCAGCCGAACCGCTGTCGCATACAGCGGGGTCAACGGCAGCAGCAGATCCTTCCAGCTCACCGCCCGCCCCCGGCATTCGAAGTCAAATTGAAAATTGAAAATTGAAAATTGAAGATTGCCACCCTCCCGCTCCGGCAACCACGGCCACGACGGGGTGGGCGGGGGAATCTGCAATTTGCACGTTGCAATTTGTAATTCACCGTCGTCCCTCGTCGCGATCGATCAATTCCAGAAGGGCGTCGACGGTGCGGGCGGTGGCGCCCCGGTTGGCTTGGACAACCCCCCTACCGGCGCGGCCCGCGGCCCGCGCCTCGGCGGGATTCCGCAGCCATTCGCCGAGGGCGGAGGCCAGCCCGGCGGGGTCGGCCACCAGCCGGGCGCCGCCGGCGGCCACCATCTCGTCATACACCTCCTGAAAATTGCTCACGTGCGGGCCGCTCAACACGGGGACCCCCCACGCCGCCGGTTCGAGCGGATTGTGGCCGCCGGTGGCCACCAGCGATCCGCCGAGGAACGCCGCCGATCCGAGCCGATAGGCGCGGCTGAGCTCGCCGATGGTGTCGAGCAGGAAGACATCGGCGCGCGCCGGCAGCTTGTCCGGGTCGCTGCGGCGGGCGAAGGGCACCCCGCGATCCTGAAGCAGGGAGGCGACCCCGTCGAAGCGTTCGGGGTGGCGCGGCGCGAGGATCAGAAACGGGCGCCGGTCGCCCTCCAAGCCGTCGCCAAGCGCGTCCAGCAGCGGACCCTCCTCGCCCTCCATGGTGGATCCCGCCACCACCACCGGACGATCGCCGGCGAGCCGCTGCACATCGCCCGCCCACTCCAGTGGTCTCGGGTCCGGCTCGAGGTCGTACTTGACGTTGCCCGCCACTCGGATTCGTTCGCCGGGCACACCCAACGAGCGAAACCTCGTTGCGTCGCCGCCGTCCCGAACCAGCACCAGCGTCAGCGGCGCCAGCAGCGGTCGCAGCAGGCGGCCCAGCCGCCGGTAACCGGCGAAAGAGGCCTCGGAGAGGCGGCCGTTCACCACCGCCACCGGAACACCCCGCCGAGCGGCCTGGTGCATGAGCTCGGGCCAAAGCTCGGTCTCCACCAGCACCAGCAGGCGCGGCCTGACGGCATCCAGCACGCGCCCGACGGCGCCGGGCGTATCGAGGGGACAGGGCAGAACCGGGACCGCTCCGGCCAGTCCACGGCTCGCCAGCTCGAGCCCGGTGGCGGTGGTCGCGGTCACCACCACGGGCAGCTCTTCACGACGGTCCCCGAACTCCCGCACCAACCGCCTCGCCACCTCCACCTCGCCCACCGACACCGCCTGGATCCAGACCCCCCCCGGTTCGAGTTCCGGCAGCTTGGTCGCCAGGCGGTCGATCAGCGGTGGTCGTCGCTTGCCGGTCAGCCAGTCCCGCAACAGCAGCGCCGTCAGCACCAGCGGCAGGGCGAGAACCATCAGCACCCGATAGAGCCACAGGCTCGGCGACGTCATCCCGGCAAGGATAACGCCGTCCGCAATGACCGACCAGTCACCGGCGTTTGAAATCCGACATGCGGTGAGGTTACGGCAACGTCGCGGATTCGACCTCGCCGTCGGCGACGATGAAGGTCCCGCCCTCCCGTGCCAGCGCCTGCTTGAGGTGCTCGGCATCGGTGATCAGCACCTCCTTGCCGGTGGCCTCGACGAACTGAATGGCGGCCCGGACCTTCGGTCCCATGGAGCCGGGAGGGAACTGATTGCTCTCCAACATCTCGCGGGCGCGGGCCACCGGCAGCGTGCGCAGCCACCGCTGGTGGGGCCTGCCGAAGCCCTCGGCCACCATCGGCACGTTGGTGAGCACGATGAACAGGTCGGCTTCGAGGTCGCGGGCCATGATCGACGCCACGTAGTCCTTGTCGATCACCGCCTCCACCCCACGGAAGTAGCCGCCGACGTCCTGGTAGACCGGAATGCCGCCACCACCGCCCGCGATCACCACCGCCCCGTCCCTGATCATCCCACGCAGCATGCGGGCACCCAGAATCCGGGTCGGCATCGGCGACGGCACCACCTTGCGCCAGCCGCGACCGGCCTCCTCCACCATCTGCCAGCCCTGCTCCTGCATCAGCAGATTCGCCCGGTAGGACGTGAAGTACGGACCCACCGGTTTCGATGGGTTCTCGAAGGCGCTGTCGTCGGGGTCCACCACCACCTCGGTGAGCACGGCGGCGATGTCCTTCTCCAGCTGTTCCTCGTTGAACCGGTTGCGCAGTTGGTTGGCCAGCATATAACCCATGGACCCTTGGGTCTGGGCCACCGCCACGTCCAGCGATTGGGGGGAATCTTGGTGATCGCCTCCTCCACCTGAATCATGATGTTGCCGACCTGGGGACCGTTGCCGTGAACGATCGCCAGCTCGTAGCCCCGTTGGATGATCTCGTACAGCCAGCGGGTGGCCTTCCAGGCGAGGGTGAACTGCTCCTCCTGGGTCCCGTGATCGCTCGGACGCAGCAGGGCGTTGCCGCCGAATGCGATCACCGCGACCGGGCGGTCCGTGGTGCCGTCGGCCTCGATCATGGATGCCTCCCTGCCGCTTGATGCGGCGAGACCGGCATTGTGGAGCCGGGGCGTAGTGGTGTCAACCGAGCGGTTATCTGGCAGCGGGTCGGTCGGGACCAATTCGGAATTCGAAATTTGGAATTCGGAAACCCGATATCGCACGGTTGGCTGGTGCTGCCGGAGTGAGGTCGTTGCAGTGCCGGGGGGGAAGGCCATCGTTGATCGCGGTATGGTGGCGGGGTGACGGTCGCGGAGCTGCTGCTCGAAGGAGCCCGGGCCCTTCCGGTCCGGGAGGGCATTCAGGACCCCCGGCGTGAGGCCCGTTGGCTGCTGGCCCGGTCGCTCGGGGTGGAAGAGGGCTGGCTGCTGATCCATGCGGCCGAGCAGGTTCCTGCACAGGCCGCCCGTCGATTCCGGAATTGGCTGCGACGGCGAGCCGCTGGTGAGCCCGCGCACCATCTCGTTGGAAGCTGCTGGTTTTGGGGGCGGGAGTTCAGGGTATCGCCCGCCGTCCTCATCCCGCGACCGGAGACCGAGCTGCTGGTCCAGACCGCCCTCGCCCTTCCGGTTTCGGCGACCGCTCGGGTGCTCGACGTCGGCACGGGCTCGGGGTGCATCGCGATCAGCCTGGCAATCGAACGAACCCGGTGGCGGGTGGAGGCGGTCGACCGCTCGCTGGCCGCGATCGAGGTGGCTCGGGCCAACATCGATGCCTATCCGCAGGCTTCAGTCCGGCTGGTGTGCGGTGACCTCGCGGCCTCCCTGTTCGGCGGCTACGACCTCGTCGTGGCCAATCTCCCGTACGTGCCATCGGACCGAATGGACGGGTTGCCGGTGGAGGTCAGGCGCGACCCGCCGACCGCCCTTGACGGTGGTGTCGACGGCCTGGAACTCATCCGCGCTTTGGTGGCGGATCTGCCGCGGCTGCTGCGGCCGTGCGGAGGGGCGCTGCTCGAACTCGGTGAAGATCAGGCGGACACCGTGGCCGAAATGGCGGTCGGTTTCGGTCTGGCCGTGGCTCGCCGGATCCGCGACCTGAGTGGCTGCGATCGGATCATCGTCCTCCAGCGCCGGCGCTGAGCTCGCGCCGTATCCCTTGGACGCGCGGGGGTTTCGACTTTCAACTCACCGACGGCAGCAGCCTACAGCCGTGGCCAGGGGGGTCGTCTCGAGGCGCCGTGAGACCAGCCGGCGGAGCCGGCGCGTGGCGAACGGCGTCCCGAGGAGCGAAGCGACGAGGGAGCTGGGGCTGGCCTACGGCTGTCTGCTGGCGGCGGGGAGTCGCGTTGGAGCAGCCAACGGCTGCGACAACGTGAACTTTCAACTTTCAACCACCACGATATCCCCACCCCTCCCCGCGTCACCCCTCATGTCACCCTCTCACCCCAGCCCCTCCTTCATCCGTTCGGCCTGGAAGTGGGTGATCAACGGGTCGAGCAGGAGATCCAGATTCCCTTCCAGCACGGACTGCAGCCGGTGGACGGTGAGCCCGATCCGGTGGTCGGTGACCCGGCCCTGGGGGAAGTTGTAGGTCCGGATCTTCTCCGAGCGGTCGCCACTGCCGACCTGGCTGCGTCGCGCCTCGGCCCGCTCCCGGTCCCGCTCCTTCTCCTCGATCTCCTTGATCCGTGCCTTGAGAACCCTCATCGCCTTGGCCCGGTTCTGGATCTGCGATTTTTCGTCCTGGCAGCTGACCACGATGCCCGAGGGAAGATGGGTGATGCGGACCGCGGAGTAGGTGGTGTTCACGCTCTGACCGCCCGGGCCGGAGGAGCAAAAACGATCAATTCGGAGATCGTTTTCGTCGATCTGGACCTCCACCTCCTCGGCTTCCGGCATCACCGCCACCGTCGCCGCCGAGGTGTGGATTCGGCCCGACGCCTCGGTGGCCGGCACCCGCTGCACCCGGTGGACACCGGACTCGTACTTGAGCCGCGAGAACACGCGGTCGCCCTCGATCACCGCCACCGCCTCCTTGATTCCGCCGAGCCCGGTATCTGAGGAGTCGGTCACCGACAACCGCCATTTCATGGTCTCGGCATACCGGCCGTACATGCGCAGCAGCTCGGCGGCGAAGAGCGCCGCCTCCTCACCGCCGGTCCCCGCCCGCACCTCGAGAATCACATTCCGGCGATCGTTCGGGTCCTCGGGCAGCAGCAAGACCTGGAGCTCGGCCTCGAGCTCGTCGAGACGGGCCTTGAGTTCCTCGACCTCGGCCTCGGCCAGGGCCGTCATGTCGTCGTCGTCGGTCTCGGCCAGCACTTCGCGGGCGCCGTCAAGCTCCTGTTGCACCGAGCTGTAGGACCGATACACCCGGACCACCGGTTCGAGCTCCGGGCCAGGATGGCCAGCTCGCGGGAACGCACCTGGTCGACGGCGATCTCGGGATCCGCCTGGCGCTCGAGCAACTCCTCGTGTTGTTGCGCGATCTCTTTGAGCTTCTCCAGCATGATGACCTCATCTCCGCGATGACACGTATACAAATCAAAATCCCGCGCGAAACCGATCGCGCGGGATTTCCATGGCCGCCCGTCGGCGGCCGGCATTCGCTACTTGGCGGTCTTGCCGTAGCGACGCTCGAACTTCTCCACCATGCCTGCGGTATCCACCAGCTTCTGCTTGCCGGTGTAGAACGGGTGGCACACGCTGCAGATCTCGAGCCGGAGCTCCGGCTTGGTCGAGTGGGTCACGAAGGTGTTGCCGCAGGCGCAACGAACTTCGACCTCGTGGTACTCGGGATGGATTCCAGGTTTCATCTCAAACCTCCGCCTGATCCGTCTGCGAATCAAGGAGCCGGGAGTATAGCCCCAGATGCCTCGGCATGCAAGACCCTCGACGATAAAATGTATGGTATGAGATAGATAACTCAATTTCCAGCCCGGCCTTGCTGGGCTCGATACCTCTGCTGCGGAGCGCCACCGTCGTGTTCCCCTAGAAGCGGGTTGTCCGGGCTGGAAATTGAGAGATTCCGATCTTTTTAGAGTGGAGGTTCGCCGACCGTCAGGTTTTCCAGACGGTGTCGAGGACCGTGCCGTCGACCCACTTGACCACCGCGACCGGCTGCTCGGACCGCTCGGGCGGTGACGGGACGCCGCAGATCCGATCGAGCTCGGCCTTCAATTGCGCCATCGGCCTGATCGGCAGGGTGCTGCCCCGGAGCCCATCCAGAAGATCTTGGCGGCGGGGGTTGATGGCGATCCCCCGCTCGGTGACCACCACATCGATCAGCTCACCCGGCCCACAGAGGGTGGTGACCTCGTCGACGATGACCGGGATCCGATCCCGAAACGACGGCACCAGCAGCATGGCGACTCGGGCAGCGAGGCAGTTCTGCCAGCCCCCGATGCCGTGCAGCAGGCGGCCGTCCGAGTGGGTGACCACGTTGGCGTTGAAGCCGAGGTCGACCTCGGTGGCGCCGAGCACCGCGACGTCCACCATCGAGGCGAAGTTCCCCTTGCCGTGGTAGTTGTACGAGGTGAAGGGCGAGGTGTTGACGTGGCGCGGGTCGTCCCCCATGGAGCGCACGCCGTCGAGATCGAAGGTCTGGCCGTCGAGGATGTACTCCACCAGCCCCTCGTCGAGCATCTCCACCATGTGCAGGGTCGAGCCGCCGCGAGCGAACCGGGCCGTGACCCCCTCGGCCCGCATGAGATCCCGGAGGTAGTGCGCGAAGGCCAGGGTCGTGCCGCCGGCCCCCGCCTGGAAGGAAAATCCGTCGGTCATGATGCCCGCTTCGGCGCAGAACCGGGCGGCCAGCTCGGCGATGCGGAGTCGATCGGGGCTCGACGTGATCCGGGTCGTGCCGGAGACGATCTTCGACGGATCGCCAATCGAATCCACCTCCACCACCGCGTCAACGTGATTGCCCTGGATCTGCCACGGCACGCACGGGAAGGGTACCAGGTGGTCGGTCACCACCACGACCCGCTCCGCATACATGGAGTCGGCGAGGGCGAAGCCGAGCAGGCCGCACGCCGCCGGCCCCCGCAGGCCGTTGGCGTTGCCAAAGCAGTCCGCCGAAGGCGCTGCGATCACGGCCACATCGATGTGCACCTCACCGTCCTGGATCGCCTGCCAGCGTCCACCGTGGGAGCGCAGCACGCCCAGCCCTTTCATACGACCACGGGAGCAGTAGTCGCCCAGCGGGCCGTTCATGGATCCCTCGACGTGGTGGATCACGCCCGCATCGAGGTGGGAGATCTGCTTGGCATGGACCGGAAACGAGGCCGAGGGAAACCACATCAGGTCCTTCAGGCCCATTTCGGCGGCGGCATCGAAGACCATGTTGGCCACCCGGTCGCCGTTACGCAGGTGGTGGTGGGTGGAAACCACCATCCCATCGCTCAGACCGACCCGGGCCAGCGCCTCCCGGATCGACGGCGCCCGCTTGTCGCCGTCGGCCGGATAGTCGACGCAGGAGACGATTCGGGGAGCGGCCTTGCGTCCGAACGGCTTGCGCGCACCAATCCCGAGGAAGGGAACGGACTCGCGGCCGTTGACCTCGGTGGGAACCATCCTGCCCGCGGCGTTTTTCTCCAGCACGTGCCTCATGTCCCTCGCCCTCTCCCGATCGAAGACCGAAGATCACCGATCCGCGAGATCTTCCCGCGAATCCCAGTCGGCGGCCAGCACGCCGGCGGCCACTGCCTGCCCGACCGTCCGCAGAGCCTGCTTCACCACCGGCGGGTCCACCATCTTGGAGCCCACCGCCACCGCACCGAGACCCCTCGCCTGGGCGTCACGCGCCGCGCGGACCACGGCCACCGCCCGCCGGATCTGCTCATCGGTGGCGCGCCAACTCTCGGTGGACGACCTCGATCTGTGCCGGGTGGATGCAGCCGACGCCGTCGAACCCCAGATCACGTTCGCGGCGAACGTAGGCGGCGAGCCCTTCGCTGTCGCGAATGTCGGTGAAGACCGAGGCGATGGGTTGGACACCGGCGGCGCGGGCCGCATAGACCACCGTTTGGCGAGCCAGAAAGCTCTCCCATCCCGCCTCGGTGCGCCGGGCCCCGAGCTCGGCCGCAAGATCCTCCAGCCCGATCGTGAGCGCGACGACGGAGTCGACGGCGGCCGCGATCTCGAAGGCGTTGCGGATCCCCTTCGGAGACTCGAGAATCGGCATCAGGAAGGGCGCGCCCCCACCTCCCGCCGCCTCCCCGGCCAGCGCTGAAGCCCGCCGCACCTGCTCGGCCTCCTCGACCTTGGGCAGCAGCACCACGTGGGGGTTGTGGCG
>CAVQOJ010000018.1:0-13879 GCA_963714385.1 uncultured Holophagae bacterium | reverse complement strand
TCGGGAGTCACGGCGGGGGCGCCGCCGGTTTCGGGTGGCCGCGGTTTTCAAAAAACCGCCGCTGTCGGGATCGCCGCCCTGATCGCGGTAGCTGCCCTCGTGGTTGGCGCGGGCGTGCTGCGATCGCAGCGGCAGACCATCGATTCCCTCGCGGTGCTGCCGTTCGAAAACGGAACCGGCGACGCGGACGCGGACTACCTGTGCGACGGCCTCACCGAGAACCTGATCGCCTCGCTGTCGGGTCTGCCCAACCTCAAGGTGATCTCTCGGAGGTCCTCCTTCACCTTCAAGAACAGCACCCAGGACCCCAAGACCATCGGCAGCGCGCTGGGTGTCGATGCTCTGGTCATGGGCCGAGTCACCCGGCGGGGCGAGCAGTTCGCCGTCAGTGCCGAGCTCGTCGAGGTTTCCGACAACCGCCAGCTGTGGGGCGAACGATTCGAACACGGGTACAGCGATGTGCTGGCGATCGAGAAGGACCTCGCCAGCGCTGTCACCCGCAATCTCAGTATCCAGCCCACCGCAGAGGTGGCCGAGCAGCTCGCTCGCCGTTACGACATCAACCCTGAGGCGCACCAGCTCTACCTGCGGGGCCGCCAGCTGATGATCGGCAGCGCGCGCGAGATGAACAAGGCGGTCGACTACCTCCAGCAAGCCATCGACCTCGAACCCGGTTTCGCTCTCGCCCACGCCCAGCTCGGCCAGGCCTATCTGATCCAGGCCTATCACAGCGTCATGGATCGAGACGAGGCGCTTCACAAGGCCCGGGAATCGGTCGGCAGAGCACTCGACATCGACGACCAATCGGCTGAAGCCCACGCGGTTTCGGCCGAGATCAAGCTGCTCTTCGATTGGGACTGGGAAGGCGCAGATCTCGATCTCCGCCGAGCCATCGAGCTCAATCCTGGCAGCGACACCGCGCGCCTGATTTATGCCGACTTCCTCGCCGCCATGGGCCGTTTCGACGAGGCCATCGAGCAGGCCACCGAGGCCAAGGAGCTGGATCCGCTGTCGCCGAGCGCGGCCCACCTGCTGGCTTTTGCCCTGATGGGCAAGCACGACTACGAGCGCGCGGCAGTCGAATTTCGCAACGCGCTCGACCTCAACCCCAACTGGACCTGGGGCTATATCAAGCTCGGCAAGACGCTGGCCGACAGCGGCCACTGCGACCAGGCGCTGGCGATGGCCGAGGAGGCCGAGGCCCAGCTGCACGGCGGCAGCACCCCGCTCGCCCGGTCGTGGCTGGGCTACACCTACGCCACCTGCGGCGACCTCGAACGAGCAAACGACGCGCTGCGCGAGCTCGACGCCATGGCCGAGGAGGGGTATGTGGATCCAGGCTGTTACGCCGAGCTGTACACCGCGATGGGGACGATGGAGCAGGTGCTTGACGCTCTCGAACAGTCGGTTGCCGACCACTCGCCCGACGCGATGTACACTCCCGTCATTCCTGACTACTTCTTGCCGGAGCTTGCCGACGAGCCACGGTACCAGGCGCTGTTGAGGAAAATGAAGATCCCTTCTTGGAGGGCGGAGCGGAGGGCTGACGGATGACCCTCGCCGCCGGCGTGATGATCGGAAGCTACCGAATCGACGCGGCGCTCGGAGCGGGCGGAATGGGAGAGGTGTGGCGGGCCCAGGACACCAGGCTCGGCCGGGAGGTGGCCCTCAAGGTGCTGCCCGAGGAGTTCGCCAACGACCCCGACCGGATGTCGAGGTTCGAGCGTGAGGCGAGGGTGCTGGCGTCGCTGAATCACCCCAATATCGCGCATCTGTATGGCCTCGAGACAGAAGCTGTCACGTTCCTCGTCATGGAGCTCGCTCAGGGCGAGGACCTGTCCGAGCGGATCTCCCGCGGCGCCCTACCCGTCGACGAGGCGATCCCCATCGCCCTTCAGATCGCCGAGGCTCTCGAAGCGGCCCACGAGCAGGGTATCGTCCACCGTGACCTCAAGCCCGCCAACATCAAGCTCGGCGGCGACGGAACGGTGAAGGTGCTCGACTTCGGGCTCGCCAAGGCTTGGGAGTCCGATGGCGGCGCCGACCTTTCCCTGTCCCCCACCCTCACCCGCCACGCCACCGCGGCGGGGGTGATCCTCGGCACCGCGGCCTACATGAGCCCCGAACAGGCGCGAGGCCAGGCGGTGGACCGCCGCGCCGACATCTGGGCCTTTGGCGTGGTGCTGTGGGAGATGCTCACCGGCCGTCAGCTCTATCAAGGGGAAACCGTTTCCGATGTATTGGCTTCGGTCCTCAAAGAGAAACCCGACCTCGACGCCCTGCCTGCCGACACTCCGGCAAATGTCCGCCGCGTGGTCACCAGATGCCTCGAGAAGGACCCCCGCCAGCGACTGCAGTGGGTCGGTGACGCCCGCATCGAGCTCGCCGATGTCTCCGACCAGGGTTCAGGGACCGAGGCGATCAGAGGAACCGGAACCGGGTCTGCCCATTCCAGGCGGGCCCGCCTGATCGGAATTGCGGCGGTGACCGCCGCGATCGCTGCCGCCGTTGTCGCGGGGTTTTTCCTGGGGCACGACAGCCCTGCCGAACCGCGCGTCGTGCGCTTCGACCTGGCGGCACCCATCGGCACCAGCTACCACCTCGATGCGGCGAGCCCGGGCCCGATGGTCGTTTCTCCCGACGGAACGACCTTCGCCTTCTCCGCGCGTTCCGCGTCGGGCGAGATCGGGATGTATCTCCGGGAGCTCGACGCCGTCGAAGCCCGGGCCCTGAAGGGGGCCGAGGGCGCCCAGTACCCCTTCTGGTCGCCGGACTCGACCGCGATCGGCTTTTTCGCCGACGGCAAGCTCAAGAAGATCGACGCCGGCGGCGGCCCGCCCATCACCCTCTGCGATGCCCCCAACGGCAAGGGCGGAAGCTGGGCACCGTCGGGCGAGATCGTCTTTTCGCCGGGACCGGCGGAGCCGCTGCAGCGAGTGTCAGCGGCCGGCGGTGAGCCGACTCAATTGACCACGATCGACGAGTCCCGGGGCGACAACTCTCATCGGCATCCGAGGTTTCTCCCCGACGGGAAGCACTTCCTCTACCTCGCCCGGAGCGACGGCGACAACGGGCAGACGGGGCACGCCGTGGTCGTCGCCTCACTCGAAGGGGGCCCGGAAACCGTCCTCCTCAGGTCCGCAGCGGCCGCCGAGTTTGCGGCTGGTCGGCTGCTCTTTGTTCGGGAACAAACGTTGATGAGCCGACCCTTCGATCCCAACCGCCTCGAGTTCACCGGTGACGCGGTCCCGATCAGTCAGGATGTTCTGGTGATCCCGGGCGCCGCCATCGCGGTGTTCACGGCATCGTCCGCCGGGGTCCTCGCCTACCAGCCTTCGGCCGGGGGCACCGGCGTGCTGCTGACTCTGCTTGACCGGGAAGGCAACGAGCTTTCGACCCTGGGCGAGCCGGCCGCCTACAACGAGGTCTGGGTGTCACCCGACGGGACCATGGCGGCGGTTTCCCTGGAGGACGCGGGCGGCGGCGCCGGTGACATCTGGATCTATGAGATCGAGCGCAATGTAATCACCCGACTCACCTCGGATCCGGGAGACGAGCAGCAGATCGTGTGGTCCCCGGACAGCCGCGCCATCGCCTTTGCGCGCCGCGGCGGGGGAAGCGCCAACATCTACAGCCAGACCATCGACGGCACCGGTCCCGCTCGGCTCCTGCTGGAAAGCCAGCTGGATACTTTTCCCACCAGCTGGTCGCCGGACGGCCGGCTGCTCGGCTTCGACGCGGAAAGCCCCGACACCGGCTGGGACCAGTGGATCCTGCCCCTCGACGGCGGCGAACCCTACCCGGTCCTCCAAACCCAGTTCGGCGAGGTCAACGGCGTCTTTTCTCCGGACGGCCGGTGGCTGGCGTTCGCCTCGGACGACTCGGGACGGTCCGAGATCTACGTGACGCCTTTCCCGGGCCCCGGCCGGCGGTGGCGGGTCTCGACCGAAGGCGGTTTCTTCGCCAACTGGAGCTCCACCGGCCGCGAGATCTTCTTCCTGTCGTTCTCGGACGACGTCATGGCGGTGCCGGTGGACCCGGGCGAAGAGACGATCACAATCGGCCCTCCAAAGGTCCTCATCGAAGCGAACATCTCGCCCATTTCCTATCCGTACTCACCGCTTCCCGGCGCCGAGCAATTCCTGGTGATCACTCAGCAGGTCGGGCCCCAGTCGCTGAGGGTCGTGGTCGGCTGGAATGGAGAGATCCGCCGATGACCGGCCCTGATCTGCGCGTAACCTCGGCACTGCGTGAGGACAATGTGAGTTGGAATCGTATTCTCGAGAGATCACGACCAATCGGCGCGGGGGGTGACGAATGCCCTCCGGGCGACCCATATTGGGAGAGTGCCGGCGAGCAACGGTCGAGTCCATCGCGCCGCCGGGAAGGGAGCGGACGATCATGCATTTGCGATTCGTGCACCTGAAGGTCAAGGAAGGCCGCTTCCAGGATCTCCGACAGTTCTACGACGACCGGGTCATCCCGGCGATGCAGGAGACCAAAGGCTGCATGTTCGCCAGTCTTTTGCAGCCCACCGACCACGATGACGAGTTCATGTCGATGACCCTGTGGACCAGCCAGCGCCGCGCGGAGGAATACGAGAACAGCGGGCTGTACGACGAACTGCTCGACGAGAGCGACGATTTCCTCGCCGAGGCCTCCGAGTGGCGGGTGCACCTCGCCGGGGATCCCGGACACGAGGTGCCGCGGCTCCAGGACCCTGAGGTCGAGGGATACCCGGTGGGAATCGCCGTCGAGGGCACACGGGTGGACTCGACATCGTCCCCCCACCTCTTCGTCCGAATCGTGGCGGTGAGGGTCCAGTCGGGCCGGTTTGAGGAGCTCAGCCAGCGCTACAACGAGGTGGTGGTGCCCGCCCTGCTGGAAACGCCGGGTTGTCTGGCGGTGTTCCTGGTCGAGGGCATCCAGGCGAACTCGAGGGCGCTGTCGGTGACGGTGTGGGACAACGAGGAAAAGGCCGTCCGCTACGAGATGAGCGGAGCCTTCGATCAGCTGGTCTCCCAGCTCAGCGAGTTCTTCTCCGGGCTTTATCAGTGGAAGCTGTCGCTGGCGCCCTCTGCCGATCGGGAAGACGTCAGCGGCCGCGACCTGGACGTCGCCGGCTACCGGGTCGTCACCGGACGCCGCCTCCGCGGCTGATCCGCGATTCTCGCGACACGCCCAGAATAGAACCGTTCAACCCTCGACTTTTGACTTTTGACTTTCGACTTTCGACTAAAAAGCAACCCCCTCTCGAAAGAGGGGGTCGTGAGGTTTCTGGGCTGCGGCGTCAAGGCCGCTTCTGGCTTACCAGCGGGGTCGGTAACCGCCGCCGCCGCCACCACCACCGGACGAGTTCCGCCGTTCCTGGGCGACGTTGACGCGGATGGTGCGGCCGTCGAGGTCCTGGCCGTCCATGCCGGAGACCGCATCGTCACCGGCCTCGTCGGTCGCGAAAGTGACGAATCCGAAGCCGCGAGACCGTCCGGTCTCACGGTCCAGGATCACCTTGGCCTCCGTGACCTCGCCAAACTGGGAGAACGCCTCATAAAGGCCGTCGTCCCGGGTGTTCCAACTCAGGTTTCCAACAAACAGTTTCTTCGCCATAGCTCCATCTCTCTCGGGGCCCCGCACCCTCTGGATGCCTGCCCCCTGGTCAGATCGGGTGGGCTTCCGGCCCTCCCATCGGGTGATCGCCCCAACGGCGACCGTCAAACCCCGGTACTATACCGGCTTTTTCGAGAAAGGCAAGGAATCACTTGGTAAGGAACCGGAATGCGCAGACGAGACGGGTGGGCGGTACAATCAGTCACCGCCGGTTTCCATGACCGGGCGGCCCGGATGCGACATGTACGAGCAGTTTTATAACCTCTCCGCCTCACCGTTCAACATCACTCCCGACCCGAGGTATCTCTTCTTCAGCCGCCAGCACCGGGAGGCCTTCGAGCACATCATGTTCGGCATCGCCCAGCGCAAGGGGTTCATCCAGATCACCGGGGAGGTCGGCGCCGGGAAGAGCACGTTGTGCCGGGCGGTGCTCGCGGTGCTCGACGAGTCCGGCGGCGACTACGCCACCGCGCTGATCCTCAACCCGGTGATGACCGGCGTCCAGCTCCTGCGGTCGCTGCTCGGCGAGCTCCACCTCGACGACCGGGGCAACGATCGCGTCCGATTGCTCCAACGCCTGAACGTCTTCCTGCTCGAACGAGCCGGCGCGAATCACGATGTCGTGCTGATCCTCGACGAGGCGCAGGACATGTCCGACGACCTCCTGGAGGAGGTGCGTTTGTTGTCCAACCTCGAGACGGAGGATCGGAAGCTGCTTCAAATCGTGCTCGTCGGTCAGCCCGAGCTGCGCAAGCAACTGGAGGCCGACCGGCTGCGGCAGCTGCGGCAGCGCATCACGGTCCGTTTCCACCTCGGCCCCATCAACCGGTCCGAGACCGAGGACTACATCCTCCATCGACTCAAGATTGCGGGTTCCAGGGGTCGGCCTACCTTCAGCCCGGCCGCCCTGCGGGCGATCCACCGTTACTCGGGCGGTGTTCCCCGGTTGATCAACGCGGTGTGTGACAAGGCCCTGCTCGCAGGGTACGTCGACGGTTGCGACCACCTTGGAAAGCGGCAGATCCGGCGCGCCATTCGCGACCTCGAAGGACAGGGTTGATGAGCCTCATCCACGAGGCGCTACGCAAGGCCCGGCACGAGGCGGCACGGGGAGATGATCCCGGCGTCATCTACCCGGGGGGCCTGACCGGCCGGCGGCGGCGAGGGCTGGCGGTCGGAATCTTCGCCGGGATAGTACTGACCATCGCGCTGGCGACGATCATCGGAGGAACCCTGTGGTGGGTGGTCAGGCAACGCCCCTCCGATGAGCCGGCCGGCGCAGGTCCCGGTCAGTCCACGGCACAACCGATGCCACCGGAGGCCCAGGCCTACGCGCCGGCCGACGAGATCCTGATTGAAGAGCCGGCACTTTCGGCTGCCGCCGAGCCGCATTTTGGTGCCGACGGCGAACCATCAGAGACGGAACCGGCCGGAATTGCGACCGATCCCGACATCACCGAGCGCCATCGGCCAAATTCAGAACCAGCGGACCGAACCGTAACATTCGCGACACAGCCGACCCGCGCGCCGGATCCGTCCGCAGCGAACCGCGAGTACGTCGCCGACGCAGATCTGGGTTACGCCAACCTGTCGCTGGACTACATCGTCTTTCGCCCGAACGATCCCTTCGCTCAGATCAACGGTTTCGACGTACGGGTGGGCAGCCACATCGAGGGCTTCGCGGTGGAGGAGATCACTGCCGATGCGGTCCATCTGCGCGACGCGCGGGGACCGCTGGTGCTGCGGGCGGAGTGACGGCCAACGGTCAGGGGTTCAAAGTTGAAAGTTGAAAATTGAAAGTTCACGTTGTTGCACCGCGCCTCGCGGGATGAACGACATTAGACGTTGAACCGGTAGTGCACCACGTCGCCGTCCCGAACCGGGTAGGTCTTGCCCTCGAGCCGGAGGGTGCCCCTGTCGCGGCACCCGCCCAGCGACCCGATGGACAACAGCTCGTCGTGCGGCACCACCTCGGCGCGGATGAAGCCCCTCGAGATGTCGGAGTGTATGGCTCGGGCCGCCTCCACCGCCGGAGTCTCCTGCGGGATCGACCAGGCGCGGCACTCGTCCTCACCGACAGTGAAGAAGCTGATCAGCCCCAACAGCCGATAGGCCTCCCGAGCCACCCGGTCGAGGGCGCGATCGGCGATCCCCAGCTCCTCCATGAACGCAGCGGCATCGGCCGAATCAAGCTCCGCGATCTCCCGCTCGAGAGTCGCCGAGACGCTGGTGCAACCGGTGCCCGGCGAGGTCAGCCATCGATGCCACCGCTCATCGGCGAACGCGTCGCCGCTGACCTCGTCCTCGTCGACGTTGACCACCGCCAGGATCGGCTTGAGAGACAGGAAGGTGAAGCCCTTGAGACGGATCCGGTCGGGACCGTCGAATGGCTCACCGCGCAGCGGGCGCCCATCTTCGAGAACCGCGAGGCAGCGCTCGAGGAGTGCCAACTCGGCGATCAGCTCGGCGTCCTTGCGCCTGGCGATGTCGGCCCGCAGGCGGTCCATCCGCCGCTCGACCACCATCTGATCCTGCAGCACGAACTCCTCCTCGATCCGCTCGAGATCGCGGAACGGGTCGACCGAGCCGGCCGGATGGGGCACGGCGTCGTTGTCGAAGCCCCGCAGCACCACCATCAGGGCGTCCATGGTGCGCAGTTCGGGAACGTTGAGCGAGGCATCTTCGGCGTGCTCGGCCTTCATGCCGGGGACGTCGACATAGCGGACGGTGGCGGGTGTTGTCTTCTTCGGGTTGTACAGGTGGCTCAGCCGTTCCAACCTCTGGTCCGGCACCCGCCCCATACCCACCGTGGCCTGGTTCCGACGGCCGCCGCCACCGAGGGCTTCGGCGTTGCCGGTGAGCAGACTGAACAGGGTCGTCTTGCCGCTGTCGGCAAGACCCAAGATTCCGACTTCCATGGTGTCTCCCGCTTGTACAACTAGGATCCGCCGCCGCCCCGCCGGGAATCGGCCGTGGCCGCGGCGCGAGACAATATCACAGTTGGCCGTTGGCAGTTAGCAGTTGGCAGTTGGCCGTTGGCCGTTGGCAGTTGGCAGTTGGCAGTTGGCAGTTGGCCGTTGGCAGTTGGCAGTTGGCAGTTGGCCGTTGGCAGTTGGCAGTTGGCAGTTGGCAGTTTACGTTGTCGCAGCCGCCGGCTGCTCCAACGCGACTCACCGCCAGCAGCAGACAGCCGTAGGCCAGCCCCATCTCCCTCGTCGGGCCTTCGCCCCCCTCGGGATGACAATGGAGGGAACCGACGACGGGAGCCTTCCCCTTCTCCTCTTCTCACCCGGGCGGGCGACGGCCATCAGTGTTCCACTGTGTTTTTCCGTGTCCTATTCAACCCGGATGCCTCTGCGTTGTTCTGCGTCCCTCGGCGTTCTTCTGCGGCCAATCCAAGCTCTGCCGCCGCGCTCGGTTTTCCGAATTCCGAATTCCGAATTCCGAATTGACCTCTCTCTTCTGCCGCTTACCGACGAGCGCCAACAGTTCTATCATTGACTTCATGCGAAACCTCATCCGATACGCAGGCATCTCGCTGATTGTCTCGTTGGTGACGTTGGGATGTTCCCAGAGCCCCACATCGGCCGAAGCGAAACGTGGATCGTGCGTTCGCGAGGTCACCCTGCTCTACACCAACGACTTCGAAAGCGCCTATGACCCGATCCCCGCCTTCTGGCGGGACGACGTCGATTCCGTCGGTGGGATCGCCCAGCTGGCGACGCTGATCGAAATCGAGCGGCAGCGCGCCGGCACCTCGTTCCTGCTCGACGCGGGGGACATCTTCACCGGCACCCTGGCCAAGCTGACCCGCGGGGAGCTGCCCTTCGAGCTGATGATCACCATGGGCTACGACGCCATGTGCATCGGCAACCACGAGTTCGAGTACGGGTGGTGGGTGCTGCGCGACGCGATGAACCGGGCGCCGTTCCCGGTGCTCGCGGCGAACCTGTTCTACGAGGGGACCGACATCTCGTTTGCTCAGCCCTACACCATTCTGGAGCGCGACGGCTTTCGTCTCGGTGTAGTCGGGATCTTCGGTACTGACGCCGCCACCGCGCTCTACCCACCACACCTGGCGGGACTCGAAGTGCGTGATCCCGTGGCCACCGCACGGAGGATCGTTGCCGGGCTGAGGCCCGATGTGGACCTGGTGGTGTTGCTGACCCACGAGGGCAAGACCGCACCCATGCAAACCGACGACGAGGCGGATCTGAATGTCCAACGCGACATCGCCGCCGACATCCACCTCGCGGGCTCGGTCGAAGGAGTCGACGTGCTGATCGGAGGCCACGCGGATGCCGGCCAGGAGACACCCTTCGTTCACCCGAAGACCGGCACCCTGATCTGCCAGACCTACGGCCAGGGGACCCGTCTCGGCTACCTCAGGCTCGTTTTGGACGCGGCAACGGGTGACGTGGTCGCTCACGACGGCCGGCTGTTACTGGTGAACAGCGCCGCACTCGAGCCACAGCCCACCGTGGCCGCCAAGCTCGCCGCCTATCGAGCACGGTTCCCCGAGGTCGACGAGATCGTGGGGCAGAACACCGGCCGCATCACCAGGCGCTACAACGAAGAGTCGGACCTCGGCAACCTCTTCGCCGACGTCCTGCGCGATCACGGTGACACCGACATCGGCATCGTTCATTCCGGCGGACTGCGCGCCGATCTGCCGTCGGGAGCCGTGACCCGCGAGAACCTGCTCGACGCCTTTCCCTTCACCGACCTGGTGAACGTCCTCGAGATGACCGGGGACCAGCTGCGGGAGATCCTCGAGCAGAGCTTCACCCTCGAACGGGGCGTTCTGCAGGTGTCGGGGCTGACGGTTTGGTACGACCTCTCGCGGCCGGTCGGCGACCGCGTCGTCAAGGTGGAGGTCGGCGGCCTGCCTCTCGATCCGGGTGCGACGTACTCGGTGACGACCGTCGACTTCCTGGCCTCGGGCGCAGACCTCTACAGCGGCTTCATCACGGCCAGGGTCGTAGTTGATGACGGACCCGAGTTCGCGGACCTGCTCGTGGAGCGATTCGCTTCAGGTGAAGCGATCTCCCCGCCCCCGGGAGGCCGGCTCATTCCGTCGAACTGATCGCCTCGGCCGTCCGGCGCCAGGGCTCACGTCCGTTGAAACCCGCCATCTCCATCACCCGAAGACCGCTGCGCTCGGGCACCACGTAGCGAGCGAAGTGCTCATCGAGGGCCGCGGACATCTCCGCGATCCGCGATGTGTGTTCCGGCGCCTCGATCAGGTTGGTGGTTTCGCGGGGATCAACCGAAAGGTCGAAAAACTCGTCCCCGAACCGGGGATCCAACGGCGGGTAGCGACGGACCAGCTTGTGATTCCCGTCGCATATCGAACGGACGTTGCCGTACTCGGTGAACTGATAGGTCCGCCATTCGATCGGCGGATCGCCGAGAAGTTGCAGCAGGCTCTGTCCGGGGCTGTTGATACGCATCCGGGCCGCCTCGTCGAGCTCGACTCCAGCGGCGTCGATCACGGTCTGGAAAACGTCGAGGTGATCGAACGGTACGTCGATCACCTGTCCGTGAGCCGCCAACCCGTCCGGCCAGCTGACGACCATCGGGACCCGGATCGTCTCCTCGTAGAGATTCTGAGGCGAGGTCGCATTGGCCTTACCCACCAGCCCGTGGTGACCGTTCATGTGGCCGTGGTCCGAGGTATAAACCACGAGGGTCTCGTCGAGCACGCCGCGTGAACCCAGGGCTTGGACCAGAACCCCGAGCTGCTCGTCCTGGTAGCTGACCGCCGCAAAGTACCTGGCGAGCATGGGCTCGATCGGATCTGGGGCAACGGTATCGGGCGCGGTCGCCGGAAGCAGATGACGCCTCACCGCGCGGCACGCCGTCGAAACCCGAGGTCCGGTAGTGCTCCACCCATCGCTCGGGGTAGCCCTCGAACGGGGCGTGGGTTTCGGTAGGCGCAAACAGCAGGAAGAACGGGGTCCCTGGGTCGCCCTCCTCGATGAACTCGACGGCCATCCGAACGAGGTGCTCGGACTGGTGGCCCTCGACGGTGATCGGGTCTCCCTGATCGGAGAGGTGGACGGCCCCGTCGTGCACGTACTGGTTTCGCCAGCCCGCACGGCGCACGTCGTAGCTCACCCAGCGATCGAACCCTCGCTGCGGTGGCAGGCTGTCTGCGCTGCAGTGCCACTTGCCGATCAATGCCGTGCGATAGCCCGCCCGCTGCAACAGCTCCGGCAGCAGCACTTCATTTTTCAGCCAATCACCGTCGAACTCCGGTGCTTCGGATAGGAAATCGTGGATCCCGTGCTGCGAGGGCAACCGACCGGTGAGCAGACTGGCGCGGGCGGGCGAGCACACGGGAGCCGGACTGGTCGCCCGCTGAATTCTGAGTCCCGACGCTGCAAGACGATCCAGGTTTGGAGTCTCCAGCTCCCGGTTGCCGTAGCAGCCCGCAGCCCACTGGCCATGGTCGTCGGCAAGGAAGATCAGCACGTTGGGTCGCTCCGGCTGTTCGAGCTTCGGCGCTCTCGGCGGTCCACAGCCAGACACCGTGACGACCAAGAGGATCGCCACGAACGACCCGATTCTCAAGCGGTTCCCCGACGACACCACCGGCCTCCCCCGTTCGCCAGTGTAGCTTGTTAGACTCTTCACTCAGGGGGAACCGATGCTGCGGCACTACGTGATCCTGGTGGCATTCATCGTTGCATCACTGCCGGCCGCAGCTCAGCAGCGGCCGAACTTCGTGGTGATCGTGGCCGACGACCTGGGCTGGGGGGACCTCGGGAGCTACGGCCATCCCTCCATCCGCTCCCCGAGCATCGACCGGCTGGCGGCCGACGGCATGCGATTCACCGACGGCTACGCCGCCGCCCCGGTGTGCTCACCGGCCCGCGCGGGCCTCCTCACCGGCCGCATCCCGGGTCGCGCCGGCATCTACGACTGGATCCCTCCCGGCAGCGACGTCCACCTTCTGGCCGAAGAAACCACCGTCGCGAGCCTGCTCCGGCGGGCCGGCTACGACACCTGCTTCCTCGGGAAGTGGCACCTCAACGGGGGCCTGGCCACGGATCAACCCCAGCCCGACGATCATGGGTTCGATCACTGGTTTGCCACTGCGAGCTTCGCCATGCCGACCCACCACGACCCCTTCAATTTCTCCCGCAACGGCAGCGAAACCGGGCCGTTGGACGGATACGCGTGCCAGCTGGTGACGGACGAGGCGATCGGTTGGCTCGACACAAGGGAGAACCCCACCGATCCGTTCTTCCTCCTGGTCTCGTATCACGAACCCCACGAGCCCGTCGCCTCTCCGCCGGAGTTGGTCGACAGCTACCCGACAGCCCAGAACAGAAACGAGGCCGAGTACTTCGCCAACGTCACCCATTTGGACATGGCGGTTGGCCGGCTGCTGGCGGCCCTTCATGACCGCGGTCTCGACGAGCAGACTCTGGTGCTCTTCACCAGCGACAACGGCCCCGAGATGGTCAACCGCCATCCCCAGGCCCAGCGGTCGTACGGCTCGGCCGGGCCGTTTCGGGGGCGCAAGCTCCAGCTGTGGGAGGGCGGCATCCGCGTGCCGTTCATCGTGCGCTGGCCGGGCAGGGTGCCCGCCGGGTCGCTCTCCGCTGAACCGGTGAGCGGCGTCGACCTGCTACCCACGCTCTGCAACCTGGCCGGCGTCCCCTTGCCGACGGAGGTCGCGCTGGACGGATCCGACATGACGCCGGCTCTGACCGGCGGGACGATCGACAGATCCACACCCCTGTTCTGGTATCACTACAAGGCGTGGGGAGGTCCGAGGGTGGTGCTCAGGGACGGTCGTTGGAAGCTCGCCGGGTATTGGGACGGACCTGAAATCCTCCGGACCGACTCAGCCACCATGCGGCCGGGCGACCAGCTCTTGATCCGCAGCGCGAGGTTGATTCGGTTCGAGCTGTACGACGTGGAGACGGACCCCGCCGAACAGCGTGACGTGGCGGCCGAACACCCGGACATCGTGGACTCGATGACGACCGAGATGCTGGATATCTACGGAGAGATCCAAGAGGTCGACATGGGCTGGACCGAGAGCTGGCTCCGGAGGTGGTAATCTCGGCTCGACAGGCTCTTCAATCTCCGTCGAGACGACGGGAGGGAACATGGAACGTCGCACACACGAATTCGCCATCCTCGGTCTGCTGCTGGCCCTGGGGTTGGCCCTGGGCGGGTACTTCGTCGGCCACGGCCTGCTGAAGGCTCGTTCCGCCGACCGCTTCGTAACGGTCAAGGGGCTGTCGGAGCGTCA
>CAVQOJ010000017.1:0-20196 GCA_963714385.1 uncultured Holophagae bacterium | reverse complement strand
GTCCGTGTTTGTTCTCAGGAAGGCCTGTATATTGCGAGAGTCGTTCCTGTCACGACTCGAGGTTCACCACATCAAGGAGGTACAACGATGTCAGAAGCAACCACCCCCGTCTCGGTGGGCATGTCCGTCCCCGACTTCGAGATCGACTGCTACGAACCGACTACACGGCTTCAGCAAGTTCGACCTCGCCAAGGCCAAGAAGGCCGGCAAGTGGACGATCCTCTTCTTCTATCCGGCCGACTTCACCTTCGTCTGAGCGACCGAATTCGCTGCTCTGGCAGAGCAGCAGGACCGCTTCGCGAAGCTCGGCGCGGAGCTCGTCACCGTCAGCTGCGACACCAAGTTCGTCCACCTCGCGTGGCAGCGCGACGAGAAGGAGCTGGCCAACGTCAAGTACCCGATGGGCGCGGACCCGACCGGCGACCTCGCCCGGCTGTTCGGCGTCTACGTCGAGGACGCCGGCCTCGCGCTGCGCGGCACGTTCATCATCAGCCCCGACGGCACGCTGTTCAACTCCGAGGTGAACTTCTTCAACCTCGGCCGCAACATCGACGAGCTGATGCGCAAGTTCAAGGCGAACCTCTACCTCTCGAAGAAGACCGCCGAGGGCTGCCCCGCCAAGTGGAAGGACGAGGGCGACGTCACCCTGCAGCCCTGCGCCGAGATGGTCGGCAAGGTCCACGAGGCGCTGAACAAATAATTCCAAATTGAAAATTGAAAATTGAAAATTCCCCCTCCCGCCCAGGAATGGGTTGGAGGGGGTGCTTTTTTTGAGTCGAAAGTCGAAAGTCGAAAGTCGAAAGTCCAAGCCCACCCGCCCGGATGAGTTGAAAGTCGAAAGTTCCCCCGTCCACCCACCCAGGCGGTCGGGTCGTGGAGGTCGCGCGGCGAGTTGTGGTGCGGCCGTCCTGGCTGCAAGACTCGACGGTGGAGACGGCAAATGTCATCCCGACCGAGCCGTCGAGCGAAGCGAGGCGGCGAGTCGAGGGACCTCTTCGACAATCGCAGCCATGTCGCCCGGCTGCGCGCCTCGAAGAGCTCCCTCCTCGACCGCTTCGCGGTCTCGTTCGGGATGAAATTCCGCGGGCTGCCAAGGCCAGCCCGCCGTCATTTCATGGTGCGGGCCTCAGGCCTGCTGACGCTACCGCCGAGTCGTGCGGACATAAGGCCACGCCACAAACCCCGACTCCACGACCAGGTCGAGACATCGCCCCATTCGCTCCACAACCGCCGAGCTCGGTTTCCCGAATTCCGAATTCCGAATTTTTATCGACGGTACAATCCCCGCATGACATCCTCGAATCGGAGACTGCCATGAAACGAACCGTGCTCCTCGCAGTGATCGCGGCGACCGCCATTTGCGCCGCCGCCGCCGATCGTCCCGTCCACACCTTCTCCATCGTCGCCCACGATCCGGCCACGGGCCAGGTGGGCGTCGCCGTCCAGTCCCACTGGTTCTCGGTCGGCAGCGTGGTGACCTGGGCCGAGGCCGGGGTCGGCGCGGTGGCCACCCAGAGCTTCGTCGATCCCGCCTACGGGACCCGCGGCCTCGAGCTGATGGCCAGCGGTCTGAGCCCGCAGCAGGCGCTCGCCGCCCTGACCTCGGTGGACGAGGGAGAGGCGGTCCGCCAGGTGGCCTTCGTCGACGTCGGGGGCCGGGTCGCGGCCCACACCGGCGCGAAGTGCATCGAGTCGGCGGGCCACCACGTCGGAGAGGCATACAGCGTTCAGGCCAACATGATGCTCAACGACCGGGTGGTGCCCGCCATGTCGCAGGCCTTCGAGGCCGCCGACGGCGATCTCGCCGAACGGATGATGCAGGCGCTCGAAGCGGGCGAGGCGGCGGGCGGTGACATCAGAGGTCGTCAGTCGGCGGCCATGCTCATCGTCAACGGCTCATCCACCGGCCGGCCGTGGGCTGACCGGACTCTCGAGCTGCGCGTCGAGGACGACCCCGATCCGATCGTCGAGCTTCGCCGGCTGATCGACGTCCACCGCGCCTACGACCACATGAACGCCGGTGACGTCGCCGTGGAGGAGGGCGACATGGAGCGTGCCCTGGCCGAGTACAACGCCGCCGCCGAGCTGCTTCCGGGCAGCCTGGAGGTCCAGTACTGGGCGGCGGTCACCCTGGCGACCTCCGGCAGTCTTGCGCAGGCGCTGCCCATGTTCAGAGAGGTCTTCGCCGCCGATGCCAACTGGATCGAGCTGACCCGGCGACTGATCAAGCCGGGCATCATCCCGGACACGCCCCAGGGGCAAATGCTGGTCGCGCAGATCGTCGCCGCTGCCAACGAGTGAGCTTTCAGTTCTGAGTTCTGAGTTCTGAGTTACTTACCGGATAATTTGATCCGGAGCGTCGAGTGTTTCCGGACGGTCGTACTCGATGGGAGTCACTTTCAACTTTCAACTTTCAACTTCCGACTTTCAACCCGCCGACAGCAGCAGCCCACAGCCGTGGCCAATGCGGTCGTCTCGAGGCGCCGTGAGACCAGCCGGCGAAGCCGGCGCGTGGCGAATGGCGTCCCGAGGAGCGGAGCGACGAGGGAGCTCGGGCTGGCCTACGGCTGTCTGCTGGTGGCGGTGGGTCGCCGCGCCCAGAGGGCGCGAGCAACTTTCAACTCATCCGGGCGGGTGGGCGGGGACTTTAGACTTTTGACTTTTGACTCAGACACCGGCAAGAAACTCGAGGCAGAGCTCGACGATGCGGCGGTGCTGCTCGACGACGACCGCGTGCCCCGCACCCTCGATCACCTCGAAGCGGGCGCCGGCAATCCCGTCGGCGAGCGCTCGCGTCCGCGCCGACGGAATGAAGCCGTCGAGCTCGGCGGCCACGATCAACGTCGGGCAGCGGATCGAACCGAGCTCATCGGTCAACGTCACGCTGCCGGTGGAGTCGAGTAGACCGATCAGCCCCTCGAACCAGCTCTCGGGCAGGGCGCCGATCTGGGCCCGCCGCTGCGCGCGCTCGGCGCGGTGGGTCGCCAGATACTCCGCCGAGTAGACCACGGGCTCGAGCACATCCGAGATCAGCCCGCGATCGCCCGTCTCCAGCGAGTCCACGCAGCCCTGCCGCCAACGCGCCACCTCGCCGGCCATGACGTCGTCGAAGCCGTCCGCCGAGGCGATGGAGATCAGCGACCGCACGCGGTCGGGCCGGCGGGCCGCCACCATGGCCGCCACCGCCCCGCCAAACGAGGTGGACACCAAATGGGCGCGGTCGATCTCCAGCTCATCGAGCAGGGCCACCACGTCGTCAACGTGCTCGCCCGCGTCGCGCGGCGGCGCACCCGGCGACATCAGCTGGCCCCGGAAGTCGAAGCGCACCACCCGGTACCGCTTGGCCAACGGTCGCGCGATCACCTCCCAGCTCGCCGCACTCATCGCGATGCCGTTACATAACAGCAGCGGTTCGCCCGCCCCCTCAACCAGGTGGTAGATCACTGCATCTCCCACTAATAAATCCAAAAAACCAAATGTCGGGCTGCGGTGGGCAGAGCCAACAGCACCTGTCCATCACTTCACCTACCCGCCCGCTCTGCCCACCGTGGCCCGCATTTGGCAACCATCAAAAACCGCGTCAAAAATCCAACGATTTCGCCGCCATGAAGGCCTTGATCATCCCGAAGAAATCTTTGGGCTTCTCGAGGTAGACCACATGTCCGCAGCCGGGGACCTCCTCCCAGCGGGTGTTGGGCAACAGCTCGCAGATTTTGCGTTGCTGCCACAGCGGAATCGCCCGGTCCTGCTCGCCGACGATCATCAGGGTCGGTGTCGCGATGGCGCGGTACTGCGGCAGGTTGTCGTCGAGGGCCCCGAAAAACGGATTTTGGGCCTCGGTGAGCCGGATCAGGCAGTGGCGCTTGTCCACGTAGCGGTCGTAGAACCGTTGTCGCATGGCGGCGAACTGCTCCGGCGGAATTGTCCCTGCGAAGTCCTCGCCGAAGATCTTCTCGTACATGTAGTGGGTGTAGATCTCGAAGGCCTCCTCGGTGCCGGTGTAGAAGCGCAGCGAGATGTCCTGGTAGAGCTGGAACAGGGTCTCGTGGCTGAGCAGGATCCCCGACAGGGTCATGGTGTGCAGACGCTCCTGGTAGAGCCTGGCGAAGTCCAGCGCGATAAACCCTCCGTAGGAGATGCCCATCAGATGAGTCTTTTCGACGCCGACCTCGTCCATGATCAGGGTCAGGTAGCGGGCGAACTCCGGGATGAAGTAGGGGACATCCTCCTGGGACGACTCTCCTTGACCCAGAAAATCGTAGAGGATGACGTCGTAGGCATCGGTGAGCACGGGCAGGAAGCCGTACCAGGCCTTGGTGTGCATGGCCAGCCCGTTGAGCAGGCAGACCGGCTCCCGAGAACCGTCGCCGTGGTACTCCCACCACACCTTTTGATCGCCAACCTCGAGGTGCCCGCTGCGGGTCGGGACGATCTCCTGTTTCATCTCAATCCTCCAGGAGTCCTCAGTTTTGAGTTTTGAGTTCTTAGTTCCCCCCAACCCACCCCCATGTCCCGCGGGTGGGCGGGGGAACTCAAAACTAAGAACTAAGAACTCATAACTCGGTGATACCTACGCCCTTCGCAGAACCGTACACACCGAAGCGCAGATCGGCCCGCCAATGTTGAAGGTGGCGGCCAGCTTCGGGTTCGGCACCTGCAGATCCGCCGGCACCTTGCCCTGCAGCTGCCACGCGGCCCAGCCGATCATCGCCACCCCGGTGGCGCCCACCGGGTGCCCCTTGGCGATCAGACCGCCCGAGGTGTTGATGCCGCACTCGCCGTCGGGAGCGGCCTTGCCGTCCACCCAGTAGCGCGCGCCCTGGCCGTAGTCGGCCTTGCCGATGACCTCGGCACCGATGGCTCCCATCACGGTGAAGCAGTCGTGGATTTCGGCCACATTGACGTCGGCCGAAGACGCGCCGGCCATGTCGTAGGCGGTGTTCATCGCCCGGAAGGCGCCCACCGGCTTGAGCACGTCACGGCCTTCCTTCATCAGCGGGTCGGTGGCCTGGCCGAAGCCCGCCAGCTCGACGCAGTCGGCCTTCGAGACTCCGAGCCTGGCCAGACCCTCCTCGGTGGCCAGGATCATGGCGGCGTAGCCGTCGGTGATCTGGGAACAGTCGTAGGTTTTCAGAGGCAGCCCTTCGACGATGTAGCGATTGCGGCCCTCGGCAGTCGCCGCCTCGTCCAGCGTCACCTGGATTTTAGCCATCTGGGCGAAGGGGTTCTTGTTGCCGTTGGCGTACTCCTGAGCCGACACCGCCGCCAGGTCGCGCTCGGTGGTGCCGTGGGCCGCCATGTAGTCGCGCATCACCTCGGCGAAGAGGTGGGGGAAGACGTAGACCTTGCCCTCGCGCTCAGCCGGGTGGGAGAAGTAGCCGAGCACCTCGCCGATCTGCGCGCCGTCCATCTTGCCCTCGTCGTTGCGCATCTTCTCGTAGCCCACCGCGACCCCCAGCTCGCCCTGGCCGAGCAGCAGCTTGTGAGCCACCGACAGCACCGCCTGGCCGCCCGAAGCGCAGGCGTTTTCCACCGCCTCGATGGGCTTGCCGCCGAGGCCCGGGACCATGGCCACCAGGCCGGCCAGCAGGCCCTGGTGATTGAGCGAGAAGTTGCAGGTGGCGCCAATCGAGCCGACGTCGATGGCGGACGGATCGGCGCCGATCTCTCCGCAGACCTCGGTGACGGCGTTCGACACGATGTCCGGTACCGTCATGTCGAACAGCTTCCCAAACTTGCTTTGATGGTAATTCGCAATGTACAGAGTTTTCATCTCAGCCTACTCCTTTGTTCTGCCTATCGCTCGGGTTTTCCGCCCACAGCCTACGCCGTTGATTGAACCACAGCGAGCGGTGGGCGGAAAAACCGAGAACTGAGGATCGTGAGTGCATTACTCGTTAGTTTCCGATTGGAGAATCGCAACGAGGTCTCCTTTGACTACTTTTCCGTAGGCCGTCCGGGGTAACTCGTCGACGGCGATGAACCGCTTCGGGATCTTGTACCGGGCGAGGCGGCCCGACAGGAACCCCCCGAGCTCCTCGGGATCCAGCTCCTGGCCCGGCCTCATCACCACGAAGGCCACCCCCACCTCACCCCAGGTGGCGTCGTCGGCGCCCACCACCGCCGCATCCTGCAGCTTGGGGTGCTGCAGCAGCTGGTTCTCGATCTCCGCCGGGTAGACGTTGACCCCTCCGGAGATGAACATGTCCTTGGACCGCCCGGCGATGGAGTAGAAGCCGTCCTCGTCGCGCACCGCCATATCCCCGGTGTGGAACCAGCCCTTGCGATCCAGAGCCTCGGCCGTCGCCTGGGGGTTGTTCCAGTAACCCGCGCTGACGTGGGGCCCTCGAAACCACAGCTCGCCCACCTCGCCCGCCGGCTGTTCGTGGCCCGACTCGTCCGCCACCCGCGCCTCGGTGAACATCAGCGGTCGGCCGATGGAGCCCGCCTTGCGGCTGGCCTCCTCGTCGGTCATCGAGAAGCAGTTGACCCCTACCTCGGTGAGCCCGTAGCCCTGGCGCAGCACCACTCCCCGCTCCCGGAACACCTCGATCAGGTGCTTGGGCAGCGGCGCACCACCGGAGATGAACCACCGCACGTGGTCGAGCTTGGCGGTCGCGAACTCCGGCGCCTCGGCCAGCATTTTCCAGATCGTTGGAACGCCGAGCACCACGGTGCAGCCCTCGTCCTGGATCACACGCCACACCTCGGAGGCGTCGAATGCGGGGTGAACCACCAGGGTGCCGCCGGCGAGGATCAGTGGCGTCAAGAACGCACCCAGCCCGCCGGCGTGATACAGCGGGGTGAATATCGGGCTGACATCGTTCTCACCCAACTGCCAGCAGATCACCGTGTTGTAAGCGTTCCACGCCACCTGCCGGTGGGGCGTGATCACCCCCTTCGGGCGCCCGGTGGTGCCCGAGGTGTAGAGCAGGCAGTACGGGTCCTCGGGCCGACACCGACGCCGCACCGAGCTGCCCGCACCCCGGGTCAGCACCAGGTCGGCGAAGTCCGGGTCGCCGGCCACCGCAGGCTCGCCGAAGGCGATCCAATGCTCCACGTCGACCCGCGACCTCAGCCGTCGCACGGTCTCGCGGTGGTCCTCGTCGTACATCAGCGCCTTGAGGCCGCAGTCGCGGATGATGAACTCGAGCTCCGGCGCGGCCAGCTTGGTGTTCAGCGGCACCAGCACGATGCCGCTCTTTCCCGCCGCGAAGAATGCGTCCAGGAACTCGATCCGGTTGCCCGAGAGGACCCCGACCCGGTCGCCGGGCCGCACCCCGAGGCCGTACAACCACATGCGGGCACAGCCGACGGCGCGCCGGTCGAGCTCCCGGTAGCTGAAGCGGTCGCCGCCGTCGACCATGACCACCGCCGTGCGGTCCGGGAACAGCCTCGCGCGCTCGCCCACCAGGTCCGCGTGGATCACGGCTCGATGCCCTCTTCAGCCGAGGGTTCGATCAGGGCGACCGGCGGCGGCTCGTTCAGCACCTGCTCGAGCCCCTTCAAAAACCGATCGGGGCACTCGCGGTGGGGCAGGTGGCCGCAGTCGGCGATGGCGGTCAGCCGCACCGCGGGCAGCCCATCAACCAGACGCCGGGCGTAATCCGTGGTGAACAACGCGTCGGCGTCGCCCCATAAAAGATCCACCGGAACCGTCACCTCATCGAGCCGGCCTTCGAGCACGTAGGCGTCCAGCTCCGGGCCCCCTTTCGCCAACCGTTCGGCGAGTCGGGACGCCGGCCCCGTCCTCGCCCACCTCACCACGTCATCGAGCACGAACCCTGGAGGCATCGGAGTGTTGGGGCCCATCAGCCCCTTCATGGTCGCCAGCGCCTCGTCCCGGTTGGACGGGAACAGATTCACCACGGGGTTCTCCACTTGGATCGGTCCGCCGTTCACCGCCACCAGCCGCGCCACCCGTTCGGGGTGTTCCACGGCGTACAGGAAGGAGATCCATGCGCCCATGGAGTTGCCCACCAGGATCGCTTGCTCGCCGGCGCAGCAGGCGTCCATCACCGCCGCCACGCCCTCCACCAGCTGCGGCACCAGGATCGGCCCCTCGGTAGGCTCGCTCTTCCAGTGGCCCGGCAGATCGGGAACCACCACCCGGAAATCGGCGGCCAGCGGCGCGATCACCCGCGCCCAGGCGCCGGCCTGGTCGCCGGCGCCGTGCAGCAGCACCAGGGTCTGCCCGCTGCCACCCTCCCACACCGTCATCGGTCCTGCCGGGCCGTCGATCTGACGGCTCGCCAGCCCGCAGCGATCGAGGGCCAACCGGCTCATCCAGGCGTCCACCATCAGCGGTCTCTTCCACACCATCCAGCCGCCCACCATCATCGGCACCACGATCACCAGCGCCGCGAAGAACACCGCCAGCTTGAGGAGCAACCTCGTCTTCGGGGTCATTTTCACTTCCAATCAAAAAACAAAAATCGAAAATAGAAAATCAAAGTCCGAATCCCCCCGATCGTGTTTCTACGGCATTCGAAACGCCGCAGCGGCCTGGTTGTATCCGACCCCAGAGCCCACGAAGACCACCAGATCGCCGGTGCTGATTTTGCCCTGTGCCAGGGCGTCGTCGAGGGCGACAGGGACGCACGCCGAGCCCGTGTAGCCCCACTTCTCCATCACCGTGTGGGTGCGGCTCATCGGCAGGCCCAGGTCAGCCATTACCAGCTCGATGGAAGGCTTCCGCACCTGGGTGAAGACGGCGAAGTCGATCTCGGACTCGCGAAAGCCGCCATTGGCGGCCAGCTTGCGCACCAGCCGCGGCCACCCCTCGTGGTTCACCTCGGGCGGGTAGCGCTCGATCATCCGTACCGCCGTCCGGCCCTCGCGCACCGCCTCCTCGGTGGCCGGCTCGTAGGTGGCGCCGGCGTAGATGCCCCAGTTGGGGTGGTAGGACCCGTCCGCCTGGAACGCCGACGCCACGAACCCGGGCTCAACAGAGGGTTCCAGCACCGCCGCTCCGGCGCCGTCGCCGTAAAAGAAGATCATCGGATCCTCGGGTGACGCCAGCTTGTGCATCAGGTAGACGCCCACGACCAGAACCGTTCCGAGATTGGGGTTGGCGGCGATCAGTCCGGCCCCGATGGCAAGGCCGGTCGGAAAAGACGCGCACGCGCAGCCCACATCGAAGGTGCCGGCGTTGGTGGCCCCCAGCTTGTGCTGGAGCACCACCGACGTGGCCGGGGTCACGTAATCCGGCGAGTCGGTGCCGAGGATGATCAGGTCGACCTCCTCGGGGCTCCGGCCCGCCCGATCCAGAGCCTGCATCGCCGCAGGCAACGCGACATCCGAGGTCGCCCAGTCGTCCGGCGCCCACCACCGGGTGAGGATCGACGACGACTCCTCCATCTTGTCGACGAAATCCGGGAGGTGGGCGAACCGCCTCCTCAGCTCGTCGTTCGACACCTCGATCTCCGGGATGTAGCGACCGGTCGAGACGATGGTTGCGTATCGCGTCATTGATCCTCCTCCCTCCCTCTGTGTGAGGGGAGAAGGGGAGAAGGGGAGAAGGGGAGAGGTAGCGATGCCGAGATGAAATCGACACTTCCGAGAAAGGGACCTCTCACCCTCTCACCTTACTCTCCTCTACCCCTCCGCTACGTCCCGACCACCTGCCCGCCGTCAACCCGCAGCGTCTGGCCGGTGACCCAGCTCGCGCCATCGGAAGCCAGCCATACGTAGGCGTTGGCGATGTCCTGCGGCTGGCCCACGCGGCCGAGCGGGATGCGGGCCTTCATGGCTTCGATGACCTTCTCGGGCATCGACTGGAGGATATCGGTGGCAACGAATCCGGGCGCCACCGCGTTGGCCCGAATGTTGAACTTGGCCAGCTCCCGAGCCCAGGTCTTGGTCATGCCCACCACGCCGGCCTTGGTGGCCACGTAGTTGGTCTGACCGAAGTTCCCGTCAAGGCCAACCACCGAGCTGGTGCTCAGAATCGAGCCGCCGCCACCGGCGATCAGATGGGGCACCACCGCCCGCGTGCAGTTGAAGACCCCTCTCAGGTTGACCCCGATCACGGCCTCCCACTGGTCGTCGCTCATGGTGGAGACCACCTGGCCGTCCTTGAATTTCACCAGCTGGGCGTCGCGCACGATGCCGGCGTTGTTTACCACCACGCCGACGCCGCCCCAGTCCGCCACCAACTCGGCGACCGCGGCATCCACCTCGGCGGACTCGGCAACGTTGACCTTCTGGAAGCGGCCCTGACCGCCGGCGCCGTTGATCTCGGCCACCACCCCGGCGGCATCGGCATCGTTGACATCCCAGGCCGCCACCCGGCAGCCCTCCTCGGCGAACCGCACCGCCGTCGCCCGTCCGATGCCGGCGGCCGCCCCGGTGACGATCACCACCTTGTCCTTCAATCCCGTCTCAATCATCCAACCATCCTCCAAGCCCCCGGGGGCATTCACCCCCGGGAACCAATCTTAACCATCTCACTACTCAACGTTTAACGTTTAACTTTCAACCTTCAACTCTCAACTTTCAACTTTCACCTTCTAAAAGCGATACCTGAGCCCAAGCTGCACCTCGATCGGCGCCAGCGTCGCCCGGTAATTGCCGTAGTTCGTGTTCTCGATAGCCGGCAAGGCGGGGTTCCCGACCGTCGGGTAGGACAGGTACTCGAAGTTGTCGATCGAGTTGACGTCGTAGTTGGTGGTGTTGAACAGGTTGAACGCCTCGGCGATGATGTCGAGACCGGCGATGGTCCAGGTCACCCGCAGGTTGAACTGCGAGAAGGACGGTCCATCCTCGGTGTTTCTTCCAACGCCGGGGAGCCGGTCCGAGGCCTTGCCGTCGCCGTTGACGTCGACGCCGATCGCCCGGGTCCAGGGCTGGCCCGAGCCGTAGATGTAGGTGGCGCCGAGGCTGAAGTTGGCCGGCAGCCGGAACACACCCGACAGCACGAAGCGCAGGTCCTCGTGGCTTCGGCTCAGGCCCCACTCGCCCTCGGGGTCGGCCGGATCGTTGGGGTAGCCGAAGGGGAAGACCGGGCTGAAGTCGTCGGACAGGTTCTTCTTCTCCGACCAGGTCACCGACGAGGTCAGCAGATGGCCGTCGCCGAAGGTGCCGTTGAGGCTCAGGATGCCGGCCCAGTACTCGGAGTGGCCGTCGTTGCCGTAGCGGTTGGTCTGGCGATAGTTCGGGTTGGGCCGAATCGCCACGCCTCCCGCGGTGTAGCTGTTGTCCCAGTTGGTGTCGCGGGTGAAGAACTCGTTCTTGCCCTCCCCGTAGAGGCCCTCGATGTCGACGTAGAGGCCGGTGTTGCCCAGGGCCTGAGTGAAGCCGAGGCTGGCCTGGGTCGATTGGGGGGCCTTCAGGCTGTCCTGGAGAATGGTCGCGTCGATCGGCTGCGGGATTCCGGTGTTCTCGGGGTTGTTGACGTCGAGCCAGTACTCAGGCGGCAGCCCGAACAGCAGACCGTTGACGTTGGTGTTCAAAATGCGGCCGGTGGTGCCGTTCTGCTGGAGCTCGGAGAACGAAGGCACCAGCAGGTAGCGGCCGGTGAAGACGCCGATCCCGCCGCGCAGCACGCTCTTGCCCTGGTTGCCCACGTCCCAGGTGAAGGCGATCCGGGGCTGGAAGTTGTTCTCGTCCACCGAACGCGGTCCCACCAGCGGCGAGGCCGTGAAGTCGGGGTTGTTGCCCTTGAGGTCCACATCGTAACGGAGCCCCAGACTCACCGTGAAATTCGGCGCCGGCCGCCAGTCGTCGTTGAACCACACGCTCAGGACGTCGGTCTCCTTGGTGATGTCGGCCGACCCGACGCCGTAGCCGTAGGCCAGGGGAAGGCTCCGATCACCGGTCAGGTAGATCAGCAGGCCCTCCTGGTACACCGGGATGTCGGACCGGTCCTTGATGTGGTACCAGCCGGCGCCGAGCTTGATGTCCTGGCTGCTTTTGCTGCCCGAGACGTGCCAGGTGAAGGTGTCGGTGGCCTCGAAGAAAGTGCCGTCGCCCAACAGATCGCCGACAATATTGGCACCGATCCTCAGGGTCGTGCCGTTGTTGAACCACTCCTCCACGTCGTCGGAGTTGGTGGGCTCGTAGTAGTAGCGGGTGCCGTACTGCATGCGCAGCTCGTTGAGCCGATTGCCATCACCGAAGACCGCGGTTTGGCCCAGGGTGAAGTTCCAGTTTTCGCGCTCCAGGGTCTGGCCGTTGGAGAGGTCGGACACGCCGCCGACCCGGAAGTTCGGCATCTCGAAGCTCTCGTACAGCCCCTTCAAGAAGCCGCTCGACGAGGCCTTGAACTGGTGGTCGAGGCTGAACATGCCCAGCGTCTGATCGAACCCGGTCGGGTAGTCCGCGGCCAGGTCGGCGAAGTCGCCGCCCGGCCGGAACAGGGTCACGGTGGTCTCGTCGATGTACTCGAAGGACAGGAAGTAGTGGGTCTTGTCCCGCTTCAAGGGGCCGCCGAGGGTGAAGCCCACCTGGTACCGCTCGTATTCGTCGTTCGACGACTCCAGGGCACCGGTGGCTCGCAAATCGGCGCCACGATAAAAGCCGAACGCCGAGCCGTGGACCTCGTTGGTGCCCGACTTGGTGACCACGTTGAGGGCGCCGCCGGGGGAGCCGCCGATCTCGGGGTCGAAGCGGGCGGTGACCACCCGAAACTCGCGAATCGCGTCCTGGGACACCCGGGTTCGCGCGAGGCCGAGAGCCTGGTCGGTGATGTCGACGCCGTCGACGTTGATCGAGTTGCCGGAGGCGTTACCGCTGCCACCGATCACCGGTGAGTTCTGGATGAACCGGAAGCCGCCGCGCTCCCGGGCGACGCCGGGTGCGATGTAGGCCAGCCGCTCGAACTCACGGGACGGCACCGGCAAATCGGTGATCATCTCCGGCGTGATGTTGGTCGACGAGTCGGACTTGAGCACGTCCACGAGGGGCGCCTCGCCGGTCACGGTGATGGTCTCCGACACCTGGACCCTCATGTTGAAGACGATCTTCTGGGTCTGGCCCAGGCGAACCTGGAAGGCCTCCTGCCGCGCCTCGGCGAAGCCCTCCAGGACGGCGTTGATGCTGTAGGTACCGGGCGGAATCGCTCGGAAGACCGCCATGCCCTGGACGTCGGACACGCCCACCCGCTGCATGCCGGTGTCCGGGCTGCCCACCTGGATGGTGACGCCCGGCAGCGCGGCATTCTCCTGATCGTAGGTCACCACCTCGATGGAGCCGGTGGAGACCTGGGCCGCGGCGGGCGCCGCCGCCAACAGCAGAGCCACGGCGATCGCCAGCCATCCTCCATTCCTCAACAAACTGGATCGCAACATATCTTCCTCCCTATTGGGTTGCCTCCACCACCGCCGTGCCGGCCCTGGCCCCCCCTTTGGCTGGCCGGGGCAGCACGCCGTAGCGAAGAATGCGAATGAACTCGGTGACGGCCTCATCGGGGCCCATGCCGAAGTGCATGGGCACGCCGAAACACTTCTCGACGGTGTAGTAGTAGAACAGCCAGCGGGTGGCCAGCATCACGGCCACGACAGGGTCCGGCTCGCCGAGGCGGCCCCGTTGCCGCTGCCGTTCGAAGCTTGAGGAGTACGCCTCCTCGAATCGCTCCCGCATGCCCCTGTAGAAGGTGCGGATGTGCTCGCCCTTGAACTCAATGACGTCGATGAAGATCAACAGAATGTACGGGGCGTTCTTCTCGACGGATCGCTCGATCAGCCGCGCCATCTCCTCGAGGTCATCCGGGAACCGGGCCCGCTCGAAGAGCTGTTGAAGCTCGTCGTTGGGATCGGTCAACAGGACCCAGTAGTCGTCGATGAGACCCTGGTAGATAGCTTCCTTGTTGCCGAAGTGGTGGTAGAGATTGCCCAGGGAGACTCCGGCCTTTTCGGAGATCTGGCGCATGGAGGTGGCGCCGTAACCCTGGGTGGAGAAGAGCTCCAGGGCCGCCTCGCGGGCGCGCGCCATGGCGGCCTCGGATCTGATGGCCTGGCGTCCGTTCGACGGCACCAACTCCCCCCTTTATAGATCGAACGTTCGTTCGGTAACTATAAATATGGACTCTCCGCCGAGATTGTCAAGAGCCACGAGCAGAATTCGAAATGCGAAATGCGGAATTCGAAAACCGTCATCGAGAGGTTGTGATGGTCGAGGCCAGGTCGGGACTCCGGGACCTTGCGATTGCCTTCGTCCGAGACGGGCTCCCTCGTTCGCAGCCCGGGGGTTTTCTCCCGGGGATCTCCGACCTTCAATCTTCAACCGACCCATCCGATCGGTACGGCCGCACCGCAACGCCTCCTGCCGCCTCCACCACCGGGGTCCGTCACCTACCCGAACACTCCACTGCCACCGGGATCGGTTTTCCGAATTCCGAATTCCGAATTCCGAATTCAAATCCTGCTCACCGGCACGAGCTCCACCTTCAACTCCCCCACATCCACACTCGCCAGCTGCACTGCGATCCGGTCGCCGAGCCTCCAAACCCTTCCGGTCCGCTCCCCCCGCAACCGGTGCCGCTCCTCCTCGTAGTGGTAGAAGTCGTCCAGCAGCTCCGAGATGTGGACCATGCCGTCGATCAGGAACTCGTCCAACTGGACGAAGAGCCCAAAGTCCGTCACCCCGGATACCGTGCCCTCGAACACCTCTCCAATCCGGCCGGCCAGGTACTGCACCGTCTTCCACTGCACCGCCATGCGCTCCGCGGCTTCGGCCCGCTGTTCGGCCGAGGAGCAGCTGCCGCCGAGCTCGGCCAGCTCCAGCTCCACCCGGTCCCGGTCGAGGCCGTGCACCAGCCCGCCGTCCCCCTGGAGCCGGCGCAGCATCCGGTGCACCACCAGGTCCGGGTAGCGCCGGATCGGCGAGGTGAAGTGCAGGTAGGAGGGTGCCGCCAGCGCGTAGTGGCCGCGCGGCTCCGAGCTGTAGACCGCCTTGGCCATGGTGCGCAGCACCAGCATCGACACCAACCGCTCCTCCGGTCGCCCGGCCACCTTCCTCAGCACCTTCTGCAGCTCAGCCGGCCGGAGGTCATGGTCCTCCCCCTCCAGCCGGTACCCAAGCTCCGCCAGGGTCTCCCTGAGCTCGCCCACCCGGTCCGGGTCGGGCCGATCGTGCACCCGGTGCAGCCCGGGCTGGTCGGCCTCGATCAGCACCTCGGCCACCGCCCGGTTGGCGGCCACCATCAGCTCCTCGATCAGCCGGTGAGCCCGGTTGCGGCTCCGTGGCGACACCGAGGTCACCCGGCCCTCCCCGTCGAGCGAGATCTCGGCCTCGGCCAGCTCGAAGTCGAGGCTGCCGCGACGCCGCCTGGCCTTGCCGAGCCGGTCGGCCGCCTCGGCCAGCAGCCGCAGCGACTCGCCAAACTCCCGGGTCTCCGCCGGCCACTCCCCGGGCGGTGTCTCCAACCAACCGAAGGCCTCCGCGTAGGTGCACCGCCGCCGCGACCGGGTGATCGACCCGCCGGCCTCCACCGCGCGGATCTCGCCGTCCCGCCCCACCCGGTAGCGCACCGTGTAGGTCAGCCGGTCCTCGCCCTCGGCCAGGGTGCACAGCCCGCTCGACACCCGCTCCGGCAGCATCGGCACACAACGGCCGGGCAGGTAGACCGATGTCCCCCGTCGCCGAGCCTCGTCGTCGAGCGCCGTGCCCGGCTGCACGAAGTGGGACACGTCGGCGATGTGCACCTCCACCACCACGTCGCCGCCCTGGCCCCGCGAGCCGTTCACCGCGTCGTCGAAGTCGCGGGCGTCCACCGGGTCGATCGTGATCACGGGCCGGTCGCGCAGGTCCCAACGCCCCGCCAACGCCTCGGGGCCGATCTCGGACGGCAGACCCTCGGCATCGGAAAGGGAGTCGTCGGGGAAGACCTCCGGGATACCGAACATCCGCAGCACCACCCGCTCCTCGATGCCCGGGTCCCCGAGCCGGCCGAGCCGTTCCAGGAGCACCCCCCGCGCCCGATTGCCGCGCGCCGACACCCCGTCCAGCGAGGCCACCAGGTAGTCGCCGTGCTCCGGCTCCCGATCGAGCCGCGACGCGGTCGGCGCCAGCACGAACTTCAATCGCCGTTCGAGCGGCCGCAGGAACGGCCGGCCGCGGTCGGCCACCCAGCGCCCCACCACCTCCTCCAGCCTGCGCTCCAGGATCCGGACCACCACCCCCTCGCGCACCCCGTCGGCCCGCGCCCGCCGCCGCGCCCGCTCGAGCCGCACCACCACCCGATCGCCGTCGAGCGCCCCTTTCAGCCCGCGAGGATCGATCCGGATCGGCGCCGCCCGAACTCCCTCCTGCTGCACCGTTCCGAACCCGGCCGGGTGGCGCCGCACGATGCCCGTCACCAGCTCCGAGGCGCCGGCCACCACATAGCGCTTGCCGCGGCCCACCACCACCTTGCCGTCGCGCTCGAGCTTGCGAAGGCTCTCACGCAGCAGCTGCCGCGCCTCGCTGCGACCGATCCCCAGCTCCTCTACCACCCGGGCCACCAGCATCCTGAGCGTGATTCCCTTGTCCGCCCGCTCCCGGATCAGGCGCAGGATGTTCGCCGGCTCCACGAATGCGAATACCTCGTTGTCGTCCATCGCCACCGATCATACGGGTTTCTTCGTAACGGTCTGCCGAAACCGATGGCAGCGGGTGAAAATTCGCAATTCACAATTCGAAATTCGAAATGGGCGGGTGGGCGGGCGGCAATCTTCAATCTTGTTCGGCGGCGAGCCGGTTCTTGTCAATTTTTCCGGCCGCCGTCTTCGGCAACTCCTTGACGAACACCACCGACTTAGGGATCTTGAACCGCGCCAACCGCCGATCGCAGAAGCCGAGCAGCTCGTCGGCGGTGAGCTCCTGTCCCGGTTTGACCGCCACGAACGCTCGCCCCACCTCGCCCCACCTGTCGTCGGGCACCCCGATCAGCGCCGCCTCCGCCACCGCCGGGTGATCGTGAAGCACGCTCTCGACCTCCGCCGGATACACGTTTTCACCGCCGGACTTGATCATGTCCTTCGCGCGGCCGGCGATCCAGTGGCAACCGTCGGCGTCCCGGCGCGCCAGGTCCCCGGTGCGCAGCCACCCATCCTGCGATATGACGGCCGCGCTCTCCTCCGGCCGGTTCCAGTAGCCCGCGCAGACGTGCGGGCCGCGGATCAGAAGCTCACCCACCTCGTCCGGGGCGCACGTCCCGCCCCCGTCGGATTCGATCTTGACGTCGACATGAAACAACGGGTACCCAACCGCACCGGGCTTGTCGAGACGCTCCTCCGGCGGCATCCAGAAGTTGTTCGGCCCCGCCTCGGTCAAGCCGTAGCCGGTGAACAGGTCGATCCCGCGCTCCCTGAACTTCTCGATCACCGGCGCCGGACAGGACGCGCCGCCGCTGCCGCAGATCTTCAGCCGGGAGAAGTCCGCCTCCTGCCAGCGCGGGTGCTGCTGCATCATGATGTACATCGTGGGCACCCCCACCAGCAGGGTCACACTCTGGTCGCGAATCAGGCCGAAGGTCTGATCGAGGTCGAAGCTTCGGCACACGATGGAGGTGCCCCCCACGTGAACCAGCGGCGCCGTGAAGACGTTGAATCCGCCGGTGTGGAACAGCGGCATCTGGAGGATCGCCACGTCGTCCGGCGTCAGGCCCCAGCTCACCACCGTGTTGATCGAGTTGGCGGTGATCGAGCGATGGGTCAGCACCGCGCCCTTGGGGAAGCCCGTGGTGCCGCCGGTGTAGCAGATAGCCCACGGGTCGTCCCAGGTGAGATCCACCTCCGGCGGCTCCGAGTCTGCGAACCCCCCACGATCGACGAATGCCGCGTCTTTTCCGCCCGTCGGCTCGCCGAGGGCTATGAAGCGTTGGACGCCTTCCGCCTCCCCGCCCAGCTCGCCGACTTGCTCGCCGAACTCCGGCCCGTACACCACCACCGTGGGCGACGCGTCCGCCATGAGTCCGGCCAGCTCGCGCGGAGTCAGCCGCCAGTTCAGCAGTTGGATCACCGCTCCGAGCTTGCCGCAGGCGAACCACAAGTCGAGGTACTCGACGCAGTTCATGGCGAGCACCGCCACCCGGTCGCCCCGCCCCACCCCGAGCGCCTCCCGCAGGAAGTTGGCTGTGCGGTTGACGCTGCTGTTCCACTCGCGGTAACTGATTCGCCGGCCGCCGTCGAGAGTGTCCACCAGCGCCGTCTTGTCCGGCGTCAACGCCGCCCTCCGGGTCAGCCAGTTGTTGACGAACATGACCACTCCCAACTTCCGGCACCGAGGCCGTGGTTCAGCCCCACCTCACCACCGATGCCGACCACGCGTAACCCACGCCGGCCGCCACCATCACCATCACCATTCCGTCGCGCAGCCGATTCGACTCCACCCCCAGCCTGATCGACAGCGGCTGGTCCTGCTGGCCGATATGGCCGTACTCACCCAGGTGGTACGACTGTTCCTCCGTCAGCCCGAGCTCGCCCAGAATGAACCGGTGGGCCGACGGCTTCAGGTGCAGGATGTTGAGGTACCCGATATCGCCCCTGTTCAGCCCACTCCGCTCGAGGGCCGTGTCGATCACCTGCAGGAAGTTCTGCATCGACACCGCGTCCAGCCGCCGCTTCATCCCCTCTGGATCCGGGCAGTCGAGCCGGTTTCGCCCTTCGGCGATGGCCGAGGCCGAGATCGGCTCCACCGTCCCGCCCACCGGAATGATCACGTCGTGGGAGAACGACCCGTCCACCATCACCGCCGAACCCAGCAGCTGGTTCTTCGGGTGGCCTTTTTGCAGCAGGATCGCCCCGCCGCCGGCCGCGAGGCCGAACACGAACCGCGCCCGCTGGTTGCCGTAGTCGACCCAGTCTCCGTTGCGGTAGCCGCCGGCGATCAGCACCGTGTTCAGGTCGGGGTCGCCGAGCATCATCGCCTTGGCCATCATCAGCACCGCCATCGTGGTGGCGCAGCGCATCTGCACGTCGATCGCCCACGCCCGCCGGGCGCCCAGGTCGTGCGCCAGCTTGATCCCCGCCGTCCACAGCGGGTACTCCTTCCACTCCTCGGTGGTGCACAACACCAGGTCGATCTCGTCCGGGCTGACGCCGGCGCGGGCCAGTGCGTCCTCGGCTGCCCACAGCCCCATCGCATTGGTGTGGTCGTCCGGGCCCGGCACCGGCTTGCGGACGATGCCCAGCTTGTGGGCGACCACCTCCTCGGGGATGCCTGACAGCTCCGCGATCTCCGCCGCCGTAATGAAGGTTTTGGGGATGTAGACCCCGACCGAGAGGATGCCGATCGGCGGTGCGTGGTCCGTCGACGGCGCGCTCACCGCCCCGCGCCCTCCCGAGGCGCAGTGAGGAACTCCAGCACCGTCTCGTTGAATCGCTCACGCCGGTCGAAGGAGCACGCGTGGCCGGAGTCCTTGAGGATCACCACCCTCGAACCCGGGATCCGCTCCGCCAACAGACGAGCGTTGGCAACCGGCACCACCCGGTCCGAGTCGCCTTGCACGATCAGCGTCGGCGCCGTGATGCCTCCGAGGCGATCCTCCGTAGTGAATCCTCGGATCGACTGGCGCTGACGCTTGAAGGCGAACGGCGGCTGCGGGTGGGCCACCCTCCAAGCGACGAACTCATCCACCTCGTGGGGGTTCTCGGCGATCCATCGCGCGCTGGTGAACACCGCGAACGACCGCCTGATGTCCGCCTCGGGGTTGCCGGTCCGCCGCACCGCAAACAGGATCGGGATCAGGGACCACAGCGACGGTCGGACGCTTTTCGGGCCGTTGAAGCTGGTGCACACCAGCACCAGGCGGTCCACCATTTCCGGGTGGGTCAGGGCGAGCTCCTGCGCGATCAGCCCGCCCAGCGACGCCCCCACCACGTGCGCCCTCTCGATGCCCAGCGCCCTCATCAAACCCACCGTATCGGCCGCGAACATCGGGATCGAGTACGGCACGTCCGGCTTGTCCGACTCGCCGGCGCCGCGATTGTCAAACACCACCACCCGGAACCGCTCCTCGAACTCCGGCACCTGCTTCGACCACAGGTAGGTGTCCGCCCCGAGCCCGCCGATCATCACCAACGGCGGTCCCGACCCGTGCTCCTCGTAGTAGATCCCGATCCCGTTGACCTCGACCCTCGGCATCTGCCCTCCCCTTCCCGATCTTCCGCGGTGGTGGGCATTGTGCCACCACTCACGACCAATCACCCAACCACCGCAACTCGTCGGGGAATCGAACAAGGAGGGTGTCAGTCCTGGCACCGGTATCCGGGATCG
>CAVQOJ010000016.1:0-20784 GCA_963714385.1 uncultured Holophagae bacterium | reverse complement strand
GGCCACCTCAATAATGGTACCGACCCTGCAAGAAGTCGATCCGGCCATCGGATACCAGATAGACAATCCGGTGTTCCTCGGAAAGCCGTCGTGACCACGTTCCACTGGGGAGGAATTTCAGCGGCTCGGGTTTCCCGATCCCGGAAAATGGATCGCGCGCGATCGCATCCACGAGGTCGAGCGCGCGAAGAGCGACCTTTCGATTGGTTCTGACCCAGAATCGCAGATCATCCAAGAACTCCGGTTGAAAAACTAGAACCCGTTCTTTTTTGGACGGCCGTGCGCGAGACTTACTCTTTTTCTTGGCCAAGCCCGAGCTCCGCACGAAGTTCGTCAATCGAAGACGGGCGAATTTCTTGCGAGCCGGCTCGCGCGAGCGCTTTCAAGAGACGTTCCACGTTCTTTGGGGACCTCAGCAGATGCGCGGTTTCGAGGAGACTCCCCAGTTCATCGGCCGAAACAAGGGCCACGTCCGCTGCGTTCCGGCGCCGGATGATCACGGGCTCTCGAGTTGACGATACCTCGTCACAGAGCGCCGCGAGTGTCGCTCTTGCGTTTGAATATGAAGTTACAGTGGGCATCAGATGCTCCAATCATCGACCCGTACAGAAAAATTGTACAAGTCGATTCGACGAATGTCAATTCCCTATCTAAACTCATCGTTCGCTCGGAGAGAACCCCCAAAACCCTCGGTGTCTCTGTTCGCTGCGCGCCCCATAGTTGACATCGGTGCATGCCCTGTGAGACTGTGGCGCAAGATCAAGGGTCGACAGTATATTGACGGCGAGGAATTCCACGAAAGGGGAGAGTCTCAATGGCGAACACGATTGATGCGGTTCCGGAGAGGACGAGGTGGGAGATTGCGACGAAAGGACTGACCGGCGCATACAGCGCGATTTCGGATGCCCTGAGGCGGGCTGTAGGACAGAAAGGATTCGAGGAGTTCAATGCGGGGCTCTGGTATGAGGCCGGCAAGGGAGCCAGGGGATTTGCCGATTCCCTCGGATTAACCGCTGAGAACGCCGGCGATGTCGAAGGGATCACCCATCTCCTGGCCAAGGCGTCGATGGGGCCGGAGTTCGAATTCAAGGTTGTCGAGTCGACCGAAGACAGGTGTGTGGTACGAACCACCGAGTGTCCATGGCACAAGAGGTGGAAGGAGCTGGGCCTCGACTTTGACACCTGCAGCGCAGGGCATCAACGATGGGGTGACGGAGCGGTCGAAAGCCTGAACCCGGATTTCACATTCAAACTCACCAAAAACATGGTGCGTGGCGACTCACACTGCGAATGGGTCGTCGAACGGAAGAAGTAGCGGCAGAGCGCTAAGATCCGCCGCCCGGGTCGATCGCGGCCAGCATGCCCTCCACCATTCGAATGGGTACTGGTGTGGTGTAGTTGACTTCGTTTTCCCAAATCAGGTAGCCGTCGTGGAGCAGGCGAATGGACGGCGTGCCCTGACAGTTGAAGTAGTTCCACAAGCGTCCATTTTCTTTGACGGTTGTGAAGCTTATGCCCTTGTCGATCAGGAGCTGCCGGACCTTGTCGTCGGTGGAGCTTCGATCGACCACGGTGAATCCGATCACGTCGAGGCCCTGTCCGCGGTACTGCCGGTAGACTCTCTCGGCGCGCGGGATCGTGTTCTGCGAGAACGGACACCACTCCTCGAAGAACACCAATAGTTGAAATGGCTCCGAGTTCGCGTCGAACTCGCCTTGGAACACTGATTGGATGTTGATTTCCTCTGGCATCCGCCGGTTGCCGTACAGCTCGCGAGCGTGCGCGATCTTGCCCTGAGCGATGTCGGCCGCCGCCAGTGCGCTTCTGGCTTCGGCAGTGACCTCGTGGTTGTCACCGAGGGCTCCGACGGATCGCTCCAAGGCGTCAAAGCCCACCTCCTCCGCCAGCTCGTACTTTCCGTTCCTCATCAGCAGCCAGGAATAGTACGCCTGGTCTGAGAGGGCTTCCTCAGAGTTCTGTCCGTCAGCCGCCGAGTTGGTCTCCAAGATCTCCCGGGCCACCTCCTCGGCCTCGGCAAGGCGACCCACACCTTCGAGTCTGTATGCCATCGAGGATTGACTCAGATACGGGCCGAGATCGGAGGATCTTGCTCGCTCAGCCATGGCGGCGACCCACTCCCTCTCCAATTCGAGAGCGCCCTCGGGGTTGTCGAGGATGCTATACGTGAGTTGGAGATCCTCGATCGATTGGATCGTCTTGTCATGTGAGGCCCCCAGGGCTTGCCTCCTCAGGGCGAGCACGGTCTCCAGCTGGTGCTCCGCTTCCTTCCAGCGGCCGATGTTGAGGTAGGCGAGGCCGAGCGAATGTCGCACTTCGGCCTCCACCTCCGGTTGGCCGTCGAAGGCGCCGACGACCATTTGGCTGGCGCTGTCCAGCACGTCCGCCACGGTGGTCGTATCGCCGTAGCCGTGCGGTACGGCCGAGGCGAGGACCGCGGTCAAGAACTCCCTGCCTGCGGTTGCTCTCTGAGATTCGGTTTCGGCCCTTCGTCGCTCGGCGTCGACGCGCACCAGGAGAGATGTGGTGACGATGATGCCGGCCACGAGCAGCACGAACGCGGCGCCGACCATGCCGATCAGGGCCTTGTTTCGGCGGGCGAAGACCTGAAGCTGGTAGGAGAAGCCGGCGGGTCGGGCGATGACGGCGTCGCCGGCGAGATACCTTCGAATGTCCTGCGCCAGGCCGAAGGCCGACTGATAGCGACTCTCCCGGTCCTTTTTGAGGGCCTTGTGAACGATCGCCTCGAGCTCACCGCCGAGCGATCGATCGTGGGTGCTGAGCTGTCGCAGCCGTCCCTCGCGAACCTCCGCGGCGATGTCGAAGATGCTGCTGGAGTCGACATCGTAGGGAAGCTCCCCGGCCAGCAGCTCGTACAGCACGAGACCGAGGGAGTAGACGTCGCTGCGGGTGTCGATGTCGTGGGGATCGGCGTCGAACTGCTCCGGGCTCATGTACTGAACCGAGCCGATGATCTGGCCGACCCGGGTGTGGGCCTTGGCCTGCTGCATATCGGCACCGGTGGCCCGGGCGACGCCGAAGTCGATCACCCGGACGCGGCCGTTGGAGTCCACCAGGATGTTGGAGGGCTTCAGGTCCCGGTGAACGATGCCGCGTTGATGCCCGTGGTGGACCGCGTCGCAGACCTGCAGAAAGAGCTCGAGCCGCTGGCGACGGTCCAGTGTTTTTTCGGATGCGTACTGGGTGATCGGGCGTGCGTTCGGGATGTACTCCATGGCGAAGAACGGCGCCAGGGTTCCGCGGTCGTCGTAGGATCCCGCGTCGTAGATCTGGGCGATGCCCGGGTGGCGGAGCCGAGCCAGGATCTGCGCCTCGTACTCGAGCCGTTGCACCGCTTCCTCTGACTCGAAGGAGCTCTTGACCACCTTGAGGGCCACCGGACGCCTCGGGTTGTCCTGGAGGGCTTCGAACACGGTCCCCATGCCGCCCGAGGCGATGACTCGCTTGATCTCGTACTGTCCGATACGCGAGGGAATCTGGCCGGTCGGAAGGTCGTCTCCACTCCCGGAGGGACCGAGCTCGGTTTCGGCGGAAGTGAGATCCGACTGGTGGTCTCTCCGCTGAGAATCGTCATTATTGGCATGTGACATCGGTGTGTCCCCTGCATTTCTTGCCGCGTTGAACGTCGACTGACCTGGGTTGGCTGTATCGACACTACTGCAAGCGATACTCTTTCGCAAATAAACCCAAAAAAAGAGGCCGGGTTTCCCCGGCCTCGTGATTGGTTGGAGATGGTGTCAGGACGAGTTTCCGCCTTCGTCCATCAGGTTGATGCCCTCGAGGATGTCCTTCCAGTTCTCCAGCTCGTCCCTGGTGGTCGCGGGGTTGGCCCGGGCGGCCTCGGCGGCGCACAGCACATCGAACAACGCCGTGTCGGGCACGTCGTCGAAGTCGGTGTCCACCAGCTCGTCGTGCTCGATCGCCCCGTTGGCGAAGTTGAGCCAGACCGCCAGCAGCTGCCGGTCGAACTGGATCCGCATGTCGCCGTTGGAGTGCGATGGATTGAGGACGTCTTCGGCCTCGTCGATGGTTGAAGCCGCGGTGATCTCGCTGAACACCGCGCTCAGATGGCCGACGACGTCGAGGTAGCACTGGAGCTGCTCGTCGCTGAAGAACCGTCGACCCCTTCCGCGGTAGTTGTGACGCCAGTACCCGGCCGAGCGGATCTGCTCCGCGTTGCCGGCGATCACCACGTCGGTGGTGTCGGAGTCGCTGCCGCCGTCATCGTCGAGTGCCGAGAAGGTGACCTCGTAGAGGCAGGCCATCTCGAACGCATGGCTCTGGATGTCGGTGACGTCGCGCGGTTGGATGCTCGGGCTCGGGAGAGGATCGGTGGCCGGCGGATTCACCAGGTAGGTGGTGGTCAGGTCCGGCGTCCCGTCGCCCCAGCTCCAGGTCAGGTCGAGGTCGTCCGATCCGGGGTCGGTGGCGTTGCCGGTAAAGGTCACGTCCTCGCCGGCATGGGCGATGAAGGCATCCCCCCCGCAACCCTCGACGATGTCGGTCTCGTCGATGGCCACCGTCGGATTGACGTTGAGGATGGTCAGATTGATATTGGCGCACGTCGAGGTGTCGTCGTCATAGCCGCAGACCTGTGCCGTGAACACTCCGTTGTCGCCGTAGATGAAGGTGGCGCTGAAGGTGTATCTGGCGTCAGGTCGAGTGTTGTCGGACCCGGTCTGGGTCATGGCTACAGGGCCGCCGCCCAAGCCCCAGTCGATGGTCGCCGACAGCACGTCGAGCCATCCCGGATCGGTGACGATCGCCGTGACCGTGATGGTGGTGTTCTCGTTCCGGGGCGAGTTGGAATCCGGTGCGACCGAGGGTGCGACGTTGTTCACCGTCACCGTCGACTCGTCGGTGTCGGTCAGTCCGTCGTTATCGGTGACCCTGAGGCCGACGGTGTAGACCCCGTCCTGACCCACGCCGTCGCCGACCGGATCAAAGAAGGGCTCCGCCCCCACCGCGTCGTCGTACTGGCCGTCGTTGTCGAAGTCCCATTCATAGGACACGATGCTGCCGCCGGGGCTCGGATCGTACGATCCGGTTCCGTCGAGCTGCACGTCGGTGCCCTCGTCGGTGGTGTACGGTCCATCGGCGTCGGCGATCGGCGGCTGGTTGAAGCTGACCCGCCACACGCCGCGCCCGCGGGTGCCGATGTACATGGCGATCTCGTCGCCGCCCGAGGGCTCGTGGTCGAAGTAGGCGTACCGGGGCTGCGGAAGATGCGGTGGATCAAACATCGTGCTGTCCGGGTTGGTCACCAGGTGCCAGTCGTCGCCACCATCGGTGGAAAGGAAGACGCCCGAGTCCCAGCCTCCGGCCACCAGAATTCTGGAATCCTCGGGGTCGAAGGCGACCAGCGTCGGCTGCGGGTAGCCGTCGTTGCCCCAAGGGTCGATATCGGTGCGGAATTTGAAATCGCCATCACCGGTCATCAGATCGTCCAGCTTGGGCACCGGGTCCCAGGTGGCCCCGCCGTCGTCGGAGAGGTACATGGCCGGAGTTCCGCCACCGGGATTGGCTGCCGCGAACAGCCGGTTCGGGTCGGTGGGATCGACGTCAAAGATGGTGATGCCGCTGGCTGGAGTGTTGATCTGGGTCCATGCATCGCCAGGGTTGGTGCCGACGAACCTGTAGAGATCGTCATTCGCCACTCCGTTGCAGCGGCCCACCTGGACGTAGAAGGTCGGCACCCCGCCGTCGAGGGCCGCCTTGACGGCACACATCTTGTCGTCACCGCCGGTGGGAGGCTCGTTGGCGTCGCCGATCTCGGTCCACGAGATCGAACCGACGGTGGCGCCGGTGGCGATGTAGACGCCGCCCTCGCCGCCGTTGGTGCCGGAGCAGCCGTTGTCGTCGTCGTCATCCCCTGGGACGGTGCAGTCAACGGTCAGGGCGACGAAGTCGCCCGGTCCGAAGGTGTCGACGATGTCCGGGAAACGGAAACCCGGGAACAGGCCGTCGTCGGGGTAGCTGCTGACCTCGCCGTAGGGCGACATGCCGGGCCCTCCGTGCCACATTTTCGTCGCTCTGGGGCTGCCGCAGCACACGGTGAAGAGAACCTGTGAGTCGTCGGCAGCCGTGTCGAAGCCGTCACAGCAGCGGGAGTTGTTCCACGTCGGCAGCGCGGCGCCTCCGTTGGTCGCGCCGAAGGGACCGTTGTCCTGGTTGCCCATGTAGAGATGCTCGTCAACCGAGTCGCCGGGGATGTCCACCCCGCTCAGCGTCCACAGCCAGAGGCCGTGGGGGGTGATGCTGGGTTGCTCCCAGTTGGGATCGTGGCAGCCGGGGCTGGCGATGTCGGTGTTGTAGTACACGCCGCCGTCACACGAGTAGATCTCCGGACAGGCATTGTCGGCAGCCGTCACGTCGAAGACGATGTCGCCGAGGTCGTCGTGTCCGCCCACCGAGCGGGTGAACGGTCCGTTCCAGCCGGCCGGCGGCGGTTCGTCCGGGTCCTGCCTGGCCTCTGGGCAGCGCAGCCCGGCGACGTTGCTGGTGCACTCGCCGCGGTAGAGCCGGATGTCGCCGTACCACAGATCGAAGCTGTCGTCGGTTCGCGGGTTGGTGGCGACAAACGGAATCCGCCCTTGCCGATCCTTGTCCGGGGTTCCGAGGTTGGTCCAGGTGACGCCGCCATCGTCGGACTCGAAGATGTCGGCCTGGACGGTCACGAAGAGCACGTCGGCCTCGTCGGGGGAGGCCGCGATCGAGCAGCGGCCTCCGGGAAGATCCGGCGACGGTTCTGTGAAGTTCAACCCACCGTTAGTGGATCGCTGGTGACCCCAGTAGCCGCAGATGTCGATGATGCCGCCGTGATGGACCACGACGTCGATCACCCACCACGCCCGGAAGCCGGGCTTGGTATTGCGGTACGTCCAGGTCGTGCCGGCGTCGTTGCTGACGGCGAGGCCGCAATTCGTGCCAATGTAGACGTCGTTAGTGTCCTCCGGGTCGACTGCGATCCCGAACGCCGACGGCTCGGTGACGGCTTCGGGACTGGAACAGAAGTTCCCCCCCGGCGGAATCGCCGTCGCCGGACGGGTCCAGCTCGTACCGGAGTTCGTGCTCACGTTGATTCCGGCCAGAGTGCTGCCGTCCCGTCCGTCGTAGAACGAGGTCGCGTACACGGTAGAGGCATCTCCCGGGTTGACCTCGACGTCCCACGTCGCGTTGGGGTTGTGACCGTCGAGCCGGAACCAGGTCAGGCCGCCGTCGGTGGTCTTGTAGATGCCGCCCCACTCGCTGGCGGCGTAGAAAGTGGTGTTGTTACCGGGTTCCGTGGCCAGGCCGTTAACGCGCCCGCCCGAGGCACCGTCAGAATCGGACGGGTCCAGGTTGGAGTTGTCCGGGTTGATGTCGGTAAACGTGAACTGGGCGTGGGCCGTGGGAATGCCGGCGATCACCAGGACAGCGGCGGCCAGCAGTACGAACCAGTTGTGATGGAATTTTCGGAGGGCGGCAGTTCTGGCAGTGTGCGTCATGATTGCCCCCTATTCCCTTTCCAGCCCGTCGGCTGGGCACGTCGATGACAGAAATCCTGTGGGCGCGCTTGGCACCCACCCGTCAGGAGTCCTCACGAGGACTCGGGCGTGGTAGTACACGCCGGGGCGGAGACCTTCGACAACTGCGGAGTTGGCCAACGACGTCTTCATCTGTCCGCCGTCACCGAACGCAGCGGCCTCGGACCGCACCGCGACAGAGTCGAACCGACCGGTCTCGAATCCGTTGTAGAACTTGCTGGTGTCGAGGCGGAACTCGGTCGCTGACGCGAGTCCACTGGAACCGGCCAGGCCTTTCACCGCGTCTGCGTCGATGGTCCAACGGACCTGCACCTCGGGGCTTCTGAGTCGGATGTCACTGCAGCGAGGCTCGACTTCGACGAGCACAGCATCGCCAAGCCGGGAGCCGCTCATGATCGGAATTTCGTCGTCGGCCCGAGCGATCATCCCGGGAACCGCGATCAACATCGCGAGCACGAACCCGGAGACGATGGTTGTACCGCTCCGTCCTGAGTCGAGCCGTCTGGTCGTGGTGACGTGCAACCGGCGGGCCGCCGGACACCCTTCAGCCACACGAGGATTGAATAGTGAGCGTCTTGAGGCCATGGCCACCTCCCTCTGCCGCGAGCGCGGCGTTGATCCCGGCGATGACCACCCGGGGAGACCGATCATCGAACGCACGGCGCGTTGGTGACGTGTGGTCGGGCGCCTGGAAGTTACATGAGACTATGAATCAATACTAATTGTGCCACAAGAGGCTTGTCAAGCCGATGGCGTCCCGTTGGGACAGGGGTCGATCGGACCGATTCGACGCTCAGTCGGGATATCACGTCGGTGGGCACTGGATTTCTCCGAACCCGGGACACACCTATTTACGTAGTACTCATTGAAGTGACAAGAAGATCGTCTGAGTCGGTCATGACAGGTGAAGAACAGCGGGAATTCCGGTGAATGGTCGCATGAACGTCAACGATCGTCTGAAGGGAAGAAACCCATGAAAAAGAACCGTTTCCTCGTCGTGGTATCCGTTGTCGCCGTTGCCTGTCTGCTGGCCGTGCCCCTGGTGGCCAAGCCGCCGGTGGAGGATCAGCACGCCATGACCGCCAAGTGCGTCAAGGTGGTGGATGGCGACACCCTGGTGGTCAAGTGTGATCACAACGAGATGACCGTCGAACTGGCCGGCGTGGACGCCCCCGAGCTGGGCCAGCCCTGGGGTAAGGAGGTCCGCTCCTTCGTGCGCGACATGGTCCGCGGCCGCGAGATCCAGGTCGAGGTTGTGAAGAGCGGTGGCGACTGTACGATCGTCCGGATCACCGTCGGTGGTGAGGACCTGTCGCAGCTGCTGGCGGCGAGGGGCCTGGCCTGGGCCACCGACGACGGCGAGCTGAAGGCGCTCAGCGACAAGGCCCAGTCCTCGCCCTGCGGCATCTGGATGGACCCCGAGCCGGTGCCCCCCTGGGAGTTCCGCGACGCCATCGCGTAAATTGAGACCTTCCCGAAAGGCGACAATTTGCAATCTGCAATCTGCAATTTGTAATGAGGGCGGGTGGGCGGGGGAAAAACTGGCGTAAGCTACCCGCCCATGACCGGACCTTCCCCAGACGCAGGAAATCGCTCGAATCGGGCCGGCCTCGCCTACGGCCTCGCGGCCTACTCCTTCTGGGGCCTGGTGCCGATCTACTTCAAGGCGGTGGCGTCGGTTCCGGCCCTGGAGGTGGTCGCCCACCGGGTGGTGTGGTCGGTTGTGGTGCTGGGCGTGGTGCTGTCTCTCCAGCACCGGTGGGGCGAGGTCAGAGCCGCGGTGGCCGACCGGAGGACGCTCGGCGTACTGGTCGTCACCTCGACCCTGATCGCGGCCAACTGGTACATCTTCATCTGGGCGGTGGCCAACGACAACGTGCTCCAAGCCAGCCTCGGCTACTTCATCAACCCACTGGTGAATGTTCTGTTCGGTGTGGTTTTTCTGAGGGAACGCCTCAGCCGGGCAGGGCTGGTCGCAGTAGGCCTGGCTGGTGTTGCGGTGACGTGGCTGGCGGTGGGTGCCGGAGAGCTGCCGTGGGTGGCCCTGTTCCTCGCCTTCTCATTCGGGCTCTACGGCCTGCTCCGCAAGACCGCCAGGGTCAAGCCCGTGCCCGGGCTGATGGTGGAGACGGCGTTGATGCTGCCGGCCGCGGTTCTCCTGCTCGCGGCGGCGAGGTCGCGCGGGGGGCTCTACTTCGGCACCGGGTCGGCGAGCCTGGATCTGCTGCTGGTGGCGGCCGGGCTGGTGACGGCCCTGCCCCTGTTGTGGTTCACCGCCGCCGCCCGGTTGCTGCCCCTGGCTACGCTGGGGTTCCTGCAATACATCGCCCCCACCGGCCAGTTCCTGCTGGCGGTGCTGGCCTTCGGCGAACCCATGAACTCCGACCGACTGCTGGCTTTTGGATTGATCTGGGTGGCGCTCGCGGTCTTCACGGTCGACCAGGTGCGCGGCCGGCATCGAAGTCAAAAGTCAAAAGTCTAAAGTCACTGCGAAACGCGGTGAGAAGTAGGGGCTAGTGCTCACGCTCGGCGATAAAGACCTTCGAGTGCGGCCGCTCGCCGGTGACCCTCCAGCAGGTGCCGGAATGGCAGAAGCTGCCCCCGATGCGAACCGATTCCGGCAGGTCGACCACCGCCACCCGGGCCGAGTCGCCCTCGTCGAGGATAACAACCCGAGGCCGGTTGCGGTGCCCAAGGGGCTTGCACGATGTCGGCGTCCTGGGTTGCTGCATGACCGTTCTCCCCTCCGGTTGTCTCACACTCAAAACGATCCGCTGCTCGTTGTTGTTAACGCAGCAAGAAGCGTGCCGGTTCTCGAGGTCCCACTGTGGTCTCAATCGGTGTACGGAGGTCGGGGCCGTCCCGTTTTCAGGAGATTTCCTCCGGAAACCGGGACACCCCCCCCGATCACCCACGAATCGCCTGCGCCGATGCATCCCTCGAGGCCGACGACGGTGCCCCTACTGAGTTCCGATGCCTCCCGCTTGCCTATAGGTTTTTTTTCCGAAATCCGAATTCCGAATTCCAGGTCGGTGTTCCCCCGCGAGGACGCCATGTATCCCCCGGTGGTCGGCTGTGCGAAACTCACCGGGTCATGTGCGGCATTGCCGGAATCGTCGGCCGGCCTCCCGAGCCCGAGGTCATCGGGCGGATGGTGGACCGTCTCCACCACCGGGGGCCGGACGATCGCGGTACCTGGCTTTCTCCCCAGGCCCATCTCGGCCACACCAGGCTGTCGATCCTCGACCTCTCGCCCGCCGGCCATCAGCCGATGTCCCACGACCGGCTCACCATCACCTACAACGGTGAGGTTTACAACTTCCGTGAATTGCGGCGGGAGTTGTCCGGTGAGTTCTTCTCCGACTGCGATACCGAGGTGGTGCTTCGGCTGTACTCCGAGGACGGCGCTGCCGGCCTCGACCGCCTGCGGGGGATGTTCGCATTCGCCGTGTGGGACGAACGGCGGCAGCGGCTGTTCGCCGCCCGCGACCGACTGGGGATCAAGCCGCTGTACTACCGCGAGCTGGACGGCGGCCTGGCCTTCGCCTCCGAGATCAAGGCGCTGCTCGAGTTGGGGCAACCCGCGGTAGACCGAACCGCCCTGCGCGACTACCTCACCTACCGTTACATTCCGGCGCCCAAAACGGTCTACCACGGCATTCGCGAGCTGCCGGCCGGGCATTGGCTGACGTGGGACGGGAAGCTCACCGTCGATCGCTGGTGGGAGCCGCCCTGCGGGGTCCTGGTCACCGAAATGAACGAGGCGACCGAGCGTCTGGACGGCCTGTTGTCGACGATCGTTCCGGATCACACCATGGCCGACGTGCCGGTCGGCGTCTTCCTGTCCGGCGGAATCGACTCCACCACCACCGCGGCCTTCGTCGAGAAGCCACGGACCTTCACCATGGCCAGCGAGGTCGGCCACCGCGACGAGGGTCCCGTGGCGCGTCAGGTGGCCCAGCACCTTGGCGCCGAGCACCACGAGCTGATCGCCGGTGCGGTCGACCTCGAGGCCGCGCTGGCGACTCAACCCGCCCTCTTCGATCAGCCGTTCGGTGATTCGGCTTCGTGGTCCACCTGGCTGGTCGCCAAGCTGGCGCGCGAGCACGTCACGGTGGCCCTGTGCGGCGAGGGCGGCGACGAGCTGTTCTACGGCTACCAGTGGTACTGGAGGTGGTTCGAACAACCGCCGCACCGGGTCGCCGCGGCGGCGGCGAGCCTGATGCCCACCTTTTCCCTGGTCGGACGGTCGATGCAGCGCCGCCAAGCCACCGGTCTCGACCGGTACGCCGATTTCCTCGGACCGTTCACCGTTCAGCAGAAGCGAGCCCTCATCGGAGATTTTCTGGCCGAGGACGGCTATGACGACCTCTGGTTCTTCCGCGCTCATTGGAGAGAGGACCTGGAACCGCTCAAGCGGCTCCAGTGGGCCGATCTCCACACCTACCTGGCAGGCGATCTGCTGACCCGGGTCGATCGCGCCAGCATGGCTCACTCCCTGGAGATGCGCCCTCCGCTGCTCGACCACCAGCTCGTGGAGTTCGCGGTGTCGCTCGACAGCTCGCTGCTGCTTGACAGGGACAGCGGCAGGGGAAAGCTGGTGGTCCGCAGACTGATGGCGGACCGGCTGCCGCAGGGGATCTTCGAACAGCCGAAGCGGGGCTTCAATCTCCCGATCCGTCGCTGGGCGGCCGGTCGTCCGGGGCTGATGCGGGGCGCTCTCGATCGGCTCGCCGAGGCCGGCATCATCCGCCGGCCGCGGGCCTTCGGTTTCACCAACGAGCAGACCTGGGCCCTGCTGACCCTCGACCGCTGGATGACCACCAGCGGTGCGGTGTGATTCTGGTCGTTTCCGTCTCCCAAACGGTGGTCCGTCAGAGGCCCCACTTTCTGCTTTCGGGACGCGGAGGGTTTCGATCGCGGCGATCCGGGTTAGGATGTCGGCGTGTCGACGAGACGGAGCGGGAAGTGCAGAGATCGATTCGAGGAGTGCTGTTCATCGTGTCGTCGCCCTCGGGGGGCGGCAAGACGACGTTGATTCGCGAGGTCATCGCGCGGCTCGACGAGCTCGGTGTCAAGGGGCACTTTTCGGTGTCCCACACGACCAGGGCCCGCCGAGCGGCGGAGACCGATGGCGTCGACTACCACTTCGCGGATCGCAGCTCGTTCGAAGTCATGGTCCGGCGCGGCGAGTTCCTGGAATGGGCCGAGTACAACGGAAACCTCTACGGAACCGCCCGCGAGGAGGTGGAATCCCGCCTCAGCGCCGGCCAGGACGTGTTTCTCGACATCGAGGTCCAGGGCGCCAACCAGGTCAAGACCAGGGTCCCGGACGTGGTCAAGATCTTCGTCTATCCCCCTTCCTACGAGGTTCTCAAGGAACGGCTCGTCGCCCGCGGTCAAGATGCGCCTGAGTCGATCCGGCAGCGGCTGGTGTGGGCGATGCGCGAGTTCGGGGTGGCCGGGGAGTTCGATTATGCTATCATCAACGACCGTCTCGAGGAGGCGGTGGACGAGCTCCTCGGCATCTGCGTCGCCGAGCACCAGCGACCGCAGCGTCTGAAAACCCGGCTGGACGCGATTCACGAGGCGTTCCGGCTCGCCCTCGAAAAGGACAACCCATGATCGAACTACCCGAGAACTTCGACTCGATTTTCCGCTACATCGTCGTGGTGTCGCAGCGGGCGGAACAGCTCATCAACGGCGCCAAGCCCAGGGCCGAAAGCCGGTTCAAGAAGCGCACCCTGGAGGCCAGGGACGACGTCGATGCCGGCCTCGTACCGTGGCGGGTGCTCACCCAGGACGAGATCGACGCCCAGCGGCAGGCGATCGTCGATCAGTTTCGGGCCGAGGTCGCCGGCGAGGGCTTCGAGCCGGAGGGTGCGCAGACCATTCCCGACGTGCTTCCCACCGGCGGCGTGCCGGCCGAGGTGTCGGCCGACGGCGGCGACGATCGTGACGACGAGTTGGCCCGGCTCCAGCGGTTGCTCGGCATGGTCGGCCCCGCCGCCATTGCCGACGGCGAGGAAGGCGGCGACGAGGACGACGACGACGATATCGAGGAGGTTTCCCTCGAGTCCGAGATCGACCTCGAGCCGGATGACGACGACGAGGACGACGAGGACTGATCGGGCGCTCGACTCGACGATCGGTCCTTCGTTGCGTGCTCGAAAGCGAACGGTGAACCGTGCGGGCTAGAGATCTTATCCAGTACTGCCGCGATCTCGGCTGGCGCGAGGCTCCGGATCTCCCCCCACAGGCATCGGCCGAGCCGGCGCGCACCCGGACCCAGGCCGGCGGCCTCGACGAGCTCGCCCGGAGGATCGACGGCTGCACGCTCTGCCGGTTGAGCGAAAAGCGCAATGCCATCGTGGTCGGAGAGGGGAACGGGACGGCCCCGGTCCTGTTCATCGGCGAGGGACCCGGGGCGGAGGAAGACCGCACCGGCCGTCCCTTCGTGGGGCAGGCGGGAAGGTTGCTCGACGGCATGATCTTCGCACTCGGCTTCGAGCGCGAGCAGGTCTACATCGGCAATGTGGTGAAGTGCCGGCCTCCCGGCAACCGCGATCCTCAGGATGACGAGATGGCGGCTTGTGCTCCATTCCTCGAGCGACAGATCGAGATCATCAAGCCGCGGGTCATCGTGGCCCTCGGTCGAGTGGCGGCCCGGCACCTGACCGGCTCGTCAAAGCCGATGGGGGCTCTCCGGGGCCGCTGGGCGTCCTACCGCGGCACGCCACTGCTGCCCACCTTTCACCCTGCCTATCTGCTGCGCAAACCCGCGGCCAAACGCGAGGTGTGGCAGGACCTCAAAGCCGTCCTTCGCCGCCTCGACGAAACCTCCGGTTAACCGCAACGAGCCTGTCATCCCGACCGAGCCGTCGAGCGACGCGAGACGGCGAGTGGAGGGATCTGGGAGGGGAGTTGGCAGCGGCGAGCCTGCCCCGCCCCGATCCCTCCTCGACCGCTCCCAGCTCCGCCCTCCGGGCCTCGCCGTGACGAGTCGCGGCCTCGTTCGGGATGACGTTCGACCTTGGCCGCCTGCGGCGGCTGGCCTCATGTCATCTTGCTCTCTCCAAGTACCGGAGGAACTCGCCTTCGGTGGACAGCATCAGCAGCGTGTTGGCATCGATGGTGGTCTTGTAGACCTCCATGGTCTTGAGGAACCGGTAGAACTCGGGGTCCTTGTTGTAGGCCAGGGCGTAGATGTCCGCCGCGGCGGCGTCCGCCTTGCCCCGGATCTCCTCGGCTTGCCGATAGGCCTCGGAGGTGATGGTCTTCAGCTCCCGCTCCTTGTCGCCGTTGATGCGGGCCGCTTCGCCGGCGCCCTCGGAGCGGTAACGTTCCGCGATCCGCTGCCGTTCGGAGATCATCCGGGCGTAGACCTCCCGCCGGACCTCCTCGACGTAGTTGATGCGTTTGAAGCGGAAGTCGAGAACCTCGATTCCGAGGTCCGCCCCTTTGATGCGAGCGGTGGCGTTATCGAGCACCTCCTGCTCGAGGGTGTCGCGCCCGAACGCCACATGCTCGAAGTTCTCCTCGCCGGTAAAGACCTCGTCCTCCTGGAACTCCCGGTTGGAGGATCGAACCACCTCGATGAGGTTGTGATTGGCAACCGTGCTCCGGGTCTCGCCGTCCAGGATGTCGTCGAGGCGGGACTGGGCGCCGCGCTCGTCGCGCAACCGCTGGAAGAAGAGCAGCGGGTCGGTGATCCGCCAGCGCGCATAGGTGTCCACCCAGATGAAGCGCTTGTCCTTGGTGGGGACCTGGTTGGGATCGCCGTCCCACTCCAGGAACCTCTTGTCGAAGTGGTTGGCCTTCTGGAGGCCCGGGACCTTGACCTTCAGGCCGGGGGTGGTGACGGGGTCGCCCACCGGTTTTCCGAACTGGGTGATCACTACCTGTTCGGCCTCGTTGACGACGTAGAATGCGCCGCCCGCGACGAGCAACGCCAGGAAGATGATGAGGGCGACGGCGGCGAGGCTTGCCTGCTTCATTCGGCACCTCCGGCCTGGCCCAGCTGGAGCAGGGGCAGCACCCCCTGGAGCTTGTCGTCCAGCAGCAGCTTGGTCTTCACCTTCGGGTAGATCGCCTCCATGGTTTCGAGGTAGATGCGGCGGCGGGTCACCTCGGGCGCCCTGCGATAGGCGCCCAGCACCTCCTCGAACAAGGCCGCATCGCCGTGGGCGCGATTGACCCGGTCCACGGCGTAGCCCTCGGCCTGCTCGATCATCTGGAGAGCCTCGCCGCTGGCCCTGGGGATCACCCGGTTGTACTCGGATCGGGCCTCGTTGATGGCCCGCTCCTTCTCCTGTTGAGCCTGGTTGACCTCGTTGAAGGACGGCTTGACCGGGTCCGGCGGATTGACGTCCTGCAGCACGACCTGGTCCACCACGATGCCCGTCTCGTACTGATCGCACAGCTCCTGGAGACGAATCTTGACCTCGTCCTCGATCTCCTGGCGGCCGGTGGTCAGAATCTCCGTCACGCTGCGGTCGCCGACCACCGCCCGCATCACCGCCTCGTTCATGTCGCGGAAGGTCTTGTTCACGTTGCGGACCCGGAACAGGTACTGGTAGGGGTCCCGCACCCTGAACTGGGCGATCCACTCGACCACCGCGACGTTGAGATCGCCGGTGAGGGTCAGCGATTCATTCTCGAAATTGGCCTTCGAATACTGGGTCCGGACCCCGGCCTCGGCGGTCCGGAAGCCGAACTCCTGCTTCAGCTGGCGTTGGATGGGCACCTTGAAGACCTGCTCGATGGGCGCCGGCAGCTTGAAGTTGAGGCCGGGCTCGGCGGTTCGGGTGTAGCGCCCGAACTGCAGCACGACACCGACCTCCTCGGGCTCGATGGTGAAGACCATGGAGAACACCGCCAACAGTCCGACCAGGACCAGGAGACCGATGGCGATCAGCCTGAATGGCGGAGCGTTCCTCCGAAACTGGCCGATGTCGATGGTTCGCGGCGGATCTGGGGACGCCATTATTCGCTCCTTTCGGAATCGTAGAGGTTCATCAAACAGATACGCTGGAGTCTAGCATCGTCTTCCGAAAAGGGTTGAATGGCGATAGTCGCCCAATTCACTCCGCTTCGCTCCGTGAATCGGGTTGAATAGAACACCAAAGTCTATCCGGTCAGCACAGCGATGAGGTCGCAGACATTCGTGCCGGTCGGACCGGTGACGATGCTGTCGCCGATCGCCCCGAGGGCGGTGGCGGAGTCATTGTCGGTCAGAGCCTGGTTCGGGTCGATTCCGGCATGGCACAGCCGGGCCACGGTGGTCGGGTCTACCACCGCCCCGGCGGCGGACGAAAGGCCGTCGACGCCGTCGGTTCCGGCGGACAGAACGACGCACGGGAACGGCCCGTCGAGGCAGAGGGCCGCGGCCAACGCGAGCTCGTGGTTGCGGCCGCCGATGCCGTTGCCGCGAACGGTGACCGTGGTTTCGCCGCCCGCCAGAAAGGCCACCGGCTGGCGAGATCGGAAGGCCGAGGCGAAGCTCGCCAACAGCCGGCCTCGGGCCGACGCCTCGCCCTCGAGGAAGCCCGGGTGCACCATGGTTTGGTAGCCGCGGCTGCCGAGCAAGCCGGCCGCCGCCTCCACCGCAGTGCGGATGTTGGCGAGCACCTGGATTCGACCGCCTTCGGTCCAGGAGAGATCGTCTACAACCTCCACCTTGGACCGCAGGAAGTCAATCACCGTCGCCGGAACGTCGCCGGCGATGCCGCGGCCGCCGAGCACGCCGAGGGCGTCGGCCGGGGTGGTGTGGGAGGGCACGGTCGGGCCGGAGGCGATGTCCGGCAGCGGGTCTCCGAGCACGTCCGACAGCACGAGGGTGACCACCCGGGCGGGGGAGGCGGCGCGGGCGATCCCGCCGCCACCGGCGGCCAGCAGCTGGCGCCGGACCGCATTGACCTCTCTGATGGTGGCCCCCGCTTCGAGTAATGCCCTGGTGGTTTCGCTGACGTCGTCCAGGGTCAGGCCGCCCGCCGGAGCCGCCAGCAGGGCCGACGACCCCCCTGACAACAAGACCAGCAGCAGGTCGTCCTCGCCGAGGGATGACGCCAGCTCGAGTAGCCTGCAGGTCGAGGCCTCTCCGTCGGCATCAGGGTAGGGGTGGGCGCCCCTGCGGATCTCGCCGATGGCGGCGACCCGGTCCGGCACCAGTACCCCATGGGGGGCGAGCACGAAGACCTCGTCCGGCCATTCGGGGAGCAGGTCGAGCCAGGCGTCGGCCAGGGCGGCCCCGGCCTTGCCGAGCGATACCAGCAGTCGCCGCCCGGTGACATCCGGCAGCGGTTCGCCCCAGATGGACACCCGTCCTTCCTCGGCGATCACCGCGTTTGGTATCAGGGTGGCGGGTTGGACTGCGTTGACACCTGCCCTGAAGGCCGCCACCGCGTCGTCGCGCATCGATTGGATTTGGGCGCTCATCGGGGCAGTTTAGCAGCGGCTGGGCACGACGGCAGCCTTGAATTCGTGGGCCGGTGTGAACCCAATTCGGAATTCGGAATTCGGAATTCGAAAAACCGGCATCGTCAGGCCCACGGCCATTCGAATCGGCATTCTTCGTATGTAACTAAGAACTAAGAACTAAGAACTAAGAGCTGGTGCCTGCGTTCTCGACCCCTTCCGGCACCTCGATCAGCGGCTCCAGGACGAGCTCGCCGTCCTTGACGTCGAGTCGCACCGGACGGCCTTCGCCAACCTCGCCGGCGAGCACCAGGTTGGCCAGCGGGTCGGCGACCCGGCGTTGGATCACCCGCTTGAGCGGTCGCGCGCCGAAGTCGGGGTCGTAGCCCTCCTCGGCCAGCATCTGGACCGCGTCTTGGGTCACCTCGATCACGAAGCCCTGCTGGGCCAGCAGCTCGTTGAGCCGGCCGAGCTGGATGCGGACGATCTTTGCCATATGCTCCTCGCCGAGTCGATGGAAGATCAGGGTCTCGTCGACGCGGTTGAGAAACTCGGGCCGGAATTGCTGCTTGAGCTGGTCCCGGACCAGAGCGACCATTCGCTCGCGTTCGGGCTCCCCAAGATCCTGAATGACCTGCGACCCCACGTTGGAGGTCATGATCACCACGGTGTTGCGGAAGTCTACCGTCCGTCCCTTGCCGTCGGTCAGCCGGCCGTCGTCGAGCAGCTGGAGCAGCACGTTGAACACATCGGGATGGGCTTTCTCGACCTCGTCGAGAAGAACTACGGAGTAGGGACGACGTCGGACGGCCTCGGTAAGCTGGCCGCCTTCTTCGTAACCCACATATCCCGGAGGAGCCCCGATCATGCGGGCCACCGAGTGCTTCTCCATGTACTCCGACATGTCGATCCGGATCATCGCCCGTTCGTCGTCGAACAAGAACTCGGCCAGGGCCCGTGCGAGCTCGGTCTTGCCGACGCCGGTTGGACCCAGGAACAGAAACGAGCCGATGGGCCGGTTGGGGTCCTTGAGCCCCGCGCGGGCACGTCGAACCGCCGATGCCACCGAAATCACGGCGTCATTCTGACCGACGACCCGCTGCTCGATGCGGTCCTCCATCTGCAGCAGCTTCTCCTTCTCGCCCTCCATCAGCCGGGTGACGGGGATTCCCGTCCAGCGGGAAACCGACCGGGCGATATCTTCCTCGCCGACCTCTTCCGAGAGGATGACCCCGTGCTCGTCCTGGTGGTGTTTGAGGGCCTCGGCAGCCTGGTCGAGTTGTTGTTTGAGCTCGGGCAGCTGACCGTAGCGGAGCTGAGCCGCCCGCTCGAGATCACCATCGCGCTCCGCCCGGTCGGCGGCCTCGCGGGTTTCCTCGATCCGCTCCTTGAGCTCCCGGAGCCTCGAGATGAGGGTCTTTTCGGTCTGCCAGTGGGCCTTCATGCCCGCCACCTGCTCACCGAGCTCGGCCAGCTCGGCGTCGATGCTGGCGCGCCGCTCCTTGGAGATCTTGTCCTTCTCTTTTGACAGAGCGCGTTTTTCGATTTCCAGCTGCAGCCGCCGACGTTCCAGCTGGTCGATTTCGGTGGGCAGCGAGTCGATCTCGATGCGGAGTCGCGATGCCGCCTCGTCCACCAGGTCGATGGCCTTGTCGGGAAGAAAACGGTCCGTGATGTAGCGATTGGAGAGCGTGGCCGCGCTCACCAACGCCGCGTCGGTGATGCGGACGCCGTGGTGGACCTCATACTTTTCCTTGAGGCCGCGCAGGATTGCGATCGTCTCCTCCACCGACGGCTCGCCCACGGCCACCGGCTGGAACCGACGTTCGAGGGCGGCGTCCTTTTCCACGTACTTGCGGTACTCGGTGAGAGTGGTGGCGCCGATGCAGCGCAGATCGCCCCGTGCGAGGGCCGGCTTGAGCAGGTTGGCGGCGTCCATCGCCCCCTCCGAGGCTCCGGCGCCCACCAAAGTGTGGAGTTCATCGATGAAGAGCAGGATCTCTCCATCCGAGTCCACAACCTCCTTGAGCACGGCCTTGAGGCGGTCCTCGAACTCGCCGCGGTACTTGGCGCCAGCGATCAGCGCCCCCATGTCGAGCGCCACAAGACGGCGGTTCTTGAGGATTTCGGGGACATCACCATTAGCGATCCGCTGGGCAAGGCCCTCGGCGATGGCCGTCTTGCCGACGCCCGGTTCTCCGATCAGCACCGGGTTGTTCTTGGTGCGGCGGGTGAGCACCTGCATCACCCGGCGGATCTCGTCGTCGCGGCCGATCACCGGGTCGATCTTGCCGGCGGCCGCCAGCTCGGTGAGATCGCGGCCGTAGTTCTTGAGAGCCTCGAACTTGGCCTCGGGGTTGTCGTCGGTGACGCGGTGGGAACCGCGCAGCTGCTGGATCGCCGTCAGCAGGGAGTTCTTGGTGACGCCGTGCTTCACGAGGATTTGAGCCGAGGCGCCGCCGGCTCCTGCGATCGCCAGCAGCAGGTGCTCGACCGATACGTACTCATCCTGAAACTGCGGGGCCAGCTTTCGCGCCTGCTCGAGCACCTCGCGCAGGGATCGCGACGGCTGGGGCTCAGAACCACCGTCGGCCGACGGCAGCCGGTCGAGCGCGCCTGCGAGCTCCCGAGAAATCTGGTTCGCCGATGCACCGACCTTGGCGAGCAGCCTGGGAGCGATGCCTTCCTCCTGCTGAAGCAGGGCCAGCAGCAGGTGGGTCGGCGTCGCCTCCGGGTTTCCGCGGCCGGCAGCCGAAGCGAAGGCATCCTGGAGGGCCTCTCCCGCCTTGACGGTGTGCTGGTT
>CAVQOJ010000015.1:0-18944 GCA_963714385.1 uncultured Holophagae bacterium | reverse complement strand
ATAGCAGGAGGAACTCGCATGACACACACCGTCGCCCGGTGGATCGTGTGCGCAGTGGTCCTCGACGATCCTTCGATGCCGATCGTGGGCGAGGGTGACGAGGAGCCCAACGACTCCTTCATCAGCCAGCTGGTGGCGAGCGCCCGCGCGGCGGTGGACGAGGTGGCGCGGCGAGGGCATGCTCTGGGAGATGTCCGAGTGGTTGGATCACTACGTCAAACAGGCCCCACCGCGACCCGCACCAGAATCGGCCATGGGGACCCAGTAGCCACCGAGCAGCCTCGGCAGTGATTTTCGCTGCTGCCCGCTGCCTATCCCTTGATGACGGCAACCGGTCGCAGGCGAGCGACCTTGCGCGCGATCCCCGCACCGACCACCGCGTCCACCACCGCGTCCACGTCCTTGTAGGCCGCAGGTGCCTCCTCGGCCAGGCCCGGCATGGAACCGGCACGGATTCGGATGCCGAGCTCCTCAAGCTCGTTGCGCAGCGAGGTTCCGTGGATGGTCCTCTTCGCTTGGCGGCGGCTCATGGTGCGTCCGGCTCCGTGGCAGCACGACCCCAGTGATTGCTCCATGCTGCGGTCGGTCCCCACCAGCACCCACGAGGCGGTGCCCATGCTGCCGGGCACCAGCACCGGCTGCCCAATAGCCCGGTACTCCGGAGGCAGCCCTTCGAAGCCGGGTCCGAAGGCGCGGGTGGCGCCCTTGCGGTGGACACACACCTGGCGTCGCTTGCCGGCCACCGTGTGGTGCTCGGTCTTGCCCATGTTGTGGGCGATGTCGTAGACCTGATGGAGGTGGGGGTCGCGGGAGGTGCGGCCCAGCAGCGTCTCCCGGAACGCCTCCCTGGCAAGGTGGGCCAGCACCTGCCGGTTGGCGAAGGCGTAGTTGGCGGCGCATCGCATGGCGGCCTGGTAGGCCTGGCCCTCGGGAGAATCGAGGGGGGCGCACACCAGCTCACGGTCCGGCAGCCGGATACCGTAACGCTTGACCGCACCCTGGAATGACTTCACGTAGTCGGTACAGATCTGGTGGCCGAAGCCGCGCGATCCGCAGTGGATCATTAAGGTCAGGCAGCCCTCCTCGAGCCCCATCGCCGCGGCCGCCTGGTCGTCACAGACCTCGTCCACCACCTCCACCTCGATGAAGTGGTTGCCGGCGCCGAGGGTGCCGACCTGAGTCCGACCGCGATCCCTCGCCCTTCGCCCGACCTCGGCAAAGTCAGCGCCCTCGAGAAAGCCACCCTCCTCGGTGCGCACCACGTCCGACTCGGTGGCCCAGCCGCGACGTCGGGCCCACTCGCCGCCCTCCCGGCAGACCCGTTCCAGCTCGCGATCGTCGACCCGGACCGAGCCGCCAGTGCCCACTCCGCTCGGGCACGCAGCATCGAGCGCCGAGGCCAGGTCGTCCATAACCGGGGTCGCCTCCTCCACCGGCACTCGGGACGCCAGCAGGCGGACCCCGCAGTTGATGTCGTAGCCGATCGCGCCGGGCGAGATCACGCCGCCGGGCAGCTCGGTGGCGGCGACGCCGCCGATGGGGAATCCGTAGCCCTGGTGAACGTCAGGCATCACCATCACGTGGCCCACCACTCCCGGCAGGGTGGCGGCGTTGACCGCCTGCTCGAGCGAGGCATCACCCTTGATCGCCTCCAGGATCGCCCGACTGGCGAAGACCCGAACCGGCACCCTCATGTCGCTGCGGACCGTGGTCGGGATCTCCCACTCGAAATCACCGACGCGGCGCAACTGACTCAGATCGACCATGGCATCTCGCCCCTTTCGATCCGCGACACACGGCGTCCACCGCCCGTGCACCGACCTGCCTCAGACATCGAAGACAACCCTGGTCTGCAATCCGCAATCGCCCCTTTGAACCTCCAGCCGGTGATAGGTCACGGCCTTGATCTCCTTGCCCCGTGCGGCGATCGGCCCGCCCTCCAGAAGGGCCCGCAGCCGACGGCCGTCCACCTTCAAGCTCAGCTCATTGAAGGCGATGCCCTCCGATTCCAACAGGTATAGGAGCTCACCGAGAAAATCCACCAGAAGGTCTTCGGGGCCGTCGGCCTCGAGCTCGAGCCTCCGTTCGATCCGCCCTCCGGAAACGAGGTTCACGCCCATCAGGCCGTACATGCCGCGCGCCGCCTGCACCAGCAGGGTTTCCATGTCCGGACCCCACACCTCGAGCTCCCAGTCCGCGGCATGTTCGATCTCGCGGTAGCCCCTGTCCGTGACATTCATGGTGGCAGCCTATCACCGGAACGAGACGTTGAGTGCTTGTGGCCGGATCGTGGAGGTTGTCGCTCAATACTCGCGTCTCATATCTCACGGCAACGTCGGCGCTTCTTCGCTTCGACTCAAACGTGAGATCCGAGACGCGAGTATTGAGTACTGAAGAACTCATTCAACGCAATTCACGGAGTCTGCGGAGTGAATTGCGCAGACAAACTCAGCGATCGTTCAAGCCGCCTGCCTGCTTCTTACCGCCGCTCCGATCGGGAAGCCTCCCGGCGTCGAGCAGGGTACGACGGAGGAGGAATTCGATCTGCGCGTTCACGCTGCGCAGATCGTCCCTGGCCCAACGCCGGATCGCATCCAGCACCTTGGGATCCACCCGAAGCAGGAACGCTTCGCGTTCGGTCACGTGTAGAGGGTGCCCGTGTTCACCACCGGCTGGGTGTGCCGGTCACTGCACAGCACCACCAGGAGATTGGAGACCATGGCGGCGCGGCGCTCGTCGTCGAGTTCGACGATCTTCTCCTCGGCCAGGTGAGCGAGGGCCATCTGGACCATTCCCACCGCTCCCTCGACGATCTTGGTGCGCGCCGCGACCACGGCCTGGGCCTGCTGGCGTTGCAGCATCGCCGCCGCGATCTCCGGGGAGTAGGCCAGATGGCTGATCCGCGCCTCGATAACGTCGACTCCCGCCTTGTCCAGGCGCTCTTGGATGTCGTCCTTGAGCTGATCGCTGACCTCGGCAGTACTGCCCCGCAGCGATACCTCGTGGTCCTCGCTGTCGTAGGGGTGGCGACTGGCGAGATTTCTCAGTGCAGCTTCACTCTGGACCGCCACGAAGTCCTCGTAGTCATCCACCTCGAACAGAGCCTCCGCCGTGTTCACGACCCGCCACACCACCACCGCCGAGATGTCGATCGGATTGCCGTCGCGGTCGTTGACCTTGGACGGCCGGCCGGCAGAGCGGCTCTTGGCCTGCAACACCTTGCCCGCGGCGTCCTTCTGCTCCGGCGTGTGGATGGAGCCCGTTTCGAAATTCCTGATGCGCAACGAGATCTTCTTCTTGGAAAAGAACGGGTTCACCCAGAAGAAGCCGGACTCCAGCGCCGAGCCCTTGTACTTACCGAAGAGCAGCAGCACCCGAGCCTGGTTCGGTGCGATGGCCATGAATCCGAACAGGAAGAGGAAACCGAGGACAAACAGCAGAATCCCGCCCACTACGAAGACGATGGAGTTGCCGCCGCCGTACCTGTTCAGCCCGACGATGCCGAGGAAGAAGAGCCAGGGCCCCGCGACCAACAGGCCGAGGCACGCCGCCAGGGGAATCCAGCCGGTGATGGGACGGTAGGTCTTTTCAGCAACCATGGAACACCTCCTTGCTATTACTATGATATCACTACGCAATCAGAAACCAAATATTCCGATCATCAGGTGAGTTTTTTTTTGGGGGGGGGGGTGGGGAAGGGAGAGGTTGAAAGTTGAAAGTTGAAAGTTGAAAGTTGAAAGCTCCCGCCCTCCCACCCAGAGGGTCGGACCGTGGAGACTGCAGGGCAAATTGTGGTGCGTAGCTCCGGACCCCTGGGCCGGCTTGCCCTTGACATGGGCTGGCCACGGGCCACTCCATCCCTTGAACGACCCGGACGTGGTCATGTGCTTTGCCGCCGAGGCAACTGATTGCTGCCGCTGAGGACTGATCGCTGTCCCTGCTCGCGGTTCTCTGTCGCTGCCCCTGAATACTGTTGCTGCCGCTGAATTTCGGGCACGGAACGGGCACGGGAGAACCCCAACCACATTTCCCGGATGTGCCTGTCGTTTTCCCTGCTCACCCGATCGGGGCGGTGGCGGGGTCGGCCGCCCCAAAATACTCCGCGTACAATGACGACCGGAGGTCACAGTGAAATCGACCGGCTCCCCCATTCCTCTGTTCGCGTGCCTCGCGGTCTGCTCGCTGGCGATCGTCGCAGCTCTTCCGGTGGCCGGTGCCGACAACGACGGCCCGGAATCGACAGCCCCGGAAGCCCCCAAACGAGGCGCTCCAATCGAGTTTCGCGAGGACCCTCCCATCGAGGTTCCACCAAAATCGCAGCGCACGAGCCCGGCCCGGCGATGGGTCGAGAGCGCGCACGTCAGCGTCCAGGTCAACGTGGACTCAGACGGCAACAACGTGGTGGGTGATGCCGCCAACGAGCCGTCGATCGCCGTGGACCCCACCCGTCCGAATCGAATGGCCATCGGCTGGCGCCAGTTCGACACCATCATCTCGAACTTCCGCCAAGCCGGGATCGGCTACAGCGAAGACGGTGGCCGCACATGGACCTTTCCCGGCGTGCTGAATCCCGGGGTCTTCCGGTCGGACCCGGTGCTCGACGCCGCGGCCGACGGCACCTTTTATTACAATAGCCTCGGGGTGGACCCGGATTACTGGTGCGACGTCTTCACCTCCACCGATGGCGGTGAAAGCTGGGGAGATCCGGTGTACGCCTACGGCGGCGACAAGGCGTGGATGGCGGTGGACCGCACCGGCGGCATCGGTCACGGCAACATCTACTCAGCCTGGGACTACGCCGGCTGCTGCGGCGACGACTGGTTCAACCGGTCTGTAGACGGCGGCCAGAGCTTCCAGCCGCCGATCGAAATCCCGGGATTCCCATTTTGGGGGGTCACCTCGGTCGGCCCGGACGGCACGGTCTATGTGGCTGGCACCACCGATAACGTTTCCGGCTACGCCGTCGCCAGATCGTCAACCGCCCAGGATCCCTTCGCTCCCATGGCTTTTGACGGGAGCTCTCCGGTGGATCTCGGAGGTTCGATCCAGTTCTTCCTCGGGTTCGGACCCAACCCGGGTGGCCTGCTCGGCCAGGTGTGGACCGCCACCGACCACTCCGGCGGACCGCACCACGGCAACGTCTACGTGCTCGCCACGGTGGATCCTCCTGGCCCGGACCCGTTGGACGTTCACCTCGTCCGCTCGACCAACGGCGGCCTCACCTGGTCGCCACCGGTCCGGATCAACGACGATCCGCCGGGAAACGGGGCCTGGCAATGGTTCGGCACCATGGCGGTGGCGCCCAACGGCCGCATCGACGTGATCTGGAACGATACCCGCGACGACCCGGGCGGTACCGACTCGGTCTTGCGCTATTCATTCTCCGAGGACGGCGGCACCACCTGGGCGGAAAGCGAAGCTCTGTCGCCGCCGTGGGATCCGCACCTGGGCTGGCCCAATCAGGACAAGATCGGCGACTACTACGACATGGTGTCGGATCTGGTGGGCGCCCATGTCGCATGGGCTGCCACCTTCAACGGCGAGCAGGACGTCTACTACCTGAGAATCGGCGACTACGACTGCAACTCGAACGGCATCGGAGACCTCATCGACATTGCCGACGGCACCTCGCCCGACCGCAACGGCGACGGCATCCCCGACGAGTGCGCGCCGAACGCGATTTTCTTCGACGGCTTCGAATCCGGCAACACCTCGGCCTGGTCTGCCTGGGTGGGCTGAACGGGCGAAACGAACGAAGGGAGATTCGGATGGCACTTCACCTCTGGTGCATCGTGGCGGCGTGGATCCTGGTCTACTCGAGCAAGCTGCCGGTGGCCGTGGCCATGCAGCGGGCCGGTGGATATGACAACCGGCACCCGCGGGCGCAACAAGCTGCCCTGACCGGCTGGGGCGCTCGCTCGGTGGCGGCTCACCTCAACGGCTTCGAGACCTTCGCACCGTTCGCCGCCGCCGTTCTGGTGGCTCACATTGCCGGCGGATTTCCGTGGCATGTGGACGTTCTGGCTATCGTGTTCGTGGTATCGAGGGTCCTGTATCAGGTTTGCTACCTGGCGGATCTGTCGACCCTGCGCTCCGTCGTCTGGAGCGTCGGCTGGCTCGCCACTCTGGCCCTGTTCCTCTCTCCACTGATCTAGCCCACGCCGTTCGTCAGTACTCAATACTCGGGTCTCATATCTCACGCTGTGATCGGGCTGGGGAAACAGCCCTTTCGCCGTGAGATATGAGACCCGAGTATTGAGCGATCAGCACGACGGTGCGGTCTCCCTCAACCGAACAGCATGCTACGATTCCGCAACAGCGAATTGCGACCATCAATCTGGAACGTTCACAAAGGAGGAGAAAATGTTCAAGGAGTTCAAAGAGTTCGCGATGCGCGGCAACGTCGTGGACATGGCCGTCGGTATCATCATTGGTGCCGCGTTCGGCACCATCGTCAAGAGCCTCGTCGCCGACGTCATCATGCCCCCGATCGGAATGCTGCTCGGCGGGGTCGATTTTTCGAACCTATTCGCTGTCCTGCAGGCGGGTGACCCGGCCGGCCCGTACGCCGCCCTGGCCGACGCCCAGGCGGCCGGCGCCGTGACCGTCAACTACGGCCTGTTCATCAACACCATCATCAGCTTCCTCATCGTCGCGTTCGCGGTTTTCATGCTGATCCGTGGCCTCAACCGCCTCCAGCGCCAGGAGGAGGAAGCGCCGGCCGAGCCGACCACCAAGGAGTGCCCGCACTGCGTGACCGAGATTTCCATCAAGGCCACCCGCTGCCCGAACTGCACTTCCCAGCTCGAAGCGGCCTGACTCGAATTTGCTGAATGGTCCGAAGTTTAGTACAATAAAACCATCGGAGGTGAATCACATGAGCAAGCCGCCTCTGCTGGAGTACAGCCCCGAGGTCAGGGCGTGGATCGATGCCGAGGTCGCCGAGCAGCTCGCACGGTACCGCGAGATCGTCGATGAGATGGACGCGCTCGAGCCGGACCGTGAGCGCTGGATCACGGATTTCCTGGAACGGATCCAGACCCGCGGCTACAACGTGCACGCCGACATTCTGCGTCTGATTCGTCCCGACGAGCTGCCCGTGCGACCCGACCGCAAGCTGCGGGTCGTTTTCTGACCGGGTCCCCAGCCAGGACGAGGCAGCGACTTCGAAGGAGAAACACGATGGCACGACCCCACATCGAACCGTTCTGCGACCAGGACCAGCACTTCAAGAAAATGACGCTGCCGGGGTTCCCGAACGGGATGCACTACAAAATGCTCAGCATTGATCCGGACAGCGGCGCCTGCACCATGACCGTTCGCTTCGACGCCGGGTTCAAGATGCCGCCGGGACTCAGTCTGTCGGAGGTCGAGCTGATCGTGATGCACGGCAAGCTCAAGGTGGGAGACCAGACCTACGGCCCCGGGCTCTACTGTTTCATCCCGCCGGGCGTGGCAATGCCCGCAATCTCGACCGAGGAGGGGGCCGTCGGCCTTTTGATGCACAACACCGCTGCCCCCAACTTCACCGAAAGCGACGAGGACGCAGACGGCGCCAACCGTTCAGGCCTGATCACTCTCGAGACCTACGACAAGATGCCCTGGCAGGTGCCGACCCTGTTCCCGCAGACGGCGTCGGGCTGTCTGCTCAAGGTGCTCCGGATGGACGAGAAGACCCACGCGCTATCGTTCCTGTACTGCATGGTGCCGGGCTTCTGGCAGGACAACATCTCCTACCACGACGTCGCCGAGGAGGCCTACCATATCTACGGGACCTCGTGGATGATGCAGTTCGGCGACCTGCCCACCGGCGGCTACTTCTACCGACCGGCCTACATCAATCATGGCGCCTTCGCCAGCGACGGCGGCATTCTCGCCTTCGGACGAACCGACGGCGAGCTCCACAACCACTTCCACTTCAACCCCTACACCGAGCCGGAGGAGAACCTCCAGCGAGCGGTCGTCAAGCTCGAGAGGGCCAAACCCGCACTCAACCAGTGGTTCGTCACCCACGACCACAACCACGTCACCGCCCACGACTTCGAGGACTTCCAGACCGAAGACGGCTGGCACGAGCGATTCCACCACCACCACGATTGATCTCTTTCGTTCCTCCCTTTTCCCCTTTTCGCGGGGGGCTCGGCCCCCCGCAATTTCTTTCGACTTTCAAATTTCGAATTCGAACCGCAGAATCAACCCTCTTCAAGAGGCAACATCTGATACAGCACGATCAAGTGGCCGTCAAAGTCGACGAAAGCCCGCTCTTTGAACCGAAACTCACCAGGCCTCTCGGCGATGGTGCCTGGGACCGTCTCGAGGCCCAGCGCCTCCAGGCGCTTGAAGGTACCCTCCAGGTCCTCCACCCGAATCACGGTGGCGGTCATGAATGGCGTCGCAGGTTTCGGCAGCTCGATGCCCGTGACCTCGGTCAGAGCCATGGTTCGAACTTGCTCTGCACCGGCGCTCAGGGTGGCGAACCGGATCTTCGCTGCCGGGTCGATTCGGAAGACCGGGTAGGAGTAGGACTCCGACGAGGCATCCATGATCCCGTCCAGCTGGAAGCCGAGCACATCTCGGTAGACCTGCAGCGCCCGCTCCATGTCGGCCACCACCAGCGTGACCCGCTTGAAATGCGCTCCCTCGTACGGCTCGTCGCCCGCGACGAGCACTCCCGAGGTCGCGCAGAAAAGGACAAGTACCAACGGCAGGATTCGATGTTGCATGGGGGGCTCCTCGTGTATTGGTCTTCACACCCGGCCGGGCTTCATTCAGGTGTGGACGGGCGCGGACATATTGTACTATACTTATGACAAATCCATGGGCCGGCTGGAGGCAGGATCGTGACCGACCACATTTATGACAGGCTGATCAAGAACGTCCGGCTGGCGCGACCCAACCGGACCGGACTCGAGACTGCGGACGTCGCGATCAGGGACGGAAAGTTCGCGCGGGTGACGCCGGACATCGAGGCCGGATCCGCTGCCGAGGTGGTGGATGGGCAGGGGCTGATCGCCTTCCCCGGTGTCATCGACGCCCACATGCACATCGGCATCTACCGCAATCTCGCTGAGGACGCACCCACCGAGTCCAAGTGCGCCGCCATGGGTGGGGTGACCACGTCCCTGACCTACTTCCGCACCGGGCAGTACTACTTGAACAAAGGCGGACCCTACCTCGAGTTCTTCAAGGACATGCTGGAGCAGGCCGAGGGCCGGTATCACGTGGACTACGGCTTCCATCTGATGCCGGCGGGCAATGAACACATCGAAGAGATGCCCGACATTTACGATAAATTGGGGGTTCCCACCTTCAAGCTCTTCATGTTCTACGGCGGTTATGGGCTGCACGGCAAGTCGGACAACCAGGCCGAGTTTCTGATGACCAAGCCCGACGAACGCTACGATCTCGCCCACTTCGAGTTCGTGCTTCGAGGCGCTCGAAAAGTCGTCGACATGTACCCCGAGGCGCGCGATATCATCAGCGTCAGTTTCCACTGCGAAAACCCGGAGCTGATGAACGCTTGGACCAGGATCATCCAGGAGGAGCGCGGCCTCAGTGACATGGAGGCGTATCACATGGCGCGGCCGCCCCATTCCGAGGGCCTGTCGATCGTCATCGCCACCTATCTGGCCCATGCCGCCGGCTGTCCCAACATCAACATCCTCCACCTGACCTCGCGCGAGTCGGTGGAAACGGTGCTCAAGATGCAGGAGGCCTTCCCGGATGTGAATATCGGCCGTGAGGCGACGGTGGGGCATCTGCTGCTCGATCTGGACCGCGCCGACACTCGCGCCAAGGTCAATCCGCCGATCCGGCCGCGTGAGGACCGCGACTTTCTTTGGCACGCTCTCATGGCCGGCAAGATCGACTGGGTCGTGACCGACCACGCCTGCTGCCCCAGCGAGCTCAAGTTCGACCCTGACGATCGCGACAACGTGTGGGGCGGCAAGTCCGGATTCGGCGGCACCGAGTATCTGCTCTCCGGGCTCTACAGTGAGGGTCGCAAGCACGGCCTGTCCGAAAATCGAATTGCCGAACTGCTCTGCTTCAACCCGGCCCAGCGCTTCGGGCTCTGGTCCAAGGGAGACATCGCGGCCGGCCTGGATGCCGACCTGGTGCTCTTCGATCCGAACCAGACCTGGACGATCCGCGCCGAAGATTCGCCGTCGGCACAAGGCTACACGCCGTTCGATGGCCTCGAGGTCTCCGGCAAGGTCCGCAAGACCTTCCTGCGGGGCCATCTCGTCTACGACAACGGGTCGTTCCCTGGACCGCCAAGGGGCGAGTACATCTCCAGGAAGGTCAGGCGATAAACTCTCAATTCACTGCCCTGGCCGTTATGCAGTGAACAACGGGGTGGCGATAGTCGCTCAATTCACTCCGCTTCGCTCCGTGAATTGAGTTGATAAAACCATCTGTGGAGCGATGACCCGCAGGTTTGCGAAGTCGTCGAAGGTCGAGGTGAACCGCAGGGCGTGGCACGCTTCTCAGTTTTGATGGGCGCGGCCTCTCGGCCCAATCGCTTTCCGTCGACCATCAAAACTGAGTGATGATTGTCAACCCCACTTACTTTTCGACGGTCCCTTCCTGGAACATGCCCAACTCCCAGACGCTGCCGGTGTTGCAGATCAGGGCACGCTTGCGAAGGAAGCGCAGCAGGCCGCTGTGACCCATTCGGGAAAGGCCGATCCCGGACTCCTTGCAGGAGTCCTTCTCGGCGTCGTGGACGAACGATGTCAGCCCGGCGTCACCGATGCTGATCGCCCCGGCTTCGATCCGGCAGCCGATGCTCTCGGCCTCCTCGCGCGAGCCGGCGATCACCGCACCGGAGAGCCCGCAATTTGAGTCGTTGGCCAGCTCGATCGCCTCGTCGGGATCGTCGAACGGCACGACCGGCATCAGCGGACCGAAGGTCTCCTCCCGCATGACGAGCATGTCGTGGTTCACACCGGTGAGAACCGTGGGCCGGCACCACAATCCGCCACCGTGGTTTTCAATCTCTCCCCCGCACCGCACGGTGGCGCCCTTCTGCACGGCATCCGCCACGTGCTCCTGGATCACATCCGCCTGCTCGGCGGCGATCAAGGGGCCCACCTGACCTCGATTGATGTCCGGGTAGTTGAGCTCGACCGCCTCCGCCTTTTTCACCAGAGCTTCCACGAACTCGTCGAAGACTGGCCTCGCCACATAGATCCTCTCGATGGATTGGCAGGCCTGTCCCGTGTTCGCCACCGATGCGCGCAGCAGGGCCGTCGTGGCCCGTTCGAGATCGGCGTTCTCGGTCACGATGGCGGCGTCCTTGCCGCCGAGCTCGAGGAATGCCGGGATCAGCCGCTCGGCAGCGGCGTGGGCGACGATCCGACCCACCGGGATGCTGCCCGTGAAGCAGACCGCGTCGGCGAACTCGATCATCACCGATCCGATGCTTCCGCTGCCGCGAATCATGCGAAAGACCCTGTCCAGCTCGGGCACCCGGGCGATGGAATCGCTGAGCGGCTCGACGAAGCGCGGCGTGACCTTGCTCGCCTTGGCCAGGACCGCCGACCCGGCCGCCAGCGCCGGAATCGCATCGATCAGGGTCAGAATCAGCGGGAAGTTCCAGGGCGAGATCACCGCCACCACCGGGTAGGCCGATCGGGCCCATCCGACCTCGATGCCCGGGACTTCCGAGCTGCGCCGGCGCGAAGGCGCGAGCAGCTCTGGCGCGAGTCGGCACCAGCGGTCGATGGCCGCGGTGATGACGTCCACCTCGGCATAGGACAGCGCGCGCCGGCCGGTGTCGATCGTCAGGGTTTCGGCGATGGCGCTGCGGGCGCGAATCAGCTCACCCTTCCAGGCCTGGAGGGTGGCGATCCTCAGGTCGAGATCACCAGACCAGGCCGGCTGATGCCTCGCCACATGGCGATGTTCCGCAGCGACGCCGACCCTGTCCAGGGGATCGACGAAGAAGTCGATCTCGCCGGTTCGTGGGTTTCGGACTGGAATGGTTGAGGGCATCGAGGACTCTCCTTTTCGAGTTTTCTTCAATCATCTCAGTGTTTCACACCTGGCTTGTCGCTGGATTACGGTCGCCCTTGACAGGATCATACCCCAATGTTAACCTATTGTTCGGACAATCTAACGACTTTGACAGAAGTCACCATCCTGCCGCCAGCCGGAAATCGGCGCTCGACTTCGGGTTTTCTCGGCTCCGATGAATCGATCGGAGTCGATTTCGTACGTTTTTCAAATTGGGACACAACGGAAAGAGGGGAGGCAGAATGAAAGTCAAGGGCTTCAAGATCGTCCTGGGTGTGTTGGCTGTTTTGCTGATCGGAGGCCTGACGTGGGCTCAGGAGGAGGCACCCGCCGAGGGGGTTGTCGAGCAGGTCGAAGGGGTGCCTGAGGAGCAGGAAATCGCTCAACGAACGGAGCTAGGCGAAGCCGGAGATGAAGACACCCGAAAGATCGAAGAGATCACGGTGACCGCTCGAAAGACCCAGGAGTCTCTCGACGATACTCCGCTGACGATCCGTGCGATCACCTCCGACGCGGTCGCCGAGCTCGGTTTGTTCAACGTCGAGGACGTGACGATCAACACCCCCGGCATCCACATCAGCAACTACTTCGGAGCGCGGGACGATCCCAACATCTCGTTCCGCGGCATGGACGCCGGGACCATCGACCGGCTCTCTCAGGTCTCGTCGTCGTACCTCGACGGAGTCTACCTGCCGGGCGCCACGTCCTTCATCAGCGTCAGCGACATCGAACGGACCGAGGTGGTCAAGGGGCCGCAGAGCGCGCTTTACGGTCGATCCGCCTTCGGCGGAGCGATCAACTTCGTGATGAAGAGCCCGACCCAGGAGTGGGTCGGCGACGTGAGCGCGACCGTCGGCGAAAACAGCCGGCTGGACCTCGGTGTCGGCGCCAGCGGCCCGATCTCGGAGAATCTCGGCTTCCGCTTCTTCGGACGGGGTTACGATTACGGTGGGGGATACGACAACCCGTATCCCGATTCCGAGCGGCTGGGAGCGCAATCCACCAAGGCGATCGACGGAGCGGTCCGGTGGGACATCTCGGACAGCGTCGGCCTCCAGGCCCGCGGATTTTACTCGGTCGACAAGGACGGACCGGCGGCCTTTGCCTGGTTCGACCAGAGCCTCCACAACTGCGGCCCCTTCGAAACCGACGGCGAACAAGGGACCGTCTCCTACTTCTGCGGTGAGCTCAGCCCCGATCTGGTGACCGACTTCGGCTACGACACCAAAACGGAGCCCGCCCAGGGCGCGGACTGGCCGAGGAGCGACTTCGGCATGGATCGGGAGTTCGCGCTGGCCTCCCTCCACCTCGACGCGATGCTCGGCGAGAGCACCAGCCTCACCTCCATCACCGCGTACATCAATGAAGAGCTCGACGCGATGCAGGACTTCAGCGGCACCCAGACCCTGCTCCAGTACTTCAACACCATCGACACCCTGGTTTCGCAGGAGCTGAGGGTCCAGGGCTCGACCTCGAAGCTGGACTGGATGGTGGGCTTCTACTACCTGGATGCCGAGTACGAGAGCAAGCCGAACGGCTTCGGTTGCGCCGACCCGAGCTATCTCTTTTTGGGCTTCCTTCCGGGCTGTTCCCTGTTCGCCGGCGGAAATGTCCGCGGGTCCTTCGATCTCAGCGTCGCGACCCCGTTTCGACTCGTCGACAATACGGCTCTGTTCGGCTCGTTGAACTGGCGAATTTCGGACACGATCGCTCTGGCCTTCGACGCCCGAGCCGCCAGGGAGACCCTCGACTTCGGTTCCGTCGAGGCGGTGGACGGAGTGACCCGAGAGCTCAAGGACGACTTTGACAGCTTCACACCACGGGTCGTGTTGGACTGGAAGACGAACGACTTCTCGACCTTCTACGCCAGTGTGTCCACCGGCATCAAACCCGGCAACTTCAACGCCGAGGTCGCGCAGATGTGCACCAGCTGCATCGACGCGTTCGAGTCCGAGTACGGCATCGGCGTCGCTGTCCCCGAGTCGGAGGCCCTCAACTACGAGGCGGGCTACAAGCTGGTGACCCGCAACGGCAAGCACCGGTTCAACGCGGCCGCCTTCTACTTCGAATGGACCAACCAGCAGTTCACCCAGGCCACGCCCTTCGACACCAACGGCGACGGTGAGATCGACAACGACCTGGTCGACTACCAGACGGTGGCGGGCAAGAGCGAAATCAAGGGCGCCGAGTTCTTCTACTCAGGCTGGCTGGGCAAGTACTTCAACCTGACGGCGACCTACAACTACAACGACGCCAAGTACAAGGTCTTCGAGGATTCTACCGTCGGACGGGTGTACGGCAGCAAAGACGCGTCGGGCAAGACGATGCCCCGCAGCCCGAAGTCCTCGGCCACACTGGGAGTCGGGTTCGTGCTTCCGATCAGCGAGGCCTGGGACTTTAACGCCCGCGCCGACTACATCTACCGCGGCTCGTCCTACACCTGGGCCGTCAACCTCGCCGAGACCGGCGCCACCAATCGGTTGAGCCTGCGCACCGGCGTCCGCAGCGACCGCCTCGACATCAGCGTGTGGATGAACAACGTCACCGATGACGACACCCTGATGGCCATACGGCGATTCTCCGCGCTGGAGAACTTCTCCTCGCCCACATGGTGGGCCGGGCTGCCCGGGGTGCAGGAAGCCGGCGTCACGTTCAGAATCTTGTTTTAGCTCAAACCGACGGATCCGGGGCGGCGACGCGCCCCTGACGGTCGAACCGAACGAAGCCGCCACCCATCGGGGTGGCGGCACTTCTTTTCGAGTCAGCTCTTTTCGAGTCAGCTGAACAAAAAGTCAGTCAAAATATTTCTCAATTCTCTCGGCTCACATCACCGCGCCAACACGACTCTCGCCGACACCGTGCGGAATGTGAGCCGCGAGAATTGAGCTGACAATTTTTTAGCCTTCATGTCTCGCAGCGTCAAAGGTCCATGACCAGCTCGACGTCCGAGTCGATGTCAGGTGGCGAGTGGCGACTCGTGACCCAGGTGACGACGAAGAGCACGGTGAACGAGGCGACCAACGAAACGGCGGTGGGCAGGACGCCGGTTTGGAAAGGCGGTTTTGGGAGGCTCTCGAAGAAGGTCTGCTTGGCGAGGAACTCGAGCACCAGGTTGACCCCCATGCCGGTGGCGATCGACGCCGCCGCGGCGGCCGCGGTGACCCGTCGCCAGTTGAGGCCGACGGCAAGGGCGGGACCCAAAGCGGCGCCGAAGGTGCCGAAGGCAAAGGTCCCGAGGAGCGCGATGAGATCCCCGTACAGGTATGCGAAGACCGCGGCGGAGCATGCGACAGCCACCACCGCCACCCTCCCCCAAAATAGCTCGTCGGAGACCCTCCGCCCGAGGGCCTTCGGCAGGTCTCGAACAAGGGCGGCGGAGCCGATGTTGACGAACGAGTCGGCCGTCGACATGATCGCGGCGAGAATCCCCGCAAACACCAGGCCGGCCAGGATCTCGGGCGCGAAGTTGAGCAGGAACTGGGGCGAGGCGTCATCCGGGTTGGACAGCGGCGCGAGCCGTCCGGTCGCCACCAGCGACGGCACCGCCAGCCCGATGCCGAGCCAGATCAGCACGCACAGGGTCTGGGTGACGCCGATGATCAGGGGCATCCACTTGAGCTTGCGCGGGTCGTCGAGCATGAAGAACTTGTGGAGCATGTGGGGCTGGCCGAGGTTGCCCACCGCGAACACGAAGAAGAACCCCATGGCGGTGAACACCGGGATCGCTCCCAGTGGATCGAGGTGGCCGGGACCGAACCGATCCGACTCGGCAATGGCGCGCACCATCGGCCCCAGCCCGCCTCCGGCCTTCATCGCGTAGAAAAAGACGGCGATCGCCGCCCCCACCATCAGCGTCCCCTGGAACACGTCGGTGTAGACCCCGGCCACCATGCCGCCGGCGGTGGCGTAGAAGACCACCACCACCAGCCCGATGGCCATGGCCGTCGCGAGACTCCAGCCGCCGAGCAGGTGCCGGGTGCCGAAGATCGCCTCGATCAGGATGCCCAGGGCCTTGAGTTGAGCTCCGAGATACCCCACCGTTCCCACGATCACCGCCACCGCCGCCAAACCGGAGGCCAGCCGGCTGCGGTAACGGCAGAAGATGACGTCGGGGACGGTGTAGATCTCTCGCACGCCGGCCAGCAGCCTCAGCCGTTTGGCCACCACCCAGCACAGCAGGCCGGCGGTGAAGCTCACCGGGATGCAGATGAACATGGAGGCCAGACCCATGCGGTAGGTCAGCCCCGGGCCACCGATGAACACGAATCCCGAGAAGGCTGCGGACATGGTGGCGAGGGCGGTGACCAGGAGGCCGATACCCTGGCCGGCGATGAAGAAGTCCCTGGCGGTGCGGGTGCGGCGCGCCGCCCAGATTCCGATGACGACCACCAGCGCCAGGTAGAGAAGGGCGGTCCAGATGATGGCGGGCTTGGCGAGGATGGGCATCATGGTCCACCCTCCGCGTCGCGATCGAACCGGTCGAGGCGGTCGAGGTCTTCTTGCCGCATCTCGAAACGGTCGAAGGTCAAGGCGTAGACCAGAGCCACAAGGAGAAGGGGAACCAGCCACAGGCCGTAGAGCTGGACCGCCGCGGCCGCGGGCAGTCCGCCAAACCACGGCCCGTCGAGAACCTGTCCCCGCAGGAGCAGCATGCCCACCGCACAGGCTTCCAGGAAGACCAGCAGGGCGATGAGCGGCAGCGCCAACGGTCCCAGTCCGCCGCGACGGGCCACCGCCAGAACGATCAGCGCCACCGGGTATCCCATCACCAGCATCGCGAACAGCGCCTCGGCAAAGGGCCACGGCATCAGGAACAGCACCAGAATCAGCGGCGAAGCCACGGTCAGGAAAGCAAGTGCGGCTTTGCGGGCCATCAGGTCCTTCGATCGACAGTGATCATGGCTGGGGATCTTAACCGATCGAGGCAGTAGGGAGCGGTTGGAATTCGGAATTCGGAATTCGGAATTCGGAATTCGGAAAACCGTTCCCGACCGGTTCTTGGTTCTTGGTTCTTGGTTCTTAGTTCCCCCCAACCCCACCCTTCTTGCCCGGAGAGCCGCAGACATGACCTATCGCACTGGGCAAGAAAACTAAGACCTCAAAACTCAGAACTCGACTCGTACTCTGCTTCACTTCTTCACTGCTCGACTGCTTCACCCCGCCCTATAGCCTGCGAGGGTGGAGGAAAAATGATACTATTGTCCTGACGATAGGACATCTCTTCAATCCCACCCGATTCCCGAGAATCGGACGGGCGACAACCCGACAGGAGGAACCATGCACCCCCACCTCACCTCTCGATTCGGTTGGGCAACCGCATTCATCGCGGCCGCTCTCCTGGGCGTGCTCTCGTGCGGATCTCGGGAAGCCCCTACGGTGGTCGAATCCGAACCGACCCCGGCGATTTCCGACGCCCTCGCTCCTCCGACCACCGGGGAGAATGCCCCCATCCGTCAGCTGCACACGGCCACCTTGTGCACCACCGATCTGGAAGCAATCCGGGCCTTTTATGGGGATGGGCTCGGCCTGAGCATCCGCGGACCGATCGAGGTCGACCCCGAGGTCCGCGACGTCCAACGGACGCTTTGGGACATTCCGGACGACATCGGTTGGGAGCTCTACATCATGGATCGGCCCACGGTTCCCGGGACCATCCAGGTGCGAGTGCTCCTCCTGGACAAGGAAACCCCGCTGATCCACACCACCTGGAACCCCCAGGAGCCGGGCCCCTTTTCCATGGGCTTCTCCACCGAGGATCTGGATGCCTGGGATCCCGAGCTGCGCGCCAAGGGATACGAGTCCCTCATGCCGCTGTCCCGGTACCAGATTCCCCGTCCCGACGGAACCACCTACGGGATCCACGAGACGATCTTCAACGCGCCCGACTTCATGCACTCGGTCACCATCTCGCGCCGTGACGGAATGCCGCAGCTGGGCCCGGTGGATCCGACCACCGGTCGAGGGGGACCCATCTACTCCGCCCTCATCATCGAGAACTCAAACGAGGTCTTGGCCTTCTACGTCGATGTTCTCGGGCTCGAGCTGCGCAGCGATCGCCAGTTCAAGTCGAGCGGCAGCAAGGGCGCGCTGGGTGTGCCGGACGGCACCGAGTTCCGTTTCTCCATCGTCTACGCGGAGGGCGCGACCTTCGGACATCTTCTGTTCCTCGACTACCAGGGACGCCTCGGGCTGCCGAGCCCCGGCATCGCCCCCAGGCCACCCAACCGCGGCATGGCCATGTGGACATTCCCGGTCCGGGATATGGCGGAGATGGAGCAACGACTCGCCGAGAACGGGCTGACACCGGTCTCGGGGCCGGTCCAGTACACCAGCCCAACCCTCGGTCCACACCTATCCATGACGGTGCTCGATCCCACCGGTTATATGGTGGAGCTGTTCCAGCCCGTGGAGTAGGAAAGCTCAGAACAGGCCCCGGCTCGTACCGGAGGAAGCGAGGTCCGCCGTGGACGTGCAGCGAATCAACCCTGATCTCTACCAAACGCTGGTGGACATCGTGGGCGCCGAGCACGTGCTCACGGACGAGGAAGATAGGGAGTTCTACTCCCAGGACATCTATCGCACCGCGGACGACATCGCCGCCGTCGTCGTACGTCCGGGCAGCTCCCAGGAGGTGGCCCGAGCCACCGCAGCGGCCACCGCCGCAGGATTCTCGGTGCTCGCCAGGGGTGGCGGTTCGTCCTACACCGGCGGGTTGCTGCCGGACCGTCCGAACTCGGTGGTCGTCGACACCAAACGTCTTGACCGCGTGGTCGAGATCAACACCGACGACATGTTTGTTGTGGTGGAGGTGGGTTGCACCTGGCAGGAGCTCCACCAGGCGCTCAAACCCCACGGGGTTCGGCCGCCCTTCTGGGGTCCGGCATCCGGAGGTACGGCGACGGTGGGCGGCAGCCTGTCCCAGAACG
>CAVQOJ010000014.1:0-30744 GCA_963714385.1 uncultured Holophagae bacterium | reverse complement strand
CCCAAATTCGGATATCACAACGGCACCCGCCCGCCCGAAGAGGAACCGCGGCTTCATCCGCGGAGACAGCCATCAGGGACAGCGTCAGAATCCAGCGGCAGGGACCCGCGGCAGCGTCAGTTGACAGCGTCAGTATCGGAGAGCAGGGTGCGCTCAGATGGGATTGAGCAGGCGCCACGTCATCGCACGAACCTGGTCAAAGGTCTCCAGGGCGTTCTCTGCCCCGATTCCATTGACTGCACCGGCGGCGGCGAGGAGTCGCAGGTGGCTGTCGACCTCTTTGGCCGAGGCGTAGGCGATCCGCCAGTGGTTCGACCGGTCTCGTCCACACCGGCCGTGGCCTTCAGCGATGTTTGCCGGGACCGAGCTTGCCGATCGGATCACCTGATCAGCAATCGATTTCAAAGGGGCGGGAACCCTCATCACGAGCTTGATAGCTACGCCTGCTGCTTCGAGGGCCTTGGTGTAGGCGACGAAATTGGTGTTTCCGACGGCTTTGGACATGGTCACCTCCGGGTCGTTCATGCTCACCCGAATGCTGGTGAGGGGGCCGGTGTCAAGGGTTTACCACCCCTAGGCCGGCCGCATGGCGCCCTTGACTCCGGCCCCCTCGCCAGCTATGCCCATTCACCCCGTGAACGACCCGGAGGTGTCCACGTGCAATGCCTCGAAACCCACTGATTGCTGCCGCTGAAGACTGATCCCTGCCCCTGCTCGCTGTACCCTGTCGCCGCCCCTGATGACTGTCGCTGCCGCTGAATTTCGGGAACGGGAACGGGAACGGGCACGGCGGGAACCCCAACCTCACGCTTTCCCGGATGAACCCAACTTTCAACTCGCCGGCGTCAGCCCATGGCGGGTGGGAAGCCGCACGCCGCCAGCAGGTCGATGGCGGCGGCGAGGCGGAGCCGGAGGGCGTCTGGCTCGTCGTCCAGGTCCGGTTTGCGGGGAGCCCACTTGACGTCGACTCGCCGGTCCCGGACCGCGATCGAGGCGAAGTTCTCGGTGCCGGACAGGGACCGGAGGGCAACCCGGGTGCGCTCCTGGCCGAACAGGGAGACCAGGGTGGTGGCGTCGGCGCCGGAGAATCGGAGCCGGCGGTCGAGCTCCTGGTCGCCGACCGTGACGTCCTTGAAAAGGCCGATCTGGGTCATCAACCGGGAGCCAAGATCCTGCTTCGAGGCGGTCCACTGCTGCGGGCTCGAGGCCGCGATCCTGAGTGCGGCCCCACCGGGTGAGTACTGAGAGCGCTGCTCGATGGTGTAGCGGCAGGTGTAGCCCAGGAACAGGCCCTCGACGCTGGTGGAGAGCGCCCCCGGCACCCGGGCGGTTCCCAGCTCGAAGGCCGGACCGAAGGTCTCCAACCGGCGCCGGCCCACTCTGCGGACCGCCGCCACGACCAGAGCGATCACCGCTGCGACGGCTAAGCCGGCGAGGAGGAAAACGGTGGGTTCGTCGAGTCCGAACACGGCGCTACCAGTATAGCCCCGGCATCGGCTTCGGAAGGCGGGTACAATGCGCCGACATGGATGATCTGAATGATCTTCGATCTCGACTGGACGCCGTCGACCGCCGGCTGGTGGAGACTCTGCGCGAGCGGTTGGAGACCGTGGCCGGCATCGCCCGAGTGAAGGCTGCCGGGCTGCCCTTCCTGAGGGATCACGAGCGCGAGTCTGAGCTGCTGGGGCGGATCGAGAGCTGGGCGCGCGAGCTGGGGCTGGATCCATTCCGCACCCAGGAGATCTTCCGTGAAGTGATCGCCATGTCGCTGAAGGCCCAGGAGGAGACCCTGCTCAAGCGGGAGCGGGTGGAGCGGTCGGCGCGGGCCGCCGGCTGCGTCGCCTTCCAGGGCGAGGCGGGCTCCTACAGCAACACAGCGGCGAGAAAGTACTTCGCTTCGCGGTCGGCGGAGATGGAGTTCCTTGGCCAGCGGTCCTTCGCCGACGCCCTGAGGGCGGTGGAGGAGGGAGAGGCGGGCTACGCCGTCCTGCCCATCGAGAACACCACCGCCGGCTCCATCAATCAGACCTACGATCTCCTGCGCGGCACCGAGCTGGGCATCGTGGGTGAGGAAATTCTGAGGATCCGGCACTGTCTGCTCGGTGTCGAGGGCAGCGAGATCACCGGCCTTCGGCGGGTCCTCTCCCACCCCCAGGCCCTCCTCCAGTGCTCGCGGTTTCTCGCCGAGCTACCGGACCTGGACCAGGAGGCTTTCAACGACACCGCGGCGGCGGCCCGCACCGTGGCTGAGGCCGGTGATCGATCGCAGGCCGCCATCGCGTCGGCGGAGGCTGGCGAGCTGTTCGGCCTCGAGGTGCTGAGCGACGACATCGCCGACCAGGATGAGAACTGGACCCGGTTCGTGGTGATCTCTGGTTTCGAGATCGAGGTGGATCCGAGGATTCCAGCCAAGACCTCGCTGGTGTTCACAACCCGCCACCACGAAGGCGCCCTGGCCCAGTGTCTGAAGGTGCTTGCCGAGCACCACCTCAACCTCACCAAGTTGGAGTCGAGACCGGTGCCCCGGCGACCGTGGGAGTACATGTTCTACGTCGATGTGGAGTGCGCCCTGGGGGAGGAGCCGACGGCGCTCGCCCTGGCCGAGCTCCGGCGAGAGTGCCCCTACCTGCGGGTGCTCGGGAGCTACCCGGCGCGGACCACCGCCAACGGCGCCGTCGACAGGGTGGGAATGGAGCGACCGTGATCCGAGTCAGCGGCCTTTTTATCTACCCGGTCAAGTCGTGTCGTGGGATCGCGACAAAAGAGGCGGAGGTGGGAGCCACCGGCTTTGTTCACGACCGCCGATGGCTGGTGGTGGACCGGCACGGCACCTTCATGACCCAGCGCGACTGGCCCGGTCTGGCGCGAATCACGGCCGCCGTCGCGGCCGGCGGCCTGCGGCTGTCGGCGGATGGCACGGCTCCAATCGAGATTCCGGAAAACGATGTCTGGGGAACCGGCAGGACCGTGACTATCTGGAATGACAGGTGCGAAGCGGTCACCGCGGGCCCCGAGGCGGCGTCGTGGCTTTCCGACGTCCTCGGCACTCCATGCCAGTTGGTCAGGATGCCGGACTCCACGCTCCGCCCGGTGGATCCCAGATACGGGGTCGAGGGTGACCGGGTGGGGTTCGCCGACCGGTTCCCTTTCCTTCTCATCTCCCGCGCGTCCTTGGACGAGCTCAACCGCCGGCTCGAAGAGCCGGTGCCCATGGACCGCTTCCGGCCCAACATCGTGGTGGATGGGTGCGAGCCCCACGCCGAGGATGGCTGGCAGCGCATGACCGCGGGCGGGGTTGGGTTTCGGGTGGTCAAGCCTTGTGCGCGTTGCATCGTCACCACCACCGACCAGCGGTCGGGCGAGCGGGGCCGCGAACCGCTGCGGACGTTGTCCACCTATCGTCGGCACGGAACCAAGGTTTTCTTCGGCCAGAACCTGATTCACGACGGCCGCGGCACCGTCCGCGTCGGCGATGAGTGCGTCGTGACTGATTAGCACCCACGTCCGACGCCCCTCAGGTCGAGAGTCCAAAGTCAAAAGTCAAAAGTCCAAAGTCGGACCACGCGCCCGCTTCCAAATGAGTCCGGAGAATCTCAAGGACCGCGTCTGCCATGCCTGCATTCGCTGGAAATCCCGTTCATCTGTTTTCTTCCGTGTCCGATTCCACACAACAGCCAGCGACCGGCGACCGGCGACCAGAAACCAGCAATCTCTCCTTCGTGTGGCGCTTTAACGAAATAACATCTCGATATGAGATTGGTTGTTTACAAAGCTAAGAAATTTTTGATACGATCCGCCCATGAAGAAGGCGGGGGATGGCTCGGCCGCGGCCCAGGTGTGGCACGCCGGCTGGGTGGGTTTGATCACCAACCTGGTGCTGGCGGCGATCAAGATGGCCGCCGGAATCATCGGGCACAGCCACGCTGTGGTAGCTGATGCGATCCACAGCCTGTCCGACCTGGTGACCGACTTCGCGGTCATCGCCGGGGTCCACTTCTGGTCCAAGCCGGCGGATGATGATCATCCCCACGGACACCAGCGGATCGAGACCCTGGTGACGGTGGTGATCGGAGTGTTTCTCGGCGTGGTGGCGGTCGGGCTCGCATGGGACGCCGTCACCGGCGGCCACGACGCCGGCGGCCAGACGCCGGGCGCCCTGGCGCTGGCGGCGGCGCTGTTGTCAATCGTCGTCAAGGAAGCGCTCTTCCGGTGGACCGCCGTTGTCGGCCAGCGGGTGAACTCACCCGCTCTCGTCGCCAACGCGTGGCACCATCGGTCCGATGCGCTGAGCTCCGTACCGGCGGCGCTGGCCGTGTCGGTGGCCATCGTGAACCCGAAGCTCGCCTTCGCCGACCGCATCGGTGCGATCGCCATCTGTCTGTTCATTCTGCACGCGGCGTGGAGGATCATGAAGCCGGCTCTGGCGCAGCTCATCGACACCGCCGCACCGGCCGACGAGCGCGACCGGTTGGAGAGGTTGGCCCTGTCGGTGGAAGGCGTGAAGGATGCGCACGCCCTGCGGACCCGGTACGTGGGCCCGAACCTCGCCGTCGATCTGCACGTGGTAGTGGATCCGGGGCTCAGCGTCGAGCAGGGTCACGCCATCGGCGAGGCCGTCAGGCAGAGGTTGATCAACCGCGGCCAACAGGTGCAGGACGTCCTGGTCAAGGTCGAGCCGGCCAACGGCGTTCTGAACGATGCCCTTCACGGTCTTGACGACCGGTGAGATCAGCGGGCTTATACTTCACGCCATGGCAGATCTGAAGGCGTTCGCAGGTGTCGCCCGTGCACCGTTTCTGCTGTTGCCGGTCACCCTGGTGGCTGTGGGCGGTGGGGTTGCCTTCGTCGAGGGCTCGGTGTCGTGGACCCGCACGGTCCTCGCGCTGATCGGTCTGGTGGCGCTTCACATGGCGGTGAACATCTTCAACGAGTGGAGCGACATGCGCACCGGCATCGACCTGGCCACCAAGCGGACGCCGTTCTCCGGGGGAAGCGGCACCCTGCCCAGTGGCGCCATGAGCCTCGGGACGGCCCTCGCCTTCGGCATCGTGTGCAGCGCCGTCGGTCTGGCGGTCGGGATGTACTTCCTGTGGGTGATCGGATCGGCCGTGGCGCCGGTGCTGGTGATTGGTGCGGTCTGCGTGCTCGCCTACACCGATTTCCTGGCCCGGATCGGGATCGGCGAGGTGGCGGCCGGCATCGGGCTCGGTGGAGGGCCGGTGGTGGGCACCGCCCTCGTCAACTCCGGAGCGATTTCGGCCTCGGCCCTGGCGGCCGGTGTGCCCGCAACGCTGATGACCCTCAATCTCCTCCTGCTCAACGAGTTTCCCGACGAGGCGGCGGATCGCGAGGGTGGCCGGCGAAACCTGGTCCTGCTGCTGGGCCGACGGGGGGCCGCCAGCTTCTACGCCCTGGCCGCTCTCGGCACGCCGCTGTGGATCCTGATCTCGGTCGGGGCCGGGTGGCTGCCCACGGCGTGCCTCGTGGCGGTCATCCCCTCGCTGTTGCTGGCCAAACCCCTCCGGTGGGCCTTTGGGGACACCAACGAACCGGTGCCGACTCCCGCTCTCGGCGCGAACGTGGCGTGGAATCTCGCCACCAACGGCCTGCTCGCGGTTTCTCTGGTGGTCCGAGCGATCGTCTGATCGCGGGCGAAACCCATGGAACAGCCGACTCGTATGACCGTGAGCGGCGGGTGGGCTGTCTGGTAGACTCGCCGCCGAGGTGGGTGCATGCGATTCCGACGCCTGTTTCCATTGCTCCTGGTTTTCAACCTGTTGGGGCCGGTGTTTTCCATGTCCACGGCCAACCAGCAAGACCAGGACGGTCAACCGACCCCCATCGGCGGACTGACCTTTTTCGACGAGTTCCAGCTCACCGTCGCCAACGTGGTGGTGTACGTCACCGACAAGCAGGGGAACCCGATCCTCGACCTCACGAGAGAGGACTTCGAGCTCCTCCAGGACGGCGAGCAACAGACGATCACCAATTTCGCGCCGTACACCGAGGAGATCATCCGAAGCCGGCTCGAGATCCTGGAGGCGCCTGGTGACGGGATCGGCCCCACGCCGACCCCTTCGGCCGAGCCCCTACCGGACCCGACCGAGGTCCACCTCGTACTGTTCATCGACAACGAGAATCTCGATCCGCTCAACCGCAACCGGGTGCTCAACCAGACCAGGGATTTCATCCTGGAGAGCCTGCACCCGCCGGCCCAGATGATGGTTGTGAGCTACCGCAACTCGCTCAAGGTTCTGCAACCATTCACCTCCAACCCGAGACTGGTGCTGGACGCGATGCGCAGTGTCCGCAGGGACACCGGCGGTCGTACGGACCGCGATCTCGAACGCCGCGACATCATCGACAAAATCAAGGAGTACCGCGAAGAAGAACGCATGAACCCCGGCTACTCCGACCAGGATCTGGGCCAGAGCCACGAGGTCTACAAGCTGATCTACGGCTATGCCAAAGAGGAGGCGAATGCGCTCGTGTTCACCCTCGACGCGCTGCGCCACGTGACCACCACACTGTCCGGGTTGCCCGGCAAGAAAGGCATCATTTACGTCTCCAACGGGCTACCGATGATCCCCGGGATAGACTTGTTCTACGAAGCGGGCAAGGTCTACACCGACTTCGCGGCGGTCAACGAGATCTTTAACTATGACCGGACGCGGCTGTTTCAACAGCTGACGGCCTCGGCCAACGCCCAGGACGTCACCCTGTACACCATCAGCGCCACCGGCGTCGAGATGGGCGGCATGGGTGCCGCCGAGCACCAGTCGGCCCAGGACCCGCTGTCCGCGTCAGTGGGTTCGCGCAACTACTCCGACTCCCTCAAGTTCATGGCCGAGGAAACCGGCGGCATCGCGATCGTCAACACCAACGACGTCGCGCCGTGGCTCGAACGTGTCACTCAGGACATGTTCACCTACTACTCGATCGGCTATCCGCTCCAGCCGAGTGGCAAAGACAAGGTTCACAAGATCAAGGTCACAGTGCCGGAGCACCCCGAGTACGAGCTGCGTTACCGCCAGCGTCTGGTGGAGAAGTCCAGGGAAACCCAGGTCCAAGACAGACTCGTATCGAGCCTGATGTTCGACGTGGATGACAACCCGATGGAAATCGAAATCACCACCGGCGAGCCCGCGCCGGCGAGCGAGGACCGCTGGTTCTTGCCGGCCCATCTGAAGTTCCCGTTGAACAAGGTCGCCCTGCTGCCCGAGGGCGGCGAGTACGTCGGTCGTTTGGTGCTTTTTGTCGCGGTTCGAGACGATGACGGCAAGCGCTCGGACCTGGTGCGCCAGGAGCATGAGGTGCGGGTGCCGACCGCCGACTACGAGGCGGCCCAGAGCCGGGCCTTCGGCATCGACACCACCTTGCTCATGGAGTCTGGAAGGTACCGAATTTCGATCGCCCTGCTCGACCGGGTCACCAAGCAAGCCTCCTACCGGACCACCGGTGCCTCGGTTCATCCCAAATCGGAGAAATGACCGGGTCTGCTACTGCGGTGCCGACAGCTCGGCGAGAGCCTGACGCAGGCTCGGCTGGTCCGGATTGATGTCGAGCGCCCGCGTGATCTCTTCCCGGGCGAGTGCCGTCTGACCGTCGCATGCGGCCGAAAGGCCGTAGAACGCGTGCGCCGGACCGCTTTGCGGGAACTTTTCGACCGCCACCGCACCGATCGGGAGCGCTTCACGGCAGCGGTCGTTGCGAAGCCTGACCACCATCAGGTGGACGTAAAACGGCTCGTGCTCGGGGAAGTAGTCGATGGCCCGGGTCAGCAGCGCGTCGGCGCGCTCGGGCATATTGAAGCCCTCGTAGTCGGCCGCCGCCCGGTCCAGGGTCCGCTCGGGATCGCGGAAGCCCTTGTCGATGGCGTTCCAAAGCTCCTCGTCGGCGCGGTCGTACTGGCCGGTTTCGAAGTAGATCCGGCGCAAATTGTAGTGCGGCGAGGAGTAACTGGGGTCGAGCTCGATCAACTGCCTGAAGATGCGCTCCGACTCGTCGTACTGCTTCTGGTTGGCCTTGAGGATGCCGAGGTTGTTGAGCTCGCCGATGGTCGCTTCCGAGGTGCGTGGTGTGGGGGTCACCGGGAGTCCGGTCGATCGGTCCGGCCGATCGACGGCAGCCGGTGTCACCGCCGCAGCGCTGGTCGTGCCGTCCTCGCTCAGGTAGCCGAGCGCCTTGAGCATGTCGATCGCCTCGGGGTCTACCGGCGCGACCCCGCCACCACGTTGCATGTACGACGCCGGTGGCACCAGAGGCACCCACTTCACCGGCTCGGACCTGGCAGGTGGGCATCCGGGCAGGAGATCCTGCCGCCACCCAACGTCGGCCGGAATTCCGAGCAGGGCGGCGACGGTGGGTGTGAGGTCGTACACCGAGGACCATCGTTCGACACGGCCGAGCGGGGTAATGCCGGCGCCGGCGATCACGAAGCTCGCGTCCTCGGCGTGCCACAGCCCTGCGGTGGCGCCGCCCATCCCCATCAGGTCCTTCGGACGGTCCTTGCCCCACTTGAATCCGTGGTCGGAAACCACCAGCACGGCCCAGTTCGACAACGGGCACGACTCCAGATACCGACCGATCCAGCGGTCGATGACCTCGAAGTAGCGGGGTACCGCCGCCGCGTAGACGGCGGCCTCGACCGGGTCGACCTCGATGGTCGGCGGGTCCAGGTACGGCGCCAGCACGTGGCCGATGCCGTCGGTGCCTTCGACATACACCATGAGCAGATCGGGCTGCTCCGCGGCGAGCACGAGACCGGAACCCATGTAGGTCCGGGTGGCCGCCACGATGCGGCGCATGCCGTCGATCGGGTCGCGTAGCCCGCGGTCCTCGGCGATCGCCCGGTCGAACACCGTCTCGGTCACGTCCATGAAGTACCGCAGGGCCTGCCAGTCGGTCTCGACCACGGCTCGGTCGCGAATGGTGGTGAACTCCGCGGTCCGGCCGGCCGGAAACACCAGGTCCGGGGGGTCCTTACGGAACATCTCACTGTCGACGCCCTCACGCAGGGTGGAGTACAGCCGGTCCGACGCCATGGTGCCGTTGACCCGCTCCGCGGGCCAGGTAGCCCACCAACCGATCACTCCGACCTGGAGGCCCATGGCCGAGGCCAGATTCCAGATGGCGGGCACCTTGCGGCCGCGGCCGGTGACCGGAACCTGCTGGCCGCTGCCCGGGTCGATCTCGAGGAAGTCGAGGATGCCGTGCTCCTCGGGCTCGACTCCGGTCGCCACGGTGGTCCAGATTAGCGGCGACAGGATCGGCACGATGGTCTCCATCTGGCCCCACGCACCGGCGGTCATCAACCGCTCCAGGTTGGGCATCCGACCCGCCTCCACGAGCGGCAGGATGAAGTCCCAGTCGAGACCGTCCAATGCGAGCACCAGCACCTTGCGCTGCCCGAGATCGAGTTTTCCGGCCATCTCGGCCAGCAGACCGGCACGAATCGCCCCGGAATCGAGCTCGATTCGCACCTCGAGCGCAGCCTCGGGTGTCCGCAGGGTCGCCGCCACCCAGGCGCGCATCTGGGCTTCGGGGTCGCCGGGACACCCGCCCGTGCCCGGCGACTCCAGGCAGGCCAGGGACACGCCGGCGAGCTGGCGCTGCACCGGCTCTACCACCGCGAGCCGGAGGCCCTCGCTCGGCGTCGCTGCGGGCGCCAGCCGAAGGTCTCCCGCCGGGGGGCGCACCGAAACCGTCACGTCGACCGCGGCGCCGTCGCTGGTGGTGCCGCTCACACCGATGCTCAGCGGGCGTGCGGCGACACGGCTGCCCGACCAGCGCGGCATCATCGCGACGCCAGGCCCGGCAACCCGAAGGTTCCCGGATTTGGCCGACCACAGCCACTCTTCGCCATCGGACGGCACCCAGGCCATGGTCGCCCATAGAAGGGCTCCGAGCAGGACGGCGGCGGTGGCACCCAGGATGATTCCGCGGCGCTTCAAGGAGCTCATTCTAACGTGGCCGAAGCTCTCGGCTGGTCCCCGCCCCGAGGATTTCGTTTTCCGTGCCCGTGCCCGATTGAGTCCAAAGTCAAAAGTCGAAAGTCCAAAGTCCCCCGCCCCGCGGTCTGAATCGATGCCCGGTGCCCGGTCTCTGCGTCGTCTTCACCTTCGCCCGATTCCGCGTCGATGACTGAGGATCGCGGCAAGAAGACGGGGGCCCGGAGGCCCCCGTCGAGGGTTGATGTGATGGCAAGAAGATCAGAACGAGAACCGAACACCCAGCCGGGCCGTCGTCGCCGGCTGCCAGCGGTTGGCGGTGTTCCAGCCGGGGTTAGTCGGCGGCCGGCCGGTGTCATCAATGTTGAGCGGCGCGATCGGGTTGCCCGTCTCATAATCGATCACCGAGCTGCCGCCGGCGTCCTCGTACGTGGAGCCGGTCGCTGCGGTGGTGTACTGCATGTCACGCAGCGTCTCGCCCTGGTTGTTGAAGATGCTGAAGATGTCCAATATCAGGTTGAGCTCCATACCGTTGCCGAGCCGCACCGGGTAGCCGAAGTGAACGTCGCCCTCCCACTGGCCGTCCACCCGTCCGTAGCCTTTTCCGCGGTCGGACATGTAGAACTCCCAGTTGTTGTAGGCCGTCGAGTAGCCGTATGCCGTGATCGGCACGCCGTCACGGTAGTACATCGACAGGCCGGCCGATAAACCAAAATCGAACCGGTAGATGCCGTCGAACTTGAACTGGGTGCGCAGGTCGTTGGACAGATTGCCGTCGTTGTTGACCTGAAAGTCCGCGTAGTCGAAGGCCGAGTTCAGGTTCGGGTCGAGCTGGCCGGTGGACGCCTGGAAGGTCCCGTCGTAGTTGCCGGTCAACGTCGACCACAGCGCCGAGGCCAGGAACTGGAAGTTGTTGGAGAACCGCTTCTGGACCGTCAGCTCGATGCCCTTGAACTCACGCGTCGGTGTCGGGATGTCGACCAGGCCGCAGTCCGGGTAGCCGTACGCGTAGCAGATCGCGTAGGTCCCCTCCATCAGGCCCTCTCCCGGGTTGCCGATGAAGTAGTCGCCGTCGGCCGCCAGCGCGTCCTCGATCACGCTCTTGAGGTCGCGGTAGACGTACTTGATGCCGATCGCGTAGTCGGGCAGGACCTCGTACTCGAAGCCGACCACGGTCTCCTCGAGGTGCTGCCCCTGGGTGTCCGGATCGACACGCGAGAAGCCGCCGCCCAGAAAGCGTGTGTCCCTCACCCTCAGGTCAGCCGCCACATCGTCCGGATCGTCCGAAAGGTTGTAGCTGAACAGCGTGATCTCGCCGCCGAAGGAGCGGATCACGATGTCCATGGGGATCGACTCGTAGAACTTGCCCCAGTGGGCGAAGACCTTGGACTTGCCGTTGCCCAATGCATCCCACACGAAGCCGAGCCGCGGCGCCCAGTTGTTGTCGATGGTGTGGTGCACTTCGTTGTCGCCGTTGTACAGCCGCTGCTGGCTCCACCGTATACCGAGGCTCAACGACAGGTTGTTGGTCACCCGCCATTGATCCTGGATGTACGCCGCAGCCGCGTCCGACTTGGTGTTCACCGGGAAGGGAATCAGCAGGTCGTCAACGGTCAGATCCTCGACGCCAACCTCGGTGTTCGGCACGTAGAAGCGGTGCCGGAAGTAATACGCAGCTTCGTCGTTGTCGCCGCAGTAGCGGTCCTCGGGGTTGCAGGGGAAGCGATAGATCCGCTGGCCCGCACCACCGTTCCAGTTCTCCGCATTGATCCCGATGTCTTCCCACTCCGCACCGACCTTGAATTCATGCGACCCCGCCGCCTTGTCGAGAAAGTACGACAGGTCGACGTTGTACTGGTCGCGGCTGAACTCGTTCAGGTTGTGGAAGCTGAAACCCGACGTCCGCTGGTTGGCGTTGCTGTCGGCATCCCAGCCGAACACCGTGGTGCCGTCACCCAGCGGATCGGTGAAGTCGATGTATCCGTTGACTTCGTGGCCGTCGCCCAATTGCAGGTTCTTCTCGTTGTGCTGCGCCGCCCGAACCGTCAGCACGATGTTGTCGCTCAAGATGCCGTCGTAGTTCAGCGAGAAGTCCGTGCCGCCGAGCTCGTTGGTGCCGGTGTAGGCCAGCGGGGTCGCCGCCAGCGACGTGTTCACGGCAGCCAGATACCCCGATTGTTCCCCGGGGTCGCCAAAGGCCGACAGCGACAGGTTGTGATTCCCGGTGATGCTCCAGGTCAGCTTGGCCGCCCACAGGTCGGCGTCATTCGTCCCAATGACCTCCTGGCCCTGATACGAACCGCCTTCGATGACGTTCGAAAAGTCCTTGAGGACCTCGAGGGTGTTCTCGTTGTCGACCACATCGTACGCCACGAAGAACCACAGCTTGTCGCGCACGATCCGACCCCCGAGGTCGAAGCCGTAGTCGATGCGCTGGAACTCGGTCTGCTTGAACGAACCGCTGATCGGCCCGGCAGCCGGCTCGGAGGCGAGGCTCGCCTGCAGGGACGCCGAGTCGAAATAGCCGAACACGTCGCCGTGGAAATCGTTGCCGCCGGACTTGGTCACCACGTTGATGACGCTGCCGGTGGCGCGGCCGTACTCGGCCATGTAGGAGCCGGTCTTGACTTGGATTTCGTCGATGAACTCGAAGTTGAGGTTCTTGCCCTGCGTTCCGAACTCCACGTTGGCGGTGTTCGCACCGTCGATGTAGTAGGAGTTCTCCGCTCCGGACGAACCGTAGAAGGTCTGGCCGGAGTCGTCGGCCTGGGCACCGGGCGCCACGGTCGCCACCGCGGTGTAGTTCCGACCGACCGGCAGGTCCTTGTAAAACTCATTTGAGATGTCGACGCCAATGCTGACCTGCGAGGTATCGACCAGCGGCGCTTCGGAGGTCACCATCACCTCGTCGGAGAAAGCTGCGGTCATCGTGGCGTCAACCCTGGTGGTGGTGCCCATGCTGACTCGCATATTCTCCTGCGCCGTGGTCTGGAAGCCGGCCAGGGTGAACGTCAACTGGTACGCGCCCGGAGGCAACGACAGGAACTTGTAGCTGCCGTCGGTGCCGGTGACGGTGTTCTTCGACGCGGCCATCGCAGGCGATTCGACGACGACCGTCACGCCGGGCATCGGCGCACCGGCTTGATCGACCACGAAGCCGGAGATGTCACCCCGCGTCGTCTGCGCCATGAGGGTGCTCGCCACGAAGGTGCACACCAGAAGCGCCAATAAAATCTTGGCTTGATGTTTCATACCGTCCTCCTGTTGTTCTGGTTGAAGATGAGCCAAACGCAATATCCTCTCGAGGTTACCTACGTACTCGATCCTCCTTTCCGTTTTTGGTCCACGGACGTTTCCGATGCCAGAAGAACTTCGTTGTCCAAAAGAGCAATAAGCACGCCACGGTTCGACCATATCCAGGGGCAATTCCTCCCAAATAAGAACGCTACTTGTCCGGTTTTTCGGCTGCCGTGTTCGGTGGGCCGGCCGGCGGCTCGAGGATCAGCCGACCGTGCCGATAGTCCAGGAACACCCGGTACCGTGCCAGCAGGCGGTTGCCGAGGACGCCGTCGAGTTTTGGAATCGTGGTCGTGGCCGGGATCTCGAATGCCCTGACCCAAGCGGTCTCCAGATGCTCGACAACGAGCTCTCCCAGCTTGACCTCGGCCACCCGCCCGACCTTGACCCGGGTGGTTCCGGTGACGCCGACGCCGGTTGCGTGGCTCCTCTCCGGAGGGGGCTCGAGCCGGCGCCGTCCGCCCGAGATCAGCGTCAGATAGCGGCCGGACCCGGTGTCCACCAAAAGCCTGACGGCCGTCGCCTTGCTGCCGGTGACGTTCACCCGTGCCCGCACCACGGCTCGACCGTCCTTCACTTCCATCGGGAGGATCTGGCCGGTGCCGCCGTAGACGAAGCTCGAGGGGTCGTACAGCAACAGACGCCGCCCGACCGGGTCCACCTCGACGACGTAGCGGTCGAACAGCTCCCGGCCGAGGAAGCCGTGCAGCTCGCGACCCGCCCGGGCGGCCAGCACCGCGCCGATGTCGTGCACCGCCAACGGCACCCTGAGCAGCTCGAATCCGTTGCTTTGAAGTGAGGCCGGTTCGGTGAACAACACCCCCACCGCGCCGGAACCCATACCGCGAGCAATGCCGCCATTGGTCACCTCGAGGCCGAGGGTGGCGGCAAGCAGGGGATCGCTGATGGACGACCGGTTGGCGCCCGAGTCGAGCACGAAATCGAGCGGCGATGAGCCCGCCACCTGAAGCGGAACCAGGATGAGACCGGCAAACGGTTCGAAAACCAGCTCGTGGGTGCAGCCGGGAGAGGAAGGGGGAGGCGGCGACGTGTGGGACGACTCCTCGCGATCCGCACCGGTCAGCAACACGGTTCCGAGCACCAGTGCGGCCAAACGCATCGATGACGATCGCGGGTTCACGGAGGATCGAGTCTATCACCGGACGGTCACGCAAAGAGCTTCTCCTCGGCCTTCATTTCAAGTCGACAACCGTTGCACCCCAGGTGGAAGACACCAGCTCCTCCACCACCACCGCCATTCGTTCGGCCTTCTTGGGCCATCTGACACCCGTGACGAAAACCCAGACATCCGCCGTCTTCTCCCAGTCCAGATCCATCTCCTGGTGGTGCTCGAAAGGCGGGGCGTCTTCGATCTCCACAACCACGGTGAGCCGCATCCGTCCGAGACCCACCCCGCTGAGCACCGGGGCCAGCTCGCGCAGGTCCGCGGTCACGCCCAGATCGCCGAGCCGATGGCCCTTGTCGGTCCTGGTGATGTTGCTGACCTCGGCGGTAATGGCCAGCGCGCCCTGGACCACGTCTCCGCGGAGCAGTCGCTGGGCTCGGGTGGTGGCCACGCCACGCAGGTTTCCCGAGGCGGCGTAACCGCGGCTGCGAATCCGCACCTCCGGTCGCGAACAGCGGACCTCGACCCGGTGCAGGTGCCCGTCTGCCGGCCGGTCCACCTGGTAGGTGAGCTGGTAGGCGGACTTGGCGTGGTCGAGCGCTCGCTCGAACTGCTGGTCGTTAGCGACGAACTCGCCGCCGGTGCCCCTGGCCACAATGCGCAACGGGAATTCGGGCGCCACCTGGGAGAAGTCATGCTCCTGCGAGTTCATGGTGCTCGCGCCGACACCGGAGTGGTGTTGCGCCTTGCCGGTGCCTTCCACTTCGGCGCCGTAGACGAAGCTCGTTCGCGAAGCATTGACGGGCACAACGGTCCAGCCGTAGGACAGCGCCACCTCCACCAGCCGCGCCACGTCCTCGTCCAGACTCAGCGCCTGGTACTCGGTGCGCAGCGAGGTCGCCAGGCTGGGGTCGAGCTGCTCCATCAGCGGGATATAGAAGTCGGCGGGGTTGAGGTCGAAACCGCCGGTCATCCACACCAGCAGACCGCGCGTGGTTGGTGGTTGAGTCTGGATCCACGCCACCATCCGATCGAGGTCGCTTCGGATCACGGTGCGCTCCCGATAGGCTGCGAGGCGCGCCCGGGCGGCGAATGATCGCGGTGTGCTCTGCTCTGCCTGAGCTTTGGTGTCGAATCCCACGCCAGGCTTGAACTCCCTGGTGAAGTCATTGCGGATCCGCTCCACCGTGGTGACGCCCGAGGCGTCGGCCGCCACTCGCTCCAACGCCAGCCGCACATCCTCCGGTCGGAATCCCGCCTCGGTGACCAGCGTCGGTCGCGGATCGGCGAGTACCACGTCGACCGGCCCGAGGTCGGTGAGCCGTTCGGCTTCAGCGGCGGCGCGACGGCACAGCTCGGGCAGCACGAATCTGCCGGCGAGCTCGGTGCTCACGTAGACCACCACCCGCCACGGTCGCCGGCCTGCGGGTTGCTCAACACCGCGCGGGCGGGACTGCGCGTCTGACCCTGGCGGCTGTTCCGGGTTCACACCCGGAACCAGTTCGAGCAGTGCGGTAGGCATGCCGTCCTCGAGCACCTGCACCTCGTCCGGGCGAAGATCCAACACTGCATGCCCCTGTTTGTCGAAGGCCACCATGGCCATACTCACCGCGGTGACGTCGATGGCGCCACTGAGGCGCCCAGCGCCATCATCGCGTTCGGCGGCCGCGCTCGAGCCCGCCGCACGATCCTCATCAGACCGTGCAACAACCGGCGCGAAGCACGCGAACGCCACCGCGGAAACCGCGACCTTGCCGAGGTACCCTCGCAATTCCATACCTCAATTTCATCTTCGGTCAGGCGCCGGCCCGATCGTCGGCACATGCCTCTGGCTCACTGAGGGCCGCATGGTTATACGTCGTTTCTCGGGAATAGGTTCAATCCCGGAACGCCTGACGGGGGTTGTGGTGACGCCAACTCCAACGGCCGCGCCACGTGTCCTCCGGGCTCAGGGTCTGGTACTCGGACCGCACCCCCTCCAACGCGGACCTCAGATCGTCACGGGAATCGGCTGTTCATAAAAGGCGTGTGTCGTTTGTTTATCGCACCGATGCGGGTCCTGAACCCTGTACACTGTACCCTGCATCCTGGACCTTGAACACACATGCCTGCATGAAAAGGAGCATCGCCTTGAAGGGAAGATCACTCACCGTTTTTGTTCTTGCGGGATTGATGGTCGCCGGCCTCGGCACCACAGTCGCCACGGCCCAGGAGGCGCAGGTCAAGGCCGGAATCGACCGTACCGAGCTGCCAATCAAGGGCCCCTGGTATCCGCCCATTACGACCCTCGATGCGCGCGACGCCAAGGCGCCGCCATTCTTCGAGGTCAGGGCGCCTGGGGATGCGCCGAACGTGGTGGTCATCCTCATCGACGACCTCGGCTTCGGCGGCACCAGTGCAACCGGCAGCGTCCTGCAGACGCCCCATTTCGACCAGCTCGCCAGCCAAGGCCTGATGTACACCCAGTTCCACACAACGGCTTTGTGCTCGCCCACCCGGCAGGCCCTCAAGACGGGCCGCAACCACCACTCGGCCAACCAGGCCAAGATCACCGAGGTGGCCACCTCCTTCCCCGGTGCCACCGGGATGCTGCCCAACGACGTGGCCAGCATCGGCCAGATACTCCGCCTCAACGGCTACAGCACCGCGGCCTTCGGCAAATGGCACGAGACTGCGGTGTGGGAGATCAGCCCATCAGGGCCGTTCGACCGCTGGCCGAATCTCCAAGGCTTTGACGAGTTCTACGGCTTCCTGGGCGGTGAGACCAACCAGTGGGCGCCGGGGATCTTCCACAATCTGAACCGCGTCGAGACCCCGGATGATCCCGACTACCACTTCATGAACGATATGGCGACGAAGTCCATCGAGTGGATTCGTTTCCAGCAGTCGCTCACCCCGGATAAGCCTTTCTTCGTCTACTTCGCACCGGGTGCGGTCCACGCTCCCCACCATGTGCCGCAGTCCTACATCGACAAGTGGCACGGCCGTTTCGACGAGGGCTGGGACGTCATCCGCGAGCGCATTTTCGAGCAGCAGAAGAAGCTCGGGGTGATCCCGGCCGACACCAAGCTGGCCGCCAAACCCGCCGACATCAAAGACTGGAAGGATCTTTCAGCCAAGGAGCAGAAGCTCTTCGCACGCCAGGCCGAGGTCTTCGCCGCCTTCCTCGAGATGACGGACCACGAAACGGGTCGGGTCATTCAGGCGATCGAGGACATGGGCGAGCTCGACAACACCTTGATCTTCTACATCGCCGGCGACAACGGCACCAGCGCCGAGGGCGGGATGGAAGGCCTCTACAACGAGATGACCTATTTCAACGCCGTCGCCAAGGGCTCGGACATCGATTTCATGCTGAAGCACTACGACGATTGGGGCGGCCCGACCACCTATCCGCACATGGCGGCCGGTTGGGCGGTCTGCTTCGACTCGCCGTTCACCTGGACCAAGCAGGTGGCTTCCAACTACGGCGGCACCCGCAACGCCATGGTCGTGCATTGGCCGAATCGGATCAAGGGCCAGGGTGAGCTGCGCAACCAATGGCATCACGTCATCGACGTCGTACCGACCATCCTCGAGGCCGCCGGATTGCCGGAGCCGCGAGTCGTCAACGGAGTTCCGCAGCGCCCGATCGAGGGCACGAGCATGGTCTATACCTGGGACTATCCCCACGCTCCCGACCAGCACACGATCCAGTATTTCGAGATGTTCGGCAACCGGGGCATCTACTTCGACGGCTGGTTCGCCGGCACCGTGCACATCAAACCCTGGGGTAAGGTCGAGAATCGCTTCCCCGAGGACACCTGGGAGCTTTACCACGTTGCGGAAGACTTCAGCATGTCCACCGACCTCGCGAAGGAGCACCCCGAGCTTCTCGCGAAGCTGCAGCAGGTCTTTCTCCATGAGGCTGTCAAGTACAAGGTGCTACCCCTCGACGACCGGCGTCAGGAACTCTTCAATCCCAAGCTGGCGGGCCGGCCCGATCTCATGTATGGACGGACCACCCTGACTCTTTACGAGGGGATGACCGGTCTGCTCGAGAACGACTTCATCAACGTCAAGAACACGTCGTTCGAGATCGCCGCGGACATCGAGTCCGGCGACACGCCGGCCAACGGCGTCATCGTGGCCCAGGGCGGACGCTTCGGCGGCTGGAGCCTCTACGTCAAGGACGGCACGCCGGTCTATACCTACAACTACGTCGGCATCGATGTCACCGACGTCAAAGCAGACACCAAGCTGCCCACGGGCAAGAGCACCGTCAAGATGGACTTTGCCTATGACGGCGGGGATACGCCGGGAGCGGGCGGCACGGCAACGCTCTATATCAATGGGGAATCGGTCGGCTCCGGCAAGATCGCAGCCACCGAGTTTTCGATCTTCTCGGCCGACGAGGGTGCGGGGGTCGGAAACGACATGGAGACAACGGTTTCCGACAGCTACACTCGCGCCACCAGCGAGTTCACCGGCAAAATTGACAAGGTGACCATCACGCTGAAATAGAGACTGACCGGAGAGCGCCCGCCCGGTTTTTCGGGCGGGCTTTTTCATCGGTGAAACAACCGGCGGGCTCCGAGTCCGGCCTTGGCTCGATCAACGCCTTTGCCGCCTACCTGTTCAAAATGAAAAATCCAGAAATGATCCAGACCCTTGCGCGCCGCGCACTTTACGGTGCTAAAATACTGATTATGAGAGACCTTGAAGAAAGAAGCCGGAGACGCCGCGAGGCGATGGAGACGCACCGGACGACCTCGTCGACCGACGCCGAGGCGTGGGACCTCGCTTTTTGGCAGCGCCGAACTCCTGAAGAGCGACTTTCAGCGCTGGTCGCCATATATCGAGACGTCGCCCGGGTCGAGGCTGCCAGGGGCGAGGCGACGACCCCCGGCATTTGACAATGGACACGGTCCAGGACTTCGAAGACATCTTGGAGCTCTTCGCCCGACATCACGTTCGGTATTTGATTGTCGGCGGTCTGGCCTTCATCTATCACGCCAAGCCGCGCTACACCAAAGACATCGACCTCTGGATCGATGCCGACCACGAAAATGTCCGCCGCGCCAACCACGCCCTCGGGGAGTTCGGCAGCCCGTCACTGATGACGGTGGACGATCCGGAAGAGATCCTGCAGCTCGGCGTGGCTCCCAATCGGATCGACATATTGCGCGAGACCATCGCCCTCAGCTTCGCCGAGGCGTGGCCGCGCCGGATCGAGAGCCACTATGGCCGTGCGCCGGCCAACTGGATTGATCTCGACAGCCTCCTGGCGATCAAGAGCGCCATCGATCACCCTCGGCACCAGGAGGACGCGCGAGTTCTCAAAGCGGTCAGGGACCAACGAGACTCGCGCTAGCCGCTTGGATCCTGGATCCTCCCCCATTGTCCTGCCGAGCGAGCACACCGTTGGCTGCGACAAAAAAGGGAAGGACGCTCGCTACCTGATTGACAATTCGGAATACAACCTTTATGTTGTTTTTGTGCGATTCAGCGAGATCCTCTCCCTTCCGGAAGGACCCCCACGAACGGCGGCAATCGCCGCCTGGGTGCAAGGACTGTTTTTGGAAGAAGGCCAGATCCCGGTCTTGGTTGGCGGCGCGGCTGTCGAGATCCTGACCGGCGGGGCCTACACGACCGGTGATTTCGACTTTGTCGGCTTCGTCCCGACAAGCGTCGGACGAGAACTCGCGGCGAGTGGCTTCAAGAAAACAGGCCGACACTGGATCCACGAACAGGCTGAGATCTTCCTGGAGTTTCCGGGAGAGGCGCTGGGCACGGAGGAAAAAGCGGTCCGACGCCGGGCCTTCGGTTATGACGTCGTCGTGGTCAGCGTCGAGGATCTGGTGGTCGATCGGCTGGGTGCGTGGGCGTACTGGAAATCTGGCGTCGACGGAGCGAACGCCTTCCTGCTGTTCCGAACCTGCCGAGATGAAATCGACCATGACCGGCTGGCACTCAGGGTGCACCAGGCTGGGTTCGAGGGTGCTCTCAATGCCTTGCGTGCCTTCGACATCGAGTGGTCTGATTCGGAGCCGGATTCCGGAGCATTCGAGACGTGGGCGAACAACGGCCCTCCTGAAGAAACCTCATGAAAGCGATCACGACTCCATTCCTCACCCGCCGGCGGCCGCGGTCCTTCGTCGAATGGCGACAACTTCGAGACTGGGGCAAACTCCCCAGCCGAGAGGCCAGTGTGCCTGGGTACCTGCTTCGAATCGTCCGTACTGAGGCCGGTCTCACTCAAACGCAGCTCGCAACCAAACTCGGGATCTCTCAACAGGCCGTCGCACGAGCCGAAGGATGGACATCCAACCCCACAATCGAGTTCATGAATCGGTGGGTGCGTGCCTGTGGCCGCCTCCTCGAGCTCGGGCTACGCCCATAGCCTCGAGGGCCGCCGGGCCTGGATCCGGTTTTTCTCAGAGGTCACGACGCCGCTGTCAGCGTTAACTCAAGGTCTTTCGGCGCGGCGCCGAGCGGACGCCCTCGATCACGACTCTGTTTCGTCCCCGCCGCTTGGCTCGATAAAGTGCGGCGTCGGCGGCCCGCAGCACGTCGTCAGGTTTGAGATGGCGATGGCCTGGACCGGCGGCGCCGATGCTGACGGTCAGGTTCACCCGTTCGGCGGGCTTGGCTTGAGTGACCGGTTTGTCGGGCTTCTTGCGGGGCCGCTTGGGCGACCGGATCGAAAACGACCGTCCCTCGATGCGATGGCGGAGCGATTCGAGGGCGTCCCGGACCTGGGCCGGAGAGCGCCCTGTGAAGACCACGGAGAACTCCTCTCCGCCATAGCGGAAGGAGCGTCCTCCTTCGGAGACCGCGGCCAGCTCGTCCGCCACCATACGTAACGCCTGGTCCCCGACGTCGTGCCCGAAGCGGTCGTTGAACTTCTTGAAGTGATCGACGTCCACCATGGCGACCACGTAGTCGCCGTCGAGTCTGGTCAGGGTTTCGTCGAGGGCGCGGCGTCCGGGCAGGCCGGTCAACTGATCGTGGTAGGCGAGCCGGTAGGAGTCCTCGACGACCGCGAACAGCAGAGCGAGTTGGCCGGCGGTAAAAAGCAATGCCGTGGATTGTGGGTTTCGACCGACGAAGACCGCCACGGCCGACGCTGCCAGAACCCACACCATCGCCACTTCGAAGGTACCGCGGCGGAAGGCGAAGGCGAGGACGGTGAAGACTACGGCGATCAGAAAAGCCAGCAGCGCCGGCTGGGGAGAGCTCAGCAGCCGCGTCCAGCCCGTTCCGCCACCGGCGCCAGCGCCTGTCGCTGCGGCGTCCATCGCGAGCGCCGCCAGCCACGGTTGGACCGCCACCACCCCGATGTGGATCAAGGGGCCGGGACGTTGCACCGGGTGATCCCGCAGCAGGGCGAGGACCCCCAGATTGACGGGCAGCAGCAGGGCGAGCACGATCAATCCGGCCGGCGGCGGGTCGCCCGGGTGGGCGGCCAGGGGTCCGCGGAGCAGGAGGCTGGCGATCGCGACGATGATCGCGGCGACGGCAAGTCGACTGCGGCGGAATCGCCAGGCCAGGACGAGCAGCAACAGGGCGAGCAGCTCGGGCAGGACCTCGACCACCGGCCAGTAGGCTTCGGGAAGGCCGGCCGATCCGGCGACCCACGCCGCGACCACCAGCAGGCCCCCGGCGACGAACGTGATGCGACCGGCACCTTTCATGGCAACCGGGTCATTGTAAGGCTTCGGGACCCGGGGATCGGGTTTCGGGGCTCGGGATCCGGGCCGCGAACCGGGGGCCGGCTGGTATTCTGGTGCGATGAACCATACGACTTTTCCCTACCATCCGCTGGACTTCGAGCGCAGGGCCGAGGGCGAGATGCTCGCCGACGGCGCGGACTTCGCCCGAACGATGGCGAACCGGCGGTCCGTGAGGCACTATTCCTCGGATCCGGTGCCCCGCGAGATGATCGGGCTGGCGGTGGCGGCGGCTCACTGTGCCCCATCGGGCGCCAATCGGCAGCCGTGGCACTTCGTGGCGGTGTCGGATCCGGTGGTGAAGGGTCAGATTCGTCGCGCTGCGGAGCAGGTGGAACGCGAGTTCTACGAGGGCGGCCGGGCAACCGATGAGTGGCTCGAGGCACTGGCGCCGCTCGGCACCGGCTGGCAAAAACCCTACCTGGAGGAGGCGCCGTGGTTGGTCGTCGTTTTCAAGGAGCTATACGGCGTCGGCGCGGAAGGAAAGAAGGTCACGAATTACTACGTCAACGAGAGTGTCGGCATTGCCTGCGGGCTGTTTATCGCTGCGGTTCACCGCATGGGACTGGCGACTCTCACCCACACGCCCCAACCGATGCGCTTCCTCGGCGAGATCCTGAACCGGCCCACCAACGAACGACCGTTCATCCTGTTTCCCGTAGGCTACCCGGCGGCCGGGTGCCGCGTGCCCGAATTGTCAAAAAAGCCCCTCACCGAGGTCACCACGTGGCTCACCGAATCGCCGAGTAGCTGAGAATCGGTGAGGCACTTGCATCGTTCAATCAGCAGACGCGGCGATTTGCCTTGAACAGAGAACGCGTCAGAACTCAATACTCGCGGCTCAGATCTCACGCCGCATTCGGATCAGAAGATGGCCGACGGTGCCGTGAGGAATGAGCCGCGAGTATTGAGCGACAATCTCATCGACGGGACCCTCGCGAGCGTTACCTGGCCCACCGGACGACCGGCTTGAGCTCTCCCCGGATTTCCTGGTACCAGATCATTCGATCCTGCTCCGGGAACTCGATGGTGTAGGTGCTGGTGGTGCCATCCATGGTGACCTGCAGGATCTCGTTCTTCGTGAAGTGATACTGGCCGTGGGTGTCGCCGTTGCGCTCGATGATCTTGTCGTAGAAGGTGAAGCGGTCGGCCTCCTTGATCGTCGAGGTCACCTTGAACCAATCACCCTCGATCCGGATCCGGTTGCTCTCCATGCCGGCGAGCTCCTTGAACTGGTGCCTGTTCTCCCACGCCAGGAACGCGATTCCGGCAAGAATGATGTACAGGGCCGCGCGCTTGACCATAATTTGTCACCTCCCCAGGACACCGATGTAGAGAGTCTAACGCGGTCTCGGGCCGGTGGCCACGGCCCACCGATTGTAGGCCGCCAGAGCCAAGGCGGTTCCGGCGGCCAGGGCGGCGAAGATCATCCACATCACGTCGGGCCGGTTCAGGCCGTGGGGCCCGAAGCCCTGGTACATCAAGCCGGACAGCAGGCCGCCGAAGAGATTGCCGAGGGCGACGCACCAGTAAAAGTAACCCATGTACATCCCGACCTTTTCGGGAGGTGCGATTCTGCCGGCGTACTCCTTGGACCTCGGGCTGGCCAGCATTTCGCCCACCGAGAAGATCAGGATCGCAGCAACCACGACCCAGCCTGTCGGGGCCACGGTGTACATCAGAAAGCTGACGCCGGTCACGGTGACGCCGGAGATGATGCTGGACAGAGGCGTCCTGCGGCGCACGAGATAGGAGATGAGCACCTGGAAAAGAATGATCGCACCGGCAATCAGGTTGATGAGGTACTCGGGCTTGATCTGGCCGTTGTCGAGCAGGGCGCGGCTCCACCTTGTGAGGTCCACCCCGACCAGTCCGGCCGCCCCCTGGAGGCCGGTCAGAAGGTCCGTGGTGTCGACGTAGTCCCGGATGTACTCGGGGAGGGTCATGAAGATCTGGTTGAAGGACGTCCAGAATCCCGACATCAGCAGCAGGAAGATCAGGTACCGGCCCTCGCCGACCCGCATGGGTTGCATCCACCAGGGCCCCTGTCGGTCCCGGCCCATTCTCCTGAGGGCTGCGTCTGCAACCAGATTGAGTGCCATCCAGATGCCGGCCACCACGGCCACCCGACCGAAGCTCCACCACTTGGACCCCATCACCAACGTCACCAGCATTCCGGCAACCAGCACGAAGAACCGGAGATTGCCGACCACCTCGACCATTCCGGAAAAAACATCCCCCAGGCTGCGGCGACTCTCGGCCTCTTTGTTTCGGGGTGGCTCCTGGTAGAGGATCAGGCAGGTCACTCCCATGATCAGAATCCAACCGGCCGAGGCGTAGAAGACGTAATTCCAGTCCCAACCCCTGACGATACCGGCCACGATCGGGCCGACGAACCCGCCGACATTGACCATCATGTAGAAGATCCCAAAGCCGATCGATCCGGTGCGCTCGTCCGTGGTCTTGGCCACGGTCGAGATCACTACGGGTTTGAACATCCCATGGCCCACGGCGACCAGAAAGTAGACCGTCAGAAAACCCCAGAAGCTCCGCGGCACGCTGAGCAGCAGGTAGGCGGGGGCCATGATGGTGACCGAGGCGAGGAACATCCTCTTGTAGCCGTACCGGTCGGCAAGGGCCCCGAAGACCGCCGGAAAGAGGTACAGGAAGAACGTCGCCAGACCCTGGATGACTCCTCGATCCTGGGATGTGAAGCCGAGCCCTCCGTCCTGGGTCGGGTTGGTCAGGTACAGAGCGGACACTGTGAAGAAGCCGTACCACCCCATCCGCTCGAAGATCTCCATCGCGTTGGCGCTCCAGAAGGAGCGCGGAAACTGACGCCAGACCGAGTTTCTGGAGCTCATGCGATTCCCAACGATTCGCGAACTTGTCTCATCATGGCTGGTGGAGCATAGGTTTACGGCCCTTGGGCTGTCAACGTGGAGGATTGCGCCCGCCCTCCCACCCACCCATGGCGAATTACGAATTGCGAATTGCGAATTGAACCGCAAGAGCGTTCAACTTTCAACTTTCAACTCCTCATTCGTCAGGTGGGTGGTGGTGGACCCGACCCCCGTGATCGGACGGAAGGTCCGGTCGGTCCGGCCGGTTTCCAATTGGTGAAGAGGAGGCGGCAGGCGCGACGTGGTCACCTTCATCACCTTGTTCCTCGGGCTGATCACCGGCCCGCACCCCGTCCAGCTGGCGGTGGACGGTCCGGTGGCCCGCGTCGAGTTGTGGCTGGACCGCGAAATGGTCGCCGTTGCCGATGGCCCCCCGTGGCGGGTGAGCTGTGATTTCGGCAGCTGCATGGTGCCGCTCTTCGTCTGGTCGGCTGGTGGAGGACTCCCTCTGGCTTGGGGTCCTTCGGAGGACGTGTCCACCCCCCGTTCACTGACGGCGGCATCGAAGCGGTTGCTCAAACAGCTCGACCGACAGTGGGTCGTCTGGGTGGAAGACAGTCACATGATCAATCGGATCGAGCTCGATCCCACCGTCTCCGGAATTCGCCTCGCCGGCGTCCCCTGAGCGACCACGACCCGTCGAGATTCCCGCAACGAGCCCATGGACTCGGAAAAACAAAAACTCCGAAAAGCGGGGAGGGCGGGCGGGGAGCTTTTCGGAGAGACAGTCGAAAGCCGCTCTTTTCGTCGACAAGATGTCGGCGGACCGCTTTTCGGAGTGATCTGCCGCCTAGAAATCGAACGCCTTCGGAATGATGCTTGTCCGGCCGCCGAGGGTGTCCTGGATTCCCACGAAGACGCTCTGCTGACCGCCTTCGACCTCGACCGTTGCCTTGAAGGTGAAGTACCCCCTGGATACGGCCTCCTCGTAGCGGTCGGAATCCACCGTGATCGGTTGCTCGAAGGTGGCGAGCTCGCTCTGGTTGCCCTGGGCGTCTTCGCCGAAGAAGGTGATGAGGACCTTCCCCCAATGGATGTCTCCGCGCGGGATCATGGCGAGTCGTGCGTAGGGGATCTTCACGGTGACGGGGATGCGGACCCGCTTCGATCCGGCGGCACCAATGCGCAGCCGGGAGTCGGCGTCGCCCACCTCGACGCGAACCCCGAGGGGGTTGGCGTCCCCGCCGAAGAGCATCTCGGACCTCAGCGCCTGAGCCGCCCGCATCGAAGCGGGCAGGTCCACGTAGGCCGTCCGGTGGACCACCTCATACCCTGGGTAACCGGGCAGCTTGACGTCGATTTCATAGATCTGGCCGTCGCCCAGGTGATCGGCGGTGTAGCCCAGCGAGTAGTAGTGGTCGACGGTGGTGCGGATTCCGGAAACCGCCGCGGCAACGTCGCCCGGGAAAATGGCCTCGCCTCCGGTCGAGGTGGCGGTGTTGGTCAGGAGGTTCTTGCGGGACCGTTCCAGCCACTGCCCCATGTTGTCGACCGGTTCGGCAAAACCGGCCCCCGAGTCGTCTCCCGTGGGACCGGACGGGTCCGCGATACCGGCAGGGACACCGCCCGCCGGGTCCCCCGCGCTGCCGAACGAGTCCTCCTGAAACTCCGCCACCGAGTCGGTGATGCCGACGGTCACATCTGAGGCCAGCGGAAGGGTCAGACCCGAAGTGTCCACCATGTAAAGGGTGAACCCAAGGTCCGAGGCCTCGAGGGCAACCTTCCACCACAGATCCTGCTCGGGGTACTCCACCGCCGCGTTGAGATAATCAACAGAGTAGTAGGTTGGGGCCCAGTCCGATTTCGGGTAGGCGGGGGTGAAGGCCACCAGGACCCTGCGGCCGTCCGCACTGGCGAACCGCGCCATGGTGGCCAGGAGCGCGTTGCCGACCCTGGCGGTCTTGCGTTCCAGTTCCGTCGTGTACTCGAGATTGCGTTGCTTGCGCTCGTAGTACCCGGCGTCGCGCTCGCCGGTGACGGGGGAGTCGGACAGAGCCTTGGTGAGCGTGATCCGTTGGTTGATGCCCTTGGTTCGGATATATCGGAGGTCTTGAAGCCCGTCGAGGATCTCGCTGCGGTCATCGCTGCGATCCACCAGAGTCTCGAGCTCGCCGTCGAAGGCCACCAGGGAGACATTCTCACCGTCGGGAATGGCGTCGGCGTACAGCCTCGACAGACCGTCGGCAGCCTGGTCGCGGTCCGACTTGTACATCAGGAAGAGGTCAAAGAAGTAGATCAGCTCCAGCGGTTTTGAAATCTCGTCGGTCGCGGGTTGGTCCGCGCCCTCGTTCTGACCTGGCGCGCCGGCCTGAACCGCGACCTTGGCGTTGATCTCCGAGAAGTTCGAAATCGGCTGCGGTGACCCGCTCTCCAGGACTTCGAAGGCTTCTCGGCCGAGCCCGGTGACCGGCTCGCCGGTGTCGGGGTCGATCACCCGAACCGGGATTTCGATGACGTTGACGGTGGCCTCGCCGAGGAATTGCTGCGACTCGTCTTGGGCGCCGCCGGTAGAAACCAGCAGGCTGCCAAAAACCACGGCGATGATTGCGGTGACTGCGGTTCGCATGCTTTCCCTCCCGAGTCGACGATCATATCGGATCCCGCTTCTCTCTGCCTTGAGAGATACGTCCACCCCTCGTGCAGGTTGGATCGTGGAGGTGTCAACGCAATGCCTGGTCCCTGATCCGGCGCAGGAACTCGAGCTCCTTCGGGTTGAGGGCCTCCGGTCCCTGCGCATCGAGCTTGCCTCGAATGCGTTGGAACTCCTCGGCGTCCTCCCGCGTCAGCTCGACGGTGCGGCGGCGTCCGATGCGAGGCCCCATCGCACCGCCGAAGCGTCCTCGCAGGTAGGTGGCCCAGAAAACCGCCCCGCAGAGGGCGCCGCCGAGGTGGGCGCCGTGACCGATGGGGAGCGCGGCCCCTCTGGTTTGCGCGGTGAGGCCCCAAAGGTCGAGTGCGACGAAGAGCAGGGCGCCGATGAGGGCCGGAATCGGGACGATCCCGAACAGCAGGATCTTGTGCCGCGGGAAGAGCAGTGCGAAGGCGATCAACACCGCACTCACCGCGCCCGAGGCTCCCAGGGCCGCCAACCGATCGTTGCCTAAGAGCTGAGACGACACGAAGCAGTGGCTGGCCGACGAGAAGACGGCGGCAACGAGGTAAAAGGCGGTGAACACCCTCCATCCCAACAGGCGTTCGAGAACGCTCCCGAAGCTCCACAGAACGAGCATATTCAGGGCGAGGTGCCAGAGCTCCTGATGGGAGAACGCCGCGGTCACCAGGGTCCACCACATCCCTTGCGCCAGGCGGTGGGTGCTCACCAGGAAGTTGGCCGCCAGGAATGCCCAGAGATCGGACCCGTGGACCGCCACCAGCCACATCAGGAAGACCATCACGTTGATGGCGACGATCACCGGCAGCGCCCTGAGCTTGCGACTGGTCCACTCGGGGATCGCTGCTGCGGTGCGATGCGGGGGCAGCGGTTGATGGTCGCCGTTGGGCGAGGGGAACCCGTTCATGACACCTCCGTGGCGGCTGATTATGGCAGAGCGCGAGGTCGGATCCAGGATCGCAGGTGGGAGATAATGGGATGGGCCGGCGGTTTTCGCCGGGGGTCCGCCGCCGACCGGCGGCGAGATCGGGGAAGAGAATGCAGGTTTCTGGAATCCAGTTCGACATCGCCTGGGAGAACCCGGCGGAGAGCTTCCGCCGCGTGGAGCCGCTGGTGCGCCGCGCGGTGGATGGCGGAGCCCGGCTCGTCGCCCTGCCGGAAATGTTCGCGACCGGCTTCTCGATGGATGCCGTCTCAGTGGCCGCCCACGGCGAGGAGATTCGCGCCCGGCTGTCCGACCTGGCTCTTGAGCTGGGCGTCTGGATTGTCGGCGGTGTGGCCGAGTTGGACGGTGAGATGAGGTTCAATAGCTGTTTCCTCGTGACTCCGAACGGCTCGTCGGCGCTTCGGTACCGGAAGATCCACCCGTTCACCCTGGCCGGCGAGCACGAGCATTTTGCTGCCGGAACCGCGGTGGTCACCGCCGAGGTGGAGGGAGTTCGAGTCACACCCCTGATCTGCTACGACCTGAGGTTCCCAGAGCTGTTCAGGGCCTCTGCCCGCCGCACCGACCTCTTCGTGGTTCTCGCCAACTGGCCGGACCGGCGAAGCGTCGCCTGGCGGGTGCTGCTTCGGGCCAGGGCGATCGACTGTCAGGCGTGGGTGTTGGGCGTCAACCGGGTGGGGATCGACGGCAACGGGGTCTCCCACCGCGGCGACAGCTCGCTGGTGGACCCCATGGGGGAGGTGTTGTCGACCGTGGCCTGGGAGGAGGGGGTGGTTTCCGGCGACGTCGACGTCGAAGAGGTGCGCAGCCTGCGGGAGCGGTTCCCCTTCCTCGCCGACCGCCGCCCCGACGTCTACCGGAATCTCGAGTAGTCTGGAGAGTCCCGAAGGGCGTTACACCTTACGTACGTTAAACGTTGGACCATGGAGCAGTGAGGGCTGGATGTCAACGTTTAACGAGTAACGTTTAACGAGTAACGTATTGCGGGAATAGTCCGTAGCGCACGAGCGATGCACAGAGCGGAGGGAAGATGCCCACTTCGGTCACCGTCAAGGTCTTCTTCGAAGCCGCCCACCGGCTACACAATCCCGACCGGTCAAACGAGTGGAATCGCCGGGTCTTCGGCAAATGCAACAACCTCCACGGGCACGGGCACAACTACGTCCTCGAGGTGACGGTGGAGGGCGAGGTGGATCCGGACAGTGGCTATCTGATCGACATGAAGGACCTGAAGGGAATCCTGACCGAGGCGGTGATCGATGACGTCGACCACCGTCACCTCAATCTCGAGGTGGAGTGGCTCGCCGGCGTCATTCCCTCAGCGGAGAATCTCGCGCGGGTGTTCTTCGAACGCATCGACGGGCGACTCGATGACGAACTGCGACTCAGGACGGTCACGGTTCACGAAACCGACCGCAATTCCGCCACGTTTTCCCGTTGAGGGTCGTGGAGGGACAGCTCCCTTTCGAAAAGCCCCCCACCACTCAACGGCCCCGCTTTTCGAAACTGTGGATTATCCTGTTTTTCACTCAGCGGGCGCCTCGTGCTCTTCGAGAATCGGGTCCAAACCGCTCCAGAACTCGCCGTCAGCGATCTTGAGGGTCGCGAGATAGACGATGGCATCGTGGCCGTGGGCCGCCACCAGTTCCTTGGCGGCCTGCCCGACCTTGTCCGCGTCGGGCCCATCGAAATCCTCCGGCAGGTCGAGCACGCCGTCCTCGTGGGGGATGGACGCTCCATCCAGAAACTCGCCGAGCAACTGGCGCCGCTCGGTCATGTGGTAGTGGAACAGATACTGGAAGAGCAGGTTCTCCGGCACCTCGTCGGCGAGCCGCGCGAGGCGGCCGACGACGCGTTCCACGGGCAGCTTGCGGACCGACTGAGGGCGAAATTTAAGGTCCTTGGCGAGGGTCATATCGAGGAGAATTTTGGTTTCGTGGTCTGCATTCAGCCACAGGGCAGCCGCCGCCGTCCGCTGCTCGTCGTCGGTCATCAGGTCCCACACGGCGTAGGGACCCCGGGTTGTCAGGGCTTCCTTCAATGTTGTCGTGTCGGGCATCGTTCACCTCCATCTCGACCTGCGAGTCACCAGATTATCAGGGATTGCGCCACCTTCCCGCCCGCCGATTGCGATTTACGAATTACGAATTACGAATTGTGGGCGTCTGAGGTCGTCCTGCCATCCCCACGACCGGACCG
>CAVQOJ010000013.1:0-17172 GCA_963714385.1 uncultured Holophagae bacterium | reverse complement strand
CAGGTTGATGGCGAAGCGAAGGGAGGTATCGCCGATGCCCGACCGGGAAACGGATGCCTGCTCCCCGATGTAGCGGCCCTCGAGGTCTCCCACCACGTAGGGCAGGCCGATGCCGACGCTGGCCGATCGGCCCGCCACACTCAGCGTCCTCGCGTATCCCAACGACGAGACGAAAATCTGGGCGCTGGCGTCCTCGATCGGCCCAGCCGGGTCGAACGCGAGGTCGCCGCTGTTGAACAGCCCTGCCAGGGTCACCAGGTTGATTCCGCGGCCGCCGGGGTATAGGCAGCCGGGATGAGCTCCTGCGCTCCCGCGGCCGGAGCCAAGGCCAAAAGCAGGATCGCCCCCGCCACCGGGTGCCATCGTTCACGTGCTGACAACCGTTGTTCACTCACGCGGCCCTCCGAGCTTGCCGACGGATGATACTGGATTCCTGGTTGCTCGCGTAGGCCGCGAGAAACCCCGAGTCCCGATCCTGTACCCTGTCCCTCGAACGAGGAGACCACATGAGACCAGACGGCCGCAGCCCAGATCAGATCCGCGTTCCGGAGATCACTCCGGACTTCATCCGCTACCCCGAGGGCAGCGTGCTGTGGCGAGCCGGCGGCACGTTGGTGCTGTGCAACGTCAGCCACGAGGACCGGACCGCACCTTTCCTCCGCGGTTCGGGCGAGGGCTGGGTGACCGCCGAGTACGCGATGCTGCCGCGGGCCACCGACACCCGGTGCGACCGGCGCCCGAGCGGGCGGTCGAAGGAGATCCAGCGGCTGGTGGGGCGGGCGCTACGGGCCGCCGTGGGCCGCGGCCTTCTCGGCGAGCGCAGCCTGATCGTGGACTGCGACGTGCTGCAGGCCGACGGCTCCACCCGCACCGCCAGCATTTCCGGCGGGTGGACCGCACTGGCCCTGGCGCTGGCCCGGCTGTACGAGCAGGGATTGCTGCGCGACTGGCCTCTGACCGCCCAGGTGGCGTCGGTGGCGGTGGGCCTGGTCGGCGGGACGGCCAACGTCGATCCGGACTACGGTGAGGATCTCGACTGCGACGTCGACCTCAACCTGGTGTTCACCGGCGACGGCCGGCTGGTGGAGGTCCAGGGCACCGCCGAAGGATCGCCCTTTACGCGATCGGATCTCGACGGCATCCTCGACGTGGGCTGGAAGGGCGCCGAGCAGATCATTGCCGCCCAGCGCTCGATCGTGGGCCCCCGCCTCGAGGCCCTCGGCCTTTCCATGCCCCCCGGGGGATAAATCCCCGGGCTACGGGTCTGGGAGGCGAGCGCGGGAGTTGTCGAAACGATCGTACGATAACAAAATTTCCGTACGTACGTTATCGTGATAGGGTGGACCTTGGAGGTCCCCATGGCACTGACCGCCTCAAAGCTCCGCGAGAACATCTATCGCATCCTGGATCAGGTCCTGGAGACGGGGGTTCCGGTGGAAATCCGGCGCAAGGGCAAGACCGTGCGGATCATCGCGGCGGAGCCTCCGCCGAAGCTCGAGCGCCTGAAGCCGCGTGGTTATCTCCTCGAGGATCCGGAGGCCATCGTCCATCTCGACTGGTCGGCCGAGTGGCGGCCGTGATCTATCTTGACACCCACGTCGTCGCCTGGCTGTACGCGGGCGAGCTGGAGCTGCTCCCGGCCTCCGCCCGTGACCTGCTCGAAGCCGAGGAGCTGTTGATCTCCCCGATGGTCGAGCTGGAGCTCCAGTACCTTTTCGAGTGCGGGCGAACCGCCCTGCCGGGGCGGGTGGTGGTGGATGCTCTCGCCGGCGAGATCGGCCTCGCCCGGTGTGGGCTCCCCTTCGGTCAGGTGGTTGCGGAGGCTCTGGGCGAGGCCTGGACCCGCGACCCGTTCGACCGGTTGATCGTCGCCCAGGCCCGGGCCCGCCGGCTGCCGCTGCTGACCAGGGACCAGACCATCCTCGACATCTACGATGGGGCGGTTTGGATCACCTGAGCAGCAACCGAGAATTGGAGTGGGCCGCAAACCCGAATCGAAAATGAAAAACGAGAAATGAAAAATGAAAAAACCGGTTCGTCTCGGAGGCGATCACCGTCCCGCCTGGGCGCCCCGGTGAGGTGATCAATAACGAACGACGAAACCGTAGAGCGCAACCTCCTGCACAACGATTCTGGTTTTTCAATTTTCAATTTTCAATTCTGATCTGCTTCTCCCTTTGCCGGCACAAGAGAAAATTGCCGATCGGGTCGGCGCGACGATTCGGCACCCCCGGCCTACTTGGGCGGGATGGTTGTCGGGTCGTTCGACAGGTTGTCGATCACCGATCCGTAGACCTGAACCCCCGACCCCGTGTTGACCGTCACCACCGCGAACCCGGCGACGATGTTGTTCCTGCCCCCCCGCTCGAGAAACGGCTGATTCTCCTGCTTGTTGGCTCCCGCAGACAGCGGCAGCCCAATTGACGTCACCTGGGATCCGGATCCGTCGTAGAGGTCCACCCGGATGGCGGCCGTGGTGGTGCCGGTGTTGGTGAAGCCGATGTTCGAGCGGAAGTCCGGGTTCTGCTGGAGCATGATCAGAGTCACCGACTGGCCGGTGGACAGGGCGTCCTCCGGGGCGATCCCGTCAAGGTACTGGCCGAAGGTGCCGTCGGCACTCTGGTTGTAGGTGCGGGAGCCGACATCGAGCGGACGGTCGGAAACCACCTCGATCGGACCCGTCCCCGCCGAGCCCATGAAGCCCACCACGTCGTCGATTTGAATCTGGCCGGCTGCCGGCACCGTCACCGTGGTGGTGGCGGTGGCGCCTCCGGTGCGGTGGTAGCTGAGGTCGACGGTGGCCATGATGCCGGAGCGGTTGCGCAGGCCGAGGCTGGTGCGCCACTGGCTGCCCTGGCTGCCCGCGGCGTTGGCGGCGGTGGCGACCCAGTAGATCGTCTGATCTCCGTCCCCACAGTCCTGGGTGGTCGTCCAGGCGGTGTCCTCGAAGAGGCACAGGGTGATCGGTCCCGGGTCGTGGATCGCTTCGCGACGCGCGATGAACGGCGTCATCAGCGAGTTCGGGCTGCCCGACGGATACGAGTTCTCGTTGAGGTGCGAGTAGCTGGAGCCGGACTCCCACGACGACGGGGCGTAGAGACGCGGCCGCGAGCCGTTGTTTGCGGCGACCGCCAGCGGTCCGCCCCAGTAGAGGGCGTTGCTCTCGAGGAGGTCGGCGAGGGCGGACGACGGGTTGGGGTAGGTCTGGGTGTTGGTGAGGTTGGTGCCGGCGCTGTCCTCGGTGTAGAGGTCATACGCAGCAGGAAATCCGTCCACACCCCACGAACCCAGCCCCGAGTCCACCTCGGCGGATCCGATGAACCCGAGGCCGTGGCAGAGCTCGTGCAGCACCACGGACATGAAGTCGATCTCGAGGGAGGGCGTGTTACCGTCGGTGCCGAAGTACCAGGAGCCGTAGTCCGAGTTGAAGGTGGCGATGATGTCGAAGCCGCCGCCGCCGAGGTCGAATCCGCGCAGCGCGTCGGCCAGCGCGTCCACGTACCAGACGCCCGGATCTGGGGAACCGGCGAAGCCGCGCCGAATGAAGTTGGCCCTGGCGCTGCCGAGCACGTTCTCGCCGAGGGGCTCCCAGTTCGCCTGGACGCGGATCACCACCGGCGACACCATCAGCTGGCTCATCACGTCCACCGCCGCCTGGAACGCCATCTGGGCCTCGGAGGAGAACCCGATGTAGGTGACGTCGAAGGTGGAGACCTGCTCCATGGGGATGATCGATCCGGCCGAGCGGGGCGGTATGAAGGCCTGCTCGTCGATCCCCTTGTCCCGCAGGACGAGGGTCGGTCCCGGAAGGACCTGCTCGGCGGCCGAGGCCGGCAACGAGACGGTGACTGCGATCAGAGCGATTGCGACTGCGAAGGACGGCATGGTTCTCATGGATGCTCCTCGATGATCAGTTCGTCGACCCTCTTCTGATGGGAACCTCGCGCGGCCCGGGGTGATTCCCCGTCTTTGCCCGTTGCGGAGCCCCCGGGCCGCTGTTGACACTCGCGACGGCCGAACCATATACTCGCCCTTCGTCCGAAGGGACGGATCTTTGGCAACCGAGAGCGGACTTGAGCGTCGGGGTGTAGCGCAGTCTGGCAGCGCACCTGCCTTGGGCGCAGGGGGTCGGAGGTTCAAATCCTCTCGCCCCGACCACTATATGCCCCGAAGAGGAACCTCCCGCCTGTAGCTCAGCAGGATAGAGCAACGGACTTCTAATCCGTAGGTCAGTGGTTCGAGTCCACTCAGGCGGGCCAAAGTTGGCTTTTATTTTGTGGTGGGCGTAGCTCAGCTGGTAGAGCACAGGGTTGTGGCCTCTGTGGCCGTGGGTTCGAGTCCCATCGCCCACCCCAGTTCTTTCTTATACGCGTCGTCGTTCGCGTCGCGCGGTGTGCGCCCGTAGCTCAGCTGGATAGAGCGATAGCCTCCGGAGCTATAGGTCATGGGTTCGAATCCCGTCGGGCGTACCATTATCACTCATCTCCAAGAACAGCAGGGTTTCGCAATTCGAACTCGCCGACAGCAGCACCCTGTGGCCGTAGCCGAGGGCGTTTTTACGGAGTCATGCCAGGGGAGGGGTTCGTTCCTTCCCTCCCCCCACGGCCGCCCTGGGGCACTTTTACGACCGCTCTGTTGCTACAGACTCACGTTTCAGATCGAACATTCCGGCAGCGATCAGCATCAGCCCCAGAACCACCACCACGGCCGGTCCGGTAGGCAAGTCCAGGTAGAACGACCCGACCAGCCCCAACGAAGAGCCGACCGCGCCGATCGCCCAGCCGACCGCCAGCCGCGCCCGCATCCCGGCGTGGATCAGAATCGCGACGCAGGCCGGTATCACCAGATACGCGAAGACCATCAGAATCCCGCCGATGCCAACTGAAAATGTAATCATGACGCCGAAGCTCAGATAGAAGAGGAAGTCCCACCAGCGGACGTTCCATCCCCGGCGGTAGGCCTCGTCGGGATCGACTGAAATCAGCATGAACCGATCGCGCAACAGCCAGTGAAACAGCCCGATCACCGCATAGATGACCGCCACCTTGAAAACCATCGGCCAGGTGACCCACAGTAGCGAACCGGAGAGGGTCTCCTTGATGTGCTCCGCCCCTTCGGGGGCCCGATCCGCCACCAGGATCGTCGCCGCCGAGGCCACGACAAAGGTGATGCCGATGATCGCCTCCTGAGGGATCTTCTCGACCCGCACCCGCGTGAGGGCGAAGATGGCGGCGGCGACGATTGCAAAGGTCAGGCTGTAGAGCGTCGAGCCGAGTTCGCCGGGGTGGTGACCGAAGGCGAAACCGACCACCGCTCCGAGGGCCGCGAACTGGGCCACCGCCAAATCCACGAAGAGGACCCTTCGTTCGATGACGTGGATCCCGAAGTAGGCGTGGAGACCCACCAATACGAGGCACGCGGCAAAGGGCGCGGCCATGAAGCTCAACATCGACGTCATTGTCCTGGCTCCGTCCGGGCAAATGCGGTCTTCAAACTGCCGATCCACAGGTCGACGAGGTCAAAGTAGGTGGCGACGCCCGACCCGGCGTCCACCGACATCGGAACCACCACCGGCACGATACCGGTTCGATCGGCGATCAGCTGCGGTTTGCTTTGTTCGAAATAGTTGGCCGCGAGCAGGACGTGGATGTGCTCGGTTTCGATCCGCTCGATTAAATCCGATACGTGGCGCGCGGTCGGCGGGATCCCCGGTTTGGTCTCCACATAGCCCGCCACTTCGAGCCCGAAGAGGGTAGTGAAGTAGATCCAGTTCTTGTGGTAGCACACGAGCTTGCGGCCGCGAAAGCTCATCCCCTCCCCGAGCCAGCCGCCGATCTCGCCGGCAAAACCCCTCTCCTCGAGGAACGGCACCAGGCGACCGCTGCGGGCCAGGGGGTCCAGGGTGTCGACGCCGAGAAGCTCCACCAGCTTCTCGCCGTACAGCCGCCGCGCGAGCTCGTCGGTGAAGCGGCCCAGGTTGGCGCGATAGGTATCGCAGTTACCGGGATCCACCTTGCACAGACCGGTGGCGATGTTGCGGGCGACGGTGGCGATGTTGATGGGCGAGGTCTGGATGTGCGGGTTGCCGTAGATGTGAACATCGCCCGCCGAGCGATCCAACGAGGCCGGCTTTTCGAGCAGCTCGATGCCCTGCGCCGCCGCCACGTAACCGATGGCGCCATCGGCGATGTTGCGATTCCCACTCTTGTTGACCAGCACCGGCGCCCACAGCTCGAGATCGAGACCCGTGCTGACGAAGAGATCAGCGTCACGCAGCATCAGCGCATAGGACGGTTTGGGTTTGACGAAGTGGGCGTCGGCGCTGCCCGGCACGATGGATTTCGCCGTCACCAGGTCACCACCGATCTCGCGCGCGATCGAGGCATAGGTCTCCTGGGTCGTGACCACCTTGACCGCCGCCAGTGAGGTCGTAGGAAGGAGAATTGCCGCCGCCAGAACGGCTCCGGAAAATCGACGTGAGGAACTCATGGCAATCACCTCAGTAGCTTTCATGTTTGTGTGGCCCGGCCGCAAATGTGAACTGCAGTTCGAATCGATTGTCGGCGCCGTACCAGTTGTCGTCGCGGTATGAGTACTGGCCGCGTAGCCTCACGTACTCCGATTGCCAGAAGGTCAGGTAGGGCGAAAGCCCCCAGAATTCATGACCCGCCTGCCGTTGATCCTCAACCCAGTCGCCCCGCACACCGAGGATCCACCGCCTGGCAATCTTGAACTGTCCGTAGAGATAGCTGCCCCAGGTGGCCAGGCTGCTGCCGTCCTCGAGGTCGAGCCACGACCGCAACAGCATGCCGCGGATCTCGAAACCTCGATACAGCTCCCGGCCCAGGGGATACCAGTCATAGGCCAGGTCGAGTGCGACGAAATCATGGTTGAGGTCGCCGGAGGGATCGGTCACGCCGTGGAGCCCGGTGATATCGACCTCGAAGTAGGTATTGGCGCTCAAGTCCCAATAACTTTTCAGGAAGGCGAGATACGACGGCTTTGCCCAGTCCGACCCGGCGAACGCCACCTCGTTGTTGCCATCCATGACCTCGACGATCAGTTCGTTGGCGTCGGCCCACAGCGCGGGCATATACCACTCCACCGAAACTCCGGTGCCGGAGAGCCCGTGTCCGCCAAAACTCTCCTGGATGACCCACGGATAATCGGTCTGCGGCAGGGCGTGCATGTGCCAGCGGTTGAGGATGCCGAGCTGCTGACGCTTCTTGCCGACGGTCAGTGATGTGTTCCCCGGCAGGTTGAGCCAGTTCAGATGACCTTCTTCCAGGTCGAAGCCTCCGTGATCGTCTCCGTGTTCATCCTCCTCGTGCTCCTCGTCCCCGTGACCCCATTCGCTGTGGCCCCCCTCATACCCGAACACCACGTGCATCCTGGTGAATGGATCGAGGTATGACTGGAAGTCGAGCTCGAAGTGGCGCGCCTGCAGTTGATTTTTCAGGTTGTCGCCGGCAACAAAGAAAATATCGCCATTGACCGAGATTTCGGGGTTGAGTTCCGGCTGCATGCGAGTCCCCGAGGTGAACTCCGTACCGGTGTCCACTTCCTCGGCGGGCGCCTGGGAGGCGGCCTCCGCCGCCGCCGCCTGACGGAGGTGGTCAAGTTCGGATTGCTCCGCGTGGGTCTCCTGTTGGCCCAGGAGGGCATCGAGCTGCCGCTGCATGGCCGCGAGCTGCCGGTTGAGCTCGTCGATCTGTTTTTGAAGTTCCTCGGGTGAAGGCGACGAGGGTGGGTCGGTTGTCGGCGGGTCTGGGCTCTGCGCTGCGGCGGGTCCCGCCGCCAGCATGCAGAGAACCAACCCCATGACAACGCCACGAACGCATCGTGTTTTCATGATGTCTCCTCTGTTCGAGTTGTCGATCGCGACCGGTTGCCGACTCAGGCGACGACCGGCGGACCTCGCAACAGGGGTAGGTGAGCGTGGCTCCGCGAACGCACTTCGTGCGGACGTTCAGCCGGGAACTGGACGGCGAATTCTTCCCGATCCAGCTTGACCAGGGACGGCGCCGCGGCGTGCGACGCGCTGGCGAGACAGGCCAGACACACGTGGTGTGGCAGGAGGTCGCCCCTGTTATGGAGGCGGACCTCGGTCGAGCTCGGGCCTGATGCCGAACAGACCAACAACTCCCGCGAGACGGAGGCGCCGGCATGGTTGTGGGGCAGCGCTTGCACCAGGCCCAACCACGGCAGGAGCGCCATCGTGAGGAAGATCAGAATGACCCGAGCCAAGCGACTCACTCCAATATCTTGCGAACGCGCCGCTCTGATGTCAACATCCACGATTCTCGACCCCCACCCCTAATTCGGTGCCAGGGCCGACACTCGTGACACTTTTAAAGGTGCCATAAAGGTGCCAGGCACCGCTTTCGGTGCGTTGCCGACTGGCATGAAGTGCGAGAATGCACGAGGTGGATCAAGCCTGTAGCATCGACAGGGCGGCGGTCTCGAGGGCGGTTGTCACCGGCCTGCTCGTGATCATCGTTGTGTCGTGCACCCCGGATCCCTCAGCGAACGGCATTGACCGGGCGTTGGCGCTGACCATTCGGGAGATCGAGGCCGGCCGCGCCGCCACGCCGCTCGTCGAGCAGCCCATCCCCGGGTCCGAAGCGACAGTGACCTTCCTGGTGAAGGGGACCGGAGATGAGGTCCCGCGCATCGTCTCCGACGTCACGGGCTGGGGCGTGCGGCCGGATGACGAGACCTTTGACCTCACCGTAGGGGCCATGACCCGGGTCGAAACGAGCGACTGGTACCGGCTCCAGACCCACGTCGCACCCCGCACCCGCATCGAGTACCTGGTCGTGCACGGTCTGACCGACTACCGGGTCGACCCCAACAACCCCCGTCGGGCGGAGCTGCACACCACCGATCCCGTGTCCGAGATGGTGACGCCCGACTACGTCCCGCCGCGCGCGCTCACGGAGCCGCACGTGACGCCCCGCGGCCGGACCGTGGAGGGGACCATTCAAAGCCGCGCCCTGGATGGGTCACGTCGCGTGATCGTCTACCTGCCTCCCGGCTACCGCGACGACGGCGCCTACCCGGTCGCCGTATTCCACTCGGGGTGGGAAAGGGTCAGCACCGGCGAGTTGCCGCGAATCCTCGACTGGCTGATCGGTCACCGCGTCATCGAGCCGATCATCGTGGCGTTCCTCGAGTCATATCTCCCAGGGGATCCCGACAACCACGAGGGTCCACCCATGCGGAGCTATCTCACGAGGGAGGCCCCGGAGTGGTTGGCCGAGCGCTACGGCATCGCCCGCCAACCCGACGCGAGCGCCATCCTCGCCGTTTCCTACGGGGCAAAGGACGCGCTGGACGCCGCGGCAACACCCGGTTCAACCTATGGGTGTTTGGGCCTGATGATTCCGGGTCGACGACTTACACCTGCCGATCTGATGACCTCTGCGGAGCGGCCGAGCCGCCGTCTTCGCGTGGCGATCCTTGCCGGCCGCTACGATCGCGAGAACCTCGCCACGGCGCGGAACGCCTACCAGGCGCTCACCGATGCCGGGCACGACGTCGACTTCATGGAAGTCCCGGAGGGCCACAATCGGGCGACGTGGCGCAACCACTTCGGAGACGTCCTCGTCAGCCTGTTCGGCGAACGCGACGAGAGAACCACGTTTCCAGTCCTTGGTTCAAGGGCCGACACTTATGGCACTTTGCGCGGGGGATTTCGGCTCATGAGCTCGCAGTTCTCTGGGCCCTGGCGTGATGCGGAATTGGGATGCCGGGGGGCCAAACTGTCACGAGTTTCTGCCCTGGCTCGTGATGAGTCTTGAAATATTATCATAAGCGGATTATGATCGAATCATGGAACGAAGCGTCAAAGCCTATCTTGCCGAGATCGGACGACGCGGCGGCCGCAAGAGCCGCCGGGTCCTGGATCCTGAAACCGCGCGAGCGATGGTCCGGGTTCGAGAGGCGCGCCGGATGTACCGGCGATTCCACCCAGAGTGCTTCTGGTCCTTCGATCCCGACTACCAAATCGGGTTGTCGGACGTGGCCTGGGTGGCGCAACAACTGCGCAAGCACGGCGGGCGCGAAGCCTGGGAAGCCGCGGGAAAACTATGCCGCTAACCGAATTTCAGGAAGAGCTCGCCCTGCTGCTCTCCGAGAACAGGACCTTCGATTCGTAACTTGCGGGTGGTGTCGTGTCCGACGCCGTTCCACACTTCGGGCGGCCCGGACGAATTCTGCGTCGTGTCGTCGGTTACTGATCCTGATCAGGTACCGTCGTTCATGACGGGAATTCGTCACCACGACGTCGGATCCCCGGACCTGTGATCAGGGTCATGATGAGCCACCCTCACGGATCTCGAGGTGGCGGCTCGCCAGCCTGTAGGCGACCCAGTACTTGGCGATGTTCGAGACGTACTGCACGGTCTCGCGGCCGATCCTCTTGGCCGCCACGTGCTCCACGTTGCCGAACCAGACGTTGGCATCGAGACCGGTGCGCGACGCCTCCTGGCGCAGCTGCTGAACCCTGGCGGGACCGGCGTTGTAGGCGGCGAAGCTGAACAGGGTCTGGTTGATGGGATCGATCGCGGGGTCCGAGAAATAGCGGTCGCGCAGAAAGCGCAGGTACTTGGTGCCGGCGTGGATGTTGTTCTCGAGGGTCGTGATGTCCGGAATCCCGACGTTGGGATCGGCGGCGGTGGCCGGCAGAATCTGCATGACCCCGATGGCTCCGGCCCTGCTGCGCACCGACTGGTCGAGCCCCGACTCCTGGTAGGCGAGCGCCGCCAGCATGAGGTGGTCGAAGTCGTACCGATCGCCGTAAGTCTTGAACATTCCGACCAGGTTCTCGAACCGTTTTCCGTCCTCACCGCCGAGCGCGTTGCGCGCCCATTTCGCGTTCTCGAGGTAACGGTTGAGCACGACGTTGCCGTGCAAGGTGCCCTTCTTGTAGGTCTTGACGTAGGCGTTGACCATCTCGGCGAGCTGCGGGCTGTCCTTGCGGAAGGCCCACGCGATCTCACCTCCGGTCCGTACCGCCAGGTCCTCGTGGACCCTGATGTTTGAGAAGATTCCGGCCCAGAACCGGGCCTTGTGGCTGTCGACGACGGCCACCGGCAGCAGCCCGGCGTTGACCATTTCCAACAGGTCCTCGTCCTGGAGGAACTCATCGGCGGCCACCAACTCGACGGGCTTTAGACCCCGCGCAAGAAGGTCCTCGTTGAGTTTTTCGAGGCTCCTCCAGTAGCTGGAGGAGCGCCGCACGTGGACCTCCTCGCCAGCGAGATCATCCAGTGAGTTCAGGCCGGGCGCTGCGGGACCGGTGACCACTAGCTCGCGGACGTCGGTCAGGAACGGGTCCGAAAAGTCGACGGTGTCGAGGCGGCTCCGCGTGATCGTGAGGTTGGCGGCCGCGATGTCGCCGAGACCGGCCTCGAGGGCCGGCAGCAGCTCGTCCCGCTGCACCGGAATGATCAGCACCCCGACCTTGAGCGTTTTTCGGCCGAGGCGCTGGTTGAGGAACGTCTCGAACGCGGCGAGCGCCTCGTACGTGATGCCTCGCTGGGTGGCGCCGTCGAGGAAGTACTGACCCAGTGAGTAGACCACCAACGCCCGGACCACGCCCCGTTCCGCCATGCCGTCGAGATCGCCGACCCACTCCTCGTCGAGCTGGAGCTCCGGGTCGAAGGACTCCAGCAGCTGCGGACCTTCTGCGCCGGCAACCGCGCCCCCGGAATTCACGGGCTCGGACTCGGTCGCTGTGCCGCCGCCACACCCGCCGGTTACCAGGAGAAGTGTCAGGACCCATCGAGTCCATCCTCTGGTGGTCATCGTGTCATCTCCCTTCCATAGCCGGCCGCATCCGAAGGACAGGTCCGGGTCATCCCGACCGTCACTACCAGCACGCCGAACCATCGACCGGCGTCCGCGCATCGCATCACCCGGACCCATCGAGCCGTCTTAGTCGACCGGCTGGGAAACCGGGAAGCGCCACGACCCGTCGAGGATCTCGGGCCCCGGCTCGTACATGCGGATGGCGTAGTTCCAGCCCGGCGAGATGGGAACGCAGTTGACCCGGCCATCGTCGCATCCGCCGAAATGGAGGGTGTACGAGCCGTCCTCGTTCGGCTCGGCGGAAACGTCGTTGTAGCCGTTCACGCCCTGATCGTTCGCTTCGAGATAGCCGTCGGCGTTGTACACCGTAACGGACCAGAATGCATCCACCGGCACGTCACCAACCGTGACCGCGTGCGGGGTTTCGCCGTCGTTTGCGTCCACGCTCGCGAGGACGTAGAACGCCGCGGTAGCCGGCAACCCGCCCCAGCCCGCGGCCGCGCCGACGAGATGGTCGATCGGGCGGACCTCTTCCTTGCGGCCGAACGCGTAGGTCGTGTCGAAGCCGAGCACGGCGAGGTCGTTGAGCGCCTTGCGCGCCACCGTGAGGTCCTCGGTGTCCCACGCCGGGGCTTCGAAGGGACCTTCACCGCCACCTTCAAGCTCGATCTTGTCCTGGGCCGCATGGGCCTTGGCCAGGTCGTCGGGATCTCCGACATTGTAGAAGGTTCGCACGGTCACGAGAGCGAAGCGAGTGCCCACCGTGTCTTCGGTCAGCTCGTAGGTTCCCGGCTGCGCTTCAACAAAACAGTAATGATCCTGGCTCACCACGTGCATGGACATGTAGCGGCCGCCCGCCTCCGGCAGGGTGATCTCCACGGGCTTCGACAGGTCCAGCACTGTCGAGGAGTAGAGCGTGTCCTGGTTCATGCGAATCACCGGCTGACTCTCCGGCGTAACGGGCTCGCGCAGGTGAGTGAGTTTCCCGAATTCCACGCCGTAGGTCTGCATGTTGGCGCGGATCATGTGATCTGATTCGGCCCGAACGAAGGTCTCCACCGTCACCTTTTCAGCAGCGGCCGCCGCCGGCACAACGAACGCGATTATGATCAGGGTTGTGATCATTGTTCTCATCATGGTCTCCCTTGGGTTCGGAATTTGAAAACTGCTCCCTGACATCTCCCTCACTCCACCCGAACCACAGGTGGCGGCGTCCAGGTCCCGTCGAGAGCCTCCGGCTCGGGACCGTAAAGACGCATCACCATGTAGAACGGACCGTCCGGCGCCGGCAACCAATTGGATGCCAGCTCTCCGCCGGGTGAGTCCTTCTGGATGAACAGGGTGAGCGAGCCATCGGCTCCCAGTCGGTACTGATCCATCATCGCCGAGTTGAGAAGATACCGATCGATCGGGTTGTTGATGAACAGCTGCGTCGCACCGTCATACATGGTCAGCGACCAGAAGGCCTCGACCGGTGGCAGCTGTCCGGCGGCGAAGGTCACGGTGTACCGGTTGTTGGACGCGCCAAGCGGGCTGCCGTCGGCGTCGGCGAGAAAGACCGGGTAGATCGCCTCGGCGGCCGAGTTGCCGTACAGGCCCATGTGCGCGGCGGTCGCACGGAGAATGTCGAGGCGGTCGGCCTGAAAATTGGTCGCTGCGCTCTCGGTAAGAAAATCACGCGTGCCGAAGATCTTGGCCACTCACCAGGGGGTCGTTCGAGTTGCTCCCGACGAACGCCTCGATGTCCGCGAATCCCGCCTCCCTCCCGGCCTTCATGGCATCCTGGATCTCGGTGGGCAGCGCGGCGAAGTCAAAGTCGTCGCCCGGCCCGATTCCCAGTCGGCCGAGTCGCTCCCACAGCGGCTGCTCGCCGGGACCGGGCTTTTCGAGCATTGTCATCATGAAGTCGAGGTAGCCGAAGAAGCGCTCGTCGAACTGAGCGCCCTCGTGCCACGCCGGAAAATCGAGTGCGGGGGGCGCCGGCGGCGCGTCGGTACCGAGGACCTCACTGAGCGGCTGCACCTCGTACCCCGCCTGGATCTCCTCGACCCTGGCCAGATCGTCGGGGCCGAAGAGCTGGGTGCGGGTGACGAGGAACACGAAGCTGGTTTCGCTCCGAATAACGTCGGTGATGCCGTCCGGCTTCCCACCCTGCCAGTCGGGTCCGGCGATGAGGAACGAGCCGGCTCCGTTGCCGGTGCGTGAGGGTTCCCACGTAGGCGAAGTTGTGGGTGTAGAGGTCGATCGAGCTGGAAGTGGTAGAAACGCTCCGGCTCCATTTCGGGCACGCTGAGCACCTGCGGTTCCGCCCGGAGATCGAGCCAGAACATGCAGTACGGTGTGTCGGCGTTCGGCGTCACCACCGCCCTGTCGTCCGGAGTGAACAGACGTGCTTCGCAGGAGACCTCGTTGAACGGCCCCTTGTACTCGGGGTTCGAGGTGTCGATCACGTAGTTGTAGAGAGTCTTGTAGTCATCACCATCGGAAAGCCGTAGACGTAGGCCTCCCTGGCGGTGGCCTCGGTCTCTTCGGGCGAGATGGTGCCGGGCGCGTTCGCGCCGCAGGCGCAGAGGGTTCCGACCATCAACAGCACCATACTCAAACGAAGTTTGTCCGTGCGCATCGAAACCTCCTCGGCTCGTCGTCCTGAAACCACCGATGACCTTACGCGAATCTGAGGTTCTGCATCGTGACTGAGACACCGTCCTACGACGTGTACCAGATGGCCGAGGTATAGGCCGCTCCTGCTGAGTCGCCGGCACGTCCTTCGGCAGATCGACGCCGAAGAACGCCGCGTCGTAGGTGGTCCAGCGCGGGGTCGGGATCTCGAGCATGCGCACGTAGTATATGGAGCGCTCTGACGGATCGAAGTCAGGTTCTCTCCAGTAGGCGAACAGCACGGGGTCGCCGATGGTGTTTGTGAACCTCGCCTGCTCGACATTGATGCTCTATCTCCTACCTGAAAAGCACCTGGTAGCTCACCAGGAGCTGGTCGAAGTCGGTGCCGAACTCGGCGAAGATGCCGGCTGCGTACCCGACCTTGATGGCGTGACGGCCCTTGAACGGCACCGCCACCGTGCCGCCAATCCTCGAGTTGCTTTGCACGTCGACGAGCTCGTTGCCGGCGATGGTCTGGCGCCCGCCGGTGTAGTAGTTGAAGTCCAGCGACGCCCAGAAGCCGGGTTTGAATCGCCTCACCAGATGACCCTGGAGCGCGACGATGGGCTCCTGCTCCCGGTAGCCGGCGACGAAGTCCTCGTCGTCGCCCAGAAACCACACACCCGCGTCGAGCTCGAGCAGCCACTTCGGATGGAGGGGGATGACGGAGCCAAGTTCCGCCTTGACCGCCCACCGGTTACCGCCGACGTTGAGCAGCTTGTCGGCGTTGTACTGACCCGTGGGTGCCACCACCTTGAGGCTCGCACCGAGAATCGGGTGCGGTTTCTTGCGCAGCTCCTGAAATTGCGCCGGGGTCATGGTGGGTGCGCCGAGCAGGTTGACCGCGACCGTGACGCCGATGTCGCCGAAGCCGAAGGCGTTGCCCCGGGCCGGGGTGTCGCCGATGAGGCCCTGGGTGGTCCCCCACTGGTACGGCAGCTCAACCAGGAAATTCGTCGTCCGCCTCCAGAGACTGAGGGTCTGCAGGAAGCCGACGACGGCCACGTTGACCTCCGAGTCGACGCCATACAGTGGGATCGAGGGGTCGAAGAGCACATCGCCGGAGGCGTGCACATATCCGGCGACCGCGACTTTGATCCCCTTGGGCGCCGGCCAGTAGAACCGCGGCGTCAGCTCCTGGGCAGCTCCCAACGCCGCCCACAGGCAGAGCAGTGCCCATATGAGCGCGGTACGCGCGGTCGGTTTTCCTTTCACCATGAACAGCCCGTCGACACGCCTCGCCTGGTTCGCGCCGAGGTACAGATCTCGGATCGCCGGATGGCGGACTGCATTGATTCCAAGCCCCTCAGAAATTCAGAATCTAATCGTACCGTAAGTGGTCTGCAACACCCAGTTGTGCACACTCCTTGGTGCCAGGGCCGACACCTCTGACACTTTGCGGGAAGTACTCCGGCCCATGGCCGCGTAGATCTCTGACCGTTTGCGTTGCGCGAAAACCGGGGTGTCGGGAAGCCAAGCTGTCCAGGGTGTCGGCCCTGACGCGTGAATTCAGATGTCTTCTACGGACCGCGAGAGGGTTGCAGAGAAAGAAATCGAATGGTGCGACGTTGAAGTCCCCCCAGACCCTCGAGGCCCCCGCCGGTGAGAATCAGGTTGTCGTTCTCCGCGACCTCGTTTTGTCTTGACAGACTGGTCTGGTCTGGTCAGACTAGATGTGGAGATGACCATGCCGATCACCAACATTTCCCAGGCCAAGGCCCAGCTCTCGGCGCTCATCGAGCGGGTGCTCGCCGGTGAGGAGATCATCATCGGCAAGGCGGGCAAGCCGGTGGCCCGACTCGTGAAATTCGAACGTGCCAGCGGTCCTCGCCAACCCGGTGCCCTCAAAGGCCGGATCTGCATTGCCGATGATTTCGACGAGCTCCCTGAGGATCTCCAAGCCGCGTTCGGGATGACCGAAGCGTGAACCTGCTCCTCGACACTCACACGATGCTGTGGTGGTTGAGCGACGATCCGACGCTATCCGAAGCCGCACGATCCGCGATTTCGGATCCCGAAAACACGGTGTTCGTGAGCGCAGTCGTGGTCTGGGAAATCCGCATCAAGCAGAGCATCGGCAAGCTTGACCTGCCCGATGACTTCGACGAGGTTCTGGACGGCCAGCCCTTCTCCAAGTTGCCGGTCATGGTCGATCATGCCCACGCGATCGCGAGGTTGCCCGGAGTCCACCGAGACCCGTTCGACCGGATGCTCATCGCTCAGGCGATGGTGGAACGGATGACCATCGTCACGCGGGATCCGCGAATCGCCGACTATGGCGTGGACGTCATCGTTGCCTGATCAGTAGAGAAGCCGAAGTACAAGGACAGCGGGGAGGCAACGACAGGTCGGGCTGCTCCCAGCAGCGATCCGCACGCCGTCTCACATTTGTTGTAATGTCGGGGGCCGGCGACATTCGATCGGTCGGATCGCCGGCTGACCTGGCGAAGGAGACTCGATGAGCCATCTCGACATTCGGACGACGACTGAAGGTCTGACCGACCTCATCAGGGAGCGGGACCAGGGGGCGTTGGCCGAGTTCCTCAAAGATCTTCCTCCCGCCGACCTCAACCTCATTTTTTCGAGGCTCGATTCCAGCGATCGCTCGAAGCTGCTCGAAATCCTCGACCCCGGGGAGGCGGCCGGTTTCCTTCTCAATCTGAAGGAGCTGTCGCCGCAGGCTTTGTTATCCCAGGTTTC
>CAVQOJ010000012.1:0-317093 GCA_963714385.1 uncultured Holophagae bacterium | reverse complement strand
CACACGAATCATGCTCCAAAGTTCGCTGAATTCTCCCGCAAGCAGGGAGATGCAGTCGAGGATCAGCCGTTTATGATGGAATTCCCGGCACTTGATATTGACACACATCCTCATGGCGACTCGCTTAGCTATTCACTCCTCGTATCCCCATCCTGGCTGTCTCTCGACCCGGGAACTGGCACTGTGCGGGGAATACCTCGAGAAGGGGATATCGATACGCTGTTTGTTATCCGGGTGACCGATGGAAATCGACTGCGACACACTCACGATCCCGCTTGCGGTTCGGCCAGTGAATGATCCGCCTGTTTTCTCCGGAATCCCCCGGATTGAGTTACGAGAAGATTCCTCGGCGGTGTTGTCCCTGCTCCCATTTGTCTACGACCCGGATGACCTGCAATCGACTATGCACTGGCAGGTCGAAACGGAGGGTATTATCACTCAACTGGCGGCAATATCAGGTGAACCGGACGGCGGCGGAGTCGCTGAAATCCCTCCGAACGATCATTCGGCAGCAATCTGGGTATCACTCTTGACACAACCGCAGCATTGATCCGCATTTCGGCCCGGAACAACTTCTGGGGCTTCAACATCCCCATTATCGTGATTGTGCGCGATCAGGGCGGACTTTCGTGCTCGGATACCTTGTTCATCTCAGTGTTGCCTGTGAACGACCCACCTCGCGTCCTTACTCTTCCAGATTCGACGGCTCTTGCGGGAACCCCGTACGCCAGTCTGGTGCATGCTCAAGATGTGGATGACGGAGATGATGGCATCACGTTCACTCTATCCGGTTCAGCGGAACTGCAGAGTTTGACTTCGAACGACATGAAGTGTTCCATCCCGTGCGGGGATTGAAGAGATCCGACTGATCGTAAGCGACCCGTGGGGTGCGGCAGACACCGCCTTGTTCAAAATGGTTATCCACGATGTACCACGGGAGATCCCGTCCGAATACGTCCTTCTCCAGAACTATCCGAATCCGTTTAATCCCGCCACGACGCTTCGCTTTGGGTTGCCCGAGCCGAGCACGGTGCTGGTGGAAGTGTATAACATGATAGGTCAGCGTGTGGCCGAGCTTCTCAATTCTGAACTTGAGCCCGGTTATCACGAAATCCACTGGTCTCCCTCTAATTTGGCCAGTGGTGCATACATTGTCTTTTTTTCTACGAAAGGCCTCGTCTCAGCCAACCGCCAGGAACATCTCGTGAGAAAGGTCTCATATGTGAAATGATGAGTAGAGTTGCATTTCTCACTCCCAATCTCTACCATTAATCACATTCTGCGGTTTCGAAGGGGAGGGGACCTCGACCTGGTTATCCTGGCCCCTGATTAATGTCTATGGCGATACGAAAATCGTTTCTCCGAAGGAACTGGCGTACTCTTGTCGCCGCTGGCTCCCTCGGAATCGATGCCCTCATAATTACGATCGCGTTTCTTTTCGCCGTTCGGGTGGACCACCCTGGTATTCCTCTCTCGGTGGCCGCCGCCGAACATCCCGCAATCCCTCCTGCTGATGCTCGGAGCCTTCCTCGGCTTCTTCACCACACTGGGAGTCTACCGGACAACCGCTCAATCCTCGTTCTACCGACAGGCCTACCTCGCTGGAAAAGGATACGTCTACAGCGTGGCCGTTATCCTTAGCGTGCTCTTTTTGGTCTACGGCGTTGACATTTCTCGCGCCCTGCTTGTTTCATTTTTCACCGGCTACCCGTTCCTCTACCTTACGATCTGGTTCTTTACACGCCTGGTCCTCCGGCTCGTCCGCAAACGGGGCTATGGAAGCTGGAACACCCTCGCCATCGGGTCTAATCCCTATCTGGAAAGCCTGCTCAACAGGCTGGGAAAGTTTCCCGATCTGGGCTACGATGTCGTGAGTATCATCACGACCCCGTTCAGCGATAACGGCGACAGACGCCTTCACGTGGAACGCTCAACCGTGGAACGTGTGGTGCAAGAAAAGGGGATCGAACTTATCACGTTCTCCACGTCACAATTAAACGGGTCGTATGAAGAACTTGAAGAGCTCTGCAGACGCGAACGCGTCGGGATGCGCGTTATCTCGCCGGAAGCGGATTTTCTCTTCTCCAAAGCAGGCCTCCATGATATCGCAGGAATTTCAATCTACACGCCCGTAAGACGAAAAATGGACTTCATCAAGCGTACCGTCAAACGGGCTTTTGATATCGTCGTCTCTCTCTTGAGCATCCTCATTATGGCCCCCGTATTTCTTTCCGTGGCCCTTGCCACAAAGCTGGAGTCCCGCGGACCGGTGTTCTTCAAACAAAGACGCTCGCTGGCCGACAACGACGAGCCATTCGATTTTATCAAGTTCCGCAGCATGTATCACGGCGCAGATGAACAAAAGGAAACACTCTTCCACCATAACGAGGCGACGGCGCCCTGTTCAAAATGCGCGCGGATCCCCGTATCACCAAAGTGGGACGGTTTATCCGCCGCTACAGCATCGATGAACTCCCGCAGTTGTTTACCGTTCCCGGACACCGCCTTCGACTTTGCCAACAGCTACCGTTTCGGGATGCCGTTCTTCATCCCGGTGGTCTACGACGACTCACGCTGGCAGCTGGTGGAGAACTTCACCTTGCTCGCCGCCAATCACACTCTCAAGGCAGGGTTCGAGTTCAACAACACCGAGGCCTTCCAGACATTTGTCGGCTTTGGCAACGCGCGGTTTATCTTCAGCGGCACCGACGGATTCCTCAACTACATCGCGAACCCCGACTTCCTCGAGTGCTCGGATGGCAGCACCTCGGATGTGGGTCAATGCCCGGCGGGGACGACCGCCACGGGCCCGGTCATCTGGTACCTGCAGCAGACCGGACTCGGCGGGCTGTCGGTTGAGGAAGCCGGCACCCAGACCATCGAACAGAAAGAACTGGCCCTGTTTGTCCAAGATCTGTGGCAGCCGAAGCCCAATCTGACCTTTTCCTACGGGCTGAGGTGGGAGAGCCAGTATCAGCCGGATCTGATCACCCCCCGTGACGAGCTATTCTATGGGCCATTCATCGGGCAGACCGTCAACGGCCAGGAGTTCCCGGGCGACGGCACCATCCCGTCGGACACCGACATGTGGCAGCCGCGGCTCGGTGTGTCGTGGGACCCCAAGGGTGACGGCAAGACCGTCATCCGCGCCAACGCCGGTATCTACAATGCCCGCGTTCCGGGCCTCTACCTGGCGTCGGCGAGGTCCACCGATGGCAGCCGTGGCGGTGGTATCTACCGCGACAGCTCGCTCATCGACATTCTCGGACCGACGCCGCCTTACGACCAACTGCTCGATCTCGGCGGTACCGACACGCTGTTCAATCCCGACGTCTATGTCTTCGACAAGAACTTCAAGAACCCGCGAACCAAGAGCTTCGCGGTGTCGGCCGAGCACCAGTTCTACGACCGACTGGCCTTCGTGCTCAAGTACAACTACGCCGACACCGATCGTCTGACCCGCTACCTCAACGCGAACGATCCACTGCTCGGCGCCAATTGGAGTTCGGGTCTCGGTGACGACGGCAGCAACGGCATCGGCACCCTGTGGACCGCCGAGTCGGGCGCCGAGAGCGAGTACTGGGGCGTCACCGCGGGCGTCAAGGGCTGGATCGGCACCCGCATCAACCTCCAGGCCTACTACACCTACGGTCAGGACAAGTCCAACGACGACAACGAGCGCGACCCGTTCACCCTGCGCTACGCTCGGATCACCGATCTCGACGCAGAGTGGGGATACTCCGATCGCGATCAGCGGCACCGGGCCAACTTGTGGTTCCTGTGGACCGCCCCCAAGGGATGGAGCCTGAATTTCTCCTACGCCTACCGCTCGGCGCAGCCGCTGTCCCTCACGGAGGACGGAACGCCGGCCGCGGACCCATCGCAACGGATCAACGCCGACGGCACCGTGACCCAGCGCAACCTGGGCCGCAAGGACAACGAGTTCTCGTCGTTCGACTTCCGGGTCTCCAAGCTGTTCAACCTCGGCAAGGGTCTCCAGATCGAGGCCATCCTCGACGCCTTCAACCTGTTCAACAGCACCAACGTGAAGAAGCCGCAGACCACCAACCTGATCTTCAACTTCGACGGCACCATCACCACCGGCCTCGGCGATCCGCGCCAGTGGCAGCTGGGTGTGCGGTTCATCTTCTGATCCGAGGTTCTTCGAGCATGAGCGCCGCCCTCCGGGGCGGCATTTTTCGTGTGCGCCTTCCCACCCGACGAGTCGGCAGGTGTGCGAGCCGCGCTGAACAGAAGATCCAAAAAACTCGAAAAGCGGGGTGGGATGGGCGGGTGGTCAGCTTTTCGAGCGATTGTCTCAGCGTTCGTCCTCGCTGATCCGACCCAGGAGATCGACGTAGGCAGCATCGATGAGATCCTCGTCGGTGATCTGAAGCTTCGCCATGAGATCGCGGGCGATCGCCTCACCGTCGGCGGCCGACTGATCGTCCCGGAGCACGACCTCGAGTTCGACGAAGTGACCGAGGCCCTCCACCTCGTCCAGGTGGATGCGGGTCTGGCCGACGAGGTGGAGCGTTCGCCGCTTGCGGACCACTCCGCCGGTGCCCAGGGCCTCGCCGAGCACCGCCCGCAGGGCGTCCGGATCACCGACCGGCGCCTTGAAGAAGCGGGACACCCTCGGGCCCGCCTGGTCGCGGCGGTGGTAGGCGATCAGCTCACCGGCGCCGTCGTCGGCCAGGCGCAGCTTCAACCGGCCCCGGGGGCAGTCAAAAAACGTATCCTCCTGGACCAGGCGGGCGGCGGGTCCGCCGGACAGCTCCTCCACCGTCCGTCGGAGGGAATCGGGGTTATGAACCCTGGCCTTGATCTCCACGTTGCGGGGCACGCCGGAGATTCTACCCTGAACGGGGCGCCGGTGCGGCCTGCGAAAATTCGGCGAAAGTCCCGTGCTAGACTGACTCGATAGGGGTTTCAGAGGTATCACGTGGTTGCGAATTTGGAGTGTCCGAGCTGCCAGGCGCCGATTCCGGCGGACGCCGACGCGTGTCCCGCCTGCGGCGCGGAGCTCGGCGCCGAGGACCACACGATCCGGCTGACGGTGGAGGACTCCCAGACCATCATCCCCAACGCCGACCAGTCGCTGGATGAATGGCCCACCGACGCCCTGCCGGCGGTGGATCAGGTGGACGGCGAGGCGCCGACCCACGGCACTCCGCTGCCCGCGGCGCCGGCGTCGCCGGGCGGTCAGCCGGGCGTCCTCGACCGCGGCGCCGTGCTCGGCGGCCGCTACCGGATCTCCTCGAGGCTCGGCATCGGCGGCATGGGCGCGGTCTACAAGGCCCGCGACCTCGAGCTCGAGCGCGACGTCGCCTTGAAGGTGATCCGGCCCGAGTTCGAGGCCGACGAGGAGGTGCTGGCGCGCTTCAAGCAGGAGATCATCCTCGCCCGCGAGATCACCCACCGCAACGTGGTCAGGATCTACGATCTCGGTCTGGCCGAGGGCATCAAGTTCATCTCGATGGAGTTCATCGAGGGCAAGGACCTCACCGCCCTGATCCGGGAGAGCGGGCCGCTGTCGGTGGAGGACGCCGCGCTGATCTTAGAGCAGATCTGCCTCGCCCTGGACGCGGCCCACGCCGAGGGCGTGGTCCACCGCGACCTCAAGCCGCAGAACGTGATGATCGCCGCCGACGGCCGGGTGGTGGTGATGGACTTCGGCATTGCCCGCTCGCTGCAGTCGGCCAGCATGACCCAGACCGGCGCCATGATGGGCACCCCGGACTACATGTCGCCGGAGCAGGTCAAGGGCGAGGCGGCCGACTCCCGCACCGACATCTTCGCGCTCGGCATCATCTTTTTCGAGATGCTCACCGGCAAGCTCCCCTACTCCGGCGACACTCCCATGGCCACCATGTTCAAGCGCACCCAGGAGAAGGCGAAGCCGGTGCGCGACCTGGTGCCGGAGCTGCCGCCGTACGTCGGCGACATCATTCGGCGCTGCCTCGAAATCCAGCCACACAAGCGCTACCAGTCGGCCCGCGAGGTGCTCCAGGACCTCGGCGTGTGGCGGGGCGGCGGCACCCAGATGACCATGGGTCCCACGATGATGGCGATGCGGCCCACCACCACCGCCGGATCGAAGCGGCTCAAGCTCGGTTTGATCGCCGCCGCCGCGGTTGTCGTGGTGGCGCTGATCGCCGGGGGTGTCGCCCTGTGGCCGCGCGGCGAGCCGGCCGACGGCCAGGCCGCGGGAGTTCCAGGGCCGTCCGCCGACGCGGTGTCGCTGGCCATCCTGCCCTTCAAGAACGCCACCGGCGACCCCGAGCTCGACTGGCTGGGCGACGGCCTCGCCGAGATGCTGCGCACCGACGTCGGTCAGTCGGCGAGCCTGCGCACGGTCTCCTCGGACCGGGTCCACCAGATCTTGCGCGACCTCCGCCTCGCTCCGGGCCAGGCCGCCGAGGAGACCACCCTGCGCCGGATCGCCGAGTTCGGCAACGCCGACACCCTGGTGTGGGGTCAGTTCGCTCGGCTCGGCGACCAGATCCGCATCGACGCCACCCTGCGCGACTTCGAGCGCCACAACACGGTCACCCTCAAGGCCGAGGCGGCGGGCGAGAGCAACCTGCTGGAGGCCGTCAACGGTCTCGCCGAGGAGATCAGGGCAGGCCTCGCGCTGTCGCGGGCCGGCCGCCGCGAGCTCGAGCGTCAGGCCTTCATGCCGTCGTCGGACTCGATTCCGGCGCTGCGCTCCTACAACGAGGGGCTGGCGCTGGTGCGCGTCGGCAACAACCTCGACGGGTTGACCGCCTTCGAGCGCTCGGCGGAGGCCGACCCTGGCTTCGCCCTCGCCCACGCCCGGCTGGCCCAGACCTACGACGCCCTCGGCCGCAGCCAGAAGGCCGAGGAGTCGTCGCGGCGGGCGGTTGAGCTGTCCGACGGGCTTCCTGACGCCGAGCGGTTCATGATCCTCGCCCAGGACGCCTCCATCCAGGGCAACTACGAGGCCGGCGTCGACGCCTACCAGAACCTGCTCCGTCTGCACCCCAACGACCCGGAGATCCACTTCCAGCTGGCCATGCTCTACGAGGGGGACGGCTCCTTCGACCAGGCGTTGGAGCACCTCGGCACTACCCTCGAGGCCGATCCCCGCAACGTCGCCGCCCAGCTCGCCCGGGGCCGGGTGCTGATCAGAAGCGGCAACCCGCAGGACTCGCTGGCGCCGCTGAATCAGGCGCTCAGCCTGGCCATCCAGGCCGACAACCCCGAGGCCAAGGCCAACACAATGCAGGCCCTCGGCATCGCCTACAAGTACCTCGACCAGCCCGAGGAGGCGCTGAGCAGCTTCCAGGAGTCCCTCGCCATCAAGCGGGAGATCGGAGATCGCCGCGGCATGGCCTCGAGCCTCAACGAGATCGCCAACCTGCAGGACCGCGCCGGCTCGACCGAGGCGGCGCGCGAAAGCTACCGGCAGGCGGTGGAGCTCAACCGGGAGATCGGCAACGACTACGGCATCGGCCAGATGCTGCTCAACCTCGGCAGCTTCGAGCTCGATCACGGCAACTACGATCAGGCCCTGGTCAACACCCGGGAGGCGCTCCGCATCCAGATCGACATCGGCGACGAGCCCAACCGCGCGCTGGCGTTGAACAACATCGGTTTCATCTATGACCTCCAGGGAGAGTACTCGGAGTCTCTCACCTACTACCAGCAGGCGTTGGACATCCGGGAGCGTCTGGGCAACCCCTACGACGTCGCCGACACCCTCCACAACCTGGCCGAGACCTACAACGCCATGGGCAACCTCGCCAAGGCCCAGGACCACTACGTGAGGGCGCTGGAGCAGCGGCGCGAGGCCACCGACGAGCTCGGCGCCGCTTACGAGTCGTTCAGCCTGGGCAGGGTGTACGAGCAGCAGGGCCGGTATGCGGCGGGCCTGGCTGCCATCGACGAGGCGCTCGAGATCTTTCGCCGGCTCGAGGAGACCGGGTCGTGGTCCGTGGAGGCCCTCGGCGGCCGCGGCAACGCGCTCGCCCTGCTCGGCCGCTTCGACGAGGCGGCGGCGGTGCTCGAAGACGCCCTTGCGGCCGCCCGCGGCCTCGGCGACCGGCTGCTGGAGTCGCAGATCCTGCGCTTCGAGGCCGACCGGCTGCTCTACATAGGAGACTCCGCTTTGGCCGGCGCGCTGTATCCGTTGGCCATGGAGGCCGGAACTGCCGCCGGCGATCCCTATCAGGTGCTCGCCGCCAGGGCCGGGCAGGCGCGGGCCCGGCTGATGGCCGGTGACCGCCGGGCGGCGCCCGCCCTTGAGGCGCTGATGCGGGACGCCCAGGGCCGCGGCGCCAGGTATCTGGCGACCCGGTGCACCATCTGCCTGGCCTCGGCCCGGCTGGCCGCCGGCAACCCCGCCGCGGCCGAGGAGCTGCTCAGGCGGGCGCTGCGGGAGTCTGAGGACATGGGTGCCGCGCCTCTGGTGGCCCAAAGCCAGCACCTGCTGGCCGAGGCCGTCGCGGACCAGGGCAGGGCCGAAGACGCCGCCCGCCACCGGGCCAGGGCCGCCGAGGCCGTCGCGGCGATTCGGGCCGAGGCAGGCGAGGGGCCGCTGACGCGGTCGGATCTTGCACCCATCGCGGCTGCGGGCGACTCGTAGCGTCTGTGCCTGCCACAATCCTCTGATTGAAGATTGAAGATTGAAGATTGAAGATTGAAGATTGATGGTTGGGGTGGGCCCGGCCAGTCACCCGCCCACGGCTCGAAAAGCTCCCCTCCCACGGCTCGAAAAGCTCTCCCCCCACCCTCCCGGCCCCGCTTTTCGAGTTTCAGGAATCCTCTATGGGCTGCTGTTCTCGGGGGCAGAGCGGGTTTCCCCATAGCCTCTCCTGTCATCCTGAGCGAGCGGAGGTCGGAAAGACCGGAGCGAGTCGAAGGATCTGGGTGGGGGAGCGCCAACGGCAGCTGTGCCCATCCGTTCTCGCTGCGACTGTCGGAGAGATCCCTCGACTCGGCCGCTGTGCGGCCTCGCTCGGGATGTTGTTCCGGCTGGGCTGCCAAGGCCAGCCCGCCGTCACAACAAGGCGGGCCCGAAGGCCCGCCCGGGAATCCGTTCAACCAGCCGGTTAGTGGCCGACCAGCCTCAGGAAGGTGTACTGCATGGGGATCTCACCGTTGTCCGAGGTCACGGTGAGCTGGTACACGCCCGCAGGCAGTCCGCAGGAGAACAACCGCAGGACGTAGGGCTTCCATGGCCTGTTTGGCAACGGGAACCTGGCTCCGCCCTCGCAGTCGTGGCCAAGGCACTGGATGTCAACCGGGTCGTACGTCGAGTTACCCTGCTCGTCGCGGACCCTGGACATGGTCAGCAGGAGGCTGGCGTCGTCCTTCCACGGACCCCACCAGCAGTGACCGCCGTCGGCCGCGGCAAGGCGGAACTTGACCGGAATGATCCAGCCGGAGGGGAAGGTGGGCATGCAGCCTGCGTCCGGACTGTCGACGTCCCACAGCGGGAACCAAAAGCGGCACCACTCGCCGGCCTCCTCGATCGGGGCCGGATTGCCCTCGGCCAGGAAGTACTGGGAGAAGGAGTCGGACCGACCGGCGATGCGGCCGTCACCCTCGAAGAGCCCGCCGAAGGGGTCGACCCCCGTCAACGGCACCTTTTCACAGGAGGGAACGAACAGCGGGTCGCAGAGGTCGACTCCGGGTTGGGCGTGGCAGGCGATCATGGTCGGGTAGTCGAGCGCCCTGATGTAGGCCGAAATCGCCTTGTCGATCTCGCCTTCGCAGCTCACGCCGTCGACGTAGTAGACCTGGCTGAAGGCGCCCTCGCCCTCGTAGTTGGCCCGCGGCGTGGCGTTGATCTCGTTGTTGAGCAGCAGCCGGTCGAGGCAGGCGGGCGGCGTTTGCACCGAGGTCATCACGGCGGAGCACTCGGCCGGCGCATCGATTACCTCGAAGACGTGGTCGTTGAAGTTGAACGCCACGTAGCCGTCGTCGCCGACGGTCTTTTGAGGACTGGCAACACTCGTATTCGACAAGGCCAAGCCCACCGCGGCCTCCTGGTCCTGGTTCGGGAAGAAGAAGTCAAACAGATGCTCTTCGTTGCAATATTGTTGGGACGGATCCACCCGCCACAGAATGCCCCACGCATCATCCGAGCCTTCGTTGAGGTAGCTGGTGGCGACGTAGAGGGTGTCGTCCGCGGCCGCCTCGACGTAGAAGGGTCGGTGGTAGTCGCCCTCGGCGAGGAACTCGCACTCGAAGTCCGGGTCCTTCGCCCATGAGTCTGTGGTGGCGTCGTAGGTCCACCTGGACATGACGGGGACAGAATTATCATTCCCGACTTCCTCATCTTCCGCGAGAAAGACGTCTCCGGAGCTCAACCGCGCGATACCGATGGGTTTGACCGTATCCGTGATCACCGACGACACGCCGATGCTGGGCTCGAAGCCGGTGGCCGGGCTGAACTCCATCCGTTCCACGGCTCCCGAGAAGGCATCAGGCACCAGCAGGTCGCCGTCGCCGAACTGGGTCAGGCCGAGGCTGGGGATGTCCGGGAAGGGGTCGTCAACCGGGAACGGGACCGGATCCGAGGCGGACCAGTCGTCGTTCGCGCCGACCCCGAGGAACGCCCAGACGCCGGCGTTCTGCTCGACCCTATCGTTGACCACCAGCAGGTCGCCGGTGGAGTTGAACCAACCGCACTCATACCTGCCTTGACCGGAGTAAACGACTTCTGGAATAACAGATCCACCGAGTGAACAGTCAGCATCACAAATGTCGTCTCCATTCAAACAGGACGTCATGCAGTTGTTGAAGCATTCGATTCCATCGGAGCATAAGCCTATACAGTACGACTCGAAACACGGCAGGTCCGGGGTACCGCCAGGTGCCGGGAAAAACCGAATGATCTTGCCCTGGCTTGGATCGCAGGCGTAGAGCTTCTCGTCCGGCCCAAACACCAGATCCCGGTAGTCGGAGCCCTGCTCGTAGTACACGGGTACGACCGTCGGGTAACCGTCGTCCGGCACGGTCACCTGATAGATCGTGTCGTCGGCCGGACTGGAAACGTAGACCGTCGGGATCGGGCCGGTCACCGCCTCCGGCTGCTGACCGGCGGCAACACCGCCCATCAGCATCACCGCGGCCATTATGAAGATCGCATTCTGACGCAACATATCAATCACCTCCCAGATGATGTGCCGCGGGGTTCATGCTGGACGCGGAGGGACCTCGCGGCGGGTTGCACACAACCAATAGATGGGACGCCTTGGAGACCACGGGTTTGGTTGAACCCGGGAAATGAAAGGGAGAACGCGGAATTCGGAATTCGGAATTCGGAAAACCGACCACCCCGGCCGCGCCCACCTCGACAGCTGGCCGGGTGGGAACTTTCAACTTTGAACCTTCAACTTTCAACCCGGTGGTGGCCGGGTGGGCGGGCGGAAATCCAGCTACGGTGCCCCCCACGGACCGCGGAATGCCGAACGATGAAACCATCAAATCATCTCTTCTCGAGTGCCGAACAGTGTAACACAGATGAGATTGTGGTTGCTTGTCAAGCAGCTTCAAAGAGAATCTGTCGCAGGAATCATCCGCGGTGCCGGCTGGGCTGTACGCCGGGAAAACACTTTGGAATGAGGAATGTGGAAAGCCCCCGCCCTCCCACCGCTCGAAAAGCTCTCCTCCCACCCTCCCGACCCCGCTTTTCGAGTTATTTGGATCTTCTGTGGGCCGCTGGTCTCGGGAGCAGGGTGGGTTTCCCCATAGTCCATCGTGTCATCCTGAGCGAGCCGCTCGATAGAGCGGCGAGTCGAAGGATCTGGGTGGGGGAGCGCCAACGGCAACTGTGCCCCATCTATCCTCGCTGCGATTGTCGAAGAGATCCCTCGACTCGGCCGCTGTGCGGCCTCGCTCGGAATGTTGTTCCGGCTGGGTTGCAGGGGCAAGCCCGCCCTCACAACAAAGCGGGCCCGAAGGCCCGCTGTGGATCGAAGGAACACCGAGTGCTACTGCACCTTGAAGTAGCGCACCTCGGCAGCGAAGTTGTCGGTTAGCGGCACCAGCACGATCTGGTAGACCCCCGGCGAGTACGGCGGGTACGGGAACTTGCCGTTGAAGTGGTAGGTCTTGGTGGGGTTCTGGGCTTCGTTGAAGATCGCCGGGTCGACGATGGCGGAGTTGCCCGCCGCGTACACCGGGGTCGGGGAGAACACGGGAGCACCCGAGCCGTCCCGCAGCCGTGCGATGGACATCAGCACGGTTGCGTTGGTGATGTACGGTCCGCCGGTGAGGCAGGTGTTATAGCCAAGCGTCGCGTCGCCGATCTTGAACTTGAACGGCGCCGTCTCGGTGTTGCTGAAAACTGGCAGCGCCGCCACAAAGCCGGCGTCATTCAAGATGTTCGGGTCGTTGTATCCGGTGTAGCCATAGGGCACCGGGGGGTTCGTAAAGGGCGTCTCGAAACCGCAGAAGTAGCCCGGAGTGGTGCCGGTGGCCAGCGCCACCTCCACCAGGAAGTACTCGGAGAAGGTGTCGGACTTGCTGGCGATGCGGCCGTCGCCCTCGAAGATGCCGTTGAACGGGAAGTAGGTGTTCAGCTCCGCCACGCTGCATGTCGGCGCGGGGACATCTGGATTGCACAGATCCTCCACTGCCATGTCCTCGCAGCGGATCATCCGCGGGTTGGCCAGGAACTCGGTGTAGGCCGAGATCGCGTGTCGGTAAAAACCATCCTCCGCTGGAGGACAGCTCGCGCCGGCGGTGAGCACGTAGATCTGCCCAGAGCCGCCGTCGCCGTTGTACAACACCGGGGTCGCGACCACTGGATCATCGGGATCGTTCAGGTCCGGAACGTTGGCGATCAGGCGCTCGAGGCACTCGGGAGTCACCTCGACGGCCTCGATCGTGGCGTCGCAGGTGGTGTCCGTGGTCCCGGCGGTCAGCTCGTAGGCGTGGTCTTCGAAGCTGAACAGCTGGTTGCCGTAGAAGTCGAGTTTCGTCACCTCATCGGTGGACAATGGCACGGCGACGCCGACCGCCGTGGGCTCATACCCGCTCTTCTTGTCGAAGACGAAGATCGGACGGGCCTCGCAGGCAGAGCTCGAGCCGTCGCAGTCGCAGTCGTCTGTGGTCATCTCCCACAGGGTGCCGGCCTTGTTGCTGATGGTGGCCACGTACAGCGTGTCGTCGGCGGCAAAGTCGAGGAAGTAGGGGTCATCGCGTCGGCCGAAGCCTTCGCAGGTTCCTACCTCGCTGCCGTCCGCGGCATACTGCATCAGTCCGTCGGCGGTGGCCAGGAAGATGGCGCCGTCAGCCGAGCGCGCCACGCCCACTGGGTTGTCGAGGCCGGAGATCAGCACCGACCCCCCCAACGGAGTGAAGAGACCTGAGTAGGGATCGATCTCGAGCCAATACAGGTTGCCGCCGCCCTGATCGACGGCCAGCAGGTCGCCGATCGCCGTCTGGGTGACGCCCTGACCGGCAAAGACGAGGTCGTCCACCGGGTTGAATGTGCAATCCGCCGATCCGAACTCCATTTCCGCCAGGCCGGCGCACGAGAAGACGCCCGCTCCGGCGGTATCAGAGACGAAGAAGTCGCCGTTGTTCTTGAACCAGCCGCACTGGAAGGCATGGCCCGCGCCGTCGCCCTCGCACGCCGACCCCGGTTTCCACAATCGTCATTCCTCATCGAGCCGACCCAGCGACCAACGACCATCGACGGGGTGGGCGGGCGGGAATTTTCAATTTTCAATTTTCAATTCACGCCAACGAGGCCCAGCAGCATTACGATGGAAGCCACCACAACCTGTTGGAGGTCCCCATGAGTTGGAGGTCCCCATGAAGGGTCCCGACCAGCCCTTCCCGTCGTCCGATGAGACCATGGCGGTCTTCGCCGAGCACCTGTCCGCCGGCAAGGTGGAGCTCTACCGTCAGCTCGGTCTCGACCTGGTGATGGGCCGCCGCCAGGGCATCCGCTTCTGGGATGCCTACTCCGACCGCAGCTTCATCAACTGCCATTGCAACGGTGGGGTCTTCAACCTCGGCCACCGCAACCGGCAGGTGGTGGCCGCCCTTCGGGCCGCCCTCGACCAGCTCGACGTCGGCAACCACCACCTGGTGTCGGGATTCCGCGCCGCGCTGGCGGCCCGACTTTCGGCCACCACCGGCAACCGGCTGCCGGGGGTCGTTTTCGCCCCGGGCGGCGGCGAGGCGGTGGACATCGCCATCAAGGCCGCGAGGGCGGCCACCGGCCGCCAGCGGGTGGTGTCGGCCCGCGGCGGCTACCACGGCCACACCGGGCTGGCCGCCGCCGCCGGCGACCCCGAGTACCGCGACCCCTTCGGGCCGAACCTGCCCGGCTTCATCCAGGTGCCATTCGCCGACCTCGATGCGCTGGCCGCGGTGGTGGACCAGGGCACCGCGGCGGTGCTGCTCGAGCCGATCCCGGCCACCCTCGGAATGGCGATGCCCCCCGAGGGCTACCTCGGCGACGTCGCCGCCCTGTGCCGGGAGTGGGGCGCGCGCCTGATCGTGGACGAGGTCCAGACCGGACTCGGCCGCACCGGCAGCCTGTGGTGCGTCGAGCAGGAGGGTGTGGTGCCGGACGCGCTGATCACCGGCAAGGGCCTCGGCGGCGGCGTCTACCCGATGGCCGCGGCGCTGCTCGGCCCCGAGCTCGCCGCGGTCTTCCACCGCAACCCCTTCGTCCACATCGCCACCTTCGGCGGCGCCGAGCTCGGTTGCGTGGCGGCGTTGGCGGTGCTCGACGTGGTCGAGGAGCCGGCGTTTCTGGCTCGAGTGAGGGAGCTGGGCGAGGTCTTCGAGGAGGCATTCTCAGACCTGCCCTTCGAGCTACGGCGCCGGGGCCTGATGATGGGCCTTGTCTTCCCGAACGAGGGCGCGGCGATGATCGCGGCCAAGGCCCTGTTCGACGCCGGCGTGTTCGTGGTCTGGGCCAACAACGATCGCTCGGTGATCCAGTTTCTTCCACCGTTGACGCTCACCGACGGGGAAACGGACGAGCTGATCGACCGAGTCGCCGGTGCCTTCGAGTGATTGCGAATTACGAGTTGCGAATTACGAATTCTGGCCGTCCGAAATCGTTGTTGGAACCCAGCAGAAACGACCTCGGACGCCGACAATTCGCAATTCGGAATTTGGGATGGGTGGGTGGGTGGGAACTTCCAACTTTCAACTTTCAACTTTCAACTCAGGAGGCCGGGAGGGTGAACGCAATCTCCAATCAGAACGGTGGTGCCGATGCCAGTCCGTGAGGATCTCGAGCGGCTCGAAGCTGCGGTGACGCGGGCGCTCGAGACCGGTGACGTTTCCGGGCTCGAGGTGGTGGGCTACGGCGAGATCACCCTGGTATTGCGCTGCCGGGTGGGCGGCCGATCCATGGCCTGCAAGCGCCTGCCCGGCCTCGCCGACGAGGCCGCGTTCAGCAGTTATCGGCGACTGGTGGAGGACTACGTGGCCGAGCTGGGTGACTGCGGCATCGTGGTGCCCGAGACCGCGGTGCACGCCGTGGCCGCAGCCGACGGCAGCCTGACCGCGTACTGCCTACAGCCCGAGCTGCCGTCCGAGGCCCTGCTGGTGAACCGGCTGCGCGGCGCGGACGGTGCTGCCGCGGCACCGCTCTTCGACCATATGGTGGCGCGGGTGAGCGGCTGTATCACCGAGCAGCGCGGCCTGGATGCACAGCTCTCGAACTGGGCGCTCACCCAGGACGGCCTCCGTTACTACGACATCTCGACGCCGTTCGTCCGAGACGAAAACGGCGCCGACCTGTTCGATGTGGAGCTGCACCTCGCCTCGGTGCCCTGGGCGCTACGGTGGGCCGTGCGTCGCTTCGCCATCGGCGCCATCCTGGACAAGTTCTACACGGTGCGGGGCGCGCTGCTCGACCTCGCCGGCAACCTCTACAAGGAGCGAATGGATGTGGTGGTGGCGACCCTCCTCGAACGGGCCGCTGCGGTCGTAAAACCGCCCATCACCGAGCAGGAGGCGGCGGCCTACTATCGCGGCGACGCTCGGCTGTGGGCCCTGCTGCAGCGGCTGCGCCGCGCCGACCGGTGGTGGCAGCGCACGGTCCGCCGCCGACCCTACCCCTTCCTCCTGCCCGGCAAGATCGCCCGCTAAACGCCAATTGCGAATTCCAAATTGAAGATTCCAAATTGAAAATTACCACCACCCACCCAGGCGAGTGGTTGGAGACAACCGATTTTCAATTTGCAATTTGAATTGAATTTGCAATTTGGAATGGGTGGGTGGGGGATAATGGCGGTCGAGATGTGCGACACCATCGTCATCGTGCGCCCCGACCGGGTGCTGTTCGCCAAAAACTCCGACCGTGACCCCAACGAGGGGCAGGCGTTGGACTGGCGGCCCCGCCTCGAGCACCGACCCGGCGAAAACGTCCGCTGCACCTGGGTCGAGATTCCCCAAGTCGAGCGCACCCACGCGGTGCTGCTGAGCCGGCCGTTCTGGATGTGGGGCGCCGAGATGGGGGCCAACGAGCACGGCGTGGTGATCGGCAACGAGGCGGTGTTCACCGACCAGCCCTACCTCGACGAGGGCCTCACCGGTATGGACCTGGTGCGGCTCGGCCTCGAGCGGGGCAGCAGCGCCCAGGAGGCTCTCGAGGCCATCATCCGGCTGCTCGAGGAGCACGGCCAGGGCGGCGGCTGCGGTCACGAGCACCGCGGCTTCACCTACCACGCGAGCTTCCTCATCGCCGATCCGGCTGGTGCCTGGGTGCTGGAGACCGCCGGCCAGCGCTGGGCCGAAAACCGGGTGGAGGGCGTTCGTACGATCTCCAACGGTCTCACCATCCACGGCTTCGCCGACCGCCACACCGACAAGATCAAGTCGTGGGCGAGCCGCTGCCGAATCCGGCAGGCGCTGACCGCCAAGGCCGCCCGCAGCGCCCGCGGCGCGGCCGACCTGATGGCGATGCTGCGCGATCATGGCGACGGCCGGCCTTCCCCGCGTTACGACTGGCTCACCGGCGGGATCTCGGCCCCCTGCGTCCACCCCGGGGGGTTGGTGGTCAACTCCCAGACCACCGCCTCGTGGGTCTCCGAGCTCGGTCCCGACGGCTGCCGTCATTGGGCCACGGCCACCGCCGCGCCCTGCACCTCGCTTTTTAAGCCGGTGCGGGTCACCGAACCCTTGCTGCTGGGACCCACCCCCACCGACGTGGCCGACCCCGACAGCCTGTGGTGGCGTCACGAACGACTCCATCGTAGGGTGATGAGGAACCCCGACCGGTTGCTGCCGCTGTTTACGGCCCAGAGAGACGAGGTGGAAAGCGGGTGGCTTGCCGATCCGCCCGCTCCGGGAGAGGCCTTCGCCGACGGCGACCGGCTGCTCGATCGGTGGACCGCGGCGGTCCTCTCCGAGAGGGTTCGCGATACCAGGCCGCTGCGGCTTCGTCGCTACTGGAGGGTTCGCAACCGCCGCGCCCACCTCGAGTGACCGCTGAGTCAAAAGTCGAAAGTCTAAAGTCAAACGAGTGCTGCCCCTCCCAGGGCAAGTGGGGCGGCGTGACCGCGAGCTGAAATGTTTCGCCCCTCAACCTCGGGCACGGGCGGGTGCGACGACTTTGGACTTTGGACTTTAGACTGGGCGGGGGTTCGGGCGACTACCAGCCCCCTGACGCACCGCCGCCGCCGAAGCTGCCGCCGCCCCCCGAGAACCCGACCGCCCGAGAAACCACCCGATGAACGGCCCGATGAGCCGCCCGTCCAGATCGGCCCCCAGCCGCCGCGGCCGCCGGATCCGCTCGGCCCCTTCGGCCAGAAGCTCCTCAGGATCGGGAACAGTACCAGCCAGGCCGCCGCGGCCGCGATGCCGGCGGCCAGCCCGGCCACCGCCGCCGGGAACACGAACAGAAAGGGAGTCAAGAAAAGGTAGAGGAACCACGCCCCCGCGCCGGGCGTGCGCAGCGCCGCGTTGAAGAAGGGCAGGAAGAAAAGCCCGAGGAAGAGCAGGGTCGCCAGCGCGGGTAGGCCGGTGTTGCTGCTGGACCGCGGCTCGGGGACAACGAGCTCCTCGCCTCTGATGGCAGCGGCGAGAGCGCCAGCCGCGGCTTCCACTCCGCCGTCGAAGTCGCCGGCGCGAAACCGGGGCGTGATCAGGCCCGTGATGATGCGGTGAGACAGGGCGTCGGGCAGGGCACCCTCGAGGCCGTAGCCGACCTCGATGCGAACCTGGCGTTCGTCGCGGGCGATCAGCAGCAGCACGCCGTCGTCAACCCCCTCGCGGCCGAGCCGCCAGGTTTCGGCCACCCGGAGGGAGAAGTCCTCGAGAGGATCGCCCTCCAGGGACGGCACGGTGAGCACTACCACCTGGGCGCCGGACTCAGCTTCGAGGGCGGCCAGCTGCTGCTCGAGATCGGCCTCGGTGGCGTCAGACAGCATGCCGGCCAGGTCGTTGACGCGGCCTGCGAGGTAGGGAACCTCGAGGGCTGTGGCGGCGCTCGCGGCCAAGAGCACGAGCCATGCGACGACCGTCAACCTCTGCAGACGGTGCACCGTCACCGCTCCCTCAGCCGGGGCCGGTCGTCGAGCTCGTCGGTGTCGTCGGGCCGGGGCTCGACCCGGTGCTCGGCCAGGATCTCGCCGCAGCGAACGACGGCGTCCTCGAGCGCCTGGGCCGCACGGCCGGCTCGGATTCCCGCTACCAGGTCGGCGACCACGCGATCCCACACGCCGTCGGCCACGGCCCGGTTGATGCCCTCGTCGGCGACGATCACGGCGCGGTGCTCGGCCAGGGCGAGGAAGATCAGGATGCCGGTGCGGTCGCGGGTGCCAAAGACCTCCTCGTCGAGGAAGGCCGCCTCTGCACGCAGCCGGGCCAACCGGTCGATGGTGTCGGTGGGGATCAGTCGCCTGGCGATCGCCCCCAGCCCGCCGATCGCGTAGCCCGCGCCGGCGCCGGCCATCGCCGGCAGCGTGATCCACAGCACGCCGGCTCCGCCCCACAGCCCGCCCAGGCTGTGGATGACTCCGGCGATGAGCGTCGCGGCCAGGGCGCCGACGGCTGCGCCCCGCCAGCGGGCCTCATCGTGGTCGGTGATCCGCTCCACGATGTAGGGGACGATCTCGCCCGAGGTCCGCAGCTCGGCGGTGGCGGTGGCGCGACGGATCGACTCCAGGTCAGCCGCACCGAATAGCCGGCGAGCTCTGCGAACTGAGATCAGAACTCCACCACCGGCGGCTCGTCCGATCCCGGCTTGGACTCGAAGTAGGCCTTGCCATCGAAACCGAACAGCCCCGCCAGGAACACCGCCGGAAAGCGCTTCCGGGCGGTGTTGTAGGCGCGCGCCGTGTCGTTGTACCGCCGGCGTTCGACCGCGATCCGGTTCTCGGTGCCCTCGAGCTGGACCTGCAGGTCACGGAAGGCCTGGGTGGCCTTGAGCTCGGGGTAGCGCTCCACCACCACCAGCAGCCGCGACAGGGCCGAGGACAGAGCGTCCTGGTTGGCCTGAAACTGCTCCATCTGGGTGGCGGTGGGGGCTTCGTTGAAGCTCATCTGACCCACCTTGGCGCGCGCCTCGACCACGTTCTGCAAGGTCTCTTGCTCGAAGTCGGCGGCGCCCTTGACGGTGGCCACAAGGTTAGGGATCAGGTCTGCCCGCCGCTGATAGACGTTTTCCACCTGGGCCCAGGCCGCGTCCACCGCCTCGGACAGGCCGACCAGGCGGTTGTAGATCCCCATCGTCATCATGCCGGCGAGCAGAACAAATCCCAGCGCCAGCGCCATGCATCCGATCAGAGTCTTGCTCATCAGGCGGTGTCCTCGTCCTTGCCTTTGACCCGGTCCTTGGCGTCCTTGATTGCTTCCCCGGTAGCCTTCTTGGCCTTGTCGAACGAGCTCGAGGCGAAGCTCCCGACGCCCTTGGCGGCGCCCTTGGTGGCGTCCCAGGCGTCCTCAGCCATGTCGTCCATCTTGTCCACCCCGGCCTCCACGGCATCACCCACCGCTTCGGCGGTGTCCTTGGTCTTCTCCCACGCGTCCTCGGCCGCATCCTCCACCTTGTCGCCGACCTTCTTCGCTGCATCCTTGGTCTTGTCCCAGAAGCTCTTTTCGTCGCTCATGTTCTTCCTCCGATATTTGGTGCAGGCATTGTAACTCAGGGCAGGAAGGCAGTAGGGCTAATGGAACTGTTTGAGTTTTTGGTTTCGAAAAGCGGGGTGGTCGGGGGGGTGGTCAGCTTTTCGAAAAGGGACGTTACGAACTTTCGCAAAGCACCCCATTGATCTTCTGCGACAGCTGTTCGATGGTGAATGGCTTCTGGATGAAATCGTCGCAGCCGCGCTCCAAAATCCCCTGCGCCGCTCCGTTGAGGCTGTAGCCCGACGCCAGAAGCACCGTGACCATCGGGTCGATCTTGCGGATGGCGTCGAAGACCTCACCACCGCTGATGTCGGGCAGGATCATGTCTAGAATGACCAGGTCGATCTGCCCGGCGTGCTCTTCGAAGAGCTCCACCGCCTGGGTCCCGGTGGCGGCCCTGAGCGGGGTGTACTCGAGGTAGGCGAGGATCGAGGCGCAGGCCTCCAGCACCGCCTCGTCGTCGTCCACCACCAGCACCGTGCCTCGCCCGAGCAGGATCTCGCCCTGGGTCTCCTCGGCCGAAAAGACATCCTCCGCGGTGGCGGGCAGGGAGAGGGTGAAGGTGGCGCCTTCGCCTAGGCCCGAGGTGACGTCCACATAGCCGCCGTGGGCCTTGACCGTGCCGTAGACCGACGCGAGTCCGAGGCCGGTGCCGCCGCTCAGGCCCTTGGTGGTGAAGAACGGTTCGAAAATGCGTCGCTGGGTGGTCTCGTCCATGCCGGAGCCGGTGTCGCGCACGAGCACCTGGACGTAGTCGCCGGGCTTGGGCTCGTACTGGCGCCCCTGAAGGGCGTCGTGGGACACGATGCGGGTCTGCAGGTACAGATCTCCTCCCGAGGGCATGGCGTCCGATGCGTTGATGAACAGATTGAGCAGCACCTGCTCGAGCTGGCCGCGGTCGGCGCGGACCCTGAGCAGACGGGGTGAAAGCTCGTGATGGACCCGGATCTCGCGCCGAGTGGTGGCGAAAGTCTCGGCGGTTTCTCGGACCAGTTGGTTGACGTCGATGGCCCGCACCTCGTAGCGGCCCGCCCTGGCGAATCCCAACAGCTCGGCGGTCAGCTTCGAGCCGCCCTTGACCAGGGCTTCGATGGTCTGCAGCCGCTGGTGGTGGGGGTGTCGGGGGCTGGTGTCCTTGAGCACCAGCGAGACGTTGCCCTGGATGCCCATCAGCAGGTTGTTGAAGTTGTGGGCGATGCCGCCGGCCAGGGTGCCCACCGCCTCCATCCGCTGGGCCTGGCGCAGCTGGGCCTCGAGTCGGGCCCGGTCGCGGTCCGCCATCGCCCGCTCGCTGACGTCGCGGACGATGCCGCGGAAGCCGGCGCCCTTGCCGGTCGCCGCCTCGATCAGCGAAATCGAGGCCTCGACGGTGACCTTGCGGCCGTCGGACCTAATCAGCTCCCAGTCCAGCACCTGGGCGGGTTGGCCGGTGCGATAGACGCGTTTGAAAGCCGCCATGATCCTGGCTGCATGCTCCGGGGCCATGAAGACCCCGGGGTCGAGGTCGGGCAGCACGTCGCGGCGGTGGCCGATGATGTCCAGCATCGCGTCGTTGCAGAAGGTGAGACGCCCGTTGAGGTCGATTTCGTAGTAGCCGTCAGCGATGTTCTCGAGGATCGTGCCGTAGCGGTCGGTGCTCTCGCGCAGCGCCTCCTCGGCCCGTTTGCGTTCGGTCAAAAGATGATCGACGTCGGCCTTGAGCAGGGTGATCGCGTCAAAGACCGGCGCCAGCGGGTGGTCGGTGGGGACCTCGTCCTTCCACCACTCCATCCCGTCCCGCTGCCAGTTGATGTTGCCGAGGAATCGGAGCACATCGTCGATGTGCTGTTCGGTGGCGGCCGGCCTCGTGGAGTCTGTGACGGAACCGGCCCGGTACCAGTCGTCCCTCGGACGTTTCTTGGCGGTCCTTTCAGGCACCAGTCGAAGGGCGGCCTTCAGGTCCCGGGCCTGGGTCAGAGGAAAGGGCAGGAACGGTCTCGAGATGGCGATCGCTCCCCTGAGCATGGGGTTCGCACCATACAGGGCGAGCAGCGACAGCTCGTTCTCCTCCTGCCACCGGGCCAGGGTTTCGACGAAACGACGGCGTCCGGCCACAGAGACGCCTTCGAGGTTTTTGATGTCGATGATCAGCGCCGGCCTTCGTCCGAAGTGGCGGGCGTGTTTCACCACCTCGGCGGTGAAGCTGATGACGTCCTCGATGTGTTCCGATCGCAACACCCCCGACGAGGTGCCGTGCATTACGTGGCCGTCGATGATCTCCCAACGCAGCCGGAACCCGGACTGTACGTACAGCCACTCATGGGGCGTTGCGGTGACCTCGTCGCCGGTGGGCAGGCAGCGTGGACTCCCGTCCGGCGCCGCGCCGGTTGCGGCCGACCCCCGAGAGAGAAACTGCCGGGCGTGGGCCACCGCAGCCTCGAAATTCTCGACGATGGCGACGTTGGCCTTCACGAAATGCAGCCGCCGGGCCAGCTGGATGCTGAGTTTTTGGGTCGGTGAGACGCCGTAGAAGACCACTCCCTTCAGCATTTTTCGGCCGGCCGTGTAGCTGATGAAGACTTTTCGTGCCTCGACGGAGGCGCTCCGCAGCAGGCTGTAGTCCGCGATGTGGACGTACGGGGTGTGGTCTCCGATCGCCTCGCTGACGATCCTCGAGACCATCTGGAGGGCCGGCTCGAGGACCGGTCTGGAGGCGGTTCCCGCGGGCTGGATGAAGACGATGTCGTTGCCCACCACCCGCACCGTCAGCCGGTAGCTGCTGCCGAAGGGGACGTCCGTCCACTCGGGCTTCTGGAGGACGGGCTCGCCGGTGATTGGGCAGTTCGCCTGCATTTCTCTCCCGAGGATCGATCTGGCTGCCGGCCTTCCCGGGATCGGGAGGGGCGGCTCTCCCTATAGTGCGGCGATGCCGTCGAAGGGATACACCAGCACCGCGTTTCAAGTGCAAGGTGATGAGGAGGTTGGGGGAAGAGGAATGTGAAAACCGTCTCCGATCGTCCGACGTGGACTCTGACTTTCGACTTTTGACTTTCGACTTTGGACTGGGCGGGCGGGCGGTCAGAACAGCCGCAGCTGGCTGTCGGGGGGTCTGCTCCTGGGCAGTGACGGTGAGCTCCGAACCACCGTCGGCGGCAGCTCGGCGAGGAAGGGTGAGGGCTTTCCGGGCAGCCGCCGTCCCCACATGGTCCGATGCCGGGCCCAGCTCAGCACCAGCAACCGCCGCGCGCGCGTCATGGCGACGTACAGCAGCCGCCGCTCCTCGTCCTCGTCGGTGGGGAAATCCTCCCGATGGAGGGGCACGAGCCCCTCCTCGAGGCCGGTGACGAACACCACCTCGAACTCGCGCCCCTTGGCGGCGTGCATGGTCATCACCGCCACCTTCTCAGACCGGGGATCGTGGGGCTCGTCCTCGCCGACGCTGCGGCAGGGAATGGCGCTGCGCCCGAGGGCTTCGAGGATGAACAGGCGCTGGCTGCGGGTCCTGGCGAGCACCGCGATGTCGCCAAACCCCACCTCGGGTTGCTCGGCCTCGGCTCCGCGGCCCGAGTCGATCGCGAAGTGGCTGGTGCCGCCGACGATCCGTTCGAGGCGCTCCAGCACCTGTTCGGCCTCGCTCGCGGGGGTGGGGCTGTTGATGAGCTCCACCGGGGGACCCGTGCGGCTGGATCGCAGCACCGCGGGGTCACGCAGTACCGATTCCGCCGCGCGCAGAATGTCGTCGGTCAGCCGGTAGCTGTTTTCGAGCCGCACCACGGTGGTCTCCTCGTAACTGTCGGCGAAGCGGGTGAAGTGGCCCGGCCGGGCGCCCCGAAAGCCGTAGATGGACTGGTTGGGATCGCCGATGATGGTGAGGTTGTTTCCGTTTGGAGAGAGCAGCTGGATCAGCGCCGCCTGGACGTCGTTGACGTCCTGGTACTCGTCGATGCAGATGGCGGACCACCGCGAGGCGAGTCGGCCCGCGGCCGCGGGGTCGGTGGCGAGGTGTTGATAGGGGCGGAGCACGAGGTCATCCACATCCAACGCCTGCGCCTCCTCGAGAGTCTCCTGATAACGGGCGATCACCGGCAGTAGCTCCTGGTCTCCCACCAGAACTTCCCAGGGATCGCGGGACTGCTTGGACAGACTGATTCGGTCCCGGATGGCGCGGGCGACCCGTTCGGGCAGCCCTCCCGCCGCGCGCTGAATCATGGCCAGCCGCTCGTCCTCACCGATGATGGCCGGCTCTCGCCCCGACAAACCCGCCAACAAACGCCGACCGAGGCCGTGAAAGGTGGTGACGGTGGGCGCCTCGGGAGTGGCCCCGGGGACCTCCCGGAGGATCCGCCGCGCGAGCTCCTCGGCGGCCTGGTTTGTGAAGGTCACTGCCAGCACCTGCTCGGGTCGGACGGTGCCGGTGCGCACCTGGTGGGCGATCCGAGACACCATGGTGAGAGTCTTGCCGGTGCCGGGACCGGCAGTGATCAGCAACGGCCCGCTCGGCGCCTCCGCGGCCGCGAGCTGGTGGCGGTCGAGGGCGAGGTGGCGTGCGCCAACTCCGGTGAAATGCTGTGCTCGACCGGAGGTCGGCTCAGCCACGTCGGACTCGGACCGGACTCGCACGGACGCGTCCGAAGCCGCCGGGCGGGCTGGGGGCGACGGCCGGGCGGTTCCCTGGAGGAAACTGAGCTGGCCGAACAGCTCCTCGCGCTCGGCCGGCGAGAAGATCTTCACCGTTCCGAACTCGCCGTCGTAGCCCGGAGCGATGGTCAGCTCGCCGGTGCGGACGCGGCGCACCGCCTCGGCCATCACCGCTCCCGAGACCCGTTGGATGTCCTCGATCGGCACCTCGCGGAGGACCTTGAGCTCCGGTCCGAGCGCCTCGAGGAGCCGCGCCGTCTGGTGACGGACCCCCTTGGTGGCGGGACCGATGTCGAGCACCTGGGCCACCGTCTCGGCCAGCGGCACCAGGCGCTGGTAGGGCGACGCTCCGTCCGGGCGGATGCCGTCCGGCCGGTCGGCCAGCTCGAGCACCCGGCTGGCGACGCCGACGGTGAGCGTCCCGCCGCACTCGGGGCAGCGGCCGCCGAGGGTTCGGGTCTCCTCGGGATCGAGCCGGACCCCGCACCGGCGGTGGCCGTCGAGGTGGTACTTGCCCTCCTCCGGGTAGAACTCGACGGTTCCGAGGAAGCCGTCTCGGGCGAAGAGCGCCCGCCGCAGCGACGCGAAGCCGGGCTCGATATCGATCAGGTTGGCCTCCCGGCCAAGGGTCCCGGCCGAGTGGGCATCGGAGTTGGACACCAGGGTCAGACCGTCCAGTGCGCGGACCCGCCAGTTCATGGGTGGGTCCGAGGACAGCCCGGTCTCGGCGGCGAAGACGTGGCCGGCGAGGTCGCCGAAGCACTCCTCGACGGAGTCGAAGCCCGACTTGGAGCCGAGCATGGAGAACCAGGGCGTCCAGATGTGGGCCGGGACGAGGAAGGCGAGCGGGTCGGTCTCGAGGGTGATCTCGAGCAGATCGCGCGCCGACAGGCCGAGGATCGGCCGCCCGTCAGACTCCAGGGTTCCGATGGCCGCCAGCCGGTCGGCGAAGCGGTTGGCGGCGTCCAGCGACGGCAGGTAGACCAGATTGTGGTTCTTTCGGACCCGCCCGTCCGCCTTGTAGATGTTGCTGATTTCGGTCTGGAGCACGAACCGGACCTCGGCCGAACAGGCCGTCGGCAGGCCCTCCTCGGCCGCCCGGGCCAGCTCCGGCTTGAGCCGGAACAGGCCGCTCTCTGCGGGCTCGAGCTGCTCCGCGATCTCGGACCGCCAGCCCGGGTGGGTGAAGTCACCCGTGCCCACCAGGCCGATCCCTTTCTCGAGGGCCGCCCGGTGCAGGGCAAGCAGGCTCAGCTCGCGGCTGGTGGCGCGGGAGAACCTGGAGTGGATGTGGAGGTCGGCGAGCAGCCGCATGAGGCGATCTTACTCTCTCCGTTCGGGGGTCGGTCGGTCATCCAGGTTGGGGCTCCGGATTTCAGATTGCGGACAGGGATGAACGCCATGCACGGTCCGATCCTCATCGCATCTCATCACGATGACCGCAACCCGAAATCCGGAGTTCCGAGGACTGGGAGGGGTGCTACGATGGCCCATCTGGTACTAGGAGGACAGCCATGACCAAACCGCGGACGATGTTGACCTTCTCTCTCGTGCTGATGATGGGGGTGGCCTGCTCGCCAGCGCCCCAACCGGAGACCACGGAGGCGGCCGAGGCCCCGTCGGAGGTCGCCGTGCTCGTGGGCACCGGCTGGGTCGCCGAGTCGATCGGCGGCGAGCCCGTTGGCGAGGGCTTCGAGTCGACGCTGTTCTTCGAGGCCGAGAACCGGGTCACCGGCAATGCCGGCTGCAACGGCTTCTTTGGCTCGTGGGGGACGGACGGCGACGGGATCGCCTTTGGTCACATCGGAGCCACCATGATGATGTGCCCCGACGAACAGATGGCGCAGGAGCAGAGCTTCATGGAAGCCCTGAACACCGCCGAGCGATTCGAGCTCAAAGACACCAAGCTGCTCATCTACTCCTCCGGAGCGGACCAGCCTACGGTGCTACGGCCGGTAGAAGCCGAGTCCGGCGAGGCGACGGACGGTTGACGGGGGGGTGCTCGTGCACATCCTCTCATCAGCCGGCACAGCGACCATGAAAAACCGGGGACAAGGGGCAGTCAGGGCCGCCCTCGTGCTGGCTTTGGTGGCGGCGGCGGCAGGGTGCGCCAGCACCAACGCCCTCGAGGAGATGGAGATCACCCTGGCCGGACTCGAGTTCACCGAGGCGACTCTGTTCGAGACCACCATGGTGGCCAAAATCCGGGTCGCCAACCCCAATCCGGACCCGCTCTCCTTCGAGGGCGCCTCCTTCAAGCTCTACCTCGACGACCGCAAGGTGGGCACCGGAATGGCCCCTGAACCGTTTGCCGTGGAGGGGTTGGCCACCACCGTGGTGGATGTGACCTTCCACCTCAACAACGCCACTGCGGCGTTCAGGATCGTCGACATTCTGAAGGACCAGCGGGAGGTCAGCTACGGCGTGCGCGGGGCGCTGTTCACCGACACCACCTTCGGCCGGCGCAAGCTGAAGGTGGAGAAGATGGGTACGTTGGATCTCGAGAATCTCGAGGTTCCCCAATCCACCAACCCGCCCTCGACCAACCTTCAGCCGGGCCAGATTTGAAGGCCTCGCGCCGGGCATCGGGGTCCCTCGGACCGCAGGCAGTCAGAGGGTTCAAATAACTCGATACTCGCGGCTCAGATCTCACCGCGAGCTCGAATCGAGGGAACGCCGTCGATGCCCGGGAGAGATTGAGCCGCGAGTATCGAGCGATCATCCTGGCGACGCCAGTCCGAAACGCCGATTCGGACCGTGCTAGACTCGCGGTTCCAGTTCGCAATTGAAGTGAACGACAACGCCCGCGGCAGCGGGCCCGACCCGGATCCTCGCCGGATCCGCCGAACACGACCGGAGGTGTCAGATGTCAGTCGCCAAAGTTACCGAGATTTCCTCGTCCTCGACCAAGAGCTTCGAAGACGCCGTCGCTGTCGGCATCGACCGCGCCAACAAGACCCTCGACAAGGTCAAGGGAGCCTGGATCAACGAGATGAAAGTGGACGTCAAGGACGGCAAGGTGACCGCCTACCGCGTCAACATGAAGGTCACCTTCATCCTCAAGGACTGATCGGACGACGAAGGGAATCACGCTCATGTCACTCCTCGAAATGCTGATGACCCAGGTCAAGCCGTCCCAGCTGGAGCAGATCGGCCGGGCGGCCGGCGTCGACCAGGATCAGGTGGCCAGTGTCCTCAAGGGCGCCCTCCCGGGCCTGCTGGAGGGGCTGTCCAGGAACGCCGGCACTCCCCAGGGCGCCGAGGCCCTGTGGAGCGCTCTCGAACGCGACCACGACGGCGGGGTGCTCGAGAATCTCGCCGGTTTCCTCGGCGGCTCGGGCGGCATGGCCGACGGCGCCAAGATTTTGGGCCACGTCTTCGGGTCTCGGCAGACCGGGGTCGAGAGCTCCATCTCCCAGGCCAGCGGCGTCGATATGGCGTCGGTGGCCAAGATCATGGCGATGGCGGCACCGCTGATCATGGCCGCCCTCGGCAAGGCCAAGAACCAGATGAAGCTGGATCCCTCGGGCCTGTCCAGGATGCTCGGCCAGGAGCGCCAGACGGCGCAGCAGGCGGCCCCGGACATGATGGACTTCTTCGGCAAGATGCTCGACTCGGACGGCGACGGCAGCGCCATGGACGACCTCGGCAAGCTCGGCTCGAGCCTGCTCGGAGGATTGCTCAAGGGTCGCTGATCAGCCGGGAGCAAGAGTTCGGGACTCGGGGCCTGGGAACCGCCCGGGCTCAGTCGGTGAGTTCCTGCCACGGGTAGATGCGCCGCCAGTCGTCCTTCATGGAGACCACCACCCAGCCGCGCTCGTCGGCCTCGTCGAGGCCGCGGGCGAGGCGGCCGATGGCGGAGTCGCGGTCGTAGGCCCACTCGCGCTCGGCGTCGGTGTGGTGGATGAGCACGCCGAGGCGCGCGCCGGTACCGGCGGTAGTCCACTCGAGCATCTGGAAATCGCCGTCGGAGTTGCCGAAGGCGGCGATCGGACGGCGGCCGATGTGCGAGTTGATCCCCAGCGGCTTGCCCTCCTTGTCGTCGATGAAGTTCATTTCGGGCAGCCGTAGGATGACCGGTTCGCCGTCGCGCACCTCGTAGCGGGTCTTGATGCTCGAGCCCACGACCTGCTCGGGCGGAATGCCGTAGACATCTTCGACCCACGGCCGCATGAACTCGATGCCGCCGCCGGAGACGATGAAGGTCTTGAACCCGTTGCCGCGAAGGTAGGCGAGCAGCTCGAGCATCGGCTGATAGACCATGTCGGTGAACGGCCGGCCGGTGGTCGGATGGGTCGCCGAGGCCATCCAGTCAACGACGATGGTCTCGAACTCCCGGGTGGTCATTCCGGCGTGGGTGGCCATGACGAGCTCGAGCAGCCCGTGCTCGCCGGCCTGTGCCAGAGTCGCCATATCGTTCTCGAGCACCGCTTTGAAGGGCTGCTGCGTCGTCCACTCGGGATGCTCCGGCGCCAGGGCCTTGACCCGGTCGATGGCGAAGGTCAACTGGAAGTACATGGGCTGCTCGGACCACAGCGTGCCGTCGTTGTCGAAGACGGCGATCCGTTCGGCCTCGGGCACGAACGCCGGGTTCGCCGGATCGGTGACGCGTTTGACGAAATCGGCGATCGCCGCCTTGGCCGCGCCATCACTCCACGACGGTAGCGGGTCCGTCTCTCCGGCGGGTGGAGGCGCCAAACTCGACGGCGAGCACGCCACGAGAAGAATCAGCGATGATGCGAACGCGACGATTCCTGGCAGCTTCATACTTCTCTCCTCGTCCAATGAAACACGGCGGGCCCGAAGGCCCACCGGTCGAGATTCGATGTAGCTTCAGTGCGTCGCCGGATTGAGTTTCTCCATCACCTGGTCGAGGCTGAAGCTCGCCGCCTTCTGGCGCGGCGGGAACTCCTGGAAGGTGGCCAGGAAGTTGCCCACGTAGGCCTGGGCCGGTACCAGCAGGTAGGCGTGGTCGAGCAGCCAGTCGTAGTAGGTATTGGAGGTGATCTCGGCCCGCTCGTAGGGATCGCGCCGCAGGTTGAAGATGAGCGGCACGCGCAGGGGCACGAACGGCTCCATCCAGACGCGGAAGGTCCCGACGGCCTTCTGCTCCATGAAGATCAGCTTCCAGTCGTCGTAGCGCAGCGCGGTGAGGTCGCCGTCGTCGGAGAAGTAGAAGATCTCGTGGCGCGGGCTTTCTGCCGTCTTGCCGGTGAGCAGCGGCAGGATGTTGTAGCCGTCGAGGTGGACCTTGTAGCTGCGGCCGATGGCCTGGACGCCGCCGGCCATCAGCTGCTGCCTTGATGTTCGGGTTGCCGGCGGCGGCCACGAAGGTCGGCAGCCAGTCCATGTGGTGGACGATCTCGTTGGTGACCGAACCGGCCTCGATCTTGCCGGGCCAGCGCACCATCGCGGGCACCCGCCAGCCGCCCTCCCAGTTGGTGTTCTTCTCGCCGCGGAACGGTGTCGATGCCGCGTCCGGCCAGGTGTTGTAGTGGGGCCCGTTGTCGGTGGAGTAAAAGACGATGGTGTTGTCGGCGATGCCGAGCTCGTCGAGCAGCGCCAGGAACTTGCCGATGTGCATGTCATGCTCGACCATGCCGTCGGAGTACTCGTCCTGGCCGGAGATGCCGCGCAGCTCTTCCTTGACGTGGGTTCGGAAGTGCATCCGGGTGCCGTTCCACCAGACGAAGAACGGTTTGCCTGCGGCGTTGGCGCGTTCGATGAAGTCGATGGCTGCGGCGACCGACTCGTCGTCGATCGTCTCCATGCGCTTCTTGGTCAGCGGTCCGGTGTCCTCGATGCGGCCGTCGGCGTAGCTGTGGATGACGCCGCGGGGGCCGAACTTCTGCTGGAACGTGGAGCCGTCGGCGAGCACCATGTCGCCCGGGTAGTCCTCGTTCTCCGGCTCTTCCTCGGCGTTGAGGTGATAGAGATTGCCGTAGAACTCGTCGAAGCCGTGGTTGGTGGGCAGAAACTCGTCCTTGTCACCGAGGTGGTTCTTGCCGAACTGGCCGGTGGCGTAGCCGTGGGCCTTGAGCAGGACGGCGATGGTCGGGTCCTCGATTCTGAGGCCGAGGTCGGCGCCCGGCAGGCCGACCTTCGACAGGCCGGTGCGGAACACGCTCTGGCCGGTGATGAAGGACGACCGGCCGGCGGTGCAGCTCTGCTCGCCGTAGTAGTCGGTGAAGATCATGCCCTCGTCGGCGATGCGGTCGATGTTCGGCGTCTGGTAGCCCATCATGCCCATGGTGTAGGCGCTGATGTTGGACTGGCCGATGTCGTCGCCCCAGATGACGAGGATGTTGGGCGTGTCCTGAGCGGCGGTCGGTGCGGCCAATGCGAGCACGCCCAGGGCGAGAGCCGAGGCGATCGCTGTTATTCTTCGATGTGACGTCATGTTCGAGTCCTCCGGTTGATGGCGTTTTCAGGGTCATAGCATGAAACCGGTTCTTGCACCCGAGGATTCCGCTATTTCGGAAAACGGTCAGGAGACCGGTATGCCGCTATCGCGACCCGCCGTCGATCAAGGCCGGCGAAGGAAAAGGAAGAACCATGAAACGAGCTGAACTCGGTGTGGTCGTGATTCTGATGGCTCTGATCGGCCCGGCGGTGCGTCCGGCGTCGGCCTGCACCAACTTCCTGATCACGAAGGGAGCGTCCGCCGACGGCTCGATGATGATCACCTACGCCGCCGACTCCCACGACTTCTATGGCGAGCTCTACGTACATCCCGCCGGGGGTTCACCCGCCCGGCGCCATGCGCGACGTCTTCGAGTGGGACACCGGGGAAGTTTCTGGGCCGGATCGCCGAGGCGCCGGTGACCTACTCGGTGGTGGGCAACATGAACGAGCACCAGGTGGCGATCGGCGAGACCACCTTCGGCGGCCGCGAGGAGCTCCTGGGGTCCGGGCTCGTGGACTACGGCAGCCTGATGTTCATCGCGCTCGAGCGGGCCAGCACCGCGCGCGAGGCGATCCAGGTGATCGGCGACCTCGTCGACGAGTACGGCTATGCCTCCGACGGCGAGTCCTTCTCCATCTCCGACCCGAACGAGGTCTGGATCTTGGAGATCATCGGCAAGGGCGAGGATGACCCGGGCGCGGTCTGGGTCGCGCGGCGGGTGCCCGACGGCTACATCTCGGCCCACGCCAACCAGGCCCGGATCCGGCAGTTCCCGCTGAACGATCCCGACAGCTGCCTCTTCGCCGAAGACGTGATCTCCTTCGCCCGCGAGAAGGGCTAGTTCGACGGGCCGGACGAGGACTTCAGCTTCGCCGACGTCTACGCCCCGCTCGACTTCGGCGCGCTGCGCTTCTGCGAGGCGCGGGTCTGGTGCTTCTTCGAGCGTGCCGCGCCCTCGCAGAACGTGCCCTCCGACTGGGTCGAGGGCGACGCCGGCGCCGAGCCGTTGCCGCTGTGGATCAAGCCCGACCGCAAGCTCGAGCGTGCGCGACGTGATGGGGTTGATGCGCGACCACTTCGAGGGCACCCCGCTGGACATGACCACCGACGTCGGCGCCGGCCCCTACCGTCTGCCCTACCGCTGGCGGCCGCTGACCTGGGAGGTGGACGGCGTCGAGTACTTCAACGAGCGCGCGATCTCCACCCAGCAGACCGGCTTCTCCTTCGTCGCCCAGTCCCGCTCGTGGCTCCCCGACCCGATCGGCGGAGTCCTCTGGTTCGGCGTCGACGACACCTAGAGCACCGTCTACTTTCCGGTCTACTGCGGCAACCGCGAGGTGCCGCCGAGCTTCGCCGTGGGCAACGGCTCGCTCACCGACTTCACCTGGGACTCGGCCTTCTGGGTCTTCAACTGGGTCGCCAACTTCGCCTACCTGCGCTACAACGTGATGATCCAGGACGTCCAGAAGGTCCAGGGCGAGCTCGAGGGCCGCTTTCTCGCCGAGCAGCCGGAGGTCGAGAGCGCCGCTCTGGCGCTCTACGAGCGCTCGCCGCGGCTGGCCGTGGACTACCTCACCGACTACTCGGTCCGGATCGGCGAGATGGTCACCGCCCGCTGGCGGAAGCTGGGCGAGTTCCTGCTGGTGAAGTACCTCGACGGCAACGTCAAGACCCCGGGCGGCGAGGTCACCCATCCCGGCTACGACGAGAGCTGGTACCGCCACCTCGCCGAGGAAGAGGGCGATCGGCTGCGGGTCAAGCCCCTCCCCGGCGAGCCGACCGAGGGACATTAATCGGGTGGGCTGGAACGGAAACGCTTTTCAAGCCGTTGTACTCGGTGTGCGTAAAACGACGATTTTCTTTCTCGTCCTGTTGACGACTGCGGTGGCCGCGGCCCAGGCGCCGCCGTGCGCGCCCTGCGCCGGGCTCGCGGTGGACGATCCAACCGCGCTGATCGCGCTGCTCGAGTCGGCGCCGCCACTGTCAGACGGGGCGCGGCTCTACCTGCAGTGGGCGGTGGCCCTGGACGGGACCGCGGACCAGGATCTGGCCCGCCGGGTCGCCGAGGCCGGAGCGGTGCCGTGGTTGGTGCTGCCCTTTGAGGTGGCGGCGTCGGCGGTCGATGGTGGAGATGTCCTTGCAGGTCAACTCGCCGAGGTGGCGCGACTCGCGGCCGCCGCGCCCGACAACGTCCACTTCGAGGTCATGTGGTCTGGGGACATCGCAACTGTAGACGGCATCCGCGACTACGCCTTTCTGCTCAAGCGTGCCTCGGTGGCGGTCACGGGTGCCCACCCGAAAGCGCGCGTGATCGCCGCCGGTCTGCCATTGGACGAAGGGTTGATCGCGGCGTTTTACGAGGCGAACGTGGCCGCCTACATCGACGGCATCGCGGTCGGAGAGCTGACCGGGGACGAGCTGGCCGGCGCCATCACCCTCATCGGTGACGCCGACCCGGGCCGGCCCGTCATTCACGGTTCCGGGTCGCTGCCGACGGACCCGTGGCTCGCCCTGGCGGCCGCAGCCCGGGCGCGGGCGGCGGGGGCGGCGATCACCTTCTTCGTCACCGATCCGAGCGGCCTCGCCGCGGCCGACCTTCAGCCGTTGGAGCTGTTGGCCGACGAGTTTGCCGGCGATCTCGCCTACGACCCCTACTCCACTCCGACCGGCGGCGAGGGCGGCTGGGCCTTCGTGCGCGCCGAGGATCTCGGGCTGAAGGTGATCCTCGACCGCGGCACCACCGGGGCGCCCACCGCCTTCACCTTCGCCGACGGCGATCTCCAAGATGCCGAACGGGTGATGCCCGATGGAACCATCGTCCGGCCCTCGTCGGGCCGCGTGCCGGACGGCTACATGGTCGAGGTGGATGGCCCCGAGCGGGTGGCGGTGGTGCGGTTGGCGCGGCTGACCGCGGCCGAGCTGGGGGGGTTCGCCCAGGATCTCGAGGTGACCGACGAATGGCAGATGCCGGTAGAGGAGATCCTGCGCCGCCTGCAGGCCTTCGAGGACGCCCAGTCGCGGCTGATCCACAGCTACGAGGCGGTCTATACCCAGCACTTCCGCTACCGGCCCGGCAGTGGCATCCAGGTCATCGAGGCCAGCTTTTCGGGACCCTACTTCTACCATCGCGGCCGCGGCTTCGACTGGGTGTGGCAGCGCTTCCTGGTCAACGGCGTGCTGTGGAAGGGCCGGATCCCCAAGCTGCCCCTGCTGCAGCCCGCCCGGGCGGCGGCCAAGCCCCTCGAGATCACCCTCGATCTGCAGTACCGCTACAGCCTGCGGGGAACCGCCGAGGTGTCGGGGCGGTCGTGCTGGGTGGTGGACTTCGAGCCCGCGGCGCCGGTGGAGGGCCGTCACCTGTGGAAGGGGACGGTGTGGATCGATCGTGAGCTCTACGCCAGGGTCAAGACCCGCGCCCTCCAGCTCGGACTGGCCGGCGACGTGATCTCCAACGAGGAGACGATGTTCTTCACGCCGGTGGATGTGGACGGCCAGCCCGCCTCGTGGTCGGCCGACAGCTTCTTCCTGCCGACCCGGGTGGAGGCCCAAGAGCTGCAGTCGATCCTCAACGCCGCGGTCCAGGTGGAGAAGCAGAGCGTGCTCAGCGACATCCGGATCAACCGCGACGGGTTCGAGGGGCGGCTCGAGGAGGCCTACGAGTCCAAAGACACCATGGTGCGGGACACTCCGGACGGCCTGCGCTACCTGGACCGGCAGGACGACGGCAGCCGGGTGGTTCGGGAAAAGGACGATCCCAACCGTTGGTTCGCGCTGGGGGGCGTCTATTGGGACGAAGGCCAGGACTACCCGGTGCCGCTGGTTGGCATCGACTTCTTCTCGTCCGACTTCATGGACACCGGGACCCAGGTCAACCTGCTCTTCGCGGGGGTGCTGATCAACGGTAACTGGGCCGAGCCATCTCTCTTCGGCAGCCGTTGGGACGCCGGGGCCAGGGTCTTCGGTTTTTTCCTGGGCAGCAAGGAGGAGCTCTACCGGGATGGCGAGCTGGTGCCGGAGGAGACGGTGAAGACCACCACTGCCCGACTCGACCTTTTCCTCGGTCGGCCCATCGGCAGTTTCGTCAAGGCCGATCTGACCTACGGGCTGGAGTGGGAGGACTACCGGCGCGCCGACGACACCGACCCTGATTTCGTGCTGCCCGAGGGAGGGCTCACCAACTCGGTCAAGCTCGATCTCTCTTACAGCCGGAGTGGGTACCGCATCGGGCTGCAGACGTCCTACCACGACCGCGGCCAGTGGTCCTTTTGGGGTCTGCCCGGCAACACCGAGTACGATCCGAATCAGAAGGACTATCAACGGTGGAGCCTGGTCGCCGGCAAGACCTGGTGGCCGGGGCAGTTCACCAAGCTCGGGGTCGAGCTGGAGCATCTCGACGGTGAGGATCTCGACCGATTCTCGAAGTACGACTTCTCGACCTTCGGGCGCGGGCGTGTCGCCGGCTATCCGGGCGGCCTGGTCACCGCCTCCTCCGCCGACGGGCTCCACCTGGTGGGTGGCCTCAACGTGGCGGAAGCGCTGCGGTTTGAGGGTTCGCTGGACGTGGTCTGGGCGACCGACGAGGCCACCGGTCTCGACCGTGAGCCGCTCGCCGGGATCGGCGTTGGCGGCACCGTGATGGGACCCTGGCAGACGATCGTCAACTTCGAGATCGGGGTGCCGGTGGTGGGTCCCGCCAGCGCTCCCACGGTGTTCGTCACGTTCCTCAAGCTGTTCGACTGATCGCGGCGTAGTGCCGTTGCTTCGAAAGGCTCCCGCCGCCAGCCCCTCCCCCGCTTTTCGAAGTTCTTCAATTCTCTGATTGGAGATTTCCTCGCCCAACCGGGGGAGAAGGAGGAAAGGAGAGAAGGAGAGAAGTCTCCTGCCTGCCGCGGCCCCGGGGGTTTATCCCCTAAGAATCTTGACGGTCGGGGAGGGCTGGGGATCTGTGTGATCTGTGGATCCTATTGGTTGGCAGGGGGCCTTTCCACATTCCAATTTCCACATTCGCTCTGGCAGCTGCCAAACCCCGCCCGTGATGATTCGTATCACTTTTGTGGCCAGCCTCGAAAAGTCGGTCTCGAAATGCCCGATACTGGGTGTCATCGTGCACCGACTGTGGCCGGCAACCGGGGAGGCGCACGATGAAGCACCGGATCTTTGAGTGTCGATTTTTCACGTTTGCCCTCACGGCGGCGCTCGTGCTGTGCGGATGCGGCGGGCTGGTGCCCTGCTCCTCGGACCGCTGCGTGGGGTCGTTTGCGGCCCTCGATGGACCCTACCTCGGCCAGCGGCCGCCGGGGATGGAGCCCGAGCTGTTTGCCCCCGGCTTTGTCTCGACCGGCCTCGACGAGCTCAACTCGGTGTTCTCTCCGGACGGCAGGGAGTTTTACTTCGCGATCGACATCGGGCCGCGCTTTGTGCTCCTCGTCAGCCGGCTGTCGGAGGGCGGATGGACGACCCCTGAGGTGCTGCCCCTTTCTCGACATCACTCGGCGGTGGACCTGGCTTTCGACGCCTCTGGAGAGCGGTTGTTCTTCTGCTCGAACCGGCCGCGGGTGGGTGGCATCCATCCCGAGGACGACTATGACATTTGGTGGACCCGGCGTCGGGCCGATGGCAGTTGGGGAGAGCCGCAGCGACTGCCGGACACCGTCAACAGCCGGCACAACGAGTTCTACCCGAGCCTCACCGACGACGGCACACTGTACTTCGTGTCGGCGCGGGAGGGCGGCGTCGGGCGGCAGCGACATCTACCGGTCGCGGTCGGTCGACGGAGGCTTTGCCGACCCGGAGAATTTGGGCCCGGTGGTCAACACCGCGAGCAACGAGGGCGACGCCTTCGTCGCCCGGGATGGCGGCTACATCGTCTTCGTCTCGTCGGGCCACCCGCGGCAGCCGGACGAGGGGCGGCTGTTCATCAGCTTTCGATTGGGCGATGACTGGTCGCAGCCGATCAACCTGGGACCCGAGACCGATCGCTCCGACTTCTGCCCGGTGGTGAGCCCGGACGGCCGGTACTTCTTCTTCACCGGCACCAGAACCCGTTACGATCGTGGTTCCCCCGTCGAGAGCTTTCCGGAGCTGCTGGATGGGCTGGCAAAACCCCAAAACGGGGGTGACGACATCTACTGGGTGGACATCGGCTTTCTCGAGCGGCTTCGACCATTACCGGCCGGGACGGACGTGATGTAATGGCAGCGGGTGGGTGCCGGGTCGAGAGGGGGGACGATGGAGCTTGACTGGAGGCGAGGGGGCGCGATTCTGGCGGTCCTCGTGGCCGGTGCGGGGTGGGTGGCAGCCGCCGAGCCGCCGCGTCGGCCCGCCGGTCGCGCGGTTCACGAGGGCTTCCCGTACAACCTGGTGTCCGCCGATCGCCTGCTGGCCGATCTCGCAGCAGTTGACCGCCATCCGGCCCCACGGCGGCTGGCGGAGCTGCGGCAGCCGGGGCGAGTCCGAGGCGAGAGCCTGGGTGGTGGCGCGACTGGCGGGGCTGGGCTTTCTGAATGGGATCGGCCTCGAGGTCGAGGAGACCACCTTCAGGACCATCGCCGGCATGGAGATGTGGCAGAGCCGCCTCGAGCTGGTGGCGGGTGGCGTCGTCGTCCAGATTCCTGCCGACGCCCCGACCGGCGACCCCTACCGGATCTGGAATGCCCGGGCCTTCGACTCCGACGGCGACCTCACCGACCGGGAGCGCGACCCGATCGAGGTCGAGGGCCCGCCGCTGGTGATCCGGAGCGCCGATGAGATCGACGACCTCGGTCCGGCGGATGTCGCCGGCCGGGTGGTCTTTGTCGACTTCGCCCTGATCGACTGGATGGTCGTTGAAGGATCGGTGGCCTACGGGAGGATATCCGCAATCACCGGGGCCGGTCCCGCGGGAGTGGTGGCGGTGACCACCGGATCCAACAGCGTCGGAGAAAGCCACGGCACCTTCGCCGGCGATTCGAGCCTGCTCAACTACGCCCAGGTGGAGCCGCCGATCCCCATCCTCTTCACCCGCGTCGAGGACGTCAGTCGCGGCGGCGTGGTCGGCTGGCCGGCGATCGAGGGGGCCGATTCGGTCCGCTTGACCTGGGACGCGGACATCGTGACCCCCGGCAGATCGGGCAACGTCATCGCCCGCATTCCGGGCGCGGACCCGACCCGTCCGATCGTCCTGACCGCCCACCTCGACTCGCCGAACTCGCCCGGTGCCCTGGACAACGGCAGCGGATCGGTTTCGCTGCTCGAGGTGGCGCGGGTGCTCGACCGGGCTCGGCTGCGGCCGCCCACCGACGTCTATCTGGTGTGGTTCGGCTGCCACGAGCGGGGGCTCCACGGCTCGCCTCATTTCGCCGCCACCCATCAGGAGCTGCTCGACAGTGCATTGGCCGTCATCGAGCTCGATGCCCTGGCCCGGCCGCTGGACGGGTTCGACGAGGCCATCAACCTCGAGTCGCGCTCCTACTCCAGGCACGGTGACCCGCTGATTCCGTTGCCGCTGTACCTCCAGGAGGAGGTTGCCCGGCTCGGCATCGACGTCCAGATCTGGGATTTCGAAGGCCTGCTGTCGGACATCACCGGCTTTGTCGGCTACGACGTGCCCAACGCCCTGCTCGACAACCTCGAGTTCCCTGAGATGGACGAGTACCCGGCGCTCCACTATGTGGCCCACTGGCACGACCCCTACGACACCGTCGAGCTGGCCCGCCAGGTGGCTCCGGTCTTCGAAGACCTCACCCGGGTGATGTTGGCGGCGGTTCTCGAGACGGGCAGAGATGCCCCCGATCTCCGGGTGACACCCAACCCTGTCTATCGGGCGGTCCTGGTGGGCAGTCACACCGAGCCGGTGGAGATGAGCCCCTTCACCATGACCGGCTTCGGCATGACCCTGGCGTGGGCCGGCTTCGACGTCGACCTCATACCGTACGGGCAGACCGGTGACGGCGGATGATCTGGCGGATGCCGACCTGGTCATCGCCCTGCCGGTGCTCGACTACGCCAACAGCTACGGCGACGTCGATCCCTACGACGAGGACTGGACGCCGGCCGAGATCGCGGTGCTCGAGGACTGGGTGGGCAACCGCGGCGGCTGGCTCGTGCTGACCAACAGCGGCTCCCGGCTTTGGTTTTCCAATATCACCCGGGAGCTCAACGAGGACTGGGGGTCAGCCAACGCCCTCGCCCAGCGATTCGAGGTCGCGTGGGTCAACGGCCCGCAGCCGGGGACCTCGGTCGAAACGCAGGGCCAGCACGACCTGGTCGCGGGCGTCGACGAGCTGTGGACGGCCGCCAACAATGCCGTGCCCTTCGTCGCCCCGAGCGACGCCACGGTGTTCGCCACCATGGGTGGCTTCTCGGCCGGCGCCGTCTTTCCGTGTGGTGCGGGTGGGGTCATCGTGCTCGCCGATCTGGGGATGCTCGGCGATGGCGCAGGTCCGGGCGACAACCAGCGCTTCTGGGAGAACCTGGCCCAGTGGGCGAAGTCACCCCCGTGACCGTGATCTCGGCGGGCAGGCTGCCCGCCCCACACCCCCCCCCACCCGGTCAAAAGTCAAAAGTCTAAAGGCTAAAGTCTTCTGCCCGTGCGAGGTCGCGGTGACGGACCCGGAGACGGTTCTCCGAATTCCGAATTCCGAATTCCGAATTCTGCTCTCACCCCACCCGCCCAATCTCGACAATCGACCCTTCGCACGGGCGGGCAGGGATGACTTTCAACTTTCAACATTCAACTTTCAACTTCCAACTCTAGATTGACCCTCTCCCGACCCTCAGACTCCCGGTCCCTCAATCCTCCGGAATGACCCCGCAGTAGTACGGCTCGATCGCCGCAGCGTTCAGAAACTCGGCGTCCCCGGTGCCGTTATCCACCTTGGACACGTAGGCGAGGAAGCCGACCGGGATGTCCAGGGCGCAGGGATCGTCGGTCATCGACGCGGGATCGAGGTAAAGCTCCACGGTGAGCGGCCCGTCCACCGCCCCGACGCCGAGTTGCTGGAACGACCACTGGTTCATGCTGGCGATGCGGAGGGTCTTCCAGCCGTCGGCCAGCACCGTGCCCTCGGAGTTCTTGATGGCCCAGTGAACCCTGATGGGTGATAGGACCGAGGTGCTGGCGATGCCGAGGTTGGAGCGAAAACCCTCGTCGTTGCGGGCGCCGGTGATCACCGACGGCGCCCAGCCCACGTTGGTATTGACCACCAGCGAGGGCACCGTCTGACCGTAGGTTCCCAGATCGCTGCCCACGTTGTAGGTGCGGGTCACGGCACAGATCTTCGTACCCTCGGGGTTCCCCTGCAAGTAGTTGGGGTCGGCCAGGAGCACCAGGCTCCCCTTGTCCTCGTCGACCCCGAACATGGTGTACAACACGTCCTCGGCGATCAGCGTCTCGCCGGGATCGAGCTCGAGCCGACCGGGGAAGCTCGGGTCGAAGAGGTTGTCCTGGTTGGCGGGGAAGAAAGCGATTCCGACCGTGACCGGATCGGCCATGAGATTGGTGACCACCAGGTCGGTGACCCACATGGTCCCGCCGAGGCCCGCCCCTCGGGCGACCACAGGGAAGAACTGGGTGTCGAGGGCCTCTTGGGCGGCGGCGGGTGCGGCCAACAGAAGGAAGGCGAGAGCTGTGACGGCGAAGGAACGACGCATCGGGTCTCTCCTTTCGGGACGATTGCCCCTGGTCCAAAAAATGTAGATAACTCTGTAAGGAGAATATAGCCCTCAGGCGACGTTTTCGCAAGAACGCCGGGCGTCGTACGACCACCGCGGCCCTCCTTCGCGGTACGGCGTGTGACGTGTGACCGCGACGCACGAATCACCGTGTACTATCAGGTCGTTCCGCTTCGCCGCACCGAAGGGAGGCTCGCTGCATGGTCCGCAACCTCTCCGCTCGCCTCCAGACGCTTTTCGTTCTGATCGGTCTGGTGATCCTGTTCGGTATCGCCTCCCCCTTCTTCCTTGCCCCCGACAATCTGCTCAACGTCATGGAGCAGTCGGCGATCAACGCGATCCTCGGCATCGGTCTCACCTTCGTGATCATCTCCGCCGGCATCGATCTCTCGGTGGGTTCGATTCTGGCGCTGTGCGGCCTGGTGGTGGCCGACCTGCTGGTGGCCGGCCATTCCAGCGCGGTCGCGATCGGTGGTGGGCTCGGGGTGGGCCTGTTGTGCGGGACCCTCAACGGGCTGATCACGACCCTGGGCCGCATTCCGCCCTTCATCACCACCCTGGGCATGATGTTGATCGCGCGCAGCGCAGCCAAGATCTACTCGGGATCGAAACCGATCAGCGGCCTTCCGGAGTCCTTCCGAGGTCTGTCCGGCGATGTCGCCGGCCTCCCGATCCTGGTGATCATCGTCGCCGCCCTCTACCTCCTCGCCCATGTGGTGCTCACCCGTACCAAGCTCGGCCGTTACACCTACGCTATCGGCGGCAACGAGCAAGCGGCCTGGCTCTCCGGCGTGCCCGTGGGCCGGTACAAGGTGGCGATCTACGCCCTGTCCGGGCTCATGGCCGGTGTCGCCGCGGCGCTCATGACCTCGAGGCTGAACGCGGCCTCGCCGTTGACCGGCGAGATGTACGAGCTGTACGCCATCGCCGCGGCGGTGATCGGAGGGGTGAGCCTGATGGGGGGTGAAGGGCGGGTGCTCGGCACCCTCATCGGGGCGCTCATCATGGGCACCCTGCGCAACGGTCTGAACGCACTCAACGTTCCGTCCGCCCTCGAAGGGATGGTGGTGGGGGGTGTTCTGGTTGCCGCCGTGGTGCTCGACCGGGCTCGCCACCGAGGGGTGGGCCCTCGCCCTGAGGGCGGCTGGAAGCGGTGGCGCAAGACGGCGATCGTCGGCCTCGCCACCGCCCTGCTGCTGGTCCTGGCCTTCGGCATCAGATCTGCGTCAGACAGGGCCGATACCGCCGATACATTGACCATCGCCTTCGTTCCCAAGGCGCTGAACTCACCCTTTTGGGCCGAGATGGAGGCTGCTGCCGAGCTCGAAGCACGGGCCCTGGGCGTCCGGTTGGTGTCCCTGGCCGCAGAACGCGAGACCGACGTCGAGCGCCAGTATCAGATTATCGAGAATCTCATCCAGCAGAGGGTCGATGCCGTCCTGCTCTCGCCCTCGGGGTCCAAGGAGCTGGTGCCCGCCATTCGCAAGGCCAACGATGCCGGGATACCGGTGCTGATCCTCGACACCCGCATCGACGACGCGGCGGCGAAGGCGGGGAGCGTTCGAACCCTGACCTACATCGGTTCGGACAACTTCGAGGGCGGTGCGGTGGCCGGCCGTTACCTCGCCGCCGAGCTCGGGGGCGAGGGCGAGGTGGCGATCATCGAGGGGATCGCCGGTCACGAGACCGCGGACCAGCGCAGGCTCGGGTTCGAGTCCGGCATCGGGGCCTTCCCGGGAGTTCGGCTAGTGGCCAGCCAGACCGCCAACTGGGAACGCGCGCGCGCCTACACGGTGGCGGAGAACTTGCTGCAGGCCCATCCGAATCTGGTCGGGATCTTCGCGGCCAACGACGAGATGGCCCTCGGCGCGCTCGAGGCGGTGGCGGCGGCGGGCCGTCTGGATCGGATCAGCATCATCGGCTTCGATGCGATTCCCGATGCCGTCACCAACATCCGGTCGGGACGGCTGCTGGGTTCGGTGGCGCAATTTCCCGGCGAGATGGGTCGGCTGGGGGTCCGGCACGCGGTGGCTCTGCTGGTGGACGGCACCGCGCCGCCGCCGGAAATCCTCACCCGCGTCGAGCTGATCGATCGGGACAACGTGGACCTCTTTGCCCCACCCGCCGACGCGGCAAAAGCGGCTGAGGGCTCATGAGCGGCGCCGTCCCGCTGCTTCAGATGCGGGGGATCTGCAAGCGATTCCCGGGCGTACAGGCCCTCCAGGATGCGGACCTCGAGGTCCTGCCCGGCGAGGTCCACGTCTTGCTCGGTGAGAACGGGGCCGGCAAGTCCACCCTGATGAAGGTCCTGTGCGGCCAGTACTCTGCGGACAGCGGCGAGGTCTGGCTGGGCGGCGAGAAGGTGCAGCCGGCGAGCCCGATGGAGGCCGGCCGCCTGGGTCTGGTCATGATCCACCAGGAGCTCAACCTGGTGCCGGGCCTGTCGGTTGCGGAGAACATCTTCCTGGGTCACGAGCCCGGCCGAGGGGGGTGGATCCGCACGGAGACGATGCGCCGGATGTCGCGTGACCTCCTGTACCGGCTCGGCTGCGGTGTCGACCCGGACACCCCCGTGGCCTCGCTTTCGGTGGCGGAGCAACAGCTGGTGGAGATCGCTCGGGCGCTGCGGGAGAAGGCGCGCCTTCTGGTCATGGACGAGCCGACCGCGGCCCTCTCAGACGCCGAGATCGACGCCCTGTTCGAGGTGATCCGGTCCCTCTGCCGAGACGGCGTGCCGGTCATCTACATCTCCCACCGGATGAAGGAGATCTTCCGGATCGGCAACCGGGTGACCGTGATGCGGGACGGCCGCACCGTGGGCATCCGACAGGTGACGGCAACCGACGTGGGGGAGTTGGTCCAGATGATGGTGGGCCGCACCATCGCCGAGCAGATTCCCAAGCGAGACGTGCAGTTGGGAGATCCCGTGCTCGAGGTGAGCGACCTGGCCGTCGAGGGCGTGCTCGATCGGCTGAGCTTGACCATCCGTGAGGGTGAGATCCTCGGCGTTGCGGGGCTGATGGGCTCTGGCCGCACCGAGCTGGCGCGGGCCATTTTCGGCGCCGATCCGACGGATGCGGGGACGGTTCGAGTCGGTGGCCGGACGCTCGGCCGACGGGGGCCCGGCGAGTCGATCGCGGCCGGGCTGGGTTTCATCACCGAAGATCGCAAACGGCAGGGCCTCGTACTCCAGCTCTCCGTAACCGAGAATATTTCCCTGACCAGTCTCGACGAAATCTCCCGGGGTGGGGTGCTCGACCTCGCCGCCGAACGGACTCTGGCGCAGGAGCTGGTGGAGAGGTTGCGCATCCGCGCGTCGTCCCTCGATCAGGTCGCGGTCGACCTGTCGGGCGGAAACCAGCAGAAGGTGGTGCTGGCCCGCTGGCTGGCAGCTCGGTGCAAGGTGCTCCTGTTCGACGAGCCGACCCGCGGCGTTGACGTCGGGGCCAAGGCCGAGATCTATGAGCTCATCGGAGAGCTCGTCGCGAGAGGTGTCGCGGTGCTGCTGATCTCCAGTGAGATGCACGAGCTGATCGGCCTGGCCGATCGGGTGGCGGTGATGCACGAGGGCTCGCTGCAGGCCATCGTGCCCCGGGCCGAGGCGACCCAGGAGCGGATCATGGCGCTGGCTCTCGCTTGAGGGTCGGGTTCCTTTGGCTTACGACGTCGGTGCGATTCCGTTCGGCGCAACCACCAAGTCGTCACCGGCGATGTCCGCCCACGAGTAGAGCTGGAAGGTCTTGTCATCAGACATGGCGACGAACAGTCCAGCCGGAAAACGATCGCCGAGGGCGGCACTCGTGACCTCGGAGCCGTCGCTCTCGTTTGTCGAGACGTCGACCACCTTCAGCAGCCTGTGGTCGTGGGGATCGTCTGGTTCTCCCTCGCGGCGAAAAACGCGGAAGGCGTTCCCTTGCTGATCGGACACCAGGATGTATCCCGTTCCGTCGTTGATCGCGTAGATCGAGATTCCCTCGCGTTGCTCAGCGAACCCATCGGTGCCGAAGATCGCAAGCTCGACGTTCGCGTCCGCGGCGTCGGGGTCCGCGTGGTACTTCCGGATACCCGCCAGCTCGTCCGAGTAATAGACATAGCCAAGCGCGTTATCGACTGCCACCGATTCGATCTCGCCGATCTCGGCGACGCCGTCTTCGGTCGTGGTGGCGTTGCTGAACGTTCCGAACTCGCGAACCTTGGTCCCTTTGATCTGCCCGGTGCCGTCGTCCTCGAGCAGGTATTGCCAGAGGTAGGCGCCGGATGGTCCGATCTTGCGGCTGACTATGGCGAATACGGCACCGTCGGACGGCCGCGAGTACAGTGCGATGCCCATGGGCCGGCGCAGATCGGGCGCCTCGCCCTCGAAGGCCTCGATGCCGCCGTTGTCCACCGGCGTCATCTCCGGCAGCCTGAAGGCGCGGAGCAAGTTGGCGTTGCGGTCGGTGGCAACCGCGATGTCGGTGGGGACGCCGCCGAGCATCATCTGATAGGCGACGTCGATGTTGTTGATCCGACCCATGCCGGTGATCGACTTCTCGGGGATGATCTTGCCGTCAAGATCGAACACGAAGATGGCTCCCGCCTTGTCGGTGCCCAGGATGAGACTCGCGGACGGGTCTTCCGGGTTGATCCAGATCGCCGGGTCGTCTGAGTCTCCGATGACCGGCTCGGTGACGAGGATCGGCGCGATCACGCCTTCCAGCGCGGGCGACTCTTGGGCTGCAGCGGTCTCGGCAGCCGGGGGTGTGCCGGCTGGGCGACAGGCTGACAGACCGACAACGGAAACCACTGCGATGACGCAGAGCCTCAGGCCAGCGAGGTGGGGGATGTGTCTGACGGAAGGTCGGGCGAGAGTCATGAGCTGCCTCCAATGGTGTGGTCCGTGAGATGGATCGATCCGTCACATGGTTTGGAATGTCCCGGGTTCGGGCTGCCCGTCATGACGGCGGTGGACCTGTGGTCGAGCGCACCACCAGGCTGGGCGGAATCACATCGTGCCGTGCCTCGGTCCTTCCCTCGTGGATACGCTCGAACAGAAGCTCCATGGCCTTACGACCCATATCCTCCCCCGGCTGGTGGATGGTGGTCAGCGACACGTGGCGCAGAGCGGCCAACGAGGTGTTGTCGTAGCCAACGAGGGACAGGTCTCGGGGGATTTCGAATCCGGCCTCCTCGAGGGCGTTGAGGGCGCCGATGGCGCACAGATCGTTGGCGGCGATGACGGCCGTCGGCAGCAGCCGCTGCTCGAGCAGGGCCTGACCTCCCCGGTAGCCTCCGGCCTCGGTGAAATCGCCGTCGACGATGGTCATGCGATCGGTCAGGCCGTGACGACCCATGGCGCGCATGTACCCGTGACGGCGCATGCGCGCCGCCATGCTGTCCCGGCCGGCGATGTGCGCGATCGAGCGATGGCCGAGCTCCACGCAATGATCTACGGCGATCTCAGCCCCGATCTCGTTGTCGCCAGTCAGACTGTCGGTCACTTCATCCGAGGTCTGCCTGCCCAGGACCACCACCGGCACGGCGCTGGCGGCATACTCGACGGTTTGGTCATCGATTCTGGAGGTGGCCAGGACCAGTCCGTCGACCCGGAGCTCGAGAAAGCTCTCAATGGCGTCCCTTTCGAGATCCTGCCGGCGGTCGCTGGTGTTGATCAGAGCCTTGTAGCCTCGCCCTGCGGCCTCGTTGAGGATTCCGGACACCACGTCGCCGTTGAACGGATTGCGAAGGTCCGAAACCACCACCCCGATGATCCGAGTACGGCGCTGGACGAGTCCCCGTGCCATGGCGTTGGGGCGATAGTCCAGGTCGGAGATCGCCTGGAGGACCGCCTCCCGCCGAACCGGGCTGACCCTGTCGTCGCCGCGAATCACCATCGAGACCAGAGACTTCGACACATCGGCCCGTTCGGCAACGTCGAGGATGGTCGGTTTGGGCCGCCGAATTGAGACCTTGGTGATTTTTCTTGGCTTGGCCACTTGACTTCGATCCGTTTCGTCGATATTGTTCCTAATGGAACGTTCCAATTATATCTCAAAAAAGGTATGCTTGGCAAGATGGAACGTTCCAAAGCTCATCAGGAGTAGCAACCGTGTTGAGAACATCCGACCCGAAGGTCTCTTTGTTATCTTCGGGGGATGGAACGTTCCAACGATCGGTGTGGGGGGCCGGTCGGAGGGACTGGACGGCCTGCTGAAGGCCACGAACCCAGGAGAGGGAGGAAGCAATGACGTCGCATCGATCAAGCAGACCCAGGATCACGGCGGTGCTCGTGCTTGCCGTGCTCGCATTGCCTGGCTTGCTCTTAGCGCAGGGCACCCAGGGAGTCGTCAGAGGGCAGGTGTTCGGCCCCGGAGGGGGGGTCGTCGAAAGCGCCGAGGTGGCGGTCGACGGCCTCAACCTGACGGTCACCACCAACGGTGACGGATTTTATCGCCTGTCCGACGTGCCCGCCGGTACCCACAACCTGACCTGCACCTATATGGGCCTCGAGTCGGCGACCGCCGAGGTCGAGGTGGTGTCGGGCCAGACCGTTGATCACGACTTCACCCTCACCTTCGGCGGCGAGCTCGAGGTCCGCGGCAGCCCACTGTTGGTGGGCCAGGCGAAGGCCCTGAACAAGCAGAAGAACGCCATCAACATCTCGAACATTGTCGCCGCCGACCAGATCGGACGTTTCCCGGACAAGAACGCCGCCGAGGCGACTCAACGGGTGCCCGGGATCAGCCTGCTGCGCGACCAGGGTGAGGGCCGCTACGTGCTGGTGAGGGGTACCGAAGCCAGGCTCAACTCGACCACGGTGAATGGTGAACGGATTCCGTCGCCGGAGGCCGGGACCCGCGACATCGCCCTCGACACGATTCCATCCGACCTGCTGAGTTCGATCGAGGTGACGAAGGCGCTGACCCCCAACATGGACGGTGATTCCATCGGTGGCACCGTCAATCTGGTCACCTCACGGGCGCCCGAGAACCTGCGGGTGTCAGCCGGTCTGGGGATCGGACTACCGCGAGATCGTCGAGGAAACCGGGGGCAACGGTACCTTCGCCTACGGCCAGAGATTCTCCGACAAGAAGTGGGGTCTCCTGGTGTCGGCGAGCTTTGCCAACAACAAGCAGGGGTCCGACAACTTCGAGCCCGAGTATGACGACGGCGACCTTGCGGTGCTCGAGCTGCGCGACTACACCTTCGAGCGCGAGCGCTACGGACTCACCGCCGACGTCGACTACCGAGCGTCGACTACCTCCAACTACTTCCTTCGCGGCCTGGTGACGAACTACCTCGACACCGAGGACCGCCGCGCCAAGGCGGAAATCGTCGAAGACGGCGAGATCGAACGGGCGCTGAGGAGCCGGTCTCAGGAGTCGTGGATCAACTCGTTCACCTTCGGTGGAGAAAACATTGCCGGCGCGAAGCTGGTGATCGACTACCGCGTGGCGTGGAACAGGTCCCAGGAGGAAACCCCGGACCAGATCGTTTCCGCCTTCATCCAGGAGGATGTGGAGTTCGATCCCAACGTCAGCCCTGATTACATCGACCCCAACAACATCCAGGCCAACCCCCTCAACGAGGACATCGACGAGTTCTGGTTCGACGGCATCGAGTCGGAGTACAAGAAGGCGGTCGAGGAGGACTATATCGGCGCGGTGAACTTCACCAAGGGTTTCTACCGTGACGCCGGCTTCAGCGGACTGTGGAAGTTCGGGGCCAAGTACCGGGGCAAGACCAAGGAGCAGAACTACGACGTCGCCGATTGGGAGGCCGACGACGATCTCAACATCGTGCCCTACCTGAGCGACTGGACATCCGAGACCCCGTTCCTGGGCGGCCGCTATGTCGTCGCTCCGATGCAGGGCCCGGACGAAATGAGGGCGCTGTTCAACAGCGGTGATCCTCGAGGGCGAGCCCAACCTCGAAGAGGACCTCGCCGACTTCGACGCGTCCGAGGACACCCTGGCGGCCTTCGGCATGGTGGAGCTCATGTTCGGCGCCAAGACCACGCTGCTCGGCGGCGTCCGCGTCGAGAACACCAGCCACCGACTACACGGCATACGAGCTGATCCTCGACGAGGAAGGAGATCCGCTCGGCCTGGAGCCGGTGCAAGGTGACAAGGACTACACCGAGTGGCTGCCGCAGTTCCACCTCGTCTATCGCCTGGACAAGAGCTCGAACTTTCGCGCCGCCATCACCAGATCACTGGCGCGGCCCAACTTCGAGGACGTGGCGCCCTGGCGCCTCATCAACCGCGAGGACGAGGAGATCGAGCTCGGCAACCCGGACCTTGACGTCACCACAGCCTGGAACTTCGACCTGATGTGGGAGCGCTACCTCGAGCCGCTGGGCATTCTCTCGGCGTGGCCTGTTCTACAAGCAGCTCGAGGACAACGTCTACTATCTTCACCTTCGATCAGGAGATCGACGGCACCGAGTACGAAGTCACCCAGCCGCTGAACGGCGACAGTGCCGACCTGTGGGGCGTCGAGTTGGCGTATCAGAACCAATTCCGCAACCTCAAGGGCTTCTGGGGCGGTTTCGGTCTCTACCTCAACTACACCTACGTCGACTCCGAAGCGACGTACCCGGATCGGGAGCCCACCAGGTCTGCAGGGCCAGTCGGAGCACATCGGGAACATCGCGCTGGTCTACGAGAAGTACGGCTTCTCGGGGCGCCTCTCATACAACTACAACGGCAAGAGCATTCTCGAGATCGGGGGTGATTCCGCGGAGGACATCTGGGTCGACGACCACCAACAGCTCGACTTCCTGGGCCGTATCCAGGTCTCCAAGAAAATCAGCCTCGTCCTCGAACTCATCAACCTGACCGACGAACCCTACCGGGTCTTTGAGGGAACTCCGGACCGTCCGCGCCAGGAGGAGTATTACAGCTGGTGGGGCGTGCTCGGGGTGAGGTTCGACCTTTAGAGAATCGAGGAATTCGATGAGGGACGTGACAGTCGGCGTCGTCGGAATTGGGCGGATTGGACGGATGCACCTGCACAATCTGGTGCATCGGGTCCCCGAGGCCCGCGTGATGGCAGTGGCGAGTCCGCACATCGATGTGGACTGGGCCCGTCGGCGGGGGATTCCTGTGGCCACCACAGATGCCGACGAGCTGCTGCACGATCCCGAGATCGAAGCGATCGTCATTGCTTCCCCCTCAGGGCGGCACGTCGAGCTCATTCGGCGTGCCGCCCACTTTGGGAAGCACATCTTCTGTGAAAAGCCGGTGGCCTTCGTGCCACAGGCGATCGAGGAAGTCGTGGACGCCGTCGCGAGCGCCGGCGTCCAGCTCCAGGTGGGCTTCAACCGGCGCTTCGACCCCGGCGTGTGCCGGCTGGCCGAAGCGGTCCGGAGCGGGGAGCTGGGCGAGCTGCACGGGCTCAGGATCATCAACCGCGATCCGACGGCGCCGCCCGTCGATTTTGTCCGACGTTCCGGGCGGGATGTTCTTCGACTTCACGATCCACGATTTCGACACCGCCCGGTTTTTGGGCAACAGCGAGATCGAGGAGATCTACGCGGCAGCGGCGGTGCTGGTCGACCCCGCGATCGGCGCCGCCGGCGACATCGACACCGCCGTGATCACCCTGCGGCTGGCCAACGGCGCACTGTGCGTGATCGACAACAGCCGCCAGACCAACTACGGCTACGACCAGCGATTCGAGGTCTTCGGATCGAAGGGCAATCTCGTGGTTGACAATCTGCGACCAACAACGGTCGCGTCGTTCCTCGAGCAGGGCGTCTTCGAGGACATCCCGCTTACCCACGTTCATCGAGCGATACCAGGACGCATTCATTGGCGAACTCCAGGCATTCGTCGACTGCGTCGCGGACGGCACGCCGGTATCGGTGACCGCCGCCGACGCCCTCGCCGCGGTGCGGGCCGCCGTCGCGGCGACGACCTCGATGGCGGAGAACCGACCGGTGACTCTCGCCGCACCCGTCTCGGCGACCGGAGGATCAACGCCATGAAGGAGATCACCACCGGGATCGTGGGCGCCGGCCGAATCGGAAAGCTGCACGCCGACAATCTGATCTCCATGGCCGGTGTCCGCCTCAAGACAGTTGCCGACCCGTACATCGTCGCGAGTGATTGGACCGACCGCGGAATCCGGCCATCCCTCGATCCGATGGACGTGATCGACGATCCCGAGATCGAGGCGGTCCTGATCTGCTCCCCGACGCCGACCCACGCCGACTTCACCGAGGCGGCGGCCCGGGCGGGTCAGCACATCTTCTGCGAAAAGCCGATCGCCCTCGACCCGGAGCGTGTCCGCCAGACCCTGAAGGTGGTGGATCAGGCACGGAGTCAAGCTCCAGGTGGGCTTCAACCGGCGGTTCGATCCGACCTTTGCCAGGGTCCGCCGCGCGGTGGTGGAGGGCGAGATCGGCGATGTTCATCTGGTCAAGATCGTCGCCAGGGACCCGGCCCCGCCGCCGCCCGAATACGTGGCGAACTCCGGCGGGATGTTCCTGGACATGACGATCCACGACTTCGACATGGTGCGCTTCCTCTCCGGCAGCGAGGTCGAGGAGGTGCAGGCGTTCGGCGCCGTGCTGGTGGATCCAGCCATCGGAGAGGCGGGCGACGTGGACACCGCGGCGGTGACCCTCAAGCTCGCCAACGGAGCACTGGCTGTGATCGAGAACAGCCGGCGTGCCGTCTTCGGATACGACCAGCGAGTAGAGGTCTTTGGATCCAAGGGCGGTGTCGAGGCCTTCAACGAGTCACCGTGCCAGGTGCGCCTCCGCACCGGACGGGGCGAGCGCTCGGAGAACCCGCTCTACTTCTTCCTCGAGCGATACCAACAGTCGTTCCTCGCCGAGCTCGGGGAGTTCTTCGACTGCATCCGCGAGGATCGGGAGCCGCCGGTGACCGGGCTGGATGGGCTCATTCCGTTGCTGATTGGCGTGGCCGCGACCCGGTCGATGCGCGAGAACCGCCCGGTCCGGGTCGAGGCGCCGTGAATCCGTTCAAGGCGCTCGCCTCCGGGGCCGACCGGCCGCCGATTCAGGATCAGTTACTGATCAACCGGCTGTACAAGCGCCACCGAATGCGGATCATGTTGGCGATCACCATCGGCTACGGCCTGGTCTACACCTGTCGGCTGGCGCTGTCGGTGGTCAAGAAACCGCTCATCGACGGCGGCATCTTCACCCCGGAGGAGCTCGGCATCATCGGCTCCGCCCTGTTCTACACCTATGCCTTCGGCAAGCTCACGAACGGGTTCCTCGCCGATCACGCCAACCTGAAGTTGTTCTTTGCCGTCGGGGTGCTCGGTTCGGCGTTTTTAAACCTCGGCATGGGCTTCTCCACGGTGCTCTGGGCATCGGTGCTGCTGTGGGGTCTCAACGGCTGGTTTCAGGGATTCGGCGCCCCGTCCGGAGCAGTGGCCATGGCCAGCTGGTTCTCGAACCGGGAACGAGGGAGAATCTACGGTATCTGGAGCACCGCCCACGCCATCGGCGAGGGGCTGACCTTCGTCGGCGTGGCGGCCGTGGTCGCGCTGTGGGGATGGCGTGCGGGCTTCTGGGCCCCGGGCCTGCTGTGTGTGCTGGTGGCCGGCGCCCTGTACCTGCTGATGCAGGATCGTCCGCAGACCATGGGCCTGCCGCCTGTGGCCGACTGGAAGAACGACCACTGGAGTGGAGCCCAGGGCGCCGACTCCCAACAAAACAGCACCTGGCAGACGCAGTTCTCCATCCTCCGGATTCCGGCGATTTGGGTCCTCGCCCTGGCGAGTGCCTCGATCTACGTCACCCGCTACGCCATCAACAGCTGGGGCGTCCTGTATTTGCAGGAGGCGAAGGGATACTCGCTGATGCAGGCGGGCAGCGTGATTTCGGTCAACACCCTGGCGGGGATCATCGGGGCGGTGGCGTTCGGCTTCACGTCGGACAAAGTGTTCCACGCACGGCGTCCGCCCACCAACCTGATCTTCGCTGCCTTCGAGCTGGTCGGTCTGGGGATGGTCTTCTTCGGCCCCACCAACAATTTGGCCTTCATGACGTTTGCGTTCTTCATCTACGGCTTCGGGCTGACCGGGCTGATCACCTCGTTGGGCGGTCTGTTCGCCCTGGACATCGCACCCAAGCGGGCGGCGGGTGCAGCCATGGGATTTATCGGGGTCTTCTCATACCTGGGTGCCGCCATCCAGGACCAGATCAGCGGTCACCTCATCCAGCGCGGGATGACCATCACCGACGGCGTGCGCCACTACGACTTCAGCACCGTGGTGCTGTTCTGGGTCGGAATGTCTGTAGTGTCGCTGATCCTGGCCACGACCCTCTGGCGAGTCCGGTTGAGAGACTGAGAGAGAGCTATGACCATCGAAATCACACCGTACGACGTCGTAACCATCGGCAACTACACCAAGGACACGGTGGTGACCGCCGCCGGCACCAGGAGCGTGGACGGTGGCGGCGTCAGGTACTCCGCCTACGCCGCGGCCGGACTCGGCTGCTCGGTGGCGGTGGTCACCCGGCTCGCCGATGAGGACTGTCGCATCGTGGACCAGCTCGAGAGCGCCGGGATCGATGTGTTCAAGGTGATCACTGAAAGCTCGACCCTGATGCGCCTCGAGTACCCGACGGCAAACGTCGACGAGAGAATCCTGATCATGGCGGCGACGGCCGGCTCCATCACGACCGGACCAGGTCCGCGATGTGGCGGCGCGGGCCTACCTGGTCAGCGCCTCGGTTCGTGGCGAGGTTCCGATGGAAGTGCTTGACGAACTGCGCGGCACGGGAGCGACCGTTGCCCTGGACGTGCAGGGGTACGTGCGCATCCGGCGGGACGACGGCCGACTGGAGCATGCGCCGTGGCCGGAGCGGACCCGGGTGCTGTCCAAGGTGGATATTGTCAAGGCCGATGCCGTGGAGGCGGAGGCGATCACCGGCGAGGCCCGGATCGAGCACGCTGCCCGCGAGCTGGCCGCGCTCGGCCCTGCGGAAGTGGTTCTCACCCATCGTGACGGGCTGCTCGTCCTCGCCGACGGCGAGATCTTCTCGGCACCGTTCCGGCCGAGGCGGATGGTGGGCCGGAGCGGTCGCGGCGATACCTGCCTGGGCTCCTACACGGCGATGAGACTGGAGGTTTCGCCGGCCGAGGCGACCCTGTGGGCGGCGGCGGTGACCAGCCTGAAGATGGAGGCTGACGGGCCTTTTCAGAACACGATCACCGAGGTCGAGGACCTCGTCGAAAGGGAGTATGGCGAGACGATGACGGCCACAGGTCGCTGACCTGATCAACAACTGATGAAACAACCGGGGGCATCGAACCCCCGAGCCAACCAAGGAGGTTGAGGTCATGAAAGGCATGGTTCTTGACGCACAGTGGGAGCCGAAAGCGGACTACAAGGTATCGGAGTGGGAAGAGACGACCCGGAAGGCGATCACGGGGAACGCGATCTGGCGTCACCCGAAGCTCGAAGTGCGGGAATGGCCCGATCCCGAGCCCGGCCCGAACGAGGTCGTGCTGGCAATCCAGGCGTGCGGGGTCTGTGGATCCGATATGCACTTTTATGAAACGGACGCCGACAATTACATCTTGTATCCGGGCCTGACCAGGTTCCCGACGATCCTGGGTCACGAGTTTTCGGGCAAGGTGGTGGCCACCGGCAAGGACGTGAAGCTCCTCAAAATGGGCGACATGGTAACCGTCGAGGAGATGATCTGGTGCGGCCGCTGCACTCCGTGCCGCAACGGTTTCCCCAACCACTGCACCAACCTGGAAGAGATCGGATTCACCATTCCCGGTGCGTTCGCCAACTTCATCGCAGTGGACGAGAAGTTCTGCTGGAAGATCGACGCCATCGCCGAGCGCTACGGCAGCGAGGAGATGGCCTACGCGGTGGGCGCGCTCACCGAGCCCTCGTGCGTGGCCTACAACGCGATGTTTACGAGGGCCGGCGGCTTCAAGCCCGGCCACTACGTCGACGTCTTCGGCGCCGGGCCCATCGGGCTGGCGGCCATCGGGCTCGCCAAGGCAGCCGGCGCCGGCATGATCGTGGCGTTCGAGATCTCTCCGAAGCGGCTCGAGCTGGCGAAGGCTGTGGGCGCGGATCACGTCTTCGACCCGCGCGAGGTGAGTCCGAGCGAGGTGATGATGGAGCTCAGCCAGGGCGAAGGCTTCGACTTCCACTTCGAGGCTGCGGGAGTTCCGCACATCGCGATTCAGGAGATGGAGAAGGCACTCGCGATCAACAGCAAGATCGTCCAGGTGGGTCGGGCTGCACAAAAGGTGCCGATGTATCTGGAGTCCTTCCAGGTCCGCAGGGCGCAGGCATTCGGCGCCCAGGGCCACTCTGGACACGAGAACTTCCCGAACGTGATCCGCCTGGTCGCCTCCGGCCGGCTCGACCTGAGACCGATCATCACGGCTCACTACGACCTTGAAAAGACGGTCGAAGCCATCGCCAAGTCGGTGGAGCGGTCGGACGGCAAGATCATGGTGCACCCCAACTAGAGGAAGGAATCAAGCGACGGAGAAGACGTTGAACGAGCTCTGCATCGCGGTCGTCGGGGCGGGACGCATCGGTCTCACCCATGCCGAGCATCTGGCTCGGCGAGTGCGCGGTGCGCGGCTCGTCGCGGTGACGACGTCCAGGCCCGGAAGGGCCGACGAGGTCCTCCGGGCCTGTGGCGCCGTAGCCGTCTATCCGGACCTGGATGTGTTGCTCGAGTCAGAGTCCCTCGATGGGGTCGTCATCGCCAGTTCAGCACCTCGGCCCACGTCGACAACGTCGAACGCTGTGCGGCCGCCGGGTTGCACATCCTCTGCGAGAAGCCCCTGTCCCTCGACCTCGAGGGTTGCGACCGGGCGGTGTCGGCCGCCGGCGCCGCCGGTGTGAAACTGATGATCGGTCACGTCCGCCAATTCGATTCCGGCAACCTCGAAGCCAAGAGGTTGATCGACGAGGGAGCCATTGGACGACCGGTGCTCTACCGGTCCATCAGCGGTGACATGGACCCGCCACCGGCCAGCTTCGCCGACCTCGGTGTGAGCGGGGGCCTGATCCTGGACTCCATGTACCACGACATCTACCTCGGGCGCTGGCTGATGGACGACGAGGTGATTCGCGTGTTCGGAGAAGGCGGTGCCCTGATCGACGAGGGTGTGCGGTCGGCGGGAGACGTGGACAACGCGGTGGTCAGCCTCAGGTTTGCCAGCGGCTCGATGGGGACCCTGACCGCCAGTCGAGTCACCAGGTACGGCCATGATGTGCGAGGCGAGGTGATCGGCGACGAAGGAGCGGTCCAGATCGGCCGTTACCGCCACACTCCGGTGCGACTCATGGACCGCAACGGCGTCCATCACGACATGGCGCACACCACGCCCGAGAGGATGGGAGAGGCCTTCGTCACGATGATGCAGGCCTTTGTGGACTGTGTGCGATTGGACAGCGAACCGCCCGTGTCCCATGCCGATGGGAGGGCGACCGTGGCGGTGGCCGTCGCCGCCACCCGGTCCATTCAGACCGGGATTCCCGTGAAGATCGAACAAATTTGAAATTCTCACGCCTCCAGGCGTGACAGGTCATTCAAGACAAGGAGCACTCAATGACTCAATCCCCAGAAAACCCGATTCTCCTGCCAACCGAACAGCCGGACCTCTTCTTCGAGGACAACACGGTTGGGCGTTGCAAGAAGGAAGTGTGGGATGCCAGCGACGAGGAGATCGACCAGATTCTCGCCGACTACGGGATTCCGTCCCCCTGTGAATGGGGCAAAGCGGGATCCTACATCCAGACCACCGTCCGCCACCAGGTGGAGGCGAACCGCAAGAAGAACGACATCGTCTTCGTGCCCATAGGCTGCACCGAGCTGCACGGTCGCCATCTGCCGAGCGCCTCGGACACCCTCTACGTCAGCCAGATCCTCGAGGGATTGCGCCGCTTCACCGAGAAACGAGGAGCCGCGACCAACCTCGCCCTGCCGCCTCTCAACTACGGGTCACATCCGTACCACCACGTGGGCATGCCCGGAACCGTGATCGTGCGCGAGAACATCGCCCGCGAGCTACTGATGGACGTCATGCTTGGGCTGTGGAACGACGGCTTCCGCAAGCAGGTCTTCATCAACAACCACGGTCACCTGTGGATGCTCGAATCGGCGATTCAGCAGTTCCAGAAGCGGTACCAGCTGCCCGGGATCTTCCGCGTCATCGACTGGCACCGGGCGGTGCGCGAGTTCTTCCGGACCGAGGCAAAGGGAGGTCGGATGGACACCAACTTCGTCCACGCCGACGAGTCGGAGACCTCGCTTGGTCTGCTGCTCCACCCCGACATGGTGGACATGGACTGGGCGGTCGACACCGAGGGCAAGGGCTACCTTCCGGACGGCCACTTCGACAAGTCCGTGGATCCCTTCAGCCGGCCGAGCCGGTGGTCCGAGGGAGAAGGCCACTTCGCCATCGAGATCGCGGCCACGCCGGAGGGAGTGGTCGGCAAGGCCACCCATGGCGCTGCCGACAAGGCCAAACGACCGGTGGCGGCGATCCTCCGCTACCTGACCTTGCTCAACGACCAGATCCTGGACGCCTTCCCGGCGGGAACGGTGCCGCCGGTGGAGGAGGTGACTCTGCGCACCGCCGCCGACATGGAGCCCTACCTGCGCGAACCGCTCAGCCCGGGCTGGAAGCCGGTCTACGCGCTGCCGAGAATCGGCCAGGGGACGGACTCGTAGTGAAGCTGAGCATCGTCCTGTCCACCCACGCCGCCAGCTTCCAGGCGGTGGCCTTCAAAGGCGACTTCGAGGCCAACGTCGCCAAGATCGCCGGCTGGGGCTACGACGGGGTGGAGTTGGCGATTCGGGACCCGCAGCTGGTGAGCGCCGAGGAGCTCGAACGGGTGGTGACCAGTCACGGCCTGGCGGTGCCGGCCATCGGCACCGGCCAGGCGTGGGGCGAGGAGGGCCTTTCCTTCACCAGCGACGACCCGGCGGTGAGGGCGGCGGCCATCGCGCGTATCGTCAGCCACGTGCCGCTGGCCGCGCGTCTGAACGCGCTGATCATCCTGGGCCTGATCCGCGGCGTCACCCCACCGGGTCAGACCCACGGTCAATCGATGGCTTACCTGGTCGAAGCGATTCGGGAGTGCGCCGCGGCGGCGGCTGGCACCGGAGTGAGGTTCGCTCTCGAGCCCATGAACCGGTACGAAACGGACCTGATCCACACGGTTGCCGACGGTCTTGAGCTGATCGACACGGTCGGCGCCTCCAACTTCGGCCTGTTGCTCGACACCTTCCACATGAACATCGAGGAGCCGTCCATCGAGGACAGCATCTCGAGCTGTGGTGACCGCATCTTCCACTTTCACGTGGCCGACTCCAACCGGCGCCACCCGGGGGCGGGCCACCTGGACTTCCGCTCGATCCTGCGGGTGCTCGCCGAGACCGGCTACGACGGCTTCGTGTCGGGCGAGTTCCTACCCTGCCCGACGCGGACACGGCCGCCCGCAGGGCGATCGAACACCTGCGCGGGCTGCCGCAGGTGCGCACCGAGACGGAGCGGCCGTGCTGAGGCAAGCCGACGTGGATCAGACCGCAGAGGAGGCAGTTCATGATCTCTGGACTCAGATGGACACGTGCAGCAGTTTGGGCGATCGGTTTTGCCTGTTTGGGCCCGTCGCTGTCGGTTGGTGCCGATCGGAACGAGATCGGGTATCCCCGTCTCATGCAGGGCCCAATGGTCGGGCGCGGTGACCGCGCACGGGGCAATTATTTGGCTGCGCGCCAGCGGCGAGTACCGGATCAGTCTCGAGGTCGCCACCGACCTCGAGATGCGATCTCCGATCGTCACCGATCCGGAGGTGGCCTCTAAGGCGAACGACTACACGATGACGATCGAGATCGACGGTCTCGAGCCCGCCACAACATACTTCTACAGGGTACTAGTGAACGGCAAGGGCGATCGATATCTCGAGGAGTACCCGCCGTTTCGCTTCAAAACGGCGCCTATCCGGGGTGCCGACGCCAGCTTCCGGGTCGCCTTCGGATCGTGCCCCAAGTACCAGGACGACAGGATCCAACCGATCTGGCCGGTGATTTCGAGCTTCGAGCCCGATCTGTTTCTGTGGATCGGGGACAACATCTACGGAGACACGCTGGATCCCGACATCCTCCGCGAAGAGTATCGGCGGCAGACGAGACGTTCCGGGGGTACTGCCGCTCATCCGTAACGTCCCGAACCTCGCGGTCTGGGACGACCACGACTTCGGTCTCAACAACCACGACCGAACCAACCCGATCAAGGACCAGGCCCTCGAGGTCTTCAAGCAGTACTGGCCCAACCCGTCCTACGGCCTGCCCGGCGTGCCGGGTGTGTTCTTCACCTATAGCTACGGCGACGTGGATTTCTTCTTCGTCGACGACCGCTACTACCGCGATCCGAACGCGGATCCGGATGGACCGCAGAAGACCATGCTCGGCGGTTCACAGTTCGAGTGGCTGCAGACGGGGTTGAAACACAGCACGGCGATCTTCAAGGTGATCGTCTCGGGCAGTGGCTTCAGCACTGCGGAGGGTGAGGGTGGCGACTCCTGGGCGGCGTTTCTCTACGAGCGAAACCGGCTGTTCGATTTCATCCGAGACCAGGAGATCACCGGTGTGGTGCTGTTTGTCGGGCGACTCGCACGTGGGCGAGCTCAACGTCATCCCGTGGTCGGAGCACGGGGGTTACGACCTTTACGATCTGGTGAGCTCGCCCCTCGCCCAACGCAATCCCGACAGCTGGCTCCACCTCCGACCCGAGCGACGGATCCGTCCGGTCTACTTCTGGGGGAGCAACGTGGGAGTGGTCGACTTTCTGCTCGATGACCCGCCGCGCCTCATGTACCGGCTGATCGACATCCACGGCCGCAACGTCTGGGAACCATTCGTGGTCCGGGCCGACGAGCTGGTCAACGGGGTCGTCTCGTGGCCGGACAAGGTCGATGACGAGGCGGCGCAGCGGCAGCAGAACTACGACAACGGCAAGGGGTACTACGAAATCGAACCCGGAGAATAGTCCAATGCATGCCTGAAGCAGAGCGGCGGCGATGGCGGAGGACAAATGAAGGCGCAATCCATGAGCAGGGTGGTCACGTCGGTCGGGCTCGCGCTGGCCTTGATCTGTGGGATTCCAGCGACGGCTGATGAGCCCTCCGATGAGCTGGTCTTCATTGTCGCGGCCGACATGAGGAACTTCGCAGCCAACGGCGAGTGGTCGAAGAACTTCTCCGGCGCGTGCGAGGCGATCAAACGGGTCGGCAGGGGCGCATTCATGGTGAGCCCTGGCGACTTGGATGTGGACCCTCCGTCGGCGGTCCGCGAGATGATCAGCTCGGTTCTGGGCGCCGAGTACCCCTGGTACCCGGTCCTGGGAAACCACGACCCGGAATCCCCCTCCACAATGCAGTACCTGCGTGCCTACAGCCAGGGCGTGCCCAACGTGGTCAATCGCGGGCCCACGGGCTGCGAGGCCACGACGTACTCATTCGACTGGTCCGACGCCCACTTCGTGGTCCTCAACCAGTACTACGACGGTTTCAAGGACTGGGGTCTCGAGGGTGACGTGGTGCCCGAGCTGCTGGCGTGGCTCGAGGATGATCTGGCCGCCAACACCAAGCAGCACGTTTTCGTGCTCGGGCACGAACCGCTGATCTCCGTGCCCGACATGGACAACGGCCGGATCCGCCACCAGGGGAACTGCCTCGATGAGCACCCCGAAAACGCCGTTCGATTTCACAGGGTGCTGAAAAAGCACGATGTCACCGCCTACATCTGCGGCCACACCCACAACACCTCCTATGCCAACATCAACGGCGTCTGGCAGCTCGATGCCGGCCATGCCCGCGGGCTCGAGGAGGCCTCGTACGCTGACCAGATGTTCGCCGCGGCCGTCTCGGCGATCGAGGCCGGCCGCGCGCTCGGCATCGGCGAGGCGGAGTCGCTGAGACAGCTCTACAGGGACGACGCGTACCACCTCGACATGTGGCTCAAGTACTTGGAGATGACGGACCAACCGGTTGTCCAGACCCTGGCCAATTTTGTCGAGGACTACGGCGGCGATCCCGATGCGCCCAACCGGTACTACGAGGCGCAGATCAGGGGTCGAAGGCAGACCCCCAGCACTTTTCTGAGAATCTTGGTCGGCGCCGAGAAAACGACCGTGGAGTACTACCGCGACGATGGGCGGGGGGGTCCCTACGCGCTGCGAGAGACGCTGACTCTGGAGTGAAGATGCCCGGCGACGGCAAGATGTCGCCCTCCGGCGCGGGTCGCTCTCCGGCTGGCCCCGGGTCGGGGGCAGGGCGGATCTCGTGGATCGCGTCGATGCTCATGGTTCTGAGCGCGGGACTTGCTGCGGGGTTCGAGCTCGACGGAGTGTTGCTGAGCGCCAAGCCCGAGATCGACGGCGTTCTCGACGAGGCGGTGTGGTCCGAGGCCGCGGTTGTCGAGGGCTTCGTCCAGTTCAAGCCCCAGTTCGGACAGCCTTCACCGTATCGGACGGTCGTCCTGGCGGGTTTTACCCAGGATGCGCTGTACGTGGCCTTTCGGTGTTTCGACCCCGAGCCGGGTGAGATTTCCGCGGCGGTCACGTCGCGCGACGGACCCTTGGAACACGATGATTCGGTCTCCCTCCTCCTGGACACCTTCCACGATCGGCGGACGGCGTACTACTTCATCACCAACTCCCGCGCGGTCCAGGGAGACGGCAAGGTGGCCGACAACGGTCGCGTCGTCGAGGACGAGTGGGACGGCACCTGGAAGTGCGCCTCGAGCAGGTCGGCCGGGGGGTGGACGGCCGAGTTCGAGATTCCGTTCGAGATCCTCCGGTTCAGCGGCGGTGCAGATGCGACCTGGGGCATCAACTTCCACCGGTACGTGCCCCGCGACTTCGAGGTCTCGGTGTGGGCGGGTCCCGGGGAATCTCAGTGGCGTGTCTCGACCTTTGGTGAGCTGACAGGGCTCGCAATTCGATCGGCGGGCGCCAAGAAGTTCGCGGTCATCCCCTACGGGCTGGCGGTCGCTGAGAAGGGCCGCGAGCCCGTCTTCGAGGCCGGGGTCGACGTTCGGCTGCGGCTCGCCACAGGTCTGAGCGCCGACCTGACCCTCAACCCCGACTTCGCTTTGGTGGAAGCGGATGTCGAGCAGATCAACCTGACCAGGTTCGAGCTCTTCGTTCCCGAAAAGAGACCCTTTTTCCTTGAGGGGCTCGAGATGTTCGATCAGCGGATCCGACAGTTCTACAGCCGGCGGATCGGCGACATCACCTGGGGCGGCAAGCTGATCGGCTCGATCGCGGGATTCGACGTTGCCGCCATCGCTTCGGCGGCAGACCTTCCGAGCGACCCCGGCGATATGGTTGGCGACACTGCCGATTATGCCGTGGTTCGGGTTCAGCGTGGAATCTCCGGTGGATCGACGGTCGGGCTGCTGGCGGCAAATCGGGGGACCGACTCCGATCAGGCGGGCTCTATCGGTCTGGACACGACCCTCTATTTCACCAAGACCCTGGGTCTGACCGCTCAGCTCCTGCGCTCCCACGGCCCCGAGTTCGACGGCGCGCTGGGCTGGTTTTTAAGGCCGGCCTATGACTCGGCGAACAGCCACTTCCACCTCCGGTACACCGACCTCGACCCGGGTCTCAAGGAAAACGTCAACGTGATCGGTTTTCTCGCCGACGACGACCGAAGGGAGTTCGACACCGAGGTCGAACACGTCTTTTGGTTCGAGGACAGCGCCTTCGAGAGGCTCGAGGGCAAGATCAACTACAACCGCTACTGGAGTCAGGACGGGGTGCTGAGGAGCTGGGCGTTGGAGGCCGATGCCGAGCTTGTCCTGACCAGCTTCTGGCAGGTCGAGCTGGCCTACGAGGATGCCTACGAGCTCTTCGAAAGGGAGTTTCGCAATTCGCTCACCAGCCTGCAGGTCGGCTACGACAATCGTTCCGGTAAGTCCTTCGCCGTCGAGGTCGGGACCGGCAAGAACTTCGATTCGGATGTGCTGCTAGCGACCGCCGAGGTTGGCCTCAATCTGTTCAGTGCCCTGGATCTTGAGTACGAGGGAACCTGGCTCGAGCTCGATCCCGATCCGGAAAACGAGAGTACATGGATCCACGTCTTCAGGGCGAAGTACCACTTCACCAACGACCTCTTCGTCAACCTGTTCTGGCAGACCAACTCGGTGATCCACAAGGAGAACATCCAGTTGCTCGGCGTGTGGCGGTTCCTGCCGCCCTTCGGATCACTGCAGGTCGCCTACCAGCGGGGGACGTCGGAGATCGGTACGCCCTCGGATCAGGGAGATTCCCTGTTCACCAAGCTCCAGTGGGTGTTTTGACGCTGCCCAACCGATTCTGACGCCGTCACACGGCACGTATCACGGATCTCGTGTTTCAGATCACGTGTCCCGCTCCCACCCCTTCGCGCGCTCGAGCGCTTCGTGCCAGCGCGTCATCAGCGCCTTGGCGGTGGATCGGTTCATGGCCGGCTCGAAGCGGCGGTCCACCTTCCACTGGGAGGCTATTTCTTCGAGGTTGTCCCAGTAGCCCACGGCGAGGCCGGCGTGGTAGGCCGCGCCCAGCGCCGTGGTTTCAAGCACGGTGGGCCTGATCACCGGCACATCCAGGATGTCCGCCTGGAATTGCATGAGCAGGTCGTTCGCCGCCGCACCGCCGTCCACCCTGAGCTCGGCGACGTCGATGCCCGAGTCCGCGACCATCGACCGGATGAGGTCCGCGCTCTGGTAGGCGATGCTCTCCAAGGCGGCGCGGGCGATGTGAGCGGCCGTGCTGCCCCTGGTGAGACCGACGATGGTGCCGCGGGCGTAGGGATCCCAGTGGGGGGCGCCCAGCCCGACGAAGGCCGGCACCAGATAGACCCCGGCGTTGTCCTCGACCTGGCGCGCCAGGGCCTCCACCTCGGACGACCGCCGGATCAAGCCGAGGCCGTCGCGCAACCACTGGACCACCGCTCCGCCGATGAACACGCTGCCTTCGAGGGCGTAGGTGGTCTCGTTGTCGAGGCTCCAGGCGACCGTGGTCAGCAGGTTGTGGTCCGATCGGATCGCTTCGAGACCGGTGTTCATCAGCATGAAGCAGCCGGTGCCGTAGGTGTTCTTGACCATTCCCGGGGTGGTGCAGATCTGGCCGAACAACGCCGCCTGCTGGTCGCCCGCCATGCCGGCGACGGGCAGCCGGGACGCAAACAGCTTGCCCGCGGTTTCGCCGTAGATCTCGCTGGAGGACCGCACCTAGGGCAGCACCGACCGGGGAATGGCGAGGATCTCGAGCAGTTCGTCGTCCCAGGCGCCGGTGTGGATGTTGTAGAGCAGGGTTCGCGAGGCGTTGGTGGCGTCGGTGACGTGGCGTTCGCCGCCGGTGAGGTTCCACAGCAGCCAGCTGTCGACGGTGCCGAAGGCCAGCTCCCCCGCCTCGGCCCGGGCGCGGGCACCGTCCACGTTGTCGAGGATCCAGCGGAGCTTGGTGCCGGAGAAGTAGGCGTCGAATACCAGGCCGGTGCGCTCCTGGAAGGTGGTGGCCAGCCCCTCGGCGCGAAGCCTGTCGCACAGCTCGGCGGTGCGACGGTCCTGCCAGACGATGGCGTTGTGAATCGGCCGGCCGCTGGCTCGATCCCAGACCACCGTCGTTTCGCGCTGGTTGGTGATGCCGATGGCGGCGACGTCGTGCGCCTGGGCGCCGAGGCTCGCGACGGCCTCGGTGGCGACTCCGATCTGGGTGCTCCAGATCTCCAGGGGGTCGTGCTCGACCCAGCCGGGCTGCGGGAAGATCTGCCGGAACTCCCGCTGGGCGACCGCCCGGATCGTGCCGTCGCGGTCGAAGACCATGGCCCGCGAGCTGGTGGTTCCTTGATCGAGGGCGAGGATGTAGGACATCGTGACCTCCGGCTGTGGCGTAACTCAAATGTTACAGGGTATCTGGGAGCAACGGAGCAGCGGGGTGTGGGATTGATGATTGGTAGATTGAAGATAATGGGGTCTCGACCTCACGTTTGACTTTCAACTCTACCTCAAGACCCAGATGTCCTGGGTGCGGCGAGGGTTGGTGCAGACCAGTCAATGTCGAGCTTGTCGACACCGTTTTGGATCCGCCGATCCGGGCCCGTAGGTGAAGTTAATTACAACTGCTTGAATTCTGTGGTAGATTCTGATGGCAATTTTGAGAAACACGAGATTTTAGTTTTTTTTTTGCTGCGAACACTCCGCAGAATCTGTGTTTGTTCGCGGTCGCACGCCGCTCATTGGTCGATCCGGTGGGGAGGTCCTCGAACCATGAAGCTCGCATCCCTGGTTGTGTCGTGTTTGATCCTGCTGGCGGTTGGTTCGGCAGCGGGCGAGGTCGAGATTTTCCTCGACGAATTCGAGGTGAGCGCGGAGGGCCTCACCCCGAACGGTGCTGCCGTGGTGTTCGGTGTGGCGGTGACCCGAGAGGGTCCGGTGAAGCGTATCTCGCACCCGTCGGGTGTCGTCGAGGCGGACGGCACCGGCTCGATCGAGTGGGAGGAGGGCGACGGGGTGTCGCAAATGTCGATCTGGGCCGTCGTCGATGTTTCAACCGGTGACTTCGACACGGCGGTGCCGGAGGGGATGCCGGACATCTACCTCTTGGATGACGATGGTGATCCTCTGACCCAGGGTGAAATCGCGAGCGGCCGGATCACCGGCGGGATCGCCGAGGCCGCGTTTCTCGTCGTCCGTCCCGCGGAAGGCGCCTGGCGTTTACACGTGGGCGATGGGGGAGCCAGCGACTCTGACGGCACGGTGGATGGCTCGATTCGGGTCAAGATGAGGGACCTGATCCCGCTTGTGGAGACCTGGGGCCCACTGCACAACATCCGGCCCGGGGACACCATCGTGATCATCGATCCACGCCACATGGCTTATCTGGCCGAGCGCGTGGGCGACTAAGGGCGGGGGGAGATCATGAGGAACCACGTCTGGCCCGTTGTGTGCATGGTCATGTGTCTGTTCTCCGTTCCGGCCCTGGCGATCTGGCCCGAGGACGATCCGCCCACCGAGCCGGGCATCCAGCCGGACCGGGTGTACCAAGTGTTCAAGCCGGATTCGATCGACCTGTCCACCGGCACGCTGTCGATGATGATCCCAGTGGGCCAGCAGTACCCGGTGAGCAGCGCGTTTCAGTACGGGATTGGGCTCAGCTATGACTCGAACATCTGGGACTTCGACATGTGGATCGAGACCGGACAGTGTGAAGATCCCCAGTACCCATTCGAGTGCGAAAGGCGCCGTCAGGCCTTTCCCGACAAGCGCAACAACGCTGGTTTGGGTTGGCAACTCACCCTGGGCCGCCTCTATTCGCCGCTGGACCCGCTCAATCCCATGGGCAGCCCATACTGGATCTATATAGGTCCCGACGGGTCGCAGCACCGATTCTGGGACAGGATGTACTCGCCGGATCGAGTCGGGCTCTCCTCCGATGGGGAAGGCAACTCGTACTGGTACACCCGAGACGGAAGCTACTTGCGCATGAAGTTCGACACGTCGCACCCATACGGTGATCGGTGGGTGGAGTTTCCTGATGGAAGCGTACACACCTTTCACGCTTACGAGCTGGGCAGGTATCGGCTGAGCCGCATGGAGGAGGGCAGCGGCAACGGTGTGGACGTTTCATATGGCAACCAAAACGGCAACATTCTGTGGACTTTGCAGGATGATCACGGTCGCACACACACCATCGAGTTCGAATCCCGGGAGTGTGACGGTCAGGACATTGACGTGGTGTCGAGAATCTCTCTTGAGGTGTTCGGAGGGGGGACAGCCGACTATCTGTTCAGCTACTTCACCGAAGACGATCTTGATGAGATTCATCGTAGCAAGAAGGACACCGACGATCAGACCAATGACGTATTGACGGTCCCATTGCTGGAAGAGGTCACGCTTCCCGACGGCACCAGCTACGCGATGGTCTACCACCGGGACGAGAGCCCGGAGGGAGATGACGTCTCGGGCCTGATCAAGGAGATGAGGCTGCCGACCCTGGGTGAGATCGAGTGGCAGTGGCAGACCTGGGAGCAGCCCGGGGCAGACCAGCTGTGGCCGTGGATTCACGATGAGCGAGGATCTGTCGCGGGATTCTACAGGGATTGGCCGGGCATCAAGGAGAAGGTCTATCGGGACCGGGCTGGCGCCGGGATCGGCACCTGGCAGTATGATATTCGGACCTGCGACCCCATTCCGAACACGGAACTCGACCAGGAGCGCCAGACCGTTGTGAGGTCTCCAGTCGGGGACGCCACGGTGCACTACTTCAGAGCCCTCCCGAAGGATGCCAACGGCTACGAAGCGGGGATCACAAGGTGGGACTTCGCCCTGCCGTACACCCGGCGGGTGCAGCAAGATGCCTACCCCGACGGCGCCGAGCCGCTATTCCTGTCCGTGGAGCAGTACGAGGGCGACATCGAGTGGCCCGGCCTGCCCTGGGAGTGCACGATCGCGGGCACCAAGAGGCGGTCCACCTATGTGACGTACGAGAACACGTGGCGGAAGGACGGCCGCGGCGACAACTCGTACCGCGCGATCACCCGCCACCCGGTGGCGCGGCGCACCGTGTACCACGACGACGGAGATGCGGTTCACGACACCTACTGGTTCGACTTCGACGGTCACGGCAACTTCCGCACCCGGGTCGACCGTGGGACCTTCGTGGCCGGGACCGAGAGGATGACGTTCACAAACTACAACGCCGACCGGGGTACCTTCAGGCCGGCGCTCGGGTACCTGGATTTCGACGACTCGACAATCGAGCTGGATGAGTTTCCCCGGGAGTACGAGCAGCCCGGCGAGAGCTTCGCGGGCATGTTGCCGGCCGGCGGTTTCTGGATCCTCCACAAGCATGACTTCAGTGAGCGCTTTGCGATTGATCGCGAAGCGCTGTTGACCCACTCGCGAACCGATGTCTGCTTTGATGCTGCTACCGATCTCTTAACTCGCACTAGAGCGCTGGAGGACGACGACTTTCCGGCCGTGCAGGGCGCCCACGACGTGGTTGTGGTGTATGAGCGAAACTCAGCGGGCGAAATCGCCCGGAGGAAGATATACGGCGGCGACAACCAGACGACCCCGAACCCAATCGAGGGACTGTGCTCGCAGCAGCTGCCATCCCTACCCGAGGCGTGGATGGAGTACGAGTACCAGTACGGCACCATGAAGACCGCAACGCCGTGGGATTCAAATCCTGGCGGTACCTCAGTCTCGATGGGATACAACGTCCACGACTGGGACATCGACTGGAGCACGGGCAAGCCGTCGACGAGTCGGGACACCGCCGGCCTGCCCACCGAGTACGAGTTCGACGAAATGGGCTGGCTGACGTGGATCAAGCCGACGGGTCAGGCGCAAGGAGCTGGCGCGGTCGAGCGGGGGGCCTTGACCCAGGTCTGCTACACACCCGCCCAGGGCGACGATGAGGCCAAGGTGGAGGTGCTGTCGCGACCCAACGCGAGCACCGTGCAGTTCTGCACCAATACCGACGACGTGTTGACTCGCTCGTCCGTAACGTTTGACGACATCGGGCGGTTGAGCGGCGAGTACACCCTTCTTCCGGGCGTAACGGAGGATGGTCCCTGGAATCAACGTCTCCACGGATACGACGGGCTGAGCCGCGAGATCTGGGTGACCGAGTGGCAGGAGCTAGGGGCTGCCGAGCTGCACAAGACCGAGTACGTCTACGACCGTTTCGATCGGCCGACCGCCATTACCCCGCCAGACGGCGCCTCCCACAAGGTCTCCTTGAGCTACGTGGGCGATCGGTTGGTGCAACGAACCGCGAAGGTGGCCACCTGGCGCTCGGGGACCACAGTGAACGAGACGAGCGTGAACGTATCGACCATGGAGTTCGATATCCTCGGAAACCTGTGGAAGCTCACCGAACCGGCGGGCCCCGCCGGCGAGGACGTGATAACCACCTACAATCGGGACGCCGCCGATCGATTGCGCAAGGTGTCGATCGAATCGGACGGGTATACCCAACATAGGACTTGGACGTACGACGGGCGCGGTTTTCTGCTGTCGGAGACCGTGCCGGAGAAGTTCAACGGCACGGTCTCGTACTCGAACCACAACGTTCGGGGCAAAGCCGGCACCGTCACCGACGGTCCCAACGAACTCGCCTACGTCTACGACCCGGCCGGGAGGCTCGAATCCGTGACAGACGCCATCACCGAGGAGACCGTTCGCGAGTTGACCTATTCGACCGAGAACGGGAGCTTTCCCAGCGACCTGGCGCTGGGAAAGCTGAAGACGGCCAGGGCGGAGAACCACTTCTATGCGAACCCGGACGTTCAGGGCGTCTTCGAGGTCGAGGAATCGTACATCTACGGCGGGATGGATGGCAGACCATCCCGGCGAAACACGATTGCCGGCATCGAGGCGGGCTGCGGTCTCGAGGAGTTCAACGTCGAGTTTCGATGGACGCCTCTCGGCGACATCGCCGAGATCGAGTTTCCGGAGGCCCCGGGAGAAGGAGGAAATGGTGGATCGACAGCGCAATCAAGCAAGTTCGAGTATGCCTACAGTCACGGCCACTTGTCGGAAGTGGAGTATGTCCCCGACCACTATCCCATCCCGATCGCATCCTTCACCCACTATCCCAACCTCACGGTAAACCGTATCAGCCTCGGCAACGGGGCGCGCACGGACCATGTGAAGGACCCGAACGACATGGCCCGACCGCGGAGGATCAGGGCGTACGACGCGACGAACGGCAAGGAGTGGGATAGCGGCACGTACCTGTACGATGGTGTCGGGAACATCAAGGCCATGAAGACGGGATCGACCACCGCGCACACCATGACCTACGATGGGGTGAGTCGCATCACGGAGTGGGCGGAGGTTGTCGAAAACAGTGACCAAGAAGTCCGGTCGTACGAGTACGACGGGTTCGGGAACCTGAAGAATATGGGACCTGTCGGGTTCAACGTGGACTCATGGACCAACCACATCTCGGGCGCTGGATATGACGACGCGGGCAACCTGACCGAGTGGGGTGGTGGCGGTGGAGGTGGCGGGGAACCCATCACCTACACCTACTACCCGACCAACGAGCTGGAGACGATGTTGGCTTCGTCCTGGACCAGCGTCTACGCTTACTCGGCCGACGGTGAACGGATTGCGAGGTATGACTTCGACATCCCCGAAACAGCCAACGGAACCACCTATGTTATCCGCGACCTGCGTGGCAAGCCCCTGCGACGGTACTACGAGACCGGGTGCAGCTTCGCCTGGCAGCAGGACTGGATCTGGGGGGACGGGCGGGCGCTGGCCACGGTCGACGGGGAGGGCCTGCGGTTCTTCCACCTCGACCATCTCGGCACGCCCCGCAGCATCACCGGTAGTGATGGGAATGAGGTCGCCCAGCACGACTATTACCCGTTCGGGACGGAGATCCCAGGCTCGATTTTGGACGGGGAGGCCGTGAAGTTCACCGGGCACGAGCGAGACCTTTCGGATGCCGTGGACACCAGAGAAGATCTCGATTACATGCATGCGCGGTACTACAGCCCCAACCTCGGACGGTTTGTGTCTGTGGATCCCGTCGGAGGGACAGTCGGGTCGTCGCAGAGCTGGAATCGGTATGCGTATGTGTTGAATAATCCATTAATCAACACAGACCCGACCGGCAGGGATGTCCTTCTTGGAAACAAACCTGTTGACGACTTTCCGCTAGCAAATCATACGTTCATTGTCGTTGCCCCCACCGGAGAGAACAAAGAACTCTACAAGAACAGGATGGATAGTAAGGGTCTGATCTATTTGGCTGGCGGGCCCGGAGGCCCGGTGAAAGGTAAGAAGGGCACTAGGCTGGTCAAGTGGGAAGGTGCTGACTCCCTATCGAAGGCACAGCAGGTAGTCACCATCAAACCAGAGGATCAGACTCACGAACAGTTCGAGAAGAATGTAATCGAAGCTTTTGATTCATATGTGGACGGAGCAGAACACTATGACAACCTTGCGGCTCCGGGTTCCGGCAACTGCAATTCACTTACGAGCGGCGTCCTAGATGCCGCTGGCGCTGGAGATGTGAAGCCGAAGTCCGGATTCCTGGGCTTTTTCGGTCAACTTGTGGGGTGGCACCCTGGATACAACAAGCCGGTCGATCTGCCGGATGCAACAGCAAATGACTAGACGAGGCAGCTTCAGAAGGATCGCCGCCGCGCTTCTGACCACAATAGGCATGGGAGGCATCAATCAAGGGAGGTGCTCGTTGTTTTTCCTAGGACCGGTCAGCAGGAGATCGAATAGAAAAATGACTGTCAGGTTCGCCATCCTGTTTCTCAGTGTATTCGCCAGCCTCTCCTGTCACGAGAGGAACTATGTTGTTGGCGATGGCCATTTGGAAGATGCCGGTCTTGTCTCACATTACCCAAGATTCCGAATCTCTCTCGAAAACCTAACGGTAGCTGCGAGCGCCACAGCGACATTTAGAGTTGAGAACTGTCCTCATTCCGACTACTCGCTTCGCCTTGTTCTCAAAAGGGGGGCGGAGAACGTTGGGTTAGATGAATGGGATGGGATCTGCGAAATGCTCCGAGAGGCTAATGCTATCGTCACAACATCCATTGAAGGGAGTGATCATCACTCAGGTCCGGTGCAATTCAGGGGGGCATTGCCTGGAGACTGGGACCCCGGCGCATGGAGTAACGAGCGCTACTTCCAGGTCGATGTTCTGAGGGACGTTGAGCTGGATGGAGATTTCACGATACAAGTACAGATTTTCCTCTCAGATCCAGGCCGAGTCGATGACGATGTCTTGATACAGCCTGTTCTTGTTGGCGGAGGGTTCCGGAAATCGTAAACCATCGGTGCGGGGTACGAAGTTACGTAGTTATTCAACCCAGGGGCCGGGGCCCCTGGGTTTTTCTACTCGCCGGCATCCTCGTCGAGGTCGATCTCCTTGAGGAGTAAACGTGCCAGGTACGGGGGTTTTGATGTAGACTTCTCCCTGCCGTGAGCTGAGATTGGCGGGAGGCGCGACGGTGGGGCGGAGTCCGAGGGTTCGGATACCTGGTGGGATCTACCACGTCTACAACAGGGTCTCGCGGGGAGAGCACGTCTTTGGCGACGAGGGAGAGGCGAAGATCTTCCTGGAACGGCTCGCGAGCACGAAGCGCCGGGACGGCTTTCACAAAACCACCCTACCTGGCACGTTTAAGGGATACGATGATAACGGCTGAGAGATACGATGCTATCTGATAGGTTTGACGCTCTTGAGGCGGAGGTGTCACGGCTTCTTTGCCGCTTCTTTGAGCCCCGGGATACGCATGGATTCAATTCCTTTGACTATGTCCACGCATTTGGGTCGCCCGTATTGGCGCTGATGTACTCGAGGATCTTCTGGCCGCATTTCGTAGAACTCGACGGCATGGTTTTCCTGGGGTCTTCGGTGGAGGACGAAGAGGATGCCGCGAGAGTGATGGCGGTGTTTCGCTCGTGCGGCGGGGATCGGACGAAGACCGAGGTTGCGTTCAATCTTGTAGAGGTTCCAGCTCTGTTCGGATCGAAATCAGGAGAAACCACAGACGTTGAAGACCTGTGGCTCGCTGAGATGCTTGCAGAGATGTGGAGATGGAGACTGAAGGCGAGATTTCCGGGGACGCCGTTTAATGTGAAGGTCGTTCGGCCGGAGGAGTCTGGTGCCGAAATTGCTGTTCTGTTCCATCAAGTACGGGGCTGACATGCGTGCCCTGTCCGGAACTCCGCGGTCATTTGAACTCGAGCTTCTCGACTCGTCCATCGCGGTAGATTCTGGCGATGAAGGGTCGGCGGTGTGAGGAAAGGAAGCGGCGGATGGGGCCGAGGGCTTTGAGGACGACCTCGGCGGTTTGAGGTCCGGTGAGGTTTTTCGACACGATGACGAACATGGCGACCTTGGCGCTGCGGACGGCCTGGGCCTCGATGCAGCGGTAGCGGATGCGGTCGTCGCGGGTGAGGACGCACCAGTGGCGGCTGCCGACCTCGGTCAACCACTCCTCGTCGAGGGCATCCTGGGGGAAGTGATCGTCGTGCAGCTCGACGGTGAGGCCGGCGTCGCGCAACGGCCCGGCAATGGAGTTCTTGCCGACGGAGCGGTCGATGAAGAAGACCTCCTTCTCGAGCGGGTGTTTCTTTACGCTGCGGCGAGCTCGCACCGGATGGCTTCCTCGATGAGATCGCGTTTGCACTCATAGTCCGCGGCAAGGTCTCCCATGGACTCGCCGGCCTTGTAGCGGTCGGCGAGCACCGCAGTGGGGATGCCGGTGCCGGTGAGCACCGGCCGACCGAACGCGATTCTGGGATCGATCATCACCGTCCGGGGCTGGGGGACGTCGGCCGCGCCGTAGCGCGTGAAGGGGAAGAGCTTGGCGGCGAGGCCCGTCTTGTCGTGCTCGATCCTCTCGAGATGCGCCTCCATGATCTCCCGAATGGCGGTCTGACCGCGCATGGAGACATTGACGAGCTGATCGAGGACCTCGATGAAGAGGCTGAGACCGTCGGTCTTGAAGCGAGCATTGGCCAACGGGTGGTCGATGTCGTACTGCGACCGCAGGTGATCGATGGCGGAGCGCACATTGGGCAGGGTGACGCCGTGCTTGCGCCGGATGGCCGCGAGCACATGGGCCTCGACGAGATTGGTGAAGGACAGCAGGCGAGGCTTGTTCTCGGGCACCGTGATGAGGGGCTCGAAGTAGCGCCGGCCGACCGAGGTCGGGTAGGTCCTGCCCATCACCCAGGAGCGCAGCGTGGCCTCTGGCACATAGAGATAGCGTGCTGCTTCTCTCACCGTGTACGCCGGCAGATCCCGGGGGTCCTTGCCCTTGTACAGATCAGCCATGACGCACCTCCGTTTAACGCCGCACCGTTAGCACGGGCTACGACCCGGCCTGCTGCAGCACGGTGTCGAGCATCTCGGTGACGAAACGCTGCTTGCTTCGAGGCAGCTTCTGCAGTTGCTCGAGCTGGCGCTGGAGCTTTGGCGAGGGGCCACGCTTGCCCGGCATGCTTTCGACGCCGATGAGCTTCTCGATCGCGACGCCGAGGGCTGTAGACAGCTTTGGCAGAGCCGAGGCGGGCACCTTGCGGCGTCCTTTCTCGAATGACACCACCTGCTGCTGCGACACACCGATCAATTCGCCGAGCTGAGCCTGGGTGAGATCACACTCCTTTCGCAGGGAGGCGATGCGTGAGCCGAGGTCTTCGAAGAAGGCTGCATCTTCCGGGGTCATGGCAATCAACGCTCCGTAGTGTCGGCTCATAGCTTAACCCCCGATTTTCGATATGGAGTTGACCGTACTCCGAAACGGAGTATACTCCAAAACGAGTTATTTATTCAAGAATGGGCTTGACAAGTTTTTCGAGAAGGGAGCTCAGATGCCCCGAATCCCCGACGAGGAGCTCGAGCGGCTGAAGCGGGAGACCGATCTTGCGGCGCTGGTGCGCTCGCGTGGCGTCGAGCTGAGGGCGCGCGGCAAGGACCTGGTGGGCCGCTGCCCGTTCCACGACCCGGACGACGAGCCGAGCTTCGTGGTGACGCCGGCCAGGGGGCTCTTCCACTGCTTCGGCTGCGGCGCCAAGGGCTCGGTGATCGACTTCGTCATGCTCTCCGAGGGGGTCTCCTTCCGCCACGCCGCCGAGCTTTTGCGCGATGGCGTCGAGTGGTCCTCGCCCGGACACGAGCCGGGGGCGGTGCGCTGCTCGACCGTGCGCCGCCTGCCGTGCCCCCTCGACGCCGGCGCCTCCGACGCCGAGCTGCTGGGCCAGGTGGTGAGCTACTACCACGAGACCTTGAAGGCGAGCCCCGAGGCCCTGGCCTACCTCGAGCAGCGCGGCATCGGAGACCAGGAGGCCGTCGACGCCTTCCAGCTCGGCTACTCGAACCGCACCCTCGGCCTGCGAATCCCGAGCAAGAACCGCACCGCCGGTGCCGAGCTGCGCAGCCGCCTGCTCAAGCTCGGCGTCTACCGCGCGAGCGGCCACGAGCACCTGGCCGGCTCGATCACAATCCCGGTCTGTGACGCCGAGGGCAAGGTGGCCGAGCTGTACGGCCGCAAGGTCAACCAGTCGCTGCGCAAGGGCACCTCGTACCACCTCTACCTGCCTGGCCCTCACCGCGGCGTCTTCAACCTCGCCGCCCTGCGGGAAAGCCGCGAGGTGATCCTGTGCGAGTCGCTGATCGACGCCCTGAGCTTCTGGGTGGCGGGCTTCCACCACGTGACCGCCTCCTTCGGCTCGGGCTGCTTCACTGCAGAGCAGCTCGAGGCCTTCCGCTGCTGGGGCACCAAGCGGGTGCTGATCGCGTATGACCGCGACGACGCCGGCGACCGGGGCGCCAAGGCGGTGGCGGACAAGCTCTCGGCCCACGGCATCGGCTGCTTCCGGGTGCTCTTCCCGAAGGGGATGGACGCCAACGCCTTCGCGTGCAAGGTCGCCCCGGCCTCGAGAAGCCTCGGCCTGCTGCTGAAGAGCGCCGAGTGGATGGCAGGGCCGACCGCCAGGCCGCCCGCGGGGCATGAGCCCGCGCCGCGTCACAGAACCCCACCCCCGAAGGAGCCAGCAACCGCCTCGGTCCTGGAGCCTGGAGAGCCGCCTCTTTCCTCAGCTGCTGCACCTGAGCCGCCGACCAGCTCGATTCCTGAGGAGACGCCTGGGTCGGCGGCGGCGCCGCTTCCGGCAACCAAGAACCGGCAACCAGTAACCCCACCGCCGCCGCCCCCGGCGGCGTCGGTGACGGCGCACGTGACCGACCAGGAGGTGGTGATCGTGCTCGGTGATCGCCGCTGGAGAGTCCGCGGTCTGGCGCGGAACATGAGCTACGAGCAGCTCAAGGTGAACCTCCTGGTCTCCCGGGACAACGGCCACCAGGCCTTCCACGTGGACACCTTCGACCTGTACGCCTCGCGGCCGCGGCAGCTCTTCATCAAGGCGGCGGCCTCGGAGGTCGAGGTCAAGGAGGAGACGGTCAAGAAGGACCTGGCCAAGGTGCTCTTGAAGCTCGAGGAGCTGCAGGACGAGCTCATCCAGGCGGCGCAGGCGCCGAAGGACAAGCCGGCGGTGGCGCTGTCGCCCGAGGAGCGCGCCGAGGCCCTGAGGCTGCTTTCAGACCCGCGCCTGCTCGAGCGGATCGTGGAGGACCTGGAGACCTGCGGCCTGGTCGGCGAGGAGACCAACAAGCTCACCGGCTACCTGGCGGCCGTCTCCCGCAAGCTCGACCGGCCGCTGGCGGTGATGGTGCAGAGCTCGTCGGCGGCGGGCAAGTCGGCGCTGATGGAGGCGATCCTCGGCTTCGTGCCGGCCGAAGAAAGGGTGCACTACTCGGCCATGACCGGGCAGTCGCTCTTCTACATGGGCGAGGCGGACCTCAAGCACAAGGTGCTCGCCATCGCCGAGGAGGAGGGCGCGGAGCGGGCAAGCTACGCCTTGAAGCTGCTCCAGTCGGAAGGCAAGCTCTCGATTGCCTCCACCGGCAAGGACCCGCACACCGGGCGGCTGGTGACCCACGAGTACCACGTCGAGGGCCCGGTGGCGATCATGCTCACCACCACCGCCATCGACCTCGACGAGGAGCTCTTGAACCGCTGCCTGGTGCTGTCGGTGGACGAGGACCGGGAGCAGACACGCGCCATCCACCGCTCCCAGCGGGAGGCCGAGACGCTCGAGGGGCTGCGTCGCAAGCACCAGCGGGCGAGGCTCGCGAAGCTCCACCAGAACGCCCAGCGGCTGCTGCGGCCGCTGGCGGTCGTCAACCGCTACGCCAGGCAGCTGACCTTCCTCGACGTGAAGACGCGCACCCGGCGCGACCACGAGAAGTACCTCGCGCTGATCCGCGCCGTGACGCTTCTCCACCAGCACCAGAGGGAGGTCCGCTCGGAGAGCGTCGACGGCAAGCGGGTCGAGTGCGTGGTGGTGACGCTTGACGACATCGCCGTGGCCAACCGGCTCGCCGCCGAGGTCCTCGGCCGGACCCTCGACGAGCTGCCGCCGCAGAGCCGGCGCTTCCTCGAGCTGGTGCACGAGATGGTGACCGAGCGCTGCCAGGCCCTCCAGCTCGACCAGGCCGACGTCCGCTTCAGCCGCTCGGACCTCCGCGAGCACACCGGCTGGAGCTACCCCCAGGTGCGGCGTCACCTCGACCGCCTGGTGGAGATGGAGTACGTGCTGGTGCACCGTGGCGGGCGGGGGCAGAGCTTCGTCTACGAGCTGCTATGGGACAGCCAGGGCTCAGACGGCGAGACCTTCCTCATCGGCCTGGTCGACGTCGCGGCTCTGGGCAAGGGGGTCAAAGCTGAAGGTACGACGGCGGCTTTGACCTCCTCGGAGGGCGACTTTAACCCCTCATTGACCCCTCATTCACCCCCCATTGACCCACCGTTTTCAGGCGAGGAGAAGGCGGCTAAGGGAAGCAGCTCCAGCACTTCAAGCAGCGACGACGGTGACAAGGCCGCGACACGCACATCCGGCCGCGAAAGTAGCGGCCAGTCATACGCACAGCCCGCCGTCGTATCTCACCACCCATGAAGGATCGGCGCAGCGACCGGGCGCGGAGGATCGATGACCTGGTGCCTTCCGAACCCGGCACCCTCGGCGCGTACGCGCTGCTCTTCCTCTCAGACCTCGAGATGCGGAACTACTCCGCCCACACGGTGAGGAACCTCCACGCCAACCTGCGGGTCTTCCTCGTCTGGTGCCACGAGCGCGGCCTGGCGACGCCGGCCGAGATCTCGCCCGAGGTGCTCAAGCGCTACCAGCGGCGGCTCTACCACCACCGCAAGTCGAACGGTCAGCGCCTGTCCTTCAGCGCGCAGCGGCAGCGCCTGAGCGCCGTCAAGCGGCTCTACAGGTGGCTGCTGAAGGAGAGGGTCGTCGACTGGAACCCGGCCGACACCGTCGACCTGCCGAAGGTCGAGCAGCGGCTGCCCAAGGCCGTGCTCAGCGTGCGCGAGGCCGAGCGGGTGCTGGCCCAGCCCGACCTGTCGACGCCGATCGGCATCCGGGACCGCGCCATCCTGGAGACGCTGTACTCGACCGGCATCCGCCGCCAGGAGGCGGTCGACCTCGATCTGTACAGCGTCGACGCCGAGGGCGGGGTGCTCACCGTGCGCCAGGGCAAGGGCAAGAAGGACCGCATGATCCCGATCGGCCGCCGGGCGCTCGAGTGGATCGGCCGCTACCTCGACGAGGTCAGGCCCGAGCTGGTCATGGAGCCGGACGACGGCGCGCTCTTCCTGACCGTCAACCGGGCCCGCTTCTCGCCCGAGCGCATGTCGCTGCTGGTGCGCCAGTACGTGGCCGCCGCCAACCTCGGCAAGGAGGGATCGTGCCACCTCTTCCGCCACACCATGGCGACGCTGATGCTCGAGGGCGGCGCGGACATCCGCTTCATCCAGGCCATGCTCGGGCACTCAAGCATCGAGGCGACCCAGGTCTACACCCGGGTGGCGATCCGCAAGCTCAAGGAGGTGCACGAGCTCAGCCACCCCGGCGCCAACCCACGGAAGCGGTCGGAGGAAGCAGCTCAGGGGAGAGAGGCAGCTGAGGAGGAGCTGCTCTCGACCTTGGCCGCCGAGGCTGCCGAGGACGAGGGCTGAGGCCCTTCCTGCTGTCACGCGGCCTGCAGACCCCCGCCCGGCCGTCCGCACGCCGCGCGCCAGCCCGCGACGTGACCGCGTCTCGGCTGGACGGGCTTCAGCCCTGCGGGCTTCCGCTTCCGCCAGCCGAGCCGCCCCTTCTCCGGGGCGGCTGACCATGCCGGAGCGCGCGTGACCCACCCCGCCCCTGCCGCCTGGAACGCCCTGCATGCCCGCCCCAAGCTGCGGGAGAGGCCGGCCTCCCTGCGGGCACGGGCGCGCCGGGCAGGCAAGGCGTGTGCCCGCGGGCCCCTCCTCGGACCTCCCACGGTCACACGCCTTGCAGGCTGCCCTGGCCGGTAAGAAGCTTCTTACCGTCCCGCGCCCTGGCCGGCCTCTCCCTTGGGCTCAAGCCTTTACATAACGAAGTTATGCAAACTTGGGGCGGGCGCCGAGGCGTCCGAGTGCGGCAGCGGCTTCCCCCCGTGCTCCCCAGCGTCCTCGTGGGCCTCCAGCCAGCTGCGCGCGGCCTGCGGCCGTGCTCGCTCGCTTCGGCCCGTCAAGCGACCTCGCCCCCCGCCCGTCCGCGGCCGTGGTCAACCGGGGCACCCTCCACGCTCGCGTCTTCGGCGCTGCACGCGGGCCGCTGCGCGTCCCGTGCTCGTCCCGCCTCAGCCGCGAACAACCCCGGCGTCTCAGCCCCGCCCGCCCAGGCAGCTAAGAAAGAAAGCTGCTTCTCTCCTTAGCTGCTACCCTTAGGCCGTGGGCCCCACGCACCCTTCAGCTCTCTGCCGAGCGGCACTCGCGATCGCCGTCGCGCTCCTGGCCGCCGCCCCGGCGGCGGCCGACGCGGTGCGCCGGTCGCATCTCGACGGCGTCGCTAGCGCCAGACCCGCATCCGGGCTTTCGGGCTCTGTAGCCGGGAGCAACGTCAAGAGCACCGATGCTTTAGCGCCGGAAGCGTGGCCGGGCAACGATTCGTCTTGGAATCGCTACTCCTACGTGCAGAACAACCCGCTGAATATGGTAGACCCAACCGGGGAGGCTGGCAAGGAAGTTGCTGATTGGATCGACCGACAAGCGGCGGCGGCAGTGGGCTACGTGGATGCCAATACCGGCGGTGGGGTCGGGGCGACCCTCCTCAACGCAACTGTAGGGACTGCTGGCGACATGGTCTCTGGCGCGGCGGACATGCTGCGTGTGGGCGACAGCACGGGGCAGGCCATTGGGGAGGGCGCTACCGGAGAGGATCTTGTACTTTCTGTGACGCAGGACGTTGGTCGCGCCTCCGCACTGGCCCTGAGTATGGCGGTGCCTGCGAACTCGGCAATGCGAAGCCAAGGCGCGGCAGCGGGAGCTAGGACAGCACCGCGGAATCTGGCTGAGAAGTTGACCCTTGACGAAGCGAAGGGAGGGGCCGGGAAGCGCATCATGCAGGGGAAGATCAACGATCCGAAGTATCCCGAGGGCGACTGGGCAAAGATGCAGCAAGTGCACGAGCACTCGAACGGAACACAGACCGTCATTCACTACTGGGAAAACCTGGAGACGGGCGCTCGGGAGGGGTTCAAGTTCAAATGAGAACCGAGAGGCTGGAACTCGTCGCCTCGAAGGTGGAGCTGGACCTCCTTTTTCCGGAGGATCTGTCCGATGCCGCGGTTCGGGCCCTGGAAGATGGTTGCGACTCGCCATCGCTCCGAATCTTGGCTGGGTTGTCGGTGGCCGACGCCGACGAGGCTAGGGCGATGTTCGATCGCGTTCTCGCTGAGTTGAACGTATCAAGGCCCAGCAAGCGCGATGCGGTGATGCACTTGGCGCGGGAGATTGCCAAGGAAATCTCGAGCAGAACCAAAGCCCCCTATGAGGGCGCCGTGCAGATCTGGGAACTCTCTCTCCGTCTTCCGGAGGAAAACTTTTCAGAACTCGACTCATTCGTCTACGCCGCTAGCGAGTGGGTGGGCCGCCCCGAAGATCGCCATATCTTCGAGGATGGAATCGTGGCTGCGGCGAGAGAGCTTGTGAGTACCTGACAAGGCTAACTGAAACACCCATCCGTACCGGGAGAAACGACATCGGTGACAGGTCAGACGATTCCGACGATTCGTGAGTTGGACGCCCGGGGGCTTCGGCCCCGGGCTCATTTTCCTCAGCCCTGAATGACCTCTCTGATGGCCTGCTTGGCGATGACGGAGTCGAGGAGGACGATGACGGCATCGCGCTCTCGTTCGGGAAGCTCGATGACCCTTTGAAACCGCTTGAGAAGCTCAGAGTCGAGCTTTTGAGCAGCCACGCCATTGTCATGGTCGAAGACGAGGACGTCGGCGCTGACGTCGAAGGCCATCGCGATCTTGGCCAGGATGTGAAGAGTGGGCGCCGAGTCGCCCTTCTCGTACTTCTTGACCTGCCCCACTGAGATACCGATCCTCTCGGCGATCTCACTCTGGGTCCAGCCTCGCTCCTTGCGAAGGCATCGGTGCTGGGTACGGAGTTACGGAGTTATCCAACCCAGGGGCCTCGGCCCCTGGGTTTTTGCTCAATCGGTAGCATCCTCGTCGAGGTCGATCTCCTTGAGGAGAAACTGGTCCTTCTTTCCCAAACGCCGCTTCCAGCGACCGAAGACGACCACTGATCGATTGACCATCGGCCCGACGACCTCGTCGAGAGTCTCCGCCGGAGTCTCGCAGCGCTGATGCTCCCCGTCGGGCGCCAGCGCCAGCTCGATCCAGTTGTTGTCGAGGTGAAGCGCGCGTAGGACGCCGCGCAGCTCGGCGGCCGTGGTGTCCTCTTCGTCGCCGGTGGTCTTGAGGATGTCGTTGATCTTCTGCCTGGTGTCCCGCACCAGGGAGACCTTCTCCGCGACTTCGCCGCCGGTCATCCTCCGGACCTCGACCTCCTCGGCGCCCTTCTTCGTCGGCACGATGTTTCGGATCAGGCGGGTGAACGCCATCCGGTAGCTCTCGTAAAGTAAACGTGCCAGGCACGTCATGTGATGTTAAGCTGGTGGTGGTATAGGTGACCTGATTCGGAGCGGGCAATGGGTCGACCACCGAGGGTGCTGGTCGAAGGCGGCGTGTACCACGTGTACAACCGGGTGGCGAGAGGAGAGCCAGTCTTCCGGCATGAAGTCGAGGCAGGGCGGCTGGTCTTGGCCATTCGTCAGATGATGAAACAGGACGGGCTCTCGGTCCTGGCCTGGTGCGTGATGTCGAACCACTACCATCTCGTGGTACGCGTGGGCAGCGTGCCCCTGTCACGGACGATGCAGGCGGTCCAGCAGAGGTTCACCCGGAGCTTCAACGGTCGGCACAAGGTGTACGGCCCATTCTGGCAGGGGAGGTTCAAGGCGAAGTTGGTCCAGGATCCACGATACCTCGGGCAGCTGATCATCTACGTCCACAACAATCCGGCAGCGGCAGGAGCCGTGAAGGACCTGGCGGAGTACGAGTGGAGCGGGCATCGCGAGGTCCTCCGGCGGTCCGGTCGGAGCCTGTTGGACGTCGACGAGATGCTGCTGGTGTTCGGCGAACGGCGGCGGGCGGCGAAGCGGGCTTATCTGATCGCTCTCGAGGGCGGGCGGGAGGCGGAGTGGAGCACGGAGCTGCCGGGGAGGCTGCCCTGGTGGAAGCTCGGGCGCCCACGGCAAAGCGATAACGAGGAGCTCGAGATCGATCTCGAGCGGCCGCGAGTGGACGCTCAGGGTCGCAGCACGGCTGTCGAGAGGCCTCTGCTCGAGCTGCCAACCCTGCTCGAGCTGGGTGCCGTTGCGGCCGGCCTGGGAGTCGAGCAGCTCGGAATCAAGACCCGGAATGAAAACACCGCAGAAAGTAGGCAGGCGGTCCTATTGGTGTTGGTGGAACGGTACGGCGCAAAGGTCGGGGAGATCGCCGAGGAGCTCGGGAAGAGCCGTGAGACGGTGAGCAGATGGCTCGCTGCGGCGAGTCGCCGTCGAGCCGTGGACCGGGACTTCGGGCGGGTATTGGACGATCTTGACCGCCGCCTGGCCACCCTCGGGTGGCGCAACATCATATGACGTGCCTGGAACGTTTACGTTGACTGCCGCCGATGCAGAGGAGCGGGAGAGAGACAGAGAGAATGTCGGGGTGGTGGGTCAGCTCAGGATGTAGCCGGCCGCCACCCTGGTGTAGGCTTCGACCTGCTCGCGCTGCCACTTGCGGCCTCGACGTAGGCCCTTGGCCATCAGCCTGGCCACCTGCGGCGCGATGTCCACGCTGGCCCGTGCGTCGAGCAGCAGGGCGCGGGTGCGCCGGGCGAGCACGTCCTCCACGGTGCGGGCCATCTCGTGTCGCACCGCCCACACCACCTGGGCTCCGGTAACCGGCAGCCGCGGGTCGAGTGGCTCGGCCAGGGTGTGGCGCGTCCGCGCCAGGTCGCGCACCGACGGGCCGTCGGAGCCGTAGACGTGGTACGGGTCTTCAGGGTCGACGTTCTTCAACCAGCTGTGGATGCGTAAAGTCTCAGTCGGGCACGGGTGGGGCACGAGTCCCGCCACCATGGCCGCCTGGTCGACCACGTCCTGGGCCATCCGCCGGTAGGTGGTCCACTTGCCGCCGGTCACGGTGACCAGGCCGGACTCGGAGACCAGGATGGTGTGGTCCCGCGACAGCTTGGCGGTCTCGTCCTCGTCGCCCGCCGACACCAGCGGCCTCAGGCCGGCGAAGGCGCTCAGGACATCGGCTCGGGTCGGATCGTTGGCCAGGTAGCGGGCGGCGTTCTCCAGGATGAAGTCCACCTCCTCGGGCTGCGGCCGCGGCTCGAGGGTGGGTTCGGAGACCGGGACGTCGGTGGTCCCCACCACCACGCGACCGTGCCACGGCACCGCGAACAGCACCCGGCCGTCGGTGGTCTGGGGCACCATGATGGCGGCGTCGCCCTGCAGGAAGCTGGCATTCAGCACCAGGTGGGTGCCCTGGCTGGGCGAGATGATGGGATCGGATTTGGGATCGTCCATTCTGAGGACCTGGTCGGTGAACACGCCGGTTGCGTTGACCACCACCCGGCCGTGAATCTCGTGCTCCTTGCCGCTTTCGAGATCGCGGGCCTGGACCCCGGAGACCGTGCCGCCGGTCTTGAGCAGACCCTCCACCGGCATGTAGTTGACGACGGTGCCGCCGTGGTTGACCGTGGTTCGGGCGAGGTCGATGGCCAGCCTGGAGTCGTCGAACTGGCCGTCGTAGTAGATCACTCCCCCGCGCAGGCCCTTGGGTTCGAGGGTGGGGATCCGCTCAAGGGTTTCCTTGCGGGAGAGACTCTTGGACGGGCTGATGCCGAGCCGGCCGGCGAGCTTGTCGTAGACCTTCAGCCCGATGCCGTAAAAGGGCCCCTCCCACCAGTCGTAGATGGGCACGATGAACGACTGGTTGCGCACCAGGTGGGGGGCGTTGAGCGCCATCAGGCCGCGCTCGTGGAGGGCCTCGAGCACCAGCGAGATGTTGCCCTGTCGGAGGTAACGCACCCCGCCGTGCACCAGCTTGGTGCTGCGGCTCGACGTGCCCTTGGAGAAGTCGTGCTGCTCCAGCAGCAGGGTGCGGTAGCCGCGGGCGGCCGCGTCGACGGCGGTGCCGAGCCCGGTGGCGCCGCCGCCGATGACGATCAGGTCCCAGTAGCCCTTGAAACCGGTGATGGCCTCGACTGCGCGTTTCCTGTCCATGGTTGGAGCGACTCCTTGGCCCGCAGTTCTGTACCAGGTGTGGACTGCGGGTCGGCGCCAGGCAGCCTACCACACGGACATCGCTACGCGGCTTGTCGTTTGACCGGTCGTGCCGCCAACATCCAAAGATCGCGTATCGTTGGAGAACCATGACGATCCGGCTGGTCCTTTTCGATCTCGACGGCACGTTGGTGGACTCCCTCCGGGACCTGGCGGAATCGATGAACGCGGTGCTCGCTGCCAGAGGACATCCCGCCCACCCGCTCGAGCCCTATCGGCGCTTCGTCGGCGACGGCATGACGAATCTGGTGCGGCGCGCCCTGCCGGCTGACGCTTCCGATGAGGAGACGGTGGCGCAGTGCGTCATCGAAATGCGGGAGGAGTACGGCCGCCGTCTCACCGCTGAAACGCGCCCCTACCCCGGAATCTCCGAGCTGCTGGCCGAGCTCAGGGATCGCCGGCTGATGACTGCGGTGCTGTCGAACAAGCCGGACTCCGCCACCCGCGTGCTGGTCGACCGGCTGCTGCCCGAGCACCACTTCGACCTGGTGCGGGGCGCAGTCGCTGGAGTCCCCCTGAAGCCCGACCCCACCGCCGCCCTCGCCCTGTGCGCCGAGCTCGGTGTCGCGCCGGGCGACGTGCTCTACCTGGGCGACACCGACACCGACATGGCCACCGGCCGCGCGGCCGGGATGGTCACGGTCGGGGTTGGCTGGGGATTCCGCGACGCCGACGAGTTGCTCGATGCCGGCGCTCTTCACGTCATCACAGAACCTCTCGATCTTCTGGGTTTGATCGACGGTGGAGGGCCCTGGTGATGGCGAGGTTTCGTCGACCGCCGAGCGGCTGCTTCCGCATGCGGATCAAAACCGATCGTCGTCGAGTGAAGCGATGAGTCTGCGCGCAGTCCCCTCGATCCGACGGTCAGAACTCGACGTCTTTGGTCTCGGGCAGTGCTGCATCGACTACCTCGGCAGCATCCCGGAGTTCCCGCCGCCGAACGTCAAGTGCGAGTTTTGCGGACTGGTCGAAGAGGGCGGTGGGCCGGTAGCCACCGCCCTGGTGGCCCTCTCGAGGTGGGGCTGGAGGTGCACCATCGCCGGCGTCGTGGGTGACGACCGATTTGGGCGACCAGATCCTGAGGTCCCTCGATCGGGAGGCGGTCGACACCCGCGGGCTGCTCGTGAGAAGCGGGGGAGAATCGCAGTTCGCTTTCATCGTCGCCGAGCCCGGCCTGGGTCGAAGGACCGTCTTCTGGAGACGGCCGACCGGTTCACCACCCACCTCCGACGAGATCGACCTCGAGCTGCTCGGCACCGCTCGTGTGTTCCACACCGACGGCCTGTTTCCGGAGGCATCGCTGGCCGCCGCCCGCGCTGCACGCGAAGCTGGTGTGACCGTATCGGTGGATGCTGGATCGCTGCGCGAGGGCATGTTGGAGCTGGCGTCATTGAGCGATCACTTCATTGCGTCGGAGGTCTTTGCGGCCGGTTACGCGCCGGCGCTCGTCGCCCCTTGATGTCTGCCGCCGGCTGGCAGCGATCGGCCCACGAGTCGTTGGAGTCACCCTCGGATCCCGGGGATATGTGGCTGTGGCCGATGGTCGGGAGATTCGTGGCGACGCATACCGGGTGGAAGCCGTCGACACCACGGGATGTGGTGATGTCTTCCACGCCGGCTACGTCCACGGGCTCCTGAAAGGTTGGAGCCTCGAAGCGAGATTCGACTTCGCGGCCTGGGCAGCCGCCGAAGTGGCGAGAACTGTCGGAGGTCGCAGTGGCATCCCGCGGCTCGAGGACGATCCCCGCGGTCCTCGGCGGTGAGTCGCAAGGACCTCGTCAGTTCAGGTAGTCGAGCAAGGCCCTGGCGATCTCGGCGTTGGGATCATCCGGTGCGAGCTCCAGGAACCGGGTCATGGCGGCCCGGGTGCACTCGGCGTCGCCGAGCATATTGCAGCTCAAGCCGAGCTGGAACTGGGCCGGAGGCAGGTCCGGCTGGCGCTCCAGGATCACCTCGACCAGGGCCCGAGACTGGGCGGCCAGGTCGTTGTCGAAGAGCGCCGTGGCGTGCTGCACGAGTTCGGCCGACACGATCTCGGGGTTGGCGTCGGCCAGGCGGCGGGCCGACACCACCATGCGGTCGGTGTCGCCCATCATCAGCTCCGCATAGTACGCGGTGCCGATCGTCTCCAGATCGTCCGGCCGGTACTCCAGCAGTTTTTCGGCCGCGTCGGCGGCGATGGCGTACTCCGCGGCCTGGAACGCCACCGCGGCGATTGCACTGTAGGCGTCGGGAAAATCAGGATCCAGCTCGACCGCCTGCTGGAACTTGGCCAGGGCGGCGGCCTGGTCCCCAGCCTTCAGCGCGTCCACACCCTCGTTGAAAACCGGAATTGCAGCCAGCCGCTGCTCGCTGACGACCACGGCCTCGTCGTCTGCCGGAGGGGGGTCCTCTGCGACCGGTGGAGGCGGAGCCTGCTCGGCCTGTCGCGCCAGCGTGATGTCGACCGTGGGTGGATCGTCCGGGTGCGGTTGGACCATGGCCTCGGCGGTGCCATAGCCGTCGAGTGCACAGGTCACACGATAGGTTTTGTCCCAGTCCGGAACCTTGAGGGCGAATTGGCCCTTCTTCTTCGTAATGGTCGTGGATGACGACTCGCCGTCCTGGGACACCGCGGTCATCGTTGCGCCGGGCAAGGGGTTGCCGTCCAGGTCCACGACGCTGCCCCGAATGAGGGTCGGGCCGCCGGCGGACACCGATGACGCCGTCAGGACGATGACAGAGACGACCGCAGCAGCAAGCTGGTGAAAAGTGTGGGCCGACGCCCGAACGTTCTTCGTGTTGAGCTCTTGCGTCTGCACCGGACACCTCCAACTGACCCGGAAGCCCCGCCGGGAGCACTTCCGGCGAGTATGCCAGCCCGCGCGTGGCGTCGCAACGGCCCTCGATCCAGGCGCTGCCCGCGGGAATTTCCCGCCTTCAATCTTTGGTCAATCGCGGCCACAGGTCAGGTCGAGGTAGATCTCGTGGTCGTCGAGGCCGAGATCGCCGAGGTCGACGGTGAATCCCCGGCAGGCTCGTCGGCGAGAACCAAACCACCGCGCCAGTCGGTTCAAGAGTGCGCTCAGGGTGCGGAAGAGCAGGTCATGGACTTGAATACGATCGTTCGTGCTTTTTTGAAGGTGTGAGACTGTGAGTTGCATGGCGGATCTCCTGGGTTGTCTGGTTAACGGGATGTTTCGATCAATCGCTCGAAGGCGGCGCGGGCGAGGGTCTTGGCGTCCGGCTCGCGGAGCAGCCGGTGGTAAAGATGGAATGACAGGAAAATGCCGTAGAGGTCGAAGGCGAACTGCGCGGTGTCCAGGCCGGCTCTAAGGTGGCCCTCCTCCACCGCGATCCGGGCGGCGGTGGCCACCATCTCCACCCAGTCCTGCTGGACCGACACCACCGCGTCGCGCACCGCGCCGGGCCGGTCGTCGTACTCCCACGAAGCGGTGACGAACGGGCATCCGCCCGGCGTCACCCTCCCCTCCTCCCAGATCAGCCACCGCTCGAACAGGGCGCGGATCCGCGGCTCGCCGCGCGGTTCGCGAAGGGACGGTGTGATCACGGCATTCAGGAAGCTGCGCTTGGCCGCGTCCAGGGCCTGCAGCTGCAGGTCCTCCTTCGAGTCGAAGTGGGCGAAAAGTCCACTCTTGGACATGTCCGCCGCCTTGGCCAGATCGCCGATGCTCAGCCCCTCGAAGCCCACCTCGCCGGCGATGGCCAGCGCGTGCTGCAGGATGCGGTCCTTGGTCTCCTCGCCCTTGCCCATGAGAACAAAATAGTACGATCGTTCGTTTTTGTCAAGAGGTTTCTTATCCAAGATCTGATGTCATCGACTCGGGGGGTTTCGGCCCGGGCGCGAAGCAGGGCGACACCGTGGGGAGGGTTGACCCCCGCCAGTCGAAAGAGTTCGAGATTCCCGTGGGATCAACCCCCGGGCTACGGATGATGTCTCGAAGGATGGACAGTGAATCGACGTGCGCCTGCTTGGCATCGCGGACGAGGGCGTCAGACTGAGGACGCCGGACGTTGGAGAGGGTCGACGTCCGACCTATCTCCCGACTGGTGGGCGTCTGAGATGGTGCCCGGTCGCTTCCTGATAGGCCATTGCCACCGCGAGCGTTTCGGCTTCGCCGTGGAGCCGTCCAGTGAAGGTGATGCTCGAGGGTGATCCGTCGCTCGGGAAGCCGTTGGGAACCACCACGGCCGGGTGACCGGTGAGATTGGTGAGCAGCAGGTTGTCGCCGCCGAAGGTGGGGCTGATGTAGACGTCCACCTCCTCGAAGAGCGTCGCCATCTCGCGCATCACCAACGTGCGGACCCGGTTGGCCTGGAGGTACTCCACCGCCGGGATGGTGCGGGCGACCCGGAACTCGTTGGGCCAGGCCTCCTCGATCTGTTGGACCAGCTCGTCATCCCGACCGCTGCGGGTGAGCTCGTCGAAGGCCGCAGCCGCCTCGGCGGACAGAATGAAGGACAGGGCGTCCACCGGAAGGTCCGGCAGCTCGACGGGAACCGGCCGAACGCCGATCGAGCGCAGGACGTCGAGGGACTCCACATCGAGATCGTGGACCTCGAGCGCACGCTTCGGATCTTCCTCGTCCTCGGCAACTGCCTCGAAGGCGGAATGGAGGTAGCCGACCCGCAGCCGGCGGGCGTCGATTCCGGGGTTCCAGGGGAAGGGCCGGTCGACCGCGGTCGGGTCGAAGCCGTCCGCGCCCCGGATCGCGTCGAAGACCAGGGCGCAGTCCTCCACCGTCCGGCACATCGGACCCAGCTTGTCCATGCTCCACGACAGGGCCATTGCACCGTGTCGGCTGACAGCGCCGAAGGTGGGCCGCAGGCCGGTGACGCCGCAACGGGTGGATGGGGACACGATCGATCCCCAGGTCTCCGAGCCGATGGCAAAGCCCACCAGTCCGGCCGCAGTAGCCGAGCCGGGGCCGGCCGACGATCCGCTCGAGCCCTGCTCCAGGTTCCAGGGATTGCGGGTGGTGCCGCCAAACCACACGTCGCCCCAGGCCAGCGCCCCCAGGCTCAGCTTGGCCACCAGCACCGCGCCCGCCGCGTCGAGCTTTTTGACGACGGTCGCATCCTCGTCAATCACCTGCTCCCGGAACGGGGCCGCTCCCCAGGTGGTGGGATAACCGCGCACCGCCAACAGGTCCTTGGCCCCCCACGGAACGCCGTGGAGAGGGCCCCGGACATGGCCGCGATCGAGTTCGCTGTCGGCGCGTTTTGCCTGCTCGAGCGCCCGCTCCCCGGTGAGGGAGATGACGCACTCGAGCTGGCCGCCGAGGCGGCCGAGCCGCTCCAGGTAGAGCTCGGTGAGCTCCACTGAAGAAATCAGCCGTGCTTGAACGAGCCGGCCGAGCTCGGCGGCGGGCAGAAAGGCGATCTCCGCCGGATCGTCGGGCAGGGGCGGGGCCCCAGGGTTTTCTCTTGGGCGCAATGGGAGCTGCCTTCGGCTCGGCTCTCCGCCGATCGTCGGATCGAAGAGCAGCGCCGGCGGCACCGAGTTGTCGAGGACCACCTCGCGCAGCGCCTGGTAGTCCTCACGAAGCTGCTCGAGGCCGGTCATCATCAGGTCCCGCTCGTCGGCGGTGAGGTCGAGGCCGGCCAGCTTCGCGGCGGCGGCGACGTCATCGCCGGTCAGGCGGTCGCGGCTGTTGACCTGGGCCCAGAGGAGATCGGGAAGGGCTGTTCCCGCGAAGCCGAGACCGGCAAACAGGGTCACGAATCGTCGTCGATCAACGCGGCAGATGGCAGGTTCCATGGGCACCCTCCCTGGGAAGCGAGTGGGGAACCTCAGCCTCCGTACTCCCGCCAGGGTCGCACCTTGAGCTGGGTGACGTCGGTCCGCTCGAGGGCCTCGGTGAGCCGTTCGGCGAGCTGGCGGTTGGTGATCAGCGGCACCCCGAAATCCACCGCCGTGCGGCGGATGATGTAGTCGTTGGTGAGCTCTTCCTTCTGGAAGTGCTTCGGGATGTTGATGACCAGGTCGAGCTTCCGCTCCTTGAGGTAATCGATGACGTTGGGCTCGCCTCCGTCCAGAGGCCAACGAAGGACAGTGGTCTCGATACCCTTCGCGGCCAGAAAGTCGGCGGTTCCCTGAGTGGCGTAGAGCTCGACGCCGAGCTTCACCAGCCGGCGGGCACTGTCCTGGAAGGCAGCCTTGGACTCGATCGGGCCGGTGGACAACAGGGCGCTGGTGATGGGTAATCTGAAGCCGACCGCGATCAACGCCTTCAAAAAGGCCTCGTCGAAGTCCCATCCCAGGCAGGCGACCTCGCCGGTGGAGGCCATCTCCACCCCGAGGGTGGGGTCGGCGCCCTCGAGCCGGGTGAACGAGAAGTGTGGCGCCTTGACGCCCACGTAGTCGAGGTCGAGAAAGGAGCGGTCGTCCATCTTCGACGGCCGCCCCATCATCACCCTGGTGGCGGCGTCGATGAAGTTGCGCTTCAAGACCTTGGACACGAAGGGGAATGAGCGCGAGGCCCGCAGGTTGCACTCGATCACCATCACCCGGTTGTCCTTGGCCAGGAACTGAATGTTGAACGGCCCGGTGATGTTCATCGATCGCGCCACCTCGGTGGTGATCACCTTGATTCGGCGCATGGTTTCGAGATAGGTGCGCTGCGGTGGCAGCACCAGGGTGGCGTCGCCGGAGTGGACGCCGGCGTTCTCGACGTGCTCGGAGACCGCCCAGCACACCAGCTGGCCGTCGCGGGCGACCGCGTCGACATCGATCTCCTTGGCGTCTTCGATGAACTTCGACACCACCACCGGGTGGTCCGGTGAAATGTGCACCGCGTTGTCGAGGAAGATGGTGAGCTCCTCGTCGGTGCCGGCCACCGCCATGGCGGCGCCCGACAGCACGTAGGACGGGCGGACGATGACCGGGTAGCCGTGCTCGTGGGCGAAGCGATGAGTGTCCTCCACCGAGCTCAGCTCCTGCCACGGCGGCTGGGGAACGCCGAGCTCCTCGAGCAGGCTGGAGAAGCTGTGGCGGTTCTCGGCGCGGTCGATGGAGCGCGGCGACGTCCCGAGCACCCGCATCCCCGCCTCGTGACAGCGCAGGGCGAGGTTGTTGGGCACCTGACCGCCCATCGACAGCATGATCCCGAGCGGGGCCTCCTTGCGGTAGATCTCGGTCACCGCCTCGAAGCTCAGCTCGTCGAAGTAGAGCCGATCGCACTCGTCGTAGTCGGTGCTCACGGTCTCGGGATTGTGGTTGACCATGAGGGTGCGGTAGCCGAGGTCGCGCAGGGTGCGGGCCGCGTTGACGCAGCACCAGTCGAACTCCACCGACGAGCCGATCCGGTAGGCTCCCGGACCGAGGATCATCACCGTCCCCTCCTGGTGGTAGGACACGTCGTCCTCGGTGCCGTTGTAGGTGAGATAGAGGTAGTTGGTGGCCGCCGGGTACTCGGCCGCCAACGTGTCGATCTGCTTCACCGCCGGGTGGAGGCCGAACTCGTGACGCCGGTTTCGAACCCGGTCTTCGTCCGACCCCACGGCGACCGCGATCTGGGCGTCCGAGAAGCCGTGCTGTTTGGCGTCGAGCAGCAGATCGGCATCCAGCTCCGCCAGCTTTCGTTCGCGCAGCCGGGATTCGACGGCCACGACGTTAGCGATCTTGTCCAGGAACCACAGGTCGATGTGGGTGATCCGGTGGATCTCATCGACCGACATGCCGGAGTTCAGCGCCTCGGCCACCGCGAAGATCCGGCGCTCGGTGGGCTCGGCGAGGGAGGTCGGGAGGTCGTCGAAGGTGATGTTGTCGTTCAGCACCAGTCCGCGAGCGCCGGTCTCGATCATCCGAAGCGCCTTCTGCAGCGTTTCCTCGAGACGGCGACCGATGGCCATCACCTCGCCCACCGACTTCATGGCCGAGCCGATGCGCTCCTCGACGCCCGGGAACTTCTTGAAATCCCAACGGGGCGCCTTGACCACCACGTAGTCCAGCGCCGGCTCGAAGCAGGCGCAGGTGGTGCGGGTGACCGAGTTTTCCACCTCGGTCAGGGACTGTCCGAGGGCGAGCTTGGCGGCCACGAAGGCCAGCGGGTAGCCGGTGGCCTTCGAGGCCAACGCCGACGAACGCGACAGCCGGGCGTTGACCTCGATGACCCGGTAGCCGTCGCCGTCGGGCGACAGGGCGTACTGGATGTTGCACTCGCCCACGATCCCGAGGTGCCGGACGACCCGGATGGCGATCTCGCGCAACAGGTGGTACTCGTGATTGTCGAGGGTCTGCGACGGCGCCACCACCAGGCTCTCGCCGGTGTGGATGCCCATCGGATCGACGTTCTCCATGTTGCAGACGGTGATGCAGTTGTCGTGGGCGTCCCGCATCACCTCGTACTCGATCTCCTTCCAGCCCTCGAGGTACTCCTCGACCAGGATCTGTCCGGTGTGGGCGAAGGCGCGCCGGGCCAGCTTCTCCAGTTCGGCCTCGTTGCGGCAGATCCCGGATCCGAGGCCGCCGAGGGCGAAAGCCACCCGGGCCATGCACGGGAAACCGATCTCCCGGCCCGCGGCCACCGCCTCGTCGACGCTGGTGGTTGGACGGCTGCGCGGCACGTCGACGCCGACCTCGGCCAGCCGGGCCACGAAGCGCTCGCGGTCCTCGGTGTCGAGCACCGACTCGATGGGGGCGCCGAGCACGCGTACGCCGTACCTCTCGAACACGCCGTTGCGGTAGAGCTCGACCCCGCAGTTGAGCGCGGTCTGGCCGCCGAATCCGAGCAGCACGCCGTCCGGCCGTTCGCGTTCGATCACCTGCTCGACGAACTCGGGGGTCACCGGCACGAAGTAGATCTCGTCGGCGAGATGCTCCGAGGTCTGGATGGTGGCCACGTTGGGGTTGATGAGGATGGTTCGAATGCCCTCCTCCTTGAGGGCCTTGATGGCCTGGCTGCCCGAGTAGTCGAACTCGCCGGCCTCGCCGATCTTGAGCGCCGAGCTGCCGAGCACCAGCACCGTGGTGGGCAGGTCGTTCTTCATGAACGCCTCCCCTTCACCGCGTCGGCGAAGTCGTCGAAGATCCAGGCCGAGTCCACCGGGCCCGGGTTGGCCTCGGGGTGGAACTGGACCCCCCAGAGCGGCTTGGACACGTGGCGAATGCCCTCCACCGTGTCGTCGTTGGCGTTGACGAACCACAGCCGCCAGTCCGCGGGCAGCGATTTCGTTCGCACCGCGTAACCGTGGTTCTGCGAGGTGATCACGCACCGGGTGCCGCGTTCGCCGGTGGCCTTCATCTCGATGCAGGGCTGATTCTGACTGCGGTGGCCGAATGGGAGCTTGTAGGTCTCGGCGCCCGCCGCCAGGGCGAGCAGCTGGTTGCCGAGGCAGATGCCGAGGATCGGCACGTCGAGCGCCAGCGCCCGTTCGACGTTGCGGATCGCCGACGAGCACATGCGCGGATCGCCGGGGCCGTTGGAGATCAGCAGGCCGTCGAACTCCATGCCCGGGAAATAGTGGTCGTGGGGGACCCGTACGACGTCCAAGCCCCGATCGAGCAGGCTGCGCACGATGCTCGCCTTGCAGCCGCAGTCGAGCAGCACCACGGTGGGGGCGGCGGCGGCGCCGGACGAGTAACTGGTGATCCGGTCGACGCTGACGGTGGCCACCAGGTCGGTGGCGTTGGGGTCGCACAGCGGCAGCTCCTCGGACGGGTCAGCCGGCTCGAGGACGCCGAGCATGGTCCCCTTGGTGCGCAGGAGCTTGGTGATCGCCCGCGTGTCCACCGCCGCCAGGGCTGGAACGCCCTCACCCGCCAGCCACTGGTGGAGGCTCCGGGACGCCCGGAAGTGACTGTAACGTTCGCAGTGCTCCCACACCACCAGGCCGGCCGCCTGGATTTTGCCGGACTCGAAGCCCTGGGTCGGCAGACCGGCCTGATCGCGGCAATAGGACGGGACCCCGTAGTTGCCCACCAGCGGGTAGGTCAGCACCAGAATCTCGCCGGCGTAGGAGGGATCGGTGAGGGTCTCCGGGTAGCCCACCATGCCGGTGTTGAAGACCACCTCGCCGGCGACGGCGGCAGCGGCGCCGAAAGCGATGCCGTCGAAGACGGTGCCGTCCTCGAGCCGCAGCCGTCCTCGTATCATCGTCCCCTCCGTCGGTTCTTCTCGCGTGGTGTTTCGGGCCGGACGCCCTCTCTGGGCGGTGAGTTTAGCAGGTCATGATTGCCGGGGACCGGTTGACCCGGCGGCGTATTCTGAGTAGCATTCGCAAATGCTCAAACGCATCAAGTACGTCAGTCGTTTCGAAAAGCCGATGTCGGAAGACGCCATCGAGGCCATCGGCGAGCAATCGCGGGCCAACAACGAAAGCCTCGGTTTGACCGGGATCCTGATGGCCTCCGGGGGCCTCTTCTATCAGGTCCTCGAGGGGCCGGCCGAAGCGGTCGACGAGGTTTACGCCAGAATTGTCGCCGACGGTCGCCACACCGACTGCCTGCTGCTGAGCTCCGAGGACAACGTGGAACGGCTGTTCCCGGACTGGACCATGGAGACCATCAACCTCGACGCCGCCTCCCACGTGCGGCTGTTCCCGCTCAAGGCTCTGATGAAAGCGGTCTTCGAGCAGAGCCGCCTCATCGAGAACATGACCTGGGCCATCGAACGCACCATCCGGCACGAGATGAAAAGGGATGGGTAACCCCCGCCGTTGTCTTTATCCGACGACCCGATGACACCACATGTCAGAACGCCGAGCTCCATTGGAATCATCGGGGGGTGCGGCTGGTTTCGCAGTGCAGCATGGTTGACGTGACGCCATTTCTCCGTCGGTTCTGGTTGGCTTGCCTGCTGGCGGCCTTCACCACCATGGCGCCGCCGCCGGCCGCCGCCGGCGAGCCCGGGCAGTACCGGTGGTCCGGAGTCAAGCGGGTCGTCGTGGTGGGTGATGTCCACGGAGCCGCCGACTCGTTGGTGGAGATCCTCGGCGAGGCCGGTCTGATCGACGGCGACCGGATCTGGGCGGGCGGCGACGCCCACCTGGTCATGCTCGGCGACATTCTCGACCGGGGACCGGATTCGAGGGAGGCGCTGACCCTGATCATGCGGCTTCAGAGCGAGGCCGCGGCGGCGGGCGGGCACGTGCACCTGGTGCTCGGCAACCACGAGGTGATGAACCTGGTCGGCGAGCTGAGCTACACCAGCGATGCCGAGTTTGCGGCCTTCGCCAAAGAGGAGGACGCCAAGCAACGGAAAGCCGCATTCAAGAGGACCCTGAAGTCGTCGCTGTCGCAGAACGGGGACCTCGGCAAGATGCGGAAGGTCTTCGTCAAGCGTTATCCCCAGGGGTACTTCGGCCACCGCCAGGCGTTTTCGCCGGACGGTCTCTTCGGCCGCTGGCTGCTCGGTCAGCAGATTCTGGTGATCGTCAACGACGTGGCTTTCGTGCACGGGGGACTGTCGCCGATCCTGCTCGACGTGGAACCCGATCGGATCAATCCGGTGGCCATGAGAGAGCTGCTCCAGTTCCTCGAGGCCCAACAGCAACTGATGGAGTTGGGCGTGCTGGCGCCGGAAATGCCCTACAAGGACCAGATCACTCGGGTGGCGGCGTTTCTGGAGCAGGGCGGTCAGCCGGCCGAGGCCCAGGAGCCTGCGCGGCAGATGTTCGAGGCGGCGGAGGGCATGGTCTTCCGCCGCGATGGCCCGCTCTGGTACCGGGGGTCTTCGCTCAACCCGGAGGCCGAGGAGGCGGCTCTGGTCAAGGAGGTGCTCGACCACCTTCACGTCGAGCGGGTGGTGGTGGGGCACACCCCGAACCACACCGGTCGAATCTCCGCCCGATTCGAGGGCGCGGTGGTCATGGCCGACACCGGCATGCTGACCGCCCACTACGGCGGCCAGCCGTCGGCGGTCGAGGTGAAGGACGGGGTCTGCTACGAGGTTTACGCCGGGGAGGGCGCGGTGCCACTCAGGGCCCAGCGGTGGGAGCTGACGCCGGCCATGTTCAGCGGTCCGGAGGACGTGCTCGCCTTCCTCCAGTCGGCGCCGGTGGTGTCGATTCAGCCACTGGGCACCGGGTCCACCGAACCGCAGGAGGTCATCCTGGCCTTGAACGGGCGCCGCATGCATGCGGTCTTCAAGGACGTGGACAAGGAGGGCCACCGCTACGAAGGCGAGGTCGCAGCCTATCGACTCGATCGGATGCTCGGACTCGGCAAGGTGCCGCCGACGGTGATCCGCGAGATCAACGGAACGCAGGGATCACTCCAGCTCTGGGTGGCCGATGCGGTCAACGAGGAGGATCTCCAGTCGGAGGACCTGCGGCCCGTCGATCCGGACGCCTTCGAGGATCAGCAGCGGCAGGCCGACGTCTTCGACATTTTGATCCTCAACGTCGATCGCAACGGCAGCAACACCCTGGTCACTCCGGGCGACTGGCAGATTCACCTCATCGACCATGAGGCCGCCTTCGCTCCTCGGCTGCCGCCCGCGGTCTTCCTCCAGGACGGCAGGTCCAAGCTCGACGACGATCTGGCCGCCCGGCTGGCGGCGATCGATGCCGCCGAGGTGACGAGTCAGATGGCCGGGCTGCTCACCGAAGAGCAGATTGCCGCTCTCCTCGAGCGCCGCGACCTCCTCGTCGGCACCGACTCCTGAGCCCCCTCCAACGGTGAAGGGGTTCGATTTTCGATTTTTGATCTTTGATCAATACGGGACGGCGACCGGTGGTCCGACGACGATGCCGACCCCGCCTCCTGGGTAGTAGCCGCCGCGCCAGCCGTAGCCCCATCCGGGCCCGTAGCCGTAGCCGTGGCTGACGCCGACGTAGGTGGTGGTGGTGCCGTCGGCGGAGGAGCAGCCGGTCCACCAAACCACCGCGATCAGTACCACCAAAAGAGCGGCGAGGGTTCTCATGCGGAATTTCATTGCTGCACCTCCTGATCGGCCGCCTGGTAGATGAAGAACGCCGCGCCGGAGGGGTCGGCGATCAGGGCGACCGAGCCGCGGCTGCGCAAGGCGTCTGGCGCCACGAGCACCTTGCCGCCCCGTTGAGAGGTTGCCGCCAGGGTTGCCTGCAGGTCGGCCACTTGCAGGTAAGGAGCCCACGCCGTCTTGACGGCGTCCATTTCCTTGGGAATTTCCACCAGGCCCGCGCGCGGCCTCCCGCCGGATGTCAGCGCCTCGTAGGGCGCGCCGTTGACCTCCACCTGTGCGCGGTCATAGCCAACGACCTCGCGGTAGAAGGCGGCCTCGGCCTTCAGGTCGCGACCCCACAGCTCGGTCCAGATCCACGCGCCGGGTCCGCGAGCGCCGCCCAGCTTTCGGGAAGGTCGCAGGAGCATCAGGGGTGCATCCTCTGGATCGGCAATGACTGCGTACCGGCCGTAGCCGGCCACGTCCTTCGGTTCCACGTGAACCGTGGCCCCTCGGCTCCGCGCCCGGTTCACCGCGGCGTCCACGTCAGCCACGGCGATGCCGGTCAGCCACAGGGCCTCGCTGACCGTCGGGTTCTTTCGCTCGATCTGGCTGATGCCCGCAATCGGCACTCCGTTGTCGAGGACCACGTAGGTGTTCGGTCGGTGCTCCACCAGTTGCCAGCCGAACAGCTCTCGGTAGAAGTCCAGGACGGCGTCGGCGTCCTCGGTGATGAGGTCGTACCAGACCACTGTCCCGGGCTCGGTCGGCTTGCCTGGCGCCGATCCCTGGGCGATCACGGTGGCTGCCGATCCGGCTATCAGAGCTGTGACCATGAGGGCGATGACGGCCGTTTTTCGTTTCAGCATGCGCATCTCCTTGCAAGTACCCTACGTAATAGCGGTGTCCGAGGGTATAGCAGACCGGGAGCCATCGAGATTCCCGAAGGGTCCAAGCTTCAACTTTCAACTTTCAACTTTCAACATGTAACGCCCTACCTTAGGTCCGATGTTATGTTGTGAGGATGGCGGGAACCCCGATCTACCTCGACTACAACGCCTCGACGCCGTGCGATCCGCGGGTGGTGGACGCGATGCTGCCGTTCTTCGGCGAGATCTTTGCCAATCCCGCGAGCCGCAGCCACCGCCCCGGCCAGCGGGCATTCGCCGCCCTCGAGGAGGCGCGGGCGCGAACTGCGGCCGCCCTCGGCGCGCGCTCGGCCACCGAGATCACCTTCACCTCCGGCGCCACCGAGGGCAATAACCTGGTGCTCGTCGGTGTGGCGCGCGCCTTGGAGCTGCGCGGCAGGCACCTCCTCACCCAGGCCACCGAGCATGCCGCGGTGCTCGAGCCCCTGCGCGCGCTCGAGCGGCAGGGTTGGGAGCTGACCCTGCTGGGAGTCGATCGGGAGGGCCGCCTGCGCCTCGATGAGCTGGCGGCCGCCCTGCGGCCGGACACCGCCCTGGTGAGCTTGATGTTGGCCAACAATGAGACCGGCACCATCCAGCCGGTGGCCGAGGCCGCGGCGCTGGCCCACCAACAAGGCGCCGTGCTCCACTGTGACGCCGCCCAGGGGCCGGGCAAGATCCCGGTGGATGCGGCCGCCCTGGCGGTGGATTTTCTCACCGTGTCCGCCCACAAGGTTTACGGCCCCAAGGGGGTTGGCGCGTTGTACCGCGCGCGCCGGACGCCGGCGTTTCGCCTGCCGGCCCTTTTGTGCGGCGGCGGACAGGAGGAGGGGCTACGGTCGGGCACGCCCAACTTGCCGGGTGCGGTGGGCCTCGCCGCCGCACTGGAGATCGCGGCCGGGGACGTGGCTGCCGAGATGGAGCGTCTCGGCGGCCTTCGCGACCGCCTCGAGAGGCGGATTCTGGAGGGGATCGACGGCTGCAGCGTCAACGGCGCCCGGGATCACCGGCTGCCGGGAACCACCAACATCTCCTTCGCCGGCGTCGACGGCAACGCCCTGCTCGCCTCGCTGCCGGACCTCGCCGTCAGCTCCGGATCCGCCTGCACCTCGGCCGCCCCCGAGCCGTCAGCGGTGCTGCGGGCGATGGGCCGCGCCACTCCCACCCTGCAATGACTGACGGCGCTCACCCGCCCGCCCCAGCCCCGCGCTCGCAGTCCAGCGTCAACCGCAGGTTGGCGGCAGCATCCCTCCGCTTCAGCCTCGGCCGCCCCACCACCGCAAATGACGTGGATCGTGCCGCCGATCGAGTCATCACCGAGGTCACCCGCCTGCGTTCGTTTCGGTGATCCCGTTCTCCGCGTTAAACGTTACACGTTAAAGGTCAAACGTTTAACGTGTAACGAGTGACGTTTAACTCTGTCCCCTGTCATGTCACTCAACAACCTCCGATCTCGCTCAGCAGGGCTGATTCTCCTTGCTATCCTTCGCCAACGGGAGGCCTCGTGACTCGACCATTCGAACGCCCTCGCGGCGAGGATGTTTCCGCCATGCTCAAACTGGCGGTGCCGGTGGTCGTCATCCAGGTGGGCCTGATGCTGATGGGGGTCGTGGACGTGATGGTGGTGGGCCGGGTGTCGGCCGAAGCCCTGGCGGCCGTGGCCCTGGGCAACCTGGCGGTGATGGCGGTCGCGTCGTTCGGGCTCGGCACCCTGATGGTGGTGGATCCGCTGGTCGCCCAGGCGCTGGGCGCCCGGGATCGGCTGGCGGTGCGGCGGGCGGTTCAGCGGGGGCTGCTGATGGCGATGCTCCTCACTGTCCCTTCGGCGCTGGTGCTGCTGCCCGTTGAGCCGGTGCTCGAGATGCTCCGGCAACCACCAGAGATCATCCCGATCGCCGCCGGCTACGTCTACCGGCGGCTGCCGGGTCTGCTGGCATTCTTCGGGTTCATCGTCCTTCGCCAGACCCTCCAGGCGATGGAGCGGCTGCGGCCGATCGTGATCACCATGGTGGTCGCGAACCTGCTCAACCTGGTGCTCGACATCGGGCTGGTTCACGGCCGCTGGGGAATGCCCGCACTCGGCCCCTTCGGTTCGGCGTGGGCCACCACGATCTCTCGGACGGCGCTGTTCGTGGGCCTGCTGATCGCTGCCCGCCGTAGTCTGGCCCCAATGCTGAGGAAGATCGACCGTGAGGTCCTAAACCTGCGGCCATTGATGAACACCTTCAAGCTGGGTTTGCCGATCGGCATCCAGGTAAACATGGAGTTCGCCTCGGTGGGGGTGGTGGGCCTCCTGATGGGCGGGATGGGAAGCCAGGTCATGGCGGCCCATCAGGTGGCCATCAACCTGGCCGCCCTGACCTTCATGGTCCCCCTCGGCATTTCAGCCGCGGCCGCGGTCAAGGTGGGTCACGCCGTGGGCAGATCTGACACCATGGATGCTCGCCGCTCGTCCTCGTCCGCCCTGCTCTGCGGCGGCGGTTTCATGACCCTCACTGCGGCGCTCTTTCTCCTCCTGCCGCGGCTGCTCGCGTCCGCCTACACCAACGACCTCCAGGTCGTCGTGCTGGCGGCATCGCTGATACCGATCGCCGGTGTGTTCCAGGTCTTTGACGGCCTGCAGATCGTGGCGGCCGGCGTGCTGCGCGGCCTCGGCGACACCCGGGCACCGATGGTGATCAACGTGCTCGGCTTCTGGCTGTTCGGCATTCCCGTGAGCCTGTGGCTCGCCTTCGGCGTCGATCTCGGACCGGAGGGGTTGTGGTGGGGGCTGGTCTCCGGCCTCGGCGCAGTGGCCGTGTTGCTGCTCTTCCGCATCGCAGTGAAGCTCTCCCGCCCTCTGGAGAGGGTCTGGGTCGAGTGATCTCGCGAATCAAAAATCAAAGATCGAAGATCGACAAACGGGCTCGTGTACTACTCCACGGTCACGGTCCAGCGCAGGGTGCCGGCCGATTCGAAATCATCGGCAAAGAGCGGGCAGATGGACCATCTCAGCATCGGTCCGAGAACGTCTCCGCGGGCCTTGGCGGTTCGCACCCACTCCACCGGAAAGCCCATGAACATGGTCCGGAAGTGGCCGCCGTCGTACATCGTCGAGTTGGGGTTGCCACTGGCGGAGTAGCTCAGCGGCTCGAAGCCGCCTGGCCGAGCCGCCACTTCATCGTCCTCGAGGTTGCCCGGCCAGTATTCGCCCCACAGCTCGGGCGCGATCATCGGGCACTCGGGAATGTCGCCATACATCGGGCCGGTGCCCTCGATGATGTCGAGTCGGACGTCCTGGTTCACCGAGCCCACCCACATGAAGTCGGTGAGGAAGAAAGTCATACCGTGGGCGTACACCTGGTCCTCCGCCGACAGCAGCAGCGTGCCGCCACCCTCGAGGTACTGCGTCAGGCTGGACTGTTCGGTGGGATCTACCACGTTCTGCCAGTCGTAGCCGGTGAACCAGGTCACGACGTTGTAGGGATGAAGCACGGCGGCAGGCGGCGAGCCCGACGCGTTGGTGTCCCACAGCTCATAGGCCACGCCCAGGGTGTCCAGAGCGGACATGTAATAGGGCAGGCCACCGCCGCCGTCAGGGGCCGGAAAAGGGTCGTCGTTGACTAGAAGAACCGAGCACATCGACGGCTCGAGCTCGTAGAACTCGGAGCTGTCGAGGACGTTGGTGTCGGCGTCCTGGCGGCCGCCCCAGACCCAGATTCCCGGCATCCCGGTCAGCGGCTGGCCGCCGTCGGTGGGAATGAACTCGGCGGCCAGGTCGCGCCGGTCGGTGATCAGAAAGGGAAACTCCTGCCAGTTGTCTCCGCGGGTGTCGTAGATGTAGACATGGTTGTTCTCGTCCGGCCAGACGCCGCAGGTGGTGATGATCTTGCCAGCCAAAGGAGTGCCGAAGGCCGACAGGCTGCTGTGGCTGTCGAAGCCCCAGGCTCGGCCGGACGAGCATGGCTCAGGGAGGGGCGCCAGTGACGTCCACACGGGTGTCGGTGCGGCCGGATCGAGGACCTGGACGTCGTCAACGTTGACCAGCCCGGAGCCGTCGAAGTACGCCCCCCCGATCGCGTACACAAGGTCGTTGACCACCGCACTCATCATGTAGGCGCGCGCCGGGGTCAGGGTTGCCGTGGGCAGCTGGGTCCACGGGCCCCCGCCGAAGGCCAGGTCGGGATCGAAGATCCACGTCTCCGAGGGATGATGGGGAGGAGTCGCGGAATCGAACCCGCCGGCCACCACCACCTTGTTGCGCCATACCGCATTGAAGCCCGAGGCACAGGTCAGGCTTCCCGGGTATTCGTCGCCCGCGATCACTCCGGCCAGTCCCTGCGTGGCGTTGAAGAACTGGACGGAGTTGGTGAAGCCGCCTGCAGCGGGTCGTCCGCAGAAGGTGAGCAGGATGATGAACAGCTCGTCCTCGTAGAGATTCACCTGGTAGTTGGAGATCGGCTCCGGGAGGTCGAACCCGGTGTCGGTCCAGATACCGGAGACCGGGTCGCCAACCCAGATGCTGCCGTCGGTGGATCCGTCGGCCAGCCGGCCGCCCAGGACATAGAGCTGGCGATCCAGGGGGCTGTAGCCGGCGTCGAAGCGCATGAAGGCAAAGGGCGTCGTCGGCCCGTACTGCCATGTCCCTCCGACTTCTCTGTTTCCGGTGAGTTCTCCGGCACGTGCTGCACCGGGGGCACCAGTGAAGCACAGCATGACGAGAGCGATCATGCACGCGGACAGCTGACGAGGATGTCGTGAGATCATTTGATGCCTCCATGCCTGTTGGGGCGGGACCCGCCCCATTCGATATTCAGAGACAAGGTCTCATATGACTTCTAGCTCCGTATTGTGTGTCGCGATTCTATCAAACGAATCGTCGGTTCGGAAGGAACGCCGGTCAGGTGATTCGCTCGGCCCCCGACCCCCGCGTCACATGTCACAAGTCACCTGTCACTCCACGTAAGATCGCGACTCAGGACCGGTTCTTGCTACAGTGGGCGGTGGCGATCCGATACGACGAGGAGCGCGGAATGACCGACACCAACGACCTGTATCCCCCCAAACCACACATCACCGAGCGGGCCCACATCGGGTCCATGGCCGAGTACCAGCGGCTCTATCGGTTGTCGTTGGACGATCCGGAGAGCTTCTGGGCGAAGCAGGCCGAGCGGATCACCTGGTTTCACCCCTGGAACGAGGTCTACGACCACGACTACGACAACGTGGACTTCGGCTGGTTTCTCGGCGGGCGGCTGAATGCCTGCTTCAACTGCGTTGACCGCCACCTCAGCTCGCGCGGCGACCAGGACGCCATCATCTGGGTCAAGGACGAGCCCGGAGAGTACGAGCACATCACCTATCGCCAGCTCAAGCACGAGGTCAGCCGGGTGGCCAACGTCCTGCGGTTTTATGGCGTTCGCCGCGGCGATCGGGTCTGCATCTATATGCCCATGATCCCCCAGCTGGCCTACACCATGCTTGCCTGCGCGCGGATCGGAGCCGTCCACTCCATCGTCTTCGGCGGCTTCAGCTCCGAGGCCATCCGGGACCGGATCCTGGACGCCGGCGCCCGAGTGGTGGTGACCGCCAACGAGGGACGCCGCGGGCGGCGGACCCTGCGCCTGAAGGAGACCGTGGACCGGGCCGTGGACGGCCTCGATTTGGTGGAGACCGTGCTGGTGGCCCGACGTACCGACACCGACGTGCCGATGAAAGTCGGGCGCGATCACTGGCTGGACGAGGAGTGCCGCCGCCAGCGCTCCACTTGTACCTACGAGTGGATGGGCTCGGAGGATCCCCTGTTCATCCTCTACACCTCGGGCTCCACCGGCAAGCCCAAGGGGGTGCTTCACACCACTGGCGGCTACATGGTCTACGCCGCCATGACTCACGAGTTGGTCTTCGACTACCACCCCGGCGACATCTACTTCTGCGCCGCCGACATCGGCTGGATCACCGGCCACAGCTACATCATCTACGGACCGCTCGCCAACGGCGCGACTACCGTCATGTTCGAGTCCGTTCCCAACTGTCCCGATGCCGGCCGCTACTGGCAGGTGGTCGACGACCTCGGGGTCAACATCTTCTACACCGCGCCGACCGCGATCCGCGCCATCAACTGCTCCGGCGACAGCTTCGTGACCAAGTACTCGAGGCAGAGCCTCAGAATCTTGGGGACGGTGGGAGAGCCCATCAACCCGGATACCTGGCGCTGGTACCACGACGTGGTCGGAGAGGGGCGCTGCGCGGTCGTCGACACCTGGTGGCAGACCGAGACCGGCGGCATTCTCATGACCCCGCTGCCCGGGGTGACGCCGCTCAAACCGGGCTCCGCAACCCTTCCCTTCTTCGGCGTGAAGCCGCTCGTGGTGGACGACGAGGGCAGGGTGCTGGAGGGCAACGACGTGTCCGGCAACCTCTGCCTCGAGCGAACCTGGCCCGGCCAGGCGCGCACGGTGTGGGGCGACCACGAGCGCTTCCACGAGACCTACTTCACCCGATTCCCCGGCCTCTACTTCACCGGCGACGGCTGCCGCCGCGACGCCGACGGCTACTACTGGATCACCGGCCGGGTCGACGACGTCATCAACGTCGCCGGCCATCGGCTGGGCACGGCCGAGGTGGAGAGTGCTCTGGTGGCTCATGAGACCGTGTCCGAGGCGGCGGTGGTGGGCTATCCCCACGACATCAAGGGGCAGGCCATCTTCGCCTACGTAATCCTCAACTTCGAGGCCGAGGGTTCCGATCCCCACGAGCTGATCGGCGCCCTCAAGGAGCAGGTGCGCCATGTCATCGGACCGGTCGCCACACCGGATCAGATTCTGATCGTGCCCGGCCTGCCCAAGACCCGGTCGGGCAAGATCATGCGCCGCATCCTGCGCAACATCGCGGCCGGCGAGTACTCCGACATGGGCAACATCACCACCCTCGCCGATCCGGAGGTGGTCGAACGGCTGATCGACGCCCACCGGGAGCTGATCGCCGACGAGTGATCCTTCGGGCCACTCGATCAAAAACCGAAAATCAAAAACCCACCAAACCGGGTTGACATCCAAGGGGCCTGGTATCTGGCATCCGGATGGTTGGGTGGTGAACTGCCTATCACGTGGTTCAAGTACAATCTGCCAACGATGCCAGACTTCAAAGGACCGTTCAGCCTCTTCGGTGCCCATCCCTACCGGAACATGTTCGTGTCGATGGTGACGATCATTTTGGTCGCGGTGCTGCTGCCGGAGAAGACCATCGGGGGCCGCCTCTATGACTACATGGTCGCAGCGATCCTGATCGTGACTCTGGTGGAGACCACCCGGTCGCGCCGCCACACGTACGTCGCTCTCGCGGTGGGTCTGCCCGCCGTCGGCGTCCGCCTGGTCACCGCCCACACCGAGGACAGCGCGGTGACCAACAGCACGGTGCTGGTGCTGACCATCGTGTTCTTCGCCTTCCTGATTTGGAACCTGCTCCACGATCTCCTGGTCGGCGACCGATGCACCAGTGAGCGGGTGTTCGGCGCCCTCACGGCCTACCTGTGCATTGGTATCCTGTTTTCGCTCCTCTTCGCCCACATCGAGTTTATGGACCCGGGTTCTTTTTCGGTCCCCGATCACCTGGCGGTGGCCGTTGACTCCGGAGAGTCGCGGTTGATGCCCTTCTTCACCTACTTCAGCTTCGTCACGCTGACCACGCTCGGTTATGGCGACATCGTTCCGATCAGCGAGCACGCGCGCACCATCGCCTGGTTCGAGGCCTTCATCGGCCAGATCTACCTGGCGGTGATGGTCGGTGGGCTGGTGGGCGTGTTCTTTTCCGAGCGCGCCAATGGCGGCGACTCGCACCATAGCAAGGAGTGATCGGACAGACCTCAGCCGGTGAATCGTGAAGCGCCGGCCGTCGTCGGTCTCTTTCTCTCGGCGGTATAGTGGACTGGCGATGCTCGACGTCCCACTCAAGCTGGAGACCGGTCGCGGCACCCATCCTGGCGAGCAGGTCGGGTTGCTGGTCGTGGCGGCCGGATTCGTGCTGTCGCGGCTCTACTTCTGGTGGCTCGGGGTGCGTTTCGAGACCTCGTCGCTCGACTGGTACTGGCAGGTGCTCGACCCGCAGCTGCTCGTCGAGCGCCTGCTGGAGAGCGTTTTTTTCCTGCATGCGCAACCGCCCCTATTCAACCTGCTCGTCGGCCTCGGCCTGAAGGTCGGGTCGGCCCACAGCACGCTCCTCTTCCACCTCGTGTTCCTCGGCCTCGGGCTGCTGCTGGCTGTGGTGCTGTACTTCTTGCTGATCCGATTCGAACTGCCGCCGACGATCGCGGCGGCGCTGGTCCTTCTCTACGCCACCTCCCCCAACTGGCTGATGTACGAATCGTGGTTGTTTTACGACTTTCCCAACGCGGTCGCCCTGGTGCTGGCCGGAGCGTGCCTCCTGCAGTACGGGCGACGCGAATCAACCGCCTGGCTGGTCGCGTTCTTCGCCGTGCTGGGTGCGATCGTCTGGAGCCGGAGCCTGTTCCACCTGGTGTGGTTTGCGGCCTGCGCCGGGCTCGTCGTGATGGCCAGGCGGCAGCGGTGGCGGAAGGTGGTCACGGCGGCGGCCGTGCCCCTGGTCATGATTCTCCTGCTCTACGCGAAGAACCTGGTGGTGTTTGACTTCTTCGGCGCGAGCTCGTGGCTGGGCATGAGCCTGACCAAGCTGACCACCGGCGTCCTCGAGCCCGCCGAGCGTACGAGCTGGGTGCGGGAGGGCCGGTTGTCGCCGGTGGCCCTGGTGCCGCCGTTCAGTCCGGTCGAAACCTACGAATCGGCCGGTTTGGCGGTCACCGACTGCGGCATTCCTGCCCTCGGCTGGCGGCTCAGATCCACCGGTGCCCCCAACTTCAACCATCTGCTGTACCTCGACGTGTCGCGTGCGAGGCTTGCCGACGCCATGACCGTCATCGCAGTGCGACCCGGGCTCTACCTGGACTCGGTGGGCGCCGCGTGCGTCCGGTTCTTCTGGTCACCGGTCAACTACCCGCCGTTCCAAGACAACCTCGTCGCCACCGCCGCCACCTACCGGCTGTTCGAGGCGACGGTGAACCTTCCCCCAGTGGCGGCAGCCCTCGGGCTGCTGGCGTTCGCCTACGGCGGGCTGCGGGCGGCTCGCTGGCTGCGCTCAACGGAGGTGAACCAGGACCTATTCTTCGCCTGGGCCGTATTCACCATCGGGTGGGTCTTCTGCATCGGCAATTTGTTGGAGCTCGGCGAGAACTTCCGGTTCAGGTTCGTGGTGGAGCCTGTCGCCGTGGTGCTGCTCGGCGCCATGCTCGGGGATCTCTGGCGTCGCCGGTCTCGGCGCCGATCGGCCGGGAAAGCGCTGGGGGGAAACCATGAAGGTCCTGCTGGTCAACCCTGACTACGACATCGAGCGGTACATGGGCAGGCACTTCGGCCGCATGGGCTGGGTGATGCCGCCCATGGGCGTGCTCTACCTGGCGGCCCAGCTCGAGTGTGACGGCATCGACGTCCGGGTCTACGACGCCCAGGTGGCGGATCGATCCCTCGCCGAGTACGGCCCCGACATCGTCGGCATCACGTGCGCCACGGCCCTGGTGGAGAGCACGTTTGCCGCGGCCCGGCTGGTGAAGGAGCACTCGGCCGATACCGTGGTGGTGGTTGGCGGAGTCCATCCCACCGTGCGTCCGGCCGAGATGCTCGGCTGTGAGGAGGTGGACATCGCGGTGCGAGGCGAGGGCCTGATCACCCAGGTGGAGATCGCCGAGGCCGTGGCGGGCGGCGGGGAATTCTCCGAGATCAAAGGCATCAGCTACCGGCGTGACGGCGAGATCGTCCACAACCCGGCGCGGCCGCTGGAACCGAACGTGGACCGATTCCCCTTTCCGGCCGGGGACTTTCAACTTTCAACTTTCAACTTCTCCGACCACCAGCCGCCCGTGGGAGCGGCCGGTTGGAAGTCGAGTCCGAGGAGGACGACCCCGAGGCGACGGGAGTCGTTGCCGTCACCGGCTTCAGCCGGGACGAATGGCTCGCTCGTCATCCCGAGCTCCAGCGCACCGTCGGCGATGTCCCCGTCACCGACGTCGATGGTGATCCGGTTGATCCCGGCGATCAGCTCGATCGGGCCGGCACCGCGCCTGCCTTCGACGGTGAGCCGCGGCCGGGCCGGGGTGGGACGGGGCGCGGCGAGGTGGAGGATCAGCCGGCCCGGTTCGTCGAGGGCCAGCCGAAGTCTTGCTTCGGGCTCGAGCCAGACCCCCGGACCGAGCTCGCCGAAGTCCTCCGGCGGAAAGCTCCCGTCCACCTCGAGCCGCAGCCGCCACCGGTCGTCTACGGTCGCCGCCGGGCCTGCAAAGGCCGCGCCCGGCGGACGGACGACCACGTCGAGCAGCTGCACGGCCAGCGGCCGATCGTCGCCGTGACCCGGCGGGTAGCCGGTGGCCCGCGCCAGCTTCACGATGACGGGAGCCGACGATGAGTCGGTGTCGAGGCGAATCCAGAGCCGGGAGGTTTCGGCCCGTCCTTCGAGCTCGACCGTCAGTCCGCCGGGGGCGATCGCCACCTCGAGGGGCGCCGGACCGGGCGCGGGGCGGAGCGCGAGGCCGATCAGGGTGCCCCTCGGGACCGGCGGCAGCCAGAGCTCGGCGGTGGGCCCGGCCCACATGAAGGTCCGGCCGTCTGGCAGCCGCTCCAGGGTCCACCACCGGCCCACCGGCAGCGGGGGATTGGCGATCAGCTCGGCGGACAGAAAACGATTCTGGGTCAGCGGCTCCAGCCGGTCCGAAACCCTGCCGAAGACCGAGCTGTCTCCGGTCAGGGACGGTGGGTAGAGGTGTGGGTGGACGGTGGCCACCAGCCACGGCCGGTCGACCCCGAGCCAGGCCTCCGGCGCCCGCGGCGACAGCGCCATGGGTGGCGGCTGCCGGCCCTCCGCCTCGAGCACGTGCCACCAGTAGGAGGCAAAGACGTGGACCTCGGGTTCCACCACGACCGCCCAGCCCCGTTCACCGGCGATCCTGGCGGCCTCCACCGTCGCCTCCCAGGCGCCGAACCGGCCCCGGTGCTGCTCCTCGAGCAGCGGCAATGATCGCCACGCCGCGGCTCCTGCCAGCCCGAGCAGGCCGGCCGCCGCCACCGGGGCCGGAGCGACCGAAGCCGCGCCGGCGATGAGCGGTGCCAGCGCGACCTGAACGCCCACCGAGTAGCGGGCGTACGAGCGATTCTGCAGATAGACCAGTTGCGCCATGGTGAGGCCGACGATGACCACCCAGGCCGCCGCCGCCCTCCGGCCGGCCCGCCGCCGCCACACGACGAGCCCGGCCAGCGCTGCCGCCAGCAGGGTCGCGGCGACCGCGGGGCCGCCCACTCCGTTGGCGAGACCGAGATGCTCCAGACCGGGCTTGTTGAGGTGGAGCCGTGCGGCGTGGAAGTCGGCGTGGGTGATGAACGGCTGGATGAACGCCCTCCATCCGCCCTCGAGGCGAACCATCACCGCGGTCGAAATCCCGACCAGGATCAGTCCCGAGATCAGTCCGGGCACGACCCGTTTCAGTGGCCGTACCCAGTTGATTCCAGCCAGCCAGAGGAGGACCAGGGTGGGCAGCAGTATGGGCCGCACCAGGAAGGCCGCCGTCACCAGCAGCGTGAAGACCGTGACCTTGCGACCGTCGAGGCCGGTGGTCCACAGCGCTGCTGCGGCCAGCGCGAAGGCCACGGCGGCCCAGGTCGAGAAGCCGCGCACCGCATAAAGCCACGGCCCGGGCAGGAAGAGCACCAGCAGGGCGGCCGCGGTGGCAACAGCCGGCGGCGCGCACCCTGCGCCCGAGGATAGCGAGCGGCCACAGGGCGAACACCGAGGCCACCGCCGACAACCACTGAAGGGCGGCGTAGGGAGAGCCCGCCAGCGGCCACAGCACATGGCCGAGGGCCAGCAGGCCGGGGAAGCCCGGCGGCTGCGGGAAGTGGGCGGCGAGCTCGAAGTGGAGCATGCCGCGGGCGAAGATGGTCTCGTCCCATTCCCAGGGTCCCGACGCCAGCAGGGCGAATCTGGACAGCGCGAGCACCCCGGCCGTGACGATCGTGAGAACGAGGTCGAAACGCCGATCACCCAGCCCCCAGAGGAGAAACGGCGACCGTGCGGCCCCGTCGGTTGGGGTCTCGTTTGCCATATCCAGCGATGATACCGCGGGCAGAACGGTGGAATGGCCACGGACGGTCGTGCCCCAACTTTCAACTTTCAACTTTCAACCACGAACCGGTTACCGCCCCAATTCACCCCATCTCGATGTGTCGAGCTATTTCCGAGCCAACATGTGGTGCTGCCAGAGGTCGCGGTCGGAGAAGTGGAAGAAGGGGCCCATGGCGAGCAGCCCGGTGGCGCCGATGGAGTGCTCGAGGTAACGCAGCTCGGCGAACTTCGCCTCGACCTCGGGATCGGGATCGACCGGAAACCCGGCCTGGCGCATCAGCAGGATGCCCTTGGCCTGGATCGAGAGCTCGAGCCGGAGGCGCAGCAGGCACAGCATGTCGGCCACCACGGTGGGTGGAAAACGTTCCTTGAGCTCCTCGAGGTAGGCGCCAATGCGACTGGACGACAGCGTGCCGGAGTGGATCAACTGGAGCAGCTCCTGATCGGAGTCGAAACCCACCCCGAGCCAGTCCCTGGTGCGCAGCTCGGAGAGGTGAAAAAGAGCCACGAAGAAGATCGGTGTGATCACCAGCAGCAGCACAGCGGTCAGGTTGGGCGAAATGAAGAAGTGGTTGAAGGCGGAATGGAGCAGGACGGCCACCGCCAATCCGGGAAGGCAGACGAAGGGGCCCAGGGAACCGTGGCGATCAAAGAGCAGCTTGGAAAGGACTGCCACGATGGCGGTGACGCTGCCGTGCATCAGGGCGGTGCCGAACCCCCGCACGATCCACAGCAGAAGCCCGGTGTCGCCGAGGGCCAGGAAGTACTGGATGTTCTCCACGGCGGCGAAACCGGCGCCCACTGCAAAGCCCACGATCGACGCGTCCACCAGAAAACCGATCCGTCGGCGGGAGATGGCCACCACCACAGGGAGGGCCTTGAGCAGCTCCTCCACAACGGGGGCGACGTATCGGGCGATCTGCACACCGTCCAGCCCCAGCATGCGGCCGATCACCCAGTGGGCGGCCAAGCTGACGAGGGCCGCCAACCCGCCCGCGATCAGCAGATGGACCACCCGTCGCGGATGGACCAGCTTGTAGCTGTCGAGGAGAACCAGAACCGCCAAGAAGGCCATTACGGGCAGCAGTCCGAAGAGCAGGCTGACGCCGGCGTGCACGATCCCCATCTCATTCAGATTACAGGATCTTCAGCGACAGCATGACCTCGTCGAACGTCTCTCCATTGTCGTCCCAGGCCCTGGCGTACCCGATGGAGAAGGTGGCCGACATGTTCGAGAACAGGACCAGCTTGAAGTCCAGCTGGGCGCCCACGTCCCAGACCTCCCGGCGCAATGCCGAGTCGTCGAGGTCGGTGGCGATGCCGGTGGCGAAGATCGCGGCACTCATCCAGGTGAAGTAGAGGTTCGGCGGTTCCGGCCTGCTTGAACCTCAGCGGCGGCAGACCCCATTCCACCAGCAGCTTGCCGTAGTTGTTGGCCTCGAGCTGGCTGATGTCCAGACCCGGCAGGGCGTAATACTCTCGGTAACGTCGTACCTCCTGCCAATCCACCCAGTTGTTGCCGAAGCCACCGAAGTAGAAATTCGACAGCGTGTTGTCCCGATCCCCCCAGGAGTAACCCGCGCCGGGCCGAATCCAGAGCGTGGAGTGATCGAGGGGCAGCGGGACGATCCAGTTGAAATCGCCCCACAACCGTGGGTAGTGGTCGCCCTCCGCCAGCTTGTCGGTGGCGGTCAGCCGCCACGAGATCCCCTTCTCGGGGCCCAGGCCGCCGATGGTCTTGCGGTAGGCCTGGTAATCCAGATGGCCCGATGCCGCCACGTACTCGCTGAGGGTGGCCGGCACGCCCTGGTACTGCGGCAGCTCGTCGAGACCCGCGAAGGCCGCCAGGTTGATGGCGTAGTCCATCGAGCGGGGCCGGTCGTTGATGATCACCCCGGCGTACTCCCCCACCGCGCCGTAGCCCTTGCGGCTCCGCTTGGTGGGACCGAAGAAGTCGTAGAAGTCGGCGGGGTTGTAAAAGGCGCTCACCTTCCACGGCCAGCGGTTGTACTGGGCCGTGAGGTGGAACTTCTCGTCGTCCGGGACGTCGCCCTGTGGGGTCACCGAGGCGGTCACGTCCACGCTGGCGAATCCGAGCGGATCCATGAAGTTGAAGCGGGCGCCGGCGGCCGCCCAGTCGCGGTACTTCTCGATCGATCGGGTACCACGAGGAAAAGCCCAGACGCCTGGTGGCCCGGTAGGGGCCGGTCTCCGGCTCGAGGGCTTCGAGATCCACCGCCGACGGCGGTGGCAGCATCCACTCCTTGACGATCGGGTGGGCGTTGACGATCTCCTGCCCGAGGTAGCGCGCGGTTCGATGTCCTCGACCTTGCCACGTCGAGCCGCACCGGAACGAAGCCGTCGGCCGTGTAGTGAAAGGCGATCATCTGGTCGTCCGAGACGGGTACCGGCCGGAAGAACCCGGTGAGGGCGTTGGTCAGGGCCTCCATTTCGCCGGTGGCGAAGTCGTACCTGAACACGTTCGAGACGCCGGTGTAGTACGACGTGCCGTACAGGTACGTGCCGTCGGGCGAGAAGACGAAGTTCGCCGGCGAGTTGTCCGCGAACTCGTAGAGCACCTCGTAGGACGAGTCGCCGGCCAGCAGGGCTGCGATGTCCATCCGGATCAACCGCTGGCGACCGTTCACCTCGATCATCGAGGCCGTGAGCCACGCGCCGTCGGGCGAGACGTCGATGTCGAAGAGATCCTTGCCGTAGGCCAGGGTCAGCACGGTTCGGAGGTGGTCCCAGTCGGTGTAGGGCGGCTCGATCCTGACCAGGCGCGACAGCCCGTTGTGGTGCTGCACGCCCCACAGTGAGCTATCGGCCCGGTTGAAGGCCAGGTCCCCGGTGCGGATGTTCTTGATCAACACCCGTTTGGCGCCGGAATCGATGTTGACGGCGTTAAGGTCGCGCCACTGCTTGCTAGTTGTCGGTGGTGAAGAAGGCGGTGCCCGATTCGGGGTCGTAGGCCAGGGCCGTGACGTAGTACAGCGCCGGGGTCGGGATCTCCGCGATCTTCGTGACCTCCCAGGTGTCGGGATTGACGGTGGCGATGTGGGCGAACTCGCCCGGGTAGTTGACGGCGGTGACGAGCTGGTTGCGGTCGGGATCGAAGTAGGCCCGTGACACCGACCCCAAGGACGCTCGGACAGCGCCTCGAACTCGGTCACCGGGTAGGTGGCGATCCGGTCCAGGTTCTCCCGCTGCCACTGCGTGCTCCCACTCGATCCACCGCTGCCACTCGCTGTCCAGGTCGGTGCCGTAGACCCGCTTGAACTGGGCCCGGTACGAGGCGTGCTTCCCGGGCCTCGTTTGAGCCACTCCACCAGGGTCTTGGGGCCGTGCTGGAGAGCCAGGAAGCTGACGAACCGGGTGCCGTAGAGGTAGGACACCTGTCCCACCTGGAAGTCGATGGCCTTGCCCTCGGACTCCAGACCGACGGTGTCGTAGAAATAAGAGCCGTTCTCCACCATGGTTCGAAACACCATCTCGTCGTAGCCGCCGAGGGCGCGGCCGTAGCCGCCAGCCATCCAGGTCTCGAAGAAAACCGCCATGCCCTCGTGGTACCACCGCGGTGCGTACAGGCGCGGGGTGGTCAGGTAGGCGTAGAGCATCGACAGGGGCTGGTCGGGGATCCGGGACCACCTTGCCGCCGAAGAATTTTCGCCAGCTCTGGTCCCTCGGGGCCGCCTGATCGGAGGCCACGATGTGGAGCAGCTCGTGGCTCATCACCCAGTTGATGCGTTCGTTGGTGGGAGAGGTCTCGTAGACGTACTCGAACGGCTCGATGCCGATGGTCAGGTAGTTGCTCGGCAGCGGGGTCGCGCCGGCGTAGCCGTAGTCGTCGAAGTCCTGGAGCAGGACCGTGATCTCTTCGGAGGGCTGGTAGTCGAAGAGATCCTTGTGAAAGCCGAGGGAGTTTTCGAAGCAGCGGGCGAGGTGGGGCAGGATGTACGAGTTGTCCTCGTCCATGTAGACGACGTTCATGTCTTCGGTCCGGTAGAACTGCAGGTCCAGCTGAGCCGACGCCTGTCCGCCGGCGAGGACCGACAGCAGGACCCCGGTCCAGATGACGGCGCGGTTCATCTGTTTTTCCTCGTGAGTCTCCGTCCATGATACCGCTTACCGCTCGAATCACTCCTGTTCCTCCAGCGACAGCTTTTTCCCCGCGCCCGTGCTCGTTGCCATCGCGGTTTTGGCACGGACACGGGCACGGAGGCACGCAGGGATGCCGCGGACGACCCGCGGCATCCCCCGAGCATCCACCGGAGAGAGCTGGTGTCATTCAGTCAGGGCGCGGGCGTAAACCGAGGACATTTCCAGCGGTGGGACCCGTCCCATGATGGCGGACCGCTCTGCCGCAGTGGCCCGGTCGAGCACCGCGCTCTTTTCTGCCGCAGTGGCCCGATCGAGAATGGCGCTCTTCTCCGCCGCAGTGGCGCGGTCGAGCATTGCGCCCTTTTCGGCGGCTGTGGCCCGGTCGAGCACGGCTGCCTTTTCGGCCGCGGTGGCCCGATCGAGGACAAATGCCTTGTCAGCCGCTGCGGCCCGGTCGAGCACCGCGCCCTTCTCCTGCACACTCATTTTCTCGTAGGCCGCTCGCTCGAGGGTGAATCGCGCGATCGCGGCCTGGGCGTCGGCGGCGAAGGCGCGATCGAGGATGGCGCCCTTTTCGGCTGCGGTGGCCCGGTCGAGAGCGGACGCTTTCTCCGCCGCGTGGCTCGGTCGAGCATCGACGCTTCTCGGCGGCCGTCGCCCGATCGAGGACGGCGCCCTTTTCGGCAGTCGTGGCCCGATCCAGGATGGCACCCTTTTCGGCCGCGGTTGCACGGTCTAGCACCTTGGCCCGCTCGTCATCGACAGCCGACCCAGGTAGGCTGACTGGCGTTCCAGCGAGGCCCTGGCCAGCAGGCTGCCCTTTTCGGCCGCGGTGGCGCGGTCGAGGATGGCGCCCTTTTCGGCCGCGGTGGCGCGATCGAGCATGGCACCTTTTCGGCCGCGGTGGCGCGATCGAGGACGAAGGCCTTTTCAGCTGCGGTAGCTCGATCGAGGACGGACGCCTTTTCGGCCGCGGTGGCCCTGTCGAGCACGAAGGCCTTTTCAGCTGCGGTGGCGCGGTCGAGCACGAAGGCCTTTTCGGCCGCGGTGGCTCTGTCGAGCACGAATGCCTTTTCCGCGGCAGTGGCGCGATCAAGCACCGCACCCTTCTCCTGCACACTCATCTTTTCGTAGGCTGCCCGTTCCAGCGAGAAACGTTTCAGTGTGGCAGCGGCCTCGGCGGCCACCGCCCGGTCGAGCACCGTGGCCTTTTCGGCGGCAGTGGCGCGATCGAGCATGGCACTCTTTTCTGCCGCGGTGGCCCGGTCAAGCACTGCCGCCTTTCTCAGCTGCCGTGGCCCGGTCGAGCATGGCGCCTTTCTCCGCCGCGGTGGCGCGGTCGAGGACGAAGGCCTTTTCAGCTGTGGTGGCGCGATCGAGGACCGCTCCTTTCTCGGCCACGGAAGCACGCCCGAGGAACGACGCCTTCTCCTGGACCGACGCCTTGCCCAGCAGTTCTGCCAGCTCCTCGCCGGTCACGTCGAATGCGGCGTGATGGGCCGCTGCATCTCCGGCGGATTCGCCGGCCAGTTGCACGTCTTCGTCGCTGAGTTGCTCGGCGCGGTATCGCTCCGCCGCCCCGATCGCTCCTGTCACGTCTTCGGCCGGAGCCGGAGCACGGTTCAGGGAGAATAAGGCGATCGCTGCGATGCCGATCGCGGCCACTACGACGAACCCGATGACAGCTCCTGATTTATTCGCCATGGTTCACCCCTCCTTCGTTTGGTGGGTTGGTCGGTTGCTCTCATGATCGAGGTCTAACTCAAATACACGGTGGTTGCCGGAAAGTTGGTGGATCAGCCATTGGATCACTCCTGAGACCCGGTTTCGAGCGTCCGCTGTTCGACCACCTGGCCGTCGCGGAGAACCGTCAGGGCGATCGAGTGGCATCTCATCGGCCGCGCGGAAGGTCGTCACGCTGGTCCCCGAACCGGCGGTCCGGAGGACCAGTCGACCCGGTTCCTCGAAGGCTTCGCCCTTCGCGGAGCCCTCCAGGGCCATGCTCCGCACGTCCAGACCCTCGGTTTCAGATTCGAATACGAGCTCGACAGTGTGTTGTTCAGCGAGCGTCATTTCGATGGTCCACTTCTGGCCCGCCCTCCATACGGACAGCGACCCCGCGCCTTCCCGAGGTCCACATCCAGCGCGTCGGCGGGTCGTTCGAGTCGAGGACGCGATCGCACCCGTCGCCAGGTGCCGGTCGATCGGCGCCGCCGGGATCAGAATCCGACCCGCCGCGACGCCGAGCAGCATGCCCGCGGCCACGTAGAGCATCTGCTTCCTCGACACCCTGGAGCCACGAGCCTGCCGGCGCCATTTCGGAGTCGAGTCAGCGAGCGCCCGATCGATTCGCGGTCGCAGCTCGGATGGAGGTTCGACGGTTTCCATCAGGGCCAGCTCGTCGGCCAGTCGGCACAGCCCTTCGAAACGATGCCGAGCGTCTGGATCGCCGGCCATCATCGCGTCGAGAAGCTCGCGATCCTCCGTCGAGATGGCGCCGTCGATCCGTTCCCACGCGAGCCGTTCGAGATCCTCCGAGCTCATCGATCGATCCCTTTGTCCGCCATGATGTTCCTCGAGTTTTCGGCGCGCGCTGTAGAGCCGAGATTTTACTCGCTGCTCCGAGATCCCGACGATCGCTGCGATCTCGCCGTAGGACAGGCCCTGCAGGTGCTTGAGTACCACGAAGACTCGATGCTCTGGATCCAGACCGTTCAGCGCCTGGTGCACCTTTCGACCGAGCTCTGCTGAATGGCTCGCCTGCTCGGGGTCCGGTTGGTCTGCTGCGGTGTTGATGTCCAGCGCAGTGGCCCGAGGTCGGCGATGCCGCAGGTTCAGGGCCTCGTTGACGGTGATGCGGTAGATCCAGCTGAAGAAACGGTACGAGGGGTCGAAGGTGTGGAGCTTCTCGTAGGCCTTGACGAATGCCGACTGGGTGGCGTCCATGGCGTCGTCGCGAGATCCGGTGATCTGAAGCGCCACGTTGAAGAGCTTGCCCTCGTACGCGTCGACGAGGGAGCCGAAGGCGGTGGTGTCACCGGACATAGGCGTCGACCAGCATCACGTTCTCATCTCGCTCGAAGTACACACCGAGCCGGCAAAGGTTGGTCAGTCGACGGTTCGATGCGCACTCGGTTGCCGCGGCGCTCGTCCGCGGATCAGCGTGGCGAAACCCGATGCCCATGCTCGATCAGCCTTGGATCTCGAAGATCCGGTCGAAGCCGGCGATCTTGAAGATCTCCAGGATGTGTGGGCTGAGGTTGGTCAGCCGGAGACCCCCGCCGGAGTCCACCAGCCGTCGCTGGGTCGCGAAGAGCAGACCGAGGCCGGCGCTCGAGATGTAGCTCAGCTCGGAAAGGTCGACGGCGCACGAGTCGCGCACCCCGTCGAAAACCGGGGTCGCGGCGGCGACCTGGGAGGCGTCAAACCTGCCCCGCATCCGGATGGTGCCATCATCGATCGTGGTGATTTCGAACATGCGCTCACTCCAATCGCTTGGTGACCGAAATCGTCATCTCGCGGCCGATGTACCTGTAGTCGATGTCGTCCGCCAGGGCCTTGACGAGGTGGATACCGAGGCCGCCGGGTCGCCGATCCTCGATCGGCTTGGTGGTGTCCACCGCCGGGTGGTGCAGGGGGTTGAACGGGCCAGAGTCCGGATCCACCAGCTGGACGCTGATCCGGTCGGAACCTGCCGCGATCCGGATCTCGAATCCGATGTGCGCTTTTCGGGTTGTACTTGACCATGTTGGTGAACAGCTCCTCCACGACCAGCTGCAGAACTCGACGGCTGCGCTCGTCGACGGTTGTGGTCCGGAACGACTCGTCGAGGAAACCGAAAACCCCGTCCAGCTCACGGATGTCGCGAGCGAATTCGCGGCTCGGTGTCCCGACAGTCCCCGTCATGGGCCCTCCACGCCGGACCTGAGACGAATCCGGCTTAGCGCACGACGACGCGACCGCCACCGCGCCGAGGCGATGCGTGGTGATCCGGATGATCGGCGGATTTTGACCCAGTGTAGCAAGGAGAGCGGTCGGATTGCGAATCTTCGGTGTCAACGAACGCGTGCGCGCCGTCATCGAGGTCGTCATGCTCACCGACACGATCGGTATCTCTGCGAGACCCTCGACGAGGCCAGGAGTCGCGTCGGCGGATGACCCCTGTGGCATAATCCCTCGAGATGCTCGGTCTCCAGGTCACTCCAGCCCAGGGTGATGTCTTCGAGGTGGAGGTGGATGGCGACGAGCTGATCATCGGGCGCTCGACCAAGGCCGACGTGGCGATCAGCGATCGCTTCCTGTCTCGCCAACATGCCAGGCTGTACCGAACCGAGCCGGCTGGTTGATCGAGGACCTGGGTTCTCGCAACGGCACCCACGTCAACGGGGTTCGCATCGCCAGCCCGACCCGCGTCCGGCCGGGCGACCTGATCGCGATCTCAGCGTCGATTGCAGGATCTCGGAATTCGGAAAACCGCTCTCGGAACCGACTTGCCGCCTCGGGGAGGGCTCGGTCTTTCGTCCCGCCACCGAGCTGCTGTCGATGTCGACCCACCTGCCACCGGCCGAGCTCGAGTCGGTGGGTGAGACGGTCCGGCGCCACGCCGAGCGGCTGAGCATCCTCAACGAGGTCCACCAGGCGCTGTCCGGCTCCATCGCCCTCGACGAGCTGCTCGAGCTGATTCTGGAGCGGGTTTTCGATCACCTGCGGCCGGGGCGGGGGGCCGTGTACCTCCGTGACCCGAACGGCGATCTCTACCAGGCGGCCTTCCGGCCGCTCGATCTCGCCCAGGACCAGCTGAAGCTGTCACAGAGCCTGTGCCGGGAGGTGGTGGACAAGGGCATGGCGGCTCTGTTCGAGCGAATGTCAGTACGACGCGCGGTTTGCCGAAGCCCTCAGCCTGCTCGATTCGGGTGTCCGGACCCTGCTCGCGGCGCCGCTCAGCTATGCCACCGGGACGCTGGGGATGATCGCCCTGCAGCTCGCGGGCCGGCGGACGGCCCTTCACCGAAGATGACATGGATCTGTTGACCTCGCTGGCGTCGGTGGCGGCGCTCAGGATCCGCAACCTGTCGCTGCTCGAGGAGGCTGCCGAGCGGCGTCGCCTCCAGGACGAGGTGACGCTGGCCCGCCAGATCCAGGTTTCGCTGATTCCGGATCACCTGCCCGACATTGCCGGCTACGACGTGTACGGCGGCAACATCCCATCACAGGGGGTGTCGGGCGACTACTTCGAGGTCATCGAGCGGCTGGAGGGCGTCGAGCAGGTGTTGTTCATCGCCGACGTGTGCGGCAAGGGCATTTCCGCCGCGCTGCTGACCGCCTACATCGAGGCGCTGACCACGGCGCCGATCGAGGACGGGCTCACACCCGACGAGGTCTTCACCCGGGTGTCCCGTCGGCTCTACCGGAGGACGCCCGACGAGCGATTCGCCACCGCGTTCCTCGCGGTTCTGGACACCGGCACTCATCGTGTTCGGTACGCCAACGCGGGACACAACCCGGCCATGGTGGTGCGAAGACAGGGCGCGGTCGAGTGGCTCGGATCCACCGGGATCCCACTCGGACTGCTGCCGGTGGCGGAGTATGAGGTTGGGGAGATCGATCTGGATCCCGGAGATCTGCTGGTGCTGTACACCGACGGCATCGTCGAGGCCATCGATCCGGATGAGGAGGAGTACGAGGTCGGGCGGCTGGAGGAGGTGGTGCGGCAGCACTGCGATCTGCCGCTCGATCAGCTCGCCCCAAGCCCTCGAGGACGACCTCGAGCGATTCGTGCGGGGGGTGACGCCCGCCGACGACCGCACGCTCGTCATGTTGCGCAGGCGAGGGAGCGGGGAGTAGGGCAAAGGGGCTATGGCCGACCGCTTCGCGGCCTGGCGATGAATCTATGGGGCCATGAATCATCCACCACACTTCGCCTCATAGCCTCATAGCCTCATAGCCCCACTCAGGACCCCAGGACCCAACAGGCATGGCGGGAGACCTGCCGACCGCTCGTTGCCTACTGTCCCGGGACGCCCTCGGCACCGGGACGGAAGCGGAAAATGTGGTACGGGGCCTGTGACGCGATGTGCTTCTTGGAGCGCATCACCTGGTCCGGGATGGCGCTGTCGGCGACGTAGAGCCAGCCCCCGAGGGCCGAAGCTGAGGGCGTCGGCCCACCGGATGCGCGGGCTGGCGATCAGGGTCTCGAGGCGACGGTCGGCGCCGACCCGCAGCACCGCGCCGTGCTCCACGTCGGTGATGTAGACCCGCCCCTCGAGGTCGGTGCTGAGGCCGTCGCTGAGCGGCTTTTCGCTGAAGCGCTCGACCCGGCCGGCCAGCTCGCCGGTGACAATGAGGAGTTTCGGAGGTCGGCGGTGCGGATCCGGAACAGGCCGTCGTGGGCCATGGCGCCGTAGTACAGCCACCGCCCCTCGGGCTCGACGGCGATCCCGTCGACGCCGGGCTTGAGCGCGGCCAGGCCGCCGAAGAAAACCATGCGTCTCGTCGGGGTGCGGATGATCCAGTCCTGCGGGAAGACCGACGGGTGACGTTCGAGAACGCGGCGCGCGGTGCGGTTGCCGACGTCGTAGACCACCAGCGCCGGTCGCCGCGCCCAGAACCCGACGTCGGCGATGTAGACGGTGTGTCCCGGAGGATCGACCTGGAGATCCTGGAGAAACGAGCCGAGTGGGGCGACGGTGCGCGGAGAAGACGTGGTCGTGAACGACCTCGCCGGTGGCGAGATCGAAGGCGAGCAGGCGGACGGTGCCGAAGCCGTGGATGCCGTGGTCGATGGTCCACAGCCGGTTGTCGCGGTCGATCACCACCCCGAGCGGCGTCTCGAAGAGCTCGGCCTGCACGGATTCGTCGGGGAAGGGCACGGCGGTGTCCGCCGCCACTCGAAGAGCTTGGCTCCGGATGGCCGAGACTCCGGATGGACGGTGAAGAACAGCCGTCCCCGAGCGCTCACCGCAACGTTGCCGATGGGTTGGTGGAAGTTGACGATGGTCTCGAGGGCGGAGTCCGAAAGCGTCGCCCGGGAGGTGAGGTTCGGGTAATGGGCCCCGCCGCCGTAGCGCAGCCGGACCGCCACCGCGAGCACGAGCATCAGCACCGTGAGGGTTGCACCGAGGATCAGGAGCTTGTGTCGCATCGGTGACACAACCGTCTGCGGGACCGACGCCTTCCTTGGAAAAGTCAAACGTCCAAATCGAACCCTGCCCGACCCTCCCAAATGGGTGGGTGGGGGTTCCGAATCTTCGAATTTTCAATCCTCGATCAGCCCGAGAATCACGCCCGAGCCGATGATCCTCGACCGATCAGGGCTTTTCGAACATGATGTCCCAGATGTAGTCCTGGTGGCTGCCGCAGATCGAGTCGAACTCGGTGCCGGCCGCCTCGTTGGCCTCGTACATCTCCTGAATAATGACTGATCGGGCGGCGAGCAGCGACGAGTTGTCGGCCGCGGACATGGTCAGGATCCTTCGCCAGACGCCACCGACGACGTGCTCCATCCAGCCCCAGGAGTCCAAATTTCCTGCGGCTACCTGGCGATCGAAGATCGGCGCGAAAACCCCCTTGACCAGCTCGTCCGCACGCGCCTCGCGACTCATGTCGCACTTCATGTAGACCGAGAATCCGGCGCTGCCCCGCTCGATGCCCACGTTGCCGCCTCGCGATCCGGTGATGCTCTGCCAGATGTAGTCGTCGTGGGTGCCGCAGATCTCGGAGAACGCGTGGCCTAGCTCCGGCCACTGCTCGTCGATCGAGTCGTTGACCGAGCCGAGTGCGCCAACCACGGCGTCGAGGCTGGGTGCCGAGTGATACATGAGCCGCCGCCACTTGCCCCCGGTGTGGTGGGCCAGCCATCCCCACGAGGTGATGGTCCCGTCATCCACCGCGGCGTCAAATTTGGGTTTGTAGATGAGCTCCAAGATCTCGTCCGCCAACTCCTGACGGGCGACATCGCACTCGTAATAAATCCCATAGACGTAGGACGAGGGGGACTTCTCCTCCTCACCCTGGGCGAGGCCGACCACCGGGGTCAGTACCGCCGCAAAAACCACTATCAGACTCACCATTCGTCGTGACATCGAGTTCCTCCCGGGTTTGAAGAGCGCTGGCTCCGGCCGGCCGACCATCGGCGGCCACCCGCCATCAACTCTCCGTGTGGTCTGTCGATTTCCGTGATGGAGATTCTATCTCATAAACCAAGAAACCGCCACCGAAATATTTTTTGTTCTATGCCTATAATCGACAGTCGTGAAAACGAACACCAACCGCGGCATGGCACCGGCGGGGACCGAGGCGGACGAGGTCACCTTTGCCCGCGATCTGGGGCTCTTCGACGCCACCATGATCGGGGTCGGCGCGATGATCGGCGCCGGCATCTTCGTGCTCACCGGAATGGCCGCCGGCGAATCGGGCCCGGCCTCGATCCTCGCCTTCGCCCTCAACGGAGCGGTGACCCTGCTCACCGCCTTCGCCTACGCCGAGCTGGCGTCGGCGATTCCGCGGGCGGGCGGCGGCTACTCCTACGTTCGGATGGCGTTTCCCGGGGCTCTCGGCTTCGTCTCGGGCTGGATGCTGTGGTTCGCCTACACGGTCGCCTGCAGTCTGTATGCGCTGGGGTTTGCCGGTTACTTTTTGGAGGTCTTCCACAAGTACCTCCCCGCCGTCACCGCAGGCGTGTTCGGGGCCGTCGGCGAGCACCTCCCGTTGTTGTTGGTGACCGTTCTCGTCGGCGTGGTTTTTCTCCGCCTCAACGTTCGCGGCGCCCAGGTCACCGGCCAGGCCGAGAACGCGCTGACCATGTCCAAGATCGTCGTGCTGGGCATCTTCATCGCCTATGGGCTGAAACGGGTCCTGGCCGAACCCGAGCAGTCGATGGATAGCTTCTCTCCGTTCTTCCCCATGGGTTTCGGCGGCGTGATCGTGGCCATGGGGCTCACCTTCATCGCCTTCGAGGGCTACGACCTGATCGCCACCGTGGCCGAGGAGATCAAGGACCCCGAGCGGACGATCCCCCGCGCTACGTTCATCTCGCTCGCGATCGCGGTGACCATCTACCTGCTGATCCTGTTCGTGTCCCTGGGCGCGATTCGTCCGGACGGCATTCCGTCGTGGGCCTTCCTCGGACAGTACGGTGAGACGGCGATCGTGCGCGCTGCCGAGCAGTTCATGCCGGCCTTCGGGGTGGCGGTGATCGTGCTCGGCGGCCTGCTGTCCACGATGTCCGCCCTCAATGCCACCATCCTGGCCTCGTCCCGGGTCGCATTTTCCATGGCCCGGGACCGCTGGCTGCCGTCGCAGATCGCCCGCATCGACCCGGTGAGGAGGACCCCCCGGGCCGCCATTGTCGTCACCGGGGTCATCCTGCTCGCCATGGCGCTGACCCTGCCGATCGAGGCGGTGGGCTCGGCGGCCAGTTTGATCTTCCTGCTCACCTTCGCCCTGGTGAACCTTTCGGTGATCGTGCTGCGACGCAAGGCGCCCGAAATCGAACGGCGGTACCGGGTCCCCCTCTACCCGGTGACGCCGATCCTCGGCATCGTGCTCAACGTTTTTCTGGCGGTCTACCAGTTCACCTTCCAACCGATCGCGTGGTACGTCACCGCGGGCTGGGTGGTGTTGGGTCTGCTGCTGTATTACGCCCACTTCCAGAAGAAAGCCGCGGACGCCGAGCCGCAGGTCCTGCTGCCCGTGCGGCGGGTCGAGGCGGCCCTCGAGGAGCCGTCGGTGATAGTGGTCCTTTACAACCCGGACCACGTCAAGACCCTGCTCGACTTCGCGTTGCCGGTGGCCGCCGCCCGCGGACTTCGTCTGGTGGCGATCACGGTGGTCGAGGTTCCCCAGCAGCTGCCGATCCACGAGGGACTGCGCTTCTCGCACCACAAGGAGCCATTGCTCAGGGCGGCTCAAGATTACGGCGCCGGGAGGGGCATCAAGATCGAGACCGACCTGGTGATTGCCCACAAGGTCCAGGACGGCCTGCTGCAGGCCGCCGGCCGCCACCGGGCAGACCTGATGGTGATGGGCTGGAAGGGCTTCACCAACACCCGTGACCGCATCTTCGGCGAGGTGGCCGACCACATCATCCGCTACGCTCCCTGTGATCTCATGGTCTTCAAGATCGCGGGCGTGGAGCTCCGGACCTGTCTCTTCCCCACTGCGGGCGGACCCAACGCCCAGTTGGCGGCAGACCTCCTCGACCAGATCGCAGCCAGCCGCGACATGGAGGTGACCGCCGGTTACATCGTTCCGCCGAACGCGGATCAGGAGCAGCGCGCCGCCGCCATGAGCTGGATCGAAAAGACCTTGACCCACATGCGGATGGAGATGCCGGTCCAAAAACGGTTGATCGAAAGCAAGTCGGTGGCGGGAGGGCTCGCCAAGGCCAGCCGGGACTACGACCTGGTGGTGATCGGGGCGGCCAAGGAGCCGCTGTTCCGCAAGATCCTGGTTGGCGAGATTCCGGAGAAGGTGGCCCGTTTCTCACCGGCCTCGGTGCTCGTGATCAAGCGCTACGAGGGCCCGGTCAAGTCGCTGCTCAAGCGAATCCTCGGCTGAACCCAAGCCGGTGAGAATCTGTCTGATTGTCCCTGGGTTCAGCTCGAGCGAGAGCGATTGGTGCATCCCCGCTCTGCTCGATTGGGTGAGCAGGTTGGCGAGTGATGCCGAGCCGTGGGTCCTCGCCCTGCGTTATCCCTTCGATGCCGGCTCCTACTCGGTCTTCGGGGCCCAGGTGCATGCCCTCGGGTTCGCCGACCGCAGAGGCGGAGCTCGCGCGCTCTTGGCCGGCCGCGCCGTCGCGGCGGTTCTCGGCCAGCACCGCCGCGAGCCCTTCGATGTGATCCACGGCCTGTGGGCCGACGAGGCCGGCTTCCTCGCAACCGCCTGTGGAGGCCTCATTCGTCGCCCATCGGTGGTTTCGGTGATGGGCGGCGAGCCGGTGTGGATCGCCGATGTGGGGTACGGTCTCCTGGGCAACCGGGTCAGCCGGTGGGTCGTGCGGCGGAGTCTTCGCCGGGCGGTCGAGGTCACCGTCGGATCGGCCTGGCTCGAACCCAAGGTCGCAGCCGTGTCGGGGCGGCTGGGGGTCCATCGGCTGCCGTTGGGAGTCGAGGTTGCACGGTTCTCGGTCGACGGTCCGGTGGCCGATCTGAACGGCGACCCGGTGCTGCTGAACGTGGCCTCACTGACCCCGGTCAAAGACCAGAGGACCCTCATCCGGGCCTTTGCCATTGTGAGCCGGAGGCTGCCTGGAGCCCATCTCCACATCGTCGGCGAGGGGTCGCTGGGTCCGGAGTTGGAGGCCTTGGCAGGGGAGTGCGGCGTGGCGAAGTCGGTGACCCTCCACGGTCAGGTGCCCCACCACGACCTGCCGCCTCTGTACCGGGCTGCCGACCTGAACGTCGTGAGCTCGCGCTTCGAAAGCCAGGGCATGACCGTGCTCGAGGCCGCGGCCTGTGGCACTGCGACCGTGGGTACCGCGGTGGGAGTGCTGCCCGAGTTGGGCGACGGCGTTCGAACCGTGCCGGTCGGTGACGCTCCGGCGCTGGCGACCGAGCTGCTGGCGGTGATCGGCGGCCCCTCGCTGGTCGAGGCGATGGGTCGCTCGGCTCTCCGGGTGGTCCATGAGCGGTTCACTCTCGACTACTGCACGCGCGGCTTCCTCGACCTCTACAACCACCTCGTTTGTGGGGCGTTTTCAGAAGAACCTCGATAGCCTCGACTTTCAACTCGCCGACGGCAGCAGATCACAGCCGTGGCCATGGGGGTCGTCGCGAGGCGCCGTGAGACCAGCCGGCAAAGCCGGCGCGTGGCGAACGGCGTCCCGAGGAGCGGAGCGACGAGGGAGCTGGGGCTGGCCTACGGCTGTCTGCTGGTGGTGGTGAGTCGCCGCGCCCGCAGGGCGCGAGCAACTTTCATTTCGGAACTGACACCCCGGTCGCCTCAGAATCCCGAGGTCTCGGGCCGTTGGTAGGCGATCAGCCTCTGCACCAGCCCGAGCTCCACCGGCCAGCGGTAGCACCGCCAACGGTAACGCCAGGCCGAGATCCAGCGCAGCCCGGTCCGGGCGAAGCCGCCGAGCGAGTCCATGGTGGTGGTGGGGTAGTAGGCGTTGAGGACCCGTTCGAAGTCGAGGATCTGCTGCTGCAGCGAGCGCTGCATCCACGGCATGGTGCTGGACCGACGCTGGGCAAAATCGAGCCAGTCGTTGCTCACCCACTCGTCGAGGGTCTCGGGGAAGACGAAGCCGCGCGCCCGCGCCTCCTCGAACAAGGTCCCGGCGAGGGGCACGGGAGTGTAGAGGTAGAGGATGATTTCGGTGGCCGGGTTGATGGCCTTGATCTCGCGCACGAACTCCATGGTGCGGGCGGCGTCGGCGGCGGGGTCGGGGGGATTACCGACGACGAAGCTGAGCTCGGGGACGATGCCGTGGTGGGCCATCCGGCGCACCAGCTCACGGGTGAGATCGGGCGTCAGCCGCCCTCCCTTGTCCATCTGCTTCAGGGTCTCCTCCGAGCCCGACTCGGCGCCCAGAAAGACCATCTTGAGGCCGGAGGCGGCCATCAGTCGCCAGGTTCGTTCCTCGAAGCCGAGCATGGTGTCGACCCGGCCCTCGCCCCACCACGACACGCCGAGGTCGCTGATCCGATCGGAAAACTCGGCAACCCTTTCCTCGTGGACGAAAAAGTTGTTGTCCACCATCTCGACCGCGTCCACAGCCCAGCGGCTGCGGTACTCGGAGACCGCCGCGGCCACCCGTTGGGCGGGCTGGGCCAGCCACCGGCCCTCCACCATGGTGACGACCGCGCAGAAGTTGCAGCGGAACGGGCACCCGTAGGACGAGTGATAGGCGACGGTCCTGTCGCCGAGAAAGGTCCGCCTCAGGTACCGCTCCATGGGCAGCCGGTCCAGATTCCAGGGCGGCAGCTTGCCCGGGTGGGGAACCGGCGCAGGAGGATTGCACCGCGCCGTCCCGTCGTCGGATTTCCAGGCGAGGCCGGGGATCATCGCCAGCTCGGGACCTTCCCCCTCGAGGTGGTCGAGCAGCGAGCCGAAGACCTGCTCGCCGTGGCCCCGGACGACGAAGTCCACGAATTCGGCGCGCAGGCAGGAGTCCCAGTGCTGCGACGGGAAGTAACCCCCCCAGACCACGGTCAGGGACGGGTGGCGTCGCTTGAGCTCGCGGCACAGGGGCACCGCCTCCTCGAGCTGCGGCCCGGGCATCACGGTGACTCCAAGCACCGTGTCGTGGGCGGGCTCTCCGATTCTGGCGTCCAGCTCGGCCAGCGGATCCGTCTCGAGATTGCCGTCCACCAACTGGTAGTCCCGTGTACCCTCGAGCGTCGCCCCGACCGCCAGCAGGGACATGGGGAGGATCGGCTTGCGGCCGACCGAGGATCGAGGGTTGTAAAAAACCAGCCTCATTCGCGGCGCTCCGGTTGTCCTCGACCTTCACCGACGCGCTGGTGGCGGGTGAGCCTCATGCCCAGCCGACCCCGCTTTGCGGCCATCAGCAGCCGCCCCCTGCCCAGAAATCCGGCATCACCCGAGACCCGCGCCCGGTGGAGGTTGACCTCGTTGACCATCCACCGGGTGACGTGCTCGTAGTACTGCGGGGAGTGACGCCCGGCGATGTCCAGGTCGCGGTCGGTGCGGTCGTCCCACGCCCGGTCGGTGCGGATCCGCGGGTTGACCCGGTCGTGGTAGGCGGTGCCGCGGATGGGGTACGCCACGGTGGTCAGGAACAGGTCGGGGCTGGCCAGCTTCAGGTGCTCGACCGTGGCCTCGAGGTCGGATTCCTCCTCGCCCTCGTATCCGAGCATGATGAACATGCCGACCTTGATGCCCCTGGACCGAAGCATGGCGGTTTTGGTCCGGACATCCTCGGCGGTGGTGAGCCGGCCCATGGCGTCGAGCACCCTTTGCGAGCCGCTCTCGGCACCGATCCAGAGCCTGAAGCACCCCATGCCGGCGAGGGCGTCGGCGATCTCTTCGTTGATCCGGTCGGCGCGGCTGATGCACTCGAAGGGCAGGCTCAGCCCCCGCCGCTTGAGCTCCTTGGCGTAGCGCAGGGTCCACGGTCGGTTGTGGGTGAAGACGTCGTCGGCGTACCACAGGCGGTCGGGTGCGTAACGTTTTTCGAGCCAGGCCACCTCGTCGGCCACGTCTTCCACCGTGCGGCGGCGGTGGGTTTGACCGAAGACACCGTGGCTGCACCAGGCACAGGTGAAGGGGCAGCCGCGCGCCGTGATCAGCGACACCGAGGAGTTTCCGTGGTGGGTCTTCCAGGTGTCGAGGTACCGCTCCAGATCCACCGCTTCGCGGTCCGGCCACGGCAGCGACGACAGCGGATGGATCAGCGGGCGTGGTGGTGTGGCGTGTGGCCGGCCGTCGCCGGCGTCGAAGACGATCCCGCGGATCCCGTGGAGATCCTCGAGACCCCGGCGTTGAAGGTGGCGGACGAGCTCCTCGAGAGTCTGCTCCCCCTCGCCGGGAACCACCACATGGGCGCCCCGTCCGAGGTACTCGTCGGCGTTGGGGCCGGCCTCGGGCCCGCCCAGGACCACGGTCGCCCCCGCCTCCCGGCTCCACGCCACCATCTTCAGGATGTTGGAGCGGGTCAGAAGATTGCAGGACAGCCCCACCACCCGCGGCCGGCAGGATTCGAGGCAATCGCGAAACCCGGCCATCGAGGAGAAGGTCGGGTCGAACAGCGCCACCGAAAGGTCCCGGGATTTGAGGTAGGACGACAGATAGAGGATCCCGAGCGGCGGGTACGGCATCATGATCTCCCGCTCGTGCGGATCGTCGGCCAGGGCGTAACCGTGAGACAGCAGAAGATCGGTCGAGAACGGCCGAGGAGCTCCCATCAGTCGGCCGGCGGCGAGGGTACGGCCGCCTCCTCGGCAGTCATTCCGGGCGGCAGCGGACCGATGCCCTGGTGCGGTCGCTTTGCCAGCCGGTCGAGCCGGATTCGTTCCATCGGCAGCCGCGCCCACCGGTAGAGCACCCCGCCCGCCTGCACCAAATGGCGGCCGCGCAGCCGCCACGGCGAGCGGCCAAGGTGCAGCAACTGCCTCGCCACCCGCCGCGCTCGGAACTCGGTGTGGAGCACCGTGTGCAGCTGGCGGTAGAAGTCGGTGGTGAACGGACCCTGGTACATCATGGCCAGGTCGTCGGAGTCCACCCAGTGGCGCTTGTCCCCGAGCTGGTCCTTCACGCGGTCGTAAAACGGGGTCCCGGGCAGGGGGTAGGACACCGCCATGCCGAGATCGTCGGGCCGACACTCGCGAACCATCTGCAGGGTCCTCTCGACGTCGGCCCTGGTCTCTCCGGGGTATCCGAACTGGAGGAAGAAGGCCACCTTGATTCCAGCCGAGTGCAGACGTCTGGCGGCGTCGCCGATCTGCTCGACAGTGGTGCCCTTTTCCATGGCGTCGAGGATCTTTTGAGATCCCGACTCGGCGCCGATCCACACGATTTCGCAGCCGGCGCGGCTCAAGGCGTCGACGGTTCCATCCCGCAACAGGAGGTCGGGACGGGTGAGGCACTTGAAGGGAACCCGCACGCCCGCCTCCTCGAGCAGGTCGGCGAACCGTGCCAGCCAGCCCGGCTTGAGCCCCATGATGTCGTCCATGAACCAGATGTGATCGGGGTGGTAGCGGTCCGAAAGCATGGCGAGCTCGGCGACCACATTTTCCGGACTGCGGACGTGGTAGCGCTGGCCCCACAGCGGCTTGGCGCACCAGTTGCAGTGATAGGGACAGCCGCGGGTGGTGGCCATGTTCAGCGAGAACCGGCCGTGGCGTTCGAGCCAGATCGACCGGTACCGGTCAATGTCCACCAGATCCCACGCCGGCATCGGCAGCGCGTCGAGGTCGGGCTTTGCCGGGGTCCGCCGGGTGCAGCGAGCTCCGGTCGACTCACCGCTTGCTCGAAACGAGATGTTCGGGATCTCGTCGAGCGGCTGCGGGCTCCTGTCGTCAAGGTGGTTCAACACCGCAATGAGCGCCTCTTCTCCATCGCCGAGCAGCACCACGCGGGCGCCCGCTTCGAGGTAGATTTCGGCGAAGTCGGAGGCGTCGGATCCGGCCACGATGACGATACAGCCGCGATCGCGGGCCATCCCGATCATGGTCAGCGCGGCGTCGCGCATCCGTTGCAGGCACATCTTGGTCAGGTAGTTGAAATTGTCCTCGTAGAGCACCGCGTACCGGGGGCGGTGCCGGTCGAGTGCCGCCGCCCACTCGTGCTCCCCGGCGGCGAGCATCGAGTCGTGGAGAGCGACCCGCCAGCCCTGTTCGCGCAGCAGCGCCGCCGCGCACAGGGTTCCCAGCGGCGGGTAGGGCTCCATCGCATGCCACAGCTTCGAGTCGAAACGGAGGTGGTAGGCCTGGCCAAATAAAACATCGGTCATCGTCAGTCCATTATATGGAGCCGTCGGGTTGGCCCAGCTCGCGGTAGCAGGCCAGGGTGTCGAGGGCGGTCTGCTCCCAGCGATAAACCCGCGCCCGGTCGAGCCCCCGGCCCCGCAGCTTTTCCCGGAGCCCGTCGTCGTTGAGAAGCCTCGCCATCGCGGCGGCCAGCGCGGTCGCGTCCCCAGGCGGGACGAGCTCGGCGGCGCCCTCGAGGTTCTCCCTCAGCGAGGTCGAGTCGGAGCTGATGGTGGGTACGCCGCAGGCCATTGCCTCGAGCGGCGGAAACCCGAAGCCCTCGGCCAGGGATGGGTAGACGAAAAGGCGCGCTCCGCCCAGGAGTCCGGGCATGAGCTCCTGAGGGACGTGGCCCAGCAGGCGAACCCTGGCGTGGAGCCCGAGGTCCCGGATGCGCTCGAGCAGCGGCGTGAAGCCCCAGCCCGGTTTGCCGGCGAGCACCAGACTCTCGTGAATGTCCCGCTCCATGACCAGCCGGTGGAAGGCCTCAACCAAGGTCTCCAGGTTCTTTCGGGGTTCCAGGGTGCCCACGTAGAGCACGTAGGGCCCCTGGATACCGAACCGCTCGGCAGCTGCATTCGTCTCGCGGGCCCCCGGCGGCCGAAACTCCTCGCTGATCCCTGGAACGACGACCCGGATCCTGGACTCGTCAATCGAGGGTACGAAGCGCAGGATCTCGTTCTTGGTCGATTCTGACGGCACGGTGATCAGGTCGGCCCGCTTCAGGCTGGCGAGGATCGCGGCGCGGTACGGCCGGCTGCGACGCAGTGAAATGTGGCACTCGGGGTGGGAAAAGAAGGTCATGTCGTAGACGGTGAGCACGTGCCGCCGGCCCGCCCGCAACATCGGCATGATGAACGACGGCGAGTGAACCACATCGAATCCGCCCAGCACCGCCGCGGCAGGCAGGAGGAGCTGTTGGAAAACCAGGCGCACCGGCCGAGGTCGCAGGCACCAGCCGGCGATCTCGAAGTTTCCGCCGAGCCGCCCGAAGAACAAACCGCGGTCCTCCCGGTTGACGAACACGGTGTAGCGCGTGCTCTTATCGACCTCGGCGAGGGCCAGCACGAGCCGCATCAAGTAGGTCTCCACGCCGGTGGTGGTGGGCAACAGAGCCGTCAGATCGATGGCGACGCTGAGGGGTCGGTCCGCACGAGTAACTTGCGATCGATTCTCCAAACCTGGGCAGTATACGTCAGGTTGTGGGATTGCCGCACCCCCTGCTAGCATCTCCTGAAGTTCATCAACGGAGTGGACGTGACCACAACCCGGCCCGCTGAAACTGACCAGGTCGAAGAAGCCGTCCTCCGGACGGTGGCTTACGGCGACGTCTTTGACTCGCCCGTGCGGCCGGAGGAGATCCATCGCTACCTGGATGGGGTGTCATCCACTCCAGTCGCGGTGGAACGGGCGATCGAGGCGCTGGTGCCGCACCGACTGGCGAGAATCGACGGTTACGTGTGCCTCGCCGGCCGGGAGCCGCTGGCCGAGTTGCGGCGCCGCCGGGAGGCCGCGGCTCGGCGACTGTGGCCCGAAGCCCAGCGGTGCGGCGCGGCGGTCGCGCGGCTCCCGTGGGTGCGGATGGTGGCGCTCACCGGTGCTCTGGCCATGGACAACGTGGACGACGGCGCCGATATCGACCTGCTGATCGTCACCGAGCCCGGCCGGGTGTGGCTCTGCCGCTTCTTCATCATCCAGCAGGTGAGGCTGTTTCGGCTGCGGGGAATCGAGATGTGCCCCAACTGGCTGCTCTCCGCCGAGCGTCTCAAGCTCGAGGCGAGGGACCTCCACAGCGCCCGCGAGCTGACCCAGATGGTGCCCCTGGCAGGCTTCGACGTGTATCGCCGAATGAGGCAGCTCAACCCCTGGACCGGGGCCTTGCTGCCGAACGCCACCGGGCCTCCCCGCGACCAGCCGTGCGTTGCGACCGGCGGGTCCCTCCTCCATCGGGTCGGCGAGGCGGTGCTCGGGACCCGGTTCGGGGCCGGACTGGAGTCGTGGATGGCCCGACGCAAGATCCGCGAGATCCGCCGAATCGCCGGCCACAACGCCGAGGTGGTGCTCGATCGCCACCAGTGCAAGGGCCACGTGGACGGTCACGGCCGGCGGATCGCCGACGCCTACGCGGCGCGGCTCCGGTCGCTGTCGTTGGCGGGGTAACGGGGCGGGTCGGCTCCCATGGACGCGGCTCCGCCCGCCAGCCCCTTCGACGCGGTGGCCCGCGGCTACGATCTTGGCTTCAGTCAGACGGCGCTCGGCCGCCAGCTGCGCGGCCAGGTCTGGCGGGAGATCGAGGGCGTGTTCTCGAGCGGCGACCGGATCCTGGAGCTCGGCTGCGGCACCGGCGAGGACTCGCTGTGGCTCGCCCGGCGCGGCATCTCGGTGCTGGCCACGGATGTGTCCTCGGCCATGTTGGAGGTGACCCGAAGCAAGCTGGATGCAGCGGGACTGGGCGCGATGGTTCAGACTCGCAGGCTCGATGTGGCGAGGTTCGCCGCGGATGGCGGTGGCGTTGAAGGGCCCTTCGACGGCGCGCTGTCCAACTTCGGTCCCCTGAACTGCGTCGCCGACCGGACCCCGGTGGCACGGGCGCTGGCCGGACTGGTCCGCCCGGGCGGCTGGGTGGTGACGGTCCTGATGGGGCCCTTCTGTCCGTGGGAGGTGATCTGGCACCTGGTCCACGGCAAGCCCGGCACCGCGGTGAGGCGGTTGAGGCAGGGCAGGCTCGCGCACCTGGGCAACGGCGCCACCATCCCGGTCTGGTACCCGACCCCCTCCAGAGTCCGGCGGGAGTTCGCGGACGGCTTCCGCCGATCCAAGCTGGTCGCCATCGGCTGCTTCCTCCCGCCGCCCTACCTCGCCCACCTGGCAGACACCCGCCCGGGACTGATCCGCCGACTCGCCGGTCTCGAGGCGCGTTGGCAGCGCCGGTTCCCCTTCACCTGGTGCGGTGACCACTTTCTGCTGTCATTCCGGCGCAGAGACTGACCGGTTGCGAGCTTGCAGATAGACCGCCTCGAGCTTCCGCGCCATCGCCTGGAAGCTGAGTTCCTGCTCGAAGTGATCCCGCGCGGCCGGTCCGAGCCGGGCGATGTCACTCGGGGTCAGGGATAAGACGCTTCGCGCCAGTTCGGTGTGGTCTCCACAGGGGAAAAGCAGCCCCACTCGGCCACCGTCGGTCATCACGCGGAACGACGGGATGTCTGATACGACGGGAATCACCCCGCAGGCCATCGCCTCGAGGGGAACGTAGCCGCTGAACTCCACGATGCCCCCGGGGGTTGTCGGCCGGCTTGCCTGGAGGAGGAAGTCCGCACTGTTGAATACGGATTCCATGGCCTCGTGAGGGGAGTTGCCGCGAAAGCTGACGCCCTCGGCGAGTCCCGGTCGGCTGTCGACGAAGGCTCGCAGCGCGGGACAGACCGGATTTGAGCAGCATTCGACCGAGGCGACCGGTCGGCGGATATCCTCCGTGGTGGGCGACCACGACCGGAGTACCCGTCCTGGCCGCCGCGCGGAAGAGCAACCACGTGTTGAGGGTCAGGTTCGTTCCGAGGAGATGGACGACGTCTGGTTGAAAAGTCAGAATGCGGCCGATCGCCGATGTCGCCGCCTCGGCTCGGGAACGTGCGACGCCGGCCAGCCGGTGGGCGGCAGTCGCGGCGATTGCGGCCCACCGTGGCGAAGGCACGAACTCATGGCTGACGTCGCTGTCGTCGAAGCAGGACTGGCGGGGATATTGGTGTACCACCGAGACGCGGTGGCCGCGTTCCGCCATCGCCCGGGGCAGGTGGCGCAGCATCAATTCGCGGTCCAGGGACCGGGCGGGGGGGTCCGCGACCTGGGCCGAATCGTAGTAGAGAAGGGCGTAACAGAGTCGCATCGGGCTGTCCGCCCCGAGCATAGCCAGTCGTGTACGATGACGCGACCATTCTCGGCCTCTGGAGTCGATACGATGACGACGCTCGGCGAGGATCGCCGTTTCACGCCTGTGCTGGATCCCACCACCCGGGGATGGGCGGTGCTGTTCGGCGGCGACGCGGCACGAATGGTGCTGAGTTTCGTCGCCGGCGTGCTCGTCGCCCGCGCTCTGGGGCCGATCCAGTTCGGCGTCTACGTGGTTCTTGGTGCGGCCGTGGCCATCGGGAGCGTGCTGGTCGACCTCGGGCTGAGTCAGGCCGCAGTGGTGCGCGTGGCGGGGGTCTGGGCCGCGAACGAAGCCCTCGGACGCCGCCGGGGACGCGCCTTCGTCTGGGTCCGTCTGGTCACCGCCGCAGCCATCACCCTGCCGGCGATCGTCCTCGCCCGCTGGCTGGCGCCGGCCATCGGCCTGCCGAATGCGGTGGGTGGCTACAGCGGTTCATCGCTGCTGGCCGTCGCCTTGGCCGGTGTGGTGGCGTCGGCACTCAGCGGATCCGTCAGCACCCTGCTCCAGGCCACGGGCCGCTTTGGTTCGATCGCCGTGCTGCTCCTGACCAACTCGGGGCTCACCCTCGTCCTGGCTGCGATCCTCACCGTCGGGGAACGGCTCGATCTCCTGAACGCGCTGCTGGTGCTGGGAATCCTGCCCGCTCTGATCACCTTTGCGGTCGGACGGAAGCTGCTGGGCGAGGGTTGGAAGCTGCACCCGCCGTCCCGTGGGTCGGTTGGCGGCGAGGCCGTCGGACTGCTCAGAATCGGAGGGTGGCTGTGGCTGGCCGGGCTGCTGACCGCGCTGGCCGGTCGGTTGGATCTGCTGCTCGTCAACGGCATGTCGGCCCCGGCGGCGGTGGGTGCCTACGGCCTCGCCTTCAGCCTGGCGGCGAGCATGGGAGCTGCGGGCGGGAGCTTGTACACGGTGCTGCTGCCCGCGGCCTCTGCCTTGAGGAGCGGGCCCGAGTACCGCGACTACGTCCGTCGTGGGCTCATCCGCAGCGCGGTCCTTTCGCTGATGCTGGTGCCGCTGCTGGTGCTCGCCCGCCCGTTCATCTTGTTGGTTTATGGGCCGGCCTTCTCCTCGGCGGTGCCGCTGTTTCAGCTCTTCCTGCCGGTCATCGCCCTGGAGCTCCTGATCATGCCCATGATGCTCCTCGCGGTGCCCCTCGAGGTGCCGCAGTGGCTCGCAGCGGCGGGCTGGCTGCGGGTCGCCATTGTGGCCCTGGTCGGCTGGTGGCTGGTGCCGCTCTGGGGTCCTGCGGGCGCCATCGCGGCCCGTGCGGTGGCGGTGGCGGCCGGCGGCGGGCTGGTGGCGGCGGTGTTGGTGAGGATCGGCAGCCGTCGCCAGCTGCCGGAGACCATCGACCCGTACTCGGGCTATGCCCGTTGGGCCCGCCGGTACCCGGCCCACGCCCACAACCCCCTGATGGCGGTGGAGGAGGCCGCCATGCGCCGCCTGTTGCCGAGTGTCGAGGGTGCGGCGTGCCTCGATCTTGCCTGCGGCAGCGGTCGCTACCTGCGGATCTTGGCCGGCGGCGGCGCTGCTCGAACGGTGGGCGTGGACGCGGTGCCCCAGATGCTGGCCGAGGCACGACGGCTGGAGCCGCCCCATGAGCTGGTGCGCGGTCGCTTCGACCGCCTGCCCTTCCCTGACGGGTTCTTCGATCTCGTCGTGTGCGCCCTGGCGGTGGGCCATACTGCCGACCTCGGCGCCGTGGTCGGCGAGGCGGCGCGGGTGCTCAGACCGGGCGGTGTCCTGCTCTACTCCGACTTTCATCCGGAGGCGGCGCGGACCGGCGGCGAGCGCACCTTCACCGCGGACGATGGCGTCACCTATCGGCTCGAACACCATGTCCACGAGCTCGATGATCACCGTCGCGCCTGCCGAAGCGCCGGCTTGACGATCGACGAGGTGCTCGAACCCGCCGTCGAAACCCAGGCGGGGCCGGCCGGAGACGAGATGCCGGTGGTGCTGGTGGTGCGCGCGTCCAGGGATTCCGGTTGATGCGCGCCGCGCCGATCATCTTCAAAAATGTCACCGTGGCCACCGGCGACGGCCCGACGGCCGGCTCGGTGGAGGTGCGTGGGAAGGTCATCGCGGCCCTCGATGTCGGGAGCCGGGGACCGGGTCATCGTGTCGACGGGGCGGGCGGCATGGTGATCCCCGGGCTGATCAACGCCCACGACCATCTGGACCTCAACCACTTCTCCCGGATCAAGTACCGGTCTCGGTACCGGCACGCCGTCGACTGGATCGAGGACATCGAGGCGCGTTTCGACAGCGATCCGGATCTGGTGGAACCGCGCCGCTTCGCCGTTGCCGACAGGCTGCTGGTGGGGGTGGTGAAAAACCTCCTCAGTGGGGTCACCACGGTGCTCCACCACGACCCGCCCCCGCCGCCCGTACCTCGTCGTCTGCCGTTGCGCGTGGTTCGTCGGTTCGGGTTCTGTCACTCCCTGGACCGGGGGGACGCAGCGGCGAGCTTTCGCCGAACCAGGCCCGATTGGCCGTGGATCATCCACCTCGCCGAGGGGGTGGACGACCGCGCGGCCGGGGAGCTGGGTCGCCTGGATGGACTCGGCGCTCTCGGCCCGAATACGGTGCTGGTCCACGGCGTCGGCCTGAACTCCGCGGACCGGCAGCGGCTGGTGAGCCGCGGTGGGGGCCTGATCTGGTGCCCGACATCGAATGATTTCCTGTTCGGCCGGACCGCGGAGGTCGGCGACCTCGCCGCCGCCGGCTGTCTCGCCCTGGGAACCGACTCGCGGCTCACCGGCGAGCTCGATGTGCTGGCCGAGCTGCGCGCGGCGGCGGCCACCGGCCAGCTCCCCGGGGAACAGCTGTTGCCACTGGTGACCACAAGTCCCGCTCGCTTGCTGAGGCTGACCGACGGCGGCCGCGGCCGCATTCGGGTCGGTTGGCAGGCGGACCTGGTGCTGCTGCCGCCGGCCAGGGGTGGGGACCCGGCCTCCCAATTGCTCGAGCTGACGAGGGCAGACCTGCGACTCGTGATGATCGCCGGTCGGCCGGTAGTGGCCGATCCCGACCTCGAGCCGTTGTTCGACGTCACGCGGACGCCGGCGCGGCGGGTCACCCTGGACGGCGTCGACAAGCTCATGGCGGGTCGGCTGGTGGAACAGCTGCACAGCTCGAGCCTGGGCGAGGGAGGACTCACCCTATGATGGTCCAAATCGGCGAGCGGCCGGCCGGCGCGAGCGGCCGGGAAGGAAGAAGATGACGCGGGATGTGGTCAGGAGGTGGCTGACGCTGAGGACCCACCGGGTCCGGGCGCTGCCCATCGCCATCCTGATGCCCCACTCGAGCTGCGACTGCCGCTGCGTCATGTGCGACATCTGGAAGGGACCAGGTGATGCCCGGCAGCTGACGGAGAGGGATGTCACCGGGTTGTTGTCCAGCCTCCGGGAACTGCGAACGCGGTGGGTGGTGCTGTCCGGCGGCGAGCCGCTCCTGAATCCGAACCTCTTCCGCCTGTGCAGCCTGCTGCGGGGCGCGGGCATTTCCAAGATCACCCTGCTGTCCACCGGCCAGGAGCTGGCATCCAACGCGGCGAACGTGGCCGCGGCGGTGGACGAGATCATTGTCTCCGTCGACGGTACCGAGTCCCTCCATGACGAGATCCGAAGGGTTCCCGGCGCCTACCGAAGGCTCGCCGAGGGTGTGGCGGCGGTCAAGGCGCTGGCTCCGGGGCTGCCGGTGACCGGTCGCTGCGTCATCCAGCGCATGAACTTCGCCGCGTGGCCCGAGATCGTGGGCGCCGCCGGCGAGCTCGGTCTCGACGGCATCAGCTTCCTCGCCGCCGACGTCACCAGCGAGGCCTTCAACCGGTCTCGGCCCTGGGGCGAGCGCCGTCGGTCCGAGGTGGCGCCGTCGGGAGAACAGCTCCCCGAGCTGGAAGCCGCCCTCGATGCCTTGATCGAGCAGCGTGGCTCGGAGCTCGACAGTGGCTTCATCGTCGAAACACCGGCCAAGCTGCGCCGGATCGTCACCTACTACCGTGCCCACCATGGCGGGGGGAGCTTCCCCCCGGTGAAGTGCAACGCCCCCTGGGTGTCGGCGGTCGTTGAAGCCGACGGGACCGTGCGACCCTGCTTCTTCCACCGACCCTACGGAACCCTCGGGACGGAGGGGCTGGCGGAGCTGGTGAACAGCCCCGAAGCCCTCCGCTTCCGCCGCGAGCTGGACGTGGCCGCCGACCCCGTGTGCCGACGGTGCGTGTGCTCCCTCTACCTGCGGCCCGGCGGGTCCGGGTGACCACCGGTCATCCGCCCGATGCGAGTAGGATAGGGGGCATGGTCGAGGCACCGTAGTGGACGAGAACCCAACGAAACCCCGCGGTCCGGGATCGGAGGCGATCGAGGGTCAGCAGGAGCTGGCGTTGCTGGACAGCCCCGCAGACCGCCGCGAGGCCATGGACGAGCTCGAGGGCGTGATCGAGGGTGGCGACGTCGGCGCCCTCGACATCTTCCTCGCCGCCCTGCACGCGGCGGATCTGGCGGCGTTGTTCCGCGTCCTCGACCAGAAACTGTGGCCGGCGGTTCTTGCCTGTCTGGACGTCGACCGGATCTCCGATCTCATGGAGGAGCTGGACGACCACCTGAGGGACGATCTCGCCGGGCTGCTCCCCCACGACCAGCTCACCGGGGCCATCGAGGCGATGGCGTCGGACGACGCCGTCGACGTGCTCGCGGATCTCCCGGCGCCGCTGGCCCGCAATCTCATCGAAAGCCTGCCCGTCGAGGATCGCCACGACGTCGAGAATCTGCTCAAGTACGCGGAGGACACCGCCGGCGGCCTCATGCAGACCGAGCTGGTGACCGTGGCGGACAGTGCCACCGTGGATCAGGCGGTGGAGGCCATTCGCGCCCAGGCCGACGACGTGGGGCCGTTCCACTTCGTTTACGTGGTGGACGGTGAGAAGCGGCTCGGTGGTGTCCTGGATCTGGGGAGCCTGATCCTGGCCGCGCCCGACCGATCGATCCGCGATCTGATGAGCGGGGACCTGCACGCCGTCACCCCCGAGGTCGACCAGGAGGAGGTGGCGCAGATGTTCAGGCGCTACGACCTGGTGGCGCTGCCGGTGGTGGACAGTCGCGGCCGGCTGCTGGGTCGGATCCTGCACGACGACGCGGCGAACGTGCTCGAGGAGGAGGCCGACGAGGACATCATGCACATGGCCGGCGCCGGCGCCAACGAGCCGGAGCTGGTGTACACGGATCAGCTTTTCAAGATCGCTTCGGTGCGGTTGCCCTGGCTGCTGGCCACCCTGGTGGGCCTCACCGTGCCGGCGCTGCTGGTCTGGGCCTTTCAGGTGTCCTTCCCCCACATGATGGCGCTGGTGCCCTTCGTGCCGGTGATCGGGGCCATGGGGGGCAATGTGGGAGCGCAGTCCGCCACCATCGTGGTGCGCGGCTTCGCCACCGGCAGGGTGGACTTTCACAACCTGGGCAACTTCCTCAGCAAGGAGCTGGTGATCAGCACCCTTATGGGCCTGGCCTGCGGTGCGCTCTCGGGCGTGGTGGCGATGATCTGGCACGGTCACGCGATGCTGTCGCTGACGGTCACCGTGTCCATGGTCGTCGCCATCATTGCCTCGGCTCTGATGGGGGTCCTGGTGCCCTACTTCTTCCGGCTGGTCAAGATCGACCCCGCCATTGCGGCCGGCCCGCTGGTGACGACCATCGATGACATCATTGCGATTGGGATCTACTACATCGTGGCACTGCTCCTGATCCCCACGTGATGCCCGGCGGGCGGCACCTGCGGGTTGTTCAACAAATTGTCGCCATCTCACGTAGGACAGAGTGGGAGCTTCGATGCGATCAACTTCGGCCTCGTTGTGTTCGGTGATGTTGGCTCTCTCGGTTGGCGTGGCTGTGGCTCAGCAGCCGTGCGACCAGTGGCGGCTCGCCAACCCGCTACCCACCGACCGGGAGCTGCTGGGCGCGGCTTACGGCAACGATGTGTTCGTTGTCGTGGGTCGCGACGGGACGGTATTGGTCAGCCCGGACGAGCAGAGCTGGCGTCAGGTGGAAACCCCTGCCGAGGCGGATCTTAACGCGGTGATCTTCAGCGGCGAGGCCTTCATCGCCGTCGGGGACGGCGGGTGGGTCCTCACCAGCCCGGACGGTGGTACCTGGACCTCTCGCCCCACGGGCACTCCCGAGACGCTGGTGGACGTGACCGCCGGGGGACCGGCGCTGGTCGCCGTCGGGACCTCCGGTGCGGTGGTTACCAGCCCTGACGGGATCACCTGGACGCTGCAGCCGCCAACCGGTGCAGAAGATCTGCGGGGTGTGGCCTGGACGGGGTCGGAGTACCTGGCGGTTGGCGAGATGACCCACGTACTGGCCAGCCCGGACGGCGCCACCTGGACGGCGCGCGAAATCGGCTACCTGGGTCCATTTTCAGCCGTTGTCTCGAGCGGCTCGATCACCGTAATCGCCACCGACGGCCCCGCCACGCTGATGACCAGCGACGGCGTTCACTGGACCCGGGGATCTGCCGGAATCCGGCTGACCGAGATGATCTGGGCCGGCGATCGCTTCGTCGGTGCTGGAGGGCTCAGCCGATACGCACCTGTTCACAGCCCTGACGGTCTTCACTGGGCCTGGGGGAGGTACGGTGCGCCCGGGCTCCGGCTCGATGCCCTCGCCTGGAGCGGCTCGGAGATCGTCGCCGCCGGAGCGGGTGGGCACATTGCCGTGAGCCGGGACGGCGGCGAGCACTTCAAGCCGGTCAACACCTTTGCCGGTCTGGACCTCTATGGGATGGCCGTCAACGGTTCCGGTGCCGTACTGGCGGCCGGCACCGAGGATGCCGCAGGAGGGCGCGATTCTGGCCAGCGACGACCTGCTCAACTGGGAGGTGGTCTACCGGATGGGTCTCGAGGCCATCTTCGACGTGGCGGCCAACGATCAACTGTTCGTGGCGGTGGGAGTGATCAACGAACTCTGGTCGGGTGGTGCGATGATCCTGAGGAGCCTCGATGGGCGCAATTGGGGTGGTGCTGTGGGTCCCGTCAGCGGGCCCGGATACTGGCCCTGGGAGTGGTACTCGGCCACCTGGGACGGGTCCCGATTCGTGGTCGTCGGCGACCAGGGTGCGATGGCTCTGAGTTCCGACGCCTCGAGCTGGTATCTCCTGGGTGGAGATCTCGACCATGCGCTCAGGGGAGTGGCCTCCAGCGGAACCACCATCGTCGCGGTGGGTGGTTCGGGTCTGATCGTGACCTCGGACGGCCTGAGCCTGTCGGTGGTGGACTCCGGTCACACCGGAGATCTGCACGACGTGGCTCTTGGGCCCTCCACCTTCGTCGCTGTAGGTGCCGGGGGAACCGTCCTCACCAGCTCGGACGGCGAGACCTGGGCGGAACGGGCTTCGGGGACCAATGCCGATCTTTACGGCATCCGGTTCACCGGGGAGCAGTTCGTGGCGGTGGGCTCGGGAGGTGTGGTGCTCGCGAGCCCGGACGGCGTCGCCTGGCAGCCGGCCGGCCCCACCGGGTTCGGCGACCTGTTGGACGTGATCTCCGGCGATGCCGGAGTCGTTGCCGTGGGCAAGGAGGGTGGGGTCGTTCACTCCGCGTGCGGCGAGCCGGATCAGCCGCCCATCCCGAGCTTTGTCTGGCGTCCCACCCTCCCCGAGGAGGGGACACCGGTGCGCTTCACCGATCTGTCGTCGGGAGATCCGAGCCGGTGGAGCTGGGACTTTGGTGACGGCGGCACGGCCGAGGGTCGGGCGGTGACCCACGCCTTCGCCATTCCGGGGGACTGGCCGGTGACGCTCACCGTGGGCAACGACCATGGCGATGCCGAGGCCACCGCCTCGGTGACGGTTCGGCGTTTCTGCGGAGCGCCTCCTCCGGCCGAGGTCACCGCCCCGGCTTCGGTGGCCAGCGGGCAGAGCTACGAGGTCAGCTGGACGCCGACCCTTCAGCAGCACGAGCAAGGTGAGTACTCGCTCCTGGAGTCGGTGGAGCCGAGCTTTTCCGACCCCGACGGATGGGGAACCTGGATCCACACCTCGACGACGGTCTCCCATCCCTGGACCGACGGTGCCAGCTTCTTCTACCGGGTGTTCGCCATCAACTACTGCCCCGACGCCAGCTATCGATCGCCGCCCTCGGCGACCGTCCGGGTGGACATCGAGCCGGATGTGGAACACCTGGGGGAACACGTGCAGGTCATTCCGGCCGCGGCCCACGGCCCCGGTCTCGAGAGCACCTCGTGGGAAACCGACGTGGTGGTGCACAACCCCGGCCGGCATTCCGCCCCGGCGTACCTCTTCCTGCTGGAGCGAGAAGCCGCAGGTGATCCCATCGGCAGCGACCGGTACTGGATCGAGCCGGGTCAGTCCCTGCGCCTGGCTGATGCCGTCGGTGGGCTCCAAAACCCCGGATACGGTGCGTTGCTGGTGGCCTCGGATCGCCCGCTGATGGTCGGATCCAGGACCTTCACCTCGAGCCCGGACGGGACCTACGGTCAGTTGATCGACGGTGTGCCGGTGGTCGGCGGGACCGCCGGTGAGGGTGATGAGGTGCGCCTCATCCAGCTCACCCACAACGACGGCTACCGGACCAACCTCGGCCTGGCCAACCCGTTGCCGGAGGCGGTGGAGGTGGACGTACGGCTTCACCGGGCCGACGGTGAGCTGATCGACACGCTGTCGTACGCCCTGCCCGGTCTGTCGTCGCTGATGGACGTGGAGGTCTTCGCCGAGGTCGGGAACGGGGAGGTGGACGACGGCTACGCGGTGGTGTCGTCGACATCGCCCGGGGCCTCGTACGCGGCCTTCGCCTCGGTGGTGGACAACCTCAGCGGTGACCCGGTGGCCCTCACAGCCCTCGAGGACCGGAGGCGGCACCGGGTCGTGACCCGTTCCGACCTGTCTTTGATTCGCGATGAGGAGTGGGACGACCTCATCGACGCAGGTGGCGTGTACGTGGCCGTTGGGCGCGACTCGCTGGCCTGGAGTCGCGATGGCGTCAACTGGCAGCACGGCTACCAGTTCGACGGCTGGTGGGACTCCGCCAGTCGGTTGGCGTTCAACGGTCGCCAGGTGCTGGCGGTCGGTCAGTACTGGGCGTACACGAGTCCGGACGGGATCGCCTGGAGCAGGTCGCCGCTGCCGGGAGACGGGTTCTGGAGTGCGACCTGGGACGGCGCGCGATGGGTTGCGTTGGGCAGGGCCCTCGACAACCAGATCGCCGTGGGATTCAGCCCCGACGGTGAAACCTGGGACCGGCAGGTGGTCGACAACATCCGGTTGCACACCATCATCTGGGCGGGCGACCGGCTATGCGGCGGTCGGAGCATCCGGCCTTGCCACCAGCCTCGACGGACTCGAGTGGGAGCTCGTCGAAGGCTTCGATGCTGGCCTCCAGGATGTGGGTTGGAACGGATCGCAGCTGTTGGTGACCGGCGCCTATCAGGTCCATTTCAGCGAGGATTGGGTTCACTTCGAAACCCGCACGTTAGACTGGGACCTCGGTGGTGTGGTCTGGGCCGGTCACCAGTGGGTGGTGTCGGCGAGCGCACGGACCGGCGAACAGGCCGGCGCGTTCTTGATCAGCTCCGACGGGGACACCTGGGAATCGGTTGCGCGCGCCGGAGCACCGTATGAGACGCGGAACATCGCGTGGGACGGCTCTTCGGTCATGCTGATCGACTTCTCCCGCTCCCTCAGCTGGCTTTTCAGCGATCAGGAAACCGTCACCGTTCCGGCAGCGGCGCACGTGTCGGGCTTCGGCGGTTCGCGGTGGCGCACCGACCTCGAGCTCCACAATCCCCGACAGCAGCCGGTCACCTGCAGGGTGGAACTCCTCGAGCGAGGCATTGCCAACGGGCAGCCGCGGGCGATCGACATCGAAGTTGGACCCGAGTCGTCCGATCGGGTGTCCGACGTGCTCGCCGCCGGATTCGGATTCCAGGGCGCGGCGGCGCTCAGGATCCGGCCGGACCTTGGCGCCGTGATGGTGTCGAGCCGAACCTTCGACGACGCCCCGGGAGGCACCTACGGTCAGCTGGTGCCGGGGATGCGCCGCTCCGACGCGATCTGGCCCTGCGAGACCGGCCGGCTGATCCAGCTCCGCCACTCACCCGATCTCGGCGAGGGATTCCGGACCAACATCGGCCTGGTGAGCCTGTGTGACGATCCCATGGAGGTGGCGGTTCACCTCTTCCTCGGGTCGGGCGAGCACCTCGGCATGCGAACCGTGTCCCTCCCGCCGACGGGGGTCACACAGCTCAACAACGTCTTCGAGCCCTTGATCGACGAGGTGGTGGCCGACGGCTTCGCGATCCTCTCGTCGCCGACTCCTCGGTGCGCCTTTCACGCCTACGCTTCGGTCGTTGACAACCTCACCAACGACCCCATCCTGGTGCCGGTCAAGCCGTGGACGCCGATTCTGTTCGGCGGCGATGGGGCTCAGTAGCCGCCGGCGAACTGGAGCTCGGATCTCGCCACCGATTCGGCCTCGTAACCCGGGCACTCGATGGAGTCGCGGAAGGCGCGGGAACGACCTCCCTTGAGCTGGGTGACCGAAATCGTGTCGACGCAGATCAGGTCGCCGGCCTCGTCGAAAAAGGCGACGTCGAAGGTGGCGAGCCGATAGTCCGTTCCGGTGTTGTTGTTGACCACGCCCATGACGTCGACCCAGCCGTCCACGGCCGGTGCGTGGTCGAGGTCGCCGTCGAGCTCGAATGCCTCGGCCGGAGTTTCAGATTCCGGGTTCGGATCCTCCAGTGAGCCGGGCGAGGCCGAGGCGACGGCTGCGGTTGCGGCGGCGAGTCCCCCGTCCGGGGTCGCAACCGTCGGCGCCGCCTGGGTCTCGTGGGGCTCGGCCGGGGCCGCCTCTGCGACTGGATTGACGGCTTCGCTCGGCGCCGCCGAGGGCGGTTCCTGGTCGGTGGCTCCTGCGCTCCCGCACGGGTCGCCGGATTTCACGACCAGAGCCACCTGCCCCTTTTTGAGAAGCTCGGCGACCGCCGTCAGGGTGTTTCCGGACCACTGAAGCTGCCTCGAGTCGCCGGAACCCCGGCTGCCGGTATAGCGGGACATCACGTCGTCCACTCGGTCCAGGGCGCCGGCGCCCCCGCCCTCGAGGAGCATCACCAGGGCGCCATGTTTTCCGATCTCGACGCTCTGGATGACCAGTGGAGAGTCCGGCGGCAGCCTGACCGAGGTGTCGACCGTGTTGTTGCACAGATTGATGCCGAGAAACTCGACCGCTGCGGCCTGGACCGAGATCCCCAAGGCGACGATTCCTATGACGACTTTCCACATGGGCTTCCCCCCGCCGGCGCTGCATCGCGTGCCCCAGCTTGCCCCAACCGAAGAGAGAACGCCACCTCGACGCGTGCGGGGGTGACTTCATGAGTCGGCGCTTGGCATCGAGACTCGGGGATATGGTCGGCTGGATTCGAAACGGCAGCTGCGGGGCGGGACCCTTTTGGGGTCTCGCTCGGCCTGGGTTCTTCATCAGTGATTTTAACTCAAATAAATTGACTTCTTGACAAATTTTTTTATACAGATTAAAATTCAAACATGGAATCACCACAAGACAGTGTTGCGCGCACTAAAAGAGAGGCCAGGAATGAGCGCCGGCGGGACCAAACCCGCGCCGAGATTCTCGACACGGCTCAGAATGCCATCCTGCGCGGTGGATTGGCGAGCTTCACGCTCGCGGCCGTCGCCGACGAGCTCGGACTCACGCAGCCGGCCCTCTATTACTACTTTGACAGCAAAGAAGCCCTCCTGTTCGAGCTGTTGCTTCGCGAGTGGGTAGAGTCGGCCGCCGAGGTTCAGGCGGCGGTCGCTGAGACCGACAGTGGTGCCGACGCCGTCGAGCAGCTGATCCGAACGGTGTTCGATCGTTATCGTGACCGTCTTGAGATCTTCATGCTGTATTTCAAGATGGGCCCAGGCGGCGAATTCGAGGGAATCATTGGTCCTCAGGAACTCGAGCGAATCCGCCCGGTCAATGAGATGTTTTACGGGGGCGCCGAGGCTCGTCTTCGTGCCGACCAGCCGATCGGCGGCTTTCCCCAGAATCGTGATCCGCGCCGGTTCGCCTTCATCGCTCACACGGCTGTGATCGGGCTGCTCAACATGAAGGCGATCGCCGCGTCCGCCGAAGATCCGTTGATCCACAGCGACGACGATCTGATTTCTGACCTCTGCACAACGTTCCGAGACGCAGCGCTCCGAGGAGGTGCGAAATGACGCTCGAGAACCCGGTTTTTGTGACCTATGTGGTGGCCGCCACTCTCATGATCATCAAGATGATGGGGCAGGGGTGGATCACCGTTTATCGGATGATGAAAGTCGGCGGAGGCTTCCTCAATCCGGAAGACGCCGCCCCGGGCATGGTGAACCCGAGCCCCCGTTCCGGTCAGCTCGATGTCGACGACTATGTCGAGCGATCGAGGCGCATGCACCGCAACGACACCGAAAACATCCCGGTATTCCTGGTGGCCGGACTGCTGTTTGTTTGGACCCAGCCCACACTTTTGCTCGCCCAGGTTACGCTGTTCGGTTACGTGGTTTCGCGGCTGGCGCACTTCTGGGCGTACTTCACCGCAAAGTCTCACGAGGTCCGCGCGACGTTCTTCAGCATCGGCTCACTCATCGTCATCGGCATGGCGGTCTATACATTGATCTTTGCAATCCGATAAGGAGGCCCATCATGAAGATCACCAACTCTCAGTCCAACACGAGCATCGCCGAGATCGGCGACGGCATTTACCGGATCAGCACGCCGGTGCCTCCCAACCCGGCCTTGCCTGGGGGATTCACCTTCAACCAGTTCTTGATTGTCGATGACAAGCCGCTGTTGTTCCACACCGGGCCACGCCGGATGTTCCAGCTGGTTCGTGAGGCCGTCGACGCGGTGATTCCGGCGAGCAGCTTGCGATATTTGGGAATTTCCCACTTCGAGGCCGACGAATGTGGCGCCCTCAATGAGTTCCTGGCCTTGGCAGCCCGCGCCGAGCCGCTCTGTGGTGCGGTGGCGAAGATGGTCTCCGTCGACGACGTCGCCGATCGCGAGGCGCACGGACTCGGCGATGGCGAGACGCTCTCCCTCGGCAAGCACACCGTCAGGTGGATCGATGCCCCCCACCTCCCTCACGGATGGGATTGCGGCTACCTGTTCGAGCAGGCGACGTCCGTTCTTTTCTGTGGCGATCTGTTCACTCAACCAGGTGCTGAACACCCACCGGTCACCGAGGGCGACATTCTGGGGCCGAGCGAAGCCATGCGAGGTGCGATGGATTACTACGCTCACACCAGGAACACCGGCGACCTCATCGCCAAGCTCGCTGCCACCGAGCCAACCACGCTGGCGTGCATGCACGGATCCTCCTGGCGCGGCAAGGGCAGCGCGCTGCTCGGCGAGCTGGCAACGGTCCTCGGTTGATGCGTGCGATCTTCGAGGCGCGAGGTTGCGTTTTAATTCACGAGGCCTCATGTCGTGCAGGTCGGAGACCATTCCTTACGTAGACGGTTGTTGACCTCTTGACAATCGGGCCGAAATGAATAAATATTCACCTTCCGCTTGATATTCATTCGAGTGGGGAGGTGATATGCGAGTGGTGCTGGCATTTTCGGGGGGGTTGGACACCTCGTACTGCGTGGCATGGCTGACCCGTGAGCTGGGGGCCGAGGTCTCGACGGTGACCGTCAACACCGGCGGGGTGACCCGCGAGGAGCTCGATCGCGTGGCCGAGCAGGCGAAGGTCACCGGCGCCGTGGCCCACCACGAGATCGATGCGAGGGCCGGGGTGTTCGACAACTTCGTCGCCACCCTGATCAGGGGCAACGTGCTGCGGGGAGGGCTCTACCCGGTGTCGGTGGCTGCCGAACGGACCCAGCAGGCGATGGAGGTGGCCCGGCTGGCTCGATCCGTGGGCGCGGATGCGGTGGCCCACGGGTCCACCGGTGCGGGCAACGACCAGATTCGATTCGACGTCGTCTTCACCGTGATGCTGCCGTCGATTCCCATCATCACCCCGATCCGCGATCGAGGCGTCACCCGCGAGCAGGCGATCGGATACCTGACGGAGCAGGGTCTGCCTGTACCCTCCGGCGCCGCCCGCTACTCGGTCAATCAAGGCCTGTGGGGGACCACCCTGGGCGGCGGCTGGACCCACGATCCGTGGCAGGGCCCGCCGGCGGACGCATGGCCCGGAGAGCCGGGCGAACCACCGCACCCCGAGGAGCTCGTGCTGGGTTGGGAGAACGGCCTTCCCATCAGCCTGGATGGGGCCGGTCTCGCCGGCGCCGAGCTGGTGGAAACCCTGTCGGAGAGGGTCCGGCCCCACCGCGTCGGCCGCGGCATCCACCTCGGCGAGACCGCGCTCGGCATCAAGGGGCGGATTGGATTCGAGGCGGGTGCGGCGGTGGTGCTCGTCCACGCCCACCGCGAGCTCGAGAAGCTGGTACTGACCAAGTGGCAGATGTTCTGGAAGGACCACCTCGCCCAGTTCTGGGGCGATCGGCTGCACGAGGGTCAGGCCCTCGATCCGGTGATGCGGGACATCGAAGCCCTGATCGCCAGCTCTCAGCGGCGGGTGACGGGCTTCACCAGGGTGCGCCTGGAATCCGGGTCCTGCAGCGTCACCGGCGTCCGCAGTCCTCACAGCCTGATGAACGACGGCGTTGCCCGGTATGGCGAGACCAACGAGCTGTGGACCGGCGACGAGGCGAGAGCCTTCGCCAAGATTGCGGCCATTCCCTCGCTGCTCGCCATGGGGGCCCGGGGAGACGACCCGTGGTGACCACCAAAGTTCGAATCGACCGGATTTCGTCCTCCACCCGCAACGCCGGCATCGGACTTCAGGTGCTGGTGGGTCAGGAGATCGTCTGCCAGGAGGGTTACGTGCTCGCGGTCCGCATCCTCGACGAGAAGCCGGTCTACAACCAGGTCGAGGATCCCACCGGTCGATTAATCCGGCTGCGAGCCGGCGATGTCCTGGCGGGGACCCTGGGCCGCCGTCGCGCCCTGCGCGGTTATGCCGGCGAGGTTCCGCAGGATCTGACCCAGGGTGACATCGTCCAGGTCCTCAACCTGGGCGGCGTGTTGGGTCGGTGTACGGCCATCAACCCGGATCTCGGGCCACCCTTCGACGCCGAGGTGTTGGGCGCGGTGCTGACCTTTCCGCGCACCGGCGATCGGGTGGGCCGGCCGGCTCATATCCGCGACGGCGCGGTGCCGACGGCGGATCGTCTTGCCGGGGCGACGCCGATCGTCTTCGTGGTGGGAACCTGCATGGACTCCGGAAAGACCGTGGCTGCCGCCGAGGTCGTGCGGGGTCTCGCCCGGACCGGGCTGCGGGTCGGTGGCGTCAAGCTGACCGGAGTCTCGCTGCGCCGGGACGCGTTGTCGATGCTCGACTCCGGCGCGGTGGCGGCGCTCACCTTCAACGACGCCGGGGTCGTCTCCACCGACGGCAGCCACGCCCGGCCGACGGCCTACGGGCTGCTCAACGAGCTCGAGAACCACCACCCCGACGTCATCGTCGCCGAGCTTGGGGACGGCATTCTGGGCGAGTACGGGGTGGACGTCCTGCTGGGCGATGGTGTCCTGATGGGCCGCGGCGCCGCGGTCATCTGCTGCGCTCCGGACCAGGTGGCCGCCTGGGGGGCGGTGGAGGTGCTCGACCGCAGGTTCGGCCTGCGGCCGACCGTGATCTCCGGCCCCGCCACCGACAACGAGGTCGGCTGCCGCTTCATCCGAGACCAGCTGGCGCTGCCCGCCCACAACGCCCGCCGCGGAGACGGTGCGCTCGTCGAAGTCGTTCTGGGGGCTCTCAATGGCACCTCGTGAAGGTCTGAAGATCGCGATCGTCGGTGCCGGCGGCTACGTCGGGGGAGAGCTGTTGCGGCTGCTGCTGGGGCACCCCGGGGTGGGCGAGGTACGGGCCTTTTCAAAGAGCATGGCCGGCAAGGCCTGGCGGGACGTTCATCCGTCGCTGCTCCACGCCGACGAAGGGCGTTTCGACGAACCCGATCCCGGGGCTGCCGGCCGCTGGGCGGACGTGGTGTTCCTGGCGCTTCCCCACGGCCGCTCCCAGAGTCTGATGGCGGAGCTGGCCGCGGTCGCTCCCCGCCTGGTGGTGGACACCGCGGCCGATTTCCGGCTCCACGACCGCGCCCTCTACGAGGCGGCCTACGGCTCCCACTCGAGCTTCGAGCTCGCCTCGCGATTCAGCTACGGGCTTGCCGACGTGGCTTCGACCCGGCTGGCGGGCTCGCGGCTGGTGGCTGCGCCGGGCTGTTTCGCCACGGCAACTCTGCTCGCCCTGTGGCCGATTGCGACGCGGGCGCGCCTCGATGGAGCGCCGGTGTCGGTCGCGGCCACCGGTTCATCGGGCTCGGGCGCGATCCCCGGGCCGGCGACCCACCACCCGCGGCGCGCGCACAGCTTCTTCGCCTACGGCGTGACCGGCCACCGCCACGAGGCCGAGATCCAGGAGCAGCTCCGGCAGTGGACCGGCGACCCGTCGGCCCTGTGCTCGTTGGTGCCCCACTCTGCGCCCCTGGTGCGCGGCATCCACGTCTGTTTGCATGCGAGGCTCGCGGAGCCGATCCAGAATCCCATCGATCATCTGCGCGAGGCCTACGCCGGACGGCCCTTCATCCGGGTTCTGGATAGGCCGCCGGAGGTCGCAGCGGTGGCAGGCACGAACTTCGCCCACCTCCACGCGACGGCCAGGAGTGGTGGCCGGGAGGTCATCGTGCTCGCCGCCATCGACAACCTGGTCAAGGGCGCGGCCGGTCAGGCGGTGCAGTGCATGAACCTGGCGTTGGGCCTGGAGGAGACCGCCGGCCTGCTTTTTCCGGGGATCTTCCCATGTTGAGCGGGAGCCATCCCGCCGAGATTCCGGTCTATCCCCGCTTCGCGATGACGCCGGAGCGTGGTCTCGGCTGCGAGCTTTGGGACGCCGGCGGCCGCCGCTGGCTCGACCTTTACGGCGGCCACGCGGTGGCGATCACCGGCCACTGCCACCCTCGGGTGGTGATGGCGGTCAGGGCCCAGGCCGAACGGCTGCTGTTCTACTCGAACGCCGTGCCGCTGGCGGTGCGCGATCGGCTGTTCGCCCTGCTCGCCGAGCTCGCCCCCCCCGAGCTGGCCCACGTCTTCCTCGTCAACTCGGGCGCCGAGGCCAACGAGGTCGCCCTCCAGCTGGCCCGCCGCGTCACCGGAAGGTCTCGGGTCGTATCGTGCGAGGGAGGATTTCACGGCCGTAGCCTGGCCACCCTCGCGGTGTCGGGGATCGAGCGTTATCGAGCCCTGGCCGTGGCCGGCGGTGGCGGTGCATTGGTCGGGGAGACCTCGGTGTGTCACTTCGACGATCCCGCCGCCCTCGAGGCCATGGTCGACGGCTCGGTGGCCGCGGTCCTGGTGGAACCGGTGCAGGGGCTGGCGGGCGCCCGCGACGCGAGCACCGAGTTCCTCGAAGCCGCGCGCGGAATCTGCGACCGAACCGGGGCGCAGCTCATCTTCGACGAGGTCCAGTGCGGCTGCGGGCGGTCCGGGGCCTTCACCGCCGCCCAGTCCTACGGCGTGGTTCCCGACCTGCTGACCCTGGCCAAGGGGATCGCGGGCGGCCTGCCCCTCGGCGCCGTGCTCGTCAACGAACCGATCGCCGGCGAGCTCGGTCGCGGCGACCTCGGCTCCACCTTCGGCGGCGGGCCGGTGCCGTGCGCCGCCGCGCTGGCCACCCTCGAGGTGGTGCGGGACGAGGGCCTCGCCGAACGAGCGGGGGTTGCCGAGAACACCATTCGGCGGCGAGCGGCGGACCTGCCGGCGGTGACCCGAGTCACCGGGCGGGGGCTGCTCCTGGGCCTCGTCCTCGACCGTGAGGCAGTCGCGGTGCAGACGGCCCTGGTGGAACGAGGGATCCTGGTGGGAAGCTCGGTGGATCCGGCGGTGCTCCGGCTGCTGCCGCCGCTGGTGGTCGACGAAGCGCAGCTGGAGGAGCTGTTCAACGCCCTGGAGGAGGTGTTGGTGTGACGAAACGGGATTTCCTCGCCACCGACGACTGGGCCGATCCGGCCATCATCGATCTCCTCGACCGCGCCGCGGCCCTCAAGCTCGGGCGCGATTCGGGTTCGCTGAGGGACAGGGTCCTCGCCATGGTCTTCTTCGATCCCTCGTTGAGGACCCGGACCTCGTTCGAGGTCGCCATGCTTCGTCACGGGGGCCACGCGGTGTGTATCGAGCCCGGCCGCAGCTCGTGGCCGGTGGAGACCCGGCTCGGGGCGGTCATGGACGGCGATACCGCCGAGCACCTCGTGGAAGCGGCCCGGGTGCTCGGCCGCTACGCCGACGCCCTTGCCGTGCGCTCCTTTCCGAGGGCCGAAACCTGGGAAGAGGCCCGCCGGGATGAAGTGGTACAAGGATTCGCGGCCCACTGTGAGGTGCCGGTGATCAACCTCGAGTCGGCGCGTCGTCACCCCTGCCAGGGTTTGGCGGATGCCTTCACCCTGCGCGAGCGACTGGGGCGAAGCCCGACGCGGCGGCGGTTCGTGCTCGCCTGGGCGTGGCACCCGCGCGCCCTGCCCACCGCGGTACCCGTTTCGGCCGCCATCGCGGCGGCCCGGCTCGGAATGGAGGTGGTGGTGGCCCGGCCTCCAGGCTTCGGCCTCGACCCGGAGGACGAGCAGGCCATTCGCGCCTGCGCCGGCAGGAACGGGGGCTCGTTCGAGGTGACGGAGGATCTCGACGCGGCGGTGTCCGGCGCCGACGCCGTCTACGCCAAGAGCTGGGGAGCGCTGGGTTGCTTCGGCGATCCCGCCGTCGAGGCCCGCCGCCGCGAACCGTTTCGGCGATGGATGATCGACGAACGGCGAATGGCTTCGACTCGGGACGGCCAGGGGATCTTCATGCACTGCCTGCCGGTGCGCCGTAACGTCGTGGTCACCGATGGAGTGCTCGACGGCCCGCGGTCGGTGGTCACGGACCAGGCCGAAAACAGGCTCCACGTTCAGCGTGCCCTGCTGCTGGAGCTGCTCGGAGGATAAGATGTCGAATCTCGTGCAAGGGCTTAAAGCGGCCCTGGACTACACCCGGCTGTATCGCGATCAGACCTTTGTGGTGAAGCTCGGGGGTGAGGTCCTGGCGTCGCCGAACCTGCTCGACGGCCTGGCCGTGGAGATCGCCCTCCTGGAGTCCCTGTCGATCCGGGTCGTGGTGGTCCACGGCGGCGGGCCGCAGGCGACTCAGCTCAGCCGCACCCTCGGCTTCGAGCCCGAGATCGTCGCCGGCAGGAGGGTGACCACGCCGGAGGTTCTGGATGTGGCCAAGATGATCTACGCCGGCCGTCTCAACGTCGACGTGCTGGCGGCGCTGCGAGCCCAGGGGGTGCGGGGGGTCGGCCTGTCGGGCATCGATGGAGCGTTGGTGGAGGTTCATCGCCGACCGCCGGTGTCGGTGAACGACGACGACGGCACCACCCGCACCGTCGACTTCGGCGAGGTCGGAGACGTCGACCGGGTCGACCCGAGCCTGCTCGAGCTGTTGCTGCCGCAGGGCTACGTGCCGGTGGTGGCGTCGCTGGCGGCCGACCGGGAAGGCCATCCGCTCAACGTCAACGCGGACACCCTCGCCGAAGCCATCGCCACCGCTCTGGGAGCCGAAAAGCTGATCTATCTGACCGGCGCGCCGGGCCTGTTGCGCGACGTCGATGACTCGTCGTCCCTGGTGGCCTTCGCCTGCCCGGACGATCTCCGGGAGCTGATGGCCGAGGGCAGGATCGTGGGCGGAATGAGGCCGAAGGTGGAGGCCTGCCTGAGGGCGGTGGAGAACGGCGTGCGTCGCACCCACATCGTGGACGGACGATCACCGGATGCGCTCCTCGTGGAGCTCTTCACGGGACACGGCAGCGGCACCATGATCGTGGCGGAGCGGGAGATGGAGAGCTACCAGGAGCACGGCTTGTGACCTGGCAGACTGCCGCCGCCGAGCTCCTCACCCAGCTCGTCAGGACACCGAGCCCCTCCGGCGAGGAGGCGGCGGTTGCCGAGGTGCTGGCCGCCTGGGCGGATGATCGGGGCCTGACCGTGTCGGTGGACGATGCGGCGGTGCGGCTGGAGACGGCCGCTGAAAATGACGGTCCGACGCTGCTATTTGCCTCCCATCTCGACACCGTGCCGCCAGGGGAGGGGTGGAGCTGCGACCCCTACGAAGGTCGCGTGGAGAACGACCGCCTGACGGGACGTGGCGCCGTTGATGCCAAGGCGTCGGTGGCGGCGATGTCGGCCGCTGCGGCTGCCGTCGCGGCTCGGGGAGGCCCGGCCCGGGGACGCCTGGTGGTGCTCGCCACCTACGGGGAGGAGACCCGGCACACCTCCATGCCGGCGGCGCTCGAGCGTCTCGACGGCCGCCCGGACGCGGCGGTCGTCGGCGAGCCCACCTCGCTCGAGCCGGCCGTTGCTCAGCGGGGACTGCTGCTGCTGCGTCTGGTCTGGTCCGGCGAGCAGCTCCACGCCGGCTGGGCGGCGGACCGTCAGGCGAAGGCGACGAACGCGATCTTCTGCGCCGCCGCCGATCTTGCGCGCCTGGAGGACTGGCAGCCGGGGGTCCGTCATCCGGCGCTCGGTTGGGTCACCATCACCCCGACCATGCTGGAGGCGGGGGTGGCGAGGAACGTCACCCCGCCCCGTTGCGAGGCGGTGCTCGACGTGCGCACGACGCCGGCCCACAGTCACGCCGAGGTGGTTGCATTGGTTTCGGGAAGGGTCCACGGGGCCGTCGAGGTCATCTCGGACCGGCTGGAGCCCGCCCAGACGCCGCCAGGCTCTGCCCTGCTGGCCGCTCTGTGCCGACTTCGCCCCTCCGCTGTGCCGTTTGCATCACCCACCTGCTCGGACTGGGTCTTTCTGCGCCACCTCGACGCGATCAAGCTCGGCCCCGGCATTTCCCTCCAGTCCCACCGGCCCGACGAGTCCATCGCCCTCGGCCAGGTCCGGGAGGCGGTCGGCTTGTACACTGACCTGGCTCGGGAGTACCTGTCATGAAGCTGAACGGCTCGATCTCCACGTTTCGGCGGACCCCGGTGGGATTCGGGCCGTGACCACGGTGCGGCGCCGACGGGAGGAGATTCTCGCCATCATCACCGGCGAGCGGATCGAGACCCAGCAGGAGCTGATTGTCGCTCTCGGGACCCGCGGGTTCATCGCCAGCCAGGCTTCGGCGTCGAGGGACGTCGCGGCCCTCCGCCTGGCCAAGGTGGACGGCCGTTACGTGCCGCCGTTGACGGCAGAGCCGCCCCCCGATCCCTTGGTCGCTCGCATCGCGGGCAACCTCCTTTCGGTGGCGTCGGCCGGGGACCATCTGCTGGTGCTCAAGACGCCGCCCGGAGAGTCGCCTGGGGTGGCGCTGGCCGTGGACCGGCTCGAGCTTCCGGGTGTCGTGGGCACCATCGCGGGGGACGACACCATCTTCGTCGCCGTCGATGGCCCGAAGTCGGGCACCGCAGTGGCCCGGCGACTGCGCTCGATGATGTCCTGAACCCGCCACGCCAGACAGGAAAAAGCCGCGCACCGGGAATCGGTGCGCGGCCTTGTTGAAGATCAGGTGGGCGAGGGATCTACCTGATGTCAGCGACCTTCGCCGCGAACGGTTCGAGGGCGAGGTCCACCACGACGGTCTGGCCGTCGAGCACCTCGACCACCTCCTGGCCGGGCCGGTAGCCCCAGGCGAAGGCACGCACCGACCACATGCCGGCCGGGACGTCCTCGAGTCGGTAGAAGCCGTTCTCGTCAGTCACCGCGATGGTCCAGCGGGCTTCTGCATCGTCGCCATCACTCATGGCGGCGGTGCTCTCCCACTGCGGGGTGGCGTAGACGACGGCGTTCTGGATGGGCTCGGCGGTGGCCGCGTCGGTCACGGTACCCTCGACACTGCCGAATACCAGCGAATCCAGGGCGAAGTCCGCGACTGCGGTGTCACCCTCGACCACGGTGACCAGAACCGGCTCGGCGGGGAAGTAGCCGAAGGCCCACACCCGTGCTTCGTATTCGTCCGCCGGTACGTTCTCGATGGCGTAACGGCCGTCGTCGCCGGTGATCGCGTGCAGCCAGAGACCGCCGCCTCCCGGCTGGCCGCCGGGGCCCGCCCCGTTGTCCATCGAGGTCCTCATCAGGACCACGTGGGCGCCGGCGATCGGGTCGTTGGAGGCGGCGTCAGTGACCATCCCCTCGACCCGGCCGAACGCCAGCGGTTCGAGGGCGAAGTCCGCCACCGCCGTTTCGCCGTCGGCGACGGTGACCGCCGCGAGCTCGGAGGGATAGTAGCCGTGACTGACGGCGCCCGCTTGGTATTCACCAGCCGGGATGCGCTCGATCAGGTAGGAGCCGTCGCTGCCGGTCATGGCGTGGAGCCAGAAGCCCCCGCCGCCCGGGCCGCCAGGACCCCCACCCTCGCCGCCATCCACAGGTCTCAGTCCGACCCGTGCGCCGGCGATGGGATCACCGGTGACCGCGTCGGTCACGACGCCGCGCACCGAGCCGAAGACCTTCGGATCCAGGGCAAAGTCCAGGACCGTGACCCCGTCCTCCACCACGGTGACCTCGGCGTTGGCCAGGAAATACCCGACCTTGCCGCAGAAGACCCGGTAGTCACCCGCCGCCATTTCGTCAAAGACGTAGCCTCCGGTTTCGTCGGTGAACGCGTACCGTGCTCCACCGTTCTCGCCCTGTCCGGGCATTCCCATGCCACCACCGGAGTTCCATGCCACCAGCATGGCGCCCGCGATGGGCAGGCCGGAGTTGGCGTCCGAGACGGTGCCCTCGAGCGTTCCGGTCTGGGCCAGGGCGTTGCCCGTGACCAGCGCGAGGGCAAAAAGGCCGACCATCGTGATGGTCAGCCGCCTGCGTGCGACATGGTTTGAACTGGGGCTGGACATGTGGGAGACCTCCTTGTCGGCGCGGCTCGGAGTGCCGTCTCACCTTTATATAGCGAATCGAGGCGAGCTTTGGGAACAGATACATGTCATCAGGTGACGGCGGGCACAATGAGGCCGGAATTTTGCCGTCCGCAGGTGAGATCGCACCCGCACGAGCCGCCCACGTCGTCCGCAGCACCGCCATGGGTGGCCATTGCCGACATCTCGTCCTGATCGGTTATCATGTGCCGCGATACGTCATGTGCGTCAGCCACGACGTACGCTTGGAGGGATGCTGTGAAAACCAAGATTCTAGTTGCTGTCGTCGGATGTGTTGGGTTGATGCTTGGATGCGGCGGCGGGTCAACTCCCGCACCACCGGTGGAAGAGGTCGGCGTTGTCGAGGTCGTCGAGACCGCGGCCGTTGAGCGGAACGACGTCGTCTACGTGTGCAACTGCGGTGACGAGTGCGACTGCGGCACCGTCGCGCTCGAGCCCGGCACCTGTTCGTGCGGCACCGAGCTCAAGCAGGCCCACCTGGTCAAGGTCGAGGGCAACGAGGGTCTCCTGTGCACCTGCGGCGACGACTGCACGTGCGCCATGGACCCCCAAGACGGGTCGAAGTGCAGCTGCGGTGCAGATCTGCGCCGGGTCAGCTTCGACGGCACCGGGCTTTATTTCTGCAACTGCGGCGGCGGGTCCTGCACCTGCAACTACGTGGCCGCGGCCCCCGGACGGTGCAGCTGCGGCATGGAACTTAGCGCCAGCGGCTGATCCCTGCCCGACAGGGTGCGGGGGATGCGGTATCCTCGCGCTCCGGCCGGGTCGCGCCTCAGCCGACCGGCCAAGGGGGGACCTGTGTTGGTGCGAGGATCAAGATCTCGGGGATCGCGCAAGGCGCGCACTGTCGGCATCCTGGTGCTGGCGGCCACTGTCGCTTTCGGACTGTGGTACGCCCTCAGGGTGGGCCCGGCGCCGGACATCGCCCTTCAGACCGAGCGGCCGGCGGTGGGCCGAGAAAACGCGGTGACCGCGCTGTTCAGCGAGCCCGTTCGAGGACTGGGCGCGATCCGTCTCGAGCTGGTCCAGGGGCAGCGAACTGAACTCCTCGACCAGAGGAGCTTTGTCCACGGCTCGGGCCTGCCTCTGGTGGGTCCCTCCGGAACCGGGCAGACGCTGATCGAGGTCACCATCGGCACCGAATATCAGCCGTGGTTGGAGGAGGGCGAGGTTGTGCTTCGCGCCACGGCGGACCGGGCTGCCGGCGTGTTGAGGCGGGTGGACCCGGTTGTCGTGGAGCGAGTCCTGCCGGTTCGGTTGCGGCCGCCGCGGTTGCAGGTCGCCTCCAGTCAGCACTATGTACGGCAGGGCGGCAGCGGCGCGGTGGTCTACCGGGTCGGCGAGAACGTCGTGCGGTCAGGGGTCCGCGCCGGGGACGTGGAGTCGATGGGGTTTCCACTCGCCGGCGGCGGGGTCGACGACCGGTTCGCGATCTACGCCGTGCCCTGGAACGTCGGGGACATCGCCCAGGTCCGCCTGTTTGCCGAGGATGACGCCGGCAACCGCGTCGAGCAGCCGTTCCTCGATCTCTTCAAGGCCATGCCGCAGAAGACCGCCACGATTCGGGTGAGCGACGCCTTTCTGGAGAAGGTGGTGCCGGCGATTGCCAGCCAGACGCCGGGCTTCGAAACCGGCGGGTCGTTGATCGACCAGTACCTGCGGATCAACGGCGACCTGCGACGCGCCGAGCTCGACCGGGTGGTCGGGCTGTCCGTGGAAAGCGATGGCCCCTTCCTTTGGAACGGTCCGTTCCTGCAGATGCCGAACACCGCCCGCGAGGCGAATTTCGCCGAGACCCGAACCTATCTGTACGACGGCCGCGAGGTCGACCGGCAGACCCACCTCGGCCTCGATCTGGCGTCCACCGCCAGGGCCCCCGTGCCCGCCCCGAACTCAGGGACAGTGGTCTTCGCCGGTTGGATGAGCCTCTACGGAAACGCGGTGATCATCGACCACGGGTACGGTCTGCTGTCGCTGTGCGGTCACCTCTCCACCGTCGACGTCACCGTTGGCGATCAGGTGGCCAGGGGAGACATCGTCGGCGCCAGCGGTGCCACCGGATTGGCGGGCGGCGATCACCTTCATCTCGAGATCTTCGTCCATGGCCAGTCGGTGGATCCGATGGAGTGGCTCGACGCGAAGTGGATCCGCGACAACATCGGAACCAAGATCGACGTACCGACGGGCTGAGCCTGAAACCGGGAAGGGGTGAGTGGCGATGAGCCGGGAGTTTACGCGGTTTTCGGGGACCGACAGCTACATCACCTCGGCCGAGCTTCGGCACGCCGTCAACGTGGCGAGTGCGATCGAGCGGCCGCTGCTGGTGCGCGGAGAGCCGGGTACCGGCAAGACCCTCCTGGCCCAGGCGATCGCCGAAAACCTCGGCCTCGAGCTGATCGCCTGGAACGTCAAGTCCACCTCCAAGGCGATCGAGGGCCTCTACCACTACGACACCGTCCAGCGACTGCAGGACAGCCGCTTCGGAGACCGCGACATCTCCGATATTCGCCAGTACATCCACCTCGGCCCACTGGGAAGGGCGCTCACCAGCCAGGATCAGGCGGTCCTGCTGATCGACGAGATCGACAAGGCCGATTTAGAGTTCCCCAACGACCTGCTGCACGAGCTCGACCTGATGGAGTTCACCGTGATCGAGACCGGTGACCGCCACCGGGCAGCCCAGCGGCCGATCGTCGTCATCACCTCCAACGCGGAAAAGGAGCTCCCGGATCCATTCCTGCGGCGCTGCATCTTCCACTTCATCGAGTTTCCGGACCGGGAGCTCATGGAACGGATCGTTCGGGTCCACCACCCGGCGATCGGTGACCAGCTGCTCGAACAGTGCCTGGCGAGGTTCTACTGGCTGCGCGACGTCAAGGGTTTGCGCAAGCGGCCGTCGACCTCGGAGCTCGTCGACTGGATCGGTGCCCTCATGGCGGCGGGGATTCCGCTCGGACACCTCGCCCGGGAGATCCCGTTTCTGGGCGCCCTGATCAAGCGCGAGGAGGACGTGGAGGCGGTCGCCAAGGCGGCCTCGTGGAAGGGCCCGCAGTAACCGTGAAATCCACTGGCGTGGAGGAGGGATGACCGGGCGGACCGAGAGATCCGAGGGCTCCAGTGACGCCGGGTTCATGCTGTCCTTCTTCTACCGGCTTCGCGGCCACGGGCTCAGGGTCACCCCCCAGCAGTGGCTCACCGTGCTCGAGGGCCTCGCGAAAGGGCTGCACGGATCCTCGCTGGTCGGCTTCTACTCGCTGGCCCGTTCCATTTTGGTGAGGGACGAGGGCGAGCTTGACGATTTCGACCTCTGCTTCGCCGCCCACTTCGAGGGACGGGAGGCGGCGGTAGCGGCGATCGAAGATGAAGTCTGGAGCTGGCTCGAGAATCCGGCCGCGTCCGTCGCCATCGACCCCAGGTGGCGAGCGGTTTTGGATGCCGTGGACGTCGAGGGCCTTCGCGAGGAGTTCGAAAAACGGCTGAAGGAGCAGACCGAGCGCCACGATCGGGGCGACCACTTCATCGGCACCGGCGGAACCTCGGCTTTCGGTCACTCCGGATCGCATCCCGGAGGCATGCGGGTGGGCGGAGAGGGAGGCGGTGGCTCGGCGGTCCAGGTCGCGGCCGAGCGCCGTTACCGTGAGCATCGGCGAGACCTGGTCCTCGACACCCGCCAGCTGAGCCTCGCCCTCAAGAAGCTGAGGGCCCTGAAGCGGGTGGGGCCGGCCGACGAGCTCGATCTCGACGCCACCATCGATCGCACCGCGCGCGAGGGCGGGGAGCTCGACCTGGTCTTCGCGCCGCCCCGGGAGAACCGCCTCACCCTGCTGCTGGCCATGGACGTGGGCGGCTCCATGTGGCCCTTCCGAAAGCTGGTGGACACCCTGTTCTCAGCCGCCCACCGGGTGAAGCACTTCAAGCGCTTCGAGCACGTCTACTTTCACAACTGCGTCTACGAGTCGGTGTACGGCGATGCGTCCTTCTCCGGTCCGATCCCGTTAAGCGAGCTGTTCCGTCGCCACGACCGGGAGACGAGGTTGGTCCTGGTGGGCGACGCCCACATGTACCCGGGTGAAATCACCGACCGGTACGGCGCCCTCAACTGGGTGGAACGCAACGAAAAGCCCGGTTCGGCCTATCTCGAGCTGCTCGGCGAGCACTTCCGGCACTCCGCGTGGCTGAACCCGATGCCGGAGCGGATGTGGTCGGCCCCTTCCGTACGGCTGATCCGCCGCATCTTCCCCATGTTCCCGCTCACCGTCCAAGGAGTCCAAGAACTCGCTTCTGCGTTGTCTTAGCCGGTGATCATTGCGCGCAATTCACCGCGTGAATTGCGTTTATGGTGCCCCGGCTCTCGAGTTGGAGGGTGGAACCTTCCAACTCGCCGCGAGCAGCCCACGGCCGCAACAACGTCAACTTTCAACTTTCAACTCGAATCACCGACCTTGGTCTACCCTTGGCCGCTTCGGATTCGACTGATCGCCTCCGCCTCCTTGTCCGCGGGGATCCAGCCGCGCGGTTCGGCGCGACGCTCGGCAGGCTCCGAGCGCCACCACTGAAGAGTCGCGAGGGCCGAGTCGGCGAGCGGGCGGTAGTCGAGGCCGGCGCGCATCGAGGCCGTGTTTTCGAAGACCACCGAGCCTGTTCCGGTGAGGTTTTGGGTTGCGGTGGACAGCATCGGTGGAGAGATCTCGAGTGCATCGAGCAGCGCGTCGTCGGGCCACCAGAATTTCACGGGAGCCGCGGTGGTGGCGCGCAGCCCCCACATCAGGCCCTCTCGAGTGACGTCGGAGGACGGTCCGGCGGCGTTGTAGATCCCCTGCACGTTGCGCTCGACCAGTTGGATCACCCACGGACACAGGTCACGGACGTCGACCCACTGGATGATCGCCCCGGGTTGGCTCGCTGCGAGCACGTCGCCGCCTCGGTGGATGCGGTCGACCCAGTAGGTGAAGCGGTCGGTGGTGTCGCCGGGGCCCACGATGTAGCTTGGCCGGACCACAGTGCACGAATCACCGAGGATTTGGCGCACGATGCGGTCGCATTCGGCCTTGAGCGGGCCGTAGGTCGTCCAGGTCACCTCTTCGGTGGCCGGGTCGGGGGCCGCCGCCAGCGGACCGTCCTCGGGGAAGATCGGGCCCTTCGCCATGTCGTAGACCGCCACCGTCGAGATGTAGAGGTAGCGGCTGCAACGACCCTTGAGGAGCTCGGCCGAGTCGCGGACGTGGCGGGGGACGTAGCCCGAGTTGTCGATCACCGCGTCCCAGGTCCGGTCGCCCATGAGGGCTTCCAGTCCGCTGTCGATCTCGGAGTCGCGGTTGCCCACCAGCTCCTCCACCGCACCCCCGAATAGCCCGGACTTGCGACCGCGGTTGAAGACCGTCACCCGGTGGCCGCGGGCCAGGGCGTACCGGACCTCGTGCGGCCCAATGAACCCCGTGCCGCCGAGAAAGAGGAGGTCGAGCGGTCTCGAGGCCTGCGGAACCTCGACCTGGGGGGCGCCGAGCCCCACGGCTCCGAAGCCGAGGGCGCCGACGGCGCCGGCGGAGATTTTCATGAAGTCGCGGCGAGTGGTCATGAGAATTCCTCCTGGTTCGGCCGGCGGCGTGCCGCCGGAATGATCGAGAGCTTGTCGCGATTATAGCTCTCCCCCGGGATCCGCCAGTTTATGGCGGGAGTCTTGAGAGGCTTTCATTTTGGAACTCGGAATGGCATTCTCGGCATTGATGTCACGGTGTATCGAGTGCGGGGCCACGCTGGTCAAGGGGCAGCGGTACTGCGGCGGGTGCGGGGTGCCCTCGCTGCCCGAGTCGGAACAGCCCACAACCACCGGTTTCAATGGGGCAGCCGACGTCAGACGGAGTCATCGTCCCGGCTCTGCGCCGTCGCGGACAACCTCCGATCACGGGCGGTTCGTTCCGGGCACCGTTCTTGACGATCGCTACCGTATCCTGGGGCTGCTGGGTCGCGGTGGCATGGGGGAGGTCTACCGGGCTGACGACCTCAAGCTCGGCCAACAGGTGGCGCTGAAGTTTTTGCCAGAGGACTTCGAACAGGACCCTGAACGGCTCCAGCGCTTCCTCAACGAGGTCAAGATCGCTCGCCAGATCACCCACCCCAACGTCTGCCGGGTCTACGATGTGGGAGAGGCGGACGGCCGCCACTTCCTGTCAATGGAGTACGTGGACGGTGAGGACCTCGCGTCGCTGCTACGCCGTATCGGCCGCCTCCCCCAGGACAAGGCCGTCCAGATTGGCCGCCAGCTCTGTGCCGGGTTGGCCGCCGCCCACGACCAGGGCATCCTGCACCGCGACCTCAAGCCGGCGAATGTCATGCTGGACGGTCGTGGCCGGGTCCGAATCACGGACTTCGGTCTGTCAGGCTTGGCAGAGGCCTTCGAGGGGCTCGAGCTTCGGGCCGGCACCCCCGCCTACATGGCTCCGGAGCAGTTGGCGGGCCGGGAGGTGTCGGTCCGCAGCGACCTCTATGCTCTCGGTCTTGTTCTCTACGAGATCTTCACGGGCCGACGGGCTTTCGCTGCCGACAGCGCAGCGGAACTGGTGCAGCGTCAGGAGTCGGCTCCGACCACTCCCTCGAGCCTGATTGAAGGTCTCGACCCGGCAGTGGAGCGGATCATTCTTCGCTGCCTCGAGGTCTATCCACTTCATAGACCGGCATCGGCGCTGGAGGTCGCCGCCGGTCTCCCCGGAGGAGACCCGTTGGCCGCGGCCTTGGCCGCCGGCGAGACGCCGTCGCCGGAGATGGTGGCCAATGCGGTTGAGCCGGGTGCGTTGCGGCCCGTTGTGGCCGTCGCTCTGCTCGCTACAGCTCTTGTCCTGGTGATCGCGGCGGTGCTCATCCGGCCGGTGGCCTTCCTGCACGAGCAGGTGCCCTTTGAAAAGCCGCCACAGGAGCTACTGGCAAGCGCGAAAACCGTGCTCGCCGACCTCGGCTACGAGGACATCCCCAGGTACTCCTACTTTGGCTTTCGACCCAATCAAGAGCTCATCGAACACATCGAATCGTCCCACCCGTCGCCGGAGGCGTGGACCGAGCTCGCCGATGGGACGCCGCCCGGAATTCTGTTCTGGGCTCGCTTCAGTCCGGAATCCCTCGAGCCAACAGATTTCCACGAATCCTATGTGACGCTCACCGACCCTCGATATAGCCCCCGCGGCAGCGTCACCGTGGAGCTGGACACCCTCGGGCACCTGGTCTCCCTGGAAATCACCGCGCCAGAGTTCAGAGGCGAGATGGACGGACCTCCTGAGCCCGACTGGGCACGCGTCTTCGAGCTGGCGGGCCTGGCTAAGGCTGACTTCGTCCCGGCCGAGTCGGTGTCGATCTTCCGAGTTCACACCGATCGGGTTCTCGCCTGGAGGGGACCGTACCCGTGGTTTGCGGATGAGGGCGAGGCGGTGGTCGAGGCGGGATCTCTGAATGGGCGGTTGAATTTTTTCCAAATCCTCGGCCCGCACAACACACCCGATGAGATGGCCGATTCAGGGGAGTCGTCCTCGGGCCTATTCATGGTGGCGAACTCATTGATGATCCTCTCGGTCATGGTGGGCGCGGTGCTCCTCGCTCGCCGAAACCTGGCGATGGGCCGGGGCGATCGCAAAGGTGCCGCCAGGGTTGCAGTCCTGGTCTTCGTTTTGGTGGTTCTGACCTGGCTCATCCTCGGGGTCAAGCTGAGGGAAACCAGCCTAGATCACCTCACCTCGAGCCTTGTATTCGGTCGCGTGCTCGGCCACGGCCTGGTTCACGCCACCCTGTTCTGGTTGTTCTACGTGGCCCTCGAACCATACGTCCGCCGCATCTGGCCCCAGACCCTGGTCTCCTGGACCCGCCTTTTGCGCGGTCGGCTCCGAGATCCCATGGTGGGGCGGGACATCCTCGTTGGTGGCGTGGCGGCTGGTCTGATCGCAGGTGTTCTGCCCTGGATTGATCGGTGGATCGAGCTGAAGGTGATCGGACAATCATCCGCGCCAATCGTCGGTCACCTTTCCTGGTCCCTGAGCCTGGTTCCCATGGATTGGGTGGGTTCCATGATCCTGAATATTTACAACCAGCTCTTCGTGTCGGCGCTCGTTCTGACCTTCCTGGTTCTCTTGGGGATCCTCCTGCGACGGCGCTGGTTGGCGGTGGTCGCGTTCTTCGTCATCTATTTGGCGATCGATCTGCTGGGCCGTATTTCCAGCCCGCCGAACTCGATGGCAGCGGTCGCCCTCGGGATGTCGATCAGTCTTGCGATTGGCATCATCATGGTGATCACCCTGCTTCGCTTTGGCCTGTTGGCTGGGATGGTGTCCAGCTGCATGCTCCCAATCTTGGGGGGCTTCCTGTTCACCTTTGATCTGAGCCGGTGGTACGCGTCGGGCTCTCTGATCGTCCTGGCTGTGGTACTCGGAACCCTGGCCTACGGCTTCGTCATCTCGCTCGGCGGCCAACGCCTCTTCTCCGACCCGTTCGAGACCTAGCTGCACTCTCGGTGGTGTCCCGTGTCCATCGTTTGACGTTCAACGTCTAACGTCCAATGGTCTACCAAGGCAGCTGCTGTCCGTCGTAGTTCCAGAAGGTGCCGGTCGCGGCGGGTGTGAGCTTGTCGATGACCCCCCGCATGCCCGCGATCGACTCCTGGGGGGCAAGCTGGGCGTTCGGCCCGCCCATGTCGGTGCGCACCCAGCCCGGGCTCATCACGATGCAGGTGAAGCCCTCGCCGGCAAGCTCCACCGCGAGCGAGCGGGTGAACATGTTGAGCCCCGCCTTGCTCTCCCGGTAGCCGTAGTACCGGCCCGAGTCGTTGTTGGTGATGCTGCCGAGGCCGCTGGAGATGCTGACGATCTGGCGGGTCTCGGCGCGGCGCAGGTTCGGCAGCAGGGCGAGGGTGACCCTCATGGGGCCGATGAGGTTGACCTCCAGGGTCTGCGCCACGTCGTCGAAATCGGTGTCGGCGAGGGTGTTCACCCTGGGGAAGATGCCCGCGTTGTTGATCAGCAGGTCGATGGGCTGACCCTCGAGCTTGCTCGCCAATCCGGCAATGCTGGCGGGGTCGGCCACGTCGAGCTGGAGCACCCGAACCCCGAGGGCCCGGAGGTCGGTCGCCGCCGCCGGGTTGCGGGCGGTGGCGATCACTCGCCACCCCGACGCCTGGTACTGGCGGACGAACTCGAGGCCGAGGCCCCGGTTGGCCCCTGTGACAAGGACGGTCTTCGGCTGGGAGCCGTCAGGGGTGTTCGGCGAGGGGCCGCTTTCAGCTCCGAGCTGTGCGGCCGCTCCGGTCAGGGCAAGACTGATCAGCGGCACCGCCAGCCAGCCGAGATCGGTGATTGTGTGATGTGTCTTGCAGGGCATGATCGGCCTCCTTGTATCCTACGATCCTCGCGGTCAACCCGGTGTCTTCCCAACAACCGATGACCGGAATTGCTTTCCATTGCCCCGAATCCCGAACCCCGAATCAAACCCCGGGCTGGCAGAAGCAGGACGAGCGCAGCTGGGTGTCGGCGCCGGTCCACGCCGTCTCGAAGCTGGCATCGATCGCGTCGGCCTCGGCGGTCTCGCCCTGCAGCCGCAGCGAGCGGGCCAGCCCGTACAGCGACCAGCCGTTGCCCGGGAGCCGCGCGAGGTCCTCCCGATACACGACCTCGGCGTCGGCGTAGCGTCGCTCCTGCATGAGGGTCGCCCCCAGGGCGTGGCGGATCGGCTGGATCCAGTCCGGCGGCTCGTCGTAGTTCAGCCCATCCTCGAGGGCGGCCGCCTGATAGAGAACCTCGACGCCCCCGTCCTTGTCACCCTCCCGGTACAGGATCTCGCCCTCCACCAGGCGGTCGGCGACGTCCAGCAGATCGTGGGCCAGGTTGTTGCCGAAGATGGCGTCCGCGGGCAGGGACTTTCGTTGCTCGAGGAAAATCGCCTGCTCCACTCGCGCCTCCTCGGGCCGGTCGAGCGCCGCCAGCGCCACCGCCCGGGCGGCGTGGTGCATCGACCGCGTGAAGGGGAGGTAGTCTGCCGGTTCCGGCTCTTGAAGAATCTCCTCCCAGCGACCGAACCGCATCAGCACCTCGTAGGGCATGGCGATAAAGCCGTCCGCCCAGAAGGCGTTCTCCCGCAGCCAATCCGTCGGAATGTCGTCCACCAGGTCGCGGATCGAGGCCATCGCCACCTCCCTGCGGCCGACCATCATTGCCGCGTAGGCCTTCATGTGGTGGTTGTGCGACATGTAGAGCCGGTAGAAGTCGGGTGGCTCGGGGGCGGCGGCGCGGTAGGCGCGGTCGGCCTCGATGGCCCTGGTGTTGGCGACGATTGCTTCCTCCCAGCGTCCGCGGCGGACGTCGATGTGGGACGGCATGTGCACCATGTGGCCGAGGCCCGGCATCAGGTCGCGCAGCCGGTCGGCGGCCTCCTCCGCCCGGGCCGGATCGTTCGACGCCTCGACCGTGTGAATGTAGAGGTGGAGTGCCAGCGGGTGCTCGGGGTGCGTTTCCAGCACCCCCTCGAGCAGGGCCACGATCTCCGGCGTCCACTCCTTGGGCTCGCCGTCGTGGGTCCACAAATCCCACGGGTGGAGGTTCATCAACGCCTCGGCATAGAGAGCACCGACGTCGCCGTCGTCGGGGAAGCTCTCGTGAACCCCTGCCATCGCCGATGCGAACGCTTCGTCGAAAGGTGCACGGTCATCGGGTGGGGGTGATCCGTAGCGGAAGGCCACGGCGTTGATGAGAGCGCGGTTCGCACCGTCGTTCATGGTCTCTGCCAGTCGTGCCGCCCGCTGGGCCGCCTCGAACGCCTTGATCTCCCGCGCCGGCGGTACCGCCGGGTTGTTGATGTGGGGGCCATTGGCGTAGGCGATGCCCCAGTAGGCCATGGCGCACTGGGGATCCAGCTCGGCCGCCCGTCGGAACGAACGGATCGCCTCGTCGTGGTTGAAGGCATAGAGGAAGGCCAGGCCCTGATCGAAAAATGCCTGGGCCTCGTCGGATGGAGTCGCCACCACCCGGTGGTGGGGCCCGGTGCCATCGAATCTGGGCTCTGAGGTCGTCGACGGGCCGGTGGGCGAACCTCCGCAGGCGGTGAGCAGGACGACCAGGGCCGGCGCCGCACACCGTGCGACACGGTAAGAGCGGTTGCGATTCATTTTCAATTTCTCCTTGGGGCCATGATCCCACGCCCGCCCCGAGCGAGCAAGCCGCAAGGGGGTCGTCCGCCGGACCGCACCATCAATGAAGCGAAGTCCGCAGACCCCGCGATTGGCCGAGGCCAATCCCCGTCTCGATGAGCGATCGAGGGGTCCCCGGGGGCAGGGAACAGGAATGAGCGAGGTACTCACCCCCTCAACTACGCCGCCATCGTCTCAAACCACTGGGAGGAACAAGCTAGTCGTCAGTGATTCGGCCGAGCGTGATCAGAACCGCCACCACCGCCACCAAAACGACCACCGAGACGATGCCTTGAACCTGCGGCGCCTCCCAGGCGAAGGATGCGAACAATGAGCTGATGAGTCCCTCCACAGCCGTCGCACCGAGGAGGCTGGACAGAACGAGGACGCCAAACCTGTAGCCTCTCTCTTTTCTCTCACGCAGCACTTCCACGAGGTGCGCCTGAAGCTCCTGGAGTTGGCCCAGGTGGACGTCGAGGACCTCGACGGCACGGTCCAGCTTCATGTTCTCGATGATGCGGATCATGAGGTCGCCGTGGTCCTTGTATCGCGAAATGCCGACCTTCGAAATCAGGGCTTGCAGCGTCATGGCGTCTGCGCGCAGAGCCTTCATGGCGCCCAAATCCACCTTGAGGTCTCCCGCTCCAATCCGTGTTCGCGTGCGTCGCGCGAGAATGACCTCCGCCAGCCGCGTCCGGAGGGAGGCGTTCAGACACTGACCAAGGGCGTCGTAGTACTTGATGACGGTGTCGATCCACCCTGCCAGCTCGACGGTCGCTTCGTATTGGTCGGTCAGGTAGAGCGGATCATCCGGCAGATACATGAATGACTGGTACTCCGAAAGGAAGAAACCGTCGGTGGAGTGCGACCTCACAAAGGCCAAGTTCTCCGTTTCGTGCGAGCCGTGCGCGATAAACCGCCAGTCGTCGAAGCTGGCGCGAGCCTCCCGTTGGTCGATGATGAACCCGCTGGTGTCAGGGTGCTGTGCAATCTCATCGAAACCGACATGCTCGCGGAGGACGGAGCCGTCGCGGGCAATCTCATCGATTCTGATGGCGTAAATGTACGAGAACCACCCGGTGTCCTTTCGGAGCAACCAGACGCGGTCCCGGTTGAAACCGGACCCTTGAAGGGTGCTCATGAAGCAGCCGCTGATGTCGACGGATTCGCGAACGACCGATTGAAAGCCCCGCGCCATGACGTTCAGGTAAAGCTCGGCCACGTCCGAAACGTACGTCAGCTTGTTGCAGACAGCCGTCACCTGGTCGATCAACATCTGGAGCTTGCCGGCATCAGACGCGCCAAGTCTCCCGGATCGAACGATCCGGCTCCCATTCCTGACGGCTTCGGCGATGCTCTCCCGAATCGACTCGAAGGGGTCCGCCGCCTCACTTCCCGCGAAGTCCAACCGGCCGACAAGATCGGTATCTTCGAGCAGGATCTGCGCCCGGCGGGATGGCTGAACGACACTGGCGCGATCATCCTCGGTCATGCCCGCGGGGAGTTGGTCACAGAGACGTTCGAGGCATCTCGACGCCTCCCTGATGTCCAGTCGCTCGCCGAATCGGAACGCCAGAATCGGCGTCGATCCGGCGGGCTGACGGTCCGTGAACGCCAAGCCCGAGGCGGTGCTCGGGAATCGAATGTCGACCTGAGGGGCGTGAGGACAGATAAGAGTCTGGAGCGCGCGCGAGAACTCGACATCGAGGCCATCCGCTTCGCCCCCGATTTCGTGCTGAAAACTGACCGTACACACACCAAAAGCGCTGATCGTGATCCGGGGAACGAACCAAAAGACCCGTCCAGACAAAAAACACACCTCGAACGAGGGAAGGTCAAACGCCAGGCCGCGAAGATACCGCGTGCCAAAGCTGGTGGCGAAGATGTCGTGTAGCTGAGTCTCTCGAATGTTCTGCGCCTGGACGCCGAGCTCTGCGAAGCCCTGCTGAATGTGGCTCAGAAACTGGTCAGGATCGTCCAGTACGGCATCGACCAAGGTCATGTTGCACGATGCCGAGAGGGACAGCACGAGCTTGCCTCGCTGGATGCGCAGGGTCGTCGTATCGGGGTTCTCGATCCTCCTTCGGTGCGTCTCAATGTGCCGAATATGGGCATTCAGTTCGGATGCGAGCTCTACAGAATCATGTTCCGTTTGGAGACGGGTCAGCGCCTCTTTCGCTTCCTGCAATCGGGCCATCCACAGCGACGTGGAGCAGTCGCGGTCCTGAATCACGCGCGAGTAGACGTCGGCAACGGCGTAAAACCCTCTGTGAAGGTCGCAGTTCATCTGCAGGTAGCCGGTCAGCCAATCGCCGATTCCGGCGAGAATCGGGTCAGTAGATGAAGATCCGTCGAGCAGGGAGAGGGCGCGCTCCTCGTGTTCTACCGCCGTCCGCGCATGATCACGAAGTGCGAATGGGTCGTTGGCGATGATCGCGTTTTCGCACCGGGTGTACTCGCACAGCGCGTCCGTGAGCAGCGCGAGTGCCGCTGCGAGGGTGCCTGCCTCCGGCGACTGCTCAGGTGCTCCGCCCTTGCTATCCTGCGCAGTCATCACTCGCTCGGCGGCCCGGAATCGATTTCGAACCGCGACGTATCTGTAGCTGATCTGCCAGATGCGGTATCCCTCGGCGAAGAACCGAAAATACGCAGCGAATCGGAGATAGGGAGCTGCTTCCGGATCCTCGCCGTAGAGATCCGCGAGTTCCTTCGCCGTGAATGCGCAGCGTTCGTAATCCTCGTGTCCGGCGTCCTCCAAAAGGCCCATAAATGCGATTCGAAAATCACTCACCTTCGATTCTCCAGTGAATCAGTTGTCTTGCTGCCCGGCATCGGGGGCACCCTCGGCGGGGTCCGATCCACCGAGGCCGGGGGTGAAATCGATCAGAGACACATATCCGTTGACTGGAAGCGTGGCTGCGACGTTGCGAAGAAGCGTTCCGAATACCTGGTGCTCGATTTTTTCGACGGCTTGGCGGCTGAGGAGGTTTCGGTACCTGGAAACGGACCAGCACTCATAAAGAGTGTAGACGACGTCGAGGATGAACCTCGTCGAGACCAGCTCGGACAGTTCCTTCGTGACCCCTCGCAACATCAGCGTTTCGGGTACCGGAGGATGCAGGGGCGTTCCGTCGTCGGAGAAGACCAGCGGCGGCTGCCAGTACCTCATGTTCCGCGGGCTGCGGTATCCGAGGCGTGACCAGAAGCCGACCGATCCGGACTGCGCCTCCAGGACCGAGTAGTCGAGGGTGCGGCCCGCCGCGTGCGCCGCCACCGAAGCCGCCTCCAGAGCAGCACTCCACAACCTGGTCCCCACGCCCCGGACGCCGGCGGTTCGCAGCGCTGTGGTCGTGACCTGATGCCCGATGGCAAACAACATGTTCCGGCGCTCGTTGTCTTGGTTGTCTCTCGCAGATTCGAGGATCGGCATCAGGTTGCCCGACACCACGCCCGCGAGATTGGCCTGCGTCGACCGTCGGAAGTACCCGGCGAGCATGACCAGTGGGGTCGTGTTGGATCCGCAGCGGTCTTCTCTAAGCCATTGCAGGTACCAGTCGATCGGATCCAGTTCCTGTTCCTCGAACTGGGCGGCCAGGATCTTGTAGCCTGCCTCCAGCCAGACCTCGTCCGTGACCAGACAGATCTCGAGATCATCGGCTGATGGGACCTGTTCCGCCCCCGGAACCTCCCCCACCGTGACCATCGGGATCAATCCCAGGCTGTCGCTTGACGGTATTGGCATGCCAGTCTCCTCTGCCAATATGTACTCTCGTTCCGACCTTCAAACCGCCGGCTCGATCTTCTCAGTAACGGGACTTCGTGTCGACACCCACGTTCCGCTTTGCGTTTCGGCCGCGGTTGGGGGACCTCCCCGGCGCGCACCGGCCAGGGGTGCGGACTGCCGGTGTCCCATGTATCCTGCACCGAGGCTGCGCGCCGAGAGGATGGCGAGAATGACAGCTGAAACCCAGGGTCTTCCGAATTTCATGGAATGGCAGGAACTGACCTCTCTGGTCGGCTCGATCACGACCCGCTCCCTGGTTGCGCGCCCGACGACCCTCGAGCAGTGCCGCGAGGCGCTGGCCTACTGCAGGCAACACGGCATGACCATCTGCGCGCGCGGCGCCGGACGCGGTTACGGGGACCTCGCGCTCAACAACGGACAGGCCCTGCTCGACATGAGCGACATGAACCGGATTATCGACTTTGACGAGGACACCGCGCAGATCACCGTCGAAGCGGGAACGCGGTTGGTTGACATCTACCAGGCGGTCCACCACCGATTGCTCACTCTCCCCGGCAGCCCGACCGAATCACACTCCAGCGTCGCCGGCGCGATCAGCGCCAACGTCAACGGCAAGGACGGCTGGCGCTACGGCAACTTCTCTCACCAGGTCGTCAGCTTCAAGCTGCTGCTTGCCGATGGCGAGATCCTCACCATCGATCGGTCTCACGAGCTGTTCAACGCGGTTGTGGGGGGCATCGGGTTGCTCGGCATCGTGGTCGAGGTGACCCTCCAGCTGGTGCCGATTCCATCGCCCTGGGTACAGATCGACCGCATACCGGCAGCCAACGTCGACGAGCTGCTCGAGACGATGGCCCGGGTCAAGGAGACGTACGACGCGGCGGTCGTGTGGGTTGATGCCTACGCCAGGGGGTCCAAGATCGGCCGCTCCGTGGTCCATGCGGCGAAGCGGATCGAGCACCCCGACACCGAGGCCGAGCGGCAGAAGTACCTCGCCGCAGGCTTCAAGCGTCTCGACGATCACCGCAGGCTCGGCCTCGCCCTGCACGAGCGGCTGGGGCCGTTCCTGTCTCTCATGCTGCACTTTCAGCGGCCGTTGGTGCGCGCCTTCAACACGCTCTACTACGCCATGGGCCGGGTGCTGTACCGGCTGGGGCGGTCGTCGAACACCGAGCTCTTCCTCCGGTTCAACTTCGAGGCCAGCTTCACGGTGCCGCCGGCCCATCTGGTCTGCGGTCCGCGGGGATACACCGTCCAGCTCAACTTTCCCGAGTCCGAGGCTCGCGAGGCGATCGTCGAGCTGCTCGAAATCTGTCAGAGCTCTCCGAGCCCGCCGGTGACCTCCATCATGCGAGCCCATCGGTCCGATGACGGGCTGCTGTCCTTCTCCGAAGACGGCTACAGCCTGAACTTCGAGTTCCACCCCAAAAAACGCCACGAGGCGGCCAGCCGCGCGGCGGTGGACCGCCTGGTGGACGCGACGGTCAAGCGGGGCGGCAAGATCCACCTCGCCAAGGACCAGGTGCTGAGGCCCGAGCAGTTTCATCTCGTCTATCCCCGTTACAAGGATCTGCTGCTGATCAAGCGGAGGCTGGATCCGAACGGACTGTTCATTTCCGACCTGGCCCGCCGCGTCGGACTCGGCACGTCTTGACCTGGCGGAAGGTGGATGCCCGTTAGCCGCCGGAGAAGTTGGCGCTGACGAAGTCCCAGTTGACCAACTGCCAGAAGGCGTCGATGTAGGACGGTCTCGCGTTGCGATAGTCGATGTAGTAGGCGTGCTCCCACACGTCGCAGGTCAGGAGCGGCGTGGCACCATCGCGCATCGGGTTGCCGGCGTTGGCGGTGGACAGCACCGACAGGTCCCCCGTGGGCGTCCGGACCAGCCATGCCCATCCCGACCCGAAGTGGGTCGCTGCCGCCTTGGTGAACTGCTCGCGAAAGGCTGTCGAATCCGCCGAATGCCCCTGCGATAGCCGATGCAAGCGCTCCGTCCGGTTCGCCGCCGCCGTCCGGACTCAGGCAGTTCCAGTAGAAGCTGTGGTTCCACACCTGGGCCGCGTTGTTGAAGATCCCGCCGTCGGCGGAGGTGACGATCTCCTCCAGGCTCTTTGCCTCCCAGTCGGTGCCGGCGACGAGGTTGTTGAGGTTGTTGACGTACGCCTGGTGGTGCTTTCCGTAGTGGAACTCGATGGTTTCCGCCGACACCTTGGGTGCCAGTGCGTCCTTGGGATAGGGCAGTGCGGGCAGCTGCGAATGCCATGGTGTCCTCCATGCGTTGAGATGCCCGAGATTGTAGCGAAACGGGAGGGCAACCTGTGGAACAGGAATTATTCGCCCCCTGCCCGCCCGCTCAGGTACGAGAAGCAGGAGCCAGGTTTCCCGCCAACCGGGGATGCAGCCCCGGGGGTTGATCCCCCGGGAGGTCGGGCTGCGGTGAGCAGGATCGGTTATTTTCAGGCGTGAGCCACGCGCCGTGAGACCCGAGACCGATTCAGCAGGGAGCCCTGGCCCGGATTTCGGGTCGTCGATCCTGTCGGCAGTGGTTTTCCTCCTGTCGTGCATCGTGGGTCAGCTGGCTGCGTACCGCTGGGTGATGTCCATCGGGGACGGTGGGCCGACCTCGCAGTCGGAATCCGTCTCGCTCGCCTTCGGTTACGGTCATTCGGTCGAGTGGCTCGCCGTCATCCTGCTCGCGGTGTGGATGGTCGGTCGTCGGCGACCAATCATGGATCACCTGTTCTGCCTGCTGTTTTTTCTTTTCCTTGTGGGGCAAGCAACGCAGTTTCTCGCCTTCTACTTCACCCGCCAGTTCCTGACGCCCGACGCACTGCACAACGCCGTTCACATCGGTCTCCTCGTCAGCCCGTTCTCCCTCTGCGTCGCCGCGCTCCCGATTCTGTTGACCCTGGCCGTGGTGGTGCTGTTGTTCAGAACTCGCGGCGCACGCTCCCGGGTCCGAACCCGTGTGCTCCTGACCTGCGGGGTCGTGGTGGCGGGGTTCGTGCTGGTGATGCCGTTCGTCGGGAGCGCTCCCGCCCACCGGTGGGCCCACCAATCGCCGCCGGGCGGTTTTCCCGTCTCCCGGCTCTTCGATCTGCTCCTCGGCGGGGAGCGGCTTCCGGGTCCGACACTGGCAGCGGACGACGTTCAGATTGCCAGGGACTTCGGGTTCGTCGTCGACCCGGGCTCGCCATATCCCTTCATCAAGCAGCGAATCCACGACGGCACCACACCGTTTCGCCGGCTGCGACAGAGCGAAGCGCAGAACCTCATCGTCTTCTTCGTCGAGAGCCTGTCGGCGCGCAAGCTCTCGATTTACGACAGCCCCCACGCCGGGATCACCCCGGAGATCGAGGAGTTCGCCCGCCAGGCGATGGTGGTCGACAACTACTTCAGCCACACCGCGGCAACCTATCGCGGCCTGCGCGGACAGCTGTGTTCGATCTACCCGTTCTACGGCGGCGTGGGAGGGTGGTTCGAGCCCGACTTCGAGCCGCCCAAGGTCCGGCTCCTGGGGCTCCCCACAATGCTCCAGCGGGATGGTTACGACACGGTGTTGCTCGGCGCCAACACGGCCCAGAAAGCGAGGATGGACGTCCAGGCCGAGGCGGTGGGCTTTGCTCGGTCGTTGCTCAGGGATCAGATCCTCGCTGACCTCCTTGGCCCCGACGAGGCAGCGGGCACCCACCTGAGCGACCACCAGATGATGCGGGCGCTGTGGTCGACGATCGAGACGGGCCGGGTCGAACAACCGTTCTTCGCATTCGTTTACAACGTTGGCACCCACACCAACCTCGATGCGAGGTCCGACGGCGTCATCTATGGCGACGGATCCAACAAGGTGCTCAACACCACCCGCACCTTCGATGACGCCTTTGGAAAGTTCTGGCGGCGCTTCATTGCCTCTGGGCTGGCCGCCAACACGGTCGTCATTCTGACCGCGGACCACCCCCACTTCCCGACGCCCGCCTTCATCGAGGTCGCCGGTCCCGACTATCAGAAGGTGTTCTTCGATCGTATTCCGCTGGTGATCTACCATCCCGATCTCGATCTGCCGCGGCGATTCGATCCTGGGGTGACGACGAGCCTCGACTTCGCCCCTTCGATCGCCCATCTGATGGAGTTGCCGAACCGGCGCAATCACTTTCTCGGCCACTCCATTTTCGAGCATCGCAAGGACACCAGACGGCAAGGGGGTGTCGGTCAGTACGGCGAAACGCTCTGCGTGATTAGACCGAACGGCCGCATCACCGTCCACTCGATGGCCGCCGATCGGCGGCCGAAGATCGCCGGCCTGGCCCGGTTCATCAAGTTCTCCCAGCACATCGAGCTCAGCGACCGCTTGTGGGACGGGAGGGAGGACGACTAACCCGCAGCTTCCGCCATATCCAGGATCTTGACGTTGCTGAGCGTCACGGAATGGTCTGCGTCCAGCGCCAGAGGCTGCCCCACTCAAAATCGTCGCAGAACACATCGCAGTGCACCGAGGTTTGGCCGGTGATGACGGCCTGCGAGGTGTCCGGGTTGCTCGGGCTTCGCCACGCCGCGGCCACCCGGCCGTACCAGCCGGCGACCCCCGGACGTTGCTGGTCTCCGCTGGTCCAGACGTTGAGCTGGAACTGCGGTCCGGCGAACTCGTTGCTGCCCGTAACGACCCGGGCCTGAATGCTGTCGGTCCCGGCGTCGCCTCCACCGCTCACGTCGCTGTCCCAGGCAATGAAGAACCCTCCGTTGGCGTTATCGCCGGCTCGGACGTTTTCCTGTTGTCCGTCAGTGACGGTGTTGATGCGAAAGTCAGGTCCCAGCGGGGCCAGGTTGTGGTTGTACACCCGCCCACGGATTTCCCGGTCCGAGCCGTTGCCCTCGGTGTCTTTCCAAACCACGATGACGTCGCCCTCCCAGCCCACCGCCGCATCAACCTCCGCCTCGGTACCGGCGGTCAGGGTGTTGATCTGGAAGTCGTTGCCCACCGGGTTGCCGGAGGCGTTGAACCGGCGGCCGTGAACCTCGGGTCCGGACCAGACGGCCAGGAAGCCGCCGTCGGCCAGCTGGGTGACGGCCGGGTAATTCTCGGTAAAGTCGATGGTGGAGTTGACCTGGAACTGACCACCCTGGGGTGTCCCATTCGCTCCGACCCTGCGTCCCTGAATGCTGTAGTTGGGATCCGGGCCCGGGGAGTTGCGGCTCCTCCAGACCACCACGTAGCCGCCACCCCGAAGCGCAGCCACGTCGGCGTTGACATCGGTGGGTTCGCTGGTGGGCAGCGTGCTCAGCAGCTGCTCCGAGCCGACGGGGTTGGCGTTGGCGTTGAAGGCTTGGCTGCGGACCCATTTTCGATCCACCGCCCCGTCGGGCTCGTCGCTTTGCCAGATCACCAGGAATGAGCCGTCGGCCGCCACCGCGACCCGAGGGAAGGACTGGTCGTCGTCGACGAGGGTGTTGACGAAGATCGGGTCGCCGAGGGCGTTGCCGTCGGTGTCGAATCGCCGCACGAAGACGTCGTTACGATCCCCTCCGGCTGCGGAGAACGAATCCCAGACGAAAATCAGTCGACCCGAGTTGTCCACCGCAGCGTCCGGGCGGTCCGATCCAACGCCCGGCTGCACCGGATCCGGACCGTCGACCCAGATTTCGTCGTTTCCCGGCCGGGCGGAGCCATCGGGGTCGGCGACGGCGGGGATCACAATGGCAAGCAACGCGATGGCGATGATAACGAATCTCGCAATCGGGAATTTCATGGCGGTCCTCCTGCCGGATTGATTATTGTTCTCAGTTTCTTTAAGTATAGCACAGGTGCGGAAGTCGATCACCGGCGACTTGAGGGCCGGGTGACCACTCGCCGCCAGGCGGCCACCACCTGCTCGGGCTCGATGTCCTCGGTGCGATGGGCTCGAGCGAACTCACGCTGAGTCTGGGGCCACCGGTCTGGAGGCAGAGCGCACACCTGTGCGATCCGGTCCTCCGGACCGACAGGGCGGTATTCGTCGGGATGGGTGTGGCGGATCAGGACCACCAGCGGACAGCCCAGCGCGGCGGCAGCGTGGGCCGGTCCGGTGTCGAGGCTGACGCACGAGTGGCAGATGCTCAGCAGGGAGAACAGCCTGGGAACGGGCAACTCACCGGCGAGGTTGACCACCGGCAGATCGCGGCAGCGGTCGGCAATCCGCTGCACCGCGGCGGCCTCGTGTGGCGCTCCGATGAGGGCGAATGTGGGGTCTTGAAGGTCGGCGGCGATGCTCCGGATCGCGGCCTCCCAGCGCCGGCCCGGCCAGCTGCCACGGCTCGCTCGGCGCGATTGGGTCTGGACCGCCACCAGCGGCGCACCGCGCCACCCCTTCTGGCCGAGCCACGACCGGCATGCCGCTACCTCGGTTTCCGAAACCCGGATCTCGGGTACGGGGGCTGGATCCGGGAACAGGCCGGGCGGCCCCGGGCAGGCTGCCGGCGTGTGGCGAGCCACCTCCAGGAGGTGATCGAGGTGGTGCTGCCGCTGGCGCCACGGCACCTGGAAGCTGGTCACCAACCACTCCCCGGGAACCCGGCCGCGGTGAAGCAGACGCAACACCGTGTCCCGGTTGTCGATGACATAGGTGGGTCCGGGTTTTCGATGTCGCAGCCAACCGACCAGGCGCTGTTGGGACGGACACAGCCAGTACGGCGCCGTGCGGCTGGTCAGCCCGAACACCTCGCCGACCGAGTCCAGCCCGACCAGCACCGAGTCCGCCCAGGCGGCGTGCACCACCACGTCGCAGGGTCGCTGCCAATACTCGGCCAGCCCCCGCAGCATCGCGGTCAGCAGAATCGTGTCGCCGAGGGCGGCGACCCGCACGACCAGGGGTCGAAAGCTATCCATGCTTGCCACGAGTCACTTTATCGCAGTGCATGACGGCTCGGGGTGGGGCGGCGATCGAGTGACTGCGGGTTCCGCGCCGTGTCGCTTGGGCGCGGGTGCATCCTTCGCTGTACGAATGCTCAAACCACTTTCCAGGAATAGTTTGCTATTCGACGGCGGTTGTGACATGATGTCGAATCGGCTGTATGCGGACTCAGAGTGTCAAAGCAGAGGCCGGTTCAAAACTCGCAGGGTCCCTCGATGACCCGAACGGCAGTCCCCCGGCAATTCTCCCGTTCACAACCCAGCCGGAAACGACACGCAGCGCACCTGCGACACTCGAGTCATGCGCCTGCAGAAAGAATGGAGAGTGTGAGGTTGAAGTGAACAGGGTCTGAGCCGACTGGCCCCAGGGCCCGTGGCTCGAATGAAAAATGAAAAGAGCGATGTATCAGGTCGGCCACCGTGGCTGACCAGCGATCCGGCGGGCAGCAGGCCCGCCCCAATGAAGGAACCGGGGACTGCCGCAGAAGTCGGCGCCCCAAAAAAGGAAGATGAAATGCCGAAGAAGTTGTTTGTTGGATCTTTAAGCTGGAACACCGATGATCGCGCACTGCGCGAGGCGTTCGAGCCCCATGGTGAAATCACCGAGGCGACCGTGATCGCCGATCGTGACACGGGCCGCTCCCGTGGTTTCGGTTTCGTGACCTTTTCCGACGACGAGTCGGCCGACAAGGCCGTTGCGGCCCTCAACCAGACCGAGCTCGACGGCCGAACCATCAAGGTGGACGTCGCCCAGGCCAGGAACCGCGACCGCGACGGTGGCCGCCCCAGCAGCAGCCGCTGGTAAGCCGTCCTACAACCTCAACCAACCCCCTCCCGCGAGGGGGTTTTTTGGTGCTATCCCTCGCTGCCGATGGCGTCGATGACGGCGTTGAAGGTCGGGCTGGGACGCATCTGCCGCTCGGTCATCGCCTCATCGGGGAGGTAGTAGCCGCCGATATCCACCGGGCTGCCCTGAGCGGCCAGCAGCTCGCCGGCGATCGTGGTTTCGTTCTCCGCGAGCTCGCGCGCCACCTCGGCAAAGCGGGCCTGCATCGCCGCGTCCCTGGTTTGCGCCGCCAGCGCCTGCGCCCAGTACATCGCCAGGTAGAAGGTGCTGCCCCGGTTGTCGATCTCATCGACCTTGCGAGAAGGCAGCCTGCCGTTCTCCAGGTAACTGGAGATGGCCTCATCGAGCGTCTCGGCGAGGATCTTCGCCTTTTCATTGCCGGTGCTCTCGGCAACCAGCTCGAGGGAAGGGACCAGGGCGCAGTACTCGCCCAGTGAATCCCACCGCAGGTGGCCCTCCTTGAGGAACTGCTGGACGTGCTTGGGGGCAGAGCCGCCGGCGCCCGTCTCGAAAAGGCCGCCGCCGTTCATCAGCGGCACGATCGACAGCATCCTGGCGCTGGTTCCGAGCTCGAGGATCGGGAACAGGTCCGTCAAATAGTCACGCAGGACGTTGCCCGTCACCGAGATCGTGTCCTCGCCCCGACGGATCCTCTCCAGCGAGAACCTCATGGCGTCGACGGGCTTCATGATGCGGATATCGAGACCGCTGGTGTCGTGATCCGGCAGGTACGTGTTCACCTTCTTGATGATCTCGGCGTCGTGGGCCCGGCCCTCATCCAGCCAGAAGATCGCGGGCGAGCCGGTGGCCCGCGCCCTGGTCACCGCCAGCTTCACCCAGTTCTGGATGGGTGCGTCCTTCACCTGACACATCCGGAAGATGTCGCCGGCCTCGACCGGCTGCTCGAGGATGGTGGCGCCCGAGGCGTCGACGACGCGAATCGTGCCGTCGGCCGGCGCCTCGAAGGTCTTGTCGTGGGAACCGTACTCCTCGGCCTTCTGGGCCATCAGACCGACGTTGGAGACGCTGCCCATGGTCGCGGGGTCGAACTGGCCGTTTCGTTTTGCGTCTTCGAGGATCTCCGCGTACATGGTCGCGTAGCAGCGGTCGGGCACCATGGCGATGCAGTCCTGGAGCTGGTCGTCCTTGTTCCACATTCTGCCGCCGTCGCGAATGACGTTGGGCATCGACGCGTCGACGATGATGTTGTTGGGAACGTGCAGGTTGGTGATGCCCCTTCGGGAGTCGACCATGGCCAGGGCGGGTTGGGTTTCGTACACGGCGGCGATGTCGGCTTCGATCTCCGCTCTCCTCGCCTCGGGGAGCCGCTCCAGCTTCTGAAGAACATCGGCGAGCCCGTTGTTGACGTTGGCCCCGATCTCCTCGAGCGTCGCGGCGTGCTTGTCGAGCGCGTCCCTGTAATACACGGATACGCAGTGACCGAACATGATGGGATCGGAGATCTTCATCATGGTCGCCTTGAGGTGCAGGGACAGCAGGACGCCGTCGTTCTTGGCCGCCTCGATCTGCTTGGCGTAGAAAGCACGCAGTGCGGCGACGTTCATCACCGTGGTATCGATGACCTCGCCGTCTTGAAGGGCCAGCTGCTCCTTGAGAACGGTGGTCTTGCCGTCGTCGGCGACAAACTCGATCTTCACCGCCCTCGCCCCGGTCATGGTGGTCGACTTCTCGTTGCCGAAGAAATCGTTGCCGTCCATGTGGGCGACCCGCGCCTTGGACCCTGAGTCGGGCCAGGGCTTCATCATCTTGTGGGGGTGCTTCTGCGCGAAACGCTTGACCGCGGCCGCCGGTCTGCGATCGGAGTTGCCCTCACGCAGGACCGGATTCACCGCGGATCCGAGACACACGGCAAATCGTTTTTGAAGGGCTTTCTCCGCGTCGGTCTTGGGCTCCTCGGGGTAGTCGGGAATGTCGTATCCCTTGGCCTGCAGCTCTCGGATGGCGCTCTGAAGCTGAGGAATGGAGGCGCTGATGTTGGGCAGCTTGATGATGTTGGCCTCTGGAGTCTTGGCCAGCGCACCAAGCCGGGTGAGGTTGTCGGGGATCTTCTGTTCCTCGGTCAGATGATCCGGGAAGTTGGCGATGATTCTCCCCGTCAGCGAGATGTCCCGGGTTTCGACCTCGATGCCCGAGCCGCTGGTGAAGGCCCGGACGATCGGCAGGAGAGAGTAGGTTGCCAGTGCCGGCGCCTCATCGATTTTGGTCCAGATGATCTTCGATGTTGTCATGGTCCATCCTTGGGAAAAATTTCACGTGCCGCGACCCGGCATGGCAGTTTAGCCTCTCCGGCAGTGGTTGTCAGCTCCGCGAGAGGCGAGAGGCGGGAGGCAGAATTCGGAATTCGGAATTCGGAAAACCGCGTCCGATCGTCACCGCTCAACTGCCCCGGCTAATTGCCCCCGGCTAACGGCAAACGGCCAACGGCCAACTGCCCGACCGCTATCCTTCAGCGGCCTTTTCCAGCTCGTCGAGCTTGTCGGGGTTAGACACCGCGACGTCCACGAGACTCCTTGGAATCTGGCTCTGCTCGCACATCTGCCGGATCTCGTCCTCCTGGTCGGAAAACTCCATGATTTCCCGGATCGCCTCGATGTGCTCGAGCATTTCAGCCGGCTCAATGGCGTCCAGAGCAGGTCCCTCCGCCGCCGCCTTCTTGGCTGCGGCCGCCTCTTCGGCGAGGCGCCGCTTCTCGTTCAGCTCCTCCTCCATCGCCTCCCTGGCGGCGTCGATCATCGCCTGGTCGATTCCCGCCAGAGCAACGATGCTCTCGTCGGCGACATCGTTGGTGATGAGGTGTCTGGCCCGGGTTTCGGGGCTCTGATCGGCGACCACCTCGAGCAGCTTCTCGACTCTGGCGATCTCCGCCAGCTCGGCTTTGATGGCGGCGGTGACCTCGGCGTACTTCGCCTCGGTGATGGCCAGCGCCGAAATGATCATCTCCGGCGTCAGCTTTTGTTCGATGAGGAACCGGATGCCCCGATCGTCAGCCATGCCCTTGGCCTGGGCAATTAGCAGGTCGAGCCGTTTGTTCTCGATGATCTCCAGTATCTGGGGCCGGCGATCGACGTCCTTGATTTTCGGCCACGTCTCGCCTACATCACGGACCAGCGTAACGGCCGCTGACTTCAGATTCGCCAGATCGTCCAACGTGAGCGCTGCGACGGCGTCGTTGAAGTCGGTCAGCAGCGGTCTGCCGACCTTGGCCCTCGCGGCGACGGCTGCCCTCAGCTGGAGCATGTTCCCGCCGTGGCGCGAGACGTTGAATCCCGCTTCGTCGAGCTTGGAGGCGATCTGCTGGATGGTTCGCTCCGTGTTGTCCCCCTCGAGATCCTTGGCGGCGATCTCGGCGAGCTTCTGCTCGATGGACAGCCAGAGAGGTCCCGGATCCGTTACAGCTTTGTCGGTCATTTTTCTTCTCCCCGTTACGGTGTATTTTCAACAGTTCTGGACAGCTTCAACACCTGGCTGGGGAGGATATCAGACGTGCTCACGGGCGATGAAACAGCGTCTCGTGACCCGTGCCCGAACCTCCCCCGGCTCTTTTAAAAAAATGACGGGTGCATATCGTCTCGGCTGGTCTCGGCAGCATTTCAATTGAGCCATCGGCTGACCCGATCCAGCAGTTCTTTCATGCCCGCGCGGGTCTGCGGCAGCTCATCGGGCGGGAGGTCCATGTGATTGAGCGGGATTTCGTCCACGTACTGTGAGAACACCGGTGCGACGACCTCGAGCGGCCGGGTGGGATAGGTCCCGTCGGGGCGCACCAGTTGTGGCAGCTTCTCATCGGCGCCCCTGGGATCACCTTGACGCAGAGTGTCGCCAGGATTGCAGCAGAGGTTGAGTCCAACCGCCAGCGACACCAACGTCACCCGCACGGCGTCATGCATCATCATTCCTCTCGGCGATATCGCGGTCGCACGGCTCACGTCGGGGAGCCCGCAGTTTGAATTCACCATCGTCAGAATATTACGGTTCCGTTCACGCGGTCCACCCCAACCACCTTCGCGGTGGACTGTCCGCTCGAGAAGGTCGTATGGTGGGGTGGTGATCGGCGGGCCATGACCTACAACTTCGATCCCGACCGGTGGTACGAAGCCCAGCTGCGGCTGCTCGATCATCGTTTGCATCTCGGCGAGATCGACGACGCCCAGTACCGGTCCGAGCTGGATGCGCTCGAACGACGGTACGAAGAGATGCTCGGTCGGCTCGACGGCACCTACGTCCTGCCCGATCAGCCCCCGGGGGCCGATTGACCGCCGGAGTCCGCCCCGGAAGGACCCGGTGGAGGTGCGGGCCGCTCTGTGCCAGCAGGCCCAACGAGCGGCGAAGGGCCTATCCGAGCACTACCTGGACGTGGTGCTCGCGGGCGTCGTCGGCCAGAGGAACCAGGGCTTCTTTCCCAAGCGGAGTCCCGTCGAGGGTGACACGAGCTACCCCCCGGCAGACTCCCTTCGGGTTTTCGACGGTGATCAGGTAAAGCGTGTCGCCATGGCGATAGGCCATCTCGAAGCGTTTCCACTCCTTGGGAATGCACGGATCGATGCGGAGGGCGGAACCTCGCTTCTCAAATCCCAAAATCCACTCCAGGCCGAGGCGGTAGAGCCAGCCCGCAGCCCCGGTGTACCAGGTCCATCCTCCCCTCCCCACATTCGGCGGCTCGGAGTAGATATCTGCGGCAACGGCGTAGGGCTCCACCTTGTACACGTGAACGCCCGCGCGGCTGCTGGCATGGTGGATGGGGCTCAGTAAGTTGAACAGTTCGAGAGCCTTGTCACCTTCGCCCTGCATCGCCAAAGCCACGGCCGACCAGATCGCGCCATGGGTGTACTGGCCGCCGTTTTCCCGGACACCTGGGGGATATCCCTTGATGTATCCGGGGTCGAGGGGTGTCTGGTCGAATGGCGGCGAGAAGAGCAGCATCAGGCGGTCGTCGCGTCGGACGAGACGCCGATCCACGGACTCCATGGCCCGGCGCGCCCGCTCCTTGTCGCCGGCACCGGAGATGACCGCCCACGACTGGGCAATGGAGTCGATCCGGCACTCGTCGTTTTCCGCCGATCCGAGCGGCGTCCCATCATCGAAGAAAGCGCGCCTGTACCACTCCCCGTCCCACGCCTCCTCTTCCAGCGAAGCCTGGAGAGAAGCGGCCCTGCTCCGCCACCGTGCCGCACGCTCTTCTTCGCCGCGGAGGTCGGCGATGCGGGCGAAATCCCCGAGGTTCAGGATCAGAAACCAGCCCAGCCAGACGCTTTCTCCTCGGCCCTCATGGCCGACGCGGTTCATGCCGTCGTTCCAATCCCCGGCTCCCATCAGAGGCAGGCCGTGACTGCCCACTTCGAGGCTGCAGTCCAGCGCCCGCGCGCAGTGTTCGTACAGGGTGGCCCGCTCTTCTGACTGCTTGGGTTCGAAGTAAGCTTCCTGTTGACCCTCCTCCAGGGCCGGCCCCTCGAGCCAGGGAACCTCCTCGTCGAGCACCGCCCAATCTTCGACGATCCTGAGATAGCGGGCCGTCGCATAGGGCAGCCAGAGGCGGTCGTCAGAGATTCGGGTCCGCACTCCGCGGCCCGACGGGGGATGCCACCAGTGCTGGACATCGCCTTGGGGGAACTGCCGGGCGGCAGACCGGAGGAGGTGTTCGCGCACGATTTCGGGTCGCGTCACCGCCAGAGCCAAAACGTCCTGGAGCTGGTCGCGGAACCCGTACGCACCGCCAGACTGGTAGAACGCGGAGCGGGACCAAACTCGGCAGGAGAGCGTTTGATAAAGCAGCCAGCGGTTGAGCAGGAGGTCCATCGAGGGGTCGGGAGTCTTGACCTGTACGGCACCTAGGACCCGGTCCCAGCCTTGGGAAACCTTGAGGAGCGCCGCGTCGCAGTCCATCGTGCGCCAGCGTTCGATCAGGGAACGGGCGTCCTCGCGGCTTTCCTCTTGGCCGAGCATGAACACCACCTCGGTGCGCTCTCCTGGTTCCAGCTCCACTGTGGTCTTTAGCGCGGCGCAAGGGTCCAGGCCCGCCCCGGTCTTTCCCGAGAGCTCCCGCCGGCGTTCCAGCGACGCAGGATGGTCGAGGCCGGAGTTCCGGCCCAGAAACTCGAGGCGATCGCCGGTATGGGAGGTCTGACGCCCGCCCAGGTCGGCGAAGGCGACCCGGCCCGCAAATTCCCCGTTCCAGGCGTTGCTCGCAAACATGGCGCCGGTCGCGGGATCGATTTCGGTGACCACGAAAGGCGCTGAGCCGCCCCGCGCGACTCCCAGCACCAACTCCGCATACGCCGTGACCGAGAGCCGCCGTTTGCGATCGGACCGGTTTTCCATGGTGAGGCGAGAGATCTTGACGGGGTCCCGCCCAGGCACGAACTGCAGGAGGTCCAGAGTGATGCCGTGGGAGGTATGTTCGAATCGACTGTAGCCCTGGCCGTGCCGAATGACATATGGCCAGGGTTCCTGGCGGATGGGCAGGATGGTCGGTCCCCAGACGAGACCGCTGTCCTCATCCCGGACATAGAAAGCCTCACCCGGAGGGTCGCTGACGGGATCGTTCGACCACGGCGTGAGCTTGTTTTCCCGGCTGTTGACCGACCATGTAAAGCCCGAGCCCGATTCGGAGGTTTGGAAACCGAAATCCGGGTTTGCCACCACGTTGATCCAGGGAGCCGGGGTCGATTGCCCCTTGCCCAGAGCAGTGACGTACTCGCGGCCGTCCGGTGTGAATCCCCCCAGGCCGTTGAAGAACTCGAGATCCAACGCGGGGGGGGGAACGGTTTCGATCGACTCGGGTGGTGCGCGGAGCTGAGGAGGAGCCGGCCCCGGCCTCGACCGCCCCAGCCGGACCACCTGCTCAGACAATGAACCCCGGCGCGCCAGAATCACGACTCGCGCCGCAGTTTGCAGCAGGATCTGGTCCGGCGGTGGCACGAGATCCGCCCTGAGCAGGAAGACGCCTCCATGTTCCGGATGGCCCTCGTGACCGGCTGCGGACTGGATCGCTCGCACCATGGATTCGAGCGACTCCTGGAGGCCCGGAGCGTAAGAGGTGTCCTGCGCATTCAGGATTACCAGATCGGCGGAAATCCCCTTCCGGTACAAGTACTCGTGCGCCCGCAGGAGCTGCCTCGCGACCTCCCGTTCCTCCGCCGTCTCGATGCACACCAGCGCGATCGGAAGATCGCCGGAGATGCCGTAGGCCCAGAGCCCGGACTGGCCGCCGCGGTTCTTTGCCAGCTCCTGAGGCGCCGCCCGCAAGGTGGGATCGACGTAGAGCAGACGATTGGCCAGACGCTGGAAGAGATGAGCCTCATCCTGTGTGACCCGAAGGTGGTGCAGCTGGACCTGGGCCTGGGTCCAGGCCAGCGAGCTTGCTCGCTCGAAGGTTTCCCGCTGGCGGTATTTCTCCGCCGTTGCCAAAACCTCATCGCGGGAATGTGCCACGAGCGTCGTGAACACGAGATGAACGGTCCCTCGACCGGCAATCGCCACCCGCTGCCGCAAGCTCATGATCGGATCCAAAACAGTCCCGGCAGTGTTCGAAAGGGGCTCCCCGCCAACCACGGACCACGGGGTTCTGATCCCACGACCGCGGCCCAGAAAGCGTGCGCGGTCGCTCTCGTACTGCAACGTGTCGATCGTCCCTCCATCGAGTGCGATCAGATGGGCGAGCCAGACGCGGGGCTCGTCGGCCGACCGCGGGCGCCGTGACGCCAGCAGGGTCCCGAGCTCTGGAACGAACTCCGTCTCCACGAAGAGGTTGGAAAATGCGGGATGGGCCTCGTCGGCGCCCTGCGGGGCCAACGCGACCTCGGCATAGGACGTGACATCGATCTCACGGTCCCGATCCTCGAGATTGGTGACTGTCAGCCGGCGAAGCTCGGCGTCGTCCTCCGGGGAGACCACGATTTCGAGAGTGGTCGACAACGACCGGTGCCGCTGCATGATCTTGGCCCGGTCCTCGGAGTAGACCACTTCGTAGGCATCCGCTTCGGTCCCGCTGGGCTGAAAGCCGGCCGACCAGAGGTCACCGGTTTCCGCGTCCCGCAGAAAGATGAAGGAGCCCCAGCCGTCACACGTCGAGTCCTCCCGCCAGCGGGTGACGGCCAGGTTGCCCCATCGACTGAAGCCGGCACCGGCGGCCGTGACCATCACCGTGTAGCGGCCGTTGGACAGGAAATGGGTACGGGGGGTGATGTCATGCGGGGATTCGAAGCGGCGCAGGGTTGGGGGGACGAGGTCGCGGACCAGCGCGGCCACCCGCACCTCCTCGGCCCGGGGACGGGCCACCGCCACCGCGCGCGGCGTCCGTTCCTGGAGCAGGAGCTCTGCGGCCTGGACCAGGGGATGGGCGTGAAATCGCCTCCGGGTCAGACCGTCGTGAACCACGTTCCCCAGGGCGACAATGGTCATTCCCTGGTGGTGTGCCATGTAGGCTCGGACCACGGCCACCCGATCCCCCTCCGGCAGCCTCGACGGGGTGTAGTCGAGGGCTTCGTAGAAGCCGTATGCTCCCTGGGCCCCGGCCTCCTCGAGGCGGACGAAGTTTTCCACCGCGTCCTTCGGGTCGACCATGGCCGCGAGGGCCGTGGCGTAGGGAGCCACGACCACGTCCTCGCCCAGCCCCCGCTTGAACCCCAGGCCGGGAACGCCGAAATCCGAGTACTGGTACGTGAGGTGCACATCGCGCACGTTGTAGGCTGACTCGGAGACCCCCCACGGGACCTTCCGGTCGGCGCCGTACCTGATCTGATACCTCACCACCAGCCGGCAGGTGAGGTCCAGCAGGCTGTGGGCAGGCTGCCGCATCACCAGGAGAGGCATCAGGTACTCGAACATGGACCCCGACCAGGAGACGAGGGCGGCCCCGCGGCCCACCGGCGTGAGCGCCCGGCCGAGACGGAACCAGTGCCGGGGTGACACGTCGCCCTTGGCGATGGCGACAAAGCTCGCCAGCCGTGCCTCGGAGGCCAGGAGGTCGTAGCAGCTCGGATCCAGCATGTGATCGGCTACGCGGTAACCGATGGAAAAGACCTTGCGCGAGGTGTCGAAGAGAAACCGGAAGTCCATGGCCTGAACCATCGCTTCGGCGCGCAGTGCGAGGTCGGAGAGATGTCGCCCGAGGGCGGTCTCAGCCCGCTGGACCTCATCCAGGCCATCGAAGAGCAGCGCCGCTTCGATGTCCCGGGCGTGGCTTCGAATGGAGTCCCGAACGGCCCTCGCCCACGCGCGGACCTCCGATGGGGGGCCGTCGTCAACCTTGCTCGAGACGGTGCGGGCGATATCCAGGAGGTGCTCTGCCTGAGCCCCAAGCTCCTCGAGGCGTTGGACCCATTCGGCAAGAGCCGTCGGGGGATCCTCCAGGTTCACCAACATACGTTCCGCGGCCTCGCAGAGCTGGGCCGCCGTGACCGTTTGCGTACGCTGCGGATTCTCGACCTTTTTCGCCGACTCGAGCAGCAGATGGAGAGCGTCCGTGACACCCTCCAGGACCTGTGGGCCGAAGAGAGGGCGATGGATGAGCTCGCGGCACGCCTGAGCCAGGGCGATCAGATGCCCAGCCAGGTTGCCACTGTCAACGGTGGAAACGTAGATCGGCTCCAACGGCCGGAGGTTCTGGGTGTCGTACCAGTTGCAGAAGTGACCGCGGATGCGGCGCAATTTGTCCATGGTCTGCAGCGTGGCCTCGAGCCGTTGGGCGGTGTCCAGGACTCCGATCCAGCCGAAGTCGTGGGCAGTCATCACACTGAGCAGATACAGACCCATGTTGGTCGGCGAGGTGCGGTGAGCTCGGGTGGGCTCGGGGTCCTCCTGGAAATTGTCCGGCGGGAGGGCATGCTCCTCCTCGTCTACGAACGTCTCGAAGAAGCGCCAAGTCCGCCGGGCGATAAGCCGCAACGAGCCCACCTCCTGGGCGGACAGGACCTGTGATGCCGCGACCGCTGAGGGCACGCTGATGCGCAGGGCGAGGGCAGGTGCCAGCACCCAGAGGAGAATGAACGGGGTCGCCCCGGGCAAGGCTTCCGGCTTGAGCGCAAGGCAGAGCGAGCCGGCTCCCAGGGCGACGGCCACGCCCCAACGAAGGTCCCGGTAAAATGCCCTCGGCGTCAGGGTGGCTCCGTAGCCCGCCTGCGCAGCCGTCACCCACTCGAGGAGGTTCCGCCGCGTCAGGTAGACCCGCCCGAGCGTGCGCACGACGGCATCGGCCATGAGCCATGCCTGGTCGGCGAGCATGGTGATGGCGAGCAGCGTCTGCGACAAGGCCACGACGATGTCACGGCCCACGGCGCGCAGGTGACTTCGCTTGGAGATCCGCGATCGCCGTGGCGTGAGGTTGTCGAGAACCGGAATGAAGGCCGGCACCGCGATCGATCCGATGATCAGGCCGACCCACGGGAGCGCGGGAACATCGGACAGGATCCAGGCGGCTACCAGCACGAGGAGCGATGATGGCGCCACCAGACTTCGGCGGAGGTTGTCCACCATCTTCCATCGGTCCTCGATGGGAATGCGGGTCTTCTGCTTCCGCCCCGCGGCGTCGCGCGCGAAGCCCAGGATCCACGGCAGGAGCTGCCAATCGCCCCGCACCCATCGATGGTGGCGGCGAGCGGCCACCTCGTAGTTGGTGGGGAACTCCTCGAACAGATCGACATCGGTCAGCAGTCCGGCGTGCGCGAACACGCCTTCGAACAGATCGTGGCTGAGGAGGGCGCTCTCCGGGACCTTTCCCTCCAGCGCCGCCTCGAAGATGTCGACGTCGTAGATCCCCTTCCCCGTGTACGAGCCTCCCTCGAAAAGATCCTGATACACATCGGACACCGCCGCCGCGTAGGGGTCCACGCCTCCGGGACCCGAGATGATCCGTTGGTAGGCCGTGCTTCGGGGGCCGGTCGGCAATGACGGCGTGATTCGGGGCTGCAGGATCCCGTAGCCCCCGACGACGCGTCCCTTCCGCGGCTCGAATTTTGGTCGGTTGAACGGGTGCGCGATCGCCCCGATCAATCGGTAGGCGGCCCCTTTGGGAAGCCGTGTGTCGGCATCCAGGGTGATGACGTAGCGAACCCCCTGGGGTACCGTGGGCGGCTGTCCGTCGATCGAGATGAACGTGGTGTCCGTGGCGCCGCGAAGAAGACGGTTCAGCTCGTGGAGCTTCCCTCGCTTTCTTTCCCATCCGATCCACTTCCCTTCCCCCTCGTTCCACAGACGCCGGCGATGCAGCACGAGGAACCGCTGCCCCCCTCCCGGCGGGCCCTCGTACTTCTCATTGAGGCGCGCGATGGCGTCGACCAGCGTGCCGAGGAGCTCATCGTCTTTGGGCATGTGCTCGTGGCGGGCGTCCGTCCAGTCGGACAGGAGGGCAAAGTGGAGATGCCCTTCGGAGTTCGCCAGGTAGTGCACCTCGAGCCGCTCGACCTGCTCTTCGATGTCTTCCCGGCTCGAGAGAAACGTGGGCACGACCACAATCGATCGAAGCTCCGGAGGTACTCCCTGGGGGAGCTCGAGCTTGGGGTGCAATCTGGGGGCAACGAAAAACGACACCAGGCGGTGGACCAGGGATACCGCGATCTCCGAGGCGGGCGCGAGACCCAGGATTGCCAGCAGGACGAGGACCGGGAGGCCTGCCCCGGCGGCCCAGGTGGGGAGCATGGAGCCGGAAAGCAGGATTGCGGTGAGGCCGGCGATCGCGCCCAGATAGCCGCCGGCCGCATGCGCGCGATAGAAGCGGCGGAGCCGGATGTTCAAGGGAACACGAAAACCCAGAAGCCTCTCGAAAGATCGTCGCCCCTGGGACAGGAGGTAGTACGCCGGATACTCCTCGGCACGCCCAGGAAAACCAGGAGCGCCCGGGACGCTCTCCGGAGGGCCGGGCGCGGCCTCATTCGACCTTCCCGCGCCGGGGCGAGCCTCCTGCGTGGGCTCCCGACCCGCCTCGCGCGCCAGGCGCACGGCCTCCCGTGCCACCTCGAGCTCCGGATGCCCTGAACCTCTGGAGAGCAGCTCGATTTGGGCTCGGCACAGGCTGCGCGTCGCGGAGTCCATCGCCGCGAACCCGGGGACGGAGCGAAGGACGCTGTCGACGAGGCTGACGGCCTCGAAAAAATCGGTCCAGTCGACGGAGGACATCCAGTGCATGCTGGTGATGATGTTGCTGACGGTGACGTTGGCCGCGCCCTGGGCATGTTGCTCCCGGGCCACCACCTCGTCGGCCGACGTCCCCTGGGCGCTCAGTCTCTCGTGAAGCCAGCCCAGGACCGGCAGGACCGAGGGTTCCTGGCCACGAAGCCGCTGGAAGAGCTGCATGGCGAACGCGTCGACCAGGCGGGCGTCGCCCAGGCCGCGCAAAACATCGGCCGCCTGCTCCACCCGCCAACCGCTCAGACCCAGCAGACGGTCCGCCAGCTCGTCGGCCCTGGCCCGCGCCTGGCGTGAGCGGACGATGAGCTGCGCCAACCGCCGCAAATTTTCCACCAGGGCCACGCGGAGGTGGATGGCGACCGCCCACCCCTCCCCGATGGTGAGCGGCTGGACGCGCTGGTAGGCGCGGACAAATCGCCGCAACGTCTCCAGCTGGAACCGGCTGTCGGTGTGGGCGACATAGGCCCAGGCCAGCCCATAGACGCGCGGGTGTCCCGTCAGGTGGCCCTCAGCGATCTTGGGCAGCAGACGGTAGTAGGTTCTCGGGAGGTGGTCCCGTATGTCCCGGATCTGTTCGTCGACGACGTGGAAGTTGTCGAGGAGCCACTCCGCGGCGGGTGTGATCTCTCGCTTCTCCCGCACCGTCTCGGCGATGTCCCGGTATGCGGCTACAAGAACCCTCGCGTTCTCGTCGACCCGGGCGAGGAGATTCCGCCCTTTGGAGGGCTTCTCAGTGGTGCGTTGGGCCGCGGCCAGGCTCTCAGCGTGCTGCTCCAGGCGTTCCGAGCCGAAGATTTCGGCGCGGATCGGTTGGTCCACCTGCAGCGCCGCTATGACGGCGTCGGTGGCGCGCACGTTCAGCTTTCGTTCCGGCTGTACCTCACGGGAATGTACCTCGGGCTGATTCTACTGGAGAAACAGTCTCGAAGATATGCGGCCCGAGCCTCTCCTCGAGGGCTTTCCGGCGGGAGAATCACCCGGGCTCGGCTAAGGAACCACGGCGTTCCAGATCGAGGTGTCGCCGGTCTCGAAGGCGTCGAAGAAGACCTGCTCGAGGGGCGCGGTGAGGTACCAGATGTATGCGCAATGGTCGATCCAGGCATGGACCGTGTCGCCCTCGATGATCACGGCGATCGAGCTGGCGGCGTGGCACGGGTCAACGGGTTGAATGACCGGGTTGGCGGGCCACCGCCCCCAAGCGACTCCGTCCGGCGAGACGGCATAGCCGATCTTTGCCACCGGGCCCTCGATGACACCGCTGTACCACATGGCGTGGCCGGCGCCGGAGGGCACCGCCTCCGGGTAGAAGACCCTGATGCCCTCCCAGGGCTCGCTTCCCTCGAGCACCGGGTCCGGGTGAGGGGTCCAGGCAAGTCCGTCGGGCGAGGTGGCATACCCGATGCGCCAGGTACCCCACGGGTCGTCCTGGGCCGCGGTGTACCACATGCTGTAGGTCCCGCCGTCGACGAGCACCGTGCCCGGGGCCGGTCCCCGTTCGTCCCACGACCCCGGGTCACCCGGACCCAGGCCGTCGAGCGGGTTGCCCGGATACTTGTCCCATTCCCCCCAGCCGTTGGCGTTGGTCGCGTACCCGCCGTGCACCAGGCCGTGGTAGGTCTCGGAGGCGCCGTACCACATGTGGAACATCGCCCCGTCGTAGTGCACCGCGAGGTCGATGATCGAGAACCCGTCCCACTGGCCGGGCTCAGGCCTCAGCACCGGGTTGGCGGGATCGGGGATCCAGCTCAGCTTGTCGGCCGAGACCCAGTGGCCGACCCGCCAGGGATCGTCGAGGCTCGAGCCTTCGCCCCCGACCAGGTACATGTGGTAGTGGGTGCCGTCGAAGACCACGTCTCCCATGACGTGGCCGGTGGGGTCCCACTCGCCGGGATCTCCGGGCTCCACGCACAGACCGACGGTTGTCCAGGGGCCCACCTGGGCGAGGGCGACCTGGGCCGCACCCAGCACGAGAGCAGCGGCGACCGCGATTCCACAGAATTTCAATCTAAGTTCCATGACGAGTTCCTTTCGCTTTGCCTTCACCGCCAAGCTCGGTCCCGGGAGCTGAAAAAACATGACGGAGTTGTGCGGAATATCTGACGATTTGCTGGCGGTCATTCCGCTGCGACCGAGTCGCTCGCGATCAAGCTTAAAAAACATCCCGTGTTAGACTCGTCGCAGAGAACACGGTCAATCTGCGATTTCCTGCTGGCGGTGAGAAGGAGGAGACGTCATGCGGCGGTCGCCCGGACTCGCATGTGCTGCGGCCACGATGGTGGTGGGCTGTCTGGTGGCCGGACCCTGCTGGGCCCAGCTCAGCACCGCGACCCTCACCGTCCAGACCCTGGTCGGGGGAGCGGGTTCTCTGCCCGGCGCGGCCGTGGTGGCCACCAACCTCGACACCGGCCTCGACCGGCGCGGCGTCACCGACGGCAACGGTCGGGCGGTTTTGCAGGGCCTGCCTCCCGGGACCTACCGCGTCACGGCCGAGCTTGCGGGGTTCGAACCGGCGAGCGAACCGGACTGCTTGCTGCGCATCGGTCAGAACGTCGAGCTCCGGCTGACGATGCGACCTCAGGTGGAGACGACCCTCGAGGTCAGCGGCGAGGCGCCGCTGGTGGACGTTCAGCGCGGCGATGCGGCGGCCAACGTGATTCCGGAGCAGATCCGGCAGCTGCCGGTGATCGACCGCAAGTTCGAGCGGCTGGCCTTCGTCACCCCGGGGGTGCAGGCGGACCGGGTGGAGTACTTCGACCGGGCCGGAGCGCCGGTCGTCGGCGCCGCCGCCACCGGAGCCGAGGCGACGGTCCTGATCGACGGGATCGAGCTCACCGACCCGATCACCGGCCTCGCCCGGCAGCGGCTCAGCCAGGACGCGGTGCGCGAGTTCCGGGTCTCCCGCCAGGGCTTCAGCGCCGAGATCGGAGGCTCGGCCAGCGGCGTGATCTCCATCGTCACCCGCAGCGGCGGCAACGAGCCCCGCGGCTCGGTCTTCGGCTTCTACCGCGCCGACGCGCTGCGCGCCAACGGCGCTCTCGAGCTCGAGGACGCCGACTTCACCCGCTTCGATTTCGGGATGACCCTGGGCGGGCCGCTGGTTCGGGACCGCACCCACTACTTCCTCTCCCTCGAGCACCTGGACTCCAACCAGGTGGCGTACGTTCGGCCCGGCGGCAGCCTGGGATACCTCGCCGCCGACGTGCCGGCGCCGGTGGAGCAGACCAGCCTGCTCGCCAGCCTCAACCACCGCTTCGCCGAGTCGAGCACCGGCGCCGCCCGGCTGATCTGGGAGCGCTACCGCCAGGACGACTACGACGTCGGCGGGGTGCGCGACGAGTCCAACGGCTGGAGCTTCGACCGCGACGCGTGGACCCTGCTGCTCGGCCACAACTGGGTGATCGGCGACAATCAACTCAACGAGATCGGCGCCCAGCTCGGCTCCCGCGAGATCGCGATTCCCGCCAACTCTGAGACTCTCGGCGAGTGGTACTCCCTTGGCGCGAGCTTGCAGACCGGCGGCACCATCTTCGGACCCGACGGGCTGCTGACGGGGGACTTCGCCGAGATCCGGGAGACCTTCTCCTGGCAGCCCGGCGGCGGCCGCCACCGGCTCAAGACCGGGCTGTCGTGGATGCGCCTCGAGCAGAGCTACCGCGAGGACCGCTTCGACTTCGGGCTGCTGGTCTACCTGGACGACGGGGGCCAGTTTCCGATCCAGTACCTTTACGGCGAGGGCTCGAGCCACGTCGAGCAGAGCACCGACCTGTGGGGAATGTTCGTCCAGGACGACTGGCGGGTGACCGACAGCCCTGACCCTCGGCCTCGGGCTGCGCTATGACCTCGACGTCGGCGGCAACAACCCGGATTTTGAGCACCCCAAGGTCTCCGATGCACGCGGTGTCGACACCGACAATCTCCAGCCCCGGGTGTCGTTCGCCTGGGACCTGTCGGGCACGGGCCACACCGTGGTGCGCGGCGGCGTCGGGCTTTACACCGGGCGCACGCGGGGCCTCACCGGCCTGTATGAGCTGATGTTCAACGGCGTCACCGCCCGCACCCTGCTGCGAAACGTCAGCGTGCTCCCGCTCGGCCCCTGGCTGGACCCCGCCGACCCGGTGAACTCCGGGGTGGCGCTGGCCCCGGACATCTGGCTGCTGGACGACGCGGCGCCGTCGCCCGAGTCGACCCAGGTGGGGCTCGGCCTGAGCCAGCGACTCGGCGCCACTGGACTCAGCCTGGAGGTGGACGCCATTTACGTGGAGGGCTCGAACGAGATCGCGGTGCAGGACACCAACTGGCGGGGCAACGACGACCCCTGCCAGAGCGACCCGGTGCCCGCGTTCGCGTGCCGGATCGACCCCGCCTACACCAGGATTGAGCGCTACACGAACAAAGGACACTCGCGCTACCGGGCGGCCACGGTGGGGGTCTCGGGCACCATTTCGGGCGGCCATTTGCTGACCGCGGCGCTGACCGTGGCCGACAAGAAGAACATCGCCGACGACTCCGGCGACATCTTGGCCGAGCCCAGCGACCCGGCCGACCTCGAGGCCGAGTGGGGCCGTTCCGAGACCGACGAGCGGGTCCGCCTGGTGGTCACCGGCATTTTCAACCTGCCCTGGCGGCTGACCCTGGCGCCGATCTACGAGTACGGCTCGGGCCAGCCCTGGAACCGGCTGGTGGGGATTGACGTCAACTACGACAGCTACGCCACCGACCGTCAGGCCGGGTTCGACCGCAACGATCAGGACGGCCCGTCCTTCAGCCAGCTGAGCCTTCGGTTGTCGAAGGCGATTGGACTGGGTCCGGGTGATCTCGAGCTCATCCTCGAGGTCTTCAACGTGCTCGACACCGTCAACTACGACGTCAACTCCGTGCTCAACACCGAGTACGTCTGGGACTCCACCGTGCTCGACTACGTGCGCAACTCGAATTTCGGCAGCTACACCGCCACCCTGCCCCCGCGGGAGGTCCAGCTCGGCCTGCGCTACTCGTTCTGATCCGCGCCCCCGAGGTCGTCGAGCAGTGTCCGCGCCTCCTCGAGCGGGGCCGTGTCGAGGCCCTCGGTGAACCAACCGTAGACCGGGGCGAGCAGCTCGCGGGCCTCGCGGCTCCGGCCCTGGCTATGCCAGAGCCGCGCGAGCTCGGTGGCCGCGTGGAGCTCGTGCAATCTGGCCTGCTGAGCCCGCGCTACCTCGAGGGCCTCCAGGAGGCAGAGCTCCGCGGCCGGCGCGCCGTCCGTTTCGAGCAGAACCGCGGCGCGACACAGCAAGATCTCGGGTCTGGCGTACTCTTCGCCGAAGCTCGTCACCAGCTCGGCGGCGCGATCGAGGACCGCGAGGGCCTTTCGGCAATCGCCAACGGCATGGTGCGCCCGCGCGAGGAAGCCGAGCCATGTGGCCATCGCCGTCTTGTTCTTCATCTGGTCGTGGCGCTCCACCGCACCGGCAATCAGCTCGACGGCTCGCACAGGCTGACCGGTGGCAAGGTGGAGCACTCCGGAAAAGTACCGGCAGGTCGGCTGGTAGTGGGCGAAGCCGTGGGATTCGATGATTGCCCCGAAGGCCCTGACCTCCTCCCAGGCCTGGTCAAACTCCTGGCGACTGAGGTGGGGATAGACGGCCATGCTGCGGGCGAAGGCGAGGCTGTGGGGATGGCCCAGCCGCTCCGCCAGCTCCAGCGCATCGGCCTTCTGGCGGACGGCCGTGTCGAGGTGCCCCATGATCGGCAGCAGCCACATCGGGTGCGAACCACCGGCGACTCCCGGGTCGATTCCGCCGTGCAGGGCCAGAGCGTGGTGCCTGGCCGGGTCATAGCGCCGCTGCACCTCCTCCAGGTGCCCGTGCCCCCGCTCGAGGTTCCCACCCATGGAGGTCACCCAGCCGAGCAGCAGGTTCGCGAGCACTCGCACCGCGTCGTCGTCGTGGGCTTCGGCCAGCGCCAGGATCCGCTCGCCGGTGGCGATGGCTCGGGGAATGCTCACCGTCGATCCCTCGAATGCGCCGACCTGGATCAGCACGCGAGCGAGCTGGACAGGGTCCCCGATCTTCTCGGCGAGCTGGTGGGACCTGAGGGCCTCATCGCCGGCGCGGGCGTTGGCCCAGCTCGAGAGGGCCACCAACGGAATCTGAAGGGCCAGCCGCAGCTCGAGCTCGCGGGCGTCGCGTTCGGGGGACGGAGGCAGCGTGCCCAGCAGCTCCAGCGCTCGCTCGAGGTGGCGGATGGCCTCGTGGTGGGCGGTCATGCGGTTGGCGCGGACCCCGGCCTGATGCAGGAAGTGGATTGCCCGGTCGATGACGCCGGCCTGCTCGAAGTGGTGCGCGAGCTGGGGAGCGATCTCCTCGGTGTCGTCGCCGTACAGGATCTCCAGGGCGCCGCCGATGTCGTGGTGGATCTGGGTTCGTTCGACCTCGTTGAGCGTGTTGTACAGGTACCGCTGGAAGAGCACGTGGGAGAAGCCGAACAGCGACAGCCGGCCGGCGCTCAGAGAACGGATCCCCTGGGCACGCACCAGCCGGTGGCGGGTCTCCAGCTCGCGGCTGAGCCGGCGGATGGTGTCGCGAGCGTCCTCGTCCCGTACCCGCGCCACCACCTCGGCACTGAAGTCCTCGCCCTCGACGCTGGCGATGGTGAGCAGCTCGCGCAGCTCGTCGGAGAGGCGTTCGATGCGGGCGGCGATCACCCCCTCGACCCGCTCGGGGAGCGCGGTCCAGTCGAGGCCTTCAGCCTGGACCCACCGTCCCCTGGAATCTCGGGCGAGCATTTCGCGATCCTGCATGGCGCGCAGCGATTCCACGGTGAACAGGGCGTGCCCGGCGGTCTGGCGGAACAGATGCTCCCGGAAGTTCTCCCCGAGACGGTTCGGCTCGCTGTCGATGAGCGCGTCCACGAAGCCGCGGTCCGCCACCCGCCCAAGCTCGACGGTCATCCGACCGTGGCGGCCCCTGAGCTCCGCCACCACCGGCTCGAGCGGGTGGCGCTCGCCGCTGCGGCCCAGCGCCACGTCGGTGGGGCGGTAGCTGCCGAGCACGAGGACGCGGTGGGCCGCGATCTCGCGACCCAGATGGAACAGCAGCGCGATCGAGCCGGCGTCGGCCCAGTGCAGGTCCTCCATCACCAGCAGCAGCGGCCGCCGGCGGGCCACCGCCCCCAGCACCCGGGCCACCTGCATGAAAACCGCGGCCTGCTGGAGGGCCGCATCCGGCGGCAGCGACGCCTTGCGCTGCACCAGCTCGCGCAGCGGTCCGAGCCAGCTCGCGTCGGGGGGGACCGCGGCCTCGGACCGGGTGAGCAGAGCGGCCCCGGGAACCAGGGTGCCGATCAGGTCGCGACCGGACGCGGTGATCGCCTCGGCCGCGATCGGTGCCGTCCGCCACAGGCGACGGCCCAGCCCCGCCAGCATCGAGCCGCTGGCGGCCCCCGACTCCACGTCGCCGGTGAGCAGCGCCAGCAGCTGCCGCCACGGCGCGTAGGCATCGCCGATGCCGGTCTGGGCGCTGCACACGCCCACCGCGGCCACCAGGTCCTGATGGCTGTCCGCGGCCCGGCGCACCAGCTCCTGGAGCAGCGCCGTCTTGCCGGTGCCGGCCTCGCCGGTGACGAAGGCGACGCGGCCGGAACCATCGAGCGCCCGTTGCAGCCAACCATCGAGGCGGGCGAGCTCGGCCTGGCGAGCCACGAACACCGGCCGATCGGGATCGGCGCGCACCTCCGGAAACGGGGTCACTGAGGCGGCGGGCTCGGCGAGGGCCACTGCGGCCGCCGGCCGGGAGCCGGCATCCGCGACGGCCCCAGCATGACCGCGTCCCCGGGCATCGCCACCAGGTCGATAGGCCATCTCGAGCTCGCCCACAGGGCGAACCAGCAGGCGGTAGCCCCGCTTCGACAGGGTCTCGATGAGGCGCGGATTCCTGGCGTCGTCGCCGAAGGCCCTGCGGAGTTTCGCGACGGCGCCGGACAGCGTCGCGTCGCTGACGAACTCCTGCCGCCACACCGCGTCGATGATCTGTTGCCGGGACACGACCTGTTCGAAGTTCTCGGCCAGGTAGACCAGCACCTCCATGGCCCGCGGCTCGAGCTGGACCTCGCCCGCCGGGCCGGTCAGCCGACCGTGCGACGGCCGCACCAACCACTCGCCGAGCCGAAAATCCCCGGGTCCGCCCTGGTGGGGTGGCACGGAGTCATTGTATCGCAGTCTGGCTCGTATCGGCACCAAGCATCCCAAGACTCACCTCGCTGTTGAGACCCGCGTTTTCAGCGGCACGTCGGCGTCACCGTGGCGGCCGATCGACCTCACGGAACCGTCGCGTTCCAGACGGCGGTGTCCCCGGTCTCAAAGGCGTCGAAGAAGACGAGGTTCAGTGGAGACGTGCGGTATTCGATCTCGGTGCAGTGGGCGACCCAGGCGTAGACCGTCGTCTGGTCCAGAATCACCGCCATCGATTCCATCAGGTTCTCTGGACAGCTCGGTTCCACGATTGGATTGGAGGAGTACTTGCCCCAGTGGAGGCCGTCCGGAGACACGGCATAGCCGATCGCCGCCCCGAGGACCGGGTCTGCGCCGCTGTACCACATGGCGTAGCCGGCGCCGTAGGTTACGACCTCCGGAAGGTAGACGAAGTCGTACTCCCAATTTTCGCTGCCCTCGAGCACCGGCTCCGGATGCCTGACCCAGGTCAGCCCGTCGGGCGAGGTGGCCATGCCGATCCGCCAGGTACCAACCGCCCCGTTGTCCTTCACCGCGGTGTACCACATGCGGTAGGTGGAGCCGTCGAACAGCACCGTGCTCGGCGACATACCCGCGTCGTCCCACCCGCCGGGGGCACCCGGCTCCAAGCCCGGCAGGGGGTTGCCGGCGTGCTTGATCCAGAAGCTGCCGTCGGGTGACGTGGCATGTCCGACCGACGTCGGGCCCGGGAAGGAACCCGCCGCGCCGTACCACATCTTGAAGGTCGATTCGTCGTACAGGACCGCGATCGAGTAGATGGTGAAGCCGTCCCACGCGCCGGGCTCCGGCTCCAGAACCGGGTTGGCGGGGTCCGGGTCCCACTCGAGGGTGAGGGCGTTCCAGGTCCAATGTCCGACCGACCAGGGCGAGTCCCACGGCGTCAGTGTCTGGCCTCCAACGAGGAACATGTGGTAGGTGGTGCCGTCGAAGACCACGTCCCCCACCTGGTGGCGCGCCGAGTCCCAGCTGCCGGGGGGACCGGGTTCCACGCACACATCCTCGAGTGTCCAATCATCCACCTGGGCGACGGCGATCTGGCTCGCGCCGAGCAGAAGACCCAATGCCATCGCGACGGGACCGAGCTGTGATCTGAGTTTCATGACAGGCTCCTTTCGATGTGCGATCTCCCACAACTTGGGTGCCGCGCAGAAGAAAGACCTGTCGAAAACTTCTCGAAATCCTCACGATTGGATGTCGACCCGTTGTGCCGACGTCAGCGGCGAAGTGGTGGGGCCAGCCCGCACCACGATTTATCACCTCCGGGAAGGACGTCGAACCAACTGGGAGGCCTTTGTGGTGCGGCCGTCCCGGCTGCACGGCTCGGCGGAGGAGTGTGCAGGCGAGACGCCCGCACCACAATGTCCCTCCCACCGCTCGCTGCGCCAGATGGTCGCGATTCTCCGTCTGCAGCAGAGAGGTGGTGAGTAGTGCAGGGGCTAGTCGTCGAGTTCGTCGAGCAGGGCCCGGACCGCGACTAACGGCGGGGTGTCGAGGCCTTCGGTGAACCACGAGTAGACCGGGAAAAGCAGCTCGCGGGCCTCGCGACGCCTGCCCTGGCCCTGCCACAGCCGGGCGAGCGCCGCGGCGGTGTGCAGCTCGTGCAGTCTGGCCTGTTGGCGACGGGCGACGTCGAGAGACTGCAACATCAATGACTCGGCCGCGGCAGCCCCCTGGAGCGCGAGCAGGATTTCAGCTCGACACAGCAGCAGTGCCGGCTCCATGAGCCGCTCTCCGTAGCCGGCCATCAGCTCGTCGGCCTCGTCGAGCACGGCGAGGGCCTGCTCGGTTTCGCCGGCTGCACGGTGCGCCAAGGCCAGGATCCAGAGCATGACCGAGGTGAAGGTCTTCATGCCGGTCGCCCGCTGCAGCGACAGCCCACGGGCGCAGTGCTCCAGCGTCGTCTGGTCGATCCGGCCTTCGGCGATTCGCAGGAGGCCCGTGTAGGTTGAGTTGAAACCCGCCATTTGAACGAATCCGTGGGTCTCGACCATGACGCCGAGGGCCTCGACCTGCTCCCGGGCCTCTTCGAACTCGTGGCGGTTGAAGTGCGGCCAGATCGCCCCGTACCGGGCTGACGCCAGGCTGTAGGGGTGGCCGATCCGCTCTCCCAGCTCGAGGGCCTTGGCCTTGTACAACAACCCCTGGTCGAGGTAGCCCATGTGGGACGTCAAATACGACAGGTGTGCCAGTGAGGCCACGCCCGGGTCGAGACCGGAAAGCTGCGCCAGGGCGTGGTGCTGCTTGGGATCGTAGAGCGTTACCGCCGTTTCGAAGTGTTGGCGGCCCTGCTCGAGCTCGCCCCGCATTGTCCGCCAAAGACCGAGCTGTAGGCTGGCGAGGATGATCTCGGCGGCGTCCTCATGTTCCTCGGCGTGGGTGAGCACGCGCTGCCCCAGGGCGATGCCGCCCAACAGGCTCCTGGCGCATCCTTCGAAGACCCCGAGCTGGTGCAGCACCGGCACCAGGTGGTCCTCGTCTCCGATCCGCTCGACCAGGCTGTGGGCCCGCTCCACGGCCTCTTTGACCCGAGGGCCGCCGAAGCCGGACGTCGCGATGAGTGGGGCTTGGATTGAAATCTGCAGGGCCAGCTCGGCCCGGTCACGCTCGTCCGATTCCGGCTGCGTCATCAGCAGCTCGATCGCCTTTTCCAGGTGGCCGATCGCCTCCTGATTGGCGGTCATGCGGATGGCGTGGATCCCGGCCTGGTGCAGGTAGTGGACCGCCCGGTCGATGACCTGGGACTCCTCGAAGTGACGGGCCAGCCGGACCGCGATCTCCTCGGTGTCGCCGGCGTGAAGGTCCTCGAGTGCGGTGGCCACGTCGTGGTGTAGCTGGATCCGCTCGACCTCGTTGAGCGTGCCGTAGAGATAGCGCTGGAAGAGCACGTGCGAGAAGCCGAACAGCGACAGCCGGCCGGCGGCCAGAGAGCGGACGCCGCGGGCGCTGACCAGCCTGTGCCGGGTCTCCAGCTCGCGACTGAGCAGCTGGATGGTCTCCCGGGGTTCGGCTTCCTGCACCCGAGCAACGACCTCGGCCGTGAAGCTCTCGCCCTCGACGCTGGCGATCCTCAGCAGCTCTCGCAGCGGCTCGGGCAGGCGCTCGATGCGGGCGCCGAGCACCCCCTCCACCCGCTCCGGCAGCGCGCCCCAGTCGAGCTGAGCACCCGCGACCCACCGCCTCTCGGGGTCGCGGACGAGCATTTCCCGGTCCTGCAGGGTGCGCAGCACCTCCACCGTGAACAGGGCGTGGCCCGCGGTCCGGCGGTGCAGGCTCTCCCGGAAATCCTCACCGAGACGGTTCGGCTCGCTGTCGATGAGGGCGTTTACGAAGGCGCGGTCGCTTTGATCGCCGAGCTCGACCATGAGCCGGTCGTGCCGACTCCTGAGCTCGGCCACCACCGGCTCGAGGGGATGGCGTTCGCCGCCTCGGCCGATCGCCACCTCGGTGGGCCTGAAGCTGCCGAGCACCAGAATTCGGTGGGCCGCGAGCTCGCGATCCAGGGAAAACAGCAGCGCGGTCGAGCCGGCGTCGGCCCAGTGCAGATCCTCCAGTACCAACAGCAGCGGCCGCCGGCGCGCCACCGCCTGAAACACCCGAGCCGCTTGCATGAAGACCGCGGCCTGCTGCAGGGCCACATCCGGCGGCATGGCAGCCTTGCGCTGAATCAGCTCGCGCAGTGGCCCGAGCCAGCTCGCGACCGCGGGCGCGGTGGCCTCTGCCCTGGCGAGCAGGGCCGCACCCGGGATCAAGGTATCAACCAGGTCTTGGCCGGAATTCACCACCGCCTCGGCCGCCATCGGCGTCACCGCCCACAGCCTGCGGCTCAGCTCCGCCGTGGTCGAAGCCGCTCGCGAGCCCTGACTCCACATCGCCGGTGAGCAGTGCCAGCAGCTGCCGCCACGGCGCGTAGGCGTCACCGATCCCGGTCTGGGCGCTGCACACACCGACGGCTGCTACCAGCTCGGGATGGGCGTCGCCGGCGCGGCATGCCAGCTCCTGGAGCAGCGCCGTCTTGCCCGTTCCGGCCTCGCCGGTGACGAATGCGATTCGGCCATGGCCGGCCATGGCCTGGTCGAGGAGGCTGTCCAGGCGAGCCAGCTCGGCCTCCCGGGCCACGAAGACCGGGCGCTCGGGATCGGTACGGACCTCCGGAAACGGCGTTACGGTCGCGGCGGGCTCGGCGAGCGCCAGCGCCGCCGCCCGCCGGGGTCCGCTGTCCGCGACGGCCCCAGCAGGACCTCTGCCTCGGGCGTCGCCGCCCAACCGGGGGACCATCTCGGGCTTGCCCACCGGCCGGACCAGCAGCCGATAGCCGCGCTTGGGGATGGTCTCGATGTAGCTCGGGCTCTTGGTGTCGTCGCCGAGGGCCTTGCGCAGCTTGGAGACGACGCCCGACACCACTCCGTCGCCGACGAACTCCTGCTGCCACACCTCATCGATCATCTTCTGCCGGGGAACCACGCCGCCGGCGTTCGCGGCGAGCAAGACCAGCACCTCCATGGCCCTCGGCTCGAGCTGGACCTTGCCCGCCGGGCCGGTCAGCCGGCCGAGTGATGGCCGCACCAGCCACTCCCCGAGCCGAAAATCCCTCGTTGCTTTCTCTTCGGGTGGCACGGAGTCATTGTATCGCAGGATGGCGCCTATCAGCGGAGCCTATCCCAAGACTCACCTTGCGGTTGAGACCTTCGGCGTGGTCGCAACGGTGTCGACGTCACGCTGCTCGCCGGCCGACCTCACGGAACCACGGTGTTCCAGACGCTGGTGTCGCCGGTTTCGAAGGCGTCGAAGAAGACCACCTCGTGTGGAGATGTGAGGTGATGGATTTCGTCGCAGTACGAGACCCAGCCGTGGACGGTGTCGCCCTCGAGGACGACCGCAATGGAGTCAGCGATGTTGCATCCGGGTAGCGACGGCGGCGGGAGCACCGGTTGTTCGGACCACTTGCCCCAGTGGATGCCGTCGGACGACGCGGCGTAGCCGATCTTCGCGACGCCCGAGTTGACTCCGCTGTACCACGTGACGTAACCGGCCCCATCGGGCACGACTTTGGGAGAGTAGACGCGGTGGCCCTCCCAGGGCAGGCCGTACACAAGCACCGGGTCCGGGTACTTGGTCCAGGTGAGGCCGTCGGCCGACTCGGCGTACCCGATGCGCCAGTTGTCCGCCGAGGCGTAGTCCTCGATGGCGGTGTACCACATCTTGTAGCTCCCGTCGTCGAAGAGAACCGTGCTCGGAGACAAGCCCGAATCGTCCCACGCGCCAGGGGCACCCGGCTCCAGGCCCGGCAGGGGGTTGCCCGGGTGCCTGGTCCAGTTGCTGCCGTCGGGCGAGGTGGCATAGCCGACCGAGCCCGGGGCCTGATAGACGTCGGACGCTCCGTACCACATTTTGAACTCCGCGCCATCCCAGAGCACCGCGACGGTGAAGGTAGTGAAGCCGTCCCACTGACCCGGTTGGGGTGACAGCACCGGGTTGTGGCGTATCAGGGTCCCACTCCTGGGTGAGGGCGTTCCAGGTCCAGTGTCCGACTGACCACGGCCCGTCCCATGGGACGAACACCTGCCCGCCGACGAGGAACATGTGCCAGGTCGTGCCGTCGAACACCACGTCTCCCACCTTGTGGCGGTTGGAATCCCAGCTGCCGGGGGGGCCGGGCTCCACGCACAGCTCCCCGAGCGTCCAGTTCACCTGGGCGAGGGCCATGTGGCCGGCGCACAGGATGACCAGCGCTGCAACCACGATTGGACCGAGCTTGGATATTCTGTTCATGACGAGCTCCTCCTTTCGATCGCTGTTGATAAACAAGCTCGGTCCTGTGCTGAAAAAAGTCATGTGGAAGTTGTGGTGAAAAGATGGGGATCAGTTGAGGGCCGGTGGAGCGGACGCTTTGGTGCCGCTCCTGATCACCAGGCAGGGGCGTTCTGCCAGCCGGGGAAGGGCCCGATCCGGAAGGGGCCGATGTGCGGATCGTGGTCATTGGTGACCACGTTGAGCCGGGTTCTGAGCGTCGCGAGCAGCTCGTCGCGCGGCAGCTCGTGCAGCGTCGGCCGGGACGAGCCCGGCATGGGCCACAGCTGGATGGTTCCATCGCTGTGGCCCGACGCGATGAAGCGGCCGTCCGGCGACACTGCAACCGACCACACGGGCGCTTGAGAGATCAGCCAGTGGACCGGGCCGCCGGTCGTTGATCCAACGAATATTGTCGTGTCCGCGAATGTCACGGCGACGGAACCGCTCGGGTCGAGCGCTCCCGCCTCGTCGCCGTGGCCGTCGAGCCGGGTGGACACGCCCCGCTCGAGGTCGTGCGCGATGATGCCGGGGTGGTCGGCCAGAATCGTTGACCCGTCTTCGCTGAGAACGAAGCCACCGCCGATGTCGTCGATCAGAATCGTGTGCTCGCCGGTGACGACATCGAGGGCATGGACGTTCTCGTCCGCCGCCAGCAGCCTGCCGCCGTCGTGAGAGAAGGTGAAGGCCCGGGCCAGACACCTGAGGTCGAGTTCGTTCGACTCTCCCGTCTCGAGGTCCCACACCCGGGTGCCGTCCAGACCGCACGCCGCCGCGAGCCGGCCCCCGGGGCTGACCGCCACCACCCACGGTCGCTGGTCGAAGAACCCGAGCGAGCGCGACGGTGAGCCGTCGAGAGGGATGAGCCGCGCGCTTCGCTCGCCGCCGGTGGCGACCACAAAGCGGCCGTCGGGCGAGACGTCCATGTCGGCGAGGCCCTGCTGGATCGGGTGTCCCCAGTCGTGGAGGATTCCGGGCCGGACGCCGATGGCGTGGTGCATCGGCCACTGGCGCACCGTTCCGTCGAGGGAGATCGACACCAGCCGGCCGCCGTCGGGCGTGAACTCCAGGCAAGGGACGCGGCCGGTGTGACCCCGGAGGATGTGAGGGTAGCGCTCGCGGGCGACCGGCCAGATGCTCCCGCCCCCGAAGTCGGATATGGCCAGCCAGCGACCGTCGGGAGCGAAGTCGACCCCGGTACCGCGCCAGCCGCCCGCCACCAGGCGCAACGGGTCGGCGCCGGGCGGGTCGTCCACCGTGCGCAGGATGACCGTGCCGTCGTCTCGCACGGCGGCGACCGCGTTGCCCGTGGAGTCGACCACCAGGGTGCTGCAGACCACCCGATCGCCGTCACCGGGCCACAGCCGGAGCAGCTCCGGCTCCTCGTCGGCCAGCGACCACAGCTGGATCGTGCCCTCGATGTCGATGGTCGCCGCGCGCTCGCCCCCCGGCTGCCAGGCAACATGCTCGACGGGGACCGGGAGGCTTTCCACACGGCGCGGCGGCGCGCCCGGATCTTCGAGCGAGTACAGCTCGAGGGCATCGCCGACCGCGGCGAGCAGCCGGGACCCTCGAGGTCCGACGGCGGCCGGCGGATAACGGTCGCCGGGGAGGCGGCGGAGGACCTCGAGGACGCGGTCGTCCCACCGCCATCCAGTGTCGGCGGTCGGATCCGGGATCAGCCGCCAGAGACGGGCCACATTGTGGGCTTCGCGGGCATCAGGAAAGGTGTCCCGGGAGCCGTCCTGTCGAGAGGGTATCGGTCGCATCGTCCCGAGACGCCGTGCTCCGGGCACGGACCACACGATGGTCGGCGAACCGTCGAAATTGTCCGAGAACACCGAACTCGAGTCCGGCGCAAAAACAGCTCCCCACCTATGACCGGTCCGCCAAACGGTCGGGGGCCCACCCGAGCGCGACCACAGGGCGAGGCCGTCCTCGCCGTTGGCGGTCACGAGCCACCGCCCGTCCGGGCTGAAGTCGATGCTGGGGGTCCCGAACTCGTCGGGGCCGGGATGGTCGCTCGGCGTCAGGTACACCGGCATCGGCGAGTGCCACAGCGCCTCGATGGCGAGCCGCCGGCCGTCGGGGCTGTCCAGCAGCTCGAGGCTCGCCTGCGAGTAGGCCAACGCCCGCGGCGGGCAGCGCGTCATCTCCTGGCGGGCTAGCTCGCACAGCCGGCGGACCTCGAGCTGCCGCGCGCGGTCCTCGCTCCTCTGCCACAGCACGGTGGTCACGGCGGCTGCCGCCACGGCCGCAACGATGAGCGCCGCCGCCGCCAGCCGTCGCCGCCGCCGGCGCCGGCCCGTGTTGCTGACCATTGCGTTGGCGAAGGCCTCCTCGGTCGCGCTCAGACCTCCGGGATAGCTCTCCCGCCAGGCGCGAAACTCGAGGTAGGGTGCGCCGGTCCACAGCAGCTCGGCGGGCCGGCCGCGGGCGTGCCACAGCGCGGCTGCCTGGCGGAGCTGGTCGCGCAGCCCGGCCGCGTCGGCGTCCTGGGTCTGCCAGCGCACCAGGCGCGGCCACTCTCTGAGCAGCGACTCGTGCACGATCTCGACCCGGCGCGGGCCCTCCGCCTCGGTCGTCGACGCCGTCGCGTCCTCGAACGACGTCAGCAGGCGGGCGTCAATGAGGGTCTGGAGCACGTGCCCTGCCGCATCGCGCTCGGCCTCGTCGAACACCGACAGCAGGTCGTCGACCGAGCGGGTCGCCCGGGTCGTCTGGGCGGTGACCAGGTTGCGAAAGAGCTCGCGGACCAGCGGCTGGCGCTCCTGACCGATGGCGTCCAGCGTCGCCTCGGCGTGCTGGGCCAGGGCGCCGCTGACGCCGCCGATCCGCTCGTAGGACTCCCGGGTGAGCAGCCGTCGCTCGCGATCGCGCAGCTCCCACAGCCGGCGGGCGGCAAAGGCCAGCAGCGGCAGGGCGCCCCGCTCCTCGGCGACGGTTGCGACCATTTCCTCTGCCAGCGTCTCGTCCTCGAAGCCAAAGCCGCGGCGCAGGGCGGGTTCGAGCAGGGCGCGCCGCAGGTCGTCGTCGGCCGGCGGGCCGAGAACGGTGAGCTCCTTGAAGATCGGCGCCAGCGGGGGGTGGGCGTGGCACTCGCTGAGGAAGTCGTCGCGCATGACCAGCACCACGTGGACGCGGGCCGCGGTGACCAGGTTCAGGAGCAGGTCGACGAAGCGGGTCCGGATCAAGGGGGGGTTGAGGGTGAAGAGCTCCTCGAACTGGTCGACCACGAGCAGGGCCTCGTCCCAGCGCTCCCGCCAGCGGGACAGCACCGCCAGCGCCACCTGCGGGTCGTCGAAGCCGAGCAGCTGCTCGATCTGCTCGGCGTCACCGGCGAGCTCGGGCACCAGCGCCCGGGCCAACGACGTGAAGGGGGCCTCGCCGGGCGCGCAGACCAGCGCTCGCCACCCTGGCGGAGAGGCAGGGATCACCCCGGCGCGCATGAACGAGCTCTTGCCGACCCCCGACGGCCCGATCACGGCCAACAGCCTGCGGCTGCTGATCCTTCGCCACATGGCGGCGGCCTCCGCCTCCCTTCCGAAGAAGAGCCCGGCGTCGGCCTCGGTGAAGGCGGCGAGACCGGGGTAGGGGTCTCGTTCCGTGTCGGCCCGTGCAACCGGAAAGGGAGTGACGGTGGCGCTGGGCTCGGCAGCGACCGCGGCCGCCAGCCGGTAGCCGCGCTGGGGCACCGTCTCGATGTAGCTGGGATCCAGCGCGTTGTCGCCCAGCGCCTCCTGGAGCTCGGCGATGCGCCGGCCGACGGTGAAGTCGGAGACCGACTCGGTTCGCCAGACCCGGTCGACCAGCTCCTGCTTCGGCACCGGCTCGCCGCCACGCTCGGCCAGGCACAGCAGCACGTCCATCGTGCTCTGCTCGAGCTGAACGGTCGATGAGCCCTTCGACATCCGGTTGAGGCTCGGCTCCACCAGCCAGTCGCCGACGCGGAAGGCGCCGCCCGGCCGGGTGATGACCTCGAGCACAGCCACCGGCCGGACCAGCAGGCGGTAGCCGCGCTTGGCCAGGGTCTCGATGTAGCGCGGGTTCCGGGCGTCGTCGCCGAGGGCCTTGCGCAGCTTGGCGATGGTGCCCGACACGGTGGCGTCGCTGACGAACTCCTGGCGCCACACCGCATCGATGATCTGCCTCCGGGGCACCACCTCCTCGGCATGCTCGGCCAGATGGAGCAGCACCTGCATCTCCCGCGGCTCGAGCTGGTTCTCGCCCGCGGGGCCGGTCAGCCGGCCGAGCGAGGGCCGTACCAGCCACTCCCCGAGCCGAAAGTCCTTCGCAGCCTCTTCTTGGGGTGGCACGGAGTCATTCTACCGCAGGTTTGAGCGGCATTCATCACAACTCTCGTGGTGCCGTTGAGACTTCGAGTGGACCCGGAAGAAGGTGACGGCGGTAACGGGCGGCACCACTCGGCGATCGCCGGTCCTATCGGAGAATTGAGTTCCGGGATCTCGGTCTCACTCCGGAGAGGGCGAGGAAGGGGACTGGTCGTACCACTCCATCAACCAGTACCACGCCTCTGATTCCGTGACGGCTTCATCCATGAGGTCGTGGAAGTCGAGATCTTGGATCGTGCACAAGTAGTCCACCAGCACGTGCCAGCGAAAGTGTCGGCGATCGACCGAACCGGAGAAACCCCGCCAGCGTTCCTCGTCCAGCAGAAGCCTGACGCGGCTTCGAAGATCGGAGTCCGTTTGTGGTCCTGCGGCTGCGGCATTGGCTGCGTAGTCGGCGTAACCCTCGGACTTCCACACCGGAGTCGCCCGCGCTCTCGTAAAGCCCAGCTCCGAGAACATCAGGTGGTGCGCGACCTCGTGAGCGACCGCCGCAGACCACGAGCCCTCCAGTCTGGAGTGTGCCGGTCGCTCTCGGTTCCGTCGCGCAACGGATTCGATGCCATCGGCGGAGAGGAAGGCATTCCCCGCTGCCGATATCAACAGCCCTTGACCGGCGTGCCGTTTTCCTGCCAGCCTGACGAGGAGGACGAAGAGCCGTCGTGATCGACAGATGAAGATGCGGGGAGGTGGTGCTCCGTGGTAGAGCTCCATCTGGTCGAGGCGGTGACGTGCGTCGGCGAAGACCTGTCCGAAGCCCTCCGGAATCTCACGATCGGAGTAGACACTGAACCCGGCCAGCTCGGCGTGATGGCGAAACAGCGGGTAGGGAACAAAGAACACTGACAGGTAGAAACCAAGCAGCAGGGCGGCGGTGCCCACCATCCACGCGCCCCACCTCAACAGCCTTCGAGCCGGGAAGCTCACCCTATCGCCGCCCATCTCGGATCACGGTCGGAGTCGTCCGCGAGGGCGGCGTACGGGTCCCATGGGATCGGGCAACCAGAAGAACTCGGCGCTGACGGCTCCCCACGTGCCGGAATCGTCGCGCGCGCGAAGGTAGAGGATGTGGCGGCCGGGGGCGAGGTCGGCCGTATCGAGGGAGGCGACGACAGTCTCGCGGCTGGAGTCGAACATCCCGTCGGCAGGCTCCATGACGATGGGCGCCGGCGCGCCCGGCCGCCAAGGGGGGCGGTCCAGGTACATCCTCGCGGCAGCGATTCTCTGAGTGGGCTCGGGGGGGCCGACGCTCCTGAAACGGTTGTCGTCGGCAATGGCCGCGACCTGGAGGATCTCGTTCTCCATCAGGATGCGCCCGGGAGTGAGGGTGATGCCGGTGGTGTCGGGTCCGGATGGCGTCACGTACGGGGCGCGGGCCACCTTGGTGGCGTAGCGAAGGACGGTGAGATGGTCGGGCAGGATGGTGGTTTCGAAGGTCTCGCAGTTCTGGAAGAACTCGGTGCCGAGCTCGACGAGATAGGTGGCGACCCCGCGATTTCCGTAGGCGAAATCGGCCGCACTGCCGTCGATGAAGCCGTAGACCTCGGACGCAAGGTAGCCGTTGAGAAAGCCGAGCTTGCGCCCGAGGGTCTGGAGCTCGGTGTCGTTGGGGCCGCGCTGACCCTTGTGAAACCACGGCCATCCGAGGTTGGAGCCGTAGCTGTGCAGATCGATGAAGACGCCGGTGGCCTCGTCGGTTGGATCCGGCGTCCACTGCATCGGGAAGATCGCTTGCAGGTAGTCCTGAACCGACTGGGTTTCCGGCTCAGAAGCCGCCGCCCCGCCGCGATACGCCTCGTGACACGGATCGCTGCTCGAGGCGCCACAGCAGTTCCATTCATACTCGAAGTTTCGATTGAGATCGGCGCCACGCAGGCTGGTGTTGGTGCAGTAGTCGTTGTCTGCGTTCTTGCGCCACAACACCCCGGCCTCGGCCCGCTTACGGCCGTCCGGATTGACGAAGAGCAGCAGGTGGATCTCGTGCTCGTCGAGCAGCCAGGTGGCGTCCGCGTCGTGCCCGTAGCCGCCGACGAGGTCCTCGGCAAACCGGATCAGCAGCTCGGGAGCCGGGTACTCGCGGGCGTGGATGCCGCCCTCGACGAACAGCACTGGTTTGGAGTCCGGTGCGTTGGGGGTGCCGTCGCCGGCGACGGAGCGGTTGGTCAACCTCAGCATCATGAGGTCGTAGCCCTCGAAGCCGGGCTCGTCGCCGTACAGTTTTTCCCACGAATCTCCGATGTCGACCCACTCCACCAGGTCGGGCCGTCGCCGGAGCAGCTGGGTCGCTGCAGCGTACGTCTCCTCGACCGTTCGATAACACGGGAATCCAGGGATGCCGGCGAGCTGATTCTTCAGAATCTCGCGGGGTTCGCACAGACTGCGGGTGAGCTCCTCGTCGATCTCGATCCCGAAGCCGGCGGAGCGGAGCCGTTCGAGGCCTTCCTCATCGACGTCGACCACGAGCGAGCCTGTCGCCACATCGACCTCCCAGGGATCGGTCCACCACATCACCTCGGCGATCATCCCCGGATCAGCGAAATGGGCGCGCACCACGACTCGCGGACAGTCGCCGGTGGGGAAGGCCACGACTTCGCCCTGGGCGCCGTCACCGGTGGTCGACAGGGTACAGAGCACGATCACTGCGACGGCGGCGAAACCTCTCACGGCCTCTTCCTCCCCGAGTCCCTGTCGCACCAGCGATGCTGGCGCCATCCTCAAGACCTTACGCGGCCGGGGCGGTGGATGTTTTGGCGCCGTCGACGTCGGGTGGCTGCGGTCTCAGGGTGGACTGCCGGATCGCGAAGGCCGTAAAGTGGGGTCGTGACCAGCAGGGCCGATTCACAAACGCACACCGGCGCGGCCGGTTTTGCGTCATGTGTGAAGGGATCCGCCAGGCGCTCGCGGGACTCGCAGCGGGCCCTCGGCCATGGTTCGACAAAGCCATCAGCAGCCTCCTTTCGAGAGGAGAGTAGAATTCACGTCAGGGTGCATCGAGCGAAGCGGAGACGTGACCGCGGCTGACCAGCAGGCGGTAGAACGCCGGTGAGAAATCGACGGACAAGGGGCGCAGCAGCAGGTGTCGGGCGCGCAGCGGCACGAGGCGTGAATGGCTGAACAGGTCCAATTCAAGCGCAACATCGGCCTGTTCATGGCGGTGATGATCGGCATCGGCGCCATGATGGGGCCCGGCATCTTCGCGCTTCCGGGGGAGCTGGCGCACATCGTCGGCCCGCTCGGCATCTTCGCTTACCTGGCGATGGGTTTGGTGACGGTATTCACCGCCCTGAACTACAGCGAGCTGGGAGCCGCCATCCCGCTTGCCGGCGGGGGCTACTCGTTCACCAGCCGCACGCTGCCGAGACCGCTGGCGTTTTTCACCGGTTGGTTCTTCTGGATCGGCAACACCCTCGCCTGCTCGATGTACGCGATGATCTTCGCCCTCACCATCCGCGCCTACTTCTGGCCTCAGGGCAGCCTGGTCCTGCTGTCCCTCCTCACGACCGTGGTTTTCACGGCGATCAACCTGTGGGGGATGTCCGAGGCGATCAAGGTCATCACGATCATGAACCTCGTCGAGCTCGCGATTCTCCTCGGCGTGGCCGTGCTCGGCGCCGCTCACGTCCAGCCCGCCAACCTGCAGCCGTTGGCTCCGATGGGGTATGCCCCGTTCCTGCCGGCGATGGCCCTGATCTACATCTCGTACGTGGGCTTCGAGCTGATCACCGTTGCCGCCGAGGAGATCATCAACCCGGGCAAGGTCATCCCCCGGGCCATCCTGATCACGCTCGGCGTGGGCGTCGTGATCTACGTGTTCGTGGTGTGGGTGATGATGGGTACCGTACACCACACCGAGCTCGCCAACAGTGAGGTTCCCTTTATTTTCACGGCCGATCGGCTGTTCGGTCCCTGGGGTCGCTTGGCCGCGATCGTCGCGACCATCATGGCCAGCCTGTCGGCATTCAGCGTGACCCTCGGTGCCAGCGCCCGCGTGCTCTACGCCCTCGGCCGGGACGGGCACTTCCCGAAAGTGTTCGCGCGCCTTCACCGGCGTTTTCGCACCCCGCACGTGTCGCTGTTCACCTGTGCCGTCGTCGTGATCCTGTTCAGCTCGTCGGGCATCGTGAAGTTCGTCGCGTCGGTGAGCGATTTCGGCTACCTGATGGGGCTGGGGATCGTCAACTACGCGGTCATCGCGCTGCACAGGCGCATGCCCAACCTGAGACGTCCGTTCAAGGTCGCGCTCTACCCGTGGGTGCCCATCCTGGGTGTGCTTTCCTGCTGGCTGTTCGTCCCCGCGTTGGAGATGCGGAGCTTCCTGCTCGGGGGCGGGCTGACAGTCATGGGCGGGGCGATCTACCTGCTGCGCCCCGCCAACCGGCCGCAGGTCGGCGAGCTGGTGGGCGCTATGGCGCGGTTGAAGCTGTTGGTGACTGCGAAAAGGAGACAGCGTATGCGAGTCCTGATCATCGACGGAGGGAAACTCGGCCAGAACATCGCAAAGCGGCTGCTCGCCAGGGATGAGTACCGGCTCGTTTTTCGCACTGCGGAGCACCAGGTCACCTTCATCGAGGAGGACGAGGCTCGCTGTCAGGAGCTGGAGCAGCGGTACAACGTGCCGATCTACCAGGGTGACGGCAGCAAGCAGGAGGTGCTCGAGCAGGTCGGCGTCGGCAACGTCGACGTGGCGATTGCCGCGTCGGATGACGACGGCAGAAACGTCATCGTCGCCCTGCAGGCCAAGCGCCTCGGCATGCCCCAGGTGATGGCGATCGTGCAGGACCCCGACTACCTGCCCCTGCTCGAGGAGAACGGCGTGGTCGCCATCAGCGCGCCCTGGGCGACCGCGGCGATGGTCGAGAACGTCCTCGACAGGCCGGGTGTAGCGCAGCTCCTCGAGATCGGCGGAGGAGCGGCCGGTCTGATCGGCGTGACCGTCGCCGAAGGGGCTCGCGTCGCCGGGCAGCTCATTCGGGACATCGAATTCCCCAAGCAGTGCGTCGTCGCGGCGGTCATCCGGGCCAAGGAGTTCGTCGTACCCCGGGGCGACACGATGATCCAGGTGGCCGACCGGGTGATCTTCGTCGGGCCGACCTCGGCCGTCAAGGACGCCCGGGAGGTGATCCAACGCAAAACGTAACCGTGCTCACGGCGGCACGACGCCACCCTCGACGATGACGATCAACGCCAGGGGTTGCAAGCCCCATCATTTTCGTGCGACCCAGCCTCGCTTGCCCCACAACCCCATCAGCGGTGGCCAGTGGCTGGCTGCCCGGCGTTCTTTCCTTCGCCATCGCGGACAATCGGATATCATCGCGGGCAGGATGTCGATGACTGAGCAGAGCGTTGTTTCATAGGTATGGGGGGTGTTGGACTACCCCCACATGCCGACTCTGCTGGAGAATGGTCACCTGCTGGTGTTCGACAACGGGGTGCATCGCGACCACTCCAGAGTTCTGGAGGTCGGCCCGGTCACCGGGGAGATCATCTGGCAATATCAGTCCGTGGATTTCTACTCCCAGTGGCGGGGCTCGAATCAGCGTCTGCCCAACGGCAACACGCTGATCTGCGAATCGGAGACCGGCCGGGTGTTCGAGGTCGACCCTCTGGGCGAGATCGTGTGGGAGTTCTACAACCCGGAGTTGAAGGACGGCAAGCGCAAGCGGATCTACCGGCTGATGCGCTACGCCCCGGAACAACTGGAGGAGTTGTTGCTGGATCGCTTTCCGGCGATCGTCGAAGCGCCGGGCGACAAGGAGGCGCCACCGCGAGTCGAAGACCACGACTCGCCCTCCCAGTCGTCGAACCTCGAGGCCTCTCCGCAAAAGCTGAAGAGAGGCGCATGTCTCACCTTTCTGGTGATCCCACTTGGACAGCGCGGGCCCGCCATCCCGGTATTCCGACCCCACCGCGTTTGAGGTCGAGGTGCCGTCGGTTCACGGTGTTGCAGCGGACCATGCCGACGTGTCGCCGGACTCGAAATCATCGATGAAGAGCACCGGAGTCCACGCGGCGACAGCAGGGCTGGGAGCTACGGATGTGGGATCGATTTCGGAACAGGCGAATTGGGGCGTGGTCCCGTTCGCGCCGCCGTTACCGGTGAAGTCGCACCGGCGGTTCGGACCGTACTCCTGGCCGTGGGCGAGGAAGATCTCGTCTCGGCCGTCGGAGTCGACGTCGGCGAGGGCGACGTCGAAGGTATGCTCAAGGTCATTGCTGGGCAGGGAGAAGCAGACCGGGGGGGCGCCCGTGCCGTCGCCCGGGCAAAAGACATCAGGAGGATTGGTGCCGCCCCACTGGGCGATGACCAGATCGAGCAGGTGGTCGCCGTTCACGTCGCCGGTGGCCGCCATGAGGTCGTATTCCGAGCTATCGCCGTCGAACGGGCTGCAGGAGAATTGGCCGGCGCCGTTGCCCAGGCAGGCCGAGCTGTGGCATGGACAGTCGGGCACGGGGAAATCGCCTTCGCTGATCACGACGTCCAGGTTGCCGTCGCCATTGAGGTCGCCGAGCGCCACGGAGCTGGCCGGCAGCTCCGTTGCCGTGATGTCGCCACAAACGGTGAAAAAGGCGTCGCCGTCGCCAAAACAGTATTGGCTGGGCTGGCCTACTGCCGCGAACACCAGGTCGAGGATGCCGTCGTTGTTCAGGTCACCGGTGTCAACTGCTTTGTAGTAAAAGCCCCCTGCGGCGCCGTCGTGCATGACGTAGCAGAGAAATGTCGCCGGGCCATAGTTGATACAGACCTGAGCGTTCTCGGCGTCGATGGACTCGCGGGAGAATGCGGCGTCGAGGGTCCCGTTGCCGTCGAAGTCGCCCAGTGCCACATCCCTCCACCGCGTGCTCAAGACGTGCCCGACGGGTTGGCAGGTGAAGATGTGCTGTCCGTCGTTGAGGCACGCCTCGGGTCGGTGGTCACCAGACTTGGCAATCATCAAATCCATGTCGCCGTCACCGTCCAGGTCCCCGATGGCCACGGCGGCGGTGTTGCTGCCGGCGTCGCTTGGCGTTATCGACCCGCAGAACGGCAGGCTTTCTCCATCCCCCGTGCACACTCGGTCCAACGCACCGTTATTGCCGGCGACGACGAAGGGCTGGGCAGAGTGGGCGGGCTCGGTCGCTGCAAAAACGGACAGGATCGACAGTGCTCCCAAACACCAGATTCCGATTCTCGTTGCGATCATGAGTTTCTCCTTCCGGTTGGCGACGCCTCCAAAATTTCCCAGGCGCGAAAGCCAGGGGTTTCCTTTCGCACCTCCCGTTGCCGAGACTGCAGACCGGCGAGGGGTTCCCGGGTCGAGACTGGAATCGTAGAAAGCGTCACGGCGTCAACTGATTCAGTGCTTCCTGCGCGGCATTGCGGACGTCTTTGGATTTGTCGTTCGTGGCCGATTTCAACGCGGCCAGAGCCTGTGGGCTGGCCTCTCCCTCGACGTTCGAAAGCAACATTGCCGCCGACAGACGGATCGACCATTCGCTGTCGTCCAGGGCTGCGATCAACAGCGGCTCGAACTCGTCGGTCAATGGTGAACGCCCGAAAAACTGGTCGATGACCCGTTCTCGCACCGCTTTCTGCCCGCTTTTCATGTTTCTCTCGAGAGTGGGCAGCACCTCTGCCGGATCGACACGCATGTCCAGCAGCATGTCTGCAGCGTCGACCTGCGCGATGGCGCTCTCATCGTCGAGAACCGGCCGGAGGTGTGGGATGAGCTCCTTCGTGGATGCACCCAAACGCCACAGCGCTCCAGCCGAGTTCACTCTGACTTTGCCCACTTCGTCGGTGAGTAGCCTTGTCTCGAGTGCCGGCTTTGCGGAATCCGCCGCGGGGCTGCCGATTCTCCACAGCGCGCCGGCGGCTGCCGAGCGGACGATCCAGTCGCCGTCCTCCAAAGCCACGATCAACGCCGGAACGGCGGCCTCTGCCTTGATTTTGCCAAGCAGAACAGCGGCTTCCTGCCTCCGGCTCGCCTCCCTGTGATCGAGCTGGTCCACCAGCTTCTTGGTTGTCTTGTCCAGGTCTTGCGCTTGCGCGACCGCCACCCAAGCCAGCATCGCAATCGCCAAGACCAGAGCTCTTTTGTTCCGCATTTTAGCTTCCCTTTCGCGCCCTCGGTCCTTGGCCGACGTCGCCAAGGGACAAGGGGATTTCTCCGTTACAAGCTGTTTTCGAGCGCACGGCTCAGCTCCGAAATAAGCCACCGGGCCTCGGCCTCGGTGCTGACGATGGTGACGATGAGGCCGTTGAGAAGGGTCCGGGTCGAGCGCTCGAGGCTGACGATCCATTTATCGTGGGAGCTGCCGGCGGCCTCGGCGCGGGTGAAGTGTCCTGGGGGGTAGCGCTTTTGACCTAGCGGTCGCCTGGTGACGACCCCATCGGGTCCGAGCCGGACGCCGCGGTTCCAGAGGGCGTGGCCGAGTAGAGGCAACCCGTTGAGGATGAATGCGGCACCGAAAGCCACCCCGAGCTGGACGAGGTAGGCGATGAGCGGCGGCGATGCGACCCCCTTGAGATCGGCGAGGCCCCAGATTGGGAGGATGACCCACAGCGGCAGGGTGATGAGGCACCATCCGGTCGTCAAGGACGACGCCATCTTCTTGGGCGGGGTGAAGTTCGTGACGCCGTCGGGCAGCCGCTCGACGCGAACCCGGGCATGGGGAGGGCGGGTGGGAGGTGATTCGTCGGTGCGGGGTCCTTTCGGGTCGGCGACGATCGTGCGCTGGGACTTGAGAAGCACCGGGGCTGGCTGCTGAGGTGCCCCGGCCATTGCCATTGCGCTCCCGCCGCTCGGTTCCACCTGGATGTCAAATGCCGGGCTGTAACCGGTGTTCGGCTCGAATTTCACGGTCAGGGTCCAGCTGATCTCCCAGCGACTTTCGGCCTCGCCGGTCGCGGGTTGATCAGCCGGAATCGCCAGGTCGATGGGTATCGACAGCTCGCCGTTGCCGAGTTCGACCTCCTCCGCGCGGAGCAGCGTTTCGCTATCCCACCGGAGCTGGCTTTCGGAACCCGAATCGCCACCTCCGCTGCGCGTTGCCCAGCACTGCATCACAACGTTGATCGCCTCGTCAGTTGCGAGCGTGGCCTTCGCGCGGACTCGGCCTTCGAGCTTCCCGCCGAGCCTGACGGGCGCAGTCACCAGCTCGAGCTCAGCGTCGCCGTAGTGGCGGCCCCGGAGCACGGTCCGCAACACCCAGATCCAAAGGCCACCCACCACGCCCGCGCCGAGCAGCCCCAATGCGCCGCCGAACACCCCATTGACGAGATCCGGACGAGCCTGCCAGGACAGATCCCGCAGCAGGAAAAACCCTATGAGTCCGAGAAATACGGTGACGACCACCGTCACGACAAATGCCACGAGCAACCCACCCCGCATCCGAAAGGTCATCCGCGTGTCAGAGTCCATGTCTTTCCCCTTCGTTTTGCAGGGCGATCCTTCGCAGCCACTACCTTGAGACGGATTATTGTGATACTTGCTCAACTATAGCATTCAAACTGCAGTTTCCCCTGTCCTTCGTTTTGGTGCCAGGGCCGACAAGACGAATCAGTGGCAGGGTCGAGGAGCTACCCTCCGGCCAAAAAATGAAAGAACACTCCAATCAAGGACCACCGTTCGTGGTGGACCAGGGGTCCACTGATGGAAGGTTCGTAGTACGATCGGGAGGCACCAATGGAGGCAGACATGGACCTGGAGCAGGCCATCATCACCGCCCTCGAGTTCGAGGGCCGGGTTCACCGGACCTACTCGGAGGCAGTAGAGAACGCCAAGGCCGACGTCGCGCGGCGTGTGTTTTCGACCCTGCGCGACGAGGAGATGGAGCACATCAAATACCTGCGCGAACGGCTCGAGGAGTGGCGGTCGACGGGCAGCGTCACCGTCGCCAAGCTCGACACCGTGCTGGTTTCTAAAGCTGCGATCGAGGCCGGCGCCGCCAGGCTGCGTCAGCGCCTGGAGAGCGGCGGCCGTGAGGTGCGCGGAGCAGAGTTCGAAAGCCTCAAGAAGGCCCTCGACGTGGAGTGCGACACCAGCGCATTCTACAAACGGATGGTCGCGTCTCTAAACGACGACGGCCGACGCCTCTTCGAACGTTTCGTCGAGATCGAGGAAGGTCACGTCGCCATCGTTCAGGCCGAGATTGACCTGGTCTCCGGCACCGGGTTCTGGTTCGACACCGCCGAGTTCAGCCTCGAGAAGGCCTAGCCAAGGAGGTCGGGATGGCTCCACTTCGACAACGCGACATGCGCCTGAGGGCGGCAACGACAGACGAGGTCAAGGCGGTGTGGGAAGACCGGTGGTACGGCCTCGTCGTGTGCCTCAATACGGTCTACACGGCCCCGGAGGTCGAGGGTCTCGCCCTGGTTGATGCTCTCGACGAGATGGTCGGGTTGGTGACCTTCCACGTCGACGGGCCGGCGGGCCAGATCGTGACCCTCGATACCTTCGTCCGTGGACGGGGATTCGGCCGCCGCCTGCTCGAGGATGTCGAGAACACGTTCCACAAACGCGGCCTTGGCCGTGCCTGGGCATTGATGACCAACGACAATCTGCGCGCCGCGGGCCTGTACCTTTCTCGGGGCTACCGATTGGTACGGATACACCTCGATGCGGTCGAGCGCGTGCGCGAGCACAAGCCCAGATTGCCGGACACGGGTTACGAGGGTATTCCGATACGCGACCTGTGGGAGTTCGAGAAACTGGGGCCGCTCGGCGTCCCGGTTCCCTGACGCGATCAGGGGACGGTCAGCGTCCAGCGCGACGCGTCGCCGGCCTCGAAGCCGTCGGCGAAGGCCGTCGCCGGGCCGTAGCCGACGAAGATGTCCACCAGTCCGTTGCTGTCGTTCGGTACCAGGTTGGTCGCCACCGACTCAAAGACGACGAAGCGACCGTTTCCCGATACCGTCGGCCCGGTACTGTTGTCGTTGGCCTGAGCGCCCGCCGCCGTGATCGTCAGCAGGGTCGTGATCCCGGTCGACCGGTCGCGCGCGAAGATGTCGGTGGCGCCGTTGAGATCGCCGCCGACGAGGTTGGCGGCTTCCGAGTGAAACACCGCGTACCTGCCGGTGCCGTCGAGGGTGGCCGATCCGCTGCCGCCGGTTCCCTGGTTGCCATCGCTGTCGACGCTCACCCGCTCCGTGACTCCGAGATCGAGGTCACGGACAAACGAATCCTGGACGCCGTTGGTGTCGTCCGGAACCAGATCGGTGGCCTGGGAAAAGACCCCGGCGAAGCGACCGTCCGCGCTGATGCCGAAGCCGCCGCTGCGGCCGTCCGGGTCGTTGCCGCCGGCGTCGACGCTCACCCTGGTGGTGATGCCGAGGTCGAGATCGCGGATGAAGACGTCATTCTCCCCGTTGCCGTCGTCGGGAACCAGGTTGGTCGAGTTCGATATGAACGCCACGTGCCGACCCGCGGCGCTGATGTGGGGGTACCAGCTGTTCCCGTCCTCGGCGGCGCCATCCCACGAGAAGCTGACGATCTGGTTGAGGCCCGTGTCCAAATCGCGAACGTAGATGGCCGGGGACCAGACGATCGGTCCATCCACGAGGTTGGTCGCGCTGGACGTGTAGGAGACGAACCGGCCGTCGCCGCTGATCGACGGCGATCGACTGTCGCCGTTGCCCTCGCCGCCGTCAAAGGCGAGGCTGACTCGCGAGATCTCATTCATCTCGCGATCGAACACGAACACGTCCTGAACGCCGTTGGTGTCGCCCGCCACGAGGTTTGGAGCATCGGATGAAAACGCAATCCAGCGGCCGTCTTCGCTGATCGAGGGAAAGACCGACACCCCCAGGGCATCACCGCCGCCAATCGGCTCACTTACCCGGGCGGTGGTTCCGAGCAGCCGGTCGCGGACGAACACGTCGGTCTGACCATTGCCGTCCGCCGCCACCAGATTGGTGGCATCGGAGGCGAATACCACGAATCGTCCATCCGCGCTGACTGCGTCGAAGACCGGGAGGGAGCTGTCCTGGTTCGCTTCGGCGCCGTTGCTGGCCACGTTGACCCGTTCGATCGTCTGGGCGGAGGCTGGGGACGCGAGAGCGACCGCGACGACGGTGCACGCCATCAGCACGTTCTTCATGGTCTCCTCCTGAAGCGGGGTTCTGAGAACCACTATGAACCTGAACGATTGTTCCGTCAATCGAGTGATTCAGTGCCAGTCAGTAATTATCAGCCTCGCGCCCGTGCGAACAGCGCCTCGGCGTGACAACGGGCGGTGTCGATGAGCGGAACCGGGAGATCGTCGGCCGTCAGCACGAGGGGGAGCTCGGTGCAGCCGAGGATGACGGCGTCGACACCGTTGCCTTCGATCTGGCGGTGACAGATCCCCAAGCACCTCTCGCGAAGCTCGGGAGTGATCTTGCCGAGGGCGAGGTCTTCATAGATCGTGCGGTTGAGGAAGCGCCGCTCGTCCTGCTCGGGAATCACGATCTCGATTCCCCTGGCCGTGAACGCGTCGGGGTACATGGAACCCTCCATTGTGGCGTTGGTCCCGAGCAGGAGCGCGCGCCGCGCTCCGAGATCTCGGGCCCGCGCCACCGTGGTCTCGACCATGTTGACCAGGGGCAGGAGCGTCCGTGTCTGGATGCGGTCGAAGAAGAGGTGCGGCGTGTTGGCGGTCAGCGCCCCCACCTCGGCCCCGGCGCCACGCAGCTTTTCCAGTGCGTCCCCCAGGATTTCAACCACGCGGTCTTCATCGCCCACGTTCTGATGGGCGGCGATCTCGGCGAGGTCGATGCTGTAGATCAGCACGATGGGGTTGTGCAACGGGTCGTCCCAGCTCTGTCGGCCGAGGTCGATGATCATCCGATAGTACGCCGTCGTGGACTCCGGCGTCATGCCGCCCACCAGACCGATCTTCTTCATCGAGGTCCTCCCGCCGTTCCCATCGATCCCCCATAGCCTAGCGCGACGCGGGTGCGGTTCGTTCATTCATTCGCTGCGGTCGGCCAGCCCCCCCCAGCGATGACCTCGACAATAACCCCCCCAACTGCCTGGAAAGCGGTGACGGCCCGTCGCGGATGTAGACTTGTCGGGAGACCAGCAGATTGCAGTGAACCATGGCTGACCCCGTCATTCGCTTTTGCCGGCTGGCAAATGGCACCCGAGTCGCGTACTCCACCCACGGGTCGGGTCCGGTGTTGGTGTGCCCGGCGTGGTGGGTCTCGCACCTGGAAAGGGATTGGAAGCAGCCGGCTTTCAGCGACTTCTTCTCGACCCTCGCGCAGCACCGGACGGTCGTCCGCTACGACCGTCCCGGCGTCGGCCTCAGCAGCCGAGACCGACACGACTTCACCCAGGAGACCGAAGTCGAGGTCCTCGACGCCATCGTGGCTGGTCTCGCCAGACCCACCATCGATGTGCTGGCCTTCTCCTGCGCCGCTCCCGTGGCTCTCGCCTGGGCCGCCGCGAACCCTGGACGAATCAAAAAGCTGGTTTTCGTCGGCGCCTACGCATGCGGCTCGGACCTGGGTGCCGACAACATCCGCGATGCCCTCATGTCCTTGGTCGAGGCCCACTGGGGGATGGGCGCTGCAGCCATCGGTCGGCTGTTCTCCCCGGATTTGTCCAGCGAGGATGCGCGCTCCTTCGGCCGCGACCAGCTGGCTTCGACCTCGGCCGAGACGGCGGCCGAGCTTCTGGGACTGAGCTTTGCCCTGGATGCCCGGGGGGCCGCGGCAACCATCACTTGCCCGGCGCTGGTGATCCACAGGAAGGGCGACCACACAGTTCCCTTCGACGTCGGTCGAGACCTGGCCGCTGACCTGCCCAACGCGACGTTCCTGCCCCTTTCGGGTGGCGCCCACCTGCCGTGGCTTGGCGATGCCGAACCCATTCTTACCGCGATAATGGCCTTCCTGAACGATGCACCGGCTGCGGACATTGCTGCGGTTCGGCCCTCCTGGAAGCGCAACGGCGACATCTGGACCATTTGTTTCAAGGCGCGAACCATCCATGTCAATCACGTCAAAGGGCTGGCCGATTTGGGCGTTCTCTTGAGCCGGCCGGGCCAATCGGTCGAGGCCCTCGAGCTCTACGCCGGGGTCGAGGCACCACGCCAATCAATCCCCGAGCCCGTCGTCGACCGCCAGGCCCTGGTCGCCTACCGCTCGCGGCTGACCGAGTTGGCCGGGGAGTTGGAGCAAGCCGAGCAGCGTGGCGACATCGAGTGGTTCGACCGGGTGCAAGCGGAGCGAGAGGCGCTGCTCGAGCACCTGCAACACATCACGGGGCTCGGGGGCCGGGTGCGGCACGCGGCGTCTCCGGCCGAGCGAGCGCGCAAGGCCGTCTCGGCGAGGATTCGAGACGCCATCGTCAAGGTCGGTGGCGACCATCCCGAGTTGGCAGCCCACCTGACAGCCGCGATCTCGACGGGAGCCACCTGCATGTACCGGCCAGAACCTCCGGTCGCCTGGAACACCTGAGGGCTGCCAGAGACTATCTGGCGACCGGCCAGACTCAAACTGGCGTCTAAGGGGTAGAACCAGGAGGCAACTTTCATGCACAAGACCATCGACAATGTCACTCTCGCCGCCCACTCCGACGCCCTCCGCAAAGATCAGGGGGCACTTCGCAAGCGATACCGCTCTGACGCTCCCGAGGAAGCTCTCGTGACCGACACGGCCACCTCGGTGGCGAAGGCCGGCGCATCCCCGATGTGGGGCTCGGTTCAAATCGGCGACCCCGGCTTTGGCGTCGCTGTCCCGGTTGGCGTGCACCGCGCGGTCGGAGGCCGGCACGACCTTCCGGTTCCCGGCGACATCCTGTGCGCGGCGCTGGTGGCCTGTGTGGACACCACCATCCGCATCACCTCCAACAACCTCGGAGTTCCGCTGGAATCCCTCGGAGTGGACGTTCAGGCAGACTGCGACGTGCGCGGCACGCTGCTGGTGGACCCCTCGGTCCGGGTCGGCTTCAACACGATGCGAGTCAGCGTCAAGGCCGTGCCCGGCCCCGGCGTGTCCCCAGAACAGGTCGAAAAGCTGGTGCAGCTTGCCGAGCAGTGCTGCATCGTCCTCCAGACATTGCAAAACGGCGTCGATGTCGCCTTCCAGTTGGACGTTCGGGCAGCAGCCGACGCCGCTTAGTGTGTCTGGCCATGACAAAGGTGATCACTGGATTTTGCGTGGAATCGAACCCCAAGGGAACTGCGGAGGAATAGGTTGTTATACCCAATGGTTTTGATGGTTCTGCTGACGTTCATTGTCGGCCTTGTCGCCGCGGGAACGAGGTTTTCCAGCGTGAGAAGTGGCGAAGTCAGATACGGGTACTTCAAGCTCATGCAAGGACAAGACGTTCCAGAACGGGTGACCGTAACGACTCGCTGTTTCAACAACATGTTCGAGGTCCCGGTCCTTTTCTATGTGGCATGTACTCTCTTCATCAGCCTTGGTGCTGGGGGTCTTCCAGGGCTCGTGCTGGCATGGCTGTTCGTTGCCCTGAGATATCTGCAGGCGTTCATACACCTGACGTACAACAATTTCTTCCACAGAATGCTGGCTTTCTGGGCGGCATTCGTTTGTGTCTTGCTGTTGTGGATCAACTTGGTTCTTCAGCAGGTATAGGTGAACCATGAGTACCAGGTCCGCGGCTCCGCAGGGTCGGCAAGAACCACAGAACAACGGACCTCGCGCTAAAGGAGCATGACGATATGGCCATCGACACCGACTACCTCGTGATCGGTGCGGGTCTCGGAGGCCTGGCCTTTGTGGACGCCCTGATCGAGGGCTGCGACGCGAGCGCGGTGATCGTCGACCGCCGCCACGCTCCCGGCGGGCACTGGATCGACTGCTACCCATTCGTCCGGCTGCACCAGCCGTCGCGCCTGTACGGCGTGCCCTCCACACCCCTGGGCCAGGACCGAATCCACTCATCCGGCCCCGACGCGGGGCTCTACGAGCGCGCCACCGGCAGCGAGCTGTGCGGCTACTTCGACCAGGTCATGTGGCACCGCCTGATGGCCTCCGGCCGGGTGCGCTTTCTGCCCCGCCACGAGTACCTCGGAAACGGCCGGGTCCGTTCCCTGGTCACCGGCAGGCTCGAGGACATCACCGTCAGCAAGCGGCTCGTCGACGCCACATACCTTCAGGCCGCTGTCCCGGCCACACTCGTGCCCCCCTTCGAGGTTGCCGCCGCTGCACGTTGCGTACCCGCCGGTGACGTGGCCCGGCTCGACGCGCCCAGGGCGGGCTACGTGATCATCGGTGCCGGAAAGACGGCGATGGACACGTGCCAGTGGCTGCTCGAGCAGGGCACCGACCCCGAGCGCATCCGCTGGATCCGCCCGCGCGACATGTGGCTGCTCAACCGCAAGCACTACCAGGGAGGCCAGTTCGTGAAAGAGGTCATCGAGGGGACGGTCCTGCAGCTCGAGTGCGGCGCCGAGTCCAAGGACGTCGAAGGCTTCTTCGAGGGTTGCGACGCGGCGGGTGTGATGCTGCGCGTCGATCCGAAGGTGAGGCCGACAATGGTGCGCGGCGCAACCAGCGACGAGCGCGAGATCGCGCTGCTGCGCCAGGTCGAGCAGGTCGTGCGCATGGGTCACGTCCAACGAATCGAGGCCGACCGCATCGTGCTGGACCGGGGCACCATCCCCACCTCGGCCGATCACCTGCACGTTCATTGCGCCGCCGACGGCATCCCCGCCCGTCCTCCGGTGGCGATCTTCCAGCCCGACCGCATCACCCTGCAGACCGTCCGCCAGGGCTCGCCTTCCTTCAGCTACGCCATGACCGGATTCCTCGAGTCCACCGGGCGCGACGACACCGAGAAGAACCGCCTGGTCCAGCCCAACGCGATGATGACCACCCCCCTCGACTGGGTCCGCACCCTGTTCCAGACGCTCTCGATGGAGCCCGCCTGGGGCCGGGAGTCGGACCTCAGCTCGTGGATGAACGGCACCCGCCTCAACATCATGTACGGCCTCAACGAGGTCGTGAAATCCGAGTCCGGCGGCGCGCTGATCCAACGCTTCGGCCGGAGCTTCGAACCCGGTCTAGCCCAAATGCAGTCCATGTTCGCCGCCGCCACCCCCGAAGAACGCAGCCGCTTCTGGCCCCCAGCCTGAGTGCCCATAGGATCTTCTTGAGGCTTGGCCCCGAGAAGGTGTCTTCGTGGCATCCGTCACGTTCAAGATGCGCGAAGTGAATCTCAGTCCGTGAGGTCGCTGGGTGCCGCGAGCCAGCCCCGAGACCCGAAACGGCCCCAGAGCCTCGTGATACCCTGATACCTAACCAAAGGAAAGCTGCTCTTTGAGGCGGTGGGTGTGCCCCTGATAAACCTCGACTCGAGGCGGCTGTGAGGCGGCTGCGGCCGCCAACCAGCCGTAGCGGCAGACTTCGGGCACTTTGCATGATAAAATGCCCGCGATGTATACACGATGTGCCACCGTGCCGGACCACTCGTTCTTCCTCTTCGGGCCTCGCGCTACCGGCAAGACCACATGGCTCAGGCGTCACCTCGGTGAGGCCCTGTGGTTCAATCTGCTCCTCGAGGACGATTACCTGCCTCTGCTCGGGTCGGCGAGGCTGTTTCGCGAAAGGGTCGAAGCTCATTCGCCCGGCTCGTGGGTGGTGGTGGATGAGGTCCAACGTCTGCCCGGACTACTGAACGAGGTCCACGACCTCATTTCCCGTCACGGCCACAGCTTCAAGTTCGCACTCAGTGGGTCGAGTGCACGCAAGCTTCGACGCCTCGACGTCAACCTGCTGGCCGGCCGCGTCATCGAACGCGCGATGTTCCCTTTCGTTGCCAGGGAGTTGGGCGACGACTTCAGCCTCGATGCCGTCCTTCGGTTCGGGTCGATCCCGGGCATCTACAGCGATGAACGCTACCGCGTCGACAGGCTGAGAGCCTACGTCCACACCTATCTTCGACAGGAGATACAACAGGAGGCCCTGGTCAAGGACCTCAGCTCCTTCAACCGCTTCCTCAAGGTCGCAGCCATCATGCACGGACAGGTTGTCAACCAGGCGGCGATTTCCCGTGACGCAGCCGTCGCACGCTCCACGGTCCAGCGGTTTTTCGACACCCTCGTCGACACCCTGGTGGGGCATTTCGTGCCCGCTTGGCAGCCGAAGGCGAAGGTGCGGGAGTACGGCAAGCCCAAGTTCTACTTCTTCGACCCGGGTTTGGTTCGGGCCATCCGTGACGTGGTTGATGAGCCTCTAGCCGACGCCGACTGCGGCGCGTTGCTCGAGGGCTACATTCTCCATGAGCTCCGCGCGGCACTCGCGTATCAGGAGCTCGGTGGCGAGATTTCGTACTGGAGCACTCCTGGATCGAAGGAGATCGACTTCGTCTGGACCAAGGGAACGAAATGTGTAGCCGTCGAGGTCAAAAACTCCAGGCAGTGGCGAGCGGAGTACGCCAAGACCATCAACGAATTCCTTGATTCCGGGGTCATCACCAGGGGTTTCGTGGTCTACCGGGGCAAGCACCGGTATCGGAGCGGTCGGGTCGACGGGCTCCCCGTCGAGGATTTCCTCTCCCTTATTTACACGGACGCGTTTCCAGGGGATCAGTAAAATTCGCCCCACCCAGTCGGAATCAAGGCACCGTCAAGCGGACCTTTCGGGGTCACGTGCCGGGACGGGTCGAGCTCAGGCCTTGATGCGCTCCATTTTCGGGTCGTACATGGGTCTCAGGGAAACAACGGCCGGGTATTTTCTGCCGGCGATGTCGACCTCCCACGCGCCCTCGTCAATGAACGCCTTGTTGATGGGCCCGTCGCCTTCGATCATGGCCAGCCCCACGGCGCCACCGAGAGTGAATCCGTAGCTCGCCGCGCGGATATAGCCCACAGCGTCGTTGTTTCGATACACGACCTCAGCGTGGTAGAGCAGGGGTTCCGGGTCCTTCACCAGCACCTGCAGCAGACGTCTGTTGTAGGCGGGCCCCTGCGCCTTCCTCTCGACGCAATAGGCCCTGCCGAGAAAGTCCGGCTTCGAAAGATCGACCGCGAACCCGAGGCCGGCCTCGTAGGCGTCGTCGGTGTTGTCGATGTCGTGGCCGTAGTCGCGGTAACCCTTCTCCATGCGCAGGCTGCCCAGGGCCCTCAGGCCGGCGTGGCGCAGGCCGAGTTCCTTGCCTGCCTCGGCGACGCGGTCGTAGACGTGGACGGCCTGCTCCGCGGGGATGAAGAGCTCATAACCGAGCTCACCGACGTAGGTGATGCGGTTGCATTGCAGACGGGCGAACCCGATGTCGATCTCGCGCGCGGTACGGAACGGGAATGCTCCGTTGGACAGATCCGCCGAGGTCATGGACTGCAGCAGCTCGCGCGACCTGGGGCCCTGCACGTTGAGCTGGCCGATACCGCCGGTGATGTCGGTGACGAAGCAATGGGCGCCGTCGGGGATGTGGCGTCTGATCCAGGTCTCGACGTGGCGGTGCATGGTGTCGGTGACCACCACGATGAAGCGCTCCTCGGTCAGCTTGGTGACCGTGACGTCGGCCTCCAGCCTGCCGCGCTGGTTGAGGAACTGGGTGTAGGTGATGGTTTCGACCGGGCCGTTCACGCTGTTGGCCGCGATGTAGTCGAGCACCTTGCCGGCGTCGCGCCCCTGCACCAGGAACTTCCCCATGAAGGTCATGTCCATGGCGATGACGCCTTCTCGGCAGGCGTGGTGCTCCGCCTCCCAGTAGGAAAACCAGTTCTGCCGACCCCAGGACAGCTTCTCGACCTTGGGCTCCTTGCCCTCCGGCGCGTACCAGGCCGGGCTTTCCCAACCGCTCACGTCGGTGAAGTAGGCGCGCTGGTCGTTCAAACGATCGTGGAAGGGTGACCGTTTGCAGTCGCGTGCGGTCTGGGGCACCCGGGTGGGGTAGTGGCGTCGGTAGACCATCCCCAGCGTCTCCACAACCCGTGTTTTGCGGTACTCGGGATTGCACTGATAGGGGTGGAAGCGATCCACGTTGATGCCGGTGATGTCCGCGCCCGGGTCGCCGGTGACAATCCACTGGGCCATGATCTTCCCGAGGCCTCCCCCGGTGATGATGCCGATGGAGTTGAGCCCTGCGGCGATGAAGTAGTTCTGGATCTCCGGCGCCTCGCCGAAGGCCACACCCATATCTGGGGTGAAGCTCTCCGGTCCGCAGAAGAACTTCTGAATGCCGACGTCCTTCGAGATGGGGACTCGGCTCATGGCTTTTTCGAGGAAGGGCGTCATCCGGTCCCAGTCGGGCGGAATCTCACCGAAGGAGAAGTCTCCGGGGACACCGTCCACCATCCACGGCGCGCAGACCGGCTCGAAGAGGCCGATCATCAACCCGCCCCCCTCCTCCCGGTAGTAACCGTGGCAGGAGGGGTCCTCGATGATGGGAAGGTCCCGGTTCATGCCTTCGAACGGCCTTGTGATGAGGTAGTAGTGCTCGGTCGACTGGTTGGGGATGGCGACGCCGTTGAGGGCGCCGAGCTGTCTGGCCCACATGCCGGCGCAGTTGACCACGAACTCCGCCTCGATCGGACCCTGGGTGGTGGTCACGCCGGCTGCCCGGCCGTTGTTGTTGGTGACGCCCGTGACCGACACGCCCTCGATGATTTTCACACCCATCAGGCGCGCGCCCTTGGCCAGGGCCATGGTTGCGTCCACGGGATTGACGCGTCCGTCGCTTGGGAGGTAGAAACCCGCCTTGATATCGTCCACCCTGGCCAGTGGAAAGAGCTTTTTGATCTCGTCGGGCCCGATCTCCTCCACCTCGTTGCCCAACATCCGATTGAAGGCCGCCACCCGGCGATACTCCTCCACGCGGTCCGAATCCGCGGCCAGCTCGATGAAGCCCAGAGGTTCGAAACCGGTGCTCAGCCCGGTCTCCGCCTCGAGCCGCGCGTAGAGATCGCGGGTGTACGTGCGCATCTTCACCGAGGTCTCGGAGGTCGAGCCGAACGTGGTCATCAGTCCTGCCGCGTGCCAGGTCGTGCCGCTGGTGAGCTGGTCACGTTCGATGAGCACCACGTCGCTCAAACCTTGGTGGCCGAGGTGGTAGGCGATGGAACAACCAATGACGCCGCCACCGATGATGACGACTCGTGCGCGATCGGGAACTCGAGCTGAAGCCATGGGCACATCCTGTGATTGAAATCGACTCAGCCTGCCTCATCGATCCCTTCATAGCCTACCGTGACGCGGTTGCGGTCGGAAAGCCGCGAGGCACGCCTTTGGACCGGTTCGGGCGCTTGGTATTGTGACGTTGTCATCACAGGCGCCTCTCGGCACCTATCAACTTGGACGAACGAGAAGAACCAACGAGAAAGGGCAACCGTGAATCAGGACCAGATGTACCGGACGCTTCCGGCCGTTGACAAACGAGTCTTCCGACTCGGGCTGGCCGGGAACTACGGCCTCGACGAGGACGAAATCGAATGGGCGCTCGCCGAGACCGAGATGAACTACCTCTTCTGGACACCGCGGATGGGACGGGCCACCGGGCCCGTGCGGCGGGCGCTGGCACGGGATCGCGAACAATTCGTGATCGCGACCGGTCCCACCATCGCCGTGCGCGGACCCGGGCTCCGGCGATTCGTCGAAAGGGCGCTGCGGGTCTTGGAAACCGACTCTCTCGACGTACTCCAGATGCACTGGTTGGGGATGACTTCGTGGTGGACCGACGGGACGGTGGGGGAAATGGTCCGCCTACGCGAGGAGGGAAAGGTCCGCGCCCTCGGGGTGTCGATCCACAACCGTCGGCGGGCGGGTGAGCTGGCGGCGGACTCGCCCCTCGATCTCCTCATGGTTCGATACAACGCCGCTCACCCGGGAGCCGAGCTCGACATCTTCCCCCATGTCGATCCCGCGAGACTGTCCATCGTCGCCTACACGGCGACGCGGTGGCGCAAACTGCTCAAGCGACCGAGGGGATGGGACGGCGATGTCCCCACAGCCGGCGATTGTTATCGCTTCTGTCTGTCTGATCCCAAGGTCTCGGTGGTCCTCACCGGCCCCAAGAACCGCGATCAGCTCGAGGCCAATCTCGAGGCCGTCCGGCGAGGCCCGTTGTCCGACCACAAGCTCGCCTGGATGCGAGACTTCGGCAAGGTGGTGCACGGCTAGGTTGACTGCCGCTGACTCGATCTCGCCACAATGACGAGTCTGAATTCAGTGCAGGCGAGTGACCCCCGGCAGGGCGTCGAAGTGCCTGTCAAAGCTGAGGATCCGCTCGATATCGTGCTCACGCATGATCGCCAGGTGAATGGCATCCCTGGCGGTCATATCGGGGTGCCCGATGACGATCTCACGGGCCACCGAAACGGTCTCCACGGTCACCGGCAGGACCTCGTCGACGATCTCGAGAACCACGTTGAAGCACGGTTGGATGGCGTCGCGACGATTGATGGCGACATAGCGATGGAGGATCTCTTGCAGTACCTCGGTGTCGGTGACCAATCGTTGGTTTTCGGCAACGGCGCGCTCCAGTAGTCGCCGGGCGTCCACCTTGTGCGGGTGCTCGGCACCCACCAAGTACATCGGGACATTCGAGTCGAGCAGGATCATTCGTTCGCCTCGCCGTATCCGCGTTCGATTTCTGCGACCATGAGGTCGATGTCGGCGGTGGGGTAGGCGTGGCGATCAGCGGCGCGGATTGCAGCGAGCTTGCGCTGTGGATCTCCGCTGGAGACCTTCTGGCGAGCTTCTCGAAGGGTCACCCGGACCCACTCCGACACCGTCATACCTCTCTCGCGAGCGGCATCGCGAATGGCGTCCAGCTCTGAATTCTCCATCACGACCTGCAACCGAATACTCATACACTGAGTATGATATCAGTGTCAGTATGAGTCAAGAAATGAAAGCTGATGGTAGCCCCATTTGAAATTGTCTATCGATTGGCACGGCTCTCCATAGAGGGCGCGAACACGGTGCGCCTACCGGAGCTGAGCCGGCACCAGGTCCTGCCTGATGATCTCTGCGACGATCGCCCCCGAGCTTCGTCCGAGGGTTTCCGCCAGCTTCTCGACGGTCATGCCTTCCTGGAAACCGGACTCGACCAGCGAACGATCTTCCTCGGTCCACGGCAGGCCGGAGTTCCTCGGCCTGCCGAGCGCGAGGTTTTCCTGGCGCCTCTCCTCGGCGCTCCTTCTTTGCCTCGTTGGGCGCTTGGCGAATTCAAGGATCGAAAACAGGGCCCTGATCACCTCCGGGTCGTTGTACAGGCTCTCCGGGGGAAAGACCTCTCCGGTGGTGGGGTGGATTCCTTGGGCGAGGGTGTTGACGATCTTCCGGGATTCGGTGAGTTCCATGTCACGCTCCTTTTATCATCGGCCACCGGTTGATTCACACCGGTGCGCACCGTGAGCTTGGGCGTGGACGGGTTGCCCGAATCGCAGGCATAAATAAAGTATAACATCGATATCGGTTTGTCAAGGAACCATCAACGAAAAACGGCGCCTCTGGCTTGTATTGTCTGGCTTACAGCTCGCTGCAGCCTTCCGCAGCGATTTTCTGCTCCCCCGTCAAAAAGGCGTAACTCGGGGTTGAATCAGAACCCTTCAAGCACGATCTTGCCGCGCGCAGAGCCGCTTTCGATCCGGGCGTGCACCGCGCGCAGAGTCGCGGCATCGATCTTGCCCGCGACCTCGGTGGCGGTGGAACGGATGCGCCCCGCATCGACCAGCGCGGCCACTTCGTTCAACAGCTTGCCCTGCTCCGCCATATCCGGTGTGCCAAAGAGCGAACGAGTGAACATCAATCTCCCAATGAAGTGACACGGCCTTGAGCTTGAACGGCATGGCGTTGAGCTCTTCCGGGTCATCGATCAGGCCAAAACGGCCCTGCGGCGCAATCAGTTCGACGATATCGGCCAGATGCTGGTCGGTCTGAGTGGTTGAGAACACAAAACCGGGAGCGCCGAGACCCAGAGCCTCGACCTGGGGCGCCAAAGGCTGGCGGTGGTCGATCACGTGATGGGCCCCGCATTCGCGCACCCAATCCTGCGTTTCAGGACGCGAGGCGGTGGCGATCACCGTCAGATCGGTCAATGCCCGCAGAAGCTGGATGGTGATCGAGCCGACGCCGCCCGCGCCACCGATGACCAGAATGGTCATTTCCTCCCTGCGGGGTCGGGCGTTTGACATCGAGCCGGTCGAACAGCATTTCCCAGGCGGTGATCGCCGTGAGTGGAAGTGCTGCGGCCTCCGCATCGCTCAGGCTGGCGGGTTTGCGGCCGACGATGCGTTCATCGACAAGGTGATATTCGCTGTTGGTGCCGGGTCGGGCGATGGAACCGGCATAGAAGACCGCATCGCCCGGTTTGAAATCCTGCACCTCGGGTCCGACGGCCTCGACAACGCCGGCGGCGTCGAATCCAAGGACCCGCCATTCACCGCCTTCGGGCGGCCTGCGCCATGCGCACTTTTGTGTCCACGGGGTTCACCGACACGGCACTGATCTTGACGAGCAGATCGCGGCCTTCGGCTTTGGGTGTCTCGAGGGTGATGTCCTGCAGGGCATCCTCGCGGTCGATTGGACCAGGGGTTCTGTAGGCAACGGCTTTCATTGTCAGTCTCCAAAAACTGTGAGCTTGGGGCCCGTTTTCAGCGCTCGAGCGAGGTGAGGATCCACCGGGGTGAGAATCCTGCCACGGCGCGGTTTCCGATGCCAACCGTTGGAAAGGAGACCTTGCTCGCGAGGCGCTGCATCTCCGCCTCCGCCCGCCCCTGTTCGGCCTTGGGGAGCAGATCCTCCTCGGGTGTTTTCTCGCCGTTTGCGCGCCCCTGTGTGTGCGCAACCGGGACGAGCGCCAATACGACGATGACCAGCAGCGTGGGCGATATCGGCCCTCTCGTGTTCCACATGGTGGGCATTACCCTTCGGATCGCCTCCCACCATTCTGTCATACGAGCCTTGAAGAATCGGGGGAAGCACCGTTTCAGGAGGTATACTCTCGGACACGCCACAGGCCAGAACGACTCGAAAACCTGTCGGACAACCCAAGAGACTGTGACCGTATCTTCTGCCTCGGGCAGCCGTGGCGGTGATGGAGGACAACCCATGACGGAGAGCGAGGACAAACAACGCATCTTTGATCTCGTCATCTCGGCCCCGACGGAGCAGCGCGGAGAGATTCTGGATCGCGAATGCGACGGGGATGCCTCACTCCGAGCTGAGTTGGAAAGCCTTTTGCGCGCGGTCGATCTACCGGAAGACTGCAGCGAAGCGCCCACGATGGCTGCGGCCGATTCGACGCTGGCCGATTCGTTGGGTCAGGGCGCGGGTTCGACGATCGGGTCGTACAAACTGCTGCAGCTCATCGGCGAGGGCGGATTCGGTTCGGTCTATATGGCCGAGCAGACCGAGCCGGTGCGGCGGCGGGTGGCGCTGAAGATCCTCAAACTGGGGATGGACACTCAGGCGATCGTCGGCCGCTTCGCACAGGAGCGGCAGGCCCTGGCGGTGATGGACCACCCCCACATCGCCAAAGTGCTGGATGCTGGCACCACCGAAACGGGGCGCCCCTTCTTCGTGATGGAGCTGGTCGAGGGCCAACCGATAACGGACTACGCCGACGAGCACCGGCTGACGGTCCGCCAACGGCTGGAGCTCTTTGGACAAGTATGCAACGGCATTCAGCACGCCCACACCAAGGGGGTCATCCATCGCGACATCAAACCGAGCAACGTCCTCGTCTCGAGCCACGACGGCCGGCCGTTCGCCAGGGTGATCGACTTCGGAATCGCCAAGGCCATCGACCAGCGGTTCACCGAGGAGACGGTTTTCACCGAACACGGTCAACTCGTCGGGACGCCCCTCTACATGAGCCCGGAGCAGGCTGAAGGCAGCCTCGACATCGACACCCGCAGCGACGTCTACGCGCTGGGTGTTCTGCTGTACGAGCTACTGACGGGAACCACGCCGCTGGATCCGAGGCAGGTAAGGGCCGCCGCCTTTGGCGAGATATACCGACTGGTGCGCGAGGTCGATCCGCCGCGACCGAGCACGCGGCTCGCATCCGTCACGGCGACCCTGCCGGCAGTGGCGGAAAATCGCGGCGCCGCGCCCGACAGATTGAGGACGCTGCTGCGGGGCGAGCTCGACTGGATCGCGATGAGGGCGCTGGAAAAAGAGCGCTCACGGCGGTATGGGACGGCCAACGACCTCGCGATGGACATCCAACGGTATCTGTCTGGCGAGGCGATCGACGCCGCGCCGCCCAGCGCTGCGTACCGCTTCAAGAAGGTCGTGCTTCGCAACAAGGGCATCGTGGTCGCGGCCGGTTCGGTGGCGGCGGCGCTGCTGATCGGCGTGGTGGCCTTTGCCTGGCAGGCCACGGTGGCCCGCAGCCAGCGTGACCGAGCCGTCAAGGCCGAAAATGAGGCAACGGCCAGAGCGGACGAGCTCAAAATGGTCTCGGACTTCCAGGCCAACATGCTGGCGCAGATCAACCCCACCAGGGCCGGCGATGAGCTGACCAAGGACGTGACCGCCAAATTCGCCCGGGCATTGGCCAAGGCCAACCCGCCGGTGCCGGAGCCCCAACGCTTGGTGCTGGAGGAGTCATTCAATAGCCAGTGGCAAAGGGTCAACGCGACCGACGTGGCGCGCGAGCTGATCGACCGGACGATCCTGAAGCCGGCGATCGAGGCGATCGAAACGCAGTTCGCGGACCAGCCGGTGGTGGATGCCCAACTCCGGCAGGTATTGGCGACACAATATGCACTGCTGGGTCTGTTCGACGCGGCCGCGCCGCTCCAGGAGAGCGCGCTGGCGACGCGGCGTCGGGTGCTGGGAGAGGAGCACCCGGACACGTTGACCTCGATCAGCGAGATGGGCATCCTGCTCCAGGGCCAGGGTAAGCTCGCCGAAGCGGAACCCTACTATCGCGAGGCGCTGGAGAAGCGCCGTCGTGTCCTCGGCGACGAGCACCCGGACACCTTGATCTCCATCAGCAACATGGACTTTCTGCTCCAGGGCCAGGGCAAACTCGCCGAGGCCGAACCGTACGGTCGCGAGGCATTGGAGATCCGACGGCGCGTGCTTGGCGAAGAGCATGTACACACGCTCCTTTCCATTAGCAACATGTGCACCCTCCTGATGTTTCAGGGCAGAATGGACGAGGCCGAGCCGTTCTGCCGAGAGGCGCTGGAGAAGCGCCGCCGCGTGTTGGGAGAGGGCAACGCAGATACGCTTATCTCCATCAACAACCTGGCTTTTCTGCTCCAGGAACAGGACAAGCTCGCCGAGGCTGAGCCCTACCGCTACGAGGTCGTGGACAAGAGCCGGCGTGTGCTCGGAGAGGAACATCCGGACACGATGATCGCCGTCAGCAATCTCGGCTCCCTGCTTCAGGCGCAGGGCAAGCTGGGCGAGGCGGAGCCGTACTACCGCGAGGCGCTGCAAACATGTTCACGCGTGCTGGGAGACGCGCACCCTTACACCCTCGTTTCCATTGGCAAGATGGGCTCCCTTTTCGTGGCCCAGGGCAGGCACGCCGAGGCGATCGAACTCCTCGAGCCGGCCGAGGCCGCGATACGCGCGACGTTCACGGGCAACAATGCCCGGTTTCTCGTCCAGTTGTTGCTGAATCTCGGCCGCGCCCGCGCGGGTCTGGGTTTCGATCCGGACCGTTTTGCCGTCGCCCAGGCCAACCTGCTCGAAGCCCACAACCTGTCCGCGGCGACCCGCGGCGAGGAGCACAGGGACACCCGTGACAGCTCGCAGGCACTCGCCGAACTCTACGAAGCGTGGGCGAGGGCCGAGCCGGGCAAGGGCCACGAAGCGCAGGCCGTACTTTGGTACCAGGCTCTAAAACCATAGAAAGGTCACGTTATCTGGTCGTTGGTCAACATTTTAAGTTCCTCAAGCCACCGATTTCTCGACCAGTTTCTTCAGCCACACTGGAAGACTTGCCACCAACAGCTTCTCCGTCTCGATTTTCCGGGCGATGCGGCAAACGAGAACACGCCGACTCGCATCGATGAAGTCGGCGGTGGTGTTCAGCCGGTCGATCCTCGACGAAGAGGGGTTGGACGTCAGCTTGATTTCGATGGCCCAGCGATCCGTGCCCCAGTCGAGAACGAGATCCAGCTCGTAGCCGTCAGATGTGCGGAAGAAGTAAGAAGTGGCTCGCAAGTCCGCAGCGGAAAGGGTGTTGAGAGTCTGTTCGATGACAAACCCTTCCCAACTGTGTCCAAGCCACGGCTGGCGATACAGGTGGTCGAGGGAGGAGACCCCCATCAGGGCGTGCATGAGCCCACTGTCGCGCCAGAGAATGCGAGGTGTTTTGACGAGCCTCTTCTTGATGTTGACGGAGTAGGGTTGAAGCCGCCGGATCAGGAACGCACCCTCGAGAAAGTCACAGTGGTTCAAGATCGTCTTGTGGTCGAGAGCCATGGATGAGCCGATCTGAGAAGCGTTCAACGGGAGACCGTTCACTGCTGCCAGCATCGCCAGCAGACGTAGGGTCTGCCGGGGCTTTGCCGGCAAACCCCAGTTTGGGAGGTCCCGGGTTGCCAGCATTTCGAGATAGCTGTCTTGCCACTCGGGGTACATCGATGGATCGAGAATGCCGCCATCGGGGTATCCGCCGCAAAACCAGAGGTCGTCCATCTGACGGGCTTTCAACTCGGGCAAGATAAATGGGGTCAAGCGGACCAGACCCAACCGTCCAGCTAGCGACTCCGACACGTTCTTCATGAGAGCCGGCGATACTGACCCGAGCACAAGGAAGCGCCCATTTCGCTTGCGGTCGGCATCGATCGTGCCGCGGAGGCGTGAGAAGACCCACGGGGCGTTCTGGGCTTCATCGACGATGATGAGCTGTTTCCCCGAGACAAGCGTCTCCCATTCTGCGTCGAGTCGCGCTTCGCTCCCTGCGGTCTCCATGTCGAAGTAGGCCCCACCGAGCTGCTGGGCGAGGGTGGTTTTGCCGCACTGACGCGGCCCGATCAGCGCGACTGCGGGGTACCTTTTGAGCTTGGAACGGATCTGCCGTGCGTATATGCGTGGAATCATGTCTTACATTATGGGAATTAATTCCCAAATTGCAAGCAAATAAACATGCCAGGTACGGTGGTATTGATGTTCTGTATCTTCACCCGGCACCCTTCAATCCTGCCAATTGTGTATCGACCTGTCTGACGCGCTCGGCAAAACGCTCGTCGCCCACCCTCCGTTCAGCCGCCCTGCTGACCAGGCGGCTGGCTGACTCGATGTACTTGTCGAGCCCTTCCGCCATCTCCTTGACCTTGAACCCGTACAGCTCGACTCCCAACCAGGCCAACAGTTCCCGGGCTTCAACGACCGGCGCGCTTCGCTTCCGGCTCCTCAGCCCCGCGATAGTCACTCCGCAGGCTTCCGCCCCGCGCTGGAGAAAACGCTCGATCTCGACCCTCGGTCTCATCGTGGCATTGCTGAGTCCATCCATTCGGATCCGTGGCCGGTTCTCGTCAACCACGATCTCCGGATCGCCATCGCTCTTCGGGGGCCGACCGGCTCGCCACCACGGAAGCCCACTAGGGCCTTCCGCTCGCCACTCCTCCTCGGAAACGCTCGACATCGCTGATCGATATCCCGCCGGCGCGCTCCTCCGATTGGAGTCAAACGCCATCAGGGTCTCGTCAACATCCACCAAACGGCGCCCAACCGCCTTCCCCAGCACTTCTCGATGCCCGCACCACCGGTACCTGTGCGCGTCCTTCACGATCCCCGCAGTCACCGGGTTGAGGTGGATGTAGGCGATCAGCCGGGTCAAATACACCCCATCTTCGACAAATCGCGACCTATAGCGCCCCTGCCAGAACGGCCCGAACACGCGACGGCGGCCATTGAAGCTCTGGGCGAACCTCTGGTGAATGGTCCGCATCGACCGCGACAGCGCCACCTCACCCATGCGAACCGCAAGATGATAGTGATTCGACATGATGCACCAGGCGAGGATCTGAAAGTCGTCTCGTTGCTTGGTCGCGGCGAACAGCGCCTCGAGCCGGTCCGCCTCTTCGTCATCACGGAAGACGTGCGCGCCTCGGGATACGCGGTTGTACACGTGGTAGATGCCACCAGCGATCAAAAACCTCGGCCGACGACCCATCCCCACACTCCACCGCTATCAGTAGAGACGTCATAACATCAATACCACCGTACCTGGCACGTTTCTGAAACCACTTGGAAATTGTGGCAAACACGCGTAGGTTCATTCGATGAACACATCTACTGGAACACTCACAGGGCGAGAGAAGGAGGCAGAGTTTGGCATAGTCTTCCTTCATCACGATACCGATCCAGTTACGATGCACCATTTGAATATGATTCGCACGCACAATCCAGAAGCTGCTGTTGTTACCGTGAGTCAATGGGGCAAGGTCTTGCCTGGTGGATATGACGCTCGCAAACTTGCGACGACCGTTCCATGGATCGCAGCGAAGTTCGCTGATATCCCAGCCTCTGGAGTTGCACTTAACGGGGACCAGCGGTGGCAGATTTGGAGTAACGCCGACTTGGCAGTTTATCTTTGGTTTCATCATCGCAAAGAACGCGCAAAACGTTGGATCATTCTCGAATGGGACGTGTTCTGCAATACGGCGGTTCAGAGATTCTACAGTGAGGTATGGAATGCCGATTCTGCAGCCGGTCATGTGCTTCATACGAATGATCATGGCCGGCGATGGTACTGGTTTCAACATGGAGAGATTCAGAAGTTACCGGAGAAGTTCGCGAAGTACGCGTTGGGACTTGCACCGCTAGCCGGTACGTTCATGTCGAATTCTGCCATGACAAAGATCGCTGATGCCGCGGTCTCATTTCCTGAGCTATATCCCGTTTTCTGCGAATTGCGCCTCGGCACGCTGTGCGAGTACCTTGGCATTCAAACTCGGCAGATATCTTTGCAGGGACGCAAAACGCTCTCGGGAGATGCTGTCTTCAGCACGGCGGACCTCGGGACACCAGCTATCTGGCACAAGGTCAAGAGCCTAGAGGGTGGCAATGAGCGGTTCTGATGGTGGCACACAAATGGCGCCTGGCACCTGGGTATTGATGTTACCGTTCATGTCGAGCCTTCTTTCGACACGACGATGACTGGGTCCGCCCGTTGGATCGACGCTCGGAGATCTCGTGTAAGGCTAATCGAGCGGATTCCGCCGACGTCTGCGAGCGTCCACAGTCGTGCCCGCTTTGCGACCACGACGCGCTTTCATTTCGCAGCCGGTGCCAAAGAGATCGTCCCAGCTTGGCCTCGTTCGCAATGACTCGTGCGTTGTTTCGACGTCGTCTGCGGGATCTTTGAGAACGGGTTTGCGCGTATCCGGTGACCCGACTGAATCGGTGCCAGGAGAAACGTCGTGGACTTTCTTGAGCTTTGCGGGGGTCATTGGGGGGAATCGGGGAGGGAAGGAGAGGAATCAAAGGAACAGAGTTCAGTTAGTTTCTCCTGGCACCCATAGTCGTCGAGCTGGGCCTTCATTTTCAAAATGTACTCTTTTCGGTTGGCCATGGCGGTCCTCCCACCGTGCGTTCACCGTTCGATCAGACGTCGACACCATCCCACGGTCGTTTCGCGCCGGGTTTGCGGTTGCATCGTAGCGCGGCGCCAGGTTGTCTCTCTGTGGACGGTGGGGCCTGCGGCAGGGGCGCCCGTCCGGGAGCACGGGCTGATCAGCGCTCGCGCAGTGTACTATTCAACTCAAAGGAGACAACCTCTTGATTCGAGCAGTGCTTTACGACCCTGCCGACCAGCGGCTTCGCCAGGGCGGGGCCGAGTTGATCGACGAGTGGGAGAAGAGGCCGGCCAACCAGATCTGGGTCGCAATCGAGGGCGAGCAACCCGAGGCCGAGCAAAGGCTGTTATCCGGCCGTTTCGGTATCCATGCGCTGGCCATATCTGACGCGTTGCGGGAGCGCCATCCGCCGAAGATCGAGCCGTTCCAAGACAACACCTTCATCCTCCTCAAAGGACTCGACGCCGAATCGACGTCGCTCGAGTTCGGCACCATCCAGCTTTCGCTGTTCGTCGGGGGGAGCTTTCTGGTTACCCGCAGCTCGCGCCGATCGGTGAGCACTGACGCTGTGTTGTCGGAGCTGATCACCGGTAAAATCGCGCCGGACATCTCCCGCGCCTCGTTGGCGCTCCGCCTGTGCCGCACGGTGGCCGACCGATTCCTGCCGCTGCTGCTGGCGGTTGAAAGACGGCTCGACGAGATGGAAGAGGAGATGCTCAGCAAACCGAGTGACGACCTGCTCGCCGAGCTGGTCCGGCAGAAGGGCGATCTCAAGCGGATCCTGCGCATTCTCCAATACCACGCTCAGGTCTTCACCTCCGCCCGTTCGAGCACCCCTGCGCAACTGGTGGATCACGACCACGAGCTGACCGATGTCCAGGAACAACTCGACCGGATGCTCGGTCTGGCACGCCTCTACTACGAGCTGACGGACGACCTGATGAACGGCTACCTCTCGCTCTCGGCGCACCGGCTGAACCAGATCATGCAGACGCTGACGATCGTGACCGTCGTGTTCGTGCCGATCACCTTCATGGCGGGCATCTACGGCATGAACTTCGAGCGCATCCCGGAGCTGGGCCACCGCAACGGCTACTTCATCCTGCTCGGGACGATGTTGACGGTTGTGGTTGGGATCCTCACGCTTGTTTTACAAGCGCGGCTGGCTGGGCGGTGCGAGCCGGCGCAAGTAACGCGGGCGATCTCTGTTGTCTTGGGCATGTATTCAAGCCACGGCTGGCGATACAGGTGGTCGAGGGAGGAGACCCCCATCAGCGCGTGCATGAGCCCGCTGTCGCGCCACAGAATGCGAGGCGTCTTGACGAGCCTCTTCTTGATATTGGCGGAGTAGGGTTGCAGCCGCCAGATCAGGAACGCACCCTCGAGAAAGTCACAGTGGCTCAAGATTGTCTTGTGGTCGAGAGCCATGGATGAGCCGATCTGAATCGGTCAGCCTCTGAGCCTACCTCGAGCCCTGATCGCTGAGCCAGTAGAAGCGATAGGGCGGAATCACCAACTGATCGTGAAACAGGCGTGGCGACTCGCCGGTGTACAGGTCCTGCAGTCGGCTGTACTCGAAGCGGCCCCGGTTGCCCAGGTCGCTCAGCGTCAGCGACTGCGGCGCGCCGTCGAAGTTGCCCACAACCAGCACGATGTCATTGAGCATGGATGGGTTGCTGCGCATGAAGGTGAACAGGTGAGGGTTGCCGGTCTCCAACAATTCGCGATTGTTGTAGTCGGCGAAGGCGGGGATCGTCTTTCGCACCGCGATCATCCTCTGCAATCCGTCGAAGATCTGCTGCTCCACCGTGCCGCGCTTGCGCCTGAGATCCGCCTTCTCCCAGTCGATGCGCGGACGGTGCATCCAGCGGCTGTCGCCGGCTTTGCCGGGGTCTTCCAGGTAGCGGTAGTCGTTCAGAGTACCGATCTCGTCGCCGTAGTACAGCAGCGGGATGCCGCCGAAGGACATGATCATGCCGTGCAGCAGGAGAATGAGGTCGATGCTGCGTCGAGTCGCTTCGTGGTCGTCGGCTTCCAGCGCAGATTCCAGCCCCACCAGCGAGGCCAGCGAGCCGGCGATTCGGACGTCTCCGGTCTTGGTGTTGAACCCGAAGGGTCGACCGCGGCCAGGCGAATCGTCAAACGCACCGGTGAACCAGTCGACCAGGAACCGGCGGTGGGCGTGCGGCTCGTAGCCGGCCTGCTCGATGTCCACGTCGTCGAATCCCAGGCCGATGTCGTCGTGGCAGCGCACGTAGTTGAGCCAGGTTGCCCGATCGAGCTTGTGGGGCAGGTTGCGAATGCCCTGGTCGAGCAGTCTGGCGTTCTTCGTCGCCACTGCATCCCACAGCAGGGCCATGAACGTGGCGTTGTAGGCAATCTCGCACTCCTTGGCGATCACGGCGTCCTCGCCGAAGTACTTGGCGATCTCCACCGGGGCGACGATCGCTTCGGCGATGAAGAGCACCCCCGGCGCCGTGACCTGGCAGCAGTCCTTCATCAACTGCAGGATCAGGTGTGCCTCGCGTTCGTTCTGACAGGTGGTGCCGATCTTCTTCCAGAGAAAGGCCACCGCGTCCAGGCGGACGACATCCGCCCCTTGGTTCGCCCAGAAAAGGATGATGTCCAGCATTTCGATAAACACCATCGGATTGCCGTAGTTGAGATCCCACTGGTAGTCGTTGAAAACCGTCATCACCCACTTGCCCATGACCTCGTCATAGGTGAAATTGCCGGGCGCGGTTTCCGGGAAGATCTCGGGCATCGTCTCCTCGAACATGTCCGGGATGTCGCGGTTGTCGAAGGTGTAGTAGAAGTCCTGATAGCGCTTCTCTCCGTTGCGCGCACGAGTCGCCCAATCGTGCTCGTTTGAGGTGTGGTTGACCACCACATCGAGGGTCAACAGGATGTCGCGTTTTCGCATCGCCTTCGCGAGGGCATTCAGGTCTTCGAGGCCGCCCACCCGGGCGTCCACGTCGCGGAAATCGCTCACCGCGTAGCCGCCGTCACTGGCGCCTGCGGGGCACTTCAGGATCGGCATCACATGAACCATGTTGACGCCCAGCTCCTGGAGATATCCGAGCCTGGATTGCAGGCCCTTCAGATCACCGGCGAAGCCGTCGGAGTAGAGCGCCATTCCGACCCACTGCTGGCTCAAGAACCAGTTGTGGTCCTTTTCTCGGGCCATGTCCAGGGTCTTCAACTCGGCGCTTCTCTTGATGTACTGGCCGGCCAAGACCTCCACCAGCCGAACCAATTGTTGGCCGAAGTCCTCGCGCTCACCGTAGAGGTGCTGGAACAGGCTGTGGATGGCGTAGAAGTTCGCCCCCAAACGCGTGTAGAAGTGACGCAGGTTCCGCCTGCGTATCTCAGGCTTGAGTTCGTCGAGGATGTGGTTCAACAGCGAGTGGGAGACTTGTTCGTACATAGATGTCCAAGGATAGTGCCTATTGTTCGAGTTCCCAATCGGCGATGAACGGATGGTAGAAATCGGCGTCGGCCACCGTGGCACCTCGATGCCCGACCAGGGCGGAGGCGAATGTCTGCGCCCTGTGCAGGGTGGTCTCCAGCGGCCAGGACTCGGCCAGCCCGAGGATGATCACCGAGGCGAAGGCGTCCCCCGCACCGACCGTGTCCACCACCTCGATGCGGTTCCGAGGTGTCACCGAGTGCCGCGCGCCGTCTGCAGCGAGCACCTCGGCGCCTTCTGAACCGCGGGTGACGACCAGTCCCTGCAGGTCGTGATCGAGGAGGAAGGCCTCAGCGCTTTTCTGTGCCCCGGAGAGCAGGGCCAACTCGTCGCGGTTGAGTTTGACCCAGTCGGCTCGGCGCACCATGTCCAGGACCCGATCCCTGCGCCACCACGGCGCTCTCAGGTTGACGTCGACGAAGACCGTCTCGGGTTTGCCGGTCATGAGGGCCTGTGCACTCTGCCGGGACACGGCGTCGCGCAGCGCCAGGCTGCCGTGATAGAGCAGCGCGCAGCCGACGGAATCCTGCGGCGATTCATCGATCGCATCGTAGGCACAGGGGTGGACGATGTCGTAACCGGGCTCACCGTCGTCGAACCGGACGCCGACCCGACCTGTGGGCCGCCGCGGGTCGGTCTGCAGGCCCGCCGTGTCCATGCCCCATGCGGACATCGCCTCGCGTACCGCTTCGCCCTCGGGATCAAGGCCCACGCGGCTGATGAACCGCGGCCGCCGGCCGAAGGCCTGCAGGTGCCAGGCGACATTGAAGGGCGCGCCGCCGAGGACTCTCGTGCCGTCCGGAAAATGGTCGAACAACACCTCACCGAAAATGCACAATCGGCCTCTCATGCGCCAATCCTCGCCGGGTCGAACCCCATCCACTCCAGGGTGTGTGGGTGGTAGTGGGCGACACCCTCCAGGATGCCGGCGGAGTAGTGACCGTTCATGCCCATGAATCCGCCGCGGGCGCAGTAGAGCAGCTCACCGTTTCCTGCCTCGTCCGCGAGGCGGAGCGCCGACTCGCGCACGTCAGACCTGGCGTTGGCCACCAACACGGCCGGGATGGGGCTGGCGAGGACCTCGAGGTCGTTACCGCTGTCGCCGCAAAACACCGTCGAGGCGCACTCCAAGCCATGAAGGCTCCTCAGGGTGTCCACCGCGTGGTACTTTGATGCCCGGGCGGGCAGGATGTCGAGCAGGCCCGTGCCGTGCAGGTCGTCCACGCTCCAGATCAGACGCGCCTTCACCCCGGCGGATTCCAACCGTTCGCGAAGCGCCTCCTCCAGCGCCTCGCCTCGGCTCTCGAGCGAAACGTAGAAGCTGATCTTGTAGAGGTTCTGTTTGGTGTCCTCCTGCGGCTGCAATTCCGGCAGGTCGACCAGCCGGTCGCGCAGGTCGTCGTGACCGACCCCTGTCCAGTCCCGGGCGATGTCCTCCTCCCAGTCGGTCAGCCGTTGCCAACCGTCCCTTGAGTCGACGCGATAAATGGTGGTACCGACGTCGCCGACGACAAAACCCGGAGTCGGCAGTTCGTACTCGAGGATGGCCTCCTGCACGAGGGCGCGGTCGCGACCGCTGACGTAGGCCAGGCTGACTTCGGGGTGTTTCACCAGAGCGGCAAATCGTTCACGGGCGCCCGGCGATTCGGGCTGGGGGCCGTTGGGGATCAGAGTGCGATCCAGGTCGGTGCAGATCAGGAGCGGTTCACTCATTTGACCGGCGGCGCCTGACACGTGTTGAAGAAGTCGTAGTGGTCGATGGCCTCGAGGATGCCCAGGGCATGGGATTGTGTCGGCAAGGTAGATGTTCTCCTGGTCCACCAGCTGCGACAGCTCCTCGTCGTGGCGGTTGCCCACCACCACGGCCAGGGTGTTGCCGCGCATCATGTCCTCGTCGGCACCGGAGCCGCCGGCGACCAACATTCTTTCGAGGGGAATGTTGAGCCGTTGCGAGACGTACCGCAGGGTCCGTCCCTTGGAGGCGCGCGACGGTACGATGTCGAGGTATTGTCCGAAGGAACAGAACACGTTGGCCGTCAGCTCCCGTTGTCGGATCAGGGTAACGATCTCCTCGGGCGCAGGGGCATTTTCGGGGTCGTAGAAATACGACAGTTTGAAGCGGCTCTGCTCCTTCTTCGGTTGCGCCTTCAGGCCGGGCAGCTCTGCGAGCACACGCCGCACCCGCTGCGGGTTCCAGTGGTGGTCGATGTGGTCGGCCCACCAGTCGTCCTCGGTCAGGTTCCTGCCGTAGTGGATGCGGGTGCCCAGACTGCTGATCAGAACGTCCGGCCTGGGGATTCGGTGTTTCTTCATCAACGCCAGTGCATTGTCGAAGCGGCGGCCGGTGGCGATGCCGAAGGTGACCTCTCTGTGTTTGTCGCGGATGACCTCGGCGAAGCGCCGGAGGGCGTCCGGGTTGCCCAGGAGGTTTTGATCGAGGTCGGAGATGATGGCGCGGTCGCGGTAGCGCACTGTCCGTGTCGGCCGCCCGCTGGGAATGGATTTGTGTTCGCCCGGGAGGGCGCGCAATTTGCCCAGATATGTCTCGGCGTGGGCCTGCCAGGAATAGTGCCGCCGGACCCCTTCGATGCCGCGACGGGAGGCCTCTTCCCAGGCGTCACGGTTTTGCAGAAGCTTGAGGAGGGCTCCGGCGATGGCGCCGCTGTCCAGCGGGTCCACCAGCTCGCCATTACGGCAGTTGGCGATGATGTCCACCGGACCGCCATTTTCGGTGGCCACCACGGGCAGGCCGCTGGCGGCGGCCTCCAGGATGGTGAGCCCGAAGGGTTCCGTCAGGGCCGGATTGACGAACACACCGCCGGACGCGGCTGCCAGGCGAAAGATGGCCGGCACCTCGTCGGCTCGATGACTCTTGGGCACGGCGATCCTTCCGTACAGGTCGTAGGTGTCGATCAGGAGCAGGATGTCGGTCAGCACCGTCTGGGCGCCGCTGTCCATGTCGCGGATGTCGTCACGATTACCGGCCACGATCAGCAGGTTGGCGGCCCGCTGGAGGGCCTCCGACTCGCCGAAAGCCTCGACCAGGATCTGAATGTTTTTGCGTTCGTCCGGGCGAGAAAGGGCGAGGATCAGCGGTTTGTCGGGGTCGTTGAGGAAGCGCGGCAGCTGGTCGGCGAAGGCGATGCGCTCGCCCGTTCTCGGCGGGTGGAACTGCTTCAAATCGGTGCCGGGCGGGATCACCGTCATGCGGGTCGGGTCGTAGTAGTTGTACAGTCCGTACTGCTCTTCGATTTCGTTGTGGGTGCTGGTGATCACGAGCGCCGCGTTGGCCAGCACCTCTTCCTCGGCGTCGATGCGGCGTTCCATATTGTAGGTGTGTTCGATCTCCTCCCTCGACAGCCCTTTGGCCAGCAGACGCTTCCGCTTGTCGCGACCGAGCGAGTGGCCGGTGTGGATCAAGGGTATGCCGAGCAGGCTGGCCAGCCGCACCCCCACGTAGCCGGCATCTGCATAGTGGCTGTGGACGAGGTCCGGCATTGCGGGTTGCTCGTTGAGCCAGTTGACCAGGTTGTCCATGAAGCTGTCGAGGTGATCCCACAACTGCTCCTTTGCGATGTACTCTTCGGGTCCGGCCTCGATGCGGACGATGCGGGCTTTGTCTGACAAAGCCTCGACGGGTTCGGCGTAGTCCGCGCTGAGCCCGGGATCGAGAACCCGCCGTGTGATCAGGTCCACTTGGGCCACATCCTCCCGCTCGGCCAGAGCCCGCGCCAGGTCGACGACGTACTTGGTCTGGCCTCCGGTGTCGGCATCGCGGCCGAGTTCCAGATCACGACTCCGGATCAGGCCGTGGATGCTGATCAAGACCAGATTCTGCATAGCGTGGTTGCCTTCCCCGGGCCTCTGCGGCTCTCGGCATACGGATCGGTGTTGCTCAATCGGTGGGGAATCCGCGGCGCCAGGCCGGGTTCTCCGGGTGATCAACGGGACACGAATGCGCGACCAACGGAGCGTCTGCCACCGAGAGTTCGCAAACAGTCGTTAACCCGATTTCTTAACCTCAACAGATCGACGGAGGTTTTTCAAGTTGCTCCCTCCGGTCGCTCCTCGAAGCCTTGCCGCTCAGAAGCTGCTCCGGCAGTCATCCTCGTTTCGCGATGATGACGCCGTCGCTCGCTTCTTCGCTGGCAAGGAACACCAAATCACAAAAAAGCCGCCCGAGAGGGCGGCTGATGTGATTTGGTTGCAGGGGCCCGATACGCCGGTATGAGAGACCTTGGTTCGATCAGGATCTGTCTGAGGACGAGCCAGCCGTGAGCTACTCGGCGGGCGGTCGTGGTTGACCGTTGGCGGCTTCTCGCGCATGCCAGTGACACCCGTCCACGCTGCAGGGGACGTCGAGCGTCGCTGTGGCACAAGCCTGCACCGCCAGATACCGCGCCCGGAAACTTCCTGGTCTTGATGGCCGCCCGTCGCCAGGCGCAGGCCAGTTCACAGGGGTACAACACTCCTTTCGGGAACGGGAACGGGATCGCAGAAGAGACGAGCGGGTTGTATACTGGTCGACAGCTGCGATGACTGCAAGGTTGACCGGAGGCGAGGCGAACGAAGGTGTCGTGGATCCTCTGCGGTGTTGCGGCCGGTCGGTGCGGCCCGTGCCGCACTCGAAGGGGAGGCGAGGATGAATGTCCGCAGATTCGTGACGGTGCTGTTCGTGATCGGGTCATTGGTGACGGTGCTGGCTTGCTCGTCGACCACAACAGCGCCAGCACCGCAGCCGGTGCCGCCGTCTGGTCAGGGCGGTTAGGGCAGAACCAGGGGCATTCCTCCACCTGGTGAGCAGTCCTCCACAGGAGGTGTTTGATGGATGGCCGCACAGTCCGTCGGATGGCCTGTCTGCTGTGGGCGCTGAGCGTTGTCGCGGTGATGTTGAACGTTCCCGCGGCTGATGCCACGCAGCCGGTCGGCTTTTTCGTGCTGTGCGATGCGGCCACCGGCGAGATCGCGGTCGCGCCCCAGCATGACCGCGGTGATCGGATCGTACTGGCAGGGATGTTCCCTGGCGTGCGGACCGCCGAGATCTGGATCGAAGAAAACTGCCCACAACGACAGTGTGACGCTTGGGGCCGATGTGCCGCCGAAACACCCCCAGCTGATATCGAGGGATGGTTGGTGCTGTGCAACCAGCGGTCGGGCGACGTAGGCCTGGTCAACTCCGCCGAACCTCCCGGGTTCTCGGTGATGGCCGGGCCGTATGCCACACAGGCCGAGGCCAACGACTGGGTGACCAGAGACTGCCCCTCCTGGCGTTGCGAGGCGTCCGGGCGGTGCAGCGGAGGCGCGGTGTCGCCGTCGGCGAGCACTGCAGCTGGAGCTCTCCCCGCAACCCCACGGTCGGGCGGCGCTGCGACCGGCGCCTGGGTCGCGGGACAGGTACAGACATCGAGCGCCGGGGCTCAGAGCAGGAGCTCCGTCGGAGCGCAGTCCGGCGGTGGATGGGTGGCTGGCAGCGTCACGACCGAGAGTCGCACCACAGGCGAAGGAGTATCTGTCGCCAGGCCCGCTGCTCCCCCGACCTCGGTCGTCGGGCCCCAGCGCGCCAGGTTGGACCTCACTCCACTGGTGTCCGCGGCGGCTGCGGCGGTCGCAGGCTGCAGTTTTCCGACCGCCCTGGCCAATGCCGATCAAATGGCGTTGATCGAACCCGACAACCCGTGGCTGGCTGCCAACCGTGATCGGCTGCGCCAGCTTGCCGTCCGCCAGACATCGACCGAGCAGGCCGTATGGAGGGCCAGCGCTGCTCTGCAAAACGGCGACCTCAAGGGTGCTCGGGTCGCCACAATGGCGGCCGCAGATACGGCGGTGAGCTGCCAGTCGCAGGCCGTGTCGACCCTGCTGATGCGGATCGACGAAACCATTGCCCACAATAAGGCAGCAAAGGACCAGGAGCGGCGGCGCGCCGCCGGCCAGCTGCTCGCTGGTCTCATCACCCTCCAGCAGGCAGTGGCCGCGCACGAATATGGAGGATCGGCATCGACACCAGCCACGGGTGGGGGCGCCTCAGGCCTCGGCTCGGTGCCGTCTCTGGGCCTCGGAATGCCGTCGGGCACGGATCCGTGCGCCTTCAAGTACGAGTACCGCAACAAGTGGAACACCGAGCCGGCCTGCACCTGTCCGGGTTACGTTTTCGACCCGAGGCAGTTCCGATGCGTCGGCGGGGGTTGAGGCCATGACCGAAGGCCGACGACGCAGACGGTTTGCGGCGTCCGTCGCAGTGATCCCCGCAGTTCTCGTCATTCTCCAGGCTGTCGCGCCACGACCAGTCGCAGCGTCCACCCTCGAGCAGGTCGACGCACGGTGGAAAAACGCGCGCTGCCAGCTTCGACTTCCATTGATCATCGGTAAAAAAAAGAACTCCAACGGCTGGAGCTACAGCCCCTGGTATCAGGTGACCGACTCCAAGCCGGACTTCGCCTTCCGCTTCTACGTCTCCGACCGCCAGAAGATCGCGCATCTGCTGTACGACAAGACGCTGCAGGTGGGCACCACCTTCATCAGCCAGGGCTGGACCCTGAAGGAGGGGAAGAAGTCGCGCAGCCTCTGGCTCCACCTGCGCTTCGCCGACCTCCCGGTGGATGCGCACGTCGAGTTCTGGATGAAACGACCCGACAAGAACTTTGCCGTCGCAGAGCGCTACATGCGGGTGACCGCGTTCCAGATCCAGGCGATGGACGAGCAGCTGGTGGACGTGCCGGCCATGATGCCCCCGGTGCGGCCCGTGCCCACCACGGGCTCCGCACCCCCTCAAGCCGCCCCGCCTCGACCTCCTCCGGCGCTCCCGCCGGAGGTCGAGAGCGAGCCCACCGCACCGGAGCTGCGGATCATTGCCGTAGCGGTGCAGCCGGCGCGCGCGGCTCCTGGTGGAGAGATCGCGCTGGTGATCACCTACGAGGTCAACGGGGTGCCGCCCGGATCGAGCTTCGAGGTTCTCGAGCGGCGGGAGATTCTGCGCGGCGGACAGCTGCTTGCCAGCTTCGAGGAGCGGTTGCGGAGAACCGGTGGCACCTTCACCTCAAGCCAGTCCGTACGCCTGCCGCCCGATGTCGACCCCGGCCTTTACACCCTGTGGGCAGAACTGGCGATGGCCGGCAGCAAGACCACCGGGTCGGCACTGATCGAAGTGGTTTCGGGGGCTCCGTAGCCCGCGCTCCTCAACCGGTTCCGGCGATCACCGGGCCAGGTGGTTCCAGGCGGCGATCCGAGCTCCGAGCTGATCTTCCCGACCGCTCACAGCCACGCTGGTAAACGATTGGATGGCATCTCCGGTCGAGCCGCGCCGACCAGCGTTGGCAGCGGCCCCGCGCGCGTCGAGCACGGTGCGCAGGTCGGCGAGGACCTCCCCGCGGAGTGTTGCCTGGTCGGCGACCACAATCCAATCGTCTTCGAGCTGGAACGGCGGCCGGGCAAATGCGAGCACCAGGTCGGGGTAGCGGCCCCGTGCCAGCTTGAGCTGCTGTACGATGCGCCTGGCCTCCTCCGGGGCGTACCGCTCCTCGATCTCTGTGCCGTCCAGGGTCATGCGGTCGTATTCGATCAGGAACGAGGCTCCGATGTCGGCGTACATGGCCGCCGCCGTGAGGCGCATCCAGTCGATCAACTGAACCGCCTTTTCGATCCTCTGGGTGGTAGGACCTGGGATTGCCATCATCGGGTCGAGGCGAGAGCCGACCTCGGCGACGCCGACCAGCTGCCTGAGCATCTCGTGGCCGTTGCCGGTGAACAGCGGAGGGGCTCCTTCGGTGGCGCCGAGCTCTGCCACCTCGCGGAGCGTCTGTGCCCGGTGGCTGCCGCTCGAGGTCGCCGGATCCTGACATCGAGCTTCCTGGCGGCGTCGGCGAGCTCGTCGAGCTGCGCATCGGTGGTCGCGGCGGTTGCGGCGGGGGCGGCCGGGGCCGCCAGCAGCTGCTCCTGCAGCCACTCGGGCCGGGCCGTGTTGTAGATGCGGTTGCCCTCGGGCTGGGAGATGAGCCACGCCTCGACGAGCTCGAAGAACCCGTCGACGCGGAGCAGCGCGCCCGCCAGCCGCTCGCTGCGCTCGCGGTCGTTGGCCAGAGCCTCGATCGCAGCCGCCTCGAAGGCCGGGTCGGCCAGGTAGTCGAGCTTCGGCAGCAGGTCGACGGCGAGGCCGTAGGCCTGCCACTCGGGGATCGGGATCCAACCGGAAATCGGCCGCGGTATGCCATCGGCCGCCGGTATCTCGACCCCGAAGAGGTCACGATTCCGTTGCCACCGATCGCCGCCCACCGACTGGAACAGCCGGTCGCGGTAGATGCCCTGGGCCGGCTCGAGATCGCCGTGGCCGTCCGCATAGGCCCAGCCGGTGCCGAGCTTGTTCTCGTAGAAGTCGCGCAGAGCGTCGGCGTCGGCCGCCAGGTGACCCGACTTGATGTCGAACTCGTCGGTCACGCTCTTCGGCACGAAGATCGTCACCGGCGGATCGGCGGACTTGGGGCCCGGCTTCCACCAGTCGCCCTGCCCGCCGTGCAGGAACATGTCGCACTTTGCCGCGCTGTACCGCTCGCTCTCCGCCGTGAGGTACGAGTTGGCCTGGGTCCTGAAGCCGGCGCGGTTCGCGTTGTCGGTCTCGGAGCCGTCGCCGAGGCTGACCCGCACCCACCGTCCGCCCCTCTTGACGAACACCTCGTGCAGGTCGTAGTCACCGTGGATGCCGAGCTTGCCGGCCTTGGTCACCAAGCCCTCATCGGTGACGGTGTACTTGTGCACATTAATCATCTCATCGCGGTACTTGTACCAGGTCTCCACTGCCAAACGACGCGAGCGCTCGAGGCCTTCGGCATCTGCGGTTCGGCCCTCGGCTCTCGCCTTCTCAATCGCCTGGTCCCAGTACTCCTTCTGCCGGCGGTGGGTCGGGTCCACCACCAGTCCCACGTGCGGCCCGACCTTGGCGGTCTTGGCCTTGCACGTCTGGTCCTTTGGGATGTAGTTCGGGTCGTTCGTGTACTTCAGGCTTGCGGGGTTGCCGTTGCGCACCACCACGATGGCGTCCAGGAGCTGGGCCATCAGGTGCATGCGCTGGGCGTGCTCGAGCTTGAAGCCTCGATCGGACTCCATCTTGCTCGCCAGGTCGGGGTCCATGGACATCTCGACCAGCTCCTGATCCGACAGCTCCGAGATCCGCTGGGGCGTCATGGGAGGATCGCCGGCCTCCCTGATTTCGTCAGTTGGATCCGGATCCTGGTCCCCCAAGTACTCCTTGGCCAACCGAGACCGCTGTCCCGACTTGCGGCCGCGCTCGATGATCTCGGCCTCGCTCTGGAAGTGGAAGCGGGCGCCGAGACCGTTGCGGGCGCCCTCCCTGTCGGGCGGGGCGTAGCCCTCCCTGGCGAGAAGGTCGTCGAGGGCCTTGCGCACCTCCTGCGGGTCGACGTCGGCGTCCTTCCTGACGACGATGTCGTACTCGCGATCGACGAAGATCCCAGGGGCGTCGAGACCACCTCGCCGCGTCGGGTCGGCGCCGATCACCGCCACCCGGTTGTTCTCGCGGAGCACCGTGAGCTTGCCGTCGAACCTCTGGTCCTGGGTCAACTGGTCGACCAGCGACTCGGTGATCCGTTCCCGCCGCTGGTCGAGGGCCATGGCAACTGCGAGCAGCTCGACGCTGCGCTGGGGATCGTTGGCGGCGGCTCGCACCAGCGCGTGGCGCAGGGTCTGGATGTCGAACTGTTCGTTCTTGAACAGGTGGTCGCTGAGCTTCAGGGATTTCTCCGGGTCGAGCAGCCTCTGGATGTCGTGGGTGGTGACCGCCTGGGAGTGGAGGCGGTCGCGCATGCCCAGCCGGAGAACCGTCTTGACATCCTCCGGGATCTTGCTCAGGTCCAGGCTGCCGTCCGGGGTGAGGACCTTCCTGCCCACCTCGTCGTGGAAGTGATCGCGAAGCGCCTCACCGTTGAGCTTGCTGAGCTGGCTGAGCGCGGCCTCGACGATCTCGGGATCGCGGGCGTCGCCGGTGATCAGGGTCCGGAGTGCTCGCAACTCGACGGCTTTCTCCTGGAGCCGCTGGCGCGTGGCCTCGTCGGTCGCCGTCCTCAGGCTCGTTTCGATCGTCTCGAGCTGCTGGTCCAGCTGCCGGGTGGCCTCGTGCCGAGCGCGGTAGAGCTCGGTGTCGACCTCCCGGTCGATCTCGGCCTCGGCCAGCCTCTCCGCGTAGGTCCCGATCGATTCCTCGGCGACCGAGAAGAGGAATTCGAGCGCATGGTCGATCGCCTGCTGGCTGACCATCATGTCGTAGCTGGCGAGGCTCTCCGCGAGGGTCTGCGACATGCTCTCCCGGAATCCCTGGATGGCGGCGTTCTGCACCACGTTCCTGACACCGGCCTGACTGAACTTGCCGGCCCACGGGTTGAGGCTCTGCCAGAGTCTGGTCTTGATGGGGGACCACCCGCCCGAGCTGGGTTGAGGGTTGAACGCGGCCCGGCCGCTCCCCTCCACGCGGCCCATCTGGGAGTTGACCAGCCTGGTCGACACCAACGAAACGGCGGTCTCGGTCAGCGCCGTCTTGTAGAGCCCGTCGTAGACCGCGACCGCCTCCTCGCGGACCGCGTGGCCCTCCATGGCCTCGATCTGAGCCGCGAAGCTGTCGTGCAGGGCTGCGAGCTCGGCCTTCTTCGAGAACGCGGTGTAGTAGGCCGCGGCCACCGGTTCGAGCTGGCGGAGCTGGCTCGCGGCGGCCGCATACGCGCCGGTGTACGCCAGGTAGCGGGCCCGCAGCACGCCCTCCTTGAACGCCAGCCGGGCCATCTCCATGTCTTCCTGGGCCTTGGGGTCGCCCTCGGCCCAGGTCCCGGTGGCGGACAGCCGCGGCGGCTGGTCCACCCCCTGCCTGCGCGATTGCTCGTCCTCGTGTCTCACCCAGATCCACTGCTTCTCGCGCTCCCAGAAGCCGGCCCTGATTTTGCGGTAGGCGGAGCAGTACTCGTGGGAGGTCTCGAGCAAGCCCATGTGCGTGAGGTACCCGGACAGCTGGAACTCGGCCATCCGGTCGTAGTCGAAGCTGCTGGCCGCGAGCATCGTCTTCAGGCCACTGATATCGCCCTGGCGCTTCTGCAGGCCCTGCAGGTACTCGTCCTGGTTGATCGGGTTGCCGTTGGTGTTGTAGGCGACCAGCAGCTTGAACAGGGTCGGTGCGTTCCAGACCACGTCGACGGCGAAGGTTGTCGGCAGCTCCCAGGCGAGGTACGCCCAGTTGGCAAGAAAACCGGCGTCGGCGTCGACCTCCAGCCGACCCATCGGGTTGATGATCCGTTCGACGAGTTCCCGTCCGAGCTCGCCGTCGCCAGTGGCGGCGTCACGCACCGCCCGGTTGACCGCCAGTCGCGAGGCGCCGGCCTTGGCGTTGCCCCGCTGGTGGTAGTAGGCGCCGGTGACGTACAGGGCGGTCAGGTCGCCGGGGTTCTCGGTGAGCGCGGCAAAGATGTGTGGCAGACCACCGCCCGTGGCCTCGATGAAAAAACCGTCCTCGAGCAGCGAGGTGAGGGTCTTCGCGTCGACCCCCCCGAGGCCGGTGGCCTCTGGTGTCGCCTCCTGTGGTGTACGCGCCCACTCGATGAACGCCACCGCTTGACCCAAGTTGAGTTCCCTCTCGAGCTTGCGCAGGAAGCGGATCCGCTCGTCGAGCCGGCCGCGCGCCTTCCAGTAGTCGTCGTAGGCCTTTTCGACCGAGTTTTGGATCCCCAGACCCCAGGGGTTGAGCATTGGCTTGATGAACGTGTCCTTGAAGCCGTCCACCAGCGGCTGCATGATCATGGTGTTGAGCACGTCGCCGCCGAGCTTGAACAGCACCGCGAACGCCCCGAGGGCATCCTGAGAGAGGTCGGCCAGGGTGGTGCCGTCCTCGATCGACCAGTCCGGATTGCGGAGCCGCCCCTCCCACACCAGCCGGCCGTTGTCGCGGAATCTCCTCACCACGTCGAGGTTGCTCTGCAGCCACGACGCCGATCGCCTGAATCCCGCCTCCAGCTTCTGATCCTCGAGGTAGAGGTAGAGCACCGCCCGGCGGGCGCGCAGCTTCAGAATCTCCTCCTGGGCATCGATCTTGCGGGTGTCGACCGGTGGTTGGTCGTGGGGCCCGAGGTCAGGGTTGGAGCGGTAGGTGTCGAGCTGCAGCTCGTGCAAAGTGGTGTTTCTGAGGTATTCCTCGCGCTTCTCGAGCAACCGGGAGTAGATTTCGGCGTTGAGGGTCGAATCTGCCACCAGCCACAGGTAGGCGCGCTCGGCGTTGGTCAGGGCGACGACCGCCTGAGCAGCCCGACCCGCCTCCTCGAGTGTTCGCTCGCTCGGCGCCACCACGGGCTCGCCCGTGTCCTCGTCAGGCACTTCCCTCGTCCCGAAGGGCGAAAGCTGCTCGCGCCGGAACTCCTTCAGGTGTTCGGCGTACTTCTTGCGTTGCTCCTGGATGGTGGCGAAGGCGCCGCGGCGAGCGACCTGCAGACAGGTCATGCGCTCCTCGAAGGCGTCGAGCGCCTCCTGCTGCTGCGCCTCGGTGAAGGTTGGGAACAGCCGTATGAAAGGGTCAAAGTACTCGCTCTTGACGTCCTCGCGAGACGTCCAGCCGTACTCGAACTGGGTGTACAGCGCCTTGTAGTACTCGAAGGTCCACCGCCACTTCTGGCTGTTGGCCCAAGAGGCCTTCTCATGGTCTGACCGTGCCGCGTAGCGCAGGAGATTGACGGTGTTGAGGATCATGCTCCGCTGCGCCCTGTCGACCGCCTTGCCGAGCTCCTTCTCCTTGAAGAGGTTCTCCTCGTGGATGATGGCCCAGACCGGCCAGTTCCTGAGATCAGAGAACTCTTCGCCCGGCGGGGGGGCGTAGTCGAACACCGGCAGGTCCTCGCACGGCTGCTCGTACGGCACGATGTCGACCCAGAACGTGTCGATCGTCGTGTGAACTTCGCCCGATGGCTCGTACTCGGCAGCCGGGAGAAGAGGTGCGACCAATGCGGCAGCTGTGACGATCGCAGTGAGCCTCGTCAGCCTCATGGTTCTGCTGAAGGTCCTTCCGTTCCAAATGATGGTACCACGTGGCTGGGCGACCTGAAGCGCTTGCTCGGGGAGGAGAGCTGGATCCTCGAGGCCGCGTCCAGAATGTTGCCAGTCGGCCGGCGCCTCGTCCCGCGGTATACTCGTTTGCGCAGAGATCATGAGATCAGACAATGGGCAGACAAGGGGCTGACAAGCGGCGGGAGGCCTCCTGCCTCAGGGAGTAGGTGTGAAGCAACGGCGGCCGCTCTGCAGCAATCTGGCCCACGAACGCGCGACCCGGTGCCGTCGCTTGATGTACTGGCTGGTGATGCTCTTGCTGTGTACCGGAGCTGTCGCAGCGCAGCTGCCGGTCACCGATGACGAGCCAGCGACCGATGTGGAACCGGTGACTGATGTGGAGCCGGTGACCGATGAGGAACCGGTCGAGATGGAGGAGGGTCTGCCGTTCGAGGAGCCATTGCCCATCACCACCACCGTGTTCTTGGAGGGCAACGCCACCGAGCAGAGGCTGACAATCGTCATCCACCGCTGGTCCGTCGGGCCGCCTCCCGAGGCGCCGGAGGGCCAGGACAGCGAGACTGTGGAGCAGCCGTCGATGCCCGAGCCCGGGCCGCAGACCTTTGTCGTTTCGGTTGCCCGCCAGCCGTCGTTCGTGCAGAACATCACCTGGATCGACGGTCCCGAGGTCGTTTTCGAGCCCGACGAGGTGGACAAGACCGTCACCCTGCAATTCGACACGGCTGCCGAGGGCGAAACCGACGAACACGAGGAGGATGCCGAACTCGTGTTGCGCATCGAGGCCGGCGAGGAAACCATCGAGCCTCCGGACCAGGAGCTGGTCATCCCCCTCCATTTCACCCGTGCACCGGAGCTCGAGGAGCCGGCCGTCTCCATCTGCGCCCTCAAGGCCGACGCTCCCGAGGAACTGCCGATCGTCGATGCCGTCGACTTCTGCGATCCCGAACGGGTGCCGGTGCTCAAGTACGATCGCATCGTCGTTTTCTTCACCCCCAACCGTGACCTGCGCGAACCGATCGGGGAGGCCCAATCGTTCCAATGGGAGATCGTCAGCCCGACCGACAAGGTGGTTATCGGCGGCAGCTTCTGGAACCGAGGTACTGAAGAGGAGCCCGAGCTCACCAGGGAGTTCACCAGGGAGGGCTCACCAGGCCGCTTCGCCGTGGAGCTCGAGCTGTGGGATGCCGGCGACGACCCCGACCCTGCGCTCGCCGAGAAAGGACCCGGCACCTACACGGTGCGGACGGTGGCGGTCAAGCTCGAGCCGACGGGGGTCTTCGGCGGGGGCGACCTGACGCCGGCCAGCGACGGCGAATGGCAGGATGAGGGCACCTTCGAGATCGAGGACCCCGTGTTGCATTTCAAGGGCTTCGTCGCCGAGCAGGTGAGACAGCTGTACCTGCCGTTCGACCCCTCGCTGCGCGAAGGTGACGTGAGCTTTGGCGAGCCCCAGGTCGACGGCACCCGGGTTTCGATCGACCTCGACGCACACTGGCGCTGGCACACCGGCGAGCCCGAGAGCGTGGCCAGCCGGCTGGTGCTGGAACTCCCCGACGCGCTCCGGCCCGGCTACGAAGAAGCCGGCCTGGTCACCGCGTCCCTCGAGCGGCGCGATGGCCGGACCGACCCCGTCGACATCTTCTTCACCGCCGGCCTGTTCGACCCTGTGGCCACCACCGTCAAACCGCCGAACCGCTCCCTCGCCTCTCACGACGCCTCGCCACCGTTGTGGGAGGTGGCGAGGGGTCTCCGAGAAGAACGCCATGCGGCGCCCGACGGCTCGTCCTGCTACCAAACGTGGGTGTGGACCCAGGGCGATATGTCGCCCCTGGGCCGGCCCGGCGAGGCGATCTCGGGCCGGTGTCCGGTCGTTTACCACGGCACATCAAGGCACGGCGAGGCGTGGGGCGCGCCGGCGCGCGACCTGGCCTCCCACCTGCACGACCCCGAGACCCTGGTGGCCATCCCGGTCTTTTACGCGCTGCGTGGGGGAGGCGGTCAGCAGCTGCGGCTCGATCTGCGCGCCTTTGGCTACGCCCTGTACGGGACCGGCAGCGAAACGTATGACGGCCCACCACCTGTTGAAGCGCCGACCGGCGGCAACGGCCCGCCGGCATTGCCGGTGCTCAAGCTGCTCGAGATCGAAGGAACGAATCTGCTGCCGGAGATGGGTTTCGCCTACGGTTCCGGGCAGCCGGGTTTCACCCACAGCGGGGTCCAGCCCTACTCCGACGGCTCGGTGCACTGGTCGTACGTGGAGAGTGTGGCGCTGGCCGGATTGCCGCTCGAAGTCAGGCTCGGCGAAGCTGCGCGCTTCGCCGCCGATGCGGCCAAGAGCGCCACGCCGGGGCCCGAAACGCAGTGCGACTACTTCGGTGGCGCGAACGGCCGCCTTCACGCCGCCAGTATTTTCGGAGGCGCCTTTAAAGCCACCGGATACTTCGAGGCTCCGTGCCCCCCGGACGCCCCGGGCGCGGCCAGCTTCCGATCAGACCCGCGGCCGAAGGGCGGCGGTTCTGCCTCGCTCCAGCTCCAGCTGACTCCCGTCAGCGAGGTGGAACGCGGTGCCAGCTTGGTCGACTTCTACTACCGCTCGCAGAGCAGCTATCCTGCGGAGGTGGAGGGACCGTCCGACAAAGAGAGCGTCCTCTTCACCTGGGATTACCAGTACGAGACGACCCCCGAAGGTCTGCTCGCCCCCGGTGTGGAGGTTCCGAGAGAGAGCTTCTTGCGGGTCTCCGCGCATTCGTACAGTCTGAGCCATTCCGTGTCCGCGTACTACGGCCCGGTCAACTCACTGGACGAGGGCATTGACCCGGTACCACCGTACAACCACCCGGCGGGCGCCATAGCGCCGCCACCCGGAGCCGACGTCGAGCCGACAGAAACGCCGTCGGGAATCGACGACGCAGGTGATGCCGATCCGGACGAACTCGAACCAGAGGATGAGGTGCCAGGAGGCGATGGGCCCTTGACTCCCGGTGACGAGGAAGGCCCTGGCGGGTCCGAGACACCGGGTGACCGGCCGGAGGGCGACAGAACCGGAGTTCCGGTGGTGATCCCCGGCACCGGGGTGATCCCCGATACCGGTGTGTTCGATCCGAACGCCCCCGACATCGCGGCACTGATCCGCCATTGGCTGGCGATCGCCGAGCCGCCGGAGAACGCCGTCATTGGTGCGGATTTCTATTACAACGACTGGGGGGTCAAGCTCGGGAAGGCGCCGGGCGGAATCATCCGCGGCACCCCGGGCCGACCGGACGACGTCGGCGCCCGCACCTCGACAGAGTATGTGTGGGGGCTGCGCGATGCGCTCGACTCGGTGGATCACTGCACCGTGGGTGAGTACGTCGATGCGCGACTCGCCGGGAGTGCGTTCCATCGCTGTATGGGCCGCTACATGGGAATGGTCCAGCAGCTCACCACCTTGGCCCGAAGCTCTGCCGAGACCAAGGTCAGTCAGATGAAGTGGGTTCCGGTGATCATGAACGGCGACCCTGCGTCGTCGCAGCAGCAGGCCGGCACCGTGCAGCGACAGGATCCACCGGCAGGCACCCGCCTGAGCCGGGGCGAAGCAGTCCAGCTGTGGGTCTATGGAGAACCTGCGCCGGAGCTGTTGACCGTACCGGACCTTACCGGCTCCTCGAGCCGCATGGCCACGGCCTGGCTCGAGGACCTCGGGTTGGTACCCATGCTGCGACCGGGGAGCGCGGCAGCGTCGGCGCAGCAGACGGGCGCCGTGGAACGGCAGGAGCCGCCACCCGGGCGCCAGGTGGAGATCGGCTCGGTCGTGACGCTGACCGTTTACCGGGAGCCGGCACCCTATGTACCGCCCACCCCTCGACCCGCTGTCAACGACTGCTCGCGCTGGCCGGGCAGTGTGGCCGTGTGGGACGCGGCCTCGAACACGAGCCGCTGTGACTGCCCGGACGGTCTGCGGTGGAACGCCACCGGCTCCGGCTGTGAGCCGGCGGTCAACACCGACCAGCTGTACTGTGACAGCAATTGGCCCGGGACCGCCGCGCGCCGCGACCCGGCGACCGGTGCCCTCGAGTGCCAGTGTCCAGCCGGTCTCGGGTGGGACGATCACGCTCGCGTCTGTGTCGCGGTGAGCACCATCACGGTGCAGCCGATCCTCCCGGGACAAACCGCAGACTGCCGGAACATGCCGGGCACCATTGCCCAGCGTGACGCCTCCGGGCGCGTACAGTGTCGCTGCCCGGCGGGCAGCTGGGACGCGGCGCAGCGGCGCTGCGTGACCGAGGCGCTGCCCACTCTCGATCCGCCGGGGTGCACCGCGCACTACGCCCACATCCGGGGTTTTTTGGCACTCGGCAGGGTGGCGGACGCACAACGGGAGGTCCAGGCCGCGCGGGCCGAGGGCTGCAACCCGCAGTACATCGACGAGGCCTTCCCGCCGGGCACCGGAACTGGTACGGGCACCGGCGCCGGCACCGGCACCGGGACAGGTGGACGGGGCTGCGAGGACCTCGCCAGGTCGCTGAGCGAGCCGCTGTTCCAGGGACAGATCAGCCGGCAGCAGGCGGAGCAGCAGATGACCGCCGCCGGCTGCGGCGACGAGCTCGACGCGTTGTGTCCGCAAGGGAACTTCGGGCAGGATGTCTACCCCGACTGCCTGGGTCAGGTGTACGTCGGACCAGGACCCAGCGGTGGTGGCAGCGGTGGTGGAGGGTCGACCGGTCCGACCTGCTTCATCCAGGAGTACGGAGCGCGGTCAGGGGTCGGTCTGGTGATGGCCGCCCGCTGGGGCCAGCATACGAACTACTACGTGATGGCAGTGTCTGATGACGAGGTTGATGCCGTCATGCGCAGCTTCAAGGAGCAGCACGGCGCGTGGCTGGTCGGTCGCTACTCGAGCTATCAGGGCGCGCTCGGTGAAGCGCGCCGCCAGTGCCCAAACCCGGCGAGCGTTCCAGGCGGCTGACGGCGTGTGACAATCCTCTGCGGAGAGACTCCATGAATAGTAGCTTCGTCAGAAACACATGTTGGCTCCTCTGCCTGGTCGGGTTGTTGACGGCGCCGCTGGACGCCTCTTCCCGAAAGGACGAGGCGGCGTTGCAGGTGGCCAATCAGCGGTGGAGCGGTGCCCGCTGTCGCAACCTGCAGGAGATCACGGCAAAGAAGAAGAAGAGTGGAGACTGGACCAAGAGCGAGTTGATCTTCTATGGGGACGGCGGCAACCAGAGGGTTCAAGTGCTGCTGTCGAATGGAGCCGCGGTTCATCGCGCGTATTTCGGCGGCACGATCCCGGTCGGCACCGAGTTCGTCGCCTCGGGCTGGGCCGTTGACGACGACGGCAGCCTTCACCTCGAGCTCGAGCTGGCTGGACACCCCGTGCGGGTCCGGGTCTACTATTGCGACGACTGGGTCGGTCGCGTGTCGGTCAAGCGTCTCGATGACTTCGAGCGCTGGGCCCGCTTCGAGCTGTTCGAGATCGTGTCAGCGCCTTCAGAGCAGCTGGTGGATGTGCAGGTGAACGCGGCAGCCGCAGCTCCCCAGGCCGTGCCCGCCCCGACGCCACTGCCAAGACTGGTGCCGCCCCCGCTGCCCCCATCCGAGCTGTCCCCACCCCAGATCGAGGTACTCGCCGTAGCGGTGCAGCCGGCTCGCGTTGCGCCGGGTGGCGAAATCGGCATGGTCATTAGCTACGAGGTCCGCGGAGTACCCCCCGGGCCGGGCTCCGAGGTCGTGGAGCGGCGCGAGATCCTGCGCGGTGCTCAGCAGCTCGCGGTCTTCGAGGAACGTCTGGCGCGAGCCAACGACACCTACAACTCGAGGCAGCCGCTGCAACTGCCGGCGGATGCGTCGCCCGGGATCTACACCCTGTGGGCCGAGGTCGTCATGGCCGGCAACAGGGCGACCGGATCGGCCCTGTTCGAGGTGGTGACGACTCCCTGAACAACCTGCTGATCCTCACTGCCGGTCCTGGCTCCTCCCGCCGCGTGGTGGAATCGTAAAGGAAAAGGGACGCACACGGGAGTCGTTGTCGAGGCGATCGGAAACGGCACCAGGCTTTAGGAACTTAGAATGTTGACCAACGACCGGTATCGGCAAACTTCCTAAGGTTCTAAAGCCCGGCACCGAAACAGCTGATCCTCGCGTGCCTGCGCCCGTTGCTCGGCCTTGAGCCGCCGGTACTCCGCGGCCGCGCGCTCCGCGAACAGCTCGAAGACCTCGATGAGGCGTGGCTCGTCGGGCATGGGCCGGGTGTCGAGCACGGCCAGATGACCGAGCAGCTCGCCGTCGGTGTCGAGCAGCGGCACTCCCATGTAACTGACCGCGTTGAGGCCGGGGAGATCGGGGTCCTCCGGGAACAGCTCGATGACCTTCTCCGGGAAGTGGGCGAGGGCGAGGTTGTCGATCACGGGTTGGCAGGGAGTCCCCGCGAGATCGTACTCGTAGTGCTCGACATACTCCCCGTTGAGCCAGAACGCGAGCGACCTCAGGCGCCGCCCTTCCGGTTCGAGCTCGGTGATCCAGGCGCCGGCGGTGTCGAGCGCTGCGCAGAGATTTCTCACCAGTGCGCGGAAGAACTCGACCCCGGTCGTCGAGGCGGTCCCCTTCACCACGAGACGGAGGGCGGCGTCCTCCCGGATCTGCCGGCGCGTTGTCGAGTGTTCCTGAGTCATGGTTCTCCTAGATTGCAACACGACGGAATCTATCGAATTCCATGGCAACCCCGTGTTAGCCTGAAGCCGAACAAGAGGACTGTCCCCCGAGGATTCCAGAATCGTTCTGTGGCGGCCAGAACTGCGATGGCGTCGGAGAAGGTGGTCGCCGTCGTCGGGGGGTCGACTCGGCTTTCGGGTCCAGAGGGGAGAACCCGCGGGAGGCAATCGAAGCCGGACAACAACTCCGAAAACGGTGCCTGGCACCTGGGTATTGATGTTACGGTTCATGTCGAGCCTTCTTTCGACATGACGATGACTGGGTCCGCCCGTCGGATCGACGCTCGGAGATTTTGTGTAGGGCTATTCGGACGTATTCCGGCGCCTTCCGCGAGCGCCCGCAGTCGTTGAGAGGATCGTGAAAATGGGAATCGCGAGCGCTTCAGCAGGATTTGACATCGCGAGGCCGGACGGCCGGTCGTGCCGAAGGCACAGCGCGATGCGAATTCTGCCCCCGGTTTGAAGCGGCTTCACTGCTGCTTCAAACGCACAACCAATACGAAAAAAACGCGGCGCTGATACGCCGCGTTTTGTGTGTTGGTTGCGGGGGCAGGATTTGAACCTGCGACCTTTGGGTTATGAGCCCAACGAGCTACCGGACTGCTCCACCCCGCGTCACTCAGGGAGGGAGAGTATAGGAGTGGGTGTGGGCTCTGTCAAGGAGATCGGCAGCGCCTGTGGGGTGGGGGTGGCCAGGATCAGGATCGTGTCGCCGGGCTTGATCCAGCCGAGCTCCCGACGCGCCATCGACTCAGCCGCCTCGGGGCTGGAACGCACCGCCTCGAGGGTGGCTTCCAGCTCGGCGATCGAAACCTCCAGCCGCTCCTTCTCGACCTCGAGCAGGCGACGCTCCTCCTCGGCTCTGGCGACCTCCTGGAAGCCGTGGGTGACAATCGAGGACAGGAAGCCGAGCGCCAGCACGGCGCCGATTGCCACCAGAAGCAGCGGCAGTCGCCTCACGCCCGGCCGCGCGCCAGCACCGCCGCCCCGCGGAACCGGGCGGCGTCTTCGAGCTCCTCCTCGATGCGGAGGAGCCGGTTGTACTTTGCAATCCGGTCGGTTCGACTGGCCGAGCCCGTCTTGATCTGGCCGGTGTTGAGCGCCACCGCCAAATCGGCGATGGTGGTGTCCTCCGATTCCCCGGAGCGGTGAGAGATCACGGCCGTGTAGCCGGCTTTGTGGGTCATCTCCACGGCCTCCAGGGTCTCCGACAAAGTCCCGATCTGGTTGAGCTTGATCAACACCGAGTTGGCAATGCCTTTGCGGACCGCTTTGGCGATGATCTTCGGGTTGGTCACCAGCAGGTCGTCGCCCACCAGCTGGATGCGGTCGCCGAGGGCCCTGGTGAGTCTCTTCCAGCCGTCCCAGTCGGCCTCGGCCAATCCATCCTCGATCGAGACGATGGGAAAGTCGTCCACCATCTCCTCGTACAACGCGATCATGTCGTCGGAGCCGAGCCCGTCGCGGCCCTCGCCGGCGAGGTTGTAGGTCTTGTCGTTGAAGAACTCCGAGGCGGCGACGTCGAGGGCCAGGGCGATCTCCTCACCCGGAGCGTAGCCGGCCAACTCGATGGCCTCCATGATCAGCTCGAGAGCCGCCCGGTTGGAGGGGAGGTCCGGTGCGAAACCACCCTCGTCACCTACCGCCGTCGCGAGGCCGCGCGCGCTGAGGACTTTTTTCAGGGTATGGAAGACCTCGACGCCGGCGCGCAGCGACTCGGAAAACGTGGCGAACCCCACCGGCATCACCATGAACTCCTGGAAGTCCACCGAGTTGTCGGCGTGGGCCCCGCCGTTGAGGATATTCATCATCGGCACCGGCAGCTCGCGGGCCCCGCAGCCGCCCAGGTACTGGTAGAGGGGAAGGCCGCTCGCCTCCGCCGCGGCGTGGGCCACGCCCAGTGACACGGCGAGGATGGCGTTGGCGCCGAGGGCGCCCTTGTTGTCGGTGCCGTCGACCTCGATCATGGCCTGATCGATGCCCAGCTGATCGCGGGCGTCCAGCCCCTCGACCGCCTCTGCGAGCACGCCGTTGACGTGCTCGACGGCCTGGACCACGCCCTTGCCGCCAAACCGTCCCGAATCACCGTCGCGCAGCTCGAGGGCTTCGCGGGATCCGGTGGACGCGCCCGACGGCACGATGGCGCGGCCGACCGCGCCGCCGGACAGGATGACCTCGGCCTCCACGGTGGGGTTGCCCCGAGAGTCCAGAATTTCACGGCCGAAAACGAAATCGATGTCGAACATCGTCAGAACCTCCGATTGGTGAAGAACTGTCGTGCGATGTGCAGGAGGTGGCGCATCTCCTCGTTGGAGTGGCCCTCCGCGTAGAGCCGAATCTTGGGCTCGGTGCCGGACAGACGGATCAGGATCCAGCTGCCCCCCTCGAAGATCAGCTTGAGGCCGTCCCGCCGGTCCACGGTCACCACCTCGCGCCCGTTGAGCTTAATTTTCTTCCAGTCCTGTTGGAGCCTGCGTTCGAAGATCTCGCGGCTTCGATCGGACATCGGAATCTGTATCCGTCGGAAGGCATAGGTTCCGACCCGTGCGGTCAGGTCCTGCATGAGCTCGAGTAGGGACTTGCCCTCCACGGCAACCATTTCGGCGGTGAGCAGGCAGGCCAGCACGCCGTCGCGTTCCGGGAGGTGCCTCGACCACGCCAGGCCCGCACTCTCTTCTGCGGCGTACTCCAGAGACCCGTCGAGCAGCAGCGGGCCGAAGTTCTTGAAACCCACCGGAGCCTCGACTAGCTCGAGGCCGTGCTCCGCCGCCACCGCATCGATCAGGCGTGAGGTGGCGAGGGTCCGGCCGACGGCTCCCTTGAAGCCGCGTCGTCTCGCGAGATAGTCGAGGATCAGTGCCAGCGCCTGGCAGGAATCGAGCATCCGCGCCCCGTAGTCGAGGATGCCGAAGCGATCGCCATCGCCGTCGGTAGCAAGGCCGAGCTGGGCGCCAGTGCGCCGCATGGTGTCGCGGAGCCGAGACAGGTTCTCGGAGGTGCAGTCGGGCGCGTAACCCCCGAAGTACGGATCTCTGGTGTTGTGGATCACGGTGATCGGGAGCTCGTTGGCGAGCATGATGTGGTCCAGGTACTCGCGGGTGGTCCCGTAGAGGGGGTCCACCACCACCTCGATGCCGCTCGATTTGATCGCTTCCCAGTCGATGAGATCCTGCAACCGTTCCAGGTAGTAGGCCTTGGGATCGTGAGAGCCGATCAGGTCTGCTCGGGGGAGGATGGTGTCCTCCCAGGCATCCGACAGCGCCAGGTAGTACTGCTCCACCCGATCGGTGAACTGCGTGGGGGCGAGGATGCCGTCGCGGGTGTAGATCTTCAGCCCGTTGTACTCCGGGGGGTTGTGGCTGCCGGTGAAGGTGATGCCGGCGTCTGCGCCGCGCTCGATGACCGCCGAGGCCACCACCGGGGACGGCACGTCCCTGGGGGTGAGTTCGACTCTGATTTCATTCGACGCGATCAGCTCGGCGGCGGCGGCGGCGAACTTCTCCGACAGCATCCTGGTGTCGTAGCCGACGATGATCAGATTCACCTCGGCCCGGTTTTCGTAAAGCAGGTCGACGAGAGCCTGAGACACCATCCGAACCTTGCGGAAGGTGATCTCACGGCCGATGATTCCGCGCCAACCCGAAGTACCGAACTGAACCATGGCAGGAGATTACCACGTAAGGACGTGATGGGCCCGATGGGTGACACGTGGGCGGGCGGGTGAAGGTAGAATGCACCGATGTTCCTGCACCGCACCAGCGATCCCGCCACCGTCCTAGCCATCTCCCAGGCCTCGCACGCGTGGTTGGCCTGGCAGGTGGCCCAGCACTGGGGCAACCGCCGGGTCGCGCGACCGGCGCTGAGGGCCGAGGTCCTGGCGGCGGTGCTGTTGCACGACGTGGGCTGGACCGAGTTCGACGGCGACCCGGGGGTGGACCGGGACGGTCGGCCCTTGACCTTCGATCGCATGCCGCTGGCTGACCATCTCGACATCTGGCGGACGAGCGTCAAGCGCGCGGCCATGTTCAGTCGGTACACGGGTCTACTGGTGGCCAATCGATTCGCCGATCTCGTGGAACTCAAGTCGTCCAGCTTGCTCGAAAAGGGCGACACCACGGGCGGCCGATCGGCGGAGGCGTTCCGGGCCGAAATGGGCCGGCTGCTCGCCTCGTGGCGAGAGTCCCTGCGGTTGGACGCCCGCTACGGGTCCTATCTCGAGGGTGAGCCGTGGGTCGTGAACGCCGGCCTTCTGGAAGCCTGCGACAAGCTGTCGGTCTGTCTGTGCGCTGCCCTCGGCTCGCCGTTCAGCATCGCCGCACGCTCGCCGGCGGGCGGGTCCTTGCGGATTCAGGTGTCCCGGATCGAGAACGGTCGCTGGCAGATGCGACCGTGGCCCCTCGAGGGCGACCGGCTCAAGATCCAGGTCGAGGGCTCCCGCCTCGGGATGACCCGATTCTCCAACGGTGAAGAGCTTCGCCAGGCCCTGGCGCGGGCGCCTGCGGAGCGGTTGACGTTCACTCTCCAGCGACCTTCGGCAGGTTGACAATCGGCGGCCGAAACCTACAATGATCATCCGCTCGGAGTGCTCCGCAGTAGCTCAACGGTAGAGCGGGTGGCTGTTAACCACTAGGTTGGGGGTTCAAATCCCTCCTGCGGAGCCAAATTTCAACGATTCGAGGCCCCGGGTTTCCCGGGGACTTTTCGTTTCCATGGAGGGGGCCGGCCCGCAGGGGGCGGACAATTCGCCCTGCCATCTCTGCGACCCGACCGTCGGGGCGGGTGGGAGGGGACTTTCAACTTTCAACTTTCAACTCACCGACGGCAGCAGCCTACAGCCGTGGCCAAGGGGGTCGTCGCGAGGGAGGGGGCCGGCCTACGGCTGTCTGCTGGCGGCGAGGAGTCGCGTAGGAGCAGCCAACGGCTGCGACAACGTTAGCCTGCAACTTCTTACGGTCCGTCTCCACGGACAGCAGGATCGGGCCAGACCGCGATCAGCCACAACCCATCGGTGCGGTCTCGCAGGTAGAGGCGGTGATCGTCGGTCGCCCGGGCGGAACGCCACGGTGATTCGAGCTCGGGGGCTTCTGCGTCGCCATCGGCAGCCTCCAGGATGCTGGTTGCCACGAGGTCGACGAACCGAGCGGCCGCACGGCGGTCCCGGTCGCGAAGCCGCACCACCGTCTCCAGCAGCTCCGCCCGCGCCGAAGGGGTCACCCGGATACGCATCTCAACTTTCCTCGAGCAGCAACCGGCACTCGAAGAGGACTGAATCGAGATCGTCTCCCTCACCGGCGGCGCTCTCCAACTCGCCGAGGGCGAGGCGTCGCAGGAGCTCCCGATCCCGCTCGAGGGCCAGCAACGACTCGATGGCGACCACTGCGGCGATCGGCTGCCCGCCACTGGTCACGACGACCGGCTCCCCGGCGGCCGCCTTCCGGCAGGCCTCGACCGCCGCGGATCCGAGGGATTCAAGATCGACTGTGCGGTCAGTGAGCATCATGTTGATTGCCCCCTCCGAGAAACCCTATTCCTTTTGCAGCCGATGAATCAATAGCGATGCCGAGACCGATGCAGCAAGGCGGTAGGGGTGGCGGAACCTCCAACTTTCAACTTTCAACTTTCAACTTTCAACTCCACCACACCGTGTGCGGAGATCCTCAAGATCCAAGGAGCTCTCGGTAGAGCATTTCAAGTCTTGAAACTCGGTGGTCGGTGGTGAATCCATCGAGAACCCGGCGTCGTGCGGCCGCGCCGAGCCGGGTCCTCAGATCCGGGTCGTCAAAGAGCCTGGTGAGGGCGCCGGCCAGGGCCCGAGGGTGCTGCGGCGGAACCAGCAGGCCACAGGCGTCGGTCACCAGCTCCGAGTTACCACCGCAGTCGGAAGCAATGACCGGCCGGCCGAGGGCCATGGCCTCGCGGATCGTACCGGTGATGCCGGTGCCGGCCCACGACGCATCGACCACCACGTCGCAGGCGGCGAGCACCTCCGGCATGTCGCGCCGGTAGGGCAGCATCAGGACCCGGTCGGAGATGGCGAACCGGCGGGCGACAGCGGCGACTACCCGCCTGGCGTCGTCGGGCTCGCACCCCGCCAGCAGCAGCCGGTGGCGAGTGGAAGCCGATACGGCCAGGGCGAATGCCTCCACGAGATCGCGCCAGCCCTTCCAGTCACGAATCGAGACCTGACCGACCAACAACTGATCCGGTCTCACGCCCAGCTCTGAACGGACGCCGGAGGCGTCGATTTTTTGCGGATCGAAGCGGTCGACATCGGTGCCGCCGTGGATAACCCGCACCGCGTCCGGATCGAGCCGGCCGCTCGAAACGACGATCCGGCGGACCGGGTCGGCGACGCACACCACCGCCCCCACCCGCGGGTGCCGATACTTCCACCTGTTGAAACGATCGAGTGGAAAGGTGACGCCGCGGTTGACCACCACGAGGGGACGGCGTCCCAGACCGGTGGCGGCCAACAGGGCCACCGAGTGGGCGCGTCCCTTGTGGGCGTGAATCACGTCGGTCGGGGTGCCCTTCAGGTGACGGCGAAGGGTTCTGGCGGATGCCACGTCGAAGGAGCCGGCCAGCGGCATCGGGAGGTAAGCGACGCGTGCGTCCACACAGGCCCTCTCGATGTCTCCGCCCGGTGGGGCCGCCACCGTCACCCGATGGTTCCGTGCGGCGAGCCCGCGGGCAGCTTCCATCATCTGCACGACGGAACCAGTCGTAAGCCGATTTTTTTCGATGGCGTGTACGATCGTCAACCGTCGCGACATCGGGGGAGTATACGGCCCGAGCCCCGGGTTGCTGCTGTCGCGACCTTGTGAAAATTGGCGCGAAGTGGTTGACTGTGGGCGGGCAAAGGCGTATAACGCGCCCGCGTGTGCGAAAGGGGAGGTTTCAGATGGCCAAGGAGTTCAACGCGTTCGAAATGGCCCAGCGCCAGTTCGATGCGGTGGCTGACAAGCTGCAGCTCGAGGGTGGGATCCGGGATCTCCTGCGCTCGCCGCAGCGCGAGTTCCATTTCACCATCCCGATTCGGATGGATGACGGACAGGTCAAGGTCTTCAGGGGATTCAGGGTCCAGCACAACGATGCTCGCGGCCCGGCCAAGGGCGGCATCCGATTCCACCCCCAGGAGACCATCGATACGGTCCGGGCTTTGGCCACCTGGATGACCTGGAAGTGCGCCGTGGTCGACATTCCGCTTGGCGGCGGCAAGGGTGGCGTCATCTGCGACCCCCACAACCTCTCCCCCCGGGAGCAGGAATCCCTGTGCCGCGGTTGGGTGCGCCAGGTGGCGAAGAACATCGGCCCGGTGCAGGACGTGCCGGCACCGGACGTCATGACCAATCCCCAGCACATGGTGTGGATGCTCGACGAGTACGAAAAGGTGTCTGGCGGACACTACCCGGGCGTGATCACCGGCAAGCCCGTCGAGGTCGGCGGCTCCCTCGGCCGAACCGAGGCCACCGGATACGGGGTCGTTTACGTGGTCCGTGAAGCCGTCAAGCGGATGGGGTTGCCGGTTGAAGGAACCCGCGCCTCGATTCAGGGCTTCGGCAACGTCGGACAGTACGCGGCGAAGCTCTTCATCGAGCTTGGCGGGGCGGTCGTCGCGGTGGCCTGTTGGGACAACGACGACCACTGCGCCTACACCTTCGCCAAGGCCGACGGCATCGACGTGGAGTTCCTCCTGTCCATCACCGATCGCTTCGGGACCATCAACAAGGAGGGTGCCGAAGAAGCCGGTTACACGATTCTGGACGCGGAGGGCTGGCTCGAACAGGACGCACAGATCCTGATCCCGGGAGCCTTCGAAAATCAGATCACCGGCGACAACGTGGCCAAGGTCCACCGCAACGTGCGGATCATCGCCGAGGGCGCCAACGGGCCGACCACACCGGAGGCCGACGCGGTCCTCAAGGAGCGGGGCATCTTCGTGATTCCCGACTTTTTGGCCAACGCCGGCGGGGTGACCTGCTCGTACTTCGAGCAGGTGCAGTGCAACACGAATTTCTTCTGGCCCAAGGCCGAGGTGCTCGAGCGCCTCGACCAGAAGATGACCACCGCCTTCCACGCGGTGGCGGATCTCGCCGAAGACACCGGCGAGTACATGCGCGACGCGGCCTACATGATCGCCATCCAACGAGTCGCCACGGCCTGTCATCTCCGCGGTTGGGCGTAGAACGAGGCAGTTCTTAGTTTTGAGTTCTGAGTTCTGAGTTATCCCCCCTCCCGCCCGCTGCGGCGTGTCGATAGAGTCACTCAAAACCAAAAACCAAGAACCAAGAACTAAGAACTAAGAACTAAGAACTCAGAACTCGCTACGCGGGAGGGCCTAGGTAGCCGAGGGCTCGGTCGGTCTCGCCGTCCATGATGACGTGACGACGGGCTGGTCCGGCCAGCCCAGTCGGAACGTCATCCCGAACGTCGGCGCAAGGCGGCGACGGAGGGATCTGGGCGGGTGGGATGTGCCCAGACATGTGGTTGCGCGGGTCGACGAGATCCCTCGACTCGCGGCTTCGCCGCTCGCTCGGGATGACGGGTGGGCTGCTCGTTATGCCGGTGGGCCGAGGAATGCCAACGCTCGGTCGGTCTCGCCGTCCATGATGACATGCGCCAGCAGCCCACCCGTCACCGCCGGAATGTGGATGACGCGCAGGGTGTCGGACAGGTCTGCGTAGGCCGGCGTGATGGTCGCCAGTGAGTTCTTCGAACCCAACAGGATATCGTCGTTCCACACCGTGTCCCGGTCGTCGGGGTAGAGGGGGAGGTAGCCGATGCCCGCCTCCACGAGATCGTTGAAGAAGTGGGTCCCGAACGACACGTCCGGAACGTAGCTGCCCTTCTGGCGTGCAATCTCGATCAGCAGAGCCGTGTAGCAGATGTCGGCATAGCTGACCGGAATGCCGAGACGGATGTCGCCGCGACTGCCCCACCGGCCCGGTCCCATGAGGGCGAATCGCCGCTCGGGGAGGGTCCGGTTGAGCTTGCCCACGGCGGTCGCCACCCGCAGGATCTGCTCCTTCGAGGGCAGCTTCTCGTAGTCGCGCGGGTCGACCAGCACCAGGTACTCGAGGTTCTTGAACTGTCCCGTCTGGACGAACCGGTCGGCGGTGAACAGCCGGTGGCGATCGACGACGTCGGACGGGATAGGCTCCCGCTTCGGGGCCGAACCCTGGCTCAGCGCGCGGCACTGGAGCATGTAGAGGCACTCGCCGTCGTGGGCGAACTCGACGTCCACCGGTTCGCCGAGGCCCTCTTGCAGCAGATCGAGCATGGCCATGAGATCGCTGGGGAACGAGGACTTCAGGAGTCCGTCGAAAGTGACGACCATCTCCTCGGGCCTCATCTGGGCCATGATGCCCACCATGGGGAGAATCTGCCGGTCGCGATAGATCGAGAAGATCCGGTTCATCAGGGGCAGCTGCCTGCCGGTACGCGACAGGAAGGAGTCGAGGGCGAGCGACTCGAACTGCTGCTCCCGGAGGTCCACCACATCCACGTCGTGCTGGGAGTACCGGTAGACCTCGTCGGGTCGCTGGACGGCCTTAAGGGTGGGCTGTCGAAGCGCCACCAATACCGGGTAGTCAGCCACGGTTCGGTCGACCGCGCGCGTGCCGAGGCCGAGCACCAGCCGGGCCATGCCGTCGGTACGCTGGATTCGGGGCGACCAGCGCATCTCACAGGTGGAGAATGCCACTCCCGCGAACACCGGGAAGATCATCCTGCCGACCTCCCGGCCGACCACCTGCTGGATCAAGATGCCCATCTGCTCTTGGAAGTCGATCAGGCCCCGTTCGCGGCGGTACTCGATCGGATCCGCATGGAACACCGACGCGTAGATCTCCGCAATCGCATCCTCGAGATCGGCCAGACGTTTTTCGATCGGTCCCTTGTTGGCGATGAACAGGCTCTTGTACTTGCCTGAGAACGCGTGACCGATGCGGTCCTCGAGCAGGCTCGACGACCGGATCACCAGGGGCGTCTCGCCGAGCTCACGGAGCATGGACTCCAACCCGCGACGGATGGTCGGCGGTATGGAACCACTCTTGAAGAGGCGTTCCACCAACGGGAACTCCTCGCGAACCTCCTCGATCGGCTTGTACTTGACGTTGATCATGTCCTGGAGGCCGTTGTATTCGATGAACTCCAGGATTCCGTTGGACGGCACGAAGTAGGAGACCGGGACCTTGTAGTCGCCCTTGAACCGCCCTTCCTCCTTGGCCCGCTGGAGGATCGAATGGGCGAGGATCAGCCCGGCGGCCTTGCCGCCGAGACGGCCCTGGTTGCCGTCCGAGGCAATGATGTGGTCGAGCACCTCGCCGAACTCGAGCACCTTGATGTGGCGTTTGGCCACGGAGATGAAGTCCAGCTGGTCGGTGAGCAGCCTCCGCACCAGGGCGGCTCTGGTTCCCAGCACGTCTTCGGGAGGAGCGGCGGCTTCTCCCGGAGCGAAGTCGAGGAACTCGCGGATCTTGTCGCGCAGGGCGTGGATCGGCGTGTCCGGATCTTCCGCCAGGCTGGCCCCCTCATGGGCGAGCTGTCGTTTTTCGACCAGCAGAATGATCGCCGTGATCTCTTCGGGCTCGAGGTGACGTTCGGCGTACTCGAGGGCGAGTTCGTGGAGCGCCTGTTGGGAGTGGTTGGGAAGCCTCGGTTTGGGTCGGTTGGGATCCAGCTCCCGCCGCGAGGCGGACAGCTCGAGCACGACGGCGATCTGGTCGTCGAGAGTGTCGAAATCCACCAAGCCGCGTCGCTGGAGGTCCACCAAGATCCTCCGGCAGACGCGATCTGCGAGGTCGGGTCTGCGCTGTTGGAGATCTTGGAGCTGTTGTCGCCAATCCAACACCGAACCACCGCCCTCTGAAAGAACATTGTAACCGGTCGTTGCACGCTCGGTCGGAGGCGGACTTTGGACTTTCGACTTTCGACTTTCGACTTTCGACTTTTGACTCTTGACTACTCGAGCGGCGGTTCTTCGTCGGCGTCCGTCGGCCCCTCGGCCTTCAGGAGCCCTCGTGGGTTGGAGAGAATCTCCTCGGCGGCGGCGGCGTCGACGGTCATCACCGTGTCCCTCGCGGAAACCACCACGATGGCCTGACCGTTTTCGGTGAACGGCCGGCGGAAGGTGTAGGCCACCACCCTCGGCGACGCGTCCTCCCCATCGCCGGGCAGGGTCAGCTGGATTTCACCCATGACCTCGGTGGCGGGCTCGATGAGATCGAACTCAGCCGCCTCCAGGTCGGCGAGCGCGGTCAACCGGCGCTGGACGGCTGTGTGGTCGACCTCGGTTCCGTCCGCGGTCTCCCAGATGCCCTCGCTGCGGGTGAGGGAGACGGTGTCTCCAGCGGTCACAGTCAGGCCTTCGGCGTCCCAGGTGTCGAATTGGAAGATCTTGGACGCCCGCCACCGGACCGGGGCCCGGGTCAGCCGGGTCATGGCCCGGTCGGTCACCCAGAACAGCTCGCGGTCCCCACGACGGCAGGCGACCTGAGTCGAACCCTCCACCTCGCGGGTGACGCCGAACTCGAGGCGGATCGGCGGCTCGCCGCCTGATCGCGTAATGGTCAGGCCGTAGGCTGGATTGACGAGGCCGAGCGCCTCCGGATCGGCGGCCGGATCGAGAAACTCCTCGATCCGAAGGGCGTTGAGGTCGGATATCAGGTTCCCCACGTGGTCCTGGTTGGCCAGGTCCCGGATCGGCTCGACCAATGTCCAACCGCCCTCGTCGTGGTTCAATCGGATCAGGTCCGCGCCGGCCACCAGGTCGACCGACTCCACATCGTCGGTCACCACGTCCACCACCGATCGCGAGCGCCACTGGTCGAGCTCCTTGTCGAGGTCAGCGACCCACCAGCCGGACCCCAACACGATGGTGGGCTCGTCGCCCCGGCGCACGGCCCGATTGGACCCGAGGGCGGTTTCGTCTCCCACCGAAAGGGCGAAGCGGGAGCCGTCGTCGGTTTCGAGCACAACCGCAAGCTGCGGGTCGTCGAGCCCGTAGGCTGCCAGATCGACCTCGTCGGTGGAGAGGGTTCGCGCGGCCTCGAGGTTCTCGATCGAGCGGATCAGCCCGTTGACCGTCGCGGAGTCCGCCGGGAAATCGATGGGTTCGACCAGTCGCCACTCTCCCGAGTCCTTGGCGAGACGGAAGGTGCCGTGGGAGTTGCGGATCTCGAGCGAGTCGACGCGCTCCTGCTCGAGCTGGGGGAAGACCCGGTCGGCGCGTTCCCGCTTTTCCACCGTCGCCATCTGATGTCGTTCGTGGATGAAAATGTACGCGGCTACCGCTGCCACGACGAAGCATAAAATCACGAGATTCCTGAGCCTCATATATTTTCCTTACTTCTCCGATTTTCGGCGGTGGATCCGGCACTGCGGTCGCCAGATCGAGGAGTTTTCTTGCATCCCCCGCCGAAAATCGGAGCAGGCCTTTCAGACCATTCTTCTGTCAGTGCCGTCTCCTTCTCCAGACGAAGATACCGAGCAGGATCGCCGCGCCTGGCATGACCACGAGGGTCAACAGCAGGAGGTTGCGCATCTGCTTTTGGGACAGGAAAAGGCTGACCTGCTCGACGTTCCGGGCTGCGATTCCCAGGGCCTCCTCGCGCTCGGCAAGCCAGTTGAGGGTGTTCATGGCCAGGGTGAGGTTTCCCGCGTTGGAGATCTCGTAGTCCGCCATGAAGTCGGAGTCGCCGAAGACCACGAGCCGATAATCCTCCTCCGGGAGGGCGGCCGGGTCGTCGCCGGGTTCATCCATGGCCCCCGTCGCCGCTTCGACGACCACGCCGACAACGGCCGGGCTGGCGGTGTCGGCGTCGTCCTGGTCGACCGGCTGGCCGGCGAGCAGCTGCTTGAGATTCGTCTCCCCCCAGCCTTCATCGGAGGTCTCGACAATCACCTCGGCGCCACTCTCGGCGTCGGCCGACAGCGATCGGGCGACGGTGAACAGGACCGCGATCCCCTCCAACCCCTGGGTCACCGGGTGGGGCGGGAAATCCGTCAGGTAGACGGCCGACAGATCGTAGAAGGGGAGCCTGCGGGACGGGTCCACCACCAGGTCGTCGTTGACCCCGACTCCACGCCCGGCCAAGAAATCCTCGAGCCTGGTGGAGCGCATCGTGCCGGCCGGTTCGATGAGGGGGTCGAGGGCGACCAGCAGCCGTCCGCCGCCGTCGAGGTAGGCGTCGAGGGTCTCGATTTCAGCCTCGGTGAAGGCTCGGGTCGGGCCGATGATGGCGAGCACGTCGGCGTCCTCGGGGAACGTGGCGCCAAGCAAGGTGGTATCGGCGGCTTCGATATTCTCGCGGGTGATGGCGTCGGCGAGCACGGCCAGGCTGCGGTCGGTGGGCCCGCCGCCGTTTTCGATCGAAGCCTCACCGTGGCCGGTCACGAAGTACACCTTCGGAACCTCCGGCGCTACCAGAGACAGGATCGCGGACGTGAACTGCTCCTCGCCCTTGAAGCCGCGCATGGTGGGGGCCTGGCCGTACTGCATGCCGGCATAGTCGTAGTCGGCCATCTGATCCGACGTGACGTACTTGGTGCGATCGGCATAGCTGAACACCACCGTGTCCGCCACCGAGATGCCGAACTGCTCGGCCAACTGGCGCGTCTTGAGCGGCTCCTTGTCGGGATCGATGTACTCGACGTCGATCTTCGGGGAGACCGCAGAGTAGCGGTTGAGAAGCTCGGAAACCTGGTCGTACAGGGGGCTGGCCGGGGTCATGAAGACGATCACCCGGATGTCCTCGTCGAGCTCGCCCACGATGTTGCGCGTCTTGTCGGAGATCGAGTAGATCTTCGACGTCGTCCAGTCGGCGGAGGCGTAGTGCCGGGCGGCCAGCCAGTTGACCATCACGGTCAGGGCCACGGCCAGGACGATTCCGACGACGCCGGACAGGGTGTAACGGACGGCCTGCTTCCTCATGTCGTCACCTCCACTTCTTCACTTCGAGCGACTTGGTGGCGAGAAACAGGAAGAGGATGCCCACCGACAGCTCGTAGATGACGTGGCGGGTGTCCACGATTCCCTTCGCGTAGTCGTCCATGTGGGTCCAGAGGTTCATGTAGCCGAAGGCATCGCGGAGGATCGACGACGACACCAGGAGCTGCTCCACCAGTCCAATCGAGAACAGGACGATGAGCAGGGCGAAGGCGATGATCGCAGCGATCAGCTGGTTGTCGCTCAGGGTCGAGGTGAAGGTCCCGACCGCCAAAAAGAGGAATCCCACCAGCAGCACTCCGACGTACCCGGCCGCCACTGGCATCAGGTCGATGGTGGAGTGACGCGCCAGAATGACCACGTAGAGGAAGGTGGGCAGCCAGAGCGCCACGTAGAAGATCAGGGCGGCGATGAACTTGGCGGCGATGACCTGTGCCTCGGTGACCGGTGAGGTCAGCAGTACCTCGATGGTGCCCGATCGGCGTTCCTCGGCGATCAGTCGCATGGTGATCACCGGCACCGTAAACAGCAGGAAGAGCCAGAAGAAGACCGTTCCTCCGAAGAACAGTCGCAGCGGTGTCATGGCCTGGGTTCCCGGGTTGTTGAGGAACGAGATGATGACGTAGAAAATGTAACCCTGCATGAGGAGAAAGGCGGTCAGCACGATGTAGGCGAGCGGCGAAGAAAAGTAGGAGACCAGCTCGCGACGAACGATGGCCAGCGTTTTTCTCATCTCACACCTCCTCCCCGGCCGGGACCTCGTCGCGGGTGGTCAGCCGGACGAAGACATCTTCCAGCGAGGCGCGGGTCTGCGCCAGGGTGGTCAGCACCCAGCCACGCTCCACCGCCAGCCGGAAAATCGCTTCCCTCGGGTCGCTCTCCGGCGTGTGCTCCACCAGGAAGTTTCCGTGGCCCTCCTCGGACACCGTGGCGACCCCCGGCAGGCTGATCAACGCGTCCCTCCCGTCGCCGTTGGCGCCCACCAGCTCGACCTTGAGCCGCGGGTTGCCCATCATCCTGGCGCGCAGTGCGTCAGGGCTGCCGTCGGCCACGATCCGCCCGCGATCGATGATGGCGACCCGTTCGCACACCTGTTCGACCTCGGGCAGGATGTGGGTGGACAGGACCACCGTGTGGTCCCGGCCGAGCTCGACGATGAGCTCCCTGACCTTGATGATCTGATTGGGGTCCAGGCCCACCGTGGGTTCGTCGAGAATCAGCACCGGCGGCTTGTGGATCAGGGCGCCGGCCAGCCCCACGCGTTGGCGGTATCCCTTGGAAAGGGTGCCGATGACCTGACGACGGACGTCCTCGATGAGACAGCGATCGCAGACCTCGTCCACACGGGCCCGCACCTCCTTGCCCGGGACCTCCTCCACGGTGGCCCGAAAGCGGAGGTACTCCTCGACCCGCAGCTCGGGGTAGAGGGGGACGTTTTCGGGAAGATAGCCGACGTGGCGCCGCAGACCGACCGGGTCGGCGTCGAGGTCGACTCCGGCCACGACCACCCGTCCCTTCGTCGGCGGCAGGAACGCGGTGATCATCCGCATGACGGTCGTCTTGCCCGCGCCGTTGGGGCCGAGAAACCCGAGCACCTGCCCCTCGGGGACGAAGAACGACAGGTCGTCCACCACCGCCGTGTCGACGTAGACCTTGGTGAGCCCTTCAACCTCGATCATGGATGAGCCTCCTGGAAACAAACACACCGGACCCGGCGCGCGGACCCGCAGCGCCGTGGCGAAAGATACAACCTCAGTGGATGGGGTATAGCAAATCCGCTGCCAGGGTCAACCCCCGTCCTAGTCTCTCGCGGTTCTCGAGGGGTGCAAGTTTGGCGTGCGGTTCGCTGTGCGAACCGCGTGGAATGGCACGAATCAGCTGACGTCGCGGCTCGGGGTGACGATGAACATCAGGGTGGTCGAGCCGATCGTGAACTCGCTGCGGCTGGCTACCGTGACCTTGTCGATGCGCGCACCGTCCACGTAGGTGCCGTTGGTGGCCCCGAGGTCCAACAGCAGACCTTCGTCGTCGTGCACCTCGAGCATGGCGTGACGGCGCGAGACCTCCGAGTCCTTGAGCTGGACGTCCATCGCCGACCCCCGGCCGATGAAGACCCGTGGCTTGGTGATCGGGAACACGTTGCCCGCCTGGGGACCGGCGATCACCGCCAGCGAGTAACGGACGTCGGACGCGAGCGGAGCCAGCTCGGGGAGCTCGGGGGAATCCGGCTCGATTTTCGGTTCGCGGGCCTCGGTGTCCTCGTGGGGACTGACGTCATGTGTCTTTTTCCGGCCGACGTTCGTCGAGTCGCCGATCTGATGGGGGTTGTCAATGGAGAAGGTGTGCTCACAGCTTGTGCACTTGACGGCCTTGGATGCCTCGCCGCCGAAACGAGCCTCGTCGTACCGGTATTTCGTGTCACATTGAGGACAAGTGATAATCACGCCGGCCTCCGCGAGTGTCCAGCTGGCACACAGATCATTTTACCAGGGAGTCCGGCCAGCCCGCCCGCCCATTGCGAATTACGAATTGCGAATTACGAATTCTGGCCTGCCGAGATCACGACTGCTTCAAGCGCGACGATCTCGGACGCCGACAATTCGCAATCCGCAATTCGCAATTCGCAATCTGGTTCAGCAGCGTTTTTACCCGCCGGAAGGCGTTGTCCAACGGTCCATCCAGTCCAACACGACCTCGTGCCACTGAATCGAGTTGAGCGGCTTGAGCACCCAGTGGTTCTCGTCGGGGTAGTACAGCAGCCGCGACGGGATGCCCAGTCGCTGGAGGGCGTTGAAGGTGGCCAACCCCTGGGTCTCCACCACCCTGTAATCGAGGGCGCCGTGGATCACCAACTCGGGGGTCTTCCAGTTCTTCACCATCCGCACCGGAGAGTGCCTCATGTAGCTGTCCGGGTTCACCCACGGCGGCCCGCCGTTCTCCCACTCGGGGAACCACAGCTCCTCCGTGTCGAAGTAGGCCATGAACTCGTCGAGGTTGCCGTCGTGGCAGACCAGCGCCTTGAATCGGTCGGTGTTGCCCTGAATCCAGTTGATCATGTAGCCGCCGAAGCTGGCGCCGGCGGCGGCCATCCGGTCCGGGTCGATCCACGTGTCGTGCTTCAAAACCCAGTCCAGGCCGACCATCAAATCCTGAAACGGGGCCCCTCCCCAGTCGCCGTTGATGGCGTCGGTGAAGGCCTGGCCGTAGCCCACCGAGCCGTGAAAGTCGATCATCACCATGGCATAGCCGTGGCCGGCGTAGATCTCCGGGTTCCAGCGGTAGTGCCAGTGGTCGTCGAAGGAACCCTGGGGTCCGCCGTGGACCAGGAAGGCCAGCGGGTAGGTCTGCTGCGGGTCGAACTCCGCCGGCTTCATGATGTAGCCGTAAACCGTGTCGCCGTGCGCGCCCTCGAAGGAGAACTGCTGGTAGTCGCCGAAGGAGATGCCGGCGAGGCGGGCGTCGTTGAGGCGGGTGACCCTGGCCGGGGTGCCGCCGCCGGGGCCGACCACGAGGAGCTCGACCGGTGACACCAGACTGTCCTGGGCAAACAGGATCGATCTGTCGGGCAGCGGGTTCGGGCTCGAGTTGGTGTGCTTGCCGACCAGCTCGGAGGCGGTACCGTTCGCCGGATCGATTTTGAACAGAGTGGTGGTCCCGACGTTGGCTGCGGTGGCGTACAGGGCGGTGCCGTCGGCCGACCAGACCACCTCGTTGGGCGAGCGATCCCAGCTCTCGGTGAGGACCCTCGGGGTACCCGAGGGCCAGTCCATCACCATCACGCGGTACCGGTCCGACTCGTAGCCCGGGCGCGCCATCGCCAGATAGGCCAGCCGGTTTCCGTCCTTTGAAAACGCCGGTCGGGTGTCCCACGCCTGGTTCGACTCGGTGAGGCAGCGCGCCGGCCGCGAGCCGTCGGTGGGTGCCGCCCACAGGTCCCAATCGGTGGACCAGGCCTCCTCGGACCCATCCACCACCTTGGCGGTGTACACCAGCCATGCGCCGTCGGGAGAGATCGCGTAATCCTCGCTGCCGCCGAAGGGCAGGGTCGGACAGTCGCCGTCCACTCCGGCCATCAGGTCGATCGGTTCGCCGGAGATCACTCCGTCCGGGCCCAACGGGATTCTGAAGACGTGGTTGCGACGGCCGTCCCACCAGGTGTCCCAGTGGCGAAAGAACAGCCGATCGTACACTCGTCCGGTGGTCGAGCGGGCCTCCTCGGCGGCCAGCCGATCCACCGAGCACTGCAGAGACCCGCCGCAATCGGGATAGACGGACAGCCCGACGAAGAGGCCCCCGCCGTCGGGTCCGAGCTCGAGCGACTGGACGTCGAGGGGAAGGTCGGTCACCTGCAGCGCCTCGCCGCCGTCGGTTCGGACCCGCCACACCTGAGTCGAGCCGGAGCGCGACGACAGGAAATAGAGAACGGTGTCGTCCGCCCACCTCGGGCTGGAATCGTTGGCCGGATCGGTGGTCAACCGCCGGGATCCGGAGCCGTCGACTGCCGCGACCCAGAGGTCGCGCCGGCCCACGTTGGCTTCCAGGTCCATGGTGGTCACGGTGAACGCCACCCGGGTACCGTCGGGTGACGGCTGCGGGTCGGAGATGCGTTGCATCGCCACCAGATCGTGAACGTCGAAGGGATGTTTGTCGACGGCTGCTTCAAGGGCGGCGCCGGTGAGGATCAGGGACACCAGACACAACGAGACGAACCAACGGGCCATGGCTTCCTCCCGCCCGGGACGCCGGGCGGCTGCAATGGTAACTCAATCGGGGTTCAGGGTTCGGGAAACCGTCCCCGGTCGAAACTGATTGATCGAATCGTTGTGCGAACGCTCCGGTTGCGGAGACTGATTACGAATTACAAATTACAGATTGCAAATTGCAAATTGCAAATTCCCCCTCCCACCCATGGAAAGTGAACTCAGGGGAACACCGCCCCGGCTCTGATCCGTCTCAGTCCGATTCCATGACCCACCTTCGGTCATCCGCGACCGAAGCACCAACGCCCCCGACAGACGACAATTTGCAATTTGCAATTTGCAGTTTGGAATACTCAGTGGGAGGGTGATGGGACCTCAAACATCAAACATCGCGCCTCAAACATCGGGAGGGTTGGGGATCCGGCATCTGCCATTTGGCATCCGGACGGGCGGGTTCAGGGATTTTTGATTTTCGATTGGGAGGGGGTTGGGGGATCTAGGTCTTGCTGGTCCAGCCAGCGAGTTCGCCGCTGTCGAGGCTGTCGGCGAAGATCACGTCGTTGCTCGTGCCGGGCTCGGCGGCGCTGGGCTGCCCGACGACGTGCACCGTGAACCCGAGGTCCGACGTGTCGATCGTCCCGTCGCCGTTGAGGTCGCTGTCGAAGGACTCCTGAACCAGCGCTCCCCGGTTCGGATCCTCGAGCGCGACATTGTGGCCGCCGTACCAGAGGGCGACAGCGCCGACTGCCAGGGTGGCGGCCGCAGCCGCCGGCATCCAGACCGGGACTCTGCGGCGGGCGGGACGGAAGTGCCCGAACGCCGTTGCGACGGTGGCATCGAGTGACGCGGCGAGTTCACCCTCGAGCTCCTCCCTCCACCATCCGGCGCACACCGGACAGGACGCCAGCACCGACTCCGCCGCGGCCGAGGCGCGGTCGTCCAGCCTGCCCTGGGCGAGGTCCAGAACCAGGCGTCCGTGGTCGGGGCAATCCGGGAGTCGCATCATCATCTCCACCACCTAGGACGCAAGAGCGGCCATTCTGTAACGGTGCGGTGATCGCTCTGTTTTCCGGGTCACGGTTCCCGGCGCCTGCGACCAATGACAACTCGTGTCGGCCAGGAGGCCCGGAATCCGTGCCCCGGAAAACAGAGCTCTAAAGACTATTCTTTTGATTGGAGGCCCCCCGACTGGAGTTGCGAGAGGCGCAGGCGGAGCCGCTTGCGGGCGCGCATCAGGCGCATCTTGAGCGCCCCCTCGGAAAGGCCCGCGCCGGCGGCAAGCTCCTCAACGGATGTTCCCTCGGCGCGGGCGATCAGCAGCTCGACAACCTCGCGGTCCTCGTTCTCCAGGGCCGCCAGCATCAGCCGGAGCTCGGCGGTCCGTTCTGCTCGGCGATGGGGGTCGTCGTCTCCGGCAAGGTCGAGGGCGTGTTCGAGGTCGTCTTCCCTGCGGACCGCCATCCGCCGGAGATGATCGCGGGCGGCGTTGGCCGCGATGCGCCGGATCCAGGCGGTGAAGCTACGCTCGTCGTCGAGGGTGCCGAGGCGCTGCCAGGCGCGGATCGCCACCTCCTGGGCCAGGTCGAGCGCGGTTTCCTGGTTGCGGGTTCCGCAAGCGATCAGAGTCGAGGTGATGGTGCTGCGGTGGGACTGGAGGAGCTCGCGGAAAGCATCGGCGTCGCCGCTGCGGGCGCTGCGGACCAGCCGGCCCACCTCCTCGTAATCTCTCGTTTCGACCATCTCGGCTTAGAATACGCCATCCCGGAACGGCAGCGGGCGACCGAATCGTCGCGGGGTTTGCTCAATTCTCGCCTCTCATATCTCACGGCAGAATCGGCAACCCTCCGTTCCGAAGGAGGGGTGAGATCTGAGAGGCGAGAATTGAGTTCTGAGGAGAGTCTATTTAACGCAATTCACGGAGTCCGCGGAGTGAATTGCGCACGGGCGTGACCTTGGCGATATCTCCAGCGAATCAGGGGAGATACTCGAGACGGAACTCGGCGAGCAGTCGGGCGTCGATCAGGTCCCAATGGGCGCCCTCGACCCGGAAATAATGACGGCCCACGGTGTAGGCCCGTTCCAGCTCTCGCCGGAGCTTCTCCTGGTCGCGGCTCAGCCGAATGGTGATCCCCACCGGTAGGTAGGAGATCAGCCGAAGGTCGTCGCCGGTCTCCATTCGCCCGTCGGGTCCCGATGAGCGAATGTCCAGCCGCATCCAGTCGCGATCGCCCTCGAGCTCGACCAGCGGGGAGGCGAAGAACGACGGACTGAGGCCCGCCTCGAGGTCAGCGGCGACCTCCGGGTCCTCGGACCACCCTTCGTCCCGGGTCAGCACCCTGGTGGAGATCCTGTACCCACGGCCCCACCCGTCCTTGTCGTCGACCTCGAAGAAGATCCGTACCGACGAGGGTGACATGTCCGATGTGGCACCGTAGAACAGCAATGGCATCCAGCCGCGGACGTGCATGGTGGCGTAGGGTGCGAGGACCTCGGCCCAGTCGCCGTCGAAGGACGGTGGATTCAGGGTGTCGATGGCAAGGCGAGCAGCCGCCACCGCGATCTCGTGGGCCCGGTGGATGGTCACCAGCTCCTCGGCGCGCCCGGCGTCTCCCGCCACCATCCATCGGACCGTGGTGGCCAGGTCCGGGCCCGGCCCGGTGGCCCGCAGCCGCATGAAGCCGACGAAGGGCAGTGCCGCGATGGTCCCGTAGAGGATCAACCGCCAGGCGCCGCCGCGCAGCAGGGTCATCACGGAAGCTCGCGGACGGCGGACCACCGCCGTTGTGGAGTCCCAGCCGCACGACGGGCAGATCGACTCGGTCGCCGGCATCGGGCTGCTGCAGTCGGAACACGTTCCGGGCTCGCTCATCCCGCCAAGCCTAACCCAACCGGGCTGTTGGCAGGAAGTACTCATCCGTGAAAGGAGTCAAAAGTCAAAAGTCCAAGGTCTCTCTAACTCGAAAAGCGGGGGCGGGTGGATGGGTGGGCAGCTTTTCGAGAGAAGACCGCAGACGGTTCTTTGATCAACGACGGTTAGTGCCGGCGGCCGGAGCGCGCCACCAGCCATCGAGTGGGTCCGGGAGCCACTGCGGCCATCCAGTAGAAGGCCCGAAGCATGAAGGGGTAGGCCACCTCCCGGCGCGGGCGACGAACGGTGTTCAGGATGACCTCGGCGCAGCGCTCCGGCGTGGTCACGGGGATCAGCCGGGCGAGCTTGGGGAGGTGATCGCGGCTGACCTGATTGTGGTCGAAGTACGGGCTGGACACCTCGCCGAAGACCACGTGGCTGCTGGTGACGCCGGTCCCCACCAGATCCTGGTTGAGGGCCTCGCTGAGGCCCCGAAGAGCCCACCGGGAGGTGGTATAGGCGGTGGCGCCGGGCCACGGCAGCTTTGACGCCGGGGAGCCGACGTGAATCAGCGTGCCTCTCCGGGCCCCGATCATGTCGGCCATGAAGGCGAAGCTCATGTTGTAGGCCGCCAGGAAAGGTGCGCCCAGCATATCCCGAGCCTCCTCCGGCGGCGTATCCTCGATGAACTTCCAGGCGCCCATCCCGGCGCTGTTGACCACCAAATCCGGCCGTCCGAGCTCCAACCGAACCCGGTCGGCCATGGCGAGCACCTGCTCGCCGTCCGCGGCGTCCAGGGTCTCGATCACGGCCGTGCCGCCGCCGGCGGTAATTGACTGGTGGACCACCTCGAGCCGCGGTTTGGTTCGGGCCACCAGGACCACGTGCCATCCGTCACCGGCCAGGGCACGAGCAGTGGCGGCGCCGATGCCGCTGGAAGCGCCAGTGACGACGGCAAGGGGAGCGGCCATTTTTCACCTCCGAGTTGATTGAGTATCGCATGAGCAGGGGGAAGAGGAGCAGACGAGCAGAGGGGAGTCTGAATTGCAAATTGCAAATTGAAAATTGCAAACCTCAAACCTGAGGACCTTCCGATCGGACCGTACAATAGGAAGGATGTTCAACGATCCGCTTGGCGAGACGGCCGGAACCGTGAGCGCTCGAAGGTCGTGGTTCTGGCTGGCCACGGCACTGCTGCTGATGGTCGTCGTGCACCTCCCGTCGCTGCAGCTCGGCTTCGTTGGTGACGACTTCGAGTGGTGGCTCGAGACCGTGCGGCGCATGGACGAGCCGTCGCGGCTGTTGAACCCATACGGCGGGCTGCGCCTGACCAACCCGGTGCTGCTCATGCCGGATCAGGTGCTGTGGAAGGCCCGGATCCCGGGGTGGCACATCACCAACCTCGTCATCCACGGTTTCGTGATGACGCTGCTGTTCGGCGTTTCGAGGCGGCTCGGGCTGTCGCCGCCGGTGGCGGGTGCAGTGGCGGCGGTGTGGGCGATCTCACCCTACACGGCGTTCCAGGTGAGAGAGATCCACCCCCGGCATGATCCGTTGTTGTTCGCCTGTTGGTTGGGAATCGCTCTTCTGTGGCCGGGCCCAGGCCAAAAATGGAGCCCACCGCGGGCGATCGCTGCGGCGACCCTGGCGCTGGTGTCGGCCTTGACCAAGGAGAGCTGGGTGGTTCTCCCCGGGTTGGCCGGAGCCTACGAGCTGGCCCTCAGGAGGCGCGAGCTGGTACCGGCTTTGCGGACAGCTGCCCTGTGGTCCATCGGCCCGCTGCTCTACGTTGCCGCCTATCTGGTTCGGCCAGCGGTGGATGTGACCTATGCGGCAGGCTATTACGGCGGTGGCTTGGCGGCCGCAGCCAAGATTCCGAGCACGCTCGCGGTCTTCTGTGGTGCCGCCCGATTGGACACCTCCAGCCTTCGCTTCGGCCCCGTCGAGTGGTTGGCGGTGATCGCCTTGATCGCCGTCGCCGCGATCACCCTGAAGGCGCAGACGCCGGTGCTCGTCGCCGGCATGGCCCTGTTCCTGCTGCCGTTCATCCCGGTGGTTCCGGTGGGGTTCATGATCGGACGGTACGCGTACGTGCCCTTTGCCGGCTTTCTCCTGCTCGGGGTCGGGCTGGCCCAGTTGGCGGTGCGCCGGTTCTCCTCCGTGCGCGGTCGTCGACTGATCGTGTTGGCGGCCGGGGCCGCCGCCATCGCCCTGGCGGGGACCGGGCTGTGGGTGATGCGGGGAGAGATCGCGGATGCCGATCGTCGCGATGAGGGCCATCGCAGGTTGCTGGAAGAAGCGGCCCAATTCTGGCCGGCGCTGCCCCTTGACCGGCCGCTGGTGTGCGTCCGCCTCGAGAGGGAGAGCATCAACGCGCAGGTATTGGGCCAGGCGGAGGGCCTGCCCAAGGCGTACTTCGAGCGGGCCAACTACCCCTACGGCCTGGTGCGGTGGGCGGAGCTCGAGAGCTGGACGGGCCTCGAGCGCGGCGGACCGCTCTGGGAGGAGGTCCCGGCGGACGAGGTCGGGCAGGCACCGTTCGCCGTCATCGGTCACGTTCAGGGCGGTTTTGTCCACCTTCCGTCGGAAGGAGAGACCGCGGCATCGGCGGCTGCCGCCTGGATCGAGAGGGGATTTCCGGTCAGGGTGATTCGACCGCTTCCGACCGAATGATCGAACAAACCGGTCCAAAGTCCAAAGTCTAAAGTCTAATGTCTAATTCCTTCCCGAGAGGCCCTCGCAGATTCGAACGAGCACAGCCGTAAGTAACTAAGAACTCAGAACTAAGAACTCAGAACTTGTTCCGCCGCGGCTACTCGATCGAAGATGCTCGCCACCAGGGTGCCAGCCTCGAACAGTAGCTCTCCCAACCTGCGTCCACGTCGGCGATCGCGTCGCCGCCGAGCTTGTCGAGCAGGGCGTCCGCCAGCACCAGGGCGAGCATGGCCTCGACGATCACCGGCGCCGCGCCGATGGCGGTGACGTCGGATCGCTCCCAGGCGGTGGTGGAGGCCTCGCCGGTGGCGAGGTCCACCGAGGGCAGGCCGCGGCGGAGGGTCGAGATGGGCTTGAAGAAGGCCCGCACCACGAGGTCGCTGCCGTTGGTAACGCCACCCTCGAGCCCGCCGGCCCGGTTGGTGGGCCGCTCCAGCCGGCGGTCGCCGGGGAGGATCGCGTCGTGAGCCTCGGAGCCCATGGCCGATGCCACCTCCATGCCGGCCCCTATGGAGGCGGCCTTGACGGAGTGGATGGAGACCAGCGCTTGGCAGATGCAGCCGTCGAGCTTGCGGTCCCAGTGAGTGTAGGATCCCAGGCCGGGCGGTAGCCCGCGCACCACTGCGCCGACGACGCCGCCCATGGTGTCACCGGCCTCGCGGGCGGCGCGGATCGCTACCACCAGGTCGTCCTCATCGTCGGGCCGCGGGGTGACCAATGGAGAGTCGGTTCGCACTCCCGCGAGCAGCTCCCAGTCGGGAGGACCATCGTGGATGGGGTGCGGCCCCACCCGGAGCACCGCCGAGCGGAAGCGGACTCCGTAGCGGGTGAGCAGTTGGGAGCAGACGGCGCCGGCGGCCACCCGGGCCGCGGTCTCTCGGGCCGAGGCGCGCTCCAACACGTCCCGCATGTCGGCCAACTGGTCGGTGGCGCAGCCGCCGGCGAGATCGGCGTGGCCGGGGCGAGGGGCGGTGACCGCCCGGCGCGAGGCCTGCTCGGGGTCCATGCGCCATGGGTCCATTACCGCCGACCAGTTCTTCCAGTCGCGGTTCGAGATGTTGAGGACGAGCGGCGAGCCCAGGGTGCGGCCGTCGCGGAGCCCTCCGGTCACCTCCACCACGTCCCGCTCGATCCGCTGCCGGCCGCCACGCCCGAAACCGTGCTGGCGCCGGGCCAGCCAGTCGTCGACGGCCTGGTGGCTCACCGGCAGGCCGGCGGGCAGACCCTCGAGCACCGCGGTCAGTCGAGGACCGTGAGACTCGCCGCCGGTGAGCAGCCGGAGCCGCCTCATGACCGCCCGGGAGGAGCCGAATGAACCCGAGACTCGGGGCCGTTTCGAGGGTGCGTGCCTGCCATCCCCCAGAGCATACCGCAGATGAAGACTCCGTTTCAGACGACGGTCGACCGCGGTGCTATGATCCGCTCACGCGCTATGGGTTGGTCGACGCTTTCGGCGGGTGTGACCAGAGCTCTCGCGGCGGGGGCGGCGGTCGGTCTGTGTTCGGGACTCGCCGTGGCCGACTCCCAAGCGGTCCGGCTGACCGTGCTCCACACCTCCGACCTCCACGGTCAGGTCCTGCCCTTCAACGACGCGCGCAACCGCCCGGCGCGAGGCTCGCTGGCCCAGGTGGCGACGCTGGTTGGAGAGATTCGCGAGCTCAGCGCTCACCCGGTGATTCTGCTCGACAGCGGGGACACCATTCAGGGCGCGCCGCTGGAGCAGTTCGTCCACGTCAAGTGGTCCGAACCAAGCCCCACCATCGCGGCCATGAACCTGATCGGATACGACGCCATGGCGGTCGGCAACCACGAGTTCAACTTCGGACTCGAGGTGCTGCGCCGTGCCGAGAGCACGGCGGACTTCCCGTTCCTGTCGGCGAACACCATCGATGACAGCGGCGAGCCCGCGTTTCCGCCCTACCTCGTGATCGAGGCGGGACCGGTGAGGGTCGGAGTGCTGGGGTTGGTGACGCCCAATATCCCGGGCTGGGAGCAGCCCGCCAACTATGAGGGCCTTGGGTTCGAGCCCATGGACGAGGCTGCCCGCCGCTGGGTGCCGGTGCTCAGGCAGCGCGAGCGCTGCGACCTGGTGGTGGTTCTGGCCCACACCGGCTTCGAACGCGATCCGATCGGTGGCGGGGACAACGGCACCTGGAACGAGAACTTCGGCTGGCGGCTGGCCCACGTCGGCGGGATCGATCTGCTGCTCACCGGCCACAGTCACCAGGCCATCGAGCCGGTCCTGACCAACGGCGTGATCGTCTCCCAGCCGCAGGCTCGGGCGCAGCTGTTGACCCGGATCGATCTGTGGTTGGAACAAGACGGGCCCCAATGGCGCATCGCCCGCTGGGAGGGCGTCAACCTCCCCGTGGAGGAGGCCGTGCCGGACCCGACATTGACCGCCACCTTCACGCCGCTGCAGCGACGGGTGGCCGAAGCACTGGATGCTCCCATCACCACGGTCACCGGTCGGGTCAGCGTTCACGGGTGCCGGCTGGCCGACTGCGCGGCCCTGGACCTGATCCACGAGGTGCAGCTCGACGCTTCGGGCGCGGACCTGTCGCTGGCCTCACTGCTCACCGACGGTACCCCGGACCTGCCGCCCGGCCCGGTGGCGTGGCGCTGGGTCCACGGTCTTTACGTCTACCCGAACACATTGGAGGTCGTGGAGCTCACCGGCGCCCAGGTCAAGGACGTACTCGAGCACGCCGCCCGCTACTACGTTGGGCTCGACTGCGAGCCGGCCGCCGGCTGCGCCGTGTTGACGAACCCCGGCGTGCGGCACTATAACGTCGATAACGTGTCCGGCCTGAGCTATCGCATCGACCCCACCCGACCCGAGGGTGACCGGGTCCGGGATCTCCGGTTCCGTGGCGAGATCCTCGACCTTCACGCGACCTTCAAGCTGGTATGCAACAACTATCGCGGCGCCGGGGGCGGGGGCTATCCCCACCTCGCCGATGCGCCGGTCGTCTGGACTTCATCCTGGGAGGTGGCCGAGCTGATTGGAGAGTATCTGGAACGGCGCGATCCATGGCGGCCCGTGGTGGACGGGAACTGGTGGATCGCTCCGGATCTGGTGTTTGAAAATCGGGAGGCGGGCGACTGACCGGTGAGGGAGGCCGCCCGTCCGGAGGAAATTCAAGAACCGAAGGAAGGGAGGAGAGAGACATGATGCGATGGTTCAGAATTGGAGGCGGCCTGGTGGCCGTGGCGCTGATGGTGCTGGTGCCGACCGCGGCGTGGGCCCAGTCCAGCGTGAGCGGCCAGATTTTCGGAACGGCCAAGGATCCCAACGGCGGCGTGATGCCGGGGGTTGGAATCGAGGCCAAGAACGTCGACACGGGGTTCGCGAGGCGCACCGTCACCGACACCAGCGGTTACTTCCGCATCGATCTGCTGCCCTCGGGCACCTACGACGTCCAGTCGACCCTGAATGGATTCAAGTCGGAGATCAGGCGGGGCGTGGTGGTGACCCTGGGGTCTTCGGTCCAGGTGAACTTCGATCTGGCAGTGGCCTCGGTCGAAGAGGAGATCGTCGTCACCGCCGAAACGCCGATCGTGGAAACCACCAATCCAGGCATCACGTCGGCGGTGAACGCTCAACAGATCGCCAACCTTCCGTTGGACGGGCGCGACTTCACCAACCTCGTGCTGCTGACGCCGGGAGCGACCTACAGCGATCCGGATCAGGTGTCGGGCGGCCGTGGCGGTCTCAACATCGGCGCTCGCGGCATCCAGAACTCGTTCAACATCGACGGCGCCAACTCCCAGTCGAGCTTCTTTGGCGAGGAGCGCGGCGGCACCAGGCCGCCCTTCACCTTCTCCCAGGCGGCGATCAAGGAGTTCCAGGTCCTGCGCTCGTCGTATAACCTGCAGTTCCAGGCCACCGGCGGGGTGATCAACGCCATCACCAAATCGGGAACCAACGAGTTCCACGGCGAGGTTTTCGGCTACTACACCGACGACAGCCTGAGCGAGGACTACGCCCTGCTCGAGCCGGGCGACGAGACCCCGCCGTCCGAGCAGCTCCAGTACGGTTTCGCTCTGGGCGGGCCGATCGTCCGCGACACGCTGCACTTCTTCACCTCGCTCGACACCCAGGACTACGAGATTCCCCATTTCACCTCGTTCCGAAACTTCCCGGACGGGCGCGAGGCCGACTTCAATGCGCTGACCGGCCTCGACTATGACCAGGAGACCGCGAACTATCCCACCACCAACGACGCACTGGTCATCCTGCTCAAGTTGGACTGGCAGCTGGGTACCAACAACCTGGTGTCGGGCCGTTACAACTTCTCCGACCAGGAAGGGGTCAACCAGACCTCGACCTTCTCCAACACCGGTCTGTCCAATAACGGGCTGGAGGGCAACTCCTTCGACTCCCTGGTCTTCACCCTCAACTCGGTGCTGTCGGACAACGCCTTCAACGAGGCGTTCTTCCAGCGCGCCTTCGAAGAGCGGCCACGGGCGGCCAACACCACCGCCATCCCCGAGGGCGGCATCTTCAGCTTCGCTGCCAACTGGGGTCAGAACAACTTCCTGCCCAACTTCCTCGACGAGCTGAGGTATCAGCTGGTCGACAACTTCACCTACTATGCCGGCAATCACACTCTGAAAGCCGGGCTCAACCTCGACTGGGTCAACTTCGACGACGGGTTCTACCGCTACCAGGGCGGCTCCTACCTGTTCCGCGAGTGGGACGGCGAGGCGAGCGGCTTCCTCGACGGCGGCGTACCCTACTCCTACACGCAGTCGTTCTCGGAAGCCAACGGGGCGGTTGAGTTCGATGTCAACTACTACGCCTTCTACGTCCAGGACGACTGGCGACCGAACCCGAACCTCACCGTCACCTACGGCCTGCGCTACGACCTGCAGGACAACCCCACCCCGTACGAGACCAACCCGCTGTGGCCGGAGACCGGGCAGATTCCCACCGACACCAACAACTGGTCGGCGCGGGCCGGCTTCGCGTGGGACATCAAGGGCGACGGCAAGCAGGTTCTGCGCGGCGGCCTCGGGCGGTTCTACGACACCACGCCGACCCTGCTGCTGGCCAATGCGATGTTGTCCAACGGCGTGCGGGTCGTCACCTACTCCAGCCGTTGTGAGAGCGGCGATCCGTGCCCGATGTGGCCGAACGTCTGGGCCTCTCCCGCCGATGTCGAGGCTGCGACGCCGGACATTTTCGTCGTTTCTCCCAGCTTCCAGAACCCGGAGACCAACCGAATTTCTCTGGGTTACGAGGCCGAGGTGGCGCGCGACCTGTCGGTAGGCGTCGACGTGATCTACTACGAGACCGAGAAGCTCGAGCGCAAGCAGGACCAGAACATCGTGGCCAACGGCGGCACCACCGACTACGGGGCGCCGACCTATGACCGGCGGGCCGTCCAATCCGAGCTGGATCAGATCATCCAGTTCACCTCCGACGCCAAGGCCGAGTACACCGGCATCGTGCTCAGGGCGAGCAAGCGGTTCTCCAACAAGTGGTACCTCGATGCGTCGTACACCTGGTCCGACGCCAAGGACAACGACTCCAACGAGCGCTCGGTGTCATCCTCCTCGGACTACCCCGAGGACCAGTACAACCTGGACGGCGAGTGGGGCCCGTCGAACTTCGACGTGCCGCACAAGTTCGTGGCGTCCTTCGCCTGGCAGCTGCCGGCGAACTTCATGGTGTCGGCGATCGGGACCTACCGTTCCGGCTACCGGTTCACCGCGGGCGCCTCGAGAGACTACAACACCGACGGCTACACCAACAGCCAACGCGCGGTCATCGAGACCTCGCCCGGGGTCTTCTACCACTACAGCCGCAACACGGAGAGCCAGCCCAGTGCCAAGAACCTCGACCTCCGGCTGTCGTGGACCGCACGACTGGGCGGCAGCCTCGAGCTCGAGCTGATCGCGGAGGCCTTCAACGTGTTCAACTGGGACAACTACTGGTCATCGGAGACGAGCCTGACGGAGTTTGATGGCAGCATCAATCCCGACTACAAGGAAGTCACCGACGCCGGTCTGCCGCGGCACTTCCAGCTGGGTGCGAAGTTCCGCTTCTGATCTCTTGAATCACCAACTCTCGGGGCCCTTCGGGGCCCCTTTTTTTGAGTCGAAAGTCGAAAGTCAAAAGTCGAAAGTCCCCCACCCGCCCACCCGGCTTTGGGGCTTCCATGAGGGTCGGCATTGCTCGCGGCTTCCGGCAGCAACGACCGGGATCGGTTTTCCGAATTCCGAATTCCGAATTGAAGAGGCGGGCCCGGTCGGGCCCGCCGTAGATCATCCGATCTCGAACATCACGGCATCTCGAAGCTCCACATGGAGCAGTCTCCCGTCTCGAAGCCGTCCGAGAACACCGGCACCGATCCCGGGCACGGGAACGCGCCCTCGATCACCACGTCGTCCAGGTTCCAGCCCGCGAACCGCCACGACGAGTCCGTCGACCCCAGGGTCCACCGGATCCGAACGTCAGCGTGTCCCGCCGCCTGTGCACTCAGATCGATGGTCTCCAACACCCACGAGCCGCCGTCGATCCGCTCGCTGTTCTCCCACAGCGTCGTCCACGGCCCCCCGTCCACCGACAGCTGCACCCGCGCGTGGTCATAGCTCGGGCTCTCGATCCCGAGCCACCGCCGGTAGCTCAAGACCGCCGACGTCGCCAGACTCAGATCCATCGACCCTGTCGTCAGCTTCAGCTGGTCCGTGCTCAGGTTGTTGTCGTAGTCCCCCGACAGGTTGACCCCGAAGACGTTCGACCCCGTAAAGCCCGCCGTCGGATCCGGCTCGCCGTACTCGCCACCGCCCCCGGTGGGCTGGCCAAAGGCCCAACCCAATCCGTTGCCGCCGTTGTCGATCGTCCACCCCGGATCGGCATCGAAGGTCTCCGACAGGAAGACCTGCCAACCCATGGTGTTGCTCATGAAGTACATACCGCCGTTGGTCTCGACGCTCACGTTGCCGAGCGCGTCCGCAGACTCCAGCCCCACGTAGTACCTCGTGCACGGGTCCAGGCCCGAAATCGTCAGCTCGTGGTCGGTTGTGTACCCACTCTCTGCGACCATCTCCGCCGGCGGCACCGTCGTCCCGTAGTAGACCACCGTCGTGCCGGGCTCGTCGGTGGTGAAGCGAACCGTCAGCTCGCCCTCCGTCGCCACCAGCTCGACGTCCGCAAACTGGGGACCGGCACAGTCGACGCCGGCCTGGTCGGTCTTGGTGACGTTGCTGCCGCCGGCGCCGTCGTCGGCATCCATATAGGTGGCGGTGAGGACGTCGCCGTGGGCGACCACGAGGTCGGTGCCGAGAATCGCCGACCCTGTGTAGATGTTGCGGTCCGCAGCCGTCTCGGTGAGGGTCACGTCGATGGTGTGGCCGGGGATTCCCAGGGTGACATCAACGGTGTCCACGGTCCCGGGTCCGGAACCGGGCACGTTGGCGTCGGCAACCCGGATGCCTACGGTGCCGCTGCAGCTGTAGGCCGCGGTGTCGAGCGAGACGCTGCCGTCGTCCCGGGCCGCCAGCTCGAACTCGGCGGGCACCAGGTTCTGGCCGTGGATGTGGCAGTGGGTCGGCTCGCCCGACACCACCGCCTCGACGAAGCCGTTGGCATCAATGAGACCCGAGCCGAGCGGCGTCAGCACGTCGCCGTCCCTGGTGTAGAACGAGACGATGGCCGCGTTGGCCCTGGCCAGCGGTTGGCCGCCGACCTTGACGGTCAGGGACGCGACGCCCCCGCCCGAGGAAAAGTCGTCAGGTTCGTCGGGCCACACCGCCGGCAGGGTCCGCATCCAGGTGGTGCAAGAGCCGAAGAGGACGGACTGCTCCACCCATTTATTGCCCTCCGAAGAGGCGGCGTCACCGTTGACGTCCATGCAGTAGTGCTTGCCGGCCATGTGCTGGCCGCCGGTGGTGAAGGCGGTCTCGAGCCGGAGGGCGTCGATGATGCCGCGCTGGGCGTCGCAGGGCGGAACCCAGGACTCGGTCGTGGTGCCGCCCTCGAAGGACACCGCCCCACCGGCGTCATTGCGCAGCCAGGCCTCGGCGAAGCACTCGTTGACCGGGAACTCGCCGTTGTTGCAGGCGACCGACCAGATCACCGGTAGCATCTCGCCGTTGGTCAGGGCGTTGGCGTCGGCGGTGTCGAAGTTGGTGGTCACCCACCCGCCGTCCCAGCCGTGGCCGATGTAGGCGCCGAGGCTGCGGCCCTGATTTACGGCCGCCGTGACCTGGGCCGAGGTGGCGCTCGAGTGGTAGATCTGGTCGAACTCGGTGTAGGAGTAGGCGGGGTCGAGCAGGTCCTGGCGCAGCAGCTCGATCCGTTCCCAATCGGCGAGACCGGTGCCGCCGGTGTCGTCGGATCCGATGCCGAATCCCTTCTGGTACCAGGCGCCGGCCGATCCCTCGTCCGGGTAACGCTCGTAGGTGAGGATCTTGTCGACCTGAGCGGTCACCTGGGGCCCGGTTTGGGCCGAGATCCGGGAGATCGCCGCGTCGGGGCGGTTGTCGGCCCCCTCGAGCTTGGTGAAGCAGGCGTCGCACGGTGAGTGCTGCGAGTTGACCCCGGTGAGGGTGGGAATCTGTTGGTTGTCCCCGACGAGAATGATCCACGCAAGGCTCTCGGGCTGGTCGTACACGCTCTGGATGTAACCGAGGATCTGCGCCGCCGTGGAACCGCTCACCGAGGTGGGCGTCACCATGGTCGGGTAACCGACCAGCGCATGCCAGTCCGCCAGCGGTTGAATTTCGTCCATGAAGTCGTCGTCGGCGATGATCAGCAACCGTCCGGCCTCGATGAAGGGGTTGTCGCGCAGGCCCGGGCCGGGCGAGTTGACCATCCGACCGGCCGCCAGATCGAAAAGCCCGGTCATGGGCGGTTCGGGGCGAAGCCGCGGATTCGGTCCGGTGGCAAGGCGCTTGACCCGGAAGCGAGCCTCCTCGACCACCGTCAGCAGGTTGTTGGCGGCCACCCAGCGGGCCACCGGCAGGCGCAGCGCTTGGCCGCGGATCGGGCCGGAGATGAACGGTGAATCGAGCTCGGCGTCGATAGCCGGATAGGGCTCCGAGGACTGATAGGCCTTCTCATCGAAGAGCCACGGGATCGAATCGGGGTCGACGGTGCGGTCGAAATGCCCCTTGGACGGCGCCACGCCGGCGTAGCCGTGTGCCCCCAAATCCACGTGTCGGACGGTGGAGTCGATCAGCTCCAGCTCGATGGAGTCTTTGCCGCCCAGCAGGTACTCGGCCGGGAGGTACGGCAGAGATGGGTAGCCGTAGTCCATCGAGTTGTGGGCCTGCGGCACCCGGACCACCGCCCAGCGCCCGCCCTCGATCTCGATGGCGTCGAGCCGGACCTCGGACACGGTCACCACCAGGATCTCGTCTTCTCCTTCGATCTGTCTCACGGTGACACCGGTCTCGCCCGGCGTCAGCGGGATCGTGTCGCCGGCGAGGACTGGCGAAACCGTGGCAACGATGAGCAGGAACAGCAGGACCGCGCGACGACTCATGAGACCCCTCCAAAAAAGACCGCCCAGAACCGATCAACTTTACCATTTAACCACCTTGTTTTTCAACATTTTAATAACCCGTCTCAAAAAGCCCGGCGCCGGACCCGGTTGTGTCGGGGACCTGCAGCGGTACCATGGCGGGGTGCGGATCATCGAGATTTCCGGCGAGCGGGGCCCCTGCAGGGTGGTCATCGAATCAGGGTCGGTGGACCGGCTGGGCGAGGTGCTCGACCGTGAGCAGGTGGCGCGCCCTGCTGACGTGGTCACCAACACCACGGTGGCGCCTCTTCATGGCTGCCGTGCCGCCGCCGCGGTGGGGGCGCTGCCGCCGGCGGAGCTGCCGGACGGTGAGGGCTTCAAGCGCTGGCGCGAGGTCGAGAGCATTGTCGACCGCTGGCTGGATCGGGGTCTGCACCGGGGTCGGACCGTGATGGCGGTGGGCGGGGGTGTGATCACCGACACCGTCGGCTTCGCCGCCGCAGTCTACCTGCGGGGCGTAGAGTGGGTGGCCGTTCCCACCACCCTCCTGGCCATGGTGGACGCCGCCGTCGGCGGCAAGACCGGCATCAACCTCGATCGCGGCAAGAACCTGGTGGGCGCCTTCTGGGCCCCCCGGCTGGTGGTGGCCGACCCCCTCACCCTCGCCACGCTGCCCGGTCGCGAGCTCCGGGCTGGCCTCGCCGAGGTGGTGAAGGCGGCGTGGATCGGCGACCGCGGGTTGCTGGATTTGGTCGCTGCCGCCGCCGATGGCGCCGACGCGGGTCGAGGGGAGCACTGGTTGGAGATCGTGGCGCGATCGGTGGCGGTCAAGGCCTCGGTGGTGGAGGCCGACGAGCGCGAGACGGGCGCTCGAAAGGCGCTCAACCTCGGCCACACCCTCGGCCACGGTCTCGAGGCGGCCACCGGATACCGCAGGTTCCTCCACGGCGAGGCGGTGATCTGGGGATTGCGCGCCGTTCTGAAGATCTCCTGCGCCCGGGGCCTGATGTCGGTGGGAGCCGCCCGCGAGCTCGAGGAAACGGTCGACCGACTCGGGGAAATCCCGGGGGTTGGAGACCTCGACCTCGATGTGGTGCTGGAACACCTGGCGCGCGACAAGAAGGGCGACGACCTGGGAGTGGGTTGGGTGCTCCCCACCGACGACGGCGTCGTGCTCGACCAGCGGGTCACCGGCGCCGAGCTCCGCAGCGTCTTCCACGACCTTCAGCAGGAGTCGTAGCTGTCGGATCGAGTGCGCGCCCTGCAGCCGCCACCAGAATTGCAAATTACAAATTGCAAATTGCACATTGGAAGCACTGGCAATGCGTTTCACCAATCTGGAATCTGGAATCTGGAATCTGGAATCTGGAATGGGAGGGTGGGAGGTTGGCGGGGGTCTTGCGCTCGTCGACGGCTGCGGTAGCATATAAGGTCCCATGAGCACCCTCCCCACCGACGTGATTTCGGCGACCATTCCGGCCGGCGATCGACTGCCTCACGAGCCGGACGCGGAGCGGGCCGTGATCGGTGCGATCCTGCTCGATCCGACGTCGCTGCTGATGGTCATGGAGAAGCTGCGCGGCGAGGAGTTCTACCTGGAGGGCCACCGGATCATCTACCAGGGCTGCGTCGAGCTGCACGAGCGGGGCCACGCGGCCGACCTCGTCACCGTCACCAACCAGCTGCGCGAGCAGGGGCTGCTCGAGCGGGTCGGCGGCGCCAGCTACCTGTCGTCGATGATGGACGCATTGCCGGACGTGGCCAACGCCGGACACTACGCCGAGATCGTCCACGACAAGTTCGTCAAGCGGCAGCTGATCGCCACCGCCCACCGAATCCTCAACACCTGCACCCTCGACCATGGCGGTGCCAAGGAGGCGGTGGAGGTCGCGCAGCGCGACGTCTACCGGATTGCCGAGGACACCCTGTCCGGCGGCCTGGTGCACATCCGGAATCTGGCCGAAACCGAGATCGGTAATCTCGAGGCGAGCCGGGGCACCCACTCGACCCTGACCGGCATCGACACCGGCTTCGTGAGGATCAACGAGCTCACCTCCGGACTCCAGGCCAAGGAGCTCGTGATCCTGGCGGCGCGGCCGTCGATGGGGAAGACCTCGCTGGCGATGAACATCAGCACCCACGCCGCGCTGCGGTCGGGCAAGAAGGTGGCCGTCTTCTCCCTGGAGATGTCCTCGGAGCAGCTGGTACGGCGGCTGCTCGCCGCCGAGGCTCGAGTCGATCAGCGGCGCCTGGCGACGGGCTACCTGTCGAAGTCGGACTGGCCGAAGCTGACCATGGCCGCCCAGGCCCTGCAGGACGCGGATCTGTGGATCGACGACTCGCCAGGAACCACGGTGCTCGAGATCTCGGCCAAGGCGAGGCGCCTCAAGCACGAGCACGGCCTCGACCTGGTGATGGTCGACTACATGCAGCTGATGTCCGGCGGCGCCCGCTTCAACAGCCGGCATGAGGAGGTGTCAGCGATTTCGCGGGGGCTCAAGGGGGTGGCCAAAGAGCTCGACGTGCCCATGCTGGTGCTGTCGCAGCTGTCCCGTCAGCCGGAGCGCCGGGGCGGCGACCACCGGCCGCAGCTTTCGGACCTGCGCGAGTCGGGGTCGATCGAGCAGGACGCGGACGTGGTCATGTTCATCGTCAGGCCGGCGGTCTACGATGACGACACCGAGGATCCCCGCAAGGCGGAGCTGATCATCGCCAAGCAGCGCAACGGCCCCACCGGCCTGATCGAGCTCGTCTTCCAGCACGAGTACACACGGTTCGAGAACGCAGACTTCAGTCACGACGACGGCGACGCGCCCTGGTAGAAGACGGTTGAGGGCTGACACGGTCTTCTACTGCTCCTCCTGCGGCCACGAGTCCGGCAAGTGGCTCGGCCAGTGTCCGGGCTGCGGAGGGTGGAACTGCTTCGTCTCCGCCCCATCTCAGCGCCCGCCCAAGGGCCGGGCGCCGGCCAGGCGCGGCGGGGCGCCGGTGCCGGTTTCCGAGGCGGCGGCGGAAAGCAACGAACGAGTCGCTACCGGCATCGAGGGGATGGACCGGGTTCTCGGCGGCGGCCTGGTACCGGGTTCGCTGATCCTGGTGGCCGGGGAACCGGGAGTGGGGAAGTCCACTCTGCTGCTGCAGGTGGCGGCCTCGCTGGCGGCCGAGGATGCCCCGGCGGTCTTCGTGAGTGGTGAGGAATCGGCCCGCCAGGTTGCGCTTCGGGCGCAGCGTATCGACGGAGTCAGCCCCCATCTGCTGCTCATGGCGGAGACCTCGTGTGAGGCCGTGCTGGCCGAGGTCGAGGCCCTGGAGCCGAGTCTGGTGGTGGTCGATTCGGTGCAGACCATGGTCGTCGAGGAGGTCGAGGGACTCGCCGGATCGGTCGGCCAGGTGCGCCAGGTCGCGGCGAGGTTCCAACACCTGGCCAAGACGCGCGGGGTGCCGGTGATCCTGGTCGGCCACGTCACCAAGGAAGGATCCATCGCCGGACCGAAGCTGCTCGAGCACCTGGTAGACGTGGTGATGTCGCTCGACGGCGAGCCGGGCCACGACCTGCGCGTGTTGCGGGCGGCCAAAAACCGGTATGGGACGGTGGCGGAGCTGGCGCTGTACTCGATGTCCGATCGCGGCCTCGAGGCGGTCCGGAATCCGTCCGCGTGGCTGCTGGAGGACCGGCGCGCCGGCGCTCCCGGATCGGCGGTTGCGGTGGCCCTCGAAGGAACGGTGCCGCTGTTGGTGGAGGTTCAGGCGCTGGTGGCGGGGTCGGTGTTGGGGACTCCGCGGCGAGTGTCTCAGGGCTTCGACAACTCCCGGCTCGCGCTGCTGCTGGCGGTGTTAGAGCGGCAAGTTGGAGTCGGATTCGCCGACCGCGATGTCTTCGTCAACCTGGTGGGGGGGCTGTCGCTGCGCGAGCCGGCGCTGGATCTCGCGGTGGCGGCGGCGTTGCTGTCGTCGATTTCCGATCGGCCGCTGCCCGGCGATCTGGCTTTGTTCGGGGAGATTGGTCTGCTCGGCGAGGTGCGGGCGGTCAGCCGGGCAGTCGATCGGGTCCGCGAGGCGGCTGCCCTCGGCTTCGGCCGGGTGGCCCTGCCCGCCCGCAGCGCTTCCGCCAACCTCGAATTGCCGGCGATCGCGATCGCTTCCGTGGGCGATCTGATGCAGATCTTGCTGGCGTCAGAGTGATCGATGCGCCGCCAAATCAAAATCGCAGAATGACGAAGCGTCTCATTCCTCAACAAGATCCATAAATTCGAAAAGCGGGGTCGGGGGGCGGAGGGGAGCTTTTCGAAATTCCGTCAAGAACCCGCAGATCCCTCGAGCCCAAGGTAAACCTGCGGGAACAAGGCGAAGAACTCCATCGCCGGCTCCAATTGGGCCAGTGGAATCTGGTCGTTCACGGTGTGGGAGTGAACCTCGTCGGCCGGTCCGAAGCCGACCGTCGGGATTCCGAAGATCCCCGCCGTCGCGCAGCCGTGAGAGGAGAAGGCCGATCTGGTGAGGCGCGGCTCTCTTCCGAGCACCCGTCGCGCCGTCGCGATCGCGGATCTGACCGATCGGCTGTCCTCCGGGGTCTCCCACGCCGGGAAGACCTTTCTGGTCGGGTACGAGAAACCACGCCATGACGGCTCGTCGTAATGGAGCAACCGGACCTCGCCGTCGGCGCGTCGCACGGCGTCGAGGTTCTCCAGCTCGACCAGGGCACCTTCGGCGGTCTCGCCGATGGTCAGCCGCCGGTCGATGTGGATCGTGCACTCGTCGGGAACCGCCGTCAGCGACGGCGATCGAGAGGTGATGGAGGTCACTGCCGCAGATCCCCGGCCGAGGACGGGATGGCTGATCGAGAGGGAACCGTGCAGCCTCTCGACCTCGTCGACGATGGACGTCATGCGGTAAATGGCGTTGATCCCCCGGTCGGGTTGCGAACCGTGGGTCGAAACACCAGACGTCGTGATTTCCACCTCCATGCGGCCGCGTTGGCCGTGGCAGACGCCGAGGTGTGATGGCATGGCGATGACCACGACCTCCGGAGCGAGGGAGGACTCGTTGAGGATGAACTGCCAGGCCTGGCCGACGCAGTCCTCGCCGTTCACCGTGGCCGTGACCCACACGGTCGCGTCCGCCGGCAGGCCGAGCCGGGCGGCGATGGCGACGCCGTGGACGGCCGCGGCAAGCCCTCCCTTCTGATCGGATGCGCCCCGTCCGTACAGGATCCCACCGGCAACGACGCCTCGGAACGGATCGTGACGCCAGCGGGTGGGATTGGTGATGCCGACCGTGTCCACGTGAGCATCGACTGCCAGCACCCGGGGGCCGGAGCCGACCCTGCCGAGGACGTTCCCGAGGGGATCGGTGTGCACGTCCCGAAATCCGAGGTCATCCATCTCTTTGGCAACGCGCTCGCAGGCCAGCCGCTCACCGCGGCTCGGGGAGGGCAGGGTGACCAGATCGCGAAGGAATTCGATACAGCTCGAGTTCGCCTCGGAGGCCAACTGGGAGGCCTGATTTTGAAGATCGTCGGTCAGGACGAACGGGTCATCCATGGGCGCACTCTCCCGGTGTGAGAATTTTTTCACAAAGTCGGCGTGAGGGCAAGTACTGAAAATGCTGAACCCCCCGCCCCGGCCTCATCATTTCCGCCGCCATTGCGGTCCCCTTTATGAGGCCGGAGTCGGAATTCAGGTGGAAGAGTGGGTCGTCAGCCCCTGCGGCCGAAGATGGCGGTGCCGACGCGCACCATGGTGGCGCCTTCGGCAATGGCGTCTTCGAAGTCGTGGCTCATCCCCATGGAAAGGTGGGGCAAGGAGATGAAGGAGCCTGCGACGATGCGGTCCCGGAGGTTGCGCAGGGCTGCGAAGTAGCTCCGGGCCTGCGCGCGATCGGCGTCGAACGGCGGAATCGCCATCAGGCCCACGAGATCGAGCTGACCGCAGGACACGATCTCTCCGACCAGCTCTTCGGCCTCCTCCGGGAGAGCGCCGGCCTTCTGCGGCTCGCGACCGATGTTGATCTCGGCCAGGACCTTCTGGCGGCGGTCGGGCCAGTCCCGGTCGAGGATGAACTGCAGGCGGTGGGCAATGTCGGCACGATCCACCGTGTGGATGACGTCAAACGTCTCCAGTGCGAGCCGGGCCTTGTTGCGCTGCAGAGGGCCGATCAGGTGCCATGTCGCCGTCGGAATGTTGGGCTTCTTGGCCGCCGCTTCCTGGACCCGATTCTCACCGAGGTCGGCGGCTCCGGCGTTGACCGCGGCCGCCACCACGTCGGCGGGAAACGTCTTGCCGACGGCGATCAGGGTGACGTCTGAAGGTGCCCGCCCACCGGCTTCGGCCGCCGCCGCCACGCGCTGCAGCACCCCTGCCAGCCTCCCCGCGATGGTCTCCGCCACGGCTCAGCCCGCGTTCGCCTCGGAGGGCTCGGAGTCCATGATCTCCGCGAAGTAGAGAATCCGGTAACAGTGCTCGCAGGTGATGATCTCCTGATTCCTGCGGACCCGCTGCCGGAGGTGGGGGCGCACCGAGTAGTGGCACACGGAGCACGATCCGTCGACCACGGCGGACACCGCGGTACCCTTTTTGCTCTTGAGCAGCCTCAGAAAACGAGCTCGATGATTGGGCTTGACGGCTTCCTCGAGCTCCTTGGCTCGCTGTGAGAGCTCGTGGATTGTCTCCAAAAACGCCGCCTTTTTCTTCTCCCAACCATCAACGACGTCGCGATGGGCGGCCTCCTCCTCGGGGCGTGCCACCCGCCGTTGTTTGATCTCGGATGAGATCTCCTCGACCGAGGCGTCGAGCTCGGCGCGGCGTTTCGAAGATTCTTCGAGGGCCTTGGAAGCGTAGTCGATTTCCGAGATCACCGCCGTGAACTCCCGCTCGTTGGTGACCGTTCCCTTTTGCCGTTGGAAGTGTTCCAGCTCGATCTTCCACTCTTCTTCCTTGCGCTTGACCTCCGAGAGTTCCTCCTTGTAGCGGGTGACCTGGGCCTCAAGCTCCTCGAGCTCGTTCTGCCGAATTCGATTCTCCTCCTGCAGGTCTCGGACTTCCGGCGGGGGAGTCTTGCGGTCCTGGATCGCAATTCCGATCTGGTCGTAGATTTGCTGTAGTCGAACCAAGATGACGAGATCGTGACGTACGCTCTCCACCGAACCTCCTCCCCGCACCCCCAGTCGCCGAAGGTGCGTGACTGCCCGGCGATATATTAGCGCGGCACCGACCGTCCAGCAACTTTCGCCGCCCTCCCGCCCGGCGATGGGGTAGCAGGGCTATGGGGCAGTGGGGCTATGAGGAAGACTCGGACTATCGACTTTTGACTTTTGACTTTGAACCGGGTGGGTGGGTGGGAGATGGTGGGCCCACCAGGATTCGAACCTGGGACCTACCGGTTATGAGCCGGCGGCTCTAACCGCTGAGCTATGGGCCCTGGCGGCATGGTACCTCGATGGTGGGTGGCCAGCAACCGAGGAGATAGCGGCTAGGATCGGTGATTGCAAATTGCAAATTGCAAATTGCAGATTCCCCCGCTCACCCATTGCGAATTACGAATTGTGCCTTCCGAGATCGGTGGGATTGGAGAGTCGTAGATTACGAGGAAACGCCGGTGACCGAGATATCACCAACCTCCGACTTTCAACTCACCGACGGCAGCAGCGTACAGCCGTGGCCAAGGGGGTCGTCGCGTTGGAGCAGCCAACGGCTGCGACAACGTGAACTTTCAACTTTCAACTTTCAACTGAGGAGATGGGGTCCCCCCAATCCCCCGGGACCCTCAGTTGCTGCCATCCGAAAACGGCTTGAGCAGATGCGCGCGCGAGGGATGGCGCAGCTTCCGCAGGGCCTTGTACTCGATCTGGCGAATTCGTTCGCGGGTCACGTTGAACGTCCGCCCGACCTCCTCGAGGGTGTGCTCGGTGCCGTCTCCGATGCCGAAGCGCAGCTTGAGGACCTGCTCCTCCCTCGGGGTGAGCGATTTCAGGACCGTCTCGGTGTGGTCTTTAAGGGTCCGCATGATGACCGCCTCGATCGGGGATACCGAGTTGGTGTCTTCGATAAAGTCACCCAGGTGGGAGTCCTCCTCCTCGCCGATCGGTGTTTCGAGAGAGATCGGCTCCTGCGAGATCTTGTGGATCTTGCGGACCTTGCTGACCGGCATCTCCATGCGCTCTGCAATCTCCTCGACCGTCGGCTCTCGACCGAGCTCCTGAACAAGCATTCTGGTGGTTCGCGTGAGCTTGTTGATGGTCTCGATCATGTGGACCGGAATCCGGATCGTACGAGCCTGGTCGGCGATGGCCCGGGTGATGGCCTGCCGGATCCACCAGGTCGCATAGGTGGAGAACTTGTAGCCCCGGCGGTACTCGAACTTATCCACCGCCTTCATCAGGCCGATATTTCCTTCCTGGATGAGGTCCAGAAACTGGAGGCCGCGGTTCGTGTACTTCTTGGCGATGGAAACCACCAAGCGCAGGTTGGCGACGATCAACTCCTGTTTCGCGCGGTCGGTCTGGCCTTCGCCCCTGCGCACTTCCGCGAGCAGGAGTTTGAGGTTGTCGAATGGAATCTCGAATCGCTCCTCGAGGCGTTCGAGCTCTTCCTCGTATCGGGAAACGCGAGCGGAGTAGAACTGGCGACGTTCGACGTTGCGCTCCTGCTGGAGCTTTTTGCGGTCCTTGTTGATGGTCTGGATCGGGATCGAGAACTGGCGTTCCACCTCCCCGAGGAAGGTGAGCAGTCGGTTTCTCGTGGTGGTTGTGAAGTCGGCCCGGCGGACCAGGATGGCGATCTCCGCGACGTTGGCGCCGATCTTGTCCGACAGCTCCTGGAATCGCTTGCCGCTCCTCTTGCAGCGGCGAAGCCGTTGCTTGAGCTCGCGTGATTCCTCATCCAGCGTGCTGATCACGGTGAAAAGCCGAAGACCCTCTCGAACCCGATCCCTGGCCTTCTCGTCGAGGTCGGCGGCGTGGCCCTGGAGCAGCTCCCGCATGCCGCGGCGTTCGCGGCGCGCCTGCTCGTTGGTGCGCAGGAAGAGCCGCAGCAGCTCGGGTTCCTTGGACAGCGCGATGAACACGCGTGCTTCGCCGGCTTCGATGCGCTGGGCAATCTCGACCTCGCCCTCGCGGTCGAGCAGCTTGACGGTCCCCATCTCTCTGAGGTACATCCGGACCGGGTCGTTGGTCTTTTCCAGCTGGACGGTCGCCGGCCGGGCGGCCTGCTTGTCGGCGGCGGCGGTGTCTTTTTCGGACGCTTGTTGCGCCGCGCCGTCGGCGCCACTCGAGTCTCCTCCTTCAGAGGAGTCGGAGTCGACAACATCGATGTCGAGCTCGGAAAGGCGCATGTAGATGTCATCCAGCTCCTCGGCGATGCTGGTGACCTCTTCCGGCAGGTTCTCGTACAGCTCCTCGTACATGATGAAGCCGCGGTCCTTGCCGGTCTGGATCAGTTTGTTGAGCTCCGGATATTTTTCCTCAATCAGCACGCTTGACTCCCAGGGAATGGGTTTTGGTGGGGCGTCTGCACTGCGCCTCGCTTGCCGGTGCGGGCGTTACAACACCGAATCGCCCGAAGACCTTCCCGATTCGGGCTCCTGTCCTGTGTGTTCCATCGTGCGGAGGGTTTGGGCTGGTGTGCCCTGCACCACATCGACCTGCATGCCAGGTCTTTTCACCATCGAAAGGGAATATGGGCCGCAGATCGGCTTTTGGCAACCCCTGAGGTGAAAAAAGGTCAGAATTTCACCAGATTCTGCCTCAGACGTGCCTTTTCTGCCAACAGGCGCGAAACCTCGTCGTGGTCCCCGCGGGCCTCCGCCGACGAGATCATCGGTGCCAGCCTCCGCGCCCGTTCGCGGCATTGCCGATCGACGATCAGCCGGACCTGCGACCGGGTGGACTCTTCGGTCAGGGCGGGCCACTGAGAGTTGCACAGCTGGGCCACGAACGAGTCGACGGCCTGGTCGGAGCATTCTCCGAGGAGCTCGCGAACCACGTCGCCGGGGGCTTCGTTGGGGAGCTCCTCGAGGGTGGCGGCCGCCATCAGCAGGCTGCGCACCCGGCCATCGGAGATCAGCTCCGGATCGACCATCTTGACGATCCGGGCTCGCCACTGGGGGCCGCATTCGAGCAGAATTCTCGCGAGGTGGCGCTCGCCGGGTGCGATTTCGTGGCCGGCCGCCGACGTCGTCGGGGCTCGTCGTCCCCGAGCCGGAGATCGGCCTCGGTCCTCGATGTCGCGCGGCCTGAGGTAGAGGCGCCGGGCCAGCTCCTCGACGAGATTCTGGCGGACCGCCGCGTCGGCCGCGGCGCACACCAGGGGTGCGAACTCGAGGCCTCCCTTCCGCCGGTCACCGGGATTTTCCGGAAGATCGAGGAGGAGGAAGTCGACCAGCGACGTCGGTTTGCCCAGGAGCTCGCGAAATGCGTCGACGCCGCGGTCACGCACGATATCGTCGGGGTCGGTTCCTGGTGGCAGCACCAGCACCGCGACCTCGACCCCGGCTTCGAGCAGGACTCTCGCGCCGGTGATCGCGGCCCGCCGCCCCGCCGCATCGGCGTCGTAGCAAAGCACCACACGCCCGTCCGTGCCGAGCCGTCGGCGCAGCAGCCGGGCGTGGTCTCCAGACAGCGCGGTACCCAGCGTGGCGACGGCGTTGGCGATGCCCCCGCGGTGGAGAGACAGGCAGTCGAAGTAGCCCTCCACCACCAGCAGCTCGCCTGCGTCGCCCGCCGCACGACCCGCCCGGTCGAGGCAGAACAGGGTCGATCTCTTTTGGAAGATCGGGCTCTCGGGGCTGTTCAGGTACTTGGGCTCGCCGTCGCCGTGGATCCTGCCACCGAAGGCGATCAGCCGGCCATCTGCGGACCGGATCGGGAAGGTGATGCGGTTGCGAAACCTGTCGTATGCGTTGTTGCCCGAGTCGGGCTGGACCGTCAGCCCGGCGGTGATCAGAGCGCCCTCGGGGTGCCTGCTGGAGAGCGTTTCGGTGAGCTGGCGCCAGTCGTCGGGCGCCCATCCGAAGCCGAATTCGGACCAGGTGGACGAATCGAAGCCGCGCCGTTCGAGCTCGCGGCGAGCCTTGGCCCCGTCCGCCGAGTTCAGCCGGTCGACGAAGAACTGCTGGGCCTCTTCGAGCAGCGACCTGATGCGGTCGCTCTGCTGCCGGCGCCGGCGCGCCTCCGGACTGGCGGGCGGCAGCTTGACCCCGTATCGTCGGGCCAGCCGATCGACCGCCTCGGGGAAGGTCAGCCGGTCGACCTGCATGAGGAACTTGAAGATATCGCCGCCCTGGTGGCAGCCGAAGCAGTAGTAGAGAGCTTTGTTGGCGTCCACCGAGAACGACGGCGTCTTTTCTTCGTGGAAGGGGCAAAGGCCCTCCCATTTGTGGCCCCGGCGTTTGAGGCGGACGTGGTCCCCCACGACCTCCACGATATCCGCAGCCTCGCGGACTCGGTCCACCACCTCGCGGCTCAGGTCGACATCCGGCATTGCCCCGGCATTGTAGTCCGATCCTCGCCGGCACACGAAACGCTGGCTTCCATCCGGGCACCCGATCGGAGAATTCAAAATTCGGAATTCGGGATTCGGGAAACCGATCCCGACGGTTTTCGGCTGAGCCCTACTTTTGACCCGCCGGGCGCGAGCAACTTTCAACTTTCAACTTTCAACTCTGTTAAGGAGCAGCGGAACCCTGGGAGCTTCAGCTGGACTCGTGGAGTGTTACTTCGGTGGCCCCGGTGCCTCCCCGGCTTCTGGGGGCGGCCTGGAACGACCGCACCGCCGGGTGGCTGCGGCAGACATCCGCCACCATCCGTCGCAGCGCCCCGGTCCCGTGTCCGTGGATGATCCGGACGGTCGCTCCGCCGGCTGTGAAGGCTCGGTCGAGAAACCGCTCGAGCTCGTCACGCGCCTGCTCCGCGTCCATCCCGATGAGCATGAGCTCGCCCAGGGGGTCCTCGGCGGTGTTCACGTGCACCGTCGGCCGGCTCGGCGCGGGCTGGGAGTCGCCGATTGGCTCGACCTCTCCCAGGTCCGCCCAGAGCCGTTTCCCGTTCGAAACCACCAGCGCCTGTCGGCCGCGAATCTCCTCCAGCCGGCCGGTGCTCCCGAGACCGGAAAGGCGCACCACGTCTCCCGGTTCCGGAGCCGGTGTCGCGGCGGCGGACGGCCTCGGCGGTCCCTCGCCGAGATCTGCGGCACGTTCCCGCAGCTGTTGGCGCCGCCTCCTGCCCAGCCGATCCTGCTCTTCGATGGCCCGATCCAGCTTGAGGAGGGCTTCGTCAAGGCGGTCCTTGGCCCTGCGGCGGAGGCGGTCTCGCTCCTCCACCCTCTCGACCGCGAGGCGCCGGCGGTCCTCCTCGAGCCCCTCCAGTTCCTGCAGGGCACGGTCGTGGAGCTCCGCGATGTGTCGGCGCTGTTGGTCGAGATTCAGTCGTTGAGCCTCGAGCTCGCCCTCGATCTCCTCGAGGCGACCGAGCCAGCGGTCGAGTTCCAGGTGGTGGCCTCCCAGGAGGTCCGACGCGCGATTGAGAATCGGCCTCGGGATGCCGGTTCGGTGGGCGATTTCGAGGGCTCTGGACCGTCCCGGGCGTCCCATGGCAAGGGTGTAGGTCGGCAGGTCTCGCCCTTCGTCGTAACCCATGGCCGCGTTGTCCATGCCTTCGATTGAGGTGGCGTTGAGGGCAATCGAGGCCAGGTGAGTCGTCGCGACCGTCAGACAGCGGCGCCTGGTCAGCTCCTCGAGCAGCGCGAGGCCGAGGGCGGCACCCTCGAGGGGATCGGTTCCGGCGCCGAGCTCGTCGTAGATGACGAGCGAATCGCTGCCTCCGGATTGCAGCAGGTCGACGGTGGCCGCCATGGCGCCTGAGAAGCTGGAGAGGTCGGCGGACACGTCCTGCTCGTCACCGATGTGGCACCACAGGTGACGAATCGCAGGAATCGTGGTGCCCTGCCCCGCCGGCAGCGGAATGCCGTGGGCGGCCATCAGGGTCATCAGACCGATGGTCTTGAGAACCACGGTCTTGCCGCCCGCGTTGGGCCCCGAGATCACCAGCGTCCGCACCCCTTTGAGCAGGGCAAAATCAAGCGGTACGGCACGGTGGGCAGGGTCTCGCTGCTCGGCGTCGCCGAAGATCTCCAGCCGGAGCGGCCGCAGGCGTTCGTCGAGCAGGGGATGGCGGGCCCCCCGGAGCACCAGCTCGTCGTCTGGCCGGGGCACGATCACGTGACCGTCGATCATCCTCCCGAACAGCGCCCGAGCCTGGGCGGCGTCGAGGACGGCCAGGGTGGCCACCGCGTCGGCCAGGTCCTCCCGGTTGTCGGCGAAGGCCACCGCGATCTCGGCGACGATGCGCCGGATCTCCTCGCGTTCTCGAGCCGCGGTCTCGGCGAGATCGTTGTTGAGTTCCACCACCGCGAAGGGTTCGATGAAAGCCGTGGCACCGGTGCCCGAGCTGTCGAGCAGGAGGCCCGGAAGCTGGGCTCGGGCCGTGGCGCGGACCGGCAGACAGTAGCGGTCACGGCGCACCGTGGCGGGGGCGTCGGTGGTGACTCCCGGGTGGCCGCGGCGGATCTCCTCGAGCCGACCGAGGAGGTCCTTGCGCAGGCGTGTCGCCTGCCGGCGGAGGCGGAGCAGCTGGGGTGACGCGTCGTCCGCGATCGTCCCGTCACGACCGAGCTTGGGCGCCACGAAATCGACCAGGGCGGAGGTGTCGGGGAGCCTTTGTCCGAGCGGTTCGAGGATCTCAGCGTCCCGTGAGCCGTCGAGAATCCTGCGACGGACGACACCAACCCTTTTTGCCAGGGTCAGCAGAGTCAGCAGCTCGGCCGGCTCGGTGGGCGCGGGCGCGTCGGCGGCGAGCCAGGGCCGCGCATCGTCGAGGCCGGAAAACGACAGCCGTCCGTCCTCGTCCACCAGCCGTCCAACCGCAGTCGTCAGGCCGGCGAGGCGCCGGCTCTCCGGCTCCGGCGGCAGGATCTCCGCTTCCATCAAAAGGCAACGGCCCAGACCGGATCCGGCCTGGGCCGCCACGAGCTGCTTGATCTTGTCGAACTCCAGATCGGAGGCGACGGAGCTTCTCACACTTAGAGCAGGCCTGCCCTGCGTTGCTTGGCCATCTTGCGGAGCATCTTTTTGCGCGCTTGAATCATCTCGCGCTTGCGACGCTCTGAGGGCTTCTCATAGAAGCGGCGACGCTTGACTTCCGAAAGGACACCGGCCTTTTCGCACTTCCGCTTGAAGCGGCGGAGCGCTTGCTCGAACGACTCGTTGTCTCGAACTACGACTCCTGTAGGCACGATCGGGTCACCTCCTTTCGGCGCAGAGTGCGCACACACGCGCAGCGCTGAACTCAAAGGTTATCATCGGCGGGAGGCACGGGTCAAGGCGACCTACCCTCCTTCCACCCGATTGAAGATTGAATATTGAAGATTGGAGAAATCCCAACTCGGGTTGGTCAATTCATGGGGGGCGGGGGAATTTTCAATTTTCAATTTTCAATTGAGGTTTAGCACTCTTGTCCAGGACAATCGCCAGAATTGAAACGGGGCGCGAAGCGCCCCATCGTGGTTGATCTCGAATGGCGGTGGTTACTCGACGACCTTGATCTTCACCGCATCGAAGTTCTTGTTGTAGACCTTCTCGTTCTTCATTTTGAAGTAGATGGCCGCAGCGCCGCCTTCGATCTTCCGGTAGAGCCAGGTTTCGACGCCGGCCTTTTCGTCCTTCTGGATGTTCTGATAGTAGGGAACGCCGGCGATCTCCATGACCTGGTCCTTGGTCATGTTCTTCTCGACGGCGTCGAAGCGCTCCTGGGTGATAAATCGCCAGTCCTCGAGGGCGGCGATCTCGTCGAGAAGGAGCCTGTTGGTCTCCAACCCCGCCTGGTCGTACAGCGACGCGGCGGACGACAGATGGTCGATGGCCTTCTTGTAATCACCTGCCTTCAGCACGATATCCTGGGCGACCAGGACAGCCTCTTCAGAGTAGATGTCCAATGCCGCCTTGGTTTCAGGAGCCTCGGGAAATTCGTTGAGCCCGGTGGTGAGAAACTCGGCGAGCGCGCCCTGGAGACTCTCGTACTCGACTTCCTGGGATGCCGCAAGCTGGTCGAGCGTGACCGCGGCCTCCTCGAGCACGGCCACCTGCTCGTCGGTCCTCTTGTTCTCCGCAACCATCTCGATTTCGGCGATCGTGGTCATCTGGGCCGCGCTGTTGGCGCGCAGCTCTTTCAACCCGTCGTACTCCTGCTGGATGGCGGCGAACTGCTGCTGCAGCTCGGCGTACTTGATCTCCTGTTCGCTCGGCCCGCGGGAGCACCCGAGGAAAGCCCCGCCCGCCAGGACCAGGATGAGAACGCACGGCAAAACGCGGTTGGATTTCATGACTCCTCCCTTCGGGGGCAACGCTAGCAGAACTCGTGACGACTGACAACGTATCGGGTGGCTGAGTCAAAGAAAAACGGGCACAGAGGAGACTTTTGCTGCAAGATGTTGTCGCGATTGAGTGCCAGAGTCTGAGAGGCTTTTCCGGGCGTGGACCACGACGCCCGGAGCGGTTCCTTGACGTGTCTTCACTGGCGCGGCGATAATGCCCCCGGAACGCGCGGTTGGAGGCCACATGGACCCGTACGATGAGATCTTGGAACAACTGAAGCACGCCCGCGAGAAGGGTCTGCAGACGGTCAAGGATCGGTTCGAAGGGATTCTCGGCAGCCTCGAGGAGGCGAACGCGGCGGTTCGAGACGCCATGTCGCTGGAGGCCGAAGACGTCGCGCCGCTGGGTCAGATCCCGGCCGCCATTGAGGATATGAGGCAAGCTGCGGTCGAAGCCGCACGGGAAGCCGCGTCGGTGCCGCCGCCGATCGTCACCCTCGATCTGCTCCGCGAGCTCGATGGTTCTGCCAGCCAGTCCGACCTGCTGCACGGTCTGTTGAGTGCGTTGACCGGACACGCCGCCCGTGCGGTGGTGCTTGTCTTCCGGCCCGACGCGATTGGTGCTTGGAGCGCCATCGGCTTCGATGACGCGTCCCGGCTCGAGGGTTGGTCCTGTGACCGGGGAGAGTCCCCTCTCATCGATGGCTTCGTCGATGACCCGAAGCCTCGACTCTTTGAGCCCCATGACGATCCGGTAGTACAGCGGTGGCTCGAGGGCGAGTCGATGCCCGCCGAGGCGCTGCTGATTCCCATCAGCCTCCGCGGCAAGACTATGGGGGCGGTTTACGTCGATCGGCTGGAAGGCCGTCCGTGGAACCCGGAGGCCGTCCAGGTGCTCGTGGCGCTCAGCTGTTGGATGATCGATACGCTGAAGTACCGCGCCGCTGCCGGATCGCCGATGCTGACCCCGATCGGGGGTGTGGCTCCCGAGGGCGAACCCGAAGTTGATGCCGGCCGCCTGGAGGTCGAAGAGGACGAGGAATCGCCGGAGTTCGACGACGAGCAGGAGACCGAGGAACCGTCGCCGCCCGAGGAGGCGGCCGAGAGCGAAGAGCCGGCGGGATTCGAGGAGGAAGAACCCGAGCCCGAGGCCCCATCGGCCGCCAACGCCCTGCTCGACGAGATGGCGAACGGTCCCGACTTCGACCCCTCGGCCACCGTGCAGGTCGAGCCCGACGACGTGATTCAGGAGGCGGAGGTCGAGGTCGTCACAGATGACGCCGAACCCGATTTCGTCACCTCCGACGATGAGGGCCTCGACGACGAGCTGGCTCAAAGCGCCGGGGGCGCCGAGATGGAATCCCCTGCAGCGGAAGCGGAGTTCCAAGGGCCGCCGCCCGTGGAGGCCGTTGTGCCTCCTCCGGATCTCCACGAGGAGCCCGCAGAAGGGTCTCACGCCGGCCTCTCGCCGGAGGACGAGTCTCGTCACGAAGAGGCCCGCCGTTTCGCGCGGCTCCTGGTGTCGGAGATCAAGCTCTACAACGAAGAGGCGGTGGAGCGAGGCAGGGAACAGCGAGACCTCTATGCGCGGTTGAAGGAGGATATCGATCGCAGCCGCGAGATGTTCGAGAGGAGGATCCCGCCCGAGATCCGCACGGCGCGCGACTACTTCCACGAGGAGCTGGTCCGGATCCTCGGGGACGGTGATTCGGACGCCCTGGGCATGTGATTCGGAATCGACTCAGAGTGAGTGTTGCGGCGGCCCTGGTGGCCGCCGCATGTGTTGAGGCTCCCCGGCCAGCCGGGTTGGGGGCGAATCAACGACGACTGGATCTGCTTGACGAGGCGTTCGTGGCGGCTGGTCCGAACCCGAGGCGGGCCGCGCAGCTGTTCGCCGACGCGGGTCCCGGTGCAACCCTCGAGCGGGTGCGGCCTCGAAGCTTGGCTGACCGCCCTCGAGGTGTCGGACGCCGGCGAGGACGCCTGGCGGCGCGTCGCGGAGGAAGGCCTGCCGGAAGATCTCGACGGTCGGGCGGTGGTGGGTCTGATCGGGGCGCTCGCGGCGGAGGATCGGATCGAAGCGGCGATCGCGGTTGCGGAGCAGGCCCCACCCCACGCTCGGGTGACCGCCGACCTCGAGTTGATCAAGTTGGGCGACGGACCGTGGCGGGAGGCGGCCTGCCGGCGGTTGGCGATCAATGCGCCCAACCGGTTGCGGAGCGCGGCCCCCGCGGATGAGAGCAGGGTCGTCGCGGCTCTCGGCCGGATCGACCGCTTGACGCGCGCTGTCGCCTGGCTGGAGGCGGGTTCGCCGACCAGATGTGTCGCCGAGCTCGGTTCACTCAAGTTCTCGGGCGACGAGGAGCGCCGCCGCCGGCTCGAGCTTGCCCGCTGCGAGGTCGCCGCAGGCAATCCGCGACGGGCGATGAACGCCCTGCACGACCTGTCCGCGTCGGACGCCGAAGCCGACCTAATTCGGGGTGAGGCATTCCGTCGCCAGGGGTGGCAGCGGTTTCCGCGATCGTCGGCGAAGGCCTCGTTCTCCGGCTGCCTGGACTCGGCGCGCCACGGCCTGAATGTGTCGGAGACCGACGCGATGCTGGCGAGGCGAGCCCTGCGGCTGGTGGTGGAGTGCGGTACCGAGGCCGGCCGGGTCGAGGATGCGTTGACCGCCTGGTGGAGATTGGAGGCTCTCGGTTGGGGGGATGAGCCCAGGGAGTGGCTGGGCCGCCGGCTTGGGGTGGCCGTAGCTCTCGAAGGCGGCGACCGGAGGTCGCTGCTGCTGCTCGCATCCTCGATGCCCGATCAGGAGCGGTGCTTGAGGTTCTGGGCCGCTCTGGCGTCCCCCGACCGGGACCGGGAGTTTCGCGATCTCACCACGGTGGAATTTCCGGACATCTACGGTCT
>CAVQOJ010000011.1:0-16915 GCA_963714385.1 uncultured Holophagae bacterium | reverse complement strand
AGGAGGGGCTACGGTCGGGCACGCCCAACTTGCCGGGTGCGGTGGGCCTCGCCGCCGCACTGGAGATCGCGGCCGGGGACGTGGCTGCCGAGATGGAGCGTCTCGGCGGCCTTCGCGACCGCCTCGAGAGGCGGATTCTGGAGGGGATCGACGGCTGCAGCGTCAACGGCGCCCGGGATCACCGGCTGCCGGGAACCACCAACATCTCCTTCGCCGGCGTCGACGGCAACGCCCTGCTCGCCTCGCTGCCGGACCTCGCCGTCAGCTCCGGATCCGCCTGCACCTCGGCCGCCCCCGAGCCGTCAGCGGTGCTGCGGGCGATGGGCGTCAACCGCAGGTTGGCGGCAGCATCCCTCCGCTTCAGCCTCGGCCGCCCCACCACCGCAAATGACGTGGATCGTGCCGCCGATCGAGTCATCACCGAGGTCACCCGCCTGCGTTCGTTTCGGTGATCCCGTTCTCCGCGTTAAACGTTACACGTTAAAGGTCAAACGTTTAACGTGTAACGAGTGACGTTTAACTCTGTCCCCTGTCATGTCACTCAACAACCTCCGATCTCGCTCAGCAGGGCTGATTCTCCTTGCTATCCTTCGCCAACGGGAGGCCTCGTGACTCGACCATTCGAACGCCCTCGCGGCGAGGATGTTTCCGCCATGCTCAAACTGGCGGTGCCGGTGGTCGTCATCCAGGTGGGCCTGATGCTGATGGGGGTCGTGGACGTGATGGTGGTGGGCCGGGTGTCGGCCGAAGCCCTGGCGGCCGTGGCCCTGGGCAACCTGGCGGTGATGGCGGTCGCGTCGTTCGGGCTCGGCACCCTGATGGTGGTGGATCCGCTGGTCGCCCAGGCGCTGGGCGCCCGGGATCGGCTGGCGGTGCGGCGGGCGGTTCAGCGGGGGCTGCTGATGGCGATGCTCCTCACTGTCCCTTCGGCGCTGGTGCTGCTGCCCGTTGAGCCGGTGCTCGAGATGCTCCGGCAACCACCAGAGATCATCCCGATCGCCGCCGGCTACGTCTACCGGCGGCTGCCGGGTCTGCTGGCATTCTTCGGGTTCATCGTCCTTCGCCAGACCCTCCAGGCGATGGAGCGGCTGCGGCCGATCGTGATCACCATGGTGGTCGCGAACCTGCTCAACCTGGTGCTCGACATCGGGCTGGTTCACGGCCGCTGGGGAATGCCCGCACTCGGCCCCTTCGGTTCGGCGTGGGCCACCACGATCTCTCGGACGGCGCTGTTCGTGGGCCTGCTGATCGCTGCCCGCCGTAGTCTGGCCCCAATGCTGAGGAAGATCGACCGTGAGGTCCTAAACCTGCGGCCATTGATGAACACCTTCAAGCTGGGTTTGCCGATCGGCATCCAGGTAAACATGGAGTTCGCCTCGGTGGGGGTGGTGGGCCTCCTGATGGGCGGGATGGGAAGCCAGGTCATGGCGGCCCATCAGGTGGCCATCAACCTGGCCGCCCTGACCTTCATGGTCCCCCTCGGCATTTCAGCCGCGGCCGCGGTCAAGGTGGGTCACGCCGTGGGCAGATCTGACACCATGGATGCTCGCCGCTCGTCCTCGTCCGCCCTGCTCTGCGGCGGCGGTTTCATGACCCTCACTGCGGCGCTCTTTCTCCTCCTGCCGCGGCTGCTCGCGTCCGCCTACACCAACGACCTCCAGGTCGTCGTGCTGGCGGCATCGCTGATACCGATCGCCGGTGTGTTCCAGGTCTTTGACGGCCTGCAGATCGTGGCGGCCGGCGTGCTGCGCGGCCTCGGCGACACCCGGGCACCGATGGTGATCAACGTGCTCGGCTTCTGGCTGTTCGGCATTCCCGTGAGCCTGTGGCTCGCCTTCGGCGTCGATCTCGGACCGGAGGGGTTGTGGTGGGGGCTGGTCTCCGGCCTCGGCGCAGTGGCCGTGTTGCTGCTCTTCCGCATCGCAGTGAAGCTCTCCCGCCCTCTGGAGAGGGTCTGGGTCGAGTGATCTCGCGAATCAAAAATCAAAGATCGAAGATCGACAAACGGGCTCGTGTACTACTCCACGGTCACGGTCCAGCGCAGGGTGCCGGCCGATTCGAAATCATCGGCAAAGAGCGGGCAGATGGACCATCTCAGCATCGGTCCGAGAACGTCTCCGCGGGCCTTGGCGGTTCGCACCCACTCCACCGGAAAGCCCATGAACATGGTCCGGAAGTGGCCGCCGTCGTACATCGTCGAGTTGGGGTTGCCACTGGCGGAGTAGCTCAGCGGCTCGAAGCCGCCTGGCCGAGCCGCCACTTCATCGTCCTCGAGGTTGCCCGGCCAGTATTCGCCCCACAGCTCGGGCGCGATCATCGGGCACTCGGGAATGTCGCCATACATCGGGCCGGTGCCCTCGATGATGTCGAGTCGGACGTCCTGGTTCACCGAGCCCACCCACATGAAGTCGGTGAGGAAGAAAGTCATACCGTGGGCGTACACCTGGTCCTCCGCCGACAGCAGCAGCGTGCCGCCACCCTCGAGGTACTGCGTCAGGCTGGACTGTTCGGTGGGATCTACCACGTTCTGCCAGTCGTAGCCGGTGAACCAGGTCACGACGTTGTAGGGATGAAGCACGGCGGCAGGCGGCGAGCCCGACGCGTTGGTGTCCCACAGCTCATAGGCCACGCCCAGGGTGTCCAGAGCGGACATGTAATAGGGCAGGCCACCGCCGCCGTCAGGGGTCGGAAAAGGGTCGTCGTTGACTAGAAGAACCGAGCACATCGACGGCTCGAGCTCGTAGAACTCGGAGCTGTCGAGGACGTTGGTGTCGGCGTCCTGGCGGCCGCCCCAGACCCAGATTCCCGGCATCCCGGTCAGCGGCTGGCCGCCGTCGGTGGGAATGAACTCGGCGGCCAGGTCGCGCCGGTCGGTGATCAGAAAGGGAAACTCCTGCCAGTTGTCTCCGCGGGTGTCGTAGATGTAGACATGGTTGTTCTCGTCCGGCCAGACGCCGCAGGTGGTGATGATCTTGCCAGCCAAAGGAGTGCCGAAGGCCGACAGGCTGCTGTGGCTGTCGAAGCCCCAGGCTCGGCCGGACGAGCATGGCTCAGGGAGGGGCGCCAGTGACGTCCACACGGGTGTCGGTGCGGCCGGATCGAGGACCTGGACGTCGTCAACGTTGACCAGCCCGGAGCCGTCGAAGTACGCCCCCCCGATCGCGTACACAAGGTCGTTGACCACCGCACTCATCATGTAGGCGCGCGCCGGGGTCAGGGTTGCCGTGGGCAGCTGGGTCCACGGGCCCCCGCCGAAGGCCAGGTCGGGATCGAAGATCCACGTCTCCGAGGGATGATGGGGAGGAGTCGCGGAATCGAACCCGCCGGCCACCACCACCTTGTTGCGCCATACCGCATTGAAGCCCGAGGCACAGGTCAGGCTTCCCGGGTATTCGTCGCCCGCGATCACTCCGGCCAGTCCCTGCGTGGCGTTGAAGAACTGGACGGAGTTGGTGAAGCCGCCTGCAGCGGGTCGTCCGCAGAAGGTGAGCAGGATGATGAACAGCTCGTCCTCGTAGAGATTCACCTGGTAGTTGGAGATCGGCTCCGGGAGGTCGAACCCGGTGTCGGTCCAGATACCGGAGACCGGGTCGCCAACCCAGATGCTGCCGTCGGTGGATCCGTCGGCCAGCCGGCCGCCCAGGACATAGAGCTGGCGATCCAGGGGGCTGTAGCCGGCGTCGAAGCGCATGAAGGCAAAGGGCGTCGTCGGCCCGTACTGCCATGTCCCTCCGACTTCTCTGTTTCCGGTGAGTTCTCCGGCACGTGCTGCACCGGGGGCACCAGTGAAGCACAGCATGACGAGAGCGATCATGCACGCGGACAGCTGACGAGGATGTCGTGAGATCATTTGATGCCTCCATGCCTGTTGGGGCGGGACCCGCCCCATTCGATATTCAGAGACAAGGTCTCATATGACTTCTAGCTCCGTATTGTGTGTCGCGATTCTATCAAACGAATCGTCGGTTCGGAAGGAACGCCGGTCAGGTGATTCGCTCGGCCCCCGACCCCCGCGTCACATGTCACAAGTCACCTGTCATTCCACGTAAGATCGCGACTCAGGACCGGTTCTTGCTACAGTGGGCGGTGGCGATCCGATACGACGAGGAGCGCGGAATGACCGACACCAACGACCTGTATCCCCCCAAACCACACATCACCGAGCGGGCCCACATCGGGTCCATGGCCGAGTACCAGCGGCTCTATCGGTTGTCGTTGGACGATCCGGAGAGCTTCTGGGCGAAGCAGGCCGAGCGGATCACCTGGTTTCACCCCTGGAACGAGGTCTACGACCACGACTACGACAACGTGGACTTCGGCTGGTTTCTCGGCGGGCGGCTGAATGCCTGCTTCAACTGCGTTGACCGCCACCTCAGCTCGCGCGGCGACCAGGACGCCATCATCTGGGTCAAGGACGAGCCCGGAGAGTACGAGCACATCACCTATCGCCAGCTCAAGCACGAGGTCAGCCGGGTGGCCAACGTCCTGCGGTTTTATGGCGTTCGCCGCGGCGATCGGGTCTGCATCTATATGCCCATGATCCCCCAGCTGGCCTACACCATGCTTGCCTGCGCGCGGATCGGAGCCGTCCACTCCATCGTCTTCGGCGGCTTCAGCTCCGAGGCCATCCGGGACCGGATCCTGGACGCCGGCGCCCGAGTGGTGGTGACCGCCAACGAGGGACGCCGCGGGCGGCGGACCCTGCGCCTGAAGGAGACCGTGGACCGGGCCGTGGACGGCCTCGATTTGGTGGAGACCGTGCTGGTGGCCCGACGTACCGACACCGACGTGCCGATGAAAGTCGGGCGCGATCACTGGCTGGACGAGGAGTGCCGCCGCCAGCGCTCCACTTGTACCTACGAGTGGATGGGCTCGGAGGATCCCCTGTTCATCCTCTACACCTCGGGCTCCACCGGCAAGCCCAAGGGGGTGCTTCACACCACTGGCGGCTACATGGTCTACGCCGCCATGACTCACGAGTTGGTCTTCGACTACCACCCCGGCGACATCTACTTCTGCGCCGCCGACATCGGCTGGATCACCGGCCACAGCTACATCATCTACGGACCGCTCGCCAACGGCGCGACTACCGTCATGTTCGAGTCCGTTCCCAACTGTCCCGATGCCGGCCGCTACTGGCAGGTGGTCGACGACCTCGGGGTCAACATCTTCTACACCGCGCCGACCGCGATCCGCGCCATCAACTGCTCCGGCGACAGCTTCGTGACCAAGTACTCGAGGCAGAGCCTCAGAATCTTGGGGACGGTGGGAGAGCCCATCAACCCGGATACCTGGCGCTGGTACCACGACGTGGTCGGAGAGGGGCGCTGCGCGGTCGTCGACACCTGGTGGCAGACCGAGACCGGCGGCATTCTCATGACCCCGCTGCCCGGGGTGACGCCGCTCAAACCGGGCTCCGCAACCCTTCCCTTCTTCGGCGTGAAGCCGCTCGTGGTGGACGACGAGGGCAGGGTGCTGGAGGGCAACGACGTGTCCGGCAACCTCTGCCTCGAGCGAACCTGGCCCGGCCAGGCGCGCACGGTGTGGGGCGACCACGAGCGCTTCCACGAGACCTACTTCACCCGATTCCCCGGCCTCTACTTCACCGGCGACGGCTGCCGCCGCGACGCCGACGGCTACTACTGGATCACTGGCCGGGTCGACGACGTCATCAACGTCGCCGGCCATCGGCTGGGCACGGCCGAGGTGGAGAGTGCTCTGGTGGCTCATGAGACCGTGTCCGAGGCGGCGGTGGTGGGCTATCCCCACGACATCAAGGGGCAGGCCATCTTCGCCTACGTAATCCTCAACTTCGAGGCCGAGGGTTCCGATCCCCACGAGCTGATCGGCGCCCTCAAGGAGCAGGTGCGCCATGTCATCGGACCGGTCGCCACACCGGATCAGATTCTGATCGTGCCCGGCCTGCCCAAGACCCGGTCGGGCAAGATCATGCGCCGCATCCTGCGCAACATCGCGGCCGGCGAGTACTCCGACATGGGCAACATCACCACCCTCGCCGATCCGGAGGTGGTCGAACGGCTGATCGACGCCCACCGGGAGCTGATCGCCGACGAGTGATCCTTCGGGCCACTCGATCAAAAACCGAAAATCAAAAACCCACCAAACCGGGTTGACATCCAAGGGGCCTGGTATCTGGCATCCGGATGGTTGGGTGGTGAACTGCCTATCACGTGGTTCAAGTACAATCTGCCAACGATGCCAGACTTCAAAGGACCGTTCAGCCTCTTCGGTGCCCATCCCTACCGGAACATGTTCGTGTCGATGGTGACGATCATTTTGGTCGCGGTGCTGCTGCCGGAGAAGACCATCGGGGGCCGCCTCTATGACTACATGGTCGCAGCGATCCTGATCGTGACTCTGGTGGAGACCACCCGGTCGCGCCGCCACACGTACGTCGCTCTCGCGGTGGGTCTGCCCGCCGTCGGCGTCCGCCTGGTCACCGCCCACACCGAGGACAGCGCGGTGACCAACAGCACGGTGCTGGTGCTGACCATCGTGTTCTTCGCCTTCCTGATTTGGAACCTGCTCCACGATCTCCTGGTCGGCGACCGATGCACCAGTGAGCGGGTGTTCGGCGCCCTCACGGCCTACCTGTGCATCGGAATCCTGTTTTCGCTCCTCTTCGCCCACATCGAGTTCATGGACCCGGGTTCTTTCTTGGTCCCCGATCACCTGGCGGTGGCCGTTGACTCCGGAGAGTCGCGGATGATGCCCCTCTTCACCTACTTCAGCTTCGTCACGCTGACCACGCTCGGTTATGGCGACATCGTTCCGATCAGCGAGCACGCGCGCACCATCGCCTGGTTCGAGTCCTTCATCGGCCAGATCTACCTGGCGGTGATGGTCGGCGGGCTGGTGGGCGTGTTCTTTTCCGAGCGCGCACGAAACCGCGGCCCGGACGACGGTGAACGCCAAGAGTGAGTTCTGAGTTCTGAGTTACATACGGGCAATGATGAATCGGAGTGTCGAAGGCCTTCCGGAAAAAAACTAAGAACTAAGAACTAAGAACCAAATACCGGCAACCCCCAATCACTCGGCGCTATATTGGTTGGGCGATGGACGACATCCCGAACAGCCAGGAAGTTGCTGGTCGCCGGCGGGCTTCGAACGCGACCGGCCTCGCGGCAGTCGTGGTCGGCTTCGCCGCGTCCCGGCTGTACTTTCACTGGCTCGGGGTGCGCTTCGAGACCTCGTCGCTCGACTGGTACTGGCAGGTGCTCGACCCGCAGCTGCTCGTCGAGCGCCTGCTGGAGAGCGTCTTTTTCCTGCATGCGCAACCGCCCCTTTTCAACCTGCTCCTCGGCCTCGGCCTGAAGGTCGGGTCGGCCCACAGCACGCTCCTTTTCCACCTCGTGTTCCTCGGCCTCGGTCTGCTGCTGGCTGTGGTGCTTTACCTCTTGCTGATTCGATTCGGATTGCCGCCGACGATCGCGGCGGCGCTGGTCCTGCTCTACGCCACCTCCCCAAACTGGCTGATGTACGAATCGTGGTTGTTTTACGACTTTCCCAACGCGGTTGCCCTGGTGCTGGCCGGAGCGTGTCTCCTGCAGTACGGGCGACGCGAATCAACCGCCTGGCTGGTCACGTTCTTTGCCGTGCTGTGCGCGATCGTCTGGAGCCGGAGTCTGTTCCACCTGGTGTGGTTCGCGGCCTGCGCCGGGCTCGTCGTGATCGCCAGGCGGCAGCGGTGGCGGAAGGTGGTCGCGGCGGCGGCCGTGCCCCTGGTCGTGATTCTCCTGCTCTACGCGAAGAACCTGGTGGTGTTTGATTTCTTCGGCGCGAGCTCGTGGTTGGGCATGAGCCTGACCAAGCTGACCACCGGCGTCCTCGAGCCCGCCGAGCGCACGAGCTGGGTGCGGGAGGGCCGGTTGTCGGCGGTGGCCCTGGTGCCGCCGTTCAGCCCGGTCGAAACCTACGAATCGGCCGGTTTGGCGGTCACCGACTGCGGCATTCCTGCCCTCGGCTGGCGGCTCAGATCCACCGGCGCCCCCAACTTCAACCATCTGCTGTACCTCGACGTGTCGCGTGCGAGGCTTGCCGACGCCATGACCGTCATCGGAGTGAGACCCGGGCTCTACCTGGACTCGGTGGGCGCCGCGTGCGCCCGGTTCTTCTGGTCGCCGGTCAACTACCCGCCGTTCCAAGACAACCTGGTGGCCACCGCTGCCACCTACCGGCTGTTCGAGGCGACGGTGAACCTGCCCCCGGTGGCGGCCGCGCTCGGGCTGCTGGCGTTCGCCTACGGCGGGTTGAGGGCGGCCCGCTGGGCGCGCTCCGGGGAGGTGAACCACGGCCTTTTCTTCGCCTGGGCCGTATTCACCATCGGGTGGGTCTTCTGCATCGGCAATTTGTTGGAACTCGGCGAGAACTTCCGGTACAGGTTCGTGGTGGAGCCTGTCGCCGTGGTGCTGCTCGGCGCCATGCTCGGGGATCTCTGGCGTCGCCGGTCTCGGCGCCGATCCGCTGGGCGAGGGGGAAACCGTGAAGGTTCTGCTGGTCAACCCTGACTACGACATCGAGCGGTACATGGGCAGGCACTTCGGCCGCATGGGCTGGGTGATGCCGCCCATGGGCGTGCTCTACCTGGCCGCCCAACTCGAGCGTGACTGCATCGACGTCCGGGTCTACGACGCCCAGGTGGAGGATCGATCCCTCGCCGAGGTTCTGGCCGAGTACAACCCCAACATCGTCGGCATCACGTGTGCCACGGCTCTGGTGGAGAGCACGTTCGCCGCGGCCCGGCTGGTGAAGGAGCACTCGGCCGACACCGTGGTGGTGGTTGGCGGAGTCCACCCCACCGTGCGTCCGACCGAGGATCATGCTCGGCTTTGCCTCCCGGGTGCGGTCGCTCGACGACATCGGCGAGTATGCCCGCGGCGCCTGGGGGTTGCTCCGAGCGACCATCTCTCCGTATTAACCCGCACCGAGCCTATCCCCTCTGATCAGGTCTCTTCCGTTCCCGATGACGGTTCCAACTCACCGACGGCGGCAGCCCACTGCCCCCGGTGGCCAAGGACTTTCAACTTTCAACTTTCAACTTCTCCGACCACCAACCGACAGTGGGATCGGACGGCTCGAACTCGAGCCCGAGGAGGACGACCCCGAGGCGACGGGAGTCGTCGCCGTCACCGGCTTCCGCCGGGACGAATGGCTCGCTCGTTATTCCCAGCTCCAGCGGACCATCGGCGATGTCCCCGCCACTGACGTCGACAGTGATCCGGTTGGTCCCGGCGATCAGCTCGATCGGGTCGGCACCGAGCCTGCCTTCGACCGTGAGCCGCGGCCGGGCCGGGGTGGGACGGGGCGCGGCGAGGTGGAGGATCAGCCGGCCCGGTTCGTCGAGGGCCAGCCGAAGTCGTGCTTCGGGCTCGAGCCAGACCCCCGGACCGAGTTCGCCGAAGTCCTCCGGCGGGAAGCTCCCCTCCACTTCCAGCCGCAGCCGCCACCGGTCGTCCACGGATGCGGTCGGGCCTGCAAAGGCCGCGCCCGGTGGACGGACGACCGCGTCGAGCAGCTGCACGGCCAGCGGCCGATCGTCGCCGTGACCCGGTGGGTATCCGGTGGCCCGGGTCAGCTTCACGATGACGGGAGCCGACGATGAGTCGGTGTCGAGGCGAATCCAGAACCGGGAGGTCTCGGCCCGTCCTTCGAGCTCGACAGTCAGCCCGCCGGGAGCGATCGCCACCTCGAGGGGCGCCGGACCAGGTGCGGGGCGGAGCGCGAGGCCGATCAGGGTGCCCTCCGGGACCGGCGGCAACCACAGCTCGGCGGCCGGCCCGGCCCACATGAAGGGCGAGCCATCCGGCAGCTGCTCCCGGGTCCACCAGCGACCAACCGGCAGCGGTGGATTGGCGATCAGCTCGGCCGACAGAAAGCGGTTCTGGGTCAGCGGCTCCAGCGTTTCCGATATTCGGCCGTAGACCGCCGATTGGTCCGTGAGAGATGGCATGTACAGGTGAGGATGGACGGTGGCCACAAGCCACGGACGGTCGACGCCCCGCCAGGGTTCGGGGGCCCGCGGCGACAGCGCCATGGGTGGCGGCTGCCGGCCCTCCGCCTCGAGCACGTGCCACCAGTAGGAGGCGAAGACGTGCACCTCGGGTTCCACCACAACCGCCCAGCTTCGTTCACCGGCGATCCTGGCGGCCTCCACCGTCGCCTCCCAGGCGCCGAAACGATTTTGGTGCTGCTCTTCGAGGAGGGGCAGTGATCGCCAGGCCACGACCCCAGTGAGCCCGAGCAGGCCGGCCATTGCCACCGGTGCCGGAGCCAGAGAAGCCGCGCCGGCGATGAGCGGCGCCAACGCGACCTGAACCCCCACCGAGTAGCGGGCATAGGAGCGATTCTGCAAGTAGACCAGCTGCGCCATGGTGAGGCCGATGATGACGACCCAGGCCGCCGCCGCCCTCCGTCCGACCCGCCGCCGCCACACGGCCTGCCCCACCAGCGCCGCCGCCAGCAGGGCCGCGGCGACCGCGGGGCCGCCGACGCCGTTGGCGAGGCCGAGGTGCTCCAGGCCGGGCTTGTTGAGGTGGAGCCGTGCGGCGTGGAAGTCGGCGTGGGTGATGAACGGCTGGATGAACGCCCTCCATCCGCCCTCGAGGTGAACCATCACAGCCGTCGAAATTCCCACCAGGATCAGCCCCGAGACCAGCCCCGGCGCGACCCGTTTCAGTGGGCGTACCCGGTTGATTCCCGCCAGCCAGAGGAGGACCAGGGTGGGCAGCAGAATGGGCCGCACGAGGAACGCCGCCGTCACCAGCAGCGTGAAGACCGTGACCTTGCGGCCGTCGAGTCCGGCGGCCATGAGCGCCGCGGCGGCGAGGGCGAGGGCCACGGCGGCCCAGGTGGAGAAGCCGCGCACCGAATAAAGCCACGGCCCGGGAAGGAAGAGCACCAACAGGGCGGCCGATGCTGCCACCGCCGGAGGGGCGACCCTGCGACCGAGGATGGCGAGCGGCCACAGGGTGAGGATCGAGGCGATCGCCGACAACCATTGCAGTGCCTCATAGGGGCGTCCCGCCAGCGGCCACAGCACATGACCGAGGGCCAGCAAGCCGGGGAAGCCCGGCGGCTGCGGGAAGTGGGCGGCGAGCTCGAAGTGGAGCATGCCGCGGGCGAAGATGGTCTCGTCCCATTCCCAGGGTCCCGACGCCAGCAGGGCGAATCGGGACAGGGCCAAACCCGCGGCCGTGATGATCGTGAGAACGAGGTCGAGACGCCGATCACCCAGCCCCCAGAGGAGAAACGGCGACCGTGCGGGATCGGCTGGCGTCGCGTTTGCCATGTCCGGAGATGATACCGCGGGCAGGCCGGTCACCCGAACGAAGGATGAGGAATGAAGAATGTGGAAGGTGAGGACCCGTCCGTTGGTCGGCAGCCGGGGGCGGGGCAGGATTCGGAATTCGGAAAACCGCTCTCGAAACCGACTGCCAACTGCCAACTGCTTACTGCCCCGGGACCCCGTGAGCGCCGGGACGGAAGCGGTAGATGTGGTACGGGGCCCGCAAAGCGATGTGCTTCTTCGAGCGCAGCACCTGATCCGGGATGGCGCTGTCGGCGATGTAGAGCCAGCCCCCGGGACCGAAACTGAGGGCGTCGGCCCATCGGATGCGCGGGGTCTTGATCGAGGTTTCGAGCCGGCGGTCTGCGCCGACCCGCAGCACGGCGCCGTGCTCGACGTCGGTGATGTAGATCCGCCCCTCGAGATCGGTGCTGAGCCCGTCGTTGAGCGGTTTGTCGCTGAAGCGCTGGACCCGGCGGGCGAGCTCGCCGGCCGGGAGTGCGGGATCCGTCAGGTCTGCGGTGCGGACTCGGTAGAGACCATCGTGAGTCATGGCGCCGTAGTAGAGCCACTCGCCGCTGAAATCCACCGCGAGGCCGTCGACGCCGGGTTTGAGAGCTGCCAGGCCGCCGAAGAAGACCATTCGTTTCGTGGGTGTGCGGATGATCCAGTCCTGTGGGAAGACCGAGGGATGGCGCTCGAGAACGCGTCGGGCGGTGCCTGACCTGACGTCGTAGACCACAATGGCGGGCCGTCGCGCCCAGAACCCGACGTCGGCGATGTAGACCGTGTCGCCGGAGGGGTCCACCTGGAGGTCCTGCAAGAAGGACCCCCGGGGCGCCACCGTCTTGGAGAATTCGTGGTCGTCGAGGAGCTCTCCGGTGGCGAGATCGAAGGCCAGCAGACGAACCGATCCGAAGCCGTGGTTGCCGTGGTCGATGGTCCACAGCCGGTTTCGGCGGTCGATCACCACCCCGAGGGGCGTCTGGAACAGGCCGTCTTGCAGCAACTCGTCAGGAAAAGCAACGGCGGCGGCACCTTTCCACTCGAAGAGCTTGGCGCCGGTGGGCCGTGACTCGGGATGGACGGTGAAGAAGATCCGACCAGTCGCGCTGACTGCGACGTTGCCGATGGGCTGGTGGTAGCTGACGACGGTCTCGAGGCTGGAGTCCGAAAACCGTGGCGTGGTGGTAAGGTCCGGGTAATGCCCGCCGCCGCCGTAGCGCAGGCGGACCGCTGTCGCCAGCACGAGAACCACGACCGTCAGAGTCGCACCGAGCAGCAGGAGCTTGTGTCGCATCAGCTGACACAACCAACTGCGGGAGCGATGCCTTCCTTAAGAGTCAAAAGTCAAACGTCCCCACCAACCCCGTGGCCGAGTCCGCGTCCGTGCCCGAACGAGTTGAAAGTTGGGCTCATCCGGAATTTCGTGAGGTGGGAGTCGATCGAATTCGGATTTCACAACGGCACCAGCTCGCCCGAAGAGGAACCGCGGCTTCATCCGGGGAATCAGCAATCAGGGACAGCGCCAGAAACCAGCGGCAGGGACCCGCGGCAGCGTCAGTTGACAGCGTCAGTATCAGAGAACCGAGCGCGCTCAGATGGGATTGAGCAGGCGCCACGTCATCGCACGAACTTGGTCAAAGGTCTCCAGGGCGTTCTCTGCCCCGATTCCATTGACTCCACCAGCGGCGTCGAGGAGTCGAAGGTGGCTGTCGACCTCTTTGGCCGAGGCATATGCGATCCGCCAGTGGTTCAACCGATCTCGTCCAAACCGGCCGTGGCCTTCAGCGATGTTGGCCGGAACCGAGCTTGCCGATCGGATCACCTGATCGGCAATCGATTTCAAAGGGGCGGGAACCCTCATCACGAGCTTGATGGCTATGCCTGCTGCTTCGAGGGCTTTCTCGTGGGCAACGAGGTTGGTGTTCGTGACGGCTTTGGACATGGTCACCTCCGGGTCGTTCATGCCCTTTTCCACCAGCCGGTGAGGCAGCCGATGTCAAGGGTGTGTAACACCGGACCCGTGGGCCGGCTTGCCCTTGACATCGGCTGCCCGCCGGCTACTCCTTCCTTTGAACGACCCGGAGGTGTCCATGTGCTATTCCGCCAAGACAACTGATTGCTGCCCCTGAATACTGATTGCTGTCCCTGATCGCTGTTCCCGGTCGCTGCCGCTGAATACTGTCGCAGCCGCTGCATTCCGGGCACAGGCACGCAGACGGGCACGGCAGAACCCCGACCTCACGCTTTCCCGGATGAACCGAATTTTCAATCCTCGATCAGCCCGAGAATCACGCCCGAGCCGATGATCCTCGACCGATCAGGGCTTTTCGAACATGATGTCCCAGATGTAGTCCTGGTGGCTGCCGCAGATCGAGTCGAACTCGGTGCCGGCCGCCTCGTTGGCCTCGTACATCTCCTGAATAATGACTGATCGGGCGGCGAGCAGCGACGAGTTGTCGGCCGCGGACATGGTCAGGATCCTTCGCCAGACGCCACCGACGACGTGCTCCATCCAGCCCCAGGAGTCCAAATTTCCTGCGGCTACCTGGCGATCGAAGATCGGCGCGAAAACCCCCTTGACCAGCTCGTCCGCACGCGCCTCGCGACTCATGTCGCACTTCATGTAGACCGAGAATCCGGCGCTGCCCCGCTCGATGCCCACGTTGCCGCCTCGCGATCCGGTGATGCTCTGCCAGATGTAGTCGTCGTGGGTGCCGCAGATCTCGGAGAACGCGTGGCCTAGCTCCGGCCACTGCTCGTCGATCGAGTCGTTGACCGAGCCGAGTGCGCCAACCACGGCGTCGAGGCTGGGTGCCGAGTGATACATGAGCCGCCGCCACTTGCCCCCGGTGTGGTGGGCCAGCCATCCCCACGAGGTGATGGTCCCGTCATCCACCGCGGCGTCAAATTTGGGTTTGTAGATGAGCTCCAAGATCTCGTCCGCCAACTCCTGACGGGCGACATCGCACTCGTAATAAATCCCATAGACGTAGGACGAGGGGGACTTCTCCTCCTCACCCTGGGCGAGGCCGACCACCGGGGTCAGTACCGCCGCAAAAACCACTATCAGACTCACCATTCGTCGTGACATCGAGTTCCTCCCGGGTTTGAAGAGCGCTGGCTCCGGCCGGCCGACCATCGGCGGCCACCCGCCATCAACTCTCCGTGTGGTCTGTCGATTTCCGTGATGGAGATTCTATCTCATAAACCAAGAAACCGCCACCGAAATATTTTTTGTTCTATGCCTATAATCGACAGTCGTGAAAACGAACACCAACCGCGGCATGGCACCGGCGGGGACCGAGGCGGACGAGGTCACCTTCGCGCGCGACCTGGGCCTCTTCGACGCGACGATGATCGGCGTCGGCGCGATGATCGGCGCCGGCATCTTCGTGCTCACCGGCATGGCCGCCGGCGAAGCGGGCCCGGCCTCGATCCTCGCCTTCGCCCTCAACGGTGTGGTGACGCTGTTCACCGCCTTCGCCTACGCCGAGCTGGCCTCCGCGATTCCGCGGGCCGGCGGCGGCTATTCCTTCGTGCGGATGGCCTTTCCCGGGGCTCGTCGGCTTCGTCTCGGGCTGGATGCTGTGGTTCGCCTACACCGTCGCCTGCAGCCTCTACGCGCTGGGCTTTCGCCGGCTACTTCTGGGAGTTCTTCCACAAGTACCTCCCCGGCCTCGACCGCAGGTCGTGTTCGGGGCCGTCGGCGAGCACCTGCCCGTTGCTGTGGTGACCGTTGCTGATCGGCCTGGTTCTTTCTGCGCCTGAACATCCGCGGCGCCGAGGTCACCGGCAAGGCCGAGAACGTCCTGACCATGTCCAAGATCGTCGTGCTCGGCTCTTCATCGTCTTCGGGCTCAAGCGGGTCCTGGCCGAACCCCGAGCAGGTCGATGGAGAGCTTCACGCCGTTCTTCCCCAACGGCGTCGGCGGCGTGATCGTGGCGATGGGCCTGACCTTCATCGCCTTCGAGGGCTACGACCTGATTGCCACCGTGGCCGAGGAAATCAAGGAGCCGGAGAACAACATCCCGCGGGCGACCTTCATCTCGCTGGCGATCACGATGATCATCTACCTGCTGATCCTGTTCGTGTCGCTCGGCGCGATCCGCCGGACGGCATGCCCGTCGTGGGCAGTTCCTCGGGCAGTACGGTGAGACGGCGATCGTCGCGCCGCCGAGCAGTTCATGCCCGCCTTCGGCGTCGCGGTGATCGTCTTCGGCGGTCTGCTGTCCACGATGTCCGCGCTCAACGCCACGATCCTGGCCTCGTCGCGGGTCGCCTTCTCGATGGGCCGCGACCGCTGGCTGCCGCCGGCGATCGCCAGCATCCATCCGCGAGCGGCGGACGCCCCGGGTCGCGATCATCGTCACCGGCGTGATCCTGCTGGCGATGGCGCTGACGCTGCCGATCGAGGCGGTGGGATCGGCGGCCAGTCTGATCTTCCTGCTGACCTTCGCGCTGGTCAACCTCTCGGTGATCGTGCTGCGCCGCAAGGCGCCCGAGATCGAACGGCGATACCGGGTTCCCTTCTATCCCGTGACGCCGATCCTCGGCATCGTGCTCAACGTCTTTCTGGCGCTCTACCAGTTCAGCTTCCAGCCCATCGCCTGGTACGTCACCGTGGGCTGGATCGTGCTCGGTCTGCTGCTCTACTACGGCTACTTCCAGAAGAAAGCGGCGGGCGCCGAGCCGCAGGTGCTGGTGCCCGGCCGGCCCGACGAGGTGGCTGGACGAGCCGTTCGGTCGTCGTCGCGCTCCACAACCCGGACCACGTCGACGCCCTGCTCGACTTCGCGGCGCCGATCGCCGCGGCCCGCGGTCGGCGGCTGGTGGTGATCACCGTGGTCGAGGTTCCCCAGCAGCTGCCGATCCACGAGGGCATGCGCTTCGCGCACCACAAGGAAGCCTTGCTCCGGGCGGCGCAGGAGTACGCGGCCGAGAAGGACATCAAGGTCGAGACCGATCTCGTGATCGCCCACAAGCGTCCAGGACGGGATTCTCGAGGCGGCCGAACGGCACCGCGCCGACGTGCTGGTGATGGGCTGGAAGGGCTACACCAACACCCGCGACCGGATCTTCGGCGAGGTGGCCGACCACGTGATCCGCCACGCGCCGTGCGACCTCATGATGCTCAAGATCGCGGCCGAGGAAGTTCCGGCGCTGCCTCTTCCCCACCGCGGGCGGGCCGCACGCGCAGCTCGCGGCCGACCTGCTCAACGTGCTCGCAACGAGCCTCGACATGGAGGTCACCGCCGGCTACGTCGTTCCGCCCGGCGCGGATCCGGAGCAGCGAGCCGAGGCCGACGGGCTGGATCGACAAGACCCTGGTCCACATGGACCGGAGATCCCGGTCGAAAGCGGCTGATCGAATCGAAGTCCGTGGCCGGCGGGCTCGCCAAGGCCAGCCGCGACTTCGACCTGGTGGTGATCGGCGCCGCCAAGGAGCCGCTGTTCCGCAAGATGCTGCTCGGCGAGATCCCGGAGAAGGTCGCCCGCTTCTCGCCGGCCTCGGTGCTGGTGGTCAAGCGCTACGAGGGCCCGGTCAAGTCGCTCGTCAAGCGAATCCTCGGCTGAACCCAAGCCGGTGAGAATCTGTCTGATTG
>CAVQOJ010000010.1:432500-945544 GCA_963714385.1 uncultured Holophagae bacterium | reverse complement strand
TTCGTTTTCGGTCCCAGTGGAGACCTCATAACATCAATACCACCGCACCTGGCACGTTTATTCCTCTCCTCACACCGCCGACCCTTCATCGCCAAAATCTACCGCGATGGACGAGTCGAGAAGCTCGAGTTCGATTAACCGCGAAACCGTGAGCCCGACAAATACCCGCGCTACTGTGGCGTCGGTGACAGCTGACTCGTCTTGTCTTCGCGTGTTTCTCGCTGCCACTCAAGGAAAATCCGTAGGATCTCAGAAAGGTTCCCAGGCCCCCCAAACCCTTCGAACTTCCCAGCGACAAGGCTACACCTCACCCAATCTGAGTTATCTCTGTCAATCTTGAGTTCCTTTTCATTTTGCTGAATCTCGGGGTCTGTTGGCAGATCAATCTTGACTGACCACCCAGGGTTGTCAAGGGTGTCAATCCTCACCCCGCGACTATGCTCCCATTCACCATCACATTGGGCCTGATACCAATCCTGAATCATATGCACCAAATCAATCATAGGTCGTGTTCCCCAGGATCTTCTTTGCAGTCCGTATGTCTTGTTTGGTGGCTGCGCGAGTGGTCTCGGCACCGGTATTCACCTGACCGTCTGGCCCCGTGTGCAGTTGGGTTTCGTGGACATGAGGAGTCGGAATCTCCTGACCAGTCGCCTTGTCATAATGTGCCTTTCCTTGGAGATCAATATCGATGCGCTGGCTGCTTGTCTGTGCGGAGACCCTGTTTTTTCCAGCCTTGCCTGCAAGGTCCTCGGCCATGCCACCGGTGGTTTTCGCCGAAAGGAGTCTCGCCTCCTGGCCTGAAGGCAGCAACTTCTGAGCATCGGAAACGTTGCCGACGGCTTTGTTGACTCCCTGAGCTGCATCGATTGCTCGACCAGCAACAGCTGGAACAATGGGCAAAACCACTGCACCCACATCAAGGACGGCTCCGGCAATGTTGCCGACACTCGGGTCCTTGATGGCCTGCCTTACGGAGATCGCCGCCATCCCAATATCGAACGCTGTCTCGAGCCACTTCCCGTCTGGATCAATCGCGTTGACAGGGTTGTTCCGCACATACGCGTACCGATTCCAGCTCTGGCTCGACCCGACCTCACCGCCGACGGGATCCACACTCAAGAACCTCCCAAGTTGTGGGCTGTAGTACCGCGCATGCATGTCATCATTACCCCACCGTTTTTTGGCAGCTAAAGTCAATGATCCCTTGACGTTACCTTCGCCAAGACTGAGAAAAATTCCAGACGCGACTTTTTCGTTAGCGGTGGGGTCGCCGATGTACAGAGGCAGGGCGTCGGCGCGGACCAGGCCGGGTGCGATCAGCACCGCCACGAGCGCCAGCGAAGCGGCGCGGGCGGTGCTGCCGAGACCGGGTTCTACGCGATTCACCTCAGCAGTCTATCAATCAGATCTTCGGACCTCCTCAGCGGACCCGACACTCATGCCGATGTTCATGCCGATGTTCCGTGGGTTCCGCGCCCGCACCAAGGGATCTACTGGATCCTGCATGATCCAGACAGCAGCCTTTTCCATGGCGACCGGCTGTCGACAACAATCTCCTTTCGATTCGAACCGTCAGTTGTCACAACCACCCGGGGGTCACGGCCCCATCTGGAGTTCACCCTCTCAGGGCACGAATACGTGACCGCCACGGTATACGAGGTGCACAGCCCGTCGTCGGGAAGTGATTCTGTGTTGAACGCGATCTTGGCAACTGGCCGACCGTTAGTTGGGATGATCAGCACATCATGTTCCACCGCAAGAAAGAAATCGAGGTGCCGATTACCCGCCGGCCTCCGTAAATTCACTGCCTGATCATCCGAGTCGAACATCCCAACATGAAGAAATCTCTCGGGGTTGGGGGTACTCAAACAGATTGGCACATCTCGATCACCTATATTCTGGATTTCGACGCCAAGCTCAAGAACTGACCCACGAATCACGGGGGTTTCGATATCGGAGACTAAGACGACTCTGAGAGTTGAAGTCGGGATGCCCTCAATGGCTTTCGGATCACCAATTCGTTCGTCCGCGGATAATCCCTGTCCCGCCCCCAACAATGAAACCACAACCAGACCAACCGCAAACGAGGCCTTCATCTTGTAGCCTCCCGCAAGCGTTTTGCATCCTCCTCGTTAAAGTCCATATCCTGAGCGGCTTCACTTTTGAAATACTCCTCAGTCATGATGTCGGGCGGGTCATTTTGATTATGCTCTAGGCCCAATTCGTGCCCAACTTCGTGCGAACTCACATTTGCGGTCGCAGTTGCCCTTTCATCGTTTGCTGATTCCGGATTATCGAGTGGCATCGTGGCGACAAATACATTTGTGCCTTCCTTCCCGCCAGTTTGCCCGCCGACCATTGGTAGAGGTCCCGAATTCACCAGTTTTACGTGGTGAACCGAATCTCGTCGAAAGAAGGCGACAACCTTGTCCAGCAAGCTCGGGCGGCCCAGACTGACTTGAGCGGATGCACCAGCCCTCTCGAAATTTCCTGCGACCGCCGCCTGTACCCTTTTGACATCCAACGTAGATCGGACCGTTCCGGCCGTCCTGTTTTCGATGAAGATTCTGGCCTCTTCCCCGTTGGGGTCATACATTAGAAGTGGGTTATTCAGCACATAGCTGTACCGGTTCCACGATTGCGACGAGCCGATCTTCCCGCCCTTGGGATCCACGGACATGAATCTGCCGAGGTTGGGGGAGTAATACCGGGCATGCATGTAGTCGAGGTCCTCCCGGGTCTCGGTGGAGACCCCGAGGTCCCGCTCGTGCCCGGTGAACTTCACGGCCTCGCCGTCCTGCGCCGGCCCGCCGATCTCCGTGCCGAACGGGTAGTAGTCGTGCCTGCCGTAGGCTGCCACGGTCCCGTCTTCTTTCGTGATCAGGCGCGGCGTGCCGAGATGATCCAGGTGGAAGAACCGCATGCCGTCCCCGTCAACCGTGGCCAGCACGCGGCCGTCCCCCCAGATCCAGTCCTGCTGCCAGGCGAAGCTGCACCCGGTCTCGTAGTACCGGCGCAGCGGCTTGCCGTTCAGATCCCGAATCACATGCGTCGTACCGTCCGGCCCGTCGGTGAGGTCGTCGTCATACCTCGCCACCCGTTCACCGTCGGCCGAGTAGCCGTACACGCTCGACCACGTGGGAGCCGACATCGTCTCCAACTCGTTGGTTGGGTAGTAGGTGTATTTAGTTCGATTCCAGCCCCACGGAAAACCGCTGGTTGAAATTGAAGCACGAAGAACCATAGTCGAGACCGGCCCGATGCCGGTCGTTTTCTGGCTGTGGTCAAGTAGATGTTGGTCCATTTCCTCTTCAGTGCCTCGTGCCGGATACACCTCGATTGTTGTCCAGCATATAGCGGCCCTCATTCCACTTCCAAGATTGATCGTCTCAGCGTCTGGGCACCACCTTTTCTCCGGGCCTCCACTGGTACGGCAAACGCACGTTGGGCAGCAGGTCGGCGACGTGTTCCACCAGGTTCTCCACCGGGTGGAGCGAGGCCGCCCGCCTCATGTCCTCCGCCGTCGTGTGCAGGTAAACCTGTGTGCTCGCGATGCATCGATGGCCAAGAAGATCGCGGATGGTGACGAGCTGGACCCCCTTCCTCACTAAATGAGTTGCGAAGGTGTGACGCAGGCGATGTGGTGATACCCGAATTTCGATCCGCGCCTTTTGGGCGTGCGTCCGGACTCGCTCGTAGATTGCATTTCGGGACAAGCCGCCGCCACGTTTGCTCCTGAAGAATGCTGCCCGAGGAGTGACCCGGCCGCGGGCTTGGCGGTACGACCCAAGTGCCCTTGCCACCTCCTTGTTGAGGGGGATCTCCCTCTGGTACCCGCCCTTGCCGATCACGCGGATGGTCAGGTTGTCGAGATCGACGTCTTCCTCCGTCATCAATGCGCATTCGCTCGCTCGGATGCCGGTTCCGTAGAGCACCATCAAGATGGCTCTGTCCCGCAGTCCGAGGACCGTGTCGGTTCGGGGCTGCCTGAGTAGCTTCTGCGTCTGCTCTTCCGACAAGAACGTCGGCAGCTTCACGGGTGCGGCCTTGATCTTGGGGAAATGCGCTATCGGGTTCTGATCGTGGTCGAGGTGGCCCATGGCGACAATTGCCCGGTAGAAGTTCTTGAGGATGGTCGCCTGCCGATTCACCGCCGAGTCCCCGTTGTGACGTTCACGCCGCAGATAGTCCACGTACTCCAGCAGATCCCGTGCTGTCAGCTCGTCAGGGCCCCGATCATCCAGTCGAAATCGGACATAGGCACGAAAACCCTCCAGGGTGCTCTTGTAGGCGGCGATGGTCGTCAGCCTCAGGCCACGGGCCGTGCAGTGCTTGTTCAGATAGACGTCGATCCAGTACTCCCACTTCATCAATCCTCTCCTTCCTCGCCGGACAGTGACTTCACCGCCTCCTCCTTCTTTCCCGGCAGGACGTGCAGGTAGACGCCCGTCTCGGTCGGGCTGCGGTGGCCCATTAAGGACGCGATCACGGCCAGGTCGACCCCGGCATCCATCAGGTGCGTGCCGAATGTGTGGCGCAGCGTGCGTGGCGTCACCCGACCCTCGATCGAAGCCCGAGACGCAGCGGTCTTGACGATCTCACCGACCTCCCTGGCGGAGATCCTCTTCCGGCGCACCGAGGTCCTGAGCAACGGCCCACGCTTGCCGCCGCGCTCCGTCAGATAGCCGAGAAGCTCGGCCCAGACCGCCAAAGGCACGGGGACCGTCCGCTGACGCCCTCCCTTCCCCATCTTGATGAAGATCTCCTGACGCTCCACGTTGACGTCCTGGACGTCCAAGGAGCACAGCTCCGACGTGCGCAATCCGCACCCGTACAGCAGCAGGACGATGGCGCGGCTACGCCTCGCTTCCGGCGTTCTGCGTGAGCACGCCTCGACGAGACGACCCGCCTCCTCCAAGGTCAGCGAGCGCGGCAGCGTCTTCCGCAATCCATCCTGCAGACTGAATCCGTCGAGCACGTTGCGGTCCGTGCGACCGCTCCGCCATGCGTAATCCAGCGTCCCCCGCAGATGGCTCAGCTCCTTGGCCAGCGCGTTCTCCGATCGACCGTATTGACGCTGCTCTGACAGCCAGCCTAGATAGTCGTCCAGGGTGAGCTTCCACAACGGCTCGCCAGGGTGGGCTTCGCCCATCGAAATGCTGACTTTCTTCAAGGTGCACCTGACGTCGATGACCGTTCTCGGCGCCATCCGCCGCACGTCGGCCAGGTAGCTCAGGTATCCCTCCAGCCAAGGGTCGAGATCGAGCCGTGTCATGGCCTTTCCTCCAGCGTGACCGCTCCGAGAATCCGATTGATGGGGTGCATCTGCATCGCGGCAGCACGGCACGGATCGGCCACATCCAGGTACCTCACCGTGCTCTGAATCGTCGCGTGTCCCAGAAGGCGCTTCACATCCGGCAAGGCCACACCGGCCTCCAGCAAATCGGACGCGCAGCTGTGGCGAAACTGGTGTGCCGTCACCCTAGGTACCCCTGCGGAGTCCGCCAGGCCCTTCAGCAACAACCGAATGCTCTGGGCGTTCATCCGGTTTCCCCTGCGGTTGATCAGCAGTGCCGACTCATCCAGAATGCCGGTCCTTTCAAGCTGGTTGTGGCGTCTTGGAAGGTACGCCTCGATGCAGCGCCAAACCCCTCCGCCGACGGCTATGCTCCTTGCATGGCCCGTCTTGCGTCCATCCACCCGCAAGGTGGCGGTCTCCGCTTCCCAGTCAGAGATGTCCAACCGCTCGAGCTCACCGATCCGAATGCCGGTGCCATAAAGAACCGCCAGCACGCAGACCGCCTGATAGCGGTTGTGCTCCTCACGCCTTTTCTGAGCAGCTTCCCAAAGTGCTTTGAGGTGACTATTGCCGATTCGCTTCGGCAAGCGCCTTCGGGAATCGAGCCTCGGCCCCCGAATCCAGCGCAGCGGGTTCTTCCGCCACACACCCTCCTGCACCAGAAACTCACCCATCCCGCGGAGGTCCGAGACGACACCGCTCACTGTCGCACGAGAATGAAACGCAGACCGACCCCTGATGAAACGGACCACCAGCTCTGAGTCCACCTCCTCGAGCTTCGGCTTCGGCCTTCGTGTCTTCAGCCAAAGGCCGAATCGCCCCAGCTCTCTTAGCCGATGCTCAATCGTCGACTCCGCCAGACCCCTTGCCTGGCACACCATCACGTATCGGTCCACTAGACCGTCCCACCTGTACATGCCACACCTCCTCTTCTGATGCCGTCTTCGCAAACGTAGGACGGATCAGCACTCATGAACGGTTTGTGAGGAGATCTCGGGAACCGAGTCGCGTCGCTTCGACCTGAACGTCGTTTTACGTGCCGATATGACGCCCGATACGATGCACTTCCCAACACCGGATCCACGTTAATTGAACTAAATATCAGAGAAATCAAGCCGGTTGGTTTGGACTATGTAACGTTGAGCTCTTGCTTCGCGAGCCGGAGATTTCGCCATCGGTCGTGGAACCAGAGCCACTGCTCGGGGCGGCGGCGGATCATCTCCTCGGAGATGGCCGAGAACCTCGCCGTCAGCGGTACGTCCTCGAGCTCGTCGTCGCCGAGGTCGTCGGCCATCAGCGGTTCGGAGAAGGTCAGGGAGGAGCGGCCGGGCGCCTGCCACAGGCAGCACACCGGCACCAACGGCGCCCGGGTCTTGCGCACGATGCGGGCCAGAATCGGGTGGGTCCACGCCGGCTGGCCGAAGAACGGCACCTCCACCCCCACCGAGGGATCGACCCGCTGGTCGATCAGGAAACCGACGCTCCCCCGGTCCCTGAGGTGCTGGAGGATGGCGCGGGCGATGTTGCGCTTGCCGAGGGGCACCGAGCCGAACCGGCTGCGGAAGCGAACCACCTCCTCCTCGAGCAGCGGGTTGTCGAGCGGGCGGTTGACCGCCAACAGCAGCTCGGGCCGGATCAGCCCGATGGTCAGGGCGGACACCTCCCAGACTCCGATGTGGGCGGTCAGGTAGAGGATGCCCCGGCCGAGATCGGCGGCCCTGTCGATGTGCTCCTGCCCTCGGATCTCGACACCCGCGAGGAAGCTGTCGAGGTGGATCCGCTGCAGGCGGAGCGTGTCGAGGGCCACCCTGCCGAAGTGCCTCGCCACCGCCGCGGCCAGCTGTCGGCGCTCGGCGTCGCTCTTTTCCGGGTAGGCCAGAGCGAGGTTGAAATGGACGATCTCGCGCCGTCGCGCGCTCACCGCCAGGAAGGTGGAACCGAGCACCGAACCCACCCGCGCCAGCGACCGCGGACCGAGAAGACCGGCCAGCCCCCGCACCCCCCGGTAGGCGGCGAACTCGGCGCGGTTGCGAAAATCCGAGCGCGGTCTCACGCGCCACCACCCGGCAGCAACCGCCACAGCCCGTCCCACCGACCGTCGAGCGGCACCACCTCGACCTCCGCGACCCACACCGGAATGTCGGCGGGCAGCTTGACCGCATCCTTGCCGGTGGTGACCGCGACCGCCTCGTGGTCCCGCGCCTCGTCCAGGAGCCCCTGCAGCTCGGCCTCGGTGTAGCGGTGATGGTCCCCAAACCACCGCCGCGCCACCACCCGGGCCCCGCTTTCCTCGAGCAGCCCGGCGAAGGACCCGGGCCGCCCGACGCCGGCGAAGGCGAGCACTCGCCGGCCGTCGAGGATCGTCGCCGGCCGCCAGCCCTCACCGGTGCGAACGCGGGTCGCCCTCAGCCGCGCGCCGAACACCGGCTTGGGACCCGCGACGTCGGCAACCCGCCGTCCGATGGCGGCGAGCAGCTCGGCGTGATCGGCGGGCAGCTTGGTCACCAGTACGGCCGAGGCTCGGGCCAGGGCGGTGACCGGCTCGCGCAGCCGGCCTCGAGGCGGCAGCCGGCCGCCGCCCCAGCGGGTCCCCGGAGTCGACCAGCACCAGGTCCAGGTCGCGGGCCAGCCGCAGGTGCTGGAAACCGTCGTCGAGGAGGAGGAGATCGGCGCCGAGCTCGACCGCGCGCCGGCCGCCGCGGACCCGATCGGCATCCACCACCACCGGCACCCCGGGGAGGCGGTTGGCGATCTCGAGGGGCTCGTCGCCGGTCCGATCCACGAGCACTCCGGGGTCGGGGCCGACCACGACCACCGGTTCGTCGATGATGCGGCCGTAGCCGCGGGTCAGCACCGCCGGCCGGCGGCCGCGCTCCACCAGGTCGCGGGCCAGCGCCACCACCGTCGGCGTCTTGCCGGTGCCGCCGAAGGTCAGATTTCCCACCGACACCACCGGCATCCCGAGTCGATGGGTTTTTCGCAAGCCCTTGGCGTAGGCGAAGGCTCGCAGCCGAACCGCTGTCGCATACAGCGGGGTCAACGGCAGCAACAGATCCTTCCAGCTCACCGCCTGCCCCCGGCATCCGAAGTCAAATTGAAAATTGAAGATTGAAAATTGAAGATTGCCACCCTCCCGCCCCGGCAACCACGGCCACGATGGGGTGGGCGGGGGAATCTGCAATTTTCAATCTGCAATTTGTAATTCACCGTCGTCCCTCGTCGCGATCGACCAATTCCAAAAGGGCGTCGACGGTGCGGGCGGTGGCGCCCCGGTTGGCTTGGACAACCCCCCTACCGGCGCGGCCCGCGGCCCGCGCCTCGGCGGGATTCCGCAGCCATTCGCCGAGGGCGGAGGCCAGCCCGGCGGGGTCGGCCACCAGCCGGGCGCCGCCGGCGGCCACCATCTCGTCATACACCTCCTGAAAATTGCTCACGTGCGGGCCGCTCACCACGGGGACCCCCCACGCCGCCGGTTCGAGCGGATTGTGGCCGCCGGTGGCCACCAGCGAACCGCCGAGGAACGCCGCCGATCCGAGCCGATAGGCGCGGCTGAGCTCGCCGATGGTGTCGAGCAGGAAAACATCGGCGCGCGCCGGCAGCTTGTCCGGGTCGCTGCGGCGGGCGAAGGGCACCCCGCGATCCTGAAGCAGCGAGGCGACCCCGTCGAAGCGTTCGGGGTGGCGCGGCGCGAGGATCAGAAACGGGCGCCGGTCGCCCTCCAAGCCGTCGCAAAGCGCGTCCAGCAGCGGACCCTCCTCGCCCTCCATGGTGGATCCCGCCACCACCACCGGACGATCGCCGGCGAGCCGCTGCACATCGCCCGCCCACTCGAGCGGTCTCGGGTCCGGCTCGAGGTCGTACTTGACGTTGCCGGCCACTCGGATTCGTTCGCCGGGCACACCCAACGAGCGAAACCTCGTTGCGTCGCCGCCGTCCCGAACCAGCACCAGCGTCAGCGGCGCCAGCAGCGGTCGCAGCAGGCGGCCCAGCCGCCGGTAACCGGCGAAAGAGGCCTCGGACAGGCGGCCGTTCACCACCGCCACCGGAACACCCCGCCGAGCGGCCTGGTGCATGAGCTCGGGCCAAAGCTCGGTCTCCACCAGCACCAGCAGGCGCGGCCTGACGGCATCCAGCACGCGCCCGACGGCGCCGGGCGTATCGAGGGGACAGGGCAGAACCGGGACCGCTCCGGCCAGCCCACGGCTCGCCAGCTCGAGCCCAGTGGCGGTGGTCGCGGTCACCACCACGGGCAGCTCTTCACGACGGTCCCCCAGCTCCCGCACCAACCGCCTCGCCACTTCCACCTCGCCCACCGACACCGCCTGGATCCAGACCCCCCCCGGTTCGAGTTCCGGCAGCTTGGTCGCCAGGCGGTCGATCAGGGGTGGTCGTCGCTTGCCGGTCAGCCAGTCCCGCAACAGCAGCGCCGTCAGCACCAGCGGCAGGGCGAGGACCATCAGCACCCGATAGAGCCACAGGCTCGGCGACGTCATCCCGGCAAGGATAACGCCGTCCGCAATGACCGACCAGTCACCAGCGATTGAAATCCGACATGCGGTGAGGTTACGGCAACGTCGCGGATTCGACCTCGCCGTCGGCGACGATGAAGGTCCCGCCCTCCCGTGCCAGCGCCTGCTTGAGGTGCTCGGCATCGGTGATCAGCACCTCCTTGCCGGTGGCCTCGACGAACTGAATGGCGGCCCGGACCTTCGGCCCCATGGAGCCGGGAGGGAACTGGTTGCTCTCCAACATCTCGCGGGCGCGGGCCACCGGCAGCGTGCGCAGCCACCGCTGTTGGGGCCGGCCGAAGCCCTCGGCCACCATCGGCACGTTGGTGAGCACGATGAACAGGTCGGCTTCGAGGTCGCGGGCCATGATCGACGCCACGTAGTCCTTGTCGATAACCGCCTCGACCCCGCGGTAGTAGCCGCCGACGTCCTGGTAGACCGGAACGCCGCCGCCGCCGCCCGCGATCACCACCGCCCCGTCCTGGATCATCCCACGCAGCATGCGAGCACCCAGAATCCTGGTCGGCATCGGCGACGGCACCACCTTGCGCCAACCGCGACCGGCTTCCTCCACCATCTGCCAGCCCTGCTCCTGCATCAGCAGATTCGCCCGGTAGGACGTGAAGTACGGGCCCACCGGTTTGGAGGGGTTCTCGAAGGCGCTGTCGTCGGGGTCCACCACCACCTCGGTGAGCACGGCGGCGATGTCCTTCTCCAGCTGCTCTTCGTTGAACCTGTTGCGCAGCTGGTTGGCCAGCATGTAACCCATGGAGCCCTGGGTCTGGGCCACCGCCACGTCCAGCGACTGGGGGGGAATCTTGGTGATCGCCTCCTCGACCTGGATCATGATGTTGCCCACCTGGGGACCGTTGCCGTGGACGATCGCCAGCTCGTAGCCCCGTTGGATGATCTCGTACAGCCAGCGGGTGGCCTTCCAGGCGAGGGTGAACTGCTCCTCCTGGGTTCCGTGATCGCTCGGACGCAGCAGGGCGTTGCCGCCGAATGCGATCACGGCGACCGGGCGGTCCGTGGTGCCGTCGGCCTCGATCATGGATGCCTCCCTGCCGCTTGCTGCGGCGAGACAGGCATTTTGGAGCCGGGGCGTGGTGGTGTCAACCGAGCGATGATCTGGCATCGGGTCGGTGGTGACCAATTCGGAATTCGGAAACCCGATATCGCACGGTTGGCTGGTGCCGCCGGTGTGAGGTCGTTGCAGTGCCGGGGGGGGAAGGCTTTCGTTGATCGCGGTATGGTGGCGGGGTGACGGTCGCGGAGCTGCTGCTCGAAGGAGCCCGGGCCCTTCCGGTCCGGGAGGGCATCCAGGACCCCCGGCGTGAGGCCCGTTGGCTGCTGGCCCGGTCGCTCGGGGTGGAGGAGGGCTGGCTGCTGATCCACGCGTCCGAGCAGGTTCCTGCACAGGCCGCCCGTCGATTCCGGAATTGGCTGCGACGGCGAGCCGCTGGTGAGCCCGCGCATCATCTCGTTGGAAGCTGCTGGTTCTGGGGGCGGGAGTTCAGGGTATCGCCAGCCGTCCTCATCCCGCGACCGGAGACCGAGCTGCTGGTCCAGACCGCCCTCGCCCTTCCGGTTTCGGCGACCGCTCGGGTGCTCGACGTCGGCACGGGCTCGGGGTGCATCGCGATCAGCCTGGCAATCGAACGAACCCGCTGGCGGGTGGAGGCGGTCGACCGCTCGCTGACCGCGATCGAGGTGGCTCGGGCCAACGTCGACGCCTATCCGCAGGCCTCTGTCCGACTGGTATGCGGTGACCTCGCGACCTCCCTGTTCGGCGGCTACGACCTCGTCGTCGCCAATCTCCCGTACATACCATCGGACCGAATGGACGGGTTGCCGGAGGAGGTCAGGCGCGACCCGGCGACCGCTCTTGACGGTGGTGTCGACGGCCTGGACCTCATCCGCGCGTTGGTGGCGGACCTACCGCGGCTGCTGCGGCCGTGCGGAGGGGCACTGCTCGAGCTCGGTGAAGATCAGGCGGACACCGTGGCCGAAATGGCGGTCGGTTTCGGTCTGGCCGTGGCTCGCCGGATCCGCGACCTGAGTGGCTGCGATCGGATCATCGTCCTCCAACGCCGCCGCTGAGCCTGCGCCGAACCCCTTGGACGCGTGGGGATTTCAACTTTCGACCCTTTCAACTTTCAACTTTCAACCACCACGATATCCCGACCCAATCCCGCGTGACCCGGTCGTGTCGCGCTCTCACCCAAGACCCTCCTTCATCCGCTCGGCCTGGAAGTGGGTGATCAACGGGTCGAGCAGGAGATCCAGATTCCCTTCCAGCACGGACTGCAGCCGGTGGACGGTGAGCCCGATCCGATGGTCGGTGACCCGGCCCTGTGGGAAGTTGTAGGTCCGGATCTTCTCCGAGCGGTCGCCACTGCCAACCTGGCTTCGTCGCGCCTCGGCGCGCTCCCGGTCCCGCTCGTTCTCCTCGATCTCCTTGATCCGCGCCTTGAGAACCCTCATCGCCTTGGCGCGGTTCTGGATCTGCGATTTTTCGTCCTGGCAGCTCACCACGATGCCTGAGGGAAGGTGGGTGATGCGGACCGCGGAGTAGGTGGTGTTCACGCTCTGACCGCCCGGGCCGGAGGAGCAAAACCGATCGATTCGGAGGTCGTTTTCGTCGATCTGAACCTCCACCTCCTCAGCCTCCGGCATCACCGCCACCGTCGCCGCCGAGGTGTGGATGCGGCCCGACGCCTCGGTGGCCGGCACCCGCTGGACCCGGTGGACACCGGATTCGTACTTGAGCCTCGAGAACACGCGGTCGCCCTCGATCACCGCCACCGCCTCCTTGATTCCGCCAAGGCCGGTATCGGAGGAGTCGGTCACCGACAACCGCCATCTCATGGTCTCGGCATACCGGCCGTACATGCGCAGCAGCTCGGCGGCGAACAGCGCCGCCTCCTCACCGCCGGTCCCCGCCCGCACCTCGAGAATCACATTCCGGCGATCGTTCGGGTCCTCGGGCAGCAGCAAGACCCGGAGCTCGGCCTCGAGCTCGCCGAGACGGGCCTCCAGCTCCTCGACCTCGGCCTCGGCCAGGGCCGTCATGTCCTCGTCGTCGGTCCCGGCCAGCACTTCGCGGGCACCGTCAAGCTCCTTTTGTACCGAGCTGTAGGACCGATACACCCGGACCACCGGCTCGAGCTCCGCGGCCTGGATGGCCAGCTCGCGGGAACGCACCCGGTCGACGGCGATCTCGGGGTCCGCCTGGCGCTCGAGCAACTCCTGGTGCCGCTGCGCGATCTCTTCGAGCTTCTCCAGCATAATGGCCTCATCTCAAGATGACGAATAGAAATCAAAATCCCGCGCGAAACCGATCGCGCGGGACTTCCATGGCCGCCCGCCGGCGGCCGGCGTTCGCTATTTGGCGGTCTTGCCGTAGCGGCGCTCGAACTTCTCCACCATGCCTGCGGTGTCCACCAGCTTCTGCTTGCCGGTGTAGAACGGGTGGCACACGCTGCAGATCTCGAGCCGGAGCTCCGGCTTGGTCGAGTGGGTCACGAAGGAGTTGCCGCAGGCGCAACGCACTTCGACCTCGTGGTACTCGGGATGGATTCCAGGTTTCATCTTCGACCTCCCCCTGATCCGTCGGCGAATCAAGGAGCGGGGAGTATAGCCCCAGATGCCTCGACGCGCAAGACCCTCACCGATAAAATGTATAGTATGAGATAAATAGCTCAATTTCCAGCCCGGCATTGCTGGGCTCGAAACCTCGGCTGGCGAGCGACACCGTTGGGTTCCCCCAGAAGTGGGTTGTCCGGGCTGGAAATTGAGAGATTCCGATCTTTTTAGAGTGGAGATTCAACAACGGTCAGGTCTTCCAGACGGTGTCGAGGACCGTACCGTCGACCCACTTGACCACCGCCACCGGCTGCTCGGACCGCTCGGGCGGTGACGGAACGCCGCAGATCCGATCGAGCTCGGCCTTCAGTTGAGCGATTGGCCTGATCGGCAGGGCACTGCCCCGGAGCCCATCCAGAAGATCTTGGCGGCGGGGGTTGATGGCGATCCCCCGCTCGGTGACCACCACATCGATCAGCTCGCCCGGCCCACAGAGGGTGGTGACCTCGTCGACGATGACCGGTATGCGATCCCGAAACGAAGGCACCAGCAGCATGGCGACGCCGGCGGTGAGGCAGTTCTGCCAGCCCCCGATGCCGTGGAGCAGGCGGCCGTCCGAGTGGGTGACCACGTTGGCGTTGAAGCCGAGATCGACTTCGGTGGCGCCGAGCACCGCCACGTCCACCATGGAGGCGAAGTTCCCCTTGCCGTGGAAGTTGTACGAGGTGAAGGGAGAGGTGTTGACGTGGCGCGGGTCGTCCGCCATGGAGCGCACGCCGTCGAGATCGAAGGTCTGGCCGTCGAGGATGTACTCCACCAGCCCCTCGTCGAGCATCTCCACCATGTGCAGGGTCGAGCCGCCGCGGGCAAACCGGGCCGTGACCCCCGCGGAACGCATGAGATCCCGGAGGTAGTGGGCGAAGGCCAGAGTCGTGCCGCCGGCGCCCGCCTGGAAGGAGAAGCCGTCGGTCATGATGCCCGCTTCGGCGCAGAACCGGGCGGCCAGCTCGGCAATGCGGAGTCGATCGGGGCTCGATGTAATCCGGGTGGTGCCCGAAACGATCTTCTCGGGATCGCCGATCGAGTCCACTTCCACTACCACGTCCACATTATTGCCCTGGATCTGCCACGGCACGCACGGGAAGGGTTCCAGGTGGTCGGTCACCACCACGACCCGCTCCGCGTACATGGAGTCGGCGAGGGCAAAGCCGAGCAGGCCGCACGCCGCCGGCCCCCGCAGGCCGTTGGCGTTGCCAAAGCAGTCCGCCGACGGCGCTGCGATCACGGCCACGTCGATGTGCACCTCACCGTCCTGAATCGCCTGCCAGCGCCCGCCGTGGGAGCGCAGTACGCCGAGCCCCCGCATCCGGCCGCGGGAGCAGTAGTCGCCCAGCGGGCCGTTCATGGATCCCTCGACGTGGTGGATCACCCCCGCATCGAGGTGGCCGATCTGCTGGGCATGCACCGGAAACGAGGCCGAGGGAAACCACATCAGGTCCTTCACGCCCATTTCGGCGGCGGCATCGAAGACCATGTTGGCCACCCGGTCGCCGTTCCGCAGGTGGTGGTGGGTGGAAACCACCATCCCATCGCTCAGGCCGACCTGAGCCAGCGCCTCCCGGATCGACGGCGCCCGCTTGTCGCCGTCGGTCGGATAGTCGACGCAGGAGACGATTCGGGGCGCGGCCTTGCGGCCGAACGGCTTGCGAGCACCAACCCCGAGGAAGGGAACGGACTCACGGCCGTTGACCTCGGTGGGAACCATCCTGCCCGCGGCGTTTTTCTCCAGCACGTGCCTCATGTCCCTCGCCCTCTCCCGATCGAAGACCGAAGATCACCGATCCGCGAGATCGTCCCGCGAATCCCAGTCGGCGGCCAGCACGCCGGCGGCAACTGCCTGCCCGACCGTCCGTAGCGCCTGCTTCACGACCGGCGGGTCCACCATCTTGGTCCCCACCGCCACCGCACCCAGACCCTTCAGCTCCGCGTCACGCGCCGCGCGGACCACGGCCACCGCCCGCCGGATCTGCTCGTCGGTGGGCGCCAACTCCCGGTGGACCACGTCGATCTGTGCCGGGTGGATGCAGCCGACGCCGTCGAACCCCAAATCGCGTTCGCGGCGAACGTAGGCGGCGAGCCCTTCGCTGTCGCGAATGTCGGTGAAGACCGACGCGATGGGCTGGACCCCGGCGGCCCGGGCCGCATAGACCACCGTTTGGCGAGCCAGAAAGCTCTCCCATCCCGCCTCGGTGCGCCGCGCCCCAAGCTCGGCCGCCAGATCCTCCAACCCGACGGTGAGCGCAACGACGGAGTCGACGGCGGCGGCGATCCCGAAGGCGTTGCGGATGCCCTTCGGAGACTCGAGAATCGGCATCAGGAAGGGCGCGTTCCCACCCCCCGCCGCCTCCCCGGCCAGCGCTGAAGCCCGCCGCACCTGCTCGGCCTCCTCGACCTTGGGCAGCAGCACGACATGGGGGTTGTGGGGTGCGATGGCCGCGAGGTCGCGCTCGCCCAGTTCCCCCTGGTTGACCCGGACCATGCGCTCCGACGAACCCCAATCCAGCGCCACCAGCGCATTGCGCACCAGCAGCCGTGCTTCGTCCTTGGCGCCGGGGATCACCGAGTCCTCGAGGTCGAGGATCAGCCCGTCCGCGCCGTAAAGCCCGGCCGACAGCATGAGCTTCGGCCGATTGCCCGGAACGTAAAGCCGGCTGCGGCGGAGACGCTCCCGCACCGGCGGCGTTGCCATCTCGGGAGAGGGTTGGGGAAGCACCGGGTCGCCGTTAAAACCGGCCCGCCGCAAACAGGCCTCGACGCGCGCCATCAGGACCCACTCGAGGGCGCCCTGGTCGGTGACGGCCAGGCGGCCGGTTGCGACCCCCATGGCCGAGGCCACCCGTCGCAGGGTCCCCTCGATGGCGGCTGAATAGAGATAGTCCACCTTGGAGGTGATCTGAATCTCGAGCGGCTGTGAGCTCGGCCGGTAGGTGACGTTGGCGTCTGAACGGACCTCGTCCCCCTCAGGTCCCGCCGCCGCGGCGATGATCTCGTTGTCGGCCATGGCCGAACCTCCCGCGCCGGTTCTCACAGCGCCGCGATGATCGCGTCGGTCATCTGCGCCGTGGTCGCCGCGCCCTGGTCGACGGCCTCTGGCCCGCCGCGCAGCTTGAGCATGTCGTAGGAGCGCACCGTGCCCTCGGCCACCGCCGCCGCCACCGCGGCTCGGATCCGCTGGGCGATCGCGTCCTCGCCGAGCCAATCCAGCATCAGCACTGCCGACAGCACCATGGCGATGGGGTTGACGATCGACGGGTCGAGCTCGGCGTACTTGGGAGCGGAGCCGTGAGTCGGCTCGAACACGCCCACCTCGCGGCCGATATTGGCCGACGCGGCAAAGCCGAGGCCGCCCACCAGCCCGGCGAAGCCGTCGGAGATGATGTCGCCGAACATGTTGCCCGCAACGATCACCCCGTAGTCCTCGGGGTTCTTGGTCAGCCACATCATCTGGGCATCGATGTTGGTGTCCCAGAGCTGGATGTGGGGGTAGGCCTGGTGGGCCAGGCGGGCTTCGGCGAGCATCATCCCCGATGTCTCGCGGATCACGTTGGGCTTCTCGCACACGGTAACGCTCGCGTAGCCGTGAGCGTCGGCGTAGGCGAACGCCTGCTCGCAGATCCGGCGACACTTGGCCCGGGTGAAGATCCGGGTCGACACCGCGAGATCCTCCCGCGGAACCTCCCGGAAGGCCTTGAATCTCGGATGACTGTCGAGAGCGTTCCACACCAGATCGGGTGGGTTGGTCCACTCCACCCCCCCGTACAGACCCTCGGTGTTCTGGCGGAAGATGACCGCGTTGACCCGGGGCTCCTCCGGCTGTCCGTCCATTCCCCGCCGGATGAAGTTGAGCGGGTTGCCCGGGAAGGTGATACACGGCCGAATCGAGATGTCGAGATCGAATCGCTGGCGCAGGCCGACGATGGGCGAGTAGTAGACGTACCCGCGATCCCTGAGCTGGGGCCGGAGCTCACGGGCCGCAGCGTCCTTCGGCTTGGAGGTGATGGCCCCGAACAGGGCCACCTTGTGCTCGGCGATCAGCTCCACCGTCGTTTCGGGCAGGGGGTTGCCGTCCTCGACCCAGTGCTCCCAGCCGATGCCCGCCTCGACGTACTCCCCTTCGAATCCGGCCGCCTCCAGCACTCGCAGCGCTTGGGGCAGCACCACCTTGCCGATCCCGTCCCCGGGCATCGTCACCACCGTTCTCCTGGCCATTGAGCTCCTCCAATCCGCGTCTCCCGTGCCATCGCCGGTGCGCCGGTCACCATACCCAATGGAGGGAAAAAACGAAAGGCCGACGTCGTCGGGGATCAGCCTCGTTTCCAAATGTTGTACTTGAAAATCGTGAAGATCGCCGACACCCCGTCCTTCCATCCGATCTTCTTGCCCTCGGCGTAGGTCCGGCCGTGGTAGGAGATCGGCACCTCGTAGATGCGGCAGCCGGTGCGGGCCACCTTGGCCGTCACCTCGGGCTCGAAACCGAAGCGGTCGGAGCACAGCTCGACGCTGCGCAGGACCTCGATGGAGAAGACCTTGTAACAGGTCTCCATGTCGGTGAGGTTGAGATCGCTGAACATGTTGGAAACGAGGGTGAGGAACCGGTTGCCCACGTAGTGCCAGAAGAAGAGCACCCGGTGGGGTCCGCCGAGAAAACGGCTGCCGTACACCACGTCGGCCAAACCGCGCAGGATCGGGTCCAACAGGACCGGGTACTGGGCCGGGTCGTACTCCAGATCGGCGTCCTGGATGATCACGATGTCGCCGGTCACCGCCGCAAATCCGGTGCGCAGGGCGGCTCCCTTGCCGCGATTGGCGGGGTGCTGGAGCCGCTGGACGGCGATGTCGAGGCCGTCGCCGCGCGCCACCGGCCGCCAGGCGCTGAGCCGACCCCAGGTGTCGTCGGCCGAGCCGTCGTCGACGACCACCACCTCCACGGAACCGATGCCGTCCGCCAGCGGGGCCGCGGCGACCCGATCGAGCAGGGCGGTCACGGTGCTCTCTTCGTTGTACACGGGGACGACAACCGAGAGGCGCTTCATCACCGCCAAATGTACCACTCCGCGTCGGTGTCGACCGATTCGGAGTTCGCATGGAATTGCATTTTCGATTTTATATTTTCGATCAGTCAATCACTCGCAGCGGGTGGTCCTCCAGGAACGAGGGTTCGATGGCATCGACGACGACGCGGCCCTGCATGTACTGCGCCACCGGCAGGCCCACCAGGTAGCACAGGGTGGGAGCGATGTCGGGAAGGCGAACGCCGTCGAGCCGTCGGTTCCGGTTGACGCCGGCGCCACTGAGCATGACCAGGCCGGGGGGACAGGTTTCGGCCGACGTCCGCCACTCGTCGCCACCCCCCAGAAGGCGCTGCAGCCGCTCCCACGAATCGGGAGGTGCCAGTCCGTAGGGCGTGACGAGGGCAACGGTGGCCCCAGTGCCCGCCGCTGTCAGCACCGTCATCAGCTGGTCGTCCAGCACCTGGAGGGCGAGGGCGACCACCTCTCGTTCCCGGGTGTGGCGAGGCTTGATCGGTTCGAGCTCGGCCCGAGCCACGGCCAGCCCGTCGAGATGAAGCCACACCTGATCCGCTCCCGACTGCAGGGCGGCAACGGCGGCAACGACCCGCACCTCATCCGACGCCAACGCGTCTCGCACCACAGCGCCGCGATTCGGGAAGGTCTCGAGCATCCAACCAATCGACGAGGTGACATCGGGGGCGAAACCGGCCACATCGGCCGCCGCCGGAGGATCGAACCGACCCTCGGATGACCACTCACCCGGCCATCCGAAAACCGACGTCGCCACGCCGGAGAGCCGGATCCTCTCCCACAACGGGGGCACCGAGGCCGGTGCCGGCGTCACCCGGTCCGCCAGCCCCCAAGGTAGGATGAGGCGCGAACCCGAGGGCGTCCACGGCAACAGCCTGAGCGGCGCCTGGGGCTGCCACGGCAGCAGCCAACCCCAGTCGGACTTGACGCCGTGGCGCTCCGGGTAGGTCCCCGTTGCCAGCGAGGTCCAGGCCGACCGCCGCAGGTGCGGCCGGTGAGGCTCGATGGCGCCCCAGCTGCCGGCGACCTTCAGCTCGGCCAGGCTTTGAAACCTGGCGTCGGTTGCCGGGCCCAGCAGCACGCCCACGTCGAGGCCCTCGATCCCGATGACCACCAGACGACGGTCCGGAATCCCGATCGGTCTGGCCTCGACCTCGAGCGGCACCCCGGGCGGGGTCGATTGCGACAGCAGCCGGACGAGGGGCAGCACCAGGATGACGACGGCAAAGCCGTACCGCAGGCCGGGAGTCGCCCCCCGTCGTCGCACCAGATGGCCGCCGACCAAAACGAGCAGCACGCCGCCACCCCAGGTGACTGCGTCCTGCTGCATGACCCGCTGGGCCGACGGAGACAACAGGAACTCGTGGAGCCCCGAGTTGACGTTCGACATCACCGCGGCCACCAGGTAGGCCAGGGCGGCGAGCTCGGGGACCCACCAGCCGCCCTCCCGGTGGAGCAGCCGGCGGAACACCGCCGCCGCGAGCAGCAGCGGCAGCCCAAACCCGAGCGCACCCCAGGATGCCCACGGGGGGACGCCCATGAGAATCGGTCCCGGTGCCTGCGTGACCTCCGGGTTCAGGCGGTAGACCAAGACCTCGGCGAGAACACCGGCAGCCGCGCCGGCCACCGCCGCATCGAGCCACAGTCCGCCTCGCCGGTCCTTCATGGGACCCCCATCCTACCGTGATTGGGGATCGTCCTGCTCACCGGCTGGATGCCGTTTGCCTCCCGTCCTCTGCCCTGCTGCCCTGCTGCCTTTTCACGCCGATCACGTAAACTGCCACCGAAGCGGGAGGTCACCCGACGTTGAACAGCCGAAAGCCAGAGCTCTGCGTCGCCCTGGACGGAACCGATCGCGACTGGATCCTCGCCACGGCCGCCTCCCTGACGCCCGAGGTTGGCTGGCTCAAGATCGGGCTCGAGGCGTTCGTGGCTCACGGTCCCGATCTCGTGCGCGAGCTGGTCGGGGCGGGCAGCCGGATCTTCCTCGACCTGAAGCTGCACGACATCCCGGCGACCGTTGGACGCGCCGCTGCCAACGTCGCACGCTGCGGCGCCGACATGGTCACGGTCCACGCCGGCGGCGGACCCGAGATGGTGACCGCGGCGGTGGAGGGGGTTCGAGCGGGCGGGTCCGGCGAGCGCCCGCTGGTGATCGCAGTCACCGTGCTGACCAGCCTCGATTCGGCGGTCATGGCCGACCTCGGATTCGCCCTTTCCGCCAGCGAGACGGTGCTTCGATGGACCGAGATGGCCAGTCACTGCGGTGCCGACGGCATCGTCGCCTCACCCCGGGAGGCCGGGCTGGTTCGACAGGCCGGACACCGGGACCTGCTCATCGTGACTCCGGGCATCAGACCCTCCGGTCACGGCAGCGACGATCAGCGGCGCATCGCGACACCGGCCGAGGCGGTGGCGTTGGGAGCCGATCTGTTGGTGGTTGGGCGGCCGATCACGCGCGCTGCCTCACCGGCCGAGGCCGCGCGCCGGATCCTCGCCGAAATCCGGTGAGATCTGCGCCTTAGAACAGGGGCCGATCTTCGTAGTGTTCCTTGTGCCAGACGTACGTGTAACCGGGAAACTCGATCGGGTAGTCGTAGGTCACGCGCAGCTTGATTCGGTTCGAGGTGCGCTTGATCCAGATCGATTTGGCGTTGATGGGAATGTCCAGCTGGCCGGCGATCGCCACCAGCTCCTTCCGGATGAACTTGTCATCGTGGGCGGGGAGGCTGGCCCGCTCGGCCTGCGCCTTGACCTCCTTATCGAACTCACCCACCGAGACTATCACCGGCGCCGTTTTGATGCCGACCAGGGCCACCACCAAGGCCACCACCATCCCCACCAGACATCCGACGGGCACGTCACCCCTCTGGGATCGCCACCTGTTCATGAACTGAGGCCTCCGTTCAACGACTCAATGACCGCTTCGTTTCAATGGTACCACTTTCGCGTCCGGTAACCGCCTCACTCGATCAGCCGGAAGGTCCTGCTCCAGCGGGTCTTGGTGAAGAAGTTGACGAAGACCTCGGCCAGCTGTCTCATCCGGTGCGCCACTCCGCGCCACTCCCAGTCGTTGCGCTTGGCCTCGTATGACCAGTAGATGAGCACCGCCCGACCCTTGACGTAGCTCAGCGGCACCGGGCCCCAGAAGCGAGAATCGAGAGAGTTGTCGCGGTTGTCGCCGAGACAGAAAACGGTCCCTTGCGGCACCACCCTCGGGCCGTAGTTGTCGCCGGCCAGGCCTCTCTTTCGGCCCATCTGGTCTCCCTTGAAAACCACGTAGGGCTCCTGCTGCGGTTCGCCGTTGATGAACAGGGCCTTGTCCCGAACCTCCACGGTGTCGCCCGCCACCGCCACGCAGCGCTTGATGAAGTCACGTCGCGGCTGGTTCGGGTACTTGAAGACCACCACATCACCCCGCCGCGGTCCGCGATAGCCGAAGAGACTGTGGACGAAGGTCGTCGCGTGCTCGCCATAGATGAACTTGTTGACCACCAGGTGGTCGCCCACCAGCAGGTTATCCTCCATCGACCCGGAGGGGATCTTGAAGTTCTCGAAAACAAAGGTCCGCACGAAGAGAGCGAGGATGAAGGCCACCAGGATGGCCTCATAGTATTCGCGGAAAACGGATTTCTTCTGACTCATCCGACGAATCCTACACACTCCCGCGTCTCGAGGAAAGCCCCTTCATTCCTGGCGGCTGCCACGCCTCCCGGCCGCGAGCATCGATCCTGCGCGGATCGTGGTGTAAGCCGCGAGCCCTGGCGAGCTGGCCCGCGCGGGCCACCATGGCGGCGTTGTCGGTGGTGAACCTGGCCGGCGGCAGCCAAACATCCACTCCCATCTTCCGGCCGGCTTCCTCGATCCTTCGTCGCAGCAGGGTGTTGGCCGCCACCCCTCCCGAGGCGGTCAGCGCCGAGGGCGTGTAACGCTCGGCCAGCTCTTCGAGTGGAGCCATGAGCTGGTCCACCACCGCAGCCTCGAAGGAGGCCAGCAGGTCTCGGACCTCGGCCGGCGGATCCGTCGCTCCCCGCCCCTCCAGCCCCCGCGCTCGAATCCACCGCACGGCGGCCGACTTGAGCCCGGAAAAGGAGAAGTCCACGCTGCTGTCGCGCAGCCTGGGTCGCGGCAGATCGACCGCCCCCGGATCGCCGTCACGGGCCATGCGGTCGACCACCGGCCCCCCTGGGTACGGCAGGCCAAGCACCTGAGCCACCTTGTCGAAGCTCTCACCGGCGGCGTCGTCCCGGGTCCGGCACAGCCGGCGTGCGTCGCCCCCTTCCATCAGATACCAACTGGAGTGGCCGCCGGACGCCACCAGCGCGAGCGTGCGCCGGGGAAGCTCGAGCGCCGGGCCGCCTCCGGGATCGAGAAAGGGTGACACCAGGTGTCCCTCGAGGTGATCCACCGACACCAAAGCAAGCCTGCGGGCCCAGGCGAAGGCGGCGGCAAATCGAAGGCCCACGAGCAACGCCCCGACCAACCCCGGGCCGCCGGTCACGGCCACCAGCTCGGGCGCCGGTCCGCCTTCGGTCAACGCGCGAGAAACCAGGTACGGCAATGCCGCCAGGTGCTCGCGACTCGCCAGCTCGGGCACCACCCCGCCGAAAGGTGCGTGGCAATCCGCCTGGCTGGCCAGCAGATCCACCACCACCCGGCCGTCACCGTCGAGCAGCGCGACGGCGGTCTCGTCGCAGGAGGTCTCGATGCCGAGGGTCGTCAGCACCGTCGCGCCTCATTCTGCGTTCTTGTGGGGCCCATCCAGATCACCGTCCTCGTTCGCCCAAGAATGAACCGGGGAGGCCGAGGCCTCCCCGAATCAAGGAGTTGAGCGCACTGCTTATTGAATATTCGCCTTCACCGGCACCGTCAGCTCGGGGAAGTCGGGATCGGTGGTTTTGATGGTGAGGGTCGCTGCGTGAGCCCCTGCCGTCGCGTCCTCCTTGACCTTGATCGTCACCTGGTAGCGGCGACCCTCTTCGATGGTGGAAACGGAGGCGTCGAAGGCGGCGTCATCCACAGCCAGGGTACCGAGGGTCATCGCGGCCTTGCCGGTGCGATTGTTGACCACGATCACGTTTCGGCCCGGTCTGGCCTTGGCGTCCACAGTGCCGAACTGAACCTGGGCCGGGGTCACCTGGATCAAGGCCCGCACCACACCGTAGACCTTGACCACCACCTCCGGGGCCCTGGGGTGATCGGTCATGATGGAGAGCTTGGCGCTCACTGGCCCCACCGGGGCTCCCTTGGTGAGCTCGAGACTGACCTCGTACTGCTGGCTCGACTTGCCGCCGATCAGCTCGTCGCCGCCGAGCTTGCGAACCGAGGCCTTCAGGAAGGACACGCTGGACTCCACCTTGGTGACCTTGAAATTCTGGTCGGAGTCAGCCCCCACCACCACCACCTTTTGAATCATCGGCTCTCGCTGCACCGCGTTGAAACGGATCAACGGTCGCGGCAGCACCTCGACGAACGGTCGCACGTCGGCCTTGATCACCACCGACACCGTTGGCTCCCTGGGATCGTTCGTCATGATGAGGATGGACTTGGAGATGGGACCCGAGAAGTCCTTGGTGTCCAGCTTGGCCTTCACCACACCCTCGGCGCCCGGCGCGATTTCCTGGTCATAATCCGCCACCGTGCAGCCACAGGTCGGGCGTACCGCCTTCACCTCCAGGGTCTCGGAGCCCTCGTTGAGGATCTTGAAGTTCACTTCGACCATCTCACCCTGGGCCACCGTGCCCACGTCCTTGACCTTCTCCGGCACCACCATGTTGGGCCCGGCGCTCGGTCCCTGGGCAAACGAGACGGCGGCTACGCAGCAAAGCGCCGCGACCGCGATCGTTTTCGAGGTTGTCTTGAACATCACGTCCTCCTTGTCAACCACTCACCAAACAGCGACAATCCTATGGACCTCCTCCGGGGGTCCGCAAGGCGCGGAGTACAGCTTTTGCAGGATCGTTACCAGAGCACGCAGGTCTTTCCGGGTATCGTCGCCAGGACGGCGAGACTCCGCGGCAGGTGGTCGCCGAGCCATGCGGGCTAACCCGGAACGCCTCTACTTCCTGCCCATCGGCGGCACCGCCATGGCGCCCCTGGCCGGCCTGCTTCATGAGATGGGGCACCGGGTGACGGGGGTCGACACCCAGCTCTATCCGCCCATGAGCACCCTGCTCGAGGAGATCGGAGTCCCGGTTCGGCTGGGGTTCGACCCGAGTCGAATTCCCACCGACACCGACCGGGTCGTCATCGGCAACGCCGTGCCTCGAACCAACCCCGAGGTCGCAGCCGTCCTCGCCCGACGGATCCCCCACCTCTCCCAGGCCGAGGCCGTGGCCCACTACGTGCTGGCCGGCGGGCTGGACAGCCTGGTGGTCGCCGGAACCCACGGCAAGACCACCACCTCCGCCATGCTCGCCTGGATCCTCGAGGACCTGGGCCGGGACCCCAGCTATCTGATCGGCGGCATGCCCACCTGGAGCGGCCGACCCTACCGCGCCGGCCGTGGCGGCCAACTGGTCATCGAGGGAGACGAGTACAACACCGCCTTTTTTGACCGAGGGCCGAAGTTCCTTCACTACCGACCCCACCTGTTCGTGCTCGGTCCGGTGGAGTTCGATCACGCCGACATCTACCGCGACCTCGACGCCGTCATCACGGCGTTCAGGGCCGGGGCGGCGCAGGTTCCGCGGCACGGCGCGGTCGTGGCAAGTCTCTTCCGCCCCGGTACCGAGGCGGCGATCCGCGACGCCTCGGCACCGGTGGTGACCGTGGGACCCGGGCGCGACGCCGATTTCAGGGTCTCCGCCTGGGCAGCGGCCGGCGAGATCTCGCAGGCCGAAATCGCTTGGCGAGGCGACCGGTTCCCACTGCGGGTCCCGATGGCCGGCGAGCACAACCTCCACAACGCGGCGATGGCGGTGGCGGCGGCGGTCACCGCCGGGGTCGGCATCGAGCAGGCCGTCCAGTCGATCTCGCGCTTTCCCGGCGTGGCGCGCCGCCAGCAGGTGGTGGGCGAGGCAGAAAACATCATCGTGGTGGACGACTTCGCCCACCACCCCACCGCGCTGGCAGCCACCATCGCAGCGGCTCGCCAGCGCTGGCCGGGTCGCCGCCTGGTGGTGGCCTTCGAGCCGCGCTCCATCACCGCCGCGCGCCGCAGCTTCCAGGCCGCCTACCTGGAGGCCCTGTCGGGCGCCGACCTGGTGCTGATCGCCGCGCCCTTCCACCGCGACCGGCTCGATCCGGCCGAGGTCTTGGACCGCCAGGCTGTGGCCGAGGATCTTCGGGCCGCGGGGGTCGAGGCGGTCATGCCCGGTGAGGATGACAACGCGGTCGCGGCGCTCCTCCCCCTGCTGGCGCCGGGAGATCTCGTTCTCGGCTGCTCGTCGGGCAGCTTCGACGGCTTTCACCGCCAATTGCTCGCCCGGATAGCTGGCAACTGAGCTCTGCTACCATCCCGACGTGCCAGCCCAATCTGAAACCCGATCCCAGCGCGCAGCGCGCTTCATCGCCACCAGCGGCGGACTCGGCGACCATCTGCCGGCCCCCGGCACCACCGCCGGATCGCTGCCGGCGGCGATCGTGTGGTGGGCGCTGGCCGCGGCCGTGAACCCCTCCTGGCGCCTGCTCGCCCTGACGGCCTGTCTCACGGTGGCGGCAGTGGTCGTCGGTCCGTGGGCCTGTGGTGTGGAGGCAAGAAGAAGGCAGGCCGGGGACCCGGGACCGATCGTCATTGACGAGGTGGCCGGCCAGTGGCTCACCTTGCTGGTGGCCCTGCCCTTCGTCGAGATCGACGGCGCCTTCGAGCTGGCGGTCTTCACCGGGGCGGCCTTCCTGTTGTTCAGGATCTTCGACATCGCCAAGCCGTGGCCGGTTCACCGGTTCGAACGGATCCCCGGCGGCACCGGCATCGTCGCCGACGACCTGGCCGCCGCCCTCTACGCCGGCGCCATCCTCGCGCTCGGCTGGACCTTCTTCCCCCACCCACTCGGTTAGCAGTTAGCAGTTGGCGGTTGGCAGTTGGCAGTTGGCAGTTGGCAGTACCCGGCGGCCGAGGGCCCGACTTTCAACTTTCAACTTTCAACTTTGAACTCTCAAGACTCAGGAGGTCGGGAGCCGGCTCGACGGTCGCGATAATTCGGGTCGGGCCGGTGAGCAGGACCCGGTCGTGGAGCGGATTTCCTTGGGTTTCGACCACCAGCTGATCACCTGAGCGGGCGCGAAGCACCACCCTGCGGGCCCGGCGGTCGGCCATCTCGACCAGCCCCGCCGCCACCACCGCCGAGCCGCAGCACAGGGTCTCGGCTTCCACGCCGCGCTCGAAGGTCCGAATGTCAAGCGAGCGATCACCGCCGCCGGATACGAAGCTGATGTTGGCGCCGCCCGGCCCCAGCCCCCGATGGCGGCGCAGGGAGGGCGCCAGCAGGCTCACGTCGAGCTCGCCCACATCGTCCACCTGCAACACCAGGTGCGGTACGCCGACCTCCAGCAGCCTGCCGCGCCAGCGACGGCCGAGCGACTCCAGCTCCACCGCCCGAGGCGCCGCCCGAAGCCCGGGCAGGTCGAGGGTCACCACCGTGCCCACCACCTCGGCGGGCACCTCCGCCCAACCGGTGAGCACCACCAGTCGGGCCGGCAGTCCGAGAACCTCCACCGCCACCCGGGCGGCGCAGCGCGTGCCGTTGCCGCAGAACGGAGACGACGACCCGTCGGCGTTGCGATAGCCGAGCCGCACCCGGCCGGAGGGCTCGCCCACCAGGGCCAGCGCGCCGTCGGCGCCGATCCCCCGCCGCCGGTCGCACAATCGCGCCACCAGCGCGGGGTCATCGGCCAACCTGGCGGCCCACTCCCCGATCCCGATCAGGAAGTCGTTGCCCGCACCCTCGACCTTGAGCAGCCTTCGACTCACGGGACGGTCCCCAGGGTCGCGGTGCACCGAGCGGTCGGTGACGAGTTTCCGGCCGCGTCGAGGGCCGAAACCGCGTAGGTGAGCTCGCCCACCGGCGGGTCGTCGTCCTCGAAGGAGGTTCTGGTGTGGGCGACGGCGAGCTCCTCAACCCGGCTCCCGGACCGCCGCTCGATCCGGTAGGCAGCGGCGTCAGACACGGCCCGCCATCGAATCAGGACCCGATTCTCCTCGGGCAGGCAGACCAGGTCACGGGGAGCGGTCGGCGGGTAGGTATCAGGGTTGTCCACCGTCACCACGGGTCCCGGATCGCCGATGACTCGGCCCTCGCCCTCACGCTTTCGAACCGACCGCAACCGGTAGCTCCACTGCATACCCTGGCCCGCCGTGGCATCAAGATACTCGGATCCGGCCACCGGTTCGGCCTTCAACACCGTCCAGCTTTCGCCGTCGGCCGACCGCTCCACCAGGGTCAAGGTATCGCCGGTGCCAAGCCAGCTCAGGCGGATGCCGGACGGGCCCGGAACCGCCCGCAACGAGTCCGGCGGCGATGGCGCCAGCTGAGGCACAACGCGCGCGATATTGGAAAAGTCGGAGGCCCGCCCACCGCAACAAAAAGTCCGGACCGCGTACCACAGAACGACCTGCTGCTCGCCGCCATGGATCTTGCGCCACGCCTCCAGATCATCCCGGACCTGCAGCTTGGACCCCCGCGTGGCGAGGTCGCGTGCGTCGTCGTCAAGCACTGCGATTCGCTCACCCTGGGCCTCGAGCAGACGGCGGCGAATGACGCGGTCGTTGGCGGTGGTGCCGAGGGGTTCCTGACCGAGGGGGATCGGCGCCCGCCAGATCTCGATCACCTCGAGGTCCGGCAGCGGGCCGCCGGCGGTGGTCATCGACGGGTAGCTCCAGTCGAGCACCACCTCCCGGCCCTCCTGGTACGCGGTGAGGTCGCGGGTGGTGTCCGCCCGGCGCACCTGCGGCGGCAGCGGGTCTCCTACCCGACCACACGCTGCCAGGCCCAAAACCACGACAACCGACAACGCCATTGCGAAAACGGTCACCGGGACGCGGATTGAAAGTCGTCCTCTGCCCACCACCTACACCCTACCGCAAACAGCCAACGGCTAACGGCTAACGGCTAACGGCTAACGGCCCCTAAAGGATATACCGTGCCAGGTCGCGATCGGCCACCAGTTCGGCGAGCGTGTCCCGCACCGAGTCTCCGGTCAGGGAGAACACCTCACCGGCGCGCTCGGGAGCATCAAATGAGATGTCCTCGAGCAGCTTCTCCATCACCGTGTAGAGCCGGCGCGCGCCGATGTTCTCGGCGGACTCGTTGATCTGGGCCGCCATCTCGGCCACCGCCCGCACCGCGTCATCGGTGAAGCGCAGCTCCACCTGCTCGGTGCCGAGCAGCGCCGTATACTGACGAATCAGCGAGTTCTCCGGTTCCACCAGGATCCGCTCGAAGTCGTCGGCGTCCAACGCCCGCAGCTCGACGCGGATCGGGAATCGCCCCTGGAGCTCGGGGATCAAATCCGACGGCTTGGCAACGTGGAACGCGCCCGCCGCGATGAACAGCACGTGGTCGGTGCGCACCACTCCGTACTTGGTAGTCACCGTGCTGCCCTCGACGATGGGCAGCAGATCCCGCTGCACGCCCTCTCGGGACACGTCCGGTCCGCGGGCGGCATCCTCGCGGGACGCGATCTTGTCGATCTCGTCGAGAAACACGATCCCCGCCTGCTCGACCCTTTCCAGGGCCTCCGCCTCGACCTGGGATCGGTCGATCAGCTTCTCCTCCTCCTCGGCGACCAGGATCCGTCGCGCCTCGGAGACCGCCATTCGCTTGCGAGACTTGCGGCCGAACATGCCGCCGAACATGTCCTTGAGATCGATGCCCATGGACTCGACACCCTGCGGGGTGAACATGTCCAGGGTCGGCACCCGCTGCTCCGCCACGTCGAGCTCGACCTCGTGTCCCTCGAGCATGCCGTCGCGCAGCGGTCGCTTGAGGCCGCGCCGGCGTTCCTCGAGAGAGTCGCCGACCCCGGCCGAGGCGGCCACAAGCAGGTCCAGCAGGCGGTCCTCGGCGGCCCGTTCCGCGCGCACCCTCACCTCGCGCACCCGCTCGTCCCGCACCAGCTGGATGCCGGCCTCCACGAGGTCGCGAACGATCGAGTCCACGTCCCGGCCGACGTACCCGACCTCGGTGAACTTCGAGGCCTCGACCTTGAGGAAGGGCGAACCGGTGAGCCGGGCCAGACGGCGGGCGATTTCGGTCTTGCCGACCCCGGTGGGGCCCATCATGATGATGTTCTTCGGAGCCACCTCTTCGCGCAGCTCCGGCTCCAGCTGCTGCCGCCGCCAGCGATTGCGCAGCGCCACCGCCACGGCCCGCTTGGCGGCTCCCTGGCTGACGATGTAGCGGTCCAGCTCGGCGACGATCTCCTTGGGTGTCAGGCCTTCAACCTTCACTGACTCAGCTCCTCGATGGTGATGTGGTCGTTGGTGTAGATGTCGATGGCGGAGGCGATCTTGAGCGCCTCGGACACCACCTCGGTCGCGCCCATCTTGGTGTGAGTCAACAGCGCGCGGGCGGCCGCCAACGCGTAGCTCCCACCCGAGCCCACCGCCACCACGTCGTCGTCCGGCGACAGCACCTCGCCGGTTCCCGACACCAGCAGAGTGGTGCTTCGATCCGCGGCCACCAGCAGCGCCTCCAGATGCCTCAGCGCCCGGTCGGTCCGCCACTCCCTGGCCAGCTCCACCGCCGCCCTGTCCAGGTTGTGGTTGAACTCCCCCAGCTTGGCCTCGAAGCGGGTGAAGAGGGCGAGCGCGTCGGCCACCGACCCCGCAAAGCCGGCCAGCACCCGTCCCTCGGCCAGCCGCCGGACCTTGGAGGCACCGTGCTTCATCACGGTGGTGCCGAGGGTCACCTGCCCGTCCGAGCCGATGGCCACCGTTCGATCCCGCCGCACCGCGATCACCGTCGTGTGATGCCACTGTTGATCCATCTGAAGCCTCCGAACCGTGATTCTCCCCCGTTCCCGCCCGACGCACAACCTCGGAGTCCAAAGTCAAAAGTCTAATGTCTAAAGTCCCTGCCCACCCACCCCAGGGTCACGGGGTTTGTGGGCATTAACGAAATTCGACTTTTGGCTTTTGACTTTCGACTTTTGACTGGGTGGGTGGGCGGGCGGTCAGACCTTCTCGAGCTTGGCGATGGTCGGCACCAACGTCTTGCGGCCGGCGCGATCGAAGTAGACCACCAGCTTGAGGTGCCGACCCCGACCCTGACAGGAGAGCACCACACCGGTTCCGAAGCTGCGGTGACGGACACGGTTGCCGGGTCTCCAACCCTCGCCGTCGGCGTCGATCACGGTGGCGGGGGCGGGCCGCCTCGATCGCCCGGGCGCGACCGGCGCCCGGGCCGGCCCGCGCTCGCGGCGGCCGGCGACCGCCAGAGCTGCCGGCGGGACGGCGGCCGCCTCGGCCGATAGGTTCACGACGCGGCCCTCGGGCAGCTCGGCCAGAAACCGCGATTGCCGGGTGGGCAGCCGAGTCCCGAACAGGAATCGCGAACGGGCCGCCGTCAGGGCGAGCCAGTCGCGGGCTCTGGTCATCCCGACGTAGGCCAGCCGCCGCTCCTCTTCCAGGCGTTCCGGGTCGTCGTGCGAGTTGGCGTGGGGCAACAGCCCGTCCTCGAGGCCGGCGAGCACCACCATCTCGAACTCGAGCCCCTTGGCGGCGTGCAACGTCATCAGGCTGACCGCATCCTCCGACGTTTCGTCGTCGCCTTCCTCGAGCAGGGCCACCGCATCGAGAAAATCCCCCAGATCCTGGCCCCGGGCTGCGGCCTCCGCCACCGCCGCCGCCAGCTGCTGCAGATTCTCGCGGCGGGCCACCCGTTCCTCGTCGTCACCGTCATACAGCGACAGCAGACCCGACGCCTCGAGCAACCAACCGACAAAGTCGCCAGGCTCCAGCAGCGGCCGTTGCTCCGCTGCCCGGTCGAGCACGGCGAAGAACGCCGCCAGCGAGATCCGCGCCCTTCGATTCAGCGCCTCGGGCAGCTTGCGGGCGGCCGCCGGCAGGGCCAGCCCGGTCAACGCCGCGTGGCGGTGGAGCTGATCCATGGTGACCGCGCCAATGCCACGGGCGGGCACGTTCACCACCCGCTCGAAGGCGAGTACGTCGTCGGGCCGCACAACCAGCCGCAGATAGGCCAGGGCATCCTTGACCTCGGCGCGAGCCCAGAACCTGAGGCCCCCGATCACCCGGTGGGGGATCCGCCGGCCGGTCAGTTCCTCCTCGAAGGCCCGGGTCTGGGCGTTGGTCCTCACCAGCACAGCCATCTGGGAAAACGCCCGGCGAGGATGGAGCTCCTCCACCCTGTCCGCGACCCAGCGCGCCTCCCCCCGTTCGTCGTCGGCCACGAAGAGACGAACCACCTCGCCGCCCTCTCTTCCGGTGAACAGTCGTTTGCCCCGGCGCCGGTGGTTGTGGGCGATCAGGGCCCCGGCGGCATCGAGGATCGGCCGGCTCGAGCGGTAGTTCTCCTCCAAGAGCACCACCCGGGCGCCGGGGAAGTGGCGTTCGAAGGCCAGGATGTTCTCCATCTCGGCTCCCCTCCAGCCGTAGATGGACTGATCCTCGTCGCCGACCGCCGTGATGTTGCCGGCTCCGCCCAAGGCCGCGGCCAACAGCTCCATCTGGAGGCGATTGGTGTCCTGGAACTCGTCAACCAGCAGCCACCGGGCACGGCGCTGTACCGCCTGGAGCGCCGGTGGGTGATGGCGGATCAGCTGCAGCGCAAACACCAGCATGTCGTCGAAGTCCACCACACCGGCCGCCGTCTTGAGCTCGGTGTACCGCTCGAAGACTCGCGATGTCACCCCGTCCCCGACTGCCGCTTGGGGGTCGGACGGGCTCTGGCAACGGTTGACGGCGCGCGAAATCCTGGCCAACAGCAGCCGCGGCGGGTGGTCCTTCGGATCGAGGTCGAGCTCCTTGAGCACCTTGCTCACCAGGGCGCGCTGCTCATCCGAGTCGATGATGCCGAACCACCGGGCCAGGCCGGCCCCCTCCGGGTATCGACGCAACACCTCCAGGGCCCAGCGATGGAAGGTGCCGACGAAGCCGCCGGCGAGGTCTCCCCCGACCAGCCGCAACACGCGCTCCCGCATTTCCAGCGCCGCCTTGTTGGTGAAGGTGACGGCGGTGATCTCGTGGGTGGCCGCCGTTTTCTCGGCCAACAGGAGGGCGATGCGGTAGGTGAGGACGCGGGTCTTGCCCGAGCCGGCGCCGGCCAGCACCAGCAGCGGCCCCTCGCCGTGAGCGACCGCCTCCCGCTGGGCGGAGTTCAGATCTCGGTCAAGGTCCAGCATGTCATCGACTCTTCGATCGTCACAAGAACTCCTGCAGAGTGAATTGCAAATTACAGATTGCAAATTGCAGATTGCAAATTGCAAATCAGGAATTGGCTCGTCGCGGTGGTGCCGCGTCCGAAGCCAGCAGGAAACGCCATTCTCGATCCTCAATTTGGAATTTGCAATTTGGAATTTGGAATCTCTCGCCGAGGCTACTCGACAGTCACGGACTTCGCGAGGTTGCGGGGTTGATCGACGTCGAGCCCGAGCTCCACCGCCACCTCGTAGGCCAGTCGCTGCAGCGGCACCACCGCCACCACCGGCTGCAGCAGCGGGTGAACCACCGGCATCGGCAACACCATCTCGGCCACCGCCTCGACCTCCGCCGAACCGGCCTCGGCCACCGCCAGCACCCGCGCGCCGCGGGCACGGACCTCCATCAGATTGCCGAGCAACTTCTCCCGGGTTGCGGTGGGCGGGGCCACGGCGACCACCGGGTAGCCGTCCTCCACCAACGCGATCGGGCCGTGCTTCATTTCACCCGCGGGGTAGCCCTCGGCGTGCAAATAGCTCAGCTCCTTGAGCTTGAGCGCCCCCTCGAGAGCGATCGGGTAGTGGATGCCACGGCCCAGGAAGAGCGAGTCTCCGCCCGACAGGATGTCGACGCAGCGCCGGTAGATCTCGCGGTCTCCGCTGAGGACCTCGTCGAGGGCGAGCGGCAGCCGCTGCAGGTGGCGGACGAGCTCGCGGTCCGCGTCGTCCGCCAAGCCCTTTGCTCTGCGCAGCGCCAGCGCCACCAGCACCATGGCCACCAGCTGGGTGGTGAAGGCCTTGGTGGAGGCGACCCCGATCTCGGGGCCGGCCTGGGTCAGCATGCGCGCGGCGGCCAACCGCCAGGCCGACGAGCCGCGCACGTTGCACACCGCCCCGAGCAGCGCCCCCTGCGACGCGGCCAGCTCCATGGCGGCCAGGGTGTCGGCGGTCTCGCCCGACTGGGAGACTCCGATCACCAGCACGTCGTCACCCAACAGGGGGTTCCGGTACCGGTACTCGGAGGCGTAGTCGACGTCGGTGGGAATGCCCGCCAGGGCCTCGATCATGAACTTGCCCACCAGGCTGGCGTGCCAGGAGGTGCCACAGGCCACCAGGTTGACGCGGCTGAGCCCGGCCAGTTGCTCGGTCGAGAAACCGAGCCCGTCAAGGTTGACCCCGGTCCGGTCGTGGTCGAGATAGGCCAGAACGGTACTGCGGATGGCGTCCGGCTGCTCGAAGATCTCCTTGAGCATATAGTGTCGGAAGCCACCCTTTTCCACTCTTCCCGCATCCCAATCAAGGGTTTCCGCGGTCCGCGCCACCGTCCGACCGTCACGGCCCACCACCCGCACTCCGTCCGGCTGCACCACCGCCACGTCGCCGTTGTGGAGGAAGATCACTCGCCGGGTGCGGTGGAGCAGCGCTGTCACGTCCGAGGCGACAACGTTCTCACCCTCGCCGAGCCCCACCACCAACGGCGGGCCCTGGCGGAAGGCGACGATCACATCCGGTTGGTCGCGGCACACCGCGACCACCGCGAACTGGCCCCGGAGCCGCGGCAGCACCCGCAGCACCCGTTGTTCGAGGTCTCCCTGCTCGCCGCCGAGCAGCTGGGCGATCAGCTCGGTGTCGGTGTCCGACTCGAGCTCGACGCCGGCGGCCAGCAGCTCGGCCCGAAGGGCGGTGTAGTTCTCGAGGATTCCGTTGTGGACCACCGCCACCGATCGTTTGCTGTCGGTCTGGGGGTGGGCGTTGGCCTCGGTGGGCGCGCCATGGGTGGCCCATCGGGTGTGGCCGATGCCGTGGGTGCCGTGGAGGGGGTTGTGGTAGGCGAGCTGCTCGAGGTTGGCCAGCTTGCCTTCGGCGCGGAGAATCTGGAGCCCGTCCGCGCCCATCACCGCCATCCCCGCCGAGTCGTAGCCCCGGTACTCGAGACGCTTCAGTCCGTCGAGGACGATCGGAACGACCTCGTCGGAACCCACATAACCGATGATGCCGCACATAAGCCCCTACTCCCGGACTCGATCGTCCAACCATTGAACCACACCGGGTGCCCCACAGGAAACGATCTGATCATCAAATTTGGGAGCACCCATGGCGGAAATGTGGCAGTTTAAAAGACGATCAGGCCCTACCGTCGCGACCGGGCTTCATCGAGGGCGGCCATCAACTGATCGAAGGCGGCGGCGAAAGCCGACACGCCATCCACCTGGAGCCGCCGGGTGACGGCATCGAGATCGATCCCGACCCGCCGCAGCCGCTGAAGGTCCTCGCGGCACGATGCCAGCCCGTGGGCGAGGGCGTTGCTCGGCCGCCCGTGGTCCCTGTAGGCTTGAAGGGTCGCCGTCGGGATGGTGTTGACCGTCTCCGGTCCGACCAGCTCCTCCACGTACTTGATGTCCTGGTACCTCGGGTTCTTGGTGCTCGTGCTCGCCCACAGCGGCCGCTGCACCCTGGCGCCGTTCGATCTGTGTCCGGCGAAAGCCTCACCGTGGAAAATTTCCTCGAAGCGCAGGTAGGCCAGGCAAGCGTTGGCCACTGCGGCAGTGCCGCGCAGCGACAACGCCTCTTCGGTGCCCATGGCCTCGAGCTCGGCGTCCACCGAGGTGTCGACCCGGCTGACGAAGAAGGACGCCACCGACGCCACCCGGTCGGGAGCGGTGCACCCGTCGAGACCGCGCAGGTACGCGGCCGCCACCCCCTCGTAGTCGGCCAGCGAGAACATCAGGGTGACGTTGACGTTGATCCCCTCGGCTATCAGACGCTCGACGGCTGGCAGTCCGGCCGCTGTTGCGGGGACCTTGATCATCAGATTCGGTCGGTCCACCTGACGCCACAGCCGGCGCGCCTCCGCCACGGTGCCGGCGGTGTCGCCGGCGAGCCGCGGTGAAACCTCCAGGCTAACGAACCCGTCCGCTCCGCCGGCGCCGTCGTACACCGGTCGCAGCACATCGGCGGCCCCTCGGATGTCTTCGATGGCGAGCGTTTCATAAAGCTCGGTGGTGGAGATCCCGGGCCGTTCGACGAGCAGCGTTCGAATCGCCTCGGCGTAGGCGCCGCCGCCGGTGATGGCCTTGTGGAAAATGGAAGGGTTGCTGGTCACCCCACGAACCCCATCGCCCTCGACCAGGCTGGCCAGGCCCCCTCCGGTCACCAGATCCCGTTCGATGTAGTCGAGCCACACCGCCTGTCCCTGCTCCTCCCAAAGTGCACGAAGTGGGTTCATCTCGCCTCCCGTTGGGTTTCAACTTTTGACTTTTGACTTTTGACTTGAAATCAGGGCTTCGGCGCGGTCGGCCACTGCCTCGGCGGTGAAGCCGAGCTTGGCCGCCACCACCTTGCCGGGCGCCGAGGCACCGAATCGGTCGAGTCCGACCACGGCACCCGAATCTCCAACCCAGCGATGCCAGCCCATGGTCGTCCCGGCCTCCACCGCCAGTCTGGGCACCCCCGGTGGCAGCACCTCCGCATGGTAAGCGGTCGGCTGGAGTTCGAAGACCTCCCATGAAGGCATCGAGACCAGGCGCACCGAAAGCCCACGGTCGGCGAGCAGCCGCCTGGCCTCGTGGGCCAACACCACCTCGGCGCCGGTGGCGATGATCACCAGCTCGGGGTCGTCCCCATCTTCCAGCACGTAGGCGCCGCGGAGCACACCGCGGGCGGCCCTCTCGGCGGTGGAGGAGAGCACCGGCACTCCCTGGCGGCCGAGGATCAGCGCGGTCGGACCCAGGTTGCGCTCCACCGCCAGTCGCCACGCCGCTGCGGTTTCGTTGGCGTCTGCCGGACGGATGACCGTCAGATTCGGAATCGCCCGCAGCGACGCCAGTTGCTCCACCGGCTGGTGGGTCGGACCGTCCTCGCCCACCCAGATGGAGTCGTGGGTGAAGACGTAGATCACCGATTGCCCCATCAAGGCGGCGAGCCGGATCGAGGGTCGCATGTAGTCGGCGAAGACCAGGAAGGTCGCACCGTAGGGACGCACCCCGCCGTGGAGGCTCATGCCGTTGAGCATCGCCGCCATGCCGTGCTCGCGAATCCCGAACCGGAGGTTGCGCTCGGCCGGCGTTTGGGCGGTCAGGTCCCCGCTGGAGGCGATCAGGGTCTTGGTGGAGGGCGCCAGATCGGCCGAACCCCGACCAGCTCCGGCAGCGTCTCGGAGATCGCATTGAGCACCTTGCCCGAGGCCGCCCGGGTGGCCACCCCCTTGAGATCGGGGGCGAAGGCCGGCAGGGCGTCCTCCCAGCGCTCCGGCAGCCGGTCCTCGAGGCGCCGGCCCAGCTCCCTGGCGAGCTCTGGATGGGAACGCTGCCACAACGCCAGTCGACGGGTCCAGTCCGCCTCCAGCATCAGCCCCCGGTCGGTCTGGCGGCTGTGGTCGAGCACGCCCTCGGCAACGTGGAACTGGAGATCTTCGGGCAGGCCGTAGGCCCGCTTCGCGGCCTTGACTTCGTCCTCACCGAGGGGTGCGCCGTGGGCGGCCGCAGTGTCCTGCTTGGTGGGAGCGCCCCAGGCGATGTGGGACTTCGCGGCGATCAACGTCGGCCGGCCATCCGCCTGAAGGGCCTGGTCGAATGCCGCGGCCACCGCCTCGAGGTCGTTGACGTCGGCGATCTCCAAAACCCGCCAGCCGTAGGCGCCGAACCTCTTGGCCACGTCCTCGGTGAATGCGAGATCGGTGCTGCCTTCGATGGTGATGCGGTTGTCGTCCCAGATCCACACCAGTTTGCCGAGCCCGAGGTGTCCCGCCAGCGAGGCCGCCTCGCCGGACACCCCTTCCATCAGGTCGCCGTCGGAACACAGTGCCCACGTCCGATGATCGACAACCTCGTGGCCGGCTCGGTTGAACCGCGCCGCGAGGTGGGCCTCGGCCAGGGCGATGCCCACCGAGGCGCCGCAGCCCTGCCCCAGCGGGCCGGTGGTGATCTCGACGCCTGGGGTGAGATCGAGCTCGGGGTGGCCGGCGGTTCTCGACTCCCACTGTCGGAACTGCTTCAGATCGTCCAGCTCGAGGTCGTAGCCGGTGAGGTGGAGCACGCTGTACAGCAGCATCGAGGCGTGGCCGCAGGACAGCACGAAACGGTCGCGATCCGGCCACAGGGGATTGGCCGGGTTGTGCTTGAGGAATCGGGTGAACAGGACGTACACCAACGGGGCCAACGCCATCGGCGTGCCCGGATGGCCGGAGTTGGCCCGCTGGACCGCATCCATGGACAGGCTGCGGATGGTGTTGACGGCGAGCTCGTCGAGGGCGTCGAAGGTGTGGGCCATGGCTCCTCCAGGCGGCAGGCTCTCGTGCTGGCGGAAGGGTACCAAAACGCCGAGGTGGACACGACGGTCTTCAATGGTCGCTCGATTCTCGAGGCTCGAGATGGCAGCGACGATTTAAAAGGCGGCGACGGTCCAGCCTGAGGTCAGAAAAAATGGGCGGGCGGGGGATCCAGAATTCAGAACCGGCACCAACACACCGGGCAATCCACCAACGGTCCTCGTCTCTCGATTCTCGGGCGGCGAGTTACACCCATCGATTCGGCTGTGCTCCTTCTCGACGCCCGAGAATCGAGTTATCATCGCCAACCTCCCGGTTGGCGATTACTTGCGGCGGAGCTCGTACAGGACCTGCTTCGCGGACGCCTTCAAGGTCTCGAAGACACCCATGCCCTGGGTTGCCACCGCTTCAAAGGTCGGCTCTCCCTTGAAATTCAGCACCCGGTACATGGTGTCCACAGCCACCGCGGTCGGCAGGTCGCGCTTGTTGAACTGCAGCGCGTAGGGGATCGTCTTGAGGTCGAAGCCGTTCTCTTTGAGGTTCTCGTCGAGGTTGCGCCGGGACTCCACGTTGGCGTCCATCCGCGCCTCCTGGGAGTCGGCGACAAAAATCACGCCGTCCACGCCCTTCAAGATGAGCTTGCGACTGGCGTCATAAAAGACCTGGCCGGGCACGGTGTAGAGGTGGAATCTGGTCTTGAACCCCCGCACCGAACCGAGATCGAGGGGAAGAAAGTCGAAGAATAAAGTCCGATCGGTCTCGGTGGCGAGCGAGATCAGCTTGCCCTTCTGCTGCGGGCTGGATCGTTCGAAGATGTACTGAAGATTCGTGGTCTTGCCACCCAGACCCGGACCGTAGAAGACGATCTTGACGTTGATCTCCCGCGCGGCGTAGTTGATGAAGCTCATTCAGAAAAGAGGGCGTCGATGTCCTCGTCGGTGATCTCGGCGAAGGGGGAGGTGGCTTCGGTGACGCCCACCCGTTGAGCCTTTTCCTCCATTTCGTTGAGAACCCTCTCGACTCCGGTGGCCGCCTTACGGACCCGCAGACGCACCAAACCAAGGGAGGATCGCTCATCGAAGATCACCACCAGGATCAGACGCTGGCCGACGATAGAGATGTGAATGTTGTCCTTGCGACCCTCGTGGAAGAGGATCGTGAACTCGCGCTCCCCGATGAGCCGCGCCAGCCCATCGGTGGCCGCAACGTTGCCCGCGGTCAACGATGCCAGCGACGTCGTGTCCACCAGATCGATCTCCCCGGCGCCCGCAATCTGCTGGCCGTTTTTGTCGACAAGAAAGACGATCTTGGCGTTGGCGTCGATGCGCAGCCGGTTCAGCAACAAGGAGATCCGGTCGAACTCCTCTTGATACATCACGAGACTCGAATTCACGCGCGCGTTCCCCCCGGTAAGCCCCAATTCTACACGGTTGTCCCGCTCGGGCAAGCTCTACCGGGGTTCAGCCCCCGACCGCTCGCCGAGCCTGGAACGACGACACCATCATACCTTGCGCCGCAGCTGCAGCGCCTGAGCCAGGGTGAGCTGGTCCACCGTCGACAACTCGCCGCCCACCGGGATCCCCGACGCCGGTCGACTGATCTCCAGTCCCAGGGGTTGCAGGCGGCGGAAGATGTATAGCGCTGTGGTTTCGCCCTCCACCGTCGGGTTGGTGGCGAGGATCACCTCCCGCACCTCGCCCGAACGGCAGCGTTCCTCGAGGCGGTCGATGGTGAGGTCGTCGGGCCCGACGCCGTGCAGCGGCGACAAGTGGCCCAGCAGGGCATGGTACAGGCCCCGGTACTCCCTGGTCGCCTCCACCGCCCACGCCGTGGTCGGCTCCTCCACCACCAGAACCGTACCCCGATCCCGACCGGGATCGGCACAGACCGCGCACGTCTCGCCCTCGGTGAGCAACGAGCACACCGGGCACAGCCGAACCTGGTCACGCAGCGCGGCCAACGCGGCAGCGAAGTCGGCCACCTCCCGTTGATCCACCGTCAGCAGGTGTTCCACCAGCAGCCGCGCGGTGCGCGGACCGATGCCGGGCATCCGCTCGAAGTGCTCGAGCAGGCGGCGAACGGTGGGCGGACGCAGCTCCATCAGGAATCGCGCCGGACCATCAAGTGGCCTCCCGATCCGGTCGTACCGCCACCACCTGGCCCCCGAGAACCCTCACCGCCAGCTGGAGGTCGGCATCCTGCTCGGCCTCGCCCTCGAGACCTGGTGTCGAGGCCTCGGTCGGGTCGTGACCGCCCGCCACCTCCACCCGCACGCCGCCGCCGACGTCCAGCACCGCCGAGCAACGTTCCTCGAGCACCGCGGCCGCCGACCGCGCAATCTGGGCGAGGGCCCGGGCTCCGACCGGAAAGCTGAAAACCACCACGTCGTCATCCACCGACACCGCCGCCGCTTCCACGGCACTCGCCAACCGGGGCTGGTCGTCCCACAAGGCGGCCGCGAGTCGCGAGCCGGGGTCGGCCGGTGGGCCGGCTCCGCCTCCTTCGTTCCCGGGCGTAGACGGAGCGGGAGGCGGGGAGCGGGTGGGGGCGGGTGCCTCGAACGGGGCGAGGTCGGATCCCGCGAGCAGCTGCTCCACCCGCTGCACCGACGGCCAACGGGCGAGCCGCAGTGCGGCCACCTCGAGCGTCAGCTCGCGGTTGCCGGCCTCCTTGAGCAGGGTCTCCTGCTCCACCCACAGTCCCAGCATGCGGCCGGTCGCGTCGGCGCCGAGGGACGTCGCGAGGGGCTCGAGCAACCCGCGCTGGTCATCGGTCAGTGCGGCCTCGAGTTGGGGGGCCAGGGCGAGGTGAACGAGGGTCCGCAGCATCCTGCCGATCTCGGCGTAGAGCACCGTGGCGTCACGCCCATTCGCCAGCTCCCCGCGCAGGATCTGAAGACCCGCCGCCCCATCGCCGCCGGCGAGGGCCGACACCAGGTCCACCATGACCTGGAACCGCGGCACGCCGAGGACCGTGGCCACGGCCTCGTCGTCGACCCGGTCCGAGGCGAAGGCCCGCAGCTGGTCGAGCAGGGAGAGGGCATCCCGGACGCTGCCCCCGGCGGCGCGGGAGATGGCATCCGCCGCCGACCGCGCGAGCGAGAACCCGTCGTGCTCGGAGATTTCCACCAGCCGGTTGGCGATCAGCTCGGTGGCCACCGGTCTGAACTCCAGCTGCTGACACCTGGAGAGGATGGTGGCCGGCACCTTGTGGCGCTCGGTGGTGGCGAAAACCCATAAAACGTACGGCGGCGGCTCCTCGATGCTCTTGAGCAGGGCGTTGAAGGCCGCCTTGGAGAGCATGTGGACCTCGTCCACGATGACCACCCGGAACCGGTCGCGGGAGGGCCGGAAGCGGAGCAGCTCCTGCAAATCGCGAACGTCATCCACCCCGGTGTGGGTGGCCGCGTCGAGCTCCACCGCATCGAGGCTGGCGCCGTCGGCGATTTCCCGGCACGACGGGCACATGCCGCACGGGTCGGGGGTGGGTCCCTCGGCACAGTTGACCGCCTTGGCCAACAGGCGCGCCGCGGTGGTCTTGCCCACCCCGCGCAGGCCGGAGAACAGGTAGGCATGGCCGAGAGTGCCCGACGACAGGGCGTTACGCAGGGTCGTGACCACCGCCTCCTGGCCGAGGATCTCCTCGAACCGCTGCGGTCGCCACGATCTGGCCAGCACCTGGTACGTCATCAGCGCATCTTATCGCAGCCCGGCCGATGCCGCCCTCCCTCGGCGAGCGGTTGACCGACGGTGAAAACTCGAGACCTCGGGTCAACCCGGGGCCTGGAATTTCGTATTCTTGACCCAGGGGGTCGTCCATAAGACGACAGCTCGGACGTCGAAATGGTATGGTGTGCGCTGCCAACTGGATCGACGACGGTCCCCACCAAGGAGGATATCGACATGCGCAAGCTCCTCATCGTGAGTGCTCTCGTGGCTTTGGCCGCCGGCTCGGTGTTCGCCCTCAGCCCCGGCCAAAACATCATCGTGCCGGCAGCCGGCCGCGGCGCCCCGTGGGTGACCGATCTCTATGTGATGAACCCGGGCAACGCCACCGTGACGGTGACCGTCGCCTGGCTGGTTCGCGGACAGGCCAACCCCACCCCCAACTCCTTTGATTTCGGCCTGGCGCCGGGGGCCACCGAGGTGCTCGACGACGTGATCATGAACGACTTCCTTCTGGACAGTGCGAGCGGCGCGTTTCGCGTCACCGCCACCGGTGAGGTGATCGTCAACTCGAGGATTTACGCCGCCGACGGCGACGCCACCTTCGGCCAGGGCTTCGAGGGCGTGCCCACCTGGGCTGCGACCGCTGCCGGGACCACCGCCAGCGTCGTCGGTCTCAGCAGCAACTCGAGCTTCCGCACCAACGTCTACGCCACCGCCGGCGCCAACGGCGCCACCATCATCTTCAGACTGCTCGATCCGGCGGGCACCGTGTTCGCCACCAAAAACCAGGCACTCGCCGGTTGGGAGCCTTTTCTGAGGCGGGTCGACCAGGTCTTCCCCAGCGCCGGCAACTTCGACAACGCGACGCTGACCGCGGAGGTCTCGGCGGGTTCGGCTGTGGTCGGGGCCTCCAAGGTGGACAACGTCTCCACCGACCCCACCACCCTCGAGTCGTCGGCCGCTGGTGGCGGCGGTGGCGGAGGCATTGACGGGACCTACCAATTCGCGCTGTACGACACCCTGGATTTCGCCGCGGGCGGCAACATCGTGATCTCCGGCGGGCAGGTGACCGCGATCAACGGCACCTACTTCAACTGGGACAAGGTGGACGGCGGCGGCGACCCGGAGTGCACCCTGCTCTTCCTGTGGGGCCAGGCCCTGACCCCGGCGCCGGTGGGCGACTTCGCCAGCGGCGTGACCTTCGCTGACAGCTACCAGTCCACCGGCAGCGGCGTCATGACCTGGACGGTGGAGTTCGCCCCGGGTGAAGGTGCCACCCTCGAGGGTTCCGTGACCGCCGTAGGCTCCCAGTTCTCGGGCATCGACGAAGGCTGCAACGGCGACTTTCCGGCCCTCGAGCTCTACGCCGGCAAGGCGAACTGACCGCGGGTACTCGGTTTCGATTCTCAAGGCCGCTCGATCGAGCGGCCTTGTTCGTTGTTGCTTTCACGATCTGAGGAGGCAAGATCGGGCGGTCACTCCAGCCGAACCTCTCGGCTCAGGCGCAACGCCCGCTCCCAGAGCACCGGCCCGGCCAGCTGGTTCACCACCACCGCCGCGACCACCAGCGTGGCCACGGCCGGACCGAAGTCGGGCACCTCGCGCTGAATCCTCGACGCCAGGCCGAGCGATAACCCGGCCTGGGCCACGAAGCCCATCCAACCGTAGCGGACCATCATCGGCCCAGAGCCCGCCCACCTGGCGGATTGCCGAGTCAACCAGCACACCGCCAGCAAGCGCACCGCCACGAATACAACCGCCGGCAGCCACACCGCCAACAGGACACGAACGTCCAGGCCCGCTCCCACGAGGGCGAAAAACAGAATGTAGATTGGGGCCGACGATTGCTCCAGGGCGTCGAGGAAGCTCGCCGAGGCGGTGGGAAACAGGTTGCGGATGACGAACCCCGCCGCCATGCACACCAGCAGGTGTTCCACCAGATGGCCCCGGCCCAGCTCCACCGACACCAGCGCCAGCAGGATCACCACCAGCTGGTGGTGCCGATCCACGCGGCCGAGGTAGGCACCGAAAAGCAGCCCGAGCACTCCGCCGAGGGCCAATGACAGCATGATCTGGGCGGCGGCTGACCGGATCACCACGAGATCCACGGGGGTCCCGACGCTCCAGGTCAGCGCCAGCGCCACCACCACGGTGAACAGCAGCAGGATGACCAGGTCCTTGAGGACGGTGACGCCGAGCACGGTCTCGGTCACCTCGCCCCGCGCCCGGTGCTCGGTGATGACCGCGATGGTCGTAGCCGGTGACACCGCCACCGCGATCACTCCGAGCAAGGCGGCGGCCGCCAGAACCTGGGGTTCGCTCAGCGCCCCCAGAAAAGGCCGGGCCATCAGGATCACCCACATCGCCCCGCCCACGACCATCATGATTCCCAGGGCGTGGGTGGCGGTGATCGCCGCCAGGGGACGGAATCGACGGCGCATCATCGAAAGTCGGAGCTCTCCGCCGGCGGTGAGCGCGATCAGACCGAGGGCGAGCTCCTCGAAGAAATGCAGTGACCGGGCATCGGTGGCGGTTTCGAAGCCGAGGGCGTAGGGGCCGGCGATCAAGCCCAGCGACAGGTATCCGGTGATCCTTGGCAGGCTCAGCCGGGCGGCGAGCTCACCGGCGAGAGCACCCCCGATGATCAGGCAGCTGACCGCGAGCAACGCCGAGCCTGACGGATCGTCGACGACGCCCTCGGCGAGCACTCGGGCCACCAGGCTGATGGCGGCCACGACCAGGAACAGAAACCACCTCACGACGGGCTCTCCAGGGACAGCAAGAGCACCCGTCGGTACCACGCCTGACTGATCAGCTGGTGCAACGCGATCGTCGCCACCACCGCCTCGAGCACGCCGTCGGTGCCCGCCATGAACCCCACCAGGGCTACCGTCAATCCGAGGGCGAGCTCCCCCTGGGGCAGCAGACCCAGACCGAGGGCCGGCACTGTCGGGGCGATTCCCTTCAGCGCCGCCACCCGGGCTAGCACGACGCCGCCCGCCATCGCCCCCACCGGCCTGCCAATGGCCAGCAGGGCGAACACCGGCCAGGAGAAAGCCACCCCCTGCCAGGAGGCGCCCACCAGCACCAGCAGCACCACCAGCATGGGCCGCTCGAAGCCATGGGCCACGCGCAGCAGGCGGTGGTGGAAGGTGGTCCGGTTGACCAGCACCGCGCCGCTCGCCGCGGCCGCGGGCAGGCCGGCCCAGCCGAGCAGCGCCGACGCCCCGGCCAGTCCCGCCATGGTCCCGGTGAGCATGGTCAGGATGCCGATGTTGTCGGTCACGCCGCGAGTCAACACCAGCGACAGGTAGCCCACCAAAACTCCGAGACCCACCATGAAGACCAGTAGCTGCCACCAGGGCACTCCGGCCGCGGCCAGCGGGCTGCCCTGTGACGCGGCCACGGCGAAGGCCACCACTGCAGGCATGCCCGAGTACGCGACCACCAGCTTGATCAGGCGCAGTGCCGACCGGTCGGCGGGCCGCCGGCCCCTCGCCAGGCCCTCGACGGTGCCCGGGGAAGCGGCCATCCCGACCGCTGCCACCCCCATGGCCAGCGGACCGGCGAGGCCGAGTGCGGTGCCGCCGGCCAACAGCACCGCACCGATGATCAGCGGTATCAGCCACCCCATCGCTCGATGCCAGGGTTTGAGCCGGCGAATGATCCGCCAGTCCACCTGGAGGCCGAAGGTGAAGCCGATCCAGGCCAGGCCCAGCAGCACCACGAGCCGCAGCACGAGCAGCAGGTCTTCGGGGAAGAGACCCAGCCCGTGATCCCCGAGAATCGCCCCGAGGGCGAGGAAGGACAGGCCCTCCATGGCGGGGGCCCGCAGGCCGCGGCGAGCGAGCCACAGCCTCAGGTCCGAGCCCACCACGGCGAAGATCACCAGGACCAGGAAAGCAACGGTACCGTGGAGCATGCCCCTCCAGTGTACCGGGCGGCCGTGCCCACCAGGACGAGCCCTGCTCAGAGGTTTCTCGGCACAGATCGGTTAGAATGGGACACCAGCAAACAGCCAACCATATGCTCAAGGAGGCAGCGATGACCATGGAAGAGACTCCCGGAACTCCCCCCTCGCCACCACCGGCCGCACCGCCACCACCACCACCGGCGGACCCGCCGCCGGTCACGTCGGCAGCCGACGGCCCGCCTCCCGGCGACCGGGTCGACCTCGGCGGCTACCTCGGCCAGGGGTGGCAGCTGTTCGTGGAAAACCCGGCCCTGCTCGGCGGCGGTTTCGCCATAGTGTTCGCCATCCTGCTGCTGTCCTCGGTCACCGTCGTCGGGCCCCTGGTCCTCGCCGGACCCCTGATGGCGGGCTACTACGGCATCATCCACAAGCTCCGCAACGGCCAGCCGGCGGAGTTCGGTGAGGTCTTCGCCGGATTCTCCGACTTCGCGAGAACCTGCGTGGCGGGGCTGTTGGTGCTGTTGATCTTCATCCTCGGAGCGGCCGTAGACCTCGTCGCTGGACTGATTCTGGGCGGCATCCCGTGCCTCGGGCAGATTGTTGCGTTCGTGCTCAGCCTCGCAGTCGGCGTGGTGACAGCGGGGGCCACACTCTTCGTCCTGCCCGCCGTCGCCATCACCTCCAGGTCGGCCACCGACGCGCTGGGCGACAACGTCCGGTTCCTCCAGGCCCACCTGACCCCGGCGCTGCTGCTGGGAGCGGTTCACATCGGGTTGTCACTGCTCGGTTCGGCGCTGTGCATCGTCGGACTGTTGGTCACCATGCCCGTCGCCGCCGGCTTCGTGATGGCGGCCTACGACGACTTCTACGGGCCGAGAATCCAGGGATAGAAGGTCGGAATTCGGAATTCGGAAAACTGTCGCCGATCGAAGGGTGGGACAGACGCGGCTTGCGCCCGGCAGGGAATCGGCCTAAGCTCCGCGACGTCCGACCGAGGTGCCGCCGTGCGACTGTCGCCACACATTCAACCCGGGCTGGTCCTGATCGCGCCCGACGCGCCCGACCGGCGCTCGCTGTTCGACCTGTTCGGGTTGGCCTTCAAGCAGGCGGGCGTGGTGCGCGAAGCGGACGAGGTGGTTTCCCGCCTGCTCGAACGCGAGGCCATCCTCTCCACCGGAATCGGCCACGGGGTGGCGGTGCCCCATGCCCAGGTGCCGGGGCTCGGACGCTTGGTGATGGCCGCCTCGACCCATCCTCAAGGGCTCGTTTACCCGGCCCTGGACGAGCAGCCCGTTCGGCTCGTGTTCTGCCTCATCGGCGATAACAGCACGGCGGCGGACCACCTCGCCGGGCTCGCCCGGCTGGCTCGGATTGCCAGGCGCGACGACACCCTCGAGCAGCTGGTCTCGACCTCGAGCGGCGATGAGTTCATCGCTGCCCTCTCCCGGCTCGAGGGGGAGTGAGTGCAGCTTCTTGTCGCCGTGGTTCACCACGAGGAGCTGCTCGACGAGGTGCTGTCAGCTTTAGTGGAGCTGGAGCTGCCCGACTCCGTCGTTGTGGAGACCAGGACCGGGCTCGAGCTGCTGGAGCGTGATCTGCCGATCTTTGCCGGCCTCAGGTCGTTGATTCCAGGCGGAATCGACTTCTCGAGGCTGGTGCTCTGTTTGATCGAGGATGGCCGCCTCGGCGAGGAAGCGCTGCGGGCGGTGGCGCAGCTGGGTCGCGACACCGCGCAACCCGGAGAACCCCGCAACTCGGTCTTCCTGGTGCCGGTGGCCGCGGCGAAGCACTTCTAGCCTCCGGTTTGCGCAGCAACGTGAGGCGCTGCCGGTCTCTTCGAAAAGCTCCCCCCGCCCACCCGCCCCGCTTTTCGAAGCGATTGAGTTTTTAGACCTGGGCTCTTGCCGGTATTCGTGGCGAGGGGCGCGAGGTCCAGTCGAGATCTTGCACGAATTGACCGCCGTGTGTTAGATTCCCCATTCGTGTGGCCCGTTCGTCTAGGGGTCTAGGACGCCGGCCTCTCACGCCGGTAACACGGGTTCGAATCCCGTACGGGCTACCATGTCTCCCTTCGGGAAATCAACAGTACGGTCTTCTTTACCGCCCCACCCGCCCACGACGACACCCCACGGAGGCATTCATGAGCGTCAAAGTCGCAATCAACGGTTTCGGCAGAATCGGCCGATTGGTGGCCCGCCACATCAAGCAGCGGGAAGGTTTCGATCTGGTGGCCATCAACGATCTCACCTCCCCGGACATGCTGGGCTACCTGTTCGCCCACGACTCGGTGCACGGCAGCTGGCCCGGTTCGGTCGAGGTTGACGGCCAGAGCCTGACCATCGACGGCGACCGCATGCAGGTCTTTGCCGAACGCAACCCCGCCGACCTGCCGTGGGGCACTCTCGGCGTCGAATACGTGGTGGAGTCCACCGGGCTGTTCCGCACCCGCGAGGCCGCCGGCGCCCACCTCGAAGCAGGGGCCAAGAAGGTGATCATCAGCGCCCCCGGCAAGTCGGTGGACGAGACCTTCGTGATGGGAGTCAACGACGACAAGTACGACCCGGCGGCCCACCACGTGGTGTCCAACGCCTCCTGCACCACCAACTGCCTCGCCCCCATGGCCAAGGTGCTGCACGAAACCGTGGGCATCGAGCACGGCTGGCTCACCACGACCCACGCCTACACCAATGACCAGCGGATCCTCGACGTCCAACACTCCAAGGACATGCGCCGGGCGCGGGCGGCGGCGATCAACATCATCCCCACCTCCACCGGGGCGGCCAAGGCCATCGGCCTGGTCTACCCCGAGCTCGCCGGCAAGCTGGACGGCGCGGCGATGCGGGTCCCGGTGCCCGACGGGTCGGTCTGCGATCTGATCTTCGTGTCCAGTCGGCCCGGCACGGTGGAGGAGCTCCGCCAGGCTTTCGTACAGGCCGCTGCCGGGCCACTCAAGGGAATCCTCCGCGCCACCGACGAGCCTCTCGTCTCCACCGACATCATCGGCGAGAGCCACTCGACCGTGGTCGACCTGGATCTCATCTCCCAGGTGGCCCCCAACTTCTTCCGGGTGGTCGGCTGGTACGACAACGAGAATGCTTACGCGCTGCGGGTGGTGGACCTGGTGGAGCACATGGTGTCCCGGGACTCTCAGTGAGCCTGCCGACCCTCGATCAGCTGCGCGACCTCGAGCAGGCCCGCGTCCTTCTCCGGCTCGATCTCAACGTTCCCCTCGCCGACGGCGAGGTGCTGGACGCCACCCGTATCGACGCCGCCCTTCCCACCCTGCGTTGGCTCACCGCTCGCGCCCCGGTGGTGGCGGCCTGCTCGCACCTGGGCAAGGCCAAGGGCGCCCCGGACCCGGCCTTCTCCCTGGCCCCGGTGGCCGCCGCCCTCGAGCGGGCCCTCGGCCGCCCGGTGGTCTTCGTGCGCGACTGCCTGGACCCGTCGATCGCCTCGGCCGGACCGGGCTCGTTGTTGCTGCTCGAGAACCTCCGCTTCGATTCCGGCGAGAAGGCCAACGACCCGGAGTTCGCCCGGCGATTGGCGGCACCCTTCAGCCACTACGTCAACGACGCCTTCGGCACCGCCCACCGCAGTCACGCCTCAGTGGTGGGCGTGCCCGAGCTCTACGGCCCCGGCCACAAGGCGGCAGGGTTCCTGATGGGGGCCGAGGTCGCGGCCTTGCGACGAATGGTGGTCGATCCGGAGCAGCCCTATGTGGCCGCCGTTGGGGGCGCCAAGGTCTCCACCAAAACGGCGCCCCTGGAGGCGCTGGTGAGTCGAGTACAGACCCTGCTCATCGGCGGTGGTATGGCCAACACCTTCCTGCTGGCCCTGGGCCACGAGGTGGGGCGTTCGCTGGTGGAGGAGGAGATGGTGACCACGGCGCGCGAGGTGCTGCGCCTGGCCGAGGTCCGGGGGGTGAATCTGGAGTTGCCCACCGACGTGGTGGTAACCGATTCGGTGAGCGAGCCCTCGACCATCGAGATTGTGGATGCCGCTGCGGTGCCGCCGGAGACCATGATCGTGGACCTGGGACCGGTCTCCCGAAACCTGTACCGGGAGGCGATCCTCGGCGCCCGGACAGTGTTCTGGAACGGTCCCATGGGAGTCTTCGAGTCGGAGCCTTTCGCCGAGGGAACCATGGTCCTGGCCAACGCCCTCGCCGAGAGCCGGGCCTTCACCGTCGTCGGTGGCGGCGAGTCGGTGATGGCCGTTCACCGGGCGGGCGTGGCGGCTGGGATCGACCATATCTCCACCGGCGGCGGGGCCTCCCTCGCCTTCCTCACCGGAGAAACGCTGCCGGCCATCGAGGCCCTGGAGATCAGATGAACGAGCGCCCTTTTCTGATCGCAGGCAACTGGAAGATGCACAAGGGGGTGGCGGACACCGCGGCGTTCCTCGAGGAGCTGTTGGGCTCGCCGCCGTCCGACGGTGTCGACGTGGTCGTGTGCCCGCCGTTCACCTCCCTGGCCCAGGCCGCCATGCTGCTCACCGATTCCTCGGTTGAGCTCGGGGCCCAGAACGTCCACTGGGAGGACGCCGGAGCGTTCACCGGAGAGGTGTCCGCGGCCATGCTGGCCGAGCTTGGCGTCCGCTGGGCGATCGTCGGCCACAGCGAACGCCGGACCCTGTTCGGCGAGACCGACGGGCTCACTCTGAGGAGAGCCGCTCACGGTCAGCGCGCCGGCCTGACGGTGATCTGCTGTGTCGGTGAGACCCTCGAGGAGCGCGAGGCCGGTCGGACCTTTGCCGTGCTCGACCGGCAGATCGGGGGCATCGGTGCCCTCGACCCGGAGCGGCTGGTGGTGGCCTACGAACCCGTGTGGGCCATCGGAACCGGCCGAACCGCCACCACTGAGCAGGCTCAGGAAGCCCACGCCTTCCTGCGGGAAAGGCTCGCCGGGGCCTTCGGCCCGGTGCCCGCAGCGGCTTTGCGAATCCTCTACGGCGGGAGCCTGAAACCCGCCAACGCCCACGAGCTGTTGACCCAGCCGGACGTGGACGGCGGCCTGATCGGCGGCGCAAGTCTTGACGTTGACTCGTTTTCGGCTATTATCCGCGCTGCGGCGGAATGTGCCGCGGGAGACTGATTGTGACAATTCTTCTGGTGATCCTCTACGTCTTGGTCTGTTTGTTTCTGATCCTCGTGGTGCTGCTGCAGCAAGGCAAGGGCGCCGATCTCGCCGGCGCCTTCGGCGGCGGCGGCAGCCAGGCCTCCTTCGGACCGCGCGCCGGCACCAACATCATGCACCGCATGACGACGGCGTCCTTCGTGCTGTTCGTGGTGCTCTCCCTGTCGCTGGCCATCATGTCGGGCAAACGGCACGCGTCGGTGATGGAGCGCATCGCCACCGAAGCCCAGCCGATCAGCTCCGAGGTCCCGGTCGAGCCGGCCATGGCGCCCGTCGACGAGGCCGGAGAAGCCCCGGTAGGCGAGAGCGCTGAGATCGACGAGTCGGCCCAGCCGGCAAGTGACGCGACCGCCCCGGAGGGGCAGTGACGGCTTGTTTCACGAGGCCCCGCGATTTAAGATGTCAAGGTTGCTTGCCGAAGTGGCGGAATTGGTAGACGCGCACGGTTGAGGGCCGTGTGGAGCGATCCGTGCCGGTTCGAGTCCGGCCTTCGGCACCATTCCTACCGTCCTGCTCATCTCGAATCGTAGAGCAGCGTTACACGTTACTCGTTACACGTTCAACGTCGAAGTGACCGTTTCGGTGGTTCGAGGCGCTGAGGTCCCTCGGACGTTTAACGTTTGGCTCATCCGGGAAAACGTGAGGTGGGGGTCGGTCGACGTCGGATTTCGGAACCGCACCCGCCCGCCCAAAGAGGCACCGCGGCTTGATCCGGGGAAACAGCAATCAGGGACAGCGTCAGAAACCAGGGGCAGGGACCCGCGGCAGCGTCAGGTGACAGCGTCAGTATCAGAGAACCGGGCGCGCTCAGATGGGATTGAGCAGGCGCCACGTCATCGCACGAACTTGGTCAAAGGTCTCCACTGATTGCTGCCGCTGAAGACTGCTCTCTGTCCCTGATCGCTGTCCCCTGTCCCTGCCCCTGAATACTGTCGCTGCCGCTGCATTTCGGGCACGGGCACGGCGGGCACCCCAACCTCACGCTTTCCCGGACGAATCTGACGTCTAACGTGTGAACTTTTACCATTCAGGGGCTGGCCTACGGCTGTCTGCTGGTGGCGGTGAGTCGCCGCGGCCAAAGGCCGCGAGCAACCCCGACGCCTACCGATCCGCCTGTCCCTTCGCCTGAATCTTGGCCCAGGTGTCGCGCAGGGTGACCGTGCGGTTGAAGACGGGCAGCTCGGGAGTCGAGTCCAAATCGACGCAGAAGTAACCCTGGCGCTCGAACTGGACGCTGTCGCCCGCCCGGAGCTTCGCCAGGCTCGGCTCGAGGCGACAGCGGTCGAGCACGGTCAGGGAGCCGGGGTTGATGTCGTCGAAGAAGTGACCGTCGGCACCCGGGTCCGGCCGGTTGAACAGCTGGTCATACAGCCGCACCTCGGCCCGTACCGCGTGCGGGGCCGACACCCAGTGGAGGGTCGCCTTGACCCGGCGGCCGTCCGGCGCGTTGCCGCCGCGGGTTTCAGGATCGTAGGTGCACCGCAGCTCCACCACCTGTCCGGCATCGTCCTTCACCACCTCCCGACAGGTGATCAGGTAGCCGTAGCGGAGCCGGACCTCTCGGCCCGGTGCCAGCCGGAAGAACTTCTTGGGGGGGTCCTCCATGAAATCGGCGCGTTCGACGAAGAGCTCCCGGGAGAACGGCACCCGGCGAGTCCCCGCGCCCTCGTTCTCAGGGTTGTTGATCGCCTCGAGGAGCTCCTCTTCGCCCTCCGGGTAGTTGGTGATCACCACCTTGAGAGGATCGAGCACCGCCATCCGACGCTCGGCCTCGCGATTCAGAATGGTGCGGACGCAGTGATCGAACAGGGCGTAGTCGACCACGCTGTTGCGTTTGGCGACCCCCACCCGGTCGGCGAGGTCACGGATGGCGGCGGGCGGGACGCCCCGTCGCCGCAGGCCGGACAGAGTGGGCATCCGGGGATCGTCCCAGCCGGAGACGTAGCCCCCCTTCACCAGCTCCAGCAACCGTCGCTTGGACATCACCGTGTAGCTCAGATTGAGCCGCGCGAACTCGATCTGGCGCGGTTTCGAGGGCACCGGAAGGTGGTCCACCAGCCAGTCGTAGAGGGGTCTGTGGTCCTCGAACTCGAGGGTGCACAGGCTGTGGGTGATGTGCTCGATCGCATCGGATTGACCGTGGGCAAAGTCGTAGGTGGGGTAAATGCACCAGGTCTCGCCGGTCCTCGGATGGGCGGCGTGGAGGATCCGGTAGAGCACCGGGTCGCGCAGGTTGATGTTGCCCGCAGCCATGTCGATCTTGGCCCGCAGCACCCGTTGCCCGTCGGAGAACTCGCCGGCCCGCATCCGGCGGAACAGGTCCAGGTTCTCCTGAACGGAGCGGTCTCGATAGGGGCTCTCCCGTCCGGGTTCGGTGAGCGTCCCGCGGTGCTCGCGAATCTCCTCGGCCGACAGGTCGTCGACGTAGGCGTTGCCGTTTTCGACGAGATCCTCGGCCCACTCATAGAGCTGCTCGAAGTAGTCCGACGCGTAGTAACCGTGCTCCCCCCAGTCGAAGCCCAGCCACCGGACGTCCCGCTGAATGGATTCGATGTACTCCATCTCCTCCTTGATCGGGTTGGTGTCGTCGAACCGGAGGTGGCAGCGGCCGCCGAACTCGGCGGCGACCCCGAAGCTCAGGCAGATGGCCTTCGAATGCCCGATGTGGAGGTAGCCGTTGGGCTCCGGTGGAAAGCGCGTCACCACCCCGTCGTGCTTGCCGGACTCGAGGTCAAAGCGGATGATCTCGCGGATGAAATCAGAGGTCTCGGGAGCTTTTGGATCACTCATCGGTGTCACTCCGGTCAGGCCTTCATGCCGCGCAGCACGTCGATGGCGGTGCGCAGGCGCCGTCGACAGGTCTCCTTGCCGAGGACCGCCATGGTCTCGAACAGCGGTGGGGTCGCGGCCCGACCCGTGACCGCGATCCGCAGCGGCATGAACAGCTGCTTGGGGGTGAGGTCGTGTCCTTCACAGAACAGCCGAAGAGCGTCCTCGATGGCGACCGGTTGCCACTGGAGGATCGAATCGAGGCTCTCCTCCAGCAGCAGCCTGAACAGCTTGGCGGTCTGCGGTGGGGTGGTGTCCCTGATCACCATTTTTGCGCGCGCCGGATCGTCCCAAACCACGTCGCCGACGAAGAAAAAGTCGGCGTAGCTGATGAAGTCCTCGAGGGTGTCGATGCGCTCCCGAGACAGCTCCAGCACCTCCACCAGGTAGTCGTCGGCGAGCAGCCCCGAGCGCAGCCGCTCGAGCAGCTGCTGCGGTTGGAGCCCGCGGATGTAGCGGCCGTTGAGCCAGCGCAGCTTGGTCAGATCGAAGACCGGGCCGCCGAGCCTGATGTCGGTGAGGCTGAACTGGTCGATGAACTCGGCCAAGCTGAACTCCTCGCGCTCGTCGGGCATGGTCCAGCCCATCAGGGCCAGGTAGTTGAGCATGGCCTCGGGCAGGAATCCCGCCCGGCGGTAGAAGTTGAGGCTGACCGGGTTCTTGCGCTTGGAGATCTTCGAGGTGTCGTCGTTGCGCAGCAGCGGCAGGTGGCAGAACACCGGCGGCTCCCAACCGAAGGCGCGGTAGAGCTGAACATGCTTGGGCAGCGAGGAGATCCACTCCTCGGCCCGGATCACGTGACTGATCTTCATGAGATGGTCATCGACGACGTTGGCCAGGTGGTAGGTGGGATAGCCGTCCGACTTGACCAGGATCTGATCGTCCACCTGGCCGGCGGGAAAGCGGATCTCGCCGCGGAGAAGGTCCTCCACCACCAGATCGCCGGCGTCGGGCATGGCGAGGCGAATCACGTGCTCCTCACCGGCCGCCGTGCGCCGGGCGGCTTCGGCCGCCGGGATCGCTCGGCAGTGGCCGTCATACCCCAGCTGCTGCTTGTTCTTGCGCTGTTCCTCCCGCAGGCCGGCCAGCCGATCGATGGTGCAGAAGCACGGGTAGGCGGCGCCGGAGACCACCAGCTGCGCCGCGTGCTCGCGGTAGATCGGGGTCCGCTCGCTCTGGCGGTAGGGCCCGTGCGGGCCGCCCACGTCCGGGCCCTCGTCCCAGTCCAGCCCGAGCCAGCGCAGGCTGTCGAAGATCATCCGCTCGCTGGCCTCGAAGCTGCGCTCGCGGTCGGTGTCCTCGATGCGCAGCACGAAGCTGCCGCCGTGGTGTCGCGCCATGGCCAGATTAAACAGCGCCACGTAGGCGGTGCCCACGTGGGGATCGCCGGTTGGGCTCGGCGCGATGCGTGTTCTGACGTCGACCATCACAAAAAAACCCGCCCTTCTGATCGGCGGTTGTCGATTGGCGGAGAGGGCGGGATTCGAACCCGCGGTCCAGGTTACCCCGGACAACTGCTTAGCAGGCAGCCCTGATCGACCACTCCAGCACCTCTCCGGCCGCGGAGGGGTATTGTACGTGGCGGGTGGGTCGACTGTAAAGGGACCACAACACCACGTTTGCGCTGACACCATGGTTGAGGTGATCGCTCAATACTCGCCTCTCAGATCTCACGGCACCCACGGTCATTCGTCGGTCTGAAGGACGTGTGAGATCTGAGAGGCGAGTATTGAGTTTGGAAAAATCCTATTAACGCAATTCACGCAGTCCGCGGAGTGAATTGCGCAGAACACCACAAGGCGACTTCAGACACGCGCGGTGCTCCGCCGTCGTGCCCGCAGCTCCGGTGTGTGCGATCATCTACGATGCGAACCGACTCGAGCCGGAGGGATGGCCGAGTGGACGAAGGCGGCGGTCTTGAAAACCGCTGAACCGCAAGGTTCCCAGGGTTCGAATCCCTGTCCCTCCGCCATTCCCCGGCCGCCCACCCACCCAGTTGAAAGTTGAAAGTTCCACCCGCCCGCCCGGTGAAAGTCCAAAGTCAAAAGTCGGGCAATCTTGAAAGAGTGTTCCTGCGCCACCTGGAAATCAGCCGCCGAAGTGTCGCGCTCAGGCTCGGCGTGTCCCCTTCCACCTTTTTGCGGTTACGGAAGGGACAAAGTGGAATCAGCCCGGGGGTGTCGGCCGCCGGGTCACAACCACCGCCGAGCAGAAATCGAGGGACCCACGCTTCGCGCAACGCCGAGGAAGCGGATGAGGCTATCCCGGGTGACCGATCAACCCGCGATCTCGAGGCGTTTTGAGGTTGTGATACCTGGCAGGAGGATTGCAGTGGATGAGCTCGTCGCGGGGTTGGCACGACATGCTCCCCGCGCAGGAGGTGACCATGCGCCGCAGTGTTGTCTACGTGATCGGAACCGCAGTGGCCGTGGCCGGGCTGGCCGCGCTGGCGTCGTGGCTGTCGAAGAACCGGCGTTAGTCGGGGCACCGACCAGCCGTGCCGGGGCGGAGGTTCCCGACCGGCCGTCCCATCGAAGGAGACGCTCTCACCGCGGGTTGTCAGCCTCGTTGCGCCCTTCGGGTGGCGACCACCAATCCGGCACCCACCGCGACCATCAGCAGTCCGGTCCATGAATAGATCGTACCGTCGCCGTGCGCCGCCATGGTGATCGGCATGATCGCGAAGCTAAGCATCAGCCAGCCCACCACGGCCATACCGGGCCGCTGCTGCCTGTTGCCGGTGTTCAGTGGAGCCGTTGACGGGAACGCCGCTGGGGTTGACATGACTCGTTTCCTCCTGTCCAAGCCGGTTCCTGCGCGCGATCGATCATCGCTTCGGAAGCCGGCCCGGGGGCCGCTTGGCGATCGCGTGTTGAGGCCGTTCGGAGCTGCTGACCGGCACCGAATCCCGTTCCGACCTGGGCGAGGTCTCCCGGTCCTTCGTGACCTTTTCGGTGGCCGTTTCCATGCTCTGCCTCCCGCGTCGATGTCGCCTTCACGCACCCCGTTCGATGCTCCACCAAAGCAAGGAGAGTGCCATCCCGGGCAGCCCTGTGTTCCGGGCACTGAGAGGAAAATCGGAAAGTTGCTTCCGAAAGCAATTCGGAATAGACTTCCGATCGGGCGATTTCCTCCGTGCTAATGCGCTGCCTGCTGGTGACCGGGTCCGACGCCGTGGATCGGCGTCTGCGGCGCCTGCTCGACCAGGACTCCCTGCTGGTGGATCAGGGTGCCGAGCTGTGGTCGGGGCTCGCGCGCGACAGCTACGACATCCTGGTGGTGGCGCTGACGGCCCTTCCGGGACCCGTGGATCACATCATCGCGACCCTCAGGAAGCTCCCCGATCGACCAGAGATCATCGTGGTTCACGATGGCGAGGACGCCGTCACGAGAGCCAAGGTCCTGTCGGCCGGCGGCCTGGCGGTGCTCAACCTGGATCTGTCCGACTCGATGCTCAGGGCCGCCATCGCGACCTTGATCGGGCGCCGCAGCGAGAGCCTGATCTCGAGAGCTGAAGCCAGGCCCGGCGAGGGATTCAGACTCGACGACTTCTCGGCCGCGAGCGCGACGATGCAGCAGGTGCTCGACCTGGCGCGCCGTGTCGCCCGCGCCGACAGCTCGCTGCTGATCCTGGGCGAGACCGGGGTCGGCAAGGAGTGGCTGGCGCGGTCGATCCACGCCGAAGGACCTCGCGCCGAAGGTCCCTTCGTCGCGATCAACTGCGCCGCGGTGCCCGAGTCGCTGCTCGAGAGCGAGTTGTTCGGTCACGAAAAGGGAGCGTTCACCGGCTCGGTGCGCACTCGCCGGGGGTACTTCGAGCTCGCCCACCGCGGCACGCTGTTCCTCGACGAGATCGCCGACGTGCCGGTGCAGGTCCAGGTCAAGCTGCTTCGCGTGATCGAGGAACGACGGATCCAGCGGCTCGGCGCCGAGCGCTCGATCGCCATCGACGTGCGGATCATGGCCGCCACCAATCGCGACCTGGCGGTCGCCCTGGCAGCCCACCAGTTTCGCGAGGACCTCTACTTCCGGCTTGGCGTGGTCACGATCGTCGTGCCGCCCCTCCGGGAGCGCCTCGAGGACATCGCACCGCTCGCCCACGCCTACCTCGAGCGGTTCTCGCAGCAGCTCGGCAGACCCGGACTGGTGATGCGAGAGAACGTGCTGTCGGCGCTGGAGGGCTACGTCTGGCCCGGCAACGTTCGCGAGTTGATCAACGTGGTTGAGCGCGCCGTGCTGCTGTGCCGAGGCTCCGAGATCACCCTCGCCGACCTGCCGCCCCCCCTGGTTGATCCGGGCGGCACCACCGGCGATCCGGCCGGAGGACCGGAGGAGATTCCGGTGACCGGACTCCCGGAAAGCTGGCTCGAACGGCCCCTCAAGGAGGTGCGCCGGGACGCGGTGGCCAGGATCGAGACCGCGTACCTCGAGAGACTGCTCGAGCGGACTGGCGGACGGATCGGCCCGGCGGCCCGGCAGGCTGGCATCGATCCGCGATCGCTGTACTCGAAGATGCGTCAGTACGGGCTCCGCAAGGAGTCGTTTCGACCGACGGACCCCCGATCCGACGAACGCTGATCGCCCTTTCCATCCGGGGAACGGACGGGGGGAGGAGCACCCGATGCCGACCTACCGACTCACCGTGGAGTACGAGGGCAGCCGATTCGCCGGCCGGCAGACGCCACGACTTCGCGCGTTTCTGCCGCCGGGATCCCTCCCGGGCCAGCACCATCGTCGTGGTCGCGCGGTGCCGGGTGAGACGCCAGCCACCAGCTCGCCGTCATCGGGCCCAAAGGCCCGACCCGCTTCCCGTCGATCCCCGCGGCGTTCCCGCCGGGACCGCGTCGGTTCCGGCGCCTGAGCTGCCGCTCGACGGCGGACTCAGCTCTCACTACCGCACAGAACGAGTATCGGCGTGCCGGCCGCCAGCAGGTGGAGCAGTCGGCGCGAGTCGTCGGACCGCGTGACGATCACGAGAGCCGGCGGAGCCGGGGGCGACTGCCGCCCCAGCAGGCGCTGCCAACCGGACGCGATCCGTTCGGCGAACCTCCGCCGCCAGCGGTCCGGCCGGTCCGGCCCGACGTGCACGACCCACCCGTTGTCGAGTTCGACGGTGAACTGATCGGGCAGCTCGGCGAGCGGGGTCGGCGCCGGAGTGGGCAGCGGCGCTCCCTCCTGGTAGGGCACCAGGGTGGCCGGGGCGATCACCCGGCGCCAGGCCACGGCGGGGGGGGAGGCCACCCGGAGCACAGTGGGCACGGCGAACTCGGCGGCCATCGCGGGTTGCCCACCTGCTCGCTGGACCAGCAGGCGCACGGCCTCAGCCTGGATGCTGTCGAGCTGGACGCCGCGCGCCATGACCTGGAGCACGCGGGCGCCTGCGTCGAGCCGCAGGTACAGCGACGGCCCCTCCGCCTCGGCGAGCTCGAGTTCGGCCGCCGAGCCGCCCGCGAACGCGACCGCCGCGCTAGTGCAGCAGCACCCGAGAACCGACAGGAATCGTCCGATAGACATACTCGAGGTCCTCGTCCGCAAGCCTGATGCAGCCGTGGGTCACGCCTTGGCCCAGCAGGGTCTGAAACAGCGTACCGTGGATGATAAACCCGTCTCCCAGGTACAGGGCGTAGTCACCGAGAGACACCGAATCGATCCTCAGGCTGGGGTCCTTCGGCGGCTGGAATCCCTCCTCGATGAACGCCCAGTCGGGCTTCGACCACACCGGGTTGCGGACCTTTCTGATCACGCGACGCTCCCCGAGCGGGGTGTCGAAGGTCCAGGTCCTCGTCCCGGAAGGATGGACCAGCACCGTGCCGCTTCCGGCCGAGCACACCGCCTCTCGCAGCAACCGATCGCCGTCGTACACCCGCAGCAGGTTGCGGTAGCTGTCGACGACGATGTACGGGCCGGAGGGTCGCAGGGCGGCGAGCCGATCACGCGCTCGGCTGGCGGACGCGGTGTCTTCGGCCTCGGCGTCGCAGCGCACCACTCGGTCGAGGTCCCGGACCGTCGAGCGGTTTCCGAGCCCCACCACAATCGCGGCGAAAACCACGGACACAGAGAGGACGGCAGCAGCCGCCACCCACGCCAGGGCCAGCCACCGTCCCCGCTGGCTCGGCGGTTGCGCGGCGGTCGGCAGGTCGGTCATCACAGGGCCCCCACGATGGTCACGGGAGTCCCCACCGTGACCTGCGGGAACAGTCGATCCATGTCGTCATTGTGCAGGGCGACGCAGCCGTCGGTCCAATCTCGACCGGTTCCGCCGTCCCCGTGGATCTCGATCAGTCCGCCGATGCCGGCGCCGGCGGGGACGGCCCCCTCGGCGGCAGCCTCGCGATAACGCCGTCGATCCTCGGCGTTGGGGTAGTCGATCAGCAGTGCCAGGTGGTACTTGGTTGCTCCTGGAGCCTTCTTCACGGTGACCCGGTATCGGCCTTCCGGCGTCGCCCGATCACCCGAGTACAGCTTGCGCTCCAGCCCTCCGCCGCCGAACTCGGCGCTGTAAGCGGCAACCTCGCGGCCGGCACGGTACAGGACCAGCCGACGATGGAGCTTGTCGACCACCACCGCGGGCCCGCCGGAGCGGCGCGATTCATCAATGGTGGCTCTCGCCTGCTGGCGCCACACCGCGAGAAGATCGGGATCGACAAGGCGTTCGCGCGTGCGGTTCCAAGAGACGTCGAGCTCGGCGGCCAGCTCGAGAGCCGCCGCCGCGTGCTCGATCGCGGACTCCAGCTCGCCGTTCGCCTCGAGCCGCCGCGCAGTGCCCAGTCGCGCCCGGGCGGCCGCCACCAGACCGGCCTCGCGTCCCCGCATCCCGGACCTGCCGATCCTCGAGGCAGCCTTGTCGACCCTCGGCTGGGCGGCCTCCATCAGCTCCCTCAGCCGCTGTCGCTGGTCCGCTCGCTCAGCTCGGACATCGGCCAGTCTGGTTCGCGCCACCGAGGCGGCTCGATTCCAGGCTGCGGCGGTCCGATCCGAGTCGTTGTGCCATCGCGGTGCCGCATGGGCGGCCGCGGTGGCGCTCTCCGCCTCGCGAATCAGCTGCTCGACACGAACGGCGCCCTGCGGGTCGACCGGCCGCAGTTCTCGGATCGCTCGGCCGAGCGCTGCCCGCACGCCGTCCCACTGGGTGGGCTCGGGCCGGGGAGGGCCGCACGCCGAAACCGCCAGCAGCAGCGTCACTGCACTCGCGAGGAACACAACGCACCGGCAGCGGTCGCCCGCCGCCGGTGCCGATTCACGACCCCTGAGGGTCGTCAGCATCCGATCTTGACTCGCGCATTCTCCAGATCGGCCACCACCGCCTCCACCAGCCCCAGCAGCTCCTGAGCCAGCGTCTTGGCCTCGATGTACTGCTCCTCGGCCGCCGCCGTCTGCACCTCGGCCAGCTGGCCCCGCAGACCGTCGACGTTGCCGCGCAGCAGCTCCAGATCACCCGAGAACCCCTTCGGACGCCGCTTGCAGTTCGACAGGGTCTGCAGCAGCTGATCCGCCTGGGCGAAGCCAGCCTCGATCGCCACCACGGCCTGCTCCACCTCGGTCCTGGCCAGCTCCTTTCCAACCACTGCGGCCTGCTCGGCCGCCGCGGCATCCTGCTGTGCGGTGGCCAGCAGCGCCTTGGCCTGCTTGAAGGACCGGGTGAGGCCGAACTTGGCCTTCTGGGCCTCGATCTCGGCAGTGGCAGCGTTCATGGACTGCTGTGCAACGTCCCACGCCTCGGCGGCGTAGGTGGAGGCCTCGGCGGTCGCTGCCGCCGTCATGCCCGCTTGGGCCTGATCGATCTCGGCCTGCGGCGGTTTCGCGCACGCGGACAGCAGGGCAACCGAGAACACCATGGAGAGGATCACTACGATTCGACGACATCCTGACATCTCAATCTCCTTTCAGCAAAACCCGGCCGAAACACCGCTGCGGCGCCGTGCCTTTGCGGCCTTCCGCCGGTTGCTCGACGCCCACCCCTTGATAGAGCGGATTCGTGCGAGCGCACTCCTCCATGCAAGGTTCGTGCATGGTGGACGCAGCGTCAAGGGTTGCTCACAGATCGATTTTCAATTAGTTATCGGCGGTTTATTGCCGATCATCGATCAGAAATTCGGCAGTAGAATGCCTAATTTTCCGGGGTCCGGCTGCTGTCCCCCGACCAATTCCGCCGTGCCGTCTTTTTCACCGGCTTCGAGGTCTCGCGCCGCGAGGGGCTCGCGTTCATCTTGGCCAACGCAGGCGCACGCTCGGGGGTCGCTCCTCCCAGAACGGAAATCCCTCTGCCAGCCTCGTGCTGGAAGAGGCTCAGGCTCACTGCCCTGATTCGACACGATTATTCGAAGCCGCCCAGGGAGCCCTTGATCTCGGGCAGGGCGCCGACGCCGCGGAGATCGATGACGATCCTGAACTCCTTGTTGGGGAACTGGCCCAGCCTCGTGTCACGGTACTCCGCCGAGATGCCCCAGCAGCTGCCCTGCCAGAACACCCGATAGCGCTGCTGCTGCAGCTCCCGCTGCTCGATGTCGTAGGCGACATGGAACAGCGCCTCGAGGGGGAAGCCGGGCTTGCGGAAGTTGACCAGGATCTGCCCCTGGGACGAAGTGCGCTCGCCGGTCTGGGAGAAGAAACCCTGGTACCAGGTGAGCCGGGCGAAACCCTCCGGTCGGCTGTAGGAGGCCGCCAGCGAGGTGGTGATGGGGTTGTTGTTGAGCGTGTCGTAGGTGGCCTGGGCATCGAATCCGGTGCCCGCCGACGGGGTCAGCCGCAGCAGCATGCCGAGGGGCCCCCAACGGCTCGTGCGCCCGTCAGGGCCGGTGTTGAGCACGTCGCTAAAGGAAACCTCCTGGTAGAGCTCGAGGGCGCCGAGCTCCCGGGCGCTGACGCCCTCCTTGGACTTGGCCAGCACGCGATTGGCGAGCACCAGTCGTGCCCGGTTGCGCGGACGGGCGGAATCAACCTCATCGAAAATGGGAATCTCGGGGTTGTTGACATTGCCGTCGAGGTAGGCGTACTCGATGCGCGGCTCCACCAGGTGCTTGAACTTCGAGTACGGACCCCAGGGGTGCTCGAAGATCCGCGAAAAGGAGGGCCCGACGATGTCCAACCCTCCGGCGACGTAGGTCCGGTCGATCGGTTCGCCGACGAAGCCTGTCCTGGTGGCGTTGTACTTCTTGGTGTAAAAGGTCCCCCGGGCGCCGAATCGCGGCGTCACCGACAACCACAGTGGGCTGGGGAGGGTGTAGGAGAGGGTGGGAAAGACGTCGGCGCGGAAATAATCGCCCTTGAAGTCCTGACCGCGGTCGACCACCAAGTAGTTCATGGAGGCCAGCAGGTCCCAGTAGAATCCGCTGTTCATGATCCGGCTCGACGGAACCCGGAGCTCCACTTCGGGCAGCTGGTTCAGCTCCACGTCGTAGGTGGTCAGGAAGGTGGTGCGGCGGTCGGCCCGCAGGTTGAGAGTGTAGAAGCCTCGGGTGCGCGTCAGGTAAATCTGCGAGTACAAAGACCGGCGCGTGTTGGATTCGAAGCTGCGATCGAAGTCCTGGAAGAAGTCGATATCCGACAGGTTCTCCAGCTCCATCAGCATTCGGAAGCCGAGGAAGTTGTCCTGGTTGTGAAAGGCGGAGTACCGCCACTGCCACTCGGCGGCGGCCTCACTCCACACCGCGTACAGCCGCGCCCCTCCCCTGGCGCCCTCGCTCGGCACCCAACGCCACTCGTTGCCAAGCCCGTAAAAGCCGTTTGCGTAGTAGTCGAGGAGCACCGTGGTGTCGTAGCTGCGACCAATCGGGAAGTAGATCGGCAACCCGATGTTGAAGCCGAGCTGATCGGAGTAGCCGAATGCGGGCATCAACAGGCCCGGCGTCCGTTCCCGTTTGATCGGCCACACCATGTACGGCAGGTAGAACACGGGCACGCCCTGGACCCGGAGGGCGGTGCTGTAGAACTTCCCCAGGCCCTCCTCCTCGAGCAGGGCGCGCTTGATGGTGAAGCTCCACGGCGGCCGCGGGTCGTCCCTCGCGCAGGTGGTGAAGACCGCGCCGTCGATCCGGTAGTGGGTCTCGTCGATCTTCTCGATCTCCCGTCCGGTGAACGAGTACATGGGATCGATGAAGCCCGATCCATTGACGAACAGCCCGCTCTTGGTTCCCAGGTTGTAGTGGAGTTCGTCGGCGGTAAACCGGCTGGGACCCTGGTCGACGATGACCCTGCCCCGGGCCACCAGGTCCTGGGTCAACCGGTTGTACTCCATTTCGTCACACTGGATCTTGACGTCCTGGTAGAAGATGCGAACCGAGCCAAGACCCCGCCACACGTCCCCCTCCCACCGCTGTTCATCGGCGGTCAGGTTGATCGGACCTCCCTCCTCGAGCTCCTGCGCCGTCGACAACGCCGGAATCAGCAGGAGACACCAGCAGGAGCGGTGAACCACGAAACCACACCCGACATTGTATGGCAGAGCAGAATTCGGAATTCAGAATTCGGATTTCGGAAAACCGTCCTGCACCCTCACCCCTGCCCCCTCTGCCCTACAATGATCGCCATGCGATATCTCGGTGTCGATCCCGGCGGCAAACGCCTCGGCCTGGCGGTAGCGGACGACCACACCGGCGTGGTCTCTCCGCTGGAGGTGATCTCCTACGGCGGGGCAGCGGCGGCGGCACACTACATCGCCGACGCCGCCCGCCGGCTCGGTGCCGCACCTGGTGGTGATTGGATTGCCCACCCGTCCCGACGGATCCGAGACGGCGGCCTGCCGGCGCAGCCGGGCCATTGCCGAAGCCCTCGAGACGCTGGGCCAGGAGGTCGCCCTGCAGCCGGAGCTGCTGTCCTCCCGCGAGGCTCGGCGGCGGGCGCGCTCAGCCGGCCTCGCCCCGGGCCGACCCGGTGGACCACCTGGCCGCTCAGGTCATCCTCGAGGACCACCTGGCCGAACGGTCAAGGCCGCCGCGATGAAGCCCGCGATGGTGCGCGCGACCGCAACGATCACGCTGGCTGTGCTGACCGTCCTCGGCGTCGCCGTGGTCTGGGCCCACTGGGCCCTGTGGCGGCCTCTCGACAACCGGTCCCGCCGCTTCGAGGTCGCCGAGGGCACGCCGGGACGCGCCGTGCTGGCGCAGATGTCCGACGAGGGTCTGCTGCCCTCGGAGCTCGCCGGTCGGCTCTATCTGAGTTTTTTCGCGACCGGGCGCACGTTTCACTTCGGCCGGTACGTCGATCCCCGCCGACAGCCGGCCGGTTGACATCCTCGAGCAGCTGCTGTCCGGCACGGTCGAGACCTTCGAGCTGACCGTGGTCGAGGGCTCCACAGCCGACGAAATCGGCCAGCTCTGCGCAACGGCGGGCCTCGGCAACCGTCGAGGAGTGGCGCAGAATCGTGACCGATGGGGCACCGATTCGGGACCTGGCGGCCACCGCATCGTCCCTCGAGGGCTTCCTCTTCCCGGACACCTACCGCTTCGCCGTCGGCCTGCCGGCCGAGACGGCGGCGAACCACATGCTCGACCGATTTCGCCGCGTGTGGCGCGAGGAGGCGCGGGCCGCCGGACCGCTGTGGGGAGATCCCATCGAGATCGTGACCCTGGCCTCCCTGGTCGAGGCCGAGACCTCGGTTGCCGGCCGAACGGCGACGGATCGCCGGCGTCTTCACCAACCGGCTCCACCGGGGCATGCTGCTCCAGTGCGATCCGACGGTGGTCTACGCCCTCGAACGCAGGGGCGAGTGGCGCGGCCGGCTGCTCCGCCGGCATTGGCAGATCGACGACCCCTACAACACCTATCGCTACCCCGGCCTGCCCCCCGGGCCGATCAACTCACCCGGACGTGCCTCCCTGGCAGCTGCCATGGACCCGGAGAAACACAGATTTCTGTACTTCGTGGCGAGCCCGGGGGGCGGTCATGCCTTTTCCGCCACGCTGGCGGAGCATGAACGGGCCGTCGCCCGCCTCTACGCCTCCCGCCGGTAGCAGTTGGCAGTTGGCAGTTGGCAGTTGGCAGTTGGCAGTCTAGGTTGTCGCAGCCGCTGGCTGCTCCAACCGGACTCCCCGCCACCAGCAACTAGCCGTAGGCCAGCCCCCTCCCTCGAGACGACCCCCTTGGCCACGGCTGTGGACTGCTGTTGTCGGTGAGTTGGCCGGTGACCGTTGGTGAGCTGGCAGTGGTGCCCAGGAGGCCGGGGTGACGCTGACTCTCCTGTCTGCATGTCACCTGTCACGTGTCACGCACTAAAAACGGTCGGGCGAGATGCCCGACCGTTCAATTTCAGCACACCGGGCGGCTATTCCGCCCGAGCTCGTTGCCGCCGGAACCCGAAGGCGCCGGTTGCGGGGGGCTACTTCTCGACGCGCTCGCGGAGGGTCTTGCCCGGCTTGAAGTGGACGTACTTCTTCGCCGGAATGGTGATCGTCGCGCCGGTGGCCGGGTTGCGGCCCTGGCGCTGACCCCTGCTCTTGGTGGCAAAGGTGCCGAAGCCGGGAATGGTCACCTTTTCGCCGGCGTCCAGCGCGGTGGCGATGATTCCCTTGCGCGGCTGCGCTGAAAACATCACGTCGAGGATCTCGGCGGCCTTGCCCTGACTGAGTTCCGGTTTTCTTGGCGAGCTTCATGGCCATTTCGGTCTTGTTCATTCGTTCCTCCTGGGACCCTTCTAGGGGTTTTTTGTCATATTGGCGACTCGGAGGGCCGCTGTCAAGGGAAAACTGCCGAAAAGGCCCTGAAAATCCTTGTTTTCGGCCGGTCGGGGGTGTAATTTTGCGGATGGAGGTGCGAATGGATCTCAAACTTCGCGGCAAACGGGCTCTGGTAACGGGCTCTTCTCGCGGCATCGGTAGAGCCATCGCGCTGTCGTTGGCCGACTTCAAGGTCGATGTGGCCATCAACTACCTCAGGGGCCGGGCCCGGGCCGAGGAAACCGTCCAGGAGATCACCGACCGCGGGGTGAACGCTCTGCTTCTCAAAGGCAACGTGGCCAATCCGGAGCACGTCGAAGGCATGTTCAGCGCGATCAACGACAAATGGGGCGGGCTCGACATCGTGGTTTCAAACGCTGCCTCGGGCGTCCTCAAGTCGGCCCGCGAGCTCACCATGCACCACTTCGATTGGGCGATGCACATCAACGCCGCCGCCCTGTTGCCGATCACCCAGAACTTCCTCAAGCTCCCGTCCGACGGGGAAAAGGTGCTGGTGGCCGTGTCCTCCCTCGGTGCGATCCGCGCCATTCCCAACTACACCGCGGTCGGCGCCTCCAAGGCCGCCCTCGAGTCCATGGTCCGCCACCTCGCCGCCGAGCTCGCCCCGGAGGGAATGCGGATCAACGCCGTCTCCGCGGGAACCGTGGACACCGACGCCCTGCTCCACTTTCCCAACCGCGAGGAGCTGCTCGAGGGCGCCCGACGGCGGACCCCCGCCGGCCGACTCCTCAGCCCCCAGGACGTGGCCAACACCGTGGTCTACCTGTGTACCGAGTACGCCTCCATGATCCACGGCCAGGTGCTCGTGGTCGACGGCGGGTACTCGATTCTTGCCTAGCCTGGACTTTTGACTTTTGACTTTTGACCTTTGGCTGACGACGCGCTGCGCCGCTTGCGCCCGGCCTCCAGCAGCGGCCTCAGATAGAGACCGGTGAACGAGCCCTCGCAGGCGGCCACATCCTCCGGAGTGCCCGCCACCAGCAGCTCGGCCGCCGCCGTCGCCGCCCTCGGGACCGAGGTCGATGATCCAGTCCGAGGTCTTGATGACGTCCAGGTTGTGCTCGATGACCACCACGGTATTGCCGCGCTCCACCAGCGCCCGCAGCACCACCAGCAGCTTGCGGACATCGTCGAAGTGGAGGCCGGTGGTGGGCTCGTCGAGCAGGTACAGGGTCTTGCCCGTGGCCCGTTTCGCGAGCTCGCGGGAGAGCTTGATCCGCTGCGCCTCGCCGCCCGACAGGGTGGTGGCCGGCTGGCCGAGGTGGATGTAACCGAGGCCCACGGCCACCAGCGTGTTCAGCACCCGGCTCACCTTGGGAACGTTGGCAAAGAGCTCGAGGGCCTGGTTGACCGTCAGGTCGAGCACCTCGGCGATGTCGAGCCCCTTGTACCGGACCTCCAGGGTCTCCCGGTTGTAGCGCCGACCGTGGCACACGTCGCAGGTGACGAAGACATCGGCCAGGAAGTGCATCTCGATCCGGATCTGGCCCGCCCCCTGGCAGGCCTCGCAGCGGCCGCCTTTGACGTTGAAGGAGAACCGGCCCGGCTTGTAGCCGCGCGCCCGGGCGTCGGTGGTCGCCGCGAACAGGGAGCGGATCGGGTCGAAGAGCTTGGTGTAGGTGGCCGGGTTCGATCTCGGGGTCCGGCCGATCGGGGACTGGTCGATGGCGATCACCTTGTCGAGCGCGTCGACGCCGTCCAGACCCTCGTGCCGGCCCGGTCTCGACAGGCTGCCGTAGAGCTCGCGTGCCACCGCCTTGTGGAGAATCTCGTTGACCAGGGTCGACTTGCCCGATCCGGAGACGCCGGTGACGCTGATCAACCGGCCGAGCGGGAAGCCGACGTCGATCGACTTGAGGTTGTGCTCGGCGCCGCCGCGGACGACGATCCGATCGCCGTTGCCCGCTGACGCGCCGCTCGGGCAGGGGGATCGATTTTCGGCCGGAAAGGTAGGCGCCGGTCAGGCTCTGCTCGGCGCGGGCGATCTCCTCCGGCTGGGCCGGCGGCCACCACCCGCCCGCCGTGACGGCCGGCTCCGGGACCCAGATCGATCACCCAATCGGCCTCGCGGATGGTCTCCTCGTCGTGCTCCACCACCACCACCGTGTTGCCGAGGTCGCGCATGCCCTTGAGAGTGTCCAGCAGCCGCCGGTTGTCCCGCTGGTGAAGTCCGATGGAGGGCTCATCGAGCACGTAGAGCACCCCCATCAGCCGCGAGCCGACCTGGGTGGCGAGCCGGATCCGCTGGCTCTCTCCGCCGGACAGAGTGCCGGCCATGCGGTCGAGGGTGAGGTAGTCCAGGCCCACCGCCACCAGGAACCCAAGTCGGTCGCGAACCTCGCGCAGCACCTTGGCGGCAATCTCGGCATCCCGGGTGCTGAGCTCGACGCCGTCGAACCACTCCAGGGCTCTCCTGACCGGCATCGCAGAGACCTCGGCGATGTTCTCTCCCGCCACCTTCACCGCCAGCGACTCCCGCCGCAGCCGGGCGCCACCGCAGGCGGTGCACGGCGCGAAGGACAGGAAGCGCTCCAGCTCCTCGCGAACCCCCTCCGAAGCGGTCTCGGCGAGCCTTCTCTTGAGCCGCGGCACCACTCCCTCGAAGCGGTCACGGTAGCGGTAGGCCCCCTTGCGGCCCTCCCAAACCCAGTCGAGCTCGCCATCGGATCCGTACATGACCAGCCGCCGCACCTCCTCGGGCAGCCGCCGCCATGGGGTATGGATGTCGAAGCCCATGTGGTCGGCCAGTTGTCGGATCTGCCGACCCACCCAGGACGAGGGACCGTGCCCCACCGTCGCCAGGCAGCCGGCCGCCAGCGATCGTTCGGGGTCGAGCACCAGCTTCTCCGGGTCCACCTCCCGCAGCGAGCCGAGGCCCGAGCACTCCGGGCAGGCCCCCTGGGGCGAGTTGAACGAAAACAGCCGCGGCGAAACCTCGGACAGTGAAAAGCCGCAGCCGGGGCACGCATGGCGCGACGACAGGACGATCTCCTCTCCCCCGGTCACCACCGCCCGCGCCAGTCCCTCGCCCACCCGCAGGGCCGTCTCCAGGCTGTCCGCCAGCCGGGCCTGCACGCCATCGCGGACCGAAAGCCGGTCCACCACCACCTCGACGGTGTGGTTGCGCTTCTTGTCGAGCTCGCGGCGGATCGGCCGCCTCCACCATCCTGCCGTCCACCCGCGCCCGCACGAAGCCTTCCTTGACCATCTGCTCGAACAGCTTTCGGTGCTCGCCCTTGCGGGATTCCACCACCGGAGCGAGCAGCATGAAGCGAGTGCCCCGGTCGAGGCCAAGCAGGCGGTCCACCATCTGCTCCACGGTCTGAGGCCGGATCGGGATGTCGCAATCGGGGCAGTGGGCGACCCCCACCGAGGCCCACATCAGGCGCAGGTAGTCATGGATCTCGGTGACCGTGCCCACCGTGGACCTGGGGTTGCGCGAGGTGGTCTTCTGCTCGATCGAGATCGCCGGCGACAGGCCGTCGATGGTGTCCACATCGGGCTTCTCCATCTGGTCGAGAAACTGTCGCGCGTAGGCCGACAGTGATTCGACGTAGCGCCGCTGCCCCTCGGCGAACAGAGTGTCGAACGCCAGCGAGGACTTGCCCGATCCCGACACGCCGGTCATCACCACCAACCGGTTGCGCGGGATCACGACATCGATGTTGTCGAGGTTGTGCTCGCGTGCTCCGCGGATCGTGATGTCGTCTCTCATTCTCTTGGTTCGTGCTCCACGGCGTAGTGTAACGAGGCAGCAGGCAGTAGGGAGTAGGCAGCAGGGAGCTGGCAGAAAGGCGGAGAACTGCGGTACGTCCCCAATCACGCTACCGCCTGCCGCCTACTGCCTGCTGCCTCGCTGCCTCGATGTTCAACGCCTGCGGCTCAGCTCTTGTTCCGCTTCGCGATCGAGGGTCCGTTGTCTCAGCGTGTCCCGCTTGTCGTGCTCCTGCTTGCCCCGCACCAAGGCCACCTCGAGCTTGATCCAATTGCCCTCGAGGAAGAGCTGGAGGGGAACCACGGTCATGCCCTTTTCCCGCGCCTTGCCCGCCATCCTGAGGATCTGTCCCTTATGGAGCAGCAGCCGCCGGCGCCGGAGCGGGTCGTGGGCGGCGTAGCCGGCGTTTTCGTAGCTCCCGATATGGCACCCCACCAGGTAGGCCTGACCCTTGTCGAAGGTCACGTGGGCCTCGCCCAGGTTGACCCGGCCGGCGCGCGCCGCCTTGACCTCGGTCCCCAGCAGCTCGAGCCCGGCCACCTCCCGCTCGAGGATGTGGTACAGGTGCCGGGCCTTCCGGTTGGTGGCCAAGGCACGACTCATCCGACCACCTTCAAAAGCGACTGCACCATCGCCGGGTCGAACTGGTGACCCGCCCCGGACTCGATGGCGGACAATGCCTTGTCCGCCGGCACCGGCGGTCGGTAGCTCGATGGAGAGGTCAGCACGTCGAAGACCTCCGCGGTGTGGACCAACCGGGCGAGCCACGGGATCTGCTCTCCCGCCAGTTGGTCCGGGTAGCCCTTGCCATCCCATCGCTCGTGGTGGCTGCGGATCGCGTCCGCCACCGTCTCCAACCCGACCCCGCGCAGGACTCGCTCGCCCACCAGCACGTGCTTGCGGTAGACCCGAATGTGCTCGGGCCGGGGATCGGAGAGCCGGTAGAGGCGGTCATAGTCGAGCTCCCGCATCCCCACATCGTGGAGCAGCCCGGCGATGGCCGCCGCTTCCACCTCTTCGTGGTCCACCCCCTCCGCGCGCGTCATCAGGGTGCACAACCGCGACACCGCCGCCGAGTGAGCGACCAGATCGGGGTACCGCCCCTCGCCCGGTTCCAGCAATCGCCTGGCCAGCCCGCGGCGATTGAATCGCAGGGCCGACATCTCGTGCAGCATGTGACCAGCTCGGCGCGCAGCCCGTCGAGGATCGCCGCGGGTGACGGGCCGCCCTCGGCGCCAACCACCGACAACACCAACGACCACGCCCCCGCCGACAGCGAAACCGAGGACGCAATCAGCGCCGGCATCAGGTCACCGTCGACACCCGGAACCCGGCGCCACTGTGCCGGCCAGTCGGCAGACCCCGGCATGGCGCCGCCCACCCTCAGGAGGGCTTCGATCTGGTGGGCCTTGATCGCGGACTCCTCGGCCTGACCGGGCTCGCTGCCGCAAAAGACGAGGGATGTGGCGCTGCCGTCATGGATCACCGTCACCGCGACGGCATAGACGCCGTCACGAACCAGGGTCCGAGTCGCCGCATCGGCGAGACCGACCATCGACACCAGGTCGAGCAGCGGCGGATGTCGGGGCTTTGCCAGCTGTGGCAGCTGATCGACGAGCTCTTCCGGATCCACCGCCGCTATCGGTTCCTTTTCGACAATCAGGCCGAACCCGCGAGCGACCCGGGAGAGGCGTTCGCCGATCGCCGCCGCCGACCGCGCGTCGGCGTCGGAGAACGGCTGCTGGCCACCCTTGTCGCGGGCGTCCACCAGGCCGATCATCCGGTCGCCCTGAAGCAGCGGAGTCAGCAGCATCCGGTGGGTTCCCGCGGCGATCAGCCGGTCCTCGAAAAAAGGGGCCTCCACGGCCGAGTTGACCACCAGGGGCACTCCGCCGAGCTTTGCGGCGGCAACCACCAGTGGGTCCTCCATGGCCAGGAACTCGGGCGGCAAATCACCCCGGCCGAAGCCGTATCGCGCCGCCAGAGTGAGCGCCCCCGACGCGTTGTCCAGGTACAGCGCCGCCTTGGTGCAGTGGACCTCCTCGAGGAACCGGTACAGCACCTCCTTGAACGACCGCTCCGCCTCTGGAGCCCATTGCGTCACTGTCCAGCTACCCCCACCGCCTTCAGTCAAACACCAACTGTAACATCGGTCAGCCAACAGGGGGTCCCGCCGGATATCGGTTCCGGGATACAATGCCCGAATCATGTCCGGTTTGATGGCCGTCCTCCTCGCCGCCGCGGTTTCGACCGCCCCCCCGCTGGCTCTGAACGCCACCCTCGAGCGCGACGCCCTTCGGGTCGAGTTCAGACTGGTGCAGTCGCTGCCCGAAGCCCTCGAGTCGGTCCTGCCGACGGGAGCCGAGGTGAGGATCCGTTACCTGGTGAGGGTGCGCTCGACCCGAAAGCTCTGGTGGGACAAGAAGGTGTGGAAGGGGGAGGCGGTCGCCGGGGCGGTATTCGACCCCGTGATCGGCCGCTACCGCTGCGATCTGGTGCTCGATGGGGTGATCGTCAACAGCCTCGAGGTGAACTCCCTGGAAGAGGCCCGCGCTTGGCTCATCGACCCCGGGGAGGTGCGGTTCGCGATGCCGGAGAGCCCACTGAAGGGCGATCTGCGGGTGCGGGTGCGGGCGGTGTTCTCGTCGTCGACCAAGTGGCTGCTATTCCCGGACACCGAGGGCACGCGATGGGTCGAAATGCCAATCCCCGTCGACCCCGACGCGGCCGAGCGGCTGCCCCCGGCCGCCGATGATTGACCGATGACCCGCCTGCGAGATGCCTGGGGCCGTTACCACCGGGAAAATCGCTTCCTGATCGCCGGGTTCCTCGCTCTGATGGTGCTCTCCGCGGCAGCCTTCTACCTCCTCCAGCGGACTCAGGAGGCCTCTCCCGAGGAGCTGACAAACCGCCTGCTGCTCTTCATTCTCTGGTACCTCGACATCTCGTTGATCTTCGTCCTCACCTTCATCCTGGTGCGCAACCTGGTCAAGCTGCTGGCCGAACGCCGGCGCGGTGTCCTGGGCAGCCGGTTCCGCACCAAGCTCGTGATCACCTACGTCGCCCTCACCTTCGTTCCCGTGATCTTCATCTTCCTGATCGCCACCAACATTCTCCAACGGTCCATCGACCAGTGGTTCTCCTCCCCGGTGGAGGAAACCCTCAGAACCGGCACCGCGGTGACGGTCCAGGTGCGGGAGCTGATGGAGGCCCGCCTGATCGAACAGGCGGCGGTCGCCGCCGGGGAGATCGACTGCCGACCCCAGCCCGGACAGCCTGCCGCGGCTGCAGCGGCTCCTGGGGGTCGATCTCGTGGCCCTCTTCGAGGGTTCCCGGCTGCTTCAGGCGGTGACCGACCCGCGACGGATTCCCACCACCCCCCGCAACTGCACTGGGAGGAGCTGCCGCGCCAGGGGGTACGCGCCAACCGGTTGAAGGGTGGCGGCCTGCTGGTCCGCGCCTGGGCTCCGGTGGCGGGCGGCGACACGGTGGTGGTGGTGGGCGACATGCTGCCGCGGGAGCTGCTCCTCGACCTCGAGAGCACCACCGCGGCCCACGCCATGTTCCAGGAGATGAAGCTCCAGCGCGGAACCGTCACCGCCACCACCATCCTGGTCTTTCTGGCGGTGACCCTGGTGTTGCTCTTCGCCACCGTTTGGGTCGGCCTGTTCCTGTCCCGGCGTTTCACCGAGCCCCTGCTCGCGGTGGCTGCCGCCACCCAACGGGTCGCCGAGGGCAACCAGCTCGAGGAGGTGACCGAGCCCGCCTCCGACGAGGTCGCGGTGTTGGTCCATTCGTTCAACGCCATGGTGCGCAGGGTCAGGGCGACCGAAGCCGAGATTCGGGCTTCGAACCAGGAGCTGGCCACGCTGCTGGCCACCGTGCCGACCGGCGTGCTGACCCTGGATGCGCAGGCCGCCGCCTTTCGGCCGAACCCGGCGGCGGCGCGGATCCTGGGGTTCCCCCAGTGGGCGGGGTCGTGGATGGACATCGCCAAGCTGGATCGTGCCGGCCTTGGCTCCCTGCACCGGCAGCTCGCGCCCGACCGCGTCGGTGAGGTTCGCGACGAGGTGGACATCGAGGTCGATGGAGCGCTCAAACACCTCGACGTCACGTTCACTCCGCTGCCGGGAGGGGGCCTCGTGGTCACCCTCGACGATCTGACTCTGCTGCTCCAGGCCCAGCGTCAGGCCGCGTGGAGCGAGGTCGCCCAACGGATCGCTCACGAAATCAAAAACCCGCTCACTCCGATCCGACTGGCGGCCGAGCGGATGCAGCGATGGGCCGGCAAGCTGGACGGAGATGTCCGCGACATCGTCGACTCCGGCTGCGAGGCGATCATCGCCCAGGTCTCCGGGCTCAAGGAGCTCGTCGATGCCTTTCGGCTCTACGCACGAATGCCGAAGGTCGACCCGCGCCCGTCGTCGGTCAGCCAGGTGGTCCGCGAGATGGGCTCTCTCTACAACGGGCTCCGGCCGGGGCTCGAAATCGAGGTAATGCTGCCCGAGGAAGAGATCTGGGCGGTGGCCGATCCGGTCCTGCTCCGCCAGGCGCTGGTCAACCTGCTTGACAATGCCGCTGACGCCGTCGGCGAGGCCGGTTCGATCGCGGTCTCGGTGCAGAGGAACGGCAACGACGTGATCGTCGAAGTAACCGACTCGGGGAGCGGCCTCCCGACCGACGAGACCGACGTCCTGGTTCAGCCCTTCTACTCCACCAAGGGCCGCGGCTCGGGGATGGGTCTGGCTCTCGTCCACAGGATCGTGACCGATCACGGCGGCACCCTGGCTTTCGAGAACCGCCTCCCGGCGGGCGCCCTGGTTCGAATCACCCTCCCCCAGACACCACCCACGGACGAATCCACCGTCGGTGCCGGTCTACCCGAGGACGCCGCCGGCAGGTCGTTGGTGTGATCCGGCTCGTTGACCGCCTCCGGCTCCGCTTGTTACCATCCTGAACATGGCATACCAGGGCAATCCCGAGCTCTCCGTCGAGGCTCAAGAACGGGTCATGTCGTCCTTCCGCCAGGTCGTGCTGAATCTCCAGCAGGGCCAGCGCGAGGAGGCGATGATCGGTCTCGAGTTCGTGCTCCGCATCGATCCCGCCTTCTCTCCCGCGGTTGGCCTCCAGCACCAACTCAAGTCGGGGAAAGAGGTCGACCTGTCTGACATTGTGGCCCAGCTTGAGGCCCCCTCCACCGACGCCATCAACGAACTGCTGGTCGAGGCCGTGGAAGCCTTTAACCAGCGTAACTTCGTCGACGCGAAGAGTGTGGTGGAGAAGGTCCTCATTGAGCTTCCCGGCCACCAGGAAGCTCGCCAGTTGCTTGGCCAGGTTAACGAGAGCCTCAAGATCGAACAGCAGGTTGGCCAGTTTCTCGCCCAGGCCAGGGAGGCGCTCGCCGCCGGCGACCCCCAGGAGGCCGCCAACTTCGTGATGATGGCCCAGGCCCTGGATCCCCACCACGGCGGCATCACCGCCACCCTCCAGGAAATCTACGCCGAGGGCGGACATCCGCAGCACGCCGCCGCCGGGCCCGGGGGCGGACCGTTCGCGCCGTCCGCAACGCCGCTGCCCGATGGCGACGTCTTGACGGACCAGGCCGGATCCGGATGGAGCCCGGGGGACGCCCACGACATCTCCTTCGACGTCGAGCCGGTGGCGGCGGCGCCCGCAGACGACGATCTCGAGTTTCCACTTTTCAATGACGATCACGGCGCGGACACCAGCGCCGCCGAAATCCTCACCGAGCGAGTGGACGAGGGCTTCGGCGATGTTGCGGTGGAAGATCTCGACACCCCTGCCGACGATGTTTCGGATCTCTTCGACGCCGGGCCCGGCTTCGAATCCGTCGGCGAGTCCACGGCAGGGGAACCCCAGATCGCCGAGCTTGTGGCCCGGGGAACCAAGGCTTACCAGGCGGGGCTCTTCCTGGAAGCGATCGATGCCTGGTCTAGGGTGTTCCTGGTGGACCCCGGCAACGTCGAGGTCCCGCAGCTGATCGACGAGGCGAAGAAACAGCTCGAGGAATCCCGCCGTCAGGCCGAGCACCTGTTGTTCGATGCCGAAGACGCGGTGATCGGTGGCGACAAGGACAAGGCCCTCGAGCTGGTGGAGCAGATTCTCGCCAAGTACCCGGGCCACATGGAGGCCACCGAACTCCACCAGCGCCTCACCGGGGTCGCAGTCGCCACCAGGCTGGCCCGGGTCGAACCTGCCGCCGAGGCGCTGCCCGATCTCGAGGATGACCTGTTCTCCGAACCCTTTGGTGAGGCTCCTGCGGCCGCCCCGGAGGAGCTGTCTTTCGACGACGAGCTCAAGGATTTCCTGCCCGAATCATCAGCACCCGAGTCCGAGCGGCGGCTCGGACTTTCGGCGCGGACCCTGGTGGTGGCTGGGCTGGCCGTGGTCCTGCTGCTCGCCCTGGTTTGGTTCGGCTTGCGGCCATTCTTTGGTGGTGGTGGCGGTTCGTCCGGCGACGTCTACGCCATGAAGGACCAGGCCGACGGCCTCTTCAAAGAGGGCAAGATCGGCGCCGCCCTGAGCCTGGTGCAACAGTTCGAGCCGCGCGACGAAATCGACCGCCAGCTGGTCAACATGCTCCTCGAAAAGTACCGCGCGGCGCTGGCGACGCCAACGCCGACCCCGATTCCGGCGCTCGCCGGCGAGGCCCGAGAGTGGATGGCCGCGGGGCTCTGGTACCGAGCGTACGACACCGCCCTGCGGGGTCTCGACAGCCATCCCGCCGACGGTGGTCTGCTTCAGTTGACCGAGGAGATTGAAGCCGCCGAGCCTCTCGCCAGAAACCTCCACACCCAGATCAGCAATCGCAATCACCGCGGCGCCGTGACCACCACCAGGGACCTTCTGCTCGCCTACCCGGATCAACAAGACCTGGGTGCGGTGCTCAAACACAGCCTCTACAATGCGGCCCTCGCCGAGTTGAGATCCTACAACCTCACCGGTGCTGCAACCTATCTCAACGAGCTCAACGCCCTCGATCCGGCCGATTCGGAGGTCGTTCGGGTGCTCGATTTCATCGCCAACTACAAGGCTCGTCCGGTGGACATGCAGCTCAAGGTCTTCATCCAGAGCCTTGGCGATCGCAGCGGATGGGGCGATGCGCCCGTGCCCGCCATCGACGAATCGGAGCCGGCCGAAACGGCCGCCGCGGCCGCGGCCACCCCGACTCCGGAAGCTGCCGCAGGATGAGCATCACAGGGGGTCGCCCGGGAACGCACGACGGGCCTCCCGAAGGCTGGGATCGACTGGACGAACCGGTGGCCGGAGACCGGGGGCCGGGAACGCCGGCTGTAACGGTCCCAAAGATCCGAACCGGCGAAGATTCGGTGTTGCCTCTGATTGCCGGATCGTGGGGCGATCTTGCGCTCATTCTCGGAGTCGCAGCAGCGACCCTGGTGGCCCTCAAGCTGGGCGGACACGGCGCTCCGTTCGCGGCCGCACCATGGGCGATCGGCCTGGCCGTAACGTGGTGGGCGGTCGCCACCGCAACTTTGGTGACGGTTCGTCGAGCCACTCCCGGCATGTTGATGTCCGGCGTGAGGTTCGCTCGAACGGTATCGCCGCGCAGGGTGGCCTGGGTGGTGGCCGTCGCCCTCGTGCTGGTTGCCACCCTCGGGATCCCGACCGCCCTCGGCCGCCGGGGCTGGGCCCTGGGCGGCGCCGCCGGGTCGGCGGTCATCCCGGCAGACGAGCCGTCGTGAAGCTGGCCCGAACGGCCTCGTCAATCCTTGGGACGCTTGAAGACCATGCCGATGTGGTCGGTGGCCCCCGTCTTGAAGTTGATAGCGGTAATCGACACCAGCTCCCAGCCGTCCTCTCCAAGTTCATCGAGCTGATTCGTGTAATTGGGGTCGAGGCGGTAGTTCTCCGAGCGGATGTTGATGATCCTGTATTCCCAGCGGGCCGCGCTCATGCCGTCCTCCCTCCCGGGCTTGTGTGGAATGACGGCATTGTACCATCGAAAGAACAGCCGCTCTCCCGGCCCCGGATGGGCCCTGCCCGCCGTGGTTTCCGGGTGCCGGTAACCGGACCGGGAGCGATCGGGCCATGGGTCCGCTGAGCGTCGTCATTCCCTCGTACAACGAGGAGGATCGGCTTCCCCCGAGCTTGGCGGACGTCTGTCGTTATCTCGCCGAGCGACCCCACTGGCAGCCCGCCCAGCTGATCGTGGTCGATGACGGGTCCGGCGATCAAACTGCCGCGGCGGCGCGGGCGGTGCCTATCCCGACCGGCGTCCGGCTCGAGGTGGTGTCTCATGAAGAAAACCTGGGCAAGGGGGCGGCTGTGAGGACCGGGTTTCGGCTTGCCACCGGCACCCAAATCCTGCTTAGCGACGCCGACCTGTCCTCACCTATCGATGAGCTGGATGCTCTCGCCCGGAGCGCTCCAGAGACCACCGTGCGGATCGGCTCGCGCGCCCTCAACCGTGAGCTGATCACCGTGCGACAGCCGCTCTACCGCGACCTCATGGGCCGCATCTTCAACCTCGCCGTACGCAGCCTGGTACTGCCCGGAATTCACGACACCCAGTGCGGATTCAAGATCTTCCCCGGCGATCTCGGTCGGGCCCTCGCCGAAGTCCAATCGGTCGACGGCTTTGCCTTTGACGTCGAGCTGATGTACCTCGCTCGCCGCTGGGGTACGCCGGTGGTGGAGGTGCCGGTCCGCTGGCGGCACGTGGAGGCCTCCAGGGTTCAGCCGGGCCGCCACTCCCTGGAAATGCTCGCGGACCTTGTCCGGCTGTGGTGGCGGGGCCTGACGGGGAATCTCCCGCCGCCACCCAGAATGCCGGGGGAGCAGGCGTGATGCGGCCTGGTGCGGCCGAGAGATGGTAGAGCACCACCACGATCCCAGCTGGCACCTCGAGGAATTTTTCGAACATCTCGAGTGGGAACGCAATCTGGCCCCCGCTACCCTGGTGGCCTATCGCAGAGAGCTCAAATCCCTGATCGCTTTTATCGGCGGCGAGTTGACCATCTCGTCACCTTCGGCCGCAAATTCGGCGGCGATCAGGGGCTACATGGCCCACCTCCATCAACGCCGGCTGTCGGCCAGGTCCATCGAGCGGGCTCTCGCCGCGGCGCGCACCTACTTCAGGTTCCTCGTCCGTGAGGGCGTCATCGCGTCCAATCCCGCCGACAGCCTGCCGGCCGTCAAGGCCCCCAGGCGCAGTCCCGAGGTGGTGGGTCGACATGACATCGAGGAGCTTTTCGACACCCTCCCGGACACCCCCGCGGGCCGACGGGACCGGGCGATCCTCGAGCTCCTTTACGGCTCCGGGCTGCGGGTCGGCGAGCTGGTGGCCCTCGACCTTAGCGATCTCCAGCTCGGCCAGCGCCTGCTTCGGGTTCGCGGCAAGGGAAAGCGCGAACGGCTGGTGCCTTTCGGGCGCCAGGCTCTGTTGGCCATCGAACGCTACCTCCCCGCGCGCACCCGGTGGCGAGGCGATCGGCACGACGGCGCCGAACCGCTGCTGGTCAACCAGCGGGGCGGCAGGCTCGGCGCCCGGTCGGTGCGGAGGATCCTGAACGCTGCCGTGGGCCGCACTGCCCAGCTGCACCACCTGCACCCCCACGCCCTTCGCCACGCCTTCGCGACCCATCTGCTGGAGGCCGGCATGGACCTCCGCGCCATCCAGGAGCTGCTCGGCCACAGTTCGCTGTCTACCACCCAGGTCTATACCAACGTCGACCTCGCGCATCTCATGGCGGTCTATCGGAACAGTCATCCGCGAGCGCGCAGCAACGACGACGACTGAGTCGGTTGGCCGTTAGCCGTTGGCAGTGAGCCGTTTCGCCCAGGCAACGACAGCGTCCACAGCCATCCGAGTATGACGTTCGCGGCGCTGTCGCCGGTCCCGGATTCCGCGCAGCTCCTCGGGCACGGCGATCAGGCCCCAGGTGATGTTGGCGGGCTGGAAGTTCTGCGGAGGGCGTTCGGTGAGGTGGCGAATCAGGCCGCCGAGTGCGGTCTCGGGAGGCGGCGGCACGGCCCCGCCGGCCAGCTCGGCGACCAGCGTCCGGGCCGCGATCAAGCCGGTGGCGGCGGACTCCACGTACCCCTCGACTCCGGTCACCTGACCGGCGAGCCGGATCGCCGGCCGGCACCTGAGCCTGAGCTGGGGATCGAGGTGGCGGGGGGCGTTGAGGAAGGTGTTGCGGTGGATCATGCCAAACCTCACGAACCGCGCCTGCTCGAGTCCGGGAATGGTCCTGAATACTCGACCCTGCTCGGGGCGGGTCAGCTTGGTCTGGAATCCGACCAGGTTCCAGTGCTCCGCGGCGAGGTCGTCCTGACGAAGCTGGACCACCGCCCACGGGCGCCGGCCGGTCGCCGGGTCGGCGAGGCCCACCGGCTTCATCGGTCCGTAGCGAAGGGTGTCGGGACCGCGCTCGGCCATCACCTCGATCGGCAAACAGCCCTCGAAGTACCGTGCGTCCTCGGTCTCGAAGTCCTTGAACGGCACCTTGTCGGCGGCCAGCAGCTCCGCCACGAAGGCCTCGTACTGCGGGCGGTCAAGGGCGGCGTTGAGGTAGTCGTCCGAACCCCCCTTGCCGTAGCGCGAGGCGCGGAACAGACGGTCGTGATCCAGCGAGTCGGCCGCGACGATCGGCGCGACCGCGTCGTAGAAAGCCAGCGCCCCTTCGCCGAGCAGCTCCTCAAGCGCGGCGTGGAGTGCCGCCGACGTCAGGGGACCGGTGGCGATCACCGCCGGCGAGTCGGGAATCTCGGTCAGCTCCCGCCGCACGACGCTGATCCGCGGGTGCGAGCAGATCCGGTCGGTGACTCGCTCGGCGAACCGATCGCGGTCCACCGCGAGGGCACCGCCGGCGGGCACGGCGGTGGCTCGGGCGGCGGTGATGATCAGCGACCCGAGGGCCTCCATCTCCCGCTTGAGCAGGCCGACGGCATTGCTCGGGCTGTCGCCCCGCAGCGAGTTCGAGCACACCAGCTCGGCCAGCCGGTCGCTCCGGTGAACCGGGGTCGGGCGTCGGGGCCGCATCTCCCACACCTCGACCCTGCACCCCAGCTCGGCCAGCTGCCATGCCGCCTCGGCGCCGGCGAGACCGCCGCCCACCACCAGGACCTCCGTCATCAACCGCCTCCATTCCCGCAAACTCACGACCCGGCAGCCGCCATTCCACGCACCCTGGCGTAGCGGCCGTCAGCCCCGCGCTCCACCGTACCCGAAACTTCAAGGGTCAGCAGGCGGGCGACGGCTTCGGCGACCCCGATCCCCGCCGCAGCGGCGAGCTCGTCCACGGTGAGGGCGCACCCCGGCACCAGATGCTCGAGCAGCCCCTCGCCGGATGCGCGGCCGGTGCCGCAGGCGCCGGGGCTCTGATGCCCGGGACAGACGAGGTCGAGGACGTCGCCCGGCGTCAGCAGCGGCCGGGCGCCGAGTCCGAGCAGCGTGTTCGGCCCCACCGACGTCGGCGAAAAGATCGACCCGGGCACGACAAACACCTCCCTTCCCTCCTCGACCGCGGCGCGGGCGGTACCCAGCGCCCCCGACCGGGCCGCCGCCTCGACCACCACCGTGGCCAGGCAGGCTCCGGCAATCAGACGGTTGCGTTCGGGGAAGTGGTACCGGCGGGGCGGTGTGCCGGGCGGGTACTCGGTGATGAGCGCGCCGGTCGCGACGATCTCCTCGGCCAGCCGGCGGTGCTCCGGCGGGTAGACACGGTCCGGGCCGGCTCCCCACACGGCCCAGCTCGAACCCCCTGCATCGAGCGCCCCCCGGTGGGCGGCCGCGTCGACCCCGCGGGCCATGCCGGACACCACCACCGCCCCGCCGCCGGCGAGCTCCTCTCCCAACACCCGCGCCACCTGGAGGCCGTAGCGCGACGCCTTGCGGGACCCCACCACGGCGACCGACGGCGCCGCCGACAGGGTGCCGCGGACGAAGAGACCGAGGGGCCGGTCGGCCACCGTGTTGAGGAGGCTCGGAAACTCTGCATCGCCCGGCACCAACCATCGCCACCCGCGGCGGGCGGCGGCCTCGAGCACGCGCGTGACCTGGTCCCGAATGAGTCGCCGCACCGTCCGCACCAGGGGCGCAGGGGCCCCCGCCTGGACCAGCGCCCCCTCCGGGTCGGCATTGGCGGCCGACGCGGCCAGCAGACGCCGGCTGACGGCGCCGCCCCCGGCCAGCAACAGGGCCAACCGCACGCGGCTCCCCGGGCTCCAGTGGCTCTCCATGTCTCACCCAATGACAAGGACGGTTCGATCGATTTCGGTCAACGCGGACCGCCACGCGGGTGACGAGCGGGTTATACTCCAGCAGGTGGAACTGAGAATTCTCGGAAGCTTCGGGGGAGACAGTCCGACCTGCCGCATGACGTCGTTTCTCGTGGGAAGCACCGTGGCGGTGGATGCCGGTGCCATCACCCGCGCCCTCACGATCGCCGAGCAGAGGACCATTCAGCACGTCCTCGTCACCCACACCCACATGGACCACACGGCCTCGCTGCCCTTCCTGATCGAGAACACCTTCGGCGTCACCTCCGAGCCTCTCACCATCTACTGCACCCAATCGGTGCTCGGTGCGGTCCGCAGGCATCTGTTCAACAACGACACCTGGCCGGATTTTTCGAGAATCCCGAATCAGCTCTCCCCGTCGGTCAAATTCGAGGTGATCGAACCGGAGCGCCCCTTCGTCATTCCCGGCGTGCCGGGCGGCGACCTCGAGGTCACCGCCATCCCGGTCAATCACATCGTGCCCACCATCGGCCTTCTGCTACGCCAGGGCACGACGCGCATCATATTCACGTCGGACACCGGACCGACCGATCGGATCTGGGAGGTGGCCAATGCCACTCCGGATCTGCGCGCCCTGATCACCGAGTGCTCCTTCCCAAACCGGCTCCAGGCGGTGGCGGACGTGAGCCTCCACCTGACCCCGCAGACCCTGGCCGGAGAGCTGGCCAAGCTCGAGGGCGAGGCGCCGGTCTACCTCTACCACTTCAAGCCGCCCTACGTGGAGGAGTTGCGCGCCGAGCTCGCCGCCACCGACCTGCCCCGCCCAGTGATCGAGCTCATCCAAGACACAACGTACCGCTTTTGATTCCTGCGTGCTGATCGCGCGGAAAACAAGGCCGGCGGTCCCGGCGGCCCCGCCCGCGAGGTTCTGTCAAGATCCGATCGGCGGCGGCGACTCGAGGGTGATGAGGTCCGAGCGGAGGGCGAAGGCGAGCTGGGCTCGCACCCCCGGAGACATCGGATCGATCCCGTCGCCGAGCGCCGCCGTCAGCCTCAAGTGCCGGTTCGCAAGGCTCAGCGTCAGGGCCTGGTAGGGCGACTCCCCGTCCCACAGGAAAACCCGCCATCCGTCCCGCTTCTGGGCGACGTTGAACACCACTCGCCGATCGTCCTCGGTGGTCACCGTGATCTCGTCACCCCGCCGATCCAACCGCCGAACCCCGGCCCGGGCGCGAAGCAGGGCCTCTGGGTCCGGTATCCCACCGCCGGCCACCAATTCGACCGGCCGTCGCACTTCGATTTCGGGCCGTCGCCCGGCGGCCGGAACCGCCAGGCCCTCCAAAATCCGCTCGTCGACCCTCATTTTGCGCACCAGCGATGCCTCCAGCCACGGCCGCGACGCCCCCAGCCGCAGCGTCGAAAACAGATCCTCGATCTCGAGGACGCCATCCGACACCATGAACCTCTCGCCGTCCCCGAACCAGAGCAGTTCGAAGGCGAAACCGTCCACTGCTTCCCCTCCGCTAAGGGCCAGCATGGGGCGCCGTTCGCCCGTCGCCTCCCGCCATACCGTTCGACCGGACAGCCGGTAGCAGCCGTCGGGACCCAGCTCTTCAGCGGCGCCCACCACCGCCGGCAGACCCGGCGCGGCGATCCGTCCGCCCGCTTCCAGGTACGGCCAGTTGACACCGAAGGCCGTCCCCCGGCCGGTGGTGCCGTGGAACAGTCGACCCAGCACCCGGTGACATTCGGCCGCCCCGGCGAACCACCGCGACTCGAGAACCGTCGCGATGTCGCGGGATCCCGTCGGCGCCTGCCAACGCAAAGGCATGCGGCGGACCAGCTCTGCGGTCTGTTGAGCCGCCGGCAAGCTGGCGTCGATGCCGACCGCGGCCAGCAGGCCGGCGTCGTTCACCGACTGAGATTCCGCACCACTTCGGTGATGCGGTCCTGGGTGGCGGGATCGAACCAGCAGTCCAGAAAGACATCATCGTCGGGCGGATTCGACGCCGCCATCACACGCCAGGCGTCTTTGAACAGAAACTCCTTGGTGGCCGCGTACGCCCGCGCCGGTTTCGAGCCGAGCTTGCGCAGCTCGCGGTCGGCAGCGATGACCACCTTCTCGGTGGAGAACACGCGGTGCACCATGCCGAGATCACGGGCACGTTCAGCCGACCACCCGTCCCCCGCGAACACCGTTTCATCCAGGGCGCCGGCGCCGATCCGCGATCGCAGCATGATCAGGCTCGGAGCCGGCACCGGGACTCCGAGGTTGAGCTCGGCAAGGCCCAACCGCGGTCGTCCGCTGGCCATCACCCGGAGATCGCAGGCCATGGCCAGTAAACAGCCGCCGGCGACGGCGTGACCAGTGATCGCTGCGGCGGTCGGCCCCGGATAGGAGAAAAGCTCGAGGATCAGGGCGTTGAACGCGGCGAGCACCTCGCTGACTCGTTGCTTGTTGGCGCCGGCCAGGACCTTGAGATCCCACCCTGGACTGAACAGGTTTGGATGGGAGGAGGCCAGCAGGAGCGGCCGGGCGCCATCGGCACGAAGGCGCGCGATGCGTTCGCCAAGCGCCGCCAACAGCGGCAGATCCAAGGCGTTGGCGCCATCGTCCATGATCACCCGATGGATGCCCCGATCCTCCATGTGACGAACCAGCTTTCCGGTCACGATCGCCCTCCATCCAGGAGTCTGCAAAACAGGCTGTGTACGCGGTGGTCCTGGGAAAGCTCGGGATGAAAGGTGGCGGCGATGATCCTTCCCGCAGCCACCAGGACGGGGTCTTTGCCAAGCCTTCCAAGCACCTGCACACCCTCGCCGATGCTCTCGATCCTCGGCGCCCGAATGAAGACCGCCTCCATGGCGGCCGGTTCTCCGAGCTCCCCGTTCACCGCGATGGTAGTCACCGAGGAGTGGACCTGTCGGCCGTACGCGTTGCGAACCACGCTGACCTCGAGGAGACCGAGCGAGCGCTGGGTCGGCTCCACCCGCCTGGCGAGCAGGATGACACCGGCACAGGTCGCCAGCACCGGAAGTCCCGCGGCGACCTTGTCGCCGATCGCCAGGTCCAGGCGATCCCGCTCCATCAGCCTCAGCATGGCGGTGGACTCGCCTCCGGGCAGTACCAGGCCGTCGAGGCCGTCGAGGTCGGTCGCGGCGCGTACCCGCCGGGTCGAGACGCCCAGCTGGTCGAGAATTCCAGCGTGGGCCTCGAAGTCTCCCTGCAAGGCCAGCACCCCGACGTCCACTACCACCCCCGGCGAGACAACATTTCCTCCGGCGTCAGCTTGCCGGCCTCGATCCCGGTCATGGGCTCGCTGAGATCTCGCGACACCTCCACCAATCGGGCCGGGTCCTGCCAGTGCGTGACCGCCTCGACGATGGCCTTGCCCCGCTTGTCGGGGTCCGACGATTTGAAGATGCCCGAGCCCACGAAAACCGACTCCGCACCAAGCATCATGCACAGGGCCGCGTCCGCGGGAGTTGCCACGCCGCCGGCGGCAAAGTTCGGCACCGGCAGCCGGCCGTGCTCCGCGACCCACCGCACCAGCTCGAACGGTGCCTGGATCTCCTTGGCCTGGGCCATCAGCTCGTCGGCATCGAGGATGGTCAACGTGCGGATCCCGCGCTTCACCGCCCTGAGATGCCGTACCGCCTCCACGATGTCGCCCGACCCTGCTTCGCCCTTGGTGCGGATCATCGCCGCTCCCTCGCCGATTCGTCTCAGCGCCTCGCCGAGGTTGCGGCAGCCACACACGAAGGGCACGGTGAAGGGGTGTTTGAAGACGTGGTTCTCCTCGTCCGCAGGGGTCAACACCTCGCTCTCGTCGATGAAATCCACCTCGAGGGCTTCGAGCATGCGGGCTTCGGCGGCGTGGCCGATCCGGCACTTCGCCATCACCGGGATCGACACGGTCTGTTGGATCCCCTGGATCTTCTCGATGGCCGCCATCCGCGCCACCCCGCCCTGGACCCTGATGTCCGCAGGCACCCGCTCGAGAGCCATCACCGCGGCGGCGCCGGCGTCCTCGGCGATCTTCGCCTGCTCGGCGGAGGTGACGTCCATGATCACGCCGCCCTTCAGCATCTCCGCCAGGCCCACCTTGACCCGAAACGTGTCGTTCATCTCGTTCATTGTCCTGCCTCCCCTGGGCAACCCCTGCACATTGTACACAGCGGGTCCGCCCTCACGCGTCATCGCCGATGCCACGCAGGCGCAGCAGAGCGAACGCATTGATCAGCACGTGGCCGGCGGCTGCCGCCGGATAGCCGAACCCGTCGAAGAGCAGTCCAAGCACCACCCCGAGCACCAGCGCAATGACCGGCCACATCCACAGTCGCGCGTCCGGCACCAGATGGAGCAGGGCGAACAAGATCGCCGCCGGAAACAGCCCCAGCAGCGGCTGCACCAGCGCCCTCAGCAACGCCTCCTCGGCAAGACCCGAGAGCAGGGCCACCGCAAGTGCGTCGGATGTGGTCCACCCCCGAACCAGGTGGGCCTGGAACCGTTCAAGGCGAAGCAGCGCCGGCAGCCGACGGACAGCGAGCATCAGCAGGCTTGCGGCGGCGGCGGCCACCAACCCGACGCCGACCGAAAACCACAACGGCCCCGTCGGTCCCAGCCCCACCAGCGGGGCGCCGTCGTCGCGCACCGCCAATCCGACGATCGCCACCAGGCCGAGAATCCCCTCCTGGTGCAGCAGATGAACCGGCCTCACTGCGGGCGGTTCAACGGTGCCGCCCGGCGTCACCGGGCGGCCGCCCGCAGGTCACTCCTGGGGAGGAAGCTCGTCACCGTCGTCGTCCTGGTCCTCGGCGAGCTTGGCCACCGATACCACGCGGTCTCCGTCGTCGAGACGAATCACCCGGACCCCCTGGGTGGCGCGGCCGATGCGGCGGATCTCGTCCACCTTCATCCGGATCAGGATCCCCTGCTCGGTGAGAATCAACACCTCGTCCGACTCGTGAACGTGGCGAATGCCGGCAACACTGCCGTTCTTTTCGGTCAGTTGGATGAGCTTGAGGCCGTAGCCGCCCCGGTTCTGGGTTCTAAACTCCACCGCGGCCGTTCGCTTGCCGAAGCCGCGGTCGGTCACCACCAGGATGTCGTTCTCCTCGTTGGGGTCGAGCGTCGCGACCTCCTCGACGCGGTCGCCGCCGCGCAGGTTGATGCCGCGAACTCCCGCGGTCACCCGACCCATGGGTCGGGCCTGGCTCTCCTCGAAGCGGATTCCCATTCCCTGGTGCGTTCCCATAAACACGTGGCGGGTGCCGTCGGTGAGATGGACCGACAGCAGATCGTCGTCGTCGTTGATCACCACGGCGCGCAGGCCCACCACGCGAATGTTGGCGTAGTCTCGGAGCAAGGTGCGCTTCACCCGGCCCAGGCGGGTGGCGAAGAGCAGGTAGGCGCCCTCGTGTTCTGCGAAGTCCCGAACCGCCAGCAGCGCGGCAACCCCCTCGCCCTCGTCGAGCTTGAGCAGGTTCACAAGCGCCCGGCCGCGGCTGGTCGGGCCGACGTCCGGCAGCTCGTAGACCTTGCGCGCGAAGACCTTGCCGCGGGTGGTGAAGAACAGCATGGTGGCGTGGGTCGAGGCAACGAACAGCTTCCACACCTCGTCCTCCGCCTTGGTGGCCATGCCGCGCCGACCCCGTCCGCCCCGACGCTGGGCCCGGTAGTCGGCGAGCGCAGAGCGCTTCACGTAGCCGCTGCGCGAGACCGTGATCACCATATCTTCCTCGGCGATCAGATCCTCCATCGTGATGTCCGAGGTCTCGGCGATGATCTCGGTGCGCCGGTCGTCGCCGTAGCGTTGACGGATTTCGCCGAGCTCCTCGACGATCAGGTCGAGCACCATCGTCTCGGACCCCAACACGGCCTCGAGGTGGGCGATGGTCTGGAGAATTTGGCGGTGCTCCTCCACGATCTTGTCGCGTTCGAGGCCGGTGAGCCGCTGCAGGCGCATCTCGAGAATGGCGGCCGCCTGTGCCTGGGACAGCCCGAAACGGGTCATCAGACCCTCGGCCGCGGTGGGTGGGTCGGGGGCCGCTCTGATCAGCTCGATGACCGCATCGAGGTTGTCCAGCGCAACCACCAAGCCTTCCAGGATGTGGGCGCGCTCGCGGGCCCTGGCCAGCTCGAAGCGGGTCCGCCGAACCACCACCTCCTTGCGGTGATCGATGAAGTGCTCGAGCATCTCGCGCAGGTTGAACACCTTCGGCTGGTTGTCGATCACCGCCAGCAGGTTGATGCCGAAGGTGGTCTGCAGCTGGGTCATCTTGTAGAGGTTGTTGAGCACCACTTCCGGGATCGCATCGCGCTTGAGCTCGATCACCAGCCGGATGCCGTCGCGATCGGACTCGTCGCGCAGATCGGCGATTCCCTCCAGCCGCTTGGCCTGGACCAGGGCTGCGATCTGCTCTACGAGCCGCGCCTTGTTCACCTGGTATGGCAGCTCCTGGACGATCAGCGCGGCCCGCTTCCCCTTCTCCTCCTCCCTGATCCGCACCCTGGCGCGCATCTGGATGATGCCGCGTCCGGTGGTGTAGGCGTCGACGATCCCCCTTTTGCCGTGAATGAAGCCGGCGGTGGGGAAATCGGGGCCAGGGACCAGCTCGAGGAGCTCTCGGAAGGTCACCTCCGGCGTTCTGATGAGGGCCACGGTCGCGTCGATGATCTCTGAGAGGTTGTGGGGCGGAATGTTGGTCGCCATCCCGACTGCGATGCCCGAAGAACCGTTGACCAGCAGGTTCGGGAACCGGGCAGGCAACACCAACGGCTCGCTGAGCGATCCGTCATAGTTGGGCGCCCAGTCCACCGTGTCCTTCTTGATGTCGTCGCCCAAGAGCTCCTCGGACAACCTGGTGAGCCGGACCTCGGTGTACCGCATCGCCGCCGGGGCGTCCCCGTCCACTGATCCGAAGTTCCCCTGGCCGTCGACCAGGATGTAGCGCATGGAGAAGTCCTGCGCCATTCGCACCGCGGTGTCGTAGATCGCCTGGTCGCCGTGCGGGTGGTACTTGCCCATCACGTCGCCGACGATGCGCGCGGATTTTTTGTACGGCCGACCGGCGGTGCTGCCGCCGTCCCACATGCCGTAGAGAATCCGGCGGTGGACCGGCTTGAGGCCGTCCCGCACGTCGGGCAGCGCGCGGCCGATGATCACCGACATGGCGTAATCGAGGTAGGACTTTTTCAGCTCCTCCTCGATCGTGATGGGGATCCGGTCTCCCGCTGAATATAGCTCGTGTTCGCTCATGGGGTCATCCTGATCAGATATCGAGATTGCGGGCTTCGAGGGCGTTTTCTTCGATGAACCGCCGGCGCGGCTCCACCGCGTCGCCCATCAGCACCGTGAACAGCTCGTCGGCCCGGGCCGCGTCCTCTACGGCCACCTGCAGCAGGCGTCTGTTGCCGGGGTCCATGGTGGTCTCCCACAGCTGCCTCGGGTTCATTTCGCCGAGCCCCTTGTACCGCTGGATGTTGAGGCCCCGCTTGGCGGCCTCATAGACGTGAGCCACCAGATCGTTCAATGTTTCGATGGTGGCCCGCTCGCCGTTGCGCTCGAGGTGATAGGGGCCGACCCTGAGCGGTGCGATGCTCGCCAGCTGCTGCTTGGCGCGGCGGAAGTGTCCGCTCGACGACAGCACCCGCCCGAGGCGCGCCTCCCAGGCGCGGCCGTTCACCCCCACCTCGCAGATCACCTCGAAGATCCCGTGCTCCTCGTCGCGCTCAACCCGGACATCCTCGTAGCCGAGATCCGCCAGCTCCGACGCCAGGGACTGGGCGTACGCCTGACTTCCCGGCGGCTGCCCCTCCTCCTCGCTGAGGTCGAGGGCGGCCATCACCACCTCCGCCGGCCAGCCCCGGATCGCCAGCTGCTCCATGGTTCCAAGCCATGCCTCGGCCGCCAGCAGGGCGGTCCGCAGCTCGTCCCCGCTGAGGTCGATGCCGCTCGATCCGATCACCAGACGGAACTCGTCCGCCACTCGATCCAGCAAGAAGCGCGACAGCTCGCCGTCGTCCTTGAGGTAGACCTCCCGCTTGCCGCGCGCGACCTTGTAGAGGGGCGGCTGGGCGATGAACAGATGGCCCCGCTTCACCAGATCCTCCATCTGTCGATAAAAGAAGGTCAACAGCAGGGTTCGAATGTGCGATCCGTCGACGTCGGCATCGGTCATGATGATGATCTTGTGGTATCTGACCTTGAGGGAATCGAACTCCTCGGCGCCGATACCCGTTCCGAGGCACTGGATCAGGGCCCGGATCTCCTCCGAGGCCAGCATGCGGTCGAACCGGGCCTTCTCCACGTTCAAAATTTTGCCCCGCAACGGCAGGATCGCCTGGAACATCCGATTGCGCCCCTGTTTTGCCGAGCCGCCGGCCGAGTCCCCCTCGACGATGAACAGCTCGGCCAGGGCGGGGTCGCGCTCCGAGCAATCGGCCAACTTGCCCGGCAGGGTCGAGTTCTCGAGCGCGCTCTTGCGCCGGGTGAGCTCCCGCGCCTTGCGCGCCGCCGCCCGGGCGCGGGCGGCGTCCAGGCACTTCGAAACGATGCTCTTCGCTACCGTGGGGTTTTCCTCGAAGTAGGTGGCCAGGGTCTGGTTGACCACCGACTCAACCCAGCCCTTGACGTCGGAGGAAACCAGCTTGTCCTTGGTCTGGCTGGAAAACCGCGGCTCCGTGATGCGCACCGCGATGATCGCGGTCAGTCCTTCTCGAACATCCTCGCCCGACAGGTTCTCGTTCATCCCCTTGAGCAGGTTGTGGGCCTGGGCATAGGCGTTGATGGTGCGGGTCATGGCCGCACGAAAGCCGGACAGGTGGGTCCCCCCGTCACGGTTGAACACCGTGTTGGTGAAGGCCAACACGTTTTCGGAGTAGCCGTCGTGCCACTGGAGCGCGACCTCGACCTGCTCGCCCTCGTCGTTGGCTTCGTTGAGGTAGATCGGCTTGGCGTTGAGCACGTTCTTGGCCCGGTTCAGGTACACCGCGAACTCGCTCACCCCGCCGTCGAACTGAAAGACCTCGCGCCGGTCGGCGGCCTCGTCGTAGAACTCGATGGTGAGGCCGGAGTTCAGGAATGCCAGCTCGCGCAGATGCCGGATCAGCAGGTCCGGGTGAAATTCGAGGACCGTGAAGACCTCCGGGTCCGGCTTGAAGCTGACGATGGTTCCGGTCCGCTGGGTCTTGCCCACCGTGGCCAATGGCTTGACCGGAACTCCCCGCTCGAAGGTCTGCTCGAAGACCCCGCCGTCGCGGTGAATTTCCAGCCGCAGCCACTCCGACAGGAAGTTTACGACGCTGACGCCCACTCCGTGCAGCCCGCCGGACACCTTGTAGGAGTTGGAGTCGAACTTCCCGCCGGCGTGGAGCTCGGTCATGATGACCTCGGCGGCTGAGCGGCCGGTCTCCTTGTGCTCGTCGGCAGGGATTCCGCGACCGTTGTCGGTCACCGTGATGGTGTTGTCGGCGTGCACGATGACCTCGATCCGGTCGGCATACCCCGCCTGGGCCTCGTCGACGGAGTTGTCCACCACCTCCCACACCATGTGGTGAAGACCGGCGATGTCGTCGACGTCGCCGATGTACATGCCCGGCCGTTTGCGGACCGCATCCCGGCCCTTGAGGACCTTGATGCTCTTGGCTGTATAGCTTTCACTCATGTCTACGGTCTCCGCTCAGGGTGCGGTCGTCGCCCGCCCCGCCGTCATGGTGATGACTCGCGCCTCCGGGAAAACGGACGACACCAACTCACCGTGGGCGCTGGAAAGAAACAGCTGTCGTCGGTTGGCGAGGGTCCGCGTCAGCCGCCCAAACACCGCACTGTCCAGCTCCGCATCGACATCGTCTATGATCACCGGTAGCTGCTCCCCTCGTTCGCCCTCGACCTGCACAACCGTGGCGAGCCGGAGTGCGGCAGCTACGACCTTCGTTTGTCCGGAACTCAGCACCTCCCTGGCCGCCCTGCCGTCCGCCTCCAAGCGGAGATCGTGGCGGTGCGGTCCCTCCAGGGTATGGCCCGCGTGACGGTCACGAGCCCGGGTCTCATTATACCGTTTTCGGTACGATTCTTCCAGTTCTTCGGCTGATTCGCACCCATTCAGCCACGATTCTGACCGGTAGCCGAGGGACACATCGGGAAAACCGTCGCCGCTGAGGTCGCGGTACGTTTCGTGGAACGACCGATCGAGCCTCGCCGTCGCCCGCGAGCGGCGAACCACCACCGCCGCCGACAGCGCCGCGAGTCGCTGATCCCAGGCCTCGAGCTCGCGATCGCCGGCGCCTCCTGAAAGGGCGGCATTGCGCTGCCGCAGGCTTCTGGCAAAGCGCCGAACCTCGGTCAGCGTCTCCGGCTCAAGCAGGAAGGCGAGGCGGTCCAGCAACGCCCGCCGGAGCGACGGCGCCCCAACCACCAGGTCGCTGTCCTGGGATGTGAGGGCGAACACCGGGCAGACGGTCAGATACTGCTCCACGGACACGCCGCTGCCGTTCACCCCGAGGCTTCTGCGCACCGGCGGCCCCACCGCTACCAACTGCTCGAGCCGCCGCGAGCCGGCGTCGCCTTCGACCTCGCCGACGACCGCAAACTCCCGGCCGCCGTGGACAACCACCGATCGCCAGCTGGCGGTTCGGAAGGAACGCAAGTTGGCCAGCACAGCCACCGCTTCCAGCAAGCTCGTCTTGCCTTCTCCGTTGCTGCCGACGACGAGGTTGACGGCGCCTGAAAAGGCGACGGTGGCGGGCTCGAGGTTGCGGAACGAGCGGGTGGTGAGCGCGCGGATCTCCAACCGGGGTCACAGCCTCATGGGCATCAGAACGTAGATGTACTCCTCGAGCCTGGGGTCGTCGTCCACCGGCACCAGCACCGTCTGCGCGTTGGCGTCCCGCAGCTGGAGCTCGACGGTCGGACACTCCAAAACCTGCAGAACGTCCATCACGTATCCGGCGTTGAGTGCGATTTCGATGCCCTCGCCTTGATAGCTGACGCCAAGGGTCTCCTCGGCACTGCCGCGCTCATATCCGATCGACGCCAGGGTCAGTTCGCCGGATGGATCGAGCCGGAACCTGACGCCGCGCGCCTTCTCGTGGGCCATCAGACTGACCCGGCGCAGCGAGGCGAGGAGGTCCTTGCGGTCGATCCGGACCCGGTTCGGGTTGTCGCGCACGATCACCCTCTCGTATTGGGGGAATCGCAGCTCGACAATCCTCGACACCAGGGTTCGCTCTCCCATCCGGAATCCCAGGTGATTCTCCCCGGAGGACAGCACCACCCGCTCGTCGGAAAACCGCGAAAACTCGGCCAGCAGCTTCCGTGGAAAGAGCTGTTGTTCAAAGGGCGGTTGACCTTCGGGTGCGTTCGCCCGCACCACCGCCAACCGGTGGCCATCGGTAGCCGCGATCTCCACCTCGCCGGGCAGCAGCTTGACCAGGGCACCATTCAACTGGAACTTGGGGTCGTCCTTGGTGATGGCGAAGGCCACCCGGTCGAGCATCAGTTGGAAGAGATCCAGGGGCAGGGCGTAGTCTCCCCCTGAAGGCACCTCGGGCACAGTGGGGTACTCGTCGGCGTCCGCCACCGACATCCTTGACCGGAAGCGGCCGCATTCTATTTCGACGGAGTCGCCGTCTTGGCGGAGAACGAAATCCTCCTCCGGCAGGTTGCGGACGAGATTCTGAAAGACCTTGCTCTCCAGGGTCAGCCGGCCGCCACCCTCGATGGTGGCCGGGCAGGCGGTCATGATGGTCATGTCCAGGTCCGTGGCCACCATCCGGAGGCTGTCCTCGGTGGCCTCGGTCAGGATGCTCGAAAGGATCGGGATGGTGGTGCGATGCTCGACCACTCCCTGGAGAATGGAAAGCTCTTGAAGGACGAGACTTCGTTGCAGTTTCAGTTCCATCAAAGATCCTTTCGACGACGACTATGGACGACCTGAAATCTAACATAAATTCCCCTATTCGTCGTCATCGTAGGGGCTGTGGAAAATGCGGACTGTCGACTGATCTTGAGTCACTGCAGTTAAATCCGGGGGCCGGCGCCTGTGGAAGTAGCTGTGGGCGAGCTGCGGACCGCTGTGGACCCCACAGGCCTTCCACAACCGCGGCTGGCTTTTCCACAAGCCCCCCACAGCGCGCCCGTAATCAGCCGAAATGGTCGCGGAACGCGGTCAGCGTGGCATCGAAATCGGGATTCGATTGGCGCATCTTCTGGATGTTCTCGACGGCATACATGGCGGTGGAGTGGTGTTTGGAGAAGATCTTGCCGATCTCCGGGAAGCTCAACTCAAGGATCTCGCGGATCAAATGGATGGCGACCTGACGCGGCAGTGCGATAGACCGGCGATTGGATCGTCCTTTGAGGTCGGCGACGCGGATGCCGTAGTGCTGGGCGACGAAACGGATGATATCGGCGGGGGTGGTTTCCCGCTCGTCGGGGAGTAGATCGAAGAGGGCCATGCGGACCACGTCCACCGAAATCCTGATGTTCTTGAGCTGGGCGTAGACGATGGTCCGGTTGAGGTAGCCTTCCAGCTCGCGCACGTTTTTCTGCACCCGGCGGGCGATGAACAGCACCACCTCTTCGGAGAGATCCCAGCCCATAGCGCGGGCCTTCTCGCGGAGGATGGCGCAGCGCGTTTCCAAATCGGGGGGCTGGATGTCGGCGATCAAGCCCTGCAGGAAACGCGATCGCAGACGTTCCTCGAGCCCCGGGATGTCGGCCGGTCGTGAGTCCGAGGTGAATACCACCTGGCGGCCGGTGGACTGGAGGGTGTTGAAGGTGTGGAAGAACTCCTCCTGGGTGCGCTCCTTGCCGGCGATGAACTGAATGTCGTCGAGCAGCAGGGTGTCGACACCGCGCAGGGTCTGGCGAAAGACCTCCATCTGTTTGCGCCGGATGCAGTTGATCAGCTCGTTGACGAACTGCTCGGTAGTCATGTAGACCACGGTCCGCTTGTTCTTCCTTCGGCGGTCGCGGTCGGCGATGCGGTGGGCGATGGCGTGGAGCAGGTGGGTCTTGCCGAGCCCCGAGCCGCCGTAGATATAGAGCGGGTTGTAGGCTCGGCCGGGGCGGTCGGCGACCGCCTCGGCCGCCGCCGCCGCGAACTGGTTCGAAGGACCGACCACGAAGCGGTCGAAGGAGAATCCGGGGTTGATGGGATGAGTGGTCACAAGCTCCTGGGAGCTCACGGTGGCGTCGCGACGGCTCGCTACCGGGCCGCCGCCGGTCTCGAACTGGACGCGAAAGCCGGAGCCGAAGTGGCTGCGCGCGATGGTTTCGATGTCCCTCAGCAGGTGATCTCGGACCCAATCGGCAACGATGGCGTTGGAACACCCCAGCTTGAGCACCGTGTCGTCGTCCGCCAGCACCGCGATGGGCGCGATCCAGGTGGTGTACTCCTCCTCGCCCAGCATCTGTCTGAGATGTGGCTGGAGGTCTGCCCAACGGTCCATCCGGTAACGCTAACACAGCTCGGGGTCGAATGAACAGCACCGCCTTGACAGGCGGTATTCCTTGCGATATCGTGACGCGCCCGTGGTTTACGGGGTGTAGGGGATGACCATGAAGAGAACCTTTCAGCCGAACAACCGGCGCCGAAAAAAGACCCACGGATTTCGCGTCCGAATGCGGACCAAGGCCGGGCGGAAGATCCTGAATGCTCGCCGACGCAAGGGCCGCAAACGCCTCGCGGTGTGAGCGCCGTCGCCGCCTCCGGCGGCCGCGTCTGCGGCGGCGCGTCGAGTTTCAACGAGTCTACGAACAGGGAATCCGGGCGGGGGGGCGGTACATGGTCGTCTTTGCCCGGCAGCGCGACGACAGAGAATCGGCGGCAGTCCGGTTTGGGGTCACCGCCTCGCGGCGGGTCGGCAATGCCGTGGTGAGGAATCGATGCAAGCGGCGAATGAGAGAGCTCTTTCGAGCGGACGCCGCGGCCTTTGATGGGTTGAGGGTGGATGTGGTGATCAATGCGCGCCACGGTTGCGGCGAGGCTCGGTGGTCGGAGCTGCAGGGGGAGTATCGACGCTGCATTCTGAAACTAACGACACGGCTGGTGGGCCCGTGACGAACCCGTACTTCGCTCCGGGTCCCGCGGCCATCGCGGATTCGGCGGGCGGTCGCGGCGACCGGGACGCCGGGGAAAATCCTGCACTCTGATGGAAAAACGACTGCTCCTGGCGTTCGTGCTGTCCGCGGTGATCTTCGCCCTGTGGTCGGTGGTGTTCCCGCCGGAACGGCCGACCCCGCCCGTGCTGCCGACCCCGGCGGCCGAGAGCGGCGCTGTCGGTGGCGCGGCGGCCCCGGACGACGCTCCGGCGGCGCTGCCTCCCGAGATGGGCGAGGAAGAGGCCGGAGCCGAGGAGGCGGCGGCCGCGGCTCAGTCACAGGAGACGCTGCGCTTCGACAACGACGTCATGGTGGTCGAGTTGAGCAACGAGGGCGCCGCGATTTCATCGCTTCAACTTGTTGATTATAAAGGAGATGATAACGAGCCGCTGGAGCTGATCCAGACCGTGGACCACCCTGACGCCACCCTGCCGCTGCAGTTGGTGGCGAGCGATGGACCCGACCGGCGCCTGTATGCCGCGGAGCCGACCGAGGACGGCGTCATCTATCGCTGGTCCGACGGAACGGGCAATTCGGTGGTGAAGGAGTTTCGTTTTCCCGATACCGGCTACGGCGTCGACGTGGCCATGGACCTGCGGGGCGGGTTTCGCACCGCCAAGCTCAGTGTGGGCACCGGGCTGCGCGACCAGGGAGAGGTCGAGCGCAACAACCGGCTCGCCGTCTGGGGCGATGTGGTGGTGATGGCGGACGGCGAGGTCGACGTGATCAAGCGGCGCAAGGCCAAGCAGTCGGTCCTGCTGACACCCGCGGTGACCACGTACGCAGGGTTCCAAGACTCGTACTTCCTGTCGATCTTCCGGCCGGCCGGCCGGGTGGACGGGCTCGCGGTCAACGTTTTACAGTTCGTCGTGGTCGGACCCGAGGGCGCCGAAGCGGAGGAACGAACGGTCCTGCAGGTGTTGATGGACCCCGCGGAGGCCCGGCTGGAGGGCCAGCTGCTGGGAGCGCCCAAGGACTATGATCTGCTGCAACAAATCGACGCCGGTGTGGAACGGACGCTGGACTTCGGGTTCTTCGGCCCGATCTCGGTGCTCTTCCTCAAGGCGCTGCACTGGATTTACTCCGTGGTGGGCAATTACGGGGTGGCGATCATCCTGTTGACGGTGGCGATCCGGGTCCTGCTGTTCCCGTTGATGCACACCTCCACCGTGTCCATGCGGCGGATGCAGAAGCTGCAGCCGAAGGTCAAGGAGATCCAGGCGAGGTACAAAAAGAAGAAGGGCGACCCTCAATCGCGCACCAAGATGAACCAGGAGATGATGGCCCTTTACAAGACCGAGGGGGTCAATCCCATGGGGGGCTGTCTGCCGATGCTGGTCCAGCTGCCGATCCTGTGGGCCCTGTACAAGCTGTTCCTGAGTGCCATCGAGCTTCGCCACGCCCCGTTCTACTTCTGGATCCACGACCTGTCGGCCAAGGACCCGTACTACATCACGCCGATTCTGATGACCGCCACGATGTGGCTGCAACAGCGCCTCGCGCCCCAGGTCGGCGATCCCCAGCAGCAGCGGATCATGCGCATGCTGCCGTTTATCTTCGGCTTCATGTTTCTCCAGTTCCCGTCGGGCCTGGTGCTGTACTGGCTGACGAACAACGTCCTGACGATCGTTCAGCAGGAGGTCACCTTCCGGCTGCTGGGCGAACGCACGAAAAAGGGTGGCGGGGGCGGCAAGGGCGGAAAGGGGTAGCGCGAGGTGATGATCGAGGGGAAATTTCGAGGCAAGACGCTGGACGAGGCGCTGACCAGCGCCTGTGCCGAGCTCCGCGCCCGCCTGGGGGAGCTGCATTACGACACGGTGACCGACGACGGGACGAACGGCGTCGAAATTCACGCCGAAGTGGACCCGGTGGCGGTGCTGGGACTGTTCCTGTCGGAGACCTTTCGCGCCGGCGAAATCGACGTCACCTCCCGCATCGAGCTCACGGAGGAGGCCCTGGAGGGGGAGCTGCTGGGGTCTGACCAGCGGCTGCTCACGGCGTCGGGGGGCAGGGGCCTGGACGCGCTCCAATATCTCTGCAACCGGGTGTTGGCGCGCCGGTTTTCCGGCCACCTACCCGTGCACCTGGACGCCGAGGGTTTCAAGGAGCGGCGCGCCGAGAAGCTGCGGGTGAAGGCCGAGGAGGCCGCCGACCAGGCCGTGCGCAAGAACTCCCCGGTGGTGCTGGGACCGTTGACCCCGGCCGCGCGGCGCGAGATCCACATGGCGCTGGCGGACGATCCCGACGTGGAGACCGAGTCCGATGGCGAAGGCTTCCTCAAGCGGTTGGTCGTCCGCCCTCGTCGGCGGCGCTGACACGATCGTCGCCCGCGGCTCCGCCGCCGGCCCCGCCGCGCTGGCGGTGGTGCGGGTGAGCGGTCCGGAAACTCGTCGGATCGCGGCCCTGGTCTGTTCGGCGGTGGACTTCCGTCATCCGTGGGGCGCGCGCCTGGTGGAGCTGGCGTTGGGCGAGGCATGCGCCGGCGAACAGGCGGTGGCCATCCCCTATGCGACCCCGGCGTCCTACACCGGAGAGGACATGCTCGAGCTGATGGTTCACGGCTCGCCCTTCGTGGTCCGGTCGGTGGTTGACGGCCTGGTGGCGGCGGGGGCGCGGCCGGCGCGACCGGGCGAGTTCACCCGCCGGGCGGTGGCCAACGGCAAGATCGACCTGGTCCAGGCGGAGGCCGTGCGTGATCTGGTGGCGGCCGAGACCGCCTGGCAGGTCCGCAACGCCCGGGAGCAACTGGCCGGGCGGCTGTCCCGCCGGCTCGGGTCGTTGCGCGATCAGCTGATCGCCCTGCTGGCTCGCCTCGAGGCGAGCCTCGACTTCGCCGCCCAGGGTGTCGAGGCCGACCCGGCGGACCTTGGCGCCCGGCTGGCTCAATGCCGCCAGGAGGTGGCCGCCCTGCTCGCCACTGCCGCTGCCGGGGAGCGCATCCGGGACGGCGTAAGGGTGGTCATCTCGGGCCCGCCGAATGCTGGCAAGTCCACTCTTTTCAATGTCTTGCTCCGCAACCAAAGGGCCATCGTGGCGGCCGCGCCAGGAACCACGAGGGACGTTCTCGAGGCCGAGCTCGAGCTTGGAGGCATCAAGGTCACCCTGGTGGATACGGCGGGGATCCGGCCGACCGCCGATCCGGTGGAGTCGGAGGGGGTGCGCCGCGCCGAGGCCGCGATTGCCGGTGCGGGAGTCGTAGTCCTTTTGTGGGAGGTGGCCGGCGATGACACCCCGCCGAGGTCGGCAGGGAGCGGGCCGGCGGTGATCCGGGTCCGGTCCAAGGCCGACCGCGCCGCGAAGGGCTGGCGGGCCGATGATGGCTGGCTGGGGGTGTCCTGCGTCTCGGGCGAGGGCGTGGAGACCCTGCGGCGCCTGCTGGAGGAAACGGTGTCCGGGCGGGTGCCGGACCTTGGCGGCGAGGTCGCCATCGGCCGGCGGCACCGGGTGGCGCTGGCGCGGGCGGCGGACGAGCTGGCGGCCTGTGATGTGGAGGTTCCCGAGCTGGCGGCGGAGAGCGTGCGGTGGGCGGCGGCGGCGGTGGAGGAGTTGATCGGCGGGGTGGTGGCCGAGGACGTGCTCGACGAGGTCTTCTCCTCGTTCTGCATCGGGAAATGAGCCGTGACCGCACCCCATGACCTGGTGATCGTGGGCGCGGGACACGCCGGGGCCGAGGCGGCGGCGGCGGCGGCTCGGCTTGGCGCCCGGGTCGCCGTGGTGACCCTGGACCCAACGACCATCGCCCAGATGCCGTGCAATCCGGCGATCGGGGGCATCGGCAAGGGGCATTTGGTGTGCGAGCTCGACGCCCTCGGCGGGATCCAAGGTTGGGCTGCCGACCGCGCCGGGATCCAGTTCAGGGTGCTCAACCGGTCGCGTGGGCCCGCGGTTTGGGGGCCGCGCGCCCAGTGCGACAAGCAGCGGTACAGCACCCTCGTCCGCCGTCTGCTCGCCGGGCTTGGCGGCGTGGAGCTCGTGATCGGCGAGGTGGTGGGACTGATCGTCGGCGACGGTGGTGTGGCGGGGGTGCGGCTCAGCGGCGGCGAGCGCCTGGCGTCGTCGACGGTGCTGGTGACCACGGGGACCTTTCTGGGTGGGGTGTTGCACACCGGGGGGGAGAGCCGACCCGGGGGTCGGTTCGGCGAGCGGCCGAGCCTGGGCCTGGGTGCGGAGATGGCGCGACTCGGTCTGGAGTTGCGCCGGTTCAAGACCGGAACCCCGCCGCGCCTCCACCGGGACAGCATCGACTACGGCCGCCTGGAGGAGCAGCGGGGCGACAGCGATCCGCGGCCGTTCTCGTGGCGCACCTCCTCGGTGGTCAATCGGGCGCCGTGCTGGGTGGCGAGAACGCCGGAGACGGTGCAGGCGATCATCGAGGACAACCTCGATCGGTCACCGCTGTACACCGGCAGAATCGAGGGCACGGGCCCGCGGTACTGCCCCTCCATCGAAGACAAGGTGGTCCGCTTTCCCCACCACCGTCAGCACACGATCTTCCTCGAACCGGAAGGACTGAGCTGCGACAGTATGTACGTCAACGGCCTGTCCACCAGCTTGCCACGAGACGTCCAGGAGCGGGTGGTTCGCGAGGTGCCGGGTTTCGAAGGCGCGACCTTCCTGCGCTACGGATATGCGGTGGAGTACGACGTGGTCGCGCCCTTGCAGACGGACTCCACCCTCCAGAGTCGCATCCTGCCGGGCCTGTTCCTGGCGGGCCAGGTGTTGGGAACCTCCGGCTACGAAGAGGCGGCGGCGTTGGGTTTCGTGGCCGGGGTGAACGCGGTGTCCCTGAGCCGCGGCGGCGAGCCCTTCGTGCCCGAGCGTGAGACGAGTTACCTGGGTGTTCTGGTCGATGATGTGTGCACCGTGGATCACCGCGAGCCCTACCGCATGTTCACCTCGCGGGCGGAGCATCGCCTCCTGTTGGGGGTCGACTCGGCCCGGGAGCGGCTGATGGCGGTCGGGCGCGAGCTCGGCCTGGTCCCGGACTCGATGTTTCACGTGGAACAGTCCCGGTGGCAGGGCCGACGGGCGGCGCGCGAAGCGCTCGCCGCCGAGCCGGTGAACCCCAGCCGAGCAACCCGGGCCGAGGTGTTCCGGGTCGCCGGGGTCGAGCCGACGGGGCCGACCACCTGGGCACGGATCCTGCGGCGGCAAGACGTCGACCCACAGCGGGTGGCGGCGCAGCTGCCGATGCTCGCCGGCCTCGACCCCGAGGACCGGAGGGTGGTGATCGGCGAGCTCCGGTATGACGGGTACCTGGCCCGACACCGACGGGAGATCGACAGGGTCCGCAGGCTCCGCCACCTCGAGATTCCCGAGGGGTTCGACGTGCGGGCTATGCCGGGCATTTCCCGCGAAGTGGCGGACACCTTCGAGCGCCACCGGCCACGAACCCTCGCCGACGCCGAGCGGCTGCCGGGCATGACCCCGGCTGCCGTGGCCATTCTGGCCGGTCGGCTGGGCCGCGGTGACGGCTGATGGACGGGGCGCGGGGCTTCGAGGACCTTTTGGCGGCCCACGCCGAAGGGGAGGCGCTTCAAAGGCTGGTGCAATACGCCGGGCTGCTGGAGCGGTGGTCGGCCCGGCACAGCCTGGTGAATTTTCGGGACCGCGCCGAGCTCGTGGACCGGCACCTGGCGGAGGCCCTGGCCGGTGCCGCGCACCTCGGTGCTCGTGGCGTGCTCTTCGATGTGGGCAGCGGCGCCGGCCTGCCCGGCGTACCCTTGCTGGTTTCCCGGCCGGGCTGGCGGGGCGTTCTGGTGGAGCCCCGGCAGAAACGGTGGGCGTTCCTCCGGCTGGTGATCCGCGAGCTTGGCCTGGAGGCGACCGTCGAGCGCTGCCGGTATCAGGAAATCGCCGAGGATACAGGCCCTTTTGATGTCATTTCGATTCGCGCCCTCGCTGGCATCGGGGAGCTGCTCGACTGGGCCGCCGCGGGGCGGCTCAACCGGTCTGGCCAGGTCCTCTGGTGGACCACCGCGCGGGAGCTGGAAAGGCTCGGCGCTCCCGGCGGGTGGCGTGTGTTAAGCTCGCCGTTACCCAGCCTCGCCCACGGTCGGCTGGTGCGGTTCCAGCAATGTTTCACGTGAAACACCGACGCCTCGCGGTGCCCCCGGCGGGTGGCTGATGGCCCCGCGGGTGCTGGCTGTGGCCAACCAGAAGGGGGGCGTCGGCAAGACCACCACGGCGATCAGTCTCGCCGCCACCCTCGCGGCCTTCGAGCGTCCGACCCTGTTGGTGGACATGGACCCGCAATCCAACTGCACCTCTGGTGTCGGCGTCGAGACGGCGGCCGGGGACATGACCACCTACCAGGTGATCACGGGCGAGGCCCAGATCCCCGCGGCGGTGCGCCGCACCGACTTTCCCCACCTGTCGATCGTCCCGGCGACGCCGGACCTGGCGGGCGCCGAGGTCGAGCTGGTGAGCATGGTCGGCCGAGAGTTCAGGCTGAGGGATGCCCTGCGGGAGCTTGACGGCTACAGCTACGTAGTGATCGACTGTCCGCCGTCGCTCGGTCTGTTGACGATCAACGCCCTGGCGGCGGCCGACGCCGTGCTGATTCCGATTCAGTGCGAGTACTTTGCTCTCGAGGGCGTTTCGGAGCTGATGCGGACGGTGGAGGAGGTTCGTCGGTTTTTGAATCCCAATCTCGCCATCGACGGCGTCCTGATGACCATGTACGATGACCGGACGAATCTCGCCCGTCAGGTGGTGGCCGAGGTGCGGTCGGTGTTTGGGGACCTGGTATTCAAAACCGTGGTGCCGCGCAATATCAGGCTCGCCGAGGCGCCGTCCTTTGGCCGCCCGATCCAGGCCTACGATCTCCGGTGTCGCGGCTCCCAGGCTTACCTTCACCTGGGCCGCGAGTACCTGGACAGGATGGAGGTGGCCTGAGGTGACCAAGCAGGCGCTGGGCCGGGGCCTGAAGGCACTGATACCGGACACGCCGCGGGCCCGCACCGGGCTCGTGGAGATCCCGGTGAACCAGGTCGACCCGAATCCGAGCCAGCCGCGCCGCCGGTTTGCCGACGAGGAGCTCGACGAGCTCGCCGCGTCGATCCGCCAGCACGGGGTGCTCCAACCGCTGCTGGTATCCGAGCTCAAACCTGGCCGCTACGTGCTGGTGGCCGGCGAACGACGATGGCGGGCGGCGCGGCGTGCCGGCCTGAAGACCGTTCCAGCGGTGATCCGGGAGCGGCTCGACCAGGACAGCCTGTTGGAGCTGGCGCTGGTGGAGAACCTGCAGCGCCTCGACCTCACCCCACTCGAGGAGGCCAGGGCATATGAACAGCTCAGGTCGGGGCTCGGGCTGTCCCAGTCCGAGATCGCCGGCCGGGTGGGCATCGATCGCAGCACCGTGGCAAACGCGCTGCGACTGTTGAAGCTGCCGGATGAGGTCCAGGAGCTGGTGGAGGCGGGCGGGCTCACCGCCGGGCACGCCCGAACCCTGCTCGCCTTTGCCGAGGAAGAGCGGGTTTCCTGGGCGCGCCGGGCCGTTCAGGCGGGGTTGAGCGTTCGAGATCTCGAACGGGCCGCCGCCGAGGCGCGCGAGCGGCAGACGCCGTCGGCCGCCCGGCCGCGGCCCACCGTGCCGGTCGATCCCAACATCGCGACCGCTGAGGAGGAACTCAGCCTGAAGTTGGGCGCCAAGGTGGAGATCCGGAGCCGGCGCCGGGGCGGCCTGATCGTCATTCACTGTTCCGACCAGGCCGAGCTGATGCGAGTCTATGATCACCTGATGGAGGGGAGCTGATGGCGCGAGCCAATGATTCGCTCAATGGATTCGTCGATGCGGGATGCACCATCCGGGGAGAGCTCGAGTTCGCCAGCTCGTTTCGGCTCGACGGCCGCGTGGAGGGCACGATTCGCTCGAAATCCGAGCTGGTGGTGGGCGAGGGCGGCGTGGTGGACGGCGAGGTCGAGGTGGCGCGGTGCCTGGTGGGAGGCGAGGTGAGGGGGGTGCTTCGGGCCACCGAGCAGGTAGTGCTCAACTCCAGCGCGCGGGTGTGGGCGGATATCCACACCCCGGCGCTGGTCATGGAGGATGGCGCCTTTCTGGAGGGGAAGGTCACGATGGAGGAGGGCAAGGTGAAACGCGCGGGGGGATCTGACGGTCGAGATGTCGGCGGATCAGCCCCTGGTTAGCTGTCTTGTGAAAACTTTTGCTTGACCAGTCTCAAAAATATTGTTACCTTGAGTCGCCCTGCAAACCGGGCGGGAGCTGGCTGCGCCAGGGGAGCGGAGGATGAGCCCACCGAACCTGTCTCTCATCTTTGTCATGATCTGCTTTTGGATCACCATGTGGCTGGTTTATCGGTATCTGATCCAGCCCATCGGGGGGGTCCTCGCCGACCGGAAGGGCCGCATCGACGGCGCCGCCGATAGGTGGGAAGCCACCCACCAGCAGTATCTCGATGCCACCGCGCGCCTCGAGCGCGAGACCGAGGAGGCCGCCCGGGAGGCCGGGCGGGTGCGGGCGGAATATCGGCAGCAGGCGCTGGATCGCCGGCAGAAGACCCTCGAAGAGGCGCGGTCGGTTGCTGAAGCCAAGCTCGACGCCGCCCTCGAGGAGCTCGAGACTGCGACCACGACCGCCCGCCAGGAACTTGGCACCCGCGCCCGTGAGCTGGCGCGGCTGTTTGCGGCGCGGTTGCTGGACAGGAAGGTGACCCAGTGAAGAGTCTCGGCGTGTGGCTGGTTGTTTTTCTGTGCGCTCTCATCTTCACCTTCTTTGTTGATCTTGGCGGGAACTTCTTCGGCGTGCCGGACTCCGCGCTCCACGTGCTGTTCGCCGCCAACCTGACCCTTTTCCTGTGGTTGCTGGCCCGCTACGTGGGCCGGCCGATCGGTGCCTTTCTCGACACCCGCAGCAGCGAAATCAGCCAGGAGCTCGACGACGCCCGGCGCAAGCTGGCCGAAGCGGAGTCGCTGAACGAGCAGGTGCAGCAGCGGCTGGACGAGATCGGGGCCGAGGTCAGCGCGATGAAGGAACGTGCCGAGCGCGGCGGTGAGGCCGAGGCCAAGGAGATCGCCGAGCAGGCGGCCGCCGATCAGGAGCGATTCGTCAAACGGGTGGAGGACGAGATCGCACGTCGCGCCGCCGAGGCCCGCGACGAGCTGTCGAGGGAAACCGCCGAGCTCACCGCCCAGCTCACCAAGTCACTGCTCGCACAGGAGCTGACCGACGCCGACCGGCAGCGGATCCTGGATCGAAGCCTGGCGGCGATGCCCTACGGCAAGGACAAGGAGTGACCATGGGACGGTTTCGAGCCTTGCCCTACGCCAAAGCGCTTCACGAGGTCGTCATGGGCGGCGATGCCGACCGTGCCGACGGGGTGGCCGCCGAGCTTGATGCGGTGGCCGAAACCCTCGAGGCAGTGCCCGAGTTCCAGCGCGTCCTGACGATCCCGACGGTGCCGGTGGAGACCAAGAGCGACGTGCTCGACGCGGTGATCGACTCGCTCGGGATCCAGGCGCCGACCAGGAGATTCCTCCACGTGGTTCAGCAGCACTACCGGATGGAGCACATGCGGGACATCGCCACCGCGTACCGTGAGCTCGTCGACCGTGCCGCCGGTCGCACCAGGGCGAGCATCGAGGTGGCCGGAGAGCTCTCCGAGGAGGAACGTCGGCGGATCATCGGTGCTCTGGCTCGGGTGGTCGGCGCCGACGTGGTGGCGTCTTTTGAAAACAGGCCGGAGTTGCTTGCTGGCTTTCGGGTCCAGGTGGGCTCGAAGGTATTCGACGGATCGCTCGTCGGTCAGGTGGACCGATTGAGCAGAGAATCACTCACGGAGTAGGTAGATGCAGATCAAAGCCGCCGAAATCGCGGACATCATTCGTCGCCAGATCGAAGGGTACGAGACCTCCGTTGACGTGTCGGAGGTGGGCACCGTCATCTCGGTGGGCGACGGTATCGCCCGGGTCTACGGGCTCGACGGCGCCATGGCGGGCGAGCTCCTCGAGCTGCCCCACGACGTTTACGGACTCGCCCTCAACCTGGAGGACGACAACGTCGGCTGCGTGCTGATGGGAGAGGTCTACTACATCAAGGAGGGCGACGAGGTCAAGCGCACCGGGCGCATCCTGGACCTTCCCGTGGGTCCGGGCCTGGTGGGCAGGGTGATCGATCCCCTCGGCCGACCGTTGGACGGCAAGGGTCCGGTGGACGCCACCGAGCGCTATCCCCTCGAGCGGACCGCCCCCGGCGTGGTCTACCGGCAGCCGGTGAAGGAGCCGATGCAGACGGGCATCAAGGCCATCGACTCGATGATCCCCATCGGACGCGGCCAGCGTGAGCTGATCATCGGCGATCGCCAGACCGGGAAAACCGCGGTGATTCTGGACGCCATCATTAACCAGAAGGGCACCGGCAATATCTGCGTTTACGTGGCCATCGGTCAGAAGGGCTCCACCGTCGCCCAGGTGGTGGCGACCCTGGAGAAACACGGCGCCATGGACCATACGGTGGTGGTGTCGGCGACGGCGTCGGAGCCCGCGCCGCTGCAGTACCTGGCCCCCTACGGCGGTTGCGCCGTCGGCGAGTACTTTCTGTACAACGGCCAGCACGCGGTGTGCTTTTACGACGACCTCACCAAGCACGCCCAGGCCTACCGCGAGATCTCGCTGCTGCTGAAGCGGCCGCCGGGGCGTGAGGCCTACCCTGGCGACGTCTTCTACCTGCACTCGCGGCTGCTCGAGCGCGCCGCCAAGCTGCGCGACGAGGACGGCGGCGGCAGCCTGACCGCCCTGCCGGTGATCGAGACCCAAATGGGCGATGTGTCGGCCTACATCCCCACCAACGTCATCTCGATCACCGACGGCCAGATCTTCCTGGAGACCGACCTTTTCTACGCCGGCCAGCGGCCGGCGGTGAACGTCGGCCTGTCGGTGAGCCGGGTGGGCGGCAACGCTCAGACCAAGGCGATGAAGAAGATCGCCGGCTCGCTCCGCCTCGACCTTGCCCAGTACCGCGAGCTGGCCGCCTTCGCCCAGTTCGGGTCCGACCTCGACAAGGCGACCCAGCGCCAGCTGGCGCGCGGCGAGCGGCTGATGGAGGTCCTCAAGCAGGGGCAGTACGCGCCGATCCCGGTGGAGCTGCAGATCGTCTCCATCTACGCCGGCACCAAGGGGCACTTCGACCGGCTCAAGGTGTCCGCCGTGCGGGCCTTCGAGCCCACCCTCTATCGCCATGCCAAGGAGCAGGGCGCGGAGGTGCTCGAGACCATCCTGAGCACCGGCGAGCTGTCCGGTGAGACCGCGGAAAAGCTCGCCGCCCTGATCGAGGGAGCGGTGGACCTCTTCCTCAAGGAGCATCCGGAGGCCGGCGTTGCCCAGTAGCAGAGACCTCGTCCGTCGGATTCGCTCGGTCAAGGGGACCCAGCAGATCACCAAGGCCATGAAGATGGTCGCCGCGGCCAAGCTGCGACGAGCTCAGGAGGCGATCACCCAGGCCCGGCCTTACGCCGACACCATGGCACGGGTGCTCGGGTCGCTGGCGTCGCGGACCGAGTTCAGTCACCCCATGCTCGAGGTTCGGGAGGGATCCCGCGCCCGGCTGGTGGTGATCTCGTCGGACAAGGGCCTGTGCGGTTCGTTCAACGCGAATCTGCTGCGCGAGGCCGGGCGGACCCTGCGTGGGGATCGCTGGCAGAGCGTCGACGTCGTGGCCATCGGCCGCAAGGCCTCCGACTTTTTTCGCCGGCGCGACTTCACCGTGGTCCACGAAGAGCGCGAAACCATGTCCAAGCTCTCCGCCGGGGACGGCGCGAGGCTCGGCGAGATGTTCACAACGGCCTTCACCTCGAACGAAGTCGACGAGGTATGGCTCGTCTACAACAAGTTCATCAATCTGATTCGGCAGGAGATCACCGTTGAGAGGCTGCTGCCGATCGAGCCGGAGGCGCTCGACGACGGGGCGCCGACCGCCGACGGTCCGCCGGTGGACTATCTCTACGAGCCGGGCCCCGAGGCGCTGCTGTCGGCGCTGTTGCCGCGCCACGTTCAGGCCCAGGTCCAGCGCTGCCTGTTCGATTCCGCGGCCGCCGAGCAGTCGGCCCGCATGACCTCGATGGATGCGGCCACCAAGAACGCCGGTGACATGATCGAGAGCCTGACGCTGCTCTACAACCGGACCCGCCAGGCCAACATCACAAGGGAACTTCTGGAAATCGTTGCCGGCGCCCAGGCGCTGGCGGACTAGGGAGAGCAATCGATGGTCGAGACAGTCAACGGACGTGTTTCTCAGGTGATCGGACCGGTGGTCGACGTGGATTTTCCCGACAATCACCTGCCGGCGATCTTCAACGCGGTGCGCATCGTGGACGACGGCACCATGAGCGTGACGCCGATCGACGTCACCGTCGAGGTGGCGCAGCATCTGGGCGAGAGCCGGGCGCGCTGCGTCGCCATGCAGCCCACCGAGGGCATCGTTCGCGGCATGACGGCGATCGACCTCGGCGAAGGGATCTCGGTGCCGGTTGGCAAGCACACCCTGGGTCGGGTGATCGACGTCCTCGGCAATCCGGTGGATGAGCGGGGGCCGGTGGAGGCCGAGATGCGGCTCCCCATCCACCGCCTCGCCCCGACGCTCGACCAGCAGTCCACCGAGACCGAGATGTTCGAGACGGGGATCAAGGTGGTGGACCTCCTCGAGCCCTATACCAAGGGCGGCAAGACCGGCCTGTTCGGCGGCGCCGGGGTCGGCAAGACCGTCATCATCATGGAGCTGATCAACAACGTCGCCATGCAGCACGGCGGCTACTCGGTTTTTTCCGGCGTCGGCGAGCGCACCCGCGAGGGCAACGATCTGTGGCTCGAGATGACCGAGTCCGGGGTCATCGACCCGGACAGCTGGGAGAACTCCAAGGCCTCCCTGATCTACGGCCAGATGACCGAGCCGCCCGGTGCCCGGCTGCGGGTGGGCTTGTCCGGTCTCACCGTGGCGGAGCACTTCCGTGACTCGGAGGGCCAGGACGTTCTGCTGTTCATCGACAACATCTTCCGCTTCACCCAGGCGGGCTCCGAGGTGTCGGCGCTGCTCGGCCGGATGCCGTCGGCGGTGGGCTATCAACCCAACCTGGCCACCGAGATGGGGGAGCTCCAGGAGCGGATCACCTCCACCAAGACCGGGTCGATCACCTCGGTGCAGGCGATCTACGTGCCCGCCGACGACCTCACCGACCCGGCGCCCGCCACCGCCTTTGCTCACCTGGACGCCACCTCGGTGCTGTCCCGACAGATCGCCGAGCTCGGCATCTATCCGGCGGTCGATCCGCTCGCCTCCACGTCGCGCATCCTCGACCCAGGCATTGTCGGCGAGGACCACTACATGGTGGCCCGCGAGGTTCAGCGAATCCTCCAGCGCTACAAGGACCTGCAGGACATCATCGCGATCCTCGGCATGGACGAGTTGTCCGACGACGACAAGCTCACCGTGTCACGAGCGCGCAAAATCCAGCGCTTCCTGTCGCAGCCGTTCCACGTCGCCGAGCAGTTCACCGGAATGCCCGGTCGGTACGTCAAGGTCGAGGACACCATCAAGGGCTTCAAGATGCTCAGCCAGGGTGAGCTCGACGACTTGCCCGAGCAGGCCTTCCTCTACTGTGGCGATATCGAGGAAGCGATCGAGAAGGCCGACCAGATGAAGAAGGAGGGATGAGGTGGCCGAGCGACTCCAGCTCGAGCTGGTGACGCCCTCCCGGCGGGTGCTCACCGAGGAGGTGTCGGAGGTGCGGCTGCCGGGGATCCTGGGCGAAATGGGCGTGCTGCCGGGCCACACTCCGCTGCTCACCGCGCTCGGCACCGGCCCGCTGGCCTACACCCAGGACGGCCGGGAGTTGCGTGTCGCCATCCAGGGCGGGTTTGCCGAGGTGCTGCCCGACCGGGTGACCGTCATGGCCACCGTCGCCGAGTTCCCGAAAGAGATCGATGTCGCTGCAGCTACGGCGGCTCTCGCCGAGGCGGAGGGCGGGCTGCCGGCGGCCGCCGCCGAGGAGATCGAGGAGCTCACCGACCAGGTGCGGCTGGCGACCACGAGGATCGAGGTGGGCGGCGGCGCCAACTGACGGTCGAGAGAACTCCAAGCAACGGGGCGCTTCCACCGGAAGCGCCTTTTTGGTCGGTATGCTGTTTTCCGTTAGCCGTTGGCCGTTGGCCGTTGGCCGTTGGCCGTTTGCCGTGGGCAGTAGCCCGAGGGCTATGAGGCTCTGAGGACCCACCCGCCCACCTGGTAGCGAAGCGGTGATGTGGTGAATGAACCACCGCGCCATTGCTAGGCCGCGAAGCGGCCGGCCACTGCTTCATCGCTCGCTGCCCACGGCAAACGGCCAACGGATGACGGCCTAGGGCTGTCTGCTGGTGGCGGTGAGTCGCGTTGGAGCAGCTGCCGGCTGCGACAACGCCAACTGCCAACTGCCAACTGCTAACTGCCAACTGCTCACGGCTCACTGATACTCGGCGCCGAGGATCACGCTGACGATGATGGCGCCCACCGCGGCCGGGGCCGCAAACCGGATCAGGAAGCGCCACAGTGTGAACCGGCGCCCCATCTTCCCGCCGCCCTGCTCGAGCTCGTCCTGGCTCTCAGCCCGGGTCAGGATCCAGCCGGTGAAGAGCGCGATCAGCAGCCCACCGACCGGCAGGAACCAGTTGCTGGCCAGGTAATCGAGGGTGCCGAAGACGCCCGCCGTGGACGGGCGCCCGATGGGGTTGAACCTGGACAACAGGGAGACGCCGCCGTTGCTGACCGCGCTCAGACAGCCAAAGACGAAGATCGCTGCGCCCATGGAGAGAGTGGCCTGTCGCCGTTTCCAGCCGAGCTCGTCAATGGCGTAGCTCGAAACCACCTCGAGCAGGCTGATGGTGCTGCTCAGCGCCGCGAACGCCACCAGAAGGTAGAACAGGGCGCTGACGATCGCGCCGCCCGGCAGCTTGAAGAAAACCACCGGCAGAGTTGTGAACAGGATGGTGGAGCTCTTCTTCACCTCGAAGTCGAAGCTGAAGATGATGGAAAACATGATGATGCACGCCATGATTGCGATCAGCGTGTCGAGGGCGCAGATGGTCAGCGCCGCCCGTGGGACCGAGTCCTTGCGGCGCATGTAGCTGCCGTAGGTGAGCATCGCCCCCATGCCGAGGCTGAGGGTGAAGAAGCTGTGACCGAGGGCCTCCAGTACCCCGCCGGCGGTGAGCTGATGGAAGTTGGGGCGGAAGATGAACCGCATGGCTTGTCCGAAGCCCGGGGTCGAGACCGAGTAGACGACCAGAATGAGCAGGATGGCGAAGAGCAACGGCATGAGCAGCCGGGCCGCCCGCTCGATCCCCCGCCCCACCCCGAAGTAGACCACCCCGATGGTGGCGCCCATGAACAGACCGTGGTACAGGATTTGCTCGCCGGAGTTGCCCAGAAAGCCCCCAAAGAACGACTCCAGCTCTTGAGGGTGGTGAGCGAGGGCCCCGAGCCGGCCGGAGACCGCCATCAAAATGTAGCGGAGGGTCCACCCGGCGACGACGCAGTAGTAGGAGAGAATGACGAAGCCGGTCATCACGCCGAGGAAGCCGACCCCCATCCAGGAGCGGCCCCCCGGCTTGCCCCGGGAGAGAACGCGAAAGGCGCCCACCGGGTTCTGTTGGGAGCGCCGGCCAAGCAGGATCTCGGCCACCATGATCGGCGCGCCGACCATGGCGATCGCGGCCAGGTAGACCAAAACGAAGGCGCCGCCGTTGTTTTCGAGGGTGATGTAGGGAAACTTCCAGAGGTTCCCCAGGCCGACAGCACTTCCCGCCGCTGCCAGCACGAAACCGATGCGGCCGCTCCACTGCGCGCGCTGTGTCGCCATCCGACCTCCCCTGCTCCAGCCTGGTGCCGTTCACCGGGGCCTCGGGCAGAATCAACTCGCAGCGAACCGTAGCGAGGCGGGGAGGCGGGTGTCAAATAGCACGGGGGCGGCAGTTGCTATCCGGTTTCTCCTGAACTACAATCCCTCGGCCGTCGGGGCGTAGCTCAGCCTGGCAGAGCGCACGGTTCGGGACCGTGAGGCCGGTGGTTCAAATCCACTCGCCCCGACCAATTTCCCCCTCCCACCCACCCAGTTAGCCGTTGGCCGTTTGCCGTCGCCCCCCATTCCCCGATCAAGCACGGTGTTCCATCGGCGTTCCGTCCACACCTTCCACACCGAGCGGGTGGGGAACAACATTCAACTTGAACCTCGAAATCGGGTGGTTCGGCGGGGAACGGCCAACGGCCAACGGCAAACTGCAGACGGCCAACGGCCAACGGCAAACTGCAAACGGAAGCCTCATCAGGCACAATAGCCGCGAAGGAGCAGACAATGACTGAGAAACCGATTCCGGGATCGTGCCTCTGTGGCGAAGTGAATTTTCAAATCACCAAACCCTACACCTGGTTCCACTACTGTCATTGCAGCCGGTGCCGCAAGGTGAGCGGCTCGGCCCACTCGGCCAATCTCCTGGTGAGTGTCGACCAGCTCGCGTGGGTGAAGGGCGCGGACCAGCTCGGGCGCTATGAGCTACCGGGGGCCAAGAGCTTTAGCACCACATTCTGCACTCGGTGCGGCTCGTCGCTGCCCTGGGTAACGAAGAACGGCAAGTGGGTCGTGGTGCCGGTGGGCGCGCTCGACGCGGACCCCGGCGCCCTCCCGGAACGGAATATTTTCTGGGACTCGCGGGCGTCCTGGTATCTGTCGGTGGACGATCTGCCGACCTTCGCCGAGATTCCTCCGCGGGAGTGAATCGGGTCGACCCGTTGTTAAAGGACCGCAGGTCTTTTTTATAAAGAAACAGCGGTCTTTTTAAGTGGGCTCCCCAGGGGTGGTTTGAACCGGAGGCGGTGGACGATGGCCAATTCGTTGACAGCAGCTTCGAAATAAGGAACCATTGTTCTCGAAATGACGCCACCGAGCTTCCAACGCGCGCGCCGGCCGGAACAGAAGCAGCAACGGCGGGCGGCGATCCTCGAGGCTGCCGACCAGCTCCGTGCCGAGGACGGGGCCGACGCGGTCAGCCTGAGTGCCATCGCCCGCCGTGCGGGCCTCGCCAAGTCAAACGTGTATAGATACTTCGAGAGCCGAGAACAAATCTTTTTGACCCTCTTGGCGGATGACGTGAGGGGCTGGGCCGGCGAGGTGGCGGGGGCCCTCGGCCCGCTGGCCGGCCGCAACTCGCCGGCGGCGGCGGCAGAGATCATCGCCGGCTCGTTTGTCGGTCTGCCCCGGCTGTGTGAGCTGTACAACGTGCTCTGCCGGGACTTTGAGCACAACGTGTCACCCGGGACGGTGCTCGACTTCACCACGAGGACGAGCGTGGATGCGTTGGGAGTGGCGGATGTCTTGCACCGGGCGGTGCCGTCGATCTCGGCCGAACGGTGTCTCTGGGCGGTGCGGGCGGTTTTCGCCCTGGTGTCCGGGCTGTGGCCGCTGGCCCGTCTGTCGCCCGCGGTGGAAGCCGCGTCGTCCGCATCCGAGCTTCGCCGCCAACGGCCGGATTTCGACCAGGACCTTTCGAGTGCGGTCCGGGCGCTGCTGTATGGACTGCAGGTGGAAAGTTGGCGCAAGTCCGGTCATCCGGTCGATCCGGACTGACCCGTCGGCAACCTCTCCCCGGGTTCCCGGAGAACACTCGAGCCTCGAACCGACAGTCCGGTGTTTGACTTACACCCCATGTTCACCTACTCTCGGAATCGGGAGGCCGAAGATGACCTACCTGACCGAAAAGCAGCGCGACGTGCTCGGGTACATTCGGCGAAGAATCGCGGAACAGGGAGTGGCGCCCACCTTGCAGGAGATCGCCACCGCGTTCGGCTTCCGGTCCACCGCCAGCGCCCAGAAGCATGTCGGTCTCCTTGAACGCAAGGGCTTTTTGAAACGGGAAAAGCACCAGAAGCGAGGCCTGGTGCTGGCGAACGAACCAGGTCCGGCCAGGGCCGACGAGTTCAGTCTGCCGTTGTTGGGCGCGGTCGCGGCGGGCTCGCCCATCGAGTCCATCGCCGACGAAGAGAAGATTTCGGTGCCGGCCAGTTTCTCCGGGCCGGGCTCGCGGTTTGTGCTCAAGGTGCGCGGTGACTCGATGGAGGATGAGGGCATCCGCGACGGCGACATGGTGGTGGTGCGCTCCACCGCCGAGGCGGCCGACGGCGACATGGTGGTGGCTATGGTGGCCGGCGAGGTGACCCTGAAGCGGCTCTACCGGGAGCGCGGCGGGAGGGTGCGGCTGCAGCCGTCCAACGCCGCACTGGCGCCGCTGATCGTCGCCGCGTCCGAGATCACCGTTCAGGGAACGATCGTCGGCCTTCTCCGCCGTTACTGAGTCACCCGCCCGTCGCCCCGAGGTGTGGCCGGAGACTGCCTGAAGACCGGCCATCTTGACTCGCTGTGGGAGTTCGGCTAGCGTTCGGTCATGACCCAGCTCGAGGACATCTGCCTGATCATGACCTCCGTTGGCACCGAGCAGCAGGCGGTGGAGATCTCCGAGGAGCTCATCGCCCAGCGCCTGGCCACCTGCGTCAACATCGTACCCTGCTTGAGGTCGATCTACCGGTGGAAGGGCAAGATCTGCGAGGACACCGAGTACCTGCTGCTGATCAAGACGCCGAAGAGGATGTTCGACAAGGTGTCATCGGCGATCCGCGAGTTCCACTCCTACGAGCTGCCCGAAATTCTGGGTTTCCCGATCGCCAACGCCGAGGTCAACTTCCACGAGTGGATCCTGCGCATGGTTCAGCCCGGCGACGAGGCCGACGAGGACGAAAACCCTGACTACGACTGATTCACCTGGCGAGCCCGCCGCTCGGTATAATCGCCGGCCGTGACTGCCGCCGAGCCGCTCCGCGCCCACCTGGTCCTCGCCAGCCGCTTCGAGAACATCGAGGTGGCCGAGCAGGCGCTGCGGGACCTGTGCGACGAAGCCGGCTGCGACGGCGACGATCTCTACTGGATCATCACCGCCCTGCGCGAGGCCCTGGCCAACGCCGTCCGTCACGGCAATCGCTCCGATCCGGGCCGCAAGGTGCTGGTGGATTTCAACGTCGAGGACTGCACCGTGTCGATTCGAATCGAGGACGAGGGCGAAGGTTTCGACCCGAAGGCGGTTCCCGACCCAACCGACCCGGAGAATTTGCTCCGGCCCAACGGGCGGGGTATCTTCTACATGCAGCAGTTTATGAATCACGTGGAGTTCGGCCGCGGTCCAACGGGCGGGACCTCCGTGCTGATGGTCAAGCAGCTGCAGCCAACCACGAAGGAGAGCGACCAATGAAGAGTGAGATCCGGGATCGAGGCGATGCGCGGATCATCGAGCTTTCAGGGAAAATCACCATCGGGGCCGGCGACGTCAAGCTCCGTGGCCTGATCGAGGAATCGCTGACCGCCGGCAAAAAGCACATCCTGCTCAACCTGGCCGGTGTGTCCACCATCGACTCGTCGGGCATCGGCGAAATGGTGGCCTGCTACACGACGGTGACCAAGCACGGGGGCCAGCTCAAGCTCCTTCGGCTGTCGCCCAAGATCAACGACATCCTCCAGGTGACTCAGCTGATTACGGTCTTCGACGTCTTCGACGACGAGGAAGAGGCGGTCCGCTCTTTCTGAGCCGCCAAGCTCATTCGGGTGGCTCGAGCCCGGCGACCGGGCTGACCAGGTAGCGGCCGTCGGGGATCCCCGGGGCGGCGGCGCCAATCAGAGCTGCCTCAGAATCCACCCCCGCCGCGAGCCCGTCTTTGTCACCGCCTGGGGTTCCCACGGCGACGATAACGCCGCCGGACACCGTCACCTCCACCGGCGGCCCCTGGCTCGGCCAGGATCCGTTGAAGAGGACCACCCCCGCCGCAAGGCCGTCCAAGTCCCGCAACAACAACCGCGTGGGGCCGACCGCCCGGTCGAGCTCCTTCCCCGAGGCCCCGGCATCGAGTGTGGCGGGCGCCGGAGCGACCTGCCGCGCCGCCTCAGCGGAACTTGGCCGGTCCTTGGCGGCCGGCTCTCCCTGCAGGCCCCGGCCCCCGCGGGCCTTCTCCTCGTCGCGAGTCTTCAAGCCCGCCTCGTTGTCCTCCAAGGGGAGCGGGCCCTGGACGTAAAGCGGCTCGGGCTCGTCGAGCTGGGGTTCGGCGGGGGGGCTCGCCAGCAGGCGCTCGGTAACTCCGATCAGCTCCTCCTCCGGGGGTACCGGGGAGGTCGGCAGGGCCTTGAGCTGGTAGATCTCGGTCTTGTCCATGGACGGCGCCGGGGCCGCCTCCCCGGCCGGCCGGCCGGGGGCGGAGTCCGGATGCCTGCGGGCGACCTCCATGGTCACGGTCACCGCCAGCACCACCCCGGCCGCCATGCCGAGCCAGCGCACCGCCGGGTGGATTCGGCGGCGGGCGGGGTCACCGCGGCGCAGCGGCTCGAGCGTGGCGTCCAGGGTGAGGGGGGGATCCATCCGCTCGGCCACCGCCAGGGTGGCCTCCCGCAATCGCCTCAGCGAGGCGAGCTCCACCGCGAGCTCCGGCTCGTCGGAGAGGCGAGCCTCGAGCCGGGCCCGGTCGGCGGCGTCCAGGTCGCCGTCGAGCAGGCGGCTGAGCAGCTCGGCCGTGGCCTCGTCCATCATCCGTCCACCTCTCGCTTCAGGGCCCGCCGCGCCCGCGACAGGCGGGAACGAACGGTGCCGACCGGGACATCGAGCACCGCCGCGATCTCTTCGTAGCTTCGGCCCTCACCATCGCGCAGCCACAGAATGACCCGAAAGAGCTCCGGCAGCCGGTCGATGGCCTGCTCGACCCGGTCGAGCAAATCACCGGCGGTGGCCAGACGCTCGGGGTCGGGACCCGGATCCGGTGCCCGTTCCAATACCAGCTGTTGGTCGTCGGGCACCGCGAACAGCAGCTGGTCGCGGCGGCCTCTGCGTCGACGATGGAGCCGCAGGTAGTTCCAGGCGACCTGAAACACCCACGTCGACAGCTTGGCCTCGCCGCGAAAGCCCGCCAGCCCGCGCCATACGCGCAGGAAGATCTCCTGGGTCGCGTCAAGGGCTTCCTCCTCATCGCCGGTCATCCTTCGGGCGAGCCGCCATACCGGACGCCGGAAACGTTCGTACACCTCTTCGAAGGTCACGCCTTTAGTTTGCCACAGGGCCGGCGTGGTTCTCCGATTTCCTCTCCTCCGTCCAGTGAGAGTTCTCAGAGTGCGGGGAGTTCCCCCGCCAACAGCTCGTCCACCAGGCCGCGGACCCGCGCCTCGATGGTGCGGCCGACCGCCAGGTAGACCTCCTCGTCGTCGCCGTAGGGGTCGCGGATCGACCATGCGTCGAGCCGCGCAGCCAGGCCGTGGGGCAGGTAACGCAGGCCGGCGGGCCCGATCATGGACACCGCCACGTCGAGCTCGCCGAGCGGGACCTCGTCGAGTCCCTTGGATTGCAGGCCGTCGTCGGGATAGCCGAGCTCGCGGAGGGTCCAGAGGGACTCCTCGGCCACCCGGCCGGTGGGGTTCAGCCCCGCCGAGTAGGCGACGATGCGGCCGCCCCCGATGAACCGGGCCATGGCCTCGGCCATCGGCGAGCGGCAGGTGTTGCCGATACAGATGAACAGGATCGAGATCGGTCGCATCGGGGAATTGTAGCGTCCTTCGCAATTCGTAATTCGCAATCAGGACCACCGAGGACCCCCAGGGCTCCAGAACCGCACCAGTGTGCGGCCAACTACTCGATGGGTTCGAAGTGGCAGGTAAAGTGCCGCAGCAGCGACGGCTGCCAGGTGATCCGATAGCCGGGGATGAGGTGGCGCTCGCTCCACACCTCGGCGACCACCTCGATGATGTAGTCGAAGTGGCTCTGGGTGTAGACCCGGCGGGGGAAGGCCAGCCGAACGAGCTCAAGCGGCGACGGCTGCTCGTCGCCGTCTTCGCCGACATCGCCGAACATGACGCTACCGAGTTCGACCGCCCGGATGCCGCCGGCAAGGTAGAGGGCGTTGACCACGCCGACGCCGGGGTACTGCAGCTGCCCGATCTCGGGCAGCATCTTCTTGGCGTCGAGAAATACGGCGTGGCCGCCCGCCGGCAGCACCATGGGAACACCAAGCTCGGTGAGTCGGCTCACCATGTACTCCACCGTGGCGTGGCGATAGACCTGATAGTCGAGCTCCAACGCCTCGTTGAGGCCGACGGCAATCGCCTCAAGGTCGCGCCCGGCCAGGCCGCCGTAAGTGGGGAAGCCCTCACGCAGGATCAGCAGACTGCGGAATCGCTCGGCCCACTCCGGATCGCGGCAGGAGAGAAAGCCGCCGATGTTGGCCAGGCCGTCCTTCTTGCAGCTCATGGTGGCGGCGTCGGCGAAGGTGAACATCTCCCGGGCGATCTGGTCGAGGGTCTTGTCGGCGTAGCCATCCTCGCGCTCGCGGACGAAATAGGCGTTTTCGGCGAACCGGCAGGCATCGATGACGAGGGGAATGCGGTGTCGGTCCAGGACCTGCTTGACCTCGCGCAGGTTGGCCATGGAAACCGGCTGACCACCGCCGGTGTTGTTGGTGACGGTCATCATGGCAAACGGGATCTTGTCCCGTCCATGGTCGGCGATGCATGCGGCGAGGGCCGCCGCGTCCATGTTGCCCTTGAATGGCGCCGCCCGTGCGGTGTCGAAGGCCTCGGAGCACGGCAGGTTGAGCGCGGTGGCGCCGCGGTACTCGATGTTGGCTCGAGTGGTGTCGAAGTGACTATTGTTGGGGATGACGTCGCCGGGCCGGACCACGCACTCGGCGAGGATCCCCTCGGCCGCACGGCCCTGGTGGGTGGGCAGCACGTGCTCCATGCCGGTGATCGAGTGGACGCTTTCATAAAACCGCTTCCAGGAGCGGCTGCCGGCGTAACTCTCGTCGCCGAGCATCATGGCGGCCCACTGCCGGGTCGACATGGCGCCGGTGCCGCTGTCGGTCAGGAGGTCTATGCAGCAATCTTCGGCGTCGAGCAGGAAGACGTTGTGATGGGCGGCTGCCAAGGCCCGCTCTCGCTGGGCGCGGGTGGTGATCTTGAGCGGTTCGGTCATCTTGATGCGGAAAGGCTCGATGATTGTGCGCATGGTCCACCTCGTCGGTTTGCGCGGCATTGCCGCGGTTCCGGCCCGCCACTGTACCATCCGGTCGCCGCCCTTCGCGTTGCTGCCGTTCGATCATGCCCTCCATTGAGAATCAAAACAACTTCGAAAAGCGGGGAGGGGTGCCGGGGGCCAGCTTTTCGAAGGGGAGGGGGATGGTCGGCGGATTGACCACGGTTGGTCGGCGCTGTAGCCTGTGAATCGTCAGGAGGGGGCATCGAAACGTGGTGCTGACCGGGTACAACACGGACATCGAGCACGGCGGAACCGTGTATCACGTTCAGACCGAGGACAAGGGCCGCTCGAATCCCTTCGTTGAGTCCCTGGTCTACGCCTCGGGCGAGATTCTCTACTCCCGGCGAACCCCCTACCACGCCCTGGTCGAGCAGGACGTCCCCGCCGACACCGTGGCTTCGATCATGGAGCGGCAGCACCGCGAAATAGTCACCGCGATCGGCGCGGGAAGCCTGAACCACCTGATGGCCCACGACGACGAGGTCGCCGCCGCCGACGACACCACCCTGGTCAGACCGCGCCGGCCGCCGGCGCCGGCCACGGACATGAGCCTGGACCAGGTGATCGTGGACTACCTGCAGGCACAGCGGGGTCGCGCCCACCTGGTGCTGTCGTCCACCACCGAGCACGATTTCACCTACGGCTCGTCGGTTGAGGTGGGGATCATGGCCGTCGACTCCCAGACCAACGCTCCCCAGCCCTCGGTCCAGGTGACGGTGGTGTTCAAGTCCACCGCCGAACCCAACCGGGTGGTGTTGGCCCGGGGCGCCACCGGCGCCGACGGCGGATTCTCGACCGAGGTGAAGCTACCGGCCTACAACGGCGGCACCTCGGCGGTGGTGATCTCGGCCGAGTCCCAGCTCGGGACCTCGGAGATCAAGCACCTGGTGCGTCGTTGACCCGCTGCGGGGTCAACGACCTTGCCTGTCGCCGCCGTTTCCGGTAGACTTTGCGGCGGCGTGGGCCGTTAGCTCAATTGGCAGAGCAAGGGACTCTTAATCCCTAGGTTGGAGGTTCGATTCCTCCACGGCTCACCACCCCATTTTTCAGGCGAAAGTGGCGGAACTGGCAGACGCGCGAGACTTAGGATCTCGTGGGGGAGGCCCCGTGGGGGTTCGAGTCCCCCCTTTCGCACCAACCGGAGTCCATATTCATGCCGTACTCAGTGTCCCGACTGGCCAACAACACCGTCGAAGTGACCGCCGAGCTCGATGCCGACGCGGTGACCAGCGAACGCACCGAGATCGTGCGCAAATTTCGACGCCAGGCCAAGATCCCCGGCTTCCGCCCGGGCAAGGCCACGGAGTCCGCGGTCCGCGCTCGCTTCGCCGCCGACATCCAAGAGGAGCTCCTCGAGCACCTCGCCGGGGTGCTGATGCGCGAGGTCTTCGAGGGCGAAGACGGTCTCGAGCCGATCACCCACCCGCAGCTCAAGGACGCCGGATTCGGCGACGAGGGCGGCTTCAAGATGACCGCGGAGATCGAGGTCCGGCCACGCTACGAGCTGCCCGAAATCGAGAGTCTCGAGCTACCCGACGTGACGCTCGAAGTCACCCCGGCCGAGATCGCCGGCGAGCTCGACAAGGTGGCCGAGGAGCACGCCACCTGGGAGCCGGCCGACGACGACGCGGCGGCCGACGGGATGCTGGTGGAGGCCGACCTCGAGGGCGTGATGGAGGACTCGGACGAGGAGCCCTTCGAAGAGCTTGGCGCGCGCTTCGTCATCGGCCATCAGTCGGTGCCGGAGCAGATCAACGAGGCCCTCCAAGGGGCCAAGGTCGGCGACCGCAGGGAGGCCGTGAAACGCTTCCCCGATGACGACGAGAAGGCCGAGCGTGCCGGCAAGACGGTTCGCTACACGATCGACGTCAATAGCCTCAAGAGGAAGGTGCTGCCCGAGATCTCCGACGAGCTGGCCAAGACCATCGGTCTCGAATCGCTGGACGAGCTCAAGGAGCGGATCGGCGAGGTGCTTCAGCGCAACAAGAAGGTGGAGCGCCGGGAGCAGTGGCGGCGCTTCGTGCTGGACCATCTCGAGCAGGCCATCGACGTCAACGAGCTGCCGCCGACCCTGGTATCGGGGGCGGTTCGCGAGGACCTCAACCGCTTTGCCTATTCGATGGCCATGCAGGGGGTCGATCCCGAGGCGGGCGAGGTGGACTGGCAGCAACTGGGCGCCCGGATGGAGCCCGGGTCGCGTCGCCGGGTGCTCGACATGCTCGTGCTCGAGCAGCTCGCCGAAGCCTGGGAGATTCCGGTGCCGGAGGCGGAGGTCGACGCCTACGTGGCCTCCGAGGCGAGGCAGGCGGGCATCCCTCCGGCGGAGCACAAGGCGAACCTGGCCAAGGAGGACAAGCTGGACGGGATCCGCAACTCAGCGAGGATTTCGGCTACCATCAACGAGATGATCCGCCGCGCCGGCGGGGAGGTGGACTGATGGCCTTTCCCATTCCCTGGGTGGTTGAGCAGACGAGCCGTGGCGAGCGCTCGTACGACATTTTCTCCCGCCTCTTGAAGGACAACGTGGTCTTCCTGGGCCTGCCCATCGACGACTACGTGGCATCGGTGGTGATTGCCCAGATGCTGTTTTTAGAGGCCGAAAATCCCGAGAAGGACATCTTCCTCTACATCAATACGCCGGGCGGCTCGATCACGGCGGGGCTGGCGATCTACGACACCATGCAGTACGTCAAGCCGGACGTGTCCACCATCGCCCTCGGCCAGGCGGCCTCCATGGGGGCGGTGCTGCTGGCGGGCGGGACCAAGGGCAAGCGCTTCTCCCTGCCCCACAGCCGGGTATTGCTTCACCAGCCGCTGATGCACGGGCTCCAGGGCCAGGCCAGCGACATCGACATCCACGCCCGGGACATCATGCGGCTGCGCGAACGGCTCAACGGAATCCTGGCCAACCACACGGGCCAGCCCGTCGACAAGATCAACATCGATACCGAACGTGACTTCATCCTCGAGGCCGAGGACGCCAAGAACTACGGCCTGGTGGACAAGATTATTGTTTCCAGGGAGTAAAGTGAGCTTCCCCACCCCCGGCCCAGCCCCTTCGTGGTATACAATGGACGTTGGAGGCTAGATGTCACAGCGTGAAGGTGACGTGCTCCGCTGCAGCTTCTGCGGCAAGAGCCAGCACGAGGTCAGGAAGCTGATCGCCGGGCCCACCGTCTACATCTGCAACGAGTGCGTCGAGGTCTGCCTCGACATCATCGCCGAGGACCGGGTCCATGAGGCCAAGTCCAAGCAGCAGGTGCTGCCCAAACCCCACGAAATCAAGGCCCACCTCGACGAGTACGTGATCGGTCAGGAGTCCGCCAAGAAGAAGCTGTCGGTGGCGGTCTACAACCACTACCGGCGAATCGAGTACCAGTCGGAACGCAACTCGGCCGACGTCGAGCTGGCCAAGTCCAACATCCTCCTGGTGGGCCCCACCGGGACCGGCAAAACGCTCCTCGCGCAGACCCTGGCCCGCCAGCTCCAGGTCCCCTTCACCATCGTCGACGCCACCACCCTCACCGAGGCCGGCTACGTCGGCGAGGACGTGGAGAACATCCTGCTGCGGCTCTATCAGTCCGCCCAGGGAGACCGCGAGGCGGCGGAGCGGGGCATCGTCTACATCGATGAGATCGACAAGGTGGCCCGCAAGGCCGAGAACCCCTCCATCACCCGCGACGTATCGGGCGAGGGCGTCCAGCAGGCCCTGCTCAAGATCCTCGAGGGAACCGTGGCCAACGTTCCCCCCCAGGGCGGCCGCAAGCATCCCCACCAGGAGTTCCTCCAGATCGACACCACCAACATCCTGTTCGTCTGCGGTGGCGCCTTCGTCGGCCTCGAAGAGGTGATCGCCCACCGCCTCAACCAGAAGCGGATGGGATTCGGGGTCGACCTTGGCGGCAACGATCCGGGGACCGCGGAGCTTCTGGAACAGGTCCATCCGGAGGACCTGATCAAGTACGGCATGATCCCCGAGTTCGTGGGCAGGATCCCGGTGGTGGGGACGCTCCACGAGCTCGACCACGACGCCTTGGTGCGCATCCTCACCGAGCCCAAGAACTGCCTGGTGCGCCAGTACCAGACCATTTTGGGATTCGAGGGGGTGGAGCTGAGCTTCACCGCCGACGCCCTGTCGGCCGTGGTCGACCAGGCCATCGAGCGCAAGGTCGGCGCCCGGGGCCTGAGAATCATCCTCGAGGAGCTGATGCTCGACGTGATGTACCAGGTGCCGTCGGTGCCGGACGTCAAGGAGCTGGTGATTTCGCGGGACGTTGTGGAGCGCCGTGTTCCGCCGCTGACCGCTGTCAGAAAAGTGAGTTAGACTGGTCCTCCGGCCGCCGGCCCGCGGCGGCCACCCACGAACCAAGTTGAAATCCCGACACAGATCATGAATATCCCATTCGAGTGGAGCCCATGAAGAAAGACCAAGAGACCGTCATGCTGCCCGTCGTCCCGTTGCGGGACATGGTGGTGTTTCCCCACATGATGGCCCCCTTCGTGGTGGGTCGGCAGCCCTCTGTGGTGGCGCTGGAGCGCGCCCTCGGCCGGCCCGACAAGAGGATCTTCCTCGCCACCCAGCGCGACCCCAAGATCGACGAACCGAGCCCTGACGACCTCTTCACCCTCGGCGTGACCGCCAGGGTCGTGCAGCATCTGCAACTGGCCTCGGGCAACATCAAGGTCATGGTGGAGGGTCTCCAGCGGGCCCGTATCCAGGAGGTGTCGCCGGACCCGGTCTGCGTGATGGCGCGGGTCGAGCTGGTCTCCGCCGAGGTGCCTGCCGGTGCCGCGGTGGCCCAGTACATGGGTGAGCTGGCCGAGCTTTTCAAGGAGTACGCCAAGCTGTCGCACCACCTCGCCGTGGAGGGGGTGCTGGCGTCGCTGCAGACCGACGACCCGGACCAGTTCGCCGACATCATGGCGGCCCACCTCAATCAACCGACCCCGGAGAAACAGCGGCTGCTCGAGCTGGTCAACCCCCTGGCCCGGCTCGAACGCCTCAACGATCTGCTCGACGTCGAGATCGAAAAGCTCAACATCGACCGCCGGATCTCCTCGAGGGTCAAGAAGCAGATGGAGAAGGCCCAGCGCGAGTACTACCTCTCCGAGAAGATCAAGGCGATCAACGAGGAGCTCGGCCGCAACGATTCCCAGGAGGAGCTGCAGCAGCTCAAGGACGAGGTGGAAGCGTCGGGGATGAGCGAGGAGGCCCAGGAGAAGGCGCTGATCGAGATCAGGCGCCTGGAGGGAATGCCACCGGTCTCCGCCGAAGCCGGCGTCTCGCGCAACTACGTGGACTGGCTGCTCGCCGTTCCCTGGGTCAAGTCTTCTCGGGAGATCCGCGACATCCGGCGGGCCGAGAGGGTGCTCAACGAGGACCACTACGGGCTGGAAAAGGTCAAGGACCGGATCCTCGAGTTTCTGGCCGTTCGCCAGCTGGTGCGCAAGACCACCGGCACCATCCTCTGCTTCGTCGGACCGCCGGGTGTCGGCAAGACCTCCCTGGCCCGCTCCATCGCCCGGGCCACGGGACGCAAGTTCGTCCGCCTGTCTCTCGGCGGGGTGCGGGACGAGGCCGAGATCCGGGGCCATCGCCGGACCTACATCGGCGCCTTTCCCGGCCAGATCATCCAGATGATGCGCAAGGCGGGCACGGTCAACCCGGTGATCCTGCTCGACGAGGTCGACAAGATGGCCGCCGACTTCCGCGGCGACCCGGCGGGAGCCTTGCTCGAGGTGCTCGACCCGGAGCAGAACAACACCTTCCACGACCACTACCTGGACGTGGAGTACGACCTGTCGAAGGTGTTTTTCATCTGCACCGCCAACGTCATCCACACCATTCCTCCGGCGCTGATCGACCGGATGGAGAAGATCCAGCTGTCCGGCTACACCCACCTGGAGAAGCTGGAGATCGCCCGCCAGTTCCTGGCGCCGCGGCAGATCGAGCGCCACGGCCTCAAGGGCAAGTTCGACGTCGAGCTCGGCGAGGAGAGCCTGCTCTACCTGATCGGGCGCTACACTCGCGAGGCGGGGGTCAGAAACCTGGAGCGCGAGATCGCCTCCATCTGCCGCAAGATCGCGCGCCGGGTGCTCAAGGACAAGACGCCGCGCAAGTCCAACATCACGGTCGGCGAGGATGCCATCCGGGATCTGCTCGGTCAGCCCCGCTACCGCGAGCAGCGGCGGGACAAAGAGCCCGAGGTGGGCGCTGCCTCCGGCCTGGCGTGGACCCAGGTGGGTGGTGAGATCCTGACCACCGAGGCGACGCTGATGCGCGGCAAGGGCAACGTGACCATCACCGGCCAGCTCGGGGACGTGATGCAGGAGTCGGCCCGGGCGGCCTTGACCTTCGTCCGCTCGCGGGCCGAGACCCTGGGCATCGACGTCGAGGTCTTCGAGAAGACCGACGTCCACATCCATGTTCCCGAAGGGGCCATTCCCAAGGACGGCCCGTCGGCCGGCATCACGATGGCGGCCGCCCTGGTGTCCGCCTTCAGCCGAACCCCGGTGCGGGTGGACGTTGCCATGACCGGGGAGGTCACCCTGCGCGGCAACGTGCTGCCGGTGGGGGGCATCAAGGAGAAGATTCTGGGCGCCTACCGGGCCGGTATCCGCGAGATCATCCTGCCCGAGGAAAACGAGAAGGACCTGGAGGAGATCCCGGACGACCTGCGGTCTGAGATGACCTTCCATCTCGTGGAACACATGGACCAGGTGTTGCAGAGCGCCCTGGTGCGCGGGCTTGAAGCAGGAGTCGCCCAAGCGGCGGGAGAAGCGAAGGGGAACTTCGATTCGCCCTCCCTCGCCCACTGAACCATCGATGTGGACATACGAGACGTCACCTTCCGCGGTGCTGCCCTCAGGGCGTCCCAACGGCCGGCCGAGTGGTTTCCCCACGTCGCCGTGGCGGGGCGTTCGAACGTCGGCAAATCGAGTCTGCTCAACTGGATTCTGCAGCGCAAGTTGGCCCGGGTGGCCAAGGCTCCGGGCAAGACCCGGACGCTCAACTTCTACCTGGTCAACGGCTCCTTCTTCCTGGTCGACCTGCCGGGCTACGGCTACGCCAAGGTGGGCAAGGAGCTGCGGGATGAGTGGGGTCGGGAGCTCGCCCGCTACCTGGCCGATGAGCGGAGGTTGGCGGGCGTGGTGACGCTGATTGACATTCGACACGGACCGAGCGCGCAGGACGTCGACCTCCAGGAGCTGCTGGTGGGCAGCGGACTGCCGAGGCAGGTGGTGCTGACCAAGGCGGACAAGGTGGGTCGCGGCCACCGCGTCAAGATGCAGCGCGAGGTCCAGACCGGGCTCGGCCTGTCGCAACCGCCGCTGGCGGTGAGCGTGACGACCGGCGAGGGGCGGCAGGAGCTGCTCCGGGCCATCGACGGGCTGGTGGCCGAGTGGCGCACCGAAGATCAACAGGGAGAGTGAGATGGGACGCAAGAAGAAGGACGAAACCGTAGCGCCGGTGGTGATTCCGCTGGACCTCGACGACGAGATCGAGGAGTACGAGAAGAACGCCACCGAGGTCCCCACCGAGGGCCGGCTCGATCTCACCCAGCTCAAGGAGATGACCATCAACGAGCTGAGCGGAATCGCCAAGGGCCTGGGGGTCGAGAACCCCAGCGGCATGCGGCGCCAGGACCTGATCTTTAGGATCCTCCAACGCCAGACCGAGCGCGAGGGTTTGATCTTCGGCGAGGGCGTGCTCGAGGTTCTGCCCGAGGGCTTCGGCTTTCTGCGCGCCCCCGAGTACAACTACCTGCCGGGACCGGACGACATCTATGTCTCGCCGTCCCAGATCCGCCGTTTCAACCTCCATACCGGGGACACCGTGTCGGGTCAGATCCGGCCGCCCAAGGAGGGGGAGCGCTACTTCGCCCTGATCAAGGTGGAGGCCATCAACTTCGAGCCCCCCGAGGTCTCGATGGAAAAGGTCCACTTCGACAACCTCACCCCCCTCTACCCGGAGGAGCGACTGGTTCTCGAGGTGCCCGACAACAATACCGCCCGGGTGATGGATCTGGTGACCCCGCTCGGCAAGGGCCAGCGCGGGCTGCTGGTGGCGCCGCCGCGGACCGGCAAGACCATGATGCTGCAGGCCATCGCCAACGCCATCACCGCCAATCACCCCGAGGTGACCCTGATCGTCCTGCTCATCGACGAGCGGCCCGAGGAGGTCACCGACATGCAGCGGTCGGTCCATGGCGAGGTCATCTCATCGACCTTCGACGAGCCGGCGACCCGCCACGTGCAGGTGGCGGAGATGGTGATCGAGAAGGCCAAGCGGCTGGTGGAGCACCGCCGCGACGTGGTGATTCTGCTCGACTCGATCACCCGGCTGGCGCGAGCCTACAACACCGTCGTGCCGCCGTCGGGCAAGGTGCTGTCGGGTGGTGTGGACTCCAATGCCCTGCAAAAGCCGAAACGGTTCTTCGGCGCCGCCCGCAACATCGAGGAGGGAGGCAGCCTCACCATCGTCGGCACCGCGCTGATCGACACCGGATCCCGCATGGACGACGTGATCTTCGAGGAGTTCAAGGGCACCGGCAACATGGAGGTCCACCTCGACCGCAAGCTGGTGGAACGGCGGGTCTTCCCCTCCATCGACATCCACAAGTCCGGCACCCGCAAGGAGGAGCTGCTGATCGAGGAGTGGGAGCTCCGCAGGATCTGGGTGCTGCGCAAGGTGCTGTCCGCGCTGTCACCGGTGGAGGCCATGGAGCTTTTGTTGGAGCGCCTCGACAAGTCGGAGACCAACCAGGAGTTCCTCGAGCAGATGTCGCAGGGTTGAGGCCGTTGGCCGTTAGCCGTTGGCCGTTGGCAGGGGTGTGAAGAACTGTTGAGGAGACCCGGACGCCGCTCGCTGCAGCCGTCGGCGAGTTGAAAGTTCCCCCGCCCGCCCAGGGGTTGAACCGTAGGGGCGCAGAGGGGCGGAGGAGCAGAGGCGAAGCCGCGCTGCGAGACCCGACGGCCCTATCTCCTCTGCCCCTTTTCTCCTCTGCTCCTCTGCCCACCAGGTGACCACACAACGTAAACGGCCAACGGACAGCGGCGAACTGCCAACTGAAACAGGGAACGCGCAGGGAGTCGGAGTTGTTGCTCTTTTTCGATGAGTGAATCGATGAAGGTCGAAGCGATTCTCGATAGGGCGGTGCAGGGCGAACGCCTGAGGCGTGAGGATCTGGAGCTGCTGTTCGAGTCGGCGCCGTTGCTCGAGCTGGGTCAGGCCGCGCACGCCGTGCGCGAACGACTGGTCAATCCGGACGAGGCGACCTACATCATCGACCGCAACATCAACTACACCAACGTCTGCGTCTACCGCTGCCGGTTCTGCGCCTTCTACCGCACCGCCAAGGACGACGACGCCTACCTGCTGCCCCTCGACGAGATCGTCGCCAAGGTGGCGGAGACGGTGGCCGCCGGCGGCACCGGCATCCTGCTTCAGGGCGGGGTCCACCCCGAGCTCCGGCTCGACTATTACGAACGCCTGCTGCGCGACCTCAAGGCGACCTTTCCCCAGGTCCACCTTCATGCCTTCTCGGTGCCGGAGATCTTCTTCGTGGCCAAGGTGGAGAAGACTGCCGGTCCGCGAGGTCATCCGCCGCCTGGTGGCGGCGGGGCTGGACTCGATCCCGGGCGGCGGCGCCGAGATCCTCGAGGACGACACCCGGCGCCGCATCTGGTCCCGGGCCAAGGCGCCCACGGCGGACTGGCTCGGGGTCCACCGCGAGGCGCACCAACTGGGACTGCGCACCACCGCCACCATGATGTTCGGGGTCGGTGAGCCCTACGCAGCGCGGGTCGAGCACTTCCTGGGAGTGCGCGAGCTGCAGGACGCCACCGGTGGATTCACCGCGTTCATTCCGTGGACCTTTCAAGATCAGAGCACCGAACTCGAGGGTGAGGTTGAGCCGTCGGGCGGATACGACTACCTCAGAACCCTGGCGATCTCGCGGCTGGCGGTGGACAACATCACCCACGTTCAGGGCTCCTGGGTCACCCAGGGGCCCAAGATCGGCCAGCTGTCGCTCGTGTTTCGGCGCCGACGACCTGGGCTCGATCATGCTCGAAGAGAACGTGGTGGCGGCGGCGGGCGCCGCGTACCGCATGGGCCAGGCCGACATGGAGCGGGTCATCCGCGGCGCCGGCTATCGGCCGCGCCAGCGCCGGACCCTCTACGAACCGCTGTAAACGGACGTCGGTGCTGAGATTGCGCAATTCACGTCTTGGACTCCGTGAATTGCGTTGAATAGAAATATCTTCAGAACTCAATACTCGTGGCTCAGATCTCACGCTCTCGACGACTCGAAGGACTGCCGTTGTTGACGTGAGATATGAGACGCGAGTATTGAGCGACAAGCACTACCCAGATATCTCGAACTGCTCTTGGTGGAAGAGCGGATTTTCGCGCAGGATCACCTGCAGCCCATGGACCTCGTCGAGCTCGCGCAGCAGCTCGCGAAAGGGTCCCTGGAGGTAGTGGGAAACCTCGGGGTGGACGGTGAGCGAGACCTGGTCGGAGAGTCCCCGTTCGACGGTGTCCAGAAGCTCGCTCCGGATTTCCAGACAGACGGTGGGCAGGGCCTTGATGCGCCCCGAGCCGTGGCAGTACGGGCACTCGCGGCTAAGGGTCCGTTCAAGGCTCGGCCGGGTGCGCTTGCGGGTGAGCTGGACCAGCCCGATGTCCGACATCGGCAGCAGCAGGGTGCGCGCCGGGTCGGTCGCCAGCTCCTCCTCGAGGGCCGCGTAAATGGCGGCGCGATGGGCCTCAGCCTCCATGTCGATGAAGTCGATGACGATGATGCCCCCGAGGTCGCGCAGCCGCAGCTGGCGGACGATTTCGCGCACCGCCTCCCGGTTGATGACGAAGGCGGTGTCCTCCAGCGAGGTGGATCCGACGTACTTGCCGGTGTTGACGTCGATCGCCACCAGCGCCTCGGTCTGGTTGACCACCAGGTAGCCGCCGGACTTGAGCCAGACCTTGGGACGGACCGCCTTTTCCAGCTCACGGTCGATGCCGAAGGCGGTCATCAGATCGGTGGTCTTGCGGTACAGCTTGAGCCGCGGCACCAGCGCCGGCTCGGACTGCTCGAGGAACTCGAGGGTCTCCTGGTAGCTCTCCTCGTCGTCGACCCAGGCCTCCTGGATGGAGGAGGTGAACATGTCGCGAACCGTACGCAGCACCGTGCTCAACTCGTGGTGGATCAGCGACGGCGCCCGTGACCGCTCCGAGCCGGCCTGGATGCGCTCCCACATCTTGACCAGGTAACTCCGGTCCGCCTCGAGCTCGGCAACGCCGCGGTCCTCGCCGGCGGTGCGGACGATCCAGCCCTGCGTCCCCGCGAAGCCGTCGATGATCTCCTTCAGTCTGGCCCGTTCGTCGGCGTCGGTGATCCGCCGTGAAACTCCCCGCTGCCGAACCGTCGGCAGATAAACCAGGAACCGCCCGGGCAGGGTGATATGGGTTGTCAGCCGCGCCCCCTTGGTGCCCAGGGGGTCCTTGACCACCTGGACCAGCACCTCCTGCCCCTGGCGCAGCAGATCGCCGATGCTGGAGGCCGAGGGGTCGGGCAGTCCATCGTCCCCGTCCTCGGTGGGGAAAATGTCGGTGAAGTCGTCGAGAATGCCGCCGGCCTCGCGGACGTAGAGGAAGGCGTCGCGGGCGAGGCCCGCATCCACGAAGGCCGCCTGCATGCCGGGCAGAACCCTGGTCACCCGGCCCTTGTACAGATTGCCCACCACCGAGGAGGTTCGATGGCGCTCGGCGCGGTAGGAAACGAGACGGGAGTTCTCGCGCAGCGCCACCCGGGTCTCGAACGGGTTGACCGAAAGATAGAGGGTCGAGTTCGTCATTGGTAGAGCAACCGGTGGCGCCACACCGATTGGACGATGCCCAGACCGATGCAGGTCGAGAGCAGGGATGATCCGCCGTAGGAAAACAGCGGCAGGGTGATGCCGGTGGTGGGCAACCAGCCCAGCACCATGCCCACGTTGACCACCACCTGGAACGACAACCACGCACCCACCAGCACCGCGAGCACCAGGCCGTGGCGGCTCTCGGTGGCCAGCGCCGTCAATCCAATGCGGAGAATCAACAGGGCGTAGGCCGCCAACAACAGCGTCGCGCCGGCGAATCCGGTGGCCTCGGACCACACGGCGAACGCAAAGTCGGTGTGCTGCGCCGGCAGGAAGCGGAGCAGCGATTGAGAGCCACGGCCGAGCCCCTGGCCGGCCAGCTGGCCCGCGCCGACAGCGATTTTTGACTGGCGGACCTGGTAACCCGAACCGTAGGGATCCCGCTCCGGGTCCATCACCGTCAGCACCCGTTCCTTCTGGTACGGCTTGAGCCCGGCCTGCCACATCACCCCGGCCGACACCACCGCCACCAGGCCCAGCACCAGCCAGGTGCGACCCGGAACCCCGCCCATGAACAAGGCTGCGGCGGCGATCGGCAGGTAGGTCAGGCCCACCCCCAGATCGGGCTGTACCGCGACCAGCACTGCGGCAGCCCCCACCATGGCGGCCACCACGAACCCCTCGCGCAGCTCGAGCTGGCGCGAGCGCCGGCGGCCGAGCCAGGCCGCCACCAGCAGGATCACCCCGATCCTGGCGAACTCGCTGGGCTGGATGGTGAGCGGCCCGAGCGCGAACCAGGCCCGGCTGCCGCCGCGCACCTCGCCGAGCACCAGCACCGCCACCAGCGAAACGAGGCCGAGGCCGTAGGCGATGGGTGCGAAGCGGGCGTAGAAGTTGAGGCTGGGCAGGGACAGGGCCCACAGCAGAAACAGCCCACCGGCCCCCCACAAAAGCTGCCGCAGAAGGAGTCCCGCGCCGAGCACCGGCTCGACCGCGTGCAGGGTGGCCAGCGAAGCGGCCAGAATGCCGATCACCGCCAGAACCATCCATGCGTCGATGCGATGCCCCACGGGGAGATTCTAGCCCAGCGACGCTCGAACGCTCTGTGATCCTGGCGGGATCGCTTCCAGAGTCCAAAGTCCAAAGTCCAGAGTCCAAAGTCAAAGTCTCCCCCGCCCGCCCGGGTGGGTGGGAATTTTGAATTTTCAATTTTGAATTTTCAACTCGGTCCCATCATCCCGGCGAAAGGGTCGAACCTTGCACCTCCGTCGGTTCCGGCTCCCATTCGGTCATCGCGGCCTCGATGATCTGAGCGACGACAGGTGCGGCGGTTGTAGCGCCGCCGCCGCCGTGCTCCACAACGGCCGCCACGACGAGCCGAGGCTCGTCCAGAGGCGCCCAGCCGACGAACAGGGCGTGGTGCTGGAGGTGCTCCGGCAGGTCCTCGCTGTCCACGCCCTCCTGCAGCCGCGCTACCTGGGCGGTGCCGGTTTTCCCGGCCGCGGGCAGGCGGGCCAAGGAGCGCGCCGTGCCGTCTCTGCCGTGGACCACGAGCTCGAGGCCGCGCACCACCAGCTCGAGGTGGTGAGGATCGAGCCCGAGCGTGACCGGTTCCTTGATGTCGGCCGACGCCACCAAGTGGGGGGTGACCAGGAGGCCGCCATTTGCCAGCGCGGCGTAGGCGCGGGCGAGCTGCAGCGAGGTTGCCAGCAGGGGTCCCTGGCCGATGGCAACCGAGATCGCCTCACCCGGGTACCAGGGGGTGCCGCGGACCCGGCGGCTCCACTCGGGGGTGCCGATGAGGCCGGTGTGCTCCGGCGCCAGCCCGATTCCGGTGGGTTGGCCGAGGCCGAAGAGGCGGAACCACTCGGCCATCTTCTCGATCCCCATCCGATAGCCGAGCTGGTAGTAGAACGGGTCGCAGGAGACCTCCAGGGATCGCACGGTGTCGACCACGCCGTGACCCGACCGGCGCCAGCATCGGAAAGGGTGACCGTAAAGGGTCACCCTGCCGCGACAGGTCACCGTCGAGCCGGCGTTGATCTCGCCCTCGCCGAGGCCGGCCAGGGTCAAGAAGGGCTTGATGGTGGAGCCGGGCGGATAGACCCCCTGAAGCGAGCGGTCCTGGAGGGGGTGGCGGGGGTTCGAGGTGAGTTCGAGCCATTGGTCCTCGGACAGCCGCCCGACGAAGAGCCCGGGGTCGAAGCTCGGCGCCGAGTAGAGCACCCGCACGGCTCCGGTGCGGGGATCCAGCGCCACAACCGTACCCGAGTGATCACCGAGTGCCCGCGCAGCCACGGCCTGGAGCTTGGAATCGAGGGTGGTGCCGAGGTCGTGTCCGGAGACGGCCGGTTGCTCGCGCACGACCCCGACCTGTTGACCGACCGCGGACACCACCACGAACCGGGCACCGTCTCGACCGGAGAGGAACGAGTTGTACAGGGCCTCGATTCCGGAGGCGCCCACCAGGGCGTTCAGATCGAGCTCGGGATCGGAGTCCAGCTCGGACTGGCTGACCAGCCTCAGGTGGCCCACCACGTGTGCGGTCGTCTCCCCGAGCGGGTAATTTCGCCGAAAGCCGCTGACCACGGCCAGCTCGGGGTGATCGCTCTGGTGAGACCGGATGCGGGCCACCTTTGGCCAGCTCAGGTTCTCGGCCATCACCAGTGGGGCCAGTTTCGCCAGGCGGCGCTCGCTGACCCGGCGGCCCAGGGTTTCGGCGTCGGCAATGCCGAGCCTCGCCAGGAAGAGAATGGTGTCGTCCACATCCCGCGCCTCGTCGGGGAAGAGCAGCAGCTCCCAGGTGGGTACGTTGTTGGCGAGCACCACCCCGCGGCGATCGTAAATCCGGCCCCGCGGGCTGGCCTGTGGAATCCGACGCAGTCGGTTGTTCTCGGCCAGCCGGCGCCACATGGATCCCTGAATCAACTCGAGCTGTGCGAGCCGCAAGTGGAGGGCGCCGAAGACCAGCAACACGACGATCAACGCCACCGCGGCGCGCTTCTTCTGGGGGCCGAGATCCTCTCTGATTTCCATGGTTCAGCGCAGCTTTCGAGCTCGCCAGGCTCGCCACCGGGAAACCAGATCCAGGGTGAGCACCCAGCCGACGAAGCCGCACCAGGCCGCGGTGGCGACGACGCTGAGTCCGAGGTCGGTCCAGCGCCAGCCGGCGGCGATTCCCAGCGGCAGCAACGCCAGCCGGTGGACCGTCAGCATGACCGCGGTGGCGACTCCAGCGAAAACGAACCAGGCTTTCGGGGAGCGGTCCGCCACGATGCCCGCGAGCCCGGCGACGGCCAGGGCGGCGGCGCTCCACGCAATGCCTCCCGGGCCGATGATGGGCTCCATCAGGAAGTCCCAGCCGAGACCGATGACCATGCCGACCCAGATCCACCGCCGCCCGACCGCGTTGAGTGACGGCCCGACGATCCAAACCATGGGCAGCAGCACCAGGCCTGACCACTGGGGTCCGCCCGGAGCGCCCATGGCGCGCTGCAGCAGCAGGGTGAAAGCGATCAACAAGGTCAACTTCACGGCCACCTCGGCGGACGCGATGTCGACCTGACCGTTGGCAGCAGCAGGACCACGCGAAGGGTGGTGATCTCGGCAGCGGGTCGCGCCCGAACCTCGAGAAAGGCCTGGTCGGTTTCACGCAGCTGGCTCACCGTCGCCACCGGGATGTCCGCCGGGTAGATGCCGTCGGCTCCGCTGGTGAAGACCGTGTCTCCTCGCACCAGGGCGGCGGCGCGAGGAACGTAGAGCAGGTCGATGCGGTCGGGGCGGCCGGTACCGGTGGCGAGAGCATGGACCGCTCCGTCCGCGGTCTGGATCGCCGTTGCCGCCGCCGGATGGGTCAGCAGCTCGACCCAACACCTTCGTCCCCGTGACTGGACGACTCGCCCCACCAGCCCGCCGGCTGACAGCACCGGCGTGTCCCGCTCGAGCTCGACCGGCGAGCTGACCTCGATTTCCATGCGGCCCCGCGCCGGATCGCGGAAGATGCAGCGACCGACCACGCCCGATGACTCGAAGCCGGCCATGGACTGGAGCAGCTTCTCGGCGTCCCGGAGGGTGGCGAGGTCCTCTTTGAGGACCAGATTGCGGGTTTCCAGCTCCTCCAGCTCGAGGCCCATTCGGCGGTTGTCCACCAGCAGGCGGCCGGTGTCTCCGATACCGTCCAGGAAGTGGGCCACCGACGCCCCGACCCGGCTCGATCCCTCCACCAAAGGTGCGACGGCGGCGGTCACCCACCGCCAAACCACGGGAGTTCCTTCCGGAGTGTGGGCCTGAGTGGCGGCCAGCAACTCGAGGAGCAGCCAGACCAGTCCGAGACGGAGCACGAACAGGCGGCTTTCCCTCATGGTTCGGATCGTCGGTGCGGAGGGTGGATTGGGGCTCGCTTCACGGCAGGTTCATAATACCTTCTCGACTGACCACGACCCGCCGAGCCAGTCGCGCAATTCACTCCGCGGACTCCGTGAATTGCGAAAATCAGGAGGCCTTCAAAATTTCAATACTCGCGCCGGGACCCCGGCGCGAGTATTGAGCGACCATCGCGATCAGTCGATGGCGATTTTGCGGAGCAGGTCGATGTTGGTCAGCATCATGCCGGTGCCGCGCACCACCGCCGAGCCCGGTTCTTCGCAGTGGGCCACCGGCAGGCCGGTCTCTTCGCGCAGCCGCTTGTCCAGGTTCTTCAACAGCGAGCCCCCGCCCGCCAGGATGATGCCTTTGTCCATGATGTCCGCCGACAGCTCTGGGGGCGTCCGCTCGAGGGCGTTGCGCACCGCGTCGACGATCGTGGCGACGATCTCGGTGAGCGCCTCGCGGATCTCCTCATCGGTGATCGTCAGATTCTTGGGAATGCCCTCCACGAGGTCGCGCCCCTTGACCTCCATGGTCAGGGGCTCGTCCAACGGGTAGGCCGAGCCGATCTCCATCTTGATTTGCTCGGCGGTCCGCTCGCCCAGCAGTAGGTTGTACTTCTTCTTGAGGTACTGGATGATCGCCTCGTCCATTTCATTGCCCGCCACCCTCACCGAACGCGAGTAGACCACGCCGGCCAGGGAGATCACCGCCACGTCGGAGGTGCCTCCCCCGATGTCGACGATCATGTTGCCCGAGGGCTCGGTGATCGGCAGGCCGGCGCCGATGGCCGCCGCCATCGCCTGCTCGATGAGATAGACCTCGCTGGCGCCGGCCTTCAGGGCGGTGTCCTTGACCGCTCTCTTCTCCACCTGGGTGATCTCCGACGGCACCGAGATCACGATCCTCGGGCGCACCAGGAAGGACCGGCCATGGGCCTTCTTGATGAAGTGCTCGAGCATCTTCTCGGTGACTTCGAAGTCGGCGATCACGCCGTCCTTCATGGGCCGGATGGCCTGGATGTTGCTCGGGGTCTTGCCCAGCATGTCCTTCGCCTTGGCGCCCACGGCCTCGACTCGATTGGTGACCCGGTTGACGGCGACGATCGACGGCTCGACCACGGCGATGCCCTTGCCGCGCACGAAGACCAGAGTGTTGGCGGTTCCGAGGTCGATCGCCAGATCCGAGGAGAACAGCCCGAGCAGGCTGGAAAGATGCATCAATAAACCTCCACATATACGCGTTCGCGGCGCTCGGTCCGGTTGCCGGACGGGTCCTCGGCCTGGATGACGAGATCCTCCCACCCCTCGTCCAGCAGCTCCACCGTCTTGCGAAACCGGCCCTGGCTGTCCAGCCGAACGACCTCGCCGTTGACGGTGACCACGGCGCCGACCTCGGTGCGTCCCTCGAGAATGAAGAGGTTGCCAAGCTGGTGGGGAGGATTCACCTCGAGCGGAGGGGGGGTTTCGTCCCGCAGCAGGGATTGCTGATCGGAGGAGAAGATCCGAAACCGGCGGACCGTGCTCCATTCCGACGTGAGGTTCTCCGCCCCGACGGTTGCGACCCTCCAGAAATAGGTGCCGGGGAAGATCGACTCCAGCCGGGCGCCGTCCCTGTCGAGGGAAGGCGCATCGACGTCCAGCTCGTCGGAGATGAAGCGGTGGGACCGGCTCACCTGGAGGTGAATTGAGTTGGTCGGGCTCGGCCTGCGCCAGCTGAGGTTGATGATCCGCTGGCTGCCGATGTCGAATCCGGCGTTGTTGTGGGGCTCGATTTGAAGGGGCGGATCGGGAATCCGGAGTTTCTTGGAAAACGTTCCGTCGGTCGCCGCGGCCACTTGCTCGCGGTCGCCAAGCTCCATCGTGAGGCCGCGCAGGTTGCGGATCAGGGCGCGCCCTTTGAAGGTGGCGACGGTGGTTTTGCGATTCTCCTCGTCGACCCCGACCGCGACCCGGCTGTCGGAGCCGATTTCGGTGTTGGCGGCGTCGGTGGTGACCGTCGACGGGTTGTCGGAGGTGTAGACATTGATCCTACCGACCACCATTTTCACCGCCCGGGCGGGACTTTCCGAGGTTGGGCTTCGGTGGTGGATCTCGAGCAGGCTATCGGAGCCGATCCGGTAGAGGCTGCCGTCCTCGAACAGGATCTCCGCCGATCCGTCGCGACCGGTGCGCACAAAATCGCCGTTGAAGACCGGCATCCGCGTCTGGGCGGCTTGCCAATCGGCCTTGCCCGGTCGCTGAACCTGGACCCGTCCTTCGAGACTGTAGAAGTGACCGACCCCACCGAGCTGGGCGCGGCCGACCCCGAGCATGGCCTCGAACCGACTGGCGGCGCTCTCGGCGCGAGCCTGGGCCTGGTCCCAGGCCCCCTCGGCAAAGGCCGTGTTCGCTTCGTCGAGCTCCCTTTCGGCCGCGACCACGTTTTCCTTCCAGCTGTCGGGGATGGCGAGGGCCAGAACCTGTTCCCGCAGCTGTTCCGCACGCTCGATGGCGCGGCGGGAACGCTCGTCGGCATCCGGGTTGAGGTAGCGGTATCCGACCACCGTGGCGGCAGCGGCGGCGATGAGGAGCACCAATGCCGCGACGATGCTGCGGACCGTGTTGACCCGCACCAGCACCCAGTCAAGCTGCAAGCCGCGTGCCACCCGTTCACAACCTCCACAGGGAACCGTAACATGCTCGTAATCAAGCGGCAAGATGCCGGTGACGGTTGCGTCACGGTGGGCGCTTCGGCTACACTCCGCGACTCCGAGAAGCGACTCGGGAGGACCAAATGGCACTGAAATACTTACGTGACAATCTCAGGCACCTGAAGTTCATCCTCTGGGGCGTGGTGGTGGTCTTCGTGCTGCTGGTTTTCGTGGACTGGGGCTCTGGCCGGTCGGGAGGCCGCGGTGGGGGCACCGCCGCCGTCCGGGTCGGGGATCGGGCGGTGTCCGAAACCGAGTTCATCAGCGAGCTGAGGCGGATGAACGACCGATTCCAGCAACAGTTCGGGGACCAGTGGAATCAGCTGCGCGGGCAGGTGGACCTGGCCGGACAGACGGTGGCTTACTTCATCGACCGCGAGCTTCACCTTGCAGAGGCCAAGGACGCCGGGTTGGTGGTCTCCGATGACGAGCTCCGGGAGGCGATCCTCCAGACCCAGCTGTTCCAGGCGGAGGACGGCAGCTTCGTCGGACAGGACCGCTACGAGAGGATCATCCGCAGCTACTTCCAGATGGGGCCCCAGGAGTTCGAGAGTCGTTTTGAGGAGGATCTGCTGATCGCGAAGCTGAACGCGATGGTGGAGCGCGGTGTTTTTGTGGCCAACGATGAGATCGAGGACGACCTCCGCCGCGAGCGTGAGGTCGCCGACCTCGGCGCCATCCAGATCCGCTACGAGAGGTTCCTTAACGACGTCGAGATCACCGACGACCAGTTGCTGGCCCACTACGAGGCCAACCGCGACGACTACCTGCGGGAGGAGCAGCGGGTGATTCGGTACCTGGTGGTGGAAACTTCCCGGCTTCGGCGGACCCTGCCGGTGACCGACGAAGAGCTCCGGGCCTATTACGACGAGCACCAAGCCGACTTCGTCCTCGGCGAGCAGGCCCAGGCGCGCCACATTCTGTTCCGGCTGACCCCCGGGGCCGACGGCTCTCAGCGGGCCGAAGTCAAGCTGCGTGCCGACAGCGTATTGAAGATCGCCCAGACCGGCGCCGATTTCGCCGAGCTCGCGGCCAAGCACTCCGACGACCCCGGATCCAAGGACAACGGCGGTGATCTCGGGTGGTTCGGGCGCGGCGAAATGGTGCCGGAGTTCGAGGCGGCGGTGTTCAATGCCAAGCCGGGCGAGATCCTGGGGCCGGTGGAAAGCCAGTTCGGCCTCCACATCATCAAGGTCGAGGCCTTCAAGCCCGAGCAGCAGCAGCCCTTCGAGGAGGTCGAGGACCAGGTGAAGTTCCGGGTGCTCGAGGGTCGGGCGGCCGCCGAGACCGAGATCCAGGCCGCGGCGCTGGCGCGTCGCGTGGCGGCGGATGGGCCCGACACCGACGAGGCCTGGCAGGCGATCGCGGACGAGGACGAAGTGGTGGTGCTCAACGTGAGCCCGCCGTTTGGTGCCGGGCAGGCGATTCCGGGGACCGGAGGCTGCAACCGAGCTCACGAGCCGAGGCCTTTGCGGCGTCCATCGGAGACGTCGGCGGACCGCTGGCGATCCCGCGGGGTTGGATTGTGTGGCAGCTCGGCGAGATCCAGCCTGCCGGAGTGCCGCAGTTCGAAGAAATCTCGCCGGCGGTGGAGCAGGAGGTTCGCAAGCGGGAGGCTCTCGCCCTCGCGGCGCTGGCGGCCGACCAGCTCGCCGAACGCTGGCGCTCCGGCGAGGACGGGGAGACCCTGGCTGGGGAGTATGGAACCACGGTCATCGCAGCCCGCGACCATCGGCGGGGCAGTGCGATCGGGGCCATCGGGCCGGCCCCGGCGGTCGACCGAGCGGTCTTCAGCGGTGGCGAGGGTGCGGTGGTGGGGCCCATATCCATCGGCGACCGCGGGGTGGTGGTGGCCAGGGTGAACGGACTCACCCTGGTGGACCCGCTCGAGCTCGAGCAGCAGTTCCCCGAGATGAGGGCGCGGCTGTCGGCCGAACGAGCCCAGCAGCTGCTGAGGTCCAGGATCAACCAGCGGCGCCGGGACACCGTGGTCGAGGTGGACAACCAGCTGATGGAGCGGTTCGCCCCCCGTGGCTGACGCGACCAGATGATCGGACGCCTCGAGGGCCGTCTCCAGGTCGTGGATCCCGGGACGATCCTGATCGACGCCGGCGGCGTCGGCTACCTGGTGTCGGTCACGCTGCGGGCGATCCACCAGTTGAGCGGTCACGAAACTGCGGCGCTGTGGATCCACACCAGAGTCAAGGATGACGCGATCGAGCTCTTCGGCTTTCCCGAAAGGCCTGAGCTTGAAGCCTTTCAGCGGTTGATCGCGGTTGCCGGCGTCGGTCCCCGGACCGCGCTGGCGGTGCTGTCGGCGTTCACGCCGGCCGACCTCGCCAACGCCGTTTACAGCGGTGATGCACCACGGCTGCAGAAGACACCCGGGGTCGGAGCGAAGACCGCCCAGCGGATCGTGCTCGAGCTCAAGGGCCGGCTCGAAGGGGTGGCCACTGGCGCCGGCGATCAGCGCTCCGACGCGGTGTCGGCGCTGGTCAACCTCGGCTACCCCCTGCGCAACGCCCAGCGCGCCGTAGACGCGGTGCTCGGTGACGGGACCGACGAGGACATCACCGAGGTCCTTCGCCTCGCCCTCCAGCACCTGACGAGGTGATAGTCCGTTTGCCGTTAGCAGTTTGCCGTTGGCCGTACCCCCGCCCCCAATTGCGATTTGCAGATTGCGCATTCTCGGCGCCGGAGATCGTGGAGGCCGTCCCCCGCTGTCATGACTGCCCGCGGAAAGAAATGAAACACCTCTGCGTTCTCGGCAGGCGGTCAATTCGTAGTCCGTAATTCGCAATGGGTGGGAGGTCGGGTGGGCGTGATCTCGACCATCGAGGTTCCACCAACGGCAAACGGCAAACGGCCAACCGTCCGAACGGCGGTGATAGAGTCACCCCATGGAAAGCGAAGTGCTCGCCGGCGGTGCCCTGCCTGACGAGATCCGCTTCGAGGAGTCGCTTCGGCCCCGGAGCCTGGACGAGTTTGTCGGCCAGATCAGGATGAAGACCAACCTGGCGGTCTTCATCAACGCGGCCCGCGACCGCGGGGAGGCCCTTGATCACGTCCTCCTCTTCGGTCCTCCGGGTCTCGGCAAAACCACCCTGGCTCACATCGTGGCCGGCGAGATGGGATCGGAGATCCACGTCACCGCCGGGCCGGTACTGGAGCGGGCGGGAGACCTGGCCGCCATGCTGACCAACCTGCAGCCGGGCGACGTGATGTTCATCGACGAGATCCACCGCTTGCCTCCCGCGGTGGAGGAGATCCTCTACCCGGCGATGGAGGACTACGAGCTCGACCTGGTGATCGGGCAGGGTCCGGCGGCGCGCAGCGTGAGGCTGACCTTGCCGCGATTCACCCTGGTGGGCGCCACCACCCGCACCGGATTGCTCACTCCCCCGCTGCGCGACCGTTTCGGTATCGTCCACCGACTCGACTTCTACCCGCGCGAGGATCTCGCCGCCATCGTCATGCGTTCGGCCAGGATTCTGGGCATCGCGGTCGACGAGGAGGCGGCCGGCGAGCTGGCCCGCCGGGCTCGCGGAACCCCGCGCATCGCCAACCGCCTGCTGCGGCGGGTGCGCGATTTCGCCCACCACCTCGGCAGCGATATGGTGACCATGGAGGCCACCCGTTTCGGTCTCGAGCAGATGGAGGTGGACGCCTTCGGGCTAGAACACCTCGACCGCCGGATCCTGACTACGATCGTCGAGATCTACGGCGGCGGTCCGGTGGGCCTGAAGGCATTGGCCGCCTCCCTCGGCGAGGACCGGGGCACCCTCGAGGACATCCACGAGCCCTACCTGCTCCAGATCGGAATGCTGCAGCGCACGCCCAGGGGCCGGGCGGTGACCGCCGCCGCCTACCGTCACCTCGGCCTGCAGCCCGCGGTGCCCAGCGCGCCGCTGTTCGAGGAGTCCGATTGACCGAGCTGCGGGTCGTCCCGGTGATCCTCAACCCGACCGCAGGCGGGGGACGCCTGCTCCGGCAGCGGCCGGCGCTCCAGGTCACGGCTCGGGAACGGGGGATCGACCTCCGGTGGTGGATGACGGATCGCAAGGGGCACGCCGAAGAGCTCGGCAGGCGGGCGGCGGTCGAGGGTCACTCTCTGGTGCTGGCATGGGGGGGTGACGGCACGTACAACGAGGTGGCGCGGGGCCTGGTGGGCAGCTCGACCGCCATGGGTATCTTGCCCGGTGGCACCACCTCGGTGCTGGCCTATGAGCTCGGCATCCCGCGACCGGCGTCGCGGGCGCTGGAGGCGCTGGTGGGCGGCCGCGACCGGGCCATGCGGGTGGGCCGCACCGATCGTGGTGACCTGGTGGTCCTGATGCTGTCGTCGGGGCCGGACGCGGTGATCGTACGCGACGCATTCGCCCGCCGTCGCCGCCACGACGGCAAGCTGGGGATCGCCCTCCAGGCGGTGCGGGAGCTCGCTGCCGGGCGCCCCTTGCCCCGATTGAGGGTGCGCACCGGCGACCGCACCGTCGAGGGCGGCTGGGCGATCGCCGGCAACGCTACGTGCTTCGGCGGCCGGATCCGCGCCACCCCGGGCGCCGACGTCTTCGCCGCCGGATTCGAGGTGGTGATCCACCGCGGAGTGGGCCGGCCCGCAGCCACCGCCTTCGCCCTCTCGATGCCCTTCGGCGGACACCTGCGGCGCCGCGACGTCGAACGGTTCTACTGCGACAAGCTGACCATCGAGGCCGTTCCGGGCGATGCCGAGATTCCCTACCAGGTGGACGGCGATCCCATCATGAGCCTGCCCGTGACCCTCGAGGTCGATCCCCGCCCGCTAATCGTCCGCCTTCCGATCAAGCAGTAACCAACCGCGCCCAACCACAACGACCCGATCAACCACCCCTCAAAAACCAATTCAACTCGAAAAGCGGGGGTGGAAGGGTGGCTGGGGAGCTTTTCGAGCGGTCATCGAAAACCGATTGCACCATGTCTGAGGCGATGGAGGTTCGCTGTTCGAAATCCCCACCGAAGCCTACAGGCCCATCTCAATCGACCAGGCCGAGGAAGAGATCGGTGGAGATGTACCGCTCCGCGGTCGAGGGAACGATAAACACCACCAGCTCTCCCTCGAGCTCCGGACGGGCGGCCACCCGGAGGGCGGCGGCGCAGGCCGCTCCCGATGAGATTCCGGCCAGGATCCCCTCTTCGCGGGCCATCCGGCGGGCGGTTTCGAACGCCTCGTCGTTGGTCACTGTGATCGCCTCGTCGACCAGCGAAGGGTCGAGATTGTCCGGGATGAACCCCGCTCCGATGCCCTGGATCTTGTGGCTGCCCGGTTCGCCGCCGGAGATCACCGGCGAGTCGGCGGGCTCCACCGCGACGATCCGGACGCTCGGCTTTTTCGCCTTCCACACCCGGCCGACACCGGTGAGCGTGCCGCCAGTGCCGACCCCGGCGACGAAGACCGCCATCCGGCCGTCGGTGTCCTGCCACAGCTCGTGGGCGGTGGTTGCGGCGTGGACCTCGGGGTTGGCCGGGTTCGAGAATTGGCCGGGCATGACCGACCCCGGGATCTCTCGGAGCAGCTCCTCGGCGCGGGCTGCCGCGCCCTTCATGCCGTCGGCGGCGGGGGTCAGGTGGATCTCGGCGCCGAGCAGCTTGAGCACTCGCCGTCGCTCAACGGACATGGAGTCGGGCATGGTGAGCACGCACCGGTAGTTGCGGGCGGCGGCCACCATCGCCAGCGCGATGCCCGTGTTGCCGGAGGTCGGCTCGACGATGGTGGACTCGCCGGGTTCGAGCCGCCCCTCCCGTTCCAGAGCCTCGATCATCGCGACTCCGATGCGGTCCTTCACCGAGTGGGCCGGGTTGAAGAATTCGAGCTTGGCCACGACGGTGGCCGGCAGACCCTCGGCCATCCGGTTGATCCGGACCAGGGGTGTGTTGCCCATCAGGCGGGTGATATCGGATGCGATGTTCATCTTCGACCTCCGGGGGTTGCAACCCGCGGAAGATGAGACATATTCTTCGATGCCAGATGCGGAGGAGTCACGCCGGTTCGGGTACGGTTTTCCGAATTCCGAATTCCGAATTCTGCCCCTACTTCCGGTCCGCGGTGCTCTGAGCCTGAATGGCGGTGATGGCGACGGTATTGACGATGTCCGGCACGGTACAGCCGCGGCTGAGGTCATTGACCGGCTTGCGAAGACCCTGAAGCACCGGGCCGACGGCGATGGCGCGGGCCGACCGCTGGACCGCCTTGTAGGTATTGTTGCCGGTGTTGAGGTCCGGAAAGATGAACACCGTGGCGCGGCCGGCCACCGAGGACTCCGGGAGCTTGGTGCGGGCGACTCCGGCGTCCACCGCAGCGTCGTACTGCAGCGGACCGTCGATCGCCAATTCAGGCCGCAGGGAGCGGGCCAGCTCGGTGGCGGTGCGCACCCGGTCGACGTCCTCACCGCTGCCGGAGGAGCCGGTGGCGTAGGACAGCATGGCGACCCGCGGCTCGATGCCGAAGGCGGCGGCGGTGTCGGCCGAGGCGATGGCGATCTCGGCGAGCTCCTCGGCGGTCGGATTGGGGTTGACGGCACAGTCGCCGTAGACCAGCACCCGGTCGGGGAGGCACATGAAGAACACGCTCGATACGAGGGTGAAGCCGTTGCGGGTCTTGATGAACTCGAAGGCCGGCCGCACGGTGTGGGCCGTGGTGTTGACCGATCCGGACACCATTCCGTCGGCGTCGCCCCGGTGGACCATCATGGTGCCGAAGTAGGTGGGATCCTGCATGGTTTCGCGGGCCGCCTCGAGGGTCACCCCCTTGTGCTGGCGCAGCTCGTGGTAGGCGCCCGCGTACTCGTCGAGTCGCCGAGCGGTGGCCGGGTTGATGATCTCGATGCCGTCGAGGTCGACCTTGAGCTTGGCGGCCCGGTCGCGGATCTCGTCCTCGTCGCCGAGCAGGGACAGCTCCACCACTCCCCGGCGTTTGAGGGTGTCCACCGCCCGCAGGATCCGCTCCTCGGAGCCTTCTGGAAGAACGACGCGGCGAAGATCCGAGCGCGCCGCGTCGAGCAGATTATGGAGGAAGAGCTGGGGGGTCATCCGCTCGATGCGGGGAGCCGAAATGCCCGAACGGATGACATCGGCGTTGACGTGCTCCTCGAAAAGGATGCGCGCGGTTTCGATCTTGCGGTAGCTCATGGGAGTGATGGCGGAGGCCACCTGGTTGACGGCGATGGCGGTGTCCCAGGTCCCGGTCTCGACCAACAGGACCGGCAGCTGGGTGCCCCGCAGGCCGCGGATCAGGCGGTCGATGGTCTCGGTGGGCCTGAGCCCACTGGACAGCAGGATGCCGGCGAGGCTGGCCGTCCTCGACGACATCTGCGAGGCCATCAGGCCGAGCAAAATGTCGGCGCGATCGCCGGAGGTGATGACCAGCGCGCCCGGCTCGAGCCGGTCGAGCAACGATCGCAGCTGCATGGATGCGATTCGAAAGCTGAACACCAGATTGTCCAGGTAGCGCTCGCCGTAGAGGACCTCGGCGCCGAGCACGGCGGCGATCTCGTCCATCCGGGGCTTGGCCAGGATCTCGTCCTCGGGGATCACCCCAGCCAACGCGATGCCGGACGCCGAGAATCGCTCGGCGAGGTCCTTGGTCAGCTCGTCCAGGGCCAGGGCATTCGCTCTGTTGACCACCACTGCGAGCAGATCGCAGCCGCGGTCGTCGAACCGGTCCTTCGACAGGATGGCGTTGTCGAAGACGTCGCCGGCACTTCGGCCGCGTCCGCTCACCGCGAGCAAGATCGGTGCCCCCAGGGTGCGGGCGATGTCGGCGTTGACGTCGAACTCGAAAGCCACCGTGGGCCCCTGGAAGTTGGTGCCCTCGATGAGCACGAAGCCATGGTTGCGCTCGTGCTCCTTGTAGGCTTCGAGGATCCTCTCGAGCATCTCGTCCTGGCGGCCGGAGGTGATCAGATCGGTGGCCTCGCGGTCGGTGAGTCCGACCATCGCCTCGGGGGCGCACCGGATGTCGAAGACGGAACGAATCAGCTCGACGTTGGGGTCGGCGTCGAGCTCGTCTCCGGCCCGGCCGATGGGCCGGAAGTAGCCGACCCGGTGGATCTCCCGCTCCAGGAGTGACATCAGGCCGAGCACGATGGCGCTCTTGCCGGTCGCGGGTCCAGTGGTGGTGAGGTAGATGTTCTTGGACATCGGTCAGAGACTCCCGTGACGTCTGAGGTCGACGAGCCCGCGTCGAGATTCCGGTGGAACCCTGCAGGCGGTCGACAGGGTACCACGGGGGGTCCTGCGGTCATCGATCCCGGACCTTTTGAGATCAGGCCGAGGGTTCTTGGATTGTGCCGTGCTGTACAATGTCCTGAGGCCCGGACGAGGGTGGATGAGATCGGTTCCTTCGGCGTCGTCGGGCCGAGTCGCGGGGGCCGAAAGGCGGACTATGAAGGTACTGGTTCTGGGATCGGGGGGTCGAGAGCACGCCATTGTCCATGCCCTCCGTCGGTCGACCGGGGTCGAGGAGATCTACGCAGCGCCGGGCAACCCGGGCATCGCTCAGGCTGCGGACCTGCTCCCGGTCTCCCCCGACAACCTGCCGGCCATTGCCGACGCCGCCGCCGAGCTGCGGGTGGATCTCACGATTGTCGGGCCGGAGCTGCCCCTGGCGTTTGGAATCGGCGATGAGTTCGCCCGCAGGGGTTTGCGTCTCTTCGGTCCGAAGCAGGCGGCCGCGCAGCTCGAGGCGAGCAAGGTCTTCGCCAAGGAGTTCTGCCGGCGCCACGGGATTCCCACCGCAGACGCCGAGATCGTCGGCAGCCAGGACGAGGCCGCTCGAGCGGCGAGGGAACGCGGGTTTCCGGTTGTCATGAAAGCGGACGGGCTGGCCGCCGGCAAGGGCGTGCTGATGGTCCACGACGACAACGACCTCGATCGGGCGATCGATGCCTTCTTCGTCAGCCGCAAGTTTGGCGACAGCGCCGACCGGGTGCTGGTGGAGGAGTGCCTCGGGGGCACCGAGGTTTCGTACATGGTGATCTCGGACGGCACCAATATCGTGCCGGTGGCGACCTCCCACGACTACAAGCGGGCGGGCAACGACGACCAGGGGCCGAACACCGGCGGCATGGGGGCCCACTCGCCGGCGTTGGTGATTCCGCCGGGGACCAGCCGGCATATCCTCGACGAGATCGTGCGACCCACGATTTCGGGGATGGCCGCGGAGGGTCGGGAGTACCGCGGCGTGCTCTATGTGGGCCTGATGATCACCGACCGGGGGCCGATGGTGCTGGAGTTCAACTGCCGGTTCGGGGACCCGGAGACGCAGGCGATCCTGCTGAGACTCGACGATAACTTCGCCGACGCGGCGCGCCGGGCCGCCGACGGTCGACTCGGGACCGCGACCCTCAAGTGGCGCCGTGAGGCGGCGGTTTGCGTGGTGATGGCCGCGGCCGGTTACCCGAAGGCCCCGCGCAAGGGGGACGTGATCACCGGCATCGACGATGCGGTGTCCCTCTCCGGTCTGACGGTGTACCACGCGGGCACCAAGATCGATGACGGACGCCTGGTGACCGCGGGCGGCCGGGTGCTGTCGGTCTGCGCCCGTGGCGGCGATCTGGCAGACGCCGTCGCGCTCGCCTACCGGGGGGTGGAGAAGATCAGCTTCGACGGCATGCACTATCGGACGGACATCGGCGCCGACACGTTGATGACCCTGGCGGGGAGCAGCGGTGAACCGGATTGACGTTGCCCTGCTGATGGGATCGGCCAGCGACTGGAAGCATCTGTCGCCGGCGGTCGAGGTCCTGGACGGGTTGGGCTTGAGCCACCGCGTGCACGTGACCTCCGCCCACCGCACCCCTGAACGTACCACCGAGCTGCTGCGGGCGGCCGAGGCGGACGGCTGTCAGGTCTTCATCTGCGCCGCGGGCATGGCGGCCCACCTCGCCGGAGTCGTCGCGGCTCAGACGCTGAGGCCAGTGCTCGGGGTGCCTCTGCCGGGGGGCGTCCTGGACGGCGTCGACGCCCTGCTGTCCACCGTCCAGATGCCGGGGGGTGTTCCGGTGGCGACCTTTGCGGTTGGCTCGGCGGGGGCTCGAAACGCCGCCTTTTTCGCCGCCCAGATCGTCGCCGGGGTCCGACCGGAGGTGGGCGAAGCGCTGCGTTTGGCGCGGGCTGACGGAGTCGAGGGAGTGTTGGCCGGGGACCGAAAGGTCCGGCTCGAGCTGGAGCGGCGCGATGCCTGACCTGGTGATGATCACGAGCCCGGGTGCGGTGGTGCCCCGCCACGAGGACTGGATTCCGGTCTTCATCGACCCGGATCTGCCACCGATACCGTGCCGGAAGGGGGAGATGAGCCTGAACCACCGGGATCGCTGCGTCATCGACACCCCGGACGGCCCCTTTGTTGGCGTCGCCTCGGTTTTTACGGTTCCCGTGATCCGCAAACCCAGGGTGGCGGGTGGCACCGTCGTGCGCAAGGCGACCGCCCAAGACGAAAAGCGACGGGAAGACCTCGAGCACCTCGAGCACGAGATCATGTCCTGTCTGATGCGCAGAACCAAAGAGCTCGGACTCGAGATGCGACCGCTCAAGGTCCGCCTGCCCCTCACCGGGCGCAAGGCGGTGATCTACTTCACGGCCGAGCAGCGGGTGGACTTCCGGCCGCTGTTGCGGGAGCTCGGACGCCGGTACCGGCGGCGCATCGAGATGCGGCCGCTGGGGGTCCGCGACGGGGCCCGGCTGACCGGCGGCCTCGGGCCCTGCGGCCGCTGTCTGTGTTGCAGTACGTTCATGGATCGATTCCACTCGGTGACGGTTCGCATGGCCAAGCGCCAGAATCTGACGCTGAACCCAACCAAGATCTCTGGCATGTGCGGCCGCCTCATGTGTTGCCTTGCCCACGAGATCGACCATTACCCGGGCGCCTCCCGCAACCAGCGCTGACGTCAACCCTCCCCCGAGTTAAATGTTGAAAGTTGAAAGTTGAAAGTTGGGTTTCGAGACGGTGAGGGAGTTCGAGCGTAACGGCTGCTCGCTGGCCTCGGGGGTGATTCTCAAACAACACCAGAGCCCCGATGGGTGGCCGGGTGGGAACTTACAACTTTCAACTTTGAACTTTCAACCCAGACTACAGCGTAGGGCCGATCGTAGCGTTTTGCGAACGGTCGCCGGGGACAGGAGGCGTGCGGTCTGATAGTCTATATCCAAACCAATCGGCTGTACGTTCACGGCCCCGCGCCACGCCGACCACAGGGAGAGACCGATGTCCGACCGTAAGTTGATCCGTCCGTCGATGACCGAGATGATGGAACGGTTCCCCTCGCGGTCCACCGGTCGTCGCAAGCAGGTCCCAGCCGAGCAAACCAATGCCGAGAATTTCTACTATCTCAAGCAGATGCAGACCCGCACGCCGATGGTGGTGGTGCTCACCGACGGCACCGAGCTGACCGGGTGGATCGAATGGTATGACAAGACCTGCATCAAGCTCAATCGTACCGACGCACCCAATCTGCTGCTCTTCAAACACTCCATCAAGTTCATGTTCAAGGAGGAGGAGCGCCAGGGTCGCCGCCGGCGCCGAAGCACTGCAGCCAGCCGGACAACGTAGCTGCTGAATACCGAGGGTCGCTCACGACCCGTCGAGCAGTGCCTCGATGCGACTGATCACGAGGTCGATCGCCACGGTGTTGAACCCTCCTTCGGGGATGATGAGATCGGCCCACCGCTTCGAGGGCTCGACGAACTCCAGGTGCATCGGCCGGACGGTCTCGATGTACTGGGTGATCACGCTGTCCACCGACCGGCCGCGTTCGGCCATGTCGCGTTTGAGGCGCCTGATGAGACGGACGTCGGCGTCGGTGTCGACGAAGATCTTGACGTCGAGCAGCTGACGCAGCTCGGCGATGGCCAGGATCAGAATCCCCTCCAACAGGATCACCGGCCGCGGTTCGAGGATCTCCACCTCGGCGGTCCTCAGGTGGCGGGCGAAATCGTAGACCGGGAGCTCGGCCGGCAGCCCCTCCTTGAGAGCGCGAATGTGCTCGACGAGGAGGGTCTCCTCGATCGCCGACGGGTGGTCGAAGTTGTGATGGATCCGTTCCTCTTCGCTGAGGTGGGCGAGGTTGCGGTAGTACCGGTCCTGGTTGATGTGGACGATGCGATCGCGGCCCACCTGGCGCAGGATTTCGTTGGCCACAGTGGTCTTGCCGGAACCGGTGCCGCCGGCAACGCCGATGCACAGCGTGACCACCGGGTCAGACCCGGGCAGGGCGGTTCTGAGCAGACGCCGTCACAGGTACTTGACCGTCTCGGCGGCGGCCGAGGCGTCGGCGCCATCCGGCGCGACTTCCAGGTAGGTGTTGAGCTTGTCCTTTGCGCCCTCGAGATCCCCGCTCCTGAGCAGCAGCATTCCGTACTCGAAGAGGCATGGCCCAAACTCAGGATCGGCCTCGAGGCACTGCTCCAGCAGCGGCCTCGCCTGGTCGTCATCCATGGCGTTGAGGAACTCCGCCGCCTGGTTGAAGAGGGTGGTGGGGTCGTCGGGATTGAGATCCCGGTAGCGGTCGACAAAGCGCTGGTTAGCCTCCATGTCGCCGAGCTCGCTCGAGGCGTTGGCCGCAATGGCGAGGCACTTGTTGTTTTCGTCGTCATGTTCCAGGCAGGCCACGGCGTTGTCGAGAGCGCTCTGGAAGCTCCCGTTGTCGAAGTCGACCTCGGCCAGGCCGGCCCAGGCCGGGGCCAGATCCGGCATCGCCGCCACGGCCGCGGCATACTTGGCGCGGGCCTGCTCGAGGTCGCCCGCGCGGGCGAACTCGCGGCCCTCGTTGTACTCCTTGTACCCCGGCTGCTCGAGGATCGCGTTGCGTTCGGCGGCGGCGGATTCCTGCTCTGAAATCAGTTGCAGGGTGATCTCGTTGTCCATGGTGCCGACGTTGACCTTGACGTCCATTTCGGCGCCGGTGAAGCCGGGCGCATCGGCCGAGAACTGATAGGTCAGGGTCGCGTCGAGCAGCAGGATCTTGAAGCGGCCGGCGGCATCCGACTCGAGGACCTTCTTGAAGCCGGCCGATTCCCGAGAGCTGACGAGGACGGTCGCCCCTTGAATCGGTTGACCGGCCGAGTCGACGACGGTCCCGGCGATTCGGGCCTGGGACGCGGCCCCCGCGGTCAGAGGGGCAATGGCCCCCGCGATCAACATCAGCGTGACGATTGTGGATCTCCGCATGGCTCTCCTCCACCCGATTAGGATACTCCGGTCGGGCGCTTGTCTCAATAACCGCCCACAATCCCAGTCGAAAGCCAAGAGTCTCAAGTCGATGGCAGCCCTCCCCCACCGACCATCGGGTCAAGGGCCTTTGAACTTCGGACTTTCGGCTACCACGGAAGCATAGCGCGAATCACGTGCCGGGCGACCGTGGGATTCTCGCGGAGACGGCGGACCGAGTAGGGGTACCAGTCCTGACCATAGGGGACGTAGACCCGCAGCCGGTGGCCATCGTTGAGGATGATCTGACGCAGCTCCGGGTCGACACCGTGCAGCATCTGGAACTCGTACCGCTCCCCGGACAGGCCCAGTCGGTCCACCGCCCGCATGCCGGCCCAGACGAGGTGGGGATCATGGGTGGCGATGCCGACGTAGCAGCCGTTTTCGAGCAGCTTCTCCATCGCGTAGATGAAGCTCGAGCGGACGGTTTCGAAGGCCTTCCAGGCGATCGTTCGCGGCTCCCGGTAGATGCCTTTACAGATCCGGACGTTGGGCCGGAGGGGCAGCAGGTCGTTGATGTCCGCCGGCGTGCGGCGCATGTAGGCCTGGAGGACGATGCCGACGTTGCCCAGCCCGCCGAGCACTTCTTGATAGATGCGCAGGGTGGAGTCGGTGCAGCTGTGATCCTCCATGTCGATCCTGACGAAGTTCGAATGCTCCGCCGCCCGGGCCACGACCGTGGTGACGTTGTCCCGGCACAAGCCCTCGTCGATCTTCAGGCCGAGCAGGGTTGGCTTGATGGAGACGTTGGCGTCAAGGTTCTCCGCCGAGATCCGGTCCAGCAGCCGGATGTACTCGGCGACCGCTGCGTCGGCCTTGGACCGCTCGCTGACCTCTTCGCCGAGCACGTCCACCGTGGTCATGGCGCCCTCGTTGTTCAACTCGCGAATTGTGCGCACGGCGTCATCGAGGGTCTCCCCGGCCACGTAGCGGCGGGCGACGCGCCCGACGATGACCTTGGGGACCATCGGCATGCCGAACTTGACGAGGTTGTCGAACAGACTCATGTGGTTCTCCTGGCGTCCGGGGTGGCGGCAACCGCGGCGCAGAACACACCGTCGGCCCCCTGGCGAAGAATGGTCGCGGCGACCCTTTTCAGGGTCGTGCCGGTGGTGACGACGTCGTCGATGATCAGGACTCTCATGTCCTTAACCAGCGGCGAGCACGAAAAGGAACGCCGCGGCAGACTCATGCGATCGGCCCGCCGCCGTCCGGTCTGGCGCGCCAGCCCGTGTCGACGCAGCGGCGATCCTGTCCGCAGGCCGAGCTCTCGGCCGGTCACCCGCGCGAGGCAGGCCGCCGCGGACCACCCCGTCCGCAGCCTCCGGATCGGGTGCGACGGCACGGGGGCGACCAGATCGACCGACTGCGCCCACTCCTCGATCGCGATCCGACCGGCCAGGCGGAGTCCCAAGGGCTCGGCGAGCCGGTCGTGGCCCTTCCCTTTTAAGGCGAGCACCGCACTGCGCAAGGGGCCGTCATACTCGCCCCAGATAACCGTCGCCGACTGGGGAAGTGACTCCGCCATGCAGCCGAGGCAGGCCTGGCTCTGCGCCTGGGACGGCCCGCCGCAGCGTGGGCAGAACTCTCCGGCACGGGGAATCACCGTTGCCCAGCACGAGTCGCACAGGCCCACCCGATCGCCGCCGATTGGCTCACCGCAGTACAGGCAGAGACAGGGAAGGAGAGTCTCGCACGATGCCGACAACATGCCCGCCAGTCGCACGCCGCACATCCTAGCAAAACCGCCCATGGTTTCCTCCGCGGTGGACCGCTCAATACTCGCGTCACATCTCTCACGTTCACAAAACCAGGTCGTCGATCCGATCAGAGCGTGAGATCTGAGCCGCGAGTATTGAGTACTAGGGACCGTCAAGTGACCCAGCTTGAGACAATGAGTGAATCGACACTCTGATTCTCCAATGATTACAAGGAACGAATGAGAGCGGATCGGCTCACTCGGCCCGCTATACTTCGTCGATGGCAGTGCATCACGCAGAGATTACGCTGCAAACCCGCGGGCGCGGCCACACTCTCGACCTCACCGATCGGCTGGCCAGCTTCCTCGGCGAGAGCGGGGCCAGGGAGGGCCTCCTCAACGTCTTTGTGCCGGGGTCGACGGGGGCGGTGACGACCATCGAGTTCGAGCCCGGATGCGTCGAGGATCTAAATGAGGCCCTCGAATCAGTGGCGCCGTCCGGCCGGCCCTACCACCACGACCGCCGGTGGGGTGACGGGAACGGCTTTTCGCACCTGCGGGCGGCCCTCCTGGGACCGTCGGTGTCGGTCCCCGTGGCCGCCGGACGGTGCGTCCTCGGGACCTGGCAGCAGGTGGTGTTGGTGGACTGCGACCTCAGGCCCCGCACCCGCCGGGTGGTGTTGACGTTCGTCGGGGAGGTCGACTGATGCCCCACTTGGTGCTTTCCGGTGAGCTCGCTCTGGACGGCGTGTCCCTCGATTCCACGGTCCACCGCTGGGGGAGGGCCGTGCTGAAGACCGAGGCGGGCTGGCTTCGTCGTGATTCCCGGGCCATGCTCGTCGAGGGAGTGGTCGTGGAGTTCTCGCGACCGCTCCACCCCGTGGCGGTGGTGGCCCATCACCACGGGAACACGACCGTGCGCCTGTACAAAACGGTGGCCGTGGAACGGACGAGGGCTGTCCAGCGCTGGCTCTGCGTTTTGACGGCGGCGCTCCAACGGCACGGCGCCGGCGAGGTCACCTCCACCAACATTCCCGCGGATCTGTGGCGGGACCTCGATCTCAACGTAGTCCCCGGCCTCAAACCCGACGTCGAATAGCACATCGTTGTTCTTCAATCTTCAATCTTGAATCGGGCGGGCGGTTGGAGTCACCGATTGAGCTCCTCGTCGAGCTCCTGATACCGCTCCTGCTGGCCGCGCTGGAGGTTGTCCAGGCGGTCGCGGACAGCGTCGGTGGGCGAGGTGCCGGTCAGCTCTCCGGCGAGGGCGGAGCGAGCCGTGTCCAGCTGGCGGGCAGCGTTGGCGAGGGCCAGCTGAGACGATCGGAGTCCGTACTCCCGCAGTTCGCCGGCAGCGCTGCGCAGCGCCACCGCGGCGCGCAGCTCCGAACTCGGGGCGTGGGCGGCGTCGGCCCACGACGCGGCGGTGGCGGCGATGGTCTTCAGATCGTCGACGTGGCCCGCGATTCGATCGGGATGGTCGAGCAGCTCCTGCATGGCGCTCACCATGCGGGCCGCAGTTTCAGGCTCAAGCGCGCTCCGCGTGACGCCATCCTCTCGGAGGTCCGCGGCGACTGCGGTGACGGCCTGGAGGCTGGCGGAGGTGTCCTCCCGCGCGAGATAGAGTACGGCGGCCATCGCCAGCAGGACGACGAGCAGCAGGGCACCGAAAATACGCATCGCGACCTCCGGGGCCGAGTATATCTTTTGCCGTTTGCCGTTTGCCGTTTGCCGTTTGCCGTTTGCCGTTTGCCGTTTGCCGTGAGCAGTTGAGCCCTTGTAAGGTTCTGCCAACTGCCAACTGCCAACTGCCAACTGCCAACGGTCAACTGAAACCCCGCTGTGTCCTCTCAAGCGGACATGGAGCTCTCAACGATGGAATTGGCAGTTGCCGAAAGGCTGGCACGAGGTGTGCACTGAGAATCGGCCGGAGGTGGCCATGCGGATCGCGATTTATTCCCTTCTGGTGGTCGTGCTGGTGGCGCCGGTGGCCCACGGCCAGCTGTCGGCAGATTGGATGGTGGCAGCTTCCGCCAACACTCCGGGGGTCGGCGGCACGTACTGGAGAAGTGATTTGTCCCTGCACAATCCCCACGAGTTCAACCTGCCGGTGGTGGTGCAGTTCCTACCGTCAAACACGGAGAATTGGCAGGCCGAGTGGGCCTGGATCGAGCTGAATCCGTGGGAGACGGTCAATCTGTGGGATGTCCTCGGGGCGGACTGGTTCGATCACCGCGGAACGGGCTCACTCCTGGTCTACGCAGACACCGCGCTGGCCTGCAATCCCATCGAGGACTGCCAGTTTCTGGTGACGTCGCGCACCTACACGGTGACCGGGCAGGGACCGTACGGGGAGTACGGCCAGACCATCCCTGGCGTGGATGTCTGGCGGGCGGTGGATTGGACGACCTTCGGGTATGCAGCCGGGGTGCTCAATGACGGCATCGACTTTCGCTGCAACGTTGGCGTGGCTTCGTGGTCCGCCGGGTGGACCGCGGTCCGGGTGGACGTTCAGGACAACGCCGGCAATATTATTGGCAGGCAAGATTTCGACGTTCCGCCCTTCGGGCACGTCCAACAGCGTCTGGCGACCGAAGTGGTGGGCGGAGCCCTGGTGTTCTATCTCGTCGACGGTCCTGACGACGCGCGGGTCTTCGGCTACGCCTCGGTGGTGGACCAGGGCACCGGCGACCCCAGCTACCAGGCCGCAGTGGCGTCGGTGATCGGCGTCTCCCAGTCCAAGACCGGCGACGGATCCGCGGCGCGGCCGCCCCATCCGGCCCGATCCATCCAGGCAGTCGGCAGCCGGTGAAATCAGCGGGTCAGGAAGCGGCAGCGCGCCGTTCGGACAGGAGCAGGGAGTTTCGGACCGCTTCGGAGGCCTCGGACAGGGTGCCCGTGGAGAGCAAGGCGGCGACCAGGCTTTCATCATCGGGCATGGTCGCCGGCCAGACGTGCGCGGTGGGAAGGACCCCGCGGCCGAGGTTGAGACAGGCGCCGAGGTGAGTGGCGACGGCGCCGTCGAAGAGTTGCCGGAACGGCACCGGGAAATCGGCCATGTGGGCCAGGCTCTTGCCGAGGCGACGCGGAAGTTCCCGGACCAGGGTGTACTTCAGGCGCCGGTGTGAAACCGGCAGCGACGACAGCACCCAGAGCACGAGGTCGGTCGGAACGGTCACCAGGTTGACCGCCAGGCGCACGGTGTCGAGGGGAACCCCGATGTGATTGGCGGCTGCGGTGGCGGCCGTCGACCAGGCAGCGGTCGCGCCCTCCACGAGGTCGTCGATGCGGGGCGCCTCCGGACGCTGCCATTTCGAGTCGCCGAGCATCTCGCTCCAGAGGTCGAGATCCGCAGCCGACGCCGTCAGCTCAGCGAGGGTCTCCGGTGCCCGCAAACCGGGGCCCCTGATCGAGCAGGCCAGCACCATCTGGTTCCACACCGCGTGGGGCAAACCGTCCAGTCCGACTCCCCCCGCGACGCGAAGTTGATTCGACACGGAGGCGGCCTGGCGCGCCGGCACCGGGACCAATCCCGGGCTGGTAGAGAGCCAATCGGCGAGCACTCCCAGGATATCCCTAATCAGCTGTTGAAGGCGAACCATCTCCTCGCCGTCGACGCGGTCATTGTCGGAGATGCCCTCGCGGATGAGCTCCCAGAAGAAGGTATCGAAGGCCTCCCCGCCGAAATCGGTGGGAAAGGCCTCGTCGGGCGCGAGCTCGCGACCATTCTCGTCGCTCCTGCGAGCCGCCTCGAGCACCAGCGAGTTGGGCTCTACGTGGAGGGTGAGGCCGAGCAGCTGACGCACCGGGTAGTCGGGGTCGAGCACGAACCGGACGTCGTTGGCGGCCATGACCCGGCAGGTAATGGTCTCTGCGAGGCGGGTCAAGCTGGTTCGCAGATGGTCCGGAGAGAATCCGCCCTTATCCAACAGCAGGCCGGTGAACAGGGTGCGCCTGAGCAACGAGACCGCCAAAAGGTGGCGCAACTCGGACACCGGCAGCAGGCCCTCGTGGGCGAGCCAGCTTCCCAGACGCTCGGAGGGGACCGTGGACGACGCGTAGACGATCTGGCCGTCGAGGAAGTCCAGGTGCCGTTTGCTGGAGTGGTCAATTAACGTAAGGCGTCCGCTCAACCGGCCCAGTTGGAGCCACTGAAGAAGATCCCCCAGGTGGAGGCGGTCGAGGTTCCCTTGAATCACCATCTACAAGTATACAACTTTCTGTTGAGATCGGTTGGGTTGTCGTCTGTTTGCACATCTGCGTTAGCATGGGCGGATGCGAATATTGCTGCTGACGGCCCGACCGGATCTTGCAGTCAATCGGCGCCTGGCGGAGGCGGCGGACGGACTGGGAATCCAGCCGGTGGTTGTGGATTCGGCGCACGTGGTGGCGGTGTCCGGCCCGACTCCGGCGCTTTTGTGGGATGGCCGTGATCTGTTGGAGGATCCGCCGGGGGCGGTGCTCGCTCGGGTCGGCAATTGGCGGCCAGAGAGCGTGCTTGCCGTCCTCGAGACGGCGGTCCGTGGCAAAGTGGCGACGCCAAACCCGCCGGACGCCATCCGCGCGGGCCGGGATCACTGGCGGACGGTGCACCTTCTCGATGGTGCTGGCCTGCCGGTGCCGGCAACCGTGGCCGGCGCCGATCCCGAGCAACTGGCGAGGGCGGCGGTGAACAGGTTCGGTTTCCCCTGTGTCGTCAAGCAGCGGCGGTCGCGGATGGGGACAGGGGTGATCCGATGCGATGCGCAGGATCACCTCGAAGCGGTTCTCGACAGCCTGTGGCGGGTCGGCGACGAGGTCGTTGTTCAACGCTGGGTGGAGGCGGCCGGTACGAGCCTGCGACTGCTGGTGGTGGGCGGCGAGATTGTTGCCGCGGCGCGGTTCACCGCTGCGCCGGGCGAGTGGCGCTCGAACGCCGCCCGCGGTGCCACCGCAGCTGCCCATACGCCCACTCCCGACGAACGGAAGCTGGCAGTCGAGGCGGCCTCGGTGCTCGGCCTGGGTCAGTGCGGCGTCGACCTGCTACCGGGCGATCGAACGGTCGTCGTCGAGGTCAACCCCACCCCCGGCTTTTGCCATCTCGAGGCGGCCACGGGTGTCGACGTGGCCGCGGCAATGGTGGCGCATGCCGTGGCGGCGAGCCCGGACTAACCCAGACCCTGCGTTGAAGGCGGAGGGCAGCCGGCGACAGCTGCGGGTCAAGCCGCCGGTTGCGGGGCGGGACTGAGGGTCCGCCCGGCGAGCTCACGGTCGAGCATGAGCAGGCCGTGGGGGCTGTCCTGGAGCATCTTCACCTGGTGATACAGGGTGTCGGCGGTCGCCTCCTCCTCCACCTGCTCGTTGACGTACCAGTGGAGCACCACGGTGGTGGCGTGGTCGTTGACCGAGTTGGCGAGATTCACCAGGTCGTTGATCCGTTGACTGATGAGCTTCTCGTGGTTGAGCACTGCCTCCACCGCTTCGGAAGCCGAACCCCACTCGCGCTGGGGGGTTTCTAAAGCGGCCAGCCGGACGATTCCCCCGCGCTCGTTGAGGTAGTCGAAGAGCTTCATCGCGTGACCGAACTCCTCCTGGGCCTGAATCCGCATCCAGTGGGCGAAGCCGTCCAGGTGCTGAGTCGAGAAATACGCCGACACCGAGAGGTAGAGGTAAAAGGAAAAAAATTCGGCGTGAATCTGCTCGTTGAGGGCGTTTTCAACCTTGGCGTCCATTGGTCATCCTTTCTCGGTCCGCGGACCATCATCGGCGGCTGCCGGATCCGCGGCCACGATTGTCGATTATACCGGCCCGTCTCCGGAATTGGAGCCTTGCTCCGGAGCGGCCTGCTCGATCGGGCCCGCGACCGCGGACAGGGTCGAGGGTTCGATCCACGGGCGCACGTTGTTGGTGGTCCCGGGCTGCGCCCACAGCAGGCCGGCCCGATGTCCGTCGGCGAGCGGTCTGCCGGCCGCGAGCGCCAGGGTCGCGAGCACGCCCGCCGTGACCGCCACCCGAACCCAGCTCGCCCCGACCAGCCCCTCGAGATGGTGAACAAACGGCGGTGGATATCCCTTCCAGGCGACGGCGAGGGCCACCAGCACGGCCGCCGCCACCGCCGCGGTCGACCACGGCGCGGCCGCGCCCCGGACCAGCGTCGCCGCACCGAACCAGATCGCCGCCGGAATGACGAGGTGGACGGCCACCGTCGCCAGGCGCAGACCTCTCCCGCAGCTCTGGCGCACCATCCGCAGCAGCGAGAGCAGGCGCAGGGCCGGCAGCGCCGCCGCCGCCAGGGCGAGGGCCGGCACCACGAAGACGAGGGCTGAGGGCAGGCGCCACAGCTCGAGCCATCGGGAGAGGTGTCCGTCCGACCGATCGAGCAACGGCAGCCAGGCCAGCCCCACCACCGTGGCGGCCCAGGCCGCGTGGAGAATGGCGAGTTCAGCGCCCAGTTTTCTGGCGCGAGGCAGCAGCCCAATCGCGCCCAGGGCCACCATGAGAGGGAGCAGCGAGGAGCCCGCCCAATAGCCGGCGGCCGTGGGCAGCGACGAAAAGTGGAGGCTCGGCTGGTTGACAAGTGCCCACACCTGGCGATCGAGCGGGGTCGAAATCCCGATCCAGGTGCAGCCGCCGACCAGCGCGCCGAGACCTTGGCCGGCAGCGGCGAGCAGCAGCGCTCCAGGGTAAGCCGCCGTCGCCACCAACAGCGCGAAGAAGAGGTTCTTCGGCGCCATGACGTCAAGATCCCGGTGCATTCGGCATGCTAACATGGCGCGGAGATGTGGTCGCAAGATATACGCATGCAGCTTTCGTTGATCGCCCGATGGGCGATGGTCCTGGCGATGATGGCGGGCCCCGCCGCCGCGCAAACGCTGCACGTCGAACAGCTATCGGGCGGTGCCGAGTTCCTGTTCGTCACCGAGCCGCTGTCGTCGGCCACCACCGTCAGCTGGCCCACCGTCGGCGGCATTCAAAGCCTCACCCGAGGAGAACTCAACCTGGTGGCCGACGCCGAGCAGGCACTGGCTTCGGTCGACCCGGCGCCGCGAATCATCATCGCCGTCGGCGGGTCTCAGCTGACCCAGCTGCAGTCGATGCTGGATCGGGTGCTCGCCGGGCGTCCGCTCGCCGGTGGACAACGTGGGTCCGCGGTACCGACGGAGGGCGGGGTGGACCGACGCCTGGGTACTCCCGGAGGCCGGGCCGTGATCCGGCTCGACGTTCCACTGCCGTCACCCGAGGACGGCCGGAGAAGCAGCGCCGAGGTCCTCTGGGAGCTGATCCCGACCCTGCTCGGCCCGGAGCTTGCGGGCTTCAGGGGGAGAATCGACGGTGATCTCGGTCGACTGGAAGGCGATGTGAATCCCGATTTGGCGGAGCTCAAGCTCGGCCAGCTCCGGCTTGCCCTGGCCCAGCTCGGCGACAACGCCGGCATCGACGGGGACACGGTGGCGGCCGCCAGGCTGCGGATCGAGGTTCGGCGCAAGGCCCGCCTGGGGACCCACCCGGAGGCTGCCGAGTTGCTGGTGAGCCGCTGGCTCGCGGGTGGCATCGATGCCGTCAGGCAGTTTCTGTTCGGCATCGAGGGGGTCACCGAGAATTCGGTGCGGGCCGCGGCCAGCGGCTGGTTGCCCGAGCATCCGGGGCAAGCGGTGGTGATGGTGCCACCCCAGTTCTTCAACCCGCGATTCGCCTCCGGGCCACAGATCGTCCAACTGGACAATGATCTGATGGCGGCGGTCCTGGAGCGGCCCGGCGCCGGGCTGTCCGCGATCAACCTGCGACCGGTGTTGCTGCCGGATGTGGACGGTCAGGTGACGGCCACCGTGCTCGCCAGGGTCGCAGCCGAGCTGCGCGCTGCGGGGTCAGCCCCGGGTTGGATCCGAGTGCTGGAAGACCCGCCGGGGTTGGAGCTGGCCACCTCGCCGGATGGACTGCCGGAGATGATGGAGGCCCTTCAGGGGGCCGTCGACCGGGTGTCCGAGGACGACCAGATGGTGGGGCTGGAGGGCGCCGGGGCGCGCCGCAGGGCCCTGCAGCTCATGGCCGGAGTGCTCGGTTTGGCGGAAGGGGTGGAGCAGTCGCCAGCCGCCCTGCTGCGTCCGGGCAACCTGGCGGTGGGCGTGGTGGCGCCCGATGCCGAGACCGCCATCGAGTCGATGGCCAAGTTCGGGCTCGGCGGAACCGCCCCCTCGACGGTGATGGTCGGCCGGACGGTCGAACCGGCGCCTCGCACCCGGGAAGCCGCAGCGGGTCAAGTCTCGACGCTGGTGATCGCCTTGGAGTTCGCGGTCGGGACCGGCGACGTGGTCGCTCGGGCCGCCGCCGCCGTGGCGGTGCAGCGCGCGGCAAGCCTCGAGATCGCGGCCGACTCGGTGGCGATTCATCCGGTGGTGCCGGGGCGAAGGGTGGCGCTGGTGGTGCTGTCGGCACCGGGTCCCTTGTCGGAGCTCGAGAAGCGGGCCGAAAAGGGCTGGCCGGCCATGATCTCCGCGGTCAAAGAGGCCGAGCTGGTCGAGGTCCGGGGTCGCCTCGCGGCGACGGTGGCGGCAGACGCCAGCGGTCCGTTGGGGCGGGCGCGGCTGTGTGCGGCGGCCGCGGCGGGAGATGTGGCGTGGCGCACCCCCGCCGACCTCGAGCTCGAGATCATGACCCTGTCCGCCGAACAGCTCGACGGCGTGCTCGGGCAGCTGCCGAAGTGGAAGGACGCGTCCACGACCGGCGCCGGGGTGCTGCCGGTGCCGGAGGTCGGCAGGCCCTGAGGGCCGCTGAAGGGGTACCATGCGGTCGATCGCGCGGGAGGGGCATTGAACAGCAGAGATCTCGACGGGCAGATGGAATACCTCAACAAGGGCTGCGTTGACGTCATCCCGGCAGACGAGCTCGAGGCCAAGCTCAGGCGCTCCATCGAGACCGGGCGGCCGTTGTCGGTCAAGGTCGGTTTCGATCCGTCGGCTCCCGATCTGCACCTCGGCCACACGGTGCTGATCCGCAAGATGCGGCATTTTCAGCAGATGGGGCATCGGGTGGTGTTCCTGATCGGAGATTTCACCGGGCTGATCGGAGACCCGACCGGCAAGAAGGCCACCCGGCCCCAGTTGACGCGCGAGCAGATCGACGCCAACGCCGCAACCTATCGGCGGCAGATTTTCAAGCTGCTCGATCCGAAGGCCACCGTGATCGACTTCAACTCCCGCTGGCTCGGCCAGCTCACCTCCGAGGACTGGATCAGACTGGCGGCCAGGGTGACGGTGGCTCAGATGCTCGAACGGGATGACTTCAGGACCCGCTACGAGAGTCAGCAGCCGATCGCGCTCCACGAGTTTCTCTACCCGCTGGCCCAGGCTTATGATTCGGTGGTGCTGCAGGCCGACGTCGAGCTGGGCGGCACCGACCAGCTGTTCAACCTCATGATGGGTCGGCACGTGATGCGCGAGCGCGGGATGGAGCCGCAGATCGTCATGACAGTGCCGCTCCTGGAGGGCCTGGACGGCGTCGAAAAGATGTCGAAATCCCTCGGCAATTACGTCGCGGTGGAAGACCCTCCTGACGAGATGTTCGGCAAAATGATGTCGATCTCCGACCAGTTGATGTGGCGGTACTGGCTGCTGCTGACCGATCTCGGTGAGCGAGAAATCGAGGCGCTTCGGCGCCGCGTTGGGCAGGGAGAACGGCACCCCATGGAGGTCAAGAAGGAGCTCGCGCGGACCATCGTTACGGAGTTTCACGGGGAAGAAGCCGCGCTGGGAGCGCAGCGGGAGTTCGAGCGCGTCTTCTCGTCGGGTCGGCTGCCGAGCGACATTCCCGGCCTCGAGGTGAGGGCGGATGGGCCGGCGATGCTGGTGTCGAAGGTGCTCGTCGAAACCGGATTGGCCGCCTCGAACTCCGAGGCGAGGCGACTCATGGCCCAGGGTGGAGTCAAGGTGGCGGGGGAGGCGATCAGCGACCCCAAGACCGAAATGAACACCGAAGGCGACGAGCCCATCCTCGTCCAAGTCGGCAAGCGGCGGTTCGCCCGCATACGGTTTTCGCGTTAAGACGGCGGGCGACAATCTTCGAAATTCGCTGAGCGAATTTCGCTTATCGTCGAGAGCCCCTGCTTAGAAGAACGAAGTTTCCTGTTCGACCTTCTGGCCCTCTTCGCTCAACCCCTGGATCTGAATGGAGATGAACGCGGGCCGGAACTTCTGCTCCTGGCAGATCCGGCGCAGGCGCTCGTCGAGATCGGCATCCCAAAACTCGATGATCTTGCCGGTGGCGGTGCAGACCATGTGGTGGTGGCCGCCGCCCGGCTCCATTTTCTCGTAGAAGTAGTGCTCGCGCCCGAGACGACTCTTGCGCACCAGGCCGCACTGGACCAGCAGGTCGAGAGTGCGGTAAACGGTGGCGCGAGAGACCTTGCGCTGTTTGGTCTTCATCCGGGCCAGCAGGTCGTCGGCGTCGAGATGTTCGTTGGTGGCGAAGATCTCGTCGAGCAGGGCGAGCCGCTCCTGGGTCACCTTGAGGTTGTTTTCCCTCAGGTACTGGATGAAGAGTTTCTGTGCCCGTTGTGCAAGTTTGCTCATGGTTCTAATCCAGACTCATTTTCAGTGTCTCAAACAAGAATAGTGCGGCTGTGACGCAGTGTCAAGAGTATGGTACGAGGTTTTTTGAAATTTTTCGTCTTTTCCCTCGATGGTTCGTCTTCACCACCCCCGCCCGTGCGGCGGATCCGCGAGCCAGCCGGCAGTCGAGGGTTCGATATTCTCTTATGATTGATCAGTTATAGAACGTTTGGATGCAGACAGTTGCCATCATGGAATGCCGGTGGTAGGGTCTGATCGAAAGCTCAGAACAGGGGGGGAAAATGGGATATCCGATCTGGGACGTTGCGCTGGGTGGGTCTCTGTTGATGGCCCTGGTGGCGATTCCCCACGTCATCGTGTCCCACTTCGCCATCGGCGGAGGCCTTCTGATCGTGGTGGCGGAGACGCTGGCGGTTCGGCGAGGTGACCCGGAGCTCCGCGAGCTCGCCAAACGCTCGTCGCTGCTGCTGATCCTGGTGTCCACCGTTTTCGGAGCGATCTCGGGCGTCGGGATTTGGGTGGTCGCTGGCCTGGTGTCGCCGGGAGCGATCTCGGCGTTGATTCACACCTACGTCTGGGGCTGGGCCATCGAGTGGGTCTTCTTCGTGTTGGAGATCGTGGCGGCCCTGGTCTACTACAGCACCTGGGACAAGATCTCCAAGGGGGCCCATCTGCTGGTCGGTTGGCTCTACTTCATCGCCGCCTACCTGAGCTTGGTGGTGATCAACGGCATCATCACCTTCATGCTGACGCCGGGACGTTGGCTCGAAACCCACGCCTTCTGGGATGGGTTCTTCAACCCCACCTACTGGCCGAGCCTGGTGCTGCGGACCGGCATCTGCATCATGATGGCGGTCGCGTTCATGGTCTTCCCGGCCATGAAATCCCCCGCCGCGTCTCGTCATCGGCTGATGCGCTTTCTGGGCGGCTGGTTCGTCGCCGGCGGGGTGATCGCCTACGGGGGCTACCGCTGGTGGGAGGCGAATCTGCCCGATTCGGTGACGAACCTGTTCCGCGGCGCCTCTCCTGCGCTTCAGACCCTTGCCGGGACGCGGCATCTCCTGCTGTGGTCTTTGACCGGCGGCCTGGTGCTCGCCATCCTTATTCTGCTCGCCATGCCGAGACTGACCAAACCGGTGACGGCCGTACTGCTGGCGGCTGCGGCCTTCGGCTTTTTCGGCGGATACGAGCGGTTGCGCGAGGGGACCCGCAAACCTTTCCTGATTCACAGCTACATGTTTTCGAACGGGCTGCGGGTCGCCGAGATCTCCCAGATCAACACCGGCGGAGTGCTCGCGAAGAGCGGCTGGGCGGGGTTGGCGGCCGCCGCCGACCCGGCCACCACCGGTCGTCAGGTCTTCCGCGCTCAGTGTGCGAGCTGCCACACCATCGACGGCTACCAGTCCATTCGCCAGGTGCTGCCGACGGTTAACGAGCTGCGGGCGGTGGCGGCGGATGATCCCCCCGGGAGCGGGCCGATGGTCTTTCTGGCCCAGTGCGCGGCCTGCCACGGCGACGTCACCGCCGGGGAGATGACGGAGATGCTACCCACGCCCGACGAGATCGACGCCGATCGCGGGATGATCCGCGACCTCATCCAGGGAATGATCTACGGGACCATTGTCCGCCTGGCAGAGATGGGCGAGGTCTACTCCAACCTCGACCAGGCGCAGATGATCGACACCAGCCAGTTCGATTCACCCTACATGCCGCCGTTCGTCGGCACCGAGGAAGAGATCGAGGCTCTGGCCGAGTACCTCGGCGATCTGGTGGACGACGAACCGCAACAGATAGCGATGAAGGGAGGCGCGCGATGAACCCCGATCTGATCCCGGCCCTCGACGCGGCCGGCATGCCTGGGCCGGGTTGGCTCTTTCACGTGCTGCTGGTTTTCACCTTCTTCCTCCATATGCTGTTCATGAACCTGACGTTGGGCGGGACCCTGCTGGCGGTGTTCGCCCATGTCGGCGGCGGCGGCCGGCGCGATGATCCCCGCGGCGCCCTGGCGGCCCGTCTGATGGCGGTCAACAACTACGGCATCTCCTTGACCATCACCACAGGAGTGGCGCCACTGCTCTTCATCCAGGTGCTCTATCAGCAGTACTTCTACTCGGCCACCATCCTGATCGGCGGGATCTGGCTCGGCTTTCTGTTGCTCCTGATCCTCGGTTACTACTCCGCGTACCTCTACAAGTTCAGGGGCGCCCCGGCCCGGGGCACCGGGGGCGGCCTGTGGCTGGTGGTGTCGGCCGCCATGTTCTTGATGATTGCCATGGTGCACGTGTCGGTCAGCCTGTTGCACGCCCAGCCCGGCAGGTGGGCGGATTTTGCCACCGGTGCCGCGTGCGTTTTGGCCGATCCCACCTTCGTCCCGCGGCTGCTGCACTTCGTGTTCGCCGGGATCGCATTCTCCGCTCTTGTGGCGTGCTGGTGGGCGGTGCGGCAGGCGGGGGCCGGTACCGACGCCCAGCTGAACGCCGCCATCGCCAAGTACGGCTGGAAGTGGGCGCTGTGGGCGACGGTGCTGCAGGTGGTCGACGGGTTCGTGCTGTTGTTGTTGCTGCCGCGGCCGGTGTTGATCGGTTTCATGCAGGGCGGAGCCGCGACCATGGTGCCGCTGACTCTGGCGATCCTGGTGGGCATCGGACTGTTGGTGATGCTGGCCAAGGTCTCCAACCCGGTGGAGAGTGCCGGCACGGTGACCGGAACCCTCGCCGCCATGGTGCTGGCCATCGCCGTCATGAGCATCACCCGGCATCAGGTGCGGGTGCTCTACCTGGAGCCGGCCACCAGCCTTTTCAAGGCCCAGGTGGTGCCGCAGTGGACGAACTTCCTGCTCTGGGTGGTGCTGCTGGTGATCGGGCTGACGACGGTGGCCTACATGGTCAAGCGGGTGCTCTCCGAGCCCGCCACGGGTGACGACGCCGCCTGACCCGCAGTTCTCACCGGTTTTTTAGCTGCAGGCGGCGAATCGCGGCCTCCGCGAAGGCCGGCGGTCGTGACCTTGAATGTTGTATACAAATTGTATACAATTTTGAGGATGAAGGACGAGACGATCTCCGTCAACCCCGAGCGTCAGACCGTGGCGGAGGGTGTCTATCAGTCGTTGCGGCGGGATGTGATCACCCTGCGTCACCGCCCGGGGGCTTCGGTCACGGAGCACGAGCTCGCCTCCCGTTACGGCTCGAGCCGAGTGCCGGTGCGCGAGGCCTGCCGCCGGCTTCAGCAGGAGGGCCTGTTGACCGCGGTGCCTTACAAGGGCTACTTCGTCAACCGGATTTCGTTGAAGGACATCAACGACAGCTTCGACCTCCGCCTCGCGCTGGAGTCGCACGCCCTGCGCCAGGCCGCACGGCGGGCGACCGCCACCGATCTGCAGCGGATGGAGGATCTGGCGGCCACCGAGTACACCTTCCATGACTGGTCTTCCTACGCCTCGTTCCTTGAGCGCAACGAAGACTTTCACCTCCAGCTCGCGGCTCTGTCCGGTAACCACCGACTGGTGGCCGTGCTTCGGGACCTGATCGAGACCATGCAGCGGTTCTTCCTGCTCGGCCTCGACCTCGGTGACTTCGCGTCCGAGATGCGGGGAGAGCACGAGGAGCTGGTTGCGCTCCTCAAGGAGGGCTCCCCCGATCGGGCCGCCCACTGCCTTCAAGACCAGATCAGGGCGTCGCGGGACCGAATTGTCAGCGCTCTGATGGACGACCGTTTCGATCTGCCCCTGGAATGAGGTGACCATGAGTGACTCGATTTATCTCGACAACGCGGCGACCACGTTCCCCAAGCCCGCCGAGGTCATCCAGTTCATGTGTGACTTCTACTCCACCAAGGGGGTGAATCCGGGCCGAACGGGCTTCGACCTCGCCCTGGAAGCCGAGGAGACCCTGGCGGAGGCCCGCCAGGCCCTGACCGACTTCTTCGGCGGCACCGACCGCGATCGACTGGTCTTTTCACACAACGTGACCGATGCTCTCAACCTGCTGATCGGCAGCGTGCTCTCCCCCGGCGACCACGCCATCACGACCTGTCTGGAGCACAACTCGGTGCTGCGTCCCATGTACCAGCACGCCGGCTATGGGGCCCAGGTGGACTTCGTTCGCTTTGACGGAGACGGCTACATCGACCCCGATGAAATCGCCGCCAGGATCAAGGACACCACCAAGCTGGTGGTGATGAACCACGGCTCCAACGTGATCGGCACCATCCAACCGGTGGCCGAGGTGGGGCGGATCTGCCGAGAGCGGGGGGTGCTGTTCGCCATCGATGCGGCCCAGACCGCCGGCCTGGTGGCGATCGACGTCGAGGCCATGAATATCGACGTGGTGTGCTTCACCGGTCACAAATCGCTGTTCGGACCCCCGGGAACCGGCGGCATGTACATCGCCGAGCACGTTGATATCTGGCCCTGCCGCTCCGGCGGTACCGGGGTCAAGAGCGCCCTGAAGACCCAGGTGGCCGAGTACCCGTGGCGGATGGAGTTCGGGACCCTCAACCTGATGGGTATCGCCGGTCTGCTGGAGGCCCAGCGGTGGATTGCCGCACGGGGCGGCGTGGCCGCCATTTTCGGCCACGAGATGGACCACGCCCGACGGCTCAGGGACGGCTTGGCCGCCATCGAGGGGGTGCACCTGTACTGTGCGGACATGGATCGCGACCACCTGCCGGTCTTCGTTTTCAACATCGACGGCCTCCCCGCCGACCTGAGCGGCCAGCTGCTCGATGTGGAGCACAACGTGATCACCCGGACCGGACTCCACTGCGCTCCCCGAGTGCACGAGGGCATCGGCACCTTCGCCGACGACGGCACCGTCCGGTTCTCGCCCGGGATCTTCACCACCGAAACCGACGTGGAAACCGCCATCGAGGCAGTGGCGGACATCGCCGAGTACGCCCGGCGGCGCGCAGCCGGTGCGGTCAAGGCTGTGGCGAGCTCCTGAACGACTCGGGGTCCGCAGATCTCTCGCCGGCCGCAGGCGAAAGCCGGTGGGATATTACGGACAGGATGCGACAGGCTGCGGCCAGATCGGTGGTTCCGAGGTCCTCGACAACGCGGTTGGCCCAGCGTGTCTGGCGTCGCCGCGCCTCAATTATGACCGCGGCTCCGTCGCCGGTGAGCCTGAGCAGGGGCGAGCTCCTGTGATGCGGGTTCGGCGCACATTCGGCAAACCCGTCCTCGACCAGGCGGTCGGCGGTTCGTTGAACGCTCTGGCGGGTCAATCCCATCCTGCGTGCCAGCCGGGCGACGGTCGTCGATTCCTCTCGAATGGCTGCCAGGACCTGCCAGCGGGCACCGGTGAGCCCCAGGTCCTCCACCAGCCGATCCGCTGCGCGCATCAAGTCGCCGTTGAGCCGCAGGGTGAGGAGGGCCAACTCCGTGAACCGCAATCCTGCCAGGGTATGAGCCATCACAGCAATAATGACAGCAGCCTGTCAAAATAGCAACAGGCTGTCGAAATAAGGCTCTATCAACCGTGAACACCTATTCCGGACACCCCGCGCCACCGGTTGTCTGTCGCCAGGCCCGGGGGGTCATGGTCTGCATCTGCAGGGCGTGAATGTGGGTGGCCATCAGGTCGCCGAGGGCCTGGTAGACGAGGCGCTGGGAGGCCAGGGTGGAGAGACCCTCGAAGTTGGGCGAGACGACCACGACCCGGAAGTATCCTCCGCCGCCCCGGGCGCCGGGGTGATCGGCGTGGGCGGCGCTGTTGTCGATCACCTCCACGTGATCGGCGGCGAGTTGTTCCCGCAGTCGTTGGTCGATCATCTGGGCCCGCTGTGACATCGCCATGCCGTCCACCCCTTCCGTCGCCGTGGTCAACGAGGCTGGGGTCTGATCTCTTCCCGAGACGAGGCCCCCACCGTCGACGACGGCGCATTAGGGTCTCGAGGTTCTTGGTTGCTTTTTGCGGGGGCTGATATTCGGGTCAGGAGGAGTCTGCGTCCCTGGGGTCGTCCTTGGAGCCGTCGTCGTCCTGGCCGGACCGCACCGAGTCCTTGAAGTTGCGAATGCCCTCGCCGAGGCCCTTGCCGAGCCGGGGCAGCTTGTTGACGCCGAAGAGAATCACGATGATCACCAGAATGATGAGCAGCTCGGTGACGCCGATTGGTCCAAACATCGCGACCTCCCTGAAGGCTTAGTCTAGCAGAAGATGCACCAACTCGGAGGGCAGCTCAAGATCGGCGGCATCGGCGGCCAACCGCGCCGCCTGACAACTCATCCAGGAGCCATATTCGGTGCGGCCTGCGGCGGTCAGCCGGGCGAAGGTGCCCAGCACCTTCAGGGACCGCTGAATCCGGACGAGGCGCCAGCGGTCGCGCCACCCGACCCGGGCTCCGGTCCGCGCCGCCCAGGCGGCTCTCAGCCTTTGTGCATCCGCCCCCGTCAGCAGCTGAGGCAACGCGCGCTCCTCGATCAAGGAGACGGCATCGTAGGTATCGGGACCCACCAGGACGTCCTGGGCGTCGATCACGGCCATGTCGCCGCTCGCCAGGGGGAACAGGTTGTTGAGGTGGTAATCGCGATGGCAGATCCGGCGCGGGTGTCGAGCGACCGTTTCCGCCAGCCGGTCGAGCCAACGGTCGAGCTCTGCCGAGGGCACCGCCCGACGGTAAAAATTCACGAACCACAGCTCGAATCCGGCGAGCTCCCATCGCATCCGCCACCGGTCGAGGGGCGGGTTCCAGGGGACGAGGGAAGAAATCGGCTGGGCGGCGAGCACCTGGAGCGGACCCAGGGCGCCGAGGGCCAACCCGAGCCGGCTCGAATCCGGGGTCTGTCGCAGCACCGCCTCGGCGTCGTCGGTGCCCAGATCCTCGATCACCATCCAGCCCGCCGCGAGATCGGTTGACAAAACGGCGGGAACCCGAACACCGAGCCCCCGCAGCCAGTCGGCGACCTGCAGGTCGCGGGCCAGATCCGGCGTCGTCTCGGCGGGGTACTCCACCAGGATGAAGGAGCGATCCTCGTCATCCCAGGTTCGGGTGTAACGCCGGTTCGAGGCATCGCCGGCGAGCGGTTGGCGCCGCGCCCACCGATCGGCGCCGGGCCGATGAAGCATCTCGGGGGTCACCGGGGCACGCTACTACACCGGGACGGCGGCGGCAATGATGCGGGCTCGCCCCCTCGGACCGCAGGTATAGTAGTGGGAAGATCTCGCCGTGGGGCGGGGTTGAGTGCACTGGAGGTCGGATGGAGGAGTCGCGGGCCCAAAAACTGCAGCAGCTGCTCAGGCGCCTCGGACAGGCGGTGCAGGGCTCGGTGGCCCAGTCCGAAGAGGTGCGCGAGTGTCTCGATCAGCTGCACGAGGACGGCTGGCGGGCGGTGATGCTGCTCGAATCCTCCCTGGTGTGCCGCGACGGCGGGCTGCTCGAGATGGAGGAGGGGGCGATCCACATTCACGTGGATCCCAGCGAAACCGACGTCAACTACCTGATCGACTCGGACGATGCCCGCCTGCTGACGACCCTCGGGATCTCCCCCACTCGCCACCGCTCCCACCGCTCCCGCCCGCGGTCAGAGGTCGATGACGAATCTGGTCGGTAAGCCGCCCGCCGAGATCGAGAATCTGGTGGCACCGTTCGTCGATCGGCCGTTTCGAGGGCGCCAGGTGGCCCATTGGATCGTCCACCGTCACGCGGCGGGTTTCGACGAGATGACCAACCTGCCGGCCGACCTGCGTCGGCAGCTCGGCAGCCACTTTGCCATCGCCGATCCGGTCGTGTTGGAGTCCACGGTGAGCGAAGACGGCGCTTGCAAGTTCCTGTTCGGTCTTTCCGATGGTCTCACCGTGGAGGGCGTGGCCATGCCGGAGGGCCGCAAGGTCACCCTCTGCCTGTCGTCGCAAACCGGGTGCGCGGTGGGCTGTACATTCTGTGTGACCGGCGTCCTCGGATCGGGCCGCAACCTGCAATCCGAAGAGATCGTGGGCCAGTACCGGGTCATGCTGCGGCAGTCGGCCGCGGCTATTGAACGGGTCAATATCGTCTTGATGGGCATGGGCGAGCCGCTGCTCAACACCGGCCATCTCGGGATCGCCCTGGACACCCTGCAGGAACGGGTCAGTCCGAAGCGGATCACGGTGTCGACGGCCGGCATCCTGCCGGGAATACGGTGGCTTGCCGAGAGACCGCGACGGCCGAAGCTGGCGATCTCGCTGAACGCGCCTGACCAGCTGCGGCGGGTGGAAATCATGCCGATCACCAGGCGCTATCCCCTGGATGCGCTGATCGACGAGGTGCGGCGGTTCCCCCTCGAGCGGGGCCGGCGGGTGACCTTCGAGTACGTCCTGATCCGAGGATTCAACGACCGCTCTGGGGATCCGGAAATGGTCGCGCGCCTGCTGAAGGGGATTCCCAGCAAGGTGAACGTGATTCCCCTCAACGAGGACCCCGACCTCCTGCCCGGTCTGCACCAACCCGATGAGGACACCGTCAACCGCTTCGCGGCAGCCCTCGCCGAGCACGGCTTGACGGTGACGGTCCGCTGGTCCCGGGGACGGGACGTGGCGGCCGCGTGCGGCCAGCTCAAGGGCCGGCACCAGCTCTCATCGCAGTTGAAAGTTGAAAGTTGAAGGTTGGGATCGTCGCGGCTGTCGGCCCGAGGTGTGTCGATTCGACGTGCTCCACGAGGCGGTTCGTGTCCGGTCACCTCGAATCCACCCGCGGGCTGGAGAACTTTCAACTTTCAACCGAGCGGGGGCTCGTTGGTCTTCGTCTTGTAAACGAGCGACCACTGGCGGCCGGCGGCAGCGCCGTCGCGCCGGTAGGAGGCAAAGCGGGAGCTGGCGAAGGTGCACGGACCCACGGGCCGGACGCACCCGACGCCAAGCCCCCGGAGCTGCTCGGCGACGAACAGCCTGAGATCAACGAGCGACCCATCGAGCCACGCCGAAACGGGGACACCGGTGGCGGTCAGGGCGTCGATCACCTCGGGACCCACCTCGTAGTGGGCGGCCGAGATGGAGGGTCCGAGGTAGGCGCAGAGCTCCGCCGTCGGCACGCCGAGGGTCTCCACGGTGTTGCGGACCACCCCGGCAGCGCAGCCGCGCCAGCCGGCGTGGGCGACGGCCACGGCCTGAGATCCCACCAGGATCACGGGAACGCAGTCGGCGGTCCACACCATGAGGGCGATGCCCGGCTCGGAGGTGGCCAGAGCATCGACCGCACCCACGCACAGAGCCCTCTCCGGGCCGGTGCCCGCCACCATCGCCAACTCCGAGCCGTGCACCTGCCGCGCCCAGCGCACGGCCTCCACTCGGGGTGAGAGAGCGGACAGTAACTTCTCGGCCCTGCCCTTGCTGATGCCCTCGGCGCGGGCCGGGCCGATCCCGAAGCACACCGACGCCGAGCGATCCTCGACGGCCAGGGCGCGTTCCCTGGCGACCCGAATCTCTCGAGGTTCGGCTGCTGAAACGATGGTCATTGGCACCCCCGGGCGCGACGGACCCAATGGTACAATCTCCGCCCCGGAGCGAACGGTCGGGCCGGGCGCGACGTTCGCCATTCGGGCTGGTGAGGAGTCCGGGCTGGGGCCTTATCCGTGATACGACTTCGTAATGTCGACAAGGAGTACGACGGCCGGCAAGTTCTCAGCCGGCTCGACCTCCAGGTGGAGGCGGGCGAGTTTGTCTTCGTCACCGGACCGTCGGGGGCCGGCAAGACCACCCTGCTCCGCCTCCTCTACGCAGCCGAGAAGCCCACCACCGGCGAGGTGTGGGTGGCCGGCGAGCGGGTCGACACGATCACCCGCCGGCGGCTCCCCGGGCTCCGGCGGAAGGTGGGTGTGATCTTCCAGGACTTCAAGCTGCTCAAGCGCAAGACCGTCCTGGAGAACATCACGTTCGTGCTTCGTTTCCACGGCGTGGCGCCGCGCGAGGCCCATCGCAGGGCCTACCACGTCCTGAAGAGGCTCGGCCTGCACCACCGGCAGTCCGCCCTCCCGGAAGCCCTGTCCGGGGGCGAGCAGCAACGGGTCGCCATCGCCCGAGCGCTGGCCTACCAGCCCCGCCTGATCCTCGCCGACGAGCCCACCGGCAACCTCGACGCCGACCTCGCCGGCGAGCTGTTGAGCTTGCTGTGCGACATCAACTACCAGGGGGCGACGGTATTGGTGGCCACTCACGATCACAGCCTGCTGGAGTCGATCCCGGCGCGGACGCTGATCCTCCACCAAGGAGGCGTCCACTATGACGGGGCGTGGCCGCCATGATCCGTCATGCCCTCGCCGAGGGTTGGCTGCTGCTGCGCCAGCGGGGACTGGTGAGTTTGGTATTGGCCCTCGCGCTGGCGATCCCGGTGGGGATGGCCGGGATCACGTGGTCGGTGATGCGGTGGCTCAAACCGGTGGTCGGCCTGGCCGACCAGGCAAACGTGGTGGCAGTGCTGCTCCACCCCCACATGGACGACGACCAGCGAGCAGGATGGATGGCGAGCCAGGGCCGGGAGCACCCGGGGTGGCGGCTGGAGGAGGTACCGCAGGAGGAGCTGGCGGCCAGACTGACCCACTGGTTTCCCTACCTGGGAGATCTCCTCGAGGGGGACGGAGCACGGATGCTGCCGCCGCTGGTGGAGATCACGACCGAGGATCCGGACTCGGTGGCATTGTTGAGCCGGAGCCCGGCGGTGGTGGCGGTTGGACCGACGGTGCCGGTACGGCGGGTTCTCGGAACGGCCGCCGGGGGCCTCGGGTTGGTGCTGGCCGCTGCCAGTGTAGTGCTGCTGCTGTCGGTCGCTTTGCTGGCTGGGGTGTGGGTCCATCTCGAGCTCTACCGGCACGGCGATGAGATCACAGTCATGCGGTTGGTGGGAGCCACCGAGGCGGCCCTCCAGGGGCCCTTCCTGGTGGCAACGGCGGCGCCGGGTCTGGTGGCGGGTCTGCTGGCGATTGTGGGAACCGTCGTCGTGACCGGAGGCCTGTCGAGGTTCACCGCCGCTCTCGGACTGCCGGCCGTGACCGTGAACCCCCTCATCCTCGCCGCCGAGGGCTTGGTGAGCTTCGTGTTACCGCTGGCCGCCGCCGCCATCACGCTGGCCCGCCACGCCGTTGTCGAGCTTGAGAGCTAACCCTCAACCCCGCTCAAACGAAAAGTCCGAAAAAATATAGGTCCAATTCGTTCGACGAATTGGACAAATAAAGAACGGCGCCCTGAAGGGCGCCGTTCGGCATCTCGACGATGGTGCCAATCTCTACGGTCAGAGGTGCTTTTGGAGCTCCTCGAGCTGCTTGCGAAGCTCGTTGGCCTCCTCGATCTCGCCGATGGCTTCAAGCTCCTGGATCTGCATCTCGAGGGCCTTGAGCTTACGCTCGAAGTCGGCACGCTCGGCGTCGGCGGCCTGGTTGTCCTTCTGCATCTCCACCTTCTGCTCCATTTCGGCCTTCTTGGCGGAGTTGCCCGCCGCGCCGTAGGAGCTGGCCGCCTTGCCGTAGTCCTTTTTCTTGTCGTAGACGTAGCCCAACTGATTGTGGATCTGGGTTCGGAGCTTGCCCGACGGCCCGATCTTGAGGGCGGATTGAAGATCCGCCACCGCGGCGTCGAGCATGTTCAACGACGTGTTGCACTGGGCGAGGTAGTAGTAGACGAGGGCGTTCTGGGGCTGGTCGGCCTTGGCCTTCTCGAGCCAGCTGGCGGCCTTCTTGTACTGGCCGGCGCCGAGCCATGCCTCTCCGGCCAGCAGCTTGTGGTCGAAGCTCGGGCTCTCGGTGGCGAGCTTGTCGGCCACCCGCGCGGCTTCGGCGTAGACCTGGTCTTTCTGGGCGGCGGAGGTGGCGCGGCGGGCGGTGGCGATGCCCGCCTTGACCGCGTTACGCCCTGTGGCCGCGTCCCTTGAATCCAGTTCGTAGGCGCGCTTGAAGGCGGCGAAGGCCTTGGCGTCGTTGCCGGCGTCGTTCTCGGCGACGCCCAGGGCCTGATAGAGCTTGGCGTTGCCGGAGTCGACCTTGATCTGGCTGTTGAGCACCTGGACCGCCTCGGCCGCCCGGTTGGTCTTGGTCGCCGCCTGGGCGAAGAGCAGGGCGTAGGTCGACCGGTACTTGGCGTCCATGGAGCCGATGCTGATGCCCTTGAGGGTGGTGTAGGCGTCCTGGTACTGGCCGCCCTGCAGCAGGGCCTGGCCGAGCCCGACCCTGTAGGAGGCGTTCTCCGGGTCCAAATCCACGGCCTTGCGGAGGCTGGCGAGGGCCGGGCTCAAATTACCGGCCGAGCGCTGGCTGAGGCCGAGCATGTAGTACGCGCCGGCGTAGTCCGGGTTGGTCTTGGTAACCTCCTCGAACTCCTTGGCGGCGGTGGCGTAATCACGCTTGTTGTACGCCTCGAGCCCCTTGTCCCAATCGGCGTAGACCGGCGCGGCGACGGTCACGGCGAGCACCAGCGCGACCAGGGCGACGGAACACCGGGTTGGAAAAACGTTCATCATCAACACCCTCCCATTACCATTTACGAATCTGACCCGCCCGCTGTTTGGCGTTGAACCGCATTTACTGCAGGTTGAACCTCACGGTCAGGATGTAGAGAACCTCGACCGGCTTTTCGTTGAGGGTCGACGCCTCGAATTTCCACTTCTTGACCGCATCGGATGCCGACTCGGTCAGGCCCAGGGGCAGGCCTCGAAGCACCTTGACCGTTTTCACGGAGCCGTCCTTGCCGATCACGCACTCGAGTACCACGACCCCCTGGATCCGGGCTCGGCGGGCGGCCTCCGGGTACAGCGGGTTGGGGCCGCTGATCCGCTTCGGCTCGGTGATCTTGCCGCCGACCACGAAGCGGATCGGTCCCTCGGGCTCGGGCGGCGGGGGAGCATCGGGCACGCCGAGGATGAGATTGTCATCCGGCACGAAGTCGATCTCCTCCTCCGGCTCCTCGTCGCGGATCGGCTCGGGCTCATCCGGCGTCGGATCGGGGATCGGCACCTTCTTGGAACGTGGTTTCGGAATCTGCTGGTCCTGGCGCGGAGGCGGCTGTTTGAACTTGACCTGTTTGACCACGTAGATCTTCGCTTTGGTCTGCTGGGCGTCCCGTGCCGCGCCGGCGAAAGAGGGCCAGGAGATGGCGAAGATGACCACGTGGAGAATGGCCGCGAGCACCACGGCGATCCGACCGAAGTTCTTGTCCTGTTGCTCTTCCTGAGCGATGATCTCCATCACCGTCGGAGGCATCTGGTCATCTTGGCTGTGCCGTGCGGAGGTGGGTTTCTGGGCTTCGTTCATGATGCCTCCCCCACTATTGGCCGATGCCCAGCATGGTCCAGATGCTCTGGATTTCGCGCTGGGTCGGAATCGAAATGGTTTCGATCTTGATGCCGATCTTGTCCTCCGACTGTCGAAGCTCGTCAAAGACGGCAATCATGTTGCCGTAGGACGCCGACGGGTCGGTCCGGAGAATCACCGGCTTTTCGGGATTCTGGCGCAGCTTTTCGGCGATGTACGGCAGCAGCCCCTCGAGCGGCATCTGGTTGCCGTCCACCTGCAGGTTCGAGGGTCCGTCCACCGGCCCGGGCAGGACCAGGACGTCGATAGAGTCCTCCTGCTTGATCTCCGGCGGGGTGGTCGAGTCCTCCGGCAGCGAGAAGTCGAGACCGCGAGTGGCGGAGAACGCCGACGTGATCATGAAGAAGATGATCAGCAGAAAGGAGATGTCGGCCATGGATCCGGTGAAGATCTCCGACTCGATTTTTTTCTTGCCGAGATTCATGATGACCCCCGTCCTACTTGACGGTCTTCTGTTCTGAGAGCAGGTAGATGTACTTCACCTTCGACTGCTTCAAGGCGTCCAGGATGGCATCGAACCGCTCGTAGGGCACCTCATGGTCGGCCTTGATGATGAATGCCTTGCTGGGGTCTCTCGCCACCTCGGTGGAGGCGAAGGTGACCACCTCTTCGTCGGTGCTCACCGGCAGCGACATCTCCTCGCCGGTGGAGACCCGGATCAGGTAGCCCTCGCTGCGCGGGGCGACCGAGATCACGGCGGGCTTCTCCTCCTGCGGGATCTTGACGCGGACCCAGGTTTCGGGCAGGGCCATCCGCGTGCGGTCCACCTCGACCTTGTAGGTGATGACGAAAAACACGATCAGCAGGAAGACGATGTCCGCCATCGATGCCGTGAAGATCTTGGCGGATGTCTCTCGATCTCGGCCGCGAATGATGGCCATCGCGGGCTCCCTTCTCAGGCTGTGGCGCCGGGACCGCCGCCGCCCTTGGCGTCCATCTCGGTGAAGGTTTCGAGCAGCATGTTGCTCGCGGTTTCGATGTCACGAACGAAGCGGGTGACCTTGGTGGTGAACCAGTTGTAAGCGAGCTGCGCCGGGATCGCGATGATCAGACCGGTGGCGGTAGTGATCAGGGCCTCGGAGATACCGATAGCCACGGCGGCGGGGTTAGTGAGACCCTGCTCGGCCAGTGTGCCGAAGGACTTGATCATGCCGGTCACGGTGCCGAGGAAGCCGAGCATGGGGGCGACATTGGCTGTGGTCGCCAGCACGCCGAGCCTCTTTTCGAGCCGGTCGAGCTCGTACAGGGCCGCGTTCTCGATAGTCTTTTCGATGTCCTCGCGGGAGTGGCCGTAGCGCAGCAGACCCGCCTTCGTGACCGAAGCCACCGGACCGCGATACTGCTCGCAGACCTTGATGGCCTCCTTGACGTTTCGATTCACCAGCAGCGACTTGCGGATCTTGGTCAGAAACTCGTTGACGTTGACCTTCGCCTTGGCAAAGACGATGAGCCGTTCGATGATGCAGGTGAGGGCGAGCACGGAGAAAAAGAGCAGCGGATACATCCACATGCCACCCTGCCGGAAATAGTCAAAAGCCTGTCCAGTCACGTTGTAGCCTCCCCTTGATTAGAGTTCTGCGGCGAGGATGAGTTCCAACCCATCCAGAAAACTCATTGTCCACGAACCCGCGGTCCGGCACAAGGCCGGGCATGCAACCGGTCAACCCAAATCGACCGCTCCAACATCTCAGTTTCGACCCGAGGATGAAGGCAGGGCATGCTAACACGCAGGCCGTCAAGCGTCAACGAATCCCCGAGGGTCCAACGGAGTGCAGGTGGGTGATCCCCACGGCCATCGCGTCGGCGGCGTCGGTGGGTGGGTCCGAGGGCAGTGCCAGCAGACGGGTCACCATGTAGACGATCTGCTGCTTCTCGGCTCGGCCGTGGCCGACGATCGCCGACTTGACCTGGGCTGGCGAGTAGGAATGGGTGGTGACTTCCAGCCGACCGAGGGTGGCCAGGATCACGCCGCGGGTCTCCGCAAGAGCCAGGCTCGACCGCGGGTTGCGACCCGAAAAGGAGGACTCCACCGCGGCGCAGTCGGGTGCCACGCGGGCCACGATCTCGAAAAACCTCCGCTCGAGATCGGCGAGTCGCGCGGCGCGGTCTACTCCCTTGGGGCGAGACACCCCGGATTCGACCAATCGATAGCGGTTGCCTTCGGCGAGAATCAGCGCCCAGCCGGTGGCCGAGGATCCGGGGTCGACACCGAGAACTCGCATCACCGTGAAGGGTCCATGGGTCGCTTTCGGTCCCGGCTCAGAAGTTGGCCAGGGTTTCGTCGTCGATGTCGAAGTTCGCCCACACGTTCTGGACGTCGTCGTGATCTTCGAAGGCTTCCATCAGCCGCAGCATCTGCTCGGCCGGCGAGCCCTCCAGGTAGGTCGTGGTGGAGGGGTCCATGGCGAACTCCACGGTCTCGACGGTGATCTGCTGCGCCTCGATGGCCTCCTTCACCTGATGCAGTTCCTCGGGAGCTGTGGTGACTCGGTAGAACTCTTCGTCCTCGGTGTCGAGATCCTCGGCTCCGGCCTCCAGTACGACCTCCATCATGGTGTCCTCGTCGAGGTCGTCGGACCGGGGTACGAGGATCGTGCCCTTGCGGCTGAACAGCCACGACACGCAGCCGTTCTCGCCCAGGTTGCCGCCGTACTTCGAGAACAGGTGGCGGATCTCGGGCGTCGTGCGGTTGCGGTTGTCGGTGAGGATCTCGAGCATCACCGCCACGCCCCCGGGCCCATAACCCTCGAAGGTCACCTCCTCGTAGCTGGTGCCGGGAAGCTCGCCGGTTCCGCGCTGAATGGCCCGTTTGATGTTGTCCGCAGGCATGTTGGCGGTCTTGGCGTCGGCGACGGCGGATCGCAGCCTGGGGTTGGCGTCAACGTCTCCGCCGCCCTCGCGCGCCGACACGGTGATCTCCCGGATGATCTTGGTGAAGAGCTTGCCCCGCTTGGCGTCGGCCCGACCTTTCTTGTGTTTGATGGTGCTCCACTTGTTGTGGCCGGACATGAGGCCTCCCCGCCGAGTGCGTGACCCGGGATTCGAAGCCCGAGTATTATACCGCCCTGCAATGGTACCTGTAGGTGTGCGATTGTTGACTTTGTGAAGCACTCGCACATAATGAAATTGGGACTTCTGAGAGCACCACCCCACCTGAGAAAGGCTTCATGAGCATCAATATTCTCCTCATCGAGTCCGACACCGAGCACGCCGAGGACGTTCGCCAGGCGCTGGCCGATTCGGGTCACCGGCTCGAGGTCGCCGCCGATCTCAACGGGGCGGTGGAAATCTGTGCCCACTTCGAGCCGCGGGTGGTGATGATCACCTCTCAGCTGTCCGACGTGACCGTCGAGGACGCCCTGACCCAGTTGCGGGCCCGCGCCGGGTTGAGGGTGACTCCGTTCCTGATCCTCGAAACCGGGTATCTGGGCGATGATTCCGCGGCCGAGGCTGCCCTTTACGGGGCGCAGGACATCCTCGGCAGGCCCTTCGACGATGAGGTGCTGCTCGCGCGCCTCGAGCGGTTGTTCGATCTCCAGGGCGGGGCCGGTTCCTCCCAGGCCATCCCCCAGGAAACCCTGGACGCACTGCGCAAGAGCGCCGAGCGGGAAGGAACTGCGCTGACCTCGCACGACCTGTTCGGCGACATCGTGTCGGACGTCGAGGGCGGTCACGACGAGCCCGAGAAAATATCCAAGCAGGTCGCGCCAACGGTCCCCCCGGCTCATAGCCCGCTGGGCGATCGGGATCTCGACGACGCCCTCGCCGAGGTGCTCGGACCGAGCGCCACCGAAGAGGTGAAGAAACCGACGCCGAGGGTGGAGCGGGACGTCGACGCCATGCTGTCCGAAACCCTCGCCGGACTCGATATCCAGGTCGCCGGCGCGAAAGCGGGCGCCGGCGCCAAGACTTCAGGCGAGGCCACCGGTCCTCAAACCTCGCCGCCGCCCGGGGAGCCTGCTGCCGAACCACCGGCACCCACGGCGTCGCCGGTGGCGGCCGGTGCCAAGCCGCCTTCGGGGACTCGGTTTGGGCAGTACGTGCTCGAGGAGAGAATCGCCACCGGGGGAATGGCCGAGGTCTTCCGCGCCCGCATGATGGGGGTGGAGGGCTTCCAAAAGACCGTTGCCATCAAGCGCATCCTCGCGGACGTGGCGGACAATAACGAGTTCGTCACCATGTTCATCGACGAGGCGAAGCTGGCCGCCCAGCTGAAGCACGCCAACATCGTCGACATTTACGACCTGGGCAAGATCGACAACTCCTTCTACATCGCCATGGAGTATGTCGAAGGACGGGACCTGCGAGCCGTTCTGGACGACTGCCGGGAGTACGGGGTCACCTTTGCTGTGCCGGACGCGCTCCACGTCGCCTCGCTGCTGGCGGCAGCCCTCGAGCACGCTCACACCACCACCGACTTCGAGGATCGTGACCTTGGATTGGTGCACCGCGACGTGTCGCCGCCCAACGTCCTGATCTCCGCCGAAGGCGACGTCAAGCTCTGCGACTTTGGCATCGCCAAGGCATTTTCCAAGGCGACCCAGACCCGGGACGGCCTGCTCAAGGGCAAGCTGAAGTACATGTCTCCGGAGCAGGGCGCCGGCAAGGCGATCGACCACCGCTCCGACCTGTTTTCCCTGGGACTCGTGCTCTACGAGATGCTGACCGCCGACAAGGTCTTTGACGGCGCATCCGAGGCCGAGATCCTGCAGCTGGTGAGGGACCCGAAGGTGGGGCCCCCGTCGGCGATCAACCCCGAGGTGCCCGAGGACGTGGATCGGATCGTCCTCAAGGCGCTCGAGCCCGACCCCGACGGGCGCTACCAGTATGCGGCGGACATGGAACGGGACCTGGAGGAGGCCATTCGGGCCCACGGTTGGACCCCCGATCCCGCCGCCATCGCCGCCTTCGCGGCCGATCCCGCGGCTCGGGCAGGGGCGGCGCCCGCCGCCGCGCCCCCGGCACCGCCACCGCCTCCCGCGGCGGGGCAGAGCGAGCCCGACCTCGGGCCCGTCGCCGGCATTCCCGTGCTGGAGGAGGCGCCGGAGCTCGCCGATCCCTACGCCTACGGAGAGCCGGACAAGAAGAGAATTCCGGTCTGGCTGCTCATCGTCGCGGCGGCCGGGGTCATTCTGGCGGCGTCGCTGTTCTTCCTGTTGGGCGGCAGCGGGGAGGACGACGCTTCCTCTCGGAATCCGGTGGTTTTGGAAACGCCCACCGAAACGCCGACGCCGGTTCCGGTCGAAGAGGAGCCGGTCGTCGTGGTGCCGCCCACCGCGACGCCGCGGCCGCCGACGGCGACCCCGACCGAGACCGAGACGCCGACGCCCACCGAGACGCCGACGGCGACCGAGGTGCCGCCAACGGCCACCCCGATCCCGCCCACGGCGACGCCGCGGCCGCCGACGCCGACGTTCACCCCGGCCGTCCGTGAAGGAGAGCTCGTGGCTTTAGGGCCGGAGGTGACCCCGCCCGTACTGATCCACGACGTCACGCCGCAGAAGCCCAAGATGGCCGAACGGCTGGGTGAGTCGGGGGCGGTGGAGGCCGAGGTGTTGGTGGGGCCGGACGGCTCGGTGGAGGATGTCCGGATCGTCAGCGTTGACCCGCCCAACATGGGCTTCGAGAAGGCCACCGAGGACGCGGTTCGACAGTTCCGCTACAAGCCGGCCACCAAAAAAGGTGTCAAGGTGCGCGTATGGATTCGTGTACCTTTCAGCTATCGTTAGATCAGTGGAGGAAATGATGAATACGCTTTCTGACGCACAAAAGAAATTCTACGAGGAAGCGCTGAAGCAGACCAAGATAGAGGTCGAGGAGCTCGAGGGGCAGATCCAGGAAGAGCTCGCCAAGGTGAAGCAGAAAATCGCCGATCTCCAATCCGGTCAGAAGGCAGCCCGGCAGATGTACGACGCTGCCTGCATGCGCCTCGGCATTCCGAACGATCTCGAGGAGGAGAGCTCCTCCGGCTGATCACCGCCGTCCGGGGTCCGCGCCCCCTCGGGGTGCCGCGCCCCGGCGATCGAAGCCGATTGAAGCCCGCGCACCGTAGGTCGGACGTGGCGGGCCGACGGCAAATGGTCTAAAGTAAGCGCGCACGTCTCTCCTTTTCCCATCGGCGAAGGGAGGCGTTGGTTCGACTGGGGCATTCGACGGAGAACGGCATGGCACAGGGAGGGGTTCCGCACGGTCTCTGGATCAAGTGCGACTCGTGTCGCGAGATCCTCTATCACCGGGAGGTGTCCGACAACCTCCAGGTGTGCCCGCGGTGTGACCACCATTTCCGGATCTCCGCCAAGGCCAGGCTCGAGCTTATGTTCGACAACGGGCGGTACAAGATCCTTTTCCCGCGAGTGCGGTCGGCCGATCCCCTCGGCTTCGTCGACTCCAAGGCCTACAGCGAGCGATTGAGGGCCTACACCAAGAGGTTGGGCGTCGGCGACGCCTTGCAGGTGGGGCTGGGTGAGATCGGGCGTCAGCCGGCGGTGGTTGCCGCGATGGAGTACGCCTTCATGGGTGGGTCCATGGGATCGGTGGTCGGTGAGAAGTTCACCCGAGCCATCGAACGCTGCCTGGACCGACGGCTTCCCCTGGTGTCGGTCGCGTGCTCCGGGGGGGCGAGGATGCAGGAGGGCATCCTGTCGCTGATGCAGATGGCCAAGATCTCAGCCGGTCTCGGACGGATGAGGGAAAAGGGCATTCCTTACCTCTCGGTCCTGACCGATCCGACCACCGGCGGCGTCACCGCCAGCTTCGCCATGTTGGGCGACGTCAACATCGCCGAGCCCGGTGCCCTGATCGGGTTCGCCGGGCCGCGGGTGATCGAACAGACGATCCGTCAGACTCTCCCTGAAGGCTTCCAGAGGTCGGAGTTCCTGCTCGAGCACGGAATGCTCGACCGGGTCGTCCCGCGCAGCGAACTGAAGGAAACCGTCGCCAGATGCATCACCTTCTTCCGGCGAGCCTGAGCCGGCGCCGACCAGGCCGCATCCGGCCGCGCCTGGACGCGGTGCAGGCAGCCCTTCACCGACTGGGTGAGCCACAGCGTTCCTTTCCTTCGATCCTGGTGGTCGGCACTAACGGCAAGGGCTCCACGGCCGCCATGCTGGAGGCCATGCTGTCGGCCCACGGACTGACGGTCGGGCTGTACACCTCACCGCACCTGATCCGGGTGGAGGAGCGGATCCGAATCGCCGGCAGACCGATCTTCCGCCCCGACCTCGACCGCCATCTGGAAGCCCTCGAGGCCTTCGGGTCGCTGACCTTCTTCGAGACCGTCACCGTTGCGGCTTTCCTGGCATTCGCCGAGCATGGGGTGGATTGTGCCGTTCTGGAGGCCGGCATGGGCGGTCGATGGGACGCCACGAGGGCGGCGGCCAGCACCGTGGCCGGTCTGACCAACGTTGGATCGGACCACGCGGGCTGGCTCGGCGCGAGCGTCGAGGAAAGGGCCGCCGACAAGGGCGCGGCGCTGGTGGCGGCCCGCCACAGGGTTTTGGGCAGCGGTGTCGATCAGGAGCTGGTCGCTCATCTCGGCGACGCGGTCTTCGACCGGGCGGACCGCCTGGTCACCGTCGGCCACGCCAATCGATCGACCCTTCTTCTGGGTTGGGGCGACGGCTCGGTGGAGGTGTCGATGCCGTTCCTGGGTGACCACCAGATAGCCAATCTGGAGCTCGCCTTGGCCCTGGCCAAGAGCGCGGTGGCCGCCGGCATCCTACCCGGGTTAGATTCGGCGGCGGTCCGCGACGGTCTGTCGAGGACCCACTGGCCGGGCCGGCTCACCAGCCATCGTATAGCCGGCAGGAGGGTGTTGCTGGACTGCGCCCACAACGCCGAGGGCGCCGCTGCCCTGGCCCGGCACCTCGAGCGCGGCTCGACCCTCTACCATCTGTTGTTTTCGTGCCTGGACGACAAGCCGGTGGAGGAGATGGCCCGGGTGCTGCGGCCGCAGGTGGGAAACGTGATGCTGTGCTCAATTTCCGATGAACGTGCGATGCCGATGGCCCGTCTGCGGGAGGCTTTCCCTGAGGCGAGGACGGCGCCGACGGTGGCGGCCGCACTCCGCGCTCTGCCCGATCCGGTGGTGGCCGCGGGCAGCATCCGGGTGGTCGGCGAGCTGCTGGCGCTGGCCGAGGAGGAGGTGTCCGGGTGAGCGAATCCCTGGTCAGGAACCGTGACGACCTCGCGGCGGATGAGGCGGCCAGGCTGGCCTTCTTCGCCACCCTTGACGCCGATGCCTCGCGCCGTCGGCAGGAGGACCCAAAGCCGTCAGTCGACATTCGACTGGCCTTCCAGAGGGACCGCGACCGGGTGCTCCACTCACGCGCATTCCGTCGCCTCAAGCACAAGACTCAGGTCTTCGTTCCCCATGTCGCCGACCACCCGAGGACCCGGTTGACCCACACCCTGGAGGTGGGCCAGTTGGGTCGGACCATCGCCCGCGCCCTCGGCCTCAACGAGGATCTCGTGGAAGCGGTGGCGATGGCCCACGACGTCGGCCACACCGCTTTCGGCCACACCGGCGAGACGGTGTTGAACGAGATTCTCGGCGGCCGCAACAGCGAGGTCGCGCTGCCGCCGGAGGTGACCGATGAGGTGGGCGCCTTCAAGCACAATTATCAGTCGCTGCGGGTGGTGGACCTGCTCGAACGGCGGTACGAGGAGCCGGGCCTCAACCTCACCGATCAGGTGCGGGAGGGCATCCTCAAGCACACCTCGTGGAAGGTGAACTTCCCATTCCCGCTGCCGGACACCGGCGGGTTGTTCCTCGACCGGCCGTGTCACCTGGAGGGGCAAGTGGTGGCCGCTGCCGACGAGATCGCGCAGCAGACCCACGATCTCGAGGACGGCCTACGGGCGGGAGCAGTGCGGCTGGAAACGGTCGAAGAGCTGGACCTCGCCCGCCGCCTCATCGACGGCATGGGGGACCGCTACGGCGGCGAACGACGTCGCTGGCTCCGGCAGAACCGTTTGATCCGAGCCATGATCGAGTTCTTCGTGGCCGATGTGGCCACCGGCGCGGGTCGGAGAATCGGCCGCTTTTGCGAACGTCATTCGATTTCAGACCGGGAGGGCTTCGCCGCTCGGGCGCGCGAGATCTCCCAGACCGCCGTTTGGTTTTCGCGGCCCGGCGAGGCGGCGTTCGACGAGCTCAAGGCCTTCATCTATCGTTTCATCATCAACCACTCCACGGTCAATCGGCAGGACTGGCGAGCCCGCAAGGTGGTGGCCGGGCTATTTCGCGCCTTCTGGCTGAACCCGCTCAACCTCCCCGACTACGTGCTGCTCAGGGCGAGGGACGAGCTCGGCTTTGCCTACCTTCGGGACCTGCCCATCAAGTCGGTTGCCGGCGAGGTGGCCAGCCGCTACCATGTTGCCCCCGGGTTTGCTCGGCTGGTGGCGGATCACATTGCCGGCATGAGCGACCGATTCGCCCTCGAGGAGTACGGCTCCCTGGAGCAGCCCACCACGGGCCAGAGATTCTGAGGTTTTTATGATTGTCCTGGCATCAGACCACGCAGCGATCGGAATCAAGGAAGAGCTGGTCCGGGTCCTTCGGGCCAGGGGTGAGGCCTTCCGTGATCTCGGCCCGTTTGACGACAGCTCGGTGGACTACCCCGACTTCGCCCACCTGCTGGCCCGCGAGATCCTCGACGGGCGAGCCCGTCGGGGCATCCTGATCTGTGGCACCGGCATCGGCATGAGCATGGCCGCCAACCGCCACCCCGGCATCCGCGCCGCCCTCTGCCACGACGCCTACACCGCCGGGATGGCTCGCCGGCACAACGACGCCAACGTGCTCTGCCTCGGAGCCAGGGTGCTCGGCGGAGGCGTGGCGGCGCAGATTGTCGAGGTCTTCCTCGACACCGATTTCGAGGGCGGCCGCCACCAGCGCCGAGTCGCCAAGATCGAGCCGGCCGCCGCCGGCCGCCAGGAGGATTCATGACCCAGAGCCTGAAGGGCCAGTTCTTCGACGTTCACAACCGGTTGGTTCAGGCCGCTGACCCCGAGGTGGCCCGGGCACTCGAGGACGAGCGCCGGCGCCAGAACGAGGGCCTCGAGCTGATCGCGTCGGAGAACTTCGTGTCGCCGGCGGTGATGGCGGCCATGGGTTCGGTGATGACCAACAAGTACGCCGAGGGCTACCCGGGCCGGCGCTACTACGGCGGTTGCCAGTTCGTGGACGTGGCCGAGGATCTGGCCCGGGAGCGCATCAAGGAGCTGTTCGGAGCCGAGCACGCCAACGTCCAGCCTCACTCCGGCGCCCAGGCCAACATGGGGGTCTATCTGGCGGTGATGCAGCCCGGCGACACCTTGCTCGGCATGGATCTGACCCACGGCGGCCACCTCACCCACGGCCACCCGCTCAACTACTCGGGCAAGGAGTTCGAGGTGGTGGCCTACGGTGTCGATCGGGAGACCGAGACCATCGACTACGACCGGCTGCGGGAGCTGGCGCTTCAGCACCGGCCCAAGCTGATCGTGTGTGGGGCCTCGGCCTACCCGCGGATCATCGACTTCGAGCGGCTGCGCGCCATCGCCGACGAGGCGGAGACGCTGATCATGGCCGACATCGCCCACATCGCGGGCCTGGTGGTGGCGGGGCTCCACCCGTCCCCGGTGCCCCACTGCCAGTTCGTCACCTCCACCACCCACAAGACCCTGCGTGGGCCGCGCGGCGGCATCGTGCTGTGCACCGCCGAATGGGCCGAGGCGATCGACAAGGCGGTGTTTCCCGGAGTCCAGGGCGGACCGTTGATGCACGTCATTGCGGCCAAGGCGGTGGCCTTCGCCGAGGCGATGAGGCCCGAGTGGAAGGCTTACCAGCAGCGGGTGGTGGAGAACTCGGTGGCCCTGTGCAGCTCGATGGCCGAGCGGGGGTGGCGAATCGTCTCCGGCGGCACCGACAATCACCTCTTCCTGATCGACCTCGGTGCGGACTTCATCTCGGGCAAGAAGGCCGAGCGCTGGCTGGGGCTGGCCGACATCACGGTCAACAAGAACACCGTGCCCTTCGACACCCGCAAGCCCTACATCGCGTCGGGCCTGCGCATCGGCACCCCGGCGGTGACCTCCCGTGGTATGGGTCCCGGGGAGATGGTCAAGATCGCCGAGCTGATGGACCGCGTCCTGCGTCTCGACGAGGACACCCAGGACGAGGCCAAGATGGCCGCCTTCGGGGCTGGCATCGAGGAAGTCAAGGGTGAGGTTCACGCGCTGACCCAGCGGTTTCCGCTGTATTAGGTCCGTTGGCCGTTGGCCGTTGGCCGTTGGCCGTTGGCAGTGCCGCAGTCGTTGAGGTCAGAAGTGAGGAGGGGAAGGGTTGAACGACCGCGGCATCGTCCTGGACCGTGGACCCGCGCATGAGATACTGAGGCACTTGCTCCCGAGGAGGAATCCATGACCAAGGCCGCGCGGAGTGTCCTCGTGTTCTCGATCTATTTGTTCGTACTCGGGTCGATCCTCGTCGTCGTGCCCAACCGTCTGCTGTCCTTGTTCGCCCTTCCCCACACCCACGAGGTCTGGGTCCGGGTGGTCGGCATGTTGGTGTTGATTCTCGGCTATTACTATCTCACCGGAGCCCGACATGGGCTCACCCCGTTTCTCCGTGCCACCATTTATGGCCGGTTTTCCGTGCTTGTCTTCTTTGTCGGTTTCGTCATCGTCGGTTTGGCGCCACCGATCCTGATCCTGTTTGGCGTGATCGACGCGGCTGCTGCAGCATGGACGGCGGCCGCGTTGCGGGGGGCGGCGGCGTGAGTTGAACCGCGCAGGGATTTCGCGGACGCGGACGCGGACACGGGCGCGGACTCGGGGGTGGGGTTAGACTGGGCAGATTCCGGACGAGGAGGACACCGATGATCGGATATGTGACCCTGGGGACCAATGACCTCGAACGCGCCGCGGCCTTCTACGACGAGCTGTTGAAGCTGATCGGCGCCGGCCGGTTCATGGAGGAGGACACCTTCATCGCATGGGCGGTCGCTCCGGACAAGCCGGCCATCTCGGTGACCAGACCCTACGACGGCAAGACCGCCACCGTGGGCAACGGGGTCATGGTCGCCCTGGCCGTGAACAAGCCGGAGCAGGTGGCCGCGATTCACGCCAAGGCCATGGAGCTCGGCGGCGCCGACGAGGGCGCTCCCGGCCCGCGCGGCGACAGCGGCTTCTACGCCGGCTACTTCCGCGACCTCGACGGCAACAAGCTCAGCGCCTTCTGTATGACCTGAGCGGCCATGGTGATTCACACCGGCGGTTGTCACTGTGGGCGGGTCCGGTTCGAGGTGGAGGCGCCGGCGACGATCGAGGCGCAGCTGTGCAACTGCTCGATCTGCTCGCTGACGGCCTACCTGCACCTGATCGTCCCCAAGGGCCGATTCCGCCTCCTTGCCGGTGAGGATGATCTGAGGACTTACACCTTCAACACGGGCGTCGCGCAGCACCGGTTCTGCGGGGTGTGCGGCATCAAGTCGTTCTACGTGCCGCGGTCCAACCCCGACGGCATCAGCGTCAACGTGCGCTGCCTCGAGCCGGAGACGATTGCATCGGTGCGGGTGACCGACTTCGACGGACGCAACTGGGAGCTGCACGCCGACGAGCTCGCCCACCTGTCCGAGGCAGTGAAGGGTGAATAATGAGGACGAGAGGTTGAGAGAGTTGCAGGTGGACCGGGCGCGGTGTCTCGACCGCTGGCCGGCTGAGAGGATCGTGTCGTGATCATTCGGTTCAGGGAGGACTTCCACCTCCCGGGCGAAGAGGTTTACGGGTTCTTCAAGACCCCGACGGATTGGACGCGTCTTTACGGAGCGTTTGGTGACGTCGAGGACCGCGGCGACGGCTGGTACGCGGTGCCCTTGAAGGGTTTCCCTTTTCCGTTGGTTGCGAAGATCACGGACGTCGAGCCGCCACGTCGTGTGAGGTGGATCTTTCGAGGCTTTTGGCGAGGCATCGGAGAAGTGCGCTTCACGGAACGACCCGGCGGGGTGATGGTCGAGGGCTTCGAGGAGATCGCGATCGGCCCCATCGGTTGGCTGTCGCCGATCGTCGAGAAGCTCGTGATCGAGGGCCGATTTCGGGCAATCTGGGAGCTTGGCTGGCATCGGTTACGGAAACTGGAAGACCGGCGGAGGCAGACTGACGCAAAGTGATCACGTACGGCTTCTCCTTTCTCGCCGGTGAGAGCCAGGAGAGCCCATGGGTGGTCGCCGTCCCAGCAGCGCTCGTCGACCGACTGGTCGACCTCCCCGGCGGCGAAATCGCGCCTGCGGCCGACAGCTGGAGGGAGGCCCTGGGTGGCCAGCTCGAACCCTCTGGGCAGCATCTCGCCGCCTACCTGCGGGACCTGTTGAGGTTCCTCTCGGATGACGACGGCCCGTTCGCGCTCTATATTTCTTTTCAGGAACTGCAATAGGAAGTGAGGAACCGACGATGAGCGACCGGTATGAGCACCGCACGCTCCGACACATACTGCTCCTGAAATGGCTGGTCACCCTGTTGGTATGGGGCCTACCGGCGTTGGTCGGACCGCCGGCCCTGTTTCGAGTGCTCGGGGTCCCGCTGCCGGACGACCTCACCTTCGTGCGGCTCTTCGGAGCCGTGGTGACCGCGGCGGCCCTGCTCTACTTCTACGCTTGGAGGGAGCCCGAACCGAGCAAGGCGATCCTCAAGTACGGTGTCTTCGACAACGCCATCGTCACCGTGACAATCGTGGTGCTCGCCGTCGCGACCGGTCTGCGAAGCTGGTTCCTGTTCGGCTCGGCCGCGCTGACGGCGTTCTTCTTCATCTCGTTCCTGGTCCTCATGCCTCGCCGACGAAACGCCTAGCGGTGGCTTTTTCGCGAGCACGAAATTCAGCGTTCCACATTCCTCGCCGAATCCCGAGCTTCGCACCCCTCAGCGACCACCCCACAAGCCGAGATCCCCGGTCTCGAAGTTGTCCTCGAAGATCATGGTGCCGGGGCTGCCGTCCGGCGCCGGGTCGATCCAGCTGATGAAGGCATCCGAGGTGCCGCCGTTGTAGCTGGAATCGAGTGCTCCATCGGTGGTCGGAAAATCCACCGAGCGGGTGAAACCGGCCGCGTAGAGCAGGCCCGACCCGTCGAGTGCGACGACCAAGGGCCGATCCTCCCCGGACCCTCCCAGGTAGCTGCCGTACTCCAGGCTCGACAGGTTTGCCGACAGGCGCGCCACGAAACCGTCTTCGGTGGGGGTGTCGTAGGGTCCGGTAGGATCACACTCGCCGTCGATACCGCAATCGGTGTCCGGGCCGAGGCCGGCCGTCGGAAAGTCCACGGAAGCGGTTTCCCCGGTGACGTAGATGTCACCGTCTGAGCCGAGGACCACGGAGCGAATCGCCTCGTGATACGACCCGCCGAGGTAGGTCAGCGCGAGGGTGTCTTGCAGGTCCTCGCTGTAGATGGCAACAAAGCCGTCGGACCTCGGCACCAGCAACGGTCCGACACCGTCGCACAGGCTGTCGGTGCCGCAGGTGGTGTCAAACGCACCGTCGGTCGCCGGCAGGTCGTTCATGTAGGTCTGGCCGGCAGTGACCACGTAGCCGTCGGCCACGGCGACGTCGTTGAAGTAGGTCCGGCTGCTGCCGCTGTTGCTGCCCGGGTAGTAGGACAGGTGGGCCGGCCGTGTCGTCAGGCCGCCGTCGAAGCGGGCGATGTAACCGGTGATGGCGTAATCCCAGCCGTCGGTGATGAACACGCCGCCGTCGGCGGCCACCGCGATGCCCGAGACCGTCTGGCCGCCGAGGTAGGTCATCGCCTCGAGTGTGGTCAAATCGTTCGAGAGCCTGCCGGCGAAGCCGTTGTACTCGCGGATGCCGAAGCCGTCGATCGGACAGCATGTGGACAAGAAAGCGCCGGCGGTGATCGGAAACTCGGGGTTGTTGGTCGAACCGCCGAAGTAGATTCCACCATTGCCGAGTGCGACCTGCCACGGGTAATCACCCGGCGTCGGCACCGAGGACGCCACGAGGGTGGAGAGGTCGGCACTGAACCTGGCAACGAATCCCCCGCCTGTGGGGGTCGAGCCGTGCCAGTTGTAGGCGCCGTCGGTGACCGGAAATCCGTATCCCGCCTGGCCGACCGCGATCACCGTTCCATCTCCGGCGATGGCGATTTCGGTCACTCGGTCGGAGTATTCGGTTCCGATGTAGGTCGAGGCGATCACGGCGGAGAGGTCACCGCTCATGCGGGTGATGAAACCGTCGGGCCACTCGCTGTCGAGGGTCTCGTCATACCCCAGGTGGATCGGGAAATCGGGCGACTGGGTGGCGCCCGCGACGTAGACGCCCCCTCCGGTCGCCGCCATGCTGTAGATGATGTCATCGTCGTAGTTGCCCGGGGGTTGCGGGTTGTGGCCGCCGAGATAGGTGGCCGCCAGCAGCGGATCGATGACCACCTCTCGATCCTTGTCGTACTCGCCGATGCCAAAGCCGTAATGGTGATCGTCGGCGAGCACGTAGGCGACCTCCACCGACCGGCGACTGCCGTCCACCACCTGGTAGGCGATGGGTGCCGTGAACACGATGTCGCCGAGCGACGTCGCCAGCACCAGTTGATGGCGTGAGTTGACGGTGACGCCCTCGACGCCGTCGATGGCGATGTCGATCGCACTGACGTCGCCGCCGGGAGCGACATGGAAGAGCTTCTCGACGTTGTTGCCGGCCGCCTTCAGGGTGACCCGGACCCCCGGCCACGGCTCACCCAGATCGAGGCTGTCGAAGGTCTCCAGCCGGGTCTTCCAAGCGGCCTGGCTGTCGCCCTTGAAGTGGCTGACCAGAACGGTGCTCTGCTCGCCACCCCGCGGCGTTGTGGAGCTGCGACCGTTGAAGGACTCGCGAAAGGCCCAGGCACCTGCCCAACCCCCCGGGGCCCTCTGCGGCAGGGCATACACCACGTCGGCCTCGCCGGTGACGAACACGGTCCCTGCGAACATCCGCGCATAAAACTGCACATCGGGGTTGGGAAGCTGCCCCTGATTTCTGATGAAGGGCACCCGTGCCGAGGCGATTTTGTCCACGGCGGCCCGCGGCGCGGCGACTCCGTTGGTCCCGGCGTGCGCCCAGACGCCAGCGCTGCACAGACAACCTGTCAACAGAAAAATGAGTGGGTTCGGCCTTCTCATGAGGATCCTCCCGAGATTTGTTTCGTGTGTCGTCAATCGATAGAAACCAACTGCCATACCCCAATATTCGCCGTGGATTTGGCGATGTCATCTCGAAAGTCTCACAAAAGTGTCACAACGGTGCCGAGGTGACCGCGGTCGGTTGTCGCCCGCACTCGATTCTTGGGACCCGATTCCATATCGGCCGTGAAGATCAGAGGCCGAACTTGAGGAATCGGATCCCGAGAATCGAGAGTTGATCATCCACTCTTGATCACCTCTCGACGAGCCAGGCGACGAAGCTCTCCACCTGTCCGGCGTTGAGGATCCGGGGTGGCGGGACGCCGGCCTTGACGGCAATCGCACAGGCGTAGGCGTCGAAGTCCAGGTGGGGCACCGCGTGGGCGTCGGAGGCGAGCACGAAATCGCAGCCACAATCCGAAGCCAACCGGGCCAGCTCCCAGTCGAGGTCTTGCCGCCTCGGGAAGCCGTTGATCTCCACCGCCACCCCGTGGTCGGCACAGGCGGAGAAGACCCGCTCCCAACGGGCGCGCAGGCCGGGCCGCTGGTGAAAGTGGCGCCCCCGCGGGTGGGCCAGGGCGTGCACTCCGGGGGTCGAGATCGCGCGCAGCAGCCGTTCGGTCTGGTCGCGGTCCGGATCAAACTGGCGGTGGACGGCGGCGACCACGCAGTCGAGATCGCGGCGTTCACCCCGCGGTACGTCGACGGTGCCGTCCTCCAACACCTCGACCTCGAGGCCCTGCAGCAGGCGCATCTCGTCGCCGTGCTTGCCGTTCCACGCGTCCACCCGCCGGCGTTGGAGGTCGACTCCCTCCCGATCCAGCCCGGAGGCGATGTCGAGGCCTCGCGAGTGGTCGGTGACCACCGCCCACGCCGACCCCCGTCGGCGGCAGGCGCGGGCCATGGTCTCCAGGGCTGCGCGGCCGTCGGAGTCCGAGCTGTGCCAGTGAAAGGCGCCGCGGATCCGCTGCGGCAACAGGTCCTCCGGCCCGCCGGCGAGAATCTGGGCGACTTCACGACGGGCGAGGAAGCGCTCGCGGGCGCCCCGTCGGCGGGGCGTCGCCGAGTTGGCGAGCCGCTGCACGGCGGCGTCGAGCGCTCCTTCGCCGTGACAGGCGGCGAGCTGCGAGATCACCGGCTTGAGCCACGGCGGGGCGGTGCGCAACGCGGCACGGGATGCCGGGCCGGTGCTGTCGAAGGCGGCGTAGCCGGCGCGCAGCAGGGCGACCCGACGTTCGCCCGGCGGTTCGGTTTCGGAGAGTGCGAACAGGGCTTCGGCCAGGGCTCCGTTGGCCGGACCCTGACCCCTACTCCGGGTGACCCTCTGCATCATCATCCGCGATGGAGAACTCCCAACCGCAGCGCTTTCCTTCCGGCGCCCCCGGGCGGGCGGTTCAAACAGCGGGTCCGGATCTTCGGGTGGCATCGGCTCACCCACCGGCCGGACCCAGAGTGCTGCCGTCGATCAGGGTCGCGATGTCGCGCCGGATCTTGTCGCGATAGTGGGCGACCGCGGTGGGGTTAGCCATGATCATGTCGAGCTGACGGGTGTGCATCAGCAGGTAGCCGACGATCTCGATGCGGTCGGCCATGTGGTCGGAGGGAAGGCCGGCGAGGCGGGCGCTGACGGTGTCCTCGACGGCTCGCACCTGGAATCCCTGCTCGTCGAGAATTTCGCACAGCAGGCGCACCCGGGCCGCCTTTCGTTCGAGATCGGCGGCGCCGCCCTTGAACGAGAAGCTCAGGTAATTGTCGCGCTCGCGATCGCCGAGCACCGCCTCAACCGCCGCGAAGTGGAAGCCGAACCGCGACTGGAGGTTCATGAAGCGGCGGGAGATCATGAAGTAGTTGCGTTGGGCATAGGGCTTTCGGAAAGGGGTTGCCAGGGCCGGGTTGGCGGTCGCCTCGAAGAGCACCGACGCGAAGCCACGCCCACTCATGGCGGGCGGTCCATCCCACGGCACCGCCACCATGCCATGCCAGAGCGCCAGCATGGGTCGGCAGGTGATCTCATCCAGTCGGACGTACTTGCCCGCAATGTCGTGGGTGAAGCCGTCTTCGAGGTTGAGGACCCACCACTGCATGGGCACGTTGTGGTGGAGCTGCTTGCTCTCGTGTTTCGGAAAGCGGTGCTCGCGGCCGAAATCGAACATCTCTCGGACCGATTTTTCGTGACAATACCGGGTGATGTCGTGGAGGGTCCTGCAGGTGGACGGACGAAAGGAAACGTCGTCGGGTTCGAGAAGATTGAGCGGGGAGATGTGCTCGAGGGCATTCACCAGCACCTCGTGGACCGGGCTGCCCGCCATCAGGCAGGGCCGCTCGGGGCGGCCCTCCAACAGTGACTCCACCCGGCCCGGGTAGACCGTGCGACCGTTGGCATCGACGGTGACGACGGCGTCCTGCTCGATGGTGTCGAGGTCCGAGATCCCGAACAGACCGGGCACGGCGAGCTCGCGTGCGACCGTGGCCAGGTGACCCGCGCTGCTGCCGTGGGAAGCGAGAACCGCGCTCGCCCGGCCGAGCAGCGCCGCCCACCGCGGCAACGGGTGGGACAGCACCAGGATCGCGCCGTCGGGGAAGCGCAGCGCATCGGCGTCGCGCTGTACCTTGAAGACCGGCCCGGCCGCGGCCCCCGGGCTGACGCACGTGCCGCCGACGAGCAGTCGCTCGCCAGCGTCGCCGGGCCGAAATCCGTGTTCCGAGGTCGCCACCTGCCGGAACGGTCGGCACTGGAGAACCGTCACCTCGCCGGCGTCGTCGATGGCCCACTCCACGTCCTGGGGTCGGCCGTTGTGGGCTTCCAGGCGGAGGGCCATCTCGGCGACCCTGACGGCCTCGTCGTCGGACAAAGACCCGGCGTGCCGATCGCCATCCGCAACCTGTTCCCGCAACACACCTTCCACGGGGTCGGACACCAGTAGCTCACGCTTGTCGACGATGCTTCGCTTGACCACCCGGAGGTCCGGTTCCCGTTCGACGACGAACTCGTCGGCGGGGAACAGCCCGTCAACGACCGCCTTGGGCAGCCCGAAGGTCGAGTTGATGAAGACCCGGCGGTCGGCAGGATCGCCGGGATTTCCGGTGTAGGCGACCCCCCCCGATCTGGGCCGCACCATGGCGATACAGCCGACGCACATGGCGAGCTGGTCATCGCGCAGACCGCGCTCGAGCCGGTACTGCATCGCCTGGGGGGTGTACTTGCTGGCCACCACCTGGCGATAGGCGTCCAGCAGGTGGTCGGGCTGGACGTTGAGCTCGGTGCGGTACTGGCCCGCGAACGAGGCTTCGGGGCTGTCCTCGCCGACCGCGCTCGAGCGGAGCGCCACGGCGGGGCGGTCGCCCAGGCTGGTGGCGAGCGCACCGTACGCCGCCTCCACCGCGTCGGCCAGCGGTCCGGGCACCTCGGCGTTGACCACGAGCTGCTGGAGCCGAGAGCTGAGGGCGTAGAGATCGACGGCCTGGTCCCCCTCTGAGGTCTGGATCAGACGATCGATCTCGGGTTGGAGCTCATTGTGCTCCAGCAGCATGGTGTAGGCGCGGGCGGTGATCGCAAAGCCTGGGGGGACCGACAGCCCCACCACATTGGCCACCTCGCCGAGGTTGGCCATCTTCGAACCGACCCGGTCCACCCACCCCCGATCCACCGCGGACAGCCCGACCACCAGCGGGGTCTCGTCACTGGGCCGGTGTTTCGATAGGACGGACTGGATTTGCCGCTGGATCTCCTCCAGGACCCCGAACAGCTCGCCGTATCTCCCCGGGCCGAGGGCATCGAGATTCTGTACCATTTTGTAGACGTTCACCCCGACCGCCGTGCACCGTGACTGGACGAAGGACATCCCGAAGACGCGCTCTCCAAGCGCCGCGTTCTCCATTTCGGCCATGGTGTCGAGGGCGGCGTTGTTGGCAGCCAGCAGCAGTCGGAGGGCATGGTAGCGACGCTTGAACAGAATCGTCCCGTCGTCTGAACCGCGGTTCTCCCGATGCCACGGGAACCGGGACGCGATCAGCGTGCGGAGGCGGTCGATGAGCAACCGGATGGAACGTTCTCCCGTTCGACGTCAGCAGGCGCGGATGGTCATGTGGAGTCCGCCGTCGTGCCCCCGGGGGACTCCGGAGCCCCGTGCAGCTCCTGCTTCCGATAGGCGTCCTCGATCTTGAAGATCAGCTCGTCGATGCTGACGGGCTTCAGCAGGTAGTCGAAGGCTCCGATCGACAGCCCCTCGAGGGAGGCCTCGATGCTGGCATGCCCGGTCAGCAGGATCACCTCCACCGACGGGTGGCGGGCTCGAATGGCGCGGGTGGCCTCGATGCCGTTCGTGCCGGCCATCCGCACGTCGACGACGGCGACATCCACCTGCTCGCGGTCGAGGGTGTCCAGCGCTTCGGCGGCGCTTGATGCCGTCATCACCTCGAACCTGCGAATGGTGAGGCGCTTGGCGAGCGTCTCCACGAAGCTCGTCTCGTCGTCCACGAGCAGCACCCTGATGGTCATATTCCCCTCCTCACTCTCGGCGTCTCGGCAGGACCACTGTAAAGGTGCAGCCCTCACCCGGGCGACTGTCCACCTCGATCCGGCCGCCGAGCTTTTCCACGACGCCGCGGGACACGGCGAGGCCGAGTCCGGTCCCCTGGCCCTCCTCCTTGGTGGTGAAAAAGGGCTCGAAGATCCGCTCGAGGTGAGCCTGGGGGATCCCCGGACCGTTGTCCACCACCGAGACCGTGGCATTGTCGCCGACGCTGCCGATCACGATCTCCACGTGACCGCCCGGAGCTACCGCCTGGACGGCATTGGTGACCAGGTTGAGCAGCACCTGCCGCAGCTGGTACGGGTCGGTGATGATCGAGGGGTGGGCGTTGCGGCCCACGGACACCTCGACCTCGATACCGGAAGAGGAAGCCGGCCCTCTCGTCAGCTCGACGATCTCGGTCGCCAGGTCGGCCAGGTCAACTTCGCTGACGTGGGCGTCGGGGGCACGGGCGAAGCGGAGGAAGTTGCGGCTGATGCGGGCCGCACGGTCGACCGCGTTATCGATCTTGTCCAGGGACAGCGCGACCGCCGCCCGAAGCTCCTCCAGGGACTCACCGGGCCGGGAGCTGCGCGTCCTGAGCCAGCCCGCGGACTCGGAGATCACCGCCAGCGGGTTGTTGATCTCGTGGGCGATGCTCGCCGCCAGCTCGCCGAGGGATGCCAGCCGGTCGGCCACCATCATGTGCTCCTCGAGCTTTGCCCCGAAGGTCTCTCCGCCCTCGACCGGCTCCCCCCGGCGGCGGCGGTGGGCATCGCCGATCTTCTCCATCAGTTGATTGAGCTGGACCGGCTTGGTCAGGTAGTCGAAGAACCCGAACCTCATTCCCTCCAGAGAGGAAGAAAGATCGGCATGACCGGTCAGCATGATCACCTCGGTACGAGGCCTCATTTCCTTGATGCGGCGGAGGGTCTCGATGCCGTCCATGCCGGGCATCCGCACGTCCAATACGACCACGTCCACCTCGTCGGTCGCCAGCAGATCGAGCGCTTCCCTTCCGCTTGCAGCCGCGAGTACAGACAGTCCGCGCAGCCGCAACCGCTGGCTCAGGCTGTCGAGAAAATCCCGTTCGTCGTCAACCAGCAAAACACGGGAAGGGGGGAGGTCATTCATCAAACGAGGGGATCGGTCCCGGGTGCGCTCACGGGGGGTCTTGGCCGGTCTTGTGTCGGAAGGCGGCGTCGATACGGTTGAGGATGGCTTCCAGACGAATCGGCTTGACCAGATAGTCGAATGCCCCCAACTCTCTGCCGAGACGGTTGAACTCCTGAGAAGCATGGCCGGTGACCACGATGACCTCGACACGCGGGTGCTGCTGGCGGATCCGTCGCAGCACCTCGATGCCGTCCATGCCGGGCATTTTGATGTCCAGCAGCACGACGTCGGTCCGATCTGGGTGCTGCTGGAGGTAAGCGAGCGCATCCGCACCACAGCTCACCCCCGTCACCTCGATGCCGCGCAGCTCGATGCGCATGACGATCGAGTTCAGGAAATCCTCCTCGTCGTCGACGACCAGCAGTCGGATGGGCATTCCCGCCAGTCTCCCTTCCCTGCAACTATAGCTGCTATCCGGTGGTCCGAGGCAGCCGGACCCAGAAGGTGGTGCCCTTCCCCGGCTCGCTGTCGAAGGTGATCGTACCCCCGAGCTGTTTCATGATCGTGTGGCAGATCGAGAGACCGAGACCGCTGCCCTCCCCCGGTGCCTTGGTGGTGAAGAACGGGTCGAAGATCCGATCGTGGAGCTCCTTCTCGATGCCGGAGCCGTTGTCCTCGATGGCGATCTCCACCGCGTCGCGGTCCCTCCGGCTGGAGATCGCGATCCGGCCGCCGTCGGGCACCGCGTCGAGGGCGTTGTTGAGCAGGTTGAGGAAGACCTGTTGCAGTTGGGCGCGATCGCTGCGGATCATCGGCAGCTCGGGATCGAGGCGGCGGATGAGCTCCACCTGCCTGAAGCCGGCCTCACGCTCGATGAAGGACAGAGCCTCGGCGGCGACGGCGTTGGGATTGAAGGTGTCCTGGTGCGGCTCCATCCGGCGCGCGAAGCCGAGCATCCGATGCGTGATTTCGCGGGTCCGGTCAACGTGCTCCTGGATCTTGCGCACGTTGTCCCGGAACAGCTCGCCGTGGGGCGCCCCAGCGAGGAACCGGGGGTCGATCAAATCCTCCATGAGTCCGGCGAGCTCGCCGATGGCGGCCAGTGGATTGTTGATCTCGTGGGCCACGCCGGCCGCCATCCGGCCCAGGGAGACCAGGCGGGCGGAGTGGGCGAGTTGGGCCTCCGCCACCACCCGGTTGCGGTCCTCCGCCGCGAGCCGGGAGACCAGCTGCCGGGTGTGGTAAACCACCGCGCCGCCGATCAGCAACGAGGCCAGGACGAGAGTCAAGAGTTCCAGCTGCAGGGCTCGCTGGAGAAGGCCCGCAGGCTCCCTCGGATCGCGGTCGATCACCAGCAGCCAGTCCTTCGCCGGCATCCACGCGAAGGCCGTCAGAATTCGACGGCCGCCGTCGGTCTGGCGGGACGTGACGCTCACCCCCGGCGGCGCCATCGAGGTGTCGAACGGAGCCTGGGCGAGGATCTCTCCACCGAAGCGGGGAGGGGTTTGGTAGAAGCCGTCGCGATTGACGATGTAAGCGTCGCCGGTGGACCCGACCTGGCCGCTTCGAACCAGCCGGGTGAAGACCTCGGAGTCGATCGTGGCGCGCAGCATCCATGGCGTCGGCGTGCCGTCGCGGCGGATCGCGATCACGAAGTGTGGCACGTGCCTGAAGCCGAGAAAGACATCGCTCACGTACACGCCGCGCAGCATCGTCTCCTCGAACCACGGCTCGTGGCCGTAGTTGCGACCCGCCAGCTGGTATGGTCCGACATAAGCAAGGTGGCTGCCCCCGGAGTCGACGACGCCGAGATCGACGAAGGACTGCTGGCGCCTGTTGAGAATCGACAGCACGTTCTGCAGCTCCCCCGGTCGAGTCAGCGTGTCGAGGGTCGCGGTGTGCACCAGGGCTTCGAGCATGGCGATGCGCTCGGCGAGAAAGAGCTGCACCGCGTTTGATCGGTTGACCGCCAGATTCTGCAGCTGGGCGTGCCGATCCTGGTTCTGGATCTCTGCAAAGAAGAAGTAGATCGCCGCACCCAGCAGCCACAGCGGGATGAGCGCCACCGCGAGCCCGGTCAGGGTCATGCGACGGAACAGCTGCTGGTATCGGGCCTCCATGGCCGACCCCTCAGAGATCTCCGCTCTTGCGCATCAGCAGTCTCGCCTCGGCTCGGCGGATCCGCTCCTCGTGTTCCGTTTTTCGACTGCGGGCCTCGGCCAGCTTCTCCAGGAGTTCCTCGAAGCGGGCCGGCTTCTGGACGTAGTCGAAGGCGCCCGATTTGAGACCCTCCACCGCGGTATCGATGGTGCCGTGACCGGTGAGCAGGATGACCTCGACCACCGGATGGGTGGCCTTGATCGCCTTGAGCACCGTGATCCCGTCCTGTCCCGGCATCCGGATGTCGAGGATCACCACGTCGCACTCGGCCTGGTCGAGCGCTGCCAGACCCTGTTGACCGTCAAACGCCTTGCGCACCAGGTGGCCCTCGTCCTGGAGCCGCAGGGCGAGCATTTCGACGAAGTCCTTCTCGTCGTCGACGATGAGGATATCGATTGGGATCTTCAGCATGGGGAGGCTCCTACAGCAGTCCGAGGATACTCCACCAGATGCCGGCTGTGGCCAGCATCAGGAGGAGCAGCACCGGGGTTGCCACCAGGCCGGCCCTGGTCAGGTCGACCGACCGGAACTGGCGGTACGAGTAGGCGATGGCGTTGGGCGGGCAGCCGATCACCAGCAGCATGGCGAAGGACGTGGCGCAGGCGAGGCCGAGGGCCATGACCCGCGGGTCGACGCCCTCGAGCTGGGCGAGGGGAATGACGATGGGCAGAATCAGTGCGGCCGCCGCCACGTTGGCCATGGCGTTGGTGACCAGGGCGCCGAAGACACACACCCCGGCGAGGAGAACGAGCCAGCCCCTGCCGTCCACCAGCGGGAAGAAGAGGTGGGCAAAGTACGAGGCCGCCCCGGAAGACGCCATGGCGAGGCCGAGGCAGATGCCGCCGCCGAAGATGAACAGGGCGGTGCCCCACTCCAGATTCTCGTGGATGTCGCGCCAGCGCAACACACCAACGGCTACCAGCACAGCGACCCCGACCATGCCGGTGATCGAGTAGTCGATGCCGTGCAGGCCCTTGGTCAACCAGAGGACGAAGACGGCCCCGAGGATCCAGGTGGTGCGCTTCTGCAGCGGCGTCCAGGGTCCGGGGTCCTCGTCGTAGGTCGGGAGCTGGAACTTGGGATCGGGCCGGAAGACGAGGTACACCACGATGACTGATGCCGGGACCGTCACCAGGGCCAGGGGTAGGGCGAAGACGATCCAGTCGACGAAGCTGATTTCGATGCCGGTGAGTTCCTTGAGGAAGGCTGCGGCGACCATGCAGCGGCCGCCGCCCACCAGGGTGCCCATGCCGCCGCACGAACAGGCGAAGGCGAGGGAGAGCAGCATGAAGCGCGCGGTGTTGGTGTTGGGCTCGATGCCGGCTGCGCGCATCAGCGGAAGCATGGTGGCGATGCCGATGGCGGTGGCGGCGGCGTCGTGCATCACCATCGACCCGCATCCGAGGCCGATGGAGAGAATGAAGGTGAAGCGGATCACGCTGGTGCCGGCGCGTTTGGCGATGGCGTTGCTCAAACGTTCGGTGAGCCCTGCCTTTTCCAGGGCGATGGCGAGGATCAGGCAGCACATGATGAAGACCACCACGGGGTGCATGTAGGTCGCCCAGGCGCTGGTGACGTCGACGATGCCGAAGGAGACCAGGCAGACGCCGATCATGATGGCGGTGATCTCGAGCGGAATCGGCTCGACCACGAACAGAAAGATCAGCGCCGCCAGTACGGCGAGGAAGCGGAAGGCCTTCGGCGACAGGCCGTTGACGTATCCCACCTCGACGCCGTCGAGGCCGAGCGCCGCTGCTTCGCCGGCGAGCATCGCTCCCGGTTCGGACAGATCGGCGGCGGCCTCAAGGCGGTAGGCGCCGTCCCCGCCTTGCCAGTCGAGGATCTCGAAACGGCCGTCCTCAGCTGCCGCAAGCCGGCGATCCGGGTCGCCGGAGACGGTGAAGATCGTGCCCTGCGGGCGGGGTAGGGCGAACACGAGCAGTCCGAGCAGGACCGCGGCGCCGAGCTGGAAATACCTGTTGCGCAGAATCATGAAGGGGTCCTCCAGGGCCCCGCGGGGCGTGGACGGAGCGAGTGGGTGAGGCGGGGTTGCATCGCCGAGGTCTCAGTGGGCCAGCCTGAGCCCGAGCCCTTCGAAGAGAAACATGATGGCGTAGCCGTACCAGACGGTGTAGATCACGTAGAAAATGAGGGAAAAGAGAACTGTCGTCCAGCGGTCCGCGATCTTGCCGGGCTCGATCCCGTAGTAGTTGTAGGAGCACTCCACCGCCTTGGTCTGGACGGCGTGAACGAGGTGGGCTCCGGCAAACAGCTTCTGCCGGTTGAGGTCCTTCTCTGCGGCCCCCAGCACGGCCCACCAGGCGTGCAACGAAGCTCGTGCGTCCATGCCGTACTTCGAGGCGAGCTCGTCGCCCCTATTGTGGTACCCGGAATCGGCATCCACCAGGCAGGTTTCGAGAATGGGGTTCAGCCGGCCCACGACCCGGAGCCCGCCGTCGGTGTCGGTGACCTCGGCCCCCTGCTGTGTGAGGAGGGTCGCGGCGCGGGCCGCCAAAGCCGGGTCCTCGAACCCCAGATTCAACACCACCTCCTGGTCCGGGTGCTCCTCAACCATGTGCCGCACCTTGGGGATGTAGTAGGCCGAGCCCTTGGAGATGGAATTGTAGAGGTTGTCCAGGTAGTTCAAAGCGTTGGCGCCGTCAAACAGCGGCATGAAGATCACCACCATGACGACGATGAAGCTGCCGAGCAGTGCGATCCCGGCGATGAGCTTGCCAGTGCTTTGGTTTTTCATCGCCCCGCCTCCTTCCCCCTGAGGGTTCCGAGATTGGTCACAAAGGTCGAGATCACCCACACGGCAAAGCCGCCGATCACCAGAAAGAAAGCCCACACGCCGATCGAGGCCAGCACCTGGCCTGCTTGCGGCGACAGCGGAATGACCTCGAGCTCGGCGAGCTTGCCCGGCAGCGCGAAGATCCGATTCACGAAGCCGGCGAGCACCGCCATGGCGTAGAAGCCGCGAATGGTGATGCCCTTGACGACCTTGGTTACCATGGCGCCCACCTGGACGCCGATCAGCGAACCGATCAGCATGCCCATGGCCAGGGTGTAAAAGATGAAGCCGTAGATGGCGTACTGACTGATGGCGGCATAGCCGGCGGTGAACACGATCTGGAAGATGTCGGTGCCCACGGTGGTCATGGACGAAACGCCCAGGGTGTAGACGAAGATCGGAAAGGTGAGGAAGCCGCCGCCGACGCCCATGATGGCGGCCGCGAAGCCGACCAGGAATCCGCTCGCGATCAGGAACCAGGCCGAGATCCTCCGTCCGCCGGGGACCAGATCCTGGTCGAAGGTGATCATCGGCGGCGCGTGGATCGCCTGCAGCTTCCTCGGCAGGTTGCCGATGTCCGCGCCCTCGTCGCGACCGCCGTGGGCGTCGCCGCCGGGCGCGGCGCTCTTGCGGGCCTTGATGTAATCGGTCATCGCGTAGGCGCCGAGGCCTCCCAGCATGATCGAGTAGATGGTCGTGATGAAGGCATCCGACAGCACCGGGTTGATTTCATAGAGCACCCGGTTGATGATGCCGCCGATGGTGGCGCCGCCCACCGCTCCGATCAGGAAGGTCATCGCCAGCGGCACCGAAACGTTGCCGAGCTTGCGGTGTATCACGCTGCCCATGATCGCCTTGGCGAAGATGTGGAACAAATCCGTGCCCACCGCGAGAATCCCCTTGACGCCGGCGGACATCAGCGCGGGAGCGATGATGAAGCCCCCGCCGGCTCCGATACAGCCGGTGATCAGGCCCGCGGCGAGGCCGATCAGGATCGAGGCGACGAAGATCGAGGTCGAGTAGTAGGCGGGGCTGTAGGCCTTCTTGCCGCCCAGCACATCGGGAAGGTCGATGCCGGCGCCGGCCGCCTGCTCGGCCACCTGGGCCGCCACCGCCGGGCCGAAGGCGAAGATGGGGATCATCAACAGCAGCAGGATGATCACCCGTTTCGGATCGCCGAGGATCCGTTGTGACGTGTCCAGCTCCCACGCCGCATGGGCGCGGGTGGCCATGGTCATGAACTCCCCCCAACTTCTGAAGAAACTCACGATTGTCCTCCTCCTCGAAACGCATGGCACCGGTTCCGCCGGTGGCTGTCTTGTCGACTCAAAGGTCACCGCCGCCCTCACCGTTCAGCCCGGCTCAGGAGGCATCCGAAGCCATCGCGGCGCGGATTCTCACGATTAAGGACTCGATGTCGATCGGTTTGATCAGGTAGTCGAAGGCGCCGTGTTCGATCCCGTCCCGGGCGGCCCGTTCGGAGCCGTGCCCGGTGAGCATGATCACCTTCACCGACGGCTCCATCCGCTTGAAGACCTTGAGGACCTCGATGCCGTCCATGTCCTCCATCTTCAGATCCACCACCGCGACGTCGAAATCCCAGTTGCGCAGCGCTCGAATCGCCTCGGCCCCGCTGCTCGCCGTGGTGACCTTGAACCCCCGTCGAGTGAGCCGTTTCGACAGCACGTCGAGGTAGCCGATCTCGTCGTCCACGAGCAGCAACCGGATCGAAGCCGGGTCGTCGGCCATGGCGTCCTCCGACCTTTCTCAGTCACCCCGCCGCAGCGAGATCAGGGTTGCCCGCGCCTCCAGGATCTTGGCCTCGTGATCCCATTTTCTAGCGGCCGCGGCGTTGAGCTTGTTCATCAGCACGTCGAGGTCGCACGGCTTCATCAGATAGTCGTAGGCCCCCCGCTTCATGCCCTCGATCGCCGACTCCACCGTGGCGTGACCCGTCAGCATGACGACCTCGATCAGCGGGTGCTTCTCCTTGATGACGGCGAGGGTTTCCAGACCGTCCATGCCCGGCATCTTGACGTCCAGGATGACGACGTCGGTCTTGGTCGCGCCGCGGTCCGCGAGGTGCTCGAGCGCCTCGGCACCGCTGAAGGCCGCGCTGACCTTGACGCCCCTCTTGGTGAGCCGCCTGGATAGAGCCTCGACAAAGGCGATCTCGTCGTCCACCACCAAAACCGATGGTTCGATCATGTGGGCTCCTCCTTCTGAATCGGGTCCGCTGGCTCGGCTCGAGATCCGGCGTCAATCGGCAGGTAGACCGTGAACGTCGATCCCTGACCGATCTGGCTGTCGACGGTGATCCTGCCGCCCATCTTCTCCACGATGCCGAAGCAGATGGAAAGACCGAGGCCGGTGCCCTGCCCCACCGGTTTCGTCGTGAAGAACGGGTCGAATATTCTCGACAGGTTGGCTTCGGGGATACCCGCCCCGGTGTCCTTCACCTCGAGGATCACCTCGTCGTTCTCCTGGCGGGCGGTCACGGTCACGGTGCCGCCCTCGTTGCCGATCGCGTCGACGGCGTTGTTGACCAGGTTGAGCAGCACCTGCTGCAGCTCCGACGGCGAGGCCTGCAGGGAGGGCAGCATCGGGCTCAGCCGGGTCTCGATCTGGACGTTGGCGTAGCGGGTCTTCTGGCCGATCAGGCCCATCACCTCGGTGACCACCTCGTTGAGCATCACCTCGCGAATCGTGGGGTCGGTCTTGCGGGCGAAGCTCAGCAGCTTGTAGGTGATCTCCTTGCAGCGTTCACCCTGGGTCCGGATCTGCTGAACGGCACGAGTGATCTCGTCGAGGTTCTTGCCCGAGGACGGCTCGCCGTCCTCGAGCAGATCGTTGATCCAACCGGCCTCCTCGACCATGATCGCCACCGGGTTGTTGATCTCGTGGGCGATCCCGGCGGCCAGCTCGCCGATGGATGCGAGGCGGCCGGTCTCGATGACCTGGTGGGTCATGACGGTTCGTTCGCGGTCGGCCTGGGCCAGGCGCTGGGCGAGGTTGCGGGAGACCATGAAGCTCAGAACCACTGCACCGCAAGCGGTGATCAGGAAGATGGAAATCGCCACCATCCTGACCCGCCGGATCTCGGAGAAGGCGTCCGACATCTCCTGCTGGTAGCACAGGAACCACTGGCCCTGCTTGAGCGGTGCGATGGTGAAGATCGAGTCCCGCCCGAAGGCATCGTGTCCCTCGAATATCGAGATCCGGTCCGACCGGATGCGGCCCTCCATGAGGTCGATGTAGGGCGGGCTGTTGAGTGCCACCTCGAACCGAGGCTTGGTCTGGAAGTCGCCGTCGCGGTTGATAATGAAGGCAAAGCCGGTGGTGCCGATCTGGATGTTCTCCACCAGCGCGTTGAAGGCCTCGAAATCGATCGTTGCCCGCATCATGAAGGTCTGCTCGCCCAGCTTCCGATTGGTGGCCACGATGAAGTGTGGGGTGCCGCGCAGGCCGGAAAAGACATCGGAAATGTAACTCTCCTGGTGGCTGGCGCCGAGGAACCACCTCGCCTCGGAGTAGTTCGCCATCTGGAGGTTGAACGGCCCCGCGTAGGCGACCTGGACCCCGTCGCTGGTGACCAGCCCGAGGTCGACGAAGGCTCCGTGGTACTCCTCCCGCATCAGGTAGAGGATTCGGCGCAGGAACTCGGAGTCCTCCAGCCGCTCGAGGGGATGCTCGCGGGCGATCACCCGCACGTCCGACAGCCGGTCGCTGAGGAAGGAGTCCACCGTCTGGCGGTGGCGATCGATCATCACCTCGAACTCGTCCGCCACCTTGGAGCGATAGGCCTTTTGGAACTGGTTGAGGTTGATGGCGCCGGTGATGATCAGCGGGGCGATGATGATCAGCGTCAGCACCGGCACCGCGGTGCGGACCCGAAACTGCGAGACCGAGTGTCCATCCGAACCTTTTGGTGGCGTCATGAAGCTCCCGTTCCTGATTGTCGGCGCGGCCGGGCGTCGGCGCCCGGGTCGCCCAACGGTGTACCACGCAAGACCCGCGCCAACTCCTGCTGAGGGCGCAAAGGCCCGCCGGTGGGCTACCAGTCCGGAAAGTGTCAACTTTCTTTACAGTGGTGTCAGATTTTCTCCCATTCGCGTCTTATTGGAGGCCGTGCTTGCGCATCTTGGCCAGCAGGGTCGGCCGGCTCAGGCCGAGCAGCCGGGCCGCCTTCGATCGGTTCCCCGAGGACTGCTGCAGGGCCTGCTCGAGGACCCCGCGGGTGACCCGGCCGGTGACCTCGGAGAGCAGGTCCTGCCGGCCCTCCGCCAGGGCCTGGCGAACGAAGCCGACCACGGCTTCGTCGAGCTCCGCGGAGGCCTGGTGATGTGGCCGGTGGGCGCCGCGGATAGTTCGGTTGACCTCGGCGGCGTCGATCCGCCGGCCGCGGCCGAAGATGAGGCACTGCTCCATCACGTTGGCCAGCTCGCGGACGTTGCCCGGCCAGTCGTGGGCGCTCAGCACATCACAGGCCTCCGGGGTGAGCCCGGGATTGCGGACGCCGAGCTCGAAGGCGAAGCGCTCGATCAGGTACTCGCACAGCAGCGGCACGTCGTCGAGCCGGTCCTGGAGGGGCGGCAGGTTGATCGGGACCACGTTGAGACGATAGTAGAGGTCGTCGCGGAAGCGCTCGCCCGCGATCTCGGCCTCCAGATTGCGGTTGGTGGCGGCAAGGATGCGGACGTCCACCGGGATTGGGTCTCGACCGCCGATCCGTTCGATGGTTCGGTCCTGGAGCAGACGGAGCAGCTTCGCCTGCACCGCCATCGGAATGTCGCCGATCTCGTCGAGGAAGAGGGTTCCGCGGTCGGCCTGCTCCACCTTGCCGATCCGGCGCTGAATGGCGCCGGTGAAAGCCCCCCGCTCGAATCCGAACAGCTCGCTTTCGAGCAGGGTCTCCGGGATCGCGACGCAGTTGACGACGACGAAGGGCTTGTCGGCGCGATCCGAGTGCTGGTAGATGGCTCGCGCCACCAGCTCTTTTCCGGTGCCCGACGCCCCCCGAATCAACACCGTGGAGTCGGTCGGGGCGACCCTCCCGATGGCCTTGTAGATCTCCTGCATGGGTTTCGAGCGGCCGATCAGCGCCTCGCCGACCGACCGGCAGCCTTCGGTGGCGATCGCCACCGGTGACCGCATCAGCCTGCCGGCCTCGACGCCCTGGGCAATGGCCTCGAACAGGTCGACCTCGGCCACCGGCTCGAGCAGGTAGTCGAAGGCGCCGCTCTTGGTGATCTCGATGGCTTCCTCGGTACCGCCCTGGGCCGACACGACCACCACCGGCAGCTTCGGCTCCGCCCCGTGCAGCGCGGTCAGTGCCGCCCGTCCATTTTGACCGGGCAGGGGCAGGCCGAGGATCGCCAGATCAGGCTTGACATCCTTCACCGCGCTGACGGCAATCTCCATAGATTCGGCGAGCGAGACCCGGTAGTCGTGGTCGAGCAGCAGCTTCTCGAGGGCGCCGAGCACCTCCGGGTTGCTGTTGACGACGAGAACCCTGTCCATGAACCCCAGCTTATCCCGGATTCGTTCCCGGGCCCCGGCGGCAAGGGAGAGCGGCGGGCGGGGCCTTCGGGACTGTCATGGTTCGGAAGTCGGGGATGCGGACACGGTCCCCCAGTGGCCGGTGCCGGCGTCGTGGGCCAGGATGCGGCCGGTGTGGAGGTCGTAGAGCCAGGCGTGGACCCACAGCTCGCCCGAGCGCTCGCCATCGGCCACGCACGGAAAGGTCCTCAGGTTCTCGCATTGAAGGAGGATGTTGGCCTTGATTGTCTCGATGTAGTGCAGCTGCTCGTCGTGACCCGCCGAGAGCACTCGCTCGCGGGCCGGCCGGGCGAGCTCGAGCCAGGCCGTGATGTGGGGCTGGCGCTCGGGATCAGGGGCGGCTTCAAGCGCCTTGATGCCGCCGCACTCGGTGTGGCCGCAGACCACGATGTGGCGGACGCGGAGATGGATCACCGCGTACTCGACGGCGGCGCCGGTGGCGCAGGCCGCGGTACCGGCCGGTGGCACGACGTTGGCGATGTTGCGTACGTCGAACAGCTCGCCGGGGTCGGCGCCGGTGATCAGCTCGGGAATCACCCGGGAGTCGGAGCAGCCGATCCACAGCACCTTCGGGTTCTGACCCTCCTCGGCGAGCTTGCGGAGGACCTCGTTGTCGGCGAAAGCCGCCGAGAACTCGAGATGTCCCTCGATGATCTTCCTGGTGGGCATCCTCCACCTCCCTGCGGTGTCGGGTCCGGGGTCACTGCACCGGGTTGACGATCACTTCCATTCCCATCATCGGCCAGATGAAGATCACGAATATCGTGACCACCACCATCAACAGCAGGGAGGCCGGAATGCCGACCTTGAAGAACTCACCCGAGGTGAACTGCTTGCTCTCGTAGGCGATGGCGTTGGGCGCCGCGCCCACCAGCAGCAGGAACGGCATGCCGGCGGCGACCAGTGCGCCGAACAGGATCACCTCGCCGCCGACGCCGAGGTAGGGGGCGATCTTGAGGGCGACCGGCAGGCAGATGGCGATTGCCGCCACGTTCATGATCAGGTTGGTCATGATCAGCACGAAGAAGGTCACCCCGATGATGAAGACCGCTGCCGGGGCCGACCTCAACAACGTGACGGCGTTGATCGCGAGCCAGTCGGCGGCCCCGGTCTGGACCAGGCAGTAACCCAGGCTCATGGCGCCGCCGAAGAGCAAAATGATGTTCCACGGGACGTCCTCGAGATCGGAGATGTCCAGGATCTTGAGCACGAAGAACAGCACTGTCGCCAGCAGGATGATGGCGCTTTTGTCCACCGACTTGAGGGCCGGAACGAAGGACCGCAGGCTCATTACGGTGACCGCCGTGATCACGATGGTGGCGGCCCAGATCTCCTTTTTGGTGATCGGGCCGAGCTGGGTGTAGAGGCTCCGGGCGCGCTCTCTCAGCCCGGGAATCGAGGCCCGCTCCGGGCGGTAGACCATCATGAAGAAGCCCCACAGCAGGAAGGTCATCACCCAGCCGATCGGAAACATGTACCAGCTCAGCTGGAAGAAGGTGATGTCCTGGCCGGTGATCTCCTTGTAAAAGCCGAGGGCCACCGCGCCGCGGGCCGCGCCGAGCAGGGTGACGATGCTACCCGCACCGGCAACGTACGCCATGCCCATGAACAGACCCTTGCCGAACTTGGTGGGCACGTCGCCGTCGTCGTAGAGCCGGTAGATGGCCACCAGCAGGGGGAAGACCGTCGCTGCCACCGCGGTGTGGGCCATGACGTGGGTCAGGGCGGCGGTCATGATGAAGCAGCCGAGGTAGATTCGGCTGGTCTTCTCGCCTACCAGCACCAGCATCTTGTACGCGAGGCGTTTGGTGAGCCCGGTCTTGGTGAAGACCATGCCGATGACGATCGACCCGAAGATGAACCACACCGAGGGGTGAAAGAACTCCTTGAGGGCCAGCTCGGGTCCCGGGATCGGCGCCACCTCCCCCACCAGGAACTTCTCGGGCCGGATCAGGAACAGCGCCTGGACCACTCCGATAGTGATCGAGGTGATCCCGATCGGTACGACCTCGAACACCCACCACACCGCCGCCAGCAGGAACAGACCGAGGGCGGCCTTGCCCTGGGAGCTGAGCTCGAAGCCGGCTCCCATGGGATCGACGGCGTCGGGCCACGGTGGAGACAGGTAGACGGTGAAGAACAGCGTCACACCGAGGATGATGAAGAACAGGCGTTTCCAGTCGATATCGGAGTCGGGCTTCGGGCGCCGTCGGATGGTCCATCGGCCGCGCTGCTTCGGGGTGGCCGGATCCGGGGCGGGCGTCCTGGATGCCTCAGCCATGGTCGCCGTCCTTTCGGCCGCTGCCGGCGGGGCGAGAGCCTTGCTCCATCACGAACTGGGCCACGAAGTCGAAGATGTTGGTCATCAGGACGACGCCGGAGACTTTTGAGCCGTCGAGCACCGGTACCAGATCGATGCCGTGGAAGAGCATGGTGGAGATGACGGTGGACAGGGTGTCGTCAACCTGGACGGTTCCCTTGATGGGCACCATGACCAGCTGGACGGGTTGCTGGGCGGCGTCCAGGGCGGCCTTCGAAAACAACGAGGTCCACCGGATCGTCGGCTCGCCCGCCATCTTCCCGGCAAAGGGTACGAACTCCTTGATGTGGGCAGCGCTCTCCCGGTCCTCGAGGAGGTGGGGCACCAGCCCCTTGAGCAGTTCCCGGCGGCTCACGACGCCCACCAGCCGGTCATCGTCGTCGAGTACCAGCACGTAGCGCGGAACCATGATGTGGCCGTCCTCGAGCTTGACCGCCGACGCGCTGATGGCGACGATCGCATCACGGATGGTGCAGCCGATCCGGCAGTTCGGGTAGTGGTCGGGCCGCAGCATGACGTCTGCGGCGGTGGTGGTGCCGGAGCTCATGACCAGGTCGGCGACCTGCGATCGGTCGACGGTGCCCCGGTCAGTGCTGACCTTGGCGACACCCTCGATTCGGCCGACGAAACGGACCAAGCTGTCGCGCTGGGCCGCGAACGCCTTGCCCCCGGACAGGAAGACCTCGCCGTTTCGAACCTGGATGTCCAGCCCCTCGCGATAGAAGGGCGAGTTGAACCGCAGCTCGGCCCTGACCCGGCGGTCGACGACGAAGTCCCGGTACTCCTGGGTGCATTCGGGTGTGGGCTGGTTGTCCTCCCGGTGCATGATCTCGGTGATCATCTCGGCGGCGGTGGTGATGCTGACGTGCTCGAGATTGACCACGAGGTCATACAGGTCGGGGTCGGTGATGTCGACGTTGAAGATCTGCCGGCTCCAGCGGTCGCGGTGGGTGTCGTTGTCGTGGAGGATCCTCACCGCCTCGGGGCGGCTGACGCCGAGGTTGAGCACCGCCTGCTCGATCCGGTACTCCATCGGGGCAACCACCCGCACCCTGAAGGCGTTGCACGCATCCTGGAACAGGAACTGGCCGGCGAGGCCGTGGTAGATGCCGTTGCCGTCCGGCAGCAGCTGGGTGATGGTCGCCTGGGTGGCCAGCAGGTACCGGTCCTTCTGGTGGGTGAATCGCTGGAAGAAGTTGGCCGGCAGGTACAGGCCCTGGAACAGCTCCTTCTCGGTCATCCGATAGGTGGTCGCGGCGGCGGCCGATACATCCTCCTGGCTGAGGGATTTCCAGCCGAGGCGAGAGCTCAGCTCCTGGGCCAACTGGGCGCCTCCGCTGTGGGCCCTGCGCGAGATGGTGATGATTGGCATGACCTGGACTCCCCTATTAACCGCGCGACCGGTCGTATTCGTGCACGGAGGACTCGGCACGATGGTCGATGGGTCGTGATCGGAGGCGTGAGCCGGAGCTCTTCGAATACTGCCGGCGACCTGGCGGAACCGGGATTCCGGGGGGCGTGGCTGGATCGAAGATCATGGGCAAGCCCTCGCACTCAGCAGCTTACTGTATCAGCCATCGCTTGTGAATAGAATCACTAGTCTCCCGCCCAAATTCAAAAACAAAACGCCCCGCCGGGCGGGGCGGTCGATGGTCGTTTGTCGCGGGATCAGTAACGGTCGAGATACCGCTCCAGCTCCCAGTTGTGAATCTCCTTGATGTACTCCGCCCACTCCTGCCGCTTGTTGAGCAGGAAGTGCTCGAAAATGTGCTCGCCCAGGGCTTCCTTCATCACCTCGTCCTTTTCGAAAAAGGTGAGCGCCTCGTCCAAGTTGGCCGGCAGCTGGTGGACCTTGAGCCGCCGCTTCTCCCGCTGGCTCATCTCGAAGATATTGCGGTTGACCGGCTCGCCGCAGTCGAGACCGCGCTCGATTCCGTCGAGTCCGGACGCCAGCATCACGGTCAGCGCCAGGTACGGGTTGCACGAAGGATCGGGGATGCGGACCTCGCAGCGAGTGCCGACGCCACGCCGCGCCGGGACCCTGATCATGGGCGACCGGTTCTTCTCGGACCAGGCCACGTTGACCGGCGCCTCGTACCCCGGCACCAGCCGCTTGTAGGAGTTGACCAGGGGGTTGGTGACCGCGACAAAGGCCCGGGCGTGAGTCAGCAGGCCGCCGATATAGGCGCGTGCGACCTTCGACAGCTGCCAATCACCCTTGGCGTCATAAAACGCGTTCTTGCCCCCGGGGGTGAACAGGGACTGGTGGGTGTGCATGCCGGAGCCATTGACGCCGGCGATGGGCTTGGGCATGAAGGTGGCGTGGAGGCCGTGCATCAGCGCCACTTTTTTGACCACGAAGCGGAATGTGGCGATGGCGTCGGCGGTGGTGACGGCGTCCTCGTACTTGAAATCGATCTCGTGCTGGCCGGGCGCCACCTCGTGGTGGGCGGCTTCCACCTCGAAGCCCATGGCCTCGAGGACCAGGGTGATGTCGCGGCGGGCCTCCTCGCCGAGGTCTCGGGGACTGAGGTCGAAGTAGCCTCCGGTGTCGTGGGTCTGGGGAACCGGGTCGCCGTTGGTGTTGCGCTGAAAAAGGAAGAACTCGGCCTCGGGCCCGGCCATCATCCGGTAGCCCATCTTCTTCGCCTTGGCCACGGCGTTCTTCAGGGCGGTCCGCGGGCAACCCTCGAAGGGCGACTCGTCGGGGTTGGCGATGTCGCAGATCAGCCGCCCCACCTTGCCGTGGTCCGACGACCACGGGAACACCTGGAAGGTGTCGAGGTCGGGCACCAGCAGCATGTCCGACTCCTCGATCCGGGTGAAGCCCTGGATCGACGAGCCGTCGAACATGATCTGGCCGTCGAGGGCTTTCTCGAACTGGCTGGAAGGGACCTCGACGTTCTTGATGACGCCGTCGATATCGGTGAACTGGAGACGCAGGAAGTGGACGCTATCCTTCTTCGATCTGGTGAGGATGTCTGACTTGGAAATGGGCACGGTGTGACCTCCTTCTGTGCCGTTTCGCAGATTCTAGGACCGTTTTCAGGATTGTCAAGGGGATATTTTTGCAAAATGGACACATTTTCCGGTTCAATCAGAATCTTTGGGTGAATCGCGAATTTCAAATTTCGAATTTCGAATTCTGCCGCGCGCTCCCCGATATACTGGATGGTCCAGGAGGTTGCGATGGCAATCCAACCGACGCGGGACGACGCGTGGCAGCTGCTGACCGAGCACACCGACAACCCGAGCCTGATCAAGCACGCGCTGGCGGTCGAGGCTGCCATGCGGGCCTGCGCCCGGCGGCTGGGCGAGGACGAGGAGGCGTGGGGAATCATCGGCCTGATCCACGACTTCGACTACCAGCAGAACCCCACCGAGGAGACCCACCTCCACGTCGGAACGCGAATCCTGCGTGAGTTCGGCTGGCCGGAGGACTGGGTGCTCACCGTCGCCTCCCATGCCGATTACATGGGCGTCCCGCGTGACAGCCCGGCGGCGAAGGCGCTGTTCGCGGTGGATGAGCTGACCGGTTTTTTGACCGCCTGTGCGCTGGTGCGGCCGGACAAATCGGTGGCCGAGGTGCGGATGAAATCCGTGAAGAAGAAGCTCAAGGACAAGGCTTTCGCCCGCGGCGTCAACCGTGAGGACGTGCGCCGCGGCGCCGAGGAGCTGGGTGTCGAGCTCGGCGAGCACATCGAGTTCGTCCGCGACGCCATGGCCACGATCGCCGACCGCCTCGAGCTGCCGCCGCCCGAATGAGCGAAATTTCAAATTGCAGATTTCAAATTGCAAATTGGCCTGTGGTCTAGCTGAATTGAGGCCCGGGTGGAGGAATTTTCAATTTTCAATTTGGGGCGGGGGGTTGGGTGGGAATTTGGAATCTCGTGGAGTCAACGAGAAGGCTCGATGACCTCGAGGCCGTGGAGATACGGACGGAGCACTTCGGGGATGACGACCGAGCCGTCCCGCTGCTGGTAATTCTCGAGAACCGCGACCATGGTGCGGCCGACGGCGAGCGCCGAGCCGTTGAGGGTGTGGAGGAATCGCGGCCGTCCGCCGTCCGCCGGGCGGTATCGGATCCGTGCCCGGCGCGCCTGGAAGTCGGTGAAGTTGGAGCAGGAGGAGATCTCCCGATAGCTGCCCAGCGCCGCCAACCAGACCTCGAGATCGTAGGTCTTGGCGGCGGAGAACCCGAGGTCTCCGGTGCACAGGGAGACCACCCGGTAGGGCAGTCCAAGGCCCTGAAGCACGGCCTCGGCAAACCCCGTGAGCTGCTCGAGACGGTCGGCGGAGCTGTCCGGCGTGGTGAACTCCACCAGCTCGACCTTGTGGAACTGGTGGAGCCGGACCAGACCCCGGACGTCCTTGCCGTAGGAGCCGGCCTCGGCCCTGAAGCACGGCGTGAAGGCGCAGTACCTCAGCGGCAGCTCCTCCTCGGCCAGGGTCTCCTCGCGGTGGAGGTTGGTGACCGGGACCTCGGCGGTGGGGATCAGGTAGAGATCGGTGCCCTCGGCATGAAACAAATCGTCGCCGAACTTCGGCAGCTGGCCGGTGGCGATCAGCGAGGCGGAGCTCGCCATGTAGGGCGGCAGGACCTCGGTATAGCCGTGGTGAAGGGTCTGAAGGTCGAGCATGTAGGACACCAGGGCCCGTTCGAGGGCCGCGCCGACGCCGCTCAGCACCACGAATCGAGCGCCCGCGATCTTGGCCGCGCGTTCGAAGTCGAGGATGCCCAGCTCGGGCCCCAGGTCCCAATGGGCCTGGGGCTCGAAATCGAACGAGGGTCGGTCGCCCCAGCTGCGCTCCACCCGGTTGTCGGCCTCACTCGCGCCCACCGGCACCGAGGGGTCGGGCCGGTTCGGGATCGTCAGCTCGAGGGCCTGCAGCTCCTCCTCGAGCCCTCGCGAGCGCTCCTCGATCGCCTTGATGTCGTCGCCGACGGCGGTCATCTCTGCCCGCTTCAACTCGGCCTGCTCCCGGTGACCGGTGCGGAACAGCTCCCCCACCTCTTTGGAGCCGGTGTTTCGCAGGGCGCGCAGCTCGTCCAGCCGCACCACGAGAGAACGCCACTCGCGGTCCACCTCGAGCAACCGGTCGAGGGGGGCATCGGTCCGGCGCGCCGCCAACATGGCGCGCACGGCGTCGGGGTCGGTGCGGAAGAGGTCTCGGGACAGCATTCGGTCCTCGGCGGGAGACTAGCACGGCGAGAGAATTCGGAATTCGGATTTCGGAATTCGGAAACGGACTCGGAGGGGCGTGCGAGGGTCTACGGCTCTCGATGCCCCGGTTGGTCGGGGTTACGGTTCCGTATCAGGGGGTGATCTCCCGGGCAACATCCTTCCGAACACGATCATCCCGGCCGGGCAAACCGGCTTTTTCCATTTTCCATTTCTCATTTTTCATTCAGGTCGTTCGGACGGCTTGAGGTCGGAGTTGCTGGTGGTGCCGATCGGCACGTAGACCTGGGTCCCGTGGCGGCAGCGCAGAATCTGCTCGACGAAGGCGTCGAAGTCGGCGCGTTTGTTGACGAAGTCGATGTCGTCGGTGTTGACCACCAGCAGCGGCGTCTCCCGGTAGTGGAAGAAGTAGTACGAATAGGCCTCGCTGAGCCTCACCAGATAGTCCGGATCGATGGTCCGTTCGAAGTCCCTGCCGCGCCGTGCGATCCGTTCCAGCAGCACCGGCACCGAGGCCTGCATGTAGATCACCAGGTCCGGGGTGGGGACCTCCTGCTCGAGCACCGGATAGAGCTTCTCGTAAACCCTGAGATCGGTGTCGTCGAGGTTGAGGTAGGCGAAAATACGGTCCTTCGGGAAGGTGTAGTCCGCCAGCACCAACCGCTGAAAGAGGTTCATCTGGTTGATCTCACGCTGCTGCTGAAAGCGCGACAGCAGGAAGTACATCTGAACCTGGAAGGCGGCTCCGGCGCGCCCCTCGTAAAAGTCGGGCAGGAAGGGGTTGGTGATGTCCTCGAGCACCATCACGCCCTCGAAGCGGTCGGCCAGCAGCTGGACCAGCGACGTCTTGCCGACCCCGATGGGACCCTCGACGGCGATGTGACGGAAGGGGATCTTCGGCGAGCTCATACGGCGGGTTGGATCTTAGCACTTAGCAGCGGGCCAGCAGGAACAGAACACACATCACCACCGCCAGTACTCCGTTGGCGGTGAAGAATGCGGCGTCGACGGCCTCGAGGTCGTCGGCCGAGACCAGCCGGTGCTGCCACAACAGCATCGCCCCGGCGACGAGGGCGGCCCCGAGCCGGAGCCAGCCGCCGCCGGCCATGATGGCGAAGACCACGAAACCCGCCAGGGCGGCTCCATGAAACAGCCGAGCCGCCATCAGCGCGCGGTGACCGCCGACCGCGGCCGGCAGCGAGCGCAGCCCCCGTCGGCGGTCGAAGTCCTCGTCCTGGAGCGAGTAGATGACGTCGAATCCGGCCACCCACATGGTGACGGCGCCGGCCAGCACCAGCGGCGGCAGAGCGAGGGAGCCGGTTTCGGCGATCCAGGCTCCGATGGGCGCCAGACCGAGGGCGACGCCGAGCCAGAGGTGAGCGGCCGCAGTGAACCGCTTGGCGTAGGAGTAACCCAGCAGGACCGCCAGGGTCGGTAAAGCGAGCACCAGGCAGAGCCGGTTGAGCAGGCCCGCCGCCGCCACGAAGAGCACGGCGGCCGCGATCGTCACCGACAGGGCGAATCCCCTGCTCAGACGGCCCGCCGGTAACGACCGGCCGGCGGTCCGGGGGTTGTCGGCATCGAGGCGGTGGTCGGCGAGTCGGTTGAAGGACATCGCGGCGGTGCGCGCCGACACCATGGCCACCAGCACCCACAGCCACACCCTTAACGACGGCGACCCCGGGGAGGCGGCGGTGATCAGCGACATCACGGCGAAAGGCAGCGCAAACACCGAGTGCTTGAAGGCGATCATGTCGGCGGTCTCGCGGATGTCGGAGACGATCCGGCGCTCGGTAGTCACCATCAGCCGCCTCCAGGCCAACACGCTGGCGGCCGTGTCGAGAGGTTCGGTCCGGGGTTGGCGGGCGGCGGCATGGAGTCTCCATGGGTGCGGATTTGGCCGGGGAGTATAACAGCCGTACAGTGACAGAAAACCTTGACGCCCGCCAGCGCTGCGTTTTCGCCGCCGGCGTCAGAAAACCCTGACACGCGAGCTTCACGACAGCTGGCGTAATCAACTGTAAATTCTTTAAAACCAAAAATTTAAATGATTTGGCGACGGTGGCACAAGTTGTGCCTCATCAGCAGAGCATTCCAACGAAGGAGGTGGCCATGCACGACCCGTGATCGAATCGACCCTCACCATAAAAAACCGAAAACAGAAAGGAGACGGTTCATGAAACTGCACTTGTTGCCCGTGGTGGTGGTCCTGGCGTTGATCGCCGCGGTCGCCGCCGCAGGCAGCACCGAGTCGACCCCCGCGGGGGTGGTCAACATCAACACGGCGACGGCCCAACAGCTGCAGCTGCTGCCGAGGATCGGTCCTTCGACGGCTGACCGGATCATCGAGTTCCGGAAGGCCAACGGACCGTTCAAGAAGGTGGAGGAGCTGCAGGCGGTGCGCGGGATCGGCGAGAAGTCGCTGGCCAACCTGCGGCCGTACGTCGTCACTGACGGCAAGACAACCCTGACCGAAAAGGTCCGGCTGCCCCGGTCGAACTCTTCGACGAAGGGCGGCTGATCGACAACCTCGCAGCGTGGACGGGACGCGGCCCTTCGGGGCCGCTTCTTGCCGGGGAGGTGGAGGTGACGATCCAACGAAGGTGGGAATGCGTGGCCGGCTGCCCCCACGGCAGGACCCTGCTGGAGCTGGTAGTGGTGCTCGCCGTAATGGCTTTGATGACCGTGGCGGGGATCCCGACCCTCGACGAGGCGCGCCGGGCGGCGGCGCTCAGAGAGGTGAGCGGCCGGCTGTGGGGCATGATGGTCCGCTGTCGGGCCCACGCCATCATGAAGGTGAAGGCGACGGCGCTGGTCTTCGAGCGCACCGAGGACGGCGGCTGGCGGTGCTTTATCGCCGAGGACGGCGACGGCGACGGCCTGCGCCGGGTCGATCTGGTCACCGGCCGCGACCGATTGATCGGCGAGGTGCTGCACCTCGAGGGGCGTACCGCGGGCCTCGGCATTCTCCAAAATCGCACGATCCCGGACCCCTCGGGATGGGGACGGCTGGGGGGCGACATGGACGATCCGGTGCGCGCCGGCCGCGGCGACATCATCACCTTCACCCCGCGCTCTACCGCCACTCCGAGCTCGGTCTACCTCAGCGACCACCACGGCCGGATGCGGGTGCTGCGGGTGACCCCCGGCACGGCGAGGGTCTACACCCTGGTGTGGCGGGTCGGCTGGGAGGAGTGGCGGAAGCAGGGACTCTGAGGAATTCGGAATTCGGAATTCGGAAATCGGGAATCGGGAAACCGATCTCGGCTGGCCTGCCCAGCTCGGGACCTCGGGACCCCACGGATCGCGGACGAGCCGGGGGGATAGACAAGGCGTTGGGAAGAACGGCGTGCTGCGCGCCCCACTGCCCCATAGCCCCACAGCCCCAGAGCCAAGCAGGAGAATTTTCAACGAGCAAGAGGAAGAGCTCGAAACTCGTCGACCACACTCTCCCCGGCGATCGCCTCGACGGCGCCGAGCAGCACCGACCGGATGACCCGGGCGCCGCGTTTCACCACCGCGCCGGTGCCCACCACGGCATCCCCGATCACGGCGTCGGCCTCGATGCGGGCGCCCGGTCCGACGAAGGCGGCTCCGAGTGAGGCGCCGGGATGGACCCGGGCCGAGGGGTGGATCCTGGATCCGTCCCCCAGTTGGCGCAGGGCGGCCTCGAGGTAGTCGGCCGGGGTGCCCACCTCGCGCCAGTGACCGGTGAGCACCACACCGCCCAGCCGGCGGGACTCGCGGGCGGGCGCCCAGAGGCCCCGGCCGACGCCGTGCGGGGTGGCGGCGAGGGAGTCGAGGGCGCTCCGTGAGACCAACATGACGCCCGGGTAGAGGAAGGGGGCCTCCGAGATGGCTGGCCGGCCGGGAGCCAGAATGTCCGAAACCAAACCGTCGCCGTCGAGCAGGACCCTGGACCATTTCGCGGGGTCGAGGTGGGGCAGCAGGCCGAGGGTCACCAGGTCGCCGGCGGCCGCGTGCCGTTCGAGGAGGGGCTGAAGCGACAGGTTGAGCAGGCCGTCGCCGTTGATCACCAACACCGGGCCGTCACCGTCCAGGAGGCCCCGGTCACGGGCGAGGGCGAGACCCCCTGCGGTCCCCATGAGTTTGCTCTCGTGGGAGAACCTCACCGCCACCCCGGGTGGTTGGCCGGCGCCGCGGACGGCATCCTCCATGCGGTCGGCGAGGTGCCAGGCGTTGACCACCACCCGACCGCAGCCGGTCTCGACCGCGAGCCGAAGGGGGGAAGAGATCACCGGACCGTCGGGCAGGTCGAGGGCCGGCTTGGGCATCACGTCGGACAGGGGCCGCATCCGTTCGCCCCGGCCGGCTGCGAAGACCATGGCGACGGCGGGGGCAGCGACGGTCACGGCTCGAAGACCATGTCCCGGGGCAGGCCGAGCTCCGGATGAGCCCGCCGGTGCTCCTGCCAAAGGCTGATGTAGGAGTCCCGTACGGCGCGCTCGGGATCGATGCCGAGGCCCGAGGCCAGGGCGACCAGCCGGTCCGCCGGCCCTTCCAGCTCCACGAAATCCCCCATCGGCGTGTGATCGAGGGCCACCGTCACCCCGTCCACCCGCCAGCTCTCACGGTCCTTTTCATACCGGATGACGGGGCCAAAGCCCAGGCGTTTTAAGATCTCGGCCAGCACCTGGGCATCGTCCACATCCAGCTCGAGCTCCTCGCGGTGCTTGATGGTGCCTTCGAAACTGGCCGGCCCCTTGAGAGTGAGCTGCCGGCGGTCGCCGATCCGGCGCAGCCTGAGCACCCGGCCTGCCGTCGCGAGCTGGCCGTCGACGGTGTCGAGGAGAGTGTTGACCTCACGCTCGACCGGATGTGCCTGGTGGGCCCCGGGGGACGCCGCCAGCCGCCGCCGCACCGCATCGAGGTCACCGACCGGGATCTTGAGCTCGGTCTCGGTCGGGGTGTGATGGTCCATGGGGAGAGGATAGCGTGATTGGTGGGGGGTGACACGTCACATGATGCGTTGAAAGTTGAAAGTTGGAAGTTAAACGGTCAACCGGAGCCGGGAGCCGAGCGAGGAGGGACGGCGGAGTCGCGGAGGCTCGGGTGCGGTTTTCCGAATTTCGAATTCCGAATTCCGAATTTCGAATTCTGCCGCCGGCTTCCCTGGAGCGCCGCGGCCGCGTAGGATACGGCCATGCGTCACGTCGTCTACGGCACCGCCGGCCACATCGACCACGGCAAGACCTCCCTGGTGAAGGCCCTCACCGGCACCGACTGCGACCGGTTGCCGGAGGAGCGGGAGCGGGGCATCACCATCGATCTGGGCTTCGCCCAGCTCACCGAAGACGACCTCCAGCTTCACTTCGTGGATGTGCCCGGGCACGAGCGCCTGGTCCACACGATGATCGCCGGCGCCGCCGGCATCGATCGGGCGCTGGTGGTGGTGGCGGCCGACGAGGGGGTCATGCCCCAGACCCGGGAGCACCTCGAGGTGATTCGGCTGATGGGGGTCCCGGGCATCATCGTCGCGGTCACCAAGGCGGATGCGGCGGAGAGCGACTACGCGGACCTGGTTGTGGAGGAGGTTCGCGAGTTGCTCGAGACGACGCCCTACGGCGAGGCGCCGGTGATTCAGGTGTCGGCCACCACTGGAGCCGGGTTGGACGCTTTGAGGACCCTGCTGCTCGACGAGGCCCGGCGAGTCGCCCCTCACCAGGTGGACGACCGGCCATACCGGGAGGTGGTGGACCGGGTGTTTTCCCTCACCGGGGCCGGCACCGTGGTGACCGGGACCTCCCTGTGGGGCTCGGTGTCGGTGGGCGACGAGATCACCATCCTGCCGCGCGGTGAAACCGCCCGCATCCGACGCCTCCACGTCCATGGCGTGGAACGCGATCGCGTCGAGGCGGGCGAACGGGTGGCGGTCAACCTGGTGGGGTTGTCGCGGCAGGACCTGAGCCGCGGCGACCAGTTGCTGTCGTTGGGACCCTGGCAGCCCACCAGTCTCGCCACGGTACGCCTCGAGCTGCTGGCGTCGGCGCCCAAGCCGCTGGACGAGGGCGATGAGGTGGAGGTGCACGCGCTGGCATCCCGGGTCGCTGCGAGGATCGAGAGGCTCAGCGTTCGACCGCTGGTTCCGGGTGGGGCGGCGGTCGCCCAGCTCAAGCTCAAGCAGCCGGTGCTGCTCTTCCCGGGCGACCGAATGGTTCTGCGTCGGCCCTCCCCGGTGAACACATTTGCGGGTGGCGTTGTGATGGATGCCCATCTCCGGCGCTGGCAACGCAAGCACAGTGCCCGGCTTGCCGAGCTGCCGTCGGTGAGCCGCGACACCTGGCCGGAGGTGCTCGCCGGGTGGATTGACCGCGTGGGACTGGCAGCAGCGTCGGCCGAAGAGTTGGCCGGACGGCTCGGAGTCCTGACGTCGGCGGTGGAGGCACCCCTCGGCCGACTGGTGGCCGCTGATCGAATTCGCAGCCTGCCGACCCGCCCACCGAGAATGGTGGCCACCCGGCAGTTGGTCCAGCTGACGGCTGCCGCCGCCGGTGAGCTCAAGCGGAGGCTCTCTGAAAAGGTGGTGTCGGCCGGTATCCCGGCCCGCGACTTCATGGGGGCGCTGTTGCCCCGGATGGCGCTGAGCCTGGCCGACGTCTATCTCGAGGAGCTGCGCCAGCGCGGGGTGCTGGAGGTGACCGGCGGCAGGGTTGTGCCGGCCGGCAGCGACGAGCACATGACCGAGCTCGGTGCCGAGCTGTCCCGCAAGGTGGAGGCGGAGTACCGGAAGGCGGAGCTCGCGCCGCCGTCACCCGGAGAGGTGGCAGAGCGGCTCGCCTCGAAGCCTGCCGTGGTCGAGGGCATCTGCCAGTTCCTGGTGCAGCGCGGGCGGCTGACCAGGCTGGAGGGCAAGCTGCTGATCCACCGGGCGGCCCTCGACGAGGTGGCGCGTCGGGTCCGTGCCCTCGACGCCGAGTCGATCTCGGTGGGCGACTTCAAGGACGAGTTCGGGCTCAGCCGCAAACTCGCCATCCCGATCCTCGAGTGGCTTGACTCGGAGCGGGTCACGGTTCGCCAGGGCAACCTCCGCAAAATCCTCCGACGCGACGGCTGATCGCCGAGCCCCGCCCTCCCTTACCATTGCGAATTGCGAATTACGAATTACGAATTACGAATTCTGGCCTACCGAGACCGGCACTGCCAGAAGCATGACACTCTCGGACGCCGACAATTCGCAATTCGTAATGGGTGGGAGGAGGGGCGGGTCCAATGGGTCTCTGATTGGCTTGCGATCGAGGAGTCAGTGGCCAGGAGGTTACTCGCCGGTGTCCGTATCTTCGTGCGGATCGTAAACCCGATCGGCGAGGGTCCTCGCCTCGCCGGATTGCAGGCTCGAAAGCTGCAGGCGAACCCTGCCGGTGTAGATGAGCCACGCTTCGGCGGGAGCCTCCTCGGCCATGGCCGGTTCGAGGCGCCAGCTGGCGAGGTATGCGGACAGCCAGGGGCCGAGGCCGGACGGCATGTCGAGGGGCACGAAGCGGTCGCAGCGGCCGTCCGATGTGATGTGAACCAGGGCGGTCAGCAACACGTCGGCCGCCTGGCCCGGAGCCTTGATCTTGAAGCGCTTCGGGACGGCGAGGCTGGTGAGATCTGCGGCGGGCACCGCCGGCAGCCGGTTGAGGTTTCCGGAGGGCGAGACCCGCGGCGGCGGGCTGGTGTCGGGCGGGCGGGTGGGATCGGGAAGATCGAGCACCGGCTCGGCGACTTCGCCCTCCTTGACCTTGCCCTGTAGACTCACCTCCACCACGACCCAGGACGGCGCCGCCGTGGTGCCGTCCATGGCGGGATCGAAGCGGCTTCCCGACAGCTCGTCGATGATCACCGAGGTGAGACCCGGGAAGGGCAGCTCCAGTGGAACAGCGCCGAGGCAGTCGCCGCGGGCGTCGACGTAGGCGGCCACCACGAGCGGGCCCACCACCGCCACCTTGCTGGGAACGGCCGAGGTGAGCAGCCGTGGAGGTGCGTCAACTGGCAATGCGAAGGGGTTGACGGACTCCAGCTCCACCGCCGGCACCGGCAGCTGAATGTCCAGCTGGAGGCGCTGCTGCCACGCCCGGCCTTCCGGGCCTTGAGCGGAAACCGAGATCGCGATCAACATCGTGCCGGCGAGGACGGACACACCTCTCATGGCGGCATCGTATCACGTACACTGCTGGCCGATCGGGAGGTCGGCAGGGGTGAGTCGGCGACGCGAAAAGGTGCCGGTGGCGGTGGTGGTCTCGGCCCACGGCTTCGGCCACGCCGCCAGAGCGTGCGCCGTGGTCGAGGCTCTCGCCTCCCTCCGCCCGGGCCTTCATCCCCACATCCTCACCACCGTGCCGCGCTGGTTCGTCGACGACTCGCTGACCGTGCCCTTCACCATGCACCGCCTGCGCACCGACGTGGGCCTGGTTCAGCGAACTCCCCTCGAGGAGGATTTGGAGGCGACGGTTCGCAGGCTCGACGAAGTGCTGGCAGAGGCCTCGGGCGTTCTCGACCGTCTCACCCGGCGCATCGATCAAACGGGGTGCCCAGTGGTGATCAGCGACATCGCCCCCCTCGGAATTGCCGCCGCCGGCAGGCTCGGGGCGGCGAGCGTGCTGGTGGAGAACTTCACCTGGGACTGGATCTACCGCGGCTTTGACCCCCCAAATTTGGCCCTTTTGGGCCACGCCGACGCCATGACCGAGCTTTTTGCCAGAGCCGACCTGCGCCTGCAGACCGAACCGGCGTGTGGGCAGTGGCCGGGGGCAGTTGCGGTGCCGCCCGTGGCGCGGGCATCACGGACCAAACCCGAGCTGATCCGTCGGCGACTGGGAGTACCCGCGGGAGATCCCATGGTGCTACTGACCATGGGGGGCGTCGGCTGGAACTACCGGGATCTTGCGGCCCTGGCCGATCATCCGCGGGCCACCTTCGTCGTCCCCGGCGGAGGGCGAGCACACCGCCGTCGCGGCCGGCTGGTCGTGCTTCCGTTTTGCTCGGACTTCTACCATCCGGACCTGGTGTCGGCCGCCGACGTGGTGGTGGGCAAGCTCGGCTACAGCACGGTGGCGGAGACCTGGCATGCGGGCTCTGCCATGGCCTTCATTCCCCGACCCCGGTTTCCTGAATCACCCGTGCTGGCGGAGTTTGTCCGGCGCACTATGAGCTCGGTAGAGATCACCGAGGGGGCCTTCAACGATGGCTCGTGGCTCACCTCGATCGAACGCCTCTTCGACCAACCCCGGCCGGTCCGTCGCCGCACCGACGGCGCCCTCCAAGCAGCCCACACCATCGTTGACCGCTTCGAACACCTCTTGCGGTAAGGACGGAGAGATTTCTGCGCAATTCACTCCGCAGACTCCGTAAATTGCGTTTGTTGAAAATATCCTCAGAACTCAATTCTCGCGGCTCAGATCTCGCGTCGATCCGAATCGGTGAACCGATGCTGTTGCCGCGAGATATGCGCCGCGAGTATTGAGCAATTGCGAAGACGATCTGATCATCTCTAGCGAAGGGAGCCCACCATGGAGCCCAGGTAACCTGCGGCACTCGTCGGTGCCCTCCTTAGTGCTGCTCCCTTCCGGGCCTGACACGATTCGAAGGGTGACGATGCACAGGACCCGGGCTCCAGGGTGGGCTCCAGGCAAGGCTCCCGATTCATCGATGGCGGAGAGGGCGGGATTCGAACCCGCGGTGGAGTTACCCCCACACACGCTTTCCAAGCGTGCTCCTTCGGCCACTCGGACACCTCTCCGTTCGCGATTGTCACATTCAAAGATCTGGCGGAGAGGAAGGGATTCGAACCCTTGGACCTCGTGAAAGGTCAACGGTTTTCGAGACCGCCCCGATCGACCACTCCGGCACCTCTCCGCGAGGGCCACACATTCTACGATGAACCGCGCGTTTTGGTAAAGAACGACCGCAGGAGGTCGCCGCACTCCTCGGCTCGAAGACCGCCGCGGTGCGCCAGCGGCCGACCGAGGCGAGGGTCCTCGGCGAGGTCGATCACCGTCCCGCAGGCCCCGAACACCGGATCGGAGGCTCCCCATACCACCAGATCGACCCGCGCCTGGCGGCAGGCGGAGACGCACATCGGACAGGGCTCGAGAGTCACGTAAAGGGTGCAGCCGTCCAAGCGCCAGTCCCCCAGGGAGTTGCCGGCGGCACCCAGGGCTCGGATTTCAGCGTGACCGGCTGGATCATTCAGTTCCTGGCGGCAGTTTCCGGTCTGGGCGATGACCTTTCCCCGGCAGGTCACGACGCACCCTACGGGAACCTCTCCGCGGGCCGCCGCGGCTCGCGCCTGGTCGAGCGCGAAGCCCATGAACCTGCGGTCTTCGCCGTCGAATACCCAATCCTGCTCCATCTGGCGAGCATACCACCGGGGTCGGCCGGGTATCATTCCGGGCCGCGGGATGCACGCCAATCCGGAGTTGGCTGGAGTGATCTCGAATATTCCAGAAAAAAGAACAGCCCCCGCCATGGCGGGGGCGTGTGAGTTGTTGAATTCGTCCTGCGGGCTACTTGATCTCGACCCTGTCCCCCATCTCCACCGGCCGCCAGGCCCTGGTGACCAGGGAGGTGGAGTAGCTGTCTTCGACGGTGAGGATCCCGATTTCGCCGATCACCAGCCGCGGCATTCCGGCGACCGGGTTGTCGCGGAAGACAGTGGCGAACATGCCGGGGTAGAGGCCCTCCGCCGCTCCCAGATCGATGAACACCGGCCAGTTGGTGCCGATGTCGATCTGATCGTCTCGGTTGTAGACGATGTAACCGGTGGGCTTGCCGTTCGGCTCGTCGCAGCGGTCGGACGGGTCGGGCGGGAGCACCAGAGGTACCGGAATCGGGTTGAAGGGCAACAGGACGTCGCCGAATACCACGGGGTCGCAGGCGTAGGTGATCTCAGCGATGGCGGAGTCCTCCTGGGCGCACAGGACCTTCAACCGGCCGACCTGGCTGTAGACGATGCCCATGTCGGCATTCGAAACCGGGTGTCTGAGCGGATGCTCGCGGTGCATGATGAAGAACTCGTCACCGGCCGCGACCCCCTGGTTGACGCCGCCGTCGATGTACATGATCTCGCCCTCGCTGAACTGATCCTGCATCCCGATGCGCTCCGACGAGACGATCGTGAACGGGAAGCCGCCGTCATTCGGCATGAGGCGGGCGAAACAGTACACGTCCGCCGGGCTTCCGAGCGGGAACGGAACCCCCTCGGCGATCGGCTCCTCCCATTCGCCGGTTGGCTCAACCTGGGTGGTGATGGTCTCCTCGATGATCTCCTGCTCCGGCATCGGGGCCTGCACCGCCACGTCGATGACGATCGGATCCCCGGGGTAGATCCAGTGGGAGTCGAGGATGTAGGGGTTGCGCTCCCAGATTTGTGGCCACAGATAGGGATCGCCCAGGTACTGCTGCGCCAAATCCCACAGGGTGTCCCCTTTTTGCACGATATGGACCGTGCTGCCCTCCGGAAACTCCGTTGGAGGATCGTAGGGGGTCCAGTGGTCACCTCTCAGAAACAGAGGTTTGGGCGGTGGGGCCACCGCCTGCGCAGCGACCATGGCCGCGGTCAATACAAATATCATCGCGAAGCAGATTGCGCCTCTCATGGGAACTCTCCCTGTGTTTGGAAGCACACTAGATGCACAGTCTTAGGTTACTCGAAGAGATTCTGTGCGTCAATCCTTCTTTGACCTTTGCCGTTCTTCGATGAGTTTCTGGTAGGTTTCCTGGACTTCGTCGATCTTGTTTTGGGCGCTTTCAAGCATGGAATCGACCGCAGCCATCTTCGAATATTCGGGGTAGTTTTCCTTGAGGTATTCGAGCCTCCAAAGCGTGCCATACCACCGCTTATTTCGGTAATAATAGTGGGCCACGAGGTACTCGTGTTCGGCGAGTGTCTCGCGCAGTCGGTCGATCCGCTCCTGGGCCTCGGGAGCGTACCGCGAATTGGGATAGAGGGTCACCAGCTGCTGGTAGGCGTTGTACGATTCGTGCAGATTCGTGAGATCGCGATCAGGCCGTATCTTTTTCTCGCTGTAGGTGTTGCCGACCATCAGCAGAGCATAGTCGCGGTCCGGGTCGTTCGGGTAGCGGTTGGCGAAGTCCCGGTACCGCAGACGGGCTTCGGTGAGATTGGTGGGGTCTGATTTCGCGGCGTAGGTGTCGGCCACTCTGAGGGCCGCTTTGTGGCCGAGCGGGTCGTTGGGAAAGGTGTCGTAGACGAAGGAAAAATACTTTCGCGCTTCACGATAGTTCTTCTTACCGTAGAGCTCCTCGGCATGCTCGAAAATCGACTCCTTGTCTTGCGACGCAAGCTCCTCCAGAATCTGTTCATCGCTCCTTTTCGAGCTGGCACAACCGGCGCTGCCGAGTGTGACGGATATCACGAGAAGTGCGGCATTTCGTAGATGTCGGTTCAGCACGTCATACTCCGGAGGCACGGCTGCGCAGCAGGGCGACGGCTCGTTGGCGGTCTTCGACGCCCAAGATCGCAGATCCGGCGACCAGGGTTGTGGCGCCGGCGGCGACCAGATCGGCTGCGTTGTCAACGCCGACCCCACCATCCACCGTGATGTCCATCGTCGCCTTTCCGATCAGGGCGCGCAGCCTCCTGATCTTGGCGATCGACTCGCCAATGAAGGACTGACCTCCGAACCCGGGGTTCACCGACATGACGAGGACGAAGTCGGCGAACGGCAGGGCATCCTCGAGGGCAGTCAGGGCAGTTGCCGGGTTGATGGCGATGCCGGCCGACATGCCGCGGTCTCGGATGTCCGACAGGGTCCGGTGGAGATGGGGGGCGGATTCCACGTGAACCGCCACTCGGGCGACGCCGGCTTCGGCGAGATCCGGTACCAGCACATCCGGATTCGACACCATCAGGTGGGCGTCCATGGGGATCGTGCAGTAACCCGCCAGGCGGCGGACTACAGGTGGACCGAAGGTGAGGTTGGGGACGAAGTGCCCGTCCATGATGTCGAGGTGGAGGAAATCCGCCCCCGCCCGCTCGACCTCGGCTACCTCGCGGGCGAGATGGGCGAAATCCGCGGCCAGCAGCGAAGGCGCGATGCGGACATTCATTTGGCGACCCAGATGGTGATGATGTCGCTGCGGGACAGTCGGGCCCCCGCCGGCGGATATTGCCTGATGACCAGGCCCGCCGGCAGTCCCGGGTACGCCACCTGATGGATTTGGCCGAGACGAAATTGGTGGTTCAGGCACAGACGGCGGACGGCGTCACGGGACCGGGACAGCAGGGACGGCATGACCCAGAACTCCTCCTGGGGGGTGACGTTGACCAGCACGTCTATCTCCGTCTCCGGAACGGTCAGCTGGCCGATCGGAGGGTCGGTGGCGAGCACCCGGTCAGCGCCGGTGAAGCCATCGACCCGAGCCCGGAACCCGGCCTTCAGACCCTCCTGATCAAGCCCGTTGAGGGCGCCCTGGAGCGACTCGCCGCTGATGTCCGGGACCATGGTCCGCTCGCTGCCGAGACTGAGTCGGACGGTGACTGGAGATCCGGTCTTGACCTGGAAACCGGCGCGCGGGTGCTGCTCGGCAATGACCCCCGGCGGCACTGCAGCGCTGTAGACGCCGGGCTCTTCGAGGATCACCGACAACCCGACGTCGTGGGCTTTCAAAGAGGCCTCGTCCACCGGCCGGCCCACCAGGTTCGGCACGGCGAGGGTGCCGCGGTGGACGGTATGGACAAAGGCCTGCCAGAACACCAGGACGGCGCAGACGAGGAACACCAGAGTGGCCAGCAGACGAGCGACCATCGGGCTACTCTAGCACGTCGAAGGCATCGCGACTCGGGGTCGGTCAGCCCTTGAAGATCAGGTTGTAGACACTGTCCGGCAGGATCTTGACGATGTCGTTGAACATCACGAATGCGAACAACAGGATCAGGGCATAAAAGCCCACCTCCAGGATCCTCTCCTTGACCCGGATCGGGAGGTCGCGGCGGGTGACCGACTCGAAGCCGATGATCGTCAGGTGGCCGCCGTCGAGAATGGGAATCGGGAGCAGGTTGAAGATCCCCAGCTGGAGGGAAATAAGGCCCATGAGCCGGATCAGGGTGTGGAAGCCGCTCTTTGCGGCCTCGCCGGAGATTCGCGCGATGTCGATGGGTCCGGACAGCTGCCTCATCGAGGCCTTCCTGGCGAACAGGCGACCCAGCACCCGGAAGGTCTCCCGGGTGATGCGTACGCATTCGCGCCCGCCGGCGGCGATCGCGGCCACCGGACCGAGCTTGCGGATCTCCGAAGGGTAGACCAGGGCGATGCCGATGCGGCCCTCGCCGCCGACGTCGTCGCTGGTGAGCGTGATCGGAACAACGTCAGTTCCCCGCTGCACCAGCAGGGTCATCTCCTCGCCGGGACGGGGCGAGATGATCCGGATCAGATCGTAGAACTGCTCAACTTGCTCGTCGTCGATAGACAGGATGAGATCTCCAGGCTCCAGGCCGGCGCGGGCGGCGGGCTGTCCTGGGAGCAGCTGGATCACCACCGGCTCGAGGGGTGCCGCGAGCCCCGAGTAGCCGAACTGGTAGCGGGTCACCGACTCCGGGGTGATCCGAACCGTGCGGCTGGTTCCGTTCCGTTCCACGTCGAGGGCGATCTCGCGGCCGCCGGCGGTCAGCAGTGCCATGTCGAGCTCGCGCCAGCTGGGCATCTCGACCCCATCGACCATTCGAATGAGGTCACCGGTTGCGATCTCAGCCTCGGCAGCCGGAGACGCCGGGTCGACCCAACCCACCACCGGAGGCTGCTCCAAGTAGACGGGCATTTCGACGCCGACGACGAAGGCGAAGGCCAGAAAGAACACCGCGGCGATGATGTTGGTCAGGGGGCCGGCGAGCAAAATGATGGCGCGCTTCCAACGCGGCAGGAGGTCCTGCTCGACAGCGCTGTCAGTCGCAACGTTCGACTCGTCGGGGCCGAGCCCGACGACGCGCACGTAGCCGCCGAAGGGGATCATGGAGATCCGGTAGTCGGTTCCGCCCCGCTCCACACCCCACAGGCGCTTGCCGAAACCAACCGAGAACACCTCCACCGGAGCGCCGAGCAGGCGGGCTGCACCGAAGTGCCCCGCCTCGTGGAGGACGATCAATACGCCGAGGACGAAAAAGAAAGCGAGGAGACTCGTCAACATCTCTACTCCGAACCTCTCCGGCGGCGGGTGTATTTCCCGAATCCGCCCCGGTGTGCAGACATACGGCCGGGGGTCGTCACAGGATTCCCGCCGCCAGCAGGTAACCGAGCACCGGCCCGGCGGCGTAGACCAGACTGTCGGTCCTGTCGAGAAAACCGCCGTGGCCCGGGATCAGGGTCGATGAGTCCTTGATGCCGGTGTCCCGCTTGAACTGGCTTTCAACCAGGTCGCCAAGGGGAGCGGCCGACGCCAGGATGACCGCCACCGCAAACAGGTGGGTCCAGCCGAGAGGCCGGCCGAAAACCAAGTTGAGAATGGTCGCCGCGGCGATGGTCGCCACCGTACCGCCGGCGAGTCCCTCCCAGGTCTTGTTGGGGCTGATCCGGGGCGACATCTTGTACCGGCCGAGGCGGGAACCGACGTAGTAGGCTCCCGAGTCGCCCACCCAGATGCTGAACAGATACAGCAGCAACAGCTTGACCGCCAGCCCGGGCTCCGGCCACAACCGGAGCCAGCCGAGGCAGGCGCCGTTCAGCCCCAGGTACAAGACCACGAAACAGCTGACTGCCGATCCTGCCAGGCCGCCGGTGGGCGACTCCGGCCTGACCAGCTGGGCGGTGGGCAGCACGACCACGGTGAGGATGGAAACCGCCGCCGCCCCCCGGGGGCCATTCAGCCACGCGCCGGCGAGGAGCATGGCGAGCAGGGCCAGCGGGAGCCAGCGCCAGCACGGGACGCCGGAGGCGCGGGCCATGGTGAGCAGCTCGTCGCCCGCAATCACCACCGCCGTCGCCAGCAGAGCCAACAGTGCCCACGCCGGCGCCCAGGCGATGATCGCCACCACCACCGGGATAGCCACCACTGCGAACAGCTCCCTTTGGAACTTTTTTTGGCTAACCAATTGGCTCTCCGGTGGGTCGGAAGATCGCGCTCGAGGTGGGCAGCCCACCGAAACGGCGGTCCCGGTTCTGATACTCGTGGAGGGCCCGGAAGAGCTCCACCTTGTCGAAGTCCGGCCACAACACCCTTGAGAAGTAGATTTCCGAGTAAGCCAGCTGCCAGAGCAGGAAGTTCGAGATCCTCTGTTCGCCCGAGGTGCGGATCATGAGGTCGGGGTCGGGAATGCCGGCGGTCATCAGGTTGCCATCGATCCAGGCCTCGTCGATGGACGCGGGGTCGATCCGTCCGTCCGCGGCTGCGGCCGCCGTGCTTCTGACCAGGTCGGTCAGCTCCTGGCGTCCGGAGTAGTTGAGCGCGATCTGGACGATGGTTCCGGTGTTCTCCCGGGTGGTGTCGACGGCGAGCTGGATTTGCTCCTGGACCGATTCGTCGAGCTGGTCGATGCGGCCGATGGGTCGCAGCTGGAGGTTGTGTTGATGAAACGAATCCAGGTCACGCTGGATGTACTCCTTGAGAAGCCCCATGAGGGTGAGCACCTCGTGGCGCGGTCGCTTCCAGTTTTCGGTGGAAAAGGCGTAGAGGGTGAGCGCCGGAATCTCGAGCCGCGCCGCGGTCTCGATGGTCTCGCGAACCGCGCGGATTCCCGCCCGGTGGCCCTCCACCCGCGGTAGGTTGCGCGCCACCGCCCACCGACCGTTGCCGTCCATGATGATGGCAACGTGTCGCGGGAGGGCCTCGAGATCGAGGATGTCCAGGATCTCCCGCTCGTCTGTTCCGGGCGCAGCGATCTCATCGAGGGGCTGCATCTCACTCTCCAGGGGACGGGAGTCTACCACAGGGGCGGGCGAGCAGCGCACCGGGTGCCGGAGGCAACGAGTTGGAAGTTACAAGTTGAAAGTTGAAAGTTGAAAGTTGGATGGCGGCGGTCGAGGGACGGTCGTTCGTTGAACGCGGCTCGGGATTTGTCGTTGGTTGATCCTCGACAACGACGTCAACTTTCAACTTTCAACTTCAACTGTCCGGATGGTGTGCAGCATCAGCCTCCAACATGGGCGAGCGGCGGTAGAAGACTCGCTCCAGAGTGAGCCCGCGGGCGGGAGCGGTGCGGATGGGAGCTCCCGGCTGCGGGCGGTTGAGCATGTCTTCGAATTTTGCGAGGGACAGCCGACCGAGGCCCACGTCGAGCACCGCCCCCACCATCCGCCGAACCTGGTACCTGAGAAACCCGTCGCCGACGAAATGGAGGTCCATGCCGTGGTGCAGGTCTTCGATCCATGCGCGGTGGAGGGTGCGCACGGTAGGCCTCGCTTGAGGGACCGAGAACGAGGCCATGTCCCTGCTCCCGACCAGCAGGGCGACCGCCCGGCGGGCTTGTTCCTCGTCGGTTGGCGAGTTGGTGGTGATGGTCCGTAGGCCCGCCCAGGGAAGGCGCTCCGGCCGCCATCGAACCCGATAGGTGTAGAGCTTGGCAAGCGCGTCGTGACGGGCGTGAAAGGCGTTGCCGACGGCTGCGGACGAGAGGATCCGCAGGTCGGGATCGAGCGACGCGTTGAGCGCCCTGACGAGGTCGGCCGGCTCGATCTTCGCCGGGAGGTCGGTGTGGGCCGTCTGACCGGCGGCGTGAACGCCGGCATCGGTGCGGCCTGCGCCGACCACCTTCGGGGTGACACCGGTCATCCGGCCGAGGGCGCGTTCGAGCTCGCCCTGCACGGTCCGTCCCCTGGCCTGTCGTTGCCATCCGGAGAAGCCGGCGCCCAAGTAAGCCACGGTCAGCTTTATTCGATGCCCCATACCGGGTATCCTCGCACGGGTGTGGGACGAAGAGAAGGCGGTGCGCCCATGGTGTCGATAATCGGTATGGCGGCGCAGGTGGCGTTGACCTCGGGGCTGTTGTATTCCCCGGAGATCAGCCGTTTCCCGGGGGCGTTTTTCGACACCACCGCCAAGGAGCAGATGCAGCGCCGGGTGATGGAAAGCTGGCCCGGGCCATCGGCGATGGTGAAGCTGTGGGATTCGGGCAGACTCCGCAAGGAGGGCCGGATCATCGTGCTGGTGGGGGCCGCCGCCTACCACGATCCCCGGTTGCTGCCGATCTATCGGGAGGGGATCACCCTTCCCGACGAACGCGTCCGCCAGGCGGCGGCGTACGGGTACCGTGATCTGATCGGCGACGGCCTTCCGAACCTCGCCGGCGACATCGGCAACTGGGACGCACACAAGTTCGGAATCGAGATGAATCGAGTGGCTCAGACCCTGGAAAAACACACCCTGGTAGTGATGTGGTTGAACGCGATGCTCAGCAATGAAGACAAGCGGTATCCGGAATTTCGGAGCTTCTCCCCTCAGCGAAGCGTGCGGGATTGCCTGCAATCGGTGGAGCGCCTGATGCGGATCGAGGACCTGGGGGATCTGGTGGTCGCCTACGAGCTGTCGGAGGATCAGACCACCCGGCTCGGCTTGCTCCGGCTCATCGAGGCGCTGTCGCTCAGCCGCTTCGTGGTCGGCCGCGCGCCGGCAAACAAGGGTTGGGGTCCCGACGTGTACGAGCAGGCGATGGCGGGTTTGGACGGGGCGATTGAGCAGTGGAGGAGATCGGACTGCCGGGTCGACGGCGAGCGCGTCGTGCTGAGGAGTTTGGCCGGGATGGGGGCGCGGATTCCCGGCATCGAGAGGAGCGATGCGTGCTGGGTTTGGCTGAACGTCCTGCGCGGGGGCGATCCGGGCTGGAGGGCCACCGCAGCACGGCAGCTCTACGACTGCGGCGGGCCCTATATCGAGCTGTCGGTTCTTCAGGCGGAGTCGGCGGACAACCTCGCCCGACGGGACCAGCTTCTCGACTGGTATCAGTTGACTCCCAAAGCCCTCGCCAGAAAGCCCGCGCCACCACCAAAGTGACGTCTGGGCGGAGTACAATGGCCCAATGCTGGAACTGGTTTTCGAGGACGAAGGCATCACTGAGAGAATGCCGCTCAAGGACGGCCTGACGGTCGGCAGGTCGAGCGACAACGATATCGTCCTGCGCGACTTTTCGGTATCTCGCCACCACGCCAAGGTGACCTCCGACGGTGATGGCTTCAAGATTGTCGACCTGGGCTCCACCAACGGCGTCAAGGTCAACGACGCGCTGGTGTCGTCGGGAGTGCTGTCGGGGGGCGACCGAATCACGGTCGGCAACTTCGTGCTCACGGTTCACGACGGTGCCCTGCTCGACGGCGAGCTTTCCTCGGCCACCTACTTCAGGCCGCTGTCGGAGTTCAACCAGCAGTTCGGGCTCGAAGGGGTTGCGGCCAAACCCGCGGCGGTGGGCGAACGGGAGCGGGTCTTCGAGATTCTGGCGCAGGTGGCCAAGATCCTGATCCAGGTCGAGGATCTACAACCAGTGCTCGACAAGGTCATGGAGATGGTCTTCGAGCACATCGCTGTTGAACGGGCGTTCATCGTTCTGTTCGATGACGAGGGAGAGCCCAAGCTCGAGCTTTATCGCGCCCGGGAGTCCGAGGAGGGCACCGCTCCGGAAGTGCCGATTTCACGGACCATCCTCGACACCGTGACCCAACAGAAGGTGGCGATTCTCACCCACGACGCCCAGGCGGACGAGCGGTTCGGGGCCGGGCACAGCATCAGAATTCACCAGATCCGTTCCGCCATGTGTGCGCCGTTGTGGCTGCGGGATCTGGTGATCGGGGTGATCTACGTCGACTCGCCGCTCCACGTCGGGTCGTTCGCTGCCACCGACCTCGATCTGCTGACCGCGTTGGCGAACTACGCGGCGGTCGCCATCGAGCGGGCGCGGCTCAACGAGCACATCCGGAAGCAACGGCTGGTTCGGGATCGGCTGGTTCGCTACCACTCGCCGGCGGTGATCGAGGCGGTGCTCCAGGATCCGGAACGGAACGAGGCTCCGGTGACGGCCAGGGAGACCACGATCTTTTTCGCCGACATCGTCGGGTTCACGCCGCGGTGTGAGAGCCTGCCACCGGAGGAGGTGGCCGCCTTCCTCGGCGAGTTCTTCTCGCTCGCCGCCGACGCCATCTTCGAGTTCGGGGGAACCCTCGACAAGTTCATAGGTGATGCGGTCATGGCCTTCTTCGGCGCCCCGTTGCCGCAGGCGGACCACGCCGAGCGCGCGGTGCGCAGCGCCTGCGCCCTGATGACGTCGCTGGCGGCCTGGAACGAGCGAAGGCGGCTCGAGGGCTTGGAAGCGGTCGAGGTGCGGATCGCCATCCATTCGGGTCCGGTGGTGGTGGGGGATATCGGATCCGCGACGCGGGTCGACTACACCGTGCTCGGGAATACGGTCAACGTGGCCGCGCGGCTCGAGGAGTTCGCGGCCGAGCCGGGACAGATCGTGATCGGAGAGACGACCCACGCGGCGGTCGCGGATCTCTTCCCCACCGAGCCGCTGGGGGACGTGCAGATGAAGGGTCTGAGCCGCGCGATCGCCGTGTACCGCGTGGTGACGGACGGCGAACGGCAGCCGCCCGAGGGCGTCTGATGCGACTCGACCGACTGGTCTTCGTGACCTCGAACATGGGCAAGCTGAGGGAGGCCGAAGCGGTGCTCGGCATCGGTCTGGACCATTGCTCGCTCGACCTCGAGGAGATTCAGTCACTGGCTCTCGAGGAGGTGGTGAGCCACAAGGCGGCGGGCGCCTTCGGCCGGCTCCAACGGCCGGTTCTCGTGGAGGACACCTCATTGGAGTTGACAGGGCTCGGTGGATTCCCCGGCCCGCTGATCCGGTGGCTGCTGACCACCGTCGGTCCGGAGGGCATCTGCCGTATCGCCCACGCCTTCAACGAAACGACCGCCACCGTGCGCTGCATCGCCATGGCCAGCGACGGCGTCGACGAGGCGATGGGCCTGGGAGTGGTCACTGGACGAATCGTCCGCACGCCGCGCGGGCGGCGCGGCTTCGGCTGGGACAGTTGCTTCGCCCCTGACGGATTCGACGGACGGACCTACGGCGAGATGGAGGAGGCGGAGAAGAACGCCATTTCGCATCGTATGATCGCCTTCCAACACCTCCGAGATGCTCTCAACCGTTCGCGCTGACCCCCCTCCCTCCCCTGCTCGAAAAGCACCACGCCCTCCCTCCCACCACCGCTTTTCGAGTTTTTTCAGGCATTCTGAATTCAGGGCCCTCTCATTCGTTCCGAAAGGCGAGGGGGGGGCCGGAAGGGGAGCCTTTCGGAAAGGGCGGGTGGGGGGCGGCATAATCGCGTCGGTCGGATGGGAGGTCACGTGTTAGGCTCCCGCCAATGCGGGAAGAACTGCTGACCAAGAGGGGGCAGGCCATCCGGGGGATGTTCGGTCGCATCGCCCACCGCTACGATCTGCTCAACCGGGTGCTCTCCGTCGGGCAGGACGTGCGCTGGCGGCGGCTGGTGGCTGCCAGAGTGGGGTCGCTCGAGCCCGAGCGGCTGCTCGACGTCTGCACCGGCACCGGGGATCTCGCCGTCGGCTTCGGTGGTGCCGATCGGATCTACGGCTGCGACTTTTGCCTGCCCATGCTGGACATCGCCCGACGCAAGGTCGTCGGCGGGCGGGGCGAACCCTCATGGTTCGCGGCCGACGCCCTCAGACTGCCGCTGGCCGAAGCCACGATTGACGTGGTGACGGTGGCGTTCGGGGTACGTAACTTCGAGGATCTCGAGGCCGGGATGCGCGAGCTGACGAGGGTGCTGCGCCCGGGAGGACGGCTGCTGGTGTTGGAGTTTTCCAGGCCGGGAGGCTTCCTGGGGCCACTGTTGCGGTGGTGGGTTCGCCGCATCCCCCCCTTGGTGGGACGGCTGGTTTCGGGTGACGCCGAGGCTTACAGCTATCTCACGGCTTCGGTGGAGAGCTTCCCCGAGGGAGAGGAGCTGGCGGCGATCATGGGCGCGGCCGGGCTGGTTGACGTTCATTTCCGGCCGCTGACTGGGGGGGTGGCCACGCTGTACGATGGAACGCGGCGATGACGCCGGATGCCCGGGAGGACCGATGAGCGACCTGGACAAGCGCCTGAACGGCAGCCGGATCGCGACCGCCATTCGCGACGAGACCGCAGCCGAGGTGACCCGGCTGCGCGGCCGCGGGGTGACGCCGAGGCTCGATGTCGTGGTGGCGGGCGACGACCCGGCCTCCCGGTTGTACGTCGGATCCAAGGCGAAGGCCTGCGGCGAGCTCGGCATGGAGTCGCACACCCATGAGCTTCCCGACTCGGTGGGGCAGGACGAGCTCATCGAGCTGGTGGACCGGCTGAACACCGACCCCAATGTGGACGGCATCCTGGTTCAGCTGCCGCTGCCGCGGAGTCTCGATAGCCATGCGGTGCTGGATCGGATCGATCCCGCCAAGGACGTGGATGGCTTCAATCCCGTCAACGTAGGGCTTCTCCAGCAGGGCAGACCGGGCCTGGTTCCGTGCACCCCGGCAGGAGTGATGGAGATGCTGCGCCGTGAGGCCATCGAGATCTCGGGGAGACGGGCGGTGGTTGTGGGCCGGTCCGACATCGTCGGCAAGCCGATGGCGATGATGATGCTCCACGCCCACGCTACGGTCACCCTGTGCCACTCGCGGACCCGTGATTTGGCCTCGGTGACCCGCGACGCGGAGATCCTGGTGGCGGCCGCCGGCCGGCTCGCCTTGATCGGACCCGACCACGTGGCGGCCGGCGCAGTGGTGGTGGACGTCGGAATGCACCGGGTGACCGACCGCGCCACCGTGATGCGGTTGTTCGGCGGCAACCCGAAGAAGCTCGCAGCCTTCGAGCAGCGGGGTGCGGTGCTGGCCGGCGACGTGGACTACCAGGCGGTGGCGCCGAAGGCGGGCCGGATCACTCCGGTGCCTGGAGGGGTCGGGCCGCTGACCATCGCCATGCTGATGGCCAACACCGTGCGTGCCGCGCGCCTCCGGCGGGGGTTCTGACGGTGGGTTCCGGACCCTGCCTGGTGGGGCTCACCGGGGGCCTCGCCTCGGGCAAGAGCACGGTGGCGGTGCTGCTGGGGCGGCGGGGGGTGCCGGTCTTCGATGCCGACGCTGCAGTCCACCGGCTGTACCGACGCGGCGGGGACGGAGCAGCGGCGGTGGCCGAGGCCTTCGGCGACCAGGTCCTGGCCGACGATGGATCGGTGGACCGCGAGCTGCTGGCGGCCAGAGTGATCGGCGACGATGAGGCGATGGAGCTGCTCAACACGGTGATCCACCCCCTGGTGCGACAGGAGGTGGCCCGGTGGGCTGCCGCGCTCGATGACCCGGTGGCGGTGGTGGAGGCCGCGCTGCTGGTGGAGACCGGTTCGTACCGTGCCTATGATGCCCTGTTGGTGGTCTGGTGCTCTCGGGAGCAGCAGCTTCAACGGGCGCTGGCCCGCGGCCTCGAGGAGTCCAGGGCCCGCGGCCTGCTGGCCTGTCAGCTGCCCATGGCCGCGAAGCGCGGGGTCGCCGACGTCGTCATCGACAACTCGGGAGGTCCCGACGACCTGCCGGCCGCCGTCGATCACGCCTGGCAGGAGATCCTCGCCCTCTGCGCCGTTCGCCGGAAACATGGCCATCAATCAGAAGTCAAAAGTCTAAAGTCTAAAGTCTAAAGTTCCCGTGGCAGTTGGGGGATTTTCGATATTTGGTTTTCGTTCTTCTATTCATTCGAAAAGCGGGGATGGGCGGGCGGGGGGAGCTTTTCGAAAAGAAATCTCCAAGTATCCTGGGAGCTGATTCGACAAGGGAGGTGACGGATGGCAGACCCTGTGATCCGGTCCATGGATGCCAGCCGCGGTGTTCCGGTGGAGCGGACCCGCGGTGCACGGATCGAGATCCTGCTCGGTCCCGAGGAAGGGGTGCCGAACTTCGCCACCCGGCGATTCACCGTCGATCCCGGCGGCAGGATCCCCTGCCATCGACACGACGCCATCGAGCACGAACAGGTGGTCCTCGAGGGATCGATGGTGATCGGCTTGGACGATCGCGAGGTCGAGGTATCGGCCGGTGACTGCGTGTTCATCCCGGCCGGGGTCGCTCACTGGTACGAGAATCGCGGCGACTGCCCGGTTCGCTTTCTGTGCGTGGTGCCGATGACCGCCGACTACCAGACCGAGTGGCTGGAACCGCCCGTCGATTGATGGGGTTTGAACCATCGGAAACGCCGGCTTTTTTCTGATTCAACAATTTCGAAAAGCGGGGAGGGAGGGAGGTTGGGCGGCTTTTCGAAAGCCGTGCCGTCAACGGTCGTTTACGATGATACGATCCGAGGCATGCTGGAGCGTCTCGAGGTGCGGGGACTCGGCATCATCGACGAGGTCGAGGTGGAGTTGAGCGCCGGTTTTTCGGCGCTGACCGGCGAGACGGGAGCCGGCAAGTCGCTGCTGGTGGAGTCGCTCAAGCTGCTGTCCGGTCAGCGCGCCCAGTCGGACCTCGTGCGATCCGGCGACTCCCTGCTGCGGGTCGAGGGGTGGTTCAGGCTCGGCAACGACGCCGAACTGGAATCCATCCTCGACGACCTGGGGGTCGACCACGACGGCGAGCTGGTGGTGCGGCGGGAGGTCATCGCCGGTGGTCGCAGCCGATGCTGGCTCAACGACATCACCGTAACCGCGGCCGCTCTCGCCCGGGTGGCGCCGCGGCTGCTGGCCATCCACGGCCAGCACGAGCAGCACGGCCTTGCCGAAAGCGCGACCCAACGGACTTTGGTGGACCTTTACGCGGGTCATGACGACCAACTCCGGCAGGTTGGCGATGCCTTCAGAAGGTGGCACGAGTCCTCGGCCGAGACCGATCGGCTGCGCGCCGCCGGCGCCCACCGTCGCGATCGTCTGGACGCCATCGCCTTTCAGATCGCCGAAATCGAGACGGTGGATCCGAGCCCGGGGGAGGACGAAGAGCTGATCCTGAGGCGCCAGATTCTCCGCCACGCGGCACGGTTGAAGGAGGCGTCCGACGACCTCCTCGGCCGGCTCACCGACGACGACGACGCGGTGGTGGATGCCCTGGCCCGGGCGGAACGACGGCTCGCGGCGATGGCTGAGTGCGGGTTGGTCGTCGACGGCGCCGCTCAACGATTGGCCGAAGCGCGCGTCCACGCCGAGGAGGTGGCCAGGGAGGTGCGGAGCATGGTGGCGGATGTGGCGGAGGATCCGGCCGAGCTGGAGGCCGTCGAGTCCCGGCTCCACCGACTCGAGCAGCTGACGCTGAAGTACGGTTCGCCCATTGACGTGGTGCTTCAACGCCGAGACCAGCTGTTGGCGGAACGGCGGGAGCTGGACGGAGTCGAGGATCGGCTTGCCGAGGCCCAGGCCGCGACGGCGGCCGCGCTCGGCGAGTTCGACGACGTTGCGCAGCGACTGGATGAATCCCGTCGCGAAGCGGGCCGTTCGCTGGCCGGGGCGATCGAAGGCGTGCTCGCCGAGCTCAACATGGCCGGCACCACTTTGCGTTTCCAGTGGCAGGTCCGACCGGACGAGGGCAGTGCGCTGGTGCGGGACGGCGCCGGCGTCGCATTCGACGCCGAAGGGGTCGAAACCTGCGAGCTCCAGATCGCCGCCAATCCGGGGGAGGAACCCCGATCGATGGCGCGTATCGCGTCCGGTGGCGAGCTGTCGCGGATCCACCTCGCCCTGCGGACCGTGCTGCTGGGACTGCGGCGCAGCGCCGGTCTGACCCTGCTCTTCGATGAGGTGGATTCCGGCCTCGGCGGAACCGCAGCGGCGGCGCTGGCCGGCCTCCTGTCGGAGCTGGCGCGGGAGCACCAGGTGCTGGTTGTAACCCATTTGCCGCAGGTGGCCGCCCGGGCCACCCAGCAGTACCTCATCGAGAAGGTGCTCCACGGCGGCCGGGCGGTGACGCGGGTCAACGCCCTCGATCGGGAGGGCCGGGAGTCCGAGCTGGCCCGCATGCTGTCGGGCGGCGACCTGACGCCGTCGGCTCGGGCCCACGCGCGCACTCTTCTGGAGGAGAGGTGAGGACCCTCCCCTTTCGCGGGGAGGCCGATGTGGTCGAGGCGGCGGCCGCAGCGGCCGAGACGGCGGCGGCTGCCGGCGTCATCCTGATTCCAACCGAGACATTCTACGGTCTGGCCGCCGATCCCAAGAGTCCCGAGGGGGTGGATCGGGTGTTCGCAGTCAAGGGCCGTCCGGGCGATCTCGCGCTGCCCGTGCTGTGTGCCGACTGGCAGCAGGTCGAGTCGCTGGTGATCGTTCCCAACAACTTCAGGGTTCGACTTTCAAGGATCTGGCCGGCGGCCCTGACCGTGGTTTTGCCGAGCCGCGGTCGTCTGCCTGCGGCGCCCGCCGGGACCCTCGCGGTGAGGATTCCGGGGCACGCCATGCTGCGGGCGGTGCTGTACCTGACGGGTCCGTTGACCGGCACGTCCGCCAACCGCCACGGGGAGCCGGCCAGGGTCGAGCCGGCGGCCGCGCTCCAGTCGCTGGCCGCGGCTCCGGACCTGGTACTCGACGGCGGCCCCACCGCGGGGGGCGGAGCGAGCACGGTGGTCGACCTGACCGGCGATCAGCCGACCATTCTGCGTCAGGGCGCGGTGCTCTGGGAGGAGCCTTTCCCGTGGCTCCTGAGCTGACGAGCGAACGCAAGTGACTGCTGATCAGGGACCTGGGTGCAGGCCGGCGGCGACGGTTGAGCCGGGCCTGAAATCGAGTCGAACGGGGTGCGGAAAAGTCTGTGGAAAACCCTGTGGAAAAGTGGTAAAGCCCGTGTAAAAACAAACACTTCCGGATTCCTGGGCCTTCTCGGCCGGAAATGTATATTGTCTTTGATTGCAAGCACTTAGAGCTATGTCGTTGGTGATCAATGTGTTGGATGTTCTCGGTGGGCTGCGGCAGTCCACAACCCTCACATTTTCGGGCTCTTGCGGTGGCCACGGGCGACCGGTGTTGTTGCCGCCGATTGCGGGCCTGTGGTAGCGTTCGCTCTCCGTTGGGATCCGAGGTTCATCGATGATGATTGACACTGATTGACACCGTGCTCGGCTCGACACCGCCCCGCTCATCGATCCCCGGAGGACTGATCTCCGTGGCTCCCGGAGGGTGGGCGGCCGGCCCTGAGGTTGTCGGAGATGACGGGTCGAAACGGCTCAGAGTGGTGGGCGAAACACAGGATCCGAATCCGGGGGGCAACACGTGATCCGAAAGGTCAAGGGAACCCGAGACATCCTGCCGCCGGACAGCCGACTGTGGGTGGCTGCCGAGGCCATGGCGCACCGCGTGTTTGGCGGCTTCGGCTATCAGGAGATCCGTTTGCCGCTGGTCGAGCACACCGAGCTCTTCGTGCGCTCCGTGGGCGAGGGGACCGACATCGTCGGCAAGGAGATGTACACCTTCGACGACCGCAAGGGACGGTCGCTGACGCTGCGCCCGGAGGGTACGGCGGGGGTCGCCCGGGCATTCATCGAGAACGGCCTCGGTCAACGACCGCAACCGTTGCGGTTGAGCTACATGGGACCGATGTTCCGGTACGAAAAGATGCAGCGCGGCCGGTACCGCCAGTTCGCTCAGATCGGCATCGAGCTGCTCGGCGCCTCGTCGCCGTTGGCCGACGTGGAGGTGGTGCTGGCGCTTCACACCTTCCTGGCCGGACTCGAGTTCTCCGATCTGGTAATCGTCCTGAACAATCTCGGCGATCCCCAAGATCGCCCGCGGTTCATCGCCGGCCTCAAAGCCGAGCTCGAGGCCCATCGCGGCGAGCTGTGCGCCGATTGCACCAGGCGCTGGGTGGAGAACCCGCTGAGAATCCTCGACTGCAAGGTCGATCGGTGCCGCGAGCTGGTGGCCGGAACAACTCCGGTGGCAGAGGTGGTTTCGGACGATGCCCGGCGGCACGTGGCCGAGGTCGAACGGCAGCTCGATGCCCTGGGGATTGCCGTCCGCCGCGCTCCGCGGTTGGTGAGGGGTCTCGACTACTACCTGCGGACGGTGTTTGAGGTGGTGTCGCCCGAGCTCGGCGAAGACACCGTGATCTGCGGCGGCGGCCGTTACGATCGTTTGATTTCGGATCTCGGCGGTGCCGAGGTGCCCGGAACCGGCTTCGCCATCGGTGAGGACCGCCTGATCGATGTTCTTCCCGCGTCGTTCGTCAATCGGGTGCTCAACGTGCGACCGGTGGTGGTGCTTCCGTTGGGCGGGGCGGCGGCCGCACCGGCGTTGGATCTGGTGCGCCGGCTGGCGGCGGCGGGCGTCGAGGCGACCGCGGAGGTCACCGGCCGATCGCTCAAGGCCGGGTTGAAGTGGGCCGGGAAGATCAAGGCGCGGGCGGCGGTGATCGTGGGCGAGACCGAGCTCGCCGAGGGCACGGTGGTGTTGCGCGACCTCGATCGCGGGCAGCAGGAGGCCGTCGCCCTCGACCGGATCGTGGACCGGCTGCTGGAGCAGGAGGAGGAGACGACCCGTCATGGATGATCGACGACCGAGTTCGGCGTGGCGGCGACCCTGGTGTGGGCGGTTGGATCGGTCCAACCGCGGCGACGAGGTCGAGCTGGTGGGCTGGGTGCGGCGGCGCCGCGATCTGGGCGGTCTGATCTTCGTCGACCTGCGCGATCGAAGCGGCCTGGTGCAGCTGGTCTTCGAAAACGAGCTCGTTGCCGAGGGAGAGCGGTTGTCGGCCGAGGACGTGATCCGGGTGACCGGGACCGTCCGCGACCGCGCCGACGGCCAGGCCAACCCCGATCTGCCGACCGGCGAGATCGAGGTGGCGGTGAGCGTGTTGATCATTCTCAGCGAGGCCGAAACGCCGCCTTTCGTCGTCGAGGACGGCACCAACGCCTCCGAGGAGCTCCGGCTGACCTACCGGTACCTCGATTTGCGGCGGCCCGAGATGACCAACAACCTCGTCCTTCGCCACCGGGTGGTGGCGGCCACCCGGACGTACTTCGACGAGATGGACTTCGTCGAGGTGGAGACCCCGATATTGACGAGGTCGACCCCTGAGGGAGCCCGTGACTTCTTGGTGCCGTCACGGCTCAACCGTGGCTCGTTCTACGCGCTGCCCCAGTCGCCGCAGCTGTTCAAACAGCTCCTTCAGGTGGCGGGTCTGGGCCGCTACGTGCAGATTTCCCGCTGCTTTCGGGACGAGGACCTGCGCGCCGATCGGCAGCTGGAGTTCACCCAGGTGGACGTGGAAGCCTCCTTCATCGAGGAGGAGGACATCTACGAGCTCATCGAGGGCCTGTTTGCCAGGATCTTCCCGCTGGTCGGCATCACGCCTCCCCGGTCCTACCCGAGGTTGACCTACGACGAGGCCATGGAGCGGTTCGGGTCCGACCGGCCGGACACCCGTTTCGGGCTCGAGCTTCAGGAGCTCGGCCACCTGTGCGAGGGCTGTGGCTTCAGGGTGCTCGAGGAGGCGGCCGCGGGCGGCCGGGTCAAGGGGGTGGTGCTGCCGGGCGGCGCCGAGCTTTCACGTAAGCAGCTCGATGAGCTGGCCGAGGTCGTGGCGCCGTACGGAGCGAAGGGCCTACTGTGGTTCAAGCGCACCGGTGAAGGGTTCGCGTCGCCGGCGAAGAAGTTCCTCGGCGACGACGGTGTGGCGCGGTTCCTCGACGCCGCCGGCGCCGGCGAGGACGATCTCCTGCTGGCGGTGGGGGCTTGTGAAAAGGTGGTGTTCGCATCGCTCGGGGCGCTCCGTCTCCATCTCGCACGCGAGCACGGGTTGATTCCCGAAGGGCGGCACGACTTCCTGTGGGTGACCGGATTCCCGCTGCTCGAGTGGGACGAGGACGGCGGCCGCTTCCACGCCATGCACCATCCGTTCACATCGCCCATCGCCACCGATGTCGATCTATTGGCCAACGATCCCGGGGCGGTCCGCGCCAGGGCTTACGACGTGGTCATGGACGGCGTCGAACTGGGCGGAGGGTCGATCCGGATCCATGACCCGGCCCTGCAGCAGCAGATGTTCACTGCCCTCGGCATCGACGAGACCGAAGGGCGGGAGCGGTTCGGCTTCCTGCTCGAGGCATTTCGCTTCGGGGTGCCGCCCCACGGTGGCATCGCCCTCGGACTGGACCGCATGATCATGCTGATGGCCGGCCGGGATTCGATTCGGGACGTGATCGCATTCCCGAAGACCACATCGGGTTCGTGCCTGATGACCGATGCACCATCGCCGGTGGAGGGCGTACAACTGGCCGAGCTCGGCCTTTCCACCGTCACCCGGGGGACGTGATCCACCAGAAGCTCAGGCCCGCCTCGCTTCGCCGCTCGACCAAAAGACCGTGGCTCCGCGCGAGGTCGGCCAGCTGGTCATAGGCGCCGTCCGGAACCAACATCGCGGCTCCCTCGCCGGCGGCCGAGACCAGGAGCGGCAGATCCTCCTCGGTCGGCCCGGATTCATCGGCGAGGTCGAGGGCGAGGTCGCGATGGAGGACCCGCGGCGCCCGGGCCGGGTCGCGGCGCTGGCGCTCGGCTGCACCCAGCACCACTTCACCCAGGTCCTGGAATTCGAGCTGAGCGATCACCAGCACCGGGGCACCGGCGCGGGCCGCCTCCTCCAGCACCTTCCCCGCGGTCGGGTGCACCGGGCGCTCGGGATCGTAGAGCAGGCGGGCGCTGTGGGCGGCGGCGAGCAGCAGGACTGCGGCCGCACAGGCGTGGAGGAGGAGCTTCGGCGTCTTGAGGGTGCGGGCGGCGGCGACGGCGGCGGCGACGCCCATGCCGGTCCAGATCACCACCGGCGCCACCAGCACGAACAGCCGGTGGGCATCGACCCGCGTGGTCAGCATCACTGGCGGGATCGTGACCACGACCGCCGCGACCAGCAGCAGGTGCGGCGGCCGCATGAGACTGCGGCACGAGATGGCCAGACCCCACAGGCCGAAGACCAGCGCCCAGGGCTGGAACAGGGGCAGTCGCGGAGGATCTGCGCGGAGAACGTCGTTCGGTCCCTCCTCGACGACCAACGGACCCCCCAGGGTCCGGCCGAGCTGGGGGACGGTGTCCTCGAGCAGCCGCCCCGCGATCGCGAGGCGCTGGGCCCAGCCGAGCTCGTCCGGCGATACCTGGAGACCGAGGTAGCCCTGGAGCCAGCCCCTTTCCGACACCATGGTGAAGATCTGCTCGCCGCGGACGTCGACGAACATCGACGTCCGGCCGACGCGATGCTGGCCGAGCCAAACCGCGCACAACACCGCCGCCAGCACCACCAGGGGCACCAGGCGTTGGCGGTCCTGGCGGCCGAGAACGAGGGACACCAGGACGACGCCGACGAGCAGGCCCACCGCCGTCAGTCGGGCCGGTGAGTAGCCGAGGGTGGCGATGAAGAGGGCGGCGCCTGCCACCAGCCCGGCCCACCACCGGGGGCGCTTCGGGCACACGACCGCGCAGCAGGACGCCGAGGCCAGGAGGATGGCCAGCAGGGAACCGGACAGAGAGGTGCCGTACCGTCCGTAGTAGATCAGAGCCGGGGTGACCGCGAGGGCGACCACCGTCGCCAGCGCCGCATTTGGACCGGCACATTTTCGACCGGCCAGCCAGGCAGCGGGAAGGCAGCCCAGGGCGAGCAGGGCCGCCGGCAGCCGGAGGGTGGCGGCGGAGACCGGCAGCAGCTTCCACGCCAGGTGGACGCCCGTCCCGTAGAGCAGAGCGTCATCGCCGGTGGAGACCAATCCGAGGTTCCATTCGAGCCGGTTGGCGACGAAAGCGGCAGTTGACTGACCGGCCCGGAGCGTCTCCACCAGGTTCCACGAGGTGTCGTACTCCCAGATCATCACCCGGCCCAGGTAACCCCCGAGATCGGCGAACACCAGGACCACCGAAACCAGGCACGCAGCCGCGAGGTAGCACATCGCCACCAGCCGGCCCGGTGTGAGGATGGTGTCTTCGGGGTCTGGGTGGGGAGATCGGACGACGGCGACGACCAGCGACACCAGGGCGGCGCTCGTCAGCGGGACGAACAACCACAGGGCGCCGTGGCGAAGCAGGATGAGGGACAACGGCGCGAGCACCAGGTAGGCCAGGTCGGCGCGGCGGGCGACGAGGCCGAGCGAGGATCGTCGCGCCGCGACCACCCCGGCGGCGACGGCGGTGAGACCGAGCACGACCAGCGACCCCTCCTCGGGAGGGATCACGTTCGCCAACCGCTGCAACCAGTGGATCAAGATCATTCGGCGCTGCCGTCCGGGTCAGTCGATCCGGGGAAGCTCGTCGGTCGCCAGCCCGAACTCACCCCGTTGAACCATCTCGAGGAGTTCGCGTGCGCGGTCGGCGTGCTCCGCCGGCACCTGAATTCGGACCTCGCCGAGGCCATCGAGAACCATGGCGTGGGTCTTGCGCAGAGCCTCACCCCAGGAGGAGGTCGGGATGCCTTGGGCCTCCAGAAAGGTGCGCACCTGGATTTCGTCCGCCTCACCCTGCGCGACGTACACCGTGATCAGATCGTTGTCTTCCATCGGGTCCCCCGTCCTCATGATAGCGGTGAGCGGCGGATGTGGGTTTCGGGATTCGGGACTCGACGTACTGAAGCCTGCCCGATCTCAATGTGGAATGAAGAATGAGGAATGTGGAAACCGAGATCGTGGCGCGATGGGTGACGGTTGGCGATGCCCGGGGAAAACGCCGCCGGCAATCTTGGCCATCCGAGGCACCTCCACCCGTCTCCGTGCCCGTGCCCGAAATGCAGCGGCGGCGACAGTATTCAGGGGCAGCGACAGGGAACAGCGAGCAGAACGTCCAATCAGGGAGTCCGGTGAAAGGGGGTCGAAGACGAGAATTCTCAGAACTCAATACTCCCATCTCAGATCTCACCCCCTGTGAGGAGCGAAGGACTTCCGTCGCAGCCGTGAGATATGAGACGGGAGTATTGAGAGATTACCGCCACGATTGTGGACGCCACTGCCGTTTGTGGACGTTGACAGCAAATGACCCCATTGCTAAGATCCCCTTTCGCTCGCTTGAGCGATTGCTCTTTGTCAAGACATCAAGGGTCGAAGGCGGGTTTGAAGTGCCGCGCCCTTTTGTCCGCAGCAGACACCAGGTGAGATCTGCGGGCGAGGACGCGACCACCCGTCACCAGCCACAGGCGCGTAGCTCAGATGGTTAGAGTGCTACCTTGACACGGTAGAGGTCCGCGGTTCGATCCCGCGCGCGCCTACCATTAGGACCGCGCAGGCGCGTAGCTCAGTTGGTTAGAGCGCATCCCTCACACGGATGAAGTCCGCGGTTCGAGTCCGCGCGCGCCTACCAGAGCTCATTCCCGACCCTTGAGGTCGGGTTTTTTTTCGAGTGCACGACACACGACGAGAGAACGGAGCCATGGAAGCCACGATTCGAGTGACGCTGCCGGACGGAACGCAACGGGAGCACGCCGCAGGGACGACGGTCCTCGCGGTGGCCGAGTCCATCGGCCCGCGGCTTGCCAGGGACACCGTGGCGGGCGAAGTCGACGGTGTTCTGGTGGACCTGAGGACTCCGTTGACGAGGGACGCCGAAGTGCGCATCGTGACCGCCAAGGATGCCGCGGGGGCGCAGGTGATCCGGCACTCCGCCGAGCACGTGTTGGCCGACGCGGTGAAGCGCCTGTGGCCCGGTACCCCGATCGACGCGGGCCGGCAGGATCATTCCGAGAAATACCAGTATGACTTCCGCTTCCCCCGTCCCTTCACCCCCGAGGACTTCCCGCGGATCGAGGAGGAGATGCGGAAGATCATGGCGGAGGATCTCAAGTTTCAGCGCATCGAGGCCGATCGCGATCAGGTCAGCGAGATCATGCGGGCGCGCGGCGAGGACATCAAACTGGTGCGCCTCGAGGATATTCCCGAGGGTGAGACCATCACTCTCTATCAGAGCGGGGACTTCGTCGATCTGTGCCGGGGACCCCACGTCCAGAGGACCTCGCAGATCGGTGCGGTCCGGCTGCTCGAGTCCTCCGGGGCGTACTTCAAGGGTGACGAGCGCAACGAGATGCTGCAGCGCCTCTACGGCACCGCCTTCGCCACCCAGAAGGAGCTCGACGCCTACTTCGAGTACCTCGAGGAGGTCAAGAAGAGGGACCACCGCCGGCTGGGCCGGGAGCTGGATCTGTTTTCGTTCCACACCGAGGCGCCGGCGAGCCCCTTCTTCCACCCCCGCGGCGCCATCATTTATAACGCGCTGATCGATCTGATGCGGGACAGGTACCGAAGCTACGGCTACGACGAGGTGATCACGCCACAGATCTTCGGCGTCGAGCTGTGGAAGCGCTCCGGCCACTATGACAACTATCGCGACGACATGTTCTTCGCCGACGGGATCGACGAGGTCGAGGAACGCTCCTCCAGCGTCAAGCCCATGAACTGTCCCTCGCATTGCCTGATCTACGGGACCAAGGCCCACTCCTACCGCGACCTGCCGCGCCGGATCGCGGACTTCGGGCGGTTGCATCGCTACGAGCGGTCCGGGGTGGTCACCGGCCTCACCCGGGTGCGGACCTTCGCCCAGGACGACGCCCACATCTTCTGCACTCCCGAGCAGATCGAGTCGGAGATCACCGCGCTGTTCGACTTCATCTTCGAGATCTACGGCCTGTTCGGGTTCACTGACGTCAAGGTGAAGCTGTCGACGCGGCCGGAGAAGGCGATCGGCGACCCCGCCATCTGGGAACACGCGGAGCGGGTGCTCGCGGCCTGCCTCGAGGCGCGGCGTGAGGTCGACTACATCCTGAATCCTGGCGAAGGCGCGTTTTACGGGCCCAAGATCGACTTCGACGTCAAGGACGCCCTCGGCCGGGATTGGCAGCTGGCCACCATCCAACTGGACTTCAACCTGCCGGAGCGCTTCGAGCTCAGCTACGTGGATTCCGACGGGACCGACAAACGGCCGGTGATGATCCACCGGGCGATCTTCGGGTCGCTGGAGCGATTCTATGGAGTGATGCTCGAGCACTTCGGCGGCGATCTGCCGCCCTGGCTGGCTCCGGAGCAGGTGAGGGTGCTTCCGATCACGGATGCGGTCGTTGCCTATGCGCAGCAGGTGGCCGAGGAGTTCGGCCGGCGCGGGGTGCGGGTCTGGGTCGACGATCGGTCGGAGAAGCTCGGCTACAAGATCAGAGACGGAGAGACCATGAAGGTGCCCTACCTGCTGGTGGTTGGCCGGCGGGAGGCCGACGACGGCACCGTGGCGCTCAGACTGAGGCACCGGCGGGACGAGGGGGTCCATGCTCTCGACGCCGTCGTGCAGCGGATCGTGGGCGCGGTGCAACAACGCTCGATGGAACTTTGAGGACAAGGAGACCAAGATGCCAAAGCTGAAGACCCACCGTGGGATGGCCAAGCGGATCAAGAAGACCGCCGGCGGGAAGTTCAAGCGCCACCGCGCCTACCACTCCCACATTCTCGAGAAGAAAAGTACCAAGCGGAAACGCAGGCTGCGCTCGTCAACGCTGGTCTCCGCCGCCGACGCCAAAGTGGTGGCGAAGATGCTTGCGGGCATGAAGTAGGGGGTTGACATGCGAGTCACACGATCCACCGTTAGAAAGAACCGCCGCAAGAAGATCCTCAAGCTTGCCGAGGGCTATTGGGGAGCGAAATCGCGGCTCCACCGCACTGCCAAGATCCAAGTCGAGAAGTCGCTGCAGTATGCCTACCGGGACCGCAAGGCGCGCAAGCGTGACTTCCGCCGCCTTTGGATTTCGCGCATCAACGCCGCCGCCCGGGAAAACGGCACCACCTACAGCCGGTTCATCGCCGGCCTCAAGCACGCCGGCTGCGAGCTCGACCGAAAGGTGCTTGCCGACCTCGCGGTGCACGATCCCAAGGCCTTCACCCAGCTCGTCGAGCTGGCCCGTACCGCCGAGGCCTGAGGCCGCCGTGAGCGTCGCCCGGCTGGCCGAGGTGCGCCAGGCCTTCGAAGCGGCCTTGCAGGACGCGGGCGCCGACCTCGACAAGGTCGAAAGCGTTCGCATCGCGTACGCCGGCCGCAGGTCCGGGATTCTCCAGGACCTGGCGGCCGCACTCCGGGACCTGCCCAAAGAGGACAGGCGCGACTACGGCCGGGCTCTGAACGACCTCAAGCAGCTGGTGTCCGAACGGCTCGACGGGGCCAAGGCGGCTGCCGCCGGCGCTGGTCCGGGATTACGGCCTCTGGTCGACGTGACCCTGCCGGGCCGGCGGCCGATGCGCGGCGCTCAACACCCCGTTCACTTGGTGCGCCGGCGGGTTGCCGAGATCTTCCTGCGCATGGGTTATGACGTCGAGGACGGCCCCGAGGTCGAGGACGACTGGCACAACTTCGAGGCGCTCAACATTCCGCCGGACCACCCGGCGCGGGACGACCAGGACACCTTCTACCTGCCGGGCGGGATGTTGCTCAGGACCCATACCTCTCCGGTGCAGGCGCGGGTCATGGAAACGCGCCAACCGCCGATCCGGATTGTCGTTCCAGGGCGGGTCTACCGGCGCGACTCCGATCTCCGCCACTCCCCCATGTTTCACCAGCTCGAGGGGCTACTGGTGGACGAGGGAATCACCTTCGCCAACTTGAAGGCGACCCTCGAGACCTTTTTGCACGCCCTGTTTTCGGATGAGGTCGACGTTCGTCTTCGTCCGGGATACTTCCCCTTCACCGAGCCGTCGGCCGAGGTGGACATCAGCTGCATCTTCTGTGACCGCAGCGGGTGCGGTGTGTGTTCGGGGTCCGGGTGGATCGAAATCCTGGGCTCGGGCATGGTGGACCCGAGGGTCTTTCAGGCCGTGGGGATCGATCCCGAGCGGTACACGGGCTTCGCCTTCGGCCTCGGCCTCGATCGGGTGGCAATGCTCGTCCACGGGATTCCCGACCTGCGCCAGATGTTCGAAGGCGACCAGAGACTGACGAGGCAGTTCGCATGAAGTTCGACCTCTCCTGGCTCTCCGAGCAGCTCGAGGAGGTTCCCGACCGGGACACGTTGGCGGACCGGCTGACCTCGTGCGGCTTCCTGGTGGAGACCCGCGAGTCCGCGGGTGACACCGAGGTGTGGGACGTTGAGGTGACCACCAACCGGCCCGACGCCATGAACCACCGCGGGCTCGCCCGCGAGGCGGCGGTGGCGACCGGATCAGCTCTGCGGCCGCTGGCCATCGAGCTCGACGAGGGCGACGAGCCCGCGGCAGAGCTCGGCTCGGTGACGATCCTGGAGCCGGAGCTGTGCTCGCGGTACGTGGCCAGGGTTGTCCGCGGCGTCAAGATCGCCGGGTCTCCCGACTGGCTCAAACGCCGGCTCGAGACGTGCGGCGTTCGGCCCGTGAACGCGGTGGTGGACGCCACCAACTACCTGCTGCTCGAGCTCGGGCAGCCGATGCACGCTTTCGATCTCCACCGGCTCGCCGACCGGTCGATCGTGGTCCGCCGGGCGATCGCCGGTGAAAAGCTGACGACGCTGGACGGCGAGAGCCGCACCCTCGACGACACCGCGCTGGTCATCGCCGACGGCCGACAGCCGGTGGCCATCGCGGGAGTGATGGGAGGGGCCGATTCGGAGATCGGGGCCGGGACCACCGACATTCTCATCGAGAGCGCCCACTTCGACCCACTTTCGGTGCGGCGGACGGCCCGCCGGCTGGGCATGCACACCGAGGCATCCCATCGCTTCGAACGCGGCGCCGACCCCGAGATGGCGGCCACCGCGTGTGACGCCGCCGCTGCTCTGATCGCTCGCCTGTGCGGCGGCCGCGTGTGTCGGGGCCGTATCGACGCCAATCCCCGGCCGTACCATTCGCGAGCGATGGAGCTGTCGGTGGACGCCCTGTCCCGGTTTTCCGGCATGGACCTGGATCCGGAGGAGGTCGTGCGAATCTTCGGCGGACTCGAGTTCGACCCGGAGCGGGACGGGGATCGAATTACCGTGACGCCACCGTCCTTCCGCGTCGATGTGGAGCTGGTGCCGGATCTCTACGAGGAGGTCATTCGGCACGTGGGTTACGACCGGGTACCGTCTCGACTGCCGGTGCTGCCGACCCCACCCGGCCACAGGCATCCCAACTGGCAGCTGGTTGACCGCGGCCGTGAGGCGGCCATTTCCGCCGGCCTGATCGAAGTCGTCACCTTTTCGTTCATCGACGTTGAAGACGACGCTTTAGTGACCGACCTGGCGCTCTGTCCGGGTGAGCCGCTGCCGCTGGACAATCCGCTCGCGCTGACCCAGTCCACCATGCGGCGCTCCCTGTTGCCCGGGTTGATGGCCGCGGCTCGAGAGAACCTGAACCGGGGCGAACGGTCGCTGGCGGTTTTTGAACAGGGCCGGGTCTTCGCGTCGGCGAACGGTTCACCCCTCGAGCAAGAGCGGCTCGCGGTCGTGCTGTCCGGGGCTGCCGGCGACGGCCGGGCGGTCGATTTCGGTGATCTCAAGGGCATCATCGAGGAGATCCTGGACCGAGCGGGGTTTGTGCCCTGCCAGTGGCGGCGAGGCGGCGGACCGTGGCTCGAGGAAACCGAGGGTGCAGTGATCGTGGACGGTGATCGTCCGGTCGGGTGTGCCGGCCTTTTGAGCCGCGACCTTGGCCAGCGCTGGAACCTGAGGCAGGCGATTTACGTGGCGGAGCTTGATTTAGGTGCGGCGGCGGCCGGCAGGCCGGAGGTTCGTTTCGAGGAGCTGGCCAGGTTCCCCACGGTGACCGCGGACATGACGGTTGATCACGACGCCGATCTGCCGTTCGCGACGTTGGAGGGCTCGGTTCGCGAGCTGGCGGGCGATCGGGTCGAATCGACGGATCTGGTGGTCCGTTATGCCGGCAAGGGTCTGCCCGACGGCAGAGTTCGCACCACGCTCAGGCTGGTGTATCGGCACCCGGAGCGGTCGCTCACCCAAGAAGAGGTCAATCAGGATCAGGCCCGGCTCCGCGACCGTCTGAGCGAGCGGCTGGGCGTGACATTCGCGTGATGGCGCTGCTGAACGGAGGATTGACATGACAATGGAATCGACGCTGAAAAAGCTCGAGTCGAGGATCGAGGAGTTCGTCAAGACCCACCAGAAGGCGACCGCACGGGTGGCCGAGCTGGAGGGTCAGGTGGCGGAGCTCACCAAGAAACAGGGCCCAAGCGAAGACCTGTCGGAAAAGGTCAAGGCGCTCGAGGCCCAGCGGGCCGAAATGGCGAACCGCCTCGAAAAGGTGCTCGGCGCCATCGACGCTGCCCTTGACGAATAGGCAGTAGGTAGTAGGCAGTAGGCAGTAGCGCGAACGGTCGTTGAGGTGGCGGAGGCGCTGCTGCCTACTGCCTGCTGTCGACTCCCTCGATTGTCCTTCCCACCATCGCCCGCAGCATACGCGACGGCGCTCGACAGCCGGGTGCAGGTCGAGTCGATGCTGTATACTGAGGTTGGGAAGGAGCATCGATGGCGACCGTGAGGGCCACAGTCGAAATCTTCGGAACGAGACTCGGCCTGAGATCCGACGGGGACGCGGCGCGGCTGGAAGAGCTAGCCCGCTTCGTGGACTCCCGGATGCGCGAGGTTGCCGATCGGAGCTCCAGTGTGGACACGGTCAAGATCGCGGTCTTGACCGCCTTGAACATAGCGGACGAACTGTTTCAAGAGCGTGAATCAGATCAGGACGCCCGGCAGGAACGGTTGGAAGAGCAGGCAGAACGGCTCGTGACAAAGATCGAGGAAGCCATGAAACCCGGGGAGGCCCGGCAATGAACAACGGACTCGGAGGTCCCTGCGCGGTTAGTGATGAGTGAAACTATCGTTGAACCAACACCTATTTGAGGGGCCGCCGGGTTCCTTCACCCGGAGCCTGCCGTGAGGCGGGAGAAGGGTGTGGGACAGGCGCCCACCTGTGGTATCGCAGGTTCAAATAGGCTTGCTCACACGGCCGAAGCGGGGACCTCCACTTTCAGCCTCTCAAGGTCCTGCCTGACCCCCTAGCCGGTCACCCTGATCGCTCCTTGACAGGGGGGACACTGTGATACTACAGATTGCAGCCGTCGGCGCGCTGCTGGTGGCGATCATCGGGATGCTGGTGGTGTGGGCGCTGTGGAGGCGCTCACGGGCCGCGGCAAACCGGTTGGTCGCCAACGCCGAGAAGGAGGCCCGCCGGATTGGGGCGCGGGCCGAGATCGAGGCGCAGCGCATCGAAAAAGACACCGAGATTCTCGTCCGTGAGCGGTTGCTCGCGGCCCGCACCGAGTTCGAGCGCGAAACCCGAGACCACAGAGTCGAGCTGGCGGAGATCGGCGAACGAATCGAGCGCGAGCAGGAGGAGCTGACCGAAAAGGTCGCGCAGCTCGAACGACGCGAGCAGGCGGTGGAGGGCCTGGAGCAGGAGATCGGAGACCGGAACCAGCGCCTGACCGAGACCGAAGCGGAGCTCGAGGCCGCGGTGACCGAACAGCGGACGCGGCTCGAGCAGATCTCGAGCATGACCATGGAGCAGGCCAAGGGCGAGCTGCTGCGGTCGCTGGAGAATGAAGCCCGCTTGGACGCTTCGAATATGGTGCGCCGGATCGAGGAAGAGGCGACCGAAAAAGCGAAAGAGCGAGCGCGCCGCATCATCTCCATGGCCATCCAACGGATTGCCTCGGACCACGTCGTGGAGAGCACGGTGTCGGTGGTGGATCTGCCGTCGGACGATATGAAGGGCCGGATCATCGGCAGGGAGGGTCGCAACATCCGCGCCTTCGAGCAGGCCACCGGGGTCGACCTGATCGTCGACGACACGCCCGGCGCGGTCATCCTCTCCTGCTTCGAACCGGTGCGGCGGGAGATCGCCAGGCTGGCGCTGATCAACCTGATCCAGGACGGCAGGATTCACCCTGGGCGGATCGAAGAGCTGGTGGCCAAGGTCCAGGCCGAAATGGAGGAGAGGCTTTTGGCCGACGGTGAAGCGGCGGCCCTCGAGACGGGCATCCCGGACCTCCATCCCGAGCTCCAAAAACTGCTCGGACGGCTCCAGTTCCGCTCGTCTTTCGGTCAGAACGCCCTCAAGCACTCTCTCGAGGTGGCGTGGCTGGCCCACCACATGGCCGCCGAGCTGGGTGTCAACGCAGCGGCGGCCAAGCGTGGCGGACTGCTGCACGACATCGGCAAGGCGGTGGACCGCGAGATGGATGGCACCCACCTCGAGCTCGGTCGAGAGCTGCTCAGGAAGCACGGCGAGTCGGACGAGGTGATCCACGCCATGGAGTGCCACCACGGCGACTACGAACCCCGGACCGTGGAGGCAGTGCTGGTTACCTCGGCGGATGCCCTGTCAGCGGCGCGACCGGGGGCGCGGCGGGAGATTCTCGAAAACTACATCAAACGCCTCGAGAAGCTGGAGAGCATGGCGACCGATTTCAAGGGCGTGGCCAAGGCGTTCGCGATCCAGGCCGGTCGCGAGCTGAGGATCGTGGTGGAGTCGGAGAGGATCTCCGACGAAGAGGCGTTGTGGATGGCCCGTGATGTCGCCAAAAAGGTGGAGTCCGAGCTCACCTACCCGGGTCAGATCAAGGTGACGGTGATTCGGGAAACCAGGGCCGTGGAATACGCCAGGTGATCCGCCTCCTCTTCGTCGGGGACATCCTCGGCAGCGCCGGCCGCAAGGCCGTGAAGGCTCACCTGGAAAACCTGGTGGACCGGGAGCGGATCGACTTCGTTGTGGCCAACGTGGAGAACGTGGCCGGCGGCTTCGGGGTCACCGCCGCCGTGATGCAGGAGCTGGATAGTCTGCCGGTGAACGTGTGGACCTCGGGCAATCACGTCTGGGACAAGAAGGAGGGCGTGCCGCTGCTGGATGCCCACCCCACCCTGCTACGGCCGGCCAACTACCCGGAGGGCAACCCCGGACGGGGCTGGTGCATCGACGAGACCGCCGCCGGGATTCCGGTGGCGGTGGTCAATCTCCAGGGCCAGGCCTTCATGGCGCCGATCGACAACCCGTTCCGGGTCGCCGACCGGGTGCTGGAGGAGATCGCCGCGGCCAACCCCGACCTCAAGGTGGTCCTGGTGGACATGCACGCCGAGGCGACGTCGGAGAAGCAGGCCATTGGGTGGTACCTCGACGGCCGGGTCACGGCGGTGCTCGGGACGCACACCCACGTGCCAACGGCCGATGAGAAGATCCTGCCGCAGGGAACGGCGTTTCAGACCGACGTCGGCATGACGGGTCCCTACGAGTCGGTGATCGGCATGCGACCCGAGAAGGTCCTGGAGCGGTTTCTGTTCAATACCCCTCGTCCATTCGAGCCGGCGAAGCGGGATCTCCAGCTGCGGGGAGCGGTCATCGACGCCGACGAAACATCCGGCCGGGCGACCGCCATCCGGCGGATCCGCATCGACGGACCGTGATATTCCCCGACGAGCTCCGTAAACCCAACTGAACGATGCCGAACGCACTCCCCAGCCGCATGGTCGTGGATCTGCCCAACTGGGTGGGCGATCAGGTGATGGCCCTGCCGTCGGTCCGGCGGCTGGTGGACGGCAATGCTGGGGGAGAAACGACGCTGCACGCGCGGCCCGAGGCGGGTCGTCTGTTCGCGTCGCTGTTCCCGGACACGCGGGTGGTGGCGAGCCCGCGCCGGGCGTTTCCGGTGGTGACGGCGCGCCATCTGTGCGGCGGCGGCGGCCGCTTCGACGTCGGCGTCACGCTGCGGCACGCCTCGAGGGCGAAGATCTGCCTCTGGCTTGCGGCCCGTCGTTCCCTCGGCAGCGGCAACAGGGGTGGCCGTTTTCTGCTGTCTGATCGCTTTGAGGTTGATCGTGGCCGTCACCAGGTCTTCGATGCCGATCCCATCCTCCGTGGCCTCGGTCTCGAGGGCGTGGATCCGGGCTGGCGTCCGGCCCTGCCCCTGGAGCTGGTGGAGGAGGGCGCCCGGCTGTTGCGCCGGGCCGGCATCAGCTTCGATGGGGCAGTGGGCCTGGCGCCCGGTGCGGTGTGGGGCCAGTCCAAGAGGTGGCCGGCGGCTCGATTCGGGCTCCTGGCTCAACGAATTCGCGGCCGGGGTCTGGAGGCGGTCGTGGTCATCGGTCCGGGCGAGGACGTTCTAAGCCGTGAGGTTCGTGAGGCCGCCGGTGGCGACCTGCCGGTGGTCGGATCGGAGTCGGATGTGGCCGGCCTCGCAGGTGTGCTCACCCGGTTGTCGGTGCTGGTCGGCAACGACTCGGGTCCGATGCACGTGGCAGCGCTGGTGGGAACCCCGGCGATCGCCCTTTTCGGTCCCACCGATCCGGAGCGGACGGGGCCGCTGGGTGACCGTCACGTGGTGCTGACGCGAGAGCTCGACTGCGCCCCCTGCGGCGAGCGGCGTTGCCCCTTGGGCCACACCGCCTGCCTCCACGACCTCCCGGTCGACACCGTCGAGCAGTCCCTCCTGAACTTCGTCGCCTGAGCGTCCCTCGCGGCGAAGCCCGGCGCGATTTCTCGCCGCTCGCCGCGCTCACCCGCTGACCCTGCCTTTGATCCGCCCGAGAAGCCGCGACCGAACCTGGATTCAGGGGATTCAATTACTTCGAAAAGCGGGGGAGGGTGGGTGAGCGGGAGCTTTTCGAAGCGGTCAGCTGATTCGCTGGCCATCCCGCACCACGACTCGGCCGTTCTTGACCACGTGGCGTACCGGGTTGACGCCGTAGTGGTAGACCAGGTGTTGGTAGGTCGGGGCGTCAAGCACAATGATGTCGGCTTGTTTTCCGATCTCGATGGAGCCCAGCTGAGCGGCGCGATCGATCGCCGCGGCGCCGTTGAGGGTGGCGGCGGTCACCGCCTCCTCCACCGACAGGCCCATGCCGAGAGTCGCCAGGGTGAGGATGGCGGGCATGGACTCGGTGGGCGACGAGCCCGGGTTGCAGTCGGTGGCCAGTGCCACGGCGCATCCGGCCTCGATCATTCGTCGCGCCGGAGCGAAATCGGCGCGCAGGAAGAACGACGTTCCGGGCAGCAACACGGCCACCGTTTCGGAGCCCGCCAGGGCCCTGATGCCGTCCTCGGTGACGCACATCAGGTGGTCCGCCGACAGCGCGCCGAGCTCGACCGCCAACTCCGCCCCGCCGAGGGGGGTCAGCTCGTCAGCATGGAGGTGGATCCGCCACCCGAACGAGGCTGCGTCGGTCAGAATTCGCCGAGTCTGGCCGATGTCGAACACCCCGCGCTCCGAGAACACGTCCACCGCCTCGGCGAGGCCGCGATCGGCGAGCGCGGGATGGATCTCTTCGATCAGCTTCCGGACGTACTCATCGGGATCATCGCGATGCTCGGGCGGCACCTCGTGGGCAGCCAGGCAGGTGGGAAGGAGGTCTACCGGGTGTGAGAGGTGAGCTTCGCGGATCACCTCCAACATTTTGATTTCGGTGTCCAGGTCCAGTCCGTAGCCGGACTTGGCCTCGATGGTCGTCGTCCCGTGCGCGAGGAAGGTGTCCAGCCTGGCGAGGGTTCCGGCCAGGAGCTGCTCGGAGCTGGCGGCGCGGGTCGCGCGGACGGTGGCGTTGATGCCGCCGCCGGCGCGGGCGATGTCCATGTAGGACTCGCCCTTGAGCCGGCGATTGAACTCGTCCTCCCGGGAGCCGGCCCAGACCGGGTGGGTGTGGGGATCCACGAAGCCGGGCAGAATACAGCCGCCGGCGGCGTCCAACACTTCGGCGGCTGGAGGAAACCGACGGTCGTGATCATTCCTGTCGCCCACGAACACGATCCGGCCGCCTTCGGCCCGCACCACCGCTTGCGTGAGGACTTCGAGGGTGGCGAGGTCGGCGCCCCGTCGCGCGGTGGCTCCCGTCGGAGTGACCAGTTGGTGGCCACCCGAGATCAGCAGGCTCATCCGGATCCCTCGGAGGAGCTCTCGGAGCGGCGTTTGAGAACCGCCAACTGGGGCGTCGCCCGCTCTTCCTGCTCCCGCTTCTGATCGTCGCTGATGAGGCCCTCGAGGACCTCCACGATTCTCATGAGATCGGAGCGGGCCTCGCGACGGCGGGTCCTCAGCTCGGCCACCAGCGTCTCGATGTTCTGGGCCCGCTGGTTGGCCTCGTCCACCAGACGCTCGGCCAGGGTGTGGCCGTCTTCGATGATCTTCTGGCCCTCGGCGCGGGCCTTGTCCACCGTTGCTTCGGCGGATTTCTGAGCGGCCACCAGAGCGTCCTGAAGGGCATACTCCCGCTCCCGGAAATCGGCCAAATCCTGCTCGAGACGGTGGACGCGTTGCTTGAGCTCGCCGCGTTCGCGGCTGAGACCTTCGACCGCGCTGGCGATCTGCGACAAGAACTCGTGAACCTCGCCGGGCGCGTATCCGCGCAGGCGTCTATTGAACTGTTTGCCCAGGATGTCCAGTGCTGACAGCTCTGCCATTCCCAGTTCCTTTCAACAAAAGAGTATCTCATTTCCCGATTCACTGCGTGAATGGGACCGGGGCCGATGCCCAGCCAGCCCTGTATACTTTTCGCGACGAGGCGATCGGATCGCTCGGGGGGTGGAATTGTCTGATATCGCGCTGGCGGTTCGCGACCTCGACAAGACCTTCGATCCCGGCCTGATGGAGAAGAAGGTCGAGGTCCTCAGGGGACTCAGCTTCGAGGTGATGAGGGGAGAGATCTTCGGTTTTCTCGGCCCCAACGGCGCCGGCAAGACCACCACCATCAAGGCCATCACCGGGCTCATCTTTGCCGATGGCGGGGAAATCGAGATCTGTGGACTGCCCCATGACGCCGCCGCGGCCAAACGCAAGATCGGTTTCATGGCGGAAAATCCGTACTTCTACCCCTACCTGACCGGCAGGGAGTATCTGGCCTTTCACGGGCAGCTGCTCGGCCTCGATCGCGCCGAATCACCGCAGCGGGTGATCGAGGTGCTCGACCTGGTCTCCATGAGCGACCGGGCCGACAGGCCCATGCGCACCTACTCGAAGGGTATGCTGCAGCGGTTGTCCCTCGGCCAGGCGTTGCTCGGGAAACCAGAGCTGCTGATCCTGGACGAGCCCATGAGCGGGCTCGATCCACTGGGTCGCAGGGACGTTCGGGACATCATTTTGGCCGAGCGGGCCCGGGGTACCACCATCTTCTTCTCGAGCCACATCATTCCGGACGTCGAGATGATCTGTGACCGGGTGGCGATCGTCGCCGAAGGCCGACTGCAGGCCATTGGACAGGTCCGCGACCTGGTGGCCACCGAAGTGGACGCCTACGAGGTGTCATTTGTGGGAGCCGATCCCGGGGCCATGACGACGCCGGTGCTGGAAAGCCGCGCCGGCAACGACGCATCGTGGGTCCGGGTCGCGAGCTCCGAGCGCGACGGGCTGTTGCGGGAGCTGGTGGAGTCGGGCGCCCGAGTCGTGGGGGTCACTCCGGTGCGGAGCACCCTCGAGGAGTTTTTGCTCGAGCACTACCGGGGAGGTGGGTCGTGAGCCCGATGATCGCGATCGCGCGAAACACCTTTCGGGAAGCGCTGCGCGATCGGGTGCTGTACCTGTTCTTGGGTTTCGCGGTGACGCTGCTGGTGTGCTCGAAGATCTTCGGGCTGCTCACCGTCGGCGACGAGGGCAAGGTGATCAAGGATCTCGGGCTCGCCGGAGTCCAGTTCTTCTCGATGTTGATCGCGGTCATGATGAGCGTGTTGCTGGTGAGCCGGGAGGTGGACGGCCGCACCGTGTACAACATCCTCGCCAAACCGGTTCGGCGGTGGCAGTTCCTGCTCGGCAAGTACCTGGGGTTGTTGGCCACGGTGGCCCTGAATCTGGCGCTGATGACCGTCGTGATGGTGGGCATGGTCTGGCTCTATACCAGTGAGCTCGATGGTGGTCTGGTCTTCGCCGCCGCCATGATTCTGCTGGAGATGGCTCTGGTGACGGCCTTTGCGACCCTGTTTTCGGTGCTCACCCGACCCATGCTCGGCACCGTCTTCACCCTGGCTGTCTACATCATCGGCCACGTGGCCGAGGACATCTGGGAGCTGACCCGGCACGTCACGGTAGGGATCACCCGGCCGGTGATCGCCGCGGTGTACTACACCCTGCCGAACCTCGAGCGCTTCAACTTCAAGGCCGAGGTGGTCCACCAGTTGGGCATCTCGCCGTCGCTGGTGGCGGTGACCGTGGTGTACGGGGTCAGCTACACCGCGCTGGTGTTGGTGCTGGCGTGCGTCCGGTTCTCCCGAAAGGACCTGATGTGAGGCGGGGACCGGTGATCGCGGCGGTGATCGCGGCCCTGTTCGCCACCGCGGTGGTCTGCGAGGTGAACCTGCACTCGGTCCAGGCGGCCGATCCACTGGGCAAGCGTGTCCTCTACCTGCCGTCGGATCGAGCACTGAGGCTGGCGAGCCTCGGCAACGACGGTCTGGTGGCCGACCTGCTCTACATGTGGGCGATCCAGTACTACTCCCAGTTCGACTTCCGGGAGAAATTCCTCTACCTGGACACGGTCTTCAACCTGATCACCGACCTCGATCCGCGGTACAAGGACCCCTACCGCATCGGGGCGATGATCATGTCGCTGCAGAAGTACGGCGATCGGGCGGACCACAAGCGTGCCATTGTGGGGCTTTATGAGAAGGGCATCGCCGCGATGCCCGAGGACTGGGAGATCGCGGAGATTGCGGCCTGGGATGCCAAGCTGGTGATGCAGGACACCGAGCTGGCGGTGCGCTGGATGGGGATCGCCGCCGAACGCCCCGAGGCCCCCAACACCATCAAACGGATCTACGCGCGCTGGCGCGACGACATCCACGGCTGGACCATCGAGGACTCCATTTCCTACTGGGAAGAGGTCGTCGCCGAGGCCGACACCAAGGTCGCCAAGAACCTGGCCACCAGCCACCTCTACGACTCCTACGTCACCCTCCACCGGCACACCCTGGACCCGACCCTCCGGTCGTACTACGAGCGATCGGGTCGCTGTCCCGAGTCGTGGCAGGAGGTGGTCGACGCCGGCCTGCTGGCGGCTGTTCCGGTGGACTCCCTGGGCAATCCCTACGGCATCGACTCCGAGACCTGCACCATGGTCGCGCACAAGAAGATTCGCTGGGACTGATCTCCCCCATCCCCCACCCGAGTCCAAAGTCTAAAGTCCAAAGTCCAAAGTCGGCAATCGACCTCGAGGGTCGGTCAAAGGGACTTTCGACTTTCGACTTTCGACTTTTGACTGGGAGGGTGGGTGGGGGTGCGAAGCACCCAGATGTCCTGGGCGCGGTGAACCGAGTCGCCCTGGGGGAGGTGGTGGACCTCGGCGAAGAGCGGCTCGGTGATGCGCCGGAAGTAGTCGGGCGGGTGGTAGGTCTCGCACAGGTTGGAGCCCGGTGCCTGGGAGCTGCGGACCACGATGGAGCCGGTGTCGTAGGCACGGCGCTCCCCCGGATCGAGGCCGTCCCGCCAGGCGTCGCCGTGGGTGGTCACCAGCAGCGCCCCCCCGGGGGCGAGGATGCGCGCCAGCTCGGCCAGCCAGCGGTTCTGGAAGCCCTCGTCGAGATGAGTGAACACCGAGATCGCGTACACGAGGTCGAAGAAGGCATCCTCGAAGAGCAGCGGCGGCTCCAGGCCGTTGCTGGAGAAGGTGGCGAAGCGGAGGTTGTCGCGGCACCAGCCGGCCAGTCTCGGGTTGAGGTCCGAGCCGTACCACTCGGCCGGGATCCGGTCCTTCAGGTGGCGAATCACCCGCCCGCAGCCGCACCCGAAGTCCAACGCCCTCCGGCAGCCGGCGGAGTCGAATCCGGAGCTTCTCAGCGCCGCCTCGATGGCCTCGGCGCGCTCCTGCCCGCCGGCGAGAAAGGACCGGATGTCGTAGTGGTTGACCACCTCGTAGATCAGTCTCGACGGCGGCACCGGATCCGCCGGTGCGTGCCTCGACATGAAGCGCCGGTTCCTGATCAGGGTGCGGGGGTCGAGGCCTCGCAGCCGGCCGCGGATCTCCCACAGCGGGCCGTAGACCCCCGTTCGGAGGAGGATCCGCTTCAGCGTCCTGCGCACGACGACCCCGTCATTCGCTCATGTTGGACGACCCGCGGGAGGGGATCAAGGGTCACGGCGCCAACACGATCTGCGAGATCTGAAGGGCCCGCTCGCAGTCCGGTTGCTCGGTGAGCTTGCGTCCGAGCTCCGCTGCGGCCGCCTGTCGGAGCGCCGGGTCGCCGGCCATCCGCCGCCCAAGCTCCTCGGTGTCGTCCGGACGGACCACCCGGTACTCGAATCGGGCCAACAGTTCCGGATTTACGGTGTCGCGCTCGGCGAACACCATGGCGGTGTCGTCCCAGTAGAGGAGAGCCCATCGGCTGTCGGGGAACCACAGCGCCGAGAATCCGCGCCGTCCTGCCGGGGAGCCGTCCGGCTTGACCACGGTGAACGGGGGGTTGTAGCGGACCAGGGCCACGTCGATGCCGTAGCGGTCGAGCATCGCTTGCCACGCCCCCGGATCGCTGCTGCCCAGGATGGAGTGGATCTCAGCGAGCAGCGGTTCGTGGATCTCGTTGCGGTCGTCGAGAAAGGTCCTGCGCTCGGGGTAGTGGCGGCGGATGAGAAATCCCCCGAAGCGCACGTCGTTGTAGGCGAGCTCGCCGCCGAGCCCCTGCTGTTGGATGAAGGTCCAGGCGGCCACCGGGTAGAATCGGTCGGAGAATCCAAGGCCGGGCCGATGGCCGGGGATCAGAGTCATCGACCCCACAATCGTCACCGCCACCGCCACCGCCGCGGCCCGCCAGGCCCGGCGCCGGTCAACGGCACCGCCCGGCGCCAACATCGGAAAGCAGGAGAGCGCGGGAGCGACCGCGATTGGATAGAGCACGAAGAAAAGACCGACGTTGCGGACGTAGCGCAGGGCCAGGACGGAGACCATGACCAGCAGGGCCCATCGGGCGAAGCGCCGTTCGGCCACCGCGAGCAGGACACATCCGGCAGCCATGGCCACATAAAGCGGCGGCACGTCGAAGGGTGTGGGCGAGATCCACTCGGGGTTGGGGATGTGGTCGAGACCCACCAGGTGAGCGATTTCGAAGGGAACGGCGTAGAGCCGCCAGCCGTAGGGGTTGAGCAGCGGCGCCGCGCCGGCCGCCGCCAGGGCGACGGCCCCCGAGGGGAGGGGCGACGGGCCGGTCCGGTGGAGGAGCCACTGCAGCGTCTGTGCGGCCAGGATCCCGGCGAGGAGCGGCGGCACGATCAGGATGCCGCCGTGGAAATTGGCGCCGGCCGCCATCAGAACGCCGATCCACGCCACGGATCGGTCCCATGGTCGGTCGTGACGACGACTCAAAAACAGCCAGACCACCACCGGCGCGATCAACAGCGTGATCAGCTCCGGGCGCAGGAAGAAGCGAATCCTGGCGCCGTAGAGGCAGAGGGCCGTCAGCACCAGGGCGGCCGGAGGGGACAGGCCCGACCGCCAGCCGAAGTGAAACATCAGCAGGGCCATGGCCGCCACCAGCAGCGCGCGCAGGAGGGTCAGCCCGGACGGACCGGCGACGATCTCGGTGACCGCCACGACGACCTGGAACAGCCACTCGTGGTCGATCCACGGCGCGCCACCAGAGGAGAAGGAGAATGGATCGGTGGTGGGGACCGTCCGGTTGTCGAGGACCCAGTGGCCCGAGGCCAGGTGCCAGCCGATGCTGGTGTTGGCGATGGGGTAGCAGCCGGCGACGATCCCGAGGGCCGCGGCCGCAGCCAGCGCAATCCAGGGAAAGGGCGGGTGGGCCCGGGTAATCACCGGCTTGAAAATATCAGCCGCCGTTTGCTCCGTCCAGGACGTGCAGCTCCCACTCGTCCTCGAAGGCGAGCGAGAGGGTGGAGGTCATGCGGTCGAGGAAGACGACGCCGTCGAGGTGGTCGTGCTCGTGCTGGATCACGCGGGCGTGAAAGCCGTCGGCGGTCAGTGAGACGGGCTCCCCGCTGACGGTTCTCGCCCGGACCTTGATGCGCTCGATCCTCGGCACCAGGCCGCGCAGGCCGGGAATCGACAGGCAGCCCTCCCAGCCGTCGATGAGCTGTTCGCCCACGAGTCGGATCTCGGGGTTGACCAGCACCGCGGGGGCCAGCTCGTCCGAGTCGTCCGAGCCGGGCACCCAATAGGCGAAGAGCCGCAGCGGCTCCGCCACCTGCGGCGCCGCGAGACCCACGCCCTGCTCCTCGAGCATGGTGTGAACCAGGTCCAGCCCCATCTGATGGAGCCGGCCGCTGTCGAACCACTCCTCGGGCACGGGCTCCGCGACGGTGCGGAGCACGGGATGGCCGAGCTTGATGACCTCGAGCAATTGGGCTGAACCGGCCGGGTCCATCGCCGATCAACCGCAGCCGCAGCCGCCCGAGCCGCAGCCGCCCATGGTCTCGGGATCGGGCATGTTCGGGTTCTCCACCATGAACCCGGCGCCGCGCTGATCGTCGACGAAATCGACGCTGGCGCCGTCGAGGTGGGGCGCGCTCTGCTGGTCCACGAGCAGGGTGAAGTCTCCCTCCTCGATGACCGTGTCGCCGTCGCGGCGCTCGTCGAAGGTGAAACCGTAGGAGAAACCGCCGCAGCCGACGCCTTGGATGAACAGCCTCAGCTCCTTGCCCTCCGCCTCCGGCGTCTGGCTCGCGAACTCCCGGACCTTGTCAATTGCTCGTTGCGAAATGGAAACCATCGTTACCTCCCGATGATGCTCGTTGAAACTGGCCGTGACCGGCGGGTATTCCGGGAACGACCTTGGCGGTCACTCACTCGATGCCCTGCTCGGCGAGCCAGCGTTCCGCCTCGATGGCGGCCATGCAGCCGGTGCCGGCGGCTGTGATGGCCTGGCGGTAGACCGAGTCCTGGACGTCACCGCAGGCCCAGACTCCCTCGATTGAGGTGCGTGTCGTACCCGGCACGGTCGTGACGTAGCCGACCTCATCCATCTCCAGCTTGCCGTTGAACATGGCGGTGTTCGGTTTGTGGCCGATGGCGATGAACACGCCCTGGGCAGCCATCTCACGCTCCTCGCCGGTCTCGGTATCCGTCAGTCGAACGGCGGTGACGCCGCCGTCGCGGCTGCCGATCACCTCGGTCAAGGCCGAGCTCCAGGCGAACTCCACCTTCGGGTTGTCGAACGCCCGCTGCTGCATGATCTTGGAGGCCCGCAACTCGTTGCGCCGGTGGACCACGGTGACCTTGGCGGCGAACTTCGTAAGGAAGATCGCCTCCTCCATGGCGGTGTCGCCGCCGCCCACCACGACCACCTCCTTGTCGCGGAAGAAAAAGCCGTCGCAGGTGGCGCAGGCCGACACCCCGAATCCCATGAGCTGTGACTCGGAAGGCAGGCCGAGCAGCCGGGCCGAGGCGCCGGACGCGACGATCAGCGCATCGCAGGTCCAGCGGCCGTTGCTCCGGGTATCGACCGTGAAGGGCCTGGTCTCCAGTCCTACCTCCGTCACCTCGTCAAACAGCGTCCGGGTGCCGAACCGCTCCACCTGGGCCTTAGTTCGCTGCATCAGCTCGGGCCCCATGATCCCCTCTGGAAACCCCGGGTAGTTCTCCACCTCGGTGGTGATGGTCAGCTGGCCGCCCGGTTGGAGTCCCTCGATGACGACCGGCTCGAGGTCGGCCCTGGCGGCGTAGAGAGCGGCGGTCAGGCCCGCGGGACCCGATCCGATGATGAGGATCTTGGTGTGCTGGCTGGTCATGGCGAGAACTCCAGAATGTCGGTGGATCGCCCGAACGAGCGGTCCGGCTGCGGGTCAGCATTATCCATGAATCGGCCCGGGGAGCAAGGCCGCAACAATCCCGGCCGAGCGGTGGTAGAACTATGGGGATGAGACCGGGCATCATTTTCTGTCTGTTGGCGGGCGGTTGGGCGGCGGTGCCCCCGGCGTGGGGCGGCATCGATGAGCTGGCGCGGACCGGTCAGTGGCAACGGCTGCTCGAGGTGGCCAACCGGCGCGCCGACCAGCTGCCGCTTCAACCCGAGGAGGCGTTCCTCGCAGCCCACGCGGCAAGGATGGTGGGCGATGGAGCAGCGGAGCGGAGGTACCTCGAACGCGCCGTCGAGGGCGGACCCCTCCGAGAGCTGGCCGGCGTCGAACTGGCGCCTCTGCTGCTGCCGGACGAGCCCGACCGATCGGTGGACCTGGTGGCGCCGTTGCTGCGCACGGCCCCGTCGAGGCAGATTCGCGCCGCCGCCGTCGAGGTGGTCGCTGCGGCGGTGACGTCGGGCGTCGACGGACGGCGCCTCAGTGAAATCGCCGGTGCGACCCGCTCCCTGCCGGGCTCGCTGCGGAGAGAGTTGGAGCTCGCCCTCGCGCGACGTGACGCGAGTGGACGTCGAGATCGACTCGACCGCCTGCTGACCGCCTCCACCTCCGACCTGACGGCGCTTCAGTCGGCACGCCTGCTGCAAACCGAACCGGAGCTCTCCGCCACGGAACGGTGGCTGGTGGCAAAGACCCTTTATCGGCACGCGCTGTACGATGAGGCTGAATCGGCGCTCGCCGGGCTCGCCGGGGTCCGCAGCCCGCAGGTGCCGGCTTGGGAGGTCGCCTTCCTGTCAGGGCGCTGCGCCTTTCGGAGGGGCCGGTGGGCCGAGGCCGCCGCACTGTACCGCACCGCCTTGGCCGGAAGGCAGGGCGCCGAGGGCCGCGCCGAGATTCAGGTGCATTTGGCCCGGGTCTACGAGCTCGCCGGAGACCTCACCGCGGCGGTGGAAGCGGCCCGCCAGGCGGTGGTCTCACGGACGGACGACGACCGCCGGCTGTTTCTCGCCCGTCTCCGCCTGCGCCTGGACCAGCCGGACATGGCGCGGGCCGGCATTGCCAAAATCCGCGGCCGCACCGCACGGGAACGCGGCAAGCTCATGATGGGTCTGTACGAGTTCCGGCGCAAAAACCCGGAGGCAGCCCGGGCTCTCATGGAGGGGGTGGGCAGGCGGCCGTGGCGCGCACCTGCCTCGGTTCTCGCCGCGGGGTTGGCGGTGTCGGCCGGCGATCACGACGGCGCTGTGACGCTGCTCGAGAGGCATGCAACCGAGCTGGGATCGTTCTGGGCGGACCGGGCGCGAATGGTGATGGCCCGTCTTCCCGAAGTCAAACGCAAAGCGTGGAGGGTACGGTGTGCCGCCAGCCTGGCCGGTTCCGACGGCCGCCCTCGGCGCACGGCCTTGGTGAGGTGGATCGCGCTCGAGGTCGACCCCGAGGTCCTCGAAGGCCTTCGAAGAGAGGTTGCGGACGAGGTCGACCTGGAGGTATTGGATGACCCTCCGGCCTTTCCCTCCGGGCTGGCCGACCTGCTCTGGAAGGCGGGTCTGCCTGGCGAGGCCGTCCGGTGGGACCCGGGAGGAATGCCGCTCAGGAATGCCGAGGAGGCGCTGTGGTCTGCCCGGCAGTTCGATCGGCTGAACGCACCCTGGCTGGCCATCCGCACCGCCGATGCTGCGTGGCGACTGGCCGGATCGGATATTCCGACGCGGGGCTACCCCGAGCCCCTCCAGCGAGCCCTTCACCCTCTGCCCTACCCGGAGCTGGTGTGGAAAAGGGCGGTGGAGGGCGCCGTGCCGTGGACCTTGCTGGCCGGCGTCGCCCGGGAGGAGAGCCGTTGGGATCCCACCGTCCTGTCCCAGGTGGGCGCACGCGGGCTGATGCAATTGATGCCCGCCACTGCCAGTGTGACCGCCCACCGCCTGGGCCGCCCACTGGCGACCCTCGACGATCTCTTCGATCCGGACGTCAGCCTCGAGCTGGGGGCGGCGGAGATCTCCCGCCTCTATACCCTCTTCGAGGGACAACCGGCACCCGTGGTGGCGGCCTACAACGCCGGCGAGGTTCAGGCCCGGCTGTGGCTCGACCAGTGCGGATCGCCGTGTCCGCCCGATTGGTACGTCGCGAACGTCACCTTCACCGCCACCAGTGGTTACTCCCGGGACGTGCTCGCTGCTGCCGGGGTTTACGTGGAGTTGTACGGCGCTGCCATGAAAGACCGGGCAGCGGACAGCGAGGAGTAGGCGGTAGCCCCGGGGGCTTCGGAATTCGGAATTCGGAATTCGGAAAACCGAACCCGATCATCACTGCTCATCGGTTACGTTGACCCATAGCCCATAACCCTACTGCCCTACTCCCCTACTGCCTGAATCATCGTCTGGCCGAAAAAAGCGGGTCACCTCGTGCTGCTCGGCCGCCGTGTCCAGCCAGGTTTCGATCTCGTCGTTGAGCTTGCGCTCCACGAGCAGGCGGTGGATCTGATCCTGTAGCGCCTCCATGGGAGGGGCCGATTGACCGGTGGCCTCCACCTCCCGCACCACCAGCTCGTGGTAGGCCGCCTGAATTTCCTCGATTGTGACGCGCACCCGGTGTCTCAGCCGTTGCTCGATGTAGGCGGTTGCAGCGGCGGTGCGGAGGCTCAGCTGGTCGACGTCGTCGAGGGTGAGACCGTACTCCTGCAGGAGAGGCTCCAGGACATCCTCACCTCCCGCACGATCGATGATGGTCTCCCGGGTCGACCCCACGTCCAGATCGAGCCGGTAAAGGGTGCCCGACTCCTCCAAGTCCTGGAACTGGAGCTCGAGGTTGATGCGGGCGTCAAGCAGGCGGCCGGCGTAATCTGTCCGCGACTCTTCATCCGACGGTTCCACCAGTCGCACGAGTTCGGCAAGGCGAAGATCGCTGAGCAGCAACGGCGTGTTTCCGACCGCCGCCACAACCTCGTCGATGGTCTCCGCCGGTGCGGACAAGTGGCTCAAAATCAGTAGGATCACGACGAGGATCTTGGGTCGCACGCTGGTATGATACCAGCGTCATGGAGTCGCAGCCGGCCGCCGGCAGTCTGTGGATCATCGCCACCCCGATCGGGTCGCTCGAGGACCTCGGACCCCGCGCCCTCGAGGTCCTGGCCGCGGCGGATCTGATACTGGCCGAGGACACCCGTAGGGCTCGCAGGCTGTTGTCGAGCTTCGGCATCGCAGCCGGGCGCCGGCTCAGGAGCCTGCACGAGCACAACGAGGAGGGGCGGGTCGAGGGAGTCCTGCAGGAGCTGGTCGGCGGGCGCATCGCTGCGCTGATTTCGGACGCCGGGACGCCGGCCATCTCCGATCCCGGTTTCCTGCTCGTGCGGGCGGTACGGCGGGCGGGCCTCGAGGTGCGGAGCGTTCCCGGCCCCTCCGTCTTCACGGCGGCGCTGGCGGCGGCCGGACAGCCGCCACTGCCGGCGCTGCTGGTGGGTTTTCTGCCACCGCGACCCGGCTCTCGGCGGCGCCGGATCCGGGAGCTCGTCCAGATCGAGGCGACGCTGGTGGTTCTGCTTTCGCCCCACCGGCTGGGCGCCGAGCTTGCCGATCTGGCCGCCGGGCTGGGCGGCGATCGTGAGGCGACGCTGCTGGCGGAGATCAGCAAGCGCTTCGAGCGGGCGACGGCGGCGACCCTGGGAGAGCTCGAGGTTTGCGCCGAGGTGGGGGAACCCCGCGGCGAGTATGTGGTGGTGATCGGACCAGGATCCCGACCGGAACCGCTGCCGGTGCCCGGCCCGGTGCAGGCGAGGGAGGTGTACGACGGGGTCGTGGCCGAGGGCCTCAATCGGCGCGACGCCCTCCGGGAGGCGGCGCGGCGGCTTGGGGTGAGTCGACGGACTCTCTACACGGCCCTTCTCGAAGATGAGACGGACAAATGAGCGGAGAGTTGGAGAATGAAACGGCAGTGGCAAAGAGGCCGCTTGCCGAGCGGCTTCGAGGCCGCAATTGTGCTACCCTGGGTCCGATCTAGCCCGCATGTCGGTGGCCGTTCGAGGCGGAGATCCTGCGGTGCTCACGGGCTTCGGGAGGTGAGACCATGGCTCGGCGAAAATGGCTGACGGTTGGAGTGTCTCTCCTGCTGGCGGGGGTCCTCACCGGCTGCGGCACCAAGGCGGTGGTCGGAGTCCTGCTGCCTTCCACCGGCGACGCCGGGACCTACGGCGAGTCCATCGAGAGTGGCATCCGACTCGCCCTGTCCGAGGCTCGGGACAAGGGCACCCTGCCGGCCGGTTTCGACGTGGTGTGGGCCGACACCCAGTCCAGCCCACGGTTTGCGTTGTCTGAACTGGAACGGCTGGCCGGCGAGCGCGGCATCCGCCTGGTGGTGGGCGGCGCCACCAGCGCCGAGGCGCAGGCCATTATTCCCGAGCTGGAAAACCTGGACGTGATCTGCCTGTCGCCCTCGGCCTCGACGCCGGGGCTGGCCGAGCTGTCGCGGTTCTTTTATCGTATCTACCCATCGGACGAGCTCGAGGGCCACACGGCGGCCAATTTCCTCTTTGATCGCCTGGCCCAGACCCGGGTGGTCCTGTACGCCGGCAACACCGAGTACGCGGGCGGCATCGAACCCGAGTTCCGCAAACAGTTCGAGGCGGCACAGGGGGGCGAGGTGGTGGCCAGGATCGCTCTCGCGGATGAAGACTGGCGAGCACAGTCGGACTCGGTGCTGCGCGCCAGCGGCGTCGAGGCGGTCTACATCGTGGGCTATGCGCCGGAAACGCTGGAAGTGCTCCAACAGCTCTCCGCGTTCGGGTTCCAGGGTCGGGTGATCGCCACGTCCGCCTTTTACTCGAGCCGGATCATCCGCGAGGCTGGACCGTTGGCGGAGGGGATCCTGTTCCCCCTGCCGCCGTTTGATCGGACCTCGGAGAAGGAACCGGTGCTGAGCTTCGTCAATCACTACATGGACACCTACCAGCGGGCCCCCGACGTGTTCGCCGCCCACGGCTATGACGCCATGAAGTTCGCCATCGAGGTGATGAAGATCGCGAATCCGCCCCAAACCCAGGAGATCCGGCGGGCGATGCAGTTCGGGGTCACCGACTTCATGGGGGTCACCGGACCGATCATCTTCGACGACTACGGCGACGTGAAGCACTACCCGAAGATGTTCATCGTCAAGGATGGGCAGGTTCTGAGTTACCAGCGGTACATCAAGACTGAGCGGGCGCGGATCCTCCGCCAAGTGCAGGACTTACTGGTCCAGAAAAAGACACCAGTACCTTCCCATCCGGGGACACCACCGACTCCGTGAGCGTCGTTCGCCTGCTGTGGCGACAGCGCGCCCTGGTGTGGGTCCTGGTGCGCAGGGATCTCAACGCCCGTTATCGGGCCTCGGTGCTCGGCTTCTTCTGGTCGATGCTCAACCCGCTGCTGCTGCTCGCCGTCTACGCCGTGGTCTTTACCTACATCTTCCATCCGCGTTTTCCGGGCGGGGATCCCTACCCGCTGTTCCTGTTCAGCGGGCTGCTGCCGTGGCTGTTCTTCTCCGGATCCTCCCTGGACGCGTCGGTGACCATGGTGGACAACGCGTCGTTGTTGGCCAAGGTCATGTGTCCACCGGAGATCTTCCCGGCGGTGACGGTGGTTTCCCACCTCGTTCATCACCTGCTGGCGCTACCGGTGCTGCTGGCGGCGCTGGCGGTGAGCGCCCTGATGGGCTGGCATCCGTTCCCGTGGACGGTGTGGCTGCTGCCGGCCGCGCTGGTGCCGTGGCTGCTGCTGACCGGCGGGGTGGCGTGGGCGGTGGCGGCGCTTTCGGTGAGATTCCGGGATCTCAGGGATCTCCTCGGACACCTGCTCAACCTGCTGTTCTTCGGCTCGCCGATCATCTACTCGCTGGACGGCCTCGAGGTGCCCGGCTGGTTGGGCGGGGCTTTGGCCCTGAATCCGCTGGCGCCGCTGGTGGACGTCTACCGGGACACCGTGTTCAGCGGGGTTGTGAGCCCGGTGGCGGAATGGGCGCTGGCCTACGGATTCTCGGTTGTGGCCTGGTGTCTCGGAGCGTGGCTGTTCGCGCGACACCGCGACACCCTGGTGGAGTCGGTGTGAAGGGCTCGATCCTGTTCGACGACGTGCGCAAGGTCTTCCGCTGGCGTGGGCCGCGGGTCCGACACGACACCCTCAAGGGGGCCCTGTTTCACCGGCGGTTGTCGCGCAAGCTGCCCCAGCCGGCCGAGTTCGTGGCCCTGGACCACATCGACCTCGAGGTTCAACCCGGCGAGGCGATGGCCGTGGTGGGCCCCAACGGGTCGGGCAAGTCCACCCTTTTGAAGCTGGCGAGCGGCATCCTGCGACCGACCGCCGGCCGGGTGGAGGTGGACGGTCGGGTGACGGCCCTGATCGAGCTGGGCGCCGGATTTCACCCGGAGATCACCGGCCGCGAGAACGTGATGATCAACGGCATGCTGCTGGGGCTGTCGCGGCAGGAGGTGGACCGGAGGATGGCGGAGATCGTGGACTTCGCCGGTCTCGGGCCGTTCATCGACCAGCCGGTCAAGACCTACTCGTCGGGCATGCACGTTCGGCTCGGCTTCGCGGTGGCGGTGGCGGTCGAGCCGGACATCATGCTGATCGACGAGGTGCTGGCGGTGGGCGACGAGGCGTTTACCCGCCGCGGCCTCGACCGCCTGGCGCGGATGAGGCAGCGGGGCGTCACCATGGTGTTGGTGTCCCACGACCTCGACCTGGTCTCCCACTTCGCCGACCGGGCGCTGTACCTCGACCGCGGCCGTGCGGTGACGGTGGGCTCGCCGGATGCGGTCATCGCCCGCTACCGCAGCGACGTCGCCGGAGCCGAGGCCCCGGACGAGGACTCTCAAAGCAGGGTGCGGGTGGTGGAGGAGGGGCGGCGGTGGGGCACCGGGGACGTGGAGATCGTCGGGGTGGCGGTGTCCACCGGCGGCGGCGAGCAGCGGCTGGTTCCCACCGGGGCACCGTGCGCGGTACACATCCGGTACCGGGTGCTGCGGCCGGTTGACGACGCCGTCTTCGGCATCGCCTGGCGGAAGGTGGACGGGACCCACGTCGCCGGCCACAACACCGATCTCGACGGGCTCGAGCCGCGGCACCTGGAGGCGGACGGAGAAATCAGGTGCCGGTACGACCAACTGGCGCTTTCTCCGGGCTCCTACCAGCTGGACGTGGCGGTCCACAGGACGGACGGGCTGGCCTTCGACTACTGGTGCGATGCGGCCAGAGTGCGGGTGACCTCACCGGTGGACTGGCCGGGAGTGTGGGCCCCCGATCACCGCTGGGAGGGCGAGTGACGCGCCCTGTCATCGACCTCACGGTGAAGTGACGCTCAGCGTCACTGTGGAGTGTTTAATCGGTGTGCAAAACCTGGCACGGACCTTGCTCATTGTCCGTGCGAGTTCGAAAGGAGGACTTGAAGAATGAGAAAAGATCGTGGTTTTACATTGATTGAGCTGCTGATCGTTGTGGCGATCATCGGGATCATCGCGGCGATCGCGATTCCGAACCTGCTGAACGCCATCCACCGTGGTCGCCAGAAGAGGACCATGGCCGACATGCGCACCATCGGCACGGCCATCGGCACCTACGCGACCGACATGAACTTCTACCCGAGAGGAATGGCCACCCTGAGCGCCTTCGAGCCTTACCTGACGCCGATCTACCTGCGGCGGCTGCCGGCCAAGGACGGCTGGAACACCATCTACTATGCGTACACCGACGCCGCGGGCGACCACTACACCATCGAGTCCTACGCCAAGGACAAGCTCCGCCAGGCCTGCGTGATCGGGACCGAAACCGGCAACTTCGACTGCGACATCTGCCACCTTGACGGCATGTTCATTCAGTGGCCGGAAGGCATCCAGAGAGAATAACCGCTTCATCTGCTGATCGAGGGGGACGCTTCGGCGTCCCCCTTTTTTGATACCCTCCCTTCGTGCTGCCGCAGATCGCACTGCTCGTGCTCGCCCTCTGGACGGCCTGGCGGCCGTCGGAGACGGTGGCCGCGACCCCGGTGGTACTGGGGCTGGCGGTGTTGCTGCTGCTGCCATGGGCCCACCGGCGCACCGAACGCGGCCGGATGGAGCGCGGCCTGGTGGCGGCCGGTCTACTCCTGCTGGCGGTCTCGCTCAGCGCCGTCGGGGGTTGGGACCGGGCGACCGCGGTGACCGAGCTGGCGCTGGCCTCGGTGGTGGGCGCCCTGGTGTGGGTCGCCTCTCGTGAGCGCGTGCCGGGCAGCTTGCCGCGCCTGTTGGCGCTGGGGCTGTCCGTTCTGGCGTGTTGGGCGCTGTGGCAGTTGACGGTGGGATTCGAGCTGGCCCTGAGTGCCGTCGACGTCCTGCCCGCCGAGCTGCAGGTCAACGCCGCGGAGCGGCTGGAAAGCGGCCGGGCCTTCGCCTCGCTGCTGCTGCCCGGCCATCTGGCCGTCCTGTTCGCCGCCGCCCTGCCGGTCCTGGTGGCCGGGATTCGACGTTCGAAATGGTCGGTGGTGTGGGCGGTCGGCGCCGCCATGTGCGCCGCCGGCTTGCTGATGACTCGCTCTCCCATCGGTATCGGCCTCGCCGCGTTGGCGCTGGCGGCGTTGCTGGTGAAGAAGCGGAGCGGGGTCGCCGCAGGCGGTGCCCTGGTGTTGGTGGTCGTGTTGGTGGTGGCGGTGATGTGGCGGCCCGATGTGGGCCAGTTGGACCCCGTCCGGTTGCGCCTGGACAACTGGCGCACCGCCCTGTGGGCATGGTCCGGATCGCCTATGGCCGGGGTCGGGGTCGGCAGCTTCGGTCAGGCGACGCAAGCCGTGCCCTTCGCGGTGGGCAATCGACCCGCCCATGCCCACAGCCTTCCCCTGGAGTTGGCCGCCGAACTCGGAGTCGTCGGGGTGCTGTTGGTCGTCGTCGCCGCCTGGTGGCTGGCCGCCCTGATGGTCCGTCTGTGGCCTCTCCGACCGGAGCTCGCCGTGAGCGTCGGGGTGGTGGCTCTCCACAATCTGGTGGACTTCTCGCTGTACACCAGCGGGGTCGCCATCCCGTGGGCGGTGATGCTCGGCTGGGGCCTGGCCGAAGTCCGCAAACCGGAGGAGGTCGCCGAGCGTGGCCGCGGCCGGACATTGATGGTGTCGGTGGCCGCACTGGCGGTCGCCGGCACCCTGCTCCATGCCACCAGCGTGACCCTGGAGCGGGCGGCAACTGGAGCCCCGTCCGCCCGACAGCGCTACCAGGACGCGGCTCTGGCGCACCGGGTCGCGCCGTGGCGAGTGGATCCCGTGCCGCTGGCCGCGACCGCCGCCCTCGAGACCGGCGACCATGCGGATATTCCGGGGGCCCTGGAGATGATCGCCTCTGGTCGGCGCCTGCGACCGTTTTCAGCGACGTTGGCGGCGGCGGGCGGTCAGCTGAATCTGGCCCTGGGTAGGGTGCCGACCGGGGCTTCCGAGATGCTTCAGGCGGCCCGGCTGCAACCGGCCGTCAGGCCGCGAGCCGAAATGTGGGAGGAGCTCGAGCGGCGTCTCGAGGCGGGGGGCCGTGGTGCGGTCCGCTGATCTCTCGGGATTGCTGGCCGTCGCCGCCGTTGCAGTGGTAGTGGCGGCGGGAGGAGCGTTCGTACCGACCCAAAGGGTGGTGGTGGGAGTTGCCATGGCGCTGGTCGCGGTCGCCCTTGGACTGACCCTGCGTGTCCTGCCCACTGCCGAAGAAGTGGCGCTGTTGGCGGTGGTTGCGTGGGCCGGGCTGTCGGCGGCCGTTGCCGTGGGCTACCCGATGGCTGCCAAGGAGATGGTGGGCGGGTGGTTGGTGGCGTGGCTGGTGTGGACGGCAGTGCGCCGTCTTGACCGGGCAAACAGAGCCATGCTGGGGACGGTGGTGGCGGCCGCCGCGGTGGTGCCGGCGGTGGCGATCGTGGTCGAGTGCGCGGCGGCCGGCCGACTGAGGATGGGAGGGCTTTTCGTCAACCCGAACGTGGCGGCGGCTGTGCTGGTGCCGACGATTCCCGCCGTCTGGTACCTGCTGGGCTCCGGCCGCCCGTCACCGTCCCTGTGGGGGGTCTTGTCGGTCAGCGCCGTGGGGGTCATCCTCAGTGGATCCCGGGCCGCCTTGCTGGCATTGGTGGTGGTGGTGGGAATGATGCTGCCCCGGGGGCGGGCCAGACGGCTGGTGGTGGTGGTGGCCTCTACGGTGGCCGTGGGCCTGGTCCTCTGGCGCTTCGTCCAGAGCCCGGACTCGCTGGCCTGGCACCGGCTCGAGATCTGGCGGGCGCTGTGGCCGCTGGTGACCGATCATCCGTTGCTGGGGGTGGGACCGGGATGGGTGGAGGATGCGACGGGGGTAGCCCGAATCGCCCACCAGGGATCGATTGCGCGCTGGGGCCACATCATCGGCAGCGCCGAGTCGACCCCCTACGGCTTGCTGGTGCGCACCGGCTTCGTGGGGCTCGGCCTGGCGGTGCTCGCCGGAGCGTTGTGGTGGCGTCGAGAGCACTCTGAGAACCGCAGCTGGTCCGGCGGAGCCGGCGCGGTGGCCGCGGGAATCGGTGTCCTGGCCCTGTTCCACGACTACCTGATGGTGGACGTGGTGCTGTGGTGGTGGGCCGTGCTCCTCGGGGCGGTGTTTACCTTTGATCTTTCGCCCGCCGAACGGGACCCCCAGGGCCTCCCGCGCGGCGGTTGGCGGCTCTTGACGGCCCTGGCCGGCGGCTTCGTGGTGCTGTGGACCATCGCCCAGCCGGCCCATGCCCGGAGCCTCTGGTGGAGCGCTCCGTCGACTGCCGAGCTCGCCGAGCGCGCGGTTCGGGCCGAGCCGTGGTTTGCCGAGCCGGCCCAGTGGCGGGTGGACGATCTGCTCCAGCGCGAGCCGTGGTCCTGGGAGACCGCCGCCGAGGCGCTCGGTTGGAGCCGGCGGGCGGCGGCGACCCATCCGGGCAGCTCGAGGGTGTGGATGGAGGTCGGCCAGGCCCACGGCCGGGTCGTCACCGATCTCGGGCCCTGGCCCGACGCTGTCGACGGCGCGCGCGAGGCATATCGACGCGCCACCGAGCTCGAACCGCACCTGCCCTGGGCGTGGCTGCAGTGGGCGCAGCTGGAGCGGTCCCTGGGGCGCACCGACGATGCGCGCCGGCTGGCGGAGCGGGCGGTGACCGAGGAGCCGAACTTCGTTCGCGGAAGGCTGTTGCTGGCGAGATTGCACCTCGACGCCGGTGACCGGTCTGCGGCTATCGAGGCGTTTGAAAGGGGCCGGTCGGCCTTCGAGCTTCGGCGGAGGGGTTCTCTCACCGACTACGAACGCGATCTGCTGCGGGCGCCAGGCTGGCAGGTCGAGGAGATTGCCCGGGAGCTGGCGACCCCGGAGCCGAGCGGTGACTCAGTGACCGCAGACCTCGTCCAGTAGCTCGGCAAACTCCCGCGCCATCCTGCGGTGGCTGTACCGGGCCAACATTTCCTCCCGTCCCTGCCAGGCCACTGCCCCGTTCGTCTTGAATTCGCGCCAGAGGTCGAGCAGCACCCCTTCCAGCGACGTCTGATCAGTGACGTGGACCCCGGCTCCGGTCTCCTCGAGCAGATCGTGAAGCACGCCCTGACCGCCGCCGATCATCACGATCGGCCGCCGGGCGGCCAGGTACTCGAAGACCTTGCCGGTGTAGACCCCTCTCTCCCGCTCGCCGCCCCAGTGGAGCAGCAGCAGGACCTGCGATTCCTGCTGGGCCCTGAGGGCCGCCTCCCGCGTCCCCCACGGAAGCAGGCCGACGATGTCGGCGACGCCATGAGTGTCGGCGAGGTGGCGGACCCAGGGCTCGTGGCGCGCGTACAGCCGGATGCGCAGCTGATCGCGAGGGATCCGGCCGCTCTCCACGAGGCTCGAAACGGCCGAGAAGAGCATCGTCGGATCTCGGCGCCCCTGGTAGAAGGTCCCGGTGTGGGTGAGGGTGAACTCCGGCGTCAGGCCTTCTCCGAGATCGGTTTCGGCGGGATCGAAGCCATTGAGGATCGACGCGGGTTTCGATCGTCGGGTGGAGACTGCTGTAGGTCTTCGGCGAGCGGTTCAGACACTGTCACCAGGGCATCTGCCGACGCCAGAATTCGTCGCTCGATGATCCGGTCGAGGCGTCGACGCCAGCCCGGCGCGGTGGAGTTGTGGTCTAGTGACCAGAGATCACGCAGGTCGGCGATCCACGGCAGTCCCACATCGGGCCAGGCGATGCCCGGCCAGATGAACGGAGGGCGGCGGCGAGGTGGTGAGCATGGCATCGAACCGTGCGCTCTCGAGAGCCGTGCCCCCGCCCGGCCGCGATCGTGATCCAGCCCCGATTGGTGTCCGGAACGGCCACCAGGGACTTGACGGTCTCGATAACACCTGCGGCTACCGGTCGAGTCGATGGGGATGAGGAGCCAAAAACAGCGTCCTTCAGCGCAGAGCCGGCGTGCAGCCCCAGTCGTTTCTTGATGGCGGCCGAGAGGTCCGCCGCGTCAGTTTCAATTACGTCCAGGCCCTGGTCCGGGCGGCCAGCGAGGCGCGGCGTCACGATCGAGACCTCCCAACCGTATTCGGGGAGGTATTTCGCGAGGCCGCCCGACCGGACGCCGCCCACAGTCGCAGCCGGCGGGAAGTGGTAAGACAGCAGGAGGATGCGCCGTGGCTCCATTGTCAGTCCCAGGATAGTTGATTCCGAGCATTGCTATTCTGACCGGGATGGAAGGTGTTGGGGTCATCCGGCCGAGGAGAGTGGTTTACCTCGGATATCATCATCGGCACGATGATCCGCGCCTGTTCTATCGGGAGATGAGGGCCCTGCGCCACCAATTCCCGGACATTCAACTCCATTTCCTCGGAAACACGACCGGGTCGGCAAGGGGCGCGACAGAGCGGGTCTTTCGGGATCTCGACATCGAGCTTCACGTGAGGCGTCTCGAGTATCCGGCGAGCCGGTTGAGGCGAGCCGTGCGTCGCCTGTCCCGAGCGGTGGCGTCGGTACGCTACGTACGTTCGATCCGGCCTCATATCATCCAGGCCTCGGACGCCCGTGAGGTGATTCCGGCATTGCTGCTGTCGCTGATCAGCGGCGCCACGCCGGTCTACGACTCGCACGAGGACTACTTCAGCCAGGCCTATGAGTACGGGGGAAAAACCCTGGTAGCCTTCATCAAGGGAATCAGTCTGCTGGCCCAGGAGTTTTTATTCCTGCGGTTCTTCGCAGCAGTGTTCTGTACCGACGAGTTCCTGGTCGATCGATACTCGCAGCGCAGGTTCGGGGTTCGGCGGCTGCACTTGATGAGGAATCTTCCGTTTCCAGAGGATGGGCGCGACCCGTTGCCAGGCGGGAGTGGCGCCGGCGAGCTCGACCTGGTGTACATCGGTGGCGTCAACCAGCACCGGGGAATCACCGAGACCGCGGAGCACGTCCGGATTTTCAATGGCAAGTTCGCTCCTTCGAAGCAGCTCCGGTACACGGTGATCGGGCATGATCACCCGGTGCTGCGGCCTCTGGTGGATGCCGGTGCGATCAGGCGCCGCCCCTGGCTTGAGTACCCGCGGCTCATGGAGGCGCTCGCGAGCTACGACGTGGGAGTCTGCCTTTGGCTTCCGATCAGGAAGTTCGAAAGGAACCTACCGATCAAGAACTTCGATTACATGGCCGCTCGCCTGCCGATCCTGACGAGCAACTTCGGCGAGCTGCAAAGGTACATCCATCTGTCGGGAGCTGGAATGTGTATCGATCCCCTGTCCTACCAGGAGTTCGAGGCGGCCATTCTCCGACTCTTCGAGCCAGAAACCCGACGCCGGCTGGGGAGTAGCGGGGCGTCCTGGGTGGAATCGCAGGGGGGGTTCCTTCGGGAGAGCCGCCCGTACGTGTCGGTGATCGGGGAGGCTCTCAGGTGACTACGCAGCCATCGGAAAGCCGAGCCGGTCTCGTGATTCCGGGAGCGAGCCCATGTGCGGAATCGTAGGACTCGCCGCTCGCCGCGGGTCGATTGCGGTCGAGGACCTGGTCAGGATGAATGAAACCCTGCGTCATCGCGGTCCGGACGACGAGGGCTATTTGGCCGTCGCCAAAGAGTCGGCTGTCACGGTGGAGCTTTCCGGGCCGGACAGCCAGGTGCCGCTGCCCGGAATCGAGACCCTGCGGACCGACTGCTCTCTCCTGTTGGGCCACCGCCGGTTGGCGGTGGTTGACCTCACTCCGGCCGGCCACCAACCCATGTCGTCCCCTGACGGAGAGAGTTGGATCGTCTTCAACGGCGAGATCTACAATTTCGCGGCTTTGCGGGAGCGCCTGCGAGCGAGCGGTCGGTCGTTCAGGAGCCGGACCGACACCGAGGTCGTGCTGGCCGCCTACGAGCAGTGGAGTGTGGACTGTGTGGATCACCTCGACGGCATGTGGGCGTTTGTCGTCTACGATCACCGTCGGCGGATTCTGTTCGGATCGCGGGATCGTTTTGGGGTCAAACCCCTGTACTACGCGTTCGACGACGAGCACTTCGGGTTTGCCTCGGAGATCAAGGCGCTGCTTGAGCTGCCGTTCGTCGGTCGCCGGATCGAGCCGGGTGCCATATTCGAAACCCTGGCGTTTGCCGGCCTGACATCGCGGGACGAGAACCTGTTCCACGGCGTACTGGAGCTGATGCCGTCCCATGCCCTCACTCTCGACCTTGAGAGCTGGAAGCTGGACCGCTACAAGTACTACGATCTTCCGTGGCAGGACGGCCACGAGAAATACCGTCCCGATCGAGCGTCAGAATACGCGGACCAGGTGGGGGAGCTGCTGGCCGAGTCGGTGCGGCGACGGATGCGCGCCGATGTGCCGCTCGGCACCTGTCTCAGCGGAGGCATCGACAGCTCGTCCATCGTGTGTGTCGGGGACCGTTTGCTTCGAAACAACCAGGGATTCGGCTCGCTCCAGGATCAGCGGGTCTTCTCCGCGTGCTACCTCGAGCCCGAGGCGGACGAACGCCGGTGGGCTAATCTGGCGGTGCAACGGACCGGTGCGTCCTGGCATCAGGTGTTTCCGAACGCCGCCGAGCTGCTCGAGGACATCGAGGACCTCGCGTACCATCACGACCTTCCGTTTATGTCACCGAGCCAGTACGCGCAATACCGAGTCATGCGTCTTGCACATGACCACGGCATGACGGTGTTGCTCGACGGCCAGGGCGGCGACGAGCTCTTCACGGGGTACACCCTGTTTTACGAGGTCTTCCTCTGCGAGCTGCTGGCTTGCGGGGACCTGGCGGGATTCGTCCGCGAGTGGCGCGGCCTCGGTCAGTCCCCGATCGGGCGGGGATCGGGTACCGTCGCCTTCCTTCGGCAGGTTCGACGGCGCGTGGTGCCGTACCCCCTGGTGTTGGCTCACCGGCGACGCCGTGCGGGACCTATGTCGGTCTTCGCTGGCGAATTTTGGGAGCAAAACCGCGATCGCTGGGGCCTACTGGACGAACGTGACTTCACATCCCTCAACGAGATGCTGGTGGAGCTTTTTACCCGCCAAAAGCTTGGCCATCTCCTGAGGTACGAGGATCGCAGCTCGATGCGGTTCTCCATCGAATCTCGCACGCCCCTGGCTGACGACCGGGCACTGGTCGAGATGGTGTTCGGCGTGCCGGCGGTGTACAAGATTCACGATGGCTGGAGCAAGAGGCTGCTGCGCGACGCGATGGCCGGGATCCTCCCGGACGAAATTCGGTGGCGCCGGGACAAGAAGGGATTCGCCACTCCGGCCAAGGCTTGGCTGGATAATTTATGGCCGGCCCTGCGATCGACGGTCGACGGTCAGCTGACAGGTGTGGTCGATCCTGGGATCCTGAGGGCCGGTCTGTGGCCGCGGCTCGCAGAGCACGGTCAGGCCGGAGTCGAGCTGATGTGGCGGTTCATCAGCTTCGCAGTGTGGCGCCAGGTTTTTAAGATGTGATTCGATCAGACCCCAGCGCACATCGGTAGACGCCGGACAACCTTGCGCGGAAGGCGTCCGCACCAAACCGACGTATTATCTCCGACCGGATGTGATGCGGATCGAACACGGTGCTTTCTCATTGCCAGGTTCTCCATGGCGGCAGCCATCGAGGCGGTGTCGTCAACCGGGACGAGAAGGCCGGTACCTTGCCGCACGAGGTACTCCGGTCCGCCGCACCGGGTTGCGATCACGGGCTTTCCGCACGCCATGGCTTCACCGATGACGATCCCGAAGGACTCCGCTCTGCTGGGCAGAACGAATGCGTCACACCCCCGCATGGCGTCGCGTACCTGTTCGGCGTCAAGCTGCCCGAGGAATTGCACGGTTTCGCCCAAGCCCAGGCGGCACGAGAGATTATCGAGCCGAGCCAGGTCCGGCCCGCCACCGCCGACCACGACTTCGAAGCCGGTGGTTCCGCCCTCGCGAAGAGCCGCACAGGCGTGGAGCAGGGTATCGATCCCCTTGCGCGGCGTCAGGTGGGCGACGGCCGGAAATCGGAACTTCGCGGTGCAGTCCCCACCACCCTCAGCGTCGGCTGGAGCGAACTGCTCAGTGAGAACGAGATTTCCCACCACCTCCGGCGAGATCGTCGGCTCGAAGTCCGAGAGTCTGCTCGACTGGTACGGACTGACCGCCAGGACCGAGGCAGATCCCCCAACACCTCGCGGAGGAGCCGCCGGCGAAGCGGGGTTTCAATCAGGACCTCGAAGGGGCTCGTGTGCTCGGTGAGCACGAGCGGGACACCGAAGCGTCGGGACAAATCGAGGCCAATCCAACCACCCGGTAGCGCGAAGTGTCCGTGCACCAACGCTGGCGACCCCCAGGTCTCGACCAGCGGGTGAATGCCGAGGCGTGCCGCTGCCAGAAACCGGTGCAGCACGAGGTCCAGAACCGGGCTGATGTACTGCGGCCCGGTGCACGCGTCGGCAGGGGGCCGCAGCAGGGCCCGAGCGAGGAACCCCGGGCGCAGCGGTGGGTGAAGGACCGTGGACCGGCACACAGTGAGTCCGTCCTGTCGATCGATCCTGGCTCCCGGACGCCCCGGTGAGCGCAACATTCGCCACCAGCCGGCAACCCGGGGCACCAGCACGGCGACGTCAAATTCGCCACACATCAGTGCCGACTGGTCGCGTACGAACGGTGCCGACGCAGGTGTCTCCCGGCTCGGGAAGCTGCCGCTCACCACCAGGACCCGGGGTCGCCCGTTCATCCGAGTCGCGGCCTTCCGCCGCGCCGCCCCAGCAGCGCTCTCCCGATCCGCTGACGAATCTCGCCCAGCCGGTGGCGGCCCCGTCGGTACCACCTGACCGGTGCCGACCACGCCCGGGCTCCCGCCAGTCGCCGAGGGAGGGCCGAATTTCGCCACGAGGGCCAGACCTTCATGGCGAGTCGGTACCGCGAATCGGCGAAATCGAACCAGTACCGATACCTGGCCACCACGTCGCCGAACCAAACCAGGCACTCCGCCCGTGCCATCGGAGAGTCTTCGTCATGCCATCGACCGGGGAACAGCCCGCCGCTGCCGACGGTGTCGAACACCTCGCCCAGCATCCGCTGGGTCTCGATGGCGTGCGGCACGTGCTCGCGGCTGCCCTGGTCCGGATGGGTCCGCCGCAGGCCGAGGACCTCGGGGATCCTGACGATGTCCCACGTGCCGAGAATCCGGAGCCACATCTCGGCATCCTGCGTGTACCGGAGGTCCTCGCGAAAGCCCCCCAGCCGATCGAAGCACTCGCGATCGATCAGCATCGTGGAGCCGCTGATGAACATCCATCCGAACAGGAACCGTCGCAGGGCGATGCGGTCAAGGGAAGGCGTCGACACGGTTTTCAGCGTGGCACCGTGTGGGTCGACCTCGCGAAAATCGGTGTAGCAGGCTCGTGCGTTGGCGTCTCGCTGAAGCGCCTGCACCTGCCGTTCGAGCTTGCCAGGAAGGAACAGATCATCGTGGCTGAGCCACGCGATGTATTTCCCGTGTGCGGCCTCGATGCCGCGGTTGAGGGCGGTGGCCACGCCGCCGTTCTCCTTGCGGATTGCTCGCACGCGGTCGACGAAGGATTGAACCAGCTCCCAGGTTCCGTCGGTGGAACCGTCGTCGACGACGATCAGCTCAATGTTCTGATAGGTCTGTGCGAAAACACTCGCGACCGCTTCGGCGAGGTAGTTGGTGCCGTTGTAGACGGGGATGATCACGCTGACCAGGGGCGTGGAGGTCATGTCGGCGTCATGGCTTCGTTGTGTCCGAGCAGGATTTTTGTGACCGCCGTGCTGACGTTTCGCACCAGGTACTCCGCCGGGGGCTGCCAGTCTGTTCCGCGCTCCAGCGCGATGCGCACGCACCTCGCGACGGAACCGGGCTCGGCGCCGGTCAGGATGTTGCTGCCGCAGTCGACGGTCTCCGGCCGTTCGGTGACGTCGCGGATCGTCACGTTCGGGACCCGGAAGATGCAGCACTCCTCCTGCACCGTGCCGCTGTCGGACAGCACGCAGCGGGCGTGCCGCTCGAGGGCCACGAAGTCGAAGAAGCCCGAACGGCTCCACGAAGCGGATGCCGGCGGCCGAGGCGCGCAAGCCGAGCGCGTCGAGTCGGCCACGGGTGCGCGGGTGGGTGCTGACGATAACGGGCAAGCCGTGCTCCGGCCTGGACGGCATCGAGTGCGTCCACCAGCAAGCGCGAGCCGAGCAGCGAGGTCCACGTTCTCGGCGCGGTGCATGGTGACCAGGAAGTACTGCCTCGGCTCGGAGGTCGAGCTCGGCCAGGACGTCCGATCCATCGATGCGGGCGTCGATAGTGGTCCAGCACCTCCCAGATCGGGTTGCCGATGACGTGGATCCGGCGCCCTTCGATGCCCTCGGCGAGCAGGTTCTCCCGGCTGCGCCGGGTGTAGGGCATGAGCACGTCGCTGGAGTGGTCGATGACGCGCCGGTTGACCTCCTCGGGCACCCGGTCGTCGAAGCAGCGGTTGCCGGCCTCCATGTGGTAGACCGGGATGCCAAGCCGCTTGGCGACGAGCGCCGTCAGACCGCTGTTGGTGTCGCCGAGGATCAGCAGCCGGTCGGGCCGCTCCGTCACGGAGGACCGCCTCGGCCGCCGGCAAGATCTGGCCGACCTGCTCCCCGAAGCTGGTCGCCCGGACGCCGAGGTGATGGTCCGGCTCGCGCAGGCCGAGCTCGTCGAAGAAGAGGTCGCTGAGGGATCGGGTCGAAGTTCTGGCCGGTGTGGACCAGCACGTGGTCACAGAGCCCGTCGAGCATCGGCAGGATCACCGGCTCAGCCGGATGATCTCGGGCCGCGTGCCGAGCACGGTCACGACCTTCATCGCAGAAGATCTCCCGTCACGCCGCAACAGGCGATCGGCGGTCAGCCCGTGCCGGTCGAGAAGCTCGGCGCACTGGGTCGCACGGTCCATCAGGTTGTCGGCCGAGCTGTACTCGGCGCCGAGCACGGATTCCAGTTCTTGCGGCCGCAGCTCCGGCAAGAATCGGCTGAATGACGTAGTAGTCTGCCGCGGGCAATGGTGCGATGGGCCTCCTCCTCGGAGACCAGGATCTCGTGGATCTTCTCGCCGGGGCGGATGCCGGTGAAGACCGTCTCGACGGCCGCGTCGCCGATCAGCGCGGCCGCGACGTCGATCATCCGCGCGGCCGGCACCCGCGGGATGTAGGTCTCGCCGCGGCACGCCTCGGTGAGCGCGGCGAAGATCGTGTCCACGGCCTGGTCGAGGCTCAGCAGGAATCGGGTCATCTCCGGAGTGGTGATGGTCACCGGGCCGCCGTCGGCGATCTGCTCGAGGAAGAGCGGAATCACCGAGCCGCGCGAGGCCAGCACGTTGCCGTAGCGAACGCAGACGAAGCGCGTGCTCGGGGCAGTCGAGGTTGGCCCGGATGAAGATCCGCTCCTGGATCGCCTTGGTCATCCCCATCACGTTGACCGGCTTGCAGGCCTTGTCGGTCGAGATGCCGACGACCGTCTCGACCGGCAGCCGGTGCTCCCGGATCGCGCGGACGATGTTCTCCGGGCCGCCGATGTTGGTCAGGACCGCCTCGAACGGGAAGTACTCGCAGGTCGGCACCTGCTTGAGCGCCGCGGCGTTGAAGACGACGTCGGCGTCGCGCAGCGCCGCAGCCACGGCGTGGGGGTCGCGCACGTCGCCGATCCGGAACTCGAGCATGCGGGTGAAGTTCGAGTAGATGACCTCGTCGGTCGCGGACTGTCGTTCGAGGTAGTCCACGCGCATCTGGTGCTGCTTGGCCTCGTCGCGCGAGAACACGATGATCTTCGACGGCTCGCCGGCCTCGCCGCCGAGCAGCCGCCGCACCAGCACCTGGCCGAGCGAGCCGGTGCCGCCGGTGACCAGAACCCGCTTGCCCTTCAAGTGGACCCATGCTGCTCTTCTCCACTCGTCGTACGGCGTCGGGTCTGTCGCGAGCTCCGAGACCATCTTATCCCACGACGGGCACCTCGAATCCCGGTCGCCGCGGTGAACCGCGATCCGTCGAGGCTGCGGTCGATCAGTGCGGCTCGCTCACGGGCCGGAGGTCCACGTCCCAGGTCGAGGGCGCGTTGATGCGCGACCAACAGGTCGAGCTTCGAGATCGGCTCGCTCGCCACATGGAACAGTCCCTCGAGCTCGCCGTGATCGGACACCAGCTTGCCGACCACGCGCGGCCAGAGTCGGTCGTCGTGAGGCCGGAGAACACGGCGCGCGTGATAGCCCTCGGCACGCGGCCGCCGCGTGCGCGAGAAACCACTCGAGCAGACCCTGTCGTGCCCGCTGAGCTCGCGGCCGATCATCGAGGTGCGCAGGGTCAGGCAGCCGCTCCCGCCGACCTCGCCGAGCAGCTTGGTGCGGCCGTAGAGGTCGCCGGGATCCGGCTCGTCGGACTCGCGGTAACCGCCCCGCCGGCCGCTGAACACGCAGTCGGTGCTGATGTGGATCAGACGGGCAGCCCAGGCTCGCCGCAGAGCCCGCGAGCGATGGGGAAGCAGAGCGTTGAGCTGGACGGATCGACCGGATCGGATGCGGCCTCGCGCTGCTTGACGACGCCGATGCAGTTGACCACAACCCCCGGTCGGGCGCAGTCGACGACTCGACGCACCGTGTCGAAGTCTTCGGCGTCAATCCCACCGACCGCCTGGACCGACTCGGTGAACAGAGGGAGGCTCGGCCAGGATCCCTCGGACCCGCGAAAGGCGGCCGTCACCTCGTATCGGTCACCGAAGACCTGCGCAACCTTGTGACCGAGCATTCCCGAACCGCCGAGGACCAGGGCCTTGGTTTGCATGACGTCCATTCTAGCCCGCGCTCCTCACCGCCCGCGGGAGAGACTCGATGAGAAGGGCGGATTAGCGGCGACCGGCGACCTCTTCGTAGAACGAGACCACCCTGGAACGGATGATGTTCCGGTCGGCCAGCTGTCGGACCCGCTGCAGGTTGTTGGCGGCGATGCGATCCACGAGAGCATCGTCGGTCATGGCGGTAACCAGGGCATCGGCGATCTCTGACGGCCAGAGGTTGCGCGCGAACATGACGTTGGTGCGATCCTCCACGATGGGCCGGATGGTGTCGAGCGGCGACATGATCGGCAATGCGCCAGTGGCCATTGCTTCAAACAGGATGTTGGCGTGCCGTCCACCAGCGACGGGGCCAGCAGGACGCGGCTGTGAGCGAGCCTGTGGAGGACCTCTTGCCGCGGGATTCTGCCGTCCATGGTGACCTTGGACCGGATGTGCTCGGGCAACGCATTGATCCAGCACCTGACGTCTTCGGTCACATGCAACGCCTCGACGCGGCAGGGCTGGATCCGGTCCCAGCACGAGCGGATCGCTTCGAGAACCGGTTTTGCAGAGGACCACGGACTCTCGTAGGCCTTGGGCCAGAGAACGGTACGTCGGCCTGATGGCGCTTTGTCGGCGAGCTGCTCCAGTGCCAACGCGTCGACACCGCCGGTCCCTGGAACCGGGACGATCGAGGCGAAGCGTTCGTTCGGGACGCCGAGCTCGGCGGCGTATTCAATGTTGACCCGGTTGTCGGTGAGGATGTGATCACATCCGGCCAGGGCTTCGGTGATGGCGGGTCGTTCTTCCGGGTCGTGGCGGCGCAGGGTGAGATCCGAGCCGCCGCGAAGCTGCAGGATCCAGGCGGCTTGTGCAGAGACGGGGGACCGTTGCCTCATTCTTTGAAAGAGGAAACCCGCAGGATCGAGGCCGAGTGTGTGGACGATCCAGGGCCGCCAGTCTCCCACAACCTTGGCCAGCCAGTTTTCGGTGGCGCGCCGGTCCCCTCCGGCAAGGGTCGCTCGGAGGCGACGCATCACCCACCCGAGACGGCCGGCGGGATAGCGGGTAGTCCGGGTCGCGGCGTCCATGCGCTCGACGGGCACGCCGCTGATGTAGGTTCGGACGGGCCAATCTGCCGGGGGAGCCGTCAATGTGGGCAAGGCGAACAGGCGCACGTTGAACCGCGCGCCCTCCAGCAGCTCGATCCACGAATGGGTGTGGCTCGACTCCCCAAAACCCACGAAGAGGATCCTCGGACGGCCAGGATGGGGATCCCGATTGAATGAAGGGGTCACGATGGCTCGCTCGTCCTCCCGTCGTTCATCTTACGGCATGGCATCGAATTGCGAGCCCCACTCTTCTGGGCCCGTCCAGTTGATCTCGCCAGGTCGCTCGCTCGAGTTTGACAACTCCTTCCCCATGGATCAAATAGCCGCATCAAGCGGGGTTCCAGTCGGCCTGATGAGGAGGTGGGGACAGGTCGCCGGCAGAACGGCCTCACCGGTCATTGACGCGAAGCAATCTGATTAACGAAGTTGAGCACCTGTCGAATCGAGAGGCTGGCGTTGAAACGAGACTCGGCTGTCACGCGCGCCGCGCGACCCAGCGCCTCCCTCCCTTGGAGAGCCGTGAGGCTCACCATGCCGTTCACGAGACCGGCAGGAGTCGGTCGACAGAGCACCCCGTTCTCACCGTCTCGAATCGCGAATCAATGGGCTGCCAAGTACGTGTGCCAACGGCCTTCCCTGCCGCCATGTACTCCGCGATCTTACACGGAACGCGAGATACGTGCTGGGAGTCCAGGGCCTTGGAATGACAGCAGAATGTCGGCTCCCCTGACCGGTGTTGTGGCATTTCCGCCTGGGGGTGGCCAGTTGAATGCGTATTTTCTCGGCGTTTCTGGATGAGGAAACGAAATCTCGGACGGAGCGCTGTGCAGAAGATCTGCCCCCGTGCAATAGAGGGAAAACACAAAATCGTCTCGCTGGTCCAAAATCGTAGAGGCGGGCACCGAGGGCAGCAGGTGCAGACCTTGCCATTTGTGCCGGTTCCCGGCATAGAGAACATGAACGGCGTCGGAGGGGACATCGCGGATGTCGGGACCCCTGGGGTGAAACAGGTCGATGTCCACCAACCCCGGTGCCAGGAGGACTCTCTCGCGTTGGAGAGGCCCTCACGAACGGGACGAAGTGAGGGTTCGCAATCGTTAATCCGTCGGCCCTGCGCGGAACCTCGATCGCCTCAGACTATTCGCGGAGCCTTAACCAGAACTGTTTCCCGAAGAACCGCGGCCCGAGTTCGATGGTTTCGACGATGCTCAATCCGTGCAGATCGACCACCCACGGCACTCCTGCCGAGCAGCTGGCGTCCCAAGCCTGGTCGGCGTGACCATCGGTGATGCTGTAGATCACGTCGACACCATGAGCCTTCGCGGCCGCGACGAGTTGGTCACTGACTTTGACTTCTGGCAGCAAGGGCTCGAACGCCGAGATCGCCGACTCTATTGATAGAGGCAGGTCGGGAGCTGCGACAATGACAGTGGCGCCCAGGCGAGCAAGGAAGTGAATGATCAGCTGTGCCCGAATCCTCGACCCGCTCACACTGCGGAGCCCCATCGGACAGAACACCAGAATTCTAATCGGCCGGCGGTTACTGTCGGTCACGGCACATGGCTCCGCAGTCACTCGACCTCTTTCGGTTGTCCACATCGGATTCAACCGCACGACCCGGGCCATCGAACCCCGCGGTGGGCCAGCAGGGAGTCCGTATCAGAGACGAAGAAGGAGGGCCCGTGTCCGGGATAATCGATGGTCCCCCGGTTGGTGTCCACGACGGCAGCCCGAACCGAATAACGACCCGGGACGAGCGTTCCTCCGGGCAGGCTGAAACAGGCGAGGAATCGACCCTTTGACCGATTGCCGAAGGCATCTCCGTCGCCGTCGTACGTCCAGATGATGTCGACCCCCGATGTGTCGGTCACCGCGCACATCAGGTAGGCAGAGTCGATTGGCTCGCGGACGAGGTACTCCAGGCGAACCCGGAAGCCGGCGCTGACGTCAATGTCACCCACGGTGGCTCCGTCGACGTCGTCGACGACCTCCAAGGCGACGACCTGCATCGGGAGCGCCGGTTGTGAGGGAAACTCGACCCGCGCCCGCGACCTCTCGACGGTGTCCCCTGGCTGTCTGTCGGCGTAGGCGTTAACCACGGATTCGATCACACCGTCGTCCACGATTCGACCGTCCTCGAGCAAGATGACCCGCTCGCACAGGCGGCTGACTGCCGCCATGTTGTGGCTGACGAATACCACTGTCCGGCCCTGTTGGGCGACCTCGCTCATCTTGCCGAGGCACTTCTTCTGAAACGCGGAATCGCCGACCGCCAGCACCTCATCGACCAGCAGAATCTCCGGTTCCAGGTGGGCGGCGACGGCAAACGCGAGACGGAGGTACATGCCCGAGGAGTAGCGCTTGACGGGTGTGTCGATGAACCTCTCCACCTCGGCGAAGGAGACGATGTCGTCGAAGCGCTGCCGGATCTCGTGGCGTTTCATGCCGAGGATGGCGCCGTTCAGATAGATGTTCTCGCGGCCGGTGAGTTCGGGGTGGAAGCCGGTGCCGACCTCGAGCAGGCTGCCCACCCGGCCGCGGATCTCGGCCCGGCCGGTCGGTTGGTTCAGTGATTCGCGAGAGCACCTTGAGCAGGGTGCTCTTGCCGGCGCCGTTGCGACCGATGATGCCGATCGCCTCGCCCTGGGCCACCTCGAAGGAGACGTCGCGGAGCGCCCAGATGGATGGGGCCTCTCCGGTTGGAGGGCGACGGCCGAGGGTTCGCAGACGGTTGACCAGGGTCTCGCGCAGGGAGCCGAAGGAGTGGTGCTCACCGAGCCGGTAGTGTTTGCCGAGCCCCTCGACCCGGATCGCCGGGCCGCTCATCGGTCAAACCGTCGGTGGGCGGGAGGGAGGTTGGCGTCACACGACATCGGCGAAGAACCTCTCGACGCTCCTGAAGTAGGTGGCGCCGGTGAGCAGCAGTACGACCGCGGCGACGGAGCTGGTGCCGACAAGGGCCCATGGCTGGGTGTCGACCCCGAGGACCGCCCAGCGGAATGACTCGACGGCGCCCGCCAGGGGGTTGAGCCCGAGCAGCCAACCCGGCAGGCCGAGCGCCTCGAGGCGGGGGATCACGGTGCTCGAAGGGTAGATCACCGGGCTGACGAAGAGCCACATCTGAATCAGGAAAGGAACCACGAACCGGACGTCGCGGTACTTCACGTTCAGCGCTGACAGCCACAGGCCGGCGCCCACCGCCGTCGCGAGGGTGAGCAGGATCGGAATCGGGGTCGCTGCCAGACGGGCGGTGGGGCCCACTTTAAAAACCACCACGACCAACAACAGCACCACGAACGAAACCGCCAGATCGAGCAGCCCGGCGGTCACCGACGCCACCGGAACCATCACCCGCGGGAAGTAGACCTTGGTGATCAGGTGCGACGATCCGACCAGGCTGTTGGAGGACAGGCTCAAGCCTTGTGCGAAGAAGGTCCAGAGCACCATGCCGGCGAACGAAAAGAGAGCGTAGGGCACGCCGTCGGACGAGATGCCGGCGATTTTTCCGAAAAACAGGGTGAAGACCGCGGCGGCGAGCACCGGCTGGAGGATTGCCCAGGCGGCGCCGAGCAGGGTCTGCTTGTAGCGGATCTTGATGTCCCGCCAGACCAGGAACTGGAGCAGCTCGCGGTACTCCCAGAGCTCGCTCAGCCGGAACGAGCCGAACCTCCCGGTCGGCTCGATCACCACCGTTTGGGCTGACGGGCCGGCGGCCCCCGGAGTTGTCACCGTGGTCTTCCTCCACTGCGGCCCGCGGTTGAAGGCTGCGGGCGGTCGCTGCCCTGTTCGAGCGGCGCCTCGCCTCCATCTGTCCGCGGCTGGTGCGATTATAGCGCGACGGATCAGTGACTTCTGCCTGTTGGTGTCGTGGTTTGCGGGACTCGGAGGGTGGTAGCATGAAGGCGGGGGCACCGAGGCCCACCCGTTCACCGAATGCTCAGAAACCCGCAGTCGACCCCCGGCCGCTCGGCGATTCGCCCGTCAAGGGTTCCGCGGTGGCGGGCGTGACGCCGGCTGCGCTCGACCGGAACCGGGGCGCCGCCATCGGTGCCGTGGTGGTGAGCTTCGACTCCGCCGACGACCTGCCGACCTGCCTCGAGGCGTTGCTCGCCGCCGACGGCGTTCAGGCCGTGGTGGTGGTGGACAACGCCTCGACGGACGGTTCGGCCGAGGTGGTCCGCTCCTTCGATGATCCCAGGATCCGTCTCGTGGAACCCGGGTACAACACCGGCTTCGCCGGCGGCTGCAACCGCGGGCTCGCGGCGCTGCCGGCCGAGATCGGCTGGGTGGCCTTCGTCAACCCCGACGTGGAGGTGACGCCGACCTGTTTGAGTGCGGCGGTGTCCGCGGTGGCCGATCAGCCCGACGTTGCCGGCGCGGCGCCGCGCCTGATGCGTCCCGACGGCCGCACGGTGGACAGCGTCGGCCAGGTGCTCGCCAGCCGGACCCTGGAGGTGGAGGATCGGGGGTACGGTTCCCGGCTGACCGATGACCTGGTGGAGCGCCGGCAGGTGCTCGCCGCCTGCGGCGCGCTGGCGGTCTACCGCCGGCAGGCCCTCGACCGGGCGGCCGACGGGGACGATCCCTGGGCCGAGCACTTCTTCTGCTTCTGGGAGGACCTCGAGCTGGGGTGGCGGCTGGCCAACCGCGGCTGGCGGGTGCTGACCGTTCCGGAGGCGGTGGCGATCCACGGCCGGGGCGCGGGCGCCGATCCGGGGCGGGGCCCGCTGCGCTGGCGGCGGCCCCCGGAGCTCGAGGCGTGCATTCTGTCGAACCGGTGGATGACCATGATCCGTCACCTCCACACCACCGATCTTCTGCTGCGGCTGCCGGTGCTGCTGGCGTGGGATCTGGGAACCACGGTCCTGGGAGTGATTCGCCGGCCGCGGCTGGCCGGCCACCTGTGGCGGCGGCGGAGGCTCGTGTATCGTGAGCTCGGCCGGCGGGAACACTTTCCCCGAAAGAGATTGTCAGAGCTGCCATGGTGACTCAGCTGATCCTCGGGTTTTTCCTCGCCTACTTCCTGGCGCGGGTGGGCACTCCCATGGCGCGCGAGGCGGCGCTCAGGTTCGGGGTGGTGGACCACCCCGACGGCCACCTGAAGAACCACTCGCGGCCGGTGGCCTACCTCGGCGGCCTCGCGGTCTTCACCAGCTTCCTGCTGTCCCTCGGCATGACCTGCGACTTCGATCACGACCTGCTGGCGCTGCTGCTGGCGACCACCATCGTCACCGCAGTGGGCCTGATCGACGACTTCGGCGTGCTGACGCCCAAGCCGAAGGTGATCGGCCAGGTGGTGGCGATCTTCGTGCTGCTCAAGGCCGGCGTCATCCTGCAGCTGATCTTCCTGCCGTGGTGGGCGCGTTACCTGATCACCATCATCTGGCTGGTGGGACTGTCGAACGCCTTCAACCTGCTGGACATCATGGACGGGTTGGCCGCGGGAGTCGGGTTCATCGCCGGCACCTACCTGTTGGTGGTGGCGGTGATCAACGAGCGCTGGGTGGTGGCGGCGTTCACCGTGGCGCTGGTCGGGGCGCTGGCCGGCTTCCTGCGCTTCAACTTCCCGCCGGCGAGCATTTATCTCGGGGACAGCGGCAGCCTGTTCATCGGCCTCGCCCTGGGCGCGCTGGCGATGGTAATGGACTACACCGAGCACAATCGGCTGGGCTTCCTGGCCCCGCTCTACATCCTCGCCCTGCCGTTGATCGACACCGTCTACGTCACCATTCTCAGGCTGCGCGCCGGCCGCAAGATCTACCACGGCAGCCCGGATCACTTCCCGTTGCGGCTGCGCCGTCGGCTGGGCGGCTCCACCACCCGGACCGTCCTGGTGGTCTACGGCGCGGCGGTGGCGCTGGGTGGGCTGGGCCTGGGGGTGATGTACCTGGACGAGACCACCACCATCGTGGTCACCGCGGCGGTCGGGATCGTGGTTTTATGCCTGCTCGCCTGGCTGGCCAGGATCCGCATGGACGCGTGATGAACCCGACGAGGATCTTGGGCGGTGGTCTCACCGGACTGGTGGCGGCCGAGCGTCTGGCCGCCGCCGGCGAGGCCGCAGTGGTCTACGAGCGGGAGCCGGAGGCGGGCGGAGCCTGCCGTTCGATCGCCCGCGACGGCTACACCTTCGATCACACCGGCCACCTGCTCCACGTCGCCCGTCCCGAGACCGAGCGCTACCTGGAGCAGCTCGGCGTCTGGAATCGGCTCGCGGTCCACCAGCGGCGCGCGGCCATCGTCGTCGGCGGACACGTGACCCCCTACCCGATCCAGATCCACACCGGCGGCCTGGCGCCCGAGGTGCGCCGCGACTGCCTGCTCGGCTTCATCCGCGCCTGGGCCGCCAGAGGCGACGAAAGCGGGAATCCCGCGAACTTCCACGACTGGGTGCTCGAGCGGTTCGGAATCGGGCTCGCCCAGCACTTCTTCTTCCCGTACAACGAGAAGCTCTACCGGGCCCGGTCCGAGGAGCTGAGCCTCGACTGGGTGGGCCGGTACGTACCCAAGCCGACCCTCGAGGAGGTGGTCGACGGCGCCCTCGGCCTGCACGACCGGGCGGTGGGTTATAACGCCGTCTTTCGTTATCCCCAAACCGGCGGCATCCGGATGCTGCCCGATTCGGTGGCCGGGGGGGTCCCCCGGCTGCGCCTGGAAACCGAGGTGGTGGGCGTTCACCTCGGGGAGGGGTGGATCGAGACGGCCGACGGATCCCGGGACGGCTTCGATCGGCTGGTCAGCACGATCTCGTTGCCCGGCCTCATCGACATGATCCTCAGCGAGCTGCCGGAGGAGGTCTCCGGCGCGCGGTCCGTCCTGCGCTGGGTCCGGGTGCTGAATGTCGCCCTCGGCGTCGAGGGCACCGCTCCGTCGCCGGAGCACTGGCTGTACTTTCCGGATCGGGAGCTTCCCTTCTACCGGGTCGGGTTCCCGTCCAACCACGGCCGGCTGGCGCCCGACGGATGCCACACGGCGTCGGTGGAGGTCAGCCTGGACCCCGAGGGCTCGGATGTCGTGGCCGAGGCCGGTTTGGCCGAGGCCGCCCTCGCCGAGGCCGGGCTGTTGGACCCGAACCGGGTCCGGGTGCGGCAGCTGACGGTGGTGGACCCGGCGTACGTGGTCTTCGACCACCGGCGGCAATCCGCGGTGGCCTGTCTGCGCCGTTTTCTCGGTGAGCACGGCGTCGTGTTGTCGGGGCGGTGGGCGGAGTGGAAGTACTCGGCGATGGAGGACGCCATTCTGGACGGCTTCAGCGTCGCTCGGCGTCTCGCGGAATAGCCGTGCCGACCAACGTTCTACACGTGATCACCCGACTGGAGCCGGGGGGGGCTCAGCGAAACACCCTCTACACTGTGGGCCACCTCGACCGCGATCAGTTCTCGCCGGCGCTGGCCTGGGGTCCGGGTGACGAGCTCGACGGCGCCGCCGCCGCCATCGCCGACCTGCGCCGCGAACCGATTCCCGAGCTGGTCCGGCAGGTGGCGCCGGCGCGTGACCTGGCCGCCCTGAGACGGTTGGTGGCCGTGATCCGCGACTTCAGGCCTGCGATCGTCCACACCCACTCCTCCAAGGCCGGTGTGCTCGGTCGGATCGCGGCTCGGATCGGCCGCGTCCCGGTGGTTGTCCACTCGATCCACGGCTTCGGCTTCACGCCGCTGCAACCGGCGCCGGTGAGGGCGCTCTTCGTCACCGCCGAAAAGGCGATGTCCCGGCTGACCGACCACTTCATCGCGGTTTCCGAAATCAACCTGCGGGAGGGGGTCCGGTTGGGTCTGTTCGCGCGGGATGAGGTATCCGTGATTCGGTCCGGCGTCACCCTCGGTCGATTCCGCAACCTCGACGGGGGCGATCGCGTCCGGCGGCGGCTCGGCATTCCGGCGGCGGCGCCGGTGGTGGTGCAGGTGGGCAATTTCAAGCCCCAGAAGGCACCGTTGGACTTCGTTCGGATGGCCGGCCGGGTTTCCCGGGTGGTTTCCGACGCGTGGTTCGTGATGGTCGGAGACGGTGCCCTCCGGCCGGCCGCGGAGGAGCTCGCGGCGGCCCTCGGGGTCGCCGACCGGACGGTGTTCACCGGCTGGTGGGACGACGTGCCGGGGCTGCTGGCCGCCGCCCGCGTGTCGGTCCTCAGCTCGCGACACGAGGGGCTGCCGCGGGCGGCCGTGGAGTCGTTGGCCGCCGGGGTGCCGGTGGTGGCGACCGCGGTGGACGGCACCCCGGAGGTGGTGCACGATGGTGTCAACGGATGCCTCGTTGCCGCCGGCGACGTGGCCGGGCTCGCCGACCGGGTCATCGCGCTGCTTCGCGACGAGGATCTGTGGCGCCGGCTGTCCGCCGCCGCACCCGAGCACCTGGCGGACTTCGACATCGACCTCATGGTGCGCCAGCAGGAGGATCTTTACCGATGGCTTCTTGGCCGCAACCGTTCCTGATGGTCTACGCCTTCGTGGTGGGCCTCGTGGTGGGCTCGTTCCTCAACGTGCTGATCCACCGGGTGCCGCGCCGGATCTCCATCGTCAGCCCGGGGTCGGCGTGCCCGCGCTGCAAGGCGTCGATCCGGTGGTACGACAACGTCCCGCTGGTGTCCTGGGTGGTGTTGCGGGGCCGCTGCCGACGATGCGGTGAGGGGATCTCCGTCCGCTACCCCCTGGTGGAGCTGGCGGCCGCCGCGATCGGGGTCGCTGCCATGGCGCGCTACGGAGTCGGGCTGCCGGGTCTCGAGGCGGCGGTGTTCGCATGGATCTCGCTGGCTCTCGGGTTGATCGATCTCGAGCACCAGATCCTGCCCGACGTGATGACCTATCCGTCGATTCTGTTCGGCCTGACATGTGCGTGGTTCGGCGGAATCACGGCCTTTCCCGACGCCGCGCTCGGCGCGCTGGTGGGTGCCGGTATTCCCATTCTGGTGATCGTCATCTACAAGCTCGTGAGGGGCATCGAGGGCATGGGCTGGGGCGACGTGAAGTACCTGGCGGCCATCGGCGCGGTGGTCGGTCTCCAGGGCTGCATGTGGGTCCTGGTGATCGCGGCGGTCCTGGGCGCGCTCGTCGGCGTGGCCCTGATCGTGGCCGGCCGCGGCAGCGGCCGCACGGCGTTGCCCTTCGGTACGTTCCTCGCCGTTGCCGTGATTGTCTGGCTCTACCTGCCCTCGGGTTGGACGTCGTTCGTCCTGCCGTAAGCGGCGACGATCGCCGCCTCGAGATCACCGTCCTGTCGGCCGAACACGGTGCGCAGATCGAGAATCACCTTGTCGTCTTCGATCCGGCCCACGACCGGAGGCTCGTTCGCCCGAAGTTGGTCCAACAGCGCCTGACCGCCGGGCACCACCAGGCCGTAGCTGGGCAAGGTCTCCTCCGGGGTTGTGCCGCCACCCAGGGCCGCCCTGGTGGAGCGTCCCGCGGCAGCGATTCCCCGGTCGCGAAGGCGACCGGCGATCCGACGGGCTCGGCGCGCGAGCGCGTCCACCGGCACCGACAGCATGGCGTACAGTGGGATCTCCTCGATCCGGCCGCTCTGGTGGGCGCGCAGCACCTGATCCATCGTGGTCAGGGCGGTCTTGTCCGGTCTCAGGGCCCGGTACATGGGGTGCTTGCCCAGCGGCTCGATCCAGCGCTGGGAGCCCACGATGATGCCGGCCTGGGGCCCGCCGAGCAGCTTGTCGCCCGAAAAACAGACGAGGTCCGCGCCGTCTGCCAGCAGCGAGTGGACGGTGGGCTCGGTGCCCAGCCCCCACCGCCGCAGGTCGTAGATGTTGCCCGAACCCTGGTCCACGATCATCGGCAGGTCGAAGCTGTGGGCGAGCTGTGAGAGCTCGGCCGTGGAGGGTTCGGCGGTGAAGCCGACGATCCGGAAGTTGGACTGATGGGCGATCAGGATCGCGGCGGTCTCCCCGGTGATCGCCCGCTGATAGTCCAGCAGGTGCGTGCGATTGGTGCAGCCCACCTCCACCAGGCGGCAGCCGGAGGCTGCCATCACGTCGGGCAGTCGGAAGGACCCACCGATCTCGATCAGCTGGCCGCGCGACACGATCACCTCGCGACCGCGGGCGAGGGTTCCCAGGATCAGCAGCAGGGCCGCGGCATTGTTGTTCACCATCACCGCCGACTCGGCGCCGAAGATCCTCGCCAGCCGGTTTCTTAAGGGGGCGAGGCGCTGGCCGCGGTGCCCACCATCGAGGTCGTACTCCAAGGCGAGGTATGATTCTACGGAGGGGGTTTCGTTGCCGGGAAGGGGCGCGCGGCCGAGGTTGGTGTGGATCAGCACCCCCGTCGCGTTGATCACCTCCGGATAGGCGGGCCGGGCGAGGGAAAGGAGAATTCGGTGGACGTCATCCTCCAGCCGGGCGCACGCTTCCTCCAGGGCGGATGCCTCCAGCGGGCCCCGAGTGATGCGGAGGCGGAGCTCGTCGACAGCGACCCGGCAGGCGTCGATCACGGTCGAACGGCCGTGGACCTCGATTGCGTCGCGGAGGCCGGGTCGGGCGACGAGGCGATGCACAGCGGGGATGCGACGGAGCGGAGAACGCACGGCCTGCATTGTATCAGGGGGTCGAAATGAATCTGACCGAGCAGCTGGCGATCGTGGAAAAGGCCATGGAGAAGCTGATTCGCGATTGGGAACGTTTTTTTGCCGGTGACCTGAGGGTGCCGCCCAAGACCGAGCGAGATCGTCTCGCCCGCCGGTTGCGGCTGCTCGCCGAAAGTCCGGACGGCAGGCCAGCCGAGCGCTTTCGTCTCGAACAGCTGCAGCACCGGTTCATGAGCTACTCGGCCAACTGGGAACGGATGTTGCGCGAACGGGAGGAGGGCCGGGGCCGCTCGATCGCGGCGGTGAGGGAACGGGCGTCAGCGTCGGTTGATCCCCCAAACGCTCCCGATTCGATTTCCGTAGACCATCGTGAGCCCACCAGCCTGTACGACCGGTACGTGGCTGCCAAGCGCGACCAGGGCGTCGAGGTGGCGGTGGACCGGGAGGCCTTTGACGACGAGATTTCGGCCAAACGGGCCAAGCTCGAGGAGAAGCTCGGGCGTAACGTGCGGTTCGACGTGCTGGTCGAGGATGGTAAGGTCAAGCTGGCTGCGCGCGCCAAGAAGGCGCCGGCCGAACAGGAGTGATGATGAGGCGTGGCATGGCATGCGCATTGATCATGACGGGAGCGCTGTGGCTTGGGCCCGCGGTCGAAGCGTCGACCGCCAAGGACGCCGCGCCGCCCGCCGACAACGGCAAGGACCCGGTGTTCGTCCAGTGGATGGTCCCCGGCGACCCCGATGACGAAACAATCCTCGACTACTGGTCCCGGGCAAAGCAGGGCAAGCTCGATGCGGCGGGGTACGTCGACCTCGGCACCATGCTCTTCTACCGCGGCTACCCCAAGGATGCGATCCGGATGTATCGCACGGCTCTGGATCTCGACAAGAAACTCTATGAGGCGTGGTTCAGGATCGGGCTGGTGCAGCACCGGGCCATGGAGTACGAGGCCGCGAGGGATGCCTACAAGGAATGCCTCAAGCTCCTCAAGGGCCATGGCTGGTGCAACTTCTATCTCGGTCTACTCGAGGAGCAGACCAACCATCCCAGCAAGGCCCTGGAGTACTACTCGCAGTCGTACAAGGTCGCGCCGGAGCTGTCGGACCCGAAAATCAACCCCGACGCGTTGTACTCGAAGCTCCAGATCGGTGCGGTGCTCCGGCATTACGACTACGACCAGTTCACCGACACCGTGCCCATGCGCTTCCTCGAACCGGCCCAGGTCAAGGCAACCAAGGCGCGCTTCCTCCCGACCCCCACTCCAACGCCGACCCCGACCCCGACGCCGCGAGCCCGGGCGTCCACCCGGCGGCTGCCGGCCAGCAGCACCAGCTCGTCGGGCGATGCCGGAGGGACGGCCGGCGGTGGCTCCGGAGGATCGTCCTCAGGCGGTCGGGTCAGGCCCCGGCCGGTGAGGACCTCTCCGACTCCGCCGGCGGTCGACATCGATCCTGACTCCCCCTATGGAGTCCGCCGGCCGAGGAGCGGCGAGGCCCCCACCGATGAGCCAGGTGGGGCTGGTGGCGGCACCTACGGCTCCGGTTCGCGGAACGTCTCCCCCGAGGCCACCCTCCGCCCATGGTGGCACACGATGCCGGAGTGGATACTGGCATTTGTGTAACGCCGGGAACCAGGACAGCCGCGCGACGTTCTGGACCCAATAGGTGGGATCTGGGTCAGTCAATTACAAATTTCAGATTGCAAATTACAAATTAGGAACTGGCGACTTGTGGGATTGTTGTGGTGGGATTGGATTGGCCTTTGTGTTGTGAGGATTGGCCCACCGGCACAACGATCTCGGCAGCCACCAATTTTCAATTTGTAATTTTCAATTTTCAATTATGGAAGGGGCGGGCTCGTCGCGGACGATTCGAACCCCTTGTCACGTTACATTTTGCTGACGGATCAGGAGAGATGGCGAGCTGACGCAGCCGCGATCGGTCTGGAACCAAGCCGGGTCGTTGCCCACCGCATCGATTCTCCTCAGCAGGATGCTCAGGCTACCGCTCACCTCGACCACCGGGTGCCAGCCCCGCGCCGACTGTTCGTCGAGCCAGACGCCCGACGCCACGATCCGGTAGCTGTCCTTCAGGGGGTCGATGACGATCGGCGCCAAGGGCCGCAGCAGGTACAGGGCGCGACCGGCCCTGGCCAGCAGCTCGAGCGAGGGCAACCCACCGTCGGTGACGACCCGGAGGTTGGCGATGCCGGTGGCCGGATAATCGCGGTACGACAAACGCAGGGCGCCTCCCCGCAGTGTTTCCCCGAAGGCCTGGGCGTCCCTGAACGACGCGAGCCGGTGGCGGGGCACTCCCCGCTCGAGCAGCAGGGTCCGTCGCGAGGGCAGGCCTTCGCCGTCGCAGGGACCGGTGATCGGAGCCTCGGGATCCAAACGATCGTCCACCAGGGTCAACGCCGCAGCCGCGAGGCGGCCCTGACGGTCGAGCAGGCCGCCGATCGGATCGTCACCGGGCCGAACCACCATCAGCAGGTCTGCCATGGCAGACAGCAGGCCGGCTGCGACCTCGGGGGAGAGGATCAGGTTGGACAGACCCGAGTCGGAGGCCAGCGGCGCCTGGATCAGCAGGGCGCGGTCGGTGATTCTTCGGGCGAGCGGCTCCGGTTCGAAAGCGGACGGGTCCGGGATGTGCATCCAGTCGCGCCAGATTCCGTGGTGGTCGTTGGCGGCCTGAACCTCGACCATCAGCGACGTGGCGGTGTCCTGATGGGTCGCCACGAAGCCGTCGGAGGTGGTGAGCAGCCACGAGTAGATGCCCTCCTGGAATATGGTGCGCCGGAGCCGGAGCCGACCGCGTGCGAGGCCGGTGACGGACCGCTGGAGGTGGTCGGTCACGTGGCTCGCCCAGCCGCGCGGAGGCCGGGCGCCAACCGGCTCGATCTCGGCGGCGGCCAGCAGTCGCGGCGGCGGCATCGGGTCGAACGGGATCTTCGTCTCCATCGAGATCGCGCCGTCGACCGCCCGCCGGGCAGCGTCCATATCGAGCCCGGATGCACTGGCGAAGCCGGCCCGTCCGTCGCGCAGGGTTCGCACCGCGACCCCAACCTCCTCGACCAGGATTTCTCGTGGGGGGCAGCCCGGCGACACCTCCGCCTGACGGATGGTCGACCCTTTGGTGAAGAACTCCCACCGGTCGGCTGAGCCGCCGGCGAGCAGGTCGCGAGCCGAGGAGGCGGCGTTCCTCAACCGCTCCACGTAACCGGGGTCGACAGCGTCGCTCACTCAGAGAACCTCGAGGCGGTGGACCAGCATTGATGGAGCCTCCGAGCCGGTGGCCAGGGGCACGCCGTCCTTGACGCACCAGCCAAGGCGCCAGTCCGCGCACGAATCGGAGCCGACTGAGGAGTCGATGTGGGCGAGCACGTCGAGCACGTTTCCGGTCAGTTCGAAAGGTGCGGTGGGTCGTCGCCGTCGACCGTTGTTCACCTCCCATCCACGTTCGACCCGGAGCACGAGCCGGCTCGAAACGGGGTCGACGGTGGCGCCGCCCAGTCGTTCGACGACGAGGCCCCGGTCGAGATCCTTCTCCAGCGCCTCGGGAGGGGTGCCGCCGGCGGTGGCGACGAGATTCGACAGCCTGGCGATTGGTGGCCGATCCCACGATGCCCGCCGGCCGCGGCCGCCGGGCTTGCCAAGGGTGCGCGCCCCGGCCCGGTCACTGAGCCAACCCACCAGGCGGCCCCGATCCACCAGTTGACGAATCCCTGCCGCCACCCCCTCGTCGTCACTGGAGAAGGCGCCGGGCAGGTCCCAGCGGGTCGGGTCGTCCGCGACGCTGACCGAAGCCGCTGTGATCGTCGACCCGAGCTGGCCGGCGAGGGGAGAGTCCCTCGACACCACCAGGTCGGACTCCACGAGATGCCCCACCGCTTCGTGGAGCAGGATGCCGGCGGTTCCCGACCGAAACAGCACCGGCACCTCGACCCCAGAGACAGGGTGCCAGCGGCGATTGGGGGCCGGTTCCAGGAGTCGGGCCAGCCAGTCGGCGAACAGTGGATGGCCGCAAACCGCGAGCAGGGCGGAGGGATCGGCGCCGTCTCGCTCGACCCTCACGAGCGGCGGCGATTCGACGGCGATCCACTGTCCGGGACGGATCACCACTCCCCGCTTGGCGAGGAAGCGGACTCGGTGGGCGCCGGCCGGGCCCAGCCGGATGGTCCTGGCCGCCCACTCCCTCCAGCCTCGGGGCGGATCGATCTCCGCCGGATGGATCGGACGGCTGTGCGGAATCACCGTGCGCCGGGTGTGGTGGGACAGCAGGTCGTTCAGCGCCGCCGGCGAGGTGCCGGTGCGGGCGTGGAGAGTGGTTCGATTCGGCCATCGCCAGCGGACCGCCGACCCCTCGGATCGGCATTCCTCTGCCTGAAGGTAATTGCCGACGGTGGTCACTCGGAGCTCCAGGCGCCGTTCGAGAAAGAGATCGACGATGCGCGGTGTCGACGCCGTGAGGCCGCGGCAGACATCGGCCATCGTGTCCAGCCAGCGGGGGTCGAACGGCGGCTCGGAGGGCCGCGTGTCGGTCATGGCGGTATGGTACTCCGTCTGCCGTTGGCCGTTGGCCGTTGGCCGTTGGCCGTTGGCCGTTTACGTTGTCGCAGCCGTCGGCTGCTCCAACGCGACTCACCGCCACCAGCAGACAGCCGTAGGCCAGCCCCCTCCCTCGCGACGACCCCCCTGGCCACGGCTGTGGGCTGTTGCTGTCGGTGAGTTGGCCGGGAGGAAGCCGAGATCGTGGTGCGATGGTCGAACGAGGTTGTCGTAGAATGTGAGACTGTGATCTCCCTGCCGCGATCCCTGTCGGCTGGGTGGGAGGAGGAGTCTTCATGAGCCGCGAAGTGCTCGAACGGCTCGAAGGTCGGCTCGCCGCGAACCGGCTCGGTGGGGGCCAGGACAAGATCGAGCGCCAGCACGAGCAGGGCAAGCTCACCGCGCGGGAGCGCATCGAGCAGTTCCTCGACGAGGGCAGCTTCGAGGAGGTCGACGCCCTCCTGGAGCACCGGTGCTCCGATTTCGGCATGGAGGACCGGAAGATCTCCGGCGACGGCGTGGTCGCCGGCCACGGCCGGGTCGAAGGGCGGCCGGTCTTCGTCTTCGCCCAGGATTTCACGGTCTTCGGCGGCTCGCTGTCGGAGACCAACGCGGCGAAGATCTGCAAGATCATGGATCTCGCCATGAAGGTGGGCGCGCCGGTGGTGGGGTTGAACGACTCCGGCGGTGCCCGGATCCAGGAGGGGGTGGCGTCGCTGGCGGGTTACGCCGACATCTTCCTGCGCAACACTCTTGCGTCGGGCGTCGTGCCCCAGATCTCGGCCATCATGGGCCCGTGCGCCGGCGGCGCGGTCTACTCGCCGGCGATCACCGACTTCGTGTTCATGGTGGAGCAGACGTCCTACATGTTCGTGACCGGCCCCGAGGTGATCAAGACGGTCACCCACGAGGAGGTCACCAAGGAGAAGCTCGGCGGCGCCATGACCCACAACTCGCTGTCGGGAGTGGCTCACTTCGCCTCGCGGTCCGATACCGAGTGCCTGGCCATGATCCGACGGCTGCTCGGCTACCTTCCGTCCAACAACTCGGAGCGGCCGCCGGTGATCCCGAGCTCGGATCCGGTGGATCGCGAGATCCCCGAGCTCGACACCTTCGTGCCCACCGACCCCAACAAGCCCTACGACATCACGAAGGTGATCCGCTGGGCGGCGGACGAGGGTGCCTTCTTCGAGGTGGCTGAGCACTTCGCGAAGAACATCGTCGTCGGGTACATCCGGATCGGCGGCCGGACGGTGGGCGTGATCGCCAATCAGCCGAATCACCTTGCGGGCGTGCTCGACATCAACTCGGCGATCAAGGGTGCGAGGTTCGTCCGGTTCTGCGACGCCTTCAACATTCCGCTGTGGATCGTGGAGGATGTGCCGGGCTTCCTTCCCGGCACGGCCCAGGAGTGGGGCGGCATCATCCGCAACGGTGCGAAGCTGCTCTACGCCCTGGCCGAGGCCACCGTGCCCAAGGTCACGGTGATCACCCGAAAGGCGTACGGCGGCGCCTACTGCGTCATGGGATCCAAGCACATCAGGACCGACGTCAACCTCGCGTTTCCGACCGCGGAGATCGCCGTCATGGGCCCGCAGGGTGCGGTCAACATCCTGTATCGCAACGAGATCAACAGTGCCGACGACACCGAGGCCGAACGGCGGCGGTTGGTGGCGGAGTACCAGGAGAAGTTCGCCAACCCGTTCGTGGCCGCCGAGAAGGGCTACGTGGACGAGGTGATCATGCCGCGGCTGCTGCGCCGCAAGCTGGTGGCGGCGTTCGCGATGTTGCAGAACAAGCGAGACTGGATGCCCACCAAGAAGCACGGGAACATCCCGCTGTGAGGCAACGATGAAGCTGCTGATCGCCAATCGCGGTGAGATCGCGGTGCGCATCATCCGCGCCTGCCGGGAGATGGACATCGGGACCGTGGCCGTCTACTCGGAGGTGGACCGGCTGTCGCCGCACGTCCTGATGGCCGACGAGGCCTACGCCGTCGGTCCCGCGCCCGCGGCCGAGAGCTACCTCCACATGGATCGATTGCTCGAGGTGGCCGCGCGCTCCGGTGCCGGGCTCGTCCACCCCGGGTACGGCTTCCTGGCCGAGAACCCGGTCTTCGCCGAGCGGGTGGTGGATGCCGGCCTGACCTGGGTCGGGCCGCCCCCTGCGGCGATCCGGCTGATGGGATCGAAGACCGAGTCGCGGAAGCTCGCCCGCGAGGCCGGAGTGCCCCTGATCCCCGGCCTCGTGGAACCGCTCGCCGACCTTGCGGAGCTCGAGGCCTTCGTCGCCGAGCACGGCCTGCCGGTGCTGCTGAAGGCGGTGGCCGGCGGCGGCGGCAAGGGCATGAGGGCGGTGACCCGCGCCGGTGACCTGGCGTCGTCCTTCGACCGCGCGCGCTCCGAAGGCAAATCGTACTTCGGTGACGACCGGGTCTACGTGGAGCGGCTGATCACCAGGCCCCGCCACATCGAGGTCCAGGTGGTGGCGGATCATCACGGCGCGGCGGTCTATGTGGGGGAGCGTGAGTGCTCGATCCAGCGTCGACACCAGAAGGTGGTGGAGGAGTGTCCGTCGCCGGTGGTGGGTCCCGATCTCCGGCGTCGGTTGGGCGAGGCCGCCCTGGCCATCGTTCGGGCGGCGGGCTATGAGTCCGTCGGCACCGTGGAGTTCCTGCTCGCACCGGACGGCGAGTTCTTCTTCCTCGAGATGAACACCCGCCTCCAGGTGGAGCACCCCATCACCGAGGCGGTCTACGGCATCGACCTGGTGTGCGAGCAGATCGCCATCGCCCTCGGCGAGCGGTTGTCCCACAGTCAGGAGTCTCTGACGCCGCGCGGCCATGCCATCGAGTGCCGGGTGTACGCCGAGGACCCGCTGCGCAACTTCGCTCCATCCCCGGGCCGGATCAGCCTGCTCATCAACCCCGACGGTCCCGGCGTGCGGGTCGACTCCGGCGTGATCGGCGGCAGTGTCGTGCCGCTGGAGTACGACCCCATGCTCGCCAAGCTGGTGGTGTGGGCGCCGGATCGGCCGGCCGCCATCGAGCGCCTGCGGCGGGCTCTCCAGGAGTACCGGATTCTCGGGATCGCCACCACGCTGTCCCTGTTTCGCGCCCTGGTGGACATGGACGCCTTCTTGCAGGCGGAGGTGCACACGGCTTTCCTGGACGGGCTGTTGGCGTCCCATCGGCTGGAGGAAATCCACAGCCAGCAGGATCCCGAGGCCGAGCAGGCCGCGGTGGTGGCCGCAGCCTGTCTGGCGACTCTGGAGGCGGGCAGCCTGCCCGACGATCCCTTTGCCACCGGCGCCCAGAGCGGCTGGTGGACCGAGGGGATGCGCATCCAGCATGGGAGGTTCCCGAGATGAAGTGGGTGGTGCGCGGCAGCACCGGTTCGCGGGAGGTCGAGGTGGAACGCTCCGCCGACGGCTTCGAGGTGACCGTGGACGGCACCTCTCATGCGGTGGACCTGATCCGGCTGGACGGGGCCATCGCGTCGCTGCGTTTCGTGGCCGACGGCAGGAGCTTCCAGGTCTCCTTTGACCGAGGGCGCAACCACCACTGGCGGATCGGGGTGGTCGACCGCGAGTTCGACTTCGAGGTCCTGACCCCGGTCGAGGCCATCGATGCCACGGCCGCAGGCGCGGGCCGCGGCGCCGCCGAGGTGACGGCGCCGATTCCGGGCAAGGTGGTGGCGGTCAAGGTGGTGGTCGGCGACACGGTGGCGGTGGGTCAGGCCCTGGTGGTGCTCGAGGCCATGAAGATGGAGAACGAGCTCACCGCCGAGCAGGCGGGCACGGTCGCGGCGATCCACGTCTCGCCCGGCGACACCGTCGATGCCGGCACCGTCCTCGTCGAGCTCGAGCAGGCCCCCTGAGTTCTGAGTTTCGAGTTCTTAGTTTTGAGTTTCCCCCACCCGCCCCATCCCGGCAGGCGCTCGATATTTCGAGCCCACGGAAACCGTATGTAACTAAGAACTAAGAACTAAGAACTCATAACCCAGAGGTTATTGCCCCACGAACACCGACGAAGTGGAGAAGCCGACCTGCCTCGTGAAGTTGTCGAGCAGACCGACCGAGACCTTGTAGCTGCCGGCCTCCATGAGCAGCGCGGCGGTGATGGTGAAGCGCTCGCGCAGCGCCTCCTCGTAGTCAGCGGCGGGAATCCGTACCTCGTGCTCCTGCCTGACCAGATCCGACTGCTTGCCGTCGGTGTCGCGGGCGGCGAGGAAGAGCGTGACCTGGCCGACGTAGTCCTCGCCGGCCGGGAAGAGAGCAATTTTTTCCAGGGCGAAGGACAGCTCGAAGGGCACGGTCCAACGCGAGCCCGACGTCGGCGCGGCGTTGCTGGTGCCCACCACGATGCCGAGCGGGTTGTCCTCGAGTGGGATCACCAGCCCGGTGAGCACCCGGTCCTGGACCCGGCTCTCGAGCGACTTCTCCACGATCCGGCGCCGGTAGCGGATTCTGTAGTCGGGGTGATCCGGGATCGTGAGCTTGATCCGGTGGACGCGGTCCGAGCCGGTGGCCTGGAGGTTGTAGCCGATCGAGTAGTAGTCGTAAAAGTCCTGCTCGATCCGGACCAGCTTGGGGCCGACGTCGTTGGTGTTGAAGATCGCCACACCGCCCGTTTCGTCGGCCATCATGCGCAGCGTGTCCAGGTAGTTCGAGTAGCCGACGGAGGTCGGCAATGGTGTCCCTGGGTCCGTGGTACTGGGCAGATCCCATGGTGACGTTCTCGAGCCCGCCGGCGGCGATGGTGTAGAAGGTCACCCCCTGGGCGTTGGCGTTCTTGACGATCGAGTCGAACTGCCGGGATTGGTTGTAACGGGTTCCCTCGGTGATCATGCCGGGGTCGTCGAAGGCGTTGGCCATGGCATAAAAGAGGTCGATGCCGGGAATCATGGCCAGACCGTTGGAGATGTAGAGGATCATCTTCTTGCCGGGCAATCCGGACATCATGTTGACCGCTTCCCGGATCGCGCCGACGGTGAACTGGAGGCTGTTCTGCTCTTCCTCGGCGAAACCGAAGGCCATGCTGCGGGCACGACTGAAGCTCTGGTCCTGGGACGAGCCCTGACCCTGTGAGAAACGGTCGAGCTCGTCGTAGAACTCGTCCCGGGCAGAGTCGCGATTGGTTCTGCCGGCGGTGTGCATTTTGAGCTCGCGCAGGGCACCCAGCACCTGGTCCGCCTCGGTGGTGAAGTCCTGGACCACCTTGAGGGTCTTGCTGAAGTCGACCACCATCATCTGGACCGGCGGCTGGACATTGTCCCGAATGAAATCCCTGGCCTGGTTGAAGACCCGATTGCGGTCCAGGGGTCTCAGGTTGTCGTTGTCGACGAAGATCATCATCCAGATCGGCTGGATCTCCGTCAGATCCTCGTCCTCCGCGTCGCCCTCGGCGGCTTCGGCGACCGCCGGCGGCAGCTCGAGCGCCGTCGGCTCCTGGCTCTGGTACGTGTTTCGGATCAGCTCCTTGGTGTAGACCTGGAAGTTCGAGATCGGTCGCTCCTCACCGTCCTGGAAGAGCTGAAAGTCCTCCTTGGTGAGGTTGCCGATCGCGTTCCCGTCCTTGTCGGTGACGTAGGCGACCACGTTGACCACCGTCACCTCGACCTCGTCGACGAACGCCAGGCCGCCGATGGGACTGGATTCCTGGGGGGTCCCCGCCCCTTCGGCCAGGTCCAGCTCCTGGTCCTGCGCCGCCACCACGGCCGCGCCGGTTGCCAGAGCGATCGACAGCAGGATGACGAGCGATGCCCTCACGGTCCACCTCCATCGCGAAGTCTACATGAGGTCCCGGCCGCGGCAGACCCCTTCCGGGTTTTCGGACGTTCGGCCCCGCAATCGTCCGGAAAACCGGATGGTCTTGTGGTCCCGGTGGGAGGATCCGGCCGTCCGATCGCCGCCATGGCGGCCCGTCATCTCGAGCTGGAGGTTTCATCTTGCTCATAATGGGCGAGTTGTGCTACGGTGACCCGCCATGCCCTGCCGATCGACGGTGGCGGGAGTCGGCCGATCGGAAGCTGCCGGGCCGGTGGATTGGTTGGCATGAGAGTTGCGTAGTAGATAGTTTGGAAATGTCCCTTCGGGACGGAGGATCTGCAGGAGGAGAGGGAGAGGTTCCCCCGGAAAAGGCCGGGAATCCCAAAATCACAATTCCATTACGGGAGAGGAGGATCGTAGATTGACCGAGTTCGTTTTTTCGAGGAATGAAAATTCGAGGAATGAGGGAGGATCCATGAAGAAGTATTTTGCCCTGTTGGCCATTGGCGTTCTTCTGAGTGTGGGCACCGCCTACGCGCAGGAGACAACCGGTTCCATCATCGGAGCCATCACATCCCAAGACGGCGCCACCATGCCCGGTGTGACCGTCACCATCTCGGACGAGACCACCGGTTTCGAGCGCCACACGGTGTCGAACGCGGCCGGCGAGTACAAGTTCGTCGCCCTGAAGCCCGGCAGGTACGGCCTCCAGGCGACCCTTGACGGCTTCCAGACCTACCAGCGGAACATCGAAATCGGCCTCGGTCGGACCGTCAAGAACGATTTTGTGATGACCCTCGGTGCCGTCACCGACGTCATCGAGGTCACCGGCGAGGCGCCGCTGGTGGACGTCACGTCCACCGTCACCGGCATCACTGTGAACACCAGCCAGCTGGCCTCCAGCACGCCGCTGGGCCGTGACGCCACCCAGATCGCGCTGCTCGCGCCCGGGACCATGGGCGGCGACACCGCATTCAACGACGCGTCCGGTGGCCTCACCCCGGGCCAGAACCTGAACTCGCTGGGCGGCGCCTCGGTGGCCGAGAACGCCTACCAGGTCAACGGCCTCAACATCACCAACTTCCGTAACGGCCTTGGCGCCAGCTTCGTGCCCTTCGATTTCGTCGAGGAGCTGCAGGTCAAGACCGGTGGCTACGAGGCCGAGTACGGCCGCGCCACCGGCGGTGTGGTGAACATGGTCACCAAGTCGGGCACCAACTCCTTCCACGGCAGCGTGTCGGCCTACTTCCGGCCCGAGAGCCTGCAGGAGCAGGAGCCGGACACCTATCTGGCGTGGAACCAGAACGAGACCACCGAGGAGTCCGAGTACAACGCCTCCATCGGCGGACCCGTGATCAAGGACCACCTGTTCTTCTTCGCCTTCGTGCGCTACTGGGATCGCAACCGTCTCGGCCTGTTGACCACCACCGGCACCCGGTTCGAGATCGCGCAGCCCTACTACGGCGGCAAGATGGACTGGAACATCACCAACAACCACCGCATCGAGGGGACCTACATCAGTGACTCGGTCGACACCGACACCCAGGACTACGCGTACGACTACGACACCGGCACCCTGACCCCTGGTTTCACCGGCACCCAGAAGCGTGGTGGCGACAACTACATCGGCAAGTACACCGGCATCTTCGCCGAGAACTTCCTGATCTCGGCTCAGTACGGCTCCAACGAGTTCAACCGCACCAACGCCTCCGAGGGCGATCCCTGCCCCTACGCCTACGACCGGCGGACGGTGGCTCGATCAAGATCGGCTGCTGGGTGAACTGGAGCCGCCGGCGCGGCCGATGACAGCCGTGAGGCCGCCCGGATCGACGCCGACTGGTATCTGGGCAACCACAGCCTGCGCGGTGGTATCGACACCGAGTCCAACGTGCTCCGACGAGCAGACCGGTACTCCGGCGGGCTGTTCTCGTTCTTCTACGACTCCGGCGACCCGACCCCCGAGTACCCCTACGAGGCTCGGTTACGTCACTATCGGAACGCCGGTAGCTTCGACGTCGGTTCGCAGGCGATCTACGTCCAGGACAGCTGGGCGGTCGGCTCCGACGTCACCTTCAACTTCGGCCTCCGCTACGAGGAGTTCGAGAACAAGAACCAGCTCGGCGAGACCTTCATCAAGATCGACGGCCAGTGGGCGCCTCGCCTCGGTCTGGTGTGGGACGTCACCGGCCAGGGCCGGTCCAAGCTCTACGCGAGCGCCGGGCTCTACTACCTGCCGATCCCGTCCAACACCAACGTCCGGATGGCCGGCGGCGAGCTCTTCGACGAAGCCTACTTCCAGTGGGACGGCAACATGAATCCCGACGGCTCGCCGGCGGGCTGGAACGACTGCGGTGTCCTCAATCTTCACCGACTGCGGCAACCAGGGTTCCATCGGGGACTACCTGCGCGGCGGCATCTACTCCGACGGTGAGATTCCGGATGTGCGCGAGACCCTGTCCACCAACTTCAAGCCGATGTCCCAGTACGAGTTCATCGTCGGCTACGAGCAGATGGTGGGCACCAACTGGTCGGTGGGCGTGCGCGGCGTGATGCGCCAGTTCAACGAGGTCATCGAGGACTCCACCATCAACCTCGGTCTGCTCCAGAAGTACGGCTACCAGGTGACTCACGACGAGTACCGTCTGATGAACCCGGGTAGCGACTTCGAGGGCTACGCCGACATGGGCAACGGTATCGAGCCGGTCAGCTTCACGGCCGACGAGCTCGGCTACCCCGAGGCGGAGCGGAACTACACCGCCCTCGAGCTGACCTTCAAGCGGCGATTTGCCGACAACTGGATGTTCGAAGGCTCCTACACCTGGTCCCACCTCTACGGCAACTACGAGGGCATGGTGCTGTCGGACAACGGTCAGGACGATGCCGGTATCACCATCATGTTCGACTACCCGGCCCTGATGGAAAACTCGACCGGCTTGCTGCAGCAGGACCGTCGCAACAACCTGAAGCTCTTCGGTGCCTACACCTTCGACTTCGGCCTGCAGGTTGGCGCCAATGCCGACCTGGCGAACCGGCCGTCCGATCAACTCCTTCGGCGTGCACCCGACCGATCCCGACGCCCAGGGCTATGGGGCCGACTCGTTCTACACCTTCGGCGAGGCCACCCCGCGCGGCCACTACGGCACCACCGACGACATCACCTTCCTCGACCTGATGGTCAAGTACGACTTCAGGTGGGGCGTCGACTGGTTCGTCCGCATGGACGTCTTCAACCTGTTCAACCAGGACGCGGTGACCGAGGTCCAGGAATAGGCCGAGCAGGATTCCTGCTGCACCGCCGAACTACGTCGCCAACCCGAACTACAAGGAGCCCACTCACTATCCAGGCTCCGCGTGCCGTTCGGTTCGGCGTCGGCATCAACTTCTAAACTCCAGACCTCGAGTCTGATTTATCTTGCGGGGGCCTTCGGGCCCCCCCCTTTTTTGTCCTGCTGGTGGGTGCTCATGCGCTCGTTGAGGGATTTCATCGGTGCGAGTCAAAAGTCAAAAGTCGAAAGTCAAAGGTCCGGAAACCTCTGGCTGACCTCTTGGGGTTGCGATACGTGTAGGGACTTTAGACTTTAGACTTTGGACTTGAGGCGTCTGCTGGTCAATCGCCGGCGGTTCGAGTAACATCTCGGTTCCGAGGAGGACTCCATCATGATGGCTCTTCGTAGAGTGGTTTTGATCTTCATCGCGGTGGTGGTGGTGCTCGCCGCAAGCCCGGCGACGGCCCAGGACTGGTCCGGCAGCGGCCGCGTCAAGGGAACCGTCACCAACACCGACGGCGACCCGATCGCCGGCGCCCAGGTCTCCTACCGGATGCTCGACGACCGCGAGTCCGGGCCGTCGCCCATGGTCACCAACAAGAAGGGCAAGTTCAGCATGCTCGGTCTCAAGGGCGGTTTGTGGGTCGTCCAGGTCGAGGCCGAGGGTTACTTTCCCTGGATCTCACCGGAGCCGGTGTCGGTGCTGAGCACGGGAATCTCGCCCGTGGTGGAGGCCGTGCTCAAGCCGTTGCCCAAGGAGGCACTGGTGGCCCAGGGACGGGCCGCAGCCAATGCCTACCTCAAGGCTGGCGACGATCTCTTGAACAGCGGCGATCCCGCCGGCGCCCGGGCCGAGTACGACCGTGCCCTCGAGCTGCTCGACGAGTCGGACTTCCCGGTGATCTACGTCGCCATCGCCAACTCCTACATGACCGAGGGCAACATGACGGCGGCGGAGGAACAGGCCGATCTGGCGCTGGCGATCGACGAGAACTGGGTGGAGGCGATCAAGATCAAGTGCGCCATCGCGGCCGCCGAGGGCCGGCTCGGGGATGCCGAGGCACTGCTCGCCATGATTCCCGAGGACGAGGTCGTGCACCAGAACACCCTGATCAACATCGGCCTCGCCCATTTCAACAACGGTGAAATGGAGGAGGCCCGCAGCTTTCTGGATCGGACGATCCGAGACTACCCCGAGATCGGCCTGGTTTACTACTTCCGTGGCCTGACCAACCTCAACCTCAACGATCTGGAGACGGCCAAGGCGGACTTCGAGCTCTTCCTCGAGCTGGAGCCCGACAGCGACCAGGCGGAGGCGGCCAGGGAGTATCTCGGCTTCCTGTCCCAGGAAGGCGGCGGGCAGTAGCCGGCTTTGCGCCGGCCCCATCCGCTCGCCGTGGATCTTCTGTTGGCTCGCCCGCAGGTCTCTCCGGGTTTCGTCTTCTCCATCGAAGTGGGTTGACGGGGCCGACGGGCGGCCCCGATGAGTCAACTGCCGGACGAGGAGCTGGTCGCGCTCGCTCTGGACGGCGACGAGCTGGCTTTCGGCCGGTTGGTGCGGCGCTACCAGCGGCGATTGACCGCCTTTCTCGGCCAACTGGTCGGCGACATCGAGCTCGCCCGGGAGCTTGCCCAGGAGGCGTTTCTCAGGGCATGGTCCGCGCTCGACCGGTTCGATCCCCGCTACCGGTTCTCCACCTGGTTGTTCCGGATCGCCCACAACCTCGGCATCGACCAGCTGCGGCGGCGCCGTCTCCAGACGGTGTCGCTCTACCGGCGGGATTCGGACGGCGACGAGGTGGAGATGGCGGTGGTGGACGTCGACAAGGACCCCCTGGGCCACTTCGAAAACCTCGAGCTGGCGCAGACCATCCGCGAGGCCATCGACGGTCTGCGGCCGGAGTATCGGGAGCTCGTTCTGCTGCGGCACTTCGGAGGGCTCAGCTATCAGGAGATCGCCGATTTCAAACAGATGCCGTTGGGGACGGTGAAGAACAAACTTTTTCGTGCCCACTCCGTATTACGAAAGGCACTGCAGGACTACCTGTAGTGGCGCGAGAGGAGGAGCCCGGTGGATAGGGACTGCAAGCAGGTGATCGAGGCGCTGGTCGAGGTCGGAGGCGATCTCGACAGGCTCGGCGCGTCGATGCGCGACCACGTCGATGGCTGCTCATCGTGCCGTGGGTTCGCCGCCGCCGAACGCGGCCTCGGCCGGGTGTTCTCCGCCGCCGTGCCCCCGGGTGATCCCGAGCTTGAAGGCCGGGTCGCGGCCTTGCTGGCTCCGGCCCGCAGGCGGCGCCGCAGGGTGGCTTTCGCGCCCGTGGCCGTGTCGTCGCTGCTGACGATCTCCGGTGGCCTGATGCTGGGCGGAGTGCCGGGCGCGAGCGTACTCGGCCAGCTGCCGCGGTTCAGCTCGCAGCTCTGGCTCGGCATGGCGGGCGCCGCCAGTGATTGGGCCATCGCGATCACCACCGCGACGGCGGCGGCGAGCGCGACCATGTCGCCCGGCCTGCAGGCGGCCTCCCTGTTGGTTGGCCTTGCCGGGCTGGCGGCGGTGGTGGCGGCGACCCGGAGATGGCGCCCTCTCGCCTCATGGCAACGCGACCGCTGATCCCAATCGTCGTCTTGGCCCTCGTCGCCCCCTTGGCTGCGGCGGATGCCGCTGGGCCGAGGGTGGCGGCGATGTCCGAGCTCGAGGTCAACGAGCGGGTCGAGGGCGATGTCGTGGCCATCGGCGCCGACGTCATATTGGGGCCGGAGGCGGTGGTCGGCGGGCATGCGGTCGCCATCTTCGGCAAGGTCCACCTGCGGCCGGGCGCCCGGGTCGAGGGGCGGGTGATCGCTCTGAGCTCGCTGGCGAGCCTGACCGTGGATCGGGTCCGCGGCCCGGAGGGCCGGCGGGCCGACCTGGGGGTGAAGCTGCTGGTGGCGGGCGGCTGGTTGTTGGCCACCACGTTGCTCGCCTTCCTGTGGCCCACCGGGGTGCGGCGCGGCGCCGCCATCCTGCCCCAGCTGGGCTTGAGGACGGTCGTCCTCGGTCTGATGGTGGCGCTGACTCTGGTGGCCGCTCTGGTTGCGGCCATCGGTCTTGGACCGCTGGTCGGAGTCCCCCTGGCGATCACCATCGCGGTGGCCTTCACCATCGGCAAGGCGCTCGGGCTCGCGGTGCTCGGCGCGGGCGTCGGATCGGCGATGCTGCGACGGCTGATTCCCGGCCGGCTCTATCAGGTGACCGTCAACGCCTTCGTCGGCGTCGCCGCCATGCTGATGGTAAGGTTCGTGCCGGTGGTCGGCGGCGTGGCCTGGACCGCCTTGGTCGTGGTGGCCCTCGGCGCTGCGATCTTTGCGGTCACCGCGGCCACCCATCGCACGGCGACCGAAGCCCCAGTCAGCGGGCAGTAGCTCAAAATCAAATAGATAACTCAATACTCGGGTCTCAGATCTCACGCTGTATTTGGATCGAAGGACCGCTGTTGTTGATGTGAGATCCGAGACGCGAGTATTGAGCGATCAGCAGTTTCGACCTCATATGCTGTTTTGTGCTGGTTATTTGCTATACTTCCGGATCCGTGCACGGAGGGTGTGCGTGTGAAGCTTGACCTGTCGCATCTCGAGAATGAACCGCTTCGCTTCGACGAGAAGCTCAGCCTGCCCCCTGACAGCCTCGACGAGGATCAGGTCGCGGGGGAGGTTGAGGTCTGTCTGAAGGGGACGGTGTTGCGGGTCGGCGATGGTTACGTGGCCGAAGGGACCGTGACGGCGGCCGGGGACCTGCTGTGCTCGAGGTGCCTCGCCCCGGTGCCGTGGCACATGGAGGATCATTTTTCCTCGGAGTACCGGCACCCGAGCCAGGCGCCGGGCGAAGGAGAGTTCGTCGTTCAGGACGGGGATCTCGACGTGGCCTTTCTTCAGAATCACGAGCTCGACCTCGGCGACATGGCCACCGAACAGGTGATGCTCTCCCTGCCGATGCGGATCGTCTGCGACGAGGGCTGCGCCGGGCTCTGTCCCAGGTGCGGCGCCAACCGCAATCTCGAGGGTGCCTGTCGCTGCGAGCCTGAAATCGATCCCAGATGGGATGCACTGCGGCATGCGGCAGGCTCGAGCTCCGCGAACTGACAACCTCAAAACAAAAGAACCGGAGTCAATCATGGCGAACCCGAAACACAAGATTTCAAGAACACGTCGCGACAAACGACGCTCCCACCACGCCCTGGTTCCGCCGGGCATGAGCCTCTGCACGTCGTGCTTCGAACCCAAGCCGCCGCACCAGGTATGCCCGCACTGCGGCAGCTACAAGGGACGCGAGGTCATCCAGGTCGAGGAGCTGGACTGAGCGCGGAAGAGCCCGAACCGTGACCGGTCAGATCCGAGGCCCGATCGCCGTCGACGCCATGGGTGGCGATGGCGCGCCACAGGCGAGCGTGGCGGGCGCCCTCGAAGCCGTCCACACCTTCGGCATCCCGGTGACGTTGGTGGGCCCCATCAAGAAGCTGCGCCGCGAGGTAGGGCGATTCCGGATGCTGCCGCACGGACTGGAGTTGGTGGATGCCGCGGACGTGGTGGCCATGGAGGATCACCCGGTCAGCGTGCTGCGGCGCAAGCGGAACTCGTCGCTGAAGGTCTGCGCCGAGCTGGTGCGGGACGGGCGAGCCTCGGCCATGGTGACCGCGGGCAACACCGGAGCCGCATGGGTGGCGGCGAAATCGGTGATGGGCATGATCGCCGGGGTGGACCGGCCGGCCCTGGCGGCGATCCTGCCCCGGCTCGACGGCCACACCCTGGTTCTCGACGTCGGAGCCAACGTCGAGTGCAAGCCCCACCAGTTGGTCCAGTTCGCGGTCATGGGCTCGTTCTACGCCGAGGCCGTGATGGGCATCAAGCGACCCAAGGTGGGGCTGATGTCGGTGGGCGAGGAGGAGACCAAGGGCGGCCCCAGGGTGCGCGAGCAGTACCGGGTGCTGTCCAAAGCGGGCATTCACTTCATCGGCAACGTCGAGGGTCGGGACGTGTTCGTCGGTGAGGTCGATGTGATCGTGTGCGACGGCTTCACCGGCAACGTCGTGCTCAAGGTTGCCGAGGGTCTCGGCGAGATGGTGATCGGAATGCTCAAAGAGGAGGCCGTCAAGTCGCCGGTCTACGGCGCCGGCCTGTTGATGGCAAAGGGTGCCTTCCGAAATCTCAAGCGCAAGGTGGATTACTCCGAGTACGGGGGGGCGCCGCTGCTCGGTGTCAAAGGACCGTGCCTCGTCTGCCACGGCCGGTCTTCCGCCAAGGCCATCCAGAACGCGATCCGCTTCGCGGATTCGTACGCGAGGAGCAAGGTCATCGGCCGCATCGGTGACAAGATCATCGAGGTGCTTGAAGGCCCGGCCAACGGGGGGAGCGGCACCGATGCATGACAGCTTCACTCGCACGGCGAAGATCGTCGGCCTCGGCGCCTACCTTCCGGATCGGGTGCTCACCAACCGCGATCTTGAGGGTATCGTCGACACCTCCCACGACTGGATCATCTCCCGCACCGGAATTTCCGAGCGCCGGATGGTAGCTGAAGGTGAGGCGCTGATCGACCTGGTGGAGCGGGCGGGAACGGCGGCGTTGTCCGACGCGGCGGTCGAGCCCGACGAAGTCGATCTGCTGATCCTCGCAACGGCGACCGTCGATCAACCGATTCCGGCGTCCTCGGCTATGGTCCAGCCGAGACTGGGACTCAAGAACGCGGCTTGCTTCGACCTTTCGGCCGCCTGTTCAGGTTTCACCTACAGCCTCAACGTGGCCCGCCAGTTCATCGCCACCGGCGAGGCGGCTACCGTCCTGGTGATTGGTGCCGAGTGCCTCACCCGGTACGTGGATTGGACCGACCGCACCACCTGCGTGCTGTTCGGCGATGGCGCGGCCGGGGTGGTATTGAGGCCGGCGCGGCCGGGGGACGGCATCCTCCAAATCGCCTGGCGGACCGACGGGTCCTTCGCCGACCTCATTGCCATGCCCGGGGGGGGCTGCCGGCACCCGCCGTCGAGCGTGGAGTCCATCGAGCAGCGGCTGCCGTTCATCAAAATGCGGGGTAACGAGACCTTCAAGGTGGCGGTGCGGTCGCTGACCGAAATCAGCCTGGAGGTGCTCGACAAGGCGGGGATCGGAATCGACGAGATCGATCTCTTCATCCCCCATCAGGCCAATCAACGGATCATCCAGGCGGTCGGCCAACGCCTCGGGCTGCGCGACGACCAGGTCTACAGCAACGTCGACCGGGTGGGCAACACCTCCGCGGCCTCGATTCCGCTGGCCATGGCGGGGGCCCGCGACGAGGGCCGCCTGAACCGCGGCGACCTGGTGCTGACCTCGTCATTCGGCGGCGGTCTGACCTGGGCTTCGGCCCTGTTCCGCTTCTGAGGAGGTTCAGATGGCCAGGACAGCGGCATTGTTTCCGGGGCAGGGATCCCAGGTGGTGGGCATGGGCAGGGATTTGGCCGAGCGGTGGCCGGAGGCCGCCGCGGTATTTTCCACCGCCGACCAGGCGCTCGCCGACTCCCTCTCGAAGCTGTGCTGGGAGGGGCCCGAGGAGGCGCTCAGGCTGACCGAAAACACCCAACCCGCGCTGCTCGCCCATTCCATTGCGGCGTGGCAGGTGCTCCGAGGAGCGGGTGTGAAGGTGGAGGCCGTAGCCGGCCACAGCCTCGGCGAGTACTCGGCGGTGGTGGCCGCGGGCGGACTGGATCTGGCCGACGCACTGTGCACCGTTCGGCTCAGGGGGCGGCTGATGCAGAACGCAGTCCCGGTGGGCCAGGGGGCGATGGCGGCGGTGCTCGGGCTCGACGACGAGCAGGTGAGCGAGGCCTGTGCCGAGGCCACCGCAGCCGGAGCCGGAGTCGTGGTGGCAGCCAACTTCAACTCACCGGGCCAGGTGGTGATCGCCGGCGACGGGGTGGCCGTTGATCGGGCGATCGAGCTGTGCCGGGAGCGGGGCGCCCGTCGTGCGATGCCGCTTCCGGTGTCGGCCCCTTTCCATTCACCCCTGATGGCGCCGGCCCGCGAAGCCCTGACGCCGGCGCTCGAGGCTCTCGAGTTCGACGCCCTGGCGGTTCCGGTCTACCGGAATATCGACGCCCTTCCGGTGGTCGAGCCCGGCGACGTCCGCGAGGGTCTGATCCGGCAGGTGGATGCCCCGGTACGATGGGCGGAGACCATTCGCCGGATGGTGGCTGACGGGTTTGACACCTTCGTCGAGGTCGGCACCGGCACCGTGCTTTGCGGTCTGGTGCGTCGGGTCCACAAGCAGGCGCGTTGCTTCCCCGCCGGCACCACTGAAACCGTGGCGACGGCGGCAGGGGAGCTCGGCGGTTGAGACGGGCGGAGCAGTGGAACTCGGCGACAGGCCGGTTGAGGAGGCGGAGATGAACGAGTTCGACGGTCAGGTTGCAGTGGTGACTGGAGCGGCCAGGGGGATCGGGCGATCGATCGCGCGGCGGCTGGCGAACGGCGGCGCGACCGTCCTGGCCACCGACGTGATGGATCCTGTCGAGACGGTGGAGGAGATCTCGTCCGAAGGGGGCGTGGCCGAGGGCATGGTCTTCGACGTCACCGATCCCGAGTCGGCCGCGGCGGCGATCGCGACCATCCACGAGCGGCACGGACGGATCGACGTGCTCGTCAACAACGCCGGCATCACCCGTGACCAGCTGTTGATCAGGATGAAGGCCGGCGACTGGCGGAGGGTGCTCGACATCAATCTGGACGGCGTTTTCAACGTCACCCAGCCGGTGGCGAAGATCATGATGCGCCAGCGCTCGGGGCGGATCGTCAACGTGGCGTCGGTGGTCGGCCTCATGGGCAATGCGGGCCAGACCAATTACGCCGCCTCCAAGGCCGGGCTGATCGGGTTTACCAAGAGCCTCGCCCGCGAGCTCGGCCCGCGCCAGGTGACGGTCAACGCCGTGGCACCGGGCTTCATCAAAACCCCGATGACCGAAAAGCTCACCGACGCCCAGCGCGAGGCCCTGATGGCCAACATCGCCATCCCCCGGCTCGGCGAGCCCGAAGATGTGGCCGAGGCGGTGGCCTTTTTGGCTGGGCCGGCGGCCTCCTACATCACCGGGGTCGTCCTCAACATCTCGGGCGGCTTGTACATGTAGCCTGGGTGCGGAGGTGAGATGACCGCGAACAAGCGGCCCGGGAGCAAGCGCGCGAAAACCGCTCGCGGCGGCAACGGCGGCCGGCGCCGGCCGGGGTCGGCAACCGGCGTTGCCGAGTTCATCCGCTCCCACCGTCCGGAGCTGATTCTCTTCGGGGTGGCGCTCGGTCTTCGGCTGCTCGTGCTGGCGCAGCTCGGTGATTGTCCGAGCTTCGCCATGCCGTTGGTGGACTCGGAGATCTACGATCGGGCGGCCCGCGGGCTCGCCGAGGGCCAAGGGCTGGGAGAGTCGTTTTTCTACCAGCCGTTTTTCTATCCCTTCTTTCTGGGAGTGGTCTACTCGCTGACCGGGTCTTCGATAGTTGCCGCCAAGGTCGTTCAGGTGCTGTTGGGGGCGATCACCTGCGTGCTGGTGTCAGTGCTCGGCACTCGCCTGTTCGATCGCACCACCGGGCTGGTTGCCGGTGGGCTGACCGCGGTCTACGGCCCGCTGCTGTTTTATGAAACCGAGCTGCTGGCGGCGGGCTGGGCCGCCCTGTGGTCGGTGATTCTGCCGCTGTTGCTGATCGAGGTGTCTCGGAGGCCGTCGCGGGCGCTCCTCGTGGTCACCGGAGCGTGCTGCGGTCTGGCCGTCCTGACCCGGCCGACCTTCCTGCCGTTCGTCGTCGCCGCGGCGGTGTGGCTGGGAGTCAGAGCCTGGCGCAGCCGGCGGCGCGCGCTGCCGACGACCGTCGCGCTGACGCTTGTCGGCTTTCTGGTGGTCACCATGCCGGTGGCCTTCTCGAGCCTGAAACACACCGGCAAGTTCCGATTCCTGCCGGCGACCGGTGGTCTCAACCTCCATTTGGGCAACAACCCTGATCGGTGCGGCACCCTGACGATCCGGCCCGGCCAGGAATGGCATGAGCTGGTGACCTCCCCCAGGGCGGCCGGTGCCCGCGGGTTGTGGGAGGAGGATGCCTGGTTTCGGGGCCGGGTTCGAGATTACGCGGTCGGTTCGCCGGCGGCGTTCGTCGCCGGCATGGCCGAAAAAGCAGTTGAGTTCGTCAGCTCACGCGAGATCCCCAGAAATTTCGACGTCTATCTCTTCCGTCGGTGGTCGACCGTGCTCCGGGCCACCGTCTGGAAGGTGGGCGGGTTCGGGTTCCCGTTTGGAGTCCTGTTCCCTTTGACGGTGCTCGGGGTGATCGTGGGCCGGCGACGGCTGACGGCGCCGGTGGCACTGTATCTGGCTCTCTACCCACTGGCCGTGGTGGCGGTCTTCGTCAGTGCCCGCTACCGGGCGCCGGTGGTCCCGGTCATGGCGGTTGCCGCCGCTGCCGGCGCCATCTGGCTGGTTCGGGCCGTTCGTGAGGGAGGTCGCGGCCGGGGAGTTGCGGCCGCCTCCGCAGCGCTGGTTGGGGCGCTGCTGGTCTCGGTCGTTCCCGGACCCTTCTGCCAGGAAGGCGATCTCGAGGGCGAGTACTGGTTCCTGATGACCGCTGCCCACCTTCGAAGCGGCGACGAGGGCGCGGCCGAGGAGGCGCTCCGGCGCTCCATTGAAATGGATCCGGACTCCTTCGAGGCTCGGTATCAGCTCGGCGGGATGCTCCTCGACCGGGGAGAGCTCGCCGAAGCGGCGGTTCACCTGGAGCAAGCGGTGGCTCTTCGACCCGATCTGGCCTTCGGCCACCGGGAGCTCGGCATGGCCCTGGGACGGATCGGCGAGCTCGGCCGGGCCCGCGTCCACCTCGAGGAGGCGCTGTCGCTGGCGCCGAGTGACGCTCGGACCCTGAACAACCTCGGCGCGCTGAGCGCCCGGGAAGGTGATCTCGGCACGGCGCGGGAGCTGTTCGAGCGGGCGATCGGCGTCGACCCCTCCTATCAGCCGGCCAGGGAGAACCTCGAGTTCGTACAGCGGCAGCTCGACGGTGCCGGTTCCGGTTCCGAGGATTAGGAGGAAGGGGTTTGGCGAAAAAGAAACGGCGTCGGCGGGCGACCAAGGGGGCTCCAACAACGCCCGCGCCGGCGGCCGCGCCTCGCGACCTCGAGCCGGCCGTGCCGCCTGGCGCGGCGAGTGTTGTCAAGGCCGAACCCGGCGGCGCAACTGTCGGACTGAAGCCCGTGCTGTCGGCGCCGGCCGAGCGCTCGATCGTGCTCGGGTTGCTGCTGTTGTCGGCGGTGATCATGGTGGTGGCGGCGACCCGCAACACCGCCGTCTGCGACGAGCTCGGTGCCCACATCCCGGCGGGTTATCTGTACTGGATGTCGGGAGAGTACAGCGGTGGGGTCGACAACTTCCCGCTCGGTCAGCTCTGGATCGCGCTGCCGGTCAAGCTGCTCGGGCTCGACTACGAGCTGTTCACCGAGCAACACCTCGTGCTGTTCCGGATCCCGGTGATGGCCCTCGGTTTGACATTGGCCCTTGGAGTCTACCGGTTTACCAGACGGCTGTTCGGCCAGCTGGCGGGCCTGGTGGCTCTCTTCGTGGCCGTCCTGTCGCCGAATCTCCTCGCCCACGCAACGCTGGCGACCCTCGATCTGCCGACCGCCTTCGCCGTGTTTTTCTCGGTGGTGACGCTCTATCACTACGCACATCGCCCGTCGGCCGGACGGCTCGCGGTTGCGGCGGTGGTCCTGGCGGCGGCCCTGGTGGTCAAGATCCAGACCGTGTTGCTGGTGCCCATCGCCGGACTGGCCCTGGGGCTCGCTGCCGCTCGACGGCCCAGGGGTGGGACGCCTTCGATCGCCGCCATGGCGGCCTCCTGGGTGCTGCTGCCGGCGGCATTGATCGCGGTTGTCCATCTGGTCTACCTCGAGCTGCCATCACCAGCCAGCTGGTTGCTGCCCCAGGCCTACCTGGAGGCGTTCAGTGCCAAGCTGACCCACGGCAGCGTCGGCCACTTCGCCTATCTGTTCGGTGCCTACTCGCCCACCGGGTGGTGGTACTACTTCCCGGTCGCCATCCTGCTCAAGACGCCACTGCCGGCGTTGCTACTGGTGGTGCTGGGCCTGGCTCGCAGGCCGCGGCTGGACACCGTGCTCTTCGTGCTGCTGCCGATCGTGCTTTTCCTCGGTGTGGGCATTGCCGGGCAGGTCAACATCGGCCTGCGCCACGTGCTGGTGATCTATCCGTTCTTCTTCGTACTGGCCGGTGCGGGGGCGTCCAGGCTGATGGCTGCGGGGGGCTGGAAGCGGTCCGCGCTCGGCGGCCTGCTGGTGCTCTACGCTGCGCAGGCGGCGTGGATCCAACCGCACCACCTGTCGTATTTCAACGTGCTCGCGGGAGGTTCCGGCAACGGCTACCGTTTCCTGTTGGACTCCAACTACGACTGGGGGCAGAACGACCGTTACCTCGAGCGCCACGTGAAGGAAACCGGCCTCGACTATCAGATCGATCCCGATCCCTTCAACCCAGCGTCCGGACCGATTCTGGTGAATGCCAACGCCCTGTACGGCCTGCTCAACGGTGGACCGAAGGCCTACGGTTGGCTGCGGGATCTCCAGCCGGATGATCGGGTGGCGTACACCTGGTTCGAGTACCACTTGCCGGAGTCCGACAGCGAACCACCGACGGTCGTCGGCGATCGACTCGATCGGATCGGCGCCCATCTCGAGTGGATCCGCCGCCAGGACCCTGCGTTTGCCAGCGGCGAGCTGAGGCTGGCGACGGCGCAGGCGTTGGCCGACGTCAGCCTGTACGATCCGGCCTTCGAGCTCATCCGGTCGATCCTCGACGAGCAGCCCGCCAACGAAGATGCCCTCAGGTTCGGCGGCTCGCTGATTGTCCGCCACAAGCTTGGGGTGTTGCGGTACCGTGGCCTCGAGTATCTGACCGGGTTCAGACCACCGCCGGCGCCGGCACCGCTCGCGCCGGAGCAGCTGATTCGCGATGCGAGGGACGCCGGGACCGGCGGCGTGATCTCGGCCACCTACACCCTGCTGGGTTTCGCCAGGTTCAACCGGCGTGATCTCGACGGTGCCATCGAGGCGACACGGATCGCGGTGGCGCTCGACGGATCAAATGACGTCGCGGCTGACAACTTGCGACAGATGAGGGAAATCAAAGACCGGTTTTCGCGGTAGACTTGTGGCGGAGGTTGTTCGATGCCGGAGAAGATGCAGGTTAGCGAGCTGATGTCCACGGATCTCGTGACCCTCACCGAGGACGAGACCCTGGCCCATGCCCAGCGGTGCATGGCCCGGGGCAGAATCCGCCACCTGCCGGTGATCCGGGGCAGGCAGCTGGTCGGCCTGCTCACCCACCGCGACCTGCTGGCGGCGTCGTTCTCGATCTTCGCGGAGGTCAACCACGCCGAGCAACGCAGGATCTTCGTCACGGTGCCGGTGGTCGAGGCCATGCACCGCGACGTGGTGACGGTCGCTCCGGACCTCCCGGTCAAGGAGGCCGCCGCCATTCTCCTCAAGAACAAGTACGGCTGCCTGCCGGTGGTCTCGAGTTCCGGCGAACTCGTCGGCATCGTCACCGAGGCGGACTTTCTCAGGCTCACCGTACGCCTGCTTCAATGACCTTCCTCGACTGGACCATCCTCGTGGTCTGGCTGGGCATCACCCTGAGCGGCTTCTGGAAGGGCGCGGTTCGGATCGTGTTCGGTATCGGCGGTCTGCTGGCGGGTCTCTGGCTCGCCGTCATCGCGGGATCCGAGGTCGAGCTCATGCTGGGCTCCGTGGTCGGCGTTGATTGGGTGGCGGCGGCGCTGGCCCGAATATTGACGGTGTCGGCCTGCCTGATCCTCTGCCTGGTCGCCGGCTGGGGCATCGAGAAAACCCTGACAGCCCTCCACCTGGGCTGGTTGAACCGGCTTGCGGGCGCCGCCCTTGCCGGAGTGGTGGGAGTGGTGCTGCTGGCCATTCTGGTGGGAACCGCGGCCCGGCTGTCGCCCACCTGGGACCGCTGGAGTGCGGGTTCGGCGTTGACGCCGCGCCTCGAGGCGGTGTGGGAGTTGTTGGCCGGACCGCAACCCGACCAGGCTGCCGTCAACGATGACGCAAAGGCTGAAGCTGGAGAGGGCACTGAAAGCGACGCCGAGCCTACAACCCGCTGAAATGAGTTCAATGAGATGTCCGGTCGAACTCAATACTCGGATCTCAGATCTCGCGGCAACACCGAAGTTCGATCGATTTGAGTTCTTCGCGAGAACTGAGATCCGAGTATTGAGCGATCACCGCGACGATCGGCTACGCTGAAACCTTCTCGATCTCGCGGTAGAGGGTGTCGCGAAGCACCGGGGTCCGCCTCGCCTCTCGGATCAAAAACTCTAAACGGCGGCGCGTGATTCCGGCGCCGGCGGTGCCGCCGGCGGCGCGGGTGATGCGCTCGTCGAAGATGGTGCCGTCGAGGTCGTTGGCGCCGAAGTGCTGCGCCACCTGGGCAATCTTCTCCCCCAGCATGATCCAGTAGGCCTTGATGTGGGGCACGTTGTCGAGCAGCAGTCGGGCCAGGGCGACGGTCTGCAGGTCGAGGCGCCCGCCGGTTGGGGGGAGGTGGTCAAGCTCGGTGTTCTCGGGGTGGAAGGCGAGCCCAATGAAGCACTGGAAGCCGCCGGTGGCGTCCTGGAGCTCTCGCAGGGCGAGCAGGTGATCGACCCGATCCCGGGCCCGCTCGACATGCCCGTAGAGCATCGTGCAGTTGGACTTGAGGCCGGCGCCGTGGACACAACGCGCCACCTCGAGCCACCGTTCGCCGTCGGTCTTGTGGTCGCAGATCTGCTCGCGGACCGACGGTGAGAAGATCTCGGCGCCGCCGCCCGGGCAGGAGTCGAGTCCCGCCTCGCGCAGCCGACGGATGACCTCCTCCACCGTGATCCGCGACAGGGAGGCGAGGAAATCCAGCTCCACCATTGTGAGCGCCTTGATGTGGATCCACGGGAAGCGCCGCTTGAGGGCACCAAAGAGCTCCTCGAAGTAGTCGATCTTGAGCTTCGGGTGGAGGCCGCCGACGATGTGCAGCTCCGACACGGTCTCATCGACGTCCCGTTCGGCGACCGCGACCGCCTCCTGAACCGAGTAGGTCCACCCGCGCTCGCGATCGCGCCACGGCACGTAAAAGGCGCACAGCTTGCACGAGGCGACGCAGACGTTGGATGGGTTCAGGTGACGGTTGATGTTGTAGTAGGTTCGGTCGCCGTGGAGCCGCTCGCGGACCAGGTTGGCCAGGCGGCCCACCCCGAGCAGGTCGTTGGTGGAGGCGATGAGGAGCGCTGCCTCCCGGTCCAGACGGTCGCCGGCGAGGACCGCTCGGGCCACCGGCACGAGCCGATCATCGCGGAGCTTGAACTGGCCGGGGTCGTCGGTCATCGGTCCTCCGCGGCCATGTTATTTGAGAAAGATTCTCTATTCAAGCCGGGCCCTGTCACTTCAGCTGGAGCGACGACAGGAACTGCTCGTTGCTGGGGAACTCACGGACCTTCTGCAGCAGCAGCTCCATGGACGCCTCGGGCGACAGCGAGGACAGGGCGCGTCGCATCAGGTAGAGCTTCTCCACCTGCTCCTTGGGGTAGAGCTTCTCCTCCTTGCGAGTCCCCGACTGCGGGATGTTGATGCACGGGAAGATCCTCTTCTCGAACATCTTCCGATCGAGCACCAGCTCCATGTTGCCGGTGCCCTTGAACTCCTGGAAGATGACCTCGTCCATGCGCGACCCGGTGTCGACGAGACAGGTGGCCACCACCGTCAGGCTGCCGCCGTGCTCCACGTTGCGGGCGGATCCGAAGAAGCGGCGCGGCTTTTCCATGGTGCGGGAGTCGATACCGCCGGAGAGAATTCGCCCCGAGCCCCTCTGGGTGTTGTTGAAGGCCCGAGCCATGCGCGTGAGCGAGTCCATGAAGACCACCACGTCATCGCCCATTTCCACCAGCCGGCGGGCGCGTTCGAAGACCATCTCCGAGATATGAACGTGGCTCTGCAGGCTCTGATCGGTGGAGGAGGCGAAGACCTCACCACGGGCGATGCTCCGCCGCCAGTCGGTGACCTCCTCCGGCCGTTCGTCCACCAGAAGCACGAAGATCGTGGTGTTGGGATGATTGACGGCGATGGCGTGCGCCATCTGCTGGAGCAGGGTGGTCTTGCCGGCCTTGGGAGGGGATACGATGAGGCAGCGCTGCCCCTTGCCGAGCGGCGCGATCAGCTCGGCCACCCTTGGCTCGACGATCCCCGGCTCGGTCTCGAGCCGGAATCGTTCCTCTGGATCGATGCTGATCAGCTCGGCGAACGGGATGGCGCGACTCCGGTATTCCTCCGGAGGCATGCCCTCGATGGCATCGATCTCGAAGAGCCTTGGCCGATTGCCGCCGTGCGCCTTGCCTTCGATGAGGAGCCCGGTGTCGAGGTGCATGGGGTTGGTCAGCTCCGGGGGCACCATCGGGTCCGATCGGTCGGCCACGAAGTTGCGCTCCGCGAGCACCATCAGCGGACTGCCGTTGTCCCGCATCCAGAGGTACCCCTGGACCGGGGTCACCGGGCCCTTGGCTCCTGAGCTGCGGCGGCGCGGCCGCCGGCGGCGACGCCTTCCGCTGGATCTCTTCTGCTGGGTTTCGTTCTTCTGGTTTTCTTCGCTCATACCCTTTCCTCATTTGACGCGAGGAAACACTGATCCCGTGCACATCTGCACCACATTGTGCGGGCACGGGTCAGACGACCTCCGGATTCGCCGGCCGGTTCCCTGGGCCGGTTGTGGTCGCCCGGGTGTCTGCGCTCGCTGCTCCCGTGGGCAGCCAGCCGTGCAGAGCACCCGTCATTAGCTTACGTTGTTTCTCCCTCGCCCGCAACTCCCTCATCCGGTCGGTTCCCGTCAACCCCGCCGCAAGCGCCGTCGCGACCTCGGTTGAGGTCGCGAACCCCACGATCACCCAAGGCAGCAGCGGGACCCGAATGGGCGAGGCAAGAATGGCGGCCGAGGTCGGAATAGCCGTGACGCTCGACCTTCGACTTTGGACTTTGGACTTCAGACTTTGGACTCTCTGAGATCAGCGATCCGGCAGCTGGCCGCCCACCACTCGCTTGACCATGGTGCCCGCCTCGATCATGACGTTGGGCTCGACCCCGTTGACGATCGCCAGGATCTCGTTGTCCACCGTCGACGGGTACTGCTCGTTGAACTGGGAGATGGTCATTCTCCTGGGCAGCTTTGCGATCTCGACGGTCTTCGGATCGACGTCGATGTAGCGCCGGTTGGTGAGCTTCTTGAAGGTGGCGAGTGAGCCCTCGAGGCTGTTCTCGTACCCTTGCCAGCGCTCGTCGGTGGTGTAGCCCACCAGCTGGTAGACCAGCCCTCCGTGCTCGATGAACCCGGCCAGGCCGCGAACCACAGTGGGCCGTTGCTCGGAGGGGACCGTGCGGAAGTGGTGGAAGTTGCGCCTCCAAGAGGCGCCGCGCTCGACCTTGCCACCAGAGAAGAAGGCATCGGCGGCTTCGGAGGCCGAATCTCCCCTGGCCAGAGAGAGCTGGATGACGGCGTTTTCCTCCGGGCTGACCGCCGCCACGAACTGGCGAGTGTTCATGGTCTGCCAGCCCTCCGGGAAGGTGAGCTGAAACTCGAGCACAGGGTGGTAGAAGGCGTTGGCGATGAAATAACCCTCCCGCGGGTCGTCGCCGAAGACGACGCCGTCAAGACGCTTCAGGTATCCGTCCCGGTCGACGGTGCCTGTCCTCTGTTCGGGAGGGAGTGCCGCGATCCGATCGTAGGTGGCCTGCTCCCGGTTTTCCGGATCCGGATGGGTCGACGCCCACGCCGGGATCCGGCCACCGCCGTGCAGATCGCTGATCCGGTCGAGGGTGACGAACATCTTCGGCATCTCGTTGGGGTCGAAGCCGGTGCGGGTGAGGTAGCGCAGGCCGAGCATGTCGGACTGGCTCTCGTCGTCGCGGCTGAACTTGAGGAACATCAGCTGCATGCCCTGGGCGATCATCCCGGCGTAGGGCCGGACGTCCTCCGAGGCGATCATCGCCACCCCAAGGCCGAGGTTGGCAAGTTGCGCAGTACTCATCTGCTCCACCGAGTGGCGGGCCGTGACGTGACCGATTTCATGGCCCAACACCGAGGCCAGCTCGGCCTCGGAGTTGAAATGGGTGAGGATGCCTCGAGTCACGAAGATCTGGCCTCCGGGCAGCGCGAAGGCGTTGACCGTGGGATCGTCGATGACGGTGAAGCTCCACGGCAGGTGGGGTCGCTCGGAGTTGGCGGCCAGCTCGTGTCCGATCTCGGACACGTAGGCTTGGAGCTCGTCGTCGGGATAGCGTCCGTAATGCGCCACAGCGCCTTCGGCCGCCTCCTGGCCCATGGCGATCTCCTGCTGCTCCGAGATCAGGGCGATCTGTCGCTTGCCGGTGGCCGGGTTGACCGAGCACGCTCCGGCCGTCAATGCGCACACCAAGACCGCAACTACCAGGAGCCGACGACGGGCGAAATTTCCGGGTGACATCATGGGGCTTCACCTCCGCTGTGGGTGCTGGATCTCGGCCGCCACACCGAGCGAGCGCGCGCCACCTCGGTCGCGTCGGCGGTGCGCACCAGCGAGTGGACCGCGGTCGGCGGATCATTGTCGTCGGCGGCCCCGCACAGTGACACGATGGTGTCGCCGAGCCGGCACTCGGCGAGGTAGTTGACCTCGATGGTCGCCGGGTCGTGGGTGTTCCACAGCGATCCGGCCACGCACGACACCATCCACTCCACGAAGGCGGCGTTGTTGGCGTGGTGGATCATGTCGAGGTCGCCGTAGGCGACGGTCAGGGTCTGCTCGAATTCGGGCCTTTCAAGCGCCGGGATCGGGTCGAGGCGGCTCGGGCGGTTCGGCCCCACCAGGGAGCCGAAGGTCGCCGTGACGTACTCGGGCAGCCGCACCGGGCGCCGGCGCTGAAGGTCCATGACCAGCCACAGGGTGATGGCCTCGCCGAGCACCGTGCGGGCACCGTCGAGCAGGCGGAACCGGCGCTCGATGCGGGTGCCGCTGGCGGCCTCGGGCCAGGTTTCGATGAGCAGGGTCTCACCGGCCGCCGGCCAGCGGTCGACCGCGATCCGCAGCTGGGACAGGACCCACGCCACGCCCCGGTCAAGCAGGGTCTCCACCGCCACGCCGAGCTCCGAAGCATGGGCCGCGGCGGTCTCCTGCAGCAGCAGACAAAGGGTCCGCGGCAGCAGCCGGCCGTGCGGATCGCACTCGAATGCCCGGATCGGGAACGACTCGGTATGGCGTGCTGCGTTCATGCTTGGAGAGACATCATACCTTCATTGAGGTCTCGAGGTCCTCGGGGTACGGTTTCCGAATTCCGAATTCCGAATTGTCCCTCGCAAAACCAATCTCGCTAGTCGACGACGACCGGGATCGTGGTGGGATCGCCGGTGACGTTGTCGATCACCGAGCCGTAGGCCCACAGCCTGCAACCATTTCCGGACGCCTGAATGGCCGAGTACGCGTTGTCCTGGGACCCGGCCCCCTGCTGGACGAAGATGTTGTTGACCTGCCGCCACTCTCCCGGCTCGAGCTGCCGTGTCCGCATTTCTCCAACCTGGTTGCCCGAGACATCGTACAGGGTGGTGTCGAAGACGCAGGTGTCGCTGCCGACGTTCAGGTATCCGACGTTGGTTCGGAACTGATCGTTCTGGGAGAGCTGGCTGATGATGCCGAGCTCGCCGGGAGCCAGTCCGTCGCCGACCGGGATTCCCGGGAAGAACTGCCCGACCGTGCCGGCGGCGACCTGGTTGTAGGTGCGGGCCATGATCACGAGCGGGCCGTCGGCGTCCATCAGGATGGACCCCGACGCCTCGCCATCGACGCCAAACAGGTCCGGCACCACGTCGTCCCAGGCCAGCAGCTGTCCCGGCCCCACGAGCCCTTCGACAGTGGTCATGTCCTCACCGTTGATGAAGCTGGCGGTTGCCTGGACGGTGCGATCTCCGGTGTTGAGCACGCTGAACTTCGACCGCCACTCGGTCTGGTTGGCGCCCGACACGTGGGACATGCCGGCGGCCAGATAGCTGCGGTCGGTGGCACGCAGGTAGGCCCGCAGCATGTAGTCGCCCGCGGTGGAGGGCTCGAGATTGGCGATGCCCTCCGACGATGTGAAGCTGTGTTCGGAATCGGGCTCGGCGTCGTGCTCCATGTTGAAGTCGGTTGTGGCGAGCGGGGCATACCCCCGGTTGACCAGCCAGAAGTCGCCGTCGAGGGTCACCGGCTCGTCGAAGGTCACGATCGACGCACCGTTGACGCCGTTGCCGGTCAGGATCTGGCCGCGGGCCAGCTCGACACTTTCGTCCGGCAGCCCGTCCAGATCCGGATAGACGAAGACCTCGTTGGGGAACAGGCCGCCCACCGACAGCAGGTTGCCGGCACAGAATCCGGTCAACTCCACCAGTCCCGGAGCGTACTCGAAATCCGCCAGGTCGAAGCGAACGGCGAACATCAGCTCGGGGTTGCCGGCCTCGCCGCCGCCGAACCAATCAAATCCCACCGACGTGCCGTCGTCGTACGAGGCGTTGCCGCACTCCAATACCGGGTCTTCCTGCGCGCCGGCGGCGGGGCACAGCACCAACAAGAGCAGAAAAACGAGGCCGGGGATGGTCTGTCGGGTCCTCATGGCGACTCCCTCCAAGATGCCTTGGACGGGTGATTCTATCCCAGACGGCTGCGGTGGCCAAAGAAAAACACCCCGGGGCCGCGGGGTCCCCCGGGGTCGGTTCGGTTGGTGCTCGAATGAAACGGCTACTTGATCACGATCGGGATCGTCGTCGGGTCGCCGGGAGGGTCGTCGACCACCGACGCGTAACCCCAGACCTTGCCGCCCTCGGTCAGCACCTCGACCTCGGCGTAGCCGTTGGTCACCATCCCGGCGCCCACGGCGCCGAAGATGTCGTTCTGCTGCTTCCAGGCTCCCGGTGTGATGGTCAGGGTCTTGGCCCCGAGCATCTGGCCGGAGGCGTTGTAAACGGTGGTCCTCACCTGGACCGGTTCGTCGCCGAGGTTGATGAATCCGACGTTGGTGCGGAAACGGTCGGTGTTGCTCAACAGGGACAGGACCCCCATCTCGCCGGAGGTCATCGTCTCCCTCATATCGACCCCGGGCAGGAACTGGCCGAAGGTCCCGACGTCGCCGACGTTGTAGGTGCGGGCGGTGACCACCACCGGGGTATCGGCGATGACCTGGATCGAACCCGCCGAGTCCCCCGCCACCCCGAAGAGATCGGAGGCGACGTCGTCCCACGCCATCATCGTGCCTGCAGCCAGGTTGATGGTTTCGGTCTCGACGTTCGATCCGTGGACGTACTTCAGGGTGACGTTGGCCGACAGGTCCGACGAGTTCTGGACCGCGAACTTGGAGCGCCACTGGCTGTTGTTGGCGCCGGCGGCGTGGGCCATGCCGGCAGTGAGCTGCATTCTCGCGACCGGCTGGAGGTAGGCCGCCAGGAGGTAGTCGCCTTCATCGGTCGGCTGGAGGCCGTTGATCCCGGTTTCGGATCTGAAGGAGTGGCCGGAGTCGGGCGAGGAGTCGCTCTCCATGTTGAAGTCGGAGTTGGCGAACGGCGCGTAACCGCGGCTGACCAGCCAGAAGTTGCCGGGCAGGATCACCGGTTCGTCGAGCATCACAATCGAATGCCCGAGACCGGTTCCGGTGTGAATGGTGCCGTGGCCGAGGACCACGCTGTCATCCGGCCGACCGTTGGCGTCGGGGTAGATGAAGACTTCGTTGGGCCAGGCCGCGCCGAAGCCGATGTCGATTTGGTTGCCGGCGCAAAATCCGGTGATCTCCACCCTGCCCGGCTGGTAGCCGAAGTCGTCGAGGTCGAAATAGACGGCGTACATGTAGTCCGGGTCGCCCGCAAGGTAGCCACCGAAATACCACACGTCGGTCGCCGTGCCGCTGTCGTAGGACGCGTTGCCGCAGTCGAGCGCCAGCGCCGTTCCCGTCGTGAAGATCGCGACCGCGCAGCACGCGGCAACGAGACATCTCGAGTTTCCGCGCAGAGTATTCATGGGCTTCTCCCTCGTGAGCGATCATTTTTGAGAACAGATTTCAGAATCAGAAAATTACAGCCATCCCGGCGGGATGTCAAGGTGTCTCCCAATGGCATCGGGAGGCCGGCGTCAGCGACGGCGGGAGGAACGGCTGCGCCCGAGCAGGCGGCGGTACCCGAGGGCGAGCAGGTACGCCACCCCGGTGAGAACGATGGTGGTGGCGCCGGCGGGCAGGTCGGGACCGTAGGAGATGGCCAGCCCGATGACGGTGAAGCCGATGCTGAACGCGGCCGACAGGATCATCATGCCGCGCAGGGTGGCGGTGAACTGGCCGGAGATGGCCACCGGCAGGGTGAGCAGGGCGATCACCAGCACGATGCCCACAACCGTCACCAGCAGCACCACGGTAAGGGCGGTCAGGGCCAGCAGGAGTAGGTAGTAGACCTCGACTCGAAGGCCGCGCAAGAGAGCGAACTCCTCGTCGAAGCACACCGCCTGCAGCTGGGGAAACAGCAGGACCGCAAGCGCCACGACCGCCGCGTCGAGCGCCGCCATCAGCCACAGGTCGGTGCCCCGGACCAGCAGGATGTTGCCGAACAAGTAGCTCATCAGATCCTGGTCGTAGCCGGGGGTGCGGGAGATGAAGAGAATGCCCACCGCCATGCCCACCGCCCACAGGGCGCCGATGACGGTGTCCTCCCGTTCGCGGCCGCGCAGGCTCACCAGACCGATGACCAGCGCCGCGACCAGCGCCGCGGCGACGGCGCCGAGCATGGGGCTGGCCCACTCCTGGCCGTGGACCACCTGCAGCCAGCGCGCGGCTCCCAGCCCGCCCAGGACGCAGTGGGCGATGGCGCCGGCGATGGAGGTGATGCGCCTCACGACCACGAAGCTGCCGACGACGCCGCACGCGATCGCCGCCAACACCCCCGCGATCAGGGCGTGCTGGAGGAAGGCGTAGCGGGCGAGGGCTTCGAAGAAATCCATCATCAGTGCTTGTGGTCGTGGCGAACGGCGCGGACCTCGCCGCCGTACAGCTCGTGGATCGTGGTTCCGTCCAGTCGCGCGGTGGGGTGAACGTCGACCCGACGGTGGACGCAGATCACCGACTTGACGAAGGACTGGACGAAGCCGAGGTCGTGCGATACCAGCACCAGCGTCTTGGTTTGGTTGAGCTGGCGCAAGACTTCAAAAAAATCCCGTTCCACCTTCTGGTCGAGGCCGGAGGCGGGCTCGTCGAGCAGCAGCAGCTCCGGATCCGAGGCCAGGGCGCGGGCCAGCAGTACGCGCTGGCGCTGCCCTCCCGAGAGGTCGGAAAACCCCCGCCGCTCGTGGCTCGACAGTCCCACCTGAGCGAGGACCTCCCGGGCGGCCCGGCGGTCCTCCCGGCCGAAGGGACCGACCCAACGCGAGGGTCCGAGGCGGCCCATCAGAACGACATCGAGGACACGCACCGGGAAGCTCGGATCCAGGGTGGCGAACTGGGGCATGTAGCCGATGCGGGGGCGGGCCCGCCTCGGGGTGGTGCCGAGGACCCGGATCTCGCCCTCGGTGGGCTCGAGCAGGCCGAGGACCAGCTTGAGCAGGGTCGTCTTGCCGCCGCCGTTGGGGCCGATCACCGAGGCGAAGTCGAGGGAGTTGACGGTCAGGTTGACGTCCTCCAGGACGGTGTTGTGTCCGTCGAAGCTGAAGGACAGTCCGTCGACCTCGATCACCGACGTCACCGGGCTCGCCATCAAGATCCCCAAGCCGCGGCGATCCGCTGGGCCATTCGTTCGATGTTCGCCGCCAGGTCAAAAGCCAGGGGGTCGAGCTCGACGATCTCGCAGCCCATGGCTTCAGCCACCGAGCGTGCGCCCCGGCCGAGGAACTGGGGCTGGACGAAGAACACCTCGACGCCCGCCTCCCGGGCCTCCTCCACGAAGGCTGCCATCTGGCGTGGGGTGGGCTCCTTGCCGGCCATCTCCACCGCCGCCTGGCGCAGGCCGTAACGGCGCGCGAAGTAACCGTAGGCGGGGTGGAACACGTGCAGGGTTCGGCCGGCCACCGGTTGCAGGATCGCTTGTACCCGCTGGTCGACCCCGTCGAGCTCGGCCTGGTAGGCGGCGAGATTCGCGTCGAACTCGGCGCAGCCGGCGGGAGCGTGTCGGCACAGGGCGTCCCGGACGTTGGTGGCCTGCACCTTGACCAGGATCGGATCGAGCCAGATGTGGGGGTCCTTTCCGCCGTGATCGTGGTCCCCGTGGCTGTCCTCGATGGGCTCGAGCCGGATGCCGCGGGCGGCGTCGGCAATCTCCAGCTGCGGGTGGAGCAGGGCCACCTTGGCCAGCAGGGACTGCTCGAAGGGGACCCCGGTCCTGATCAGCAGGTCCGCCTCCCAGAGCGCCGCCAGCTGCCGTGGCGTCGGCTCATAGGTGGTGGGTGAGTGGCCGGGTTGAACCAGTACCTGAACCGCCACTCGGGAACCGCCCACCCGTTCGACGATCTCCGCCTGCGGCAGGATGCTGACCCAGACGTCGAGCGCGCCGTCGTCGGCCCCGGCCGGGCACGGCCAGAACGCCACGGCGAGGCAGACTCCGGCGATGAGCGGTCGCACAGTCATCCTCCGTCTTCAGACCTTGCACACGATCCTGCGCTCGTGGCAGTCGTCGCACGTTTCGACGGTGTGGTTGGAGCTGAACTCCTCCCAGTGGGTGCGCTGCTTCGGGCTCAGGACGCCGGTCCCGTGGCACAGTGGGCAGGCGCCGTCAAGCGCGGCCAGGATCGCCGCCCGGATGAACTCCGACCGGTTGGCGATGCCCTCCATCGCCGCCACCAGGGCCTCGTCCGCCTTGAAGGTGATGATCTGGTGTTTCGGTTCCACATCTCCTCCTGGTGGGATGGTGTTACATAGTATTACTTCGGTGGCCAAAGGTCAACCGAACGCGGGTGCGAGAACCGATGAAGCCATCCTGCGTTTCCTGTGATATGAAGAACGAAGAGCTTCGCATCAGGCTGGTTGCAGTCGTCTTTCTCGCCATCGTCCTCGTCGCCGTGGCGGTTGCCGCCGGGAATCGAGGCAAGTCGGTGACCATCAGCGGCTCAGAATCCGGGGATGACCTTCAGATCACTGTATCCAAGGCGCTCGCATTGGGGGTTCTGGAAGGCATCATCGGATCGAACCTGACCTGTGATGGAAAAGTGGATTCCGAGTTCGGCCACCTGCTCGCCACCCTCGACAGGGGAGGCCGTGGCGCCCGAGCCTCGTTGCAGGACGGGGATTCGGTCATTCATGCTCGACGTCGCGCCAACACCCTGAAGTTCGACATCAAAGACCGGGACGGAGGGGGCGAGCTCGAGGTGGTCATGCCCTGGGCCATTGCCGAGTGCATGCTCGGCCGGGACGTCGTCCTCGACAAGTCGGCACGCAAGATCAAGGTCGAGGTCCGGGGTGCTGATGGCGGGAAGTTCGAGTTCAAGGTCGACTGACGAGCCAGTAGGCTCGAATTTCAAATGAAAAATTGAAAATGAAAAAGGGACAGGATTTTTTCATTTTTCATTTCTCATTATTCATTCCCTACCGCTCCCTGGCTCGGCCCTCGACTCCCCACGTGTGGTCCCCATGGCCCGCTTTCGCACCGTGGTGAGGATTGCCTCCTCGGTTGCCGGCACCAGGTGAATCATGTGGAGGAAGTTGTCCTTGCCGAGCACCGCGAGCTCGACGGCGGAAACGGTGCGCACAGTGGCGTTGCGGGGAAGGTCTCCGAGTAACGCCATCTCGCCGAAGTACTCACCAGGGCCGAGCGTCGCCATCACCGCGCCCCGCTCGTCGTCCACCACCTCCACGCGACCCTCCCGGATGAAGTAGGCGCAGTCTCCGGGCTCGCCCTGGCGGAAGACGACTTGATCGGGGTCCAGCCGCTCGACGGCGAACAACCGGTGGGCCTGCCGGAACTCGTGAACCGCGGTCGCCGCGACGATGACGGTGGCGATCAGCACCATCGCCGGGGCCGCCACCGAAAAAACAAACAGGCTGCCGCCGGTGGTGTGCCAGACGAAGAGCAGGCAGAGCAGCAATGCGATCGCCGAAAGACAGAGGGCCACCACCTCGAGGCGACGGATCACTGTCACGCTACGCGGTATCGCCGCGTTCCGTTCGGTTGGCCGCGTCATTCGTTCACCTCGTGTCCTGCCTCATGGCACTCGGTGCAGGAAACCAGATCCTGGAACAGATCTTCCTTCATCGTCTCGTCGGTGTGCGCCGGCTCCGCCAGCCACTTGCGCGAGCCTGCGTGGCATTTGAGGCAGTCGGCGTTGGGGTAGGGCCGCCACATGGTCACCGGGGGCTCGAAGGAGTCCGAGTAATAGCGCAGCACCTGGCCGACGCCATGGATCTTGGCCTCCATGGTGCCGAAAAGCCCATAGGAGGTGTGGCACTGGTAGCACTGGTGGTTGGGGATGTACCGGTTGGCGAAGTGGACTGCCGCCAACCCCGAACCCGCGGGGTTCTCCATGTCGGCCACGAAGCCACCCATCGCGCGATGGCACGAGCCGCAGAACTCGACATTCTCGGCCCGGGCGAACACCAACAGCATGCCGGTACCTACCGAGAACGACGGCAGCAGAACCACTCCGGACAGCAAGAGGGCCTTGCCGGTGGGACCGGTGAGCCGCCCCCGGTGGGCCCTGATCAAGGTGTAGCCGATCACGCCAAGGGTGAAGATCGCGACCCAGGTCAAAATCCTCGCGGCCCAGAACTCCACCGGATCAAATTGGAAGTCGGTGGTCGGCCCGGCTCCACTCGCCAGGGCGGGCGCAGCAACCCAGATCAGTGCGACTCCGGTTGCGATGCCCGTTGCGCATTGGTTCAGGGACCGTCCCATCGACCAGCTCCTCGCCGCAATCTCAGAATTCACGACCTGAAAAGAGATTTCGTCGCACGTGTGTCGAGAAGAACCCCCGAGCATTATTCACCGAATTCCACATCTGATCAAGCGTAATGAAAGAGCGCTCGGCTCGGTGCTGGGAAACTTACACCGCCCGGGGCGAGGGTCAGTCTCGACGTACGGGCGGCTTGGGTTTTTCGGTCAATTCGGTCAGATCAGGGGTCAGATCAGGGCTGCGAGAGCTGCTGGGATCACGAGCCACAGGATGCCCTTGATGGTGAAGAAGAGGATGCCGGCGAGTCCGAGCCTTTTCACGAGTGAAGCCGAAGCATCGCGGGAGCGGCCGGTGGTGGGACGGGGGACGACGTTGGCGAAGTCCACGATGGTCTCCTTTCGGGGTCAACGAAGGGCGGGCCGCGCGGTGGTGCCGCCACGGCCCGCCCTGGGAAATTAGTCAGGCCGCCCGCTCGGCGGTGACTGCCGCAGAGTTGCGGCGGGCGGTGAACGGGATCAGCATCGGAACCTGGCGCCGGTAGTCGGCGTAGGACCGGCCGTGCTCGGCCACGAGGTCGCGCTCCTCGAATCGAATCGCCACCAGAATGTACGTCGTCGACGCCAGAGCGAAGACCAGGTGGGCGACCGTCATGGTGGGCGCGGCCCACATCACGGCCAGCCAACCCACGTAGATCGGATGGCGGACCATCTTGTAGAGGCTTGGCGTTTTGAACCGCAGCGGGGTGATCTCCCGTCCCCTCAGCTGCAGCCACACCTGCCTGAGGCCGAACAGATCGAAGTGATTGATCAGGAAGGTCGCCGCCACCAGGAGCACCCAACCGCAGGCGTAGAGGCCGTAGATCACGCCGCGAACCACCGGCGTGTCAACCGACCACACGGTGCCTCCCATGGGCTGCCACAGCCACATCATTAGGCCCATCGCGATGCCGGAGAACAGCACATAGGTGGAGCGCTCGACGGGATGCGGGATGAAGCGGGTCCACCACCGCTTGAAGCCCGGGCGGGCCATCACGCTGTGCTGGACGACAAAGACGGCGAGCACAGCAAGGTTGATCAGCAGGGCCGCTCCGAGCGAGCCCTCACGCTGAGCGTCGATGGTTCGGGGCACTCCGAATCCGCCGAGCCAGCCGGCTGCGTAGAGCAGGCTTCCCATGCCGATGGTGTAGGCCAGGATTCCGTAGATGAAAAATGTAATTCGTTTCATGGCGAGTTCCTCCGTTTCGTTCGTTCACCCGGGCACTACGCAGGGCACGGGGGAAACCCGCCATCCATGGAGGGCAAGAGGGCAAAGGGAAAAGGTTGGGGAAACACCGTCATGGGGATTGCGCCCCACCACTCGCCCGCCCATTGCGAATGACGAATTACGAATTCAGGCCTGCCGAGGTGGTGACCGTATTCCGGCACAAACACCCCCGGACGCCTACAATTCGCAATTCGCAATTCGTAATGGGTGGAGGACGGTCAACGTGTACCTCGAGAAGGGGATGGTTTCACGGCCCCGGCTCCCGGTCCGGGGAGATCTCGGCGAGGGCGGCATCCACCAACGCCTGGCCATCGTCGTTGCAGGCCGCGCGCTCGGTGATCAGGACCTGCTGCGCCTCCTCCCTCCGGCCGAGATTCAACAGGCATCGCGCCTGCCGGATCCTGTAGTAGGTCACCTCGTGGTCCCGGTGGTCGGGGTCGGTCCGGCCCAGCTCCGCGGCCCGGCGGAACAGGGGCTCGGCGCGCTGGTGGCGACCCGCATCGCAGAGCACCTCCCCCATCTCGCCGGCGATCGACCCGACGTAGCTGTGGTCCATGCCGAAGACCCGCTCCCGGATCGCCAGCGCCCGCTCCATCAGCCCGACGGCCTCGTCGCTGCGCCCGAGGGCGTGGAGCTCCTTGGCGAGGTTGTTGAGCTGGGTCGCCACCTCGGCGTGATCAGGGCCGTACACGGCTTCGGCCACCTCCACCGATCGCCGGAAGTAGTCGCGGGCGGTCTCGTGGTTGCCGCGTTCCCGCTCCACCAGGCCGAGATTGTTGAGCGCCCAGCTCGCCTGCGTCGAGTTCGGGCCGAGCGACGCGCTCCAGATCGCCAGCGCGCGCCGGTGGAGCGTCTCGGCCTCGTCGAACCGGCCGGCATTGCGCAGCAGCAGGGCGTGGGCGTTCACCACCACCGCCACGTTGGGGTGCTCGGCGCCGAAAGCAGTTTCGATCACCGGCAGCACCTCCCGGTACAACGCGTCGGCCCGATCGACCTGGCCGGCGTAGCGCAGCGAGTAGGCAAAGTTCAGTTTTGCGGATGCGGTGTAGGGATGGTCAGCGCCGAGCTCGGCGGACAGCACCTCGATGGACCGCTCGAACAGCGGCAGCGAAGCCTCGTGCTCGCGCTGGTCCTGGACCACCACCGCGAGCCGGTTCATGGCCAGACCGTAGTCCACGTTGTCGGTGCCAATGGTGGCCTCGAATATGGCCACCGCCTCCTCATGGAGCGCCTGCGCCTCGGCCAGGTTGCCGTCGTACCGCTCGATCTCGCCGAGACCGTCGAGCACGCGGGCCACGTCGGGGTGCTCCGGGCCCAGCGCCGATTCCCGCAGCACAAGCGCCTCGCTCAACCACTTCCGGCCCTCCTCGATGTTGCGCTGTTGCTGGTGGACCCGTCCGAGCGCGAAGAGGGACGCCGCGAGGTCGAGCTGATCGTCCCCGGGATGCTCTCGGCGGATCTCCACTGCCCGTTCGAGCAGCTCCTCGGCCTCGTCGTACATGGCGAGCTCCCGATAGACGTCGCCGATGATGGTCATCATCGCCGCCTGCAGCTCCGGTTGGTCGGCCAACTCGTCGTCGATCCGTTCGGCTCCGCGGTCGAGCAGCTCGCGGGCGGTCACCGCCTCGCCCTTGGAGCGGGTTGGTGCCGAAACCTCGAATAGGCCGGTGAGGAAATCGGCCACCTCACCGGCCTTCCTCGCCTCGAGCCGGGCGTGGTTCCGTTCCAGGCCGAGCTGGATCGTGTAAAAGGCCACCAGCCCGATCACCATCACCAGTGAAGCCGCGGCGGTGGCGGTGGCGGCGGAGTGACGGCGCACAAAGGTCTTCAGACGGTACGCCACGGTATCCGGCCGCGCTGAGATGGTCCGGCCGTCGAGAAAGCGCTCGATGTCCGACACCAGCTGCGCCACCGACGGATACCGCCGCCCCGGCTCTTTGCGCAGCGCGGTGAGCACGATGGTGTCCAGATCGCCGGCCAGCTCACGCCGGATCCTGGTGGGCTGCGAGCCCCGAACCAGGGCGATGTCGTCGACCGCCGCTGGGGTGCCGTTCGGCGTGGCTGTGTCGTCACGCCGTCGGGCGAGCATGGCGCTCGGACGGATCGGCTGCTCGTTGCAGATCGCGAGCAGCATGGCCGCATTGGTTCCGGTTCCCCTCGGATATGGCCAACACCCGGTCAGCAGCAAGTAGAGCAGCATTCCCAGTTGGTAGACGTCGGTGGCGGTGGTGATCACGCCGCCCTCCACCTGCTCGGGACTCGCGTACGCCGGGGTCATGGCGCGCTGGTGAGTTCGCGTCACCTGCCCGTGCTCGTCGTCCAGCAGCTTGGCGATGCCGAAGTCCAGCAGCTTGACGTCGCCGTCCGCCGTCACCAGGATGTTTGACGGCTTGATGTCGCGGTGAACCACCAGGTTGCGATGGGCATAATCCACCGCCCGGGCCACCTCGAGAAAGAGCTCCAGGCGGGCCCGAATCGGCAACCTGCGCTGATCGCACCAGGCGTCGATGGGCTCGCCCTCCACATACTCCATGGCGATGAACGGGCGACCGTCCTCGGTCACTCCGGCGTCGAGCAGCCGGGCGATGTTGGGATGGCGGGCCAGCGCCAAAATCTGCCGCTCGAGGGCGAAGCGCTCGGCCACGTGGCCGCTGTCGATGCCCGGCTGGAGGAGCTTGAGGGCGACGACATGATGGAAGTCGCCCTCGGCACGCTCGGCGAGGTAGACCACCGCCATGCCGCCGCGTCCCAGCTCACGGAGGACCTTGTAGCGGCCGATCTGCCGGCCTTCGAGGCTCCCTGCCGAATCCTCCAGCTCCCGGTCGAGGCTCTCCCCGATGGCGCCCAGAAAGGCCCCCCCGGGCATCAGGCCGGTCTCCTCCTCCTCACAGCGCACCAGCAGGCGTTCCACCAGCTCGCGAAGCTCACCATCCCGGCCGCAGCGGTCGGCGATCAGGTCGCGGCGGGCCTCGGTGGGAAGATCGAGGGCTTCGTCGAGGATGGCATCGGCGCGCTCCCAGCGGGTGTCAGAGCGACCCATCACCGGTTCCGCCCAGCTCCTCCTTGAGCCACGCCCGCGCCTTCATCCAGTCCCGCTGGACGGTGCGCAGCGACACGTCGAGAGCCTCGGCGGTCTCCTCCTCCGAGTAGCCGGCGAAGAACCGGCACTCCACTACCTGGGCCATGCGGGGGTTGCGGACCGCCAGCCGCTGAAGCGCCTGATCCACGTCGAGCAGCCATCGGGCCTCCTTCTCGGCCAGCTGGGGCGCGTCATCGAGGGCGATCGGCTCCTCGCGGCCGCCGCGCTTAGCGGCCGTGCGGCGCCGAGCGTGATCGGCGATCACCTGGCGCATGGCGTGGGCCGAGATCGCCAGGAAGTGGCCGCGATCGGACGCGTCGAGGCGCTGCTGGTCGGCCATTTTGAGGTAGACCTCGTGCACCAGCACGGTGGTGGCGAGGGTGTTGCCGCGCCGACCGCGCCGCAGCTGGGCGTGGGCGATCCGCCGCAGGTCGTCATAAAGCAGAGGCACCATGCGATCGAAGGCCTCGCGGTCGCCGCCGCGGTAGGCCAGCAATAGCTCGGTCACGCTTGTGGAATCGACCATGGTTCCTTCCTGAAAATGAACCTCAATTATATGACAGTCGATGGCGCCCGCCGATTCCCGAGGTGCCGATGGCGGGTTCGACACCCGACGTGCGTAGTGCCCGGTGAGAGCAAACCTTACGGAGGCAACGATGCAATACGAATCGATCCAGGACACCATTCACGACAACCACTGCGTGGGCTGCAGCCCGGACAACCCACACGGCCTGAAGATCCAGAGCTTCTGGTCCGGAGTCATGGAAACCCAGTGCACCTTCCTGCCCGAGCCACATATGGCCGCGGCGTCGCCCGAGGTGCTCAACGGCGGCGTCATCGCCACCCTGCTCGACTGCCACGCCGTGTGCACGGCCGTCTCCTACGGCCGGCGGATCGCCGGGCGGGAGAATGCCGACACCGTCATGTTCGCCACCGGTTCGCTCGCTATCCGGTACCACCGGCCGACCCCAATCGACTGGCCGGTGTGGATCGAGGCGCGGATCACCGGTGTGGCCGACCGCAAGATCGTGGTGGAGTGCACCCTGCGTTCGCGCGGCGAGGTCTGCGCCACCGCCACCGTGACCGCGGTGCGGGTGAGCGGAACCTGGGGCGCCGGCCTCCGCCACACCACTCCGCCCCCGGTTCAGACCCTCGCCGGCTGGAAGCACCGTGACCACGCTCCCATGGATCTGGCGCTCTCGGCCTGACCTGAAAACCTCTGGCGTTGATTGACACCCACCCCGGCCTTTGCTACAACTTCCGTTCCCGAGTGGGGCCGTAGCTCAGTTGGGAGAGCGCCTGAATGGCATTCAGGAGGTCGTCGGTTCGATCCCGATCGGCTCCACCAGAGACTCAAGTTCGCCGCCCTTTCGGGCGGCTTCTTTCGTCTCTGGCTCCGCCGATCGGGATCTCACCTTCGGTTGACCGCGGCCGCCCGCCCTCCCACCCGCCGCGGCTCCCCGCCAAGATGAGCGGGTGGCCCTAGGCCAGCCGCCCCCCCTCTTCGACCCCCCTGGCCAGGGCCACATACCGCTCTCTTTGGCGTGGTCGACCCGATCGGCTCCACATCGGTGCCACGCACACAATTCCACAGTTGTTGACGGGTACCACCCTCCGCATGAACGCATCGTGACGCTGTGATCGGTGGCATCCGCTGCGTTCCATGGTGGGACCTACCTCGACCGATGCCGATGGCCCGCAGACGAGAGCGGAAGGCTGGATTGACGTTCCTCGCCGCGATGATCTCGATCGCTGAGTCTGAGGTTCATCGAGTCCAGGCGATATCCGGAATCGAGATCCGTGCTCAATACGTTATAGTTGGCGCGCGTGAACAAAGGCATCCAGCACATCGGACCCTACACCGTCGAGGCCGAGATCGGTCGCGGCGGGATGGGGGTGGTCTACCGCGCGACGGACACCCGGCTGGGGCGCCCGGTGGCGATCAAGGCGCTGCCGGAAGATCTGGCTGACGATGCGGAGAGGATGGTGCGATTCGAGCGCGAGGCGCGGACGCTGGCGGCGCTCAACCACCCCAACGTGGCGGGGATCCACGGCGTGGAGGAGCACCAGGGTCGCAGGTATCTGGTCCTCGAGTACGTCGATGGCGAAACACTGGCCGAGCGGCTCGACCGTGGCCCGCTGGCGGTGGATGAAGCGCTCGAGGTGTTTGCGCAGATTTCTCGAGGCGTCGAGGCGGCGCATGAGGCGGGCATCATCCACCGTGACCTCAAGCCCGCCAACGTGAAGCTGACGCCCGACGGCAAGGTCAAGGTGCTGGACTTTGGTCTCGCCAAGGAAACGGAAGAGGGTTCGTCATCGTCGGTCGATCTGACCCGCTCGCCGACGATCACGGCGGCGCAGTCTCCCACGGCCGCGGGGGTGATCCTCGGCACGGCGCCGTACATGAGCCCGGAGCAGGCGCGTGGCCGTCCGGTCGATCCCCGCACCGATATCTGGTCCTTTGGCGTGATGCTCTACGAGTGCCTGACGGGAGCCAGCCCCTTTGTCGGCGAGACGGTGAGCGACTCGATTGCCGCGATCCTGCAGGCGGAGGTCGACTTCGACCGCCTGCCGGCGGCGACGCCGCGGTCGGTGCGGCGCGTGCTGCGGCGCTGCCTCGAACGGGACAAGGACCGGCGATATCGCAACATCGGCGATGTCGGGCTGGAGCTCGTCGAGGCGAGCGAGGGGCGGGATGAGGAACCTGCTCAAACCGCCGCTGTGGATGGCCGCGGGCGCACGAAGCTGGCGTGGGCGGTGGCCGCGGGGGCGCTTCTCGCGCTGGCGGCGACAGTGGCCTGGGTCGGGCTACGGCCGGGCGAGGCGCCGATGCGCCTGGTGGCTGACATCGTCCCCCTGGACCCGGAGGCCGTGGTCTCGTCGCGCGCCGGTCCACCCGCAATTTCGCCGGACGGCGCGCGACTCGCTATCGTTGTCGAGCGCGCGACCGAGATGTCGCTCATCGTCCGCGACCTGAGCACGGGCGATGAACAAACGGTGGCCTCAGGTGACGAGATCCGGGGACCGTTCTGGTCGCCCGACTCGCGCTCGCTCGCATTCTTCGACGGTGAACGCATGTTGATCCTGGCGCCCGGCGGCGCGCGTCCGGAGCCGGTGCCGGGCGTTACGGTGCCGAGGCTTCGACTCGCGACCGGCTCCTGGGCGCCTGACGGCACCATCATTTACAGCCGGATGCCGGAGGGACTGATGCGGGTCAGACCCTTCAATGGTAAACCCGAATTCCTGCTCGATCCTTTTCCGGATCGCAGCGGCGACCGGGTGGTGTTCCCCTCGTTCCTCCCCGACGGGCGACGCTTCCTGTTTTTGCTCTTCGAATCCGAAGGCGGAGGCGCGACCGGTATCCACATGGGTTCGCTCGATTCCAAGGAGTTCAATCTCGTGCTACCGGTGGCGTCCAACGCGGTGTACACCCCTTCGGGGATGCTGGTCTTTTCACGCGCCGGCGGGTTGCAAGCGCAGCGCTTCGATATCGCCACCGGCCGGGTGGAGGGGGAGCCGATCCGCATCGCGAGCGATGTTCTCCCGGTGACGTGGCCGCCGCACGCGCTGTTCACCATCAGCGAATCGGGGAGGATCGCCTATGTGCGGGGCGGCGCCGCCGATGCCGAAAGCGAGTTCGTGTGGATGGATCGCGCCTCGGACGAGATGACGCCGATCGGCGTCGAGGGTTCGTTGTGGAACCCGCGTTTGTCGCCCGACGGTCGCACCCTGGCATTCGATTGGACGACGAGCGAGACGTCCGGGGACATCTGGATTCGCGATCTCGAACGCGGTCTGGATACGCGGCTCACCAGCGACCCGAAGAACGAGTCGAACCCCGTCTGGACGGCCGATGGCCGGACGATCGTCTTTTTCCGGGGCAATGACATCTACCGGATCACCCCTGACGGTGTCTCCGAGGCCGAGCTGCTGCGCGAGTCGACGGAGAGGCCAGTACACGTGGGCGGTGACGCCGGATGGCAGCACGCTGCTTTTCGGTGCTGGCGAAGAGGACAATGCGGTCTTCCTGTGGACTCTCGATCTCGAAACGCTCGAGGCGCAACAGTGGTTCGACCGGCCGGTGATGTCGTCCCTGGTCTCGATTTCGGCGGACGGCAGGTGGGTGGCCTACACCGAGTTCGTACAGGATCGCCTCGAGGTCTTGATCCGGTCGTATCCGGACGGCGAGATGGTGCGGCGCGTGTCAATCGATGGTGGCTTCGCTCCGCGGTGGTCCGACGGCGGCGAGATCTTCTTTGCCGCGGGCTCGAGTCTGATGGCTTCCAGGGTGCGGGCGCGCGCGGACGGGACGGTCGAGGTCGAAAGGCCACAGCGGATCGGCGTTCTTCCGCCGACGTTGCCGGGGACCCACCCCTTCGACGTGGTCCCCGACGGCACGAGGTTCCTCGTCATCCGTGCGAAGTATGCCGCCAGCGGGCTCCTCGCTGCGCCTGGTCGAGAACTGGGAAATGGGTGCCAGTCGTTCATGACGGGACTTCGATTGAGCGATGGGTGTCGGGTGTGTTGAATTGAAGGTGTCGTGAGACCGAAACAAATAATTGAGCAGTTATCTCAAAAATGGTCACCGTTGACAGACCGGGTTCACCCGGCTACCGTGACCGTATCTCGACATCTCGAAGACGGCATCGTTCCGGGGAGGTTGGCATGCGTCGTTGGTCAACGGGTTCCATCGGTTCTCGCCGATTCGGTGTGTTCGTGCTGTCCGTGGTTTTCGCCGCCAGCGCGATTCCGGTCACCGCGCACGGGCAGGATGGCGTACCGCCGGCGATTGCCCAGGGTGAGACGGCGGGGGCGACCGTCGTGTCGGAGACCCCGGAATCGACGGCCGCTGAGCATTGGCAACCGCCGATCGGCAACACGGATTTCCTGTCCATCAACGCGTTCGCCTTCGAGGCATGGTCCGACGTCGAAAACGCTGCTCTGTCGGCTGACGGTGGCAGAAGGTACCTCGCCGGCACGCCCGACATCGGCTTTCTCGAAGCGCCTGTGGAGCTTCCCGACGGCAGCACCATTCTCGGCTTCGAGCTCGAAGCCTTCGACATCGATGCCGCCTTCGCCGTTGAGCTGTGGATCTTCCGCTGCCCGCTGGGCGCTCTCGGCTGCTCGACGCTCGGATACGTCACCACCAACGGAACGCCGGGCCCGACCCTGGTCGGCGGGTCCTTGCCGACGCCCCACGTGGTCGACAACACGGCCAACACATACATCGTCCAGGTGGGCCTTGGCAACAACGCGGCCACCGCTCTCAGCGCCGTGCGGGTGGCTTACGAACCACCGGTGGACTGGCCACTCGTCGCCACGATGTCCATGAACGCCTTCGCTTTCGAACCGTTCAATGTCTCTGGACGCGACCGGATCCGAGCAGACGCTGTCCGACGTTACTGCGAGTCGGGAATCGTGCTACATCGTCGCGCCTGTCGAGTTACCCTCAGGCACCTCGGTCGGCAGGATCGAGCTCGACGCCTACGACAACGGCGGCGGTTCGGTGCGCGCGGACCTCGGCCGGTGCCCCGTTGGTTTCGGCGGCTGTGACTCGATCGGAGGAGTGGAAACAACCGGCACACCGGGAACGGTCCAGGTGGGGGCCGACCTGTCGGTTCCGGAGATCATCGAGAACTCCATCAACTCGTACTTCGTCCAAGTCGAACTTGACGCCACAATGGACTACGCCGTCACCGGCGTGCGGCTGTTGATCGCCCCCCCCGCACCGGAGTTCGGCGTGGATCGGCTGACGATGAACGCATTTGCCTTCGAACCGTACAACCTCGTCGACCGCGCCTTGCTCGACGCCTCCGGCCCCATGAGGTTCTGCAGCGGCGCTTCTTGCCTCGCCATCGGACCGGTGGAGCTGCCTTCAGGCGCCTGGGTCAGGAGCCTCGACATCGAAGCCTACGACAACGCCGCCGCGAACGTCACCGTTGATCTCGTCCGCTGCCCCGTCCTTTCTTCCCTCTGCTCCTTGGTGGAGACCTTCTCCACCAGCGGAACTCCTGGCATGACGGTCGACGGCGTCCGCCTGGCTCGTCCCGAGTACGTCGACAACCTGAATTTCAGCTATGCGATACAGATCCAACTCGGTCCGAGCTTCGACACCGGTTTCTTCAGCGTTTCGATGGAAGTCGACACCCAGACGGTCTTTGACGACGGTTTCGAACTTGGCGACCTCACGCGGTGGTCAGACATCGACCCGTGATGGTGGCACCCATCCGCCGGCGGACCCGAATTCTCCGAATGATCAGCGACCTGCGAAGCCGTCAGGTTCAACTGGTCGCGATCGTCGTAGGTCGGAAAGTCGGTGTAGCCTGTAAACGTGCCGGGCACCTGGGTTTTGATGTTATGGAGTGATGAAGACCACCCTCGACGAGGGTTGCTCACTTTTTGACCAGCTCGATCTCCTCCGGCCGCCAGGTCTTGTCGAACCACGGCTCGAGCGGGCCCCAGAGCCGCAGGATGGTGTTCCAGCCCATGTCGGGCACGGGTCTCGACCCAGAGGTCAATACGCATCGCCGCGGGGAAGAATGGCGTAGACCTGCAGCACCCCGGAGTCGCGGTTTGGTGTCAGGAGTAACCGCCAGCCCCCAACCCTGACCCTGTAGTCCCCTTTGAGCTTCCCCGTCAGCGGCCGCACGCGTTGGTGCAGCAACGGCTGCTCGGAGTTTTCGAGTTCGTGCAGGGTTTCCTTGATCCGTCGGCGGGTGGCCGTGTCGAGCTTGAGGTACTGCTTCTCAGCCGACGGCTTGACCTCAATCCGCCAGCTCATCGAGCTTCTTTCCCTTGACGTCCTGATCCACTTCTTCCTTGCCGCGAGCGATGATGTCGACCCATTCGGGTCTGGAAAGAAGGTCCAGCGTTTCCTGGTGTCGCTCGATGTACTCGTCGATGAGTTCGGAGAGAATCTCCTTCATCTCGGTCCTCTCGATCCCGGCGATGATCCTCAGGATGTCTCTCTTTTCCACTGGAATTCTCACGGTTGCCGTCGCCATGGCATGCCTCTTTTCTGTCCCCTGATAGCCTAGGCGACAAAGCGCCTAGTGTCAAACGTCCTGAAATGAGTGCCTCAGCAAAGAGTCAAGGGGTGAGACTCGGGGTCGGGGTTGAGAGTCCGCTCGATTTGTCGGATCAGATGATCTTCCCGACATCCTGAGTCCTGACATGGATCTCTCGTTCAACTCCGTGAGGAAGAATGGCCCACTCAACCCGGCTCAAGGGGCTTTCTGCAGGCCCGCAGCTTGATCCTCCAGCTGACGGGATGGGTGCGTCCGTCGTTTTCGCAGACGGACTCGAGCTCGGCGGCGAGATGGTCGACCGGGTCCTCGTGGCGAATCTCGACGAACCGTCGGACCCCCGACCAGGTGCGGACGAAGGCCAGGAACCGTTCGAGCGTCCACTCGGCTCGCATCTCGAATGGCGGCGCTTCGATTTCCGCGAACGGGAGGTCGATGTTGGCGTAGCCGTCGAGCACGAGCTGAACCTCCGGCGGCCAGTAGGGCCCCAGGATGTCTTCAATGAAGTGGTGCACCGACTGCCCGAGGTTTTCGGAAATGAAGTGCGGCAGGCCATAGGTCCACGCCGCGAACACTCCACCCGGCCGGACCACGCGACGGACCTCGGCATAGAACGGCTCGCCGATGAACCAGTGGAGCGCCTGGGCGACCGTCACCAGGTCGACGGTGTCGGTGGCCAGCGGTGCCGGCTCGGCCGGGGCAACGACGTACCGGATCCGCGGGGAAGATGCGGCCGTGGCCAACTGAATCGTGCTGGCGTCTGACGCAACCACCATGGCAAACCGCGAAGCCAGCGGCAGCGATGCCTGACCGCTGCCGCAGGCGCAGTCCCACGCCAGCTCGCGGCGCGGCGAGACCGCCGCCAACCAGTCGAACAGGCCTGTCGGATAGAGCGGTCGGAAGGCTGCGTATTCCGCCGCGACGGCAGAAAAATGATCCTGGGTCCCCACGATGGACCCACTGTACCTGGAAATCGGTGTCAGCCGTCGGATGTTGTGGGGCCGTGGTCGTCCACGAATTGTCTTCTTCCTTGCTGGGTTCCGCGGGCAACGCAGACGGGGCACTGTCTCACAACAGGGATCCCATTGCGTACGCGTCGACCGTGCATTAGATTCTGGGTGACCTTGAATCCGGGTTCGCGACCGCCGGATAACTGGAGAGAGACATGAACTCGAGGCACACGCTTCTGCGGGTTTTGATCATTGCCGTCATGTGCACCCACTTTGGGGTTGAGGCCGCGGCCCAGGCCCGGGTGGACCGTTTCAACCGGGCGCTTTACGACCAGAACGGACCGGTTTGGTATCGGCTCAACGACCAGGGGTGGCTGATGAGGGATGCGACCGGAGCGTTTCGGAAGGCCCCTCCAGCCGAGATCGGCGACACCGCGACGCCGGCGTCTCATCCGCCCGAGCGATCGCGCGCCTTCACCCTGGGCAGCTGGACGAACCATCACCCGGGGAGCTGGCCCGAGGCCGTCGCCATCGGCGACGTCACCGCCGACGGCCGACCGGACGTGGTGGTGACCACCACGTCGTACTTCGACCCGGCCAACGACTACCACGTCTTCGTCTACCCGCAGCTGCCCACCGGGGTCCTCGGCCTGCCGTCCAAGTACCCGTATGGGGCAGAGGGTTCCCAGAACGGGATCGTGCTGGTGGACCTCGACGAAAACCAGGTCGTGGACGTTGTGGTCAGCCACTCCGCCGGCATCTCGGTGCTGCTCGCCGACGGACTCGGGGGTCTGCTGGCGGCCACCGTGTTCGGCGCCGAGGCCGCCGGCTCGCTGTCCGCCATGGACGTGAACCTCGATCAGCACATCGACATCCTTGCGCTCCATGGCGACGGCTCGGTCACGGTCTTCCTGGGCGATGGCAACGGCGGTTTTGACGGCGTCCAGGCGGTGACCGCGGGTGGCCCGACGGCCTCGGACCACGAGCTCGGCGACCTGGACAACGACGGCTTCACCGACCTCGCCGTGGCCTCGTCCGGGGCGATCCTGACTGTCAGCCACCACGACCAAACGTCGAGCTTTCTGCCGTTTCCGGACAGCTACCCGATGGGAGGGAGCGAGGTGTGTTGGGGATTGGGGGTTGGCGACGTAACCGGAGACGGGCTCGAGGACGCGGTCCTCGGCCGACCCCTCAACTCGCCCACCCACCTCTGGGTGATGACCCAGGACGGCGCCGGCGGGCTGACGGGCCCGGCCATCGTGCCGACTTACGACATCCCCGAGCCGATCGCAGTCACGGACGTCGATCTTGACGGCCTCGAAGACGTGGTGGTGTTGCACGGCGGCTGGGTCCGCGCAGGGGTCTACCTGCAGGGCGCGGCCGGTCTCGAGCCGGAGCAGCTCTACTCGATTCCCTATGCCTCCCACTACGCGAAGCAGGGCCTAGCGTTGGGCGACTTTTCGTCAGATTTCTGCACCGACCTGGCGATCGCCGACTACAACCAGGGTCTGGTGGTCCTTCACGGCTCCGGGTGTCTCCGGGTCTTCGCGGACGGCTTCGAGTCCGGCGACACCTCGGCCTGGTCGGGAGCTGACGGGCCGGCCTTTTGACGTTTTCCGGGCGGTATTTTACGTTTCTCCAAGAAGATTCTACGATTGGTTCTTGAGAGATCGAAAACGTCAGATCGAGTCGTTCTTTCACGGTGAAAACGTGCTGCAGGCTGAGGAAATCGCCTGGCGGCTCGGTGTTACGCGACAGACGGCTCACCGGTACCTTCGGCGTCAACGGGCTCGAGCGATTCCGCGAAGCGGTGCTCGACTTCAAGGGGGTCGATCTGGTGGGGCAGGGATTCGCCGACGAGGTGTTTCGAGGTTGGGCGAGGCGGCATCCGGAGGTCACCCTGGTTCCGACGGACATGAACGAGCCGGTCGCGTTCATGGTCGAGCGGGCGATCCGGGGTGCGTCCGCAGTCGGTCCCGACGCGGAACGCTGACCGCCGGTCGGGGTATCCTCATCGGGAACTCTGGAGCCGCCGCCGAACCGGCGGCGCACTGTGAGGTGACGATGGCCCCGCGACCACCAGCCGAAAGCATGCTCTTCACCGACTTTTATCAGCTGACCATGGCCCAGCTCTACTTCCGCCAGGGGCTGGCCGACCACGGTGCCCAGTTCGACTACTTCTATCGAGCCAACCCGAGCTACGGGCAGCACGAGGCCGGGTACTGCGTTTTTGCCGGGCTGGAGTGGTTCATCGACTGGTTCATGGGTCTTCAACCGTCGGACGAGGACGTGGCCTACCTGGCATCCCTGAACGGGCGATCCGGGGAGCGGCTGTTCGGTGACGATTTTCTGAGCTGGCTGGCGGCCCGTGGCTTCCAGGACGGCATCACCATTCGGGCCATCCCGGAGGGTCGGGTGGTCCACCCCAATGTGCCGCTGGCGGTGGTGGAGGGGCCGCTGCCCGTCGTGCAGCTCCTCGAATCATCCCTGCTCAACCACCTCAACTATCAGACCCTGGTGGCGACCAAGGCCGCGCGAATCCGTGAGGCTGCCCGGGGTGGAGCCATCCTCGAGTTCGGCATGCGCAGGGCGCACGAGCTCGGCGCCAACGCCGGTGCCCGGGCGGCACTCATCGGCGGTGCCGACTTCACCTCCAACACCGCGGTGTCGGCGGCGCTCGGCTATCCACCGAAGGGCACCCACGGGCATTCCATGGTGCAAGCCTTCATGGCCCTGGGGGGCAGTGAGATCGATGCATTCCGGGCCTACGCCCAGGTCTACCCCGACGATTGCGTGCTCTTGGTGGATACGGTGAACACGCTGGAGAGTGGAGTTCCTCACGCGATCCAGGTCTTCGAGGAGCTGCGGGCGTCGGGACATGAACCCCTCGGCATCCGGCTGGACTCGGGCGATCTCGCCTACCTCGCCATCCAGGCCGCAAAAATGCTCAACGAGGCCGGTTTCGAGGACGCCTCGATCGTGCTCTCCAACAACCTCGACGAGCTGGTGATCTGGCAGATCATCACCCAGATCCAGCAAGAGGCGCCGCGGTACGGTGTGGATGCCGACCGACTCGTCAAACGCCTTCTCTACGGAATCGGTACCCGTCTCATCACCTCGGGCGGGGACGCTGCACTCGATGGTGTCTGCAAACTGGTTGCGGTCAACGGGGGAGGGGAGTGGAAGGCGGCCATCAAACTGTCCGAGACCAAGGCCAAAACCCTCAATCCGGGCACCAAAAAAGTGTGGCGGATCTACGACGCCCGCGGCCTAGCTACCGCCGATGTCATCGCCATGGCCGATGAGGACCTGAGTGAATCCCGACCCCTCGTCCTGCGCCATGCCACCGACGAGAGACGCTCCCGAATCCTCGAGGGGCCGGACATCTCCCGGCTCGAACCGCTGCTGATCGATGTTGTCGTCGATGGCCGGCGGGTCGGCGACACGCCTTCCATCGAAGACATGCGTGCGCTGCGTGAGTCCGACCTCGCGAGCCTCGACCCTGGAGTGAAGCGACTCATGAACCCCCACCTCTACCACGTGTCGTTGACTCAGCGACTGTGGGACCGCAAGCAGGACCTGGTCAATAACCTGCGCCGGCGTGAAGCCGATGCACACCATTGAGGGATGAGGTTACGGACCACCCACGCCAATGGCGCGTAAGATAGTCCGCATGGGGGCCCGTTTACGGCAGCTCGACACCCGACAGATCCTCATCGTTGGGCTGTTGCTCGTGATGATCGCGGCGTTTGATGTGCTCAGCGTTCGCCATAAGTCGCGAACCTATGACGAATTCGGACACCTCCGTTATGGCTGGGCAGTGCTTCACGGCCACACCGACCGCCTCGACGACAGCAAAATGCCGGTCACGGCCCTCAACGCTCTCGGGGTGTTGCTGTCGCAGCGGGTGCTCCCGGACCCGGAGCTCGACGTGGCCGGTCAGGTGCGCATCGCACGGTTGGTCACGGTCCTGTTCGCAGTGCTCCTCGGTGCGATCGTGTTTTCCTGGTCACATCGCGTCTACGGCTTCGAGGGAGGCATTCTGTCGCTGGTCGTCTTCCTCTTCGCGCCCAACATCCAAGCCCACGCTCGCCTCGTCACCACCGACCTCTATGCCGCGGTGTTCATCGTGCTCTCCATGTACACCCTGTGGCTGTTCACCCTCGAACGGCGTTGGTGGAGGGCGCTGATCTGCAGTTGCGCCGTCGGCCTGAGTCTGCTGGCGAAGTTTAGCGCGGTCCTGCTCTTCCCGGTGATCGCGGTCGTCATGATGGTCCGTTACGCGCCGGTCCTCGTTCACATGCTTCGGAAACATGAAATCGCGCGCGCCGGCAGCAGCGTCATCCGCGGTTTGGGATGGTTGTCATTGATCGCGGCCGCCAGCCTGGTGCCCCTGAACGCGGGCTACCTGTTCAACGGCACCTGGACGCCGCTGGCCGATTATGACTTTCGCAGCTCCGATTTCGATGCCCTCCAGGAGAGAATGGGCCCTCTCGCCGAGGTGCCTCTTCCGCTGCCACGGCCGTTCGTCGAGGGCCTGGACATGGTCAGGCATAACGAAGTCAGCGGCTCGGCCCGTGGCCCGGCCTACCTCTTCGGCCGAGCCCAACGGCAACCGTTCGCGTGGTACTACGCGGCTGTGTTCCTGCTCAAGGTGCCCCTTGCCACCCAGATCCTCGTCCTCGTTGCCGCAGCGACCGTGATCAAGCTCCGAAGCAGGCGCCAGTTGCTCGAAAACGAGCTCTTCTTCGTCATTCCGGCGCTGCTCTTTGCGGCGTACTTCAACCTCGTTTGCGCGGCGCAGATGGGGATCCGGCTGGCGATCATGGTGCTTCCCTTCGGCCACGTGCTGTGCGGGGCTCTCGGCCAACCCGCGTTGCGGAGCCGAAGGACCGGTGTGTTCGTGGTTCTGATGCTGCTCTTTCTCGCGGTCTCGGTTCTTTCGTACTACCCCCACCTGCTGTCCTACCACAACGAACTCGCGGGCCACCGGAGGACCACGTACCGCCTGCTGGCCGACTCCAACCTCGACTGGGGCCAGAACGAGTTTTATGCCGAAATCTACCTTCGGACCCACCCGGCGACGATCAAGAACCCGCCGGAACCTGTTGCCGGGGAAATCCTGGTTTCGGCCAATCTGCTCACCGGAGTGGTTCATCCCGGAAGGTACCCGTGGTACGAATGGCTGCGAGGGAACCTGGAACCGGTGGATCACGTCGCATACTCCTACCTCGTGTTTCGGGTCACGCCCGAAGATCTCGCCGCGGCGAAGAAGGCGGGCGCCGGGAACGCGCACTGAAGGAGAGGCACGCCGAGCCGCGTTCAAGGGGCCGCTGCTTGACTTGCAAAGCGGCAAGGGCGACCCTGCGGTCCCGGAGGCAACATGGTTGCGGACGAACAGAAGGTCATTTTCTCGATGGTGCAGGTCACCAGGACCTACGGTCAGAAGCAGGTTTTGCGGGACATCTCCCTCGGATTTTTCTACGGCGCCAAGATCGGTGTGCTCGGCCTCAACGGCTCGGGCAAGAGCACTCTGCTGAGAATCATGGCCGGGGTCGAGGAGTCGTCGAACGGCGAGGTGGTGAGGGCCCCGGGCTACACCGTGGGGCTGCTCGAGCAGGAGCCCGAGCTCGAGGCGGGGAAGACCGTGCGGGAGGTAGTTGAGGAGGGCGCGGCCGATGCCAAGGCTCTGCTGGCCGAGTTCGACGAGCTCGCCGAGCGCTTCGCCGAGCCGATGGAGGACGACGAGATGCAGCGGGTGCTCGACCGCCAGGCCGAGGTCCAGGACCGGATCGAGGCCGTCGGCGCCTGGGAGCTGGACTCGCGCCTCGAGCTGGCCATGGACGCCCTGCGCTGCCCGCCCGGAGACACCGTGGTGGACGTGCTCTCCGGCGGTGAGCGCCGCCGCGTCGCCCTCTGCCGGCTGCTCATCCGGCAGCCCGACATCCTGCTCCTCGACGAGCCCACCAATCACCTCGACGCGCTGTCCGTGGGGTGGCTGGAACGCCATCTCAAGGACTACGCCGGCACCGTCATCGCGGTCACCCACGACCGCTACTTCCTGGACAACGTGGCCGGCTGGATCCTCGAGCTGGACAGGGGCTTCGGCATCCCGTGGAAGGGCAATTACTCGTCATGGCTGGAGCAGAAGCAGGAGCGGCTCCGCCAGGAGGAGCGCAGCGAGGGGCGGCGCCAGAAGACCCTCGAGCGAGAGCTCGACTGGATCCGGATGGCGCCGCGGGCCCGCCACGCCAAGGGCAAGGCGCGGGTCAGCGCGTACCAGGAGCTGCTGTCCCAGGAGCCCGAGCAGATGGTGCGCGATCTGGAGATCTGGATCCCGCCGGGGCCACGGCTCGGCGACGTGGTCCTGGAGGCCGAGGGGCTGGCCAAGGGATACGGCGACCGGTTGCTCTTTGACGACCTCAGCTTCTCGGTGCCACCAGGAGCCGTGGTCGGCATCATCGGCGGCAACGGCGCCGGCAAGACCACCCTCTTCGACCTCATCGTCGGTCGCCTGGAGCCCGATGCCGGCAGCCTGCGGCTCGGCGACACGGTCAAGCTCGGCTACGTGGACCAGAGCCGATCCACCCTCGATCCCGAGAAATCGGTGTGGGAGGTCATCTCCGAGGGATCGGACTCGGTGTGGCTGGGCCGCGTCGAGGTCAACTCACGGGCGTACGTGGGGCGGTTCAACTTCACCGGGTCGGACCAGCAGCGGCCGGTCAAGCAGCTGTCCGGCGGTGAGCGCAACCGGGTCCACCTGGCGCGGATGCTCAAGGAAGGGCGGCAACGTGCTGCTCCTGGACGAGCCCACCAACGACCTCGACGTCAACACCCTGCGGGCGCTCGAGGAGGCGATCCTGGCCTTCGCCGGCTGCGTGCTGGTGATCTCCCACGATCGGTGGTTCCTCGATCGGGTGGCGACCCACATGCTGGCCTTCGAGGGCGACTCCTCGGTGGAGTGGTTCCCGGGACCCTACTCGGACTACATGGCCGACCGCCGCCGACGGCTCGGCGACGAGGCGGAGCGGCCGCACCGGGTGACCTACCGGCCGCTGACGCGGAGTTGATCTCGGGGTTCGGGACTCGGGACTATGGTGTCGGCTTCGGAGGTTGGCAGTTTGCCCGATAGAGAATCTTGGGTTCATCCGGGAAAACGTGTGGTTGGGGTTCCCGCCGTGCCCGTGCCCGTTCCCGAAATTCAGCGGCAGCGACAGTCATCAGGGGCGGCGACAGGGTACAGCGAGCAGGGACAGAGATCAGTCTTCAGCGGCAACAATCAGTGGGCTTCGAGACATTGCACGTGGACACCTCCGGGTCGTTCACGGGGTGAATGGGCATAGCTGGCGATGGGGCCGGAGTCAAGGGCGCAATGCGGCCGGCTGAGGGGTGGTAAACCCTTGACACCGGCCCCCTCACCAGCATTCGGGTGAGCATGAACGACCCGGAGGTGACCATGTCCAAAGCCGTCGGAAACCCCAATCTCGTTGCCCACGAGAAAGCCCTCGAAGCAGCAGGCGTAGCCATCAAGCTCGTTATGAGGGTTCCCGCCCCATTAAAGTCGATTGCCGATCAGGTGATCCGGTCGGCGAGCTCGGTCCCGGCCAACATCGCTGAAGGCCACGGCCGATTCGGCAGAGGCCGCCAGCACCACTGGCGGATCGCCTATGCCTCGGCCAAAGAGGTCGACAGCCACCTGCGACTCCTCGCCGCCGCCGGTGCAGTCAATGGAATCGGGGCAGAGAACGCCCTGGAGACCTTTGACCAGGTTCGTGCGATGACGTGGCGCCTGCTCAATCCCATCTGAGCGCGCCCGGTTCTCCGATACTGACGCTGCCGCGGGTCCCTGCCGCTCCTAAGTAACTGGCCGTCGGTCCTGAGTTACTTCCCCGTTGTCTCCCACGGCAACGCGGGTGCGATGCTGGTTTCTGACGCTGTCCCTGGTTGCTGTTTCCGCATTCAGCATTCTCCATTCTACGTTCCACCTTCCTCATTTTCCCGATCGAATCTCGTCGGGATCGATCTTCCACCGTTCGCAGAGAGACTGCGCGAGCTGCTCGTAGCGGGCGCCGGTGCCGGCGTCGGCGCCGTCCGGAACCGCCGACTCGTACGCCTCCTCGAGCCGACCGTGCTCATCGGGGGGCAGCAGCCGATCGGCCATGTTGAACAGGATGCCGTCCTCCTTCTGAATGTGGGCCGTGAGCAGGTCAGCGTAGGCTTCGGCGTTGCCGAGCACCGTGGCTCGGGCGGGGCCGTCCGCCTCGGCGGCCGCGTCGAGGTTGTCAGCCATCGCGCGGACAAAGGTGCGGCCGACCTCGTGCTCGTGCAGCATGACGCCTACCGGTCCGCCGTCCCGGGGCATGCCGGCCGCCTCCAGGGCCGGGAAGAGGTGGACCTCCTCCTTGGCGTGGTGCCAGCCGTCGGCGTAGCCGCGGATGAAGTCGACGGCCTGTCGGAAGGTGTCGGCGTCGAAGTCGCCGCCGCGTCCGGCAGCGCACGCCAGGCGCAGGCAGGCGATCACCGACAGGATCTTCTCGTGCTCGAAGCGCAGGGCCGTGGTGGCAGTCATGGCATCTCCTCCGCGCGACATTCTCGTCCGGCAGCGACGCCGCGTCATTGACGCCGGTCAAAGTCGACCGAGCGCCGAAATCAGAAACGAAGCAGCATCGCGGCCCAGTGGAACCCGGCCCCGAAGGCGGTGAGCAGGACCAGGTCGTTCGGCTGAATGCGGCCCTGATTCCTGGCCTCCCACAGGGCGAGGGGCACCGAGGCCGAGCCGGTGTTGCCGTATTCATCGACGTTGATGAACATGGTCTCGTCGTCGACGCCGAGGGCCTTCTGAACCGCGTGGATGATCCTGAGGTTCGCCTGGTGAGGAACCACCAGAGCCAGCTCGGAGACTTTGACCCCGGCCTGGTCGAGGACTTCGCGGGCGGCCGAGCCCATCCGCGAAACGGCCTCCTTGAAGACCTCGCGGCCGTTCATCACGATCTTCTTATGGTCCCTCCTGCGGGCGCCTTCGAGGCTGAACGGGGTCCGCGTGCCGCCCATCTCGAGGGTGAGGATGCCGGCCTTTGATCCGTCGGTGCCGGCGGTGAAGGCGAGCATCTCGACCGCGGTCTCTCCCGGCCCGATGACGGCGGCGCCAGCGCCGTCGCCGAACAGGACGCAGGTGTGGCGGTCGCGCCAGTCCATGAGGCGGGTCAACAGCTCCACCCCCACCAGCAGAACCCTGCGTCCGCCCCGGACGGCTCTCGAACGGGCCACGTCAAGTCCGAGCACGAACCCGGCGCACCCGCTCCCGCCCAGGTCAAAGGCGGGCACCTCACGTGCCCCGAGTTTTTGTTGGAGGAAGGCGGCGGTGTCGGGGATGGCGACCTCTCGGGTATCGGTGGCGACGATGATCTCGTCGATGGCGTCGATGGTCAGGCCGGCGTCCTGAAGCGCCCGTTCGGCCGCCACCGACGCGAGGTCAACCGTCGACTGGCCTGCCGCCGCCACCCGGCGGTTTTTGATGCCGGTCCTGGCGGTGATCCACTCGTCGGAGGTGTCGACGTAGTCGGCCCAGTCGGCGTTAGTCATGATGGTCTCCGGAACGTAGGCGCCGAGTCCCAGGATCCCCGTTCGACTGTCCGCCATTGAGTCGCCCTCCGTTGACACTCAGTCTACAAGCAACCGGGGGCTTCGGGAGGCAGGTCAACCTGGTTGAGCCCTGCGAAAACGCGCCCGGTTTCCAATTTCCACATTCCACATTTCCTCGTTCCGGTCTGCGGCTTTGCTCGCTCGACGGCGCTTGAGGTGGTGAGGGGCGGTCAAGCCCCTCGAGGAGGCGATCATGATCAACGCGAGGGTCGTTGGCCTGATGATCGGTGTCCTGTTTACACTCCCGCTGGCGGGCTGGGCGCAGGAACCGCAGGAACCACAGGAACCGCCGCTCCCCAAGGCCCGGAATTGGTCTGTCGCTCTGAGGTTCGGAGGGTTTTCGGACAGCGGTGACGACAGTCGTTTCAGCTGCTTCGAAAAACTCACCGGATTCAACCCGAATCCAGAGGTCACCGGTGGGGTCGACGTTTCGAGGTTCATCGGCAAGAGCAGCGGCCTGACCCTCAGTTTCGAAGGCCTCACCTTCGCCGGCGACGCCGTGGTGATGGCGCCGATGACCATAACCTACAAATTCTTCTTTTTGGGCAATGGGACGGCTTCGGCTCCCGGCGGGGGCGCACCCGCGGTTCAACCCTGGATCGGAGCCGGGGTGGGCGCCTACGCCTTCATCCTCGATGACGAGAACATCACCGACACCAAGCCGGGGGGACTGGTTTCGACCGGCCTGCTGGTGCCGCTGAGCCGGCGCTTCGACGTGGTGGGCGAGCTCCAGTATGCCATTGCGGGCGACGCCCGAATCTTCTCCTACACCATGGGCATGGGAATCCGCTTCTGATCGCCAGACGCGGAGCTCAGCAGCCTTCCCGGTGAGGAATGAGGAAACCGGGATCGGGATTCGGGGGCTCGCGGTCAGCGATGCCCCGGAGCGCGTTCGGCGAGCCGCCCAGTTATCCGGGGCATAGCCGCCGTTGAAATCAGAAAAAACGCCCGGTTTCAACATTCAACATTCCACATTCAACATTTCTTGGGCCGGCGGCCCGAAACCCGTGTCACCGCTGTGTCGCCGGCATCGGTGCTAGAATGGCCCGCACGGAAGCGCATGGGGCCTGGTGGCTTCCGCGGACTTCAAATCCGTTGGGCCGGGCCTGGTGGGTTCGGTCGGAGGGTTCGATTCCCTTGCGCTTCCGCCATGAACCAGCCCGACACGCCGGGTTTCGTAGCGAGGGCTCTAGATGTCGGATGACGAATTCCTGTACAGCAATGATCTGGCGGAGGTCGCCCTCCCCCGGATGCTGGCAACGATCCACCGCCACGGCGTACCCGGGGTGGTGGAGTGCTCGCGGGGCACCGACAGCAAGCAGATCTACTTCCTTGACGGCGACGTGATCTTTGCGACCTCGTCGGACCGGGAAGAGTCTCTGGGCCAATTTCTGCTGATGAAGGGTCGGATCTCGCCGGCCCAGCTCGATGTGGCTTCCAAGGAGATCGGCCGGCTTCCCGGACGGCGCCTGGGCGCGATCATGGTGCAAATGGGATTTCTGGGCGCGCACGAGGTGGCGGTGGCGATTCGCGAGCAGGTGCAACAAATCGTGTGGGGTTTGTTCAACTGGAGCTACGGCACGGTGGAGTTCCGTCCGGGGAAGTGCCAGGAGCACGACGGACAGCAGGTCACGATCGCCACGCCGCGGGTGATCATGGCCGGATGCAAACGAATCGTCGACGCCAAAGTGGTGACTGCGCGGCTTGGCGGGCGGAATGCGGTGCTGCTGCGTCCGGAATGGCCGGAACATCTTTCGGGGTTTCAACTGGAGCGGGGCGAGAGATCGCTGCTCGACATCGTGGACGGCCACAAGAGCCTGTTCCAACTCTGCGAGGAAGGGCCGTTGAGCCCAGGCATCAACGCCCGCGTCCTGTACGCGTTCTGCGAGCTCGGGATGATAAAACGCCTCGACGACGAGCGATCCGGCAAAATCCGGATCCAGCTGAAGAACGCGCCGGGTAAGCCGGACGACTGACGGAGACAACCATGCCGTTGTACGAGTACGAGTGCTTTCTGTGCGGAGACCGCTTCGAGCGGATCCAGCGGGTTGCGGACGTTCCGGTGAGCACGTGCCCGGCCTGCGGTGGCGCGGTGCGACGACTGCTGGGTGTCCCGGCGCTGCAGTTCAAGGGCAGCGGCTTTTACATCACCGACTACGGCAAGGGCAAGAGCAACGGCGACGGGGCGTCAGCCGAGCGCACCGAGTCGAGTCAGGCGGCAGAATCTTCGAGCCCGAGCGAGTCACCGCCACCGAAGAAGGAGCCCAAGCAGGGCTCTGAGTCCTCCAGCGAGGCCAAGTCGACCACCTCCTGAGAGTCGAAAGTCGAAAGTCGAAAGTCCAAAGTCCGCCACCCACCCGCTCGGGCTGTCAAAAGTCAATAGAACTCAATACTCGCGTCTCAGATCGAACCCCTCGTACGAATCGAAGGGCTACCGTTTTCGATGTGAGAAATGAGACGCGAGTATTGAGCGATCAGCGCGACGAACCGATGCGCTATTGCGTTATGGGGAAGCCCGAAACCCGTTCGAAAACGATCGGGTCGCCGGCCAACAGCCCATGGCGATCTGCGACTCCGGCTGCCACTTCTAGCACGGCCCGGCTTGGGGATGAGGGGATGTAGTGGGGGCAGGGCTCGGCCACGCAGGGCTGGGCGTTGTCGATGATCTCGACCACCGTGCCGTCGCCGCCGAGGAAGATCAGGTCGAGCGGAATCATGGTGTTCTTCATCCAGAAGCTGGGCACCCGTTCAACCTCGAACAGGAAGAGCATGCCCCGGTCGTCGGGCAGCGAGGGTCGGAACATGAGACCCTGCCCGATCTCCTCCTGGGTGAGCGCCAGCTCGAGGCTGATCCTCGTCCCGTCGGGCAGCACGGCCGTGGGCAGGTCGGCGACGGGCCTGGTGGGGGTGGGCATCGGTGGCGGCTCGACGGTTGTAGAAAGGTCTGAAGAGCCCGACGAAGGAGCACACGCGGCCAGGGCGAGAACACACAGAGCCACGCCGGCTAATCGCCGGGGCGTCACGAGCCGCCCTCGTCGTCCTTGGCCAGTCCGAGCTTGTCTGCGTGATAGCGGAAGGCGCGATAGGAGAGCCTCAGCAGCTCGGCCGCGTTCTTCTGATGGCCCCCGGTTCGCTCCAGGGCCTGGCGAAGCAGACTCAGTCGAATGTTGTTCAGATACTCCTCCAAGTCCAGACCCTCTTCGGGCAGACTCACCTGCTCGAGGTCGCCGTCTCTCGGAGAATCCCGCAGGTGCTCGGGCAGGCTGCCGGAGGATATGATCTCCTCGTGCTCGAGCGCAACCGTTCGCTCGATGACGTTCTCCAGCTCGCGGACGTTGCCGGGCCACCGGTGGGCCTGAAGAACCCTCAGGGCGTCGGGAGTGAGCCGCTTCTGAGCGAGATTGAACCGCGCACAGGTCCGGTTGACGAAATGCCGCGCCAGCTCCGGAACATCATCGATCCGGTGGCGTAGCGGAGGCAGATGGAGATGAAGCACGTTGAGCCGATAGTAGAGGTCTTCGCGGAAAGCGCCCTGCTCCACGCGAACCTGCAGATCTCGGTTGGTGGCGGACAGTACCCGGACATCAATCACAACCTCTCCCTGACCTCCCACCGGCCGAACGGTTCTCTCCTGGAGCACCCGGAGCAGCTTGACCTGAGTCGACGGCGGCAGCTCGCCGACCTCGTCGAGGAAAATGACCCCGCCGTCCGCCTGGGCAAAGAGCCCGAGGTGGTCTCTCACCGCGCCGGTGAATGACCCTTTGGCGTGTCCGAAGAGCTCGGATTCCAAAAGCCCCTCGGGAATTGCGCCACAATTGACGGACAGGAAGGGTCCGGCCGCGCGTGGCGAGTGGGCGTGGATGGCCCGCGCCAGGAGCTCCTTGCCGGTGCCGCTCTCGCCGGTGATGAGGACGGTGGATGGAGTTACCGCGACCCGCGGAATGAGGTCGAGGATCCTCTGCACGGCCGGGCACGACCCGATGAACTCGGGAACCTCGAAGGGTCCCGATTCATCTCGCCGGCGATGCATCAGCTTGCTCAGGATGATCTTCAGGTCGTCCACGTTGAACGGCTTGGACAGGTATTCGGCGGCGCCCGCCCTCAGCGCCTCGAGGGCGTGTTGCGGGGTGGTGTGGGCGGTGATGATGATGAACGGCCAGTCGACCTGGCGCCGCCTGGCCTCCTCGAGCACCTCCAGCCCACTGCCGTCGGGGAGCTTGAGGTCGCACATAACGAGGTCGAAGCTGCCGTCCTCAATCTGTCTCTTGCCCGAAGCGACGGACTCGGCGGTGGCGACCACGTAGCCCTCCTTTTCGAGCAGGATGGTGAGGAACTCGCGAATCGACTCCTCGTCGTCCACCACCAGGATGCGGCCGGCGTTCACCCGAACTCCGGCTGCAGCGGCAGCTCGACCGTGACGGTGGTTCCCTCGCCGGGGGCGCTCTGAATGTCGATCGAGCCGCCGTGGTCCTCGATGGCGGTGTAGACCACGGCGAGACCGAGGCCGGTCCCCTGGGGATTGGTGGTCATGAACGGCTCGAAGGCCTTCCGCCGGACATCCTCGGACATGCCGATCCCCGAGTCCCGCCACACCAGGATGGCGGCGCCCTTGCGGCGCTCGGCCGAGATTCGCAGCTCGCCGCCGTCCGGCATCGCCTGGAGGGCGTTGCGCGACAGATTCCAGAACAACTGCCGGAGCAGGTGCTCCTCGCCGTGGACGATCAGGTCGTCCTGGGTTTCGACGTTGAGCCGATGGCCATCGGTGAGCTCGGCGGAGCGCCGCAACAGGTCGGTGCAGTCCTGGAGCATTCGAGAGATGTTGCAGGGCTTGTGAGTGGCCTGGTGGGGCCGCGCGTAATCGAGGAACTCATCGAGGATTCCCGACAGGCGACGTGATTCGTCGACGAGGATGTTGAGCAGGCGAGAGCCGGTGTCGTCGACCCCCCCGAGGGAGCTCAGCATCTGCGCAGACCCCGAGATCGAGGCCAACGGGTTCTTGATCTCGTGAGCCATCCGGGAAGCCATCTCGCCCACCGCCGCCATGCGGTCCCTCATCCGCCGCCGCTCGGTTTCGATCTCGAGTTCGGTCAGGTCCTGGAAGTTGACGATGAACCCCACCAGGTTCTCCAGCTGATCCTCGAGCGGACCCACCGACAGGCCGAGTCGGATGCCGGAGTCGCCCAGATCGTCTTCGAGCCGGCCCAGGGGTGTCGTCCGAGCCGTGGTTCGGAGATTGCTCCAGTCGTGGGTGACCAGGGGCATGACCTCCTCGAGAGGTTGCCCAACCACGGCCTCCTGGTCCGCGATCATCAGAATCCTCGCCCCGGCCGGGTTGACGTGGAGAACCCTGCCCTCCAGGTCCGCCGCGAGAATTCCCGCGCTCACCGATCGGACCACCTGGTCCGTGAGGGCCACGAACTGGCTGGCCCGCTCGGTCTCTTCCTGGAGCCGGTAGCGCGCGGTGCGCAGCGACTCGCCGAGGTAGGACACCAGCAGCGCCACCAGGACGAAACCAACGATGTGGATCATCACCTGGTAGAGCACCCGCGACGTCGGCAGGGGCGCCGCGATGCCGCCGATGTTGGGTGGAAGCTCGATGATTCCGAAAGCCATGAGATCCGCCAGCACGCCGTAGGTCACCGCGGACAGGCCGGCGAAGATCAGGCCGCCGCCACGCAGAAGGACCGCGGCGACCACGATCACGGTCAGGTAGAGAAACGAGAACGGGGAGTAAAGCCCGCCCGTGAAGTAGACAAACCCGGTCACCACTGCGATGTCGCCGAGCAGCTGGATCACGGTCTGCAGGCGGCGTGGAAGCTGGCGGAGGTAGAGCACGAGGTACGCCAACGAGAGGCCGTAGCTGATCAGGATCAGCCAGTAGAAGTTTTTGAGCTGGAGGATCAGCTGGGTGTTGACCTGGATGATCAGGACGCTGAGGAAGAGGGTCGAGATCACCACCAGCCGGATGACGAGCAGCCATCGGATGGCAGTGGGAGAGGGGGCCGCAGAGGGCGGGGCCTGAGCCCCGCCCGCCGCGGGAGTCGCAGCTCGATCGGTCATCAACCGATCTGGCTGATGAGGGAGAACATCGGCAGGTACATCGCCACCACGATGGTGCCGATGACGACGCCGAGGAAGGCGATCATGACCGGCTCGAGCAGGGCCATCATGCCCTCCACGGCCGCGTCCACCTCATCCTCGTAGAAATCGGCGATCTTGCTCAGCATGGTGTCCATGGCGCCGGTCTGCTCGCCGACCCCGACCATCTGGCAGACCATGGGGGGAAACTGCTCGGTCCGTGCGAGCGGTTCCGCGAGGCTCTTGCCCTCTTCGACGTCCTTGCGCACCTTGAGGATGGCCTCCTCGATCACCGCGTTGCCCGCGGTGCGGGCGGTGATGTCGAGGGACTCGAGGATCGCCACGCCCGAGGACAGCAGAGTTCCCAGCGTGCGGCAGAAGCGGGCCACCGCGATCTTGCGCAACAGCATGCCGATCACCGGCGCTTTCAGCATCAGCTTGTCGATCTGATAGCGGCCGGGCTGGGTCTGGTAGTACTGCCGGAGCGCGAAGATCGCGCCGAAAACCACCAGGATGATGAGCCACCAGAAGTGGCCGATGAAGCGCGAGACGTTGACGATCACCTGGGTCAGGAACGGAAGCTGGGTGCCGAGGCTCTCGAACAGGGTGGCGAAGACCGGGATCACCTTCCACAGGATGATGTAGATGACGATGATCGCGATCGAAATCACGGCGATCGGGTAGACCAGGGCCGAGCGGACCTGCGACTTGAGCTTGACCGACTTTTCGATGTAGTTGGCGAGGCGCTGGAGAATGGTGTCGAGAATACCGCCGGCCTCGCCCGCCGCCACCATGTGGACGTAGAGGTCGCTGAAGGCCTGTGGGTGTTTGCGGAGCGACTCGGCGAGCGAGGATCCGGACTCCACGTCCTGGCGGACCTGGAGAATGACCTTCTGGAAGGCCTTGTTTTCCTGCTGTTGGCCGAGGATGTCGAGACATTGCACCAGCGGAAGGCCGGCGTCGATCATCACCGAGAACTGCCGGGTAAAGACGGCAATGCTCTTTTGCTTGATGCCTCCGCCGAACTTCGGCAGGGCGATCTCCTTGCCCTTTTCCTTGACCGTGGTGACCACGATCTGCTGACGCCGCAGGGCGGCGATCACCGACTCTTTGTTGTCGCCGATGAGCACGCCGGACTGCGCGTTGCCGTTGCGGTCTCGGCCTTTCCATTCGAAACTCGGCATGATCAGGCCCTCCTCGCCGGTCTCGCCTCACCAGTCTGATTGACCGTGCCGACGCCCCTGTTGATCATGTCCTGCAGCTCGTCGGGGTGCGAGCTGTACGACAGGGCGGTCTGCAGCGTGATCATCCGCCGGTGGTACAGGGTGGCCAGAGACTGATTGAAGGTCTGCATTCCGTGTTTGACCTGGCCGGCCTGCATCATGGAGTAGATTTGGTGGATCTTGTCCTCGCGGATGAGGTTCCTGATCGCGCTGTTCGGCACCAGGATTTCGGTCGCCAGCGCCCGGCCCTTGCCGGAGGCCCGCTGTAGGAGCGACTGACAGATGATGCCTTCAAGTACGAAGCTGAGCTGGGCACGGACCTGGGACTGCTGGTGTTCCGGGAACACGTCCACGATCCGGTTGATCGTCTGGGGGGCGGAGTTGGTGTGCAGGGTTGCAAAGGTGAGGTGGCCGGTCTCGGCGATCCTCAGCGCCGATTCGATGGTCTCCAAATCGCGCATCTCGCCGATCAGTACCACGTCGGGGTCCTCGCGAAGCACCGACCGCAAAGCGTTCGGGAAGGACAGCGTGTCCGAGTGCAGCTCCCGCTGGTTGACCATCGCCTTCTTGTGAGTGTGGAGGTACTCCACCGGGTCCTCGATGGTGATGATATGAAGGGCTTTTTCCCGGTTGACCTTGTCGAGCATTGCCGCCAGTGTGGTGGACTTGCCGGACCCCGTGGGGCCGGTCACCAGCACCAATCCGCGCGGGCGGTCGCAGAGGGACTCGACGGCGGGCGGCAGTCCGAGCTCGCGAAAGCCGAGGATCTCGTAGGGAATCCGCCTGAATGCACCGGCCACGGCACCGCGTTGCACGAAGATGTTGGCCCTGAACCGCGCCAGCGATTTGATGCCGAAGCTGAGGTCGAGTTCCAAATTCTCTTCGAACCGGTGCTTCTGGGCGTCGGTCAGAATCGAGTAGGCGAGCTTCTTGGTGTCGACGGCGGTCAGGCTCGGATGGTTGAGCGGCACCAGGACGCCGTCCACCCGAATGATAGGCGGCGAGTTGGTGGTGACGTGGAGATCGGTGCCACCCTTCTCGACCATGGTCTTCAAGAGTTGATGGAGACTGCTGGCCATAATTTCCCTCGTCGTTCCGGGCCTAGATCACCGTCTCGCGGACCACTTCCTCGATGGTGGTGATCCCGTCACGGATTTTCTGCAGCCCCGATTGTCTCAATCCGATCATACCCTCCTCGAGGGCTTTCCGCCTCAGCTCGACGGCGGAGGCGCCCGAGAGGATGAGTTCGCGGACGTCGTCTGTGACGGCCATCACCTCATACAGGGCGATGCGGCCCTTGTACCCGCGTCCGTTGCACGCCTCGCAGCCGCGCCCGTGATAGAGCTGGATGTTGGGCGCCTCGGCCTCGGAGAACCCGATGTTGAGCAGCGCCTGCACCGGCACATCCTCCTCCTGCTTGCAGTTTTGGCACACCCGTCTGATCAGTCGCTGGGCGCAGATCAGGTTCACCGATGTGGCAACCAGGAATGGCTCGATACCCATGTTCATCAGTCGGTTGATGGTGGATGGGGCGTCATTGGTGTGCAGGGTCGACATGACGAGGTGACCGGTGAGGGCCGCCTTGATGGCGATCTCGGCGGTCTCGAAGTCGCGGATCTCACCTACCAGCACGATGTCCGGGTCCTGACGCAGGAAGGAGCGCAGGGCCGCCGCGAAGTTGAGCCCGATGGCCTCCTTCATCTGGACCTGGTTGATGCCGGGGAGCAGGAACTCTACCGGGTCCTCGGCGGTCATGATGTTGACCTCGGGGGTGTTGATTCGGGACAGCGCCGAGTACAAGCTGTTGGTCTTGCCCGATCCCGTCGGCCCGGTCACCAACACCATGCCGTATGGCTTGAAAATGGCCTCCTCGAACACCTTCAAGCTCGCCTTTTCGAAGCCGAGCTTGGTCATGTCGAGCATCAGGTTGTCCTTGTCCAGCAGCCGCATGACGATCTTCTCGCCGTGCATGCTGGGGATGGTGGACACGCGGAAGTCCAGCTCCTTCAGTTTGCCCTGGTACTTCATCTTGATCTTGATGCGACCGTCTTGGGGCAGCCTCTTCTCGGCGATGTCGAGCTTGGCGAGGATCTTGATGCGCGAGCAGATGGCCTCCTTGAGCTTCATTGGAGGGTTCATGACCTCGTACAGCACGCCGTCGACCCTGAACCGGACACGGTAGGTCTTTTCGTAGGGCTCGATGTGGATGTCGGAAGAGCCCCGCTTGAGGGCGTCGGTGAGGATCAAGTTCACCAGGCGGACCACCGGCGCCTCGTCGGCCGAAGCCTCGAGGTCGGTGACGTCGAAATCCTCCTCCTCCTCGAGCACCTCCAGCGCCGCATCCTCCACCGCCGCCAGGTCCTCCATCACCTTTTTCAGCTCCAGCGCGTGGGTAGTGCCGTAGTACTTATCGATGGCCTCGCGGAGGGCTTCCTCCGAGGCGACCACCGGCTCGACCCGATAGCCGGTGATGAAGGTGATGTCATCCATGGCGAAGACGTTGGTGGGGTCGGCCATGGCGACGGTCAGCGTGGCACCGGTCTTCGACACCGGAATGAACTGATATTTTCGCGCCACATCGGCGGGGATCAGGCGGATGATCGACTCGTCGATGTCGAAGTGGCGGAGGTTGATCGACGGTACACCATACTGCTGAGACAGGCAGTCGAGAATGTCCTCTTCAGTGACGAAGCCCAGCCGCAGCAGGTGCTCGCCGATGCGGCCGCCGGCCTCACGCTGCTCGTTGAGGGCCGTCTCGAGTTGGTCCTCGCTGATGAGGTTCGCTTTGATGAGAAACTCACCCAGTTTTAATGGCATGCGTTATCCGTCCGTTCCAGTGCACAACTCGTATGAATTGTAACATTCGTGAGCAGTTAAAATACGTGCTCACCGGCACCTATCGGGTCACGAATATGGTATCAGATGCCCGATTTCGGCTCGAATTCCTGCGATTGCGAATTGCCAATTGCGAATTGCGAATTCTCAGCGTCCGAGATCGGTGACGCTGTCCGGCGGTGGCGGGAAGGGCAGAGGGACAGAGGAGCAGAGGGGATCGCGTCCAGCAGGCTGGATTCTCCTCTGCTCCTTTTCTCCTCCGCCTCTTGCCCGCCCTAGGGTCGCTCACCGAGGAGTCGTTCGAGGCCGGCGATCATCTGCGCCGCCGTCACATGACCCGGACGCAGGGCTCGCGACGACCCGGTAGGCCCGCCGTCGCCGGTCAGGGCTCCCGAGACCACCTCGATCCGAGCGCCGAGCGGTCCGTTTCGCCGCCAGTCGGTCGCGGTGAACACGGCCAACGTCGGAATCGAGAGGCTGGCGGCCAGGTGAACCGGTCCGGTGTCGCCGCCCACTACCGCTCGCGCGTTGGCCAGTAACAGGACCAACGCGTCAAGATCCGTGGGCGGGGCGAGAAACACCCCCCGGCCGCCCAGTTTGACCACCGCCTCGGCGCGGTCACGCTCCCCCGGTCCCCACACGACGTGGACGGTGAGGCCGGCGACCGCGGCGTGTCGCGCCACCGCCGCCAGATCCTCTACGGGGATGACCTTCTCCGCGCGGCCGGCGCCCGGAACCAGCACCAGGTAGGCCGTTTCGGGCGTGACCGGCGGCGGGGAGTCCGCCGTCGAACGCAGCAGCCAGCTGCCATCGGGAGCGGTCGGGGCGGCGGGCGGCACACCCCCCACCGATCGGACGAACTCGAGATTGGTGGCCACGACATGGCGGCTGTTGGCGCTGCCCCGGATGGTGTCGGTGTAGGCGACCCCGGCGAGTCTTTCCCGGCGCCACGGACGAGCCAGGCCGACCCTGGCCGGGGCCCGGCTCAATCCGGCCACCAGCGCCGACTTGAAGACGCCCTGGGGGTCCAGGGCCAGCTCGGGCTGGAGTTCATGCAGCTGAGTTCGAAGGACGGCGATGTGGGATCGAGTCTCGGCGGAAAACACATTTCGGCGCCACCGCTTGGTGGCGACTGCGATGACCGAGTCCACCGCGGGGTGACCCTCGACCAGGGGCAGCAGGGGCCGCTCCACCACCCAGGTCAGATGCAGATCCGGTCGGACCGCCCTCAGTGCCACGGCGAGCGGCCAGGTATGGACCACGTCGCCGAGCGCCGACAACCGAATCAGCACCACCCTCACGAGGAGCTCCGGCCTTTGAGCAGTCCAAAGTCCAAAGTCCAAAGTCCAAAGTCCCACCCCTCGAAGGCCTCACCAACCGAGATGTCGGCACCGACTTTTGACTTTTGACTTTTGACTTTTGACTCCTAACTGCCGGGTGTTTTCGACGATTCGCCAAATCGATCCACGATCAGCCCAACGAGATCAGTGGTGGCGTGATCCTTGGGATCGCCGCAGATGACCGTCTCACCTCCGTAGGCCTTGACCACCGCCCGCTCGGGGACCGTTTTGACGGTGTAATCGGTGCCTTTGGCGTGGACCTCGGGACGAAGGCGGTCGAGGATCTGGTCGAGGGTCGGATCGTCGAACAGGAAGATCCGATCGACCATCCACAGATGGGAAACGATCTCGACCCGCTCGGCCTCCGGGATGATCGGTCGGTCGGGCCCCTTGGCGCCCCGGACCGAGTGGTCGGAGTTGACCGCGACTACGAGGACATCGCCGTGGGCCCGCGCTCCCGCGAGGTACCGCAAGTGACCAACATGGAGCATGTCGAAGGCACCGTTGGCGAGCACCACCCGTTGGCCCTGGTCGTGCCAAGTGGCGCGTTCCAGCAGCAGCTCGTCGAAGCTGCGGAGCTTGGCGGCTGGAGCGGTCAACTTTTGCCTCTCCCGAAGTCGCGATCCACCGCCGAAGCCAACTCCTCGCGGGTCACCGCCGCAGTGCCGAGCTTCATCACCACCACCCCGCCTCCGTAGTTGGCCATTCGCGCCGCCTCCTCCGGGCTGGCGCCGGCGGCCAACGCCGCGGTGAGAACGGCCAGCACGGTATCGCCGGCACCGGTGACGTCCGCCACTTCGTCGGTGCCGAAGACTGGAATGTGGATGGCCGTCGAACCGTCTTCGACCAGCGTCATTCCGCGATTGCCGCGCGTGGTCAGCACGAACCGGGCTCCCAGGGTGGCACGGAGGTTTTCGGAGGCCGCGGCGACCTCGTCATCGGTGTCCAGAGTGGTTCCCGCCACCCGCTCCAGCTCCTGCAAATTGGGCGTTACTCCGTCGACACCGCGGAGCTCGGCGATCCGGTGCCGGGAGTCGGCGCAGGTCCAATCCGCGCGGCTGTCACCCGCGAGCACGTGCTCGACCGCCGTCCGGGCCGTGGTCCCGTACCCGTAATCGGAGATCGCCACCGCCCCGGCCGCGCCCACCCTGGAGTCGATCTCGGCCAGCAGGTCCCGCTCCCACGGACCGCCTGCAGCCAGGTGATCCTCGATGTCGTAACGCGCGACCTGGTGCTTCAACGAGCTCGAGCCGCCGCCGAGAATGCGGACCTTGGTGGGGGTGCGGTAACCGGGGACGACGAGGATTGATGACACATCGATGCCGCGGGACGTCAAGGCGGCCAACAGTGCCTCACCGGGCTCGTCGTCACCGACGGTGCCGACCGGGATCACGGGGACGCCGAGGGAGGCCAGGTTGGCCAGCGCGTTGGCGGCTCCGCCGGGGACATCTCGCTGACCCTCATGGCGGAGGATGATGACTGGCGCTTCACGGGAGATTCGTTTCGGCGTGCCAAGGATGAACCGGTCGAGCACGAGATCTCCGAGCAGGAGGACCGAGGTGTCGCCGAAACGATCGATGAGTTCGTGGAACCGTTCGCGCGTGGTCATGGCACGAGTGTAATTCGGAATTCGGAATTCGGAATTCGGAATTTCCTCTCATATACTCTCTGCCATGCCCTCCACGCCTTTGCTCCGCTGGGACGGCCTCCACCTCGTGGTGGACATCCGGGCCCTTGAACAGTACCTCGATCATCTGCTGAGCCGGTCCGACCTGGTGTCCCAGCTGTCGGTCGAGGGCCGGGACGATGCGGTCCGGGTGAAAGCCAGCGTGGTGTGGAAAGGACTGGCGAGCCGAGTGGCGATCGATCTTGGCGAGATTCGACTCAGGCGTCGCTTCCTCGGCTTCAGGATGCGGCGGCCGCGGGCTGTTGGCGACGTGCCGGTGCCCCGCGCGGCGGTCGAGGCGGCTATCAGGGCGGCGGATGCGGACGGAGTGACCGTTTTCCGCGGCGAGGGTATCGTCGTGGTGGACCTCAGGAAATGGCTGCCCGCAGAGCTCGATCTGAGCGTGCTGACCGTGCAGGCCACCCAACAGTCGCTTCACCTCTGGTTCGGCCCGGGTTCGCTTCGGGATGTACCCCGCCGGTCCAAGGCGGCGCTCCCGGCAGGCAGGTTGGATCGATCGATCCCTCAAAACCACTGAAAACACCGCTGAACAGCTTGACAGGGGACGAGGCCTTCGGTAGAGTTTCGCTTCCCTGTGTCCGCAGGGTTTGCATACGAGGATGCGACTGATGTCAAGCTACGTACCCAAACCGGATGAAATCACGCGCGAATGGCGTGTCTTGGACGCTTCCGACCATATTCTCGGCCGGTTGGCGACCGAGGCCGCCCGGCTGCTGCGCGGAAAACACAAGCCCGCGTTCACGCCGCACCTTGACACGGGTGATTTCGTGGTCGTCGTCAACGCCGAGAAGGTGCAGGTCACCGGTCGCAAGCTCGACGACAAAATCTATTACCGTCACTCGGGCAAGCCGGGAAGCCTTCGGTCCGAGTCGCTCAAAGAGCGTCTGGACAAGTACCCGGAGAGGGTGATCCGCGATGCCGTGTGGGGCATGCTGCCCAAAAATCGTCTCGGAAGGAAGTTGCTGCGCAAGCTGAAGGTCTATCGCGGCCCCGACCACCCGCACGAGGCGCAGCAGCCGAAGGTCCATACGTGGTGAAGGTGACAGGGGGAACCAGTGGCTGAGATCCAGTACTACGGGACCGGGCGTCGCAAGACGGCGGTGGCGCGAGTCTACCTCCGACCGGGCAGCGGCAATATCAGCGTGAACCGGCGCGACTTCGATGAGTTCTTTCCGAACCAGGTGTTGAAAATGGTGATCCGGCAGCCCCTGCTGCTGACCGAGACCGCCGACAAGTTCGACATCCTGGTCAACGTCCAGGGCGGCGGATCCACCGGCCAGGCCGGAGCCATTCGGCACGGAATCGCACGCGCGCTGCTGGAGTACAACGCCGAGCTGCGGCCGCGATTGAAGGCGGCGGGCTTCCTCACGCGTGACCCGAGAAAGGTCGAGCGGAAGAAGTACGGCCAGCCCAAGGCGCGTAAGAGATTCCAGTTCTCCAAGAGATAAGGGAGCGATTCGTGGCGACCATTCAGATGAAAGAGCTGCTCGAGGCCGGTGTCCACTTCGGACACCAGACTCGCCGCTGGAACCCGAAGATGAAGCCGTTCATCTTCGGCAAGCGGAACGGCATCCACATTGTCGACCTGCAAAAGACGCTGCAGTATTTCGACGAGGCTGCAGGGTTCGTCCGGGATCTGGCGGCCAACGGCCGCAACATCCTGTTTGTTGGAACCAAGCGGCAGGCACAGGATGCGATCCGCGAGGAAGCGGTGCGCTGCGGCATGTTCTACGTCAATCACCGATGGCTCGGTGGGACGATGACCAACTTTCGGACCATTCGAAAGTCCATTGATCGGTTCAAAGAAATCGAAACCACCCTCGGGTCGGAGGACTCGCCCCTCACCAAGAAGGAGCGGATCCGGCTCGAGCGGCAGCGGCGAAAGATGGACCGGGCGCTGGGCGGGATCAAGGACATGGAGGATTTGCCCGACGCACTGTTCGTGATCGACACGGTGCACGAGCACATCGCGGTGCGGGAGGCCAACCGCCTCGGCATTCCGGTGGTGGCCGTTGTGGACACCAACTGTGATCCCGAAGAGGTCGACGTGCCAATTCCGGGCAACGACGACGCCATCCGAGCGATCCGTCTTTTCACGTCGCGGGTTGCCGACAACGTGCTCGAGGGGCTGAACCTCGCCGACGAGCGGTTCGTGGGCGATGCTCCCGCCGCCGGGGGTGATGCCGAGCCCGACGTGGTGGTTGCCGCTGACGGCCCGGTGACGCCGGAGCCCGAGCCCGCCGAAAAATCGGTGGCCGATGCCAAGCCGGCCGCCGAGGCGATCGCCGAGCCCCAAGCCGAGGCCGAGGCTCAGACGGAGCCGAAGGCCGAGAAAGCCGAACCCGAGCCGGCCGCCGAAGCGTCGACTCCCGTCGAGGCGGCGGATGCCGAGCCGGTGGCGGAATCCGATGAGCCCGCGGAAGCGGACAGCCCGGATGAAGACGAGGAGAAGACGCCGGCCAAGGCCTGAGTCTTGACGATGAGGTCGAATCCACGGGGTCAGGCGCTACCAGCACCTGGCCCTGTTTTTCAACGAGGTGAAGCATGGGAATTACAGCAGCAGCGGTGAAGGAGCTTCGCGAGCGCACCGGCGCCGGGATGATGGACTGCAAGCGCGCACTGGTCGAGACCGCCGGCGACATGGAGGAGGCCATCAAGTTCCTCCGTACCAAGGGACTCGCCGCGGCCTCCAAAAAGGCCCACCGGGCTGCGTCGGAAGGCGCCGCCGTGGTGGCCGGCGACAGCGGGAAGATGGTGATCCTGGAGCTCAACTGCGAGACTGACTTTGTCGCCCGCAATCCGCAGTTTCAGGAGCTGGCGACGACCCTCGCCGAGCAGGCACTGACGACGGGGGCTGCCGACCTGGACTCGTTCAAAGCCGAGCCCTTCGCCGGCGATCCGAACCACACGGTCGAGGAGACCGTTTCCCAGTTGATCGCCACCATCGGCGAGAACCTCGTGCTGTCGCGGTTCGAGGTGGTGGCGGCCGGTGGCGGCAACAAGCTGTCGTCGTATATTCACGGCGGCGGCAAGATCGGGGTCGTGGTCGAGGGCACCGCGTCGGCCACCGACGAGGCGCTGCACGATGTGGCGCTTCACGTGGCGGCCTCCCAGCCGCGCTTTGTTCACCGCGGCGAGGTGACCCCTCAGCTGCTGGCGACCGAGAAGGAGATTGCCCTGAAACAGGCCATGGAGCAGGGCAAACCCGAGCACATCGCGGAGAAGATCGTTACCGGCAAGATGGAGAAGTTCTTCGAGCAGGAGGTGCTGCTGGAGCAGCCCTTCGCCAAGGACACCGACAAGACCGTGGCACAATATCTGAGCGAGACCGGTGGCGAAGGTGCCACGGTGAAGAGATTCGTGTGCTATCGGCTCGGTGAAGGAGCAAGCTAGCGAGCATGAGCGAAGCGGCCAGGTTCCGGAGGATCCTCGTCAAGCTGTCGGGGGAGGCCCTGATGGGGTCCCAGTCCTTTGGAATCGAGCCGGCCGTGGTCGCCACCATCGCCGGCGAGCTGGCTGCAGTCCACCGGCTTGGCGTCGAGATGGCGGTCGTCGTCGGCGGCGGCAATATCATCCGCGGCGTCTCCGCTCACGAACAGGGCATTGACCGCATCACAGGCGACTCCATGGGAATGCTGGCCACCGTGATCAACGCCCTGGCTCTGTCGTCGGCCGTTGAGCAGCTGGGCATCCCGACCCGCGTCCAGACTGCCATCCAGATGCATCAGGTGGCCGAGCCGTTTATCAGGCGGCGGGCAATTCGTCACCTCGAAAAGGGACGGATGGTGGTCTTCGCCGCCGGCACCGGCAGCCCCTTCTTCACCACCGACTCCGCCGCCGCCCTGCGGGCCAACGAGATCGGTGCCGAGGTGTTGATGAAGGCGACCAAGGTGGACGGCGTCTACACCGCGGACCCGGCGCGTGATCCCGAGGCTCGGCTGATTCCCCGGTTGAGCTACCAGGAAGTTCTCCGGCGCGAGCTCCGAGTCATGGATGCGGCGGCGATTTCGCTGTGTCAGCAGAGCTCGATTCCGGTGCAGATATTCAACATCACGAAATCCGGCATCCTCGAGCGCGTGGTGGTCGGGGAGCGGATCGGGTCGTGGATCGGCCCCGAGGAGGCGGTATGAAAGAGGTCCTGAGGGAAGTCGAAAACCATATGGCAGCCGCGGTCGAGTCCTTCAAGAACGAGCTCTCTCGGCTGCGAACGGGCCGGGCCTCCCTGTCCTTGCTGGACGGCGTCACGGTCGACTACTACGGTACCCAGACGCCGCTCAACCAGGTGGCGTCGCTGTCAGTGCCCGATGCGACCACCATCGTGATCGCTCCGTGGGAGCCCAAGGTGCTGGCCGATGTGGAAAAGGCCCTCCTCAAGTCCAACCTGGGGCTGACGCCGAACAACGACGGCAAGGTGGTGCGGCTCAACATTCCCGCCTTGACCGAGGAGCGCCGCAAGTCGCTGGTCAAAGTGGCCCACGAAGACGCCGAGAATGCCCGCAACGTGATCCGGCAGATCCGGCGGGACGGTAACGACAAAATCAAGAAGCTCGAAAAAGACAAGCAGGTTTCCGAGGACCAGATGCACGACGGGCTGGAGAGCATCCAGAAGCTGACAGACGCCTACGTGGGCAAGATCGGCGAAACTCTGGAGCACAAGGAGAAGGAGATTCTCGAAGTTTAGCCGTCGCGAGAACTCCACGGCCGCGATGGTTGCGCAATTCACGTCGCGGACTCCGTGACTTGCGTTTGTTTTTCTCTGAGTGTCGAGTGAAGGATTGTGGTGGAGGCGTTTCGCCTGCCGGCACACCCGCCGTTTCAGCTGAAGACGCGGTGCCTGTCAGGAAAGGCAGAGCCTGAAACCCCCGGGGCAAGGTCTGTCGAGCTTCAATCAAACCAAGGGTACACTCGGGGCGATGAAAGACGCCGACTGGATTTTCGGGTATCACGCCGTGCTCGGTGCCCTTGAATCGGGCCGCCCGGTGGAGGCTCTGTGGCTGCAGAAAGGGCGGCGCGACCAGAGGCTGCAACGGCTGCTGGATGCGGCGAAAATGCGAGGTGTCGCCACCCGGTGGGTGCCCCGGCAGCGACTGGACGAGCTGGCGGGGTCGACCCCGCACAACGGCTGCGGTGCCCGCGGTGGTCCGGTAGCCTTCGTCAGCCTCGAGGAGGTGATCGCGCCCGAGGCGAGCCCGGGACGGTTGCTGCTGCTCGACGACGTGGTCGATCCGCACAATCTCGGTGCCGTGATCCGGACCGCCGCGGCCTTCGCGGTGGATGCACTCATCGTCGCGGGCCCTTCGGCGCCGCCCTTGGGAGGCGCCGCTGCCAAAGCAGCAGCGGGGTTATTGGGCACGGTTCCCCTGGTCAGGACGAACGTCGCAGCCGACGCCCTGAGGGTTCTGCGGGACGCTGGCTACTGGGCGCTGGGTGCCGATTCCAAGGGACAGCCGCTCGGCCTGGCAGCGCCGACGGATCGCTGGGTGCTCTGTGTGGGCGCAGAGGAGCGCGGCCTTCGGGCGAAAACCCGCTCGCAGATCGACGAGATGCTCTGCATCCCCATGGCCGACGGCGTCGAATCGCTCAACGTGTCGGTGGCCACCGGGGTGCTGCTCTATCACCTTAGTGAGGTGTGGCGGGTGGATTGAGGCCCTGGTCTCGACAGCCTCAGGCCCTGCCTCCCTATCTCCACGAACCGACAAACGGGGTGGGTGGGCGGGAACTTTCAACTTTCAACTTTCAACTCCACCCGTCGCGACTCCGCCACCACCACGGCCCATCGCACACCCGTTCGAGACCGGTTTCCGAATTCCGAATTCCACCTTCCGAATTCCCCCCAAACCCTTGCGCCCGCTGCTCGCTTGTGTTATCGTGCGCGTCCCCCTCTGCTGAAAGGCGGAGGTGTGCTCTTTGTCAGCTCAGGAAATCGGGAGTTGTCGGGTTGCTGGCGTAGCTCAACGGTAGAGCAGCTGATTTGTAATCAGCAGGTTGCGGGTTCGATTCCCATCGCCAGCTCCAGTGCGGCCGGGAAGTCGAGGATGCAGGCGTGGCCGAGTGGTTAAAGGCGGCAGACTGTAAATCTGTTGGTGTAACGCCTACGGTGGTTCGAATCCATCCGCCTGCACCATCTATGGACCGGGTCGGCGGGAGTAACTCAGTGGTAGAGTCACAGCCTTCCAAGCTGTTGGTCGCGGGTTCGAGCCCCGTCTCCCGCTCCATGATGAGCAAGCGATTCGCGCCCACGTAGCTCAGAGGTAGAGCACGTCCTTGGTAAGGACGGGGTCACCAGTTCAATCCTGGTCGTGGGCTCCAAGAGATGAACAATGACGGGCGGGCCCGTCACCTCGCGGGTCCACGACGGCCCCAAAATACTCGAGGGAGGCATTATGGCCAAGAAGAAGTTTGAGCGGACGAAGCCGCACGTGAACATCGGGACGGTAGGTCACGTGGATCACGGCAAGACGACGTTGACGGCGGCGATCACGAAGACGTTGGCGGCGAAGGGGTTGGCGGATTACACGCCGTTTGACGCGATCGACAAGGCGCCGGAGGAGAAGGCGCGGGGGATCACGATCAACACGGCGCACGTGGAGTATCAGTCGGAGAAGCGGCACTACGCGCACGTGGACTGTCCTGGGCACGCGGACTACGTGAAGAACATGATCACGGGGGCTGCGCAGATGGACGGTGCGGTGTTGGTGGTGTCGGCGGCGGACGGGCCGATGCCGCAGACGCGGGAGCACATATTGCTGGCGCGTCAGGTGGGGGTGCCGTTCATCATCGTGTACATGAACAAGGTGGACATGGTGGATGACGAGGAGCTTTTGGACCTTGTGGAGCTAGAGGTTCGGGAGTTACTGAGCGAGTACGAGTTTCCTGGGGACGACATTCCGGTGATACGGGGATCGGCGTTGAAGGCAGGGGAGTCTGAGGATCCGGATTCTGAGGAGTGCAAGTCGATATGGGAGCTCTTGGGGGCGATGGACGACTACATTCCGTTGCCCGAGCGGGATATTGACAAGGATTTTCTGATGCCGATCGAGGACGTGTTCACGATATCCGGGCGGGGGACGGTGGTGACGGGTCGGATCGAGCGCGGGAAGGTGAAGGTTGGCGAGGAGATGGAGATTGTCGGCATACGGCCGACGATGAAGAAGGTTGTGACGGGCGTGGAGATGTTCCGCAAGCTACTGGACTACGGAGAGGCTGGGGACAACGTCGGGCTGTTGCTGCGAGGGACGGAGCGCAAGGACGTGGAGCGGGGCCAGGTGGTGGCAAAGCCTGGGTCGATCAATCCGCACAAGAAGTTTCGAGCCGAGGTGTACGTGTTGACGAAGGAGGAGGGGGGTCGCCACACGCCGTTCTTCCGAGGCTACCGGCCGCAGTTTTTCTTCCGGACGACGGATGTGACGGGGTCGGTGAACCTGGACGAGGGAGTGGAGATGGTGATTCCGGGTGACAACACGAACATCGAGGTGGAGCTGATCACGCCGATCGCGATGGAGCGGGGTTTGAGGTTCGCGATCCGCGAGGGCGGCCGCACCGTAGGCGCCGGCTCGATCACCGACATCATCGAATAATTCATAGGAGAACACCCCCGGCGTGCATGGTGCGCGGCGGGAGTGTCCGACACGGGATTCGCGCAGGCCAGTAGCTCAATTGGTAGAGTCCCGGTCTCCAAAACCGGTTGTTGGGGGTTCGAGTCCCTCCTGGCCTGCCATCTGAAGCGACGAGGAGCCGTCGGTATGCAATGGTGGAAACGCCTCAAAAATTTCCTCTCCGAGGTGGTGGTCGAAACCAAGAAGGTGACCTGGCCCACCAAGCAGGAGGTGATCAACACCACGACGGTGGTGGTGATCGCCTCGTTCATCTTCGGGATCTACCTTTACCTGTGTGATCTCGTGTACGTCTTCATGACGCAGAAGATCTTCAGGATCTTCGGGGTCTTCTCCTGACGGGAGCGCCGTTCATGGCCAAACAGTGGTACATCATCCATACCTACTCGGGCTTCGAAGACCGGGTCAAGAAGACTCTCGAACAGCGTATCGAGGCGCTGGGAATGTTGGAGTTCTTCGGAGAGATCCAGGTCCCGACCGAAACGGTGGTGGAGATCAAGAACGGCAAGAAGCGGGAGGTTCGGCGCAAGTTCTTTCCCGGTTACGTGCTGGTGGAGATGGAGATGACCGACGACGCCTGGCACCTGGTGCGCAACACGCCGAAGGTGACCGGCTTCGTGGGTGCGGGCAAGAAACCGACCCCGCTCACCGAGGAGGAGGTCAACCAGATCCTCCATCAGTCGGTGGCGACCCAGGAGAAGCCGCGACCCTCGGAGGTCTTCGAGAAGGGCGAAAAAATCAGAATCACGGATGGCCCATTTGCGACCTTCAACGGCGTCGTCGAGGACGTCAACCTCGATCGGTCGACGGTAAAAGTCATGGTGGTCATCTTCGGACGCGAGACCCCGGTGGAAATGGAGTTCCGCCAGGTGCAAAAGTTGACGTGAGGACACAAAAATGGCCAAGAAAGTAGTGGGACAGATCAAGCTCCAGCTGGCCGGTGGGCAGGCCACACCGGCTCCCCCGGTGGGCCCGGCTCTGGGCCAGCACGGCTTGAACATCATGGATTTCTGTAAGGCGTTCAACGCCAGAACCCAGGGTGATCAGGGCATCATCATCCCGACCGTCATCACGGTCTATGCCGACCGGACCTACAGCTTCATTACGAAGACTCCGCCGGCCTCCTTCCTGCTTCGCAAGGCGGCGCAGCTCGAAAAGGGGTCGGGAGAGCCGAATCGGGTCAAAGTCGGCAAGATCTCCATGACGCAGGTGGAAGAAATCGCCAAGACGAAGATGCCGGATCTCAACACCGATACTCTCGAAGGCGCTGTCCGGATCATTCTGGGGACCGCCCGTTCGATGGGTATCGAGATTCGGGATTGAGGAGGGGCCGATGGCACGCAAGGGAAAAAAGTATCGTGATGCCGCGGCCAGGGTGGAGCGCAGGCCGTATCCCATAGACCAGGCGATCGACCTCGTTCGCGAAGCGGCCTATGCGAGCTTCGACGAGACGGTCGAGGTCTCGATGCGGCTCGGCGTCAATCCCCGTCACGCGGACCAGATGGTGCGGGGGACCGTGGTGCTTCCTCACGGCACGGGCAAAACCCGAACAGTGCTCGCCGTGTGTGAGGGCGCGGACCAGAAATTGGCCGAAGAGGCCGGAGCGGACTTCGTTCTCACCGGCGACGAGGCAACCGAAAAGATCCAGGGCGGTTGGCTCGAGTTCGACGCCATGGTGGCCACGCCGAACATGATGCGCGTCCTGTCCAAAGTGGGACGAGTGCTCGGCCCTCGCGGGTTGATGCCGAACCCCAAGTCGGGGACGGTTACGACGGATGTCGCAGCCGCTGTCCAGGACATCAAGGCCGGCCGGGTGGAGTTCAGGGTCGACAAGACCGCGATCATCCACGCGCCGGTGGGCAAGGTGTCGTTCGAGTCCGACAAGCTGGTCGAGAATACCCGCCGGCTGGTCGACGCAGTCCAAAAGGCGAAACCGGCAACGGCCAAGGGTCGCTACGTGCACACCGTGTTTCTGTGCTCCACCATGGGGCCGGGTGTGCAGGTCGACCTCGTGAGCCTGGACGTCAAGTAGGGAGTCAACATGCTCACGAGAGAACAAAAACACCAGCGATCGGAAGAGCTTCGGGTGGCCCTGAGCGAGGTCAGCACGCTCTTTCTGATGGAGAACACCGGCCTCACGGTCAATCAGGTCAATGAGCTCAGGTCGCAGGTTCGGGGCACTCAGTCCACATATCGGGTGGCCAAGAACTCGGTGGTGCGGCATGCCGTCGAGGGCACCGACCTGGAGGCGCTGGCGCCCTTTTTGATGGGGCCGAAGACGCTCGCGTACACCGAAGGGGACCCGATCGCCCTGGCCAAGGTGCTGCGCGATTTCGCCAAGACCCATCCGGCCCTGACGTTCCAACACGCCTTCCTGGAGGGCCAGATCCTCGAGGCGGAGGACGCGAGCAAGCTCGCCGACATGCCGTCCAAGGAAGACCTGCTCACCAAGCTCGTATACCTGTTGCAGTCGCCAATTCGCCGATTGGCGGTCGCGCTGAACAGCCCGGTCCAGAGCCTCGCGTCGGTGCTCGGACAGGTGGCCACCGCCGAAGAAACCAAAGAATCCTAAGGGAGGATCCGAAGAAAATGGCTCAGATTGAAAAGTTGATGGACGAGATCAAGGGAATGACCGTGCTGGAGCTCAACCAGCTCGTCAAGGCTCTCGAGGACGAGTTCGGTGTGTCGGCCGCGGCGGCCGCCGCCCCCATGATGATGGCGGGTGCGGTCCCGGGCGCCGGCGCCGGCGGGGAACAGGCCGAGGAGCAGACCGAGTTTGACGTGATTCTCAATTCTGTGGGCGACAAGAAGATCAATGTGATCAAGGCCGTCCGCGAGGTCACCTCGCTCGGGCTGAAAGAGGCCAAGGAGCTCGTGGAGAGCGCGCCCACCAAGATCAAAGAGGGTGTCAACAAGGACGAGGCCGAGAGCGTCAAGGCCAAGTTCGAGGACGCTGGCGCCCAGGTGGAGATCAAGTAACGATCGTCGACCGTCCTCTGGATTCCGGAGACGTGAAGCCGAACACTGACGGCGCGGGGAGGGTGTCTCTCCCCGTGTTGCTATTGGTCGGGAGGGACCCCGCATGACAACCACCTCCAATGAGCGGATGGAATTCTCCAAGAACCCGTCCTCCATTCCACTGCCCAACCTGATCCAGGTTCAGAGGGCCTCATACGAGGATTTCCTCCAGATGGACCTGCTGCCCGACGAACGGCTGACCGATGGCCTCCAGTCGGTCTTGAGTACGATCTTCCCGTTCACGGACTTTCGGGAAACCTGCGAGCTGCAGTTCGTGCGCTACGAGATCGGAAACTGGAGCTGCCGCTGCGGTCGGCTCGGGGGGTTGCACCATCTCCGCCTCGAGTGCGAGCACTGCGGCGCACGTTTCAAGGCCGGCGACCCTCATGACGATCGGGTGGTCTGTCCGAGCTGCGGCAAGGCCAACAGGAACCGGATCGAGAGCTGCGGCGTGTGCGGTACATCGGTGGCCCTCAGGCTGCCGTTTTCGGCGGACGAGTGCCGAGAGCGGGGCATGTCCTACGCGGTTCCGATCCGGCTCACCTTCCGGCTGGTGACCTTCGACATCGAAGAGGATGGGACCCGGCAGGTCCGGGACGTGAAGGAAGAGGAGCTCTACTTCGGCGAGCTGCCGTTGATGACCGAGCACGGCACCTTCATCATCAACGGCACCGAACGGGTCATCGTGTCCCAGCTCCACCGGTCCCCGGGTGTGTTTTTCACCCTCGAGGGACCTAATCACTACCTCGCGAAGGTGGTCCCGTACCGCGGTTCGTGGATCGAGTTCGAGTACGACACCAAACAGATCCTGTGGGTTCGAATCGATCGCAAACGGCGGCTCCCGGGGACCGTGTTTCTCAGGGCCCTGGCGCCCGAGCTGGAGACCAACTCCCAGATCCTGCGAGCCTTCTACACGGTGTTCGACGCCAAGATCGCCGGCGGCAAGTCGGCGGCGACGCTGTTGCTCGACTCTCGGATCCTCGACATCGAGGCGGAGCGCCAGAAGGCGCTCAGGTTCCGCAGGATCGCAACTCCGCTCCTGTTCGGCGGCCTCAATCTGGACTCCGCCCTGACCAAGCGGCTGACCAAGGCCACTCCCGCCAAGCCGACCCGGGTCGGGGTCGACCGCTCGGAGCTGATTGGCGCGATCGTGGTCGACGATCTGGTGGACTCGGAGACCGGCGAGGTGATTGCAGCGGCCAACACTCGGGTAACCGACGAGGTTCTCGAGATGGCGGACGAGGCCGGGATCGACTCCCTCACTCTGGCCTTCCCCGACTGGGATCCGGTGGGTGAGATCCTCCACCAGACCCTCGAGAAGGACTCCTCTCAGACTCAGATGGACGCCCGGATGGAGATTTACCGCCGCCAGCGTCCCGGGGATCCGCCGACCGAGGAGTCGGCCACCACGCTGTTCAACGGACTGTTTTTCGACGAGCGCAAGTACGACCTTTCCCAGGTGGGACGTTTCAAGTTTAACGCCAAGCTCGGGGTCAAGAAGGAGCTCGATCGGCGGATCCTCGACGTCGACGACTTTCTCCACCTCGTGAAGTACCTGCTGCGCCTGCACCGCGACATCGGCCGGGTGGACGACATCGACTCGTTGGCCAACCGCCGCGTCCGCACGGTCGGCGAGCTGATGGAAAACCAGTTCCGGATCGGTTTGGTGCGAATGGAGCGGGCGATCAAGGAGAAGATGTCCATTCACCCGGACATCGATTCGGCCATGCCACGGGATTTGGTGAACTCTAAGCCGGTGATGGCTGCCGTGGACGAGTTCTTTGGTTCCTCCCAGCTGTCTCAGTTCATGGATCAGACCAACCCCCTGTCCGAGGTTACCCACAAACGCCGGCTGTCGGCCCTCGGCCCCGGCGGGTTGTCCCGAGAACGGGCCGGCTTCGAGGTGCGGGACGTCCACTCGACCCACTACGGTCGGATCTGCCCCATCGAGACCCCCGAGGGACCGAACATCGGTCTGATCTCGTCGTTGTCGTGTTTCGCGCGCCTCAACTCCATGGGTTACATCGAGTCCCCGTACAAGAAGGTGGAAAACGCCCGTGTCCTCGAGCACGTCCAGATCACCCAGGTGGGCGACAGCGGCTACGAGCTCGGCCAGGTGGTGACCCGTGACGAGTTCACGAAAATGAACAAGAAGCTGTTGAAAGGCAAGAAGATGGAGGCCTGGGGCGAGCCCTACGCCTTCTACCTGCCGGCCTGGGAAGAGGAGAACCTCAGCATTGCCCAGGCCAACGCCAGGGTCGACGCCAAGGGCCAGCTGATCGACGACAAGGTCATCGCCCGCTCGGGCGGCGAGTTCCTGGTCATCGACCGCGATCAGGTCGATTTCATCGACGTGTCGCCGCGCCAGGTGGTGTCGGTTGCGGCGTCGCTGATCCCCTTCCTCGAACATGATGACGCCAACCGGGCGTTGATGGGATCGAACATGCAGCGGCAGGCGGTACCTCTGGTCCGGCCGGAGGCACCCATCGTGGGCACCGGTATGGAGGCGGTGGTCGCCCAGGATTCCGGTGCGGTGGTGGTCTGCCGCCGAGCCGGCGTGGTCGACAAGGTGGACAGCCAGCGGATCATCGTCCGGGTCGAGGGCGAGTCGGCGGGCGAGGGCGAGTTCGGCGCCAACATCTACCAGCTCACCAAGTTCCGTCGGTCGAACCAGAACACCTCCATCAACCAGAAACCGCTGGTCGCCGAAGGACAGCGAGTTGAAAAGGGCCAGGTCCTCGCCGACGGGCCCAACACCGAGGAGGGCGAGCTCGCCCTCGGCCACAACGTGCTGGTGGCGTTCATGCCCTGGCGGGGCTACAACTTCGAGGACGCCATCGTGGTCTCCGAGCAGCTGGTCAAGGATGACCGCTACACCTCGATCCACATCGAAGAGTTCGAGACCTCGGCGCGGGACACCAAGCTCGGCCCCGAGGAGATCACCCGCGACATTCCCAACGTGTCCGAGTCCGCCCTCGCCCATCTCGACGAGGCCGGGATCATCCACGTCGGCGCCCAGGTTCGCCAGGGCTCGATCCTGGTGGGTAAGGTGACCCCCAAGGGTGAAACCCAGCTCACCCCAGAGGAGAAGCTGCTCCGGGCCATCTTCGGCGAGAAGGCGGGCGACGTCAGGGACGCCTCGCTGCGCTGTCCGCCCGGTATCGAGGGTGTGGTGGTGGGGGTTCAGGTCTTCGCTCGCAAGGGCGTCGAGAAGGACTCGCGCCAACTGGGGATCGAGGCTGCGGAGATCGACCGTCTCCGCAAGAACTCGGAGGACGAGCGGCGGATCATCCTTGAGGTCAGGGAAAGCAAGATCCAGAGATTGTTGGAAGGCAAGGTCGTCAACGCCAACGTCACCGTCGGCCGCGACAACGAGGTGATCGTCAAGAAGGGCGGCAAGCTCACCGCCGACGCGCTGCGCCGGCTCACCAAGACCAAGCTGGTCGATCTGCCGTTGAAGAACACCAAACTGTTGGACAAGGTGCGCCTGATCATGCGCCAGGCCGACTCCCAGATCGAGGTCCTCGAGCAGATCAACCAGGAGCGCATCGAGCTTTTGCGTCAGGGCGACGAGCTGCCGCCCGGAGTGATCAAGCAGGTCAAGGTCTTCATCGCCATGAAGCGCAAGCTCCAGGTGGGTGACAAGATGGCCGGCCGGCACGGCAACAAGGGCGTAATCTCGCAAACCCTGGCGGTGGAAGATCTGCCGTTCTTGCCGGACGGAACGCCGGTTCAGATCGTCCTCAACCCGCTCGGTGTGCCGTCCCGAATGAACGTCGGCCAGATCCTGGAAACCCACCTCGGGTGGGCCGGTCAGGAGCTCGGCCTGACCTTCGCGACACCGGTTTTCGAAGGTGCAACCGAGGACGAGATCCGGGACATGCTGAACAAGGCGGGCCTGCCGGAGGACGGCAAGAGCCTCCTTTATGACGGCGTCACCGGCGACCCCTTCGAACAACGGGTCACGGTCGGCTACATTTACATGCTGAAGCTGAGCCACCTCGTGGATGACAAGATCCACGCCCGGTCGATTGGTCCATACTCCCTGATCACCCAGCAGCCGCTGGGCGGCAAGGCGCAGTTCGGTGGCCAGCGGCTGGGAGAGATGGAGGTCTGGGCCCTCGAGGCATTCGGTGCCGCCCACACCCTCCAGGAGCTACTCACCGTGAAGTCGGACGACGTCGAAGGCCGCGCCAAGGTCTACGAAGCGATCGTCAAGGGTCAGGTTCCCGAGGAACCGGGGCTGCCCGAGTCGTTCAACGTACTTGTCCGTGAGCTGCAGGCGCTGGCGCTCGACGTCGAGCTGCTGCAGCAGGAAGACGAATAGGGGGTGCGGAGCATGGAGCGTTCGTCCCTGAATGAAGTTCGCAGTTTCTTCGAAAAGCCCAAACCCCTGAATGACTTCAACGCCATCCGGTTGGGTCTCGCCAGCCCGGAGAAGATCCGTTCATGGTCCCACGGAGAGGTGGTCAAACCCGAGACCATCAACTACCGGACTTTCAAGCCGGAACGGGACGGTCTGTTCTGCGCCAAGATCTTCGGTCCGGTCACCGACTGGGAGTGCTTGTGCGGCAAGTACAAGCGGATGAAGTACCGCGGCGTCGTCTGCGACAAGTGCGGCGTCGAGGTCACCAAATCCAAGGTCCGGCGGGAGCGCATGGGTCACATCGAGCTCGCCGCCCCGGTCTCCCACGTCTGGTTTTTCAAGGGCCTGCCGTCGCGAATTGGGCTGCTGCTCGACATGACCATGCGCGAGCTCGAGAGGGTGCTCTACTTCGAGGCGTACGTGGTGATCGACCCGGGCGACACCGAGCTCGAGGAAAAGCAGATTCTGTCCGAGGAGGAGTTCCGGCAGGCACGCGAGGACTTTGGCGACGCCTTCGTGGCCCAGATGGGCGCCGAGTCGATCCGGGACCTCCTGCAGACCCTCGATCTCGATGATATGGCGGCGGAGCTGCGGATGCTCATGCGCACCGAAACCGCCATCATGCGGCGCCAGAAGGCGGCCAAGCGGCTGAAGCTGGTCGAGTCGCTGCGACGTTCCGGCAACCGGCCGGATTGGATGATTCTCGAGGTGATTCCGGTGCTGCCGCCGGAGCTCCGGCCCCTGGTGCCGCTGGACGGCGGGCGCTTTGCAACCTCGGATCTCAACGATCTCTACCGCCGGGTGATCAACCGCAACAACCGGCTCAAGAAGCTGCTCGACCTGCGGGCCCCCGAGGTCATCGTCCGTAACGAAAAAAGGATGCTGCAGGAGGCGGTGGATGCCCTGTTCGACAACGGCCGCCGCGGCCGGGTCATCAAGGGGTCCAACAATCGACCCCTCAAGTCGCTGTCCGATAATCTCAAGGGCAAGCAGGGCCGGTTCCGGCAAAACCTGCTCGGCAAGCGCGTCGACTACTCCGGCCGGTCGGTGATCGTGGTCGGTCCGGAGCTGCAGCTGCACCAGTGCGGGCTGCCCAAAAAGATGGCGTTGGAGCTGTTCAAGCCCTTCGTCTATCAGGAGCTCGAGACCCGCGAGCTGGCCAGCACCATCAAGATGGCCAAGGAGCTGGTCGACCTCCAGACGCCGGAGGTCTGGGATTCACTCGAAAAGGTCATCGGCGAGCACCCGGTGTTGCTCAACCGCGCCCCCACCCTGCACCGCCTCGGTATCCAGGCTTTCGAGCCGGTGCTGGTCGAGGGCAAGGCGATCAAGATCCACCCGCTGGTCTGCGCGGCCTACAACGCCGACTTTGACGGCGACCAGATGGCGGTCCACGTGCCGCTGTCGCCGAAGGCTCAGCTCGAGGCCCACATCCTCATGATGTCCTCGCGCAACATCCTGTCGCCGGCCAGCGGTCGTCCGCTGGCGGTGCCGTCGCAGGACATGGTGATCGGCGTCTACTACCTGACCACCGAAAACCATATGGCCAAGGGATCCGGAAAGGTATTCTCCGAGCCGGAGGAGGTGTTCCTCGCCTACAACGCAGGCGTCGTCGCCACCCAGGCGCCGATCCAGCTCAGGTTCTCGGGGAAGCTGATCGATCTGGTGGCCCAGGGCGGCTCTCAGGACGTGCTCCACGCCGACATGATCGAGGTCGAGAACATGCTCCTGGAAACCACCGTCGGGCGGGTGCTGTTCAACATGCAGCTGCCGGATGAGATGCCGTTCATCAATGGCCAGCTGAAGAAGAAGGGCCTCCAGAACCTGGTCGCCTATGCCTTCATGAACCTCGGCCACGAGCCGACCATCGTGTTGCTCGACAACCTCAAGGAGACCGGCTTCCTCTACGCCACCAAGTCCGGCCTGTCGCTCGCCAGTGACGACATGGTGATCCCGGATGGAAAGCAGACTCACCTCGAGCAGGCCTACAAGGAGGTCGACGAGGTCGAACGGCAGCGGTCGGCCGGCCTCATTACCACCGGCGAACGGCACAACAAAATCATCGACATCTGGCACCGGGTCACTGAGGACGTAGCAAAGGAGATGTTCGCCCAGATGTCGAGCATCGATCTCAACACGGGTGAGTTCAATCCCATCTTCATGATGGCTGACTCGGGCGCCAGGGGCTCGCGCGAGCAGGTGCGCCAGCTCGCCGGCATGCGCGGCCTGATGGCGAAGCCGTCCGGTGAGATCATGGAGACGCCGATCACCGCCAACTTCCGCGAGGGGCTGTCGGTGTTGCAGTACTTCATCTCCACCCACGGCGCCCGCAAGGGCCTCGCCGACACCGCGCTGAAGACGGCCGACTCGGGCTACCTCACCCGGCGCCTGGTGGACGTCGCGCAGGATGTGATTGTGGTCGAGCCCGACTGCGGCACCGACAACGGCATCGAGGTGACGGCGATTTCCGAGGGAGGGGAGATCCTCGAGCAGCTGCGCGACCGTGTGGTCGGCCGCGTCTGCGCCGAGGACGTCTACGACCCCATCGAGGGGACCCTGATCTGTTCAATGAACACTGAGGTCACCGACGGTCTGGCCAATCAGATTCAAGAGGCCGGCATCGAACGGGTTCGGATCAGATCGGTGCTCACCTGCGAGACCGACCGCGGGGTGTGCCAGCTCTGTTACGGACGGATGCTTGCCAGCGGCCGCATGGTCGAGATCGGGGAGGCGGTGGGCATCATCGCCGCCCAGTCCATCGGCGAACCGGGCACCCAGCTCACCATGCGGACCTTCCACTACGGTGGTACCGCGACTCGCGGTGGAGACCAGTCCCAGCATGTGGCCAACCACACTGGTACGGTCAAGTACCTCAACGTGGCCTCGGTGATGAACAAGGATAGCCAGCAGATCGCTATCTCGCGGACCGGCAAGGTCGTCATCCTCGACGAGCGTCAGCGCGAGAAGGAGCGCTACTCGGTCGCCTACGGCTCTCACCTCTTGGTGGAGGACGGCGCCGACGCCGTGCCCGGAACGCCGCTGGTGGAGTGGGACCCATTCACCTCGTCCATTCTGACGGCAATCTCGGGCAAGGTGAAGTTCCACGACCTGGTGGAGGGTGAAAACGTCCGCGAGGAAATCGACAAGCTCACCGGCCACGCCCACAAGATCGTGATCGAGCCGCTCGGCTCCGGGAAGCGAATCCCGACCATCGAGGTCGCGGGATCCAAGAAGGGCGAGTCGCGGCGGTATCAGCTGCCCATCGGGTCTCACCTGTCGGTGGCCGAGGGCGAGAAGCTGGCCTCGGGTGATGTGCTGGCGAAGATCCCGCGAGAGATGTCGAAGACCAAGGACATTACGGGTGGTTTGCCGCGCGTGGTGGAGCTGTTCGAGGCCCGCAAGCCGAAGGACCCATCGGTGGTTTCGGAGATCGACGGAACCGTCGAGATCACCGAACCGGTACGCGGTCAACGGCGGATTCTGGTCAAGGGCGAGGGTGGCGAGCACCGCGAGTACTCGATTCCCCGCTACGCCCACGTTTCGGTGCAGGAGGGCGAGTTCATCCAGGCCGGCGATCCTCTGACCGAGGGCGCGGTCAACCCGCACGACATCCTGTCGATCCTCGGCGAACAGGAAATGCAGCGACACCTGGTCGACAAGATCCAGGAGGTCTACAGGTCGCAGGGGGTGACGATCAACGACAAGCACATCGAGGTCATGGTTCGCCAGATGATGCGTTTCGTGAAGGTCGTCGATCCGGGCGACACCGACTTCCTGCTGGATCAGCAGGTTCCCGGTTATCTGTTCAGGAGGGAGAACGAACGGGTGACGGTGGCCTCGGGCGAGCCGGCGACCGCGAAATCGCTGCTGCTGGGCATCACCAAGGCCTCTCTCGCCACCGAGAGCTTTATCTCGGCGGCGTCCTTCCAGGAGACCACGAGGGTGCTCACCGAGGCCGCGGTTTCCGGCAAAGTGGACAACCTCCACGGGCTCAAGGAAAACGTCATCGTCGGACGACTGATTCCGGCGGGGACGGGAGCGCCGAAGTACCGGCGGACCGTGATCGAGCCGGTGCCGGAGGACGAAATGGAGCCCAAAGAGGAGGCCGATGCCCTCTATCAGGAGATGACCGAAGCGGCCGCGGCCCTGCTCGAAGCTCAGGGCGCGCGTCCGCTGCAGGACAGTTGACAGAGCGTAGCTTCTCGGGTATTCTTCCGCGGCTCTGGCTCGATCGGAGCAGCGTTCATGTTCGCCGGTGGGTAAGTGTAAAACCCACCAGCACTTATCTGTAGGAATCAGGGAGCGAATATGCCAACGATCTCGCAGTTGGTCCGTCAGGGCCGCAGGACGGCGGCGGAAAAGACCAAGAGTCCCGCCCTCCAGTCCTGTCCGCAACGGCGTGGGGTGTGCACCCGGGTGTTCACCACCACCCCGAAGAAGCCGAACTCGGCTCTTCGCAAGGTGGCCCGTGTCCGCCTGACGAATGGCATCGAGGTGACGGCCTATATTCCGGGTGAGGGCCACAATCTCCAGGAGCACTCCCAGGTGATGATTAGGGGGGGGCGGGTCAAGGATCTGCCGGGCGTTCGCTACCACATCATTCGGGGCACCATGGACTGCCAGGGCGTCGATGGTCGCCGCCAGCAGCGCTCCAAATACGGCGCCAAGCGACCGAAGGCCTGAGGGAGGACGTCATGCCGCGCCGCGGAACCGCCGAAAAACGAGAGATCCTGCCGGACCCCGTCTACAGCTCGAGGCTGGTGACGAAGTTCATCAACAACGTGACCCGCCACGGCAAGAAGACCACCGCCGACCGGATCTTCTACGGGGCCTTGAATCTCATCGCCGAGAGGACTGGCGACGATCCGCTCAAGGTCTTCAAGAGAGCCATGGACAACACCAGGCCCCAGGTCGAGGTGAAGTCGCGTAGAGTCGGTGGCTCCACCTATCAGGTGCCGATCGAAGTCAGCGCCGACCGTCAGCAGTCGCTGGCGATCCGCTGGTTGATCAACTACTCCAACTCGCGGCACGAGAAGACCATGATGGAACGTCTCGCCGGCGAGTTCCTCGATGCTGCCTCCAATCGTGGGGGCGCCATAAAAAAGCGTGACGACACGCATCGCATGGCGGAGGCCAACAAGGCCTTCGCACACTATCGGTGGTGATCCCAGTTCTTTAGTCTTTCCTTTTGTTCAGGAGTTCTTTGAAAAATGCCGCGTCTCATCCCCCTCGACCACGTCCGAAATATCGGCATCATGGCCCACATCGATGCCGGTAAGACGACGACTACCGAGCGGGTGCTCTACTACACCGGCATTAATTACAAGCTGGGCGAGGTTCACGACGGCACCGCCACCATGGACTGGATGCCACAGGAACAGGAGCGCGGCATCACCATCACCTCCGCAGCCACCACGTGCTCCTGGAGGGACCACCGAATCAACATCATCGACACACCCGGCCACGTGGATTTCACGGCCGAGGTCGAGCGCAGCCTGCGCGTGCTTGACGGTGCAGTAGCGGTGTTCTGCGCGGTCGGCGGAGTCGAACCTCAGTCAGAAACCGTGTGGCGCCAGGCGGACCGCTATCGGGTGCCGCGGGTGGCGTTCATCAACAAGATGGACCGCGTGGGCTCCAGGTTTGCCGGGGTCGTCGATCAGATCAGGAACAAGCTCAAGGCCAACCCCATCGCCGTCCAGGTTCCCCTCGGGCGGGAGGAGGCCTTTGCGGGCGTGATCGATCTCGTACGAATGAGGGCCTACCGGTATATGGACGACACCCTCGGTGCGGAGTACGACGAGGAGCCGGTGCCGGGCGAATACCGTGCGGAGGCCGACGAGCACCGTGAACGCCTGCTCGAAGCGGTGGCGGAGACCTCGGAGGAACTGCTCGACCAGTACCTCTCCCAGGGCGACCTGTCGGAGGACCAGATCCGGAGCGGGCTTCGGGTCGGCACCCTGAGTGGTGCCCTCGTACCGGTGCTCTGTGGAGCGGCGTTCAAGAACAGGGGTGTCCAGCCGTTGCTTGACGCGGTCGTGGATTACATGCCGTCACCGCAGGATGTACCGCCCATCGAGGGCTACCGACCCGCCACCGGCGAGCTCGACGTCCGGAGGGCCGGTGACGACGAGCCGTTCGCAGCCCTGGTCTTCAAGATCATGACCGACCCCTTCGTCGGTCAACTGTCCTTCATCAGGATCTATGCGGGCCACCTCAAGACCGGGTCGTCAGTGGTCAATGCGGCGACCGGCAAGTCGGAGAGGATCGGGCGGCTGCTCAAGATGCACGCCAACAAGCGGGAGGAGATCTCGGAGGTCTACGCCGGCGACATCTGCGCGGTCGTCGGCCTGAGGAACGCGGCCACCGGGGACACGATTTGCGATCCCTCGAATCCGATCGTCCTCGAGTCCATGCAGTTCCCGGAGCCGGTCATCGCGGTGGCCATCGAACCGAAGACCCAGCTCGACGGGGATAGGCTGGGAGCCGCTCTCGGCAAGCTCACCAACGAGGATCCCACGTTCAGAGTTCACACCAACGAGGAAACCGGCCAGACCATCATCTCGGGCATGGGGGAGCTCCACCTCGAGATCATCGTCGATCGACTGATGCGCGAGTTCAAGATCGGCGCCAGGGTGGGGCGGCCCCAGGTCGCCTATCGGGAGACGATCACCGAAGAGGCCAAGGGCGAGGGACGATTCGTGCGCCAGAGCGGCGGCCGGGGCCAGTACGGCCACGCCAAGGTCCGGGTGGCGCCGCTGACCGACGGTACCGACTTCGAGTTCACCGACGAGATCAAGCAGGGAGTCATACCCAAGGAGTTCATCAGGCCGGTGGAGATCGGCGTCCGGGAGGCCATGGAGAGGGGCATTCTCGCCGGCTACCAGATGGTCGGCGTTTCGGTCACCCTCTACGACGGGTCCTTCCACGAAGTGGATTCGTCCGAGATCTCGTTCAAGGTGGCGGGCTCGATGGCGTTTCAGGATGCCGCGAGCAAGGCTCGACCGGTCGTGCTCGAACCGATCATGGAGGTCGAGGCGGTGACGCCCGAAGAGTACATGGGTGACGTCATCGGAGATCTCAACCGGCGCGGTGGAAAGATCATCAGCATGGAGCCCCGAGCCGGCTTTCAGGTGGTGACGGTCCATGTCCCGCTGTCGCAGATGTTCGGCTATGCCACCGATCTCCGGTCGGCGACGCAGGGACGCGCCACCTACACCATGCAGTTCGACCACTACGACGAGGTGCCCCACCAGAGGGCCGAGACGATCATCGCCCGCGCCCGCGGAATGATCGCTTAACGGGAGGCTGAGATGGCCAAGAAGAAGTTTGAGCGGACGAAGCCGCACGTGAACATCGGGACGGTAGGTCACGTGGATCACGGCAAGACGACGTTGACGGCGGCGATCACGAAGACGTTGGCGGCGAAGGGGTTGGCGGATTACACGCCGTTTGACGCGATCGACAAGGCGCCGGAGGAGAAGGCGCGGGGGATCACGATCAACACGGCGCACGTGGAGTATCAGTCGGAGAAGCGGCACTACGCGCACGTGGACTGTCCTGGGCACGCGGACTACGTGAAGAACATGATCACGGGGGCTGCGCAGATGGACGGTGCGGTGTTGGTGGTGTCGGCGGCGGACGGGCCGATGCCGCAGACGCGGGAGCACATATTGCTGGCGCGTCAGGTGGGGGTGCCGTTCATCATCGTGTACATGAACAAGGTGGACATGGTGGATGACGAGGAGCTTTTGGACCTTGTGGAGCTAGAGGTTCGGGAGTTACTGAGCGAGTACGAGTTTCCTGGGGACGACATTCCGGTGATACGGGGATCGGCGTTGAAGGCAGGGGAGTCTGAGGATCCGGATTCTGAGGAGTGCAAGTCGATATGGGAGCTCTTGGGGGCGATGGACGACTACATTCCGTTGCCCGAGCGGGATATTGACAAGGATTTTCTGATGCCGATCGAGGACGTGTTCACGATATCCGGGCGGGGGACGGTGGTGACGGGTCGGATCGAGCGCGGGAAGGTGAAGGTTGGCGAGGAGATGGAGATTGTCGGCATACGGCCGACGATGAAGAAGGTTGTGACGGGCGTGGAGATGTTCCGCAAGCTACTGGATTACGGAGAGGCTGGGGACAACGTCGGGCTGTTGCTGCGAGGGACGGAGCGCAAGGATGTGGAGCGGGGCCAGGTGGTGGCAAAGCCTGGGTCGATCAATCCGCACAAGAAGTTTCGAGCCGAGGTGTACGTGTTGACGAAGGAGGAGGGGGGTCGCCACACGCCGTTCTTCCGAGGCTACCGGCCGCAGTTTTTCTTCCGGACGACGGATGTGACGGGGTCGGTGAACCTGGACGAGGGAGTGGAGATGGTGATTCCGGGTGACAACACGAACATCGAGGTGGAGCTGATCACGCCGATCGCGATGGAGCGGGGTTTGAGGTTTGCGATCCGCGAGGGCGGCCGCACCGTAGGCGCCGGCTCGATCACCGAGATCGTGGAGTAAAACATGGCCAGCGATAAGATCCGGATCCGTCTGAAGGCATACGACTACCGTCTGCTGGACCAGTCCGCAACCGAGATCGCGGACACCGCGCAGCGTACGGGGGCCCGCATTTCGGGACCCATTCCGCTGCCGACCCACATCCAGCGGTTCACCGTGCTTCGGTCGCCGCACGTTGACAAGAAGTCGAGGGAGCAGTTCGAGATCCGCACCCATAAGCGGTTGATGGACATCCTCGATCCGACCCAGCAGACCATCGATGCCTTGATGAAGCTCGAGCTTCCAGCGGGAGTCGACGTCGAGATCAAGGCCTACGGCGCGAGGTGATGACCATGGTACGCGGCATTCTCGGCAAAAAGGTGGGCATGACCCAGATTTTCGACGACAACGGCAGGGTCGTCCCTGTGACCGTGATCGAGGCCGGTCCATGCGTCGTTGTGCAGCGAAAGAGCCACGAGCGCGACGGCTATGATGCGGTCCAGATCGGCCTGGTGGAGCGGAGCCCGCGCCGCAATTCGCCGAAGCCGATCCAGGGGCACTTTGCCAAGGCCGGCATTCCGCCGACCCGACTGCTTGGCGAGGTGCCGGTGGATGACGGCGACGAGGCGAAGCCCGGCGACGCGGTGCTGGCGGACATCTTCCAGCCGGACGAGTCGGTGAACGTGATCGGCCGCTCCAAGGGAAGGGGATTCCAGGGCGTGATCAAGCGCCACGGTTTCGGCGGTGGTCGGGCGAGCCACGGGTCGATGTTCCACCGTGCTCCCGGATCGATCGGTCGATCGGCGGATCCGTCGCGCGTCTTTCCCGGGCAGAAAATGCCGGGCCAGATGGGCAACAAACGAGTGACGGTCAAAAACGCCACCGTGGTCAAGGTGGACGCCGACCGCAACCTGCTCTTCATCAAGGGCGGCATTCCGGGTGCGCGCAACAGCTACATCCGGATCGTCAAGGTTTCGTGAGGCGAGGGGTGGTGTCATGAAGATCGAAGTCAAGAACTGGGACAACAAGGTGGTGGGCTCGATGGAGCTGCCCGACCGGGTCTTTGCCCGCGAGGTCAAAGAGCACGTGGTGTGGGAGGTGGTTCGCGCCTACCTCGCCAGCCGGCGCCGGGGAACCCACAAGGTCAAGGGCCGCAACGAGGTTGCCGGCACCCGCTCCAAGCCGTGGAAGCAGAAGCATACCGGCCGAGCGCGCGCCGGTTCGCGCCAGTCTCCTCTGTGGCGATCGGGCGGTACCGTGCACGGCCCGACACCCCGGTCGTACGCGATGAAGGTGAACCGCAAGACCCGTCGCGCCGCGCTGTCGGGCGTGCTGTCGAAACGGATCGCCGAGGGCCGGCTGGTGGTGCTCGATTCGCTCGAGCTCACCGAGCCGAAGACCCGGGACTTCCTGCGGCGGCTGGACCAGCTCGGGATCGCCGGTGAGAAGGTGCTGCTGGTGGATGGGTTGGACAACCTGAACCTCCACCTCGCCAGCCGCAACCGCCCGGAGATCAAGATGCTGGACGCGACGTCTCTGAACGCCTACGAGGTGCTGAACCACCGTTGGATCGTGGCTTCCGAACCGGCCGTGAGATCGCTTGCGGAGGTGCTGTCATGAAGGCACGACAGATCGTTGTCCGTCCGTTGATCACGGAGAAGACGACTCTCATGCAGGAGCGCGAGAACACGGTGTGCTTCGAGGTCGACCGACGCGCCAACAAGATCCAGGTCCGCAGCGCGGTCGAGGAGCTGTTCGACGTCAGGGTCACCGAGGTCCACATCGTGAATCGCAAGGGCAAGCCGATCATGCGGTACGGACGCGTGGTCTCACACCGGCCTGCGACCCGCAAGGCCTACGTGACGCTGGCCCCAGGCTCGAAGACCCTCGAGTTCTTCGAGGGAATCTGAGGAGGCGGGAATGGGAATCAGAGGTTACAAACCCACATCGCCGGGCCGTCGTTTCGTGACCGGGTCGGATTTCGCAGAGATTACCGAGAAGCGGCCCAACAAGAAGCTGACCGAGGGCAAGACCCGTTCTTCCGGGCGCAACTCGGACGGTCGCATCACGTCCCGCCACCGCGGCCGCGGCCACAAGCGCCGCTACCGGGTGATCGATTTCAAGCGCGACAAGTTCGACGTGCCCGCGACGGTGGCCACCATCGAGTACGATCCCAACCGGTCGGCGAATATCGCCCTGCTGAACTACGCCGACGGCGAAAAGCGGTACATCCTGGCCCCGGTGGGCATCAAGGTGGGATCCCAGGTGGTCGCCGGCGAGAAGGTGGATGTCCGGGTCGGCAATTCGATGCCGATCGGCAATATCCCGCTCGGAACACTGGTCCACAACGTCGAGCTCAAGCCCGGCAAGGGCGGCCAAATGGTTCGCTCCGCCGGCGCCTCCGCTCAGATCATGGCCAAGGAGGGCAAGCACACGACGCTGCGGATGCCGTCCGGGGAAATGCGGATGGTGCTGTCGGTGTGCATGGCAACCATCGGTCAGGTGGGCAATGCCGATCAGAGCAACATCAAGCTCGGCAAGGCCGGCCGCTCGCGCTGGTTGGGCGTTCGCCCGCAGACCAGGGGCACCGCCATGAATCCGGTGGATCACCCGCACGGTGGCGGCGAGGGTCGGAACAAAGGTCGTCACCCGGTGTCACCCTGGGGGTGGCCGACCAAGGGCGCCAAGACCCGCAAGCGCAAGGGCTCCGATCGGCTGATCGTGTCCCGGCGAAAGAAGTAGGAGGAGGAGATGGCTCGTTCAATTCGCAAGGGACCGTTCGTCGACGAACACCTTTCCAAGAAGGTGGAGGCGCTCTCGGACTCGGGAGGCCGACAAGTCATCAAGACCTGGTCCAGGCGGTCCACGATCACTCCGCTGATGGTGGGGCAGACGATCGCGGTCCACAACGGTCACAAATTCGTCCCGGTGTACGTGACCGAGAACATGGTCGGTCACAAGCTCGGTGAGTTCGCTCCGACGCGGACCTTTCGGGGTCACAGCGGGCGCAGGGAACGGGGCGCTCGGTAGGGGGTCGTATGGAATCTCGAGCTCAACTACGCTATTATCGCTCCTCGCCCCGCAAGGTCCGGCTGCTCGCCGACATGGTGCGAGGCAAGCCAGTGGAACCGGCGATCACGTCGCTGCAGCTGAGCAACAAGTACGCTGCCGCCGACGTGGCCAAGGTCGTCAAGTCTGCGCTGGCGAATCTGGAGCAATCACAGCCGGATGTCGATGTGGACAAGGTGTTTATTCGCACCATCACCGTTGACGACGGCCCCCGCCTGAAGCGCGGACGGCCGGCGTCGAAGTGGGTCCGGATGCACCGCATTTTGAAGCGGATGTGCCACATCACGGTCGAGCTTTCGGTGCGGGAATCTTAGGGAGGTTGTAGTGGGACAGAAAACGCATCCGTACGGCTTTCGCCTCGGGTACAACAACACCTGGCGTTCGCGGTGGTACGCCAGCGGCAGCAACTACGCCGATCTTCTCCACGAGGACCTGCAGCTCAGGCAGGAGCTGTATCAGCGGCTTTCCAATGCCGCGGTGAGCGCCATTGACATCGAGCGCACCGCGAACAAGCTGCGCGTCAATATCCTGTCGGGTCGTCCTGGGATCATCATCGGCCGTAAGGGTGCCGAGGTGGACAAACTGCGTGATGACCTGATGCGCCGGTACGGTCAGGACATCCACATCAACATCCAGGAGATCCAGCGCCCCGAGATCGACGCCCACCTGATCGCCCAGAATGTGGCCCGCCAGCTGGAGCGGCGGATCGCCTTCCGGCGGGCCATGCGGCGCTCGATCGAAAACGCCCTTCGCTTCGGGGCCCAGGGCATCAAGATTCGTTGTGCCGGCCGTCTCAACGGCGCCGAGATCGCACGGGCCGAGTGGTACCAGCAGGGGCGGCTGCCGCTGCACACCCTCAAGGCGGACATCGACTACGGGTTCGAGACCGCCTACACCACCTACGGCGTGATTGGCGTCAAGGTCTGGGTGTACCGCGGCGAACGGCACCGCGCTCGATCCGTGCGCGGCCGCCTGTAGGAGTTTGCCATGTTGATGCCGAAAAAGGTCAAGTATCGCAAGCAGCAGCGCGGCATGAATCGCGGGGTGGCCCTGCGAGGGGCCACGGTGGCGTTTGGCGACTTCGGGCTGCAGGCCCTCGAACGGGGCTGGATCACGGCTCGCCAGATCGAAGCGGCTCGTATCGCCATGACCCGCCACGTCAAGCGCGGCGGGAAGATCTGGATTCGGGTCTTCCCGGACAAGCCGATCACCAAGAAACCGCTCGAAACCCGGATGGGTAAGGGCAAGGGCAACCCTGAAGAGTGGGTGGCGGTGGTCAAGCCGGCCCGCATCCTCTACGAAATGGAGGGCGTGGCCGAGCCGGTGGCGCGGGAAGCGATGCGGCTGGCGGCGCACAAGCTGCCGATCAAGACCCGCTTCGTGACGAGGGGAGAGGTGCTATGAGGGCGAAGGAGTTTCGCGAGCGGACCGACGACGAGCTCAAGAAGTCGCTCGGGGACCTGGAGGAGCAGCTGTTCAAGCTCCGCTTTCAGAAGTCCACCGGTCAGATCGAGAACCCGCAGAAGATCCGTGAGGTTCGCAAGGACATAGCCCGCGTGCTGACGGTGATCAACCAGCGGGGCGTTCAGGAGAGAGCATCATGAGTGATGTCGCGACCGTCAAGACCAAGACCACGAAGGTTGGAGTCGTCACCTCCAACGCCGCCGACAAGTCGGTGGTGGTGAAGGTGGAGAACTTCGTCATGCACCCCCTGTACCACCGGTTCGTACGGACCTCCACGAAGTTCATGGCGCACGACGAGGAGAACTCAGCCAACACCGGAGACAGGGTGCTCATCGAGGAGTGCCGCCCGCTGTCACGGCGCAAGCGTTGGCGGGTGCGCAAGATCATCGAGCGGGCCAAGTAGGAGAATGACGCCATGATCCAGATGGGAACCATGCTCAAGGTGGCGGACAACTCCGGTGCCCGAAAGGTGCAGGCGATCCGCCAGCTCGGCGGCTCGTCCGCTCCGCGATACGCCGGCATCGGCGATATCCTGGTGTGCTCCGTCAAAGAAGCGGCGCCCGATTCCGACATCAAGAAGGGCACCGTCGTCAAGGTCGTGATCGTCCGCACCCGGGCGCGTACGCGCCGTCGCGACGGTTCGTACATCAGGTTCGACGAAAACGCGGCGGTGCTCGTGACCCCCGAGCGCGACCCGGTGGGGACCCGAGTTTTCGGACCGGTGGCCCGCGAGCTCAGGGAGCGCCGTTTCATGAAGATCGTGTCGCTGGCACCGGAAGTGATCTAGGAGGCGCCATGAAGATCAAGAAGGGCGACACAGTGGAAGTGGTGACCGGCAAGGACACCGGCAAGCGTGGCCGGGTCCTGAAGGTTGATCCTCCCCGGGGTCGGGTGGTGGTCGAGGGTGTGAACATGATCAAGCGGCACACCAGGCCGAATCCGCAGAAGAGGATCCAGGGGGGCATCGTGGAGCGGGAAGCTCCGATCAATGTCTCCAACGTCATGGTGGTATCCCCGGACAGCGGGCGGCGGACGAGGGTCGGATTCAAGATCCTCGACGATGGACGCAAGGTTCGGGTCGCGAAAACAGACGGCGCGATTCTCGACCGTTAGGTGAGGAGGGACGATGGCGCGCTTACAGGCCAAGTACAGGGACGAGGTGGTCCCGCAGCTGACCAAGGACTTCGGGCTCGACAACCCGATGCAGGTGCCGAAGATCGAAAAGATCACCTGCAACATCGGCGTCGGCGAGGCGTCCCGGAACGCGAAGCTGCTGGACATGGCGATCGAACAGCTCACCAACATCACCGGTCAAAAGCCGGTGATCAGGCGAGCGCGCAAGTCGATTGCCGCATTCAAGCTGCGTGAGGGAATGCCGGTTGGCGCCAAGGTCACGCTGAGGCGGGAACGGATGTACGAGTTCCTGGATCGCCTGATCAGCATCGGTCTGCCCCGGGTGCGCGACTTCCGCGGAGTGAGCTCGAGCTCCTTCGACGGTCGCGGCAATTACACCCTTGGCATCCGGGACATCCTGGTCTTCCAGGAGGTCGACTACCAAAAGGTGGAAGGCACCATCGGCATGAACATCACCATTACCACATCGGCACCCACCGACGACCAGGCGCACGCCCTGCTCGCCGGCATGGGAATGCCCTTCGCTCGCAGCAGGTAGGAGGCACCGTGGCACGAAAATCGTCGATCGCGAAGAGCCTGAGGAAGCCGAAGTTCAAGGTCAGGCAGCGCAACCGCTGTCGGGCGTGCGGGCGGCCCCGCGGCTACATGAGGAAGTTCCAACTGTGCCGCGTCTGCTTCCGCAAGCTGGCCCTCGAGGGCTTCCTGCCCGGTGTGACCAAGGCGAGCTGGTGAGGGGGTCGGCATGAGCATGACAGATCCTGTTTCGGACATGTTGACTCGTATTCGCAACGCCACTTCGGTGCGTCACGACCGAACCGACGTCCCGGCGTCGAAGATGAAGCTCGAGATCGCCAAGATCCTCAAGCAGGAAGGGTATATCAGGACCTTCAAGCTGCTCGAGGAAGGGCCTCAGGGTCTGATCCGCATCTACCTCAAGTACGCGGAGGACGGAGAGCCGGCGATCCACGGCGTCCAGCGGGTGTCCTCGCCGGGCCGTCGGGTCTACCGGGGAGCGGAAAACCTGCCCAGGGTGCGCAACGGCCTCGGCGTGGCCGTGATTTCGACCAACAGGGGAGTCCTCACCGACGAGCAGGCGCGCGGCCTGCGGGTGGGTGGCGAAGTCCTGTGCGAGATCTGGTAGGGAGGGTCGCATGTCACGCATAGGAAAGATGCCCATCCCGATGCCGAAGGGGGTCGATGTCACCATCGACGGCCGATCGGTGCGGGTCAAGGGACCGAAGGGCGCGCTGTCCGTCGATCTGCTGCCGGGGTTGGATGCTGCAATCGAAGAACGCGAGCTGAGGCTGACCAGGCAGAATGAAGAGGCCCAAACCAGGTCCTTCCACGGTCTGATTCGGTCACTGCTGGCCAACGCCACCACCGGCGTCTCCGAGGGCTGGACCAAGGAACTGGATATCGTCGGCATCGGATACCGAGCCGAAAAACAGGGCAACGACGTGGTCTTCAATCTGGGCCACTCTCACCCCATCAGATTCGCGGTGCCCGACGGCATCGAGATTGACGTGGATGCCAAGACCAACCGGGTGACGGTGAAGGGTATCGACCGTCAGCAGGTAGGCCAGATCGCCGCGGAGATCCGGGCCCTTCGGCCGCCCGAGCCGTACAAGGGCAAGGGTGTTCGGTACTCGACCGAGAAGGTCCGGACCAAGGCTGGCAAGCAGGGAGCGACGGCATGAGTCGGATGAGTGATCGCAAGCAGCGTCGGAAGAGGATCAAGCGTCGGTACAGGGACGTGGTGCGCGGCACCTCGGACCGGCCCCGACTGACGGTGTTCCGCAGCCTGCGGCACCTCTACGTCCAGGTGATCGACGACGACCGCGGGGTGACTCTCGCCTCGGCGTCGACCCTGGACAAGGACACCTCCGGTGGTCTGTCCTCCACCGGCAACGTGGCGGCGGGCAAGAAGGTCGGCGAGGTTATTGCCGGCCGGGCGAAAGACCAGGGCATCGAGGCCGTTGTCTTCGATCGGGGCGGTTTCAAGTACCACGGCGTGATTCGAGCCATAGCGGACGGCGCCCGTAACGCGGGCCTGAAGTTCTAGGGGACGACGAGATGATCAACCAGCAGAGCGAACTCACCGAGACCGTTGTCCACATCAACCGCGTGGCCAAGGTGGTCAAGGGTGGCAAGAACTTCTCATTCTCCGCGGTGGTTGTCGCCGGGGACGGCTCCGGCCAGGTAGGCTACGGCACCGGCAAGGCTCGGGAGGTTCCGCCGGCGATCCAGAAGGCCGCCGAGCAGGCCAAGCGGGAGATGGTGCGCGTTCCCCTCGTGGGCGGAACGGTGCCTCATCTGGTGTGGGGGCGATGGGGAGCCACCCGGGTGCTGCTGCGCCCGGCGTCGCCGGGAACCGGTGTGATCGCGGGCGGTGGAGTGCGTGCGGTGATGGAGTCGGCAGGGGTCCAGGATGTGCTCACCAAGATCGTCGGCAGCCGCAATCCGATCAACGTGGTGCGCGCCACCTTCGATGCGATCACGAGTCTGATGACCACCGACCAGATCAGTCGCCTGCGCGGCATGGAGGTCTCGATCGGTGACGGCACCCCCGGTGTGACCACTCCGGAAGAGGCCAAGGCCGCGGTCGAGCCCGCCGCTGAGGCCGTCGTCGAGCCCGCCGTCGAGCCCGCCGGCAAGGCCGCGGTCGAGCCCGCCGCCGACGTCGAGGCCGCCGAGGTCGAGGAGGGTGACGCGTCATGACCGCTGAAAAGAGCAACCCGAAAGACGGCGCCGAGGTCGTCGAAGAGAAGAAGGTCGCACCCAAGAAGGCTGCGGCCAAGAAGCCTACGGCCAAGAAGGCCGCGGTGAAGAAACCGGCATCGACCGCGTCCAAGGCGAAGAAGGCCGCACCCAAAAAGCCTGCGGCCAAGAAGGTCGCGGCGAAGAAACCGGCGTCGACCGCGTCCAAGGCGGCCGAGCCTGCGGCCGAGAAGGCCGCCGCGAAGAAGTCGGCAGCCGCCAAGGTGGAAGAGGCCTTGGCCGAGGTCGAAAAGGCCGCGGCGAAAAAGCCCGCCATGAAGAAGGCGAGCGCCAAGGCCGGGGCGAGGCAGATGCTCAAGATCACCCAGGTGCGAAGCCAGATCGGTTTTCCGGGCGGCCAGCGGAAGGTGCTGGCGGGGCTTGGCCTCGGCCGCATCGGTCGGACCGTCACCCGGCTCGACGATCCGTGTATCCGCGGGATGGTGACCAAGGTGGCACACCTCGTTTCGGTCGAGAAAGTGGAGGCCTGAGGATGGAACTCAACGATCTCAAGCCGGCCCGTGGGGCCAAGAAGAGTCGCAGCAGGGTCGGCCGCGGACCCGGATCGGGCAATGGGAAGACCGCCGGGAAAGGCCACAAGGGCCAGAAGTCCCGCAGCGGGTATTCGCGCCGATACGGTTTCGAGGGTGGCCAGATGCCGCTGGCGCGCCGAATCCCCAAGCGGGGCTTCTCGAACCGTTTCCGGGTCGAGTACCAGCTGGTCAATCTCAGGGATCTGGAACGGGTCTTCGGCGACGGCGAAACCGCGTCGCTCGAGGTGATGGCTCACAAGGGCCTCGTCGACAAGGAATCCAAGCCGGTCAAAATTCTCGGGATGGGCAAGCTCACCAAGAAGCTGACCGTGCAGGCACACAAATTCTCCAACACCGCCCAGACCTCCATCGAGAAGGCCGGCGGGGCGTGTGAGGTGGTGGCGCTGTGATCGACAGCTTCCGCAACATTTTCGCGATCCCGGATCTTCGCAAGCGGGTGATCTTCACCTTCGCGCTGCTCGCGGTCTATCGCCTCGGCGCCCACATCCCGATTCCGGGTGTGGATCCGGTGGCGTTGAACGAGTTCTTCGAGGCTGCCCGCGGGACCGTGCTCGGCTTTTTGAACCTGTTCTCGGGCGGAGCTCTGGGGAGGATGACGATCTTCGCCCTCGGCATCATGCCGTATATCTCGGCGTCGATCATCCTGCAGCTGCTGACGGTGGTCTGGCCGTACCTGGAAAAGCTCTCCAAGGAGGGCGAGCTCGGTCGACGCAAGATCACCCAGTACACCCGCTACGGGACCGTCGTTCTGTCGGTGATCCAGTCGTTGGGGATTTCGTTCTTTCTCGAGAAGCAGGGCGCTCCGGGAGGAGCCCCCCTGGTTCCCGAGGACATCCAGGGCTGGGGATTCAGGCTGTTGACGGTGCTGACCCTGACCACCGGCACGGCGTTCGTGATGTGGCTCGGCGAGCAGATCTCGGAGCGGGGTATCGGCAACGGCATCTCGCTGATCATCTTCGCGGGCATCGTCGTCGGTCTCCCGAGCGCCATCTTCAGCACCATCACCAACCTCCAGACCGGCTCCATGAGCATCATTACGATTGCGATCCTGTTGATCTTCATGGTGGTGGTGGTCGCCGCCATCGTCTACATGGAGCGTGCCCAGCGGAGAATCCCGATCCAGTACGCGAAACGAGTGGTGGGGCGGCGTGTGTACGGCGGCCAGAGCACCTATCTGCCGCTGCGCCTGAACACCGGCGGTGTGATCCCGGTGATCTTCGCGGCCTCCATCATGTCCTTCCCCCAGACGCTCGGCCAGATGATCGAGAACCGCTGGTTGCAGAAGATCACCGAGGCTCTCGCCTGGGGTGAGCCGCTTTACAACCTGGTCTACTTCAGCTCGATCATCTTCTTCTGCTACTTCTACACCTCGATCATCTTCAACCCGGAAGACACCGCCGAGAATATGCGCAAGTACGGCGGGTTCATCCCGGGCATTCGTCCCGGCAAGAAGACGGCGGAGTTCATCGACAAGATCCTGACCCGGATCACCCTGGTGGGGTCGGTCTACCTGGCCCTGGTGGCGATTCTGCCCGAGGTGCTGATCGCCGGATTCAAGGTGGCCACCATTCCCGTGATCGGACCAACCCTCGACAACCTCTTGCCGAGGTGGTTCACTCAGGGTCTCGGGGTCCCGTTCTTCTTCGGCGGCACCTCGCTGCTGATCGTGGTCGGGGTGGCCATGGACACCGTCCAGCAGATCGAATCGCAGCTGGTCATGCGCCACTACGACGGCTTCATGCGCCGCGGCCGGATTCGCGGGAGGCGTTGATGACCGCGAGTTACTCCAGCCTCAACCTGGTGATGCTGGGACCTCCCGGGTCCGGCAAGTCGACCCAGGCTCGGCTGCTCGCCGAGAACTACCAGGTGGCGCTGATCTCCACCCGCGAGATGCTGCGAGCCGAGGTCACGACAGGTTCGTCCTTCGGCCTTCAGGTCGCCGACTCGATGGACCGCGGCGAGTTGATCTCGGATCGACTGATGAGTGGCATGCTGCTGCAGCGAATCGACCGGGATGATTGCTGGCGAGGGTTTGTCCTGGACGGTTACCCGCGGACCTCCGACCAGGCATCCCTGCTGGACTCGATGTTGGCCGAGCTCGGGCGGACCATCGAACGGGTGGTGTTGTTGAATGTGAACGAGAAGACCGGTGTCGACCGCCTGACGGCGGTGCACGGTGTCGTCGGCGATGCCGAGCTGTCCGGCGACAACGGACGGGACCCCGCAGCCGAATCGACACTCAAGCCATCGACCGAGGATCAGGTCCGGGAGCGGTTCCGGGTCTGGAGGAACCATTCCCCGGCGCTGATCGAGTCGTACAGGCGTCGTGGATTGCTGTTCGAGGTCGACGGAAACCGGATGAAAAACGAGGTCAGCGAGGCCGTGCGGCAGGCCGTCGGGGCTCCGGTCGGCGCATGATCTTTCTCAAGTCATCGAGCGAGCTCGACACGATGGAACGAGCGAACAGCCTGGTTCACCAGGTTTTGAGACTGGTTCGTGAGGCCGCCGTGCCGGGCGTGTCGACGGCCGATCTGGATGCCCTTGCCGAGGAGGCCATCGTGAGCCAGGGCGGCGTCCCGGCCTTCAAGGGATACCGAGGCTTCCCGGCGACGTTGTGCACGTCGATCAACGATGTCATCGTGCACGGCATCCCGAGCGCACGGGCGGTGCTTGCCGAGGGAGACGTGGTGAGCGTGGACTGTGGCGTGCTGCTCGACGGATTCTACGGCGACGCGGCGGTGACCTTCGGGGTCGGCGAGGTCAGTAACGAGGCCTCGCGGCTCATGGAGACGACCCGCAAGTGTCTCGAAGATGCCGTCTCCGCGGTCGCTCCGGGCCGGCGTCTGGGTGATGTGGGAGCGGCGGTGCAGGTGCGGGCCGAAACCCATGGTTTCGGCGTCGTGCGGGAGTTCGTGGGACATGGGATCGGTCGCTCGCTCCACGAGGATCCCCAGGTTCCCAACTACGGGATCGCCGGCCACGGCCAGGTGATGAAGCCCGGTCTGGTGATTGCCATCGAGCCCATGATCACCAGTGGCAGCTGGCGAGTGCGGATTGATTCAGACGGGTGGACAGCGAGAACCGAAGACGGTAAACTCGCGGCCCACTTTGAGTTCTCGGTGGCCGTAACTGAGGATGGCTGCCGAGTTCTCGGTGTGGATGAGGAGAACTAATGCCCAAGGAAGAAGCGATCGAGGTCGTCGCCACGGTGGTCGAACCTCTGCCCAACGCCATGTTCAGGGTTGAGCTGGAGAACGGCCACGAGGTGCTGGCCCATATTTCCGGGAAGATGCGCAAGCATTTCATCCGGATTCTTCCGGGCGACAAAGTCCTGGTGGAGCTTTCCCCGTATGACCTCACGCGGGGACGCATCACCTACCGCTACAAATAGGGGGCGGCGATGAAGGTTCGTCCATCGGTCAAACGAATGTGTTCCAAGTGCAAGATCATCCGCCGCAAGGGGGTGGTCCGGGTCATCTGCGAGAACCCGAAGCATAAACAAAGGCAAGGTTAACGGAGGCTGAACGTGGCACGCATAGCAGGTGTGGATCTGCCGTCCGGCAAGCGGGTCGAAATCGGCCTGACCTATATCTATGGCATCGGGAGAGCCCGAGCCAAGGTGATCCTGGATCGGGCGAAGGTCGACGAGGGGATCAAGGTCAAGGACCTCTCCGAGGACGAGATCCTGCGGATCCAGCGCGTCCTCCAAGAGGTGGGCGGCGTCGAAGGTGATCTCCGCAAGGAGGTCGCCATGAACATCAAGCGGCTGATCGAGATTGGTAGCTACCGCGGGATTCGTCATCGCCGGGGTCTGCCGGCGCGTGGTCAGCGAACCCACACCAACGCCCGAGCCCGGAAGGGCCCTCGGCGTCAAGCGGTGGCCGGCAAGAAGAAGGCCGGCAAGAAGTAGGCGGGAGATCAGAGTATGGCCAAGGATCGCAAAGGTGGGCGCAAGGCGCGGCGCGAGAAGAAAAACATTCCGCACGCCGTGGCCAACATCCACGCCACGTTCAACAACACGATCGTGACGTTTTCCGACCCGGGCGGCAGCGTTGTCTGCTGGTCGTCAGGAGGGCGCATCGGCTACAAGGGCTCGCGCAAGGGCACTCCCTACGCGGCCCAGTTGGCCGCCAAAAACGCCGCCGAGCAAGCTCAGGACAACGGGGTTCGCAGCGTCGACGTGCGAGTCAAGGGGCCCGGTCCAGGTCGCGAGTCGGCGATCCGGGCGGTGGCGGCATCGGGTCTCGATATCCGGAGTATCCGCGACGTGACCCCGATTCCCCACAACGGGTGCCGTCCGCCCAAGCGGCGCAGAGTCTGAAGGAGAGAGCATTGGCACGTTACAGAGGGCCCGTTTGTCGTCTGTGTCGCCGTGAGGGCATGAAGCTGTTCCTCAAGGGTGAACGCTGTTACAAGGAGAAGTGCGCCATCGAGCGCCGCAACGCGCCGCCAGGCCAGCACGGCGCCTCCCGCCGGCGAAAGGTGCGCGCCTACGGCCTCCAGCTGCGGGAGAAGCAGAAGCTTCGCCGTATCTACGGTGTGCTGGAAGGGCAGTTTCGTCGGACGTTCGCCGAGGCCAGCCAGCGCAAGGGCGTCACCGGAGACAACCTGCTGCGTTCGCTCGAGCTACGCCTCGACAACGTTGTCTATTCTCTCGGCTTCGCGACCTCGCGCAATCAGGCGCGGCAGCTCGTCCGCCACGGCCACATCGAGGTCGACGGACGTCGGGTGGACATTCCCTCCTTCCGGGTCCGCTCCGGGATGGAGATTGCGGTGCGAGAAAAGAGTCGCAAGAACGAGCAGATCAAAGAGGCGATCGAGTTCGCTCAGGGCCGCGGCGTTCCGTCGTGGCTGGAGCTGGACGCCGGTGTTCTGCAGGGCAAGGTGATCGAGCTGCCGGTTCGTGAGGACATCAGGTTCCCGATCCAGGAGCAGCTGATCGTCGAGCTCTACTCGCGATAGGTTGGAGGGATAATGATCTGGCACGAATTCCAAAGGCCGTCACAGGTGCAGCCCGGCGAGGAAGATCGGACCGAGGACTACGGCCGCTTCGTCGCGCAGCCCTTCGAACGGGGTTGGGGAACCACGGTGGGCAACGCTCTTCGGCGGGCCCTGCTGTCTTCCATCCCCGGCGCGGCGATCACCGCGGTCAAAATCGAGGGGGCGGATCACGAGTTCTCCGCCGTTCCGGGTGTCGTCGAGGATGTGACCGACATCATTCTCAACTTGAAGAAGATTCCGTTTGCGGTCCACGGACAGGAAGCGGTCTTCCTGTCGCTGGAGGCCAAGGGTCCCGGCGAGGTGACGGCCGGCCAGTTCAAGGGGTCCCACCAGGTCGAGGTGATCGACCCGGACGTCCACGTCGCCACGCTGTCGGCGGACGGCCAGTTGAAAATGGCGGTCAGGGTATTCCCGGGTCGAAGCTACATCCAAGCCGAGGAGAACCAGACCGAGGACCTCGATACCGGGTTCATTCCGGTCGACTCGGCTCACTCTCCCGTCCGCAAGGCCAACTTCCGGGTGGAGATGGCTCGGTTGGGCCAGATGACCAACTACGAACGCCTCGTTCTGGAGGTGTGGACCAACGGCACGATCCTGCCCGAGGAGGCGCTCAGCCAGGCGGCACAGCTGGTCCAGGGCCACATGGACATTTACAGCCGTCTCGCGACCGTCGAGGAGATGGAACAGCCCGCCACGGCCGCTGTCGAGCCCGAAGAGGAGAGCATTCTCGATGCCAGCATCGACTCTCTCGAGCTCTCGATCCGGTCCATGAACTGCCTGAAGAACGCCAACATCCGAACTCTGCGCGATCTGGTGAGCCGAAACGAAAAGCACATGGTGGAGATCCGCAATTTCGGTGAGAAGTCCTTGAAGGAGGTTCGTGAAAAGCTCGAGGCCCTGGGTCTCGGGTTCGGCATGAACCTCGATATCTGAAAAGGTAAGGTAGACCGATGCGACACCGCGCTCACGGCCGCAAGCTGGGACGGACAAGCTCCCACCGCAAGGCCATGTTCAGAAATCAGCTGACCGCACTCTTCACCCACGAACGGATCATCACCACGGTGGCCAAAGCCAAGGACCTGCGACCGCAGGCCGAGCGAATGGTCACCTTGGCGAAGGCGGGGACGTTGGCCAACCGGCGTCACATCGGACGCTCGATCTCCGATTCCGATGTGGTCCGCAAGCTCTTTGACGACATCGCACCGCGTTTTTCCGATCGGCCCGGCGGCTACACCCGCATCATGCGGCTGGGTCGCCGCCGCGGCGACGCTGCCGAGCTGGCGATCATCGAGTTCGTCGACTTCGTCCCGTCCGAGCGGGGCGAGGGTGGCGGCGGCGGCACGCCGAAGCGATCGCTGATGGACCGCGCCAAGGGGATGTTCGGTGGCGGCGCCAAGGCCGATGCCGACGAGACCCCCGAGGTCGCCGAGGTCGAGGGCGTGGCCGAGCCCGAGCCGACCGCCGAGGAGCCGGTTGCCGTCGAGCCCGTGGCCGACGAGGTGGCAGAGACCGCGCCGGCGGCCGAGCCGGAGGAACCCACGGCGGCCGAGGACGAGGACACCAAGAGCTGACCTTCCCGCCAAGCAACGATCCACCACGCGCCGCGCTCTTGCGCGGCGTCTTTCATCGAATCGAAGATCGCCGGGCTATGGACCTTTGAGGCTATGGATCAACGAAGGCGATGAGCAGTGAGGTTCGGGTAGGGTTTTCCGAATTCCGAATTCCGAATTCCGAATTCCGAATTTTCCTCCGGGATCCCTCAGTCGCCCGGAGTACGCCTCCCGAGAAGATCGGCGAAAGTCACCCCTTCGAGGGTGGCGGCGCGCGCGGCTTCACCGTCGCGCAGGACGCGAGCGAGCTCGTCGATGGTTTCGTTGGCGCCGCGCGGCAGGTCGGCGCACGTCGCTCCGCAGGCTTTGAGGGCCTCGGCCACGGTGAGGGCGGCCGATTCCCGCGCCGGAACGAAGCCCTCGCGGCGGGGGCCGGTCAAGGCCAACAGCCCGGCGGTGACGAGCCGGTCCACCGCCTTCTGAGCCGAGGGATGGGTGAGGGAGAGCGCCTCCTCGAGGTCCTCGAGGGACGGCTCGGGTGCACCGGAGCGGGCTCTCAGGTAGCACTCGGTCAGGACGACCACGCAGGTGAGCGCCGGGTCGGCACCCAGCCGGCGCCGTCCGCCGTGCTCGAGCTTGAGAGAGCGGAAGTTCTGGGCCACGTAGGAGACCTCGACACCGACGATCACCAGCATCCAAAAGGCGAACAGCGAAACCAGGAACAGCACCATCAGAGTGGCTGACCCGTAGATGATGTTGATATCCGGGAAGAGATCGAAGTACCAGAGGAATACCCAGCGCATGAGCTGCAGCCCCGCCGTGGCCACGATGCCGCCGCCGGCGGCGGCGCCGATGCTGACCCCGGTGTGGGGCGCGAGCCAGTAGACCATGGTGAGACCCAGCAGGGGCAGCGCCCATCTGGCCAGGGACAGGACCAGGCCCTGACTTGGGGCCCAATGCTGATGGCCCATCCACAGCAGCAGGGAGGAGCCCAGACCCACCACCACCGGCCCCCAGAACACCAACATCGTGAAGCTGAAGACCCTGATCGAGGCCGGCCGCGACGAGTCGATTCGCCAGATGTCGTTGAAGGTCGTCTCCACTGACTGGAACAGCCGGAAGGCGACCGCGATGAAGACCAGGGACCCGATGTAGCCGAGGGTGGAGGCCCGGGTGACGAACTCGGTCAGCGTCGCGATCAGCGCCGCGTGCTGCTGTGAACCAGGCTCATAGGGCAGGACCACCGTGACCAGCCGGATCAGGCGGTCGATGTTGAAGGAGAAGAACGCCCGGTAGAGGGCGGCGACGGTCGCCAACAGCGGCACCAGTGACAGCAGGGTGACGTAGGCCAGGGCGGCGGATCGATCAATGCCGCGATCGTCGATGAAGTCGCGGACCACCAAACGTGTCCCGAGCCAGAAGTCCCTGAGGACCCTCAGACCCGGATGGTGTCGCCCAGATCGGGTATCGTCGGCTGCCATCCGAACTCCTCCGTCAGTCGGGTCGCGAACTCCTGTTGGACGTCGTACTCGCCATGCACCAGGCAGACCGTATCGGGGTCCTTTTGACGCCGGCTCAGCCAGACCATGAGCTCGTCGGCGTCGGCGTGGGCGGACAGACCGGAGACCTGGGTCACCGCCGCCCGAACCGGAATCCACTCGCCGTGGATCTTGACCTCGGGCTCACCCTCCACCAGGCGGCGGCCCTTGGTGCCCTGAGCCTGGTAGCCGACGAAGATGACGGTGTTTTTTGGATCGGGCAGGCGCAGCTTGAGGTGGTGCAGGATGCGCCCTCCGGTGGCCATGCCCGAGGCCGAAATGATGATCGCCCCGCCGTCCAGCTCGTTGAGCTTGCGCGATTCGCTCGACGTCGGGGTGACCCCGAGAGTCGGCGGGAAGATCGGGTTGACCTGCTCCGAGAAGTACTGGCGCATCTCGACGTCGTGCTCGGCGGTGAAACGGGTGTAAAGGGTGGTGGCCTCGATGCCCATCGGGCTGTCCAGCCAGATCGGAATCCGCGGGATCTCGTTTTCCTCCATCGACTCGTGGAGCAGGAACAGCAGCTCCTGGGTGCGGTCGATGGCGAAGGCCGGAATGACGATCACGCCGCCGCGATCCAGCCCGGCACGAATCGCCTCAACCAGGATCGACCGTGGGTCGTCGGCGGGATGGTTGCGGTTGCCGTAGGTGCTCTCGACGAACAGCACGTCGGAACCGGGATAGGACTCGGGCTCCCTGAGAATCGGGACGCCGTACCGGCCGATATCGCCGGAGAAATAAACCGATTTTCGGTCTCCCCCGCGGACCTTGCTGTCCAGCTCGATGGCGGCGGCCCCCAGAATGTGACCCTGGCGGTGGTAGCGGAATCGGGCCCCCGGGTGGAGCTCCTGCCACGTGTCGAAGGAAACGGGTTCGAGGCGTTTGAGCGCCTCACGGGCGTCCGCCATCTGGAACAACGGCAGCGCCGGCTCGTGCTTCGAGTATCCCTTGCGGTTGGCGTAGCGCGCCTCTTCTTCCTGGAGGTAGGCGGCGTCCGGGAGCAGCACCCGCAGCAGAGCCGCGGTCGGCGGCGTGCAGTAGACGGGCCCGGAGAAGCCCTGGCGGCATAACCGCGGCAGGTATCCGCTGTGGTCGATGTGGGCATGGGTTAAGACCACCGAGTCGATGTCGTGAGCGGGGTGGGGAAGGGGCTTCCAGTTGAGCTGGCGGTGCGAGGCGGGACCCTGGAAGAGACCGCAGTCGACGAGGGTCGACCGCTGCTTCCACGAGACGAGGTACTTCGACCCGGTGACACAGCGGCCCGCGCCAAGGATGGTGATTTCCATTGATTCTCCCCGAAACATCGTAGCGCGGCTCGTTTCGGAGTCAATCGGCGATGATTCGGACGCCGAGGCGCTGCAGGGCTGCGAGCACGTGCTCCGGCGCGGCCGCGTCGTCGAGTACCACAACCCGGCCAGGCCACGGCGCCTCCCCCAATGGCGCTCCCAAAAGCACCGCCGGCAGCTCCCACCGACTCAGCTCGTCGATCACATTTCCGTCGGCAAGCTCCAGCCTGGATACGACCGCCTCCGGCATCCACCGGCCGACCACCGCACCGGCTTGGGCCAAGGTCGGTGCATGACGGACGTCGAGACCCGCCTCGGCGAAGGCCTCGACCATTCGAGTCGCCCTCCGGCCGTCTCCATCCACGAGCACGACTCTGGCGCCCGATGGCGATTCCTCGTCCGCCGCGATGGCCGGCACAGGCTCGATGTCGCTCTCCCGCCCCAGGGGAAGGCGAACCGCGAACCGGGCGCCGAGCTTCGCGGTTGGATCGAGGATGATCTCGCCACGGTGCTCGGTGACGATGGCGTAGACCACCGCCAGACCGAGTCCGGCGCCCCGACCCTGGCGCCGTGACGAGACAAACGGCTCGAAGAGCCTGTGTCGCAGCTCGACCGGCACACCCGGACCGTTGTCGCTGACCTCGAGCACCGCCTCGCCGCCGGCAGCTGCGAGCGCTACCTCGACCCATCCTCCCTCTTTGGGCGCTGCGTCGCGGCCGTTGACCACCAGGTTGAGTAGCATGCGGCGCAGGGCCACCGGGTTACCCACCACCGGCACCACTGCCTCCGGCAATTTCAGCTTCAGTTCGACCGCAGCGGGCATCAGGTGGCGGAGCACGCCTTCGTGGGTTGCAATCAGCTCGACGAGGTCCACCGTTCGGGGTGGCGTGCTCTCGCGGCGGGCGAAGAGCAACAGCTCCCGAACCACCTCGGTCCCTTCGTCGGCGAGATCCCGGATCGCGACGCCCGCTTCGGCCGCCACGTCTGGGTCCCTGAGCAGCCACCGCACGTGGAGAAGGATCGCCGCCAGCAGGTTGTTGAAGTCGTGGGCCACCCCGCTGGCCAGCGTGCCCACGGCCTCCATCTTCTCTGCCTCCCTGAGCCGCGCCTGGGCGCGCTCGGCGTCGGTGGTGTCGCGGGCCACCAGGATCGAGTGCCCGAATCCCTCCGGGCTGGTCAGAGAACACTGCAGCAACCGTCCCTCGGACTCCAGTCGCCACTCGGCTTCGCCAAAATCCCCCCCGTGCTCCGCGAGGCTCGCCCGGATCGACGGCAGGTGACCTTGAAGCGCACGATTTGACTGCGTGATCTCGCCCTGGCCGTCGACGAGGGCGACACCGTCCTCCATGGCATCGAAGGTCCTCTGCCACCGTTGTCCGAGACGGCGCACCCGGTCGGTCATATCGTGGATGGCCATCAGCATGCCCGGAGACCTCTCGTCCCCGGTCGGCCTGACGTGCAGCTCCACCTCTGCCGAGTCGCCGTCAGCCAGCCGCCAGCGGGCCTCCACCACGGCCTCCTCGGCCAGATAGGCGGCGGCCAGGGCCGATGCCAGCTCGTCGGTGGACACTCCCTCCACGAAGCGCGAGACGGAACCGGCCACGTCATCGCCACGGTCCCGCCCCAGGAATCCGGCGGCGGCCGGATTGGCGCCCAGGATACCCAGCTGATCATCGAGCTCGAGCAGGGGCGTCGGAGAGGCCCCGAAGAGCTCCCGGAACCGCCGTTCGGACGACGCCAGCGAGCGCCTTTGTTCGGCGAGCCGTTGGGTCATCTCTTCGAAAGCGCGGGCCAGATCCCTGACCTCGGAGATCCTGGAGTCGCCCGTCGTCAGTCGCGGTGGCTCCTCCGGGTCGAAGGTCCGAACCGAATCGGCCAGCTCCTTGAGCGGCCGGACCACCCTCCCCACCAGGCCGAGACCCACCACCAGGGCGAGAGCCAGCACCAGCCCGAGCGCGGTCACCAGCCGCACCGCGGCACCCGCGGAGACCCGATCGATGCGGGCGCGGGACACCAGCAGCACGACGTCCACGGTATCGCTTTGCCCCCACAACTCCCGGTCCACCTCGACCGATTCGTCGATGCGCATGAGGGACAGGTCGAGGGCGGCTGCTTCGTCGAGCGGAGGTCCGAAGCGCCAGAGCACCTGCCCATCTCGACGTCGTACCTCGCCGACCCGGAGATCCCCGGTGGAGATGACCGTCAGGTACTCGGGCGACCCCCCCTCGGAGGCGGCCAGAGCCAGGGTGCGGGCGAGCAGCCTCGACTGCTTCTCGAGCTCGGACTCGAGCACACCGCGCTCGTGCCACAGCACCAGCGCGCTGACCAGGATCAGGGTCGCGACGAGGACCCCGAGCAGCCACAGCAGGAAGCTGCGGCCGATGGTCATCCCACCACCTGACCGCTGTGAACCACGACGGCGCCGATCTTCGGGTTAGAAGTCGAAGAAATCTCCCTCGAATACGTCGGAAAGCTGCCGCATCATTGCCGAGGACAGACCTGCCGTGACTCCGGCCATGATGTTGGCGCCCTTGGTTCGTCCCACCAGATAACCCACCAGACCGACCAGCGCCACCGAACCCAGGGGATGCCTGCGAACGGTGTCCCGCCAGTCGATGGACCCCGGCACCAGGGTGTCGAGAATGGCGTCCGCGTTGATGCTCACCGAGCCTGTCCGGGGCTCTCGCTCGTCCGCGTACAGGTCCTCGTCGAGGTCGGAATCATCGTCCACCTCAACCGACTCGTCGATCAGGTCGTCAGTGTCATCCATGCTGTGCTCCTCGCGACCTAGTCCCGCGGGCGGGTGATGTAACCGACCAGGAAGCCAACGCCGAGGGCGATCAGAACCGACTTGCCGGGATTTTCCCTGATGTAGCTCAGCACCTGGTCGCCCTTTTCCTTGAAGTCGACCTCGGCGACCTTGTCCCTGACCTTGCCGTACGATTCCCGGGCCTTGGCCGACAGGATGTCGTACTGCTCGCGGGCCTTGGCATAGAGAATCTCAGCCTGTTGGCGGCCCCTGGCGGCGAGATCGGACATCCTCTCCTTGGCGTCCCCGAGGTGCTTCTTGGCGTCGTCCAAATAGGCGCGTGTCTTGTCGGCGGCTCCGGCCGATTTCTCCTTCGCCTTGCCGTACGCATCCTGCATGCTGGTGCGGGCGCCATCCATGGCGTTCTGGGCTTTGGCGAGGGCTTCCTTGACTCCAGACAGCCCTTCGTCCGCCTCCTGGACCACATCATCGATCGCCTCGTCCACGCTCTTCTTTCCTGTCTCAGCCATCATGACCTCCGAGATATCGGCTGTTACATTCTACGGCGCACCGGCGCAGACGTCCACCGGTTCTCGGGGAAACAGAATGTGGAGTGTGGAAACCCACCCGCCCACCCGGGCGGGCGGGCGGGAACTTTCAATTTTCAATTTTCAATTTGTAATCTATTAAACTGTCATTGTGCAGAACGAATCCGGATTGATCACAGCGAAGCTGCGTCGCCACTGGCCGTGGTTCGCCCTCGTGGTGTTGTCGCTGGCTCTCCACCTGGGCGGATTGGGGGATCGCTCGTACCACCACGATGAGGCGATCCACGCCCACGCCTCCTTCAACCTGCTCGAGAACGGGATCTACCGCTACGACCCCACCTACCACGGGCCGCTGCTCTACTACATGACGGCGAGCACCTTCGCGGTGGCAGGGGACGGCAACGTGACCGCGCGGCTGCCGGTGGCCCTGTCCGGCGTGCTGCTGATCGTCGTCGCCTGGTGTCTGAGGCGACCCTTCGGAGCGCGCGCAGCCTGGTGGATGGGATTGCTCGCGACCCTGTCGCCGACGGTGTTGTACTACGGGCGGTTCCTGCGCATGGACGTCCTCGAGATGCTGACCGCATCGGCGGCCGGCGTGGCGGTGTGGCGGGCCCTCCGAGGCTCGCCTTCGGCCTGGCTGTGGGCCGGCGGGTGGACCGCCCTCGCCTTCGCGACGAAGGAGAACGCCTACGTCACGGCAGCTCTGGTGGTGGCTACCTGGTCGATCATGACCGCGGTCTCCCTGGCCCGCGGCTCGCGGCTCGATCTGCGCTCGTTCTTCGAACGCCACGGCTGGCAGGTGCTGGCGGGAGTGGCGGTCGCAGTGTTGGTCTCGGTGCCCCTGTTCACCGTCGGTTTCGCCCATCCCGGGGACTGGTTTTTCCCCGGCAAGGCGATCTCCTACTGGTGGGGCCAACACGAGATCGCGCGGGTTTCGGGTCCCTGGTGGTACCACCTGCCGAGATTGGCGTTGTACGAGTTCCTGCCCCTGGTGCTGGCGACGGTGTGGGTTGCGCGCCGGCGCCGACGGCTGACGGCAGTTGAAGCGGCTCTCTACCTGTTCGGCGTGCTGTCGATCGTGATGTACGGCTACCTGAGGGAGAAGGTGCCGTGGCTGGGCACGCACCAGGTGTGGCCGTTCCTGCCCCTCGCCGGGGCCCAACTGGCCCGCGTGTTCGGTCGGTCCGGCCGCTGGTGGAGCCGCTCGCTCGCCGTCGCGGGCCTCGCCGCAACGGTCTGGGTGTCGGTGCACGCCAACTTCGTCTGGGACGAGATCTCGCCCAACCTGGCCAACGTCGAGGCGCTGATCTACGTTCAGACCTGCCCCGAGCTCAAGGCGGTGGTGGAGGAGGGGCTGCGGTGGCGCGACGAGGGGGTCGATCCGGTGGCGGCGGTGGGCGGGGAGGCCGGCTGGCCGCTGACCTGGTACTGGAGGGCGACACCGGTGTGGTGGGACCTGCCCAAGACGGGCATGAGGCCGCCGCTGGCGCTGTGCAATCCGGACCAGGAGGCCGAGGCCCGGCGCCGCCTGGGACCCGGATACGTTGCGGAGCGGATCCCGCTGCGGGCCTGGTGGCTGATGGAGGAGCGGACGCCCGGTCCGGCGCAGCTGCTCCGATATGTGCTGCGCCGACTTCCCTGGAGCTCAATCGGGTCGTCGGACATCATCGTGCTGCGTCGCACCGAGGGCGCCGTCCAGTGGAGCCGCCCGGTTGACGTTCCAGCGGAGCTGGGAGCGGCCCTCGAGATCTCGGCAGCAACGGTGATCGGCGAGGGGTCGCTGATCGAGCCGAGAGGTCTTTCGGTCGGCCCCGGGGGGCGGCTCGCCGCGGCCGACGTGGGACTGTCCACGGTGGTGCTTTTCCACGGCGACGGCACCCCCGAACCGATGGCCTTGCCGGTGGAGCTGCGCGAGCCGGAGTCGGTGGCCTGGACTGCCCAGCAGCTGCTGGCCATCGCCGACACCTGGGGCCAGCAGGCGATCATCGTCAATCCCGCGGGCGGCAGCGCCCGTACCCTGCCGGTGCCTGGCGAAGGATGGTACGGCCCGCGCGGCGTGGCAGTGGCGGCCGACGGCACGGTGGCCGTCACCGACACCGGCAACAAGCGGCTGGTGCTGTTCAGCACCGTCATGGGCGAGGTGGAAACGCGCATCGTGGGCCGGGAGGGACCGGGGCCCGGCGAGTTCGTTGAACCCGTCGGTCTCGCGTGGGTCGGTACGGACCGGCTGCTGGTCTGCGACACCGGCAATCGCCGGCTCCAGGTGCTGGACGGCGCCGGAGCCTTCGTCTACGAGATCCCGCTGCCCGAAGCCTGGTCCGACTTTTACTCCCGCCCCCAGGTGGCGGTGCTGGCGCCAAAGCTGTGGGTGGTCAGCGACACCCCGGGGTCGGCGCTGTGGGTGATCGACCACGGGGTCCCCCGGCGGGTGTCGGTGGCCGATCAGGGCATCGTTCCGACCGGAGTCGCGGCGAACGATGGCGCGCTCTATGTGGCGGACCTGAACGGGAAGATCTGGGTCTTTGATCTGAAAATGGACAGTTCATGACGGCCGGTCGGCGGATGGAAATCGACCCTGGGTACCCCGTTTGGAGTCCAAGGCCAATTGTTAAAGGAATTTGAATGTCCCTGTTTGCACCTTGACGGCCCCATGGGGAGGACGCGATGCTAGATGTGATGCAGACCGAGAGTGCTCAGCACCGCGACGATGCGTGTCGATCGTCTCGCCGTTCACGGCGCCGGCGTCAGGCCGGCTTCACCCTGATCGAGCTGGTGGTCGTGATGGCCATCGGCGCGGTCGCCATGGTGGTTGTCGTGCCAAACCTGATCCGGGCCAAGATGCGGGCCGAGATGCTGAGCCAGGTCCAGATGACCCAGCAGGCCTTCGCCGTCTCCCGGATCAACGCCATCCAGGGCAGGGTGCCCGTGGTGGTCGAGCTCCTACAGGGCGCCACCGGCTGGGAGTTCTTCTCCTGGAAGGAAACCGGAGTCCAGGCCGAGGTCTACGAGAACGGCGAGCCGGTGGTGGGCCGGTGGTCGATCCCGGACGGCAAGTTCAACGTCGCTCAGGATCCGGCGGCCCTGCTGCGGCTGTACCGGCTGGGCGGCTCGGCAACCCGCCGCGGCCTGGTCTTCCTGCCTTCCGGCGCGGGCATCGTCAACGAAGCCGGTGGGATCGGCGTCGGCCAGGGAGGGCTGCGGATCACCGACATCAAGGGCAATGAGTTCCGGCTGCTGATCCAGGCCGGCACCGGCACCGTGATCCGCCAGATGTGGGATCCCACCGCGTCCACGTGGGACGACAAGTCGACCAGGCACTGGAGGTACTGATGCAGCCCGAACGGCAGACCGATACAGAGCGCGGCTTCTCGTTGATCGAGCTGCTGGTGGCGCTGCTGATCCTCGCCTTCGTGGCCCTCGGCATCGCCAGCCTGTTCTCCCACGCCCAGATCACCAACGCCTCCGGGTTCGACTACGCCCTGCTCTCCTCCGAGGCCCGGCGCACGATCGAATCTCTCCAGGCGACGCCCTTCAACGATGTCACCCTTACCGACACGGCGGGAACGCCCCGCCAGTGGACCGCGGCGCGCAGTGGATTCGACGTGAGCTACACGGTCCAGGACTTCGAGGTCCACACCTGGGCCGACATGGCGGGGGTGTGGCCGGTGCCGGCGACCCCGGCCGAGGCCAACATGAAACAGATCACCGTTCGGGTGAGATCCACCACCAACCTCCTCAGGGGGCGGCGCGAGTTCGTCACCGCTGCCGTTAAGATTCAGGGGTGAGGCGATGAACCGCACGGCAACAGCAGGTTTCACCTTGGTCGAGATGGTGGTGGCCGTCGGGCTGCTGGCGATCATCTTCATCGGCGTGCTCAACATGCTCGACACCTCGCAGACTCTGTCGCGGGTGGAGACGGCCCTGGCCGACACCCAGGAGAACGTGCGCTTCGCCACCTACCACCTCACCCGCACCGCGCGCATGATGGGCGGCGGCAACATGGATTTCGCGCGGGCCGACGGCACCTGGCTCGCCGGCCAGATCATGAACAACCGGTCGGGCAACGTGGTCACCGACTTCGGGACGGTCCAGGTCATCGCCGGCAGCGACGTCGTGACCCTGCGCGGCTTCTTCGAGGTGGATATCTTCTTCACCAACCGTTTCGACATCGACAGCTCGGCCCAGACCGTGACGGTGCGCGAGCTGCGCACTCCCACCGCGGGCGCCGACATCATCAATAATCTCAACGCAGTGCCTGGCCCGGGATCGCTGGTAGGCCGGGGGATCGCCTTCATGGGCCGCCGGCAGTTCATTGTCGGCCAAGTGAGCTCGGCCGCGATCGTCGACGCCTCGCCGGACCGCCACCTGGTCATCGGTTATTCCGGGGGCGGCCCCCCGTGGCCGTCGCTCAACGAGGGCGGAGCGGCCATGTCCGGGTCCGACCCGACTTTCGACGTCTACCGGGTCGGCATCCTCGATGCCTACACCTACTTCGTGTCGCCCGACCGGGTGCTGCGCCGGGTCGGACCGAACACCGGGCCCCAGGGCGAGCCGGTCGCGGTGAACATCGGCAGCCTCCAGGCCGACATCGGTCTGGACACTAACGGTGACCAACTCGCCGACATCTGGAGCCCGACCCTCACCGCCGCCCAGGTGGCCGCCGGCAACGTGGTGGGAATGCAGCTGGGCGTCTTCGGCCGCACCCCCTTCGAGGTGCCCGAGTGGACCGAGCCGACCGGCAGCTTCGCCGGCTTCGATCTTCCCATCAACCAGGTCAACCGGGGCGCCAAGTGGCGCCGGATGCAGGTCGTCGCGAGCCTGCGCAACTTCGTTCTGTGAGGCGACCCATATGAGCAGTCACACGATTCGAGGTCAGTCACCCCAGCCGAACTCCCGCGAGCGCGGCTCGGCACTGCTGCTCGCCCTGCTGGTGGCGGTGGTGCTCGTGTTCCTCGGCATGGGCCTGCTGCTGCAGACCTCGCTCGGGCTCGAGGCGGCCGGCACCGACCGCTGGGTGGTCAAGTCCCTGTACGCCGCCGACGCCGGCTGCATGGCCCAGATCAACATGGTGCGCCAGGGCCAGATCGGGGCGCCGGGCAGCTTCACCCTGACCGACGACGCCAACCTCCAGGGGCTGCTGCGGGGCGACTTCAACGTCGCCATCAGCGAGTTCTGCGAGACCGAACCGGCCGGGCCCATCCTCGACGACGATGGCAACCCGCTGCCGTCTCAGTTCCCAGAGTTTCAAATGCGACACTTTCATTTCAGGAGCGATGCCGGGCGAGTGCTCGGCGGACTGGCCGGGTTGACCCAGGCAGCGGTGGAGGTGGACATGACCGCCTTCCCGTTCACCGAGGACGACTTCGTGCCCGTGATCGCGTGCTTCCGATGAGCGGAGCGAGGGGGCAGTCATGAGACATACCCGGGCCGCGAAATGGTTCGTCATCGCCGCAGCGCTGCTGTGGGCAGGTTGGGCCGTCGCCGACGACCGCGATTTTCTGCGCGAGCGCGCCGCTCCGCCGAATCTGCTGTTCATCCTGGACACCTCGGGCTCCATGATCGGCACCACCGAGGTCATCACTCATCGGGATCCGGCAGATCCGCTGACGTGGGGCGCACGCGCTCCCTTCGGCATGCTGCCAGGGGGCGGCGACGACCCGTACTCCCGGATGGGTGTCGCCAAGAAGGTGCTGAGCGAGTTCCTCACCACCATCCCGGACGCCAACTTCGCGCTCGCGGGCTACGCCCAAGAGATGCCGCCGTCCGGCCAGGCGGTGCCCACCAAGCACTGGGTCTACCAGGCCTGGGAGCCCGACCGCTTCGGTATGGTCGCTCCGGGTTACGGCTTCCGGGTGGGCTGGTCCAAGGCCTGGGACGGCTCGCCGCTGGTCAACCCCGCCGACATCACCAAGAACTACCTGATCGGCTTCTACCCCTACTTCAACCCGGATCCGATGGACGGCAACTACGTCTACCCGACCGAGCGCTACGGTCCGATCCGGGCCATCGAGGCCAACCCGATCCTCCAGAACCCGGCCGACCCGACGTCGGCGCCGGTGTTCTCGTACGACACCCTGCCGATCTACTTCGGCAACTGCCTGATCGACGACAAGGGCACCACCTGGGCCAACTTCCCGGAGCACATGCTTGACCCGCCGGACCAGGACGACGAGGTGCTGTGCATGGACCGCGTCTTCCCGTTCTACGCCACCGGCGAGCGCGATGGCGACGACGATCTCATCCTCGAGCAGTGGGTCTACAGCTTCCCGGTCTGCGATCCCGCGGACCCGGACCCCGTGGCCTGCTGCGACCCCAACGACCCGTGGTGGGATCGCGACGGCGTGCCCGGACCGGACGACGACGCCTGCCAGCCGAGCTGGGACAACGAGGTTCCGTTCGGTCTGGGGACCCGCATCGAGTCCTACCGGCGCCGGGTCCACCTCGAGCTGCCGGCAGACGTGGCGGGCAACGAGAACCACCCGCTGGGCATCGACACCCTCGGGCTGCCGATCGGCAACACCCAGATCACCGACACCTCCACCGACGACTATGATCTGGACGGGTCGGTCGACAACGACATCGACGGCGACGACGCCAACGACTGGCTGCTGTACGTGGACCAGGTGGAGCAGCGCTCGTTGCGCACCTGCGACCTGCCCGAGGAGCTGCCCACCTGGACGCCGACCAACACGCCGACCGACACGCCGACCAACACACCGACGAACACGCCGACGAACACGCCGACGAACACGCCGACCAACACCGCCACGCCGACGCCGCTGCCCGCCGACTGCAGCCAGATCTACTTCACCGGCTTCCGGCGGTCGGGCTCCGGGGAGGACCTCTACTGGGCCTTCCGCAACGACAGCCCGTACTCGGCGACGATCACCTCCTCCAGGCTCGACTGGACCAAGGTCTGGCCGACTCAGTACGTGGACCACTTCACGCTGAACGGGAGCAACCAGTACTACCCCGGCAACGGCTCGAGCCCGCCGACCCAGACCAACAACACGGCCAACATCGGGGCGAGCGGCTCCAACGAGATCGAAACCGACTTCGAGGGCACCCAGCCGCCCGACACCTGGGTCGAGGGCGACTTCACCTTCACCCTGACGGTCGAGTTCAACGATTACAACTCGACGACCTGCACCTTCAGCCGGTTCGAAAACGTGCCGGAGCGAACACCCACACCGACGGCCACCGTGACGCCCACGGCGTCGAACACGCCGACCATCACGCCGACCTTCACGCCGTCGAACACGCCGACGATCACCAACACGCCGACGATCACGCCGACGCGGACCAACACGCGGACGCCGACGCGGACCAACACGCCGACCAACACGCGGACGCCGACCAACACGTTCACGCCGTCGAACACGCCGACGATCACGCCGACGCCGACGAACACGCCGACGCCGACGAACACGCTCACGCCGACGATCACTCCGACGCCGACGAATACCTTCACGCCGACCAACACGTTCACGCCGTCGAACACGCCGACGATCACGCCGACGCGGACGCCGACCAACACCCGGACGGCGACGCGGACGCCGACGCGGACCAATACCCCGACCAACACGCGGACGCCGACGCGGACCTTCACGCCGTCGAACACGCCGACGCGGACCAACACGCCGACGCGGACCAACACGCCGACCGACACGCCGATTCCGCCGACGCCGACGCGGACCAACACGCCGACGCGGACCAACACGCCGACCAACACGCCGACCAACACGCCGATTCCGCCGACTCCGACGCGGACCAACACGCCGACGCGGACCAACACGCCGACCAACACGCCGACCGACACGCCGACGTTCACGCCGACGCCGACCAATACACCCACTCCGTCGCCGACCAACACGCCGACGCGGACCTACACGCCGACGATCGAGGTCTAGGGAGGGGAGGCAGGAATGAAACACACGACGCAAGAACTCGTGCAGCTGAGAACGGGCGGGTCCCCCGGGACCCGGGCCGTCCACCGCGCGGCCGCGCTGGCCGCCGGCCTCCTCCTCGTCCTGGCGGCGGCGCCGACGCCGGTGCAGGCCCAGTTCTTCCCAACCGAGCCCCCGACGGTGGTCTTCACGGACGACTTTTTCCCCGAAGGGATCGAGGACAACATCCCGGGCTGGACCACGGTGCGCTGGCGGGGCGGCAACAACTTCAACGGCCGCTGGCAGCCGGACAACACGACGTTCGGCTGTGCGTCGGGCGGGAGCTGGGATTGGCACGTCCGTGAGATCAACGGCCAGGACGACCGCCAGGCGGTGCTGGTGATCAACCAGTCGGACGCGGCCTTCGGCGGCGCGGCCTATAACCCGGCCGAGTGGCAGAATATCCAGGTCGACGTCGAGTTCCGGGCGGCCAAGCAGGAGACCGCCTTCGGCGTGGTCTGGGGCGGCTCGTGGTTTGACAACCCGATCAACGGTCTCCCCGACGTCGAGGATGCCTATCTCTTTTACATCGATGACTTTCCGTCCATCGCCGAGGCCCGCGACGACGGCTGGCGGGCGACCTGGCACCTGGTGAAGATGCTCGGCGGCTGGCCCGGACAGGTCGAGATCGGCAGCGGACCCGTCGAGCTCGATCCCACCGACAACAACCTCCTGTCGGTGTACGAGGACCGGTGCTACCAGCTCCGCGTCGAGTTCTTCTGCGGCAACTTCCGGGCGCAGGTCCGGCGTTTCGACTGCGACAGCCCGACCGACTGCACCTTCAATACCTGTGGTGGCGAGTGGTGCACCATCGCCGAGTGGACCGAAACCGCGCCGGTGCCCCTGTCGCCCGGCTTCGTCGGCCTGTGGTCCGGCAGCACCAGTCCGAGCACCAACACCCGGGTCGACTTCGACAACGTCCGGGTGTCGAGCTGGGGCACCAGCTGCCACGGGATCTGCAGCGAGTGGTCCGCCTGGACCGCCGACTTCGACGACAGCCCCCTCACCGGTCTCAATGGCGAAGAGGGCCGCGAGCGCTACCCCTTCAAGCTGCTCTATGAGGGCGCCTTGCTGGACACCTCCTACGGCGGCGGGGCCGTGCCCTACGGCGTGAGGGGCGCCACCAACACCGCCTACCAGATCGATCTCGATGTCCGCCGGCCGAGCCTCGTCGCGCCGCGCAACGTCGCGCCCGACTCCAACCCGTTCTGCAACGGCTGGAACCTGCTGGTCGACCTGCCGGCGCCCAACACCGCGAGCAACCTCGACGAGGTGGGAAAGGTGCTGGAGCCGATGCACACCGCGGTCGACCTGGTCAACGACGGCAGCTCGCTGTTGTGGCAGGACGACTTCGACCCGGACCCGGCCAGCCCCACCTACAACCCGATTCCGATGCTGACCCGCGGCACCACGCCCATCGGCAACACCCTCTACGACGCCTATGACTGGTACCAGGATTCCATTACCAACGGCCTCTGGGCCGACGACCCGCTGTCGGCCTGCCGGCTGTGGTACGTCATCCTGATCACCGACGGCGAGGAGAGCTGCAACCTCAACGCCTGCGATCCCGACCAGGCGGCGTGGAAGTTCAAGCTGCCGGACTTCGGCGAGCCGGTGAAGGTCTTCACCATCGGCTTCTCCGAGGAGTTCGACCCGCTCAACCCGTCGCCGCTCCAGTGCGTGGCGCAGATCACCGACGGCGAGTTCTTCGCGGCCACCAACGCCGCCGAGCTCACCAACGCGCTGTATGACGTGATCAACCGGATGGACGAGCGGGACCGGTCCTTCGTGCCGTTCCAGGTGACGCCGCCGCCGAGCACCTCGGGCGGCAATCAAAACGTCAGGGACCACCTTGCGGTGGCGCCCTACTTCGTGCCCCGCCAGGACAAGTCCATCTGGACCGGCAATCTCTTCGCCTACCTGCTCAACAGGGACAACCCGGTCCTGCCGGTGGACGCCGACTGCCAGGTGGATTTCACCCAGATCGCCTGGGACGCCGCCAGTGCGCTGGCCACCCAGCTGTCGGGAAGCCCGGTGCGCGACGTTTACATGGGCCTGAACGCGGGCGCGTGGACTCGCCACCGCCTCGAGGAGGTGGGGACCGACCCATTGGTCCTGGCTCCGTTCAAAACCCTGCTCGACCAGCCGACCCTGCCCACCGATCTGGAGGCGCAGGAGATCGTCAACTTCGTGCGCAACATCTGGGCCAACCCGATGGCTCTCGACCCGGCGCCCCAGAATCCGCCGAGGCCCGGCGACTACTCGGTGCTCGGCGACATCTACCACTCTCAGCCCGAGGCGGCCAGGCCGCCCAATACCTCCATGTATTACTACGACTACGGGTTCGTCGGACCCAACGAGGCCGGCGCCCACGACTACCAGCTGTTCATGAACGAGCACGCCCGCCGCCGTCGGGTTTTCTTCGCCGGCGCCAACGACGGCATGCTGCACGCCGTGGATGCCGGGTTTTTCGACCGCGACGACGGCGGAACCTATGACGACCAGCACGACCTCGGCACCGGCACCGAGCTCTTCGCCTGGGTGCCGCAGGCAGTCATGGACAGGCTCTGGCTGATGACCTACGGCACCGAGCAGCAGTACCTGGTTGACGGCCCGACCGTCATCGGCGACGTCTTCATCTCGCCCGACGGCGGCGTCAGCCCCCGCGAGTGGCGCACGGTCGTGCTGTCCAACATGCGGCGCGGCGGCCGCGGGATGGTGGCGCTGGACGTGACCCAGCCCGACCCGACGTCCGGTGCCCCGGACTTCACCCCGACCTACACCCCGATGCCGGGCTGCAGCAGCGGTCTGACCGGCGACTGCTCGGCCGAATACCCCAAGCTGATGTGGGAGCTCTCCGACACCGCCGACCTCGACGGCAACTCCGAGCCGGATCTCGGCTGGACCTGGTCCAAGCCCGCCATCGCGCGGATCCCGGTGTACAACGCCGGCAATCCGAACGCTCCGGACGACCTCTTCGTCGCCTTCTTCGGCGGCGGCTGGGACAAGCTGGAGATGGACTCCACCGGCACCCACGTCTACGGTGTGGACATCGCCACCGGCGCCATCGTCTACAAGGAACCCATCGGGGTCTCGGTGCCCGGCAGCTTCACCGCGCTGGACGCCAACCTCGACGGCTTCCACGACAGGATCTACTTCGGAGACTCGGACGGCAGCCTGTGGAGGATCGGATTCCCGGCCCCCAACGACTCGGGGGCCACCGGCATCACCGGCGCCACCCTGACCCGGATCTACGACTTCCGGGGTGATTTCGCCGATCGCCAGCAGTTCTTCGCGCGACCGGTTGTCGTACCGGTGGGATTCGACGGCTCGAGCTTCACCTGGGCTCTGGCCCTTGGCAGCGGCGACCGCGCCAACCTCCAGGAGGAGGACGGCTCGATCAGCAGCTTCTTCTTCGTGCTCGACGCCGACCAGTCGACCCCGTTCACCGCCGGCGATCTGTTGGCCACGGACTACTCCTCGCTGGACGGCACCTTCGACTGCAGCGACAGCGCGCTGGATCCGGCCAACGGGCTCTACGGCTGGTACATGACCCTGCGGCCCAACGAGCGCACCACCTTCGAGGCCACGGTGATCAACGGCCAGGTGCTCTTCCCAACCTTCGAGTCGGGTGAGGACTTGATCGCCACCGACCCGCCGGACCTCTGCCCGGGTGGTGGTGGCGGCGGTGGTGGCGGTGGTGGCGGCGGCGGTGGTGGCGGCGACGATGACGGGGACGCCCCGATCTGCCGCGCCGCGGGCGTCGGCCGGGTCTACAACCTGTGGTTCGAGTGCGGCAACGGCACCACCACCGAGCTCAACGACCTGGTCACCGGCAGCGAGTTCTACACCATCGACGGCACCACCTACGTTACCCATACCCTGAGCGGCGGCGGACCCGGCTTCACCGAGGAGTTCATCAACCCCGAGGGGTATACTGTGACCAACTGGCGTCAGGAGTAGGCCTGTGAAACGAGTCCAAGCCCTAGTGTCGCTGCTGGTGTTCGTCCTGCTGTCCTCCGCCCCGGCCTCGGCCGTCGAGGTGCGGCTGCGCGACGGCCAGGTGATCGAAGCGGAGAGCTACACCCTCACCGGCTCCTACATGATGATCAACATGGCCAACGGAGCTCGGGTCGCCTATGACGTCGCGGACGTCGACCTCGAGGCACTGGCCGTCGCCGAAGCCGCGGCCATCGTCGAGGAAGCGGCCGCCGAGGAGCCCGTCCATCCCGACCTGGTGGGCAACCGCTCCTTGGCTCTCCCCCCGGAGCAGGGTGAGTCCGCCGGGATCACCATCACCGATCAGGACGTGCGCCGATTTCGCCCCCAGGTCGAGGAGGGCGAGGCGGATGGCGGGTCCGCGCCCGCCGGCCCGCCCGAGGGCTTCGAGGAGGGTGGTGCGGTCGTTCTGAGCAACTTGCGAGTGTCGGGCCTGGGTGAGGGCCGCTGGCTGGTGGAAGGCGACGTGGTCAACCGCAGCCCCAAGACGGTGACCAACGTGCGGGTCCAGCTGCAGACCGTGGCCACCGGCGGCGCCAGCCCGTGGAACGCCGAGCTTTCGGTGACCAACAACCTGCCCCCCGATGAGGTGGCGGTGTTCAGCCGGGAGTTCCAGGCAGTACAGCCCGAAGGCAAGGCCCACCCGGACATCAAGGCGTCGGTCTACTGGATGGCGCCGGGCGCCGCCATCCCGCCGCAAGCGCCCGCAGGCCGGATGCCGGGCCCGCTGGGGCCCGTGCCCACCCCCGAGCTCTGATGGCGCCCCACCGCGGGCCGCTGGTGGCCGGTCTTGCGGTCGCCACCGTGGCGCTGTTGGCGGTGGTGACCATGTGGAAGTGCGGCGGCAGCCAGCCGGCTACCTCCGAGCCCGTGGAGAGCTTCTCCTTCGACGGCGTGGCGACCTCGTCCCCCGACCTGCCGCTGGCCGCCGACACGGTTCGCGGCACCTTTCGCGACGACTACATGGACTGGGCATGCCTGGTGAAATGCCGGGAGGCGGCGGGCTGCCACGCCGATCTCAGGCTGACGGTTCAGTACCGCTCCGGCCCAGCGGCAAAGGAGATCATCTTCCACGGCACCATCGACGTTCCTGTCGGTGCTCGCGCCAGGTTCGGCGGCGTCCAACAGCCGGCGCTGAGGGTCGACGGCATCGAGCGGGTCCAGGTCGAGGTGTTGCGCACCTTCAAGCCCGGCGATCCGGTTCCCACGCCCGAGCTGTAACGGCCCACCCGCCCTCGCGCCCATTGCGAATTGCGAATTGTCGCCTGCCGAGATCGCTGTGAGTTCTCGGCGACGACGGTCTCGGAAGGCCAGAATTTTATATTCGCAATTCGCAATTCGTAATTGTCCCAACCCCAGAACCCCAACAACCCGAGTATCATGCTGCGATCGAGTGATTCGGGGGTTCGATGACACGTCGTGCTGGTTTCGAGCTTGTGGAGCGAGTCGACGGCGCCAGCGAGTGGCGCCACGCGGGCAACGGCCTGACCGTGCTGGTGTGGCCCACCCCGGTGGCGCCGGTGGTGGGCTTCGGGGTGGTCTACCGGGTGGGTTCGCGGCACGAGGTTCCGGGCCATACCGGCGCCACTCACATCCTCGAGCACCTCATGTTCAAGGGAACCCGCCGCTTCAACCGCGACCTCGGAACCGAAATCTCCCGCCAGCTCCACCGGGTGGGCGCCAGCTTCAACGCCACCACCTGGCTCGACCGGACGAACTACTACGAGGTTCTGTCCTCCGAGCACCTCCCGCTCGCCGTCGACATCGAGTCGGACCGGATGCGGGGCGCCCTGATCCGCGATCGCGATCTGGCCAGCGAGCGCACGGTGGTGCTCAACGAGCTCGACATGGGCGACAACGAACCCTTCGAGCTGTTGATGAAGGGGTCGTTCGCCCACGCCTATCTCGAGCACCCCTACCACCATCCCACCATCGGGTGGCGGGGGGACGTGGAGACGGTCACCGCCCAGGTGCTGAAGGACTTCTACGACACCTATTACCACCCCGACAACGCCACCGTCGTGGTGGCCGGGGACGTGACCGCGGACGCAGCTCTCGCCGAGGTCGCCCGCGGCTTCGGCCAGATCCCACCAGCCTCCGGTTCGTTCCCGGTGCTCGGCATTCGTGAGAGCGAGCAGCGCGGTACCAGGCGGTTCGAGGTGCGACGGGCCGGCGAGCTCGGCAATCTGATGCTCACCTGGCACATCCCCGGCGGCCTCCACCCGGACATGCCGGCGCTGTCGGTTCTCGGCCACATCCTGGCGGAGGGTGTGACCTCGCGCCTCTATCGAAGATTGGTCGACACCAACCGCTGCCTCGGCGTCCAGGCGTGGAGCCTGGAGCTGCACGATCCGGGCGTTCTGCAGGTGGCCGCGTCGTTGGCCCCCGGGGTGGAGCACCAGGAGGTCGAGGACGCGATCCGCGAGGAGCTTGGCGGCCTGAGCACCACCGGCCCCGGCGACGGCGAGCTGGGGCGGGCCAAGGCCCAGATCCGCACCGATCTCGCCTTCCACCGCGAGTCGCCGGCGCAGATCATGTCGGCCTTGACCGAGGCGGTGGCGGTGGGCGACTGGCGGCGATTCCCCCGCGAACTCGAAAGGGTTTCCGCCGTCCGGGCAGAGGACGTCACCCGGGTGGCCGCGGAGTATCTGACCGACCAGCGGCTAACGGTGGGTTGGTTCGTTCCTGAGGAGACGGGGGGTGGGAAGGGTGCCGTAGTCGACATTCGCGGCCCGAAGCCCTGCTATTTGAGGGAGCCGTTTGCGGACCGGGTGACGGTACGGGAGCTCGCCGGCGGCGGTCGGGCCGCCGTGCTCGCCAACCACCACGCACCCACGGTGACCGTGACGGGAACCGTGCAGGCCGGCCCGGCGGTCGCCCCCGACGGCAGGTGGGGGGTGCCCTCCCTGACCGCGGCCATGCTCGACCGCGGGACGGCCCACCATGACCGAATGGGGCTCGCCCGTGAGCTCGAGGACCACGGCTTGCAGCTGACCGTGCGCGCCTCTGCCCAATCACCCACGACGGTGTCTTTCTCGGCCCAGGGCCTGGCCGAGGAGCTGCCGCGGGTCACCCGCCTGCTGGCGGAGGTGCTTCGCCGGCCGACCTTTCCGGCCAACGAGATGGAGAAGCTGCGGGAGCGGGTGCTCGGCGGTTTGGTGCGGGAACGCGAGGAGACCAGACCGCTGGCCTACGGCGCCCTCACCCGCCGCATCTATCCCGCCGGCCACCCGCTGCACAAGCGAACGGTGGAGCTTCGAGAGGCCGAGGTGAGAATGCTGACCCGAGAGGACCTGGAGGCTTTTCACACTGCGGCCTACGGACCCCGGTCGATGGCCGTGGCGGTGGTCGGTGATGTGGACACCGAGGAGGTGTACTCCCGTCTCGCCGAGGTATTCGGTGGGTGGGTGGGAGGCAACGCCGAGCCCGCTCCGTTCGTGAACGGCGAAACGCCGACCGGGCCGGCCGAGGAACGCATCGAGATTCCCGACCGACCGAATCTGGATGTCTTCCTGGGCCATCGCGGCGTGCTGAGGCGAGGTGATCCCGACTACGCAGCCGCCATGCTGGCCAACTCCTGCCTCGGCCAGTCCACCCTCACCTCGCGCCTCGGGGTGGCGGTGCGCGATGAGGCGGGGCTCACCTACGGAATCTCGAGCCGGTTCTTCGGCACCCTGAGGATGGCCGGGCCCTGGGCGACCCACCTCGGCGTCGCGGCCGGAAACCTCGCCCGGGCGGTCGCCATGTGCCGCGAGATCATCTCCGAGTACGTCACCGCCGGGCCGTCCGAGGAGGAGCTGGCGGACGAGCGGACCGCCCACGCCGGCGGCTACCGGGTCGGTCTCGCCACCAACTCCGGGGTCGCCAGGGAGCTGGTCACGACCCTGACCGTGGGCCAGTCGGTCGATCATCTCGACCGCTACCCGGACCAGCTGCTCGCGACCACCCGGGACGGGGTCGTCGAGGCGATCCGGCGTCACTTTCGTCCGGACGAGCTCGTGCTGACAGCCGCCGGCACGTTCGAATCACCTTAGCGATCAAAGGGCGGCCGCGACAGCTGCGCAATTCACTTCGCGGACTCCGTGAATTGCGTTGAGCAGATCATTCGTCAGACCTCAATACTCGCGCCTCAGACCTCACGGGTGTAGTGGCCTGACGTGGGTTCCGCCGCGGTGAGAGAGGTCACGAGTGGCTTCGGCAAACCCGGCGAGCAGCCCAAGAAAGGTCGCCCAGCGTGACACCCTGCGTTCTCCGTGTCTCAGCGGTCAATACGGGCGGGCGGGGGTGCCCCAGGGCCTCAATACCTCAAGGCCGTGGGGCGGGTGGGGGAATTTTCAATTTTCAATTTTCAATTGGGTGGGAGGGTGGGCGATTATTCCCAATCGACGTTGAGATGGTGCAGCTGACACGACAGCTTTGGCTCCAGCTGCTCGGAGAGGTATGACTCCACCTCGCGCAGCCGGTGACGGCGGGAGGCGTGGAGCAGGACGAGGTGGCGGCAGGCCAGGCGATCGGTGACCGCCAGCAGGTCGGCCAGGTGCAGGTGGCCGTAACGCGCGGCCCGCTCGCGGTCCGTGGGCTTGAAAAAGGAGCACTCGACCAGCAAGACCTCGGTGGCCAGCACTTCCGGGTGAGTGGCGAACAGCCCCGGACCGCTGTCGGCGCAGTAGGTGAGCAGATCGCGGCTCTCGACCTCGGTCACCACGAGGCCCGAACGGCGGCGCCGGGCGATTTCCTGCCCGGGCAGGCCGGCCAGCTCGCCTCTCAATCTGCGCTTCTGCCACACCACGCGGCAGCCGAGGGTGGGCACCCAGTGGTCGGTGGCGAAGAACTCCAGGGCGATGTCGGGCCTGAGACCGCGGCAGCCACCGGCCTCGACCGCCACCACCTCGGCATCGTAACGGCGCCCGCCCTCGAGGTCGGCCGAGACCGCCAGCAGCCGCTCGACGGCGCCGGCGATCTCGGCCGGGGCGATGACCGTACCCGGACCCATGGAGTTGAGGAAGCGCTGGCTCGCCCAGTAGCCGAGGGCCCCCACGTGGTCCATGTGACCATGGCTGACCAGCACTGTCGACATCGGCGGCAGTGCGCGATGGGGGCGGCCGGCGTCGAGCGCGAGGCGCAGCTGGGGCAGGAGGATCAGGGTTCCCTCCCCGGCCCTGGTCCCGCCCACCACCGTGAGCGGTCCCCACGAGGTGGGAAGAGTGATCTTGCGAAGGCTCATGATCTTGAGGATCTAACTTCTGGCCTTGACCAGGTAAATCGCGGCGGGTGACTTCTTCGACGGCTGGTCGAAACGCAGGGTCCAGTCGGAGCCGGCCGGCAGGTCGCGGTCGAAGGTGGCCGAACCGAGCTCGGCGCCCTCGGCGTCGCGCAGGGTCGCGCCGATCGAACGGCGGCCCGAGGGTGCCAGCAGGACCTTTTTGATCGACCCGCTGCCCCGGCTTCCGAGCCCGAGGAAGCCCTTGGTTCCGAAGTCGAAGGGGATCTCGGCGATGATCGAGCCGTCGACGGTCACCGCGATCGCTCCGGCCGGAATCGGTGAGTTGAAGGTGACGGTGATGCGCGCGGTGCCCGGCGTCGGTTGTGGACGTTGTGGCGCCGTTGTCGCAACGACGGTGGGACGGGCGGTGGGCGTCGGACGAACGTCGGCCCTGGACGAGCTCTTTCGCCCCCGTTCTCGGGCCAGGTCGAGGTAACTGGCGGCCAGCTCGTTCTCCGCCTCGAGGTCGAGCGCCTGTTCGAACAGCTTCGCGGCCGCGCTGAAGTGGCCGTCACGATAGGCGCTGCGGCCCTCGGTGACCAGCCGGTCCACCGTCGCCCTGGTCGCCTGGCTAAGCCGATCCTGCTCGATGAGAAGTCGAGCCCCCGCCAGCACCCGCCGGGCGCCGGGGGAGGCCGGAACCTGGTCGATGGCCGCCGCCGCCGCCCGCGAGGCCCCGTATGGGTCGCCATGTGCCAGCAGACGCTCGGCCTCGATGAGATGGCGCGCCGCGAGGTGGCGGGCGAGCACCGTCCGGTCGGATGGCGAGGGACCGGGATCGTCCGGCTGCCCGAGCATCAACACGCCGACCCAACCGAAGCACAGGACCGCCCATACGGCGACGGCCGCCAGCGCCCAGGTCGGGTTGACATCCCAGGTAAGCACCTCGGGCAAGGGCAGCCGATCCAACAACCTCGCCCGAGCTCCCGGCTGGCCCGGCAGGCGCGGTGTCGTGACGTCCCTGAGCAAGCCCCGCAGGCCGGGAGGGCCTTCGTCGGAGCGGGCGCCCCGGCGAAGGGCCCTGGTGGGCAAGTCCGGCTGGAACACGCCGGTGGAGGCGGCGTCGTCCGGATCGCGGTCGGTGAGCGATCGGGCCAGCGCCGCCAGCACCCGGGCGAGCTCGGCCCCGGACTGGAATCGACGGTCGGGTTCCTTTTCCAGGCACTTGAGGATGATCGGGTTGAAGGCGGCTGGAACCTGAGGTGCCACGGTCGAGGGAATCGGACTCGGCTCCTGGACGACCTTCAGGGTGACCTCGTGAATGGTCTCGCCTGCAAAAGGCCGCTGTCCCGTCAGCAGGTTGAACAGCACGACCCCGAGCGAAAAGAGGTCGGATCGACCGTCCACCGCCATGCCCGTGATCTGTTCGGGGGACATGAAGTTGGGTGTGCCGATGAACTGACCGTCCATGGTCAGATTCGAGGATTCGACCCGGGCGATGCCGAAGTCGGTGATCTTCGGCGACCCGTCGCGGGTGAGGATGATGTTGGCCGGCTTGATGTCCCGATGAACCACACCCAGCGAATGGGCGTAGTCGAGGGCGTGAGCCACCTCGGCGGCAATCCGGGCGGCCTCCGCCGGACGGAACCGCCGACCGGACGCCATCAGCTTTTTGAGGTCCTGGCCTTCGATGAACTCCATGGCGATGAACACCAGGCCGGACTCAGGGTCCTCGCCGACGTCGTGAATGGTGACGATTCCGGCGTGATTGATGCGGCCTGCCGCCCGCGCTTCACGCAGGAAGCGCTCGCGAAACTCCGTCGCCACGTCGTCGTCGAGGTCCACCCGCAGGGTCTTGAGGGCCACCTGGCGGTCGATGAGGGGATCGCGGGCAAGATAAACGACCCCCATGGCCCCCCGCCCAAGGGTCTCGATGATCTCGTAGCGACCGACGCGGTGGACCGACATCGGGACCATTGTAATGCGGCCAGGGTGCCGTTCTGGCCTTGCCAGAGCCGAATCGGCGCGACGGACCGTGTTTCAAACCGACCCCAAACAGGCATGAAATTTGCCTGCACTCGCCTTGGGCCTGCTGGCTTCGGGGGGAGAGTTATGGACGATCGACAGGTGGAATCTCGGGTTGACAAGGCGGCGGCACGGCTCGGCGAAATCCAGCGCGCCGTGGGAGAGGTGGTCGTCGGGCAAGATCGGTTGGTGGAGTCGCTGCTGGTGGCGCTCTTGTGCCGTGGGCACGTTCTGCTGGAGGGTGTGCCCGGGCTGGCCAAGACGCTCACGGTGCGCACCCTTGCTGGGGTCGTGGGGGGCTCGTTCCAGCGTCTCCAGTTCACTCCGGACATGCTCCCGGCCGACGTCACCGGCACCATGGTCTTCGACCCCAAGACCTCGGAGTTCGTCCCACACCGGGGGCCGGTGTTCGCCAACATGGTGCTGGCGGACGAGATCAACCGGGCTCCGGCCAAGGTGCAATCCGCGCTGCTGGAGTCGATGGAGGAACGGCAGGTCACCATCGGCGACCACACCTACCAGCTGCCCGATCCCTTCGTCGTGCTCGCCACTCAGAACCCCATCGAGCAGGAAGGAACATACCCACTTCCCGAGGCTCAGCTCGACCGCTTTCTGTTCAAGGTCGTGGTCGACTACCCCGCCCCCGACGACGAACGTCGGGTGCTCGAGTTTCATCTCGGAGACCGGTTCCCGACCGCCGGCCGCGGCACCTCGCTGGAAGAGGTCCGAGAGCTGGAGTCGGTGGTGCGCGAGGTCTATCTGGATGACCGGATCAGGACCTACATCATCAACCTCGTGGCGGCCACCCGGCAACCGGCGGAGGTCGGCCTGGGTGATCTGACGCCGTTGATCGGGTTCGGGGCGTCGCCCCGCGCCTCCATCGCCCTGGCGGTGGGCAGCCGGGCGCTGGCCATGATCAGGGGCCGCGCCTATGTGACCCCCGAGGATGTCAAGGAGCTCGCGCCGGAGGTGCTGCGCCACCGGCTGGTGCTGACCTACGAGGCCGAGGCCGAAGGCGCCACGGTGGAGGACATCACCGACCGTATCCTGCTGGCGGTCGAGGTGCCGTAATGCGGGCTTCCTGGCTCGGCTATCTCGGGAAACCTCAGCCGCTGGACCCCGTGGAGGACGCGGGTGCCGAGCTGAGGGCCCAGGTGAGACAGCTGGAGATCCGGACCCGGCAGGCGATGCAGGCCGGCCTGACCGGCCAGTACCAGAGCGCCTTTCGCGGGCTCGGCCTCGAGTTCGAGGAGGTTCGCGAGTACCGTGCCGGGGACGACGTGCGGACCATCGACTGGAACGTCACCGCCAAGACGGGGGAGCTGCACGTCAAGAGATACCGGGAGGAGCGGGACCTCACCATGCTGCTGGTGATCGACCTGTCGGCCTCGACCCGTTTCGGATCCGGTGTCATGACGGTCCACGATCTGATCGCCGAGGTGTCCAGCCTGTTCGCGCTGGCGGCCGCGCGCAGAGATCGTGTGGGCGCCATCCTCTTCGACGACGGCGTCCGCCGGGTCATCCCGCCGCGGATGGGCTGGCGACACGGTCTGCGAGTGGCGCGCGAAGTGATGGGTGCGATTCCGGCGGGCCGCGGTACCGCGATCGCCGACGCCCTCCGGGCCGCCGGCCGCATGCTGCGCCGCCGCGGTGTCGTGGTGGTGGTGACGGATCGGGCCTGCACCGTGCCGCGGCGGGAGCTGCTGGCCCTGGGAGGCCGCCACGAGGTCGTGGTGGTCAGGGTGGGCGATCCGCTGTTGGACAGGGGGTTTCTCGACGGGGCGATGCCGGTGATGGACGCCGAGGCCGGGCGACGGGCGGTGCTGCACGGGGCGCCGCGTCACCAAGCCGAGGCCATCCCTCCCGGCATCGACGTCGTGGATTTGAGCACCGACAGGGACTACCTGCCTGCGGTGAAGGCCATGTTCAGGGAACGGGAGCGCCGGCGTGTTCACTAGCAGGGTCGCCCCTCCGCGACTGCTGGCGGCCATCCTGGTCGCCGCCTTGTCGGCAGCGGCCGGGGCCGTCGAGCCGTCGCTCGAGGTGTCGGTAACCGCCGGCACCGTCGCGGTCGGCGATCGGGTGCCGGTAAGGGTCCAGGCCCGCGGCGATGGCGGGATGTGGGGCGAGCTCACCGTACGGGTGGAGCCCGACGGTCCGTGGGCGGTGGTGGACGGTCCCCGCGAGATCGAGGGTTCCCGTCCCCCCGCCTGGGAGATCACCCTGGTGCCGCTCCAGGTCGAGCAGCTGGACCTTCCGGAGCTAACGGCCACCGTCCGGTCCTCCGACGGCGTCGTACGGACCATCGCCCCCGCCGCGTCGCCGGCAGTGACTGTCGCCTCGGTGCTGCCTCCGGATCAGGAAGTGGAGCCGGCACCGCTGCGCGATCCGCTGGGAGTGCACGGCTTTCCGTGGGAGTGGGTCGTGCCGATCCTGGTGGTGCTGATCCCGGCGCTGGCTCTCCAGCACTGGTGGCTGCGGCGGCGCCGACACCATCTTGACGGCGAGGACAGCTCGCGGCTGCCGCCCCTCGACCAACTCGAGGTGCTGGCGCGAGAATTGTCGGCTGCCGTGGGTGCGATGCCGGCGGCGGAGGTCTGCGACCGACTGGCTGCGGGTTTCCGCCGCTACTTGGAACGGCGAACGGGCGAGCCTGCCCTCGAGATGACGTCGTTCGAGCTCAGGATCCTGGCCCGCGGTCGCCGTTGGCCGGAGTCGGTGCAACGGTCCTTGCACCGGGTCATGCAGGTTGTGGACGGGGTCAGATTCGGCCGCCGGGACACCCCCGACGGGGAGCTCCTGCAGGCGGTATCCGCCGCTTTGGATGGTGCGAAGAGCCTCGAGCGCCACCTGGCGCCTGCAGACCCCGAGCCTGCCCAGGAGGTGGCATCGTGATGCGGCTGGCGAGCCCCGGCTGGCTGGTGTTGGCGGCGGTTGCCGTCCTGGTGGCCGGGCTTTGGGCGACCCGGCGAAGGTGGCAGAGGTTCCCATTCCCGAACCCGGAGCTGGCCCCCGGCAGGGGTGGTTGGGTGCTCGGTCGGACGACCATCGCCGGCTTCCTGGTGGCGGTGGCGCTGCTGCCGCTCGCAATGTCGCTGGCCAGACCGCAGGAGGTGCTCGCACGGCGGCTCGAGCACGCCGAAGGGGTCGACCTGATCATCGCCCTCGACGTTTCGGGTTCGATGGCCGCGCTCGACTTCAGGCCCACCGACCGGCTGGGGGTGGCCAAGGAAGTGATCGGGCGGTTCGCCGAACGCCGGATCAACGACCGCATCGGGTTGGTGATCTTCGCCGGTGCGGCGGTGACCTTGTGCCCGCTGACCCTGGACCACGAGGTGGTCCAACACCTCCTGGAGCAGGTGGAGCTCGGAGCCCTTCCCGACGGAACGGCCATCGGTCTCGGTCTTGGGACGGCGGTCAACCGACTGCGGAGCTCGGACGCGTCCTCGAAGGTCATCGTGTTGGTCACCGACGGGTCGAACAACACCGGCCAGCTCGATCCGATGACGGCTGCAGAGCTGGCGGCGGAGGAAGTGATCACCGTCCACACGGTGCTCGTCGGGCGGGGAGGCAAGGTGCCGATCCCGGTCCGTGAACGGGATCCGCGCTCCGGCCGGGTTCGCGAACGGATCGTCGAGGTGGAGGTCGATATCAACCCCGAGCTGCTGGCCGAGATCTCCCGCACCTCGGGCGGAACCTCGTTCCGCGCCCGTGACCCCGAAGCACTGGCGGCGGTGTTCGCCGAAATCGACGCCCTGGAGAAGACCGAGTTCACCTCCACCCGGCTGGTGCGATACCGCGAACGGTTCGAACCGTGGGCGCTGGCGGCGTTCGTACTGGTCCTGGGCGGTGTGCTTGTCGAGGGCGTCGCGGGGAACACGCCGTGGTGAGCTTCGCTTCGCCCGATGCGCTGTGGTTGCTGGTGCTGCCTTTGGCGGCGGCGGTGTTCGCGGTGCGAAGGCACCTCAGGCGACTGCACCAGCAGCGGCGGCTCGCCTCGCCGGGAGTGTGGGACCGGGTCATGGGTGGTTCGCCGGCCACGGGCCTGCTGCGGATGCTTGCCTGGTGTGCCGCCGGTGCCATGATCGCGCTCGCCCTGGCGCGTCCTCAGTGGGGGGAGCTGCCGTCCGAGGAATCGGTGCGGACCCGGGATCTGGTGGTGGCGGTGGATGTCTCGGACTCCATGCTGTGCCCCGACCTTCGACCGTCGCGGCTGGTGCGCGGACTGGAGGTTATCCGGCAGGTACTGCCGGCGGTGGAGGGCAACCGGGTGGGAGTGGTGGTCTTTGCCGGTGAGGCGTATCCGCTGGTGCCCTTGACCACCGACCTCAGCGCGGTGGCGGTCTTCCTGGACGGGATCCAACCGGGCATGGTGGGCCTGCCGGGTTCCAACCTCGAGGCAGCCGGGGCGGCGGCCCTCAAGCTGATGCTGGGCGACGGCGAAGGCCGGGTTGTGATCCTGATGACCGACGGCGAGAACCTCCAGGGAAACGTGGAGGCCGCTGCGCGGTCTCTCAAGGACGCCGGCGTCGGCGTACTCGCCGTGGTGGCGGGCACCGAGAACGGCGGACCGATCCCGGTCGAAACGGCGGATGGCAGCGTTCAGTACAAACGGGACGCCGGAGGACAGCCGGTGGTCACCAGGGCTCAGCCCGAGGTTCTTCGTCAGATTGCCGCTCTGGCCGGGGGTGAGGTCCTCGACCTCGCCGACCGCGACGTGGTCCCCAAATTGGTCGCGGCGGTCGACGAGCTCCGCACTCGCGAGGTGGAGGCCACCAGAACGGTGCGGCGGTTTGAGCGATTCCAGGTCTTTCTCGCAGTCGCGGCTGCGCTGCTGGTCGTCGGGTTCGCGCTCGGGCCGTGGCGACGGCTGGCGGCGGCGGCCATGGTCATCCTGTGCTCGGTCTCCATGCCGGCAGCGGCGCAGCAAACACAGGGTGCGAGCACCGGTGGAGCGCCGGTGATCGATTCCCCACCGGCCGAGGCCGAACCGCCGACGGTCCCATGGTGGCAGCGCCTGATCCCGGGGGTGGGCGCCGCCTCGCGCGCAGCGGCGCCTCCAATTACAGGTCCGGGGATCTCGACGGAGCGGTCCGGGATTTCTCTGCCGCGGCCGCCCTCGATGGGGACCAGCCGGATCGGCTCTACGACCTGGGTACGGCGCTCACCGCTGCCGGCCAGGTTCAGGCCGCCGACCCCCTGCTCGAGCGAGCCCAGGACCAGGGCGTCGACGGTGCGGCTTACAACGGGGGGACCGGCGCCCTCACCCAGGGTCAGGCCCAACGTGCCGTCCAGTTGCTTCGACGGGCGTTGTTGGCCGCACCGGACGATGCCGACGTCAAGCGCAACTACGAGCTGGCTCTTCGATTGATGGAGCAGCAGCAACAGGAGCAGCAGCAGGAGCAGGAAGACCAGGAACAGGAACAGGAACAGGATCAACAAGATCAGCAGGCCTCCCCGACACCGACACCGTCGTCGGAGCAGGGAGGTGCTCCGCCCACGCCCACTCCCGACAGCCAGGAACCGCTGTACTCGGCCCTCGATCGCGCCGAGACCGAAGCGCGTGAGGCCATGCGGTCGCCGACCCCGGTGTCGTCGAAGGTGGAGAAGGACTGGTGAGGTCGACCCCGATTCTTACCGTCGTGCTGGCCATGGCCGCCGCCATCGCCGTGGCCGGAAATCCGATTCTGGAGGTGCGCCTGGAGCCGCAGTCCTTCGGTGTCCAGGATGCGGCCAGGTTGATGGTGAAGGTCCACGATCCCGCGGCCGACGTCTCCGCTCCCAACCTCGGAACTCTCAAAAACCTGCGGGTTGTGGCGGGACCGTCCCGGGGTCACGAGTTCAGCTTCGTCAACGGTGTGTCCACGACCACGATCAGCTTCACGTACGTCGTTCGGGCCGAGAGCGAGGGACCGGCCTCGGTGGGGCCGGTGACGGTGTCGGTGGGCGAGGTCGAGCTTCGCGAAGGGGTGATCGAGGTCGAAGTGGCGCCGGGCAGCCTCCAACCCGCTCGCAGCAGCAGCCGGCCCTCCGCGTTTCCGTCAGATCCTTTCTCGGACATCTTCGGGAGGCGGCCGCCGCCGCAGCAGGCGACGGTGGAGCTGCGCCACCTGGTGAGCCCGAAGGGCGTCGTTCGGGGCCAGCCGGTGATGGCGACGGTGGTGCTCGACACCACCGCGGCGGTCGAAGATTTCGGGTGGGTGGAGGCGCCGTCCTACCCCGGCTGGTGGGCGCAACGGGTGGAGCCTCCCGAGCAGATCAGGCCGGAGACCGTAGAGGTCGACGGGGTGCGGTTTAACCGCTTCATCATCGCGCGAAATGCCCTCGTGCCGCTGCGTACCGGCGGGATGGTGCTGCCGGCGGTGACGGCCCGCGTCGGAACCCGGACCAGGGGTTTTCTCGATCCCGGCCAGATCGTGGAGAGAACCACGCCGGAGATCCAGATCACTGTGGCCGACCGGCCGCCAGCTCCCAAGGGTTACGCAGGGGCCGTCGGCTCGCTGCGCTACAGCGCCTCCCTCGAGCCCGAAGAGATCGTCTTCGGCGAGTCGGCAGTTCTCACCGTCAAGCTCTCGGGCACCGGGAATCTGCCGCTGGTCGAGGCGCCCTCGATCTGGCCCGCCTGCGAAGCCTGTGAGACCTACCCGCCCGAGGAGGGCAGCAAGATCTTGGTGGACGAGTCGGGGATCCACGGTCACCGGACCTGGCGGCTGACGGTGGTGCCGCGGCAGTGGGGCCGGCTCCAACTGGAACCGGTGGAGATGTCTGTGTTCGACCCCGCCGGGGGCGTGTATCGCCGCCAATCACTGGGTCCCTTCGTGTTGGCGGTGTCGCCGCCGCCGGCGACTCCCACCCCGGCGGTCCCGCCGCCCCCGGTGGAGGACGCCGATCAGGGAGATCACGACACCCAGGTCGCACCGGCGATCGCCGCGCAACCAAACGACCGCACGTGGATTCTGCTGGGAGGTGCGCTGGCGTTGGGCGTGATCCTCGGAGGACTGGCGGTCCGGGTTGCGGGCAGAAAACGGCGCGGCGAGATTCCTCCGCGGATGCCCGACCAAAGCCCGGCCGAACGCGCGCGCGAGCTCCAGCTGACCCTGGAACGATGGTGGGTGGAGCACCGCGTCAAGAGTGAAAAGAAGGGGCTGAAGCCCGACATGGACGCCCTCAGGCGGGAGCTCGAGGCGGTTCGGTTCGCACCCGGTCGGGCCGACCACACCGAGACCATCATCGATCTCGAGCAACGCCTGCGCGCCCTGATGCGCCGCGCGTGATCTCGGGCTCACCCCCGCCCCCTCTCCGAATCGAAAATCAAAAATCGAAAATCAAAAATCCCCCCCTCCAACCCAATTCGGAATTCGGGAAACCGGACCCGCAGGCAGGAGACTCATGTGCTGGACGCCGTGGTTCGCGCCAAGGCACTCTTCAGTGCCGAGATTTGACCGAACATAAAAACCCAACAAGCCGTCATCAGCGGCTGTCAGTGTCGTGAGGTGATAGCCCGGGCGACCGCGGCCACGAGGACTTCGACCGAATCCAATGGGGGTTCCTCCGATCATCAGTCGATGACGAGTGGCCTGGGTTTCATCGCAGCATCCCACGCCCCTTGGCGTTGCGGATGGGAAGGCGAGGCGGCGGGGAGTTTTCACAACCCTCGCGGTCGGTTTTCCGAATTCCGAATTCCGAATTCCGAATTGGGTCGAAGAGGGGGATCACAGCGATCTCCGCGCAAACGGGTTACACTTCAATCATGGCCGCGCCAGAGGTTTACAGCCTGCCGACGGATGACCTCGATCCGTTCCTCGACCGCCGCCGGTACTCCGTCTTTTCGTTGACCCAGCTCCAGTTCAGCTCCTTTCTCTCCGAAATCCTGATCAAAGCCAATGACTTCGTGCCCTCATCGGCGGGTTCCATACTGATGGACCGGCCGTTCGAACGGGGCGAGACGCCGGCCGACACGCTGCTCTACTTCGTCGCCGCCTTCGGCCATGCAGCGGCCGACCTGCTCGGTCAGAGCCTGCGCGCCGATCGCGGAGTCGTGGGCTACGTCTACCGGACCGGTGAGTCCTACCTGATGAGCCACCCGGATTCGGATCCGAACTTCTACTCGAAGTTCGACGAACGGCACGAGTTCCACACCGCGGGAGCGATCGCAGTGCCGATTCGGATCGAACGCACGGTGTGCGGGGTTCTCGAGCTGGTGAATCGTCGGGTCGATCAGACCTTCACCGATCGCGATCTCAAGCTGCTCGAGATATTCGCCCGCTATACCTCGGTGTCCATCGAGAACCTGCTCGACGCCCAACGTGCCAACGAGATGGCGCGGCGCGACGACCTGACCGGTCTCCACAACGACCGCTTCTTCCACCATCGGCTGACCGAGGATCTGATCCGTGCCGACGTCACCAACTCCACGGTGGCGCTGATCTTTTTGGATCTGGACGACTTCAAGGGCGTCAACGACACCCACGGCCACCTCGCGGGATCACAGGTTCTCAAGGAATTCGGTTACATGCTCAAGCAGGCGGTCACGGTGCCGAACGCCACTTTAGCCCGTTACGGTGGGGACGAGTTCGTCCTCATCCTGCCGGATCACGACGTGGAGCGAGCCATGGCCGTTGCGGTCTCGATACAGAAAGCCCTGCGATCGACCGCCTTTCTCCAGGGGTCGTTCTCCTGGGCAGAGGGCCCGATCTACTGGCGGGAGCCGCTCACCACCTCCATCGGGCTGGCGGTGTACCCGGTCCACCTCTCCCGCGACGGCAACATCGATTTGAAGAAAAACCTCTTGCTGAGGGCGGCCGACCAGGCCATGTACCTCGCCAAGTCGGAGGGCAAGAATAGGATCAAAGTCGCTTCGACCTAGCTTTCCGCTTATCGCCCAATTCACCGAGTGAATTGGGATATTTGGGGCATCTGAGGGGAGAGATTCGCCACGGGGTCTGCTTGGCCTGGGACGGTTTCTCTAGAGGTTTCCGAGGGGAAACGATGCCAAAATGGCATTTGAGACGGTGGTTTTCGTGAGAGTGGTACCGCTGCAAGTGGCAGCGGACGAAGGGTTTCGAGAAATCGAGGTGATTCGGAAAGGTGGCAGCGATTTTGCTGTTATCGATTGTGTGCGGGGAAGTTCCGTGCGTTTCCCGCTCTACAGGAGGCTCGTCGAATGAACTCTGGAAAGACCAAGATTTTCTCTCTCGCCGCCGCGATGGTCGCGGCGGTTCTCTTCGGAATGGTGATAGCGGGAGCGCTGAACCTCACCGTTCCCGCCAATGCTGACCGCCCGCCGGAGCCGGCGCCAGCTCCCCAGGAGATGGCGACCAGCTTTGGCGTGCCCAACTTCGTGGCTCTGGCCGACCGGGTGATCCCGTCGGTGGTTTCGGTGTACTCCAGAGAGGTTTCCGAACCCGGAGCACAGCGGGGCATGCCGAACGACCCGTTCCACTTCTTCTTCGGTCCCCGGATGGGTCCGGATCAGGAGGAGGAGCAGGAGCCCATGGTGCGTCGTTCGTCGGGCTCCGGGTTCTTCATCTCGGCCACCGGCGAGGTGCTGACCAACAACCACGTGATCGAGGATGCGGACAAGATCGAGGTGCAGCTCTCCGATGGAACCCGATACGAGGTCACCGTCGTAGGCCGGGATCCGGCCACCGACGTGGCCCTGCTCAAGGTCGCCGAGCCAGATCGCGAGTTTCCCTACCTCGCGCTCGGCGATGCCGAGAACCTCCGGGTCGGCGAGTGGGTCATGGCCGCCGGCAATCCGCTCAACATGGACCACACCGTGACGGTCGGGGTGGTGTCGGCGAAGGGCCGGGTCCTGGGACTCTCCGACTCGTCCTTCGAGGACTTCATTCAGACCGACGCCGCCATCAATTTCGGCAACTCCGGAGGGCCCCTGGTGAACCTCCGCGGCGAGGTCGTCGGCATCAACACTGCGATCAATGCCCGCGGCCAGAATCTGGGCTTCGCCGTACCGATCAACATCGCAGATCATATCCTCGGCCAGCTGCGCGAGCGGGGCCGGGTGGTCCGCGGCTATCTCGGCATCATGGTAGGCCCGGTGGATCAAGAGACTGCCGAAGCCTTCGGCCTCGACAGTCGGGACGGAGCCTTCGTCCAGGAGGTCCTGAAGGACCACGCTGCGGACAAGGGCGGCGTGCGCCACGGTGACGTCGTCGTGGATATCGACGGCGCTCCGGTGGTGGACACCAGGGATCTCATCGACACCGTGTCGGCCATGCCGCCGGACACCACGGTCACGTTGGGCGTGATCCGGGACGGCCGCTACCAGAAGTTCGCGGTCAAACTCGAGGAACGGGTGCGCGAGGGCGAAGAGGTTGCCCCTGTCCGTGACGGCACCAGCGAAGACAAGGCCGCCGAGCGGGTTGGCGTCAGCGTCGCCGATCTCGACTCCAGGGCCCGGCAGTTCTACGGCGTGGATGACGAGCTGGAAGGCGTGGTGATCACCAAGGTCCAGCAGGTGTCACCCGCCGGCGAGGCGCGTTTGATGCGCGGCGATGTCATCACTGAGGCCAACGGACGCGCCGTTTCGTCCGTCGGTGACCTGATCAACGAGGTCGATCGCGTGGACGAAGGCGGTTACCTCAGGCTCTACGTCTACCGGCCGCGAGCCGACCGGTCGTTCTTCGCCATTCTGAAGCTCGAGCAGTAGAGAAGGTTCGAATCAGCACGACGGGCGCGCTTCGGCGCGCCCGTCGGGTTTAAAGGTGCCACCCGCTTTCCCATGCTCGTGCGCGAATGAGTCGAAAGTCGAAAGTCCAAAGTCAAAAGTCCAAAGTCAAAAGTCTCCCCCGCCCGCACGGGTGAGAAGGGGAGAAGGTGGAGAGGGGGAGAAGGGTTGTGGTGCAGGCGTCTCGCCTGCCTGCAGGACCGCCGGGTCAGCACTGGAGGCACCTACTCTCCGGGAAGGCACAGCCTGAAACTGCCGGGCACGGAGAGGGGCACGGGTACGGACGCGGACGCGGGTTTAATCACCTTGGCCGCTCATCGCCCCACGGCCTTGTAGCCCCATAGCCCCACAGCCCCAGTCCCGAGTTATCATCAGCTGGGAGGTGTAGTCATGGACGACCAAAAACAGCAGCCGAAGGGCCCGAAAATCACCCTCAAGGAGGACATCGCTCTCGGCCAGTACTCCAACTTCGTCAGCATCGCCCATAACTACGCCGAGGTTCTGCTCGATTTTGGGAGGACTCTCCCGGGCAGGCAGGATATCCCGGTGGTGGCCCGGATTATCATGAACCCCTTTCAGGCCAAACAGCTGCTCAGGGCGCTCAGCCACAACGTCAAGATGTACGAGGAGAAGTTCGGCAATATCGCCGATCCGCCGACACCCCCCGAAGGCACGCTTCCGGGCGGAGCCAACTGATCCCAAGGGCGAATTCGGAATTCGGAATTCGGAATTCGGAACCCCAACCACATTTCCTCGAACCCCTGGGTGAGTGGGCGGGTGGCGGCTTTCGCCTTTCGACCTTCGACTTTCAACTGGGTGGGTGGGTGGCCGGGCCGCCCTTGTGCTAGAGTGGCCGCCGTGCGACGACAACCACTGAGACCATTGCGGTTGTGGGATGTTCTGCTGGCAGCGGCAATTCTGTCGTCGGGCTGGGTGGCGTGGTCGATCGCCAACGAGGGTTCGACCGGGCCATCTCTGGACAGCCTCCATGGCAGCGCCAAGCTCGAAGCTCTGATCGATAGGGTGGTGGCGCGACAGCGGAACCTGCGGTCGCTGCGCGCCGACTTCGTCCAGGTCAAGAACAGTACGATGCTGCTCGATTCGGTTCGGTCCACGGGTGAGTTCTACTATCGGGCGCCGGACAGCGTGCGGTGGGACTACCGTCAACCCGATCCTCTGGTGGTCCTCTTCACCGACGATTTCGTCACGACCTACGATCCGGGAGGACGCCGTGTGGAGCGGGTGAGGGTGACCGGTCGGGACCGCCGCTTCGTTCAAGCGCTCGCCGGCACGCTGCCCCTGGACGATTTGATGGAGTTCTTTCGAATCCGACTCGCGGATTCGGGCGCTCCCAACCCCTACCTGTTCGAGCTGCGGCCGACGCCCGCGACCTTGAAGAAGCGATTGGAGTCTCTCCACCTGGAGATCGACCGGGACCTGCTGTTGCCGGTAGTGGTTGAATTCCGGGAGACGGACGGTGATTCCACCCGGTACGAGTTTCACCAACTCCAGATCGATCCGGAGCTCGGGGCGTCTCGCTTTCTGTTGGAGCTCGGCCCCGAAGTGGCGATGGAGACGATCGACGCCTCGGCGGGGATCGGCTGAGGCGCGACCCCGGCCCCTTTCGAGCGCATGCTGACCTTCCATATCCACCACCGTGATCCAGACTCCTCGGCCCGTGCGGCGGAGCTGACCACGCCGCACGGGGTGGTGCGAACGCCGGCGTTCATGCCCGTGGGGACGGCGGGAACGGTGAAGGGGGTCGCTGCCTGGGAGCTGAAGCGCCTCGCCCCCGAAATGGTCCTCGCCAACACCTACCACCTGCTGGTCAGGCCCGGGGTCGACCGCATCGACCGCCTGGGCGGTCTCCACCGGCTCATGGGTTGGGATGGTCCGATTCTGACCGACTCCGGGGGGTACCAGGTGTTCTCCCTGGCGGGGCGGAGGAGTGTGGACGACGGCGGGGTCGTCTTCCAGTCGCACGTGGACGGCTCCTCCCATCGTCTGACCGCGGACGGTGTCGTTCAGGCGCAGTCGCGCTTCGGGGTCGATGTGGCGATGGTGCTCGACGAGTGCGTGGCCTCCGGTGCCGATCGTCAGCAGGTGGAGCGGGCGGTTGAACGCAGTCTCGCCTGGGCGGCGCGGGGACTGGAGAAGGCGGTCGAGCTGCGCCGTCGGGGATGGGGCGGCGGGTTGTTCGCCATCCAGCAGGGCGGACTCGACCGCGAGCTTCGCACCCGGTGCAGCGAGGCGCTGACCGTTCGTCCCTTCGACGGCTTCGCCCTCGGCGGTCTTGCCGTCGGCGAGTCCCCGGACGAGCTCCACGACTCAGTGAGGTTATTCGCCCCGATGCTCCCCGAATCGCGGCCCAGGTATCTGATGGGGGTGGGCTACCCGGAGGACATCCTGCACGCGGTGGCCTGTGGGGTCGATCTCTTCGACTGCGTGCTGCCCACCAGGTCGGCACGGACCGGAAAGGTCTTCACGTCGCGTGGAGAGCTGGTGATCAAAAACGCCCGTCATGCGGACGATGACCGGCCCTTAGACCCGGACTGCGGCTGCCCAACCTGTGCCGTCTACTCGAGGGGCGCCCTGCGGCACCTTTTCGTCTCCCGTGAGGCCACCTCGGTGGTGCTGCTGACTGTGCACAACCTGTTTTATTTTCTCGGCTTGATGCGCGGCGCTCGGGAAGCTATCATGGCGGGCCGCTACAGGCGGTTTCGCAGGCGAGTCGAGCTCGCCCGGAGTCACGACGGGGAGCCCGGCGGCTCCGACCACATTGAGAGGTGATTCATGGAAGGTGCAGCGGGGGGCAGTCCCCTGACAATGCTCGTGCCGTTCGTTCTGATCTTTGCGGTGTTCTACTTCATCGTCATTCTGCCGGCCAAGAAACAGCAGCGGCAGAAGGAGGCCATGATCGCCGGCCTCAAGAAGGGTGATCGGGTGGTGACCACTGGCGGCATCCACGGGTCGATCGCCGCGGTGGAGGATGGAACCCTGCTTTTGAAGGTCGCCGAGAACGTGAAGATCCGCGTTTCAAAAAGCGCCGTTGGCGGCCCGGTGGCCGGTGACGACGGCGCCGCTGACGGTTGATGGAGGCGGCTGTGGACCGGAAGATCATTTGGCGCATTCTGATCATCGTGGCGGTCTTAGCGGCCGCGGCCTTTAGCTTGACCCAGAGGGATATCGCCCTCGGACTCGACCTGTCGGGCGGCATCCACCTCGTTCTTCAGGTCGAGACCGACGATGCGATCAAGGCGGAGCTCGACGACGCCCTCCGGCGATTCACCTCTCAGGCGGAGAGCCAGGACATGGCGCTGGGGGAAGGGAACGTCGAGCAGGACCAGATGAGGTTCGTGGTGCAGGTTCCCCCCAGTGTGGACCGCACGGCGCTGCGCGCGATCGCCAGCGACTACCTTCCCGATTACGACGTCGACGTGACCGCTGACCGGTGGACGCTCGCCTTCAAGCCCAACATCGAGCGCAACGTGCGCGACCTCGCTGTGCGCCAGGCGCTGGAGACGATTCGCAACCGGGTGGACCAGTTCGGTGTCTCCGAGCCGGTCATCCAGCGTCAGGGTCTGGAGAGCGACCGCATCCTCGTCCAGCTACCGGGGGTCGACGACCCGTCGCGGGTCAAGGAGATCATCTCTCACACCGCCTTTTTGGAATGGAAGGAGGTGCTGGCCGGACCGGCGCCGGATCGGCAGACGCTGCTGACCCGCTACGGCGGGCAGGCGCCGCGCGATGCCGAGGTGGTACCCGGCGATCGCGAGGATCTGCAAGGTAACGTGATCGGCAAGGACTACTACCTCTTACGCAAGGCGGCGATCGTCACCGGACGGGACCTGCGCACCGCCCGGCGTGGACAAGGTCAGTTCGGCGAGGCCGTCGTCAACTTCTTCCTGCACCCGGCAGGCGGCGACAACTTCGCCGAGTTCACCTCGACGCATATCGGCGAACCGGCGGCCATCGTGCTCGACGGCAACGTCATCTCGGCCCCGGTGATCCGATCCAGAATTCGGGACGAGGGCTACATCGAGGGCAATTTCGACATCGAGTCGGCCGAGGACCTGTCTCTCAAGCTCCGGGCCGGCGCCCTCCCGGCCTCCATCACCTACCTCGAGGAACGCACGGTGGGCCCATCGCTGGGCCACGACTCGGTGGTCCGAGGGGTGCGGGCGGCGGTTTTCGGGCTCGCTATCGTGATGGTCTTCATGCTGGTGTACTACCGGCTGTCGGGGCTCAACGCCGACCTCGCCCTGATCCTGAACATCGTCATTCTGCTCGGGGCCATGGCGTACTTCGGTGCGACCTTGACTCTGCCTGGCATTGCCGGCGTGATCCTGACCATCGGCATGGCGGTGGACGCCAACGTGCTCATCTTCGAACGGATCCGAGAGGAGCTCGGAGTCGGCAAGACGGCGCGGGCCGCGGTCGATACCGGATTTGCCCGCGCCTTCGGGACCATCCTCGACGCCAACCTCACGACTTTGATCGCCGCCCTTTTCCTGTTCCAGTTCGGCACGGGTCCGATCAAGGGCTTCGCGGTCACCCTGTCCATCGGCATTCTCGCCAGCGTTTTCACCGCGGTTTTCGTGTCGCGGACCGTGTTCATGCTGGTGCTTGCCGGCAAGGACCGGGTCGAAACCCTGAGCGTGTGAGGGGGGGAATATGCGAATCATCGGTGACACCAACATTCCTTTTCTCTCATACCGCAAGGTCGCGCTCACCGTCTCGGGACTGGTCATCGCCGCCGGCCTGGCGTTGATGGTGTACGGGTTTGTCAGCCCACAGAGCCGCTTCGGACTGAATTTCGGCATCGACTTCACCGGCGGCACGCAGGTGATCGCCAAGTTCCGCGAGGCGCCTGATCTCGGCAGGCTCCGGTCGACGCTGTCGGGGCTGGCAGTCGGCACGCCGGTGATCCAGCGGTTCGACGAGGCTGAAAAGAACGAGGTCATCATCCGGGTCCAAAACCCGGCTGACGAGGAGGGCGACTTCACCCGGCCGATCATCGAGTTGTTGGAGGCGGACTTCAACGCCGACCTCGGCGGTCGGTTCGACCTCAACACCCAGGGCTCCCAGACCCTCACGGCGCTGCTGATCGAGGCCAACCCCGATGGCATCGCGGGTGATACGGAGGAGCAGGAGCTGCACTACGCCCCGATGGCGGACGGGGTCCTCGGCTACCGCAAGCGAAACGCCATCTTCTACTCGATGGACGAGCTGGCCTCGGTGGAAGGTCTGAGCGAAGGTGCACGCTCCACCATCGAGGCGGTGGCGGAGGTGGGGGCCTTTTCGCTGCTCGGTGCGGAGAGCGTCGGTCCGGCGGTGGGCGCCGATCTCAAGCGCCAGGCCTCGCTGGCCATCGGCCTGTCCCTGCTCGGCATGTTGATCTATATCTGGGTCCGGTTCCAGCTGCCCTACGGAATCGGAGCGGTGGTGGCCCTCTTCCATGACGTGATCATCACCCTGACCGCGCTCGCGATCACTCAACGGGAGATCAACCTGCCCACCATCGCCGCCCTGTTGACTCTTGTAGGTTACTCGGTGAACGACACCGTGGTGGTCTTCGATCGGGTGCGCGAAAACCTGCGGCTCCACCGCGGGGAGGGGCTGGAGGTGCTGATGAACGGCTCCATCAACCAGGTACTTTCGCGAACCATCATCACCTCCGGCACGACCCTGATCGTGGTCCTGACCCTGTACATCTTCGGCGGCGACGTGATCAACACCTTTGCGCTGGTGTTGCTGGTGGGAATCCTGGTCGGAACCTACTCGTCGGTCTTCGTGGCCTCACCGGCGGCGCTGTGGATGAATCGACTGCTGGTGGCTCGCCGCGAACGTCGCCACCGCAAGGGACGCCGATAGCCTGATCGCAAACCTCGTTTGTTTGCTCGCCCCGGTCCTGCCGGGGCGTCCCATTTTGGAGTCAAAAGTCGAAAGTCGAAAGTCGAAAGTCGAAAGTCAAAAGTCAAAAGTCAAACGTCCCCCGCCCGCCCACCCGGCTCGGCCGATGGATGTCATTCGGTGTTTCATCGCCGGAGCCGGCGTGAGGTTGCTCGGGATGACAATGGAAGGAACCGTCGACGGGGGCCTTCCCCTTCTCCCCTTCTCACCCGGGTGGGTGGGTGGGGTTCGCCACCTGCTTGTCCCCGTCAACCTTGACCCTGAAGCTACAATGAAGAGATGGAGGCCGGCGCCAAGGTCCGCATTGAAGACATCCTCAACCGGGTGGAAGGTTACCGCCCGGATTTCGACGAGGATCTGCTTCGCCACGCGTACGTGGTGGCGGCCAAGAGACACCAGGGTCAGGTTCGTCGTTCCGGCGAGGCCTACCTGATCCACCCGCTCACGGTGGCCTGGATCCTGGCCGAAATGGAGCTCGACGAGGTCGCCATCGCGGTGGGCCTGCTGCACGATCTTCTGGAGGACACCGAGACCACCGCACGGGAGCTCGAGGAAGAGTTCGGCCCCGAGGTGTCGAGACTGGTGGTGGCGCTGACCAAGATCTCCACCTTCGAGAGCTCCTTCTCGTCAGAGGAGGCCACCGAGGCCGAGAACTTTCGGAGACTCCTGCTCGCCTCGACGGACGACGTGCGGGTCATTCTGGTCAAGCTCGCCGACCGGCTGCACAACATGCGGACCCTTGGATACCTCAAGCGGGAACGCCAGGTGGCCATCGCCAGAGAGACCCTGGACATTTACGCGCCGATCGCCAATCGCCTCGGCATCGGGAGCATCAAGTTCGAGCTCGAGGATCTCTGCTTCGGTTATCTCTACCCGGAGGAGGCCGGGGAGCTGGACCGTCAGGTGGAGGAGCGCGCCATAGCGGCCGATCTGTGGTTTCATCGGATCCGGGGCGACCTGGAGGCGCTGCTCGAAAAAAACGGCATCGTGCCCACCATCACCGGACGGGTCAAACATCTTTATTCGATCTACGAAAAGCTCAAGCGCCAGGGGGTGGAGCTGGGCGATGTGTTCGACGTGCTGGCGTTCAGGATCATCGTCTCCAATGTGAGCGAGTGCTACGCGACCCTCGGCCTCATTCACGGCGAGTGGTCGCCGGTTCCGGGCAGGATCAAGGACCACATCGCGATTCCCAAACCCAACGCCTATCAGTCCCTCCACACCACGGTGATCGGTCCGGACGGCCATCCGTTCGAGGTTCAGATCCGGACCTGGGACATGCACAAGATCGCCGAGTTCGGCATTGCGGCGCACTGGAGTTACAAGGAGAAGGGATCGAAGGCCGCGGCAGAGGACTCTCGGATCGCCTGGTTGCGCAGCCTGCTCGACAACTCGGAGGGCACCTCGCCGCAGGAGTTCATCGACTCGCTCAAGGTGGATCTCTACCCGGATGAGGTCTACAGCTTCACTCCGCGGGGCGACGTGTTCTCGTTTCCTCGTGGAGCCACGATTCTCGACTTTGCCTACCGAGTCCACACCGAGGTTGGCCACAGCTGCGTCGGCGGGCGGATCAACGGTCGTTGGGTACCGATCAAGACCGAGATCGTGAACGGAGACATCGTCGAGGTCACGACCTCTCCTCAGCAGCGACCGCACCACGATTGGTTGAACATCGTGGTGACCACGCGCGCGCGCAACAAGGTCCGCAGCTGGCTGAAACGCGAAGAGAAGGCGCGAGCGGTCGAAGTGGGCCGAAAGCTGCTTGAACGCGAGCTGCGCAAGGGTGGTTTCAATCTCAAGAAGGCCTTCGGAACCGACGAATTGCGTCGAGTGGGGGTTTCCCATGGATGCGCCGGCGAGGAGGACCTGCTGGCGGCGATCGGGTTCGGCAAGGTGGCTACCGGATCGGTGGTTGCGGAACTGTTCCCGGATGACTCCCTGGCGCGGGAGAAGGTCGCCGTGCCACCAGCACGAGGGCCGGTATCGTCCGAGTCGCAGGCGCTCGAGGTCACGGGCAACGCGGACTTCCTGGTGTACGTGGCCAAGTGCTGCAGCCCATTGCCCGGCGAGGCGATCGTGGGATACGTCACTCGCGGCAAGGGTGTTGCGGTTCACTCGCGTTCCTGCCCGAACGTCAAGAACCTGCTCTACCACCCGGAGCGCGAAATCGATGTGCGGTGGGCGTCCACTGCCGGGCAGGGGACAGCGGCTCCGTCAAGGGTCGACGTGGACATGACGTTTCGTGACCGGACGGGAATGCTGGCCTCCATCTCGCAGACCATCTCGTCCGAAGGCAGCGACATTCTGAGCTGTCAGCTCAGGACCGAGGAGAACGACACCGGATTCGCTGCCATGACCATTCTCGTGCGAGACGCCGCCCAGCTCGCCCGCATCGTCGACCGACTCCAATCTCTGTCCGGGATGGTGGGCGTCGAGCGTCGCGGACAAGCGAACTAGGCAGTGGGGCAGCAGGCAGAATTCGGAATTCGGAATTCGGAATTCGGAAAACCGACACCGATCGAACCGGCGGGGTCGAATTGGGGTGCGGGCTTCCAGCCTGCCCGACTCCTGCGATGAGATGGGCAACCAGGATGCCCGCGCCACCTCATGGCCCCATAGCCTCGCCCGCCCCTGGGTGGGCGGGGGAACTTTCAACTTTCAACTTTCAACTTTCAACTTTCAACTGGGTGGGTGGGTGGGCGGTCGGGCTACACCCTCGGCGCTTTGACCACCTTGCCGGAGCGCAGGCAACGGGTGCAAACCCTGATGTACTTCGGCCTGTCGTCGACCATCGCCCGAACGCGCTGCAAGTTCGGCAGCCATCGTCGCTTGGTGACGTTGTGCGCGTGGGAGATATTGTTCCCGGCCATCGGCCCTTTGCCGCAGATATCGCATCGCTGCGCCATGGTTCGGTCCTCCAAGAGCCCGCACGAAGCGGGGTGGGATTGATACCACAGGCAGACCTGAATTGCAAGCAATTCACCGAAACGCCGCCACCGGATTGATGATGGTCATCACGTGAATGTGGGTGGCACTGAATCCGAAAAGGTGGTACAAATAATTGTTGTATTAATTGGCAAGGTGTTGATCGAAAAACGAGCAGTTTTTTTGAACAATCAAAAAACGGAAATGTGCGACCTGTGGCTGTATCAATAGTCGATGTTTGGGGCACGAGTGGGAACAGAAAGGCGATTTCGTGACCGCTATCATGCTGTTTCACTTGTTCTTGACACTGGATATACCCTTTGCTAGCCTGCTAACTAGAGGGGATATGGTCAACCCTGCAAAAACTTCCGACGCGAAGGTGGGCAGCCGTGTTTGGTAAGAGAAAAAAGCAGGTTGTCGGCTGCGATGTTGGCTCGTCTTCGATCAAGATCGTCGAGCTGAAGCCGCTGAAAAATGGAGAGTTCCAACTGCTCCATGCAGCCATCGCGAATCTCTCGCCCGAGGCGATCGTGGACGGGGCGATCATGGACTCCTCCCTGGTCGTGGAGGCGCTGTCCCGATTGATCGCGGACAACAACATCCGAAACCCCGGTTTCGGCGGCTCCCTGTCGGGGCATTCGGTGATCATCAAGAAGATCCAGCTTCCCGCGATGACGGAGGCCGAGCTGGCCGAGTCCATCCAGTGGGAAGCCGAGCAGTACATTCCTTTCGACATCAACGACGTCAACCTCGACTACGTCGTCCTCGAGGCGCCGTCGGCCGACACCATGGACATTCTCCTGGTGGCGGTCAAGAAGGACCGCATCGCCGACTACACGTCGGTGGTGGTTCAGGCCGGCAAAGACCCGGTGCTGGTGGATGTCGACGTGTTCGCTCTGCAGAATGCCTACGAGGCCAACTACACCGTCGGTGACGAGGCGGTGGCTCTGGTCAACATCGGCGCCTCGGTGATGAACATCAACGTCATCAACGACGGCTCGTCGATCTTCTGGCGCGACGTCGCCTTCGGCGGCAATCAGTACACCGAGGCGATCCAGCGCGAGCTCAATTTGCCCCGTGAAGACGCCGAGCGGCTGAAGCTCGGCGAGTCGGTGGGTGAGCACTCGCTCCAGCAGGTGATGGGCGTGCTCAACAGCGTGTCAGAGGACCTCGCCGCCGAGCTCCAGAAGACCTTCGACTTTTTCGTCGCCACCTCATCGGTCGACCGCCTGGACAGGGTCGTGTTGGCCGGCGGGAGCGCCCTCGTGCTGAACCTGGACGAGATCCTCAAAGAACGGTTCCAGGTCAACGTGGAGGTCTTGAACCCGTTCCGAAATATTCGCTACAGCGAGGCTGATTTCGATCCGGAGTGGATCAACCGGCACGCCCCGGCCATGTCGGTGGCGGTGGGTCTCGCGGTACGGACGGTCGGAGATTAGCGCGATGATCAAAATCAACCTCGTCGCGGAAACCCCGACACCGGCAGCGAGAAAGCGTTCGTCGCGCGAGTTCTCACTGGGAGCGAAGCAGGGCGATATCCTGCTTCTGCTGGTGCTGTTGGTTTCCCTGCTGGCCATCGGGACCCGCTGGATGCTGCTCAAGAACGAACGCGATCATCTGCGGGACGTCGAACGGCAGAAGCGGGTGGAGCGCGACGAGCTCCTGCCCTACATCCAAAAGGTCGAGGAGCTCGAGGCCAAACGGGATCTCCTGCGGCACAAGATCAACGTCATCAATCAACTGAAGGAGAATCAGCGGGGGCCGGTGCGGATCATGGACGAGGTGTCGCGGGCCCTGCCCGACCTGGTGTGGTTGACCCGGGTGACCATGAGGGGGAACACCCTCACGCTCAACGGCGTGGCCATGGACGAAAACGCCGTCGCGAACTACCTTTCCAATCTGGATGCCTCGCCGTTCTTCATGGAGCCGACGCTCAAGAGGATGGCGCGTGCGAAGGAGGACACCTTCAGCTTCGTCCTCGATTGTCCCTTTACCTTTGCCCCGGCAGGGATCGACGCCGACGACGATTCCGGGACCTGATGGAGACGGAGGAGAACCGTGGCCATCGATCTGAATGACAAACCGTGGTACGTGGCGGTCATCGTAGGTGCGGTCCTTGGAATCGCGCTCTTCGTTGTGCTCCAAATGTACGTCTTCAAGGACATGCAGGTCGAGATCGACACGTTGAACACGAAGATCGACGAGCTCAACCGAGAGATCGAGAAGGGTCTCGCCGCGAAGGCGGACCTGCCCAGGCTCGAGGAGGACATCAAGAACCTCGAGGTGGAGCTCGACCGGCTGCGCAAGATCCTGCCGACGAAGAAAGAAACGCCCGACCTCATCAAACGGCTCAAGCAGCTGACCGAGCGCGGCCACTTCCGGCTGATCAGCTTCATCCCTGGCGACTTCATCGACATGGACTTCTATCAGGAGTGGCCGATCAGGGTGGAAGTGGACGGGACGTACCACGAGCTCGGGCTTCTGTTTGACCGGCTCAGTCGCTTCAAGCGGATCATCAATGTCGACGACCTCGATATTTCTCCCGTCCAGCGAGCTGGTCAGGGATACACGATCCATGCGAGCTTCATCCAGAAGACCTTCATCTACAAGGAAGGACCGCCGCAATGAAGACCCCGTGGTTGATCTGGTGCGGTGTGGCGGTCGTGCTGGCGCTGCTGATGCCGGCGCCGGCGGCGGCCCAGCAACCGGAGCGGCCGTTCGATGACGACGAGGAGGTCGACGTGTCGGGGATCGAGGAGATCCTGCGCGCCGACCAGGAGGCCCAAGAGGGAGAGTTTTTCAACTACGATCCCGCAGGCCGCCGGGACCCCTTCCGCTCGTTGTTGGCCGGTTTCGAGGAAGATGACGAAGGCACCGTCAAGGTCCGGCCGCCTGGCCTGCCGGGAATGCTGGTTGACGAGCTTCGCCTCGAGGGCATTATCGATACGCCGAGCGGCATTCTCGCGTTTGTCCAGGGCCGAGACAATCTCTCGTACATTATTCGGCCCGGCACCAAGGTATATGACGGCGAGGTCAAAGAGATCCTCCCCGATCGAGTGATTTTCAAGAGACAGGTCAACGACCCGAAACAACTGCGGCCTTATGAAGAGGTCGTCAAAGAGCTTGCGAACTAGCTGAGAGGGAAGAAGGATGGGGGATCGCATGATGTTCAAGCACGTCCGCATCCCGGTGGTCATGGCGATCTGTGTGCTGCTGGGATCCGGCCTGCCGGTCCTCGCGGCGGAATCCGTCACGGTCATCCGAGGGCTGGCGGCGGAGGCCGGATCGTCCGGCGCGGTGGTCCATCTCAACGCGACCGGAGAGCTTGACACGGTTCACTACTCGCCTCAGCCAGGCGTGTGGATCGTCGAGATGCCGGCAGCCAGCTGGATGGATGAAGCCGCGCTCCTCAGTGCGCCCGAAATCGGTATCGAACGGGCCCAGCTGAGCGACGTCGAGGAGTTTGGCAAGAGGGTCACCCGGTTGACGGTGTGGCTCGAGGAGCCTGCCCAACTCGAGTTGGTCGAGGTGTCCGGCGGTTTGGATCTCCGATTCGCGTCGCTGGCGGGGAGTTCCCCGCGGAAAACGGTGGAGGTCGAGGAGGTGCCGGTCACCCCCTCTGCCGAGGCGGCGTCGGTCGACGATCTGGTGCGGACCTTGCCCAAGGTGACCCACCTCGAGCAGCCACAGGCCGCCGCGGCCCGGGCCAGCAACCTGATTGCGGTGGTTCCGGTGCGCTCTGGCGAGGGGGTCGTGGTCGAGCTTCGCGGCGACGGCGCGTTGGACGGTCGGACCTTCACGTTGGACAACCCGAGCCGTCTCGTGGTGGACCTGCACGGGGTCATCAACCGCGAACGGCGCCAACTGTTCCCGATCAACTCGGATCGGGTTCAGCAGATTCGCGTAGCCCAGTTCCGGGCGGAGCCGGATCCGATCACCCGCGTGGTGGTCGACCTCAAGGGGCCGGCCCCGTTCGAGCTCGTCCAGTCCGGGGACGGCGCGATGTTGACGGTGGCCGCCGAACAGCCGACCGCAGGTGCGGTCTCGGAGACCTTCTTCGAGGTGGCCGAAGAGCCGGCGACCGTCGAGATCGTACGCTCCAGTCCCGAGCACCGAGCTGCGGCCGCCCCGCCGGTGAACTCGGCCATGTTCGAGGTCGAGGACCAGGCTCGGCTCGAGGAAGAGGTGGCGGCCTTCGCGAGCGGTGATGTCGAGGTGCCCGGGGGGCCGAGAAGCCCGTTCGTGGCCGATGCCTCGCAGCTGATCGAGAAAGCTCCGGCAGCCCAGGTCTTCAACGCCGACAGCCTCACCGAAGAGGACTTTGCCTCCACTGAAATCGCGACCCAGGAGGTCCAGTTCACGGGCGAGCCGATCACCCTGACCCTCAAGGACGCAGACATCAAGGACGTGCTGCGGACCTTCTCGGCGCTCACCCAGCTCAACATCGTGCTCGATCCCGGCGTCGGCGGTTCGGTGACCGTGGAGTTGCGCGACGTGCCGTGGGATCAGGCCCTGGATTTGATTCTGCGCATCAACGGCCTCGACTACGTGCTCGAAAACAACGTGCTTCGGGTGGCGCCCATCTCCAAGCTGGCGCAGGAGAAGTCAGCCCAGGCGGCCTTCGAGCAGGAGAAGGAACGGGCCAAGCCGCTCAAGACGGTGGTCAAACCCCTGTCCTACGCCAAAGCCCAGTACGTGTCGACACTGCTGACCAACGAGTCCTACCTGCTGTCCGAACGGGGATCGGTGGTGGTCGACGAGCGCACCAACAAGCTCATCCTGCGCGACGTGGTGGACCGGGTGGAGGGCATCCTCCGGCTCATCGAGACCCTCGATCAGCCGACCCCGCAGGTCGTCATCGAGGGCCGGATCGTCGAGACCACGCGTGACTTCTCGCGCGAGCTCGGCATCACCTGGGGGTTCTCCTCGGTGATGGACGCCGAGCACGGCAACGACACCGGCCTCACGTTCCCGAACTCGGTGGAGATCGGGGGCGGGGTGGTGCTGCCGCGCGGCAACATGGGCTTTCTGTCCTTCGCCTTCGCCGACATTCTCAACACCTTCAACCTCGACTTCCTGCTGTCCGCGGCCGAGGTCGACGGTATCGTCAAGATCGTCTCGACGCCCCGTGTGACCACGCAGAACCTGCAGAAGGCCAACATTCGGTCGGGTCTCCAGATCCCGGTCCAAACGGTGGCCAACAACACGGTGACCGTGCAGTACGTCGACGCCACGCTGAGCCTCAACGTGACCCCTCAGATCACCGCCGAGGGCACGGTCAACCTCGAGATCGACATCAAGAAGCAGGAGCCGGTGCTGTCGTCTGCCGTCATCGGCGGCCAGAACGTGCCGATCTTCACCCGCGAGGCGAACACCCAGTTGCTGGTCCGCGACGGCGGTACCACGGTGATCGCCGGCATCTACCAGATCAACGACCAGGACAACGAGAACCGCGTTCCGGGCCTGTCCCAGATCCCGGTGCTCGGCAGCCTGTTCAAGAGCAAGGGCGTGTTCAAGCGCCACGACGAACTCTTGATCTTCATTACTCCGAGGATCGTGAAGTATTAGGGGAGGGATCCAATGAAGCGCATTCCCCGGCTCTGTACCCTCGCGGCCCTGGCCCTGCTGGCGGCCTCGTGCGGCGGCAACAGCACCCTCGACGACACCGAGTCGGCTGTGGTCCTCACCGTGGAGATCGAGGAGTACAACCCAGACATTGACATCTGCCTGCTGGACGGTGTCGACGTCACGGTCGCCACGATGAACGTGCAGTCGAACCCGAAGGCACCCGGGACCACCCTGGGGACCAACAACGACGTGAACATCACGCGTTGGGTGATCACGCCCGAGCGCTCCGACGGCGGTACGACGGCGTCCCCCGAGTGGGCGATCGACCAGGGCGTGTTCGTCCCGGCCGGCGCCGAGGCCCAGCTCGACAACTGGCGGGTCTACCCGGCGGAGAACTTCTTAGTTCAGCCGCTCTCCTTCCTGCAGGGAGGTGGTGTCGATCCCGAGACGGGCAATACCAACATCCGCCAGACGCTGTGGCTGGTCATGTACGGCCGCACCGTGTCCGGCAAGGCGGTCTCGACGGTACCGGTCCCGATTGCCTTCAACTTTTTCTGCAATTCGAGTCCGTGATGAGTGGGGGGTCAAGAGCCATGAAGAAGCTCGTACTTAGCATCGCACTTGTTGGGCTCGTGGTGCTTGCCGCGTGCACGAGCGACAGCCCCACCGCGCCCGGCAATCCCACCACCCCGCCGCAGGAATGGGTAATTGCCACCCTGACGGTGGGCGACACCAATCCGTATATTGGCGTGCCCATCGTTGTCGAAGCGACGATCCAGCAAAATGGCGGCGCCGCGCCGAATGGAACAGCGGTGGAATTCGTCGCTGTAGGCCCCGATAATACCGACTTCGGTTTCTCCAACGGAGCCGCTCAGATAGTAATCAGCACTGTAAGCGGGCGCGCATCGGTCGAGTTTACCGCCGATCAGCACGGGCTTTACACCATTCAAGCGCGCGTCCAGAACGTCTCTCGCCAGGTGGTCGTTTCGTACCTTGACCCGAACGTCGACGAGGATCTCGTGATCCAACTCCCACTTGTTCCCAACATTGGATCGTTCAATGGTGGGGAGACCGTCATTCTCCGCGGAACTGGAATCGCGGCACCCGCCGAGGTGATTTTTAGCATAGATGGGATTCTGTTCCCGGCGGTGGTCGTTGAAACAATCGAGAGTGTCCCGCTGTCGGCAGCTGGCCAGATCACGATTTCCACTCCCGTTATCACGGGCGTGGACCCCAACCAGGCGCAGCTGGCTGACGTCATAGTAAAACGCGGTGTTGGCACTCCTAGCCAACTCAGCCGTACCCTGCCATCGGCTTTCACGTTTGTCTATGTGGACACTGGCGGACCGCCGGTGTTATTCGCGACTTTTTCCCAACTTCGGGCGGTCGGCCGGCGGTAACCAAATCGCTCTGTTTGGTGCGAACCTCCAGAACACCACGAGGGTCAGGTGGTTCGGTGATCGCATCGACGTCAGTTCATCTAATTACGTCGTTTCCGCAGACGGAAGCCAGATTGAAGCGATTACTCCACGGTTCAGCGCTGTTCCCCTTGAAGTAGACCTCCTAATTAGCGTTGAGGTAACAACACCCATTGGTGATCCGTTCGTCTTGGGTAACTCTTTCATCATCCTGGCCGACGATCCCGAGCCGGTCATCACCTCGCTGTCGCCGATCGCGGGCCCGCTGGACGGCGGCACCCTGGTGACCATCTTCGGTCACGGCTTCAAGGTGCCGGTGCAGGTGACCTTCGGCAATCTCTCCGCCGTCGACGTCAACGTCATCGACGACCAGACGCCGTCGGACAACGACGTCATCACCTGCCTGTCGCCGGATTACAGCCAGCAGGGGGACGATCCGCCGGTTTCGGTGGAGGTCCAGGTCACCAACATGCTGAGCGGCAAGATGTCGAACACCATGCCGTTCACCTACGGCGACAACCTCTTCGTCTCGGGCAACTCGCCCTCGGAGGGCATGCCCGGCGACGTGGTGGTGATCTTCGGCTCGGGCTTCGAGGACCCGCTGCAGGTCTTCTTCACCGGCGGCAACATCGAGCTCGAGGTCCAGTCGGTGTCCGGCACCCAGCTGGGGGCGCGGTTCCCGAACGACCTGCCGGTGTCCTGCTCCGACCAGACCGGTCAGTTCGACGTGCGGCTCATCGAGAGCAACCGGTCGGCGATCGGCGGCGACTACACCCTGCTCGGCAACAGCCCGACGGTGACCGGCGTCGAGCCGACCTTCGTCCAGTCGTCCAACAACGGCGATTCCGTCGATCCGGACGACATCGTGATCAGCGGGGCCAACTTCTCTGAAGAGGTGTTGGTCAAGATCAACAACTTCGTGATGTCCCCGTCCTCGGTGACGGTGGTTGACGAGAACACCATCGAGGTGGAGAACATCCCGGCGCCAAACGACTTCGGGCTCCAGTACCAGGTTGCGCAGTGCACCACCGACCTGGGCGATCCGGGAGTTCGCAGGACGCCGTCCGCGGTGTCGGTCACCGTCCAGAACATCCCGGGCAACTGCAGCGACACCATCCAGGGCGCCCTCATCTACCAGCCGGACGACACCAGCTGCACGCCGGTGCCGGTGCTCAGGGTCGATCCGCTCAACATCGACTTCGGTGACGTGGAGGTGGCGACCTCGGCGACGCAAGCCCTGACCGTCTACAACGACGGCGGCGCCGGGATGACCTGGTTTGCCACCAACAGCGATCCCCTGTACACGATCGACGAGGGGATGGGGGGCTTTGTCGCCGCCCACAGCTCGGCGGTGGTGACCGTGAGGTTCAGTCCGGACGCGGAAGGTACCTTCGACGCGACCCTCATATTCGAGGTCGTCGAGCCGGATGCCCTCGGCGAGCCGCAGATCGTCAATCTGACCGGTGTCGGGGTTCCCGCGCCCTAACCTGACACACCAATAACCTACCGGCCGGGCCTTCGGGCCCGGCTTTTTTTTTCAGGGGCAGCGCCAGGGAAAAGTACAGAAGACAGCGGCGCAAAATGGAAAATGAAAAAACCGGGGCCGTTTTGCTCGGGTCAAAAGTCCGGAATGCCCCGGTTCGGAGCGTGCCGGCCTCCTGTCATCCCGAGCTCGTTGCCGACACGAGGAAATCGGGTGCGGAGCAGCGCGACGGTGCCGAGCGTGCGGGATCCGTTCGACTCGCTTCGCTCGCTCAGGACAAGTCCGGTTCAGCAGTTGATCCTGACCATCGTCCGAGAGAGCCACGCTATCGACGACTCGGCCACACAATTCGATCCGGATCGCGGCGGGCGATCCTCGAGATTGACCAGATTCCTCTTCGGCCCTTCGGGCCTCATTCGGAATGACCTCTTTGGGTAGGCAACTAAGAACTCATAACTCATAACTCAGAACTGGGCGATTGAGAATCTTCAATCTTCAATTTTCAATCACAACGATCCCGGCAGGCGAAAATTCGCAATTCGCAATTCGCAATTCCCAAACGGGCGGGCGGAAACTCGCAACTTCCAATTTTCTGCTTTCCCTCTGCCCCTTTTCCCCTCTGCCTTTTGAGTCCAACGACTTTTGACCTTTGACTTTCGACTTTGGACTCGTTCGGGCACGGAATTCCATGTCCTTTGCACTCAATTCGCGGAGCGAATTGAGCAGATCACCCCATTCCCTGTATATTTGTTAACGATATGGACTATCGAATCGAACAACTCCGCTACCAGCTCCGCGAGGATCCATCCTCGCGGGTCTTCTACTCCCTTGCCGAGGCACTTCGCCGCCAGGGCGAGGCGGGAGAAGCCGCGAATTTGCTGCGCCGGGGCCTGGAGGTCCACCCGAGGTACGTCGCGGCGTGGGTGGCGCTGGGAAGGACGCTGCGCGTCCTGGACGACGCAGACGGCGCCGGCGAGGCGTTCGCAAGGGCGTTGGAGCTGGACCGGTCGAACCTGGTGGCGGCCCGAGCGGCGGGCGAGCTGGCCGCTGATCGCAACGACTGGGCGGGCGCCATCGAGGCGTATCGGTTGGTGGAGAAGGTCCTGCCCGACGACCCCGACATCACCGGCAGGATCGCTGCGGCCGAGTCCAGGATGGCCGAGGAGGCCGCCGAGCGGGAAGTGCTGCCCGTCACCCCACCGGCCGAGGTGGTCCGGCTCGCCGACGGGGATCCATTTGCGGTCGAGGCCGGCGACGAGGTCCAGGTCGGCGGCCCCGACGACGTCTTCGGGGAGACGATTGAAGTCGCGGAGCCGATCATCGAGGAAAGCCCCGAACCGCCGGCCGTTTTGGAGCCCGAGTCGTGGACAGACCTCGACCAGGAGGTGTCGGCGGGCGCCGACCGGGAATCCGAAGAGCCCACCGGAGTCGAGCCCATCATCCCGGCGACCCTGGTTGCCTTCGATCGTCCGTCCGGCGATCTGGAGGATGAGCCCGAAGACGAGTCGGTACATCCGGAAGATGTCCCACTGCCCACCCTCACTTTGGCCCGACTCGCCGTCCAACAGGGAGACCACGACCTCGCCGAGGCGACCCTTCAGAGCCTTGTGGAACAAGACCCCTCCAACTCGGAGGCGGTGAAGTTCCTCGACAGCTTGCACTCGAGGGCCCGAGGAGATGGCGGGGACACGACCTCCGCCAAGGTCGCGGCGTTGCGGGGCTGGCTCGACACCATTAGACTGGCGTCGGAGAGGCAGCGGACGTGAACTTCGAGAAGGAAATGTTGACCCTGGTGGAGCGCTGCCCTGGATCACAGGGCGCGGCGATCGTCGACCCCGATGGGATCCCGGTGGTGCTGACGCCCCCCAGCGCGTCCCTCGAGGCGCTCGGCACGGAGTTTGCCGCGATTGTCGCCGGGGTCGACCGAACCGCACGGGATTTCGATCACGGGCAGCTGCAGCAGGTTTCCGTCTATGCCGAAAACTCGGCCGTCATCATCACCAGCCTCGCGGCGGGCTACTTCCTCGTGCTGGTCCTGGATCGCACGGCGCTGGTTGGCAAGGGCAGGCTGCTGAGCCGCCTGACCGGATCACGGCTCTATTCCGAATTCGTTTGAGGTGAACTTGAGCATATACACGTTCGAGGAGATGTGTGAGCTGATCCGGCTGGTCGCCTCCAGCGGCGTTGCCAGCGTGGAAATCGAGTACGGAGAGGCCCGTCTTCGAGTCAAGGGTGTGCCCAAGGCGGCCGTTGTGGCCGCACCCGGCGGCGGGTCGTCAGCCACCGAGCACGCCGTGAATCCGTTGCCGGCCGTCGCCGCGGCGGGGGCGGCGGCGCAAGGGGGCGCCGACGGGGCGACGGATGAAGACCTCCACTTCGTTTCATCGCCGATCGTCGGCACCTTCTACCGCGCTCCCAACCCGGACGCGGACCCATACGCCAGGGTGGGGGACCTCGTCAGGGAGGGACAGACCCTGTGCATCGTCGAGGCGATGAAGCTGATGAACGAGATCGAGTGCGACGTCGACGGCACCATCGTCAAGGTCTTCCCGGAAAACGCCCACCCGGTGGAGTACGGTGAGCGGCTGTTCGCGGTGCGGCCTTCCTGAGATGTTCTCCAAGGTCCTGATCGCCAACCGCGGCGAGATCGCAGTCCGGATCATCGCCGCCTGCCGAGAGCTGGGCATCGCCACCGTTGCCGTGCATTCCGAGGTGGACATCGACTGCCTTCACGTGAAGCTCGCCGACGAGGCGGTGTGCATCGGCCCGGCGCCGTCCGACGGGTCGTATCTCAACGTGACCGCGGTGATCTCGGCGGCCGAGATCACCGGCGCCGACGCGATTCATCCGGGCTATGGCTTCCTTGCGGAAAACCCGCACTTCGCCGAGGTGACCAACGAGTGCGGCCTGACCTTCATCGGCCCCTCGCCCGAAGCCATGGAGCTGATGGGCAACAAGTCAGAGGCGCGCCGGACGATGGCTGCCGCCGAGGTGCCGATCATGCCCGGTTCCGAGGGGGCGCTCGGGAGCCTCGAGGAGGCCCTCACGCTGGCCAAGGGCATCGGCTATCCGGTGATCCTCAAGGCATCGGCCGGAGGCGGCGGACGCGGCATGAGGCGGGCCTATGACGATGCCCAGCTCACAACCGCCTACGACACCGCCCGCAACGAGGCCGACGTCGCCTTCGGCGATCCCAGGGTCTACCTCGAGAAATACCTGGAACGGCCGCGACACATCGAGTTTCAGGTGCTCGCCGACAGCTTTGGACGCGTGGTTCACCTCGGCGAACGGGAGTGTTCGATCCAGCGTCGCCACCAGAAGATCCTGGAGGAGGCGCCGTCGGTGGCGTTGACCGCGGAGCTCAGGGCAGAGATGGGGCGGGCCGCGGTGGCTGCCGCGCGAATCGCCAAGTACGAAAACGCGGGCACGGTCGAGTTCCTGCTCGCCGAGGATGGCAGCTTCTTCTTCATGGAGATGAACACCCGCATCCAGGTGGAGCATCCGGTGACCGAGCTGGTGACCGGGGTCGACCTGGTCAAGGAGCAACTTCTGATCGCGGCCGGCCGGCCGATGTCCCTGGCCAAACGCCGTCAGATCAAACCCAAGGGCCACGCCATCGAGTTCAGGATCAACGCCGAGGATCCCGTGTCCTTCGTGCCGTCTCCCGGGCGGATCTCCCACCTGGCCCTGCCCGGGGGTCCGGGAGTGCGGGTCGACACCCACATCTACGCCGGCTACACGGTTCCACCGACCTACGACAGCTTGATCGCCAAGCTGCTGGTCCACGGCAGGGACCGCGAGGAAGCCATGGTGCGCGGCCGGCGGGCCCTCGAGATGTTCCAAATCGAGGGCATCAAGACCTCGATCCCGCTCCACCAGCGCATCCTGAGGGACGATGAATTTAGGGCCGGCAACGTCAGCACCCACTTCATGTCCAAATTCCTCGAGAAAGCATGATCCGTTGAGATGATCGCTCAATTCGCTTTGCGAATTGAGTCGTCACCTCAAAACGCTGGAAATCATTTAAAATTGTAGGGATGTCCAACCTTTATCTCGTGGGGTTTATGGGGGCCGGGAAGTCCTCGGTCGGACGCCTCCTGGCCCGCAGCCTCGATCGACCGTTCATCGACCTCGACCGGCACATCGAGGACGCGGTGGGAATGCCGATCCGCCGCATTTTCGCCGAGCAGGGGGAGGGAGCCTTCAGAAGGTACGAGCGAGAGGCGCTGATCCGGACCACCGACGCCGAAGACGCGGTAGTGGCCACCGGAGGGGGTGCGGCCTGCGATGCGACCAATCTGGAAATCATGCGCTCCCGTGGAGGTCGCGTGGTCTTTCTCGATGTCCCGTGGACCGTGCTCGCCGCTCGTCTCGGGGATGATCACGGCGAGCGGCCGGTGTTCACCACCGAGGACGCCGCGAGGCGACTGTATGAGGCGCGCCGGCCTTGCTATGAAGAGGCCGGCTGGGCGGTCGCGCTCACCGGAGGCGAAACCCCGACGCAGGTGGTTTCCCGGCTGCTCGAGATGTTGTCGGAGACCCCTTGCGCTACCTGATCGTCAGCGATATTCACTCCAACTGGGAGGCGCTGAGCGGCGTTTTCGCCCACGTCCGGCGCAAGCACTTCGACCGCGTGGTGTTCCTTGGGGATGCGGTGGGTTACGGCGCGTCGCCGAATCAGGTGGTCGGCTGGCTGCGTTCCCTGGGGCCGAGCGCCGCCATGGTCCGCGGCAATCACGACCGGGTGTGCTCCGGTCTCGACAGCCCGGAGTATTTCAACCGGTACGCCCGCGAGGCCTCCACCTGGACCCTGGAAAACCTCGACCCGGTCAACCTGGATTTCCTCCGGGCGATGCCGGTCGGGCCCAGCGATCTGACCCCCGAGGTGGCCATCTGCCACGGCTCCGCCATCGACGAGGATGCGTATATCTTCTCCGCATACGATGCCAACCTCGCCTTTGAGGCGCTCGACCACCGTGTGATCTTCTTCGGCCACACCCACGTTCCGTCGCTTTTCGTGTTGGGCGCCGACGAGCGGATTCCCTCTCCGGGAGTGAGATTGCTGGCGGGGCGGCGGGTCGTCGTCGACCTCGAGCCCGGCAGTCGGTACCTGATCAACCCGGGATCGGTGGGCCAGCCGCGGGATCGCGACTCGCGGGCGGCGTACGCGATCTTCGATGACGAGCTGAACCGGCTCTTCGTCTATCGGGTCAACTACCGCGCGGCGATGGCTCGGCGGAGGATTCTGCAGGCGGGTCTGCCGCCGGTGCTCGGCGACCGCCTGCTCTACGGAGCGTGAGCGTGCACACCTTCCCCAATCACCGTTGGCGGCTGATCGTCGTACTGATCGGCGCAGCTCTGGTGGGCGTCTCCTCTATGTCTGCCGACCTACCGCATCGTGCACCGCGGACGGCAGCAGAGGATGCTCATACGGGTCAGGAGGCGACGGCCGAGGGAATTGCGCCCGCCCGCCCACCCGCCCATTACGAATTGCGAATGACGAATTCTGGCCTTCCGAGGTCGTCGGTGCCCATCTCCCATGAGCTCGGGAGGCAATCATTTCGCAATTCGCAACTCGCAATTCGCAATTCGCAGCTCCCTCAGGAACTCAGTCGCGCACCATCGACCGCGGGAAGCGGGTTGGGAGAGCTCAAGGCTGCTCTGCTGGCTGCGTTGGACTTCGAGGGTCTGTCAAACTCCCTCGGCACTGCCCTGCTCCGGAATCCCTACGGGCTGTCCAGAGTGCTCGCGGCGCGGGCTCTCGCCTCCGAGGCCAACCCGTTCCGCATCAGGTTGGTGGGCGAGTACGCCGGTGACAGCGATCCCTGGGCGCGCCACCAGGCGATGCTTGCGGCCGGCCGGATGGGCGAACCCGGGCTGCCCGTCGCCCTGACCGGTCTCGACGACTCGGCGCCGCTGGTACGGCAGGCCGCGGTCTGGGCGGTGACCCAAGGCGGCGATGCGGGCTTTGCCAGAGTCACTCGGCTGCTGGCTGAAGAGCGAGACGAATCGGTGCTGGAAACGGCGATCTCCAACCTCTGGCGCTTCGGGGACCAGGGGTGGGAGACGTATGCGACCAGGTTCGCGGGCGACCCCAATCCGGGCCTGCGGAGAGCGGCCGCCGCGTCGTTGGCGCGCAGCGACCGAGCGACGCGCGCGGACGGTCTGCGCCGGCTGGCCCGGGACCCCGAGCCCGTAATCCGAGCCACCGCCATCTCGGGGTTTCGAATCGGTTCACTGAACGCGGCGGATCACCGGGTCCTGCTGGAGGCCCTTGCCGACGACGACTGGAGGGTCCAGGCGGCCGCCTGCGAGACGCTGACGGAGGTGGACTCCCTGGAGGTTCCGGACGCCGCTGCCGGGCTCGTCGCCGGGTCGTGGACCGCACGGCGCGGTCAATTGGCGGTGCCGGCCCTGCGTGCCGCCGCGTCCCATCCCGAAATCGGGTCCAACAAGGGCCTGGAGCACATCGCCCTGACCGGCGAGCCGTGGCCGGCCGGCGAAGCCCTCGTATCCCTGTCGTCCCGCAGCCCGGAGGCGGCGGCAAAGCTGGTGGCGGCCTGGCTGGCGGATGGTGAGATCTGGCAACGACGGGCGGCCGCACGGTCGGTGGCCTCGCTGGCGGCGTCCGTTAACGGCGATCTCGTCACCAAGGTGGTTGCGGATCCCGAGGCGGCGGTGCGGCTGGCCTGGCTCGAGGGGCTGGACCGGGAGATCGTCGGAGGGCTGCTGCCGGTCGTGCGGGGGATGGTGGCGGCCGATCCGGATCCCATGGTCCGGTCGCAGTGCCTGGATCTGCTCGGCGAAGGCGGCCGTCCCGTGGATCGCGACACGGCCCTGGAGCTCTACCGGGCGTGGGCCCCGGACCGGGCGGGGGACGCTCGGGCGGCGGCTCTGATCGCGGCTCTGAAGGACTCCGAGGGTGACGACGAGCGGCAGCTCGTCGTCGACCTCGCCGCCGCCGATCCGAATCTCCTGGTGCGGGCGATGGTGGTCAACGAGGCGCGTCGAATGGGTCTGGTTGCAACCTCCGCCACCGGCGAGCCTCGCCACGGCCGGAAATGGTATCGGGACCTGGTGGCGTGGACCGCCGAACCCCGTTGGTTGGACGTGGTGACGGTTCGCGGCACTTTTCGTATACGGCTCGATATCGAGGACGCGCCGATCACTTCGCGCGAGGTGTGGGGGCTGGCCGAAGAGGGGTTCTACAACGATCTCACCTTTCACCGCGTAGTGTCGAACTTCGTCGTTCAGGGTGGCGATCCGCGCGGCGACGGCTGGGGCGGACCGGGATTCGTGATTCCGGACGAACCCAGCCTGCGCCCCTTCGATTCCTGGCGAGTCGGGATCGCCACCTCGGGCCCCCAGACCGGAGGCAGCCAGTTCTTCTTCATGCTGCTGCCGTCGGACCGGCTGACCGGGCACTACACCAACTTCGGGGAAGTGGTGGCCGGCCGCGAGGTCCTCACCCGTCTCCAGGTGGGGGACCGAATCGTGAGGATCGAGACGGCGGCGGGCGAGGCGCCGGCCGAGCCGAACCCCGTCCTGCTGGATCGGCTCAGCTGGCAGGATCTGGTGGGGCTGGAGGGGTGGGAGGAGGAGCGGTCCGCCTACCAGCCGAACCCGGAGTGGGTGGATCGTCTGAGGTCCGCCGCCGGTCAGTACCGCGTGATCGTCGTTCTCGGCACCTGGTGTGACGACTCCATTCGAGAAGTGGCACGGCTGCAGAGGGTCCTCGAGGAGGTTGGGGGGAGCGCCTTCGACATCGTCCTGGTGGGCGTGGACCGCACGAAGCGAGTCTTCGTGGATGGGCTGGCGGCGGATCTTCAGGTGGGGAGCGTGGTGGATCGTGTCCCCACCATCGTGGTGGTGGACGAGACCGGAGGTGAACTGGGGCGAGTCGTGGAGACGGCCGAGCTGCCGTTGGAGCAGCTCCTGGTGGAGTTTCTGTCGTCGTTCGGGGACACGATGTGACGAGCGTCGCGCTCACCTCACCCCTGCCCGGGCAGGCCGAGGAGATTCTCCGTGGCCGATTCGAGGTGCGGGTTCATCGCGGCGCCGCGCTCGTTTTGGAGCAGGATCTGGCGGACTTCATCGGCACCTCCGAAGGGGCCCTCACCCTGCTCGAGAATCCGGTGACCGCAGCCGTACTGGATCTGGTTCCGGCTCTGCGGGTGGTCTCAAACGTCGCGGTGGGCTACGACAACGTGGACGTAAAAGCCGCCCGGGAGCGCGGCGTGTGGGTGACCAACACCCCCGACGTCTTGACCGATGCGACGGCAGACCTTGCCTGGGCACTGGTACTGACCGTGACCCGACGTTTGTGCGAAGCCCAGGAGTTCCTGAGGGGCGGGTCGTTCAGTGGCTGGGCGCTGGATCTCTTGCTCGGCGCCGGGCTCCAGGGCAAGACGCTCGGCATCATCGGTTACGGGCGGATCGGCCGCGCGGTGGCGAGACGGGCGCTGGCCTCCGGGATGACGGTCGCGTACACCGACCGGGAGCCGGTGTTTGATGCCGATCCACCAGCGCCCTACCTTCCGTTGGCCGAGCTGCTACGGGAAAGCGATGTGGTATCGGTGCACGTGCCCCTGACCGGGGAAACACGCCATTTGCTGAATGAAAAGCGGCTTCGGTCTCTCAGACCGGGCGCATTCGTCGTCAATACCTCCCGCGGGCCGGTGGTGGATGAGGCGGCTTTGGTCCGGGTCCTCGAGTCAGGGCACCTGGGTGGTGCCGGGCTCGACGTTTTCGAGCACGAGCCGCGGGTCCATCCCGGACTGCTCGGGCGGCGTGACGTGGTCCTGCTGCCCCACGTCGGATCGGCCACCGTCGAGACCCGCGCTGCCATGGCCGAGCTGGCGGCGCGCAACGTCGCGGCGGTGCTCACCGGGTCGGAGCCCCCGACCCCGGTTGTCCGCGGCCGCTGAGTTCACCTTCTCTCCTCTGCCCCTTTTCCCCTCTGCCCCTCTGCCTTCCGAGCCCCAAGCCCTTTTGCTACAATGCACCCGTGGCCGTCGACACGGATCTTCCCCTTCAATCAGATCAGCGGATTCCCGAGCTGTCGGTGGTCATGCCGGCCCTCGATGAGGAGGAAGCGCTGCCGGTCGTCCTCCCGGAGGCGGCGGCGGCGTTGGACGAGATCTGCGACTGCTGGGAGATCATCATCGTGGATGACGGGTCGACCGACAGGTCCCCGGAGATTCTCCAGCAGTTTGCCGACAACGACCCCCGATTCCGAGTGCTCACGCAGCACGGTCACCAGGGCTACGGTCTTGCGATTCGGCGAGGTTTCGATGCCGTGCGTTACATGACCGTCTGCCTCACCGACTCCGACGGGCAGTTCGACCTCCGCGACGTTGCCAAGCTCTATCCGTTCCTCAAGGACGCGGACATGGTGGCCGGGTTTCGGGAGAGCCGGGAGGATACCTGGATTCGCCGAAGGGTGTCGGCGACCTACAACTGGATCCAGGCTCGGATCCTCGGCCTGCAGGTGCGTGACGTCAACTGCGCCCTCAAGCTCTTCCGCAAGTCCTTTCTCTACATGATCGACCTCACCAGCGAGGGCTTCCTGATCGATGCCGAGATTTACTTCAGGGCCGATCGTGCGGGGCTTCGCTGGGCCCAGGTCGGGGTGACCCACCGGCCGCGCGTCCACGGCGAGTCCAAGGTCCACCTCGGCCTGGCCTTCGGGACGCTGCTGCGTCTGTGGCAGCTCCGCCGCTCGATGTAGGTCGACCAAGCCGGGAGGCGGCCCGGGAAAGGGTTTCGATTGACATCTCGTCAGGTCTACTGGTGCGTGCTCGTGTCCCTGACGGTGCTCCATGCCGTGCTCGCCACCTCCCTGCCCGTGTCCGGCGACGAGGCGTACTACTGGGACTGCTCGCGCCACCCGGAGTGGAGCACCTTCGATCAACCGTCGCTGGTGATCTGGTCGATGATCCCGTTCCGCGCCCTCCTCGGAGAGACGCGACTGGCGGTACGCGGTCCCGCCATCCTGGCCAGCCTGGCGATCGGAATGATGCTGTTGCCGCTGGTGCGCCGCCTGGGGGGAGGGGCGCGGGAAGCCATCCTGGCGTACCTGGTGCTGCATCTGACGCCCTTGATGTTCCTCGGTTCGTTCTACGCCTCCACCGACGTGGCGATGGCCGCCGCCTTTCTTGGCGCGACCTGGGCTGCGGTGGCTCTCGCCCAGGGCGAGCGCACGGCGTGGTGGGGTTTCGGGCTGGCGACCGGGCTCGGTTTTCTCGCCAAGTTCCCGATCGTGATGGTGCTGCCGGCGGTAGTGCCCGCTGTTGTCAAGGGACCTGCCCGCGAGCATCTCAAGACGGCAACACCGTATCTGGCTGCCGGGCTGAGCCTGTTTTTGACCCTCCCGGTGTGGATCTGGGCGGTCCAGCACGACTTCGCCAACATTCTGTTTCAGGTCTCCGGACGACACGGCGGCAGCAGCGGATTCACTCTCAAGTACGTGGCCGAATACCTGGGCGCCACCGCCCTGCTGGTGACTCCCTTCCTCGCGGTGGCATTCGGGATCGCGTGGTGGCGAAGCCGCCGCCTGGCCGACCTGGGCTGGCTCGCCGCGCGGGTCGCGGCGGCCTCTCCGCTGGTGGTGTTCGCGCTGATTGGCCTGCGAACCAGGGTTGGGCCGCACTGGGGAACCACCGGGGTGACGGTGTTCGCGGCCCTGCTGGCGCTGGTGGCTTTTCGGGGTCGAAAGGCGTTGGTGGCGGCTGGCGCCGTGTTCGGGCTTGGCCTGTGCTGTGCGGCCATCGCCCTGGTGCTGATGCCCGAAAGCCTGCTCGGAGTGGAGTGGAGCTACCGTGGGCGGCCGACCCGGATTTCGACCCGGCACCTGAGCAGCCTGATCGGCAACCAGGAGGTCGCCGATCGAATTGAGACGATCAGGCGTCCGGGCGAGCTGGTGGCATCGCAGAGCTACACGGACGTTCACCTCTACGCCTTCCTTTCCAAGGGCCGGCTGCCGACCCGACTTGCCCACATTCGGGGGGCAAGCACGGACTGGCGTCGCTCTACTGGTACCGGCCGTCCGAGCTCAGGGGCCGGGATGTCCTCTTCGTCACCGAAAAGGAGGGACAGGAGGAGAAGCTCCAAGGCCTGTTCGAGGAGGTCCGAAAGGAGCCGCCTATCGAGGTTGTTCGCGACGGACACCTGGTGAGGACGATACGGGTCTATCGGTGCCGAAACCTGGTGCATCCCGAGGGGTCGTTCACGCGGTTGCCCGGCTGAGCCAACTTCCCCCCGCCCGCCCGGCCTAAGGTCCAAAGTCTAAAGTCCAAAGTCTAAAGTCCATTGCATCGATCGCTGAGGTTTTGGGAGGGCGGGTGGGTGGGCGACTTTTGACTTTCGACTTTCGACTTTCGACTCTCCTCTTGGCCCGATCCTCGACGAACCAGCTCTATGTGCTGGCTGCGGTGGTGGCTGCGGTGGTGACCTCGACCCGGGTTGCGCGGCCGCCCTCCACCTTGACCACTCGCAGCCGGAGCTTGCCCCAATCCACCGATACCCCAGGTTCGACGGCGCCGGCCTTCAGGTAGCCCACCAGCCCGCCCACCGAGTCCACCTCCTGCGGCCGTTCGACCGTTCGATGGACCAGCACCTCCAGCCGCCGGAGCGAGAGGTAGCCGGGAACCGACCACCCGCCCTCGATCGGGCGAACCGTCGCGATCTGTTCCTGATCGAACTCGTCTTCGATCTCTCCAACCAGCAGCTCGAGGGCGTCCTCGAGAGTGATCACGCCGGACAGGCCGCCAAACTCGTCGAGCACCAGAGCGAGGTGCCTGCCGGTTCTCCTGAAATCGTGGAGCAGTTCCGGCAGCGGCCGGTTTTCGGGAATGTAGAGCGGCGCGACCACGAGATCGGTCCAGTGGACGCCGGCCGACAGCCGAAACAGGTGCTTGGCGTGCAGCACGCCGACGATGGCGTCCGGCGATCCGTTCACCACCGGGAATCTGCTGTGAACGGAGCTCGCGATGAAGCTGCGAAGCTCGTCAAAGCTCCAGGAACGATCCACCGTTGCCACCCGCGGCCTGGGCACCATGACCTCGCGGCAGATCGCCCGCTGGAAGCTCACGACCCGTTCGATCATGAAGCGGGCGTCCCGGGCGAGATGGGCGTGTCGATGGGCCAGCCTCGCCATGAACAGCAGATCCTCCTCGGTGACCGGCAGATCGGGCGAACTTCCTCGAGACAGGAGCTTGCTGATCAGTCCGAGAACCTTGTTGATGGGGGTCAACAACACGTCGAGGACATAGAGCACTGGGGCGACTTTGGTTGCAATCAACTGGGCGTGATTTTGGGCCAGTGTCTTGGGGGTGATCTCGCCGAACACGAGGATGACCAGGGTCATCAGACCCACCACCACGGCCAGGCTTCCGCTCGACGAAACCCGGTACGCGAGGGAGGTGGCCAGGGCCGACGCCAGCACGTTGACCAGATTGTTGCCCACCAAAATGGTGACCAGCAGCTCCTGCGGATCGGCGGCCCACCGGTCGAGGCCGGCGCGCGTCAGCCGCCCACCCCTCCTCCTCAAAGCCTCCAGCCGGGTGATCGGCAATGAGGTCAGTGCGGTCTCCGAGGCGGAGAAGAAACCCGAGCCCAGCAGACACAGGGCGACGGCGATCAGGTCGCGGGTCATGGCCGAAGACCGACCGCGGGTTCGAGGTTCCAGAATTGTTTCGGCGCCGGCTCGGGATCGTCCATCTCTTCGATCCTACCACGCAGCGTCGAACGCGCTGCGTGGTATGCTGCGCCTGTCCGAACCCAATGTGAACAGCGACGAAGAGAGGGGGAAGCGGCCATGACCGAAGACGTCGAGGTTCAGACCAAGAAGGGGCTTCCGGCCCTGGCCTGGATCGGAATCGGGTGCGGGGTGTTGATCGTGATCGTGCTGGCGGTGGTGCTCGCCGGTGGGTTGTTCATGGCGAAAAAGGTCAAGGATGTGGCTGGGGACCTCGATTTCGAGGGTGATCCCACGATGTCGGCCGCCCGGTTGATCGTGCGCATGAACCCGGAGCTCGAAGAGGTCGCCGTCGACAAGGAGGCGGGCACCATCACCGTGCGCCACACCGGGTCAGGGAAGACCGTCACGGTGAGCATGGAGGATATCGAGGAGGGGCGCCTCCGGTTTTTGAGCGATGAAGGAGAGGTTGTCATCGAGGCCAGTGGTGATCCGGAGGACGGGACGATCAGCGTCACCTCCCAGGATAAGACCTGGACACTCAAGACGGGCGTCGAAACCGCAGCAGAGATCCCGGACTGGGTTCCGATCTTCAGCGGTGCCGAGGTGGAAAGCCCCCATGCGGTGGTGTCGGGCGACCGGACCAACGGCGGATACCAGCTGCGGAGTGACGAAGCGGTGAACGTGCTGGTGGATTTCTATCGGTCCGAGCTCGAGAGTCGCGGTTTTTCGGTTCGGGTCAACTCTTTTGCCGCCGGCGACGACGAGGCCGGGGCGGTGGTTTCGGCGACCGACGAGGCATCGAATCGTGGCGTCACCGTCATGGTTCGAACCGACGAGGACGGGTCCACACACGTTGCGGTGTCCTACCAGGAGGGCGAATGACTGCTCAATTCACTCCGTGAATTGAGTTAGTTGTTTGAAACCTCGATCAGGGCGGTTGCGATCTGGTTGAAGGCTTTGGAGGCGGGTGATTCGGGGCGGACAAGCACCACCGGTTCGCCCGAGTCTCCACCGGCGGCGATCGCCGGGTCAATGGGGATTTCGCCAAGAAAAGGGACCCCGAGGGCGTCGGCGGTTCTGCGGCCTCCGCCCGAACCGAAGAGGTGTTCCACGTGGCCGCACTCGGGGCAGCTGTAGTGGGCCATGTTCTCCACGATGCCCAGCACCGGAACCTCCAGCTTGCGGAACATGTTGAGGCTCTTGCGGGCATCGATCAGGGCGACGTCCTGCGGGGTGGACACGATCACCACGCCTGCCAGCGGGACGTTCTGGCAGAGGGTGAGGGCGACGTCGCCGGTTCCGGGGGGAAGGTCAACGATCAGGTCGTCGAGCTCTCCCCACAGGACGTCGCCGACGAACTGCTCGAGTGCCTTCTGCAGCATCGGTCCGCGCCAAATGACGGGCTGATCGGGATCGATGATGTAGCCGAAGGACATCACCTTGACCCCTCCCGGCGCCTCCACCGGGTAGATTTTTCCACTGGAGTCGCCCATCGGACCCTCATCGGATCCCATCATGAGCTGCTGCGAGGGCCCGTAAATGTCGGCGTCCAGCAGGCCCACCGCGCGACCGGCACCGGACAATGCCAACGCGAGGTTTGCAGCCACGGTGGACTTGCCGACCCCGCCCTTGCCCGAGGCCACGGCGATCACTCTTTTGATGCCCGGGATCAGGTGGCCCCAGCCTTCGGGCTGCGGCGGCGCCTGCGGCTGTGGAGACGACTGCATGGTGGGCAGGATGGTCTGAATCCGTACCTCGGCCGCATCGACACCGTCGAGGGTCTGCAGCTGCCTGGCGACCTCGTTTCGATAGGTTTCTGACTGACCAGGGTGAGATGTTTCGACCGCCAGGGTCAACCGGACGGTGGAGCCGTCGATCTCGAGCTGCTTGATGGCGCCGGCCTCGAACAGATTTTTGGTGCCGGCCGGTGTTGGAATCGTACCGAGCTTCTGCAGGATGTCGGTTTCGGAAAGTCCCATGAGCGCTTCGAACCCCCACTCGTAGAGTCAGTCGTAGAGTCTAACCGAGTTACCACCGACCGTAATCCCGCGCGGTACAATCGGCAGCCGCCGCAGAATGAGGTGAGATATGCGGGTGAGGCTGTACCACCAAGCCCAGGGGTCCGGGCGCCCCGTCCTCATGATCCACGGTCACACTCTGGACCTGAGGATTTGGGACGGTCTGTGCGGGTTCTTGGATGGGCCCGGCCTGCGGACCATCAGATACGACCTGCGGGGTCACGGTCAAAGCGACAAGCCCGCGCGTGGGTACCACTGGTCCGATCACGCCGCCGATGCGTTGTCGGTGATGGACGACTTTGGGATCGACCGGTGCGGGGTGGTCGGTTACTCGATCGGCGGAGGGATCGCGATCGAGCTGGCGCTCGAGGCTCCGGAACGGGTCGCACGGCTGGCCCTGCTGTCACCGGTGCTCCCCGATCGACCCTTCGAGGCCGAGTTCTTCGACAATCTCAGAGAGGTGGCGAAGGTCGCCAAGGAGCAGGGGATTCGTGCGGCGATGCTCGGACCGTGGTTGAACAGCCCCTTGTGGACGAGCTCCCTGGCAACCCCGGGGGTGAGGGAACGCCTGGAGGCCATCATCGGCGATTTCCCCGGCGCGGAGTATCTGGCCACCTCCCGCGACAGAGTGGACCGGGGTTGGCTGGTGCCGGATCGGCTCACCGAGATATCCGCACCCACCCTGGTCGTGATCGGGGACGAGGAGCTGCCCGGATTCAAGAATTTTGCGTCGCAAACCGCCGCCGGCATCCCCGGCGCCCGGCTCGAGATCCTTGCCGGACTGGGCCACCTCCACCTCCTCCAGGACCCCGGGCGCGTCGCCTCGCTGCTGATCCGCCACCTCGTCGACTGACCGCAGTTGGCGGAGAGTTGGAAGTACACGTCAGACGTTACACGATTCTATGGGTCCCGACGTTGAGCGTTTGGCTCATCCGGGGAAACGTAATTGGGGCTCTACATTGCCCTTGCCCGTGCCCGAAATGCAGCGGCAGCGACAGTATTCAGGGGCAGGGACAGGGGACAGCGATCAGGGACAGAGAGCAGTCTTCAGCGGCAGCAATCAGTGGGCTCGGCGGCATAGCACATGGACACCTCCGGGTCGTTCAAAGGAAGGAGTAGCCGGTGGGCAGCCGATGTCAAGGGCAAGCCGGCCCAAGGGTCCGGTGTTACACACCCTTGACATCGGCTGCCTCACCGGCTTGTGAGGAAGGGCATGAACGACCCGGAGGTGCCCATGTCCAAAGCCGTCCCGAACACCAACCTCGTTGCCCACGAGAAAGCCCTCGAAGCGGCAGGCATAGCCATCAAGCTCGTCATGAGGGTTCCCTCTCCTTTAAAGTCGATTGCCGATGACAACGTTCGTGCGATGACGTGGCGTCTGCTCAATCCCGTGTAGCCCGGCCCCCACACCGGCGCCGACGCAGTCAGCTGCCGCTGGCACCTGCCCCTGTTCGCTGCCGCTGCCCCGAGCCCCAGTCGCTGGACCCTGACGCTGAAGCCGAGCAACCACCATCTGGTGAGGTTTTCCGAATTCCGAATTCCGAATTCAACCAGCGGTCATCTTGCGGTGAAATCCGAGAGGCGAGTATCGAGCGATCACCTCGGCGAACCTCCGCGCGGAAACGACCCGGTCATCCGATTTCTCGGCGGATGGCGTCGGCGAGCTGCTCCGCGAGGCTCTGGATCTCGGTTGCATCGTCTCCCTCGATCATGACCCGTGCGAGGGGTTCGGTGCCGGAGTAGCGCAACAGGACTCGGCCGCGACCGGCGAGCCGGTGCTCGGTCTCTTCGAGTCCGCGTCGAACACTGATCAAATCGCCCAAGGGGGGTTTGGAGTGAACTGGGACGTTGAGCAGGATCTGGGGTAACCGGCGAAGATCCGACAGCTCGGAAACCGCGATGTTGCGGCGGGCGGCGACGGCTAGCAGGTGACTGGCCGTAAGAAGACCGTCTCCCGAAACGCCGTAATGGGAGCAAATCACGTGGCCCGACTGCTCCCCGCCGAGAGCGGCGCCGGTCTCGGTCATCGCCTGCCAAACCCAGCGGTCTCCCACCTGGCAGCGGACCAATCCGATGCCGTCGTGGACCAATGCGCGCTCGAGGCCGTAGTTGCTCATCACCGTGGCCACGACCTGCGGGCCCTCGAGCCGCCCGTCGGCGAGCAGTTGGCGAGCCCAGGCGAGCAGAATATCGTCGCCGTCCAGGACGGCACCGTTCTCGTCCACCAGGATGCAACGGTCGGCGTCACCATCGAGGGCAACGCCCGCGTCAGCGCCCACCGCGGGAACACTCCGCGCGAGCCGTTCAGGCGCAGTGGCGCCGCAGCCGTCGTTGATGTTCGATCCGTCAGGTTCCGAAGCGATGGCGACGACCTCTGCTCCGAGGCGGCGCAGCAGTTCCTCGGCGATCCCCGACGCCGCTCCGTTGGCCGCATCGACCACGATTTTCATGGAGCTCAATGGACTGGGCTCTTCCAGGCTGTCCTGGATCAAGCGGAGATAGGTCTCGGCCAGGGACCGATCGATTTCGGGGAGCCGGTCTCCGGGTTGGGGTCGAACGGCAGCCAGGCGTTGCTCGAGCCGTTGCTCGGATGCGTCGGCGAGCTTCTCGCCGGACCTGCGGAGGATCTTGATGCCGTTGTCGTGGGCCGGATTGTGAGATGCGGAGATCACCACGCCGGCGTCAAATGACCCTCGGCGCACCAACTGCGACACCGCGGGCGTGGGCAGCACACCGCCCCAGGTGACCCGCCCGCCTCCGGCCAGAAACGCGCCCGAGAACCAACGGGCCAGAACCTCGGTGGAAGCACGGGTGTCTCCCGCCAGCAGCACGTGGTTGCCGCCGTCGGTCGAAAGGGCTTCCGCCACCGCGGCACCGAGGCGACGAACCGTGTCCTCGTCGAGCGGCGGCTCGAACGCCCTGCCCCGGATACCGTCGGTACCAAAAAGCCTGGCCCGCATGATCACCGTTCTGTTTCGGGCGTGGGCGTCGGCACCGGGGCGGGCCGGATGTCGATGACGACCCGAATCGGCACCGCCGACAGCAGGCGGAGGGAGTGATCCGGCAACACCGGCTGGACCATCGCCTCGATGGGTCCGGTCGCACCCTCGACCGACACCGGTGAGGTGTCGACAACGTCGAGATCGGCGAGTCGGCTTTCGGGACCCTGGATCGGGATCTGGAGGGGCGTCGTGCGCACCGACCCGAGTTCGAAACCACGGGCCGGAACGCCCTCGAGAACGGGGCGCACCGCCACGATGGAAGTCTGCCTGCGCTCGAACTCGAGATTGATGGCCGCGGGTTCGATGCTGACCACCTCCACCTCTGCGGGAAGTGGAATGTGGGAGGAGTTGATGGGGTACGAGCCGGTTCCGGCCCGGGCGCTCGACAGATCGAGGAACACTTCCAGCGGCGCGCGCGGGTCGATGAAGCGTGACAGCTGGCCCCGGAGTTGGACCGCCACGCTGTCGGGAACCGCTGACACGAGCACCAGATCGGAGGGGATGTTGACCAGGGTCAGCTGGGCCCGCACCCCGCGCACCGAAATATCCCGCCCGCGCTCGGCGGACAGCCCGTACCACAGCAGAAACGCCGCCAGGATCGAGATCAAGAACTGGAGCGGGTATCGCGGGCGGAGCTTCACGACCCAACCTCCTCGCCGGGTCTGAGCTGATACAGGTGCTCGGCCAGGGCGTTGCGCAGGGTGGTTTCGTCGAGAGGTCGCAGGAGCTGGTGCTCCACAGCCAGCGAAATCGTCCCGGTCTCCTCCGACACCACCACCACCAGCGCGTCGCTCTCCTCGGTCAGCCCGATGGCGGCCCGGTGCCGGGTGCCGAGCTCCGACGACAGCTCGTGGCGGGTCGTCAACGGCAGGAAGCAGGAGGCCGCGACCATCCGCTCGCCACGAATGATCACCGCACCGTCGTGGAGGGGCGTGCCCGGGATGAAGATGTTGAGGGTGAGGTCGTATGAAAAGCGCGCCTCGAGGGGTATGCCGGTGTCGGCCCACACCGCGAGCGAGTCTCGCCGTTCGATGGCGATCAGGGCGCCGATCCGCTTCGAAGCGAGGGCCTGAACCGCCAACGCCAACTCGTTGAGCATCACCGGGCCTTCGTCCTGCCCGATCTCCCACCGGAACCACGCCGTCGATCCGAAAGCCGTCAGCATCCTCCTGATTTCCTGCTGAAACAGGACGATGATCGCGATTGGCAGGAATGCGAGTAGGTTGCCGAGGATGTTCGACAGAGTGATCAGATTGAAGGTGGTGGCGACAAAATAAAGTCCCGCAATGATCAGGATGCCCCACAGCATCTGCATGGCTCGGGAGCCGCGGAGCAGCACCAGCAGGGCGTAGATCAGGATCGCGACGGTCAGAATGTCCACCAGGTCGGCGATGCCGATGGATAGGTCGGTGAGGCTGCGGAGAACCCCCAATAGCCAGTTCAAGACGCCACCTCGTGAAGCCTGGCGGCAACCTCCAGGAACTGCACCGAAGCCGCCGCATCGTGGACCCTCGCCACGGCGCGGGCCAGCCCGATGACCGGGATCAACGCCGCCAGGCTGCCTGGTAGTCTGGCCTCCACGGCGGCCCCGGTCAGACCGCCGATGAACGACTTTCGAGAGGCGCCGACCAGCACCGGGTGGCCGAGCGCGGCGAGCTCGGGCAGTGCCGCGAGCAGCCGCAGGTTGCCGATGTCGTCCTTGCCGAATCCGATGCCGGGGTCGAGCCACACCCGGTGGGGTGGGAGACCACTGTCGACGGCAGCGCGGGCTCGTCGGGCGAGGAAAGAACGCACCTCGGCGACGACGTCGTCGTAGTCGGTATCGGTCTGCATGGTGCGGGGGGTGCCGCGCATGTGCATCAGGACGACGGCGGCCCGTCGTGACGCCACCAGCTCGAGCAGTCCCGGCCGGCTCGCTGCAGTCACGTCGTTGATGAGGTCGGCGCCGGCGTCGAGGACCGCCTCGGCGACATCGAGGTCGGAGGTGTCCACCGACAGCAGAGTCTCCGGGTACCGGCTCCGCAGCTGAACCAGCACCGGCAGCACTCGGCGGAGTTGCTCGTCCGTGGCCACCAGGTCGGCCCCCGGTCGGGTCGACTCGCCGCCGATGTCGATGATGTCGGCACCCTCGGCGATCAAGAGCTCACCGTGGGCGACGGCCGCTCCGGCGTCCAGGTAACTGCCGCCGTCGGAAAAGGAATCGGGCGTTCGGTTCAATACCGCCATGACCGCAGGGCGGTGGCGCGGCCAGAGGCCGTCGAGTCGTGCCTGTCGCTGATCCTCGAGAGTCTGTTCCCGGCTGCCCTTCACGCTGATTCCGCCGCCTCCGTGTCCTTGGAGTGCTCCCTCTGCTTTCTAAGCGACTCGCTGTCGATCTCGGTGTGCTTGCCGATGATTTCGAAAATTGCATCCCCGTCGAGGACCTCGTGCTCGAGCAACGCCTCGGTGATGGCTTCGAGTGCCGGGCGGTTGCGCTCGACGATGGCGCGTGCATCGCGGTAGGCCTCGTTGGCCAAAAGCCTGATCTCGTCGTCGATCTGGACCGCGGTCGCCTCGGAGTAATCCTGGTGTCGGGCGAACTCCTTGCCGAGGAAGATCGCCTCCTCCTGTCTCCCGAAGGTCAGCGGGCCCATTCGTTCGCTCATGCCCCACTCGCACACCATCTTGCGGGCCAACTCGGTACACCGCTCGAGGTCGTTGCCGGCGCCGGTGGTCATTCTCTCGGAACCGAAGACGATCTCCTCGGCGATGCGGCCGCCCATCAGCACCCTGAGATTCGCTTCGAGGTAATTGCGGGAGTACGTGTAGCGGTCCTCGAGGGGGAGCTGCTGGGTCAGGCCCAGCGCCATCCCCCGGGGGATGATGGTGACCTTGTGCAGCGGGTCCGCCTCGGGCAGCAGCGCAGCCACCAGGGCGTGGCCGGCCTCGTGGTACGCGGTGTTTCGCTTCTCCTCCTCGGACATGACGAGGGAGCGCCGTTCCGAGCCCATCATGACCTTGTCCTTGGCGAACTCGAAGTCCGCCATTTCGACCTTCATTTTGTTGAATCGCGCCGCCCGCAGGGCAGCCTCGTTGACCAGGTTGGCCAGGTCGGCGCCGGAGAATCCAGGGGTTGCCCGCGCCAACACGGCGGTGTTCACATCCGAGGCCAAGGGAATGTTGGCGGTGTGGACCTGGAGGATGCCTTCCCGGCCCTTGACGTCCGGGGAGCTGACCACGATCCGGCGGTCGAAACGGCCCGGCCGGAGCAGGGCCGGGTCGAGGACGTCGGGACGGTTGGTGGCGGAGATCAGAATCACACCTTCGTTGGACTCGAATCCGTCCATCTCCACGAGCAGCTGGTTCAGGGTCTGCTCGCGTTCGTCGTGGCCGCCGCCGAGGCCGGCCCCGCGGTGCCGGCCCACGGCGTCGATCTCGTCGATGAAGACGATGCACGGCGCACTTTTCTTGCCCTGATCGAAGAGGTCCCGCACCCGCGACGCGCCGACCCCGACGAACATCTCGACGAAGTCGGAGCCGGAGATCGAGAAGAAGGGCACGTCGGCCTCGCCGGCCACGGCCCTCGCGAGCAGGGTCTTTCCGGTGCCCGGCGGCCCCATGAGGAGCACGCCCTTCGGGATCTTGCCGCCCAGCCGCTGGAACTTCTTGGGGTCCTTGAGGAAATCGATGATCTCCTCGAGCTCTTCCTTTGCTTCGTTGACCCCGGCGACGTCGGCAAAGGTCACCTTTTTCTGATCGGCAGTGAGCAGCTTGGCCTTGGACTTGCCGAACGACATGGCCTTGGTGCCGCCCGCCTGCATCTGGCGGAAGAACACGAACCACAGGCCAACCAGGATCAGCAGCGGAGCCCACGACAGCAGCGCTGTCAGCACGCGGCCGTCGGACGGTTTCTCGACCTTGATCTGGACGTTGTGCTCTCGCAGCTCCGAGATCAGGTTGTCGTAGTTCGGGTTGTAGGTGAAGTGGTCGTACCGGGGCGTCGGACCGGCGTCCTCGCTTCCGGTCAGCTTGATATGGATTTCGTCTCCCTTGATCAACACCCTGCTGACCTTCTGCTGAGCGACGGCGTCGAGGAACTCGGAAAACGAGATTTCCCGACTGGTCGTGGAGTAGCCCCTCAGTACCGAGAAGATCAGCAGCACGCCGACGAGGATCACCAGCCACATGAGAACGGTTCGAACAGTCTGATTCACGCTTTTCCTGCCTCCGCGCCCGCTACCGGTTTTCGGTGGGGCACCAGGGGAAACCCTTGACCTTGAAGGCTTGTTCCCCCCGCAACCGGGACCCGCGCCGTCCCCGGGCTCACACTTTGTCAATCACGCACAGATTGGGTCGGTTTGTGTACTGCCCCCACTCCAAACCCAGCCCATAACCAACGAGATAGCCGTCTGTTTCGTCGCTGAACACCGCGTACTTGGCCGGCAGATTGACACTTCGCTGATGGGGTCGATCGACCAGGGCGACGACTTCGATGGAAGCCGGGCGCTGTTGGCTGAGATGGGTGATCAGGTAGTTCTCGGTCACCCCGGAGTGACAAACATCCTTGAGCACCAGCACGTGCCGGCCGCAGACGTCAATGTGGGTGGCGAAGGTGAGGTTGACGATCTCGCCCCGGTCTCCGGTGGAGACGGAGACGTCGACGAACTCGTAGTCCACCGGCTCGGGTATCAACCGCGCCAGGTCAGCGAGCAGAAATGCGGCGCCCTTCAGGATACCCACCAGAATCAGCTTCTTGTCGCGATAGTCGACGGTGATCCGCGCCGCCACCTCGGCGAGGCGTTGACGAATCTCATCGGCCGTGTGGACGACCTTTGGCTCACCCATCGATCTCGACCTCCACCGGCAGACTCCCCTTGCAAGGGCCCTGCCAAACCCCTGGAATCCATGTAATTCTAGCATTTTCACAGAGTACGGGCCATCCGGACCGAAGGTGGCGCGGTGCATTGCGAGACAGCAGCGTCGAGACCTTGACTGGGGCCCCGCCAACGGCCACCACGTCCCCTGGCCGCGGGGAGCGCACCGTGAGGAGAGCAGTCGCCGAAGCGCGCCACCGCCAGCGCCCTGCGTCGGTTCGGCCTTCTTCATCGCCGGCCACGCGAATCCGCCACCCCGGCACCGGCAACGGCGTGTCGGAACCCTCCGCGAGCTCGAGCAGGTAGGATCCAACAGGCTCGGGGGGTTCCAGCCAAAGCCGCCGTCCGGCCAGCCGCAGAGCCCATCGTCCGGCCAGCGCTACCGCCCTCGGGGAGCCGGCCGCCACGAGTCGCAAGAAGAGCTCGGTCTGACGGCGGGTCACCGGGCCGAGTTTGCAGCGGGCCGCCTGGGCGTGCAGCCACCTCGATCGGAGCGGCGCCGGCAGGTTGCGAATCGTCTCCCGGGAGACCCCGCCGTCGGGGTGCCACGGCCGGATCCACGCTGCCGCTTCCTCGAGCTCGGCAGCGAAGTGGGTCTCGTCCTCGGCGAGTAGTCCCGCCAGGTGCACCAAGTGATCGTCGATGTGGGGTTCGACGGAGCGGAGCTCGGGCAGGACATCGTGGCGGACCCGGTTTCTGAGGTGGCCCGGGTCGGAGTTGGAGCTGTCCTCGACCCACTCGATGTGCCGCTCCCGCAACCATCCGATGATGTCCCGGCGGTAGAAGGGGAGCAGCGGTCGGATGATCCCGTCGGCCGTTTCGGACCGGATTCCTGCCAGCGCTCGCGGGCCGGCGCCTCGAAGAAGCTGTAGCATGACGCCTTCGGCGACATCGTCGCGGTGGTGGGCGGTTGCGACTGCCGCGGCTTGAAGCTCCCCGGCGAGGTCCAGCAGAGCGCGGTACCTGAGCCGGCGCCACGCGGCCTCCCGACCTTCGGCGGGGGAGGGAACTGCTGCGATCCTGAGCTGGTAATACGGGAGTTTGAGATGGTCGCACAGGCGAGCGCAGAAGGCGGCATCGCGGTCGGCTTCATCGCCCCGCGCGGAATGGTGGACGTGGGCCGCCGTCAGGTCGATTTCCAACGAGGGCTCCCGCAGGAGATGGACCAGGGCCACCGAGTCGGCGCCGCCGGAAAGTGCCACCACCACTCGTCCGCCCAAAAAACGGTCAAAGTCCTGGCGGAAACGGCGGCTGAAGTCCTCGAGTGGCATAAAATGGCGTCTGAGTCTTCTCCGGTGAGGGGATGGTGGCGGTGGGTGGACTTGAACCACCGACACAGGGCTTATGAGACCCCTGCTCTGCCTCTGAGCTACACCGCCGGGCGAGCCCGCGGTTCTCACCGGTTGTCTCCTGCGGCCGGCGCGAGGTGTCTGGGCGCGGGCGTCTCTCGATCCGCGAAAACCCAGACACCAACTCCCCTTCGCCGCCCTCGTGATGACCCCCCGGTGATCGGTGCGGGCTCGCCAATATACGGCGCGGAGTCGAAGGGTGTCAACAGGGTTATACTCGACCCATGGCTCTCCAAAGAGAGATCCGCAAGCTACGCTGCCCCAACTGCGGAATGGCCGCGAGTGGGTATCAGTTGCAGACGTGTATGATGTGTCGTAGTCTCTTCTGTCTACAGTGCGTCGTCCGGGGATACGGACGTGACTTTTGCAGCGACAACTGCAGGGCCATGTTCTTCTTCGGGGACGGCGACGAACAACCGGCTGAGGACGAATGACGACATGGGGCGTTTGAGCGATGAACTCCTGGACCGTGCGAAACGTTTGCCGGGTCTACGGTGTGGATTCGAACGGTCGGTTGTGGTCTCAAAGGCACAGGGAGCGCGGGTCTACGACGCCGACAACGTCGGCTACATCGACTATCAGGGCGGTGGCGGCGCGGCGATCGTTGGGTTCGCCAACCAGTTCGTGCTCGACGCGGTTCGCAAGGTCCTCGGTAACGGCGTTCCGGACGGCTTCCACGTGCCCCAGGAGGTCGACCTCGCGGAATCTCTGAGTGGGGCGCTGCCGTGGGTCGGAAACTGGTGGCTGTGCCGAACCCAGGACGAAGCGATCTGGCAGGTGCTCCACTGGGCCCGGGAGACCACCGGGAAACCGGACTTCCTGATGGTCGACGGAGGCGGTCGGGTGCGAATCTCGGCAACCGGGGGAGATGGCGAGGGGTTCCCCATCAAAGAAGTCCCCGGCTGGGACCTGAGGAAAATCAAGGCCAAAATCCACGCCGAGGCCTCCGGCCTGGCCGCGTTCATCGTCGACCCGCTGATGACTCGAGCGGGGGTCATTCCGGCCCCGTCCTCGACGTTGTCGGCGATTTCAGACATCTGCCGAGAGTGCGGCGTGCTGCTCATCTTCGACGAGCGGATCTCCGGATTCAGGGTTGGTCGGGGCGGTGCACAGGCCTGGAGCGGAGTGACGCCCGACGCCGCCGTCTACGGGGGTGCGTTGGGCGGCGGGTTTCCGATCGGGGTCGTCGGCTTCCGCGAGGGCATCGACGACCCGATCCAGAAAGGGGAAGGGCGCATGCCGACCCCTCACCCGGTGTCGCTGGCAGCCGCAGAGGCCGTGCTCTCGATCCTCAAGAATGAGACCATCTACGAACGGCTCGAGGATCGGACGGCCCAGCTCACCAGTGGCGTCCAGGGTTTGGCAGAACGGTTCTCGCGACCCATGGTGATCAATCGGGTCGGATCGGTTTTTGCCCTCTACATGACCTCCTGTCCGGTGACCGAATGCCGTGTCCAAGGGCAGAACCAGGACCGGGCCTATTGGCGGACCTCGGAGGGCTTGCGCAAGGAAGGCGTGTTGCTCCCAAGGCAGCCCGGTGGCGTTGCGTTCGTCTCCAGCGCCCACGGTGCGAAAGACGTGGAGGAGACCCTCGCGGCCTGGGAGCGGGTGCTGCTTCGCCTTCACCAGGAGGACCTCCCCTGAGCCATGGCGCCTCATCCCGAGTTTGACCCCACAGAGCAGAATCCGGAGCGCACAGCGCTGGTGGGCTTGGTCTGCGGTGGCACCCCCCGCCACGTGGCGGAGGAACATCTTGATGAGCTGGAACGGCTTGTCGATACGGCCGGGGGATCGGTGGTCGACCGGACCCTCCAGGAGCGCGCCAAACCGGATCCGGCCACCCTGGTCGGCTCGGGATTCGTCGACCGGTTGGCGGAGCGGTGCACCGATCTGGATGTCACCACCGTGGTTTTTGACGAGGACCTCACCGGCTCACAGGTCAGAAACCTCGAGCGGGCGCTGCCGAAAAACGTCAAGGTGCTCGACCGGGCGGCGGTCATCCTCGACATCTTCGCCCAGCGGGCCAGGACCCGGGAGGCGCAGACCCAGGTCGAGCTGGCGCAACTCAATTACCTGCTGCCGCGGCTGACCCGGCGCTGGCGCCACCTGTCGCGGCAGGCGGGCGGCATCGGCACGCGCGGCGTCGGCGAGACCCAGCTCGAAATCGATCGGCGCCTGATCTCCCGTCGGATTCGCCAGCTCAAGGAAAAGCTGGAGGTCATCGAGCGCGATCGCCGGTTGCAGCGGCGGCGCCGATCGGATTCTCCGGGCATCGCTCTGGTGGGCTACACCAACGCCGGCAAGTCGTCGTTGTTTCGAACCATGACCCGGGCCCAGGTGTTCGTCGAAGATCGACTCTTCGCCACTCTCGACCCCCGGGCGCGCAGGGTGGGCCTGGGCGAAGGCGTGATGGCGGTGATGACCGACACCGTTGGCTTCATCCGGAAGCTGCCCCACGATCTGGTGGCGCCCTTTCGCTCGACCCTCGAGGAGGCCTCCGAAGCCGATCTGGTGCTCCACGTGGTCGATGCCGCCCATCCCAACTGGGAGGAGCATCTCCACGTGGGCAACGAGGTGCTCGACGGCCTCGGCGTCGACAGGGAGCGAACCAGGGTCGTGCTCAACAAGGCCGATTTGCTGGCCCGGCCGTCGTCGATTCGCCTGCCGGGCGGTCGACGCGGGACCGTGGTCTCGGCAATCACCGGTTTCGGCATCGACGAGCTTCGGGTCGAGGTCCGGCGATCACTGTTGGCCGGTCGGGACGTTCGGATTCTGCGGGTGCCCCTGAAGGAGGCTGCGGCGGTGGAACGGGCGGTGAAGATGCCGCACCGACTGGCCCAGCGGTTTGATGAGATGTTCCTCGAGATGGCGATGCGGATCGACCTCAGGTCATTGACCGAAGCCGGCCTTGACCAGTTCGTGGTCGGCGAATGGAGGTCGGCGGACTCCCGTGGAGGCGTGTGATGCCGGTGTACGAATTTCTGTGCCAGGGCTGCAACAAGATCTACAGCTTCCACTCGTTTCGAGTGGCGAACGACAAGGTTCCCAGCTGTCCCAAGTGCGCGGCGACCGACCTGGAGCGGGTACCGTCGAGCTTCGGGATCAACGCCGCCCGCAAGACGGCGGCGGAGAATGAGGGAACCGGTGGCGATCAGGATGATCCCGGAATGGAACGGGAGATGATGCGGTTGGCCGCCGAGCTCGAGGGGATGGACGAAAACGACCCGCGCCAAATGGCCGCGGCGGTGCGGCGGATGACCGAAATTGCGGGTGAGCCGGTGACCCCGGCCATGGAGGAGATGATCCGACGGCTCGAGGCCGGCGAGGATCCCGAAAAGATCGAGGAGGACCTCGGTGACGCGCTGGAAGACGAAATGGGGGAGGAAGGAGGAGGATTCGGCGGTGCTGCTCCGGGCCGGGACGACGGGTTGTATCCGATGTAACCCTTCCCGTCCGCCCATTACGAATTACGAATTACGAATTGCGAATTGTCGGCGTCCGAGGCCATTTCCGCTGACGGATGTTCGACCTCATCAAGAACGAAGTTGGGAACATGACCTCGGAAGGCGCACCACGGTCTCGGGAACCTAGAATTTGCAATTCGTAATTATTCCACAAGGCCGAAGGGCAGCGTCAATCCACAGGAGGGCGCAATCGTTGTGAGACACCTCGGAGGGTGCGCACGGCGTCCGGCGCGAGCCAGGCGATGAAGAACACCAGCAGCGCCCACGACATGAGGCCGTAGATCATCTCGAAGGCCGGAGTGGCGAGATGGAGCGCATACAGACCGGTGGAGAGGGCGAGCCATCCCGCGGCCGGCAGCCAACGCCCGCGACCAATGGGAATCAGCAACAACATCACCCAGTAGTAGCAGGTCAGGACGACGGCGGCGAAGGCGATCACCATCCCGAGAACGGCCGCCTGATCCCGGCGCCACTGCCACGCCGAAGCCAACACCAGCAGGGTCACGAGACCGGACGCCGCCAGCAGCAGCGGGGCCCGGTCCGCTTGGCGCCGGTTCATCCGCTCCTGCCAGAAGATCCATGGCTCCGGGAGGTTCCAGCGGACGTCTTCTCGGGCCATGGTGGCTCCGTCGTAGAGCAGCACGTTTTTGAGGCCCACGTTGTTGGTCAGCCAGGTGCCGTGGTGCTTCTCCAGGTTCTCTGCGAACTGCGGCCAGGCATCGAAACCGATCCCGGTGAGGCCGCCCGCAACCAGGCAGACCGCGATGCCGGCGGCGAACCCTGCCGCCAACCGGAGGAACCACCCCATCGACCGACGGCCGACGACATCCCGCAGCGCGACCACGGCAGGCCCGACCAGGAAGGCCCCCGGGAAAACCCGGACCATCGCGGCGTAGGCGATCAACGACCCGGCCCAGGCGAACCTCTCTCGCCGGATCAGGCAGACGGCGACGCCCACCGCTGCAAGCCAGTCTTGGCGCAGGAAGGCACCGCCGACCCAGTCGAAGCGCCAGGGATAGCCGAGGCCGAAAATGATCAACGCAAGGCAGCCGATGCGGCTGCCATAGGTGCTGAAGATCATCCAGAACATGAGCCCCAGCAACACCGGGTCGATCCATGCCAGCGCCGACAGAGAGCCGTCCGAGGCCGGCAGAAAGCGGGAGAATAGCCGCGCGGTGAAAGTCCAGGTGGGGGTTGGATTGTACCCGTGGTCGCTCCGGATCTTGGAGATGTAGCTGTACCTCGAGCTATTGAGAAAGTACCTGGTGTCCTCGACGAATGAGCGCCAGCGCTCGGCGGAAAAGCGCTTTCTCACTTCCCGGCTGTGCTCTCCCAGGCCGCCGATAGGGACCACCTCGTTGGTTCGCAGGTCGCGGATGTGGGATTGGGGACTGCGGCCGAGGGCGAGCTCGCGTTCGGCGACCAGCGACGCCACGTAGAGGCCGTCGTAGCGGACCTCGGGAAAGTACTTTGAACCGAGGAAATAGTGGAATTGCTCCCAGTGGTGAATGCCGGAACGACCGTGGAACTGGCCGAAGTTCGTGTACGCCAAAACCGCGACTACGGCCGTGATCCACAGCAGCTGTCCGGCCTTCTCGGGCTCGAGCTTGCCGGGTCGCAGATGCCGCACCACCACCACGATCAGAGCGATCAGCGACAGCCCGCCCTTGACCAGAACCTCTGTTGTTACATCCACACCGCGAGCTTACCAGGCCACGGATGATCTCCGACCGTCGATGATTCTCACAGAAAAACCGAGTTGAAGGTTGAAAGTTACATGTTGAAAGTTGGAACAGACCTCGCTCGTAACCTCCCACCCCCGGGAGGGCGGATGGGAACTTTCAACTTTCGACTTTGCACTTTCAACTCATCCAGGGATCAGGCTGCGACGGTGGAGGTCTCCGCTGGCCTTCGCAGCGTGATGAGGTCGATTTCCGGTGGAGCACCCACGCGCAGCGGGACGGCGCCGACTCCGACCCCCCGCGACACATAGAGCACGCCGCCGTCCTGGTAATAGGGTCCGGCGATGTACTTGGTGTAGACCCTGGCAGGATTGAAGTTGCGGGTTGGAAGCGCGATCTGGCCGCCGTGGGTGTGGCCGGCGAGAGTCACGTGTGCCCCCTCCTCGAGGGCCTGCTCCCAGCCCTGAGGCTGGTGGCAGAGCACCAGGTGGAACGCGTTCGGGTGGTCACGAAGGATGGCAAAGTCGGGGCCGCGCCCGGCCGGCGCCATCAGGTCGTCGAGTCCGGATAGGGCGAGCCGGCTGCCGCCTCGCTCGATCACCACCGAGCGGTTGACCAGCGGCGTGATCCCGGCTCTCTCGAGGGTCCGCTCGGCGCGCCGTGGGGACACCCGGTAGTCGTGATTGCCGAGCACGCCGTAGACTCCCATTGGTGCGCGGACGCCACGAAACCCCTCGATGAAAAGGTCGGCATCCTCCCAACGGCGGTCGATCTGGTCGCCGGTGAACACGGTCAGGTCGGCCGGCAGGGAGTTGGCGAGATCGCGGATTTGCTGCATGCGGTCCGGAGTCATGAAGAGACCGGCGTGAACGTCCGAAATCTGGAGGATGGTCAAGCCGTCCCACGGTCGAGGCAGGTCGGGGCAGTCGAGAGTGACCCGGCGCAGGCCGGGCAGACCCTGGGCGGACGCAAACCCGACGCTGCTCAGACCGAGCGATCCAGCGGCGGTCATGGTTGCGGTTTTTAGGAATTTTCGGCGGTTGAGCACCGTCTGTGGGCCCTCCGGTGGCCGCGGCTGCCGGAGGGAGCCACGGGGCGTTTCATAGATAATAACATCATTGACAAGTTGATATTTCATCAATGTTGACATCTGACCGGGTTGGGAGTGCCGGAGGCAGTACAATGCGGTTCCAGTCAACCACTGCCGAACAAGGAGTGAACCGGTGATCCAATCCAAGACCCAGAACAACCTGGCTGATTCGGCCCTTCAACGCTGGGGGGTTGTGATCCTGGTCAGCGTCACGATTGCCACCTGCTACTACTTCTACGATGCCATCTCGCCCCTCAAGGGCACGCTCACCGAGGAGTTGGGGTGGACCTCGGCGGACTACGGCCAGTTTCGTGCCGCCTACTCGTGGCCCAACGTCTTCCTCTTCATGGCCGTGATCGGAGGGATGATCGCTGACAAGCTGGGGATCCGCATTACGGGCAACTTCTTCGTTTCGAGCATGGTCGGCGGGGCATTCCTGACCTGGTACGGAGCCACCGACTACTTCAATGGCGGCGGCTTCGGCTATGGCTTCATGAGTTCATTCCTGTCGGGTTGGAGCCCGTCACTCAAAATGATGTGGCTCGGGTTCCTCTTTTACGGATTAGGCGCCGAGACGTCGATCGTGATCATCAGCAAGGTGATTGTGAAGTGGTTCCGCGGCCGAGAGGTCGCGTTGGCTCTCGGGGTCAATCTGGCGTTGGCCCGCCTTGGATCGATGATGGGGCTCATCGTTTCGCCACGGGTGATCAAGCCCGATTGGACGTATTCACTGTGGTTGTGTTTCGTCCTCATGGCGATCGGACTGCTCGCGTGGGTGATCTACACCTTTGTGGACGTTCGTTTCGACCGCCGACGCAGCGGGGTCGCCGCTGCCGCGGGGGAAGCCGAGGAACCAGAGGAACCGTTCCGGTTCAGCGATATGGGCAAGCTTGTGACCGACCCTTCCTTCCTCTTCATCGTGGCGCTGTGCGTGACGTTTTATTCGGCGGTGTTTCCGTTCATGAACTACGCGCCGGACTTTTTGGTGAATAGGTTCGGCATGTCCTTGACCCTGGCCAGCGACGTTTCCAGCATTGTCTATTTCGGCACGATCTTCTTTACGCCCCTCTTTGGATGGGTGATCGACTTCAGGGGTTGGGGCGCTTCACTGATGGTTGTCGGCTCCGCGATGCTGGTCGTCATCCATCTGATGTTCGCTTTCACCACCATCAATCCTCTCTTCCCCATGTTCCTGTTGGGCATGACGTTTTCGTTGGTTCCGGCGGCCATGTGGCCTGCGATCGCCAGAATCGTCGGTGACAACCGCCTCGGCTCGGCGTACGGCTTCACCTTTTCGGTTCAAAACATCGGGCTCTTTCTGTTCCCCATATTGATCGGTCTCGTGCTCGACGGCACCAACCCAGGGGTGGCCACCGCCCAGTCGGTGGGCGCGGGGCTGAGTGAAACCAAGGCCGTTGTGGCGGAGATTCTCGGCGACGAGGAACGGGGCATGTTCGATGTGCCCAAGGCCCCGTTGACCCAGAGTGAGAAACGGGAGCGGCTTGAAGAGGCGAGGCAGGCCGCCGAGCGTTTCGCCGAACCGGACGAGGCCGGGATGGAGGTGGTGGGTGGGCTGAGCGAGCCGTTCTCCTCCCGGTACCGGGAAGCTCGAGCCATTGCGGCCGCATTTGCAGCCGAGGCCACCCTGGACAATATCCGCCAGCAGCGACAGGAGCTGGACCGGGCCGACCTTGGTGCCGTGTACAACTACACGCCGGCGATTCTCATGCTCGCTCTGTTGGGATTTGCCGGGATGATCTTCGCGGTTCTCCTCAGGAGAGCCGACCGCAAGCAGGGCTACGGTCTGGACCTGCCCAGCAAAAGGGCCTCGGACTGATTACGAATTACGAATTGCGAATTACGATTTGACCGCCTGCCGAGGGCGTCGGCGATGATCACGAGCGATCTCGGCAGGCCAGAATTCGCAATCCGCAATGGGTGGGTGGGAGGGTGGGGGCAGTTCCCGCTCACGGGCCGTTGTGAACAGCTGTCGAGACGCATGGTTGACGGGGTGGCTATTTCTTGAAGAGGGCATCGAAGGCCGAGCGGGCGTCCCTTGGCGTCTCGGGCCTGGCCGCCTTGAGATCTCGGACGGCCTTCGGGCGGAAGAACTCACACCGGTTGGCCTTGACCTTGCTGTCGATCCTCTCCCCGATGGGCTTCTTGCACTCCAACGGAGCCGAGGAGTCGAAGAAAGTGCAGTTGGTGCAGGTGTGCAGCGGCTTGCTGCAGCCCGGGCACGGTGTGTCGTACTCCACCGCCATCTGTTGCACGGAGTGACCGCACACCGCGCACTTGAACGCCACTGCGGTGGGAGCTCCCAGACCGCGGCCCCGCGGTCCGTCGTCGAACTGACCCTTGACCCGGTCCGGCGTCCGACGGGGTTTCGGCTCGCGGTCCCGGTCATCGTCCTGGTATCCGCGGTGGCGGTATTTGCGATCGCTCATGGTCGTCCTGCCTTTGACTTCATTCTAGCTCTATCTCCGATTCCGCCCCCATTCCCCTTTCCACGGCGATCACTTCAACACCTGCGCCACGGGAACGGGAGCGGAATCGGAGGTCTTTTTTCTTTGACTACTGGGAACTCCCGTTTCCGGTCCAGGCCGGGGAGTGATTGCGACCTTCGGTGGTGAGCTGGTGGGGAATCCCGTCGGCGTCGGTGATGAAGATCTGGGGAGTGCCGGTGCGATCGGAAGAAAAGGCGAGCATGGAACCATCCGGTGAAAACACCGGATTTTCGTTGTTGCCCGGCCCGGGTAGCACCGTGCGCTCGGAGGTGACGGTGTCGATGGTGGTCAGCTGAAAGGTGGATGCGTCGCGGGTGGTGCAGACCACCCGGGTCCCGTCCGGCGCCCATGACGGTTCGTCGTGGAATCCGCCGTTGAAGGACAGCCGGCGAACGCTGGTGCCGTCGACGTCCATCAGGTAGATTTGCGGCGATCCCGATCGGGCAGACGTGAAAGCGATTTGGCGGCCGTTCGGCGCCCACGCCGGCTGGGTGTCGATGCCGCGGGCGGTGGTCAGACGGCGCGGCGTTCCGCCATCAGCCGACATGACGAAGATGTCCACGTTGCCGTCCCGGCTCGAGGCGAAAACGATCTGAGTGCCGTCCGGCGAGTAGTCTGCCGACGAGTTGACGCCGCCCTGGTCCCAGAGCATCCGCAGGTAGCCCTCGCTGGGAGTCAACTGGAAGATGGCCGGGTTGCCGCGCAAAAACGAGGTGAAGGCGAGGCGCTTGCCGTCCGGTGCCCAGGCCGGAGCCATGGCGATGGTCCCGTGCTTGGTGAGCTGTTTGGGGTTCGATCCGTTCCAGTCCATGACCCACAGCTCGCTGCTGCCGGAGCGATCCGAGATGAAGGCCATCTTGGACAGGAAAGGGCCGGGCCGTCCGGTGAAGACTTGAACCAGGTCATTGGCCAGGGTATGTGCCACCACCTCGATCGCAGACACCCCCGCTCGGTACCTTTTCGAAAACGCGAACTCACCGGACACCAGATCCACCAACCTCGCCTCCACAACCAGTTGTCCGCCGGCACGCACAACGGTTCCAGAAAGCAGGAACTGGGCGCCGATGGAGCGCCACCGCTGGTTGAGCACCTCGGGCCGCGGATCATCCTCCACCAACGAGTAGAGCCTGGGGTCGACGATCGCGATGGGAGCGGCGGCCGCCAGGTCCCCGTCGAGAGTTTCCTGGAACCCGAGGGCGACCTCGGCCGGGGTGCCGGGAAGGACCATCAGCGGCGGGGTCGCCACCGCGACCCGCCGCAGCCCGGGGCTGGTGATCTCGAGGTAGATCTCGTCCTGGGCCGTCGCCGAGGAGACAACCAACGTGCAGACGGCGAGGGCTGCGGCGAGAGAAATGTGGGGCTGGCGCATCGATTACTCCGAAAAGGTCAGGTGGACGGTCAGGGTGGATTTGCCGTAGGCGGGCGGCAGCGGCGGCAGCGGGTTGGCGGCGTAGAGGGCGCGCAGGGCTGCCCGATCGAAGCTGGGAGATCCGGAACTGCCCTCGATTTCGATGTTGTCGAGTCTTCCGTCACGGTGGATCCGAAACCTGACCTGCGTCGCGGTGCCCTCCTGAACGGCCGGCTTGAACCATCGCGATTCGATCAGGGTGAGCATCCGTTCGATGTAGTAGGTGAAGTGGAAGTCGGCCGGTATGCCGGGAACCTGGCCGGAGTCTCTCTCACCCAGAGACAGCCCGCCGCCGGACCCGGCGCCGGTGAGATCGGGCGAGGGCGGAGGCGTGGGCGCCGGGGTGGCGTGGGCGTCGGGGGCCGGCATGGCGTCGTCGCTGATCTTCTCCACCGGCCCGACGGTGGGTTTGGGCTGGGGTACGGCCGTCGCCGCTTTGGTGGGTGCCGGTGTGGGCGCGGCCATGGTCGGTTTGGGCTGACGCCGAGTTACCGAGCGACCCGGAGGGCGCTCCGGTCGAACCAGCTTCACCGACACCGCTGGCAGGTGAGCCGGGCGCGCGGACGCGGCCCGCCCGAAAAAGAAGGCGGCGCCGACGATCAGGCCGTGGAGGGCGGTTGCCAGCACGACCCAGGGGATCATTCTGGGCGCCGAGCGTTCCCGGTCGGCGAGAATGCGGGAAACCGGATCCACCTAGCCCTCCTCGGGCAGGGTGACCATGCCGACCTGTTCCACCCCGACGCGATCGAGAACCGCCAGCACGCGAACCACGAAGCCGTAGGGCAGATTCTCGTCAGCCTTCAGGTAGACGGGCCGAGGCGCTCCACCGAGCTCGGCTCCCAGCCGATCGGGGAGCAGCTTGATGTGGATCGGCTCATCGCCCAGCAGGATGATCTGGTCCTTGGTGAGGGTCAGGATGACCGGTTCATCGCCCTTGGAATTGAGCGCTGGCGCCCCCTGCTTCGGCAGGTTGACCGACAGCCCCTGGACCAGCATCGGCGCGGTGATGATGAAAATCACCAGCAACACGAGCATCACGTCAACGAGCGGAGTGACATTGATCTCCGCCAAGCTGTCCAACTCGTTCGAAGCCTTGAATGCCATACTCAGAAAACACTATTTCTCTCTTTTTTCGGCCTGCAGGTTACCGTCCACAAGAGCACTGGCGTCGCTCCAGTGCCCTGTCGAAATGCAGTGGTGGCCGAAAAAAGAGAGTCCAATTGTCTTAAACCTTTTTATCCCGTGACGTTGTGCTACGTGAAGTTGCGCTCGACCAAATTGAGGAATTCGAGGGCAAAGTCGTCCATTCGGCGGCGCAGGTGACGAACCTGGGCGAGCAGGTGGTTGTACGCGATCACCGCAGGGATCGCCGCCAGCAAGCCCGCCGCGGTGTTGATCAGAGCTTCGGCGATGCCCGGCGCCACGGTCACGATTGAGGTCGAGCCGGTGGCGCCGATGGCGTGGAAGGTGTTCATGATGCCCCACACCGTGCCGAATAGGCCGATGAAAGGCGTCACGCTGGCAGTGGTCGCCAACAGCGGCAACGCCCTTTGAAGGCGTTCCTGCTCGCTGCCCACCGCCCGCTCGAGGGCGCGGGAGACGTTGTCGAGGGACTTGATCCTGAGCGTCGTCTCCGGCCCGGCGTTTCGCCGCGCCGACTTGATATTGGCCTCGAGCTCGGTATAACCCGCCTGGAACATCGCCGCCAATGGGGAGCTGCGATGGTGCGGCGCCGCTTCGGCGGCTTCGTTGAGTCGCGACGCCCTCCGGAATACGCGCAGGAACCGTTCGGAAGCCCGCTGCGCCGCCCCCAGCTCTCTCCACTTGGCGAGAATCACCGACCATGAGGCGAGCGAAAACAACAGCAGGGTCACGAGGACGATTTTCGCGACCCAGCCGGTCTGCAGGAAGAAGCGGAGTATTTCCACGGCCTGCATTGTACGCAATCGCGGTGCCAACCGTTGCAGCCGGGATCACAAGTTGACACTCTCCCACCATTCGCAGATAATCCGCTGACCTGAGCGCCCAGGTAGCTCAGTTGGTAGAGCAGCGGACTGAAAATCCGCGTGTCGGTGGTTCAACTCCGCCCCTGGGCACCAGCAATTTGCCGCCGGGCTCTTGCGAAGAGCCCGGCGGCAAATTGCTATTGGCCAAGGGATGAGCTGACGTTTCGATGGGCGGATTTTCAGGTCGCTGCTCTACAGGGGAGCGCGAGGGGCGGCAGCCCCTCGCAGTGAGAGTGCGAGCGGACGTCCCGGAGCTCAGCGGCGCCGGGTGGTGGGAGGGCGGAGAGGCGACGCAGAGCGGAGGGGAAAATCCGCGTGTCGGTGGTTGCGGCACCCCTCGACCTGCGGTCTCGGGTCACCGCGAAGCGACGTCGTCCGCGAGCGACTCCAGCGGCGTCGCTCCGCGCCGCCGCGGAGCCGCAATTCGCGGCCGCCGTCGGTTTCAACTCCGCCCCTGGGCACCACGCCGATTCGATCGCCCCGCCCCACGGCGGGGGTTTTTGTTTCTTGCGATTCCGGGCGGGGCGGAGTTGACTAACGGTTGGCTATTCGGTGGTTGCGGCACCCCTCGACCTGCGGTCTCGGGTCACCGCGTCTCCCCGCCGTCCGACGTCAGCCGCCATCCGAGTTCGCTTCACGACCTCGGGGCGGCTGATCGCCGGCCGTCGGTGAGGTCAACTCCGCCCCTGGGCACCAGCAATTTGCCGCCGGGCTCTTGCGAAGAGCCCGGCGGCAAATTGCTATTGGCCAAGGGTTGAGCTGACGCTTCGAGGGGCGGATTTTCAGTTCGCTGCTCTACAGGGGAGCGCGAGGGGCGGGAGCCCCTTGCAATGAGAGTGCGAGCGGACGGCCCGGAGCTCAGCGGCGGCGGGCGGTGGGAGGGTGTAGAGGCGACGCAGAGCGGAGGGGAAAATCCGCGTGTCGGTGGTTCGGGGGCGCTTCCCGTGAATAATGGGCGGTGGATGCAGCCACGATGTACCGCCGTTTGACAGTGATCGCAGTCGTGATGGGGCTGTTGTGTCCCGCCCTGCAGCTTCAGGCGGAATCAGGGCCGCGTTACGCAGGGCGGAAACTGGTCGACGTCCTCGAAGAGCTACAGCGCCAGGGGCTGAGCCTGATCTACAGCGACGCCGTCGTTCGCGATGACATGGTGGTCGCCGAGGAGCCGCAGGCGGGGGATCCGCGGCAGATCCTCAACCTGATCCTGGCTCCGTTCGAGTTGGTGGCGCAGGAGGCCCCGGGCGGGACGATCATGATCGTCGCCGCCGGGCGGAAGCCGGCGGGGGTCGCCACCGGAATCATCCTGGGTACGGTGATCCTGCGGGGTGACCCCACCCTGGCGGGCGAGGTCACCGTCCGGATCGACGGCACCCCGTGGACGGCCGCGGTATCAACGGACGGGAGGTTCATCCTTGGTGACGTGCCGATCGGCGACTACGACGTGGTGGCAGAGTCGCCAGCACACCGCGCCGAGAGGGTTTCGGGGGTCAGGGTCCGACAGGGAAGCGACGCGAGGATCGTGTTCCAGCTCGAGCCCGCGTCGATTTTCCTGGACGAGGTCGTGGTGACGCCAAGCCACTTCAAGATCCTCGAGGATGATCCGGAGAGCCGACAGTTTTTGAGCAGGAGCGAGGTCGAGCAGATGCCCCACGTGGCGGACGACCTCTACCGGGCGGTCAAGCGCCTGCCGGGAGCGGCGGGCGGCGATTACTCCGCTCAGTTCAACGTCAGGGGAGGCGAGCAGCAGGAGATGCTGGTCCTGCTCGATGGCGTCGAACTTTACGAACCGTTCCACCTGAAGGACTTTCAGAGTGTTTTCAGCATCATCGATTCCGCCGCGATCGCGGGGGTGGACCTTCTCACCGGAGGCTATCCGGTGGAGTACGGGGACCGGATGAGCGGTGTGATGGACATCGCGTTGAACACTCCCCAGGGTCCGACCACGACCACTGTGGGCGTGAGCACCCTCAACGCGCGGTGTTCTCGGGGGGGTTGTTCGACGGCGGTCGGGGGAGCTGGTTGGTCACCGCCAGAGCGTGGTATCCGGATGAACTGTGGTCCCTGGCGACCGGGACAACGGATACCCTGCGAACGGACTACTACGACCTTTTTGCCAAGCTGGAACACCGGCTCGGATCGAGATCTACGCTGTCCGGAGATCTCTTGCTGGCCTTCGACGATCTTGAGTACTCCACGGTGGACGCGGGGGAGACCGAGCAGGTTGCGGCGCGCTACAGCAGCTACCACCTGTGGTCGAATCTGGAGACGAGTTGGAGCCAACGGATGTTCACCCGGACCGTCGTGTCGGGGGGGCGACTGACCCGAAACCGGGACGGTGGCGTCGATGATGTGGTCGAGGGAACGTTGTCGATCGAAGATGAGCGATTTTTCGATTTCCTCGAGCTCAGACAGGACTGGACCCTGGAGACGAGCCCGCCCAACCTCCTCAAATGGGGCTTTGACGCCACCTCGCAGGAGGCGAGGTACAACTACCTCAGGAACGAAACACCGCCGAGTGGCGATCCGGATGAGGTGCCGCCGATCCGGGTGAACCTGGTCCCGGACGGGACGTCCGTCGGGATCTACCTTTCGGATCGCTTCCAGCCGGTCGACAAGGTGGTGGTCGAGGTCGGCCTGCGTTGGGATTCCCAGAGTTGGATCGACAACGACCAGCTCAGCCCGCGCATCAACCTGATGGTCGAGGCCGGGCGCCGCACCACAGTGCGCGCTGCCTGGGGTCGGTTTTACCAGTCCCAGCGGCTCAACGAGCTACAGGTCGAGGACGGTGTGACCGAGTTCTTTCCGGCTCAGCTCGCCGAGCACTGGATGGCCGGTCTTGATTATCGCTTCAACGGTGGTCTGGGGGTCCGCGTCGAGGCCTACCAGAAGAACCTGTCGGAGCTGCGCCCGCGCTACGAGAACCTGTTCAGCCCCCTCGAGCTGTTCCCGGAAGCCCAGGACGACCGAATCCTCGTTGAGCCCGATCAAGCCAGGGCGCGGGGTGTCGAGGTGTTGGTTAAGAGCGCCGGCGGCAAGCGGGTGTCGTGGTGGCTGAGTTATGGCCTGGCTTCGGTGGAAGACGACATCGACGGCGACTGGCAGGCGCGAAATTGGGATCAGCCCCACGCCGCCAGCTTCGGTCTCAACCTGGCGCTTCCCCGGCGCTGGAACCTCAACTTCGCCGGGTTCATTCGCTCCGGGTTTCCGACCACGGAGGTGACCGCGGTGCTGGTGGAGGACGACGACGGTGAGCTGGTTCCGGAGCCGGTCATCGGTCCCAGAAACGGGGCGCGCTATCCGGCCTACCATCGGTTCGATCTTCGTGCCACCAAGGTCATTCCAACTCGCCACGGAGAGTTCAGCCTGATCTTCGAGGTGGTCAATCTGATGAACACGAGAAACGTGTGCTGCATCGATGACTTCGAGTTCCTGGTGGGAGATGACGGGACGATCCAGGTGATCCCTCAACAGCAGTATTGGGCACCGATCATTCCGTCCGTCGGTTTCAGTTATCAGTTCTGAGGAATATCCTCAGCGATCCTGCGAAGGATCTGGAGCCGAACCCGCCACCTACACTGTGATGCTGTGAGCGGGAGGGTAGTTGGCTGAACCGTATCGTTCCGAGCGCGAGCTGATCCGCAGAATGTTGGGCGGCGATGGTGAGGCCTTCGATGTCTTCGTCGACGAGTACTACCCGAGGCTCTACCGATTCGCGTATCCCAGGGTGGCGTCGAATCCCGACGCCACCCAGGATGTCGTCCAGGGAACCTTCGAGAAGGTCATCCCCAAGCTCGGCTACTACCGGGGCGAAGCCGCAGTCTTCACATGGCTCTGCACGTTTTGCCGCTATGAGGTTGCCGCCTACTGGCGAACACGGGGTCGGACCGCTCCCGAGGTCGAACTCGCCGAAGACTCCCCGGACGTGAGGGCAGCTCTCGAGTCGCTGTCGGCGCTCGAGGAAGGTCCCGAGGAGATCTTGGAAAAACGAGAGCTTGCACGCCTCGTGAGGGTGACCCTGGATCAACTGCCGATCCGCTACGGCAACGCTCTCGATTGGAAATACACGCACGGCCTGTCGGTTCGCGACGTGGCGGCTCGACTGGGAGTCAGTGAGAAGGCGGCGGAGTCGCTCCTGACGCGGGCGCGAGCGGCGTTTCGGGACGGATTTGCCGCCGTGGTTGGAGGGTTGGTGCCATGAATCGGGAAGCCAACGTTTTCAAGGAAATCGACCTTGTGGAACGTCTCGTGCGGGCGGCGGACCGCGGGCCGGAGATTCCACCTGACGGAGCTCAGCGCGTCAAAAACGCGATTCGTGCGCAGTGGCGACAAGGAGTCCGGCAGCGCGCGCGCAGACGTCGGCTGTGGGCCGGCGCAGCTGCCGCCGTCGCCGCCTCCGTGGTGCTCGCAGTCGGGTTGGTTCCCGGTCTCCGCCGGCCGGCACCCGTCGTCGCGACCACCGCCGCCGTGGTAGATGCGGTCCTGGGGGAGGTCGAGATCATGCTGCCGGCAGGAGGGTTGCTTCGTCTGGAGGGCGGTGGGCCGGGGGTGGCGGTGCCGTCCGGGTCCTTGATCCGGACCGACCCGGGTAGCCGGGCCGCGTTCCGCCTTGTTGGCGGTCAATCCTTGAGGCTCGATTTTGCCACGTCGGTTTTCCTGGAGAACCCCGCAGTGGTGGACCTTCGAGCTGGAGGAATCTACCTGAGCTCGGACGGTGCCCGAGGAGAGAAGTTTCTGGTTCGTACGGCCCTCGGCATGGTGCGGGAGATCGGTACGAAGTTCGAGGTTCGCGGCAGGGGTGGCCCCCTGGTGATCAAGGTCCGCGACGGGTTGGTGTCTCTTTCAAGCGACGGCGACGAGCTCGAGATCGCCCAGGGAACCGGCGTGGAGATCGCCCCGGACGGGACGATTCTGCGGAGCCGGATCTCGGCCTACGGATCCGATTGGGACTGGGTGCAACAGGTGGCGCCCACCTTCGAGATCGAGGGGCGGACGGTGATGGCATTCCTCGAGTGGGTTGCCGAAGAGACCGGGTTGCAGATTTCCTACGACAACGGCGAGGTCGAGCGATTCACCCAAGAGACGATCCTCCACGGCAGGTTGAACGGGCTGGTTCCTGCGGCGGCCCCTGAGGTCGTGCTTCCGACCTGCGGACTGGTGGCGACCCGCGTGGGCGGCCTCCTGATGGTCGAAGCCTCTCAGGGGTCGAAGAACGGGCGGTAGAAAGACTGCCGTCAGAACCGAACAAATCTGAAAGGAGATGACGATGAGCCTGGAAAAGAAAGTAATGACGCTTCTGGTCGCGATGGCGGTAGCCGCCACGGCAGCCGCGCTCAACCCGGGTGACGAGCTGTGGATCCCGGCGGCAGGGCGTGGTGCCGGGAGCTCGGGATCATTCTGGATGACGGATGTGTACGTCATGAACCTCGGCGACGAATCGGTCACCGTCGAGATCGCGTGGCTCGATCGGGGTGTCGACAACAGCGACGTCGAGGGGTTGCCCTTCGACATCGATGGCGGCGAGACCCTCGTCCTCGAGGACGTGATCGCCGACGTCTTCGGTCAACAGGCTGCGTCTGGAGCCATCCGCATCGAGATCGTCGAGGGAGACGGCGGTAGCCAGGGCGACGACTCGCAGCTGGTTGCGACTTCCAGGATCTACGCCGTGAACGGCGGCGAGACCTTCGGCCAGGGCTTCGAGGGGATCGTCTCCGACGCGGCCATCTCGGCCGACGACGGCGATCCGACCCACGCCATCGGGGCCACCGACAACGAGGGCTTTCGTTCGAACTGGTACGGCGTCAACACGTCGACCGACGGCGACGACGAACCGGTCGAGGCCGAGGTCTTGGTTGAGGTGCTCACGCTGGACGGGGACGTGGTCGCCTCTGAGACCGTTTCCATGCCACCGCTGGCGCCCGTCCTGTTCCCCGTATCGTCCCTGGGAGCCGGCGACTTCGACAACGCGACCCTGCGGTTCACCATGCTCGAAGGAGAGGGCATTTTCGGCGTCTCAAAAGTGGACGAGCTGAGCAACGATCCGACCACTCTCGAGTCTCACTGGGAGTGCGACGGCGGCGGCGGGGACGTCGAGTTTACTTCCGAGTTCTTCCTCGAGGATTGCACCTTCGCCTCCACCGGCCGCAACCCCTACTACATTCCTCTCGAGGCCGGCGCCCAGTTGATGTTCGCGGGCGAGGAGGACGGCGAGCAGATCGAGCTTCGGATCACCGTGCTCGAGGACGTCGAGGAAGTGGACGGAGTCCAGACGCGAGTCATCGAGGAGTACGAAACCGTCGACGGCGAGGTGATCGAGATTTCTCGCAACTACTTTGCGATCTGCATGGAGACCAACAGTATCGTCTACTTCGGCGAGGACGTTGACATCTACGAGGACGGCGAAATCGTCAGCCACGCTGGTGCGTGGCGCGCCGGCATCGACGGCGCCCGCGCCGGTATCATCATGCCCGGCACGGTGCTGCTCGGCTCGCGGTACTACCAGGAGGTCGCACCGGGTGTCGCCCTGGACCGAGCCGACCACGTGGCGATGGACGTCACCGTCGAGACTCCGGCGGGCACCTTCACCGACTGCCTGCAGGTGGACGAAACCACGCCCCTCGAAGCGGGCGTGAGCCCCAAGTTCTACGCCCGGGACGTCGGGCTGGTACAGGACAACATTCTCTTGCTCGTCGGCTCCGTGGAACCTCGGCCCTGATCGACGATCCGCGGCGTTCCTGAAATAAATCGTCGTTCGAGCACAAAGCCGCGGTTGGCCAGTGCTCCGTGTTGGGAGGATTCGTGGTGGTTCTGCGAGAGACTAGGGTCCGAGCGGCCAGAGTCTGGAATCGGATGGTGGAGGGGGAGCAGTTGCTCGCTCTGCTCCTCGTCGTGTTCACGCTGCGGCTCGTGGTGGCGGTCGCGGCGCCGGTAATCGACCAGGAGACCTACCACTGGGCGTACGCGATGAGCCCCCACCTGTCGTACTTCGACCATCCCCCCCTGGTCGGCTGGTCGATCTGGGCGGGCGTGATCCTGGTCGGAACCAACCCGTTGGGAATCCGCTTGATGACGCTGGTCTTCGCGCTGATCACGACCGTCGTCGGGCTGGCCCTGATCCGTGATTTTGGTCGAGGACGTCGAGGTCCGCCGTCTGGGTATCGTGGTGAGGACCGCCTCGATCTGGGTCTGCAGAAATTATTGTCCCCCGGGAGAGGAATCGGAGAGGGTCGCCGAAGCGACCGGGTATGGCGAGGCGAGTCAGGTCGGCCCCGTGCTGACCACCCCGACTCAGGCCGAGATGACCCGATCGCGGTGATGTCGGTTTCGGCACGAGAGCAGTAGAATGAGGCTGTGGTCCTCACCAAGCTCGGCATCCTGATCTCCGGCCGCGGCAGCAACATGATGTCCGCCGTGCGCGCCTGCGAGGCCGGTGAGGTTCCGGGCGAAGTAGCGCTCGTGGTGTCAAACCAGGCGGACGCCCCGGGGCTGGAGTGGGCGCGCCAGCGCGGGCTCCCCACGGCCGTTCTATCGCACGTGGACTTTCAGGACCGTGAGGATCATGATCGGGCGATTGTCGCCGAGCTCGGGCGAGCCGGGGTGGAGTGGGTCTGCCTCGCCGGCTACATGCGGCTGTTGTCGCGGCCCTTCATCGAGGCCTACCCGAGCCGGATCCTGAACATCCACCCATCACTGTTGCCGGCGTTCGCGGGGCTCCACGGTCAGCGCGACGCTCTTCGGTGGGGAGCGAAGGTCTCCGGTTGTACCGTTCA
>CAVQOJ010000010.1:0-427500 GCA_963714385.1 uncultured Holophagae bacterium | reverse complement strand
GCAGCATAGGTGGGAGGCTTTGAAGCCGGAGCGTCAGCTTCGGTGGAGCCAACGGTGAGATACCACCCTTACTGCTCTAGAAGTCTAACCCAGGCCCGTTATCCGGGTCGGGAACAGTGTCTGGTGGGTAGTTTGACTGGGGCGGTCGCCTCCCAAAATGTAACGGAGGCGCGCAAAGGTACCCTCAGGCTGATTGGAAACCAGCCGCAGAGCGCAAAGGTATAAGGGTGCTTGACTGCGAGACCTACAAGTCGAGCAGGTACGAAAGTAGGCCTTAGTGATCCGGCGGTTCCGAGTGGAAGGGCCGTCGCTCAACGGATAAAAGGTACTCCGGGGATAACAGGCTTATCCTGCCCAAGAGTTCACATCGACGGCAGGGTTTGGCACCTCGATGTCGGCTCATCGCATCCTGGGGCTGAAGCAGGTCCCAAGGGTTCGGCTGTTCGCCGATTAAAGCGGTACGTGAGCTGGGTTTAGAACGTCGTGAGACAGTTCGGTCCCTATCTACCGTGGGCGTAGGACACTTGAGGAAATCTGTCCCTAGTACGAGAGGACCGGGATGGACGAGCCTCTGGTGCACCAGTTGTCGCGCCAGCGGCATCGCTGGGTAGCTATGCTCGGAAAGGATAACCGCTGAAAGCATCTAAGCGGGAAGCCCATTCCAAGATAAGGTGTCCCGGGTAGCAATACCCCTTAAGACCCCAGGGAGACCACCTGGTTGATAGGCGGGATGTGGAAGCGTGGCAACACGTGAAGCTAACCCGTACTAATCGGTCGTGAGGCTTGACCACACGTTATTGAGTTTTTTTACGAAGCGGTTCCTGACGTGACAGAGGTTTCGGTTGTAATTTTTTTCCGGTGGTTATACCGAGGGGGAAACGCCCGATCCCATTCCGAACTCGGCAGCTAAGCCCCTCCGGGCCGATGGTACTGCATCCCTGTGGTGTGGGAGAGTAGGTCGCCGCCGGGAAGTTCCTTTCGACGCCCCGCTTTTGCGGGGCGTTTTGCTTTTTCACGTCAACCGAATCAACATCAGCTCTGTCACCGGCTCGGTGAGATATCGTGCCCCGTCCTCCGTCCACGATCACCATCTCCTGGAAGTGGATGCGAATGGTGCCGCCGTGGGCCTCGGAGTACGCGTGGAGGCTCGGTTCGATCGCATACACGTCGCCCTCGTGCATGGGCATTGCGACCTTCTCGCCGTAGGCCTTCCACCGGGGGCCGATGATGACCCCGAGACCGTGAACCCAAACGCCGGTGGTGTGGCCGGTGGCGTGGCCGTACTCGTCGAACCCGGCGTCCACGACCACCGACCTCGCCGCTGCGTCCACCTGCTCGCCGGTGGCGCCGGGGCGGATCGCGGCGACGCCGGCGCGGGTCGAGGCGAGGCCGGTGTCGAATAGCTTCTGGATCAGCGGCGGCGCCAATTGCTCGTCCTCGCGGAACACGTAGGCCATGCGGTTGACGTCGGACATGTGGCCCTCCACCAGGAAGCCCGAGTTGACCACCACCAGGTCGCCGGGCTCGATCACCCGGTCGGCCGGCGGTTTGGCCGAGTCGAAACTCGCTGACGGTTACGGTGGGGGACCAGTACTCCTCCCAGCCGGGTTCAAGGCCGAGCTCGGCCATCCGGCGGCGGATGTCGTCGAACAGGCCCCTGGCGGTGGTCACGCCGGGCCGGATGGCCCGCAGCGCCTCGTCGGTGAGCCGAGCCGACTGGACGGCGGACCGGGTGATCAGCTCGCACCTCGTCGGCCACCTTGCGATTCCACAGCGAGATGACCACCCGTTCTGCGGACACCACGCGTGATGCCAGGTCGCGTCCGACGGCGGCGTCGAAAATCATCTTCATTCCCACCGTCAGACCCGTCGGCCACGCCCTCCTCCGTGGAAAAGTTGAGCCCGATCGTCGCTGGGTCCAGCTGGCTCGATGGTCCGGCCGAGCAACCGGCCGAAGCCGGAGTGACCCTCGGCCCGGTTGTAGGTGTAGGTCAACACCTCCGGTAGATCCCGGTGTCGCGGATATAGTCGCGCGTCGCTCCGCCCCGGCTATGGCGATGCGCCGGCCCGAGGTGGTGAAGATGAAGACCGCCGGCACCGTGACCTGCTCGGCGCCGATGTACTCCGCGATCGGGTCGAGCTGGATGTCCCGCTCCCAGATGACGTTGGTCATGTCGTCGCAGGGGTCACGGGTCAGCGTCACCCACGCCTCAACGCCCCACTCCTCCATGATCGGGATCAGCAGTTGATCCAGCTTGGCGGTTCGGATCGCATCCCGCAGTTCGAGGTTGGTGTATCGGTAGCCGAACTGGGCGTGGGCGGTGGCCGCGATGAATGCCGAAGTGAGCGCGATCAGCAGCAGCCGTCTTTCGTTTCGCATCGAAGCCCCCTTGGTCAAACAGACCCATCATAAGAGAAGCGCCACTTCCGCAGGTTACAATCTGGGGTCTCGGGTGCCTGGCACAGGTCTGCTCATCGACCCGCGATCCCGCCGGCAACAACTTGAAGGTTTCGTCGGCGGAGATGACACCGACTGATCGCAGCCACGAGACGAACTCGTCGAGCACCTGCCGGTGGAACTCGGGAGAGCGGATGTTGACGTGGCCCACCGGCAGCCAGACCACGGTCTTCGGCTCGCCGGCGCGATCGTGCAGCGCCCAGGCGGAGGCCTCGGGTATGGCCTCGTCGCCGGTGCCGTTGAGCATGAAAATGGGCCGGGGTGAGATCCGATGGGCGTACTTGAGCGGTTCCAGCGGTGACACGATGATCCATCCCAACCAGCTCGCTACGGGCTTCAGGGGCCACCACAGCTCGAGGTTGGCGTCGATCAGGGCGTGTAGATCGCCAGCTCCGAAGAAGATCGCCACCGCCGAGATGCGCTCGTCCGCGGCCGCCAGTGCGGGCGTGAACAGGGCCCCGAAGCTACCGCCTGCCAGCACGATACGGTTCGGATCCACATCGCCGCGGCGCTCCAGGTAGTCGACGGCGAGCATGGACGCGGGGACGGTGTCGAGCACGGCACGGCGAATGGCCGGAAGGGCAGCGAGGAATTCGCCACGGCTCAGACCGCTGCGCGGGCCACGGTAGGGGTAGTCCAAGGCCATCACCAGCCAGTCGCCGGTGTCGCCCAGGTAGTCGACGGTGCGCTTTCCGGTGCCGACCCCGCCGAGGATCACGAGCGCGCGACGGCGGGTGTCTGGGGCGTGGGGCACCCTGAGGTGGGCTTCCACCTCGATGCCCTTCTCATCTGCGAGCAGGAGGTGAACCACGTCCCAGTCGGGCCCGGTCTCCAGGACCGTCTCCACCACCGAGGCCAGGTCGCTCTTGCGATCGAGGAAGTACGGCAGGAAGTCCTTCTTCGAGTACGCCTCACCCGTGATGTACAGAAGGAACACCGTCAACCCGAGACCCGCGACCGCTCTGCCAAGCCGCTTGAGGACCGCCTTTCGTCCCATCGAATTCACCGTATCACCGCCGATCGTGGTCATTAACTCAGGACTGCCAAAGCTCAGTCGACGCTCAATCCCCTTTAACTGCCGAGACTGCTCCAAAAAGAGGCTCATCCGGAAAAGCGTGAGGTCGGGTGCTCCCGCGCCCATCTCCGTCTCCTTTTCCGTGCCCGGGAGTCGGCGACAGGGTTCAGGGTCAGCGGCGGCGTTCAGCGGCAGGGGCAGGATTCAGCGAACAGCGGCAGTGGGCAGCGAACAGGGGCAGCGACGGTGGGCAGGGGCGGTAGGCAGTGGACACCTGGCAGCGGCTGTGTTCGCGTGACGGCGGCATGGTCTCCTCCGGGTCGTTCAAAGGGTGGATGGGCATAGCTGGCGAGGGGGCCGGAGTCAAGGGCCCAAGGGCCGTCGGACGGTCGTTACACGACCCTTGACACCGACCCCCTCGCCAGCTTTCGGGAGAGCATGAACGACCCGGAGGTGACCATGTCGAAAGCCGCCAGCAACACCAACCTCGTTGCCCACACCACGGCGCTCGAAGCCGCGGGCATCGCCATCAAGCTGGTTTTGCGAGTCCCGGCTCCGCTGAAGTCCATCGCCGATCAGCTGATCCGGTCGGCGAGCTCGGTTCCAGCCAACCTGGCCGAGGGGCACGGCCGGTTCGGTCGAGATCGCCAGCACCATTGGCGGATCGCCTACGCGTCAGCCAAGGAGGTCGACAGCCACCTGCGTCTTCTCGCCGCCGCCGGCGCCGTCAATCCAACCGGGGCGGACAGAGCCCTGCAGAGCTTCGACCAGGTGCGTGCCATGACCTGGCGTCTGCTCAATCCCGTGTAGCCCGTCCCCGACACCGGCGCGGACGCTGTCAGCTGCCGCTGGCACCTGCCCCTGCTCGCTGTCCCTGCCGCCGACCCCTGTCGCTGCCGCTGCCCCAGCCGTCCATCACCTCTTGGGTGGGTGGGGAAATCTTCAATCTTCAATCTTCAATCTTCAATTGGCGGTGGGATGGCTGGCGACCTTTCCCGCTCACAGACGCTTGACCCCCACCTCACGGAATTCCGGATGAGCCCAAAAAGAGAGTCCAAACAACTCGAAAAGCGAGGGAGGGGGCGGGAGGGTAGCTTTTCGAGCAGGGAGAGAGGGTGGAAGGTCTACGCCGCAAACACTCGAAACGTAATGCCGGTCCTCTCCATGCCTTCTCGGGCAATGTCGCGAAGGCGGCTCGGCGGCACCCGGCCGACGGTGGACTTGGCCACCGGCCGGTCGGTCGAGTAGAGCTGGACCTCACTGGGCGCGATCCAGGCAATCAGCTTGAGGTAGGCGTCGAGCTCGGTTGGAGTGGAGTTGCTCGGCGAGCCGTCGAGCAGGAGAGTCTGGAGGATCAAGCCGTCGAGCAGGGTGAGCTCGTCGACAACGGCATCGAAGCGGACGCCCCGCGCCGGCCGGTTGATGGCGCGGAAGGTCGCCGGCGTTCCTGCGTCGAGCTTGAAGACCGGGAGGTCGATGAACTCGAGGGCGTGACGCACCTCGGATCGAGCCAGGGTGGTGGAGTTGGAGAGCAGCACGATGCGCAAGGTCGGCCGGTGGCGTTCCACCAGCTCGGAAACCCCGCGGGCGATCTCCCGCGAAGTCCGGGTGGAGGGTCGGTTCGCCGTTGCCTGAGAAGGTGACCGCGTCGAAATCGTTCCAGGATTGCAGGGCGCTCTCGACGACCTCCAAAACGAGATCGGCCGCGGGAAGCTCGCCGGCGGCATCGGTGTCGTCGGTGGTCAGCCGTTCGGTGGCGCCGTAGTGGCAGTAGACGCAGTTGAACGAGCACAGCTTGCCGCTGCAGGGTGACAGATTGATGCCGAGGGACCGGCCGAAGCGGCGCGACTGGATCGGTCCGTACAGGATTCCGGGCTGCAGCGAGTAGACCATGATGGGCTCCTTCGTGGATGACCGGTGGCCAGGGTTCCTGCGAACAAGATGCATCCCGCTGGACGCTCCTGCAAGGGGGATCGGTCAGATTCGCCCGACCGATCCTCGACCCGTCACGGGCGTCGTTGATCTCGTGAAATGACGGTCGTGCTGCGGTAACATATTGATCCGTTACGGGAGGCAACCATGAGATTCCTCACCGCAGTACCTGTGATTCATGGCGGTTGTCGCGTCAATGGCCGGGATTGTCACCGCCCAGGACGAGCTGGCGGCCGTCGCGACCGGGGTGGTGGCGACGGTGGACTGGCTCCGCTGGGACGAGGGGCCCGCCGGTTTTCTGATGACCAAGGACGACCAGAAGGAATGGAAGGAGCATCACCTCCGAAGCGCAGGCGAAGGCCTTCGTCGACCTGTTCTGGGCCAAGCGCAATCCCGATCCGGCGCAACCCTTCAACCCCTTCAAGGCCCAGTTCGACAGCCGCGTACGTTTCGCCGACGACAACTTCTCGTACGAGGGCAAGCGGGGCGCGCTGAGCGATCGCGGTCGGGTGCTGATCGTCATGGGGCCTCCCCACCTGGTGGAGAATCGTGCGCCCACCGACACGGTTCAGGGGATGGACAATCAGTCTTTCGGTACCGACGAGGTTCGAGGCAACGCAGTTCTCTGGATGTATGACCCGTCGCGGTTGCCGCCCGAGTTCAAGATCAAGGGTACGCGGCTGCTGTTTACATTCTATGAGGAGAGGGTCGGGACCAACATCTTCGTGCTCGACCGGTCGCACCGCGATGCCACCATGGCGTTGCGCACCTTGACCAAGGCCCCTGAAACCTACGTGCTCCACCCGAAGCTGACCACGGTGCCGAAGCCGGTGGCGGTCCCCAACGCGGTAGCGGCTGATCCGGCCCATCTTGACTGGCTGGCGATTCCGGCCCCACCCCTGAACGACCAGGCGATCATCCTGGCCGAGGCGGGATTGGCCGATGCCGCCCACCGTCCGTGGTGGGTCCAGATCGAGCTTCCGGACACGGCGCCCGCGCTGGATCTTCTGGCCGGGCAGGTGAAGACGCCTGACGGACAGGTCATCAGCACCTTCGAAAAACCGGTGACCCCGGTGAACTTCCAGGGATTTTCCTTCTACCACCTCACCTTCCCGCTCGAAGCCGGCAACTATCGGATCGAGGTCGTGGGAGCTGCGGGCGGCGAGCCCCAGGTGGTTTACGCCGAGGACGTCACGGTCCCGGAGGCCGCGGAGGGGACCTGGCTGTCGGACATCATCGTCGGGCTTCATGCCGAGCAGAAGGGCGACGCATTACTGGGCTCGGCGTACTGCCTGGGCCAGCTCCACGTGTTGCCGTTGACCGGGACCGATGTGACCCGGAAGAACGAGGTCTCGTACTTCGGCTTCTTCGTTCGGCCGACCCAAAGCAGCGACGGCAGGGCGGCCCTCACGTCGCGAGTGCAGCTGAAACGTGACGGCCGGCGATTTGGTCGCCCGCTCGACATGCCTCTGGAGGCCGTCCAGGTGGCGGAGGACGTTTTCGTCTATGCCAATTCCCTGAATCTCGCGGCCTTGCCCGAAATCGGGGAGTACACGCTGGTCTTCGAGATCACCGACCCCGCAACCGAAACGACCGTCTCGCGCGAGGTGACTCTCAGCGTCACCGAATAATCTCGCTCGAGTTACACGTTAAACGTTTAACTTTCAGTTGGAGACGCTCCGGTCGTTGCGCGTGCGATCCCGATCGTCGCTCGACGTCATTTCATCGTGAGTGGTCGTGCCCGTGCCGCCGGCCGGGGTGTTGGGCACCGCTCAGGTGGGCACACCGAGCCTGGGCAGGATCACGAACTGCAACGCCAGATAGCCACCAAAAACAAGCAGAATAATGAGCAGATCGTTCAACCTATCTCCCTTCGCATCGAATCTCCGGCCAAGAGTTGAAAGTTGAATGTTCCAAGTTGAAAGTCAGCCCCTCGCAGCACCGTGGTCTTGGGTGGGCGAGAACTTTCAACTTTCAACTTTCAACTTTCGACTTTTAACTCGTGGGTTAGACGACGTCCTCGACCGTCCACTGGATCATCCGCATGTGCTTGTCGCAGGCGTCGCAGTAGGCGCAGATGTTCTCCTTGAGCGGATTGACCTGGTCGGCCTCGACGACGGTGAAGAAGATGGACGAGGTCCGCGGGTGCGCACTCGAGCCCATTCGGACTCCGGTCTGACCGACGCCGTGGGCGTTCGGGATCTCGGAGTAGGCGACGATGCCGTTTTTTTGCAGCAGCACCTCGAGCTCTTCCCGGCACTCCGTCTCGACGATGATCATCAGCAGCTTCATTGTCACCTCATGAACGTTCGGTCGTTTCGATGGGTCGATCGTTGGAGAGTTGGAAGTTGAAAGTTGCACGTTGAAAGTTGGTCCCTTGCATCACCGCGGTCTCGGGAGGGTGGGTGGGGACTTTCAACTTTGAACTTTCAACCTCCTATCCTTCTCGCAGTCCCATCTTCTTGAAGATGGTCATGCTGGGGCACCACTTGGTGAAGGCGGACTGGAGCAGGTTGAGGCCGACGAAGGCCGTCAACAGGAACCAGTAGGGGCTCACCCAGTAGCCAAGGGCCAAGGAAATCAACACGACGATACCGGCCATTGCTCTTAAGGCTTCGTTAACCGTCATTTCAAACCTCCGATTGTCTGGGTTGAAAGTTGAAAGTTGAAAGTTGAAGGTTGGACCCTATCCTCCACTCCCCCCTGATGGGAGGGTGGGTGGGAACTTTCAACTTTGAACATTCAACCTTCGACATTTTTCTATTCGATATTTACGACGTTGACGACGCCAACGGTCTTCAGATACATGAAATACAGGACGGGAATCACGCCGAGGGTCAGCGCGGTGGACACGAGGATACCCGAAATCATCGCCAAAGCCAGACCCTGGAAGATCGGATCCGACAGCATGAAGGACGCACCCACGATCGTGGACAGCTGGGTCAGGAAGATCGGCACCAACCGCACCGCGCCGGCCTTGACCACGGCGTCCTCGAGGGGCTCACCGGCCTGCAGCTCCAGGTTGATGAAGTCCACGAGCAGGATCGAGTTGCGGACGATGATCCCGGCTAGGGCGATGAAGCCGATCATCGAGGTTGCGGTAAAGAAGATGCCGAAGATGCCGTGGGCGGGGAGGATTCCCACCAGGGTCAGCGGAATCGGCACCATGATGATGATCGGTGTGACGAAGGACTTGAACCAGCCCACCATGAGCACGTAGATCAGCACCATCACCACGGCAAAGGCGATGCCCATGTCGCGGAAGACCTCGTAGGTGATGTGCCACTCGCCGTCCCACTTCATGATGTAACGGGTGGTGTCCTCGGGCAGGGTGGTGGCGATGATCTGCAGCGGCTCGCCGTCGGGAGTGAGGATGGCGCCGAGACGTTTGCCCATCTCGAGGATGGCGTAGACCGGCGCCTCGAAGACCCCTGCCACATCACCGTAAACGTACGTGACGGGCTGCAGGTTCTTGTGGTAGCGGTTCCGCTCCCGTCGATCCTCGACCACCGTCACGACCTCGGACAAAGGCACCAGCTTGCCCTGGGAGCCGTGGACGCTGAGCTGGAGGAGCTCCGCCACGTGCGATCGCTGAGTTCTGTCCAGACGGATGACGATCGGAACCGGCTCACGGGAGGTGGCAATGTGGGCGAGCCCGGCGTCGGCGCCGTCCAGGGCCACCCGCAGGGTGCGCACCACCTGCTCTGAGGTGATGCCGGCGCGAATGGCCTTTTCGCGGTCCACGATGACCTCGATCCTTGGTCCCGCCGCCTCGACCTCCCAGTCCACGTCGACCACGCCGTCGGTGGAGGCGAAGACGTCCTTGACCTGTTGAGCCACCTCGAGGCGGCCGTCGAGGGTGGGGCCGTAGATCTCGGCCACCAGGGTGGACATCACCGGCGGTCCGGGCGGGATTTCGGTGACCTTGACGTCGACGCCGAGGCGGTTCGCCACCGGCAGCACCATGTCGCGGACCTGCTTGGCGAGGGCGTGACTCTGGTGGTCGCGTTTTTCCTTGTGGACGAAATTGACCTGGATGTCGGCCACGTTGCTGCCCGATCGGAGGAAGTAGTGCCGCACGAGACCGTTGAAGTTGAAGGGGGCGGAGGTCCCGGTGTAGATCTGGTAGTCGGTCACCTCGGGCATGGTCCGGAACTCACCCGCGATCTCGCGCGCCACCGCGTTGGTCTGCTCGAGGGTGGTGCCTTCGGGAGCGTCGATCACGATCTGGAGCTCGGACTTGTTGTCGTGCGGCAGCATTTTCACGGTGGTGAATCCCACCAGCACCGTGACCATAGCGAGGGCCAACAGCCCGGCCACCACTGCCAGAAAGAGGTAGCGCAGCGACCGGCGCGCGATGAGCGGCCGCATGATGAGGGAGTAGAGGCCGGCCACTCGACTGTCGCCGGTGCCCTCGTCCTCTTCCGGCGGCTTGCCCTCCCCGGTTTCCCCGCGGTCGAACTTCTTGCGGAAGAGTCGGTAGGCGAGCCAGGGCGAAATGGTGAAGGCCACCATCAACGAGAACAGCATGGCGGCCGATGCGTTAATCGGAATCGGACGCATGTAGGGGCCCATGAGGCCGCGAACGAAGGCCAGGGGCAGCAGCGCCGAGATGATGGCGAAGGTCGCCAAGATGGTCGGGTTGCCGACCTCATCCACCGCGTAAACGGTGGTCAGCTTCGGTCCGGCCCACCTCATCTTGAAGTGTCGGTGGATGTTCTCCACCACCACGATGGCGTCGTCCACCAGGATTCCGATCGAGAACACCAATGCGAACAGGCTGACCCGGTTGAGGGTGTAGCCGAAGAAGTAGGAGGCGGCGAGGGTCAGGGCGAGGGTCACCGGGATCACCACCGCCACCACCGTGGCCTCCCGCCGCGACAGAGTGATCCACATCAAAAGGATCACGGCCAGGGTGGCGGAGTAGAGGTGCTTGAGGAGCTCGTTGGACTTCTCCTTGGCGGTAGCGCCGTAGTCGCGGGTCTTCAGAATGTTGATGTCCGAGGGGATGAGTCTTCCCTGGAGACCGTCGAGCATGCGGTCCAGGTCGTCGACCATCTCGACGGCGTTGGTGCCCGGTTTCTTGGCGACAGCCAGGGTGACCGCCGGGACGTCGATTCCCGCCGATCTCAGCCCCTTTTCAGGCGCCGCCGGCCCGGAACCGAGCCACACGTAGTCGGCGGGTTCTTCCGGACCGTCCTCCACCCGGGCCACGTCCTTGAGGTAGATGGGCCGGCCGTCGTTGATTCCGAGCACGACGTCGCCGACGTCCTCGGCGGACCGCAGGAACTGGCCGACGTCCACCAGGATCTCGGTGTTGGCCGAGGCGGCGGTTCCCGCGGGCAATCGATGGTTGAAGCTCTTGAGGGCCTGGAAGGCCTGCAGGACGGACACGTTGAACGACGCCAGGCGCTCGCGGTCGAAGTCAACCCGGATGACTCGGCGCTGGCCGCCGATGACCCAGACCTGGGCGACCCGCGGATGCCGGGTCAGCTCGACCTTGATTTCATCGGCAACGGTGCGGAGCTGGGTCGAAGCGACCTGCTCGCCCCACAGGGTGTAGGCCACGACCGGGACGTCGTCGATGGTGCGGGGCTTGACCACCGGAGGCAGGGCTCCTTCCGGCATCCGGTCCGCAGCCGACGCGATCTTGGTGTGGACCCTGACGGCCGCTTCGTCGGGGTCGGTTCCCACCAGGAATCGAACCACAATCAGGGCACCGGAGGGCTGCGAGATGGAGTAGATGTACTCGACGTTCTCGATTTCATAGAGCAGCTTCTCGAGCGGTGTCACGAGCCGGTACTCGACCTCCTCGGCGGTGGCGCCGGGGTAGCCGACCATGACGTCGATCATGGGCACCTTGATCTGGGGTTCCTCCTCGGAGGGGGTCACCATGATGGCGAACGCGCCGAGCAGCAGGGAGGCGACGATGATCAACGGCGTCAGCTTGGACTCGAGGAATGCCCGCCCGACGCGGCCCGACACGCCGAGCTTGCGGCGGGTCATCTTGAGCCGCAGCGCCTCTCGCCGTGCCTGCTCGATCTCCTGCGGATCGGGGCGCTTACCGGGCCCTCGACCTTCTCCGAATTGGTCCCGCGGGGTCTCGTCGCTCATCGGGCAACCTCCAGGGGAGTTCCGTCGGCGAGTGGACCGGGCACGTCAGTCACCACCAGCTCACCCTCGCCGAGCCCGGAGAGGATCTCGACTCTATCGCCGTCGAGCGAACGGCCGGTCGTCACGGCTCGGGTTCGGGCGGTGCCGTCGGGGGCTCTCACCACCACCAGCTCGAGCCCTCCCCTACGGTGGATCGCGGTGGCGGGCACCACCAGCCGTTCGGTGCGATCACCGGCGATCCGGGCTCGCCCGGAAAGGCCTGACTGGACCGTGATTCCGGGGAGGCCGACCTCCACCGTGAAGGTGTGAGTGGCGGGGTCGGCCGATGGGACGATCTCGACCACCTGACCGTCGAGCCGACCGAGGTCGGGACGAGCGTCGATGGACACTTCGAGAGTCGTTCCCACCTCGATTCTGCCGATGTCGGCCTCTCGGACGGTGAGTCGGAGCTGTTGGCCGCCGGAGGCTTCCACCTGAACCAGCGGCCGTCCTGGAGCGGCAAGGTCGCCGACCTCGACCAGGGTGTCGACCACCCGGCCGGCGAAGGGGGCGCGGACGATCGACTCGCCGGCGACGGAGGTGGCGGCGCGCACCGCCCCCTGGGCTTGTTCGACGGCGCCCCGGGCGCGGTCGTACTCCATCTTGGCCATGTCGAGCTCGAGGTCGGAGGCGGCTCCCTCACCGTGCAGGATTTCGAATCTCCGGTAGTTGCGTTCGGCCAGGGCGAGACCGGCCTGGGCCTGGGAGAGCGCGCCGGCGGTCTGCGCCAGCTGGCCCTCGCTGGCCTCGGGCTGGATTTCGAGGAGGCTCTGACCAACCGCGACGCGGGCACCCGCGGTCACGTGAACGGCGACCACGGGACCCATCACGCGGCTCGACACCCAGGCCTCACGGGCCGGCTGCACGGTGCCGCGAACCTCGATCGCCTGGCTGGCCATGGACTTTTCCACCGGCGTGGTGGACACCGTCACCGGGGCGAAGGACGACGGAACCTGCTCGGCCTGGTGGCGGCCGCAGCCGATCGATGCGGCGATGACAGCGACTGGAACAAGGACGGACCAATAACGTCGCGATGCGATCATGAGGACTCCTCCGTGAAATGGGTCAGGCTGCTGCCGGAAACAAACAGCAGGCGGTAGGTGCTCAGGGATACGTCGTATCGGGCCACCAGCTCGCGCATTTGGGCTTCGCGCAGGGCGGTCTCGGCGTCGAGCAGATCGATCATCTTGTCCAGACCCTGCTTGAAACGGTGTTCGCGGATCCGCAGTGCCTCCGTCGCCGACTCGAGGCTATCGGCGGCGGTGGCGAGGCGGGCCCTCGCGGTGCCTAGCTCGTGCCACGCCTGCTGAACCTCGAGCTGAACCCCCTCCTCGAACCTCTGGATGTCGGCCGCGCCCGAGGCCGCCTGATGGCGAGCGGCCTCGCGTCTCGCGGATTCGATTCCGCCGTTGAAGAGGTTCAATCGGGCGAATGCCGTGATCGACCCGGAGTGCCCGTTGCTGCCGAAGATGGTGTCGTCGTAGAGGTCGTACCTCGCGTTGGCGGCGACCTCGGGCAGGTACCAAGGCTTGGTCGCCTTCTCCTCGAGCTGTCCGGCCTCGAGCTCCTTGCGGGCTGCGCGCAGGTCACTCCGCCGGTCAACGGCCGCACCGACCCAGTCGTCCAGGTCGCCCGGGGCCGCCGGTGGAGGGGGCAGCCCGGTGAGCTTCCGGGGCAGCTTCTGGTCGGTCCCCATTTCGAAATTGAGCGCCGCCTCGGCGAGTCGGGCACCGTTGGTCGACTGGGCCAGCAGTTCGTCCATCTGGGCAAGAAAGACCCTGGCCTTCAAGACCTCGGCTTCGAGGATCAAGCCCTGGCGGGCGTACGCTTCGGCCAGCCCCACGTGCTCCGAGGTGGTGTCCCGCGCCTTGGTCATCAGCTGGGTCTGCTCGCGGGCCTTGGCCAGGTTCGTATAGGCGGTCACGGTGTCGAACACGACCCGGTTGCGGGCATGGACTGCCCGCAGCTCCTCGGCGGTTGCCATATGATCGGCCTGCTCGATGCGGGTTCCCAGCTGGCCTCCGGTGTAGATGGGAAGGGCGATCTCGAGCCGAGTGATCCAGGTGGAGAGGGGATCGGGGTCGTTGGGGTCGGTCGTCACGAAGTCGTCGAAATTGAATCGGTTCTGGTTGAGCTTGAAGGCGAAGACCTCGGCGGGGTTGTTGGTGTAACTGTAGGCCTCGCTCAGATCGAGGGAGAACCAGCGGTGTCCCTTCGCCTCCTCGGACCGGGCGGCCGCGGCCTGGGAGCGCTCGAAGGCCGCGCGAGCGACGGGGCTGTTGTCCAGCGCGGTTTGGACGGCCTCTTCGATGGTGAGCTCCGCCGCTCCGGCCGCTGACGAGAGCGCGGTCGTGATCAGGATCGTGAGTGTCAACCATCGCATGTCCAACCTCCGCATATCTCTATATAACAATTTAAGAATATCCAAGAAAAGCGAATGTGTCAACCCCTGAACCACCCCGTGGTCTCGACCGTCATCGATCGTTGGAATATACACCAAGTCGTTTATTATCAATAGTATCAATTACTAATTGTGAAATTCGAGACCGTCGGGTCAGTCGTCATCATCCCGGCCGACGTCGGCAGCGTACTCCCTGAGGGTCAGGCTGGCTGTCACGCCCTGATCAACGCCCGGGCTGGCGAGGCTCAGCGAGCCGCCCATCAGCTCCGCCAGTCTCCTGGAGATGGTCAACCCGAGGCCGGTCCCTCCGTGCCGCCGGGTGGTGGTTCCGTCCACCTGGTAGAACGACTGGAATATTGCTTCGAGCTCGTCGGAGGGAATCCCGCATCCCGTGTCTCGAATCGCGAAGCGAACCTCTCCCTCGCCGTGGCTACACTCGATGGAAACCCGTCCCCCGCGGGGGGTGAACTTCAGGGCGTTGGACAACAGGTTGGTGAGGATCTGGACGGTACGGTCCGAATCGGCCCACAACACCGCCCGTGTAGGGGGCGGGTGGAGTTGGAAATCCAGGCCCTGTCCCTTCATCTGGTGACGGAAGAGCACCTCCACATCCTCGAGAACCCTGTTGACCGGGACCGGGGCGTGATGGACCTCCAGCCGACCGGCCTCGATCTTGGCAAGGTCGAGGACGTCGTTGATGATGATCAGCAGCTTTTCGGCCGACTCGTGAGCGATCCTCAGGAACTCGAGCTGTTTGTCGGGGTCTTTGACGGCGCCGTCGATGACCAACTGGAGGAAGCCGAGGATCGCCGTCAGGGGAGTTCTGAGCTCGTGGGAGGTGTTGGCAAGGAACTCGGACTTCAACCGGGAGGCCTCCATGGCCACAGCGCGCTGTTCGTCGATTTCACGGATCAGCTGTGAGACGTAAACCGAGCCTCCCAACAGGTAGCCCACCTGCATCAGGAGGTCGATTTCAGCGGTGTCGAGCTCCGGCTCTGAAGTCGTGGTGGCACCGAGGACACCCACCACGCGGCCCGCCGCCACGAGCGGCAGGTAGAGAACGTGGGTGATCCCATGCTCGGCGGCAATCCGGTCCGCGATCTCGCGCTGCATGGTGTCGGTGAGGCCCGCGGCGCGGGGAAAGCCGTCGCGGAACGAAAGGCCGCACGGATCGCCCGCCCCGATCGGCGTTTTTCGATTTTTCGTGAACGCTTCGACCCCGGGCCCTGTCGCCGCTTCGACCCGGAGACTACCGCCGTCCGGTGTGGGCCGATAGAGGAGCAGCGAGATGATCGGGTAGACCTCCTGGCCGAGATCGAGGAATCGCTCGAGAATGCGCTGCTCGGCGACCTCACCTGCCACCGTCTGAGCCACGTTCGACAAGAACGCCATCCGGGTCTGTCGGGCCTCGGCCGTTCGGCGCGCTAGAAACAAATCACTGACGTCGGTGGCCACCAACTCCACCAGGGTCTCGTTCGCCACCGGATCGAAGATCGGGTGGAGCTGAGTGCTGAGCCAGTGGACGTCGCGCCCGGGCTCGACCACCCGAATGACCGCTTCCCAGCCCTTGGACTCGCGGTCGATCGTGGCCGGGATGGCGGCCATGATGCGGCTCCGGTCCGGTGGGTGGAAGCGCTCGAGCCACTCCAGGTCGGGATCGCCGACGGTGATGCCGCGGGCGACGCCGAGCAAGGCACTGGCGCTTCGATTTGCGTATCGAATGCGGAGCTCCCGGTCCACCGACAGCACCAGCACGGGAAGGCTGTCGAGCATGACCTCCGTGCTCTGGCGGTGGCGCTGAAGTCGGTCTGACAGGACGACCTGTGACCGGATCAAGGCGGCGTTCTCCCGGATCGCTCCGGCCAGGGGGATCACGAGACCCACGGCGAGCAGCACGTGGCCCCACATGTAGGGCTCATCGAACGGCGCGGCGGACCACGCCAGGTTGATGTGAGCGAGGGCCACCACCAGGAATGCCGAGCCAAGCCACAACTCGCGCCAATCCTGCCGGTTCGCGGGCACCAACCGAGGCACGGTGGCGAGGAGGAAAGCGGTGGCCAGGCCGAGCTCGGCGGGTCTGACTCCCTCTGTGGCGCCGACCCGTTCGAACCACGCGAAAAAGAATGCCACGGCAGCCGCCACCAGGGTGATCCGCAGCGTTCCCAAAAATCTCTGCCGGCGCGGACCTGTCTGAAAGGCGTAGGTCAGCAGCACCGCGGTCAGCAGCTGGGTCAGGATCCACGAGGTCCTCTCAATCAGCTGCAGGACCTGGGGGCCGATGGACGTGACCTCGAGGCCCAGCCTGAAGGCGAAATGGAAGAAGATGGGCATGAAGACGTTGCGAACGCGCCGATCCACAGGGTCGCCGAGGGATCGCCATCGGACGTTGAAAAACCAGGCGGCCTGGGTGGCGAGGTAGAGGTTCAACGCGGCCAGCAGCAGGGATTCTGTGCGGTTGCCGGACCACTGGATCAACCACTGCAAGCCCGCCGCGACCACTAACGCGACCACCACGGTGACGAAGGCGACCACGTGTGAAGCTGAGGTCGGAGCCTCCGGTCCTCCGTGAATTGCGCGGCGTTCGCTCACCCGTCGAGTATATCGTCTGGCCCGGAATCTCTCGCGCTTGGGCCGTGTTTCCCGTGCGAACATGATTGCTGCCGGTGTCGATTTTTGCTCGTGGGTCGGGCGCGAGTACCGGCCATTCGAACAACCGGGACGACCGTCCCCGCCTCCGGCTGGAGTCGTACGGGGTCGAGCACAATCTCCAGGAGGACCTATGAAACGTACACTGTTATTGGTCGGAATGATCGTCGCCCTGACGGCGGTGCCGGCGCTCGCTCAAGAAGAATCCGAAGAGGGGGAGAAGGAGAAGGTGTGGGAGAACAGTTTCGGGCTTTCCTTCAACAAGAACACTGGTAACAGCGATACCCAGAACTTCGGCCTCGATTACAAGGGCTCCAGGAAGCCGGCCCCGTGGGGCCTTGATTTACGGGCGTACTTCAACGCAGCAAAGGACTCCGGTATTCAGACCGCGGAACAGTACTACGTGGGTGGCCGCGGGCTCCGAAAAATCAGCGAGCGGTGGGACGTCTTTGCCGGCCTGAACTTTGCGCGGGACGAGTTCGCCGGCTTCAAGCTCCGGACCGTGGTCGAAGCCGGTTTGACCTTCAACGCGTTGAACGGCCCCAAGAACTTCCTCGCCTTTGACGGTGGTCTCACCTACACCGACGAGGACGTCGTCGAGCCCAACCCGGACATGTCGTATGCGGGAGCGATTCTCGGCCTTCGCTACGAGTACAAGTTCACCGAAAAGTCGTCATTCACCCAGACGATCGATTACTTTCCGAATTTCGATGACTCGGCAGACTGGCGGATCACATCGGAGACCGGTGTAACCGCCTCGATCACCGATCTGGTGGGGCTCAGGGTGGGTTATATGTACCGATACCGGAACCAGCCGATCGGCGATACCGAGTCGACCGACACCACGACCACCATGTCGGTGGTGATGAACTTCTGAAGCAGTTAGCAGTTAGCAGTTGGCCGTTGGCAGTTTGAGACAAAGGGAGAAGAAGATGGAAGGTGTAGATCAGCTGCAGAATTTCGACATGGGGTCCCTGATGGCCACCGGAACCACCTTGGTCACGGCCTGGGGCTTGAAGCTCATTGGGGCGTTCGCCCTCCTCTTGGCGGGACGGATCGTCGCGGGCTGGGTCCGGCGGATCGTCCGCCGTGGTCTGGACCGGGCCGAGGTCGACGCAACCCTGGTGCCCTTCATCGCCAAGCTCGTCTACTACTTCGTGCTGTTGGTGGTGGTCATTGCCGTGCTCGGCGTGTTCGGTGTCCAGACCGCGTCCCTGGTGGCCGTGCTCGGCGCCGCCGGCCTCGCGATCGGCCTCGCCATGCAGGGCACGCTGTCCAACTTCGCCGCCGGTGTGATGCTGCTGATATTCAGGCCGTTCCAAGTAGGTGACCTGGTGGATGTCGGTGGGACGATCGGCGTGGTCGTGGAGATCGGCGTCTTCGCCACCACGCTGAAGAGCCCCGACAACATCATGATCGTGGTCCCGAACTCCCAGGTCTATGGACAGACCATCAAGAACTTCAACGGCTACGAAACACGGAGGGTGGATATGGTGGTCGGTATTTCATACGACGACGACATCCCGAAGGCGATCGCCGCTCTCAAGTCGATCATCGCGACAGAGTCAAGGGTGCTGGCGGAGCCGGAGACCCAGATTGCGGTGTCGAATCTCGGTGATTCGTCGGTGGACCTTGTGGTCCGGCCGTGGTGCCTGGCGTCCGATTACTGGGGTGTGCGCTTCGATTTGACCCAGCGGTTCAAAGAAGGCCTGGAGGCGGCGGGCTGTTCGATTCCGTACCCGCAGACCGACGTTCACCTGCATCAGGTGCAGTAGGCCGTTTTCGTTGTCGCAGCCTGTGGCTGCTCCAACGCGACTCACCGCCATCAGCAGACAGCCGTAGGCCAGCCCCGGCTCCCTCGTCGCTTCGCTCCTCGGGACGCCGTTCGCCACGCGCCGGCTTCGCCGGCTGGTCTCACGGCGCCTCGCAAGACCCCCATGGCCACGGCTGTGGGCTGCTGCCGTCGGCGAGTTGGCCGTTGGCAGTAGCCGTTGCGGATGCCAGATGCCAGATACTGGATGGTGGATGGTGACCCGCTCTTCCGCTCTCAACCCGAAAGGCCCTCGACGTTTCGAACGAAACACACCTGTACGCAACTTAGTACTGAGAACTCAAGACTCGATCTTGCGCGGGCGGGGCAATTTGCAATTAAGATGCTCCTCTGCTCCTCCGCTCCCTTGCACCTACCGCTCCCGCTGTAGCCGGTTGACCGACCGGTGGCGGCGGGGTACGGTGAACCGGACGGATTTCAATCGGGAGGAGCCATGGCGGGAAAAGCGGATTTCGTGGACCGGATTGCGGAGCTGACGGGTTTCGCGAAGACCCATGTTGCCATGACCTACGACACCCTGTTCGAGTTGATGAAGGAAGCGCTCGCAGAGGACGACAAGGTGGCGGTTCCGAACTTCGGAATTTTTCAGGTTTCCAGGAGGCCCGCCCGCATCGGGCGGAACCCGGCCACCGGCGCCGAGATCCAGATCGCGGCCTCGAAGACCGTCCGATTCAAACCCGCGAAGGCACTCAAGGACCGGTTGTAAGCTGGGCCGGCCGGCCCACTACTCGGAATCGCCGACCCGACGCCGCAAGCGGTCGCCCAGCATGAGTGACAGCTGTTCCTCCTGGGAGACGGCAGGGGTGTCGTAGTCCTTCCACGGCCAGCGAATGACCTCGAGGGTGCGTTCGTAGAAGTCGACGCCGGCCGCCGAGATCCCCGCCACGAACCTGGGGTCGAATCCGCGTTGGACCTTCACCCGAACGGCGATTGCCGCAGGGGGACCACCGGGCATACCACCGCCGAGGATCTCGGCCTGCTGCTGCTGGGCGTAGTGGGCGGTTCGGCCCATCGGCGAGTTCCACTGCGCGAGACGAGCCTCTGTTCTGGGATCGAGTGACTTCAGGTCGAGCAATTCCAGCCCGAGTTTGAACTCGGAGTCGCTGGCGACCGCGGGGAGTGCGGTGGCGATCAACAGCAGGACCGGGGCGAAGATTCTCACGTCATCACTCTAATACACGAAACCAGCCAGCAGTGCGGGCCATTTCGTGCATCTGGAATTCGGACATCCGAATCGAACGCGGTCCATCGTTCCTCTGCCACCCTCAAAGGCGGCCGTCTCAGGATCACCCGGATCGGTGTAATATCCACGATTGACATGAGAAAGCTCGCGCTGCTCTCTGCTCCTGGCGCTGGCCGCGGCGGTCCCGTCCTCCTGGGCGGCCGAGTCCTACGAGATGTTGGTGACCCTGGATGCGGAAAACCACCGGCTGAGCGGTCAGCAGTGGATCCGCTGGACCAACTCGTCCGACACCGCCACCGACGAGCTGTGGTGGCACCTCTACCTCAACGCCTTCGCCAACCCCAGGACCACCTTCATGGGTGGGTTCGGCAAGGGTACGCTCCGCGGAAAGGGCAGCGTCGGCGACATGAAGTGGGGCTGGGTCCGAATCACCGGAATGAAGCTGGCCGATGGCACCGATCTCCTGCCTACCCTGGAGTTCGAGCGTCCGGACGACGGGAATCCCGAGGACTTTTCGGTGGCCCGGGTGGTGCTGCCGGAAGAGGTTCCGCCCGGTGCGGCGGTCGAGATCGAGACCTCCTTCGAGGCGCAGCTGCCGACGGTCATTGCGCGGACCGGCTTCGCCGGTGATTTCCACATGGTCGGCCAGTGGTATCCCAAGCTCGGGGTCTTCGACGGTGCCGCCGGCTGGAACTGCCACCAGTTCCATGCCAACAGCGAGTTCTTCGCCGACTTCGGCTATTACCGGGTGACCATCAACGTTCCGTCGGGATGGTTGGTGGCAGCCACCGGGATGGAGATCACCCGCATGGAGGCGCCCAACGATCCCTCCCGCGGCCTTCAGGTGGTGTATGCGGCCGACCGGGTCCACGACTTTGCGTGGACCACGGCGCCAGAGACCCTCATGGCCGAGGTCAAGGCCGACTTTGAACCGGGGCGTGACGTGCCGCCGCAGTGGCTGGCCGCAGCCTCGGACCGCCTCGGCCTGAGCGCAGCGGAGTTGGAGCTCGCGCCGATCAGGATCAAGCTGATCCTCCCCCACAGCCAACTCGACCTGCGCGCCAGATTCCTCAACGGCGCCCGGCTCGGAATCGCCTGGTACGGTCTGTGGTACGGGCCCTTCCCATACCCTCAACTCACCGTCGTCTCGCCCCCGTCCAGCGCCCTGGAGGCGGGGGCATGGAGTACCCCACGTTCATCACCTCCGCCGGCAGTCGGCTGCTCACGGTTCCCCCCACAAGCTGGCTGTCGTGGCCCGAAACAGTGACCATCCATGAGTTTGGTCATCAGTATTTCCAGGGGATGTTGGCCTCCAACGAGTTTGAACAGGCATGGCTCGACGAGGGGCTGAACAGCTACGCCGAGGTGGCCTGTATGGAGGCGATCCGCGTTGATGGCCTGGCCCCGAATCTGGTTGGGGGAGGATACTGGGCCAAGGAACGGATGTCCCTTGCCGCGCACGATGCTCGGTACACCATCGATCAACGGGCATGGGACTACCGGACCCGCAGGGAGTACTTCAGCGCCTCCTACACGAAGACTGCAGTCGCCCTGCGCACCCTCGAGGGCCTGATCGGCCCCGAGCGATTCGCTCGCGCCATGCGCACCTACTTCCAGCGCTTCCAGTTCGACCATCCTTCCGGAGACGATTTCTTCGACACCTTCTCCGAAGCGGCCGGTGAGGACCTGAGTTGGTTCTTCGACCAGGCTTTCCGCTCGGACGCTGTGCCGGACTTCGGAGTGCTCGCTGTTCGGCACCGCTCGCCGGTGACCGGAGGTGGATCCAGCTGGGACGGTGAGATCTGGGGCCCCGCCGAGGAGCGGGAGGTTGCTGCCGCCGGCGAGGGCGGGCGCTGGAAAATCCGGGTCGACCTGGGCCGGAAGGGGGAGTTCGTGGGCCCGGTGGAGGTCGAGCTCGGGTGGGACGACGGATCTCGTGAGCGTCGGACCTGGGATGGAGCGGCCCGGTGGGTCCGCTGGTCGATCGACGCCGATCAGAGGCTGTCCTCGGTGGTGGTGGACCCGGATGGGGTGTGGGCGCTTGAGACCCGGCGCCGAGACAACTACTGGGCCGATGAGGGGGGCTCACGCGTCGCCTGCCGTTCGTTGTGGTGGATTTCGGAGGCCTTGCAGCTGCTGGGCCTGGCCCCGATGCCGTGGAGCTGATCGCCATGACGAGCAGGATGTCGCGCCGGCCGTCACCGCGCCATGGATGGCGCCATGCACTCGAGCTGTGGCGGCTGGTGTTGGCGGGCTGGGCGGTGTCGTGGGTGGCCGTCGCCCCGGCCCTGCTGGTGCTCCGGCTCGGGGTGTTTCCGGCTCTTGCCGAGCTGCCCTCCGAGCCCGGTGCGGTGACCTCGGGTGACGTCGGTTTGATCCTCGTCGAGGCGGCGCGACCAATGCTCCGGCCTTTCGCACTCGCGGGGCTGTCGGGCCTCGTGGTGCTCTGGGTGTGGTTCGTTCTCTGGCACGCAGGTGTGGTGGCCTGGCAGCTGTGGGCCGGGGGGCGTCGGGTCCGGCTCGGCGAGGTACTCGGTCTCGGCATGGTGGCCTGGTGGCGGTTTGCGCGGCTGTCGGCGACCGCTGCGGCCGTCCTGGGGCTGGGTGGAGCGGCCTTGTGGATTCCGCTGTGGGGGGCGGTGCAGTCCAGCTTCCACTCGATGGCCGAGGAACGCATGATGATTCTGCTGGTGGTGGGCATCGTGGTCACCAAGCTGCTGGCTGTCGTGGTGTGGCTTGCGACCCTCCACGGCGCCTGGCTGCTCGGACTGCCCGAACGCCGGTCGGCGGTCCTGGCCTGGCTGGGGGGACTGGGGAGTACCCTCCGGATGCCGCTGTCGAGCGTTGCAACCTGGTTGCTGTGGCTGATCCCGGCTTGGCTGGCCACGTTGGTGCCGCTGTCGATTGGCCTCACGTTCGACGGCTTGCGAGGCACCATCGTTCTGACGGTGATCGGCCTGATCGCGGCCCTGGTGCGCTCCTTCTGTTGGGTGGGGATGTTCTGTTCTTTTGCTCCCGTCACCGGCCTTCTGGGCGAACCGGAAGATGAGCCCGGCGACGAGAGTCAAACGTCAAATTTTCACGTTACACGTTTAACTTGTAACGTTTAACTCTTCAGTCGTTTCGGGCCGGCGGCGGCGACGTCGTCCGGGCAGCCGCTCGCAAACAGCTTGAAGTTCTCGATGTAACGGGCTACCAGGGCGTCGTACCGCTTCCAGTACTCGTCCTTGTTGCCCCACGAGGTGGACGGATCGAGCACCTCTTCGGGAACGTCGGGACAACTCAGCGGAACCTCGAATCCGAACAGCTTGTCGCGCCGGTACCGGACGTCCTCGAGCTTGCCCTCGAGGGCTGCGTCGAGCAGGTTGCGGGTGTGGCGAATCGAGATCCGCTTGCCGACGTTCCAGCCGCCTCCCACCCAGCCGGTGTTGACCAGCCAGCAGCGGGCATCGTGGTGGAGCATCTTGCTCTTGAGCATCCTCGCGTACTCGAACGGGTGGTGGACCATGAACGGTGCGCCGAAGCACGCCGAGAAGGCGATCTCAGGCTCGATGCCGAGCCCAATTTCGGTGCCGGCGATCTTCGACGTATAGCCGGAAATGAAATGGTAGACCGCATGGTCGGGGTCGAGACGGGCAATAGGGGGCAGCACTCCCTGGGCGTCGCAGGTGAGCAGAATGATGTTCTTCGGGTGGGCGTGGACCGCGCCCTCGGGAACCACGTTGGGGATGAAGTCCAGCGGATAAGCGGCGCGGGTGTTTTCGGTGAAGCGGTCGTCGTCCAGGTCGAGCCTTCGCGAGCTGGGGTCCTGGACCACATTTTCGAGAATGGTCCCGAAACGACGGGTGGTGTCCCAGATCTGGGGTTCGTGCTCGGCTGACAGTCGGATGACCTTGGCGTAACAACCCCCTTCGAAGTTGAAGACCCCGGAATCCGACCAGCCGTGCTCGTCGTCGCCGATCAGCCGCCGTTTGGGGTCGGCCGACAGGGTGGTCTTGCCGGTGCCCGACAGACCGAAGAACAGGGCCACGTCGCCGTCAGTGCCGAGGTTGGCCGAGCAGTGCATCGGCAGAACCTCGCGAAACGGCAGCAGGAAGTTCATCACCGTGAACATGCTCTTCTTGATCTCGCCTCCGTACGAGGAGTTGCAGATCAGGCCGACCCTGCGCGAGAAATCCAGGATGATGGCGGTGTCGGTGCGGGTGCCGTCGACCCGGGGATCGGTGCGGAACCCCGGCACGGCGAGCACGGTGAACTCGGGCACGTGATTCTGGTACTCGTCGAGGGTGGCCGGCAGGATGAACATGTTGCGCGCGAACAGTGACTGCCAGGCGTCTTCGGTGATGATTCGAATCGGCATCCGGTAATCCGGATCAGCGCCCACGTAACAGTCCTGGACGAAGAGCTCCTCGTCCTGGAGGTAGGCCTGGACTCGCCCGAAGAGGGCGTTGAACTTCTCGGGCGTATACGGCCGGTTGTACTCTCCCCACCAGATCCGTTCCTCGGTGGAGTGTTCGCGGACGATGTACTTGTCCTGGGCCGCCCTCGCGGACCACTTACCGGTGTTGACGACCAACGGCCCCCCGTGGGCGATGGCGCCCTCCTTGCGGAAGGTAGCCTCCTCGTAAAGGGCGGCCTCCGGGAGGTTCCAGTAGACCCGGTCGAGGTGGATCAGGCCGTGGTTTGCAAGGCCGAAACGGCTCTTCAGGTCACCGGCCTGGGGGGTTGCGGGAGTGTCGAACTCGAGGTACTTGCTCATGTCCAGTCCCTCACCATCTTGCGGTCGCCGATGTAGAGCTCATTGGGCGATTTGGGATCGAGGGCCCACTTGATCCGCTCGATGCCCTCGGTGATGTCCTTGATAGACCCGCAGAAGCTGAGCCGGAGGTGGCCCTCCCGGCCGAACTCGGCGCCGGGCACCGTCACGACCTGCACCTTGTCGAGCAGGAACCGGGCGAGCTTCACCGAGTCCTTGCCGTAGTGGCTGAAGTCAGGAAAGGCGTAGAAGGTACCGCCCGGCTCGTCGATGCGGACGCCGTCGAAGGCCTTGAGCTCGGCGACCAGCACGTTCCGGTTGTTCTCGAGGGTCGCACGGAGGTTCCCCACCTGGGACTGGAGGCCGTTCAGTGCGCCCACCGCGGCGTGCTGCAACAGCGCCGACGGGCCCGGAGGTCTCGTGGCCCTGGATGTTGGTCATGACCTCGATCAGCCTGCGGTTGGCCACCGCCCACCCGATCCGGAAACCGGTCATGGCGTACTGCTTCGAGACGCCGTTGATGACGATCAGCTTGGAGTTCTCCGAGCGGTCTGTGGCGAAGTCGAAGCAGTTGACCGGCTTCCTGCCGTCGAACATGAGCCGGTGGTAGATGTCATCCATGATCAGGTACAGCCCGCGCTGCTCGCAGAACTGGACGATGTCGGCGATGAACTCTGCCGGGTACATCGCGCCGGTCGGGTTGTTCGGGCTGTTGATGATCACCGCCTTGGTGTACGAGCCCACGACCTGCTCGATGTCCTCGAGACGGGGGATGAACGAGCCGTCCTCAGGGAGGACCGGCACCGGCACGGCCCCCACCAGCTTGACCATCTCCGGGTAGCTCACCCAGTACGGTGCCGGGAAGATGACCTCCTCCTGGGGATTGAGGATGGCGTGCAGCACCGACATGATCGCCTGCTTGGCGCCGCCCGAGGCCATGACGTGCTCGGGCGCCGGTCGCCATCCGTAGAAGTCCTCGGTGTAGCGGATGATCGCCTGCTTCAGGGCGGGGATCCCGTCGGGCGGCGTGTATCGAACCTCGCCGGAGTTGAGCAGCGCGGTGGCGGCCAGAATGGCGTCCAGGGGGGCGCGGCCCTTGGGCTCGCCGCCGCCGAGGTGGATGACCGGGTCGCCCTTGGCCTTGAGCACGGCCGCCGTCTCGTTGAGCTTGAGGGTTGCCGATTCACCGATGGTCTTGGCGATGTAGGAGATGCTCATGCTGTCCGCCCACCTTTGCTGACGTCGTTCAACCCGTTCACACCAGGGAGAGGATTATCTCAGATCGTTGATCGATCTGCCACCTGCGAGGCGGCTGTGGAGTCCGAAGTTAGCCGCCCGCCTATTTCGAAGTGCGAATTGCGAATTGCGAATTGCGAGTTGTCGCCTGCCGGGATCGTCTTGATTAAAGCCTGGAGATTTGCCCCGCCCGCCCGGGAACGTAGGACGCGGGAGAACGGAAAGAACACTGAGTATCCATGACGATCTCATTGATCTGCGGGTTGAAGAACGTGGGAGGGCGGTTGAGCATCCGGTGACGGACGGGTGGGAGATGCGGCTGCGCCTTCTCGAAATCCGCCGTGACAAGTCCGGCATCTGGTATCCGGCATCTGCCATCCGGTCGGGCCGGAAACTTTCAACTTTCAACTTTCAACTCTAGACTCCTCCCGAGGGGTGGCACCATGACGATCGAACAACTGGGACGACACAGCCCACGGGTGAAGGAGCTTCGCCGGCGGGTGCGCGATCGCAGGCCCGGCGAGGTGTTGGCTGACGGTCGCCGCCTCACGGCCGACCTTGTCCGTTGGGGGATCCCGATCCGTGAGCTGTACCTGGAGGCCGAGGTGGAGCCCGACCCCGAAACGATGGCCGCCGCCGACCAGGTGTTCATCCTCGACGGTCACGTCCTCGCGGGTCTGGCCCCCACCCGCCACTCCCAGGGAGTGCTGGCCATAATCGACGAACCCCGGTGGCCGCGATGGCCGGGGGACACGCGGCACCGCACTCTACCTCGAGGGGCTCCAGGATCCGGGGAACGTGGGCGCGATCGTCCGCGGCGCGGCTGCCCTCGGTTCCGCCGCCATTCTGCTGTCGCCGCAGTGCGCCGATCCCTACCACCCGGTAGCGGTGCGCGGCTCGGCCGGCGCCGTTCTGCGGCTGCCGGTGGAGCGCGAGGTCGACCTGGCCGACGCGGTCGAGCGGGTCCGGGCCGCGAGTGGCGAGATTTGGGCGACGGCCTCCACCGGCACGCCGATCCACCGGTGGCGGCCGTCGGAGCCCGCTCCTAGCTCCTGGTCGGCGCCGAGGCGCGGGGCCTGGCCGCGGCCAGCCTCGAAGTCGCCGACGGTACGGTAGCCATTCCCCTCGACCGCGAGGTGGAGTCGCTCAACGTCGCCGTCGCAGCCGGGATCCTGCTGCATCACTTGAGGCAGTAGGCGGTGCGCAATGACAGTAGGAGCGCCAGAACATCGTCGGCGACTGATCGCGGTAATTCTTGCGTTGGCTCCGACTCCCGACCCCCGGCGCCCTTTCAACTTTCAACTTTCAACTGTGCGGGCGGGTGGGTGGGTGGGAGTATGATGGAAGTAGACCCTTGCGACAGGAGGTGACGATGCTCGGACGGGGCGTGCTGAGTCGGCTGCACACGCTAACCCAACAGAAGACCTTCACCCTGACGATGTACCTCGATATCGACCAGAACAAGCCCGCAAACCGCAGGCGAGGATTCGTGGTCCAGGCAGAGGCGCTGATCAAGGAACTCCAGACCCGCCACGGTCGCAGCCAGCGGTTCGACGCGGCGTGTCAGCTCGCACTGGACCTGGTGAGAGGGCTCCGGCCGAAAGGTCAGGCGGCTCTCGTGGTGGTGCACCAGGACACCGGGCTCGAGGAGATCAACCAGCTGGAGCTCCCATTCGCGCCGTCGGTTCACTGGCGGCGGGGGGCGTTCCTGCGGCCGATCGTCGAGGCGATGGACGAGCACGAGCGCTACGCCGTGGTGCTGACCGACGCCAAGCGGGCTCGGCTATTCACGGTGCAGATGGGCGAGCTGACCGAATACGAGGACCTGTTTTCCGAAACCGGTTCGCGTACCAGGTCCATGGGTGCTGACCAGATGAGGGCTCAAAAACGACGCGACCAGCGCCACCAGGAAGAGGTCGCCTCTCACGCGAAGAAGGTGATCGACGCCCTCCACGACCTCGCCCTCCGCGCTCCGTTCGACCGGTTGATCGTCGCGGGTCTCCCCAAGGCCACCGGCCAGCTGGTTCGGCTGCTGCCGAAGAGACTGGGTGGAAAGCTGGTGGAAACGGTAGGTATGCGCGTCGGTGCGTCTCAGAAAGAGGTCCTGAACAAGATCCTTGCAGTTCAGCACAAGATGGAGCGCGAGCAGGAGTCGCGGCTGGTGGAGGGCGTTCTCGCCGAGCTTCGCGACGGCGGCAAGGCGGTGGCCCAGTTCGCCAGCGTGCTCGACGCGGTCAACCAGGGCCGGGTCTGGAAGATGTTCTACGCCAAGGGCCTGGTCAAAGAGGCGGGAGAGTGCACGGACTGTGGCGCCTACTCGCCCCATGCGGTGGGACCGTGCGTCTACTGCGATGGCGATGTCCAGCCCCTCAGCCAGTGCGTCGACCGGCTCAGCCAGTCGGTGATGGAGATGGGGGGCCGGGTGGAGGTGGTGGACGGGCCTGCGGCCGACAGCCTGAAGCCGCACGGATCGATCGCCGCGCTTCTCCGCTACTGACGGGAGTCGGGAGCCGGGGGCCGATCCCCGTCAATCGGTGCGGTCCCCCAAGAGGACAATTCGCAATTCGCAATGGGTGGGGGCGCGAGTGGGCTCAATTTCCCACCGGCAATCGCTTGATCAAGCCGGAGACGGCGCGGAAATCGTCCGTGCCGCACCTCTCGAGGAGCTCGAAGAGCACCGACTCGGTGGTTGTGATGACGGCGCCGGCCGCCGCCATGCGGTGCAGAGCCCACCGCCGGTCCGAGAATCTCCTGGAGTTCACGGCGTCATGAGCAACGTGCACGTCGTAGCCGGCATCGAGCAGGTCGAGGGCGGTTTGCAGGACGCAGACGTGACTCTCGATGCCGGTGACCGCGACCTGTCGCCGGCCGTGGGATGCGATCTCCGAGCGGACGGCCGGCTCGCGAACGCATGAGAATGTGTCCTTTTCGACCGGTGGTGCGGCCAGGCGATTCGCCACCGAAGCCACTGACGTTCCCAGTCCCTTCGGGTATTGTTCGGTCACCACCACCGGCACCCCGAGGACCGCGCAGGCGTCGAGCAGGACCTCGATGCGCGGCAGATGGCTCTGGTCGGCCATCACCGAGTTGATCCGGTCCTGGACGTCCACCACCAGCAAGACCGTTTTGTCGCGATCGAGCAGACTCTTTGGTGAGGGCATGGTTCCTCCGTGGATGAGTCTAGAGTCATGAGTTGAAAGTTGAAAGTTGAAAGTCGAAAGTCCTCGATCAAGATCACCGTACAATGCACCTATGACCGACGACGAGACCATTCCAGAGGCACCGAAGGATCAGCCAAGCGAGGAGAGGACTGTTCCCGTCGAGAAACCCGAGATCGACGTGTCGTTGCTGCCCGCGCTGCCGGTCCACCCGAGGCCGCAACGGATGCCCGGAAGCAACATCGGCCGATGGGCGACCTTCGGCTGTGTGGCGGTGATGTTGATTCTGGTGGTTCTGCTGGTGATCGGGGTCAACCTCACCAAGCGCACCGTTTGGATCGCGTACGCGAGGGCGCAACAACGGCTGGTCGAGAGCCTGCCGGAGGAGCTCGAATCCGGCGACCGTATGCGGACCGAGCGCAACCTCCAGCGGTTCCGCGCACGACTCGAAATCACCGCCGATCCGTTCCCAGTGATGGGCGACTTTCTCGGCCGGGTGTCCGCCGCCTTCGACGATGACGTTTTGAGCATCGAGGAGTTGGCGGAACTGAACCGCTTTATCGAGGTGAGCCTCGAGCAGCCGGAGGCCGGCGCTCCGTGACCGCCTTCCAGCTCGAGACGCCCTTCCAACCGGCGGGGGACCAGGTTCAGGCCATCGACCGGCTGGTGGAGGGCGTGGAAGCTGGCATCGCCTTCCAGACCCTGTTGGGAGTTACCGGATCCGGCAAGACCTTCACCATGGCCAAGGTGGTCGAAATCACCAATCGGCCGACGCTGGTGTTATGTCACAACAAGACCCTTGCCGCCCAGCTCTACCAGGAGTTCAAGGGCTTCTTTCCGCACAACGCGGTGGAGTATTTCGTCTCCTATTACGACTACTACCAACCTGAGGCCTACGTTCCCACCACCGACACCTACATTGAAAAGGAAACCTCCATCAACGAGGAGATCGACCGGCTGCGGTTGTCGGCCACCAGGTCGCTGTTCGAGCGGAGGGACGTGCTGATCGTGGCCTCGGTGAGCTGTATTTATGGTCTCGGCTCCCCCGAGGCGTATTTCGGAATGCTCCAGCTCTTCGAGCGGGGCACCGAGCAGCCTCTCACCGAGGTGCTCCGGCAGCTGGCCAAGATGCAGTACGAACGGACCAATCTGGATTTGGCCCCGGGGACGTTCAGGCTGCGCGGCGATGTGCTCGAGATCTACCCACCCTATGACGACACTGCGGTTCGGATCTCGTTGTGGGGCGACGAGGTGGAGAAGATCCAGCGCATCGACCCGGTGAGAGGGCGGGCCGTGGACGAGCTCGATCGGCTGCCGATCTACCCGAGGACCCACTACGTGACCCCGCGAGAGCGACTGCTGGCCGCCATCGACGGAATCCGCAGCGAGCTCGATCCCCGATTGTCCGAGCTCCAGGCGCAGGGGAAGCTTCTCGAGGCGCAGCGCCTGTCCCAGCGGACCCTCTTTGATCTGGAAATGCTCACCGAGCTCGGCTACTGTCAGGGCATCGAGAATTACTCTCGGCACCTGACCGGGCGAGTACCGGGTGAGCCGCCTCCCACCCTCCTCGATTACTTTCCTGCCGACTTCCTGTGCATCATCGACGAAAGCCACGTTACCGTTCCCCAGGTGGGCGGGATGTTCTTCGGCGACCGGTCGCGCAAGCAGACCCTGGTCGAGTTCGGTTTCCGGCTGCCCTCCGCCCTCGACAACCGGCCGCTGACCTTCGAGGAGTTCGAGGATCGGGTTCACCAGGTGGTCTTCGTGTCGGCGACGCCGGGGCCTTACGAGGCCCGGCAGTGTGGCGGAGAAGTCGTGGAGCAGGTCATCCGTCCCACCGGATTACTCGACCCCGAGGTGGAGTTGCGGCCGGCGCAGCACCAGGTTGACGATGTCATGGGCGAGATTCGCCAGGTGGTCGAGCGAGGGGAGCGGGTGCTCATCACCACCCTCACCAAGCGCATGGCCGAGGACCTCACGACGTACCTGGGCGAGGTGGGCATCCGGGTCCGCTACCTGCACTCGGAGATCGACACCCTCGAGCGAACGGCGATCCTCGCCGACCTGCGGCGGGGCGAGTTCGACGTCCTGGTCGGCATCAACCTGCTGCGAGAGGGGCTCGATCTGCCGGAGGTCTCGCTGGTAGCGGTGCTGGACGCCGACCAGGAGGGTTTCTTGAGGTCCGAGACCTCCCTCATTCAGACCATCGGGCGGGCGGCCAGAAACGTCGCCGGCCGGGCCATCCTCTATGCTGATCGCGTGACCGGCTCGATGGAAAGGGCGCTCGCCGAGACCCGGCGCCGGCGAGAGAAGCAGGCGGTGCACAACCGGCAGCACGGCATTGAGCCGCGGACCATCGTCAAGGATGTCGCCAACCCGTTGGTGGCGATGGGGAACCTCGACTACTACGGCCCGGGGGTCGAGCGCCCCAGGCTGGGCGACGCCTCGGGCGATCTGCCGGAGGACGAGGCTTCCCTCAACAAGCTCATTACGGAGCTGGAGAAGCGGATGCGGGCCGCCGCCAAGGGCCTGGAGTTCGAGGAGGCAGCCCGGCTGCGCGACCGGATCCGGGAGCTGCGCCGACAGCAGATATTCAAATCCTGAACCGTCAGGCCAATAAGAAGGCCGTCAATTGTCGCTCGAAAAGCTCCCACCGACCACCCGCCCCCGCTTTTCGAGATGAATGGACTCAGAGGGTGCGTGTGCCCACCTCGACCAGCCCTGCCAAGGCGATCCACTATCAGAGAGTCTGGAGGCAGGGGTTGTGGTGCAGACTTCCAGCCTGCCTGCACAACCTCCAGGGCAACACTGGAAACCCCGCCTTCCCGGTTGGCTGAGCCCACAATCTCCGAGCCAAGGCCCCCGGAGCTACAATGTTCTGACATGGAGATTCGCGGGCCCTCAACGGAGCTTACCGTCTCGCGCGCTTGGTGGGTGATGTTCATAACCGGGCTCGCCATCTCGCTGGTAATGGTGTGGAGATCTCAGCTCCAGGGTGATCAGTTGAATATGCTGATCCGGGGGTGGTATCTCGCCTTTGGTGAGGAGTGGCTGCCGGTCGGAATGCCCACCTCGGCCGGAGGACTCTCACCGGGCGGTCTGATTGCACTGTTGGTCGGAATACCGCTCAAGATCTGGCCCGATGATCGGGCGGCGACGCTGTTGGTGTGGATGTCCGGCGTCGCCGGTTATTTGATCCTGGATCGGCTGGTGGGCCGCACCCTCGGGCCTTCCGGGAGATTGCTGTTCGCGGTCACATATTGGCTGAATCCGTGGCGGATGCACTACACCAGCTCGCTGTGGAACGCCAACTACCTCTTCTTTTTCGGTGCGGTCCATGCGTGGTGTGGGTTTCGCCTGAAGGTTCGCCGCCGCTTCTGGTCGTCCGTAGCGATGGTCATGATCCCGGCTCTTGGCTTCCAGCTGCATTCGGCGGCTGCCGTCTTGGGCTTCATGTCGGTGTTCTTGTGGTGGCGGCGGCTCATCAGGGTGAACTGGTGGGGGGTGACTGGTGGGGTCGTCGCAACCGTGGCTGCATACGCCCCGTGGGCTCTGGCGGCGGCGGCTCGGCCCGAGATCGTGCCTGGCGGAACTGGATTCCCGCTGCGAAACCTCCTCATGGTGCAGCCATTGGTGAAGGGCCTGGCGGATCTTGTGAGGTATCCGTCGTTGGCGTTACCGGCCCGGGTCTACGGTCTCGACCTGGTCCCCGGCGTTACGGTTGATCGCCTGGTGTCCACGACGCTCGGGATCGCGCTGGTCGGGCTCGGCTGGATCAGCGTGCTGCTGTCGTTGGCTGCCTACCGGAGGTTTCTCGGGTCCAGACGGCGGATCTTGTGGCGACGCGACTGGTCGGGATCCGACCGGCTCTGGTTGCGCGGCTATGTTCTGTGGTCGCTCCTGGGTGCAGTGGCCGGGTTCGCGGTTTCGCCGACAACGGTGATGTTCTGGCAGGGGTTTCCTGTGTTTCACGCGGCGGTGCTCGTGCTGGTGCTGTACGGAGCGACCGTGTTGCGGTCAGAATCGGTGCCCATCGGTCGTCGGTTGGTGGCTGGTTGGCTGGCCGCCGCGGTTGCAGCAAACGTCCTGATCTGCTGGGGCAGCCCGATGTTCCGTCCGCCCGGGCCGCCTCCCGACGAGGACCGGAAAGACGGTAATTACCAGCAGCGGATCGCGGCCGACCATCCCATGTTCCACGACCTGCACCTCATCGAAAGGCACCGGATGGTGATCGTCGGCCAGGGTGGGTACATGCCGGATCTGCTGCGTGAGATACCCGACGACATTCGACTTGAGAATCGCTAGCCCGTATCGATGGGGAGTCAACCACCCCGGATGACCACGTAGGCGATGTAGGCCGAGACCAGCGCGAGCATGCCAATTCCCTCGGCGCGGCTGATCCTCCGGTCTCGCATGACGAACAGACCGACTACCAGCGTGGCGGCGATCAGGAAGGGGATGTCCTGGCGGATCACGAAGCTCGGCACGGTGGCCGGTCGGATGGTGAAGGCGGTGCCGATGATGAGGCCCAGGTTGAAGACGTTGGAGCCGAGCACGTTGCCCACCGAGATCTCCGACTGCCCCTTGATGGCCGCGACGACCGAGGTGGCCAGCTCGGGGAGGGAGGTTCCGAAGGCCACCAGGGTGAGTCCGATGATCGCGTCCGAAACCCCGAATCGGTGGGCGAGCTCGACGCCGCCGTCCACCATCAGGTGCGAGCCGGCGACCAGCACCACGATGCCGAGCGCCGACAGCCCCAGGTGACTCAGCGTCCGGCCGGTCACAACCGTCCGGGTCCCGTCGGCGCCGCGGGCGTTCGCCAGGCACGTGGCCATGAACGTCGCGAACACGATCAGGAGCGCGATCGCCCACGGTCGCTCGATGTCGCCGTCCCAGGCGGAGGCGATCAGAATGGCCGCCGGTACCAACCCGAAGAGCAGGTCGCGCCACATTGCCCGACGGCTGCCGAGGACCTGGATCGGTGCGACCACGGCGGCGACTCCCAGCACCAGCAGCAGGTTCATGATGTTCGAGCCCACCGCATTGCCGAGGCTCAATCCGCCGCTGCCCCTGGTGGCCGCCACGACCGACACCGCAAACTCCGGCATCGACGTGCCGAAGCCCACCACCGTGAGCCCCACCACGAACGTCGACACTCCGAGCCGAAGAGCGAGGCGCGAGGCCCCATCCACCAGCCAGGATGCGCCCTTGGCCAGCATCACGATGCCGACGACGACGCTGAACCAGGGAAGGTGTTCGGTCACGGCCGAAATCGTAACATTTACGGAATTCGGAATTCGGAAAACCGTTCCGATCGAGTTTGCGCAGACGGAATCAGAACGGCATGCCGAACGACAGGAAGAACTCGCCCTGCGACTCGTACGGCTTCCGGTCCAGTTTCCAGCCGTACTCGGCGCGGAGCGGGCCCGCCGCGGTGTTGAACCAGAGTCCGAGGCCGGCGGCGTACCGGAGCTGATCGAGGCGCACCATCTTCGGTTCTGCCCAGACGTTTCCGATATCAATGAAGAGTACGCCGGAAAAAAGGTCGGTGACCGGGCGTTCGTACTCGAGGTTGATCAGCATCAGTGCGTTGCCCCCGATGGGGTTGCCGTCGACATCAATGGTCTGCCCGGGGATCCCGAGCTCGTCCCGAACAAAGCCCCTTTGCGTGTTCGCCCCACCGGCGAAGAACCTGGTATTGAGGGGAACCTGCCGGTTCTGGAAGCCTTCGTCGGTGGTGCCGAAAGGCTGAATCGCCCCGACTCTGATCCCCGCCGCCCAGGTGCCGTGGGAGTGACGGCCGTAGACGGTGGACCGGCCCCAGAGTTTGAGGAACGTGGAATCGGCGTCGAACAGGGGAAAGGCCCACTCGAGGGAGACCTGGGAAAAGGTGCCGTGGGTGGGCACCAACGGATCGTCTCGGAAGTCCCACTCGAGGGTCGGCGTGATCGATGAGATCTGGGTTTCCTGCAGCTCCCTGGGCAAGATGTTCGGGGGGGCGTCGGATTCCACGAACTGGTATTCGTACCGATACCAGGTCCGGAAGGGCACGCGGTTTCGGTCACCCACGTCGACCCACAAGCCGCGGCGCTGCTGGTCATAGGTGAAGTTGGCGACCTTCTCGTGGGTGCTGAACACCACCAGGTATCCTGGCACGTCCAGCCAGGGCACCCTGGGCTCTCGCAGACCGAGCTGAATGCGCTGCTCGGAGCTCCCCACCGTTGCCTCCGCGGTGAAAGCATGGGCGCCGCCGAACAGATTCAGGTGGGACCAGCCGAGAGTCAGCCGAAATCGATCGGTCTCGTTCCATCCGACACCCGCAAGGTACGACCGCTGCGCCCCTTCCTCGCAGGCCACTACCAGGCCGCGAGTCGGTCGGCGCTCCTGGCCCGGCATCGGGACCATCTTGACGCTGCGAAACAGGCCCAGCGCGTACAACCGGCGCTGGGCGTCCAGCAGCCGGTCCCTGGCGAACGGGGCGCCGGTCTCCACCCCGGCTGCTCGCAGCATCCGCTTGACCACCGAGGGCCGCGTCTTGCGAAGGCCGGCGATCACCACGTCGCCGAACTCCGCGTACGTTCCGGGATCCACCGCCAGGGTCACCGACGAGAATCCCGGGTCGGAAGTATCGATCTCGGCCGTGACCCTGCCGTCGGTGTAGCCGTTGTTGGCCAGGATGACCTCCAGCTGACGTTGGGCGGTTGCGACTGCCGCAGGGTTCCAGGGGGTTGCCTTTTCAACGGCGAGCGGAGTCTTCTCGAGGGTCCCGGCCACCTCCACCGGAAGGCCCTCGATCCGGACATCGGTCAACACCCACCGCCGGCCCTCGTCCACCGGAAACAGAACCCGCACCTCGTCCTCGCCGGCTCGCTCGAGGATCGGCTCGTCCACCCGAACGTCGGCGTAGCCGAGCGAGCGATAGGTCTGGTCGACGAGCCGTCGATCGGCTTTGAGAGAGCTGTCGCTGATGGGGTTTCCTCCCCACCAGCCGGTGGTCTTGCCTCGCTTGACCCGCACCGTGTCCCTGAGAAGGTCGACACTGACGTCAGCGGCGCCGGGGAAGTCCACGGTCGCCACCTTTTGCACCCGGTCGGGGTCGGCGCTGACCATGACCGTGTGGGAGAGTCCGTCCACCACCAGCTCGGCCTCGACCGTCGCCAGCAGATGGCCCTTGAGCTGGAGATTCTCTCGGATCCGCTCCGCCAGGGCCTCGGTCTGGGCCGGGTGAATGTCCTCCTCCACGGGATCCGGGAAGGCCCCCGCCACCTGCTTTTCGGTGCCCGGGGGAGAGGTCAACACCAGCTCGTACCGGGGCCCGGGATCCACGGTGATGACGAGCTCCCGGGTTGTGTCCCCGGATTGAGAGTCGACGTCGAGCACCCTCGCCTCCCAGAATCCCTGACGCCTCAGCTCGTCCTCGACCTGTCGCCTGAGCTTCTCCTGGAGCCTGGCGCCCAGCTGGGCGTTCGGTTTGACCTTGGGGGTGATGGCGGCCGCGACTTCGGGATTGTCAACGCCGACGACGGTCAACCGACCGACCACATCGGCGTCGCCGATCCGCGGCTCGACGGTGACGCCGACCGTGTTGGAGGCGCGTCGGTAGTCGACATAGACGTTGACCTCGGCATCCGAGTAGCCCCGTTCGCGCAGTTTCCGCAGGGCACGGCGCTGACCGGCATCGATTCTCGCGAATGACGCCGGGTCACCCAGCTGCAGGCCCATCCACTTCTTGATCTGGTTCTTGCGGATGGGGTTGGGCGTCTTGACCTCGATTTTCGCGATCTTCGCTCGATAGCTGGCGCTCACCGTCATGTCGAGTCCGTCCTTCGCCTCGACAGCCTCGACCTGAATGCGTTCCACCTCGCCGCCGGCGTAGATGGCGAGAATCGCCTCGCGAAGCTGTTGCCGGTCGATCGGCTGTCCCTCGACGAGACCGAGAACTCTGATCAGAGCTGCCCGATCTGCGACGGCGTCTCCCTCCACCGCCACTCGCACGATGGGAATGGCGCGGGTGGCGAATGCGGCCGAGGGGAAGGCGGCGGTCATGAGCGGGAGGGCGAGCCCGAGGACTATCCTGCGGACTGTCTCGATTGCGGTCGCGAAGTTCGGGGGGACGGCCATGGCGAAAATGACTCAGTAGGGTCGGCGCAGCAGGAGGTCAATGCCATAGCTGCCCTCGATGTTCTGGGATGCCTCGATGAAGATCCCCGGCGCCAAATACCACCGGCTGACGATCGCCTGATCCTGAGCTCCGGACAGGTTGGATTGAAGCGTGACCGTCCACGACTTGGTCAGCTGCTTCACCAGGGTGATTCTCGCCCCACCGGTTTCCCCGGTCGCGGTCTCGGCAAACGGGTCGACCCGGACCTGGTCCACCGGCAGCGCGAAACCGGCCCGACGATCGAACTCGGAGGCCAGTTGGCCGCTGAGAATGCTGGATGCAAAACCAACGCCCATGGCTCCCGCTCCGCCAACGCTCTGCGTGCGCCGACCCAGTGCCATCAGGCCGTAGATCTGATCTTCGGTGAGGGGAGGGTTGGAGGAAACCGAAGGGATGAGCCGGTCTTGAGTACCGGTGATGCGGAGCGACACATCGTAGTTCTGGACCCAGGTGCGGGCCTGGATATCCACGAAGGGGTCGATGAGATCGGGGTCGGAAAAGGTGAACGAAGCCCGCTCGACCTCGTACCGCAGAGTCTGCAGGGTCACCTCTCCACCCTCGGCGAACTCGAGCTTCCCCACCAACCCGGGCCGGTTCGTGTTGCCGCTGATGTCGAGGGAGGCCGACCCCACGAGCCTCAAAGACGGGTTTCGGAGTTCGATGGTCTCGTCGGCGTCAACGTGGAGATCGAGGGCGATGCCACCGGCTTCCGGCGGCGGTTTTGTGTCTCCACCGAACCATTTCAGCAGGAGGGTGGCGATGTCCTCCTTGCTCCTCAGCGAGGCGCCGTCCACCGTCATGTCGCCCGACAGCTCGAGGTCGTCGACCGGCCCCACGAGGCGCCAGGTGCCAGAAAGCTGCGTCGTGAGGTCCGGCAGCACCGTGTAACGGAGCGCATCCACCGATCCGTCGAGGGCGAGGTCGATGACCCCGCCGCGGCGACCGATGCGCCCGCTGGTCCGACCCCGGCCTTGCATGAACCGGAAGTCGACGCCTTCGAGGGTGACGTCTTCGCTCGAAAACAGAATCGTCCCGTCGATGCCCGACAGAATGGTCTGAGTTTTCGGCAGTCGAAAGGAAACCTGATGCACCTCCGCGATCCCCTCGAAGCGGGGCAGATCCGAGCTCCCCAGAAGCTCCACCACCGCCGTGGCTCGGCCGGCCGGCTCCCAGTCCGGGAGCAGAAACCTGAGGAGGAGGGCGTCCAGGGTACCGGCTAAATTGCCGGTCAGAGACCCGTCTCGGTCCGCCGCGAATCGGACAAAGAGCTCGTCGTCGCGAATCGCCGCGTTGAGGCCGAGCAGCTCGAATCCACCCGGTGACACCAGGAATCGAGCCGGCGCCAACAACCGGATCGGGCGTGTTTCGAGTTGAAGGTCGAGGTCCTGGATGGTGCCCGAGGCTTGCGGTCCGTCCCCGGCCGGCCACTCCATTCGGAACGTGCCCGCTGCCGTGCCGGTGAGCGGCAGCTTCGACTCGGGCACCAGGAGTCGGACGAGGTTTTCGGCGGAGCTGAGCTCGAGCCTGCCGTCGCCCTTTAGAAGCCCGTCGGAGTTCCGATGCAGCGAGCCGGTGACGGTGATCGCCTGGGCCGCGTCCATCTGGAAGTCCACGTCCTGGTCGGAAGCCGTGACATCGAAGGTGGCGGAGGGGCTTTCGGCGTGCAGCTTGCCGCTCAGCGCTCCGCCGTGCGGCATCTCGAAGTCGATGGAGAGATGGGCGGTGTCGCCCGCCAGACGGGTCGCCGCGCTGCCGAATGCCGCAACCGGCATCTCGGGCCATTCCATGTGGCCCCCCACCACGCCGTCACCGACGTCCCACCACGCCCCGCCCTGTAACCCTTGCTCGAAACGCAGCCCTCGAGCGTCGAATCTGCCACCGGCGAGATCGACGGTTGCGGTGCCGCCGCCCAGCTCCCGTCCGACCAGCGAAACTGCGTCGAGGCCGACCGCCCACGAGCCCCTCGGGGAGGCGAGCTGGCCGCGGAGCCCGCCGGTGAACGAGATCACGCCGTCGAACTGCCCTTCCGCCCCCCCCCACCGGGCGACGGTGGCGAGCGGGATCCGGAAGCCGCGGATGCCGAGATCGAGCTGTTCGGCGCCGGCGGTTTCGCCCCAGGCGACGGATCCGTCAACCTCGCCGTGGCCATCTGTCACCCGGAACCGGGTGGGTCCGAGGCGAAGCCTGGAGTCGGCGATCGTGAACTCGGTGACCAGTTGGTCGAGCACGATGGGCGGTAGGAGCAGGGGTCGCGCGTCGAGTCGAGCCCTGACAACGAGCTGGTTCCACGGTCCGCTGAGGGAGACCTGGAGATCCCCGATTCCGGAAATCCAGGCGGGGAGCAGCTCTTGCTCGACGAGGCCATTGACCAGAGATACCACCTCGTTCAGGGAAGCGTGCGAGGCGCGGATCGACCAATTCGGCTGCCAGCTGCCGAGGGTCAGCGGGCCCTGCCAACTGATCGCCGAGCTGCCGAGGGAGAGGTCCTCGGCGGAGAAGCGCAGCAGACCCTCGGAGGTCAAAGCCACATCGAGACGGCCCTCGGCAGGCAGCTCACCGGCGTCCGGGCTGAGCAGCACGACGGCCGTGCCTTTCCCACTGTTGATCGACCTGCCGTTCCACGCCAGGTCGACCTCCACGGCCATCCGCGCAGCAACGCCCGCCGTCGGAACGCCCAGGTCCTCGAGCAGTCCCGCCACCGAGACGCCGTCCCCTGACGCGTGCACGGTGTGCGGCCGCGTTGGACCGCTCAGGTGGTCGAGGCGGTACTTGCCGCCGATGCGGCCGCCGTTGAAGGTGGCCCGGTGCAAGGTTCCATTCAGGGAGTCCCGGGCGACGATCAGCGTGGCCTGGACATCTTCCGCCGGAAAGCCCGCAGCCCGCGCCAAGGGCGAGCTGACGTCGAGGGTGACCAGATCGTCGGCCCCGGTGTCGATCCGGCCTGAGAACACCATCGTCCCTCCGAGATCGACGCCGGTTCGGAGGAGGTCGTCCAATACATCGAGGATTGCGGTTCCTTCCAGATCCAGGCGGACCGATCCGTCGCCGATCCTGCCGGATCCCCGGATCGAGATCCCGTCGCCGTCGATCTTCCAGCCGGGGAGCCGGATACCCTCGTCGATCACGATCCGGGACTGGACGGCAGCCGTGAACGGTTCAAGCCCGGGAACCACGACTCTCGCCTGGTCGACGCTGACGAATCCCGACGGCAGATCGCCAACGGATGTCCACGACACGGCGAAGCCCTCCAGGTCGACGTCGAGCTTCCCCGGCAGGTTGTGGCCTTCGAACCTGATATCCCTGAGGTCCAGCTGCCTGATGGCGAGCCGGATGAGCGATCCGTCCCCGGTCAATGCGGCGCGTGGAATCTCGTCGAGGCGGACGGTGATCCCGCGTGCCGCGACGGTGCCGAGCTCGATCGTCCTGCGGGCGACCCGGACTCGCGCCAGGTCAGCTTCCACGCGGTCGACCTCGGCGCTGATCCCCGGCCCGGTGGCGGCGACCCGCGTGAGCACGACTCGGGGAGGGAACAGCTCCCAGCGGAGATCCTCGATGGCGAGGTCGATCCCCCGGGCTGCGGCAACTCGTTGAATGGTGCGGATCGCGCCATTTCGAACGGCCGCGCTGTCCAGCACGTGCCGGGCGACCATCGCGACGGTGAGAAAGAAGGCGATGGCCGCCAGCACGGCGATCACCGTGCGTCTGAGGTGGCGGTATCTCACCCGCCCCGTTCTCCCCATTTGAGCTTGCGATGGAGCACCTGGAAGTAAGTTCGACTGGGCTGCTCGACGAGGTGGATGGGTTCGGCGCAGCGCCGGATTCGAACCACGTCACGGGTGGTGAGGGGGAAGCCCTCTTGACCGTCGAGGGTGATGTAGACCTCCTCGGAAGGACTCTCGAGGCGGACCTCCACCACCGAGTCCAGGTCAAGGACGATCGGACGGTTGGTCAAGGTGTGGGGACAGATCGGCGTGACCACGATGACGTCGAGGGTCGGGTAGAGGATCGGCCCGCCGGCCGAGAGGTTGTAGGCGGTGGATCCGGTGGGAGTGGCCACGATCAGGCCATCGGCCCTGAAGCGACTCAATAACTCACCGTCCACCTGGACTTCCAAAGTCACCATTCGGGCGACCGCCGACTTGTTCACCACCGCGTCGTTCAGCACGTAGTGAGTGAGGCGATTGCCCCCCGGCATCTCCACCGTCACGGACAGACGTTCCCGTCGTTGGATGGTTGCCCTGCCCTCGAGGACGGTGTCGACCATGGGGAAGAGCTCTTCGGCGGAGTGTTCCGTGAGGAACCCGAGGTAACCCATATTGATGCCGAGCACGGGGGTATCGCCGAGCTCGCCACGGGTGACCGACAACATGGTGCCGTCGCCGCCCAGGACCACGATGAGGTCCACCCTCGGGGCCAGGCAGGCGCGCGTGACGTCGGTCTCAAGGTCGTACGCCGACGCCGATTCGCGGTCGAGAATGGCCTCCAAGCCCCGGGATTCGAGCTCGCGGATCAGCCGACGGCCCAGTTCGGTCGCCTCGGTACTGGAGGTATTCAGGACTACCCCGACGCGTCGGATCGTGCCGTTGGTCACCGCGGTTATTCTATCCGGTTTTATCGCGGGAGGGGCGGCCACCACATATGGTGGTGTTGTTGAAGGTTCACACAACATGTAGAGGAATCGGACCACTCCGAACGATGCCGATCGAAACCTGCTGAGCGGCAGCTATTTCATTGGTCCATCACGCCCTTGACATGCAGCTTTCGGGCTATCAATATAGGGTGGTCAGAAGTGGTCGAAATAGGTCTGAAGTGGAAAGTCGAGACCAGTCAGCGTCACTTCGGTGGACCGAGGGGGCCGAGTGCAGCGTTTTCGAGGAGGATTCCCTGCCACAATCGACGCCAAGGGGCGGGTCAAGCTCCCGGCGCGTCTTCGCGAGCAGCTCGAGGAGAGCTTCGGTCGCGAGGTCTACCTGTGTTCCTTTTTTCCCCATGAACTGAGGATCTACCCGCTCGAGGTTTGGCAGCTCGTCGAGGAACGCCTGCTCAGCAAGCCGGCCATGAAACCGGCGGTCTTGAAACTCATCGAAAGGGTCAACTACGGCCAGCTGCTCGAGCTGGACGATCACGGCCGGCTCATGGTTCCGGCCCTGTTGCGCGAAATGGTCGACGTCCAGGGTGAGGTCGTGGTCTCCGGACGAATCAACCACCTGGCCATCACGATGAGGGCGCGCGCAGCCGCGATTTTGCAGGAGGACTCCCTGAGCGATGAGGAGCTGGAAGAGCTCGCCCGCCTGGAGCTGTGATGGATGGTGCCCTTGCCGGCCGTTCACGTTCCCGTTCTGCGCGATCGTGTGGTGGCCTGGCTGGCCTCCACCGCCCCCGGCCTGCTCATCGATGCCACGGTGGGGCTCGGTGGTCATGCGGCGGCTCTGCTGGAGGCGTCTCCCGGCCTTCACCTCGTCGGTCTCGACCGTGATCCGGAGGCGATCGAGCACGCCCGACAACGGCTGCGCCCCTTTTCGGATCGAGTTCGTCTGGTCAACCGGCCGTTCGCGGACCTTGATCTGGTGCTTTCCGACCTCGGATGCCCGGCGCCGGTCGCGGTGCTCGCAGACCTCGGATGCTCGTCGCTGCAGCTCGATTCTCCGGCGCGCGGGTTCTCGTTTCAAAACGACGGACCGCTGGACATGCGCATGGCCGACAGCGGCCGGACGGCCGCCGACCTGGTCGACTCGGCCTCCGAGGAGGAGCTGATGCATCTGCTCCGTGACCTCGGCGAGGAACGCAGGGCTCGACGGGTGGCCAGGGCGATCGTGGCGGCACGGGCCGAACGGCCGATCCGAACCACCGGTGAGCTGGCCCGAGTGGTCGCCCGCGCGGTGGGCCCCACCTCCGAACGCCGTATCCACCCCGCAACGCGGAGCTTCCAGGCGCTCAGAATCGCGGTCAACGACGAGCTCGGCCAGCTCGAGGGATTCGTGGTGCCGGCAACTCGCCGGCTCGCGGCGGGCGGACGGATCGCGGTGATCTCGTTCCACTCGCTGGAGGATCGGATCGTCAAGCACGGCCTGCGGAGTCTTGAGGGGCGCTGTGTCTGTCCGCCGGATCTTCCCGTCTGCACCTGCGAACCCGAACGAGTGGTCAAGGTGCTGACCCCCCGGCCCGAGCGACCGACCGCCGACGAAATCGAGCGGAACCCACGAGCGCGGTCGGCTCGTCTGAGGGTCGCCGAACGGGTGGGGAGAGGCGGCTGATGGATCTGCCGATCGCGTCTCCGAGCAACCGCTTTCTGGTTCCCCAACGTGACCGGCGGTGGCCCCATGTATTCACCGTCGTGGTCTTCATGTCGGCGGTTGTGCTGACCGCCTTGTTCCTCGTCGGGTGGCCGAGGCTGAGGAGCACCACCATCCACTACGACCTGATCAAGCTGCGGTCGGAGGTGGGAGAGCTCGAGCGGAGAGAGAGCGCGCTGGCGCTTGAGCTCGAGCTGATCCGCAGCCCCGCCAGCTTGGCCGAGAGGGCACGGCGGGCGGGCTTGGTTCCGCCGGGACCGGCGGACCTGATGACCGCATCACAATCGGAGGAAGCGCAGTGAATCGGCGCCGTGCCCTGGTGGTCGTGGTCGGGTTGATCGCAGCCCTCGGGGTGGTGGTGGGCCGGTCCTTCCAAATCATGGTCCTCGAGCACCAGAAGTGGGCCGACAAGGCGCGCGGTCAGCAGGAGAAGGTCATCGAGGTTCCGGGACCGCGGGGCCGTATCCTCTCCGCCGACGGTTACGTGCTCGCCACCTCGGTGGACCGTGTCGCCGTTCAACTCGATACCAAGTTGCTGGCCTACCCGGAGCTGTTCATCCGCGCAGCGGTGCCGATGTTGGCAATTTCTGAGGAGGACCTGCGCCGCCGGATCGGCCGGGGCGCCCGATCGGTGTGGCTAGCCCAGAGCATCGACCGCAACACCGCCGACGCGATCCAGGAGCTCGCGCCGGCCGCGGTCGTTCTGGTGCCCGACACCGCTCGCATCTATCCGCTCGGTTCCGTCGCCGCGCCGGTGGTCGGGTTCGTCGGTCGGGAGGAGCTGGTGACGGTCGGTCGCAACGGCTTCGAGCACCACTACGACGCCCTGCTTTCCGGAGAACCCCAGGGCTTCCTGGCGGTGAACGACGCGGTCCAGCGGCGCCTCCGGCTGGAACCGTTGCGCGACCGGGGGGGTCGGGCCGGATATGATCTCGAGCTGACCCTGCACGCCCGGCTGCAGGCCACCTGCGAACGCGAGCTGGCGGGCGTGCTCGAGGCACAGCGCGCGAAATCCATCTCTGCCGTGGTGTTGGAGGCCCGAACAGGTTCGATTCTGGCGATGGTGTCCCTGCCGTCCTACCACCCGGAACGACCGGGAGAAACGGATCAGGTCAACTGGGGGCTTCGTCCGGTTCAGGAAGCCTACGAGCCGGGGTCGGTGGTCAAGCCACTGGTGGCCGCTGCCGCGTTGGCCGGCGGGGTGGTTCGGCCCGGCGAACGTTTCGACTGCCGGCTGAAGGGCACGACCGTCGCCGGCCGGTGGATGCGGGACCACGCAGAACCGGGCGTGTACACCCTCGACGAGGTGGTGGAGCAATCGGCGAACGCCGGGATCATCGAGGTCGCCGATCGGCTGCCGCCGGACCTCCTGTGGCAGACTTTTGACGCCTTCGGGTTCGGGCGAAAGACCGGCGTCGGTTTTCCTGGGGAGTCGAAGGGCATCCTCGCACCGGTGAGCGTGTGGTCAGGGATGAGCAAGGCGAGCCTCGCCCTCGGTCAGGAGTTGACGGTGACCCCGCTCCAACTGGCGCTGGCCTACGGCGCCGTGGCCAACGGCGGTTGGCTGCTCCGGCCCCGCCTGGTGGCCAGCGTCACCGGTGGCCACGACACGATCCTGGACCGAGAGCGATGGCGCGCCCGAGTCATCGATCCGGCACTCTGCGATCGCCTGTGCCGGATGCTCGAGGGTGTGGTCGACCACGGGACCGGCAGGATGGCCAGGGTGCCCGGGTACCGGGTTGCCGGCAAGACCGGCACTGCCCAGCGAGCGGTCGCCGGTTCCTTTGACGACATTCATCACGTGGCCTGGTTCGCGGGTTTCCTGCCGCAACCTGAACCGAGCATCGTGGTGGTGGTGACCGTGGTGGAGCCGACCACTGATTTTTGGGGCTCGACGGTCGCGGCGCCGGCATTCGCCCGCATCGCAGCCGCGGTCATGTGTCACCTCGGGGTGCCGCCGGCGCGGGAGATCGTCGCGGACGACGGGGGAGGGGTGGTGTGAGGTTGTCGCGCCTCCTCGATCGTCTTCCCGGCGGCACTCTCGACGGAGACGGCGAGGTTCGCGGCATCACCCACGACTCGCGCAAGGTGAGCCGTGGGTTGATCTTTGCGGCCTTGCCCGGAGCCAAGGCCCACGGCCTGGACTTCCTCGGCGAGGCGTTGGCCAACGGTGCGGCTGCCGTGCTCACCAACCGGGCTCGACCGGAAGGCATCGAGGTTCCGTGGCTCCGGAGCTCTCGACCGAGGCGACTGATGGCTATGGCCGCCTGGCCGCTGGCCGGCGACCCGCAGCAGAAGCTGACCATGGTCGGCATCACCGGCACCAATGGCAAGAGCACCACAGCCCATATGGTGCGCCTGATTTTCGCCGCTGCCGGCGTTCCGGCGAGCTTCATCGGCACCCTCGGATGCGTGCTGCCGTCAGGCAAAACGGTGCCGTCGGCGAGAACGACTCCCGAGGCCACGGATCTCGCCCCGCTGCTGAGGCGTACCTTGAAGGTTGGGGGCCGGGCGGTCGCCATGGAGGTCTCGTCGCACGCACTGGTGCAGGACCGGTTGGCCGGCCTCGGGTTCCAGGTGGCGGCGTGGACCAATCTGACGCGTGACCACCTGGACTACCACGGCGACATGGAGACCTACTTCCGGGCCAAGCGCAGGCTCTTCGACGAGCACCTGGCGGAGGACGGGCGGCGGGTGCTCCCGGTGGAAGACCCGTGGGGGTCAAGGCTGCTGGACGAGCCTCGTCCCGGTGACGTTTCGTGGGGCCTCGGCCACGGCGATGTGAGTGCGAGCGAGGTCTCGGGCGATCTCTCCGGGTCCCGGTTCGTGCTGACCATCGAAGGGTCGTCGGTCCCGGTCCATCTGCCGTTGGTGGGCGTCCACAACCTCCGCAACGCACTGGCTGCGGCTGCGTGCGCTCATGCTGCGGGGGTGTGCCCGGACGCCATTCGGGTCGGACTCGAAGCGGCCCGTCCCCTCACCGGCAGGCTCGAGCGGGTCGCCGTTGATCTTCCGTTTCCGGTGCTGGTGGACTACGCCCACACTCCCGGTGGTCTGCGGACGGTCCTCCAGGCGTTGCGCCGACTCACTGACCGGCGTTTGATCGTGGTATTCGGAGCCGGCGGCGACCGCGACCAGGGAAAGCGCGGCCCCATGGGATTCGCGGTCGGCGAGCTCGCCGATGTCGCGGTGGTCACCTCGGACAACCCCCGGTCGGAGGACCCGGCGGCGATCGCAGCGGCGGTGGCCGAGGGCGTGCGGGCGGCGGGAACCGAACCCGAGGTGGTACTCGATCGGCGGGAGGCCATCGCCCGCGCGCTGGAGATGGCTGATCCGAAGGCGTTGGTCCTGATCGCGGGCAAGGGTCACGAGACCACCCAGACAATGGGCGACAGCGTTCTTCCCTTCTCGGACCACGAGGTCGTCCGGGAGCGGGCCGGGGGGGCGCTGTGCGGATGACCGCCGGGGATGTGGCGCGGCGCGTCGGCGGCGCGGTCGACGGGCGGGCCGACGTGGCGGTCACGGGCGCCGAGGTGGACTCCCGTCTGTTGCAGCCGGGCGACCTCTTCGTCGCACTGCCCGGCGAACGGCGGGACGGCCACGAGTTCGTGGCCGAGGCCCTGGGCCGTGCCGCGGCTGCGCTGGTTCGGCAGGGCGCGGAGCTGGGGCCGGTGCCCACGGGGCGGGCTCTGATCCGCGTCGCCGATCCTCTCGAAGCGTACTGGGAGCTGGCTCGCCAGCAGCGGGCGGGGTGCGCCTGGACTGTCTGCGCCGTGACCGGTTCGGTGGGCAAGACCACCGTCAAGGAGTTCATCGCCAACCTGGTCGGGACTTACCGCAGCACCGGGAGAACCGAAGGGAACCGGAACAACACCCTCGGGTTGCCGGCACAGCTGCTTTCACAGCCGGACGACCTCGCCGTCTTTGTGGCGGAGGCGGGCATGAGCCGTCGCGGGGAGCTGGACGTGCTGGGCAGGATTCTGCGGCCGATCGGGGTGCTGGTCTACACCAGGATCGCGCCGGCCCACACCGAGTTCTTCTCGGACCTCGACGGTATCGTCAGCGCCAAGGCCGAGCTGTTGCCGCACCTCGATGCCTCCGGCACCCTGGTGATCAACGACGACGATCCTCAGCAACGCGACTTCCCCCTGAAGACCGAGGCGCGGGTGCTGCGGTTCGGGGGACGGGGAGACGTCCGGATGAGGGCGGTGGAGGATCTCGGCCTGCTCGGAACGCGATTCGAGCTGGTCATGCCGGACGGGACCTCACGGGTGGAGCTCCGGCTCCCGGGCTGGCACCAGGCCCGGAACCTGCTCGCAGCTGCGGCTGCTGCCCACGCTCTCGACATCGAGGTCGGGCAGATCGCCGCCGTGGTTCCCGGCCTGAGGGCTGCGCCGCACCGCGGCCGGCTCTTTCATCTGGCCGACGATGTGACCGTGGTGGATGACAGCTACAACGCCTCCCCGGTGGCGATGGAGACGATGCTCGATCTCCTCGCCGCGTCGCCCGGGCGGCGGGTAGCGGTGCTGGGAGAAATGTACGAGCTCGGCGACCTCACCGATCAGGCTCACCGCGCGGTCGGCGAGCGAGCGGCGGCGGCCTGTGACCTCCTGGTGGCGGTCGGCGCCGGGGCCGCGAGGTTGCTCGCCCAGGCGGCGAAGCTCTCCGGGGCCGCCTCGGTACAGGTAGCCCGGGACGCCGATCAGGCTGTGGAAATGCTCGAAGCGTGTCTCCAGCCGGGAGACGTGATCCTGGTGAAGGGCTCGCGGGGAGTGGGCCTGGACCGGACAGTGGTCGGGCTGGTTGGGGAGGAGGCGGCCTGATGCTTTACGGACTGCTGCTGCCGCTCGGCTCCCACTGGATCGGTTTCAACGTCTTCCGGTACATCACGTTCCGCACCGGGCTGGCCATCGCGACGGCGTTCTTCCTCAGCCTGCTGGTGGGGCCTTGGCTGGTTAAGCGCCTGCACGCGCTGCAGATTCGGCAGGCGATCCGAGAGGAGGGGCCCGAGCACCACCAGGTCAAGGCCGGGACACCAACCATGGGCGGTCTCCTGATCGTCGGGGCCATCGCCGCGGCGACCCTGCTGTGGGCTGATTTGAAGAACCCGTACGTGTGGACGGTGCTGGCGGTGACCCTGGCATTTGCCGGTATCGGATTCGCCGACGATTGGCTCAAGGTCAGGTACCGCCGCAACCTCGGCCTCACGGCGCGCCAGAAGGTCTCCCTACAGGTGATCGTCGGTCTCGCCGCCGGCATCACCACCCGGGCCGTGGCGGCGCCGGCTCCCCACGCCGGAGCGCTCGCCCTCCCGTTCTTCAAGGAGGTTCTGATTCCTCTGGGGTTGGCGTACTTGCTGTTTGTCGTGCTGGTGCTGCTCGGCTCGTCGAACGCCGTCAACCTGACGGATGGGCTGGACGGGCTCGCGGTGGGCTCGATGGCGATCGCCGCCGGGACCTACACGGTCTTCGTCTACGTCGCCGGCAACTCGCGGATCGCCGAGTACCTGCGAATCGTCTATGTCGCCGGCTCCGGTGAAGTCGCCGTCTTCACCGGTGCCGTGATGGGCGCCGCCCTCGGCTTCTTGTGGTTCAACTGTCACCCCGCCCAGGTGTTCATGGGAGACGTTGGATCGTTGGCCCTCGGTGGCGGCATCGGCATCGTGGCGGTGGTCGCCAAACAGGAGTTGCTGCTGGTCCTGGTGGGCGGCCTGTTCGTGCTCGAGGCGCTTTCGGTCCTGATTCAGGTGGCGTCTTTCAAGCTGCGCGGTAAGAGGGTTTTCCGGATGGCGCCGCTGCACCACCATTTCGAGCTGCTCGGCTGGGCGGAAACCCAGGTCGTGATTCGGTTCTGGATCATCTCGGTCGTGTTCGCGCTGGCTGGGCTGGCCACCCTGAAGTTGAGGTGAGGATGGACGTGACGAGGCTGCACAGGGTATTGATCGTCGGACTGGGGACCTCCGGTCTGGCGGCAGCCCGTCTGGCAGCTCGCGGCGGCGCCCAGGTGTGGGTCACCGATCGACGCTCCGCGTTGGAGCTCGAGGCAGAGGCGGCAGGGCTCCCTGAAGGGTGTCGCACCTTCTTCGGCGCCCATCCCGAAGCCTGCCTCGATGGCGCCGACCTGGTCGTGACCTCCCCCGGGGTGGCTCCGAATGTGGAGATTTTGCGAGCGGCTCGGCAGCGAGAGATCGCGGTCGTGCCGGAGGTGGAGTATGCGTGGCTGCACGCCCCCGCCATGCCGATGGCGGCAATCACCGGCTCCAACGGCAAGAGCACCGTCACTACCCTGACCGCCGAGATCCTCCGTGAGAGCGGGGTGGCGGCGGTGGCCGGCGGCAACCTCGGGGTCGCCGCGTCCCAACTCGTGCTGAACGGCGGGTGGGGGTGCTGGGTGCTCGAGATCTCGAGCTTCCAGGCCGAGTTGCTCACCGCCATGCGGCCCACCGTGGGCGTCTTTTTGAATCTGAGCCAGGACCATCTCGAACGCCACCCCGACCTGGCGAGCTACCGGGGAGCCAAGCGCCGTTTGTTCGCGTTCCAACGCGAGGCCGATCGGGCGATTTTGAACGCCGACGAACCGGAGGTCGCCGAGACGCCGACCGCCGCTCGGCGACGCACGTTTTCGCTGGTGACCGGGGCCGACGCCTGTCTCGACGGAGACCGCCTGGTGCTGGACGGTGAGGCCTTCACCGACCGGTCGAGGGTGGCGCTCACCGGTGTCCACAACGTGGCAAACGCTCTCGCATCGGTGCTGGCCGCGGTCGAGTTGGGCGGATCGCCTGCAGCCGCCGCCCGGGTACTTCGGACGTTCCAAGGGCTCGAGCACCGCCACCAAGTCGTGCTCGAGGAGAGTGGAGTGCGGTGGGTGGACGACTCCAAGGCGACCAACGTCGGCGCGGCGCTCGCCGCCCTCGGCGGCTACCCGGACCGATCACTCCACCTGATTCTGGGGGGCCAGGCCAAGGGTCAGGACTTCTCGGTCATGGCCCCGGAGGTGGGACGGGCTGCGGTCCGGGTCTACGTGATCGGCACCGACGGGCCGGTCATCGCCCAATCCCTGGCAGGCGCGGCGCCGGTTGTGGAGTGCCGCACCCTCGACGAGGCGGTGCGCGCGGCGAGGGAGGCCGCCGCGCCGGGGCAGATGGTGTTGCTGGCGCCTGCCTGCGCGTCCTTCGATCAGTTCGACGGTTACGCCGATCGTGGCAGGGTGTTCGCCCGGCTCGCCCGACGGGAGGCGGCGCCATGCCCATAAGGCAACGCTTCGACCGCTTCCTGCTGGCGGCCGCGGTCCTGCAGGTTTTCGTCGGCCTGGCGATCCTGGCCTCGGCATCGTGGGTGCTGGCCGAGGAGCGATACCAGCGGCCCGGGTCGTACTTCTTTACATGGCAGGCGGCGACGGCGGTGGTGGGTCTCGGCGCGCTGGTGGTGTGCATGCACTTGCGGAGCGAATTCCTCACCGAGCTCAAATTGGCGAGGATCGGACTCGCGACCACATGGTTGATGCTTGGTGCTGCCTTTCTGATGCCGCCGGTGGCCAACACCCACCGTTGGCTGTGGGTTGGCGGGATCTCGGTCCAGCCGTCAGTGCTCGCTCGAATTGCCGTCATCGTCTTCGTTGCGATTCAGCTGGCGGCGGCGGCCGGCGAGGGCTGGCCGAATCGCAGGCTTTCGATCGTGGGCGGTGCCGCTTTCCTCACCGCCGGGCTGATCGTGATCGAACCGGACCTCGGGTCCGCGACCTTGGTACTGATCGTGGTCGCCGGCATGGCCTTCGTGGCCGGGATGCCGATGCGCCTGTTTGCCGCGCCGGCGTTCGCGGCCCTGGCTGCGCTGGTGGTGGCCATTCTGTCCTCGCCCTACCGAATGGACCGGGTCCGCGCCTTCTTCGATGCCCAGGAGGGGGGTGCCGCCGCGAGTTGGCAGACCACCCAGAGCCTGGTGGCGCTGGGAAGTGGGGGACTGTTGGGGCGAGGCTACGGGTCTGGCCTCCAGAAGCTCTTCTTTCTGCCCGAGCCTCACACCGATTTCATCTTCGCGATCACCGGCGAGGAACTGGGTCTTGCCGGGGTGCTCGTGCTGGTGGGCCTGGCCTCGGTGATCGTGTGGCGAGGCCTTCGCATCGCCTTGCGGCTACAGTCGCCGGCTCGATCCCTGCTCGCCTTCGGGCTCACCCTCTCCTTCGCCGTGCAGACGTTGATCCACATGGTGGTATGTCTCGACCTGCTGCCTCCCAAGGGCATTCCCCTACCCCTGGTGAGCTACGGCAAAACCGACCTCATCGTCAGCCTGATGGCGGTGGGGTTGCTGTTGAACCTGTCCCGTGAGGTGGCGTGATGAGTCGGGCGGTGGTGGTGACCGGAGGCGGCACCGGCGGGCACATCTTCCCGGGCCTGGCCGTGGTGCGGGAGCTCCAGGCCATCGGTGCCGACGCCCACTGGCTCGGGGCGCGGCGCGGCCTGGAAGCCGAGCTGGTGGCCCAGCGGGGCGTCCCCCTGACGTTGATGGACCTCGAGGGCTTCCACGGCCGCGGACCGGCCGCTGCGGTGCGGGCCATCGGACTGATGCCCCAGGCGGTGGTGGGCGCCATGAGGATGATGCTCAAGCTGGAGCCCACGGCGGTGCTGGGAGTGGGCGGTTACGCATCGGGCGCGGGAATCACCGCGGCCGGACTGCTGGGGATCCCGTTCGTCCTGCAGGAGCAAAACTCGGTGCCCGGCCTTACCAATACCTACCTCGCGCCGTGGTCCGCCCTCGTGTGCTGTGGATTCATCGACGCCGTCGACGCCTTTCCTTCCTTGCCTGCAGAATGGACCGGGAACCCGGTGCGCAGGGCCTTTTTCGAGGTTCCCCAGGTCGAGCCCCACGATCCTCCGCGACTGTTGATCCTCGGCGGCAGCCAGGGGTCGCTGTTCCTCAACCGGACGCTGCCGCGGGCGGTTTCGCTCCTCGACCGGCGTGGACTGGCGCCCGAGGTGCGCCACCAGGCCGGGGTTCGCTGGGCGGAGGTGGTTCGAACCAGTTACCTGGATCTGGCCCTCGAGGCCGAAGTGACGGCCTTTCTCTCAGAACCGTGGAGCGCCCTCGCCCAGGCGGATCTGGTCGTCGCCCGGTCAGGGGCGCTGACCGTTTCGGAGCTGGCGGCGGCGGGACGTGGTGGATTGCTGATCCCGTTCAGAGCCGCCGCCGGAGGCCACCAGCTGTTCAACGCCGAGTCGTTGGCCCGGGCGGGTGGTGCGGTGGTGCTGACCGAGGACCAGGCTACGCCGGAGATGGTCGCCGATGTACTCGAGGGGCTGCTGCAGTTCCCCGAAACACTCAAAGCGATGGGGAGTTGCGCCCGTCAGGTGGCCAAGCCGGATGCCGCCCGCACCATCGCACGGCGGATCCTGGCGGTGGGAGGCGGAAGATGATCCGTCGCCTCCACCTCATGGGTGCCGGCGGTGTCGGTATGTGCGGGCTGGCCGAGGTGCTGCTGGCCGACGGTGTCGACGTTTCGGGCTGTGATCTCGAGCTGTCGGATCGGACGCGGCGTCTGGAGGCGCTCGGTGGAACCGTTTGCAAGGGCCACGATCCGAGCCACCTCGCCGGCGTGGACGTCCTGGTGGTGTCCTCCGCCGTGGATCCCGCCAACCCCGAGATTGCGGCAGCTCTGGCGTCCGGCGTGCCCGTCGCACGGCGGGCCGAGATGTTGGCACAGTTGATGCGCGGACAGCGCGGCGTGGCGGTGGCGGGAACTCACGGCAAGACCACCACCACCGCATTGATTGGCCATCTCCTCGACGCGGCTGGACTCGAACCGACCGTCATCGTCGGAGGTCTGGCACGGTCGATGGACGCCCACGGTCGCCGCGGCTCGGGCGACGTGATGGTGTGCGAGGCCGACGAGTTCGACCGCTCCTTCCTTGAGCTGGGTCCCCAGATCGCGATCATCACCAACCTCGAACCGGAACACCTCGATTGTTACGACGGACCCGAAGATCTCGAGGTCGCCTTCGCCCAATTCGCCAACCGGGTCTCTCCCTTCGGCCTGGTGGTGGCGTGCGCGGACGATCCTGGAGTGCGGGCCCTGGCCCGACGGTTGAGGCGCAGGATCGTCTGGTACGGCCTTGACGGCGACTGTGATCTGAGGGCCACCGGCATCGAGGCCGACGCCGGCGGCTCGGTGTTCATCGTCGAGCATCGCCGCGCGGCCCTGGGTCGGGTGTTGCTCCCGCTGGCCGGGCGACACAACGTCAATAACGCGCTGGCTGCCATCGCCACCGGGCTCGAGCTCGGGGTGCCGTTCGAAACCCTCGCAGGTGGTTGCGCCGATTTCGCCGGGGTCGCCCGCCGATTCCAGATCCTCGGTGAGCGGGACGGCGTGACCGTGGTCGACGATTACGCCCACCACCCGACCGAGCTGCGTGCAGTCCTGGCGGCGGCGCGCCAGGCGATGCCGGGAAGGCCGCTGGTGGCGGTGTTCCAGCCCCACCTCTTCAGCCGCACCAGGGACTTCGCGACAGGTTTCGCCGAGGCGCTGTTGGCGGCGGACGCCGCCATCGTGGTGCCCATCTACCCGGCCCGGGAGCGGCCCATTGACGGGGTTGACTCCGGGCTGGTCGTGGCCGAGGCGGGCCGCCTCGGTCATCGCTCGGTGATGGCGGTCGAGCGGTTTGGAAGAGGCGGTGGAGCGCCTGTCCGGGATCGTCTCGCCAGGGGCCGTGGTGCTCACCATGGGTGCAGGGGATGTTCACCGGATTGCCGAGATGTGGTTGGAGAGGGTTTGATGAACGGCACCTTCCTCCCCGATCGCCTCCGCCCCCGCATCCCGAGGAGGGGGTCGCGACGCCCGCTTCTCGTCGTTGTTCTGATGCCGATGGCGCTCGTTCTGGTGCCGTTGTGGCGAGTCCAGGCGGTGGACGTGAGCGGCTGTGCGGGGGTGCCGGAGGTGGTCAGATCCTCCATCGAGGAACTCGAGGGGCGGCCGGCGTTGATGGTGAGTCCTCAGTGGGTTCGCCGTCAGCTCGAAGTGTGGCCCGAGGTGGCAGCGGTCGAGGTGCGGCTCGAGCTGCCGAGCACCCTGAAGGTTTCCGCGCAACGCTCGGCTCCCCACGGGTCGGTGGGGATCGGTCAGGGGTGGCACGCGGTGACCGAGTCGGGAGCCGTCGGCGGCCGGCTCGACGGCCCCTTCTTCCCGGTCTTCGAGGACATCCCATGTCGGCCCACGGATTTGCGGCGTGGCCTCGCCGTGTCCCGCCGCATCGAGCAGGCGACCGGCGGACAGGTTGAAAGGGTCCGTCGCGTGACGCCGACCACCTACGAGGTCCGGATCCGGCCGTCGACCGAGGAGCGTTGGGTGGTCATGCACGTCGGACCTGTGTCGACCGGGGGAGAACGTTACTGGACGGCGCGGGTGGCCGCCGGAGACGCGGGTGTCGAGTGGGTCGATCTCCGCTGGGACGACAGGGTCGTGCTCGGAGGTGTCGGGTGAGCGAGGGGCGGCCGCTGGTGGGCATCGACGTGGGCTCTTCCACGGTGTCGGTGGTCGTGGCGACCCCCGAAGACGGCCAGTTGGTCGTCCACGGTTGCGGCCAGGCGAGACATGACGGTGCGCGCAAGGGAGTGATCGCCAAACCCGACGAGGTGAGCACCGCGATCCGGGTGGCCGCCGAGGAGGCGGAGGCGATGGCTTCGATGCCGGTGGAGGCCGGCATCGTGGGGCTCGGTGGAGCGGCCATCCAGGGCAATCCCTCCAAGACGTCGGTACCGGTCACCGGGCGGGGCGACACGGTGTGCAGCGACGACGTGAGGCGCGCCCTGAGGGCCTGCGCCCAGGTGGCCATTCCACCCGACTATCGGGTCCTCGACATCATTCCGTGCGGCTTCGGAATCGACGGTCACAACGGCATGGACCACCCGGTCGGCATGCCCGGCCGGCGGCTGGATGCCTCGGCCTACGTCCTCTATACCAACCGCATCCACGCCGAGACCGTGGAGCAGGCTGTAAACCGGGCGGCGGTGGTGGTGGACCAGATGTTCTTCGAGCCGTTGGCGGCGGCGGAATCAGTGTTGGCCGACGACGAACGAGAGCTTGGCTGTCTGCTGCTCGATATCGGATACGCGTCGACCGAGTGGGTCCTCTACGGCGAAGGCGCCGTGGTCGCCAGCGGCGCCCTGCCGGTGGGGGGGCGGTTGTTCACCAGCGACCTCGCGGCCATGCTCAAGACGACGACAGCGGCGGCGGAACAGGTCAAACGCAGCGTCGGCTGCGCGGTTCACAGGGAGAATCTCGGCCGGCAGGCGGTGGAGGTGCCGACCCTGGGTGGAGACGGCAATCAGGTTCATGCGGCTTCGTTCGTGGCCGAGATCCTGGTCGAGCGTGCCCGCGACCTCTTCATCAGGGTCCATAGCTCGTTGGTGAACAGCGGTCTGGACCGAATGCCGAGGGCCGGTGTCGTGCTCACCGGCGGAGGCGCACGGCTCGAGGGTCTGGAGGACGAGGGCGAGGCCATCTTCGGCCATCGGGTTCGGATCGGAACCCCCCGCCGACTGGCGGGATTAACAGAGCCGGTGTCAGGACCGGAATGGGCCGTCGCGTGCGGTCTGATCCGTCTCCATCACCGGCGCAACGGACAGGATGTTCTGGTGACTCAGCATCGGGGCGGGTTTTTCACGTGGCTGAGGAATGCGCTCGGTGACTTTTTCGAACTGGGAGGTGGACATGATCGAGTTTGATGACAACGTGGCTGGTGGGAGGGTCATTGTGGGCGGCGGGACCGAGTCGGTGATGGACTCCGAGATAGGGATCTTCCTGGACGAGGCGCCGCCGCCGGCGCGAATCAAGGTGATCGGAGTTGGAGGAGGTGGCTGCAACTCCGTGAACCGGATGATTGATGCGGGCCTCGGAGGCGTCGAGTTCATCGCCGCCAACACGGATGCGCAGGCGCTCGGCAACAGTCACGCCGGGATGAGGCTCCAGCTCGGCCTGGAGCTCACCCGCGGTCTCGGGGCGGGAGCCAATCCGGAGGTCGGCCGCAACGCCGCCTTGGAGGCCGACAAGAAGATCTTCGACCTGCTCGACGGGGCCGACATGGTCTTCATCACCTGTGGCATGGGCGGCGGCACCGGCACCGGCGCAGCGCCGATCATCGCCCAGATGGCGCAGGACGTGGGGGCGCTGACGGTGGCGGTGGTTACCAAGCCGTTCAGCTTCGAGGGATCCCGCCGCCGCAACGTGGCGGAGGAGGGCATCCTGCAGCTGGGTGAACACGTGGACACCCTCATCACCATTCCCAACGATCGCCTCCTGAAGTTTGTCGAACGGAACACGAACTTTACCGAGGCCATGAGTATTGCCGACGATGTGCTCCGCCAGGCGGTGCAGGGGATCGCCGACATCATCACGGTCCCCGGGCTCATCAATCGCGATTTCGCCGACGTTCGGACCGTCATGCAGGGGATGGGTCACGCCATCATGGGCATCGGGTCCGCGACCGGCGAGCACCGGGCCGTCGAGGCGGCTCAGCAGGCGATCGCCTCACCGTTGCTCGAGGAAACCTCCATCGAAGGGGCTCGGGGGCTGCTGATCAACATCACAGGCGGCGAGGACGTGACCCTGAACGAGATCAACGAAGCTGCCGAGATCATCACCGAGGGAGCCGATCCGTCGGCTCAGATCCTGTTCGGCGCGGTGGTGGTTCCCGACATGGAAGACGCCATGCAGGTGACGGTGATCGCGACCGGATTCCACTCCGACGAGCTGACCGCGCACATGCCGGTGGCCGATGCTCGGCCGGCGGTCGAGCTGCGGGACGAGCGGGTTCCGGCGAGGGCGAGCCGTTTCTTCGTTCCTGGAGGACCCAATTCGGAGTACGGCATCAATCAAACCGATGACTACGAGATCCCGGCGATCCTGAGGAAACAGATGGACTGATCTCTCCACCTCCTCTCCTTCCGATCGAAGGCGTCCACTGGAGGGCGTCGGAACCCCCTCCCGCCACCTCCACCTCCCGGCGGGAGGGGGGTTCTTTTCGGAATTCGGAATTCGGAATTCGGAATTCGGAAAACCTCCCTCGAAACTGACTGGTATCTCACCGACAGCAGCAGCCCACAGCCGTGGCCAAGGGGGTCGTCGCGGGGGAGTGGGCTGGCCTACGGCTGTCTGCTGGTTGCGGTGAGTCGCGTTCGAGCAGCTAACCGCTGCGACAACGTAAACTGCCAACGGCTTCCCCCGTATAATGCGGTGCCGATCGGATGATCGAGGAGGAGCCATGAAGAGAGCCCTTTGCCTGCTGTTCCTGACCTTCATCGCTGCCGTCGGAGTGGCGTCCGAGATCGAATCCGGAACCAGCGACTTCACCATCGAAGCCTTTCTCGAGGTGCCGACCCTCTCTTCCCCGCACCTGTCCCCCGACGGCGGCCGGGTCGCCTACCTGCGGAGCCAGATCGACATCGCCGAGGACAAACGGCACCGTCAGATCTGGATGGCCGACACCGCCGGTGGAGGAGTTCGGCGGATCAGCTGGGGAGATGACCGACCGTACTCCCTTGACTGGAGTCCGTCCGGAGCGCTCAGCTTCATCTCGAGTCGGGGGGGCAGCCCCCAGGTTTGGATCAACCCGCTCGACGGCTCCGAGCCGAGGGCGGTGACCGATCTCGAGCAAGGTGTGGCCGGGTACTGGTGGACCCCCGACGGTAACCGCCTCGCGGTCCTCGCCACCAAGGAGGACGACAACGCCGGCGACCTCGACGAGGTTTCTCAGGAGGGGGAGGCCGACGCTGACGCCGCAGACGGAACCGTCTTCGATCGGCTCGAGAACCCTGAGGAGTTCCCGCAGCTGTGGGTCGTTTCGGTCACCGAAGACGGAACGGGGAAGGACGAGCCGAAGAGACTCACGACTCCACCGATCAATGCTCTGGGGGCCGCATGGTCGCCCGATGGTGCGACCATCGCACTGACCTACAACCCCCGCTTCTCCGGTCTGGTGGACGAGGAACAGCGGGTGGCCCTGGTCGACGTGGCCAGCGGCGCGATGACCACGATCTCGCCACTGGACCGCCACGCCTCGATGGCGTCGTTCTCTCCTGACGGGCGCCGGCTGGCGTACTTCGTGGACCGGGAGGCGGACTTCAGGGCTTACCTCAACTTGAAGGACGTCGTCATCCGCGACCTCGACAGCGGCGCCGAACGGGTCGTCACCGCCCTCAGCCCGTTCTCCATGGATGGTGGCAACTCGACCCCGCCACGGCCCGCGGTCTGGGCGGAAGACGGTTCGGCCCTGTATCTCGAAATCGCGGTCGGTACCAGTCTCGACCTGTACCGGATCGACGCCGGGAGCGGTCAGCTGCAGCGGGTGACCGACCTCGAGGGTGGTCTTGCTGGCTTTTCGATCTCGGCGGGGAAGCTGGCCTACGTGGAGAGCGAGCTCAACCGGCCGGGATCGTTGTGGGTCCGCGAGCTGGCGGGGGGGCCGGCCCTCGAGCTCGACTCCACCGACGACGCGGTGGCGGGATTCGATCTCGCCAAACCGGTCAAGATGGAGCTGACTGGCCACGACGGCGTGACCGTCGAGGGTTTCTTGTTCTGGCCGCCGGGGGCGCAGGAGGGCGAGCCCCTGCCCACGATCGTCGAAATGCACGGCGGCCCCTACAGCCGGTACGGCAACTCGTGGTCCGGCCGCTACCCGTGGCACGTGCTCTCCCACAACGGGTTTGCCGTCTTCATCGCCAACCCGCGGGGCGGAACCGGTTACGGCATAGAGTTCAGACGCGGCGTCTACCGCAATTTCGGCACCGACGACTTCAAGGATCTGATGGCTGCGGTGGACGATCTGGTGGAGCGGGGGATCGCCGATGAGGAACGGCTCGGTTTCACCGGCTACTCCTACGGCGGGCTGATGACCAACGTCGTGGTCAGTCGCACCGACCGATTTGCGGCGGCGGTGTCCGTCGCGGGGCTTTTCAATTTCGTGTCGGCCATGGGGCAGTCGAATCCCCAGTTGCTGATCGACTCCTACCGTCAGCCCTGGGCCGGGGACTTGGAGCTGCTCTGGCAGCACTCGCCGGCATCGAGGGTCGCCCAAATCTCGACACCGACCCTGATTATGCACGGCCAGGAGGACCTGCCGGTTGACCCTCGGCAGTCGGTGGAGATGTTCACCTATCTGCAGCTCAACGACGTCCCCAGCCGGCTCGTGCTTTACCCCCGAGAAGGTCACGGCATCAACGAGCCGAAGCACATGGTCGACTACCAGACCAGGGAGCTGGAGTGGTTCCGCCACTATCTGCTCGGCGATGACGACGCCGAGGGAGCCCAAGAACCGGTTCCGGTCGAGGCGACGGCTGCCGCCGAAGGGGGCGAGTCAGACTGAATTCGGAATTCGGAATTCCAAATTCAAAATTCAGGAATCGGTATAGTTGTCGCGTGGACACCGCCTACAGGCTCGTCACCATTCCGCCGTCCCATTACTGCGAGAAGGCTCGCTGGGGCCTGGAGCACTTCGGGGTCGGCTACACCGAGGAGCGCCACCCGCCGATGCTGCACTACGCTGCCTGCCGGCGCGCCGGCGGCGGCCGGACAGCCCCGGTGCTGGTGACCGATGCCGGCGTCTACCCGGACTCCACCGAGATTCTGCACTTTCTCGATCGCCGCCACGCCAACCACGCGCGGCTGTACCCGGACCACCCCGACGGCCGGGCGGCGGTCGACGAGCTCGAGGACCTCTTCGACCTCAAGCTGGGGCCCCACACCCGCCGGTTGGCGTACTTCCACCTCCTGAAGCACCGGGACCTCTTCCTCGGGTCGGTGCTGATCGGCGCCTCCGGCGGGGAGCGGTTCGTGTTTCGGGCGTCGTTGCCAGTGATCCGGGGTCTGATGAGAAGGGGGATGCGAATCAACGCGGAGTCTGCGGACCGGTCGCTTCAACGCATCCGCGAGGTTTTCGCGACGGTGGACGGGATTCTCGCCGACGGCCGGAGTTATCTTGTCGGCGGGGACTTCACGGCTGCCGACCTCACCTTTTCGGCGCTGGCGGCGCCGGTGCTGCTGCCGCGCGGGTACGGTGCGCCGCTGCCGTCGCTGGTGGACCTGCCGGACGACATGCTCAAGGTGGTGGAGGAGATGCGGAGCTCGGCGCCGGGGCAGTTCGCGATGCGGATGTACCGCGACCACAGGTAAGACGTGGGGGTCCGAGACGTCCGCCTGCTGCTGCCGCAACAGGGTTTGGCAGCCCGAGACTGGGGTCCTCCGGATGGACCCCGGGTGTTGGCCCTCCACGGGTGGCTCGACAACGCCGCCAGCTTCGATCGGTTGGCTCCGCGGCTGGATGGGCTCAGAATCGTCGCCCTCGACCTCCCCGGCCACGGCCGGTCCGATCGACTGCCGATCGCCTGCGGTCATCACTTCGTCGACTGGGTGGCGGCGGTGATTGCGGCTGCCGACGCCCTCGGCTGGGATCGATTCTCCCTGCTGGGGCACTCCATGGGTGCTGGGATCTCATCGCTGGTGCCGGCGGTGATTCCGGACAGGATCGACCGGCTGGTGCTGGTCGAGGGCTTCGGCCCCCTCGCCGATGACCCCGAGAACGCACCGTCGGGTTTCGCCGCGGCCCTGAAGCAGGAAGCGAAGCTGACCGCCGAGGAACCGCGGGTCTTTCCAAACTTGGATGCAGCGGTCGAAGCCCGCCGGCGCAACTCGGACCTCGACGTATCCTCGGCCCGCCTGCTGGTGGAACGGGGCACCGAGCCGGTGGCCGGAGGAGTGGTCTTCACCCACGACCCCAGACTCAAAACCCGTTCCAGGGTACGTTTCACCGAGGACCAGGTGCTGGCATTCCTGCGCCAGATCCCGTGCCCGGTCCTGGCGGTGCGGGCCGCCAACGGCTGGCCGTTCCCGGAGGATCTGGTTTCGGCTCGCAAGGCGGCCGTCGCTGACCTCACCGTGGCCGAGGTCGACGGCGGCCACCACGTCCACCTCACCGATCCCGAACGTGTCGCCCCTCACGTCTCGGAGTTCTTTGCCGAGGACACGCAATAGGACACGTCCGATTTGGATTTTCCCGCCCGCCCGGCCGCTCCGCGAGTCAAGAGTCAAAAGTCAAAAGTCCAAAGTCAAAAGTCGAAAGTCGAAAGTCACCGCCCACCTACTTTCTACCCGGCAGACTCTCGACGATTCGAACGACGAACAACCGTATGCAACTAAGAACTAAGAACTAAGAACTAAGAACTATGATCTAAGAACTAAGAACCCACTCTCGGACGGACGGGAATTTTCAATTTTCAATTCAATCCGGTTCGCCCAACCTCACCTCGACCGTCTTCCTGTGGCCGTCACGGTCGAGGGTGACCTCGACCGTCTCCCCGGCCTGACGCTGCTCGAGGCGGAGTCGGAGCTCCGATTGACTGCGCACCGGCTCGCCCTCGACGGCGACGATGATGTCGCCGAGCTGCACGCGTCCCCGTCGATCCCGGAACGAGGGTCGCAGCCCGGCGGCCTCGGCGCCGGTTCCTGGAAAGACGTTGATCACCAGCACGCCGTCGAGGCGGAGCCGCCGGTTGATCGCGTCCGAGGCCAGCTGCACGCCGATGGTGGGCCGGCGGATGCCGCCGTACGAGATCAGGTCCGGCACCACCCAGTTCACTGTGTCCACCGGAATCGCGAAGCCGATGCCGGCGTAGCCTCCGGAGGGACTGACGATGGCGGCATTGACGCCGATCAGCCGGCCGGCGCTGTCCAGCAGCGGACCGCCCGAGTTGCCGGGGTTGATCGCCGCGTCGGTCTGAATCACGTCCTGGATGGGCACTCCGCTCATCGATTCGATCTCCCGCCCGAGGGCGGAGATGATGCCGGTGGTGAGCGTCTGGTCGAAGCCGAAGGGGTTGCCGATGGCAAGCACGGTCTGACCCACCAGCAGGTCGTTCGAGGTCCCGATGTCGATCGGCCGGAAGCGGTCCTGCGGGGCGTCGATTTTGAGCACCGCGAGGTCCTTCTCGGGCGCGCCGCCCACCGGTGTGGCGGGCCAGGTGCTCTGATCGGCCAGGGTCACCTCGAAGGAACTGCCGCTGCGCAGGACGTGGAAGTTCGTGACCACGTGGCCGTCGCTGTCCCACACGAAGCCGGACCCGGTGCCCTGGGGGATCTCCAGGACGTTGAGGCTGAAGAAATCTCGCCGGACCGCCTTGGAGGTGATGTAGACCACCGACGGCGATGCCCTGTGGAACAGGGCCGTCACGCTCATCTCGTCGGGGGTGAGCGCCCCTCGTGCCGACACCGGGCGGGGGCGGCCGGCGGCGGGGGACCGCTGGGCAACGGCGTACAGGCTCCACAGCGACCCGGCCGCGAACCCTATACCCACAAGCAAAACGCCGAATAACTTCTGTCTGGCGGTGCTCATCTCGACCTCCGGTCGCCGAGTATACCGCCCGGCCGCAACGTCGGGGTTCGGGAATCGAATCCCGAACCCCGAATCCTGAACCCCGAACTACGGTGCGGGGAGGTGAATCGGGGGCACCACCGCCCCGGTCTTGACCACCACCTGCTCCAGCAGCTCCTCGGCCCCCACCATCGCCACCGTGGCCGAGCCGTCCGGCTCCACCACGTATGCGAACGGTCGGCCGGTGAGCGGATCGGGCAGGCTGCCATCCGGGATCGCAGACAGGTCGGCCGGGTAGGCTCCGTCGGCCAGGGCTGCGCGCCGCAGCTCGATTCCGGTCCGCACCAGGCGTCGCTGGGCGGCGGCGGCCTGAGCTCTCGGGATGGTCCTCCGGACGTTGTCCATGACCATGTGCAACGGGTCCTCCGGCGGATCGTCCTCGAAGCGGCCCGGTGCGGATCCATAGGGCGTGTCCACCAGCTCGTGCAGGGAGTTTCCGGCGCCTTCGATGTCAGCCAGGGAGATCCCCGCGTCGGCCCACGCCGAAGCGCCGTGACTCTGGTCGATGAGCGCCTTCTGTTCCACCAAGGTCCAGGCGTCGAAGACGCGGTGCATCGTTGCCAGCGGGTCCTCGGTGGCCAGCGTGCCCTCGACAGCGTCGAGGAACTCGAGCCCGTTGATCAGGACAGGTGGGGCCGTCAGGGTTTCGGCGGCGGCGCGCAACATCATCCGTTCGCAGGCCACGCCCACGAGAGCCGTGATCAGGGTGCTCTCCCGCTCCAGCGAGTCCGCCAATCGTCCCATAGTGGCGAGGGCGGTGATCAACGCGGCCTCGTCTCCGTCCGCTCCGGCGACCCGGGCCTCGGCCAGCAACAGCCGGCAGGCCTTGACCAGCGACAGCAGATCGGGGAGCTCGGTGTCAGCCCCCGCGCCATGGCGGATGCCGTAGCTCGACAGCTCCATCTTGGCGGCTTTGTGGAGGGTCTCGAGGGCACCGCCCTGACGTTCGAGAGTCTGGCGCACCGCTGTCTCGAGTGCGAGATCCCAATCCGCGTGCGGTGCATTGGACGCCTCGCCGATGGTCTTGAAGTCCTCGTCGGACCACACCACGGCCCCGGCGCCGGCCAACAGCCACTCGGCCGCGTTTTGCTCCGGAGGAACATCGCTGCGGTCGAATGCCGCCAGTCGGTCCTCCACGGTCTCCTCGGCGGTCAGCACCCGGACGGTGAGGGACCAACCGAGGCCCAGGATCACGATCGCGGCGGCCGCGATCGCCATGCGGCGGAACCAGAGTGCATCGGTCATGTGCAGTCTCCTTGAAGCAACGGGTCGAGGCAGGGATCCGTCAAAATTTGCCTGACCACCAGTTGGGCGTCTGCGAGGGTCCATGCCGCTCGAGTGGGTTGGGGGATCAAGACCCCGATATCGATCCCATCGATTTGATGGACCTCGGCTCCGTGGTTCAAAGCAAGGATGGCAGGCCGGTGCGAAACTCCCACCGCCAGGTTGAGGAACAACAGCAGGGAGGCTGCGGCCAGCCAACCGTAGCGGATGGGCCTGCTTTCCCACAAACGATCTTCGAGGCGGCGTTTCACCGGGGCGCGGTTGGCGTCCCGGGCGGCGGCCAGGGCCCGCCGCCTGAGCTGAAGTGGAGCCGGAGGAGAGCGCCACCCGGCCAGCAGGTCGTCACGGTCGTTAGTCATTGTCGACTCCCATGAGCTCGCGCAGACGCCGGATCGCCAACCGGTGTCGGCTGGCGGCAGTGAACAGCGGTACCCCGCAGACGGCGGCGATCTCGCGAAAGCTGAGGCCGCCGAGCTGATGAAGGAAGATCACCTCGCGGAGCTTGGGTGACAGCTGGAGGATGAGCGCCGAGGCCCGCCGGCCGTCGATCCGGGCATCGGTGTCGTCCACCTCCACCACCGTAGGGACGGACTCGTCCAGCGGCACCTCTCGCCGGCGGGAGAGCAGGTCGGCGGCGCAGTTGCGGGCGATCCTGAGCAGGTAGGCGCGAGGATTGCGGACGGCGGCGAGGCGACGCCCGGACCGTGCCAGACGGACCCATACCTCCTGGACCACATCCTCGGCGTCGGGGACCGAGCCCGTGCGCCACAGCGCGAAACCGTAGAGTTGGTCGGCGCACCGGTCCCAGAGGCCCTCGAGGGCTTCGTCCCGGCCCGCAGCCAGATCGGCAAACAGGTCGAGGAGGCGGGCGTCATCGGCCGCGTCGGTCGGGTGATCCACCGTCATTCGGGTCGCCGTCAGTGTAGCGCTCGCTGTTTCCACGTCTACATGACCGTTGGTGCAGGAGTTCTTGTCACCAATCAGCTCAATACTCGCGGCTCAGATCTCACGTCGAATTGGATTGGGATCACTTCTTCGTTTGCTGTGAGATCTGAGACGCGAGTATTGAGTAATATGGATCATCTGATTGACGATGACGCGACTCTCGTACGAAACCGACGCATATCTGACCGAACTGGACACCGAGATCATAGAGACGGGTGAGGAAGCCGGACGGCCGTTCGCCGTCACCGCCGACACGGTGTTCTACCCGGAGGGGGGTGGCCAGCCGGCCGACCGCGGGACTCTGGGCACGGTCAATGTTGTGGACGTCCGCAAGGTGGATCATCACATTCGCCACATTCTTGACGTCGCCGGTGAACACCGGGCCGGTTCACCTTCGGATCGACTGGGCTCGGCGCTGGGATCACATGCAGCAGCACACCGCCCAACACCTGCTCACCACCATTGCGCAGAGCCGGTTCGGCTGGCGGACCATGGCCTTCCACCTCGGGCCGACCGTTTCGGACATCGAGTTCGACGCGCCCGCGCTCACTGCAGAGCAGCTGCGAACCCTGGAGGATGTCGCGGTGGAAGAGATCCGCGCGTGCCGGCCGGTTGCCGTGCGCTGGGCGGAGCAGGACCGGATGGAGGAGCTCGGCGTGCGGTCGCGGCTGTCTGCCCGAGGGCTTCGAGGGGACGCTCCGGCTGGTGGAGATCGAAGGCCTCGACCTCAACACGTGCGGCGGCACCCACGTCCGCAACACCTCGGAGATCGGCACCGTCGCCATGCTCGGCACCGAGCCCATGCGCGGCGGCACCAGGGTCTTCTGGGTCGCGGGCGATCGGGTGCGGTCCCGGATGGCGAACCACGAGGCCCGCAACCTCCGTCCTCCGGACCTTGCTCGGTTCAGCCGATGACGACCTCCCCGACCTTGTTGCACTCCGGCTGGAGCGGGAGAAGGAGCTGGCCGCGGATCGCCGCCGATTGATCGCCGAACTCGCCTCGGCGATCGCGGATCGGCTGGGTTCCGATCCGGGTCGCGTCGTCTCCGGCCACTGGGAGCGCCACGACATGACCTTCCTCCAGGAGATCGGCAAGGCTCTCATCCGGCACGCTCCAGACAAGATTGCGCTGCTTTCGGCCGGACCGCCGGGGGAGGGGTTCTTCCTGATCGTGGCGGCCGAGGCGTCGGGGCTCGACCTCGATGTCGTCGGTGGCGAGGTCGCGGTCATCCTCGCAGGCCGGGGCGGCGGCCGGGCTCCCTTCTACCAGGGCAAGGCCTCGACCCTCGACCGGCTGGGCGACGCGGTCGCGGCGTTGGAAGCAGCCTGCAGGTCTCAGTTCTGAGTTTTGAGTTCTGAGTTCTTAGTTCTGAGTTCCCACCCTCGCCCCCTTTCCGGAAGGCTCTCATCGGTTCGATCGATGAACAACCGTTTGAAACTAAGAACTAAGAACTAAGAACTCGGTCTCGAGCAGGAGGCGCAATCGGTACTCAAGATGAGGTGCCGAACCATGCGGCGATCCGGGCGAGATCGACGTTGCCGCCGGAGATCACCACGCCGATTCGATCGGCAGCCGGCACCAGCCCCTCGAGCAGGGCCGCCACCGCCAGCGCGCCGGTGGGCTCGACCACCAGCTTCATCCTCTCCCACAGAAATCGCATGGCGTTCAACAGGGCCGGGTCGGGGACGGTCACGATGTCGTGCACGTAACGCTTCACCAGCGGAAAGGTCACCCGGCCCAGGTGCGGGGTGCGCGCCCCGTCGGCGATGGTCTCCGGGTTGTCCACCCGGTGGAGCACGCCGGAGCGAAATGAAGCCGCGGCGTCGGCGGCCTCCGCCGGCTCCGCGCCGACCACTCGACACCCCGGAGACAGCGCATCGGGCCGAGATCGCGCTTCCCGACAGCAATCCGCCACCGCCGCAGGGCACCACCAGAAGATCGAGCCCCCCGACCTCCTCGAAGAGCTCCTTTGCCGCAGTGCCCTGGCCGGCGACGATGTGGGGGTGGTCGTAGGGAGGAACGACGATCCGGCCCGTCTCGGCGGCCACCCTGGCGGCGATCTCCTCGCGAGTGGTCTCGAACCGGTCGTAGGTGATGATCGTGGCGCCGTAACCGCGGGTCGCGGCCAGCTTGGCTTCGGGTGCGTCGGACGGCATGACGATCTGGACATCGATACCGAGCAATTGTCCGGCCAGGGCCGCTGCCTGCGCGTGGTTGCCCGACGAGAAGGTCAGCACGCCGCGACGACGGTCCTCGTCGCCGAGCTGCGCCAGGGCGTTGTAGGCTCCCCGGATTTTGAAGGCACCGGTGCGTTGGAAGCTCTCACACTTGAGGAAGACCTCGCCGCCGACGCGACCGTCGAGGGTTCGCGAGGTCATGACCGGCGTGCGGTGGACGATTCCCTCCAGCCGGGCCGCCGCGTCTTCGACGTCCCCGAAACCCACCTGGAGGCGATCCAGGTCGATGTCGATATCGGCCGGGTAGGGTCGCGCCATCAGAGCCCAAGAGTACCTCGATTCGGTTGAACGAGGAGCCCCCGCAGCGGCCGACGGTGGCGGGGTTCGAGGGTCGTGGGGACCGGTGAGGATCCAGTTGTCGATGTATTCTGGGGTCGGCAGTCGCATTTCAGGGCGGTTTTCTGGTATGATTTCCACGGTAGAAAATTAAATCCTCTCGGACTGCCGGCGCTCGGGGCTGATTCGGTGTCGGGTTTCCAGGTCCGGAGAGGGGATATTGAGGAAGGAGCGGAGTGATGAAAATTCGTTGGCTTATTGGTGGAGTGGTCTTGGCAATGGCGTTCGCGCTGCCCGCCCAGGCCCAGTTCTTCGCAGACAACTTCGACAGCTACGCCTCGGGGGCGGGCATCATCGGCCAGGGCGGATGGGAAGGCTGGGACGCTTCTCCTGCCGCGGACGCGATGGTGACCACGCTGCAGTCGTTCTCGTCACCGAACTCGCTGGCGGTCTCGGGCGCAGCCGACGTGGTCCATCAGTTTGCGGGAGTGAGTGGTGGCGTCTGGTATGCGAAGGTGCAAACCTATGTTCCGGCGTCCCAGTCGGGCGAGCTGTTCTTCATCATCCTCGACCAGTACGCCCACGGCGGCCCGTACCACTGGTCGGTCCAGGTCGCGATGTGCCAGAGCGCCTGCGTCACGGCGGGCGTCAGTCCTGGTTCGGTGAGCAACCTCGGGGGCACCGACGTTCCCGGTACAGGGGCGGTTCCCTTGCTGACCGACCAGTGGGTCGAGCTCATTGTCGAGATCGACTTCGGCTGCCAATCTCTACACCGTGACCTACGGAGGGGCCTTCGTCGACATCCAGCAGTGGACCACCGCTGGCCTCCTCGAAGTCGGGGCCTTTGACCTGTTCTCGAACGGCAGCTCCGAGTCCTACATGGACAACGTCTGGCTCGACACCTCCATCCCGGTGGAGCTGATGAACTTCGACGTCGAGTAGACGCCGAATCACCCACCTCAGATCGACCGAATCAGGGGGCGCCCCTCGAGGCGCCCTCTTTTCTTGTGGAGGGATGCCGTGCGGGGGGCGCTCTCCCCGAGCGGCCATTACAACGTTTTTCCTCGCACGCGTATCTCATGATTGGCGGGGGTGTCATGCGAGCCGGACAATGGGATTCCCGGTGGTTGGCCGTAGGGATAATGTTCTTATGTCCCAACGCTCTTTTCGGTGATGAGGTCGACGGGCGAATCCAAACACTGGAAACCGTGAGAACGGCCAACTGGGAGCTTGCCGGGAACTGGGGGCCGGACCGGATTTCGGACCGCCTGGCCGGCCTCGAGGTGGCGCCGCACTGGTTGGGAGCCGGCGGCGAGTTCTGGTACGTGTACCGAACCGAAGCAGGCACCCGCTACTGGAGGGTTGATCCTCTTCGACGATCGAAAACCGCTCTTTTCGATCACGCGGCCCTGGCGGCGGAGCTGAGCGACATTTCAGGCAAGGACCATGACGCCGCCGACCTCGAGCTTCAGGACCTGGAGGTCGAGGGAGGGGGGACCCTTCTCCGCTTCACCCTGGCGGAGCAACGCTACCAGTTCGCCACCGGCACCATCGAGCTGGTGGCCATCGATTCCCCGAAGAAACCGGAGATTCCCGAATGGTGCACGGTGTCGCCCGATGGATCCCGGTGCGTCCTCGGCCGTGGCAACAACCTCTTCTTGTTGCCGCTCGACACGGCCGATGCGCCCGAGGTCCAGCTGACCCATGACGGGGAGCGGGGGTGGGCGTGGGGCGACCCCTGGACGCTGGTCGACTCGACAGACCTCGAACCGCGCGAGGTTGCGGCCGTGTGGTCACCGGACTCACGACGATTGGCCATACAGCGGGCCGACGCACGGATGGTGGCAGACTACTGGATCGTGAACCACCTCGGGGAGCCGAGGCCGTCCCTGACCACAGTCAAGCTCCCGCTCCCCGGGGAGGTCGTCCCTCAGTGGCAGGTGTGGGTCATCGACGTGGAATCCGGCGAGTCGGTTCAGGTGGATACCGGGCGCTGGCCGGGCCAGACGATGGAGGAGTTCTTCATCGATCCGCTGTGGTGGAGTGGCGATTCCCGGACCCTCTTTTTCTTCCGACGCAGCCGGGACCAACGGATGCTCGACCTGTGTGGCGCTGACCCGGTGACCGGCGTGAGCAGGATCCTGGTGGAGGAGAGGCTCGACGGAATGGTCTATGCGCACCCGATGGTCGAACTGGTCGGCGGCAAATTCCTGTGGTGGGGCATTCGTGACGGCTGGGGTCATTACTCCCTCCACGCTGCGGACGGATCCACGGTGCGGCAGCTCACCAGCGGAGCCTTCAACGTCGAGGAGGTCGTGGCGGCGGACGAGGCGGGCGGAGTCGTCTTCGTGTCCGCGAACGGTCGTGAGCAGGGTCGCAACCCTTACTACCAGCACGTCTACCGGATCGGATTGGACGGCACGTCGCTGCGGCTGCTGACCCCGGAGGACGCAGACCACGCGGTGGTGATGTCGCCGACCAACACCGTTTTCGTCGACAACTTTTCACGCATGGACCTGCCCACACGATCGGTGCTGCGCGACGCCGAGGGAGAGCTCCTGATGGAGTTGGAGACGGCCGATGTGAGCGGACTGCTGACAGCGGGCTGGCGTCCGCCCGAGCTGTTTGCGGCAAAGTCGGCCGACGGGACCACCGACCAGTGGGGCGTGATGTGGAAGCCCTTCGACTTCGACCCTGCCAAGCGGTACCCGATCGTGACCCGGGTCTATCCGGGCAGGATGGAGGAGTTCATCCCAAGGAGATTCAACCCGGTTAACGCCGAGACCACCCTCGCCCAGCTCGGCTGTGTCGTCGTGAGGTTCGGCAATCGTGGTGGCACACGGCTGCGAGGTCTCGCCTACCGCGAGTACGCCCGCGATCAGTTCCGTGACTACGGGCTGGCCGACAAGCGGGCGGTCATCGAGGAGCTTGCGGACCGCCATGATTTCATCGACCGAGATCGAATCGGAATCTACGGTGGCTCGTCAGGGGGGTTCATGACCGTGTCGGCGATGCTGATGCACCCCGATTTCTTCAAGGTCGGAGTCGCCATGACCGGCCCGCACGACCCTTCCGTACAGTCCGCCGAGTGGGTCGAGCGTTACGCGGGTGTGGAACGCGTCGAAAACGAGCATGGGAGTGAAAGCTGGAAGCCGGCCGAGGTCGGCTCGAATCTCGAGATTGCCGCCAACCTCGAGGGACGCCTGCTGATGATCTACGGCAGCCAGGACAATGTCGTGCCCCTCTCACATCTGTTTCGGATGGCCGATGCGCTGATCAAGGCCAACAAGAGGTTCGACATGTTCGTCATGCCGGGCACCGGGCACGGGCTGGCTCCATGGCAGTACACCTACGGACTGGTCTGGACCTACTTCGCCGAGCACCTGATCGGCGACCTCCGTCCCGGCGTTGACGTTTTCCCGCCCTCGGGCCATTGAGGCTTTCTCGGACTCCCGATCACCGGCCGAACCAGAACTCAGAACTCAGAACCAAGAACTAAGAACTAAGAACTAAGAACTAAGAACCCCTGAAGGTCGCCCCTCCGTCTCCCTCTGCTACGATTCCCACATCGCACCGGGCCGCGCCGGCGCGAGCGGGGAGGGGCACGATGAGGAAGTTGGTCGTTGGGGTCATCGCGATCGTTTTTGCATGCGTGGCGTGGGCCGGTCCGGCCCAGTCGCCGCGGCAACTGATTCCCGCTGCGGCGTCGACCCAGGGTATGGCCGGCGCCCACTGGCGGACCGATCTGGTGATCCACAACCCCTCCGATCGCGGCGCCGAGGTCTTCATCGAGCTGATTCCGACCGGCGCCGAGGGGCTGCTCGGCGGCGGCGGCGGGGCCGTGCTCCTACCCGACCTGGTCGAGACCAACCACACCGTGGTCATCCAGGACGTGATGGGTACCTATTTTCCGGACCACGATCTGGGCGCCCTGGTCGTCGTCGGCCAGGGTCTCAATGGGCCCGTGCCGCTGGTGGTGAGCTCTCGGACCTGGACGCCGTCACCGGACGGAGTGGGCACCTTCGGCCAAGGCATCGGTGGGATCCCGTGGCGCGGCGGCGACCTGATGGACGAGGAAAGGGTGCTCCCGGACCTCGAGTCGTCGGACGACTTCCGCACCAACCTGGGTCTCGTCAACCCCACCTGGATCTTCGTCGAGACCTTCGCCGTCGAGGTCCTTGATCAGACCGGGGCATCGGTGGGGATCGCACACTACAGCCTCAATCCGAGAGCGCACGTCCAGGTCAATGGCCTGCTCCGTCGCATGGGGCTCGAGGGCACCGGCTACACCGCCGTAGTTCGGCTCGTGGACTGGTGGGACATCACCCCCAACGCCGCCGATGGGCCTCCGCTGTCCCCTCCCGAGGTCGACTTCGCGGTCTATGCCTCGAAAGTGGACAATCGGACCAACGACCCCTCCTACATCGAGGCTCAGACCCGGGTCGATCGTTGGGGCCCGCCGCGCCACCGGGTGATCCCGGTCGTCGCCAGCACCCTCGGAGCCGGTGACACGCACTGGACCTCAGACGTGGCGGTCCATTTTCCGGGCCCAGAGTCCTACACCCTGGTGTTCACCGAGCTCATTCCAACGGGTGGTGAGGGTATCGGCGACGAAAGTCCCGAGCGGTTTTATTTCAGGATGAACCAGGGCGAGACCGTGTCCATGCGGGATGTCCTCGGTGAGGAGTTCCCGGACCACGAAGTTGCCAGCCTGGTGGTTCGATCGTTTGCCGTCGGCGCAGGTGTTGGGGACCTTCGGGTGACCTCGCGGACCTCGACGCCCGCCGGCGACGGCACAATGGGTCAGGGCATCCCGAGCTACTCGCGATCCGAGACCTCCGACCCGGTGGTGATCGTCGGCCTCGAGGAAGACGCCGAGTTCCGCACCAACCTCGGCATCGTCAATCTGTCCATGAACCTGCGCTCGACCTTCGAGGTGAAGGTCTACACCGCCTTCGGGGCCGAGGCAGGAACCATGACGTACACCCTCGAGCCCTGGTCGCACGTCCAGATCGACCGTGTGCTCGCCGAGCTCGGCGTGACCGGCGCCGGGGCCGGATGGACGGCGCGGGTGTCGCTCGTCGCGACCGAAGACCTCGGTCTGCATCCGAGCGAGTCGTGGAACCCGATCTTCCTTGCGTACGGCTCGAAGGTCGATCAACTCACCGGTGACCCGACCTACCTCGAAGCGGTGCCGCTGGTACCGGCCGACCCCGGAACCGGAGGGGACTGGTTCGACTTCTCGTGGGACGATCCCTGGTTCCGCTGCCCGGAGGAGCCGATCGCCGAGGGGGCGACGGTGGTCAGGGCTTTCGATCGGGACTACCACTGGTTTGGAGCGGAGAACCACCGGTCGATCGTGCAGGAGGTCGACTTTCCCGCCGCCGAGGACTGGAACCAGGTCGGCCTTCGGCTCCACCTCGAGTGCCCGGAGAACGGGCTCTGCGACCACTGGGATCGGACCGGAAGCCTGCAGCTCGTGCTCAACCCCGACGACCCCGAGGAGGAATGGCAGTACCTCGAGATCATGCGACATATCACGCCGTACCGGGTGGAAATGTGCCAGTACGTCGACATCACCGCCCTGGCGCCGCTGCTGCAAGGTCGGCAGACGCTGGTTTCGTGGATCGACACCTGGGTGGGTCCGGGACACTCCGACGGCGAGGGTTGGCGAATCACCTTCGACTTCGTGTTCTATCCTGGCGAGCCGCGAACCCCCGATGAGGTGGTCAACATCTGGGGCCGCCGCAACATCACCCTGGGCTACCTCGACCCCGACCGCAACGTCGACTCCCAGATCGACCCGGTCGAGGTGGCGATCCCGGCCGATGCGAGCCGGGTCGAGGCGCGGATGATCACCACCGGTCACAGCTTCGGGAACACCGACAACTGCGCCGAGTTCTGCATCCTGCGCCAGGACCTCTACGTCAACGGAGAGCGGTCGTCGGTCGTTCCGTGGCGCACCGACTGCGAATACAACCCGGTGCTCGGCCAGCAGGGAACCTGGACCTACGATCGAAACGGGTGGTGCCCCGGCGCCATCACCGTCGGCCAGACCATCGACATCACCGACCTGGTCACGGCCGGCCAGACCAACACCATCGATTTCGACATCCGGACCCTCGACGGTGAAGAGTACGAGAACACCGACCCGGGCGGCGCCGATCCTCTGGAGTGGATTTCCCTCCAGTTGTATGTCTATCGGTAGCGGGGCGGATGAGCCGAGGTGTTCACATATCGCTGATGGCTGCCGCTGAACACTGATCGCTGTCCCTGCTCGCTGTTCTCTGTCGCCGCCCCTGATGACTGTCGCTGCCGCTGACTTTCGGGAACGGGAACGGGGATGGGAACGTGTAAGGCATCACCCCGACTGCATTTCCCCGGACGAAAAAAGGCCGGGTCCCGAAGGACCCGGCCATGGTTGGGTGCGGGTGTGGTGCTGCGATCAGGGAACGGTCGCCGACCATCCACTGGTGTCGCCGGACTCGAAACCGTCGGCGAAGGGCAGCAAGGCGACGGTGGAGAATGAGAAGACCTCGGAGGCGGTGCCGGCGCCGCAGACGTTTTCCGCCGTCACCCGCCACACGTAAGCCGTGCCGTCCGCGAGATCGACTGCCGGCGTGAAGGTGGTGCCCACGATTCCGGTTTCGAAGATCCCCACGCTCCCCGAGGGCGGATCGTCGGTGACCTGGAGGGTGTAGCTGTCCGCCCCGGCGACCGCGGCCCACTCGAAAATCGGCCGCAGCGGCTGGTCGACCGCGCCGTCGGCGGGCGCGGTCAGGGTCGGAGCCGGCGGTGCCCCCGCGACCAGGTCGAGGGTCACGTCGACGTCGTGGCCCGGACTGCCGTCGGCGGTGCCGCTGACCGTGATCGGATAGCTGCCCCCGCCCGCCCCGGCCGTACTGCCGATCGTGAGGGTGCTGCTGCCTGGCGGCGTCACCGGGTTCGCCGAGAAGGTCGCGGTCGAGCCCGCCGGGTTGCCGGTGGCCGACAGCGTCACCCCGTTCGCAAAACCGCCGATCGAACCGACTTCGATGGCGAACGAAGCGTCGATCCCCTCGCAGGCCACGACCGCCTCCGGAGTTGCTGCGAGCGAGAAGTCCGGCAGCAGATCCTCGCACGACTGGACGTAGGCGTCGTCGACGTACCATCCCTCGCGGCCCACCGACGAGTCGGTGCCGAGCCGGAAGCGGAAACGCGCGGTCTGGCCGGCGTAGGCGTCGAGGTCGACCACCGACTTGAGCCAGTCCTGCGGGTCGCCACACCAGCCGGAAAGGCTGCCGAGCCCGGAAACCGGACCGTCGTAGGGGTCCGTCTGCATGACCGCAGTCGGCAGGTAGGTCCAGCTCGATCCACCATTGGTGGAGATCTCGAGGATGCCGCCGTCGAAGCAACCGCCGGACCGGTCCTCCATCTCCTGCCAGTTCCAGAACTGGAGGGTCACCGGGGATTGGGTGGGAAGGACGACATCGGGCGACACGAGTCGCTGGTCGCTCGTTGTGACCACGTCGGTGGCGTGGTACGAGAATGCGCCGCCGTGCACCCTGGTCCCGGACAGGGCCCAGGTGTCGTTGCTGCCACTGTGCGTCCACCCGGCCGCGCCGGTCTCGAAGTCCTCGGTGAAGTGGATCACCGGCATCGTGCCGATCCCGCAGTCGCCCGGCAGGGACACCGTGGTGAACGAGTGAACCGACGACGAGGCGCCGGCGCCGCAAGCGTTCTCCGCCGTCACCCGCCAGTAATAGACGGTGTTGGACGCCAGGTCGCTGGCCGGAGTGAAGGTGGTTTCGGTGATGCCGCTCTCGGTGAGAGCCGGGCTGCCGAAACCCGGATGATCGTCCACCTCCAGGGTGTAGCTGATCGCCTCGGCCGCCGCCGTCCACTCAAAGACCGGCCGCAACGGCTGGTTGAGGGCGCCGTCCGCGGGATTGGTGAGAGCCGCGTTACCGGGGACGACGTCGAAGACGTCCAGACCGAGTTCGATGTCGTGACCCGGACTGGCGTCGGCGATGCCGGAAACCGTGATCAGGTAGCTTCCGGCCGTCGCGGCGCCGGTATTGCCGACGGTCAGCTGGCTGGTACCGGGGGGAACCACCGGGTTGGGGGAGAAGGCGGTGGTGGTGCCGGCCGGGTTGTCGCCCGCCGACAGGGTCACCGGGTTGCTGAAGCTGCTCACCGAACCGACGCTGAGGTCGTAGACGGCGTCGGCTCCGGCGCAGATCGCCTGGCTGTCGGGGGTGCCGGCGAGGTAGAAGTCGGGGGTGCCGCACTCGTTGAACTTGAAGGAGCCGATGCGCAGCCGCCAGCCGGTGCTGCTGGTGTTGGGGACGTACTCGTTGACGAACCAGAAGGTGCAGTCGTCGAGAGGGTCGATGTTCATCGAGGTGTAGTCGCCCCAGCGCTGGCTGCCGGTCTGGGAGCCGGTGCCGTCGATGATGGAACCCTCACCCTGGGACATCGTGCCCGGCGGGTCGCCGGCCAGGCGGCCGGTGTACCAGACGCTCGGGTAGGTGTTGGTGCCGTTCGAGGCGCTGTAGCCGAGTGCGATGTTGCCGGCCTCGTCCATGGCGACGCTGCCCATCCAGCGGTGGATGCCGTCGGTGACGCCCGGCGCGTAGGTGCCCTCCTGGTAGATGACCGGGGTGCCGTTCGGATTGCGGATCTCCCACCAGCGCATGCCGGCGATGCCCGCCGACGCCTCCACCGACTGGTTGGTGACCAGCGACTCGTGGGTGCCGAAGTTGCGGTAGGCGAGCCGGTGCATGGGCCGCTGCCGGTAGGACAGGATGTCGAGCCGGTTGGAGGTACCCGGCTGCGGGATGCAGCTCCGCCCCGAGCAGGGGGAGAACTGGGTGTCGTAGGGGGCGAACGGGATGGTGTCGGTCAAGGTGAAGGTGGAGTTGGCCGGAGTCGTGAAATCGGCCTCGAACTTCCACAGCGTCAGGGCGTCCTGCGGCGCGCCGTACTGGCCGCCGTTGTCCATGGCGCCGACGAAGTAGGCGGGGCTGCCCGACGGCGGGAGGTTGGTGCCGTCGAGGTCCGAGGGGAGCAGGCCGTCGCCCACGTTGTACGGCGTCGCACCGGGCGTCGCCAGGAAGGAGATCACTTGGGGATTGGGATCGCCGGCGATCATCTGGGCGCGATTCATGGCGTAGGCCCCGACGCCGACGAAGGGGCCGAAGAGGCCGTCGAACTCGCGGGTGCTGATGTAGTAGGCGTCCGACCACACTCCATACTTCGGGTAGTCCGGGAAGTTGGCGCCGGTGCTCACCGCGTAGCGGTAGTAGGTGCCCGTGGGGTCCGGACCGGTGGAGATGGCGACGCAGTTGAAGTAGTTCGGACCGGAGGCCGTGAACTGGGTCAGGATCCAGCGGTCGGCGAGCTGGTCGTAGAGCACGATTGGATCGCCGTCGTTGTCCGACTGGCAGTCTCCGCCGAAACCGCTCCACAGCGTGTTGTTGGCAGCCGGTCCGTAAAGCAGGGTGCCGTCCTTGTCGTAGACCGCGAAGTAGAGGTTGCTCATGGCCACGTAGTGGTTGGGGCCGACGTCGCCCACCGGGTCGGGCGGCGACACCCCCGCGAGGTTGCCGGGCCCGTCAAAGCTGGTGGCTGGGGGTGGAATCGCTTCTGTCGCCACCGAGTCCTGCACGATCGGGTCGGTGTCCTGCGGGCCGGGTTCGCCGGCGAGCCCGCTCTCCGGATCGACCATCAGGCGGCCGGCCTTGGTGATCGGGACCGGTGGAATCGACCTCAGGGGCGGCGAAACGTCCGCCTTCACCACCGGCAGAACGCCGCGGTAGCTTCCGGACACCACCTGTTCCTGGGCGCTCGGACCGGAAACGATGGCCATCACGCCGATCGTGACGATGAACAGGATCGAGAGTTTTGATCGCATCGAGTGAGCTCCTCCAACGAAATTGACGATGATTCGCAGCCTGGAGATTCCGACCGGGTCGGGATTTCGTGCCGGCGGCATTCTACATCGACCGTCCCCACCCGCACGTCTCGCTTGCTTTCGACCGCGGCCCGAGGAGCTCAGGCGTTGCGTTCGATGAGGGTGTGAAGGTATCGGGAGCCGAGCTGGTCGCGGGCCATCGCGCGCTTGACCGGCGGCAGCCTGAGAATGGCGCCGAGGACCGCTGCCAGGGCGCGATGACTGGCAAGGGCGTGATTGTCGACGATCAGGTGCTGGAGCTTGCCCCGCTCGACCGCCATCTGCACGGTGCGGTGGACCGAGTCCACCGGGGTAATGACCCGTTGGTCGCGAAGTGTGAGGGTGATGTTCCCGTCGGGGCAGGCCGGGACGCAGACGCCGCAGCCGAGGCACAGGGCAGCATCGAGCTTGGCGAGCTTCTGTTTCGCCTTGTCGGGTTCGTTGGCCGACACCAGGGTCATGGCCTCCACCGGACAGGCGGCCACGCACTTCCCGCAACCGGTACATTCGGCGTCGCCGATTTGGGGCAGAAAATTGGTGGTTTGGACCGCGTTGAGGTGGCCGAAACGGCGGGCGGCGATCATCGCCTCGCAGCAGCAGCCGCAGCAGTTACAGATGAAGTTCACCCGCCGCTGGACGTTTTCGCCGAACTGAACCAAGGCGCTGTCGCGGGCCTGCTGGAGCAGGTCGAGGCATTCGGCCGCGTCCACCGCGCGGGCATAGCCGTGGCGGGTCAGGGCGGCAGCGGTGGAGTTGAAGGTCATGCAGATGTCCATGGGCGCCTCACAGGCGCGGCCCAGGTGCTCCATCTTGTGGCGGCAGTAACAGAGGCCGACACCGATGGCCTCGGCGCTCGCCACGACGTGGCTTGCGCGCTCGTAATCGAGCACCTGCAGCGCGCCGTCGGTGGGCAGTGACGGCTCCGAGACGAACGCCCGTCCGAGCTGGGTCTCGCCGTCGCTGAACAGCGCCCGGATGAACTCCTCCTCGACGTTCAGATACTCGTGGAAGAGCTCGGCGAGCAGCTTCTGATCGAGATCCTCGCGCACCCTCATCATGGAAAACTCGAAGAACCCGGCCATCGGAGGTGGCAGCACGTATGAGGTGCCCTCCTCGTTCCGGATGTCTACCAGCACTGCTCGGCTCGCCAGCTCGTCGAGGACCGTGCGGGTTTCAAAGAGCGGCATGCGCCACCTGCGAGCCGCCTGTTCGGCGGTGAATGGCCGAATCGGAAGCTGGGCCACCAGCTCTGCTTCCCGTTGCGAGAAGAGCATCTCGAGAATCCGGAACAGCAGGTCGGAGGGGGGAGCCCCCTGTGGGAAGCGGTTCAACCGGTCGACTAGCTGCTCATAGGCCCTTCGCGAGGTCGCGTGTGCCATGATCCTATTCTGGCACGATCCGTACCTCGTGGCCGTTTGGGCGCCCGACATGTCATCGAAGAAAATAAAAATCAAAAATTGGGCTCATCGCGGGAATGCCGATGTGACAGTCCACGATGATGCGCGTGACCGCCCCACCGCGCTATCATCCGGAATCCGCCGGTCGGCGGTGGAGGAGGGGCATGATGGAGGTTTGCGCGTCGCGTCACGTTGCGTGGTCGTCGGTGATCGCGGTTGGCATGATGGTCACGTCGGCGGCTGTGGGCATCGCCCAGGACTGGGAGAGCCCCGAGCTCGCGGAGTACATCCGGAGCCACTACACCAAACACGAGTACCGGGTTCCCATGAGGGACGGGGTCAAGCTGTTCACTGCGGTCTACACGCCGATCGAGACGCTCGAAGAGCCTACCGTTCATGATGCTCCGCACGCCCTACGCCTGCGACCCGTACGGCGCCGACCGGTACCCACGGTGGTTCGGACCGACCGCGGACTTCGCCCGCGAGGGCTACATCTTCGTCTGCCAGGACGTACGCGGCCGCTACATGTCCGAGGGCGAGTTCGTCAACATGCGACCGCACCTGGCGACCAAGGGCGGTCCGCAGGACGTGGACGAGTCCACCGACACCCACGACACCATCGATTGGCTGCTCGCCAACGTCGAGGGTCACAACGGCCGGGTCGGCCAGTGGGGCAACTCCTACCCCGGCTTCTACAGCTCGGCCGGCATGATCGACGGCCACCCGGCGCTCAAGGCGGTGTCGGCCAACGCTCCCATCGCCGACTGGTACTGGGACGACATGCACCACCACGGTGCGTTCACCTTGGCGCTGTCCTTTCCGTTCTTCGCCAGCTTCGGCCTGCCGCGGCCCGAACCGACCACCCAGAGTAACGAACGATTCGACTTCGGCACTCCGGACGGCTACCAGTTTTTCCTCGATCTGGGGCCTGTCGGCAACGTGGAAGACGAGCTCCTCGAGGGTTCGGTGCCGTTCTGGACCGAGATGACCCGGCACCCCAACTACGACGAGTTTTGGCAGGCCCGCAACATCCTGCCTCACCTGAACAACATCTCGGCGGCGGTGCTGATCGTGGGCGGGCTTTTTGACGCGGAGGATCTCTACGGACCATTCAACATCTACCGGTCCATCGAGGACGCCAACCCAGGCATCTTCAACATGCTGGTGATGGGACCGTGGAGCCACGGGGCGTGGCTGGTTCGGGACGGCCGGGAGTTGGGGCCGGCCGATTTCGGCTTCTCCACCGCCGAGGTCTTCCGGGAGCGGGTGATGATCCCGTTCTTCCGCCACTTCTTGAAGGGGGAGGGCGAGCTCGATCTGCCCGAGGCGTGGATCTTCGAGACCGGCGCCAACCGGTGGCGGGAGTTCGCCCAGTGGCCGCCGCATGGGCTCGAGAACGCCACCTTCTATTTCGCCGGCGGGGGCGCGCTGTCGACCGACAGGCCCGGCGACGGCGATCCGGCCTTCGACGAGTTCGTCAGCGACCCGGCCAATCCGGTTCCCTACACCCCTGTCATCACAACCCGCTGGCACTCCGAGTACATGGTGGAGGACCAGCGCTTCGCCGCACGACGGCCCGACGTCCTGGTCTTCCGGTCCGAACCCTTGGACCAGGATGTGACGATGGCCGGCCCGATCACCGCGCGGCTGTGGGTTTCCACCACCGGCAGCGATGCCGACTGGGTGGTCAAGCTGATCGATGAGTTCCCCGGCCGGCTACCGGGTTATGAGCCACCGCAGGATTCGCTGGACCCGGGGGAGGAGGACCTCGGTGGAACCCAGCGCTTGGTGCGCTCGGAGATCATGCGCGGACGGTTCCGCAACTCTTACGAGCGACCGGAGCCCTTCTCTCCCGGCGAGATCACCCTGGTCGAGCTGCCGCTGCAGGGAGTCCTCCACACCTTCAAGCGCGGCCACCGGATCATGATCCAGGTGCAGTCGAGCCTGTTCCCGCTGTTCGACCGCAACCCGCAGAAATTCGTGCCCAACATCTTCGAGGCCTTTGCCGACGACTACATCAAGGCCACCCACCGGGTGTGGCGCAACGCGGAACACCCGTCCTCCGTTGAAGTCGGCATCCTGCCCGCCACCGCCCCGGTGATCCAGTCCGCCGAGGGGTTCAAAAGTCAAAAGTCTAAAGTCAAAAGTCCCTAATTTCGGGATGGAACGGCGGGCGGAAGGTGCCGTCAGGACTCTGAGCGGAGGATCGGGGCCAGGATTTCCTCCGCCACGTATCGGCTGAGCTTGGCCGCTCCCACCGCGTTGAGGTGGCTGAAGTCCATGAAGTCGTCTTCGGTGAGCAAAACGACGCCCCTGTCCAGGTCGACAAAGTCGACGTGCTCGGATGCGATGACCTCCTCGATGAAGCGCGAGTAGTCCTGCGCCACTCGCGCCGGATAGGCCAGCCGGCGGTACTCGGCGGTCACCGGTGGGTTGACGATAATCATCCGGATGCCCCTGTCCCGCGCGAGCCGGCAGCTGCTGAGGAGTCCGGCCTCGGGAGCCCCACCGATGTGGAACCGGCTCATGTAGCGGAACCGGACTTCAGAGCGCATGCTGTAGTACTTTTCGCGACGGGCCTTCGCCGACAGATCGGACAGCCGCAGTACGGGCTCGCGGGAGGAAGCGGCGATCCGGCCTCGCCCTATCGCCAGGCGACTCAGCATCCAGCGTTGCTCCTTCGGGAGCACCACGTGGCGGGCGTAGAGTGCGAGGTTGGCGAACCCGCGAAAGGCGCCGTGCGCAGCGCCGTTCCACTGGCTGCCGGTGGTCATCCAGGGGACCGCACGCATCAGATCGGAGAGCGAGCAATAGTAGCGGAGAGCCTTGGGAATGTTGCCGTTGTTCGCGTTGAGCGAACTTGGTGAGACCCCGAAGACCACCACCCGTGGACTCCCGTTCGAGGCCACCACATCCGAGAAGACCACGGAGTTGGCGAAGCAGCTGACCCCCAGCTGGCAGACCGAGTAGCTGGTGGTCGGCCTGCCGAGGTCGACGGTCAAGCTGCGGTCGATGAGCTCAGGGTCGAGACCGCGCAGGATCTGGGAGGTGCCGACGATCAACACGTCAGGTGTCACGTCTTCCTTTTGGTAGACGTACACGTTGAGGCTGCGGTCGTTGATACCGGGCATCCAATACTTGAGGCGGAGAGCCTGGGCGAGCCCGTCGGCGAGCACGACCATCACCAGGAACCCGGCGATCCTCAGCATCCAACGGTACGAAGGTCTCATGGCCCTTTCCTCAGAACTGGAAGTAGAAATAGGGCTGTGCGGAGCCCATGACGATGGCGATGAGCGCGATCACCAGCGCGGCGATCGCCCCCTGAATCAGTGGGTGCAGTTTGGAGAACCCTTCCTCGAGACCTGCCTTCAACCACTCGGGGACGAAGTGGATCACGAAGGCGAGCCCGAGGACCAACAGGGCTCTGGTGTTCACCGCGGGCCCGATCCCGTGGATCTTCACCGCGGACCACATCTCACCGATCGTCGCCAGGGCCGGTGAGCGGAAGATCAGGGAGCCGAACAGCGTCAGATGGAAGACGAAGGCGATCCGGGCGAGGTGGCCGACAGACGACATCTCTGCAGCCGAATCGTCGGATCGTGGGTGGAGATGCTGAACGACGTGACGCCTGATGATCGCCAGGCTGAGCAGCACCCCGTGGTAGCAGCCCCACAACACGAAGGGCCAGGCCGCGCCATGCCAGAGACCCGCCAGGGCCATCGTGAGAATGATGTTGAAGCAGACTCTCGCCAACCCACGCCGCGATCCCCCGAGCGGGAAAAACACGTAGTCGCGGAACCACGCGCCCATGGTGATGTGCCACCGACGCCAGTAGTCCGAGATGCTGGTCGCCTTGTAGGGCGATCTGAAGTTGATGGGGAACTCGTATCCCAGCAGCCGGCCGGTGCCGATGGCGATGTCCGAGTACCCCGAAAAGTCGTTGTAGACCTGGAATTTGAAGCCGTAGATGCCGGCTGCGAGCGCCAGCAGCCCGTAGTCCGTCGGATCGGCAAACACGGGATCCACCAGATAGACCGCCAGGATGTCTCCGATCACGACCTTCTTGATGAGCCCTTTGAGGATCAGATAGATCCCGGTGCCGGTCTGGTGCTCGGTGGCTCCGGGTTTGTGGTCGAGCTGGGGGAGGAACTCCCGGGCCCGGACGATCGGCCCAGCCACCAACTGGGGAAAGAACCCGACGAACAATGCGAACTCCATGAGGCTCTTGCGCGGCTCGAGCTGTCCGCGGTAGATGTCGATGGTGTAGCTCATGGACTGGAACGTGTAGAACGAGATCCCCACCGGGAGGATCACGTTGAGCGCCGGAACCGAGGGATGAAGGCCAAAGAGCTCGGCAAGGGCGACGAAGTTCTCCACGAAGAAGCCGTAGTACTTGAAGATCGAGAGCAGGCCCAGGTTGCCGACGATGCTGACGGTGAGGAGGATCTTCTTGTGACGGGGGTCTTGACTGCGGTGGATTCCGGCGCCGAGGACGAAATCGAGCGCCGTCGAAAACAGGATCAACCCGAGGTACTTAACGTTCCATGCGGCGTAAAACACCCATGAGGCGAGCAGGAGCATCGTCTCTCGGAGCTTGGGACGACGGATCAGGAGACCGGACAGCGCGAGCACGACTGCGAGAAATACGGCGAACTGTGCAGAGTGAAACAGCATAGAACCGGGTCATTATCCCCCAGTCTTCAGCCCCGGCGAGGACGAGACTTGAAAAAACAAGGGCCGAGCGTCACGCTCGGCCCTCGGTCATGATGACTCGAGACTGATCTCAGTTGGTCCGAGCGGCGAGCAGCTCCATGGATCGCCGTGGATTGATCAATCGCACGACCCGGTCGCCGGTCTGGTGCTCGTCGCAGCCGGCCTCGATGAGCTCCCCCAGATCGGCGGGTGTCAGCGACGGATCGACTGCCAGCAGCTTGGCAGCCAGGTTGACCACGTTGGGCGACGACATGGAGGTGCCGCTGAAGGGCAACCGGTCGCCGCCGGGCACGTAGCTCTCCACCTGGAATCCGCTGGCGTAGACGTCCACCTTGCCGAAGCTGGTGAACGAGGTCTCGTCGCCGGCCTGGTCCACTGCGCCCACCGACAGAATATTCGGCAGGTCGAAGGAGCTCGGTAGGTACTCCTCGAACTCGTTGTCCGAGTCGGCGTTCCCCGCCGAGGTGACAAACAGGATCTCGGGCGCTCCGGCGATGGCGTCGTAGAGGGCATCGCGGCTGATGTCGAAGATCTTGCGGGCCAGCGCCTTGCGCTCCTCGGCCGTGTCGCCGATGTTGTTCATCTCGAGAGCCGCCTCGACCCCGGCCACGTTGCCGCCCCAGCTCATGTTGACGACTGCGCGCGCCGTTGGCCTTCAGGTAGTCCACGGTCTCGGTGTACTGGGCGGCCTCACGGTAGGCCTGGGCGATGGTGGGCGGGTCGGGGATCATCCTGTGGTCGAAGGTCATCCGCACCGCCATCAGTCGGATGTTGGGGTTGTCCTCGGCGGCGATGCCGGCGACGTGCGTGCCGTGGGAGAGGTGGTTGTAGGCGGTCACCTCCTCGAGGAAGGGCCGGACCTGCTGTGGCTCGAGAGACCCGATGGCCTGCTTGAACGCCGAAGCCTCCTCGGAGTCGATGTTGGCCTGCATGTCGAGCAGCCCCTTGACGTAGGCCTGGAGGGTCTGGCGATCCATGGTCGTCTCCACCATGGGACGCAGCAGCTCCTCGGTCTTGAGGCTGTCCAGGGTGTAGGCGATGCCGTAGACGTCGTCGACGAAGCCGTTGCCGTCGTCATCGACTCCGTTTCCCGGGATTTCGTCGGTGTTCGTCCACATCTGGCCGAGCGGGACGAAGATGTCGGTGTCGACGCCGGAGTCCCAGACCGCGACCACCGGTTCGCCCGCGACTCCGGCGTCAAGCGCCACCGCGCGCGCCTGCCAGATGTCGGCCTTCTCCACGGCGTTGGCCGCCAGGTAGTCGGCGTAGACCATGGCCGCGACATCCTTGTACGGAAGGATGGCGTTGACGTTGACCCAGGCTCCGAGCAACATCGTGGCGATGTCCTTGCTCATCTCCCCGTTCGAGGCGTCCAGCATCGGCTGCACGGTGGATGAGATCTGACCGACGATCAGGTTCTTGCTGACGATCTCCAGCGACGCCTTGCTCTGCTTGACGCTGTCCTGAACTACGTCGTAGGGCCAGCCGTTGGCCAGCTCCTCGAGCTCGGATCCGAAGGCCGCACCGAAGTCGCCGCTGCCGGACTGTTTGGCGGCAATCCACGCGGAGGTGGTGGCACCCATCATCAGCCTGGCTGCCTCCTTGTCCTCGAGGGCGCGCTGCTGCTCGAGCAGGGCGAGGGCATCGTCGTAACGTCCCTCGATGAAGGCGATGATCCTGAGGTCGCCGTAGTAACCCTGAAGCGTGGTGTCGTCCGGGATTTCGTAGGCAGCGAGGTCCGCGTCGAGGTCGCGCCTGACCTCGGCGGCGAGCGCCTTCGCCGCTGCCTCGTCGTCGAGCAGCTCGACCGCTGTCGTGGTGATCGTGTAGGTATGGCGAGGCAGGTCGTCCGCCTTCTCGATGACGATCTTGTCCTGGGCGAGGGCGGGCGCCGACGCGGCCACCAGCGCGGCCGTCAGCAACCCGCACAGTGCGTTTCGTGACATCGTGTCTCCCTTCGAATGTGGGGTATCCCCCCGGTAATTCCGCGTTGAGTTGGTTGTACGGGTCACGCCGACCGTTGGTTGCGCTCTCCGGCCGGTGGCGTCCACACTACACGAACCACGCCGATCCTGAGAAGATTCCGGTGGGAACGCGTGAGAACCAGAACCCGTTCTACGGCCCGACGTGGGAGAAGACGAACAGCATCTCGCGACCGATCTGGCGGCAGCGCTCGTCGTAGGCGTCGTACTCCCGATCGGTGCCGTCAAATGCCTTCGGATCCTCGTAGGCGATCGCGAAGCGCTCTCTGGCGCCGGACACCAGCGGGCAGGCGGCGTCGGCCTCGGAGCAGGTCATCACCGCGGCGAAGCCGTCAGCGGGGTTTGGCGGCTGATCGTAGACCTTGGAGAAGGCCTCGATGGGATCACTGTCGTTGCTGAATCGAACCAGGTAGATCGGGTTGGCGTCGTCAGTGACGGCCTCCGCCTGGAAACCGGCACGCCGGATGGCCGCCACCGCCCGCGGGTTGAAAGCGGTGGCCTCGGTGCCGCCCGAATACGTCTCGACTCCTCGGATTCCGAAGTGGGCTGCCGCCGTCTGCGCCCAGATCTGCGCCATCTGGCTGCGCCGGGAGTTGTGGGTGCAGATAAAGATCAACCCCACGGGGTCGCCGGCGGTAATTCGCTGGCTCACGAATCCGGCCAGCTGCCGAAGGCAGGCCCGTCTCTCCTCGGCGATGTGATCGGCGTCGGCCACCATGGCGACGATGTTCTCGGCCAGCATCGGAAACAGGGCAACACGGGTCATGGGCGTTTCCACATCCGGCTCAGTCGGACGCCCAAATCGGCGCCAGGAAACCGCCGGGTGTGACGCCGTCCGACGCCTCCATGTCCAGCCCGAGCAGCTTCGCCACCAGCGGTGCCACGTCGGCCAGCTGGAGCAGGGGAGCTGCGGCACCTGGGCGAACGCCCGCACCCCACGCGACCAGGCCGGTGTGCACCTGAGGGGTGTCGGGGAGATAGCCGTGGGTGGCACCGGTGGCCGGCCGGATTGCCGGCCGCTTGGCCGAAGCGGTGATATCGACGCCGGGCACCGGAGCGAGCGCGAACGCGGCGTCCGGGGCCGCTCCGAGCCGGTCGAGCTGCTCGCGGTCGACGATCGTGAACATCCCGCGCACGTCAGCCGGCAGCAGCTCGAGGGCCGCCCTGGCGCGCTGCGCGGCTTCGTGGTCGGTGTCGTCGGCGAGGTGGAGGAATGCCGACGCGCCGGTGGTGTGAAAAGTGGCCCGCCACCGTCCACGATCCGCAGTCGCCTCCATCAGACCGGCCTCCACCAACCAGACGTTGGGCGCGATCGTCGTGTGACGATCCACGTGGCCGTGGTCTCCGACCACGATGAAGGCCGTGCGGTCCCGGATCCCCGCCCGATCGGCGGCCTCCCAGATTCTCGACAGCGCTCGGTCGGCAGTGGCCGCTGCGCGACGGACCCGTGGCGAGTCACGGCCGTCCTCGTGCTGGAAGTGATCGGTGCTGACCAGATGGACGAGCAGCAGGTTGGGGCGATGGTGTTCGAGCAGATACGCGGCGGCGGCGCCGAGGTAATCGTCCAGCGTCATCGCCTCGATGGAAAAGGTCTCCGGCCGCAGTCTGCCGGTGGCCTCGGCTTCGATCTCGGCCAGCAATCCGGCCGGCGAGCAGAGGTGGCGGAGGTATTCAATCCGGTCGGCGTTCGCCTCCAGAGGCCAGGTTTCTGGGATGTTGAAGTCGATGGCGGCGCCCACCGTCACAGGCCAGCTCACAGCGGCGGTCACCAAGCGTGCCCTGCGCGCGGCCTGCCACAGGGTCGGAGCCCGAATGTGGTTCGCCTCCCAGTACCACCGCCCGGTCTCGCCGGACGGTTCGAACGGGGTGTTGTACGGAACACCGTGCCGGCTGGGCAGCGCCCCGGTGACGAAGGTCGTATGAGCGGGATAGGTGACCGAGGGAAAGACGGATCGGACGGCCTCGGCGCTCGCCCCTTCGGCCGCCAGCTGCTGCAGCATGGGCATTGGCCAGGAGCGGTCCAAATAGAACTCCGGCCGCAGCCCGTCGATCGAGACCAGCACCACGTGGTCGGCGGGCCGCTCCGGCTCGCTGCCCGGAGCCGAGACCCACCCGCAGGCCAAACCGATCACCAGAAGACCTGGGATGAGAATCCGGCGCACGCTCAACCTCCGCCCGACATCCTATCCTGTTGCGTGCGTTCGTCGATACGAGGTTGGGTGTGGGGTGGACAGACAGCACCACCTCAAGCGGCGGCCACCTCCGCCTCTGGTGGCGCTGTCGCGGTCGACTCGAGGGAAGCCGTCAGTCTTTGGCGGTCGAGATGATGGCTCGGATCGAAACCACGAGCACCGCCGCTCCCAGGAACGCCAGGATGTTGGCGACCATCTCGGTCACGAACTCGCCGACCATGGGAATGGTCTGCAGCGCCGTGGCCGACAGAATCAACCCGATGGCGGCCAGCAGGAAGGTGTTCGTCTCCTTGCTGGTCACATTCATGAAACCCACCACCAGCCCGAGCAGTGCGAGGACCGCGAAGGTCCACGACTGATGCTGCACGAATGTCGCCAGTAAAGCCAGAATGAAACCTACGATGAACGCGTACTTTCCAGCGTTTTCCATTGACTCCTCCTTGTTGAGAGTGCCTCCGAAATTGTTCTGTTTCGACCGATTCCCTGAGGCGAATATAGCAGGGGCCGCCCGGAGACCTGTCGAGAAACCGCGTGCGGCCTCACCCTGCAGCTCGCTGCGAACACTCGCCAGGGCGGGTCAGGTGTAGATATCGCCCTTGAGGGTGACGCCGGTGACCGCGGGCCGGACCAGAACCTCCGGCATCCCGAACCGGGTCGCGAGTTCCTCGATGAGCCCATCGGGTGCGGCGAGGGTGCTCTCCATCACGCGACGTCCGGCGGTCTCGGTGAGCTTGAGGCCGTGGATCCGAACCGATCGTCCGGTGCTCGCCCTATGGTTGCCCGCCGCCGGCCATGGCCGTCGGATCCATGTCGGTGTTCCAGGTTTCGACCTTGATCTTCAGCGCGCCGTCGGAGTCCCGGACGTAAACCGTGAGGTATTTGCCCTTGTCCTGAACCGGAGCCGGCATCCCGTTCACCTCGAGGGTCATCTCGAAGCTGCCGATCTCGATGATCTGGTCGCCGCAGGTCCAGACGTCGATTGGCTCGCTCGAGAATGACGTGACCTTCATTCCGGAGCCGGCCGTCTCCTCATGATGACGTTTGAAGTCGTCGATACCTTCCAGCCGTGGGCCGTAGTTCGGCAGGGAGATCGCGTCGTCAGCGTACATGACGAGCATGGCGTCGAAATCGTCGGCGAGCATCGCCTTCTCGATTTGATCACCGAACGCCTCGACCTCCTCCATCAGGGTGCCTTGGGCCTCACCCGCGGCCGCCCCGGCGGCCAGACCTACGAAGAGACAAGCCAACATCACAACACGACCGAGCCTCATTTCGCACCTCCTGGGCGGTTGGTTTCACCGCAGTGTAACACCGGCTCACAGGTCCCTTGAAAGAAAATTCGACGTTGAATCAGCCCGATTCACGAACGCCGCGGCGTGAAATCCGATAGGCTAGGGGCGACGATGACAGCCACCGCCGAACAGACCGTCGATTGCCCCCACCGCGTCGAGTGCGGCGCCTGCTCGCTGTTGCGCCAGGCCTATCCGGCGCAGCTCGAGAGCAAGCGGCGCTGGCTCATGGATGCGCTCGACGAGAAGGGGCGCTACGACTCCCGCAAGATCCTGCCGACCCTGCCGTCGCCGCAGGTCGAGGGCTACCGGAACCGGGCCAAGATGACGATCTCCACCGATCTCGAAGGTCGATCGGTGCTCGGTTACTTTCAGCGCGGCAGCCGCGAGGTCGTGGACGCACCGAGTTGCGGCGTGCTGGTTCCGGAGTTGCTCGAAACCACCCGCCAACTGCGGCGTCTGCTGAATTCCCCCACCCGATTCCCGTTCGCGCTGCGCCACATCGACCTGCGTTGCGGCAGCGACCCGACCCGGCAGCTGCTGACCCTGGTGGTCAAGACCGAGACCATGCCCCGCCTCCCCATCGAGGCGATCGCCGAGGCCTGCCCCCAGGTCGCCGGCATCGGGGTCAACGTCAATCCCGGGGCCGGCCCTCAGGTCATCAAGGGGCGCATCGAACCCGTCTTCGGAGTGCGCGAGATCTTCGTCGAGTCGGCCGGCATGCGGCTGCGGGTCTCCCCGGGCTCCTTCTTCCAGGTCAACCTCGGCCTGCTGCCGGAGATCCACTCGCGGATGGCGGCGTTCCTCGATGGCGGCAGCCTCCTCATCGACCTCTATGCCGGCGTCGGGACCCACGGCCTCGCCCTGCGCCGGCGCTTTCGCCGCGTGCTCTGCGTTGAGGGGGTCCGAAGTTCGGTGGCGGACGGTCGGGCGTCGATCAAGGCCGGCGGGGTGGACAACGTCGAGATCCTCGACAGTCCGATCCACCGCGCCCTGCGCCGGCTGCGTTCGGAGCGGCCCGACGCCGTCATTCTCAATCCCTCCGCAGCTGGCGCCGACCCACCGGCTCTCGAGGCGATCGTCGCGTCATCGGCGCGATCCCTGGCCTACCTCTCCTGTGATCCCTCCACCCTCGCCCGCGATCTGGCGGTGCTGATCCGGGGCGGCTTCAAGCTGGTGACGGTCCGGGCCGTCGACATGATGCCCCAGACCCGCCAGGTCGAGGCCTTGGCCTTGCTGCGCCGTTCATAGGGGAGGACGAGATGCAAATCACCGCCTTGATCGAAAACGATCTGCTCGAGGGTCGTGATGATCTGGCCGCCGAGTTCGGGCTTTCCCTCCACGTGCAGACCGGCGAGCGGCAGATCCTGTTCGACACCGGGACGTCCGGGGCCTTTGCCGGGAACGCGGAAGTGCTTGGCATCGACCTCGCGGAGGTCGATGTGGCCGTGCTCTCCCATCACCACTTCGACCATGGAGGCGGTCTCGCACGGTTTTTGGAATCCAACGACCGGGCTCGGGTGTACCTCCGGGAGGCCGAGTTGGCGGATCGCTACTTCAAGGCGCTCGCGGTGATCAAGAGACCGATCGGCCTGGACCTCGCGCTGATGGAGCGACTCCGGGACCGGTTCGAGTTCGTTACCGACGAGCACCAGGTTGCACCGGGTGTGTTCCTGATTACCAAGATCGGATCGACCTACGACCGTCCGAAGGGCAACGAACACCTTTTCGTGGATAGCGGTGGGTCTTTGGTCCCTGATCCTTTCGACCACGAGCTCGTCATGGTGGTTTTGGAAGACGACGGGATGGTGGTGTTCTCCGGGTGTTCCCACAACGGTATCCTCAACATGATCGAGGCCGCTGTGGACAGGTTTCCCGGTGTCCCGATCAAGGCCGTCATCGGTGGTTTTCACCTCATCGGCCTGCCGTTGTTCAACACCATGGCCGCGAGCCGCCGGGAGGTCGAGGCCATTGGGCGACGGATATTGGCGTTTTCGCCGGTTCGGGTCTACTCTGCTCACTGTACCGGGCTGAAGGCATTCGGGGTCCTCCGAGGCGTGATGGGTGACACCCTCAAGCCGTTTCGCACCGGCACCAGCATCGCGGTGTGATAGCCAAACGCGGGATCCAAGTGCGGTGGGGTCATTGCCTGAAGGAAGGGCGATCGTTCCCGAGATCTCCCGTTGGGTCTCGACGGTTTGGAGTCTCTCATGCAAGAACCGGAACGTCTCACGTCGGGATTCGGGGCCTCTCCCTTGAGGTTTTTGATTAAGGTAGCACTCAATCTCAAAAGGAGAGGGAAATGAAGTACATGGCCGTTTGGAGCATTCACGAGAACAACTTCAAGGCAACCATCGAGCAGTGGGCCACCAAAAACCCGCAGCCTTCGGCTTCTCCAACGCGACTCACCGTCACCTGCAGACAGCCGTAGGCCAGCCCCCCCAGCTCCCTTGTATATAAAAGCCGAGAAGAAAAAGGCGGCGCGGGACGCCGTTCGCCACGCGCCGGCTCCGCCGGCTGGTCTCATGGCGCCTCGCGACGACCCCCCTGGCCACGGCTGTGGGCTGCTGCTGACGGTGAGTTGGCCGTTGGCCGGGAGCCGTTGGTCGCTAGTCGCTGGTCTCTGGGTCGCCCAGCCGAATCGGAATTCGGGAAACCCCTCTCGACGGTTCTGCTTGCCCCATAGCTCACCGCTCACCGCTGCATCTCGATCGCCTCCCGGGTGACGAAGAGGGCGCGGCGGACCATCTCCCACAGTGCCGCCTTGTCTTGATTCTGGTTGACCGTCGCGGCGATGGTGAGATCCAGCTCGGGAACGTAGTCGGCCACGGTTCCCCAAAACCCCGAGTGTCGGTACACCGTCAGACCGTCGACCTCCGTGACCCAGACGCCCATGCGGTACGTTCCGGGCGGTAGGCTGGAGGCTTCGTCCTCGGCGCGGACCCGGGCGGTGTCGATCGTCGTGAGCATGGTGCGGGCGGTGTCTGGGCTGGCGTAAACGCCGCCGGTGAAGATCGCAGTCGTGAATCTCCCCAGATCGCCCACCGTGGCGGCGATGCCGCCACCCCCGTAGAGATCGACGGACGGATCGATGGTCGTGGCGTCGACCTCGCCATAGAACTGGTGAGCCAGCTCGGGCACGCCGGCGGGCCGTGGCTCGAGGGTGGCGAACCAGGTGGAGTCGGCGCCGATTCGCTCGAATCCCACCAGCTCCCGCACAGCCGCGGGCATGGTGAGGCCGGTGACCTGCTCGAGGATCGAACCGAGCAGGATGTACCCGGTGTCGCTGTAGCTATAGATCTCACCCGGTCCGCCGAGAGGATCGCCCCACTCAACGGCAGCCTCGAGCTGCTCGGTGCGGGTCCACCGATGGGTGGGGTCCTCGAGGATCTTCCGAGGGTAGATGCTCCTGTCGGCGTAGTCGTAGAGGCCGCTGGTGTGGGTCAGCAGATGGCGGATGGTGATCTCCTCGGGCAGGTAGCCGTCGCCCCTCAGCAGCTCCACGTACTCGCCCGTCAGATGCTCGGTGATCGGGTCGTCCAGACCCAACTTCCCGACCTCCCAGAGCCGGAGGATGGACGCGGCGATGTAGGTCTTGGTGTTGCTGGCCACCAGCACCGGGTGCTCCGGGGTCATCGGCTCGCCGGTGGCCGGATCGACGACGCCGGCGGCTCCTTCCCAGACGAGTCCCAGTGCAGGGGCGTGAACGTAGAGTGCTGCCCCGGGAATGATCTCGGACTCGGCGACCACGCTGTCCACGATGTCGGAGAGCGCGATCGCCAGGTCTGCGGTCGGGTCCGCCGGGGTTTCGTTGGGCGAACAGGCCACCCACACGACGAGGCTGATCAGGAGTGTTGTCTTCCAGAGCGTGTTCATCTTCATCGTGAGCTCCAGCCTGTGTCGGGACATCGGCGGGTCCTCCGCCCCGGGTCCTTCATTTTCGAGGGCAGATTCTATCGCGGAAGGGGTTCTTGGCGCAGGCCAAAGGCCCGGCGGGGAAAGCGGGCTGGGAGTCTGTGGCGGATACGATCCACGGCGCCTTTTGGGCGCCGTGGATGCCCTTCAGCGTTTGATCTTCGTTTTGGGGTGGCTCAAATGAAGGGTGAATCATAGACTCGTGGCCATGAGACCTCTCTCCGCCGCGCTCGTGCTGGGGTTGGTAGTGGTCACGGGCACGTCGCTCGCCCTCGAAACCGACCAATACTACGCCTGGGGGCGGCCGCTCGCGGACTCCACCGACGCGGTCAACGCCAGGTTCAACCTCGAGCTGGAACGGGCGATCGCGAGCTTCCCCGACGATCGCCCACCCGAGAGCTGCCAGCAGCTCGCCGTCGCCTACCGCAGCCGGATGCGTTTCCTGCTGCTGCACGAGATCCAGGTGTGGGCGTGGAACTCGAGGTGGGTGGATAGGATTCCGAACGGCGGCGAGGAGCAGCGAGAATATCGGCGGACCAACCTCTACTCAAACCACCCCCTCATCGATACCGGGACCTGGATGCCGTTTACCCCGACCATCGAGGTGGCCGGCGTCCGAATCGGCACCGACAAGTTGGCGCACTTGGTGTCCTCGGGCTGGACGTACTATGTCGAGTACCGGCAGGGACTTGGAGAGGGCGAAACGACCCAGGTAGCCCAACGGCGCGCGGTAACCCGCGGCATTCTCGAGGAGAGCCTGATTCTCGGCAGAATGGCGTCAGGGGTCCTTGCCATCGCCGACGTAGAGGCGAGTTACGCCGGCATTCGGTTCTATATGGATCTCTGTGACGTCAAGGATCCGATCCTGAGGCTCGAAAAGGATGGCTGGGTGATTTCCAGGCCGGTGGACCTGCGGGATCACGTGACCCCGCGTTGGGACGAGTCGTACCAGCCGCCTGTCTACAGCACGGGCCGCTGGCGCAAGGTCAGACCGGTGCTCGAGACCTATTGCGATCGGCTCGACGATCCGCAGGTGATTGCGATGCGACGGCGGTACCGCGAATGGGACACTGGCTCGCTGGTGGGCGATCTCGTGGCCGAGCGGGTGGCCGAGGGCGAGCTCGACGACCCGGCCGATTTCGGTATCGAAGCGGTCTGCGCGAATCCCGATCGATCCCGCGAGGCGGCGGACGTCGCCCGCATCGAGGACCTCAGCTGCGAACCGCAACCGACGGACATGGAACGACTGGTGGCCGACGAGGACGCCGACCGACGTCGGTTCGCCCTCGGCCTGGTCGGCCTCCATCTCACCTATCCGCAGGTGGTGTCGGCTTCGATCGCCGTGATGGCGACATCGCAGCCCAGCAGCTACGACTGCACGACCCCGTGCGATTTTCGCGGCTTCTTTGCCGAGCTCGAACCGGGTCTCGGCGGCGGCAAGCTGAGCATTGGTTGGGCGCGAGTGACCGGCAGGACCAACCGCAGCGGCTCGTTCGTGAACGCCGCATACATCGGCTCCGCCTACAAGCTCACCGTGCTGCGGACCTGGGGCGACCTCGGCTGGGCTGATCCGGGCCGCACCTACGCCGGCTTCGAATTCGGGCTCCCCGTGGCCCAGGCCGACCTCGGGCTCGGCCTGTTGTACCGCGTGGACGGCGGCGATGGCGGCAAGTGGTTGGTGACCGGCGGCGTAGGGTGGGGGTTTTAGCCCGCGGTATTCGCCAAGCGTTGTCGCGAGCCGTTGAATCAGTGGAATGCCCGTCATTGTCCCATCGGCAGGCTCAATGTACTTCGGAAAACGTCGCGCACCCGCGGCCATTCCAAGGTGAACCACGGAGTGAAGATCTCGGGGCGCAGTTGGAGCTCGCGATCGAGGGATTCTGCCGAGATCCATCGCAGTTCCGCGATCTCGGTGGAGTTGGGTCGTGGTCGCTCGTCGCTGTGCCCGGCGAAGACCCAACACATCTCGTTCTCCGACCCGAGATCCAGATATGGCGCGCCGTAACGGAAGGTGTACAGGTGATGGAGGCGGCTGGTCATTCCCAGCTCCTGGGCCAGCCGCCGCTCGGTCGCCTCCTCCATCGTCTCGCCCCACCGCGGGTGGCTGCAGCACGAGTTGGACCAGTACAGGGGCCACAGCCGCTTGCCGGCACTGCGCTGTTGGAGGAGGAGCTCCCCCGAGGCATTGAAGATGAAGAGCGAAAACGCGCGATGGAGCACACCGTTGCCATCGTGGCAGGCGCTCTTGCTGAGCTGACCGATCTCGCAGTCGGCCTCGTTGACGAGAATCAGCGGTTCGTCGTCGCTCGACACCACCTCGCTCGTGAAGATCGGCAAACCCTCAACCAACAGTCACCTCGTCGTCGAACCTGGCTTCGGTCGTCGGCGCGGTGGCGAGCACCACCGACCTGCTGCGGGCGACGGTGGGCCGGCCGATCACCGAGAAGCCGGCCGCCTCGGCGATCGTCACCGTGGCTTCAAACTTGTCGCGAGTGACGTGCCCGGCGGGCTCCGCAACCAACACCAGGGCCCCGTTGCGAACGGCTTCGCGGAGCTCGGCCATCAGTCGTGCCTGGTCCGGCACCTCGTGCATCACCGCGAATGCGAGGGCGAAGTCGACGCAGCCGGAGAGATCGCCGACGTCGAGTGAATCGTGCGGGCAGACGCGGGCCTCGATCCGGTCGTCGAGCCCGGCACGTCGGGCCCGTCGCTTCAGGGCGGCGATCATCCGCGACTGGAGGTCGACCGCGACGATCCGACCCCCGGCACCGACCATCCGCGCCAGGTCGAGGGTGAAGAAGCCCATCGCGCACCCCACCTCCAGCACCGTCATTCCGGTTTGGACGTAATCGCCGAGAACCCGCTTCGGATTCTGGCCGAACCTCCGAATCGGGTTCAACAGAAAGTACCCGATCCACCAGGGGCACACATGATGCGCCACGTTTCCTCCCGCTGTGTCGGGATTGTACCGAACCCCCGAACCGGGCACGTTTACCTCAACAATCATCTGTTCGATTTGGCGCCTTTCCCGGTCTGCAACCCAGCGTAATAGGCCACGACTTGCGGGTCGTTGGCGATGCGCTCGCGGTGCGTTGCCAGAGCTGGTGCGAGTCCTTCGACGACGTCGGTGGGGACGTGGTCCAACACACCCTTGGCGAGACTCCGGGTTTGGACGAAGACCTTGAGGTCGGCGACCGTCATGCGCCCGTCCGCGAAAAACCGGCCCCCACCCCGGGCGAGGAGTTCATTGAGGCCCTTGATATAGACCGCGAGCCGACCCTCGACGAGGTCCTCGCGTGCCTGTTTCGCAAACACGTGCCCGGCACCTTTCCCTATTACTATTTCCTGTCGATGATCACGGTGAGCGACCCCGGATCCTCGGCCTCAAGTCCTTCACTGACGCCAGGCAATGAAAACAGTTAGACCGCGCCGGCTGCGCCGAATTCCGAATGGTACCGACCGGGAGCACCGATGACCGCCGTGTCACCGGCGATGACGATTGGACCACCGAAGTTGTCGGCGTCCTGAGGCTCGTCAAGGACGAGCTTCTGGACCTCCACCCATCCCTCCCCGGGGTTTTCGAAGACATAAGCGGCGCCGGCGTCTGGGTGTCCAGGTCGATCGGCGAAGACCGCCGACAGCATCGGAGTGCCGCCCGTCACGCCTGGGCGCCACTGATAACAACCAACGCTCCGTTACGTTGATCTCGGGCGCGGCTGAACCGCCGCTGCTGTCCGCGAAAAGTGAAGTTTGGCGCGGAAAGGGCTTTTCAGCATCCCCCGAGTCCGATCCTGGCCCGGCCAAGTCCCCTCAAAAAACCACTCATTCACAATGCAACAATGCAAATCGTGACACGAGTGGGTGATCAGCTCGATACTGATACGCCACCATTCGATCGAGGCTCGAGCTGCGGGCCGTGAGACACAATCGTTGCGATCGCTTTCTGGCGTTGGTACATTTGCCTCCGATCTGGAACCCGTGAGAAAAGAACTCGGTGCTCTACCTGTGCTGGTGATCGGGATCGTAACAGCCGATCCCCCTGCCTGCGCGTCCACTCCGCTCGCGTCCGAGACTCACCTTCGACCCTTACGGATCAACGTTTGGTTAGAACTCGATGACGCGGTGGGCGCCTCGTGACGACCGGGCTGATCCTTGTCGGCGGCGGCCTCGCCAACAGCCTGATCGCCCACCGGATCCTCATGGAGCGTCCGGACTTCCCGCTGCTCGTCGCCGAGCGCGGGACTACCCTCGGCGCCAACCATACGTGGTCCTTTCACGACTCGGATCTGACCGCCGAGCAACGGCGGTGGATCGAGCCACTGATCGCCCACCGCTGGTCGAGCCACGAGCTTCGCTTCCCCGGCCGGCGTCGCACCATCAACGACGGCTACAACTCGGTGACCTCGGAGCGTCTGCACGAGGTCGTCGCGCCGACGCTGGGAAACCGGATGCGACTCGAAACCGAGGTGGCGGAGGTCACCCCGGGCGGCATCGTGCTGGCGAACGATGAGCGCATCAACGCCCGGGCGGTGATCGACGGCCGAGGCGACCCGGGCGGCCACCACCTGGACATCGGATACCAGAAGTTCCTCGGTCTCTTTGTCCGACTTGCCGAGCCGCACGGGCTGAACGGGCCGATCCTGATGGATGCCACGGTGGAGCAGACAGATGGTTACCGATTCTTCTACACTCTGCCGTTCTCGGACACCGAGGCGCTCATCGAGGACACCTACTACGCCGATGAACCGGATCTCGATCATCATCGACTGCGGAGCGGTATCGAAGATTACGCCGAGAAGCAGGGCTGGGTCATAGCGGCGATCACCGGCGAGGAGGTTGGCGCGCTGCCCATCGTCCTCGGCGGCGACATCGAAGCCTTCTGGGCCGTCGGCCCCGAAGGGGTGGCCCGGAGCGGGATGCGAGGCGCTTTTTTCCACCCGACCACCGGCTACTCACTCCCCGAGGCGGTCCGGCTGGCGGACGAGATCTTGGCGGTCCCGGACCTCGAGAGTGCGTCGCTCTTCGAGCTGACCCGGCGCCGTTCCGAGGAGCTGTGGCGCCGCACCGGCTACTACCGGCTGCTCAACCGGATGCTCTTCCGCGCCGCCGAGCCGGAGCTGCGCTACCGGATCTTCGAACGCTTCTACGGTCTGTCTGGGGGCCTGATCCGGCGGTTCTACGCCGGCCGGTTGAAATGGGTCGACAAGGTCCGGGTGTTAGCCGGGAAGCCGCCGGTGCCGGTTCACCGGGCGCTCCGGTGCCTTGTCGAGAACCGCAGACCGAACAAAACACTCTTATCATCGAGCGGGGGAACCCAGTGAAACAAACGCGCGCAGCGGTCATTGGTAGCGGATTCGGCGGTCTGACGCTGGCCGTTCGTCTTCAGGCGGCGGGGATCGCGACCACCGTCATCGAGAAGCGCGACAAGCCCGGTGGGCGCGCCTATGTCTACGAGGACAAGGGATACACCTTCGACGGTGGACCGACCATCATCACCGCCCCACCCAGCCTCGAGGAGGTCTTCGCCGCCGCCGGTCGCGACATGTCGGATTACATCACCCTGCTGCCGGTGATGCCCTTCTACCGGCTCTACTGGGAGGACGGCTACTCTTTCGACTATTCCAACGACCTGGAAGCGACCATCCAACAGATCACCGACAAGAGCCCTGGCGACGTCGACGGCTACATGAAGTTCCTCGACTACGCCGAAAACGTATTTCACGAGGGCTACACCAAGCTCGCGGCGACGCCGTTTCTCAACTTCTGGAGCATGATCCAGGTCTCTCCCCAGCTCATCCGGCTGCAGAGCTACCGCAGCGTCTACTCGATCATCTCCAAGTTCATCAAGGACGACCACCTGCGCCAGGTCTTCAGCTTCCACCCCCTTCTGGTCGGCGGCAATCCGTTCACCTCATCGTCGATCTACACCCTGATCCACTATCTCGAGCGCAACTGGGGGGTCTTCTTCGTCAAGGGCGGCACCGGCGCCCTGATCACCGCGCTGGTCACGCTCTTCGAGGAACTCGGCGGCGAGATTCGGCTCGACTCGCCGGTGGAGCGGATCCACACCTCCAACGGCAGGGTCACCGGGGTGACCAACGCCGACGGTTGGCACGGCGATTTCGACGCCGTCGCCTCCAACGCCGACGTGGTCCACACCTACGACGCCCTGCTCGGCGACAACAGCTACGCCCAACGCGAGGCCGCGCGGCTGAAGAGCATGCGCTTCAGCATGTCGCTCTTTGTCGTCTATTTCGGGGTCCGGCGGCGCCATACACAGATCGCCCACCACGACATCCTCTTCGGTCCGCGCTACAAAGCGCACCTCGACGAGATCTTCAACGGACCCGGTGTTTCCGACGACTTCTCGCTCTATCTCCACGCTCCGACCCTGACCGATCCGTCGGTGGCGCCGGAGGACTGCGAGGCCTTCTATGTCCTGTCCCCGGTCCCCCACCTCGGCAACGCGTCGGTCGACTGGAGCGAGGAGGGCCCGCGCTATCGGGACAAAATCCTCGGCTATCTCGAGAAGCGGTATCTGCCCAATCTCCAGGCCGACATCGAGACCGTTCGGATCATCACTCCCGATCACTTCAAGAACACCCTCAATTCGCACCTCGGCTCGGCCTTCTCGCTCGAACCGATCCTGACCCAGAGCGCGTGGTTCAGGGTCCACAACCGAGACCGGAAGATTGGTGGTCTCTACTTCGCCGGCGCCGGCACCCACCCGGGGGCCGGGGTCCCAGGCGTGGTCAACTCGGCCAAGGCGACGGCGGGGCTGATGATCGGTGATCTCCTCGGCGAGAGCGGTTGAGGGCAGTTTTATGGACCACGTCATCGACCACGGTCAAGCGGTCATCGAAAAGGGTTCCAGCAGCTTCGCCGCCGCAGCGAAACTCTTCGACCCCGCGACCCGCGGCCGCGCTTACATGCTCTACGCCTGGTGCCGCCACTGCGATGATCAGACCGACGATCAGGAACTCGGATTCGACGGCTCGCAGCTTCCTCAGGAAGAGGGGCGGGCACGGGTCGACCGGCTGCGGGCCGAAACGCTGCTGGCCCTTTCGGGCGAACCCATGGACGATCCGATTTTTGCGGGTCTCCAGCGGGCGGTCGCCGATTGCGACATGCCGCACCGCTATCCCATGGAGCACCTCGACGGCTTCGTCATGGATGTCGAGGGCCGTGAGTACCGGACTCTCGATGACACCGCGGAGTACTGCTACCACGTCGCCGGGGTGGTCGGGGTGATGATGGCCTACGTCATGGGCGTTCGGGACGAGCCGACTCTCGACCGCGCCACCGATCTCGGGCTCGCCTTCCAGCTGACAAACATCTGCCGCGACGTGGTGGAAGACGCCGAGGTCGGACGCGTGTACCTCCCCCTCGACTGGCTGACCGAGGCCGGTGTTCCGGCCGACAAAGTCGCGGCGCCCGAGAACCGCGACCGAGTTTTCGAGGTGGTTCGGAGGGTCCTCTTCGAGGCCGACCGCTACTACCAGTCGGCCTGGCTCGGGATCTCACAGTTACCACCTCGTTCGGCCTGGGCAGTAGCGGCCGCCAACGCGGTCTACAGCGACATTGGCCGGCTGATCCTCGAACGCGGCCCGCGTTCCTGGGACACGCGGGCATCAACCACCAAGGCGCGCAAGATTGCGCTCGTGCTCGGCGCCGGACCCAAGTCCTGGACGGCGAGGATGTGGGGCAAGGGGCCCAGTGACGAGCCGCGAGACCGGTTGTGGACGCGACCGAGAAACCCCGGCCACCACCCGTGAGTGAACGACCCGAGATTCACGGCGGCGTCGAAGCCGAACGCGCCCTGCTGGTCCGTGACGTGGTCAAGCGTTTCGGAGCCACCACGGCGCTCGACCATGCCGGTCTCGAGTTGGGGAGGGGCGAGCGTCTGGCCCTCCTCGGGCCCAACGGCGCCGGCAAGACGACCCTGGTGCGGTGCATCTGCGGCCGTGCGGTCCCCGATTCGGGAGAGATCGAGATGCTGGGCCGGCGGCTGCCCCCGAGCGGCGGGCGGCACGAGCTCGGCTTCGTCCCGCAGGAGATCGCTCTCTACCCCGATCTCACGGCCCGCGAGAACCTCGATGCCTTCGGCCGATTCCACGGGCTCGGGGGTGGCGAGCTGCGCCGGGCGGTCGACTGGTCCCTGGAGTGGACCGGTCTCGCCGACCGGGCGGGCGATCTGACGAAGACCTACTCGAGCGGCATGAAGCGGCGGGTCAACATCGCCTGCGGTGTCCTTCACCGGCCGCTCGTCCTCCTGCTCGACGAGCCGACCGTTGGTGTGGATCCGCAGAGCCGCGACCGGATCTTCGCCATGCTCGACGAGCTGTGGCACGAGGGAACCTCGATCCTGCTGACCACCCACCAACTGGAGGAGGCGGAGCAGCAGTGTGATCGGATCGTCATCATCGATCACGGCCACGCCATCGCTGAGGGGACGCTCACCGAGCTCATCGCGAGCACGGTGGGCGCCAAGCGCAAGGTGATTTTCAAGCTCGCCGAGGCGTGTCCGAAGCTCGACGGCATGACAACCACCGGCGATAGGCGGGAGCTCATCGCGGATGTCGAGGATGTCGCCCTCGAACTCCCGGATCTGCTGATTCAAATCCGTGAGAGCGGTGGCAAGGTCCTCGACCTCGAGGTCCACCCCCCCTCGCTCCACGCTGTGTTCATCCACCTCACCGGCCGGGAGCTGCGCGAATGATCTGGACGGTGGTTCGCGTCGGTCTGCTGCGAATGTGGCACGGTCGGACGGAGATTCTGCTGACCTTCGTCGTCCCCATCGCCTTCTTCACGATCTTCGCCTTTATCTTCGACGAGCAGATCGGGCTGGGGAAGTCGCCACGAGTCAACCTGGCCGTGGTCGACGAAGACGACACCGAGCTCAGCCGTGAATTCGTCACCACGCTGGCCGAGTGGGAAACGGTGCGCATATACGCCCCAGCGGAACACACCGAAGGGCTGTTCGTCTTCACCTCTATCGACCCGGCAAGAGAGCTCGTGCTCGCCGGGGCGCTGCCGCTTGCCGTGGTCATCCCACAGGGCTGGACGGCTTCGCTGACGAACCCCGGAAAGGAGGCCGTGAACCTCCGGCTGCTGGCAGACTCCGCGGACCCTGTGGCAATTCAAGTCGTCACCGCGCTGCTTCGACAGACCTCGGGTCAGATCATGGGCGAACGCGCACGTCAGCAGATCCGCTCCTTCCTGTTTCTCTCGCCGGACCAGTTCGCCGAGTCTCCGATCTCCCGTTTTGCGAATCCGGCCGCCATCGACGTGGTCGATCTCCTCGCCGCCGACAAGGCCAACCCCGTGGTGTCCATGTACGCCGCCGGCATCGCGGTAATGTTCCTGCTCTTCGGTGCGGTGGGCAACTCGGGAACGCTGCTCGAGGAGGAGGAGAACCAGACCCTCGATCGGCTCATGTGCTCCGAGCTCAGCATGATCCAACTCCTGGCGGGCAAGTGGCTGCTCATGACCATCGTCGGCGTCGTTCAGGTGACCATCATGTTCGCCTGGGCCCAGCTCGCCTTCGGCGTGGACCTCCTGGGCCACCTCTCCGGCTTCGCGATAATGACGGTGGTCACCGCCGGGGCCGCGAGCAGTTTCGCGCTCGCCCTGGCCGCCCTGTGCAGGAATCGCACACAGCTCAACGCCATCTCGGTCATCCTCATCCTCTGCATGTCCGCACTGGGCGGCAGCATGGTCCCCCGCTATGTCATGAGCGAAACCATGCAGCAGATCGGAAAGATCACATTCAACGCGTGGGCCCTCGACGGCTACATCAAGGTCTTCTGGCGCGGTCTTCCGCTCGGCGAGCTCGCGCCGGAGCTCGCGGTGCTGATCGCCACCGCCATTGTCCTCTTCGGCGCCGCGCGGCTCCTGGCCCGCCGGTGGGAGAGCTCGTGATGGGCTCCAGGGTTTTTCTCTGCGAAGGGCGGCGGCCATCACCGGGCTGCAATGCCCCCATGACCAGCCGTCGCCAACGAATTGCGTTCGTTCTCCTTGCCGCGGCGTTCTCAGCCTGCGCCTCGGCGCCACCGGGAGCCCCCGAACCTCGACCCACGGGTCATGGTCGGGTCGAGGTCACCATGACCGGGTTCAAAAACGACGAGGGAACGGCCCGTGTTGCCTTCTACCTCGATGCCAGGGGCTGGCCCGACGGGGACGCCTCCGTTTTCGCCACTGCGGTGGTCCTCATCAGCGATGGAAGGGCCCTTGCCGTCTTCGAGGAAGTGCCCGCCGGCCCCTTTGCGGTCTCCGTCTTCCACGACGCGGACGGCGACGGTCAGCTCGACTCCGTGGCGTTGGGCATTCCGTCAGAGGCCTACGGTTTCTCAGGCGACGCCCGCGGTCTATTTGGACCGCCAAGCTTCGAGGAAGCGCGGATTGAGCTCGCCGCGAGCGAGACGAACCAGATCACCATCCAGGTCAAGTAGGTGTTGTAATGGAACTCATCCTGCCCCGACACGGCACACACGAACAGGTCCCTACGCCACGGACGGCGGTGATCGCCGGCGGCGGTCTCGCCGGGGTTGCGGCGGCGGTCGTCCTCGCCGAGCGCGGCGTTTCGGTCGTCCTCGCCGAGCGCGAGCCCTTTCTCGGCGGCCGCGCCGGGGCGTGGACCGACCGGCTCGCGACCGGTGAGTCTTTTGAGATGGAGCGGGGCTTCCACGCCTTCTTCCGCCAGTACTACAACCTCCAGGCCCTGCTCCGCCGGATCGACGACGGGCTCAGCTTCCTCGAGCCCCTCGAGGACTACCCGATTCTCGGCCCCGGGGGCCAGGTGGAGTCCTTCTCCGGGCTCCCCAACAAACCCCCGTGGAATGTTGTCGCCCTCACCAGACGGACACCGACCCTCGGTCTGCGCGACCTCCTCGGGGTCAACGGGCTCGCCGCGCTGTCCATGCTCCGGTACGAACGCGGGTGGACCTACGGCCGCTACGACGATCAGACCGCCGGCGAGTATCTGGATTCGCTGCGGTTTCCTCCCGACGCCCGACGCATGCTCTTCGATGTCTTCGCCCACTCCTTCTTCAACCCCGAGGAGGCGATGTCGGCGGGCGAGCTGTTGATGATGTTCCACTTCTACTTCTCGGGCAATCCGGAGGGGCTCATCTTCGACGTCTCGAAGCGACCTTTTTCGAAATCCATCTGGAGCCCCCTTGCTGACTACATGACCGGGCTGGGAGTCGACGTGCGGACCGGCTGCACCGTGTCGCGGGTTACGAAAGACGCCGACCGGAAGTGGGTCGTTGATCTCAGCGGGAAGATGGTGGAGGCTGATTTCGTCGTCCTCGCCCTGACCGTGGCCGGGCTCCAGGCCGTCGTGGCCGAATCGCCCGATCTCGACGACGCCGGCTTCCGGCGCTCGGTGCAGGGCCTCGCCCTCACTCATCCCTTCGCCGTCTGGCGGCTGTGGTTCGACCGGCCGGCCGACACCGATCGGCAGCCCTTTGCCGGGACCACCGGTGTCGGCTCTCTCGACAACATCTCGGTGTACAACCTCTTTGAGGACGAGAGCCGCAGCTGGGCCGAACGGACGGGCGGATCGGTGGTGGAGCTCCACGCCTACGCGGTCGATCCCGGGATGGACGAGCCCGAGATCCGCGAAGACCTCCTTCACGGCCTCAAAACCTTCTACCCCGAGTACGTCGGCGCCCGGGTCGTCGAGGAGCGTTTCTTGATCCGCCGCGATTGCCCGGCCTTCGCCCCGGGGTCCTACGCCGATCGCCCCGGCGTTCCTACCCCGCACGAAGGGATTGCGCTGGCCGGCGACTTTGTCCGCCTGCCGATTCCCAGCGCACTGATGGAGCGTGCGGTGGCGTCGGGCTTTCTTGCGGCAAACCACCTCCTGGCGCCCCTGGACGTCAAACCCGAGCCCATACACTCGATCCCGCGCCGCGGCCTTTTCGGCCGACGCCCGACAGAGACGGAAGCGAGTCGCATGCGATGAGCAAGCTCCTGAAGTTCGGTCCCCCGCTCCCAGCGGTGGAGGTCCCCGAGTCCTCCCTCGTTCCCGACTGGCAACAGGCCAGACCGCGCGCCATTGCCCGCGCCCTGGCGCGGGCGCTCGACCGGCCGCACGGCAATTGGTATGTCGTTGGCGAATCGCGCAGTTTTGGTGACAAAGCGCAGCGTCTCCGAGTCGCCGGCGAGGACCTTGTCGCCTGGCGGGTCGACGGCGAGCTGCTGATCGCCCCCGACGCCTGTCCCCACATGGGGGCGTCACTTTCGGATTCCTGCGTTCGGGAGGGCAAGCTGGTCTGTCCGTGGCACGCGCTGGCTTTGGGCAAGGAGGGGCACGGCAGCTGGAAGAGGTATGCGGTCCACGAAGACGGCGTCCTCAGCTGGGTGCGGATCGGTCCCGAGGATCCCGAGACGCCGCTCCCCGTGCTCTCTCCACGCCCCGACATCTATCTCGAGGGCGTGGTCCGGCTCGAGGTACGCTGCGACCCAGAGGACATCATCGCCAACCGGCTCGACCCGTGGCACGGCGTCCACTTCCACCCCTACGCCTTCGCCTCGCTGACCGTCCTCGATCTCGACGACGACGTCGTCAAGGTGCGCGTGGCCAAGAGGCTCATCGGGCGCGTCGTCGCGGAGACTGATGCGACCTTCCACAGCCCGGAGCCTCGCTCGATCGTCATGACCATCGTCGAGGGCGAGGGCAAGGGCTCAGTAGTGGAGACGCACGCGACCCCGATCGAACCGGGACGCACTGTTGTCGTGGAAGCAACGCTCGCCACCTCGGACCGCGCGGGCTTTCGCCACGCAAGGAAGCTGCAACGCTTCGTCCGGCCCTTCATCGAGCGTTCCGCACGCCGCCTTTGGGTCGACGACGCCGCCTATGCGGAGCGACTCTACGAGCTTCGCAACCGGTCGAGGGAGTAACGCTCAGAAGGCGGCGACGCGGTTCATGGTCGACCGGGTATAGGACCGGGCGAGGTTCGCCAGCTGGTTACCCGACCGGCCCAACGGCTCGAGGGCCGAAGCGGCCGACTCGACATACCGGTGGACCTCCTGCCGAGTTCCGTGGGCGCCCAACCGCGAGGCGAGGGTCGACTTCCCGTCATCCTGGCGGGTGTCCTTGCCGATGTCTTCCCGTGAACCGAAGGTGTCGAGGAGATCGTCGAGCAGCTGAAAGGCGAGACCGAGGTTGACACCGTACTCCCGCACCGCCTTGACCCATACATCATCGACCTCCGCGACGCGTGCGCCCGCCTCGAGCGCCGCCACGAAAAGCGCACCGGTCTTTTGTCCGTACATCTCGGTCAGACCGGAAACGTCATCGCCGTGGCTATGGCGGATCTGCAAATCGCAGAACTGACCGGCGATGATCCCGTTGCTGCCGACCGACTCCGACAGGAGACGGGTCAGGTCGAGACGTGTCTGGGCCGGCAACCGATCGCACTCGGCGATCACACCGAAGGCACGGTTGAGCAGCGCGGTGGCAGCGAGGATCGCGGTGTCCTCACCAAAGACCAGGTGGTTGGCCGGTTGGCCTCGTCGCAAGCTGGCGTCGTCCATACACGGAAGATCGTCAAGGATCAGCGAGGCGGCATGGACCATCTCCACGGCGCACGCCGCGTCAAGTGCTGCCTCCTCGGTCGCACCGAGATCGGTAGCCACCTGGATGGTGAGAACCGGCCGGATCCGTTTCCCACCTGCGAGCAGGCTGAAGCGCATGGATTCGTGGAGCGGCCGCGGATCGGTGGTCTTATCGGGGATGAGCTCGGCGAGGCGCTGGTTGATCATGCCGCGCCATCGACGGCTGGCCTCCCGTTGGTCTTCATCCCGAGGGGACAGACGAAGCCTGCCATCAGCATCCAGGCCTTCGATAGTCATACTCATTTTCTGAATGTCTCGACTTTCTTCTGGTTTCGCCAGTCACGTTCACCTTCGGTTTTGAGGTTGACTCTCTACACGTCTGAAACACAGAGGCGCGGCGCCGATATTCCGCGCCTTGAGTGCCAGTGAGGGTCCGCGCTTGTCCGAACAGCGCGGACGACGATCAGCTCTCGGTGGAAAGGACCTCCTCGACCGCACTGACAATGGTGTCGTCCATGGGGTCGACGCTCGGCTCGAATCGCGCGACGACCTCGCCATCACCATTGACGAGAAACTTCGTGAAGTTCCACTTGATCTCGCCGCGCATGCCGTTCGGTGACTCGGCGGTCAGGGTTCGGTAGATGGGCGCCTGTTCCGGCCCCTTGGTGTGAACCTTCTCCATAATGGGGAAGGTGACACCGTAGTTGAGGCGGCAGAAGTTGGCGATCTCTTCGTGCGTCCCCGGTTCCTGGTTGCCGAAATCGTTACTTGGAAAGCCGATGATGACGAGACCGCGGTGGCCGAACTCCTCATAGAGTTTCTGCAGCGTTTCGTACTGCTTGGTGTAGCCGCACTTGGACGCTGTGTTGACGATCAAAATCGGGCGTCCGCGATAGCCCCGAAGATCGACCGTGTCGCCTTCGATGGATGTCACCGTGTGATCGACGACCCCTGCGGTGTGGTCGACCACTGCTTCCTGTGCCGTCATCGTGACCTCCTTGGTCGCAGCCTCGGGTGCAGTTCTGACGTCGCTGCAGGCGACGATACCGAGAGCAGAAACAACCGTCCCTGTAACGAAAACTGAAAATCCACTTTGCATTTCATCCTCCACCGCAGGTAAGGTTCGGTCGGTGCTCCGGAATTCCAGGACCAGCCTGTGACCGATCACCACAAGCGCTTACTTGCCCGCACTCCTGCCGACGGCGGAATCCTGCGAACCGAAAAACGACCGGAGGCTGATCATGCCTGACCGCCTGAAAATTGAAACCATCGCGACGAGCGACCCAGGGCTCGGGTTCGCCCACGCCAAACGCCTCGCCGACGAGTCAGCCCAGCGCCTCCTCGACGGGCCCATCTGCCTGTCGTGGTTCGATCGCGCCGCGGATCGCGAATCCCCCGCCCACGCTAGCGAGTGTCACGGCGGTTGCGAAGTGCCCGGCTATGTCGAGTACGCCGTGACCCGGGGCGCCGAGCTCAAGGTCGTCGTCGACGGCGGCGCGTTCGTCTCTTGCTACCGCCCCATTGGCGAGTTTGCCGAGCGGTAATGGGAGGCTTCGGCGCAGCCGTGGGTTTTACCGGCGACGGAGAATCACGCACTTCCCGCGCAGCGAAGCCCGCCCGCTGCATCAGCACGATGGTGCCCCACAGCACCTGCTTTATGGTTCTTTCTGAGATCAGCTCAGGTGCTTGGATGCCAGAAAGGTCATCGCGCTGACGGTCGCGCACAGCACCGTGCCCCAAACCAGGTCCACCAGCGCCACTTTCAAAGGGAAGCCATCCAGAGTGGCGAGGTTCGTGAGGTCGTACGCGGCGTAGGTCACCAGTCCGAGGAGGCCTCCGAGGATGATCGCGTGGCTCAGGCTCTGTCGTTCGGCGGCCGGCATGACGGACAGCACCACGATCCCGAGAACGAACACCATATAGAAGGCGACGGCCGCGGGCCAGTTGACGTTGGGCCGCATGAGATGACCCATCTGCTCCTGGTAGAAGGATCGCGCAACGACCCCGAGCCAGATCAGGTCGATGGCCAGGAAGATGACCAAGGCCACCACATAGAGCTTGAAGAAACCGCTGACTGTCATACATTCGACCCTTTCTTCTCTGCGTCAACTAGCCATTGATCGATTGAGCCACCAGAGCGACGCGTTGAGCACCGTCGCAAAGCTCACCCAGGCCCAGTAGGGCAGCAGCAGCGCGCCGGCGGTCGGGACCACTTCCCAAAAGAGCCGGATTGTCACACCGATGGCGAACCACAGCACGACGATCTCGACCAGAGCCCACCCGGGCGAGTGCATCCCGAAGAACAGGATGGACCAGAGCCCGTTCAGGGCGAGTTGGACGACGAAGACTGCCAGGGCCACCCTGACCCCGTCCGCGTCGATGCCCTGCCGCCATATTAAATAAGCGGCCACACCCATCATGACGTAAAGCACCGTCCAGACCGGCCCGAAGACCCACGCCGGGGGGTTGAAGGACGGTTTGACGAGGTTCGGGTACCAGGTCGACACCCCTCGGGCGGTCGCAAACCCGGAAAGGCCGCCAATCACGACCGGCGCCGCGACCGCGATGATGAGTTTGACAGCGTTGTTCATCATGGACTCCCGGACGATGATAGCCGCGTCCCGGGTCGCGACCGCTGGGCCAAGAGAAGATCGGCTGAAAAGACCTTTCCCCTTGGCTCAAAATCTAGTTTGTATTTATGATAATTGGAATTTATGCGGTCGCGTCTGGGCGGTCACACGCACACGGTGGTGAACGATCTCGACGGCCGCGACCCCGGGGAGAACAGCCATGACGATTTTCGACTTTTCTAAAGGAGATGTGACCTGGCCGCACATCAACGACGGGGTGATGGGCGGTATCTCCTCGGGCGGGATGTCCGCAGCCGACGGCTACGCCACCTTTCAGGGCACGGTATCCTTCGAAAACAACGGAGGTTTCTCTTCGGTTCGCTCGCAGGCTGTCGCGCACGATCTCTCGGCGTTCGCGGGTCTTGTTCTCCGTGTGCGAGGCGACGGCAAGCGCTACGGCTTTCGGCTCAAGACCGACGCCTCGTTCGACGGTGTGAGCTACCAGTTCCAGATCAAACCGCCTGCGGGAGAATGGGCCGAAATCTCCGCCCCATTCACCGACTTCATCCCTGTTTATCGCGGACGGGTGGTTCGCGATCATCCGCCGCTGGATCCGAGCCGGATCGCGACCTTTGGCCTGATCATCAGCCGGCAGGAGGGCTCGTTTCGCATCGACATCGAGTCTGTCAAAGCCTATTCGGCGGTCGAAGATCAGGAAACCAAACTGTGACAGGGCGGGCTCGAAACCCGGTCAACCGAAAGAAACTGCCGATGTCCAAATGGACGGCAGTATCTCCAGTCGATTGAGAAAAGCACTTCCTGGTCGTCGACTGGGTCCTTGATGACGAGGGCGCGCCAACGGACCGTTTCGTTATCGAGGCAATGCTGACCCAACGATTGCGGGAGATCCACTGGCGGGAACTCGAGGATTCCCGTTCATGGCGGGTCGGGTGGCGGTGACCTGGTCGGTCGAAGGAAGGGGGCGCCCATGAATGATGCATGTGTGGCACCGCGGAGAGGCACCGTCAATCTCTGCCTGTCCCGCCCAAAAGTCACCGGAGAGACGGATTTTCACAAGCCTCTATTCCAAGCAAAGAAGCCGACCGCCTCAACCGCGTTGGAACGAATCCGGGAGCCGAAAATCAAAATGGTTCCGGGTGCAGAAGATGGATCCAGGTTCTTGGCGCTGATGTTTGGGATCGCCGTATTGTCGACGCCACCGAGCTGCCCGACAGGGGAACCGGAAATTACTGGTAGGAGTCTCAGAGGACTGTGACGATCCCGAGGTAACCGTCGACCGTCAGCCGGTCGCCGGTGGCGACCAGGGTGGTGATGTCGGGAACACCGGTGACACACGGTAGACCGTACTCACGGGCGATGATCGCGCCGTGGATGAGCATACCGCCGCGTCGCTCGACCACCGCGCTCGCCATTGGCACGACAAACGTCATGTTGGGATCGACTGCATCGCACACCAGCACCTCCCCGGGCTGGAACTCGAAAAGGCCTTCAACGCCTTCGATGATGCGGGCGGGTCCGATCCCGACCCCGGGTCCGGCCGGTTGCCCAACCAGCTGGCGCGGCCGTGCGCGAAAATTCTCCTCGACCACCGGTGGCGCGTGCGCCGGCTTCGGCTCCATCACCAGGTTGGGATTGCGCAACGCCCGCAGAACGCCATCGAGGTCGACCTGCAAAGGTCCGTCGTCGTGTCGTTCGCGAAGCCGGCGACGCCCCTCCTCCACCGCGGCCAGCACCAGACCCTCCAGTCGAGCGAGGTGGATGTTGTCGTCGTCCCGCAATCGATAGCTCGTCCTGCCGATGTCGAGCAGCTCCCGGGCCAGCGCCTGCCGGTCTTCGTCGATGCGCTCGATGAAAACCTCGGTGCGTCCCTCGATGTCGTGGCCGGATGCCGGTTTGGTCGCTGCCGGAGCGTTAGCCAGGGACAGGACCAGCCGCACCAGCTGCGCACGATCGCCGAAGCACTTCTGGTCAGCAAAAACTGCGTCTCCGAACTCACGCTCGAAACTCTCGAGTTCAAGTTCGAAGTCTGCGTCCCCCGGCTGACCCACACCGAGGAGGCCGTGGAGCTCGGAATTCCCCCGCACCTTCGATGCGATCCGCCCAAGCTCGATGTTCCGGCGCAGGCTCAGCATCGGCGTCGCGGCCAGCAGTTCCATGAACTCGTAGGGGTCCTCGGGACGCACAACCTCGTTGTAGAACTGGCCGAAGAGACGGATGCCGTGCGCGAGCGGGATGAAATCCCGCCAGTAGGTGTCGACCCAGTGGTCGTAGGCCGCTCGGCGCCGCTCGATTTCATCGCCCAGCTCCTCGGCGTCGAGGGCCGCGAGATCGCGCTCTGCGATCTCGTCCGCCTCCCGGTCCATCGCCGGCAGCAGCTCGAACTCGACCCGCTCACGCAGAACGCGGAGGTTGTCGAGGCTCCGGGTCAGACTCAGGTACCACGCCCGCTTGTCGCCCTCACCAGCAGTCGAGGTGGTCACAGGGCGCGACTGCAGAAGAACCAGCCGCCCATCGGCAATCGTCCATTCCACGTCCTGCGGCACACCGAAGAGGGCTTCAGATGCGCGCGCCGCCTCGAAGACCCGGGCCAGACCTTTTTCGTCGAGCGGCGGCGAGCCTCTCAGCTCCAGCGCCACTTCCTCGACCACGGTCCGGGGGCCTCGGACAACCAGCTGCCGGCGCTCGCTCGGCAAGGTATGCGCGGTGACGCGTCCGGTGCTCCTCTCGAGGGTCCAGTGATCGGGCTCGATGGTGCCGTCGACCAGACCCTGATTGAGGCCGTAGACCGACTCGATTACGGCAAGCTCCGGATCCGTCGGATGGACGCCGAAGACGATCCCGGAGACGGCCCCGTCGATGAGCTCTTGGATCACCACCGCCATTGCGCTTGTGTCGATGTCGATCCCGAGTTCGCGACGGTAGAGCAGGGCGCGATCGCTCCACAGCGAGGCCCACACGCCGCGGATGGCCTCGATTACGGCGTCGAGCCCGCGCACACCGACGAAGCTGTCGTGGAGGCCCGCGAAGGAGGCTCCCTCCGAATCCTCGCCGGGCGCCGACGAGCGCACTGCGAGGGGGCCCCCCGGAAGCTCCTTCGCGAGGTGAGTTTCGACCGCCATCACGATGTCTTCCGGCACCGGCGCCCTCAGAAAACGGTTACGGACGCGCAGCGCGACGTCCCAGATCTCCTCCCATCGCATGTCCTCGAAGCGCTTCCGACCCAGTTCCTGGTGGATGACAGCCCGCAGCGATCCTTGCTCGACGAAAAGCTCGTAGGCGTCGGTCGTCAGGCACAGGGACCGGGGGACCGGATGCCCGGTTCGCTGGAGGGCGGCGAGTGCAACCGCTTTGCCCCCGACCCTGTAGCCGTCCTCATCTCCGATCTCATCGAGGCCGATAATCAGCTTCATCAGTCGATGTGAAGCTCGATCACGTGCTGGAAGCGAGTGACCACCATGTAGACCGAGACTCGAAGCCGCAGCCGCACACAACTCGGTGAATGCACGAAGCTCTCGAGGTGGGGATGTTTTGCGAGAAAAAGGCCGTCGAACTCCTCGCGCTCGGAATCCGAAACCTCTTCGACAACACCAACTGCAGTCGCAGCCGAGGCCTCGGTGAAGTCGGCGGGACGATTGGTCCGGGTGTCGACCAACATCGAGGCGCGGGCATCCGCGACCAAGTTGGCATGTTTGCGCGTCGCACGCCCGGTCGCGAAGAGCAAATACTTGAGGTCGTCGTTGGCCGCAAACCCAACCAGGTTGGTGTAGGGCTCACCGTTGTGGTGGGTTCCGAGAACGCCAAGCAGCTGGCTCTTCAACATCTCGCGCAGGATTGCCACGTGGCTCAGGTCACCGCTCATCGTGTTCTCCACCCTTCGACGAGCATTATAGGTCCGTGCTCCAAGGCGGTCTCGCGCGCCGCATCAGAAGCCTCGACTCTCACCCAATAGGTGGTGCAGGATTCGGTGGTGGGTCACTGGTTGCTGGGGCCCGATACTAGAATTCGCGACCCCCACGAACTGCCTGATCCGTAATCATCACCCTGCGTCCGGATCTTCCCCCTTCGCCTTCATCGCAGTAAAAAGACCAGCCATGCCGCCACCTATGATCACCGTCGACATTCCCGCCCCAGCACCCAGGATGTGCTGAATCTCCTGGTAAGCGCCGGTTCCCTTCAGAGTATGGGCGACCATGAGAATCGTGAAACCCCACAGGCAGGCGTTGACTATGATGAGCAGCGGAAGAATGAATGAGGGCTTTCCCATTATCGGACCTTCCTTTCATTTTCGGTCGATTGCTGTGTTCGTGACCCTAGGCCATATCGTCTCCGTGGCCTGGAGCATCCCCGGAACCATAGCGTCTGATCAGGCTTTCAAGACCGGGTGGACGGAACTGCATCAGTGAGATGCGATTGAGGACCTGAGCAACATCGTCCGCCGGCCCAAAGTACCTGGACACAGGGCCGATCGCGATCAGTTCGGCAGCCAGGTTGTTGTGGTGCATGCAGGACAGGAAGTTGCTGTTGCTCCAAACCGCTTCGTGAACCGTCCCCATTTCCATCGCGAGCAATCCCAGTAGGTGCTCCCGGCTGTCGGCGACGACGCTGATCTGCTGACCGGGCCAATCTTCCGAGGCGAGATCATGGCCGATCACGTGCAAGGTGTGGACGCCTTCGATTTTCTCTTCCGCGTAAACATGGCACACGACAACCACACCCGAAGCGGCCGCTTCGCGCAGAACCTCGGCCAGCTGCGCGCACGGACCCGGAGAAAGATCACAGAGAACGATCTCGCTCGCCTCGCCAACCATGGCCTTGGCCCTCTGCAAATGCAAAAAGGTGCCTGGTACGGGAGTTATGATGTTCTCTCTTTTGGCCTGCCCGGGCCTAGTTCGAGACCAGGTACTGACGTGGAGGAGGATGTCCGGCTTCCGGCTTCGTCTTCGACTACGCCGGGACAAGTCGCCCTTGGCTTGCGGCTTCGCTCTTCGAGCTACGCCGGCACAAGACGCTGTGGCAACGAACTCCTGTCAACTCGCCTTGAGCACGGGCTCTGGGAGGTTCGAGACTCGATTGCCAGCGCGGAAAAGATCGATGGCCTTTTGCGCATTGAGCCAAAACTCGGGCGAGGTCCTGAAGGTGGCTCCGAGCCGGAGCGCCATTTCCGCAGAAACCGACGTACGGTCATTCACAATCCGGTTGATGACCTTCACATCGCATCCGATGTGGTCCGCAAGTTCTTTCTGAGTCATGCCAAGCGGTCCGAGATACTCGTCTCGGAGAATCTCACCTGGTGTCGTTGGTTGGCGTTGTCTCTTCATGCTTCCCTCAGTGATAGTCACAAACGTCCACTTCGGACGGCCCCGATTCGGTCCACCGAAAAATCACTCTCCATTGAGTGTTGATTCGGATACTGTGAAAGCCAACAAGGTCACCCTTTAAGGCTTCAAGCCGGTTTCCTGGTGGTGAAGCCAGGTCTTTCAACTGATGAGCGTAATCCAACATATCGAGCTTTCTGGCGGCAATCGCTGCAACCACCGCCCAGCCGGCACGTTTTGGAACTACCCCATCGAGAAAGAACCTCTCGATCGCCCGGCTGGCGAAGCTGTTGATTGCCATCCATACTTAATATACCTGTCATCGGTATACCTTGTCAAGGTATAAAATGAATCGGTCCACGACGAATTCAAATGGAATCGGCCGATTTTGCCCGAGCAGGCTTGCTTGGGCGTTGTTCAAAAACTGGATTGTGTTGTGGGGGAAGTGTCCGGCTTCGCGCTCCGCGCTACGCCGTGACAAACAATGATCTCAGCCAGCGGCTGAGATCATTGTTTGGTGGGCCGCCCGGGACGCGACGCCGGCGAGAGGCAGCCATTCGTGACCGGCGCCACGAGGTGGGTGCGAGGAGGCGGTGTCCGGTCACTGGCTGGCTCGGACGCGACGCCGTGGCCGCGAGCACGCAGTCGACCATCCCGAAATGAGTCCTCGAACACTTTAGAAGACAACCATATCAATATCTAGTTGTTGCTATCGAAAAGTCAGAGCCCTACCTTCCATTGATAGGGATACTCAAAGGACAACTTGAAAGTAGGGCGATGCCTGCCCACAGAGTGGCCTGTCATTCTCGGTATTCGTGCGTTTGTTTGGCACAGATGCTCGGATCGAGGGTGGGATGTGTTTGAGCCGCTTCGATGAAGGGGGATGAAGCGATGTCCTGTCCACGGATCCTGGGGAGCCGGTTTCTTACTCGGTGGCTGGTCGGAAATTCCACCATCGCCGGCCTCTTCGCCCTGCTGTGGCTGCTGCTCAGAAGCGGCGCGCGTCCGAGCCGGCTCGCCTACCCATGCCAACAGGCGGCGCTGACCTCGGCCGGTCTGGCCCTCGGCGCGCCGCTGGCAGCGGCGTTGGTTGCCGCCCGGCGTGGGCTCGTATCGTCCATGCGGAGGCCGGTGCGGGTGATCGCCGCAATCCTCGGCGTGATTGCGGCGATAGCGGTCTGGGGCCACGTCGAGCGAGTCGACGCCACCCAGACCCTGCGCCTCCAGCCGCCGTCCGACTACCGCGCCAGGGTATTTCACGTCACCGGCTGTCCGCAGCAGCCGGAGGGCGACCGCTTCCCGGGTCTGGACCGACTGTTCGAGCTGATGGGCCGCAACGGTCTCAAGCTCTACCGCTCGTCGGGGTATTCAAGGCTCGCCGCACCGGAGGGGATCATCGGCGCCGATGACGTGGTCCTCATCAAGATCAACTACCAGTGGGCCGAACTCGGAGGCACCAACACCGACCTCCTGAGCGGTCTGATCCGAGCCATCGTCGACCACCCTGACGGATTCACCGGCGAGGTGGTGGTGTGCGAGAACGCGCAGGCCTATTCCATCGAGCAATTCGATCGAGCGCTCAACAACGCCGAGGATCGGGCGCGGTCGCCGCACCAGGTGACGGAGAATTTCAGAAACCAGGGATTCGCCGTCAGTCACTACGATTGGATGACGCTCAACGCGACCCAGGTCGACGAGTACGCCGACGGTGACGACGAGGACGGTTACTTGATGCTCGACTTCGACGAGACGTCATTCGGCCGTGTGACCTACCCGAAGTTCCGAACCGACTACGGGACCGCCGTCAGCGTCAAGGAGGGCATATGGGATCCGGCGAGCGGACGCTACGACCGGAACCGGTTGAAGTTCATCAACCTGCCGGTGCTCAAACCCCACTCCGGGACGAACGGCTACGGCGCCACCGCCTGCATCAAGAATTACATGGGGCTCGTCAGCCAAACCCTGACCAACTCTCACTCGAGAGTGCGGACAGGGCTCATGGGGTCGGTGCTCGCCGAAATCGGCCTCGCCGACCTCAATATCCTCGACTGCATCTGGATCAGCTACAGCCCAGCATGGGGGCCTATGGTGTACTACGACGGCCCAGTCATCCGCGCCGATCAGTTGGTCGCTAGCACCGACCCGATTGCCGCCGACCTCTGGGCAGTCCGCAACATCCTGGTACCAGCCTTCGAGCTGGACGGTTTCCCACCAAATCCTCTGCCGAGACCCAGCGCCGACCCCGACGACCCGGACAGCGCGTTCCGCATCTACCTCGACAACTCGATGGAAGAAATCCTTGCGGCGGGATTCGAGGTGACGAACGATTTCAACGCGATTGATGTGATCAGCGCCAACGTCTCCGAGCCGCTGCCGACCCTGAGGCGTCCGAGCCGAAGGGTCAAGCCGGATGTTTGACGGCGACCGCAAGGGTGCCACGTTCACAATTGCTGAATTGTCAGTCGAGGCGAGAGATCGCCGCGTCGAGCCGGTCGAGCCGTCGTTTGAACTCTGGATCGCTGCGTTCGAGACGGAGACCTTTGTTCAGCCACAGAGTGACCGAGTTGCCGTGCTTGTCGAGCAGAGCGGCGACGTCACAGCCGCGCAAACCATAGCGGAGGAGGGCCAACGTGACGAACTCGACCCGTCCTCGAATTAACTCTGGAGAGCGACCGCGAGATGCGAGGTCATCGATCGTTCTCCCGGATGCAGTCTTGAAGCGGAAGGCGAACTCCGTGAGCTCGATCTCCGCGCGTTCCTCTGCGAGAGCACGACCGTCGTGCGAGGTCGCTGAAGGGTGACGACCGGCATCAGCGATCTCATCAACGTGATTGGCGTGCTCCCACCAAGGAAGCTCGGAGACACCGAGATCGTGAACCTCGGCTTCAGCAACTGAGCGCACCCAGTGCAGGTAGTCGGCGGCCTGAGCCTGTGTTCCTTCGTCTCCAAAACCGCAAAGAGCCGCCCTCCGGTCGATGACGTGAGGCAGGCATAATTCGAGGATCTCGCGGTGCCCGCTGAAGCGGTACGCGGCAGTAGACGTGGTAGATCGCTCCGGGAAGAAAAAGGCGCGGGTGTCGCGGCATGGGACTCCTCCCATGCGCGGACGGGACAACCCGATTCTACTCAGTCAACCGGGCAAATCAACAATTGTGAACGTGGCACCCTTGAGGCCTTAGAATCTACGAATCGTGGTTGCCGAAGTGCTCATCGCCGTGGTCGCCGTGGTCATCGTGTTCGAGGTCTTCGAGCATGTGATCATCCTTTTGATCGGGGTCCGCGCCGGCCGTCGGCGGCAGCCGTTGACCGGCGCGGAGGGCATGGTCGGCAAGGTGGTCGAGGTCAGGCGCTGGTCCGGGCGCAAAGGCACGGTGTCGGTCAACGGCGAGCTGTGGCAAGCCGAAAGCCGAAACCCCCTGGCGGCCGGCGACGAAGCGACCATCGTCGCGGTCAGCAATCTGACGCTACGTGTCGAGCCCTTGGCACGATCGATCGCCTGCGACGACTCGCCTGGGCCATTCCCATCTCTTTGAATCAGGCCGAAGGGTGCCACGTGAGCGGCAATGAGGATGTGATCAGTGGCACCACCTTGAGGCTACCTGCTCGGGATCGTCACGCTGTCGTCGTCGTAAACGCCTGTGGTGGCGCCCGGGTGGCAGGCCGGGCAGTCAGCCCGTCCGGCCACGGACACGCGCTGGAAGACGGCGTCGTCGAGGCGCCGGTGCTCGCTCCGGATCACGGGAACATCGGTCACGCGCAGGGGCGTCGACGAACCGAGACTGTTGACGATCTCCTGCGCCAGCTCACCCGGTGCGTGCTCGGCGGCGTTGTCGGTGAGGTAGGCCTCGACCTCCGCGAGTTGCGCCACCTCCAGGTCGACCAACTGGCCGAAGTGGTCCTGTGTGCCGGCCAGGAGCAGTTGCCATGATCGGGAGGGAAGAAGTGCCGGCTGCAGGGGGAAGTGACAGGCCCCGCAGACCTCGCTGTAGGTCGGGTTGTCGACCGCAGGCACGGCCTTCTCCAGCTGTTCCGTCCGGTGTTCGCGCTCACGGTGGCGGCGCTGCTGGTGCCTGTGGTCGTCGGCTATGGCAGCCCCAACGACCCATGCCACCGCCGCGAAGGCAATGACCAAGCGTCGATCACCCATGTGAGATCTCCGGAGCCGAAGGATCGTTTCGTCGTGATCTTAGCACTGGTCGAAGAAGAGCGTTCTCTTATTGTTGATCGCGTGCGCGATTGATCCGCTTGAGTTGTCGCCGGGTCCGGCCTCCGGCTTCCGTACCAGGTCAGAGGATCTTGGGATGTGACGTCTTGGAGCGGTGGTCGACCGCGTTCTTTCCCATCACTTCCTTGGATCCTCTGAGCTGGCACCCTTCCACAACCGTACCCGCGGGTCATGCCGGGCGCGTCACGAAGGGTGGCGCTCTCAATGTACCGACTGTAGGCACCGTTCACCCGTTGAACCCGAGCTGAGGGGCGCCCGTTTCAGCGAATCCTCGGTGCCGTCGTCAGGCTGCCGCGACGATCAACGAGAGAACGAACATCGTCAATGCGGGCAGGGATTTCTTCAACGGATCCTTCACCTTGACATGCATCGCGACGGCTCCGAACATGAGAAACGCGATGCCGACCGCCGCCGGCCTTGTCAGCGCCGGAAACCATATGCCGGCGATCAGGGCTGCAGCAAACATGAGCTTCAGGAAGCCGACAACCTGCACGGACCACCCGGGGAGACCGTAGACCTGGAACTCCTCCTTCATGTTGGCGGCCGTACCGCCACGCCAGTCCGTCGAAGTTCCAAAACGCAGAATCCAGACATTGAAGATACCCAGGGCAATGACGACCTGAATGATGATGACCGCAGTTTCCATCGCATCTCCCCTCGCCAGCTGTGGACCTTGATTCTGGAGCCTATGGTACCGCGGCCGAGAAACGAGCGTCCACATGATGCCGCACGTGACGTGCCGGGCACCTTTCGAAACTGGACTGTGACCAGATTTTTGACAAGGTCCATAATTGGATACATACTATGATCATGTACGACGACCCAGAGGATCTCCTCCGCCGAAACGGTGTCCAGGTCACGGCTCAGCGCCTGGCCGTTCTGGCGGCGGTGTCGAGTCGACCGCACGGCACGGCGGACGACGTCGCCAAGGCCGTACGGGCCCAGATCGGCGTCATCTCCCGCCAGGCGGTGTACGACGCCCTCGCCGTCCTGGCCGACAAGGGTCTCATCCGGCGCTTCCAGCCCGCCGGGTCGCCGGCGCGCTATGAGGGCCGAGCCGGCGACAACCATCACCACCTGATCTGCCGCACGTGCGGCCGGATGGTCGATGTCGACTGTGCGGTCGGGGCTGCGCCGTGCCTGACCCCCGCCGACGACTCGGGCTACGAGATCGATGAGGCCGAGGTGATCTACTGGGGCCGCTGCCCCGACTGTCTCGGCCAAACCCGGGGCCGTTCGGGGACTGAAACAGAGACTGGCCCCGTCCGACGCGTTCCGCACACGAGCGACGACAGCGACACCGACCGAGCAACGGCTCACGATCAGGACGACCAACCATAAGGAGAATCAACATGTCAGACAATGCCAGCAAGTGCCCGGTCACGGGCGGACGACACGTGAACGCAAGGACCAACCAGGACTGGTGGCCGAATCAGTTGAACCTGAAGATCCTCCACCAGAACTCTCCCCTGTCCGATCCGATGGGCGAGGAGTTCAACTATGCCGAGGAATTCAAAAGTCTCGACCTGGATGCCGTGAAGAAGGACCTGTTCGAGCTGATGACGACGTCGCAGGACTGGTGGCCGGCGGACTACGGTCACTACGGGGGGCTTTTCATCCGGATGGCGTGGCACAGCGCCGGCACCTACCGCATCAACGACGGCCGAGGCGGCGCCTCCTCCGGTACGCAACGCTTCGCGCCGCTCAACAGCTGGCCCGACAACGCCAACCTCGACAAGGCGCGCCGGCTGCTCTGGCCGATCAAGCAGAAGTACGGCCGCAAGATCTCGTGGGCCGACCTGATGATTCTCGCCGGCAACTGCGCCCTGGAGTCGATGGGCTGTAAGACCTTCGGCTTCGCCGGTGGGCGCGAGGACGTCTGGGAGCCGGAAGAGGACATCGACTGGGGGCCCGAGACCGAGTGGCTCGGGGACAATCGCTACAGCGGCGACCGGGTGCTCGAGAACCCTCTACGGCGCCGTGCAGATGGGCCTGATCTACGTGAATCCGGAAGGGCCGAACGGCAAGCCGGATCCGGTCGCCTCGGCCGCGACATCCGCGAGACCTTCGCGCGCATGGCCATGAACGACGAGGAGACCGTCGCGCTCACCGCTGGCGGTCACACCTTCGGCAAGTGCCACGGCGCCGCCTCCGACGCGGAGTACGTCGGTCGGGAGCCCGAAGGCGCGGGCCTCGAGGAGCAGGGCCTCGGCTGGAAGAACAGCTTCGGCAGCGGCAAGGGGGATGACACCATCACCAGCGGGATCGAAGGGGCGTGGACGCCGAATCCAACCAAGTGGGACATGGGCTACTTCGACATGCTCTTCGGCTACGAGTGGGAGCTGGTGAAGAGCCCCGCGGGTGCCTGGCAGTGGCAGGCGAAGGATGTCGCCGAGAAGGACATGGTGCCGGACGCGCACGACCCGTCGAAGAAGCGTCCGCCCATCATGACCACCGCGGACATGTCGATGCGAATGGACCCGATCTACGAGAAGATCTCGCGCCGCTTCCACGCAGAACCCGGACGAGTTCGCCGATGCCTTCGCCCGTGCCTGGTTCAAGCTGACCCACCGCGACATGGGCCCGAGTCTCGCGCTACCTCGGCCCGGAGGTCCCCGACGAGGAGCTGCTATGGCAGGACCCCGTCCCCGCAGTCGATCACGAGCTGATCGACGCGGACGACATCGCCGCCCTCAAGGCCAAGATCCTCGACTCGGGCCTGTCCATCGCCCAGCTGGTCTCTACCGCGTGGGCGTCAGCGTCGACCTTCCGCGGCAGCGACAAGCGCGGCGGCGCGAACGGGGCCCGTATCCGGCTCGCCCCGCAGAAGGACTGGGCGGTGAACCAGCCGGCTCAGCTCGCGGAGGTGCTGGCGACCCTCGAGAAGATCCAGCAGGACTTCAACAGCTCCCGGTCCGGCGGTAAGAAGGTCTCCCTCGCGGACCTGATCGTCCTGGGCGGCTGCGCCGCCGTCGAGCAGGCTGCGAAGAAGGCCGGCCACGACGTGAGGTCCCCTTCGCACCGGGGCGCACGGACGCGTCCGAGGAGCAGACCGACGTCGACGCCTTCGCCGTGCTCGAGCTAAGGCAGACGGTTTCCGCAACTATCTCGCCGACGGCTTCAGCCGTCCGGCGGAACATCTGCTCGTCGATCGCGCGGAATCTCATCGCTTCCCCCGGTAGCCAGCGATCTCCTGTTCCGGCCGATTTGCAGGTGTCGATAGCTCTTTTACGATCGCTTCGACGCGTTTGCGTGGCGCGGTGATTCCCTCCAACCGATTCGAAGACTCGCTCGATTCGATGATTGCCACTTGCTTCAATGAGGCGAGGATCTCCGGCGTTTGTTGGGTGAAAAGCGCTTGCTTCCCCTTGAACTCACCTATTTTCTGGATTGCAGATGCCTCATCTGCTGTAAAAGAAATATTTTGCAGGTAGTTAGGCTGAAGAGTCTTCATCTGTTTCGCGTTGCGGAACGAGGTAATGTGATTGGATAATAACAGGTAATTGATTGATAATAAGGTAATAACTCATCCTCATTACCACATTCTTTGGCCATATTACCATGTTCCCTCCGGATTCAGCGATGCTCATCCGGGCGTAGTTCTCGACCGCTGGCGTAGGGCCACCCGGTCATCTCGGCGGGAGTCCGGCTTCGCGCTCCGCGCTACGCCGTGACACTGGTGGGCCGCCCGGGATTCGAACCCGGGACCACCGGATTAAAAGTCCGATGCTCTACCAACTGAGCTAACGGCCCACTCGGATGCACAATGTAACGCCGTCACAAGCAAGGTTCAAGCGGTGACGGAGTCGCTGCCGGCGATGACCTGAGCGAGGCGGCGGGCGATGGGGTGATCACCCCGCACCATGGTCTCCTCGCGGCGGGGGCCGGTGGAGACCAGGACGATTGGTACGCCCACCAGCCGCTCGAGCCGATCGAGGTAGGCGCGAGCCGCCTCGGGGAGCTCAGACTCGTCGGTCCGGCCGACGGTGTCGGCGGCCCAGCCGGCCACCTCCTCGTACCTGGGGCGAACCTGGGCGAGCAGCGCCGGGTCCGCGGGCATGGTCTCCAGGGTCGAGCCGTCGGGCAGCTCGTAGGCCGTCGCCACCTGGAGGGTTGCCAGCGCATCGAGTACGTCGAGCTTGGTGATGGCCACGGCGTCGATGCCGGCGACCTCGACGGCGAAACGTGCGGCCACGGCGTCAAACCAGCCGCAGCGGCGCGGCCGGCCGGTGGTGGTGCCGTACTCGACCCCGCGCTCGCGCAGCAGCTCGCCCTCGACGCCTTCCAGCTCGGAGGGGAAGGGTCCGCCGCCGACCCTGGTGACGTACGCCTTCATGATGCCGATCACGGGTCCGAGAAGGCGGGGGGAGATGCCGCAGGAAGCGGCTGCCGAGGCCGGCAGGCAGGAAGAGGAGGTGACGTAGGGGTAGGTTCCCCAGAGGTGGTCGAGGAGCACGCCTTGGGCCCCCTCGAACAAAATCGGCTGGCCCGCGGCCACGTGGCGGCGGATCTCGGGACCGACCTCGCGCACCAGGGGCGCCAGTCGTTCGAGGGTCGGCACCAGCTCGTCGAGGGCCGCGTCCAGGTCGAGCGGCGCCGCCCCGAAGAGCTCGACCAGCTCGCGGTTATGCTGCTCCATCAGGGTGCGGGCCTCGGAGGCGAAACGCTTGGCGTCGCGCAACAGGTAGGCTCTCAGGCTGCGGCGTTGGGCCTGATCCTGGTAGGCGGGTCCGATGCCGCGACCGGTGGTTCCGATCTTGCCGCTGCCGCGCGCGCCCTCCCTGGCTCCGTCCAGTGCCCGGGTGGTGGGCAGGATCAGGGTCGCCCGCGGCGACAAAAAGACCCTGCCTGCCGTTTCCACTCCCTCACCGGCGAGCCGGTCGATCTCGCTGACCAGGAAGGCCGGGTCGATGACCATGCCCGCCGCCAGGTAGCACACCACGTCGTCGTGGATGATGCCCGACGGCACCAGGTGAAGGGCGAATCGCCGGTCAGCGAAGCGGACGGTGTGGCCGGCGTTGTTGCCGCCGTTGTAGCGGACCACCACCGGGTAGCCGGCGGACAGCAGGTCCACCACCTTGCCCTTGCCTTCGTCACCCCATTGACCGCCGACGATCATCATCGCGCGTTCAGGATCCAAAACGACCTCCGACCGATGGATGGTATCGCGAAAGGGCGTGTCCAACAAATTCGCGAGCCGCCGAAGCGGCTTCCGCCCATCTCGGGGTGATCAGGGTGTAGAATCCTGGACCATGTCGGAAGATCTTCGGGGATCGGATAGCGGCTTCTTCAAGCGGGTCGTGGTGGCGACGCAAAGCGACGATACCCGCCAACGAGGCGTCCTGAGCTGGTTGCGGCGCCGTTTCGTGGTGGGTTTTCTGGTGGCATTGCCGCTGGTCGTCACCCTGTTCTTTGCCCGCTTCCTGTTTCAGCTGATGGACCGGTGGTTCCGGCCGATCTCCCGCCAGCTCTTCGAACGGGAAATTCCCGGTATCGGCCTGCTGCTGGTCATCGCGGCGCTGCTGGTGCTCGGGATCGTCGCCACCAACATGATCGGCGGCCGTCTGCTGGGGCTCTTCGAGCGACTGCTGGCGAGGGTGCCGCTGCTCAGCCCCATCTACCAGGGAGCCCGCCAGATCACCGAGGCCATCCAGATCCGGGAGACCGCGGAGTTCCGGAAGGTCGTGCTGCTGGAGTTTCCGAAGGCGGGCGTCAGGTCCATCGGCTTCGTCACCCGGGAGCTTGGCCGCGGGACCAAGCTGTGCGACGAGCCGAGCTACATGGTCTTCGTCCCCACCACACCCAACCCCACCTCCGGCTTTCTGGTGGCGGCGCCGAAGCGCGACGTGACCGTACTCGACATCTCGGTTGAGGAGGGGGTCAAGATGCTGATCTCCGGCGGCCTGCTGATCCCGAATATTCTGCTGTCGGAGCCCACCGACATCCGGCATATGCTGGACTCCGGTGAAACCAACTCGACGTCGCAGCCGCCCGGATCGCCGGACCGAACGGAGTAGCCGTGGCCCGTGGCAGCAGAGGGCTGCAGGCGACCACCTCGCGGCGTGGGAGCTTCGCCCGTTATGGGGCCGTGACGGCGTGAGCTCCCCGGCGGCTCACTCAGGAATCGCCGGTGGGAGGCGCGAGCCAACAAACTGGATCCTGCTCCTGCTGTTCACGATTCTGGCGCTGGTGACGGTGCTTCGGCACGAAATGTGGCGCGACGAGATGCACGCCTGGCAGGCGGTGGCCTCTGCCGGCTCACCGCTGGAGCTGATCGACAACGTTCGCACCGAAGGCCACCCCGGACTCTGGTTCGCGCTGCTTTACCCGGTGACTCGGGTCACCACGAATCCGGTCGCGATGCAGCTCATCCACCTGGCGATCGCCGTCGGCACGGCGGCGGTGGTGCTGTTCTTGTCACCGTTTTCCTGGGGCTGGCGGGCGCTGATCGTGTTCGGCTACTTCCCCCTGTATGAGTACTGCGCCATCAGCCGAAACTATGCCATCGGCGCACTGCTGCTGGTCGTATTCTGTGCCGGGTATCCGAGCCGCGCCGATAGGCCGTTGCTTCTCGCCGGGGTGCTGTTCCTGCTGGCACAGTCCAGCGTATATGCGCTGATTATGAGCTTTGCGTGTGGAATCATGTGGATCGCCGAGGCCTGGTCGTCTCGCCGGACTGTGCCGATCGCCGCCAACCGGGCCGTGGCGTCGCTGAGCCTGTGGTTGTCCGGCATCCTGTTCAGCGTGATCCAGCTGGTTCGGGCCCGACCGGCGATGCACCCGTTGGACCCCGACAAAATCACCGGAACCAACCGGGTGTTGGACGTGTTGGCGACGCCCTGGCGGGGCTACGTTCCACTGCCCAGCTTCCGTTTTCATTTTTGGAACAGCAATATCCTCGACCACGTGGCTGCCGGGGCTGTGCTCCAGGTGGTCTTCGGACTTGTGCTCGTTGCCCTTTTTGCCGGTCTGTTCGTTCGTCGCAAGCCGGTTCTGCTGCTCTATTGCATAGGCACGGCGGGCCTGGTTGCGTTTTCGTTCCTGATCTACGTCGGCCACCTGCGTCACCACGGCCACCACATGTTGGTGCTGTTGGCGTGCCTCTGGATCTGGCGGGCGGATCATCGGACCGATGACGGCGGTTTCAACAGTAGTGTTCCCCGCTGGGGCGCGATAATGGTCGGGGGGCTGCTCGTCGTGAACACCCTCGCCGGGGCCTATGCCGTGGCCAGGGACTGGCGGGATCCCTTCTCGGCCGGCCGCGAGGTGGCGGAGAACATCCGCTCGGACGGGCTTGCGGGGCTTCCGGTCGTCGGCCACAAAGACGTGTTTGTGGCGGCGGTGGCCGGGTATCTGCAGCGTCCGATGTATTACCCGTCATTGCGCCGCGAGGCGAGCTTCATTCGGTGGGGTGACACGATGTGGTTCGGCGTCGACGACGACGAAACCGTCCGCCAGGCCAGGGAGCTGGCCGTTGAACGACAGAGTGATGTGATCATCGTGTTCAGCCGCTCGGGTCAGCAGCGCCCGAACACGATTGGTGGAGCCGAGAAGGTCGGCGAATTTTCGAAGAGCATTGTCCGGCGCGAGCGCTTTGAGCTCTTCAGGTTGTCACTGCCGGACTCCTGACGCAGCGCGTGAGCTTGTCGGTCGGCCAACCGATGATTGTGCCGATCCGCGGCTTTGCTACGATGCGCCGGTGTCCTCTGCCAATCAACAGCCGTGCAGACCCACGGTCGCTGCCATCGTGCCGGCCGGGCCGGGCGCGGTTGAATTGGCCGCCTGCCTGGCGGCGCTCGATCGCTGCCGCCCGCGGGCCGACGAGGTCATCGTGGTGGTGAATGGGGCGGGTCGTGCGATCGAGGAGCAGGCGCGCCGTTCGGGCGCCACGCTGGTCGTGGAGGACAGCCCGTTGGGTCCCGGGAATGCCCGAAATCTGGGAGCTCGACAGGCGACCTCCGAGATCTTGCTGTTTGTCGATGGCGACGTCGAGGTCCAACCGGACGTGGTGGACCGTGTGGTTCGGCATCTGACCGGCGACGGGGCGCCGAGCGCGGTCTTCGGCTCGTATGATCACGATCCGGCGGCGCCGGGTTTGGTGTCCCGGTACCGAAATCTGCTGCATCACTGGGTGCACCAGCACGCTCGCGAAGAGGCGTCCACCTTCTGGACCGGTTGCGGGGCGATTCGCAAGGTGGTGTTCGAAGAGGCGGGCGGATTCCCGGATACGTACATCGAGGACGTCGTGTTCGGCGTCGGCCTGCGGCGCGCCGGCCACGACATTCGGCTCGACCGCCATCTCCAGGTTCGTCACCTCAAGAGATGGCGCCTCATCGACCTCGTCAGGATCGACCTCGTCGAGCGCGCGATTCCATGGAGCGAGATGATGGTGCGCCAGGGACGGCTGCTCAATGACCTCAACGTGGACTCGACCGGCCGCGCCAGCGTCGCGCTCCTCGGCCTGACCGGCCTCGGTCTCATCGCAGCCACGGTGTGGCCCTTTGCTGCGGTCCCCGCTCTGGCCGCCATCCTGTTGCTCGTGGTCGTCAACCTGCCTTTTTACCGCTTCCTGGCTCACCGGTACTCCTGGTGGTTCGCGGTCCGCGCCATTCCACTCCACTGGTTGTACTACCTGCTCTGCGGCGTCGGGTTTGTGGTCGGGACGCTGCGAGCGGTGATCCTCCCGGGTACGGCGAAGGAGGCCACGCGCGAGAGGGCCGAGGCGGCATGAGCCGGATCCTGGTCATCGGAGGTGGCCCGGCCGGGCTGACGGCGGCCCATCAGCTGGCCCGCCGGGGATCGGCGCCGATGGTGGTGGAGGCCAGCGGCAGCCTGGGCGGCATCGCGCGCACCGAGCAGTATCGGGGCTACCGTTTTGACGTCGGGGGCCACCGGTTCTTCACCAAGGTCCCGGTGGTCGAGCGGCTGTGGCGCGACATGTTGGGCGATGATTTTCGGACCGCCGACCGCATGTCGAGGATTTTCTACGACGGCAAGTTCTTCGCCTACCCCCTGCAGATCGGCAACACCCTGCGCAACCTCGGGCTCACGGAGAGCGTACGCGCCCTTGCGAGCTATCTGCGGGCCGGACTGGCGCCCCGTCGCCGGGCCGACACCTTCGAGGAGTGGGTCAGCCGACGTTTCGGGCGCCGTCTCTACGATCGTTTCTTCGCCGGCTACACCGAGAAGGTGTGGGGCGTGCCGGGCAGCGAGATCCGGGCCGAGTGGGCGGCCCAGCGGATCCAGGACCTGAGCCTGCCGCGGGCGGTGGCCAACGCGGTGCTCGGCGTCAACGGCTCGAGCACCCTGATTCGCAGCTTCCAGTACCCGCGACTCGGTCCAGGGATGATGTGGGAACGGTTTGCCGAGACGGTCACCGATCTCGGCGGCAGGGTCGAGCTCAACGCCGAGGTCGAGCGGCTGCGCCATCGCGACACGAGGGTCGAGTCGGCGGTGGTGGGCGGCGAGCGGATTGCGGTCGACCAGGTGCTGTCGAGCATGCCGATCTCCCACCTGGTGTCCCGGCTCGAGCCGTCGGCGCCGGACGAGGTGCTGGCCGCGGCCGCCGGCCTGCGCCACCGGGCGATGATCAGCGTTGGCCTGATTGTCGAGCGCACCGACCTGTTTCCCGACCAGTGGATCTACGTCCACTCTCCGCAGGTGCGGGTGGGGCGGATCCAGAACTTCACCAACTGGAGCCGGGATCTGGTGCCCGATGCCGCCACCAGCAGCTTGGGCATGGAGTACTTCTGCGACGACGGCGACACCCTGTGGGCGATGTCCGACGGAGAGCTTCGGCGTCTGGCGGCGGCCGAGCTCGAGATCCTTGGCCTGGCCGCGGCCGGCGACGTCACCGACGGCATGGTGATCCGTCAGCCGATGGCCTATCCGCTGTACGACGACGGCTTCCGCCACAACCTCGGCGTTCTGCGCGACTATCTGGGGGGCTTCAAAAACCTGCAGACCATGGGCCGCAACGGGATGCACCGGTACAACAACCAGGATCACTCCATGCTCACCGGCATCTACGCCGCCGGCAACCTGTTCGGCCAGGACCACGATCTGTGGGCGGTCAACACCGAGCGGTCGCACCACGAGGCAGGCAGTAGGGAGTAGGGAGTAGGGAGAAGGGTTCCCCGCCAACACAGCGATCCGGCCGACGCTACCGCCTACTCGCTGCTGCCTACTGCCTCGATCGAAGAAGCAAAAGCTACGGAATCAAAACGACCTTGCCAAAGTTCTTGCGATCCTGAATGTATCGGTGGGCGTCGGCGGCCTGATCGAAGGGGAAGCTGCGGTCGACGACGGCCTGAAACTCCCCGTCGGCCATCAGGTCCAGGATGGTTGCCATGATGGCCGCCGACTCGGCCCCGCGGTGCCAGAGCCGACCGAGATTGAAGCCGAACACCCCCCGGTTTTTGACCATCAAAGAGAAGGGGTGGAAGCGGGGGGTGCCCGCGAGGCCTCGGAGCGCCGCCAGCCAGTTGCGGCGGGTTCCCGGGGCGAAGCTGGAGGCTCCGAAAAGCATCAGCCGGCCGAGATCGGCGAGCACCCGGTAGCTCTTGGCGAAGGACTTTCCACCCACCGCGTCGAGCACCACGTCGACGCCGCGCCCGCCGGTGAGGCGCTTGACCTCTGCCTCGAAGTCCTGCGACCGGTAGTCGATGCAGTGGGCAACGCCCATCTGGCGGAGCCGCTCGTGTTTCGAGGGGGATGCGGTGCCGATGACCTCGGCGCCGCGGTGGCGGCAGATCTGGAGGGCGGCCAGGCCGACCCCTCCGGCACAGGCGTGGATCAGCACCGTCTCTCCCGGCTGCAGGTTGCCGAGCCTGATGAGCATCCACCAGGCGGTGAGCCAGTTCACCGGGATCGACGCGGCGCTGTCGAAGGTCATCGCGTCGGGGATCGCTCCGACGGCCGCGGCGGGCACGCAGACGACGTCGGAGTAGCCGCCGAAGCGCGTGGCGGCAACCACCCGATCGCCCGGTGCGAGACCCTCGACGGCATCGCCGAGTCGGTCGACCTCGCCCGCGATCTCGTAACCCACCACGCACGGTAGGGGCGGCGCATCCTGGTACAGGCCCATGCGGGCCAGGATGTCGGCGAAGTTGATGCCCGAGGCCCGCACCCGCACACGGACCTCGTCCGGCCCCGGCTCGGGATCTGCCGCCTCCCGAACCTCGAGCACCTCGGGCCCGCCGATCTTTGGAATCCAGATTTGCTTCATGCGTCCCTACACCACCCTTGATGGAGGCACGATTAAACTGCGATTTCGATCTCGTGAACCGTTGACCCATCAAGGAGATCGTTCACAACCTCGAGGTATTCACGGATGGCAACCTCGATGTTGGCGAGCGCTTCCTGTTCGGTATCGCCTTGAGACCAGCAGCCTGGCAAGCCAGGAACTGAGACGGCAAACCCGTCATCATCCGGATGTATGGCCACCTTGTATTTCATGGCGAAGCCTCCACCCCTATTCTAGCCCGCATACCTCACCAGGTCTGTACTACGGACGGCGAATTGCCGCGCCGTTCTGAGTTGCCTACGGATTCAGGTCCCTCGAATTTCCTCGAGCCTGCCGGGATCGTCGGGGTGGGGGGGACTAAGAACTCAAAACTCAGAATTCAGAACTTCGAGGCAGCTCCATCGGCTGCCAACAATTCGCACCGATCCGAACAATCTCCCCTCAAAAAACCAAATATCATGACGCCACGACCTGACGCACTGCGCACCCGGAAGGACCTCCTATAGCTCTTTTTTTGGGCTGCGCAACCGCGCTGCCCAAAAAAGAGGCCGGCAAGACCATCTTGCCGGCAAAAGGATTTGGGAAGGAAGGAGCTTAGAGTGTTGCAGCCTTGGCCTCTACGAAGAACTCGGAGAGGTCGATCTTGGTATCGCGCAGCTTTTCGGGCGGCACGCTGATGTAGTTGTAGCGCCGGCCGTAGCCGAGCAGCGCCCGCTCGAGCATGCGCCGGCCGCGGTAGAGCCGCGACATGACCGTGCCCACCGGCACCTCGAGGATGTCGGCGATCTCCTTGTAGGAGAAGCCCTCGAGATCGGCCAGCAGTACCACCATCTTGTAGTCGTGGGGCAGCTCGATCAGGGTATGACGGACGTCGTGGTCAATCTCGGCCGCCATGATCCACGCTTCGGGATCGGAGGTCGGACCGTGGGCGGCATCCATCAGCGTTTCCTCGAGACCCTCCTGGACGTCGTCGAAGTCCACCTTGGGGGGCTGCAGCTTCTTCTTGCGATAGGAGTTGATGAAGGTGTTCTTCATGATCTTGAACAGCCAGGCCTTGAAGTTCGTGCCTTCGGAAAAGCGCTGGTAGTACTTGAAGGCCTTCAGGTAGGTCTCCTGGATCAGATCTTCCGCATCCTCGACGGATCGGGTCATGCGCAGGGCGCTCTTGAACAGCTGATCGCGGTAGGGCAGCGCGCCGGATGAGAAGTCCCATTTTCTTGGCTCGGCTATTGGCGTCATTAAATCCTCCACGTTCGGCGAATGATACATATTTGAAACATTCGTGTCAACAGGAGGATTGTAAAATTTCAGTAAACCAAATTGTTTCATTGATGAAACACATTGAATGATGTCCGAGAAACTCAAAAAAGACCGGGGGCTCGATCGAGCCCCCGGTCTTTTTTGAGAAATTAATCGATGCCTGGTGGATCTACGCGAGGATCAGGAACGCGATAATGAGCGCGTAGATGACCAGCGACTCGATGAGCGCCAGGCCGATGATCATGGTGATCCGGATCGGTCCCACCGCGCCGGGGTTGCGGCCGATGGCCTCGCAGGCCGCCGACAGGCCCTTGCCCTGACCCAGCGAGCCGAACGCCGCGGCGATGCCGATGGCGAATGCCGCGCCCAGATACTGGAAGACGTTCTTCCCCGCGGGCTCGGCACCGTGGTCCTGCGCCATCGCCGGCGCGGCCAGTGCCAGGGTTATCAGTACCAGTGCCAAGATTGCGAATCGTCGGTTCATTCGGTCCTCCTCCGTTTTTTTCGGTCGTTTCCTAGTGTTCTTCCGCACCCACGGCCCCGTTGAGGTAGGCCATGGTGAGCATGATGAAAATGAACGCCTGCAGCAGGGCACCGAAGATCCCGAGCCCCATCATCGGCCACGGCAGAATGAGCGGGAACAGGAAGAAGAAGATGCCGGTGGCGGTGTGTTCGCCGAAGATGTTGCCGAACAGGCGGAGTGCAAGGGAAAGGATCCGCGCCAGGTGCGAAATGATCTCGATCGGCACCATCAGAGGCGCCAGCAGCGGCAGCGGACCCGCGAAGTGTTTGAGGTACTTGAACAGCCCGTTGTCCCGGATGCCCACCAGGTTGTAAAACAGGAAGGCGGTGATCGACAGGGCGAAGGTGGTGTTCGGATTCGCGGTGGGCGGCTGGACGAAGTAGAACAGCCCGAAGATGTTGCAGGTGAAGATGAAGACCGCCAAGCCGCCGATGAACGGCAGGAAACGCTTGCCGAATCCGTGCCCGACCACGTCGTCGATCAGCCCTTCGAGGCCGGATACCAGGAGCTCCAGCATCTGTTGGCCCTTGCCCGGCTGCTCCACCGACAGCCGCCGGCTGATGGGGATCAGGACGGCGGCGATCAGCACCACGGCGAGCACCGCCATGATGACGTGATCCGGCAACCAGTATCCCGGTTCATGGATCCCCATCAGCTGCTGCCAGCGCGTGCTGGCGTCTCCCAAAAGGCTGATCAGGAGGGCATTGATGGGTTTGTAGAGGAATGAAACAGGATGGTGCAAATCAGCCTCCTCCGACCCTTCCCCAGCGGAGACCCTCGAAGATCAGGGCCGCCACCAGGGCTGAAAATCCAAGCGCCACCGCCACGAAGTCGATGCCCGGAATCAACAGCAGTGCCGCGAACAGACCGGCGAGCAGCGCGAAACGCCCGACGATGGTCAGCACGGACCGGCTGTCGAACTGCGGTTTTCCCGGTTGGAGAACCCTCTGGAGCACCGCCTCGAGCCAGCGGAAATTGATGATAGCCACCCCGCCTGCCGCGGTCAAGCTCACAGCTGACGGCAAGGACTTTCTCAAGATCAACATTCCAATAGCGCCGGCCGCGACCAGCACCCAGGAGGTGCGCACGACCCGGGTCTTGAACTGCCTGTCCCCGTCCCGGCGGAGCGGCTGCGTGTCAATGGTCGTGGTCGCGATCATCGTCCTCCCCGGACTCGTCGTCATCATCCGGCGGATACACCCTGATGCCCAGCTCGGGGCGCAGCTGGTCCTCGTCGGACCGGCTGGCCTGGGCGGTGATGCGGAACAGGTTCACGAAACCGGCTGCGATCCCGAACAGGCTGAACACCATGGTGAGCCAGGGGTGGGTTCCCAGGCTGCCGTCCAGCCAGCGGCCGAAGAAATAGCCGATGGCGATCGCCACCGGGAACTGAATCCCGACGATGGACACGTTGAGCCAGGTGCTCGCCGACCGGAACGCACCCCCTCTTGAGGACCCCTTCTTCGGGGCGCCCGCGGGTGGCGTACCGGTGGTTCCTGGAGCCATTCCTCATCCCATCCCGAGGGCTTGCAGTCCGCCCTGCGCCCACGCCACCACCGGTCCGGGGAAGATTCCCACCAACAGGGTGATCAACGCGCACAGGGCGATCATGGCGCCGGTCCAGCGGTCGTCGAGGAGATCGGCCGGGTCGGCCTCGGAGCCGTCCTTCATGAACATCTGGACCACGATTCTGAAGTAGTAGTAGAGGCTGACCGCCGACATCAGGACCGCGATCACGGTGAGCCAGACGAAGCCCGCCTCCATGGCGGCGGCGAAGATGTAGAGCTTGCCCATGAAGCCCGCCGTCGGCGGAATGCCGGCCAGCGCGAGCATGAACCACAGCATCAGGGCCGCGACCCCGGGGTGGCGCCGGGCCAGGCCGGCGTAGTCGCTGACGGTCTCGCCCGCGTAGCCCTTGGACTCGAGCAGGATGACGATTCCGAAGGCTCCGAGGTTCATGAACCCGTAGACCAGCATGTAGACCAGAACCGCCCACAGACCGCCGGCGCTGGCCGCCACCAGGCCCATCAGGGCGTACCCGGCGTGGGCGATGGACGAGTAGGCCAACATCCGCTTCACGTTGTCCTGGGTGAGGGCGGCCACGTTGCCGTAGATCATGGTGGCGGCGGCGGCCAGCCAGAGGATCGTGCGCCAGGAATCGACCTCCGGCTGGAAGGCGATGACGAACAGCCTCAGGAACATGGCGAATGCCGCGGCCTTGGGGCCCACCGACATGAAGGCGGTCACCGGGGTGGGAGCGCCCTCGTAGGCGTCCGGCGTCCAGACGTGGAAGGGCACCGCAGCCACCTTGAAGAGCATGCCGAAGGAGACCAGCACGATCCCGAGCAGCAAGGTGAGGTTGTCGCTGGGCAGCGCGGTCAATCTCAACCGGATGGTCTCCAGATCGAGGCTGCCGATGGTGCCGTAGATCAACGAGATCCCGTACAGCAGAACGCCCGACGACAGCGCTCCCAGCACGAAGTACTTGACCGCCCCCTCGTTGGACTTGATCTCGAGCTTGAAGTAGCCGACCAGGACGTAGACCGACAGCGCCATCAGCTCGAGGCCCACGTAGAGGGTCACCAGGTTGGCGCCGGAGGCCATGATGAACATGCCGGTGGTCGCGAACAGGACGAGGGCCGAGTACTCCCCGCCGCCGTACCCGGCGCGGTCGAGGAACCCGGCGGCCATCACCAGTGAGATCGCCGACACCACGAGCAGCAGCAGCTTGAAGTACACCGCGAACTGATCGACCGCGAGCATGCCGCCGAGGATCGACGCCGGCCCGTCGGTGGGCCGCGCGAAGAGGATTACCAGGACCGACGTGACCGCGAGCGAGGCCACCGCCGCCAGGGTCAGCGTGCGGGTGCCGCGGCGCCCCAGTGAGACCCCCGCCAGCAGCAGCGCGAAGCCGGCGGCTGCCAGAAAGATCTCGGGGATCAGCGGCACGAAGTCTTGAAGCGACATGCCCTACTCCCCGGGGTCATCGTGGTTTTCGTCGTCCGGAACCGCAGCGATCGCGGAGACGTGGTCGGCGGCGATTCCGTCCTCCGGCATGGCCACGGCGACGCGTTCCAGCACGCGATCGACCGTGGGCTGCATTCGCTCGAAGAACGGCTTCGGGTAGAGGCCGACCCAGAACGCGCAAAAGATCAGCGGGATCAGGGTCCACTGCTCTCGCAGGTTGAGGTCGGCGAGGTTCTTGTTCTTTTCATTCTTGAGCTCGCCGAAGAAGACCCGCTGGTACATCCACAGCATGTAGGCTGCGCCGAGCACGATGCCGGAGGCCGCGAACAGCGCCCAAACCCAGGAGTGGGCGAAGGCGCCGAGCAGGATGGTGAACTCGCCGATGAAACCGTTCAGCGTCGGCAGGCCGATCGACGACATGGTGATGATCAGGAAGAAGGTGGCATAAAGCGGCATCACCTTCGCGATGCCGCCGTACTCGGCGATCATCCTGTTGTGCCGGCGCTCGTAGACGATGCCGACGAGCAGGAAGAGGGCGCCGGTGGAGACCCCGTGGTTGAGCATCTGCAGGATCGCGCCGCGCAGGCCGGGGTCGTTGAGGGCGAACATGCCGAGCATGACGAAGCCCATGTGGCTGACCGAGGAGTAGGCCACCAGCTTCTTCATGTCCTTTTGGGCCATGGCCACCAGGGCGCCGTAGATGATGGCGATCACCGCGAGCACGCCGATCCAGCCGACCGCCTTGACCGTGGCGTCCGGCAGCAGCGGCAGCGACAGCCTGACGAAGCCGTAGGTGCCCATCTTCAGCAGAACGCCGGCCAGGATCACCGACCCCGCGGTGGGCGCCTCGACGTGGGCGTCCGGCAGCCAGGTGTGGAATGGGAACATCGGCACCTTGATGGCGAAACCGACGAAGAAGGCGAGGAAGATCCAGAACTGGAGCCCCGCCGGAACCATGGGCGCGATCTGGTAGAGGGCCGGAATTTCGAAGGTGGCCGGGTTGCCGAGCCCCGGCAGCCCGACGGCGGCGAGCCCGCCGGCGTTGTAGAAGTACAGCGCCAGGATGCCCACCAGCATCAGCACCGATCCCACCAGGGTGTAGAGGAAGAACTTGATGGCGGCGTACAGCTTTCTGGGGCCGCCCCAGACCCCGATCAGGAAGTACATGGGGACCAGCATGACCTCCCAGAACACGTAAAACAGGATGAAATCGAGCGACATGAAGACGCCCAGCATCCCCACCTGGAGGAGCAGCAGGAACACGTAGTACTCCTTCTGCCGGTCCTCGATGGCGGTGAAGGAGGAGTACACCGAGATGAACCCGAGCAGGGTGGTGAGCAGAATCAGCAGGATCGAGAAGCCGTCGACCCCGAAGATGTACTGCACGCCCAGCGATGGAATCCAGTCGAACTGGGTGGCGAACTGGAACTCGGCGCCGTCGGTCCTGTAGAGAAACCACAGCGGGATCGAGATCAGGAAATCGACCCCGGCCACGACCGTGGCGAACCACTTGATGGCGCGCGTGTTCTCCCGGTTGATGAAGAAGATCATGGCCAGCGCCCCGATGAGCGGCAGGTAGCAGATCAGGTTGAGGAGCCAGCCGTATTGGAAGTCGTATTGCATCCTTCGCTCCCTAGAAACTCGCGAGAAAGACGACCAGCAGGATGGCCGCACCGAACACCATGACCATGGCGTATCCCTGGGTGAAGCCCACCTGGAGCCTGCGGAAGACGTGGCTTGCGACGTCGTAGAACTTGGCGATCAGATTGACCGCGCCGTCGACCACCCTCAGATCGAAGATCCCCGACAGGAAGCTCGAGCCGACCGTCAGGTGGCGGGTGCCGTTGACTGCACCGTCGACCACGCGAGCGTCGCCCTCCCAGAGCAAATCGGCGAGCCGCATGGTGCCGGCAACGATGGTGGCGTCGTAGAGCTCGTCCACCCAGTACTTGTTGAGCAGCAGCTTGTAGGCGAACCCAAAGCGCTCGGCGAGCCGGCGCGGCCGCTCGAATGCCCGGGGACCCATGTAGAACCGGTAGGCCAGCCAGATGCCGAAGCCGGCAACCGCCAGCGACAGCAGGATCAGCCCGAACTCGAGGCCGAGGGGTACGTGGTGAGCGGCGTGCTCGCCGCCGTGAGCGGCCGCATCGTGGCCTCCCCATTGGATCGGCGGCACAATCGGTTCGAGGAAATGCTCGATCTTGTTCAGCTCGGGTCGGCCGAAGAGCTGTCCGGGGACGCCGATGAAGCCGCCGACGATCGACAGCACGGCGAGGATCTGCAGCGGCAGGGTCATCGTCCACGGTGACTCGTGGAGGTGGTGCTTCGCCTCCTCCGAGCCCCGGAACTCCCCGTGGAAGGTCATGAAGACCAGCCGGAACATATAAAACGCGGTCATCGCGGCGCCGATGACGGCCAGCAGCCAGAGCAGGAAGTAGTGGTTGCCGAAACCGTTGAGGTCGCCGTGGCCGGCGGCGAAGGCCTTGGCCAGGATCTCGTCCTTGGAGAAGAAGCCGGCGAACGGGAAGATGCCGGCGATGGCGATCGTGGCCACCAGGAAGGTCCAGTAGGTGGTCGGCATGTACTTTTTCAGCCCGCCCATCTTGCGCATGTCCTGCTCGCCGCCGCAGGCGTGAATCACCGAGCCGGAGCCGAGGAAGAGGCAGGCCTTGAAGAAGGCGTGGGTCACGACGTGGAAGATGGCGGCCACGAAGGCGCCGACGCCGGCGCCGAGGAACATGTAGCCGAGCTGGGACACGGTGGAGTAGGCGAGGACCTTCTTGATGTCGTTTTGGACCAGCCCGATGGTGGCCGCGAAGATCGCGGTGAGACCGCCGACGATCGCCACCGTCAGCATGGCGGTGGGGCTGACACGATAAAAGACGTTGCACCGGACCACCATGTAGACGCCGGCGGTGACCATGGTGGCGGCGTGGATCAGGGCCGACACCGGGGTTGGTCCGGCCATGGCGTCGGGCAGCCAGACGTAAAGCGGGATCTGGGCCGACTTGCCGATGGCGCCGACGAAGAGCAGCAGGCCGATGATGGTGGCCGCCGTCGCGTAGTGCTCGGGGTGGGCCGCCGCGGCGCGGAACATGGGGTCGAAATCCATGGTGCCGAAGAAGGCGAAGCAGGCGAAGATCGCCAGCAGGAAGCCCCAATCGCCGATCCGGTTGACGATGAAGGCCTTCTTGCCGGCGGCGGCGCACCAGTCCTTCTCGAAGTAGAAGCCGATCAGCAGGTAGGAGCAGAGCCCGACCCCTTCCCAGCCGACGAACATCACCGGCAGGCTGGCCCCCAGCACCAGCACCAGCATCGAGAACATGAACAGATTGAGGTAGCTGAAGTAGCGGGCGTAGGCGCGGTCAGGCTCGCCGTGCATGTAGCCGACGGAGTAGAGGTGGATCAGGAAGCCGACGAAGGTGACGAAGGAGACCATCACCGCCGACAGGGGGTCGAGCTGGAAAGACGCGGTGACGTTGACGTCTGCGACCGTGCCGTCGAGGATCCTCAGCGATCCGCCGGAGATCCAGTCGAAGACCGTAACAACGTGGGGGTGGTGGCGGTCCTCGGTGAGGTACCACTGGACGACGGCAGCCCACCCCCAGAGCCAGGCCAGGCCCGATCCGAGCAGGGCGGCGGTGTGGGTCACCGTCTTGGACAGGCCGCGCCGGTTGGCGACGAATCCGTTGAAGATGGCGCCCAGGAGGGGAAACAGGGGAACCAGCCAGATCAGGTCGTGGAACTTCATGCGGGCTAGCTCCCCATGACGTTGGCCTCGTCCAGGGCCACGGTGTCCTTCAGCCGAACGAGGGCGATGATCAGACCCAGTCCGATGGCGGCCTCAGCCGCCGCGATGGTGATCACGAAAATCGCGAGGATCTGCCCCGCGAGGTCGCCGAGGCGGAAGGAGAAGGCGATCAGGTTGAGGTTGACGGCGTTGAAGATCAGCTCGAGCGACATCAGCACGGTGATGAAGTTCCTGCGGATCATCACTCCGACGATGCCGAGGCTGAACAGCACCAGCGAGAGCATGACGTAGTGGTTGGCGGTGATCATGATTCGATCTCCCCGCCCGGAGCGTCGAGGGCCGCGTCCCGTCGGCCGAAGATGATGGCACCGATCATCGCCACCAGCAGCACCACCGAGACCACCTCGAAGGGGACCAGGTAGGTGGTGTAGAGGGTCATGCCCACCGCCTCGGTGTTGCCCAGTTGCTGGCCGCCCACCCGCTGGAGGGCCTCCAGGTCGCCGGTGTCCGTTGCCAGCACGCCGAAGAGCACGAAGATCGCCAGCAGCAATCCCATCAGCACGCCGCCGACCACCGCCAACGGGGCCAGTCGGGAAAGGAAGGCCGAACCCGGGCTGAGGCCCTTGACGTTCACCAGCATAATCACGAATAGGAAGAGCACCATGATGCCGCCGGCGTAGACGAGCACCTGGACCGCTGCCAGGAACTCGGCGTGGCGGAGGACGAAGAGCACGGCCACCGTCAGGAAGCTCAGCAGCAGCGACAGCGCCGAGTGCACCGGGTTTTTGAAGGCGATCACCCCGACGCCCGCGGCGACGGTGACCGCCGCCACGACGTAGAAGAAGATCGACTCGAAGTTGGAAACGAGGAAATCCATCAGGCGATCCCCCGATCGGGAACGAATTGGACCCGACTTTTGACTTTCGACTTTCGACTTTCGACTGCTGTCATGCCGCACCCTCCTCGGGTTCAGCGGACTCGGGTTCAGCTGATTCGGGCTCCTTCGGCTTGCGGCCCATGGGGTCTTGCGGGTTCTGGCCTTCGGCCGGAGTCTTGACGCCGGGAAAGGCTTCGACGCCCTCCCACGTGTACAGGCGCTGTTTGTTGAAGTACAGGCCCTCGTTGCGTTCGTAGACCGCGCCCTCGTAGGTCTTCGATGTCATCCAGATCGACCGCGGTTCGGTCGGGCAGGCCTCCTCGCAGAGGCCGCAGAACATGCACCGTTTGACGTCGATGTCGTAGCGAGTGATGATTTTCTTCTTCTTGTTGGTCACCGGATCGCGCTCGACCTTGTCCACCAGGTAGATGATGTCGATTGGACAGGCCTTGGCGCACAGCGCGCAGTCAATGCAGCGTTCCGAGTCGTAGCCGAACATGCCGCGGAACCGATCGGTCGGCTCCAACCTTTTTTCGGGATACTGCACCGTCTCCTTGCGGCGGAAGAAGTAGCCGAGGGTCACCCGCAGACCCTTGAACAGGTCCACCGGAATCAACGTGGAGAAGAACTCCCTCACGTTCATGCACTCATCCCTTCAGCAGCAGCACGCCGATGCCCACCAGCATCACGTTGGCCAGCGACAGCGGCAGCAGCCATTTCCAGCCCACGGCCATGAGCTGGTCGAAGCGGTACCGCGGAAAGGTGGCGCGGAACCACATGTAAACGAAGATGAAGACCATGACCTTGGCGAGGTACCACAGCACCGGCGGAATCCAGACGAAGGGCACGGCCGCCCAGATTCCCGACAGCAGGTTCGGGAATGGGGGCATCCAGCCGCCGAAGAACAGCACCACCGCCACCGACGACACCACCAGCATGTTCATGTACTCGGCGAGGAAGAACAGGGCGAACTTCATGCCCGAGTATTCGGTGTGGAAGCCGCCCACCAGCTCCGACTCCGCCTCCGGCAGGTCGAAGGGGTTGCGGTTGGTCTCGGCGACGCCGCAGACGAAGTAGATGCCGAATCCGAGCAGGCCGGGGACCACGAACCAGATGCCGGCGGATTTCTGCGCCTCGACGATGCCGACCATGGACAGCGTGCCGGCCATGAGCAGCACCGACACCACTGCGAAGGCCATGGGGACCTCGTAGGAGACCAGCTGTGCGGCCGATCTCAGGCCGCCCATCAGCGAGAACTTGTTGTTCGACGACCAGCCGCCCAGGATGATGCCGTAGACGGCGATGGAGGCGACCGCCATCAGGAACAGGATGCCGATGTTGAGGTCGGCGATGACGGGTTCGATGGTCACGCCGCCGATGGTGAAGCTGTCGCCGAAGGGGATCACCGCCCACACCAGGAACGACGGTACGAAGATCAGAATCGGCGCCAGCACGAAGACGAACTTCTCGGCCTGCGCCGGCATCAGGTCTTCTTTGACGAACAGCTTGAGCACGTCGGCAATCGGTTGAAACAGGCCGCGCGGCCCGACCCGGTTGGGTCCGATCCGCACCTGCATGTAGGCCATGATCTTGCGCTCCGCCAGCGTCAGGTAGGCGACGATGAACAGCAGCACCCCGAGGATCACGATAGTCTTGGCCAGCGGAATCGCGAGGTAGGTGATCAGAGGATCGGTCATGCTTCTTCCCCACCCACGTCAATTCCAAATTCCAAATTGAAAATTGCAAATTCCGGCCACTCACCCCGGGCGGGCGGGGGCAATTTGAAATTTGAAATTTGAAATTTGAAATTCATCATCTCGTTTCCTTAGCGGTCGATCTCGCCGAGGACGATGTCGAGGGTGGCGATCAGTGCGACCAGGTCGGCCACGAAGTGACCCTTGGCCATCTCCGGCAGCATCTGGAGGTTGACGAATGACGGCGGCCTCACCCTGCACCGGTAGGGCTGGGTGCCCTTGTCCGTGGCCACGATGAAGTAGCCGAGCTCGCCCTTGGGGGCCTCCACCGAGCCGTAGACCATGCCCTCGCGGGATCGCAGGATCTTCGGCGCCTTGGCATTGATCGGTCCCTCCGGCAGCCTGTCGAGACACTGCCGGACGATCCGCGCCGACTGCCTCATCTCCTCGATCCGCACCAGGTACCGGTCGTAGGTATCGCCGTTGGCGCCGATCGGGACCTCGAAGTCGATCTCGTCGTAGCGTTCGTAGGGGAAGACCTTGCGGATGTCCCACCGGATCCCGGATCCCCGCAGCGGCGGCCCGGTGAAGCCCCACTCGACGGCGTCCTCCGGTGATACCACGCCGATGCCGACGGTGCGCTTCTTCCAGATCCGGTTGTTGGTGAGCAGTTCCTCGTACTCGTCGACGTGGGCCGGGAAGGCATCGATGAAGGTCGAGCACCGGTCGGTCCAGCCGTCGGGCAGCTCGAAGGGCAGACCGCCGATCTTCATCGTGTTGAGGGTCAGGCGTGCGCCGCAGTACTCCTCGAACAGGTCGAGGATCTCGTCGCGCTCGCGGAAGGTGTAGAAGAAGGGCGTGACCGCGCCGAGGTCGATGGCGTGGGTGGCCAGCCAGAGGAGGTGTGACGCCAGTCGCTGGAGCTCGGCGAGGATCATCCGGATGTAGGCTGCGCGGGGCGGCAAGGTGATGCCGAGCAGCTTCTCCATGGTGACGCAGAAGCCCTGGTTGTTGGTCGCCGCCGCGACGTAGTCCATGCGGTCCGTGTGCGGGATGCACTGCGGGAAGGTCATGGTTTCGAAGAGCTTCTCGGTGCCGCGGTGGAGGTAACCGATGATCGGCTTGGCCTCGACGATCTTCTCGCCGTCGAGCTTGAGCTGAACCCGGAGCACGCCGTGGGTCGCGGGGTGCTGTGGCCCGAAGCTGAGCTCCATCTCCTCCACGTCGAACAGCGACGGGGTCACATCAGGCACGATCCACCTCCCACCCGCCCGAATTCGGAATGTGGAATGTGGAATGTGGAAACCGCGAAGGTTCTCGTGACGATGCGGGTGGGGTTTTCCGAATTCCGAATTCCGAATTCCGAATTCGACCGCCCACGATCCGGGAAATCACGACGGTCATGCCGAATCTCCCTTCGGCGTTTTCTCGGGAGGTTTTTCAAGCTCTTCCTCGCGCACGGGTCCGCCCCCCTCCGGGTAGACGTCCGGATAGATGGCCGCTCCGGTGTCGATGCCCTCGACCGGGAAGTCCTTGCGGAGAGGATGGCCGTTGAACCCCTCCCAGGTCAGGATCCGTTCCAACCCCGGGTGGCCGTCGAAGACGATGCCGAACATGTCGTACACCTCGCGCTCCAGCCAGTTGGCGGTCTTCCAGACCCCGGTCACCGAGGCGATCGTGTCGCCGTCGGGAACGGCAGCCAGCAGGCGGAGCCGCTTCGAGTCGTCGAAGCGGTGCATCCAATACACCACGTCGAACCGGTCCTGCTCGCGCTCGGGCCAGTCCACCGCGGTCAGGTCGACGAGGAAGGTGTAGCCCTGTTCCTCCTTCAGGAACCGACAGATTTCTACGATCTGCTGTCGGTTCACCGTCACCGTCACATCGCCCGCAAAGCGGTCCGATGCAACCACCGCGCCGTCCACGGTCGCGGCGAGCGCCGCCACGTCCGGGTCGGTCGCGGCCTCCTCGTGCTCCGGCGGTACGGGCTTGTCCTCCCAGGGAGGCTTGGGCTCCTCGTCGGCCGACTCCTTGGCCGCCTTGGCGGCGGCGGCCTTGGCCTTGGCGGCGGCGATCTTGGCCGCCTTCTCCTCCTCCGACAGCTTCGGGCGGGCCGGCGTGCCTTCCCCGGCCTGTTCTGACGGTGGGTCAGGGATCTCGGTAGTGGGGGTGTCAGCAGCAGCCTGGGCGTCGGGCCCATCGACCCCGGGCTGGGAGGTGTCGTCGGGGCGGATCTCGTCTTCGGGAGGCGTGGTGTTGTCGTCGCTCATCATGCCCTCACGAAGCCCGACGGCGGGCGATTGTGCTGCGGTCGATCTTGCGCTGCAGTTGCATCAGGCCGTAGATCAGCGCCTCGGGTCGGGGCGGGCAGCCCGGAATGAAGACGTCAACCGGGATGATGCGGTCCACGCCCTGGGTCACCGCGTAGGTCCGGTAGGGTCCGCCGCAGGTGGCGCAGGAGCCCATGGCGATCACCCATTTGGGGTCGGCCATCTGCTGGTAGAGGCGTTTGACCATGGGGGCCATCTTTTCGGTCACCGTGCCCGACACGATCATCAGGTCGGCCTGCCGGGGGGTGCCGCGAAAGACCTCGGCCCCGAATCGCGCCATGTCGAAGCGGGCGTCCAGAGTGGCCATCATCTCGATGGCACAGCACGCCAGCCCGAACTGCATCGGCCATAGCGAGCTGCGGCGCGCCCAGTTGAACAGCAGGTCGTAGCTGGTGGTGATGATGTTCTTGTCGAAGCGGTCCTCCATCAGGCCCATTCCAAAGCCCCCCTCCGCCACGCGTAGACGTATCCCACGAGGAGGATCGCCAGAAACACGAACATCTCGATGAATCCGAACAGCGCCAGCTTCTTGAACATCACCGCCCACGGGAACAGGAAAATGGTCTCCACGTCAAAGACCACAAAGAGGACGGCGATCAGGTAGTAGCGGATTGAAAACCTGGTGTCGAGGGCGGTTGTCGGTGCCTTGATTCCGCACTCGTAAGGCTCGGCCTTGACGGCGTCGGGAGAGCCGGCCCTCACCACCTTTGCCAGCAGCAAAACGACGATGGGAAACGAAACGGCGACCAGGCTGAAGACGAGAATCGGAACGTAATGCGCCATAGACCCCCCGGAACACGGCAGCGCGCGACCATTCTAGTGCCCTGACGTCGCTTGTCAATTATTTCACAAAGTCCCGCCATCAAAGCTGATACTCATTATCACGAATAAAGTATAGCGGGCTCGGGACTCAAGAAACCGATGCCGCCATGCCCGGCGGGAAATCTCCAATCTTCAATCTTCAATCTTCAATCCTTAATTCGGGTGGGTGGGAGGGTGTGGTCCGCCCGCTCCCGCCACTCGACGCCGGGGCCGGTTGCTGCCGGGGCCGCGCGCCGATCCAGGCAGCGGTAGGCGATGGCCTCGGCGACGTGGGCCGGCGCGATACGGTCGCTGGCGGCGAGATCGGCGATTGAGCGTGCGACGCGGAGCACCCGGTGCCAGGCGCGAGCCGACAGGCCGAGCGCACGACTCGCCTGTTCGAGCAGCCGGCGGCCGTCGTCGTCCGGTTTCGCGGTGTCCCTGATGGCGTCCGGACCCATGTCGCCGTTGCACAGGGCCCCGTAGGGAGCGAGCCGTGCGGTCTGCCGGTCGCGGGCCGCCCACACGCGCTCGGCCACCGTACGTGACGGCTCTCCGCGGCGGTCCTCGGAGAGCGCCCGCCAGGGAACCGCCGGCACCAGGATCTGGAGGTCCATCCGGTCCAGCAGCGGACCGGACAGGCGCGAGGTGTAACGGGCCACCGAGTGAGGGGTGCAGGTGCACTCCCTCTGGTTGTCCCCGAGGTAGCCACAGGGGCAGGGGTTGGCGGCGGCCACCAGCTGGAATCCGGCCGGGAAGGTCAGGCACGACCTGGCTCTGGCCACGGTCACCGAGCGGTCCTCGAGGGGTTGGCGCAGGCCTTCGAGGGCGTCTCGCCGGAACTCTGTGAGCTCGTCCAGAAAGAGCACGCCGTTGTGAGCCAGCGAGACCTCGCCCGGCTGCGGCATGCTGCCGCCGCCGATCAGGGCGGCCGGGGAGACCGTGTGGTGAGGGGCGCGGAAGGGCCGCCACTCCATCAGACCGGTGGGTCGCGCGACCCGGGTCGACACCGAGTAGACGCAGGTGGTTTCGAGGGACTCCTCCGGGGTCAGCGGGGGCAGGATGCCGGGAAGCCGTCGGGCAAGCATGGACTTGCCGCTGCCGGGAGGTCCCATCATCAACAGGTGGTGGCCGCCGGCGGCCGCGACCTCGAGCGCCCGGCGGGCCTGCTCCTGACCGACAACCTCGGCGAGATCTGGTTGCGGGGCGTGCCGTTTCTCTGGCGGTTCCGCCGGCTCGACGACCTCGGGAGGATTGCCGTTGCGCAGATACTCCACCACCTGGCCGAGGGTGGGTGCGGCGACGACCTCGAGCCCCGACACGACTGAGGCCTCGCGGGCGTTGGCGGCCGGGACGATGATCTCCTCGACGCCGCGATCACGGGCTGCGAGTGCGACCGGGAGCACCCCCCGCATCGGCTGGAGCTGACCTTCGAGGGACAGCTCGCCGAGCAGCAGCCGTCCGGCCAGACAGGAGCGGGGCAGGTAGCCGGCTGCGGCCAGGAAGCCGACGGCCATTGCGAGATCAAGCGCCGCGCCCTCCTTCTTTTCGTCCGCCGGCGAGAGGTTTATGACCACGTTGGCCGACTCGAAGCGGTGGCCCACACGGCGGATGGCGGCGAACATCCGGTCCTTCGCCTCGCGGACCGCGGTGTCGGGAAGGCCCACCACCGTGACCGACGGCGACTGGGCCCGGATCCGATCCACCTCCACGGTGACGAACAGGGCTCCGACCCCGCGCGGAGTCGCGGACAAAACCTTCGCGAGCATATTCGATCTCCTTCTGTCTTACATAAGGAGTCCAAAGTCGAAAGTCGAAAGTCCAAAGTCATTGCGAAGCGAACTTCTCGCTCGACTTTGGACTTTGGACTTTGGACTTTTGACCTTGCCCTGGGGTGGGAGGGCGGTGGGGTGATACAATCTGCCGGTCCGTTGAACCGTGGGGGCGTACCGGGTTCGACGGGGGACAATTCGGTCGTCGGCAGCGTGTCGAGGTCCACCCGCTCGTATCAGGGTGGGGCAACATAACTGCCAATAACGACTACGCACTGGCCGCATAAGCCGGCCACGTCGTTCCCGAGGCTCCGCCTGTCGGCCTGGGTTCGGCGCTGTTTGACAGGCTGGGTTGACGCGCCGCCCGGACGCGAAGACCGAGAACTTACGGGCTGGCCCTTTGGATCGGTTGCCCGCTGACCGACCTCGGGGCGAGATAAACTAGCGGGCTGCACACGGAGAAGTCGGCCACCGGAGTCCCTCGGACGTGGGTTCAATTCCCACCGCCTCCACCAATTTATTTATGATTCGGCGTTTTTTGATTTTCGCTGTGCTGATCCTCTGCATCGGGTCGGCGGTGGCGCAGGAGGCGACCGGTTACGGAGCTCCGGTGGAGTTCCGATTCGGCAACCGGTCGGTGGCGGTGCCGCGCCTGGGCGCGAGGGTCGAGATCATGCCGGTGCTGGCCATGGTGGGCGCCGAGGCATCGTTCTCGCCGGCCGCCGACACCTACGGCGTCGTCTTCGGGGATCACGTCATTCAGTTCGCCCTGGGGCGCCGCTACGTGCTGGTGGACGGCAGCCTCCTGGAGGCATCCGATGCGCCGGCGGCCTCGCCGGCCGGGGTTGCCACGACGGTGGAGTTCCTGGAGCGAATTCTGCTCGGACCCATGGGCTATCACCTCGAGCCCATCGACGGCGGCTACGAGATCCTGCCGGGGGGTCGGTTCGCGGATCCGGTCACGATTCGACCCGCGGCCGCGGATTTCGGTGCGACCACGACCCTGGTGCTGACCATGACGCGGCCGGTAGTGGTGGTGGTGGAGTCCGGTCCGGACGGCCCGATGGTGCATTTCCCCAACGCCACGCCTCAGCTGGACAACTCGCTTCCTTTCCGATCGCAGCGGGTGACCGCCCTTACCAGGCGGGGACAGGACCTCGTGGTTCGGCTCAAGGATGGAGTCGGCCTGATCAACTGGCACACGCTCACCGACCCTGATCGCGTGATTCTGGAGTTGGGTACGGTTCGACCGACGCCCACGCCGGCTCCGGTCAGGGTGGTCGAGCGCACGGGTCCGCGGCCCATCGTCATCGATCCCGGGCACGGCGGCACCGACATCGGAGCCACCTCGAACGACGGGTCCGCCGAAAAAAACCTGGTGTTCTCGATCGCCGACCGGCTCGCCGGGATTCTCTCCCAAAGGGGCCACACCGTCCGCCTGACGCGAGCCGGGGACGAAAATCGCGCCTTGACCGATCGCACCGCCCTGGCCAACCGAATGGAAGCGACAGTGTTCGTGTCGCTCCACGCGAACGCCTCCACCGTCGCCTCGGTGAGGGGCGCCGAAACCTATTACATGAGCCTCGACGAGAGCGCCACCGATGAGCAGGCCGCAGCCACGGCCCGGCTCGAGAACAAGGTCGGCGAGGATGATCGGAGGTCTGGGATCGACCTGATCCTGTGGGATCTGGCCCAGGCGGAGGTCCTCAACGAAAGCGCCGATCTCGCGCTCGCGGTCCAGGAGCGGCTGAATCAACGCCTCGGACTCAGGGACCGGGGGGTCAAGCAGGCGCCGTTCGTGGTGCTCACCGGCGCCACCATGCCCGCCATCTTGGTGGAGGTCGGATTCCTGTCCAACCCGGACGAGGCCCGGCTGCTGGAGAGCGGTGAGCACCAGCAGCGAGTGGCCGAGGCCATCGCCCTGGGCATCGACGATTTCGTGCGATCGAGATGAACCCCAGGATCTTCCTGATCGTCCTCGCGGTAGTGGCGTCGTTCGCCCTCCTGGCGTGGGTGCTGCTCACAGGGGGCGGGCCGATACCCTTATCTCCACAGGACGACACCGCGGCCGTCGAGGCGACGCCGATTCCGGCGCCCGATCAACAGATCGTTCTGCTGTTTCCCGGGCCGGACGGCCGCCTCCACCCGGAGCTCAGGGACGTGTCGCTTCCGGCCGAGGTGCACGAGCGGGCCCGGGCGGTGGTCCGCGAGCTGTTGGTTGGGTCGACCGGCACCCTCGGCGCCGTGGTTCCGTATCAGGCCGAGGTCAACGGGGTCTATGTGGACGGCGATGGTCATGCCTTCATCGACCTCACGGCACCACCCGAGCCGCTCCAGGGCAGCAACGTCGAGCTGATGCTCGCCTATGGCGTGATCGACTCGGTCCTGTTGAACTGTCCCGAGCTGAAGGCGGTACAGCTGTTGTTTGACGGCAACGAGGTTCCCACCTTGACCGGCCACCTCGACCTCTCCCGACCGCTGGTCCTCAACAAGCGGTTCATCGCCTCGTCATGAGTCGGAGACGGCCCCCGATCGGCGTTTTCGACTCCGGGGTGGGCGGCCTCACCGTACTGCAGGCCCTGCGCCGCCGTCTGCCGGCCGAGAACTTCTTGTACCTTGGGGACACCGCGCGCCTGCCGTACGGCTCGAAGTCGGCCACGACGGTTCAGCGTTATGCCCTCAACGCCGCCGCCCACCTCGCCGGTCACGGCGTCAAGCTGCTGGTGGTGGCCTGCAACACGGCGTCTTCCTACGCCCTCCACGAGCTCGAGGAGGCCTCGCCGGTGCCGGTGGTCGGCGTGGTGGGGCCGGGCGTTCGCGCCGCGGTCGCCACCGGTGTTCGCCGGATCGGGGTCATCGGCACCGAGGGCACGATTCGCTCCGGCGCCTACCAGGGAGCCCTTGCCCTGGCGGCGCCCGAGGCGGCGGTGGAGGCGACCCCCTGTCCACTGTTCGTGCCGCTCGCCGAGGAAGGATGGGGTGACCACCCCGTGACCGACCAGATCGCCGAGCATTACCTGCGCCCGTTGCTGGGTTGGGGCGCCGATGCGCTGATCCTCGGCTGCACCCACTACCCGCTGCTGGTGCCGTCGCTGCGCCGCGTGGTCGGGCGGGACGTGATCCTCGTCGACTCCGCCACCAGCGTCGCCGACGTCGTCGTTGGTGACCACCCGGACCTGCTCGGCGGGGGCGAGGGCGAGATCCGCATCCACCTCACCGACGCCTCCGATCGGTTCCTCCGGATCGCGCGAACGATCCTGGGCTGGGACCCCGAGCACCTCGAGGTCGTCGACATCTGAATAAAAAGTCGAGAATCGAGCGACAATCTCGAACCTTCGAGACAGCTCTAACGTTTCCGGGCCCAGCTGTAGGAGAAGGAAACCCCGATCGAATCGAAGTCACCGCCGATCCTGGTGACAGCTCCCCGGCTGTAGGCGATCCGGAGGTTGTGCCTGGGGCCCACACGGGTTGAAACGGTCAGGCCAACCCGCGAGTTGCTCTGCTCGTCGTCGTTGGTGACGCCGTTCACCGTGGTCCGCCCGCCGAACCAGTAGTTGCCGTCGATCGCGGCCCAGGTCTTCCGACCGAAGGCGCGCCGGAGGTGAATCTGAGTGGACGCTACGGGCTCCTGCTCCCGGGTCAGGCCACCGAAAAAGTCGGTGTTGTCGGTGAAGTACTTCCCCCCCACATAGACGTCAACCGCCCACCGGCCCATGACCTGGACGATCCCGATCTGCCCCTCGAACGACCATCGGTTGGTGCCGATGTTGATCAGCTTCGACGCGTCGTACTGGCCCGTCGGCGCTTGAACGACGACTGTTGTGCCGATGAGCGTTCGTGGTTTGTAGGCTTGGAACTCTGCGGGGGACATCGCCGGCGCACCCAGCAGGTTGATGGCGAAGCGAAGGGAGGTATCGCCGATGCCCGACCGGGAAACGGATGCCTGCTCCCCGATGTAGCGGCCCTCGAGGTCTCCCACCACGTAGGGCAGGCCGATGCCGACGCTGGCCGATCGGCCCGCCACACTCAGCGTCCTCGCGTATCCCAACGACGAGACGAAAATCTGGGCGCTGGCGTCCTCGATCGGCCCAGCCGGGTCGAACGCGAGGTCGCCGCTGTTGAACAGCCCTGCCAGGGTCACCAGGTTGATTCCGACGGGCGCCGGGGTATAGGCAGCCGGGATGAGCTCCTGCGCTCCCGCGGCCGGAGCCAAGGCCAAAAGCAGGATCGCCCCCGCCACCGGGTGCCATCGTTCACGTGCTGACAACCGTTGTTCACTCACGCGGCCCTCCGAGCTTGCCGACGGATGATACTGGATTCCTGGTTGCTCGCGTAGGCCGCGAGAAACCCCGAGTCCCGATCCTGTACCCTGTCCCTCGAACGAGGAGACCACATGAGACCAGACGGCCGCAGCCCAGATCAGATCCGCGTTCCGGAGATCACTCCGGACTTCATCCGCTACCCCGAGGGCAGCGTGCTGTGGCGAGCCGGCGGCACGTTGGTGCTGTGCAACGTCAGCCACGAGGACCGGACCGCACCTTTCCTCCGCGGTTCGGGCGAGGGCTGGGTGACCGCCGAGTACGCGATGCTGCCGCGGGCCACCGACACCCGGTGCGACCGGCGCCCGAGCGGGCGGTCGAAGGAGATCCAGCGGCTGGTGGGGCGGGCGCTACGGGCCGCCGTGGGCCGCGGCCTTCTCGGCGAGCGCAGCCTGATCGTGGACTGCGACGTGCTGCAGGCCGACGGCTCCACCCGCACCGCCAGCATTTCCGGCGGGTGGACCGCACTGGCCCTGGCGCTGGCCCGGCTGTACGAGCAGGGATTGCTGCGCGACTGGCCTCTGACCGCCCAGGTGGCGTCGGTGGCGGTGGGCCTGGTCGGCGGGACGGCCAACGTCGATCCGGACTACGGTGAGGATCTCGACTGCGACGTCGACCTCAACCTGGTGTTCACCGGCGACGGCCGGCTGGTGGAGGTCCAGGGCACCGCCGAAGGATCGCCCTTTACGCGATCGGATCTCGACGGCATCCTCGACGTGGGCTGGAAGGGCGCCGAGCAGATCATTGCCGCCCAGCGCTCGATCGTGGGCCCCCGCCTCGAGGCCCTCGGCCTTTCCATGCCCCCCGGGGGATAAATCCCCGGGCTACGGGTCTGGGAGGCGAGCGCGGGAGTTGTCGAAACGATCGTACGATAACAAAATTTCCGTACGTACGTTATCGTGATAGGGTGGACCTTGGAGGTCCCCATGGCACTGACCGCCTCAAAGCTCCGCGAGAACATCTATCGCATCCTGGATCAGGTCCTGGAGACGGGGGTTCCGGTGGAAATCCGGCGCAAGGGCAAGACCGTGCGGATCATCGCGGCGGAGCCTCCGCCGAAGCTCGAGCGCCTGAAGCCGCGTGGTTATCTCCTCGAGGATCCGGAGGCCATCGTCCATCTCGACTGGTCGGCCGAGTGGCGGCCGTGATCTATCTTGACACCCACGTCGTCGCCTGGCTGTACGCGGGCGAGCTGGAGCTGCTCCCGGCCTCCGCCCGTGACCTGCTCGAAGCCGAGGAGCTGTTGATCTCCCCGATGGTCGAGCTGGAGCTCCAGTACCTTTTCGAGTGCGGGCGAACCGCCCTGCCGGGGCGGGTGGTGGTGGATGCTCTCGCCGGCGAGATCGGCCTCGCCCGGTGTGGGCTCCCCTTCGGTCAGGTGGTTGCGGAGGCTCTGGGCGAGGCCTGGACCCGCGACCCGTTCGACCGGTTGATCGTCGCCCAGGCCCGGGCCCGCCGGCTGCCGCTGCTGACCAGGGACCAGACCATCCTCGACATCTACGATGGGGCGGTTTGGATCACCTGAGCAGCAACCGAGAATTGGAGTGGGCCGCAAACCCGAATCGAAAATGAAAAACGAGAAATGAAAAATGAAAAAACCGGTTCGTCTCGGAGGCGATCACCGTCCCGCCTGGGCGCCCCGGTGAGGTGATCAATAACGAACGACGAAACCGTAGAGCGCAACCTCCTGCACAACGATTCTGGTTTTTCAATTTTCAATTTTCAATTCTGATCTGCTTCTCCCTTTGCCGGCACAAGAGAAAATTGCCGATCGGGTCGGCGCGACGATTCGGCACCCCCGGCCTACTTGGGGGGGATGGTTGTCGGGTCGTTCGACAGGTTGTCGATCACCGATCCGTAGACCTGAACCCCCGACCCCGTGTTGACCGTCACCACCGCGAACCCGGCGACGATGTTGTTCCTGCCCCCCCGCTCGAGAAACGGCTGATTCTCCTGCTTGTTGGCTCCCGCAGACAGCGGCAGCCCAATTGACGTCACCTGGGATCCGGATCCGTCGTAGAGGTCCACCCGGATGGCGGCCGTGGTGGTGCCGGTGTTGGTGAAGCCGATGTTCGAGCGGAAGTCCGGGTTCTGCTGGAGCATGATCAGAGTCACCGACTGGCCGGTGGACAGGGCGTCCTCCGGGGCGATCCCGTCAAGGTACTGGCCGAAGGTGCCGTCGGCACTCTGGTTGTAGGTGCGGGAGCCGACATCGAGCGGACGGTCGGAAACCACCTCGATCGGACCCGTCCCCGCCGAGCCCATGAAGCCCACCACGTCGTCGATTTGAATCTGGCCGGCTGCCGGCACCGTCACCGTGGTGGTGGCGGTGGCGCCTCCGGTGCGGTGGTAGCTGAGGTCGACGGTGGCCATGATGCCGGAGCGGTTGCGCAGGCCGAGGCTGGTGCGCCACTGGCTGCCCTGGCTGCCCGCGGCGTTGGCGGCGGTGGCGACCCAGTAGATCGTCTGATCTCCGTCCCCACAGTCCTGGGTGGTCGTCCAGGCGGTGTCCTCGAAGAGGCACAGGGTGATCGGTCCCGGGTCGTGGATCGCTTCGCGACGCGCGATGAACGGCGTCATCAGCGAGTTCGGGCTGCCCGACGGATACGAGTTCTCGTTGAGGTGCGAGTAGCTGGAGCCGGACTCCCACGACGACGGGGCGTAGAGACGCGGCCGCGAGCCGTTGTTTGCGGCGACCGCCAGCGGTCCGCCCCAGTAGAGGGCGTTGCTCTCGAGGAGGTCGGCGAGGGCGGACGACGGGTTGGGGTAGGTCTGGGTGTTGGTGAGGTTGGTGCCGGCGCTGTCCTCGGTGTAGAGGTCATACGCAGCAGGAAATCCGTCCACACCCCACGAACCCAGCCCCGAGTCCACCTCGGCGGATCCGATGAACCCGAGGCCGTGGCAGAGCTCGTGCAGCACCACGGACATGAAGTCGATCTCGAGGGAGGGCGTGTTACCGTCGGTGCCGAAGTACCAGGAGCCGTAGTCCGAGTTGAAGGTGGCGATGATGTCGAAGCCGCCGCCGCCGAGGTCGAATCCGCGCAGCGCGTCGGCCAGCGCGTCCACGTACCAGACGCCCGGATCTGGGGAACCGGCGAAGCCGCGCCGAATGAAGTTGGCCCTGGCGCTGCCGAGCACGTTCTCGCCGAGGGGCTCCCAGTTCGCCTGGACGCGGATCACCACCGGCGACACCATCAGCTGGCTCATCACGTCCACCGCCGCCTGGAACGCCATCTGGGCCTCGGAGGAGAACCCGATGTAGGTGACGTCGAAGGTGGAGACCTGCTCCATGGGGATGATCGATCCGGCCGAGCGGGGCGGTATGAAGGCCTGCTCGTCGATCCCCTTGTCCCGCAGGACGAGGGTCGGTCCCGGAAGGACCTGCTCGGCGGCCGAGGCCGGCAACGAGACGATGACTGCGATCAGAGCGATTGCGACTGCGAAGGACGGCATGGTTCTCATGGATGCTCCTCGATGATCAGTTCGTCGACCCTCTTCTGATGGGAACCTCGCGCGGCCCGGGGTGATTCCCCGTCTTTGCCCGTTGCGGAGCCCCCGGGCCGCTGTTGACACTCGCGACGGCCGAACCATATACTCGCCCTTCGTCCGAAGGGACGGATCTTTGGCAACCGAGAGCGGACTTGAGCGTCGGGGTGTAGCGCAGTCTGGCAGCGCACCTGCCTTGGGCGCAGGGGGTCGGAGGTTCAAATCCTCTCGCCCCGACCACTATATGCCCCGAAGAGGAACCTCCCGCCTGTAGCTCAGCAGGATAGAGCAACGGACTTCTAATCCGTAGGTCAGTGGTTCGAGTCCACTCAGGCGGGCCAAAGTTGGCTTTTATTTTGTGGTGGGCGTAGCTCAGCTGGTAGAGCACAGGGTTGTGGCCTCTGTGGCCGTGGGTTCGAGTCCCATCGCCCACCCCAGTTCTTTCTCATACGCGTCGTCGTTCGCGTCGCGCGGTGTGCGCCCGTAGCTCAGCTGGATAGAGCGATAGCCTCCGGAGCTATAGGTCATGGGTTCGAATCCCGTCGGGCGTACCATTATCACTCATCTCCAAGAACAGCAGGGTTTCGCAATTCGAACTCGCCGACAGCAGCACCCTGTGGCCGTAGCCGAGGGCGTGTTTACGGAGTCGTGGCAGGGGAGGGGTTCGTTCCTTCCCTCCCCCCACGGCCGCCCTGGGGCACTTTTACGACCGCTCTGTTGCTACAGACTCACGTTTCAGATCGAACATTCCGGCAGCGATCAGCATCAGCCCCAGAACCACCACCACGGCCGGTCCGGTAGGCAAGTCCAGGTAGAACGACCCGACCAGCCCCAACGAAGAGCCGACCGCGCCGATCGCCCAGCCGACCGCCAGCCGCGCCCGCATCCCGGCGTGGATCAGAATCGCGACGCAGGCCGGTATCACCAGATACGCGAAGACCATCAGAATCCCGCCGATGCCAACTGAAAATGTAATCATGACGCCGAAGCTCAGATAGAAGAGGAAGTCCCACCAGCGGACGTTCCATCCCCGGCGGTAGGCCTCGTCGGGATCGACTGAGATCAGCATGAACCGATCGCGCAACAGCCAGTGAAACAGCCCGATCACCGCATAGATGACCGCCACCTTGAAAACCATCGGCCAGGTGACCCACAGTAGCGAACCGGAGAGGGTCTCCTTGATGTGCTCCGCCCCTTCGGGGGCCCGATCCGCCACCAGGATCGTCGCCGCCGAGGCCACGACAAAGGTGATGCCGATGATCGCCTCCTGAGGGATCTTCTCGACCCGCACCCGCGTGAGGGCGAAGATGGCGGCGGCGACGATTGCAAAGGTCAGGCTGTAGAGCGTCGAGCCGAGTTCGCCGGGGTGGTGACCGAAGGCGAAACCGACCACCGCTCCGAGGGCCGCGAACTGGGCCACCGCCAAATCCACGAAGAGGACCCTTCGTTCGATGACGTGGATCCCGAAGTAGGCGTGGAGACCCACCAATACGAGGCACGCGGCAAAGGGCGCGGCCATGAAGCTCAACATCGACGTCATTGTCCTGGCTCCGTCCGGGCAAATGCGGTCTTCAAACTGCCGATCCACAGGTCGACGAGGTCAAAGTAGGTGGCGACGCCCGACCCGGCGTCCACCGACATCGGAACCACCACCGGCACGATACCGGTTCGATCGGCGATCAGCTGCGGTTTGCTTTGTTCGAAATAGTTGGCCGCGAGCAGGACGTGGATGTGCTCGGTTTCGATCCGCTCGATTAAATCCGATACGTGGCGCGCGGTCGGCGGGATCCCCGGTTTGGTCTCCACATAGCCCGCCACTTCGAGCCCGAAGAGGGTAGTGAAGTAGATCCAGTTCTTGTGGTAGCACACGAGCTTGCGGCCGCGAAAGCTCATCCCCTCCCCGAGCCAGCCGCCGATCTCGCCGGCAAAACCCCTCTCCTCGAGGAACGGCACCAGGCGACCGCTGCGGGCCAGGGGGTCCAGGGTGTCGACGCCGAGAAGCTCCACCAGTTTCTCGCCGTACAGCCGCCGCGCGAGCTCGTCGGTGAAGCGGCCCAGGTTGGCGCGATAGGTATCGCAGTTACCGGGATCCACCTTGCACAGACCGGTGGCGATGTTGCGGGCGACGGTGGCGATGTTGATGGGCGAGGTCTGGATGTGCGGGTTGCCGTAGATGTGAACATCGCCCGCCGAGCGATCCAACGAGGCCGGCTTTTCGAGCAGCTCGATGCCCTGCGCCGCCGCCACGTAACCGATGGCGCCATCGGCGATGTTGCGATTCCCACTCTTGTTGACCAGCACCGGCGCCCACAGCTCGAGATCGAGACCCGTGCTGACGAAGAGATCAGCGTCACGCAGCATCAGCGCATAGGACGGTTTGGGTTTGACGAAGTGGGCGTCGGCGCTGCCCGGCACGATGGATTTCGCCGTCACCAGGTCACCACCGATCTCGCGCGCGATCGAGGCATAGGTCTCCTGGGTCGTGACCACCTTGACCGCCGCCAGTGAGATCGTAGGAAAACCGAGAATTGCCGCCGCCAGAACGGCTCCGGAAAATCGACGTGACGAACTCATGGCAATCACCTCAGTAGCTTTCATGTTTGTGTGGCCCGGCCGCAAATGTGAACTGCAGTTCGAATCGATTGTCGGCGCCGTACCAGTTGTCGTCGCGGTATGAGTACTGGCCGCGTAGCCTCACGTACTCCGATTGCCAGAAGGTCAGGTAGGGCGAAAGCCCCCAGAATTCATGACCCGCCTGCCGTTGATCCTCAACCCAGTCGCCCCGCACACCGAGGATCCACCGCCTGGCAATCTTGAACTGTCCGTAGAGATAGCTGCCCCAGGTGGCCAGGCTGCTGCCGTCCTCGAGGTCGAGCCACGACCGCAACAGCATGCCGCGGATCTCGAAACCTCGATACAGCTCCCGGCCCAGGGGATACCAGTCATAGGCCAGGTCGAGTGCGACGAAATCATGGTTGAGGTCGCCGGAGGGATCGGTCACGCCGTGGAGCCCGGTGATATCGACCTCGAAGTAGGTATTGGCGCTCAAGTCCCAATAACTTTTCAGGAAGGCGAGATACGACGGCTTTGTCCAGTCCGACCCGGCGAACGCCACCTCGTTGTTGCCATCCATGACCTCGACGATCAGTTCGTTGGCGTCGGCCCACAGCGCGGGCATATACCACTCCACCGAAACTCCGGTGCCGGAGAGCCCGTGTCCGCCAAAACTCTCCTGGATGACCCACGGATAATCGGTCTGCGGCAGGGCGTGCATGTGCCAGCGGTTGAGGATGCCGAGCTGCTGACGCTTCTTGCCGACGGTCAGTGATGTGTTCCCCGGCAGGTTGAGCCAGTTCAGATAACCTTCTTCCAGGTCGAAGCCTCCGTGATCGTCTCCGTGTTCATCCTCCTCGTGCTCCTCGCCGCCGTGACCCCATACGCTGTGGCCCCCCTCATACCCGAACACCACGTGCATCCTGGTGAATGGATCGAGGTAGGACTGGAAGTCGAGCTCGAAATGGCGCGCCTGCAGTTGATTTTTCAGGTTGTCGCCGGCAACAAAGAAAATATCGCCATTGACCGAGATTTCGGGGTTGAGTTCCGGCTGCATGCGAGTCCCCGAGATGAACTCCGTACCGGTGTCCACTTCCTCGGCGGGCGCCTGGGAGGCGGCCTCGCCGCCGCCGCCTGACGGAGGTGGTCAAGTTCGGACTGCTCCGCGTGGGTCTCCTGTTGGCCCAGGAGGGCATCGAGCTGCCGCTGCATGGCCGCGAGCTGCCGGTTGAGCTCGTCGATCTGTTTTTGAAGTTCCGCGGGTGAAGGCGACGAGGGTGGGTCGGTTGTCGGCGGGTCTGGGCTCTGCGCTGCGGCGAGTCCCGCCGCCAGCATGCAGAAAACCAACCCCATGACAACGCCACGAACGCATCGTGTTTTCATGATGTCTCCCCTGTTCGAGTTGTCGATCGCGACCGGTTGCCGACTCAGGCGACGACCGGCGGACCTCGCAACAGGGGTAGGTGAGCGTGGCTCCGCGAACGCACTTCGTGCGGACGTTCAGCCGGGAACTGGACGGCGAATTCTTCCCGATCCAGCTTGACCAGGGACGGCGCCGCGGCGTGCGACGCGCTGGCAAGACAGGCCAGACACACGTGGTGTGGCAGGAGATCGCCCCTGTTATGGAGGCGGACCTCGGTCGAGCTCGGGCCTGATGCCGAACAGACCAACAACTCCCGCGAGACGGAGGCGCCGGCATGGTTGTGGGGCAGCGCTTGCACCAGGCCCAACCACGGCAGGAGCGCCATCGTGAGGAAGATCAGAATCGACCCGAGCCAAGCGACTCACACCAATATCTTGCGAACGCGCCGCTCTGATGTCAACATCCACGATTCTCGACTGCTCATGGTTGCGAAAACAATAAACGTTCAGGGACCCCGTCAGGCAACGGCAAGCAGGCACTCATTGCGTAAAAGTGGACACGGTGCGTTGCCGACTGGCATGAAGTGCGAGAATGCACGAGGTGGATCAAGCCTGTAGCATCGACAGGGCGGCGGTCTCGAGGGCGGCTGTCACCGGCCTGCTCGTGATCATCGTTGTGTCGTGCACCCAGGAACCCTCGGCGAACGGCATTGACCGGGCGTTGGCGCAGACCATTCGGGAGATCGAGGCCGGCCGCGCCACCACGCCGCTCGTCGAGCAGCCGATCCCTGGGTCCGAAGCGACGGCGACCTTCCTGGTGAAGGGGACCGGAGACGAGGTCCCGCGCATCGTCTCCGACGTCACGGGCTGGGGCGTGCGGCCGGATGACGTGAGACCTTCGACCTCACCGTTGGGGCCATGACCCGGGTCGGAACGAGCGACTGGTTCCGGCTCCAGACCCACGTTGCACCCCGCACCCGCATCGAGTACCTGGTCGTGCACGGTCAGACCGACTACCGGGTCGACCCCAACAACCCCCGTCGGGCGGAGCTGCACACCACCGATCCCGTGTCCGAGATGGTGACGCCCGACTACGTCCCGCCGCGCGCTCTCACGGAGCCGCACGTGACGCCCCGCGGCCGCACGGTGGAGGGGACCATTCAAAGTCGCGCCCTGGATGGGTCGCGTCGCGTCATCGTCTACCTGCCTCCCGGCTACCGCGACGACGGCGCCTACCCGGTCGCCGTATTCCACTCGGGGTGGGAACGGGTCCGCGCCGGCGAGCTGCCGCGAGTCCTCGACTGGCTGATCGGTCACCGCTTCATCGAGCCGATCATCGTGGCGTTCCTCGAGTATATCTCCCGGCGGGATCCGACAACCACGAGGGTCCACCCATGCGGGAGCTATCTCACGCAGGGAGGCCCCGGAGTGGTTGGCCGAGCGCTACGCCATCGCCCGCCAACCCGACGCGCGCGCCATCCTCGCCCGTTTCCTACGGGGCGAAGGACGCGCTGGACGCCGGGCGACACCCGGTTCAACCTATCGGTGTCTGGGCCTGAATGATTCCGGTCGACGACTCACACCCGCCGATCTGACGAACTTTGCGGAGCGGCCGAGCCGCCGTCTTCGCGTGGCGATCGTTGCCGGGCGCTACGATCGCGAGAACCTTGCCACGGCGCAGAACGCCCACCAGGCGCTCACCATGCCGGGCACGACGTCGACTTCATGGAGGTCCGCGGAGGGCCACAATCGGGCGACGTGGCGCAACCACTTCGGAGATGTCCTCGTCAGCCTGTTCGGCGAACGCAACGAGAGAACCACGCTTCCAATCCTCGGTGGAAGGGCCGACACTCTTGGCATTCCTGGACTTCGCCAATTCCCAACCCCTCGAAACTCTCGACTGTCGGACCTGGCACTTCGTACGTCAGCTAATGAGCGCCTGAGGCGGCGAGGCGGCGCAGCTCCTCGAACCAGCCAAGAACCACCTTGGCCTCGGTCGCGAGCGCACCTGCTGAGTGCCCTGGAACACGACGAAGCGCTTGCCGTCGGCCGCGACATCGTAGTCGGGGAAGTTGAAGCCTGGCGGCAGAACCCCGCGAAGCCCACCGAGGAAGGTGCCCTCGAAGACGACCTCCGGCGACTCGCTCGGAAGCCACTCCCGTCGGTCGAAACGGTGACCGACATGATGCCGTCATCGGTTCGGAAGAAAGCTCGCGTCCGTCCCTCGACCACCGGGCCTGAGTGCCGCCGCCGTCTGCGAGCGGCCGTAGGCCAGCCACCCGCCCTCTCCGGCCTGGCTGCGCCAAGCCTAGATCCCCATGGCATCGGCCACAGATCGCTGCCCGGGAGCGTGTTTACAGTGTCGTGGCCTGCGGCGACTGCCGACCGCGTCTTCGTATTGGCTGTGCCGGTTATCGGAAGACCTCGCGCCATCGATCCGCCATCGTCTCGTACCAATCGCGCAGCACATCGAGGGCGAGCCTCTTGTCGCCCCGGTCTCCCGATACCAGCCCCTTTCGGTTCCAGTAGTTCTGGTGCTAAGGGCGTGGAACCGGCGTGGTGATCGGAAGTCCTTGAGAATCCACGGTGAGGCGCCGCGCAGAAAGGGATAGGCCGCTCTGCCATCTTGAGGGTCTGCTGGTAGAAGTACTGCTGGTACTCCTCGGTCCACCGTTCGTGCTTGGAGCCGTGATGACCGTGGAGCGCTCCGGCGCCGAACTCGGAGAAGATCATCGGTTTGTCGTAGGGCGTATCCCAGGTGACGTCGGCGATCCGGTCAATCGAGCGCGCACCGTACCATCCTTCGTACTCGTTGACCGCCAACAGGTCGAGCCGCGCGCCGAGTGGGTCGTCGACGGTGATTCGATCACCCTCCTTCGTGGTGCGATCGAGAGCGGCCGACACCAATCGGGTGGCATCCAGCGACCGCACTCGATCGATCATCGCACCCAGGAAGGCGTCGCGTGCGATCGTCGTCGGCGTCTCGTTGGCTACGCTCCAGACGATGACCGAGGCCCGATTGCGATCGCGCATCACGTTCTCGGTCACCATCGCGACTGCCACCTCGAGCGTGTGTGGGTTTGTGTATGCGATGTCCCAGTACACCGGCACCTCGCTCCAGACCAGCAGTCCGAGCCGGTCCGCCAGGCGGGTCATCTTTTCCGAGTGCGGGTAGTGGGCGAGCCGCACGAAGTTGCAGCCCAGCTCCTTCGCGAGCCGAAGCAGCACTTCGGCCGACTGCCAGTCGAGGGTGCGCCTTCCTACCGGCCCGATCGGTTCCTCATGGATCGAGATGCCGCGGAGGAAGATCGCCTCGCCGTTGAGCAGGATGTCGCGACTCCGCACCTCGATGGTCCTGAAGCCGAGTTCCTCCTCGACGCGGTCGTCACCGGCCGTGACAACCACGCGATACAGATTGGGGTCCTTGGGGGACCACAGCTGCAACGAGTCAGGCCGCAGCTCGAGAATCGCGATGCCCTCTGCCGATGTGCGAGCCGTTGCCGTGGTCGCGAGCTCCGGGATCTCGATGAGTACCTCGAGGCCTGACCGATCCGGACCCTCGATTCGGACTTGACCCGAGATCAAGCCCTCACGAGGCCGGAAGGTGAACCGGTAGTCGTGGATGTAGGTTTCCTGCACCTCCACGAGCCACACCGGCCGGGTGATTCCGCCGTAGTTCCACCAATCGTACGCGATCTCTGGCACCGTCTCCGGGGTGTGGCTGGAGTCGACACCGACGACCAGCGAGTTACGGCCCGCTGCAATCTTGCCTGTCAGCTCGATGGCGAACGGCGTGAACCCGCCCTCGTGCTCGGCCAGCTTCTGGCCGTTGAGGTAGATGTGGGCGTGGTAGTTGACGGCCTCGAAGTACATGAGGTACCGGCGCCCAGGCTCGGGGAAGAACACAAACGACTTCCGGTACCACACCATGCCTGCGTAGAACTGCAGCTCGGCCACACGGCTGTTCCAGTCCGACGGCACAGGTATCAGAGCTGCCTGGTCCCAGTCGTACTCCACCAGAGGGCCGCCGGGCGTCTGCCGTTCGTCGCGGTGGACCGAGTAGCGAGATCCCTCGCTTCTGATCCCTTCCTTCAGCGGGTCCACCAGGTACCGCCACTCGCCGCTCAACTCGGTCCGCGCACGGCCGTAGAGGTTCGTCGGGGGTGTTTCGATGTCCTCGGACGAGCACGGAACAACGCCGGCAATCACGAGTGTGACTGCAATCACCGTCACTCGATGTCTCATGGTTTCTCCTCAGGGGATAGGAGGTTGCTTATGCTTGGATCGAGCGTATCACGCGAACGAGCCTGAATAATGGGGGTTCATCACATCGAAGAGGTGGTACGATGCGACCCTTCGGCCGGCTCGAGGGCGCCCCGGGCTGCAGGAAACCTCGGTCGCTGGCGGGCGTCGTCGGCGCCACCGGTCCGGAGGCAAGTAGCGTACGCTTCCACTGTCGCGAACTTGGAGGCACTCCAGCACGTCCTGGGAGCCTGCCTCGCGGTGAACTCGTGATCAGCGCCGGCCCGAGGAGGTCGGCTTATCGGAGCCCTCTTGCTTGGCCGTGCGGTGCAAGACCGCAAAGGCCGCGAGCGTGGCGAGACTCAACACGAAGGTGACGACGAGAAGCAGCCGATAACCCGATGTCAGGCCCTGGTCGATCAGGCTGTACTCCATGATGCGTTGCAGGCTCTCGAGGTTGAAGATGATCCAGCCGAAGCTCGCAGTGTCGATCAGGGTGTGAAAAACGATCCCGGGTCGGATGGAATTGACGCGCCAGGCCAGGAAGCTCCACCCAATCGAAACCACGAAGAAAATGGGGAAGATAACAGGATCAATGCCGTGGCTGGCGGCGAACACCAGTGCTGGAACGGTCAGCCCCAACCAGGGTCCGTGTCGATCTTCGATCGGAACCTGCATGTAGCCGCGGAAGCTGAGCTCCTCGCCGACTCCGACGAAAAAGGAGACCGCGATCGCGAGCGGGATGGAGGTCCACAGCGGCAGCTGCGAAAGGCCCGTGGCCAACCCGAGCGCTTCCGGCGGCATTTCCTTCAGGGAGTACTGCAGGATCCCGATACTGAAGAGGCTCATGGAAAAAAGACTGCCAGCCACGATGACCGGCACTCTCAGCCTGCGTGGCACCGGATTCGAGCGTCGCAGGTGACGCCGTGCTGCTGCCGTTCCGCGCGGTCGGCCACGTCCTCCGAAATAGGACCAATACGCCCACAAGGCCAGGCCGAGAGGCAGCAATGCCCACGGGACCTGGGGCCAGACGCGGAAGTTGACGGGGATGGTGGCGATCAGAATGGCGAACCCGACCACCTGCACGAAGAGCCCCCCGACAACGGCTCGAATGACGATCGGAATTCTTTGCCATAGCTGAACGATGCGGCCCATGGTGGATGCTCCTTGTCGCGGTTGGAGGTTCTTGGTTCGACACCGGGGTTCACGAGAGCTTCACCTTCAGGCGGTCTTCAGGTATGCCAAGAGAGCCCGTTTGAGCTCTTCGGCCAAGACCTCGTTTGAAACTGACAGAGTCGCCCCGTGCGTTGATGCAGCCAGTATGATTCGTTCCCGTATTGCGGCGACGACCATCAGGAGGCCGACCTCCGTCGCGGTCTCCTCGGCATGGTGGCTCATCTCCGCGCGTCGTTCGAGGAGAAAATCGTAGAGTCCGACCAGCATCCTCCGTGCCGCAGCCCGGATCGATACCGGGATGGAGTCGGGCCGTTGGTTGTTGCGCACAACGAGGGTGCGAATCAGCCCAGGCTGTCGCTGTGCAATCGCCATCAGGAAGTCGATGACCGCGTCGACCCGTCGGTTCAGGGGCGCGCCCTCCCAAGCCTCGGGGCTGAACGTCGCGTCCATCTCCCGCTCCATTTCCGCATAGTGGATCTCGAGGAGGCAGGGGAGAATGGCGTCCTTGTTTTTGAATCGCGCGTAGAAGTTTCCCACCGAACACCCGGCTCGGCTCGCGATCTGCTGGATGGTCAGTTCCTCAAACACAGTGGTTTCCAGCAGTTCACGACTGGCCTGCAACAGATTGTCGAGAGTTTCCTGACTCCGCCGCTGTTTGGGCGGGTTGACGCTCGGAGCAGTCGAGTTTGACATGCTGTCCTCCTGTCAATACGAATACGAATCCGCATTCATTTTATTAACAGGAGGCGACGCCACATTTCAAGGCGCTTCGGCCGAGGGCCTGATTCGCGGTTGGGGGCGAATTGCGTCGGGCGAACCACTACCCAACCACCCCCACCGATTTGTTGTAATGTCGGGGGCCGGCGACATTCGATCGGTCGGATCGCCGGCTGACCTGGCGAAGGAGACTCGATGAGCCATCTCGACATTCGGACGACGACTGAAGGTCTGACCGACCTCATCAGGGAGCGGGACCAGGGGGCGTTGGCCGAGTTCCTCAAAGATCTTCCTCCCGCCGACCTCAACCTCATTTTTTCGAGGCTCGATTCCAGCGATCGCTCGAAGCTGCTCGAAATCCTCGACCCCGGGGAGGCGGCCGGTTTCCTTCTCAATCTGAAGGAGCTGTCGCCGCAGGCTTTGTTATCCCAGGTTTCGGCCGATGCGGCGGCAAGGATCCTCCACGAGCTTCCCAGCAATATCGAGACGGATTTCGTCGCTGCGTTGAAGCCGGGGACCGCCGATCGGATTCTGGCGCTGCTGCCCAAGCGAGAGGTCGATGATGTGCGGGCGCTCGCGCGGTACGCACCGGATGTGGCCGGTGGGCTGATGGTGACCGAGATCCTCCACTATCCGGAGTCGGCAACCGTGCAGCAGGTCGTGGACGATCTGCGCCGGCACGCTGCCGTCTACGCCGATTACAACGTTCAGTACGTTTACGTGACCGGCCGCGACCAGGTGCTGGTGGGTGTTCTCAGGATTCGCGATTTGCTGCTCGGCGGCGGCGACACGGTGCTCGGGGACCTGATCATCAAGGACCCGGTGACCGTCGACCATCTCACGCCCTTGGAAGACATCCGCGACATTCTCGAACGCGACCGTTATCTGGGCCTTCCGGTGGTTGACGATGCAGGCCGGTTGGTGGGCGTCGTCCGCCGTGGGGCGGTGGAGGAGGCGATCGCCCAGAGGACGGCACGTCAGTTCCGGCTCGTGCAGGGCATTATCGGTGGTGAGGAGGTGCGCACCATGCCGGTGGCCCTGCGCTCGGGGCGCAGGCTGGCCTGGTTGAGCGCGAACATCGTTCTCAACGTGATTGCGGCGAGCGTGATTGTTTACTTCGAGAGCACCCTGGCCCAATTGATCGCCCTCGCGGCCTTCCTGCCGATCATCTCGGACATGAGCGGGTGCTCGGGCAACCAGGCGGTCGCGGTCAGCATGCGCGAGCTGTCGCTCGGGCTGGTCCGGCCGCGCGAGACGTTGCGGGTGTGGGCGAAGGAGGTCAGCGTGGGGCTGATCAACGGCATCGCGTTGGGCGTGCTGCTGGGGGTCGTTGCGTGGCTGTGGCGAGGAAGCCCGGTCCTCGGCATCGTGGTCGGCGCGGCGCTGGCCCTCAATACGGTGGTTGCCGTCTCCATCGGCGGCTGCGTGCCCCTGGTGCTGAAGGGGTTGGGCGTCGATCCGGCGCTGGCGTCGGGTCCGATCCTGACCACGGTGACCGACATCTGCGGTTTCTTCTTCGCCCTCGGACTCGCCGCTCTCGCCCTCTCCCACGGTTATCTCTGACCGGCGTATTCCGCCCGGTCACCAACCCTTGGTGGACATGATTCGGTCGATCTCATCGAGGGCGTGCTGCTCCCGCAAGGCGAGACGCGCTCTCCTGGCCTCGCGGATTTTCTCCACCAGGGTCTCGATATCGGTGGGTTTTTCGAACACGTCCACCGCACCGAGCCTGGTCGCCTCGACCGCGTCGCCGATGGTGGCCTGCCCGGTGAGCAGCATGATCTGGAGGTCGGGATGGTCCCGGAGCAGGATCTTGAGGGTTTCGATGCCGTTCATTCCGGGCATCGCCAGGTCGAGGACCACCGCGTCGTAGGTCTTCGCCCTGGCGGACTCGATGGCGTCCTTGCCGTTGGTGACGTACTCGACGTCGAGCCCCCGTGACCGCATGCGTTCCGCAAGGGTCTGAACGAACTCCACCTCATCATCGACCAACAGGACGCTTTCGACGCGCATCGCCCACCCCCGTTCCGAACCGTTGTTGCCGGCCGGTCGTGCCGGCCTCCGCACTGTACCAGTTTCCCTCAGCCCCGGGTCATTCCGCGGATCGACTCGAGCGACCCGGACGAGGCGCCGGGGTGCAGCGGGACGTGAAGAACGAACGCGTTGTGGGGATCGTCTCCCGGACCCTTCAGGAGGACGGCTGTGAGCTCGGCGAGCAGCAGTTCGAGGAACTCCAGCTTTTCGATGACGACATCATCGACGGCCAGCGAGTCGGCCGAGATGACTCGGATCTCCGTCCCATCGTCGCGCACGCGGTAGTCCACGGTGACCCTTCGTTGGTCGGTGGCTGACCGCAGCGCGAGATCGATGCAGATGAACACCGCCTGCTGGAGGCAGAACGGGTTGCTCTCGAGGGAGATCGATTCCTCGGGAAGATCTGAAATCAGGTCGACCTGAGCCAGCCGGGCCGACCGCTCGGCGAAAAAGAGAGTTCTTCCGATCGCCTCCCTGAGATCAAACACCGCCACCGGCAGGTCGACGCCGTGAGCGAACCGATTGATGTTGCGAATGATTTTTTCGCCGCGGATGACCTGGTTTTTGATCCTTGATGCGACCTCGTGAAGCCTCGACACGTCGACGGAACGGTCTTCATCCCGGTCCTTCAACAAATCGTGCTGCAGGCCCGCCAGCTCGCTGATGATGTTGAGGACGTTGGTGAGCTCGTGGGATTGCCCGGCGATCATCGTGCCGAAGAAGGCGAGGCTCTCGTCGCGTTTCCGAGAAGCGTGAGAGTCGGTCACCGAACCACCGGCCCGTTCGACTCCGCGGCCTTGCGCAGAATATCGATGAAAATATTGATGTCGATGGGTTTTTCAACGTAGTCGTACGCCCCCAGTCGTCGCCCCTCCTCGGCATCGTCTCGCGAGCCGTGGCCGCTCAGGAGAATCACCTGCAGACCGGGGTGGCGCTGCTTGATGTGGCGGACGACCTCGAGTCCTCCGAGACCGGGCATCTTGACGTCGACCGCGATCACGTCGAAGGCCTCCTCCTCGATCAGGTTCAGGCCATCCGACCCGGACGTGGCCCCCCGAGCTTCGATCCCCCGCAGCTGCAGCCTTTCGACGACCGCCGAAACCAGTTCCTCCTCGTCGTCGACAAACAAGACCCGAAGACGACTCATCCAACCTACGCCTTTCTGCTCTGGGGCAGGATGACCGTGAAGCTCGTTCCGACGCCCACCTTGCTCCTGACGGCGATTTCGCCGCCGAGCTTCTTGATGATGCCGTAGGTGACCGACAGCCCGAGCCCGGTTCCGCTGCTTCCCTTGGTGCTGAAGAACGGCTCGAAGATTCTCTTCAAATCACTCTCCGGTATTCCCTTTCCGTTGTCGGTGATCGTCACGGTCACCCTGTGGTCATCCAGAGACGTGAGACTGATGTCGATTCGACCTCCGTGATCCACCGCAGCCAGGGCGTTGTTGAGGATGTTCAGGAACACCTGCTCGAGCTGGGACCGGTCGCTTTCGATCGTCGGCAGACCCTCGCCGACGTCGAACGATACGTCGATGTTGCGGTACTCGGCCTCACGACCCAGAAACCCGAGAACCTCCTCGAGAAGCGAGTGGAGGTCGATCGTCTCGACCTGGACGTCCATGTGCCGGGCGAACCCGAGCAGCCGGTGGGTCACGGTCTGGCAGCGGGCCACCGAGCGCAGCACCGAATCAACGATTCCGAGGAGCTTCTCCTTCGGCGGCAGGGTATCGCCCATGGTGACGAGGTCCTTCATGAGCCCCGCCTTCTCGTTGATGATGGCGAGCGGGTTGTTGATCTCGTGGGCAACGCCGGCGGCGAGACGACCGATGGATGCCAGCTTGTTGCTGTACTCCATCTGATGGTAGAGGGCCGTACGACGCTCGTCGGACTCACGCATGCGCCTGATGAACTGCCCCGATCCCCAGAAAATCACCGCCAGGATCAGACCGGCGCTGACGAGCAGGAACCCGAGCAGCTCGCTGCGCAGGGTGAACCACCTTCCCATCGCTTCCTCGGCGGGCTTGATCTGGACCAGAATGAACGGGGAGTCGAGGATATACGCCGAGGTCACGAAGAGCGTCCGGCCGTTCTCCTCCCTGGTCTCGAGGACCTCCACGCTCGGAGAGTAGTGGGGGACCGGCAGGGGAATGAGCCCCAGGACCTCGCCATAGTGGCGCGACGGGGACTGTAGAACTCCCGCGCGGTTGATCAGAAAGACATCATCGGTCGGCTGCAGACCCGTGGTGAGGATCTGTTCGCTGAGCATCTCGGCGTCGATCGTCGCGCGCAGGATGTAGAACCCGCCATCGGGACGGTCATGTTTGGTTGCGATCGCGAAGTGGGGCGAGTTGCGGAAGCCGAGGAACACATCGCTGGTGTAGGTGCCGCGCCGGGCAACCTCGTGAAACCAGTCCTGGTCGAGGTAGTTGCGGCCCTCGAGGGCGTATGGGCCCGAGTAGCACAGCTGGCTACCGCTGTCATCGATGATCCCGAGGTCGACAAAGGCGCCGACTTCCAGTGAACGGTTGAGGTTCGAGATCACCCTGGTGAGGGAGGCACGACCACAGAGTTCTTCGAAGGGGCGATCGTGGACCAGGAAGGTCAGGGCGGAGCGTCGTTCGGAGAGGAAGAGCTCGAGAGATCGTTTCGTGTTGAGGGTGAGGCGGGCCATCGGTTCAACGGCTTCGGCCTGCAGAGCGTCGCGAAACTGAACGTAGTTGATGACCATCGTGATGGATAGCGGCAGCAGGGAGACGGCCGCCGCGGCCAACACCACCGTCCGATGAAGACGGCGGTAGGCCTGTCCGCTCGCCCGCGAAGCCGATACATCCGGGTCGGGCGCGTTGCTCGTCGACATGAAGTCGCTGGACTCGGAGATGTCCTCCATATCCTCAGTCGCCGTCGTTTTCTCCGCGGTCGCCCTCGATCTCTCGGTACGCCGCCCTCATGGTCTTGGTGAGCTCCTCGATGTCGACCGGTTTGCGCAGGTACGCGAAGGCTCCCAGCTCGGCCGCCAGCTCTTCCTCCGCCGCCGAGCCGTGCCCGGTGAGAATGATGACCTGGGTCTCGGGGTGGGTCCTTTTGACTCTGCGCAGAACCTCGATGCCGTCGATGCCAGGCATCTTGAGGTCGAGCACCATCACCTCCGGCTGATCGTCGGCGATCATCGCCAACGCCTCTTCGCCGTCGTACGCTATCGCCGGCGTCATCTTTCGGGTCCTGAGGCGCTCGGAAAGGGTGTTGACGAACTCCTGCTCGTCGTCGACCAGGAGCACCTTCGACGGCACATCGAGATCGATCTTGAACGATATGTCCGGTTCCTTGTAACGGGGACCGGGCCTGACGTCGACCGAGGATACGCCGTCGACCCCACGGGCGATCTTTTCCAGCTCCCGCCGCTGCCGGTCCTGAAAAATGCTGTATTTCTTGATCAACACGGTTGCGCGCCCGGCGTCGCAGACCACGTCCACGTCGTGCCCCTCCCGGGCGAGCTCGAGATTGACGGCCGCAGCCCGGCGAACGTCGGTCAGGATCTTTTCACTCGTTCCAGTCAGCGCCAACATCGGCCGAGCCGCATGATCACAGATCAGATCGAGGGCGCCGTCGAGAGAGGTCTTGTCCATGGCGACGAAGATGTCGTACTTGCTCGCGTCCCACGGACTCGCCCCGACAACCAGGTCGATCCATGTGGCGCGCGCCTCGTCATCGGCCTTGATACGGCTCTTGGCGTCGCGCTTCGCGACGCCCTGTTGCTCCGCCTCTGACAGGCGATAGGCCGGGGCGCCGGCCAGACAGACCCTCATCACGTGGGTGAGCGACGTCGACAGCAGCTGCCCGAGGAGGCCGTGGTACACGACGCGGTCCGCCCCGATGGCCTCGATCAGCGCGACACGGAGGGCCGCGACGCCCTTCGCGGTGTCCCGTGCTCCGATCGGGAAAATCGAGGGTGGACCGTAGACGATACGGACCAGCTTGGCCGGATCCAGACCGGCGAGTTCGGCAGCGGCCGCAAACACCGCCTCGTCCTCGAGGCGGGCGAATTGCAGACGCTCGGCCACTGCATCCGCCACCTCCGACCCGTGGCAGAACGTCGCACTGTCGATCGTGATGACCGCCACGTTTCGACCCCCTCGGTTTCAACCTCGACATCGTGTCGCAGACAACAGAATTCTGTCAGCAGCCACCTCGGCTGTCAAACGGTCGCAGCATTCAGTTGGGGGATTCATCAAAAATCGCAAGAAAGACGCTGTGGCGTATACTTCCGTGAGGTTGGAGAATCTCGGGCATGACCTTCTTGCGACGCATCTTCCCGTTCCTGACATGGTTCCAGAACTATGATGCCACGACCCTCAGAGCCGATTTCATCGCGGGGCTCACCGTCGCCCTCGTGCTCGTTCCCCAGTCGATGGCGTACGCGCAGCTCGCCGGGCTGCCCGCGTACTACGGGCTCTATGCGGCGTTTCTGCCGCCGATCGTAGCCAACCTCTTCGGCTCGAGCCGGCAGCTGGCGACGGGACCTGTCGCGGTGGTGTCGTTGATGACCGCCGCCGCACTCGAACCACTCGCCACCTCGGGCGGCCCGCAGTACATCGCCTATGCCGTTCTGCTCGCACTGATGGTCGGCGTCTTCCAGCTCGCGCTCGGTGTTCTCCGCCTCGGCCTGATCGTCAACTTCCTCTCCCACCCGGTGGTCAACGGATTCACCAACGCCGCCGCCCTGATCATCGCGACCTCCCAGCTGTCGAAGATCTTTGGAGTCTACGTCGACAAGGCGGAACACCACTACGGGACGATCTACCGGGTGTGTGTGGCCGCCCTGGAGTACACCCATCTGCCGACCCTTGGGATGGCGGTGTTGTCGTTCGCGATCATGATTTCGTTGAGGAGGGTCAACCCCAGGATCCCCAATGTGCTCGCGGCAGTCGTGGTCACCACGGCGCTCGCCGCGACGTTGGGTTTCGAGAAGAACGACGACGTTCGGCTCGACCAGATCGAGGCCGACCGTGTGGATCAGCTCGTCAGTGAGTTCAACAACACGACGCTCGAGGAGCGCCTGTTGGAAGAAGCGAGGGCCGCCGGGAACGCCCTCCTCGACCAGCAGCACAGCGATCTCAGCGAACAGTGTGTGCGGTGCCACGAGCTCCGCTCGGCGAGGAGGTTCACCTCCGGGGGGGATCAGGCAGCGGCAACCGAGGACGAGCGCAAAGCGCTGGCCCTTCATCAGATGGCAGGCTTGATCGACGTTCGGATCGAGGAGCTCAAGCACCACGTGTCGGATGTTCGAACCGAGCTGAGGGGCTTTCGTTTCCAACGGGCCACCGCTGAGGAGGGCGACTCCCGCTTTTTTCTACGGGTTGAATCGGGCCCGGGGATCGAGGTCGAACCTGGAGTATGGCGGATCAAGGTCGGCAATGTCCCGCTCGATGTCGACGGCCTGAACATGATCGGAGGTGGGGCCGTGGTCGGGACGATCCCCGCCGGCCTGCCGCCCGTGAGCCTGCCCGAGATCGACCTCCAGATCATCCCCAAACTCATCACGGCGGCGATCATCATCTCGATCCTCGGATTCATGGAGGCGATTTCGATCGCCAAGGCGATGGCTGCCAGGACCAAGCAGAAGCTCGACCCGAACCAGGAGCTGATCGGTCAGGGGCTGGCCAACATCGTCGGCTGTATGGGACAGAGCTACGCCGTTTCGGGGTCTTTCTCGCGGTCGGCCGTGAACCTGCAGGCGGGCGCGCGAACCGGGATGTCGAACGTGTTTTCGGGGGTGATCGTCGCGATCGTTTTGCTCTTCTTTTCACCGATGCTCTATCACCTGCCGCAGGCGGTGCTGGCGTCGATCATCATGATGGCGGTGTTCGGCCTGCTGAACGTCAGCGGTTTCGTCCACGCCTGGCGAACGCAACCATTCGACGGCTTCGTGTCGGTCGTGACCTTCGTGTGCACGCTGGTGTTCGCGCCTCACCTCGAGTGGGGGATCCTGATCGGGGTGACCCTGTCCCTCGGCGGTTATCTCTTCCGCACCATGCGCCCCGGCGTGGCGGTGTTGGCTCCGCACTCGGAGGGGGGTTTGAGGGATGCCAGCCGCCACGGGCTCGAGCAGTGCCGGTACATGGCCGCCATTCGCTTCGACGGTCCGCTCAACTTCGCCAACGCCTCTTACCTCGAGGACGAAATCCTCGATCGGGTTGCCGAGCTGCCGGACCTCAAGCACGTCCTGGTCGTCGCCGAGGGAATCAATGAGGTTGATGCCTCGGGCGAAGAGATGCTGCGCCACCTGGTCGAGCACCTGCGCGAGGCGAAGTACGACGTCTCCTTCTGTGGTCTGAAGGACCAGGTGGTCGATGTGCTCAAACGGTCCCACCTCTACGATGTTCTGGGTGGCGACCACCAATACCCGACGCAGGCCCAGGCCATCGCTGCGATCTATGCCTCGGCGCACCCCGAATCCGAACCGGGTTGTCCCTATCGATCGGTGATGCCGCGGCTGGCGGAGCTCTCGGTCCATCCCGATGGCTCGCTCCGCGATGCCATACGCCACGACCTCCATCTGTGCCGCCACATGGCGGTGCTCCGCTTCGACGATCCCCTCACCTACGCGAACACGGATTTCCTCGAGCAGGAAATCCTCCTGAAGTTGCAGGGGAGACCGGAACTGCGACAGGTGGTGTTCGTCGCCCACGGTATTGCGGAGGTCGACCCGTCCGGGGCGCAGAAGCTCGTTCAGGTTGTCAATCGTCTCCGAGAGCTGGGTCTGGGGGTGTCATTCTCGGGGTTCAGGGATGAGGTTCTGGACGTTCTCGACCGGATCGACACCGACCAGGTCATCGGCGAGAATCACCGTTTTCCGACTCAATTCGCGGCGATCGCCGCCCAGTACTCGCTGGCGCACAGTGACACGATCGAGCCCGACTGCCCGTTCCAGCCCATGGCGCCTCGTGTCACCGAGCTTTCTCTGCATCCTGACGGGAGCTTGCGCGATGCCCGACGGCACGGCATCGGACTGTGCACTCACATCGCGGCCCTTCGATTCGATGGGCCGCTGATCCTCGCCAATCCGGCGGCTCTGGAGCTGGAGCTCACGAAGTGGGTCAAGAACCGGCTTGACGTGACCCACATTTTGTTGGTCGCTCACACCCTTGAACGACATGGTTCACAAGATGCACAACGACTGCTCGAGTTGGTGGAACGCCTGCGCAAGGCGGCCTTTTCGGTTGCGTTCTGCAGCTTCAAGGACCACGTGTTCGAGGAGCTCGGGCGGTCCGGCGTGGCTGACGAAATCGGGCTAGAGAACATCTATCCGTCAGCGGCGTCGGCGGTGGCCAGCATTTATGCCGAGGCCCATCGCGGACGAACCGAGGAGGACTGCCCGTTGGCTCCGCTGCTGCCGCGGGTCGTCGAGATTTCACTGCATGAGGACGGTTCGCTCCGCAATGCCGAGCACTACGGTCTGGCCGTCTGCCGATTCATCGCGGCGCTGCGCATCGACGGTGCGCTCAATTTCGCGACCATCGGATTCGTCGCGGAGGAGATCAAGGAGCGAGTGTCGAAACGTCCCGAGACCCGCCACATTCTGCTGGCCTGTCACGGACTCTCCAGCGTGGATGAAATCGCGTCGGAGGAGCTGGGTGGACTGACGATCGATCTTCGGCGCTTCGGGTACGAGGTGTCGGTCAGCGGCCTCAAGGACGACATTTTCGACACTCTCGAACGTGCGGGTTGTCTCGCGACCATCGGCAGGCAATCGGTCTACCCGACCCGCGCTCAAGCGATCGAGGCCATTCACCAACGAGCTCACGAGGGCGCTGACGAACGGCCGTGCCCGTTGATCGAGGTGGTGACAAGGTAGCCCGTAGCATGACCCTGTGTTTGCCGCGGGAGATCCTGCGGCAGGGAGTACAATCAGGCCGCAGGCCGGACCAGGAGCGACACGGACTCGACGTGCGACCTGCATTTCCGCGTTGAGAGAGTCCCCCAGGGAGGTCCAAGAGTGCAGTTTGTGTGTGTCTCGCGGGGAGAGCAGGAGAAGGGCAAGCTCTTCGCTCAGACCCTCGCCCAGAAGCTCGCCTTCGAGTGCCTCAGCCAGGAGGATATCGTCGAGGCCGCGATCCGCGATGGGATCGCCGTCGGCAAGCTCGAGATGGCCGCGGTCAAGGGGCGCCAGCTGAGCGAACGGCAGATTCTGGAAAAGGAGCATTTCCTGGCCTTCATGACGCGGGTGCTGTGCGAACGAGCCCTCGACAGCAACCTGGTTTTTCACGGGCGGGCCCCTCACCTGGCCGTGCCGGGGTTGCTGCACGTGTTGCGCATCCGCACGGACATCGACACCGACACCCACATCGCCGAGGTCATGCGCCGGCTGTCCCTCGATCGCGTCCGAGCCAAACAGTACGTGGCGAGTGTGGATCAGGATATCGCGCGTTGGATTCGAACGATGTACAACGTGAGCGGGGACCCGTTGACCGGGCATGACCTGGTCGTCAACCTCGATCGGGTCGATGTCGGAGGCGCCACCACGGCCCTGTGCGGATACGTCCAACTGCCCGATTTCCAGGCGTTCCCCGCATCCGTCAAGGCCCTCGAGAATCTGTTGCTCGCCGCCCGTGTGAGGATCGCGCTGGCCAGGGATGAGCGCACCTGGGCGTCGAGATTCTCGGTGAGGGCCGAGGCCGGCTTCGTGACGGTTTCCTTCCTGCCGCAAGATGCGGCAGTCGGTATCAAGGCCCCCGAAGTCGTCGGCTCGATCCCCGGTGTGAACGATCTGACCTGCGCCATGGCGGCCACCAACATTCTGTGGGTTCAGGAGCGGTTCCAGGCAAAGGGTCCGACATTCGAGGCGATCGCCAAGACGGCGGTCCGTTGGCACTCGGCCCTGGAGCTCGTGGCCCTCAGCCCGGCAACCGCTTCGCCGGAGGCGGCAGACAGCCCCGACGCCGATGCGGCGAAAGCCGTTCCCCCTCCGCTGTTTACCGCCCGCCAGGTCAATGGCGGAATCGAGGAGGACGTCGAACCTTCGGCCGGACAAACCGAAGTGGAGGCCGACCTGCGCGACGTGATCGGTGAGTTGAACGCTCGGGGAATCGCCGGCAGCGCGAGCCGATTCCCGGTTGACGCCGGAAGGATCGGTGCAGTCATAGACCGCGCGATCCCCTACAGTCTGGTGGTCGTGGGAGACGTCTTCCTGGACCACGGCCATGCCACGAGACTCCGCAAGACGCGGGAGTTGGTGGGAAGGCTCGGCGATGTCGTGAAGGCGCCGGTGGTCAACGCCGAAGATCTCGGCCAGATGGTTCACACTGGCTGGTCCGATTACGCGAAGATGATCGTGCTGACGGCGGTGGTGGCCGGCCTGGTCTTTCTGGTGTTCGATCACCAGTACGAAGTGCTGTCCTTCCTTTCACCTGCGGCAACCGGGGCGAAGATCGTGGCCGCCGCAGTCCTGCTGGTCGTTGTGCCGATCTTCGCTGCGTTGTACGGCACGCTCGCCGGGTCGATTTTGAGGCTGTTCCATGTGGAGTGACCGCATCGTGAGCCCTGCGGCGGCCGCCGGTGGGATCGACGGCCTTGACAGCGTTCCTCGTCAGGGGGTTGATCGATGCCGGAGCTGATCTTCAAGGACTTCATCGTTCTCGATCTCGGCACCGCCCTCCAGGTCGTCCTGCTCGGCTTCATCGGTGGCGTGCTGAGCGGCTTCATCGGCAGCGGCGGGGCGTTCTTCATGACCCCCGGCATGATGAACCTCGGCGTGCCGGGAGTGATCGCCGTCGGCAGCAACATCAGCCACAAGTTCGGCAAGGCCCTGATGGGCTCTCGCAAGCACGGTGAGCTGGGCAACGTCGACAAGAAGCTCGGCGTCTTCCTGCTCGCGACCTCGTTCGTCGGGATCCGCCTCGCGGTGTGGATCAACTCCACTCTTTTCGGGGTCGTCGATGCCCACGGCGGCGGCAAGGGGGCGGCCGCCAACCTTTACATCAGTCTGGTCTTTGTCTGTATTTTGTCGGCTGTCGCGATTTCGATGCTACGGGACGTCCTGAAATCCAAGGCGGAGGAGGGACCCTCCCGGAAGATCGCCGAGAATCTGGGACGCATGCGGCTGTCGCCGGTGATCGACTTTCCGGTCGCCGACGTGAAGGTCTCGCTGTGGGTGCTGGCCTTGGTCGGTCTCGCCACCGGATACCTCGCAGGGACGATCGGCGTCGGCGGGTTCATCGGCGTCCCGGCGATGATCTACGTCTTTGGCGTGCCGACCGCCGTGGCCACCGGGACCGAGCTCTTCCTGGCCATGTTCATGGGCGCTTTTGGAGCACTGAATTACGTTCTCGAGGGATTCGTCGACCTGCGCCTCGTCGTCCTGCTGTACCTTGGGTCTCTGATTGGGATCTACATCGGTACGTACGGGACCAAGGTCGTCAAGGAGGTCGTGATTCGGTTGGTGACGAGCGTCGTCATCCTGCTCTGCGTCGTCTCGCGCGGCGTCGCGATTCCGGTGTACCTCCGGCAGCTCGGTTTGGTCAGCTTCGATGAGGCCTGGGTCGGGCAGTTGAACGCCGTCAGCAAGGGCATGCTCCTGGTTGCGGGTGTTTCAGGTGTTGCGGTGATCATTTTTAACGTCATCAAGGCATTCCGCAGGCAGGCCTCGACCCGGCGGCGGCTTGCGGAATCTGCGGGCTTGTCGAACGAAATCTGAACGGCCCCGTGCCGGGCGGTCGGGAGAGCGCAAATGAACGAGTCGAAGATCCAGATTCTGGTGCTCGATGACGAGGAAATCGTCGGTAAGCGGCTGAAGACCGCACTCGAGAAGTCCGACTACGACGTCGAGATCTTCCAGGAAAGCCGTCTGGCTGTCGCGCGCGTTGCGGAGAAGCAATTCGACGTCGTGGTGACCGACGTGCGGATGGAAGGGTTCAGCGGCATGGAAGTGCTCGAACACCTGCTCGAAAAATCCCCTCTCACAAAGGTGATTCTTATCACCGGCTACGCCACCGTCGAGGTCGCGCGCGAAGCTCTGACCCGCGGAGCCTTCGATTTCATCGCGAAACCGTTCAAGCCCAACGATCTGCGCGAGGTCATTCTGCGGGCGGTCCAGGGAAAGAAGCGTTGAAGCCGGCGGCCCGCCTGGATTCGCCGCCGCCGCAGTTCGGAGGATCATGACGGACAGGGAGCAGGAGCCCGGATCGGTTGTCGGAGGGTTCGACCTCGTCGCGCACAGCACGGTGACGACCACGGAGGCCGAGAAGACACTGCTCTCTCGTCCCAAGGTGAGCATCCGCAGGCGACTCGCCACGATGTTTGCGCTCTTCGCCATCGGGTCGGTGGCGATAACCGCCGTGATGTGGGTTCTGGTGTCCCGTATCGAGCGGAAGATCGACCTGATCGGTGTCGCCGATCAGCTGAACTACGAAATCCTACAAACCCGGCGATTCGAGAAGAACTTCTTGCTCTACGGCAGCGACCTCGAGCACGTGGACTACCACATCGACGCCGCAACCACCGCCGTCGAGCAGTCGATGCAGGATCTCGGCGTGTCGGTGAGCGCCGAATGCCTCGATTTCCTCGTGGTGAATCTATGGCACTACCGGGAGCTCATCGGCAAGCTTCGCCGTCTCGACCAATCCGGCGAGCCCGCCACCTCGACCTCCCGGCAGGCCCTCGACCAGGAGCTGCGAGAGTGCGGATCGGGTCTGGTTTCCTGTGGCCAGAAAATCGCCGACAGGGAACGGGAAAGCGTTCGCAAGCTGTTGGCCGTTTCCAGGGTCTTTCCTGCGGTCTATTTGCTGCTGGTGGTCGCGCTGTCGGTGTACGCGGCGACGTTCATGTGGCGGCATATCATGCTGCGGCTCGATCTCCTGATGGCGGCGGCACACCGGATCGGGGCCGGCGATTTTTCCCCAATCGTGCCGGTTCGAAGATCCCGTGACGAGTTCACCGACCTGGCGGTCGCGATCAACCGGATGACCCGAGAGCTCGTACGCCGGGAGGAATTTCTCCTCCAGTCCCAGAAGCTGCGTGCCGTCGGATCGCTGACCGCCGGCATCGCCCACGAGGTCAACAACCCGATCAACAACATCATGTTGACCGCAGCGGTGCTCGAGGAGGACTTCGAAAGCCTGCCTGAGGGAGAGAAGCAGGAGTTGATCAGGGATATCTCGGAGCAGGCCGAGCGGGCCCGCAAGATCGTCCGCAATCTCCTCGACTTCGCCCGCGAAAGCGAGATCAAGACCGAACGGCTGAGGCTCGGCGAGGTGGTCGGAAACGCCATGAACCTGGCGGCCAATCAGCTCAAGCTGGCCGGCGTCAGGCAGGTTCGCGACATCGCTGATGACCTGCCGGAGATCAACGGCGACCGGCAGTATCTGAGCCAGGTGTTCCTCAATCTGATCCTCAACGCAGTCGATGCGATGGAGCACGGTGGCACCCTGACGTTGAGCAGCGACTTGAGCCTGGACACCGGATGTGTCGCCATCCACATCAGCGATACGGGCCCCGGAATGTCGCCTCGGGTTCTCAAGGCGATTTTCGATCCGTTCTTCACCACCAAGTCCAGCGGCAGCGGAACCGGGCTCGGCCTGTCCGTGTCCCTTGGCATCGTTCAGAAACACGGTGGTGAGATCAAAGTCGAGTCCAAGGTCGGCGTGGGCAGCACCTTCACCGTGGTCCTGCCGGTCGCTCGCTGATCGCGATTGGCGCTGGTGAGCCGTGCGGGTTGGGCAGGGAGGGTGAAGGGCGCGGGCCCTCCCGGCTGCCGGGTCGTATTGCTTTACCGGCGGATTGACTTGCCGGCGCGGTATCGCCAGTGGGCGGCGGCGCCCTCCTCCGCGGTGCGGTGCATGTCGACAGAACGGATCTGCACCTCGAACACGAACCCGTCGCCATTGCTGACACTGGTGTGGAGGCTCCGGTATCCGTTGGCCTTGGGGTCGGCGATGTAGTCCTTGAAACGAAACGGCTCGGGCTCGAACAGGCGGTGGACGGCGTCGAGGGCCAGGTAGCAGTCGTCCCGGCCGGGCACGATGAGTCGAAACGCCAGTAGGTCGCTGACGTCCTCCAGGCGAAGACCCCTCTCAGCCATCTTGCGCCACACTCCGGCGGTGTGCTTGGCACGGTGTTGAATCGCCACCAGCGGAACGCCGTCGCGGGCGAGTGCGGCCGTGATCATTGCCCCGGTGGCGGCGCTCCACCCGGCGCGCGCCTCCATGAACTCGTGAAGCTGGCGATCGAGGCGGTGGAAAGCGACCGGATCGAGGATCGTCAGAGCCGAGTTTTCGAGGGACGCACGCAGGGCCATTTCACCGTGTATTTCCGCCTCGACAGCGTCGTGATCCCAGACTTGAAGGGCGACCTCTCGCGCTGCCGGATCTCCAGGCCGGTACCCCTCGAGCTGGGCAGCACGGCTGCGGAGGTATCTTCGAATGATGTCGTGACCGTCAGAGTGCCCACTGCGGTCGAGATGAAGTGGATCCAAGAGGACGGGATCGATTTCGGGCCTGGGGCGGGAGCTTGAAATTTCCCTCGCTCGAAGGTGGGCCGCCACCAGCAGCCGGGCGCTGTTGGTCAAGTTGGCGCTCATCAGTTGAAACCGCCATGAGAGCCACCGAAGCTCGCGCGCGATGTCGCCCCGGGGAAGTCTGACCGGGTAGCCTTGCTCGACCTTTTCGATGCCTATCAGCAGGAGATTCAAAGGCCGAGTGACGAGCAGGAAAATAAACAGCTGGACCACGAGGATGATGACCAGCACAGTGGCGCCGATGTCGAGCCAGGCCGAATGCCGGCGGCCCGCCATTTCGGCGGCGAACTGGGCGTCATCTTGCCACACCGTGAGCGTTCCGTGCCCCGATTCAAGAACCGCCGACCGCACCGGCAGCCACGCTTGGATGGAGCCCGTCGGCGGTGAGGTTTTAGTGCCGACCACGGCCGAGACCACCACCTGACCGTCACCGTCGCTCAGCGACAGGTTGAAGTCCCAATGACCGCGGGCAATTTCGGCAACGACGGTAGACGACAGGATCTGCTCGATTTCGGCGAGGTCGGTTGCCCGCTCGATCTCTGAAGCCAGCGGCGCGAGCGATTCGGCCAGCAGGTCTCGGCGGGCCGCGAACTCATTGCGTTCTGCGCGACGCAGTTGCAGGGCGGTCAGGCCGCCCAGGAGCAGGGCCACCACGGCCGCGATGGTGACACCGAGCACAGCGGCCAATGGCAGACCACCTCGCGGCGGCGCGAGACTCTCGTCGAACGAGGGGCCGTCCGGCACCGTGGTCGGTGCCGGCGACACGGGCTCTCCTGGGGTTAAGGCGTCCATGCGCGTTTGACGGAAATGCAATCCTCGTGCCTTTCTTGAAGGAACGATATCGCCGCCGACGGTGGCTTGAACGTCAAATTGGCGCTCCCCGGCGGGGGGCGTTTCTCACCTGGAGGGCCATGCCTCCGGCCGAGCCGCGGCAAGGGTCATTCCAGGTCCTCTTCCTGCACGCGCCGGCGGTGGTAGTGGACGCTCCAGTCCTCGAGCTTCTCGGCCGATGGACAGGTGAGGCCGAGCACGGCGGTCGTCACCAGGAATGCCACGGCGGTCACCGCCACCACCCACGGCGGAATGAAATCACCGACGTGAAGTCGTGAGTAGAAATCGGCCACGTTGGTCGCTCGAACGGGATGGATGAACAGCTTGGTGATCCAGACTGCGGCCATGAAGGTGATGACCAGCAGGTAGTTGCGGCGCAGCCGCAAGCGCATGCCGGTCAGCCAGCTGATCGAGAAGTGGGTGTGGCGCAGGTCGGCCGCGAGCAGGCGACTCCAGTCAGGACTGGGTTCGGACCTTTTTGCCGGGCTCAACATGTTGGCGAAGAAGCCTGATTCGAGGAGGTAGAGCCTCCACTTGCTGTGGTGGAGATGACGGTAGCGCCGGCCTTCGAGCAGGATCGAGATGATCACCAACCCCAGACCGAGCAGCAGAGTGTAGTGAGGAACCTCGACCGAACCGAGGGTGAAGGTCGTCAATGCGGTGGCGAGGATGACGGCCCAGTTCGAGGTGACGTCGAGGCGTTGGCGCCACACCGACATGCGTTGCATCTCAGCCCGGTACAGGTGCGACACGGACATGACCACATCGCGATCGTGGTCGGAACGAGTGGACGGTTCAAGTTCGGTAGTCATCGGTGCACTCTATCATCTGACCCGGTACCGGGCCCTCGGCTTCTGGGAGTCGCGCCGTAGGGCAGAGGTGTTGCGTGTTATTCGGGATTGCCGGGCTCGTTGCAGCCGGTCGCCACCCTGGGGATGATGTGGTTTGCCATCGCCGTCAGTGCGGTGATCGTCGGCTGCGGCAGCGCCCCCTGGGCCCGGGTGGCGGGGATGATCGTCGACGTCGGCCCGGTGGGCACGGTGGTTGTGGTGAGGTTGGGCCGGGGCTGAACGGCCTGATACACTCGCCGGGCAGAGACGTTTTTACATCCCGACGTAATCGGCGTATCGAACCCGGACGGAGGTCGAGGCCATGACCAGGAAAGAGCTCGAGTTTAAGTGTATAACCCCGGAGGCCGCCGGGGACGGGATCGTCGTCTACACGCTGTCCGGTTCGCTGTGCGGCACTCCGCCGTCGTACGAGCTGCAGGAGCAGATCCGGAAGCAGATCGCCGGTGGCGTCAACAAGATCGTCATCGACCTCGCCCGGGTGGACAAGGTCGACAGCTGCGGGATCGGCATCCTGGCGTCGGTGATGTGGTCGGCCTCCCAGGCGGGCGGCAGGATGGTGCTCGCCTCGGTTCCTCCGTACGTGGAGAAGTTGCTCGGCATCGTCATGCTGTTGGACCGCATCGACCACGCCGACTCCCGGGAGGCGGCGATCGCGATCCTCGAGACCCTCTGACCCGAGATTGAAGGCTGCTGAGAATGCCGGCATTTCAAACTCGGTGATGCACCCTCGATCGCACAAGGAGCCTGTCGTGGAGAATCCTGACCGGCCGACGCCCGACGCCGGGGATCGCCGGCTCCTGCTGCCCGGCTCTTCGTCGCTGGCGGTTCTGCTGATCGCCTTTCTCACGCTGTCTCTGCTCACACTTTTCTCGATCATGCGCGGCGGCACCGGCGAGGTGGCTTCCGACGCGGGTGGTGCCCGCGCCTACTCGCCGGCTGATTTTCCCGAGATCGAGTTCGACAGAAAGCTGCCGACGGAAGTGGAAGCCGGTGGCACCGGGGACCGGGAGACCTACCGGGTCCGCCAGCCCCGGGCGTACGAGGACTACTATCCGTGCTCCGACTGCCACGCCGAGATGGAGGCGGACCTCGAACGGCGTGAGCTCGTGGAGATGCACGACGACGTCGTCCTGAATCACGGACCTGAAGACCGCTGGTGCTTCGACTGTCACAACCCCGATGATCGCGACAAGCTGCGCCTCGCCAACGGGACCCTGATCGGCTTCGAGGAGTCGTACCGGCTGTGCGGCCAGTGCCACGGCACCATCTACCGCGATTGGCGGGAAGGCATCCATGGCCGGCGTGAGGGCTACTGGAATGGGGCCAAGAGCTACCTGCTCTGTGCCCACTGTCACAACCCCCATGCGCCTCGGTTTCAGCCCATCAAACCGCTGCCGCCCCCGGTGCGGCCACAGTTTCTGGCCGCATCGGGCCGGCATGCCGACGACGACGCCGCCGTCGAGGGGGGCCGCGATGAGTGATTCGATTCGCAAGCGTGACGCTGTCGCCGGCGGGCTCGACCGGGAGGTCGACCGGCGGTCGCTGCTCATCGGGACCGGTCTCGCCGCGATGTCGGCGGTGGCCGCGACCGCGGCCGGGTCGTCCACCGGCTTCGTTGAACGGATGCTGAGCCGGCGCTTCGCGGAGCTGAGCCCCCAGCGCAAGGCGGAGATCCTGGAAGAGCTCGAGCGGGAGTACTCGGAGCGCTACCAGCGTGAGATCTCGGTCGGCGACACGCCGGCCATGGAAGGGGTGGAGTTCGGCTACGGTCTCGACCTCGCCCGCTGCGTCGGATGCCGGCGTTGCGTCTACGCCTGCGTCCATGAGAACAACCAGTCGCGGGATCCCCAGATCCACTGGATTCGGGTGCTGAGGATGGAGAAGGAAGCCGGCATCCACCTGACCGAATCGAACGCCTACTACGAGCCGGAGAAGGTGCCGGAGCCCGACGCCTTCTACCTGCCGGTGGCGTGCCAGCAGTGCCGCAACCCGGCCTGCGTCAAGGTGTGCCCGGTCAAGGCGACCTGGCAGGAGCCGGACGGCATCACCGTCATCGACTACGACTGGTGCATCGGCTGCCGCTGCTGCATGTCGGCCTGCCCGTACGGCGCCCGGCACTTCAATTGGACCGAACCCGGGGTCCCGTCTGATGAGATCAACCCCAAAACCCACTACCTCGGCAATCGGCCGCGGCCCACGGGGGTGGTGGAGAAGTGCACCTTCTGCATCAACCGCACCCGGGAGGGGCGATATCCCGCCTGCGTCGAGATCTGTCCGGTGGGTGCCCGCAAGTTCGGCAATCTGCTCGACGAGTCATCCGAGATGAGGTACCTCATGCGTGAGAAGCGAGTCTTCGTGTTGAAAGAAGACCTCAACACCCGTCCCCGCTTCTACTACTTCTATGCGACGTAGTGCGATGATCAAAGACATCCTCTCCTTCGTCACCGGATCGGCCCGCTTGGCCCTCAAGGGCTCGAACCCTTGGTACTTCGCCTGGCTCGGCCTGCTCGGTTTGTTGATGGTGTGGGGGGGCATCGCGTGGTGGCAGCAGGTCACCCGGGGTTTGATCGTCAGCAACATGCGGGATCAGGTGTCGTGGGCCTTCTACATCGGCAACTTCACCTTCCTGGTGGGGGTGGCCGCCGCCGCCGTCATGCTGGTGATCCCCGCATACATCTACAACTGGAAGCCGATCAAGGAGATCGCCATTTTCGGCGAGCTGCTGGCGATCAGCGCCATCGTCATGTGCATGCTGTTCGTGCTGGTGGACATGGGCCGGCCCGATCGGGTGTGGCATTTGATGCCGTTCGTGGGCAGCCTCAACCTCCCGTCCTCGATCCTGGGCTGGGACGTGCTGGTCGTCAATCTTTACCTGGTGCTCAACCTGGTCATCGTGCTCCACCTGCTCTACACCGCCTTCCACCGCCGCCCCCCTCGGCGCAGCTTCGTGGCGCCGCTGCTGCTGTTCTCGATCCCGGCCGCGGTGGGGATCCACACCGTCACCGCTTTCGTGTACGCGGGGGTGGCGGCGCGGCCGTACTGGAACTCGGCGATTCTGGCGCCGCGCTTCCTGGCGTCGGCCTTCTGCTCGGGGCCGGCGGTGCTGGTGATCCTGTTTCAAATTCTCCGGCGAACCACGAAGATCGAGATCAAGAACGAGGCCATCTGGAAGATCGCGGAGCTGATGGCCTACGCCATGTTCCTCAACCTGTTCCTGTTCGGCGCCGAGATCTTCCGCGAGTACTACTCCAACACCGATCACCTGATCCACACCCAGTACCTGTTCAGCGGGGTCCACGGCCACCGGGCGCTGGTGCCGTTCGCGTGGGCGTCGCTGGCGTGCAGCGTGGTCGCCTTCCTACTCTTCCTGTTTCCGGCGACCCGCCGCAATCTGATCACCCTCAATCTCGGCTGCCTGCTGATCTACAGCGGCGTGTACATCGAGAAAGGGATGGCGCTGGTGATTCCGGGAATGACCCCCGACACGCTGGGCGAGTTCTACGAGTACGTTCCCACGCTGACCGAGGTGCGCGTCGGCGCCGGCATATTCGCGATAGGCTTCCTCGTCTTCACGCTGCTGTGCAAGATCGCCATCCCCATATTGCAGCAGCCCGAATCTGCTGAAGCGGCGCCTGTCGAGAGCGAACCGGCGATCGTCTGAGGATCGACAGCGAGCTCAATCGAAAATCAAAAATCAAAAACCGGGTGGGTGGGGGAGCCGCGCTGTTCTGTGCCTCGTCTGCGTTGTTCTGCGGCCCATTCAATCCCGAACCCCGCTGCGCCTCCACGGGCCTGGCCTTGAGCTGCCACAGGAGCCAGACCCACAGCAGATAGGCACCGTAAACTCGCGGAAACGCCATCAGCGCCAGCCAACCGTGCGCCAGGACGGGGCTCTTGAACGGGATTGGCAGTGCCAGCAGGCCCACGGCGATGGCCAGCACCGACAACCCCGTGACCGAGGTTCTCGACTGCCGCGCCCACCACACGGCCGTCATCACCGAAGGAATCGTCAGCACATAGTGGTACCCCTCGGCCACTATCGAGTTCGGCACCAACAGGGCCATGCACAGGGCCGTGGTCAAGGCTCTTCGTTCAGGACGATGATCGCGGGGATTCCCCACCCATACGGTGGCGATCAGCGCGATGAGGATCGTTGCCAAGGTCAATACGTCGGCAACAGCGGGCAGGTCGAGGATATTTGGGATCGCGTGATATTATTAATATTGCGCCTCAATACGATTTAACTCACGAACGGGAACCGGGAGGGGTCGCCATGAGTTTTCGGCGTACGAAACGTGATGCAGCGCTTCCAGCGATCAACCGGCGCGGTCGTGGTCATCTGGCGGCGATTTCGATGGTGCTGATCACCCTCATCGTGCCGGCGGAGGACGCGGTCGCGGCCTGCACCGACGTGCTGCTCGCCGACGGTTTCGAGATCGGAGACACGAGTTTGTGGTCCAACTCGTCGGTCCCGGCACGAGCCACCGGAACCTGGTTGTTCTCCCTCGACTTCACCGGATCGGTCCGGTCGTTCGCTCTCGAGCTCATCGAACGACCCGGTGGGGCCGTGACGGGTTACCTTCTGGGCGGAACTCCACAGCGAACATTCGTCACTGGATCGGTCACCGGATCCACCCTCGGGTTCGAACTCCAGCTGATCCACCCGGCGGCCACCCGGGTCATCCAGTTCAGCGGTACGTTGGGCCGCCAATCGGTGGTCGGGACCGCATCCGGCGATATTCAGAGCCAGGCCGTCTCCCTCGAACGCACATTCTGCGAGCTTCACGAGCAGGAGATGGCGGCCGCTGTGGACACCGGGGGTTCGGACCCGGAGCATCTGAGGGTGATCTCGGTGGTCATGGACGAGGACGGCGGCTTCGTGGGAGGAGGATGGGTCGGTCAGGATGACTGTGATCTGTGGGCCTGTGACGGCGGCGTCAGTTCATTCGAGGAGGCGGGTGACACCGTGACCGTGGGCCTCGAGACCGACGGCGGGTGCTCAGCGGGATCGTCCTTCACCGCGACATGGGATCCGATCGGCCTCTATTTCGGCGGCTACACCTTCACCGACTGTGGCGGCACCACATCGGGTGACATGCTTGCCGCCTTCGCCATGACCACGACCAGCCGAGCCGCACGCGAGATTCTCGGTGCCAGGGTGTCGATCGCCGCCGCCCTTGAGGCCGGCGTTCCGCTGACCCAGACACTGAACGCAGTGTCTCCGGGCTATCTGAATTTCGGCAAGGATGAGCCCGCCCTGAGGGCCGAGCTGAACGATGAAATGTCTCGATACACCGACATCGAGGTGGAGCTTCGAAGGGCTCGCGAGATACGCACCGGGACCCATCCCCGCACGCTACCGGACCTCATCCGGCCGATGGGATTGACGATCGGTGAGATCCGTTCGGGAGTCCCGGTCTCCGAAGGAGTTGAAGCGGTGCGGTATCGAGATACCGACGCTCGGCCCATCGTCGACGACTTCGGCGTGGTCGGCGAGGAGGATGGCGTCTGGAAGGTGGTGGGCAATCAGGTCCCGGGGGTGGACCTGCCCTGGGCCTACACCATCCCGCCGGGCGGCTCGCGGCTGGAGGCACCCACCGCCGACGCCAACCCCGTGTACGTTTCGATCGGGCCGTTTGGTGCCCACTTCATGCCCCTGACCGGTGATGTCCTCGGCGAGGGCAAGGCCAACTTCGTGGGATTCCTGGTCGAGGGAGACTCGGAGATGGAGGAGCTTGTGGGCAACGGCAACGGCATCCGAGAGCCGGGAGAGGTGTGGGGCTATCCGGTGGGTGGCGACGTCACCGGCAATCGCATCCGCCAGCGCCGCCCCGTCTTCATTGCACCTCTGGACGGCGAAGTACGCGAGGTGATCTACTCCGATGATCCCTCTGGTGTCTATTTCGACGACGAGCCCCACTGGGAGCTGCTGCTGGGCCAACCGGGCGATGTGCGCCTGGCCTTCGGTCACCTCGGAAAAATTGCACCGGAGCTCCGCAGCCTGGTCCTCGCGGTGACCGGTGTCGACACGGACACCTTTGCCGGTCCGCCAGGCACCGATCTGCTCGCCGGCCACGATTCCATCTCCGTGCCCGCTGGAACTGAGCTGGCGCTGCCGCAGATCCTGGCCGATCCGGTGCCGGGATTCCCCGGGTACCACGTGGGGGGCGGCAGTTTTCTCGAATATCCCTGGGCGCAGATGGAGTACAAGACCCCATTTCACCTCGGGGCAGGAAGTGACCTCGGCTCGGACTTCTGCGTTTATCGGTTCGTGTCGGGTGCGACCAGGGACGAGCTGCAGGCCGCGATGGATGTCGACATGCTCGATCCCGACTCGCTCCGCTACCGGGACCGGGGATTCACGGACCGTTGGCAGTGGTCCGCTCAGGGAGGGCTCTGCCAGGCGGAGAACATGCTGCCAAGAGGCTTCTCCGACCTCTACACCCGTCTCGGCGGTTGGTCGGAGCGTCTTGAAGCCGGCACAACTTCCGACGAGATCTTCAGCTGGGTGCCCATCGACACGTCCTCGGCCGCTTACGATCCTCTGAACTACCACTCCGGCGACGTCGCGACCCTGGTGGTTCGAAACCAGTGGCCGGGTCCATTCTCGTGGCAGATGCCGGATGGCACCACGGCGACCGTGTGGGTGCCCGTGGGCGAGGTGCTGGATCGCTCCGTCGACTCGCTGCTGATCAAATGGCGAGACTTCAACCAGACCAACCCGGAGGTCTTTCAGCGGGCTGCCTATCGCCTCGACGAGAATGGGCTGACCGTGGAGTGGGGCAATTTCGCGGCCACGCCCGGTTCCGCGGTGCCGCCGGTTTTATCACCGGGCGAGCCGTGCGACGACACCGCGGTGCTGTGTTACGACCACTCTGAAGGAGCCTGGCCTCCGTTGCAGGCGACGCCGTAAGGCCACGTTACTCGTCGGGGACGAGCTCGAAGCCGGTGGGAGTCTCCTCGACGCGGTAGCCCATGCGGCGGATCTGGGCGAGGATCGGGACGGCCGTCGGCGAATGTGCGACGGTCGCCAACAGCGGGAGCCCGTAGATGGGACTCAGCTGCAGATACTCGGCAAGGACCTCGGAGTGGTTGTCCTCCACCAGGTAGGCCACTGCTTCGCGGCGATCCCAGGGGTGGCCGGACCGGATCAACTGTCTTGCCAGCTCGGTCCTTTCTTCACCGGTTGTGTGGCGAAATGCGACCAGTTTTCCGGTCTCTCTTAGCGATTCCGCCCCCAGGATGTCCGGGTGCTCGGTCGAGAACGCGGCGTAGGTTTCAGGATCGGACAGCTCGCCCAGCGCGCGCAGGAGGACTTCACGGTAGGATCGGTCCTCAGTTACCAACAGGAGATCGAGGATCGCCGGAAGCACGGTGTCGTCGCCCAGGCGGGCGGCGAGCAGGAGGCCCACAATCCGCAGTTTAGGATCGACATCCGGGGAAGAGTACTTTCGGGCCAAAGGGCCCGCGGTTGGGTCCCTGATCGCCGCGAGATAGACCAGTGCCTGCTGCCGGGCGATCATGGAATCGTCGCCGCTGAGGAGATCATCCACGAGTTCGCGGGCTTCCCCGGAAGGCGGCATCAGTGCGAGCGCCTGGAAGCCGGCCTTGATCAGCCCGGGGGTGTCCGAGCTGAGGCGGATGACCTCGATCACCGGTGGAATCGAGCTTTCCTCGCCGATCTCGCCGACGACCTGGAGCAGGGAGAACTTGAGCTCGGCGGAGCTCGCCGGATCGGTCAGCCTCGGGTGGGCAGAGGGCAGGATCTGCTTTCCTGCAATGACCAGCCAGGCGGCGGCGGTCCTGGAGTCGGAGTCGCGGCGCTCCAGCCGGTCGAGGTTTCGTTGAATGCCCCCTGGGGAGAGATTGTCGTCCATAACCTGGAGCCACAGAGCCTCCTGGGCTTCCCGCTTGCGCCGGACCTCGGCTTCGCGGTCGAGGCGTTGCCGCTCCTCGAGCTCGAGGTAGGCCGCGGACTCGGTTCCCATCAGCTGGTTGAGCGCTCCGGAAGTCCTCAGGTACCGCCCCTCATCCAGGAGGCCCGCCTGGTAGAGGCGGTCGACCTCGTTGCGGGTCAACTCCAGCTGTTGGGGCTCGTCGAAGACCAGCAGCCGCTCCATGACACCGTCGAGGGCCCTCGCCGGATCGATGGCGTGGGAGGGAAAGGAACCCTCGGGGGGATCGAGGATCCACTCAAGCTGGGCAAGGTAGTAGGCGTGGGCGGCGGGATCGGGATGGGCGTTGAGAATCTCTGGCACTGTGGACAGTCTGAAGACGGCGGCGAGTTCTTGCGACGCCTCGAGGAAGCGACGCACGTTCAGCTCGGCGGACTCGGGAAGCCGCCGGAGCCCCTCCAGGGTTGACGCCAACATGGCCCCGGACTGGGAGCCGTCGTCGGCGTCTCGGATCACCCTCTCCAAGTCTCCCACCAGGACCGCGGCCGCTTCGGTGGTGCCGAGCTCCGCCAGAAGCTCCACGCACGCCTTGTGGATGACGTAGTCGGTGGTTCCCGGCGCCGAGCCCTCTCCGGAGGGCGGCGGGGGCCCGAGCCCGAGCAGGACCGCGAGTGCCTCGGCGATCTGTCGGCGCTGGTCGTCGGTGACGGCGTGGCGGACGGCGTATTCCCCGAATGCGGCAAGCTCGTATTTCACGAGATTCACCGGGCAGTCGGTCGCGACCCGATTCAGCTGCCGGGCGAAGACGTCGCCAACGAGGGGAGAGGGGAAGCCATCGAGGGCGCGGTAGACCGTTGAGCGAGTCACCGAAAACTCAGAAACGAAGTACTCGACATCCTCGTCGTAGCCCTCGGCCGTCAGCAGATCCTCCATGTAGTCGATCGCGGGCTCATACGCGCGATCTTCGAGGAAGTTGACGAAGACGCGATGGGCGGCGGGCAGCACCCGCTTGCGAACCGGGGTGTCATGGACGAGGTTGTCCTCGGCCTTCTGGAGAACCGCTCCCTCCACGCCTTGCAGATGGGTTGCCGTCATGGCTTTCATGACGCGAGGGAAGTCGTCCGGCCTGCCGTCCTCGAAGTCGACTTGCACCAGGAGATCGAAGAGCTCCGGTTGCCGATAGAGGTTCTTTCCGAGGAAGCTCAGCAGATAGGGGCGGAGCTCCGGGTCGCCGATGTGGACCAGGATCGCGTCCTCGATCTCCTCGGCGAGGCAGGCGTGGCCGTCGGCGTCGACGTAGTGGTAGGCGTAGACCGAAAGGCCGTTCAGGTCGCGGTCGGCGAGCAGTGTGTTGAATGTGGGAATGTCTCCGGCCAGCGCCAGAGCCACGATGGCGTTGTGGCGTGCTGCCTCGTCAGTTGAACTCAACCTCTCCCTGGCCGATGCGGTCTCTTCGTCCGTGGCCGGCGGAACGGTCGTTATCTTGTTGGCGACCACGACCCGCCTGGAGTCCGGCACCGGCGGGCAGAGGAGGTTGGTGTCGTCGTCGGCTTGCCCGGCGGCAACCGCCGCCAGACCGATGACCACCCAGATCGCCAGCAATCTCTCACCGAACCTGCGTGCAGGGCAGGTCAACGACGAGCCGGCGTGCATCGGAATGTCCTCGAAGGTCACCATTTGAGCTTATCACCGAGCTTCGGTCCGCCGCTCGCGACCTCATTCCCTCACCGTGTGAGGCGACGCACCGGAGGCGGCTCGGCGCCGCGGATCACCCCGCCGATGGGACTCCAACCGGACCCGAGGATCCAGCCGGCGGATCGTCGTCGACGGTCGCGGTGAAGGTCGGAATCAGCCGATCGAAAACGGCGAGCAGGATGAACGGCAGCACGAAGATGGCCAGTGCCGCGAGAATGCCCTCCTTGGCGAATAACTCGGGCACGTAGGTCTCGCGGAAGCCGCGCATGCTCTTGGAGAACATCTGGCCGCCGATGACCACGTTCCAGCGCATCGACAGCACCTGCAGCAGCAGCAGCAGCGACGACACCATCGCCAGGGTGTTGCGGATTCTGTCGTCCATGTAGCGACCCATCATTACCACGATGCCGAGCAGGATCAGGGGAATCAGACCGCCGAGGACCATCTGGACCGAGATGAACGAGATCGACAGCTGATGGGTGAGGAGGTGGCCGATGACCTCCCACTCCTCGGCCCGTTCGTAGGCCAGCACCATGATCTCGAGCAGCTCGAGGGTCAGCGACATGATCATGAACAGCCACAGCCACCTGACCAGGGCGGCGATCACCGCGCGATCGATGACCATGCCCTTGAGCTTCATGGCGATCTGGTACATCACGACGAGCAGGGCGATGCCCGACACCATGGCCGAGAACAGGAAGATGACCGGCATCAGCGGGGTCGACCACCACGGGTTGGACTTCAGGGCACCGAACAGAAAGCCGACGTACCCGTGGAGCAGGCACGCCATCGGAATGCCGATCGCGGCGAGGACCCGGGTGATCTTGTGATCCAGCTCGCGAGCCTCGGGCGAGGTGTCGTAGACCCCGAGGGCGAGTAGTGAGTACAGGCGCCGCTTCAGTCCCCGGGAGCGGGCGGCAGTCTGGATGATGTCGACCCGGAACACGAACCAGACCTCGAACAGGATGATGATGAAGTAGCTGGCGTAGAGGAGTCCGAAACCCGCCATCGCGGACGAGAAGTTGGGCGTGACGATGATGTTGATCGCGCGCTCGGGATGCCCGAGGTGGTTGAGCAGCGGCAGCCCCGCGACGGCGAGGAAGCAGAGCGACGCGGCGAGCGCGAAGCGCCCGAGCGGTTTGAGCTCCTCTCGTCCGAACACGTGGTAGAGCGACGACACGATGAAGGCGCCGGCCACCAAGCCCGTGATGTACGGGTAGAGCACGATCATCAGGCTCCAGTGGATGTGGACGTCGTTGGGGAACAGGTATCCGGTGAGCTCGGGGAACATCAGCGCACCTCCATGTCGAGCCCGAGGTAGTAGCACTGGGGTCGGGTCAACAGGCCCGGCTGGAGGACCATGACGCGCTCGGTGGCGAGAATGTCGTGCACCGGATCGTCCGGGTTTTCTCGGTCGCCGAGCCGGCGGGCGCCCACCGGGCAGATACCGACGCAGGCGGTGGTCAGTCCCTTGGTGATCCGGTGGTAGCACAAGGTGCACTTGTCCGCGGTGTGGGTCTCGGGATTGATGAACCGGCTGCCGTACGGGCACGCCTGGACGCAGTAGCCGCATCCGATGCAGTGCTCGGAGTCGACCAGGATGACCCCGTCACGGGTCCGGTAGGAGGCGCCCACCGGACAGACCTGGATGCACGGCGTCTGCTGACAGTGGTTGCACAGCTTGGGAACGAAGAAGGACTTTTGAACGTGCAGGCCGGTAGTGACCGGGTGGAAGCCGTTGGCGCCGCCGTCGGGTGAGTCGACGTAGGACTCGCCCTCGACCGGAATTTCGTACCGCTCGATCCAGGTCCGGTACATCCCCTCGGGGACGCCGTTTTCCGCCCGGCAGGCGCGGCCGCACGCCCCACAGCCGATACACAGCCGGGTGTCGATCAGATACACCCAGCGGTGCTTCGTCCAGTCGTAGTTGGCCGTGGCGCTGGCGCCTGCCTCCTTCGGCAGGATCAGTGCGATCACGCTGGCGGTTGCGGCGGCGGCACATCCCGAAGCCGCCTGGCGCATGAACTCACGGCGGCTGACGGAGTATCGTCCGGTGGCGGTTTCGGCGGGGCTTCGTGGTCGATCGCTCATGTTCCTCTCCGATCCGCTCAAATGGGCGAGTGGGGGTCGTGGCAGTCGAAACAGGCGTCCGGCGAGTACTCGCCCCCATTTTCGACGACGTGCTCCCTGGGGTCGATTTGGGGAAAGGTCACCGGTCGGGCGGACAGGAAGCGGTGGCAGTTCTCACACAGCTCGCGGCTGCGGTTCACCGGCATTTCGGCAACCACCTCGCCCTCGTCAAGATCGACGTGCAGCGCGGCCGGTCCGTGACACATCTCGCACCGGAGGGAGTGGTGGACGCCCTCCAGGTGGACGTCGTACTGCTCCGAGTGGCACGGCTCGCACGATTCGTCGCCGCCGTGCCGAACGGGTCGGTCCCGGTGCTCCTCGACGTTTGCACCGCGGTACCGTCCGTACTCACCCCAGGTGGGCGGTACGAAGAGCGAACGGCCGAGCAGCAGCGTGACGACCACCACAACCATCAGCAGTGCGGCTCGAAAGACGTGCTTGCTGTGTTCGAGCGAGTTCCCCGATTGCATGTCAGTCCTCCCGGGTCATGGAGCCCTCTGAGGGTGGGGGCTGGTCGAGCGTGTCAGGTTTGATGAGCCAGCGGAACAGGCCTAGCGGCCCGAGTCCCGCCGAAGGATGTGACCCCGCGGCGGGCAGGCAATCGGCCGCCAGCAGCCACCGCAGGAAGCCGCGCGATCCGATGATTGACGAAGGGGTTGACGGCGCGGGGGGCAGGGTTTCGGCCGAAAAGAGCCAACGGACAGGATGGGAAGCTCCGGGAGCTGGGACCTGCTCGCCGGAGGTCTCGGCAGGCAGCTGCTCCGAGGCGGCGAGCCAACGGACCAGGCCGGTGAGTCGCTCGACCCGACGCTTGAAAAAGCCCTGACCTGTTGAGCTGATCTTCATGGTGCTGAATGCTCGATCCATCTCCGATTGAATGAATGAGTAAATCTTCAAATATGATAATCTCGATCGACCAAAGTATCAAGGGAAAATTGAGAACGTGTATTGAAATCAGGAGGGCAACATGACAGAGCGCCTGGCAGGGCTGGAGGACGCGGTGGCGGGGCTCGCCAGGACCGTAGGGCAGTTGGAGGCTCGGATCGCATCGGTCGAAGCGAGCCTCGGAACGACTCGGGTCCTGCCGGCGGCCGCTGCCGAATCGGCGGCGTCCTCAGACCAGGCGGCAGCGCCGTCGGCGGATGGGGTGGGCGAGAGCTTCAATACGGCCACGATGACGGGGATCGTCACGCTGGTGGGTCGATCGTTCCTGGTGCTCGCGGGCGCCTTTCTGCTGCGCGCCGTCACCGAAGCCGGGACGCTGCCGGCCGGGGTCGGAGTGGCGCTCGGCCTGGGGTACGCGGCGGTGTGGATCGCGGCCGCTGCCGCCGCCGCCCGCAGGCTCCGCCCAGCCAGCGCGACCTTCCACGGCGTGTGCGCGGCGATCGTTGCCTACCCCCTCATCTGGGAGGCGACGAGGTCGTTCCAGGTGCTGTCGCCGAACGCATCTGTGCTGTTGGTCGCAGGGGTCACCGGAGTCGGCCTGACGATGGCATGGCGGCGCGCCATGAGGCCTGTGGCCTGGGTCTTCACGGTTTCGGCGGTGCTCATCACGGTGGGTCTGATCGCGGTTTCGACAGCTACGGTGCCGGCCACCGGGTTGCTGGTGGTGGTGGGCGTCGCCTCACTCTGGGTCGGCCGTTCCCGCAACTGGCCGGTGCTGCCGTGGCTGCCGGCGATCGTCGCCGACATGGCGGTGGAGCGGGCGGTGGTCGCGGCTTCCTCACCGTGGGCGGGGAGCCGCTCGGGAGGAGGTGTCGAGGCACTGCCGGGGCTGCTGCTGGCCATCGGATTGGTGGTCGGTTATCTGGGTTTCGTGGCGGTGCAGGTTCTCTGGCGTCGTCGGTCGGTCGTCGTGTTCGACGTATTCCAGACGATCGCGGTGCTGGCGGTCGGCGTCGGTGGCGCGGTGCGGATTGCCGGGGAGGGCGGAGCCGATTGGGTGGGCCTCGCGGCGCTGGCCCTCGGCGTGCTGTGCTACTGGGCCGCGTTCACCATCGTCGAGCGGACATTCGGCCGGGGACGGGACCTTGTGTTCGTCTCGACCCTCGGCCTGTTGCTCATCCTGACAGGCATGCCGGTGGTGTTCGGTGAAGTCACGGCGTCGTTTCTGTGGGCGATCTCCGCGATTGTCGCCGCGCTGCTGGGCGGACGATTCGACCGGATCACGCTGCGCGGGCATGCCGCGGTTCTGGCGGTTGCGGCGGCGGTCTCCGGTGGGTTGATCGATTTCGAAATCGACGCTCTTTTCAGGGGCTCGGTGAGCGGTGCCTGGAGTCAACCGACGGCCGGAGTCCACCTGGTGCTCACAGCGGTAGTGGTGACGATCCTGGTGGCCGCGTGGAGCCTGCGCGGTCGCAGCCTCCGCTGGCCCTACCGGCTGCCGTTGCTGGCGGTGACGGTGGTTGCCGCGGCGGGCCTGTGTGCCGAGGTGGTCACGTTGCTCGACGCCCCGTGGATCCTGGACACCCAGACCGCGGCCGGGCTCGCGATGGTCCGAACGGGGGTGATGGCGGCCGGGTCGCTGGTGCTGGCGCTGCTCTCGGTGCGGTTCGAGTTTCCGGAGCTGGGGTGGCTCGTCTACCCCACGCTGGTGATTTTGGGGCTGAAGATCGTGCTGCAGGACCTGCCGGCCGGCGGTCCGCTGTCGATCGCGGTGGCGTTCGTGTGCTACGGCGCCGCCCTGATCGCAGGCCCACGGCTGCTGCGCTCGGGCGCCAGGACGAAGGCGGCGAGCGGCTGACGGGGCTACCCGCAGGTCATGGGTTTTTCAGAGTCCGCGGCGCCCTCGACCAGGTAGGCCTGGATGTCGATCAGGTCCTGTTCGGTGAGCTCGACGCCGGTCTTGTCCTTGACCCGGGGAACGCAGTCCGAGACCTCGCCCTTCTCTTTGAACGCCCTCTCCCACTGCTCGATGATCCTGTCGGCTGGCTGCAGGACCGGCACTCCTTCGGTGTTGCCGTCATGACAGACCCTGCAGTTCTTCTTGAAGTAGGCCTTTCCCTTGCGGGCGTTGGCGTCGGCTCCTGCCTCGACGAGGGCGGCGATCGACACACCGACGAAGGCGATGAGAGAAAATCGAATGATCATCCTGGTCCACATGGCGGCCTCCCGGTTCGTCCGTCCTTGAGAGTTGCTCGGCTGACCATCTCGCATTATAGGCCCGTTTCGAATGGGGCGTCGGCTCGCGCCGCCGCGGTCTCCGGGCAAAAGATGACTTTAAGAGGATATGGGTATATCATATCAGAGTAGTAGTATTCCGGACCAACGACAAACAGCGCTGTCAACCTCGGACCACAGGCCATGGGCGGATCATCATGAGGGCTACCAGTGGGGATCGCGATTGCCGTTGCCGAGGCGCCCGCGGGCGCCTGCGGCCGGCCGGTTCGGCGGTTGATTCACGGCGCACGATCGGGGAGGTCGGATAAGGTGGCATCGGTGTCCTTTTGGAGCAGCTTGAAGGAGGAGGCCCGCCGGACCTACATCTCGATCTTCGAGCAGGAGTGGCCCACCTGGCTGGCCGGGATTCTGATGGCGCTGGTGGCCCTGCTCATCTTCCTGTGGAAGGGCCCGTGGGGGGTGGCAGCCGGCTACCGAAATCTCGGAGACTGGATCCTGTTCGGACTGGGGGTCGGGGAGTCCCGGCCAACCCCGCCGTGGCTTCATCCCATCGCACTCACCAGCGGAGGTCTGCTCATCGGGGCCTTCGTGTCGGCCCTCATGAGCCGTCAGTTCAAGCTCCACCGCGCGCCACCCCTCGAGTACGCGAAGTCGCTGGTCGGTGGCGTTCTGATGGGCGCCGGCGCCGTGCTCGCGGCCGGCTGCAATGTGGGCGGCTTCTACACCGCGGCAGCGATGTTCGACTGGGCGGGGTTGGCCATGATGGTCGGCCTGGTCGCCGGCGCGTGGATCGGCCTACGCTATCTTTTGTGGGAGATGGAGCACCTGCCGCAGAAAGGTGTCGAGCAGGCCCTGCCCGGAGAGCGTTGGATCAAGGTGCAGCCGTACCTGGGGGGCACGGTCATCGGGATGGTCGTCTTGGCCTTTTACGTCTTCGCCATTTTTAAAAACACCGAACTGGGAGGGCTCCTGTTCTTCGGGTTCCTGATCGGGTTGATCATGCACCGGTCCAGGTTCTGCTTCGTCCGCGCCTTTCGCTGTCCGTTCATGACCGGCGATGCCGAGATGGTCAAGGTGGTCGCCATGAGCCTGATGATCTACGGCATGGGCACGGCGGTCATCAAATGGGCCTGGATTCAGGAGCCTTCGATGGGCGTCACCCACAACTTCTGGATCGGGAGCCTGTTGGGTGGCTTGATCTTCGGCATCGGCATGCTGGTGGCCGGAGGCTGCGCGAGCAGCACCCTGTGGAGGGTCGGCGAGGGGCAGACGAAGATGGTCGTGACCCTGCTCGCGTTCGCCCTCACCAACTCGCTGCTGGCCTCGGCGCTCGACAGCCTCGGCCTCAGCGACAGGCTGGGCCGGGGGCTGTTCATCCCGGACACGCTGACCTGGTACGTGACCGTGCCGGCCTTTCTGGTCTTTTTCCTGTTCTGGGCGTTCGTCGCCATCTGGAACGAGAAATCCGAGAAGTTCGTCATTTTCTAGCAAGGAGCGTTAACGATGGACGTGGAGAGCATCACCTCCCACAGCATTCTGGACACCCGCGGGCTGTCGTGTCCGATGCCGCTACTGAAGACCAAAAAGACCCTCAAGACGGTTCCCGTCGGCGAGGTTCTGGAGATCTGGGGGACGGACCCCGGGTCGAAGAACGACATCCCGGACTTCGGCAACAAGTTTGGCAACACGTTTCTCGGCTTCGTCGACGACGCCGACGGGTACACGAGGTACTTCATCCGCAAGGGATGACCGCACCTCGGTCCGGGCCACGGACCGCGGTCAAGGGGGAACGATGAAGAAGGCGGCAGTGCTGATCAGGGATGTGGAGCAGCAATACGAGGGTCTGCGGACCAGTCTCGGCCTGCTGCTCGAGTCGGTCGAGGTCAAGATGATCATGCTGGAGCACGAGGTCGCCGCCCTCGCCGCCAAGGACTCCGACGAGGAGACCTACGAGGAGTACTTCGACAACATGGAGTTCATCGACGAGATGGACGGCGAGCGGTTTTCGGACAACCCGGCCAACATCTCCAAGCACGGATTCAAGCCGGTCGACCCACCTGCGATCGCCGCCATCTTGAGAGAGGCGGACATCGTCATTCCGTTCTAGGAGCGCGCGAGAGAGGACCGATCATCATGAAGGTGCTGCAGATTCTGAAAAGCGAACCGGATGAGACCCTCGAGAGCTTTCTGGCGGCCTTCGCCGACGACGACGTGACGACTGTCGTTCTGTTCGACGGGGACGTGGATTGGGAGGCTCTCGTCGACAAGATCTTCGCGCACGACAAGGTGATCTGTTGGTGGTAGGAAGATCGACTGAGCCACGTTGAACCAAGGGAGTCATGCCATGGACAAGGATCTCGCCGCCGCCATCCTCCTCGAGCGATGCCAGTGCTACAACAAGTCGCTCGCCTCGGCCAGGAAGGTGCTCGAAAAACCCGAGGCCGACGCCGCCGAGGCGCTGTGGGCGCTGCGCATCATCAAGTCATTAGCCGAGGTCTTCGTGGTGCAACGGTTCATGGACAAGGCCATGGAATGCTACGAAGTGCTCCTGGCCCACCCGATTCCCGTGCCCGACGACTCGGTGCTCGCGGTCGATGTGTGCCCCGAGCCGGACCTCGGTTCCTCGCCGTTCGCCGACCTCGGACCGAACACCGTCACCCTGACTACCCAGGTGAATCGGGACGTCCACGAGATCCTGCAGGCGCTGAAGCTCATCGAGGGCAACGAGGACAAGGACGACGCTGCGCTGATCCGCGAGGGGATCTATCAGCTCTTCCTCAAATACGCCGATCACAAGGACGCACGGGAGCTGATCTTCGACAAGATCAGGGCCGTGGTCGACTGACTCTCGAGAAGTGAAGGGATGCGGCCATGGCTGACAAATTGGGAATTCTGGTGAGCTCGGACCGCCACCTCGACCACGTTGTCGAGCTGGTGAGGGCCGCCCACGCCAAAGGCAAGGAAACGCAGGTGTTCTTCACCGGCAGCGGGGTTCACCTGACCCTCGACCCGAAGTTTGCAGAGCTCGCCGGCAAGGCGAAGCTGTGGATCTGCGACGTGAGCTTCCGGGCGAACGGATATCACGGGCGGGAGGAGGAGGTGCCGGGGGTCGACTTCAAGAGCTTCGCCACCCAGGGCCGCAACGCCGAGATGCTCGCCGAGTCTGACCGCTACGTCGTTCTCTGAGAATCGCCCTCGGTACGGACTGCCTTGCTGTCGCCGGGTTATTGAACCGTGTCCGACCACGCCGAGGTGTCGCCCGATTCGAAACCGTCGGCGAAGATGTCGCTGCATGGAGGAAAGGTGAACGAGCTGACGTAGTTGCCGAAGTTCGCCGACAGGTTGCCGTTGTTCTTGCTGTACTCGCCGACGTACCAGAAGCGCTCTCCGTCCGGGTCCGGGGTCATCCCCATGTACTCACCCCACCGGTAAGCAAATGCGACGTAAGTTGTTTCACCATTTTTGGCGATGAGCTCGTCCTGCAGGGTTCCGGGCGGGTCGACCGACCTGCGTCCAGCCACCCCAATCGACGGAAAGGTGGTGGCACTGGATCGGGTGTAGCCCACCACCATGTCCCCACAAGAGTTGACTGCGAGGTCGGGGTAGGTGCGATAGACCCCATTCGACGCAAAGACGCCGGCCTGGCTCACCGTCCCAGCGTCGAGATCGATCTGAGCCCATTGGATGCAGTCGACCACGCCACTGCCGGGGTTGCACGTGACGTGGTTCGTGGTCCACCCAAAACCGTCGTGGTACTCGAAGTCCTTGAAGAGGTCCGGGTCGCCGTCGATGGGTAATCCTCCGGCCTGTGGAAATGGGATCGCGTCACCAACGGGGACCCCGTGCACCGCTGCGACGTCGAGATCTCCGATGGTGACGAAGGCGTTGGCACCAAACGGGTCGTTCCAAATATGGAGAGTAAAGGCGTTTGGTTCTGCCGGGTTGGTCAGGCTGAGGAAATAGTGGGGCCCGGACTGCGGCCAGGTCCCGCCGCCGAAGCCGTGGAGATTGAGGGGTTGCGGCCGGCCGTAACCGCCGATATCCCGGGTGACGTATGTGGTGGCTCCGCCGATGTACATGGCCGCTTTGTCCAGCGCCCACACCCGGCCGGTGCCGGCACCGAACATGCTCGCCCCGACGTAGATGGCGTCACGCCCGATGCCAGCCTGCGGCCAGTCGAAGAACGCACCGCCGACGTCTGTGGGGAAGGCGTACAGCCACCACGTTCCGGTCGGATCTCCGGTCTGGGACACGGCGGCGCAGAAGAATGCCCCGTCGCCGTCGGTGCCGAGAATGAACCGGTCGGCCTCTTCGTCATAGAGGGTCACGGGGTAGAACGAGTTCGTCGCGCAGCCTCCGCCGAGGGGCCCGAAGAACGTATCGAACTCCACCGGCCCGGTGAGGTTGGTGCCCGTCTTGTCGTAGATCTCGAAGGAGAGGTTCACCGCGACCAGGAGATGGTTTGGCCCGGCGGCGATGTCCGGGTCGGGCGGAACCACCACACCTCCGCCGCAGCAGTTGTTGGAATCGAGGCTGTCGAAATTGACCCCCTGGCTGAGGGCGGTCCCGCCGAGCAAGGCCTCCGGAACGGTTTCGGGCTGGTCGCCATCACCACTCCTCACAACCGTGGCCAGGGCACGTAGGTCGACCTCCGCCGGGTCCGCGACACCGGTGGTGACCGCGGATTGGGTGGCGGCTATTGGAGCCTCGCCACCGTCCTCGGAGGGGCCCAGGCGTTGATGCTGGAGCGCTCGTTCGTCGCCGGTCGCCGTCAGGCCGGCGCCCGCCAGCAATAGGACACATGTACAAAGGGCTCCACATCTGATGCTCATTCTGAACCTCCCTGTTCGGTCGTTCCTCACGATTCCGGGGGCGGGCGGGCCGACCCTCGGGTCGTTCCTGTCGCTGCAGACGATCTGGATTGGTGGCTCGATTCTGTTGACAGTATACCATTGATTCTTCGTCTCAAAAATAGGTGTAGCCAGGTTGCTGGTTCGTGTGCGCCCCATTCCATGGAGCGGCCTGCGGCAGCGGGGGAGCGGGGGGTCGGTCCGGATGACCGTGGTCACACCGGGAAGAGTACGTTTCAGAGAGAAAACACAGACAATGGTTGACCATGTGGTAGGATCACCATCCCACCGGCGTTCGCCCGGACAGGATCCCCACCGAGGAGAGTCCATGATTCGACAGCAAGGCATCGCAACGAGGCAAGCGATCGCTGCCGTGACGTGCTGCCTGTTGGCCGTCGTATCGTCGCCCGCACTCGCCGGGAGCTGCCTCGACGCCCTGGAGCCCCTGCTCGAGGACACCTCGGACGACTGCATCGGAATCCCCTCGAATCCCAAGTTCTTCGAGGCCTCGACCCTCGTGTGGGGCGGCAGTGAGCGGCTGGTCGTCAACACCGGCAACGAGCTCAGAATGTGGACGATCGACGATCCCCAGGCGCCGGTCTTCGCCGCCGAGTCGGCCCTCAACGTGCCCAACCAGGGGGATTCCGACTACGACCTGCTCAATTACTCATTCTGCGACGACTGTCGGTTCGGGGTGGCGGTGTTCAAGCTCGGCGTCTCGCTGTTCGATCTTGGCACCATGGGTTCTCCCGGGTTCGATGACGATCTCGCCTACATGACGTCGTCCGAGCCCCAGGGAGCGTTCACCTTCGCCATCGGCGGCCAGCAGTACCTGCTGGCGAACTCCCTGCCGGGCGACTGTGGCGGGGATGCCACGCTCTACCGGTTCGACGGGATCTACGACGGGCAGTTCACGCTGGCCGGGTGCGTTCGCATTCCCAACTGGAACCTGAAGATCGTGAACGGATTCCATCTCCGCGACGGTGACCAGTCATACCTCTACTTGGGCTTCAACAACCGCCGGGTCTACCAGTTCAGTGTGACCGAGTTGAGCGGTTCGATCACCCTGCGGTACCTCAATTACGGCGATGACGTGCCCATGGCTCACCTCATGCGCGGCAAGGGGATGGCCATCGATCAGGATCACGGACTGGCCGTGGCGACGCTCAAGACCGGAGCGATGAGGATTTACGACATCAGCGATCCGGCACGGCCGGTGGAAATCGCCTCGCTAGCGGGGAGTTGGGATCTGGCCACCCTGCGCCACCCCTTCCTGTGGGCCGCGGACAGCTCGACCCCCGACAGCTCCGTGACCTGGGATATCACCGATCCGTTCATCCCCGTGCCCGTGGACCCCGGCTTCTGGGATGGGGCGTGGCCCTGGAACAACCACAGCGACCAGTGCGAGTGGCCCGGGGGAGCGATCTTTGCCGGTGACGCCTCCACCCTGTACTTTCCCCGCTACTCGGTGGTTCAGATGATCGGGTTTTCCGGCTGCGATTCGACGGTGCTCGGCGACGGCTTTGAGTCCGGTGACACCTCGGCGTGGTCGGCGACGTTGCCGTAGAGGAGTGTCGGGGGAGGTCCCCCTCCCGCCCACCCGGGCGGTCAAAAGTCAAAAGTCAAAAGTCGAGGTGGCCTCGAGAGCTGCGCGATCGGTGACGGTTCTCCGAATTCCGAATTTCGAAGCTACGGCTGGGTGAGACTCCACGCCGACAGGTCGCCGCTTTCAAAATCGTCGCTGAACAGGTGGCCGCCAGCCGGATCGTAGTTGGGATCTATGTCGGTGCCGGAGACCACACCAAGCGGGCTGTAGTCGGCGTATCCCGGAAAGACCACGCCGAGGTTGTTGTTGCCGAGGCGGCGGATCAGGATCTCCGACAGCACCCGGCGGAAGTCGGTGGTCACCGCGAGGTCCGCCCCGTCGTAGAGCTGATCGTTGGACAGCCCGGGCCATTGGCCGTGGAGGCCGCCGTTGGTGTTGCCGCCCAGCACCATCATCACGCCGCCGTGGCCGTGGTCGGTGCCCCGGTCGGCATTCTCGCGCAGCCGGCGGCCGAACTCGCTCTGGAACACCACGGTCAGGCGGCGTGTGTAGTCCTGGGCGCCGTTGCCGTCGAGATCGGTGTAGAGCGCCGCCAACCCCTGGGCGAGCTCGCCGATGCGGCCCGAGAAGTAGCCGCCGGCGCCGTCACCCTGGCCGTTGTGGGTGTCCCAGCCGCCGATGTCCACCGTGGCCACCCGCAGACCGAGGTCGAGCTTGATCATCTGGGCCACCACCTCGAGGTGGTCGCCGAAGGAACCGCTGGGGTAGACCGCGCCGTTGGCCGGCGTGTAGCCGCCGCCCGCGTGGAGCTCGATCAGGTCCATGGAGTCCAGCGCCTGCACGCTCGAGGAGTGGAGCCAGGTGTCGTCCTGGGAGTACATGGCGCGAATGGCCAGCCGCTGGGCGTCGCGCCAGCGCCACGGTCCGACCTGGAGGTTGAAGTCGCTCGGGTTGCTCATGTTGACCGCGTTGGGGTCACCTCGGAAGGAGGTGGTCTGGAGGCTGCCCACCGAGATCGCCGGCATCACGATCTCCTGCGGCAGATTGTAGGCACTCTGGAAATAGCGCGTCAGCCATCCGCTTCCGGTGGAGTTGATGCCCGGGGTGCCGAGCTCGATGTAGGCCATGGAGTCGAAGTGGCTGCGGTTGGCCTCGGTCAATCCGGCGGCGTGGACGATGGCGAGCCGGTTGTCCTGGTAAAGGTCGTGGAGTGGTGCGGCGGCCGGGTGGATGCCGAGCTGTCCGTCCAGCGGCAACGCCTCGTTGGCGGGAACCTTGAGATAGGGACGAGCCGCCTCGTAAAAGCCCCGGTCAGGGCCTGCCGTGGGGAACACCAGGTTGAGCCCGTCGAGACCGCCGCGGGCGAACACGACCAGTAAGGTCTCGTGGTCCACCTGCGACTCGGGGGAGGCGAAGACCAGGTTGCCGAAGCGGGTGCCGGTCATTCCGGCAATGGCTGCCGAGCAGCCGACCATGAACTGACGTCGAGTTGGTCTCGGCATCTTTCACCTCCACTGGAAGGACGGCGACATGAAAATCAGACCGACCATCGATCTGAGCCTCTCGCGGGTGTAGGTGTCGGTATCGAGGGGAAGGTCGAAGTCCGGGTTGTGCCCCTGGGCCATGAAATCGACGATCTGCTGGCGGTCCGCCGCCGGCATCTGGTAGCCGAGGATGCGCTCGATCCAATAGTCGGCCAGCTCGTTGGCCGAGCGGCGACTGGGTGGGGTCTGCCCAAGCACGTCCATATAGAAGTTGTCGCTTGGGTCGTCAAAGTCGATCAGCCAGTTGGCGCAGCGCCAGGTCATGACCCGGGGCGACGCGCTCTGCCACTTGTCGCGCGAGTCGGGGTAGCCGTCGGGTGCCGGCCACTCGAAGAGCGGGTTTCCGGTTTGCCAAAAGACCCAGAAGAAGCTGTTGGTGTCCGAATTGTCGTACTCGAAATGAAAATCGGATTGCCCGGCCCGCATCGCGGAACACACGATTTCGAAGGGGTTTTTAGCCTTCTCGGCCCAGGTGGTGCGGAAGGCGTCGGACATCAGGATGTCCCGGACGACCTTGCGCAGCTGGTGAGGGTGGTGCACGTTGGCCTCGAAGGTGGCCGCGGCGACGTCGATCACCTCCTGTGGCGGATCGTCGGAGATCAGGCGGGTACACAGCTTGCGGGCGATGAAGCGGGCGGTGCCCGGGTGCTCGGCCAGCGCGTCGAGCACGTCGTAGCCGTCCTGAAGGTCGGGCTGGTCCTGGGGAATGAAGGTGCCGAGCACGTTCTTCTGGAAGCGGTCGTGCCAGTCCGGCCGGTAGAGGAATGCACCGGTGTTGCCGGTGCTCGAGGAGTTGTTGACACTCCATCCGGTGAAGCACCGGGTTGACTCGAAGACGTCAGCATCCACGTAGCCGACAGGCCGGCCCTGAGGATCCAGCGGGACTTCCGATTGCTGTATCACGCCGAGGTAGTTCTCGGCGCCCATGGTGTGGAGCTCGAACAGCTCGCGCGAGTAGTTCTCGTTGGGGCCGGCGTTGGACGAGGTGTAGTTGTCCAGGAAATAAAGCATGGCGGTGGACTTGGCCACCCCCTCAAGCATCTGGCGGAAGTTGCCGAAGACGTTGGCCCGGATGACCACCCGGTCGTAGAAGGGGAGTACCGGGGCCACCCAGTAGTCGCGGCCGTAGACGTTGAAGTGGTTGTGCCAGAACCCGGTCAAAACCTCGAGGAGCTGGCGTTCACTGTAGATGGCGCGCAGAAAGGCTGCGTTGCGCGCCTCATAAAAAGGCCGGTACCGGTTGCCGCCGCCGGTCACGTAGTTCGCCCACAGCTGTTCGACGGTCTGGTTGAGGGTGATCAGGCCGGCGGCGTTGATCCGGGAGGTGGTCGGCGTGTCGTCGATCTGATCGGGATAGAGCTGCTCCTCGACGTAGGCGGTCAGGCGCTGGTTGTCGTTGGCGCCAAGGGCCATGAAGGCGTCGATATCTCCCGGCCGGGGGCCGAAGGCCATCCGGTTGAGGGCCACGACGGCCACCGATGGCGGGTCGGGGAGGGACTCCACGCTCTGCTGCGGCTCGAGGCCTGACCGCCGCCCGGGCGACCACATGGCGGTGGCGTATCCCCGTGACGGGCGACTGATCATGGGCTGAACAGTGAGGTCCGTCCTGCCGCGTTCCAGGTTCGAATGGTCATCACGGCCCGCCATCGTGGGTCCCCCTTCTCGGTCGATTTTGGTCATCCACTGGTTTAAAATGGTACCAGGTCTCATTGGCAGCGTACACGAACTCGGTTCGGTGGGACGTGGCGGAGATCACACTGGGGCGGTCAGGGGCAGAAGGCAGATCCCCCGCCCACCCACCCAGTCAAAAGTCAAAAGTCAAAAGTCAAAAGTCGAGGTGGCCTCGAGAGCTGCGCGATCGGTGACGGTTTTCCGAATTCCGAATTCCGAATTCCAACAGGAACCCATAGCCCTTGCTACCGAGCTACAGCCACCCGAACGACACCAGGCCCAGGGCGAGGAAGGCGCACGGGAAGGCCCAGCGCGAGAACCGATCGAGGGCGAGCGCACGGTCGGTCCGATCCGAGTCGTGAAAATGGCTGGCCGCGGCGACCTCCACGATGGCGGCGAACACCAGACAGGTGGATCCGAGGAGAAAGTGGTCCATCCGGGTCAGGTAGGACAGAGGCGGCAACATCTGGCCGAGAAGGAAGCGATAGGCGATCAGCGTGAGCATGGCAGTCACCGAAACGCTCATCCGGGGCGCGATGTTCTTGGGGGCGATCCAGAACACGATCCACGACATCAGGACGATGATGGCGACCGACAGGATGGCCTTGCTGAGGTAGAAGCCGAGGAAGCGCCGTGCGGTGAACTCGCCGGCAAATCCGGAAATCGAGCGCCCGCCCGGGATGACCTGGAGATCCTCGATCCGCGAAACCAAATCACCGATGTCCCAGTCCACGATCGACAGCGACGGCGATCTGATGGCTCCGGGTCCATCGGTCGGTGCAACCAGCGCCACCTCGTCCCGGTCGTATCCCGGCACCACCAGGTGGAAGCCGAGGGTGTGGCGGTCCATTGGGAAGTGGTGGAGGTCGAGCCTTGCCGAGAACTCGCCGAAGAAGCGTTGGCGGAAGGTCGCGGTGCCGTCGGCAGAGACCTCGATTTCCTCGGGGAAGGTGGTGTCGGCGCTGCGCCGGTTGAGGATCTGGACGTTGGGATTCCACACCTCGGCGAGCGCGATTTTTCGATTGCCCGCTGCCGATGCCAGCCGGTGGTCGTGCCACCTGAGCATCATGAACAGGTCGGCGGTGAACGACTGTGCGGCGCCGTCGATCCTGGTCACGTCGATGAGGTAGAGGAAGACCTCCACCCGGGTCGGCTCGCCATTCAGTTGGGGGCGTTGTCCGTTGTCCAGGGTCTCATCGGCGGCGACCGCGAACGTGGCCGCGGTCGTGAGCAGGGCCAGCACGCAGATCGTCGATCGAATGGTGGATGTCCTCATTCACGGTTCTCCCCGGTGACATTTTCTGACGGTAACAATACACTGGCCGCCTCGTTCCGGAGAATCGACCGCGTTGGGTGGAATCCTCGGATATCGGGAGGTGGCTGTATGTCGCCTGCCCGGTCGGATCAAGAGTTGAAAACCAATCGAAAGTGGAGGCCAAACACAGATGCGCAAGGTTGCAGGAGTCATTGCTGTGCTCGCCATGGTGGCCGGTGTCTCGGGGGCGTTCGCCGCCGAGAATGCGCCGGTGCTGAGCCGGATCGTCAAGGCCGGCGAGTTCCGCGTCGGGATGTCCGGAAACCAACCGCCGTTTGTCGTCAAGTCGAAGTCCGGTGAGCTGATTGGCTTCGAGGTTGACGTTGCGAAGCTTCTGGCCAACGCCATGGGCGTCAAGCTCACCCTCGTCGAGAAGCCCTTTGCGGAGCTGCTTCCGGCCATCGAAGCGGGCGAGGTCGACGCCGTGATGTCGGGTATGACCATGACCCCGGAGCGCAACCTGAGGGTGGCCTTCGTTGGGCCATACGTCGTTTCCGGGAAGTCCATTCTCACCAAGTCGTCGACCCTGGCGGCCATTCAGGCGACCGAAGACATCGACCAGAGCCAGGTCAAGCTGGTGGCCCTGAAGGGCTCCACCAGCGAGAAGTTCGTCGAGAGGGTTCTGCCAAAGGCGAAGTTCACCGCGGTCGATGACTATGATCAGGCCGTCGCCGCAGTGCTCGGCGGCGGCGCGGATGCGATGGTGGCCGATTTCCCGATCTGCGCGCTCTCGGTGTTGCGGTACCCCGACGCGGGGTTGGCGACCCTGGTCAAGCCGCTGACCATCGAGCCGATCGGGATGGCGCTGCCCGCCGGCGACTCGCTGCTCCTCAACATGGTGGAGAACTACCTCGGCGCGCTGGAGGCCATCGGCCTGTTGGACGAGCTCGAAGCAAGGTGGTTCGAAGACGGCTCCTGGTTGATTCAGGTTCCGTGATCGAGCCATCGTACGCGTCAGAAACGGGCGGTACCGAGAGGTGCCGCCTTTTCATTTGATCGGAAATCGAAGATCCCAGTCCGAAGTTGAAAGTTGAAGGTTGAAAGTTGAAGGATAAAGGTCGAGGTGGCCTCGTGGGCGGTGCGAGCGGCGACGGTTTTCCGAATTCCGAATTCGCCCGCCGTGTACGATAAAGGCCATCGGAGGGACGGATGAGGCCTATATCGTTGCTGATTGCGGTGATTCTTGTTGCGGCGCCGGGCATTGGCGCCGACCAGGAAGGGGAGGCTCCGCAGCCGCAGCTTGCGGTCGACCACTCGAACGTCGAGGCGGTGATAGACGCTCTGTACCTGGCGGTGTCCTTCGAGCGGGGCGGGGAGCCCGATTGGACAACGCTGCGGTCCCTGTTTTTGGAGGGCGCCGCCCTTGCCCAACCACGCCGAGGCACCGCAGACCTGGAGCTGCTGTCGGTGGAGGAGTTCGTGGCGCGCTTCAAGGGGGACCTGAAGACCTTCGACGAGCGCGGCACCGGTTTTTCAGAGCGGATCGCCGGACGCACCTGCACAACCTACGGCCGGACCGCCCGCTGCCAGGTGGTCTTCGAGGCACGGTTCGATCCTGCAAGCCCGGATCCGGTGGGCAGGGGGGTGGACGACATCCAGCTGGTCAGGAACGGCGAACGATGGTGGATCGCCTCCGTCGTCACCGAGTACGAACGGCCGGATCTCCCGATCGCTTCGGAGCTTTTGAGCGAAGCCGGCGTTTCGCCTGGCGCCGAGAACAGTCTACTCGCCGGCTGCGACAAGCTGGATTTCGATCCCTTCGAACTCGACGAGCACGGCCTGCTCGGCCCCGAGGACGGCAAGGTGGCGCTCAGCTACGAGTTTTGCATCCCAAAGAATCAGACGCTGGTGGACGAGGTTCGCGCCATCGATCCCACGGTGGCCATTCAGGCCGGGGCACCCGGCCGCATCGGCTGCTTGCCGATCCAGGTGCTCTGCGTCGGATCGACCTACCAGGAGGGCTTCCTCGACGTGCTTGCGGCGCTCTGCGACCTGGAGTTCGTTACCCGCATCGAGCGAACCACCTTCGAGTGATCCTACCGCAGGGCTTCACCGCCGGCTCGTCTTGTTGTAGGATGTGCCCTCTGCGGGGGTTTCCGCCCCCGTGGACACAATTGATTGCGGCATGACCCCATCGTCTAGCCAGGTCTAGGACACCGGCCTTTCACGCCGGCAACACGGGTTCAAATCCCGTTGGGGTCACCATTTTTTTCGGCCCAAGAGCCGAAAAAAATGGTCTGGGCGGAGTCCGACCTGCCACTCCAAAGCTCGTGGGACGGAGCCCGGCACTACTCCATTTCCCCACTCAGTCAAGATTCAAGACCTCAGACCCGCTCACCCACCCAGTTGAAAGTTGAAAGTTGAAAGTTTCCACCCGCCCGCCGGCAAAAGGGTTCTTTGGTCGCCGCAGCCCGGGGTTTTTCCCCCGGGAACTCCGATGGACAAGGCCACAGGAGTGGGTTCCCGCCCAGCCGGGCTTTAGACGCGGATCAACACAGATAGACACCGGTTTTCTCTCCCGCCGAACCAAGCACAGCGAGAGGATGTCATTCCGAACGAGGTCCAGCGGGCCGAGGAGGAATCTGGGTCATCGTACCAGCCGACGATGGCTGCCGGTTCCGAGTGAGCGGTTGAACAAGGAGTGCCGGGTTCACTCGACAAGCCGGAGAATCAGATGCCGGCCCAGACTTGTCCTGAGCGAGCGAAGCGAGTCGAACGGATCCCTCGTCGCCGCCCTGTCGGGCGGCTCGCTCGGGATGACAGCTCTGGGGATCTGTGCTCAGCTCGAACCCCAACCCCGCACCCCGGAAGTCAGTGTTTTTCGTGTTCTTCCGTGTCCCAGTCCAATCGAAAATCAAAAATCAAAAATTGAAAATCGGGTGGGTGGGGGAACGGCCAACGGCCAACTGCTCACGGCCAACTGAAACGGCGACCCAGCGACCAGCCACTACCCCACAAACTTGTAGCCGACTCGATGCACCGTGATCAGGTGCGTCGGATCCGCCGGATCGTCCTCGATCTTCTTGCGCAGCTTGGCGACGTGGGTGTCGACGGTGCGGGTGAAGGGGATGGTGTCGTAGCCCCAGACGGCGTCCAGCAGCTGCTCGCGGGTGACCACTTCACCGCGGTGCTCCACGAAGTGATGGAGCAGGCGGTACTCACGGGGCGTGAGGTCGAGTTGGCGGCCTGCCTTGCTGGCCTCGTGTCGGTCGAATTCCACCACGACGTCGGCAAAGGAAAAGGACCCGCAGCGGCCGGCGCCGTGGCCCGGTCCGCAGCGACGGAGCAGGGCCTCGGCCCGGGCGATGAGCTCCATGAAGCTGAAGGGCTTGGTGACGTAGTCGTCAGCGCCGAGCTTGAGACCGAGCACCTTGTCGATCTCCTGGCCGCGGGCGGTGAGCATGATGATCGGCAGCGACGAGCCCTCGGAGCGCAGGGTCTTACAGACCTCGAGGCCGGTCATCTTGGGCAGCATGACGTCGAGGATCATGAGGTTCGGGGAAGATGCTCGGGCGAGCCGAAGTCCGGCCTCGCCGTCCCGTGCCAACTCCACTTCGTAACCCTCGTAGGTGAAGCCATCGCGCAGGGCGACCGCCATCGCTTCGTCGTCCTCGACGATGAGAACCCGTGTCGTCATCTCAGCCTCTTCCGGCGGCCGCGAGCGGCAGGTGCAGGGTGAAGGTGCTGCCCTCGCCCGGCTTCGAGTCCACCGTGACCCGCCCGCCGTGGGCCTTCATGATGTGTTGGACCAGGGACAGACCCAGCCCGGACCCCCGGACGTCGTGCACCAGGCCGGTGCTCACCCGGTGGAAGCGTTCGAAGATCCGTTGCTGCTCGTCGCGCGGGATGCCGATGCCCCGGTCCCGGATCGAGATCCGGACGTTGGCGTCGTCAGCCTCCACGGAGATGTCGATTCTGTCCCCGCCGTTGGAGTACTTGACCGCGTTGTCCAGAAGGTTGGAGAGGGCACGATCAATCGCATTGGCGTCCAAATTCAGCTCCGGCAGGGGCTCCTCCGGACCGTGGTACGCGAGCTCGATGGCGCTGTTTCGAAGACGAACGCCGAAGGTGTTGAGGGTCCCGCCGATGACCTCCTCGATGTCCGTCGGCTCGAACTGATAGACCTTGCGCCCCGACTCGATCCTCGAAAAGTCGAGGATATTGTTGATCAACTGGGTGAGCCGCCGGCTCTCGGTTTCGATGTAGGTCCCGTACTCCTTGACCTTCTCCTGGTCGGTGACCCTGCCGCGCCGCATGAACTCGCCGAACACGCGGATCGAAGACAGGGGAGTTCGCAGCTCGTGGGACACGTTGGAGACGAACTCGTTCTTCATCGCGGACAGCTTCATCTCGCGCAGCGCCGTCCTCAGGGTCAGGGCGATGCCAGCGATCAGCACCGCCGCCAGCAGTGCCGACAGGGTGATGTTGTAGGCGAAGTTGGCCCGCGCCCATTTCTCCGGTGACGCGAAGTCGCCCTGCAGGCTCAGTCTCCAGTCGGTGAACACAAACGTGGGCGCGCGCTTGACCCTGTCCTTTTTGGGGTCGGTCTGTGGGGAATGGGGCAAAACCTGGTGACCCTGGCCATCCCGAACGCAGAGCAGCAGACCGTCCTTCGAGTCGAGCTCCGGGAGGGCCATCTTGATGGCCTTGGGCAGCAGCTCGCGTTCGAAGAACCCGGGGTCGACGATCAGACCGGCCAGGCCCACCAGCATCGACTTTTCGTCGGTGATCGGGTTGATGATGATCCGATTGTCGGGGTCGTGCTGATCGACGGTCAACACGGTGGTTTTGAACTTCGAACCCTTCTTGTAGAACATCTTCCAGGGAGACATGGCGGCCCACACCGCGAGCGTCTCGTCAGAATACTCCGGGACCTCCATTCCTGCGGTTTCCGGATTGAAAAACCAGACCGCGTCCCGGGCCTTGAAGCTGACGATGAAGAGTCGCTTGGCGCCGTAGATGTCCTTTTTCTTGAAAAAATGGCCGGCCTTGTAAATGGTCTCTTCCTCGAATACGACCGCCGGGGGGTTGAGGGCGCGCTCCGAGATCTTCCAGTAGAAGTAGTCGACCTCCTTGACCACCGCCTCGACGTAGTTCTTGAGCGTCGCCTCGCGGGCGATCGCAGAGCTCTGCTCGAGATCGGCGAGCCACCAACACTGAAGGCCGAGGAGCACCGCCAGCGGCACCAGCACGGCGGCGACGCCGATCCACAGAGAACGGCGTTGGCCGAAGATGGTCCGCTCCACCGCCCTCAGCTCGGAGTCGGATTCGGAGCCGTTGTGGATCGTGTCGAGCACCGACATCAGGTCTCCCGGCAGGCCTCTCTTTCTCCTTTCTCGGAATATAGCGCACGGCCACTCGATTGGCCCGCCGTTTTGCAACTTGTTCACATATGACACGAGCTTTGACACGGCCTTCAGGACATTCACATTCAACGGCAGCACCTTGGACCCATGTGGAATCAGCGAGGCGCCGGAAGGACAACGGGAACGAACTGCGGCGGTTCTCTTTCCGCCGGTGACTCGGCTCTTCAACCAAGGACCGCGAAACGGTCCCCAGAGCCGCAGGGAGGTCAAACATGAAGAAAGCGTTATTGGTGGTCGGTCTGGCAGTGATGATCGGTGCGGTGTCGATTGCGATGGCCGGCGACAAGCAACCGTGCACCGCCGACACCCAGGAGTGCCTGAACAAAATGATCGCCAAGATCCAGGCCAAGGGGTGGCTTGGGGTGGAGACCGAACAGGCCGAGAACGGTCGCTGGGAGGTGACCAAGGTGTACCCCGACAGCCCGGCCGCTGCGGCAGGGTTCAAGACCGGGGACATTTTTGTCGCCATGGATGGGATCGACATGAGCGCTGACAACAAGGAGGCGCTGAAGAAGGCGAAGCACAACCTCGGCCCCGGGTCGGACGTGACCTACGTGGTCAAGCGCCAGGGTGGCAAGGTGAAGCTGGCTGCACAGCTCGGTTCGGTACCCCCGGCGGTAGTAGCCGAATGGGTTGGCGAGCACATGGTCTCCGACCACGCCGAGATCAAGTTGGCGTCGAAGTGATCTGAGTTGACGGCGGGAGGGCCGGTCGCCGGGCCGGCCCGCCTGCAACCTTCTCCGCCGCACCGGCATCCAACAGAACGAATGGGGAACGAAGGATGACGTCATACGAAATCGGGGCCGTCGGTGAACTCGGGAGCGGGCCGGCGGGGCGAAATCGCTGGGCCGCGGCGCTGGTGCCGCTGCTCGCGGCGGCGCTGGTGATCGCTCTCGGTCTCGTGTTGGTGGGGCTGATCTCCGGCAGCAGCACCGGCGACGAGTCCTCGCCGCCACCGTCGATCGGCAGCCGGCAGTAGCCGGATCGACACCCCGCGGGGCGGGCGTGATCTTGCCGCCAACCGCCCTGTCGAGAGTCAAAAGTCAAAAGTCGAGGTGGCCTCGAGAGCTGCGCGATCGGTGACGGTTTTCCGAATTCCGAATTCCGAATTCCAAACCTCGATCAAGGTGCGGCGGACAGGCTGCGGCAGAGCTCGATCAGCTCCGGGTGGGTCTGCGGGTCGGCACGCTCGAAATGAACCAGCCGGTAGCATTCGAGTGCGGCCAGGACCTCGTCCGCCGCGCCGTTCTCCAGGTCCCATCGCGCCTGCGCCGCCAGTGAGACCCAGTCGGTGAGTCGGCACATGTGATCGACCACGGTGCGGACCTGGGCGGGGGCCTGGGCCGGTTCGTCCAGCAGACGGGCGATCCTCCGATCGACTCCGTCGCACAGCTTCCCGGCAAAGGCCCTGGCGCCGTCGACGGCCGGATGGTCGAGGCTGTCGATCTCGTCGCGGATGAGGTCGATCCACGGCCGGTGCAGCTGGCGAACGGCGAAGTCCCTGAGCACCTGAGCCGCGAGCGTGTTGTGGGTTCCTTCCCAGCTCTCGACCACGATGGCGTCGCGGTAGAGCCGGGGCATCGGGGAAAAATCCTCGATCGTGCCGTTGCCGCCGAGCACCTCGATGCCGTCGCGCGCGCTCCGTGTGGCGGCGATCGCCGTCCAGTACTTGTTGATCATCACCGAGATCCTGCGGGCGCCGGCCAGGGAGTCGTCCCCGGGCGCCATGTCGAGCAGGTCGGTCATGGTGAGGATCCGGAAGGTGGCGGTCAGGCCGACCATGGTCCGGACTCTCATCTCGGCCAGGGTCGATTGCACTGCCGGAAAATCGATGATCGGGGAGGAGAAGGCCCTCCGGTTGACCGCGTAGTGATGGGCCTCCACCGAGGCTCGCCGCATGATGCTGCAGGCAGCCAACGCGTTGTGGACCCTGGAGGTGTCGAGGACGATCCCGACCAGGTTGCGGAATCCCTGATCGAGCGATCCGATGGCCTCGCCGAGGGCGCCGTCGAAGTCGATCTCACCTGTGGCCATCGAGCGCGTTCCCAGCTTCGACTTCAGCCGTCTCAGGGCGAAGCCGTTGGGATGACCATCCACCAGCCTCGGGACCAGAAACAGGCCCAGGCCCCGGGTGCCCTCCGGGGCTCCCTCGAGACGGGCGCTGACCACGAACAGGCCGGCGTCGGCCACCGAGCAGAACCACTTTTCGCCGGAGATCCGAAACCAGCCGGGGTTGTCCGGATCGGGCCGCGCAACCGCCGCATTCAGACCGACGTCGGACCCCCCCTGGACCTCGGTGACGAACTGTGCCGCGTGCAGCCGTTGCCGGTAGTCGGGATCGAGCAGAGCTGGCAGGTATCGTTCCCGCTGGGCGGCTGTGCCCACCGACTGGAGCAGTCGGATAGCGCCCGCGGTACACGACACCGGGCAGGCGTGGCCGGCCTCGCCGTGCTGGTCGAGCAAGTACGACAGCCCGCCGGTCGCCACGGCATTGCCCGGGTCAGCCAGCATCGAGAGCACTCCGCTCGACCAGAACACCTGTCCGACGACGTGGTACGACGGGTGGAAGACCACCTCCTCGACCGCCCGGCCGTCCGGGTCGTGCCGCCGCAGCCGCGGCAGGTTCTCGTCCCGGCCGGACTCGGCAACGAGCGCGTCGAGCTCGGGACCTGCCGCCTCGGCAACCTGCCGCAAATGTCCCTCCAGCTCGGAGCCGCGCGGTCCGAGGTGCCGGTTGAGCAACCGGCGAAAGAACGGGTCCGAATCGAAGGCGTTGACGGAGGCGGTCGACCGCCAGCGGTCGAAGCCGTCGCGGGCAGAGGCCGGTGGATCGGGATGGGTCATGGGAGCCTCCGCCGCCGATTGTACTCGCCACGGCCAAAGGCCACGAGCAATCCCGAACCGAAATCAGTGAAGCATTGAAGGATCGAGTTCGTCGCCGTCGGGATTGAGCTCGAGGTGGCGGTAGACGTCCTCGTAGACCAACATGAAGCGGTCGGTCTGGCTGTCAGCCTCGAGAATCTGCTGCTTGCGGTCCGCCGGCAGCTCGAGGATCTGACAGGCGAGAGCGATCAGCTGGGTGTCGGTGACGGCGTCCATCTGGTCGGCGAGCATCCCCCGGGTTTCGGCGTCGGCCTCCAGCAGATTCGGCAGCATGATGCGCAGCTCGGCCCGCAACGGTTGAATACCGGCAAGACGCTGGGCCGATTGCAGGGCTGGAATATAGCTCACCCTGACACGGCGGTAGCGGGTCGACGATTCCAGCTCTTCGTCGATGTGAAATCGCTCGAGGCCTAGCAACCACAATAGGTAGCGGCCGTCGGGCAGCTCCTGATGTTGGGCGATCAGACCGACGCAGCCGATCTCGCGGATCCGGGACAGCCCGATATCGGAGGTGTCCGATTCGGGCAGGGACTCCACCATGCCGATGACGCGGTGGTTGGCGAGGGCGTCACGGACCATGTCCCGGTACCGCGGCTCGAAGATGTGGAGGGGCAAGACCTCTCCCGGCAGCAGGACGGTCCCCGTCAAGGGGAATATGGGAATGACGTCCGGAACCATGATGCTGTCGGAACCTATATCTCCGAGCCCGTTCGAGTCGATGGTGTGGTCCATGCCACCTCCCTGTTCAATATGAGTAACGCGCGGAGGGTCGGTTCCCTTTCACTCTGATGGCGGATGGCAGATCCCCCGCCCACCCGAATTCCGAATTCCGAATTCCGAATTTCTTCCTCTGCCGTACAATCTCCCTTGGAGGGTCGATTGAAGAAGATCTGGTGTGTGGTGGTGCCGGCAGCGGTGGCGATCGCAGGAATGGTGGCTGGCCAGACTGTTCCCGAGGAGTCGCCCACCACGGTGGGCGGGCTCGGTTTCGTGGACGAGGTCGAGGTCACGGTGGTCAATGTCGACGCCTATGTCCGAGATTCCAAGGGCCGACCGGTCAGCGGGCTCAAGATCTCGGACTTCAGGCTGCTCCAGGACGGGCTCGAAATGCCGGTTTCGAACTTCGCCGAGCTCGACCGGGAGGTGATCGAGCACCTCTTCGCCACCTCGGCGGCGGACCTGCTGCTGCCGCCGCCGCCTACCGATGACGAGGTGGCGCAGGGGCCCGAGGTCCGGCCCATGTTCATGGTGCTCTATGTGGACAACGAGAACCTGGACCCACTCCACCGCAATCGTGTCCTGAGGAGGGTTCGCGAGTTCGTCACCGAGAACCTCGATCCGCCGGTCCAGATGATGGTCGCAAGCTTCGAACGGACCCTCAAGATCGTGCAGCCCTTCACCGACGACCCGGCGGCCATCAACGGCGCACTCACCAGCCTGCACAAGGTCAGTGGCGGGCGCGCCGACCGGGACAGCGACCGGCGGGAGCTGCTGGAAAAGATCCAGGAGGAGGCCGCCCAGGGAACGTCGAACGATAGTCGTGAAAACCAGCGAGCGGTCCAGCAGCAGTTCCGCGGGCTGATCATGGCCTACGCCGAGGAGGAGGCGAACAACGTCAACCTCGCCGTCGAGGGCATCAAAGAGTCGATGGCGATGATCTCCGGCCTCGAGGGTCGCAAGGCGATGATCTATATTTCGAGCGGGCTCCCGATGTCGCCGGGCATCGGGTTGATGCAGGAGTACTCGTCCGCATTCCACGACCCTTCGTTCATGGGCCGGCGCTTCAACACCGACCGGACCCACGCCTTTCAGGCGTTGACCTCGGCGGCCAACGCCCAGGACGTGACCCTGTACACCATCGACGCCAGTGGGCTCAACCCCCTGGAGGGCTATGGCGCCGAGGACCGTTGGGGAAACGTCGATCCGACGGCGGCCTCGATGGGGATGAAGGACTACCAGGAGAGCCTGCAATACATGGCCCAATACACCGGCGGGTTGTCGATCGTCAACACCAACGACATCCTCGGCGGACTGGAGCTGATCCGGGACGACATGTACAGCTATTACTCTCTGGGCTATACGATTTCGAACAGCGGCCAGGATCGGGTTCACAAGATCGACGTGGAGGTGGTGGGCCATCCGGATTACGACCTCCGCTTCCGACGCCGGTTTGTGGAGAAATCGCGGGAAACGCAGGTCCAGGACCGGGTTTACAGCTCCCTCATGGTAGATGTCGAGGACAACCCAATGGATCTCGAGATCAGCCGGGGTCGCGCGAGTCCTGCCTCCGCGGACCAGTGGTCGGTGCCTGTCCACCTGTCTTTCCCTCTCGACGCCATCGCCCTGGTGCCGCAGGGAGACGAGTACCTTGGTCAGGTAGTGCTCTTTCTCGGCGCCCGCGATCTGCAGGGCCGCAGCTCGGAGATGCAGCGTCAGGAGCACGAGATCCGCATCCCGGCTGACCAGTACCAGGGCGCCCGCGAGCAGAGGTTCGGAATCGACTTCCAGTTGCTGCTTCGTGAGGGACAGCACCGCGTTGGGGTGGGTCTGATGGATCGGATCACCCGGCAGGCCGCCTACGACCGGATGGTCGTCACCGTCCCACAGTAGGAGTCCAAAGCCTAAAGTCCAAAGTCTAAAGTCAGCCGCCCACCTATCCCGGGAGGTTCGGGCAACTCCGACTTTAGACTTTGGACTTTCGACTTTCGACTTTTGACTGGGGGGGGGGGGTGGGAGGTGGTTACTCGTGCGAAGCCATGACGCGCCAGGCGACGAGGCGCTCGTTCATGGCCCGGATCCGTCTGCAGAGCAGGCGACACAGCAGGTTCAGGAACTGGACCGCCGCATCCGGATCCATGGACAGGACCTCCTCGAGCAGTGAGCTGCTGATCGAAAACACCGTGGTCCCGAGCCGGTGGGCCCGGGCGTCGGCCGAGCGAGGTTGCTCGTCGATCAGGGCCATTTCACCGAACACCTCGCCGCGGCCGAGGATCGACAGGCACTCCTCGCCCATGCCGGGGACCATCCTGGAGATCCGAACCGAACCGTCGACCACGATGTAGAGGTTTTCCCCGGGCTCCCCTTCGCCGAAGATCACGGCGTTGGGAGGGAAATGCTCTTCGCGCGAGTAGGTCGCCAGCAGCCGGAGCTCCTGGGCGGAGAGACCCTGCTCGCGAAGGATGTCGAGCTTCTCCTTTTCGGGCAGCTGAATCGGGTGGCCCTGGCCGGAGCGCCGCTCTCCGCCGGGGTACGATTTCGGCAGGCTGAAGAACTCACTCATTTGGGCATTGGCCGAGCGCACCTTTTCGGCGAGGGTCTGCCAGAAGCTCCACAGCAGGCTGACCGACAGCTGGCGGTTGTTGCGGACGGCTTCCTCCAGGGCCACAACCGGCAGCCGGTACAATGTCCCCTGGCCGACTCCGAGGGCGGTGGCGGATCGGTCCTGGCGATCCAGGTACGAAACCTCGCCGAACAGTGAACCGAACCCGAAGGTCGTCAGGACCTGAGTGCCGATGGAGGTCTGCCGGGTGACGTTCACCGTGCCCTCACGGACGATGAAGAGATCTCTGCCTTCCTGGCCCTCGCGAAAGATCACCTCCTTGTTGGTGAAAGGCTGCAACTCGAGCAGCTTGGCCAGGGAGATCAGCTGGTCGTCGGAGAAGTGACGGAACAGGCCCATGGTTCGCAGCTCGTTGGCCCGCGGCAGCAGGTTGGTCCGGGCCTCGCCGACCCGCACACCGAGCGGGGTCGCCCGCGGCGCCCTCGGATGGGAGAACAGCCGGGCGTGGCTGAGGGCGAGGTGGTCGGCCGACCTCTGAAGGGTCGCGCTACGTGCATTGACCAGGGCCTCGACCTCCGGTGCGTCACGGTGACACAGCCGGGCCAGGGTCTCCACCCTCCGGCGCTCGGTTTCGAGCTGGCGATCGGAACGCCAGGTGGCCAGTAGCATGGCGTCTACGGCATTCTCGAGGGCCGCCTCGAAGTCCTCGTTTTCCAGCGCCGCCCGCGAGGTCTCCACCGCCAGCTTGAAGTCCAGTGGGTTGAGTCTGCGGGCCTGAGTGAACTCCTGCAGCGCCGTCGAGGGGTCGCCGTGACGAAGGAAGAGGAATCCGGCCGCCGCAAAGGCCAGGTAGTTGAAGGGCGTCCTCATCTTGGCCAGATCGATCATCTCCACCGCGCGGTCGAACTCGCCACGGCTCTGGAAGATATGGGCCATGCCGAGGGCATGGGAGGCTTCGAGATTGCGCCGCTTGAGCTCGCGATCGAAATCCTCGATCCCCTCTTCGCCGCGCAGCCGGTGTGCCTCCTCGCGCAAGCTGGCGCCGTGAGGGGACAGCGCCGCCGCGATCTCGAGCAGCTGGGCGGCCTCGTTCGGCCGGTGGATCGACCGCAGCTTGCGCGCCACCGCCACCAGCCGTTCGATCAGAGAGGGGTGGGCGAGGATGGACTCCTTCATCATTTCAGAGGTTCAATTGTAGCCTGAAAAATGGGAAGAAGGAGGCAGAACGATCTTCCCTTCGTGCAATCGCCGCGCGCCTGATTGAAACCAAGAGAGGCCGTGCCCGTAGGCCTCTGGGTCGGCTCGTCGAATGGGACGGCCGATTTCTGTGTTCCCTCGTAAAGACAGCCGGCGGCCCCGCCGGTCGACACGGCGGGTGAGTTTTGCGGGCTAGAATGTGAGGATCATGAAAGCGATTCTGGACATTGTCCTGAGTGTTCTCGTGACGGCTGCCGCGGCCGCCGCCGGCGCGGTGGAGGTCGTCGATCCTTCCGACGTCCCCGCGGGGAGCCGCGGCATCTGCCTCACCGAGATGGGAGGCGGCGAGATGTTGGAGATCCCGGTGACCGTCCTGGGCACCGTGGGCCCCTATGCGCCGGACCAGGAGATGGTGCTGGTGCGGCTTGACGACGACAGGTTCTCCAAGACCGGGATCATCGCCGGGATGAGCGGATCACCGGTCTATGTTGACGGGCGACTGCTCGGGGCGCTGGCTTTCGGGTGGGGATTCTCCGTCGAACCGATCGGCGGAGTCACTCCCTTCACCAGGATGGAGGGCCTCGCCGGCAGCGAGGGCGAAGCCGGGTCGAACGCCACCGTGGCTCGACCCGACCTTGCGACGTTGATGGAGGCCCGGTCGGCCGGGCGCCTCGGCGAGGTCCTTTTGGATTGGCTGGCGCCCACTGAGCAGGGATCGCTCCGGCAGCTGCCGCTCACCGTGTCCGTGGCCGGTCCGGTTGGGGGCGCCGGCACCGGCTGGATCGGTGAGTTCTGGAACCGGATGGGATGGGTGAGCGGGCCGCCGGCATCCGGATCCGCCGGCTCAGGCGCCGGCCCGCTGCGACCGGGGTCAATGGTGGCCGGGGTCCTGGTGGACGGCGATGTCACGCTGGCGGCCGGAGGGACCGTGACGGAGGTCCGCGGCGATCAGGTGTGGGCTTTCGGACACCCCTTCCTGAAAGGAGGGACGGTCGCGATTCCACTCGCCCGTGCGAGCGTGGTCACCATCCTCCCCAGCCAGATGGTCTCGTTCAAGTTCTTTTCCGTGGGCGACCAGATCGGAACCATCCAGGCGGATCGGGCCCACGGGGTGTGGGGGCGCCTCGGTCCCGGCGCGACCATGATTCCGGTGACGGTCGGCGTGAATGGAACGAGTTACCGCTTTCGCTCGATTCGTCACGAGAGCCTGCTGCCGTCGCTCGTCGCCTACCTGACCCTGTCGAGCCTGGAGGCGCGTGGCCGCGGCACCGGCAACCAGACCGTATCCCTCGACGTCGCACTGGAGTACGCAGGAGATCGTGAAGCAGAGCTGGCGGAGACCTTTATCGGCAACGATGCGGGCCTGCAGGCCGCGGGTATGGTGGCCGCGGCATCGGGGTACCTGGAGAACTCGCAGTTCGAGGTTCCCGACCTCAAGGGGATCCGGGTGAATCTGACGACCCGGGAGGTCCTGGAGGCCACCGAGCTGGTTTCGGCGACGCCCGATCGTTGGGTGGTGGCGCCCGGAGAGGCGCTCCAAGTTCGGCTGCGTCTCCGGCCCTACCGGGGCGAGGAGTACTTCCGAGCGGTCGACGTCAGAGTTCCGGAGAGCGTACCCGATGGACGCCTCGACCTGGTGGTCGCCGACGGGACCGCGTGGACGGTCTACGACCTCCAAATGCGGCCGCCGAACCCGGGTTCTTTTACCGACGAGGTGGGTCTCTTCCGGCGGCTCGTGCCGTCGACCCGGTTGGTGCTGGCCTTCGAGCGCCACGAGGTCGGGGTGACGCTATCCAGTGGCCCCCTCGCGGTACCGCCCAGCCTGGTGGTGCAGATGAAGTCGGCGCTGGGCGGAAGCCTCCAGACAACCGAGTACGTGGTCGTCGGACGGGTCGACGAGGAGATGCCGACTCCGGTTTCGGCGGCCGAGCGGATCAGCTTGACGGTGAGGGCCGAGGAGTGGGAGAACCGATGAAGAAGATACGAGTACTCGGACCAATCGTGGTCCTGATGTGCGGCGCTGCATGGGCCACCGAGACCCGGCGGTGGGTGGTCGACACCCCGAACCAGTTCTTGAATGGGCGGGGCGACGGCGTTGCGGTGACCGAGGACGGGCGCCTGCAGGTCGTTCAAAGTTGGGATCAGGGCCCCTCTTTTGACGAACCGGTGGTCGCCGCCGCCGGCCTTCGGCCGGACGGTTCGCTGATCGTCGGAACCGGCCACCCGGCCCGGCTTTACCGGGTGAAGGGCGACTCGGCCGAGCTGGTATCAGATGTGGTGGGGGAGCAGGTGACCGCCGTGCTCGTCACCCCGACAAACGAGGTCTACGTTGCGTCAATCGCCCCGGGAGTCCTGTTTCGGCTTGGGTCAAAGGGTCTCGAGGAGGTGGCCCGGCTGGGTGAGGGCGGGATTTGGGACCTGGCATGGTTCGACGGGTCGGTGGTGGTGGCGGCGGGGATGCCGGGGGCCCTGTTCCGGCTCGGCGACCGGGGTCTTGAGCGCTGGGTGGAGCTTCCCGACGCCCATGCTCGATCGCTGACGGCGACCGCCGACACCCTGATCGTGGGGACCTCGGGCAAGGGCCTCATTCTGGGGGTGGATCGGCAGGGGAGAGTCGCGCTGCTGGCCGACAGTCGTTTTACCGAGATCCCGGACCTGGTGGCCGTCCCCGACGGGTCGGTGTGGGCTGTGGCGCTGGTGGGCGAGCCGATCAAGGCGCCGCAGAAGGCCGAGAAGCCCACCAACGGAGAGCCCGAGGACGATTCGGATCCAACCGAATCAACCGCCGTGGTGGCGGACCTCGACCTGCCCAAGATCGACGGTGCGACCGCGACCTCCGAGCTGCTCAGGCTGACCCCCGAGGGGGCATTGCTCCACGTTCACCGGTTTGCCAAGCAGGTGGCGTCTTCGGTGGCATGGGACGGATCCGGGGTGCTGGTGGGAACGGGTTACCAGGGCGAGGTATGGCGATTCCTGAATCAAGGAGGGGCGCGGCTGACCACGGTGGATGCGGTTCAGGTGGTCGGCCTGGTGGACGACGGTGCGGCCGCTCTCACCCAGGGCCCGGGGCGTGTGCTGTGGAGACGCTCGGGGGCGCGGCAGGGTCGGTATCGCATTGACGCCCAGCGCTTGCAGATTCCGGCCAGGTTTGGCGAGTACTCGGCAAACCCACCGGATGAGCGGGTGCAGATCCGGTTTCGGTCCGGCGCCTCCGAAAAACCTGACGACAGCTGGCTGCCCTGGACCGAGTGGTTGCCCGGGGCCGGGGGCTCCGTGCCGCTGCCGCCCGCCAGGTCACTGCAGTGGGAGGTCCAGATCGAAGACGGCGCGACGGTAGACCGGGTCGTGGTGGCGATGCGGGAGCTCAACCTGGCTCCGGAGATCGCCGCCCTCTGGGTGGAGGAGCCCGGAGTCATCTACCTCTCGTCGCCGCCTCCCTCCGGCCCGGTCATCGATCGCGATCATCCGGACGTCAACGGCATCTTCACCGTCATCGACCCCCAGGCCGGTGCGGGAAAGAACGGCGGCATGGGGAAGAAGTACTACCGGTCGGGGTACCGAACCGTGCGCTGGAAAGCCAAGGACCTCAACGACGACCCACTGACCTTCAAGCTCGTCGTCGAACAGAAGACGGGATTCGAGCTGGTGGTTCGGGACGAGCTGGCCACCGATCAGCTTGCGCTGGACACCACCGCCCTGCCCGACGGCATGTACCGTTTCGTGGTCACCGCCTCGGACGGCGACACCAACCCCGGCGGCGGCCTCGAAACGGTTCGCAACAGCCGTTGGTTCGTGGTGGACAACACCCCGCCGGAGATCTCGCTGACCCGGTCAGGGGAACGGTGGCAGGTGACGGTGACTGATGCGGGCAGCGCGGTGGCCAGGGTGGAGTGGACCAGGGACGGCGAACGCTGGAACCAGATGGCGCCCAGCGACGGCGTTCTGGACGGCAAGCGCGAGACCTTCAGCTTCGCCGCCGAGGACGATCGCAACCTGATCGTGGTCCGGGCGGTGGACCGTCACCACAATCGGGCCACCGTCGGCGCCGTCGAGGGGTCCGCCGACGGTGGATCGTAGCCAGGTTTGAGATCTCTCGGGGGCAGCCCGGGCTGCCCCTGCTGATACAATCGTCCGGTGAGCGCCTCCCATCGACCGGTCGCCGTTTTCCCGGGGTCCTTTGATCCGCTGCACATGGGTCATTCCGACATCATCTCCCGGGCGACCCAGATTTTTCCGAAGGTCGTCGTAGCCATCCTCGACAATCCCCAGAAGGAGGCGGTGTTCACCCCTTTGGAGCGGGTCGAGTTGATCCGTGAGCTCTATCGAGACGATCCGGCGGTGGAGGTTCGCTCGTTCAGCGGTCTGCTGGTGAAATTCCTCAAACAGATGGAGGCCACCATCATCATCCGCGGCATGCGGGCGGTTTCGGACTTCGAGTACGAGTTCCAGATGGCGTTGATGAACAGACGCCTCTACCCGAGCGCAGAAACCGTGTTCCTCACCCCCAAGGAGGAGTACTCCTACCTCTCGTCGAGGCTGGTCCGGGAGGTGGTCTCATTGGGCGGCGATGTTCGAGGCCTCGTTCCCGAGTCAATCCGGGGCCTGCTCGAAGAGCGCATCCACAATCCGCTCGGGCCGGGGTGAGGGGCGGACGTCGAGCGTCAAACGTCAGGTTCGTCCGGAGAAGCGTGAGGTCGGGTGATTCCGTGCCCGTCTCCGTCTCCCTGCCCGTGACCGCGAGTCGGCGCCGGCGTTCAGCACCCCACCCGCATAGCCGCGGGAGACGTCGTGGGAGTGACTGAGGGGGTCGTCAGAGGGCAGGCTGCAGCCGGGGAATTGCGCCCACCCTCGCACCCACCCGTTGCGAATTACGAATTACGAATTGTCGGCGTCCGAGGACCCTGGTGCCGTCAGCCTGAGACGATCTCGGAAGGCCAGAATTCGCAATTCCCAATCCCCGATCACCATCCCATGAGCGATGCCGTTGGAGACGCCTCGTGGGTGACTGACGGGCAGTTACTTGGGAGCGGCAGGGGCAGGAATCAGCGCACAGCGGCAGTGAACAGCGTACAGCGGGCAGCGACCGTAGACAGCGGCAGCGTTCGGGTGGCGGCTGCGGCACGGCCCCTCCGGGTGGTTCACCATCGTGAGCCGATGCGCTGATCCGGCCGGCCAGCTCAGAAGGGTTCTATTGGTGCGCTTCGAAACACCTCGGTGCTGCGACACCTGTTCCTTCCGACGAAACGGATCTGCGATGGCATCACCAGAGGTTCGTGGGGTCGTTGGTCACGGCGTCGACCAGTGAGACATAGGCCCATGATCGGCCCTGGATGCCGGCAGCCGGGTCGTCCAGGGGAATCACCGACAGCCCGTAAAGCCCCTCACCCAGGCTGCCGTCGGCGAGACCCATGAGCCGCTCCAACGGCCGCTGAACCGACCGGTGGGGTGCAACCTCGACCTCGCGGGACGCGGCCAGGGCGCCGTCCTCGGAGTACAGCTTCAGCAGGTGCCTGATGGCGTGATCGGGCCTGCCGTTATACAGGCCGACGTTGATTCGCTGCTCCGAGCTCACCTCGAGTCCCGCGAAGTGCTGGGCCGGCCAGCCGCCGGGTGGGTATAGCGGCAGCATGCCGCCGTAGGTCCCGCCGTCGGCGCGGGCGGCGTAGGTCCTGGAGTACCCGGAGAACCAGGATGCGGTCGCGATCTCCAGCGCGCCGTGGACCTCGGCGTCGTCGGCGCACTCGGGGAACAGGTGCACGGCGTCCGGGAACACGGTGCGCCAGAAGACCTTGGAATCCTCCAGCGACCACGGATAGCCGAGACCGTGGAGCGTCTCGAGCCACCGCATCGGCGGCATGCCGATCTCACCCTGGAGGTAGGTCGAGATCTCCGCCCCGTCGGCGGCATGGCCGCCGCAGTCAACGTCGGGGTCCGCCGGCCGAAAGACCGCGAAGGGCTCGTCCTGTACGGCCCCTGAGTGCCAGACCATATAGTTGAGCTCATAGCCGTACAGATCGGTTCGCCACTGCACGCCAGCAACCCCGTTCAGGTGGGCGACGACCGGCAGCACCAGCCGGTCGTCGGTGTTGTCGTTCTCGTAACCGAAGCTGCTGAAAGGAACGAAGGTGGCGTCACCCGTGCGGTTGTCGACCATCGACAGCCACACCGCCGCCGGACGATCACCGAGCAGGGCGATTCGGGGCGGCCATCCCCGCCTCACCTCGCCCGGGAACAGGGCCTCGAGGCGGAACACCCGAACGCTGCTCGCGGGCACCGTGAGCTCCACCTCGTTCTCGGGGGGCCTGAGATACCTGAAATCGAAGAAACCTTCCGGAGCCTCCGCAAAACCCCAGATGAGTCGCAGCGTGATCGGCTCGTCGAGGTCGTTGACCACACCCAGGTTGTGGCGGTAGGCGCCGTCAATGCGGCGGTCGAGGTCGAGGTGAGACGCGCGAAGGGCGGGCGATTGGACGTTGAGAGTTTCGCCATCTCTCACCTTGTACTGGGTGTGGTTGGTGTATCCGGTGCGGCCTGGGACGCTTGGCACGGCGTGGCCGTACGAGCCCACGCCGTCGGTGCCCGGCGTGGAGATCCGGCCGGTGACGACGAGCTGCTCTCCCCAACGGTGGTCGGAACGCACCACCAGCGCCTCGTGCCGGGTGCCGTCGCCGGCTGGGCCGCCGCCGACCCACCCGAGGGCGTTCTCCACCGCGAGGCTGCCGTGAGGCGGCAGCGTGACGACCACCACCTGATCCGGCCGGGTGACCCGGCGGACGCTCACCGTCGTGCTGTCCGCCGAGGGGTTGAACATCCAGAGCTCCGTGCTCCACTCGGTCCCGGCGGAGCCCGCACCGCCGGCGACGATCGGCAGCAGCTGCTCGTGCTTCATCAGTGCCGGACCGAGCGCGGTGAGGGTCGCCGGCGCCCCGAGGTACTGCCATTCCGACCATTCGTCCAGGAGCTGCTCTTCGCCGTCCCCGGCATCGATGGAAAACAGGTAGCCGTCTCCTTCTCTGGTAAACGCGGTCCCGAACAGCCTGTCGGTGGCGGCGTGGTGGAAGAGGCGGGTGATGGCCGGATCATCGTCATCCAGCGGCGGGGTCGTCAGCTCGTAGCTGGCGATCGGCGGCCCGAGGCCGCCATTATCCAGCGAGTAAAGGACGACCTCCCGGCTGCGGGGAGTGCACCGCCACAGGCCGCGCCGGCCCAGGTCGAAGCTGAGGCACAGCGCAGTGCTCGGATGCTGCGGATCATTGGGCTCGAACTCGGCGAACAGCTCCACCGGCCCGCTGCCCGGCCGCGGCCGGCGCCACAGGATCGCGGCGTCGGTGCCGTACGTCGTGGGGTCCGGCACCGGGGGAAACGGCCACGAGCCGCACCCGCGCCATCCGTACTCGAGACCGCTTGTCAGCTTGCGCAACACGCAGCGGCCGATCCCGTAGACGCCCGGTCCGAGGCCCAGGAGTGCCGCGGTCTCCGGATCGAGGGTGGGACCCTGGACCGCCCACCCCACCTCGGCGGGATCAGTCGCCGTCGGCGAGCGCCGGATCATGCGCCACGAGTAGGCATCGAAGTCGATCAGTCCCGGCCACGTCTGGTACGTGAGGACGTCGCCGTCGGCGATCAGCAGGCCGTCCTGACCCTGGAAGGCGGACGGAAACACCTGGTCGCTGTCGGTGGTGGGCAGGAAGGCCCTGATGCGGTTGTAATCGAGGGTTTCCGGGTTGAGGGTCCAGATGCCGCCGTACCTCTCTCCGATCGGGTTGAAGTACCCCCGCCGCGTCACCAGCAGATTGTCCCCGAGGCGGGCACGGTCCGGCGTCTCGGCGGCAGCCATTCCCGCGATCAGGAAGCTCGCTACCGCTACCAACCAGCGCCCCGTCATCAAGTCCACAAACCCCCTTCTCATCGCGTGACCTCGAGGTTCCTACCTTTCGGGTGGCTCGAGCACTTCGCATGAGGGCCACGGTGGAAGATAACAGATCAGTGCGGGACCACCCGGATACCCGACCGCAGCAAAGGCGTCGGCCACCGACCGCTGTTCTTCCACCGCGTTGTACCAACCACCCGGGCGGTAGTATGCGAACAGATCGAATGCTGCCTGCTTCGACAGGTCCGCAAAGTCCAACCACGAGACGTTCTGAGTAGAATAAACGGTCAACGTTCTGAAGAAGATCTGAGAGGCCATCTCCATACCCAAGCCATTGACGTCCAGCGCGCAACCTTCGAGCCCATCGTTGAACCTCTCACACACGGGGTTCTGGCCACCGACGGCATTCAAGCGAAGGGCAACAGGCGCGCGGTTGCCTTCGAAAATGCCGTGAAGAAGCTCTTCAGGGTCGTCTAGGGCGCCTGTAGGATCGTCGCGATGAAACGAGAGCCAACCGACGCAAGGCGGGCAGTCGCCAACCGGCTCGTGATCGTCCACGTCAACACGACGTTCCGGGTAATCGCCGCCCTCAGCTCGGTCCTCAGCACCCATCCAATCGGCCTTCTCAGGGCCTGAGCCCTCAGGCTCCATGTGCCACTCGACGATGTGGCCGATGACGTCCGCCCAGCCCTCGTGGAGGTTCCAACCTGATTGGGTTCCGCGGGTCCAATCGGTCCTGGCGCAGATCGTGCCGTGGCCCCACTCGTGGGCGATGACGTCAAGACACGCCGAGTACTCAAAATCGATGTTTTCGTCGAAATTCGGATCGTTCTCGTCTGAGGCCCGATCAAAGACGATGACGCCGTTCTGCCATCCCCTGACATCACCCGTACCATTCACGAATCCTGCACCGTTGGTATCCCCACCCCACGCTTGCACGGTGATTCTGGCGGTGGTTCCCGCGTTGTCGAAGCTGTCGAACCCCAACCAGTCATAGGTCAGCATCGTCTGATAGGTCTTCCAGAGTGCGTCACCACCACTCTTCCCGGGAACCGAAGGACCCTGAAGATCCTCGTAGTGCGGAACGCCCTGCTGGCTCTGTAGGGGCAGAAGTTCCCCCCTCACGAGACCGAGCTGGCCAAGCATTCCTCCTTGTGAGCAAATTGTGTAGGATCCCTGGAACACCTGAATACCTGGAATGGCCGGCGTGGCGGCTCGGTGGCCCTCGTGCGTGTACCCAGGCCGATCCGCCGTGGCAGTCGCCTCCATCGAGCGTAAGTCAACCTCACCGTTCTGGGGATGGCCGATCGCAGTGACATTCTCAAATGATGATGGTTCGCAGACGTATGTGGCGGTCGAGTCCCAAGCTGCCAGCAGCGTCTGCTCCTGAGCGTTCATCGCGACGCGCAAATCCCGGCCATAGGTTGTCACGAATGGCATCATCCAAACAAATGAAAACACTCGCCCGGCACCTTCCGAAGCCAGACTGAGAACCGTCTGCTCGCGAAGCAATGCCGCAAGATCCCCGCTGAGAAATTCGTCAGGGAGGAGGGTCACACCCACCACGTTTTCCACTAACATCCGGGCTACTGATCTGGCATCGGAGACATTCGCGAGGTTGAGTGCTCCAACCGACACCACGTCATTGAATTGCGCTCCAAAGACAGAGGAGAGCAACCCCTCACTGTCATAGTGCAGGCCAATCTCCCCACCCCTCAATGGAATGCGGGTATCCGTTGGGATCGTTGGAGGCAGCGAACCCGGCCGTGGACGCAAGTACTGCTGATAAATCACGTGTCGAAAACCCAGACGGTCCCATGATTCTCGCCGGACCTCCCAGCCCAAGATTGCGCCGCATGAAGCGGTTGATTCCGTCAAGCTTGGGGGGTCCGCGGGCAGTCCCGTGGCGAAGTCAGTGAGTATCCGGTCTTCACCCTGGCGGACCAAGAAAATGCGACTTGCCCCTGTTGCCTCGTGAGACTGATCGAGAGTGATACCGTGGGACACGGACGCAACACCTACCACTATTCCGATCAAACAGGCACGCAACGCTTTCTGAGTCGGAAAGGCCATGTCGCTCCTCCTTCAAGGTGCCGGTCAAATGCTCCTTTGAGTCATTCGAAAATCCCATGCGTCCGCAGACGAATGAGGCGTCAGCTGCAAGGAGGTTCTCAATTCGGACAACTGCATAAATTGTACCATTGAATAACTTCGGCTCAGTCTTGAGTCTCTTTCAGATTGCTTTCGAGCAACAGGGAACTAAAGCCAACCGGCGGCTGTGGCCGGATGTTGATACTGCCCCTGGTTGCCGCCGCTGCCCCGGGCCCCGGTCGCTGGCCCCTGACGCTCAAGCCGAGCAACCACCCGCGGGCACGGTTTTCCAAATTTCGAATTTCGAATTTCGAATTCTCCCTCACCTCTTCCCGGATGAGCCTGAAGTTGTCCAGTCCGCCCGGTCCGCTGTGGAGGGCTAGAATCATTCCATGAAACTGGTTGTGCTGGGTCCGGGGCATCCGTTTCGAGGGGGCATCGCCACCACGACCACCGCGATGGTGGAGGCGATGAGAGGGCGGGGTCACGAGGTGCTGTTCCTGACCCCCCGCCGACAGTACCCGGAGTGGCTCTACCCCGGCGCGGGGGGAGGCGAGGACTCTCGGGCGTGCCCGCCGTTGGAGGGCGCCAGGCCGGTGCTGGATCCACTCAACCCGGTGGCGTGGCCCCGCGGTCGGCGCGCGGCCCTCGGTGCCGCCGCCGATGCCTGGCTGGTGCCCTACTGGACCTGGGCGTGGGCGCCGTGGTGGCGGTTCTTGCTGGCGGGAGCTGCTCCGCCGACGGTGGCGGTGGTGCACAATCCGGTCGACCACGACGCCGGCCGGCTTCAGCGCGCCGCGGCGGCCGGGGTCCTGTCCAGATGCGCGGGTCTGTTCACCCACGCCGAGGCGCTGGCCGATCTCCTCTCCGGGCGTTTCCCGGATCACCCGGTGGCCTCCCACCCGCTGCCGGCCACGTCGAGAATCGAGCTGCCGGATCGGGACGATGCGAGGCGCTCCCTGGGAATTTCAAAGGGTCGCCGGCTGGCGGTCTTCGCCGGTCTGATCAGGCCGTACAAGGGGGTGGACGTCCTGCTCGAGGCCTTCGCCAAGCTGAGCGGGGACAGCGACTGGTTCTTGATGGCGGCGGGTGAAGCGTGGGGGGGGCTCGGTGAGTCCCTGTTGCGGAGGGCCGGCACATCGGATCTCCGGGATCGGGTCAGGCTGGAGCTGGGATGGGTGGAGGAGGCCCGGCTCGCCGCGATGTTCTCCGCCGCCGACCTCATGGTCCTGCCCTACCGCGACGGATCCCAGTCGGCGATGGCGCCCCTCGCCCTGGCCCACGGCGTCCCCGTGCTCACCACTCGGGTCGGGGGCCTGTCCGAGGTCGTGCGGGACGGCGTCAACGGCGTCGTGGTGGCCCCCGGGTCGGCCGGTGCACTGACCTCGGCACTCGAAATGTTGGATCCGGAACAGCTGGCTCGACTCGCTGCGGGAGCCCGTGACAGCAGCTCCGGGCTGACCTGGCAGGGCTACGCCGAGGCGCTCGAGGCCTTACTGAGCTCGCTGAGGCCGGTGTCAAGGGTGTGACGTGAAAAGGCATCGCTGAGTGTGAAGCGGCTGCCGAAGGAAGGAATTGCGCCCTCCCACCCATCCGCCTGTTGCGAATTACGAGTTGCGAATTGCGAACTACGAATTACGAGTTGCGATTTCGGGTCCTGGGAGGTCCGGGTGCTCATCTCCTGCGATCTGGTGAGGCGGTCAAAGCGAGCGCCTGCGCACGCGCAGCGGTCGCCTGGTCTGGCCGGCCTCGCTCGTCGAGAAGCCGCGCTAGCTCCTGCAGCGCGTTGGGCTGGCCGCTCGCGGCGCGTGCCGCCTGGACGAGATAACGCTCGCCCTCATCGATGCTGCCGCTGGCGAAAAGGGCTCGAGCGAGGTGGATGGCTGCCGTGGGAGGCTCCGGGTCGAGTGGCAGTGCACGACGGAAAATATCCACGGCGCGCTGGAGCCGACCGAGGCCGGAGAAGGCCTGACCGAGGCCGTGAAGGGCTTCGTACTGGGCCGGCTTGAGCTCGAGGCTGCGCTCGAAGAGGGGAATTGCCTCGGCCCACTGGTCCAGGCCGGCCGCCGCCTTGGCCAGGGTCAGGTGCGCCTCCCAGGAGTCGGGGAGCGCGGCGATCACCCGGCGCGACAGCGGCTCGGCGGCCGCGAAGTGGCCCGTGGCGATGAACTGGAGGGCCCTGGTGTGTGCGACGTGGACTTCAATCAGGTCCTTGGGATCCGGGCGAGACGGGTCGAGACGGAAGTCGGAGTCGAGGGGACTCGGGGCGTAGCCGAGGGCCGCCAGTCGTTGAGCGGTCTCCGCGTCGACCGCCGGCGCCGCCGTGGGGTCAAAACGAGCTGGCTGCCCCGACAGCGAGGCGGCCAACAGCCGCTGGTGCTCGGCAACGACCAAGGGCTGGAGGAGGGCCTGGTCACTCGTCTCGCCAGGGTCCAGGATGAGGTCGTACAACTCGGCGCGGGTCGTGTGAATGAGCTTCCATCGCTCGCCTACCAGTCCGAGCAAGGGATTGGCGCCGTAGCGAGTCGGGGTCAGACTCTCGCAGACCAGGGGTTGCGGCGGCGCGACCTCCCCGCGACCCAGGAGAAGCGGGCTGAGGTCGACGCCGTCCACGCCAGCCAGCGGCGGCAACTCGAGCAGACCACACAAGGTCGGGGCCACGTCGACCAGGCCGACGAGCCGCTCCACCCGGGCCACCGGCGACGGTCGCGGCAAACGGAGGATGAACGGCACTCTGAGGGCGCTTTGGTACACGAAGTAGGTGTGGGCCTCCTCGCCGTGTTCGCCGAGCATTTCGCCGTGGTCTCCCACCACCGCGACCAGGGTCGAATCGGCGAGGCCGAGCTCGCCCAGCCCGTCCAAGAGCTGACCCACGCAGGAGTCGGCGGTCGCCACCTCGCCGAGGTAAGGGGAGTGCGGGAACCGCTCCGCGAACTCCGGCGGCGGTTCGTAAGGCTCGTGCGGTTCGTAAAGGTGCACGAACATGAAGAAGCGCTCGCGTTGGTGGATGCGGAGCCATCGCATGGCTCGCTCGACCGTCTCCGCCCCCGGGCGTTCGGCGCCGAAAATGCCACGGGGTCGGGTCGACAAGTCGTCCTCATATTCCGAGAAACCCTGGTCGAGGCCGAAGCGTCGGTCGAGGACCAGGGAGCTGACGAAGCCGGCGGTCGCGAAGCCGTGCCGGGCCAGGACCTCAGCAAGGGTGTCGAGCTCCGGGTGGAGGAGGTGGCCGAGGTTGTAGTGGACCCCGTGGCGGGCCGGGATGAGACCGGTCATCAGGGAGCCGTGGGCTGGCAGGGTGATCGGCACCGGAGACACGGTGTTGGCGAAAACCACTCCCTCGGCGGCAAGCTGATCAAGGTGGGGAGTTGTCAACGGCGACCCGCCGTAGCAGCCCAGGGCGTCGGCCCGGAGGGTGTCGATGGAAACCAGGACCACACCACTCGCCGGACCGCCACTCCCCGGAGAACAACCACTCCAGAGGATGACCAACAACAGGAGGAGGGGAGTCCGGGCTGCCGACGCGATCGTTCTCCGCCGCTTCGAGGATGGCCCGGTGAGGGAGAGCCGGACGACGGACGTCACCCCGCGTCTCACCTGCCGCCCAGGGCGGCGAGCCTCGCCTGGGCTTCCCGCAGTGCAGTCGGGTTGTCGGTCTGTAGTACCACCTCGCGCAGGCAGGCCCGAGCCTGGTCGAGCTCACCCCGCCGCTCGTAGTGTGCGGCGAGGGCCATCTGAGAGGCGGCGAAGAGCGGACCGCCGGAAAACGTCGATGCCAGTCGAAGTCGCTCGACCGCCTCAACCTCGTGGCCGTGCCGCAGCAAGAACACACCGTAGTCGTAGTTGACCCTCGGGTCGAAGGGGTACCGGGCCGCGACGGCAACGAATCTGCCCTCGGCCTCGTCGATGCCCAGTCGGTCGAGGAGCACAGCGAGACCGAGCATTGCCTCCCGGTAGGTGGGGTCGATGGCGAGGGTGGCCTCGAGCAGGCGATGCGCTTCCTCGAGCTGCCCCTGCGAGACCGCCAGCTCGGCGAGTCGGGTCAGGGCCTCGATGTCGCTGGGGTCATCGGTGACCAGCTGCTGGTAGCACTGGCGAGCGCTTTCGTGGTCACCCCGGCTCTGAAAGTACCTGCCGGCCTGATAGACCACATCCTTGTCGGTGAAGTCCTCGACCAGCTCGGCGAAAGCCCGGTCTGCGGCCTGGTACCTTCCGAGTTGAACACTGAGGGATGCCACCGTGAGCCGCGCGTCCTTCTGCCGAGGGTCACCCTCTGCGATCGACTGGGCGAGGTGGAGCGCCTCGACCAACCGCCCCCGCTGGATGAAGCCGAGGATGTCGTTGTACTTGAAGAAGGTCGGCATCGCGTTCTTGGGGTGCGCGAACGACGACAGGTCGAGCAATACCTCGGGGTCGTCGTCGGGTGTGCTGCCGACGTAGCCGAGTGCCTGCAGCTGTGCCAGCTCCTGCCGGCTCTGCCGGTGCCGGTGGGCCGGGGGACGGCCGCGTCGCAGGTCTGAGCCAAGCCGATCGAGCCGCTCGCCCAGCTGTGCCAGCTCCTCCGGCTCACCGAGCGGTTGGTCTTCACCGGGGTCTGCCAGCAGGTCATACAGCTCGTCCTCCGGACCGTGGATGTATTTGCGGCCTTCGGTCAACATGCCCGACAGCGGGCTCCACCGGTAGTGGTAGAACGGGTAGAAGGTCTCGAAATAGAGGGGACGGTCCCAGGAGGGGTCGACAGGAGAGTCGGCGCGATCAGAGGAGGCGAGGAGAGGCACCAGCGACCGGGCCTGAATCGGCTGCTCGAGCCCCCCGGGGTCGATGCCGAGGGCCTCGAGGACGGTGGGCATGACGTCGGCGTTGGAGACGAAGGTGTCGACGCGTTGCGGTTGATTCTCGAGCCAGGGCAAGGAGACGATGAGCGGCACCCGGAGGGTGGCGTTGTAGAGGAGCAGGGCGTGGGTCAGCTCACCGTGGTCCATCAGGCCTTCACCGTGGTCGGCCACGACCACGATGCCCGTGGTTTCCGCGAGGCCCGACTCGGCCAGGGTTCTCAGCACTGCACCGATGCTGTCATCCATGTAGGCGACCTCACCGTCGTAGGGTTGGTCGGCGTACAGCTCGGCGTAGCCGCCCCGCGCCTCCCACGGCCAGTGTGGGTCGTAGTAGTGCAACCAGGCGAAAAACGGACCCTGATTTCGGTTCGCTGCGAGCCACCGGCCGAACTCCTCGGAGATCCGTTCGCCGGGACGGCTCGCGACACCGACCGTGTGCAGGTTGGTGATTACAAAACTCCCGGGTGGCGCTTCCAGCTGATCCCCGAAATAGTCGAATCCGCGGGAAAAGCCCATGGCGGCCCGGAGGGGGTGGGCTGCGATCATCGCTGCGGTCCGATACCCTCGGCCCTTGAGGATCTCCGGCAGCCACGGCAACCCGTTTGGGACTGTGGACGAATCGTTGTCACGGATCTGGTGAAACGGAGGGAAGGTGCCGGACAGGATTGACGCGTGCGACGGCGCGGTGATCGGCGCGACCGCGAAGGCATGGTCGAAGACGGTGCCGCTGGCGGCGATGCGGTCGAGGTTGGGCGTCTGGACCGATCGCGAGCCGTAGCAGCCGAGCCGGTCAGCCCGGGTGGTGTCCAGGGTGATCAAAACCAGATTGCGGTTCGTCCCCTCTTGGGGGACGCAGGCCACCCCGGCCAGCAACCAAACGGCGATCGCCGCGAGCGTTTCAGTCCGTCGCATCCGTGCCCGCGAATACGGCCGTGGACAGGACCTTGAAGTGACGTTCTTCGAGCAGCCGCTGCCGCGTCTCTGCCAGAATTTCGGCGCGCTGAAGCTCGACGTATCGGGCACGGACGAGATCGAGGTCCTCCGGTAGCGTCATGGCCCGGCGGTCTTCGATGGCCCGGACCAGGATGACGTAGAGCCCGCCCTCGTCCTTGAAAGCCCCTGTGCTCCCCGGACTGGTGAGTGCGAGCAGTCGGCGTTGGAACTCCGGACCAATGCGGGCAGCCTCGAGGGGGGTAATCCATCCCATGTCGGCGAAGGTGACCCCGGCCGCGGCGCAGCGCCGCTCGAGCTCGGCCGGGTCGGCATCCGGTGCAGCCGCCAGCTGCGCCACGTCCTCGATCTCCTGCTGCAGCTCGAAGGGGGGCGCGCTGCCAAAGGGCTTGAAGAGAAAGCTGCCCTGGAACCGCTGCGGCACCGCGAACCGACCCTCGTTTGCCCGGTAGTATTGGAGGACTTCCTCCTCGGGAGTTTCGTGGGCAAGGATCTCCAGCAGACGTTGCGTGCTCACGTTGGAACGCCGCCGCAGCTCGCTGAGAGCCCAGCGGTCGAGGAACTCCTGCTCCTGGTCGAGACCGCGATCGACGGCGTCGAGGTAGAGGAGATTGGCGGTAATCAGCTCGTCCACCGCCTGTTGCCGACGGTCGGCGCCGTCACCGGCGATCTGCCCGGGCTTTGCCAGCCAAAAGGGGAGGTTGGCATCCAGCTGTTGACGGGTCATGGTGCGGTTCTTGACCCGCACCGCCACGTCGTCGGGCCCCAGGTCTGCCGAGGCGCTCCGGTCCTCGACCCCATAGCGAGTGCGCAGCGTCGCCAGCAGCTGGTCCCGCTCCACCTGATTGCGGCGGTCCATGATCGCATTCACGATCTGCCGCTTGACGGCCTCGAAGGTCTGGACTTCGGCCGGCCGCTTCTCGAGCACGATCACCACGTGCGAGCCCTGCTCGGTTCGTACCGCCCCCGGGCGACCGGGCTCGAGGCGGTACACCTGATCCTCGAAAACCGGGTCCATGTGCCCGCGGTACACCGGCCCTACCACCCCGTCCCGCGTCGCGCTTCCAGACTCGGAATAGGTGACCACCAGCTCGGTGAATGGCGTCCCGGCAGCGAGCCGGTCGAAAATGCGCCGCTCGAGGATGGCGAGTTCGTCGGCGGAGTGGCGATCGGCACGGAAGAAGACGTGCTGGAACCTGACGCTCTCGGGAGCCGTGAACCGATCGTCGAGGTGCTCCTGGTAGAAGGCCAAGGCGTCCTCGTCGGTGACCTCGTGGCTGCGTTTGCCCGTACGCTCGATGTAGTAACGGACCAGGAGGCTCCCGCGCCGGTCGACATAGAGGGGCGGCTGTGGTGGCGGCTTGACGTCCGCCTCGGCGGCGAGGATCTTCATGAAGGCGAACTCCGACAAGAGTTCGGAAATGCCCTCGTCGCTGTCGACGGCGGCGTCGGTCCGCAGGCGGCGGGTGTCGACCCATTCCAGGAATCGTTGCGCTTCCGCAGCGGTCACCCAGCCGCCGTCGTAGGTGGCCACCGCATCCTCGGGAACACCGGGTGCGCACGCTCCGGCTGTTATGACGGCGAAACAGGCGAGCCACGCCAGATGAGTGCACGATGAGGGACGGTTCACGCTCCTCCTCCAATGAGGGGAATGGTAGGCGCCTCTTTGCGACGGAGCAAGCCCGGCGACGATGGTCGAGGGTGCGGGCCGGCGGCGGCCAGCATGAAGAAAACAGCTCAAGCCCTGGCGGGCCTGAGCTGCAAATTCCGCCGATCCGGGCAGCGATCCTGCTGCAGAGTCGCCGCGGTTAAGTCGTCACGAACCCTACTCGACGTCGAATCGCATCAGCTCGACGGGCACGTTCGAGTCCACCTGAGCCCGCACAGAGGCCGCCGAGACGGTGGGGTACGAATTGCCGCAGTCGCTCGGCGCCCAGGCGCCGGTACCGCCGGCGGTGGCGCCGGAGAAGCTGATGCAGTTGAACGGCTCGGTGGGCGGGGGTGTCCAGTTGACCGCGGTGCACTGCTGCCCGAGATCGATGCCGGTGCTGTTCCAAATGCCACCGAAGAAGTTGCCGGTGTTGATGCGCGGCGGGACGGTCAGATTGACAATCGTCCAGACGCCGACCATGGCGGCGATGTCGAGCTCGCGCGCGAGGAGGATTCCGGTCGGGTCGAACACCGCGACACCGTTGATCACTCCCGCCGCGCCCGTGGCTGTATTGCCGTCCAGCCCGACTGCCATGACCTCGAGGGCAACAACGTCAAGGGGATACCAACCACCGTCCGGCTTGAACAGGTTGGACATGTAAAAAAAGCCGTTCCACGAGTAGTAGGCAGCGCTCGAGGTGTTCCAGTAGTCAATCCACTCGAGGGCTCTGTCACCGAGCGGCTCATAGGTGTCGGCCGGCGGGTTGACGATTTTGTGATCCCTGGCAGGACCGGCCGCGAGAGCGACGCCGCTGACAAAGGTGACCACAACAAGAACCAACAGTACTTTTCTCATGATGAGACCCTCCTCCTCATTCCCGTTCGATGCTAACAGCGTGTTATGGAGCGGTCAAGACCGAAAGGGAATCGCCACGTCGCAAATCTGCCCGTCGCGGCGGTCGCCTGCGGCGAGTCGTTGACCAACCTGTCGCAATCGATCTTCCTGTTCATTGGACTGCTGCTGGTGGGCGCCGGCATCCGTATCCTGGCGTGCGACGTGGTGGGCTACTCCTGCATTTCGTAGGACCCGGCGAGGGCGTGCACCTCGCCCTCCCAGACCCGACGAAACCGATCCTGATCCACCGCCGGCTTTCGGATCATCGCCATCGCCAGTTTTTGCTGGGCGGCGGTGGTGCTCGGCTTGTGGGCGAGCTGGAGGGCGTACCTCGACAGGTCGCGAACCATGATGTCGAAGATCTGGTCGACGAGATCAGGGCCGATTTCGTAAATCGCCGCGGCCTCGAGGATGAGCTGACCGTAAGGCACCAGTGTGAACACCTCTCCGAGGCTGAGCAGGAGGTCAACGTCCTTTTGCTGGGCTTCGTCTGGTGGCGCCTCGGTCAGGAGCCGTTTCAGAGCCTCGATCTGCTCGCAGAAGATCGCCACGTTGGGCAGGTCGACCCCATCGTAGGCGAGCCGGTAGTCGTGAAAACGGACCCGCCCGAGGCCCTTGGCCGGGCCCTGGCGAAAGAAGAACTCGTCGTCGGCGGGATCGTCACGCAGCGGAATCTCCGGGTAGGACGCCGGCCGGAACAGGAAGTTGGCCATGAACTTAACGACCAGAGCCATGTTGACGTGAGCGGTGCCCTCGAGCTTGGGGAGGGCGCGGATGTCGCGCGCGGCCATCTCGAAGTAGGGCTCGTTTTCGAATCCCCGCGCCGCGATGACGTCCCACAGTGCGTTGACCACCTCCTCACCCTGCATGGTCACCTTCATTTTCATGATCGGGTTGTAGAGCAGGTAGCGGCGGTCGTCGAGGGAGGCGCTCCGGAAGTAATCCGAGGCTCGCAGCGCGAACAGCTTCATGGCGACGAGGCGAGCGAACGCCTCGACGAAGAGCTGCTGGACGTGGGGGAAGTCGGTGACGAACTGGTCGTAGAGGCGACGGTTGGCGGCGTGATCGATGGCTTCGTAAAAGGCGTGGGTGCAGATGCCGATCGAGGCCCAGCCGAGATTGAACTTGCCGACGTTGACCGTGTTGAGGGCCGCGTTCCAGGCTTCGGCGCCGCGCGACAGGATGTCGGCCTCATCGATCGGGTGATCCCGCAGCGCAAACTCGGCCACGTAGGACTGAACGTTGACGAGATTGCGGATGCAGTCGAAGCGCTCGTGCTGCGAGTCCGCGACGAAGAAGACATACTCGTCGCCGCCGGCGAATCGGCCGAAGGTGGAGACCATGCGGGCGACGTTTGCGTTACCGATGTAATACTTGCCGCCGCGGGCACGCCAGCCGTCGCCGTCGGGGAAGAGGGTCATGTCGGTGGCGTAGACATCGGCTCCGTGCTGCTTCTCCGACAGGCCGAAGGCAAAGACCTCGCCATCTTCCAGCAGCTTGGCGGCCCTGCGCTTCGCATCCTCGTTGGCGCTCATCCAGATCGGACCCAGGCCGAGGATGGTCACCTGCCACGTGTACCAGTAGTGGAGGCCGTAAAAGGCCAGGATCTCGTTCAGCTCGTTGTTACGCCAGTTGTCCCAGCGGCTGTCCGGGCCGCCGTAGGCGGTGGGCGTCAGCAGCGTCGCGAACACCCGTTCACGGGCAATAAACTCGAGGAGGTCGGCGTACCACACCCGTTCTCGGTCGTCCTCCTTGAGTTTCTGAAGTCCTTTGTTCTCGAAGAACGCGACGGTCCTCGCCATGATCTCGCGAGACCTGTCGTCGGCGCATCGGCTGACGTACCGATTGGGATTGAGCAGGATCACGATCGAACCTCCCCTCGTCCTGTCTCCCAAAGTGTAGTCCTTTTGCCGCGTCGCGTCACGTCTTTGCCGCGATCCGACATTTCCCACACTTCTCACCGAGCAACGTCACGCCGGGTCCGGCGGTGAAACGCCGATTGACATCGCGGCGGCCAACAACAACGCCCGCCGGTGCGGCGGGCGTTGGATCTCGGAAATCGAATCGATTACCGGGCCAGGTTGCGGATCAGCTCCACGGCCTGTTCGTGGCCGAGGCTCTCCCCGAGGGGCAGCGACATGACGCCGGACGAGCCGTTCTGGTCGAGCTGAATGTACTCGATGGCGGCGTCGGCGTCCCAGTGGAGGACCAGCGACAGGTCGTGGCCCACGGTCACATCGGTGCTCTGCAGGGAAAGATCGGCGTCCACCGGCATCGTCCCACCGTGGCGGAGGATGATGGTGTGGCGCCGGCGCTCGGAGATCGGGTCGATGCTGACCTCGTTGGCGAGCTGGAGGATGTAGAACAGGCACTCGGCGAAGTCGGCGGCGAGAATATGCGGGTAGCCGCTCTGGGGATCGGAGAAGAGCCTGGGCGCCGCCAGGGCCGAGGCGTTCTCGATGCCGTCGCAGTGGATGCCGTAGGGCAGTAGATCGCTCAGCATCACCGCGTCGTAGGCGTCGAGCTCGGCGTAGCCGTCGTCGTCAAGCGGCAGCGGCTGGTAGAAGGCGTCGCCGTCGTCGAGCGAGTCGGTGTAGCTCCACCACGTCGTGTGCAGGAAGCTGGTGGCCACCTCGATCTCGATGATCTCGCCGTCAACCTCCTCTTCGATCACGTCGACTGCGCGGAAGTACATCATCTGGGGGTTCGCGGCCGCCGTCGAGCCGCCGCCGGACAGCACTACCGGTCCGGTCCACGTGCCGTCCACCAGGCCGGCGAAGTTGACCACCGCGTCGGTGTCCTCACCTTGCTGCCAGAGGACGAAGATGCCGCCCTCGACCGGGTCGACCGCCAGGTTGACTGCGCTGGTGGCGGTGCCTTCGGTCTGGGGCACGATGTGCTCTACGGTCTCGCCGTTCGCGAGCTGCACGCTGATCAGGAGGCCGTCGTCGGCCGGGGCGATCCGGTACAGATCGCCGGTCCTGGTGAGGGTCATGTCGCCGGCCGCGGCAAAGGCGGCGACGGCGAGCATGACGGCTGCGACGAGTGCGACGCGGTGTCTCCTCATGATCAGCCTCTCAGATTCACCACGGTGGTCAGATCGGTGGCGAGGAAGACATCGATGATCTCCTCGCTCACTCCGACCTCCGGGTAGTGGGTGGTGAGCTCGCGCAGGTAGCGGCGGGCGCGGAAGCTATCGCCGCGTCGTACCGCGATCTCGCTGAGCAGGAACAGGCAGTTCTTCACCACCATCGGATCGGGGACCTCGACCGCGAGATCCAGCGCGTTCTCGCCGTGCTGCAGGGCCCGATCCAGATTGTCGACGAGGAGGTATCCGTAGCACAGGTCCTGCAGGATCTGGTGCAGGTAGTGCCGGTCCTCCATGGATTCCAAGAGTGTTCGCGCGTCCTCGCAGAGCGCGATGCCTTCCTCGAGGCGGTCGGTACACATGAGCACGTAGCCCATGTTGTCGATCTCCTGTGCCTCCATCAGACGGTGGTAGCCGTCGAGGCCGCGATGGGCCGACATGGCTCGAGAAAAGCAGTCCTCGGCGTCGGCGAAGTTCGACTCCCGCAACGCGAGGTTGCCGGCGAGGTTGGCCGACCGGGCGTGGAGCTCGGGCTCGTCGATTTCGGTGGCGAGGTCCACCGCTCGGTGGGCGTAGGACGAAGCCCTGGCCAGGTCGTCCTCGAGGTCGTAGGCCACCGCCGTGTAGTAGGACGCGAGGAAGCGATTGCGGGCGTCGCTCGATCCGAGGAGGATCCGCTTCAGGCCGGGAAGATGCTCGGCCGCGCGGTCGAGCTCGATGGCGAAGGCGACGGCATTGCAGAAGGCGCGGTCGGCGAGGTCCTGGTCGCCGTGCTCGGCGGCCAACCCCTGGGCCTCCATGGCGAGCCGATACGCCTCCTCGAGATCACCCCGCTCGAGGGCGGTCTGTGCCTGAAGCAGCAGGGTCTCGCAGCGCTCCCTCATGATCTGTCGCCATTGCCGGTGCGCCGGGCCTTGTCCGCCCGGTGCTCAGCGCGCGCTCGGCGGACCTTGAACTCCACGAACTCCCGAACTTCCTGCCGGGCCTCGGGGCTGAGCTCGCGGAGCATGTGGAGCATCTGCATGTTTTCGTGGCTCAGCGGGCGCTGCAGGAGCTGTTCGGGGGCGGCGCGGTCGACGAAAAAGTCTGAGATCTGGAGCTCGAAGACCCCCAAAATCTTGAACAGGTTGTCCAGCGAAACCCGGTACTCCCCTTTCTCCATGCGCGACAGGTCCGACTGCTGGATGCCAATTTGGCGCGCCAGCTCGGCCTGAGTGAGCTTCCGCTCCTTGCGCAGACGCTTCAGACGGCCGCCGATGACGGCGACCTGAGGCGTGGTGGGTTGGGGTTTTCCGGACACCGTTTGCCGTTCCCTCCGGTCCTGTAGTACCATCCCGCGGCAGCATGGACACACCATGCCCCACGTATTCATATGTTATGTGGCCATAGCAAGTCCGTCAAGCACTCTTTTGGGGTTTTCTGTGACGGGCCATACACCTCGCGAAAGGGCAGCCGGACGGGCACGCCGCCGATCGGACGCCAACGACTGAAAGGACCTGCGAGAGCGCATTCATGACCCGGTATCTCCTGGCACCGCTGCGGCTCGTGCCCACCCTGGTCCGCCACCGCTTCTTGCTGAGCCAACTGGCGTGGCGAGCCTTCGCGTCCCGTTACGCCGGTTCCTACCTGGGCTGGTTGTGGACGCCGATCGCCACCCTGATTCAGTTCGCGCTGTTCATGATCGTCTTTTCGGCGATCCTGGAGATCAAGCTGCAGGGTCTTGGCATTGATCTTGCTCGGCGTCCGCCCGTGGGATTCGGTCTGTACCTGATCACAGGGCTGGTGCCCTTCCTGGCCCTGAATGACGCCGCGTTGCGTGGGTCGAGGGTGTTCCGTACCCATGCCAGCCTGGTTCAACGGGTGCGTATGCCGGCCGAGGTATTGGTGGTGGGCGATGTGATGGGCACCGTGCTGCACCACGTGATCTCCTTTGCCGTGGTGCTGGCAATCTGCCTGTGGGGCGGCCACACCGGATGGGCGAACCTGCCGTGGTTGGTGGGGGCCATGGCTCTCATGGCGATCTGGATCGTCGGGCTGTCCCTCACCGCCAGCGTGCTGGGTGCGGTGCTGCCCGACTTCCCCGAGGGAGTCGGGCTGACCATGCAGGTGTTGTTCTACGGTGCGCCGATCGTGTACCCGCTGGCCCTGGTGCCGGAGGGGGCTCTCAGAACGGTGGTCAATGCCAATCCACTCACCCCTCTGGTGGGCGTGGCACGGACCGGGCTGATCAGCTCCGCCCCGCCCTTGGTGCCGTGGCTGGTCGGCTCGGCGGTCATGGGGCTGGTGCTCGTGATCGTGGGCTCGATCGCCGTCGACAGATGGCGGTATACAATCGCCGACCTCCTGTGAGGCGGCGGCAAATTTCAAGTTCAGACGACGGAGGATTCAATGAGTCGATTGATCGCAGTTGGATTGGTGGTGCTGGCGAGCCTGGGCTCGGCACCCTCGTGGGCGCAGGGTTCTGTTCAAGAACAGCCGGCAGCGAGCCCCACCGAACAGGGGGGTGAGCAAGCCGGTGACGGGTCGACTCTGTCCGATGCCGAACAACAGGAGCTGAAAAAGAGGACCGGCACCACCTACCTCAGCTGGCAGGAAATGCTGAAGGACTGGTTGACGGCGCGGCCGGTGGCGAGGGACACGATCGTCAGGATCGATGACAAGTACGCATACCCCCACGCCGCGGTCGCCTTCAAGATGGAGATCGTCAAGGAGGAGGGCGATACGGTCTGGTTGCGCGGACTGCCGCCGGAGGATCCGGAGTCGGCCCTCCACGACATGTGGCTGAATCGCGAGTACGAGCAGATGGCCTACACCGCCAACCGCGAATGGGAGGAAAAATACGGAGTCGCCGATTTCTTCGTCGACTTCTCCGCGGAGATCGTACCGCCGCCATTCATGGACGGGCTCGATTTCGCCGAGGTGCGCAGTGGTCTTCCCAGCCGCGGCCTGTGGCAGATGAACCTCGTCGTCGTCGACATGAACGGCGACGGGATCCCCGACTTGGTAACCCCACCCTCGCGGAAGGGCGACGGCCGGCCGGGGATTTTCCTCGGCTCGGGCGGTGGCACGTTCGCCTCCTGGAAGGGCGTCACCTGGCCTGGTAACGTGCCCCTCGACTACGGCGGCATCGTGGTGGAAGACTTCGACCGTGACGGGCACCAGGACATCGTGCTGGCGATCCACTTCAAGGGCCAGTACGTGCTGTACGGCAACGGCGAAGGGGACTTTTCTAAAGCCCGATTGCTTCCCACTCCAGATCCCCGGGTCACCTCGCGGGCGGTGTCCGCCGCGGACTTTAACGGGGACGGCCGCCCCGACGTCGTGTTCCTGGCGGAGATCGACTATGACCTGGGAACCAGTCTGCGCATCGAGGACGCCGGAACGGTGTGGACGGTGCTTAACACCGAGGACGGATGGAAGTTGGATTTCACCGGGCTGCCGGTCCGAGTGATCGGCGACAACCTCGAGTCGATCGACGTCGACGCCGACGGTCGTCCGGACCTGGTGCTGTCCTCGAACGCCACCGATTGGCGCCGCCTGGTGTTTCTCAACCGGGGCGCCGAAGGCTGGGTCGGGCCCCTGCACCGGGGAGTCCTGAGCAACGCCCAGCACCCCGACGTGGCGACCCAATCCGCCAACGGTGACGTGGACCTCTTCATGCCGTTCATCCAGTTCCTGGCCCCTGCGGGTCAGACCATAGCCCGCACCGGCCTCGTTCGTTACCGGGCCGACGCCAAGGGTGTCGATGAGAAGGGCGAGGTCCTCGTCATGGACGACCAGCGGTTCGATCCCTGGTTCCGGGTCGGCGCCGGCGACCTGAACGGGGACGGCCGGGTCGACCTGGTGGCCGGCCGCAAGGACGGTGAGGTTGTCGTCTTCATTCAATCGGACAACGGCGACTTCTACCGGGAGGAAAGCCCCGACCTGGTGTCGAAGGGGCGAGCCTACGATATCCAGCTGGTTGATCTCGACGGCAACGGTCTCGATGACGTTGTGATCGCCTTCGCCGACGAGAAGGGAGCGGGTGGGGTCGGGGTCTGGCTGACGGCGAATAGGTGAAAAGGGATATCAAAATTCAGGCGCCAGGGGACTTAGGCCAAGAAATGTGACGTGGATTGCTTGACTTGAGAGTTGACGCGTCACATAATGCCCCAGTAGCTGTTTTCAGGGTGATTCGGCCTTGACAGCGGCTTTCGTCCGGTGCTATATTTTATGCTGTCATGACATATTTCGAAATAAGTCGATGAAAAAATTTAACTTATGGGAGGTGATGCGCAACTCGAAGGGGCCAGAAGGAGAGTGCAGGGCGGTGGAGATCGCCCGAAGTTCTGTAGAGAAGCATCGAAAGAGACAAGGAAGGAGTTGAGCATGAAGAAGTTTCTGACAATGGCGCTGGTGGGCGCGGTAGTGCTTGGAGCGGGCAGTGTCGCGTATGCGAACGTCTGCGCGTTCGACAATGCCCCGGCCGCCACATTACTGTATCCGTTCGTGGCTTATAACTACACGGACGGCGCAAACGGTGTGAACACACTGTTTGCGGTGACCAACACCTCGAGCGAGGCCCAGATCGTCCACGTGACCGTGTGGACCGATTTCTCGGTGGCCATCCTCGACTTCAACATCCTGCTGAGTGGTTACGACGTCCAGGCCATGGACATCAGGACCATCCTGAGAGATGGCCTGCTGCCCGTGACCACCGTGACTTCGTTCCCGGATGCGGGAATCGAGGACGACGGTCCGGTTTCGGCCGTCAACCAGTACTCGCCGGGCAACCCGGCGAATCCGCCCGATCCGCAGTCCCGCACCACGCTGAGCAGCCGCTGCCCGTCGAACTCGCAGGCCTATCCGGGTCGTTACACGACTGCGATCCCGCCGAACATCCTCGCGCTGTTCGAGGGCTGGCTGAAGAGCAGCCAGACCGTGCCGCGCTACCACGACAACTGCAACCTGTCGCCGTACATCCCGCAGCCCACCCCGTGGTTTGAGGGACGCGACGGTGCCGACGACACCTGGATGTACATCACGGCCGACGTGGTTGAGACCTGCAACACCCTGTTCCCCGATGAGGCCGGTTACTTCAGCAGCGAGATCCGCTACGACAACGTCCTGATTGGTGACACCCTGTGGGTCAACGACGCCGAGCGGTTCTCCGAGGGCTCCAACGCGGTTCATGTCGAGGCCGACGGAATGCTCGACTTCATCGCGACCCCGAACCCGATCACCCAGTTCCCGATCAGCTTCTACGGTCGGTACTCGAACTTCTTCAACACTACCGACTACCGCGAGCCGCTGCCGACCGCGTGGGGCTTCCGCTACCTCGAGGATCCGGCTGTCGGCCTGTCGTCCTATCTGCGCGTGTGGAAGGGCAGCACGATCAACCGGATCGTGCCGGACCTCTACCTGGATGACCCGGACGAGTCGCCGAACGAGATGTGGGCCCGCAACTGCCTGGCCTACACCTACTACGCCTGGGACGAGGACGAGAACGTCACCACCACCGCCACGGTTCCGTGGTCGATGCCTGGCGGCGAGACCGTCGTCCTCAACCTGCTGCCGCTCGAGACCCAGGAGGTTTCGGTGTCGCAGTTCAACATCGTGGACCCGTACGGCTGGATGCTCTTCGTGTGGCCAGCCTCGAACTGGACCTTTGAGCCCACCTACCTGGCGGACGACTTCTATCAGACCTGGATGGGTGTCAAGTACGTCAAAGAGGGTGACTACTCCGCGTTCATTCCTGGCGCTGTGATGGCCAACTTCAACTGCTTCGCGCAGCAGATCCTCCCGGATCTGGGTTGGAACGACAGCAACATGTACTCCGAATAATCCAGTCCTCTGGATTTTCAAAGGCGGCCTTCGGGCCGCCTTTTTTTGCTCTCTCGCCTGCGGACTCGCCGGGGTCATCTGCTCTCCTCTGCCCCTTTTCCCCTCTGCCCCTCTGCCTTCCGGGCACGGCGACGGACCCTCTTCGGGCGGGCGGGCACTTTCAACTTTCAACTCTGCAAACCGAGCGACGTCGCCGCCACGGCCGCATTTCGAATCGGCCTGCGACCTCTGGACCGGGGGCGACGCCGCATGTAGACATCACGATTTTGTAAACCAACTGTGAAATATTCTCCCTGACTGTTGACCTTTCGCCGCACTTGGACGAAAATCCGGTGTTCTGTGTCGGGTGGGGGGTCGGCGGGGACCGTGAGAGGTCGCAGGAGTGACCGTGGTCACACCCGACCGGGCTAGTCTAAGTGGTTGAAAAAAATCGCCATAGCTCGACCATCTCAGCTTGACACCCGATCTTCTCAGGGCCTATGATCTAGCCAATGGAGGTGACCATGTTGCCCATTCGTGCGTCTCAGTTGCGGACCGGTTCCCGCGTCGGCTTGATGGCCGTCGCAGTGCTCGTTTTCTCGGCCGGTTCCCTGGTCGCCCAGACGCCGCCCCCGCCGGACTGTCTTCAGGCCCTCGAGCCCCTGCTCCACGACACCTCCAACAACTGCATCGGTCATCCGTCGAATCCCAAGTTCTTCGAGACAACGACCTTCTATTGGAATGGCATCCAGAACCTTGCCATCAACAGCGGCAACGAGATCCAGCTGTGGCGGCTGACCGATCCACAGCTCCCCCCGCAGGGCGAGCTGTCCGACTTCGACATCGACAACCAGGGCGACTCCGACTACGACCTGTTGAACTACACCATCTGCGACGACTGCCGCTGGGGCGCCGCGGTCTACAAGCTCGGCAACGTGCTCTTCGACCTCTGGGGGAACAACGGCCAACCCGGTTCGAACCCCGATTTCGCATTCGACCGGTTCTACCAATCCAGCTCCGAGCCCTTGGGTTCGTTCACCTTCAAGGTCGGCAACCAACAGTACCTGTTGGCCAACTTCCTGCCCGATGACTGCGGCGGCGACGCGACCCTCTACAAGTTCAACGGAATCTTCGACGGCGAAATCCAACAGATCGGCTGCCTCGACGTTCCAGACGCAAACGGCAAGGTACTGAACGGCTTTCATGTCGAGGGTCCGGGGGCGGACTACATCTACCTCGGCTTCACCAACCGCCGGGTCTACATCTACGAGATCCAGGAGTTCGGCAACACCATCAACCTGCTCTATACCGGCAACAACCAGATGCGCGCCTACCTGGCCCGCGGCAAGGGCATGCAGATTGACGAAACCGCCCAGCTGGCGGTCACCTCCCTGGTCAATGACGGCATGAGGATCTGGGACATCTCCAACCCGGCCAACCCGGTCCAGCGGTCGTTCCGGGCGGGCAACGTGGACGTGGCCGGCATCAAGTACCCGTTTGCCTGGGTGGCCCGGAGCTTGAGCCCGGACACCAACGTGACCTACAACATCGAGGATCCGTCGAACCCCGTGGTGCTGGATCAGAACTTCTGGCACCCCCTACACCCGTGGAACAACCACGTCCAGGAATGCGAGTGGCCGCAGAGCGCTGCCTTTTCCGAGGATGGCAGCACGATGTACCTGGCGCGGTACTCGGTGGTCCAGATGATCGACTTCCGGGCTTGCGCGGGACCGATTCAACCGACCGCGAATATGACCATCTCGCCCGATCCGGCGTTTCCGGGCGATCTGGTGACCCTCACCGACGCCTCGATCGGCAGCACCGACCGCGTGGCCCTGTGGATCACCCCGACCAGCGATCCTGCGGGCACCATCCTCGCCGGCACCGTGACCCCGGGCGGCACCACCACCCTCGGCTACACAATCCCGGTCGACGTGGCGGCCGCGCAGGAGTTCTGGGCCCATGTGGCGGCAGAGAACGACGACTTCCCCTGCGATCCCCTGGGCTCGTGCCCGCCGCAGCAGATGCTGACCCGGGAGATCCTGCTCGACCGGACCCCCGAGGCCTTCATCACCATCGATCCGGTGAACCCGATCACCAACGACATGATCGACCTCCTCGGTTCCGCGGAAGGGTCGCCGGGAGGCGGCTCCGACCCTTTTGGGTGGAGGGTCAGAGACCCCGATGAGAATGACGACTTTTACTCCGGCGCCACGGTGAACGACGTGCTGCTCGACCAGAGCGGCACCTGGCAGCTCCGGCTCACGGTCGATTACCGGCACGAGGTCGAGGGCGGCGGCGACCTGTATCAGGCGCAGAAGTTCTACAACATTCTGGACCTGAGCTCGGTGGCGGCGGATTTCACTTTGCCGTTCAACCCGCTGAACACCAACCCGATCGTGCTTGACGGCAACGCCTCCAACTGGTCGCTGGGCGCCACCCTGCAGTGGGACTGGTCGGTGACCGGGGCCACCACCTACAACGGCTGCCCGAACAGCGCCGTGTGCGTGATTCCGGCGGACACCCTGAACCCCGGCAACCACACCGTCGCGCTGACCCTGACGAACCTCAACAACAGTGACACCTCGACGGTGTCCAAGCCCTTGAACGTGCTGGACGGCTCGCTGCAGCTGGCGCTGGACATCTCCGACACCACCCCGAACATCGGCCAGATCGTGACCTTCGAAATAGATGGCGTCCCCGGCCACGTCGATGAAGCTCACTGGAACTTCGGCGGCAGCGGCTGCCCGGGCTACACCACGACCGTGAACTGCATCCTCGCAGATCTGCCGCCGGGTATCTTCTGCGACGACGCCGCCTACCAGTATTCCACCCCCGGCACCAAGAACATCACCCTGACCATCGCCTACGGGGGCCAGAACTTCACCCTGTCGCCGCCCGGCAGCTTGACCGTCCAGAACACCGGAACCTGCGGTGGCGGAGGCGGAGGCGGTGGTGGCGGCGGCGGAGGTTGCACCTACAGCATCATGCCCGACGAGGCCGACTTCCCCGCCGGCGGTGGCACGGGCACGGTGCTCGTCAACACCCAGACCGGTTGCCCGTGGACCGCGGCCTCCCTGGACGGGTGGATCGACATCACCTCCGGGGCGTCGGGAACGGGCCAGGGATCGGTTCAGTACTCGGTGGACGCCAACCCGTTCTCCGATCCGAGGTACGGCGACATGGTGATCGCCGGCCGCACGTTCAACGTCAGCCAGCTCGGCAATGTGCCCACCGACTTCTCGGTGTCCAACTCGGCTCCGGAAATCGGCGAGGAGGTCACCTTCGTCGTCGACGCCGGGTTGACGCCTTCCACCTGGGACTTCGGCGCGCCGGACTGCGGCTGGAGCCCGCCCACGGTGGACTGCTCCAACGACCCGGAGGCCTGCCAGACCGTGGTGCGCACCTTCGTCCAGGCCGGGCTGTACGAGGTCACGCTCGACACCAATACCGGGACCCGCACCCGAACCGTCTGGGTCCGTAATGTAGGCGATTGCTCGGGATTCTGCGGCGCCGACTTCGCTCCCGATCCCACCTTCTCCATGGTCCCGAACCCGGTCCAGGCCGGGCTGGAGGTGGAGTTCTTCCACTCCGAGGATCCATCGGTGACCGATTGCGCCTACGTCGTCGACCCGCTTAGCTTTACGGTGGGTGTCAACGGCGCCAACCGCTCGATCACGGTCGCCACCTCGCCCGACTGCCGGTGGTTCGCCAGCGATGACAGCTCCTGGATCAGGATCACCTCGAACCCGGTGATGGGCACGGGGTCAACGATCGTGAACTTCCGGGTCGATCCCAACGACGGCCTCGAAAGGACCGGTCGCGTCTTCGTGGGCGGTCAGGTTGTGGCCGTCAACCAGGAGGGATCGGGGGCGGCCGCCAGCAGCGGCGGCGGCGAGGGCTACGTGCTGCTTCCCATCGGTCTGACGGTGACCGACCCGGCGCCGGACATCGGCGAGTCCGTGATCTTCGAGATCACCGGTTACGGTGGTGACGTCGAAGCGCATTGGGACTTCGGCGGCACCGGCTGCCCGGGGTTCGATCAGACCTTCGTCTGCGAGCCGCTGTACACCGACTGCCTAAGCACCACGTTCAAGTACAACAGCGCGGGACCGAAGACCGTAATGGTGACCGCCTACGAGCCCGGAACGACCAACTCCATCGGCTCGACCTCGATCAACCTGACCGTCCAGAACGTCGGCTCCTGCGGCGGCGGCGGCTGTACCTATGCCATCGACCCCACTACCTGGACCCTCCCGATCGAGGGCGGCACCAGGAGCTTCGACGTCTCGACGCAGCAGAACTGCCCCTGGAGCGCGACCACTCCCGACAGCTGGATTACGATTACCGATGCCGGCACCGGGTCCGGCAGCGACAGCGTGACCTACTCGGTGGCGGCCAATGGCGGCGCCGGCCGTCAGGGCCGGGTCGAGGTCAGGAACCTGGACCACATCGTGAACCAGTCCGGCACCGGCGGCGGTGGCGGCGGTGGTGGTGGCGGCGGTGGCGGGACCGACCCGGCCACCGAGTGGCTTTGGACCATCATCAAGGACGGCGAGACGGTCTACACCAGCACCGAGCCGAACTTCACCCGCTTCTTCATTCAGGCCGGCCTCTACCAGGTGGAGCTCGAGGCGAGCAACTGCGCCGGGTCGTCGAACACCTCCCGCGTGCTGGAAGTGCTGCCTCCGCCTCCACCCGATGACTTCCTGGTGCCGGCTGCGGCCCACGCGCCCGGCCTCAACGACACCGTGTGGCGCACCGATCTTCGGATCTTCAACCCATGTGCCAGCGACGTGGACGTGACCATCGAGTACCTCCCGGACGCCACCAACAACAACAACTCGGCGATCCACGGCATCGAGTTCCTGCTCGACTCTCACGGCACCAGGATCTTCCACGACATCGTGCAACAGATTCCGGGCATCCAGGGCGACGACAACAAGGGCTCGCTCCGCTTCACCTTCGACGGCGGCATGGGCTGCTCCCCGCTGATTGCGTCGCGCACCTACAACGACACTCCCGACGGAACCTTCGGCCAGTTCGTGCCGGCGGTTCCGGTGCAGCCGCTCTACCAGGAGCGGGTCTTCCTCACCGGATTGGTGCACAACTTCTACTACCGCACCAACATCGGTCTGGCCAACTTCGGTCCGGACGACGTTGCCGGAATCGTGATCACCGTCTACGACGAGGACGGCGAGCAGCTCGGCAACCCCATCACGACGTGGGTGCCGGGTTTCTCGACGCGCCAGATCGTCGAGGTGATCGAGGCTGCGGGCATCCTGGTGGACGTGGACATCTTCTCGGTGGCGATCGACCCCAACGGCGCCGACCTGACCATGTACGGCTCGTTGGTGGACAACATCACCGGTGACCCGGTGCTCTACACGCCGGGCGATCTGGGCAACACCACGGTATGGATCGCGGGAATCGCCCACCTGCCGGGTGCCAACGACTCGCTGTGGCGATCGGACATCACCTTCCTGAACGACACCGACGAGCTGGTTTCGGCGAGGGTCGAGTACGTCCCGGAACGTCCGTTGGGATTCTCGCCGTTCATGACGGTCAACATCCAGCCGGGCAACGCCTGGTACTACGTTGACGTGCTCGGGGTCTCCATGCTGCCGCCTGACACCGACTCCAAGGGCTACTTCGTGGTGAAGGGCCTGAGCGGTTCGGTGGTGCCGAACATCACGGCGAAGACCTACAACCTGGCGGATGGGGGAGGGACCTTCGGTCAGAACCTGAAGGTCTTCGGCGACAGCGATCTGATTCACGAGGGTGAGGCGGCGTACATCCCAGGGGTCGCCAACTCGTCGGATACCACGGTGGGCTTCCGCACCAACGTCGGCGTGCTCAACGTCGATCCCGCCAATGGCGCGACCATCGCCATCAAGGTCTTCGACACCGACGGCAACGTGCTGTCGGATCTGCCCCAGTTCTACCTTGCGCCCGCCCAGTTCCTGCAGAGCAACCTGTTCGATGCTCTGGGCATCGGGGACATGGACCTCGAGGCATCGGTGGAGATCAGGGTGCTTGACGGCGGTCCGGTGGCGGCCTACGCCTCCGAGATCGACAACCGGACCCAGGACCCGATCCTGGTACCCGCGGTGCCGGTGGTTTTCGGCATTCAGTAACCCTCGGCCCTGAGTGAGAAAACTCATACGGGGCGGCTTCGGCCGCCCCGTTTTTATTGAGTCACGGGTCTGAAAGGTTTTTTCCGAATTCCGAATTCCGCATTCCGAATTCTAGGCTTCGCCTCAGCAACAGATGTTGCTGATCTTGGGGCCCTTGCCAGCCTTCACTCCATGCCGTCCTCGATCGATTTGAGGCGGAGGGGGTGGAGAAATAGAGCTGGTTCGAATGGCCCTCGAACGGTGATCCTCTCGCGCGTCACACGCACGTGCCCGGTGGGGGCGCCGTTGAGGTCGATGCCGTCGAGCATCAGCTGTACGGGAAGCTGGACCGACGCACCCAGGGTGGTGCGCTTGAGGAAGCGGTAGCGGACGCCCTCCGACCGCACCTGCTGGATTTCCGGGGGCGGAAGGAACTCGAGCGACACGATTTCGAAGTCCGAGCGCCGGATGTGAAGGAACCAGGTCGTCGACATGCTCGGCGCCACGAAGAAGCCCTCTGGGAAATTGACCGCCACGCGCCACACCTGGTCACCCTCGAAGGTGGTCTCCCTGGGATCGGAGAGCCTCACTCCGTCCATGGCGAGGGAGAAGGGCATCAGGAGGGGGAAAAGGCGCTGGTTGAGCGTGCCGGCGGCCATCATGGGCGTCTGGGGTCGATCGTCGACCTTGCCCTCGCGGGAGGCCCAGGAGGTCTCGCCGTTGCGGGCGACGACGATGTCGCCGGGCAGATCCAGGCGCAGGTTGGTCAGGGTCCGCGCATCCACAAAGGCCGTGGCCTGGTTGGTTCGCACGGTGCCGTTGGCCCGAGTCTCCTCGTCCGAGATCGACAGCTCGATGACGCCCAGACCGCGAAACGCCTCGAGCCCTCCCGCTGCTTTGAAGGCGCCGGTGCGGATCGAGTCCACGTCAGGTGCGGCGGCCAGGGCAGGGGCGGTTGCGATGAGGAGCGACAAAAGGAGCAAAGGGACGGTCGATTTCATGCGGATCTCCAGAATCAGGCGCCAGATTGGCACCTTTTTGCGATCGTGGCGCATTATAAAGCAATGCGCGTGCCAGTTGCAGCCGGCTGCCAGGGTGGACGGCGGAAAGACTTTAGACTTTTGACTTTAGACTTTGGACTGGGGGGTGGGAGGGTGGTATCGTTCCGACTGACATGACTTTGGGCTTCGACGCTGCGGTTGCGGTGGAGGATGTGCACAAGTGGTACCGGGTTTACGCCTCGCCCACCGAGCGCATCAAGAAGGTGCTGGGTCGGTCCAGCCGGCACCTCGAGTTCCAGGCTCTCGACGGGGTCAGCTTCGAGGTTCCGGCCGGCACTGCGCTGGGCGTCATCGGCGACAACGGCGCCGGCAAGAGCACGCTGCTCAAGCTGATCGCCGGGACCACCACACCCACCGCCGGGTCGGTGCGGGTAGGAGGGGTGGTGGCGGCGATCCTCGAGCTGGGGGCGGCCTTCCATTCGGAGTTCAGCGGCCGCGACAACGCGGTGCTCTACGGCGCCCTGATGGGGTTGGACCGCAAGAACATGGAGCGACGGCTGCCCTCGATCTTCGATTTTGCCGAGCTGGGCGAGTTCGTGGAGCACCCGATCAAGAGCTACTCGACGGGCATGGTGATGCGGCTTGCCTTCGCGGTGGCGACCCACGTCGACGCCGACGTGTTGGTGGTCGACGAAGCGCTGGCGGTGGGGGACGGTTACTTCCAGAAAAAGTGCGTCGACCGGATCCGGCACATCCATGACCGGGGAACCACCATCCTGTTCTGTTCTCACTCCATGTACCACGTCACGATGTTTTGCCAACGGGCGTTGTGGCTGTCCCACGGACGGGTCCAACGGATGGGTCCCACCCAGGAGGTGGTGGAGGCCTACGAAGAACACCTCCTGGTCAAAGACAAGCGCAGGGCGGGGAACCGAGGAGACTCCGAGGCAGCCGCAGTGCCGTCGAAGCTCGGCCGGGTGGCCGCCATCGACGTCGAGGGTCGCGAGGGTGAGGCTCCACTTCGCATGGCCCCGGGCGGCGCTCTCGTGGTGGACGTCGAGGTTCGAACCTCCGTGCCGGAGGAGCGATTCCACGTGGCGTTGGCCCTGGACACCCTGGACGGGCGTTGTCTGCTCGGGGTTTCCACGGCCTGGGACGAGTGCCGGCCGCTCGAGGGGCAGCAGGCCTACCGGGTGCGTCTCACGGTCGCGGAGCTGCCGGTGGCTTCCGGCACCTTCAACCTGTCGGCGTTCCTGTTGGACGAAAGCGGCCTGCACGTCCACGACCAGGCGGTGGTCAACAACGCCGTCCGCGTCGATGCGCCGTCGTGGACACCGTCCCTGATCGAGGTGCCCCACCAGTGGGAGTGGCGGTGAGCCGGTCCGGTGGCCTGCGGATCAACTATCTTCTGGAGGACACGGCCCTGTTCGGCGGGGTCAAGGTCCCCCTTCACCATGCCAACCTGCTGCATCGCCGGGGCCACACGGTCACGGTCATCAGCCGGGGCGCCGCCCCTGATTGGTACCCGATAGCAGTCGATTTCGAGACCGTCCCCGAGTTCTCCCCGTCGACGATTCCCAGAGCGGACGTCAACGTGGCCACCTACTGGACCACCATCGGTCCGGTCGCGGGCCTGGGTTCCGGAACCGCGGTCCACTACTGTCAAGGATTCGAGGGGGGCTACACCCACAACGCCCCTGAGCATGCCGCGATCGGCCGGGCCTACTCCCTTCCGCTGCCCGCATTCGTCGTGTCGCCCCACCTCGGGCGCCTGTTGGCCGAGCGATTCGATCGGGTTTCTCGGGTTGTGTCCCCGGCTCTGGAACCCGGATGGGCCCCCCGGTTCAGGGTATCGCCCAGGAGGACGCCGCGGGTCCTGGTGCTCCACCCGTTCGAGATCGACTGGAAGGGAGTGGCGACGGCACTCGAGGCGGTCGGGATGCTGCGAGCGGATGGTGTCGGGCTGCGGGTCGTGCGGATCTCGCAATGGCCCCTGGCAGACGCCGAGCGCGAGCTGATGGAGCCCGACGAGTTTCTGTGCCGGCTCGAACCGGCCCGGATGGCGCGCGTCGTGGCGGGCTGCGACCTGCTGCTGGCCCCCTCCTGGGAGCAGGAAGGCTTCGGGCTTCCCGTGATCGAGGCCATGGCCTGCGGCGTTCCGGTGGTCGCCTCGCGGATCGCGGCCTTCGAGGAGACTGCCTCGGGCGCCGCGGAGTTGGTGCCTGCGAGGGAACCGAGGGCGTTCGCCGACGCGGCTCGAAAGGTGCTCGGTGATCCGAGACGGTGGCGCCGGATGCGGCGGGCCGGCGTGCGCGCCGCCCGGCGATTCAGCGAGGAGGTGGTGGCCGCGAAGCTGGAGTCCGCCATGGACTGGGTGGCCACCGGCGACTGGAAGAAGAAACCGTGAAGGTGTCGATGGTGGTCGTCTGCCATCACTCGTCGGAGGTGCTCCCCGGCTGCGTGGAGAGCTTTCGACGCGCGGCCGGGGCTGCCGGCGTCGAACCCGAACTGGTGCTGGTGGAGCAGTCGGAGGATTCCGGGGAGGAGACGGCCGCCGCCGCCATTGGTCCAGAGCAGCTGTTGGTCAGGCCCAACCGCGGTTATGCGGCCGGGCTCAACGCTGGGATCGGCGCGGCTCACGGGGAGATCCTGCTGCTCGCCAACCCGGACCTCGTGTTCGACGAGCACAGCCTGCCGGGGCTGTTGGCGGGCCTGGATGAAGGCTTCGACGTTGTCGGACCACAGCTCACCTGGGACCGGGCAGGCGAAGTCCTGTTCCCCGTGGCCGAGGACCCGGCACCCCGGGCCGAGCTGGTCAGGAGCCTGCGGCGGCGGTGGCAGCGTCCGTGGCAGATGTGGCTCGGCTCGTGGCTGGACGACATGTGGCGTGTTTGGTCCGCGCGTGGAACCGTGGAGGTGCCGTGCCTGCGCGGCCCGTTGCTCGCGCTCCGTCGCGATACGACCGATCGGTTCGGACCGTTGAACGAGGAGTACTTCCTCTACTACGAGGAGACCGAGTGGTTGTGGCGCGCCCGGCGGGACGGCCGCAGGTTCGCGGTGACGGGCAGCTCGCGGGTGGAGCATCACTGGGGCCACTCGACGGCGCGCCGTGCCGATCGGTCACTCATCGAGCAAGCGGCACGCAACCGTTTCTTCATGCGGAACTACGGGCCCCTCTGGAGGTGGCTGCTGCGGCAGGCGGCGGCCGGGGAGGGTGGCGCCGGAGTGACCGGTCGTGAGGTGACGGGGCCGGGAGAGATCCCGGAGACCCCTGCCGACCTGTGGCTCTTCTCCACCTTCCGCCATCTCGAGCCGTCGGTGGGTGCCGTTGGTTGTTCGCGGCCACCGGATGGGATCTTCGAGGTCGGCGGCGAAGGGCGCTGGTTTGCCCTGGCCGCGGCCAGGACCGGCGGCAGCTGGCAGCCGCGGGGAAGTTGGACGTGGGGGGGACCGTGACCGGCCGAGAACCCCGGATCAGGCCCTTTCGAGCCGGCGATGAGCGGGCGGTCAATTTGGCCTTCAACGAGGTCTTCCGCCAAGACCGTTCGCTCTCGGAGTGGGCCTGGAAGTTCCCGGCGGACCCGGACGGGCGGTTCATCATGGTGGCCGAGCGCGGTGGCGAGGTGCTCGCCCAGTACGCCGGCGTTCCGGTTCGATTTCAGATCGACGGCAGACCGTGGACCGCGACCCAGATCGTGGATGCCTTCGCGACCCGCGAGGCGCGGCGGAGCCTCAACCGGCAGGGCATGTGGGTGCGCACCGTGGAGGCGTACTACGACGCGTTCGGCCGCTCCGGCCGGGCGCCGTTGTTGTTCGGCTTTCCAAGCCCGCGACACCGCCGGCTGGGGATTCTCCAGCTCGGTTACGACTCCATGGAGCCCCAGCCGATCAGGTACCTGGCTCGGACACCCGGCACCGGGCGATCGCCGCGGCGCCGACTCCTGTATCGCGCCGAGCTGGGCCGGGACTGGGAGCCGCGGCTCGACCGGCTGTGGGCGAGGCTGAGCCCGCAGTATCCGGTGGCCGTGGTGCGCGACGCCGACCACGCCCTGCATCGCTTCGCCGGCCATCCGCGGCTGCGCTACCACCGGTTCCTGGTGTTTCCCCGGCTGTCCTCCCGGCCGGTGGCGCTGGTGGTGTTCAGGTCGGACGAGCAGCGGCTGCGGTGGGCCGATCTGTTGTGGGACCGCAACCACCCCGGCGCCCTCGAGCTGGCGGCCCACCTGTCGGGCGAGCTGGCGGTGAACACCGGCTGCCTGGTGGAGGAAATGTGGCTCAACGGCGATCCGGTGGGCCGGGCGAGACTCGAACGGCTCGGGTTCGAGGCCGCGCCGGAGCCACAGGATCTGGTGATGGTGGCCCGAGCCTTCGATCGGGAAGTGGACCTTCAGGCGATGGCCGAGAGGGTGTACGTCACCATGGGCGATTCCGATCTCGTCTGACGAGTCAGCGTTCATCTGCGTACGTCTGCGTCCAATTTTTAATCTTCAATTTTCAATCTCTGATCACGCCTGTAAGATCGATGGCGAATGACCGTACTGTTCTGGACCGTTGTGCCCCTCGCGGTTCTCCACCTGGTGCTGTGGTGGCGACGTCGAGAGGTTTTTCGGTTCCAGCTGCTGATCGACCTGCTGCTGGCGTCGGTGGTGGGTCCCGCGTTGGTGATCGGCGGCGACCTCAACCCGGTCCGGGTGCTTCAGGAGACCAGGCCGTTTACCGACTGGCAGTGGTCGGACCGAACCGGTTACCAGCCGACCCAATCGGATCTCGTGCTCCAGTTTCATCCCTGGTGGGAGGAGGCGCGGCGCCAACTCGCCGACCGACGGCTCCCCCTGGTCGGCGAGTATGCGGGCGGCGGGATGCCGCTACTGGCCCACGGCCAGATCGGACTGTGGGCACCGGTGATGATCCCGGTGTGGGTGCTCGGGCCGGAGCGCGGCACCACGGTGATGGCGTTCTGGAAGCTCCAGTGCGCCGCCATGGGCGCCTTCCTGATGTTGTGGATCGGATGGCGCCTGCGCTGGGACGCGGCGGCACTGGGTGGGCTGGCTTGGGGTGGAGGAGCGTTCCTGGTCGCGTGGCTGCTGGTGCCGTTGAGCTGGGTGGCGGCGGCTCTTCCCTGGCTGTGGTGGTGGGCCGCCGCTGCGTTGCGGGGGCGTGCTCGTCCGGCCGGCGTTGTCGGTCTGGGGTTGTTCTGCGGCTGGCTGCTGGGGTGCGGCCTCCACCCGGAAATGGCGGTGGTGGTGGTGGGATCGACGGTGCTCGCCGGGCTCATCCTCCACCCCCGGCGGTGGCGGCGCCTGGTGGTGATCGCCGTGGTGGCTGTCCCGCTGACCTTGGGCCTGGCATGGCCGACTGTGGCCGCCATTCGCTCGTCGGCCAAGGCCCACGCGATGGTTGGGCTGGATCCCAACCGCCACTCCCTGCCGGGCGGGGTGCGACGGTCCGCGGTCCACCAGGTGCTGGTGCCCCTGGCCAACGGTCATCCGGGACGCGGAGACTGGCAGGGACCCTTTCCCTACGCCGCGGCCGCCACTGGGGTTGGTGCGGTGGCCCTGGTGGTGATCGCGGCCGGGAGGATTCGCCGGAGATACAGGCCCCTGGCGTGGGCGGCGTTGGCGGCGCTGGGCGTGGCGGCGATCCTCGCCTACCGCGTGCCCCCTCTGGACGGGTTGCTGGTGAGGATTCCACCACTGGACCGGATGACCCTGCCCCGTTTCGCGGTGCTCGTGCCGTGGTCGCTGAGCCTGTTGGCGGCCCTCGCCGCGGAAGGTCTCGGCCGCGGGCTGCGCCGGGGATGGCCGTGGCGCACCGCGGCCGCCACGGCGATCGTGGTCGCCGTCGGCCTGTGCCGGCCGTGGCAGCTGGCGGCAGCTGACGCCGCCCTGGTTTGGCTCACCGCGGCCGTCGCCGTCACCACAGCGGTATTCATCGGTCGTCCGCGGCTGCTGGTGATGGTCGCCGCGGGAGAGCTCGCTCTGTACGCGATCGGTGTCAATCCGGTGGCGGACGCCCGGGACCGTTTGCCACGGCCGCCGCTCGTGGACCGACTGGTCGCGGAGGTGGCGAGGCAGCCGGGTCGCATCGTCGGCCTGGGCGGCATGCTGCCTCCGAACGTGGCGGGCCGCTATGGCCTGGAGGATCTCCGGGCTTACGACCCCGTTCGACCGCGACCCTTTGCGGAGATGATGGCCCATCTGGGAGAGCCGGAACCGGTTCTCGGGGGACCGATTCGCCGCGCGCCGCCCGGCCTTCTCGGTGCCTGGTCGGTTCGGCATGCGGTGGTGCCGCCGGGAAAAGAACCTCCAGGGTGGCTGTTGCGCTGGCAGGACGCGAGCGGAGCCATCTGGTCAAATCCGCGATGGCTGCCGGAGGTGAGGGTGGTCGGTCGCACCCTCGAAATGGACCCCGAAGCCGGCTGGCGCTTGCTGGCGTCCGATGGACCGGATTTCGCGCTGGAGGCCGTGGTGCCGGCCGGATCCCCGACGGTTGATGCCGCGCGAGTGAGTCTCCGCGGCCAGGAGGCGGACCCAACTCGGGTGCGGGCAACGGTGGACTGCGACGGCCCGTGCCTGCTGGTGGTTGCCCGGCCGTGGACTCCCGCCTGGACGGCGATGGTCGACGGTTCAGTGGTTGCGGTGGTCAGGGCCAATCTCGCGGGCCTCGGCGCGGTGGCGCCCGCCGGCGTCCACACCGTCGAGCTGCGGTATCGACCGTGGCATTGGTGATACCTGACGAGTGTCACGTACCCCGGTTGCGATAGATCAACCACAGGTTGCGCAGGTAGATGATCCATCCGGCGCCCTGGCCCAGAATTCCGACAATGTCGCGGCGCCACACGAAGTAGACCATCAGCATCGAGGCGCCGCCCAGGCTCATCCACCAAAACCCCACCGGCACGACGGAACGCCGGGCCCGCTCGCTGGTCAGCCACTGAAGCAACATGCGGCCGGTGAACAACACCTGGCCGACCAGACCGAGGATCACCCACGCGATGCCGGCCGGGCTGGTGATGTTGAGCAGGCGGTAGAGCAGTCCGCGGTCGAGGTGGTCGCGTTCGAGCCTCGCCGCGAGCTCGTCGGGGCGGATCTTTTCTCTGCTTCCGTCATCGAGGTCCAGGAGGTACCAGTGGCCGCCGTCGCCGTCGGCCGCCAGCCACACCCTTCGGACCCCGACGGGCAGGGGTTTGAGCCGCAGCCGCAGCGCCGACTCGCGATCCGGAGCCGGGTTGGGTTCGGTGGGGGAGGCCGGGAGGGTCGCCGCGAGGCAGGCCCAGAGCATCACGACGGCGAGCAGAAGCCGTGCGCGCCGGATCACCGGATTCGCCAATTTATGCGACGGTCCTGCAGCCAGCGGACGCCGCGCGCGTCTCGAAGACCGCGCAGGGCGCGGTCGAGGGTGCCGTACTTGCTGCGCCCTGCCGTCCGGGAGGTGTGGCGGACCTCGACCTGTCGAACCGTGTGGCCCTCCATTCGGAGCAGGGTCGGCAGGAACCTGTGCATGCCGTCGAATGGGCGGACCGAGCGGATGGCGGAGGTTCGAAATACCTTGATCGGACAGCCCGTGTCGACGATGTCCTCCCGCGTCAGCCAGTTGCGGACCCGGTTGGCGAATCGGGACGAGAGCTTCTTGAATGCCGGATCGCGGCGGTCCGCGCGAATGCCAACCACCGCGTCGACACCGGATTTCTCCAGAATTTCCACCAGCTTCGGGAGGTCCTCCGGGAAGGTCTGGAGGTCGCCGTCGAGCACCGCGGTGAGGCTTCCCCGGGCGCTGCGGAACCCGGCGTCGAGGGCGGCCGACTGGCCGCAGTTCGCCGTGAAGTGGAGGACCCGAAGGCGGGGCTCGGAGTCGGCGAGGTCGTCGAGACGGCGTCCCGAACCGTCGGTGGAGCCGTCGTCCACTACCACCAACTCCCAGACCAAGCCGGCGCCATCGAGAGTCGCCCGGATGCGCGCCACCAACGGTTCGAGGTTGTCGAGCTCGTCGTAGACAGGCACTACGACCGAGATGTCAATTGGCTGGTCCGTGCTTCCTTCCACATCCGCGAGCCTAGCATGGGGAAAACGAGGAATGCGGAATGTGGAATGTGGAAAACCGCCGATCTGACCTTTTAACCCCTGTCTCCCTCCGCCTCCCGCTTGACTCCACCCAGCGTCCAGGCCTCCAGAGCTTCGAGGTAGCGCTCCTCCTCGGCCTGCCACCGCCGCCACTCCCAGCGAAGCTCGGATCTCACGATGGGCCGCAGCTTGCGGAGCAGGTCGGAGGAACGGGCGGGGTCCCACATGCCGAGCCGGGCTCGACGAAGCAACAGGTCTTCGAGGTGGAGGACCGCTCCCCACCGGAGGTGGGCACGCACCTCGGCACCGCACAGATCGAGACCGTCATCCAACGGCCTGAGCTCGGCCCGCCGGCGAGCCGCCGCGGCTGCGTGCCAGGCCAGGGAGCCCAGGCGGCGGGCCATGCCCCCGGCGATGGCGCCCTCGATGGGAAAAACGGACTCAAGGCGGTCGACCAGATCCGGTGGGGCCAGCCCCGCCAGGGCGGTGCCGCGAGTGGCGCAGGGGTTGGCGTGGCGGACGCGGTCCTCCGGCAGCTGCCTGAGGACTTCGTCGACCGCTTCCTCGGCGGTGCTTCGCCAGGTGGTGAGCTTGCCTCCGGCCACCGACAACAGGCCGCGCTCCTCCCAGATGTCCTCCTCTCGGCTTGCCTCTGACGGATCGTCGGCGTGGGTGTCGAGGATCGGCCGCAGCCCGGCAAAGGTACCGCGGACGTCCCCCAGACCGGGAGGCTGAGTCGGAAACGCTGCCGCGGCGGCCCGCAGCAGATAGTCCACCTCCGACGCGGCCGGCCGGGGGTCGTCCAAATCGCCGTCGTGGTAGTGGTCGGTGGTGCCCAGCAGGATGCCTTCGGGGTGGGGAATCAGAAAGACGGGACGGCCGTCGTCCGGAGACAGCAGGGTCACCGCCGCCCGAATGGGGAGGCGGTCGTGGGGCAGGATCAGATGGATGCCGCGGGAGGGGCGGATTCGCCGGCCCTCGATCCCGAGGCGTTCACGCACGACGTCGGTCCACACCCCGGTGGCGTTGACTACCACCCGGGCCAGCACTCGGTGCGACGTGCCCGTGACGAGGTCCTGGAGTACGACTCCACAGATCTTCCCGCCGTCCGGCGGCCGGACGGCGTCGAGCACCTCGCATCGGGTCAGCAGGCGACAGCCGTAGTCGTGGGCGGTGGCGGCCACGGCGAGGGTGAGCCGTGCATCGTCGGCCATGGCGTCGGTGTAGGCAAGGACCCGGTCCAGACCGTCGGTCGCGAGACCCGGCGCGAGGCCCTCGAGCTCGTCCCTTGCGACCTGGGCGTGACGATCGGGTCGACCGGTGAGGCGGTCGTACATCCAGAGCCCGAAGTCCACCTGCCAGCCGGGGGTTCGGTCGCCGCGATAAGCGGGATAGATGAAGGTGATCGGCCGCACCAGGTGGGGATCCAGCCCGAGCATCCGGTCACGCTCTCGACAGGCCAGCCGGGTAATCCGGAACTGCATCTGCTTGAGGTAGCGAAGCCCGCCGTGGATGAGCTTGGACGACCGGGAGGAGGTTCCCGAGGCCACGTCCCCGCGGTCCACCAGGAGGGTCCTCAGGCCCCGCTGGGAGGCGTCGAGCGCGATGCCGCAGCCGGTGATGCCCGCGCCGAGCACGACGACGTCAAAGGTCCGGTCGAGGGAGGCGAGCGCGATCGAGCGCCACTGCTGGTGGAACATGGTCATTCCTCCAGGCGGTCGGTGCCGTCGAGCAGCACGTGGCGGTTGAGGATGCCGGAGGGATCCATGCGGTGGGCCGCCGAGGAGAGAATTCCGAGCCCAAGCTCGCCGACCTCTGGCTTCAGCCACGGCGCGTGCCACTGGCCGACCCCATGGTGGTGGCTCACGGTCACGTTCTGCTCGACGAGAGCGTCGTTGGCCGCCCGCTTGACGGTTGCCCAGCGATCGACGGTCTGTTCGGGGTCCGCGGCGCAGCGGAAGAAGAAAGTGAAGTACAGCGAAGCCCCATCGCGGTAAGGGTGGGACACGTGGCAGAGCACCGGCACCGCCTCGCCGATTGGTTCGAGGGACCGAGAGATCCGCGACGCGACCGCTCGTCGCACTGCCGGAACTGCAGACCAGGATGCCGCGGTTTCCATGGTGTCGGTGGCCCAACCGAGATCGAGCAGCGACTCGCGGAGGTAGGGGTGGCGATAGCGGTCGCGGAGCCAGTGCCGGCCAGGACCCCGACCGAGGATGACGCCGCGGTAACGGCGAACCACCCTGCGGGCGCAGGCCAGGATTTCGCGGACGCCGCCACGGGTGCCGGCGGCACCGTAGAGCATGATGCAGGAGCCGTCGCCGAGACCACGCAGCGACAGGTAGCGTCGAACCAGGGGCGCGGCGCTCGACCTGCCCAACCCGACGGCCATCGCCACCTGGGTCTCGCCGGCGTCGGAGAGGCGCACCATGGTGAGCGGCACCCCTGCGGTGACCAGCTCCCGAACCGCGTCCAGGCCGGGTTCGAGACCGGGCATGAGGGCGCCCTCGACCTCGGTCCCTGGCGGCCGGGGCCGCGTCCGCAGGGTGGCCCCGGTGATCACTCCCAACCGACCCTCACTGCCCAGGACGAGCTGACGCAGATCCGGTCCGGCCGCTGAGGCGGGACGGGGATCCAGCCTCAGCCTGCCCGCGGGCGAGACCAGGGACAGACCTGCCACCATGTCCTCGATGCGGCCGTAACCCAGGGATTCCTGGCCCGACGAACGAGTGGCGACCCAACCGCCCACGGTCGACAGCTCCCAGGACTGGGGAAAGTGGCCGAGGGTCAGGCCGTGGGCCGCGAGGGCGGCTTCGGCGGCGGGTCCGGTTGTCCCCGGGCCGAAGGTGGCGAGCCCCGAAACCTCGTCGAGATCCACCAGTCCCGCCATCCGTTCGAGGTCCAGGGTGAGGACCGGTGGCTCCCCGGCGATGACGTTCACACCACCGGTCACCGAGGTGCCGCCGCCCCAGGGGATCACCCGGACGCCGCTGCGAGCGCAGATTTCGAGCGTGGCGGCCAACTGGTCCTCGTCCACCGGTCGACCGACGCCGTCTGGTAACGCCGGAACCAGGCCGCACCTGAGACGGAGCACGTCCGCGAGGCCCTGGCCCCGGCTGTGAGCGAGGCGGTCCATCGGGTCGACCGAAACTTGGACGGGCATTGGCGGCAGGGGTTGGAGATCGACCTCGGGGGGGGCTGCGGGGCCGGGCGGCACCGGGTGGCCCGGTTCTCCGGTGCGACCCTCGAGCCACCGTATCAGCTGTGGCGAAGGTGGATAGGACTGGCCGTCGAAGCCCCACCCGCCGATGCGCCGTCGTCGCGTCTGATTGGCAGCCATGGTGGCGCGAGTATAGCGTTACAATGACCGCCGGGACAGAGCGAAGGGAGGACAGTCATGGCGAAAAAAGTGGGGGTCGTGCTGTCGGGCTGCGGAGTCTACGATGGAGCCGAGATCCACGAGTCGGTGATCACCATGCTGGCGCTGGATCGGCGCGGGGCCGAGATAGTGTTTTGCGCCCCTGATGTCGCCCAAATGCACGTCGTGAACCACGTGACCGGAGAGGTCGACGAAAACGACGAGCGCAACGTTCTGGTGGAGTCGGCGCGGATCGCCCGCGGCGCGATACGCGACGTCGCCGAGGTCTCGGCCGATGAGCTCGATGCCCTGATTCTGCCGGGTGGGTTCGGAGCGGCGAAGAATTTGTGCGACTTCGCAGTGGCCGGCTCCGACTGCACGGTGAACCCGGACGTGGCGGCCCTCGTGCGGCAGGTCCACGACCAGGGCAAGCCGGTGGCGGCGGTGTGCATCGCGCCGGCGCTGATCGCCAAGGTGCTCGGCGGCGAAACGCCGGAGCTGACCATCGGCACCGACGCCGCCACCGCCGGCGCGCTGGAGGCGATGGGCGCCCGCCACGTGGCTTGTCCGGTGGACGAGTTCGTCATCGATCGAGAGCGCAAGCTGGTGTCGAGCCCGGCCTACATGCTCGGCAAGAGCATCTCGGAGGTGGCCGCAGGCATCGACAAGACCGTCGACGCGCTCCTCGAACTCGCCTGATTCACGACGAACGGCGGTCAACGGGTCCGTCCCGATGCAGGGCAGGGTCAGCGTCAGCGACAGTGATCAAACGGCTGAATCCTGTGAACTGCTCACGGCAAACGGCAAACGGCCAGCTGCCCGGCTCTTCCTACCAGTACCTCTCGACAAAAATGTGGCCGGGGTCATTGCGGCTGTGCTCTCTGAAGCCCTCGGCAGACAGCAGCTCGCACATGTCGTCTATCATCAGAGGGTTGCCGCACACGAAGACGCTGGTGTCGATCGGGTCGGGCCGGAATCCCCAGCACTCGGCGAGGACGGGGGACCGCCAGAGCTCCATCACGTAGCCGGTGCGCCCCGACCACGGAACGATCTCCTCGGCCGGACGGCTGACGGTCGGCAGGTAGTGGAAGTTGGAGCACAGGCGGTCCATGGTCTTCAGCTCCGCGTGGTAGCCGAGATTCCATGAGTGGCGGGCGCCCAGCAGAACCGCGATGTGTCGATCTCCGTCCGTGGGCAGCAAAGTACGCAGCATGCTCATGTACGGGGCGAGGCCGGTCCCGGTGGCGACCAGGGCGAGGTGATTGTGAGGTGGCGCTTCGGCCAGGGTGAAGCTCCCGGTGAGTTTGGGGCCCATCCACAGCCGGTCGCCGGCGGCCAGCGCGAAGAGCCGGGGGCTCAGCGACCCCGACTCGACCAGGTTGATATAGAACTCGAGGTAATCCCGGGACACCGAGGAGGAAGCGATCGAGTAGGCCCGGCGGATCAGGCGGCCGGGCCGGGGCGCCTGATCCTCGATGTCCGAGCCGGGGCACCGCGGGGCGTCGGGCGGCAATCCCAAAACGGCGAACTGGCCGGGTGTGAACTCGGGAAGCTGCCATCCCGCCGGAACCACCCGAAGCACCATCAAGCCTGGAGCCACCTCAATCTTCTGGCTGACCACGGCGTTGAGGTTGTCCTTGCTGTGTTGGGTCATGGCGAAAGTGTATCCAATTTCGGTCGGATATGACGGGTGCCACCGAGGTGCCGGCGCCCCGGTCCTGCGTGGGTAACATCCCCTGGTCGCTTCGTACTCCCGTTTCTACGAACGTGTTCAACGTTCATCGTCGAGATCGGTACACTGCGTTAGTGGTGGAAACCGTGTTTGATTCGGCCGCCCAGTACGCCGTTGCCTGCCTGGTGCTGGCTGTCGCTGAGGCGGTGTACGTGTTGCTCGGCTTTGGCGCCGGCCTGATCGCTGTTGGCACCCTCGCGCTGATCATGCCCGAGCTTCGGGATGTGGTTGTGATCCTGCTGGTGGTCAACCTGCCGGCAGAGCTTTACGTGGTCTGGCAATCTCGACGTCTCGTGGCGTGGCGCGGGGTGCTGGTCATTTTTCTCGGCATCGGGGCGGGGATCCCGATCGGCGCGTGGGCGCTGGGAAGAGGAGAGCCTACGGCGCTGCTGATCCTCCTCGGAGTGGTCCTGGTGTTTGCGGGAGTGGTCTTCCTGGCAACCGGTCGGTCGCAGGGGCGGAGGTTGCCGGGTTGGGTTGCGCCGCCGGTGGGTCTGGTTTCGGGGGTCTTGACGGGGCTGTTCGGAACCGGCGGTCCGCCGCTGATCGTGTACTACCGCCTGGCTGGAGTTCCGAAGGCGGTCTTTCGCGGCAACCTGATGGCCCTGTTCCTGCTGATGACCGCCATCAGGGTGCCCTCCTACGCAGCGTTCGGCTTGATCACCTGGCCCAGGGCCTGGTCCTCACTGGTGGTCTTCCCGGCGGTGCTGCTGGGAGCATGGATCGGCCATCGGACCCACCTTCGGATCAGCGAAGATGCCTTCCGCCGCCTGGTCGCGGTCGCACTGATCGTGATCGGTCTGGTCCTTCTCGCCCGCCGGTTTGTTTGAGGTGGGCGGCAGGGAACTTTCAACTTTCAACTTTCAACTGGGTGGGTGGGCGGTCACGGATAGCCCGTAATCCGCCGAATTTGCTCGTAGAGCGGACGAAGCCGGCGGTACATCTTGAGGTAGACCTCGCGGTAGAGCTCGTCGTAGATCTTCCTGCTTTCCGACTCGGGCTCGAAAACCGCTCCGGGTCGGGTCATCTCGGCCACCGCCGACTGGAAATCGGAGTGAATGCCGAGGCCCACCGCTCCGTCGATCGCCGCCCCCAGCCCGGAGGCCTCGTAGAGGTGCGGTCTGGCCGTCGGCAGGCCGAAGATGTCGGCCGTGATCTGCATGGCGGCGTCGCTCTGAGAACCCCCGCCCGCCACCCGAATCTCGGTCAGCTCGACGCCGCTCCGGCGCTGGCAGCGTTCGCCACCTTCCCTGAGGCCGTACGCCAGACCCTCGAGGATTGCCCGGTAGAGGTGGGCCCTGGTGTGGACGTCGCCGAACCCGATCACCGCTCCCTTGGCCTCAGGGCCCGGCACCTTGAGTCCGGGTGACCAGTAGGGCTGGAGCACGAGGCCCATGGATCCCGGCGGGACCGCCCGGACGAGCTCGTCGAAGAGCTCTTCCGGCGCGATGCCCCGCTCCTGGGCGATTCGTTGTTCCCGGTGGCCGAACTCCTTCTTGAACCACGACACCATCCAGTAGCCGCGGTAGATCTGAACCTCCAGGGAATGGCAGTCCGGCACCGCCGCAGGGTACGGAGGGATCATCGGGATCGCCTCCACGTACTTGTGATGCGTGGTGTTGATGGTGGCTGTGGTGCCGTAGGAGAGGCATCCGATCTGCGGCTCGAGGCAGCCGGCGCCGATCACCTCGCAGGCCTTGTCGGCGGCGGCCGCCACCAACGGCAGCCCGGCTGGAATGCCGGTGACCAGCGAAGCCTCGCGGGTGATCTGGCCCATGACCTCGCCCGGCGGCACGAGCTCCGGGAGCACCGCCGGTTCGATGGGCAGGGCGGTCCATTTCCAGTCCCGCGGTCCGGCCCACCGGAGCCGCTTGTAGTCGAAGGGCAGGTAGCCGACCTGGCAGCCCACCGAGTCGACGAACCGCCCCGCCAGCCGGTGGGTCAGAAAGCCGGAGAGCAGGAGGTACTTGTGGGTCTTCTGCCAGACATCGGGCTGATGGCTCCTGATCCAGTTGGCCTCCGCCTCCGCCTGGAAGTAAGCCACGGTTCGGCTCATCCCGGCCAGGCGAAAGGCGAGACCCCACGGTCCGCCCACCGGCGGCAAGCCCTCGGTGCGGCGCTGATCCAACCAGACGACGGCGGGGCGCAGCGGAGTGCCGTCCCGATCCACGTTGACCATCGTCGCCCGCTGGGTGGTGAGGGCAACCCCGGCCACCGCCTCGGCGGAGATCGGGCTCGACTCCCACAGACCCATGCAGGCTTGGCACAACGACGCCCAGTACAGCTCGGGGTCCTGCTCAGCCCAACCGGGATGTGGCGAAACGTAGGGCTCGACCTCGACCCGCTGTTTGGCCACCAAATGGCCCCGTGCGTCGAAGAGCAGGGCCCGCACGCTCTGCGTGCCGTGGTCGATCGCCAGGATGTGATCTCGGGCTGTCATGGCGCCTCCGGGTGTTGGGCTTCCTTTGTACCGCAGTTGGCGGTTGAAGCCAAAGAAACGGGGGCGTTAGACATGAGGACCGCGGGGTTCAAAATCGGATGGCGATGGCTCGCCAGTCGCAATCTGCAACGGGAGACACGCGGACACTGTAGGATCGAAGGGCGACCAATGGACCTTTTGGACACCCGGGATCCCCACAGGAGCCGCCGCCAGCGCGCCGCGGTGATCGCGGCCCTCTGGACCGCGCTTCTGTTCGCAACCGTACCGCTGGTGCGGACGGTCCAGCGATGGCTGTCGGAGCGCGGGTGGGACCGGTGGATCACCGTTTCGGTCATGACCGTGCTGGTGCTGCTGGTCACGGTCGCCGTGTTGCGGCTGCTGGCCAGGCGCCCCCACCCGGGAACGGCGGACGTCGCATGGCTGGCGGTGGTCGCGGCAGTCGCGATCGGCTGGGCGTGGCGTCTGCGGGGACGGCCCGAGGAGGCGGTTCACCTGGTGGAGTACGGGATTCTATGCTGGCTGATCTACCGTGCGATCCGCCCGGCCGAACCGGATGTCGCGGTGCTCCTCTCCGCCGCCTTGCTCGGAACCTTGACGGGGACGGTCGACGAGATCATTCAGTGGATCACGCCGGAGAGATACTGGGATTTTCGTGACGTTGGGTTGAACGCCGGAGCGTGCGGCCTGGGCGCGTTGGTGGCGTGGCGGCTGGACGAGGGTCCGTGGCAACCACCCCAGATCGGCTCGGTCAGAATGGCCCTCCGTCTCGCGGCCGCGCTCGTGATCTTGATCGCTCTTTGCCTGGCCAACACCCCGAACCGGGTGGCTTGGTACGCTGCGCGGATTCCGGGTTTGGGCTTTCTCGCCCATCCGGCCAACGAGATGGCTGAGTACGGTCATTTCCACCGGCTTTCCGGAGTGGGGAAATTCAAGTCCCGGATGACCATGGATGAGCTCGTGGAGCAGGATCGCCGCCGGGCGAGCGAGGCGGCGGAGATCATCGACCGTTTCCCAGACGCCGCCTACAACACGTTCCACCGAGATCATCAGGGGTTTGCGGACCCTCTGACGTACGAAGCGAGGATCCACCTCTTCGGCCGAAACTACAACGCGAAGCTTGCCCGACAGAGGGCCGACGACCCCGACGAACTCAAGCTCCGTTCAACCCTCGCCTACCGAGAGAATCAGATCCTGGAGCAGGCCTTCACCAACACGCTGCGTCGATCCGGGAAGACGTTGGAACCCGAGGTGCGGCGCGAGCTCGAGGCACTCCACGATCCGGACTGGCCTTTCATCAGCAGGGCCGGAACCCACCTCATCACGTGGATTTCAGAGCCCGTTCTGCGTGCCGTCCTGGTGCTCGTCGCAGTGGTGCTGATGCTGCTGGAGCGGGCGGTGGGCAATGGTTGGCGGATACGCGTGGAGGGGCAGCCATGAAGGGTGATCGGAAACCGCTGACCCGGCGTCGATTCCTGGAGCTGGCTGGGGCTGCCGCTTGCGGGTTGCCGGTCCGGGCCTCGTGGCCCGCAGGCGGGGCCACGGGCTCGCCACTGCGGGTCGCTTTCCTCACCGACGTCCATGCTCGAACCGAGTGGGATACTCCGGTCGCACTCGCCCAGGCCGCTCGAGCCGTCAATGCGCAGCGGCCGGACCTGGTGATCGCGGGCGGTGACCTCATCACCGACGGCTTCCAGTCCGCCGCCGCCGCCGTGGAGCCCAGGTGGGAGGCCTACCTCCAGATGCATCGGGCGATCACGGCGCAGGTGGAGCCGGTGATCGGCAATCACGATCTGGTTGCCGCCAGTCCCGAGGACGGCAGCCCCGCCAGCGCGGATCCACGAGGCCGATTTCGGATGGCGTTCGGGCTCGAACGCACCTTCAGATCGTTGCGCGCCGGCGGTTATCTCTTCCTGTTTCTCGACTCGATCCTGGTCGCAGGACAGCCCGAGCCGTATCTCGGTCGGATTGACGACCGCCAGCTGAATTGGATCGAGTCCGAGCTGCGGTTGGTCGACTCCTCAACCCCGATCGTGATCGTCAGCCACATCCCGCTGATGACCGGTTTCTACCAGGCCACCGAAAGCCCCACCGCTGCGGCGCCTGCGAATCGGGTGGTCGTCAACGGTAGGGAGGTGATTCGGCTCTTCGAGGATCACAACCTGCTGCTCGTACTCCAGGGGCACCTCCACGTGGACGAGATGCTCCGTTGGCAGAACACCACCTTTATCACCGGCGGTGCGGTCAGCGGTAAGTGGTGGCGGGGATCATGGCACGGCACTGGCGAGGGGTTCGGGGTCCTGACCCTCCGCCGCGATCGGGTCGACTGGGAGTACCTCGGCTACGGGTGGGATGCGCGCCGCCCGTAACCCTCCCAACCTCCCATTGCGCATTGCGAATTGCGAATTGACAGCCTGCCGAGGCCGTTGACGATTTCCAGCACACATGACCCCGGACGCCGCTGATTCGCAATTCGCAATTCGCAATGGGCGGGTGGGTGAGGGCTCGTTACGTTTCCTCGTCAACGAACTCCGGTTCGGCGGGGACGATGGATTCCATCGCAAAGAGATCGAAGTCGGGGTGGAACTGGGCCAGGAACTCGACGCCGTAGATCCGGTATATCACCCATGCAGGCAGCAGGATGACCGTCCCCACGTAGGGTATGAGCACGATGCAGCAGGTGAAGAGGCAGAGCATCATCACTACCAACTGGAAGGCGACCCCGGCCACCAAGAGGAGCACGGCGTACGCCACGAACCACCCGGAGTGGCGCTTCAGCCACGGCAGGAAGAAACGCCACGCTTCGACCGCCCGAAGGTCGAACTTGTACATGATCGGGATGACGAAGTTCTCGAGGAAGACCAGCACGAAGAAGGCCAGAACCGCCACCACCATGACCGTCAACACACCCAGAAAGATCCCGGCGAAGGAAAGGCCGCGTAGGGCATCGCTGAACGACAGCGATGCGGCCGGCAGCAGGATGACACCGGCGAGCACCAGCAGGATTCCCCCCAGGATCGCCACAAACCCCACCCGCCACAGGAACAGCGAGTCGCCGATGGTCTTGAAGCGCTTCCAGGGCTTCACGATCTCGGCGCGGTTGTGGACCACGTTGTCAAGGAAGATGAACTTGGCCCGTGAGCTGACCCAGAGGACGGCCAACACGATCGCCAGCAACACCAGCACTCCGAGTAGCACCAGCGGCATCCAGATCAGATTTTCCGCCACCCTCTCGAAGGCGTCGCCCACCCCGGTGAATCCGACGTCCCGGTGTGACACTTCGTCACCCGCGCTGTTCCAGGCGGTGCCGCCCGTGCCGCTGCTCGCCAACCCGGCGAGCCACGCCGAGAAGCCGAGCACCAGCCACTTCGCAAGCTCGAAGGGCTCGAAGAGGATCCGCCGCATCCTCTCCCAGGCGCGTGATAGGGGTTCGGCGAATGAAATCTGCATTCGTCCTCCAGCTCCCGATCGATTCTAGCCCACATATGCCGGCAAAACCGATCGGCACTCCCTGTAACGGGAATCCCTTGTGCTTGGTTCGCGGCGGACTGCGGCCGGTTTGGGAACGACTGGACTACGGTTGCAGCGGTCGAGGTGCTGAGAAACAATGATGGCGCCATGGTGCGATTTTCCCGCCGCGTGCCCGCCGACCAGCGCCCGAATCGACTCTCCTCGGCCAGGGCCGGCATGGGCGATCCGCCGTTCGACCTGACCGAGTCGAACCCGACCCGGTGCGGGCTGCCGTACCCGGTAGGTTTCCTGCGGGACCTCGCGGACGAAAGCGGTTTGGACTACCGGCCGGACCCCAGGGGATTGGCGGCGGCCAGGGAGGAGATCGCTGCACAGTACCGGAACGCCGGCTGCCACGTCACGGCGGACCGCATCTTCCTGACGGCGTCGACGAGTGAGGCCTACGGTTTTCTGTTCAAGCTCCTGGCGGATCCCGGCGACTGCGTGCTCGCGCCCACCCCGTCCTATCCGCTTTTCGATCAACTCGCCCGCCTGGATGGGGTGAAATTGGTCCGCTATGCGTTGAGCCCCGACGCGACCTGGAGCCCCGATCTGACCGCCATCGAGAACGCACCAGCGAGCTGCCGTGCGCTCATCGTGGTGCACCCCAACAACCCGACCGGGTCGATGATTCGCTCGGACGACGCGATCCGGCTGGCGGAGATCTGCCGCAGCCGCGGTTGGACGCTGATCGCCGATGAAGTTTTCCTGCCGTACGTTTGGGGAAGCGCTGCCGAATTCAACCGCAGTTTCGCCGCCGGCCTGTCCTGCCTCGGCTTCACCCTCGGGGGACTCTCGAAGAGCATCGGGCTGCCCCAGGTCAAGCTCGCCTGGATCGTGATCTCGGGGCCGGAGCCCGCGGCGGCCGCGGCGGCCGAGGGGTTGGAGTACGTTGCCGACGCGTACCTGTCGGTCAGCGGTCCGGTCGCAGGAGCCACCGCCGGGCTGATTCAGCGGGGAGGTGTGGTCGGCGACGCCATCCGCTGCCGGTGTCGCCGCAACCTCGAGGTGCTTGGAGAGCTCGCGGCCGGTTATCCGGCGGCCAGCCTCTTGCCCCCGCAGGGCGGGTGGTCGGCGGTCATCCGCATTCCGGCGATTCTGGATGACGAGGAGTTCGCCCTGCGCCTGCTCGAGGAGCGCGGTGTGGCGGTTCATCCCGGATACCTCTTCGACTTTTCAGGCGACGGCTACATCGTCCTCAGTCTGCTCCCACCCGAATCGGTGTTTTCCGAAGGGGTCCGACGACTCCTCCAATTCGTCGACGCACTCGTAAAGGACGGGAGAAATCGAGGGACCTAAGCCATTTACACTGAAGACTTTGTGAATCGCGCTGAAAAAATCCCTCGTCAGAACTCAATACTCGCGTCTCAGACCTCACTCGGATTGAGGGTCGAGTGTTTGCGGCGGTCGCCGTGAGGTATGAGACGCGAGTATTGAGCGATCACCGCAACGACGGTTCACGCTAATTCGTAGCCAGTGGTTGAGAGAGTTCGAACGGGGCGATGTCGGCGTCGAAGCTCTCGCCGTCCGGCGTGATCATCTGGTAGGTTCCCCGCATCGTCCCGAAGGGTGTGGAGAGCGGGCAGAAGGAGGTGTACTCGAAGCTCTCGGAAGGCTTGAGCAGCGGCTGCTCACCCACGACACCCGGGCCGACGACCTCTTCGATCTGACCGTTGGCGTCGGTGATGATCCAGTGGCGGCTGACCAGCTGGACCACCTCCTGTCCGTGGTTGGTGATCCGGATGCGGTAGGCGAAGAACCACCGATTCTGCATCGGTTGTGATCTCTCCGGAACGTAGGTGGATTCGACCTCCACCAGGACTCCTCGCGTCGTCATCTCCGACGTGCACATGCTGCCTCCTCGGTCTGCTAGCGAAAACCCGCCCTCCGCGGTGGGGATTCCCTACACTGTGCGGGTTAAACCAAAGCCACGGGGAGAGCATCACATGGGTTGTGGAAGCACTGGCAGTTCCCGCGCCGGCCCCGACCGGGTACCCCGTGACCGCCGGCGCTGATCTCGACCACGCGGTGGAACGGGCGCGCACCGGCGATGTGGCCGCCTTCGAGGAGGTCTATCGAGCGACGGTGGGTCGCATCCACGGGCTCTGCCTGAGGATGTGCGGCGACCCCCACCTGGCCGAGGAGCTCACCCAAGAAACCTATATCCGAGCGTGGCAGAAGCTCGCCGGATTTCGCGGCGAGAGTCTTTTCACAACCTGGCTCCACCGGGTGGGGGTCAACGTCGTGCTCGGTCATCTCAGAGCCGCCGAACGTCGTCCCAATCTGGAGTCATTCGAACCCCTGGTGAATCGTCACCATGGTTCGTCGTTGCCGCCGGCGCCGGGTGTCCTCGATCTCGAGAAAGCCGTCGCCGAGCTGCCGCCCCGCGCCCGTACCGTGTTCGTCCTCCACGACGTGGAGGGTTACAAGCACAACGAAATCGCCCGTCTCGCGGGCATGGCGGTGGGGACCTCCAAGGCCCAGCTCAGTCGGGCCAGGAGCCTCTTGCGAAAGGCCTTGTCATCATGAACTGCGATCTCTTCACCGAACGTCTGGACGACCTCATCGACGGCACACTGCCGGGCGCCGAGGCGGCGGCCGCCGAGCGGCACGCTGCGACCTGCCCCGAATGCGCCGGTGAGCTGGAAATCGCGCGCAGGATCGTCGACCTGGCCAAGGGTCTGCCGCGGTCGGTGGAGCCGGCGACCGATCTCTGGCCGGCGATCGGCGCACGCCTGGTGGCGAAGGACAACGTGGTGCGAGGGCTGTTTGGGCGCGGGCTGCGTTCGTGGCTAGCGGTGGCGGCCGTCATCACGGCGGCCGTCGGTTCGGTCGTGGTCGCGTATACGGTCGGCCGTCAACAGGCCCATATCGTGGTGGTTGAACGAAACGAGACTCCGGCGGCTGAGCCGGCGAGCTCGGGGGGCGGATCGATGTTCGCGGTCGAAGCTCAGTTTCAGGAGGCGCGGGACGAGCTGCTCCAGGCCCTCAGCCGGAGGGAGGGTCAGCTGTCGCCCGAGACCACCGCGGTAGTGTTCGACAACCTCCGAGTGATCGATGCGGCCATCAACCGAATTTCGACCGCCCTCGGAAATGACCCGGACAACCCTATGCTGACCGGTCAGCTGACCAGGGCGTACCGTCAACAGATCCAACTCTTGCGGCGGGCCAACCGATTGCCCGCAGAAATTTAGGGGGATGAGATGAACAGAATTGCACAGTTCGCGATGATCGGGTTGCTGATCGCGGCCCCGGCGTGGGCCCAACGCAAGGTGGACGAGGTGAGACCCCTGGCGGCGGACGGCAGCGTCGGCGTCTCGAACTTCGCCGGGTCGGTTCAGGTGGTGGGCTGGAGCAGCGACCAGGTGGAAATTACCGGTGTGCTCGGCAGGAACGTCCGCGAGCTGGAGATCGGCGGCGACGCGAACCGACTCCAGATCGAGGTGGACGTGCCTCGCCACGCGGACGATCTCGACACCGAGCTGGTGATCAAGGTGCCGATGAACGCCAGCGTCGATGTGGAAACGGTGAGTGCGACCATCGACATCGAGGGCGTGGCGGGCCAGGTGAGCCTCGAGTCCGTGAGCGGCAGGATCACGGTCTCGGGCACGCCGAGCGAGCTGTCGGCGGAATCGGTGAGCGGCGAGATCACCGTCGGCCACGCGTCGCGCGAAACCGATCTCCAATCGGTCAGCGGGTCGATCGTCGTCCGCGACGGTGCGGGTGAGCTGGCGGTTGAAACCGTGAGCGGCAACGTGTCGGTGTTGGGAGGCGCCTTCGATGCGGCCGGCTTCGAGTCGGTGTCCGGGAACATCGGCTACTCCGCCGAGATGAGCCCCCGGGGGGAGTACGACTTCGAGACCGTGAGCGGCACGGTCAAGCTGGTTGTCCAACCTTCGGTCTCGGCTGAATTCTATGTGGAGACCTTCAGCGGGTCCATCCAAAACGCCATTGGACCCGAAGCGCGCAGTACGAATCAGTACACCCCGGAGAAGGAGCTCAGCTTCACCGCGGGCGCCGGTGGCGCCGAGGTCTCCATCTCGACCTTCTCGGGAGGCGTGCAGATCGCGACCAAGTGACGGGCCCAGTCGGACGGCCACGAACAACCTCCAGGGCGCGGCGATGCCGCGCCCTTTTTCTGCTGGTAACATGGTAGGTCGGAGAATTGATGCGGAAACAACTGGTCTTGACCGCGTCCGGCAGGGACCGCCCCGGGGTTCTCGAAGAGGTCACACGGTTGATCGCCCGGCACCACGGAAACGTGGAAACGAGCCGGTTCCAACGCCTCGGCGGTGACTTTGCCATGCTCATGTTCGTCACGGCGCCGGAGGAGCAGACCGAAAAGCTGAGGGAGGTTCTCGGCGAGCTTCACTTCGCCAAGTTCGACGTCCAGACCCGCCTCAGCGAGGCCCCCGAGCCTGTCGAGGAAGGGGCGGTGGAGTGCGCCATCACGGTCCTGGGCGCCGACCACCTCGGCATCATCCACGAAATCACCCGCTATCTCGCCGATCAGGGGATCAACGTGGAGAGGATGAACACCGAGGTCACGGCGGCGCCGATGAGCGGCACGCCTCTGTTCAGCATGTCGGCCGTGGTTCGGGTTCCGCGCAGGCTCTCGCTGGACGACCTCCGCGAGGCTCTCGATTTCATCGGCGAGGAGCTCTGCATCGATACTCAGGTATTCGCTGAGGAATCCGCTTCTCCGCTTCGCGAGCTGCTGCACACGTGAAAAGTGAACCGTGACAAGTGTGACGTTCAACTTTCCTCGGTGGTGGGTTTCGGCTTGCGACGCCGTCGGCGGCGCGGGCGGCGCTTCGCCGGAGGGTTCGAATCCTCGCCGGAATCGGCTTTTTTCGCCTCCTGGGGCTCCGGGGCGGGGGCGGCGTTATCGGTTTCCTCCGGGGGTTTGGCGTCCTTCTTGCGCCGTCGGCGGCGCGGGCGGCGCTTCGCCGGAGGGTCCGAATCCTCGCCGGAATCGGCTTTTTTCGCCTCCTGGGGCTCCGGGGCGGGGGCGGCGTTATCGGTTTCCTCCGGGGGCTTGGCGTCCTTCTTGCGCCGACGTCCTCCCCGGCGCCGCCGGCGGCTCTTGGCAGCTTCGGACGGCGTGTCGTCGACGCCGGTTTCGTCGGGATCGTTGGTGGCTTCCTCCTGTTTCGACGGACCTTTCTTCACAGCCCGTCGGGCGCCGCTATCCGACAGATCGGCCACCGTCACGGCAGCCACCGGAGGCTGCGGCCCCTGCCGAGAGTCCTCGCGCTGGAACCATGCGACGTTCTCGTCGGAGCGGTGCAGGCTGGTGGCGGCGATGATCTCGATGCTGATGTCGAACTCGTGTTCGAGGGCCGCCAGCTCGTGCCGGCGTTCGTTTTGGAGGGCGTCGGCCAGCTCGGGGTGGAGCTCGACCCGCACCTGCTTGAGACGACCGGTTACCGCGCGGGTTTCGATGCGTCGCAGCAGGTTGAGACCGACCAGCTCGGGGCTGGCGATGCTGCCGGTCCCGCTGCAGGTGGGGCAGCTTCTGTAGGTGCGGAGCTTGAGCTCCTTCTTGAGGCGCTGGCGGTTGATCTCCAGGAGACCATTCGGCGAAAGCCGACTCACCGTGAACTTGGCTCGATCGTCCTTCATGGCTTCGCGCAGGGTTCGTTCGACCTCGCGTTGGTGCTTGGCCGACCGCATGTCGATGAAGTCCACCACCAGGAGGCCGCCGATGTCCCGCAGCCGCAGCTGGCGGGCCACCTCGCGGGCGGCTTCGAGGTTGGTGTTGACCGCCGTGTCCTCCTGGCTCCCGCCCTTTCTCGACCGCCCCGAGTTGACGTCGATGGCGGTCAGCGCCTCGGTGCCGTCGATGACGATCGATCCACCGGCGGGGAGCACCACCTTGCGCTGGTAGATCCGGTCGATCTGCTCTTCCAGCTGGAACCGGCTGAACAGCGGCATCCGGTCGGAGTACCGTGTCAGCCTGGTCTTGGCGCGCGGCATGAACGTCCCCATGTAGGCGCGGACCTTGTCGTGGGCGTCATCGTTGTCCACCAGGACTTCGTCGATGCTCGCGTCGAGGGAATCCCTGAGGACCTGGAGGATCAGGTCCTGGTCGCTGTACAGCAGCCGTGGGCCCTTGCCGGTAGAAGCTTCGCTGCGGACCTTCTTCCACAGCCTGAGGAGGGCACTCAGATCTCGGGTGAGGGAGGACTTGGGTTGGTCGCCGGCGTTGGTCCTGGCGATCACGCCGAAGCCCTCCGGCACGTCCAGCTGGTCGAGTCGTTCGCGCATCACGCCGCGGGTCTCGGAGTCTTCGAGCTTGCGTGAGATGCCCCTGGTCACCTCGTAGGGCATCAGCACCAGATAGCGGCCCGCAATGCTGAGGTTGGTAGTGAGCAAGGCGCCCTTGGCCGCGATGCCGTCGCGGACCACCTGGACCAGGACCGGCCGTCCCTTTTCGAGCAGCTGGTCGATTCGCGGACGCTTGCCGCTCTCCGTGCTCTTGCGGTGGGCGGCTGCCGGGACCACGTCCTCCGCTCTCAGCAGGCCGTGCTTCTCGGCTCCGAAATCGACGAATGAGGCGTCCAGACTGGGCTGGATGCTGGCGACGACGCCGCGGTAGATGTTGCCCCGATACAGGCCGGTGTCGGCGGTGGACACCTCGTACTGGTCGAGGATGCCCTCGTTGACGATCGCCACGCGCACCTCTTCGGGGCGATGGGCGTTGATCAGCAATTTTCTGTTCATTGTCTCTCCGTCAGCAACGGTACAGCACAGCCCCCCAGTTGAGACCGCTGCCCAAACCCACAAAGCAGACGAGGTCTCCGGGCTTGACGCGTCCCTGCTGGCGCGCTTCGTGATAGGCGATCGGGATGGTGCCGGCGGTGGTGTTGCCGTATTTTTGAATGTTGTTGAAAACCTTGTCGTCGGGAAGGCCGAGTCTCTTCTGGACGCCCTCGTTGATACGCAGGTTGGCCTGGTGCATGATGAGCAGATCCAGATCGTCCAGGTTCAGCCCGTTTCGCTCGAGGATCTCGAGGGTGACCGCGGGCATGGCGGTCACGGCAAGGGCGTAGACCTTCCGACCCTCGACGATGGGCGTGATATCGCCTGAGGCGACCATTTCGTGGCTGATGTAGGGTCTGAACGCGCTGCCGGCTGCCTTGGTCCACAGACGTTCGGCCTCGGAACCGTCGGTGTAGATCAGGCAGTCGATGATGCCGCGCCCGTCCTCCTCCGAAGCTTCCACCACCATGACCCCGGCGCCATCCCCGAAGATCACCGTCCGGTCTCGGAACTCGGTGTTTCTGGCGTACTCTTCCTCGGGCACCTGTTCGTCGGACAAGCCCAGGGCGATGTCCCAGCTGGCTCGTTTCCACGGCTGAAGGCAGCTGTGGACCTCCGCGCCCACCACCAGAAGCCGCCGGTGCTGCCCGGAACGGACGATGGCGTCGGCCAGCTGAAGGCCGTAGATGAAACCGGCGCACTGCTGGCGGATGTCGAGACACGGCACGTGGTCGAGGCCGAGCTTGCGTTGCAGGAAGGGGGCCGACCCGGGAAAGAAGTAGTCGGGGGTCATGGTCGCGAAAACCAGGTACTCGATGTCCTTTGGCGCCAGGCCGGCGTCGTCGATCGCACTGCGTGCGGCGATTGCGGCGAGGTCCGAGGTCGCTTCGTCGTCCGCTGCGAATCGGCGCTCGGCAATGCCGGTTCTCACCTGAATCCACTCGTCCGAGGTATCCATGATGCGCGCGAGATCGTCGTTGGTGACGATCTTCGGCGGAACATGCATGCCGGTGCCGGTGATCAACGATCGCATGAACACTCCCTTCCCGACAGGAACTATCCCGCATTATCAGCCAACTGTCCACCTGGGAAGCAGTGGGGCCGAGGGGAAAAGGGGCCGAGGGGAAGGGGATGAAATCGAGCTGCTCACCTGGTTGAGCGCGCGATTCCAGCAAATGAGGGCTCGAGGATCAGATCGGGTCGTTCGGTGGTGGGCAATGCCGTTGAGCGGTGAAGCGGTGAAGCGGTGGAGGGGTGGAGGGGGGAGACGGGCACGGGATCAATCACTCTCGCCCCATAGCTCGGGTGGGTGGGCGGGGGACTTTTGACTTTTGACTTTAGACTTTGGACTCATTCGGGCACGGGCTACCGGGCGCAGATGCGTGGTATCGTCGGCCCGTGATGCCAGGAGTTCGAATCGAGTTTCGGGAGGTGGCCAAACGCTTCGACCAGCGAGTGGTCTTCCGGTCGGTCTCCGGCGAGGCGGCGCCCTCGGAGGTGCTGGCCGTGACCGGGCCCAACGGATCGGGTAAATCCACCCTCCTTTCGATCCTCTGCGGGCTGCTGCGCCCCACGGTCGGATCGGTGCTCTACCGGAGGACCGACGGATCCGAGATCGACCGGTCGAGCTGGAGGCGAGTGTTGGGCGTGGTCGCACCGGCGATGTCGTTGTACGAGGAGCTGGACGCCATGGAGAACCTGAGGTTCTTCGCCAGGGTCCGGGGCCTCGGCGAGATCGATGCGCGGTGCAGGGCCTGTCTCGAACGGGTCGGGCTGGACCCGGGGCGCCGGACCGCCGTGGGGGGATTCTCCACCGGCATGCACCAGCGGCTCAAGATCGCCCAGGCGATGCTCCACCGGCCGTCGCTGCTGCTGCTCGACGAGCCGGGGTCGAACCTGGACCCGGCCGGGCGGGACTGGCTCGACGGCTGGGTGGCTTCGGTGACTGAAGCCGGCGCCACGGTGGTGCTCGCCACCAACGATCCGCGGGAAATGGAGTGGGGGACGAGGCATGTCTCGCTGGCTGGCTGAGGCGTGGGCCGTGACGGCCAAGGATTTGCGGGCGGAGTTTCGCACCCGGATCGCCCTCAGCTCGCTCGGCCTGTTTGCCCTGACCACCCTGATCGCGGTCGCCTACGCGGTGGGCCCGTTTCGGATCTCCACCGCGGACCGTCCGTTCCTGCTCGCGGTGCTGCTGTGGATCGTTGTCTTCTTCGCCGCTCTCGCGGGGCTCGACCGCTCCTTCGTGAAGGAGGAGGAGAGCCACACCGCGCCGCTGCTCAGGCTGTCCGCGACTCCCCACGTGGTGTGGGCCGGGAAGCTACTCTTCAACGTTGTCCTGTTGGCGATGCTGATGTCGATCTTGGTACCGCTGTTTTGCGTCTTGATGGGTTATCGGATCCAGCTGGTTGGATGGTTTGTCGTATTGCTGTTGGCGGGTGGTTACACCCTGGCGGCGGTGGCGACCATTGTCGCCGCCATCATTGCCCGCGCCGTGGGTCGGGGTGCGCTGTTTCCGGTGCTGGCACTGCCGCTGCTGCTGGCCCTGATGGTGTTCCTGATCCAGGGCACCATGGGCGTTGCCGAAGGCTCGGTGGACACCGTCAAGGCGTCGCTGCGGGCGGTGGTCTCGCTGGGGGGGATCATGACCGTCGTCTCGGCTTTTCTTTTCCCGGTCGTATGGAACGATTGATCCCCCTCTCACCCGGGTGAGAAGGTGAGAAGGGGAGAAGGGGAGAAGGGGAAGGCTCCCGTCGACGGTTCCTTCTATTGTCATCCCGAACGAGGCTCCCTCGTCGGCACCCTGTGGGCACCTCGCTCGGGACAGGCTCCGGGCCGAGGAGGGATCCGTTCGACCCGGGCAACCAAACAACGAGGCTGCGACTGTTGAAGAGGTCCCTCCACTCGCCGTCTCGCTTTGCTCGACGGCTCGGTCGGGATGACAGCTGCTGACTCCACGGCCGAGTCTTGCAGCCGAGACGGCCGCACCACAATTCGCCCTGCTGGCCCCACAACTCGACATGATGGGTGGGTGGGAGACTTTTGACTTTTGACTTTTGACTCCCCCAGACTGGCCACAAGCCCCGCCGCTGTGTATCGTAGTGCCCGGAGTTGGGAATGAGTTTCAAAGAAGTCCTGAAATGGGTCCTGTTGCTCTGGATGACCGTGGTCATCTGGGCGTCCTTCTTCTATGTGTCGGCGGCCGACAAGTTCATCGGGGAGTCGTCCAGGATCGTGTTCTTCCACGTTCCTACCGCCTGGGTGGCGGTGCTGGCTTTCCTGTTCTCGTGCGTCGCCTCGGTGATGTACCTCCGTCGCCGGGATCCCATGGACGATATTCGGGCGACGGTGAGCGCCGGGCTCGGGCTGCTGTTCGCGGTGCTCGCCACCGTCACCGGCGCGGTGTTCGCGAGAATTATGTGGGGCGCTTACTGGAACTGGGATCCGCGCCAGACGTCGATCGTGATCCTTCTGCTGATCTACAGTGCCTATTTCGCATTGCGTGGCGCCATCCCGGATCCGGAGCGGCGGGCCTCGCTGGCCGCGGTGTATGCGATCCTGGCCTTCGTGACGGTGCCGTTCCTGATCTTCGTCGTGCCGAGGATCTACTGGTCGCTCCACCCCGACTCCCTGATCAACACCCGGGGGGTCAACGACTTCGACTCGAGGCATACCCAGGTCCTGATGGCCTCGTTGGCGGGATTTACTGGGTTGTTTGTATGGTTATATACTATTGGATGCCGCGTCGATGCCATCCGGCAGCGGCGCCAGCAGGAGGTCCTGTGAACGATCTACTGGGAATCATGGTGGTCACCCTGATGATCTGGGTCGGCCTTTTCGGATACGTCTATAGGGTGGACCGCAAGGTCCGCCGGCTGGAGGACTCATGAAGGATCCAAGACGCCAACGCCGCATCTGGTATGCGATCGGCGGCGTGTTGATTGTCGCTTTCCTCGCCTTCGGGGCGACCTCGTTCAAGGACAACCTGACGCCCTACGTCTCCATCGAGGAGGCCATGCGGCGGCCGACCAAGGTCCAGGTCAAGGGGGCCCTGGTTCCGAACTCCACCGAGTACGTGGAGGCGTCGGAGAAGCTCAGCTTTGGCCTGGTTGACGAGGACGGAAACACGATGCCGGTGCTGTACTCCGGGATCAAACCCGGCAACTTCGAGGAGGCCACGGAGATCGTGGCGGTGGGCAGCTTCGCCGACGGTGCGTTTCACGCCGATCAGCTGCTGGTGAAGTGTCCGTCGAAGTATCAGGGCATCGAGGGCGAAGACAGAAGCTACGCCAGCGAAGCGTGACCGGTCGACCGGCGTGAACCGCCGGCGGCCACGCGTCGAGGCGGCGTCTCGAAATCCAGAGAGGAGCTCGCATGTATACCCCAGGAACTCTCCTGTTGTGGTTGGCCTTTTTGCTCGGAGTCGCGTCCACGGTCAGCTACGTGCTGGTCATCCGCGGCAGCGAGAAGCTGCGCGGCTTTGCCCGCCAGAGCTATGTGTTGATGACGGCGGCGATCGTGGTGGTGTCGGGTCTACTGATGTACCTGCTGGTGACCCACGACTACCGGTTGCACTACGTGTGGGCCTACTCCGACAACCTGCTGTCCATGCGCTACCTGATCTCCTCGTTCTGGGGGGGACAGGAGGGGAGCTTCCTGCTGTGGATCTTCTGGGGCGTGCTGCTCGGACTGCCCCTGATGCGTTTCGCCAAGGCCTACGAATCCCGGGTGATGGTGTTTTACAACCTGACCCTGATGTCGCTGATCATGCTGCTGCTGAAGCAGGACCCGTTCCGGTTCCACGATCAGCTGACGGCGAGCATGATCCCGATGGACGGGCAGGGGCTCAACCCCCTGCTTCAGAACCCCTGGATGGTGATCCATCCTCCCGTCATGTTCATCGGCTACGCCTCGCTGGCCATCCCATTTTGTTTCGCCCTGGCGGCGTTGTGGATGAAGCGGTACGACGAATGGACCAAGGCGTCGATGCCTTGGGTTCTGCTGTCGGTGGGAACCCTCGGCACCGCCATCATGCTGGGCGGTTACTGGGCCTACGAGACTCTCGGCTGGGGCGGTTACTGGGGTTGGGATCCGGTGGAGAACGCGTCCCTGGTGCCCTGGCTGGCGACCGTCGCCCTGACCCACGGCATGCTGCTCCAGCGGGGTCGGAAGCGGTTTCGGCGGCTCAACCTGGTGCTCGCCGTGATGGCCTACCTGCTGGTGGTCTACGCCACCTTCCTGACCCGATCCGGGGTGCTCGGCGATTTCTCGGTCCACTCCTTCGTGGACCTCGGGATCACCGGCTGGCTGGTGTTCAACATGGTGTTCTTCCTGTTGGTCTCCATCGGGCTGCTCGCCGTGCGGTGGCGGGAGATTCCCACCGAGGTGGGCGATGAACCGTTTCTGTCACGGACGATCTTCTTTGTGGTCGGCATCATTCTGCTGATCCTGATCGGCGGTATCGTCTTGGTCGGAACGTCGGCGCCGTTGATCTCTCGGTTGTGGGGGGAACCCGCCCAGGTTGGTCCGGACTTTTACAACCGGGTGGGTTACTGGTTGGCGGTGGCGTTCGCGGCTTTCCTCGGCTCCACGCCGTTCCTCGGTTGGGGGCGAGCCAATGAGGGAGCCGGACGGAAGCTCGCGGTGGTCGCGGCCGTCACCGGTGGTTTGCTCGCGGTGGGCATCGTGGTCGGGCTCAACGGCTGGCGCGGCGTGCTCTACGTGGGCGCCGTCCTGTTCTGCATCGTCGCCAACTCGTGGGCGCTCTTTCTCAAGGGGCGCAGAGGCCAGTGGAGGGCCGCCGGCGGGATCATGGCGCACGTGGGCATGGGACTGATGATGCTGGCCTTCCTGACCACCGGCTGGTTGGACCGCGAGGCCAAGGTGCGGCTCAAACAGGACCAGCCCGCCGAGGTCCTGGGTTACACCCTGACCTTTAAGGGAGTGGAAAAGCCGACCCCCATGGCCCGTGACGCGATGGTGGTGGAGATCACCGACCCGAGGGGTCGGAACTTCGTCCTCAAGCCGAAGATGTGGATCAACCAGAAGTCGAATCAGCTGGTGGCCAACCCGGACATCAAGTCCTTCCTGACCCGGGACCTTTACCTGGCCCCGGTGGAGTTCAAGCCCGGCGAGGAGGCCCCCGCCAGCGGCCGTCTGATGCTCGCCAAGGGCCAGCCCACCGAGTTCAAGGACTGGACGTTGACGTTCAGGGGCTTCGACCTGTCGAAACAGAATGCCGTTCCGGGCGCCCTCACCGTCGGCGTCGTGGTGGCCCTCGAGCGGCCCGGCCAGGAGCCGGCGGAGCTCGAACCCTCCATGATCTCGATGAATGACGGCACGGTCCAATCGGTGCCGGTCGACATTCCGGGAGTGCCTGGGGCCCGCATTCGGGCCACCGGGATGAGCGTCGATCAGGGCCTGGTGCGGGTCGAGCTGATCGGTCTCGGCGGAGGTATCGCTCGGTCCGTGGTGCTCAACAAGGGAGAGACACTGAATTACGAGGCCCTCCAGATCACCTTCGACAACTTCGACATGTCGGACTTCGACCCGGATGTCGGCAGGATCAACTTCGGGGTGATCTTCCAGGTGACCAACGGCGAGCGCACCGTCGAGGTGATGCCCACCTTCAAGGGCGGCGCTGCAGGCCCCCAGATCACGCCGGCGGTGGTGCCGGGCACCGGTGGCATCAGCCTGTCGCTGGGCCGGATCGACGCCGAGAACGGCACGGTGGAGCTGCAGGTCTTCGACCCGAGCCTCGACGCCCAGCCGGTGACGCCGGCGAGCCTGGTGCTGGACGTGTCCACCAAGCCGCTGATCGCGCTGGTGTGGATCGGAACCCTGCTGGTGATGGCCGGCGTGACCATCGCCATCACGCTGCGGCGGCGGGACATCGCGTCGATTCCGGCTGAAGGATGATTCCCACCGGCCCACCCGAATTCGAAATTCGAAATGCGAAATTCGGAAAACCGGGCCCGGACGGCGGTGCTTGGATTGGCCGCGGAAGAACGCGAGTCGCTCGTTTGAACGATTCGGGACAAGGATTGTGGTGCAGGCGTCTCGCCTGCCTGCACAGCCGGCAGGTCAGCTGTTGACACACTGCCTGTCCGGGAGGCTACAGCCTGAAACCTCCGGGTCAGGGTCGTGGTGTGGGCGATCCCCCGGGGCTAAACCCCGGGGCTACGGGGGTCCGGTAAGGGCAGAGGTTTTCGATTCGGACGCGAACGCGGACGCGGACGAGGGTGGGCGGGGGAACGTTTACGTTCAGACTTTCGACTTTCAACTCTTCAACTCTTCGGGCGGGTGGGCGGGAATCTTCAATCCTTCCAATCTTCAATTCTTCAATCACACACCGACCGCCGGTTCGTCGCCGTTGTCTCGACGCTCGCGGATGCTCCGCCGCACCCACGGCAGCAAGGCGAGGCCGGGCAAGCGCGAGCGCGGTGGTGACCGCAAAGTAGGTGGCGTAGCCCAGTGCCTCGACACCGATGCCGGTGAAGGCGCCGCCGATGTCGCGGGTCACCGCCATCAGGGCGGTCAGGATGGCGTACTGGGTCGCTGCGTGCTCCTTGTCGCAGAGGTTCATCAGGAACGAAAGGAAGGCCGCGGTGCCGAGTCCCTGGGTGAAGGACTCGACGATGGAGGCCACGTAAATGCTCTCCCGTGGAAGATCCACCGACGCCACCGCCACGTACCCCAGGTTGGACACCAGCTGGGCGAGGCCGAGCCACAGCAACGCCCAGAAGATCCCATAACGGTTCACGAACCAGCCGCCGGTGAGGGCACCGAGGATCGTTAGGACGACCCCGAGGGTCACCGAGATGGTCCCGATCTCGGCCATGGAATAGCCGCGGTCCACCCAGAACGGCTTGACCATCCGGCCGAGGGTCGAGTCACCGAGCTTGTACAGCGGAACGAAGACGACCACTGCCGCCATCTCCCAGCGGAACAGCCACCGGAAGACCGGCGTCAGCGAGTTGCGGCGGGCCGATTCGTCCAGCGGCACCCGTGGGACTCCAGCCAGGCCGCCGCCGCGAGGACGAAGAAGATCGCGGCCAGTGCGATCCAGATCACGTCCCAGTCGAACCACTCCGCCAGGAAGATCATGCCGCCGCCGCTGGCCAGCAACCCGATGCGCCGGGCTGAAACGCGAGTTCCATTGATGGAACCGACGTCCTGAGGGGTCGCTACGTCCACCGCATAGGCGTCGATGGCGATGTCCTGGGTCGCGGACGCGGTCGTGAACAGCAACAGCAGGCCCCACAGCAGCCACGACGGCTCTGACGCATCCTGGGGAGCGATCGCCAGGGTCGTTGCACCGAGCAGGGCCAAGCAGGCAGTGATCCAGTGCTGCCGGGTGCCGTACCGATCCACCAGCGGCGCCCACAGCAGCTTCCACGTCCACGGCAGGGAGAGCAGGCTCATCAGACCGATGTCGCGTAGCGACACGCCGTGCACCCTGAAGTAGACCGGCCAGACGTCGAGGTGACGCCGAACGACATCACCTCCCCGAAGTAGAGGATCGAGATCCAGAAGAGCTTCTTGCGCAGCGTCACTCGGGGGATTGTACCGTGGGCGGGACGGTCGCACCTTCGCTGCCGGGTTGCGCCCGCCCACCCGCCCGCCCATTACGAATTGCGAATTACGAATGACCAATCGTCGGCGTCCGAGATCGTCTTGATTTTCGATTCGGGCACGGTCACAGGATCAACCAAACTCGCCCATAGCCCGGTAGGGGGGGTGTTGCCGGACTTTTGACTTTTGACTTTCGACTTTGGACTCAATCGGGCACGGCGCGGACGGGGGCTCGGGAGGTGGAGGATCCTCTCACCCTCTCACCCTGAAGCCGGGCTCCAGCGTCAGCTCCCGGGTCGCCTCGGCGGCCGTCAACTCGCCCGCCTCGAACGTGATGCCGAAGGCGGTGGCGAAGGCTTCGACCAGTGCGCTCTCGAGGGTTGTTCGGTCCGGCGCGCTTCCGAGCTGCTCGGCGAAGGTGGTGATGGTGGGCCTCAGGAACCGGTCGTCGGCAAGCCCCATGGTGCCGGCCTGGAGCTTCGAGTCCCAGTCGAGCAGGATCGCCCCGTGCTGGAGGATGGCGTTGCCGTGGGCGCGCATGGCCGAGCCGATGAGCTTGCGGCCTCCCACCACCACCTCGCCGCCGGCCGGCGCCTGGAAGCACGGGACCGTTGACGCCGGGCTCGGAAGCTGCAGGTTGACCTCCCCCGGTGTCAGCTCCGCCTCGACCCCGAGGTGCCGGCACGCAGTCCACCAGGGGCTCGCAGATCCGCCGGTAAACGTCCTGCAGGTGGCGCGGGAGAACGGTCCCTCACCGAGAGGAGCGATCAGGCTGTACGTCAGCTCCAGATGATGCAGCAGAGCGCGACCGCCGGTGGGTCTTCGCACCACGTCCACGCCGTGCTCCCGGCAGAAGTCGAGGTCGGCCGCCTCCACCCCCTGGTGGCGGCCCAGGGTGAGGCACGGCGGCGTCCAGCCGTAAAGCCGCAGTGTAGGCGGCACCCTGCACCGTCGGTGAGCGCCTCCAGGATCGCCACGTCCCGCGCCATGTTGCGCGCACCGGGCAGATCACCGTCGAGCAGCAGCCGCCATCGCGGTTGGATCATTCGCCATGTATAGCAGAATGCGCCCGCCCAGCTTCCCACCCGGGTGAGGGGGAGAAGGGGAGAAGGGGGAGCTCCCGTCGACAGCTCGCTTCCTTGTCATCCCGAGCGAGGCTCCCTCGTCGGCACCCTGTGGGCACCTCGCTCGGGACAGGCTCCGGGCCGAGGAGGGATCCGTTCGACCCAGGCAACCAAACAACGTGGCTGCGACTGTTGAAGAGGTCCCTCCACTCGCCGTCTCGCTGTGCTCGACGGCTCGGTCGGGATGACACCTGCTGACCCCAAGGCCGAGTCTTGCAGCCGAGACGCCCGCACCACAATTCGCCCTGCTGGCCCCACAACTCGCATGTGGGTCGGTGGGAGACTTTTGACTTTCGACTTTGGACTCGATCGGGCACGGGCACGGATGGGTGGGCGGATCCCGATCCGCAGGAAACCCGCAGCTTGACCTCAGGCAAACCCATTGTCACGGCATCACATTGTGGATGAACCGAATTCCGAAAGGGGGAACACATGGAATTGAAGCGAGTTGTGCTGATGGTGTCGATTGCAGCGTTCGGCGCCGGGATGGCGATGGGCCAAACCGAATGGGTCCAGCACCCGGACAACCCGGTGATCGAGCCTGGAGATCCGGGACCGTGGGACCAAGGCGGGCCGTGGGCCAGAGCTGCGTACTTCGACGGGTTGGTCTACCACCTGTGGTTCACCGGGTCCGACCAGAACGGTAACCCGACCGACATGGGCCACGCCACGTCGCCCGACGGCGTGGAGTGGACCATGGATCCGGCCAACCCGGTGCTTACGCGGGGGGCGCCGGGAGAGTGGGACTCTGCCCGTTTGGACGGCGCCGCAGTGATCCACGACGGGACGCAGTTCCACATGTGGTACTCCGCATGGGGTAATGACAACCTCGAGCGGGTCGGGTACGCGACATCGCCCGATGGCAGCGTCTGGACCAAGCACCCGGGGAACCCGGTGATGGTCCCCGGTCCTCAAGGCTCCTGGGACGACTTCAGCGTTCGCCCGACCACCGTGATCGCTGAGGGTGAGACCCTAAGGATGTGGTTTGGGGGCACGACATCACGGGGAGGATTCCCCTCGCGGGTCGGGTATGCCGAGTCCTTGGACGGGATCGACTGGACGAAGCGCGCGGACCCCGTCCTCGAACCCGGATCCTACCCGGGGGCTTGGGACCCGCAGACTGTCGGCAATCCCTATGTCGTCTTCGACGGGTCCAGCTACCACATGTGGTACAACGGTGGTGCTGAGACTTCTACTACCGCTGACTTGAGCATCGGGTATGCCTTCTCGAGCGACGGCATTCACTGGTCCAAGCACCGCGACAACCCGGTGGTCGAGTTGAGTGGTCAGATCGTCTTTCACGCGCCCGTGGTTCTTGATGGCTCGACGTGGCGCATGTGGTATTCCCACTGGGACGGTTCCACCAGTTGGATCTCCTACGCCACATCAGACTGCTGCGCCGGCGTGGCTGGTCTGACGCACATGCAGACCATCCCGGCGGCGGCGGTGGCCTCGGGAGCCGAGGGGGCCTTCTACCAGACCGACGTGGACCTCAACAACGCCGGCAGCGAGTCAGTTGAGTACCAGCTCATGTGGCTCCCGCGAGGGGAGGACAACAGCGAGCCCATGACCTCCGAGACCTTCAGCCTCGGCGCCGGCATGAGCGTCCGCTACGCCAACGTACTCGGCGAGGTCTTCGACCTCCAGCCGGACTCGCTCGGCGCCCTGGCACTCGTGTCGTCGCGCCCGGATCTGCTCGCCATGAGCCGGACCTACAACACTCCGAGCGGGGAGCCGGGCGGCACCTTCGGTCAGGCGATTCCGGCCGTCGCGCCGGGTGACTTCATGGAGAGCGGAGAGCGGCGGCGGATCCTGTTTGCCAGCGAGCACGCCGACCTGCGCACCAACGTCGGCTGTCAGAACGGCACCGATCTGTTCACCCTGATCAACCTCGAGCTGTTCGACGCCGATGGGTCCTCGCTCGAAACCGTGCGGATGACCCTGAGCGCCTGGTCCAACGATCAGATCAACCGCATCTTCGACGCCTACCGGCCGGTGATCGGCTACGTGGATGTCTCGACACCCATGCCAGACCGGAGTTACTTCTGTTACGGGTCAGTGTTGGACAACGTCACCAGCGATCCGACGACGATTTTGCCGCAGTGACGTGAGGCCGGGCGGCCTGTGGCCGCCCATGCGCGAACTCGCCGGCGGCAGCAGACCGCAGCCGTGGCCAGGGGGGTCGTCTCGAGGCGCCGTGAGACCAGCCGGCGAAGCCGGCGCGTGGCGAACGGCGTCCCGAGGAGCGAGCGACGAGGGAGCTGGGGATGGCCTACGGCTGCCTGCTGGCGACGGTGAGTCACCGAGTCCGAAGGGCTCGAGTAACGTCATCCCGAGCGAGCGGCGTAGCCGCGTGTCGAGGGATCTCTTCGACCCAGGCAACCAAACAACGTGGCTGCGACGGTTGAAGAGGTCCCTCCACTCGCCGTCTCGCTGTGCTCGACGGCTCGGTCGGGATGACACTTGCTGAAATCACGGCCGAGTCGTGCAGCCGGGACGGTCGCACCACAATTCCGCCTACTGACCCCAAGACTCGAAAGACCGGCGGGGTGGGGGTCGATCTTAGATCTTCGAACTGCGATCGGGGAGGGGAACGGGCACGGAGGCGGGTGCTCGGGTGGGTGGGGGAACGTTTAACGTCCAACGATTCACTGGAACTGTCAGGTGCCACCACCATGGCCAAGATCATTCCCTTCCGACGCGTCATCCCGAATGACCGCACCTGTCCGGGACACCGCCCCTTTTCAATTTTCAATTTTCAATCTTCAAAACGCTCCGGCTACAATGAAGGCAGCGTGTTGACCCAAACTGCGACGGTCGTTCAAGATGGAGAGCCATTTCTCGTCGGCGATTGGCTGGTAGATCCCACGCTCAATCGTTTGACTCGGGGTTACGAGACGGTCCAGCTCGAGTTCAAGGCCATGAAGGTACTCCTCTGTCTCGTGAACCACGCGGGCGAGCTGGTACCAAAAGACGTGATTCTCGACAAGGTGTGGCAGACCGAGTTCGTGTCCGACAACACCCTTCAACGCCGAATCGCCGAGCTGAGGGCCGCGTTCGGTGACGACGCGGGATCGCCCCGCTACATCGAGACCGTCCGCACGCGGGGGTACTGCCTGATCGGTCCGGTTCGCGCGGTGGATGTGCCACGTGAGAGCAGCGAGAGCGCGAGGTTCTGGCTGATCTCCGACGGATCCTCCATTGCGCTGCAGCCGGGCGCGACCGTGATCGGCAGGGCCGCCGACGCCGACATGGTGATTCGTTCGCCCAAGGTGTCCCGGCGCCATGCCAGGATCGCCGTCGGCACCGACCGATGCGTGCTCGAGGACCTGGGCAGCACCAACGGCACCTGGGTCAATGGCGACCGCCTGGAGGCGCCGCGCGAGCTGGTCCACGGCGACCGGATCCGGATCGGACGCGGAGCGCGGGTCTACCAGTTCGCGAGCAGCGATCCCGATGCCGAGACGGTGCCCAGCGTCGCCACAACCTCGTCGCCGGACCCTGAGTGAGATTCGATTCCGCCATCGGCCCCCGAGGCGGGTGGGTGAGCCCGTCTTGAAACGGTTTCCGCGTCTGCGCTGAGTCCGCTGATACAATTCCCTGAGGATTCACCAGATGGCAGACGAGAAACGCCCCGAGGGACGTCAGTTCGGTGATGGCTCGCAGACCGAAGTTGACAGCGTCACTGTCGACGCACCGTCGCTCGAGGGGAGCCTTGTGTCGGGGGCCGAGATCGGCGGCCGGTACCGCATCGTGTCCCGGGTCGGCGCGGGAGGGATGGGTGAGGTGTGGCGGGCCTTCGACCTCAAGCTGCGGGTGGAGGTGGCGCTCAAGGCGGTGCGCAAGGACGTGGTCACGAGCGAGCGACACCTGGAGGCCTTGCGGCAGGAGGTGCGGGCCGCCCGTGAGGTGGTGTCGCCGAACGTGTGCCGGATCTACGACCTGGAGGAGATCGATGGCCGCGAGCTGGTGTCGATGGAGTTCGTGGATGGCCAGACCCTTCTCGATGTGCTGAAGGAGCGTGGGCCGCTGGAGCTCGCGGAGGCGCAGGACATCGCGTCGCAGTTCCTGGCGGGGCTGGAGGCGATCCACAAGGCCGGCTTCATCCACCGCGACGTCAAGCCGGAGAACATCATGGTGACGCGGGCGGGGCGGGTGGTGGTGATGGACTTCGGGCTGGCGCGGCACGAGACGGATCCGTCGCGGTCGGCGTCGGGGACGCCGGCGTACATGGCGCCGGAGCAGGTGCGCGGCGAGGTGCTGGACGCGCGGGCGGACGTGTACGCGGCCGGCGTGGTGCTGGCGGAGATGGTGAGCCCCGGGGGCGTGAAGGACGTCGACAGCCGGAAGAGCCTGTGGGAGGGGGTGCGGAGCGAGCCGCCGAAGCTGCCGGAGACGTCCGTGGGCGCCGGTGCTGAGGAAAGCTGTGGCGAAGGCGCCAGGACAGCGCTACCAGACAGCGCACACGCTGACGCGGGCGCTGGAGGAGGTGACGCTGCGGGTCGCGGGGGCGGAGGACCTGACGCCGTACCCGGGGCTGGCGTCGTTCACCGAAGCGGACGCGGAGTACTTCTTCGGCCGCGAGGCCGAGATCGAGGCGGTGTGGCGGCGAGCTCCAGGGCGCACGCCTGCTCGCGCTCGTGGGTCCGTCTGGAGCAGGCAAGACATCGTTCATCGGAGCGGGATTGCTGCCGAACGCGCCGGCCGGGCTGGGCGATCGTGCGCTGTACTCCCGGAAACGCAGCGCTGTCCTCGCTCGCCCGCGCCATGGCTCGCGAGATGGCCGGAGACGCGGACGCGCTCGAGCTGGTTGTCGGCATCGAAGATCCGGACGGTCGCGATCGAGCTGTTCTCGCGCTGGCGGGAACGCCACGATCAGGCGCTGCTGATCGTCGATCAGTTCGAGGAGCTGTTCACGCAGAACACCGATGAGGATACAGCGGAGCTTCGCGGCGCTGCTGGGTCTGCTGCCGCTGCGAGTCGGACGTGCGCGTTTTGCTGACGCATGCGGGACGACTTCCTGATGCTCTGCCACGAGCACGAGGCGCTCAGGCCCGTCTTTTCCGAGCTGACCCCGCTCGACCCGCCGGTCGGAGCGGCCCTCCGCCGCGCGCTCGTTCAGCCGGCGACGAGGTGCGGCTACCGCTTCGAGGACGACGAGCTGGTGGAGGAGATGCTGACCGAGGTGGAGGGCGAGCGGGGCGCGCTGCCGCTGCTGGCCTTCGCCATGGCGCGGTTGTGGGAGAAGCGGGACCGGGACAGCGGTCTGCTCACCCGCACGGCCTTTCACGACATCGGCGGGGTCGGCGGCGCCCTGGCTCGGCACGCCGAGGCAGACCATCGACCGGATCGGGTCGGAGCGGGTGCCGACGTGCGCGAGCTGTTCCGCAACCTGGTCACGGCTGAGGGCACCCGCGCGGTTCGGGAGGTTGATGAACTGTTGTCCGTGTTCGATGAGGGTGATCAAGGGGCAGCTGTTGAGGTCCTCGGCGAACTCATCGATGCACGCCTCCTCACCTCCTACGAGGTCCAGGAAGAGGACAGCGAGCCTACCCGCCGAGTGGAGATCATCCACGAGTCCTTGCTGGCCAACTGGCCGCGGCTGGTGCGCTGGCAGACCCAGGACCAGGAAGGGGCGCAGCTGCGGGATGAGCTGCGCCAGGCGGCCCACTCGTGGGACGAGCACGGGCGGTACGATGACCGGCTGTGGAGCGGCACCGCCTACCGTGAGTTTCGATTGTGGCAGGAGCGTTACCCGGGTGGACTGACCGAGGTCGAGACGGCATTCGCCGAGTCGATGACCTCGCTCGCCGGCCGCCGCCGCCGTCGTCGTCGATTCGCCGCCGCCGCCGCTCTGATCGTCTTCGCATCGGTGGCAGCTGTCTTCGCTGGCCTGTGGCGTCGGAGCGTTCTCCAGGAGCGCCGCGCCGAGGCGGCAAACTTGGTGTCGCTCGGGCAGCTGGAGCTCGATTCTTACCCCTCCGCCACGGTCGCGTACATGATCGCCAGCCTCGAGCTCGCCGACGGTCCGGGGGGTCGCGAAATGGCGCAGCAGGCGTTGTGGAAGGGACCGACAGCGTTCGTTGTCAACGACGAGAGCAGCTGGCAGGCCGAGTTCACTCCGGACGGGCGCTCGCTCGTGCAGGCCGGTGATGGAACCGGACACCTGCGGGTCATTCACGCTGGCGGAACCGGTGAGCTGCTGGAACACCAGCACGAAGCTGTGCGCATTAACGTTGGAATGGCGCTGCAGTCCGACGTCTTTTTTTCGTTCGGGTGGTTGCCGAAGTCGCTGCCGTTCCTCGGGCTTTGGTCCGCCGCCGCCGGGCGACTGCTGGGAGAGGCAGGGTATGAGAGCCCGGTTGAGTTCCTGGGTGGGGCCGTCAGCCAAAGCCGGCAGCGGCTGGTGTACCTGGTGATCGAGGGTGACCGCATCCACGTCGATACCATCGGCTTCGACGGCGAGCACGAGCGCCTCGGCACCCTGAGCACGCCCGTCAAGGATGAGTCCGGCAGGTGGACCGGTGGTGCCTGGCTCGATCAACGAGACGGCGAGCGGATTGCGGTCTCTGATGACAACGAGGTCTATGTCATCGAGATCGGCGATCGGGACCTCGCCGCGCCGCGGCTGCTGGGCAGGCACGAGAAGCGAGTCACGTCGGCCCTCTTCGACGCCCTGGGCCGCTTCCTCGCCACCGCGGACCGCGACGGGCTGATCCGCCTGTGGGACCTCACCGATGGGTCGCCAGCTGTGACCCTCCAGGGTCCTGACAGATTTCATTCCCTGGACGAGACCGCGGATGGATCGCTCCTCATTGCCACGAAGGTGGTCGACAAGAGACTCAAATCGTGGGCGTGGTCGTTGGACACTGATCCGCCGCGACTTCTCCGCCCATTCGTCCTCGGGCAGTCCGGAATTGGGTGGGCGATGTTCGACGGACCGGGACGGCGGGCGATCCAGACTGGCCCGGACGACAAGATCAGATTCTGGCCGATGGCCGCGCCGGCCGATGCCGACCCCGTGGTGCTGAAGCGCGGTGAGGTCAGGGTCCAGTGGCGTTGGTCAAGCCACCCACAGGGACAGTGGCTGGCAAGTGCGGACCAGGCCGGCGCCGCACTGTGGCCGTTGGCCAGGGCGTACCCGTCGGTGATCCGGCGTCACGAAAAGCGGGTGAGTGACCTCGAGTTCGGTCCGGAGGGTCGGTGGCTCGTGTCGTCCTCGATGGATCACACGGTGAGACTGTGGCCGCTGGAGGGTGATGTGCCTCTCCCGGGCCGCATCCTGCTCAAGGATTCGGGCAAGCAGATGTACAACGTCGCGAGGACATCGGATGGACAACAGCTCCTCATCGGCACCGGCTGGTCGGGCGTTCGGTCGGTTTCGGTTGCAGGGGAGGAGCTGCACAACGTGCCGGACTTTGGACGATGGGCCGCGTTAGGTGTGGCGATCAGCCCCGACGGCCGACTTGCAGAGGCCGTACGTGATGTTGGGACTCCCGAGATTCGAATTGTGGTCTGGAACACGGCTTCCGGTGAGGTCGTGAGAGAGCTCCCGCTGGACGATCGGATGACGCTTGATGCCCAGTTCACGGATGACGGTCATCTCCTCTCCGCGGGCGAGCTCGGGCTGCGGCGGTGGAATCTCGGGACCGGTGAGAGCGAGCTGCTCTTCGAAGGGTCGATCGGGGGTATTTCCGCGAGCGGGGATGGCGGGCAGGTGCTCATGGTCGAGAAGACCGGAATGGACTCGAACGCCCCGCGGAGTGCCGTTCGCCTCGACCTCAATACCGGCGAGTCGTTGCCTCTCGGGACCCACGGGACCCGGATCACCACCATCGCCCTCGACCCCCGGGGTACGGTGGTTGTCACGGGTGATTCAGAAGGTGTGGTTCGGGTCGGGCTCGTCACCGGCGAGGAGCCCCACCTGCTGCTCGGCCACGAAAACAGTGTCACCGCCCTCGCCATCGATCCGCTCGGTCGCTGGGTCGCCTCCGGCAGTGAGGACACCACCGTTCGGATCTGGCCCATGCCGGACCTCTCCAAGCCACCGCTCCACACCCTGCCGCGCTCAGAGCTGATCGCCAAGCTCAAGAGCCTCACGAACCTCCGCGTTGTCCGCGACACCGACTCCGCCACCGGCTGGACCCTGACCCACGACCCCTTCCCGGGGTGGGAGACGGTTCCGACGTGGTGACATGACGGCGGGCTGGCCTTGGCAGCCCAGCCGGAACGTCATCCCGAGCGAGGCCGAAGGCCGAGTCGAGGGATCTCTTCGACCCAGGCAACCAAACAACGTGGCTGCGACGGTTGAAGAGGTCCCTCCACTCGCCTTCTCGCTGTGCTCGAGGGCTCGGTCGGGATGACACCTGCTGACTCCAAGGCCGAGTTGTGCAGCCGAGACGCCTGCACGATCTCGACGATGTTGGCCTCACGGGTCGGCGTGGGTCGGGACAGGTTGACTTTTGACTTTCGACTTTGGACTCGATTCGGGAACGGACGCGGACGCGGGAGTATGAGGCGATGGAACGAAGTGTCGTTGAGGTATGTTGATCGCATCGGGAGGCAGCGTGAGCGGCGAGGTCGTGGTTCGTATGGTGGACGCCAGCCGGCACTACCGGCGGGGCGACGAGGTGGTGCGCGCGCTCGACGGGGTGTCGCTGGAGGTGGCGGCCGGCCAGTCGGTGGCCCTGGTGGGCGCTTCGGGTTCGGGCAAGTCGACCCTGCTCAACCTGGTGTCGGCGGTGGACCGGCCCACCTCGGGACGGGTGGAGGTCTGCGGCATCGATCTGGCGGTCGCCTCGGAAGCCCACATGCTGAGGCTTCGGCGTCGCTGCATCGGGCTGGTCTTCCAGGCCTTTCACCTGGTGCCGCACTTGACAGTGACCGAGAACGTGGCGCTGCCGCTGGCCCTGGACGGCAAACGCGACGACGAGCGTGTGGCGGCCCTGCTGGACCGCGTCGGCCTCGGCCACCGCCGCCGCCACTATCCGTCGGAGCTGTCCGGCGGCGAGCAGCAGCGGACCGCGCTGGCGCGGGCGCTGGTGCACCGCCCCCGGGTGCTGGTGGCCGACGAGCCCACCGGCAACCTGGACTCTCGCACCGGGGACGCGGTGCTCGCCCTGATCGAGGAGCTTCGCCGCGAGGAGCATGCTGCACTGCTGCTGGCGACCCACGACGAAGAGATCTCGTCATCCATGCAGCGGATCGTGCACCTCCACGACGGAAAAATCGTTACATGATTGCAAATTACAAATTACAAATTACAAATTGTGTGGAGAGTGGGCCGACGGTCGACCGTGACCGCCGAGCGTTCGAGGCACTCAATTTTCAATTTTCAATTTTCAATTTGGAATTGGGTGAGTGGGGGCGATGGTCCTGAAGGCCTTGCTCTGGCGTCCGCTGAGGCGGCGGCCGTGGCGGTTTCTCGTGACCGTCGTCGGGGTGGCGACCGGAGTGGCCGCGGTGGTGGCCACGGTGGCCTCCAGCCGGGCGGCGGTGCGGGCCTTTGCCGAGGGCGTGGAGGAGGTCGCCGGTGCCGCCCGCATCGAGATCACCCGACCCGGAGGCGTCCCGGTCGAGCTTCTTGGCGAGCTCCGGCCGTTCGCCGGCGATGCGGTGGTCGTGCCGGTGGTGGAGGAGGTGGCGCTGTTGTTGGAGCTGGGCGACGGTGTCCGCGTGCTGGGCCTCGACCTGCTGGTGGACTCCGAGGTCCGGCCGACGCTGGAGGACGCCACGGAACGGCGGCTGATCGAGGCCCTCACCGGCCGCGGTGTCCTGGTGTCGCGGCAGCTGGCCGAGGATTTGGGCGTCGGGCCCGGAGACCCGTTGACCCTCTCCGCCCGCGCGCGGGCGGAGCGGCTCGAGGTGGCTGCCGTGTTCGACTCCGACCGGCTGCCGGCGGTGTGGCGGCGGGTGGTGGCGATGGACGTGGCCCTCGCCATGGAACTGTTCGGGCGGGGAGACCTCGTCGACCGCATCGAGCTGGCGCCGCGGCCGGGCCTCGACATCGAGCAGCTCCGCACCGCCGTCCGCGAAATGTTGCCGTCGGACGTCACCGTGGAGCCGCCGTCGCGTCGGAGAGAGACCGTCGAGCAGATGGTGGCCTCGCTGCGCTTCAACCTGATCGCCCTGTCGGCGATCTCGGTGCTGGTGGGCGCGGTGCTGGTGGCCACCACCCTGGCCACCTCGGTGGTCCAGCGACGCTACACGGTGGCGCTGCTGCGCTCGCTCGGGGCGTCGCGGTCGCAGATCGCCGGTGCCGTGCTCTCCGAGGCCGCCACGATCGGGGTGCTGGGCGGGGTGCTGGGAACGGTCGGGGGGCTGCTGGGCGCTCGCGCGGCGCTGACCAGCGTCCGCTACTCGGTGACCGCCCTGCTGCGCACCAGCCTGGCCACCGACATCGAGGCCGAGCCCTGGCTGGTGGCGCTGGGCATCGGCCTCGCTGTGGCGGTGTCGTTGGCGGCCGCGGTGCTGCCGCTGGAAGAGGCGCTGCGGACGCCGCCGTTGCAAGGGCTCCTGGACGCGGCGCCGCGGCGGCTGAGGCTGCGCACGCTGGCGCTCAACGGCGCGCTGCTGGCGGCGATGGCCGCCGCCGCGCTGTGGCTGGTGGGCCGGCCGGCGTGGTGGGACCTGCCGCTGGCCTCCATGGTGGCCTGCCTGGCGGTGATGGCCATGCTGCTGGTGGGGGCGGCCCCGCTGCTGGACCTGCTGGCGCGGATCGGGACCCGGACCATGGGCCGGCGCACCGGCGTGTCGGTGCGGCTGGCGTCGGCGGCGATCTCGGCGGGTCGCCGGCGGGCGGCCTGGGCCGGCGGTGCGGTGTCGGTGGCGGTGGCGCTGGCGGTGGCCATCGTCACCATGGTGACCTCGTTCCGAGGCACCGTGGAGCGATGGACCGACGAGGGCATGCGGGCCGACGTTTGGGTGCGGCCGCTGGCCATGGAGCGCGGCGTGCCCACCGGCCAGCTGGATCCGGAGATCGTGGATCTCGCGGTGTCGATGTTCGGCACGGATGTCGTGGACCCGTTCTACTCCATCGACGTCGACTATCAAGGCCGGCCGGTGGCGTTCGCCGGCGCCGCCTTCGACGTGGTCGCCCGTCACGGCAGCGTCGCCTTCCCCGGTCGCGACTCGGCGGAGGTTTTTGCCGAGGCCTGGGAAATCGGGGGCGGCGTGGTCAACGGGCCCTTCGCCAACCGTTTCGGGGTCCGCGAGGGCGACACGCTGGTGCTTCAGCTGCCCGGCGGCCCGCTCGAGATCAAGGTGGTCGGCGTGTTCTCCGACTATTCGCGGTCCCACGGCCTGGTGGTGGTCGACCGGTCGAGCTTCCTCGAACGATTTCCCGGACGCGGACCGCTCGACATGGCGCTGTTCCTGCCGGAGGATGCGGATGCGCTGGCCGCCCGGGATCGGCTGCTGGAGGCGGCGCGCGGTCGCTTCCTGATCGAGGCCTTCTCCAACCGGGAGCTGAGGTCCGAGGTGCTGGCCGCCTTCGAGAAGACATTCGCCATCACCACCGCGCTCTCGGCGGTGGCCGCGGTGGTGGCCGTGGTGGCGGTGGTCACCGTGCTGCTGACCCTGGTCGGCGAGCGCCGGCGCGAGCTGGCCACGGTGCGTGCGCTGGGCGCCTCGCGGCGGCAGATCGCCACCATGGTGGTGGCCGAGGCGGCGCTGCTGGCGGTGGCCGCCACGACAGTGGGCGCGGTTGCGGGCTTGGTGGTGGGAGTGATCCTGGTCAAGGTGGTCAACCTGCAGAGCTTCGGCTGGTCGCTCGGTCTCGAGCTGCCCTGGTCCGACGTCGCGGTTCTCGTCGCCTGGGTCGGGTTGGCGTGCATCCTGGCGGGGCTGGGACCGGCCGCCGCCGCATTGAGGGTGCAGCCGGCGGAGGTGCTCCGTGAGGAACGCTGACACCGCCCGCTCACCCGAATTCGGAATTCGGAATTCGGAATTCGGAAAACCGCGCCCGATCGCTGAGGCCTGCTCGAACCTCGACACCAGACGAACCCCGAATCCCGGACCTCGAGCCCTGAAGTGGGGTGGGTGGGTGGGAATTTTCAATTTTCAATTTTCAATTTTCAATCTACTCATTCTGTTCGGTGTCGTAGCGCTTCACGGCAGTTTGTTGACTGCGGCGGAAGAGGGCTGGAGACGAATTGACGGCCCGCCGGCGATCGAATTGCCACGGGATCATGGCGCCCATCCGGACGTCCAGACCGAGTGGTGGTACCTGACCGCGAACCTGGCCGACGAACTGGGCCGCCGATACGGCGTCCAGGTGACCTTCTTCCGCAGCGGCCTCGACCCCGAACCGCCGGCAGAGGGCGACTCACCGCTGCGGGCTCGCCACGCGCTGGCGGCCCACCTGGCGGTGGTCGACGTGGCAGGTGGCGAATTCCATCATGCCGAGCGGGTCCGCCGCGCCGACGGCGGCTTCGCCGGTTTCGCAACCGAAGATCTCCACGTGTGGCTCGGCGACTGGGAGCTCGAGCGACTTCCCGACGACACCCTTGTGGCGAAGGCGTCCGACCGGGCATCCGGGCTCGCCGTCGAGCTTGAGTACCGGCCGATCAAGCCGATGGTGCGCCAGGGCGTCGAAGGCTACTCGCAGAAGGGCGTCGACCCGGGCAACGCCTCGGCCTACCTGAGCTGGACCCGGCTCGGTGTTTCCGGTGTGCTGACGGTCGACGGCCACGAGCTGGAGGTCAGCGGCTCCGGCTGGTTCGACCACGAGTGGGGCACCTCCCAGCTCGGCGACGGCGTCGTCGGCTGGGACTGGTTCAGCCTCCGCCTCGATGGCGGCTCCGAACTCATGGTCTACCGGCTTCGTCGCGACGACGGCTCGCCGGACCCCTACTCGTCGGGGACCTTCGTCCGGCCGGACGGCAGCTCCCGCACGCTGGGGGTCGACGATGTGGAGTTGGAGCCCACGGGCACGTGGGCCAGCCCGGCCACTGGTGGCCGCTACCCGTCGGGATGGCGCCTCCGGGTGCCTGCCGAGGGGCTCGACCTGGTGGTGGATCCGCTGCTGGCGTCGGCCGAGCTGGACGGACGGGCGTCCACGGGCGTCGTCTACTGGGAGGGGCCGGTCCGGGTTAGCGGATCGCACCGGGGTGAGGGCTATGTCGAGCTTACGGGCTACGCGGGGAGTCTCGCGGGACGGTTCTGAGCGGGGGGAGAAGGCACCCGCCCGCCCAAATTCGGAATTCGGAGAACCTGGCCCGGTCGGCAATGCTTGGATTGGCCGCAGAAGAACGCAGAGGAGCGCAGAAGAACGCGGCGACGTCACTTGGTGAGTTCTGAGTTTTGAGTTCTGAGTTCTGAGTTACATACGGGCGGTGATGGATCCGAGTGTCAAGAGCCTCCGGGTAAAAACTAAGAACTAGAGAACTAGAACTGAACTGGCAACCCCCCAACCCCCCAACCCCCCAACCCCCCATAGCCCGGGTGGGTGGGCGGACTTTTGACTTTCGACTTTCGACTCAATCGGGCCCCCCTGCGGCGGATCCTGGTTGACAACCCCGGACCCAGGCCCAATATTGGTCTCATAACGAAAAGCAGTAGGTATGATCGAATTGCAGAAAACGCGGAGGGTCTCGCGTCAAAGAGCCGAGGTGCGCGAGATCGTTGAGATCCTCGTGAAACGGCCTCGGCACGGCGCCGGGTTGGGCGCAACTTTCAACTTTCAACTCACCGACGGCAGCAGCCTACAGCTGCGACAACGTGGACTTTCAACCGGGTGGGTGGCCACAGCTCATAGCCTCATAGCCTCATAGCCCGGGTGGGTGGGTGGACTTTGGACTTTCGACTTTTGACTTTCGACTTTGGACTCGAGAGGAGGAGCCATGACGGCAAAACGAGTCGCGTTGATGGTGGCGATTGTGGTCTGTACCGCAGGGATGGCGATGGGCCAGACAGAGTGGGTCCAGTACCCGGACAACCCGGTCATTGGGCCGGGTGATCCCGGGGAGTGGGACTCCGGATTCCGTCAGGTTGTCAACGTCGTATCCGACGGTTCGATGTACCACCTGTATTTCATTGGAGACGACGAGGCGGATGGCATTCCGTCCGGGATCGGCCACGCCACCTCGTCGGATGGCGTGACGTGGACCATAGATCCGAACAACCCGGTATTGACCCCGGGGGCCGAGGGGGAGTGGGACGAAGGCGGTATCGCTGATAACGCAGTGATCTACGACGACGGCGAGTTCTACATGTGGTACGCGGGCTGGGTCGACGACTGGCAGTCGAGCGTCGGGTATGCCACCTCGCCCGACGGCAGCGCCTGGACCAAGTATCCGGGCAACCCGCTTTTCGAACAGGGGGGGCCGGGGTCGTTTGATGAGAGCGGCGTTTTTCCGAATAGCGTGATTTTCGACGGAGAAACCTACCGGATGTGGTACACGGGAGTGGACCTGCCCGATTTCTTCTTTACGGTCGGTTACGCCGAGTCCCCCGACGGGATCTATTGGACCAAGCACCCGGGCCCGGTCCTCGAAACGGGTCTCGATTGGGATTCGTGGGACGTGTTTGGCCCGTCGGTCATCTTCGACGGTTCGATCTACCACATGTGGTATTCGGCACACGGTATTGTCGGGAACCTGGCGCTTCCCACGGGGATCGGCTACGCCACATCGGGCGACGGCATCGAGTGGGCGAAGTACCCGGACAACCCGGTGTTCTCGTTTGACGAGGACAACCAGCCGCGATGGGGGTTTGTCGTGTTTGACGGGTCGGCCTACCGGATGTGGTTTGATGATTGGGTTTTCGAGGGACCACCGACGGGGATCTTCTACGCCACCTCCGACTGCTGCGTCCCCAGGAACCACCAGTTGGTGATCCCGGCGGCGGCTCTGGCCTCGGGCGCCGAGGGCTCCTTCTACCAGACCGACGTGGACGTCAACAACGCCGGCGGCCAGGCGGTCGAGTATCACTTCATGTGGTTTCCTCGGGGCGAGGACAACTCGGAGCCCACCACCTCCGAGACCTTCAGCCTCGGAGCCGGCATGAGCGTTCGCTACAACAACGTCCTCTTCGAGGTCTTCAATCTCGAGCCGAACTCACTCGGAGCGATCGCCCTGATGTCCTCGAGCCCGTACCTGATGGCCATGAGCCGGACATACAACGCCCCGACTGGCGAGCCGGCAGGGACCTTCGGCCAGGCGATTCCGGCGCTGAATCCGAGCGAGTTCATTCAGTCCGGGGAGGTCAGGCGCATCCTGTTTGCCAGCGAGCACGCCGACCTGCGCACCAACGTGGGCTGCCAGAACGGCACCGATCTGTTCACCCTGATCAACCTCGAGCTGTTCGACGCCGATGGGACCTCGCTCGAGACCGTGCGGATGACCCTGGACGCCTGGTCCAACGACCAGATCAACCGCATCTTCGACGCCTACCGGCCGGTGATCGGCTACGTGGATGTCTCGACACCCATGCCAGACCGGAGTTACTTCTGTTACGGGTCAGTGTTGGACAACGTCACGAGCGACCCGACGACGGTGTTGCCGCAGTGACGTGAGCGCGGGCCGCCCCTGGCGGCCCATGCGCGAACGTCATCCCGAGCGAGCGGCAAAGCCGCGAGTCGAGGGATCTCTTCGACCCAGGCAACCAAACAACGTGGCTGCGACGGTTGAAGAGGTCCCTCCACTCGCCGTCTCGCTCTGCTCGACGGCTCGGTCGGGATGACAGCCGCTGACGCGAGGGCCGAGTCGTGCAGCCGAGACGCCTGCACGTCTCGACGATTCGACGGACCGAGAGGGGGGGCGTGCACGTGCCGGGGAGATGGGTCAGTACGTGCCGTGGAGAGTGGATGCGGGTGGAGTGCCTCGATCAGCCCAATGGCTCGAGGTCTTCGAAGACGCGGGACAGAGCGAGTGCCCGGAGGCGGTCGCACAAGGCGAAGGTGGCGTCTCCCGCGTGCACGATGTCGATTCGCTCGAGGCCAAGGTCATGCTGCGCGATCCGGGTCGATCGAGAGGCGGAAGGCGAAACGGTGCGCTTGAACTCGAAGCCGAGCCGAGTCCCTCCGCGGACCACCACCAGGTCGATCTCGGCGCCGGCGTGGGTCGCCCAGAAGTAGCACTCGTCGAGCCGGACGCCCAGTCGTCTTCTGACGACGTCAGCCGCGAAGCCCTCCCACGAAGCTCCGGCCTGAGGATGTCCGAGCAGGTCGTCCCGGTCCACCAGGTTGAGGAGAGTGTGGAGAAGCCCGGTGTCGGTCAGGTAGACCTTCGGCGACTTGACCTGGCGTTTCTTGAGGTTCTCGTGCCATGGCTGGAGTTGGCGTACGACAAAGGTCGACGAGAGCATGTCGAGGTAGCGGCGAGCCGTCGTGTCGGCGATGCCGAAGCTCCGGGCAATGGCGGAGGCGTTCCAGATCTGTCCGTGGGAGTGCGCGAGCATGGTCCACAGCCTCCTGACTGTGGTGGCGGGCGTCGAGAAGCCGAGCTGCGGCAGGTCTCGTTCGAGAAAGGTCCGGATGAACTCCAGACGCCACTCGAAGCTCTCCTGCTCCGCTTCCGCGAGGAATGACCGGGGAAAGCTGCCGCGAAGCCAGAGCCGGTCCATCTGATCGGTGCCGACCTCATCCGGTCCGAAGCCCTCCAGCTCGAGGTACGCGATGCGACCTGCCAGAGACTCCGAGCTCTGCCGGAGCAGATGGGGAGAGGCGCTGCCCAAAACGAGGTATCTGGCAGGGGTATGCGGCCGGTCCGCGAGCACGCGAAGAACCGGAAACAGCTCGGGACGGCGTTGGATCTCGTCGATCACGATCAGACCCTCGAGATCCTGCAGGGCGAGCATCGGGTCGCCGAGGCGCGCAACGTCCCGCGGGTCCTCGAGATCGAAGACCGTCACGGTCTCCCGGTCGCGGGCGGCTAGCTGCTGAGCCAGCGTGGTTTTCCCGACCTGCCGGGCACCGATGATGCCGACGACCGGAAAGCGGCTCAGCAGGGTCTGGACCCGTTGGAGGTAGGTCTTGCGGGCGATCATACTGTCATATTACCTTGAAATTTCTGCATAAACAATTGAGTTTTCACGGATCATGAGCCGCTTTCCAAGCCCGCCTGGGACGAGGCCCCCTGCCGCCGGTCGGTTAGGGGACTTTCAACTTTCAACTTTCAACTCACGGACGGCAGCAGCCCACAGCCGTGGCCCAGGGGGCCGTCGCGAGGCGCCGTGAGACCAGCCGACAAAGCCGGCGCGTGGCGAACGGCGTCCCGAGGAGCAACGCGACGAGGGAGCTGGGGCTGGCCTACGGCTGTCTGCGGGTGGCGGTGGGTCGCCGCGGCAAAAGGTCGCGAGCAATTCGGAAAACCGGGCGCCTACGGCGGTGGTTGGATTGGCCGCAGAAGAACGCGGCGACGTCACTTGGTGAGTTCTGAGTTTTGAGTTCTGAGTTCTGAGTTACATACGGGCGGTGATGAATCCGAGTGTCAAGAGCCTCCGGGTAAAAACTAAGAACTAAGAACTAAGAACTAAGAACTGGCAACCCCCCAACCCCCCATAGCCCGGGCGGGTGGGTGGAGGACTTTTGACTTTCGACTTTCGACTCAATCGGGCACGGCCACGGAGACGGATCCTCGGGGTAGGTGGTTGGGTTCGCTGCGACCGTGTCGATTTCGATGACATAATGATCTGTGTCTGACGGAGGTCCTCGTGACGAATGAATTCACAGCGGTGATCGAACGCGACGGTGATTGGTTCATCGCGTTCTGCCCGGAGGTGCCCGGCGCGAACGGTCAGGGGAGAACCAAAGAGGAGTGTCTCGGGAGCCTGAGGGAGGCCATTTCCTTGATCCTCGACGATCGGCGCGAGGACGCCCTGCGCGGGGTGCCAGGAGATGCAATTCAGGAGACGATCACCGTCGGATGAAGCGCAACGCTGTCCTCAAACACCTTCGCAGGCATGGCTGCATTCTCAAACGTGAAGGATCGGCCCATTCGCTGTGGTCCAACCCCAACACCGGCGCCGTTGAGGCGGTTCCCCGGCACACGGAAATTTCCGATCGATTGGCACAGAAGATCTGCCGCGGACTGTCCGTACCCGAAATCGGGCGGTAGCTCCGAACCGCCCGGATTTGATGGGGAGGGGGAGGGTCTCTTCGACCCAGGCAACCAAACGACGTGGCTGCGACTGGTGAAGAGATCCCTCCACTCGCCGCCTCGCTTCGCTCGCCGGCTCGGTCGGGATGACAGTTGCTGGTTTGCCGGCTGACGGGTGCACGACGGGATCGCCTCTGCCCCTCTGCCCCTTTTCCCCTCTGCCCTCCGAGGGAGGGAACCTCGGATCTTTGACTTTAGACTTTGGACTCAATCGGGCACGGGCCCCCGGGCGGGCGGGCGGCGGACTTTAGACTTTTGACTTTCGACTTTGAACTCAACCGGGCACGGGCACGGAGACGGGCACGGGATCAATCCACTCGCCGACCATAGCCCGGGTGGGTGGGTGGGTGGAATCTTCAATCTGCAATTTTCAATTGGGCGGGCGGGCGGGAGGATCCTAGTCTTCGATCCGCACCGAGACGGCCTTCGAAACGCCCGGCTCCTCCATGGTGATGCCATACAGGATCTCGGCGCGGGCCATGGTGCGGCGGTTGTGGGTGACCAGGACGAACTGGGTGTGGTCGGTCATCGCGGTGATCAGGTCGGCCAGCCGCTCGACGTTGGCGTCGTCCAGGGGTGCGTCCACCTCGTCGAGGATGCAGAAGGGCGCAGGCTTGATCCGGAACAGCGAGATCAGCAGGGACAGCGCGGTCAGCGCCTTTTCTCCACCGGACAAAAGCTGCACCGATTGGGTCTTCTTGCCCGGGGGTTGGGCGGTGATGTCGATGCCCGACTCCAGAGGGTTGTCCTCGTCCACCATCTGGAGGGTGGCACTGCCGCCGCCGAAGAGCCGGTTGAAGGTCTCGTGGAAGACGGTGTTCACCTGTTCCATCGTCTCGACGAAGCGCTCGGTGCAGTAGGTGTCGATCTCGCGGATGGTGGCGTCGAGCTTGCGCAGGGCGTCGACCAGGTCCTTGCGCTGGGCAGACAGGAAGGTCGACCGCTCCGCCAGCTCGTCCACCTCGCGCAGGGCCAGCAGGTTGACCGGCCCGAGCCTGTCGATCTTCGAGCGGAGATCTTCGATGGTTGCACGCAATGTCTCCGGGTCGGCGGTGTCGTCCGGTTCGAGGGTGGCAAGCTCCTCCGGGGTGGTGTCGAGCTCGGCGGCCGCCAGCTCACGGAGCCGTTCCCACTCGGAGTTCACCCGGGTCAGCTCCACCTCGACCGCGTGCAGGGACTCGCGCGCCCGGTCGTGCTCGTCGCGGCGCTGGCGGACCTCGCGGTCCAGCCGCTCGACCCGCGCGGAGGCCTTTTCGACCTTTTCGGCAAACCGACGCTCGCCGTCACGGGCCGAGGACAGCATGCCCTGCTCCTCGGCGAGTCGGGTCCGCGATCGGACCACCTCGTCCTCGGTGTGGTCGAGCTCGGTGGACAGCTGCTTGGCCTCCGACTCGAGCTTGGCGATGCGGTCGTCGAGGCGGTCCTTTTCACCGACCAGGCGCTCCCTTTCGCTGCGGGCGGCGGCGGTGCGCTCCTCAGCCAGCCGCGACTCGGCCTGCCAGCGGTCCAGCCGTCGGACCGCCTCGGCGGCCTGCTCGCGCAGACCGTCGAGGTCGGACGCGGCGTCGTCCACCGCCTTCTCGAGCTCGGTGGTGCGTTGCTGAAGAGCGGTGAGCTCGGTGCCCAGCATGGCCTTTCGCTCCACCACGACGGATTCCTGTTTCTGGTTGCGTTCGATCTGGGAGGTGACCCCCTCGAGCTCGCGTCTCAGCCGGGCCACCTCTGCGCCCAGGGACTGTTCAAGCGCCGAGGTCCGGGCCCGTTCCTGCTCCGCCCTCAACAGCTTGCCGTCGGCCTCGGCCACCGACTCCTCGATCTCGAGCAGGTTGGCGGCGGTGTCGCGATGGAGGTCGGCAGCGGCGTTCTCCCGCGCTCCCAGCTCCTCGATTTCTGCGACCAGGCGCTGGCGATCGTCGCGCAGGGCGAGTGCGCCCTGGTGGCTCGATCCGGCGGTGGGCGGCTCCTGGATGCGGCCGCGCCGGACGACATCGTCAGGTCCGACGAAGACCGCCTCCGGGTGCTGATCGGCCAGACTCCCGGCGACGGCGGCGCTGGCGCAGCGAAAGGCTGGCGGAAGCACCCGGGAGATCCACGGCAGGTGTTCTGCGGAGATCCCCGCGCGAGAGATGAGCGATTGGGCGCCCTCCGGCGTTTCCTCCAGGGGAAGGGTCGGAGGGGCATTGCCCGCCACCGCCAGGCGGAGGCGACCTTCGAGCTGCGCGACTCCCTCGAGCTGTTTCCGGGTCAAGCCCTTGGAGCTGACCACCGGCAGCTCCAGCCAGTCCGACCACACGCGGTCGAGCAGCGCCACCAGATCCGGTTCCGGATCGAGAAAATCGCTGACCTGCCCGAGGATCGCACCGGCCGGCAGATGCTCTGCCAGCTGCCCGGCCGCGGCGGCGTGGCGCGCCAACTCGCGTTGGACCCCCGCCAGGCGGTGCCGCAGCTCCCAGAGGGCCTGGCCGAGGTGCTCGGCCTGGTCCTTCGACGCCCGGGCCTCGCCCTGGAGCAGCGACCGCCGGTCGACCAGCTCCCGGCGCCGGCGGTCGAGCTCCTCCGCCGCGGCGGTGGCGGTCCGACTGTCCTCGGCGGCCGCCTGGTAGCGCGCGTCGGTTTCGGTGAGGCGGTTCTCGAGGGCGGTCTTCTCGTGGGCGAGCTGCCCCGATGTGTAGCCGAGCCGGTCCTGTTCCCGGTCGGCCTCTCCGATGCGGTTGCGCGTGCTGGTGAGTGACGAGATGGCGCGCAGCAGCTCCTCGCGTCGTTCGGTGGCCCGCGATTCGGTCTCGGCGAGCTGGCTGCGCACTTCCTCGTTGGCGACGTGGGCCTCGTCCACCGCCTTTTGGACCGCCGCGAAGGCCTCGTCGAGGGTGGTCTGGCGGGCGGTCGCCTGGGCGACCTGCTGGTCGAGCTCCGCCCGCGCGGACGACTGGGAGGTGGCCTCTCGCCGAGCGCGGGCGACGGATTCGCGCAAGTTGTCGATCAGGTCGGCCGACCGCTCGAGAAACGCCTCCAGGCGTTGCCGCGACGCCGACAGCTCGGCGACCTCGGCGCGCGCGGTTTCGACGTCGGTCCGGGTCTTTTCGAGGTCGGCGCGGGCCTGGCTGAGATCGGCCTCGGAGCTGCCGAGGCTGGCCGCGGCGGCGACCACCTCATTTTGGATCTGGGCCCGCTGGCGGCCGGTTTCCCGGCGGGTCCGATCGAGCTCGCCGGACCTCAGGATCAGCAGCGTGCGCAGCTTCCCGGCGAGCTCGTCCTGCAACTTCTGGTGCCGCCGGGCCTGACCCGCCTGGCGCTTCAACTGTCGCAGGGTGCGATCCACCTCGGTGATCACGTCGTCGAGCCTGATCAGATTCTGCCGGGTGTGCTCGAGCTTGAGCTCGGAATCGTGCCGGCGGCGCTTGTAGCGGGTGATACCCGCCGCTTCCTCGATCAGGACGCGGCGGTCGGTGGGCCGGGCCGACAGCACCTGGCCCACCCGGCCCTGCTCGATGATCGAGTAGTCCCGGGTGCCGAGCCCCACCGTGAGGAGCTCGTCGCGGACGTCGGCCAGCCGGGCGGACTTGCCGTTGAGGCGGTACTCGGAGGGTCCCGATCGGTAGACGCGCCGACGGATCTCGAGCCGACCCTCGGACTCTGGCCAGTGGCCGTCGTCGGAGGTGAGGGTCAGGGCCACCTCGGCCGCCCCGGCCGGGGATCGCCGGCTGGCTCCGGAGAAGACCACCTCGCCCATCTGGCGCAGCCGCAGCAACGTCGGGCTCTGCTCGCCGAGCACCCACAGGATGGCGTCCACCAGGTTGGATTTGCCGCAGCCGTTGGGTCCGATGATCGCCGAGACGTTAGACGGGAAGGTCAGCTCCACCGAATCCGGGAATGACTTGAACCCGGTCACCTTGAGCGATTGAAGACGAATTCTCGCCATCCCGGCGACACGGTATCAAAGCACACCGTTGGTTGAAAGGTGGATGTTGTGATCCCGACCGTTGGAATTCGGAAGACCGAGCCCGTCAGCTGAGTTTAGATGGGCCGCAGAAGAACGCAAAGGAGCGCAGAACAGCGCAGCAACCTCATTTTGTGAGTTTTGAGTTCTGAGTTTTGAGTTACATACGGGCGGTGGTGAACCCGAGTATCGAGAGCCTCCCGAAAAAAATTGAGAACTAAGAACTGAGAATTGGCAACGCCCAAGCCCTCAGGGCCCCGAACCCCAACCTCGCCGACGGAGCCGTCCCGTAGACGGTTCCCTCCATTGTCATCCCGAGCGAGGGCCGAGGGGCCGAGGAGGAATCCGGTTCAGCAGTTGATGCCACGAACCACTCGAGAGAGCCCGAACAGGACGACTCGGCCGCACAATTCAAACCGATGCGCGCCGGGCGATTCCCGAGATTGACCAGATTCCTCTGTGACCCTTCGGGTCCCGTTCGGAATGACATCCGTCGGCTGAGCCGGGTGGGCGGGTGGCGGACTTTTGACTTTAGACTTTTGACTTCTGACTTTGGACTTTGGACTCATGCCGGCACGGGCGGTGGCGTATGTTACGCTGCGGCCGATGAGCGCTGATTTCACCCCCGACGTGTTGCGAGAGATCGCCGACGACTTCAAAGCGCGCCACCGGACCGGCAACGTCCGTGCCCTGATGGTGGCGGGATCCGGTTTGACCCTGGATGTGCCGGACTGGGAAGCGGCGGAGGAGGTGGCCCTGGCCGAGGTCTTTCCGTTCCCGCTGCACGAGCTGATGGGGCACCGGCAGACAATGACGCTGTGGCGGCGCGGCGAGGAGACCATCCTCGCAATGAACGGTCGATTCCACCTCTACCAGGGCTACCACCCGGAGGAGGTGACGGCACCGGTGAGACTCGCCGCCCTGCTCGGGGCCGAGATGATGCTCGCCACCAACGCCTCCGGCGCGTTGGACCCGTCGATCCCGGCGGGCTCACTGGTGGTGGTTTCGGATCACATCAACCTGCAGGGCTCCAACCCGCTGGTAGGCGCTTGGGGCTTGCCCTTCGGACCCCAATTCCCCGACATGAGCGAGGCCTATGATCCGGAGCTGAGGCGGATGGCCCTGGTGGCGGCGAAGGAGGCGGGGTTCGAGGCCCGCGAGGGCGTCTACGCCGCCGTGCTCGGGCCGTCGTTCGAAACCCCGGCCGAGGTGCGGATGCTGGGGCAGATCGGCGGCGCGGTGGTCGGTATGTCCACGGTTCCAGAGGTGATCGCGGCGCGGCAGCTGGGGCTCAAGGTGCTGGTGGTGTCGCTGGCCTCGAACCCGGCGGCCGGGCTGGTGGACCGACCCCTGACCCACGAGGAGGTGCTGGAGACCGGCCAGGCGGCCGCGGCGAACCTCCGTAAGCTGCTCGGCCTGCTCGTGCAACGAATCTTCCCGAGTTCTTAATTTTGAGTTCTTAGTTTTGAGTTTTCCCCAATCAAACGAGTGTTCCCTCAACCGTAAGCAACGGAGAACTAAGAACTAAGAACTAAGAACTAAGAACATTGAATGGAGTGTGCAGTGTTCCTCGAGGTTTTTCCGGTCGGTCCGATTCAAGCGAACTGCATACTGCTCGGCGACGTCGAGGCCGGCGTGGTGGCGGTGATCGATCCCGGTGAGGAAGCTGAGCGGATCATGGAGCGAGTGGCCAGGAGCGGGCTCGAGCCGATCATGGTGCTCCACACCCACGGCCACCTGGATCACGCCGGCGGGACCGCCGACCTGGTGCGGCTGCTCCCGGCAGGCATACCGGTCGGCCTTCACCGCGACGAGCTCGACCTCTACCGCAATCTCGCCATGCAGGGTCGGATGTTCGGGATCGAGTCGGAGACACCTCCCGAGCCCGACCTGTGGCTGGAACACGGCCTTGAAATCGGGCTCGGATCGCTCCGCCTCGAGGTCCGTCATACGCCGGGTCACTCCCCGGGCGGAGTCTGCTTCGTGGTCCACGGCGCACCTGGACCGACCGTGGTGGTGGGTGATGTGCTGTTCGCCGGATCCATCGGTCGGACCGACCTCTTCGGCGGCTCCTTCCCGATTCTGGAACGGTCGATCCGCGAGCAGCTCTACGGCCTGCCGGACGACACCCGGGTGGTGTGCGGCCATGGGCCGGATACGACAATCGGCCTTGAGAAACGCAGCAATCCATTCGTTCGTGGATAATGCCTGGGCGAACCGAGTCAAAAGTCAAAAGTCCTCGCCCACCCGCCCGGGCCATGGGGCTTCCATGAGAAGGGCAACCACGTCAAGGGGGCTACGTGGCGGTCCACGGTATCGGTGTTGGTATCGGGGAGATCGAATCATGAGTCCTTGCGCTCCGCTTCCATTCGCACTCTTGTTGAGCTGTGACAAGCTCGGTGCATGCTGGTGTCCGTCCAGAAAGGGTGCTGCCATCTATGGGCCGGTTTCCTTGGGCAGGCCAAGCCCCATACCGCAGTCACCCGGACTGGGCGATGGACTGATGAATCGATTTCCACGGAACAGTTGATCATCGGTGCTGAGACCCTTTGATATTCAAGCTGCTGTAATTTCGTATTTGTTCTGGCTGTACAAGGGCTCGTAGACCTCACCGGTAATCCACAGCCGGTGCATCAATACCGCCAGCTTGCGAGCCACCGCGATAACCGCCCGTTGTTTTGCGTACGCTCCGCCCCGTTGCTGAATTCGAAGGCCATACCTCCTCAAATCGCAGTCTTCACCAAATGGGCCCAGAATGTAGTGGGCCGCATTGACCAGCAGTCGTCTGAGAAAGGGATCGCCCCCTTTGGTGATCCTGAGTTTTGGATCCGAATTACCCGACGCTCGACGTGCCGGCACCATTCCCAGGTAGGGACCCACCTCTCTGCTCTTTCCGAAACGCTCCGGATCCTCCAAAACAAGCACGTACACCAAAGCAGTAAGAGATCCCACCCCCTTGATGTGCTGCACATGCGCCGCTTCTGGGTATCGCTCTTTCACCATCTTCTCGATCTGCTTGTCGTATTGGTGAATCTTCTCAGTCAAGGACGCAATCGTGTCCAAGATCGGCTCTAAAGCTGCCCTCAGTTCGTCGGGCAGGGTGTCGTTTGCCACCCGGGCGAACGCACCCGACCCGCACTTTCTGACTCTTCCTCCGAATGGCTTCACCGAGCCACGAACGTGATTGATCAAATCCGTGCGCACCTTCACCAGCGCCTCCCGAGACCTCGCGACTCCTAAATCTGCTCGAGCCTCCCTACCGCGATGGCGTACCGGACTCAACAGCAACGGATCCACCCGCGCCAGTCGCGCCAACCGCTCCGCATCCAGCTTGTCGTCCTTGTTCCGGCTCTCTCCGATCAACCGCACCTTCCGCGGATTCGCCACTATCACCTCGTGTCCCAATTCCTCCAACAGCTCCTTCACCCACGGCGAGTGCGTACCAACCTCGATCGCCACCCTCATCCGCCGAACACCCTCAAATCGACTTCTAATACCCGCCGGGGTCATCCGTATCCTCGACTCCTCCAATACCTCTCCACTCGTCTTGCCCAGAACGCACACCCGACTCACCTTGTCCCCCAGGTCCAATCCACACACCACTTCCGCTTCGCTCGTGATATTCTTCGCCATGGTCGACCTCCAATATTTTGAGCCCTAACCGAGCTCGTTAATCATTTGCAGACCTTAACGGTACTGCGGCGGAGGTCGACCTTCTCATTCCATCTATGGGGCGTCTCGACTGCAAGACTCGGCCGTGGAGTCAGCAGCTGTCATCCCGACCGAGCCGTCGAGCGGAGCGAGGCGGCGAGTGGAGGGACCTCTTCAACAGTCGCAGCCACGTTGTTTGGTCGCCAGAGCCGAAGAGATCCCTCGACTCGGCCTTCGGCCTCGCCAGGGATGACACGAGCGCCACCGGGCATCCCCCCTCTCCCCCTTTCCCCTTCTCACCTTCTCCCCCGGGAGTGCGGGGCAGCCAGTGTTCCTCCGTGTTCTTCTGTGTCCCATTCAGACCAAATCCCGCTGCGTTGTTCTGCGTTCCTCTGCGTTGTTCTGCGGCCAATTAATGGGCGGGAGGGTGGACGTGCGGGGGCATTTTCTGACACAATGTCTTCGGTCGCGGTTCGCGGCCGAACGCCGACCATCCTCCCTGCTGTTTTCTCCACCTCCCGGTCGTGCAGAAATGGAGCATGTGTGTCATGAAGACCTTCGCTGTCGTTGCTCGTCTTTCCATGCCCGCCGTCATTCTGATCGCCCTTGGAACCGCGATTCCCGCGCAGGGTGCCACCTCGCCCGACGGGATCTGGAGCGATCTCTCCGCAGGCGCCCTGCAAGCCTTGCCCGCTCCGACCATCACTCCGCAGCGGTACAGGGTGGTGTCCCTCCACTGGGAGGCTCTGGACCGCGCCCTGGCGGCAGCGCCGCTGGAGACCGAGCGTGACGCCTGGACCGACGCGGTGGAGGTTTCGCTCCCCATGCCCCACGGCGGCTTCGCCCGCTTCCTGGTAGTGGAGGCGCCCATCATGGAGCCCGAGCTCGCGGCGCGATACCCCCAAATCAAGACCTGGCGGGGCCAGGGCGTGGATGACCCGACGGCGTCGGCCCGCCTCGATCGCACCCCGCACGGCTTCCATGCCATGGTGATGACCGGCTCCGGCAGCACCTTCATCGATCCCCACTCCCGGGGTGACGTGGACACCTACATCTCCTACGCCAAGGCGGACCTGGAAAATCCCCACGCCGGCGCCTTCGCCTGCGAGGTCGGGGAGGATCTGGCCGGGGGCGAGTTCGACCCGCCGGAGGGAGACCTGGAGCGCTCGGGCGAGACCCTCAGGACCTATCGGCTGGTGGTGGCGGCGACGGGCGAGTACACCACCTACCATGGAGGCACCGTGCCCGACGGCATGGCGGCCATCGTCACCGCCATGAACCGGGTCAACGGAGTCTACGAGCGCGACGTCTCGATCCGCATGGTGCTGGTGGCCAACAACGATCTCGTGGTCTACACCAACGGCGCCACCGACCCCTACACCAACAACAACGGATCGACGATGCTCGGCCAGAACCAGACCAACCTGGATTCGGTGATCGGCAACGCCAACTACGACATGGGTCATGTTTTTTCGACCGGCGGCGGCGGCATCGCCAGCCTGCGGGTGCCCTGTGTTGCGGGGTCCAAGGCGCGGGGAGTGACCGGGCTGCCGAATCCCATCGGCGACCCGTTTTATATCGACTTCGTGGCCCACGAAATGGGCCACCAGTGGGGCGGCAACCACTCCTTCAACGGTTCCGCCGGGAACTGCAGCGGTGGCAATCGCAACCCGACCACCGCGTACGAGCCGGGAAGCGGCTCCACGATCATGGCCTACGCCGGCATTTGCCCCCCGCAGAATCTCCAGAACTACAGTGACGACTACTTCCACGGCATCAGCTACTCCGAGATCACAAACTACAGCACCTACGGAACCGGCAATTCGTGCGCCGCACAGTCCTCCACCGGCAACCAGGCGCCGACGGTGGAAGCGGGGCCGAGCCAGGTCATTCCCATTTCGACGCCGTTCGCCCTGTGCGGGTCGGCCGTCGATCCCGACGGCGATGCGATGACCTACGGCTGGGAGGAGTTCGATCTCGGACCGGCGGGTCACCCCAACTTCCCGGTCGGCAGCGCACCGATTTTCCGCAGCTTCGATCCGGCGCCCACCGGAGAGCGGATCTTTCCGCGGCCCTACGATCTGGTCTACAACGTGCAGACCATGGGCGAAATCCTGCCGAGCTACGCCCGGACCCTGATCATGCGGCTCACCGCGCGGGACAATCGAACGGGCGGCGGCGGGGTTGCCTTCGACGTCGCAGTTGTCCAGGTCTCCGACGCGGGAGGACCGTTCCTGGTGACTTCGCCCAACACCGGTGTGACCTGGGCCGGCGGCTCGACGCAGGTGGTGACGTGGGACGTGGCGGGCACCGACCTCGCCCCCATCGACTGCACGGCGGTGGACATCGCCCTGTCCGAGGATCGCGGATATACCTTTCCGATCACTCTGCTCACCAATACGCCGAACGACGGCTCCGAGGCGGTCGACCTGCCTGATCTTCAGACAACCCACGGACGAATTCGGGTGAGCTGCAGCGACGGCATTTTCTTCGACATCTCCAACGTCGACTTCACCGTCACCGGCAGCCAGGAGCTGGTCTTCGCCACCGGCATGGACGGCTGCGGCGAGGGGTTGATGGCCTGGGACGATGTTGTCCAGTAGCTAGCGTTCGGAATTCGGAATTCGGGGAACCGGGCCCGATGGCTGATTGAGCCGCAAAGCGGTCGAGGAGGGGTCTCTTCGACCCAGGCAACCAAACGACGTGGCTGCGACTGTTGAAGAGGTCCCTCCACTCGCCGTCTCGCTTCACTCGACGGCTCGGTCGGGATGACAGCTGCTGACTCCATGGCCGAGTCGTGCAGCCGAGACGGCCGCACCACAATTCCGCCTGCTGGATCCACGTCCCTGCCTCGGGGCGGGCGGGGATTTTTGATTTTAGATTCGGGCACGGGAACGGGCATCGGATCCCGGCTCCCGACGCGCGGTGACGGACCGGTCGGGTATGATCGGGGGAGAAGGGCTCCCCGTGAAGTTTCGCATCGTACGACGCTGTGCGCTCCTCGTGTTGATCGTGGCTGTATCGGCCGTCCCGGCGGAGGCACAGCACGAGACCACCGGGTCGCTCGCCGGCGTCGTCGCCGGACCCGACGGCGTCTCGGTTGCCGGTGCGACCGTTCGCTTGAGCTCGGCGCGCGGGGTCGTATCCACGGTCACAGGCCGCGACGGCAGGTTCTTGGCTCCCCATCTCACCCCTGCGCGGTATGACGTCCTGGTCGAGCGCGAGGGTTTTGGACCCGCCCAGCTGAAGGCGGTCGACGTCAACCTGGGTCGGCGGGTCGAGATCTCGGTGACCCTGATTCCCGGGGCGTTCACCCAAACCGTCGATGTGACCGGCGTCGCCCCGTTGCTCGATCTCGGATCGACCGGCGTCGGACTGACGGTGAACGACGAGTTGACGACACGGGTTCCGCTGGGTCGTCGCCTGGCGGACACCCTGTACCTGACGCCGGGGGTGTCGTCGTCGAGTGGTGCCGGTGCCACCAACCCGTCGATATCCGGTGCCAGCGGCCTCGAGAACCAGTATGTGGTCGACGGCATCAACCTCACGAATCCCCGATACGGAGCCCTTGGCGTCTACTCCAGCGAGTACGGAGCTCTCGGCAACGGCGTCACCACCGAGTTCATCGAGGAGGTCTCGGTTCGCAGCGCCGGCGCCGAGGCCGAGTTCGAGCAGTCCACCGGCGGCATCGTCACCGCGGTCACGCGCAGCGGCTCGAACGAGCTGCAGGGCACCGTCTTCGGGTATCTTTCACCGGCGTCGCTGGAGGGCGACCGGCGATCGCTGGAGCTGGCCGACGGGGCGGTCAACACGGTCGGCGAGTCGGCCAGCGAGGTGGGGTTCACGATCGGCGGGCCCCTCGTTCGCGATCGGGTCTTTTACTTCGTGGCCGCCAGCCGCCTCGCCGACCAAACCACGTTTTTGGCTCCCGACGGATTTCCTCTCGAGGAGCTCGGCGACGTCGACCGCGATCGCACCGCCGTCGCCTACGCGGGCAAGCTCACCGTGATGGCGGGCATCGGACACCGTCTGGAGCTGTCGGCCTTTGGCGATCCAACCACCGGTGACGTCGGACCACAGTCGGCAGAGGCGATGCGGTATCGAAGCACCAGCGCCTTCAGCGGGATTCTCTTTGGCGGCCACAATCAGGGACTTGGGTACCAGGGCGTCGTCCGCCCGAACTGGCTGGTGGCGGCCTCCGTCGCTCACGTCGCCAGTGACTTCGAGGAAGACGTGCTGGTGGACGAGTGGCAGGTCACCGATGAAACCGTCACGCCGGCCACGACGGTTGGCGGCAAAGGTCGCTTCGAAGGCCAGAACGATGGCGAAAGCTGGCAGCTGCGCGCCCGCGCGACCCACCTGCTCGGTCGCAACGAGGTGCGCTACGGATTCAGCGGGGAGGACGTGAGCTCCGCGTCCTCCCGCGACATCACCGGCCCCCCCATCACCCTGTCCGACGGTCAGCGAACGGCCAGCGGAGCCCTGGTCACGGTCCTGCCGGACCCGGTCTACGGGAACATCTTCCGGGTGACCCGCTCACACCTGGCAACTCAGCGCACCAGCTCGTCGGCCAATCTCGGCCTGTTCGTGCAGGATCGCTTCACCGTGGCCGACGGCCTGACCCTGTCGGCAGGGCTGCGCTACGAGCGGCAACGCCTCGTGGGAGACGTCGGCAGCTTCACTCTCGACGACAATTGGGCACCTCGCCTCGGCGTTGTGTGGGACCCGTCCGGCAAGGGCCGTTTCAAGATCTATGGCAGTTTCGGGGTGTTCTACGCGAAGATCCCCACCGGTCTCGCGATGTCGTTTTTCGGAGAGAGTGGGCGGGTGCGGCGGGCGGATTACTTCTCGCCCGACCTGACCGATCCGGTTCCCGAGGGGGTCGAGGCTCTCGGAACGACCCGCCACCTGATTCTCTCGGGGACCGAGCCCTCAGAGGTCGATCAGGATGCCAGGATGACGTACTCCAGGGAGCTCTCCGTGGGCGCCGATGTGGTGGTCGGCAGCGACTTGACCCTCGGCCTTCATTACATCCACAGTGACATGCCGCGGGTCTTGGAAGACGTCAACACCGCGGCGGTCGTCCTGTACTACCTCGACGACGACAGCGTCGAGTACCTGGTGACGAACCCGCGCGACGGGTACCCGAGCACGGTGGACGGCGTCGGCTCCTTCGTTGATCCGGTGCGCCAGTTCGACGCCGTTACCCTCTCGGCCAACAAACGGTTTGCCAAGCGCTGGACGCTGTTCGGCTCGTACCGCTGGTCCCGGCTCTGGGGCAACTACGAGGGCTTCTATCGCAGCGAAACCGATCAGTCGACCCCGGCGCTGACGTCGATCTTCGACTTTCCGCCCGACGATCGCAGCTACACCGAGATCGGGGTGCCCGAGTACGGGTTCCGGGGCGACATTCGCCACCTCGCCGCCGCCGGCCTGTTGCCCAACGACCGGACTCACCAGCTCAGGCTGTTCGGATCCTACGCCTTCGACTTCGGCCTCGGCCTCGGGGCGTCGGTCTTCGCAGGCTCCGGCCAACCGTTGACGCCGATGGCGGCGAATCCGGTCTACTCCCGGGCGGGAGAGATCCCGGAGGCACCGCGGGCCAGCGGCATCGTCACCGAGGATGGCTTCGCCGGCAGAACTCCCGTGGAGTGGACCTTCGACGTCCACATGGACTACGGGTTCGAGGTCGGTCGAAACCGCCTGGTGGTGCTGATCGATGTCTTCAACCTGTTCGACCATCAGGGCGTGCTGACCTACGACCAGAACACCGAGGTCGCGTTTCAGGTCATCAACCCAGATTTCGGCCGGCGCACATCCTACCAACCGCCCCGGCGGGTCCGGCTCGGGCTTCGATACGAGTTCTGACTGGGAGTCCTCTCGCGGGCGGACGGCCGGCATTCCAGGCAGCAGCGGAGGGGAAGAACTCGGAATTCGGAATTCGGAACTCGCCGACGGCAGCAGGCCACAGCCGTGGCCAGGGGGGTCGTCGCGAGGCGTCGTGAGACCAGCCGGCGAAGCCGGCGCGTGGCGAACGGCGTCCCGAGGAGCGATGCGACGAGGGAGCCGGGGCTGGCCTACGGCTGTCTGCTGGTGGCGGTGAGTCGCCGCGGCCGACGGCCGCGAGCAATTCGGGAAACCGGGGTCTGACCCAGAGCGAGCGAGGCAAGTCAAACCGATCCTTCGACTCGCTCGGGCCTCGCGACGTGAGTTGTTAGAACCGTGGGTTCGAGGGAGCCCTCGCTCGCTCAGGATGACGTTCCGACTGGGCCGTCAGGGCCGGCCCGTCGTCACGTCACATCTCCCAGGAATCCAGCATCCGCATGTAGTTCGCCCGGGAGAAGGCCTTGGGATTCGGGGTTCGCGCGAAGTTCATCGAGCCCTGCATCTGGCGGATCGACTGGTAATCGTGCTCGTCCATCCAGAACCTGATCGCCTCCAGGGTCCGCGTGATGTGGTCCGGGCCGTGGATCAGCAGGGCCGACACGAGCTGCACGGCATGGGCGCCGGTCATCACCGCCTTGATGACGTCCACCGCGTTGTGGGCGCCTCCGGTGGCGGCCAGGGATATGTCGAACTGACCCGACAGGATGGCCAGCCAGCGCAACCTCATCCTGAGCTCGTCGGCGGTGGACAGGCGGAGGTTGGGCACCACGTCGAGGTCCTCGATGTCGATGTCCGGCTGGTAGAACCGGTTGAAGACCACCAGACCGTCGGCACCCGCCTCGGTGAGCTTTTTGGCGAGGTTGGGGATCGACGAGAAGAACGGTGACAGCTTGACCGACACCGGGATGGTGACGTCGGCCTTGACCGTCCGGACGATCTCCACGGTCCGCTCCTCGACCTGGAGGCCGGTTTCGTCGGCCTCGATGGGCATGTAGTAGACGTTGAGCTCGAGCGCGTCGGCGCCGGCATCCTGGATCTTCTTGGCGTAAGACGTCCAGCCGCCGGGCGTGGTGCCGTTGAGGGAGCCCATCACCGGGATCGAGACCGCCGCCTTGACCGCGGCCAGGTGGTCCAGATACTGATCCGGTCCGATGTGGTAACCCTCGGGATTGGGCAGGTAGGACGACGAGGCCTCGGCGAAGCCGGCCCCCACCGCCTCCATCTCCATGTGAGCGTGGACCGCCGCCTGGATCTCCTCCTCGAAGAGGGACGGCAGCACGATGGCGGACGCGCCGGCGTCGGCGAGGCCCTTCACCGAGTCCACGCTGGTGCCGAGGGGGCAGGCGCCGACCATGATCGGGTTGGCGAGCTCGAATCCGAGATAGCTGGTTTTGAGGTCCATTGTGGTGCTCCTTTGTGCCCGCTCAGTTGGTCTCGCCGGACGGCGCTTCCGGGCCGCAGTGGAGGTCCGCCAGCTGCTTGATGACATCGTAGCGGGCCTGGACCGCGCGCTGGGCGTCGGCCATCAGGCGCTTGGCGCGCTCCGGATCCACCTTTTGGAGCATCCGGAAGCGAGTCTCCTTGAGCGCGAAGTCGGTGAACGGGATCTTCGGCGGCTTGGAATCCAGCTTGAGGGGGTTTTCGCCGATCGCGGTGCGGCGCGGATCGAAGCGGTAGAGCGGCCACGCGCCGCAGTCCACCACCAGCTGCTGGTGGTCCAGGCCATCGCCGAGGTTGAAGCCGTGGGCGATGCAGTGGGAGTAGGCGATGATCAGCGACGGCCCCGGGTAGGACTCGGCCTCGAGGAACGCGCGGACGGTCTGGTTGTCCTTGGCGCCGAAGGCCACCTGGGCGACGTAGACGTGGCCGTAGGCCATGGCCATCAGGCCGAGGTCCTTGCGCTGGGTCTCCTTGCCCGCCATGGCGAACTTGGCGGTGGCGCCGAGCGGCGTCGCCTTGGACGCCTGGCCGCCGGTGTTCGAGTAGACGCCGGTGTCGAGTACCAGCAGGTTGATGTCACGGTTCATGGCGATGACGTGGTCGAGGCCGCCGTAGCCGATGTCGTAGGCCCAGCCGTCGCCTCCCACCGCCCACACGCTCTTTTTGACCAGGTAATCGGCCAGATGGTCGAGCTCGCGGGCCTCGGAGCCGCCGATATCGGCCAGCTTGGCGCGCAGCGACGCCACCCGCCCTCGCTGGGCGGCAATGGCGGCCTCGTCGCTCTGATCCGCGGTGAGGATCTCGTCGACGAGGGTGTCGCCGAGCTTGCCGGCCAGGTCCCTGAGGATCCGCACCGCGCGGGCGCGGGTCTGGTCCACGGCGAGCCGGAAACCGAGCGAAAACTCGGCGGTGTCCTCGAACAGCGAGTTGTTCCAGGCCGGACCGCGGCCGGCCGGGTCGACGGCGTACGGTGTGGTGGGCAGGTTGCCGCCGTAGATCGACGAACAGCCTGTGGCGTTGCCGATCAGGGCGCGGTCGCCGAAGAGCTGGGTGAGGAGCTTGACGTAGGGAGTCTCGCCGCAGCCCTCGCAGGCGCCGGAGTACTCGAACAAGGGCTGCAGGAACTGCGAGCCCTTGACGTCGAGCTTGACCTGGGTGCGATCCACCTCCGGAAGGTCGAGGAAGAACGAGTAGTTCGCGGCCTCCTGCTCCCGCAGCGGCATCTGGAGAACCATGTCCAACGCCTTGTGCTTGGGGTTCGACTTGTCTCGTGCCGGGCAGACCTTGACGCAGAGGGTGCAGCCGGTGCAGTCCTCGGGGGCCACCTGGATGGTGTACTTGGAGCCGGGGAAGTCCTTGGCCTTGTAGTCCACGGCCTTGAAGGCCTGCGGAGCGTCGGCGAGCCCCGCCGGCAGGTAGACCTTCGCCCGGATGGCGGCGTGGGGGCAGACCAGGGCGCACTTGTTGCACTGGATGCAGAGCTCCTCGTCCCACACCGGGATCTCGAGGGCGATGTTGCGCTTCTCCCACCGCGTAGTGGCGGTGGGCCAGGTGCCGTCCGGAGGGAAGGCGCTCACCGGCAACAGATCCCCCTTGCCGGCCATCATCACGGCGGTGACCCGCTTGACGAGGTCGGGCGCCAGATCGGAGACGATCGGCGGCCGGGTCTTGGTGGCGGTGACCTGGTCCGGGACCTCGACCTCGTGGAGGTTGGCCAGGGTTCCGTCGACCGCGTTGTAGTTCAGGCGGACGATCTCGTCGCCCTTCATGCCGTAGGTCTTTTTGATGGCTTGTTTGATCTTGGTGATCGCCTCGTCGCGGGGCAGGATGCCCGAGATGGCGAAGAAGCACGTCTGCATGATGGTGTTGGTACGCCGGCCCATGCCGGTGTCTTGGGCCACCGCGGTGCCGTCGATGCAGTAGACCTTGAGCTGCTTGTCGATGATCGCCTGCTGGACCTCGCGCGGGAACTGATCCCAGATTTCCTCCGGCCCGAACGGGGAGTTCACGAGGAAGGTGGCGCCCTTCTGGGCGTACTCGAGCATGTCCAGCTTTTCGACGAAAACCCACTGGTGGCAGGCCACGAATTTGGCCTTGCGGATGAGATAGCTGGAGCGGATCTGCCGCGGACCGAAACGCAGGTGGGAGACCGTCACCGCACCCGCCTTCTTCGAGTCGTACACGAAGTAGCCCTGGGCGAAGTTGTCGGTCTCCTCGCCGATGATCTTGATGGAGTTCTTGTTGGCGCCCACGGTGCCGTCGGCGCCGAGGCCGAAGAAGATCCCGCGGAAGACGTCGTCCGACGCGATGGTGAATTCGTCGTCCATCGGCAGCGAGGTGTGGGACACGTCGTCCACGATGCCCACGGTGAAGTGGTTTTTCGGCGTCTCGGATGCGAGGTTGTCGAAGATCGCCTTCACCATGAGGTCGTTGAACTCTTTGGACGACAGGCCGTAGCGACCGCCCACCACGAGCGGATCGACATCAAAGGGGCTGATGCCCTCGGACCTGGCCTCGATCAGCGAGGTCAGGATATCCATGTAAAGGGGCTCGCCGATGCATCCAGGTTCCTTGGTGCGGTCCATGACGGCGATCCGTTTGGTGGTGGTGGGGAGGGCTTCGATGAAGTGCTCCACCGAGAACGGCCGATACAGCCGGACTTTGAGCACGCCCACCTTCTCACCGTGGGCGTTGAGCCAATCCACCAACTCGTGGACCGCCTCGGCGCCCGAGCCCATGATCACCACCACCCGTTCGGCCTCGGGGTCGCCCACGTAGTCGAACGGCTTGTACCGGCGACCGACGCGGTCGGCGAACGCGTCCATGGCGTCAACTACGTGACCCGCACAGGCTTCGTAGAACGGGTTGATGGCCTCGCGGGCCTGGAAGAAGGTGTCGGGGTTCTGGGCGGTGCCGCGGATCACGGGGTGGTCCGGCGACAGGGCGCGCTCGCGGTGGGCCCGTACGAGCTCGTCATCAATCAGGTGCCGGAGGTCCTCGTCCTCGAGGTACTCGATCTTCGAAACCTCGTGGGAGGTCCGGAAACCGTCGAAGAAATGCAGCGCCGGGATCCGGGAGGCCAGGCTCGCCATCTGCGCGATGCAGGCGAGGTCGTGGGCCTCCTGGACCGAGCCCGAAGCGATCAGCGTCCAACCGATCTGGCGGCACGCGTTGATGTCCGAGTGGTCGCCGAAAATGGACAGCGCGTGGGTGGCCACGGTCCGCGCCGAGACGTGAAACACCGTCGAGGTGAGCTCGCCGGCGATCTTGTACATGTTGGGGATCATCAGCAGCAGACCCTGGGAAGCGGTGAAGGTGGTGGTCAGGGCGCCCGCCTGCAGGGACCCGTGGACCGCGCCGGCGGCACCGGCCTCGGACTGCATCTCGATGACGTCGGGAACCGTTCCCCAGATGTTGGTGCGTCCCTTTGCGGACCACTCGTCGGCGAACTCCCCCATATTGGAGGATGGAGTGATCGGGTAAATGGCGCACACGTCGTTGATGCGATGAGCGACGGAGGCGGTGGCCTCGTTGCCGTCGATCATAACCATCTTGCGTCGTGTCATTGGAAACCTCCGGTGGGACCCTCGTGCTGCCGGTGAGGCGGCGCGTCGGGTTACGTGAACAAATTCACAACGCGTAGCATACCCGGCACCCGACATGCTGGCAAGGAGGACCGGAGTGATACTCGGTCTCGTCGAGAGGGGCGGGGTCAGCCGGCCTTTTCTCGGTCGGAGCGGCGGCGGCCGAGCCAGACGTTGATCGGGTTGCCGCGCGCCAGAAAGGGCAGCACGGGATCCCTGCGGCGGCCGATGTCGGTGAGGATGCGGTGAATCCGGAGGTTCTTGGGCTGGATCCGCAGGCCGGCGTGAAACTGCTCAATGGCGCTTCCGCGGTCGTTTCGTTCGAGGAAGATCAGACCCAGATTGGTGTGGTGGTCCGGGTCCATGAACTGGCTCTTGAGCGAGATGTTGCAGTACTTGACCGCCTCGGCGTAGCGCCGTTTGATCACCGCCACGCAGACACCGTAAAAGGAGGACGACTTGCTCAGCACCGGCTTGTCGCGCACGTCGTGGCTGGAGAGCTGGGGCAGACACTGCTCGAAGATCTCCAGTGCCTCATCGTACTTTTTCTCCTTGGTCAGCTCGACCGCGGTCGAGATCTGATCGTGAAGGGCGCCTTTGTCTTCTACGGCTTCGTTCATGATGCCACCAAAGTGTTGCGAGTCGATCCAGGCTACCAAGTTTCATCTCCAAGTCGGCGCTTTGGGGAGGTTCGAGCCCGTCATGTCCCTTCCCCATCCATAAAGAAGTCGTCTTCGGCACCGTTTTGGATACACCTCGGCCTTTTTACTTCATGAGGGGTAACAACCGTTGGAGGTGGATGTTCCCGTTTTCGTGCCCGACCTGACGGAATGAGGATGGCCCACGACAGACGCGGTTCGGGCACGAAAACGGGCTTGTCAGGTCTTTTGAGGGGTGCCCAGGTTGGCCGTCAGCGGTTGAGTTCAGGCGGAGGACTCGGCCCACGCGGAACGGTGGCGCTGGACGATCTCCAACAGACCGCGGTGGACGCCCGGTGGGCCGCAAAGCACGTCGCCGGTGGTCAGAAAGTCCTCGCCACCGTCCATGTCGGTGACCGTGCCACCGGCCTCCTCGACGATCAGGGAACCCGCCGCCACATCCCACGGAGACAGCCGGAACTCGAAGAAACCATCGAAAATGCCGCAGGCGGTGTAGGCGAAGTCGAGAGCCGCCGCTCCCGGTCTGCGGATGCCGGAGCAGCCGAGGAAGACCTCGCGGAAGATCGCCAGGTACGGATCGAGCAGGCGGTGGGCGCGGAATGGGAATCCGGTGGCGATCAGTGATCCGGAGAGGTCGGGTCGGTCGCTGATTCGGCAGGGCTGACCGTTCCAATGGGCCCCGGCGCCCCGGGCGGCGCGAAAGACGTCCCCCTTGACCGGGTCGATGATCACGCCGGCGACGACGCGGCCGTCCAGCACCACCCCTACCGAGACGGCGAAGTGGGGAAAGCCGTGAACGAAGTTGGTGGTGCCGTCCAGCGGATCGACCACCCAGGTCGGCCCGGTGCCCGCGCGTTGGCTCCAGCCCGCCTCTTCCGAGAGCACGGTGTGATCCGGGAATCGGTGTCCGATCTCCTCCAGAATCGCGGACTCCGAGGCGCGGTCGGCATCGGTCACCAGGTCGTTGCGCGCCTTCTCGTCGATCTCTCCGGGCTCGAGGTGGCGCCAGTAGCCAAGCAGCCTGTCGGCACCGGCCCTGGCAACCGCTTCGACGGCGTCCAGGAAATCGTCATCGGGTAGGAATACCACTTGTCACCTCGATGTTCGTCTGACTGGAGGAGGGGGCTCGTTGAGTCGTGACAGCAGCTGGACCACGGCGGCGTTCGACGCGCGATGCGTGCTCATGCTCGACGTCACGTGTCAGACCCTGCGGTCCGATCCCGATCTCCGGCTCTGTGAGGGATTGCGGTTGATCGAGGCCACCCGAACCGCGGTTTCCCGCCTCTCTCCGACCGCCCTGGAGACCTTTGAATCCCAGGTTCTGCCCCAGATGCGAACGATCCTGATGGAGCGCTTCGGAGTCGTCGAGCTGCCGTCGCACCCACTCAACTAGTCCCCGCCACATCGGACCACTCGGGCAGCGAGCGCAGCTCGTCGGGCGGCAGGTTCGCCTCGATTTCGATGAAGACCTCGTCGTCCTCGGCAAGTCCGATCCCGGGGATCATGGCGGTCCGTCGTTCCCCCACTCCAGGACGAACGCCTTCCAGGTCGAGGGTCACCCGCTTGACAATTTTGTCGGTTCCGTCGGCGCCGCGCACGGTGGCGAGGACCGTCAGCTGGCTCAGCGGCTCGGTTCCCTGGTTGGCCACCTGGACGTCGACGACCACGGTGGGATTGCCGTCGGCATCGGTGAGGCTGGCGATCCCGGCCGGGAAGATCTCGTGGCGGGAACGGAGCCGGGCGAGGCGTTGTTCGGGGGTTTCCTTGTCGCCGCAGGAGGTCAGGACGGGGGCGATCAGTGCGACGAGGGCGACGAGGGCGGCGATGCGTCTCATGGGTGAACCTCCAGCGCCAGGGAGTTTAACATTCGGGCAAATTCGGAATTCGGAATTCGGAATTGTGATCACGAGACGTCAGCCGTCGCCTTCCGCCGGACAGAAGGCGCTGAGGATCCGGCGGACGTAACCCTGGGTCTCGCGGTAGGGAGGGATTCCGTCGTAACGCTCGACGGTGGCGGCGCCGGCGTTGTAGGCGGCGAGGGCCAGCGGCAGTGACTTGAAGCGGTCGAGCATCAGACGGAGATGGTCGGCGCCTCCGCGCAGGTTCTCGTCCGGGTCGAAGACGTCCTCCACGAGGTGGTCCGAGGCCGCTGCTGGCATCAGTTGGGTCAGTCCCCGAGCGCCCGCTCGAGAGACCGCTTCCGGGTTGAACCCCGACTCCGCCTGCACCAGGGCCGCCAGCAACCACGGGTGGAGATCGGCCGACTTCGCGGCGACCCGGATCGAGCTGCGGTACGGAACCCAGTCGGGTAGCGGGTCGTCCTTCCACGCGGCGGGGCAGGAGGTCATCGAAAGGGGTTCCCAAACCTCCTCTACCTCGTCCGCCACCACGCGGTCGATCCTCACCGCCGGGACCCTCAAGGTGCCGCCGCCGTCGAGCTCGAGCACGATACGGTCACCCTCGAGGTAGGCGTCCTCGACCTTGAGGATCCGGCCGTCGACGAAGACCGCGATCTTCGCCGATCCGGGTGCGGCCACCATGAGCAGTGACAGACTGATCAGCACGAGAGTGGTGGTCACCCTGTGACGATCGGTTTTCGGTTTTCGGGTTTCGGGTTTCGGGCCCACCCTTCCTCCAATTAAGACGCGGTGCTCGATTTGTTTTCACTCATACCATCAATCAGGATACGACTTTCCCCGCTGCTCTGTCGCTTGGTCCCGGTCCTCATCCCAAACGAATCCCGAACCCCGAGACCCGAGTCCGACGCCCTCACGCCCTCGGGTGCTTCTCGTCGTACAACCGCCGCAGCCGTTCCCGGGCGACGTGGGTGTAGATCTCGGTGGTGGTCAGCGACGAGTGGCCGAGCATCATCTGGACGGCACGCAGATCCGCGCCATTCTCCACCAGGTGGGTGGCGAAGGAGTGGCGGACCACGTGGGGGCTGAGCGGTGACCGGACGCCGGCCCGCAGGCCGTGCTTGCGGAGGATCTTCCAGAAGCCCTGCCGGGTGAGCCGCCCGCCGCGGTGATTGAGGAAGAGCTCGGCCAGTCGATCGCGGTCGAGGGCCGGCCGAGCGCCCACGAGGTAGCGCTCGATCCAGTCCAGCGCGCTGGCGCCGAGTGGCACCAGGCGTTCCTTGCGTCCTTTTCCGACGACCCGAACGAACCCGGGGTCCAGCCGGACCCGATCGGTGGTCAGGCCCACCAGCTCGGACACACGGAGCCCGGTGGCGTAGAGGGTCTCGATCATCGCCCGGTCGCGCAGGCCGAGCAAGGTCGATGTGTCGGGCGACGTCAGCAGTGCCTCGATTTCCTCGGTGCTGAGGGCATGGGGCACGGTGCGCCACAGGCTCGGGGACTGGATGTCCGCGGTTGGTTCGGCCGCGGCGGCGCCGGTGCGGACCAGGAACCGGAAGAACCCCCGGATCGCCGACAGCGCGCGGGCCGCCGACCGCGCCGACAGACCCGCGTCCCGGCGGGAGCCCAGGTAGTTGCGAATCGCCGCTCGATCCACGCCGTCGAGTCCGAGCTGCTCCGCGGACATCCAGTCCGCGAATTGGCGCAGGTCGCGGCCGTAGGAGTCCCGAGTGCGCGGGCTCAGGTTCCGCTCCAGCGCCAGATGGGCCAGATAGTCGGCGATGGAGTCATCGATCTGTGCTGCCACCCAATGATCTTACCGTTCCATCGTCCCGCCCACACCGCCCAGTCAAAAGTCAAAAGTCGAAAGTCGAAAGTCCCCCGCTCCAAGGGCAGAGGGGAGAAGGTGCGGAGGGGCAGAGGCGATCCCGTTGTGCAATGCGAGTTCCCCTCTGCTCCTCTGCGCTTCCGGGTCACTGCAATCACCGCCGGGAGAGGTTTTCCGAATTCCGAATTCCGCATTCTCTCCTGCCAAGTATCACCCCTCTGGTGGGCGGAACTGTAGAGTGGTGGGGACCGGTCGGCACCAACATCCGGCAGTCCCGTACGTAAACGGTGATGAGCCCCCGCGGCGAACCTCGTGGGGGAGGTCATCCGACCGGGTCCGGCCGGCGGGTCGGCGAAGAAGGGAGTCTGACGCTGTGAATCCGGTGACGCCGACGGTGCTGTCGAGGCTGGAGAAGCTGCACGAGTCGATCGTGCGGGTGATTCGCGGCAAAGCGGAGCTCGTGGATGCTCTCATTGCCGCCCTGATCGCGAAGGGCCACGTCTTGCTGGAAGATGTTCCCGGGGTCGGCAAGACCACCCTGGCACAGGCGCTGGCGCGGTCGCTCGACCTCGACTTCCACCGCATCCAATTCACCTCGGACACGCTGCCGTCGGACATCATCGGGATCTCGATCTACCGTCAGGATCGGGGGGATTTCGAGTTTATGGCCGGACCCCTGTTCGCCAACGTGGTGCTGGCCGACGAAATCAACCGGGCGGCGCCGCGAACCCAGTCGGCGCTGCTGGAGGCGATGAGCGAGCACGCGGTGACGGTGGACAAGACCCGTCACGAGCTGGCCAACCCGTTCCTCGTGGTGGCGACCCAGAACCCCATCGAGTCGACCGGCACCTACCCGCTCCCCGAGTCCCAGCTGGACCGTTTCGTGATGCGTTTGTCGATGGGCTACCCGGGACGGATCGAAGAGCTCGAGCTGCTGCGCGCCGGCGGCACCGAGCCCGAGCTCGACCAGCTCGAGCCGGTGCTGAGCGCAGCGGAGGTTCTGGAGCTTCAAAGGGAGGTCACCGAGGTCCACGTCAGCGAGGAGCTCCGCGGTTACCTTCTGGAGGTGGTGGAGCGGACTCGTAGCCACGATGCCCTGGCCCTGGGAGTTTCGACCCGCGGCTGCTTGGCCTGGCAACGGTGCGCGCAGGCGTTGGCGCTGGTTCGCGGCCGGCCGTTCGTGATCCCCGACGACCTCCAGGATACGGCCGAACCGGCCCTGGCCCACCGCGTCCTGCTCGCCGATCCGCTGGTAGGGGATGGCTGGGAGCGCAGCCGACGCGAGCGGTCGGTGGTCCGGTCGATCGTCGAGGCCGTTCCCGTTCCACGATGAGTTCGATCGGGGCGTTCCCGGGATTCAGGCTGAGACTCACCCGATGGGGCGGCATCTTCCTGCTCGCCGTAATCGTGCTCGGATTTGCCGCGGTGAACACCGGCAACAACGCTCTGATGGCCTTGCTCGGGACTGCGCTGGCCAGCTATGCGGTTGCCGGTCTGTGGTCGCGCCAGGTGCTCGGCGGACTCGAGGTCAAGGTTGAAACGCCCAAGGACGTCTTCGCCGCGCGGCCGGTGCTGGTAACCATCGAGCTTTCCAACCGGTCGCGGTTGTTTCCGGCCTACGGCGTGGTGCTTCGGGACGCCGGCGGGAAGAGCCTCCATTGCGAGCGGCTGCTGTCCCCCCGCGCGTCGACGCGGCGGAGCGTAGAGCTGAGCTTCGGCACCAGGGGCTGGCACCACCTCGGGCCCTGGACCGTAGAGGTGGTCCTTCCCCTCGGTTTCTTCGTAAAGTCGAAGTCCGTGGTCCAAGGAATCAGGCTATTGGTCTACCCGGAGCTGCTGCCGCACACCTCGGCCGTGCCCCAGAGGGGTGACGGTCGGAGGATGGCCGAGCGATTCGACAGGAGGGGTCGAGAGGGCGAGGTGGTGCAGCTCAGGGGATTCCGTGAGGGTGACGACACGCGGCAGCTGCACTGGAAGCAGACCGCCCGCCAACAACGACCAATCGTGGTGGACCGGCAGCGCCGTTCCGCGTTGCCGGCCTTTTTCGTGGTCGACCCCAGGGTCGGGGATCCCTCGGATTTGGCGGTGAGAAACAGATTCGAAAAGATGGTGTCGGAGGTGGCTACCGCTGTTCTCCGCTTGTTGGAGCGTGGCGAGGAGGTGGGGCTGGTGGTGGGTCGGGAGGTGGTTCAGCCGATTCGCGAACGACGAAGAGCAGCCGTGTTGCTGCGACTGTTGGCGGAGGTGCAGCCGGTTCGTTTCGACACCCCGGCGGCCGCAGCCGCCTCCGCGAGGCGACGGGTGTGAGCAGCGGCGAGGTTTACTCGCGGCTGGCGGGCCTGCTGCTGCTGTGGTCGGTGCTGCCCCTGCCGTTCCTGTACATCGTGATGCCTCCCTTCTGGCTGATGGCCGGGGCGGTGGGGTTGGTGCTCTTCCTGAAGCCGTCGTGGTCCGTCAGGTTGTCTTCACCCGTTCAAAACGTGCTGGCGGTGGCGATCGTCGTGGCGGTTGTGGCGGCCGGGGGAATTCGAGTCGGGCCGCTGCGCCCCCTCGGCCACCTGCTGCTCCTGCTGACCGCGGTGCGGACGGTCCAGGTGGCGGATCGACGCAGCTTCCATCGGGCGCTGCCGACGATCTTCCTGGTATGGGTGATCTCGCTGACGGCGTCGACCCATGTGGCCGGCGCTGATCTACTTCGTCGCGTCCGCTGTTCTTTGGTGGTGGGCCGGCATGCAGATCCACCTCATGGGACTCCTGCCCTCGCCGGGAGACCGGGTCGGCGGGAACCGTCGCTCTGCGTCATGCCGCGGTGGCGGCGACGGCGGCTCTCCTTCTGGCGGTCCCGGTGTTCGTGGTCATGCCCCGACTGCACGCCCCGTGGATCGCTGGTCGTGGCGGGGCGAGCAGCGTGACCGGCTTCTCGAGCCGGGTGGACCTGTCCGGCGTGGGTACGATCCAGGAGAGCCAGGAACGGGCGCTGGTGGTCCGGTCCCTGTCCGGGGAGGCGATTCTCCCCGCTGGCTCCGACTTCGGGCGACCGCCTACGAACGGGTGACCGTGGACTCGTGGGCGCCGCGGCCGGCGGACCGGCGACAGCCGGCGCTGACCGGGCTCGTCCGGCTCGCACAGGTCGCCGACCGGAGCGAGACCACCCGGCTGGAGATTCGCACTGGACCATCCGAAGGAGTACCTGTTCCTGCCCGAGGGGACGGTCGCCGTCGAGGTTCCTGCGGCGGTGTGGATCGATCCCGCGGGCGGCGTCGTGCTGGCCGCGTCCGCAGCCCGGTCCCCTGACCTATCGTCGCAACCGTCGCCGTCGCTCCGCTGTCGGTCCGAGCTCGCTCCGCCGCGGTCCGCGGGCCTCGACTTTTCGATCCACCCGGAAGTGATCGCCCTGGCGGAGCGGATCACCGTCGGCCTCGACGGTGCGCCGAGGAAAAGGCCGCCGCGATCGAGAGCCACCTGCGGTCCGAGTATGGCTACTCCATGACCGGCATGGGGGGGATCGGACCCGATCCCGTGTCGTGGTTCCTGCTCCGTTCGCGGTCCGGTCACTGTGAGTACTTCGCCGGCGGCATGGTCGTGCTGCTTGACGCACTCGGAATCCCGGCGCGGATGGTGGCCGGCTACAGCGGCGGCACGGCGTCACCGGCGGGAGACGAGGTGGTCGTGAGGGAGGCCAACGCCCACGCCTGGGTGGAGGTGTGGCTCGGGGCCGATCTGGGGTGGGTCGTCTACGATCCGACGCCGGCCGTCGGGGTTCCCGGACTGTCCCGGATCAGTGCCGGCGATCGACTGAAATTCGCGTGGGAGTGGGTCCAGGCAAGCTGGGACCGGTACGTCCTGACCTTCGGATTCGGCGAGCAGATGGCGCTGTTGGACGGCCGCCGGCGAGCGGATCGCCGCTGTTTGGGCGTCGATGCACTGGCGGCGACGTGGGGTGGCTTGCGGGTGGCGCGGTCGTGTTGTGGTGCGCGTGGTCCGTTCTTCGGTGGGCGATGAGGTTGAGATCGGGATCTCCCGGTCCGCGGCCCCGGACCCCCGCGGCGCGGGCGGTGCGACGACTGGCTCATCGGCTAGAGCGGGATGGTGTGAAGGTCCCTGCGAGTGCCACGGTCCGCTGGATCGGGCGGGCCGCGAGGTTTCAGTGGCCGAGGGCGGCGCAGCCTGCCGGCGACCTGGTGTGGCTGGCCGAGCGGGAGCTCTACGCCGCCGGCGGCTCGGCCTACGGCGTCGCCGAGGTACGGCGGGTTTGGGCCGATCTCCGTCGCGCCATCCGGCAGTCGTGAAGGTCCGGGTCACCGGCGGCTCGGCCATGGCAGAGTCCAAAGTCCAAAGTCAAAAGTCAAAAGTCCCCCGCCCACCCGCCCGGGCTACTGGGGCTATGGGCGGCGAGGGTGATTCGAACCCGCGTCCGAATCAAAAAAAGACCACTCTCGCTGTGCCGTACCGGGCCCGGTTTTCCGAATTGCTCGCGGCCGTTGGCCGCGGCGACTCACCGCCACCAGCAGACAGCCGTAGGCCAGCCCCAGCTCCTCGTCGCTCCGCTCCTCGGGACGCCGTTCGCCACGCGCCGGCTTTGCCGGCTGGTCTCACGGCGCCTCGCGACGACCCCCTTGGCCACGGCTGTGGACTGCTGCCGTCGCGAGTTCCGAATTCCGAATTGCACTTCTCCTTCGGCCCCCTGCTCCCACCACCTGGAATTATCGGGATGGCGCGAGCGTATCCCTTAGCGGGATCCATATTCTCAATCGGGTGGTCTGCTTGTCCGCCCCGGGGAGGCACTCTATGATGGTTGCCATGCAGCGATTGTTGGTCAAGGTGTCGGTGTTCGTGTGGCTGTGCGCACTGGCGGCGGTGTCCACCGCGGGCGAGGTCATTCACTTTCGGGTGGAGGACACTATCCAGCCGGCCTCGCAGCGGTTCATCGAACGGGTTCTCGCCGAGGCCGAGCTGCGCGGCGCCGAGCTGGTGGTCATGGAGCTCGACACTCCCGGTGGCCTGCTCGACTCCACCCGCGAGATCACCAGCGCCATCACCACCAGCCAGGTCCCGGTGGTGGTCTTTGTCGCCCCCGCGGGCGCCCGCGCCGCCTCGGCCGGGTTCTTCATCCTGCTGTCGGCCGACGTGGCCGCCATGGCGCCCGGCACCAACACCGGCGCAGCCCATCCGGTGGGCGGCCAGGGCGAGAACCTCCCCGAGGACGTGCGGGCCAAGGTCACCAAGGACGCCTCCGCCATGATCAAGTCGCTGGCCGAGCAGCGCGGCCGAAACGTCGAGCGAGCGATCGAGGCGGTGGAGGAGAGCTCCTCGTTCACCGCCGAGCAGGCCCTCGAGGAGGGGCTCGTCGACCTGATGGCCAACGACCTCGACGATCTGCTGGAGCAGCTGGCGAGCGGCGAGATCACCCGATTCGACGGCGAGGTGCAGGTGGTAGACCTGGAGTCTCCGGAGATCCGGAGGATGGAGCCCACCTTCGCCGACCGACTGTTCTCGGTGCTCGCCAACCCGAACATAGCCTACCTGCTGATGGCCCTCGGTGCCCTCGGCCTCTACGTGGAGATCACCCACCCGGGGGGCATTCTGCCGGGCGTGATCGGGGTGGTGTTCCTGCTGCTGGGTCTGTACTCGATCTCGGTGCTGCCGATCAGCTGGGCCGGGGTCGCGCTGATCTTCGTGGCGCTGGTGCTGTTCCTGCTCGAGGTCAAGGTCGCCAGCTACGGCCTGCTGACCATCGGTGGCCTGATCTGCTTCGTGCTGGGGTCCCTCATGCTGTTTGATGCGCCGATTCCGGACATGCGCGTCTCCCTCGGGGTCGTCCTGCCCACTGCGCTTGGTGATGGCGGCGGTCACCGGCTTCCTGCTCAACCGGGTTCTCAAGGCCCACCGCAGCCGTCCGATGACCGGGACCGAGGGTCTGGTGGGCGAAACCGGGACGGTGCTCAGCGACCTGGATCCGGCGGGCAAGGTGCTGGTGCACGGCGAGTACTGGGACGCGCTCGCGTCGGGGCCGACGATCGTCGCTGGAACAGCGGTCCGCGTGCTGGCTGTGGGTCAGAAAAAAATCGAAGTGGAGCCTGCCGAACCGGCGGGTGAAAGGGGTGCATGATGGGTATTATCGGATCCGGTCTCGGGCTCGCGATCTTCTTCGCCGTTTTCATTATTTTCAAGTGGATCAACATCCTCAACGAGTACGAGCGGGGCGTGATCTTCCGCCTCGGCCGGGTGCTCAAGGAGGCCAAGGGACCGGGTCTGGTGATCGTCATGTGGCCCGATCGACCGGATGGTCAAGATGAGCCTGCGGACCGTGGTTCACGACATTCCGCCGCAGGACGTGATCACCCGCGACAACGTCTCGGTCAAGGTCAACGCGGTGGTCTACTTCCGGGTGATGGACCCGACGAAGGCGGTTGTGGATGTGGAGAACTACATCTACGCCACCTCGCAGCTGGCCCAGACCACCCTGCGCGCGGTGCTCGGCGAGGTCGATCTCGACGACCTGCTTGAGCAAACGCGAGGAGGTCAACATTCGCCTGCAGGAGATCATCGACCAGCACTCCGATCCGTGGGGCGTCAAGGTGTCGATGGTCGAGGTCAAGCACGTCGACCTGCCGCCGGACATGCAGCGGGCCATCGCCAAACAGGCCGAGGCCGAGCGTGAGAAGCGGGCCAAGATCATCCACGCGTCGGGCGAGTTCGAGGCATCGCAGAAGCTGGCCATGGCGGCGGACGTCATGCGGGCCAACCCGATCACCATCCAGCTCCGCTACCTGCAGACGCTGACCGAGATTTCCACCGAGAACGCTTCGACGATCGTGTTCCCGGTGCCGCTCAAGATGCTGGAGGGTCTGGTCGGCAAGACTGAAGGAGTGATTCTGGGGACCCGACCGAACCGTCGACGCGGCCCCGGAGAGAGATGGAGACATGGCACCTTCCTACTACGTGATCGAGCTGACCGGCCGCTGGCTCACCATCCTGCTGGCGGCGCTGGCCCTGGTCATGGTGCTGGCCTTCGCCTTTGGATACGGAGCGGCCTGGTCGGTGCTCTCGATCGTCCGGCCGGCCTGCCGGCGCCGGTGGTGGCCGGGGCGGCCACGCCGACGCCGACTCCGGCGGAGGTGGTGATTCCGGCGGCGGCCGAGGATCCCGACTCCCAAGGCGGTCGCCGACGCGAACGCCCACCGAAACCGCCGGTTCCGGCGAAGCCGACTCCGAAGCCGAAGCCCACCAAGGTGCCGGCGGCCGAAGCCGGAGGGATTCTGGGTGCAGGTGCTCGGCCTCCACCAATGCGGACGCCGTGGAGGAGGCGCGCAAGAGGCTCACCGAACTCGGATTCGCCAGAGACCACCAGCGGTGACCCGAGCCCGGGCCCCGGTGGAAATGAGCTGCTCAAGCTGCGTGTTGGACCGTTCCCGGACCGGACCGTCCGCCGACCGTGTGGTCAAGCGGATGAAAGCCTCCGGGTACTCCGACGCGTGGGTGGTGGCGCCTTGAGCTTTGGCGGACAGGTAGGAGCCCCGGTACTTCCAGAGTGGATCCGCGGCCGCAAGATGCGGCTGGGCGACCTCCACCAGATCAAGAAGCGCATGCGCACCGGCGGCCTCCACACCGTCTGCGAGGAGGCGCGGTGTCCGAACCGCACCGAGTGTTTCAATCGCGGCACCGCCACCTTCCTGATCAACGGACGGGTGTGCACCCGCAACTGCTCCTACTGCTCGATTGCCCACGGTCGGCCGGAGCCGGTGGATCCCGATGAGCCGCGGCAACTGGTAGAGACCGTGGTCGACATGGGGCTCGAGCACGTGGTGATCACGGCGGTGGACCGAGACGACCTGGCGGACGGCGGTGCGGCGGGTTCGTGGACTGTATTCGCCTACTGAGGAAGCTCCGATTCACCGCCGACCATCGAGGTCCTGACGCCAGATTTCCGCGGCGACATGGCCCTGGTCGACCTGATCATCGACGCGAAACCCGACGTGTACAACCACAACGTCGAGACGGTGCCGAGCCAGTACCGAAGGGTGCGGCGCTCCGGACGTTACTCAGTGGGCGCTTGACGTGCTGCGCCGAGTGGCGGATCGCGATCCGGAGATGCTGCGCAAGTCGGGGATCATGGTGGGCCTGGGCGAGACACCCGGAGGAAGTGGGGGAGGTGCTCGGCGATCTCGCCACCGCCGGCTGTCAGGTGGTGACGGTGGGCCAGTACCTCCAGCCGACCCCGGAGCAGGTTCCGGTGGAGCGGTACTGGCATCCCGACGAGTTCGCCGCGCTCGAGGCCGTTGGCCGTGATCTCGGACTCGAGGTCTTGGCCGGTCCCTTCTGCGGTCTTCCTACCGCGCCGAGGAGCCGTTCCTCCGAGTCATCGGCAGCTGACCGTTCACCGGATTGGCCGCAGGCAGGGCCAACTGCAAACGGCTCACGGCCAACTGCGATACCATAAGGTACCCCTCAACGGGGGAGTGACATGATGATTGCCGAAGACCGGGTGCTGTGCCGGAATCCCGATCCGGAGAAACAGGGAACCAGGATCCCGCGCTGGAAGTATGAACTGGTCCGCGACGCGATCGTCAGCGCCCTTCAGAACCCGCCCGAGGGATTTCCATTCAGGGACCTGCCCACCCAGGTCAGGAAGCGCCTCACCGGCGACGACGCGCGGGCCGTCGGCTCATCTCGTGGCACACCACGGTCGTCAAGCTCGATCTCGAGGCCCGCGGTTCCATCGACAGCATCCGCGGAAGCACGGCCCCAGTTCTTCGACTCGTATCGACCGGCCGCTAGCCAATCGAAAACTGAAAATCGAAAATCGACACCACCCGCTCGCAACGGTGGACGGCCTCAGTTCAGGTAGCCGAGGGCTTCGAGCTGCTCTTTCGTCTCTTCATCGATATCCATGGGGCGGTTGGAGAGGTTGAGCCGTGGCCGAGTTTCCCGCCACGCCGCGAGTTCGTCGACGAGGCTGTCCACGACGACGGGGAAGATCACGGGCCACGTTGCGTTTTTCCCGGTCGTCGCGTCCGAGATCGAAGAGCATGGGGTGAGCCCACTCGCCGCCAACGATCAACTTCCATTGCGCGTGCGCAGGCTGTAGATCTGGTTTCCGTACTGTGAGAAGACACGCTGAGCGTTATCTCCCTCCGGTGGCTCGAAGAGGTTCCGCCCCTCCATATGAGCGCGGGATTTCACTCCGGCCCAGGCCAGGATCGTCGGCGAAATGTCGACCGTGCTGACGAGTGCCGGGTCCGTGGCGCCGGTGGGCACACCGGTACCCCACAGGATGAGTGGGACGTGGATCAACTCGTCAAAGAGCGAGCCGCGGTGGAGCAGACCGCCTGGTCCCCGAACTCCTCGCCGATGGTCCGACGTGATGATGACGAGGGTGTTGTCCAGGAACCCGATCGCGGAAGATCCTCGAAGGTGCGTCTCAAAACGTCGTCCGGTGTCGGATACCCCTGTCGTACAGTGATGCGAGACAATCGAAATCGTCCGCGGGAGAGGTGATCGGCGGCAGTTGCCTGGAGAGGAACCAACGTTTCGGCGACTGGCTCAATGGAACATCTCGTCGGGCCCGAACAAGCCCGTCGTACGTGTCGGGAGACACTGTAGGGAGAGTGCACCTGATAGGTGTGGAACAGGACGAACACCGGCCGCTCTGTCACCGAGCACCTGGCGATGGCCTCGACGAGGTTCGGCCCTTGCTCGACCGATCGGATACGGTCGAAGAACACGTCGTGAACCCCCTGGAGAGCCGAATTCTCGACTCCATGTAACCACCCCCCGTGACTGCTCATCGTGGCCCAGCCGTGGCGACGGAGGACCTCTCTGGACGGTCTCGGGTACGACCGGCAAGCGGAGATCAGGAGGCTGTTCCAGATCGTCGTGCATCCCGACCCGGTGGGACTCCTGGTAGAGGGAGGTCAACATCGTGGTGTCGTAGATCGGCGCGTGCCGTGGAGTGTTGACAAATGCGAGGAGTACCTGGTGCCCTCCGAAACCAGTTGGTCGAGAAACGGCGAGGTGTCGTGGTCGTATTCCCACGATCAAGGTGACCGCGCGAAGGGCGTCGATCGAAATCAGCAGGACTTTCTGGGTGAGGTGGATCGATAGCCCGCCGCAGCGGCAAAGGAGCGGCACGAAGTGCGATGGCCACCAGTGTTTCGGTGCACGGACGCCCTCCGATCGACTTGACCAAGTCTACAACGGTCACCATCAGCGAAGTTGACCTGGGCTTCGACGGTCGAATCGGCTCTCCCGTCCGGGCGGGAGGCGGTACGGCCGACGATCGTGGTGCAATAGGGAACGGCTACCGCGTGCTGCCTGCTGCCACGCCACCCATCTTCATTCGCCCACGGACATATCTCCCAGCCATGGCGCGGAGCTTGTTCATCACGTTCGAGGGCGGTGAGCACCGGCAAGAGCACCGAGATCGAGCGGCTGGCCGGGCGGTTGCGCGACCGGGGCCGAGCGTGGCGACCCGCGAACCAGGCGGGACACCACTTGCCGAGGCGATACGGCGGTGGCTTCTCGACCCCCGCCACGAGCCCGACGGGCTGGTGGAGGTCTCCTGCTCGAGGCTGGACGGCGCAACCACGTGGCTGGCGTGACCGGCCGGCGCTGGACCGGGGGGCGGTGGTGCTGGCGACCAGTACGCCATTCGTCGTGGGTCTACCAGGGAATCGAACGTGGGCCGGTACGCGGCGGTCGAGTACCTCAACGAACTGGCCACCGGCGGTCTCGATCCGGACCTGACCCTCGTCCTCGACTGGATCCGCGGTCGCGCTCGGCAGGGCGCTCCACCGAGATCTCGAGACCGAGGCCCGGGAGGCCGCCTCGACGAGGAGCCGATGAAGTTCCACGAGCAGGTCCGCACCGCACCTGAGGCTGGCTGAACGCTGGCCCGACAGGGTCCTCGTCCTCGATGCCGCGGGCGACCCGAGGAGGTCTTCGAACGGGTCGTCAGGGCGATCGCCGAGGAGCTCGCTTGAGCATCCCGTGGTGGGCCGCCGACGCGCTCGATCGCGATTCGGCTGAAGGGTCGTGGATCCGGTACTCGACCGGGTCGAGCACGCCGGTGAGGTCGAACGGTTTCGTCACGCGCTGCTGCTCGTGGGCCCGGCGGGGCTGGGCCGCGAGCTGGCGGCGGTGGAAATCTTGGTCATGCTGGCGTGCCGTGGCGGCGATCGTCCCTGGAGTGAGGGCTCGTGCGCCGGCCGGGTGCGCAGCGGAAGTCATTCGGACGTGGTGGCGGTGCTGCCCGAGGGCGCCTCACAGCAGATCAAGATCGAGCGGGTCAGGGAGACCGTGGATGGCCGGCCGCCCGACCGTACGAGGGCGAGCACCGGGTCTGGATCCTCGACGGCGTCGAGGCGGGGCACCTGGTTCCGGCCGCCGCCAACGCCTTCTGAAGGTGCTCGAAGAACCGCCCGCCCACTGTCGTTTTCTGCGCCTGGGCCTCCAATCCCACGGCGGTCCTGCCCACCATCCGGTCACGGTGCCAGCGGCTGTCGCTGCCCGGGCCGGCGGAGGTGGCGAGTCGGCTCGGGTCGCGGTGCCCGCCGGGCTGGCTCGAGCCGTGCTCGCCGGTGCAGATCTGGAGGGTCCGGTGGAGGCGGTCAGGGCCGTCCTCGGGCTGGCCTTCGACGGCGAGGTCGAGGGTGCTACTGTGCCTGCCCGAGGTCATTCCACCGGAGGTCTCGGGGACCGAGCTGGTGGCGGCGGTCGCGCTCGACGAAATGGTCGATCGGAGCGCCTCGGACGAGGTGGCCGAACTGGTGCGGCTGGCCGCGGATCTGTTGGCGGTCGAAAAACGGGTGACTCACAATCGACCGCCGACCGGCAGCTGGTCTCGGCGTTGCTTCGCTGGTACCGTGGCCTGCCACAAGTCAAAAGTCAAAAGTCAAAAGTCTAAATCCAAGTCGACACCGTCCGACGAGGAGAATTGGATGCAGAACCTTCCTGCCGTGGTTGATGTTCATCGCGTACGGTCTGGTGATCATCGGGCTGACCTGGTGGAACCGCCGGAAGACGTCCTCGATGAGCGACTTCGCCGTCGGCACCCGGAACGTGCCGCCGTACATCGTGGGCCTGTCGTGGCCGCGAACATGACCTCGGTGGCCACCTTCGTGATCAATCCGGGGCTGGTGCACGCGTACGGCTGGGCCGGGGTGATGGGCTACGGTGTGGCCGGTCCGCTGGGGACATCCTGGTCTGATCGTGATGAGCCGGAGCTTCCGCATTGTCGGGGAGAGGATCACCGCCCTGACCATTCCCCAGTGGATCGGAGAACGCTACCAGGACCGCGGCTGACGGTCTCTGCGGCGGTGAGCCTGCTCCAGATCACCTTCCTGGTGCTCATCGTCACCGGGTGGTGCTGGTCCTGATGAGCGTTCTCCATCTGCCGATGTGGATCGCCTGGACCATCGTGGTGGGATTCACCTTCAGTTACATCATCCTCGGCGGCGCGAGCGTCCATGTTTGGTCCAACAGCATGCAGGCGGTGACCATGATCGTGGTCGCCGTGCTGCTGGTGATTTCCGGGGCGGAATTCTTCGCCGGCGGTCTGGGCGGGGTTCTTCGATCTGCTCGATCAGGTAGGGCCGCACTACGGGTCGATGACCAATCCGGACAGCCTGCTCTTTCGAGACGTCTTCGAGGTCTTCGCGGCCAACTTCCTGATCGGCGTGGCGATCATCATGCAGCCCCACATCATGTCCAAGGCCCTCTACCTGAGGTCTGAGCGGGACGTCAACCGGTACCTGGTGACCGCGATGGTGGCGGGTACGATCTTCACCTCGGTGCTGCTGGTGGGTCTTTTCGCCAGGCTGACCCTGGGCGGGGACCTGACGCCGGACCGGGTGATGGCCACCTACATCGCGACCCACCTTCGCCAGGGCTCAAGGCCCTGATCATGCTCGGTGTCTTGTCGGCCGGTTTCTCCACCCTCGAGGGCGTGATCCTGGCGCTGGCGGCGATCTTCGCCAATGACCTCTACGGCAACCTGGCCAGGTTCGCCGGTGTCGATCGGGAACGGATCGGCCGCCGCCTACTGCCGGCGAGGCGGATCTTCCTCGGTGGCGTTGGCCCCGGTCACCTTCCTGCTGGCGCGGGACCAGATTTTGGAACCGTCGTTGTCGGTGGCGATCTTCGCCCAAAACGGAGTCTATGGACTCTTCGCCGCCACCTTCGCACCGGTGGCATTCGGGACGTTCTCCACTCGGGCGACCAAAGGGTTGGCGCTTTCAGCCGCGCTATCGGCGCTGGCGGTGCACTTTGGCATGTACTACGGGAAGGTCACCGTCTACCACAACAACCCTGCCGTGCCGGCGGCCTGCGCCCTTGTCATCTCGACCCTGATCATGGCTGTCGGCGTCGCCGCCCGCCGCCCAGCCAGTTGACGTTGCCGTCGTCTCTCCGACGGGCTTGCGTCAACATCAGGGGTCGAGAGGTTGAGCCCTCCTCTTAACGAGTTTGTTCACCCCGAGATGACCCTCTCGGGTATGGGCTCAACCCCTTTCTGTTTACAGCAATCCTAGGACGTCACCCGTGAAAAGGATGTTGGCGTACCAGTCGCCAAGGGCGTTCTGGGGTGCCGGCGTCACCTCCGGGCTGTCTATACCGAGGCGCTTGAGGAGTTTCGCTGTACAACGAAAGGTGGCCATGGCGATGTGGACCTAACGAGTTCGAGCTAAGCGGACCAAACCCGGCAGGGATTGGGTCCGCTTGAGCGAGGTGTTAGGCGGATGCTTCGTCAAAGGCCTGGGATGCAGCTTTGGGGACGATGATCGGAACGAAGAGGTCCGACGGGTAGAGGTAATCCTCGCCGGACTCGTCAATCACGCGGATCAGGTTTTCGTCAGTGGTCGGCTGGTCGGGAAGCTGTCGATAGACCTTCCGCTTCTCGAGCGAGACCTCGAAGCCCTCGTTCTCGATGCAGATGACAAACCCCGTGTCGCTTCCTCTCATCATGACTCAATCCAGAAGGCACTTGATCTTGAGCTCTCGTTTTCCGACGCCATGTGCCTCATACCAATGTAACTCGGCTTTGACGACGAGGCCACTCCGCAGCCGGATCTCCCCAATGCCCTTCATCTTGCGCCAGTTCGCCTTGCCGTACCGCTTTTTAAGCCGATCGAACTCTCGGATGCCACTCCCAGAGGCGATCGTCTCTACCTGATCGATGTCTCCAACAACCTCGAAGAACACAGGACGATTGTAATCGACGCCGCCGCCAGCCTAACGGTATCGAGCTGACCGGCCGCCACGTTCGGCCTCAGGCCAACCTGGCGCGCGCCGTGCGGGGCTGGGCGGTGGACTGCACGGCGCGTGACAGGAGTGGCGGTCCGGTTCAGCGAGGTGTTAGGCTTCATTCAGTCATCCCCGACTATATGACGAACTGTAAGCTGCACCGCATCTACCTGGTCACCGCACACGAGGTCTCCGAGCCCAAACGTCGTTTCCTTTGGTCGAACTACCTTCTTGAAGAGGTCGAGTGATTGCGCGACCCTGTGTTCGCAACCACTTGGTAGTTCAACATTGAGCACTTCTTCGTTGCTGTCTGCGTCCACCACAGCCAGCGCATGCTCACGGAACTGGACGTAGAAACCCTTCGACGACCCTTCTGACAGGACTCGTGATTCGTGAGGCGCTTGGCTGCCCATGCGTAGGACCAACGTGAAGTCACAATCAGACGTGACGTTGAGACCGGCCCACGACGCCCCTTCAGACCCCATCATAAAGTCTGCGTGAGGGCACTCAGTCACGAAGCACCCCGGGAACGTCAAGATGCAACCCAGAAGGAACACCGTGAGACGCATGAGCTGAAGCCTAACGATCCGAATTCAGGGGACGTGGTCCGCGCCCGCGCGGACCGCGGTCCCCTGGAATGAGCCAGTTAGGCATCGAGTTCAAAAAGCCCCTTCCTGATTTCCTCGATGCGCGGCCCGAGTGCTTGCCAAAACTCAACAGGAAAGTCCTCGACTTTCAGATATCCACGGTGAAGGGCTCCAGGCAAAGCGATTTCCCAATCTGAGGTTGGGGAGTACACCTTCCAGATCTTGCGGCTCGGTCCCTGATGATGTTCGTGAATGAGATTGTCGAGATCGGCCGCGCTGATTTCGCCAGCTCGCCAGTGCTGGAAGCTCGTTTCTAAAGCTGCGAGCGCCTCAGAAAGCTCTCGTTCGTACGCGAGCCTTATGAACTCGGCCACCTGCTTGCGCTGTTTCTTCGTGAGTTTTGTCATGACTACCATTCTACGGATAGCCTAACGAGTTCGAGCTAAGCGGACCAAACCCGGCAGGGTTTGGGTCCGCTGGAACGAGGTGTTAGGTGAGATTCTCATTACCTTACGTCCAAATCTGGGGTCCATAAACCCTCGGCCGGGAAGATAGAGAATGCGTTTCCTTCGTCTGCATAGGTGCCGGGTACGGAGTTACGGAGTTATGCTCGGGTTGGTGTAAGCCGGTCTTCTTTCTGCTGTCGCACCTCACCGCTGCTTCCGCGTCCGTTTCCTGGGCGCGTCCTTCCTGAGGTCGACGCCTTCGAGCTGTTTGCGCAGCTCGTCGAGGATTTGCTGAGCGCTGGCGGCGCCAAGGGCCGCAGCCGAGGGCTGAAAGCGCGGGATGCCCTCGGTCCCATGCCGGGACATCAACCGGCTTTTTCATAGGCGTCGAGAAAGTCGTTTCTGGGGATCCCGGCCTGATTCGGCGACGAATGCCTCGAGGACTGGCGAATCCCATCTGGCACCATTACGACTCACGAACGACGGCGGATCAGCCCCTGCCTGGTGGCACAGTCGATCCGGACCTCGAGCGGCTGCTCAACCCGCACGTGTCGAACGTTGTTGCTCTCCCAGATCGACGGTTGGGCGTCCAGCCAGTCCCAGTCGATGCGGCCCGCGCCGTCGTGCTCCACTGACATGTAGAGCACCTTGTTGCTGAGAAGACGATGGAAGAAATGGGTGCCGTGACTCAGAACGGCGGGGGCCTCCGGCAGGGTCGCCTCGACGATCACCCTGGCCGCCGAAATCTGGCCCCATTGAACCGGCACGCCGAAGCGGTCGTCTGTGGTTCCCCAGCGGCCGAACCCGATGAAGATCCCGTGGCGCTGCTCTTCCACCAATCCTCGATTCACGGCGTCGAGCTCCGTGACCATCATCCGAGTCCTGCCGCGCTCGAATCTCTGAGGACGGAGGTAGACGATATCGGTGAGGTCGTCACGCGACCCGTGACCGAGGCAGTTGTCGGAGGCGACGATGACGTCGGGTCCCTCGAGATCGACCTTTTCGACGGGCGATCGTTCGCCGGGCGTCAGCATCGGCCGAACCTGAAGGAACGCCATCTGCATGGGCAGCGCGTGCTCACGGTCGAGATTCGCGGCGATCTCGATTTCGGCTTCTCCGTTGAAGACGTTGCAGGACAGCTCGAGCAGGTTCTCCATCACCGGCGTGAACGGGATCGATCGTGATTCGAGCAGGGGAGCGAAGGTGAGGGCACGAGGTCCCTGACCGCCGATTCCCGACCGCAGCTGGTCCGACGACGGGTCGTAGGTGGAGGCGAGGTAGGTCAGGGTGCCGTCCGCCTCGGCGTGTTTGAGGCCCAACCGCATCAGGCAGGCGGTTTCTCGCACCGGGTCGGGCGGTGGCGGGTCGCCGACATTGATGGCCCAGAAGCTCGTCTGCGTGTATCTCAGAAGGTCGCCGGTGCTCTTGAACGGGGGCGGCGCGAGAGCCCGGTGGGGGCAGTAACTCCACACGTGGTCGCCGTCGGAAATCGTCTTGCCCAGCCCGAGGGCCAACGACACCACCCCGTCCTCGCGGTCGTTCCCCGGAACCGGGTAGTGGTTGTAGGATCTGGCGAGGGCCGACAGCGTCGGATAGAAGTGCCCGCCGTACGACGAGCCGGTCACCTCCTGCACCACCACCGCCAATTTTTCGGCGTCGGCGGCCAGGCCGGCTGAACGGCGGGACACTGTTGCACCACCAAAGAAGGTCGACGCCCAGGCCAGCTTGAGCGCGGTGGAGAAACGGCGATATCGGGCTTCGTCGCTGGCCTCGGAGTTGGGGATCATCTGCGAGGCGAAGATGCCGGCAACAGCGCGGTTCCGGGCGTCCCCGAGATCGCTGGAGGGACGGATGGCGAGTGGGTTTTTCAGGGCGGCCAGGAGGCCTCGGAGTTGCTGCCGCATTCCGTCGCACTGTTTCGCGCGTTGGAACTCCTGGGCGATCTGAACGTCCGGAAGGCCCTCCCGGGTCATCTTCCAAAGGCGGTTTCGATCCATGAACTCCTCGAACACATCGGTGGCGATCGCCACCGTCCGCGGCACCTGCACGGTGACGCCGTCAAACCGAGCAGTGTCGAATCGCGGGAGGATCTCATTCTGGATTCGCAGGAGACCCGCGGCCTTGCCGCCGATGCTGCCGGTGCCGAGTCGGGTGATGGCGTGCTCGGAGCCTGATGTCCGGGGGTCGAATGTGGGCGCGTCTGAATCCGCCGTTTTTTTCATGAGCGCAGCCTCGCGCTCCCCGAGCGCCTTGTCAACTCCCAACACCCGACGACCCCAATGTGAAGTGGTCAGAGATCAGCGGCCGCAGAACAACGCTGACGGGAAGCTAGGACGCCTTTTTGAGCCCCGTGTTGATCGGCCCACCGCCACAGGTGACGGCGGACTTGACCCGGTAGGCCCACTCCACCGCCTTGGCCCGGCCGTACTCGGCGAGGTCCATCTGAAACGGGTGGGTGGCCACGCGCGCGGGCGTACTTGAAGAGCCGCAGCCGGCGCAGCTTCTGGTACATCCGGTGCAGGTCCCTGCGGGAGACCGTCTCCGACATCAGAATCACCCGCTGCCAGTCAAGCTCGAAGGAGATATTGAGCAGATCCCAGTCCATGTCGTCGGAGACCAGTCGCCTGGCCGTGGCCTGGTGCCACACCGGGGTGCCCGGCAACGGGGTCAGCACGTAGATGTTGACCAGCGACAGCGGATTCCGCTTGATGAACTGGTAGGTCTCCTCCATCTGCTCGAAGGTCTCCTGCGACTCACCGATGATGAACGAGGCGTGGGGATGGATTCCGTACCGGTGCAGGGTATGGACCGCCTGTTCGTTGATCTCGACCTTGAATGCCCTGCCCTTCAGCCGGTTCAGGACTTCCTGGTTCCCCGATTCCAGACCCATGGAGATGGACACGAAGTTCATTTCCTTGAGCATTCGTGCCATGTCGTCGGTGATCCGTGTCGCCGACGAGGCGCACGAGAAGCGGAAGCCCTGTCCCGGCAGGCCTTCGCGCAAGACCAGCTCGTGGAACTCCTCGAGACGCTTGACGTTGGCGATGAACAGATCGTCGTGGAAGGTGATATACCGGACCCCGAAATCGTCCCGCAGGTGCTTGACCTCCTCGATCATTGCCTCGGGCGAGAAGTAACGGATGTTGGGCCAGAACCGTGTCGATGCACAGAATGTGCAGTTGTAGGGGCAACCCCTGGAGGTCAGCATGTTCGAGTGCGGCCTGACCCGCATCATGGAGCGGTCCGGCATCGGCAGCTCGTCGAGGCTCTTGCTGGCCTTGCCGATCACCTCGCGCGGCGACGTGATCACCTGCTCGCCGTCCGCCCAGTAGACGATCCCCGCCACATCGCTCAGCCGTTGGCTCGGTAGTGATTCCTCTTCGAGAAAGAGTTCCACGAGGTCGCAGATGGCGTACTCGCCCTCTCCGATCACCCCCACGTCCATGTCGTGGGTGAGGGAACCCGGCAACTCGGTGATGTGGTAGCCGCCGACGATCACCGGGATTCCGGCCTCACGGCCCAGTGCCGCGTATCGCTTGGCGAGCTTGTAATTCTGGGACACCGACGAGATGGCGAGAACCTGGGGGCGCCAATCGCGGATCGTCTCCTCGACGCCGTCCTCGATCAGCAGCGGTTCCACCCGATCACCGAACTCCCGCCGCAACATGGCGACGAGGTATCCCAACCCGAGGGCCGGGTAGCGGTTTTGTGCTTCCACAAAGGGATTGACCGCGTTCACGAGCAGGACGCGAAGAGTTTTCATTGGTGCCATTTCTCCGGCCGAGCCGGGCTTATGCCCAGCGTATCAGGTCTCCTCAGGGCAATGCGACGGAATCTCGATCTATTCCAGCACCGGGCGAACTCATGGGCCGCAGACAAACGCAGCCCGCCCGCCCAGTTGAAGGTTGGGTTCATCCGCCGAGGCATCGGGACGGCGTTGTGCCGTCGCCCTCTTCGTCGCCCTCGCCCCCGTAATGCAGCTGCGGCGATATTAAGCAGCGGCAACGACCGACAACAGCGAGCAACGACAATGATCCTTCAGCAGCAGCAATAAGTTGTCTTCGTGGCGTCATCCCTCACCACCTCCGCCTCGTCCAACAAAACAAATAGCCGGCGGCGGGCCGCTGTCGACAACGCCCGCCGCCCCACTGGCCCGTGCTCACACCCCCGTCACCGCGTCCGCCTCCCCGTTGTGAGAGGGGGCATGAGAGAGACCGAGATGTGCCTATGTCCAAAGCTGTCACACACCCCTCTCGTTGCCCCCACGAAAGCGCTCGCAACACCACACGTAGACCTCACACGCGTGAGAGAGTGCTCCCGCCCCTGTGATCGCTTTTGGATAACATGTGACCCTAGCCACACTCACTATCCCGCCCACCCTTGCTGAAGGCCACGGCCGGTTTGGACGAGACCGGTTGAACCACTGGCGGATCGCGTATGCCTCGGCCAAAGAGGTCGACAGCCACCTGCGACTCCTCGCCGCCGCTGGTGCAGTCAATGGAATCGAGGCAGAGAATGCCCTGGAGACCTTCGACCACGTTCGTGCGATGACGTGGCGCCTGCTCAATCCCATCTGAGCGCGCCTGGTACTCCGATGCTGACGCTGTCAACTGACGCTGCCGCGGGTCCCCGCCGCTGGCTTCTGACGCTGTCCCTGATTGCTGTTTCCCCGGATGAAGCCGCGGTTCCTCTTCGGGCGGGCGGATGCTTGTGACTTTAGACTTTCGACTTTTGACTTTAGACTTTCGGCCGATGGCCTTCGATCAGCCACCGATTCGCGTCGACGTCTGTGCGGGTGATCTCCTCGAGACCGGCAGCGACCATCCAACCGCGGATGCTGGACTCGGTGTGAGTGTCGCCGAAAGACCGCATGTTGATGGCGAACAGCGCTCCCAGACGATGCTCCCGCTGGGCCTCGTCGATCCGGAAGTCGACGACGGCGACCCGGCCCCCCGGAGCGACCGCCGCCGCGGCACGGCGGACCAGCTCCGCAGCCCTGGTGGGACTCTCCTGGTGGAGGACGTTGGCGATCAGGACCAGGTCGTAGCCGGTTGGGAAGTCGGTCTCGAGGTAGTCACCCCCGATGAAGGAGATCCGGCCTTCGAATTCGGTCCCCTCAAGCTCCAGCCGCGCCATGTCGGCCACCGGCGGAATGTCGAGCACCGTGACCCGGAGGCCCGGCCGTTCGGAGCACATGGCCATGGCGTAGTGACCGAAGCCGCCACCGACGTCCAGGGCGCGTTCGATGCCCTCGAGGTCCAGTCGGGCCGCCACCCGGCGTGCCACCTTCGAGCCCAGCACGCGCATGGCTGCGCCGAATCGACGCACCCCCTCGGGATCGCGCTGGCCGGTTCCCCAGGGCTCTCCCCTCAGCCACGGCTCGAGGTACTCCCCCCAGCCCTCATACATCGAGTGCGAGTGCTCGAGAAAGGGAGCGAGGTCACCCGGCCCCTCGCGGAAATCGGCGGCCAGGCCGTCGGTCACACGGTAGAGATCGCCGTCAGCGACTAACACGCCGAGGGCGTGGAGCGCCCGCATCACCTTCCCGGTGGCGTAGGAATCCAGGCCGAGATCGTCCGCCACCTGGTCGGGCGTCGCCTCTGACGAGGCCAGTCGCCTCAGGACCCCGGTCCTGGCGGCCACGGTCAACACCCGGTGCTCGGCGAAGGCCCACAGCAGGTGTTGCAGGTCGTCGAAGGTCATTTCGTCCACGGGGGCGCCTCCAGTCACTGAGTGCCCAACTTACCACTGATCGATGGCCCTCGGCCGTCGAGTGGACTTTGGACTTTAGACTTTCGACTTTGGACTGGGCGGGTGGGCGGGTCAGGCGAGTCCCGCTTCCGCGAGTGCCCGGTGCAGGGTGACGACCCGGTCGTGCAGCTGGTGGTAGAGCATGATGACCGACGGGTACTCCTGCTCTCCCAGGAAGAACGCGAGGCTGTCGCCGTCGGCGTGGAGGGCGCGGTAGGCCTCCAGGACCTGGCGGGCGGAGTCTTTGGGCAGCAGTGGAGACACTCTCTCCTCGAGCCAATCTGCCGCGTCGATCACCGCCGTCACAGGCCGGGGCACATCGTGGTGGCGGTCCGTTCGCACCGCCTCCACCAGCTCACCGACCCAGTCGATGGACGGTGCCCTGGTCGCCGCCAGGGTCTCGCCGATCCGTTCAATGGCGGTGCGGAGGTCGGTCTTTTCTTCGCCGAGCATGCCGTCGAGATAACCCCGTGCGAGCAGATTCTGCAGGCGCTTGAAGAAGACCGTGCACTGCACCACGAGCTCGCCGTCGTCACCGGTGTGGGCGAGCACGGTCAACAGCTCTTCGTTCAGGATCTCGGCGCCCTTCATGAAGGTCGGGAACGGGACCCCCATGCGGTGGTGCGCACGGCCGAGTGCCACATACCTCGCGCGCAGGGCCTCGTCATCCTCCGAAATGGACAGGGTGAGGCTCGCGCGTTGTCGCTCCACCAGGTCTCTGATCTGCTCGTCGTCCCGGAAGAAGGCCCGGAAGTGGTCGTTCGAGAGCAGGCGGTCGTAGAACGCGGTAAACGCCCTGTCGAGGTACGGCCGGATGCCGTCGAGAGGTGGTCGCTCGACGGCTGGAGTGCCCGTGGCCGGCGTCCCTCCGCCTCGATATCCGTCCACCAGCCCGGGCAGCGGCAGCGGCATGTCGAACAGCCGTCCCTGGCCCAGCTCGACGCCGATGGTCCGCAGCCGGTCCAAGACCTCCTCGGATTCCACGTGCTCGGCCACCACCTTGAGGTCGAGGCTCCGGGCCAGGTTGGCAATGGCGAGCACGACCTTGTAGGCCTCCTTCGACCGCTCGACATCTCGGACCAGCGAGCCGTCGAGCTTGAGGTGTGAGATGACCTGGGCAACGGCGAGATCGGAGACCGTCTTCAGCGACGAGTAGCCGGTTCCGAAATCGTCGACGGCGAACTTCACGTTGTGGCGGGCGTGCAGCTCGTGGATGATGTCCAGATGCTCCACGATCGCTTGCTCGGTGAGCTCGAGCACCACGACCATGCCGAGGCCGTCGGCCCGGAGTTGCTCCATGGTGCGGCTCATCAGGTCGAGGAAGTCGGGTGACAGCAGGGACACCGGAGAGACATTGATGAACAGGTGGCCGGTCACTCCCCCGAGCTGCTCGCCGACCTCTGCCAGCCGGGCGAAGACCTGAGAGTCGAGCTCGACGATCTCGCCGAGCTGGTAGACCGAGTCGATGAACTCGGTGGCCGTCATCAGACCTTCCTCGGTGCGGATCCTGGCCAGCACCTCCACGTTGTAGAGGTTGCGGGTGGCCAGCTCGATGATCGGCTGGAAATGGACCTCCACCGCGCCGCGCCGGAGGGCGTCGGTGACCCTGCTGGCGATGGCCTCGCGCTGGCGCAGCGAGGCTCTCCAGCCGAGGTGGTCCACTCCCTTGCTCAGAATCACCGGGTCGACGTGGGACGGCCGGGTACGGAGCTGGGAGTAGCCGAGGATCTTGATGACCTCGGCGGCGTCGATGCCGTCGCCGTCGGGGACCTCCAGCGAGACCATGGCCACCCTCGGGGCCACCAACCGGCGATGACGGTTCAGGGCCACCGTGTTGAAGGCCCGCTGGAGCTTGCGGACCACCCCCGTCACCAACTCGCGATCGGTGATGCCGTGGAGGACGACGAACTGGGCGCCGGCTATGCGCGCCACCCGCGCCTCGGGGTCCTCGCAACGCAAGATCAGCTCGGTTGTGGCGCGGATCAGTTCCTGGAGGAGGTCGCCAACGGCGAAGCCGTAGATCTGGTTGATCACCGCGAGGTTGGTCAGGACTCCGGCGGTTACCGTGAGGCCATCGTCACCGATCCGGCGGTCCAAAGCGGCCAGCAGATCGGCCTTCGAGTTCGACAGGCCGGTACCCTCTGCGGCCAGGGCCCGCAGGTGATCGGGGGCCGCGAGACCCTGTTCGACCAACTCGAGAAGGGCGTGGCGAACCTCAGGGCTCAACACCGGCGCTGCAGCCGAGGTCTCCGGCTCCGTCATACGACTCTGAATGTACCCGATGTCAAGGGAAACCAACGCGGTCAGGCGGCATGAGCCTGGAAACCCGCCCCCAAATCCGGGTTTTGGGTGATACCCGGTACACTTTTCCGGATGAGCGATCGACTGACCCTTCGTCAGCGGATTGCCGATCGACTGGACGGCGATGCGGTGGCCTTTGAGGAGCTGCGGGGCCAGTTCGCGTTGACGGTTCGTGACCTCGAGGAGCACCTGCGGCACATCGGCCACAGCGCTCGAGCGCGAGGGGTCCGGCTGCGGGTCGAGGCGGCCCGTTGCCTCGGCTGCGGCTTCGTCTTTTCCAAGGGTGCCCTGCACCCTCCCGGCCGCTGCCCTCAGTGCCGCGATCGCCGCCTCGAGGGTCCCTGGTTTCGGATTGGTTGAGTGTGTTCGTTCGATCCATCTTCTGATGCGCTTCATCTCTCATAAAAAGGACGGTCTCGGGTGGAAGTGACAATTGGGGAGAAGGTGAGAAGGTGAGAAGGTGAGAAGGGGCAGGTCCGCTCAGTCGTCCTGAGGTGGGCGCCAGCGGACCTTGAGGTTGCGGGCGGCGCGAACCTCGTCGACCCGTCGAACCGGGGTGTCGTGGGGGGCCGTCTTGACCAGCTCCGGATCGTCCTCGGCTTCGCGGGCAATCCTGAGCATGGCGTCGCAGAATGCCTCGATCTCGTCCGGCGGAACGCTCTCGGCCGGCTCGATCATCAGGGCGCCGTGAACCACCAGGGGGAACGACATGGTGGGCGGATGGAACCCGTAGTCCAGCAGGCGCTTGGCGATGTCGGTGTTGTGGACCTCCCGCCGCGTTTGGATGGAGTCGTCGAACACAACCTCGTGAAGCGACGGCGAGTCGTACTCCAGGTGGTAGGCGCCGGCGAGTCGGTGGCGAATGAGGTTGGCGTAGAGTACCGCCACCTCGGACATGTCGCGGAGTCCGTCGCCGCCCAGGCTCTTGATGTAGGTCAGGGCACGAACGAGGATCAGGAAGCTGCCGGCGAATCCGCGCATGGCACCTATAGACAGGGGATCCTCCCACACCATCCTGAATCGATCGCCGGTCCGGGCGACTCTCGGCACCGGCAGGAACGGCAGCAGGGCGTCGGAGACCGTGACCGGCCCCGCGCCTGGCCCGCCCCCGCCGTGGGGCGTCGAGAAGGTCTTGTGGAGGTTGATATGCATGGCATCGGCGCCCATCTTCCCGGGCAGAGCACGGCCCACGAAGGCGTTGAGATTGGCGCCGTCCATGTAGATGTAACCACCGCGGCGGTGCACCAGCTCTGAAATCTCCAGGATGCGGTGCTCGAAGAGGCCCAGGGTGTTGGGGACGGTCAGCATGAGGGCCGCCACCTGATCCGTCATCAGGCGATCGAGGGCGGCCATGTCCACCGTACCGTCGGCTCCGGAGGGGATTTCCACGGCCCGGTAGCCGGCAAAGGCGGCGGTGGCGGGGTTGGTTCCGTGCGCCGAGTCGGGCGCCAGAACCATGTCCCGGTTTTCGCCGCGGGCCTCCAAGGCCTTGCGAATCATGAGGATTCCGGTGAGCTCGCCGTGGGCCCCGGCGGCGGGTTGAAGGGTAGCTCCCGCCATCCCGGTGATCGCCCGCAGCGCCTGCTCGAGCTCCCACATCAGCCGCAGGGCGCCCTGGACCTGGTCGTCCGGCTGGAGAGGATGGATGTCGGCGAAGCCCGGCATCCTCGCGGTCCGCTCGTTGATCCGGGGGTTGTACTTCATGGTGCAGGAGCCCAGCGGGTAGAGCCCCTCGTCCACCGCGTAGTTGAGCTGGCTCAAGCGGTGGAAGTGCTGCACCACCTCGAGCTCGCCGAGATCGGGAAAGTCGTCGCAGCCGTCCCGCAGGAGGCCGGCGGGAAGAACCGAAGTGGGGTCCACTTCTGGAATGTCCCATGGCGGCAGCAGGTGGCCTTGCCGGCGCAGCCGGTCGGGGTTGCGCTCGAAGAACAGGGGTTCGTCCCGAAGCGCCCGCCGCTTCACGAGATCCTCCCCATCGCTGTCGCCAGCGCCCCTATGTCCTCGGCGGTGTTGGTCTCGGTCACCGCAATCAGCAGGCCGTCGGGCCACGAGCCACCCCAGCGGCGGGCGGGCACTCCAGCCAGCACGCCCTGCTCGGCCAACTTCCGGGCGAGCTCGTCGCCGCCGCCCGGTCCCAACACCAGGATTTCGTTGAAGGTGGGCGCAGCGGGGAAGGCCAGCCGCCAGCCGCCGCCGACGCCGCCGATGAGGCGCTTCGTCTCCTCGCACCTGGCGAGACAGGAACGGGCCAGCGCGCCGAGGCCGGAACCGCCTAAGGACTCCAGCCAGACGGTGGCGGCGAGGGCCATCAGACCCTGATTGGTGCAGATGTTCGAGGTCGCCTTGGCGCGCCGTATGTGCTGCTCCCGTGTCGACAGGGTCAGGCAGAACGCGCGGCGGCCGTCGTCGTCCACCGTCTCGCCGGCCAGCCGGCCCGGCATCTGGCGGACGTGGTTTTCACCACATGCGAAGAACCCGAGGTGGGGACCGCCGAATCCGGGGGCCACACCGAAGGACTGGGCCTCGCCGCACACCACGTCGAAGCCGAAGCTGCCACCGCCCGCCAGCAGTCCCAGGGACACCGCCTCGGTCACCACCTGGACGGCGAGGGCGCCGGCGTCGTGAGCCACGACCGCGATCGCCGGAAGGTCCTCGACCGTTCCCAGGAAGCTGGGGGACTGGACGACGATGCAGCAGGCGTCGTCGCCGGCGGCGGCCCGCAGCTGCTCCGGGTCGGTCCGCCCGTCGCTGTCCGGAGGGACGAGGGTCACGTCGATGCCCACGGCGTCGGTGTAGGTCTTCAGGACGGTACGGTACATGGGATGGACGGTCTCGGCGATGACGACCCGGTGGCGTCTGCCGCGCAGCACCCGGTGGGCGAAGAGCACGGCCTCGACCGATGCGGTGGCACCGTCGTAGAGCGAGGCATTGGCCACGTCGCAGCCGGTGAGCTGGCAGATCAGGGTCTGGAATTCGAAGATCACCTGCAAGGTGCCCTGGGAGATCTCCGGCTGGTACGGCGTGTACGACGTGAAGAACTCGGCCCGCCCGAGCACCGAGTCGACGACGCTCGGCTGGAGGTGCCGGTAGACGCCGGCACCCAGGAAGGAGGGCCGGGACCCCAGGGCGATGTTGGATTCGGCCCACCGGGCGAGGGTCCGGCGCACGGTCTCCTCGTCCTGACCGTCGGGCAGGTCCAAGCGGTCGAGACGAACCTCGGCCGGAATGGTGGCGAAGAGATCGTCCGCGTCGACGTAGCCGAGCTCGTCGAGGATGTGGCGGCGGTCTTCGTGACCGGCGCCGATCCACGGGTGCATCAGTGGCTCTCCTCCTCGACCGCTTGCTGATAGGCCGCGGCGTCGAGCATGTCGCCCTCCTCGAGGGAACCCGACACCTTCACCAGCCAACCGTCACCGTAGGGATCCTCGTTGACCAGATTGGGTTCGTCGGCCAGGCGTTCGTTCACCTCGACCACCTCGCCGGCGACTGGAGAGAGGAACTCGGCAACCGCCTTGACGGACTCGAGAGTTCCAAGCTCCTCGCTGGTGTCGACGCCGAGGCCAACCTCGGGCAACTCCACGAACACCACCTCGCCGAGCTGATCCTGGGCGTAGTGGGTGATGCCCATGACGATGACCCCACCTTCGTCGCGCGCCCATTCGTGCGATCGGGTGTAGAACAAGTCATTCGGAACTGTCATCGCTACCTCCTAAAAAAATCGTCTTACCTGAGAGGTTCACTTCCTCTTTCTGGAGTAGAACGGAAGGTCCACCACCCGTGCGCGGGCGGTTCGGCCTCTGATCCCCACCAGGAACTCCTGGGCGCTCGTCGCCGCCTCGTTTGGAAGATAGGCCATGCCCATCGCCTTGTCGAGGGTTGGCAGAAGGGTGCCCGAGGTGATGTGGCCAACCACCTCGCCGCCAGCCTCCAGATAGACCGGAAAACCGTGACGGGCGATGCCGCGATCGATCATCTCGAAGCCCACAAGGAGGCGGTCGACGCCTTCTTCCTGTTGGCGCTCGAGCACATCGCGCCCAATGAAATCGCCCTTGTCGAGCTTGACAATCCAGCCCAGCCCCGCCTCCAGAGGTGTCGTCGTCTGATCGATGTCGTTGCCGTAGAGGGCCATTCCCGCCTCGAGGCGAAGGGTGTCTCGGGCTCCGAGGCCCGCCGGTTTCAATCCATGGGGCCGGCCGCTCTCGATCAACGCCCGCCAGACCGCCCCGGCGGCGACGGGTTCGACGTAGATCTCGAATCCGTCCTCACCCGTGTAGCCGGTCCGGGCTATCAGTGCGTGGCTGCCCGCGACGTCCCCCATTTCGAATCGGTAGTACTTGATTGCCGCGAGATCGACGGTAGTCAACGGCTGCACGATCTCCTGCGCCAACGGTCCCTGAATGGCCAGCTGAGCCCAGTCCGACGAGCGATCGCTGACCTCGACGTCGCCTTCGCCGACGGCGAGTCCCTCGAGGTAGGTGAAGTCCTTGGCCGTGTTGGCCGCGTTGACCACCAGCAGGTACTCGTCGTCCCCCGTGCGGTGGACGAGCACGTCGTCGACGAAGGTCGCCTCGGGGTACATGAGACCGGTGTACTGGGCCCTGCCGACCGTCATTTTGGAGTGGTCGTTGCAGGAAAAACGTTGCACGAAATCGAGCGCCCGTGGGCCGCGGACGACGATCTCGCCCATGTGCGACACGTCGAACAGACCCGCCCGGGTGCGGACCGCTTGGTGTTCCTCGGCCAGCGAGGAGTACTGGACGGGCATCAGGAAACCGGCGAAGGGGACCATCCGGCCGCCGGCCGCCACGTGTTCATCGTAAAGCGGTGTCTTTCTGGCTTTCCCGGTGTCCGTCATCGACCACGCACCTCCGGACGGCTGACTGCTGCAGGGTAGCATTCCAGTCAAACGTTCGAAAGACCGCCCGCGATGAGCCCGAAAGAGTTGAAAGTTGGAAGTTGAAAGTCGGATCTCGACGCTCGAGATTTCACGTCGCGTTGGATCGACTCGGCACTTACCCTCAAGGGCTGGCACTCATCCCACGTGAAACAACTTTCAACTTTCAACTTTCAACTTCCGGCTCTGGAGGTCGCGCCGGCTCAAGCGGGCGCAGGATCAGCTCTCGAGATTGCGGAGAAGGCGGGCGGCGTTGGTCAGCTCGTCCGAGGGATCGTCGATCTGGGAGAGCTGGTAGGACAGACCCTCCTTCAGCGCCGCCGGGTCCCCCGAGCGTACGATCTCAAGCAGTTTCTGGAGGGCCGACCGCCCGGTCTTGGAGAGCCCGGGTCGGCCGAGCTCGCGCTCGAATACCAGCCGGGCCAGGGACAGGACCTCGCCCCGATTCTGTGCTTGACCTTCGCCGTCGGCAGGCTGGACATTGGCGTCGAGCTTTCGCGGGCTGTCCGCTTCGGCAGCGATGTGGGCTTGCCGGTCCCGGTCCGACCGGTTGAGGTTCTCCGGCAGCTCCCTCAGCTGCCGGCTGAATCGACCCAGCATCAGGTAGAGCTCCTTCTCCGAGGCGAAGTTCCCGACTAACCTGGAGTTGCGGTCGAGCTCGAGGGTTTCCGACTCCTGGAGCATGATGTTGGCCTGGGCACCCCGCTCGAGGGTGATCGACCGCGCCCGCACCCGCCAAGCCGTCAGCTCGCCGGCCACGAAGCATGAGTCAGCCGCCTGCACCGACACGGCCTCGACCCGGACCTTGGGGTCGATTCTGACCGAACCGTTGCCCGACTCGATCACCGAGTAGACGCCGGAGTTTTGGATGACGAGATTGCCCGGCGTGCGGATCGACAGCTGACCCCGTTCGTTGACGGTGATCTCGGTGCCGTTGGGAATGATCATGGTCGGGTAGTTCTTGACCTCGTCCATCGGGCTACCTCACCTTCACCAGCGACGGCAACGGGTCGAAGGACATCGCCGGTGCCGTGCGCCCTCGCACCAGCAACGCCTCGTGACCTGTCCACTGATGGTTGAGTATGAAGATCCTGGGATCGACCGGGGAGGGCTCGCCGGTGTCCTCTCGCTCCACCCTCACCTCGTAGTGGAGGTGTGGCGAGGTGCTCCAGCCGGTGTTGCCCACGGTGCCGAGCTGCTCGCCGCGTTTGAGCTGCTGGCCCCGGCGTACCAGAATCTCGTGGAGGTGGGCGTAAACGGTCAGGTATCCCCCGGCATGGGACATGACGACGACGTTGCCGTACCTCCACCACCTGACGTTGCGGCGGAGCGGGAAGCGGTCGGCGAAGACGACCCTGCCGCCTCCGCCCGCGAGCACCGGGGTGCCCTCCCGTGCGGCCAGATCGATCCCGGCGTGAAAGTCGGACCGGTCGGTGAATGGCGAGATGCGGTTGCCGAATGGCGAGGTCAGGACAAAGCTCCCGATTGGAATCGGACAGATCGACGGCACGGCCTCGGCAAGCTCGTCGTGGGCGCGGGCGAAGCTCGCCAGTTCATCCGAGAGGGTCAGCAGGGCTCGGGTTTCGGTGTCAAGCTCCAAGCCGCGGGCCGATGCGGCCGCGGCCTCCGGCACCGTGATGTCCGTGGGGATCTCCGCCGGAAATCCGCCGAGCCCCGTGGAGTCCTGCGGTGCGCCGAGGATCAGGCTCATCTGGAGCTGCCGGTTGTGTGCGGACTCCACCGCGCGACCGACGCGATCGAGAGTCAAGGTGCGCTGGCCCAGAATCTCCATCTGGAGACGATTCTGCTGGCGCAGGGCCCGCAGCTCGCCGCTCAGCATCAGAGCCCGGACACCAAACGGGGCGAGGATGATGCCCGCAACGATGACGATGGCGATCAAGACCGCGGCCGCGGCCATGAAGCGATAGCTCCGCCGCGACAGGAAGTAGTAACGAACCTGCTTGCGGATGTCGGCGGGGTGAAACTGGATCTCGTACATTTTCCTATCGAGGGTACGTTCCGATTCGACACGGCGTCGTGATCATGGTCACCATCCGAAAGCCGATGACGTACCGTACAGGCTGCAACAGGTTGCGACGTCGATTCATGCCCGCCATCCCGCCGATCACATCACACCGCTCGCAGCGACACCACCGGGTCCTCGGTGGAGGTCTTCCATGCCGGGCCGAGCGAGGCGAGAAAGACGAGCACCAGGCAGACGGCGAGCACTGCCGTGAGGTGGAGCGGTTCGGGTCTGAATGGAATCGAATCCACCATGTAGACGTCGGCCAGGCCTGCGGGAAAGCGAACCACGCGCAGGGCCGTCATGATCCAACTGAGGACACACCCCGCCAGAATGCCCACCGACACACCGATGCCGCCGAGGAGCAGTCCGGCGAGCACCAGGATGCGGCGGATTCTCGCGGGGGTCGCGCCGAGGGCATGAAGGGTCCCCGCCGTACGCCGTTTGTCGATTGCCAGCACGACCAGGGCTGAGCTGACCTGGAACGAGGCCACCGCGACCACCAGGCTCAAGATGACGAACAGCGACAGCGTCTGCCACCTCAGGGCGGCAAACAGCGAGCGGTTCATCTCGCGCCAGTCGGTATAGAGGAGAGCCGGCTCGACCGACTCGAGCCGGTCTCTGACCTCAGCCACCGCCAGCGGATCCTCGAGCTCGATTTCGACTCCGGCTGCGCCGGTGCCCGGAAGCGCCTCGACGACTGCGGCCAGCGGGACCACAACCCAGCTCGAGTCGAACTCGGCGAAGGCCAGGTGAAAGCTCGCCACCATCTTCAAGGGCAGGGCCGGCACGATCCACGACCCGGGTTCGGGAGCCAAGCGGACGGTTGCAACGTCTCCGGGCGTGAGTCGGAGAGACTTGACGAGCCGTTCGCCGAATACCGCCGGGATCCCCGCCTGGGTCGCCGGCCAACGCTCGAACCCGGTGTAGGCCGGAGGGTCGGCCACCGCCTTGATCGTGATCGGCACCGGGTTGGTGGGTCGAGTCGGATCGTCGATGAGGCCCGTCAGGTAGGTTACCGGTGTGGCTCTACCGACGCCCTCGACGGCCGCGAGGGCGGCGGCGATGGACTCGGTGGTTGCCGGCGCCATCGGACGTCCCGCAAAGCCCACGACGTGGGCGTTGCCGCGCTGCAGGGCCTCGGCGATGGCCCGGGAGTACCCCGACATCAGCGCCAGGGTGATGACCAGCGCCGCCGTGGCCAGGGCAACCCCAGCGAACGCCGCCAGCGAGGTGCCCCGCAGCAGCAGGCCGGTCCGGCGGCGGAGGAAGCGGATGGCGAGCTCCAGATCCAGATTCACCCGTGGAGTTTAGCTCAGGCGCTAGCTGGGGCAATCTTCAATCTCACACACCCTCCTGCGCCGCCGCTCTACCGCCTCCATGCGCGGTAGGTGACGGAGCGGACGATTCCCTCCAGGTCGGTCAGGCGTACGCCGCCGATTTCGGCGAGCTTGCGGATGTCGGCCGGCACCTTGGTCGAGTCCAAGAAGTCCACGTCCCGGAGGATTTCCACGTCAGCGAGGCCGGCATCGGCGAGCTTCTCGAAGTAGGCCTCGCGCCGCATGGCGCCGGCGACGCAGCCGACGTACGCCAGCAGGTCGGCGGTCACCACCTCGGGAAGGTCACCGTCGAGGACGATGTCCGACACCACCACCCGGCCTCCCGGACGGAGCACTCGGTGGATCTCGCCGAACACGGCGGCCTTGTCGGGCACGAGATTGATGACGCAGTTCGAGGTGACGGCGTCCACGGACTGATCGTCCACGGGCATGGCCTCGAGCCGTCCCTCTCGAAAGTCTACGTTCTCGACCCCGGCCGCCGCGGCGTTCTTCCTTGCACTGGCGAGCATCTCTGGGGTCATGTCGACTCCGATCACGTGTCCGTCGAGGCCGACCTTGCGGGCCGCCAGCAGGGCGTCGATGCCGGCGCCCGATCCGAGGTCGAGCACCCGTTCTCCGTCCTGGAGATCGAGGTGGCTGATCGGTGCTCCGCAGCCCAGGCCGAGGTTGGCTCCCTCGGGTAGGAGGTCGAGATCGGCGGGTTGATAGCCGAGGTTGATGGCGATGGTCTGCTGCTCCCCGGTACCGCAGCAGGTGGTCTGGGGAGTGCAGCAGCCCCCGTCGCCTGCCTGTGCGATTGCTCCGTATCGCTCCTTCACCTGGTCCACGATTCGCTCGGGGTCGGACCGGTCGACGAGGTCGTCAGCTCGAGTGGTCATGGTCGTGATCTCCTTCTTTCCTTCGCCCCAGAGGGTCTGGGGCATGAGATGGTCGAATGCGCCGGGGCAGCAGTTGTCGCTCGCTCTGCGGATCGCCGCCAGTAGTTGGTCCATCAAGTCGATGATCTCGGTGGTGCACGGCGCGCCGAGATCGGCGGCGATGGCCCGGGAGAACCCATCCTCGATCCGTGCCACCTCGGCGGCCGAACGACGTCCTGCCGGGGTCAAGCGCACGATAAACGCCCGTCGGTCTGCGGGATCGGGTGAGGTCGACACCAGCTCCCGCTGCCGGAGCCGGTCCAGGTTGCGGGTCAAGGTGCTGTTGCTGACGCCGAGGCGGCGGCCCAGCTCGCCGAGCCTCAGGCCGTTTTCCCGGTTGAGGACATCGAGGGTCGCTGCCTGGGCGACGGTCATTCCGCAGCACGACAGGTCGGCCCGCTCGACGATCGAGAACCGGCGCACCAGCGCCCGGATGCGCACCATGAGGCCACGGGACAGGTCATCGTCGATCACAATTTATTTGTATAATACAAATAAAAACCTGTCAACCCCCTCTGGAGATTCGGCTTGACCTCGACCGTGTATGATGGCCGACCTCGAAAGGGGGCTCATCTGAGCGAGTGGCAGCCTTCATCATGGCAGTCGATGCCGGCCAAACAGCTACCCGTCTACCCGGACCAGGCGAAGCTCGAGGAGGCCGTGCGCCGATTGGCGGCCTTCCCGCCCTTGGTGACCTCGTGGGAGGTGGAGCGGTTGAAGGGTCAGCTGGCGGAGGCTGCTGCGGGGAGGCGGTTCCTCCTCCAGGGTGGTGCGTGCGCCGAGAGCCTGGCCGACTGCCGGCCCGAGGTCATCACCAACAAGCTGAAGATCCTGCTCCAGATGAGCCTGGTGCTGACCTACGGGCTCAAACGGAAGATCATCCGAGTCGGCCGGTTTGCCGGCCAGTACGCCAAACCCCGTTCGAATCCCCTCGAGACCCGAGACGGGATCAGCCTTCCCTCTTACCGAGGGGACCTGATCAATCGGCCTGCCTTCACCGAGGAGGACCGCACGCCGGACCCCGAGCTGATGCTCAGCGGCTACCAGCACGCGGCCCTGACCATCAACTTCATTCGTTCACTGGTGGAGGGAGGTTTCGCCGATCTCCACCATCCTGAGTACTGGGACCTCGACTTCGTCCACCATTCTCCGCGAGCCAAGGAGTACCAGCGGATGGTGGAGTCGATCAGCGACTCCCTGCAGTTCATGGAGACGCTCGCCGGAACCCAGGCCGGGGCCATCAGGAGGGTCGATTTCTTCACCAGCCACGAGGGTCTGCACCTGCCGTACGAGCAGGCGCAGACCCGCCGGGTGCCCCACCGGGAGGGCTGGTACAACCTCAACACCCATCTGCCGTGGCTCGGCATGCGCACCGCTGACCCGGGCGGCGCCCACGTCGAGTATTTTCGGGGAATCCGCAATCCCATCGGGATCAAGATCGGGCCGAACATGGAGCCCGAGTGGCTCCGGGCGCTCCTCGAGGTGCTCGATCCGACCGGTGAGCCGGGACGGCTCACCCTGATCCACCGCTTCGGTCGCGACCGCGTCGCCGACCGTCTGCCGCCGTTGATCGACGCCGTGCGCTCGGCCGGGAGGACCGTTCTCTGGTGTTGCGACCCCATGCACGGCAACACCGAGACCACCGATCGCGGAATCAAGACGCGGCGGTTCGACAACATCCTCGCCGAGCTGGAGCAGGCCTTCGACGTGCACGACGTCGAGGGTTCCTTCCTCGGCGGCATCCATTTCGAGCTCACCGGCGACAACGTGACCGAGTGTGTTGGAGGAGCCCGCGGGCTCACCGAGCTCGACCTGGACCGGGCCTACGAGAGCCTGGTGGATCCCCGGCTCAACTACGAACAGGCCCTGGAGATGACCCTCCTGGTGGCCCGCAAGATGGCCAAGAAGAACGGCCGCGAGCTGTAGCAGCCCGGTTTCCCGCGGCTCACCAGATCAGAGGCCTTGAGGCGGGTCGACGAAGTCGTCCGGATCGAAGTCGGGCTCGATTTCCACCTTCGTGCGGACCTTCTCCACCAGCTCGATGTGCTCGATCTCCTCCTGGCGAAGCTCGACAAAGAGCTCGCGCACGTCGTTGTCGTCGATCTGGGGCAGGGCCTTGTCGAAGAACTCGTAGGCCTTGTTCTCGGCGTCCTTGGCCAGGTCGAGGGCCTCCTCGACGGACATGAATGCGCGAGTCCGGTAGTACTCCGGGGCCTCGACGTCGAAGATCATCGACCGCTCCACCTCGCGGGGAGCATCCCCGAAGATCTTCTCACGGCGCTCGGCGAGCTCCTGGCCGTGCTTGGCCTCGTTGACCGCCATGAAGCGGAAGAAGCGGGCGACGCCCGGGCTGTGATGGGTCTCCATCTGGTGGACAAACTCGCGGTAGCGCTCCTCGGCCTCCTCCTCCACCAGGATGGCGAGGTCAAGAGCGTTCTTGAGGGTCAGGTTGGCAAAGTCGATGTCCTGCATCTCGAGATCCTCCGTGTGGGACGGCCGTCGTCTCACGGGCCGACGAACTCCGCTGCCCGCGCCCGGAACTGTGAAGGGTGCGCCGCGCCTTGTCAAGCAGCTCAACTGGCACGCCGCAACCCGCGACGACATGATGCCTCGAAAGCCATTGCCCACCGAGCCACCCGCAGAGTAGGCTGGGTGCTGGACACCGGGGTTTGGAAGCCCGGGGGTCGGGTACGGGCTGATCCAGTGTGCCGGACGGATGTCCGGCGACCGTCATCTGTGAAGGGCAGGAGGCAGGATGCCGATTGGCAGGTCGATCGTGGGGGTTTTCGCCATCGCGGCGGCGGTTTTGCAGACCGCTCGACCGGGTGTCGTCCGAGGGGCAGACCATGTCACGGTGATCGACATTCGCCACAGCGAAATCCTGCCCGAGCGGGCGGTGCGGGTCTCCGGATTCAAGCTCGACACGGGCCTCGGCGAGGTGTACCTGGACGACGGGATTCTGGTGCCGTCGAGTCAGGTGGCCGGCCGTCCGGTTGAGTTCGTGTTCGTCGGTGACGGCAGGGTGGTGCTTGATCCGCCAGACGAGGTGGAGAGACGTCAGCTGGAGCTGTTTACCGGTTCACCGGTGCTCGACGAGGCATTCGACCACGCGGTCTTCGTGGTGGCCCTCGACGAGGCCGCCGACGCCCTCGGGAAGCTGCCGACCGCGGCGGATGACGAGAGGGTTGCCGGGGTGGCGGCGATCTTCCATCGGTGGCGGTCCAGCCCGGAACGCAGGCTTCTGGAGGTCGACGCTCGGCTGCTGCGGGACGGGGTGGGGGATCCCCTCGGGAGGGGTTTTTTCTGTGCGTCGCTGGGCGGGACCGGGCTCGGTTCCATCCTCTGGGTCGTGGATCCGCTCGCCGACGAGCAGCTGACCGTCGGCCAGTTTGTCCAGGCGGACCTGTCGGATGTCGAGCTTCGCAGGGCCGCGCGGAACCTGGAGCGGGAGCAGCGGCGAGGAAAGCTCATCGGGCGGGAGATCGCCGACCTCGGTATCTGGGACACCTGGGTGTCAGCCAGCCTGCGCGGCCCCGACGGTGCTCGAACTCCGGGCACCACAGGGGTGGAAGCCCGTCACTACGACCTCGACGTGACGCTGAGCGGAAAACAGCTCGAGCTCGAAGGCACGGCGCGGATCGACATGGACGTGCTCGTAGAGGACCTGCGGGTCGTGACCCTCGAGCTGAATACCGACATGGTGCCTGCTCGAGTGACCGATGGAAACGGCCGGGCGCTCGATTTTGCCCACGGTGCGAACGAGCTGACCGTGATCCTTCAGGAGCCCGCGACTCTCGGCGATGTGGTCACCGTTCAGGTCGAATACGCGGGTCAGGCATTCGATCGCCCGAGGTCGGGGGCCTACAGCCAGCGGCGGCCACTCGGCTGGTATCCCCACGCCGGGCTGGTGGACCGCGCCAGCTACGGGGTGACGGTCCGTTGGCCCCAGAAGTTCCGGCTCTTCGGGAGTGGCACTGTGGTGGATTCCGGGGTCGACCGCGACCGGATGGCCTGGCAGCGACGGACGCTCGAGGTGCCGTCGCTCGGCTTCAGCTTCGAGGTCGGGGACTTCGATGTCGAGACCGGTTCGTTGGGCTCGGTGAAAATCACCGTCGCCACCGATCGCCTGGGCAGAGACGCGTCTCGCGACCTCGCGGCCGAGGTCCTCGAGGCGGTGAGAGGACCGCTGGCCTACTTTCAGTCGATCTACGGACCGTATCCGCTCGACGAGTTGGTGGTGGTCACCTCGCCGCGAGGCTTCTCGCAGGGCCTGCTCGGATTCGTCACCCTGTCCACGGCTGCCGTCGTCGACTGGGACATGTGGAGCTCCCTGCTCGGCTTCGAGGACAGACGACTGCTCATCGCCCACGAGCTCTCCCACCAGTGGTGGGGCAACCAGGTGGGCTGGCGGAGTTACCGGGATCAGTGGATCTCGGAGGCGATGGCCAACTACTCGGCGCTGCTGTATGAGCGAAATCGACTCCGCGGCCAGGGTCGCGATCCGGTTGGGCTCGGACCGACCGCTGGCTGGAGGTCGGCCCTCGAGAGGACGACCGAAGACGGGCGTCCCCTGGAGTCCCTCGGTCCGGTGGTGATGGGGGCGCGGCTGAACTCGTCGCTCAGCTCGTTGGCCTATCAGGCGATCGTGTACAAGAAGGGGGCGGTCGTGATGGACATGCTCGCCCGCCTGTACCAGGAGCAGAAATTCACCGAGATTCTCCGCGAGCTGGTGCGAGTTGTTTCGGGCCACGTCATCACCACCGACAATTTTCTGGCGCTGCTCGAGCGGATCGGCGGCATCGACTTGGAGTGGTTCGGCCTCCAGTACGTCTATGGGACGGGAATTCCGGAAATCATCTACGACTACAGGATCGAGCCCCTGGGCGACGGCCGATGGCTGGTGGAGGGCGAGGCCGTGCAGCGGCCAAGCGTCATCGACTCCTATCGGGTGACCTCCGATCCCCAGGGCCGTCTCGACGTGGTGCGCGACCGGTCGGCGCGTCTCGATGTGAACGAGTCAATCCTGGTGGTCCCGTTTCAGATCGGGCTGAAAATGAGCGCGGGGGATCCGGAATCTGGACTGGGTTGGGATCAAGGGCGACAGCTCTTCGTGACCGGACGTCTCGTGCTCTCCGGGGAGAAAAGTCCGTTCCGGTTGGAGCTGGATCAGCAACCGGAGATCCTGTGGCTCGATCGGTACGGTGAAGTCTTCGGGCGGTTCTTGGCCGGCTCCAGGTGGCCTCGGCGAGCCGCCTATCTTCGCGGCCTCGACCAGATGGCTGCGGGTGACGCGGTCGGGGCGGAGGAGACACTGCTGGCGGCATTGCGGCAGCCAGTTCTCGCTGAAGACGACGGGGCTTTGGCTGGCGAGCTCGACATCGACCGGATCACGTGGACCGTGGACGCCTCGATCCATTTGGCCTTGGCGGAGCTTTTCATGAATGAGAGGCGGCCGGAGGATGCGTCTCGTCAGCTGGACGCTGCGCGAACCGTGGTTCCAAAGGCGGATCGATGGACTTTCGACCGCCACATCATCCCGTTGGAGGTCCGCCTCGACCTCGTGTCTGGCGACTCGGATGCCGCCTTTCGGAGGGTGAAAAAGGCACTCGGCGGGCGCCTGCCCATCGAGTCGGCCCAGACCTGGGCCCTCTACGCCGTTTCGGCCCACCTCACGGGGCCCCCCCCGATTTCCTCGAGGCATGTCGCGGCGCTCTCGACCGGGGCGTCGACCTCGGCCCTCTCTCATGTCCCTGAAGAGTCAAAATTCCAATGTCGAAAGTCAAAAGTCGTTGTAACTCGAAAAGCGGGGGTGGATGGGCGGGGGGAGCTTTTCGAGAAGACAAGCGCACATCTCGACGTCCAGGTGACTGCAGTGACCTGCCGCGTTACATTGGAAACAAACCGTGAGGGAGGTGGAAGATGCCGACGTTCGTCCTGATGACCCGTCTCGCCCCGGAGGCGGTGCGCGACGCCGATGTCCGCCGTGCCATGGGCCGAGCCTGGTTGAAGAAGGTGAAGGGTGCCTGTCCCGAGGTTCGGTGGATATCCCACTACGCCCTGCTCGGAGCGTACGACTTCATGGATATCTACGACGCTCCGGACGTGGAGACCGCACACAAGGTGTCGCTGATCTCCCGGGCCGAGGGCGCGGTGACGGCCGAGAGCTGGCAAGCCCTGCCGTACGACGAGTTCATCCATCTCTTGGAAGAGATCGAACCGTAAGCAGTCTGGCGTTGGGCCGTTGGCCGTTTGCAGTTGGCCGTTGGCCGTTCTTGGGGCAGTCGACCGATTGGCGACCCTCCAGGTCTCTCCAAGGTCGTCGTTAAACGTTACACGTTAAACGTTAAACGTCACGGCCAACCGTAGACGGCAAACGGCAAACGGCCAACTGGATCAATCGTCCTCTTCGAACAGGCGGGGTTGGTCCTTTTGCTCCGCCGATTCGGTCGGCTGCGGTGCCGGGTCCGGATCCGAGGCGTCGCGCTTCCGCCGTTTGATCCGCGCTACGGGTTTCGGCGCCAACCGGCGGCCCCGGGCTGCGGGCCCGGTGGACTCGACCCGAGCGAGATCGAAGGTCGACTCGTGGACCCGTTGGCGCTTCATGGGCACGTAGTCGAGGTGGAGGATATCGTCCGAGTCGCCCGGTAGAAGCAGGTCGATGCGCCCCGATTTACCCTTGATGAGCTCGTACTCCCGGTCCCTGATGAAGGACTTGATGCGGATCTTTTTGGCGTAGGCCATCCGATCCGAGTCCCGGTAGACCACGGTGAACTGCGCCCCCTCGTCCTGGTCAAATACCTCGATGTGGATGGCCTTGTCCGGGATCAACACCTTGTCCTCGGGGGCCATGATGCGGTAGCTGCCGTCCCTCGAAATGGCCAGGATCTTGTCGTACTCGCTGACCGCCAGTTGGAAGCGGTCGCCCTTGACGGCGCTACCGAAAAAGCCGGTGGCCGGATCGTAGGCGACGCGGATGTTCTGCCGGGACACCGCGCGCACGTCCACCGCCTGGAAAGAGCCGATCTCGGTGCGCCGCGGGAACCGATCGCCGTACTTGTCGATGAGGTACCGCAGGTACTCGATGGTCGTCGGGGTGAGCTTGCGCAGCTTCGCCCGGACCTGCTTGATGGCCTTGATGGTGGTTTTGATATCTCGCCGGTTTTTCTCGATGTCGAAACGGGAAATTCTCCGGATCGGGATCGCCAGCAGGCGGTCGATGTCGGCTTCGGTCAGGTCGCGGTCGAGCTCGCCGATGAACGGCGCGAGGCCGGCGTTGACCTCGGAGTTCACCTGGTCGGCGGTGGTGGCCTCCTCGATCCGCTTGTAGATCCGGTTCTCGACGAAGATCCGCTCTAAATCGAGCCAGTGCTTCTTGTCGCCGAGGTTGACGAGCTCGAGCTCGAGCTCGGCGCGGATGGTCGCCCGGAGCTGGTCGGTGAGGAAGCACAGCACCTCGCTGACGCTAGCCTCCACCGGCCGCCGGTCCTTGATCACCACCATGTTGCAGGACACCGAGACCTCGCAGTCGGTGTGGGCGTAGAGCTGGGGCACCACCTCGTCGGCGTAAACGCCGCGGGCCAGTCCGACCTCGATTTCCACCACGTCGGTGGTGAAATCGTCGATCGAAGCCACCTTGACCTTTCCCTTCTGGGCGGCCGACTCGATGGAGGCGATCAGGCTCTCGGTGGTCGTGCCGAAGGGGATTTCACGGATGACGACGGTCTTTTCGTCCTTGGCCTCGATACGGGCGCGGACCTTGACCCGGCCGAGGCCGTCGTCGTAGTCGGCGACGTCGGCGATGCCTCCGCTCGGAAAATCCGGAAACACCTCCATGGGCTCGTTGCCGAGGATCTTGATCTGGGCTTCGAGCAGCTCCGAGAAGTTGTGGGGCAGGATGCGGGTCGACATACCGACCGCGATCCCTTCGGCGCCGATCAGGAGAACGATCGGCAGCTTGGCGGGGAGAGTGACCGGCTCTTCATTGCGGCCGTCGTAGCTTGGCCGGTATTCGGTGAGGGCCTTGCGGAACATGGTTTCCTTGGCAAGCTCGGTGAGCCGGCATTCAATGTAGCGGGGGGCCGCCGCGGGGTGGCCGGTGATCACGTTGCCGAAGTTCCCCTGGCGCTCGATGAGGAACTCCTTGTTGGCGAGCACCACGAGGGCGTCGCCGATGGAGGCGTCGCCGTGGGGGTGGAGCTTCATGGTGTCGCCGATGACGTTGGCGACCTTGTGGAACTTGCCGTCGTCCATCCGCGACAGGGTGGTCAGAATGCGTCGCTGGACCGGCTTGAGGCCGTCGCGAATATCCGGTATCGCCCGATCCACGATGACGTAACTCGCGTACTGGATGAAGTTCTCACCCATCAGGGGTTCGACGCGAGTCATGTTCGGTCCGTCTCCGATTGCGTCCGTTCCCGATCGGAATCGGGCACGGAGACGGGCACGGGCACGGGGGTCATGCGATGTCCGAAATCAGGTTCTCGACGATGTAATCCCGACGCGCCGGGGTGTTCTTGCCCATATAGAAATCGAGAGCCCGCTTGACGTCCCCCATGGAGCCGACGGTCACCGGAATCAGCCGGTCGTCGGTGGAGATGAACTGCTTGAACTCCCTCGGTCCAATCTCGCCGAGGCCCTTGAAACGGGTGATTTCGTGACCCCGCAACCGAGCGGCGGCGGCGTCCCGCTCGGCCTCCGAGTAGCAGTAGGCCGTTTCGGACTTGTTGCGCACCCGGAACAGCGGAGTCTCGAGGATGTAGACGTGGCGCTTGGTCACCAGCTCCTCGAAATAGCGGAGAAAGTAGGTGAGCAGCAGGTTGCGGATGTGCATCCCGTCGACGTCGGCATCGGTGGCGATGACCACGCGGTTGTAGCGCAGGCTGTCGAGGCTGTCCTCGACGCCGAGGGCGCGCATGATGTTGTACAGCTCCTCGTTCTTGTACACCGCCTCGCGGCCGAGGCCGTGGGTGTTGAGCGGCTTGCCCTTGAGGGAGTAGATGGCCTGGGTCTGGACGTCCCTGGCCTGGATCATGGCGCCGCCCGCCGAGTCTCCTTCGGTAAGGTAGATCGTGGTTTCCTCTCGGCGCTTGCCCTTGGCGTCGTTGAGGTGGACCTTGCAGTCGATCAGCTTCGGGATTCGTATCGCCACCTTTTTGGCCCGTTCCCGCGCCTCCTTCTTGATCGACGACAGCTCCTTGCGGACCCGCTCGTTGTTCTTGATCTTGGCGATCAGTTGATCGGCGGCTTCGGGGTTCTTGTGCAGCCACAGCACCACCTGGTCCTTGACCGCGTTGACGATCCAGGAGCGGACCTCGGTCGAGCCGAGCTTGTTCTTGGTCTGTGACTCGAAGACCGGGTCCTGCATCTTGATGGCGACGGCGCCGATCAACCCGTCTCGGACGTCCTCACCCGCAAAGCCGTTTTTGGCGAACTCGTTGACCCCCTTGAGAACACCCTCGCGAAAGGCGCTCTGATGGGTGCCGCCGTCGTTGGTGTACTGGCCGTTGACAAAGCTGAAATAGGTCTCGCCGTAGGAGTGGGTGTGGGTGAATGCAAACTCGAGACGGTCCTCCTCGTGGTGGACGGTGTCGTACACCGTAGGTTCCGATCCGAGCTCGTGCTCGAGCAGCTCGGCGAGGCCGCGCCTGGTGGCGAACTTGTTGCCGTTGTAGTGCAGGGCAAGGCCGCTGTTGAGGAAGGCGTAGTAGCGCAGCCGATCCTCGATGAACTCCTCCCGCCACTCGAAGTCGCGGAAGATCTCGGTGTCCGGGATGAACCGGATGTAGGTGCCGTCCGGCGCCTTGGCGTCGGTGCCGCTCTCTTCCTTCTTCTTTCTGCCGCGCTCGAAGAGAGCCCGCTTGAACTTCCCGCCCCGATAGCTGACCACCTCGAAGTCCGAGGACAGCGCGTTGACCGCCTTGTTGCCAATGCCGTTCAGGCCCACCGAGAACTGGAACACGTCGTCGTTGTACTTGCCGCCGGTGTTGATCTTGGAGACGCAGTCCACCACCTTACCCAGCGGAATGCCGCGGCCGTAGTCCCGCACCGACATCTCCGATCCGTAGCGGGTGATCTCGATCTTGCGGCCCTTGCCCATGATGAACTCGTCCACCGAGTTATCGATGACCTCCTTGAGCATCACGTAGATGCCGTCCGCCGGGTTTGATCCGTCGCCGACCCTGCCGATGTACATACCGGTGCGCAGCCGGATGTGCTCGAGCGCATCCAGAGTCTGGATCGCTTGCTCGTCGTACGCCACCGCTTTTCGTGCCATCATCGCCTCAGTTACGCCCCCCTGCCGGAGGCTAGGATACCACCGACGCCGATCGGCGGAAGCGGCCCGGTTTCCCTTCCAGAACCAAGGAGGGTGGTTTATCGTATTGGGGGTCAGGTGCCCGAACGCGGCGCCACAATCCACGGGAGGACATTCGATGCGTCACAACCACGGCTATTTGGCGGGCATCTGTGTGCTGCTCGCTCTCGGACTCGCAGCCTGCGGTGGGGACAAGGCACCCGCCGAATCAACCAAGATCAAGGTCGAGTCGCTGGACGACATGCCGCGGGTGGTCTACCCGATCGATGGGTCGGCATCCGAGCTGCTGATGTCGGAGGAATTTCCAGAGTTCGCGGCGAGGGTGCGCGCCGATCAACAGCGGTTACTCGACGACTACGACATCCAGGACGCAACGACTCTGCAGACAATCTACGGGACCATGAGACGACTCGACTTCCTCGATGGTGACTACGACGGGGCGCTCGGCTGGATGGACAAGAGCGTTGCGCTGGAGGACAAGCAGGCCAATCGGCTGACCGCCGGCCTGACCATGAAGGCCTGGATCGAAGCCCGTCGGGAAGTGGGTGAGGACGCCGACGTCATGGGTGCCGCCTTTGCCCAGAACCTCAGTGCGATGGTGTCCGAGCTGCCGTGGGAGGTGGTCCAGGACAACATCGAGCAGGGCAAGGGCTACGCCGAGTACATCAGCGAGAATCTGATGCTCGGCTCGGTGCAGAGCGAGATCGATCCGATGGTAGCCAAGACCGGCGAGCTCACCGAGGATGCGGCGAGGACCCTGGTCAACATGCGCTACACCATGGAGGCGTTCCTGCCGGTCCGTGAGCAGGTGGCGGCGGTTTACCAGCAGCTGATCGACGCCAACCGGGTGGACAAACCCGACATCTGGGCCGCCAGGGCGGTGACCCTCGACGGCAGCAGCGGGGCCCAGAAGGTGGTGGTGGGGATCTGGGACTCGGGAACCGACGCCTCGGTGTTCTCGGGTTCGCTGTGGACCAACCCGAACGAACGCTTTGACGGCACCGACAGCGACGGCAACGGGTTCGTCGATGACGTCCATGGCATCGGCGTCGACGTCAACGGCTTCCGAACGCCGGAGCTGCTCCATCCCGAGGGCGACATGGCCGGCAGGGTGGATTCCGTGATGGCCTACATGAAGGGCTTCCAGGACCTCGTATCGTCCATCGACAGCCCGGAGGCCTCCGAGCTCAAGCGCTATCTGTCCAGCCTCCAGCCCGAAGAGGTCCACGGCTTCATGGAGGGTCTGAGCTTCGGTTCGCTGTACATGCACGGAACCCACGTGGCCGGCATCGCCATCGAGGGCAATCCGTACGCCGAGGTCCTCATTGCGCGCTACACCTTTGACTACCACAGCCCGCGCCGGCTGCTCACCACCGAGATCGCCGAGCGCCACGCACAGTCCTACCAGGACACCGTCGATTACTTCAAGAAGGCCGGGGTGCGGGTGGTCAACATGAGCTGGGGATGGACCCTGAAGGAGGTTGAGGGAATCCTCGAGGCCAACGGCGTGACCGATCCGGACGAGCGGGCCGCCAAGACCCGCGAGCTCTTCGACATCCTGAAAAACGGCCTCTACGACGCTCTGGCGTCGGCGCCCGAGATCCTGTTCATCACGTCGGCGGGCAACGACGACAACGATGTGGAGTTCGACGAGGTGATGCCGTCGTCGTTCAGGTTGCCCAACCTGATCGCCGTCGGGGCGGTGGACCAGGCCGGCGATCCCACCGGATTCACCAGCGGCGGCAGCAACGTGGTGATCTACGCCAACGGCTTCGAGGTGGAGAGCTACGTGCCGGGCGGTGGCCGGATGGCGGCGTCGGGCACCTCCATGTCGTCGCCGAACGCCCTCAACCTGGCGGCCAAGCTTTTCGCCCTCGACCCGTCGCTGACCGTAGCGGGGGTGGTCGACGTGATGAAGCGAGGTGCGACCCCGGCCGAGGCCGACCCCTCGATGCTGCTGATCCATCCGCAGCGCAGCGTCGAGTTGCTGCGAGAGCGGGAGGGCTAGCTGCCCCCATCGCGAACGACGATTCCAACACCGGCGGGAACCCCGCCGGTGTTTGTTTGTGACGAGTGATACGTGAAACGTGATACGTGATGCCGCCATTTGACGCAAAACGGCGGCATGCGGATCTTGCCAGCGGGGCTGGAATTCAAGCTTCGATGTCGGTGTTAGAACGGGGTGAACGAATTCCAAAGGAGGAGTTGAAATGTTCAGAGTACTGAAGTTCAGTGTGATCGCCGCAGTGGTCCTGCTGGTAGGCGCTGGCGCCGCAATCGCCCAGACCTCAACCGTCGAGGTCCGCCAGGGCACCGTTGTTCACGTCTACGGCAACAACCTCGTGGTCAAGATGTCCGACGGCACGGTCAAGGAGTTCGACGTGCAGGAGGGCTTCATGTTCGACGTCGACGGCACGCCGACCCCGGTGAGCGGGCTCAAGCCCGGGACGGTTCTGACCGCGACGGTCGCGACCACCCAGACGCCGTATGAGGTGAGAACCGAGGAAATCCGAAAGGGCAAGGTGGTCAAGAAGGTCGGGCAGACCGTTTTCATCCGCGGCGAGGACGGCACCATCAGGAAGTTCGCAGGCGTCCCGGATGACGTCGTGCTCACCTCCGGCGGCAAGCAGATCACGGCCTTCGATCTCCGCGAGGGGATGGAAGTGACCGCGACCATCGTCCACACCAGCATGGATATGGTCACCGAGCGCGAGGTCGAGGTGGCGGGCTCCGCCCCGGCCGTGCGGAGGCCCGCGCGGAAGCCCGCGCCGGCGGCACCGGCGGCACCGGCTGCCGCCCCGGCGATGCTGCCCTCCACCGGCAGCATGCTGCCTCTGATCGGCTTGGCCGGCGTGGCGCTGCTGGCCCTGGGACTCGGTCTCGGCATTCTCCGCCGCTTCTGAGCCGTCCGGACAACAGCACCGCCCACAAGGATGGGATTCGACGCCGTCGTGTCGCACGGCGGCGTTCTTTTTTTCAGCATCCGTGTTCATCCGTGTCCAATCCCTTGTCGGGTGAACGGCGGGGTCTGCGTTCATCTGCGTTTGTCTGCGTCCAATTCCCGGGCGAGTGGGGGAACTGCCGACTGCCAACGGCAAACGGCCAATCGGGTGGGTGGGGGAGTTAGGGTTCGTCGGCGTCCGGATCATTGCGACCCTGATAGTCCGCGCGGAGTGAACGCCTCATGAGCTTGTTCGATGCGGTGCGGGGCAGCGACCCGACGGTGACGACGTCGTGGATCTTGAACAACGGGTTGAGCTCCGCGGCGATCAGCTTCCCAAACTCGTGCTTGAGTCGCTCGGTTGCCACCGGCCCGGAGAGGACCACGAACACCACCAGGTGGTCCGATCCCTCGCCTTCGGGCTGCACCGCCACCGCAGCGCACTCGGCCACCGCCGGATGCCGAACAAGCACCGTCTCGAGCTCCACCGACGAGACCTTGATGCCCCCGAGGTTCATGGTGTCGTCGGCGCGGCCGTGGGCGCGGTAGAACCCCCCCCCAAGGCGTTGCAGCTGGTCCCCGTGGCGGCGAAGGACCTCTCCCCGGGGTCCGGCAGGACAGTTTTGGTGGTACACCTCGTCGTGGTCCCGATTGAGCAGGGTCTGGGAGAGCCCGATGGAGGGCGGCACCAGGAAGACCTCGCCGGCTTTGCCACTGGCCACCTCCTGCCCATGCTCGTCCAGCACCACCAGGTCGAGGCCCAGGGCCGGGGTGGTGAAGGTGGCCGGGGATGCCGGCTGGACCACGGTCCCGGTGATGTAGCCGCCGCCGATTTCGGTGCCGCCGCAGTACTCGATGACGGGTGCTCGGTAGCCGGCGCGGCTCATCAGCCACAGCGAGTCGGACCTCGTCGAGGGTTCGCCGGTGGAGCTGAAGACCTCGATTCGACTCCAGTTGGCCAGGTCGGCGGTGCCGGAGGTTCGCCACGCCCTCACCAGGGACGGCACCACACCCAGCATGGTGACCCCGGCGTGCTCGACGAAGTCTGCAAACCCCCTGTCGGTCGGGGCTCCCTCGTAGAGAGCCATCGCGGCTCCGTTGATCAAGGTGGCGAAGATCAGCCAAGGTCCCATCATCCAGCCGATGTTGGTGGGCCATGCCACCACCGTCCCGGAACCGATGTCCTGGTGGAAGTGACCATCCATGGCCGCCTTGACGGCGGTGAGGTGGGTCCACCCAACCGCCTTCGGGTCACCCGTGGTTCCCGACGAAAACAGCACGTTGATCAGGGTGTCGGGGTTCGTGGTCGCCCGGCGGCTGGTTCGCTCGTCACCCAGGAAGTCCTGCCACCAAAGGTCACCATCGCGGATTTCCACCGGGCTGTCGGCCGGGATGACGATCGTCCGCGGGGCTTTGGCCTCGACCAGCTTCTTGTACAGCCCAATGCGTTTTCCAGACCGCACGAAGGAGGCGACCGTGATCGCGCCACGGGCCTCCGCGATGTGGAGCCGTCGTTCGACCTCGTGGGCGGCGAAGCTGTCGGCGATGGACACCACCGCACAGCCGGCCCGGATGACGCCGAGGTAGGCCGCCACACACTCCAGGGTCATCGGCATGTAGAGAGCGATTCGATCGCCCGGTCCGAAGCCGGCGCCGGCGAGGCCCGAAGCCACCCGATCGACCAGCCCCTCGAGGTCGCCATAGGTCACTGTTTCGACGGCGGACGACCCTTCGCGGCCGATGGCCGCCGCGACCGTGCAGGCAGAGGCATTGAAGCAGCTGTCGACGATGTTGAGCTCGGCGCCGGGCAGCCAGCGGGGCGCCAGCGGCCCACCCTCGTCGTCGAGGATCCGCTCGGGTCGCCTGGCCATGGTGATCGCCAGCCGGCTGATGGACTCCCGCCAAAAATCCGCCCGCCGCTCCACCGACCACCGGTGGAGCTGCGGGTAGGAGTCGAGGCCGAGGTCGGCCAGCAGGAGTGAGATGTTGGATTCCGCCAGTCGCTCGGAGTCCGGCCACCAGGCCGGCATCGGTCCGAGATCGTCCGGACGGGCGGCGGCCAGCCGCTCGAAGAGGGTCCACTGCTCCTCGAAGGGCGGACCGTCGCCCAGTCGAACCCGGCGGATCAGCTCCTGCCAGGCGGCGGCCTGCGGGTCAGAGGTCATCGACCCTGACGACGTCTTCGTCCGGCAGCAGCCGGAGAAGGCGCTCGACGGCGGCCCTGACGGTGGCGGCGTCCTCCGCCTCGACGGTGATCCACACCCGGTGGTCCTCGTTCTCTGAGCGCGGGTAGCTGCCGATCTTGACCGACCGGAACTCGTCGGCGGCCTGGCTGAGGAGGTGTGCGACCTGGCTCTCGTCGGATCTCAGGTAGATCGACCCGACGGTTGGAGGGCGGCCGCCCATCTCGTGCCGCAACGCGCCGAGCTTGGCCCCGAAAAGGCGGGGGATGCCCGGCAGCATGTAGACGTTGCGGTAGACCACCAGGGGCAGCAGACCGTCCCCGCTGTACAGCAGTCGCGACCCTTCCGGCATCTCGGCCATGCGCAAGGCGGCCTCGGTGAACCGCTCGCCCCACCATGCGCGGATCATCGCCTCCAGGTCCGGGTGCCGAACCACATCGACCCCGAACGCGGCGGCGATGCCGGCCACGGTTCGGTCGTCGTGCGTGGGTCCGACTCCCCCGGAGGTGATGACGACGTCGTACCGCCGAGCGCACTCCTTGATTTCACCGGAGATGGTTTCGATCTCGTCACCGATGTAATTCAACCGCTCGAGGGTGACTCCGATTTCGCGCAGAAAGTCGATCAGCACGGGCCCGTTGGTGTCGCGGACCTTCCCCGACAGGATCTCGTCGCCGATGATCAAACCCGCTGCCGTGGTCATCGGCCAAGCATAGGTCGTCGACGAGTGGGGGGCAAGACGAGGCAGAAGTCGGGAATCGGAATTCGGAATTCGGGAAACCGCCCCCGAAGGACCGTTGTGGGTCGAGGGATCTTCGATTGTTGATTTTCGATTGGGTGGTCGGACGGGCGGTCAAAAGACCGCGACGCCGAACAGCCTGCCGTGGTAGATCGTCAATGCGACAAAGGCGGCGATGGCGATGACGAAGAGCGGGAACGCGATGTCGTCGGCTTCGACCCGGGTCTTGCCGAAAATGATCGCTGCGAAGGGCATCACCGACGTTTGCCTCATGAACTCCCGGTAGGGTTCGCCCTTTTCCCGAATCTTGCGTGCATCCTGGTGGTAGGAACCGAGAACCCCGAGAACCACGAACTGGCCGAAGAAGACCACGTCGCCGAGAGCTCCGTTCGCCACCAGGTGGGCCACTCCAAACGCGGTGAACGCCATGTTCAGCGGGTGGCGGGTGATGCGAAGTACGCCACGGACCTTGGAGACTCCGGGGAGCATGCTCGCGGGGCTGGGTGATGCCAGCATCAACAGCAACAAGGTGAGGGCCAGCAGCATCAGCGGCAGCGCCGCCGCCCGCGTCAGCCAGAAGGGCAGGTCCCAGAGTTCCGGCCCCAGCTGCCGGTGGCCCCACCAGATGGCCGCCGCCGGGCCGAGGGTGAGGAATGAGACCAGAGAGTAGACCGCGCGGAAGGGCCACTCGCCGTGCAAGGTGGTGACCAGGCCCGATCGGATCGAGCCCTGAGACATGAGTATGTGGGTCAACGGAAAGAGCACCGAGAAGGCGATGATGAGGGGGAGGTACATGAAAGAAGTATATCGCCGGAATTCAGGGGGGCGGTCGAATTCGGAATTCGGAATTCGGAACTCGGAAAACCCCGACCGACACCTCACAGCGTTATCGCCCTGGGTTATTTGTGAGTGGGGGTTGGTTATTGGCTTCTGCCGGCCTGTGGGTCTACGAGGGGGGTGACCTCGAGCCAGTCGATGGCGGCGGCGCGAGCCTCAAAGCCGTCCCGGAGGACGACGACGCGGAATTGGAGGACGACGAGATTCCGGCCGCGCCGCCAGCACGTCGCAGGGGTGTCGAAGGAGATCGTCTGCGGTCCGGGATTCAGGGTCGCGGCGCCGACCGGCTGTCCGTTGACCACCGCTCGCAGCTCCTGGTGGGAGATGCCTCTGAATGGACGCACCGACATCGCCAGACGAGCCGGGGTGGGGCGCGATCGTTCGAGGACCGCCGCGGCCTCCGGGCCGTCGACCCATGCGAAGGTGGTGCCGTCGGCGCCGGTTCGGGGTCCGGTGAACCCGCCGCGCAGCGCGGCACGGGACTCCTCGTCGAACTCGATTCGGCCGGAGCCGCCGGCGCGCCACCGACCCTTCGGGACGAGCCGGGAGAGGCACCCCTGGAGAGGTGCCTCGAGGACGTCCGGGACCAGGTCGGCGGCGGCGGTGGGCCAGGGCAACGGGTCATCGGCGGATCGGACCATGTCCGGGCGGAGCCTGACGAGCGCGCCGGTCTGTGGTATCTCGGCCACCAGGGCGCCGCGCCGCGACAGCCGGCGCAGCGCGGGGTTGTCGGCGTGGTGGGTGCTGGTCACCAGCAGCACCGATGGCGACCCAACCAGGGCCTCGTGGATCGGCTCGATGGACCACCTCAGGGACTGGGTGTCTCCTGAGTAGTAGAGCGGGAGACAGGATGCGATCCACTCGCTCTCCAGGAGCAGGGGCTCGGTGGGCCGCCGGCTGGCCTCGATCGCCGCTGCCATTCGATCCCAATGAGGTCGCCCCTCGCGGTGATAGGCGTCGACCCGAACGGCCATCGCCAGCGCCACGGCCAGCGCGGCGATCCCGCGCAGTCTGCGATCGCCCAACCGCCGGAGCAGCAGGTCGAGGCCGAGGACCACGAGGATCGCCAGAAACGGCCACGCGGCGGTGGCGTACCGCGCCTTGCTCCATCGGTTGACCAGGTGGAAAAGGAGCTCGGCCACGACGATCGTGGCGGCGGCCGGAATCACCACCATGCGCCCGATGCGGCGCCCGGCCGCAGCGGTCAGCCCCACAGCGGCCAGGATGGCCAGCAGGGCGCCGAGCCAGCTCAGCAGGGACGAGTCGTTGGCTGCGACCGTCAGGAACTCCCAGCGCCGGCCGACGGTGGCGAGGTTCCAGACGGTGGCCCCCCGCGACAGCCGGTCAGGGAGGGCGCCGGCCACCGCCGCCAACCACGGCGCGAACGCCAGGGTGCCCAGTGCGATCGATGCGGCCAGCAGCGCCGCCCGCCGGCGGCGATCGGTGGCGGCCGGTGGAGACTCGCGGTCCGGGAACAGGACCAGCCCCGCTATCGGCACCAGGGTCATCGCGAACGAAAAGTGCGCGTACCAGCCGAAGGCGACGGTCGCGGCCAGCACGAGGGCCGAGCTCAGGGTCTGCCGGGTTCGCAGTCGGTCGGCCGCGAGCATGGCGAGGCCGGTGATCAGCAGCAGGTAGGGGTAGGCGCGCAGCTCCTGAGAGTACCGGACGTGAAAGGTCGACAGGGCCATGAAGCCGGCGGTCAGCAGGCCGATCCGGTCGCCGAAGTGGGAGCGGGTCCACACGGCCCAAACCACGACGGAGGCGAGCCCGGCTGCGATCGGCACCAGGCGGATCCACGGCTCGACCAGGCCGAGCACCATCGAGAGGTGGGTCATGATCAGGTAAAGCGGGACGTTGTCGGGATCCGCCGCGGCCGCGGCCACGAGCTCCGGCAGGGGCAGATTGGCCCGTGCCACGGTGAATGCTTCGTCCAACCAGAGGGAGAACGTCCCCAGGTTGCACAGGCGGACCACTGCGGCCAGCAGGACGATCCCGCTCAGCGCGATCCACCACCGCGCAGGTACTTTCGGATCAGTGTTGGTTTCTTGTGGGTCTCTCATGAGTTCTTAGTTTTGAGTTCTGAGTTCTTAGTTTTGAGTTCTGAGTTGTGGATGCTCGGTTCTGGATTCCAAGACCTCAACGCCTTCTTTCCTCCCGCTGACCAACGGGTTTATCACAACGGAAAGGAAAACTAAGAACTAAAAACTAAGAACTGAGAACTAAGACCTGTCTACGACGCGCCTTGGGCTGAAAGGACCGCCGGGACCGTTTTGAGCATGATCTTGAGGTCGAGCCACAGCGACCACTGGTCGATGTAGGCCAGGTCGAGGGCGATCCATCGGTTGAAGTCGTCCAGACCGGCGCGGCCGGAGACCTGCCACAGGCCGGTCATGCCGGGCTTCATCGACAGCCGCCGGAGCTGCCACCGCTGGTAGCGGGTGACCTCCTCGGGCAGTGGCGGACGGGGACCCACCAACGACATCTGTCCCATCAGGACGTTGATCAGCTGGGGCAGCTCGTCTATGGAGAGGCGGCGCAGGAGACGTCCCACCGGTGTGACCCGCGGATCCCGGCGGGCCTTGAACGCGGGGCCGTTTACCTCGTTGAGATGGGCGACTTCGTCCAGCTGATCTTCGGCGCCGACCGCCATGGTGCGGAACTTGAAGAGGGTGAACCGGCGACCGTTGAGCCCGCAGCGAACCTGCGTAAACAGCACCGGTCCCCGCGAGCTCAGCTTGATCGCCGCGGCCGTCACGGCGAGCAGCGGTGACAGGACCACCAGCCCCACGATCGACACGAGCAGGTCGACGAGTCGCTTGATGAAGATCGGGAATGGGGCGCCGGGGGTGTTGGTGAAGGTCAACAGGGGGATGCCCTCGAGCTCCTCCATCACCACCCTCGCCTTCATGTGAGGGAAGAAGAGAGCGACTCGGGCCCGGATGCCGAGCTCCGAGCAGAGCAGGAATGAGTCCTCGAACTCCTCGAGCTGACGCCGCGACAGCACGAAGATGACCTCGTCCACGACCTCGTCCTGCAGGATGCGGGGTAGGTCGTCGGCAGATCCCAGGACCGGCAATCCGCAGACCAGCTCCGGGTGGGAGCCGTTGGGGGCGACAAAGCCGAGCAGCTTGAGCCCCCAATGGGGGTGTGCCTGAATGATCTCGGCGACCTCCTGGGAGCGAGGGTTGATGCCGACGATCAGCAGGGTCCGGTAGTTGAAGCCCCGGCGCCGGACGTGACGGGCCGCCGACCGGAGGACGACCTTCGCCGCCACCAGCAGCACCAGGTCGATGGAGGCGAAGAGCACCAGGAACGGTCGTGACACGAAGTCCAGGCGGAGCAGCCAGCCAGTCGCAGCAAGGGTCAGGGTGCCGATCCCGACGATGCGGACCACCTGCCACACCTCCCGAGACAGGGCGACGGTTCGCCGCGACGAGTAGGTCTCGCTGGTGACCAGCAGGAAGGCCCAGATCGCCAACACCAGCGGCAGAAAGCCCAGGTACCTCGACAGAGGGTAGAGCTCGGTGGGGAAGAACCCGGGCAGCAGCCGCGACCCGAGGTGGGACCGAAGCCACCACGCCGCCAGGAACGCCCCTGCGGTGAGTACCAAATCCGTGGCTCCCACCCAGTAGGCGATGAGCTTGGCCCGTTCCTTCAGCACAGGTTCCTCAGCACCTTCTCGTAGGCGTCGGCAACGTCGCTCCACAGGAAGCGATCCTCCACCCGCCTACGGGACCGTCCGCCGAGCTCGGCGAGGGCCCCTTCATCATCGACCAGTTCGCCGAGCACACGATCCAGGGACCGTTCCCCGGAAAAACAGAAGCGCCGGCCCGCGTCGCCCGCCACCTCTCGGTTTTCCGGGGTGTCATAGTACAGCACGGGGCGACCGGCTCCCATGGCTTCGACCAGCGCAGGGTGGGTGCCGCCCACCTCGGTGGCGTGGATGTAGAGGCGGCAGTTGAAGAGCAGCTGCCGGTAGCCCTCGCCGTAGATCGGACCGGTCATCAGCACGCGGTCATCGGCCCGTTGCCGCACCGTCCGCTGGAGCTCGTCGGCGTAGGGCGCACCCCCCACCATGACCATGGGCCGGCGGCCGCCGACTCGCGAGTAGGCCTCCGCCACCCGGTCCGGGTTGTTCTCGGGCTCGAAACGCGACACGTAGAGCAAGTACTCTTCGGGGGCGAGGCCGAGGTCGTCGAGGAACGTCCTGGATTGCGGCCGCTCCAGATCGCCGCCGTAGACGATCATCTCCGACCGGGCGCGATAGCAACGCTGATAGTAGCGCCGAATCACCTCGGCGTCGGTGATCAACACGTCCGGGATGAGCGCCGCCAGGCGTTCGCAGATCCGATAGTAGGCGCGGCCGGCGGCGCCCCACTTGCGACGCTTGCGCTCCAGGCCGTCCACGTTGAGCGCGACGGGCGCCCCGCCGAGCTGGAGGATGCGCACGAATGGCGCGTTGGCTGCGTTGCACAGCAGCACCGCGTCATAACCCTGGCCCATGGCGTGAATCGCGGCCAACAAGGTGTTGGAGACGGTTTCCAGGTGCTTGGTGTAGAGGGCGGGCAGCACCACCAGCCGCATGCCTCGGTAGCTGTCGAGGGCCGGGTCGACGAATCCGGTTCGCCCGTAGACGGTCACCCGGTGGCCGCGTTCGGCGAGCCTGCGGCCCAGCTCCTCGGCGAAGGTTTCGAACCCGCCATAGGAGGCCGGTACCCCCCGAGTGCCCAAGATCGCGAGCTTCAAGAACTCTCCATTTCCTCGACCCACCCCCGTCTACGGAACCATCGTCGAAGCCGTCGCGATGGCTCGATTCGCCGCTCCATCACCCAGCGTCGGCGCTCGATCGCGTCGTGGCGCAAGCGCCAGAGGTCGCCGAACGCCCCGAAAGAGCTTCGTTCCACCGTGCAGCATGCCGCAGCCACCACGAGGTCTCGGCCCAACCACCAGGGCAAGAACCGCAAGTGCCAGGAGGCGTCGGCACAGTGAAGGCGGAGCAGGAATCGGTTGCGAACCGAGAACCGGTTGACGGTCCCGTGGCCGCGGCGGCCGCCCTCCGGGCGGAAGCCGCGGCGGTGGGCCGCCACGGCCGCAGGCACGTAGAGACACCGCCATCCGCGCCACTGGAGACGCCACGCCAGCTCGGCGTCCTCCCGGTAGGCGAAAAAGCTGGAGGGGAGGACCTCCCCGTTGGGGTAGGCGGTGTCCTCGAGGGCGGAGCGTCGCAGCAGGATCGCGGCGCCGGTTCCCCCGAAGACCCAGGCGGGGCGATCGAATCGGCCGTCGTCGAGGGTGCCGGCGCCGCGATCCAGGTGTCGGCCGGAGGGCGTGACCACCATCCCCGCCGAGTCGACGGTCCGCCCCGGTTTCAGGTCTGCGCCGTCGGCGCGGAGCAGCTTGCCGGTCGCCGAGCCCACCCGGTCGGGCTCAGGGCAGGCCGCGACCTCGGTCAACAGACGCCCGACATAGTCTGGGCGGGTTGCACAATCGGGGTTCAGCAGCAGCACCCACGGCGATCGGGTCAGGCCGATCCCGTCGTTGATCGCGACGGCGAATCCGGTGTTGCGGCTCCTGCGCACGAGCCGGAGCGGCAGGGTCCTCGAGTGACTCTCCACCACGTCGGCCGACTGGTCCGATGACGCGTTGTCCACCACCACCACCCGCTCGGGGGATGGGTCGAGGCGGGTGATCGCCCCCAAGCAGGCAGGCAGGGTTGCCGCGTGGTTGTACGAGACCACCACCACGGAGTAGGTCGGGACCTCCATCATGACGTCATCTTGGCACAACCGATCGGACAGGTGCAGCCGTATACTTCAAAGGATGCCGTCACCGAGGTCAAGCCGTCCCGGTCCCCTGCTGTCTTGGACGTCGGCGCTCGCCCTCGCCGTGCTCGCGGTTGTTCTCGCCGGCCTCGACGCCTTGCCGGTGGCGGATGCCGCATGGATCTCGGTCAGCATTCTCGCGGCCTTTCTGCCGACCGGCTGGGCAGCCCCGGTGGGTTGGAAGCGCCGCGCGGCCGAGGCGTCCCTGATCCCGGTCGCGGCAGCCCTGCTATTGGTGGCGGACCTCACCGTGCGACGGATGGTGATGCCGCCGGTGCTGCTGGTGGCCGCCGGCGCGGCGATACTGGCGGCCCTGCCGAGGGTGGCGCCCGCTCGACGACCGTTGCTGTGGGGCGCCTTCGGGCTCGCCGCCCGGGCAGCCACCGGATTGGGTCTGGTGACCGCAGCCCCGATCCATTTGGCCCTGGCCCTCGCGACGAGCGCCGTCGTCCCGGCGGTGGCCGGGTTCTGGGGGCCGGCGGCCGGATTGGCTGCCGGGCTGCTGATCGCGGCCGTGCCCCTTCAGGACACGCCCCTGGTGTCGCTGGCTCTCATCATGCTCTCGGTGTGGTTGTATCCGTGGGGCCGGGCGCGTTGCGGCGGGCCGGGCTTGCCGGCCGGATGGCTGCCGGCGATTGCGGGTGGCGGCCTGCTGGCGGCCGCGGTGGCGCCGTGGGGCGGGCTCGACCCGGGCTGGATGTTCCCCGAGGCGGGGTGGAAGGTCGTCGTCGCCGGGTTGCTCGGCCTCGTCGTCGGCGCCCGCTTGGCACCGGGCGCGGCGGGCGGCGTGTGGTTCCTGATTGCCGCGTTGGCGGGCCCGGTGCAGGGCCCGACGCCGGAGCGGTTTTCGGCACGGCTCTCGGCCGCCGAGGTCGAGGTCGTGCTCCCTGAGGGCACAGGCGATCGTTACCTTCTCGACCTGTCCCTGCGCGGTGGTGCGGCTCTTCAGACGGAGGCTCCGGTTGGGCTGGTTCTGACCCAAGCGGGGGAATTGACCCTGCGGGCGGGTGTCGAAGCGGTGGAGGCGACCCACCGCCGGCCGGACATGGCGGCGCGGGTGCGGCACTCGCTGCCGGCGAAATCCCTTTGGCAGCCGGCGAGGATCGGCGGCGACGCCGTGTGGAGGGTGAGCGGCCGATCCCGGCTTCAGGTCGAGCGGGGTGAACGCCCGGTTCTGAGACGACATCCGGGGCTACCGCCGAACGTCGATCTGGTGGTCGATTCGGCAGGGTCGCCGAGCCCGATTCCTCCCAGGGATTGGTCGCTGCCGGTCTGGATCTGGGGTGCCGCCGTTGTGGTGGCCTTCATCCAGCTCGCCTCGGGCGGCTGGCGATCGATGTGGTCGGTCTTGCCCTGGGTGGTGCTGGTGGTCGGCCAGCTGACATCGAGAGTCTGCGTCGAGCCGTTGAGGCTGTCCGGCGAGCGTTACGGGGTGGATCTGGCGCTCGCCGCGGTGATCGCGGCTTGGCTGCCGGCGGCCTGGCGGTGGATCGGTGGCAATCGGGTGGGCCCGGCGGTGGCGATGCTGCTGGTGCCGCTGGCCGTCGCCACGCCGCACCTCACGCCGTCGATGTACGGCGACGAGCCCTTCCATCTGCACCTCATGGAGTCGATCACCAGCGACGGCGACCTGGACGTGACCAACAACCTGGATGTGGTGAACCGCCCCGGCGACCGGACCTACACCCTCACCGATCGCCTGATGCACTCGCCGGTGCTCGGCTTCCTGTTGCTGCCCGGCTTCGTGTTGGGCGGCCGAACGGGCGCCCTGATCCTGCTCGCCCTGGCGGGGGCCGCGTTGGCGGCCCTGATCGGAAGGCGGAGCGATCAACTCGGGGTGCCCGAATTCAGGAGTCGGCTGCTCCTGCTGGCCTTGGTCCTGACCTATCCCCTGGTCACCTTTGCCACCCAAATCTGGGTGGAGTTGCCGGGGGCTCTGATGATCGCGGCCATCCTGGTCGCCGCCGCCGGTCCGTCCAGTGGCCGCTGGGTGGCCATTTCCGTTGCGGTGCTGGCGGCGGCAATGAAGACCAGGCTCGGGTTGATAGCCTTTCCGGCTGCTGCCGCCGCATGGTGGAGCGGGGGTCGCCGCGGGGCGGGAGCCGGACTGGTGGTGGTTGCGGCCGCCGCCGCCGGCTCACTCGGATTCGGGTGGATCGCACTGGGCCACCCGTTCGGCTATTTCCGGCGCATCGGGGACCTCATGCCGTCGGATCCGGGATTGGCGGTTCGGGTCGTGGGAGGCCTCGTCTTCGATCCCGGCGGCGGCTTGCTGTTTTCGGCGCCGCTGCTGCTGGCGGCAGTGCTGGGCGCGGCCCTGTTGTGGCGAAGAGGGGGGCCGGCCGAGCGGGCGGTTTTGGTGGGAGGCCTGCTGACGGTCGTCGCCCTCCTGCACTCCAAGGAGTGGTACGGCGGAGGCTCGCCTCCGGGGCGCTACTTGGTGCCTTTGCTGCCGGCTTTGGCGCTCACCTGGGGGGTGGTGCTGACGGCCCCACTGCGGTGGCGTCGACTCGGGGAGGCGCTGGTCGCGCCGTCGCTCGTGTTGTGGTGGGCGCTGGTCGCTCGGCCCCATTTCACCGTCAACCCGGGAGACGGACAGTGGTGGCTGTCCGACGCCCTGGCCCGGCGGTTCGGCGCCGATGCGCAGCAGTTCTTTCCGTCCTTTCTCGTACCGACCACGGCGACCGCGTGGTTGCCGCCGGTGGTGATCGTGCTGGCCGCGGGCGCGGTGGCCATCAGTCGTCGCCGGTCGTCGCTGGCGGCCCTGCTGCGCTGCTCGACCGCACTATGGATCGCAGCGGCCACTGCCCTCGCCGCGGCGATGGTCCTTCGCCACGACGTCGTGGTAGAGGCCGAAGCACCCCAGGTCCGGCGGGTGGGGGGTAGGGCGGTGCCCTCGACGGGAACCTTCTCCCGGTTCGAGCACCGTTGCGGCTGGATGGTTAGGGACGGGGAGGGCATCGTGGTCCCCCTGCACCTGGATTCGGGGTCCGAGGTGTGGATCGAAGGCTGGCTGGTGGGGATCGCCCGGGAGAGGGGAGCGCGGCTGGAGGTCGGGTGGGACGGCGGCGACCCGACCACTCTCGAGGTCGAGGGGACAACGAATCGCGGACGGGTGCGGTTGCCGGATCCTCCTGGACCCGGCCGGCGGAAGCTGAGCGTGACCGTCGGCGCGCCCGCCTGGGGCGGAGCGGTCTTCGATCGAGTGGTCGTGCAGCGGTGAGATATGCGGACAGCCGGCGTGTCGCACCGATTGCGGCCCTGTGCCTGGTCCTCACCGGGTGCGGTGTCGGCCCCCGCCAACCGATCCACGATCTCGTCGAAGAATTTCCGCTGGCCGAGGTCTTGCAGGAGGTCTCGGAGGTGGACGTGGGAACCCCCGGCGCCCGGCGCCACCTCGCGCGCGGCTGGTACGACGATGAGGGTGGCGACGGCGGGCCGACATTCGCCTGGTCCGAGGGTGACGAGTCGACGATCGAGTTCGCCCTGGTCGAGGCACGGGACATCGGGGTCGAGCTGAGGTGTCGTCCGTTCGTGGCACCCGGGGTGGCCGGTCAGGTGGTGATGCCGTTCATCAACGGCGATCCGTTGCCCGAGCTCTCCCTTCGTCCCGGGTTCGCGAGCTACCGTGTGGATCTATCCGCATCCCGACTGATGAAGGGCCGCAACCGGCTGACCTTTCGCTACCGGTACGCGGTGGCGCCGCGAGAGATCGCGGCCGGCAACAATGACTGGCGCCGGCTGGCGGTCGCGGTGGACTGGTTGCGATTCGACGCCGGCGACAATCCGCCGCAGCCGGGGGTGTCGCAGGCAGAGCCAGCCCTGGACGTCCCGCCACGATCGTTGGTGGCGTACCACTTTCGCTACCTCGAGGGGTTGCGGGTCGAGGTCGATGAGGTGACGTCCCTGAACGGCAGCGGACGGCTTCGGTTGGTGGCGGTATCCAAAAGCGGCGTGACAACCGTCCTCGCCGACGTCGCCGTCGGGGACGGTCGGGTGCGGGCGGAGGTGTTCGGCCCGGAGGGCGAACCCTTCCGTCTGGAGCTTCAGTCCATCGCCACTGTTGGCGCTCGAGGTCGGGGGTCGGTGGTGAGGCTGGTGAATCCGAGGCTCACCGCGCCCGTCGGACGAGGGAGGTCGACGGCGGCGCGTCCTCCGGCCCGATCTCTTGCCACTGCCGACCGACCAAACGTGGTGATCTACCTGGTCGACGCGCTGCGCGCAGACCGGCTCGGCGTCTACGGTCAACCGCGCGACCTCTCGCCCGAGCTCGACGCCTTCGCCGGGAGCGCCACGGTTTACGAACGCGCCTGGGCGCCATCTTCCTGGACGCGTCCGTCGGTGGCGTCGATCTTCACCGGGCTGCGGCCCGAAGTTCACGGGACCAACGGTCGGTTGGACCGTCTCGGAGACGGCACGGCGGTGCTGGCCGAGCGCTTCGCCGGTGCCGGCTACGCCACCGCCGCGGTGGTGGCCAACCCGAATATCTCGGCCGAGTTCGGTTTTGCCAGGGGTTTCGACACCTTCGTTCTGATGGAGCCCAACCGGCGGCGGTCGACCCACCTCGACCGTGTGGTGGAGGGGTGGCTGGAGGGGCGTGACCGGAGTCGTCCGTTCCTGCTCTACGTGCACGCCGTGGATCCCCACCTGCCCTACGAACCGCCGGAACCCTTCCGCAACCGGTTCGCGCCGGGGGTCGAGCGGGCCGATCTGGGATCCACCGCCGTGGTCGGCGCCTTGCAGGCGCGCAATCTCCTCGACGAGGATCGATACGTGCCCGACCTCCTCGCCCTGTACGACGGCGAGGTGGCGTGCAACGATCGCAGCTTCGGGCTGCTGCTCGAGCAGCTTCAGCGGCGGGGTCTCGACCGCGATACCGTGGTGGTCTTTCTCTCGGACCACGGTGAGGAGTTCTTCGATCACCGGGGGTGGATCCACGGTCGAACCCTCTATCGGGAGGTTTTGCAGGTGCCGCTCGTGATCCGATTCCCCGCCCAGTCGGAAGGCCGGCGAGTCGCCGCTCCAGTTCAGCTGACGGACCTGATGCCGACCTTGCTCGAGCTCGCCGGCCTCGACCATCAGCCCGGCATTCACGGCGTCAGCCTGCTCGGACCTCTCCCTTCCAACAGGCCGGCGGCCGCCTTTCTGAACCTCGACGCTTGGGGCGGATTCAGCGTGATCGAGGGGCGGCGCCACGCGATCCGGCCCGTCGACCGTGGCTACATCGGTCCGGCTGAACTCTACGACCTCGAGCTGGATCCCCTGGAGCGGGAGGATCTCGGACAGGGGCGGGGCGTCGAGGCCGGTGCCATGCTGAGCGACTCGCGACGCCGGGTGCTGGGAGAGGAGGGGAGGTATGACGGGGGTGAAGCCCAGATCGACGACGAGCTGCGCCGCCGCCTCGAGGCGCTCGGTTACCTGTGATCGCCAACCGGGAGCACCGGCCGCAGATCAACGCAGGATCCTCCCACACAGTTGGCCGTTGGCCGTTGGCAGTTCACCCTCCCGCCCCGGAATGGGACGCAGATCAACGCAGATAGGGCTCAGGTTGGCGCGGGTGGGTGGCCCTGCGTCGTTCTGGACGCGTTTCAGCGGGTGGCTGCGGCCTGATCCCGGCGCAGGGCCCGGATCGTCTCGAGATAGGCGGCTCGGCGGGTGGGTCGTGCCAGCGCGCGGGCGGCGAGGCTCAGCAGGAGACCGGTGCGAATCGTCGTCAGACTGCCGGGGTGGTGGCGTTGGGCAAAACGCAGGAGATTGCGGTGGTAGGCGGTCAGGAACCCGGCGTCGCCCAGATTCGACAGGCTCGATCCGCCGTCGTGGACGACGCGCGCTGCCGGGACCGCAACGAATCCCTCCGAAACCTCGAGGTCCCCGGACCCCAGGGCGACGGCCAGGCGAGCGCAGAAGTCCACGTCCTCCCACCAGGCCGGGGCAAAGACGGGGTCCAAACCGTGAAGGGACTGCCATACGGAATGCCGCACGAGCCATGCCGAGGCGGCGGGTTGCGCCACCGGCAACGGTCCGTCGGGAGGATGGCCCGGGAACTGCGGAGGTCCGGCGAGGCCGACGGCCAGCCGATAGACGCTAGGCAGGTGTCGAAGTTGCCACCGGTGCTGGGGTGAACCGTCGGTGTTGACCAGAAGCGGTACGGCTCCGGCGGCACTATCGCGGCGGTCGAGAAGGCGCACTAACTCGTCCAGGGCTCCCGGTTCGACCCGGGCATCCGGATTCAGCAGCAGCAGCAGCGGTCCGTCGCATCGCTCGGCCCCCCGTGCAGCAGCGACGGCAAACGACCGGTTCTCCGCCAGCCCAAGGACCTCGACGCGGGGGAACGCGGCCTGGATTCTCTCGGCACCGCCGTCGCCGGAGCCCGAGTCCACGAGCACGATCCGGGCGAGCTCGGACCCGCCGTGGGCGAGCAGCGACTCGAGGCAGCGGTCCACCTCGCGCCCGCCGCGCCACCGGACAACGACTGCGGTGACCCGAGCCGGCGTCATGACTCGGGCGCCTTCGGCCGGCGTATGGTCAGAGCGAAGGCGGCTTGCAATGCTGCCGGAGCCAGCGCCCGGCGCGGCACGCAGGGGAGGCTGGGAAGGATGTCCACGATCGGCCGGGTCACCTCCGACCAGGTCCATCGGTCTCGATCGCGGCTCATAGCAACGCGGCACCTGGCCTGCTCGCGTTCGGAGAGCAGGAGCTCCAGAGCGGCGGCGACGGCGCGCGGGTCGTTCGGGGGCACGACGCCGCCCCACCCGTGATCGCGGGCCTGGCGGGCGACCTCGCCGCCGGCGGTGAGCAACAGCGGCACTCCGGCCCAAAGGGCGTCGAGGGCGCGGGTACGAAAGGACAGGGCGGACTCCTCCGAGGCCTTGTGGAGCACCGCCACAAGGCTGGCCCGATTGAGGACCAGGTGGCGCTCATGGTAGGGAATCCAGGTCTCGAGGGCGACGATCTGCGGCGGTTTGAGCCCATGGGATCGCGCCATGGCGCTCAGCTCGGCTGCCGACACTGAGGGGCTTCGACGGCCCGGTCTCGCGGCGGTGGGCACGACGATGCTGATTGGGGAGGATCCCAGCCTGGCACGGGCGGCGAGCAGGGTTTGCAGGTCGAGCCAGGGCCAGACTCCGCCCCACCACAGAACCACCGCCCAGCCCTCGGGTACCGTGGGTACCCTCCCCACGGTCGCCGGTGGTGGGTGGTCGGGGATCCCGAAGGGCACCTTCAGGAAGGGAAGGCCGAATCTCCCTCGGATCTGCCTCGACCACCACTCGACCTGGTTCGGGCCGCCGGTGAGGATCGCGTCGGCGCGGGCGGCGACCAGCGGCAGCCGCGCCGAGGCGGTGCGCCTCCGGTGTTGGACGTCGGCCGTTGGCGGCATGGCATCGAGCTCGGCGAGCAGGGGGTTGATGCCGTCGATGACGAGCAGGTGTCCGGGAAGGAAGGCGCGTGGCGTCAAGGTCCACGGTGGAGCGACCACGGCGTCGGCCCACGCCCAGGGCTGCTGGCCGACCACTATGGGGCCGTCGTCCGACGGCGCGCTCGAACCCGGCGCCGCCGCGAGGCGGACGTGGTGGCCGGCACGCAGCAAGGCGCACGAGAGCTCCCACGCCCGGAGGGCCGAACCGGCCATCGCCGGTCCCACGTGGTCGTCGGTCAAGACCAGGATTTTCACGATGCCCCCGGGAGAGCCCGCAGCCTCGGGCCTGGAGTCGCTCTCCGCCAACCGGCAGCGACCAGCCAAGGCCATGCTGCGGCGACCGCCATCGCCGTCACCGGCGTTCGAGGGTTGTGCCTCGAAAGGGTCCGTACAGCCCGCAACTCACCCCGCAGCAACCGGGGAATCGCCGCCAGGAAAGCTGCCGGCGTCAGGTTGGCGGTGAGCACCCGCCAGCGGTTGGCGAGCACCCACCACGGGTGCCGCCAGAGCATCCGTGATCCGGTCTCCGAGCCGTGGTGGCGGGTGGGCTCTCCACCCGCCCACGCCGACCTGAACCCGAGGCGGAGAATTCGCAGGCCGAGGTCGAGATCCTCGTGGTAGCTTCCAAAATCCTCGTCGAGCGGCCGGGCACGGCCCGAGGACACGGCCGCCAGGATGTCCGCCCGGTAGATCGAGGCGGTTGCGGAAACCGACAACACCGGCCGCACCTGGTTCGATTCGTTCGCTATCGAATCCCCTCGGTCCACCTGGACCGGGAGACCGTACCGATCCAGCGAGATGCCGCGACCGTCCACCCGACGCCCCCCCCGGTCTGCGATGGTGCCCTGAACGGCAGCCAGGCGGTGATCGGATCCGAGGACGGTCACCAGCGTGGAGAGCCAACCTGCCGGCGGCCTGGCGTCGTCGTTGAGCAGCCCGATGAACTCCACGTCCCCGTCGAGGGCCTGGATCCCGAGGTTGACGGCCGCGGCGAATCCCAGCCTCTCGGGGGGGGCGATGATCTCGAAAGGCCGGCAGTCCGGTGGTGGCGTCGCACCCCCGGACAGCACGACAATCACTCGCTCGGGTCGGGGATCGAGCATGGCCACCGATTCCATGCAGGGGCCCAGGCCGGCGGACCCAAGCGACGGGATCACGAGACCGGTTCGACCCGCATTCGCCTGCATCCGGGAGGGAGCTTCCATCGCGGTTCAGTATATCTGGAAGCCGTTAGCCGTTAGCCGTTAGCCGTTAGCCGTTGGCAGTTGGCCGTTGGCAGTTAGCCAGGTCACAGGTCATTCGATTAACGTTTGCCAGTGGCGAACGACCAGCGACCAGCGACGAATGGGGCGGTCGTTGAATCTCGATCGGGAACGGGATCGGCCAACGGCTCACGGCCAACGGCTCACGGCCAACGGCTCACGGCCAACGCCAACGGCTCACGGCCAACGGCCAACGGCTCACGGCCAACGGCCAACGGCTCACGGCCAACGGCCAACGGCTCACGGCCAACGGCCAACGGCTCACGGCCAACGGCTCACGGCTCACGGCCAACGGCCAACGGCTCACGGCCAACGGCTCACGGCCAACGGCCAACGGCTCACGCCCAACGGCCAACGGCAAACGGCTAACGGCTAACGGCCAACGCCCGGTATCCCGTAGAATGGCGGCGTGGCAATCAAGCTGGCCCTCGACGCACGAAAGCTGACGGATTTTGGCATCGGGACCTACATCACCCACCTGCTGGCTGGGCTGGCGGTACGCCCCGAGTTCGAGCTCACTGTCGTCATCAAGGCGGAGCACGAGGGTCGAATCGGCCGGGTGGCGCCCGGCGCGAACACGTTGCCGGTGTCCGCCAAGGGTTACGGCGTGGCGGAGCACTTCAAGCTGCCGGCCGTACTGTGGCGTGATCGGCCCGATCTGTTTCACATTCCCCACTACGTAGTGCCGCTGCTGTCGCCCGGGCCGATTGTGGTGACGGTCCACGACGTCATTCAGCTGTTCTATCCCCCGCGTCGGAGCCCCCACCAGGCCACCATGTACCTGCGATTCATGATGCGCACGGCGTTGCGTCGGTCCCGTCGCGTGATCACTGTGTCGCGCACATCGAGGCGCGACCTGGTGAGCCTTTTCGGAGCGGATCCCGGCCGGATCGACGTGGTGCCGAACGGGGTTGACGATGGGCTTGCCGAGCGGCCGTCGGCCGCCGACCTCGAGGCCGTCAAAACCCAATATGATCTCAAGCTTCCGCTCGTGCTGGTGGTGGCCAATGACAAACCCCACAAAAACCTGGACGGCGTGCTCAGGGCTTTCGAGCTGGCGTGCAGGACGCGGTCGATTCCGGGTCAGCTGGTGTTGGTGGGTGGGTTCGGGACCGACCACCGTCTCATGCACCGGGCGGAGCGCCTCGGCATTCCGAACCGGGTCCAAAGTCTGGGAAGAGTGCCCCACGACCACCTCCGAGCGTTGTACCATCTGTCTGCGGTCCTGCTCCACCTGGCTCTCTACGAGGGTTTCGGACTGCCGATCCTCGAGGCGATGCGGGTTGGCCTCCCGGTCATCACGTCGAACCTGGGCGCCATGCGCGAGCTCGGAGAGGGGTCGGCGCGGCTGGTCAATCCGCTCGACCAGTCAGAGGTTGCGGAGACTCTGGAGCAGGTGCTGGTAGATGACCCGCTGCGCCGCCGGATGGTCGAAGCAGGGGTGCGCCTGGCGGAGAAACTGACCTGGGAGCGCACGGTGGAGGGAACGGTGGAGACCTACCGAAGGGCGCTGGGGGAGGAGTGACCATGCGCGTGGCTCTCGTGCACGACTGGTTGACGGGGATGAGGGGGGGCGAGTGGGTCCTGCACGAAATCGCCCAGCTCTTCCCGGACGCGCGGATCTACACTCTGGTCCACCGCACCGGCAGTGTTTCGCCAGAGCTCGAACGGCACCCCATCAACACCTCGTGGCTGCAGATTCCGTCGTTCGGGGGTCGACGGTGGCGCTACCTGCTGCCATTGATGCCCGCCGCCGTCGAGAACTTCAACATCCCGGACGCGGACCTGGTGATCTCATCCAGCCACTGCGTCGCCAAGGGGGTGATTCCGCCTCCGGGTGCGTTCCATTTGAGTTACGTCCACACGCCGATGCGCTACGTGTGGGACCAACGGCGGGTCTATCTCAATCGGATGCCCAGGATCTTCCAGCCGTTCGCCCAGGGGCGACTCGCCAGACTCCGCCAGTGGGACATGGTTTCCTCGGCGAGAGTCGATCGGTTGATCGCCAACTCGCGTCTGGTGGCGTGGCGAATCAAGCACTACTGGAATCGCTCCGCGGAGGTCATCCCCCCTCCGGTGGACACTCAGTTCTTCGTCCCAGGAGGTGAACGCGGCGCGGGTCTATTGACGGTTGCCGCCCTCGTTCCGTACAAGAGGTTGGAGGTTGCGGTGGAGGTGGCGCAGCAGCTCGGTCGAACCCTCGAGATCGTAGGGACCGGTCCCCAGTACCGTCACCTGCGTCGAATCGCGGGTTCGCACGTCCGGTTTCTCGGTTGGCTGAGCCGCGACGAGTTGAGGGAAGCCTATCGAAGGGCGGGCGCCCTGTTGGTTCCCAACATCGAGGACTTCGGGATGGTGACGGTGGAGGCCCTCGCCTGCGGCACACCCGTGATTGGGCTGGCTTCATCGGGGACGGCGGATGTGGTCCGGAGTGGCGTCGAGGGCGAATTGGCCGAGGAGAACTCGGTGCCTGCGCTGGTGGAATCTGCCAGCCAGGTGCTCCAACGTCGTTGGGACCCGCAGGCCCTCAGGGCGCGAACCGAGGTGTTTTCCCGCGCCGCCTTCCAGACGCGGTTCCGCTTCCTCCTCGACCGGTTGGAGTTTGGCAGGGTTTTGGAATGATCCGACGGCGACGTCAGATCGAGAACGCGCTGAAGCTGCTGGGCGACGTGCTCGCCACGATGGGCGCGATCGGGTTGGCGTACTGGCTGCGGTTCATCGTCGAGATCCAGCCGGTGACCAAGGGCGTCCCGCCGGTGGCTGATTATGTGGCGTTGGTGCCCGTAGTGGCCTTGTTATGGCCGGCGGTCTTCTACTTCCAGGGTCTGTACCAGCGACGCCGCATCCGATCGCGGGTCGACGAGGCGATGCGGGTGATCCTGGGGGTCCTGCTCGCCACCGTGCTGCTCACGGCAGGTCTCACGTTCTATCGGGACATTTCGTACTCGCGACTGTTCATTGGGATCTTCGCGGTTGTGGATGTGCTGTTGGTGACCCTGGTTCGATTCGGCATTCGGGCTGTGCTCGGGCGGATCCGGCGCTCCGGGGGCAATCTCCAGCACGTGCTGGTGGTCGGCGCCGGCGACCTCGGGCGGGAGGTCGTCGAACGGCTCGAGGGACATCGCGAGCTCGGCTTCTCGGTGGTGGGCTTTCTTGACGACGATCCCGGCAAGCAGCAGCGCAGCCTCCACGGCGTCCGGGTGCTGGGAACCACCTGCGAGCTCGAACGGGTGGTGGAGGGGCACGGCGTCGACCAGGTTGTGATCGCCCTGCCCCAGTCTGCACACCAGCGAACGGTGCAGCTGATCGCCACCGCGGGCCAGCTGTTGCTGGAGGTCAAGGTCGTGCCGGACCTGCTCCAGTACTACGTGCTGCGGGCCGGGGTGGAGAACCTCGACGGCCTGCCGGTCATCAACCTGACCCAGATTCCCCTCCAGGGCTGGAATCAAATCGTCAAGCGGGCGTTCGACATCCTCGGTTCGACGGTGCTGTTGGTGTTGACCGGGTGGATGTTCCCGATCATCGCCTGGTTCATCAAACGCGAGGACAGCGGCCCGGTGTTCTTTTCCCAGGTGCGGACCGGCATGGACGGGCGCTCGTTCCGGCTCCACAAGTTCCGCTCGATGCGGGTGGACGCATCGGCCGAGGCCCAGTGGACGCGCGCTCGGGACCCGCGGATCACCAGGGTGGGCGGGGTGCTCAGACGGTTCAACCTCGACGAGCTGCCGCAGCTGCTGAATGTCCTGATGGGCGACATGTCGCTGGTCGGCCCGCGCCCCGAGCAGCCTGAGTATGTGAGGCGCTTTCGGGTGCGGTACCCCGAGTACAACGCACGGCACCGGGTTCGGTCGGGCATCACCGGGTGGGCCCAGGTGAACGGGCTGCGCGGCGACACCTCGATTCGGCAGCGCATGGTCCACGATCTGTACTACATCCAGAACTGGAGCCTGGCGTTGGACCTGCGCATCCTGTGGAAGACGCTTCGCCTCGCCGTCGCCGAAGCCCGCGGATGAAGCCCCACCCGGCCAATTTCAAATTTCAAATTGAAAATTGAATATTCACCCCGCCCGACCAGTCCAAAGTCTAAAGTCCAAAGTCCAAAGTCTAAAGTCTAAGGTCGAGCTGCAACTGGTAAGTGGGGCAGTCGGGTGGGGGTCAGGCGTGGGATTCCGCGACGACCGTTTCCAGCAGGTTGTTCCAGGCGGTGACGGCCGGGCCCCACCGCAGCTCGGCGGCGCGCACCGCAGCACACCGGCGCAGGGCGGCGGCGGTGGCTGGATCGAGCGCCCGGGCGATGCTCCGCGCCAGGTTCGTGGGCGCGCCGGGCGCCGAGTACAGGGCCGCGTTGCCCGCCGTCTCCCTGAGCGATGGAATGTCCGAAGCGACACAGGCCGCGCCGCAGCTGATGGCCTCGGCCAGAGGCAGTCCGAAACCCTCCGCCTGCGACGCGAGGACGAAGACCTCAGAGTGGCGGTACAGATCCCTGACATCGGTCCGCCCGACGTGGCCGGGGAGGTGGATCCGCCGCCGGTGGTGCGATGCCTCGATCCTCGACAGGAGAGGCCCGGTGTGCCAGCCTCGACCTCCGGCCAGGACCAGATCAGGAGCATCGTCGACCAGGGCGTGCAAGCCCTCCCACGCCGCCACCAGGTCGATCACTCCCTTGCGCGGCTCGAGAGTGCCCAGGTGGAGGATGTAGGGGCGCCCCCCGGAGTACCGTTCGCGGACCGTCCGGCCGTCGTTGTCTGAATCGGCCGGCGAAAAGAAGGCGTCGACACCGTTCCCGATCCGGACAATGCGCGAACGCACGGAGAGCAGGTGCTGCCGAAGATCGGTCTCGGTGGCTGCCGACACAGCGACCACCGCAGCGGCCCGATCGAGTGACTCCTCGATGTAGGCGTTGAAGCAGAACCGGTTGGCCAATGTGTGGTGCTGCGGGTGGGTGCGTGGGGTGAGGTCGTGAACCACGGCGATGGCGGGAATGGGGCAGCGGCGCGGCAGCACCGCCAGGGCGCCGACGAAGACGTCGGCTCCTGCCCGTCGCAGTTGAGCCGGCAGAAGGGTGTGGAGCCACAACGTGCCGGGAATGGCCAGCCGGGGAGGGGGGAGGGTGTGGACGTTCGCCTGTTGCAGCTGGGCCGGCATCTCGAAAGGTCTGGATGCTGCCAGGGTCACGGTTCGTCCGTGGTCGCGGGCGAGGCCTCCCATCACCTGGCCCACCCAGGTCGAGACGCCGGTGTGGAACCCGACCAGGGACCGGGCGTCACACGCGATATTCATCGTCATCGGTGCCGCCCCGGCCGGCGGCCTGAAGCAGGGTCTGGGCGGTTGCCGCAGCCGCCCGCTCCCAGGAAAACCGGCTCGCCCGCTGCCTCCCCAAATTCACCAATCGATCCCGGTGGCGGGAGTCGCCGGTGAGCGAGGTCACCGCCGTCGCGATGCTGTGAGGATCGCCAGGATCCACGTAGATGGCGGCCGGGCCCGCGACCTCGGGCATGGCCGACCGTCCTGAAGTGATGACCGGAGCACCACAGGCCATGGCCTCGAGCAGCGGCAGTCCGAAACCCTCCATCCAGGACGGGAAGAGCAATGCGTCGGCCTGGCGATACAGCCTCGGCAGCCGACTGCGCTCCACGTAGTCCAGGTGGAGAATTCGGGTCCGCACGGGAGAGGCCTCCAGCTCACGTCGAATTCCCTCGGTTCGCCACCCCCACCGTCCGACCAGCACCAGGTGACCCTGGTAGCCCCAGCTCGCCACCAACTCGAAGGCCTTGACGACACCGGAGACGTTCTTCCTCGGTTCCAGTGTGGACACGAACAGGAGGTAGCGACTCGGCAGGTCGCCGTGATCCACGTCCCCGGAGCCCTCGGCGGCGAACTCCGGGTCGATCCCTTCGTGGACGACGTGGATTCGCCGCGGGTTGGCTTCGAGGTGCTCGACCATGTCACCGGCCGTCGCTTCGGACACTGCGATCAGCCGGTCGCAACGGAACAGTGTGGTGGGCAGGTGGGCGCGCAGCTCGCACAGGGTTTCGGGAGAAACGGTCTCGGGCATGACCGCAAACGCCAGGTCGTGCACCGTGGCCACCGAGGTCCGGCCGAATGGCAACTGTCTGGAGGGGACGAAGAAGTTCGGCGCCCAGAGCACGTCGTTGTTGTCCAGCAATCGAAAGACCGGCTCCACGATCAGCCGTAACAGCGCCAGGGTCGGGCCGGTCGGAATAAACAGGTCGGGGGGCAGGTGGTGGGCCCGCAGCCGCATGTGTCGATTTCCGGGAACGCCGGGCGCCGGCGGGTCGGCCGGTGCCAGGAAGGTATGGCCGTAGAGGTTGAAGAGCAGACCGTCGCTCCTCCGGTCGAGGGCCGTCAGGATGTTCCACTCGTACCAACCCACGCCGGTCATCTTCTCGGTGAAGGGGAAGATGTCGACCCCAACCACCACGTCGTCGCGCCTGCCGGCGATGCGATCCTGGAATCTCGTCCAGCGCGACCGGAACGTCCCACCGAGGTCCCGAAGGACGTGTCCGAAGAACCGCACGGTGGATCGGATGGATCGGGCCATGGCGGGCCGATGTTACCTCAATTGATCAGGCAGTAGGCAGCAGGCAGTAGGCGGCAGGCAGTAGTGCTGAACCCGGGATTCGGATTTCGGGAAAACTCTCTCAACGGTCCTGCAGGGACCCGGCACCCTGCTAACATCCGGGCCATGGACGAGCTCCTCCTCGAAGCCAAAGACGGTCCGCTGCTGATTCTGACCCTCAACGACGCCGACCGCGGCAACCCGCTGTCCGCGGCGCTGGCGGACCGGCTGCACAGGGCGCTCGTCGACGCCGCGGCGGATGACGACGTTCGTGCGGTGATTCTGACCGGAGCCGGCAGACATTTCTCGTCGGGCGCCGACCTCGAGGCTCTGAAACGTCTGGGGAGTGACGGGTCCGACGCCCAGAACCGAATCGACTCGGAACGTCTCGAGAGGCTCTTCGCCGAGCTGCTGGGCCACCCCAAGCTGACGCTGGCGGCAGTGCATGGGGCTGCTGTCGCCGGTGGTTGCGGTCTCGCGACGGCGTGCGACCTGGTGGTGGCCGAACGGGGGGCGCGGTTCGGCTACCCCGAGGTCAAGATCGGGTTCATCGCTGCCCTCGTTTCCACCTTCCTGACCCGAAGAGTGGCGGGACACGTGGCCCGGCGACTGCTGATCGATCCTGAGATCCTGAATGGGGAGCGGGCCGTCGAGGTCGGGCTGGCGGACGAGCTCGCGGAGGACGGGGCTGCCCTCGATCGCACGCGAGAGCTGGCGCTACGGGTGCTTCGAGGGGCCTCTCCCTCAGCTCTCGCCGAGACCAAGGCACTGCTGAACGAAACTGTTGGACTGGGTTGGCGGGAGGCGCTGTCGGTGGCGGCCGCGGCCAACACGCGTCAGCGCCGCCATGCCGACTGCCGCCGCGGCATCCAGACCTTCCTGGAAAGCAAGTCGACCCCTGACTGGCTCGACGAGCAGGACTGAGCATGACCGCGGGCGTCAAACCTCGATACAGTCTCGGTGAGGAGATCGCCAACAGCGTTACCCACGGAATCGGCGCGGTGCTCGCTGTCGGGGGTTTGGCCACCTTGGTTGTCCTTGCCGCAGCTCACGGCACGGCACGGCACGTGGTTGGATGCGGAGTCTTCGGGGCGACCCTCGTCCTTCTTTACGGCGCGTCGGCGCTGTACCACGGCATTCCGGGACGGCGCGCCAAGGCGGTGCTGAGGGTTTTCGATCACTGCGCGATCTTCCTCTTGATCGCCGGAACCTATACACCGTTTCTGTTGATCAACCTCCGCGGGCCCTGGGGATGGTCTCTTTTCGGAGTGGTCTGGGGTGCCGCGTTGGTGGGGATCGTGATGACCTTGCTGGGCGGTGGCAGGTGGCCGGTGCTCTCGGTGGGGCTCTACCTGGTCATGGGCTGGTCGGTTCTGGTCGCGGCCAAACCGCTGATCGGAGCCATGGCTCCTGAGGGACTGGTCCTGCTGGCGGCGGGTGGCGTTTCGTACACCGTCGGCATCGTGTTCTACGCGTGGCGCCGCCTGCCGTACGGTCATGCGGTTTGGCACCTCTTCGTCATGGCGGGCAGTGCGTTCCACTTCACCACGGTGGTGCTCTACGTCATCCCAGAGGCACACTAGTCAAAAGTCAAAAGTCAAAAGTCAAAAGTCGAGGTCGAAGGGCGAACGTCAACGGGCCCGCTCGCTCGAGTGTCGGGCGGGCAGGTGTGGACTTTAGACTTTTGACTTTGGACTTGAGACTTTGGACTTGAGACTTTGGACTTGATCCCAGTCGAAGCGCCGCACGTCGAGCCGCCAGCCCCGGCCCCGAATCACAACCGAGGCCAGCGCGGGAATCGGGAGCTCGGTGTGCAGCAGTGTCCATCGCTCGGCGGCGTGGGGATCGCCGACCAAATGAGTGATCGCGGGCTCGCCGGTGTCGATCTCGATCTTCCGCAGGGGCATGGAGATGCCGCTGCCGACGGCCTTGAGATAGGCCTCCTTGGCGGTCCAGATGGCGAGGAAGGCCTGGTCGTAAAGATCCGCGGGAAGATCCGCCAGGGCTTGGCGCTCGCGATCCGAGAAGAACCGCGCGGCCAGGCGCCCCGCCCTGGCCACCGGCCTGAGCGCCTCCACATCGACGCCCAGTTCCGTGCCGGCAAGAGCCACCACGGCGGCGTCGCCCGAGTGACTGATGTTGAAGTGCGGAGTGGGGACGGCGACGGGTGTCGTCAGCGATGGCTTTCCCCGGGCGCCTGTTTGGAAACAAAGCTCGGATGGGGCGGTTCGGAGTGCGCGACCGAGGACGATTCGGAGCATGCCGTGAGCGGTCAGGTACCTGGCCCTTCCGCCCTCCACCCTGAACCGGTCTGCGCGCCGGCCTTCTTCGGCGTCGAGCAGGCGCCGCGCGAAGCCGAGGAAGGGCAGCGCAGCACTCACCGAGGTCCACCACAGGGTGACCACGCCCGGTCCTTCGTTCGGCCCACTCACCTGAGCGATCGTACCAGAGGGCTCCAGTCCTGCTAACCTGAACGCCGTGGACGGCTATCCATTCGACTGTCCGATCCAGGTTCGATGGCGCGATGTGGATGCCCTGGGTCACGTCAACAACGCCACCGTGGTGACCTATCTGGAGACCGCGCGGACGGAGCTGTGGCGGCAACGGTTCGGCGGCGGCTCCGAGATTCCCTTCGTCGTCGCCGGGCTCGAGGTCCGCTACCGGAGGCAGATCCGACTCGATGACCGGGTCGTGGTCGGGGTCAAGGTGTCGGACTTGAGAGGAGCGCGCTACACCTTCTGCTACCGGGTCGAGGCGAACGGCGAGCTCGCCGCCGAGGCTTCGACCTTGATGGCCCACCTTCGGCCCGGAGCGTCGCGTCCTTCCCGCATCCCCAACGACCTCCGCCACCGCCTTTCAACGCTTTCGAGTTCTGAGTTTTGAGTTCTCAGTTCTGAGTTCCCGCCCACCCAACTCCCAATTCCCGGCAAGCCCCCTATCGTTCGGGCCGTCTCTACTCGTCAGAAACTAAGAACCAAGAACCAAGAACCAAGAACTAAGAACTAAGAACTAAGAACTGTGCCTAATCGAGGTCCAGCCACCGGAACCAGATCGGGTGGTTCGCCTTGTACCAGGCCAGCACCTCCCGGATGAGGGCCTTCTTGTCAGGCGGCATGACTGCGTTGTCCACCAGGTCCCAAGTGATCCGCATCCGGTCTTCAGCGGAGTATGCGATGGCCTCGGAGGCGAGCGTCTGGAGCTCGTTCCGGATCCTCCCCGAGTCCGAGATCTTGACCGCGCGGGTCCGATAGTCCTGGCCGCTGTAGAAGCGGTCGAGCAGCGGCGAAAAGACCATCCGCATCTCGTCACGAGATTCCATCAGCCGCAAGGTCAGGGTCACATCGAGCATGCCAAGGCGGGTGGCCGCACGAGTCGTCACGCGGTAGGTGTCTTCGGAAACCTGCTCGACTCCAGGCTCCCCGGTGTAGGGGTCCGGCAGCATGTAGCTCGCCAGGGCGAGCACCCTCCACTCCTTGCGGGGGAAGAAGTCGTCGGCTGTGATCGTGCGTTTGTTCAGGGGCATCAAGGCTTCGGCAGCGTCCTTCAGGATTGCCCGGTAGTCGTCGGCCTGTCCGTTCTCCAGTGGCGTCCCGAGGATCTGAGCGAGCTTCGATTCGAAGTCCGCAGCCTTCGGGTCGAGCCTCATGACGTACTGCTCCCGTTCGTACGACACCTTGAATTTCGACGAGAAGACGCACAGCGACGTCTTGAGGCCGAGGATCGGGTCGAGGCTGGACGCCTGCATGGCCTCGGCGGTGGCGGCGTAGCCGTCGCACACGAACAGGTGTCGGTTCCCGTCGGCGTCCGTGTACGGGCCGACCCTGAACACCGGGGCGTAGGTCCCCGACTCGGTGAACACGCCCATTGCCGTGTCGGGCATTGGCCAACCATCCTCCACAAGGTGAACACCGAGCTCCCGCCACTCGTCCCACAGCCGGCCGATGCGGTGGACCCGCGACTCCCCACCGAGAGTCCACACGTGGACATTCTCCCGCGGGATGCCGGGATAGGCCGCCTCGATGGCGCCCATAACCAGCGGGCGTGGCGTCAGAAAGTCGATCAGGACCGAGCGCTCGGCCGCCTTGTTGACCACCTCCTCGGGGAGCACCAGGGTCCCCATGTAGCCCTCGTAGGGACGGGCCACCTTGAGCGGTTGATCAAAAAGGTGGAGCACCGTCATCGGTCCGGTCGAGCTGCCCTTGGCAAAACGAGAGGTATTTTCGAGGGTGTCGACCGCGGCGCCCCAGACGGTGATCCCGGCGGTTTCGATGTCGCGCCAGAACTCCGGCCAGTCGTAGGCCGGATCATTGACCAGGCGATGAACACGCCGGTCCATGAAGCGGGCCACCTGGGGCCGGGCGTAGACCCTGCCGAAACCGAGGAGGGGGTTCGAACCCATCTCGGGTGTCTCGCCAGCCTTGGGCATGAGGCCCTCGCCCAGGCTCACCATGACCGCGTGATTCTCGGGCAGGCTCCGGGTGAGGTACCAAAGCCCCTCCGAGAGCGCGTATGCAGACACCGCGTCGGCATCCTTCTTGACCCGGTTGATGCCGGCCTTGTCGAGGTTCCTGCCCTCCCCCCAGCGGCCGAACAGGCGGGTGCCGAGGGCGGTGACGCCGGTCGCCGTGATGAAGGACCGCTCCAGCGATCCTCCCACGAAGGACATGCCCTCCTGGGTGCCCCCGTGGACCCAGGTTTCCTCGACGTCCTCCAGCCACAGGTGGAACCGGCCCAGGATGGCCCTGGCGTCGTACACCCACTGGGCAATCCGGTTGCGTCGCTTGCTGTCCATCGACTCCCCCTCCCGTCGACAATCGGATCGTCGGCTGCAGTGCACCGGAGGCACCTCCACTGTGCCACGGCGCGACCGCCATCACAAGGGACTCATCACCGCCCTCTCCACCACTCGAGGAGGTCGGACAGGGTCCGGACCAGGGGAATTTCCGGCCGCCATCCGGTGGCCCTTTCGAGCAGGCTCGGGTCGCCGATCAGCAGCGGGATGTCGGCCGGCCGCATCCGGGCCGGATCCTGCACGACCTCGACCGCGACGTCCGTCGCCTCGAGCAGGAGGTCGAGGATCTCACGGATGCTCCACGCGCGTCCGGAGCAGACGTTGTAGGCGGCACCCGGCGCCCCCTTGGAGGCTGCCAGCCAGTAGGCGCGGGCCGCGTCGCGAACATCCACGAAATCCCGGCGCGCCTCCAGATTGCCGACCTCCATGCGCGGCGGCCGCAGGCCGCGCTCGATCTCCACGATCTGGCGTGCGAAGGACGAGGCGACAAAGACCGGGGGTCTGCGCGGGCCGGTGTGGTTGAACAGGCGAAGCCGGATGACTGGAGTGCCGCGGGCCCGGCAGAACTGATCTGCGATCAGGTCCTGAGCGGCCTTGCTGGCGGCATACGGGGAGATCGGGCGATAGGGGGCGGTCTCCTTCAGCGGGTGGGACTCGTCCTCGGCGCCGCCGTAGATCTCTCCGGATGATGCCACGACCACGGTGGGGGCGATTTTGATGTGGCGAACCGCCTCGAGCAGCTTGAGGGTGCCGACGGCATTGACCTCGAAGCACTCCACCGGCCGCGCCCACGCCGCCGCGCCGGAGGACGACGCGGCCAAGTGGAGGATCACGTCGGGGCGGCAGTCCTCGAGCACGGCCAGGAGCGATGCCGGATCAGTGATATCCCCTTGCAGGGTGTGGAGACCCTCCGGTAGCACGCGAGCGGTCTCCGCGTCCGGCGGCGTCCAAAACATGCCGTAGATCTCCGCCGTCGGTTGGGAACGCGCGATCTCGGCCGCGACGTACGGGCCGACGAAACCGGTGATCCCGGTGATCAGGACTCTCACCGGGCCCCCAGGTAACGGGCCAGAGCGTCTTCCCAGGGCGGCATCCTCCGGCCGAGCAGCCCGGTCAACCGGGAGGTGTCCAATACCGAGTAGGCGGGACGAGGCGCCGGTCTCGGGTAGTCGGCGGTGGTGACGGGATGGACCGTCACGTCGGATTCGAGCAGCCTCGCGATTTCCTGGGCAAATCCGTGCCAGCTGACCTGGCCCGAGTTGACGGCGTGCACGACCCCGGTTGCCGGCGTCGCAACGAGACCCAGCAGGGCGTTGGCCAGATCGTCGCAGAAGGTGGGGGACCCAACCTGGTCGGCGACCACCCGCAGGGACCCCGCGCCGCCCTCGATCTGACTGCGGATCGCGTCGACGAAATGACGGCCGCCATGGCCATAGAGCCACGCCGTGCGCACCACGAGGTGATTGGTAATCGATTTTGCCTGGCGCTCCCCGTCGAGCTTGGTGCGGCCGTAGGCACTCGCCGGTGCCACGGGATCGTCCTCTTGATACGGTCTCCTGCCGGTGCCGTCGAAAACGTAATCGGTGGAGAGGTGGACCAACCGGGCGTCGAAGGCCTCACACGCCGTCGCCAGGTGCCCGACCGCCGTGCCGTTCACGGCCAGCGCCGCACCCTCGTCGGATTCGCAATCGTCCACGGCGGTGAAGGCGGCGCAGTTGACCAGCACCGACGGCCTGGTGTCCTGCACCACGGCGAGGACGGCTTCGGGGTCGCGAATGTCGAGGGTGTCGAGGTCATGGCCGACCACCGCCATCCCCAGACGGCGGCCAGCGTCGACCACCGATCGGCCCAGTTGGCCGTGAACCCCGATTACCAGCACATCGGTCATGGGGCAGATGGTAGCAGGGAGAGGTTGGCAGTCGGAATACGGAATTCGGAATTCGGAATTCGGAAACCCGGGCCCCAGTCGAGGCGCTCACTGTCTCGGTGGCGTTGTATCCTGAGCGCCTCGGCTGGAATAGACCATGGAGAGATCGCCTTTTCCAGTGCGAACCCTGGAGGCGCCATGCAGCGGGTGAAACCGGCGGAAGACGCGAGGTCAACGATGATCGACAAGGACTCGAATTCGATCCCGCGCGGCAACGAGGATCAGATGGTGGCCCGAATGGCCCAGCACATGGCCGCCATCATGTCCGAGCTCAACCTCGACCTCGATGACCCGAACTTCAGAGAAACGCCCGAACGGGTTGCCAAGATGTACCTGGAGATGTTCCACGGCCTTCGCGAGGGGTCCCAACCCAAGGTCACGACCTTCCCCAACGATGAGGATTACCACCACATGGTGATCGAGAAGGAGATTCCCTTCTACTCCATGTGCGCCCACCACTTCGTGCCCTTCTACGGGCACGCGCACATTGCCTACATCCCCGAGGGGAGCATCGTTGGCCTGTCCAAGCTGCCGCGGATCCTGGAGTTTTACGCCAAGCGGCCGCAGCTCCAGGAGCGACTCACCGAGCAGGTGGCGCAGTTTTTGTGGTCGACTCTCAAACCTCAGGGCGTGATGGTGGTGATCGAGGCGAGGCATCTGTGCGTGGAGATGAGGGGCGTCAAGAAGTCCGGAGCGATGACAACCACGTCGGCCCTCAGAGGCTGCTTTGCCGACCGCAAGGTGCGAGAGGAGTTCCTCTCCCTCCTCCGCCGCCAGACCGCGTGGTAGATCAATCGACTTGACAGAAGAGGTAGACGCGGCGGGTCGCGAGCAGGTCTTCCCCAGGAACGGTGAACTTGGCTTGGAACTCCTTGACCCGGTTCGATGCCAGCTTGAAACCAGGAAACTTGAGGCGTTCCAGTTGGTTGCCTTCCCAGTCCTCCAGCATGACTACGACCGACAGGCGCGCGCTGCGCTCGGAGCGGTTGTCGAAACGCAGGTCGGCGACGATCGGGGTGTGCTCTCCGCGCTTGGGGCTCTCGCCCGTATTTGGTGTCACCCGCATGAGGGACCACCAAACACCTTCGACCGCGACATCCGGGGCCAGGTCGTCGCCCAGAACGTAGACCACCTCCTCCTGATACGGATTATCCACAACGCGAGGGGGATCCTCCTGGGCACCCGAAAGCGCCGCAGCCGTGACGAGGATCAAGGTCATGGTCAGTCGTTTCACGATCATCTCGCGCCACACCTCTGTTCGGATGTACCTGAACCGGGAACCGTTAGTACAGGAAATGACGAGCGTGCCGGCGAATTCACCGGGCGTTAAAACTCGACGCCCGTCGGACGGGCGCCGAGCAGACATTGCTCAACTGAAGTGATGCGGGCTAGAGGGGATGGACCTTCATGCCCTTTTGAACCGCCCCCGAGTCGCCGTCGATCACCGTGCAGACGGTGAGCTTCTCCTTGACGTCGGAGGCCTGAATCCGGCACAGCTCGGTCATGTCTTCGGCCAGCACCTCGCCGGTGTCCGGATCCCGAATCACCTCCACCGACCCCACCGAGAACACCTGGCCGACCGCGACGCCCTCGCGTTCGCCACGGTTGATGTACACCTGGCCGGGCTTGGCCATCACCACCGTTCCGGACCATGGGATGTCGGGCAGCTGGGCGGTGAGAAACTCCACCGCCTCGGCACAGGCGTCCTGAACCGCCAGACCGACGTTGTCGTCGGCGTGGCCGCCGAAGGCCGCACCCCAGGAGCCGGTGGAGTAGCCGATGTTGGCCGCCTTCTTCTTCGACGTGCCGACGACGTTGGTGGAGGCCAGCACCTGGCCGGTGGTCGAGTCCACGACGTAGACCGTGGCGTTGATCTCTCCCTTGCCGCCGCCGCCGCCGATCTTGAAGCCCTTGACCCGGATGCCGCCGCCACCGCCCTTGGTGTTGTCCTGGACGTGAGTGATGGCGCCCTTGACGAGCAGCTGCGCCGGTGTCAGCTGGCCGGAGACCGGAGCCTTGGAGCCCCCTGCGGTGGCCCCTGATGCGGCGAGGTCCTGCTCGCCCATGGCCTCCCGCCGCATGTCGGTCTCCCCGAGGACGATGAAACGGCCGGACTGGTTCAGCATGTCGGTGAGCACGGTTCCCCAGGCGTTGCCGATGTCCCAGCGACCGTACCATCCGGCCTGGTTCTCGAACTGGGAGACCGTGATCGAGTAGCGCAGCCCGCCGGTGGCTTCGTCGGCAAGCGCCGAGCCGCAGAGGGCGAGGCTGAGGATGATCCCGAACCACAGAATGCGTTTCATGAAGGCACCTCCGTCGCAGTGATCTGGTGACGACTATCCTAGCAGGATCGCCGATGGAATCGTTCTCCGGGAAGCGGCGGAGCAGTGACGCGGAATGCGGAATGCGGAATGAAGAATGAGGAAACCGGGGACGGTGTCCCCTGGGTTCAACGTCCGCTATGCCCCGGACGGCTCTGTGTTTCCCCGGTATCGGGCCGGGGCATAGGAGACCGCGAACCTGCGCACCACGATCCCGGTTTCCTCAATCGACATTATGCTTCCGAATTCCGAATTCCGAATTCCGAATTCCGAACTAACCGGGGTACTTGCTGGTGATGTAGTTCACCAGGTCCTGGATGTGATACTCCTGATTTCGGGTCACCCAATGGGTGAGGTCTCCCGACGAGACCAATCCCACCAGCCGAGAGTCATCCACGACCGGGAGGTGCCGGCACCGTTTCTCGGAGACGACGGCCATCGCCTCCTCCACCGTTGTTGAAGATCTCACCACCACGGGCTGGGAGGTCATGACTTCGGAAATGTTGGTTGTTGTGGGATCCCGTCCCTCGTCCACCACCCGGCACAAGACGTCCCGTTCGGTGAAGATGCCGGCCAGCTGATCACCATCCATGACGAGCACGGCCCCGATCCGCTCGGCGTTCATCTTGCGAACGGCGTCGATCACCGTGGACTGTGGCGCCACCGAATGCACCGCTCGGCCTTTATCTTCCAACAGAGTGCGAAGTGTGTCGGTCAATTGCCCCTCCGTGTTTCGGTCGGTTGGAACCGGTAATGCCGGCACGTCGCGCCGGCCGCGAACCACCGATTTCCGGTCGGCGACCGATGAAAATGTCGATCGGTACAACCTCGGACGTTGGACTTTATTCCGGCTTCGCCACCGGGTGCCGCTGCGCCTTGCGGACGCACAACGCGGTCATGTTGACGATGTCGTTGACCTCGACTCCACGCTGGAGAACGTGCACCGGTGCCCCGATTCCGGTCAGGATCGGCCCGATGGCCTCCACTTTTCCGAGCCGCCACAGCAGCTTGTAGGCGATGTTGGCAGACTCGAGGTCGGGGCACACCAGGACGTTGGCGTCGCCGTGGATCTTCGAGTAGGGAAAGGTCTCGCGCGCGATTCCGGGCTCGACGGCCGTGTCCGCCTGCATCTCACCCTCGATGACGAGATTGGGCCACCTTCGCTCCGCGATGGCCACGGCCTCCCGGACCTTGGTCGATCGGGCGTCGATGTTGGAGCCGAAGTTGGAGTAGGACAGCATGGCCACCCTCGGCTCCTCCTCGAAGTAGTTGCGAACCACATTGGCGGCCATGTAGGCGATCTCTGCGAGCTCTTCGGCGGTCGGGTCCTGGTTGACCGTGGTGTCGGCGATGAACAGCATTCGATCCTCGAAGAGCAGGAGGTAGACGCCCGCCACCCGGTGAACGCCTTCGAGGGTCTTGTGGATGGTCAGCGCCGGTCTGATGGTCTCCGGGTAGGACATGGTGAGCCCGGCGATGAGGCCGTCCGCGTCGCCCTGGCGGACCATCATGTTGCCGAAGTAGACGGGATCTCGCATGCGTTTCGCCGCGGTCACGGCGGTGACGCCGCGGCGCCACCGCATCTTCATGAACGTCTTCGCGTACCCTTCGGCCCTGGGATCGGTGGTCGGATCCACCACCTCGACCGTGCCGTTGTCGATCTCATGCTCGGTCAGCAGGTCCGCGATGACGGCGGTGTCGCCAAGCAGCACCGGGCGACACACGCCTTCGTCCACCAGGATCTTGGCAGCGCGGACGATCTTCACCGTTTCGCCTTCGGGAAAGACGATTCGCTTCGGTTCGAGCTTCGCGTGATCGAAGACCACGTGCATCACCCGCCGGGTGCGGGAGAGCCGACTCTCGAGTGCGCGGATGTAGTCCTCCGCCGACGAGTAGGGCTTACGGGCGACGCCGCTCGCGATGGCTGCGGCGGCCACCGCCGGTGCTTCCCAGAGCAAGACGCGATAATCGAAGGGCTTGGGAATCAGGTACTCGCGTCCGAACTTGAAGGGCTGGCCGCCGTAAGCCCGGATCACCGAGTCAGGGACGTCCTCCCTGGCCAGCTCGGCCAGCGATCGGGAGGCCGCACGCTTCATCTCTTCGTTGATGCCCGCCGCGGCGACGTCGAGAGCGCCGCGGAAAATGAAGGGAAATCCGAGCACGTTGTTGACCTGGTTGGGGTAGTCGGACCGGCCGGTGGCCATGATGGCGTCGGGCCGCACGGCGAGCGCCTCTTCGGGGGTGATCTCGGGATCGGGGTTGGCCATGGCGAAGATGATCGGGTTCTCGGCCATGGTCTTGACCATGTCGGGGGTCACCAGTCCCTTCACCGAGACCCCGGTGAAGATGTCGGCGCCGCGCATGGCATCGGCGAGGGTGCGGGCGTCGGTGTCGACGGCGAATGCCTCCTTGTAGGCGTTCATTCCCTCGGTGCGTCCCTTGTAGATCACTCCCTTTGAATCCACCATGGTCAGGTTTTCCCGCTTCACCCCGAGGGAGATGTAGAAGTTGGCGCACGCCACTCCGGAGGCGCCGGCGCCGGAAAAGACCACCCTGACCTCGTCCAACCTCTTGCCGGCCACCTCCACGGCGTTGAGCATGGCCGCTCCCGAGATGATGGCGGTGCCGTGCTGGTCGTCGTGAAACACCGGGACACCCATCGTCCGTTTGAGGGTCTCCTCGATTTCGAAACACTCGGGGGCCTTGATGTCCTCGAGGTTGATGCCGCCGACGGTGGGTTCGAGCATCTGGCAGAAGCGGATGATCTCCCGGGGGTCCTTGCTGTCGATCTCGATGTCGAACACGTCGATGTCGGCGAAACGCTTGAACAGAACTCCCTTGCCCTCCATTACCGGCTTGCCGGCCAAGGCGCCGATGTCACCGAGCCCAAGCACCGCCGTGCCGTTGGACACCACCGCCACCAGATTGCCCTTGTTGGTGTACTCGTAACCCAGATCGGGATCCCTGGCGATTTCCAGGCAGGGCTCCGCGACGCCCGGGGTGTACGCCAGGGAGAGGTCGCGCTGGGTCGCGCAGGGTTTTGTGGCGATCACCGCCAACTTCCCGTGCCGGGTGCCGGTGTGGTAGGCGAGGGCTTCTTCGCGGGTGACTTTCTTCATGGCGTGACTCCTCGGAGGTGACGGGCGAGTCAGAAATTCGGACGACGGTCCGTGAACCGCGAACATAGCCCTCGGCGCGTCCGAGGTCAACCGGCAGAACCCAAGAGAAAATTCGGAATTCGGAATTCGGAATTCGGAAGACCGACCTCGATCGGTCTGCGGAGGTTCGAGGTTCGAGCCGCCCACGAATCGTCACTGGTACGCCATAATCACCATGTACATTGGTGAGGGTGGAGGATCCGATGGTGGATTCGGAACAGCAGAGGACGAGGGACCGGACGAGGCTCGCTCTGGTCTTCGGCGGACGCTCTGGCGAGCACGACGTGAGCGTCGTATCGGCCCGATCGGTGGCTGCGGCCTTCGACTGCGAACGGTACCAGCTGGTGCCCATGGCCATCGATCGAAACGGCCGGTGGGCCGACCCGGAGACGGCGCGCACCGCGTTGGCCGACTCCGGGGATCGCGCCGACCGGGTGGTGGGGTTCACCGGCTCCCACGCCATCGATCCCAGGCTGCTGGACGGGGGCGTCGATGTGGCGTTTCCGGTCCTCCACGGACCGTACGGAGAAGATGGCACGATCCAGGGTCTGTTCGAGATGCTGGGGATTCCGTACGTAGGATGTGACTCCACCGCGTCGGCCATCTGTATGGACAAGGTGATCACCAAACGCCTGCTGAGTCAGGCGGCGCTCGCCACCGCCGACTGGGTGACCCTCGACGATCAGAGCTGGGCTCGCGATCGCGACCGACTCCGGGTGGCGTGCCTCGCCCTCGGGCTGCCGGTCTTCGTCAAACCGGCCCGTCTGGGTTCTTCGGTCGGCGTGTCGAAGGTCGCCGAACCGGAGGGACTCGACGGCGCCGTGGAATGCGCTCTCTCACACGACCGCAAGGTGATTGTGGAACGGGGGATCGACGCCCGCGAGATCGAGGTCGCGGTGCTGGGGAACTCGGAGGCGAGGGCTTCGGTGCCCGGGGAGGTCATCCCCGGCCACGAGTTCTACGACTACGAGGACAAGTATCTGGACGATTCGTGTCAGCTGCTCGCGCCGGCGCCGCTCGACCATCGCGCCACCGCGGCGGTGAGAACGCTGGCTCTGTCGGCCTTCCGGACCCTCGGTTGCGAGGGCATGGCCCGCGTCGACCTGTTTTTGGAACGCACCACCGGCACGGTGCTGATCAACGAGGTCAACACGATCCCCGGCTTCACTGCGATCTCCATGTACCCGAGGTTGTGGAGCCTGACCGGGCTTCCGTTCCCCCGTTTGCTGGACGAGCTGGTCCGCCTCGCCCTCGATCGCCATTCCCGGAAATTGGCATAGTCGGGTTCGGTTTTCCGAATTCCGAATTCCGCATTCGACTCCGCTTGTCGCCGTTGGCGGTACGATGGAGCCATGACCAGCGTGCGGACCGGCCTCGAGGTGCTTCTGGCTGACCCGGCCCTGGTGGGAGACCGCCCGTGGGCGCTGCTGGCCAACCAAGCCGCGGTGACCGCTGCCCTGGATCCAGCTCGAACCGTCCTGCGGCGGGCGCTGCCGGGACCGCTGGTGCGGCTGTTCGCTCCGGAGCACGGGCTGGACGGGGTCGCGCAGGACATGGAGACGGTGGGTGACGAGACAGATCCACTGACCGGTATCCACGTAACGTCGCTATACGGCGCAGATGCATCGACCCTGGAGCCCACAGGGGACGATCTCGAAAAGGTGGATGTTCTGGTGGTGGACCTGCCGGACATCGGGTGCCGCTACTACACCTTCGCCGCCACCGTGGATGCGGCGATGGCGGCCTGTGGGCGGGCGGGGGTTGCGGTGGTGGTGCTGGACCGACCCGACCCCGTGGGTGGCCGGGCGCGGGAGGGGGGCCAGGTCGAGCCGGGTTTCGAGTCCTTCGTGTCGGCCCTGCCGACCCCGGTGCGTCACGGCCTGACGCTGGGTGAGCTGGCTCTGCTGTTGCGCCGGGAACGCCATCCGGACCTCGAATTGACGGTGGTTCTGTGCGAGGGGTGGCAGCGGTCCCAGTGGTGGGACGAGACCGGATTGCCGTGGGTCCCGCCGTCGCCCAACATGCCCTGGGTGGACACCGTCGCCCTCTATCCCGGGATATGCCTGGTGGAGGCCACCACCATCTCCGAGGGCCGGGGCACCACCAGGCCCTTCCACCTGGTGGGCGCGCCGTGGATTGACGCCGAGGCGCTCGTATCGCGACTGGCTGCGCGTCGGATTCCGGGGGTCGGATTCCGCGCCGCCCGCTTCCGACCCATGTTCGGGAAGCACCAGGAAACGGTGTGCTCCGGGGTCGAGATCCACGTCACCGATAGGGCGCAGCTGCAGCCGGTGGCGCTTGGAGTTCACCTGCTCCAGGCGATTCACGACCTCGATCCGGCTGCCTTCTCGTGGCGGCGCGAACCCTACGAGTTCGTCAGCGACGTGCCGGCGATCGATCTCCTCACCGGTTCCACCGCCGCCCGCACGCTGATCGAGCATGGAGATCCGCCGAATGATCTCTTCGATCTATGGCACCGGTACGTGGAGGAGTTTGAAAGCACCCTCGACGGAATCCTGCTCTACCACGACCTGTAGCTCGGCATCCGCACGCCCAACCCCCAATCTTCAATCTTCAATCTTCAATCCTCACCATGGGTTGCGGTCAACCACCGGCTGCGGATACCATGCGGCTTCGCGACCGGCCGCCCGGGGCCGGCTGCAAGGAGAGATCATGACTGTGAAACCGACTCCGGATGACGTGCTCATCTCGGTGGAAGAGGGTATCGCCCGCATCGCCCGCGGCGAGCAGGTCATCGTCGTGGACGACGCGGACCGCGAAAACGAGGGTGATCTGATCTTCGCCGCGGAAAAGGTGACTCCCGAGGCGATCAACTTCATGGCGCGGTTCGGGCGCGGATTGATCTGCGTTGCGCTGACCCCCGACCGATGCGACCGGCTCGATCTCCCGTTGATGGTGGAAAAGAACACGGCCTCCCATGGCACGGCTTTCTGCGTCACGGTGGAGGCCCGACACGGCACGACCACCGGTATCTCCGCCCACGATCGGGCGGCCACGGTGAGCGCGCTGGTGGATCCGGCGTCGGGGCCGGACGATCTCAGGCGCCCGGGTCACGTATTCCCGTTGCGTGCCCAGCACGGCGGGGTGCTGAAGAGGGCGGGGCATACCGAGGCGTCGGTGGATCTGACCAGGATGGCCGGCCTCGAGCCGGCGGGCGTGCTGTGCGAGATCATGGACGACGACGGCGAGATGGCGCGCCTGCCCCGGCTCATCGAGTTCGCCAGGGAGCATCGCCTGGGGATCCTGACCGTCGCCGATTTGATCGCCCACCGAATGAGGACCGAGAAGCTTGTGGAGCAGGTCGCGGGGCCGCTCCTGCCGACGGATTACGGTGATTTCAGGATCTACGGCTACCGCAACAACGTGACCGGAGAGGAGCACGTCGCCCTGGTGATCGGGGAGATCGATCCGGAGGTTCCGGTATTGGTTCGGGTGCACTCCCAGTGCCTGACCGGGGACATTTTCAGCTCGCGCCGCTGTGACTGCGGAGTACAGCTGGACGTGGCGCTGCGCCGGATGGCCGAAGAGGGTCGAGGGGTTCTCCTTTACCTGCTCCAGGAAGGCCGGGGCATCGGCCTGTTCAACAAGCTGCGCGCCTATGAGCTCCAGGACCAGGGTGAGGACACCGTGGATGCGAACCTCCACCTCGGCTTCAAGGCCGACCCTCGGGATTACGGCACCGGCGCCCAGATCCTCCACGACCTGGGCGCCCGCCGGCTGAGGCTGATGACCAACAACCCGAAGAAGTACTCCGCCCTGCGGGGCTTCGGCCTTGAAATCGAGGAACGGGTGCCTCTCGAGATTCCTCCCACCGAAGCCAACCGGGGCTATCTCGTGACCAAGAAGGAGAAGATGGGGCACCTCCTCAAATTGGTGTGACATTGCCTCCACTCCAACCGTGGTGCCGCAGAGACCCAGAATTCGAAATTCGAAATTCGAAATTCGAAAAAAGAGTCCGGACCCAGCTGCGAGTCTCGAGAAGGGTTTTCGCATTTCGCATTTCGCATTTCGCATTCCAGAATCGTGTTCGCCATGCCCTACCCGCTGCCTGATCTGAACGAGCTTGCCGAGGCGCTGCGGTCCGGTGAACGGCGGCTGGCAATCGGCGGAATCGTGCCCGGGGCGAGGGCCCTGGTGCTGGCGTCACTGATCCGCTCCGGCCTGCCCGGCAAACGATGCCTGGTGGTGGTTCCCCACGCCGCGGAGGCTGAGGATCTCGCGGCGGGGATCAGAATGCTCGCGCCTGGAGTCGGGGTGGGAGTGGTCCCGGCGGAGGGCGCTGCTCCATACCAAGGTGCGGATCCCCCCTTGGCGTCGAGACTGGAGCTGGTGCGGCTTCTCGCTGGGATCCAGTCGGATGCGGTGCGGCTGATCATCGCGCCCGCCAGGGTGCTTTCGATGCCGATCCCGGCTCCGGCGGCGGTGGCGAAGCGGACCATCCGGCTGACGCGTGGTGACCGTATCGAGACCCAAGAGCTCGCCCGGCGGCTGGCGGAGGTCGGGTACCACAGGGTGGACCTGGTCGAAGAGGCCGGCGAGTTCGCGGTGCGGGGTTGGGTCGTGGATCTGCATGCGGGTGGCGAAGCCGCGATCAGGGTCGAGCTCGATGACGACGCGGTCGAGAGGATCCAGCCCTTCGACCCGGCGACTCAGCGCAGCAGTGACGAGGCTGTGGAGGCCGTGACGATCCCCGCCCTCGACCCGTTCCCCGCGGACCCGGACAGCCGCGCTGCAATCGCCGACACCCTCCAGCACGAGTATCCGGTGTTTGCGGATCTCATTCGGGAGGGAGCCGAACGCCGTCTATGGTGGGGCGCCCTCCACCTCGCTGCCGATTCGACCCGCTGGCCCGAGCTGGCTGACGTGCTCGTGGTGTGCGACCGCGATGACTCCTTGGGCGAGGTGTCGCGCTGGGCCAGGGTTCAGCTGAGGGAGTGGGAAACCCTGGCTGATCGAGATGTCGCACTGCCGTCGCCCGCCCGGTTGTTGCTCGACCCGGACCGGGTGAGACCGCTGCTCGACGACCCGGGGCTACGGATCGAGCAGCTCGAGCTGGCCGACGGTGAGACCCGATGGTGGCGCCTGTCGACCCACCCTTCTGACGATTTCGTGCGCCGGATCCCGGACCTGGTGCCAACCCTCCGCAGCCGGCGCGCCCTGGACATGACCCAGGTGCTGGTGGTGGCCTCTCAGGGTGAGCAGCGGCGATTCAGGCACCTCCTCGCCGAGGGAGATTTGATCCCGGTGGATGACCCGCCGCCGCCCGGCGAGGTGGCGCTGGCGGTCGGCGAGCTGAGGCGCGGATTTCGCTGGGACGGCGGGTTGGTCGTCTACGGGCGAAGGGATCTCACGGCTGTTCCGGTGTCCCGGCGCCGACGGTCGGGAGCCGCCGCGTTCATCAGCGACCTGCGGGATCTGCGCCCCGGGGATCTGGTCGTCCACCTCGACCACGGGATCGGCCGGTTCAGCGGATTCAGGCGGATCGTGGTGGACGGACGCGAGCTGGAGATGATGGTCCTGTCCTACCGCGGCGCTGACACCCTGCTGGTGCCGGTCGAACGGGCGGATCTGATCCAGAAGTACGCATCGGGGGATGGTGAGGGGGCACCGCCCCTGGATCGCCTCGGTGGCAGCACCTGGCGCCGGCGTCGGGCCCGGGTCAAGAAGGCGGTTCGGGAGATGGCTGCCGCCCTGCTGCGCCTGGCGGCCGCCCGCAACGCGTCGACCGGGCATGCGTTCTCGCCGGATTCTCCCTGGCAACGGGAGTTCGAGGACGCCTTCGAGTACGAACCGACCGTCGACCAGGCGGTGGCCATCGAAGAAATCAAGGCCGACATGGAGGCCACGCGGCCGATGGACCGGCTGTTGTGCGGCGACGTCGGCTACGGCAAGACCGAGGTCGCCATGAGGGCCGCCTTCAAATCCGTGCTCGACGGCAAGCAGGTCGCAGTGTTGGCGCCGACGACCATTCTCGCGGACCAGCACCTGGAAACGTTCAATCGAAGGTTCAGGGGGTTTCCGGTCGAGGTCCGGATGCTGTCCCGATTCACCTCGCCCAAGGAGGCGAGAACGACTCTCGTCGGACTCGCGGACGGGCTCGTGGACGTGGTGGTGGGGACCCATCGCCTGCTGAGCTCCGATGTGACGTTTCGTGATCTCGGCCTCGTGATCCTGGACGAGGAGCAGCGCTTCGGAGTGGCCCAAAAGGAGCGACTGAAGCAGCTGCGGACCGAGGTGGACGTGGTGGCGATGTCGGCCACTCCGATTCCCCGGACCTTGAACATGTCCCTCACCGGCCTGCGCGACATTTCGGTCATCGAGTCCCCTCCGGTCGACCGACAGGCTGTGGAGACCTCGGTGCTCGAGTTTTCCGAGGACGTGGTTCGAGAAGCGATTCTCTACGAGATGGAACGCGGCGGACAGGTCTTCTTCGTCCACAACCGCGTTCGGTCCATCGGCGGCTTCGCCGACTGGGTTCGCAAGCTCGTTCCCGAAGCCAGAGTGGTGGTGGCCCACGGGCAGATGTCGGAACGCGTTCTCGAACGGGCGATGCATGCCTTTCTGGCTGGCGAGGCCGACGTGCTGCTGGCGACGGCGATCATCGAAAACGGTCTCGACATTCCCAACGCGAACACCCTGTTGGTGAACCGGGCTGAACGCTTCGGCCTGGCACAGCTCTACCAGCTGAGGGGCCGGGTCGGCCGTTCCGATCGTCTCGCCTTCGCCTACTTTTTGGTTCCTCCCGGTAAGCCGCTGGCTGCCCAGGCACGGTCCCGGCTGGCCGCGATCCAGGAGTTCTGCGAACTTGGCGCCGGCTTCAGAATCGCTGCCCGCGACCTCGAGATCCGGGGTGCCGGAAACCTGCTCGGCGGCGAGCAGCACGGCTTCATGGAGGCGGTGGGATTCGAGACCTATTGTCGCCTGTTGGAGGAGGCCGTCGCCGAGCTCGAGGGCCGGGAACTGCCCGGACGCCGGGAGGTCGAGCTTCGGCTCGGTCTCGACCTTCAGCTTCCAGACCCTTACATCCCCGAACCCGCCCTTCGACTCAGCTTCTACAAGAGATTGGCGTCGGCAGCGGACGAGCACTCGCTGGACGCCCTCATGGAGGAAGTGGTGGATCGCTACGGTCCGGCGCCGCCCCAGCTTCACACTCTCCGTGCCGCCCAGCAGCTGCGCCTGGCGGCCCAAGGGGCGAGGGTGGTCTCCGTGGCACGACGGCCGAACCTGTGGCGGGTCAAGCTCGATCCGGAGGCGCGACTCCCGTCGGAGCTTGGTGAGATGCTATCCCGGTGGTCGGGGGCGAGGGTCACTCCCGGGGGTGAGATCACCCTGCCCTGGGCTGGCAGAGACGATTTGGCGTCGGTCACCGACTTCCTGGTCTCCCTGGGAAGCTCACCAGAGTAGCTCACGGGATGAGCGGGATCAGCATTCGGCGCCGCGTGCGCTGCTGCGGGTTACACTCGCAGCCGTGGAATCACGACAGCCCGTGGATCTCGGCAGTGGCGTGCGAGTGGTGCCTCTTCCCGACGGCGGTTGGCAGGTGCGCAGCGCCAGTCTGGACCTGCCCTGGCGAGTGCCCACCGGCAGGGTGACGGGATCGACGGTGATGTGGCGGGACCTTCCCTGGGAGGTGGTTTGGCGGGAAGACTCCGGGGGAGGGGGGGCACGGTGGAGTTTGCGGGCTTGGCCGGAAAACGAGGCCATGCGGGGGGTCCACAGCCTCGATGGAAGCTGGATCGACGCGCTGGTTCGGCAGCGACGTTTGGAGGCGCGCTCTGGACGACTCCGATGGGGACTGCTGCCGGTGCTCCCGGTCCTGGGGTTGGTCCCCGGGGACCTCCAGAATCGATGGCACCTCGAGTGGGGCTTCCCCGCGGTCCCTGCCACAGTCACGTCGGCACTGCTCGAGCTTGGTGTGGCCGCGCTTGGTGTGATTCACCTGTTGGCTTCGACCTTTGGGGGAAATGGGATCCTCCCCGAATCGACGGCCTGGCTGGGGCCGCTGGCGCCGTTGCTCTTCCTCGAGTCCGTCGTGCGATTGAAGCATGTTGCCGGGAATCAGGAGCCGATCGGATCGGTAATTGGCCTGCCGATCGCTGGGTTCGTCCGGCGCAGCGAAATGGGCCATGAAGTGCAGCGACCACAGACGCGACGGTTCGATGACGAAGCGGGCTGGCTCGAGCTTCACTCTCCGATCCACCGCAGGGACTGGTGCCCCGAGGGCGTCCTTCGCTACCGGGACCAGCCCTTCGAGCTCGTCAAGGTGGAGCGATTGGGACGGGGCTGGCTGTACCACTTCGCAAGGGCGGCGCCGGATGAGGCACGACCAACCCTCAGGCTGCTGCCGCCGGGCGACCGCGGGGATGACCATCGGGTCGGGCGGTCGGCATCGAAGGGGCCAGGGGAGCGACGATTTTTCAGGGTCGCCGCGACGACGGCCCTGTCGTGTATGGCGCTCGGGGCCGACCAGGAACGGTGGGCCGCCGCCATCGGTGTGAGCCCGGTGCAATTGACTGTGCTCGGCGCCGGTGCCGAGCTCGTGGGCTCGTTGACGAACCTCCAGACGGGCCTCGCCGGCGACTCGGCGCTCGCCTTCGTCCTCGACCTCTACTTCCTCGGTGAGGGGTTGTTCCGGTGTGTTCTTCTGTTGATCAGCGGCCGCCCGGTGGGCAGTGTCGTGGGGTTCGCGATCCGTCCGCTTATAAGAAACGCAATGAAGCAATGAAGCGTTTGAGCAGCCAGTGGCAGCAACCAGTTGCATCGGCGGCCATAGCACGTGGACAACTCCGGGTCGTTCAAAGGAACAAATAGCCGGTGGGCAGCCGATGGCAAGGGCAAGCCGGCCCACGGGTCCGGTGGTACACACCCTTGACATCGGCTGCCTCACCGGCTTGTGGGGGAGGGCATGAACGACCCGGAGGTGACCATGTCCAAAGCCGTCCCGAACTCCAACCTCGCAGCCCACGAGAAAGCCCTCGAAGCAGCAGGCGTAGCTATCAAGCTCGTTATGAGGGTTCCAGCTCCCCTGAAATCGATTGCCGATCAGGTGATCCGGTCGGCGAGCTCGGTCCCCACAGCCAACGGCAAACGGCAAACGGCCAACCTGCTATCCTGCGCCGATGGACCTCCGGTGGACCCCAGTCCTGCCCATTGTCGCCATCGTCGGTGCCCTCGGCTGCGCGGCCGACGAAACCGTGGTGGCAAGGGTCGGGGGCCGCGACATCCCGGTCCAGGACGTTCAGGCCTATATTGCGTCGACCACCGGGATGCCGTGGCAGGCGGTTGACCGGAGGGCGGTTCAGGGTCTGTTCGATCAGTTCATCGACCAGGAAGTGATCCTCGCCCGGGCGGGGGACGACGAAGCGGGCGGGGGTTCACTGGACCCGGCTCAGCGCCCGTCGAGGGTGCGAAGTGTGGTAGCCGAGATTTGCGGCCAGCCGCCTGAACCTGCAGCGGAGGCTGTGGAACGCGAGCTGGCCGCCGCCATCGGTGTGATTCAGCCGGCCCGCGTTCGGGTCCGTCAGATGCTGCTGGATTCGCTGGCAAAGGCGCAGTCCGCGCGGGCACGGCTCGAGGCGGGCGAGTCATTTATCGACGTTTCGATCGAGGTTTCGAAGGCCGCGAACGCCGGGCAGGGCGGCGAGCTGGGCTGGATCGACCGCGGCACCCTGCCGGAGGATCTGGACCAGGTCGTGTTTAGCCTGCCAGAGGGCGGGATTTCCCAACCGGTGCTGTCGCCGGCGGGTTACCATGTGCTCCAGGTTCTCGAAGTCGTGCCGGAAGGCCTGGCCTCGAGGGTCGAAATGGAGCTCGTCGTCCGCCACAAGCTGGCCGATGCACTGGCACGGACGTTCACGGCGCAGTGCGTGGCCAAGACGGCGACCGAGGTTGGAGTGAGGGTCTTCGAGGACCATCTCTGGTTCGAGTACCGGGGACGCTACGGGGAGGCGATCGATGAAGATTAGGCCGATGCTCGTCGCCTGCGGTGCGACGGTGTTGATTGCCGCCGCGACGATGGGCGCAGACCGGATCATCGTGGAGGCGATCCTGGTCCGGGTCAACGAACGGGTGATGACGGTGTCCGACTTCAGAGAGCGGCTCCAGGCGGAGCTCGCCCAGGTCGGGCAGCCGCTGACGGGTGAGGAGCTCAAGAAATTTGCCCGCGAGGTCTTCACAACGACGGTGGACGAGCTGGTTTTGCTCGAAATGGCCCGCGAAAAAAAGTTGACCATCGACGACGCCACGATCGATCAGGCGATCGAGGATCTGCGTGAACAAAACGAGCTGCAAGACGACGAGGCCTTTCAGGCCGCCCTCACCGGGGCCGGGCTGACCGAGGAGGGCCTGCGTCAGAGGTACAGCCGCAACATGCTGCTGCAGCGGGCGGTTCAGAGCGAGATCAAGCCCACCGAGATCACCGAGGAGGAAGTCCGTCAACAGTACGAGGTGAACAAGGAGCAGTATCGGGTGCCGGCCAAGGTCGAACTCGACCAGGTCTTCTTTCCGGTCGGTCCCGACGCTTCAGGGACACAGGTTCGAAGGGTGGCACAGGGTCTGGTGGACCGGGTTCGTGAAGGCAGCGACCTGCGAGCCGAGGCCACCCTGGCGGGCGCCGAGATTCAGGAGCTCGGGGCGATTCCGGTGGAGGACCTCCGGCCGGTGATCCAAAACGCGTTGGATTCGCTCGGCGAGGAAGGGGTCACCGATCCCCTCGACACGGCGGGCGGGTATCTCGTCGTGCACCTGATCCGACGTATTCCCGCGGGCTACGAGTCCTTCGACGAGGTCGCCGAGTCGATCCGCCGACAGCTCTCTCAGGAGGCTTACAAGGACCAGACCCAGGGGATGGTCGAGCGGCTCAAGGACGACTACCTCGTGGAGGTGCACGAGGACCGGTTCGAGTTGATTCTGGCCCAGGTTCCAGCCTCCTGAGCCGGGGCCGGTACACCGGTCAGGGGATTCACGCGAAGGGAAACGAGTATGTCTTTAGCATCCGACCGTCGATGGGCCAACGGCCTCAAGCCCGGCACCGACCTCGACGAGGTCTATGCCGTACGAACAAAGGAGGTGCGGCAGCGTCGTGGAGGGGGCCCGTACCTGGCGCTGACCATCGGCGATCGCACCGGCGACGTGGCGGCCCTGGTCTGGGACAACGTGGACCGAATGGCGAAGCTGTTCGAGCCGGGACGGGTGGTCAGGGTTCGTGGCCAGGTCCAGAGTTACAACCAACGCCTGCAGGTCGTGATCCGTGGCGGCGAGGCGGTACCGCTTCAGGAGGTGGATGAGGCGCTCTTTGTTCGCTGCTCCGAGCTCGATCCGGACATGCTGTGGCAGAAGCTGACGGCCCATGTTGAGGAGGTGGCCGACCCGCACCTGAAGCAGCTGCTGTTCCGGATTTTCTCCGACGAGGGGCTGGCCGAGAAGTTCCGGGTGGCGCCGGCCGCAAGCAGCATGCACCACGCGTTCCGCTCGGGCTTGCTCGAACACACGGTTTCCATGACCTCAGTGGCGAAAACCCTGGCGCGCAGCTACCGCCTGCACGAGGACATGGTGGTCGCAGGGGCCCTGCTCCACGATCTGGGCAAGATCTGGGAGCTCGCGATCGACTCGTCGATTTCATATACGGACGACGGCCGGCTGATCGGGCACCTTTCCATGGAGGTCTTGTTTGTCGACAAGATCATCGGCGAGATGCCCGAGTTCCCCGCCGAGCACCGGCGTCAGCTGCTGCACATCCTGCTCGCCCATCACGGCGAGTACGAGTACGGGTCGCCCCGCCGTCCGAAGACGCCCGAGGCGCTGCTGGTCCACATGGTGGACAACCTCGATTCGAAGATGGCGGGGATGCTCGAGGCGATCGGGCCCGGCGGCGGGGACGAGGACGCGTGGTCGGACTACTCCCGCATCCTGGGGCGGCACATCTATCGTCGCCGTCCGGAAGGCAACCACGACCCCGGTGCCGAATCCTGAGGTCTTGCTCGAACACTCTCGATTTTCGATTCTGGAATGCCGTTGGCCAAGGCTGGTCGCATTCCCCATCCGCACCGACTGTCGATCAGAGCGGATCCAGAATCGAAAATCGAGCTATTTTATTTTGGACTTTCTTATCGCAGAGACGACTTCGCCCGGATCGGGGAAACGTCCGACCCGGTGCTTTGAAAAGACCATCGCCCCGTTCACTTTGACGTCGAAGATCCCGCCGCCACCCTTGATCAGCTCGGTTTGGACGCCGAACTCCTTCTTCAGCTCGGCCGCCAGCCCGGCGGCCCGAGGCAGGTAGTTTCACTGGACGCAGTATTCGATGGAAATGTCCATGGCACCCTCCGCGGTGTTCACGCTTTCAGGATACCTTGGCCGAGCAGAGGAGCAGAGGAGCAGAGGAGCAGAACACGGAATGCGAAAAACCGGATCCTTCAGTCGGCGCTTCGCCGCCCCACACCGATATTTTCTGCCCGAGGTATGCCTGATCACTGCGTGTCGATGCAGAACCTTTATAATCACGTACTTGGGGATTCACATCGAACTCCGCCACGGGCCCGGCAGGCGAACCCCTCAACGGTGGCGGCCGGAGGACCGTACACAGCATGGAGACGTGTGATGTTGCGGGACAAGTTGTGCGTGCTCCCCGGGCGGGAGCCGGAGGCGGCCGAGGTGCCGATGGATGATCGTGAGGCGGTCCGCGCTGCGCGGGCGGGCGATGACGAGGCGTTTGCACACCTCGTGCGGCGCCACTCGGGTGGCCTCCACCGGACGGTGGCGAGAATTCTCGGCGACGAGTCGGAGGCGTGGGACGTCGTCCAGATGGCCTTCGTTCGGGCCTGGCAAAGGCTCGATCGCTACAACGAAAAATGGAGCTTCGCCACCTGGCTGTACCGGATCGGAACCAACCTGGCCATCGACCTGATTCGCGCACGCTCCAGCCGTGAAAAGGCCCACCGAGCAGGGACCGAGCACCGGTTGCGGGTGGTGGGCGACTCACTTTCGGCGTCCGAGCTGGCCGACCGGCGGGAGGTCAACCGCCTGCTCGATGAGCTTGTGGAGGAGCTGACGCCGCAGCAAAGGACCGCATTCGTGCTGAGAGAGGTTGAGGGAATGGACACGGCGGAGGTCGCCGAGGTGCTCGGCTGCACCGCGACGACCGTGCGGAACCACGTGTTCCAGGCGCGCAAGAGCCTGAAGCGGGAACTGAGCCGAAAGTTCCCCGAATACCTACCGAAGGCAGACAGGGGTTGAGATGAACTGCGACGATTTTTCCGCCCTGCTTGATGCGTATCTCCGGGAGAGCCTCGACGGTCCTCGGCGCGACGCCTTCCGCGCCCATCTCGGCAGCTGCGACCGCTGCCGGATGGTGGCGGTCCGGACCGACCCGACGATGCACTTCGCCGCTGCCGCCGGTGGCGAGCCCGACCGGGCACGGATCGAGGACCTGACCCGCTCGGTGATGGCTGAGATCCGGCAACAGCGGCTCCGTCAGAGCCTGCACCGCCCGCGGCGCGGCTGGCTGGCCGCCGCGGCTGCAATCGTTGTTTCGTTGGCGGCGGTGACCGGTTGGCGGCTGCTCGCACCGGCCGGTGGCGAGGTCTCTTCCCCGTTCGTGGAGGTCCAGCAAGTAGAGCACCTCAACCCGCCGCCGAGGGTCGAAGTGGACATGGCGGGCGCGGGCGTGCGGGTCTACCAGTTCGCCGATCAACAGAACGCCGACACCGCCGTGTACTTCATCGTCAACCCGGCAATGGAGCTCTGACCCATGGTTCGACGGACCATCCTCGCCGTCCTCGTTCTCACGTTCGCCGGCCTCGTGGCGGCGGCACCTGGTCCGACCACGGTCCGTACCTTTCAGGTTCGGCACTGCTCGGTGACCGAGGCGGTGGCGGCGGTGGAGCCGCTGCTCACCGAGAACGGCAGCCTGACGGTCCAGCCGGGAAAATCGAGAATTACCGTGCAGGATCGGGCCGACGTGGTCGCCCGGGCGGCGGAGGTTATCGCCGCGCTCGATCGATCTCCCGACCGGTACCGAATCGAGATCATCTTGCTCGAGGGAATCAAGGGTCAGTTGCCGGCGGGGCAGCGCGCGGCAGTGGACGAACGTCTGCTTCGGATGTTCCCGTTCGAGACCTACCGACGGATCGGCTCCACCACCTTCGAGGGCGTTCTGGGCGAAACCGCGGATGCGGAGCTTGGTGAAGGCATCAAGGTGGCGTTTCTTGCCCAATCACTGGGAATCGGCGACGACGCACCGTGGGGAATCCCGAGGCCGGGAACCAGGGTCCATCTCCAGTGGTTGACCTTGTCGAAACAAACGGCTGCGGCCGACGGTAGCCTGCGGTCGGTGGAGTTGCTCCGAACGAGCGTATTTCTCTCCGAAAACCAGGAGATTACCATCGGCGCAGGCGCCGCGGAGAGCTCGAGCCGAGGACTGGTCATGATCCTCCAGGCGCACTCGATCGGAGGCGATTAGGTGCCCGAGTTCCTCTGTCGCCTCGGGGCTCCGGACGGCTCGGTGATCGAGCTGAGGCGAGTCTCCATATCCTTGGACGCCCTGCAACGCGAGTTGGAGGGAGAGGGATTCCACGTCTTCGGGCTTTCGCGGGCACGGTCCAAGCTGTACATT
>CAVQOJ010000009.1:0-39224 GCA_963714385.1 uncultured Holophagae bacterium | reverse complement strand
CAAGGGAACATCCGCCCTCGCGGTGGCGCAGCAGACCGGCCAAAACGATGCGGTGAAGCTGCTCGAGCAGGCAGGAGCCATGCCGTGACCTTCGAAACGAAGCGCTGCCAATCTAAGACGCACCGGAACGGTGACTGAGCGAAAGGAGACGTCATGAGTGACACGACCGGCTCGGCCTTCACGGATCCATCGAACGTGCAAGCTCATAAAAAGCGCCCCTGGCTCCGTTGGGTCCTCCTCGGATGCCGGCGCGCAATCGCCCTGCTGGTGATCTTCGTTGTCGTGCTCCTGTTCGTCGTCAGGCAGGCCACCGCCGGGCCCGAGGAGGTGGTGCAGACCTTTCTCACCGAGGCTGCCGCCGGCAACCTCGAGGCGGCTCACGACTGCTTCTCGGCGCCGCTCAAGGAGGCCCAACCATTCGACCAGTTCGCTGCCGGAGTCGAGGCCAACCAGCACCTGTTCGACGTCGCCGACACCTCGTTCAGTGAGCGCTCGGTCGATCTGCAGGGAGCCAAGCTCGCCGGCACCCTCACCCTGACCAGCGGCACTGCGGTTCCGTGCTCGTTCAAGCTGGTGCGGGAAAACGAGACGTGGAAGCTCATCTCGTACAACATCGGCGCCGGAGGCGATTGATCGGGCTTGAATACTCGTGGCCTGCCGGTCCACACCTGGAGTTCGAATTGAAGGGCTTCGAGGCCGGAGAGATGGGAGGTTCGCAATGCCCTGTAAATTCACGCAGCTCAGGTCGCTTCTCCTTTGTCTGGCGGTTTTGATCCTGGCTCACTCCGCACCTATCGTGGCTCAGGAGCCGCCGTCGGAGATCCTCTGGAACGAGGAGTACATTCGGCTCTACCGCAAGATCCTCGCCGAGGAGGGGGAGCCCGAAGGCGGTCCCAAGCAGCTCGGCCCCTACCTCCACTGGATGGACGTCAAGGCGCGGGATCGGGACCAGGTTCGGGATCTCTACGAGAAGGCGCTCGATCTGAGCAACCTGAACGCCGGCTGGCAGGAGATCACGGAATGGGCCAAAAAATTCCAGTGGCTGCTGGACTACGTCCAGGAGTCGGGCAACTTTACCGCGCGGATGGGCGCCACAATGCTGCTCAGGATCGACTACCGTTTCGGAGGAAACCAATGGCCAGACGCGATCTTCAAGATGAAGAACGACGGTCATCAGCTGTACAACAAAGCCCTCGAGACTCGGTTCGATCCCGAGTACATTCGGGAGTACGCCCGCTGCCTCGCCAACTACGCGATCAAGGACGTGGAGGTGGGCCACCTAGGTCTCTACGACGGACGGGAGAGCGTCTTCGGCACGCTCGATCCCGAGGGCTACCTGGTCATGCCCAACCGTGACTTCGTCACCGACTGCGAGCGACGGATCGAATTCACCACCCTGGACAAGGGAGACGCCGTGGCGCCGGCCGACGAGGGACTCGCGTTTGTCGAACAAATCCGGGAGGAGTGTCGCTGGTGGAACTTCGGCAGGGAGGAGGCCGACGCGACGATGCTCATGGAGGAGTTCTACCGGGACCAGCTGTGCAAGAAGCCGGCGAAGGGACACAAGTGGTACCGGGAGCTGGCCCGGCAGTACCACTTGCAGGACAGCATCGTATACAACGAGGGATTCTACGGCACCCTCTACGGCACGGTCCAGATCGAGACCGAGCGCGGCTCGCGCCCCGCCGAAAATGCCCGCGTGGTGCTCACCGCTCCCCGCGACGGTGAGGCGTGGGAGACCATCACCAACGTCGACGGCGAGTACGAGATCGAGCGCGCGCTCCTCCACAAGACCTGCTCGCCGTTCCGCATCTCGGCGGAGTACGAAAGGGATCGTGAGGTCGACAGCTTCGAGGGCCCGCTCGAGGAGCCGGATACGACTCATCGGCACCGCCACGACCTGATGATCCACCGAGGCGACCTCATCGCGGAGATCACCGCCTCGATCGAATGGGAAGACTCGTCGTCGAGGTCATACGAAATCACCGGCAGCTCCGAGTTCAGCATCCGGGGTAAGATGCTGATCGAGTCAGGTGGCGGCACGGCGGTCGTCACCCGCTACGTCCCCTCCAACCTCGAGCTCGTCACCTCCTACGAGGAGCAGTGGAATCGCGCCTCACCGGCAGACGATTGCCCCGCTCTCTATACCCGGGTGCAGGGCGGCGACACCCAGCGACTGGCCGCCGACGGCCTCAACTCGATGTCCGTCTACTACCAGGCCGGTCCCATGAGCGGCGTCTACGAGGTGATGCTGCTGGGCATGCCGCCAACCGAGGTCGAGGGGAAGAAACAGCTCAGTTCGAGTTGTATGCAACCCGACTGCCTCTGCCGGCGATACGAGAAATACGACCGCCAGGTGACCATCGGACGCGTGGGCCTGCGGGTCCAAACCGACGCCGGCGGAGAGATGACGGGCTCGCGCACCTGGGAGTCACACCAATGCGCCATGAAGGACATGGTCGGCTTCTCGGTCAACGAGGCCTTCGGTATGAGCGAGCTCGATCCCTCCACCGAGGGTGGAGATGAGGATTGCACGGTGCGGATCTCAGCCTCGTGGAGCTTCCGGCCGATCGTCCGGCGCCCGGCTGCGGAACCTCCCAACTGAAGCATCGATGTCCACGCCGTCAGGAGAACGCTGCTACCCCATTCTGTGCAGCTCGACGCGGCGATTGAGGGCCCGGCCCTCCTCGGTGGCGTCTTCGCCGACCGGCTTGGACTCGCCCAGACCCGTGGTCTCCAGCCGGCTCTGCGAGATGCCATAGAGCATCAGATACGCCTTGACGGTGTCGGCACGACGCCGCGACAGGTCGAGGTTGTGCTCGTCGGTGCCGGTGGAGTCGGTCTTGCCCTTTTTGAAGAAGAACTCGTCCCGCCCCTGGGCGTCCTTGCGCCGGAAGCGGAACTCGTCGTAGTTGGCGACCTTCTGCTGGGCGGCGGGCCGGGGCACGAAGCCTTCGATGGGTTTGATGACCGGGTGATCCTGGGCGACGGCAGGCGTGCCGAGGGCGAGCGCCACAGTGGCGGCGACGAGGTGGTGGGAGAGCTTCACGCTATCCTCCTTCTCTGTCCAATGCAGGTTGTTTCGTTGGAACTCAAGGTATGCCTCCCAGAGAAAGCTGTCAATCCGAGCTTCATGACCGCAACCCGGGGCGCGTCATCACGTACGTCCAACTGAGCTGAAAAGACCGCCGAGATTCGCCGCGAGCCTCTCGCCGCCGGGCGGATCACTGGGGACGAGGAGTTACACACATGACGAAGAAGCGTGTCCTGCTCGGGCTGTTGGCCGTCGTGGTGGTGGCAGTGGTTGTCCTCACCGCCATGGGTCGCAGTCGCGGTGACGAGGGAGTGCCGGTCGAGGTCGCAGGGGTTGCCCGCAGCACCGTCGTTCAGACGGTGAACGCCACCGGCAAGATCCAGCCCATGGTCCAAGTGAATATCTCGGCCGACGTGAGCGCCAAGATCACCCGGCTCGGCGTCGACGAGGGCGACTGGGTGGAGAAGGGGACTTTCCTGGTAGAGCTCGACCGCGAGCGTTACGTCGCCCAGGTGGAGTCTCAGGAGGCGAGCGTTTCCGCGGCCCTGGCCCAGGCCAACCTCGCACGGGAAAACATGATCAAGGCGGAGAAGGACTACGAGCGCAGCCGGCAGCTATTCGAAAAGAACCTCGAGTCCCAGGCGATGCTCGACACCGTGTACGCCCAGGCCGAAGTGGAAAAAGCGCGCTACCAGGCAGCCCTCGATCAGGCGGAGCAGGCCAAGGCCGCCTTGCGGCAGTCGCGTGACGCCCTGGCCAAGACCACCATCTACGCCCCGATGGCCGGGACCATCTCCAAGCTCAACAAGGAGGTTGGTGAGATCGCCCTCGGCTCGCAGTTCCAGGAGGACGTGATCATGGAGGTTTCGAACCTCCAGGGGATGGAAGCGCTGGTGGATGTTGACGAGAACGACATCGTCCTGGTGTCCGTAGGCGACGAGGCGAGCATCGAGGTGGACGCCCTTCCCAACATCAAGTTCAAGGGCGAGGTCACCGAGATCGCCAACAGCGCCAAGGTCTCCGGGCAGGGATCAACCGACCAGAAGACCGAGTTCGAGGTCAAGATCGCCATCATCGACCCGGGCACCGAGCTCCGCCCCGGGATGACGGCGTCGGCCGACGTCGTCACCGACGTCCGCGAGGGCTGTCTCGGCGTGCCGATCCAGAGCGTCACCGTCCGAACCCTGAGCGAGTTGGGCGTCAAGGCGGATGCCGCCGACGAGGCGGCCGAGTCGAAACCGCGCTTCCAGCCCGACGACGACGGCTTCGTCGAGATCGTCTGGGTGGTGGACGGCGCCACGGTGTCCGCGCGCCAGGTGGATACCGGGATTCAGTCGGAGACCCAGATCGAGATCCTCGCCGGGCTCGAAGAGGGCGAACAGGTGGTGGTGGGGAGCTATCGCGCCATTAGCCGTGACCTCGGCGACGGAGCCGCGGTCCGGGAAGGCGCCGCCTCACCCGATAGCCGGGAGGGATAGCAAATGGCACTCGAACTGAGGAACGTCACCAAGACCTACGAGATGAACAGCGTCGGAGTCCAGGCGCTGAAGGGCGTGTCGCTGACCCTCGGTGAAAGCGAGTACGTGGCCATCATGGGCCCGTCAGGCTCCGGCAAGTCGACGCTGATGAACGTCATCGGCTGCCTCGACGTACCAACCTCGGGCGAGTATTTCATCGACGGCCGCGATGTCAGCACCTTCGGCGAGGACCAGCTCGCCGAGGTTCGCAATTCGAAGATCGGCTTCGTCTTCCAGACCTTCAATCTGCTGCCCCGCGCCGATGTGTTCCACAACGTGGAGCTGCCTCTCATCTACCGCGGCCTGCGGCCTCGGAAGCGTCGCGACATGACCATGGCGGCCATCGATTCGGTTGGTCTGGCTGATCGGGTCGATCACAAACCGACCGAGCTGTCCGGTGGCCAGCGGCAACGCGTGGCGATCGCGAGGGCGTTGGTGAACTCCCCGTCGATCATCCTGGCCGACGAGCCCACCGGCAACCTGGACACCGCCACCGGCGCCGAGATCATGGCGATCTTCGACCGGCTGCAGCGTCTTGGCAATGCGATCCTGCTGGTGACCCATGAAGAAGACGTCGCCCGCCACGCCCACCGCGTCATCCGGCTCAGGGACGGGCTGATCGAGTCCGACGTCGCTCAACGAGAGGCCGCATGAGCGCTGTCCACCAGACCAGGGAGGCGGTGCGGATCGCCCTGGCCGCCCTGCGCGCCAACACCGCGCGAGGGGTGCTGACGACCCTCGGTATCATCATCGGCATCGTCGCGGTGGTGACCACCATGACCGCGGCCAACGGCCTCGCCAACACATTTCGCGACAGCGCCTCGATCATCGGCGCCGACGTTCTCTACATATCCCACCATCCATGGATCGTCACCGGGAACTTTTTCCAGTACCGAAACCGACCTCGGCTGTCGCTGAAGGAGGGCGATAGCCTGGAACGACAGCTGCGGAGCGCGGTGGCCGTCAATCCGACCGCGGACACCCAACGCAGCATCAAGCACGGCTCGGAGACCCGGGGCAACATCCGGATCATCGGAACAACCCACAAACACATGCTGATGTCGAGCGCCGTCCCGGAGGCCGGGCGGTTCTTCTCCGGCTACGACGTGCAGTACAAGCGGCGGGTGTGCGTGATCGGCAAGACCATCCAGGAGCAGCTGTTTCGGGGGTTGGACCCGATCAACAAGGACCTGAAGATCGGGCGGTACGACTTTCAGGTCATCGGTGTCATGGAAAAGCAGGGCAGTGCGGGATTTTTCGGCGGCCCGGACTTCGACGCTCAGGTCTTTATCCCGGTCACTACCTTTTCCAAGGTGTTCGGCAGTCAGTTCAGGGACATCGATATCGGCGTCAAGGCTCCGCCCGGGGTCTCCCTGGCCGATTACGAGTACGAGGTGATCGGCGAAATGCGGAAGATCCGCAAGCTCGCCCCTGGAGAGTCCGACAACTTCTCCATCAACAAGATGGAGTCGCTGATGGATGCCTTCAACAACGTGATGGGGGTTGTGGTTCTGATCGGCCTCGTGATCACCGGGATCTCGCTCTTCGTGGGGGGGGTCGGCGTGATGAACATCATGTTCGTGTCGGTCACCGAACGGACCAAGGAAATTGGGATCCGCAAGGCGATCGGCGCCAAACGCCGAGCCATCCTGACCCAGTTCCTGTTCGAGTCGGCGGCCATCTGCCTGCTCGGTGGAGTGGTGGGGATCGTGATCTCCTTCGCCGTCGCCGAGGCCATCGACCGGATGCTGATGCCGGCCAGCGTATCGATTCCCATCGTGCTGATCGCGCTGTCGGTCTCGTTCCTGGTGGGAGTTCTGGCCGGCTTGATTCCTGCCTGGCGGGCGTCTCGCCTCAATCCCATCGACGCCCTCCGCTACGAGTAATCGAGGAGTGTGAGATGTCACTGCCCTACTGCCAATTCCCTGCTTCCCATTGCCAACGCCAATGGAGTGCGACATGCTCATAAAGGAAGGCTTCAAGATGGCCCTCGCCGCCATTGGTACCCACAAGCTGAGGTCAGCTCTCACCTTGGTGGGCATCGTGGCGGGGGTGGCGGCGATCATCGCCGTCATGACCGGGGTCTCGGTGATCCAGAACCAGATGGAAACCGAGCTCAGCGTGCTCGGGACGCGAGTGTTCCAGGTCCAGAAGTGGCCGCCGCAGGGCTTCGACAACTCCGAAAGGGACTGGCGGAAGATCCAACGTTACCCCGCCCTGACGCTCCACCACGCCGACCTCATCCGGGAAAAGGTCGCCAACGTCGATCTTGTGGGTGCCGAGATGTGGCTCTTCAGCGTTCGCGTCTCCTACCGCGGCGAAACCACCGAACCGGTCAACATGATCTGCGGGGGGACGCCGGAGTACCCCGAGAACAACACTCACTACGTGGAGCTCGGACGGAACATCTCCAACGAGGACATCAGGGTCGGCCGGCGGGTGGCGGTGATCGGCTTCAACATCGCGGAGAGGCTGTTCCCCTTTTCCGACCCCATCGGACAGGAGATCAAGGTCGACGGCCACAAGGTCACGGTCCAGGGTGTCTTCGCCGAGCGCAAGTCGGCCATGGGCGGCAACTTCGACAACTACGTTCTGATTCCGATCACCGCGGCGCAGAAAATCTGGGGCTCCCGAGATGGTGATGGTCACGAGCGGTCCCTCAACATCACGGTCCGGTCGACCACACCGTTCAACCTCGAGGACGCCATGGAGGAGACCCGCGCGGTGCTGCGGGCCGACCGCGGGCTGAAGCCCCGCGACGAGGACAACTTCTTCTTTTTCACCTCCGACAGCATGATCAAGGCCTTTAATGAGGCCACCGCCAATCTGAAGAGCGGGGCGTTCGTGCTCGGCATCGTGGCGCTGATCGTCGCCGGCATCGGCATCATGAACATCATGCTGGTGTCGGTCACCGAGCGCACCCGGGAGATCGGCATCCGCAAGGCTCTCGGCGCCAGGCGTGGAGCGATTCTGGCCCAGTTTCTGCTCGAGGCGATCGTGCTGTGCAACATCGGCGGAGTGCTCGGTGTGGCCGCGGGCTTCGGCCTCGGCAACCTGGTGACGGCGTTCACGGAATTCGCGGTCCATATCCCGATGGAATGGGCGATCCGGGGGCTGTTGTTCTGCACCGCCGTCGGCCTCGTCTTCGGAATGTGGCCGGCGGTCCGAGCCTCCAAGATGGTGCCCATCGAGGCGCTTCGCTACGAGTGAGCGGGACTCCGGAATTCGGAATTCGGAATTCGGAATTCGGGAAACCGAACCCGATCGTCACCCCTTCACCGCTCCATGGCCAACTCACCGACAGCAAACGGCCAACGGCTCACGGCTCACGGCTCACGGCTCACGGCTCACGGCAAACGGCCAACTGCCTACTGCCAACGGCAAACAGGTACACTCAACCAATGAGGATCTTGGCAATCGTAATGTGTGGCGTCGTGTTGCTGGGTGGGTGCGCGTCGAACCAGAGCCAGGAGAATGCCGACGCCCAGCGATGGGCGCAGCAGATCCGGATCCTGAAGCCCGAAAACCTCGGCGATCGATCGTACGACGTCCTCGCCGAGCTCGACGAGAGGGTGCGGATCTCGGCGATGGGCGAGGAGGATGCCGTCAGCGAGGCCGAGCGCCGGATGAAGCTCCGCGCCGCCAAGGTCGATGCCGATGCGGTGGTGGTGGTCCGTTGTGAGCGGATCCGCGATCCCAATGACTGGGACGCGAAGTCAACCCCGACGGTAGGCTGCATCGGCTATGCGATTCGCTGGACGAAATATTGAGTCTAAAATCTAAAAGCTAAAACCTGTTGCCCGTTAGTCGCTGCCCTCCCCGGTTTTGACCTTGGGCTGGAGCCAGCAGGCCAGGGCCGGCAGCAGGATGATGGCGCCTACCCCGTTCACCAGGAACATGAAGGTGAGCAGGATGCCCATGTCGGCCTGGAACTTCAGCGGTGAGAAGATCCAGGTCGCCACCCCGACCGCCAGGGTGATTGCCGTGAACACGACGCCGGTGCCGGTGATGTTGAGGGTGGCGCGATAGGCCTCCTGGAGCGACTTTCCTTCCGCTCTGATATTTCTGAGGCGGCTGTAGATGTAGATGCCGTAGTCGACGCCGATGCCGACGCCGAGCGCCACCACCGGCAAGGTCGATGTCTTGAGCCCGATTTCGAGGAAGGCCATCAGGGCGTAAGCCAGGAGCGAGACCAGCATCAGCGGGATGACGATGCACAGAGTCCCTCTGATTGACCGGAAGGTGACCAGGCACAGCACGATGATGGCGGCGAAGACCCACATCAACATCGGGAACTGGGCTGCGGAGACCGCTTCGTTGGTGGCGGCCATGACGCCGACATTGCCCGAGGCGAGTCGAAACTCGATCTCGTCGTTTCCGTGCTCGGCCTGATAGGCCTTGACCTCGCGGACGATTCGGTCGATGGTCTCGGCCTTGTGGTCGGCGGTGTAGATGTAGACCGGCATGACGCTGCACTCGGCGTTCAACAACCCCGTGCTGGTGTCGATGTAGGTCACCGCCTGGGCCATGGTCGAGGTGTTGCGCGGCAGCGTTCGCCACTTCAGGCTGCCCTCGTTCCAACCCGCATTCACCACCTTGGCGACGCCACCGATCCCGAAGACTGACTGAACCCCCTGCACGTTGCGCATCCGCCACTCGAATCGGTCGATGAGGGTCATGATGTCGTACTCGGTGCACGCTTCCGGGTGGGATTCGGTGATCGCCGTGATGACGTCGACGCCGATGGAGAAGTGGCTGGTGATGACTTCGGTGTCGATGTTGTAGGTCGAGTTCGCCCTCAGCTCCGGTACGCCGGCGTGCAGATCGCCGATCTTGATCTGGGTCGCCTTCCAGCCACCGACGACAAACAGAAGCCCTGCCACGCCGATGATGGCTGCGGCGGTTCGCGGTTCGGTCACACGGGCCAGCTTCACCCACATCCGGTCGAGGAGTCGTTGGCGCTCGCGCAGCTTCTCCAGGTACCCGCTGCCGAGATGGACAAAGGACAGCAGCACCGGAATGAGCACCAGGTTGGTCAGGATGATCGCGGCGATGCCGAGGCTGGCAGTGATCGCCATCTCCTGGATCATCCGGATCTCGATCAGCATGATCGTGATGAACCCGATGCCGTCGCTGGCGAGGGCGATGGCACCCGGGAGGATCAACTTCCGGAGCCCCGGCCGAGCCGCGGTGATGCTGTCGGCGCCGTTGAAGACCTCGGCGCGAAAGGCGCTCACCATCTGAACGCCGTGGCTGACCCCGATGGCGAAGATCAGAAACGGGACCAGGATCGACATCGGATCGATGCCGAAACCGAGCAGGGTGAGCAGGCCGAGCTGCCAGATGACCGCGATCAGCGAGCACCCGACCACGATGATCGTCAGCTTCAAGCTCTGGGAGTAGATGTAAACGAAAACGCACGTGATCAAGAAGGCGACGAGGAAGAACAGCACCACGCGCGATGCCCCGGCGGCGATGTCTCCGATGACCTTGGCGAATCCGATGATGTGATAGTCGAACTCGGCCCCCGCCTCGTCGTTCTTGTACTTGTCGCGGATGCCTTCGAACTGGGCGGCGACCTCCAGATAGTCCAATCGCTCACCGGTGTTGGGGTTGATCTCCAACAGATTGGCGGCCACGATCGCGGCCGAGAAATCGTTGGCCACCAGACGCCCCATGTAGGCCGATTTGAGGACGTTTTCCCGCACCTGCGCGAGGCCTTCGGGGGTAGGTTCATAGTCGTCCGGAACCACGTTACCGCCTGCGATGCCGTCCTCAACCACCTCGGTGAAGCGCACGTTGGGCGTGAACAGCGACATCACCCGGGTCCGGTCGACGCCGGGGATGAAGAAAACGTCGTCGGTGATTTCCTGCAGGACCTGGAAGAACTCGGGAGTGAAGATGTCGCCGTTGGGATTCCGTATCGCGATCACCACCCGGTCCGCACCTCCGAAGGCGTCGCGGTACTCCAAATAGGTCTTCATGTAGGGGTGCTTGAGGGGCAGGAGCTTGGCGAAGCCGGCGTCGATCTTGAGGTGTGACGCCTGGTACACCATGAACACCGTCATCAAGGTGAAGAACGCAATAATGAGCCTTCGATGGCCGAAAATCAGATTCTCGATGAAGTTTGTCATCGCCCCACGCTCCCTTTCAGCTCAATCAGGAACCTGGACCAACTCGCTGAACGACAGCGACTTGACCCCGAACTCGCCGGCCAGCAATAGCGAGCCATCCGGTGTCTCCACCACCTTCGAGATGCCGCGACGATTGGACTGTTGGTGGAGGTCGAAGGTGTGACCGCCGTCCGTCGAAACCAGCACGGCGCCACCGAGGCCCGAGATCAGGATGGTGCCGCCCGAGAGGCGAAGGCCGTTGGTCAGAATGGCGACCGTTCCCGTCTCGATCGCCGTCCAACTCTCGCCGGCGTCCTCGGACCTGAAAAGGTGGCCGCGCAGTCCGAACAGCAGGACCGCGTCGCCGTCCAAGGGCAGTACCCCAAAAAACGAGCCCTCGTAAGGCGACGGGAGTTCCTCCCAGGTCTCACCGGCGTTGTCGGACCGGTAGACCATTCCGGCTTCCGCTGCCAGATAGAGTCGACCGTCGGCGGTCGGGGATATTTCATGGAGGTGAAAGTCATCTTCGCCGATGGCTTCGTACAACCACGTGTCGCCGCCGTCCGCGGTGACGAAAAAGCTGCCGTATGCCCCGACTGCAAAGCCGTTGTCCGCGTCGGCAAACCAGACGTCAAACAGCGGAGCCTCATCCTCGGGCGCCCAGTAGACCCGCTCCCAGGTGGTGCCGCCGTCAACGGTGCGGAGGATCACCGAGTCGTGACCCACGGCCCACCCCAGCTTGGAGTCGTGGAAGAAGACCCCGGTCAAGGATGCTCTTGTGGGGACCTCAGACTGCTGCCACGTGGCCCCGCCGTCGCGGGAGATGACAATGTGACCGCGCTCTCCCACCGCCACCAGCGCTCCGTCCACGACCGCCGCGTCCAGCATCAGCGATCGGGCGGCCAGGGGAGCGATGATCGAGAACTCGGGCGGCTCGTCGACCTCGTCCTGAGCCCCGATCGGGGCCGCGGTCGCCACCGCGAGGATGGCGAGCGTCCACAGGACCCGCCGCGCGGCTCCGGGGGGGGAGGTGTTGGGGGTGAGAGTGCGCGTCACCCGGGCAAGGGTCCTTCCGGATGGTTGCAGGTCCATCGGCCGTTCTCCCATCGTCGTTCTGCACTGTAAAAAACGGCACGGACGGGCCACGGTCGGCCCGTCCGTCGGTTTCTCTCCTCGATTAACGCTTGCCCTCGCGGCGCAGCGCGGCTGGAGTGTAATCATCCAAGGTCCGCTTGATGTTGAAGTCGTACGGCGGGTACTCGCTGTTGAGGCCGATCGCCAGATAGCGGCCCGCCTGGAGGTCGGTGTGGACCTCGAGGGCTGTCCAGACGCTGGGCACGTTGTAGTAGGTGATGGCATGGCCCTCGGACACCCGCCACAGCTGGTCGCGGTTGTCGTACGCATCCACTACGACGATCTGCCAGCTGTCCTCATCGATGTAGAACACCCGGCGCTTGTAGATGTGGCGAGCACCCTCCTTGAGGGTCGCGTCCACCACCCAAACCCGGTGCAGCTCGTAGCGTGGATACTCCTGATTGATGTGGAGTGGGGTGAGGATGTCCTTGAACTTCACCGAAGGATCCTGGAGCTTGTATGAGTTGTACGGGACGTAGATCTCCTGTTTGCCCACCAGCTTCCAGTCGTAGCGGTCGACCGCCCCGTTGTACATGTCGAACTGATCCGAGGTCCGCATCGAGTCCGCGGCGGTCCCGGGGTTGTCGTAGGCAACGTTGGGGGCGCGCCGCACTCGCCGCTGCCCGGGGTTGTACAGCCACGCGTTGCGGTGCTCCTTGACCTGGTTGAGGGTCTCTCCCACCAGCAAGATGCCGCCGGCGAGGCGCGCCGGTGCCCGCACCTCCTGTTTGAAGAAGAGGATCTTGTTGTTGAGGTCGGCTTCGGTCTTGCCATCCATGCTGTACTGCATGTAGAACTCGTCGTAGAACTCGACCAGGGTGTAGCTGCCGCCGCGGGTGGGCGCCGCCTGGCCGATCTGGCGCGAGGCGCCGTCGGCGCGGTACCGCAGGAGGTGATTCCAGATTGCCTCGACCCCTTCTTTCGGAATTGGGAAGGGGATCCCGTTGATCGCGCCGGTGACTCCGTAGCCGTTCTCCACAAGCTGCGCAGTTCCGGCGATTTCCTTGGTCTTGTCGTAAATCCGCTGCGGGAACGCCGCGCTCCGGTGAGTGGGGTAGACCTTCATCATGTAGGTGTCGGGATAGGTCGCGAACAGCGCCTTCTGACCCACCGACAACTTGTCGGCGTACTGATCGACGTTGGCGGCGGTGATGGTGAACAGGACCTTGTCTGAAGCAAACGGATCTACGAAGTGCTGACCAGGCTCGTAGCCTGCGGGCGGCTTCGTGATGCCGCCCTCCCAAGCCGGAATCGTCCCTTCCGCATTGCCCGCCTTTTCGGCGCCGATGGGAGTGAGAGTGGTTCCAAGCTTGGCGATTTCGTCCGGCGACAGCTCGGCCCACAGCGGCGCCGAGAACACGGCAGCGAGAACCAGCCCGCAGCCGAAAATGATCATTGACTTCTTGCGCATAATCTTTCCTCCCTTCCCCTAGAACGAGTACTTGATGAAACCGCCGATAAAATCGCGGTCGTTGATGAGGTTGTAGCGGTCCGCTCCGCTGTAGTCTGTGTAGCTGAGGTCGATTTCCCACCGGCTCAAGTAGTCTATGGCGAGGCCGACGGTGAAGGCCATTCGACCGTCGATGAAGTTGCCGCCGGGCCCCGGCGTCACCCCGTCCACGTCGTGCTGCCATGAGAACCGCGGGAGCAACGACCACGCCCCGATGGCGTTGTTGTAGGTGAGCTTGCCCGCCAGCCGGTAGCCCCACGAGGTGGGATCGGCAAAGTGCTCTGCGTCCTCCCAACGCTTGCCGTAGTGAGCGCCTTGGGGGTCCGTGGTTTGCAGCGGGTTGCCGCTGGTGTAGGTGCCGGGACCCTCGTAGCGCAGCTCGTCCTTCGACGGCATGCCGCTGACGTGGGTGACGGCCGGCTCGAAGACCAGCACGCCCTGATCGGCGCCGAGAATCCTCGACCAGACCTTGGTGAGGGTGAACTGAAATTGAAAGGCGTCGTGCAATCGGTATCCCAGCGCGGTCTCCTCGAAGCCAAGCCGTTCGCCGTTGGTGATCTGGTTGGTCTCGGTCAGCCACTGCGAGATCGGCGTCAGCGTCGAGAACAACAGCTCCACGTCGTCGACCTGGAAGGGTGCATCCTGGCGGTAGGACATCTCGCCCTGGAAGGCGATGCCCGAGGTGCCGAGCTGGGCGTTCCAGCTGAACCCGTACAGCTTGATGTCCTCCGGGTAGGCTAACAAGTACTTGGCGGTCGACGAGTAGGCGTCGGTTCCCGCGACTCTCGCCGTGGCTGTGGCGATGTAATCAACCTGGGGATCGAGACCGGGGGGAACGCCGAAGAAACCATAGACCTGCAGGGCCGCGGCCGCCCCCGCCCCCGATGCGGCCAGGGCACCCTCGAGGGTGCCGGTGATACCGTTGATGGTTGGCAGACGGCTGTGGTAGTTGATGAAGTAGAAGCCGAACTCGGTGCCGCCCAGGCTGGGCACGAACCAGCGCAGTGCGAGGCCGTACTGACCGTCGTCCTTGGCCTTCTGGTCCGGCGCGCGGCCGACCCCCAGCAAGGGATGGTCCGTGGGGCCCGCGTACCACGGCCACGGCGACAGTCCGGTGTCCGGGGTGGTGGCGAATGCGAGGAACACGGTCTCGCCGCCTCGGCCGGCGAAGTCGTTGGTGGAGAAGAAGGTGCCCGGAGGATCGATGACGGTCTCTTCCCACTCGTACTGGTAGAAGCCTTCGACCGATACACTCGAGGAGAGATCGACCGAGCCCCAAACCATTCCCACCGGTCGGAAGGCCTCGCGCAGCTCGGCGCCGGGCACGCGCAGCGCCGAAACGTCCACCGGATTGATCACGCTGATGCCGCCCTGGATGAAGGTGCTTTCACCCCAGTTCAGCACTTGTTGGCCGGCGCGGATCTCGCCGCGGCCGCTGCCCAACGGGAACTGCCACCAGACGTACGCGTCGAGGAGCTCGGCCCGTTGGCCGGCCCAGTCGAGGGCCGCCTGGCTGAGCTCGGTGCGTTCGCAGCAGTCGTTCTCCAGGGCAAAGTCATAAAACGCGCTGCCGCGGATGAAGAACCCCAGATCATGCTCGCCCGCCGAGGTGCCGAAGTCGAGGTCGACGGTGACCTTCCCGGTGTTGCTGACGAGCGACCCTTTGTCGAAGTTGAGGTTTCCGTCGTCGCCGTTCACCGACCACGCCGTGCCCCCCTCGAAGGGGCTGATGGTGCTCATGTCTCGTTCGGCCACTCGCCATCGAGCGCCCCACGAGATGGTGGTGTCGAGATTGAGCCGGTACTTTCCGCTCTTGCCCGACAGGTCGATGGCCTCGGCCGGCGACGCGAGGATCACGGCGAGTGTCATCACGAGGACCACGAAGCCTGCCTTGCGGCCCTCCGCGATCAGCCTGTAGACCGAATAACTACTCATCTCCTCCCTCCAATCGTCCTATTTTTTTCCCGATCAAATTGACAAACACTGCCTCTCCGGGCTCGCCGCACGGAGAGTGGGTTTCGTGGTCGACATGGGGTGGGAGGATCGTGGAGAGGCGGTTGATCTTCGGGCGATGGGACGAACTCAATCGGATGCAGCCGACATTCGAGTGCCGGAATCCGTCGCACCACCATATCCCCTCCCGCGGATCCAAAAACTAAAGTCGAAACACTCTTGACTGGGTACTCGTTACCTGTCGCCTAGCATACCACAGGGCGATGCGTTTGCCGGGCGCTTTCTTGATTTCGTGGAGCTCGTTGAGATCCGAGATCACACAAGAGGCTCGGTTCAATTCGAATTCCGAATTCCGAATTCCGAATTCCGAATTCGGGTATCAGCCTCCCAGATCGGTGGCCCGCCCCGCCAGGTACTTGATGATGTCGGCCGATTCGTGCATTGGCTTCGAACCGACCACCAGACACGGTGCCTGATGGGTCCCGGCAAGGGCCTCGAGGTGGTCCCGCGTGGCAGGGTCCTCGGTGACGTTGAGGACTTTCACCGCGTCCTCGAGGTGCAGGTTGCGCAGCGCCGCCATGGCGTTTGTCGAGAACATGCAGCGGCTCTTCACGAAGAGCAGCGTCTCCGGCTCGAGCCCCGGGGCGGGCTGGAACGGAGTCAGGGTCTCTTCGTAGGTCTCGTTGACGGACTCGCAGAGGGCGGCGAGCTCCGAGATGTCGCGGCGCCCGCTCGGTGAGACCGACGAGACATGGCGGACGACTCCGGATGCGTCGATGACCACCGTGGCACGGTCGGTGATGCCCGCATTCTCGAGGTACAGGCCGTACGACCGTGCGACCTCGCCTTTGGGGTGGAAGTCGGCGAGCAGCGGAAACGAGATCCCACCGAGGCCGGCGGCCCAGTTGGCGTGACAGTAGATCGAGTCCACGCTGACACCCAGCACCTGGGTGTTGGCGGCGAGGAAGCGGTCGAGCAGCGCCTCCACGCCGGGTACCTCGCTGCTTCACGTGGGGGTGAAATCCAACGGGTAGAAGAGCAGCATGACGTGGCGGCGCCCCGTGAAATGGTCGAGCGAGATCGCCCGTGCGAAGTGGTCGGTCAGTTTGAATCCCGGTGCCTTAGATCCGACGTCGATCATCGTTGAGTTCCTCCCTGTTGGGGGAGGATAGCACTGCCTGGCCGAGTTCAATGACGATTCTCACTATCATTTCGGAGCGCGAAATGAGACAATCGAGGAAACGCGAGACACGGAGGTGCCGGTGAACCCCACACTTGGTTCGAAGCCAACCCGGGAGACGCGCTGCCGCTCCGGTCACCGACGGTCCGCCGGCGGGTTTCTGGGCCGTTGGTTTTTCGCCAACTCGCTGCTGGTGGCCATGCTGTCGTTGGTGTGGCTGGTGTTGCGAAGCGGATCCAAACCGAGCCGTCTCGCCTATCCCTGTCAACGGGCCGCCCTGTCCACCGCGACGCTCGCCCTGGGCGCCCCGGTGGCGGCACTTCTGCTGACGGCTCGTCGCCACCTCGCGGCCGGTCTCCGCAGCCCGGTAGGGCTCGCGGCGATCGCCGCGGTCGTGCTTGGAGGGCTTGGCGCGGCCGGTTACTTCGTTGCGGTCGACGCCCACGACGGACCGATGCTCGACCCGCCGCGGGACTACCGAGCGCAGCTCTTCCACGCGTCCGGCTGTCCCCAGGACCCGGTCGGAGACCGTTTTCCGGGCGTAGACGGGTTGATGGAGCTGCTCGGTGTCAACGGGCTGAAGATCTACCGGTCACCCACCCCCGGCCTGCTGTCCGGACCGGATGGAATCGTCGCATCCGACGACGTGGTGCTGATCAAGATCAACTACCAGTGGGGGGAGCGTGGCGGTACCAACGTGGACGTCCTCCGAGGCCTGATCCGGGTGCTCGTCGATCACCCGGATGGGTTCTCCGGCGAGGTGGTGGTGTGCGAGAACACGCAGTTCGCGAACGCCGAGGGTTTCGATCGATCGCAAAACAACGCCCAGGACCATGGCCTTCTCCCCGAACGACGTGGTCACCCACTTCGCCGACCTGGGCCACGACGTTTCGCAGTACATCTGGACCGGGATCCGCTACACCCAGGTGAACGAGTACTCCACCGGAGACATGGCCGACGGCTATGTGGTGGGGGAGTACGACCCGCAGTCCGGGGGCCGGACCTCGTACCCGAAGTTTCAGTCCACCCGAGGCAGCTACATCAGCCTGAGGGACGGCATCTGGGAGCCTGGTGCCGGCAGTTACGACCGCGAGCGCCTGAAGGTCATCAACCTGCCGGTGCTGAAGTCGCACCACGCGGTGTACGGGGCGACGGCGGCGGTCAAGCACTACATGGGCGTCGTCAGCTGCGAGCTCGGAACCAACTCCCACAACGCCATGCGGTTCGGGCTGCTCGGAGCGGTGATGGCGGAGGTCCGCCCTCCGGACCTCAACATCCTCGACGCGATCTGGATCAACGCCGATCCGTTCGACGGACCGTGGTGCTCGTACACCACGGCGACTCGTCGGGACGAGCTGGTGGCGAGCACCGACCCGGTGGCGCTCGACATTTGGGCCGTCACCAACATCTTGATTCCGGCGTTCTTTGACAACGGATACACGCCACCGTGGCCGCAGCCTGACGCCACTCCGGACGACCCCGATAGCGTGTTCCGGACCTACCTCGACAGCTCCATGAGCCGGCTGCTCGGCGCCGGATTCGAGGTCACCAACGACCTGGATTCGATCGATGTACACACCGTCGACATGTCATTGGCCGTCTTCGAAGACGGATTCGAGAGCGGCGACACCGCGCGATGGTCGCAGACCGTCCCGTAACCGTTTGCCGTTAGCCGTGGGCAGTTGGCCGTGGGCCGTTGGCAGTTTACGTTGTCGCAGCCGCCGGCTGCTCCAACGCGACTCCCCACGATCAGCCTGCTCCCCACCTACCCAGTTGAAAGTTCAAAGTTGAAAGTTGAAAATTCCGAGTCGAGTTTTGTGGTGCGGGCTTCCAGCCTGCACAGCTCCACCGCCGAGCAGCCAAGATGGCGCCACATCTTGGCCTAGCGCATTCGACCGAAGATGGTTTTCCGAATTCCGAATTCCGAATTCCGAATTGTGCCAACGGCAAACTGCCAACGGCAAACTGCCAACGGCAAACGGTTACGGGACGGTCTGCGACCAGCGGCCCGTGTCACCGGTTTCGAACCCATCGATGAAGATCGCCGTGGAGGTGCAGGCGTTGGGCGCGTGGATGTGAACCTGGTCGACCGCAGCCTCGATGATGGCCCCCTGGGACGGGCCGTCGGAAGCCCTGATTCGCAACCGCATCAGATTCGTCAAGGGTCCGAGGGCATCGATGGAAAACGTCATCTCGTTCCAGGCGTTGGCGGTGGTGGCGAAGCGATCGAGGGTCTCGACGTTGGTCCAGCTGCCTCCCCCATTGGTGGAAACATCGATGGTGAAGAAATCCTCGGCGTCGGAGTCGTTGATCGGCACGTGGAACCACCGCCACAGATCAAGCTCCAGGGTGGCCAGTCCGCTGGCGTCGAAGATCGGCGAGTACACGACGACCTCGCCGCCATCCACGTCGGCCTGGCCAGCGCTCCCGTTGGGATTCCGTGCGGTGTACAGACACTGGTTGCCGGCTGCTGCGTCGCCGGGTTGGGCCTCGCGACCGGCGCTGACGGTGGCCTGTGGTTCGTCCACCACCCATTCTCCGGTCGTACCGTCGAAGTACTCGGTGGGATTCCACCGGTCCAAACCGGACTCGAAGTCGGTGAAGATCAGGGTGGTGGGGGTTAACGACCGTCTGACGGTGTTCATTTCCTCGACCCCTCCGCACGGTCCGGAACCGGTGCTGGCAGAGTCTTCGGCCCGTACCACGTAGTGATAGGTGAGGTCTTCATCCAAACCCGAGGAGTCGACCCATGCCGACCCGGTCAGGCACTGGGCCACCCGGTTCGACGCATCTGGAATGAAGGCCGGGTCGGTGGAGCGGTAGACGTTGTACTCGAGGCTGCCACCGCAGGGACCCGCCCCCTCGCTCCATTCGAGCTCGATGCCGCAGTTGGCGGTCGGCCGGCCCACGGCCCACCGGACTCCCCGGAACACCGGCGCCAGCTGACAGGGGCCGGTCGTGGCGGCCTCGACGCACGCGCTGTCCTGCGAGGCGCACCCATCCACCGCGCGAACCGTGTATCCGTGGATCACGCCGCCGGCGACCGAGGTGTCGATGAAGGGGGGCGCTGAAGACGTGGCGATCAGGACGGGGGTGCCGCCGCATCCGCCCTCGCTGCGCCACACCTGGTACGCTGCAGCAGATCCGACCCAGTCGACGGTGATCTGGTTGTCGCCGGTCGGGGTCGCGGTGACCGAGGTCGGCACCGGAATCGACGAGCTGCACTCGTCGAGGGCGGTGACGCCGTACACCACCAGCGAGTAATCCTGGTCGTCCTCTGGGGTTTCCCAGTGGACGTCCATGTTCACTTCGGCCGCGTAAACCTCGATCATCCAGTCGCCGGGCTGCGGGTTTTCGATGAATACGTTCTCCACGGTGTTGAGGGTGTCCGGTGCGCCTCCCGCCACTGACCACGGGCCGTCCAGAAGCCCATGGTTGCCCCAAAACTCGGTGCCGTCGGGAGCCACCACGCGCAGCGTGACGTCGTTCACCCTGTGGATCAGCGTGCTCGGAACCGCTGCGCGATCCGAGTAGACCATGGTGACTTTGAGCGCCGTCTGGCCCGGCTCCACGGTGGCCGTGTAGGCGTCGAACTCGAGCTCGTGCAGCACCGAGCTCTCGTCGATGATCCGGGTCAGCGCGGCGCGATCGAGGACGCTCCCCACGTTGGGGGCTCCCCAGCCCTGCCGGACCCGGGTCAGGTCGTCGGCCGGCCCCACGAACGGGTACTGCTCTGCGGTGTTGACCATGATGGCCTTGAGCGTCGTGTGGTGCGGGCGCTTTTCAAAGACCGAGGAGCCCGGCGGCGAGTTCCCGTAGATGTCGTCGGCCCACATCTGGAGCACCAGGCCGGCGGTTCCTGCGACCATTGGGGTTGCTCCGGAGGTCCCGCCAAAGTTGGCGGTGTACGAGTTCCCCACGGAGGTCGTGAAGATCGAGTCGTAGAAGAAGTTGAGCTCCGGCTTGATCCGGCCGTCGGCGGCGGGGCCGATCGACGCGGTGTTGCACCAGCAGTCGTTGGCCGGGTTGGTGTCGTTGTAGTGATTGACGGCTCCGATGGAGAAGACGTTTTTGGCCCAGGCCTGGGGCCTGGAGTACTGGTCGCCCGAGTTTGATTGGGACTGGAATATGGGGATGTCGTACTGCCAAACGATGTCGTCCATCTCCGCTGATCGAGTGGTGTAGTGGAGCGTCCTGCTGCTGCCCCAGGAGTTGGACTGGAACACCGCTTCGATCGGGCTCGACACGAGCTCGGCGGTGTGCTGGTACCGATCGTTCATTTCACTGTAGTCGGCAAAATAACCCTGCGCCCCGGGCAGCATGCCGGTGGCCTGAGCGTTGCCGTCCCCATCGCGGTCGCCGTTGCCGAAGACGATGCCGTAGGTGCTGGTGCCGTGGGAGGCGTCGCCGGAGGGCACCGGCCCGTGGATGAGAATGCCGTCGAAATCCTGGTGGCCTTGCTCCACGTTGCCGTCCATCACCTCACCCCGGACCCCGGTCCCGTCGTATCCGCCCACGGTTTCGATGTCGTCGGCTCCCGAAACGATGCGGCCGATGTCCATGTCGTCCTCGGCGGGCGTCCAGAGCTCCATCCACTGCAGGTAGTTGGAGTTGAGGATCTCGAGCGCCTGGGGTCCGCTCAGCAGGGCTTCGATCAGGTATCCGTTGGGCGTCTGGAGGGTCACCGACCCGCCGACTGCGATGACGTCGGCGGCGAGTGACGCCTTCTCATCGGCACCGGGGGCGAAGGTCTGGAGGATGAACCGGCTCGGTTCGAAAAACGGATCCGCGAGCGATGCCGACAGCTCCGGGGCCAGCCGCTGATGGGCGGCGTACGGTCCGACCCAGCGCACGAAACTCTCGCGGCGAACCCTTTCGGCGACGTCCGGGCCCATGCGGACGAGGTGGGCGGTGTGGGGAAGGTACGACAGGACCTCGGCGCCCAGAGTCCGCAGCCGGTCGCGGAGGGCGGACAGACTCGGCGTCCTGAACTGGACGATGTAGACCCCGCCGGCCCACGGTTCTGAGCCGGCGCCGGTTAGAGACGAAGTCATCGTTGTCGTGTCGATGATTCCCGAACGGAGAGGGATCTCGGACCTCATTTCACGGGCGCGCGACCAGGTGCCGCCGCCATTGGCGGAAACCGTCACCAGGTCCCGGCCGTTCTCCCGCCACGAGGCGAAAATTACCGGCATGCCGGGAGTCTCGACGAGCCGCAGCTCGGAAACCGTGTCGTCGGTGGTGTGAAGGCTCATCGCGCCGGCGTTTCCGCCCGGCAGGAATACCACCTGTTGGGTGGTTCCCGCCTGCCGGACGGCGACCTCGGCCGGGGCGCTGTCCGCCGCCGCCGGGAGGGGGGGGAAGATCCCGAGAAGCAATGCCGTCATCAATATCGAAAAACCCGTGGTTCGGATCATGAACGCCACTCCTTTGGACACGCGATGATCGCCGGGCCGTCCTCGATCCACCGGATCGACGACGTCCCTGGCATCGTGATCGGATGGTCATTATGTTGGTAATCCCCCCACAGGTCCAGCCGGGCGAGTGGCGGATCGGTTGAATCGGGCGGTCAAGGTGACAAGTGAAACGTGAAACGTGAAACGGTGAAGGGTGAAAGGTGAAGGGTGAAAGGTGAAAGGTGAAAGGTGAATCGTGAAATGTGGAATGTGAAGTGGTTGGGGCGAAGAGGAACAGACGGGTCACTGCTGGCGTTTCTCAGGTAACCGGGTTGCGCGCCCGGCCGTAGATAGGATGGACGGATGAGAATCGGGCGTTCACGGCTGCTGGAAGATCGGACCAAGGAATGGGCGGGGAGCTTCAACGCTCTGGATCCAGTGGTCATGGACATCGCCCAGGGCGACGCCGGCGCCAACCGCAGCGCTCTGCGCCGTGGCCTCGTCTTCGGCGCCATTCTCCACGCGATCATCTTCCTGATCGTGTTCCCGTCCTACGAGCCCGAGCCGCGCGGAGTGGGCTCGGCTCCCAGGGTGTACGTCATGAAGCAGGTGCGTTTCTCACCCCCCGAAGCAGCGCCGAATCGCAGCCGGCCGGTGGAGAAACCCAAGGCCAAGAGAGTCCCGATTCCCGACCCGACGCCGGATGAGCCGGAGCCGATCTTCGACGAAGCGGTGGACGGTCCGGACATGGACTTTCCCGAGGTCAGCATTGGAGATGTGGTGTCGATCCCCGGCGCCCCGCCCGGACCGTCGGGTTCGGTCTTCCAGATTGGCGGCAACGTCCGCGCCCCCGAGAAGATCTTCGCACCGGATCCGGTGTACCCGGAGGAAGCCCGACAAGCCCGGGTCCAGGGTGTGGTGATCCTGCAGACCATCATCGATGCCGCGGGCAACGTGACCAACATCCGGGCGCTGAAGGGCCTGCCTTCCGGGCTCACGGAGGCAGCGGTCCAAGCCGTGTCCCAGTGGCGGTTCAAGCCAGCCACTCTCGAGGGCAAGCCGGTGCGTGTGCACTACATGATCACCGTCTCCTTCTCGGTGCAGTAGGCGATCCCCAATGAACCGATCGAGGGCCTTCGGTCCCCTGACCCCGCAAACCCCGAACCCGAGTCCCGGGTGGCGTAGAATGGCGTCGGACCGAGACTCCGTCTCGCGATCGGCCGGTGGCCGTACAGCCCGGCGGCAGATGGTGCGGCAGCCGGCTGCGATCGTACGAACGGATTGGGGTACCGAGGTGGCCGAACAGCAGGACCGACTGATCGAGAGCATTCGCGCCGGCATCATCGGCGACGACAGGGCCATCAACGGGCCTTTCGGACCCCGCCGGGTGACCTATGCCGACTACACGGCCTCGGGCCGGTCGCTGTCCTTCATCGAGGACTTCATCCGCCAAGAGGTGATTCCGCTTTACGCCAACACCCACACCGAAACCTCCTCCACCGGGCTCCAGACCACCCGCTTCCGCGAGGACGCACGCCGCATCATTCACCGGTCGGTCGGAGGGACCGACGACGACGTGGTGATCTTCTGTGGATCGGGCGCCACCGGCGCCATTGACAAGCTCGTCGATGTTCTGAACCTGCGGCTGCCCGCAGACCTCGATGCGCTTTACGACCTGTCGGCACTCATTCCGTCCCAGCGGCGCCCGGTGGTTTTCATCGGGCCCTACGAGCACCACTCCAACGAGATCTCGTGGCGGGAGACCATCGCCGACGTGGTGGTCATCGCCGAGGATCGCGACGGTCGCATCGACCAGGAACACCTGGATCGTGAGTTGTCGACATACCAAGAGCGCCCGCTCAAGATCGGCAGCTTTTCGGCGGCCTCCAACGTCACCGGCATCACCTCCGACACCGACGGGATCACCTGCCTCCTTCACCGCCACGGGGCGCTCGCCTTCTGGGATTTCGCGGCCGCGGCTCCCTATGTGGGCATTCGAATGAACCCGGAAGACACGCCGGAGGCGGCCAAGGACGCGATTTTCCTCTCGCCCCACAAGTTCATCGGCGGTCCCGGCACTCCGGGCGTCCTGGCGGTCAAACGCCGGCTGCTGACCAACCGCGTCCCCACCGTGCCCGGTGGCGGGACCGTGAGTTACGTCAGCGAGAGCGGGCACAGCTATATCTCCGACCCTGCCCACCGGGAGGAGGGAGGCACCCCGGCGATCATCGAGTCGATCCGAGCGGGCCTCGTGTTTCAACTCAAGGGGGCGGTTGGAGAGGATCTCATCGAAAGCCGCGAACGGGCGTTCATCGAGCGGGCCATCGCTTCGTGGTCGGCCAATCCGAAGATCAAGATCCTCGGTAACCCGGCCGCGCCGAGACTGTCCATCGTCTCCTTCCTGATCCGCCATGGTGAGCTCTTCCTCCATCACAATTACGTTGTGGCCCTGCTCAACGACCTTTTCGGCATCCAGGCTCGGGGCGGATGCTCATGCGCCGGGCCGTATGGCCACCGGCTGCTGGGGATCGACCTTGAACGATCGGGTAGGTTTCGAGACGCGATCAGCTCGGGTTGCGAGGGAGTCAAGCCGGGCTGGGTGCGGGTCAATTTCAACTACTTCATTTCCCAGGGTGTCTTCGAGTTCATTCTCAGCGCCGTCCACTTTGTGGCGGAGCACGGCTGGAAGCTCATGTCCTTTTATGATTTCGAGGCCGAGACCGGGCTGTGGAGGCACCGCGAGGGTGGCCACGGCGCCGGGATGGGATTGGACGACGTCGAGTACGTCTCGGGTCGCATGCGGTTTTCTTCACGACATCGAACCGAACCCGAATCGGCCTTTCGGGTCTATCTGGAAACTGCCGAAAAACTGGCTGCAGCGGCCGAACGTGATTCTGCCGACAGGTTGGAACCCCGTTTTTTGGATGACAAGCTCGAGGGTCTGCGCTGGTTCCCGCTGTCCGGAGATGCCGCCGTTACAGGTTCCTGATTCGCCCGTGACCAAGGAGGTGTGAGGTGACCGACGAACAATCCAAAAGCCCGCTTCTGAAGGTGCAGGATCGACCTGCCGAGGGTGTGGTCAGCCACCCCTTGAACCCAAAATCGGAAATGCACTGGCTGGCGATGGGTGACGCCGTCGGCCTGAAGAGGGTCGGGGTCCATCTGATCCGCCTCGCTCCGGGCAAGGAGTCTTGCGTCTATCACACCCACGGGGCCGAGGAAGAGTGGCTGTTCATTCTGTCCGGCCGTGGTGTCGCCGAGATCGACGGTGGAGAGCACGAGGTCGGACCTGGTGATTTCATGGGGTTCCCCACGCCGTCGGTGGCCCACCACCTGCGAAACGACTCCGACCACGATCTGGTCTACCTGGTTGGTGGAGAGCGCAAGGACATGGAGATCGCTGAGTTTCCCGGCCTCGGCAAGGTGGTCATCCGGGTGGGCCGTACCGCCAACATGGTGGACCAAGAGCACCTCGAACGTCTCTGGCCCCGTGACGATCCGGACGGAGCCCAGGAAGTCTAGAATTTAAAGTCTAAAGTCAAAAGTCTAAAGTCAAAAGTCAAAGGTCGAAAGTCTTGCGTGGCGGGGATCACTGCTCGGCTCGCGGCCTTTCGGCACACTGGTTTTGGAGGAACAGTGCGTCGGGTCATCACCCTGTTGCTGTTGGGAGCTCTCGGCGTGGCTGCGCCTGCCGAGGCACGTCTGCCCTCGGATGCGCCGCTTCTGCCGCCGCCGGATCCCGGTACGTACACCATCGTCCATGTCGACACGGCACAGGAGTTGGCCGACGCCTGTTGGAACCTGGCCAGCGATCAGGCCATCATGATCGCTGCGGGAACCTACGACCTCACGTCGGTCAATTACCCAAACGGCGAGGACGGGCGGCTGACGATCGGTCGTTACGGCGCATCCGTGATCTCCAACATCCAGATTCGGGGAGCGACCGGGGATCCCGCTGACGTTGTGATTCTCGGCGGCGGCATGGCGGACCCTGTCGTGCCTTTTGGTTTCCAGGTTTTTACCGCCACCGACGTGCTGATCGCTGATCTGTCCATCGGCGGGGTCTATTACCACACGGTGGCCATCCAGAACGATCAGGGCGCGACTCGAATCCGCCTCTACCACTGCCGGCTATTCGACGCCGGGGAACAGATCGTCAAGGGCAATCGAGGCGCGAATGATGGCGCCGAGGACGTGGTCATCGAGTTCTGCGAGGTCTATCTCACCGCAGGAGCGATCGTTCATCCCGACCTCGGCTACTGCTACACCAACGCGATCGACGCCATCGGCGGCCATCGCTGGGTGATCCGAGATAACCGGATCAGGGGGATCTACTGCCAAGACGGTCAGCTGGCCGGGCCCGCGGTGCTGATGTGGCAGGGTTCCACCGACACGGTGGTGGAACGCAACACCATCGTCGACTGTTCGAGGGGGGTGTCGTTGGGCCTGGTGGGGGCCGACGATCACAGCGGGGGCGTGGTCCGCAACAACTTCATCCGGTGGGATCCGACGGCGGCCTACCAGGTGGACGTGCCCATCTACACCGCCTCGCCCGATTCCAGGATTCTCCACAACTCGGTGTTGACCCACGGGACATACGGTGCCGGAGTCGAAATTCGGTTTGCCGGTGCCACCGGAGTCGAGGTTCGCGGCAATTTGATGGACGCGGATGTGTTGGAGCGGGACGGCGCCGTCGCCCTGATCGTGGATAACCTCACCGACGCCGAACCCTCCTGGTTCGTGGGCGAAAGCACGGGCGATCTCCACCTGCTGCCGTCAGTCGCGCAGGCGGTGGATCAGCTCGACCGGGAATCGGATTGCCGCGACGACTTCGACGGCGATGTGCGCCCCCCGGCGCCGGGAGCGGCCGACGTCGGCGCCGACGAGCTGCTGACCGTGCTGTTCGCAGATGGATTCGAAACTGGGGACGTGTCGGCCTGGAGCGGCTGAGCCACTTCTGTATCAAGGCCTGAGCTTCATTCGGCCATGGATCGACCGAGCAGTTCAACTTCTTCCGGAATAGGGGAGGAGGGTCGGGCCCTCAGAACTCAACGCTGAGGACCAAGAACTAGGAACTAAGAACTAAGAACTCAGAACTCAGAATGGAAAGGTCATTCTCCGACCGCGCCGTTGCGGCCGTCGTCGATGCCGGCCTCCCAGCGGCTGATGGGCTGGTCGTCAGCGGTGAGCTCCTCGATGAGCTCGATCTCGCTCTGACCGTAGATCGGGACCTCGTGCGGCGTCCGGCTGCGCTCGTCGGCCTCCTGGGTCCAAACCACCGCCTGGTAGTGCCGTCCGTTCCAGTAGAACGGTCCGCTCAGCGGCTGCCATCCGTCGGCGATCCTGGTCTGCACCGACTCGACGAGATCGTCGATGGACTCGGACTGCACGATGTTGTACTTCAGAATTCGGCTCATCCGGCCCCCTGAGTGGGAAAACACCGATCTATTGATCAATTATAGGACAAATTTGTCTCGACGCAACAGATTTGGATTCAGAAGACCCAGGCGTAGCCGATCTTGGCGAAGACGGACCTCGCGGCCCCGGTGAGCGCGTAGTCCTGATTGCCGAGTGAATCCTGGGTGTAGCCGACGAAAACCACGGTGCGCGGATTCAACATGTACGAGAACAGGAACTGGCCGAAGAGCTCGCGGTAGCGGGGATCCCGATCGTCGGTGTAGAGCGCGGTGTTGAAGTCATAGGCGACGTGCTGGACGATGGCTCGGACGAAGGTCCGGGCAGAGAAGTGCCAGGCGACGAGCAGTTGCCCGATGTTGGCGTCATACAGCCATCCCTCGTCCACCTTCATGTTCTCGTAGGTGTACATGCCTTCGAACTGCAGGTGCTCTCCGAAACGATACTGGAGCCCACCGTCGAGGTTGATCTGGTCGCCGTTGCGGGTGTTCACGTAGTCCACCTGGCCGCCGGCCTGGACGTTGATCCACGCATGGCTGTGGCCGTTCGGTCGGATGCAGGTGTGGATGAAGAGCCGCTGGAGATCGAACTGCTCACCGTTATAGCCCTCGCGGTGGATTGACGGGCGAACCACCGTATGAGACTGCAGGGGGCCGCCGGCCGTCAACATCACCGCCCCCTCATCTTCGAGCAGTCCGCCGCGTTGGTCCTCGGTGTGGGCGAGCTTGGCCTTGAGGTCGAGCATCGAGTACCAGCTGGAACCGGTCGCATTCCAGGTGTAGCCGACTCCGGCCTCGCCGTGCCGGTAGTCCACCCGGGGTATGAAGCCGAGGTCGGCGCGAAAGTCGGTGCCGACGTCGGTGTACTCGGCCCACCACGAGAGGCTCCGGGTTTCGTAGAGGTAGAGCAACTCGAGCGCTCGGTCGTCGAATCGGCCGGTCGGCTGATCGAAGTCCTCGACCACCTGGTCCGGGTATTGAGTGCTCGAACCGAGCAGCTGGGTGATGATCCGGTTGGTGGAGGACAACCTGAACTCACCGTCGATCCCGACCACCCGGTTGAAGTAACTCCCCCCCTGGCGATCGGTGAACAGGCCTCCCACGGTGTGTCGGCTCCCGAAGTCGTGCTTGTATCGCAAGACCGTCGCGGTGGTGTCCATGGCCAATGACGTCCCGTCCGAGCTCTGGCTGCCCGGGATGATCAGGTTGGTGATCTGGTCCCTGACCACGTAGGCTCCGGCGGTGTGGGGGCCCTCCTTGCCGGACAGCTTCAAGCCCCAGGCCGGGTCTCGCAACATCCGGGTATAGACGACATCGAGCGGAGAGTCGAAGAAGTCGGCGCCCTCCATGAAGAACGGCCGCTTCTCGGGAAAGAAAAGAGCGAACGGTTGATTGACCTCGAGCTGGCGCGCGTCAGCCTCGACCTGAGAAAAATCGGGATTGAAGGTGCCGCTCAACGTCAGGTTGGGTGTGAATCCCCAGCGGCCGGTGAGTCCGAGCTCGACCTCCGATTCCGCGGTGGTCCACGGACCGTCGGGCAGCTGATCCCGAAGATCGGTGCGGACCGCGGTCAGGGTTGGTGCGACCTCCAGGTTGCGCCCGGAGGAGATCCCCGTCGAACCCCTCGATCTTGAGCGCCTGGCAAAGGTAGCAGTTGTCGCTGCGGTCCCGGGGGAAGGTCGCGGTCTTGTGAAAGACATTTCTCGGGTAACCCCGAACCGCGTCGAAACCCCAGATCTGGGGTCCGTCGGTGCTCTGGAAACGGAGGGTGGAGAAGGGGATTCCGAGCTCCGCCGACCAGCCCGAGTCGGTGATCCGTGCCGCGGCATCCCAGATGCCGTCCCAAACGGTCTCGGCGTTGGTTCGGGCCTCGATGTTGTCCATCTGAACTCCCAGCGGGTTCACCGCCAGGAAGTAGTTTCGGCGTTCGTCGTTGAAGGTATCCAAGGCGACGCCGACCCAGTCGTCGGGCCATGCCTGGTCTCGGCCCGCGAGGTGGGCGCGGATCGCCGTCGGGTCCGGGTCGTGGGCCCGAAACCCCACGTAGAGATGGGTTCGGCTGTAAAAGACGAGGACCTCGGTTCTGACCGGCGCCGGGATGTTCTCGCCCGGCTCCACCTCGTACTTCAGCTCGGTCGTCCAGGCGTCGGCCCACGCGGGCTCGTCGAGAAGGCCGTCGATTTCCAGGTGCACCTCGATCGCCGGTATCTGATGGGGGGCGGCGGTGGACGCGGGCGGGGAATCACCGGCAGCCGAAACCGACACCAACAGGGCAAGGAGAAATGTCAACACCGGTACGACCGCACGATACCATCTCGCAATCGATGGGTCCGGTTGGGCTGGGCATTCGTCGGTCTTCGGTGGTTCGCAGGCCCGGGACATCCATTGCAGATACGGTCTGATCTCATCTTGGTTCTGGGTTTTTGGTGGAAAGGAGGGAACCCGATGCTCGGGTCGGGGACAATGGACGGATGACACGGGAGGAGATCGCCTTGCCGGAAGGCTCGATCAGCGCGTCAACCCAGCACGGGCACCGTCTACCGGGTGCGCCGTGGTGGGCGGTCGACGAGGCAAACCCTCCTTGTCCGTTGGGCTCCTTCAGTCTCTTCGGCCTCGGCAATCGACGGCTGGACATGGGGCTGGTGTTGATCGTGCTGATGGCGATCCTCGCATGCCGGGCGGCCGCCTTCCCGGCCTCCATCTGGGATCAGGACGAGGCCTACCTGGGGCTTGCCGTGACCGACTTCGACCCGGCGGCTAACCGGCCGCACCCACCGTGGTTCCCGCTGTGGGTGCTGATCGGCAAGACGGCAGCTCCCATCTCACCGGATCCGGCCCTCGGCCTCAGAGTATTGGCGGCGATGGCCGGCGTCTGGACCCTCTTCCCGATGGCGGCCCTGCTCGCGATTTGGATTCGGCGACCTTTGGCAGCGGCCGGCGCGGTGCTGTACCTGTTTCTGCCGGGGCCCTGGTTCCTGGCGGGGCACGCCCACTCGGACACCCCTGCCGTATTTCTTCTCGTCCTCGCGGCGGCGTGGTGGCTGCGTCCGCGACCGGGTCGAATCGATCTGGCTGCGGGATCCATCGCCGCGGGGCTCGGCCTGCTGGTCAGGCCGCAGCTAGCTCTCGGGATCATCGGACTGGGTTTGTGGAGGTTGCTGACCGTCCGGGGCTCGAGGCGTCGTTTGCTCGTCGCCGGTCCGCTCGCGATCGTGGTGGCGGCGGGAGCACTCGGGACCGTGTTGGCGGCCGGAGGTGTCGCGCCGTTGGCCACAGGGTTGAAGGCTCATGCAGCCTTCCACGTGGGTGGGCTCGCACAAATCGATCACGGTTTCGCGGTGTCGGGCCTCGCCCGGTGTGTGATCCGGCCGGAGCTGGCCGGCCTGTGGTTGGCCCTGGCGGTGATCGGGGCCGTTGTCTGGGCGCGTCACAGCCGGTCGTTGGGGAGGCCTTGGCCGTTGCTTCTGTGTCTCCTGGCGCCGCTGGTGGTCACCTCCCAGCTGTTGGTAAACCCGACCCTGCCTCGCTACGCCCTGCCGTTCCTCGCGCTGTCCACCGGTCCGGTGGTGATCGGGCTGGCGACGGTTCTTCGACGGTGGACCTTGCCGGTCGTGGCGTTGGCTGCGACGGTTTCGGCGGCTGTCGGGCTGCCCCAGACGGCGGCCTACCGGACCACCGAATCACCCCCGGTGTCCGCTCTCAGGGTGGCCAACGTGGCGGCCGGGAGGGATGGAACCGTGGCGGCAGACCGGACGTTGATGTCCTTCGTCGACTATGGTGTGGCGGCGGGGTGGCTGCGCGCGCGCGTCATCAACGACTTCCAGCTGGAGATCGGAGTGGTGGCTCCGCCACCTCCCGAGGCGACGGTTGCAGTGTTTGCCAGCGGCAGGGGAGGTTTCGTCCGATCGGAGGCGTCCGTGCGGACCTACCGCTGGCCTCCCGGCTGGGTCGGCCGGCTGGAGTCGGATCGTTTCATGGACATCACCTTGGCCGAGGGCGCCTCGATTTTCCCGCAGCCCTCCCGATGGTGAGAATTCGGTGCAACCGAAACGGCCGTCGCTCCTCCGGGGGTAACTATGAAACCCGGAAACACGGCCGGAGTACTTCCTCGGTAGGACTCGGCAATGACCGACCCGCGCGGTACCGAGGTTCAGCGGCGGCAAGCCGGGCCGAGAGGAGGTGCGGAATGACCGTTCATGGCCTCAGAACGGGAGGGCTCTGGTTGTGTGGAATCTGTTGCCTGTCCCTCACCGCTGTCGGCTCCGAGATGGTGGCGGTGCCCTTCGACTCCGAGGACTGGACCGTGGAGGGAGGCCGGGTGGTGGACCACCTGGATCGCACGGCACTCGCCGGCGGTGCGACCCTCTCTGGCGTGGCCTTCACCAACGGCACCATCGAGGTGGACCTGGCGGTCACCGGTGCCACCTCCTACCCGGGAATCGACGTTCGGATCCAGGGCAACGGCGATGGTGAGAGCATCTACTTGAGACCGCACCGGATCGAGAGGTACGGTGACGGTGTTCAATACGGCCCCAAGTTCAATAACGTCTCCTGCTGGCAGCTCTACAACGGTGACGGATTCACCGCTGGTGTTGATCTGCCCAGGGGAGAGTGGGTCACTGTCAGATTCGAGATTCTGGGCGATCGCGCCCGGGTCTTCCTGGGCGACCTGGAGCGTCCGATTCTGGCCATCGACGACCTGAAGCGGGAGCTCCGGTCAGGTGCGATCGGGGTTCGAGGGCCCGCCGATGGGTCTGCCTTCTTTTCCAACTTCCGCTACACCCTCGATCCGCCGGCCGGCTTCGGTCCGCCCCCCTGGCGGGACAGTCCGCCCGGCATCATCAACCGTTGGGAGGTCTCGGAGCCGCTCACGAGGGCGGATGTGGCGGCCCGTACCCTGCCGGAGACAACCGTGATCGAAGCCCTGACGTGGCGTCCGGTTGAGGCTGAACCCTCCGGCCTGATCAATCTCTCACGGTATGTCGCACGGACGGGCCCGATGCCGGATGCCGTTCTCGTGCGAACCGCGATCAACGTCGAGGAGGCCACCGAGCGGCCTCTGGATTTCGGGTACAGCGACCACGCTTCGGTGTATCTCAACGGCCGTTTGCTGTTCACCGGGCGCAGCGCCTATCGAGAGCGGGACCCGTCGTTTCTGGGAATCATCGGCTACAACGACACCGTCGTGCTGCCACTGGCCAAGGGCCACAACGAGCTGGTGGTGAAGGTGACCGAGGTTTTCGGAGGTTGGGGCCTGATGGCACGGTGGGGCGACGCCGTTGATCTCGGCGACGGAGTGGCCAGCGTCTGGTCCACGGGACCGGATTTCCGCATCCCTGAATCGGTGGCCTGGGATCCGAGCCGCGAGGTCTTCTACGTTTCCAATTACGACGGTTACAACCCGAGCCGGGGCGAGGCCCTGCAGTCGATTTCCAGAATCAGTGCAGACGGGTCCCGGGTCGAGGTCGACTGGATCACCGGCCTTCGCAACCCCGTGGGGCTCGTCGTGGCTGGAGACACCCTGTGGGCGGCCGAGTCCTCCGGTCTGGCGGAGATCGACCTCGCCACCGCGTCGGTGGCCAGACGGTACCCCCTTCCGCAGCCGGGCATGCCCAATGATCCGACGGTGGATGGCGATGGCACGGTCTACCTGTCGGACCCGCGGGGCGGCCGCATCTACCGACTGGCGGGCGATGCCCTGGAGGTCTGGCTCGAGGGTGACGAGGTCCGGCAACCCAACGGGATCCACGTCATGGACGGTGAGCTCCTGATCGGGGTCAACGGCGACCAGTCGGTGAAGGCGGCGAATCTCGAGACCCGCGAGCTGAGGACCGTGGCCAGATTGGGCCCCGGGATTATCGACGGCATCGGCAACGACGGCGACGGCAACATCATTGTCTCTCACTGGGAGGGTAGGGTCTTTCGGATCGCTCCGGACGGGACGATCACCAAGCTCATCGACACCACGGTCATCGAGGAGCTGAGTGCCGACATCGAGTTTGTGCCCGAGCGCGGCCTGCTGGCGGTGCCGACCTTCTTTGGTGGTCGGGTGACGGTCTATCGTGTTGGAGGCGAACCGCCAGGGGAGTAGATCTCCGGTTGTCGGCGACGGCGGCGAGCCTTCGCGGGCGGGCTGTGATCACATCACGGTGCCATCCCCGGCGATCCGTTGAACCCGCCGGATCCTGGTGGTCTGGAGGCCGTCCGCGAACTCGATGAACATGCCCGGAGCCGCCACATGTTCGGTGAACAGGGCCCGGCCGCCCACCGTGCAGCCGAGCACCTCGGCGCGTACCGGCCCCCTGCCCTGACGTTCGAACCAGCCGCCGCTGACCAGGAAAGCCCCGTCGGCGCAGGCTTTTAGAGAGTAGATGGAGTTCCTGGTGGAAACGATGACGCGGTCGCCCGGGGCCAGGTCCCGCCGGCGCACTCCACCGAATCGATCAGCCGCCTCGGCCAAGCCGTCGATCGGAATCCCCCTCGTTCGTGGGCAGTGGACTCCGCTGTCGCTGTCGTTCATCGCTGTTGCACGCGTGCTTCCTGAATCAAGAGTAGCAGTTCCAGCGCCCGAATTTCACCAGTTGTGACCGGGTCGATGCGGCCTGGACTTGACCTGGAAGGCGAGAACAGGGAAATTGGAAGGCGGCGAGTTCCCTCGCACAATGCATGGTCAGGTTCAACACGGACGATTACATGGACGGTTGGTCGATTCAACGGCGCATCATTCTCGCTTCGGTAGGTCCGGTCCTGCTGTTCGGGATCGTTGCCCTCGTCGTGGGCGGACGGATCTCTCCCGACGCTCCGCCGGTGGTGAAGATATGGGCGGTCGTAGGAGTGGTGGTGGCGGTGCTGGTCGCACTGCTGGTCTCGTGGATGGCTGCAAGGAGCACGGTCCGCGGGTTGATGGAGCTGGGCGATACCGTCGAGAGGTTGGGACGCGGCGAGCTGGATGTGCGGTATGCCATGAGAGGCCCCGGTGAGGTCAATCGCCTGGGACGGCACATCAACCTGATCGCCGATCAGCTGGAGGCGGTTCGCGACGAGCTCGAGCGCGAGAAGGCCGACCTGAAGCAGCGAGTCACCGGACGGACCCGTGAGCTGCAGCAGGCCAACCGTTTGTTGATGGACATCGCCAATCGCGACGCCCTGACCGGGCTTGCCAACCGCCGGCGCTTGGAGCTGGAGCTGGAACGGCACATCTCGCTGTCCCAGCGTACCGGGGTCCCCCTCGCCGTGATCCTGATGGACCTCGACAAGTTCAAGCAGTACAACGACACCGCCGGCCACCTGGCCGGTGACACCCTGCTGCAGAGCGTCGCTCAGACCCTGCGAGGGCGGGCGAGGTCGACCGATCTGGTGGTCCGTTGGGGGGGTGACGAGTTCTGTATTTTGGTGCCGGGGACCGGGCCCGAGGGAGCCGTGGTGGCGGCCGAGGGATTCGTCGAGGCCGTCCGGAGGGCGGCCGCAGCCCTGCCGATGGCGGACGGCACCGTTCCGGTCGGTGCGAGCGCCGGAGTCGCCTGCTATCCGGGTGATGGTGTCGACGGCACCGAGCTGATCGCGCGCGCGGACGAGGCCCTCTACGAGGTCAAGGAGACCGGTCGAGGTCGGGTTCTCAGAATCGCTAAGGACTGAAGTTGGCGCCCCGTCGTTCCGGTCCAAGGTGTAACCGGAGACGTCGTCTCGACGTATCTCTCAATGTATGGACTACCTCGACGCTCTCCGACGCCACGGCTGGGTCGCGGATCCTGGGGACCGGGTGACGGTCGAGGCGATGCACGACCAGTGGTGCCCGAGTGGTCAAGGGGGACCGTGTAACTGCGTGCCGCGGCTCGAGCTTCGAACCATCGGTCCGGCTCCACCAGAGGCGAGACCTGCCAATGTCGTCGCCGGCCCGGGCCGCTGCGATGAGGATGCCGCCCAGGTCGGTTGACCCACCCCCAGACCGCCCCACCTTCGCACCACACGAGGGACAAACACCATTCGATCAATCATCAAGCTGCCCTGAAGTCGGGCCTCGATAAGTTCGGGCTCATTCGGGGAAACGTGAGATGGACGCTTTTTGAATTCGGATTTCACAACGGCACCCGCCCGAAGAGGAACCGCGGTTTCATCCGCGGAAACAGCCATCAGGGACAGCGTCAGTTGACAGCGTCAGGGACCCGCGGCAGCGTCAGTTGACAGCGTCAGTATCAGACAACCGGGCGCGCTCAGATGGGATTGAGCAGACGCCACGTCATCGCACGAACGTGGTCAAGGGTCTCCAGGGCGTCCTGTGCCCCGATTCCATTGACTGCACCAGCGGCGGCGAGGAGCCGCAGGTGGCTGTCGACCTCTTTGGCCGAGGCAATTGCGATCCGCCAGTGGTGGGTGTCAAGGGTTTGCCGGCCTTTGGCCGGCCGCATGGCGCCCTTGACTCCGGCCCCCTCGCCAGCTCTGCCCATTCACCCCGTGAACGACCCGGAGGTGTCCATGTGCAATGCCTCGAAGCCCACAGATGGCTGCCGCTGAAGACTGATCGCTGTCGCTGCTCGCTGCTTCCTGTCCCTGCCCCTGATGACTGTCGCTGCCGCTGCAATTTCGGGCACGGGCACCCAAACGGGCACGGCAGATCCCCAACCACATTTCTCCGGATGAACCCCAGTTCGATACGTGGGGTGAATGGGTGGGGGAGAGCTTTTCGAAAATTTCATCGGATTCGACCCTCACGGGCGATACGATAGGGTCGTGCACATCCTGTATCTCACCGATCGCCTGAGCGTCCGGGGAGGTGCGGACCTGCACCTCCTCCAGGTCATCCGGTGGGCGGTGGCGGCCGGCAATCGGGTCGTGGTCGCGTTCGGGAGGGCGGAAACTGATGTCCGGTTGCCAACCGGTTCGCGTGGGGTGCGCGTCCGCGGTCTCGCGTCGAAGGTGGAGTCGACCCAACGGCTGGCGCAGCTGTCCGGTCTGCTGTGCGACGCCGATGTGGTGCACCTTCAAAACGTCATGAATCCCGTAGCGCTGCGTGACGCTGCGGCCACCGGGCGCGCGGTCGCGACAATCCAGGACCACCGGGTATTCTGCCCGGGGCCGGGCAAGACCTTGCCGTGCGGCTCGGGCTGCGAACATGCCATGTCGGACGACCGTTGCCGCGCCTGCCTCCCTGACGACGAGTACCGCGCCCGCCTCGTCGAGCTCACCGGAGCCCGGCGCGAGGCACTGGAGGATTTCCGCCTCGTCGTTTTGTCCAAATACATGAAAAGGGAGCTCGACAGAGTCGGGCTCTGCGGTGCCGAGGTGATCCCGCCGTGGGTCGAGGTCGGCGACGATCCCCCTGACCCGGGATGTGGCTTCCTGATCGGGGGAAGGCTGGTGGACCACAAGGGTGTCATCGACGGGTGGTCGGCGTGGCGTACCTCGGCCTGCGACAGCCCGTTGCGCGTTGCCGGCGACGGCCCGCTCAGTGACCGAGTCGATGGTGCGGAGCACCTCGGGTGGTTGTCCGCCACCGCGCTGCGCGGCGTGCTTCGCCGGTCACGTGCTCTGGTTTTTCCGAGCCGATGGCAGGAGCCGTTCGGCGTGATTGGAGTGGAGGCGCTGGCCGAGGCCACTCCGGTGATCGTCGCCGCTACCGGGGGCACGGGTGAGTGGTCCGACGCGGGCTGCCTGCGAGTCGCCGCCGGCGACGTGGCGGAGATGGCAGAGGCGATCTCGCGGCTCGACGGCGATCCCGGGCTGGCCCGGCGGTTCGGGATTGAGGGACGGATCATGGTGGCGGACCGGTTTCGGCGGGCGCCGATCGAGGGTCGCCTCGATCGTCTGTACGAGGCCGTCGCCGGGTGACGCGCCGTTGCGGGGGTGACAACAGTGGGCTAGAGTTGCCGCCGACGGGTCGGAGGATGAGGTGAAGAGTCTGCCCAACGTGATCGTCGCGGCAATCCTGGCCCTGCTGATCGTCGCGCCCGGGTGCCGCCGGGGTGAACGGAAGGCGCCAGGGCCCGCTCAACCGCTGGCCGAAGCGCCCGCGGCGGCCGAGCCCACGCCGGATGACAACGGGGACCCGACCGGACAGGATGTCGCGGAGGAGCCCGGAAGGATACTCATATCCGGCGAGGCATTCCTGCGCGAACGGATCGCCCTGCCGGGCGACGCCTCGTTGGTGGTTCGGCTGGTGGAAGTGGGGACTGGCGGAAAGGTCGGGAGAGAGGTTGCGGCTGTGCAAGCTCCGCCCCGTAGACAGCCACCGATCTCGTTCGAGATCGTCGTCAATGAGGAGGACCTCAGGACCGGCGCCAATTACGCGTTGACGGCGGAGATCACCCGGCGGGGGGTCGTTGCTTTCAAAACCGACGCACCGGTGCCGGTCGTGCCGCAGGGCTTGCGAACCACCGATCTCAGGTTGCTTCTGAGGCGTGTACCGTAGCCCGCCTGCCTCACCGGGTCGAACCGACGATCAGCGAGACACCGTCTCCCAGACGGCGAGCCAGAACGGCATCGTGATCAGGCATGCCGCGTAGCAGACCAGCATTAAACTACCCACCTTCTGCTCGTCGCCGCCGTAGGTGCGGACCTGAAGGACGATTCCGGACGCCGGCGCCGCCGCCGCCTCCAGCACGAGGAATCGGGCGAGGAGAGGATCGACGGCATCGAGGTTCAACGCCCGCACGACCAGTACGGTGATCAGAGGCAGGACGCCGAGCTTGACGGCAAGGACCCGTGCGGCGTCCCAAAGGTAGGGACGCAGACGAAACGTCACGCCGCCGAGAATCGCCCCCAGAACCACCGTCGCCACCGGCACCGCGGCCTGCCCCACGAGATCAACGGCGTCGATCACGACCGACGGGACGGCGCGCCGTGCGCCCGTCAGAGCGAGGGCCAAAGCGGTCAGATTCGCGACCAGGGGCGGCGTCACGAAACTCTGCCAGCCGTTGGCGCTTTCGCCTTCGGTCACCAGCCTCTTGCCGAGGCTCCACAGCACCGCGTTGAATCCGAGGATGAACAGGAAGCAGTAGAGGGCAAAGCGGTCAAACCGGTCCGGGTAGAGCGCGAGACCCACCGGCAGCACCAGGTAGCCGGCGTTTTGCATGCTGGCCAATGCGAGCATGTTCTTCTTTTTGGGTAGCTCCCGGAGGAACATGACGGACCCGGCGGCGAGCCCGACGGCCGGCATCGCGAGGGCGACGAGGGGGAGGGTCCACCACAGCGCGAACGCGCCGGGATCGAAGTTTTCGATGACCTTCGAAAAGATCATGCACGGCAGGAACAGGGTGACGGTGACGTTGGACAGAGCCGTGACGACGCTCTGGTTGAGCACGCCGCGGCGCACCAGGATTCCGGCGCCCAGCACCACCAGAAAGACCTTGAAGATCGCCAGAAAAGTGCCGGCGAATGCCGCGGTGAACTCGTTCATCAACCCTCCGATGAAGAACACGGATTGTAGTTGATAGCCCTCCACTCGTCATCACGGAGCGAGTGATCGGCGGAATTATCGCAACGAAGGCTGATTAACTGGAAAATATGCGGTAAACTGGGGCCAGGAAGCCCCAGAATGCCGAAACTGGCCGAACTCGCCACGCCGGGCGCCGCTTTCACACTCGGGGAGTGGCTCGTCGAGCCCGCTGTCGGTGCCATTTCGCGGGACGGGCAGCAGATCCACCTCGAACCGAAGGTGGTGGAGGTTCTCGCCTACCTCGCCGTACGGGCGGGGCAGGTGGTCTCCAAGAGGGAGTTAATCGACGCCGTTTGGCAGGTGGAGGTCATCTCCAACAGCCGGCTGACGAGGGTGATCTCCGATCTGCGCCGGGCGCTCGGGGACGACGCCGGTCAACCCCGGTACGTGAAGACCATCCCAACCCGCGGCTACCGTCTGGTGGCGACAGTTCGCGCTGTACAGGCCCCCGATGCCATCGAATCCGAGAAAGCCTCGGCCTTCGAGCTGGAGGTCGCCGGACGCGGCTATTCGCTCGCCGAGGGCGAGAACACCCTCGGCCGCGGCGCCGACGTGGACATCCGCATCGACTCGGAATGGGTGTCCCGCCTTCATGCCCGGAT
>CAVQOJ010000008.1:0-275433 GCA_963714385.1 uncultured Holophagae bacterium | reverse complement strand
AATATCGCTGATGTGCTGGACATGACGGTTGCCCAGGCACTCCCAGTTCTTCGGAGCCCTCGGCGCCGTCCGCAACAAACTGCAGACCCTGATGGACGTGGGCCTGGGCTATATCCGTCTCGGCCAGCCGGCCACCACCCTCTCCGGGGGAGAGGCCCAGAGGATCAAGCTGTCCCAGGGAGTTGAGCAAGCGGGGAACTGGAAAGACGGTCTATTTTCTGGACGAACCCACCACGGGTCCCCACATGGACGACATCCGGAAGCTCTTAGGCGTGCTCAACCGCCTCGTGGAGGCGGGGAACACCGTCATCGTCATTGAGCACAACCTCGACGTCATCAAGACCGCCGATTACGTCATCGATTTGGGCCTGGAGGGGGGAGATGCCGGGGGACACGTGGTGGGATGTGAGGAACCCCGAGGAAATCGCCGCTCTTCCGCACTCCTACACGGGACAGTTCCTCAGAAAGGTCCTTCCGGCCTATCGCGGCTGAAGCGCGAGGCGTCGGGAACACCTACAGGGGAAGAAAAAAAGGGGCCGACCCCGTTACCGGGGGCTGCCCCTTTCTTTCCTTGGAAGGACCTACCCCGCGAAAAGCTTGGCGATCGCTTCTGCCTGCGGGTGCGCATAGATCAGAATCAGCGAAATCACGAGGGCGTAAATACACAGCGACTCGATCATGGCCAGACCGATCAGCAGGTCACCGTCACTTTGCCCGATGATTCCGGGTTGCGGGCGATTCCCTCCACCGCAGCCTTGAAGACCTATTCCCTGGGCGATGCCGCAAAAACAGGCCGCAATGGCCAGTCCGAAACCCGGCCGCGATCGCGCATGTGATGAAAAACTGTAGCGCCTGTGTCTCCATACTCTGTTACACCTCCTTGTTAATTAATTCCTCAGCTTCTTTCTTTTCCGCTGATATAAATCCCGGTACCCTGTAGCCTCTGAACCGGTGCAGGACGCACCTTCGGCGCCTCCCCCCCCGAGTCCCGGGGGTCAATGGGCATGTTCCATGGCCCCGGTGAAATACATGATCGACAGCAGAAAAAAAACAAACGCCTGAACCAGCGCGACGAAGATCCCCAGGGCCATGATGGGCAACGGCGCGAAAAAAGAGCCCCGCCAGCGCGAACAGAATGGACAGCACCAGTTCGTGGCCCATCATGTTTCCGAACAACCGGAACGACAGCGAGAGGATGCGTGCCGTATGCCCGATGACTTCGATGGGGAAGATGATGGGGATCATCCACCACACCGGTCCGATGAAATGCTTGATGTACTTGGCGCCGTGGTACTTGATGCCGATGACGTGGGTGAAGATCACCACCGTCAGGGCGCAGGACAGCGTCGTGTTCAAGCTCGCGGTGGGCGGAAAAAAGCCCGGCACCAGCCCGATCAGATTGCAGGTGAAAATGTAGATGAAAACGGTCGCGATCATGGGAAACAGCCACCGTCCCTCCTCACCCGTGATGTCCACCATGAATTCCTCGATGCCGGTCACGACCATCTCGAAGAAATTCTGCCCTTTGGTTGGGATGAGGCTGACGCTCTTGGCCGCCAAGGCCCCAGACGATCAGCATGGCCATCACCACCCAAGTGTAGATGACATGGGGATACGCATGCGCGAAATGGTCCACGCCCACGGCCTCCAACAGCTTGACGAAAAACAGATAAGGATGCTCCACGTTACGTTGCCTCCTTGAAAAGAAGATGTTTCAGCTCCACAAGGGTTGCGAAGAGGATGCTCATGACGACCACGGAAAGGCCCAGGACGAGGCCCAGGGATCCGCATGTTTGGGAAATCAGCCAGAAGATAACCAGGCCGCTGACGGTGAAGCGAAGATAATACTTGGCGATGACGGCATGGTGGGGTCGAGAGTATGAGGGGGAGTGAGCGCGCCTTTCAGGGTCCGATACAAAAGGTGGAAATTGACGGTCACGATGAGTCCTCCAACAAGGAGCCCGAGGGCAAAGCCGGAAGGGGGCAAAAAAAATCCCCAACCCGTGGCAAGCCCCAGTAGCACCCAGTTGGAGCGTTTGACGCAGTTCAGAATGCGCTCTTGAATCTTCACGGCATCTCGATGGTTCGTATGCAGGGTTCGCCCAAAACCCGTGGCCGTCTTCAACGACCCGAACCCGATGGATGATCTCCCTTCAAGGCCGCCCGCTCTTTTTGATGGCCAATCCGATGTTCCTGAAGGCAGCCGCGATCCCCAGGCCCAGAAAGATCAAAGTCAGCCAAGGGCTGGAATGGAACCGCCGGTCCAGGAAAACCCCGATGGCCAGTCCGATGAAGATGGACAGCGCGATCTGGAACCCCAGGCTGCTGTAGTAAGCCAGCTCTCTGATCCAACGCCGGGTTTCCCGCTTCATCTCAACGAACAGCCTTCGCGCAGGTCGAAACAGGGACCGCACAAGGTTACGGCTACTAACACGGCATCCCTGTCAAGTCGATCCAAAAATGAAAATTTTCACGCCGTTTTTTGACCGCATCCGGGAGCGGAAACCTTCTGCCGATTCCAATTGAGGGCTTCGGCTTGAAAAACCGGACCGTCCGAGCACACATGCAGATACCGATCCATAGAAAAGTCAAGGCGCCAATGCCGATCGTTGCCAGCATGGCAATCAGCCGAAGAGTCGGCAGGCTCAGTCCCAAGACCCACGAGAATGGAACCGCCAGTACGTAGAATCCCACGTTGTACGCAAGTGGGACGTACTCCGGTGAGGGCGCGGTATATACAGGCTGGAGAGCGGCAAGCCGCTCGACGTGCTGGAGAACCACACCTTCCATGAGGTCGAGGAAAAGGGGAAAGCGGAGATGGTTGACGAATAAGGCCACCAGAGCGCCCATCCAGAATACCGACAGAGCTGTCAAGACGAGCCTGACCGGTGATGTCGCGTTCCGGCCGCGTTTCTGAAGGAGCAGGCCGAGCCCAGCCAGAATGAAAAACAACGAAGCTCCTGCGGCGTTTCGAAGAAAAAACTCAACCACCCAGCCGACGTACTTCATCTTCTTCCCTCGTCAGGTGTCGATCGCTCTCCAATGTACGCATCGTCGATCAGCACGTCCGCCATGAACGATGCCACTGCACGATGACCCTCGGGCAACCAGTGCATGTTCCAGGGCTGATATGGACACTCGTTCAACGTGCTCAGGGGCACCCTCAAATCCAACGTGACGATTCCCAACTCCTCGGTGATCTCTCGAGCAACAGCCTGGGGGCGTTCGAGGTCGAATTCCTCTCCGTCCCCAAGATCAACCGCTCGTGGGAAATAGGAGAGATCCTCCGGATTGCAGATCTGGACCGACGCAGGAATCAAAACCACGATGACCTCCGCACCGATCGACGCCGCCGTGGCCTTGATTTCTGCGAGCCTCATCTTCCACCACCTCGGCTCCTTGAAGAAGTTCCTCCAGTGCCTCCGTGTCGAACGCTCGGAAATTACCCAGAAAATAGCCATACGAACGAGGGGTCCCCGTCAAGAGCTCCCGCAGCGGATCCGTGACCCTGTGCTGCAACAACTTACGTGCCTGGGCCGCTTCGAGGTACGAGCCCACGCCATTTTGAGCGGGTAACCCAAATCCGATTTCAGACTGGAAGGACCCGTTCGGGAGAAGCGCATCGAAGAACTCGTTCACAAAGAACCCGATCAACACTAGGTCGGGCCGGTAGAGGGGTCCGAACTCTTGGAACACGGCGGCATTCTGGTTGGGGCCGTAGCCGGTGATCGCGAAGTTCAACACCTCGACGCGGTTGTCGTCGAGGCGCCTGCGGAGGAGGTCCTCGAGAATGCGCGGCCAAGACTCCTGGGTGTCAACACCCTCCGCGCTTGTGAAGGCGTCTCCCAGCGTCATGATGCGAGTGGTGTTTTTGGTGCGCGCTTGGGGTACGAAGGTCCCGGGAACCCGAGCTCATTGGCCTCGACGACATAGTCGTAGCTTTCCCAGCGCAATCGCGTCGTCGATTCTGGGATCAGCCTCCAGCCGAACACGGGATGAGGTTCCAACGACGGTCTCTCACCCCACCCATTCGCCTCTTTGGGGTTGAAATGCCTGACCGTGGCTTCTGCGCCCAGAAGAAGTGCGGAGGCAGCGAAGGCGGCAGCGACCAGGGAGATCACGACCCGGCGTGCGCCGTTCCGCCGGCATTGTTCGACCACAGCAGACTGCACCCACCCAACCACCCTTTCGAGAATCAAGGACACCGCCACGGCGGCAGCGAACACCGGCACACCGAACGCGACGTCCGCAAGCGTCGGAATTGACCTTCGCTCCACGAGGAAAGCAGTGACAGGGTGATGTGTCAGGTACAGGGAGTACGAGATGGCCCCCAACCAAGACAGCGCGGCGATCACCCTCGCGAGCCCTCTACCTGCCCTTGCAAGCAGACCGTAGATCAGGACGAAAACCGCTGCCCCATGCAGGAATGGGGCGACCGCCATACCCCATAGGGTCAGGGCGAGGCCGGTCGCGACCCCGTAACCTACAATGGCGGCGGTGACCGCCCACCGACTCCTGAGAGCGCGATCGGTCGACTCAGGATGCTCAAAAAGCCACCACGCCACAGCCATGCCGAACGCGAACTCCGGCAGCCTCGTCACAAAGATCGCACCGCGCGACCAGGCATCGAGGTAGCCTTGGAACCAGTAGAGACCGACCAGTCTTACCAGGAACGAAACTCCCAGAGTCCACAGCAGGAAACGGCTGGCGCCCACGCGTCGGAGCCAGCGCGCGAGCAGCGGGAACACGAGGTAGAGCTGAAGGATCAGCCCGATGTACCACCAAGCGGGCGCGAAGTAGTAGATCATCTCGGGCGTCGCACGGAACCCGATCATGCTGAGGTAGAACCTCGGATCGAAGGGCTGCATCCCGTACCGGCCGACAAACACCGACAGGGCGAGGAAAAAGAGATGGGCTCCCCACCACATCGGATAGATTCGTCCCAACCGCCGCCGAAGAAAAGCCCGACATTCCTCCACACCGCCGCGTTGTTGCACGCTCCACATGAGGCCGAATCCGCTCGCTATCAGAAAGAGCTGGACGCCTTGATCACCAGCCCAGCCGAGGTATCTGGCGAGATTCAGGAGGACGTCGTTGACCGGCGACCCGAACTCGATGGGAGCAATTTGCTCGAGGCGATCGACGAAGGGCGGCCACGCAGAGTTCGGGTTCGAGATGAACGGGAAACCGAAGATCCGTTCCACGAGGTGATTGAAGAAGATCCAGAGGATCGCGATCCCTTTCAGGGACCGAGCCACTCGGAGGACCTACTGCCTTGTTTTTGTGTGCTCATGAGCTCACACCCGTCGAACTTGGCGATTGCTCGGTCTATTTTGCCACAATAATTGACATTATGCTGCGCGTCATTCGAGCCGTGACGTGCCACCTTGGAGTGCCCGGAAGAAGCCCCTGGCAACACGAGTCAGGGCGCAGGCGCCCGTTTTGCCAGCTGCTCGCGACGACTTTAGCTCGTTCGTGCTCCCCCGCGATGCACCACGTCGTGCGCAAGTTGTCGACAGCACCGGTGCCAGCTACCGGCGCGGTGATTCAATCGACCGGGTACGTTCTCAACCCGAGCTGTTGGAGCACGATGTGCCAAACAAACGCGGGATTGTGGCGAAGGTAACGCGGACCCAATCGACGGGGCTCCATGAAGAGTCTGAAGGTCCATTCGAGCCCAGATTTCATCATCCAGCGAGGTGCCTGACGGATCCGGTCGGTGTGAAAGTCGAACGCCGCGCCTACACCAATCATCACCTTGCAGTTCACCAACCTATGGTATTCAGCCATAAAGAGATCCTGTTTGGGGGCACCAAGACCCACCCACAAAAGATCCGGGCGAAGCGAGTTTATCTCACCGACGAGCGCGGTCTTTTCGTCGGGCGTGAGCGAACGAAACGGTGGACTGTACGTGCCGACAACGCTCAGGCCGGGGAAGCGCCGCTCCATTCTGTCCCTCAATTCGTCAGCAACACCCTCGGCACCTCCAAGGAAGAAATTCGTTTGACCCGATTTCGAGGCGAGTTCAAGCAGCGCGAGCATGAGGTCTGGGCCGTAGACACGGCTCATTGTTCGGCAACCGCGCAATCGCCCAACCCACGTCAACGGCATGCCGTCAGGCATGCAGGCGTCGGCCGAGTTGTATGCTTGCCGAACCTCGGGGCGTCGATAGCTCTGCATGATGCAGTGCACGTCGACAACGCTTACGTACCGGCCTGTCTCGTCCTGCGATAGCCAACCATTAATCAGTCGAGTGGCTTCCTCAGGATTCACGGCGGCCACCTCAGTGCCGAGCACGTTGATCTTGGGGATATCAGCGGTCATGGTCGAAAAAGCAGCCTCCGGGCGGCAATTGTCCCTGTTTCCAAGAGTGTGAATTTCGCGAACCTCCGGAAGCACCGGTCCTTCAATTATCATATCAACAAAATAGCGGACGGCTGCACCCTCCATGAACCCAAAAACCAGCGGACGACCCACGGGTTCTCACTCGGTTAAACTACCGTCAGCTTGGAGGTCAACTTGCTCGACGATGCGTACTTCGTCAACGAACTCGAAACCAATGGCTGTGTTCTTCTTGACAACATTCTCAGCGATGAGGTCGTCCAGCGTTGCAGGATCGGCGTCGAGAGGGCCATCGAGGCTGAAGCTCTCTATCACGGCACGTGCGCTTATCCGGACTACGGCACCGTCCAATGTTGCGCGCTCTATGACCGCGTTTTCATTGATGTGCTGGACCAAAGGCCACTCATTGATCCATTCGACCTGGTCCTTGGAGAGGGGTGCATCATATACGCCTACCTTTCCTCTTCCCTTCCACCCCACGCAACAAACGCCGCGAATCGCATACATGTCGATTGCCCCCGGTTGATTCCCGGATATCCCACCAACATGGGGGCTGTGTTCCCTCTGGACGACTTCACCGAAATCAACGGCGCCACGTGGTATTTACCGGGGTCGCACACCAGAGCCGACAAGCCACGTGAGGAGGAGTTTTTCTCAGAAGCGCGCCGGCTCGTCGCACCCGCGGGGTCAGCCTGGTATTTCAATCCTCGGCTCTGGCACTCGGCAGGAACAAACGAAACAAACTCATGGCGTCATTCGTTCACGCTGAACATGTGCCGGCCCTTCATGAAGCAGAGATTCGACCTACCACGCCTTCTCGCCGGTATTGACCTCGACGGGATCTCTGACAACGCCCGCCAGAAACTGGGGTTTTTCGCTCAACCTCCAACGTCCCTGGACGAGTATTACGCACCACTCGCAAAGCGGACATTTAGGCAGCCGTACGAATGAGGCGACCCAACAGGCGCAGCCTTTCAGCGAATCGTGCTGCCGTGCATGCTAGTCGCCCGCGATGCGAGATTCGGGGAATGTCTTCATATGGGCACGTGCAGACGGTCCAGTATTGAACAAGAGATCCAAGACGGAAACGGAATGTTCGAACGACCCGTACAGCTGCCGGTAGGCGCGGTAACCCGAATAGTCGATGTAGTGAACTCGAACGTCCGCAGCTGCAAACTGGGCCTCGTCAAGATAACCCTTCGCCGAAGGCCCCGTGAAGTAGTCAGAAATGTCCGATTGGCGACATATCGACACCAGTCGTTCCGTTTTCCCAGGACCAATCTCGAACTCTGATGACTGACGGATGATCGTGGGAATCCCGAGGTGATCGCAGATCGCGGCGATGAAGATCCGATTGATCTCGCTCAAAAAGTCGCACCGATCCACCCTTCGATACAGTCCGTCGATCATGGCCTCGTACTCTGAAAAATACTCCGACCGGCGGTAGCAATGCCGAAGTGTCATGAGGTGATGGTCTGCCCAGTCACGACGTGCAACCCGGGTCTCACGGATCGACTGACCGCGTCGACCTTTCACGGAGACGGGGATCGACAGCCACAACAGGCCTTGCGGTGACTTGATCCTGTTTCGATTTCGCCAATCGCCGCGGGTGTACTGCACATCGTCCAACAGGATCACCTCGTCGACGAGGTTGATTGCATCAAAATACCCTTTCCAGGGAATGTAGTTGGATTGAGTGATGAGTGCACTTTTCGACATGGGAGAGCTCTCGGTTATCCGACTGTTGACTACTGCACCTGTGAGCTGAGCTGTTCACCTTGCGCAGGCCGCAACAACGGTTCAAGCCGAAACAACTCGACACCGGTCAGCTCGATCTTGTTTCCTATCGTGTAGTTCTGACTGAGCCACTTCAGACACGGCTCACGGTCGCGCGCCCAATCTCTACCGACCAAAACCCACGTCGTGCGAGAGAGATCCAGTTCCTCAGGAAAACCGGGGGGTTCGGCAGTCGGATCGATGAGGGTGTAGTCGGTGTAACTCCGACTCCCACAACCCACAAAGGCCGTGTCTGCACCCATCGCGTAATGTGGAAGAACATACTCAATCTGCCCAACTGCCACGAGCTGCGCGTGCTTCTGGTCTTGGGCCCACACATACCCGAGTGCTCCTCTGACATCGGCCTTGTTGTATTGTGAATCCCAGTAAAGGTTTGAGAGTGAGATGGCAAAAATCGCGATCACGCTTCCACCGGCCAACCTCCTCATCCAGCCGCTGAACGACATGGTGCCGATCGCTACAACCAGCATGAACGCGGGAACAGCAACGATGGTGTACCGTACCTGAAATGTCATCTCGGTCATGATCGCCGAGGTCACGAACACTAGAACCGGCGGGATCACCAACCACGGCAGGACCCAGTTACGTAATCCGGCATCTCTTACAACCCTTACAATCCCAAGCACAACCAGCGGCGTGAAGACGAGCAAAACCAATAGTATTTCCGGAGACTCGGAGACGATATTGGCGGGCGACCGAGCATCGTGAAGCTTCGATACCGTCGGACCGAAGGTGAATCCCGCCGCATACGTGAAAGCGGCGTACGGAAGCTCGAACAGCGATGAAGGTCTCAGGGTACCGCTGTACGCCTTACCAGCGGAAGAAAAAACGACGTTCAACACCGGGGCGCACGCAGCGAGCACAGCGATGTGAACGCCCAAAAACCACAGGGGTTTTTTGAGAGATTTTTGGTGGCCATGGCCGCTCAACAACACCGACAACCCTTGAGCCACGGTGACAAACACGCTGTAGATGAAAGTGTACAAATTCACCAACGCCGCGAATCCGTACGCCAGCCACAACCTGGCACTGCCCGCCTCTCTTGCCTCCATCAGCAGGAGGTAGGAAAACGTAGACACGCAGGCCCACTGGGCGTACCAGCGGGCTTCCTGGCCGTACCATACGTCGAGTGGCGATAGGGCCAAAAATAATGCCGCCAACAATGCCACCCGAACGGGTACCAATCTGCGGGCGACAAGGAAAAGGGCCAGCACACCCAACGTACCGAACACGGAAGATGGAAGTCGGAACCAAAATTCAGTGTGGCGATCGGAAATAAAAAAATGTGAAATTACCAGCGACAGGGGAGCCTGGTCTCTAGTGCCGTATTTTGAATCCGGACGATAATTCTGAAGGACATCCGACACGGACTGCGATGCGATTCGGAACTGGTGGACCTCGTCAACCCAGAAATTTTCTTCGCCGATCCCGTGAATCCTGACGCCCAGCGCAAGCGCCATCACTATCAAAATCCAGACAATCTCCCGTCGTGAGATTCGAAATCGGTCCGGCATTTTCGTGTGGTTCATCGTTGACTCTGCCTCGCCCCCGCCCGTCAATCAGCGAATGGCTCCTCCACTGCCGGAGATATTGGAAATTGACCGTAAAGGCCATCCCGTACCCAGAGGTGACCCTCATTATCCTTGAAGACCCTTCCATCCCTGTACCACACAATGACCTGTAGATACATCAGCCTGAGAAGGCCGAAGAGCCGTGCCCCGAGGGTCGCCGGAGTTTCCCCAGATCGCAATCCGACAACGCACTGGGCGATGATCGGCCCCCTATCGACCTCCTCGGTGACCTCGTGAATGGTCGCACCAGCAAACCTCACGTTTCCCTCGATGGCTTGGTTCAAAGCGCTCAATCCCCTGAACGACGGCAGCAGGGCCATATGAACGTTGAAAATCCTCCCGTCGTAGGTTCGTACCAGATCTGGAGAGAGAATCCGGTTGAAGGTGAGACACAACAGGTCGAGATTCGCGTCAACACAGGACCGGGTCACCTGTTCAGATAACCGCTGCTTTTTCTCGCCTTGTCTGAGCCGTACGCTCGGGATCTCATTCTGCTCACAAAAAAAATCGAGAGAACGGTCCGACCCTGCATCCAGCACGGCAAGTGCGATCTCGGTCCCGAGCTGAGCCCGATGCACGGCAGCCGCCCGAAAGAGCCGACCATGTCCAGATACGCAAAACCCAACCCTAAATCGATTGTTCATGCTGGAGTTTTCCACGTCGATCTCTCCCGCCCGGTTGCTCTGCGGTTTCCTTCACGACGTACGTTGGCCTCCCGAGGGCGCGGTTGAATATTCGTGTCAAATACTCTCCGAACAAACCCAAAGCAAAGAGCTGAGCGCCGCTGAAAATGGAAATAAGTGATGCCAGGAAGGGGAATCCGGGGACGCTTCCGAAAAAAACCGCCAGAATGACGACATACGTCAGGACCGCAACACCGAAGGCAGTCAAAGAAAATCCCACCCAACTGGCAAACCTCAGTGGAGCCGTACTGTACGCCGTCAAAACGAGGATTCCCATGTCGAGTAGTCTCGCCGCAGTGTAGGTGCTTCTGCCATGTCTCCGTGGATGATGTTCAACCGGAACGCTGCAGAATTTGGTGGTTCCCCACCCAAGGAGGACGTCCAACAAGACATCCGGCCCCTGGTAGTCATCAAAAGCAAATCGAAGTCTCGTCTTCAAAGCGCGGAAGGGGCTTTGTTCCATGACTCGACGCAAACCGGTTGCCCGACCCACAACTGATTTGGTCAGGCGGGTCAGGAGATTTCGCATCCACGAGTGGCGTTTCCTCAGGGGACGTCCGTAAATAACATCGCAACCCTCACCAAGATGACTCAAGAGACGCGGGATCTCTCCAGGCGGGTGTTGAAGATCGTCGTCCATTGTTACGGAAATGCCGAATCGTGCAACCCGCAGGCCACACAACGTCGCGTTGTGCTGTCCATAGTTGCGGCTCAGGTTGATGCCCAACACTCGGGAGTTGTCCTCTGCAAGACACTTGATCCGCTCCCAACTCCCGTCCGCACTTCCATCGTTGACCAGTACAATTTCGAAATCCTTACCGATTTCGACCAAGACCTCAGACAGCTCCTCCACGAGATCCGTCAACGTCGACTGGCTGTTGTAAACGGGGACAATCACCGATATTCCCGACTGAAATTCACCTGATGAAATCGTACGATTTGCCAGTGAATCCTGGATCATCGTGACGACTCTTGTTTGTTGTCCACCGATCGCCCGGCAATGGAAACAAGATTCCGCGACGGCGCGTCGAGGTGTTCCGCGATGGTTCGAACGACACCTGCCTGTTGACTCTCGATAATGCCGTGGTACAGCGGAAGGCGGAGAATTCGCCCTGCTACTGATTCCGTAACCGGCAGTTTTTTGGCTACGGCTGATAGCTGGCGCCCCTTTGGCGAACTGTGAAGCGGTTCGTAATGGGAGATCGCCTGGATTCCATGATCTGCCAGGTGTTTCTCCAGTGAGTCCCGGATTTCTTCATTCGGAAGCAAAATATAAAAAATGTGGTGGTTAGTTTCGCAGTGTTTCGGCACTCGAGGCCGCCTCAGCAGTTCGCGGCTCTCCAGGTCCTCCAAATGATCGTTGTAGAAGGTGAAAACTTGTTGTCTACGCTCCGAGATCTGCTGCATCTCCTCCAACTGCCCGTACAGAAACGCGCTCACAAGCTCACTGGGAATCAACGAAGACCCCACTTCGATCCATCTATACTTCCGTACTTTCCCCCGTAAAAACTGCTGTCGATTCGTGCCCTTGTCGCGCAGAATGTGAGCTCGCTCGAGAAACGTGCCATCGTTGACAATGAGGGCCCCACCTTCGCCGCAGATATAGTTTTTGGTCTCATGAAAGCTGTAGGCTCCAAGGTGCCCCATGGACCCCAGAGCACGCCCTTTGTAAGAGGCGTTCACCCCCTGAGCAGCGTCCTCGACGACGAGGAGATCGTGCTTCGATGCAATCCCGAGGAGCTCGTCCATTTCGCACCCAACCCCAGCGTAATGCACCGGGAAGATCGCCCGAGTTCTGGATCCGACCGCCTCCTTGACAAGGCTCTCATCCAGGTTGAGGGTGTCCGGTCGGATGTCCACAAATACTGGCGTTGCTCGAGTTTTGGCCACAGCATTGGCCGTCGATACGAAAGTGAACGACGGCATGATCACTTGATCACCTTCCTCCAATCCGCAAAGTTCTGCTGCGAGTTCCAACGCAGCTGTGCACGATGGAGTCAGCAACACGTTTGGGATCCCGAACCGGTCCTCCAGAAGTCGACAACACTTCTGGGTGAAAGGGCCGTCTCCTCCAAGATTGCCAAAGGTCACCGCCTGAGCAATGTAGTAGAGCTCCTTGCCCGCAATGAACGGGAGATTGAACGGTGTGTGAAACCTCATGGCGTGTCGCCACCTTCTCGAACCTCGGATGGGGAATCGTGGGGGGGCAAAATTTTCTTCGCCGGACGATCTCGTTCAGCAGCCCCGGTCATCCAGTCTTTGCAGAGTTGGCACAGCTCGGGAAGCTCATCAAAACGGCGTTCGAGATGCAAGTCGCGATACCATCCAAGTCTCTCCCAGAGGACCGAAAGAGATGTGTCCTTGACGTTTCCAACGCATTGTTCTGCCTCAGTATCACCGGGACAACGAGGGATTCGGCCATCCCAGCACACGTGCATCACCGTGATTGCCCACGGGCAGGGAATTCGATCGTCACTGGGAACCACGATCGGCGTTTTGATTCTGCCTCCCCAACTCAGCATCCGTCTGATCTTGACGACGGCATCCTTGGCGAGCCAATACTTGCGAAAGTCCTCAAGTTCTTTCTGGTTCTCCTCCATTTCGATGAACTGCACCTGAATCTCTGTGTTTGCACGCCTCCGGGAACGCTCACGAAGAAGGTCTTCAATATTGGCGTATAGAACCTTCTTGTCCCCCCCGACGCGGATACGTTCATAGGTTTCTCGGGTGAAACCATCAATTCCGATGACGATGACGTCGACTCCCGTGTCAAGTACAAGACGAACAACCTCGGGCGTCAGCAACATCCCATTCGTGTTGATATTCAGCGATGTCAAGCCGACAGCCTTGCCATAAGAAAGCACCCTACAGAGAAGATCAGGCTCGAGTAACGGCTCACCGCAGAACGAGAACCAACACTCCGTGTCCGGAGACTCGCGGGCTATTTCGTCCGCGCACTTGACCCAGGTCTCATAAGGCATCACGCCCTTGGCCCGTTTCATGCTGGGCTGGTGGCACATGACGCATTCAAGATTGCACTCCGAGCAAACCTCGATCGTGATCTTTTTCGGAAACCGAAACTGGCCAAGAGTCTGAGCAATACTCTCGAGTTCAGGAATCACCAACTTGCCCCCAGAAAACCGGAAAACTCGAGTCGATGGGCGTTGACCTCAAACACGCCAACCGTCGACACGCGCGCGAAGAAAGGACCAACCCTGACCTCGCATCGAATAAACCTCTGAAATCCTATTGTACGATGAATCGACAACTGGTCGCCACCTCGCGGCAGTTGTTCCCGACGTCACCGATCAAGCGCTGACCTCATGTCATCGGAAGACCGGGACAATGGCAGCACGAAAGGCAGGCTCGCGAGCACCACAAACGCTGCCGATAGCGCCACACCGTTAGCGATTCCTGCGACGAGCCACAAAAACGAGCCAATCTGGAGTTGGGTCGCCGCGTACTGCGAGGCTCCATAATTGACTGCGGGAACCAGCAACAACCCAAAAAGAAGCCAGCGAACTCCACTCGGACATTTCATTTCGACCGGAATCCACTCTCCGAGGGCCAGTGCGGTCAGCGGAATGACCAACAAAAGACAGCCGTAGGCTTGGTGGTAAATCGCCACCAGAATCGCGACACTTGAGAGCGATATGCAAAACAGATCAGATTCACGCCCGCGATAAAGCCGTCGGACCCTTCGAAGTGCGACGGACGCGGTCAGCATCACAGCCGCAAACGTCGCAATGATCAACGGAAATCCGATCTCCGCTTGAACTAGGTGGCCGACTACTGTGATCGCGTCGACTCGAACCGGACTCCACGCCGAGCTCGACACGGTTTCCACGTCGAGGCCGGAGTACGCTCCCCAGACCGACGTCGCAAAATTCGAGACTCCCCCCGCCGCCTTGACGAGCATGCCGACGGGAAGAGCAGACAGCAAGACCGCCATCGAAACACCCACCACGACTGAACGATAGAAACGCTGGGTAAAGAGAAGCACGGCCAGAGGTAAACCAAAGGTCAGTTTCAATGACGCTGCCACCAGTCCGAACCCGGAAATCCACGGCCGCGACCCCGCGAAGCACAGGGCTACATAAACGCCCAGCACCAGCTCAGAGGCGGTCTGTCCGAGAAGCTGGTTCATGTATCCCGGACGGCTGATGAGAATGGCGGCCGAGAGCAAGCAAGTGCTCGCAACGGAAGGCTCCCGGCCACACACCCAAAGTGCGAAGCCAGCGAGCGCCAATGTGAGGATCAGCGAGTATCCGTAGAACAACAGCTGCGATGTGTGGTGTGAGAACAGGCCGAAGGGCAGGTGTACCACGAACGTCAAGGGCGAGTACGGCGGGAAAGGCTGCAAAACGGGGAATTGATCAAAATAGGAGGCAGCATCGTAAGGATTGCCGCCGCTCAGGAAGGACACAAGCGGATAATAGAGGGCGTCGCGGAAGTCGTGGAGGACCCACTGGGACGCTTCGGGCTCCCCGGGAACATTCATGCGCGGAGCCGCTCGAGCCGTCAACAAAAGGACGACCACAACAAGAAGCCCTACTGACGCGGCCGTGCGCAACGCGGTCGCACCGCCCATCCGTCTTTGAACCACCGCTTCTTCAACCTTCCTCGGCGACGTTTGGCCTTCTGTTCCGCCTTGGGATGGCATGTTCACGCCCCCGCTTTCCTAATGGGATGGCGACCCATGATATGTCAACCCAGTCGCGGATCCATCGGCATAATCCTCCTTTTTTGGTGTGGAGGTGAACCGAGAAGCCACCTCCTTGTCCTAGGCAGACCCTCGCCTAGAATCACACAGTTTCTTCCGAATACAGGACGCGACCCCCAACCCAACACCGGTCGAATTCTCCGGCGAACACCAGCCAGGGGCGCCGGTCCCTGAAACCCGAGCACACACGACCGTGTCCTCCCGTTCGAAGAGGACAACGCTACAATGCTGGAACCGCGTGGTGGGTTTTCTTGCGGATCATTGTGAGGTCTCAAAGGTATGTCGGAGTCACGCCAGTCAATACGCCCCGTCATCGTTGGAACGATCGGGTTGTACTCTCTGGCGTTTTTTCTCATCGATCATAACTTCAGGGTTTCTTTCGTACCGGATGATCCTGAAGTCGCACGATCGGTCATCACCTCGATTTCGGTCGGCAGCCCGTTACGGCGATTTGCGGCGTTTCTGTTGGTATTCTCCGGAGTTGTGTTCTTCCTGAAAGCGAGGCGGCCAGATTTCAAGTCACATCAAGGCCCCCTCTATCTGGTTGCGTTGTACCTTGCGTGGGCGTGGCTAAGCTACTTCTGGGCAGATGACCCTGGTCTTGTCTTGAGGAGAGTCATTTCGTTCTCTGCGTTACTGTTTGCATCCCTTGCACTCTCCAGGACTCTGTCCAGATATGACTTCCTGCTGATCGTCTTTGGGGTATCCCTCGTCTTCCTTGTGATCGGAATTGCAACCGAAGGGATTTTGGGCACCTTCAACCCAGGCGCTGCGTATTATCGATTCATGGGCACAGTTCACCCAGAGAGTCAGGGATTCAATTGTGCAATATTAGTGCTTTCCGCGGTGGCAATCTCTGATGGAAAGAGACGATTCGGGTTTCTGTTTTTCCGCATGATCGCGGCTGTGGCCTTCATCTTTCTGTTCCTAACTAAATCGCGGGGTCCATTCGCTGGATTGGTGGTTGCCTGTGTAGCCTATTTCGTTCTTTCCCGCCGTCGCCTGTCTACGGTGAAGATGTTCTATCTCGTCCTCTTTGTGATTTGTTTTTTTGTCCTGGTCATTGGTTGGCCTAACCTCATGACCGCATTGCTCATGGGCCGGCAGGAGGATACAGCGACTCTCACGGGCAGGGTTCCGCTTTGGGTTGAATGTTGGAGTTTTGTCGAGCAACGCCCCTGGGCGGGTTACGGATTCAACTCGTTCTGGACAGAGGCCCGAACGATAGAGTTTGTGGACTCACAGGGCTGGATCAGCTTTTCAGGTCATTCAATTTACTTGGATACCGCGCTGAACTTAGGTTTTGTTGGCCTCCTGCTGCTATTGGGCTTGTTGTTGACGGCGTTGAGAATGAGCTGGCGTCGCGGGGCCGAAGACCCGGACTATGGCACGTCATTCCTTGCTGGGCTGCTTGTTTTGATGTGCGTCGACGGGGTACTGTCAAGCCACGTGATTCTGGGCGGATTCGTTACGTTCGTACTGTATTCAGTTATCTTGATTTTGTTTCTGTCGGAGCCAGCCCACCGCGCCAATTCGGGAACTATCCATCCTTCGCATTGAGTTTCTCTGGCGCCTGGGGCACACGAATCCCATCTGGTGATTCAACAGGCCCAAGGTGTTGGGGTAAGTGGATCCGGCATCGGGGCACGAATGCGGGGGTCGCGCGGTCGTTCTGCTAAAATGACCTCTCAAAGATCGAAAATGACGGGAACAGGCAATCGGAGGTTCAGTGACAAAAGTCCTCATCATTCCCAACGGTTTTCAACGTCAGTATACGAAACAACTTGTGACCGCATTGAACAAGACAGATACAGAGATTTGGTTACCATCATCAGATCTCCACCGGCCTGATGAATTCCCTGACTCGGTCACGATTTGTCCAGTGGGTCGGGTCCACGACGAGACCCGGCTGTTCGGACAAAAAGCCCTTGACCTCATTCGTTACTACTTCTCCTTGATCACCTTCATCCTGCGGTCGAATATCGATCTCGTGCACTTTCTCTGGCTACGTTTCCCGGCGTTCGAGGGCATCGTATTGGTCGGGATTCTGCGGTTGGCTGGTAGGAGAGTTGTCCTTACAGTCCACGACGCGTTGCCCCATCATCGTCAGGACTCCCGGTTCCAACGAGCACTGCACTGGGTCATATACAGGAGTTCGAACTCGCTAGCGGTTCACTCCAGTGCAGTCGCCTCGATACTCACCGGGTCGCTCGGGCTGGACAGCGGTCGTGTACGAGATGTCGGGTACGCCGTCTACGATGCGCCGGAAAGCGATCGAATTTCGACAGAGAACGCCCGCCTGAGCCTTGGCATCGACCCTGGCCAGAGGACGGTTCTCTTCTTCGGATACGTGAGACCCTACAAGGGCCTGGACACCGCTCTTCGAGCCGTAGAACAACTTGATCCATTGACTGAAAAACCGCTGCTGCTGATCGCAGGAGATATCACCAATGGGTATCGACAAGAACTGAATAGTCTTTTCCGGATCGAAAACCGGCCTGATGTGCAATGCCGGTTCGGGTACATTCCAGATGAGGATGTCCCCCTTTTGTTTCAGGCCGCGGATGCGGTCCTTCTTCCATATCGTGAGGACAGCCTGTGCTCGGTGATGTACATGGCCTGGTCTTGGGGGTGCCCAGTCTTGGCATCAAAGGCGGGGACGTTCCCCCAAGAGGTGGAGGTGGGTAGAAACGGCCTGCTTTTCGACACCGACTCGGAGGAGGAAATGGCGCGTTGCATCAGAGAGGGTTACGTTAGCGGGCTCCTCACGGACCGTCGTTTGCGGGAGCAGATTCATGCCAGCGCCAAGTCGAGATACTCGTGGGAAAGGGTCGCAGGCGAGTTACACGACTGGTATCAGGGCGTTATCGGCGGCAAATAGTCGTCGGTGGGCTGTCGGTTGATCGCAGCGAACCAAGAGGTTCCGTTTGACGAGCATGCCCGCCGTCGGTCGTTTGACGCCAGGCACAGGCGGGCTACGGCAAGCACTTCCTTTCTTTCGACGGCCCAACGGACGCGTTGACCTGTCTACGCAGCCAGGGAGAATCAACCGCACAGAAACCCAGAAAGACGGCGGCAATTCCTAAGAGGAGGAAGTCATACGGAATCCGAAACCTGATGCGTGTGAAGAACACGGCGCTGAGTAGGGCGTTTCCGAAATAAAGGGAATACCACAAAAGCTCGGCAGGCGTCAGCCCCATTCTCCTGGCTGCTCCCAATCTCAGCAAGCTGATCAGTAGCAGCGGGTAGTATGTCACGAGCAAGACAAAATCCTTCGCTCGAGAGGCCTCAGACTTGGTAACGAGCTTGTTTCGGTAGTTGAAATAATTGATCACCTTGCCAGCGTACAGAGTGAAGGCGGACCGAGGGTTCTCCAGAATCCACTCTTTCGCTCTTTCGCGAAACAACCGATCCCGTTGCACCTCATCCAGGCCGCGGGCCTCCCTCTGATAGGGGGAAATGTCGGTATTAGCTCCAGCGAGCGGATGGACGTTCTCCGAATTCCCGAGAAGGAGATTCTCGCCAGCGTTGGCCGACACCGGGATAAACGCGTGAAACTCAATGCAGTTTCTGAGCGTCCACGGAGCTACCACCACAATCGTTCCGAGCAAGGTGATTATCGGATACAAAACCACGGCTAGACGGGATTTCCGATTCATCACCGCGACAAAAAAAGAACGCCTGGAAGAACCAGCAAAAATGCGGGAATCGTGAGCGCTAGGCAGCCGAATATCAGGCCCCCTAACAAGACCGAGCGCAGTTGTGTGGGCCAGGCCGTAACGACTAGGAGCGAGGAAAGGAAAAGCGCCGATCCGAGCAACTGTGGAAATAGAGTGCTGCTTGCATAGGCAAACAGCGGGTAGAACACTACGAGACCGAGGCTGACGACTGCGCCCGCCGGGTTGAGCCTGCCAACAAGGACCGACAGCACCCATGCGGCCCACACAAGGCAGAGTACATTGGCCACCTTGGCGGCAAGCGGGCTCTGGTTCACGCGGTAAACGACAGAAAGAAAAACAGGATACCCCGGCGGCCGATAGACCGTTGGGCGCCCGTCTGCGGTCACGAATCCTCTACCTTCGCTCAGCGCAACCGCAAGATCATGGTACTCCGTCTCATCAGGATAGCGGAGTTCGTTCCCCGAAGGCACCACAAATGCCATGGAACTGCTGAAGATCAGCGCAAGCAACAGGAGCTTTATTCGTATCGACCGGATTTCCATCAGGTGGTTCGTAATTATGCCGCTCCAGTCATCGCTACTAAGTCACCGGATGGCGGAACTCGCGCTCGTGGGTTCCTCCGCTGGCCTTTCGAACCCTTGTCGATCTCTTGGACCCCACACACGCCAGATGCGGACCGCCCACTCATGTCCTGTCAGAGAATGTCATTATACACAGCGTAGGCCATTCGACCGGCAGGTAGAAGGAAGAATGAAGAAAGCCGCAACCTACGCGGGTCCACTGTTCACCTCCCTTGAGTTGATACCGGTAGCCTCGCCATTGTGATCTCGGCGCAGGGGCCTGCCGACGCCGGGGCGCCGAGAGCTGTTCGGGCACGCTAAAATTCCCCTCGTGAGGCCTCATCGAGGGTGGAGGCACCTTCGAAAACCGTCGGCTCCGGCACGGGAACCGGTGTGCCTCTCTCAGGATCGTGGGAGGGCCCGGCTTCGTCCCGATCGATCCACGGGCTCCACGGAGGGCGCCCGAGCCCGGCACAGCGCCAACCTCAGGCCCCGGTCGTTTTCTCGCTGTTGCCGCCATCCCTCGCGATCACATCCTGATAGAATTATGAGAATAGATATCATATTAGTTTCAGTACTTGTGACTCGGGTCACGGTTTGGGGTTTGATCGAGCCCTAGACTGACAACGACATGGACGGGGGCGCTCGCGAAGCAGACAGCCCGCTCTCGGCAGGGGTCTTGTGATCTGGATCAACCTTGACCTCCATTGACTCGAATGGCGTACCGTGATGGCTGTATTCAGATTGGGTGCTGGCAGGACTGGTGATTCGGAAAGACATTCGTCACACGGTGGTGATGAATCGGAGGGTATACCAATGCACACCAAAGCGAACAAAAGCGGGATGTTCTACCGTCGATCACACGCCATCCCGGTCCTCGTGTTTGTGGCCACAGCAACAGCCGCCGCGTTCTTGACCCCTCCGGGCCTTAACACTGCCGACGCGTCGGACTGTACCGATCGTCTTGTCGCTATATCCGCATGCTCGGCCCAAGATGAGAGCACCCGTGGGTCAGAAATCCCCGGGTCAGCGGGTAACAAACCCGGTCGAGTAAGCAACCCGGGCCCGCTACCGGTTCCGACCCCGGGCCCAGGTGCTCCTGGCGGAGATCCACCCCCTGGTGCCCCTGGGGACGACATCTTCTTCCTTCGTGCCGACGGGACAGCTTCGAGCAAGTCGGCAGCGATAGGATGCGCTTCACCATCCACCGCCATGAGCGTGGCAATCCACAACAACCAGACATTTTCACCTGGAGACACTATCGTCCTTTGCAGTTCGGGTGGTGTCTTCAGATCAACGTTGTTGCCTCCGTCTAGCGGCACAGCCGTCGAGCCAATCTCGTATGTCGGGAGCGGCTCTCCGGTCCTGTCCGCTTCGGACATGATTGCGGGATGGGTCAACGATGGTGGAGGTGTTTATCGGGCCTCGCTTTCCACTCCGCCGCAGCAGGTCTTTGCCGATGGTGATTTCGGTGATCGAAAGGGAAGCAGATCTCAACTCACGAATGACCTCGATTGGTACTGGGGTTCAAACACACTCTACCTCTATTCCGCAGCAGGAGACCCAGATCAGGCGTACAATAACCCAGGAATCGAGGCGTCCCGTCGTGATAACGCGATAGCTATTTGGAATCTGGACTTCCTCTCCATAAGCGGAGTCGTAGCGCGCCACGCGCAGCAAGCCGGCATCGAAATTAACGGCCCCTGCGACGGAATCACTGTCAGGGATTCGATTTTCGAATGGAACTTCTTCGAAGGTCTCAGAAAGCAGGCATCCCCCGGAGTGCGCCATGACAACGGTCTTTTTGAGAACAACACCGCCCGTTACAACGGGGCGTCGGGGTTCTTGATCAACACCCATCACAGAGACCAGGTCGTCCGTCGAAATGCCGCTTACGAGAACGGCAAGTATCAGGGTGACCATGATCCGCGCCAAACCTGGACCGCGGGAATCAAGATGTGGTCGAACTTCCAGATCTCGAGAGCGGTCATCGAGGAGAACCTCGTCTTCGACAACGGTGACGGCGGCACTGATATGGCCAAAGGGAACGGGATTTGGCTGGATGCGTGTGCGGGGTCAGAAGGGCCGAACATCATCCGAAACAACTTGGTCTTCGGCAACACGAGCTTCGGTGTGTTCATTGAAATCAGCAGCAACACTGAGGTGTACAACAATGTGCTGACGGACAACGCCGAGGCCCTGTACACGGCCGGAATTGGAATCAAGTCCTACGGGAGTTATGTGTCTTCGAACAACTTGATCTACAACAACACAATCTACGGTTCACGCTCTTGGGGATTCTACTGCGGTGTTTACGATCAAGGGGGTGTTCCCAAGGTCTTCGACACGGTCTTCGTCAACAACATCGTAGTGGGCAGCCAAGAGGCGAATCTGTTCCTTGAGAACGCTTGTATCAACGACGGTTACCATGGTTCTGGGAACATTTATCAATACAACACTTTCGGCGCTCAGCGACCGGGGTTTATAAACATCGCCTGGACGCCAATCTCCACCTATGCTGCGTGGGAGGCTGCAATCGGACAGAATACGTACTCGATTCAAGCAGACCCAGTTTTCTTTGATGCGACGTTGCGACAGGTTTGGCTCCTCGAGGGCTCGCCAGGAATTGACGCTGGTTTGAACCTCGGTTCCGATCGATCTATTGGCCTTCAGGAAACATCCATTTGGCCATCCAGCGTTCGATACGCTCAACAGGACCAGCACGGGAATGGATGGGAGCTTGGTGCTTTCGTGGCGACCCCGCCATTGTACATTCCGCCTCCAGCCAATTGATTTGGCCAACGGGTTGCCGCAGGTCGAATATCATCCAAATACGCCGCACGAGTCCTCGATCGATTTTGATCCAGCAGGGAGACCAAGCGTAGCTCGGAACGCCACCGTTAATCCGGGTTCGTCATGTGTCGGCGAGAACGTCTGTTCCGGTAACCCCGCGTAACACGTTCCCAGCTTCTCGACGGGGAAAGAAATGCTGCTAGCGCAAGCCGGAGGTAACCCCGAAACGCCTCACCCCCGAGGATTTCCGCCTGAGCTTGACGATACGAGACCATCGCGCGCACGTCGAACCCCTCGACGACCCTCGTGAGCAGCGGCGCGGATTTCCGGTTCTCCAAAAAGTCAGAGTACTCGATGGCCGGATCGCCCGCCCCAACTCTGCTTGCGCGGTCACACGCGTAAGCGATTCTCGACCGCAGTTCTGCCATGTGCCGAGTGTTCGTGCTCGCTGCGTGAATTCGATAGCGGAGAAGTGCCCGGTCGAGATTCGCGAGCCGTGTAATTTGCCCCATCCCCAGGAACATCGCCCAGTCCTCAAGTACGCCGTCGGCCCGATAGCCGCCGATCTGTCGTAAAAGGGATGTTCGGCACATCACCGTGGGATTGCAGATGGCGTGCCTCCCCTTGAGAAGGGCGCTGAAGATCTGGTCGTGGAGCACCGGCAGGTGTGACCTCCTGCCAACCCGCCGAGTTCCCAACGGCTCGTACTGAGCTCCGACCAGGCCGATTTCCGGGTGTGCACGAAGAAACGCGACCTGTTCCGCGAACCGAGTCTCAGCAGACACATCGTCGGCGTCCATTCGCGCCACGAACTCCGATTCGCAAGCTGCGAAACCACGGTTGAAGGCGATCGAAGGTCCTTGATTTCGCTGATAAATGACACGGATCCTGGAGTCCGTCATTGACTTGAGGTACTGTTTTGATTGGTCGGTCGATCCGTCGTCGACAACGATGAGCTCCCAATCACGATAAGTCTGCCGACAAACCGAGTTCACAGCATCTCGCAGAAACGGCATCGCGTTGAATGAGGGCATGATGACCGTCAAAGGTCGAGCTGGCAATTTGTTCACGTGTTGTTCTCCGAAAGACTGCCCTGGCGAGGGGGTTTCCGATTGTCACGTCTGACGACGGAACCCTCCATTGCCTCCGTCAATACAAGGTCAGCAACAGCCCCGCCGCGATTCCCGGGACAGCATATCCGGAAGTTCCGCACGGTCGTTAATACAGTACCCAGCGGTCCCCCTGGCTGCGGTGAAGATAGCAAGAATGCCGACCCCTCCGGCTGCGATGATCGTCTTGCCTCCGTATGAGCCACATTGGACCAACACAGATCGCGTTCAGCGATATGGGTTCGGCGGCAGATTGACGATCCGAAAACCAGCGTTTTTCAGGTGCCCCACAATCGCCTCATCCGGAGTGGCCTTGAAAACCACGATCGTGGCCAAGCCCCATTGAAGCAGACCGAGCCGGCAAAAAAAATCCTGCAAAAAGATCCCGGCTCTGGTGAGCAGCGTTGCCGGCGAGAGCCGCCCATACCTCCCCGCCGCGAGACGCGGATGATAGAAATCGTTGAACTTCCGATGTGCGAGCAGACCACAGTCGAGCGCCATCACCATCTTCCAAATCTCGCGCAGGCTCGCACGGTACAGGAAATTGCCAACCGGCTCGAATATAGTACTTTCGTCTTTTCGCAAGAAGATCTTGATGCGATCCTTGACGTGATTGAGGAGGCGATCTTGTTCGATGGGTTCTACCAAAACAACTGCGATTCTTGCGACCCGCAGCATCTCGTAGAACCCGACCGGCGGGCGGGAGAAATGATGATACGCTTCCTTGCAATAGACGAAATCAAACGAGTCATCTTCAGCGGTCAACTCCTCCGCGTTTTCTTGGCGGCTACGTTGAATAAACCCCCGGCTCTCTGCGATCTTGAGCGTCACATCTGAAATACTGCTTGCTACTACGTCGGCTCCCTCCTGCAGAAGAAAGTGCGCGTCAGATCCGAACCTACCGTCACCGATGGTCATCCAATTTGCGTCGCGGTATTGCTCCAGAAGCGGCTTCAGCATAAGGTGCATTCGCCGATGTCGCCACGCGTCAACACAGCCCGGATCCGTGTAGCAGGACGGCAGGTCCTCGATCACTCCCTCCGGACGCTCTCGGACTTCGTGGTGAACAAAATCCGAGTCTCTTTGGCCAGCGATTGGCCTTTGTTCCATCGGAAACCCCCAAGTTAGATCAAGATTATATCGTGGCCGTTATTGGATCCATGAGCCGATACCAAGCCGGTTGCTTCGAGACGATCAAGAGGAATACACACTGGTGATCAACGATCCCCGCATTAACATTTCTCGATGTTCTACTCAACCGTCTGAACGCCTATCGCTGAGGAGAGCACAGAGACCTTACGTTCTTTCGAGTTGAAATCCAATCAAACCTGGAGGCGGTTAACAGCTTCCGAGACCTCGCCAAAACCGAGTAATTGGAAGGCGGTGCTAGTGCTGTTCCTCGTTACCGCTGTCGTTTCCGGTCCTCCCAAACTGCCATCTCTCCAACTCGGACACCAGGGGACTTACTTCCGAGAACATAATGTCCGCGAACCTCTCGACTCCTTCCGGGGTGTAGTGCACCTTGTCAAAGAAGAACCTCTCGTCGTGCCCCATTTTCGAGAACATATCTATGAACCTGATCCCCTGCTCTGTCGCTACCTTCTCGATCTCGGTGTTATACGCGTGGAACGCTTCCTCGCTGACCGACGAATCCTCCCTCACGGACGATGGCTGTGACAACAGCACCAGGTCAATTCCGTTGAGTTTACAGACTGCTCCAATTGTGAGCAGGTTTCTCGAAAACAGTTGAAGTCCATACCCAAAGTCGTTCTCAGGGTTGATGTCTCCGATCTTGTTTGCCAACATTTGCGGCAATCCGAACTTAGTCAAGAACCGTGATTGTGTCAAAAATCCGACCACAGAACGGGTACCCTGAAGGCTTGGATTTAGAAAATAATTCTGCAAATATTTATTTGAATAATCTGGCGTAGCACCGTTCAAAAAATAGTTTACAGAACTGTCGTTGATATTATGCATTAAGAGGATAATATCTGGATCCATTTCAACCAATCGAAACTCCAAATTAATCAGACTGTGAGCCGTCGAATACGCATCTGCACCAGCGTTGAGGACCTCGATGCCCAAATTGGGAAAGCCCTGCTTCAGTCGTCGTTCTAGCGCCAATGGGTAGTCCACGCCGGTTAAGCGATAAGCATCAAGGCATACGGTTGTTGATCCTCCGACAGCTACGATCCTCACGGTGTTATCTGGTTTCACGAACGGCGTAGGAACGTCTCGGTGCCGAAAGACATACTCTCCATCAGCTCCAACCATGGGCGGCGGATAATCGTAGGTGGTTATCCAACAGGAGATGAACGTGTTTGGTCGAAAGAAACTCCGTCCCTTTGTTATAAGAGAGTAGGCCCTAGCGCTATATTCTAGGCAAAGAAAAACTACGATGAAAACAACAATATTGACTAGTATTACGTTCAGAAAACCTAAGATCTTCTTGACGATATAAATGAACTTGATTGTCTGCATCACATTCACCGGGATTAACGTAAAACCCGTTCAAAGATCGAGCACAGCAGCGGAGGTCCAGCTATGGCTTTGGGTGTCCGGGTAGACCTGTTGACGAAAAGCAAGACTGACGGATACCCCCTTTGCGGAACCTGCGTTAACAGACAGTATATCATCGTGGTCCTCACTGCAATTCGCTTGGTTGCCGTCAATAAAGAGATTCGATCAACCTTGAAAGGCCCGCTGAGCCAGGGCTGAGGTCGTTGACGATGGTCGGCGATCTGGTCGCCTTAGCCCGGACTTTTTCCTCCGGCAAGGCTAACTGCATTGAGCGACACCTGGCCAGCTTCCAGGAGAGTGGTAAACTTGTGCCAGTCCAGATGCCCTCCCCTCGATCAACTCTGTTTCAGCTTGGTGACCGCTTCATCAGGAGACTTGCCAGAGGCGATAAGGTCACCGCTCTCGTCGACCAAGCAATCGTCAGTTCGGTGAATCTGCTGACGACAATCATCATCGGAAGAGCGTGTGGGAAGGAACAGTTGGGGCTCTTCGCTGCGGGCATCAGCATTGTCATGATTGCGTACACCGCTCAGACCGCACTGGTTCTCATGCCGTATGTCGTGTCGTACCCGCGTCTGAGCAACGAGGACCGTCGCAGCTACAACGGGAGCGTTTTGCTGCACCAGTTGGGGTTTCTCATGCTCTTGGTGGGTTCTCTCATTACCTTGGGATGGGCTTTCGTGAATTCGTCTGGAGGCCGTGAACTTGGAGGTCTCCTGCTGACAATCGCAGTCCCGGTGTCTTTCATTGTGTTTCGCGAGTTTGCCCGGCAAATCTCATGTGCAGAACGGCGATTTCGGCAAGCGCTTTTTGTTGATTTCGGTGCTGGAACACTTCAACTCGCGGGCCTGTCCACGTTGGCTTACCACGGCAGTCTAGACGCCGGTCGCGCGTTCATTGTTGCTGGCTTTTCATGCGGGCTTTCTGGTCTAGGGTGGCTCGCCTACAGGTGGGCCACGTTCGAGGCGAGCATTCGAAATGCCTGGCGAGATCTTTCTCGCAATTGGTTCTTCGGTCGGTGGTTGTTTGGCAGCGGGCTGCTGCGGGAAATGAGCGTCAGCGTTTACCCGTGGATCATAATCGGAGTGCGTGGCGCCGGCGAAGCTGGACTTTGGGCGTCGTGCGTGGGTGTCGTAGCCCTAAACAACCCAATCATGTTGGCCCTTTACAATGAAGCCGGACCCAGAATCTCTCACTCATTTGCAGCTAGCGGCATTAAGGGGCTCCGCCGGGAGGTTTTGCGGACCACGAAAATCTGTTGCCTGGCTGCGCTGCCCATCCTCTTGCTGCTGGTAATCTACGGGGATGAATTGGTGGTTCTCATTTACGGCGAAAAATTCGCCGGAGGCAGTATCACGATTGCACTTCTCGCCGCGAGTGCATTCCTTGTTGGTGCCGGGTTTTCCTTTCCGTATGGTCTGCTTGCGCTCGAGCGACCGGGACTGGATTTCTTGGGAAACGCCGCTTCGTTTCTGGTACTCGTGCTACTCGGCTGGTGGTGCACCCTCAGCTTTGGCACGAGCGGTGCCGCTTTCGGAGTTCTTCTCGCGACCGCAATCGGCGTGGCATTTAAGGCTGGTGGCTTCGCACGGGTGTTGAGGCGACGCGAGGAAGCCATGTTTGACTAGGGATTCCCCCCATGGGTTCCTATTTGGCAACGAACCAGAAACCCGTGAGGTCACCGGATCACAAGGTCAACGAAACTGGCGCCAACCGAGATTACTCATCGACGCCGGTAGGAATATCGGGCGTCAACTCGCACCGGTGCCTTTCAGAACGGCGGGGATCGTCTTGAACAAGATGTCGAAGTCGAGGGAGAGAGACCAGTTGTCGATGTACTGAAGATCGAGCTCCATCCAGTGTTCAAAATCGATCTCGTGGCGACCGTTAATCTGCCAGAGGCAGGTCAGGCCTGGACGAACGCTGAATCGGCGCTGCTGCCATTGGCTTTCGAACCTGGTAACGTCCCGCTCCGGAAGGGGACGGGGACCCACCAGGCTCATGTCGCCCCTGAGGACGTTGAAGAACTGGGGCAGTTCGTCCAAGCTCAGCTTTCTGAGAATACGGCCGACTCGAGTGACCCTCGGGTCGTTTTTCATTTTGAATGCAGCCCCGCTGACTTCGTTAAGATCGTCCAACTCCGCCTGCTGCTGCTCGGCGTCGATGTGCATGGTCCTGAACTTGATCATCCGGAACTTCCTTCGTCTCAACCCCACCCGATCTTGGACGAAGAAAACGGGGCCCCGAGAGTCTATCCAAATCGCTAGAGAGACCAAGAAAAACACCGGAGCAAACACGACCATGGCCACAGCAGCTACGGTCACGTCGATCGCTCTTTTCACGACGGCACTGCCAAGAGGAGGTGCCTGCGCCTGGAGGGTGAGCACGGGGATGTCGTGCACCTTGTCAACGAAGGCGTGAACCAGTCGCGATTCGAAGAAATCGCCCGGAATCCGGACGACCAACCCAAGTTCCTCGCACAGCGCAATGATCTTCGTGATGCTGTCGTAATACGATTTGATGGGGAGCCCGATGATGACTTCGTCAACCTCGAGCCCACCAAGAACCTCGCGTGCCTGGTCGAGATCACCGAGGAGCTTCTCGGGGCCCCCGTGCAGCGGGTTCGGCGGCGGGGCGATTTCGTCGATGTATCCGAGCAGAAGGTAACCCAACTCCGGCCGGTGACGGACCTCCTTTCCGAACTCGGATCCTCGAGGACCGCACCCCACAATGACGAGGTTCCTCAGGTTTCGGCCGTGCTTGCGAGCACCGCCCAGAACCGACCGCAACATGGTTCTCAGGAAAATGGTGGACAGCCAGGCGGTCAAGAAGAAGACAATGATAAAAACTCGATTGACGGCCTCGAAGTTGAAAACCAACCCCAGACCGGACAAGATCAACGTGCTGGTTGCCACAGCCTTGGTGATGTCCCACCACTCGGTGGTCATCAAACCCACCCGGCGTGATCGATAGAGACCGAACGCACCGAATATGACATTCCAAAGCACAGCGAACGCGCCGAAGAACAGGAAGTTCACCAGCTTGATGCGGACGGCGAAGAACTGATCGAGACTGCCGGTGTGGGTGATTTCACCCGAAAGGTAAAACGCTGCGGCGAAGGCAGCCGCCATCACAACCAGGTCGGTGGTTCGCAGGCAGTTCAGCAAAAAGCGGCGACGTGCCTCGTGCATCGTCAGCTCCCTCGCGCAGCGCCATGGCTTCGCATCATGTCCCCCACTCCTCACAATCGCCGGTAAAGAAAGTCAGGGATGTGATACTTGCGCCTGTTGAGGACTCCGCCCAGAAGATTGACTCCCGCCTGATTCAGGATCTTCTTCGCTTCCTCGGCGACCTCCCATCGGGTCTGCTCGGCCTGCAAAACGAGGATTGCGCCGTCGGCCACTACGGCGAGACTGGAGGCGTCGGGGTAAGTAGTGACTGCCGGGCCGTCCATGATGACCCAGTCAAACTGGGAGTGAAGGGAGGTCAAGGCCTTCTGAACAGCCGGTACCGTGATCAGTTGAGAAGCCCCGTCCTTGACATCTCCGGCAGGCAGGACGGTCAGACCTGACCGCGGCACCACCCGCAGCACCGAGCTCAATTTCGCTTCGTCTCTTAACACGTCGGCGAATCCCCCGGTGGCGCTGATCTGAAATGCTCCGTGCTGGTTCGGCTGCCGCAGGTTGGCGTCAACCAGGACCACCCTTCCGTTCTGGCTCTGACCGAGGGCCAGAGCGAGATTCCTCGCGACGGTGCTCGCGCCATCTCCGGGAACCGCGCTCGCCACGAGAATCACGCAGTGACGGCGTCCTCCCCGAAACCCGAGCAACCTCTGGATAATCCTCTCGTACGACGGCTTGATTGGTTTGGAATCGACCGACTCAAGCGCTGGAGTGCTGACGTCGACCGGACGGATTGGAATTGGTGCCGGCAGCACCTCCAACCTGGGCTCTTTGACGCCTGCGATCTCGGCTTCGATCTGAGCCAACTCGATCTCCGGGTCGGTCTTTTCGGACGCCATCCGTTGGACCCTCAGATCCGGCTTCGTTTCGGCTTCGTCCGTAAAGGCCCGCCTCATCGCATCGTAGAATCGACCCATCCGGATCGGTATGGGCATTTGATTCGCCTGTGACGATTTCCCTTTCGCCGCGGCGATCTCGGCTTCGATTTGAGCCAACTCGATCTCCGGATCGGTTTTGTCGGCTTTTTTTCGATCGAAATTCCGACCAGGCTTTGTCTCGGGCTCCTCGTCGAAGGCTCTACGCATGGCGTCGAAGAACCTACTCATGACGATCACCGAGTCGGTTGGGCGGCCGCGCGGCGACCGCAGGGACCCTGCCGCGGTCGAGGTTCGATACCACGTAGGGTTTCGGCTTGTGGAACTTGAGTCGCTCGGTACTCAAGCACAGCACGTCCTCGATGACCTCCTGAGCCGTGGACGCATCGATGGTCTTCAACCCCATCGCAAAAGCCGCTACCATTGCCTGATCACCCAGAATGTTGATCGTGCGGGGATAACCTTCCGCCGCATACCAGACTGCCTCGACAGCTGTCCGCTTGAAAACTTCACCCGTCGAATGGCCGGCGACGCTCAGGCGGTGGGCCACATACTTCAGGGCATCCTCGAAAGTCAGCGGTTCGAGCAACGCGTTGACCGCGATCCTCTGTCTGAGCTGCCTCAGATCCGGCTTCAAAAGATGGGCCTCGAGCTCCGGCTGTCCGGCCATGAGAACTTGAAGAAGTTTGTTTTGGGGACCCTCCAGATTGGTGAGCAGTCGAACCTCTTCCAGGACCTCCACCGACAGATTCTGGGCCTCATCGATGATCAGCAGCGGCGGTGGCCTGTGGGCCATGAATTGGCTCGTGACGAAGGTGTTGAACTCGTTTATCAGCTCGACCCGCGACAGCTCCGCGAGTCGTGCGGCTTCGTCGCCGCTCCGGCTTTGACCACGAATCTGACCCAGGTGGACGCCGTGCACGGTGTAAAGCTGATGGAGGATGATCCTCAGCAGCTCTTCCCTGTCAACCGTCGTATGGGTCACATGGATCGTGACCATTGAACGGTCGAGGCTATCGAGAAGAGTGTTGATGAGGGTTGTCTTCCCGGTCCCCACCTCACCGATGAGCGTCATGAACCCGCGGTGTTCGCTCACCGCGTATGACAGAGCGGCGAGGGCCTCACGGTGGGCCGCGCTTTGAAAATGAAAGCGCGGATCCGGCGTCATGCCGAATGGGTTGCAGGTGAGGCCAAAGAAACGTTCGTACATCGAAGTTATCCGCTCTGTCCCGCGAAGGCCGTGGCACTTCTGGGTTCGGCCCGCGAAAACTCACCGGCAAGAGCGCACAGATCCGCCATGTCGCTCACGCCTCCTCGGGAACGGATGCGAGGTGGGTGAGGGCAAGCCGCCGCTCCATCTCCTCCCCAGTGGTAAAAGTGTGATCAACATAGAACTCGATTCCAAAGGCGAGACCGAGCCCCCCGAGAACACCGACAACAACCGCGAGAATCAAATTGATCCCGAGTCCACGAGACAGAGGTCTCAGAGGTTTCTGCGCGGGCTGCGCGATCGTGACGTTGATGATCTTCTGGGGTCCATCGCCGCCGAAATCCGCGCCTCCTCGTGCTTCTTGCGATAAAGAAGGTAGGACTCCTCGGCGGCCTGCGCATTCCCGACGCAGTCTCTCGACCTCGAATGCCATTTCGTTCAGATGATCCAACTCCTGCTGCAGTGCCGTCACCTGAGTTTGCAACGAATGGAACTTCCCCTGCGCACCGTCCAACTGGGCCTCGGCGCGAAGCAACTCCGATCTCAATTCCTGGTGAATTGGATTGACCTCTGTTCCACCGATACTTCCGCCAAACGTCTGAAGATCGAGGAGTCGCTCCCGAGCCAGTCCAATCTGGGTGTCAATGTCCGTCACGTACCGGCTATCGGGTTTGAAGTCCTGGAGTAACCGATCCCGTTCCATTTCGAGGGCAGCAAGTCCCTTTTCGACCTCCTCGGCTGCCGCATCCTGGTTCATGCGATTTGAGGACTGGAGGCGTTCGGGCTCACTCGTCAGGCGTCCACGGAGATTCAGAACGCGAAATTGACTCTCCTCCATTTCGACCTCTGCATCGGCGAACTCATTCTGAACCCTGGACAGTCGCTCCATCACATGACGCTTCTCGGCCTCGAGGGCATCGGACCCCTGAGGGCCTTTCAACATCGTGACGCCGGCGGTTGTCAGGAATCGCTCCAACTCGCCTTCGCGTTCGCGGAGCAGCTGTTCCGCGCTGACCATTTGTTCCTCAAAGAACAACAAGGCCTGAGGAGACTGGAACATCTGTGCACGCTTCTCGAGATAGCGGTCCGTCAGGGCGCCAACAATCCGGGTTGCGAGGTCCGGGTCCTTTGGACCGATAGCTGATCCGGATCACGTTCGACTTTCGGACCGCCTCGGTTTTCAGACGTCTCCTGAAGGTGAACGACCATTTGGTCATTGAACGTGAGCCGGGCTCCTCCTAGGGCGCCCCGGACTTGCGCCTTTAACGTGCCGAGCCAGGTGAAGCTCTCGGGCGTTTGCTGAAGGTCCAAAATGTCCAGCACCCCTTCGAGCAACTGACGACTCTTGAGGATTTCGATTTCCGTGTTTAGATCTTCTTGGCTCACTTCACGAATGATGAACTGGGGCGAATCTTGAGCCGCAATAGGAACTTCGGCTCGTGCCTTGGTTACGAGCAGCGTCGACTCGACCTCGTAGACTGGAGGAGCAACGAACGTCGCGAAACCGACGACAATCAGCACGCTTGTGGCAAACAAGAAAATCAACCACTTGCGCTTGAAGACGACCGTCAGCAGATCCCTCAATGAGAGATCAGTGGCCGAATAGCCCGACGGGTCGTGAGAGTTGGGAGCCATCATGGTCAATTGGCCGGATTGATCCAGTAGCCCATCGACAGACTGAACGGAAGGTTGTTGATGATGTACTGCTCGACAAACAGGTTCACGTTGGAGATGTGTTTCCGCGGCACGTAGATCACGTCCGACGGGGCGAGCTGGACGTCCCGGTCGACGTGGTATTTGCGGAGGATGTCCTTGCAGTTCACGATCGTTCCAACGGGGGAGTTGTCCGGTTGTTTCCTGATCAGGACGACTTCCTTTTGCCGGCCGGTGTTCTTGAAGCCGCCGGCATCCATCACCGCCTGCACCAGGGTCAGGCCGCCGCGATAGTCGCGAAGACCCGGGAAGTTGACCTCGCCGCCCACGTAGACCTTGAGGCCCGAGTACTCTGGACGCTGACGTTGATCTGCGGGTTGACCATCTCGACGCTGTAGCGCTCGGTGAGCTCGGCCGTGACGTCGTCAACGGTCCGGCCGAAGACCGAGACCCGACCCACCAGGGGGAGGAAGATCTCGCCGTCCGGGCCGACCGTGCGGGTCTGGCTCATCTGGGTCGCCTTGAAGAAGTTGATCTCGAGCACGTCGCCGACGGCGATCTTGTACGGACCGGTGACGACGTCCGGCAGTGCGCTCGGGTGGACGAGACCCGGCGCCTGGGCGATGCAGACCGGAGCGGTCGCGGCCATTAGTCCGATGACCAGCGCCGCCAGTACAGCGCAGGTCGCCGTCGGGTTCGAGCCAGTTGACCCTGTCCTCATGATGAGTCCCCCTTCCAAGAAAAAGTGCGCAGATTCGGGACGGACGGTGTGATTGGCGTTGTCTCGGCCCGGGGTTGGCGCCGATGTGTGCACAACGCGACGCGAAGCCCCGGATTGAGGACATCTGTTTCACACTGAACAGTTTTGACGCCCTGACCAATCCAACCTCCGACAGCGAACCCATTGGGTTTGCGGCGGCCAAATACTTCTCGACCCCTAGCTTGAGTTCAGAAACCTCCTAGGTGCTCCATTAGGATATCACAGAAGCTGTCAAGTGTCAGCGGTAAAGATCACGTGGACCACACGATCGTGCCGTATAGGGCACGCCCTGGCGGGCACCATCGGGCCAGGAGCGAAAAACTGTACCCGGACATGACAGTCCTTAACAAAGGTTCACACTCCCCCGCCCACCCACCCAACGCAAATTGCAGATTGAAGATTGCAGATTTCAAATTCGGGTCGTCCGAGACTAGCAGGTGCCCATCTCCAACGCCCTCGAAAGGCTGCCAATCCGCAGTCCAAAATTCGCAATTATCCGATCAGGGCGGCTGCACGCGTGGCACCACGTCGCAAGGCGGAATTGACATCGTGTGGCGGAGTTGTACAGTCGCGCGCCCTCGAGGTCCGGATTGGCCGGGTCGCACGGAGGGATGAACCACCGACAATTGACAGTTGAGCGTGGTGAGGGACAATCGCCTCATCGGGTGAGACAAAAGGGCGCGGCTGGGGAGTGCTGCGCGGAATGAGAAAACCATGATCGAAGACATCCAGCGGATCCGAAATATCGGGATCTCCGCCCACATCGACTCGGGCAAGACCACGCTCACCGAGCGCATCCTGTTCTACGCCCAGCGGATCCACACGATCCACGACGTCAAGGGCAAGGACGGCGTCGGCGCGACCATGGATCACATGGAGCTCGAGCGGGAGCGCGGCATCACGATCACGTCGGCCGCGACCCACGTCGGGTGGAAGAACCACCACATCAACATCATCGACACCCCCGGCCACGTCGACTTCACCATCGAGGTGGAGCGCTCGCTGCGGGTGCTCGACGGCGCGGTGCTGGTGCTGTGCGCGGTGGCGGGGGTTCAGTCCCAGTCGATCACCGTCGACCGCCAGATGAAGCGGTACAACGTGCCGCGCATCGCCTTCGTCAACAAGTGCGACCGCTCCGGCGCCAACCCGGACCGCGTCACCGCCGCGCTGCGCGACAAGCTCGGCCACAACGCGGTGCTGCTGCAGCTGCCCATCGGGCTGGAGGCCAAGTTCGAGGGGGTCATCGACCTCATCGAGATGAAGGCCCTGTACTTCCGCGGCGACAACGGCGAAGTGGTCGAGGAAACCGAGATCCCGACCGAGCTCCTGGCGCTGGCCGAGGAGCGCCGCGCCGAGATGCTGGACGCGGCCAGCCTATTCTCCGACGAGCTGCTCGAGGCCGCCCTCGAGGACGCCGCCACCCCGGAGCTGATCCGCAGCGCCATCCGCAAGGGCGTGCTGTCGCTGGAGCTGACGCCGGTGCTGATCGGCTCGGCGTACAAGAACAAGGGCGTGCAGCCGTTGCTCGACGGGGTCAACCACTACCTCCCCTCCCCCTCCGAGGTGCCCATCGAGGCGGTGAACCTGGACGAGGACGATGCGGCGGTGAAGCTCGTGGCCGACCCGACCAAACAGACCGTGGTCTACGCCTTCAAGCTCGACGAGGGCCGCTACGGCCAGCTCACCTTCCTGCGGGTCTACCAGGGGACGATGTCCAAGGGCGACACGGTCTACCAGACCCGCACCGGCAAGAAGATCAAGATCGGCCGCCTGGTGCGGATGCACGCCGACAAGATGGAGGACATCACCACCGCCGGCGCCGGTGACATCGTGGGCCTGTTCGGCATCGACTGCCACACCGGCGACACCTTCGTCTCGGACGGCCCCCGGCTGGCCATGACCTCGATGTTCGTTCCGGAGCCGGTGATCTCGCTGTCGGTCAAACCGGTGGACTCCAAGGCCCAGGACAACATGTCCAAGGCGTTGCACCGCTTCACCAAAGAAGACCCGACCTTCCGCGTCACCCTCGACCCGGAGAGCGGCGAGACCGTGATCTCGGGCATGGGCGAGCTCCACCTCGACGTCTACGTCCAGCGCATGCAGCGCGAGTACTCGGCCGAGGTGGAGACCGGCGCCCCGCAGGTGGCCTACCGCGAGGCCATCGCCCGCCGCGCCGACTTCGACTACCTGCACAAGAAGCAGACCGGCGGCTCGGGCCAGTACGCCAAGGTCGTCGGCTACATCGAGCCGCTCGACGAGGGCGACTACGAGTTCGTCAACGAGATCTGCGGCGGCTCCATCCCGTCGGAGTACATCCCCGCCTGCGACAAGGGCTTCCGGTCGGCTCTCGACAAGGGCCGGCTGATCGGCTTCCCGATCGTCGGCATCAGGGCGGTGCTGGTGGACGGCAACTCACACGCCGTCGACTCCTCGGACATGGCCTTTCAGATCGCCTCCCGCGCCGCCTTCCGCGAGGCCTACCGCAAGGCCGGCCCCCAGATCCTCGAGCCGGTCATGAGGGTGTCGGTGGAGGGACCCAGCGAGTTCCAGGGCGCGGTCTACAAGTCGATGCTGCAGCGCCGCGGCACCGTGCTCGGCTCCACCGAGGACGCCGGCTTCGCCCGGGTCGACGCCGAGGTGCCGCTGGCGGAGATGTTCGGCTACTCCACCGACCTGCGCTCGGCCACCGAGGGCAAGGCCGAGTTCACCATGGAGTTCGCCAAGTACGCCCCGGCGCCCCGCGAGGTGGCCGAGGAGCTGCTCAAGAAGTACAAGGGCACCGGAGTCCGAGGAGGACGAGTCATGACCGAACTGATGATCTCACTGCGTCGTTCGCCCCGGACGCTGCTCGAGCGCGACGGGCACCCCGGGCCAGGCCCCGGCAAGCTCGCGCTGGTCATGGCGCGGGCCGGCGTCGGCAAGACCGCCTTTCTCACCGGCATCGGCGTCGACGCCCTGCTGTCCGGCCAGAAGGTGCTTCACATCTCCCTCGAACGCACCGTGGACAAGATCCGCGACTGGTACGACGACATGCTGATGGAGCTGCTGCGCCGGGAGAAGAAGCTCGAGCACTGGGCCGCGGTCCAGCTCGATACCGAGCGCCGGCGTCACATCCACACCTACATCGGCCGGTCCTTCTCGGTGGAGCGCCTGCGCGAGGCTCTCGAGCTGCTGCGCGACGCCATGGAGTTCGTCCCCCAGGTGATCATCCTCGATCGGATGGAGTACACCGAGCTCGACGCCCCAATGGTGGTCGAGCTCAAGGCCGCCGCCGCCGAGATCGGCGCCGAGCTGTGGATGGCCTGCCGCACCCACCGCGACGGCCCCCAGGGCAAGCCCGGCCACCTGCCGCCGCCGGCCGACGGCTTCGAGGAGCACGTCGACGTGGCGTTTTATCTCGACCCCAACGATGCCAAGGTCCGACTGCAGGTGATCAAGGACAAACAGCAGATCATCGAAAAGGACCTCAACATCCTGCTCGATCCGCAGACCCTGCTGCTGGTGACGGGGGTCGGCGCGCGGCGTTGACCGGCGGCGGTTTCTAGCCCCAGGCCTGTCATCCCGACCGAGCCGTCGAGCGGAGCGAGACGGCCCATTCCCTGTCATCCCGACCGAGCCGTTGAGCGAAGCGAGACGGCCCATTCTCTGTCATCCCGACCGAGCCGTCGAGCGGAGCGAGACGGCGAGTGGAGGGATCTGGGTGGGGGGCAATATCTCGAACATCCCCCGCCCAGATCCTTCGACTCGCGGCTTCGCCGCTCGCTCAGGATGACATAGAGAGGGAGCGCGGCTGCGCCGCTCGCTCAGGACAAGCCGGGGAGGGTGGGGTCAGCCGAACATCTGGTTGACAGATTCCACCGTTGGGCTCCTTGAGATTGTCGAGGAGATCCGCGATGCGCGATTATTTCGTCTACATCATGGCGAGCAAGTCGGCGGTGCTCTACATCGGCGTCACCAATAACCTCAAGCGCCGCGTCGCTCAACACATCGAGGGCGAAGGGTCCGGTTTTGCGCGGAAATACAGGGTTACGCGACTCGTGTACTTCGAATCCACTACGGACGTCAACGTCGCGATTGCAAGAGAGAAGCAGTTAAAGCGATGGCGGAGGGCCAAGAAGCTGGCTCTAGTCGATCGCGCAAACCCTGAGTGGCGGGACCTCGCGCCAGATTTGTTCGTCCGATGGTAGGTGCTTCCCCCACCCAGATCCTTCGACTCGGCCTTCGGCCTCGCTCAGGATGACAAGGAAAGAAGCGCGGTTGCGCCGCTCGCTCAGGATGACAATGAGGCCGGGTCGGCCTTGGCGGCCCTGGCCGAATGTCATCCCGACCGAGGGGGCGAGCGCAGCGAGCCACCGAGTGGAGGGACCCATTCGACTCGCTTCGCTCGCTCAGGGCAGGTCCGGGGGGCAGGGTGCTCGCTCGAGTCTGCACTGCTCTGACGTCTCCCCCTGTGTCATCCCGACCGAGCCGTTGAGCGGAGCGAGACGGCGATTGGGGGGGTCCCCTCTATCTGGTATCTGGTATCTGGTATCTGCCATCTGGAATCTGGTATCTGGAAACTAGGGATCGTCTGTTTCAACACCCGCCTCGCCGCTGAGCGAGGTGGTGTCCCAAGCCGCGTCATCCTCGGGGTGGAACATCCGTTCGTCGGAGCGGAGGATTCGCTCGAGCTCCTCTGTCTGCTGGCGGACGGTGTGCACGTAGGCTTTCTGGTCGGCCCGCGACCCGGCCATCTCGCGCAGCGCGCGCTCGTCGTGGCGGCGGAACATCCGGCCCCTGCGATGTGCCTCGTACGCCGGTACGCCCAGGATCCCCATCACGTCGACGCCGACCCGAATCGAGCTGTCGAGAGACTCTCGATACACCCGGTCCACGCCGTCCTCGATCAGCTCGTAGGCGTGGGTTCGGCCGACCGCACGGGCGAGCACGGTCAACTGCGGAAAGTGCTTTCGAGCGATCTCGGTGATCTCCATGATCCGCTCGGGATCGTCCACCGCCACCACCAGGACCCGGGCATGCTCCGCCCCGGCCGCGCGCAGGAGATCGAGCCGCGACGCGTCGCCGTAAAAGACCTTTTGACCGAATCCCCGGAGCATCTCCACGTGGTCGGAGTCCAGGTCCAGCACCGTCACGTCGACGCCGTTCGCCCTCAGCAGGCGTCCGATGATCGTGCCGAATCGGCCATAACCGGCAATGATCACCGGGTTGGCCTCATCGATGGCGTCCGGCTCCCGCGCCGCACGCTCGCGGGTCCCGAACCGGGGCTGGATGAGCTTCTCGTTGACCAGCATCAGCAGCGGCGTCAAGGCCATGGTGAGGGCGACCACCGCCACCAGCGGCGTCGTCTGATCGATCCCCAACACACCCTGTTGGGTCGCGAATGAGAACAGGACGAACGCGAACTCGCCGCCCTGAGCGAGGGCGAAGGCGAACAACAGGTTTTGATCAAAGCCCATGCGGAAGATCCGGCCAAGCACCAGCAACACCAGAAATTTGACCACGATCAAGCCGGCCACAAGACCCACCACCAGTCGCGGATCGGCCGCGACCTGCGCGAAGTCGATGGAGGCACCAACGGCAATGAAGAACAGCCCGAGCAGCAGCGCCTTGAACGGCGCGATGTCACCCTCGAGCTCGTGCCGATACTCGCTGGTGGCAAGCACGACTCCGGCGAGAAAGGTCCCCAGCGCGGGGCTCAGCCCCACCTTGGACATGAGCAGTGCGATGCCGATCACCAGCAGCAGCGCCGCGGCGGTGAAGATCTCGGGAACGTGGACACGGGCAATGAAGCGAAAGACCGGCCGGATCAGGAATCGGCCACCGACAACTATGGCGGCCACCGCAGCCGCCACCGCCAACGCGGCGGCCCATCCGGGGAGCCCCTCGACCCAGGTCGAGGCGTGGTCGCCGGCGCCGTGCGCTGCCGCGGACACCCCGTGTCCGTGAGCCAGAAGCGGCAGGATCGCGAGGATCGGGATCACTGCGATATCCTGAAACAGCAACACGGAAAACGCGCTCTTGCCGCCCGCGGTCTTGGTGAGGTCCTTCTCCTGCAGGGTCTGCAGCACGATCGCGGTGGACGAGAGGGCCAGAGTCAACCCGATGGCCACGGCGCTGCGCCAATCGAGCCCGAGCCCGACGCCGATTCCGGCGATCGCGAACGCGGTGATTCCCACTTGGAGACCACCGAGACCGAGGATCGAGGTCCGCAGGCGCCACAGCAGCGACGGCTGCAGCTCGAGGCCGATCAGAAAGAGCATCATCACCACGCCGAACTCGGCGAAGTGGAGCACGTCCTGGCCCTCCGCTCCCACGAGGCCGATGCCGAACGGGCCAATGGCCATGCCTGCGATCAGGTAGCCGAGGACCGATCCGAGACCGAGACGTTTGGCCAGCGGCACGGACACCACCGCCGCCGCGAGGTAGATGAAAGCCTGATAGAAAAACCCCTCACCGTGCATTGTTCCGTCAGCTCCCATTCACGATGGAGAGGTCGGCGTTGAGTCTGGACATGGTGCGGGCGGCGTTCCAGATCGAGCCGCGCCGTCACGCAGCGCCGTCAGCACCTTTCGATACTCCGCGGCGTGGCGCTCGATGTCGTTCTCGTCCAAGCGTGTGAGTGCCATGCACGACGAACGGCGGCAGATACTCCATGCCGCACAGCCGAGCCGTTTGCTCGATGGGCGCGAGCAGTTCGCGCATCGAGAAGTGATTCGAACCGCCGCGTCGGTAAGCTCGTTCACTGCCGCCGGTAGTTGTCGCAGTGAGCAGGACCTTTCCCTCGAGAGCGTGACCGTCGAGCCCGTAGGCCCAGCCGTGCTCGAGCACCAGATCCTGCCATTCCTTCAGGATCGCCGGAGTCGAGTACCAGTAGAACGGGTGCTGGAACACCACCACGTCATGCTCTTCGAGCAGGCGCTGTTCGCGATCCACGTCGATGTCGAGGTCCGGATAGGCCTCGTACAGGTCGTTGACCGTGACGCCGTCGAGGTCGCGCACCTTCTCCAGCAGACGCCGGTTGACGCGCGACCTGCGAATCGCGGGGTGCGCAAAGAGGATGAGAATATTTTGCAGAGCTTCCTCCATGTCACCGGGTTGGGAAACCGCGGCGAGACGGCCTCAGATTCCGAGTCGATTCTCGGGCCGTCGAATCAACCATCGGCCGGCCCGACCGGGCCTCGATAGCCCCCCTCCCCCAGAATCAGGAGGATGGCGATGGGGTCGTTGGTGGTGATCGACTCCACCCCCATGGCCGCCAACCGGAGAGCCTGCAGGCGATCGTCCACGGTCCACACCCGGGTGGGTCGACCGTGCTCGCGCAGCTCGGCGATCACTGCGGCCGAGGCGTGCTCCCAATGGAGGCCGATGCTGTCGATCTTTCGGCCGTCGGCCTGCCAGAAGCCCGCAGGAAGCTGCTTCCTCCAGGAGGTAGTTGGTCTGCACCTCCGGGAGCCGCTCCTTGATGGTCAGCAGGTGCTGGAGGTGGAAGCTGGACGCCATCAAACGCCGGTGGACGCCGTGGCGCTCGATGGCTTCGATCGCACGCTCCGCCAGCCGCGGGTCCGCGGACTTCAGCTCCATGTTGATGCGCACGTACTTGGTCAGCAGGGTCAGCGCCTCGTCCAGGGAGGGGATCCTCTCGCCGGCGAAGGACGGCGCCTTCCAGCTGCCGGCGTCCAGGCTCTGGAGCTCGGCGAGGGTCAGCTCCGACACCGCGCCCGTGCCGTTGGTGGTCCGGTCCACGGTGTCGTCGTGGATGACCACCGCGACGCCGTCAGCGGACAACTGAACGTCGAACTCGACGCTGTCGGCGCCGGCGGCCACCCCGGCCTCGAAGGCCGCCAGGGTATTCTCGGGGAACGACACCGACGCCCCCCGGTGCGCATCCACGAGCACGATCTTGTGGTCCGTCATGCGATCCTCCTTCCCCGGCCAGGATAACCGTCAGCAAAGGGCTCCAGCAACATCGAGCTCGGCCGCCACATCGAGCACCGTGAATCGATTGCGGATCTTGCGCCCGTGCCGCAGGGCCGCCGCCATGTCCAGCGAGCTGGATACCGAGATCCCCGGGCCACATCGGTGCACCACTGCCCTGGAGGGCCCGCCGCACCTTGCGACCGGTCTCGACAACCTCTCACGATCTCGGCCTTGATCTCGCGTTCGTGCTCCTGCATTCGCTCAAGATCGCCTCGGGAACGGGCGGCCAGCTTGGCCTGCCACTGAGGCCCCACCGCGCCGGCCAGCGATCCAAAGACTGCCTCGACGTCGGCCAGGGCCTCGGCTTCGGTTGGGTTCGGGATCCAGCGGGCGGCTCCGAAGTCGGCCTCGAGGACCCGTTGGTAGAGCGCGTCCATGGCCACCGACGCCACCCCGACCTGGGCGCCGTGGAGCTGCACGTCACGGCCGTCCCTGAGGTTGATCATGTCCCAGTAGTGGGAGAGCAGGTGCTCACCGCCCGACGCCGGGCTCGAGCTGCCGGCGATGGTCATGGTCAGGCCCGACAGGATCAGCAGCCTGGCGAGAGCCGTCACCGCCTCCTCGTCGCTTTCGCCGAGACGGGGGAATACCTCCAGGGCCCGGTCGAAGCTCTCCCCGAGAATCCGACCGGGAACCGGGCAGTGGTGCTCGCCCCTCACCAGGGAGGCGATCCACCAGTCGCAGCCGCAGTAGGGCTTGGACACCAGGTCGCCGAGCCCGGCGAGGGTGAGCTCCAGCGGGGCCGCGCAGAGCACCTCCGGGTCGGCCAGCACCGCCACCGGCGGCGCGGCCTCTTTGGTGGTCTTGAGGCCGTCGTCAAGCAGGGCGACGATGGACGACGTGTAGCCCGGCATGGAAGCGGCGGTGGCCACCGCCACGTAGGGCCGGCGCCGGCGGTGGGCGAGCTCCTTGGCGAGGTCGTTGATGGTCCCGCTGCCCACCGCCACCACCGAGTCGAACCGGTCCGGGTACTCGTCCGCGATCTCGTCCACGAGCTCCACCGAGGCGTGAACATGGCCGGTCGCGTCGTCGGGCACCAGGCAGCGCTCCACGCAGAAGCTCCGCCCGAGGGCAGCGGCGGCCGAGATGCCGGCCGCGTCCCAGGTCCGGCAGTCGGCCACTACCAGTGCCCGCTTCCCCGCCGCCGCGGAGTCGAGCACCTCGGGCAAGGACTCGACGGCCCCGTGGGCGATGATCACACTGCGGGTCGGGACGTGGTGGGTGCGGCCGCACTCGCACTCGAACCTGGATCCCAGCAGCTCATCGACCGCAAGCTCGTCGGTTCTCGTCACAGCCGAACCCCGGAATCACCCGGCACCTAGTCCCTCCGCAGCTCCTCGAGGGCGTCGGCGGCGATCTCGGCCACGTCCTCGTCCTGATCGTCGAGCAACCCCTCGAGGGCCGTCCTCGCCCCGAGGTGGCCGATCTTGCCCAGCAGATCTGCGGAGTCGCCACGCAGTGGCGCGCTCTCGGAGGCCAGCAAAGAAATCAGCTCCGGCACCATTTCATCCAGGACGTCGGCACCACCTTCCAGAGCCTCGTCAGCGGCCAGAGCGAGGCTGATCCTGCCCTCCAGAGCGCTCGATCCCCAGCGTTCGACGAACGCGCGACGCCCGCCCTCCGTGGACAGTAGCTTCGCAGCCTCGCCAAAACGGCCTGCGTCGACCAACGACAGAAAGACGACTCCGTCTCCGTCGCCGCCTCGGGCGGACTCGATCTTCTCGACCAGCTCGGCTGCGTCGATCGCGCCCACCAGGGTCAATCCGTCGCCGCTGACGATCATCGGTACCGATCGGACCCCCACCGCCGCGGCGAGGTCCGGGAACGCGGTCACATCGATGACCCGCACCACCGCCTGCGGGTTTCCGGCGGCCAGCTCCACGGCCGCGCGGACCGAGCGGGGACAGTTGGGGCAGTCCGGCGATATGAAGACCTCGAGCGCCACCGGACCCTCGACGGTCGCGACCGGCAGATCGCCCCCCGGCCGTGCCGGCGCACTCAAAGCAGCCACAAACGGGGAAAGCTCCGGACCGACGGGCAGGGCGCGGTAGTGGATCTTTCCACTGCCATGGGATTGCAGAACGAGGGCGGGGCCCAACTCGTCGGGTTGGGCGCGAACGACTGAAAGCTCGGCCCCGTCCCCCGCAGCGTCGGCAACTTGGTTCGCGACCGCCTCCAGCCGCCGGCCGAAGTCAGTGTTGGGTTCCGGAAGCCTCAACTCGAGAGCCACCGGCCGCGTGCGTCCGGCCACCGCCGCCGAAATCCGGGCGAGGGCTTCCTCTTCCAAAACCGCGTCGTCCATGGCCCCGATCCTACTCCAGAATCAACGGCGGGTCAGCGTTCGGCGGAGTGGTCCTCGGGAAGCTGTCGTCTCCACGGCGGACGGAGCGTCGCCACCGGCTCCGGTGGCGGCCTGGGGGCCGCGACACCCGCCCACCGGGCGATGGTGTCGAGGGCCAGGGTACGGTCGTCGCTCTCGAGCGAGCCGATGGAGGCGCCGTGCGTTCCCGCCGGATCGATGAAGAGATGCGAATCCACGGCGGCGCCGAGATCGAATGCGCCCCCGGTCCAGGGGTCGTACTCGCCATAGATGAACATCAGCCGCTCGCCCTCGGTGGCGACCCAGTTCTGAATGTCGAGCATCACCGCCGGGTCGAAGGTCGTGGTGATGCCCTCGGGCGGAACGCCCTCCTCCGGGTCCGGAGCATCGGTAAGCAGCAAATCGGCGATGTGATCCCTCGCCACCGCCGGGTATCCCAGCTGCGTATGAGCCTGGTAGTAGTAGGATTCGAAGAAGCCGAAGACCGCGTCAGATGCGTAGTCCCAGCCGACGAAGTTGTCGATGAACCGAAAGATCGTCTGATCACCCGCAGCGGTGGTCGGAATGGAGTTGCAGTAGCTCTCGCCGGCATACTGCCAGAAGGTAAATGGAATCTCGATGACGACGGACTCGAACCCCCGTTCGATGCCGCCGATCCGATCGAATGTCAAACCCGGCACCGCCTCGAGCATCACCAGCATCGTGTCCCGGCGGGTCAGGGCCTCGCGCTGGATCGCCCACAGCGCCTCGTTGCACTCGGTCGTTCCCACATTCGCCAGAAAGTCGAGGTAACGGTCGTCGGGGGCGCCGAGAGAGTTCGGTGCCACATAAGCGACGGTCGCGTCCACATCCCCCGGGTAGAACCGGCGATGGTAGACCGCGGTCATGCCCCCCTTCGAGAACCCGGTGTTGATCCAGGCGCCGCCGTAGATCGGGCGCAGGGCCTCGACAATTCGGTGGTGGTCGGCCGCCGCCTGCTCCACGGTGAGCAGGCTCCAGTCGCCGGAGACCGGAGTCGAGCTTTCATGGAACCGGTGTTCCACCGACAGCTGGTTGGCCTCGAGCACGCCGGTGATCTCGACCGGGCTCGAGTAGGTCCCGGAGTAGCCGCGCGTGTTCAGAACCACCGGCGCATCGAGAGAACGGTGCAGCAAGGTCATCGATTGTTCGAAGTGCTCACCCTGAGGATCCCCGTGGTCAGCGGGCTGGATGTACCGAAGTCGAAAGGCACGATAACTTGAAAAATTGGTCTGAACCTCCTCGACGGTCATCCCCTCGATCGCCGCGAGCTGCACGGCGATGTCGAGTCGGCACAGCGTCTCCGGCTTCGGGCCGATGGTCGTCGGATCGCCGGTGCCGTTGTCGACCACGGAGGCATACGGAAAGGCACCGGAACCGAAATCGACGGTCACCTTGGCGTAGCCGCCGATGATGTCGGTCCGCTGGAACCGTTCCCTGAACGGCCGGTAGTCCTGAACCGATCGGCCAGCAGGCGCCACCAGCCGAAAGTCACCTACCGGCTCCCCATGGCGATCGAACAGCTCCACCGTCGCCACTGCCGTGCCCGATCCGGCGCTCAGCAGCCCGATATTCGTGCGAAAGGAGCCATCCTCTCTGAGATTCTGGAGGAAGATCACCTCGTCTTCGGAAAAGGCCTGATCGGCGATGATCCCATCGAAGGCCTGGCCGTAGGTTCCGTCCGCCGACCTGGTGTAGGTCCTCGAGGTGACGGCGATCTCGGCCGACGACAGGATCTCCAGCGAGCCGCTCGCCTCGCCCTCGGCGAGCATGGCCACGACGTCCTCGAAGATCTGCTGCCGACCGGAGGGAATCTCGAAGGCACCCTCGAAGACCTGGTTTCCGGCGTGGAGGCGAATCGCCACCGAAACATCATTGACGCAGGGGTTGAGGACGCTCAGGTCGGTCCGCCACTGAGTTCCGTTGGCCCCCGAGACGTGAGCCGCAGCCGCGACCCAGTAAGTCTCGCCGAACAGGTTTCCGGCGGCTCCCAGGGTCAGCGCCGACACCACCGTGATCACCGCCACCAAGCTCGATCTCATCCGAGATTCTGTGCTCATTGGCCGCCTCCCGTCTGGTGAATGCTACGCCAACCACCCCGGGGTTGTTTTCAACCCGGAATTTTTGTATCCTGAATTGAGATACATTTTCAGAATAAGAGAGGCGGCCGGAGAGTGAAACAGGGACAACGACTCGGTCCGTACGAGATTTTGGGGCCGCTCGGCGCGGGCGGGATGGGAGAGGTGTGGCGCGCCGAGGACACCAAGCTCGGCCGCCAGGTCGCCCTCAAGGTGCTGCCGGAGGAGTTTGCGGCCGACGCCGACCGAATGGCGAGGTTCGAGCGTGAGGCGAGAGTGCTGGCGTCGTTGAATCACTCCAATATCGCCCACCTGTATGGCCTCGAGAGCTCTCCTGTCATCCCGAGCGAGGCCGAAGGCCGAGTCGAGGGACCCATTCGACTCGCGTCGCTCGCTCAGGACAGGCCTGGGCGGGGAAGTGGCGTTGTTGATGCTTCCCCCCACCCAGATCCTTCGACTCCGGTGTCGCTGCGCGACACCTCCGCTCAGGATGACAGTGAGGCCGGGTCGGCCTCGGCGGCCCTGGCCGAACGTCATCCCGACCGAGGCGCCGAGCAAAGCGAGACGCCGAGTGGAGGGATCCCTCGACCCGCGCCTTCTGACAGCAGTGCTCTCACGTTCCTCGTCATGGAGCTTGCCGAAGGCGAGGACTTGTCGGCGCGGATCTCCCGCGGTCCAATCCCGGTTGACGACGCGACTGCCATCGCCCTGCAGATCGCCGACGCCCTCGAGGCCGCGCACGAGCAGGGCATCGTCCATCGCGACCTCAAGCCGGCGAACATCAAGCTTACCGAGGACGGACAGGTCAAGGTGCTGGACTTCGGGCTCGCCAAGGCGTGGGAGGAGGAGGGGGGCGACACCGGCCTGTCCCTCTCCCCCACCATGACCCGCCACGCCACGGCCGCCGGGGTCATCCTGGGCACCGCGGCCTACATGAGCCCGGAGCAGGCGCGGGGCAAGCGGGTCGACCGGCGGGCGGACATTTGGGCTTACGGCGTCGTGCTGTGGGAGATGCTCACCGGCCGGAAGCTGTTCGAGGGAGAGACCGTGTCGGATGTCATGGCGGCCGTGCTCACCCGCTCACCCGACCTGGCGGCACTGCCCGAGGAGACTCCGCAGTCGATGCGTCTGGTGGTGCGGCGCTGCCTCGAACGCGACCCCAGACAACGTCTGCAGTGGATCGGCGATGCCCGACTCGAGCTCACGTCGACCGATGAGCGCGAAGGCCCGGATGTCGAGATCGGTTCGGTCGCCGTGCGCCACCCCCGCACGCCGTGGCTGATCGCCGCCGCGGCGGGCGTGATCGCAGTCGGCATGGCTGCGTGGTCGGTCCTCCGCCCTGTCCCACCCGCGCCCGTGGTGGCCGGGAGCATCCTGCCGCCGGAATCACATCAGTTCCTTTTCTTTGACGGGTTCAGCGGTTCGATTTCGGTCTCCCCGAACGGTCGGTGGATCACCTTTTCGGCGGCGGTGGGCGACGAGCCCGCCAGCCTGTGGCTACGCCCCGTCGGTTCGGTGGAGTCTCGGCCGATTGAAGGCACGGAGGACGGAAGCTTCCCGTTTTGGTCCCCCGACAGCCATCAAATCGCCTTCTTCGCCGGCGGCAAGCTCAAGCGCGTCGCCCTCGACGGGTCTCCGGCCGTGACCCTGTGCGACGCGCCCAACGGCCGCAGCGGCGGGTGGAATCGGGACGGTGTCATCCTCTTCTCGCCCTCCCCACAGGACCCGATCTACCGAATTCCCGCCGGGGGCGGCGAGCCCGAACCCGTTACCGAGCTCGATTTCGACGCCAACGAAACCACCCACCGGTGGGCCACCTTCCTGCCCGACGGTCGTCATTTCCTGTTTCTGGCCGGATCGCACTCCGAAGGCATTCACAGCGGGGTCAACGGCGTCTGGGTCGGTGAGCTCGGGAGCACCGACCGCAGGCTGCTGGTTCACGCTCGCACCAACGCAGCCTACGCGTCGGGTTATCTCCTCTACGTTCGAGAGGACGTCCTTCTCGCCCACCCCTTCGACGCGGATCGCCAGGAGCTGGCCGGCGATCCAATCCCGGTCGTCTCCGGAATCGGAGTCGATCTGCCCTACTACCGCGCCGATTTCGCCGTCTCCGACACCGGCGTCCTCACCTATCGGCTCGGCAGCGTTCACGGCGAGGTCCAGCTTCACGAGGCCACCATCGGCGGGGAGATCGGGGAGCCGGTCGGGGCGCCGGCGCGGATCCTGGCCGTCGCACTGAGCCCGGAGGGGCAGCGGGCGGCTCTGGTGATCTCGGATCCGGAGTCCGGCACCGACGACGTCTGGATCCAGGACCTCAACCGGGATCTGCGGTCCCGCCTGACCTTCGGAACTCTCGACGAGGGGTCCCCCGTGTGGTCGCCCGACGGGCGGCGGATCGCATTCGCCGAGTACGCACGGACCGGAGAAACCGAGATCAAGGTGGTGGAGGTGGACGGGGCCGGCGAGCCGGAGCTCATCCTGACCTCGAAGCAGGACGTCAATCTCGTCGACTGGTCTCCGGATGGCCGCTGGCTGTTGGCCAACACGGTGCCAGGTGACGACCCTTCCCAGAGAGACATCATCGCCCTACCGCTCGACGGCGGCGAACCGATTTCGGTGATCGCCACGAAGTTCCCCGAGATGGCTCAAGATCTGTCGCCGGACGGGCGGTGGCTGCTTTACGTATCGTTGGCGTCGGGTGCGCGAGAGTTGTTTGTGACCCCGTTCCCGAAGCCCGGCCGGAGGTGGCAGGTCGCGGGGCGCGACGTGTTCGGCGGCTCATGGAATCGACCAGACGAGATCTTCTACGTGTCGCCGGGGCCTCGGACCGCCGTGATACCGGTGCGGGCCGGCGGTGACTGGATCGAGTTCGGACAGCCTGTCCAGTACCCGCCGCAGAAGAACGTCACCGCGGGCTCCATACACGCCGACGGTCGACATGCTCTGCTTGCGGTGCGACCGGATGCGGAAGAGAGCCTGCCCATCATTTTCATGACCAACTGGGCCGCGCCCTTGAAGGACCGTTGATCGCGATGATCGGAACCACCCTGTCGCACTTCCGCATCACCGCCAAGCTGGGCGAGGGCGGGATGGGTGAGGTCTACCTCGCCCAGGATCTCAATCTGGAGCGGACGGTTGCTCTCAAAATCCTCCCCGAGGCGTTCTCCGGCCACGACGACCGCCGAAAGAGGTTCGTTGCCGAGGCAAAGGCGGCATCGGCCCTCAACCACCCCAACATCACCCACATCTACGAGGTCGGCGAGGCCGACGGAGTGCTGTTCATCGCCATGGAGCACGTGGAGGGCAGCGACCTCACCGTCAGTGTCGGCCAGGCTCCCCTCGGGACCGCCGAGATCACCCGCATCGGAGCCCAGCTCGCCGACGCCCTGGCCGACGCCCACGACGCCGGCATCACCCACCGCGACATCAAACCGGCCAACATCATGCTCACCGCCAGAGGTCAGGTCAAAGTTCTGGATTTCGGGCTCGCCAAGCTCCGCCAGGAGCTCGACGACGAACTGGCCGACGAGGCCGTCACCCAGACGATGACCCGGCCCGGTCTGGTGATGGGCACTGTCCGCTACATGAGCCCGGAACAGGCCCTCGGCAAGGCCCTCGACTCGCGCAGCGACCTCTTCAGCGCAGGGATCGTGCTGTACGAGCTGGCCACCGGCCGGTCGCCGTTCGTGGGCGAGACGCCCACCGAGACCATTACCAAGATCACCCGCGATCAGCCCGAGCCGATTCGCAACTTCAACGCGCAGGTTCCCGACGAGCTGGAGCGGATCATCCGCAAGTGCCTCGAAAAGGACCCCGGCCGGCGCTACCAGAGCGCCCGCGACCTGGTGGTGGACCTGAAGGCCCTCGGGCGCGACACCGAGTCCGGGAGTCGCGGCGGTGGCGCCGTCAGCGACGGGTCGCCGCGGTTTTCAACGCCGCCGTCCTGTCGGCGCTCGCCGCCCTGTCCCGGTAGCGGCCCTCGTGGTGGGCGCGGGCGTGCTGCGATCGCAGCGGCAGACCATCGATTCCCTCGCGGTGCTGCCGTTCGAAAACGGCACCGGCGACGCCGGATCGCGGACTACCTGTGCGACGGCCTCACCGAGAGCCTGATCGCGTCGCTGTCCGGCTCTGCCCAACCTCAAGGTGATCTCGCGGAGGTCGTCCTTCACCTTCAAGAACAGCACCCGGACGACCCACAGACCATCGGCAGCGCAAGCTCGGCGTCGATGCTCTGGTCATGGGCCGAGTCACCCGGCGCGGCGAGCAGTTCGCCGTCAGTGCCGAGCTGGTCGACGTCTCCGACAACCGCCAGCTGTGGGGCGAACGATTCGAACACGGGTACAGCGACGTGCTGGCGATCGAGAAGGACCTCTCCACCGCTGTCACCCGCAACTCTCAGTATCCAGCCCACCGCACGAGGTCGCCGAGCAGCTCGCTCGCCGTTACGACATCAATCCTGAGGCGCACCAGCTCTACCTGCGGGGCCGGCAGCTGATGATCGGCAGCGCGCGCGAGATGAACAAGGCGGTGGACTACCTCCAGCAAGCCATCGACCTCGACCCGGATTTCGCTCTCGCCCACGCCCAGCTCGGCCAGGCCTATCTGATCCAGGCCTACCACAGCGTCATGGATCGAGACGAGGCGCTTCACAAGGCCCGGGAATCGGTCGGCAGAGGCACTCGAGATCGACGACCAACTCGCCGAGGCCCACGCGGTATCGGCCGAGATCAAGTACTCTTCGACTGGGACTGGGAAGGCGCCGACCTCGACCTCCGCCGAGCCATCGAGCTCAATCCTGGCAGCGACACCGCGCGCCTGATTTACGCCGACTTCCTCGCCGCCATGGGTCGTTTCGACGAGGCCATCGAGCAGAGCCACCGAGGCCAAGGAGCTCGACCCGCTGTCGCCGAGCGCGGCCCACATGCTGGCCTTTGCGCTGATGGGCAAGCACGACTACGACCGCGCGGCCAGCGAATTTCGCGACGCCCTCGACCTCAACCCCAACTGGACCTGGGGCTACATCAAGCTCGCCAAGACGCTGGCCGACAGCGGCCACTGCGACGAGGCGCTGACCACCGCCGAGGAGGCCGAGGCGCAACTGCACGGCGGCAGCACTCCGCTCGCGCGCTCGTGGCTGGGCTACACCTACGCCACCTGCGGCGACCTCGAACGAGCCAACGACGCGCTGCAGCGAACTCGACGCGATGGCCGAGGAGGGCTACGTGGATCCGGGCTGTTACGCCGAGCTGTACACCGCGATCGGCACCATGGAGCAGGTGCTCGACGCGCTCGAACGGTCGGTTGCCGACCACTCGCCCGACGCCATCTACACTCCCGTCATTCCCGACTACTTCTTGCCCGGAGCTCGCCGACGAACCCCGCTATCAGGCGCTGCTGAGTGAAATGAAAATCCCTTCTTGGAGGGCGGCAACGGAGGAGGCTGACGGATGACCCTCGTCGCCGGCGTGCATCATCGGAAGCTACCGAATCGACGCGGCGCTCGGAGCGGGCGGAATGGGAGAGGTGTGGCGGGCCGAGGACACCAGGCTCGGCCGGGAGGTGGCCCTCAAGGTGCTGCCCGAGGAGTTTGCCAACGACCCCGACCGGATGGCGCGGTTCGAGCGTGAGGCGAGCGTTCTGGCGTCGCTGAATCATCCCAATATCGCGCATCTGTATGGGCTCGAGAGCTCTCCTGTCATCCCGAGCGAGGCCGAAGGCCGAGTCGAGGGACGCCCGTTCGCACTCGCGTCGCTCGCTCAGGGCAAGCCCGTTCGACTCGCAGGGCTCCCTCAGGGCAAGCCTGGGCGGGGAAGTGGCGTCGTTGATGCTTCCCCCCGCCCAGATCCTTCGACTCCGGTGTCGCTGCGCGACACCTCCGCTCAGGATGACAGTGAGGCCGGGTCGGCCTCGGCGGCCCTGGCCGAACGTCATCCCGACCGAGGCGCCGAGCAAAGCGAGACGCCGAGTGGAGGGATCCCTCGACCCGCGCCTTCTGACAGCAGTGCTCTCACGTTCCTCGTCATGGAGCTTGCTCAGGGCGAGGACCTGTCCGAGCGGATCTCCCGTGGTGCGTTACCCGTCGACGAGGCGATTCCCATTGCCCTTCAGATCGCCGAGGCTCTCGAAGCGGCCCACGAGCAGGGGATCGTCCACCGCGACCTCAAGCCCGCCAACATCAAGCTCGGCGGCGACGGGACGGTGAAGGTGCTCGACTTCGGGCTCGCCAAGGCCTGGGAGTCCGATGGCGGCGCCGACCTTTCCCTGTCCCCCACCCTCACCCGCCACGCCACCGCGGCGGGGGTGATCCTCGGCACCGCGGCCTACATGAGCCCCGAACAGGCGCGGGGCCAGGCCGTGGACCGCCGGGCCGACATCTGGGCCTTCGGGGTGGTGCTGTGGGAGATGCTCACCGGCCGTCAGCTCTATCAAGGGGAAACCGTTTCCGATGTATTGGCTTCGGTCCTCAAAGAGAAACCCGACCTCGACGCCCTGCCTGCCGACACTCCGGCAAATGTCCGCCGCGTGGTCACCAGATGCCTCGAGAAGGATCCCCGCCAGCGACTGCAGTGGGTCGGTGACGCCCGCATCGAGCTCGCCGATGTCTCCGACCAGGATTCAGGGAACCAGGCGATCAGGGGAACCGAGACCGGGTCCGCCCATTCCAGGCGGGTCCGCCCGATCAGAATCGCGGTGGTGACCGCCGCGATCGCTGCCGCCGTCGTCGCGGGGTATTTCCTGGGGCACGACAGTCCCGCCGAACCGCGCGTCGTGCGCTTCGACCTGGCGGCGCCCATCGGCACCAGCTATCACCTCGATGGGGCGAGCCCGGGCCCGATGGTCGTTTCTCCCGACGGAACGACCTTCGCTTTCTCCGCGCGAACCGCGTCGGGCGAGATCGGGCTGTATCTCCGAGAGCTCGACGCCGTCGAAGCCCGGACCCTGAAGGGGGCCGAGGGCGCCCAGTACCCCTTCTGGTCGCCGGACTCGACCGCAATCGGTTTTTTCGCCGGCGGCAAGCTCAAGAAGATCGACGCCGGCGGCGGCCCGCCCATCACCCTCTGCGATGCCCCCAACGGCAAGGGCGGAAGCTGGGGACCAGCGGGCGAGATCGTCTTTTCGCCGGGCCCGTCGGAGCCGCTGCAGAGAGTGTCAGCGGCCGGCGGTGAGCCGACTCAGTTGACCACAATCGACGAGTCCCGCGGCGACAACTCCCACAGGCATCCGAGGTTTCTACCCGACGGGAAGCACTTCCTCTACCTCGCTCGGAGCGACGGCGACGACGGGCAGGCAGGCCACGCCGTGGTCGTCGCCTCACTCGAAGGAGGCCCGGAAACCGTCCTCCTCAGGTCCGCAGCGGCCGCCGAGTTCGCGGCCGGTCGGCTGCTCTTTGTTCGGGAACAAACGCTGATGAGCCGGCCCTTCGACCCCAACCGCCTCGAGTTCACCGGTGACGCGGTCCCGATCAGTCAGGATGTTCTAGTGATCCCGGGCGCCGCCATCGCGGTGTTCACGGCATCGTCCGCCGGGGTCCTCGCCTACCAGCCTTCGGCCGGGGGCACCGGCGTGCTGCTGACCCTGCTTGACCGGGAGGGCAACGAGATTTCGACCCTGGGCGAGCCGGCCGCCTACAACGAGGTCTGGGTGTCACCTGACGGGACCATGGCGGCGGTCTCTCTGGAGGACTCGGGCGGCGGCGCCGGTGACATCTGGATCTATGAAATCGAGCGCAACGTGATCACGCGCCTCACCTCGGATCCGGGAGACGAACAGCAGATCGTGTGGTCCCCGGACAGCCGCGCCATCGCCTTTGCGCGACGCGGCGGGGGAAGCGCGAACATCTACAGGCAATCCATCGACGGCACGGGGCCTGCAGAGCTCCTGCTGGAGTCGGAGCTGGACACCTATCCCACCAGCTGGTCGCCGGACGGTCGTCTGCTCGGATTCGACGCGGAAAGCCCCGACACCGGCTGGGACCAGTGGATCCTCCCCCTCGATGGCGGCGAACCCTACCCGGTTCTCCAAACCCAATTCAGCGAGGTCAACGGTGTCTTCTCTCCGGACGGCCGGTGGCTGGCGTTCGCCTCGGATGATTCGGGACGGTCTGAGATCTACGTGACGCCGTTCCCGGGCCCCGGTCGGCGATGGCGGGTCTCGACCGAAGGTGGCTTCTTCGCCAACTGGAGCTCCACGGGCCGGGAGATCTTCTTCATGTCGTTCTCCGACGATCTGATGGCGGTGCCGGTGAACCCGGGCGACGACACGATCACCATCGGTACGCCGGAGGTCCTCATCGAAGCGAACATCTCACCTTCCTCCTATCCGTACTCGCCGCTACCCGGCGCCGAGCAATTCCTGGTGATCACTCAGCAGGTCGGGCCCCAGTCGCTGAGGGTCGTCCTCGGCTGGGATGGACAGAACCGCCAATGACCGTCGCAGATTCCTACGTAACCTCGGCACGCCATGAGGACAATGTGGATTGGAATCGAATGCCCGAAAAACAACGACCACTCAGCGCGGGGGGTGACGAAAGCTCTCCGAGCGACCCATACTGGAAGGGAACCGGTGATCGACAGTCGAGGCCGTCGCGTCGCCGGGGAGGGAGCGGACGATCATGCATTTGCGATTCGTGCACCTGAAGGTCAAGGAAGGCCGCTTCCAGGATCTCCGACAATTTTACGACGACCGGGTCATCCCGGCCATGCAGGAGACCAAAGGCTGCCTGTTCGCCAGTCTTTTGCAGCCCACCGACCAAGATGACGAGTTCATGTCGATGACTCTGTGGACCAGCCAGCGCCGCGCCGAGGAATACGAGAACAGCGGGCTGTACGACGAACTGCTCGACGAGAGCGACGATTTCCTCGCCGAGGCCTCCGAGTGGCGAGTGCACCTCACCGGGGACCCGGGACGCGAGGTGCCGCGGCTCCAGGACCCTGAAGTCGAGGGATACCCGGTGGGGATCGCCATCGAGGGAACACGGGTGGACGCGACGTTGTCCCCCCACCTCTTCGTCCGAATCGTGGCGGTGAGGGTCCAGTCGGGCCGGTTTGAAGAGCTCAGGGAGCGCTACAACGAGGTGGTGGTTCCGGCCCTGCTGGACACGCCGGGTTGTCTGGCGGTGTTCCTGGTGGAGGGCATCCAGGCGAACTCGAGGGCGCTGTCGGTGACGGTGTGGGACAACGAGGAAAAGGCCGTCCGCTACGAGATGAGCGGAGCCTTCGATCAACTGGTCTCCCAGCTCAGCGAGTTCTTCTCCGGGCTTTATCAGTGGAAGTTGTCGCTGGCGCCCACTGCCGACCGGGACGACGTCAGCGGCCGCGACCTGGACGTCGCCGGCTACCGGGTCGTCACCGGACGCCGCCTCCGCGGCTGATCCGCGAATCTCGCGACACGCCCAGAATAGAACCGTTCAACTCTCGACTTTTGACTTTCGACTTTTGACTTTTGACTAAAAAGCAACCCCCTCTCGAAAGAGGGGGTCGTGAGGTTTCTGGGCTGCGGCGCCAGGCCGCTCCGAGCTTACCAGCGGGGTCGGTATCCGCCGCCGCCGCCGCCGCCGCCGCCGGACGAGTTCCGCCGTTCCTGGGCGACGTTGACGCGGATGGTGCGGCCGTCGAGGTCCTGGCCGTCCATGCCGGAGACCGCATCGTCACCGGCCTCGTCGGTCGCGAAAGTGACGAATCCGAAGCCGCGAGACCGCCCGGTCTCACGGTCCAGGATCACCTTGGCCTCCGTGACCTCGCCAAACTGGGAGAACGCCTCATAAAGGCCGTCGTCCCGGGTGTTCCAACTCAGGTTTCCAACAAACAGTTTCTTCGCCATAGCTCCATCTCTCTCGGGGCCCCGCACCCTCTGGATGCCTGCCCCCTGGTCAGATCGGGTGGGCTTCCGGCCCTCCCATCGGGTGATCGCCCCAACGGCGACCGTCAAACCCCGGTACTATACCGTCTTTCTCGAGAAAGGCAAGGAACCACCTGGCAAGAAATCGGAATGCGCACACGAGACGGGTGGGCGGTACAATCAGTCACCGCCGGTCTCCCTGACCGGGCGGCCCGGATGCGACATGTACGAGAACTACTACAACCTCTCCGCCTCGCCGTTCAACATCACTCCCGACCCGAGGTATCTCTTCTTCAGCCGCCAGCACCGGGAGGCCTTCGAACACATCATGTTCGGCATCGCCCAGCGCAAGGGGTTCATCCAGATCACCGGCGAGGTCGGCGCCGGGAAGAGCACGTTGTGCCGGGCCGTGCTCGCCGTTCTCGACGAGTCCGGCGGTGACTACGCCACCGCGCTGATCCTCAACCCGGTGATGACCGGCGTCCAGCTCCTGCGGTCGCTACTCGGCGAGCTCCACCTCGATGACCGGGGCAACGATCGCGTCCGATTGCTCCAACGGCTGAACGTCTTTCTGCTCGAACGAGCCGGCGCCAATCACGATGTCGTGCTGATCCTCGACGAGGCGCAGGACATGTCCGACGACCTCCTGGAGGAGGTGCGTTTGTTGTCCAACCTCGAGACCGAGGATCGAAAACTGCTCCAAATCGTGCTCGTCGGTCAGCCCGAGCTGCGCAAGCAACTGGAGGCCGACCGGCTGCGGCAGCTGCGGCAGCGCATCACGGTCCGTTTCCACCTCGGCCCCATCAACCGGTCCGAGACCGAGGACTACATCCTCCATCGGCTCAAGATTGCGGGTTCCAGGGGTCGGCCCACCTTCAGCCCGGCCGCCCTGCGGGCGATCCACCGCTACTCGGGGGGCGTTCCCCGGCTGATCAACGCGGTGTGCGACAAGGCCCTGCTCGCAGGGTACGTCGACGGCTGCGACCACCTTGGTAAGCGACAGATCCGGCGCGCGATTCGCGACCTCGAAGGACAGGGTTGATGAGCCTCATCCACGAGGCCCTGCGCAAGGCTCGGCACGAGGCGGCACGGGGAGATGATCCCGGCGTCATCTACCCGGGGGGCCTGACCGGCCGGCGGCCGCGGCGCGGGCTGGCGGTCGGGATCTTGGCCGGGATGGCGCTGACCATCGCGCTGGCGACGGTCATCGGCGGAACCCTGTGGTGGGTGCTCAGGCAAAGCCCCTCCGACCGGCCGGCCCGCGCAGGTCCCGGTCGGTCCACGGCACAGCCGCTGCTTCCCCAGGACGGGGCCAACCCGCCGGCCGACGAGATCCTGATTGAAGAGCCGGCACTTTCGGCTGCCGCCGAGCCGCCGGTTGGTGCCGCCGGCGAACCATCAGAGACGGAACCGGCCGGAATCGCGACCGATCCCGGCATCACCGAGCGCCATCGGCCAAATTCAGAACCAGCGGACCGAACCGTGACGTTCGCGACACAGCCGACCCGCGCGCCGGATCCGTCCGCAGTCGATCCGCGAGTACGTCGCCGACGCAGATCTTGGTTACGCCAACCTGTCGCTGGACTACATCGTCTTTCGCCCGAACGATCCCTTCGCTCAGATCAACGGCTTCGACGTACGGGTGGGCAGCCACATCGAGGGCTTCGCGGTGGAGGAGATCACTGCCGATGCGGTCCATCTGCGCGACGCGCGGGGACCGCTGGTGCTGCGGGCGGAGTGACGGCCAACGGTCAGGGGTTCAAAGTTGAAAGTTGAAAATTGAAAGTCCACGTTGTTGCACCGCGCCTCGCGGGATAAACGACATTAGACGTTGAACCGGTAGTGCACCACGTCGCCGTCGCGAACCGGGTAGGTCTTGCCCTCGAGCCGGAGCGTGCCCCTGTCGCGGCACCCGCCCAGCGACCCGATGGACAACAGCTCGTCGTGCGGCACCACCTCGGCGCGGATGAAGCCCCTCGAGATGTCGGAGTGGATGGCTCGGGCCGCCTCCACCGCCGGAGTCTCCTGCGGGATCGACCAGGCGCGGCACTCGTCCTCGCCGACGGTGAAGAAGCTGATCAGCCCCAGCAGCCGGTACGCCTCCCGGGCGACCCGATCGAGGGCACGATCGGCGATCCCGAGCTCCGCCATGAACGCCGCGGCGTCGGCCGGATCGAGCTCCGCTATCTCCCGCTCGAGGGTCGCCGAGACGCTGGTGCAACCGGTGCCCGGTGAGGCCAGCCATTGACGCCACCGCTGATCGGCGAAGGGATCGCCGCTGACCTCGTCCTCGTCGACGTTGACCACCGCCAGGATCGGCTTGAGAGACAGGAAGGTAAAGCCCTTGAGACGAACGCGGTCGGGACCGTCGAAGGGCTCACCGCGCAGCGGGCGCCCCTCCTCGAGAACCGCGAGGCAGCGCTCGAGGAGCGCCAATTCGGCGATCAGCTCGGCGTCCTTGCGCCTGGCGATGTCGGCCCGCAGGCGGTCCATCCGCCGCTCGACCACCATCTGATCCTGGAGCACGAACTCCTCCTCGATCCGCTCGAGATCGCGAAACGGATCGACCGCGCCGGCCGGGTGGGGCACGGCGTCGTTGTCGAAGCCCCGCAGCACCACCATCAGGGCGTCCATGGTGCGCAGCTCGGGGACGTTGAGCGAGGCGTCCTCGGTGTGCTCGGCCTTCATGCCGGGGACGTCGACATAGCGGACGGTGGCCGGCGTTGTCTTCTTCGGGTTGTACAGGTGGCTCAGCCGTTCCAGCCTCTGGTCCGGCACTCGCCCCATACCCACCGTGGCCTGGTTCCGACGGCCACCACTACCAAGGGCCTCGGCGTTGCCGGTGAGCAGACTGAACAGGGTCGTCTTGCCGCTGTCGGCAAGACCCAAAATTCCGACTTCCATGGTGTCTCCCGCTTGAACAGAGAGGGTCCGCCGCCGCCCTGCCGGGATTCGGCCGTGGCCGCGGGGCGATACGATAGCACAGTTGGCCGTTTGCCGTTGGCCGTTTGCCGTTTGCCGTTTGCCGTTTTCGCTGTCATTCCGAACGGGACCCGCAGGGTCACGGAGGAATCTGGGCAATCTCGGGAATCGCCCGGCGCGGATTGGTCCGTATTGTGCGACGGGGTCGTCCTGTTCGGGCTCTCTCGAATGGCAGCTGGCATCAACTGCTGACCCAGACTTGTCCTGAGCGAGCGACGCGAGTCGAACCTCAACTTCCGCTCTATGATGGAGGCCATGCAACAGCCCGTTCGATACCTCTGCGCCATTCTGATCGCCCTGCTCGCTTCGACGGCGTGCGATTGGGGCCCAACGCCGACGACTTCCAGCGACCACCCGGGCGTTCGCGAGGTGACCCTGCTCTACACCAACGACTTCGAAAGCGCCTATGACCCGATCCCCGCCTTCTGGCGGGACGACGTCGATTCCGTCGGTGGGATCGCCCAGCTGGCGACGCTGATCGAAATCGAGCGGCAGCGCGCCGGCACCTCGTTCCTGCTCGACGCGGGGGACATCTTCACCGGCACCCTGGCCAAGCTGACCCGCGGGGAGCTGCCCTTCGAGCTGATGATCACCATGGGCTACGACGCCATGTGCATCGGCAACCACGAGTTCGAGTACGGGTGGTGGGTGCTGCGCGACGCGATGAACCGGGCGCCGTTCCCGGTGCTCGCGGCGAACCTGTTCTACGAGGGGACCGACATCCCGTTTGCTCAGCCCTACACCATTCTGGAGCGCGACGGCTTTCGTCTCGGTGTAGTCGGGATCTTCGGTACTGACGCCGCCACCGCGCTCTACCCACCACACCTGGCGGGACTCGAAGTGCGTGATCCCGTGGCCACCGCACGGAGGATCGTTGCCGGGCTGAGGCCCGATGTGGACCTGGTGGTGTTGCTGACCCACGAGGGCAAGACCGCACCCATGCAAACCGACGACGAGGCGGATCTGAATGTCCAACGCGACATCGCCGCCGACATCCACCTCGCGGGCTCGGTCGAAGGAGTCGACGTGCTGATCGGAGGCCACGCGGATGCCGGCCAGGAGACACCCTTCGTTCACCCGAAGACCGGCACCCTGATCTGCCAGACCTACGGCCAGGGGACCCGTCTCGGCTACCTCAGGCTCGTTTTGGACGCGGCAACGGGTGACGTGGTCGCTCACGACGGCCGGCTGTTACTGGTGAACAGCGCCGCACTCGAGCCACAGCCCACCGTAGCCGCCAAGCTCGCCGCCTATCGAGCACGGTTCCCCGAGGTCGACGAGATCGTGGGGCAGAACACCGGCCGCATCACCAGGCGCTACAACGAAGAGTCGGACCTCGGCAATCTCTTCGCCGACGTCCTGCGCGATCACGGTGACACCGACATCGGCATCGTTCATTCCGGCGGACTGCGCGCCGATCTGCCGTCGGGAGCCGTGACCCGCGAGAACCTGCTCGACGCCTTTCCCTTCACCGACCTGGTGAACGTCCTCGAGATGACCGGGGACCAGCTGCGGGAGATCCTCGAGCAGAGCTTCACCCTCGAACGGGGCGTTCTGCAGGTGTCGGGGTTGACGGTTTGGTACGACCTCTCGCGGCCGGTCGGCGACCGCGTCGTCAAGGTGGAGGTCGGCGGCCTGCCTCTCGATCCGGGTGCGACGTACTCGGTGACGACCGTCGACTTCCTGGCCTCGGGCGCAGACCTCTACAGCGGCTTCATCACGGCCAGGGTCGTAGTTGATGACGGACCCGAGTTCGCGGACCTGCTCGTGGAGCGATTCGCTTCAGGTGAAGCGATCTCCCCGCCCCCGGGAGGCCGGCTCATTCCGGTGGACTGATCGCCTCGGCCGTCCGCCGCCAGGGCTCACGCCCGTTGAAACTCGCTAGCTCCATCACCTGGAGACCGCTGCGCTCGGGCACCACGTAGCGAGCGAAGTGCTCATCGAGGGCCGCGGACATCTCCGCGATCCGCGATGTGTGTTCCGGCGCCTCGATCAGGTTGGTGGTTTCGCGGGGATCAACCGAAAGGTCGAAAAACTCGTCCCCGAACCGGGGATCCAACGGCGGGTACCGACGGACCAGCTTGTGTTTCCCGTCGCAGATCGAACGGACGTTGCCGTACTCGGTGAACTGATAGGTCCGCCATTCGATCGGCGGATCGCCGAGAAGTTGCAGCAGGCTCTGTCCGGGGCTGTTGATACGCATCCGGGCCGCCTCGTCGAGCTCGACTCCAGCGGCGTCGATCACGGTCTGGAAAACGTCGAGGTGATCGAACGGTACGTCGATCACCTGTCCGTGAGCCGCCAACCCGTCCGGCCAGCTGACGACCATCGGGACCCGGATCGTCTCCTCGTAGAGATTCTGAGGCGAGGTCGCATTGGCCTTACCCACCAGCCCGTGGTGACCGTTCATGTGGCCGTGGTCCGAGGTATAAACCACGAGGGTCTCGTCGAGCACGCCGCGTGAACCCAGGGCTTGGACCAGAACCCCGAGCTGCTCGTCCTGGTAGCTGACCGCCGCAAAGTACCTGGCGAGCATGGGCTCGATCGGATCTGGGGCAACGGTATCGGGCGCGGTCGCCGGAAGCAATGACGCCTCACCGCGCGGCACGCCGTCGAAACCCGAGGTTCGGTAGTGCTCCACCCATCGCTCGGGATAGCCCTCGAACGGGGCGTGGGTTTCGGTTGGGGCAAACAGCAGGAAGAACGGGGTCCCTGGGTCGCCCTCCTCGATGAACTCGACGGCCATCCGAACGAGGTGCTCGGACTGGTGGCCCTCGACGGTGATCGGGTCTCCCTGATCGGAGAGGTGGACGGCCCCGTCGTGCACGTACTGGTTTCGCCAGCCCGCACGGCGCACGTCGTAGCTCACCCAGCGATCGAACCCTCGCTGCGGTGGCAGGCTGTCTGCGCTGCAGTGCCACTTGCCGATCAATGCCGTGCGATAGCCCGCCCGCTGCAACAGCTCCGGCAGCAGCACTTCATTTTTCAGCCAATCACCGTCGAACTCCGGTGCTTCGGATAGGAAATCGTGGATCCCGTGCTGCGAGGGCAACCGACCGGTGAGCAGACTGGCGCGGGCGGGCGAGCACACGGGAGCCGGACTGGTCGCCCGCTGAATTCTGAGTCCCGACGCTGCAAGACGATCCAGGTTTGGAGTCTCCAGCTCCCGGTTGCCGTAGCAGCCCGCAGCCCACTGGCCATGGTCGTCGGCAAGGAAGATCAGCACGTTGGGTCGCTCCGGCTGTTCGAGCTTCGGCGCTCTCGGCGGTCCACAGCCAGACACCGTGACGACCAAGAGGATCGCCACGAACGACCCGATTCTCAAGCGGTTCCCCGACGACACCACCGGCCTCCCCCGTTCGCCAGTGTAGCTTGTTAGACTCTTCACTCAGGGGGAACCGATGCTGCGGCACTACGTGATCCTGGTGGCATTCATCGTTGCATCACTGCCGGCCGTAGCTCAGCAGCGGCCGAACTTCGTGGTGATCGTGGCCGACGACCTGGGCTGGGGGGACCTCGGGAGCTACGGCCATCCCTCCATCCGCTCCCCGAACATCGACCGGCTGGCGGCCGACGGCATGCGATTCACCGACGGCTACGCCGCCGCCCCGGTGTGCTCACCGGCCCGCGCGGGCCTCCTCACCGGCCGCATCCCGGGTCGCGCCGGCATCTACGACTGGATCCCTCCCGGCAGCGACGTCCACCTTCTGGCCGAAGAAACCACCGTCGCGAGCCTGCTCCGGCGGGCCGGCTACGACACCTGCTTCCTCGGGAAGTGGCACCTCAACGGGGGCCTGGCCACGGATCAACCCCAGCCCGACGATCATGGGTTCGATCACTGGTTTGCCACTGCGAGCTTCGCCATGCCGACCCACCACGACCCCTTCAATTTCTCCCGCAACGGCAGCGAAACCGGGCCGTTGGACGGATACGCGTGCCAGCTGGTGACGGACGAGGCGATCGGTTGGCTCGACACAAGGGAGAACCCCACCGATCCGTTCTTCCTCCTGGTCTCGTATCACGAACCCCACGAGCCCGTCGCCTCTCCGCCGGAGTTGGTCGACAGCTACCCGACAGCCCAGAACAGAAACGAGGCCGAGTACTTCGCCAACGTCACCCATTTGGACATGGCGGTTGGCCGGCTGCTGGCGGCCCTTCATGACCGCGGTCTCGACGAGCAGACTCTGGTGCTCTTCACCAGCGACAACGGCCCCGAGATGGTCAACCGCCATCCCCAGGCCCAGCGGTCGTACGGCTCGGCCGGGCCGTTTCGGGGGCGCAAGCTCCAGCTGTGGGAGGGCGGCATCCGCGTGCCGTTCATCGTGCGCTGGCCGGGCAGGGTGCCCGCCGGGTCGCTCTCCGCCGAACCGGTGAGCGGCGTCGACCTGCTACCCACGCTCTGCAACCTGGCCGGCGTCCCCTTGCCGACGGAGGTCGCGCTGGACGGATCCGACATGACGCCGGCTCTGACCGGCGGGACGATCGACAGATCCACACCCCTGTTCTGGTATCACTACAAGGCGTGGGGAGGTCCGAGGGTGGTGCTCAGGGACGGTCGTTGGAAGCTCGCCGGGTATTGGGACGGACCTGAAATCCTCCGGACCGACTCAGCCACCATGCGGCCGGGCGACCAGCTCTTGATCCGCAGCGCGAGGTTGATTCGGTTCGAGCTGTACGACGTGGAGACGGACCCCGCCGAACGGCGCGACGTGGCGGCCGAACACCCGGACATCGTGGACTCGATGACGACCGAGATGCTGGATATCTACGGAGAGATCCAAGAGGTCGACATGGGCTGGACCGAGAGCTGGCTCCGGAGGTGGTAATCTCGGCTCGACAGGCTCTTCAATCTCCGTCGAGACGACGGGAGGGAACATGGAACGTCGCACACACGAATTCGCCATCCTCGGTCTGCTGCTGGCCCTGGGGTTGGCCCTGGGCGGGTACTTCGTCGGCCACGGCCTGCTGAAGGCTCGTTCCGCCGACCGCTTTGTAACGGTCAAGGGGCTGTCGGAGCGTCAGTTCCCGGCCAACCTGGTGCTCTGGCCCATCGTCTTCACCGTCACCGCGGACGATCTCGAGACCCTGCAGCGTCGCCTCGACGACGGCGCTGCCAAGATCCAGTCCTTCCTCGGCGACGATTTCCCGGCGGACGAGATCAGCGTGTCGGCGCCACGGGTCATGGACCGCCAGGGCCAGGGCATGGCGGGTCAACAGGTCCGGCTCGAACGCTACTCCGCCGAGACCACGGTCACCGTCCGTACCGGCCGCATCGCCGAGGCCCGCGCTGCGATGGCACGCTCCGGAACACTGGTCAAGCAGGGAGTTGCCCTGATCCGCAGCTACGAGTACCAGACCGAGTACCTGTTCACCGGTCTCGACGCCGTCAAACCGGAAATGATCGCCGAGGCCACTCGCGACGCTCGACGGGCGGCCGAGCAGTTTGCCGAGGACTCGGGCAGCCGGGTTGGCGGCATCCGCAACGCCCAGCAGGGGTACTTCTCCATTCAGGATCGCGACCGCTTCTCCCCCGAGGTCAAGACCATTCGGGTGGTCACCACCGTGCAGTTTTTCCTCGAAGAATAACTGTCATGATTGCCTCGATCGCCGAGGTTATCGCTCAATACTCGCGTCTCATATTTCACGGGACCGTCTGCGGATCCACCGACTCGTTGGGGGCTGGAAATCTGAGACACGAGGATTGAGTTTTGACGGATGTTCTTCGGGCTCATCGCGGGAATGCCGCGGCGGCGTGTCAGGCAGCTGTCAGGTCGCGAGCTCGACGGTGTCGCGATCGCGCAGCTCGAACTCCCGAGAGACTTTCTGGCCATCGATCTTGCCGCCCCACAGCTTGGCGTATGCCAGCTTGTCGGCGCGCTCACCGTGGATCCTGACCGCCAGGTCCATCACGGTCGAGCCTGCGTGCATCACGATCGGATCGAGCCGTTCAGGCTTCTTGCCGGGCGGCCTGGCGTAGATCCGGACCAGCTGGAGCTGCCGCCACAGCGCGAGCTTCAGCTGTTGGAAGCCGACGCGCGTGCGGGCGCTGAACCGGATCGTGGGGAAGAGCTCTCCGTACAGCTCTTCGATGACCCTCATGTCGCCCTCGTCCACCACATCGGCCTTGCTGATGACGAGCAACGTCGGCAGCGGCATCTCACCCGGATCAACGTTGTCGGGGAGCTCCCGAACCAGGGGCAGGTGAACCGCCGCCAAGCGCTCGCCCACCGCCTCGAGTCCCTCGAGGGTTCCGGGAGTCGAAGCATCGGCAAGGAGCAGGGCCGCATCGGCACCCTGGACAACGTTGGGGAACCAGGGGTCCATGTGCTCCAAAGTCAACGGCGGCATATCCACGAGTTGGATCTGGACGTCCTCGAACACCATCAATCCCGGCTGCGGTTTGGTGGTGGAAAACGGATAGTCCGCGATGGTCGGCGCCGCCCGGGTCAGGGCCGCCAGCAGCGACGACTTCCCCGCGTTGGGCGGGCCGAGGAGTACGACCTGAGCGGCCCCCTCCGGATCCACGTGTACCGCATGGACCTTTGGAGAGAGCCGTCGGTCCGCCTCCTGGCGGAGCCGAGCCAGACGGCGTTTGATTCCCGCCCGCGTTCCTGCGGTGCCCCTGTGCTCTCCGATAGTGGTGAGCATCTCTTCGAGGGCTGAACGGCGGTCCTCCACGCTCCTGGCAGCTGAGTATCGGGCCTCGGCAACTCGGTATTGGGCAGTGGCGTTGGTCGGCATCCCTGGGATTGTACTGCGAAACGTGTCCGGCCCTGATCACTCGGCGGTCGGATCGATCGCGGTCTCCGTTCGAGTGGAACCGATGACGGTAACGAATTTCATCGTCATCACGCCCCGGCCGACACTGATCTCGTCACCGTCGTGAAGCTCCGCCCGGCCGGCCAGCCGTTCTCCGCGGAGGTAGGTGCCGTTCTTGCTCCCCAGGTCCTCGATGTGGGCGGTGCTGCCGTCGACGAAGATCCGGGCATGAAGGCGGGACACCCATTCCGAGTCGATGCGGATGTCCACGTCGGCGCCGCGGCCGAGGGTGTTCTCGCCCTCGGCGAGCGAATAGCCGCGTCCGGCGACCTCCAGCTCGAAGGCCGAGGCTTTCTCGGATTCGATGGCATCGGGGGCCTGTACAGCGCGAACTGTCGCCACCAGACGGTAGCCGCGGGTTGGGATGGTCTTCACGTACCGGGGTTGACCGGCGTCGTCCCCGAGCGCCCGGCGCAGATCGGAGATCACCCTCGTCAGCCGGCTGTTGGAGATGACCTCCACCTGCCAAACGGCGTCGATTAACTCCCTCTTGGAGACCACCTGCCCCGCCCGTCCGGCGAGGTAGGCGAGAACCTCCACCACCTTCGGTTCGAGGTGGATCTGCTGCCCGTCCCGCGAAATGGCACCGACAGCGGGCTCGACGAGCCACTCCCCGAGTGTGAAAGCGGCGCCCGGCGTGGCGAGTTCGGCCAGTTTCGGCATTCTGGGGCTTCCTGGCCCCAGTTTACCGCATATTTTCCAGTTAATCAGCCTTCGTTGCGATAATTCCGCCGATCACTCGCTCCGTGATGACGAGTGGAGGGCTATCAACTACAATCCGTGTTCTTCATCGGAGGGTTGATGAACGAGTTCACCGCGGCATTCGCCGGCACTTTTCTGGCGATCTTCAAGGTCTTTCTGGTGGTGCTGGGCGCCGGAATCCTGGTGCGCCGCGGCGTGCTCAACCAGAGCGTCGTCACGGCTCTGTCCAACGTCACCGTCACCCTGTTCCTGCCGTGCATGATCTTTTCGAAGGTCATCGAAAACTTCGATCCCGGCGCGTTCGCGCTGTGGTGGACCCTCCCCCTCGTCGCCCTCGCGATGCCGGCCGTCGGGCTCGCCGCCGGGTCCGTCATGTTCCTCCGGGAGCTACCCAAAAAGAAGAACATGCTCGCATTGGCCAGCATGCAAAACGCCGGCTACCTGGTGCTGCCGGTGGGTCTCGCGCTCTACCCGGACCGGTTTGACCGCTTTGCCCTCTACTGCTTCCTGTTCATCCTCGGATTCAACGCGGTGCTGTGGAGCCTCGGCAAGAGGCTGGTGACCGAAGGCGAAAGCGCCAACGGCTGGCAGAGTTTCGTGACGCCGCCCCTGGTCGCGAATCTGACCGCGTTGGCCCTCGCTCTGACGGGCGCACGGCGCGCCGTCCCGTCGGTCGTGATCGACGCCGTTGATCTCGTGGGGCAGGCCGCGGTGCCGGTGGCGACGGTGGTTCTGGGGGCGATTCTCGGCGGCGTGACGTTTCGTCTGCGTCCCTACCTTTGGGACGCCGCACGGGTCCTTGCCGTCAAGCTCGGCGTCCTGCCGCTGATCACCGTACTGGTCGTGCGGGCGTTGAATCTCGATGCCGTCGATCCTCTCCTCGCCCGATTCCTCGTGCTGGAGGCGGCGGCGGCGCCGGCGTCCGGAATCGTCCTTCAGGTCCGCACCTACGGCGGCGACGAGCAGAAGGTGGGTAGTTTGATGCTGGTCTGCTACGCGGCATGCCTGATCACGATGCCGTTCTGGCTCGCCGTCTGGGAGACGGTGTCTCGCTGATCGTCGGTTCCCGGAGGCAGGCGGCTACGCCGACAAAATATCTAATCTATCTATATTAAAAAATAATCTTCAATACACCTTTTTCATTTCAATATCAATTATCTAATTTCAACATCATAAAATTTCAAATCTACAATCTTATTCCCAACTCATCAAATTCCAACTTTTTCTCACTTTTAATAATCATATCTTTCCATATAATCAACAAATATCTATAATATATTCTTACCTATATAACATCAATATCATCTATATATATTTTTCTAATTCTTTCCCAAAATTACACACACATCAACAATTCACATACACTTCCTCACATACTCACAATACCATCCATCTCCTTTCACAAAAAAACTCAATCATCTTCTCACATTCTCATACACTTTTTACATAAAATTTTTACTACTTAAATTTCATATATATATTCATACATTATCACAAATTACATTCACTCACCATATATTCCTTATAATAATTCTACTAAATACCTAACTTTCCTCAACACTACCATATTATCACCACTTTTTTTCATCATAAATTCCCATAATCAATCAAAACTCTACAATTTCTTATTACATTTTATCTAACACATTTATTCAACAATCTATCAAATCAATACATTCTTCTAAAAAAACTAAACACATTTACTTTTCACTCAAATATTCACAATATTTTATAAATAATTTCCCATAATAAAATTTTAATTCACAACAATTATTTTAAAACTAAAAATAATAATATTTTTACTTTTATATAAAATAAAATTTTTTTTTAACATTTATTTTTTTTTTTCCTATTTTTTTTTTTTGACCCGGTGAGGCAGGCGGGCTACGGTACACGCCTCAGAAGCAACCTGAGATCGGTGGTTCGCAAGCCCTGCGGCACGACCGGCACCGGTGCGTCGGTTTTGAAAGCAACGACCCCCCGCCGGGTGATCTCCGCCGTCAACGCGTAATTGGCGCCGGTCCTGAGGTCCTCCTCATTGACGACGATCTCGAACGAGATCGGTGGCTGTCTACGGGGCGGAGCTTGCACAGCCGCAACCTCTCTCCCGACCTTTCCGCCAGTCCCCACTTCCACCAGCCGAACCACCAACGAGGCGTCGCCCGGCAGGGCGATCCGTTCGCGCAGGAATGCCTCGCCGGATATGAGTATCCTTCCGGGCTCCTCCGCGACATCCTGTCCGGTCGGGTCCCCGTTGTCATCCGGCGTGGGCTCGGCCGCCGCGGGCGCTTCGGCCAGCGGTTGAGCGGGCCCTGGCGCCTTCCGTTCACCCCGGCGGCACCCGGGCGCGACGATCAGCAGGGCCAGGATTGCCGCGACGATCACGTTGGGCAGACTCTTCACCTCATCCTCCGACCCGTCGGCGGCAACTCTAGCCCACTGTTGTCACCCCCGCAACGGCGCGTCACCCGGCGACGGCCTCGTACAGACGATCGAGGCGACCCTCGATCGGCGCCCGCCGAAACCGGTCCGCCACCATGATCCGTCCCTCAATCCCGAACCGCCGGGCCAGCCCGGGATCGCCGTCGAGCCGCGAGATCGCCTCTGCCATCTCCGCCACGTCGCCGGCGGCGACTCGCAGGCAGCCCGCGTCGGACCACTCACCCGTGCCCCCGGTAGCGGCGACGATCACCGGAGTGGCCTCGGCCAGCGCCTCCACTCCAATCACGCCGAACGGCTCCTGCCATCGGCTCGGAAAAACCAGAGCACGTGACCGGCGAAGCACGCCGCGCAGCGCGGTGGCGGACAACCACCCGAGGTGCTCCGCACCATCGACTCGGTCACTGAGCGGGCCGTCGCCGGCAACGCGCAACGGGCTGTCGCAGGCCGAGGTACGCCACGCCGACCACCCGTCGATGACACCCTTGTGGTCCACCAGCCTTCCCCCGATCAGGAAGCCACATCCCGGGTCAGGGGGATCGTCGCCGACCTCGACCCACGGCGGGATCACCTCGGCACCGCAGAGCCCGACTCTGTCGAGCTCCCTTTTCATGTATTTGGACAAAACGACGAGGCGGAAATCCTCCAGTGCCTCGCGCCGGGCTCCGGTGAGCTCGACGAGGCGGGCGCGGTACTCGTCGTCAGGGAGGCAGGCGCGGCAACGGTCGTCCGACATGGCATGTTCGCAGCCCGAGCCGCACGGCAAGGTCTTGCCCGGCCCCGGGCAGAATACCCGGTGGTCCTGGATTGTCGCGACCGCGCGCCCGGTGGCCGCAGCGTCACGCAGCGCTACGGGATTCATGACGTTCTGAAGGTGCACCACATCGGCGTCGCACAGCAGACCGGACAGCTGCGCCAGCCGTTGGGTCGACTCCACCTTCGACGCGAGACCGCGGACGCGCACCCCACGCGAACCGGTTGGCAACCGGACATCAGTTTCCGCCCTCCCGAACGCGACCACGACCCGATTGCCGGCCGCCACCGCCCACCGGATGACCTGGAGGAGGTGCAGGTCCGCACCTCCCCGGACGCTCAGGCGATCGGTGAGATACAGGATGTGCACGAACCTATCGTATCGCCCGTGAGGGTCGAATCCGATGAAATTTTCGAAAAGCTCTCCCCCGCCCATTCACCCCATGTATCGAACTTATCGAGGCCCGACTTCAGGGCAACTTGATGATTGATCGAATCACGTTTGTCCCTCGTGTGGTGCGAAGGAGGGGCGGTCGGGGGGGGGGTCAACCGACCTGGGCGGCATCCTCATCGAGGCGGCCCGGGCCGGCGACGACATTGGCAGGTCTCGCCTCCGGTGGAGCCGGACCGATGGTTCGAAGCTCGAGCCGCGGCACGCAGTTGCACGGGCCGCCGTGACCACTCGGGCACCGCTGGTCGTGCATCGCCTCGACCGTCACCCGGTCCCCAGGATCCGCGACCCAGCCGTGGCGTCGGAGAGCGTCGAGGTAGTCCATACATTGAGAGATACGTCGAGACGACGTCTCCGGTTACACCTTGGACCGGAACGACGTGGCGCCAACTTCAGTCCTTAGCGATTCTGAGAACCCGACCTCGACCGGTCTCCTTGACCTCGTAGAGGGCCTCGTCCGCGCGCGCGATCAGTTCGGTGCCGTCGACACCATCACCCGGATAGCAGGCGACTCCGGCGCTCGCACCGACCGGAACGGTGCCGTCCGCCATCGGCAGGGCTGCGGCCGCCCTCCGGACGGCCTCGACGAATCCCTCGGCCGCCACCACGGCTCCCTCGGGCCCGGTCCCCGGCACCAAAATGCAGAACTCGTCACCCCCCCAACGGACCACGAGATCGGTCGACCTCGCCCGCCCTCGCAGGGTCTGAGCGACGCTCTGCAGCAGGGTGTCACCGGCCAGGTGGCCGGCGGTGTCGTTGTACTGCTTGAACTTGTCGAGGTCCATCAGGATCACGGCGAGGGGGACCCCGGTGCGCTGGGACAACGAGATGTGCCGTTCCAGCTCCAGCTCCAGGCGCCGGCGGTTGGCGAGCCCGGTCAGGGCGTCGCGATTGGCGATGTCCATCAACAGACGGTTGGCCTGCTGCAGCTCACGGGTCCGTCCGGTGACTCGCTGCTTCAGGTCGGCCTTCTCGCGTTCGAGTTCGTCGCGGACCGCCTCCAGCTGATCGGCGATCAGGTTGATGTGCCGTCCCAGGCGATTGACCTCACCGGGGCCTCTCATCGCGTACCGCACATCCAGCTCGCCGCGTCCCAACCTCTCGACGGTATCGCCCAGCTCCATCAACCCGCGGACCGTGCTCCTCGCAGCCATCCACGAGACCAGCAGTGCGACCAGCACCGCCCCGCCCACTCCTACGACCGCCCAGATCTTCACCACCGCGCGGAGCGTCGGGAGAGATCCGTCCGCCCACGACGAGGGCAACGATCCCGAACAGCAGGACCGGACCTACCGAAGCGAGAATAATGCGCCGTTGAATCGACCAACCGTTCATGAATTCGTCCGTGTTGAACCTGACCACGCATTGTGCGAGGGAACTCGCCACCTTCCAATGTCCCTTTTCTCGCCTTCCAGGTCAAGTCCCTGGCCGCATCGACCTGACCCCAACTGGTGAGGTTCGGGCGCTGGAACTGCTACTCTTGATTCAGGAAGCACGCGTGCAACAGCGATGAACGACAGCGACAGCGGAGTCCACTGCCCACGAACGAGGGGGATTCCGATCGACGGCCTGGCCGAGGCGGCCGATCGATTCGGTGGAGTGCGCCGGCGGGACCTGGCCCCGGGCGACCGCGTCATCGTCTCCACCAGGAACTCCATCTACTCCCTGAAAGCCTGCGCCGACGGGTCTTTCCTGGTCAGCGGCGGCTGGTTCGAACGTCAGGGCAGGGGGCCGGTACGCGCCGAGGTGCTCGGCTGCACGGTGGGCGGCCGGGCCCTGTTCACCGACCATGTGGCGGCTCCGGGCATGTTCATCGAGTTCGCGGACGGCCTCCAGACCACCAGGATCCGCCGGGTCCAACGGATCGCCGGGGATGGCGCCGTGATGTGATCACAGCCCGCCCGCGAAGGCTCGCCGCCGTCGCCGACAACCGGAGATCTACTCCCCTGGCGGTCCGCCTCCAACACGATAGACCGTCACCCGACCGCCAAAGAAGGTCGGCACCGCCAGCAGGCCGCGCTCGGGCACGAACTCGATGTCGGCACTCAGCTCCTCGATGACCGTGGTGTCGATGAGCTTGGTGATCGTCCCGTCCGGAGCGATCCGAAAGACCCTCCCCTCCCAGTGGGAGACGATGATGTTGCCGTCGCCGTCGTTGCCGATGCCGTCGATAATCCCGGGGCCCAATCTGGCCACGGTCCTCAGCTCGCGGGTCTCGAGATTCGCCGCCTTCACCGACTGGTCGCCGTTGACCCCGATCAGGAGTTCACCGTCCATGACGTGGATCCCGTTGGGTTGCCGGACCTCGTCACCCTCGAGCCAGACCTCCAGGGCATCGCCCGCCAATCGGTAGATGCGGCCGCCCCGCGGATCCGACAGGTAGACCGTGCCGTCGCCATCCACCGTCGGATCATTGGGCATGCCCGGCTGCGGAAGGGGGTACCTCCGGCCACCGACGCGGTGGCGAGGTCGATCTCCGCCAGACCGGAGGACTCGGCGGCCCACAGGGTGTCTCCAGCCACGACCAGCCCCACGGGGTTGCGAAGGCCGGTGACCCAGTCGACCTCGATCCGGGAACCGTCGGCACTGATTCTGGAAATCGACTGCAGGGCCTCGCCCCGACTCGGGTTGTAACCGTCGTAATTGGAAACGTAGAAGACCTCTCGGCTCGGATCCCAGGCCACCGATTCAGGGATGCGGAAGTCCGGTCCCGTGGACCAGACGCTGGCCACTCCGTCGCCGAGATCAACGGCGTCGCCCACCGTGCCATCAGGCCCCAGCCTCCGAAGACCTCGGTCACCTTCACCACCAGCTCGTTGTGACCCTTGGCCAGCGGCAGCACGACGGTGTCGTTGTACCCGATGATCCCCAGAAACGACGGGTCCCGCTCTCGATAGGCGCTGCGCCCGGTAAACAGCAGGCGGCCGATTGAGATACACCGAAGCGTGGTCGCTGTAGCCGAGGTCCAGAGGCCGATCGGTGGCTTCCTCGACGTTGATCGCGGTTCGCACGAGAACGGCATCCGGCATCGGGCCCGTCCGTGCGACATACCGTGAGAGATTGATCAGGCCGGAGGGTTCAGCCTCCACCTGACGCCACGTCAGGGCTCCGATGACGGTTGTTTCCGGCAGGGTACGGGCCGCCACATCGGCCCTCGTAAGCGCTCCGGACGCTCCCACCGGGTCGTGGTGCGGGCGGACTGTCCCGCCAAGGAGGCGGACCGAAGCCGGCCGGCGAATCGAGCTGTAGCGAAAGTTGGAAAAGAAGGCAGACCCATCGGCGGGCCCTCGAACCCCGATCGCACCCGATTGAAGCTCCCGTTTCAGGTCGTCGATGACAAGGATGGGGCGCTCCGGATCGCCCAGGAAGACCCGAGCGCGGTCGCCCAGTACCTCGAATCTGAGAGTCACCCACTCTCCCTCGGGCACGTCAACACCAGCGGTGAATCCGTCACCGTTGTAGAGCTGCCAGCAGGAGACGCTGTTGAACTTGGGACCGTATTGAACACCGTCGCCGTACCGTTCGATCCGGTGCCGTATTTCAAGTAGATGCTCTCGCCATCGCCGTTGCCCTGGATCCGGACGTCGATTCCCGGGTAGGAGGTGGCGCCGGTGACCGCCAGATCCACCTCGATGGTACCGTTCTCGAAAACCACGCCGGACAGCGTCGCTCCGCCGGCGAGTGCCGTGCGTTCCAGGTGGTCCACCACCCGGCCTCCCTCCAGGATCCAGTCTTCGGAGTCGAAGGGCACCGCCACCATTTCGAAGGCGAGGGAGTTCATCGAGAAGGTGACGGCGCCGAAAAAAATGAACAGTGCCGTACAGGCTGCGATGCGCGTCATGTCGATCCTCCTGGATTCGGAGTGTCGCAGCCGAGGCACCGCCGGGCTGGATGCTCCTGCTCGGAAAGTCCCACGTGTTGATGTACTTCAGCAGCTGTACTTGGTTTCAATTCCAGCCCGTCGAACCAGCAAGACCATCCGGCAAACACCCTGCCCGTCTCTGTATCCGCGCCCATTTCGGGACTCCTCCGAGTCGATCAGAATTCAGGAACTGCCGTGAGTCTGACGTGAGGGAGGATGAGTTTTTGTGGGCTTCGCGAACAGCCCCACGCCAAAAGGCAAAGGGCCGTGGACCGGGGTCCAGGGCCCTTTGCCGCCGCGGCGCCCGCCGTTCGCGGCGCGCCCTGGGGGCCATTCGTGCCACGAGAGGCGCGCCGGGCGGCCTACTCGATATCGATGCTCTGCAGTTCGACAGGAACCAACACACCATCGAGCAGCACGTCGTCCAAACCGATCTGCGCGCCGTCGAGCCCTACATAGCGGAATCCGATGGCTGCATTCAACGGAAGGAATGTGTCCAACACGAAGGTGCTTTGGACGTAGGGTATAGCTGACCGCCCAATCTACATCGGCGGTGCCGAGAAGGATGTCGTCACCCCCACCGATTCCGCCGACGACGAGCCAGATCTCGAGATCACAGTTGTCGAAATCGTCACGGCACCAATAAAGGCTGCCCATGGACCAGAACGAGAGGACGCCGCTGGCGAGATCGTAGGCCTCGCTCACGATCCACTCATCCTGGGGGACCAGTGCCGGGTCGTACAGGCAATTCGCGTTGTAGGTTCCGCTCGCGGGACTGAGACCCTGATGCCACGTGGTATCGCCGGCGTGCGTCCCCTGCCAGGACCACAGAGGCGGTGGGACCGCCACCTCGAAGCCCTCGTCGATGAGAATGGCCTCGGTCGACGGCACATAGGTGGGCTCCGCCCTGTCGATCGGCCCTGTCGCTTGTCTCGGGTCCTCAGCTGCCGCGACCATGACGAACCCAAAAATCACCACGACCACAAATCCAACTCCAAGGAATCTTCGCATCGCTCCCTCCGTTCTCAGCCGTTTTCCGACTCGGATTGACCGTGAAATTCATAACATCAAATTTTCTCTATGACATTTTGGAAGCCATTTCAATCCTGTTTTTCTCAAATATCTCTCGGTTCCGGAAGGGCAGAGAATATGCTGGGCTGGGCCAGAAAGCCCCGCCAATCTCACCAGGCAGAGGCGGCACCAGCCACTCGAGGCCCGATCGCGACGGAAACGTCCATGAACCGGTCCGACTCCAACCGGCCCACCCAGCCGGGGGGCCAGCGGTAGGCTCGAGCGGACGCCTCCGACCGGACGAAGCCTCCCCTGCCTCGGACGAACACGGCGACCGTCGTCTCGGGAGGCGGTGGAGCCACCGCTCCGATCTCCAGCTGGAAGTCGTTGATGACGCGCGCCCGCAGCCACCCGGCCGCCCGACCGTAGTCGGCAAAGGCGATCAGGGTCCGGTCCACAGCCACGGTACCGTCGCTGCGGTCCACCACATCGTTGGCGATCCTGAGGGCGGTCACCGGGGGTGATTCGATGGTCCGGTAGGCCGCCGTCTGCGGCAGCCCGACCACTGCCAAAACCGTTGCGATCAACGCCACGGCGGGAAAGGTCCACCTTCGAAGAACCGTCGCCAACCCGATCACCACCGGACCGATGGACAGAGCGAGGAGCGGCAGGGCATAGCGCGGCAGGGTCGGGTTTTGTAACAGCTGGGAAGTGACCACCAGCGGACCCAGGAGACACAGAAGCAGCGGCCACGGCCTCCCCACCGACCGGCGATGACGCGCCCAGACGACGACTCCGATCACCGCCAGGGCCAACCACAGGCCAGCCGTCTCCGGCCGGATCACACACCGGGCCACGCCGGACGCCGCGAAGCCGTGATCGGTTTCCGCGAGTCCACTCAGGTGGTATCTGGCGTGGGCTCCCAACCCTGTGGCCAACGGCGCCAAACCACCGGCCGCAAACACAGTCCCGAGTGCTCCCGCCACCACCACGCCCGCAAGCGGACCGGCGACGAGCCATCGATGGCCCGGGCCCCTGACGGTCAGCAACCTCCACAACCCCAGTCCGATGATCCCGAGAGCCAGTTGCGGCCGCACCAGCAGGCCGAGCCCCGCGGCGACGGACCCCGCCGCCAGATCGATCCGGTCCGGCCGCCGACGCAGCCACCATGCAGCCGTGAGGATGAGAAGTAACACGGCCGGTGTGTCGGAGTAAGCCCGACCCGCCAGGAACCAGGGCCCCGGGAGAAACAGGTACAGCACCGCTCCGGCCACGGCCAAATGACGCCGGATCCAGATCGCGAGCAGGGCCGCCATCGGGAAGAGGGTCCAAACGCCGGCGACTGCTGCCGACACCCTCAGACCCAACGCCGGATCGGTTGAGATCGGAGCCACGGTCTTGCCGATGAGCACCCACAGCGGGAACCACGGTGGGTGGGGGCGGTTCGCGGCCGGGTCGAAGTCGGTCACGGCGAGACCCAGGTAGGCCTCGTCCTGATCCCAGATGGAGGCGGGGAAGGCGGCCGCCCGGCACGCGATGACCACCATCAGCAGGATCAACGCCAGCGCCACGTCCAGCCGTCGATTCCGTAGGCCGAAGAGATGTAAGGAACCCAACGGAAAAGGAGGGGGGGTTTCCCCGCCAGCCCACCACGGCGCACCCTGCGGACTCTGCCCCCGTTCAGCTGACGTGTCGTTCGAACCTGCCGACGGGGTGATCTTCTCCCGTGTCATCCGTCCATTGTCTCCGACCCGAACATCAGCTTCCCCCTTTCCCATGAAAAACTCAGAACAAAGTTGAGATCGGACCGTATCTGCAATGGATGCCGCGGACCTGTGACCCGCCAAACACCGACCCGTTCCCACCCCAACCGGACCCGACGAACCCGGGATGGTATCGTGCGGTCGCACCGGTGCTGGTATTTCTCCTTGCCCTGTTGCTGTCTGATTCGGCTGCCGGTGATTCCCTGTCTCCGTCCACCACCACCCCCCATAAGATTCCGACGATCGAGGCGAAGTTGGAGATCGACGGCCTTCTCGACGAGCCCGCGTGGGCCGACGCGTGGACGACCGAGCTGGGGTTCGAGGTGGAGCCGGGCGAAAACACCCCGGCACCGGTCAGAACAGAGGTTTTCGTCTTTTGCAGCCAAACCCATCTCTACGTGGGGTTCCGGGCCCACGACCCCGACCCGACTGCGATCCGCGCCCATCTTGCGGGTCGAGACCGCGCATGGTCCGATGATTGGGTCGGCGTCGCCTTGGATACCTTCAACGATGAACGCCGAAACTACTTCCTGGCGGTGAACCCGCTGGGAGTCCAGATGGACAACATCGAGGCCCGCACGAACGCCGAGACCGTTTGGGACGGCATCTGGGATGCCGCGGCACGGATCACCGACTCGGGCTGGTCGGCGGAGTTCGGGATCCCCTTCTCCACCCTCCGCTTCCAGAGTACCGACGGACCGCAGATCTGGGGTTTCGACGCGGTTCGGGGATACCCGAGAAATGTCTTTCACAAGACCGCGACCTTTCCCCGGGACCGCAGCGACAACTGCCACCTTTGCCAGGCACTCAAGATCGAGGGGTTCGAGGGCGTGTCCTCCGGGCGCAACATGGAGGTCGCACCAACCCTGACCGCGGTTCGCACCGATCTGCGGGATCAGCTGCCCGACGGACCGTGGGTCACCTCGGAATCGGAGGTCGAGCTCGGACTCACGGGCCGCTGGGGATTCACGCCCAACCTGACGTTGAGCGGTACCTTCAATCCCGATTTTTCACAGGTCGAGGCGGACGCACGCCAGCTCGAGGTCAATCAGCCGTTCGCTCTGTTCTTTCCCGAAAAACGGCCGTTCTTCATGGAGGGCGCCGATTTCTTCGACTCCCCGCTCGATGTCGTCTACACCAGGATGTTGCGAGACCCCTCTTGGGGCCTGAAGCTGTCCGGCAAGGAAGGCCCCCACACCGCCGGAGCGTACGTGGTCAGGGACCAGATCACCAACCTGATCATCCCGGACAGCCAGAGCTCGGACGGAACCTCGTTGGACATGGACACCACCTCGACGGTCCTGCGTTACAAGCACGACTTCGGGAGCCGACACACCGTGGGCGGTCTGTTCACCGATCGCCAGGGGGGAAGTTATTTCAACCGGGTGGTGGGGATCGATGGTGAGTTCAGACTGTCCTCCACCCATCGGATCATCTCTCAGCTGCTCGGTTCGAGCACCCAATACCCGGACCAGGTGGTCGAGGACTTCGACCAGCCGAGCGGCCGATTCGACGACCGAGCGTTCGAGTTGCTCTACCTCTACGAAACTCGGAGCCTCTCGTGGTGGGCCGAGTACACCGACGTCGGCACCGATTTTCGCGCCGACCTCGGCTTCATGCCCCGGGTGGACTACCGGCACGGCGAGGCCGGTGTCGGCTACACCTGGAATGCGACCGGTTCCAGCTGGTACTCGATGCTCGACCTCAAGGCCAAGCTCGCCCACACCGAGGACCAACGCGGCGGCCTGCTCGAGGACGAAGGGGCGGTCATGTTCACCGTCAGCGGTCCGCTGCAATCTCATTTGGTCATTCGCCCGAGCATCCACCGAGAGGGCTACAACGGTCAGCAGTTCGATTTCGAGCGGCTCTTCATCCACACCTGCGTCCGGCCGACTGGCCACAGCTATGCGTGGCTCGACCTTCAGGTCGGCGGCCAGGTGGACTACGTGAACACTCGCGACGGCGACCAGATCAACCTCGACGGCGGGCTTCAGTATCGATTTGGAGAGCACCTGCAATTCGAAGGCATGTACACCTACGAGAACATGAAGGTGGACGAGGGATGGCTGTACGACGCCAACATCGGGCAACTGCTCGTCGCGTGGCACTTCTCCGCCCGGACCTTCGTCCGAGCTATCGTCCAGCACGTCGCCTACGACTTCAACGTCGCGCTCTACACCGACGATCGGGACCCCCGCTACCGCGAGCTCTTCGGCCAGTTCCTGTTCTCGTACATGTTGAATCCGCGCACCGTGGTTTTCGTCGGCTACACCCAGGATTCACTCGCCAACCAGGACTACGCGCTCACCGGAGCCGCCAGGTCCGTCTTCGCCAAGATCGGTTACGCCTGGGTCTTCTGAATCCAACCCTGTTGCGTCGGGACAGACTTGTCCTATAATTGATCAATAGGTCGATGTTTTCCCACTCAGGGGGCTGGATGAGCCGAATTCTGAAGTACAACATCGTGCAGTCCGAGTCCATCGACGATCTCGTCGAGTCGGTTCAGAACAGGATCGCCGACGGGTGGCAGCCGCTGAGCGGGCCATTCTACTGGAACGGACGGCACTACCAGGCGGTGGTTTGGACCCAGGAGGCCGAGGAGCGGAGCCGGACGCCGCACGGGGTCCCGATTTACGGTCAGAGCGAGATCGACCTGATCGAGGAGCTCACCGCGGATGACCAGCCCATCAGCCGCTGGGAGGTCGGCATCGACGACGGCCGCGACGGCGCCGTCGGCGAATGATCTTTCCGTTCTGAGTTCTCAGTTCTTGGTTTTCGGTTTTGAGTTCTGAGTTCCCACCCACCCCTCCCGTTCACCGCGATATCCCGCGCTGCTGGTCGATCTTCGACCGAATGACAGACCTCGATGCGGAGGTGGCTCAGCCGCTCCAGGCCGACACGTCCGCCACTTTCGAATCCATCTGCGAACAGCGCGGTCAGGAGCTCGTCGGCGCCGACATCGGCCGCTCCCGGCGCCGGCGGGCGCACATCGCCGTCGAAGTCGTCGATGCAATCCGGTTCCCGGTCGAGCTGATCCACGGCCTGGGCGACTGGCGGCAGCAGGTGGAGATCACCCGTGCTCTCGCTCACGAACCAGGAGGGATCGGCGTCGGTAAGGTTGTCCACGATCAACGCGACGGCGCCGTCCCGCTCCAACACATCCGCGTCCATCAGATTGCCGCGAACCTCGACTCCGGTGGCACCGGCAAACCGGATTTCGACTCCGGCACCGTATGTCCCGTGGGTCAACACCGAGTTGTGGAGAATCCTGGAATCGGCGAGGCGGTGTAGATGGGCACGTCCACTACGTAGGCCGCCGCCGGATCCCACCGGATGAAGTTGTTGCGGACCACGCCCCCGCTGTGATCCTGGACCCCCACCAGGCCCAAGGACACCCCCCTCGAACAGTCGACGATGGTGTTGCGTTCCACCACCGTGTCGGTGGAACCCTGCCACATCAGCACCGCGGGCCCGGCCAGCCCACCGTTTTGGCAGTAGATCCCCGGATCCGGTTATCTCGGATCACCCATCGATGGCCGCCGATGGCGTCGACGGCGTTGGTGTAGCAGTAGCCGAGGTCGGGATGAACAATCGCTCCTGCGGTGAGATAGACCTCGCAGAATTCGATGACCACGTCCTCGGCGCCATCATTCGCGCCTCGATTGCCCTTGACGATCTGTTCCCCGGCGTCGAAAAGCCGGCAGTGGTAGAGGCGGATTCGGGTCGCACCCTGGTCGTTCTGGATGGCCACCGTGTGGTAATAGACCCCGCCGATGGACAGATCAGCGATCAACACGTCGGTGGCGGTAAAAACCTGGAAACCAAAAGGCACAACGGGATCTGCCATGCCGCCGCCGAGAATCACCACGTCAGCAGGATCCCCGGTCGCTCCCCGAATCTGGATGTTGGAGATCACGGACGCACCGTAACGACCGATCGTCAACCGCCCGTCCTCGCCGTTTGGGTAATTGACCGACGTGAGGTCGTAGGTTCCCGGAGCGATCATGATGGCCTGATCGCTGGCCAGGTTCCAACAGGCGTCGGCCAACTCCTGTGCCGTGCCGACATGGACAATGGTGTACGTGCCGGGATCCGGCGGCGGCAGGGGTGGCGCCTCGACGGGCAACCGGCCCTCGACCGGCACGGCAAGGCCCGCCGCGGCCACCAGACACAAGATGATCATTCGGTGCACACCGTCTCCGGCACCAGCTTGATCGAGGGTCTGCGGCGGCGCAGTGATCCGCGATACCTCCTCCCCCTGCCTCCCGGTCTCGAACCACGAATGACGAGGTGTCAATGTTGTCCTGTGTTCTTCGGTGTCCAATCCCCAGGGCGGGTGGGCCGTGACTCAAGACGTTAGACGTTAGGTTCATCCGGGAAAGCGTGTGGTTGGGGTTCCCGCCGTGCCCGTTCCCGTTCCCGTTCCCGAAATTCAGCGGCAGCGACAGTCATCAGGGGCAGGGACAGGAAACAGCGAGCAGCGACAGGGATCCGTCTTCAGCGGCAGCCATCAGGTGCCTCGGCGGCATAGCACGTGGACACCTCCGGGTCGTTCAAAGGAATGCAGTAGCCGGTGGGCAGCCGATGTCAAGGGCAAGCCGGCCCACGGGTCCGGTGTTACACACCCTTGACATCGGCTGCCTCACCGGCTTGTGAGGGAGGGCATGAACGACCCGGAGGTGACCATGTCCAAAGCCGTCGGAAACACCAATCTCGTCGCCTACACCAAGGCCCTCGAAGCAGCAGGCATAGCCATCAAGCTCGTGATGAGGGTTCCCGCCCCTTTAAAGTCGATTGCCGATCAGGTGATCCGATCGGCCAGCTCGGTCCCCGCCAACCTGGCGGAAGGACACGGCCGATTCGGAAGAGACCGTCAGCACCACTGGCGGATCGCCTATGCCTCGGCCAAAGAGGTCGACAGCCACCTGCGACTCCTCGCCGACGCTGGTGCGGTCAATGGAATCGGGGCAGAAACGCCCTGGAGGCCTTCGACCAGGTTCGTGCGATGACGTGGCGCCTGCTCAATCCCATCTGAGCGCGCCCGGTTCTCCGATACTGACGCTGTCAACTGACGCTGCCGCGGGTCCCTGCCGCTGGTTTCTGACGCTGTCCCTGATTGCTGTGTCCGTGGTTTGGCCGCGGTTCCTCTTCGGGCGGGCGGGTGCCGTTGTGACATCCGAATTCATCGACCGACCTCACGGAATTCCGGATGAGCCAAACGTTAAACGTTGGACGTTGGACGTTTGAGGTCTAATTCCCGGCGCTCAAACTTCCTGTGCGCCGTCCGGATCGTCAGGCGGCCAAAACCTCGAGGTGATCCCGGTCCACCATATCGGCGGTATCGGCCGACCCTGATGACCACCTTGCCGAGCCTGGGGAACTCCGCGATCTCCATCTCCTTGCGTTCTCCACCCACCAAATAGACCAGATCGTCGTCGGAATCGTTCCGCAGGTGGTGGGCCACCGACGGCGTCGGGAAACCCATGAAATCACCAGGTCCGACCTCGTGCTCTCCACCGTCGATCTCGGCGACACCACGGCCGGACAGCATGAACATCCACTCCTCCTCGGCGCCGTGGGTGTGATAGATGGACGACTCCTTGCCCGGGGCGAGGCGGATCAGATGGACCCGACCCTCTGCAGACCGACGGCGTCACTCATCGCCTGCCAGTGCATTTCCGATCTTGGGTTCAGGGGGTGACTGACCACACCCTCGGCAGGCCGATCTTGTACCTTCAGGAGCGGGCTCTTGCTCTTTTCGTCGGCCATCTCACACCTCCTTGGTCACGGGCGATCAAGAACCCCTTCCTGCGGCATCACCGGGCAGTGGGAACCAGCGCAGACCCTCGAGCCCCTCCTCCAAAAAACGAGGTTCCAGCCCGTCGACAAAATCACACTCGGCCGCTGACGCCAGTTTCCCGGCCGTTTCGAGATATGGCTGGAATGCCGATTCGGGCTCGGTGCGATGTCGCGACGGGAACTGCAGGCGTCCCGAAGACATACTCGACGTCGTCCAACCCCAGCCCGGCGCCGGGCCGCCCTCGCGGTGCCTCCACAGCCCGGTGTCGGCCTCGAAAGAATAAGAAGGACATGAGCTTCCAACCGTGCTCCGCCACAAAGTGGACCGCGCCGAGAATGAACTCGAAGACCGTTCTCCGATATGAAGTAATTGAAGTTGACACGGACCCAGCCCGGGTTTGACGCCCTCGCAGCCCGAGCTGATCGCGTCCCGAAAACGACTCGACCGTTCAATGTCGATCTCCAATAGCCGGTGACCATACGGCCCCGCGCACGAACACCCGCCCCGAGCCTGGATGCCGAACAGATCGTTGAGCAGAGCGACCACCAAATTGTGATGCAGGAAGAGCTCGCCATGGCGGACCAAGAAAGAGACGATGGAGAGTCTCGGCGCGGCCGGATTGCCGAGGATCATGATTTTCGGATTGGCCGACCACGACCCGATGGCCCGCCCGATGAGCGCCCGCTCGCGGCGTTCGATCAGTTCCTCCCCAACCGCCCCCTAGAGTTGGAAGACCAGCCCCGCCCGAATCGACTCGATGATCGCCGGGGTGCCTCCCTCCTCCCGGTGGGTAGGATCCGAAATATAGCTGTGGTCGCTCTCGCTGACGTAACTCACCGTCCCGCCCCCTGGCACGGTGGGCACGCGGTTGGTCAGCAACCGGCGTTTGACCGCCAACACGCCCGGTGTCCCGGGCCCGCCGATGAACTTGTGGGGTGAGATGAACACCGCGTCCTTGGCTGCCGCTGGTGTGCCCCCCGGGTTCATCGAATGCCCACATAGGGCGCTGCGCGAGCGAAATCCCAGAACGCGAGCGCCCCGTGGCGGTGCAGGAGGCAGGTGATACCGTCGGTGTCGAAGGTGATGCCGGTGACGTTGGACGCAGCCGAAAAGCTGCCGATCTTGAGCGGACGCTCGAGGTGGGGCCAACTCCTCTATCCAGTTGCTCCTGGTCGATACGACCGTCGCGATCCTCGGCGATGACCACCACGTCGGCGATGGTCTCCCGCCACGAAATCTCGTTGGAGTGGTGCTCGAACGGCCCGATGAAGACAACCGGCCGCTGTTCCGACGGAATCTGGCCTGACAGATCGTAGTGCGTATCGAGGTGCCGCGGGCAGCCGCAGGTTCAGCACATCGATCATCTTGTTGATAGCGCCGGTGGCGCCCGATCCACAGAAGATCACGACGTCGTCGTCGGAACCGCCAACCGACCGGTGGATGATGCGGCGTGCGTCCTCTCGGAATCGCGTCGTCTGGAGCCCGGTAGAGGAGGTCTCGGTGTGGGTGTTGGCGTAGAGCGGGATGACCTCCTCGAGAATGAAACTCTCGATAAAAGAAAGGGAGCGGCCGGAAGCCGTGTAATCGGCGTAGGTGACCCGGCGGGGCCCCAACGGCCCGTCGATGGCCCGGTCATCACCGATGATGCCAGCTCGAATGCTCTCGATCAGTCGTGCGTCCTGCTCAGCCAATATTGCTCCCCGACCGTGCCTGTGGTCCGTCCATTACTCGAGAACAGACGGAGTCTCGGTCCGAAGCTATTCTACGCGACTCGGGGATCGGGGATCGGGGATCGGGGATCGGGGATCGGGGAACACGGTACTCCGAGCCACCTCAAAGGTTTCAGCCAGACTGAGAACTTCGCGAGAAAACTCGATTCCCGAATCCCGAATCCCGAATCCCGAATCCCGAATCCCGAACTGGCGGCTACTGGACCGAAAACGAAACCGTGATCATGTAATGCACCCACACCGGTTCCCCTTCCATCGTGGCCGGTCTGAACCGCCACTGGGAAACCGCTTCCACTGCCGCCTCGGTGAGTCCGGACGGCAGGCCCTTCAACACCCGAATGTTGGTCACGTTGCCCATGGCGTCGATGATGGTCTGCAGGATCACGACTCCCTGGACCCGGGCCTGGCGGGCCTCTTCCGGGTAGATGGGATCCGGCGCAAAGAGCTTCTCGGGTGCCCGGACGTTGCCGGCGATCTGGTAGACGGAGACCGAACGACCGGGCGGTCCGTCCGGGATGGCTGCAACATCGCCGATGCCCACATCGGGGAACTCCATGTCCGGGCCATCCACCGCCTCGTCGAAGATAGGACGTCCCGGCGTCGGATCAGGGATTGGGATCCTCTTGGCCTTGGGCTTCTCCACCGGTCGGCTGCGCCTCGGTACGGCCTCGGGTGGTGAGAACCGCACCTGTTTCATGACGTACACCTTGGGTGCCGAGCCCACACCTCGTGGTTTTGGCTCGTATGAGGGGAAGACGATCAGGAAGATCACCGCGTGGAGAATGGCGCCGAAAACCAGGCCGCGGCGCAACGCCGCTCGATTTGGGCCAGCCTCACCTTCCGCCATATCCAGGACAACAGGATCAAGCGAGTTGTAGCTGCCCGCCCAATCCTTGGTCCGGTCCTCCAGGAGTCGTGAACGCCTAATCCTCATGTGCCCTTCATGTAGAGCCTCTTGCAAAACCCGCGATGATTCTGCCTGAAGAGGGCCAGGGTCAGTGGATTCGGAGAGGTTTCGGCGGGGTTGTCGGTGGTTTGTTGTGGTGAGCGCTGACGGAGGGGCGGACCTTCAGCAGGCTGGGCGGGTGAGCCAGTCTGTCTTGGCTGGTGCGGCTATCGGCTAGGTTACGAGAGCCAGGATTCGGTCTGCAGTAAGCGCAAGAACCCCAAACATCAAATGAGCCATGACGCGGGTCGATCCTCTGACTCTAACGTTTCGTGCGCCAAAGCTCTCTTTGAGACGGCCGAATCCCTGCTCAGCGAGGGTGCGTAGCTTCAGGTGTTCCGTGCGATGCGGTGGATGATCTGAACGGGTGTCGAAATCTCCACGGCGCACCATGTCGATGATTGGCACGTGCCCGAGCGATTCCGAATGTTCTTGGAGTTGCCGACTGTCGTAGGCAGAGTCCATCACGTCATACAAGCTCTGAACCCTCATCGATGACAGAAGTGCCAAGGGCACCGCAGCCTGGCTGTCGTGGAGTGAGGCCGAGGTAATGAGACAAGAGACTGGGATTCCGCAGTCGGACCAGTCCACGTGGAGCTTGTATCCAGGCCAGAAGTACTTGTGACCTCTTGAGTTGATCTTGCATCCCCGGGTCGCCTTCCGGGGTAGGTCCTCGATCATCTCGCTGAGAGTCATGCCACCGAGTTGGTGGGATATGCGTTGGCTGGGTTTCGGACGCCGCTGTTTCGTTCCTCGTTTCCGAGAGGGTGGCCGTTCGAGTACTTCGATCGCGGTCGAGTCGCGGCAGACGTGGCCCACGAGATGTCCGTCAAAGATCTCTTTCACCAATAACTCATGTACCTCCTGGCACATCTCGCTCTTGGCAAACTCACCAAATGCCCGTGAGAATGTGGACTCTCCAGGAACATCTTGAAGATGCGACCATCCACAAATCTTCCTGAGCACTGGGCTTCCCCACAGCGCCTGAAGAAGGCTCCTGGTGGATGTCAAACCGAGCACCGATTTGGCGACAAAAGCTCGGGCTACAGGACGACGATCATTGAGCGGCCGTCCGGGAAGCCCCGTCAACGGCGCATCGACCAAGCGCTCGATCTGGATAACTCCAGAGTCTCCACCAGCCGCTTCTCGGAAGGAGACATGAGGCCCAAGATCTCTTCGAGGGCCAGGAACAGGTCGATTTGGATGTGACGTAGGAAGTGAGATAATGTCCATCGGGCCGAGCTCCCTTCATGCGTTTCGCAACCACATGATAACAAGGAGTTTCGGCCCTTTTCTTATCCATCAAATCCAAAAGACACAATCTCAAGCACTACCACCCACCCAATCGCCGCCAGGAGTTTTGCAAGAGGCTCACGGCAACGTGGAGCAAGGTCACCAGGATTTCGACGGCATTCTCATCCACGGACCGGCGCCATCCGGCGACGACTCTCACGGCACCAGCACATACGGCATCGTCTTCGGCAACGGCGACCGCGACGGAGACGGTAACCCTCAGGGCACCGGAATGATGCCCGGGGCGCAGGGTATCTTGCGGACTACAGCGAAATGACCGACCGCTACCGCACACCGCGGAGCTCGTCACGCCCCATAACGCCGTGTTCCAGTCCAACTCCTGGGGCAGCAGCCGGAACGCCTACTACACCTCCGTCTCGCCAGATGGACGACATCATCTGGCAGCATCGACATCCTCATCTTCCAGTCCCAGTCCAACTGCCGGCAGCAACCGGACTGCGCGGCCCGCAGGCCTGGGCCAAGAACATCGTCGGCGTGGGCGGCGTCTACCACTACAACACGGACCACCTCGCCGATGACTGCTGGTGCAGCGGCGCGCTCCATCGGCCCGGCCGCCGACGGCCGCATCAAGCCCGACCTCACCCACTTCTACGACTCCATCTACACCACCGACCCTCCCGGGGGCTACTCGTACACCGCCAACTTCGGCGGCACCTCCGGCGCAACCCCCATCGTGGCGGGACCGGGGGCTGGTGCTCGAGATGTGGGCCGACAACATCTGCGGAACACCCCCCGGGCTCGACGGTCTTCGAGAAGCCCCACGCCTCCACGAGCCAAGGCCATCATGATCAACACCGCCCAGCAGTACCCTTCACGGGACGACACCCACGACCTGACCCGTGTGCACCAGGGCTGGGGAGCCCCCAACGCGGGAGAGCGTCTACGACCGCGCACCGCTCACCCGGATCATCGACGAGGGCTCGGTGCTGCGCGAGCTCGAATACGACGTCTACACGGCCACCGTGCAGCCGGGTCAGAGCGAGTTCCTGGTCACCATGGTCTACTCCGACCGCGCGGCGGCCCGAGTGCGGGGATCCACCGCGTGAACGACGTCACGCTGCGCGAGGTGGCCCCCGACGGCACCAAGTACTGGGGCAACCACGGCCTTCTGAACGGCCCCTGGTCGGTGGCGGATGGCGCAGCGGACACCCTGAACACCGTGGAGAACGTCTTGATCGAAAACCCGCAGCCCGGCCCACTGGATGATCGAGATCGACGCGGCCGAGGTGAACCTGGACGTCCACTGCGAGACCCCCGCCGACGACCAGGACTACGCGCTGATAGTCTACCCCGCCACCGACCTCGACGAGTGCAGCTCGACGATCCCCGTGCCGACCGCGGTCGACGCGACCCCGACCGGCGACAACCAGATCACCGTCGACTGGGTCGGATCGGCTGCGGCGTACCAGGTGTGGCGCGGCGAGGGCGGTGTGCGGCGGCACGCCCGAGCTGATCGCGACGCCCGCAGCGCCGCCCTTCATCGACACCTCGGTCGCCGGCGGCGTGATCCACGGTTACACGGTTCGCGCGGTGGATGGTTGCTCCTCGCAGGACAGCGCGTGCGTCGAGACCGCCACAACCGGCCCCTGTCAGCTGGCGCCGGTGTTCCGGGGAGTCCAGTGGGCGGTGGGCCGGCCGGCCGCCAATTGCGGCATCGAGCTCCAGTGGAGCGAAGGGGCGGGTCGCTGCGGTGGCAGCCTCATGTACAACGTCTACCGCTCCACCGACCCGGCCTTCATTCCAGATGCGTCGACCCGGGTGGCCCAGTGCCTGACCGGGTCGGCATGGGTCGACTCCTCGGGTTTAAATGAAAACCTCACCTATCACTACGTGGTGCGGGCCGAAGACTCCGCCAGCACCGGTCCCGGACCGTGCGGCGGGGTCGAGGAAATGAACACCGTCCGACGGTCGTTGACCCCCACCACCCTGGTCTTCACCGGCTTCGAGTCCGGTTTGGACCGGTGGAATCCCACCGAGTACTTCGACGGTACGACCGGAGAATGGGTTGTGGACGATCCACAGGCCACCGTCAGCGCCGGTCGCCCGGCCCAACCCGGCGACGCAGCAGCCGGCAACCAGTGTCTGTACACCGCACGGAATCCCAACGGCAGCGCTGGCCAGGCAGACGTGGATGGCGGTGAGGTCGTCGTGTACTCGCCGATCTTCGACGCCAGCGGACTGGCGACCCTGGAGCTTTCTCTGTGGCGGTGGTTCCACGTTCCGATCAACGACCCCGACGCCCAGGACTTCTTCGCCATCGACGTTTCCACCAATGGAGGCGGCACCTGGACCAACGTCGAGACCCTCGATCGTTTCGCCACCACCGCCAACGCGTGGAACGAAGTGACGTTTTTGGTCGATGCCCTCGGACCCTTGACGGATGTGATGCGACTGCGGATCAGGGCCTCCGACGGGCCGTCCCAAGGGGCCATCATCGAGGCCGCGGTCGACCAGGTTCACATCTACGGGCCCAACGCCTGCACCTCCACGGCCATCTTCGTCGATGGGTTCGAAACCGGTGACACGGCCCGCTGGTCTGAGGTCGTCCCGTAACCGTTGGCCGTTTGCCGTTTGCCGTTGGCCGTTGGCCGTTTGCAGTTGGCCGTGGGCCGTTTGCAGTTGGCCGTGGGCCGTTGGCAGTTGGCCGTTGGCCGTGGGCACAATTCGGAATTCGGAATTCGGAATACCATCTTCGGTCGAATGCGCTAGGCCAAGATGTGGCGCCATCTTGGCTGCTCGGCGGTGGAGCTGTGCAGCCTGGAAGCCCGCACCACAAAACTCGACTCGGAATTTTCAACTTTCAACTTTGAACTTTCAACTGGGTAGGTGGGGAGCAGGCTGATCGTGTGGAGTCGCGTTGGAACAGCCGAAGGCAGGTCTGTAAACGGCCAACTCCAACGGCCAACTGCCAACGGCCAACTGCTAACTGCCAACTGTTACGGGACGGTCTGCGACCAGCGCGAGCTGTCGCCGCTCTCGAATCCGTCTTCGAAGACGGCCAGCGACAGATCGACGGTGTGCACATCGATCGAGTCCAGGTCGTTGGTGACCTCGAATCCGGCGCCGAGGAGCCGGCTCATGGAGCTGTCGAGGTAGGTTCTGAAAACGCTGTCGGGGTCGTCCGGGGTGGCGTCAGGCTGCGGCCACGGTGGCGTGAATCCGTTGGCCAAGAACGCCGGAATCAAGATGTTGGTGACGGCCCACATGTCGAGAGCCACAGGGTCGGTGCTCGCCACCAGCTCGTCTCGACGAGTGGCCGTGGTGTAGGAGCACCACGGACCGTCGAGGGGATCGGCGTTGATCCAGATGGCGTCGAGGATGTTGAGATCCGGGGGCCGGATTTCAGCCATCACCGCGCCGAGCAGCCCGAAGCGCATCGCGCTGTGGGAGTTCGTGCCAAGCTCGCAGCTGACGACGCCCATGTAGTGCTTGACCGCCGCCGTCGCTCCGTACACGGCGTGGTGCGACTTCAGGACGGGCAGGTTGATGACCTTCAGGCGCTCGCGATCGTAGCTGCCCGCGCCTGGCTCCCAGATGCCGTCCCTCAGGCTGATGTAGGTCCCTCCGGAGGACTGGAACTTCGGGTACGAGGTCCTTCCTCCGGACAGCGGGTCGTACTCCCCCACCACGTAACCGTCGGCCATGTCTCCGGCTGAGTACTCGTCCACCTGGTTGTAGCGGATCCCGGTCCAGATGTACTGCGAAACGTCGTCGCCCAGGTTGGCGAATTGGGTGACCACGTCGTGGGGGGACAATCCATGGTCCTGGGCATTGTTTTGCGAACGATCGAAACCCTCGGCGTTCGCGAACTGGGTGTTCTCGCACACCACCACCTCGCCGGAGAACCCATCCGGATGGTCGACGAGCACCCGGATCAGGCCGCGGAGGAGGTCCACGTTGGTACCGCCACGCTCCCCCCACTGGTAGTTGATCTTGATCAGCACCACGTCGTCTGATGCGACGATCCCATCCGGTCCGGACAGCAGGCCGGGGGTGGGTGACCGGTAGATCTTCAACCCGTTGACGCCGAGCAGCTCCATCAACCCGTCAAGGCCCGGGAAACGGTCTCCGATCGGGTCCTGGGGACAGCCGGCCGCATGGTAGAGCTGCGCTCGGTAATCCCGCGGCGGGTCGAGCATCGGTCCGTCGTGGGCGTCGACCGCAACGAAGTAACCGGCTGCGCCAAGCCCTCCAAACACGACGGCGGCTATCGCCGCGAGCCCCACCGGGCTGCGGAGACCGGCGACGAGGTGGCGACGAGCCGTCAGCAGCAGTGCCACCACCGGCGCACCCAGGGCGAGCGTCGCGGTGGACAGGGCGGCCCGTTGACAGGGATAGGCGAGACGGCTCGGCTTGGGTCCGCTCCGCAACACCAGCCACACCAACGACAGCATGGCCACCAGCAGCGAGTTGGCGAAGAACCAGCGACTCAGAAACCCGCCCGCGGACCGTCGCTGACCGGAGCGACAGCGCGTCTCCCGGGTTGAGTTTGAACCGTGGGTGGGGGTCACCGGCACCTCCGTGTCTCGCGTTTCCTCCATTGTCTCATTTCGAGCTCTGAAATGATAGTGAGAATCGTCCCTGGCTTCGACCAGGCAGTGCTATCCTCCCCCAACAGGGAGGAAATGAACGATGATCGACGTCGGATCGAAAGCTCCAGGGTTCAAATTGACCGACCACTTCGCACGGGAGATCTCGCTCGACAGATTCGCTGGACGCCGGCACGTCATGCTGCTCTTCTACCCGTTGGATTTCACACCCACGTGAAGCAGCGAGGTACCCGGCGTGGAGGCGCTGCTCGACCGCTTCCTCGCCGCCAACACCCAGGTGCTGGGTGTCAGCGTGGACTCGATCTACTGTCACGCCAACTGGGCCGCCGGCCTCGGCGGAATCTCGTTTCCACTGCTCGCCGATTTCCACCCCAAGGGCGAGGTCGCACGGTCGTACGGCCTGTACCTCGAGAATGCGGGCATCACCGACCGTGCCACGGTGGTCATCGACGCATCGGGAGTCGTCCGCCATGTCTCGTCGGTCTCACCGAGCGGGCGCCGCGACATCTCGGAGCTTGCGGCCCTCTGCGAGTCCGTCAACGAGACCTACGAAGAGACCCTGACGCCGTTCCATCCCGCCCCGGGGCTCGAGCAGGAGACCCTGCTCTTCGTCAAGAGCCGCTGCATGTTCTCGACAAACGCCATGGCGGCGTTGCGAAACCTGCACCTCGAGGACGCGGTGAAAGTCCTGAACGTCACCGAGGACCCCGCCATGCGGGACCACCTCGAGGCCCTTGTCGGGACCCATCAGGCGCCGTGCCTGGTGGTCGGTTCGAAACCGATGCACGAATCGGCCGACATCATCAAGTACCTGGCGGGAAGTGCCACCGATCTGGGAGGCTGATACCCGAATTCGGAATTCGGAATTCGGAATTCGGAGTGAACCGAGCCTCTTGTGTGATCTCGGATCTCAACGAGCTCCACGAAATCAAGAAAGCGCCCGGCAAACGCATCGCCCTGTGGTATGCTAGGCGACAGGTAACGAGTACCCAGTCAAGCGTGTTTCAACTCTGTTTTTGGATCCGCGGGAGGGGATATGGTGGTGAGACGGATTCCGGCACTCGAATGTCGGCAGCATCCGATTGGGTCCTTCACACCGCCCGACGGCCAAACATCCCACCACGGCTCACTCACCACATCTCAATTCCACATTCGACTCTCCGGACAACAAGCCCGGAGGGCCAGTGGTCGTCATTTTTATCCGGCATCAACAAGAAGGACGATTGGAGGGAGGAGATGAGTAGTTATTCGGTCTACAGGCTGATCGCGGAGGGCCGCAAGGCAGGCTTCGTGATCCTCGTGATGGTGCTCGCCGTGATCCTCGCGACACCGGCCGAGGCCATCGACCTGTCGGGCAAGAGCGGAAAGTACCGGCTCAATCTCGACACCACCATCTCGTGGGGCGCTCGATGGCGAATGGCCGAACGAGACATGAGCATCATCAGCCCCTTCGAGGGGGGCACGGCGTGGTCGGTGAACGGCGACGACGGCAACCTTAACTTCGACAAGGGGTCGCTCGTCAGCAACACCGGGAAGGTCACCGTCGACCTCGACTTCGGGACCAGCGCCGGGAATCATGATTTCGGTTTCTTCGTCCGCGGCAGCGCATTCTATGACTTCGCGCTCGAGAGCGACTGCTGCGAACGCACCGAGCTCAGCCAGGCGGCCCTCGACTGGGCCGGCCAACGGGCCGAGCTCCTCGACGCGTACGCCTGGTGGCAGTTCCCGTTGGGCAGCGGCCGCGGCGAGCTCCGCGCCGGCCAACAAGTGCTGAACTGGGGTGAAAGCACCTTCATACCGGGCGGCATCAGCGTGATCAATCCGGTGGACCTTTCGGCGCTGCGCGTGCCCGGCGCCGAGCTGCGCGAGGCCTTCCGACCGGTGGGGATGGTTTGGGGCTCGGTCGACCTCTCCTCGAGTCTATCGGTCGAAGGCTTCTACCAGTACGAGTGGGAAGAGACCGTCATCGATCCTCCGGGCACCTTCTTCTCCACCAACGACTTCGCCGGCCGAGGCGGCGAGACCGTGTTCCTCGCATTCGCCACCACCCCGGACACCGGACTGTCGCCGTGGCCGTGGTACGCGGGCCCCACGGACCATCCCTTGCTGGGGGTCGGCCGTGCGCCGGACCAGAAGGCCAAGGACGACGGTCAGTATGGCCTCGCACTGCGCTGGTTCGTGCCCAGCATGGGCGGCACCGAGTTCGGCTTCTACTTCATCAACTACCACAGCCGTCTGCCGACGATCAACGGAATCACCGGCACCCTCGAGGGTGCCCTCGCCGCGTCGGGGGCGGGGGCGGCCGCGGCTCTGCAGGTCTATAATTACTTCGGCGTGCCCCCCGGTCTCGATCCCCAGGTTGATTACATTGCCGGAGCTACAGCGAGAGTCGCGGGAACCGACGCATACTCGTCGACCGCCAGGTATTTCGTCTCCTACCCGGAGGACATCAAGCTGTACGGGCTCAGCTGGAACGCCCAGCTGGGCACGTCGGGCATCGCCTTCCAGGGCGAGATGTCCTACCGGCAGGACGCGCCCTTCCTGGTGGACGATGTGGAGCTGCTGTTCTCGACGCTGACGCCGATCTCGGCGTGGCTGACCGAGACCAACCAGATAACCAATGGTGAGGCACTGGGATTCGAAGAGACCGCCTTGGGATACCGATTGCACGACGCCTTTCAGTTTCAGTTCACCCTCACCAAGGTCTGGTCGAGGATTCTCGGCTCCGACCAGGGGGTGCTGGTCTTCGAACCGGCCGTCACTCACGTCAGCGGCATGCCCTCCAAGGACGAACTCCGGTACGAGGGCCCGGGAACCTACACCAGCGGCAACCCGCTGCAAACCACGGACCCCCAAGGCGCTCACTACGGTAAGCGGTGGGAGGATGCCGAGCACTTCGCTGATCCCACCTCATGGGGCTACCGCCTGGCGGGCAAGCTCACCTACAACAACGCCATCGGGGCGTGGTCGTTGCTCCCGCGGTTCTCATGGCAGCACGACGTGGACGGGGTGACGCCAGGGCCGGGGGGCAACTTCATCGCCGGTCGAATGGCCTTCACAGTCGGCCTCGCCATCGACTACTTGAGCCGGTGGGAAATCGACCTCAGCTACACAGACTACAGCGGAGCGGACCGCTACAACCTCATCAACGACCGCGACTTCCTCGGCGGTTTCATCAGATACTCGTTCTAGGGGAAGGGAGGAAAGATTATGCGCAAGAAGTCAATGATCATTTTCGGCTGCGGGCTGGTGCTCGCCGCCGTGTTCTCGGCGCCGCTGTGGGCAGAGCTGTCGCCGGATGAGATCGCCAAGCTTGGAACCACTCTCACTCCCCTCGGCGCCGAAAAGGCGGGCAACGCGGATGGGACAATTCCGGCTTGGGAGGGCGGCATCACGAAGCCGCCCGCAGGTTACGAGCCTGGTCAGCACTTCGTAGATCCGTTTGCTTCAGACGAGGTCCTGTTCACCATTACCGCCGCCAACGTCGATCAGCACGCCGACAAGTTGTCGGTGGGTCAGAAGGCGCTGTTCGCGACCTATCCCGACACCTACATGATGAAGGTCTACCCCACTCGCCGGAGCGCGGCGTTCCCGCAGCGGATTTACGACAAAACCAAGGAAATTGCCGGAACGGCGCAGCTTGTGGAGAACGGCTACGGAGTCACCGGCGCGATCAACGGGATCCCCTTCCCCATCCCCAAGGAAGGGGTCGAGGCAATCTGGAATCACCTCCTGCGATACCGCGCCGACGGTGCCTCGCGCCAGATCGGCCAGGCGGCGCCCACCCGCGGCGGCAGCTACACCCTCGTCGAGTTCTACGACGAGTTCTACATGCAGTACAGCATGGAGGGCAAGACCGAAGCCGACCTCAACAACAAGATCCTCTTCTTCAAACAGGAGGTGCGGGCACCGGCGCGCCTCGCCGGCGGCATCTTGCTGGTGGGAGAGACCCTCAACCAGGTCAAGGAGCACCGCAACGCGTGGCTCTACAACCCCGGGCAGCGGCGAGTGCGCCGCGCCCCCAACGTGGCCTACGACAACCCTGGGACCGCCGCGGACTCGATGCGGACCTCGGACCAGTTCGACATGTACAACGGAGCGGTCGACCGCTACGACTGGAAGCTGGTGGGTAAAAAGGAGATCTACGTCCCCTACAACTCGTACAAGCTCCAGGATCCCTCGCTGAAGTTCAAGGACATCCTCACCCCACTCCACATCAACCAGGAATATCCGCGCTACGAGCTGCACCGGGTCTGGGTGGTGGACGCGACCCTCAAGGAGGGTGCTCGCCACATCTACAAGCGCCGGGTGTTCTACATCGATGAGGACAGCTGGCAGATCGTCGTGGTGGATGCGTACGACAACCGCGACCAGCTGTGGCGGGTGTCCGAGGGCCACGCCATCACCTACTACAACGTGCCCAGCGTCTGGACCGCCCTCGAGGTCCACACCGACCTCCAGGCCGGCCGCTATCTGGCGATCGGCCTCAACAGCGAGTACCCGGCGTACGACTTCGACATCAAGCGGACCTCGGATGACTACACTCCAGCCGCGCTGCGCCGCGAGGGCAAGCGTTAGCTTTGAGACCAACCGGCGGACGGGCCGCGAGCGGCCCGTCCGCTTTGTTTTCGGCAGCGTCGAGAGACAATTGGAGAACGGTCGATGGACCCAGACCATCCGGCAGGACCTTCGCCCGGGTGACCCCAGGGCTCACCCACCACACCACCCCCGGGACCAAGCTCCGGATCATGTGGACCTTGGTCATCCTCGCGGTGGCGACCGCGGCCCCGATCGGAGCTCAGGACGAGATCGACGAGCCACCCGAGTTCTCGATCATCGCCCCCCTGGCAGCCCGATCACTGATGCTGGACGCGGCGGTCGTGGATGGAACGCTCGTGGCGGTGGGAGAGCGCGGTCACATTGTCATCTCCCGCGACGGCGGGGCCACGTGGCAGCAGTCGGAAGTCCCCACCAGAGCATCCTTGACCGGAGTCTTCTTCCACGACTCCAAGCTGGGCTGGGCCGTGGGGCACGACTCGGTGATCCTTCGCACCTTTGACGGCGGAACCACGTGGGAGAGGGTCTACTGGGCACCCGAGGACGAGGCCCCGCTCTTCGACGTCTGGTTTGCCGACGCGGACAACGGCTTTGCGGTCGGGGCTTACGGCAGCTTCTTCGTCACCGCGGACGGCGGCGACACGTGGTCGTACGAGGCCATCGGCGAAGACGACTTTCACCTTCACGAAATCGCCCCAACCGCCGACGGTCGACTGTACCTGGCGGCGGAAGCCGGAATGGTCTACCGGTCCGACGATGCCGGCACGACCTGGCAGGAGCTTCCTTCACCGTACGAGGGCTCGTTTTTTGGTGTACTGCCCCTGGACGGCGACGCGTCCTGCTCTTCGGACTGCGTGGCCACCTCTTCAGGTCCGAGGACGCCGGCGAGAGCTGGACCGCGATCGAGACGGGAACGGTCGCCATGCTGACCAACGGCGTTCGTCTGGAGGACGGCACCATTCTAATCTCGGGCCTCGGTGGCGCCGTGCTCGTTTCGAAGGACGGCGGACACACCTTCGATCTCAGTCAACAGGCCAATCGTCGCGGCATCTCGAAGGTGGTGGAGACACCGGATGGCTCGTTGCTGCTGGTGGGTGAGTTCGGGGTCAAGGCGCTGTCGTTCAGCGAGCTGGCCCAATTCTGATTGAGCTGAAAGGGAGCGTGGGGCGATGACCAACTTCATCGAGAATCTGATTTTCGGCCGCCGAAGGCTCATTATTGCGTTCTTCACCTTGATGACGGTGTTCATGGTGTACCAGGCGTCGCACCTCAAGATCGACGCCGGCTTCGCCAAGCTCCTGCCCCTCAAACACCCCTACATGAAGACCTATCTGGAGTACCGCGATGCCTTCGGCGGAGCGGATCGGGTCGTGATCGCGATCCGAAACCCCAATGGCGACATCTTCACTCCCGAGTTTTTCCAGGTCCTGCAGGAAATCACCGACGACGTTTTCTTCATTCCCGGCGTCGATCGGACCCGAGTGATGTCGCTGTTCACGCCCAACGTGCGCTTCACCGAGGTGGTGGAGGACGGCATTGCAGGCGGCAATGTGGTTCCGGACGACTACGAACCCACGCCCGAGGGCCTCGCGCAGGTTCGGGAAAACGTCCTCAAGTCCGCCTACATGGGGCGCCTGGTAGCCAACGATTTCTCGGCCGCGATCGTGGCCGCCAATCTGTTGGAGATCAACCCCAACACCGGTGAACGATTGGACTATCTGGAGGTCGCCGCCCAGTTCGAAGGCATCCGCGAAAAGTACAAGAACCACGAGGTGGGGGCCGATTTCGACTATCACATCATCGGATTCGCCAAGGTCATCGGTGACATCGCCGCCGGGGCATCGCGCGTGGTTTTGTTCTTCCTGGTCGCCTTCTTGATCACGTGCGTTTTCGTTTACATCTACTCCCAGAGCTTGAAGCTGACCGTCATCGTGGTCGGCTGCTCGCTGATCGCGGTCATCTGGCAACTCGGCCTGCTCACCCTGCTCGGATTCGGCATCGATCCGATGTCGATCCTGGTCCCGTTTCTGATTTTCGCCATCGGGGTCAGCCACGGCGTCCAGATGGTGAGCGCCTTTCGCGCGGAGGTCTTCGACGGCGCCGACAGCATCACCGCGGCTCGGCCGGGGCTCCGGAAGTTGATCGTCCCGGGTGCCATCGCCCTCGCCAGCGACGGCATCGGGTTCATCACGATCATGTTGATCGAGATCCGCATGATCCAGGAGATGGCGATCACCGCCAGCCTCGGCATCGCCGCGATCATCCTGACCAACCTGGTTCTGGTTCCGGTGCTGCTGTCCTATGTCCATCTCGGCAGCGGGTACCTGGAGAAGCTCCGCGAGCGCCAACGACACCTCGACTTGATGTGGGTGAAGCTGACCCGTTTGACCGAGCCGCGGACCGCCGCAGCCATCATCGGTGTGGCCGGGGTTTTGTTCATCGTCGGAGGTTGGGAGGCGACTCAGATCAAGATCGGCGACCTGCACGCCGGGGTGCCGGAGCTGAGGGCGGACTCGACCTACAACATCGACACCGACGTTATCACCAGCCACTTCGCCATCGGAGTGGACGTGATCACCGTGATCATCGAGTCGCACCCCGAGGCCTGCACCGAGTACGACATCATGACCCTCATCGACCGATTCGAGTGGCGGATGCGCAACGTGCCGGGAGTCCAGTCCGTCTTCGGGATCGGTGGCGTCGCCAAGGTGGTGAACGCGGGCTGGAACGAGGGCAGCCTGAAGTGGCGAACGCTGCCGCGCAACGCCTCGACCATGGCCCAGGCAGTGACCTACATCGACACCAGTACGGGGTTGCTGAACGCCGAGTGCAGCGTCATGCCGGTCTACATCTACACCGCCGACCACAAGGCCGAGACCATCGACCGAATCGTCCGCCAGGTCAAGGCCTATCAGGCCGAATTCGGGACCGACGAGGTTCAGTTCAGGCTCGCCTCGGGCAATGTCGGCGTCATGGCCGCCACCAACGAGGCGGTCTCCGCAGCCCAGTTCCCGATGTTGATGTGGGTCTTTGCCGCCATCATCGTGCTGTGCCTGGTCACCTTCCGGTCAATCAGAGGGACTCTGTGCATCGTCATCCCGCTGATGCTGGTCTCGCTCCTGGCCTACGCGCTGATGGCCTTCCTCGAAATCGGGCTCAAGACATCAACCTTGCCGGTGGTGGCGCTCGGGGTCGGCATCGGCGTCGACTACGGCATCTACATCTACAGCCGCCTGCGAAGTACCCGAGCGGCAGGCAAGTCGCTCCAGGACGCCTATCGCATCACCCTCAACATCACCGGCACCGGCGTCGTGTTTACGGCGATCACCCTGGCGGTCGGGGTGGCGACCTGGATCTTCTCGCCGCTGAAGTTCCAGGCCGACATGGGCATCCTGCTCACCTTCATGTTCCTGGTGAACATGGTGGGCGCCATCGTCCTGCTGCCGGCCCTGGCCTGCTGGCTCAAGCCCAAGGCCGGTTAGCCCCGATAATCTCACCAGGTTTCGCAGCGAGGGCCGCGAGAGGGGTGCAGATGTTTGCTGCGCCCACCTCCCACCCACGATCGCCTGCCCAGTTACCTTTTCAGCGAGTGGCCAAAGGCCGGCAGCACGGCGTCTGGCCGTGGTCGCAAATCGCTGCTGAGGTCGGGGTGAGAACGGCGACGGGCCGAACGCCCGGCAGATCGTGTGCTGTTGCGGCTCGCAGTAGACAGCTGGTGAGATATGCTCGCATGTAACGACAATGGGAGCGACCGGCGCACTGAACGCTGACGCGCCGAAGCAGTCAGCCTTGTGATCCCGTCAAATCACGCGCTCGCTGAGCGCCTTGGAAACCGCCTCGATCCGGCTGGACACCTCGAGTGCCTTGAGGACATTCTGCACGTGACTGCGAACCGTGTGCACGCTCACCCCCAGCTCGACTGCCATTTCTCGGGAATTCCGCCCGAGGACCAGCAGTGCGAGCACCTCCCTTTGGCGAGACGTCAGGCTCGGGATCTTCCTTCCGGCCACGCTGCTCCGCACCTGTAACAGCCAACCCCATTGATGTGTGATCGGCCAACAGTCGATCGACCGGCCTGCGTCGGCCCTGCGCCGACGTCGAAGGGGCGTCATCAAGTACACCAACCTGTACGACTGGGCGTCCGGCCCGAGAATGATGACGACCGAAACCGCAACTCGGTGCTTGTCTCTGGTCGCGGTGAAGACGTCCAGTTCGAAACTCTCCGGTGCTTCCCCGAGCCGAACCATTTCGTGAAAGGCACAGTGGGTCCCGCAGAGCCGGTTGCCAAAAATATCTCTGGCATGGATGACATCCTGGAGATTCCGCCCGATCACCTCGCCGGGTGAATAACCCAAGAGATCGGCGGCGGTCTGGTTCCAATTGACAATGCGGTTTTCCTCGTCAGTCGCAACCGCGGCGCGCCCGGCCGAACCCACGATGCCCTCGAGTCGTTTCGACAAGGCGATCGCCCCAAACTTCAACAAGGCAGCATCATAGGGCTTATCCTGGTGACGCCCGCCACCGGTCCCCGGCTCGTGGGCCGGGCCAGATCCGGCGGTATCGTCATCCGGCCCTTTCGGTCGCCTCGCCATGTGTTCGCTCCTCAGCAAATAGATGGAACAGGATCGTCCTTCCACTGCAAGTGGTTGACTCATCCATTCGTACCAATTAATGATCCAAAAATAGGATCACCCTGTTCATCGAGAGGTTACCCAGCACCTCCTGAGCAGCATCTGGAGATTGCCTCCGGGCGAACTCTGTCCCAATTCTGATGTCACCAGGAGACTGTCCACAGATTGAACCGGAAGGTGGAGATGGGTGGTTCCCCGCCGTGATGGAACGGGCCCCAGGACGTACCCCCGTGTCGGCTTTCATTCGAGTGAGGTTCTCCGCCCTCCGTTTTCCGTTTTCCGTTTTCCTCAGTCACTCGTCCAGCGGATGGCGTAGCCAATGCAACCCACCGTCGGGGTTGACTTCGCCTCCCAGTCGTTGGGGTCACGGATTCGTTCGCAACGGACCATGACCACCGCGTCGGCATCGACCTTGGCGGCGCGGAGCTTCATCCGGCGCTCGGCCTCGCTGACGGCGTCCTGCTCGCCCATCGCCGAGATCCCCACCCTCTCCTCGAGCTCGGCGAGGACGTCGTAGGGCCGATCGCCGAGGTTTTCGGGCTTCAGGATCCGGATCTGCTGCGCCCACCGCTGGGCGTCGGCATCCTCCTGGCTCTGGTTCGACGCGCACCCACCCAGCAACACGACGCCACACATTACGATTGCCAAGATCCTCATCGGTTGAGTGTACCTGTTTGCCGTTGGCCGTTGGCCGTTGGCCGTTGGCCGTTGGCCGTTGGCCGTTGGCCGTTGGCGCGTGGCCGTTGGCCGTTGGCCGTTGGCCGTTGGCCGTTGGCCGTTGGCCGTTGGCCGTTGGCCGTTGGCCGTTGGCCGTTGGCCGTTTGCCGTCGGCAGTTTACGTTGTCGCAGCCGCCGGCTGCTCCAACGCGACTCACCGCCACCAGCAGACAGCCGTAGGCCAGCCCCCTCCCTCGCGACGACCCCCCTGGCCACGGCTGTGGGCTGCTGCTGTCGGTGAGTTGGCCATGGAGCAGTGAAGCGGTGACGATCGGGGGCGGTTTTCCGAATTCCGAATTCCGAATTCCGAATTCTGGAGTCCTGCTCACTCGTAGCGAAGGGCCTCGATGGGGACCATCTTGGAGGCTCGAACCGCCGGCCACATGCCGAAGACGAGGCCGACGGCGGTGCAGAACAACAGCCCCCGGATCGCCCACTCCATGGGGATATCGACTGCGAATTCCGTGAACGCCGTCACCAGGTTGCCGAGGCCGAAGCCGACGGCCACACCAAGCACTCCGCCGATGTTGCACAGCACGATCGCCTCGAGCAGAAACTGGGCCAGAATCGCTCCACGCCTGGCGCCGAGAGCCTTACGGATACCGATTTCCCGGGTGCGCTCGGTGACCGATACCAGCATGATGTTCATGATGCCGATGCCGGCGACGATCAGCGCCACGATGCCGAGCACGAAAGCCCCGCTCTTCAGATTGGCGGTGGCGTTGTTAAAGGCCTTGATCATGCTGTCGGAGGTGAAAAAGAAGAAATTGTCCTCGTCGCGGGGCTTCAGCCCGCGGTCGGCGCGCAGCACCGCGCGGGTCTCCTCCATCGCGTCCTCGAGGTTGAACGGCGTGGTCGACCGGACCGTGATGTTGAGGGATCGCTCGTGACCGTCACGTTCTCGCGAACCCCATATCTTCTGCGCCGCCGTGATCGGAATCAAAACGTAGTCGTCGAAATTGCCGCCCATGGCCGACTTGCGCTCGGCAAAGACGCCCTGAACCGTTACCTTGTGACCGTCGACCTTGATCTCCTTGCCGATGGGATCGGTGAACGGGAACAGGCTCTCGGCGATGTTGTAACCGATCACCGCGACCCGTCGACCCACCCGGACGTCTTCGTTCGAGATGTTCCGCCCCAACTCCACGTAATGGGTGTTGTTCTCGGGGTACTCCGGCGTCCCCCCGCAGATCATGTTGACCGGTTCGGTGGATTCGCCGCGGTAAGAGACGCGAACGCTGAAGAGCCACATCTCGGCACCCACCAGGTCGACGTTGGCGACCTTTTCCCGAATCAGGTCGGCGTGGTGGAGCGTCAGGGCCGGGTAACGTTGGATCTTCCGAAAGTCCCTTTCGGAGTTGTCGAAGCCCTGCGGCGGAAACTTCTGGACCTGGAACACCCGCGTCCCGAGCACGCTGAACTCGGTTTCCATCTGGTTCTGGATCACCGACACTCCGGTCATGACGGCGATGATCGCCGCCACTCCCGCCACGATGCCCACCAGGGTCAGCCTGACCTCAGCTTGTGGGCGCCGATGGCGGCGAGGGCCATTTTGAAACCTTCCCTCACGAGCATTGCTGAACCCCTCCCCGGAGGCGGTGGACAGTGGGAATCAGGCTGTAGCTGGACAATGTCACGCTCCTTCGGTCATTCGTAGCGGAGGGCGTCGATGGGATTGAGGCGAGACGCCCGCCAGGCCGGGATCAAGCCCGCCAACACCCCGACCAGGAACGAGACCGACAACGCGATCAGCACGATGGGGATCGACACGCTGGTCGGCATCAGCATCCGGTCGATGGCCTCGGCAACGGCGAAGGAGATCACGATCCCCACCACTCCCCCGAGCAGGCAGATGGCCGCCGACTCGAACAGGAACTGGGTCAGGATGGCTCGGCGTTTGGCACCGATCGCCTTGCGAATCCCGATTTCCTTGGTCCGCTCGGTGACCGACACGAACATGATGTTCATCACTCCGACCCCGCCGACGAAGAGCGAAATCCCGGTGACCGCGAGGCCGATCAGAACCACAACCCCCATCACGTTGTTGAAGGCATCCATCAACGACTCCATTTTGTTGATGGAGAAGTTGTCGGACTCGCCAGGGGCGAGCTTGCGGATCTTCCGCATTTCACCAATCACCTCGTACTCGTAATCGGCCAGGGAGACCCCGGGCGGAGCCTTGACGCCGATGTCGATATCCCTGAACTGACTGCCGAACACCTTGGAGAATGTGGTGATCGGAATAAAGACCTGGGCGTCGAAATCCGGGCCGCCGAAAAATCCCGCGCTGCCCTGCTTCTCCATGACCCCGATGACCCGGAAGTCGTACCGTCCGATCTTCAGGTCCTTGTTGATCGGGTCCAACTCCCGAAACAGCTGCTCGTGGATGGTCTTGCCGATCACGCACACACGCCGCTTGTATTGAACGTCGTACGCGGAGAAGAACCGCCCGAGCTCCGGGACGGCACTCGACATCAGCATGTGCTTGTGGGTCGTCCCGATGATCCGGATGTTGCCCCGGGTTTCCGAGCCGTGCTTGATGCTGCGTGCGGTGTCGGCCGTCGGATTCGTCCGCCACCGCGCTCCGCAGCTGTCGTTCCAGGCTCTGGCCCTCCTTCAACGACAGCCGGGGCCGGTTTCGGTACTGGAAGAAGTTCCCGGTGACGATCCATGGGCGGTGGCTTATGAAGAGAACGTCGGCGCCGATGATCGAGGCGCTCTCGCGAAAGGAGTTGGCGAGGCCGTTGGCCGCGGTCATGGTGGTCACCACCGCGACGATGCCGATGATGATGCCGAGCGTCGTCAGCACCCCTCGCGCGGTGTTGGCGCGCAGGGCGGCCAGGGCGATGCAAACCGCCTCCCTGGTCTGGTGGACAGCGCTCATGCGGCCTCTCGTTGAGCCACGTCGGACTCGATCAACCCATCCCTCAGCCGGATGACGCGGTGGGCGTGCCGGGCGACGTCCTCCTCGTGGGTGACCAGCAGGATCGCGTTACCGCGACGCTGAAGCTGGTCGAAGATCGCCATAATCTCGGCGCCGGTGGCGGTGTCCAGGTTGCCGGTGGGCTCGTCGGCCAGGATGATCGACGGGGAGTTCACCAACGCTCTCGCGATCGCCACTCGTTGCCGCTGACCACCGGAAAGCTCGGTCGGTTTGTGACCGACCCGATCCGCCAGACCAACCGAATCAATGGCCGCCATGGTCATGTCGCGACGCTTCGCAGGCCGCAGGCCGCGGTAGATGAGAGGCAGCTCCACATTGTGGAAGACATCGGCGCGGGGCAGTAGATTGAAGGTCTGGAAGACGAAGCCGATCTTCGAATTGCGAACCTCGGCGAGCCGGTCCTCGCCGAAAGTGCTGACATCGCAGCCGTCGATGAAGTACTCGCCCGAGGTCGGCACGTCGAGGCAGCCGATGACGTTCATCAGCGTTGATTTGCCGGAGCCGGACGGGCCCATGATGGCCACGTACTCGCTCTCGCCGAGGGTCAGAGACACACCCTTCAGCGCCTGGACTCCGACACTGTTCATGTCGTAGGTCTTGGTGACGTCTCTCAGCTCGAGTGCCATAGGCTATCCCTCCCGCCGATCGAGTGAGGCGGCGCCTGCCCGCACCGCGGCTCCGTCTCCGAGGTCACGGCTGATGGCGCGATAGCTCCCCACCACCACCTGTTCCCCCTCTTCGAGCCCGGCGAGGATTTCGATCTCGGTCTCCGACTGAATCCCGGTGTCCACCTGGCGGGCGGACACCGTGCCGCCGTCCACCACCCAGACGATCTCGACGAAGCCGTCGTCGTCGGGCTGGAAGCGCGGCTTCGACTCGGCCGCCTCGTCGGCGGCATCCGCCTTGACGCCCAGCTCACCCAGGGTTCGGACGGTGACGCTCTGGATCGGCACACCGAGGCAGTCCTCGCGGACATCGGTGACGACGTCGGCCGACGCCGTCATCCCGGGGCGAAGCTCGGTGCCCGGGTCGATGATGGCGATCTTGACCTCGAACTCGGTCTTCTGGTCGGTTGATCCCTGCCCGGAGACCTTGGCGCTGTTGGCGATCTCGGTGACCTCGCCCTTGAACTTGATGTCGGGAAGGGCGTCCACCTCGATGCTCGCCTCGTCGCCCACGGACACCAGGACGATGTCATTCTCGTCAACATCCACCAGCGCTTCCATCCCCTGGAGGTTCGCAACCTCCATGATCACGTCCTCCTGGAACTGGGAGCCGAGGGCGATCTCACCAACCTCCTTGTTGAGCTTGGAGATGGTCCCGGCCATCGGGGCGTAGATGGTGGTCTTGGCCAGAGCGTCCCGCGACTGTCGCAGGGCGGCCCTGGCCTGCTCCGCCTGATCGAGGGCCGCCTGGTAGCGCGCCTTTTCCACCTCGGCCTGGGCGTACACGGTGTCGAGCATCGCCTGCGACTCGAGGTTCTTTTCGAACAGCTGCCGGCTGCGCTCGTAGTCCTTCTCCGCCTTGATCATGTTTTCCCGTGCGAGGTTGGCCTGGGCCAGGGTCGCGGAAAGGCTCGCCTCCTGGGACTCCACCTGGGCGACGTAACGTTCGCGGTCGAGCTCCACCAGGAAGGTCCCCTTTTCAACCCAGTCCCCCTCGTCGACCCCGAGCCGCGTGATCTTGGCGCTCACGTCGGCCGAGATATTCACCTGGACCATGGGCTGGATCTTGCCGGTGGCGTTCACCGTCTGGACGACGGTGCCGCGGGCAACCCCGGCGACCTCGACCGGCACTCCCTCGTCACCGCGGCTGCGACCCATGGCGGTGAGAACAACCACGGCAACCACCACGACGGCCAACAGCCCGAGCAGGACACGCTTCTTCGTCATGTGTGAAACTCCCCGTCCCCAGTGATCCGCCCGGCGCCGCGATGGCTCGCGGCGAATCTCGGCGGTCTTTTCAGCTCAGTTGGACGTACGTCGATGACGCGCCTCGGGTTGCGGTCATAAGCTCGGATTGACAGCTTTCTCCGGGAGGCATACCTTGAGTTCCCAACGAAACAACCTGCATCGGACAGCGAAGGAGGATACGCGTGAAGCTCTCCCACCACCTCGTCGCCGCCACTGTGGCGCTCGCCCTCGGCACGCCTGCCGTCGCCCAGGATCACCCGGTCATCAAACCCATCGAAGGCTTCGTGCCCCGGCCCGCCGCCCAGCAGAAGGTCGCGAACTACGACGAGTTCCGCTTCCGGCGCACGGACGCCCAGGGGAGCTCCGAGCCCTTTGTTAAGAAGGGCAAGTTCTGGGACCTCGACTACCACAAGCCGATGCCCGACGGGTCGGATGACCGGAGCTTCTCCAAGATCGAAATCGTCGACAACTATGTCGCCGCGGTGAGCGAGGCGGGCGGCACGATCTACTACAACTACGAAGGGCAACTGCAGTTCAGCATTCCCCGGCCGGACGGCGGCATCAGCTACGCCTGTTTGACGGCAAGCGACGGCCGCTACCGATTGCAGATCATCGACGAAGAGCCGCTCGAGCGAAACCTCGAGTTCACCTCGGCCGACGACATGTACAGCGGCATCGAGGCGGCCGGCTTCGTGGCGGTCTACGGCATCCACTTCGACACCGACAAGGCCGACCTCAAGGTGGGTGCCGCCAAGACCCTCGAGGAGGTCGTCAAGCTGCTCCAGGCCCACCCCGACCTGAAGGTGGAGATCCAGGGCCACACCGACGCCACCGGTTCCGACGACCACAACCTCGACCTGTCCCGGCGCCGCGCCGACACTGTCAAGGCATATCTCCAGCTCTATGGCATCTCGCAGAGCCGGCTGAAGACCACCGGTCTCGGCGAGTCCAAGCCTGTGGGCGACAACGCCACCGAGGAGGGCCGCGCCCTCAACCGCCGGGTCGAGCTGCATCGGATCGGTTGACCATTTTGTGAAGGCCGCTTTCTCAACGTTGTCAACCGGGGAGGAGGGGTTCCATGAACACAGTCCCAACGTGCCGACACGGTTTTCGCCGAGTGATTCTCGTCGCTCTCGCAGTGGCACCGTATGTCTGGATCGGTGTCGTGGGATATGCCGGCGCCGAGGAACCGAGGGAGTGGGTCGGCGAGGTCAACTTCACCCTCGAGGGCAGCGGGTTCGATAAGGACTCGGACCGAATCAACGACTGGGATGTATCGTGGGTTTACGACGAGATCAGAAATGCCCGGTGCACCATCAGATTCTGCGGGAAACCCGGGGCCCCCCGGATACTGGGGGTGTATCGCAGCGGCTCGTGGCACAGGCAGGACACAGTGAAATCCACCGAAGATGGCACGAGGTGCTTTGACAGGGAGGTCTCGCGCCGAGAGCGGGTGGTGCGCCCCGGCAGCCGGCGCGACAGCGACGAAAGGACGTCGGGCACGCTCGGTGAATCGCGTCGAGGGGCGATGGGACCGGCGGTCAGATTGAAAATGAGCCAAACGGGCGGCTTTGATCTGATGGCGGTCTGCGAGGTCACTCTCGCGGTAACCATGAACCTGGAAAAAGAGGATTACGACGCCTGCACCGGGTGGAGCGCCATGACGGAGACCCACCTCTCTCCTGGCGCCCCGGAGTCCGTCCCGCAGTCTCTTCCCGTGGAGGGGGGCTCTCACACCGTCATCAGAGGCCCGTCGTCGCCCAGCGGTCGGGCGCTTGCTCTCCCGTGGACCACCCTCGAGTACGGAGCGGATCTCCGTGGCGGGAAGCCGATTTCGTCTATTGAGGGCCCCGGCGGAACGGCCGGCGGGAAATACGTCGAAACGATCACCGCCAATTGGGACATCCAGCCGGCCACCAGTGGGTGCGGCTGCATCGCCACCATCGACAAGCTCGGGGGCGACGTCCTGATCAACGGCCAACCCGTCGAGAGCTCCATCATTGCCGATGCGAGCAGTGTGCAGATCACCACCGGGAAAAAGGGTCGGGTCAAGCTCCACGTGGGCCAGAAGGAGCTCAACATCGGTGGAAACGCGGATATCACCGTCGATCACCTCTGCGACCCACTCCCCCACACTCCAGAGGCCTGGGAGCACATGACACCCGCCGAGGTGTGGGCGGACATCTGGTCCATCAAATCTGATTCCAAGCTCATGCGAGGGTGGATCTACGCCCATATCGCCGTTCTTGTTGGCGCGGAAGCGAACTTTGCAGTAGCAACGCATTGGGGGGCTGGGGCTGGCGGTGGGGTACGTGGGTATCTCGAACCGATCTTTCAATCGGCGGACCCTGGCTATCGCCTGGCATCGTACACCGAGGACCCTGCTCGTGGGGCATCCTTCAAAGTCCAAGGCCTGGAGGAGGTGATGCCCTCGCAGGGTGATCTCGACGCCGCCTTCGGCGGGGTGATCCTCGGGGAGGGCCGGAGGAGGGCTCGATCGCGATCTGGCCCCTCAAGGGAACCGTGCGGGTGATGGAGCCGACGGGAAGAAAGACGACCCTGGTGGCGCCGGAAGCCCTGGAGGAGGGTTTTCTCCCCGACCCCGCGCTGTTCTCGGCCGAGTGGGTGGTGCTGAGGATCGACGGGTAGCCCGGTCATCGCGCAGAGACCGGCCTCGATCCCCCCGACGAGCGGTGGCGGCGTCTTCGGGAGCACCGGTCGGGACGCAGCGGACACAGGCCGATGGCAGAGCTCAGCACCGCCGTCTCCAAGGGACGTCATCGCGCTGCGGCCCGCGGTCAATCGCCTCCGGCGCCGATGTTGTACGAGATCAGCTTCCAGGTCTCGTTCTCGCGCACCAGCTTGAACGAGCACGGAACCTCCGTGCCGCTGGTCAGGGTGAGGGTGCCGGCGAGCTTGGCTCCCTGCAGTCGACCGAGCGCTCGCTGAACGAGGTGTCGGCGACGTCGAACAGGTGCTGGTTCGCCTCGACCCCGGCCGCGAACTGGTCGAACGGCTGGGCCTCCTTGAGCGGCGCCGAGAAGCAGTCGTGAGCGGCCTCGAGGTTGCCGGCGGCAGCCTCGGTGAGGAAGGTCTGCACCACCTCCTCGGGCGCGGCGGTCGCCTGCTTGACGACGAACAGGAGCACGACGACGAAGACCACCAGCAGGGCGATCGCGCCCCCGCATCCGAGGAGGACCCAACGGAGCCAGGGGCGCTTCTTCTGGAGCTTGCGAGTTCGAGGGAATCCGTGAACGTCGAGCCGGTCGTGTCACTCATGAGCTCTCCTTTCACTCGGTCGCCGCACGATGCGCTTGTTCGCGGTGTCTGCGTGGGTTCGAACGGTCACGGCGTGGCTCCTGCCTGCTCGAGGAGCGTCACGATATCGTGTTGGCCGGTCTGCTGCGCCACCGCGAGGGCGGATGTTCCCTTGTCGGTGACCGCGTCGACATCTGCCCCGTGGGCGAGCAACACCGTGACGACGGGGAGGTGGCCCGCCTGGGACGCGACCATCAGCGGGGTCCAGCCGCCGCGGGCGCGGGCGTTGACGTTCGGCCCGTGGGCAAGCAACGCCTCCACGATCTCGAGCCGGCCGTCAAAGGCCGCCGCGAAGAGGGCGGTCGTGCCGTCGGCGGCAGCCTTGTTGACGTCTGCGTTGGCGGCGAGCAGAACATCGACCAGATCGGCCCGACCCGCCCGGGCGGCAGCCAGCAGCGCCGTCGCTCCCTTCGCATCCGACGCGTTGACGTCGGCCTGCGCCTCGAGGAGTGCCTGCACGATCTCGGCGTGCCCGGATTGAGCTGCCACCATCAAAGGTGTTCGGTCGTTGTTCGCGCGAATATCGACAGTCGCGTTGCGAGCAATCAACAGCTCGAGGCAGTCGAGATGACCGTTCTGGGCGGCCAGCACCAGCGCCGACGCGCCGTCCTTGGGCTGCGTGTCGACCGCGGCTCCACCGTCGAGCAGCATTCTCACCGCTGCCGCCTGTCCGTTCTGGGCCGCCTTCATCAACGCCGTGGTGCCGAACGTGTTGTGTGCCGCGATGTCGGCCCCCCGAGCCAGCAGCATCGACACTGTAGAGTCATGGCCGTTCTGGGCCGCCAGCATGAGAGCCGTCCAGCCTTCGTCGTTGGCGTCGTTGACACCGGCTCCCGCGTCCAGGAGCAGTCCCACGGTAGCCGCGTGGCCGTTCTGGGCAGCGAGCATCAGGATCGTCCAGCCACCCTTGACCCTCGGACTCACGCTGGCTCCCTCGCCCAGCAGCATTTGCACCGTCTCGGAACCCCCCGCTTGGGCGGCGAGGGTCAGAGCGGTGGCGCCCTCCGGGGTCCTCGACTCGATGTTGGCGCCGCGCGCCAGCAGCTGAACGACGGCAGCTGTATCGCCCTTCAAGGCCGCGTTGCGCAGCTCGTAGCCGAGATCCTCCGAGCTCGCGACTGCCGGCATAGCCACGACCACAGCGGCCAGGACGATTCGTGCGAACAGCGGTCCTCCGGTCATGGCGACCCTCCCCGACGATGCGCCTCGCGGGTTTCGGTGGTTTCTGTCGTGAATCTGCGTTCAGTATAAGGTCCGCAAGCGAGGGTGACAAGGGTCGCGGAGCGACCGCTCGGCGAGTTCTGAGTTCTGAGTTCTTAGTTTTTTCCCGAGATGCTGGAGCAATTTCGCCAGTTTCCGCTGCCACCTGCCGCTGCTCCCTGTCGCTGACTGCTGCCCCTGTTCATGATCATCTCCGCCCTCGACACCAGCCGCCCAGAGGGGTTGCCTCCGCGGCGAGAACTGACAAACTCTCGGCTGGACGGGACAGCAAAGACCTCAGGAGGATGGCCCCATCGGTGGAGCTTCCTTGATATAGACGTCGTACTTGGCGTAGGGAATTTCAATCCCCGCCTCGGCGAAGGCCTTGTATACCCTGGTGTTCAACGCATCGAGCACGCGGCCTCGGAAGACCGGCTCGTCGATCCACGCCAGCAGCTCGAACAGCAGGCCGGAATCGCCGAACTCCCGAAAACGAACCCGAGGAGAGGGCTGATCACAGAGATGGGCGACTCCTTCGACGCAGGACATGAGCACCTCGTTCACCTGGTCCACGTCGGAGCCGTAGGCCACCGCGACCTTGACCCGTACCCGCATCTTTTCGTGGGGGCCCCCGGTCTCGTTGACGATCTTGGCGTTGCCGATGACCGCATTGGGAACGGTCACCTCGATGTCGTCTCGGGTCAGCAGGCGGGTCGATCTCATACCGATCTCCAGAACCTGGCCGCGAATCGCACCGTCCAGGACGACGTAATCTCCGACCTTGTACGGAGCGTCGGCGACGATGAACACGCCGGAGAAGAGGTTGGAGAGGGTGTCCTTGGCGGCGAAGCCCACCGCGATCCCGACGATGCCCGCGGAGGCGATCCACGACGTGAGATTGATGCCCCAGACGATGCACAGGGCGTACAGCAGTCCGCCTACCGCCACCACCTTGAGCACCATGTCGAACAGCGGCATGGTCTTGGGTTCGATCCACTTGATGCGGTCGACCTGCTCGCTGATGACCTCCAGCAGCACATGTCCGGCGCGCATCAGGGCCGCGGCCCACATCAGCGCCACCACCGATAACAGGGTTGGGCTCAGGAGGTTCCGTGTGCGGTCGGGCAACGGCGACTCCATGAGCCCCCAGACCACTCCCAGGATCACGATCGTCAGCACCGCGGGCCCGCGAATCGCATCCACTAGCCGGTCGTCGCGGGTGGTCGTGGTGCCCCTGGTTATCAGCGAAACGACTCGGGAAAAAAACAGCCGCAGAAGGCCCGCCACCACCAGGGCCCCGAGCATGATGCCCCACCACTCGAAACCTTCTTGTGACGCGAGCCGATCGAACCATCCCGCGATCGCATTCATGACGTCTCCTCCCGACCAATCCGCACGGTGCTGATCTCGATCGCCGAGTATAGACCGACTTGGGCAGTCCCCTTTTCGACCATCAACAGGTGGCCCATTCAGTCGATTTGAGAAAAACCACAACGACGTCGGCGATCAGGTCGCAAATATGGGCATGTTCCAGCCCCGGCTGGGGGCGGCGTGGGACATCACCGGCGACGCCAGGAACGTGGTGAGGTTGTCCTGGGGCCGGTTCATGCACGCGGCCAACACTTCGCTTCCCAGCTTCCTGACCACCCAATCGACCGGCACCGCGGTCTGGCTGTCGTGCACCGGCATCGTTGGAATGGCCATCGGCGATCCGGTTTCCACTCCCGACGAGTGCGCGGCGTGGGCTGCCGATCGGGATTACGGGTGGATGGCGGACAACGAGGGTTGGGACCCCCTCGGGTGGTACCTCAACCCGGTCAACGTCTTCGCCGGGGCCGAGCCAAACGGGGTGGACCCGGGCCTCGACCCGGCTTACGCCGACGAGCTGATCCTGTCGTACGAGCGGGGCATCTGGAAGCGGTCGGCCCTCGAGTTCAGTTACATCGACAAAACCACCCAGAACCTGTTCGAGGACACCTGCAACGGCAACATCCCGAATCCATCGGCGGACGCCGCCTGCGACTATTTCGTAGTGGCCAACCTCGAACCATTGAAACGGGACTACCAGGGCTTCGTGGTCAGGATGGAAAGCCGCGACCTCGACTGGCTGACCGTGCTGGCTTCCTACGTCTACTCGGAATCGAAGGGCTCCGCCGACGAGCGCCACTATTTCTGGGAGGCGTGGGACATCTACCCGTGGCACTGGGAGAACCGCTACGGCTACCTTCAGGACCACCGCGACCACCGGGTGAAGCTGAACGGGTACTTCCTGCTCCCCTACGACTTCACCATCGGATTCGACTCGTTCTGGTCCTCGGAGTTCACCTACACGCCCCAGGCGGACACCGCCGACAACTCGGACATCCCCTACGGAACGTACTTCGTGGAACCGCGCGGAAGCGGCAAGGCGTATCCGAATTACCAGTTCGACCTCCAGGTCGCCAAGGGCTTCAACCTCGGCGCCGGAACCCGGATCGAGGTGATTCTGGCGGTCTTCAACCTCCTGTCCAACGAGCAGCCGATCGAGGTGTGCGAGTCGATCAGCGGCTGTCTCGGGGACGTCGAGCTGGGCGAGCCAACCGACTGGCAGGTTCCACGCCGCTACGAGCTGGGATTCCGTTTCGAGTTCTGACGGCCCCTCCGCTCACTCCTCACTCACCCGCCCCGTACCCCCCGGGGCGGGCACCTTTTTTGAGGTCGCGGCGTAAACGATCGCCGAGATCCTCGCTCAATACTCGCGTCTCATATCTCACCGAGGCGCCGACGGATCCTCGATTCGACCAAGGTGAGAGATCTGAGACGCGAGTATCGAGTTCTGAGGTACGTTCCATTCGACTATGATGGACCGATGTCCAACGAAACACCCGGCACCACCGATCCAGAAGGGCTGCTCGAGCAGCACCGGCGTGACATCGAGGCTCTTGACCGGAGGGTTCTCCACCTGGTGTGCGAACGCCTGGAGCTGGCGCGCCAGATCGGCGAGCTCAAGGACCGCCTCGGGATTCCCCTGCGTAACTTCCAGGTGGAGTCCCAGGTTCACCGTCGGTTCGAGGAGGCGGGCCGCTTTCTCGGCCTGGAGTCGTCCCTCGGCCGCGACCTCGCCCTGTTTCTGATCGAAAAGGCCGTCGAGGAACAGGCCACAGCCCGCGATGCAGTCTACCGGGGCGACGCCCTCGATACTCTGATCGTCGGCGGCAAGGGCGGCATGGGGCAGTGGATCGCCCGCTTCCTGCTCGGCCAGGGACACCGGGTCAAGGTCCTCGATCCCGCCCCAGGAAGGTGTCTGGGTGACGAGGTCGAATCCCTGTCCGCCGCCCGCGACGCGGACATCGTCTTCGTTGCGGTTCCCATGAGCAGCTGCCCGGCCATTCTCGCAGAAATCGCAACCCACCGTCCGACCGGTGTGATCGCCGAGATGTGCAGCCTCAAGACCCATCTGCGCGCCGTCAAGGACGATTTACGCCGCGACGGAATCAGGGTCGTGTCGTTCCACCCGATGTTCGGTCCCCAGATCCGGATGCTGTCGGGCAGGACCATCGTCTTCTGCACCGACGGGCTGCCCGAGGATGTGAGCCTGGTGCGCAGCCTGTTTGCGGAGACCAGTGCCGACCTGGTGGACCTGGAGGAAGCCGAGCACGACCGGAGGATGGCCCTCGTGCTCGGTATGAGCCACCTGGTGAACCTGGTCTACTCGCGAGGCGTTCAGCTGTCCGGAATCGCGGCGACCGACCTGGCCGAGGTCGCCGGCGTCACCTTCGGCAAGCAGATGAGAACCTCCCGCGAGGTGGTCGGAGAGAATCCCAGGCTCTACTTCGAAATTCAGGCCCTGGGCGGCTTCACCCCGTTCATCGGCGAGCTGCTCCACCGGGCGGTGGACGAATGGCAATCGGCGGTCGCCGATGGGGATCTGGAGCGATTCACCGAAGTCATGGAGGGCTGCCGCGCCTACCTCGCCGAAGCCAATGAAGGCGCCGTTGGCCGTTAGCCGTTGGCAGTTGGCCGTTGCCGTTGGCAGTTGGCCGTTGCCGTTGGCAGTTGGCCGTTAGCCGTTGGCAGTTGGCAGTTGGCAGTTGGCAGTTGGCAGTTGGCCGTTGGCAGTTGGCCGTTGGCAGTTGGCCGTTGGCAGTTGGCCGTTTACGTTGTCGCAGCCGTTCGCTGCTCCAACGCGACTCCCCGCCATCAGCAGACAGCCGTTGGCCAGCCCGTGAATTGTCGAGAGTTAAACGTTAAACGTCAAACGCTCGAGGAACTTCGGCGCCACGAACCATCGAGAACGGTTGCGTCGACGTTTAAGGTGTAACGAGTAACGTGTAACGCTGGATCCCGGAGGAGCCATTTCTTTTCACCAAACGGGCTGTGAGTTCACGGCGCCTCGCGACGACCCCCTTGGCCACGGCTGTGGGCTGCTGCTGTCGGTGAGTGGGACAGTCCGGAGAACCCGCACCGCACGGCGATCGTTGTATTGTGACAGGGGGGGGTTCTACGATGAAGACCACACGCAACATCGCGGCTGTCTTCGCCCTCGTGCTGGCCGCCGGCGGCTGCGGTATCCGCGTCAACCAGTCGATCAGGATCGATGACGGGACGACGGTGGACGGCGACCGGATGACGGTCAACGGCAGCGTGCGGATCGGTTCAAACTGCGAGGTCCGCGGCGACTGCAGGACCGTCAATGGCCGAATCACGGTCGGCGACAGCTCGCGAGTGGGCAGCCTGAACACGGTCAACGGGCGGGTGCTTATCGGCGATCAGGTCACCGTGGACGGTGATGTCGGCACCGTCAATGGGGGAATTTCGGCCGGCTCCGGCAGCAAGATCCTCGACTCCATCGCCACCGTCAACGGGACCATCGACCTGACAAGCGTCTCCGTCGCGGGCGGTCTCACTCTAACCAACGGCGACGTCATCCTGCGCGAGGGCAGTACGATTGCGAAGGACGTGATCCTCAAGGGCGGGAAGGGCCCGGGGGCACCGGAGATCCGGATCACCGAAGGCTCTGTGGTCGAGGGTGACGTGATCGCACGCGGTCGCCGTGGGGTCAAGGTCATTCTCTCCGGGGGCGGCGAGGTCCGCGGCGAAATCCGCGGCGCGGAGATCATCCGGCAGTGAGGCCGGAGGTCCGGTGAGTTTTTCGCAAAACGCAGTTAACCCGACGAGCCACCCGCGCGTTGTATCCGTGACACGAGGGGTTCACCCCCGACGGAGGATGACACATGGAAGTTCTAGCTCCGATGATCGGTTCGGTCGGCATCATGATGGTTTTCGCCTGGATGCTCAAAATGGGTCTGGACCACCGCCGCCGCATGAAGCTCATGAATTACCAGCACGACCTGCAGGCCAAGCTGCTGGACAAGTTCAGCTCTTCCGGAGAGCTGATGGAGTATCTCCAGGGCGACGTCGGGGAGCAGTTCCTGTTGTCCGCCACCGCCGAGAGGTCGGATCCCCGCGGGCGCATCCTGGGCTCGGTTCAGACCGGGCTCGTGCTGCTGGCAGGAGGCGTCGCCTTCATGTTCCTGCGCGGCCAAATCGCGGAAGCCGAGGAGGGATTCGTGCTGCTCGGCACTCTGGGTGTCGCGCTCGGCGTCGGCTTCATTATTTCGGCGGCGGTTGCATACGGGCTGTCCAAGACGTGGGGGATCATCAACGGTGGTCACCCGTCTGGCGACGCCCGGGTTTGACCGGATTGCCCGCCCGTGATCTGGATCAACTGGGTGTCGTCGGGCGATGCCGCCGCGGTCCTCTCCGCGGCGGCAAACGCTGGGAGCGTGCCGGTGTCGGATCTTGATGAACAGGGATTCCGGATCTTCTATGAGCGCACTGCGCGCCCGCTGCGAGCTTATCTCATGGGCTCCTGCGGCAACCCCGCGCTCGCCGACGATCTGCTGCAAGAGTCCTACTTCCGGCTCATCAGGGCGGACTTTCGCGCCAACGACGAGCAGCACCGCAAGAACTATCTGTTCCGTATCGCCACCAATCTCGTCCGCGATCACTACCGTCGCCACCGACCGGAGACGCCGGACATTCCCGAGACGGTGGTCGGCGAAAACCACGGTGACCGCGTCGCCGCACGATCCGACCTGGTCGGCGCCCTCGGCGAGCTGAAGCCGCGAGAACGGGAGCTCTTGTGGCTTGCATACGTCGAGGGGATGAGCCACCACGAGATCGCCAACGCGTTGGGTCTCAAGACCGCGAGCATCAGGCCGCTGCTGTTTCGCGCCCGCCGACGGATGGCCGGAGTCATGAAATCGAGGGGGCTGGCGCCATGATCGAAACAGGCTGCCCACGGGAGAACGAGGTGCTGGACGCGGTGGCGACCGGGAGCTTCACCGACGAGCTGCGGATCCACGCCCTGGAATGCACCGAGTGTACCGAGCTGGTGCTGGTAGCGGGTTTCATGAGCCGGGGCGCCGAGAAGCTCGGCAACATCGGCCCGATTCCCGACGCGGACTACCTGTGGTGGCGTGCCAACCTGGAACAGCGTCAACTGCGGGCGCAGCGGGCGACCAGCATCATCACCCTGGTTCAAAGGACCGGGATCGTGGTCGGAGGGCTGGTGGCCTTTCTGCTGCTCCGCGGGATCGCGCCGAGGCTCTTGGACTGGCTCGCCCGACTCGGGTCCGCCATCCAGACCCACTCGCCACCGGGGGGCATGGCCAGTCCCGTTCTGGTGATTCTGGTGAGTCTCGGATTGTTGGCGGCGCCGTCGGTGTTCAATCTGTACGGGACGTGGACTCGAGACTGACCCCGCGCGTCTCGCCGGTCGACACGCCGCACAGGAGGTACATCATGGCGCGACAGGCCCATTTCTCGGCCCAGCTCTTCGATTTTCTGAGCGACCTCGAGGACAACAACAACCGCGACTGGTTCCAGGCCAACAAGGAACGGTACCGGCAAGTGGTGCAGGAGCCATTGCTGCGTTTCATTTCCGACTTCTCCGGACCGCTCGCCCAGATCAGTCCGCACTTTGTGGCGGACCCCAGACCGTCCGGCGGATCGATGTTCAGGATCTACCGGGACGTCCGCTTCTCCAAGAACAAGAGCCCCTACAAGACCCACGCGGCGGCGCAGTTTCGACACCGGGAGGGCAAGGACGCCCACGTGCCGTGCTTTTACCTCCACCTCGAGCCCGGCAACGTGTTCACCGGCGCCGGCCTGTGGCACCCGCCCGGACCGGCCGTCAACGCCATCCGGCAGTCGATCCTGGAATCGCCCGAGGCGTGGACAGCCATCACCGCCGAGCCGGCCTTCGACCGGACGTTCACCATCGGCGGCGACTCGCTCAAGCGACCGCCGCGGGGTGTCGATCCCGATCACCCCCTCATCGATGACCTGAAGCGCAAGGACTTCATCTGCTCGCGCACCTTCACCCAGCAACAAGCCACGTCGTCGGGGTTTCTAAAACGCTACGTCGAAACCTGCCGAGCCGCCGGCCCGTTCGTCCGCTTCCTCACCGAGGCGGTGAATCAGGAGTTTTGATTGAGTGGCGGGCCGAAGCTCTGGCGGCCGCTGTAACCGTGACCGGGTCCTGCGGCACATTGCACACTGAGATCGCCAGCAGTGGCCGTACTCCGGCGGAGGTCGAACCGATGAAATCCATGTCAGTGATAGCTCTTGTCCTGGGAATCACGGCGGTGAGCGCCACGGGCGTTGCCGGAGACCCGGCGGTGGCAACCTTTGCGGGCGGTTGCTTTTGGTGCATGGAACCTCCCTTCGACAAGCTTGACGGGGTCATCTCGACGACCTCCGGTTACACCGGCGGGCTTGTCAAGAAACCCACCTACAAGGAGGTATCGGCGGGAGGCACGGGCCACGCCGAGGCGATCCAGGTTCGCTACGACCCCGACAAGATCAGTTACGCGGAGCTGCTCGAGACCTTCTGGCACAACATCGACCCGACAACGGTCGACCGGCAGTTCTGCGACCGCGGCTCCCAGTACCGCAGCGCGATCTTCGTCCACGACGCGGCGCAGCGCACGGCGGCCGAGCGCTCCAAGGCGGCGCTCGAGGCCAACAAGCCCTTCGACGGCCCAATCGTGACCGAAATCGTCAAAGCCGGGATCTTCTACCCTGCCGAGGACTACCACCAGGACTACTACCTGAAGAACCCGATTCGCTATAAGTACTACCGGTACGGCTGTGGCAGGGACGACCGGCTCGAGGAGCTTTGGGGGACGCATCAGTGAGGTCGTTGGGGCCCCCGCCCACCCCGCTTCGAAAAGCCCCCCAATCCCCCACCCCGCTTTTCGAAGTTTTTCAATCCCCTGAATCCAGGCAGTTTACCGATAGGTCGACGGGTCTCGGGTTCTCGGTCGGTTCAGAGCCGTCCCAAAAGGGCTGACCGCAGCCCGGGGGTTTATCCCCCGGGAATCTCAACGGACGTCAATTGGCGGGGGATGAAACCCCGCCCACGATTTGACCTCCCCCACTCCGAGTCCCGAACCCCGAATTACGGCGCTTCGGCGACGGTGCCCTCCGCGATGACGATCTCCACCCGGCGGTTGCGGCTGCGTCCCTCGGTCGTCGAGTTGTCGGCGATCGGCCGATTCGGACCGTAGCCCTGGACCGTCATGCGCCGGGGATCGATACCCTGACCGGCGAGGAAGTCGAACACCGACCGGGCTCGCGCCTCGGAGAGCCGCATGTTGTAGTCGTAGCTTCCCGTGGAATCGGTGTGCCCCTCGATCCTCAGGTTGAGCTCCTGCATGATCAACAAAATGCCGGCCAGCTTGGCGATCACCAGCTTGGCGTCGGCTTTGAGCGTCGACTCGTTGACGTCAAAGAGAATATCGGGGAGGTTGACGATCATGCCGCGGGCGGTGCTCTGGGTGTCGGCCACTAGCGATAGTGCCGCCCCCAACCGCCCGGAAAGCTCTTCCTTCTCGGCGCGCATGGTTCCCAGAGCCGACGTCAGGGCCGCCTGTTCGGTGCGCAACGCCACCATGGCGGACTCCATCTTCTGCTGCTCGAGCTGGGCCTCCTGCAACGACGCCTCGGCCGCGGCCGCCGTGGCCAACATGGCCTCGACCTCGGCGGTCCGGCTGGCGATCTCCGCATCGAGGCGCTCCTGCTCGATCTTCCGCTCGGCGTCGCCGATGGCGTTGCCAATCACTCCGAACGAGCGGCCAGCGAAGTCGATGCCGTCGGACCGGCGGCGCGAGCTGGACACCAAGTTGGTGGCCTGGGCGAGCAGCAGCCGTGCGTCCTGGACCAATGCCGGCGCGTACTTCTCGGCATCGATGCTCTCGGCAAAGGCAAAGGCGCGCTGGGCCTGGACGAGCTCCACCGGATTGGAGTCATCCCACGCCACCGCTCGGATCGACGCCAGGTCATGATCGGGGGCGGGCGCGAAGGTCGAGTACTGAAAGGTCTTCACGGCGATCTTCTTCTTGTCGGGAGGATCGTTGACGAACATGACCAGCTCCGACGGGCGCCACCCCTGAGCGTAGACCTCCGCGGTCACCAACAGGGCAAAGCCCTTCAGACTGGTGCCGTACTGCGCATTACCCTTGGGAGAACCGCTTGGCACCTCACCCAGGTTCTTGGCGAAGCCGTCCGGAGTCACCGCCCACAGCACGTAGCAGCTGACGTTGCCGCCGAACAACAGGGCCGGTTTGAGGTCCGCCCAGGACAGCTCCACCATGGCCTCGTCGTCCTTCAGGTTGACCTTGGCCTCCAGTTTGGCGGCGGGGGCCCCGGTGGTGGACGCGAAAACGAGTTTGACGCCGGTGTTCGGCGGGTACTGCACGCTGTGCAGGGTCTGGTCCGTGGCGTGGACCGTGGCGGCCGTTACGGCAAGCAAGGCAACAACCAAACGCGATAACTTCATCGTACTCATCTTCATTCTCCTCTCGTTCTCGGGGCCATCAGCTCCCGGCGGATATCCTCGCCGGTCGCGCGGATCATACCACCCAAACACCTCCGTCAATCGGTATTTTCGGGTCCGGTCAGCTGCCGTTGCCAACCAGGCTTCGTTCGAGGAACTCGGCCTTCAGTCGATGGAACTGCAGGCGACTGCCCGAGATCCGGATCCCATGGCGAGTTCGTGGATACAGCATCAGATCGAAGAGCTTGTCCTTCTCGATGAACCGGTCGGCCATCTGAACGGTGTTCTGGAGGTGGACGTTGTTGTCCATGGTGCCGTGGCAGATCAGGAGGGCGCCGGTGAGCCCCGCGGCGTGGTTCACCGGCGAGCTCGATCGGTAGCCGTCGGGGTTATCGGCCGGCGAGTCCATATAGCGTTCAGTGTAGATCGAGTCGTAAAGCCGCCAGTCGGTCACCGGGGCGTAGGCAACGCCTGCCGCGAAGTGCTCCGGTGCCCGGTTCATCGCCATCAGTGCCATGAAGGCGCCGTAGCTGCCGCCATATACACCGATGCGCCCCGAATCCACCCACGGCTGCTCGGTGAGATGGCGAACGCCGGCGATCTGATCGGCCAGCTCGACCTCACCCAGTCGCCGGTGGATCACCGCCTCGAAGGCGTGCCCGCGACCCCACGACCCCCGGTTGTCCACGCAGAACACCACCATTCCCAGGCGGGAGAGGTACTGCATGAACAAAAACCTGGTGCCGCCCCAGCTGTTCACCACCTGTTGCGAACCGGGACCGCCGTAGACGTACACCAGCACCGGATACCTGGCGGCGGGATCGAAGTCCGGCGGCCGGAACATCCAAGTGTAGAGAAACTGGCCGTCGTCGGCGGTGACCGTGCCGAACTCGGGTGGGCGGAAGTCCACTGCATTCAGCGCAGGGATCACTCCGTCATCCACCGTGGCCACTCTTCGGCCGTCCACCGTGAAGAGATCGACTCGCGGCGGCGTCGAAACATCCGAGAACGTGTCGAGGAAATGCCGACCGTCGGGGGCGAGCAGGCCCGCGTGAGTGCCGGCGCCGGCCACCAGCAGTCGAGGAGCGCCGCCGGCCACCGGCACGCTGTAGAGGTGGCGCTCACGAAGGTCCTGGGCGTTGGCCCTGAATATCACGCTAGTTCCGCCGGCATCGACTCCGTAGACCTTCTCCACCTGCCACTCGCCGTCGGTGAGCCTCCGGATGAACCGCCCATCCACGCCGTAGAGGTACAGGTGCCTCCAGCCGTCACGTTCGGAGGACCACACGAAGCGGTCCCCCCCCACGAAGGAAAGGTCATCGCGGACGTTGACCCAATCCGGCGCCTGATCGGCCACCAGCAGCCGAGAGGAACCCTGGCCGGGTACCGCCGCCCGCAGCTCGAGCCGCGTTTGATCCCGATTCAGGATCTGAAACCACACCCGGTCGCCGTCAGGCAGCCACCCGGCCCGGGCGATGTAACCGTCTCCCACCCCGGAGGGAATCCAGGTCGTGCCGCCCCCCTCCGCCGGAACCACGCCGAGTCTGGGAACCGAGTTCGCTGTCCCCGCCTGGGGGTACAGCTGCCACTCGATCGTGGCCACCGTTTCCAGATCGTCGATGATCGGATAGGGCTCGATCGGCGACGTGTCGTACTGGACGAACAGCACGCGGGTTCCGTCGGGAGACCACCAGAAGGATCTCGTGACGTCGAGCTCCTCCTCGTACACCCAATCGGAGATCCCGTTGAGAATGGCGGGGTCGCCGCCGCGGTCGGTCAGCCGGCGCTCCTCCCCGGTCCCCAGATCCACCAGGTACAGGTCGCCGGACCGCGCGAACGCCACCCGGCGGCCGTCGGGGCTGAAGGTGGGGAAGCGCTCCGGCACCGGGTCATCGGTGAGAAACCGCGCCCGGCCCGTCGCCAAATCGAGCACGAAGACGTCGCCTGCGATGGCCCCGAGGTAGGATCTCCCGTCGGGGCTCAGGGCCGGAGCAGAGCCCCGCCCGGGGTGCGTGTTCACGTCGCCCATCGTGGGTTTGATCCAGCCCGGTCGCTGACTCGACAGCCGCGCCGTCAGGTCCGCCCAGTTCACCACGAGGTCGGCGCGGAGGGTCCCCAGATCGAACCGAAACAGCCCGTCCTCTCCACCCCGGGTGTCGCGAAACACGAAGCCACTGCCATCCTGCAGCCACATGACGTGGCTCGGAGCGGTGTCGTGAAAGGCACTGCCCCCGAAGATGTCGTCGAGGGTCAGCCACTCCCCCGCCCCGACGACCAGCGGGCTTGAAGCGACGACGAACGAGGCCAAGAAGGTCGATATCACCACCCAACGAACATCACGAGCACGCATCGGCGACCCCCAGAAAGTCATGCCCTGCTACCGTACCTTGGATTCTCAGCCCTTCCAACCTCCCACAGCTGAGGATGACTTTTGACTTTAGACTTTGGACTTTAGACTGTGGCCTCTGGACTCGCGGCGCGCGAACGGCGCGGCTACTGGGTGATGCCCGGCGGGCCCAAAGGGCTGCCGTACCAGGAGGGGGGGCGGCGATGAGGTCGGTGGCGGCCAGGTAGTTGAGCGGGCGGGCGAACCAGAAACCCTGACCGAGGGGACACTCCATTTGGCGCAACCGGATGGCCTGCTCTTCGGTCTCGATGCCCTCGGCCACGACGCCGATGCCGAGATCGTCGGCGAGGCTGAGAATGGTCTTGACGATGTTCCGCGAATCCCGCGCAAGACCCATCGAGCTGACGAAGGAGCGGTCGATCTTGAGGGTGTCGTACTGAAACCGCTGCAGGTAGCTGAGCGACGAGTAGCCGGTTCCGAAGTCGTCGATGCTGAGCTGAACGCCCATCGATCGGAGCTGCGACAGCTTCGTCATCACCTCGTTGCCGTGGTCCACCACCACGTTCTCGGTGACCTCGAGCCGCAGGCTCTCAGGGTCTAATCTGGATTTTTCCAAAACCTCGATCATTCGATCGACAACATCCGGCTGCATGAAAATCTTGCCCGAGACGTTCACGCTGATGAACAGCGGCGGTGTCCGGGGGAACATCAACTGCCAGCTCTTCGCCTGCTTGCAGCACTCGCGAAGGGTGTACCAGCACAGAGGCACGATCAAGCCGGTCTCCTCGGCGAGACCGATGAACTGACCCGGCGCGATCAGGCCGCGCTCGGCGTGGTTCCAGCGGACGAGCCCCTCGAAGCCCACGATGCCCCCGGTGTCCAGGGCGACGATGGGCTGGTAGTGCATGACGAAGTCCTCGGCCTCGATGGCTCGGCGCAGCTCGGTTTCCAACGACAGCAGCCTCACCGCGTGCCGGTGCATCTCCTGGTCGAAGACCTCGTACCGGTTGCGACCCGCCGCCTTGGCGCGGTACATGGCGATGTCGGCGTCACGCAGTATGTCCTCGGGGCCCCGGGTTTCCTCGCTGGAGACCGCGATGCCGATGCTACCGGTGACGAAGACTTCGTGCGATCCGATGCTGGTCGGCGCGGAGATCATCTCGCCAATCCGGTCCGCCACGTGGATGGCGTCTCCAAGATCGTCCACGTGGCTCAACAGGATCGCGAACTCGTCTCCACCCAACCGGGCGACCGTGTCCCCCGGTCGCAGGATCTTGTCGATCCGACGCGCGATGTCCTGGAGTAGCCGGTCGCCGGTGGTGTGGCCGAGGCTGTCGTTGATGTTCTTGAAGCGGTCGAGGTCGAGGAACAGCACCGCGAACCTGAGCCCGGGCTGGCGACGCCTCGCCGCCAGCATCACGCTCAGCCGGTCAATGAACAGGGCCCGGTTGGCCAGCCCGGTCAGTCCGTCATGAAACGCGTCGTACACCAGTTGCTGCTCGGCGTGCTTGCGTGCGGTGACGTCGGTCAGGGAACCGGCCATTCGGATGACCTTCCCGTCCTCGTTCCGCACCGCCACGCCTCGGGTGAGCATCCAGCGCAGCTCCCCACTGCGGGTGAGCATGCGCTGCTCGTGCTCGAAGTGCTCATCGTCACTCTCGAAGTGCGCCTTGAGAGCCAACCTCAGCTCGTCGACGTCGTCCGGGTGAACCCTGTTGAACCAGTCCTCGGCCCGGTTTCCTACGTCGTAGATCCCGTACCCGATCATCATCTTCCAGCGCGGCGACAGGTAGAGGTCTCCGGACTGGAGGTCCCAATCCCACAGCCCATCGTTGGCCCCTCGGATCGCCAGGGCGTACCGTTCCTCGCTCTCCCTCAACGCCTGTTCGCTGCGATGCCGTTCGAGGGCATACCGGATCGATCGGGTCAGCAGCTGTCCGTCCAGGTAGCGCTTGGCGAGGTAATCCTGAGCACCCTCGGCAACCGCCTGTACCGCGATGGCATTGTCCTCGAGGCTGGTGAGCACGATCACCGGCAACTCGGGGTGCTCGGCGTTGACTCGGCGGAAGGTGTCGAGGCCCTTGCTGTCCGGGAGGGAGAAATCGAGCAGAACGATGTCCACCGTCCCGTGTTGGAGGTAATCGAGGCCTGCCTCGAGGCGGTCCCGATGCACCAGGTCGAAATTGAAATTGGACCGACCGGACAGCACGCTGCGGATCAAAGCTGCGTCGTGCGGACTGTCTTCGACCATCAGGACCCGAACGGGCCTCTGATCGCCGCGCTGCCTCACGAAACCCCCCGTGCGGACCGGTCGGCGCCCTTCGGCAGAGCCACAAGAAATGTCGCACCGTCACCGACCCGCGAATCGACCCAGATTCGGCCGCCGTGGTGGGCCACGATCCGCTTGCAGACCGCCAGCCCAATCCCCGTCCCGGGATACTCTTCCTGGGTGTGGAGTCGCTGGAACATCTGGAAAATTCTCTCGCCGGCGGCCTGGTCCAGGCCAATCCCGTTGTCTTCGAACGCGAGGATCCACTCCCGTGGCCTCTCCCTCGCCGAAATATGAATCCGCGGCTGATCGCTGCCGCGGAACTTGAGCGAGTTGGACAGCAGATTCTGGAAGAGCTGTTCCATCTGAGTCTCGTCAGCGGTGACCTGGGGGAGCTCGTCTGAGGTGACCTCGGCCCCTGAGTCGGCGATCTCCTTGTCGAGAATCTCCAACACCCGGTCCCTCACTCGGTTGAGATCCACAAGGTCGAGCTGACGGTCCTTCGGGTTGATCCTGGCGTAACGCAGCATCCCGTCCATCAAGCGCTGCAGGTTCGCCGCCCCGTCCATCGCGTGGTCGAGGAACTCACGACCCTGTTCACTCATTGAACCGCCATCCTTCTCGGCCAGCAGGTCGAGGAACCGACCGACCACGTTCAGCGGCTGCTGAAGGTCATGCGATACCACGTAGGCCATCTCCTCCAACTCGTCCTGCGACTGGGCACCGACCTCGTCGGGCGGCGGACTCTCACGAGAGCTGTCCGGGGGCGCGCCCACCTCCAGCATACCCAAGAGTTGGCGAGTGTGGACGATTTCTCCTTCGACAAAGGAGGTCCTCAAACGAACGTGGATCGGTTCGCCGTTCGCCTTCCGCAGCTCGGCCTCGAATCCTTCGACGGTGCCGGCCTGCTCCAGCGTGGTCCGCCACCTTTCGGCGGCGCCTTCCTGGATGAAGAAGTGGCGCAGCGATCTGCGCGTCAACTCCTCGGGGGATTCGAAGGCGAGGATCGACGCCATGGCCGGATTGGCCTCCAGGATCTCACCATCGCTGGTCGCCACGAAGATACCCACCGGGAGGTCTTCGAAAATCCGCCGGTAGGGTGCCTCTCGAGCGGTTTCCATGGCCCGGCGCCGGGCGCGGTAGAGGGCGCTGCGAACTGCGAACGGCAGCTTGGTGTAACCGGAGCTGTCCTTGGGCAGGAACGCATCCACTCCGAGTCGGATGGCGTTGTCCACGACTTCGGCGGACAGGGACCTCGTGAAGAGCACGACCGCACAGTCGGGTTTCAGCTCCCGGACCAGCCGAACCACTTCCGTTCCGTCCACCCAACCGAGGTCCAGCTCGGTGATCACGAGGCCGAACCGGTGGGCCGCCAGTGCTCTGGTCAGTTCCGCCGGATCGCCGATCGGCTCGACCGCCACATCGCCGAATGCACCGTTGAGAACCAATGACGCCAATGCCCTGTCGTCGGCATTGTTGTCCACCAGCAGAATCGGAGGGAGCAGGTTCATCCATCACCACCAAGGTGCGGAACGGTCGACGTCAGAATGTGCAACGGGAGGACACGCCTCCCCTCCGGCGGGCCAATCCCTGGACATTGGGGCCGCCCCCGGCTCGGTCCGAACACTCCTTCACGTGCACGTCGACTCCGCAACGGACTCTCCGTCCTCCGCGTTCCCACTCCGGTATTTTGAGAATAGCACAGAATGTGATCTTCATCACATCTTGATCACGACGTACTCTCTGACTCCGTGGCGAAGAAGAAACGACGACTCGACCTGAAAACCCACGAACAGCCGTTCCACATCGGCGGGGGGGAGCTTGCCGGCCGGCACCATACCGGACGGTGCCGGCCGGTAGAGCAGCCGGTCGGCTGACAGGATTTCGAAAACCTGAGGCGTCGAGGGCATCAATGCCCCCTCGTAGGTCATCATGTAGACCTTGGCACCCCGGCGGCACACCTCGCGGAGACGAGAGACGACCGACCGCGCCATGTCCCGACCGATGTGGCTGACCAGGTCCCACGCCATCACCACGTCGAACTCACCCACCACGCCCCTCCAAATCTCGTCGATCAGGATTTCCCAGCTGCCCTCTTCCCCCTCCTCCTCGACGTGCGATGCGAGTTCCCGCACGGCATCGACCACCCGGACATGGTGTGCGAAACCCCCGTAAAAATCGATGTTAGCCGCGACGGCTGCGCCGAGATCGAGAACCCGGTATCCGGAATCAGGGTTCAGATGGGCGAAGATGGCCGCCAGGGCCGGGGAGCCGTACTCCACCGGCGCCGCCGCTCCGACCGTGGGGCTGCGGGCGGCTGCCCCGGGCTCGTCGCGCCGGTCTCGACGTCGATTCACTTCGTCCGGTCGTGGGTCGATGAAGAACCGGTCGACGTCGGAAGATCCTGGACCTTGAGAGAATCCTTCGGCGGCTGCACTAAGGGCACGGTCGCGGCCCCTTCTCCCATGTCGATCCCGCCACGAAAACGGGCGCCGTCCTCGAGGGTGACCCTGGGGGCTTTGATGTTGCCTTCGACCTTTGCGGTCTTGCGCAACACCACCTGCTCCTGGCCGTGCAGGTCTCCCGACACCTCTCCCTCCACCGTCACCGACCGGCCGTGAACGCTGGCGCGGACATTGCCCTCCGGCCCCACCACTACGTTGTGCTTCTTGAGGGTCACGGTGCCCTCGATCCGTCCCTCGATCACCAGATCCTCGTCACCGGTGACGTCGCCCTTGATGGTAATCGAGGGCCCGATGGTGGCCGATCCGCGGCCGCCCTTCGATGTCCGGTCCTCTACGATACTGGCCCGCGCGGGGCTTGTGTCAACCATTGTTCCAGCTCCCTCCAACTCCGACTCGCCCTTCTTCCACATGAGTTCCTCCCGGACGTCGAGATGCGGTACGTCCTCGAAGCTATCGCCAATGTCCCGTGGCTTCCGTGCCCTGCGTCACGTTCGTGAGCTCGGCATCCGTTCAGGCCATCTCCCGGCGCATCTCCCGGGCCACCTCGTCGAACTGAGCTTCGACGGCCGCGATCGATCCGACCGGAAGGTCGTCAGGTTCGTTATCGCCGTAAAACACGAGAGCGACCGTGGCGTTGACCACAAGAGGAATGGCCACTCCCTCTTCCGGCCATTCCCCGCCCAGCTCCGTGAACAGTGCTTCATTCCATTGATTGCGTTGGGGAGACCCGCGAAAGGCCAATCCCCTCGACACCACCTGGCTGATGATCGAAGGCTCCTCGAGCGGGAGCCACAGCCTGCGAACCCGCTGGCTGGGTGGATCGTCATCGTCCCGTTCCACAAGACCAAACTGAGCCAGTCCACGAACGCCGTGGCTGTGGACGGCAAAGATCACCCCGCGAGAGAAGATCCTCGACGCGGTCACGAAAATCTCGCGGACCTTCTCTGCGGTCAGCACCGGCGCCGCCACATCCCCGATGATCTTGGACAAGGTTGTCCGTTCCGGCCGCTCCTCGTCCCCATCTTCGACCACACCGATGTCCAGCCGGTCGGGACGGGCCCCTGCGATGCCCGCGGTCGCGTCTGGCCTCGTCGTGACGCCTGGCCGCGTCCAGTGCCACGCTCCGCGCGTCGATCGGCGTTCCAACCACCAGGTCCTGGGCATCGACCTCCACCTCACCGGAGGCCTCGATGTCGAGATTCCTGAACCGGAAGAAACCCCGCTTCCAACCGAACATCTCGCGCAGAACCTGAATCACCTGATGGTGAAGTACCTGCTGCAGGTCGGCCTTCGACATCGCTTCCATTTCCACCAGGATTTCGCCGAGCCGTTTCTCCTCTCCGGAGCGATGTTGCAGCAGCAGGGCCTCCTCGAGCTGGAGTCGCTGCACCATCCCGAGACTGAGGGCGATGCTGCCGAAGGTCTCGCGGACGGAACTCGAGGCGGCGTAGATGATCTTCCCCGAACGAAAGACGATCAGACCCTCCTGGGTACCCGTCGTGAACGAGAGTTTTCCCGTCTTCTCGGACATCGCCAGAAAATGGAGAATCTCCGCCGGCTGGACGTCCTCCAACTTGCCTGCAAGAGCCACCCTGGAATCCTCCTCCCGCCGTCGCCGGCCGCTGCCGATCCGGCACGGGCCGCGGCGAGGGTCATCTCGACTGAGGTCGTCTTCAATCCTAACCCGGATTGACCCCGAAGTGGTATCCCCTTGATAGCATGGTGGCGTCCCTGTCGGACGAAGATGGTGTCTGAAGCTCTCCTCATCGGCCTGACCGTCGCCGTTGTCATCACGGTGACATTCCTGGTGTGGGCGTTCACCGCCCGCGGGATGCCGGATCTGCGCCCGTGGCACCGCTGGGTGCCGCTGCACGAATTCCAGGCTCGAACCGCCAACGGCGATTTCGGGCTGACCGATTACCTCGCCGTGGAGGACAGGACCTTTGCGGCGGTTCAGACCGCTCTTTCAAGACTGCCGAGAGGGGGAGAGCCGCTGCCCCTGGGACGGTACGAACCGGAGGGGCGAAACAACCCCTCGACCTTCCCCCACGACTGGAACCGGACCTTCGAAATGCGACCCGGGGAGGTCCGCGGGGGCGTTCTTTTGCTGCACGGCCTCACCGACTCGCCCTACTCCATGCGCCGGATCGGTGAAATCCTCAGGGACAACGGGTTTTACGCACTGGGGCTTCGGCTGCCGGGCCACGGCACCTTCCCGGCGGCGATCAGCGAGTCCTGTCGGGAGGACTGGATCGCGGCGACGCGCATCGGCGCCGCCCACGTGTGCCGCGAAATTGGCCGGGATCGCCCGTTCTGGATCGCCGGCTACTCCAACGGAGCTGCTCTCGCCCTGCGTTACGCCATCGATGCACTGGACGAACCAGACCTGCGCCGTCCGGACCGACTGGTGCTGTTTTCCCCTGCCATCGGGGTGACCAGATTCGCGGCCCTCGGCTGGTGGCACCGCCCGCTCAGCGTCGTGCCCTTCTTCGAAAAGCTGAGGTGGCACACCGTCTACCCGGAGCACGACCCCTTCAAGTACAACTCCTTTCCAAACAACGCGGGCTTCCAGACCCACCGGCTCCTCGCCGAGCTGAGAGCTTCGCTCGACCGGGTCGTCGCCGGTGGCCAATCGGACCGACTTCCCCCGGTGCTCACTTTCCAATCTCTGGCCGACGCCACCGTGCTCACCGAGGCAGTGGTCGAAGGGCTTTACGTCAAGCTGCCGGACAACGGCTCCGAGCTGGTGATCTTCGATATCAACCGGGTTGCCTACATGGCGGGGTTCATCGCCACCGACCCGGCGGCCCGCCTCGACCAGCTCCAGCAGACCGCTCGCCTCGACTTCCGGCTCACCGTATTGACCAACGCGACCCCTCATTCCCGCACGCTCGTGGAGCGCAGCTGGCCTCCTGGCTCGGACCGCTACTCTGTCCGCGATCTGGGTACCCAGTGGCCGCTCGAGGTCTACTCCCTGTCCCACGTATCGCTGCCGTTTCCACCGGACGACCCGATCTACGGCTCCGGTGGAACCGAATCGCTGCCGTGGGGCGTTCCCCTCGGCAGCATCGAGCCCCGCGGCGAGCGCCGGCTGCTCCAGGTCCCGATCGAGCTCTTCATGAGGCTCAGGCACAACCCGTTTTTCGGATACGTCGAGGAGCGGCTGGTCGAGCTGGCCTGTCAGGCGACCCAGGACTGAGGAAACACCAGTCGATTCGACCAACTGGCGGGAGGGCACAGCTCTTGGTTCTTAGTTCTTAGTTCTTAGTTCTTTAGTTGGGTGCCGGGTCCACCGATTCGAGACGTTCATGGCGTGCCAGGGGATGGGGAGGGTGGGAACTCAGAACTCAAAACTCAGAATTCTCGACCTGCGTCCATCTTCGCCCCATTCCTGGTAACCTGCGGCGCCGCCGCCCAAATCCCGAAGTCCGAACCCCGAAGCCTACAGATCGTGGGTGCCGACGTGAACCGGGACGCCGAACTTCTCCTCGATCTTCGCCGAGATGCCTTCGATGTTCATCGGGCAGTTCATCAACGTCGTCGCCTTCTTGACGCAGGTCCCGAAGTAGACGGCGTCGAAGTCGGTACCGAGCGAGTCGAGCACCACTTTCTGGAGGTCCAGCCTGGGAAGAACCAGACCGGGGCAATCACCGCACCCGGTCTTGAACACCACACGCACGTCCTCCTCGATGTTCTCGAACTCGAAGCTCTTCTCGTTGACCGCCTTGTAGCACTTGGCGCATCCGACGCAGCTCGCATCCTGAATTCGCTCGCAGTAGATGATCCCGATTCGTCGTGCCATGGCCACCTCCTGTCCCGACCTCGACGCTACACCTACCGAGGCCAGCGATCCACCGGTGGTTGAGCAACTCTGGAATTCGGAATGCGAAATTCGGAAAACCGCGCGCGGCGGCGTCAGAGGCTCACGATTCCGTCCAGGCCCTGCTCGACCAACCACTCCTCGAGTCGCAGGCGGTCGGCACCCTGGACCTGCTCGCCGATCCGGTCGCTGAGGTACCTGACGGACTCGGAAGGGGTCGGTGGGCGGAGGACCCTGAAATCGACGGACTGGCCTTCGATGGCCGCCTCGAATACTCGGTCCCCGCGATCGAGCGCCGCGGAGTGGGCCGCCAACCAGGCGCGATATGGGCCTCGCATGCGGTCGACAACGGCTTCGGCGAACTCGCTGACCTCGGGAAAGGCCGGGAGGTCGCCGGCACCATCCCACGCGGTGGCGCGGGACGCCCACTCGACCACCCTCGGCAGACGATCGAGGATACGTCGCGGCGCAGGATCAACCAGGTAGTGCCCGCGTAACGCGCCGAGCAAGACCGCATCCACCGCGGTGGCCCGGTCGCCCAGAGCGTACCGGGTCCGGGCCAGCTGCCCATCGAGGGCCACCCACACCACCTCCGCATCAGCCTCCGCCGACCGCTGCTGCACCGGATTGACAACGCCCAGGGCGCGGCAGGCCCGGATTCCCCAGCCGGCGATCTGCGCTTCGAATCTCCTCCTCAGGAACCCGGGGACAAAGGGCAGGGCTTCGCGGGCGAGGGACCGGCTGGCCAACCGACGGCCCTCCGGATCGTGCCAGCGATAGTGGACCACGGTCCGCGGGAACCACTCGTCGAGCCACTCCTCGACCAGGCGCGCCACGACTCCGTCCAAGCCCTCCGGGAACAGCCGTCGTGTCGGATCGACCCAATCCAGGTCATCGATGATTGGTGTGGTGTCGCTCATGAAACGACCGTCGGGCGCCACCACCACCGGCACCTTTCGGGTCCCGGATCCCCGTTCGAGGCGGCGGGCGTTGAACGCCGTCTTGGACCGCCGGCGGAAGGCCAGGCCGTGGAGATCGAAGGCCGCTTCCATCTTGCGGGTGAAGTAGCTGAGATCGAACCCGTAGATGGTGTGGGCTCGACTCATGGCGCCGGGTACTCCTCGAGGACGGGCACGTCCGGCCGGTCGACAAGGGCGAGCAGCGCCCACAGCACCGCGCGCTGCCCTCCGGGGTCGTTTGGTGCGCCCAGTGGAAACCCGAGCCGGTACGGTACCTCGAGCGCACGGGGAGGCCTCAGCTTGCGGGTGATCTCGGGCAGCATGGTGATTGACGCCGTCGGAATTCCCCGGTTTTCGATCTCCGCCTGGGCCAGACTGACCGTCTGGTGGCACACCGGTCACACGGGAACCATCAGGGCGATGTCGACCGCGTCCTCGACCAGGATGTCGGCCACCGCGGGAAGGGTCCGGCGAATCAACCTCCCGGGGGCGGTGATCGAGCCCATCAGAGAGATGTGACGGGGAGCCGCCGACCCGATCCGCCCGGCCGAGGCCAGCTCGTGCAGCCGGTCGAGCGGCAGCGCCATGTTCCGGTCGGCCGCAACGCCTCCGTGATCGAACGCATCGCTTCGGTGGTGGTCCTCGAGGCTCTGGACATCCACGCCGTCCGGCACCACGCGGTAACTGAAGTCCCCGCCTTTCACCTTGGCGTCGAACGGTGGATCGCCGGGAACCACCAGCCCCGCCGTCGACACCAAGGCGATCCTGGCGTCCCCCAGCGGCCGGTCGAGACGGGCGCACGGTACCGGGTCGATCACCCGCCACCGATAGGTCATCATGAACGCCCGCACACCGAGCTTGAGATCCCGGACTCTGGCCATGTCCTGCCTCCATCCACATGTTATTCTCTCCCATCGACGAGCCGCAGTGGATACCTGGTGAGAAATTCGGGCGGAAGACCAGGAGGCCGTGCTGAAGATTCTGAATCGGATTTTGACCGTGGCCTTCCTCGGCCTGCTCGCCGTGGTGGCCGTACTCGCGCTCGTCGGTCTCTTCCTGCCGAGCTCGGCTCACCTGGAACGCTCGATCACCATCGGGGCCCCGCCGGCGACGGTCTTCAACCTGCTGAACGGATTCGAAAGGGCTCACGAGTGGTCCCCGTGGCGCGGCTTCGATCCCGACGCACGTTACGCCCTCGAGGGGCCCGCTGCGGGCGTCGGCGCCCGCGTGACGTGGGTCAGCGACCATCCTCGGCTGGGCTCGGGAAGCGAGGAGATCACCCAGTCCTACCCCCACTCCCTGGTCACGTCCGCTCTCGACCTCGGCGGAACCGTGGCCGCCGTGTCGAGCTTCAGCCTCGAAGCGGCGCCCGGCGGAACCCGCCTCACCTGGAGGCTCGAAACCGACCTCGGAGACAATCTCGTGGCGCGGTACTTCGGGCTCGGCTTCGACCGCATGCTGGGTCCGGACTGCGAGCGGGGCCTGGCCAGCCTCAGGGAGCTGGTGGAGAACCTCCCTGACCCCGGCCGGTCGGACCCGGAGACCGGCGAGTGAAGGTCGGGGATTCGCTGAGTCGACAACTGTGGCGGGAGAATCGGGACCTCGCACGAGCCTGCCTGGAACACCCTTTCGTGCGCCGGCTGGGTGACGGCAGCCTGCCGACGGCGGCCTTTGCCCGTTACGTCGCACAGGATGCCTTCTTTCTCGAGGCCTTCTTCAGGGCATATGCCCTGGCCGCGGCGCGGTCGGTGGGCCGGCACGACGCGGCCGTCGTGTTTCACCGCCTGATGGGCGGGGTCCTCGACGAGCTGGCCATGCACTCTGAAACCGTCACCGCGCTCGGTATCGACCGCGGAAACGTCGACCCGTTGCCGGCAACGGCGGCCTACGTGGAGCTCCTGATGACCGCCGCGTGGAATCGCGGCCTCGGCGAAACGATAGCGGCCATGACGCCCTGCATGCGCCTGTATGCCTTTCTCGGGACGACTCTGGCGGCGCGACGTTTCGACCAACACCCCTACCGGCGATGGATCGACGCCTACTCGGGCCGGGACATGGGCGAGCTGGCCGCACGCCTCGAAGACCTGCTCGACGAGTTCGCCGAGGACTCCGAAGAGGTGCACCACCTCTATCGCCTCGCCATGGAGTGCGAGCTCGCGTTCTTCGACGCAACCTACGACGGCGGCGAAGAGGTTTAGAGGTTTATGAGACTTTTGACTTTTGACTTTTGACTCTTTTGACTCGTTCCCCTCAAGAGCCGATCCCGCGAATCTCCAAGAAAAAGCCCGCGCCGAAGCGCGGGCTGTTGTTGGTGAGGGTTGTCGATCAGAACTCGAGGCGGACGCCGATCTCGTAACGCCGCGGATCCCAATAGGAGGTCGGCTCGCCGATGTCCCACAGGACCGGCGAGTTGTCGACGCCGTAGTACTCGTCGTAGTACGGGGCGGTCGGATCGTCGTTCTGGTAAACAACGCCCTGGGGGAACCCGTCGGCGCCGATTTCACTCTTCTGCCGGAACGCGGTGGAGTTGAAGTTGGCGTCAAACTCGGTTCCGAAGAGGTTGTAGATGGTCAGGATGCCCTCGAGCTCGGTGCCGCCGATGCGGAAGCCCTTGGAGACCTGCACGTCGAGCTGCCAGATCCCCTTGGTTTCGAACGCACCGCGCGGGGTGTGGAAGATGTCGTAGTTGGCGCCGAAGTTGAAACCGTCCGGCGAGGAGCAGTAGGCCATGGTCGCCGGGTCGATGCCCAACGCGGCCATCTGGTCGGCGGTGGACCGCTTGCCGGGCGCACTGGTGAAGGCCGCGCAACTCGATTGGATAGTCGCGTGTCCGGGCGACGACCAGAAACCGTCGTAGCCGATGGTCCACCGCTTGGGCAGGGTGAAGTACCCGTTGAGCTTCAGCCGGTGATCGCGCTGGTCCGTCAGGTAGCCGTAGTGGTTGTAGAAGTTAACCGGGTAGTAGTCGCCGTCGCCGTACGCGTAATGCCGGGGTCCGCTCTCGTTGTTGCCTTTAGAATCGGAGTAGGTGTAACTGGCCACCACCTGGCCCCAGCTCTTGCGGGCCTCGAACTTGACGATGCCGGCCTCGTAGGTGCGCTCGTAAGTCGGCATGTTGACGATCAACCAGTTGTCGCACTCGTCGGCCCGGGTCCAGGTGCTGGGATCATCGAGGCTTGGCAGCGGCCCCCCGGCGTAGGCCCAGGTGTTGCCGATGCAAGTGTCCTCGATCAGGTCCTCGCTCCTCTTGTTGACGTAGGTGAACTCGAGGCCCATCTGGGGCGCCACCTGGGTCTCGTAGGCCAGAATGATCTGGTCGGAGTAGGGCGCCTGAAGCTCTCCCAATCCGGATTCGGTGAGGGTCTGCGCGGGCAGCGACAACGTTTCGCCGCGGTTGTCGATCAGGGTGTAGGGCTGACCGTCCCAGTTGACCCACTCGAAGGCCAAATCACGGAGGTTCGGCGGCAAATCCTCAACGGTGCAGAAGTTACCCCGCGAAGCATTGCAGTAGAACTCGAGGGTGGTGAACTCCTGGGAGGAACTCTGCAGCGGCACCCCCGAGGCGAAGCTCGAGATGCCGAGGGTGGTGGGGTCCATGAACCGGCCCACCGAGCCGCGCACGACGTGCCGGCCGTTGCCCGTGATGTCCCAGGCCAACCCCACCCGGGGCTGCCACATGTCCATGTTGGCGATCTCGTTGTCGAGGGCGTTGAACAGGACGGAGCGGTCGAGGCGGATGCCCGGTTTGAGGGTCAGGTTCGGGGTGATCCGCCAGCCGTCCTGAACAAAGACGGTATAGAGAGTGCCCGAGGTCGTCACCGGCGTCCTGGCGTCGTCCTCGGTGGTGAGCTTGGCCTGGATGTACTCGTTGTAGAAGCCGTCGCCGTTGAGGTCATTGGGTTCCCAGGAGCCGCTCGGGTTGCCGTCGTTGTCGAAGAGCTCGCCGCCGCCGGCGTACCAGAAGCCGTCGCTGAACTCCATCTTGGTGTACTCGAGGCCGCCTTTGAACTCGTGCGATCCAGCCAGGTTGTCGACGAACCAGGTGGCGTTGGCCCGCGCCTCGTCGCGCGGACGCCCGTCGTCGGACACCGTCGGGTAGGCGTTGTAGTAGAGCTCCGTGTCCGAGTTGTAATGGCCGGCGACCGTATCCGGCTTGCCGGTGGTGTAGCGCTTCAGGAAGCCGTTCGAGGTGCCGAGCTGGACATTGAGCAGCCACGACTCGGAGAGCACCGAGTTGAGCTCGAACTGCCAGATGTCACCGCCTTGCTCCTGGGTGGCCTTGGCGGACTCCGTGTAGTAGATACCCGAGTTGACGCCCGGGATTTCCGCCGGATCGGTTGAGAACTTGCCGATCAAGCGGTTGGCGTTGCTGACCTGCCAGGTGGCCTTGGCCAGGAACTGGAATCCCTCCCAGTCATAGGGGAAGTACCAGGTGGGCTCGTCGGAAATGCTGTGAATATATTGCAAAGAGGTGAAGAACCACAGCTTGTCGCGCAGGATCGGTCCGCCGAGGGCGCCCGAGATCTGCTCCCGCGACGAATCCTGGTCGTCCTGGTTGAAGTGATCACCGTTCTCGGTCATGTTCTGGTTGCGGTACCGAACGTCGACCGAACCTGAAAAATCGTTGCCGCCGGACTTGGTCACCAGGTTGACGATGCCGCCGGTGGCCTGGCCGAACTCGGCCTCGAAACCGCCGGTCTGGAAGTTGATCTCCTGGATGGAGTCCATGTTGAACATGGTGGACCACGTGCCGGTCACCGTGTCGGTGGTGTTCATGCCGTCGATCAGGTAGGCGTTCTCACCCTCGGTGGACCCGAAGACGTTCGGGTTCGAGCCGCCGGTGACGCCCGCGGCCTGCCCGAGCACACTCTGGTAGCTGCGGTTGGCTGTGCCGATCGTGGCCTTCTGGAGGTAGTCCTCATCCCAGATCTGACGCGCGTTGACCTGGGAGGTGTCGACCACCGGCACCGCGGCCAGGACCTCGATCTCGTCGCCGAACTGCTCCGGCACCATGTAGAAGTCCACGGTGGCCGTACCGTCGGCCGATACCCTCACCTCGCCGGTGGCGGGTCGAAATCCGGCCAGCGACGCCTGCACGGTGTACGTGCCAACCGGCAGGAGGTTGAATGAGAACCTGCCTTCCGCGTCCGCCACGGCGACCTGCGGGCCGCCGATCAGGGCCGGCGAACTGATCTGGACCGTCACGCCCGGCATGGCCATCTGGTCGCTGGTGGCGCACTGGCCCACGATCCTACCGGTGTTGGCCGCAAAGGCCACGGTTCCCAACAGGAGCGCAATTCCCGACAACAAGAAAACGCGTCGCATCATGATCCCTCCCCTCAGACAAATAGTAAGTACGAACCCCCCCGGGAAAGACCCCGAGGCCTTATTCGTCATACGATTATAAACGGTTCCGGTTTCTTCGCCACCCCGATCCGGAGTTTTTCGTGAGCCGCTTGACACCCGCCACCGGGTTGGCCAGAGTGGGGTCCTGGCGAGCCCGGGCGCGGCCCAGGTCGCCGGCTATGCCTTCGTGACCGGGAGGATGTATGGGGCTCCATGTGGATTTTTCCCGCCTCGACGCCCAGGATGTGCTGGACCTCGCCATCCAGGTCGAGCAGGAAGCGGAAGACAACTACGAGCAGCTCTCCTCGTGGATGGCCGGGGACGGCAACACGGCTGCGGCACAGTTCTTCAAGAAGATGGCCGGTTTCGAAGCCAAACACCGCGAGCAGCTCGGCCAGCGCCGGGAGCTTCTGTTCGGCGACGCCCCACCCCGCCATTCGGACCGCGCCGCGTGGGAGGTGGAGCAGCCGGACTACGCCTCCATCGGACGGGCGGTGACCCTGGAGCAGGCCTTCGAGCTTGCCATGGAGGCCGAGCGACGTGCCGGTGATTACTACGCCGAAGCCATCGACTACGCCAGCGATCCAGCGGTTATCGACCTCTTTCACGGATTGAAGCGCGCCGAGGAGGAGCACCTGCGACTGCTCGAGGAGCAACGGGCCCGGCTCGCCGGGGAGGCCTCCAATGGCTGAAGGCGCCGACCGCCCGCCGCTGATCTGGGTCAACATCATCTTCTTCGCGGTGTGGACCCTGCTCACCCTGGTGGCGGTGCCCTGGTACGTCGTGACTCGCGGCGTCGCCTGGATGGAGCTCGGCGCCTGCATCGGGCTGTGGTTCATCACCGGCATCTCCATCACCGCCGGTTACCACCGCCTTTTCTCCCACAAGGCATACACCGCTGCGGCTCCGGTCGAGTTCCTATTCGCGCTGTTCGGGGCCGCGGCGTGGGAAGCCAGCATCATCACCTGGTCGGCCCACCACCGGTTCCACCACCGCCACGTGGACACCGAAGACGACCCGTACAACGCCACGCAGGGCTTCTGGCACTCCCACATGGGCTGGCTCCTCAAGAAGGGGGCCAAACACGAAGACCTGTCCAACGTGCCCGATCTGTGGAAGAACCCCATCTGCGCCTGGCAGCACCGCCACTACCTACTCATCGCCATCACAGTGAACGTCGTCATCACCCTCGGCCTCGGGCTGCTCACCGGACACATGCTGGGAATGATCGTCTTCGCCTTGTTGCTGCGGGTCATCCTGCTCCACCACTTCACCTGGCTGATCAACTCGGCCGCCCACATGTGGGGCTCCCAGCCGTGGTCCCGTGGCCACACCGCCCGCGACAGCTGGTTGCTGTCGCTGTTCACCTTCGGCGAGGGCTATCACAACTACCATCACACCTTTCAGGCCGACTACCGCAACGGACCGTTCTGGTACAACATCGACGTCACGAAGTGGCTGATCTGGTCGTTCTCGAGGCTGCGGCTCGCCGGTGGACTGCGCCGGATGCCGGTGGACGTCACCTTCGGACGGAAGTTCGAGCAGGCGCGAAAGGACCTGGAATCCCATCTTCGCGACCTCGACGAAAGGGCACGCGCCGCACTGCGTGAGCGACTCGCCCCGGTAGAAGCGGTCTGCGAGGAAGCACTGGCCCGGTTGCACGCCGCGCGAACCAGCCTGCAGAACGGAGAGGCCCCGCGGCGGGCGTTGTGGGCGGCCCGTCGCGCCGCCCGACGGGCGTTCCGGGAGTGGCGGGCCATCACCCGGTCCCAGCTCGAGTTGGCCGGAGCGGCCGCATAGGCCGTTGGCCGTTTACGTTGTCGCAGCCGTTGGCCGTTGGCAGTTGGCTGTGGGGACCGAGTTAAACGTTACAGGTTAAACGTTAAACGTCCGGCTCATCCGGCATTCCGTGAGGTGGGGTTCGATCGAATTCGGATTTGCCAACGGCACCCGCCCGCCCAATGATGAACCGCGGCTTCGTCCGCGGACGTGACGGCTTTGGACATGGTCACCTCCGGGTCGTTCATGCCCTTTTCCACAAGCCGGTGAGGCAGCCGATGTCAAGGGTGTGTAACACCGGACCTGTGGGCCGGCCTGCCCTTGACATCGGCTGCCACCGGCTACTGGATCCTTTGAACGACCCGGAGGTGACCATGTGCTACACGGCCAAGGCAACTGTTTGCTGCCGCTGAAGACTGATCGCTGTCCCTGATCGCTGTTCCCGGTCGCTGCCCCTGAATACTGTCTCAGCCGCTGCCTGCTCCAACGCGTTACAGTCCTTGCGCGGCGATCGGAGCGGCCACGGAGGCCTGGATGCCGGACACCTCGTCGCGAACACCGACCGCGATGCGTTGGCTCCCGCGTTTCATTTTGAGCCTGAGCGGCTGGCTCGCAATGGCTCCCTCTCTGAGCCGTTCGGTGGGGATCGCCAGCCGGAGCCTGATCAGATGGACCGGCGCCGTGCCGCCCTTGTCGTCGAGAACCGCCACCGCAACCAGAATTTGCCCGATGTGACTGCCGGCATCGGGCAGGAGCACCAGATCATCCACCGGCATGGTGATCTGGATTGGAAGCACGAAGGTGTCATCGTCCAGAGGCTCCGGTGCATTGATCTCGACCGCCAAATTGAGCTGGTTGTCACCGAGGTCGAGTCGAAGCCGCGACATCGCGAGATCAGCGAGCCGCTGCGGCGCCGTCCGGTCGAGCACCTGCTCGTGGTGACGGACCCGCAGACCAGGACGGAGCACCTCCACCCGAACGTCGTGCCGCTTGCCGTCAGGTGGGCCGGACCTGCGGTAACCGAGGTAGTAATACGTGGACACGTAGTCCGCCAGGGTGTCCATGATCCCCGGGATGTTGCGGGTGTTGCCGAAGGCCTCGCCGCCGGTGGCGGTCGCCACGAACTCGCCGCCTTCAGTGCGCTGTCGAACCTCGGCAAGGTTCGCTCCGGGGCTCCACTGGTTCCCCGCGGAGTCGCTGAGGAACGCCGAGATCGAATCTGACGGAGCGAAATCGGCCCCCGCCATCTCTCGGTCCCGATCGCTGGCATCCACGATGTAGACGGTGGCACCCGCCGCCTGAGCGTTGGCCGCCACCACCGAGAACTGGCGGTCGAGTTTGAGATGTTCACCCCAGATCTCTGGACGGTCGACGGTCATCACGCCTTCCAGCGGCACCGCTCTGCTGTAGTACACGCTGTAGATGTCGAGGGCGGGTCTCAGGGCGAGATCCTCACCGATCCAGATCACCGTCTTCCGGCCTTCCAGGCCGCCCATGGCCCGCAGGAGTTCGTCGGTGACTCCCAGCGCCTGGTTGATTCTCCGGTGTTCGAGGTCGCGCACGTTTTCGATTTCGACGAGCAGGCGACGGGCCGCGATCATGGCCGAAACCACATCATCAGTCACCACGCTGGATCCCGGTTGCATCGGTGTGACGAAAATCTCGGATCCGTAAACGTCCCGCTTCAGGTATCGCTTTCTCCTCTTCACCGTGTCGCCGGCACTCACGGATTCGGCGACCTCGGCGAGGGCGGCCTTGAGGGTCAGCTTGTTGGCCGTGAACCCAGTCAGCACCTCGAGACCGTTCGAGTTGACGGCGATCATGAACTGGTCGTTTCGCTCGAGACCCTCGTCGATGAAGTCGTCGAGCGCCTTGAGAACTCGTTTTCGGGTCTTGCGTTCGAGACTCGGGTTGTCGAAGAGGATCGCCACGTACCGTCCATCCGGGGCTTCCTGTCCCGACCGCCCCGCCTCCTCCCCGGTCACATCCACCGATCGAATAACCTGTTGCTCGATGGCCTCGAAATTGGTGACCTCCACCGGCTTGCCGTTTTCGAAGACCTGGAAGTCCTCGCTGGTCAAACCGGTCACCGTCTGACCCTTCTTGTCCACGACACTGACGAAAAGATCGACCAGACTGACGTCCAGCTCACCGTGGAATACCGCCGGGAGCTCTTGGAACACCTCCTGTTCGTCGGTGGTCCGCGTGGACTCGGCGACAGCGTCTCCGGACGTCGGTTCCGGCGCCGGCTGGGAGGACTCTCGGGCCTCCTGAGGGAGGCCAACCCATGCAGTGAAGGCGATCACCAACCATGCCGCTGCTGCGATTCTCCGCAACCGATCCTCCAATACCCGACACTCTCGCGCCCGAGATCGAGCCTGCATCCTGACATACGGGGGTCGCTCGGTGTTGTTTTGCACTTTACACAACCGGAGGTTACCGCCGTCCGTTCCCGGTCCCGGCGTCAATCGCTTACAATTCGACCAACCGATGGCCATCATGGACCCCTCCCAGATCCCTGAAGATCGACGGCACCTGCACGACGACGAACGGCACCGCATGATGTGCCTCGAGCTGCTGGTGGACCAGGGAAAGTTCGCCGAGGCCCAGGAAATGGCCGAGGACCTCTGGCTCGAGTCCACCGACGCCCACAAGCGCCTGTTTCAGGGAATCTCGAATGCTCTCACCGCCGTAGTTGCGCGCCAGGCCCGGCAACGGCGCGGGGCCCGCCAGATTTCCGAGCAAACCCGTGCCATGCTGGCCCCCTTCCCGAGGCGGGTGATCGGCATCGAGCTTGACGCGCTGCTCGATTCGGTCAACGACTTCGTCACCCGGGGAGAGGGACCGGTTCTTCTTCGGCGGCAGGGGGCTTGAGAAATCAAAATTCGGAATTCGGAAAACCGGCGCCGACGCCGGTGGCGGCAACCGCCAGTCCGGGGCCGATCCACCCCAGGAGCTCCGGGCCCCGGAACCGGGTCGCCACCGTTTGACCGGTCCGCCGCTCCCCGGGCTTCTCAGATTCGCCCGACAACGTCGTCCAGCCTCCGCCAGGAGGACTCACCGCGGCGTCGGACCCGAGTCTCGGCAACCAGCTCACCGGACCTTTGCAGCGTCGCGAGCTGCTCGACCGAGTAGGGTCCGTCGAGACCTTCCTGAAGGAGAGCGAACCAGACCCTCGGCGAGGAGTCCTCCGGTGCGGCTGGCGCCGGCTTCACACCATTCGGCACAGCGCCTGCCCGCCTGCCGCGGACCCGCAGCACGAGGCTGCCAACGACCATCGCGGCGATCAACGTCAGCCAAACAGGGGCCGGAACCGCCGACCGCCGGGCAGCCTTTCTGACCGCTGCCGGGCCGCCCTCGAGATGGTCCCCGAGAACCCGCAGCACCCGGTTGGCATCGCCCGCCGCCAGCCGTTCTCCATCGTCGCCGTACAGCGCCAGGTATGGCAGCGACCCGATTTGGAACTGCCGGGCCACCGGGCTCTCCCAGTTGACCACGTCGACCTTGCGCAGGGCGATCCGATCCGGGTACTGACCTGCGAGGCGTTCGAGGCGCGGGGTCAGCTGGCGGCAGGGGGCGCACCAGTCGGCGAAGAAATCGAAGATCACCAGCTTTCCCGGCACCAGGTGCTCCTCGACGGACACCTGCCTCCCCTGGCTGATCAGCTTGATGTCGCCCCGCGGGTGCGCCGACGCCGCGATGGCCATGGCAGCCACTAGAGCAGGTACAACGAAGCGAGGGCCAGACCCCTTTCGCATGGTGGATCACTTTAGCAGAGGGGTTTTCCGAACTCCGAATTCAGGGTTCTATCCATATGGAAACACGAGCGGATACTTGGGGATCATCAGCTCGTGGGCGGTTTCCTGATCCGCCTGGGTGGGTCGGACCAAAACCACGGTGGCGGCGATCTCGCCCCTGATGGCGGACGCGGTGCTGCCGAGTCCCACATCCATGGGACCGGTCTTGCTGTGGCTGCCCAGGATCAAAAGGTCGGCGCCGATCTCCTCGACATAGTCACTGATTACTCTGCTCGGCTTGCCCTTCCGCAGCTCGATCGTCGCCTCGAGGTTCAGCTCGCGCAGGGGCTCCACGAATCGTTCGAGCTTCTCCATCGTCGTCTCCACCCCTGGCAGCAGCTCGACGGGCGCATCCACCGACAGCACGTGCAACCGAGCCGAATTTGCCCTTGCGATGATCGCTCCGAGGTCGCGGATTCGCAGCGCGATCGGAGTGAAATCCAGATATCTCTGCAGGGCAACCGCGATGACGATGCGTTGATACTCCATGGCCGATCCTCCGTCCCCCATGGTAGCGCGCCCGGCTTCACACCTGGCGGATCGTCAGGCTGGTTGCCGCGCTTCGACCGGCTGGCGTAGACTGGGCCCTCGAAAGCCCCACTGGGCGGTTTTTCATGAAGCGATTTGGGAAGTACCTACTGCTGGACAAGATCTCTACGGGCGGCATGGCCGACGTCTATCGCGCCAAGCTCGTGGGTATCCGGGGCTTCACCAAGACCATCGCCATCAAACGCATCCATCCCCACCTCCTCGAACGCAAGCGATTCCTCAGGATGTTCACCGACGAGGCGAAGATCGCATCGCGGCTGATGCACCCGAACATCGTCCAGATCTATGACCTCGGCGAGGAGGAGGGCATCCCCTACATCGCCATGGAGTACGTTCCCGGGCGCGACCTCTTCCGGGTTGTCCAGCGGCTGGTGTCACAACACCAACGCTGCCCGTGGCGGCTTGCCACCAGGGTGATTGCCGAGACCTGCGCCGGCCTCTACCACGCCCACGAGTTCCGCTCCCTCGACGGCCAGCCTCAAGAGATCGTCCACCGGGACGTCAGCCCCCGGAACATCCTGATCTCGTACAGCGGCGAAGTGAAGCTCACCGACTTCGGCATCGCTCGGGCACGAGACCGGGAGGAGCACACCGAGCACGGCGTCATCAAGGGCAAGGTCAGGTACATCAGCCCGGAGGGGGCGGCGGGTGCACCGGTCGACGGCCGGAGCGACCTGTATTCTCTGGGAGTCGTGTTCGCCGAAATGATGACCATGGCCCCGTTCCGGGAGGCGCCGAACGACATGGCCATGCTGTTGGATATCCGCCAGGGCGGCTTTGACCGGACCCGCATCGCGAGCCTTCCGGAGCCGATTCAGAGTGTGCTCGAGCGCGCCCTGGCCGCCGATACCGCCCTTCGGTACCCGGATGCCAACGCCTTCCGGGAGGATCTCCTCAAGAAGGTCGACGACGCCAGCCGCCCGATGTCGGACGTCGAGCTGCGACGGTTCATGGAGAGGCTGTACGCCGACGATATCGTCAACGAACGGGAGAGCGAGCGTCGGGCCGAACGGATCACCCGCGACGAGGTATTTCCTCCGGACGGGCTGGCCGCCGACCGTGACGACCGGACGGCCATCGGCGTGGCGGAGGGCCGCAACCCACTCGCCCTCAACCTGCCCGGCGTGCCGCAGATCAGGGTGGGCGGCCACGGACCCGAGGAAACGCTTCGACCGGATCTCGAGGGCGACCTCCTTCACCTCCCGGTGCCGAGGCTGCTCAAAAGACTCCGGGAAGCGCGGGAGACCGGCCAGCTCGACCTGGAACGAGACCCGGTTCGCAAGACGATTTTTTTCGAAAACGGCGAACCGACCTTCGCGATCTCGAACGTCGAACGGGAGTTCTTCGGCGAGTATTTGGTGGCGCGCGGCGCGCTCAGTCGGGAGCAGCACGCCGCGATTCTCGACCGCGCGGCCAAGCACGGGCTGCGATTCATGGAAGCGGCCCTCATCATGAAGGCCCTGTCCCCCAACTCCATGTACCGCTACCTCGCCGACCAGATCCGCGATCGGATTCTCGAGGTCTTCGGGTGGACGGGCGGCACCTATGCCTTCTTCCGCGACGTCTTACCGCCGGAGCCTGGCATGCCCCTGAACCTGCGGACGTTCACCCTGATTCACGAGGGCGTCCAGGATCGCGTCCCACTCGTGGTGATCCGACGGGAGCTCGAGGGGGTTCTCCGCAACCGGCTCGTCATGACCGGCAACGACCTGCCCAGCGACCTCCAGCTGTCGGGCCGTCAGCAACGTCTATTGCGAGCTATCCAGCTCGAGCAGCCCACCACCGTGGACCTCATCAAGCGGGAAAAGGACGAGGAGCAGATTCTGCGCCTGCTCTACATGCTCCACCAGATCGAGCGCATCGAGTTCGTCGCCGAGGTGTGACCGACGCGTAGAGTTGAATTCTCAAAAAGCTCCCCTCCCACTCCCCCACCCCCGCTTTTTGAGTTTTTCTCTTTTTCGACTTTTCGTTTTCGATCATCGCTCGATACGCTGCCCCCCATCCCCCACCCCGCGTATCGAGTTGTTTAGATTTTTGACTTTTGACTTTCGACTTTTGACTCTTGACCTTGAACTTCGCCCGCGGGTTTTTTGTATGCGAGAGAGTCGCTAACGGCGGGCGAACGCAGCGGGTCAGTTGACCGCGGTGGACCAGGCGTCGACGTCGCCGGACTCGAAGCCGTCGGAGAACAAAATGGGCGGGCTGAGCTCGAGCTGCCAGGCGCCGCGACCGTAGGTGCCGGCGGTGAGCACGTGGGGCTCGTCGTCCACCTCGAGGTCGGTCACCACCACCCCCAACGGCATACCGGCCATGACCGGCTCGAAGATGGCTCCCTGATCCAGGCTCATGAAGACCCCCACATCGGTGGCGACAAAGACCTTTTGACGGTCCTTGGGATCCACCGCCACGGCATTGGCCGGCACGTTCGGCAGGCCGGCTCCCGCAGCTTCCCACGTGGTTCCTCCGGTGACAGACCGGAACAACCTGGCGAGGTTGAATGCACCGCGCGTGACGTACACCACGGCGGCGTCGGTCGGGTCAGTGGCGATGTCGGTGACCGTGTCTCCAGGGTAGTTGCCGGTCACCTCGGTCCACACCGGGGCCGGCGCCATCGGATTGTCCGAGCGGTGAATGCGGCCGTTGCTGGTGCCGGCGTACACCGTCACCGACTCGCCGTGCAACACCGGGAGGATCACGCTGAGGCTGCCGGTCGACCCGGTCAGATCATCGGAAATCCTGGTCCACTGGGAAGGACTGACGGTGGACGAACGGTAAACCCGATCCGAACCCATGAACAGCGGGCTCCCCGCAACGGAGGTCACGTCGACCTCGGCAAGCGGAGTGACCCACGGCCACGGTTCGTGCTGGGTCACTCCCTGCAGTGCCAGCCACTGGAAGCTGTAGGGCCCCCCTCCCGTGGTGGAGAGGTACAGACTCGGCATGCCGTCCCACGGGTAGGACGTCTGGATCACGGTATCGGGGTCCTCCGGATCGACCACGCTGATGAAACCGTCACCGGTGACCACGGTGACGGCCCAGCGAATATCGCCCGCAGTGGCGGAAGACGAGTTGTCCTGGGCTCCGCCGAAGATGGTGGCGCGATCCTCCGGATGGACCTCGACGTCGTAGAACTGGGTGAGATTCAGGTTGGCGTTCAGGTTGGTGAAAGACAGGCCGCCGTTGTCCGACCTCCAGATGCCGCCGTCTCCGGCCACCCAGAATCGGTCCGGATTCCCCCGCGAGAAAACCAGCACGTGGGTGTCCTGATGCACCTCCTGGCCGGAACCCCAGTAATCGGTCAACGGGTAAAGGTTGACGCCCGCGTCGAATGACGCGTAGAAGCGAATCGCTCCCACCAGGATCCTGGCCGGATCGGACGGGTGCACCGCGAGACAGAGGTTGTACGAGCACTGGCCATCGCAGGCCTGTGGGTTTTGGAGGGTCCAGGATTCACCGCCGTCGGTCGTCCGGTAGAGGCTGACGCCGCCTGAGATGTTCATCAGCGCGTACACCGTTTGGCTCTCACTCGGCGACACTGCGAGCCGGCTCCGGCCCACGCCCGAGCCAACGGGCAGGCCGTTCTCGAGCCTCGTCCAGCTGGCCCCCTTGTCGGTCGACCGGTAGATTCCGTTGGCGCCACCCGACCATCGACCCACGGCACAGTAGAGGGTGGCCGGCGACTCCGGGTCCAGGACGAGGTCGGTGACGGCGTCGCTGATGAGCCGCTGCCAGCTGGCACCGCCGTCGACGGTGCGGTACAGGCCGCCGTAGAGCCAGTTGCCGTCGTCGCACCAGCTCTCCCCACTGACCACCACGATGTCCGGGTTGGTGGGGTTGACGACGATGCCGGTGATGTACGACAGGTCGAGGGTTTCGGCGCCGGAGCCGTTCATCGACTCGAAGGTCTCGCCGCCGTCGGTGGAGCGGAAAAGCCCCATGCCGAAGTACGACCAGCAGTTCTGCCCCTGTTCGCCGGTGCCGACCCACAGCGTGTCCGGTGCGGCGGGATCGAGGAAGAGGGCGCCGATGGTCTGAGTGCCGACGTCGTCGAAGATCGGCTGCCACGAGCTGCCGCCGTTGATGGTCTTCCACAATCCACCGGAGGCCGACCCCAGGTAGATGATGTTCTCGTTGGTGGGATGGACCGCCAGCGCCGACACCCTCCCGGAGACATCTCCCATGCTCCAGTGCAGCATCGTCATGGACTCGGGCCCAACCGGAGTCCACTGGAGATCCGACCTCCCCGATTCGGCGTCACGCCGGCGTTTGACGTCGAGCACCGCGTCCCGGCGCGCCAGGTCGGCGCGCGGCACCCGATCGAGCCCGCGCTGTTGGACGAACCAATCGCTACGGGCCCTGATCTGCTCCTCCTCGCCTTCCTTGAGGTCGCCCGGTGGGGCCACCTGGGCCACAGCCGCAGCCGCGACGAAGGCGATTGCCGTGATTCCTGCCAGGATCTTCAACCAATCTCCCGCCGATCTGTACGAAGTCGGGACAAAAGCCATGTTACCTCCGACGGGCATCCGTGTCGAGACAACGGGGAGGCCACGGAGCAATGGGGAATTCGGAATTCGGAATTCGGAATTCGCGAAGGTAGATGGGAAATCGCCGCGTATCATGTCATCAATGATGTCTGGAGGCGCACCAGCGTGGCGGACCATCGCCCTTTGGGCGGCTGCCGGCGCCCTGCTGTGGGCTGCCGGCGGCGCGCTGGAGCGCCGCACGACGCTCGAGATCTTCAGCGACGGTGGCCGGATCCAGGTCGAGGCGGCGGGATCGGCCCTCACCGCAACGGTGGCCGTCGAGTCCGTGGACCGGCTGGAAATCCGCGCGATGGACTCCGTATTTCCCACCGGGGGGCGGTCGCTCGAGGTTCGCCAGGGCGATTCCACCCTGCTGACGACGGCTCTTCCGACCCACTTCGACTTTCCGCCCGGTCGGGTCGAACCGCTGGGAGACTGGGAAATCGACGATCTCGCGGGAGAGGGCGTGGTGTGGGCCCGCGACCTCGACATCGACGGCGCGTTCGAGCTGGCCGCCACCTTCACCGGCCGGCCTCACCAGCACCTCGCCGTCACCCTGGTGGGCACCCCAACCATCACGGTCAGCTTCCGCAGGGGCATGATCAACAACGACTTGTTCGTATGGGACGAGCGGTGGAATCCAGTAGCGGTCACCAGCATCGACCCTCGGCCCGGGGCGGATCTGGCCGCCACCGCCGGCACCTTGGCCCGCGCCGCGGCGGCGGCCTGCTTGCTCATCTCCCTGTTCCTGACCATTTCGAAGCTGGCCCCCGACATGCTCCGATCGCCGCACACCGTGCGGTCCGGGCGGGGCTGGCGCGCCGCAACTCTGGCGATCTTGCTTGGAGCTTCGGCGGTGGCCGGCTCCCTCTATTTTGCCCACGAAATCCTCGATCGCCTGCCCCATACTCCCGACTCGGTGGTCTATCTGCTGCAGGCCGGCTGGCTGGCACAGGGACGGCTGACACAGGAGACCTCTGTGATTCAGGACCACCTCGATGTGCCTTTCACCTACGTCGTGGCCGGCAGGTGGATCTCCCACTACCCACCGGGCTGGCCGCTGGCGCTCGCCGCCGGCCTGCGGGCGGGAAGACCCTGGGCGGTGGCTCCGTTGCTGGGAGGTCTCTACGTCATCCTCATCTGGTGGCTCGGGCGGCGGCTTTCCGGAGAGTGGGTCGGTCTCGCAGGCGCCACTCTGGCGGTTCTCTCACCCATGTCCAGGATCATCTTCGGCAGCTACCTCTCTCACGCAGCCTCGTCGGTGCTGATCGTCGTCTTCCTGGGCCTGCTCCTCACCGCCCGGCGCACCGGCAACCGCGCCTGGGGGGTCGCCGCAGGGGTCGCGCTGGGCCTGTGCCTGGGCGTCAGACCGCTGGTCGCCATCGCCGCTGCCGTGCCGAGCGGACTCCTGCTCCTCGATGACCTGCGCCGTCCCCCGACCAAGGGGCGGGCCGGAGTGTTGGCGGCGGTCACCGCGGGCGGGATCGCGGGCGCGATTCCGGCTCTGCTGTCCAATTTGGCGATCACCGGAAACCCGTTGGCGTTCCCCTACAGCCTGGCTCGGGGGGCGATGTATTGCGTCGACAACGTGCCCTTCGGCCTGCAGAACCTGGACGCGATCCTGGCCTCGACGGTGCCGGCCCTGCACGGTTGGGGCTGGAGCTACTCGAGGAGCGGGCTCTTTCTGGCCATCCCGCTGGCGTTCGCGTGCGTCCCGTTTCTGCTCCGGCGGGCCTCGCGCGAGGATCTTCTGCTCGCAGGGTTTTTCGTCGCCATCGCCGCGGTCCATCTCGGGACCCAGGCCCACGGCCTGCACGGCTTTGGGCCCCGCTATTACTTCGACGCCTTCGCCGTGCTCTTCCTGCTGACCGCAAGGGGGTTTCAGGAGCTGGCACGGGTCGTCCCGGTGCCCTCCGGCGACGGAGCGGGTCCAGCTGCCGTCGGAGGGTTCGTGACGACCGCCGCAGCAGTCATTCTGTTCGCCACCCTCTGCATTCCCGCCGCAACCGTGCTTCCCGATCGACTCCGCCTCTACTCCGGCTACAACGGGGTCGACGCCTCCCTGGAGAAGGCCGTCGCGCGGCTGGACCTTCAACGAGGCATCGTGCTGTTCACGGCGGATGACTGGCGGAACTGGGCGATGGCCTCGCGGATGATGACCGACGGTCTCCACGACGGCCTGGTGTTTGCCAGGAGCCTCGACGACAATTCCGACCTGCGGCGGGCGTACCCTGACCTCCCCGTCTTCGCCTGGGAGGACGGCACCTTGACCGCGACGGATCGCCATTTTCAACGAGGCAGCAGCGAGTAGGCCAAGCCTGCGAAACCGTGGACTCGCCGCGACCGCCAGGTGCGATGAAGTGCCTTCTCCGGGATACAGCGTTACACGTTACTCGTTACACGTTAAACGTCGACAGAAACATTCTCTATGATTCGTGGCGCTGAGATTCCTCCGACGGTTAACGTTGAACGTGTGACTTTTAACCATCCAAACCCCGGCCCACCGCGGCGACAACGTGGCCTTCCGACGGCAAACGGCAAACGGCAAACTGACTCGATCGCGTTATCCTCGAGGGTGAAATGACCGAGACGAACTGCCGTCCATTGCGCGCCGGCTACGTCGAGTTGTCGCGGTCCGGCGAGCTCGACGAACGCTCGCGACGACTCGGCGCGATGCTGGCGGACTGCACGGTCTGCCCGCGCCAGTGCAGGGTCGACCGGAAGCGGGAGCTCGGCACCTGCGCCACGGGAATCCGGGCCGTAGTGGCGTCCTACAACCTCCACTTCGGCGAGGAGCCCGTGATCTCCTGCCGACGCGGCTCGGGAACCGTGTTCCTCGCCAACTGCAATCTACGCTGTGCCTTCTGCCAAAATCACGACATTTCGCAGCAACCCGCCGACTTCGCGGGCCGCGATATGGCCGCGGCCGAGCTGGCGGCGGTCTTCCTCGGCCTCCAAGACCGGGGGGCCCACAACATCAACTGGGTGTCACCCAGTCACCAGGTGCCCCAGCTCGTGCAAGCACTGGCGGTCGCGGCCGGCCGTGGGCTGGACATCCCGGTCGTCTACAACTCGAACGGTTACGACTCCCTGCCCGTGCTTCGACTGCTCGACGGAATCGTGGACATCTACATGCCCGACCTCAAGTACGCCGATCCCTCGATCGGATGCCGCCTGTCAGGGGTCGATGACTACCCGGCTCGGGCTCGTGCGGCCCTGGCCGAGATGCACCGCCAGGTCGGCAACGACTGGGTTCTGACTCCCGATGGGGCGCTGCACCGGGGCCTGCTGATTCGGATGCTGGTGCTGCCCGGCGGCCTCGCCGGCATCGAGGACAGCATCGAGTGGGCCGCCCGAGAGCTGTCCCCCAACGTCGCGATCTCGCTGCTCGCCCAGTACCGGCCGGCCCACCGGGTGGTCACCACCGGAGATCTTCCCGACCTCCGGCGACCGATCTCGGCCGAGGAGTGGCGTTCGGCCGTCGCCGCCCTCGAACACCACATGTCCGGGGATCGCCACCACGTCCAGGGCGGACTTCTGTGGTGAGTTCTTAGTTCTATCTAGTTCTTAGTTACATACGGGTTTCGCTGATTTGGATTGTCGAGGGCCCGACGGGGATGGAGAGGGCGGGAACCCAAAACTCAGAACTCAAACAAAACTCAAAACTCGGAAATCTCGCGATCGCCCTTCTGCTCGTCAGCCCCTCGGCTCCTCTGCTCGGTTCCGAACGACGCTCAGGGGACGGAGACGCTCCAGCCGGAGAGGTCGCCGGACTCGAAGCCGTCGCTGAACGGCAGCGCATCGATCAGGGGGACGTGCATCACCACGCAGTGGATGGCGCCGGCCGAGTGGATGATGCTCGAGCAGTCCACCGGGATCACCTGGTAGCCGGGGTAGGCTGCGGCGAAAACCGCCGCCGCCTGGGCGTTCTGCGACGGGTAGCCCGAAAACTCCGAGATGAAGATCAGATCGTTGAACACCACCGCGTTGGTGTAGGTGTAGTGAGTCCCCCCGCGCTCCATCCGGGCGTGCGGTGGACCGTGTAGCCCGCCGCCGTGAGATCCGTCGCGACCGCCTCGGTGATGGTGTGGGGCGGCCCATCCGACGGCGCGTATTGGCCGATGATCACCTCCCGATCCGCCACCGGCATCATCCACATGTCGATGTGCCGGGTGGAGTCATACCAGGTGGGGAAGCCCGCCTCGATGGTGAGGTCGAGGTTCTCGTATTCGGCAAAGAGGTCGATCACGTCCTGGGCGTCGAGGCCTGGGTTCTCGGCGAGAATCAGCTCACTCATGAAGGCGTCCCGGTTGGAGAACAGATGGAAGTTGCCGCCTCCATGGACTAGGGGCAGGTCGTACGAGGGAACACTCCACAGGGCTGCCAGGAAATCCGGGAACGCGTCGTCCTGCGGCCGCGGCCGATTGTAGACGTGGTCGATGATCGCCGGGTGACCGTCCTCGCTGATGAACCGCGGCCCGTAGTCGCGGATCCACACCGTGTTCGAAGAGTAGAGGATGAACTCCACCTGGGACATGTCCGCACCGGCGCCCTGAAGCACCGCGGTGGCGCTCGTCTCCATCGACGGGCCGGACACCAGGATGTACACCACGCCATCGGGATCCCCGGTGGTGATACCCACCGTCATCGTCGTCAACACATCGTTGAACGAACCCCAGCGGATGAGCAGACCCTGGTTGTCCGCGTACTCCGGCGGGGTCCATACCTGACCCGTGGGAGGAGCCATCTCTGCCGGCGAAACGGGCACTCCCAACGGCTGCCCCCGCTCGGCGTCGGTCAGGTTTCTGGGCAGGGGGTTTGGATCGTCGTCGACGATTGCGGCCAGGTACTCCCGCGGCACCCGCTTCGCCTCCTGCGCACCGGCGACCCCAGCGAGACCGCATACCAGCAACAGAACAACCGCGGATCGAAGGACTCGGTCTTTCAACATCACCACTCTCCCCGGCGATCAGCCTAGCACGTGGGAGGAATTACAAATTGAAAATTACAAATTGAAAATTATCGCCACCCGTCGGTTGAGGTCTTTCGAATTTCGCATTTCGAATTTCGAATTCAGTCCACCACAACGCCCGAGAAGCCGGTAACGGTTAGACTACCGCCTATGACCGAAACACCGCGACGAAAGACGCTCTACCTCATCGACGGCCCCAACATGGCCTTCCGCGCCTTCTACGCCATCGGCGGCATGTCGAACTCCCAGGGCCTGCCCACCAACGCCCTGTTCGGGTTCACCAACATGCTGCTCAAGCTGATTCGTGACCACAAACCCGACTTTCTGGCCATCACGTGGGACCCCAAGGGTGGCTCCTTTCGCGACCGTGAGTTCCCGGATTACAAAGGGACCCGGGCGGAAATGCCGGACGCCCTGCGCGCCCAGATGCCCCACTTCCACCGCATCGCCGACGCCTTCCACATTCCCTACCTGGTGCTCGACGACTTCGAGGCCGACGACGTCATGGGCACTCTCGCCCGGCGCCACGAGGACGAGCTCGACGTGGTGCTGGTGAGCTCCGACAAGGACCTGATGCAGCTCGTGTCGGACCACGTCACCATGTTCGACTCCATGAAGGACCGTCACATCTCGTTTCCTCAGGTGGAGGAGAAGTTCGGCTGTCGCCCCGAGCGGGTTCCCGACGCCCTCGGCATCTGGGGCGACTCGTCGGACAACATTCCGGGCGTCCGCGGCATCGGCGAAAAGGGCGTCAAGCAGCTGCTCGCCGATTTCGACGGGCTCGACGATATCTACCGACGCCTCGAGGAGGTCGCGCCGCCCGGGATCCGGGCCAAGCTCGAGGAGAACCGGGACAGCGCGTTCCTCTCGAAGCACCTGGCCACGATCCGCACCGACGCCCCGGTCGAGGTGGGGATCGCCGACCTGACCCTCGACTTCCCGCCCCCGGTCGACCGTGCGCGGGAGCTGTTCTCCGAGCTCGAGTTCCGCTCGCTGCTGCGCGAGTTCGGCGGCGAGATGGAAGCCATCGACCGTGGCGGCTACCGGCTGGTGACCAGCGACGAGGAGCTGGACGAGCTGCGCGAGGCCCTGTCCGCCGCGCCCCGATTCGCCATCGACACCGAAACCACCTCGTTGGATCCGCACTCGGCCGAGCTGGTCGGGCTGTCCTTCTGCTGCGACCGGAAGGTGGCGTGGTACGTCCCGGTGGCGCACGCATCCCTCGAACCCCAGCTCGACTGGGACACCGTCAGCCGCAGCCTGGGACCGATTCTCTCGGACCCGGCCTCGGGCAAGACCGGCCAGAACCTGAAATTCGACCTCGAGGTGCTGCATCGCCACGGCGTGGAGCTTGCCGGAATCGACGGTGACACCCTGCTCGCCGACTACCTGCTGTCCCCGGACCGCCGCTCGCACAAGCTCGACGACCTGGCCCTGATCCACCTCGAGCACCGGATGATCGCCTTCAAGGACACCGTCGGCAAGAGCCAGACCTTTGCCGACGTCCAGCTGGAGGCTGCCCGCGACTACGCCGCCGAGGATGCCCACGTCACCTGGCTGCTGGACGCCCTGTTGACGGCCCGCCTCGAGGAGGACGGGCTCGACACCCTCTACCGCCAGCTCGAGCTGCCGCTGATCGAGGTGCTGGCGAGGATGGAGATCAACGGAATCGCGATCGACCGCGCCTACCTGGAGGCGCTGTCCGGCGAGCTCGAACAGCGCATTATCCAGGCCGAGCAGAGGTGCTTCGACCTCGCCGGGCTCGAGTTCAATATCGGTTCGGTCAAGCAGCTGCGCGAGGTGCTCTTCGACGGGCTCGGCCTGCCGGTCATCAAGAAGACCAAGACCGGCCCGTCCACCGACGAGTCGGTGCTCTCGGAGCTCGCCCTCCAGCACGCCCTGCCACGGGCGATTCTCGACTACCGCTCGCTGGTCAAGCTCAAGAACACCTACGTCGACCCGCTGCCGACCCTGATCCACCCCGAGGACGGCCGGATCCACACCAACTACTCACAGATCACCGCCGCTACCGGGCGGTTGGCTTCCTCCGACCCCAACCTGCAGAATATCCCGGTACGCACCGAGGAAGGACGGCGGATCCGTCAGGCGTTCGTCGCACCGCCGGGGAGGGTTTTTCTGTCCGCCGACTACTCCCAGGTGGAGCTGAGGATCCTCGCCCACCTGTGCGGTGGCACCGGTGGCTTCGCCGAGGCTTTCGCCGCCGGCGCCGACGTGCACGCCGAGACCGCGGCCGGCCTTTTCGACGTCGATCCGGCCGCGGTCGACCGCCAGATGCGGTCGATCGCCAAGGCCGTAAACTTCGGCATCATCTACGGTCAGAGCGCCTTCGGCCTGGCCCAACAGCAGCGGATCTCGCGGGTCGAGGCGGCGCAGTACATCGCACGCTACAAGGAACGCTTCCCCGAGATCGAGGACTACCGACAGCGAACCCTCGAGATGGCCCGCGACAAGGGCTATGTGGAGACCCTGCTGGGCCGCCGGCGACCCGTCCCCGACCTCGCCAGCGGCAACTTCGCCGCCCGCTCGGCGGCCGAGCGAGTGGCGATCAACACCCCGGTCCAGGGCAGCGCCGCCGACCTCATCAAGAAGGCCATGATCGCCGTCGACCGCCGGTTGCGCGAAGAGTTCCCGGGTCAGCTGATGCTGCTCCAGGTGCACGACGAGCTGTTGCTGGAGGTGGACGAAAATCGGGTCGACGAGGTCGGCGAGATGGTGCGGTCGGAGATGGCCGGCGCCCTCGAGCTGGACGTCCCGATCGTCGTCGACCTCGGGGTGGGGCGGAACTGGCATGAGGCGCACTGACCACCCACTCCTCCCACCCACCCAGTTGAAAGTTGAAAGTTGAAAGCCGCCCTGCCACCCGCGTTGAGCGGCGGGCGGATCAGAAGCGCAAAAAAGGCGATCGTCAGGTTGGTTTGGCGAGCTTGTTGTAGAGCCAGGCGAAGACCGCACCACCGATGAAGCCGTCGACAAACCCCCAGATGGCCCCGATCACCGACCCCACCAGCGAGAAGCTGTACCCGAAGTAGAAGTGGTCGAGATTCCGGATGAAGGTCCCCTGATACCCGAAGGCTATCAGCCACAGGGTCACCAGGAAGACGGTCAAGCCCCAGAGGATCCCACAGGTCAAACCAAACGCCTTGATGTCGAACCGCATCTCACACCTCCTGTTGGCCCCGGTTGTTTCGAGCAAGGCTACCACGCCTGCTCGCCGTGCTGTGCACCCAGTTAGCCTGGGGAGAATTCGGAATTCGGAATTCGGAATTCGGAAGACCGCGAATGACCGCCGCGGGAGGCCTCGATACTCCTCCTACCCACCACCACGAAGTGCCCGGAACTTTCGACTTTAGACTTTAGACTTTTGACTTTTGACTTTTGACTTTTGACTTTTGACTTTTGACACGTTCACGATCGACAGCAGCTCGTCCACCATTCCGAACGTGAGCCCCCAGATCACCCTGTCGTGGTAGCGGTAACAGGGCAGCGGAATCGTGATGCTGCCGAGCTTCCAGTCCAGGGTCGAACGGTTGTCGTAGTCGGCGAGATAGCTCAGGGAGACCCACAGCACTTCGGCGACCTCGTAGTTCGGCTCGAAATCCGGGTCGCCGTTGACCTCGAAAAGGTGAGGAACGATCACCAGCGACAACGGCCGGCCACGGCTGACCGCAGCCACGTCCGACAGCCGGCCCAGGTGCTCGCCCGCAGCCCCCAGATCGAGCGCCAGCTCCTCGCGGGTCTCCCGCACCGCAGCGGCCACCACCGTCTCGTCACCCGGATCCATCCGGCCGCCGGGGAAGGCCATGTGACCCGACCATGGATCGTGGTCGTCCTCGGCCCGGCGGATGAAGAGCAGCTCCGCGCCGTCGGCGCCGTCCCGGATCACCACCGCCACCGCCGCCATCTTCATGTCCTCGGCGTGGGGCAGCAGCTGCGGCCGGTAGCCGTCGAGCGCCGCGCGAATTCGGTCGACCGTGATCATCTGCGGCATTTTACCCACCCCCCGCCCGACCATTGCGAATTGCGAATTCCGAATTCCGAATTCAGTGGACTTCTCTCCTTCTCCCCTTCTCACCCTCGGTCGTGGTACAACCTCGCTGTGGAGGGTTGATCATGGCCGACATCACCATCGTGGAATCACCCAGCGAGGACCAACTGGATGCGTTGGGCGTGCGCGGCTGGCCCACCTGGTCGGCCGAAATCTCGCAGTTCCCGTGGACCTACGACGAGCCGGAGACCTGCTTCTTCCTCGACGGCGACGTCGTCGTCACCCCCGACGGCGGCGAGCCCGTGCGGGTGGGCAAGGGCCAGCTCGTGACCTTCCCTGCCGGCATGTCCTGCACCTGGAATGTGCGGCAACCCGTCCACAAGCACTACCGTTTCGGATAGAATCTCCGCGACGCGTCGGTAGCTCAATGGATAGAGCATCGGACTTCGGATCCGACGGTTGGAGGTTCGAGTCCTCTCCGGCGCGCCATACACCTCGCCGACAATTCAAGCGTTCTGCGGGCGCATACGGTCGGAGGGGTTTACGTCGTCCCCCACCCACCCAACCTACGACGCGCCCCACCTCCAGAAGCGAGTGGCCGTAAGCCAGCCCCCCACCCCACCTTCCCACAGGGCTTGGAAAACGGGGCCCCTTCCCCGTTTTCCACAGCTACACACAGCCGCGACGACGAGATTCTCCTCTTGACTCTTTATAGATGCCCCATTCATTGCATTTGTGAAAACGACGGTACACTGTATATCGGCGATGAGATGCAATCCGGGACAGGAAGAACCGGCAAGATGTGGTGTATCGAACATACTGCTGTTCAGCCCGATATGGTGACATATTGCTCGAAGCTCCCCGTGAGGTCATGTAAAGTCGTTGACGGAATCGAATCTCCAAAGGGGCTCTAGAGATGAAGATGAAGGAAGAGAAGAGGGCGAGACTGAAGACCAAGGACAAGACCGTCTTGAGGAGCCTCGGTCTCGGCGGGTATTTCGGCGGGGGTGCGGAGGGCATGGTGGACGTCAAGGACGGCAAGATCGTCCGCGTCCGGCCGATGCGATACGGGTGGAAGTACAAGAAGGAGGAGGTCCGTCAGTGGAAGATGGAGCGAAATGGCAAAACCATCGAGCCCTCCTGGAAGTCCCTTCCGCCTCCCTTTTCGCTGGCCTACAAGAAGCGCGTCTACTCCCCGAATCGAATCAAGTACCCCCTCAAGAGGGTGGACTGGGATCCCGACGGGGAGCGGAATACCCAGAACCGGGGCAAGAGCAAATATGTCCGCATCTCCTGGGATGAGGCCACCGATCTGATCGCCGGCGAAGATCAAGCGCATCCACAAGGAATACGGGCCCTACGCCATCCTGATGCAGGGTGACGGTCACGGCGAGTGCAAAACCATCAACACCCCCCACGGCCATCCCGGCGTACTGCTGGACCATCTGGGCGGATTCACCCTGCAGGTGCGAAACCCCGACAGCTGGGAAGGCTGGTACTGGGGAGCCAAGCACGTCTGGGGCCAGGGCGCCCAGGGCATCATGTACCCGGCGGCCAATATCGTGAAAGACACCACCGAGCACGCCGATATGGTGCTCTTCTGGGGCTGCGATCCGGAAACGACTCCCTGGGGGTTCACCGGGCAGTTTGCCAGCCGGCTCTGCTATTTCTGGAAAGAGGTCGGGCATCAAGCAGGTCTACATCTGCCCGGACCTGAACTACGGTGCGGCGATTCATGCCGACAAGTGGATTCCGGTACTGCCCAACACCGACGCGGCCCTGCAGCTGGCCATCATCTACATGTGGATCACCGAAGGGACCTACGACAAGGAATACGTCGAAACCCACACCGTGGGCTATGGACAAGGTGGAGGCCTACGTGCTCGGTAAGGAAGACGACATTCCCAAGACCCCGGAATGGGCGTCGAAGAAATGCGGCGTTCCGGAGTGGACCATCAAGGCCCTGGCCCGGGAGTTCGCCGGCCAAGACCACCTCCATCGCCCACTATTTCGGCGGCGGCTTTATCCGCGGACCCTTTTCCCACGAACCGGCCCGGCTGGAGTGCATCCTGCTCGGCATGCAGGGACTGGGCGGGCCGGGTGTCCACCAGCACCAGTTCACCTATTTCGGCATGCCGCGGGCGGAGAACATGGGCGGCACCTTCTTCTGGAATCCGGAAATTGAGGAGCGGCTGTCGCTGCCGGTTCTCTCCGTCGGTCACCGCCTGGCAGAAGCAGGTCATACCCAAGACCCTGATCCAGAAGGCCATCCAGTCCGACGAACCGATCATCTTCCGCGGAACCGGCGCCCAGAACGCTCTGGTCCAGGATCAGTTCATCGAATACACCTACCCGATCCCGAAGGAAGAGGGCGGCTGCCAGATCCACATGATCTGGACCGACAGCCCCTGCCGGATCACCTGCTGGAACGACGGCCACGAGACCGAGCTGGCCATGCAGCAACCCGAAGATCGAGTGCATCGTTGCCCAGCATCCCTGGCTGGAAAACGACTGCCTCTATGCCGACATCATCCTGCCGGCCAACACCTAATGGAGGTCGACGACATCATCACCAACATCCGCCAGGGCACCCAGCAGCCCAATATCATGATCGCCGACAAGGCCATCGAGCCGATCGGCGAATCCAAGAGCGACTTCGAAGTCGTCGTGGAGGTCGCCAAGAAGCTCGGGCTGGAGGAGAAGCTGACCGAGGGCTTGTCGGTTTTCGACCTGCAGAAGAAGGTCTGGGAGTACATGGGCGGTGAAAAGCTGGTCGGCTGGGAGCAGCTCAAGGAGAAGAAGTACTGGATGCTACAACACGGCCGAAGACTGGGAGGACGATCCTCCCGGGTTCCGGCACTTCTACGAAGACCCGGAGAAGAACAAGCTGCCGACGCCGTCCGGAAAGCTCGAGTTTTACTCGGAGCGCCTGGCCAAAGACTTCCCGAACGACAAGGAGCGGCCGCCGATTCCGAAGTGGATCGAAAAGAGCCACAATCACGACGAACGCCTCTCCAGTCACCGGGCCAAGATGTTTCCGCTGCTGCTCATGTCCAACCACGGTCGCTGGCGGGTGCACGCCCAGTGCGACGACATCACCTGGACCCGCGAAGCGCCGACCTGCAAGGTCGTGGGCCCGGACGGCTACAAGTACGAACCCTGTGGCTGCATCCTTCGGAGGCGGAGAAGCGGGGGATCCGGAACGGTGATATCGTCAAGATCTTCAACGAGCGCGGCATCGTGCTGGCCGGCGCCTATGTCACCGAACGGATACGGCCCGGCGTGGCGTACATCGACCATGGCGCCCGCCACGACCCGATCAAGACCGGTGAAATCGAGCGCGGCGGTGCCATCAACACCATCTCCCCCGGACCCGGCACATCGGAGAACTGCGTGGGGCAACGCCGGCCAGGCTATCTGGTCGAGGTGGAGAGGGTAACGGGCGAAGAGATGGACCAATGGAGGAGAGACTATCCGGAGGCCTTTGAGCGGAAATATGATCCGGCTGCGGGCCTGCGGTTCGACGCCTGGGTCGTTCGAGGTGACAAGAGATGAAAGCCTTTTACGTGGATCTGTCAGTGTGCAACGGCTGCTACTGCTGCCAGATCGCCTGTAAGGACGAGCATGTGGGCAACGACTGGCCGCCCTACGCCAAGCCCCAGCCCGACACGGGGCAGTTCTGGCTCGGCATCACGGAGCTGGTCCGCGGCCAGGTGCCGAAGGTCAAGGTGACCTACATTCCGAAGCTCTGCCACCACTGCGACGATGCGCCCTGCATTTCGTGCTGCGAGCCCCAAGCTATATACGAGCGCGACGACGGCCTGGTGATCATCGACCCGGAGAAGTGCACCGGGTGTAAGCTGTGCGAGGACGCCTGCCCCCATGACTCCATCTTTTTCAACGAGCAGCTGAACATCGCTCAGAAGTGTACGGGCTGCGCCCACCTGTTGGACAACGACCCGGAGGAGTGGCCAGTGCCGCGCTGCGTGGACCAGTGCCCGACCGAGGCGCTTCGCTTCGGCGAGGAGACCGACTTTGCGGATTTCATCAACGAGGCCGAGCTCCTGAACCCGGAGGCCGAGACGAAGTCGCGGGTGTACTACAAGCACCTGCCCAAGAAGTTCGTAGCGGGCACCGTCTATGACCCGGTGGAGAAGGAGGTGATCATCGGCGCCACGTGCACCCTCAAGGACGAGGCGTCCAGTCAGACCTCCACGGTCGAGACGGACAATTTCGGTGATTTCTGGTTCCGGGGCCTGACGGACGACCGGACGTTCACCTTGACCATTAAGAAAGACAACAAGCCCCCGCTGATGATCAATGGTATCCGTACCGACAAGGACATCTGCCTGGGCGATATCCCGATGGAACCATAGGTTCCCGGTGAGAGAACACGACAGAGGACGATGACATGCGGACCGTGGAATTCATGGGAAAGACATTTGCTGTTGACGAGGACGGCTTCATCGATGCCTATGACAACTGGTGCGACGAGTGGGTCCAGTGGGTCCAGAAGAAAGAAGGCATTGAAGAACTGACCGATGAGCACTGGAAAGTGATTGATGCGCTGCGGCAATATTATGTGAGGAACGGTATTGCCCCGCTGGTTCGCCTCCTCTGCAAGATGACCGGTTTCGACATGAAATACATCTGTCTGTTGTTCCCGTCGGGTCCGGCCGCCGGAGCCTGTAAGATGGCTGGCCTTCCGAAACCGACCGGGTGCGTCTAAGACTGCTTCGGCGAGCTCGGGGAGGACGAGAATCAGGCGATGCAGGAATCAAAGGCGAGCTCGTGATAGCAGAGAGAATCCTGGAACAAGCAAGGGAAGAAAAGCGGACTGTCTTGACCGAGATCGAAGCCAAGCAGATGCTCAAGGAAGCAGGCATCAATTGCACTGACACTCGACTTGCACGAACCAAGACGGAAGCCGTTTCCGCCAGCGAAGAGGTCGGTTATCCCGTTGTGCTGAAGGTCTCATCGGTGGATATCTCCCACAAGAGCGACGCAGGTGGTGTCAAGGTCAATCTCCCGGGTCGATCGGAGGTGGAAGAGGCCTTCGATGAGATCATGGCCTCCTGCAAAGTCGTCTGCCCGGACGCGAGTATTGAAGGTGTTTCCGTTCAGAGCATGGTCAGGGCGGGCGTGGAAATCATCATGGGGATGTACAAAGACGCCGATTTTGGCCCCGTCGTGATGTTCGGCCTGGGCGGAGTCCTCGTTGAGGTGCTCCAGGACGTGGCCTTCAGAATCGTTCCCATCGAAAAGGCCGACGCTGCCGAGATGATCAATGAAATTCAGGGCCGCAAGCTGCTCGAGGGATATCGGGGCCAGGAACCGGTCGACATTCCATGTCTGGAGGAAATGCTCGTCAGACTCTCCGATTTCGTGAACCGGACACCGAGCATCGAAGAGATCGACATGAATCCGGTGTTTGCGCACAGAGAGGGCGCCGTCGCCGTGGACGCACGTATCGTCTTGTCCGCTTGAGCGGGGGCGATCGGCGCAAACGGCGCTTCTTCGCTGGGCACGGATCAACACGGGTTTTGGAGGCGACGATTCCAGAGGACGGCGGAACCACGATGGATCGATTCTTCAAACCCAAATCCGTTGCGGTCGTCGGGGCCAGCACGAACCCCATGAAAGCCGGCAACATTATTCTTCAAAACATCATCGACAGTGATTTTGCAGGCGCCATCTACCCGGTCAACCCGACAGCCGATGAAGTGCTGGGACTCAAGGCCTACCCTTCGGTGTCGCAAACTCCTGGGCAGGTCGATCTTGTGGTCATCATCATCCCCGCCAAGTCGTGTGTTCAGGCCATGGAAGACTGCGCCAAGAAAGGCGTCAAGGCAGTCATCATCGAGGCCATGGGCTTTGCCGAGGTGGGGGGAGAAGGAGTCGACCTTCAGAACAGGATCGTCGCCGTGGCCAGGGAGAACGGCATTCGCGTCATGGGTCCGAACTGCACGGGGATCGTGTCCCGGAACATCACCACCACCTTCTTCCCCATCAGGGACGTGCCCAGGGGCAACGTGGTACTCATCGGGCAATCTGGCCTTTTGGCCGCCGCCATGGCCTCCGATATCGTGGTGAACAAGACGCTGAATGTGAACACAATCTGTTCCATCGGCAACAAGTGTGACGTCAACGAAAACGACCTGCTGGAGTACTTCGGCAACGACCCGGAGACCGATGTCATTTCCATGTACCTTGAGAGTATCGCGGACGGCACCAAACTCGTCCCGATCGCGAGAAAGGTGGCGGCAGAGAAACCGGTGATCTTCCTCAAAGGTGGCCGGACCGAGGCCGGCGCGAAAGCAGCCATGAGTCATACGGGCAGCATGGCGAGTAACGCCAGGATCGTCGAGGCCGCCATCCGACAGACCGGATGCATCAAAGCCGATGACTTCACGGAGATTCAAGAGTTCGCAAAGGTCTTCAGCACTCAACCAATTCCCGAAGGCAACCGTGTGGCGATTGTCACGGCAGCCGGAAGCGTAGGGGTAGTGGTGTCCGATATCTGTGCCGAGCACGGACTCGAGGTGCCCGGCCTGACCCCCGGAACCGTCGAGGCTCTGAAAGACGTTTTTCCGGCCAACATGCCGCCGGCCAACCCGGTTGATCTGTGGTACTCCATCGAGAAACTGGGACTGGTGAAGACATTGGAAACAACACTTGCCGCACCGCTCGGTGATCCCAACATCGATGCCGCTGTGCTGATTCTGGCCGGGATGAAGTACACCATGCCGGTCCTTGATGAAAGAACCGTTCAGAAGATCGCCGCAAGGCACAAGAAACCGGTGATCGTCTGTATGCTGGTGGGCCACAACGAGTACAAGAACCGAATCATGGAAGAGCTGGGCAAGGACCTGCCGGTGTTTACCTCGATCCGTTCAGGAGTCAAGGCGCTCGGCAAGCTGTGCGAGTACGGTATCAGGAAGCGTCGCAAGAGTGCCTGAGAGAGAGGACAGCATGACCCTTGAGAGTATTATCTTCGAGAAGGAAGAGGGAATTGCCATCATCACCTTCAACCGGCCCGAAGTGATGAATGCCCTGAACAACCAAACCCGGGCGGAATTCGGCAAGGTCATATCGGCGATCAGCGCCGACGCTGAGGTCAAGGTGGTGATTCTCACCGGCTCCGGCAAGGCGTTCGTTTCCGGATCCGACATCAAGGAACTGAGTCAGACAACTCCCTTTTCGGCTCATAACATCACGCGTCTGGGCTCCATGGTGGAAAACCTCGGGAAACCGGTGATTGCGGCCGTAAACGGCTTCTGCTTGGGCGGTGGGTGCGAAATCGCCATGGCGTGCGATCTCATCATCGCCTCTGACAAAGCCAGATTCGGACTACCGGAAATCAACCTCGGGCTGATCCCGGGCGGGGGCGGCACTCAGCGGTTGCCGCGACTGGTGGGTAGCTGTAGGGCGAAGGAGCTCATTTTCACCGGAGACGTGATCCGCGCCGACGAGGCGGATCGAATCGGTCTGGTGAACCGGGTGGTGCCTGCAGCCGAGCTGATGCACACCGCCAAAGAGATGGCCAAGAGAATATCTTCCAAGAGTCAGGCGGCACTGAGACTCGCCAAACAGGCCATCAACAAGGGAATGCAGACCAGCCTGGAAGTGGGGCTTGATTACGAGCGGGAGATGTACAGCTTGTCGCTGACGCTGGAAGACAAAGAGGAAGGGGTGGCCGCGTTCATCGAGAAGAGGGAGCCCCAGTTCAAGGGAAAGTAAATGTGGAACACGATGTCTTGGGCAAGGGACGATTTGGGGTAGTGGACAACTCCATCATGTCCTGGAAATGAAGGATACTCACGATGGCTACCGAAAAGGCGAGAATTCCGGCGTTCCCGGGTCTTTTTGACTCTGGAGAGGATGGCGTTCGACTCAGGGGTGCCAGGTGCAATTCCTGCGGCACCTACTTCTTTCCGGCGAGTCACTCCCAGCACCGGCCAGGCTGCTCGCGAGAGAACGTTGAAGACGTACTGCTGAGCAATAGGGGCAAGCTGGCGACGTATACCATCCAACATTATATGTGCCCACCCCCGTTCAAGACCTCGGGCGACATCACGCCGTACGGGCTGGGATTGGTGGAATTCCCTGAAGGGATCTCGGTTGCCGGGATCATCGTTGACAGTGACCTGGATGCCCTCAGGATCGGTCTGGATGCGGAGACGACGGATTTTGTCCTCTACCAGGACGCTGAGGGCAACGAAGTCGTGACATGGGCGTTTCGAGTGAGCGAGTAGAGAGGTTTCCCGACAGGCGGCAAACCGATTCGAGAGGTACCGAAAATGAGAGACGTATACATCGTCGGGGTCGGTGTTCACCCCTGGGGCAAATTCGACGACAAGACATTCATTCAGATGGGAGAGGTGGCAGTTGCAGAAGCCCTCAGAGACGGAAATGTGGATTGGAGAGATGTCCAGGCCATTATGTCCGGTATTCTGATCTACGGCGGTAATGCCGGCCACCTCTCCGGACAGTACATCGAAAGTGTGTTCGGTGAAACCGGCGTACCAGTGGTGAATGTCTACAATGCCTGCGCGACGGGCTCTGCCGCGATGCGCATGGCCTACAACAGCGTTGCAGTGGGCGAATCGGATACGGCTCTGGCCGTTGGGGTTGACATCTCCCCGAAAGGTTTTCTCGGCGCCAAGTCCGACGATCCGAAGGCGGACAGGGACGTGCTGCGATGGCGTATGACCGGGATGCCCAATCCGGTGTATTGGGCCATGGAATGCCGGAAACGGCTTGAGAAATACGACGACACTCCTGAAGATCTGGCCGCCGTCAAAGTGCTGCTCAGCCAATACGGGTCGAAGAACCCGAACGCCAGATACAAGAAGACGTTTACTCTGGAGCAGGTGCTCGAATCTCCGATGGTCTGTGACCCACTCCGCCTTCTCGAACTCTGCGCTACCAGTGACGGCGCAGCCGCAGTGGTTCTTTCTGCCGATCCGAAAGCGATTCAGAAGGCCGACAAGCCGGTGAAGATCGCGGCCACCACCATGGGCAGTGCGATCTACGGCGACCCGACGCTTCGCATTTCGGCCCTTTCGGCGCCGTCCAAAGCCGAAGCGCCGCTGTTGAGCGAGAGCTACTCGGCTTCCCGCCAGGCGTATGAAAAATCAGGTATCGGGCCGCAAGATGTCGATGTGCTGGAGCTCCCCGACAACAGTTCGTGGCATTACCTTCAGTATCTCGAGACCTGCGGTTTCTGCGGTGAGGGTGAAGCTCCAGGAATGCTCAGAGACGGTGAGACCAGAATCGACGGCAAGGTCGCAGTGTGTCCCAGCGGCGGTTTTTCATCCTTTGGAGAGGCCATCGGTGCCCAAGCCATTTGGCAAGTCGTCGAGGCGTCGAATCAACTTCGCGGTCGATGCGGGGAACGGCAGGTCAAGAATGCCAAGGTTGCCATGGCGCAGACCTACGGACTGATGGGAAACAGCGGTACGACTATCCTGACGATCTAGCCCGCACTTCTCACCAGCTTTCTACCGCGGCCGGCGATGGACCGCACCCAGCGGGTTGCATGCCCCAATCCGGTAGCATCTCAGGCAGCAGCATGCCATGGCCGTACCTTATGGCATGAGCGATCGATACGGCGAAAAATCCAGCGATGATGATGGCGTGGGCACGCCTGGTCATAGAGATCTCATCGCCCGGTCTCAAAACGGAACTTCTGGTCGGGATCGATGATCGCCAGAACCCGGACCACACACCCATCTCCACCGGGCCAGCGCCAGGGGAAAGCCATGAAGAAGCACCGTTTGCCGGTTACTTCGTCGAGGTCTCCGCCGATGTTCTCGATCCCTGGGATGCCCCCTTTCACCATGAGGGTCTTGTGGGCAGGTTCCCAATCGGGGAAATCCTCATTGGCATCGCGGCCGGTGAACTCCTTGTACTCTTCGATCAGGTGCGGCTGAGTTGGTCCGGGGCCGTGGTCAACCAGCTTTGTCGCGATCGGGTGATCACAGGCCTGGTGACCGTACCCGACCAGCTTTATCCCCCTGTCGACCAGCCACTGGGCGCCATCGGCGTGAACGCCGCAGCCATAGGCGAAATACTCGTCGCTATCACCCCATTTGTGATGAAACCCCGTGTTGATCATGACGATGTCGCCCTCCTGGATTTCGGGTCGGGCGTTCTCGAGATCCTCGACGGAGATAACACCCCATTTTCCTTTGGGGATGGATACCGCGACACCGGTGCCGCAAAGGCGCCACAGCGGGTAATCAGCAATGGACGGTGTGTTCTCAGTAACATGTATAGGGGCGTCCATATGGGTGCAGCGGTGCATGATGCCTTCCCATCTGACCTGGTAGACGCCATCTCTGGCATGAAACCTGTTGACGGTAACATTCACCCCGGGGCTCGAAGGCCATTCCGGCATGTGGTGATGGAACGGATGGCTTAGATTGTAGACCTGAAGGCTCATGATCGCGATCCCTTATCTGAACGGGCTACCTGTCATCACCGGCATACGACGTCCGTTTCTCATTGTGCCTGACTAGTTACCGGAGTCGATCCACAAGCTACCGCTAGGGTCGATCATTGCTACAAACCGGACCGGGCAGGCGTCTCCATGTTTGAATCTCCACGGTATGGCCGCAAAGGTAGCCCGTTTACCCAACAGGACGTCCACATCGCCGCCAACCTGCTCAATCGTCGGAATCCCGGCGCCCAAGAGAATCTTGTGAGCGATGTTCCATTCGGCGTGTTCCTTTCGTGGATCCAATCCGGTGGCTCGCTGGTACTCTCCGGCCAGGCGCCTCATGGTCGGCCCGCCCCGGTGGGGACCGAGAGAGGTCGCCAATGGATGATCGATTTGCTGCGTATCCACGGCGACGAGCTTGCACTCCTTTTCGACCAGCCACTCGGCGGCGTCTCTCGATAGTCCCGGCGACTCCCCAAAATACTCTTGGGAGTCGGAGTACTTGTGATGCCAGCCCGTTACGATGACCACGACATCCCCTTTTTGAACCTCGGGCGTGGCGGCCTCGACGTCCTCGGCGCGAATGACCTCGAAGTTCTTCTTGGGGATGCTCAAGACGACACCGTTACCAAAGAAATGGTCATTGGGAATGTCGGCCAGATCCGCTCCTCTCTGGATCAAATGCAGTGGAGCATTCATATGCGTTCCGGTATGCATGATCGTCCTGATCTTGAACGTCAGGACGCCGTGCTGCGCATGTTTGACCGCACGGAACATTGCCACGTCCTCTTGTGCGGGGTAGGAGGGTACGTTGCAGCCCCACTCGTGGCTCAGTTCAACCAGTTGCAGCCCAGAATAGGGATCAGTAACCAGCGTCATAATGGCCTCTTCTCATGGTCAGGATGCTGTCAGACCACCATCCACGTATATGGTCTGGCCGGTCACGAAACTCGCCGCGTCCGACACCAGATAGAGAACGGCACCGACCAGGTCTTCGGGCATGGCGATTCTCCCCAGCGGAACCGCCGCGGCGTACTTCTTGGCCAGTTCGGGGTTCTCGGCAATGTGCTTGGTCCCCGGGGTGATCACCAGAGCAGGACCGAGAGCATTGACGCGAATGTGATGGGGGGCCCACTCGATCGCCAAGGCCTTCGTCATCAGCTCCACGGCGCCCTTGGTGGAGCAGTATCCGGTGTTGCCGCCCGTATAGCCGCGAATGCCGCGGACGGAAGACAGGTTGACGATGGCCCCCCCGCTCGCTTGCGCCTTCATTGCCTTTCCGCCCCATTTGCACGCGATCATGGTTCCCTTGACGTTGACTTCGAAGAGTCTGTCCCACTCCTCCATGGGATACTCGAAGGCATCGCGCTTGATGTTCATGCCCATGGCATTGACCAGCACGTCCAGCCTTCCGTATTCCTTCAACACGGTGTCCACGAGGTCTCGTACGCTGGCCTCATCGGTCACATCACAGGTAATGGCCTTGGCCTCGCTTCCGGACGCCTCGGTAATCTCGTTGGCTACCTGTTCGATGCTCTTCTGGTTCCGACTCGACACCACGACCGTAGCGCCCTGGATTCCCAATCCCATTGCCAACGCATGCCCGATACCTCCGGCGCCACCGGTGACCACGGCGATCTTTCCATCGATTCTGAAAATGTCTTTCGTCATGGAGGTCCTTTCTCAAACAACTCGCGATGGAAGTGAATTCGCCCTCCTTCTTGTGAGAAGGACTATGGCGTGACAATGAGCACCAGAACTTCTGCGGGTCTGCCGCCGCTAACCGCCACTTCCCGCTCTTCGCCCGGAGCGATATAGATCAGATCCCCTGGGCCAAGCGCATGCTCTTCTGTCTTGCCGCGGACGGTAATGGAACCGCTGACCACGTAGTAGACCCGCTCCTTGGGCGACGAGGACATCTCGGCGCCACCGTTTGGCTGAAAGTAGGAGTAGCAAACAGTGGTGCGTTTGGAGTTCGCCTCCGTGATTTTCTGCAACCCGTAGACTCCAAAGTGCTTGGCGGCATCATACGGGGCGCCTTCCGCGTCTCTTGCGCTGATCATCTCTTACTCCTCATAATCCTGTCAGCTTCGCATCACGAGCGGAACGGGCGACTCGGCGCACCTCCTGGCGCCGTGGATTCACGCAGTGGGTTCCAGAACCATCTCGCCGAGGTTCAAGTCCTTTTTCAACGTCACCTCGATCTTTTTCTCGAGATACCCCTGTTGCCTCAAGATGACCCGGTACGGGATGTTGTTCTCCAGCCCCTCGAACTCGAAGTCCCCGAAAGCATCAGTCATGGTCTCCCGGAGCTGGTGGTCGCCCTCGAGGACGACTGCCACCCCTTGGGCGCACTCATTCTGCCGGTCCTTGAGGACCACCTCGCCGGCGATGAACAGTTTGGGAATCGCCACGTATTTGACGAGAGGCCGCGTCTCGAACTCGGGGTGAAACTCCTCGACGTCGAGTTCGTCCGTGAGCTTGGCGATCTCGCTGTCGGGATCGTCCAGATCACCGAACACCAATGCCCCGGTGGGACACGATTCCACACACCTCGGCAGTGTGGCCCCTTCGTCCAGGCGGTGGGCGCACAGGGTACATTTCTGAGGCGTCCGGGTCTCCTCGTTCCAGTAGATCACTCGATAGGGACAGGCGTTGACGATTGCTTCCTGATTCTTGGCCTTTTCAGGATCGATGAGAACGATGCCGTCCTCCCTTCGGTACACCGCCCCGTTCCTGGCCGCGTCCATACATGGCGCCGATTCGCAGTGCATGCAGGGGATCGGGATATAGGAAACCTTGGGTTTCGGATACGCTCCGCGCTCAACCTCCATGATCCTGCATCCAGAACTGACCGTTCAGCGGCTGTGCCTGCGAATAGGGCGGATAGTCATTGTCGTAATACTCGTCCCGGCAGGCGAGAAAGCAGTTGTAGCAGCCGTTGCACTTCGTGACATCGATCAGCAGACTGAAACGTGCCACTATCGTCAGCCCTCCCATCTTTCGATTTCGATCAGACAGGAATTGGGAGTCATTCCCGGCGCATTCTTGGACAACATGCGCGATGACGTCAGCATGTTCACGCATCCCCCCCTATCGATGGCATCGTCCCGGCCGGGAGTCAGTGGATCGTATCTCGCCGAGGAGGCATAGCTGTGAATGATTCCCGGTCGTACCCTCTCGGTGACCACGGCAATACAGAGGACGGATGCCCGATCGTTGTACAGTCGAACAATATCGTGGTGTCGGATTCCCCTTTCTCTGGCATCTTCGGGATGGATTCGTGCCGGCCACCAGGCAGTACCCGTCCTTCTTGATGCGATGGACGGGGATGTCATTCAGCCAGTCGGTATGCTTGTCGTAATGGCAGTGGAAAGAGAACCGCGGATGGGGGGTCACCAGTTGTAGCGGATATCTCGCAAATAGCTCGGAGTGATGCCCTTCCCAACTGGGAATGTACCGCGGGGAAACGGGCCGCTCCTGGTCGTCCGGAGAATTCGCCTTCAGGCTTTCCGAGACAAACTCGATCTTGCCGCTGTAGGTACCCAGCTCCTTGGCCTTGTCGGTGCCGCGCTTTGGATTGTTCACATCCGGCGTATCACATGCTCTGCCTTCGGCAAACCACCGCAAAGATGGTGTGGATCTGTAAGCTTCCTTCAAGTTGATGATGTAGTATCCCTTTTGGTTAAACTCCTCCCAGCTGATGTATTTGGGAAGATCGGAAATCTCGAAGAAAGCTCTGACCCAATCCAGCTCGGATTTGCCGTCGGTGAATGCTTCTTTCATCCCGAGGCGGTCAGCGAGCAGGGCGAAGATCTCGTAGTCGGACTTCGACTCCCACAGTGGCTCGATACACTTCTGCTGGCGAACGATGATCCTGAAGTTGCAGCCATTGCTGGCGTGCTTGGTGTACCCGCCGCCGGCGCCCCATTCGCCCACATCATCCCGCTCGAAATTGGTGCAGGCGGGCAAGATGACGTCGGCCATGCGGGTCTCGCTATTGAACCAGATATCCTGGTTGACGACGAATTCCAGCTTGGGGCTCTGGTACATCCGCACCCACTTGGTCGTATCAGCTCATGGTTCCGATGAAGGAGCCGCCATAGCGGTAGAACAGCCTGACCTCGGAATGACCCTTCATGGGATATTCGAAGTGTTTGAACTGCTGCTCGAGCGACTGACCGCAAAAACCCTCTCCATACCAGCTCACCGGCGGATTGAGGATCGCGTCGGGTACGGTAAGGCGCCACAGCCGCTGTTTGCGTGGGGTTGACCGGGCAGATAGTCGGCCACCTGGGATGTGGCGATGCGCCCTTCCAGATCGGCGTAGCCCGGAAACCAAGACATCGGTATCCGATGGCGCCCCCATGGTGGTCCCCCAGATACTGACCCCGGGTTTGCCGAGTCCCTGCATGGCCTGGAGCAACACCATCATACGGGCCCATTCGGTGCCGTACGCCTGACGACAGGCACCGCCTTCGCCGCCACGAGAACCGCCGGACAGAACGGTCCGTCTTGGCGGCCCATTCCCGGGCCAGGGTCCGAATGACGCGGGCCTTGACTCCCGTTTCTTCGGTCGGCCCACTCAGGGGTCTTGGGCTGCCCGTCCGTTTCGCCCAGGATGTATTTCTTGAACTCATCGAACCCGATGGTTCGATCTTCGACGTATTTTTTATCGTAGGTGTCCTCAGTGATCCAGACATGGGCAATGGCCATGGCCATCGCCGTATCGGTCCCTATCCGTGGCGCGATCCATTTGCCTTCCATCACCCCGGCGGTGAAGTTGTGAAAGGGATCGATAAAGACCATCTTCACCCCTTTTTCCTTGAGCCACTGGCGCCACAGGGAAGAATCCTGTCCGGTGTAGATGCCGCGGGTCGAGTCCGGATCATTGGACCAGAAGACGATCATCCTCGCATGTTTGAGTGAATCCTCGAGGAGATCGTATTGCTCGGGCATACCCAGGCGCCAGAAAAAACCGTAGGTGTGGGTCGCGCCCCAGTGCCAGCCTTCCCAGCTGTCCGGGTTGTCGAGGACCGGAGTAAATTCGAGCATATTCATAAATCGCGCAAACGGTCCCATCTTGTAACCGACGATCCCCCAGTTGTGATGGGAAGAGGTCATCCCGGAGATGGCCGATCCACCGTATGTGTCCTTGACGCGTTTAATCTCGCCCGCAACGATATCCAGGGCCTCATCCCACGAGATCCGCTCGTAGGGGGACTTTCCTCTGTTCTGGGGGTTTCGCTCGCCGTTGGGATCGAAATCCACCCGCTTCATCGGATACTTGATGCGCTCGTCAGAATAGATCCGGCGCCTTTCCGCGTGAACGTAGGGCGCTAACGCAAATTTCTTTGGCGGCGAGTATTGCCTGCCGTCCGCTTCAATCACCCAGGGTCTGAAGTCCTTCTCGTCTGCAACCAGCGGACGGATGCGCGTCACCTTGCCGTCTTTTACATAGACGCTTACAGGCCCGGCATTGGTGCAGTTGGTGAAAGCTCGCTCGGCCATTCCCCACCTCCCAGCAGATTGTACATCATCAAAGTCAATCGTAAGTGCTTGCTGTAGCCCGTCTTGCAATGAGTGCCTCTATAAAGAGTCAAGGGGTGAATCTCGTCGTCGCGGCTGAGTCGCTTTCGGTGGCTTAGAACCTTGGAAAGTTGAGGCAGGCTGTTGTCGGAGGAATTCGGCAATGGTGAGACGGCCGAGAATCGTGGTTGAAGGCGGTTTGTACCACGTATACAACCGAGTTTCGAGCGGCGAGCACATCTTCGCTGATCCAGTAGAGGTGATAGAGTTCATCGAAATCGTTCGGGATATCAAGGAGCGGGATGCAGGTCGAGTACGCCACCGACCTGATCTTCAAATCGGCCGAGGCATTTGCTCCGCTCTATGACCACCTCGTGCGCACTGCGGTGCATGCGGTGAAGGTGGACCACATCGCGACATTCCTCGGTAGGCGCCTTGATGCCCGTTTCTCAGGTGAGGTCGGCAATCGCTTCCACACCCGCATCCAAGGCACCAGCATCAAACACTACATGGACCGAGCGTCAATCAAGATGTATGACAAGCTTGGCCGGGTCTTGCGCATCGAGACCACCGTCAACGATGTCACGATTTTCAAGCACCACCGAATGGTGGAACACCGCGACGGAACGCAGTCGATGAAGACTGCACCCGTCAAGAAAAACATCTACAGCCTTGGGATCCTCGCGAAGCTCATGGCAGCGGCCAACCGGCGTTACCTGGACTTTCTGTCCACACTCGATGATCCATCAGATGGCGCCCGGAAGCTGCCGAAGATCGCGGACCCTGTGCGGCGACAGGGTCGTAGCCACCGCGGCTTCAACCTGTTTCAGGCTGAGGATCTCGCGGTCTTCCATGCAATCGCACGTGGCGAATTCGCCATCACCGGTTTCCGAAACCGAGACATACGGCGCCACCTCGGAAGAACCGGCCGACAGGTATCGCGGATCCTCAGAAGACTGCGGCTGCACGGCCTGATCAAGATCGTCGGCAGGAGGTACAAGTACTACCTCACCCGCCTCGGCAGAGCGGTCGTTTCCTGCGCGCTTCAACTCCGCGACAACCTCGTCATCCCCGCCCTCGCCGCAGCATCCACCTGATGGCTATCTTGATTTCGTCACCATTCTGCGGACAACCTCACGGGTAAGGCGCTAAGGCGCTAAAGCCCACCGTTATACAGCCGTAAGCCAGCTCTCGAAACGATGAGCGTTGATTCCAGGAGTCTGGCCGGGTATGGTGCTCGCTGAGCTTTGCAGTTATCGACTGGTCTCGGATCCTGGAAAGGGGAATGGCGATGAAAAAGACGAAGCTTCGGATGTTGATCGCCCTCGCGGTGGTCGCGGCGGTGGCCTCAATAACTTTTGCGGCTGTGACAGGAACGACGGCCATCAAAGAGCGACAGGAGGCGATGGAGGACATCGGAAAGGCGATGCAGGCTTTCGGGGCGATCGCCAAGAAACAGGCCCCGTTCGACGCCGAGGTCGTCAAGGCCAGCGCGGAGACCATCGCGAACAGGCTGAACGAGGCTGGCTGATCTGTTTCCGGACGGCAGCGACAAGGGCGACGTCGAGACGTGGGCGAAGTCGGAGATCTGGTCCGACCGTGAAAACTTCGACAAGGACCTTCAAACCGCCGTTGCGGCAGCGGTCGCGATGCAGTCCGTCACGGACGAGGCCGCGTTCGGGCCGGCTCTCGGCGCGCTCGGCAACGGCTGCAAGACCTGTCACGACGCGTACCGCCGCCCGAAGCAGTGAAACGCGCCTCTCGCGCGAGACGGATCGCGGCGGCGGCGGCGCTTGGCGCGGTATTCGTCGCCGCGGCTTTCTTGGTCCTGACCGAGGCCCGTCCAAGCGGGCGGGTGCTGCCGACGCACACTCCAGACCTGGCCAACGGCGAGATGTTGTTTCACGCCGGGGGATGTATCGCGTGTCACAAGGCTCCTACCGGGAAGGAGAGCTCGGGGCTTCCGACCGGGGGAGCGGCTTTTTCGACGCCGATCGGGACGATGTATCCGGGGAATCTCACCCCGGACCCCGACACCGGAATCGGTCGCTGGACGGCGGAGGAGTTCCTCGACGCAATGACCGAAGGCGTCTCGCCGGATCACCGTCACTACTTTCCCGCCTATCCCTACACGTCGTACCGGAACATGCGCGTCGAAGATCTGCTCGACCTTCGCGGCTACCTCTCGAGCCTCCCGCCGGTGCGGTCCTTTGAGCGCGATGCCGACGTCCCTGTGATCGGGTTCGCGAGACGCACCGTCGGACTCTGGAAGCTCATTGCCTTGCGGGGGCGGACGTTCCGGCCCGACCCGGACCGGGACGCGGCATGGAACCGCGGCGCGTACCTGGTGCAGGGACCGGGTCACTGCGGCGAGTGCCACACCCCCCGAAACGCCTTCATGATTCTCGACGACTCCCGTCAACTGGAAGGCGGCCCGCACCCACGCGGTGAGGGGCACGTCCCGAGTCTTCGGAACCTGATCGGCCGGGAGCGGTACGCCGACGTCGCGGATCTCACGCTCGCGCTGCAGTTCGGCGAAACGCTCGGCTACGACAAGCTCTCGAGCGGTGGCATGGCCGAGGTCCAGATGAACCTGGCTCGACTTCCCGAGGACGAACTCCGGGCGATCTCCGAGTACCTCCTGAGCCTGCGTTGAGGTCCTCGGACCTGGAACCGACGTTGGTGCTAGCGGTAGATCTCTCTTCGATGGCCCACGCGGACGATCGCCACCACCAACTCGGACCCGTCGAAGGCATAAATGACTCGATAGCTGCCCACCCGAAGCCGTCGGAAGCCCCTCCACTCGGCGCTCAGAATCGAGCCCTTGAGCGGGTCCGCCCGAAGGGAAGTCACAGCGTCGAACACGCGCTGCCGGTCTTTTTGTGGCAGCGCCGCAAGCTCTTTGACGGCGCGGCGCTCCCACCTAATCGAGATCGAGCTCATCGCGCACCTGGTCGTGATCGGCCCACGTCGCTTCCGGATCGCGGAATCGCGCCAGAGCGATTTCGAGATCTTCCTGCTCCTCGAGGTACCGTTCCAGCGCCTCGACGATGAACGAACTCTTGGGGCGTTTCGACGCCCTCGCGATGGCGGCCAAGCGCCGCGCCAACTCTTCAGGCAGACGAACCGACTGAGTCACCATGATGCCTCCCAAATCCACTGTAACACTTGTAATACAAAGGTGCAAGAGGGTGGCTGCGCACCGGATTTGGCACTGGATACGATGGTTGCAGAGGATGCTGGGGCCTGGGTTCAAGGGGCCTTGGGCCCTGAAATTGCGAGGCCAGATTGCGGCGCCTCAGGACCAGGCGACGGCTTCGCCGGCTGGCGTCACGGCACAGTCACTGACCAGGCCGAGGTGTCGCCGGATTCGAAGCCATCGGAGAACGGCAAAGTGGACTGGCCGAGGGTGGTGAACGAGAACACGGTCGACGCTGTACCGACCCCACAGATATTCTCCGAGCTCACCCTCCAGTGGTAGGTCGTGTCCTCCTGGAGGTCGACGGACGTCGCATAGGAGGTACCAACGATCCCGCTCAACGAGATCTCGGGGGTCGCGAACGCCGGGTCGTCGTCGACCTCGAGGGTGTAGCTGTCGGCGTCAGCCGCGGCATCCCACTCGAAGACTGGCCGCAGCGGCTGGTCGGTGGCGCCGTTCGGGGGCTCGGTCAGGGTTGGCGGCGGCGGAATCTCGAGTACGTCGAGGGTCACATCGACCGAGTGGCCCGGGCTGCCGTCGGCGGCACCGCTGATGGTGATGAGGTGGTTCCCGGCTGCCGCCCCGCCGGTATTGCCGATGGTGAGCATGCTGCTGCCGGGGGGCGTCACCGGGTTCACTGAAAAGTCGGCGGTCGATCCCGCCGGGTTGCCGCTCGCCGCCAGCGTCACGTCGGATGCGAAGCCGCCCGTGGCGCCGACGTCGACGGTGAACTCTGCATCGTCGCCGGCGCAGATCTCGATGGTCGCAGGGGTCGCGTCGAGGAGGAAGTCGGAGAAGTCCACCTTGACCACGAAGCCGTCGACGCCGCCGTTGAAGCTCAGGTCCGGACCCACCGTGACCGGGAAGGAACTCTCGGCGGACCCGGTCTGGCCGGTCACGATGGCCTGCCCCGAATCGTCGACCGCGATGCCGCGCCCGTAGTCGTCCCCGGTGCCGCCGATGTAACCACAGTAATCGAGCGAGGTGCCGGCGGCGGCGACCCTGGCGACGAAGGCGTCACCGTAGCTGAAGCCGCCGCTGTAGGTGAGACCAGGGCCGATGGTCACCGGAAAGGTGGTCTCGTCGGACGTGGTGTAGCCGGTGACGTAGGCGTTGCCCTCGGCGTCGAGGGCGATGGCGGAGCAAGCGTCGTTTCCCGCCCCGCCGATGTAGCCGCAGTAGTCGAGCGCGGTGCCGGCGGCGTTGACCCGCGCGACAAATGCCTCGTACGCCCCGTTGTACGTCAGATCCGGCCCGACGGTCACCGGGAAGGTCGTCTCGTCGGAAATCGTGAAGCCGCTCACGTGGGCGTTGCCCGAGGCGTCGACGGCGATGCCGGCTCCGATCTCCAGACTGGAACCGCCCAGGTAACCGCTGTAGGTCAGCGCGGTCCCGGAGGGGTTGACCTTGGCCACGAACGCGTCATCCGAGCCGTTGAAGTCGAGGTCGGGACCGACCGCCACCGTCAGATCATCTGAATCCGTGCTCCCGGTGAGGTAGGCGTTGCCGGCGGCGTCAACCGCGATGGCGCGCCCGATGTCGGTGTCCGATCCGCCGATGTAGCCACAGTAGTCGAGGGCGGTGCCGGTCGGCGTTCACCTTGGCGACGAACGCGTCGATGTAACCGTTGAAGCTGAGGTCCGGACCGACCGCCACCGGGAGATTGTCGGAGTAGGTCCCCCCGGCTGATATAGGCATTGCCGGTGGCGTCGACGGCGATTCCGTACCCGCCTTCGTTCTCCGATCCCCCGATGTAGCCGCAGTAGTCGAGCGCGGTGCCGGCGGCATTCACCTTGGCGACGAACGCGTCGTCGTACCCGTTCAAGGTGAGGTCCGGGCCCACCGTCACCGGGAAGCTCGACTGGTTGGATCCCGTGTCTCCAGTCACGTAGGCGTTGCCGGCGGCATCGACGGCGATTCCGTAGCCGTTGTCGTGTCCTATGCCGCCGATGTAACCGCAGTAGTCGAGGGCGGTGCCATCCGCGTTGATCTTGGCGACGAAGACGTCATAGCCGCCGTTGAGGCTGAGGTCCGGGCCCACCGTCACCGGGAAGCTCGAGGCGGGCGAGAGCGTGGAGCCCGTGACGTATGCACTTCCGGAATCGTCGACGGCGACGGCGTAGCCGGCGTCATTTCCGGCTCCACCGATGTAGCCGCAGTAGACCAGCGTCACCGGGTCGATCACCAACTCGCTGCCCGGGTCGTAGAGGCCGAGCCGGAAACGGTAATCCTGGCGGCCCGGCTCGCCACCAGGTTCGAGCTCGAAGGCCGCCGCCACCTCCACCCGCCGGCCGTCGATGTGCTGGTAGGCAAATGGCGCTTGCTCGCGAATCGAGCCGAGCGGCGTGTCGACCACCAGAGCACCGTCCGGTCCGAGCCCCACCGCGCTCGCCCCGCGATAGGCGAGTCGGATCGCACCCGGGTCGGCCCCGGGCCGGACCACGAAGCTCGACTTGAGCTCCCCGGCCGCACCGGTCACTACCAGGTCGACCCCCGGCCACGGCTCGCGAAGCACCACCGACCCGTAGCTTGCCAGGCCGGTCCGCCACTGAGCTCTCGGCCCCTTGAAGTAGCTCACCCGGGTCGGCAGCTGGTCCTCGCCGACCGGCTGCCGCGGCGTGGCGCCGACCAGGTCGAGGGCCACGACCCAGCTGCGCGCGTGGGTTTCCAGTCCGCTCAGAGAGTGAAGCCGGAAGCTCAGCCCTCGGTCGGCAACCCAGACGCTCGCCTCCCGCCCCCGCACGGCGTACGCCAGCGCTCCGTCGGGCGAAACCTGTTCCGAGACAAAGAGCAACGGCAACCGCTCGAGCAGCTGTACCGCCGTCTGCCCCGTGGCCTCGTCAGCCGACATTGCGGGCGCCAATGATGCGGCCACCAGCGCTGTCGCCACCACCGACAACAGCCACGCACACCGACTCCCCGCGCTTCTCGGCATGAGAACCCCCATGAGAAAAGCGTACCAGGTATCGAGGTCGTGGGCGATGAGTCCTCGCTCGATCTCGGCATCGAGCCTGGGGCTTGGGGCCGGACGGGTGTCCCCGCGGCTGAGGTGGCGGGGAAAGCGACGCAGGGCCCGATGCCCGGCCCCGCGTCATCTCGCGTCACCACGCTGGCTTCAGGGCGGTGTCGGCTCGCACGGTGGGTCGACCCGCATACGCGTCGCGGTGCTGACGCTGGGGTCGGGCAAGCAGCCGTAGGCCGGCGGCTCGTCGCCGCTACGGCACAGCTGTTGACCACTCGGTGGTATCCCCCGATTCGAACCCGTCGGCGAACACACCCGGCCGGAACAGCCGAGCCTTGATGACCGGGAAATGACGGTCAGGACGAAAAGACAGATGGCGGCTGCGCCAATCCTCGATTTCATGGATGGCTGATTCCCCGTTTATTGTAGTTCAACCGCTCTGACGCGGGACGGCCACTCGTCGGAACCAAATGCCGGTCAGGTCAACCCCGTTCGGTCAGGGCGACGCCCGCAATCACCAGGATTGAACCGACCACCATGTTCGCGGTGATCGCCTCGCCCAACACCAGGGTCGCCGCCACCGCGGTCATGGGGGGTATGGTGTAGAGGTACACGCCAACCTTCTGCGACTCCGTTTGCTCCAGGGCCATGAAGTAGAGCAGCACCGCCAGGAAGTTGCAGCCCACCCCGAGAAACGAGAGCGCGAGCCAGCCGCGGATGGGAACCTCGCCCAGTGAAAACCCGCGCCACGCCATTTCAGCAAGACCGATCGGCGCCATCCACAGCGAGCCGATGACGGTCACCGCGGCGGTCACGGTGAGGGCGCCCAACCGGTCGGTCATCCGTTTGCCGAACACGGTGAAACAGCCCCACATGACGATGCTGGCGAGCACCATGAGATCGCCGACGACATTCGCCTGGAGCTCGAAGCCGGCCACCTTCCCCGCACCCATCACCACCAACACCCCAATCACCGCGATGGCGACCCCGAGGACCTTGCGGGTGTTGAGCCTCTCTCCGAGGAAGACCACCGCCAGCAAGAGGATCGTGATCGGTCCCGTAGCCACATAGAGCGACGCGTTGGTGGCGGTGGTCCTGGTCAGGCCGACAGTCTGAAAACCGTAGTGGAGACCTGCGCCAAACAGGCTCAACCCGAACAGCTTCACCAGCGTGAGCCGGTTCGAGATCTGCCGCCACCGACGTCCCGTCGCGAGCATCGGCGCGAAGCAGACAGCCGCGAGCACCAGCCGCACCGACACCACGGTCAGCGGCGGCATCACCTCGAGGGCGATCTTGGTGGCCACGAAGGACACGGCCCACAGCAGGCAGGCGGTGAACAGCAGCACGCGGGTTCGGTTCAGCACGACGATTCACGATACATGAACGGCGTGTCACCAGCAGATCTCACGGGCTTCGAATTGGCGGGGGATCAACCCCCACCCCACGTTCTTGTTGTATTCACAGGAGTGGCGGCCCCAGAATCCCGGCAATTCCTCGCGCTACGAACTGCTCCCCACTGCCGACTGCCTACTGCCTTGGCTCAAGCCAACAGGCGCCCCACTTCGAGGGCTCTGGATCTCACGTCGAGACCGAGGGCACATTCGACCACGCACCGGTCACAGTCGGCGCAGCCAGGCGTACCCGAGGATTGGCGGCGCAACGTCTCCCGAGCCTTCCCCGGCTGACCGTGGCCGATCGCGTACATCGAGGCGCGCATCCAGGTCGGAACGTCCATTCCGACGGGGCATTGAGGCAGGCAGCGGCCACACTGCTGGCAGAAGTTCCCCGCCATACCGAGCCGCTCCCCCACTCCGAGGTCCCGCTCCTCCTCCGGGGTCAGGGTCAGGTCTTCCATGACCGAGAGGCCCTCGCGCAGCTCGTCGAAGGTGGAGAACGCAGGGATGGCCGTGTGGACGTTCTCGTCTGAGAGCACCCACTTGAGGGCGGCCTTCATGTTGATCATCCGGGTGCGTGCACTGTCCCAGTAGACCCCGGCCTGGGTCTTCATGGCGACGACCCCGAGCCCGGCCCGGGCGGCCTCGCCGATGGCGTCACGGATCGCGTCGCGATGAGACTGCCTGAAGTTGTAGGCGGTGAGGACCACGTCCCAGATCTCGGCGGCGACGGCGGCCCGGATCACTTCAGGCTCGTTGTCGTGGGTGCCCACGCCGATGAACCGGGCCTTGCCGGCCTTTTTGACCCGTTCGTACGCCTCCATGTATGGCTCGAACCGGACCTCTCGGCTGCCCACCGAGCAGAGGTAGTAGATGTCCACGGCGTCGACCCGGAGCCGCCGCAGGCTTTCCTCGATCGAGCTCTCGATCAGCCGCGGGTCGATGCGGAACCCGAGGTCCTCGGACCGTCCGCGGATTCTGCGGAACCGGTACGGCAGCGCAGGGCTGGTGGCGATCACGAAGTCGTCGCGGGGCCGGCCGCGAAACGCCTCGCCGAGCAGCCGCTCCTGGTTCTCCTCGCCGTAATCGCTCGAGGTGTGGATGTAGACGATCCCCTCGTCGAGCGCCGTCTGTACCAGGTTGACGGCGTAGCAGGAGCCCATGCTGACCACCGGCAGCTTCAATCCGGTCCTGCCCAGGGTGCGGACGACGGACCGCCCGTTCCTGGGCGGGGCGTCATCGGGAGCTGACCCGTCGGAGCAGGCGGACAGCAGCGCCGCGCCGGCGATACCCGCCGAGCTCTCCTTGAGGAACTGCCTTCTCGACGTGAGTCTGCGCCGCCTCACGGCATCTCCTCCGGTTACGACCGAACCGCTCTGTCAGGATCCCTCGGATCGACTCCAGTCCCAGTGTATCTCGACTCTGAGGTCCAGCCGTCCTGAGGCACCCCCACAGCTACCGGGCCCGGGACCAGGTGCCGCAGGCGTCGATAAGGACCCGCCGAGCTTCTCGATCAGCGCCCGGAATCGGGGGTGGGAGCGGACCGGTTCACCGCCGACATCGATCGGGCTTCAGAGCCGGGGCCAGCCTTCCTCGCACCACAACCACCGCTGCCGGTGGGTGGGCTCATCGCCGAGGCCCGTCAATGCGGTCCCTTGACCGCGGTCAAGGATCTGCTCCGACTCACGGCGGAGAATCGACCGGGAACGACATCTCCAACCCGTTTGACCGAAAGGGGAAGCCATGAGGGAGAAGACCGCCAAGTGGATCTTCTGGGTGGGCACGTTGTCGTCGTTGGCCCTTTTTCTGGTGCTCACCGTCGACACCCAAAACCAGTTCGCGGCGCTCACCCACGCCGACCAGCTGAACGATCAGGTAGTGGCCGGCAAGCGGGCGTTCGAGCGCCACAACTGCAACGACTGCCACACCCTCCTGGGGTTCGGAGGCTATTACGCCCCCGATCTGACCAGAGCGTACACACGGCTCGGCGAGGACACCATCAAGCGCCGGTTGGCGTCTCCGGAGGTCGTCTTCGCGGATTCCTACCGCAAGATGCCACAGCAGGATCTTGCAGAGCAGGAGATCGAGGACATCACCGCCTTCCTGGCGTGGGTCTCCCAGATCGAGAATCACGACTGGCCGCCCCAGCACTCGGAGCGAAAGTGGAAACGATCCACCGAGCGCCTGATGTCCGGCGCGGTCCTGTCGCCGGGGGCGGCGCTGGTCAACCAGGAGGACTGCCTCACCTGCCACGCCCTGGGGGACCTGGGTGAACGGAAAGGGCCGCGGCTGGAGTGGATCGCCGCCCGCCGAGATGCGCGGTGGATCGCAGATTACATCGAAAACCCGGAAGTCGCCGCACCTGGCGCCGAAATGCCGGCGTACGAACACCTGTCCGCAGAGCACCGCCAGATGATCGGCGAGTTCGTCGTCTCCCTCGCCGCCACTCAGGGGAGGTGAGCCATGACCTATCGCACTCAAAGCATCGCTTATCCCTACTTTGTCGTCGCCCTGTTGCTGTTCGTGCTGCAGGTCATTATGGGCCTCTGGCTCGGTATCAACTACTTCGCGACGCTGCCTCAGGATGTGGTGGACGCCTTCCCGTTTTCCACCGCCCGGGCCATGCACACCAATTTGCTCGTGCTGTGGATGTTGCTCGGATTCATGGGCGCCACCTTCTACCTGGTTCCGGAGGAAACCCAGAGCGAGCTTGCCTGGCCGAAGCTGGCCGTCGCCCAGCTCGTAATCCTCACCGCCACCGGGGTGATCGCCCTGGTGGGCTTCCTGTTCGGTTGGACCCAGGGTCGACCACTGCTCGAAATTCCACGCCCGCTGGACATCGTCGTGGTGGTCGCGGCACTGATGTTCCTCGCCAACGTGGGCATGACCATGATTCGAGCCAAACGGTGGACCGCGGTCCAGGGCTCGCTGTTGGCCGGGTTGGTGTTTCTGGCCGTCATGTACCTTTTTGGAATCCCGTTCTACAGGAACACCGCGGTGGACTGGTACTACTGGTGGTGGGTCATCCACCTCTGGGTGGAGGGCGCCTGGGAGCTGATCGCCGCCGCCCTCACCGCATTCATGCTGATCAAGCTGACCGGTGTCGAGCGCAGGGTGGTGGAAAAGTGGCTGTACGTGGAGTTGGGCCTGTTCCTGTTCACCGGCATCGCCGGCACCGGTCACCACTACTACTGGCTCGGCGCACCCAAGTACTGGCTGTGGGTTGGCGGCATCTTCTCCGCCCTGGAGCCGCTGCCGATCTTGCTGATGGTGGTAGACACCTGGCGGGATGTCCGTGACCGCACCAAACCCCTCGAGCCCAAGCTCACGTGGGTCTATCTGTTCGGTATGGTCATCCTTCACTTCATCGGAGCGGGGATGTTCGGGCTGGCCCACACCCTGCCGCAGATCAACTACTACACCCACGGTAGCCAGGTCACGGTGTCGCACGGCCACCTCGCCTTCTTCGGCGCCTACGCTCTGCTGAATCTCACCTTCTTCTACTTCGCGATCCCGAGGCTCAAGAGACTGCCTGGTTTCGCGTACAAGGAGAAACCCGGTCACTGGGGTTTCTGGCTCATGTCCCTCGGCGTGCTCGGCATGAGCCTCGCCTTCGCCGTGGCCGGAGTGCTTCAAACCTACCTCGAGAGGATCCAGGGGCAACCGTACATCGTTTCACAAGAACCGATCCGGTTCTGGATGTTCGTTGCCTTCCTGCACGGTCTCATGGTGCTCGCCGGGGTGGTGATCACGGTCAAACACCTGCTCACGCTGAAGGCAGCGACACCTCCCGCCGCCGCGTAACAGGCGCGGGTCGTTCACGCCCGCAGCCTCCGGTAGTTCACCGACCAGCCCCGCCCCGCGGGGCTGGTTTTTTGTATTGTAGGTAGCCTGGAGGTCGTTACCGTGGGCATCCACATCGCACTTCTCAGGGGCATCAACGTCGGCGGCAAGAACCTGTTGCCGATGAAGGAACTGGTCGCACTCCTTGAAGGCCTCGGTCTCGACCAGGTCGCGACCTACATCCGGAGCGGTAACGTGGTTTTTCGGCACCGGGACACCAAACCCTCGGGGCTCGCCGACCAGATCCAAGCGGCCATCGAATCGAGCCACGGTTTCACCCCGCAGGTCCTGCTGCTGTCGCGCGATGAGCTCGAGCAGGCGGTCGCCGCGAATCCGTACCCGGAGGCAGAGGTCAGTCCGAAGTCCCTTCACCTCTTCTTCTTGGCGTCCGCGCCCCGAAACCCAAATCTCGAGACTCTCGACGGTTTGAAACGTGGCGGTGAGCGTTTCGAGCTTCGGGGGAAGATCTTCTACCTTCACGCGCCAGCGGGCATCGGGCGATCGAAGCTGGCGCAGCGGGTCGAGCGATTACTCGGCGTCGCGGGGACGGGCAGGAACTGGCGCACCGTGTGCAAGATTCTGGAGATGGTCGCGAGCGAAGTAGCCTTCCGCGTCCGCGTCCGATCGAAAATCAAAAGTCCACTCAACCGCCCTAACCCTCGAGACCAGCCTGCACGGCATTCGTCGACAACTGCGAAGGAGCGCTATACAATCGAGGAAATTCGAAACCTCGTCTTTTCGTGTGCATATGAACCGAAAAGGAGCGAATCATGGGCGGTCACGGAATTCCCAGTCTCGTCCTCGCCGCGGCATGTGGGGTTCTCGCGTTGGGATCGGAGGTCGCCCTCGCTTCGTCGTCGGGCGACGAGACCGAGGCCTGCACCGGCCTCGGAGTGGTTCCTCGGCACCGTCGACGCCACCCGCGAGGTGGGATACAGCGTATCGGTGGCGGTGGACCCTGAAACCAGAGATACATACATCAGCTACTACGAAGGCGATGACGGCGATCTGTGGTTGGCGAGGACCGGCGCTCCCAACGGCAACTGCGGGCCCGACAACACCTGGTACTGCCAGGCCCTGGACATCGAAGGCGTGGTGGGGAAGTTCAGCTCCATCGCGGTGGGCGGGCCTGGTACGTATGCGTCCCTGTACATCAGCTACAACTCGATCACCGACGGCCGCCTCAAGGTTATCCAGGGCACCGTGAACCGCCAAACCGGGGACCTCGTCTACGACGTTCACACGATTGATGATGGTGTTGGGGGAACGGCCGTCGCACTTGCCGCCACGGGTGTGCCTCAATCGCCTATGTCCAGCAGGTGACCAACTTGGCTATGCGACGCCAGTTGCCGAGGACACGGGCAACTGCGGGGAAGGGCCGGTGGCATATGACTGGCAGTGCATCGACTTTCTTCACTGGAGCAAGCCAGCACATCTCCATCGATGTGGATTCTCTCGGCTACCCAAGCATCGCCTACTTCGACCAAAATTCCGATAGAATCCAACTGGCCATCTACTGCGGTTCCCCGAATTGCGGCCTCTGTCTCTCTCTCACCGACTGGAACTGTCCCGCTGTGGGGGCTGGGAGCTATCATGGGGATTATCTGGGTCAATACGCCTCGATAGCGGTCGATGACGGGTATGTTCCACCTCGCATACTACAACCAGTCCAGACTTGGCCTGGGCTATGCCCACGGCAGGGTCCTCGGTACGTCCTGGTTGTTCAACACAATCGATTCAATGGGATACCTCGTCCAGCCCTCGGGTATCGACCTCGCGTTGGATGCCAACGGTTACCCGATCATCGCCTACCAGGTTCGGTCGGGAGTCGATCTGGATCTCAAGATCGCCCGACCGCCGATAGCGACCAACTGGGGTGCGACCGGGAACTGTGGGGAGAACCTGCAATGGCTGTGCGAAGCCCTGGACCCGGGCGATCCGGGCCATCGCAAAGCCTATGGGGGACTGTCGATCGCCTCGAATCCGGCTGGAGAGGCCATCGTCGCCTATCGGGAGCTGTTCGATCCCATCATCGATCCCACGGGACGCTTGAAGGTGGCCATCGAGCCAGGATGGAGCCCTTCTCCGAGGCTTCGAGGAAGCGGGCGTAGTAGCCGAGTGTGCACCAGCGGAACGGCCGCTGCACCGGAGATCCGCCGTGACCCGGGAGGCTGTGGGCGTGGCTCTCCCACCCCCAGTCGGCGAACAGCTGCGGCCAGGGCTCCCAGCACCACGCGCCGTGCCACATGCCGTGCTGCATGACGATCGGCGTCGAGCACCCCGGCTCGACGGGGAAATACGACACCCGCTCGATGCCGTCCACCACTGATCGCTCCACTCGATGAGCAGCCATCGTCTCCCTCGCACCCGGAGAAGTCTTGCGTCTTCGGTCATGGAAGTCTACACTCCCCGGCCGGCGTCGCCCCGGGTGGCGGCTCCGGACTGGAATGGAAGTCGTCGAAGACGATGTTTCCAAAGATAGCGGGTCGCTCGAGGAACGGACGGTACCGCCAACATCCGATCAATGGAGGAACGCATGCCGGTCGTTACAGATGACCTGCAGGAAAAACTGACTCTGCTCGAGGAAGAGATGGCCAACTTTCGGGCCATCATGGAGCACGTTCGCTCGATTCCGAGCCAGTTCACCATGGACAACGTGGACATTTACGGGGAGACCTTTCCGCTCAACGGGAAAGACGGCGGGGATCACATCGTCTTCCTCGACTTCCTCGAACGATACGATTTGGATCACCTGGCGGCCAGTGCCAACCGCTCCGGTCACAGCGCTCGCGCGACCCGTCTGCGGGACTTGCGCAACAGGATCGGCGTGCTGGTGGCCGACGCCAGCGGCCACAGCACCACCGATGCCCTGCTCGCCGCCATGCTCCACCAGGCCTTCCTCACCGGCGTGCTCTACGAGCTCGAAATGCATGGTCATGTCACCGCCAAGCTCTTCGAGATCCTCAACAGCCGTTTCCATCGCTCCTCTGCGGTGACCAAGTACCTGACCATGATCTACGGCGAGATCACCGAGGGCGGCACCTTCCGGTTCATCTCGGCGGGCCATCCCAAGCCGATGATCTTCTCCTCCGAGTTCGACCGCTTCGTCAACATCGACCCATCGCGGCTGACGACCACATTTCCGGTCGGCATGTTCCCCACCGAGACCGAGGTCAACGAAAAGCTGGACTCGACCCCCCTGGTCTACAAGAAGAAGTACACGGTGAACGAGGTCAACCTGATGGCGCCGGGGGACCTCCTGTTCCTCGCCACCGACGGACTCATCGAGCACAGCGACGGCGACCGGGACTTCGTGCCAGAGCGCCTCGAACAGGCGGTCAGAGTCGTCAAGCACCTCTCGGCCAAGGAGATCGTGGCCGCGGTTCGCGACCGGATGGTGCGCTTCGCACCCCCCGCGGACGACACCAGCCTCGTCGTCATCAAACGCACCCGGTAAACACCTGCTGAAAAATCCGGGCTAACGATGAGAGTCGAGAATCTCGGCGTACCTGGGATGGCCCCGCAATGGATCCCACAGCGGATTCAGTTCAATCCAGGAGACCGAGACCCACGATGGAATCGTCAACAGCCGGTCGAGCTGATCCAGGGCCAGGTCGGTCTCTCCCAGAATTGTGTAGATCCGCGCCATGTCCACCTCACAGACCAGCCCGTATCTGGCGTCTTCGGAGACGGGCAGGAGTTCCATGGCACGCCGCCCCGCCTCGATCGCCCGGTCTCGATTCCCGAGGGCGGCGTGGGTGATGCCGGACGATGCGTGCAAGAGGTGGTTGTTCGGCTGCTGGGCGATGGACTGATCGATCATGTCGCGGGCCGTCTGCCACTCGAGCAGAGCTTCCTCCTTGCGACCCATCAGATCGAGGGTGGTCGCGCGCATGAACGAGTGGGGCCGATGACCGAACTTCATGATCAGCCACTCCTCTCGGCCGTCGAATCGCCGCAACGCGTCCTCGAAGCGTCTCTCGAACAGCTCCTGCCAGTACCAGGTCCATTCGATCCAAGCGCCGCTGTCGCGCACCAGCCCGTCGAGGGCACGCCGCGACGATTGCGTATCCCCGGTCCAGCTCCAGTACACCCAAGCCTTGCCGATGTTCGGCCAAAACGACTCCGGAGCGAGCTCGAATGCCATATCCGCGTACCGAATCGCCCTCGGATAGTCCCGAAAACCCCAGCTGTCGAAAATGGCCTCGGAGGGAATATACGGATCGAGTGGATTCAGCTCGATGGCCCTATCGGCCAGCGTCAGCGCTTCTTCGAAGTGCCCCTGGAGCTCGCGCAGGAAGATCTCCGCCTGCAGCAGTTCGGCGTTGTTGTCACCGAGATTTCGCCGCGCGATCTCGATCTCCCGACTGGCACTCTCGGTGTCCCGGTGAGCCAACATGTAATAGTGCGCCAGCGCCAGGTGAACCCGCGGATCCAGAGGATCCAGATCCAATGCGCGTTGGGCAGCGCCAGCAGCCAGGTTCAACCTCACCGACGAGAAATCGTATGCGTAGTAGCGTAGCTTAGCGTGGGACCTGGCGATCTCGGCGTGGGCCAGCGCGAAACCTGGATCGAGCTCCACCGCGCGTTCGAAGCTCTCCATCATCTTCGGCCAGAGGGCAAACGTGAAATGAGGCTGCGAGGCCAGCCAACGCCCACGAATGAAGGAGTGGTATGCCTCGAGGTTGTCCGTCGGTCGTTCTCGCATCACTTGGCGCTCGGAATCGAGCAGGGTCACGCCGAGCTCCATGGTGACCTGTTCGGCGATTTCGGACTGCACGGCGAACACATCGACGAGCTCCCGATCGTACAGCTCGGCCCAGAGGTGACTGTCGTCGGAAACCCCTATCAACCGGGGGGAAATTCGTACCCGCTGCGAGCCGTCGGGCAATCTCGCCCAGCGGACGGTTCCTTCCAGGAGGTACTGGACGCCCAGTTCATCGCCGATTTCGCCGGCGCTCTTTTCGGTCTCGGCATAACGTCTGGCGGTGGTTCTCGAGACCACCTGCAGCCCGCTCACGGCGGCCAGGTGACTGGTGATCTCCTCGGTCACACCGTCGGCGAAGTACGCGTCCCCCGCCTCGCCGAGATTCTCGAAGGGCAGGATCACGATCCGCGGCAGAGGAGGGACCTCGGGCGCAACCGTCCCGTTGTCGAGCAAGGCTCGATAGCCCATGTGCAGCAGCGCAAAGGCCAGGGCCGCCGCCAGCGCCACGGGAATGATGATCAAAATTTTCGAGGTCGGTCGGGCGGCCGCCGGGGTCAGCTGGGGCAGGGCTGTTACGGACACCAGGCTGCGCAGTGCAAAACCCAGATCCTCCGTCGACTGGAAGCGGTCCTCGGGTTTTTTCTGCAGGCATCGCCGAACCACTCCGTCAAAGGCCGGGGTCACCGTCGATGTGGTTTCGGACGCCGGCGGCGGATTCTCCGTCAGCACCGCCGAAACCGTGTCCGCCGCCGTGACTCTCCTGAAGGGACTCAGCCCGGTCAGCATCTCGTACACCACGACACCGAGGGAGAAAATGTCCGACCGGTGATCCGCGACCCGACCCCGGACCTGCTCCGGCGACATGTAGCCCGCGGTTCCCAACACCGTTCCAACCGAAGTCAACAACTCCTCGGTGGCCGCTTCCCCATCGTCGTCCGGAACCGCGACAGTCGCCACCCGGGCAAGCCCGAAATCCAGGATCTTGGCGGTCCCGTCCGAGGTGATGAACAGATTGCTCGGCTTGAGATCGCGGTGGACAATTCCCTTGTTGTGGGCGGCTGCCAGGCCCTTTGCGACCTGGGTCGAGATGTCGATCACCTGCCGATTGGTCAGATCGTCGGCGTCGATAGCCTGCCGGATCGTTTGGCCCTCGAGCAACTCGGTGACCATGAATGGTCGCCCCTCGTGGATCCCCAGCTCGTGAACCGCCAGGATGTTGGGGTGGTCGAGGGCAGCCGCCGCTCGCGCTTCCCTCTGGAACCGCACCAGCCGTTCTTCGTCGTCGGCGAGCTCCTCCGGCAGCACCTTGATGGCAACATCCCGATCGAGGTGGTCATCGTGCGCGCGATAGACCTCCCCCATCCCGCCCTCGCCGATCTTCTCGAGGATGCGGTAATTGCCCAACGTCCGCCCGACGAGATTCCCCATGTCAGATGCTCGTGCAGCAATCTTACTCCACCGGACCTTCGATCTTGAGAGTCATTTGGGAAAAGCGCGGCGGCACATGACGGCAAACGGCAAAGTCAATCCCCGAAAAAAACCAACTCAAAAGGCGGGCGCGGCGGGTGGGGGAAAGCCTTTTGAGCGACAAGCAGCACGTTTTCAGAACTCGTAACTGATTCCGAAGGACGGGATGATCGGCAACCAGTAGGTTTCCGGAAAGGTGATGTCGTAACCGCCGGTGGCCTGGTTGTAGCGGTAGTCGGGGTCGGAGATGTCGAGGCCGCGCAGGTTGTCTCGGTTGTAGAGGTTTTGAACGTCGATGAAGAGGGTGAGTTGACCCCTTCCGAGCCGCGAGGTGCGGCTCGCCCGAAAGTCCAGCCGGTGGTAGTCGTCCAGACGCTCCTGGTAAAAGGGCCCGACCTCGTAGTTCAGCTCCAACCCGCCTCCGGGGACCGGAACCAGCGACGCGGTGACCGACGTCGTCGGCCACCCGGTGTGGTAGGTCCAGACCGCGGTGAGGGACCACTTCGGACCCGGACGCCAGCTCGCGCTGCCGGTGAAGGCGTGAGTCTGGTCGACGTATCTCGGGGTATCGATGTAGATCTCATCCTCGATGGATGACCAGACGTAGCTCAACCACCAGTCAAATCTGCCGCCCCGCCGTGACGAAAGGAAGGCCTCGACGCCCGTCCCTGTTGCGGATTCAGGAGCCAATCGCACCAGATCGGTGGCAAACTCCGGGACCGGATGGAAGGGATCGAAGAGGGTTTCCCACCGGGGCTGCGGATCACTCACGTCTCTCAGGTAGGCATCAACGCGGAGAGCACAGCCTCGACCGATCGGCCCCTCGAATCCCACGATCCAGTGCTCCGCCTTCTCGGACGGGTAGAAGGTCGTTTCGTCGAACTGGACAGCCAGCTCGTACGGGCGCTGCGACTGGTAGAAGTGCCCCCAGCCGAACCTCAGAACGCCGGTGTCCGACACGTTGACCAGGAGGTTGAACCTGGGGCTCACGTAGTCCTCGTCGGTCAGGGTCAGCCTGTCGTATCGCAGACCGAGCTCGGCTGCGACCCTGCTGCCGATGCGGACACGGTCCGACGCGTATGCCGAGTACCACTCGCCGGTATAGGTGTCGTCGAACGCGTAGTTGCGGGTTCCCGGTTCGAATCGTGGATCGTCGATGGGGTCCTCGATCTGGGCGTTGTTGAGGTAATGGTAACGTGCGTCGTAGCCTCGAAACTCAGCACCCCAACGGAGATAGTTGCGGCTCGTCAGCTCGTGCTGCCAGTCCGAACGAATGCCGGAGAAGTCCATTTCGCGATTGTCGAGCAGATCGAAGTGTTCGTCGCCGTTGATTTCGTCGTAGAACATGGTCCGGTCGATCGTGACCTGGCCCGCGTACAGCGAAGTGTTGGCAAAGGACCGGGAGCCGAACACTCCCTGGTGGCGAAGCCACAGGTACTGACCGCCGTAGCCGGTCTGGACGTCGGTGATCTCGTTGGAGTCCTCGTCCTCGAAGGTCAGGGTGTCGTCGGCCACCAGCAGCTGCAAAGCGAGGGAGTGGCTTGGGCTCAAGTCAAAGCCCAGGGAGCCGAAGGCGTCCCAGTATCTCGGATCGGGAGGGTCTTCGTCGCCGTCGTTCCCGGTCATCCCGAGGATGACGTCCAGGTACCCCCGCCGCAGTGAGCCCAGCCAGCGTCCCCTGCCGTCGGCGAAGGTTCCTCCGGTGTTGATCCAGGCGTTGGTGAAGCTGATGCCCAGACCGAGGTGGACGTCGTCCGCCGTCCGGGTCGACATGTCGAGCACCCCCGTCATGCGATCGCCGTACTCTGCGGTGTACCCTCCCGGGTAGAGGTCAACGCTGCCGATCATCTCGGCATCGATGATGCTGAAGACTCCCTGAAAGTCCTTCAGGTGGAAGGGCTCGAAGAGCTCCATGTCGTCGATGCGCACCAGCAGCTCGGTGTAGAAACCGCCCCGGACGTTGAACTTCGCGGAAATGTCGCCTCCCGAGACACCGGGCAAGACCGCAATCGCCCGGTAGGGATCATCACCGAAGTGGGGCAGCTCGGTGATCTGCTCCCTGTCGAGGGCGACTGACGCCACCGGTTGCTCCTGCAGGATGGTGACACTCGAGGTCACCACGATCTCCTTCAGCGGCACCTCGAGGGCCACCAGCCGGAAATCGAGGTCGACGGTTTCGCCGGATGCGACGGTCACCTGCTCTCGGGTGTCGATGGTAAACCCGGCCACACGAGCCTCGACGCTGTACGTCCCCTCGCCCACGCCCTCCAGGGAGTACGACCCGTCGTTGCCGGTGAGAACAGCGAGGTCGGCATCCACGATGAGAACGGTGGCCGACGCCATCGGCCGACCGGCTTGGTCGACCACCCGCCCACGGATGGTCCCCGCAGGGTCGGCGGAAAACGCCTGACCGGCGAACAATCCGGCGGCGATCATCGCGACGGACGCTCCGTTTCTCAAGCAACGTCGTTCGTTGTTCATCGAGTCTCCCGTGATGCGGGCCAGGTCTTCTGGAGGGATACGTATCCGGAATGCGCCCGGTTTCCGAACCCACATCGCCCGTCACGGTGGCAAGCGACAGGTGACCGAGAATCCCGCAGGCGGTGGGTGCTGGATGGCGAATGTCGATATTCGATGTGGGCAACCGACGGACCCCGGAAGAACCGATGGGCAGAGGGGCGGAGATTCAAGGGGGCGGGCGGTTGGTCAGAGTTGGCTGCGGCGGACGGCGGACGGAACGCACAGGAAGATCCGACCCTGGGCGTCGTGCTCCATCGAATCCACCTCGACATCCACATCGAGGTCTCTGGTTCGGAACGTTAACCGACCACCCTTCAAGATCACGTTCGCCGGTATCGGCAGCGCCATCGCCGTGCGAGGGCAGCCGCCAACCGTCACCAACGACCCGGAAATCACCGGCGATTCCCGCATCGACACGCGGCCCTCGCCGACGAAGAAATCTCCCGACACGGACGGCATGAAAACGGCGTCAGCGAACCCCGCCACCGAGTACACGCCGCTGCTGCGAAACGTTCCGTCGGACGACGGCAGACCCTCGAAAACGAGGAATCGCGACCCCCGGCCGCTCAAGTGACCGATCAGACGCTCCATCGGCTCCCGGATCCGGTCCCTGCGGGGAACCACACACCGGTCGAGCAGGGCTTCGACCGCCGGTGTCGGCTGTTGCGGACGTCCGAAGCGGGTGCCCAGGAGCGATTCAAGAGGCGGCACGCCGTCCTCCGCGTCGAGCTGCCAGGTGGGATGAGCGAACCGGAACAACAGCATGCAGGCGGTGGATCCGGCGTGGTAGGCCTCGGACTCGGCGGTGCCGGTGTAGATCTCTCCAGGGACGAGATCCTGCTCCACCAGGTGGCGATGGCCGCGGTCAATAGTCTGGGCGGAGGCCTCCTGACCGAGGGCTGCCCGCACGGTGGCCGTCTGGTCGACATACTGGGCCGTCGACTCCCGAACGTCGGAGTCGAGAACCGCCGCCACCTCGTCAGGAGAGCTGGACTTCCACTCCTGATACCACCAGGCGGCGGCCCCAAGGTGTTGGGCCTGGCGCCCGGGTTCGAGCAGCGCGGAGCGCAGGGCGAACCACGTTTCCAGCCGCTGCCGTCTCGCCTCGAGATCCTGGGGATACCGCTCGAGGCCGGTGCCGGCGGATCCGAGATCTCTCCATCCCCCCTGGCCGAAGTGGTGGAACGCCTCATGGGTGATCAACGCGAAGCAGGACGTCGATCTCGGATAGGCCCGGTACTCGCGGCCCGGCCGGTCGCTGGCAAGAGTCCGGGGTGGGATCTCGACCCAGACGGCGTGAGCGCCGCGGAAACGGCAAAAGCCGAAGTTGGCGAAGCGGCCGGAAAGCAGCGCTCGCTGATCGAACTCGGCGAGGCGTCCCTCGACGAGGGTGCCGTCGGTGCGGATCACCTTCAGACCGCCGTCGATCACCAGCACCACCAGCCCCGCAAAATCGACCCCGGGCCAGACGGCGTCCATCCGACGCCAGGTCCCCCTGATCTCGTCGGCAAGCCGGCGGATGTATTGATCGTGCGGCGTGGTCATCTCGGGCTCAGCCAATCCAGCGTTGGAGGGCGTTTCTCCTTTCGATCTCCGCATTCAGGGAGTTCTTCGATTCTACCGCCTCAGCCGTCGAGAGTGAACCGACGGCATGATTGAAGATTGAAATCGCCTCCCGCCGCCCCAGGGAGTTGAAAGTTGAAAGTTGAAAGTTGGAGGTTTCCCGGACACCCGTTGCGATTCGCGAAATGCGGGCTACGAATTGCGTAGCCCGAGATCGTCCGCGAATGATGGGCCGCAGAAAAACGCTGAGTCACGCAGAAGAACGCAGTCTAATCCCGACCCCCGAAGCTCCTACCCGCCCGCACGCCCTTCCCTCGGTATTGTCTCCCGTTTCGGCCGGGGCTCCCGGGGGATAAACCCCAGGGCTGCGGCGATTAAAGAACCGTATCGGTGGGTGGGCGGGAACTTTCGACTTTTGACTTTTGATTTTTGACTTTTGACTCTGTGGTTGAGTGGGCGGGTGGTACCGGATCGACCCCGCCCGGGTGAAACGGATGGCACTTGAGGATCCGCTTGAGCGCCAGCCACAGACCCCGAGCGCCGTGGGTCTCGATCGCCTCGGCGGCGTAAACGGAGCACGTCGGCTCGAACCGACAGGCCGGAGGCATCCAGGGCGACACGTACCGCTTGTAGACGCGGATCGGAGAGGCCACCACCCGCCAGAAAGGGCTCATTCCACTCCGACCACCGCGGCATCTCGGTCCGACAGCAGCCCACCGTCTGCTCGCTCGCGCACGGTCCCGTCCCGCTTCCATGACCGCTCGCAACGGGGCTCGGAGCGCAGATCAACCACCCGAACTGCCTGCCCATCGCCCGCCAGGAAAGAAAATCGGCTCACCCCCACCAGGTCGGCCAACTCTGGCTGGAACGGCTCGAGGATCGCGCATTTTTCGGACGACACCATCACCTCGATCCCGGCGTCCATGGGGTTGGAGATGCCGGGCCGCTCCTTGGCCAGCTCGAGCTGTTTCAACACCTCGGCGCGAAGGCTCATGACGTCTCCCCAGCGGCCGTCAGCCCACCGTGCGGGGGGCTCCGGCAGGAGTTCCAGATGGACGCTCGATTCGCCGTTTTCTCCGTTTTGGAGCGCCGACCACGCCTCCTCGGCGGTGTGAACCAGGATCGGCGCGAGGATCCGGATCAGGCCGTGGGCAATGTCGTAGAGCACGGTTTGAGTCCGACGGCGGCGGGCAGAGTCACGGGGATCGCAGTAGAGGCGGTCCTTGACCGCGGCCAGGTAGACCGCGCTCATGGCTTCGTTGCAGAAGTCGAAGATCGACTCGGAAACCCTTTTGAACTGGTACTTCTCGTAGCCGGTGCGAGCCACCTCGATCACCTCGGCGAGCTCGGTCAGAGCCCAGGCGTCGATCGTGGTCGAATCGTCCTCGGTGAGCTCGTATCGATCACTCGCCGGGTCGAAATCCGCCAGATTGCCGAGCATGAACCGGATGGTATTTCGCACCTTCCGGTACTCGTCCGATGCGACCCGGAATAACTCCCAGTCCGCCTTGATGTCGTAGGTGTAATTCAGCGAGGCGATCCACCACCGGCAGATGTCCGCCCCGTGCTGTTTCAGGAGCTCCTCCACCTCGATGGCGTTGCCCAGGCTCTTGGACATCTTCTGCCCCTGGGCGGTGACGACGAACCCGTGGGTCAGCACCTGACCGTAGGGCGAGGTTCCCGTGATCCCCACGGCCGGCAGCAGCGACGTCTGAAACCACCCCCTGTGTTGGTCGGAGCCTTCGAGGTACAGATCACAGGGATAGCCGATACCGCGCTCGCGCATGACTGCGTTCCACGACGATCCGGATTCGAACCAGACGTCGAAGATATCGTCGCCCTTCGCGAGTGAGTCGATAGCCTCGGCACCGCCCTCCCGAATCCAATCAGGGGCGGCATCGTCGGTCGAGGGCTCGTAGTGGGTCAGGATTGCGGACGGTTCTTCGGTGAACCACGCGTCGGAGCCGTGTTCGCGTACAAACGCGGCAACCGCGCGGACGGTGGCCTCGGTCAGCAGCACCTCGCCCGCTGGCGACAGAAAGGCGGGAATCGGGAGTCCCCACGAGCGTTGTCGACTGATGCACCAGTCCGGTCGCGACTCCAACATGCCGCGCATCCGATTCCGGCCCCATTCGGGAACGAACTCGATGGCGTCTTCAGCCGCCGTCAAGGCCCGTTGGCGGAGGCTCGATTGGTCGGTGCCGAACGGCCGATCTACCGCGATGAACCACTGCTCCGTGGCGCGAAATATGGTCGGAGTCTTGCCCCGCCAGTCGTGGGGGTAGCTGTGGGTGTACCGTTCGTGGCGGTAGAGATGGCCAGACTGCCGGAGGTGATCCACCACCAGCGGGTTCGCCTGCCAAACGTCCTTGCCCGTCAACCACTCCGGCACCGTGTCGTCGAAGGTGCCGTCCTCGACCACCGGGCAGTAGATTTCGATGCCCTCGCGCATACCGGTTTCGTAGTCTTCCACGCCGTGGCCCGGCGCAGTGTGGACGAGCCCGGTGCCGTCCTCGAGGGTGACGTAATCGGCAACCACGATCGTGCCGAGCCGGTCGATGAACGGATGATGGTACCGTGCCCCCGCAGCCACGAGCTCGGCTCCGGAGCAACGGCCGAGCACCTCCGAGTCGCCGTCGATGACCGCCGGCCTGAGAAAGTCCGCCACGATGGCCACGCGCGACCGACCTTCGTGCTGGAATCGCACCAACGCGTAGTCCGCCTTCGGGCCCACGGCCACCGCCATGTTGGCGGGCAATGTCCAGGGCGTCGTAGTCCAGATCATCAGCGCCACCGGCTCGGCAGCCGGGGCGTTGAGGTCAGCCGGCAGGGAACCGGGGTTCTCCACGTCGAAGAGGACGAAAACACTCGAATCCTCGCGGTCGTAGTACTCGAGCTCCGCCTCGGCGAGGGCGGTCCGGTTCTCGATGGACCAGTGGACCGGTTTGAGATCCCGGTATACGAGCCCTCGACCCACAAGTTCCGCGAAGACCTCGAGCACCGCCCCTTCGTAACTCGAATGCATGGTCAAATAGGGCGAGTCGTAGTCGGCCATGGTGCCGAGTCGGATCATCTCCTCTGCCTGTACCTTCTGGAAGTGGAGCGCATATTCGCGGCACCGGTGCCGAACCTCCATGGTTCCCAGCGCCGCTCCCTCCGAGCCCAGCTCCTTCATGACCTTGTGCTCAATCGGCAGGCCGTGACAGTCCCAGCCGGGGACGAAACGGACCTCGTGCCCCATCATGGTTCGCGACCGTACCACCAGGTCCTTGAGGATCTTGTTGAGCAGGTGACCCATGTGGATGGTGCCGTTGGCGTAGGGCGGACCGTCGTGGAACACGAAGGGGCCCGCCGGATGGGGCCGGTCGATGATCCGCCGGTACAGGTCCATCTCGGCCCACACGGCCTGCAGCTCGGGTTCCTTCCTGAGCAGACCGGCACGCATGCTGAAGGAGGTCTTCGGCAGCAGCAGGGTCTCGCGGTATGTATCCTTCTTTTTCTCGCCAGCCATCGGGAAGCTCCAAAAATGAGGATCGCCTCCGCGGCGATCCGGGCTATTCTAACCCACCGGGGTTTCAGTTGGCCGTTTGCCGTTTACGTTGTCGCAGTCTTCGGCGCTCAACGCGACTCACCGCCACCAGCAGACAGCCGTAGGCCAGCCCCCTCCCTCGGACGACCCCCCTGACCACGGCTGTGGGCTGCTGCCGTCGGTGAGTTGGCGTTGGACGGTCATGGCGATGGCGACGGGGTTCCGATATTCCGAATTCCGAATTCTCCCCTCAGCCTCGTGCATGTTGCACTTTTGAAACCCCCGGGAATAACATCGGCTCTCTCGGCGTCGTAGTATTGACGCGGACGACGATCCGCCCGGCGTCGGAGGAGCTCCCCGTGAACCGCAATGATCCCGACAATCGCGGCCTTGACCGCCGCGCATTCGTCAAGCTTGCCGCAGGCACCGCGGCGGCAGCCGGGCTCTCCCTGCCGCCATCGGCGTGCAGCCGAGGATCGGCCACTACCAAGAAGGTGATCGTGCTCGGTCTCGACGGCCTCGACCCCATGCTCGTCCGGGCGTTGATCGACATGGGGCGAGCACCGAACTTCAAGAAGCTGGCCGAGATGGGCTCCTTCACGAAGCTCGCGACGACCATGCCGGCTCTCAGCCCGGTGGCCTGGTCGAGCTTCATCACCGGAACCACCCCCGGCAGCCACGGCATCGCCGACTTCATCACCCGGGATCCGGAAACCTACCTCCCGGTGTTTTCGATCTACGAGAACCGTGATCCCGAGATCACCTTCTCCATCGGCGACATCCACCTGCCCATCAAGGGCGGCGGCCCGGTCAATCTCCGCAGGGGCACGCCGTTCTGGTCCTATCTCACCGAGCGAGGCATCCCGGCGTGGATCTCGAAAGTCCCCACCAACTACCCGGTGGAGGAGACCGCCACCCGGGCGATCTCCGGCATGGGCACCCCGGACCTCACCGACGCCTACGGGATGTTCAACTACTACACCTCGGATCCATTCGAGGATTACCCCAACGTCTCGGGCGGTACCGTCCACTACGTGGATGTGGCCGACAACGCGGTGCGCGCCAAGATCCTCGGCCCGGTCAACTCGCTGCGGACCTCCGGCGGCGATGATCCCCACGCCGACACCACCACCGTCGATTTCACCGTTTATCTCGATCCCGACCAGGACGAAGCGGTGCGGCTCGATATCCAGGGACAGAGCATCCTGCTCAGGAAGGGTGAGTACTCCGAGTGGGTTCAGCTCGACTTCGAGCTGCTGCCGGTGATCGGGTCCGTTTCCGGAATCACCCGCTTTCTCGTCAAACAGGTTCGCCCCCACTTCCAGCTCTATGTCTTGCCGATCAACATCGATCCGGCCAAGCCGGCCGGCCCGGTCACCTACCCCGCCGATTTCGGGGCGGAGATCGTGCGCGACATCGGCGCCTTCTGGACCAAGGGCCTGCCCTGCGACACCAAGGCTCTCGACTACCGGATCATCAACGACGAGGAGTACGTCAAGCAGGCGAACCTCGTGCTCGACGAGCGGATGCGTCTGTTCGACCACCAGTGGTCCCGGTTCACCGAGGGGCTGTTCTACTTCTACGTCTCCTCCACCGACCAGGACGCCCACATGATGTGGCGGAATATGGATTCCACTCATCCGAAGCACTCGGAGGCCGACCCGCGATTCGCGGGCTACATTCTCGACATGTACCAACGGATGGACGAGCTGGTAGGCAAGGTGCTGCCGGCTGTGGATGACGAGACCCTGCTGCTGATCTGTTCGGATCACGGATTCGCCCAGTTCGGCCGCCAGTTCCACCTCAACACCTGGCTTCGCGACAACGGCTGGCTGACCCTGAAACCCGGCGCCGAAAAGAAGGCTGAATCCTCGGTTCTGGACATCGACTGGAGTCGGACTGCGGCCTACGGGATGGGTTTCAACGGGCTGTATCTGAACCTCAAGAACCGTGAGGCGCAGGGCATCGTCGAGCGGGAGTCGGCGCCGAAGCTGATGGCCAAGCTGCAACGTGAGCTCGAGGCGATCTCTGATCCGGCAACGGGCACCCGTCCCGTGGCGAAGGTCTACTCCCGAGACGAGCTCTACACCGGCGAGATGACCCCGATGATGCCCGAGCTTCTGGTGGGGTATACACCGGGATACCGGAACTCCTCGCAGTCGTTCATGGGATCCACCGGCACCGAAATCATCAACCTCAACCCGTGGGCTTGGTCGGGCGACCACTCGATGGCCTTCCAGATGGTGCCGGGGACCCTGTTCACCAACCGCACGGTGTCGAAGTCGGTTCCGAGCATTCTCGACCTCCCGGTCACCATCCTCGAGCACTTCGGGATCGCCAAACCTCCCCAGATGGTCGGATCCTCCATCTTTTCTAGTTGAAAGTTGAAAGTTGAAAGTTGGCGGTTGAGGCGAGATTCGCGGGGGGGGGGGTTAAATCCCATATGCGCTAACTTTGGATGCCAGGTGGCGGTGAGTCGCGTTGGAGCAGCCGAAGGCTGCGACAACGTAAACGGCTAACGGCCAACGGCTTACTGGATATAGCCCAGGCTCTTGAGTTGTTCGAGGGTGGCGTCGTCGAGCTCCTCCTCGGTGCGCAGCTCGGGGTCGAGAGAGGCCACCGCGACCATCTGGCTCCAGGCATCCAGGTGCCGGAGCAGGACCTCGACCCGATCGGGGCTGTCGAAGGAGCGGTCCTCGAGCTCGGCGGGATCGGCGGCGAGATCGTAGAGGGCCGCAGACCCATCCGCCGTCGCGGCGATCAGCCTCATGCCGCCGAGGGCAACCGCGCGCTGGCCGCCCAGGTGGGGCGACTCGGAAAATGCGATGTACGGTGGCGTCCCGGCGCCCTCGATGATCGGCACCAGGCTCGCTCCCTGGACTCCCGAGGGCTCCTCGATTCCGGTCACATCGAGCAGCGTCGGCATCACGTCGACGAGCTCCACGATCTTGTCCGACCGAACGGCGCCGCCCTGGTTTGGCAGCCGGATGAACAGCGGAACCCTGGTGACTGTGGAATGGAGGGACACCGATCCAGAGGCCCCGTGCTGCTCCAGGTCGAGGCCGGAGGTTCCCATCACGACGAGGATCGCCCGCTCGGCGAGACCGAGCTCATCGAGCTCGGCCAGCAGGTTGCCGAGGGCGGCGTCGGCAGCGCGAACCCGATCGAAGTACAGCTCACGCACGTAGGCGAGATCCTCCGGTTCCATGGCCAGCGGCTGGTCGCTAAAGTCCGACGCGAGGACGGCCTGCAGGCGCTCGAAGAAACCGTCCGGGGGCGTCGTTTGTCCACCCTCGACCCCGGGACCGAAGTCAAGCCCCACGGACCAACCCCTGAACACCACGAGGAAGTCGCCGCCAGCGTGTTCGGTGATCCACCGGGTGGCCGCTGCCCCCGGTTGGTCGCTCGAGTGGAACTCGGCGAACCCCTGCCCGAGACCAAAATCATCGCCCCCCGGCATGCCCTCCACAAAGGCCGCGGTGGCGAAGCCGGCTGCGGAGAGTGCCTCGGCGAGGGTCACTGCCTCCTCGGGCAGCCGATCACCCGCCGCCACCACTCCGCTGGTGGTCGGGTACAGCCCGGTCAGCATCGACGCGAAGGACACCGACGGCTCCGCGGCCTGGGCGAACGTCCACTGGAAATGATTGGCCTGGGCGGCGAGCGCGTCGAAGTTGGGCGTCCCGAGATCGCCCCCAAAAACACCGATGGAGTCCGCCCGCAACCCATCCACCGCAATCAGGATGATCGGGTGGGCTCCGGCCGGCACGCCCCCTGAGGATTCGCTGGACCCGCCCCCTCCGCAGGACAGAGTGAGGACTCCGAGCACCATCACGATGCCAAGACGAGCGACGTTCGAGCGGCTTGATGTCATTTGTTTCATAACTGCAACAATCCTCCTGGAAACGGTCGGAGTCTAGCACGGCGAATCAAATCACCGCCGTTCGGAGTCGGTTTTCCGAATTCCGAATTCCGATTTCCGAACTCTGCCGCACAGCGGGCCGCCCACTCGCTGCTGCCGACTCGGGATGCGGTACCATACGGCCGGCTTGTGATCGCACGCCAACCACGACTCAACAGGAGAGAGCATCATGCGTCGATTCGGCTTCACGTTCATCGCGATTCCAGTTCTCACGATCCTGCTTTCATGCACTCCAGCCGAGCCGCCCGCCGATCCCCTGCCGAATGGGCTCCTGCTGGCGCTGGCCGTGCTCGAGACCGGGCCCGACGGCAAACCGGTCCCTCAGCCGGCCCAGCTCGGGATTCTCACTGACGACGGCACCGGGTGGTCCTGGCGCAGCCTGTCGGACCCCGACAGCAACGTCTTTCACAAGGCGATGGTGTATGCCCCGGGTCCGGGGGAACCGACGATCCTGACCGCCGGCGGCAGCAAAGCCGCACTCAAGCTGTGGGGGTCGCAGTTGGTGTCGATGACGCTGTGGGAAAAGGACTTCGGCGGCAAGTTCAGCCGGATGCGCGACGTCGAGGTGGCGGACATCTACGGCGACGGCCACGCCACCCTGGCTGTGGCCACCCACGACCAGGGCGTGGTGGCAACGGTCCGCCTTGCTGGCGACGGCACCTACCAGGTGACCGAGCTCGACGCGGAGCCGAACACCTTCGTCCACGAAATCGAGGTCGGAGATCTGAACGGCGACGGCGTGGTCGAAATCTACGCCACGCCGAGCCTGCCCAACAAGCTCGACGGCACGCCTCAGCCCGGCTCGGTCGTTCGCTACGTACCTGCTCTCGACCAGGGCCGCGTCGTGGTGGCCGACCTCGGCGATCGACACGCCAAGGAGATCCTGGTGGCTGACGTCGATGGTGACGGCATCGATGAGCTCTACGTTTCCGTCGAGGCGGTGGCCGGCGGCAATGTTCAGATCGTGCGCTACGACGCGGACACCGATCCCACCGGCGGAACGGTGATCGCAACCCTCGACGACAAGCTCTGCCGGTTTCTGACCGCGGGGGACGTGGATGGCGACGGCAATCTGGAAATGGTCGCGGCGGCCCACAAGAGCGGCCTTTGGCTGCTCCGGCACAAGGCCGATCGGTTGCAGCCATGGGAAAAGACCTCCATCGATCGCCAATCGTCCGGGTTCGAGCACGCGGCCTTGTTGACGGATTTGGACGGCGACGGCATCGACGAGCTCTACGTGGCCAACGACGACGCCGGCGAGATCAACAGCTATCGGTGGGTGGACGGAGCACCCGTGAAGGAAACCCTTTACACCCACCCTGCAGGGCTGTCGGGCTTCACGTGGAATATCATGCCGGTACCGTTCGAGATGGTTCGGTAGGTTCCCTACTGCCTCTCCGTCAGGACGCGAGAAGGCCGGTAGCAGCCTCCACGATCCGGTCGACGTTGGGCAGGGCGACGCCCTCGCGGCGGCGGTCGTACGGAATGGTGTCGTCGACGCAGACCCTGGCAAACCGCGGAGTGAGCCCGGCCTCCATCACGGTCGCGGCGAGCTCGCCGGACAGACCGAATTCACGGTAGTCCTCGTCAACCACCAGCAGCCTGCCCGACCCCTTGACCGCCCCGCACACCGTGGCCCTGTCGAGGGGCTGGACGGTCCGCAGGTCGATCACTCCGGCCTCGACACCCCGCTCGGACGACAGGCGGTCCGCGGCCTCGAGAGCGCGGTGGACACCGACGCCGACTCCAACCATGGTGAGATCTCCCCCGTCGCGGCAGACCCTGGCGACCCCCAGCGGCAACGGGTCCCAGCTGTCGGGGACCGGCCCTCGGGCTCCTGAGTCGGGAATGTCGTAGTGGACGTTGGTCCGTCCCCCGGACCCCAGGTAGTCGAGCCAGTCGGCTGACAGCAGTTTGTGCTCAAGGTAGACCACCGGTCCGTCATCCTCGATAGCGGCCAGCAGCAGGGCCCCGGCATCGGCCGGATTCGACGGCACCACCACCTTGAGACCCGGGATGTGGGCGAGCCACGCCCACAGCGCCTGCTCGTGCTGACCGCCGTCGCCGTAACCACCACCGCAGGTGGCGCGCACGACCATCGGCGCCTGCCACCTTCCACCCGAAAATGCTGCCAGCTTCGCCGCACCGTTCACCAGCGCATCCGCCGCCACCGCGATGAAATCCACCAGCATGATTTCGACGACCGGCCGCAGCCCCGCCATGGCGGCGCCCACCGCCGCCCCGAGGAACGCCGACTCGCTGATCGGCGTCGGGCGGACCCTCATTTCGCCAAATCGAGCGTAGAGGTTCATCCTCAGCCCCGGGCAGTCCTCGCCAAAGACCACCACCCGTTCGTCGTGCGCCATTGCCTGCGCCAGCGCGTCTTCGATCGCCTGGCCGAAGGTCAGCTCTCTCATGCCGGCACCTCCCCGAGACTTGCCAGCGCGGAGTCGACCGCGGCCCGGACCTCGGCTTCCACCTGTGCGTCGATGGCTGCGATCTCGGTCGCCCCCGCGTCCAACCTGGATCTGAGCCTGGCCACAGGGTCCCGGCCGCGCATGCCGGCCGCCCGGGCGATCATCTCGGTGATGCCGATCAGGCTCGCCGCCCTGCTCCCGATCCCGGCTCCATCGGTGCTCACCGCGGCCCGTGCGAGGGGTCCCACCTTGTCCTTGAGCTCCCACACCGGCCGGCGTACGATCCGCCGCAGGGGATCCCCCAGGAAGTGCCCCTCCGGTCGGACGCACGAGGCGTGGATATAACCCGGGCCTCCTCCACGGCGCGCCCTGAGGATCGTCTCGTCCGCCGCCTGCCAAACGGCCTCCACGTCGGCCCCGTCAACCTCGGCGGCCGGAATGCCGAACCCTCGCACCCGATCGGGGAGATTGCCGGCGGTGACCCGCCTCGATGGTGTGGTGATCGCCATGCCGTTGTCCTTGCACACGAAGAGCACCGGCAGACCCCAGCACGCGGCGAGGTTCAAGGACTCCATCAACATGCCCTGATTCATCGCGCCCTCGCCGAAGAAGGCCACTGCCACCCGACCTGGTCTGAGGTGTTGGTGGGCCAGTGCGAAGCCGCACGCGAGCGGCCCCGACGAGCCGACGATCCCGGACGAAGCGGCCAGATGCTCCTTTGAAATCAAGTGCATGTGGCCGCCCTGTCCACGGCCGAGGCCGGCTATGGCGCCGAGGCACTCGCTGACGATGGCGGCCCCGTCCACCCCCCGCATGGCCAACGGCGGCGTCGAGCGGTGATCGGCGGCGATGCCGTCACCATCACCGAGATGATCAACGACTCCGGCAACGATCGCCTCCTCGCCGATGCCAAGATGCATCTCCCCGGAGACCAGACCCTCCCGCCACAGCCTGGCGATCTCTTCCTCCAACCGCCGACTGGACAGCATCAGCCTGTAGAGTCGCAGGGCGTTGTAGACCATCGGGGCACCTCCACCGGGGGCTCAGGGATTTAATCGGCGCGGAGCGTGCCCAGAATTGTACCGGAACCCCGGAGGGCAGAGGTGCAAGCAGAATTTGGAATTCGGAATTCGGAATTCGGAAAACCCGTCTCGATCGTCTGATTTATGAACCCTAGAAGGGCTACTTTGTCACCCTCACCGAAACGCCGGTCAGCGCCTGCTCGCCGATGCCGATCCAGAATGGCGGAGACTTCTTGTCCTTGGCCTTGATCGTCACCTTGTTGTCTTTACCCTTGACCTTGTAGCCGGTGCCGACGGTGAAGGTGAACTGGTTCGCGAGGTCCTTGCCGATGTTCTTGGCCTTGGTCTTCGCCAGGACGTTGATCCTGACCTGCTTCGCCTCACCGCCGTTGGGTTCGAAGATCATGGTGAGCACGCCATTGGCCTCGGCCTTGCCGTCGAGAACGACCGTGCTCGAAGTGCGGAAGATCTTCTGTGCCTCGGCCATCTGGGGTTCGGCCGGCGCCGGTGCGGGGGCGGGCGTTGCCGGCGCAGCCTCCTCGGCGACCGGTTGCGCGGCAGCGGCCTGCTCGCCGGCCGGCTCTTCCTGGGCTGCGACCGGCGCCGCAGCGAAGCCCAACACGAGGCCGAACAACAGCATCGAACCAATGTGTCGCGTCATTCCTTGCTTCTTCATCGTCTCCTCCTTGAACCAAACCAACCAGGTACTTTCAGCGCCAAGGCTAGCACGGACGAGAGTAAAAACCAGGAGCCATGTTGAACGGTTTTCCAAATTCCGAATTCCGAATTCCGAATTCGAGCTTGCCTACCGCCTTCTACCCCTCTGCTCCTCCGCTCCCCTGCTCCTCTGCCTTACGACTCCATGTCCTCGGCGAGCTCGACGGTGACCGAGAAGCGCTCACCTTCGGGGCTGACTCCGTCCCTCTGCTCCACCGCGCCGGGATTCACGTTGCCCGCTCGGAGCACGTCCTCGAACACCGGTGCCAGGGCCGCGAGAAGCTCCGCTGGACCGGCGATCGACAGCCGGGCTACCGGCCACCGCAGGCTCTTCTGAGAGGTTGTCTTGGTGCCACGGATCTTTGCCAACACCTCCACAGCCGCCTCGAAGGTGCCGCGTTCGGGCGGCTCGGGCACCGCCGCCACCTCGCCGACCACCGGCCAGGCCGAGGTGTGGACGCTGCGGTCGCGGCCGTCGCCGGCAAACCGCCACGACCACACCTCCTCGGTCACGTAGGGCAGGAACGGCGCCAGCAGCCGGAGGAAGGTGTGCAGGCCCCATGCGAGGGTCGCCACCGCGGATCGCCGGCCCGGACCGTCCTCTTCCGCGTACGAGCGGAGCTTGACCAGCTCGAGGTAGTTGTCGCAGAACGACCAGAAGGCGTCCTCGATCACCTGCAGCGCCGCCGCGTAGTCGAACTCGTCGAGGGCTCGCGTGGATTGAGTGATCACGGTGCGCAGCCGATCCACCAGTGCGACGTCGAGCGGCTCACAGATGTGCTCCGGTCCGGGAATTCCGCCCTCTGTCGCCACCCGTTCGAGCTGCAGCAGCACGAACCGGCTGGCGTTGAACACCTTGGTCACGAGCCGCTTGCCGACCTTGAAGACCCCCGGGTCGTAGGCGGTGTCGGCTCCCAGCCGCGCCCTGGCCGCCCAATAGCGCACCCCATCCGCCGAGAAGTCGTCAATGATGTTCTCAGGCGTGACCACGTTGCCCTTCGATTTGGACATTTTCTTGCGATCAGGGTCGAGGATCCACCCGGACAGCACCACGTGGTGCCAGGGCACCTCTCCGGAGTGCATCCAGGCCTTGACGATGGTGTAGAAAGCCCAGGTCCGAATGATGTCGTGCGCCTGGGGGCGGACGTCCATCGGAAACAGGCTGGCGTGGCGACCTGGATCGACGCCCCAATGAGACTGGATCTGGGGCGTCATGGACGATGTGGCCCAGGTGTCCATCACGTCAGGATCCGCGGTGAATCCTCCCGGCAGGTTGCGGCGGCTCTCGTCGAAACCCGGAGCCGTGTCGACCTCGGGATCCACAGGCAGTGCGTCGGCGTCGGCGAAGATTGGGCGGGCGAAGTCCGGCTCCCCGTCGGGGAGGACCGGATACCACACCGGGAAGGGCACCCCGAAGTAACGCTGCCGCGAAATACACCAGTCCTGGTTGAGGCCTTCGACCCAGTTGGAGTACCGGTTCTTCATGTGGGACGGGTGCCACTGGATCTTGTCTCCCTGGGCGAGCAGCTCATCCTGGAAATCGAGGACCCTGATGAACCACTGGCGGGTGGGCACGAACTCCAGGGGTCGGTCTCCCTTCTCGTAGAACTTGACGACCTGCTCCACCGGACGGGGGTCTCCAACCAGGGCCGGCCCGGCCTCGCCGTGGAGGCTGCCGTCCTCGGCCAGCAGCTCGGCGACCCTCTCCTTGGCCTGCTTCGCCGTTCGCCCCGCGATCTCGTCGTAGGCGCGCCGGGCAGCGGCGACATCGACGCTCTCGAAGGGCGCCTGACCGAAGGTGACCGGCTGGATCCTGCCGTCGCGACCGAGAATCTGCTTGACCGGAAGGCCGGATTGCTTCCACCACTCCACGTCCATGACGTCGCCAAAGGTGCAGACCATCAGGATGCCGGTGCCCTTCTCGGGATCGGCATGATCGGCGGCCAAGATCGGCACCCTGGCGCCGAACAGGGGGATGATGGCGTGCTTGCCGAACAGCGGCTGGTAGCGTTCGTCGTCGGGATGGGCCACCACCGCGATGCAGGCCGGCAGCAGCTCGGGCCTGGTGGTGGCGATGAGCAGCTCACCCCCCCCCTCGACGGCGAATCTGATGTCGTAGAACAGCCCCTGTCGGATGCGGTCCTCCACCTCCGCCTGGGCCACCGCGGTCCGGAAGTCGACGTCCCACATGTTGGGAGATTCGACCTGATACACCATCCCGCGTTCCACCAGGTCGAGAAACGACAGCTGCGAGATCCGCCTGCAGTGGTCGTCGATGGTGGCGTAGGGCTCGGTCCAATCGAGGGACAGGCCAAGCCGGCGCCACAGGTGCTCGAACGCCTTCTCGTCCTCGGCCGTCACCAACGCACACGCCTCGATGAAGTTCTGCCGGGAAACCTCCTCGATCTCGCCCTTGCCCCGCCCACCCACCGTGGGCTTCCACCCGGAATCGTACGGCAGGTGAGGATTACAACGGATGCCGAGGTAGTTCTGGACGCGGCGTTCAGTGGGCAGGCCGTTGTCGTCCCAACCCATGGGGTAGGCGATGTTTTTGCCGATCATCCGCTGGTAGCGAACCAGAAGATCCTGATGGGTGTACGAGAAGACGTGGCCGACGTGGAGCGAACCGGATACGGTGGGCGGCGGCGTGTCCACCACGAAGGTGCGCTCGCGGGCCACGGTCGGATCCCAACGGTAGATCCCCCAGTCATCCCATCGCTGCCGCCAGCGTTGCTCGGCCTCGAGATGGTCGTATTTTTGCGGAATCTCACGCATGGTGTCCTCCGGCGCCGTCAGCGTCACTGGGCGGTGGAGAATGCAAACGACGCGTCCTCCACCTCGATGCGGTCGCCGTGGATCATGGCCGTCGAGCGGTGACCTTCCGACAACACCGCAGCGAGTGCGTCATCGTCGTCGTCAAAAACCTCCGCGATCTCCCGATCGGTCATGATCGACTCGTTCTTCACCCACACCACCAACCGGTGCTCGTCGAGCTTCGCGGCGTCCAGGGCATTGGGAATGAACTCGCGGATGATCGGCGAATCCCCCCTCACGACCATCACTACCGGCCGGTACGACAGCGGCGGGCTGTCCCCCATCCAGGTATCGAACTCCTCCCTCGTACGAACGTCAACCAACCACGGGCCCATCTCAGCTTCCTCCCTGCAACGCCGGCAGATGATAGCAAACGGCGTTTTGCCCGGCATTTTTCTTTTTGCTTGACAATCCGCCCTCGACCCTGCTTACCCTATGTGCCCTATGGCGAAAGCACTGATCATCGTCGAATCGCCCGCCAAGGCGCGGACCATCTCCAGATTCCTGGGACCGGACTACTCCGTGGAGTCATCCATCGGGCACATCCGGGATCTTCCGTCCACCGCTGCCGAGATCCCGACCAAGTTCAAAAAGGAGCCGTGGGCCCGGCTCGGGGTGGACGTGGACAACGGCTTCAAACCGTTGTACGTCATCCCCAAGGGCAAGAAGAAACAGGTCGACACCCTCAAGAGGAAAATCAAGCAAGCGGACGAGCTCTATCTCGCCACTGACGAGGACCGGGAGGGAGAGGCGATCGCCTGGCACCTGGTCGAGGTCCTGAATCCGAAATGCCCGGTCAAGCGCCTCGTCTTCCACGAGATCACCCGCGCCGCCATCGAGCACGCGCTGGCCGCACCGCGGGACGTCGACCAGCGCCTGGTCAGCGCCCAGGAAACCCGTCGCATCCTCGACCGCCTGGTGGGCTACGAAGTGTCGCCCGTGCTGTGGCGCAAGGTCCGGCCGAAGCTGTCGGCCGGCCGGGTGCAGTCGGTGGCGACCCGTCTCATCGTGGCGCGAGAGGATGCCCGGATGCGCTTCGTGGAATCCTCGTTCGCGGTGGTCGAAGCCGAGCTCGAGACCGGAAGCGACGGCACCCGGAGCTTTACCGCACGGCTCACCGAACTCGGCGGCCGCAAGCTCGCCGCCAGCAGGGATTTCGATCCGGACACGGGTTTCGTCAAGGGCAAGGCCCTGGTGCTGAACGCGGCCACCGGAACCGAGGTCACCACAGCCCTCGACGGCAAGCCCTTCGAGGTCGCCGAGGTTGTCGAGAAGCCTTTCGTCAACCGGCCCTACCCGCCGTTCATGACCTCGACGTTGCAGCAGGAGGCCGGCCGCAAGCTCCGGTTCAACGCCCAGCGAACGATGCGGACCGCTCAACGGCTCTACGAGAACGGTTACATCACCTACATGCGAACCGATTCGTTCACCCTGTCCGGAGAAGCGATTCGCGCCGCTAGGTCCCAGGTGTCGAGGTTGTACGGCAGCGAGTATCTTCCCGACGCGCCCAGGGTCTTCAAGTCGAAGTCCAAAACCGCCCAGGAGGCCCACGAAGCGATCCGCCCGGCCGGCGAGAGCTTTCGAACGCCGGATAGTCTCGCGGGAGTCCTCGACCGGGATGAGTTACGACTCTACGAGCTGATCTGGAAACGGACCCTCGCTTCACAGATGAGGGATGCGACGGGCCTTCGGACGTCAATCCGGGCGGCGGCTGACACCGGCGGCCACGGATCGGCCGTCTTCTCCGCCTCGGGCAAGGTAGTGACCTTCCCCGGCTTTCTGAGGGCCTACGTCGAGGGGTCGGACGACCCTCAGGTGGACGCCGCAGACCAGGAGATGGTGCTGCCCAAGCTGGTCGTCGGACAGGAGCTGACCGCCACCAAAATCGGGTCCACGAGCCGGACCACCCAGCCACCCTCCCGATACACCGAGGCCAGTCTCGTCAAGGAGCTCGAGGCGCGGGGCATCGGGCGGCCATCGACCTATGCCACCATCCTTCAGACCATCCAGGACCGGGGCTATGTCTGGCGCCATGGCCAGGCGCTGATTCCAACATTCACGGCGTTCGCCGTCACCCGCCTGCTCGAGCAGCAGCTTCCCGACCTGGTGGACTACGACTTCACGGCCCGCATGGAGGACGAGCTCGACACCATCGCAAACGGCGATCGGGACCCGGTTCCGTGGCTGCACGACTTCTACTTCGGCTCCGAGAGCCAGGGCCGGCAGATCATGCGCGAGGGTCTCCACAAGCTGATCAGCGAGGCCGCCGAGGCGGTAACGCCGCGGGAGGCGTCGCGCGTCGCTATCGGCACCACCAGCAATGGCGAAGAGATCGCGATCAGGATTGGGCGCTACGGGGCATACGTCCAACTCGGAGACACCGATCAACGCGCCTCGGTTCCGGATCGGCTGCCCCCGGACGAGCTGACGCTGGAGGCGGCGCTCAAGTTGCTCGACGAGGCGGCCTCAGGGGGCCGATTGCTCGGTAGCGATCCCGAAACCGGCCTGCCGATAAACCTCAAGAGCGGGCGCTACGGGCCGTACGTTCAACTGGGCGAAAACGGCGGGGCCGGGACCGAAAAGCCCCAAATGGCCTCGCTGTGGCCTTCGATGGATCCCGAGGCGGTGACCCTCGACGATGCCGTCAAGTTGCTGTCTTATCCCCGCGAGCTGGGACCCCACCCCGAGAGCGGTGAGCCCGTCGTCGCCACATTCGGCCGCTACGGGCCGTACGTGAAGTGCGGCACCGAAAACCGGAGCCTGCCCGATTTTGACGCGCTGGACGGGATCACGCTGGACAGGGCGATCGAGGTTCTCAGCCGGCCAAAGGGCGGCGGACGGCGAACCGGAGCCTCGGTCATCGCCGACCTCGGGAAACAACCGTCATCGGGTGACGCCATCCAGGTCAAGACGGGCCGGTACGGGCCGTACGTCACCGACGGCACGGTCAACGCCACCGTTCCCAAGGGCACCGATCCGGCGTCGGTCACCCTGGAGAGAGCCTTGGAATTGCTCGCCGCCCGCGAGGACAAGCTGCGGAGCCAGGGCAAGGACCCACGGGCCAAGAAGCAACGCGGTCGCCGACGCAAGTAACGCGGAACTCGGAATTCGGAAAACCTTTCCCGATCTATGCAAAAAGCCCGGGCGAGCGCCCGGGCTTAGACTCTGTTCGAGGTTGATCTAATCAGCGTGATTCTTTGTAGGTCACGTGCTTTCGAACCACCGGGTCGTACTTCTTCAATTCCAACCGATCCGGCGTATTCTGCTTGTTTTTCTTCACGTGATACATGTGCGGGCTCTCGCTGCTCTTGAGCTTGATCTTCACCCGATGTCCCTTGCCTGCCATAGTCCTCACCTCCACACGAGGTCGCGGGATCATACATGCCGTGAGATCAGGTGTCAACGGCCAACCGCCCGGCATGCTTTGGCGTTCGGGGGACTTTTGACTTTAGACTTTTGACTTTTGACTTTTGACTCGAGACTGCTTTGCGGATTCCCGCGACGAGGCGAGCGACTGCAGAACCTCCCGCTTGACCTCCGTCGCGATGTCGAGCCGGAGCGCCTCGAAGTCGGGATCGAGGAGGTTCACCGCCAGACTCCCCCTGGGATCTGCGTACGGCTGGATGCCAGCGGTAAAGAGCAGGACGCGATGGAGGAGTCGGACCCCACCGCCGTCCTTCAGAGCGGGGGACTTGCGTCGCAACGCCGCCCCGATCTCGGCCATCCGTTCCAGCTGCCACCGGTGCAGCCGGAACGACTCGACGATCTCCATGTTTTGCTCCAAGGCAACGGGGGCGAGGGCTAGGAACCGGCAGAGCACGGGCCGGTCGCCGAGTGACGACGCCAGAATTCCGGCCAGCCGCGCATCCGTCAATCGAGCCGGGTGGGCTTCGAGGGACGTCTCGACGGCATCGAACCACGCGCCCAGCTCTGCCCTGATCAACTCCAGGAAAAGCTCCTCCCGGCTGCCGAAGTACATGGAGGCGACGCCCTTTTTGACCCCGGCTCGCCGCCCGATGGCATCCAACGAGACCTCCACATACGGCAACTTGAGGAAGGAACGCACCGCCTCCCGCCGGATGTCCGCCATCCGCTCGACCTTCGCCTCCTTCGCGCGTTCGCGGCGTTTCCGGTCGATGAGCCGACCCATCGCACCCCCCCGGTTCAAGCTGCAATGAGTCTAGCAGGAGGCCAGTCGTGAAAATTGGAGAATGAAAATCCGAAAATGAACCAGCAACCCATGTCACGTGTAGTTGATCTCGACCGTATCACCTTCCATCAGCTTCCAGAACACCACCAGGGCGTCCAATTCCGGCAGCGGCGAGATCTTGAGGATCGACCCGATGTCGGTGAAGCCGTTGATTCGCGAGAGAATGAAGGCCTCCTGCGGCGAGAAATCCATGGACTGCATCTCGGCGAGGGATTTTTTGAGCCGGGGCACTCCCGCGGCCTCGATGCCGCGGCCTTCGATCTCGGCTCGAATCTCGGCCTCGAGGGCCCGGATGTCGTGGGTCATCTCGTGGTTGTTGGGCTCGAGGCTGGCGGCCGCGCGCATCCGACGCAGTGCCTGCTCGTACTCGTGCTGTTCGACCAGCAGCCGAGATTCCGACACCAGACCGGCGGCGCTGGTGGCGGGGGCCGCGGTCGCCGGCACCTGCCCCGACAGGAGACGGGGCCGGACAACCTTGAGCAGTCCGCGGCGGGCTTTCTGAAATAGGATTTCGCACACGAAGTACTCGCTGGAATGGGTCTGCAGGCCGATTTCCTCGACGGTCCGATCGTCGTCGACCAACTCGAGCACGGCCCGCCGCGCACCATCGGTCTCGCCCTCCACCAGGTCTCCGACCGACACCGGAACGCACTGGGCCGACGGGATGATCTCGCGAATCCGCGCCCATTCGTCGATCCGTCGAATGCCCTCGAGGGTCAGCGAGGTGACGTTGAGGGAGATCGGAACCATCTCGTACGTCGGCAGCTCGCCGTCGATAAAACGAAACTGACCCTCTTCCCAGTGGAAGAGCTCGAAAATCGACTCCTCGGCCTTGAGGGCGAGCATCTTCTCGAGATCGCGGGAGGAGATCGCTCCCTGCTCCACCAGGATGTTACCGAGCAAATCGCCGGATTGTTCCTGCTCGCCGACGGCCGTGGCCAGCTTCCCTTCGTCGATGTACCCGTGGCCCACCAGGAAATGACCGAGAAACTCCTTCGGGTTGGTCGAGTTGCACGAGACGATCTCGCCGTCGCGGAAAAAGATGGACTTGACCACCTCCCGATTCGACACCAGCAGCGTCCCACTGTAGCGGCCGTTGGACAGCCACTGGAAGATGTCGGTGAGGGCCATCGTCTTGAGGTTGCCTTCGATGCCCATCGTTCGGTGTGACTCCGTCATTCCAGCGTTAGCGGTTTTTCGTAGAGCGCCCAGCGTCGGGTGCCCGCCGGCACCGGGGGGCCAGTGGACGCCGTCACGGGATCAGTTCTCGGGTGGCACCGGGGTCCACAGCTCGTTCCGACCGAGCATGGAGATACCGATGTATCCGCGCACCTTGAGGGTACCGTCGTCGTTGAGCGCGAGCTTGCACTTGTACGTCTTGCCGTCGTCCGGAGCGTAGATCGTGCCCTTCTTCCACTTGCCGTCGCCGGCGAACTCGAAGCCGGACATCATCTCCATGCCCAGGACCGGCCGGCCCCGCAGGCTCTCGTCAGGATTCTCGCGATCCACCTTCTCCTTGCCGGCCATGCCTTCCTCATCGTCGGGCGGGTACACGGGCTCCTCCAACCAGATGATCTTCCCCGCATACGAATCACCGTCCTTGTAGATTTGGATGTGGGCCTGACCGTCCTCGTTGTCGGGATCCGTGGCCCACACTCCGACCACCGCATCGCCGTCATCCGCCGACGCTGGAACCCAAGCCACCGCCACGAGTACTATCGCGACCAAGACTGTTGCGCGCATTGTTGCCTCCATCTCCCGATCAATCGTTGAGCCATATTAACTCTACCTGCCTCATTCCGCCTTCCGTCGCTGGTACAGTTCTTACCACCGTGAGGATCGCAACCGCACCTCGTCTGCTCCGGACTTGCGTGGCTGTGGCTGTCATCGTTCTGCCGATTGCCTGCTCCAGAGGCCAACCCGAAGAGCGCTTGGATTTCCCCACCGCCGAGCGCCTGGCGCCACGACCCAACGCGGTCGGCATACCCTACGGACGTTTTCTGCTGCTCCGCTACAAAGGCCAGCTGTTCGCCATCAACATCCGGTCGGCGGGCGGCGTCGGTGAGCGGATTGCCTACGACTGGTATCTCGCCGACTCCGACGGCGATTTCAGCTCCGCCGAGGACAATCGCCAGGGTCGTGGTGAAACCACTGAAAATCCCTACACGGGTCGCATCTCGCTGCCGGGCGGATTGTCCCTGGAGTGGTCCCGGGGATCTCGGAGATCCGGTTGGCTGTACTGGCCCCGGCAGGGACCGGAGCTGGAGGTCTTCTCCGAGACATTCGCCGATCTGAGCACCGTCGACCCGACCACCCGCGCAGGCCGGTGGCTGAACCGACCCGACGCGGAGAAGTAAACGCCCTCGTAATTTGCAGTTCGCAATTCTCAATCACGTGCCAGGAGCCTGCCTGACGCCTACCGTCACCGCCATTCCGGTGGACTCCGGCTGAACGACCGGTTAAGCTCTGCCGCCATGATCGCCGTCTCGAACCTCACCAAGTGGTACGGATCCCAGGTCCTTTTCGAGGGCGCAGGGTTCCAGCTCAACCCGGGTTGCCGGTACGGCCTGGTTGGAGCCAATGGTTCTGGAAAGACCACTCTGCTCCGCATTCTCGCGGGCGAGGAAGAGCCGAGCGCGGGTACGGTGTCGAGACCGAAACGCCTCCGTCTCGGCACTCTCGAACAGGATCAGTTCCTGCAGGAGGACACCGCGATCCTCCAGGTCGCGATGATGGGTCACGCCGAGCTCTGGGACGCCATGCGGGCCAAGGACGAGCTGCTCGCCCGGGCGGACGACCACTTCGATGCACAACGGTACTCGGAGCTCGAGGACGTCATCGCCAGCCACGACGGCTACGCCTTTGAAGCCCGGTGCGGGGAAATACTGGAGGGCCTCGGCATCCCGACGGAGATCCACCACGCACGGCTGGCCACCCTCTCCGGGGGCTTCCGGCTTCGCGTGCTGCTGGCCCAGGTGCTTGCCGCCGACCCTGAGTGCCTGCTCCTGGATGAGCCCACCAACCACCTCGATATCCTGTCGATCCGCTGGCTCGAGAAGTTCCTGGTCACGTTCCCCGGAACGGCGGTGGTGATCTCGCACGACCACCGGTTCCTCGACAACGTGTCCAGCCACGTGCTGGACATCGATTACGAAACCGTCAACCTCTACACCGGCAATTACAGTGCCTTCGTCGAGGCAAAGCGGGAGGAGCGGGACCGCCGCGAGACGGAAATCGCACGCCGGGAAAAGCAGATCGAGCAACACCAGGCTTTCGTCGATCGATTCCGCGCGAAGAACACCAAGGCGCGGCAGGCACAGAGCAAGCTCAAGCAAATCGATCGAATCGTCATCGAGTCGCTCCCGGTGTCGTCTCGCCGATACCCGGCCTTCTCCTTCTCCCAGCGTCGGCCCAGCGGAAAGCAGGTCTTGGAAATCGAGTCCGTCTCCAAGGCCTACGGTGACAACCAGGTCCTCAGCGACATCTCGCTCAACGTGCGCAGGGGCGACCGGATGGCCGTGATCGGCCCAAACGGTATCGGCAAGTCGACCCTCCTGAAGATCGCGATGGGCCATCTTCCCGAGGACGCCGGACGGGTCGAGTGGGGGCACGAGACCTACCCGGGATATTTCGCTCAGGATCACCGCGAACAGTTGGAGGGGAGCGACGCCACGGTCGAAGGATGGCTCGGGGACGCTTGCGCCGGCGAGACCACCGGGTTTGTTCGCGGCCAGCTGGGAAGGGTCCTGTTCTCGGGGGACGACGCGGAAAAGAAGGTGGTCAACCTCTCGGGGGGAGAGGCTGCGCGGCTGGTCTTCGCCCGCCTCGCGGTGGAGCACCCCAACGTTTTGGTGCTCGACGAACCCACCAACCACCTCGACCTGGAAGCCATCGAGGCGCTGGTCAAAGCGCTGCGGGCCTTCGACGGCACCCTCATTTTTGTCTCCCACGACCGCTGGTTCGTGTCGAGCCTGGCCAACCGCATCGTGGAGATCACCGCCACGGGCATCAACGATTACCGCGGCACCTACGAGGAGTACCTCGATGCCTGCGGTGACGACCACCTGGACAGCGATCAGGTCGTACTGAAGCAGCGGCGACAACGCAAGGCCGTCGCGCGGCAGCAGAACCGTCCCGACCCGACCTCCCGCGCCGCGGAACGACGCCGGCGCGACCTCGCCTTACGCCGGGACGTCCTGACCTCTGGAATCGAGGAGGCCGAAGCTCGCGTTGCCGCGATCGACGACCGTTTCTGTGAGCCGGGGTTCTTCGACCGGCAGCCCGAGGAGCTGGTGCGAAGCCTTCAGGAGGAGCAGAGGTCGCTGCGATCCAAGGTCGAGGAGCTGATGGCGCAGTGGGAACGGATCGAAGCGGAGCTCGACGAGTCCTCAAAGACCGAGCAGTAGCGTCTTCCCCACCCGTCCAGTTGGCAGTTGGCAGTTGGCCGTTTGCCGTTTGCCCTTGGCAGTTTACGTTGTCGCAGCCGTTAGCTACCCCAACGCGACTCACAGCCACCAACAGACAGCCGTAGGCCAGCCCCCTCCCTCACAAGCCGGTGAGGCAACTGATTGCTGCCGCTGAAGACTGATTACTGTCACTGCTCGCTGTTCCCGGTCGCTGCCCCTGAATACTGTCGCTGCCGCTTCATTCCGGGCACGCGCACGGAAACGGAGACGGGCACGGCAGAACCCCAACCCTGCGGGTGGGTGGGGGGAATCTTCAATCTTCAATCTTCAATCTTCAATCTTGAATTCTGCTCGAGTCCGTCGAAGGGCGTGCACGGTGAACCCGTCGCAGGCCGGGCCGGGTAGGATTCGGATCCCGCCGGCGGCGGTGGGAATCCAAGGCACTCCGGGGGGCAGCTGATGAGCGATATCGACAGGTTCGAAGCCTGCAGGCGTGGGCACGAACAGGTCCTCGTTCTCCTCAGGCTCCACTGAGCACGTCGCGTAAAGAAGGACCCCGTCTGGCGCGAGCAACTCCAGTCCGGCCGTGATGATGGCGGCCTGGACCGGCGCCAGTGAGTCGATCGCGGACGGCGACAGCCGCCACTTGATCTCCGGGTGCCGGCGCAGGGTTCCGGTCCCCGAGCACGGGGCGTCGGCGAGGACGAGCTCGCAGGTAGCCGGTCTCAACGGCGGCATCGTGGCATCGGCGGTCGCCACCAGGCCACCGCCGGCGCTCTCCACGAGGGGCCTCACGAGCCGGGTTCGACCGAGGTGGCGGTCCAACGCCAGGAGAGCCGCCGGTCCGCGGAGCCGGCGCCAGAGGGCTGCCTTTCCCCCGGGCGCGGCGCAGAGGTCAATCAGCATCGCCGCCGGGCCGGCGACCCTGTGCGCGATGTGGGCTACCAGCTGCGAGCCGGGATCCTGGGCGTAGGCCTCGCCCGCCTCCACCGCCCTGACCAGGTCGGCGTTTCGCCCCGGCGCTGTCCAGGCTCCCGGACACCACGGATGTGGGACCAGCTCCAGCTGAGAGCCCGCGACCCTCGCCCGGGCCTCGTCATGAGTCCACCACACCCACACCGGCGCGGGCTGTTGAGCGGCAGACATCGCCGCCTCGGCGGCCTGGACGCCGAAAGCAGCCGACCACCTGGCGAATATCCAGTCCGGGTGAGACAGTCGAACCGGCGGCTGGGCGTAGTCGAGGGCCGACCGGCGGACGATGGCCTTCCTGAGGACTGCGTTGACCAATCCCGACGCCGATCCGCAGCCGAGGCGGCGCACCAAGTGGACCGCGCCGTCGGTGGCCACCGCCGGCGGAACACCGAGAATCGTGGCCTCGAAGGCTCCCACCCTCAGCGCGGCCCGCACCTCCGGATCCAACCGGTCCAATGGCCGCGTCAGCTCTCCGGACAGGATGGTGTCGAGCATGCGCTGCCAGCGCAGCACCCCGAGCACCCGTGCCCTGACCCCTGTTTGGACCGCGCCGGACAGGAGTCGTGACGAGTATCCACCTTCCTCCACCCGCATCAGCAGCCGTGCCGCCGTCAACCGATCAGCCGAACTGCTCACCCCGTGTCACCCGCTCTCCGATGAGGAAGGCGTCGGCGGGCATGCGCCGCCGTCCCTCGCGCTGCATCTCGGTGATTAGAACGGCGGTTCGGCGTCCACATTGCACCATGATCCCGGATGGACCCGCCGTGACGACCATGCCAGGCCCTTGGTGGTCCGTGAGCGGCGGCTTCACCTCCTCCAGACCGAAGATCTTCAGTCGTCCGCCCCTGAACTTTGTATAGAGGCCGGGCCACGGAGTGAAGCCCCGCAATCGGTTCACGAGCTGCCGCGCCGGCATGGTCCAGTTCACCTTGGCGAAGCTCCTGCGCAGCATGGGAGTCACGTTGACGCCGTCCTCGGGCTGAGGTCGCGGGATCACCGAACCCTGCTGCAGCCCGTCCAGAGTTTCCACAACCAGCCCGGCACCCAGCTCGGCGAGCCTCGGCGAGAGCTCGGCGGCGGTTTCCTTGGGGTCGATCTCGACCCTCCTCTGGAGCAGGAGGGGGCCCGTGTCCATGCCGGCATCGATCTGCATCGTCGTCACGCCGGTGCTGCGGTCGCCGCAGACCAGCGCCCACTGGATGGGCGACGGCCCCCGGTGACGCGGCAGCAAGCTCGGATGGAGATTGATGAAGCCGTGCCGCGGAACTGGCAGCAGGGCTTGGGGAATCAGCTTTCCGTACGCGACCACCACCGCGATATCGGCTTCGAGGGATTGGAGCTCGACCATCGCCGCCTCGGTATTGAGCGCCTTCGGCTGCCACACTTCAAGACCGTGCCGACGAGCCACCTCCACCACTGGCGGAACACCCATCACCTGGTGCCGACCCACCGGCCGGTCAGGCTTGGAGACCAGGCGAATCACCTCGTGAGAGCTGGACACGAGGCGCTCGAGAGTGGGCACCGCGAAGTCCGGAGTTGCAAAGAAAACGACCTTCATCCTCGGCAGTGTACACCAGGAATCGAGACTGGATCGCTCTCAGCTTGACCCAAATCAGTGTTCAGTTTATGAACATGGACACTCGAATTCTTTCATCAAAATTTGATACACCTTCATAAACATCTCAATACAAACGTTTTGCAGACTGTTCCAAAATCTCGAGTTTTGGCACGCTTCGTGCTACATGCACCCACGGGAGGCCACAATGGACGAAAGACAATCTCAAGCACCCACAGTTCTCCTGGTCGACGACGACCCCGCCGTTCGTGATTCGGTCGGGCAGGCGTTGTCGGACCAGGGCGCCACCGTGACGCCGGTCGCGAGTCTGGACGAGGCCCGCAGCACGCTGGAGAGCACGCAGTTCGCCCTGGTCCTCACCGATCTCAGGCTCGAGTGCGGCACCGAGGGACTCGACGTCGCCCGAATTGCTCGCGATCGAATCCCCGACGCACGGGTCGTGCTGTTCTCGGGACAGGATCTGAGCGAGCTGGAGGACGAGGCCAATCAGGCGGGAGTCGACGAGATGCTCGCCAAGCCCCTGTCGCTGGAGGCGCTGGCCCGCATCCTCACCGACCTCGGCACCGAAACCGAGCAGCCGGCCGCGACGACGAAACGGGGAGCCCGGCTGAGCGACACCCAAGGGCAGGCCCTCCTCGAGGCCTTCGTCGCCGGCGATCAAGGGTCATTCGAGATGATCGCCACCAGCTATCGCGCCATGCTGTTTTCGGTCTTCCTGCGTTGGTTCCGGCTCTCCGAGGAGGACGCCGAGGACCTCTTCCAAGAGGTCATGCTGCAGCTCGTGGTCAAGGCGGACCAGATCCGCAATGTCCGAACATGGCTGCTCGGCACCGCCATCAACCAAGCGAAGAAGCGGATTCGGCGGCTGATTCGAGAGCGGAACCTGGCCGAGCGGTACGTGGAAAACCTCGAGCTCAACGAGCCTGAGGACCGCGAGGATGTGCGCGAGCTGATCAAACGAGGTCTCGAATTTCTCAAGTCCGGCGATCGCAAGTTGCTCGGCCTGATCTACATCCAGGGGCTCAGCTACCAGGAGGTGGCGGATGTCCTCGAACGGCCCATCGGTTCCATCGGACCGTTGCGTGGCCGGGCCCTCAAGCGCCTCGCGAAGGCGGTCGCCGAGCTCGAGGCGCCGCCCGATCGCGCGATGGTGGCGTAATCCACCGAGTTACACGTTAAAGGTCCAACGTTAAACGTAAAACGACTTGATAACTCGCCCGTCGTGAACCGCATGACGGGCGATTCTCTTGTCCGACGCGTAACGTTTAACGTGTGACGTTTAACTCTGCGACCTTGCCGGGCTGCTTGAGCGCCGGAATATGCAACCCCCGCCGAGACATCGTGTAAAGTGCAGAGCCCCAACAGATTGGGGTGGAGGTCCCGATGATGCCCAATCCGTCGCCGGAACACATCCGGTCGGCGCTGGATGAGATCCTGCCAACAGTCCAGAAGCCCAGCCGATACCTTGGCCTCGAGCGGAACCTGATTCGCAAAGCGTGGGACGACGCGGCCGTCACCGTCGCCCTCGCATTCCCGGACGCCTACGAGATCGGGATGTCCCACCAGGGCACCCGAATCCTCTATCACCTGATCAACCGCAGGTCGGACGCCTTGGCGGAGCGGTGCTTTGCGCCCATGCCTGACATGGCCGCCGCCCTCCGCGCAGCCGGCCTGCCGCTGTATACCCTCGAGTCCTACCGTCCGGTTCGGGATTTCGACGTGGTGGGGATCTCGCTGCAGAGCGAGCTCAACTACATCAACGTTCCCTACCTGCTCGACCTCGCCGGGATCCCCCGCCGGGCCGAGCAACGCGGCGTCGTCGATCCGCTGGTTCTGGGCGGAGGACCCTGCACCGCCAATCCCGAACCGGTGGCTGACTTTTTCGACGCCATCCTGATCGGCGACGCCGAGGTCGCCCTTGACCGGATTCTCGACACGATCGCGGCTGCGCGCCAATCCAAGATGGACCGCTCCGGGCTCCTGGAATCACTCGCCAAGATCGACGGCGTGTACGTCCCGAGCTTCTACCGCTGGCACTCGGACTCAGGCGGAGATAAGGCCAAATGGGAGGCCACCGGCAACGGTGCTCCCATTCCCGTCAAACGGGTGTGGGCCGACAACCTCGATCCCGAGGATCAGCCCGAGGTGCCGATCGTTCCCTTCGCCGACGTCATCCAGGATCGCCTCGGCATGGAGATCATGCGCGGCTGCACCCAGGGCTGTCGCTTCTGCCAGGCCGGCTACTGGTACCGACCGGTCAGGGAGCACGACCCGTCGGTGGTTGCCGAGCGCATGGAGCGCCAGGTCGAGGAGACCGGCTTTGAGGAGGTCGGACTGCTCAGCCTGTCCTCCGCCGACTACTCCCAGGTGGAGCCTCTGGTCCACAACCTGGCGGAGAGGCTGGGCGACCACCGAGTCTCGGTGAGCCTGCCGAGCCTCCGGGCGGACTCCTTTTCAGTGGGGCTTGCCGAGGCCGTGTCCCGGGTTCGCAAGTCCGGCTTCACCTTCGCGCCTGAAACCGGGTCGGACCGGCTCCGGCGAGTGATCAACAAGACCTTCACCAACGCCGACATGGTCAAGGCGGCGGAGGCCGCGTTTGCCAAGGGGTGGCGACTGATCAAGGTCTACGCCATGATCGGCCTGCCCACCGAGACCGACGACGACCTCGAGGAGCTGGCCAGGCTCGCCGAAGACCTGATCGCAGCCGGCCGCCGGGTGAGCGGCCGCCGGGTCGAGGTCAAGGTGTCGGTGGGTTGCTTCATTCCCAAGGCGTGGACACCCTTTCAGTGGCAGCCCTTTGGCCCGGTCGAGGAGTTGCAGCGGAAAATCCGCTTGCTCAAGGACGGCTTTCGGCGGATCCGCGGGGCGCGGCTGACGTGGACCGACCCCGAGGAAGCCGCTCTCGAAGCCCTTCTGTCCCGAGGCGATCGACGGCTGTCGAGGACCATCGAACGAGCTCACGATTCGGGGGCGGTCTTCGACGGCTGGTCGGATCACCTCGACCTCGACGCGTGGTGGCGTGCGGCCGACGACACCGGCATCGACGTCGTCGGGGAGCTTGGTGAACGGCCGCTCGCGACCGCCCTGCCATGGGACGTGATCGATGCCGGGGTTCGCAAGAACTACCTCAAGGCCGAGTGGCGCCGGTCCCAGCGTGAGCTCGAGACCGAGGACTGCAAGTGGGGCCACTGCTACCGGTGCGGCATCCCGGGAGACGGCGAGGACACGCGACTCGCCGAGGGCTCCCTACCGCTTGCGGGAGCACCGGCGCCGGCCGATCAGCGGCCCAAGGCGGCAGCTTACCGAAAGCGGCCGGAGCCGATGGTGCCGGCCCCCAGGGCCCACGTCGCCCAGCCGCCCGTCTACCGTCGATATCGCTGCTACTTTTCCAAGACCGGCGACGCCCGCTTCCTGTCTCACCGGCAGGTGATGGACGCCCTCGAACGCGCACTGCGCGGCGCCCAGGTACCGGCCCGATACACCGAGGGCTTCAACCCGCACATCCGGGTGTCCATGGGCCCCGCGCTCCCGGTGGGTCACGAGGGATTGAGCGAGATTTTCGACGTCGACTGCACGGCGCCGGTCCGCCCTGCTCACGTCGCCGGCGTCAACCGCCTGCTGCCCGGCGGCATGGAGGTCCTCGAGGCACGCGATCTGGTGCCGGGCGCCCCTTCGCTCGGCAAGATGGTGGCGGCGGCCCGATACCGGATCCCACCCGCCGACGGCGACACAACCTGGCCGGCGGTGCCGGACGACCTCCCCGATGAGGTTCGCGCCGGGATCACCGACTGGGAGCTGCTCCCCGACGGCCAGCTCCGGGTCGAGCTCAACCAGAGACAGAACGGTCGAAGCCTGGTCACGATCAAGGCTCTGCTCGCAGCCCTCGGGCTCGGCGAAGATCGAATCCGCCGCACCCGGGCCACTCGCGAGGGACTGGTTCTTCGACCTCAACGGAGCCTCGACACGGCCACCGAGGCGGCTGCGGCGGGCGCGGGCGGAGGCGGGGATTGAAATGAGCCGCTGGGTCATCCACTCCGAAGCCTCCTTCGCCGCCAGGCACGCGCTGACAACCTACCTGGGTGAACCTGAAGAGCCCCACAGCCACCGTTGGCGAGTCGCCATCCGGGTCGGCACCGACGACGTGAACGCCGAGGGCTACGCGGTGGATTTCCACGCCGTCTACGCCGCCCTGTCCGGGGCCGTTGGGCCACTCGACGGCTCCGACCTCAACACCCACCCCGAAATCGGCTCCCCCACCCCCTCGGCCGAGCGCCTCGCCGAGGTCCTGGCGTCCTGGCTTGCGCCGGTCATTTCCGAGCTGGACGCCCGGCTGCTTTCGGTGAGCGTGTGGGAGGGGCCCGAGAATCGCGTCGACCTGAACCTCCAGGAATAGCCCGCGTTCGCGCCCGAATCGAAAATCGAAAACGGCGGGCGAATCCGCTGTGTTAGAATCTAATACAGGAGGCTCGTGTGAGAAATGCCGTGACCGTGAGTCTGCCCGAGGCCCTGACCAAAGAGCTCGACGCCGCGAGCCGCGAGGCCGGCACCTCGCGAAGTGAGATCGTCCGCGAGGCGCTCCGGAGGTATTTTATGCTTCGCGATTACCGCGCGTTGCGAGCCGAACTGACCATCGAGGCCGAATCGAAAGGCATCGTTACGGACGAGGACGTTTTCGATCGCGTGTCATGAGGGTCGTCCTCGACACCAACGTCCTGATTGCGTCATTCATCGCGAGGGGCATCTGCACGGATGTTTTCGAGCGGGTCATCTCTGACCACGAGCTCATCATCAGCCCGCATATCCTCGACGAGTTCGAACGGGTCATGTCTCTCAAACTCGGGTTGAATCCGGGCCGGGTGGCCCGCGCCGCCGCCCTCCTCCAACGTAAGGGGCGGATCGTCGAGCCCGAACCCCTCGCCTCGCCCGTCTGCCGAGATCCGGATGACGACCGGGTCCTGGCGCTTGCGCGCGCATCAGGAGCCGACTGTCTCGTGACCGGAGACGAAGACCTGTTGATTCTCAACTCGTTCGAGGACGTCCCCATAATCTCGCCGCGACAGTTCCTGACTCATGGATGATTTTCGATTTGCGATTTTCGATTTTTGACGGGGCGGGTGGTGGACCTCTCCCCTTCTCCCCCAGGCAGAGGGTCAACGTTTAACGTTTAACGCGTAACGTTTAACTCGCCGGCAGCGCCTGCGCCACCAATTCGATGACGTCCCACGTCTTCGCTTGTTCGTGGCCGAGCTCCTGCTGGGCGTCGGACAGCATGGACCAGCAGTAGGGGCAGGCCACGCCGACGTTCGCAGTGCCTGAGCGCTCGAGCTGGGCGAACCGGGTCTGGTTGATCCGCTCGCCGAGCTTCTCCTCGAGCCACATCCGGCCGCCGCCGGCGCCGCAGCACATGGCCCGCTCGCGGTTGAGCTCGGCCTCGCGCACCGTCACTCCGGGAATGGCCTTGAGCAGGAAGCGTGGGGCATCGAACTCGCCGTTGGTCCGACCCAGGTAGCAGGGGTCGTGGTAGGTCAGGTCGAGGTCCACCGATCCGGTCAGCCTGACCCTGCCGGCACGAACCAGCTCCGCCACCAGCTGGGTCCCGTGCACCACCTCGTAGTCGCCGCCGAAATCGGGGTACTCGTTCATCAAGGTATTGAAGGCGTGCGGGCAGTTGGTGACGATCTTCTTGACCCCGTAGCCGTTCATGGTCTCCACGTTCTGCATGGCCAGCATCTGGAAGAGGTACTCGTTGCCGAGCCGCCGGGCGGCGTCGCCGGTGGACATCTCCTCCGGGCCGAGAATCGCGAACGAGACGCCGGCCGCCTTGAGAATCCTGGCCAGCGACTGCGACACCTTCTTGCCGTGGTCGTCGTAGCTGCCCGGCGAGCCGACGAAGAACAGGTACTCGAAGTCGCCGCCGGCCTCGGCCGCCAGCGGCACGTCCAGCCCCCTGGCCCAGTCGCCCCGCTCCTGGGCCGGCAGCTGCCACGGGTTGCCGTTGACTTCGTAACCGCGAAACGCCGCCTGCGCCTCCTCGGGGAACTCGGCCTTGTCGAGGACGAGGTTCCGGCGCTGATCCACCAGCTTGTCGACGTAGGTGATATCGAGCGGACAGGCGCGTTCGCACCACCGGCAGGTTGTACAGGCCCAGATCACGTCGGGGTCCACCACCGCGGGCACCAACTCCGCATCCGAGGCATGTCCGGTCCCGCCCGGGTCGGCGAGCAGGGTCTTTTGCTCCGAGTACAACTGGTCGCGAACGCTTTTCAGGTAGAGCACCGGCTGCAACGGCTTGTGAGTCATGGTTGTGGGACAGAACTCGCGGCACCGGCCGCACTCGGTGCAGGTGTACATGTCGAGCATCTGCTTCCAGGTGAAGTCGGTGATCGTCGAGATGCCGAAGGTGGAGTCTTCGTCGACGTTCTCCAGATCCATCGTCGCCAGCTTGCCGGGTGCGTCGAGCCGGGCGAAGAACACGTTGAACAGCGAGGTATAGACGTGGAAGTGCTTGGAGTAGGGCAGCTCGTTGGCAAAGACGTAGAGGGTGATGAGGTGGAGCCACCACATGGAGGAGTAGATCCCCTGCAGTACCTCCGGCGAAAGGCCGGCAAGCAGTCCGCCCACCAGAGTCGACACCGGCAGGTAGAACCCGTCGAGGGCGCCGGCGGCGATTCGCGCTCCCTCCGACGCCAGATCGGTGATCATCAGGATGGCGATCAAGCCGATGACGATCCACGCCCCCGAGGACTGGATCAGGCGGTCCTTGCGTTGCACGCCCCGGCGCCACACCGCGAACGCGAGGCCCACCAGCACCAGCAGCTCGAAGACGTCCTTGGAAAAGAGGTAGGCGTGCCCGGGCGCGGTTTGGAGGAGCGGCAGCTCCCAGCCGGCGAGCAGCCCCTCCAGCACCATGGTCACGGTGCGGATGCTGACGACCAGGAAGCCGTAGAAGATCAGCAGGTGATAGAGGCCCGCAAACGGGTCGTCGAACATCTTCTTTTGGCCGAAGGCGTAGACCAGCAGGTGTTGAAACCTCGCACCGGGGCGGTCGAATCGGTGGTCTCCACGGCCCAGCCTCAGCAGCTGGAACCGGCGGCCCAGCGAAATCACTACGGCCCCGACGCCAATGACCGTCAGGATCCAAAACCAGACGACTCCGGGGATTGCCAGAAACGACCCTGCGGTGGCGTGGGGCATGGGGACTCCTCCTGAGAGAAATGAAAAGACGGGCTCACGCCGGTCAGTATATCAAAGAAATGAATGGTCATTCATGCTGATCACCATCCTGTAAATTACTCGCAAGTATCAGTTTATGAAACAACGACGAGGTGCCCACAGCGTCCGATCCGGGCACCAGCCATCGGTCCGTTGCCGCCCGAACCCGGCCGTCGGCCGCCCTCCATCGAACCGGCACAACGCGGATCCTGCGATGGGTGATGGAGTGCTCCACGTCGGGCAGAACATCGGGAACACCCGCGAGTCGAACCGGGATCAGGGATTGGGCCGCCGCCACCGGGTCCTCACCCGCGGTCAACGCTCCGATCGGAGGCAGCCACAGGCCACGCAGGATGGGACCGTCCACCACCCGCCGCGCAAGCCACCAGCCGCGACGGTCGACGCAGCAGGCCGCTACCCAGTGGACCCGGACTGACGGTCTCGTCCGCCGAGGCTCTGGGTACGCCTCGGGTCGGCCCCCGGCCCGCGCCCGGCAGCCCGACGACAGCGGACAGGAATCGCAGTCAGGGTTCGACGGCAGGCAGACCGTCGCCCCCAGTTCCATCAGGGCCTCGTTGATCTGTCCCGGCGGACCAACCGCCACCAGCGGGTCGAGCCAACGGGTGAGGGTCGCTCGGCCCGCGCCGCTCCGCGGATCCCCGTCGAAGGCGATCATTCGGGATGCCACCCTCATGACGTTGCCGTCCAGCACCGCCACCTCTTCGTCGAAGGCCAACGAAGCTACGGCCGCCGCGGTGTACGGGCCGATCCCGGGGAGTTTTCGCAACCGATCCGAGGACGGTGGCAAGCGGCCGGAACCGGCCATCACCTGCTGCGCCAACCTGTGGAGCATTCGCGCCCGGCGGTAGTAGCCGAGGCCGGACCAGGATCCGAGCACCTCGTCCTCCGTCGCTCGAGCCAACGCCCCGAGATCCGGAAAACGACTGATGAACTGCTCGAACCGGGGGACGACGCGATCCACCTGGGTCTGTTGCAGCATCAGCTCCGAGACCAACACCCGGTACGATTCCCTGGGCTCTGATCTCCAGGGCAGCGTTCGGGCGTTGGCTCCAAACCACGCCAGCAATCGGCCCACCATCTCTGCCACCGGGCCATCCTACCGCCTCCCGCAATCAGGGCAGTTTGCCGTTGGCCGTTGGCAGTTGGCCGTATACGTTGTCGCAGCCGTTAGCTGCTCCAAGGGGACTCACCGCCACCAGCAGGCAGCAGTAGGCCAGTTCATGATTGGTTAAACGTAAAACGTCCGAGGAACCTCGGCGCCACGGACCTCGAGAACGGTCGCGTCGACGTTTAACGTGTAACGAGTAACGTGTAACGCGGGTACCGCGCAGGAGGCATTTGCTTTTGCCCTGGACCCGGAGCCTCAAACCCCGAGTCCCAAATTCCGAAACTCAGTCCGGATATAATGCCCCCTGGTCCAACTCATCACGAAACGGTAACGTGACAGTAACAAGGGGCATAGCAGCGTATGGCAGCCGACCGAAAAGCCGAGGAGGAACGACTCATCGAGCTCATGGTCGGTTACCAGAAGGGCAGTATGGATGACTTTTCCGCGCTCTACACCGCGCTGTCGACGCCGCTCGTCCGGTACCTCTGGACCTTTGTTCGCAACGCCACGACCGCCGAGGATCTGCTCCAGGAGACCTTCCTCCAGATTCACCGGGCGCGTCATACCTACACGCCGCGGCGCCCGGTGCGACCGTGGGTCTACGCCATCACCCGGCACGTCGCTCTGATGCATTTGAGGTCTGCCCGCAGGCGAAAGGAGTACCTCCCGGCGGAGGACCTACCAGAGGTGCCGGTGCCGCCCGAAATGAACCGGCTCGCCGATCGGACGACGGTGTTTCGGCTGCTGGCCAAGCTGCCAAGATCCGCCCAGGAGGTCCTGATCCTGCACCACCTGCTTGGGATGAGCTTCAACGAGATCGGTGCGATCCTCGGGCTCGCCACCGGCACCGCCAAGGTGCGGGCCCACCGGGCCTTGAAATCGCTGCGTGAAATGATCGAACAAGAGGGGGCCACGACGTGAACACCGACCTCATGCCGGTTGCGCTCCGGGAGCGAATCGCGGGCGAGCTGAAGCCCGTTCAGCCGCTCAACCCGGCGTGGCAGCGAACCCTCGTGGTGGCCGTGGCGGCGACCTTCGTGCTGGCGGTCACTCTGTTCGGGCTGAAGCTGCAGCTGCGGTCCGACATGGACATGCTGCCGGCGTGGCTCGGATGGGGCTGCACCTTCCTCGAGCTGCTGGTGGGCATTCTGATCGTCGGATTGGCCCTGCGGGAAGCTGTTCCCGGATCCGCCCCGCCGACCGGGGTCGCCCGAACAGCGGTCGCCACCGGGTTGACGATCCAGATTTTGGTGGGTATCGCCACCTGGATGCACAGCCCCGCTGGACCATTGGAAAAAGACTGGTTCGCCAAGGGCGTCGGTTGTCTGACCCACGATTCCGCTCTCGTGCTGCCCACCTTCATCGTCACGATGTGGCTCGTATTCCGTGCGCTGCCGATGCGAGCCCCGGTCGCCGGCCTCCTCGGAGGGGTAGGCGCCGCCCTCACCGGTGACGCCATCACCCACCTGCTCTGCCCCATGTCCGACCTCCGTCACATGCTGATCTGGCACACCGGCGCGATCTTCGGTTTCATGGCCCTGGGATGGTTCGCCGGAGTACTGTGGGAGCGGCTCCGCTGGAGGTGAACTCGGGCTCCAATGTCGGCATCCTGCTGACAAATGTGGGTTCGCCTGCTGCACCCACCAGAAAAGCCGTTCGCACGTTCCTGCGACAGTTCCTTTCTGACCCCATGGTGGTCGACGCCCCGCGGCGCCGGTGGCTGCTGATTCTCAATCTGTTCATCCTGCCCCTCCGCGCACCGCGATCGGCCCGGCTTTACTCGTCGATCTGGACCGAAGAAGGCTCGCCATTGCTGGCCACCACCCGCCGCCAGGCGGCGGCCCTGGAGCGGCAACTCGAGGGCCGGCGGAGTTCCCGGATCCCCGTGGTAGCGGCCATGCGCTACGGCGATCCGAACCTGGCCCAGGGACTGTTCTCGCTGCACGGGCTGGGATGTTCGCGGGTTCTCGTGCTGCCGATGTTCCCCCAGTATTCGAGGACCACAGTGGGCACGACGGCCGCGGCGGTGGAATCGGTCCTGCGCGTCCGCCCGGCCCCCATCCGGACCAGGATCGTCGAGGGCTATGGCACCCACCCCGGCTACATCGACGCCCTGGCGGCCTCGATCCGCGACGCCCGGGCCGAACGGTGCCATTCGGCGCCACTAGTGATCTCGTTCCACGGCCTGCCGCAGCGATACGCCGACGCCGGCGATCCCTACCCCGACCAGTGTCGAGCCACCGCCGAGGCCGCCGCGGCGCGGCTCGGCCTGCAGCCGTCGCAGTGGTTTCTGTGCTTCCAGTCGAGGTTCGGCAGAGGGGACTGGCTTCAGCCCGCCACCGATCGAATCCTGCTTCGGTTGGGCGCGGAGGGTTCGAATGGCGTCGACGTGGCGTGCCCGGGCTTCGCCGCCGACTGCCTGGAAACGCTGGAGGAAGTCGCGATTTCCAACCGGAGGCTCTACGAGAGCGCCGGCGGCCACGGATTCCGCTATATCGCCGCCCTCAACGATCGGAGGGACCATATCGAGGCTCTTGCGGATGTGGCACTGGAGCACCTCGACAGCTGGGAAGAACTGCGCGATCGTGTAACGTTGGCCAACCTGATGAAGAAAATCGTGGTTTCCGGAGCAAGTGGTCTGGTCGGACGCCGGCTTACCTCCGATCTCGAAGCCGCCGGCCATGACGTCGTGCGGCTCGTCCGAACCGACGCTGCCGCCGCCGAGGGCGGAGCCCGCTGGTGGAATCCCGCCCTGGGAGAACTGGATCCCGGTATTCTGGCCGGCGCCGACGCCGTGATCAACTTGAACGGTCGAAACATCGGAGACTCCCGGTGGACACCATCGGTGAAGGAAGAGCTGAGGTCCAGCCGGCTGCTGGCGACCCGGACACTCGCCGGTGCCATCGCCAACGCCGACCCGAGGCCGCCGCTGCTGATCAATGCCTCGGCCTCGGGCTACTACGGCGATCGCGGCGACGAGATTCTCGACGAAGAATCACCACCCGGCAGTGGTTTCCTGGCCGACCTGTGCCGGCAATGGGAGGCCGAGGCGCAGGCGGCCGCGTCGAGGCACACCCGGGTGGTCCGGCTGAGGCTCGCCATGATCATCGGCAGAGGCGGTGCCCTGAATCGGATGCTGACGCCGTTCAAGCTCGGCGCCGGCGGACCGATCGGTACGGGAAACCAGTGGTGGTCGTGGATCGCCATGGAGGACGTGATCGGCGTCATCCGTCATGCCCTCGACACATCCGTCGGTCAGCGGCCCGTTGAATCTCGCCTCGCCCCAGGAGGTGACGAGCAGAGACTTCGCACGAACCCTGGGCGGGGTCCTCAACCGGCCGAGCATCATGACCCTGCCGGCCTTCGCAGCGCGGCTGGCGCTCGGCGAGATGGCCGACGCCCTGCTGCTCGCCAGCACCCGGCTTCGGCCCGCGGCCCTCGAGAGGTTGGGTTACGAGTTTCGCGTGCCGGACCTGGCCACCGCCATCCGCAGCGCCATCGACTGACGGCCACGGCGTCTGTGGGGCATTGGCCGCAGAAAAACGCAGCCCATCAACCGACCGCAGGCGATGTAGAATGATCGCTGCCCAGCGTCACGGGAGGAAACCATGCGCGAGCTACTCAGTCAGAAAAACCTCGACTACCAGGACCGGGCCCGCGAGGTCGCCGAGAAGTACGTCCGCCCCCGCGCCGCCGAGCTCGACCGCACCGGCGAGTACGGCTGGGACATCCTCGAGGCGCTCAAGTCCTACGAGCTCACCGGCATCTGGATCCCGGAGGAGTACGGCGGCCACGGCGCCGGCGTGCTCGACCTGTGCCTCGTCGTCGAGCAGCTCTCCCGCGCCTGCGGCGGCGTCGGCGTGGCCTACGCGGTCAACGCGCTGGGCTCGTTCCCGATCATCCTCGGCGGCACCGAGGAGCAGAAGCAGAAGTACCTGCCCGGGCATCGCCACGGGCGAGTCGCTGATCGCCTTCGGCCTGTCCGAGAAGCCGTCCGGGCTCCGACGCCGGCAGCCTGCGCACCGACAGCCGCTCAAGGACGGCGACGACTACGTCATCAACGGCCACAAGAAGTGGAACACCAACGGCGGCGTGGCCTCGGTCTTCACCATCTACGCCCTCACCGACCCGCCGAAGGGCATGCGCGGCATCTCGGCCGTTCATCGTCGAGAAGGACACCCCGGGCTTCGCCGTCGGCAAGCGCGAGGACACCATGGGGATCCGCACCGTGCCGGTCAACGAGCTCGACTTCCACGACTGTCGGGTGCCGGCCTCACAGCTGCTCGGCGGCAAGGAGAGCAGCGGCTTCAAGAACGCCATGATGACCCTCGACCGCGCCCGGCCCGGGGTCGCGGCCCAGGCCCTCGGCCTCGCCCAGGGCGCCTTCGAGTGGGCCGTGCGCTACACCTCGGAGCGCCGGCAGTTCGGCCAGACCGTGATGTCGCACCAGGCGATCCAGTTCATGCTCGCCGACATGGCCACCCAGATCGAGGCGGCCCGCCAGCTGGTCTACACCGCGGCCCGCGCCATCGACGCCGGGGTCAAGAACATCAACAAGATCGCCGCCATGGGCAAGGTCTTCGCCACCGACACCGCGATGAAGGTCACCACCGACGCGGTGCAGCTCTTCGGCGGCTACGGCTACTGCAAGGACTACCCGATCGAGAAGTACATGCGCGACGCCAAGATCACCCAGATCTACGAGGGCACCAACCAGATCCAGCGGCTGGTGATCGGCCGCGCCCTGACCCGCGAGCTCAAGGAGCTGACCGGCCACCTCGACGTCAAGGTCGAGCACTTCCCGGACTACGATCCCACCGCGTGAGTCCGGCCGATGCGTTGCGCTGCGAGATCTGCGTCCCAATCCCGGGTTGAGCTGGTGGGCGGCGTCCATCTGCGTTCCGTGTGCGTTCTTCTGCGGCCCATTTCCCCGATTTCGACCGGGGCCGGTTTTCCGATTCCGAAATCCGAAATCCGAAATCCGAACTACCATGACCGGGTGAACCTCATCCAGGACGAAGCGCTGGTGATCGACAGCCTCCCCTTCCGGGAACGCGACCTGATCCTGTCGCTGCTGACTCCGTCGGCTCGGGGTCGTGCGTGGGGTGCTGCGGGGAGCCCGCGGCGGCAAGCACCCCACCGCCGGCGCGACCCAGCTGCTGTCGCTCGTCCGGATCGTGGCCTTCCATGCTCCGCCACGCCGAGATGGCCACGGTTCGCCAGGTGGATCTCAAGACCTCATCGTTCCCGCTGGCCGCCGACCTCGAACGCGCGACCGCCGCGGCGGTGGCAGCCAGAACTGCTGACCACCTTCTGCCCGCAGGGTGAGCCCGCACCGCGCCGCTTCCGCCTGGGAGTGGCTGCGCTCAACGCCCTGCTGGGCGGCGCCGACCCGGCCACGGTGGTGGCCTACCTCCAGGTCTGGAACCTCTGGCTCGGCGGGTTGATGCCGCCCCTTCAGGAGACCGGTCTCGACCCGGAGGACCTGGCGTTTCTGCTCTCGTGCCGCTCACGCCCGGTGGATCAGATCTTCGAGAAACCCCGCGAGCCACCGTGGGATGGCTCGACCGGACGGTTCGCGCCGCCGCGGAACGGCCGCTCAAGGCCCTCGACTTCCTGCGCTCCACGGTCGGCTGACGAGATGATCACGCTGACCGAAGAGACCACCTGTGCGCTGCTCACGTTTTCCTCACCGGTGTTGGCGGTCAGGGTCCTCGACGACCTCGCCGCACGGCTCGACGAGCTCGCCCGCCGCCCTGGGGCCAGGCCGGTGGTCCTCGTGTCCTCGCACCCTACGATCTTCCTCGCCGGCGCCCATCTGGGCGAGATCGCCGAGCTCGACGAGACCTCCTGCATCGCCTACGCGAGTCGCGGCCGAGGCGTGATCGACCGGCTCCATCGCCACCCGGCGCCCACCGTTGCCGCGGTGCACGGGTCGTGTTCCGGGGGGGGATTCGACCTGGTGCTGGGTTGCGACGTCATTGTCGCGGGACCGTCCGCCTCGTTCGGTCATCCCGGTGTCTGCAGGGGGTTGGTCACGGGCTGGGGAGGAACGGTCGAGCTCCCGTCCGCGATCGGCCGGGCACCGGCCAGACACGCCCTGCTCCAGGGGTCAAGCCTGACCGTTGACGAGCTCGCCGCGCGCGGCGTCGTGACGCCGGTCGAGGACCCCGTGGTCGAGGCGGCAAAGGAGATGGCGGCGGCTCTCGCCGCCCTTCACCCCGGGCGCATCCACGCCTGGAGATCATCGGCAAGCGGTCGCGGCGCGGCACGTTGGTTGCCGACCCGTGGGATATTGCGGGTCGGGCATCACCCGTTATAATCGACTGGGCCATTCCTCCCGGCTGGCCGGGATGCCTGCGTCGCGCCGGGGCGTCCCACCGGACCGGGTGGTGTCCGGGGAGACCACATGACCAAGACCATCCTTCTCGCCGATGACAGTCTGACCATTCAAAAGGTCGTCGAGCTGACCTTTGCCGATACCCAGTACCACGTGGTATCGATGTCGAGCGGCGACGAGCTCCTCGGCAAGCTGGAGGAAGTGCAACCCGAGCTCGTGATCTGCGACATCATCATGCCGGGCCTCGAGGGCTATGACGTGTGCCAGCAGATCAAATCGAATCCGGCGACCCTCCACATCCCGGTGATCCTGCTCTCGGGGACCTTCGAACCGTTCGATCGCGACCGCGCCCTCGCCGCGGGCTGCTCCGAGATCATCACCAAGCCATTCGAGGCGAAACGGCTGGTTGACGCAGTGGAGAAGCTGCTCAGTCCAGCCAACACCGGAGTCGGGGACGACATCGACGAACCGGAGAGCTTCGGCTTCGGCGACGCCTCCCAGGATGACGATGCCGCGTCTGGGGCCGTCGACTTTGGGACCCAGATGGCGACCGCCGACCTGATCGACGCAGCGGACCAGGAAGGCGCAGAAACCGAAGACGGAATCGACTTCACCACCAGCGGATTCGCCGAAATGGAGGCCGCGGCCGAGGCCGTGGAAGAGCCTCCGGCGGGTCCGATCTCAGATGGCCTCGATCTCTCTCAGGATGACACCGGCGGCTCCGCCTCCGCCGGCCCTGAACGGCGCGATGACCTCGTGAATGCAGGGGACGAAGACTTCGCCGACGCCTTTTCCATCCCCTCGCCATCCTTCGAGGTCACAGCGCCGGTGATCGGAGCGGACCGGTCGGATCCCTTTGGAAGCGGAGACGAGCTGTCGACGGACGAGGGTTCCCCGCTCGACGGGGACGATCCATTCGAGAAGTTCCGCGACTCCCCGGATGATGATCTGTTCGAAGGGGCCGGGCCCGCCCCCGACGCCATCGTGGAAGACCGTGACCTCGAACCGGACTTCGAGGTCAGGTCGGCGGAAGAGGCCTTCGAGATGGATCCGCGCCCGGTCGTCATCACCGACGCCGACACGGCGCCGGTCGCGAGCCCGCCCGAGGATGCCACGGACTCCGAACAGCCCCTCGAGGCCGGAGATGACGCGCTTGCCCAGCCCACGATCGCCGCAGGACTTCCCTGTCCGACGACGACGTGGAGCGGATCGCACGCCGGGTGGTCGAGCTGTCCAACGAACGAATCGAGCAGATCGCCTGGGAGGTGATTCCAGACGTCGCCGAACTCGCGGTCCGCGAACGAATTCGACAGCTCGAGGCCGAATTCGAAACCGAGAACTGAACGCGCAGAAGGGACGCCGCGCTGAGGAACCTCGCAGTCGAGCTCGTTCGAAGGCTGGATCAAGCGGTGGAAAACGTGGTGTGGTTCGAGTCGCTCGATTCGACTCACGCCGCGGCCCTGCGACTCATGGCGCATATGGACTCCGAAGATCTGGCTCTGCGGCCGACCTTGCTCGTCGCCGGGACCCAAACCACCGGTGTGGGCCGCAGCCGACGGCGATGGCTCTCACCGCCCGGAGGACTCTACCTGAACTGGATCGCCGCAGGCTTGTCGGACGAGGTCGTCTCCTGCCTTCCGATGCTGGCGGCGGCCGCGGCACTCTCGTCCATCCGCGAGATCGGTGTCGAGGGACCCGGGATCAAGTGGCCCAACGACATCCTGGTGGACGGGCGCAAGCTGGCCGGCCTGCTGGTCCACGCCCGCCGGGCCGGAATCACGATGGTCACGGTCGGCCTGGGGGTCAACCTGCGCCCGGTGGGAACTCTCCCGGACATTCCGATCCAACCGCCGGTTTCCTTGGACGAGATCTTTGGCGTTGAAACGGCCACTGAGGTCGCCCTCGACCTCGTCGTGGCCTTCGTTCGCAGGCTCGTCGGGTTCGTTTCCGACCCGGCGCCGGCACTGGTGTTGTGGCGTGAAGGGTTGATCCACCGCCAGAGCGATTGCCTCAAGGTGAGATTGGCCTCGGGTGAAGAGCTGACAGGTCTGTTTGCCGGTCTCACCGACGAGGGGTTCCTCCGGCTGGAGCAGGATCACGGCGTGCGGATCCTCACCGGCGGCGACATCATCGAGAGTTGACCACCGGGCAACGAGCCACCCGCCCTTCCAGTTGGCAGTTGGCAGTTGGCAGTTGGCCGTTGGCAGTTGGCAGTTGGCAGTTGGCAGTTGGCAGTTGGCAGTTGGCCGTTGGCCGTTGGCAGTTGGCAGTTGGCAGTTGGCAGTTGGCAGTTGGCCGTTGGCAGTTGGCCGTTGGCAGTTGGCAGTTGGCAGTTGGCCGTTGGCCGTTGGCCGTTGGCAGTTGGCAGTTCATCCCCGGGGAATTGGAACGCTGATGAACGCAGAAAAACACTGTGATTGAATCTGATTGGAATTGGACACGGAAGAACGCAGAACCACACTGATCTGGAATTGACTCACCGATCGTTGCGGTTTCCCGGATCCTCCACCGACTGGATGCTCAGTCCTTAAGATCCACCGGTGTCCGCGGCAACGCCGCGAACATGCCAGCAAGGGGGGTGGGCAGGTGGGAGGCCTTCGAGATGGCACGACGAATTGTGGTGCGGCCGCCCCGCTTTCAGCGGGGCGCCGGTGGACTGCATGCTGTTGTGTAGGGCGGCGTTCGCGCTCCCCTTTGTCTTGATGGAAGAGACGGGTTCAGCGCTAACTCCCACAGTGCGGGTGCCGCTGCAGAGCAGCGGCCGGGGTCGGCGGAGAGAGCCGGAGAAGAACTCGCTCGTCGACGGCTCTCACCGACGGGACCGGGGAGCCGCCGGCAGGTGGCGACACCCGCACCTGGCAGAACCCCATCTGCGTGACTCTGCGTTTTTCTGCGTCCCATTCCCGGTCGGGCGGGGGAATGTCAGTGGGTTCCGTGTTCTTCCGTGTCCAATCCACCCTCAGCTGATCCGACCGGGGACGGTTTTCCGAATTCCGAATTCCGAATTCCGACTTGACGGTCGCTACCGCAGCCGCTTCAGGAACCGGTCCGGCGGTTCGAATCCGGTGATCCGAAACTGCTCCTCGCCATCGCCAAAGACGATCACCGTCGGCATGCCCATCACCTCGTAGCTCCTCGCCGCCGCGTCGCCAACCTCACTGGACCGGGTCTGGTCCACCTTGAAGCGAGCAAACCCCGCCAGGATCTCGGCCACCCTCGGATCGGCGAAGGTCAGCTCGTCGAGCTCACGACACGGCGCACACCAGTCCGCGTAGAAATCGATGATCACCGGCAGCCCCGAGTCGATCGCCGCCGCGGCCGCGGACGGATCGAACGCCTGCCACTCGAGGTGCTCCTCCGGCGTCGACGAGCCGAGCGGCAGGTACAGCAACCCAGCCACCACCATGCCCACCGAGATCAGCCGCATCACGCGGTCGATGGCGGGTTGCTCATGGCCGGTACGGTCCACCACGAGAATGAAGAGCCCGCCCAGGATCAGGACCAATCCCATCAGCCAGTCGGCGCCGGCGCCCGGCAGGAACGGTCGCGCGAAGTAGGCGGCGAGCGCGATCAACAGGACGCCGAAGACCTTTCGGATCCCCACCATCCACATGCCGGATGCCGGCAGCTTGTTCATCGCACCGGTGAAGGTGCCGAGCAGGAGGTACGGCACCCCCAGCCCCATGGCGAGGGTGAAAAAAAGCACGAATCCGAGCAGCGGGCTCCCCCGCTGGCCGACGTAGGTCAGCAGGCCGAGCACGAATGGTCCGATGCACGGCGCCGCGACGAAGCCGACCACCAGACCCATGAGCACCGCGCCGAAATAGCCGGTGCGACCGCCCGAGGCGCGCATCGCCCATCCCGGCACGCGCAGCTCCCAGAGCCCGAACATGGAAGCGGAGAGCGCGAGCAGCACCGCGACGAGGGCGCCGATCACGATCGGATTCTGCAGGGCGGTTCCGAAGAGCCTGCCGGTCAGGGCCGCCGTGACCCCCAGCACCGAGTAGGTGATGGACATCCCGAGCACGTAGACCACCGCCAGGCCGAAGGTACCGCCCGGCCGCTCCTTGGCCTGCTGGGCGAAGAAACCGACGGTGATCGGGATCAGCGGGTAGACGCAGGGGGTCAGGTTGAGCGCCAGACCAGCCAAGAAAACCGTCAGGATAAGCCAGGGCAGGGATTTGTCGGCGAAGACCGACGGCGACTCCTCGGCGGCCTCCGAACCCGACTCGACGTCAGTGTCGAAGACATCCGAATTGACCGCCTCCCACGAAGAACCTGGCGGGGCCGCGACGATTGTCGTCATCGCCTTGACCGTGGTCGGTGGCAGGCACTGGGTGTCGTTACAGGCCTGGGCGGTCAGCTTGACCGCCAGCTCGACGTCGCCGGCCGCCGATTCCGGTATCACCAGATCGGCCAGAATCACCACTTCTCCCTGCCAAACTTCGATCGGACCGTCCGAAAAATCGAAGCTGAGCTTCTCGCCCTCCGGGAATTGGAGGGAGCCCACCTGCCACCGCTCGGGCAGCACCCACTCGAGGCTGGTCGCGATGGAGAACTCGTCTCCGGGATCGTCCGAATTGACGTGCCAGCCCCTGTCCACGGTCAAGACCACCGCCAGCCTGGCCGGGTCACCGGCCACCAGAGGCTGCCGGTCGGGCAGCAATTTCACCCCGAACACGGGCGCAGGACGCATCCCCTGGGCACCGGCGACGGTGGCCCAGAGAGCCGAGACGAGCACCAACAACGCGATCGATTTCCTCGTCATCATCACGGGTCTTTCCATACTCCCTGCGGACTCACGACGGTCCCTGATCCGCCGCCCCCCTCAGCCGGGAGATCAGCGACCGGACCTCGTCCGAATACCTGTTCCAGTTGTGATTGACCAGGTCAGGGCGGCGGGTTACGGTGGCCTCCACCGCCCGCTCCAGCCGCCACCGCCGGACCGCCTCGTGGTTGCCGGATCGAAGCACATCAGGCACCTCGCGACCCTCCACCTCGGGCGGGCGGGTGTAACACGGATAGTCCAGCAGGCCTTCGGAAAACGAGTCCTCGGCCACCGAATCCGGATCTCCGACCACCCCATGGACCAGCCGCGCAACGGCCTCGATCAGCACCATGGCCGCGACCTCGCCGCCACCGAGAATGAAATCCCCGATCGAGATCTCGTCCGGGGCGAGAATCTGGGCGATGCGCTCGTCGAATCCCTCGTACCGCCCGCACAGGATGACGAGCCGATCTTCGGCGACCAGCTCCTCCGCCACGTGTTGGTCGAAGACCCGGCCACGCGGTGTCAACAGAACGACCTTCGGTCGCGCCGGCGACCGGCCGCGCGAGATCGCGCACCGCCGCCAGCACCGGCGGCGCCTGCAGCACCATGCCGGCTCCGCCCCCGTAGGGCTCGTCATCCACCTGCCGCCACTTGTTGTCGGCAAAACCGCGGAGGTCGTGAACCTCGATTTCGACGGTTCCGCCGGCCACCGCCTTGCCCAGGAGGCCGGTGGACCGGAAGGGCTCGAAGAGATCGGGGAAAATCGTGACGATATCGAAGTGCATATGTCGATTACTTGGCGATCGCCGCATCGTCGTCGAGCAGTCCGCGCGGTGGATCGAGCACGATCCTGCGATTCTCGAGGTCGACCTCGCGGACGATTTCGGGAACGTAGGGCACCATGAACTCACGGTGGTCACGCCGCACGAGCATGCAGGGCCTGGACACCCCCGGGATCGACTCCGGTGACGGTCCCCAGCGGTTCGCCGGCAACGGAGACCACCGACAGCCCCACCAGGTGGTGTTCGTAGTAGTAGCCCTCGGGCAGCTCGTCGAGGCTCTGCTCGGGCAGAAAAAGGCAGCGGCCGCGCCACGACTCCACCACCGCCCGGTCCCGCACTCCTGCTACCGACAGCAACCATCGACCCTTGTGGAATCTCACCCGAAACACCCGGTGGTTCTCGATCGGACCGCCCTCATCACCAAGGCCGAACTCGACTCCGTCCGCCAATCGCTCCGGAAAATCGGTGAGGATGTCCACCAGGACGTCGCCGTGGACTCCGTGCGGCTTTCCCACTCGCCCGACGATGAGCCACTGAGGGGCGGTCACCGCCGGGTTACTCGAGGATTTCGAGCACGAACCGCTTGTGGACCTTCATCCCTGCGGCCGCCAGCAGAGTGCGGATGGCCCTCGCCGTCCTGCCCTGCCGACCGATCACCTTGCCCAGATCGTCGGTTCGCACCCTCAGTTCCAGCACCGTCGTCTGCTCCCCTTCGACCTCGGCCACGTGAACGTCCTCTGGGTAGTCGACCAGTGCCTTCGCGATCTCTTCCAGCAGGTCCTTCATCGCACTCACAGGGAGCTCCTTTCGTCGCCGGCGGTCACGCCGGCTGCTGACTCTGCGCCTTACGGATCAGGGTCTCGACTGTTTCGGATACGCCCGCCCCCTGGCCACGCCATTTTTCGACCTTGTCCAGGTCGATGCGGATCTCGGGTGGTTCGGTATGGGGATTATAAAACCCCACCTGCTCGAGGTAGTCGGCGGTTGGCGTTTTGCGAGAATCCGACACCACCACGCGGTAGATCGGATTCTGCTTGGCGCCGCCCCTCCGAAGTCTGATCATCAACATCTCAAATTCCTCTCTGGTCGTTGCCGTTGGTTGATTATCGAATTCCGAGCTGTCGCTTCAACGTCCGGGCATCGGCCTTGCCCAGGCGTTTCATCAGCTTACGCATTTGGCCGTACTGACGCAAGAGACGATTGATCTCTTCGACGCTGGTCCCGGACCCTCGGGCGATGCGCCGTTTGCGTGAACCGTTGAGAACCTGCGGGTGCCGGCGCTCCTTTGGCGTCATCGAGTCGATGCACGCCTCCATTCGCCTCAGCTGGATTTCCTGGGCTTCGGTGGCGCCGCCACTCGGCAGCACGTTGCCCATCCCAGGCACCATCTCCAGCACCTGCTGCAGGGGCCCCATCTTCTTGAGGCTGTGCAGCTGGTCGCGCAGATCCTCGAGGTCGAACTTGTTCTTCCGCAGCTTGGCCTCGAGACGGCGGGCTTTCTTTTCGTCCACCGCGTCCTGGGCCTTTTCCACCAGGGTGGCGACGTCGCCCATGCCGAGGATCCGCCCGGCCATCCGGTCCGGGTGGAACTGCTCCAGGTTCTCGAGCCGCTCGCCCACACCGGCGAACACGATGGGCCGGCCCACCACCTCCCGCACCGACAGCGCAGCGCCGCCCCGGGCATCACCGTCGAGCTTGGTGAGAACCACGCCCGTGATGTCCAGCTGCTCGTGAAACGCACGCGCCGACCGAACGGCGTCCTGGCCGGTCATGGCGTCGGCGACGAACAGAATGTGTTTCGGATTGAGGATCTCCTTGAGGCGGCCGATCTCGTCCATCAGATCGCCGTCAACGTGCAACCGCCCCGCCGTGTCGAACAGAAGCACCTGGTAGCCCTTGATCGCCGCCTCCCGGAGTGCTCGCCTGGCGATTTCCTCCGGCTGGTCCATGTCGCGCGTATCGACGGTGGGAATCGAGGCCTGTTCGCCGAGAATCAACAGCTGTTCCCGGGCCGCGGGACGCGAGGTGTCGGCGGGAACCAGCAACGGGAACAGGCCCTTCGTCGATTTGATCCAGCGGGCCATTTTCGCGGCGGTCGTGGTCTTCCCCGATCCCTGCAGCCCGACCAGCATCACCACCGCGGGTCGGCCCTTGAAGTCCAGCTCGGTGGTCGTTCCTCCCAGCAGGTTGACCAGTTCATCGTGGACGATCTTGGTCACCATCTGGGCGGGGGTGACCGAGCTCAGAACCTCCTTGCCCACCGCCCGCTCGCGGACCCGGTCGATGAACCGGCCAACCACCTCGACGCTCACGTCCGCCTCGAGGAGAGCCAGACGGATCTCCTTGAGAGCGGTGTCCACGTGGAACTCGGTGAGGTGACCTTCGCCTCGGAGCGTCTTCGTGACCCGTGCAAGACGTTCCTGCAACGTCTCGAGCATAGGGGACGGAGTCTAGGTCACAGAGCCTTGTAGGTCAAGGGCTTGGGCCACCGGCGAGGCTACCGGATCGGCATCGCAGCATGTACAATCAGGAGTTGAGATGAGGTCGATTCTCGTTCACCCGCGAGTGTCCCGATGAGGACGACCCGGACATCCGGCGGATGCTGGACCTGACGGCTGCGCTGACCGGGGCATCGTGGGTGGAACTGGAAGTCGAACCGGAGGAAGGCGAAGTGCGGCGCTACCTCAAAGGTCAACGGGCTGGCAACTGCCACTCGACCCGGCTGGATCTGAAGTACTTCAGCACCTGCCTTCATCTGGGCGGGGTCGACACGGTGAGCGACACTCTTTCGGACGTGGTTTCCTTCTCGCTTCAGCAGATCCTCCGCTGCCGCCGCTGTTCAGAGCAGGTATCACTGCTCCAGGGCGCTCTCGAAGAGACGTCGAACGCAGTCTGGCTGTTCGACTGACAACGGCGACCTGGTCTACGCCAACCCGCCTGCCGATCGATTGCTGTCCAGACAGACCGAGGACGAGCTCGAGGTGGAGTCTTCCGGCCAACGCCCTCAACCGATGTTCATGCGCGTTTGGTCGATGGTGGAAAAGGTGCTGAACGGTCAGGTAACGCAGCTGCCGTGGACCACCACCCTGGTTCTTTCAGACAGCTCGGTATTGGTGTGTGAGATCATCCGGGTCACCCTCGACTCGTCGACCGACCGGGTCGGTGTTCTGGTTCTTCTGCAATCCCTGCCAGCCCTGCCATCCTTGTTCCTCGACGCGTTCTGCGCCCGTCACCGCGTCAGCCCACGCGAGCAGGAGGTGATCGGCCTGTTGCTCGAAGGGCTGGGGACCTCGGACATGGCCGAACGCCTCGGGATCAGCGACCACACGGTGCGCGATCACTCTCAAGCGGCTTTACCGAAAGACCGGCACCAGGTCCCGCAGCGAACTGCTGAGCGTCCTGTCGATGGCCCGAATGGAACCACCAAACGTCCCGCCCCGCAGGGAGACGATTTCTTGACAGGTTCATCGTGACCCGGCGAAACTGTGCAATAATTGATGATAACGAAGCATCGTCGGAGGACTCGCCATGCGAAGTCTGGTCTGTTGCATCTCCATCCTGTCGATTATCGGCGTCGCGACCATTTCGTCGGCCACCGGTTACGTGGTCATCCTCAAGAACGGCGGCAAAATTGCGTGCCGGGAGGAGATGAGAGTCGAGGGTCCGAACGCGATCCTTACCCTGGTCACCGGCACCGTCGCCAGTTACCCGATAGATCTGGTGGACGTGGTCGAAACGCAGCGGTACAACCGGCAGGGCTTCGGAGACGCCTTCGAGATCGAGGAGCTTTCCCTCTCCGGAACCCCGATTGCGACTCCCACTCCGAAGCGGTCGCTGGGGCAGTTCGCGACCATCGACGGCCTCACTCGCGACCCGGAACTCGGCGCCACCTTCGTGCCGACCGCCACGCCGACGCCGGGGATCAAGCTGCAAACCGATGCCTACCACGACGAACGAGTGGATCAGGCATTCCGCAAGGTCTTTGACGACCGAAACCTGCTGATCTACCGGACCAGCGCCGGCAGCCAACCCACCTATTTCTTCGTCCAAACGGTGACCGACAATCAGCGAGAGGTTTTCGAGGCTCTCGAAGTCGTCACTGACGCTTACGCATTGATTTTCAGCCTCCAGCCGGAGATCGCGCCGGGAGCGGTGGAGCTGCAGATGATCCAGACGTCCGGCAAGGCTGCCGGGACCTTCCGACTGACTCCGGAGATGGCGATGGAGCTCGCCGAAGAGAACACCTCCATCGAGCAGTTCTACGTCAATTACGTCATCTTTTAGGCGAACCACACTGGTACGTGCTTCGAAAAGCTCCCACCGATTCCCCCACCCCGCTTTTCGAAGTTTTTTAGGCCATCTGACCTCTTTTGGAGCGCGGAGGGATGGGCGGCGGGTTTTGGTGCCGCGCAGGGCTCGAGGGCAGTCGACGAGGCAAAGACGATTCACGGCAAAGAACTCAGAACTCAAAACTCAGAACTCGGCCCGGTACGCCTCTTCGCCTCTGCCCCTCTGCTCCTCTGCCCTGGCACTTCTTGCCCGCGGGACCGAGATTGACCCCCCGCCACCTCGCCCGGCGGTTCAGATTGAAGGGTCGCCGTCCTCAGCCTCGAGGTTGCCTCAGATGCCTGGCGAGCGGCAGCCACGCCAAGAAGATGACCGCGGACAGGGCCGCGGCGGCGAGGAATGACCCCCGGGCGCCGGTGGCACCGTAGAGCGGGCCGGCCAGGGCGGTGCCGACAACGATTCCAAGTCCGAAACACAGGCCCGAGTAAAGGGACTGGGCCCTGCGGATCGCGCCGGCGGGCACACTGGCCTGCACCAGCTGGATCCCCGCCAGGTGAACCAGCGCGAAGGTCACTGCATGGCCGAGCTGGGCAACCACCAGAGTTGCCGTCGACGCAGGAAACGCCAACACCAGCCACCGCAACGGTGACAGCAACAGCGCGAGACCGAGCAATTTGCCGAGGCCCAGCCTGGTCTCGAGGAATCCGCCGGCAAAAAACGCGCCAAGCTCTGCCAGCACTCCCAACGACCACAGGGCGCTGATGGCGACGGCAGCCGACACCGGAGTCCTGGAGATGGACCGAAAAAAAGGCGTAGTAGGGCCCGTGCGAAATCTGGTTGAGGGTGAGCAGGCCCAAGCAGCGCCCAAACCGGCCCCGAAATGACGCCGCCGGCCTCGATCCGATCCGGACGCGCCGTCCGTTCGAAGGGCAAACAACTCATCGCGAGCAGGCCGAGGATCGCGATCAGCAGCATCGGGAACGCGCCAAGACCGAACCGCGCGGTCACCGCCGCCGCGGCCGCGGACGCGACCACGAAACCGATGGAACCCCACATCCGAAGGACCCCGTAGCCGCCGCTCGGCAGTCGTTCCAGAATCACGGCTTCGATCAGCGGCAGCACCGTGCCGTAGCCGAGGCCGATTGCGAAAAAGGCGAACCCCAGTTGCCACGGTCCCTGCAGCCAGCGCAACGCCAGGGCCAGCACCATCGCCAGCACCACGTGCGCGGACAGCAATCCCCTGACCCATACTCCCCGATCCACCATGGCCGCCGACGGCGGGGGTGTAGATGATCTTGGCCAACGAAAACAGTGCCGTGATGAGCCCGATGCCGACCGCCGCGACACCCCGGCTCTCCAGGAACGGTCCGAGAAACGGCAGCACGACTCCGAGCACGCCGAAGTAGGCCGCGTAAAAAGGCGCGGCCCGTTTTGACGGGATCGCAGGACTCCGATAGCGTGGTGTCATGGACAAGATCGCAGTCGTGGGCGCCGGTCTCACCGGTCTGACCGCAGCCCTTCGGCTCGGAGAACAAGGATACCGGGTTCAGGTTTTCGAGCGCTACCCTCGCCCGGGAGGGTTGGCCCGAATCCTCGAGGTCGGGGATGAACCGCTCGAGGCCTTTTATCACCACCTCTTCACCTCTGACGAAGCCTGCATCGGACTCGCCGAAGATCTCGGCGTCAGTCGGTTCATCGAATGGCTCCCCTCCAGGATGGGCATTTGGACCCGCGGGCGGCTGTGGGATTTCGGCACGCCCCTGTCCCTGCTCAAGTTCCGGCCGGTAGGGTGGATCGACAAGGCCCGCTTCGTGCTGGCTACCCTCTACCTGCAACGGCAAGCCGATTTCTCACCCTTCGAGAACGTCACCGCGGCCGACTGGGTGCGGAAGTTCGAGGGCGAGAAGGTCTGGAACACCATCTGGGGTCCGCTTTTTCATCAGAAGTTCGCCGACCGAGCCGAGCAGGTGGCCATGGTGTGGCTGTGGGGGAAAATGCGGCTGCGCGGCGGATCACGGTCCAAGTCCGGAATGGGCGAACGCCTCGGCTACATGCGGGGCTCTTTCGCGAGGCTGGTCCACGCCCTGGAAGAGAAGATCCTGGCGCAGGGCGGAGAGTTCCACCTCAGCGATCCGGTTCGGCGCGTTCAGCGGGCCGGTGACGGCTATGCCATCGAGACCCGAAACGACTCGTACGACGCCGACCTCGTGCTCGTCGCGACGCCGGTACCGGATCACCTCGAAATCGCCGGTCATCTGCTCGACCCTGAGGAGAGGTCCGCTCTGGAAGGCCTGGAAGCGACCGCAGCGATCTGCACGGTGCTCGAGATGGACCACTCCCTGACCCCTTACTACTGGCTCAATATCGCCGACCCCGAGATGCCCTTCGGCGGGTTGATCGAACACACGAACTACATTCCCCGGGAACGCTACGGGGGGCGCCACATTCTTTACATCTCAAACTACCTGTTCCCGGATCACCCGCTGTACAACACTCCCAAGTCCCGGGTCCTCGACCATTATCTGCCGGCCCTTGCCAGGGTGAACCCCGCTTTCGATCCGTCATGGATCCTCCGCAGCCATCACTTCCGGGCCGAATACGCGCAACCGGTGGTGACGGTCGGTTACCGCGACCGGCTTCCCGCCACCCGAACCTCCGCCCGGGGGCTCTATCTGTGCTGCATGGCGCAGATCTACCCGGAGGACCGGGGGATGAACTACGCCATCGCCTACGGCGAGCGAGCGGCCCGTACCATCCTGTCCGACCTCGGAGTTTGATCACCCATCTGCGTCCAATTCCGTTCTTGGGCGGGTGGGGGAACGGCCGACGGCAAACGGCCAACTGCCAACTGGGTGGAAGGGGGACCGTCAATTCTTAGTTCTTAGTTCTTAGTTCTTAGTTTTTCCCGGGAGGCCCTCGACGCTCCGATTCATCATTGCCCGTATGTAACTCAGAACTCAGAACTCAGAACTCAGAACTCAGAACTCACAAAGTGAGGTTGCTGCGCTGTTCTGCGCCCGTCTGCGTTCATCTGCGTCCCATTCTCACCATCCCGACCGGTCGCGGTTTTCCGAATTCCGAATTCCAATTTCTTTGATCGCCGCCCCTCGAACCACCGCTGCGACTCTGTAGTAGTATGTGCCTGCCCGGCGAGTCCGGGCGTCACAATCGGAGGCTCGGAAGATGGCAGGAAAAACGCTCGAAGTGACGGATGGCAACTTCCAGGACGTGATCATGGGCGCCGACAAGCCGGCCCTGGTTGATTTTTGGGCGGTGTGGTGCGGCCCGTGCCGCGCGGTTGCACCGATCGTCGAGGAAATCGCCGACGAGTACGACGGTCGCGCGGTGATCGGGAAACTGGACGTCGACCAGAACAAGCAGATCGCCACCCAGATGGGGATCCAGGCCATCCCAACCCTCCTGCTCGTCAAAGACGGTCAGATTGCCGACCGAATCGTCGGCATGGTGGACAAGAAGAGCCTCGCAGCGAAGCTGGACGCCCTCCTGTAGCGGCGCCCGCGATTCGCGAAGAACCCCTTTTCCAGGGGCTCCGATTCGCACACCAGCGGATCACGGCGCGGCTTTCGTGCGTTTCAAAAGGAGATGAAGCATGCGATGGAGCCGGACATTCATCCACACGTTGCGCCAGGATCCGTCCGACGCGGAGGTGATCTCCCACCGGCTGATGATGCGGTCCGGCCTCATCTCGAAGGTCGCCGCCGGCATTTACAACTACCTGCCGCTGGGCTGGCGGGTGATCTCCAAGCTGGAGCGCATCATCCGAGAAGAGATGAACCGAGCCGGATCCTCGGAGATCGTCATGCCGGCGGTGCAGCCGGCAGAGCTCTGGCAGGAATCCGGACGGTGGTTCGAGTACGGACCGGAGTTGCTCCGCATCAATGACCGGCATGACCGGGAGTTCTGCTTCGGTCCGACCCACGAAGAGGTCGTCACGGACATCGTTCGCAGGTCCGTGAACTCCTACCGACAGCTGCCGGTCAATCTCTACCAGATCCAGGTCAAGTTCCGGGACGAAATTCGACCCCGATTCGGGCTCATGCGCGGCCGCGAGTTCATCATGAAGGACGCGTACTCCTTCCACGTCGATACCCAGGATCTGGACGTCGCCTACCGCGCCATGGAGGAAGCCTATCGCCGGGTGTTCACCCGCTGCGGGCTTTCCTTCACCCAGGTGGAAGCCGACACCGGCAACATCGGCGGCTCGGAGTCCCACGAGTTCATGGTCCTCGCCTCAACCGGCGAAGACTCCGTCATTACATGCCCGGACTGCGGCTACGGCGCCAACGCCGAAAAAGCCGTCACCGGTGATCTCGCCGCCGCCCCTGCCTGGCCCCTCGACGTCGCGGACGAGCCCCGGCAGGTGGCCACTCCGGACCAGAGGTCGGTGGAGGAAGTTGCCCGGTATCTTGGCATTGCCCCGTCCCACCTGATCAAAACCCTGGTCTTCGAGACCGACGAGGAGCTCGTCGCGATCCTGATCCGAGGTGACGTCGAGGTCAACGAGATCAAGCTCAAGAATCTGTTGGGTTGCCGACACCTCCAGCTGGCTTCTGAAGAGAAGATCGAACAGCTGACCGGTGGACCCCAGGGCTTCTCGGGACCGGTGGGTCTGACCGGCGTGCGGTTGATCGCCGATCCGACGGTTATGGCTCTGACGACGGCAGCGACGGGGGCGAACCGCGCCGACGCTCACCTGATCGGAGTGGTTCCGGGCCGGGACTTCGAGCCCTCGGCGGTGGCCGACATCCGGTTGGCCCGTGCCGGCGACCCGTGCCCCCACTGCCCCGAGACTATGGTGGAGAAGCGGGGTATCGAGGTGGGCCACATCTTCAAGCTGGGCACCAAATACTCCGAGAAGATGGGCTGTTCTTTTCTCGACGACGAAAGCACCGAGCACCCCATGATCATGGGATGTTACGGCCTCGGCGTCGGCCGGACCGCGGCCGCCGCCATCGAGCAGAATCACGACGACAGGGGCATCATCTGGCCGCTGCCCCTGGCGCCGTTCGAGGTCATCCTCGTCCTCCTCAACTCGGACCAGGAGGATGTGGTGGCTGCGGCGGAGGAGCTGTACTCGAAGTTCACGGCGTCTGGAGTGGACACCCTCTTCGACGACCGTCGCGAACGGCCCGGGGTCAAGTTCAACGATGCCGATCTGATCGGGTTCCCGGTTCGGGTGGTGGTGGGCAAGCGAGGGCTCGCCGACGGGCAGGTCGAGCTGTCCCTACGCCGAGACGGGGAAAAGCGGTTGGTTCCCATCGCCGACGCCGTTTTGGAGGTCCAGGCACTGCTCGAATCACTGCGGATCGATCTGGCTGATTGAAATTGAAAATTGAAAATTGAAGATTCCCCCACCCAGCCGGAACGAACTGGACGGGCGGAGGAGTGTCAGTTTTTAGTTCTGAGTTCTGAGTTCTGAGTTCTTAGTTCTTAGTTTTCCCGGGAGGCCCTCGACGCTCCGATTCATCTTCGCCCGTATGAAACTCAGAACTCAGAACTCACAAAGTGAGGTTGCTGCGTTCATCCGCGTCCCATCCAACCCGCAACCCTCGGGATAGGTTTTCCGAATTCCGAATTCCGAATTCCGAATTCTGTACCCGTCAGTCCCAAGCGGCAGGCAGGCTCAACTCGTCTTCGGCGACCGAGGCCATCTCCCCCCTCCCCTGAACGAGCACCTTGAGGTCGGACCCCATGCCGTCCGGGTCGAGCAGGCGCTTGATCTCCTGCCGTTCGATCACGGTGGCGGCGTTCAGGTCGGCCTCGGGACCGAGACCCCCACGGCTCATGGCGTCCTCGAGACCCGCCCGGATCAGGAACTCGGCCAGCTGCCACAGCCCGATCTCACGCCAGCCGCGGGACCGGCCGGCCCTGCGAAGATCGTCCCAATTGACGTGGGCGGTGAGATCCTGAGATCCCGGGTCCCGCAGCAGGTCCGGTTCGAGGACGTGCCCCCGGTAGGCCACCAGGGTTCCCCCTCTCCGCCCACGGGGATCGTAGAGCCGGCTGGACGGATACCCGTAATCCAGCACGACCGCCAGCCCGTTTTCGCCGGCTCGATGGAGCAGTTCGCCATGAAGCCCCTCCACACCCGGATTGACCTCGGCGTACTGCCCGCAATCCAGGACCACACCGTGCCCGTCGAAATAACCCCGGAGGTCGTCGTCGGCCGGTTGCTCGACCCATCCAAGCCCACCCGCCGTCGACTCGACCATCAGCTCTCTCAGCCCGTCGTCGCGCATCACCACGCGGTGGACCGGAATCGCGTCGTAGAGCTCCGACGCGTGAACCACCGCCGGGCCCGACGACACGGGGAGCTGGTCCAGGCGGCCGACCACGGTCACCGATTTCCCGGCTGACCGGAACCGGTCGCGCTGCAGCCGCCGCATCGCGGCCGACCGTTCCACCGAGAACATCGATCCCACGGCGCCGGCGCCCAACCGGGCCAACTCCAGGTCGAGGCCGGCGATGAATGCTCCGTCCCCGGAGGCCGCGTCCACACAGATGACCGGACCGGTCCGGCGGGCCAGGCGGTGGATCCAACCGGCGATGATCCGCCCGTACCAGGCCGAGGCGGATGGAGCGGTGAGGAAGTCACCGGTCCGACCGAACCTCGGCTGATCCGAGCTGTAATAGCCGTGATCAGGGTGGTACAGGGCCAACTCCATGAAATCGCGGAAGCTCACCGAGCCGCCCCGCGCCCCGATTTCGGCCTCAATCCAACTCACCGGGCGATTCTACTTCCGAATTCCGAATTCCGAATTCCGAATTCTCTCAGCCTTACAGAGCCACTCCGCCACGTCATTCCTCCTTGCCACAGTCGCCCTCCGTGTGTTATAAACAGCCCGCTGCTTTCGAAAGAAGGTGGGCCCATGGCCCACTTTTTTTGATGGCGCGAGAGGAAGCGATGAAGTTGGACGTTTCGCTGGACAAGACACTTGGCGAGTTGGTGGCCGACGAAGGGCTGACCCTGCTGTCCACCGAGGTGGTCGGCGGCGGCCCGAAGACCATCCTGCGCCTGGTGATCGACGGCCCCGACGGGGTGACTCTGGACCAGTGCGCCACAGTGTCCCGCCAGGCGGCGGCCATCCTCGACGTCGAGGATCCCATCAGCCACACCTACACCCTCGAGGTGTCTTCGCCCGGGCTCGACCGAAAGCTCTATGCCCAAGAGGATTACGAGAAATTCGCGGGCCGATCCGTCAAGATCAAGATGCAGCCCGGCTACCGGGCCCACCCGTTGGTCGTGGGTGAGTTGGTCGGCCTGGAAGGAACGTCCGTGGCGATACGGTCCGCCGGCGGCGAGCTGCTGTCGCTGCCCTTGGACCAGGTCTTCGAGGCACGCCTCGAAGTGGATTGGAAAGAGATCATGAAAAAGGGGAAGAACCGGCCATGAAGCTCGAGATCAACACGCTGGTTCGGCAGGTCGCAGTAGAGCGCGATATCGAGCCCGAGAAGCTGATCGACGCGATCGCCGAGGCTATCTCGAGTGCGGCCCGCAAGCACTACAAGGAGCGCAATGTCCTCACCGAGATCGATCCGGAGAGCGGTGAGGTCCAGTGCTGGTCGATTCGCGACGTGATGGAGACCGCCGAAGAGATCGAGGATCCGGAGGCGGAGATCACGCTCGAGGAAGCGCTCGAGATGGATCCGGCCGCACAGGTCGGCACGCCGATCAAGCTCGGGGCTCTTGACACCTCGCAGCTGGGCCGGATCGCCGCCCAATCGGCACGGCAGGTGCTTTTCCAACGGGTCCGAGAAGCCGAGCGGGCGGTGGTGTACCGAAATTACTCCGACCGCATCCACGACATGATCAACGGGATCGTCAAGCGACTCGACCGTGGGTCGATCATCATCGAGCTGGGTGACACCGAAGGGATCATGCCGCGCAACCACCAGGTGCGGCACGAGAGGTACAGCCAGGGAGACCGGATTCGGTCGGTGGTGGTGGACGTCACCATGGACGCCAGCCGTCCCCAGGTGGTGCTCTCGCGCACCGACCCCGCCCTGTTGGGGAAGCTCCTCGAGATGGAGGTTCCGGAGATTTACGACGGCACCGTGGTGATCAAAAAGTGCGTCCGCGAACCGGGAGAGAGGGCCAAGGTCGCCGTCTTCTCGAAGGACCGGGACGTTGATCCGGTCGGTGCCTGCGTCGGCCTGAAGGGCTCCAGAGTCCAGGCCATCACCCGCGAGCTCAAGGGGGAGAAGATCGACATCATCCCCTGGAATAACGACCTCGTGAGCTTCGCCCAGAACGCGCTTGCCCCGGCGAAGATCAACCGGGTGGCGGTTCGCGAGGAGCCGATCAAGCTGACAATCTTCGACGAGGAGGGTCATCCCCTCCTCAACGAGGCGGGCGAGCAGGTGACCCAGGATGCCACCGAGACCGTACTCGACGTGATCGTGGGCACCGAGCAGCTGTCGCTGGCGATTGGCAAGCGCGGGCAAAACGTCCGCCTGGCGTCGAAACTTCTCAACTGCAGAATCGAGATCAAGAGCGAGGAGGCGGTCAAGGACGAGCTCGCCTCGGCGCTGGCGTCGATGTTGCGGGAGATGGAGGGGGTCGCCGAGGAGGACGAGATTCCGGCTGTTGAGTCGACCCCCGACGGGGTCGATTATGATCAGCTGATTCCACTGGAAGAGCTCGAGATGCTCACCGATCGACTGCGCGAGCGGCTCGAGGGTCACGGGATTCACACCGTCCAGGATGTCCTGTCGAAGGACGCCGCGGAGTTGGCCACGATTCCCGGAATCGGGCCTGTCACCGCCCGCAAGCTTCTGGATATGACCCGCAAGACTCTCGAAGAAGCCCTCGCCGAGGCCGTCGAACCCGCGATCGGGGAGGAGTAGACAAGTATGCAGCAGCTTCGAGTGGTCGATCTGGCCCACACCATGCGCATCACGTCGAAGGAGCTGATCTTCAAGCTCCGTTCGATCGGGGTCAACGTCAACAGCGAAGAGGACACCCTCGACCTGTCAACCGTGCGTTCGATCATCACTGGAGAGACGCTGCAGCGACGTCCACGCGAGGTCATCGTCCGGTCCGAGACGCCTGGAGAGGAGTCGGCCTCGACCACCGCCCGCGACCGGATGGTCCGGCGCCGGCGCCGTCAAGTGGTGCAGACCGAAAAGGAAATTCACGAGTTCGCACCGGAGCCGACGGACTCCAAGGACGAGGACTTCGTCGAGGAGGAGGAGATCGCCGCCGGCGCCGAAGACGCCGCAGAGCAGGTCGAGATCGCCACCGACGAGGCAACGGACGCGGCCCTGGAAGCGGTTGACACCGCCGTGCCCGCCCAGGAGGCTGATGACGCCGAGGGCGACGTCGACGAGGAGGACGAGAGCGAACTCAAACCCGAGTTCGAGGTCACCGAGGAGGAGATAACGGCGACCCGAAGCGGCGAGGAGGAGTCGCCGAAGAGGATCCGGCCCGTGCGGGCCAAGACGCCGCTGGAACAGAGTCTGCGACAGCTGTCGCCGGACGAGATTCGCGAAAGTCTGGAGGCCCAGAAGAAGGCCGCCAAACGCCGCAAGGAAGGCAAGACCACGACCGGGCGAAAGGCCAAGGCCGCTGCCGACGCGCAGGAGATCCGGGAGCTCCTCAACAGATTCGAGGAGCAAAAGCTGAAGGGGCAGCAAGAGGGCGGCGCCCCCTCTCGACCGTCGCCGCGACCGACCGGAGGACGGCCGGGGAAAAAGGGCCGTCGGCGCCCGCAGCGGGACGAAACCCGTCCGGCACCACCGCGAATTTCCCGGACCCTGCAGTTTAGGGACGGCGACAAGCCCGAGGGTCCGGTCATCCTCTCTGAAATGGTCACCACCCGCGAGCTCGCGGAGAAACTCAACGTCACTGCGAAAGACCTGCTCGGTTTGCTCATCCAAAAGGGCGTCATGGTGACCACAAACCAGGTCCTGCCTCACGAACTGGCTGAGGAAATCTGCGCCGACCTCGACATCGACGCCATGGTGGCTACCGCCGAGGAGCTGCTGGATTTCGAGCGAGAGGAGAGCGACGAGATGACCGGCCCCGCCGTTCCCAGGCCGCCGGTCGTGACCGTCATGGGCCACGTCGACCACGGCAAGACCTCGCTGCTCGACGCCATGCGATCGACCCGAATCGCCGAGCAGGAGGCCGGCGGCATCACCCAGCACATCGGTGCATCCCGGGTGACCACCGAGGACGGCCGGACCGTCGTGTTCGTCGACACCCCCGGCCACGAGGCGTTCACCCAAATGCGGGCGCGAGGTGCACAGGTGACCGACATCGTGGTGCTGGTCGTGGCCGCTGACGATGGTGTCATGCCGCAGACGGAAGAGGCCATCAACCACGCCCGCGCCGCCAACGTACCGCTGATCGTGGCGATCAACAAGATCGACAAGGCCAACGCCAATCCGGACCGGGTCAAGCAGCAGCTCGCCGAGCGGGACGTTCTGGTCGAGGACTGGGGTGGAGAAATCCAGTCGGTGGAGGTGTCGGCGAAGTCCGGCAAGGGCGTCTCGGACGTGCTCGACATGATCCTGTTGGTGGCCGAGATGAAAGACCTCAAGGCCGTCGAAGATGGCGCTGGCCGCGGCGTGGTGCTCGAGGCGCGCAAGGAAAAGGGCCGCGGAATCGTGGCCACGGTGGTGATTCAACAGGGCACGTTGGCGGTCGGCGACTACTTCTTCTGCGGCTCGACCTGGGGCCGGATTCGCGCGATCACCGACGACGTCGGCGTCCGGGTGGACCAGGCCGGTCCGTCGTTCCCCGTGGAAATCATGGGGTTCGACGACATCCCGTCGGCGGGAGACGTCCTGCAGGGCACCGAGGGCGAGTCGAAGGCCCTCGAAGTCGCCAACTACCGGACCGCGCGCGAGCGAGAGGAAGGCCTGGTGGGAACCCGCAAGGTATCGCTGGAGAACCTGTTCGACCAGATCGCCGAGAGCGAGGTCAAGGAGCTCAACGTCGTCATCAAGGCCGACGTTCAGGGTTCCGTCGAGGTGCTGAAGGAGACGGTCGGCACCCTGTCCACCGAAAAGGTGAAGATCAACGTGTTGCACGGATCGGTGGGTGCGATCACGACCAACGACGTCATGCTCGCCTCGGCCTCGAACGCCATCATCATCGGTTTCTCGGTCCGTCCCGAACGCACTGCCAAAGAGCTCTCCGACGCCGAACAGGTGGACATCAGGCTCTACACCGTGATCTACGACCTCATCGACGACGTCAGGAAGGCGATGGTCGGATTGCTCGACCCCACCTTCCGGGAGGAGGAGCTCGGCCACGCGGAGGTGAGGGAGGTGTTCCGCGTTCCCAAGATCGGCGCGATCGCGGGCAGCCACGTTCTCGACGGCGTCATCACCCGCAGCGCCAAGGCCCGTTTGCTGCGGGACCACGTGGTGGTATACGAGGGGCAGCTTTCCTCGCTGCGCCGGTTCAAGGACGATGCCGCCGAGGTTCGCCAGGGATTCGACTGCGGGATCGGCCTGGAGCGGTTTCAGGACATCAAGGTGGGTGACGTCATCGAGGCGTTCCGGATGGTGGAGGTGGCGCCCGAGCTGTAGGGTTCGGGGTTCGGGATTCGGGGTCGCGCCGGTGGGTTCCCGCGGTAACCGGCCCCCGATCGCTCCCCGGTGCCATGGACTGGTTGACGAATGAAGAACATCTACGTCGGGGTCGCCACCTGTGAGGTGCATATTCCCGAGGCTCGGAGCCTCAAGCAGAAGCGGGGATATACCCGGCAGCTAGTGGACCGCATTCGCAGCCGTCATCAGGTCCTCGTGGTTGAGGCGGGAGGACAGGATCTGTATCAGCGGGCGACGTTCGCGATCGGCGCCCTGTCCACCGATCCGGTGGACGTGGAGGCGCGGTTGCGGCGGGTCGAGCGAACCGTCTACGAAACCTGGAGCGGGAATATATTGCTTTGGGAAGTTGAAATCATTCAGTTGGAAGGTCATGAACAGTGAATCGCCAGAATTTCGAGCGAAACCAGCGACTCGAGGGTGAGGTTCGGGCAGTTCTGTCGGAGTTGCTCCGGTTCGAGGTCAAGGACCCGCGGTTGGCCGACGTCACCGTGTCCGTGGTGCGCCTGTCGGCGGATCGCTCGAGCGCCCGAGTCTACTTTTCGGTCATCGGCGAGGCGGAACGGGAGCGCCAGGCGGAGGACGGCTTCAAGGCCGCCGCGCCCTTCATGCGCCGTGAGCTCGGCCGCCGAATGAGGCTGCGATCCATACCGAGCCTCGAGTTCTTCCGAGATTCCAGCTACGAGTACGGAGATCGAATGGAACGGCTGTTCGAGCGGCTCCACGCGGACGAATCGCCCGCGGCGGAGTCCGGTTCCGAAGGCGAATCATGAGCAGAACCGAGATTACCGAAGCCGTGGAGCTGCTGCGCCGCGCCACTCGCGCCCTGGTGACTGGCCATCGCAGGCCGGACGGAGACTCACTGGGATCTGAGCTGGCGCTCGCCGAGCTCGCCGAAAGGCTCGGCACGGACACATTCGTGGTCAATCACGACCGCGCCCCGGCCACCCTCGCCGACCTGCCGGGCATCGAGGTCGCGGTGGTCTCCCCCACCCTGCCCCCGGACTTCCCGAACGGCTTCGATCTGGTTGTCACGTTGGAGTGCCCGACCCTCGATCGCGCGGGATACGACGGTCTCGACCGTCTGCCGATCCTCAACATCGACCATCACCCCGCCAACCCTCGTTACGGTGAGGTGAATTACGTCGACGAGGCGGCGCCGGCAGCGGGCGAGATGGTCTGGCGCATGTTCGCCGCCGCCGGGGTCGTCCCGTCCCCCGCCGCAGCCACCAACGCCTATGTCGCACTCGCCACCGACACCGGTGATTTCAGGTACTCGTCCGCGACCGGGCGCGCCTTCCGTTCGGCTGCCGAGATGGTCGAGGCGGGGGCACGGCCGGCCGCCGTCGCCCAGTGGATCCACGGTCGCAAGAGCGCGCCTTCCGTCCGCCTCCTCGGCGAGGCGCTGGGCACACTCCGATTCGAAGCCGACGGCGCGATCGCCACCATCGAGCTCGACCCCGCCGCGTTTGGGAGATGTGAAGCGCAACCTGAGGACACCGAGGAGATCGTCAATCACCCGAGGGCCATCGAAGGGGTCAAGGCGGTCGCTTTCTTCAAGCGGTGGGAACCCAACGTGGTTCGCGTCAGTCTTCGATCGACGGGTTCGGTCGACGTCCGGCGCGTAGCGACCGGCTTCGGCGGTGGAGGGCACTTCAACGCTGCGGGCTGCACGGTGACGGGGGACATCGCCGGTGTGCGGGAAGCGGTCATATCGGCCCTCGTCAAGGCCCTCGGCGAGTCGTCATGAGCCGCCGTCGCCCCTCGCGTTGGCACGGGCTGCTGCCGGTTTACAAACGCACCGGGCCCACCTCCCACGATATTGTGGACCTCGCGCGCAAGGCGCTTCGGGAACGGCGAATCGGCCACACGGGCACCCTCGATCCCATGGCCGAAGGCCTCCTCCTGCTCTGCGTCGGTCAGACCACGCGGCTCCAGCGCTACCTGACGAGCTGGCACAAGACCTACGAGGGTGACATTCGGCTCGGAAACGCCACGACCACCTACGACCGGGAGGGCGAGCCGATGGACCCCCGAGGGGAGGTGCCCCAGCTCGACCGCCAGGCTCTCGACCTCCTCGAGGGGCGCTTCACCGGCACCATCGACCAGATTCCGCCGCCCTACTCCGCCAAGAAGGTGGCGGGCAAGAAGCTCTACGAGCTGGCGCGAAGCGGCCAACAGATGACCGTCGATCCAAAACAGGTAACGGTCCATGAGATTTCTCTCGAGAGGTCGAACCCTGACATCCTGAGGGTTCGGGTGACGACCTCGACCGGATTCTACGTCCGCTCTCTGGCGCACGACCTGGGTGTGGGGTTAGGCTGCGGGGCATTTCTCGATCACTTGCGCCGGGTCTCGATCGGACCATTCGAACTCGCCAACGCCATCGAGCAGGAGGCTCTCGAGCAGATCTCCGACCCTGCCGAGATCATCGAAGGCCCGGCCTGGATTCCAACCGACGACATCGCGCTTCCGTTTCCTTCGGTCGACCTCAACCGGGGATCCGCCGATCGGTTCATCCACGGCCAGGAGGTGGTGGTCTTCCGATCGGGTGGAGATCCCATCGAGGTCGATTCCGAGGTCGGGGTTCGGGCTCCAACCGGCGCTCTCCTCGGCGTCGGTCACGTCCAATCCGTTCTCGCCCGCGGGCGCACCATCGGGCTCCGCCCTGAGGTCGTCCTGCAGGCTTCCGGCAGACCTCCCGACGCGGCGGTTGACAACGGGTCAACTGTTGCCAGGGAAGAAACTTCCTGATAACGTACCGCTGCCTCCTCGCCACCGGAGGACCCCATTGTGGAGGAAAAATGAGTCACTTTGACGCGCAAAAGCCATCGATCATCGGGGACTTCCAGACCCATCCCAACGACACCGGGTCGCCGGAAGTCCAGGTCGCTCTGCTGACGCGCCGAATCCAGTTCCTGACCGAGCATTTCAAATCGTTCAAGAAGGACTACCACTCCCGCCGCGGCCTGTTGAGGCTCGTTGGACGGCGCCGTCGTCTCCTTGAGTACCTCAAGTCGAAAGACATTGCCCGCTATCGGAAACTCGTGGAGCAGTTGGGACTGCGCGGATAGAAACGAGAGAATCAATGAAAAAACACATCGCGAGGGCCGTCGAGATCGACGGCAAAGAACTGTCCTTCGAACTCGGCAAAATCGCCCGACAGGCCGACGGCTCGACCGTGGTACGCCTGGGAGACTCGATGGTCCTGGTCACCGCGTGCGCCGATACGCAGCCGCGGGCCGGGGTCGATTTCCTGCCCCTGACCGTCGACTACCGCGAGAACACCTACGCCGGCGGTCGGATCCCCGGCGGCTTCTTCAAGCGCGAGGGACGCCCCACCGGCAAGGAGATCCTCACCTGCCGGCTGATCGACCGGGGCATCAGACCCTTGTTCCCCAAGGGTTACCGACGCGAGACCCAGGTCATCGCGTGGGTGCTTTCGGCCGACGACGATTACGATCCCGACGTCTTGGGAATCTGCGGATCATCCCTGGCGCTGATGGCCGCGGGCAACATCCCGTTCGAGTCGGCGATCGCGGGCGTCCGCATTGGACGGATCGACGGCAACTTCGTCGTGTTCCCGACCTACGAGCAGCGGACGACGAGCGATCTCGACCTGGTCGTCTCCGGAACCGAGGACGCCATCGCCATGGTGGAGTGCGGGGCCACCCAGCTGTCCGAGCAGATCGTGATCGACGCCCTCGAGCTCGCCCACGCCGAGATCAGGAAGATCATCGCCGTTCAGCGAGAGATCGTCGCCGAGCTCGGCGTGGTCAAGGCGGGCTTCGAACCCGAGCCCGATCCCTGGTCCGAGGAGTTCGCAGCCGAGATCCAGAGCCGGTGGGAACAACCGATTCGACAGGCGCTGGCCGTCAAGGGCAAGCTCGAGCAGGGGGCTGCAGTCGATGCGGTCCGCCAGCAGGCTCTCGAGTCCATTCCCGAAGATCAGGCCGACGAGCGCACGCCGTGGGTCAAGAGCCTGTTTCGCGCGACGGTCAAGGCCATCACCCGCGAGACCATCCTCAGCGACCGGAAACGCCTGGACGGCCGCGCGTTCGACGAGATTCGCCAGGTCACCTGCGACGTCGGCGTGCTGCCGCGGACCCACGGCTCGGCGCTCTTCACGCGGGGTGAGACCCAGGCGATGGTGACCTGCACCCTCGGCACCTCCGAGGACTCACAGTTGATCGAGGCGTTCGAGGGCGAGTCCCGGCAGCACTTCATGCTGCACTACAACTTCCCTCCGTTCTCGGTCGGAGAGGTCCGGTTCCTCCGGGGCCCCGGCCGTCGTGAGATCGGCCACGGGGCCCTCGCCCGGCGCGCCCTCGAGCCGCTCAACCCGGAAACCGAGACCTTTCCCTACACCATTCGTCTGGTCTCGGACATTCTGGAGTCCAACGGCTCGTCGTCGATGGCCTCCATTTGCGGCGGCTCGCTGGCGATGATGGACGCCGGAGTGCCCGTGACCCAGGCGGTCGCGGGGATCGCCATGGGCCTCGTGTCCGACGGTGAGCGCCACGCGGTGCTGACCGACATCGCCGGTCAGGAAGACCACTACGGCGACATGGACTTCAAGGTCGCCGGCACCCGCGACGGCATCACTGCCCTCCAGATGGACATCAAGGTCTCGGGCCTGAGCCGCGAGGTTCTGGAGCAGGCCCTCGCCCAGGCCAACCGCGCACGCAACCAGCTACTCGACTCGATGCAGGCCGCTATCTCCGAACCGCGTTCGGACATCTCGCCGTACGCACCAAGGATCGTCCAGATCAAGATCGACGTCGACCAGATCCGCAACGTGATCGGCCCCGGAGGCAAAACCATCCGGTCCATCGTGGACGCCACCGGAGCCCGCATCAACGTCGAGGACGACGGCACCGTCCAGATCGCCACCAGCGACATGGCTGCGGCCGAGAGGGCCATCGAGATCATCAACGGACTGACCCGACAGCCGCAGATCGGCGAGGAGTTCGACGGGATCGTCAAGCGGATCGAGCCCTACGGGGCCTTCGTCGAGATCCTCCCCAACCAGGACGGTCTGCTCCACATCTCCGAGATCTCTCTGGAGCGGATCCCCGACATCCGGGACGCCCTCAACGAGGGCGACGCCATTCGGGTCCGGATCATCGACATCGACTCGAACGATCGGATCAAGCTCTCCAAGCGGGTGATCCTGGAGCAGGAAGCCCGCGATCGTGGCGAGGAGATTCCCGAACGCGCGGCTGCGCCGCCTCGGGATCGCGGTCGCGGCGGACGCCCGGGAGGCCGTGGCGGAGGCCGAGGTGACAACCGGGGGCGCCGCTGACGCGGCGATAAAGCCGACATCAAGCCCACCCACTCGGGTGGGCTTTTTTTGCCTTTCCCGCCCAAGATGGGACACGGAAGGACACAGAACTCACAAAGTGAGATTGCCGTGTTTCTCTGCGCCCGTCTGCGTTTGTCTGCGTCCCATCCCCGGGTGGGCGGGGGAGCCGTGTTCTCCGTGTTCTTGGGTGTCCAAAATCCAAATTGCCGCAGTTCGGCAAAAACCCCTTGATTTTTTGCCGCGGTCGACCGAAAATGAATGAGTGTTCATTCACCATCGATTTCCTCTCCGATTCCCCTAAGGAGGCCGCCCGTGTCCTACGACGTTGACATGAGAGATGTGAAGTTCCAGCTCTTCGAGTGGTTGCCCACCGCCAAGCTGCTCGGCACGCCGCGGTTTGCGGACTGGGATCGCGAAAACCTGGAAATGGTGCTCGATGAGGGCTTCAAGATCGCCAAGGAGCAGATGGCGCCTTCAAACGCCGAGGGCGACCGCGTGGGGGCTCAGTGGTCCGACGGCAAGGTGACCATGCCGGCGGCGTTCAAACCTGTCTACCAGACCGTCTGCGAGGGCGGCTGGCTGTCCATGGCAATCCGCCCCGAAGCGGGGGGAATGGGCCTTCCCGAGGTGATCAGCACCGCGTGCACCGAGTTCTTCTCGGGCGCCAACGTCTCGCTGTGTCTGACCCTGATGCTGACCCGCGGCGCGGCGATGATGATCGATCACATCGGCACCGACCTCACCCGAAAGCTCTACCTCGACAAGCTGGTCACCGGGGAGTGGACCGGGACGATGTGCCTCACCGAACCCCAGGCCGGCTCGGACGTGGGCGCATCGAAGACCAAGGCCGTGAAGCTGGATGACGGTACCTACCAGATCAGCGGTGAGAAGATCTTCATCACCTCGGGCGATCACGATCTGACCGAGAACATCGTCCACCTGGTGCTGGCAAGAACTCCCGACGCGTCACCCGGCACCAGGGGCCTCTCGCTGTTCGTCATTCCCAAGATCTGGGTCAAGGAGGACGGATCGCTCGGCGAACCCAACGACGTCTACTGCAACAACATCGAAGAGAAGATGGGCATCCACGGGTCGCCCACCTGCTCGCTGGTCTTCGGCCAGAACGACGGCTGCCGGGGCTATCTTCTGGGCGAGGAAGAGCACGGCATGAAGCTGATGTTTCACATGATGAACGGCGCCCGCATCGAGGTGGGTCTGCAGGGCGCAGCGGCGGCCGGCGCCGCCCACCAGGCCGCCCTCGGGTACGCCAAGGAACGTCTCCAGAGCCGGAGCTGGAAGGATTGGCAGGATCCGGAGGCGCCACCGGTGCCGATCATCGAGCACCCCGACGTTCGAAGGCTGCTGCTGCAGTCAAAGAGCTACACCGAGGCCATGCGTGCCCTGCTCTACCAGACCGCCCTCTTCGAAGACCTCGCCGCCATCAGCGAGGGCGAGGAGGCCGAGCGCTATCACTCCTATGTGGATGTCTTGACCCCCATTTGCAAGGCCTGGGCATCCGACTGCGGCGTCCAGGTGGGTCTGTGGTGCATGCAGGTTTACGGAGGCTATGGCTACACCAAGGAATTCCCCATCGAGCAGTACGTCCGAGACGCAGAGATCGCCACCATCTACGAAGGGACCAACGGCATCCAGGCCCTCGATTTCGTCGGCCGCAAGCTGCGGCTGCGCGACGGCGACGCCATCAAGGAGCTGATGGGCATGGCGGAGGGCACCTTCAACGCTTTGAAGAACGACGCCGAGCTCATGGAGCCGGCATGGATGCTCGCCGCCGCCCTCAAGCAGATCGAGTCCATCGCCAAGGAGCTGCCGAAGCGGCCTGACGGCATGCTGGTCACGATCCTCAACGCCGTTCCTCTGCTCGACATGGTGGGCACCGTGATGGGCGCCCACTTCCTGATGGACCAGGCGAAGCTCGCCAAAACCAAGCTCGGCGAGATCCTCGCCGAGGCGGGCGTCGGCACCGACGACAAGAAGGCCTACAAGGCGTTTCTTGCGGGCAACGCGGAGGCGGCCTTCTATCACAACAAGGTGCAAACGGCGATCAACTTCGCTTACCGCGCCCTGCCGTTGGTGTCCGCGAAGGGTGCCTCGATTCGGTCGGGTGAGAAATCCGCCATGTATGCCGTCATGTAGCCTCGAGGCGAGAACAACAAAGAACGGTCGATTCTCGAAAAGCGGCCCCCGACCCCGCTCCCCCCGCCTTTCGAGCTGAAGATCGGACCGGCCTGACTTCGTCGTCACTGGCGCCGATTCGCTTGCGTTTCGGATCGCTTACACGAATACTGTTCGGCGAAGGAGCAGACCATGCAGGTTCCAAAGTCCTCGAGAGCAGTGACGTCGATTCTCGTCGCCGTCCTGAGTTGCCTCTCGGTACCGGCGGCCGCCCAGAACTGTGCTCAGCTGGTGGCGGACTGGCCGCACGGCCCGGCCGACGCGGTCTACACCGCCCACGGCACGTCCTACTTCGGCAGTGGAACCGTGCTCGTAATCGGTGACGTCTCCGACATCTCCGACCCGCAAATCGAGGGCTTCCTCGACCTCGGAATGTTGATCGGCGACATCGTAGCCGTTGGCAACACGGTCATTGTCGCGGCCGGGAACTTCGATGGAAGCCCCGGCGCCGTCATCACCGTGGACGTATCCGATCGAGCCAACCCCACGATGATCTCCCAAACGTCGACTCCACTGCCGGCCAACAGCCTGGCTGTCGCCGACGGGATCGCGTTTGTGGGCCTGGTGAATCCTCGCGAGCCCGGCGACGGCCAGCTCATGGTGGTGGACCTCACCCACCCGGACTTTTCGGGAAACCTGTCGCTTCCGGGGTGGCCGGAGGCGCTGATCCTCGACGGCGAAACCCTCTGGGTCAACGAGCTCGGCACCGGTGCCCGGGCCTTTGACGTCACGGCCCCTTTCAACCCGTTGGAGCTCGCCTTCTTGTCCGGAAATGTCCGTGATCTGGACGCCGACGACGGCATCCTCTACCTGGCCCAGTGGGGTTCCAATCACGACGATGCGCTTCGAATCGTCGACGTCTCCGACCCCTCGTCGCCGACCGAGTTGGCCCACTACGATGCGACCCGCCCCCGCAAGGTGGATGTCTTCGGGCGGGCCGCCTACCTGCTGAGCGCCCCATCCGAGACCTCCATCCGTCTCGATCTCGTTGACGTGTCGCCGCCCGACGACCCCACGCGGCTCGGAGTCCTGTCGATCGGGGGCAGCGGCGGCGACCTCCTGATAAACGATCTGTCGGTGGCCGCCAGCATCGCGTACCTGACCCACAGCCAGGGCGGACCGGTCGTGGTGAACACCCTCGACGCGACCGAACCGAGGGTGGCGGGGACCTTTCACACGCCGGGGCTGGCCATGAGCCTCGCCCTGGACGGTGACCTGCTGGCCCTCGCCGCCGGCAGCTCGGGCCTCGCGGTGATCGATCTCGCCGGCGATGGCGCCGAGCTGCCGACGCCGTCCGACACCCAGCTGCCCTTTGCCCAGGATGTGGCGTTGGCGAATGGATACGCCTTCGTGGCCAGCTGGGGCCACGGTATCCGAATTTATGACGTCTCGAACCCCAGTCAGCCCCAGGAGATCGCGGTCGTCGAGACCGGTTACCGGTTCTTCCGCACGGTGGTCTCGGACGACATCCTCTACGCTTCATTCCTCGGCAGCCCCTACGTCAGGACGGCCATTTTCGACGTTTCAGACCCCGCTCACCCGGTGGAGCTGGCCGAGCTGCAGGGAGCGGTCCTCGCGGTGGATCGGGGCCACGCCTACGCCGACTGGTCGGACTGGCTGGGCCAGTGCGCCCTCGCCACCTGGAACGTCTCCGACCCTGCCAACCCCGGCATCGGAACCCTCTCGCATCAACTTCTGGGGAGGCTGCGCTCGCTGCAACTGGCCCTGGCCGGACTACCGCAGGTCATACCAGCTCGATCCCCACCGGTCGATCTCCGGGATTTCGATTCAGGGAAATCTGGCGTGGGTCGCCCTTGGAAAGGGTGGGTTGAAGGTGCTCGGTCTTGCGGACCCCGCCTCCCCGGCCCAGATTGGCGACGGTCGACGTCAACGCCTGCGGCGTCACCGGGGCGGCGGCCGAACGGGGAACGGCGTACGTGACCACGCACTCGCCGTCCGGCCTGCTCGCGATTCGGATGGACGAGGACGGAGCCTTCGCCCAGTCAGCCTTCGTGCCTCTCGCCGGGTTCCCGGCGGACGCCGTCGTGTCCGGCAGGACCGTTTACACCGCCAACCAGACCGCCGGCGTCTCGGCGATCGACGTCAAGGCCTGTCGGTCTCCTGTCCGCGCCTCCGGCCGCCGCGCACCGCATCAGTTCTATCGAGTTCTTAGTTCTTAGTTCTTAGTTTTTGCCCGGGAGGCTATCGACACTCCGACCCATCACCGCCCGTGTGTAACTCAGAACTCAAAACTCAGAACTCAGAACTCAGAACTAGTCTGCTGCGTTGTTCTGCGGCCCATCCAACCTGAAGCCGTCAAGATCGGTCTTCCGAATTTCCGAATTCCGAATTCCGAATTCCCAGTCGCCAAACCGCCCAGGTTCCCCCTCATGATGACGGCTGGCAGACCGCCGCCATGATCACGCGATCGTGACGTCCTCGCACCGAAAGACGTCCTGAATCGCGTTGAGCAGCTTGACCCCATCGGCCATGGGCTTCTGGAAGGCCTTGCGGCCGGAGATCAGCCCGGTGCCGCCGGCACGCTTGTTGATCACCGCGGTGGCCACCGCCTGTTGGAGGTCGTTGTCGCCCGACGCTCCACCCGAGTTGATGAGCCCGACCCGACCCATGTAGCAGTTGACCACCTGCCAACGGGTCAGCTCGATGGGGTGGTCCGGCACCAGCTTCCCGTAGACCAGCGGATGGGTCTTGCCGAAGCCCAGGGCGGTGTAGCCGCCGTTGTTGGTGGGCTGCTTCTGCTTGACGATGTCGGCCTCGATGGTGACCCCCAGATGGTTGGCCTGACCGGTCAGATCGGCGGATGCGTGATAGTCCGTGCCCTCGTGTTTGAAGGCGGGATTGCGCAGGTAGCACCAGAGAACGGTGAACATGCCGAGCTCGTGGGCCTGCTGGAAGGCGTCGGAGATCTCCAGGATCTGGCGCCGGCAGTCCTCGGAACCGTAGTAGATGGTGGCGCCGATTCCCGCCGCCCCGAGGTTCCAGGCCTGTTCCACCGAAGCGAACAACGTCTGGTCGGCGATGTTGGGGTAGGTCAACATCTCGTTGTGGTTGATCTTGACGATGAACGGAATCTTGTGGGCGTACTTTCGGGACACCGAGCCCAACACCCCCAGGGTCGAGGCCACCGCGTTGCAGCCACCCTCGATGGCCAGCCTGACGATGTTCTCCGGATCGAAGTAGATGGGATTCGGCGCGAACGACGCGGCCCCGGAGTGCTCGATACCCTGGTCCACCGGCAGGATGGAGATGTAGCCGGTGCCGGCGGCGCGGCCGTGGTCGTACATCCACTGGAGGTTGCGCAGGACGCCCGGCGACCTGTCGGTGATGGACAGCACGCGGTCGACGAAATCGGGTCCGGGCAGGTGGAGCTGGTCCTTGTCGATGCCGGTGCAACGATAATCCAGCAGCGATGCCTTGTCGTCCAAGATCTTCCGGATGTCGTCAATCATCATCTTCCTCCTCAGAGTTCCGGGTCATTGTACGGCATACCGTCGCGAACCGGGACACCGTCGGGCGCCGGCTCCGCAACGCGAACAATCACCGCCAGCAGACAGCCCTTGAGGGCGCAGGTCGACGCGATGGCGAACCAGACTCCCTCCACCCCCCAACCCTGATTCACCAGAACCATCGCGAGCGGAACTCGCGCAGCGGTCAGCGTGATCTCCAGGACGGCCGGCACCACCGTCCACTGGGCGCCGGCGAAGGCGCCGATCAGCACCACCTCGCAGGCCATGAAGACCTGGCTCAACCCCACGATCAGGACGTAGGTGGTGCCGGCCGCCACCACCGCCCGGTCGGAGCTGAACACCGACACCGCCGCTTCCGGGAAGCTCACCAGGATCGCGGTCACCAACCCCACCGGAACGATGGTCAGGAACAGGGTCCGCCAGGCTGCGCGGCGAGCGCGTGCGGGGGCCCCGGCACCCAGATTCTGGCCGACCAGGGTGGTGGCTGCAGCGCCCATGCCGGCGCAGACGAAGTAGTTGAAGACCTCGATCTTGTGGCCCACCCCCAAAGCGGCCACCGCCGGCGTGCCGAAGGTCGTCGTCACCCGCGTGAGGAAAATGTAGATCAGAGAAAACAGAGCTCCCTCGACGCCGAGGGGCATGCCGATGCGAAGAGCGCGCCAGCTCTCCCCGGGCGGCTTCAGAAAATCCAGCAGCCGCGGTGCGAGCCCGGCCGCGCCGAGAAGTTGCCAGCCGAAGACGCAGGCAACGAGCCACGACACGACGTGGCCAGGGCGGCTCCGGTGATGCCCAGCGCCGGGAAGATCCCGACGCCGAAGATGAGCAGAGGGTCGAGCACGACGTTGACGGCGGCGGCGATGGCCAGCAGCTTGAGAGCGGTCGCCGCATCGCCTGCGGCGCGGAAGGCCGCCGTGATCCAGGCGAACACGAAGTAGGCCGGCATCCCGAGCAGGATCACCACCAGATAGGCGATCCCCGCCTCGGTCACGGGCCGATCGGTGCCCATGATTTCGAAGACCGCCCGCGCCGCGAAGAGCCCGGCCACCAACACGACTGCGGAACCCCAGACCGCCAGGCTCTGACCGGCAGCCGCGGCCCTCTTCGCCGCCTCCCGGTCCGCCGACCCCACCGCTGCTGCGAGCACCGACCCAGAGCCGGCGGCCAAACCTTCGCCAAGGGTCTGGGCGAGCCACATCACGAAGCCGGCGGTGGAGGCGGCGGCCAGGGCCACCGGCCCGACCCTCCCAAGCCAGAACGCGTCCACCACCAGGAACCCGGCCTGGAGCAGGGCCGACAGGGCGGCCGGCGCCCCCAGGTGGAGGACGGCCCGGTCGATGGAGCCCGACACCATCAGCTCGCGGTGCTTGAGAACGTCGTCGCGCACGGTGGTGCAGAATAGCAGCCCCGCCCCTCCCGAGTCCGAAGCAGTCGAAAGTCGAAAGTCGAAAGTCCAAAGTCTCCCTCCACCCACCCCTGAATTGGACGCAGATGAACGCAGATGAACGCTGACTGGCAGTCGACTGACCGATCCCTCAGGTTTCCCGGATCCGCCACCAACTGGGTTATGAACCCCAAAGGTCCACCGGTGTCCGCGGCAACCCCGCGGACACGCCAGGAGGAGGGCACCCGGATGGAAATCCCGATTTCCGCCCGAGTGCCCCTCTCCTGGCCGCCCCGCCTCCAGCGGGGCGCCGGTGGACTGCTTTCCTTATTGTGTGTGGAGGTTTTCGCACACCTCTCTTATTAAATGGCAAAGACAGGTCAGCGACGACTTCCACGGTGCGGGTGCCGATGCGGAGCAGCGGCCGGGACCGGCGGTGAGAGGTGGAGGAGAGCTCGCTCTTCGACAGCTCTCACCGACGGGACCGCGGAGCCGCCGGCAGGCGGCGACCCCCGCACCCGGCAATCCCCCATCTGTGTCTATCTGTGTGATCTGTGGGCTCTCAATGGGGGGGAGGGGGATCTGCGTGTCTCTGCGTTCATCTGCGTCCAATTCCGTTCTTGGGCGGGTGGGGGAACGGCCGACGGCAAACGGCAAACGGCCAACTGGGTGGAAGGGGGAGTGTCAGTTCTTAGTTCTTAGTTCTCAGTTCTTAGTTTTTGCCCGGAGGCTCTCGACGTTCGGATTCATCATTGCCCGTATGTAACTCAGAACTCAGAACTCAAAACTCAGAACTCAGAAAGTGAGGTTGCTGCGTTGTTCTGCGCCCCTCTGCGTTCATCTGCGTCCCATCCCCCCGCCGCGACGATCGGGATCGGTTTTCCGAATTCCGAATTCCGAATTCCGAATTCCTCCCGGCCCTTGGCCGTCGCGACCGGTTAGACTCGATGCAATGGACGCGGCACTCCTGTTCCCGGTCGCCCTGGTCCTCGCCGGGCTCTTCCTGTGGAGCGTCCACACCGTCGGACGGTGGGTGGTGGAAGGGCTCGCACTCGACACGTCGGATGCCCAGGCCGCCCACCTGGCCGCGGGCCTCACCGTGTACGCAACGGCCGGGATGCTCCTGGGTTCGACGGGACTGTACCGGTGGCCGCTGCTTCTGGTGGCGGCCGTCGCGCCGGGGCTGATCACGATCCGGCGGGGCGTCGCGGCCCTCCGCAGCGGGGTGGCCGATGTCAAGGCTGCGATCGCCCAGGACAAGGCCGGGTTGCCCTGGATCTGCTGCCGCCACCATCGGCGTGACCTATCTCGCCGTCGCCGTCGCGCCATCGTTCCACTACGACCTGCTGGTGAACTACCTGGCGGTACCCAAGGACTACCTGATTCAGGGCGGCATCGCCGGCCTCCCCCACAACATCCACTCCAGCCTGTCGCTGATCCTGCACGTTGTGATCGGCTTCCCGTTGGCGCTGTCGGAGCTGCTCAACCGAACCGACTTCCTGTTCGGTGCGGCTCCGGTGTGGGGCGCCCTCCACCTCATCGTGATCGTCGCCACCGGCCGCCGGCTCCAGCTCCTGGCGGAGGCGCTGGTCGCGGACCGGGAGATCGGCCGCCAGGCGGGATGGACCGCCCTGATGCTGTGGCTGACCATGCCGCAGACCCTGCTCCTCGCCCTGCTCGAGAACGCGGAGTTTCTCACCACCTACCTCGCAATCGCCATCGCCGGGGTCGCGCTCTCCGGTCGGCGCCGTGACGATCCGCTGATCGTCGGTGCCCTGTGCGGTCTGATGATCGCGTCGAAGCCCCAAACCGCCGCCTTCGCCGTCGCCGCCCTGATCATCTCGTTGGCTCCACGGTGGCGATCCTGGCGCTCCCTCGCGACCCTGGCCGCAACTGCACTGCTGCCGGCCGCCGCGATGCTCCGTAACGCCGTCGTCTACGGCGGGTTCCTGTTCCCCTACCGCTCGGGCCCGGGAATCGACGGCGACGCAGCCCGCGCGCTGCTCGCCGAAAACGCCGTGTCCCTGCCGACAACCGTCGCCGCCTTCGCCGGCCGAATCTGGCACGTCGTGACCCTCCAACCCGAGGTCGGCGTCACCTTGCCGATCATCGTCCTCGTACTGCTCGGACGGGTGCGCAACGCCCGGTTTTGGATGCTCGCGGCCATCGCCGTGCTGACCCCCATCGCCACCAGCGCCAACGCACCCAACACCCTGCGCTGGGTCCAGCCGGGCCTGGTGCTGCTGCTCCTGGCCGCCGCCGTCAACCTGGTGGCGGCAGCGCCCCGCCGCAGCCCGGTGCGGTGGGCGACCGCGGCCTTTCTGATCGCCTCGCTCGCCCTTTCGGTCGTCTTCGTCGTGCGCACCACCGGCCCCTTCCCCCACCTCCTGATGACCGAGGAGGAGTTTCTCGCCGACAGGATTCCGACCTTCGAGGTCCGGAGGGGATTGATGGGGCGACCCGGGACGGGTGCTCTGGATGGGTGAGCTCTACGGGTACTACGGGGCCGCCAAGGGCCCGATCGCCGCACCCCAGAACGGCAGCTACTTCAGCAGGTACCTGAGCCCCGGCCCCGCCGAGGAGGTCCGGCGGAGGCTATTCGACGACGGCTACGGCTGGATGTCGCTGTGCCGGCTCCACCGCGCCACCGCACCCGGCACCGATCACTGGAGCTGGATGACCGGGGACGACCGCCGCACGGTCGAGACACTGCTCGCCCAGCTGCCGGCGGAGCATCCGATGAACGGCGTCTCGGTGCACCGGATCACGCCTCCGTTGGAATCTCCTCCGTCGTCTCGGTAAAGGAGATTCCGAGCCGCTGCAGCTCCTCGAGCGCCGGTTCGTAGAACTCGGGCATCACCGGCACGATGACCCCCGGGGTGGTGAACCGCCCCTCGAGGATGAACCGGGCACCCACCGCGGCCGGCAGGCCCACCGTGCGGTTCATGCTGGAGTCTCCGCCCGGGATCCCGAAGTCCACCATCGTGGAGGTGATGCGCTCGCGCCGATCCGGGAAGTCGGCGATGAAGGTGTGCTGCAGGACCAGCATGTCCCGCTCCCCCTCGGCGTAAGACATCTTGTCCAGCATGCGGGCCGTCAGAATGTCCACCGGGGCCTTCGGACCGGGGAGCGTCTCATCGCAGAACAGTCCGATCCACTCCATGCTGCCGATCTCCGGACCGTCGGGGTCCACACCCAGCTTCTGCGCCACCGCCTGCTTCAGGCCCGAGGTCCGACCCAATCTCGGCGAGGTGGGCGGTCAAGTCTGCGAAGCTTCGACCCTGGAATCCGGCCACGTCCTCGGTCCCGAGCCACCCGAGGCGCGCGATCTGCTTCATGGCCGCGCACCAGTGGGGGAAGCGGAGCGTGCCGCGGAACATGGTGTCCTCGGGGTCGATCCCGTAGGTCTCCCGGTACGGCATGCTGTCTCGGTTGGGGTAACCCAGGAATCGGATGGTCTGACCCTCGACCTCCACCGGCACCTCGCGGATGTGGTCGAAGAGCTCGACTCCCGGCACCTGGACGTCGACGCCGTCCCGCCGGTAGCTGGCGCTGTTGAGACCCGCCAGCAGCACTCCCCTGGGGCTCCACGAGAACTTGTAGCCGAAGGGGTTGTCGTTGGCGTCAGGGGCGGGCAACCCGCCGCAGTAGGACTGGAAGGTCGAGATCGTCCCGCCCTCGGCCTGGACCCTGTGAATCACCTGCATGGCAGTCATGTGGTCGATGCCCGGGTCGACACCCACCTCGTTGAGCAGCACCACGCCCTTGGCCTTCGCCTCGCCGTCGAGGGCCTTCATATCGTCCTTGACGTACGAGGTGGTCACCATGTGCTTGCCCGCGTCCAGGCACGCCCGGGCAACGACCGGGTGGTAGTTCCAGGGCAGCAGGCTCACCGCCAGGTCGTGCTCTGCCACCAGCCCGGCAAGCCGCTCCGGTTCCTTGGCGATGTCGAAGGCCACCGGGGTCCCGTTGGGGTGACCGTCGAGGATGTCCTCGGCCTTGGCCACCGTCCGGCTGGCCACGGTCACGTCGAACCCGTGATCCAGCAGATAACGCACGTGCGCCCTGACCACCAGGCCCGCACCGAACACCACCACCTTGCTCATGTTCTCCCCCTTGGCTGATCTACAGTCACTCTGATTCCAGATTTCCGGTCTTGTTAATCGGTTTCGGCGAGGGTTGCGACCATCACCGCCTTGATCGTGTGCAACCTGTTCTCCGCCTCGTCGAAGACCCGCGATTGCGGACCCTCGAAGACCTCGTCCTCCACCTCGCAGATGCCTGGGTAGCGACGGGCCGTCTCGGTGTCGAGGCTGTGAAAGGCGGGAAGGCAGTGCAGGAAGATGCTCTCGGGCCTGCCGGTGGCCTCCATCATGCTCCGGGTCACCTTGTACGGACCGAGGACCCGGATCCGATCCTCGATCTGGTCTTCCTCTCCCATCGAGGCCCAGACGTCGGTGTAGACGGCGTGCGCGCCGGCGACGCCGGCCTCCACCGAGTCGGTGACGGTCACCTTGCCGCCGGTCTCGGCCGCGATGCTACGAACCGTCTCCACCAGCCGACCTTCCGGGTGCAGCGACGCCGGTGCGACGATCCGCACGTCCATGCCGACCTTGGCGCAGCCGACCATCAGCGAGTTGGCCATGTTGTTGCGTCCGTCACCGACGTAAGCGAGGGCCAGCCCGTCGAGGTCGCCGAACTCCTCGCCGACCGTCAGCAGGTCCGCCAGAATCTGGGTTGGGTGCCACTGGTCGGTGAGGCCGTTCCAAACCGGCACCCCGGCGAACTCGGCCAGAGTCTCGACGGTTTGGTGGGCGAAACCGCGGAACTGGATTCCGTCGAACATCCGCCCGAGCACTCGCGCCGTATCGGCCACCGTTTCTTTCTTGCCGAGTTGGATGTCGCCCTTGCCCAGGTACTCGGGATGGGCGCCCTCATCGACGCACGCCACGGTGAAGGCGCACCGGGTCCGGGTGGACGGTTTCTCGAAGATCAGCGCGATGCTCTTGCCGGCCAGCGACAGCCTGCGGACACCGGCCTTCTTCTCGGCCTTGAGCTCGGCCGACAGGTCCAGCAATGCCCGGATCTCGGCCGGCTCGAAGTCCAGCAGCTTGAGGAAGTTGCGGCCAGTCAGATTGCTCGCCATGTCGCCTCCAAGAACTCGTCCCGGCGCCCTTGTGAAATCCGGCACCAGGGCCGCAGCATGGTACTCGGCCGCTGCCGTTTTGCCAAGTTCGGGGCGCTGACGGCTAGGGACCTCAGCAGTTCTTAGTTCTTAGTTCTTAGTTCTTAGTTTTTGCCCGGAGGCTCTCGACACTCCGATTCATCATTGCCCGTATGTAACTCAGAACTCAGAACTCAAAACTCAGAACTCACAAAGTGAGGTTGCCGCGTTCTTCTGCGTCCCTCTGCGCCCACTGCGGCCCATCCAAGCTCAGCCGCCGGGATCGGTTTTCGAATTTCGCATTTCGCATTTCGAATTCGGGTGGGCGGGCTCACCACGTCGGCACGGTCTCCCACCCCGGGAAGGGGTCGTGAGTGAGGGTCCAGCCGGTGGCGGACTCGTCGTCGCGGACTACGCGGAGGTTGGTGAGGGTCTTGAGCTTGGCGATCAGCTCGTCGTGCGGCAGGGTGTGGAGCGGCGGCTTGGTGAGGTCCGGCATGGGCCAGATGCGCACGGTGGTGTCCTCGCTGCCGGAGGCGACCCAGCGCCCGAGGGGATCGATGTCCACATCCCAGATCCATCCCTCGTGGCCGAGCAGCAGGTGCGGCTCGGAGCCGTCCGTCGGCCCGACCCGCACCACGCCCTCGTAGTCTCCGGTGGCGATTGTCGTGCCAGCAGAATTCATGGCGATCGAACAGACCTTGTCGCCATGGTTCGCGAGGCGGGTCTCGGTTCCGTCGTCGAGATCCAGAAGCACGACTCGACTCGGCGAGTGGTTCTCCGCGGTGGCCTTCGCGACGAGCACGATGCGCCGACCGTCTGCACTGGCCGCGAACTCAGGGCAGATCCCCTCGTACAGCAGCTCCGACTCACCCGTTGCCGGGTCCGAGAGCCGCAGCCCAGAGGAGTAATCCCCCGACAGAATACGTCCGTCGAGCAGAACGCTCCGCTCCTCGTCCAGACGGATCGAGCTGAACTGGGCTTCCGGTTCGAGGACGGCCGTCTCCTCCAGCACGTCGATCGAGATGACGTGAATTCTCACGGCGTTGTCATCCGCCGAACCGGCTATGATCGCACTTCGTCCGTCAGGGCCGAAGGCTACCCCGTACGCTTTCAGCAAGGTTCCGATTTCGGATGCCGGACCGCCGTCGAGCGGTACCAACATGGCGCCGCGGTACATGTGTCCCACCAGGAGAGCGGCGCCATCGGGCGATGCAGCAAGGCTCTCCACAGGTGCCGCGCCGTTGTAGAGGAGGGAACTCGGGGCGGGCACCTCCCCATCGAGCTGCGTAAGCCACACGATGCCGCTCTCAGTCCCGGAGGCGAGCCACCGGCCGCCGGGCCCAAACTCGACGTTTCTCACCGCGTTTGTGTAAGCGCGAATGACCCAGGGGTAGGGCCGGCTCAAAGGCCACAGCGTGAGGCCAGGCATCTGAGCGGTGGCCAACCATCGGCCGCTCGGATGAAACGACTGTCCGAAGGAAAAGGCGACGGCTCCACGCCTCAGGACGAGGGGCTCGGCGTCGGACGGGGCAGCCAGCGACCACAGCCGGGTGGTCTTGCCCGGGCCACACTTGGCGAACAGCCGCCGCGAGGAGTCCCAACCCATCGTCAAGAAGTCGGAGGAGATTCCGTGCTCCGGGCCGCACGCGAAGCGCCGCAGCGGGCGCGCGCGTCCGTCCTCGAGTGACCAGACCCAGGCGATGAGGGTTCCCTCCTCGAACGTATACGCGTCGAGGCGGAACGCATCGCTCGAAACCTCCAGGTAATCGATGTTCGGGGACCCTCGATCTCCACCGTCTGCCCCGTCCTTGCAGGGTCCCAGATCCTGATCCGCCCGTCCAT
>CAVQOJ010000007.1:0-893742 GCA_963714385.1 uncultured Holophagae bacterium | reverse complement strand
CAGCTATCCACGTCAGCGATCTCGGACGCCGACAATTTGTAATTTGCAATTTGCAATTTGTAATCGGATGTCCCGTGCGACCCGTGATTCGCTGACCCGTATCCAAAGCCAATCCCGGACCGGTATGCTGTAACGATGGGGAAGGCCGAGTGGGGAGCGAACCCCGAGTTTTTCGGGCCGCGGCATGCGCACCGCGAGGGGCGCATCCTGCACGAGCTGTGGCGCCGCTCGCCGGGGGACGGGCTCCACCTCGAGTGCGCCGCCGGGGTTGGATCCCTCAGCTGCAAGCTGGCTCGCAGGCACCGGTCGGTGGTGGCCGCCGATCGGTCGATGAGGTCGCTACTCCACTTGCGCCGGCTCGCCCGCCAGGCCGGACGGGAGGATCGAGTCCTACCGGTCCTGGCCGATATTGCCGCCCTCCCCTTCGCCGATGAGACCTTCGACTCCTCGACCAGTGCCGAGACCCTCGAGCACCTCACCCGGGACGGCGACGCCGCCGGCGAGCTCGCCCGGGTGATTCGCCCAGGCGGCTGGCTGGTGGGCACGGTCCCCGCCGACCCCGGCCAGTGGTCCGACTGGGACGACTGGGGTGGCCACCTTCGCCGTTACACCACCCGGACCATGACCGACCTGCTTGCCGACGCCGGCCTCGAGCCTCACGTCAGGGTGTGGGGATGGCCTCTGGTGCGAAGCTACGACGATCTCTTCCTGAAACGGGTGAACCGTCGCAGGCTTCGCACCGACGGACCCCTCGATCAGGATCCCACCCTTCGGCGGGTTTCCGGCCTCGGCTCGAGACGCTGGCTGGTGGCCCTGGTCAGGGCCGTGTTCGAGGTCGATCGACTGTTCGACGGCCTGCCCTGGGGGGTCGGCCTCATCTTCGCGGCGAGGAAGCCTGCGGAAGCTCCGGCAATGCGCCCGCTACGGGCAGTCGACCGGCAAGTTCCCGCTCCAACCTGTCCGTGAGCACCACCTGCAGCCGGTAGCTGAGCAGCGGGTTGGCGTCGCTCCATATCCCGAGCACGCCCTCTTCCACGTTGCCCTCTCCGGCTCCGATCAGCTGGCGGCCTCCCCAGGGGGTGACGGCTTCGAGCCTCCAGGCACCCGGGACTACCGCATCGCTGAGGCTGAACTGCGCCGCGATGCCCGACAGCTCCACGGCGTTCCCCGGACCAGGCGGCTGTGGCGGGGGATTGGCGATGTAGCTGACCGCGATCAGGCCCTCACCGCCGAGCACCGGCAAAGTCTGGACCGGCGTCTGATCGGCCAGCAGCCGCGCCGAGTCGTAGGCACCGAACCGGGTCCACGCGCCGGTGGGATCTTGTGGGTACGGGACGACACGGCTCGAGTGGAGCTCGACGGTGGCCTCCTGGGTGGCCTCGACGGTGCAGGTGATCAGGCAACCTTCGGCGTCGATATGCGACCGGTCACGGGCGCCGAAGAAGCCGCCCGTGCCGTCGATGGTGGTTCCACGCACCCGCACCTCGGCGTCGCCCATGCTGAGGATCTCGCCGATGGTCGAGTCCCACACCACCACGCGGGCGTCGCTCTCCGGGTAGAGATTCCAGGTGTCAATGGAGGCGTTCTCCAGCCTCAGCTCGCGATCGAGCAGTCCGAGCTCGTCATCCGCATAGAACTGCTGGTTGTGCAGCTCGCTGACGGCGGCGTCAGTCAGCAGATGGAGTCCGACCACCACCCAGTTGTCGGCTGGGATGTCCCGCAGCGTCAGCCGGCTGCCCTCCCGGACCAGCATCGGCCACAGCAGGGCCTCGCAACGGTCGAGCTGAACCGATTGCGGAATGCCGCTCGAGCCCGGCGGAGGGAAGGACCATGACTCTATGAACCCCGGCATGGGCGGCGTGTAAACGGCCTCCGACCCCGGACCGAACTCCACCCACACCCACAGCCGCCCCTCCCCCGGCTCGCGCGGAATATCCTGGACGTTCATCCGGGAGGCGTGCTGAACCAGGACCTCGAAGTCGCCGTTGAGTCGCGCCGCGGTCAGAGTCGAGTTTTCGGCGGACAGCAGCTGGACATTTCCGAAGTCGGTGTCGCTCACCACCATCTCGGCCGAGCCCGCGACGATCAGGGCGTGCTGGACGCCCGACGGCACTCGGTAATCGCAGCCTCGAACCTCGATCCTGGACTGCTCCGCCCCCACCAGCGAGTACTGACCGTGGAAGTTGCTCAGGAACTGGATCACGGAGTCTTCGAAGACCACCTCGCTGCTGCCGAGGGCCCAGATGTGGCCGGCCATCTCGAAGCCCGGCTCGGGGACCCCGGAGACCACGAGTGATCCTCCATCAAGAAGAATGATGGGAGCCTCGACGCGCATCGGTTCGGTAATCACCGTCGGCTCGGTAATCACCCACGGCTCGGCATCGAGGGCAGCCGGCGCGTGAAACGAAGCCGCCGGCGCGGCGATGATCAGCGCGGCCGCGATGATGGGGGTGTTCATGCCTCCATTATGAAGGAGCCGGAATATTCCGACTCGGACGCGCGCGAGAGCGGCGGGGACTTTTGACTTTTGACTTTTGACTTTGGACTTTTGCCTACCTGAGTACCTTCTCCATGAACCCGGCCTCCGCCTCGGCGACGACGGCCATCGACTCGCCGACCACGCCGCCCATCACCTTGGACATCATGGGGATGTTCATCTTCGACACCCACACGGTATCGTCGGCCTTCTCGTAGACCGCCCAGGTGCAGGGCATGATCGCGGAGAGATGGGGAGAGTCGCCGAGCACCTTTTTGGCCACCGGCGGGCTGCACACGTAATACTGCCTGATCCGCCTCACGTTGCCCGGAAGCGCGTTCTTCTCGGCGAGCTTGGCCGCCATGTCGAAGCTCTCGATGGGAAAGCTCCAGCCGTCGGCGTCGCCAACCGTCTTCTCGATGCGGGCGCAGGTCTCGTCAAAGGAATGCGCGCTCTTTTCGGGGACGACCATCTTCGAGCGCATCATCGACTTGGCGAACAGCCCGGTGACAACGACCCCGATCGCAACTCCCAACAACAGCAACACCAGTTGAGGCATGGCATTCCTCCCGTGTGTTCTTCTAATAAATCATTATATAGGCATTATGGAATTTTCTTAAGATACGCAGGTCGATACCGCGGCCCGCAAACGTTGTGCAGCCCGACGACGTGCTCGATTCCGGACGACGGAATCGCCGCTACTCGCAAGCAACCTGCGACCAACCGCCGCGCACCGTCGTGCCGCCGCAGTACGACTTGCCGACGCTGTTCGGGTTGTTGAGATAGCCGAGGATGCTCGAGCAGGTTTCGTCCTCCCCCGGGGTTACCTCACACACCCCCGAGTAGCGCGGGTTGGTGAAACAGCAGGGATCCACTCCGGCTGACGTAGCTGCCTCCGATCCCCCCGGGGTCACGATCATCACGGCAGCCGCCGCCCCGGCGAGCACCACGACCGACAAAAGAGCCAAGCCGACCTCGCGATTCATATGCCACCTCCAATGGTGAACGCCCCAAGAATACCTGATCGGCTCGCAGCCATCAGGTGGCTATGAGGCTATGAGGGGCAAGGGTGATTGAACCCGCGTCCGCGTCCGATCGAGTTGAAAGTTGAAAGTTGAAAGTTTTCCGAATTCCGAATTCAGGTCAACGGGGACCTCCCCCCTTCTCCCCTTCTCCCCCGGGCGAGCGGGAACTTTCAACTTTCAACTTTTGACTTCAGACTTTCAGTGTCGACCGCAGTGCCCGCGATCCCCGATCGGCACGCACGATCAGGAGCCCGGCGACGCCGATGAAGAGCACCACGACGATGGCGAAGTACCCAGCCCCGGCGAACCACACGTCCCGATCCAGGGTCATCGGGAAGGTCGTCAGCAACCCGTTGCACAGCATCGCCACCACGAGTGCGAGCAGCCCGAAGCGATCGAGGAGGACGAGCGACAAGACCCCGGCGGCCAACCCCACGGTCGGCACCGAGGCCGGTAGATGGGCGCCCGCGTCGATGCCGTAGACCAGACCGACCACGGCCACGAAGGCGACCCATGCGAGGGCGCGCCGGGCAAAAAACCGCCCCAGCAAGGCGAACAGAACCGCGATCAGGAGCCCGCCGACGATCGCTCCCTCGACCTCTCGCAGCGCAGCGCCGAAAATATTTCCGAGGCCGATGGCCGCGTTCAGCTGCTCTGCACCGAGCCATCCCCAGGTCAGGTCGAAGCCGAGGAGCTCGAGAACGACCCGGTCCACCTCCTGGATGATCGCCCACAGGCTGCCGGCCACAGCGCCCACGGTGACCGACAGGCCGACGGCTTCGTTCCTCGGATTCCAGGCGAGCAGCCGAGTCCAGGCGATCAACGCGTGAGGGCGGTGGCGCCGAATGAGGGGTTCGAGCCCCAGGTAGCAGAGGCCGACCGCGATCGATCCGGCCACGATGTCGAGCAAGGAACCGACGACGGCCATCTCGGCGGTGGCCAGGGGATGCCTCACCCGGCCCATGGTCAGCACCGAAGCCAGCACGCCGACCCCCACCACCGTCGCGGCCAGCACCGCAGCCCCCCGAAGATCACTGCGCTCGCGCACCACCGAATGCACCCCGAGACCCAGAGCCGCGATCACGACCAGCAGGTAGAGAGGGGTGCGAACCCACCGGTCGAGCCTCGACCGGCGCCTGAGCTGGTCTTCGCGGGTCTTGGAGCTCGCGTCCGTGGTCTCGGCCGCGAAAAAGACGGGCCGGCCTCGAAAGGACGCCGCCTGGACCCTGACGGCGGCTCCCGTCGGGCTGTTCCCTTCGGTGATCCAGGCCGCCCTCTGGTCCCCGAAAACCGGAATTTCGACGCCGGGGTCCGGAACCATCCGTGCCCGGTCCAACCCGGCGGCTTCAAAGAGCCGAGCCCAACCAGAGGTGTCGAATGCACCCGCCGGGCCGCCCACCATCGATCCGAACGGCGCGCCGGCGTTGAGGTAGACCAGATCCCCCGTCGGATCAAACATGATGAACAGGTTCTCACTGGTCAACGTCGCCGGCACATCCACCCCGCTGGCCAGGGTGCTCGCCTCGAAAGCTCGGTCGACAAAGAGAGGCAGCGGCCTGGGAACGGACTGCCGGTGCCAGAAGAGCACGCGATCGATCGGGTCGGAAGCGACCACGTGGTCGAGGAACCCCCATTCTGAGCCCCGGGCCGGGAGGGAGAGCCCGAGCTCGGAGAGCAGCTGTTCGGACCGGTCGGCCAGTACCTCCGGGGGCACCATCGCGGCGGCATCTTCAAAATTGGAGGTCAAACCGGACAGGGCCAGCACCCCGGCCAGGAGGACCGCCAAACAGGCAAACAACGCCGTCGGACTCGTCGTCCGAACGGGGTCCGGGCGGTGGCCACCGCTACGATCTCCGGGTCCGGCGTGGCCCCGGCCGCCATCGCGATAGCGAGGGGATCGCCTCCCGGAAGCTCCGCCGCCATCGCCAGCGCCGAGCGAGGCCGACCCTCCGGGCTTCGCGACAGAGCGTGCATGACCGCCGCCTCGAGCTGGGCATTGACCCCGTCCACCATCACCGACGGCGGTTGGGGTCTGGTTCGCATTTTCTGGCGGAAGATCTCGGTGAAGCTGGAACCGGAAAAGACCTTCCTCCCGGTGAGCAGCTCGTGCAGGATGAGGCCCACGGAGTAGATATCGGCAGCAGGGCCCACCGGGGCGTCCGGGTCGAGCTGTTCCGGTGCCATGTAGGCCGGTGTTCCGGCGAGCCCTCCCCGGTTGCCTTCGTCCCCCGTCACTGCGATTCCGAAATCGGTGATCCTCACCTCGCCACGGCCGTCAATCATGATGTTGGCCGGTTTGAGATCGCGGTGAATCACTCCCCTGGCGTGGGCTGCGGCAAGCCCACCGCATACCCGGCGAGCGATGTCCTCCACCTTGTCGGACGGCAGCCGCCCGATCCGCGCCAACAACGACGACAGATCCTCGCCGTCGACGTACTCCATGGTGAAGTAGAGCTGGTCGCCGTCGGCGCCGACATCGAAGACTCGGCACACCGCCGGATGGGTGACCTCCCTGGACAGGCGGACCTCCTTGATCAGCCGATCACGGCTTTCCGGCCGGTATCCGAGCACCAGCTTGATCGCCACGTCGACGTCGAGCACCGTATCGTGAGCCCGGTAGACCTCTCCCATGGCGCCGCGGCCGAGCAGCGAGACGATCCGGTATCGGCCGGCGAAAAGGTCGCCCGTGACGAGCCGGTCCCCGACTCGAATTGGGATCGAATCCGGCGCATCCGGCGGCGACACCGCACCGTCTACCTGGCCGACGCCGATGGTTTCGTCGTCCTCGAACAGCGCCTGAACCGCCCGGCGAAGGGCGGAGTCACCGGCGCACTCACGGTCGAGCAGCACGTCCCGCTCCTCGGGCCCCAGCCCCGCGGCCCGTTGGAAGAGCTCCAGCGCTCGGTTGGATCGGTCACTCACCCTTCATCAACCCCGAATCAACGATATCAGCACACTCCAAACGGTTCGATTACTCGAGGCACGAAGAGGCCGAGGTGTAATTTTATCTACATGTAGTAATATATCCAAGAAGTCACCACGACGGTGAGTCGACGCAGGTTTCTCAGCGCGTCAGCCGGGTCACACCGCCGTGGGGTATGATCGATATATTCATCCCAGTGGGAGGTGCCCGATGAACACCTGGAAGAACCTGCGAATCGCGATCGCGTGTCTGGCGCCGCTGGCCCTGACCGGCTGCGACGTCCGTTTCATCGCCGGTCCGGCGGTGGTCGACGGCGGCGAGGCGGTGCAGTACCAGGTGCTGGTGCAGCCGCCCACCGGGGGATCCGCCTCCAACGCCACCATGTTCCTCACCGGCGAGGTACCCGCCGGGTGGGTCCTGCAGGCCGCCGAGTACTCCACCTCGGCGAGCGGCGGGACGTCCGGGACCTGCACCGTGTTCGCCACCGACCCCGGCATCATCACCGATTTGCCGCCCGTCGCCCCGGGCCACCAGCGCATCTGGCTGTCCGCCGGACCCCTGAACATGATCGATTCTGACGCGGGAACCGCGTTCATCGATTTCATCGCCTCCTCGGCCGCGGGCGACTACACCATCACCTTCTGGGCCGGGGTGTCGACCGACCCCGGTCCCCCGGGCGAGAGCTTTTCGATCGCCGTCTCGGTGCTTCAGCCGACGCCCCCCGACACCGTCATGGCCGACCGATTCGAAGACGGCACCCTGGGCCATTGGTCGAAACGGCAGCCCATCGACCCCACCACCGTGGCCTACTACCCGCTCGACGGCACTGCCGACGACGCGAGTCTGAACGGCAACCACGGCACCAAGATGGGCGACCCGATGCCGGCCACCGATCGCTTCGGCCGCGCCGGGCGGGCGATGGAGTTCGACGGCGACGACGACCAGATCATCGTGCCCGACTCCGACTCCCTCGATGTCGAGAACGGGATCACGGTGGCGGCGTGGATTCGTCCCGCCGGAACCGGCAATCCCGTACGTCGTGGGCAAGATCAACATCGCGGGCGGCGGCTTCCTCTACAGCCTCGACTTCTCCGGGGGAACCGCCAGCGGCCGGTTCCGCGACGCCCAGGGCGCCACCGGTGACGCCTCGGGCTACACCCCGGTGGTGGCTGACGAGTGGCAACTCCTGGTCTTCACCTGGGACGGTGAGCACATGGTCACCTATCTGAACGGGAAGTTGGAGGGCCACCGCGCCCGCACCGGCACCACCATCGGCACCGGAGACGGCGACTTGGAGATCGCCTCCTTGGAGGACGCCCGATTCGTCGGGGTGCTCGACGACGTCCTGATCATGGAGCGGGCGCTGACCTTCCGCGAGATTCTGAATCTCCTGCAGTGATGCGCCGCTGAGGCCGGACCGAGAATTCCCGCCGCCCGTTTGCGGTTGTTCAAGAGGTTCCCGCACGCTCAACCGAAGACCGGCAACCGTTGACCTCAGAACCAGGAGGACGCATGAAACCAGCGGCACGTCTCAAGAGCTCGTACGGGCTCGACAACAGCGACATCGTCCATGTTCGCCACCAACACTGGAATCACAACACCCCGCTTTTGTACGAGGACGTCATCAAGGGCAACGAGGGGCACATGGTTCACCTGGGCCCGATCGTGGTACGGACCGGGCTTCACACCGGGCGGGCGGCCAAGGACAAGTTCATCGTCGAGGAGCCGGAAACCAGGAACCACGTGTGGTGGGGCGAGGTCAACAAGCCCATCTCACTGCAACACTTCGAGAACATGTTCCGTCGGGTCCAGGCGTATCTTCAGGACCGCGACGTCTGGATCCAGGACTGCTTCGCCGGCGCCGACCCCCGCTACCGGCTGCCGATCCGGGTCATCACCGTCCGCGCCTGGCACTCCCTGTTCGCCCGCAACATGTTCATCCAGGCCGACCCCCATGAACTCGTCGAGCACAAACCCGAATTCACCGTGCTCCACGTCCCCACTTTTCAGGCGATTCCCGAGGTCGACGGCACCCATTCTGAGGCCTTCATCCTGCTCAACATCTCGCGCCGTCTGGTACTGATCGGTGGCACGTTCTACGCCGGTGAGATCAAGAAATCGGTGTTCACAGTCTTGAATTACCTGCTGCCTCAGCAAAAGGTGCTGTCGATGCACTGCAGCGCCAATGTCGGTCCTTCTGACGACGTCGCGATCTTTTTCGGCCTGTCGGGCACCGGCAAGACGACCCTATCCGCCGATCCAAACCGTCGGCTCGTCGGCGACGACGAGCACGGCTGGTCCGACGACGGAGTCTTCAACTTCGAAGGCGGCTGCTACGCCAAGGTGATCCGCCTGTCGGAAACGTCCGAGCCGGAAATCTACGCAACCACCCGCAAGTACGGCACGATCCTCGAGAATGTCGCGTACGACGTCATTACCCGTCGGCTCGACCTGGACGACGACACCCTGACCGAAAACACCCGCGCGGCCTATCCACTGGCCGCGATCCCAAATACGGTCCCCTCCGGCATGGCGGGGCACCCGAAGAACATCGTCATGCTCACGGCCGACGCCTTCGGCGTGTTGCCGCCGATCTCGAAGCTCACCCCCGAGCAGGCGATGTATCACTTCATGTCGGGGTACACGGCCAAGGTCGCCGGGACCGAAGCCGGCGTGACCGAGCCGACGGCCACCTTCTCTGCCTGCTTCGGTGCGCCGTTCATGGTCCTGCCGCCTTTCCGGTATGCCGAGCTGTTGGCACAGAAGATCAAGAAACACGGCGCCGACTGCTGGCTGGTCAACACCGGGTGGACCGGAGGACCCTACGGGGTCGGGCATCGAATGCCCATCGCTCACACCCGTTCCCTGCTCGACGCAGCCCTGGAAGGACGCCTGAAATCGGCTCGATTCGAGCGGGATCCCGTGTTCGGGGTCGAGGTCCCGACATCCTGCGAAGGCGTTCCCACCGAGATCTTGCGACCTCGCGACACCTGGAGCGATCCAACGGCTTATGACGCCAAAGCCAGCGACCTCGCGCGACGGTTTCACGACAACTTCGAGCAGTTCCGTGCCAGCGTGCCCAACGAGGTCAAGGAGGCGGGGCCGCGGCGGTCTTGAGAACTTGCCGTCAGCCCATATAACGTGGGGCGGTTTGCGGTATGATGACAGCCTCACCGTGGGAGGTGCGTGGTGAAAAGACCCCCATTTCCGGCCAAGATCGCTGCCTTGGCGGTGGCCGCTGCCGCCCTCACCGGATGCGGAAGCAAACCCGTCATCGGCATCCTCCTCCCGACGAGCGGAGCAGCCGCCAGCTATGGACTGTCGATGAAGCAGGGCATCGAGCTCGCCATCGAGCAGGGTCTGGCCGACAAGAGCCTGAACGCTTCGGTGGTGATCGTCTGGGGCGACACCGGGACCGACCCGAACCGGGCGCTCACCGAGCTCGAGCGACTTGCCAATCAGGGTGCGAAGGTCGTCATCGCCGGCACCACCAGCGACACCGCCAAGGCCCTTCTTCCCGCCCTCGACAAGCTGGATGTCGTCGCCCTGTCGCCGTCCGCTTCGGCACCTGATCTCACCAAGGACTCGAAGCTCTTTTTCAGGGTTTTCGCCTCCGACGAGCTGGAGGGTCGGAGGGCCGGTCGTTTCCTTCGCGAAGAGCAGGACTGCTCCACCGTGCTCATCTTCGCGGAGGATTCGGAGCAGGCGCGAGGGATCGAGCCGCCCTTCCGCCAGGTCTTCGAGCAGGCCATGGAAGGTCGCGTCGTCGGCCGGGTGTCGCTCTCCAACCCCGGATGGGAGCGGGAAGCCGCAGATCTGATGGCGGCCCACGATCCTGACGCGGTTTACATCATCGGCTACGCCGACCCGTCCCTCGCCGTGCTTCGCGAGCTGCGCGACCGTCAGTACGACGGCACCATCTGCCTCACATCGGCCTTTTACAGCGGAGAGGTGATCGACCGCGCACCGGAGCTCGTCGAGGGGGTGTTCTTCCCCAGCCGGCCTTCGACATGAAGGACGAACGCGACCTAGTGCAGAATTTTGTAACGTCCTTCATCGCGAAGTACGGCCATCCGCCCGACATCTACGCGGCCCACGCCTTCGACGCCGCGCGGGTGGTCTTCCAGGTGGTTGAGAAAACCGCGGTCTTCGACACCAACGAGCTCCGGAAGAACTTCATGTTCGAGGTCAAGGAGTTTCCGGGCGTGACCGGCATCATCCAGTTCAACGACTACGGCGATGTCCACCACAACCCCATCATGTTTACCATTCGCGATGGGGAGGTCCTCAACTACGAGCGATTCGTCAAGGAGCAAAAGGCCTTGATTCGCGACCGCATCAGGAACCTCCTGACCGGCGGGTAGGGTTGCGGGTTCGGCTCGAGTCCATCGGCTGCCGACTCAACATCGGCGAGATCGAGGAGATCGCCCGACGGCTCGCCGGGCGGGGGTGTCGGGTCGTGGGCCCAGGTCAACCGGCCGACCTCTGCATTTTTAACAGCTGTACCGTCACCTCGATCGCATCCCGCAAGTCGCGCCAGATGATCCGGCAGTTGAGGCGATCGAACCCGGGCGCCGCCATCGTGGCCACCGGCTGTGACAGCGAACTCGCCCCCGAGCAGATCCGGGCGCTGGGAGTGAGCCTGGTGGTTTCCAACCGTGACAAGGACCGGTTACCGGAGCTGCTCGACGAGCACGGGCTGCTCCCGGTGGCCGAGCTCCTGGACGACGGGGACGACGCCCACCAACCGGTCGAATGCGGCGGCCGGACGAGGGCCTTCGTCAAGGTACAGGACGGCTGCGACAACCGATGCACCTTCTGCATCGTCACGGTGGCCCGCGGCTCCGGCCGTAGCCGTCCGGCCGGCGAGGTCATCGACGAGATCCGCCGGTTGGTCGAGTGCGGCTACCGGGAAGCGGTCCTGAGCGGGGTCCACCTCGGATCCTACGGACACGATTTCGGGCAGAAAAGCGGGCTCGAGAACCTCGTCGTGCGGCTCCTGGCCGACACCGAGATCTCCCGCTTGCGCCTGTCCTCGCTCGAGCCATGGGATGTCGACGGTGATTTCCTTCGCCTTTTCGAGGACCGGCGGCTGCTGCCCCACCTCCACCTTCCTCTGCAGAGCGGCAGTGACCTCACTCTGCGCCGAATGGGACGGAAGGTGACCCGGCGGACGTTCTCCGACCTCGTCGAAGCGGCGCGCTCCGTGATACCGAACGTGTCGATCTCGACGGACGTCATGGTCGGGTTTCCAGGGGAGACCGATCGCGATTTCGAGGACTCGATCGCCTTCGTGGCGGCGATGGGGTTTTCCCGACTGCACGTATTCCGGTACTCGATCCGCCCGGGAACGGCGGCCGCGACCCTGCCGCGTCAGGTCCCGGGATCGGTATCCCGGGAGCGCAGCCGTCGGGTGATCGAGCTCGGCGCCCGCCAGGAGCGCGTCTTCAACAACCGATTCGTGGGATCGGTCCTGCCAGTGCTGTGGGAGGAACGGGACGAGCTCGACACCCAGCTGCGCTGGAGCGGACTCACCGACAACTACATCCGAGTCGTCACCGAAACCGAGCCCGACGTCGACCTGACCAATCGCGTCACCGCCACCCGGCTCATCACCACGATCCCGGGCGGCACCCTCGGTGAGATCGACGGAGTCACGGTTCCGCGAATGATCGAACCCGCCGCCCGCCGCGAGTCTCGGTTGGTCGTTCTCGGCTCATCGTCCTGAAGCCTCCCACCCAACCCACACAAAATTGGACGCAGATGAACGCTGATGAACGCAGACTCCGCCGCTCACCCGAAAAGGGATTGGACACAGAAGAACACAGAGGACACTGATTGGATACCGCCTGACCGATCGTCGCGGTCTCCCGGATCCTCCACCATTTGGATGCTGAGACCAAGAAGATCCACCGGTGTCCGCGGCAACGCCGCGGACATGCCAGCAGGGAGGTGGGCAGGTGGGAGGCCTTCGAGATGGCGCGACGGATTGTGGTGCGGCCGCCCCGGCTGCCGGCACCCTGCGGAGGCGCGCAGGCGAGACGCCCGCACCCTGCAGAACCCCATCTGCGTGTATCTGCGTTCATCTGCGTCCAATTCCTGGGCGGGGGGGGGGGGGGGGGGGCGATGTCAGTGTGTTCTGTGTTCTTCCGTGGCCCAATCCTCCGGCGGATACGACCTACGCTAAACTGTCCGACCGCAAGGAGGCCCATGGACCGAATCGCCAAGTTCCTGTTCGAGGTCGGAATGCTCAAGCGCACGCCACGCAGCGGCTGGCAGTTTCTGGGCACCGGGTCGGAGTCCGTCGCCGACCACGTCTTTCGCACCGTCATGATCGCCTTCGCCCTCGCCGAAGAGGACGGCACCGTGGACGCCGACCGCGCCCTCAGGCTGGCCCTCGTTCACGATCTGCCCGAGGCCCGTACCGGCGACCTCAACTACATGAACCAGAAGTACTCCACCGCCGACGAGGAACGGGCGGCCGGCGACCAGGCCGACGGCCTTCCCTTCGCCGGCCAGCTCATGGAGCTGTTCCGCGAGTATCGTGACGAGTCGACCCCGGAGGCGGTGCTGGTCCACGACGCCGACCAGATCGAGCTGCTGATGTCCCTGAAAGAACAGCTCGACAACGGTAACCGGCAAGCCGAGGACTGGATCCCGTTCGTTTTGCGCCGACTCAGAACGGCCGCCGCGAACGATCTCGCCCGCGAGATTCTCGACGGCAACTCGTCCGACTGGTGGTTCGACCGCGGCTCGGACTGGTGGGTACGGGGCGGCAAGGGGTGATCCATCCCCCTTGACGCGCGGACCGCGGTAACCCACTCTTGGAGGAGCCACCAAGACACGGTTCGCGGAGGTCTCATGAAGCACCTGCTCGTTATCACCGTCGTCGCCGTCCTCGTTGTCGGATGCAGTACGTCGACCAAAAGCACGGCTCGACTCCAGGTCTACACCGAGCACGACGAGGCCACCGACTTCTCGGCCTGGAAGACCTTTCGACTGACCTCCGCACAGACCGAAGAGGCCGACTACACCCGCTACCCGCGGTACGAGAAGTTGGTCCGGTCCGCTCTCATTCAAGAGCTGACCGACCGCGGCTATGTCCAGGCGCAGGACGGGGACACCGATTTCCGGGTGGCCTTCGAGCTCGTCTTTCGCGGCGCCAGCACCCCACAGGGATTCGAGGACTCCCATGGGGTCAGCACCGATCCCACCAGATCCAGCGGTACCACCTCCACGAGCACGCTGATCATCAGAATGCTCGATCCCCGCACCTCGGAGGTGCTGTGGCAGGGCCGGCTGTCCGCCTTCGGCATTGATCCGGTGACTCCTGAAGCCTCGTTCAAGAAGGCGGTGTGGCGGGTGTTGGTGGAGTTCCCGCCGATCACCGGCTGACCCGAACCCCACGCCACCGGTTCACCCCGGGGTGGTATGATCCGACCCGGCGTCTCGATTCGGCCCCGCTGCGCGGCACCGCATCACAATCTGTACAGTTTGGGAGGAAGATGCTCGTGAGAACGACGTTTTATTCGCGCACCAAGACGGCCGTCGTCGCCGTACTCGTTTTGACCGTCATGGCTGGCGCGGCGACCGGCGCAGCGGCGACCCGCACGATTCGAGTGCCCGCCCCCGCCGCCGACGAGCTGGGTTCGCTCGCCATTCAGACTCGGCTCGACCTCGATTACGGCAGCTTCAGGTGGCTCGTGCTCGACGACGACGCCTTCCAGCAGCTCGAGGCGGCCGGGATTGCCCACACTCTCGTGCCGGATGCCGGCACCGTGCAAGTCCAGGATTACCGATTCGACCCGATCGAGGACGGCGAGCCGCAGCTCGCCGACGACCTCCGCGCCTCGGGAGCCCGAGCCGGAATCCACCTGGTGCAGCTGGTGGGCCCGGTACGCGACGAATGGGCCGGCGAGCTGACCTCAGCCGGCATTCGGATCCTCCAGTACTACCCCCACAACAGCTATCTCGTGTGGGCTGACCCGACCGCCTTGAACGAAATCCAGGCGGCCCCGTGGGTCCGCTGGCACGGCGCCTTCCATCCCGCCTACAAGATCAACCGCGAGCTGCAGGACCTGGCAGGAGTCATCCGCAACGTCGAGGTGATGTTCGTCAATGACGGCCGCGTGTCCACGACCATCGAGGAACTCGCCAAATACGGCTCCGAGGTGCTCGCCTGGGGGCCGTCGCAACCCGATCAGGCTGTTCTTCAGCGCCTACCTGGCACTCGATGCCTCCCAGATCGAAAACGTCGCCCGAATGAGCACCGTGGTCTGGATCGGGTTCCAGAGCCCCGAGCCCATCCTCGAGGACGAAATGTCCGACCAGATCATCGCCGACAACCATCCCGGAGGGGTCCCGGTTCACCGGCTACTTCGCCCACCTGGCCTCGCTGGGCTACGACGGCAGCGGCGTCGTCTGGGCTCCGGTCGACACCGGCGTGGACTACTCCCACCCGGATCTCAACACGCGGATCGTCGGCGGCTATTCGTTTCCGGGGGCGTGCAGCGGGCTCGGTCCGGGAGACGACTGCACCAACGGCGGCCACGGCACCCACGTCGCCGGCATCATCGGCGGCGATGCAACCGCCGGCTACACCGATGCCGACGGCTTCCTTTACGGCCTTGGCGTAGCGCCTGGCTACAGCATCTTTGCCATGAACTCGCTGTCGGCACCGTCGTGGCCTCCGGCCGGCGGCTGGCAGGAACACAGCAAGCAGGCGGTCCTCGGCAACGCGATCGGCGGCAACAACTCGTGGACCAGCGGCGAGGGCACCCAGCACGGCTACCAGGCGACCGAGCGGACCCACGACCTGATGGTCCGCGACGGCAACTTCGACACCGCGGACGTCGCGGAGCCGTTCATCGAGGTGTTCTCCGCCGGCAACTCCGGATCCAGCGGGCTCACCTCACCCAAGGAGGGCAAGAACCTGATCGTCACCGCCGGCACCCAGAACTACCGGGTCAGCGGCAACATCGACGCCATGTACAGCTCCTCCAGCAGGGGCCCGGCGGTGGATGGCCGATGGGTTCCCACCATCGCCGCTCCCGCTCAGGAGATCGCCTCGAGCCGGCGTCTTGGCAGTGCCAGCCAGTGCACCTCCACGATAACCGGGACCAACGGCCACTACTCGTGGTGCACCGGCACCTCAATGGCCGCACCCCACACGTCCGGCGCGATCGTGCTCGCCTCCCAGTGGTGGCGCACCTTCAACGGTGGCGCCGATCCGAGCCCGGCCATGGCCAAGGCCCTGCTCGTCAACAGCGCCGACGACATCGGCGTGCCGGACATCCCGAACGTCAACGAGGGCTGGGGCCGGATCAACGCCACTACCCTCATCGACCCGCCGGTCCTGCGCGAGTACTCCGACCAGACCGAGGTCTTTTACAACACCGGCGAGCAGATCGTGATCGCGGTCGGCGTGCCCGAGCCCGGCGAGCCGCTCAAGGTCACCCTGGCCTGGTCCGACGCCCCCGGCGCGGTGGGGGCGAATCCGGCCCTCGTCAACAATCTCGACCTGACCGTGGTCACCGGCGGCGAGAGCTACCTCGGCAACGTCTTCTCCGGCGGTTCGTCCACCACCGGAGGCTCGGCGGACACCATCAACAATCTCGAAAACGTCTTCGTCCACAACCCGGGCGGCTCAGCCGTCATCACCATTGACGCCATCAACATCGCCGGCGACGGCGTGCCGTACAACGGCGACTTCACCGACCAGGACTTCGCCCTGGTGTGCACCAACTGTGCCCTCCAGGCCGACTACACTCTCGACGTGGACCCGCCGGTGCAGACGATCTGCGCTCCCGCCCAGGCCCAGTACGGCGTCGCCGTGGGGTCCATTCTCGGCTACGGGGACCCGGTGACCCTGAGCCAAACCGGCGCACCGGCAGGTTCGACCCCGTCCTTCACCGTCAACCCGGTGAACCCGCCGGGATCCTCGGTGCTGACCATCGGCACCACCGGCGCCGCCGCCCCCGGCAGCTACCCGATCGAGATCGGCGGTAGCTCGACCTCGGGCGACAAGACGCGCGACGTCCTGCTCGAGATCTACGACGCCATGCCGGCGGCCCCTTCGCTCGTGGCCCCGGCCGACGGCGCGCTGGGCCAGCCGCCAACGCCCGACTTCCAGTGGTCCGCGGTCATCCAGGGCGACAGCTATCACCTTCAGGTCGCAACCGACGCCACTTTCGCCAACCTGGTGCTCGATGTGGCGGGTATTGTGGGCACGGGCTACACGCCCCAGATCGCCCTGGACACCAGCACCGAGCACTTTTGGCGGGTCAGCTCGGCCAACCCGTGCGGCCCTGGCGGCTGGTCCGCGGTGTGGTCCTTCATCACCGTGGCCCGGCCCGGAGATTGTGACCTCGACACCGTGCCCACCGTCCATTTCTTCGACGACATGGAGTCGGGGGCTCCCGGGTGGACCCATTCCGGGACCGGCGACACCTGGACTCTGGACAGTGGCATCACCGGCCCCTACTCGGGCAGCTTCGTCCTCCACGCCGACGACGTCGGATCCCCGACAGACCAGCGGTTGGTGTCCCCGCCAATCGACCTTCCCGCGGACGGTTTCCCGATCACTCTCCAGTTCTGGAACTATCAACACCTGGAGAGCAAGACCGCAGGTTGCTGGGACGGCACGATCGTCGAGGTGTCGACCAATGGTGGCGTCAGCTGGACTCCCCTGCCCGACGGCCGGATGCTCACTGACCCCTACGACGGCCCGGTGACCGGGCTTTCAGATGTCGAAGGATGGTGCGGCGATCCACAAGACTGGCTCGAGTCGGTGGTCGACCTGAACGAAGAAGCCGGTGAAACCGTCCAGTTCCGATTCCGGATCGGCACCGATAGCTCGGTCTCCCGCCCGGGCTGGGACATCGACAACGTTACGGTGCAATCCTGCATGGAGGCTCCACTGCCGGACATCTTCGAAGACGGTTTCGAGTCCGGAGACACCTCGGCGTGGTCCGTCACCGTGCCGTAGGCGATTGCCGCCGACAATTCACACACGGGCGCCCCTCGGGGCGCCCGTTCTTGCGGAGCCCGCACTTTTCACCAGGTGTCGTGGTGAGAAGTGCGAACTAGTTTCGCCGAAAAAGGAAACGGAGAATCACCGCGATGGTCAGATTGATTCCGAACGGGATCAACCCAAGCCAATGGAAATCGCTGAGCCCAAGAGAACTTGGCCAAGGGATCAACACCCAAGGGAAGCCGAGAAGATAAAGAGCGAGATCCAACCGCCCGTGGCCCCCTCCGAATCCACCCTGAACGAGAAAGAGCAGGCAGGCTACACCAGCCAACAGGTGACCGGCCTTGGGTCCATACCCGGCGTGCGAGAAACTATCCTGCTCTGCGTGTAGAAAGACCCCCAATGCCTGCGGGGTCAAATTCGACTCGAAGGACATCCACAACTGATCTCGTCTTGACTCGCTCGCGAAATGAAAATCCGCCCTCGCCCGTTCGTTGGCAAATGCACTTGTGTTTGGGTTTTCGTCGACTCCTTGATTTGCAGCAGCGATTGCAGTCGCCAAATTCACGTCAAATCCTACCGCCAAGGCGAGGACGGTGGTGAGACCACGATGAACGTCCTCTTCGTACCTTCCGGTTGGATCATTCATGTTGACAGGGTTGTTCCGCACGTACGAGTACCTGTTCCATGATTGCGAGCTGCCGACCGAACCCCCGACCGAATCAACGCTCAAAAACCGCCCAAGTTGAGGGCTGTAGTGGCGGGCATGCATGAAGTCGAGCTCGGAGGAGGTGGTTCCCAGGTCGCGCTGGTGGCCGGTGAACAGGTGGCTGGTGCCGGGCGACGGTCCGCCGGACCGCAGGCCGCCGTAAGGCAGGAAGTCGACCTGGTCGGTGACCGCTCCGTTTGATCGGCTCCAGAGCCGTTGGCCGTCACCTGACTGCACGACCCTCACGGGCGCCCCTCGGGGCGCCCTTTTCAGGGCGCGTCAGAATCGCACCTTGAGCACGTAGGTCTTCGCGGGTTCCTCGACGATCACCCTCTTTGCCGGGATGTCGATCCGTGCCGTCTCGGTGGCCCTCAGCCGGATGTACCCGTTCGAGTACCAGGCGGGATCGAGGAGCAACGCCGACTGCTGGAAGCCGTACCGCTCCCCTTCCGGCGCGAACCGCTCCACCACGGTGCCAGTCGCCAGATCGACAATGACCAGCTCGTCGACTCCGGTGGAACTGCCGACGAACAGCACGTAGTCACCGACCACGAACGGGTAGACCGGGGCCTGAGCGAACGGGACCTTCGCCGTCCATATCCGCCGACCCGATACATCTACTCTCCACATGCGCGGTTTGTAGCAGTCCCAGAACCAGCACGGGATGCTCTCGTAGTAGATCCTGCTCCGCTCGAATTGGAAAAATGCGCCCCCGCTCTGGTTGATCCGGAATCTCAATCCCTCACCAACAGGATCTCCCTTCTTGAAGAAGTCCAGTCCCGGTTTGCCCGTCGAAAAATTCTCCTGGATCCAGCGACCCACAAGCTCGGGAGTCACCCTGTCGAGCACAGCATGTACCGGACCCGGAATCTCTCCGGTGGGGCAGCTCAGGCAGGTGGTCTCCTCAGAGTCCAGGACGTAGACCTCCTCGATCAGAGATTCTGAGCACGGCTGTGCGCACCAAAAGGCGGTCACGGCCAGCGACCCCACGAACGTCAGTCCGAGGGCGAGACGCGGGATTCGATGGCGACTCGTCATGCACGCACCCCGCCGGACCCAGTAGGAGAATACCTTCTACCTTGTAACGAGATCATAGCCGTTCTTTAAATAATGGTCTCTGATCATCTTCGCATGTTCATCGTCTGCCGGTGTGATGGCGACGAGCGGTGGAATCCCCACGTTGCCACCGCGCGTCGCTTCCTCCAACATCTTCACCCTTTCGTCCTTGGATCGGGTGGTAAAGAGAATCTCAAGGAATTCCCGGTCCAGCTCCTTCGGGTCACCACCTAGTAGCTTGAACGATGTCTCCGCCATTTCCATGGCCTTCGACACGTCCCTCCATGGATCGTCCGGGGACCTGTCGATCACATTCATGTGACCGTGCCCGAGCGGCCATCGGTACCCCTCGTGGGAAAACGAGTCCTGGACGCTGTGAAGGGCTGCCCCTAGCTGTCTGGCGTCCCGCGCATCTTGAGCTCGGGCGAAGGCCCTCTTGCGGGAGAGAATGTGAAGGCCGAAATTCTGATTGAGAGGACTTGCAGGTGTGTCTTCGTCAACTCGCTGATTCGAGGCGCTAACAGTCCGAGCTTCTGCATCGGTCCAACCGGCCTCCCGCGCCAGATATAACGTCAGGTTGAAGTGGACATCCTCTTCGTACCTGCCGTCCCGATCCACGGCGCGCAGGGGGTTGCCCCTGGTGTAGGCGTAGCGGTTCCAGGACTGGGAGAAGGCCGGATCGCCGTTGGCGGAGTCGATGCTGGTGAACCGGCCCAGCAGCGGGCTAAAGTGGCGGGCGTGCATGAAGTCGAGCTCGGAGGAGGTGGTTCCCAGGTCGCGCTGGTGGCCGGTGAACAGGTGGCTCGTGCCCGGCACAGGGCCGCCCGTGCGCAGGCCGCCGTACGGCAGGAAGTCGATCTGGTCGGTGACGGATCCGTCGGCGGCCACCAACGCCCGGGTGCTCCCCAGGTGGTCGTGAGCCGCGAAGCGAGGCATCAACGTGCCGCCGCCGTGGTCCAGCTGGACCGCCAGCGTGCCGTCGATTCTCAGGTAGTCCTTGCTGGGGCCGAAGCTCGAATCGGGCACCAGCAGCCAGTCCGACAGCGCCGACCCCGCTTCGTCCCTCAGGTTCAGCTGCACCTCGGCGAGCTGTCCGCCGCCGTCCCGGCGCCAGGAAAGCACCCGCTCGCCCTCGGCGTCGTAGGCGTGGCGCCAGGTGGTCCCCGACGCCGTGTCCGTCACCTGGAGCAGGCGATCGTCCTCGGAGTAGACGAGGTTTTTGCCGCGGCCGAGCACGGTGGCGGGAATCGACGACAGGTTGCCCCGGGCATCCCAGGCCAGGGGGTAGGTGCCACCGCCCACCAGTTGCACCGCGGTCGGCCTGTTGTCGTCGCCGACGCCGACCAACCGGAGGGTGTAACCGCCTCCATTGGAAAAGTCCTGGTTGCGGACCTCGACGAGGTTGCCCCATCGATCGTGGAGGTAGCTCTCCACCGGGACGCCACCGTCGACGAGCGCCACCAGCCGGTCGAGCCCGTCGTAGGCGTGGCTTCGGGGTCCGATCCGGGTCACGTTGCCGGACCCGTCGTAGCCGTACGGCCCCTCGGTCCTCAACGTGCCGTGTCCGCTCCACCACAGCTCGTAGCTCGCCGCCCGCGCCATGCCGTCGGGATCCGGCGCCTCCTCGAACCCGCCTTCGGCCGCGCCGAAAACCAGGAAGTCGGTCGAAGCCACCCTCCCGGACGGGTTAAACGAGCGACCGATCCCCGCGACCTGGTCGGGCGAGGAATCCGCCGTGAAATCGGCGCCGACCAGCCATTCGCCGAGCCGGCTGCGGCGCTCGGTGACCGCGTCCTGACAGGTCGCGTCCCAGGCGTTCCACACCGGGTGCTCGACCACCGCCGGCAGGCCCCACCGGTCGTAGGTGTAGCCGGTCACGAATGCGTCCTGGATCCCACCCAGGCCTTCGATCGAAAGCGCTTTCGAGCTGACCCTGGTCCCCGGACCCTCGAACCGCCAACTGGTCTTCACCGGCACGTCGTGGGTGCCGAACCGGTTGTGTCTCAGCGCGCTCACGATTCGGCCGTACGACGGCTCGCCGACGGCCGCATCGGTCCCGGGCTGGTCGTCGCCCCAGGTCCACCATGCCGCCGCGCTGCCGGCAGTCCACTGGCTGACCAGGCGGCCCAAGAGGTCGTACCCGAGCTCGGTCGTCATCCCGCCGGTGACGCTCTCGCACAGGTTTCCCCGCGAGTCGTAGCCGGTGTAGGCCACCGACCGCTCCGGCTCCGACGACGACACCAGGAATCCGGCCCCGGAGTAGCTGAAGGTCCTCAGCTGCTCGGGAGATTGGTAGGGTTCGCCCTGCCACAGGTGGACCGCCACCAGCCGGTCCTCCAGATCGTAGTCGAGGTCGGAGGACAACCGCTCGCCGGGGGCGACCTCCTCCTCCACCGCCCGCAGTCTGCCAAGGGCGTCGGTCAGCTGGAATCTCGCCATCCGCTGCTCGGCGCCGTCGGTGGAGGTGGCCACCGAGCGCACGGCGATGCGTTGACTGTCGCCCACGGAACCGATCTCGGACTCGGTGCCGTCGGCGAGGACTATGAGTGCGGGACGGCCCAGCGGATCGAAGCCGGTCTCGGTCCAGTGAAGGTCGTGGCACGATGACCAGGAGCCGTCGTCCTGCCATTCGCTGAACAGGGAGATCCGGGTTGTCGGGTCCAGGGTCGTTCCCTGACCGGTTCCGCACGGAAACGAGCCGTCGTGGAGCATGTCGAGCTCGAGGCGGCTGCGGGTGCCGGACCCGCCGGGATACCGCTCGACGCGGCGGGTGACCCGTCCGAGGCCGTCGAAGTGAACCGCCCGCTCCGGGTCGGGATCCTGCCAGGTTGCCACCAGCCGCGGGTCCGGGCCCCCCTGCACTGCGTAGCCGGCGTCGTACACCTCGTGCCGCAGGAGATCCTGGGCGGTGACTTGCCGGTATTCGATGTGGCTGCCGAGCATGGCCGACCCGTCGCCGGCGTGTTGAACCGAAAGCTGCCACTGTCCGGAGACCAGATCGCCTTCGATGGGCGCGACGTCGGTCAGGCGGCCGGTGCCGTCGTAAAGGTAGCCGAAGCCGGCACCCGAGCCGGAGAGGTGCCACCGGGTCAGTCCGGTGTTGGGGTCGGCCTCGCGCTCCCACAGCACCAGCGACCCGCCCGGTGCCTGCAGCTCCTTTTTCACCGGCACCCCGTGGCGGTGGGTGGTCCGGGTGGTCAGCTCCAGCGTTCCGAAGCCGCTGCCATACCCTCCCCTGGTCGTGAACGCCTCGAGGTTGCCAACGGAGTCGTAGGACAGGCTCCGCTCGGTGCAATCGGCGCTGCAACCGCCGTTGGCATTCGGGTTGCGCACCTCGCGTTCGGGGACCCAGAGGCCGGGCGCCCCCGGTTCGGAGAGATTCGCCCACTCCCTGGAGCGACGCGCACACTGTTGTCCCTCACACACCTGATTCGCCGTCTCCCGGTGCAGAAACCAGTCCGACTCCGCACCGGTCTCGAGGTACTCGAAGCTCCAGTCGCGAGACACCTCGATTCTGGCCACCGACCGTTGCGACAGCACTGACCGAGCCTCCGGGTTCAGGTAGGCGTCCACCTCCCGGGTATCGCGCACCTCGGTGCAGTCGATGGTGACGTCGGGGGGGCCCAGGAGGTCCGCGAACACCGGCGGATAGCACGACTCGACGTCGGCCACCGCGGCGTCGCCGGAGGCCTCGTCGGTGAAGACGCGGGTCTCCCTGACGTAGGAGTAGCGGTCGTCTCCCTCGGTGACCGTCGGCCAGTCGATGCCGAATTTCAGGTCCCGCTCCACGTCTACGTGCCGCAGCACCCTGACGTCGTCGCCCCGCAGGTCCTCGGTCCCGGGTGCCAACGCCGCCAGCGGCAGAGTCACCAGGGCGTCCCTGGGCCCGGCCAGGTAGTCCACCGAAAACTCCTCGCGGGTCAGCGGGTGAAAGCGGTGGATCTCGACCACCGCCTCCGCCTGCAGACCGGCCGTCGCGGCGGTGGTGTACACGACCGTCCACAGGTACTCCGGTTGGAGCACGCCCTGGTCATCCCTCAGCGCCCAGTCGAAATCGTAGGGCCACGGGTGGAGCTCGTTGGGCGGCTTGGTGAAGCTCGGGCTGACCGCACAGTTCAGACCCTGGGCGAACCACGTCGTCTCGACCCTCGGGCTGCCGTCGGTCGTGGCGGCATCGAGGTACTCGATGTCGCGCCACGCCACTCCCTCGGCCTTGAGCTCGGCAGTGGTCGCCTCGCCGCGCCGGGGCACGGTTGCCCCACAGGTCGCCCAGACCGAGCACGGCCCCCCCTCCTCGATCTCGTCCTCACACCGACCCTTGCCCACCGGGTACCAGCCGCGGCTGTAGACCACCCGGGCGCCGGAAGGCAGCACCACATCGGACAACGGTGCCAGTCCCGAGGGCAGCCTCTGATCGAGCTTGAAGCTGGCGCCGGTCGGATAGATCACCTGCTCGAGGTGTGAGGCCTCGAACACCAGGCTGTCGGCCCCGTTTCTCTGCTCGAAGAGCGCGGAGCCGACGGTCAGCCGAACCTCGTCCCATTGGTTCGAGGGTCCGTGGTTTCCGATCACCGGATCGAACCGCGGCACTCTGACGGCGGTGATGGCCGAGGACCCTGGATCGTACAGGATCCGCACCTCCCGCGGGGCCTCACCGCCGGCGGTGATGCGCGTCGGCAGCCACTGCTCGTTTCCGACGTCGCCGCAGGGCGAGTCCCAGCCTGCAGCATAGCCACGGTAGGAGAACGTGATCCGGTTGGCAGGCTCGCCGCCCCCGCCGTCGGCTCGCCACGGCCCCCGCCGGATTTCGGTGAGGTAGAGCCCGGCCGTTGCCACATGGAAGTTGAAGTCCTCGAGGTCGTCGTCGTCGAGGCTGACGTTCCGGTCCGCGTCGCAGGCGAGGGGGACCACCGACCCGAAGACGTGGATGTCCCCATAGCCGTCCTCCATTTCGATGGCGACCGGCCGGCCGGCCCCGTCCACCGCGGCGACCGTGAAACGAAGGTTGCTGCCGTCGCGGGTGAAGAAACGGTCCCCCACCGAAGCCTCGCTTTCGGCGGGCTCGCCGCCTCCCGTTTCATCCGCCCACGGTTCGGTCGGTGACAGCGAGTGCGTCGCTCCGGTGGCATCCACCAGGGCCATCCCCCGGTAAAACGGCGAGTGCCTGTGGAGCACCACCCGGGGAGGTCGCAGGTCCCAGCCGAATCCGAACTCCTCGACTCCATGGGCGATCCTGGCCTCCAGAATCTCCCCTCCCCCGCCCTGGCAATCCTCGTAGCCCTGCGGCACCAGGGAGCAGTAACGGCTGGTGAACCACACCTTGGAGTTGTGGCGGAGCGCCACCTGATAGTCGAGGCCACCATCGGTCTGGACCCGGGCCAACGGGATGGTGAAGGTCAGGTTGCCGTTGGCCAGGTTGATGTTCTCGTGGCTGGACAGCTGGTATCCACTTCGTTCGTGGCCGCGCGCCTCGTGGGGCACCTCGTCGTTGGCCGAGGATCGTGAGGGGCTTGCAACACCCATCACCGCGGCCGACAACACCCACGAGGAAATCCGAACCCATACCTTGTGATCAAAACCGGTCATCGTTTTCTCCTCCCGTCACGGCAGGTTCACCGCGGGAACTGGACAGGGCGTGGGATCCTCCACGACCTCGATCACCCTCGACACCGAGCCGATCAGCTCGCCGGACTCGGTCACCGGACCGGTCAGCCGGTAGAGACCGGGCGTCCAGGGAACCCAGGCGGGGCCGATCGGCAGGTTGTGAGAATCTCCGGGCGCGATGGTCACCGTCGCCGAGCCCGTCATCTGGTGGACCGACGGATTCTCGGACATCGCAAAAACATCGACGGTGGCTGCCAGCACTGCGGTGCCGGACACCGGTCCGGCGTTGCCCACCTCCACCGCGAACTCGAGCTCCTGACCGGGCGGGACCTGTGCCGGCGGCGACAACCACTGCCCGCCCTGGAGGAGGCGAAGCCCGAGCACGACGAACACCGGCGTCGGCGGCGGTGTCCCCTGCTCTCTCCAGACTCCGACGACGTCGAGGGCGGTCCGGGGGTAGAGGCCGCTCGCACAGCCGACCTCGTCGACCAGGCAGTTGGTGTCGGGCGCCAGGTGGAGGGACACGGTGTCTCCGATCAGCCCGGGCGTCTCCAGCAGGGGCACCGGGTACCCGCCGAACGGCCCGATCGTCCCGCGGCGCCACACCACGGTCCGCCACTGGGAGTCGGTGACCAACCACGACCGGTTGCCGTGGCCGGCGACGTCCAGCTCGAATCCGGGAATGCCGTCAGCCTCCTCGGCTCCGGCGTCGAGGAAGGGGTCGCCGCCAAATCCTGCCTCGCTCCTGCGATATCTGATGAGCGCGCCGGAGACGGTCTCTCCGGGACGATCCTCGAACCACACCAACCGGGGGTCCTCGTTGCCGCCGTCGGCGACCGCCACCATCGCCAAGGCGCTGTCGGCGTCATAGCTGACCCCGCCCTCCTCGTGAACCACGGTCACCCCGGTCCAGGCGAGCCCGTGGGGCGGCCAGTGCTCCGGGTCGAGGAAGTAGTCGTCATCCACCCACGTCGGACCCATCGAATCCTCCAGCCCGCCGGCAGCCACCGGGATCCAGGATTGGAGGCAGGCGAGGTTGTCCTCGAGGTCGATCTCGCCGTTTTCGGGTTCTACCGCCAGCCTCAGATCGAGCAGAGACCAGTCACCTCCCCCGAGGGGAATGGCCTCGAGCAGCGTCCGCTCGAGAAGAATTTCGACCACCGTCCGGCCGTTGCCGGTCTCCCACGTCACCGCCGGCGCCATCGGGAACCAGCCTGGGGAGGCGGGATCGCACCCGGCCGGGCTCGCGGCCGGGTCCGCCGGCCGGCCCCAGGCTTCGATCCGGGCGTCGATCGGGCCGGCGAGCCCCTCGGCCGACACCTCCAGGGCGACCACCCACGGCAGGGCGCACGGCGGATTCGGATCGTCATACCGACTCAGGTCCAACAGATCGGACCGGCACGGCCAGCCGCCTAGATTCCCCGAGTAGAGGTCGATGGGAGCCGACAGGTCGATGGCCAGATTCGGCGCCGTCGCGGGCTCGACAACCACCAGGGTGGCGGCGGGCGGTGAGTCGTGGCGGACGAAACGTCCCTCGAGCTCCCAGGTCCCGGCCACCGGCAGCTGAAAGGCGCACACCGGCAGGTTCTGGACGTCGGTTTCGGGAGCGATCCTGCCCGGAATCCGGGCATCGGCGCAGACCACCTCGGAGCTCTCGCCGCCGGAGCCCGGAATTCGACGGAGGGAGTACTCCACCGCCCGCATGTCGTCGTGGGTTCCCAGCTCGAGCGAGCAACCGATGTTGCGAATATCCTGTACTACGGTGACCTGCTCTCCCTCGATCAGCTCGCCGCCGGGCGGATCGGTGACCAGCTCGGGACCCGAAGCGAACTCGAGCCAGGGCCCGGGCCAGAGATCCAAAGAGCGAATCCAGACCAGGTGGTCGTCCACCAGCTCGAGGGTCAAGGAGTCGATCTTGGCGCTGTCCCACGACTCGTACGGGCTCAGATCGAGCTCGACGGTGACCTCGCCAACCGGGGCGGGCCGGACCAGGAATGGCGCCGCCTGGTTGTCGCCGGGCCCCCACCGCAAGCGCAGGAAGACCTCCCGGTCGGGCGGCAGAAACCTGAACATCACCCGGTCCAACCCGGCGCCCAGGTCGAGCCCGCCGCGCCGAACCTCGCCGTGGTCGCACTGGTCGGTCGACGGGAACGGATCGCACGCGAATTCCAGGCAGTCGCCGTGAAACAGTGACGCCGTGCGCCGATCGTCGTACTGCCACTGACCGCAGCCCTCGTCGGCCCCGGACCAGAGGTGGTGGCCCTCCTTGGTCCTGAACTCGCCCACCGGAGGCACTACCGGGGCACAGCCGTCGACCGCGGAGGACGGCTGGTCTCCACCCCTCCCGTCACCTTCGCCCGGAGCGGGCAGAGCCCACACCTGGAGGTCGAGGACGTTGCCGTCGACGGCGTCGATGACCACTGTCTGGAGGACCGGTCCGGCACCCGACCGCGCCACCGTTTCCAGCCGCCAGCAGCGCAGGTGGGCAGGACCGAAGAGGATCCGTTCGACCGTGGTGGACTCGCCCTGCATGGTGGGACCCAGCAGGCTCAGCGCCACCGCGATGGCCTTGTGGCGCGGCATGGTCCCACCGGCCGCCGCCGGCACGTCCCGATCGTCGAGGACGATCCCCTCGACCAACGCCAGCACCGATCCGGCGAAGGTCATTTCCAGCCTCTCCGCCGTCGCCGCGAAGCCGTCCACGGACTGCCGCATGGTCACCACCGACCGATCGCCCGCCTGCCAGATGGACTCGACCTCGAGGTCGCTGCCCGCCGCGGCGCCGAAAAGGTGGCGGTGAACGTCGATGAAGGCCGACGCCACTCTGGCCGGAAGGCCCGACCCCACGGTTGTGAGCTGTCCCTCCAACGACACCAGGTGGCCGTCGCGATCCACCTCCCAGCTGTCGACCGTCGGAAACAGCGAAAGGGCGGTCTCCAGGTCCCACGGTTCGATGCCTCGATCGACTGCAGCCGCCCATGCGGCGAAGGACAACATCACTCCAAACCACAGCAGTCGAAATGGGCGGGTCATCGTCCGACCTCCCCGTCGATCCCACCCTTGATGGCCAAAGAACCTCCGCAGCCGCAATCCTCGGGATCGAGAAAGGTGCGCACGTGGGTGTTCAGGTTCCGAACTCCGCCCGACGGGCGCTTCGGTTTCTGAAAGTCCATGAGCCCCACCTCACGGCTGACGCTGCAGTGGAAAAGGTGCCCGTCGGCAGTGCGGAACAGCACCCACGCCTCGCCCCGAGAGCCACAGGTCCCCTGCGACGGCAGGTCGGGGAACTGGATCATCACCGACTCCGTCCGCACCGGGCGTTCCACCACCAGGGTCCCGCCCTGGCGGGTGAACAACCACTCGTGGCCCTGGTCGTCGATCCACCTGCAGTGGGCCGGCCGGGGTGCGGAGCGCCGCCGCCGGCGATCCGGATCGGCAACCCGACCCAGCGATCCCCGTTTCATGGCCTTCGATGTCGACGGTGTGCACATGGTGCGCCTCCGTGGTTCCGATCCGCGAGCGCGGCGTCCCGCGGTCATCGAAGAACAAGGAGGCTTGAGCGGCGATGTGTAAAAACGATCACCCGAGAGTCAGGAATTGGGATTCAATCGGCCTGCCGACCCGACACGTTGAGAGTTGAAAGTTGGGTTCATCCGGGAAAGCGTGAGGTCGGGGTTCTGCCGTGCCCGTCTGCGTGCCCGTGCCCGGGATGCAGCGGCAGCGACAGTTATCAGGGGCGGCGACAGAGAACAGCGAGCAGGGACAGAGAGCAGTCTTCAGCGGCAGCAATCAGTGGGCTTCGAGGCATAGCACGTGGACACCTCCGGGTCGTTCAAAGGAACAAATAGCCGGTGGGCAGCCGATGTCAAGGGCAAGCCGGCCCACGGGTCCGGTGCTCCACACCCTTGACATCGGCTGCCTCACCGGCTTGTGAGGGAGGGCATGAACGACCCGGAGGTGACCATGTCCAAAGCCGTCACGAACACCAACCTCGTTGCCCACGAGAAAGCCCTCGAAGCAGCTGGCATAGCCATCAAGCTCGTGATGAGGGTTCCCGCCCCTTTGAAATCGATTGCCGATCAGGTGATCCGATCGGCAAGCTCGGTTCCGGCGAACATCGCTGAAGGCCACGGCCGGTTTGGACGAGATCGGTTGAACCACTGGCGGATCGCATATGCCTCGGCCAAAGAGGTCGACAGCCACCTTCGACTCCTCGCCGCCGCCGGTGCAGTCAATCGAATTGGGGCAGAGAACGCCCTGGAGACCTTTGACCACGTTCGTGCGATGACGTGGCGCCTGCTCAATCCCATCTGAGCGCGCTCGGTTCTCCGACACGGACGCTGTCAACTGACGCTGCCGCGGGTCCCCGCCGCTGGCTTCTGACGCTGTCCCTGATTGCTGATTCCCCGGATGAAGCCGCGGTTCCTCTTCGGGCGGGCGGGTGTGGACTTTAGACTTTCGACTTTAGACTTTCGACTTTAGACTTTTGACTCTTGACCGGGTGGTTGGGCGGGCGGGCGGGAATAGGCGACTCGTCGCCACCGGCTGCGCAGCTCGGGGGACACCCGGCCATGCTCGCCGACCAGAGCCAGGCACGCGGGATAGAGCCATTCCTCGCCACGGTCGACGAGCCGCACCACGTGAACCACCAGCGGTTGGTGCCGGGGCAGTAACAGCTCCCCGTTTCGGAAGCGAATCCGTCCGGTCCCGGCACAGATCCTCGCCTTGAGCGGTCTGCCCTCCACGTCGACCGCAATCCGCTCGAGCTCACGGATCAGCCGCAGTTCCTCGGTCAACAGCTGGCTGTCCGCAAGAACCCGGGGCGCGGCGAATCCCGTGAGCCGCGCGCCCGCGTGGTCCAGATCGGCCCGGAAACGCGGCCACGAGAACCGTCTTCGCCCGAGCAGATCCCTCGGCTCGGGTCGCTGAATCGAGACTCCGATCAGCTCGACCAACAACCCGTGCTGCTCGTCGTTGAGCACGAGCAGTGCCCTCTCGTCCGCCGGAATCCGCCGCGTGTCGGTACCGGGCGGAACACTCCAGAGATCGATCCCACCTTCCTTCATGGCTCGAATGTCGGCCAACGACATCGGTCGCGAGACTCCGGTCGCGCGATCCACCGCGGCAAACGCCTCGAGCCTCGCGATCTCCTGGGCGCGAAGCCCGGTGCTCGCCGCGCGCAGCACCAGGGTCGCCAGTCGCTCTGCCCTCACCGAGTCCTCTTCGACCCTGTCGCTCAGCGCGTCAACAAGCAACCGTGAGGCCCTGTCCACCAGCAGCGGCAGGTGGCTGGCCACCGCTGCCCTGAGCTCCTCCGGGTTTGCGTTTGCGGGCGTCACATCGGCCAGCTCGAGGGCGGCTTCGAATGGGAAGTGGTCGGACAGGGTCGCCCGGGCTGCGACGATACCGTACCGCAGCAGCCACAGATGGGGAGCGTCTCCCCGCAGCGTCAGCGCGATTCCGCCCGCGAGGGGGCTGCCCAGGCTGACCGAATACAGGTTATCGCCGAATCCCTGCGTCACCTCGCGCCCGTCGACGGTCACGGCGATCGGCGCGAACCTGGTGGCCCGATCAACCCACGCCGTCGCCCGCCGAACGTCGATGTCGGCTGCCTGCAGGTCCACCTCGAAGCCACCGAGAACCTCGTCGGGCGCGTCCACCACCAATCTCGGCCGGCGGTCGGGTCGCTGCTCGAACACCGTGGCCGAGCGGCCGCTCCGGCTCGCGATCTTCAGCGCCACTCCAGGGACCCCGCCCGCCCAAAGCAGGGCGTGGGCTCCGTGGCGTTCCAACTCCACCACAGCCTCGTGCCGGCCTTCGTCCGATCCCCCGGGATCCAGCGCGACCGCAAGTCGCTCCAGCTGCTCCCGGATCGCCGCGGTGCCGGGGCAACGGATCACGAACCCTCTCCCCGAAGTCGTCAGCTCCGCCGCCGCCGCGCCCCGACTGACGGCGAATCGGATCAACTCGACCGGCAGCTGCCACAGTCCGTGCAGCTGCTCGCCGCAGATCGTTCGAAGCTCGGCGGCGACGTCGATGGAGAGCAACTCGGTGGCCCTCACGGCGTCCCTCCCCGACCCTCGACCACCGCGGCCCGGGCGAGCTCGGTCAGCCACCGCTCCCTGATCGAAGCCTCGAGGTCGAGGCGGTCGGCGATTCCGTCGCCGAGTACGAACGCCGCCCAGGCGGGACGCTCGGGCAGGGCCGGTTCGGCCGCCTGCCAGAGGGGGCTCGAGGTGTCCAACACGACCAGCCGAACTCGCCGGCCGAGGTCCAGCAGCCGTCCCTCGATGGTGGACACCGGCTTCGGTGGGTCGGCGGCCGCCCTGATCAGCCAAACTCCCCCGAGGCGGTGCAGGGCGGCTTCTGCGTCCTCGGTGGCCCGGTTGGTTCGCGCTCTGTCAACGATCCCGTCCCAACCGTCCAGGTCCCGGGCTCCCAATAGATCCGCCACCGCCGCTCCTTCAGGCAGGGCCGCATCGATCACCGCCTCGCCGCGGTCCGAGGCCCGCCGCGCCACCTCGGAATTTCCGGAGCTGCGGAACAGCCCGCCGGCCCTGGACTTTCCGACCGCCGCCCGGAGACTCAACCCGCGCCCGCTCAGCGTCGGCACCAGCGGACGCCGGAAGATCGCTCCCACTCCCTGAAAAGCCTCGGGGCGCAGCAGGGCGGAGCGCAGCAGCCGGGAGAGATCGACCGTCCCATCCGCCGATGCCGTTCGGGCCGGGAACCGGCGGCGCGCCATCAGTACCACAACGGCCAGCACCATGATGGCCACAGCCCCACCGAGCATCCACGGCGCCGGGGATTTCCACCCCCGCCCATAACCCGATCCGGCCGTCGCTGTGGGGTTTTCGCCGAGGTTCCCGTCGCCCCGCGTCGAGGCTTCATCAACCGCCAGGTCCGGACCGGCGGCATCCAACGCCGGCGAGTCCTCTCCCCCACCGCTGGCATCGGCCACCTGCCAGGCCTCCCCGTCGAGGTACTCCACCCAGGCGTGGAGGCCGGGCCGGACGCGACCGCCATCCCCCACGAATCCCACCACCAGCCAGGCAGGGAGGCCGCTGCGGTCAAGCAGCGCGGCCAGCACCGCGTTCTGGACATCGCAGTCGCCCGCCCCCACCGCAACCGCCGCGTCGACGGGCCCCGCTCCCTCGGCGCGCGCCCGTTCCAGGCGGCGTGCCGTTTCGGCCGACCGGTCGTAGCGCACCAGCGAGGCCACCAGCTCGGTGGCCGCTGCCACCCTCTCGACGGGAGCGAGCGCCGCCAGCTGCAAAGCCGCGTCGCCCAGGGGTGCGGGAAGCTCCGGCCACACGGGGACGATCGCCGGTGCCATCGCCGGCGCGGCCCCACTGGCGTAGCTGAGCCGGCCGGCGCCTGGTGCGTCGAACCACACCGCCGGCTCACCCGACTCCAGCTCCAGCAGCGACACCGGCTCTCCGTTCAACCGCACCGTGGTCGCGTCGATCCTGTGGCCCGAGGCCACCGGAATCCTCACCGGTCCGGGCCCGCCCTCGATGGCGAGATCGACTTCCAGGCAATCCTCGGCGCAGACCTGGCCCCGATACGGTGTGCCGACTGGCTCGATCGAAGTCGGCAGCGGGTGGCCGCGGTCGTCGAGCCCGCCGACCCGAAGCGCTGCGAACAGGGGCTCGGCGACCTCGGGCCGGTAACGGAGGTCGATGGCAGTGCCCGTTGCGAGGGAATCCACCCTCGGTCCGGCATAGCCTTCCGACACGTCCCGATACGGCGGGAGGCGGCCGGAACCGGCGGGGTCGCCGTCGGTCACCGCCGGCCGGCCCGGGGCCTCGCCGGTGATCACCGCCCCGGACCCGCTTGCTCTTCCCGTGACGCACGACCGCTCGAGACCGATCACCGCCGCAGCCACCAGGGAGGCCGTGGCGATGGCGGCCAGCCACCGCCACCCGTACCCCGATTCGCGGATCCAGTCCCACGCCCTCCTCTTGCGAGAACGGACGTCGACCCGGTCGAGTTCTCCTCGAACCAAGTTCGCCAGCTCCCGTTCGGCGCGGCGGACCAGGCCGCTCATGGTCCGGTCTTGACGGGCGTCACCGCGGGCCAGTAGCACCTGCAGCCGCGAGCTGTCCAGCACCACCTGCGGTAGCAGCCCGTCGGGAATCTCCACCGACGCCGGACCGTCGGACACACCCTCCGCCAGCAGCTCGTCGAGGAATCCGGCGGTGCGTATCCGGATGCCGTGGGCGAATACGTCGACCCTTGGCTTCTCGGCCAGGGCCACGGTCACGTGCAGGCCTGGTTCATCCACCGAGATCGCCGGCGGCGCCGGTTCCCGATCGAAGGTCACCACCTCGTCGTCGACCAGGATGCGCACCGCGGTTTTCGGATCGTCGCGGCGCTTCAGCCCTCGAATCTCGGACCGCACGGCGGCGGTCACCCGTGCGGCCATGTTCTCCTCGGACGCCGGCCGCTCGAGCACGATCTCGGTGCCGGGCTGCATCACGAGGGTCCGCTGGCGAACGCTTCGGAAGCCGCCGTCGATGGTGACCTCCCAGCCGTCACCTTCCTTCGGTCTCGACCTGATCAGGATCTTGGTCGGGTTGAAGCGAAGCACGGACCAGAAGCCGATGCCGAAGCGACCCGCCGCCCGATCATCGTCGACCTTGCTCGACGCGTAGAGGGTGAACAGGAACTCCCGCGCGTGCTCGAAGGTCATCCCCTCGCCATCATCGCGGCAGAAGAACCGATCGAATCCGCCGCTGCGTTCGAACCGAAAGCGGACCTCCCCCGCGCCCGCATCGCGTGCGTTCTGCAGCAACTCGCGCACGAACACCCACGGGTCTGAACCGTACCTCGCGGCCTCCATATGGGCACGCTGCCTGAATCCCTCCGCGGTCTCTCCCACGGTTGCAGTGTAGTTGGTTCCGGCTTCGGCGGGTGTGAGGTGTGTCCGCACCCGGACGAGTTCAAAGTTGAATGTGAAAAGTTGAAAGTTCAGCCACCCGCCCGCGTCCGAGTCCGCGTCCGCGTCCGTGCCCGAACGAGTCCAAAGTCAAAAGTCTAAAGTCTAACGTCCCAGCCCCCAGGTTCTTTCCCAGAGTGTCATCCCGAGCGAGGCCCTGAAGGGGCCGACGAGGGATCCGGGTCAGCATTGGACTCCTCGGCCAGTCGTGTGAGCCCGTCTTCCGGTGTTGAACAACTGACTCGAATTCCCTCGCCGGGCTCGACCGCCACGATGGCCCAGATCCCTTGTCGGGCCTTCGGCCCTCGCTCGGGATGACAATAGAAACAATCATCAACGGGATGGCCCCCTCCCCTCTTCTCCCCTTCTCCCCTTCTCACCCGGGCGGGCGGGGGAAGGCAGCGTCCGTCTGCGCTCTTCTGCGGCCAATCAAAGCTCAGCCGCCGGGATCGGTTTTCCGAATTTCGAATTCCGAATTCGTTCTCTCGGCCCGCGCTACTCGTCGAGCAGCAGCTCCTCCAGTTGGGCCACCACTCGATCGAAGTACTCCAGCGCCGAGGCGATGGCCTCCGGTTTGGTGAGATCCGCCCCGCCGTCCCGCAGCAGGTCCACCGGCGGCCGTGAGTTCCCCGCCTTCAGCATGCCGAGGTAGGCGTCGCGGGCGCCCGGTTCGCCGTCGGCGATCCGCTCGGCGATGGCGATCGCGGAGGCCATCCCGGTGGCGTAGGAGTAGACGTAGTACTTGTAGTAGAAGTGCGGGATGTAGGCCCACTCGACCGCGTCGTTGGGCCCGACCGTGAAGCCCGGCCCGTAGTAGAAGCGAATCAGCTCCTCGTAGATGCCGTTAAGGCGAGCCGCTGTCACCGGTTCGCCGGCCTCCAACAGCTCGTGCAGCGCAAGCTCGAACTCGGCGAACAAGGTCTGGCGGTAGATGGTCTGGCGGATTCCCTCGGCGAGCTCGGAGAGCAGCCACGCCCTTTCCTGCTTGGATTGCGCTCGATCGAGCATGTACCGCGACAGCAACATCTCGTTGCAGGTGGAGGCCACCTCCGCCAGCATCATCGTGTAGCGAGAGGAGAGGTAGGGCTGATTCTGGTTGGTGAGCTGAGTGTGCATGGCGTGACCGAGCTCGTGGGCGAGGGTCGACACGTCGTCGTAGCTGTCCTGGAAGTTCATCTTGATGAACGGGTGGACCCCGTAGACCGAGCTCGAGAAGGCGCCGCTTTCCTTGCGACTGGACGGGTAGACGTCGATGCCTCCGTTGGCCGGGTCGATCATCTCGCCGACGGCTGCCAGGTACTCTTCGCCCAGTGGCCCCAGGGCGTCGAGGATCACCTGCGCTCCCTCGGGGTAGGTCATGTCCCGCGCCGCCGCCTCGACCAGGGGTACGTAGAGGTCGTATATGCGTACCTCTTCGAGGTCCATCACCCGCCGGCGAAGTTCCACGTACCGTTGGAGTGCTGGGGCGTGGTCCCGGACCGTGGCGATCAGGGTTCGATAGACCGCGGGGTCCACGTCGTCCTTGTCGAGGTAAGCCTCCAGCGCGGTGTCGTAACCCCTGGCACGGGCGTACGTCACGTCGAGCTGTGCCTGGCCACCAAGAGTGGCCGCAAGAGTATTCTGAAACGACCTGAGGGTGGAGAACATGGCACTCACAGCCCGCTCCCGCACCTTGCGGTCATTCGAGGCGCGGAATCGCCCGTAGTTCGAGAAGGTCAGCCCGACCTCTTCGCCGTCCGGGCCGATGATGGCGGGCAGAGGCATCTCGGAGATCAGCGCCTGAAATGCCCGTTCCACCGGCGACGGCAGCTCGTTGAGGTCGATGGCCGCCCACAGATTGTCGCCCGCCAAACCGAGCACCATCTCCGCCTCTGCGCCGAGCACCCGGTCGGCGCGGCGGCGCAGATCATCGACCGCGGGGCGGTACACGGCGAACCCCGGAATCCCCGCGTACGCCTGCTCCAGATCCTCGTCGGACAGGGCGAGGACGGCTTCTCTGAGAACGGCACCCTCGTCCATGATCGCGGCGGTCAGCGCGAGCGCCTGCTGGTGGTCGGCGAGGGCCTCCTGGTCGGTGGTGTCGGTCACCACCCTGAGGTTGGCGTAGAGGACCAGCCGATTGATGTCGAGCTCGAGGCCGTAGTAACCGTCGAGGTACTCGACCAGAACGGACGCCTCGTCCAGCTCCGGGTGCATCTCTTCGAGAGCCGCCAGCCCGGCCTCGGCCCCGACCAACGCGGACTTCCACGCTCCCCGGTCGGGATAAAGGTCCTCGAGATCCCATTTGTACACATCCGGAATGCTCCCCCGGTCCGCGTTGCCGTTCGGCGTGACCGGCGGCAGCCCAGCCAGCGAATCCGCTCCCGCCACGCCGGCGATGGCCAGCAAAATCACCAGAATCCAGGCTCCGTGTCGCATGGTTCAACCTCCCAGCGCTCTTCGTCGCAACACATTACACGAGGGTTCGCAAAATGACGAGATCGAATGAGACCTCAGCGAAGGACACGCAGATGCACGTTAGGGACATCCGACCTTAAATCTGAGTGATTTCGACTAAGAAAGTTACCCAAAACCCTTGACAGTCGGCAAAACAGGGACTATATTCCCGCTAGCACTCTCCAGTACCGAGTGCCAACAACATACAGATAACCCGAAAGGAGAGAGTGAAATGAAGGTGAAACCTCTGGGCGACAGGGTGCTCGTCAAGCGGATCGAAACGCAGGAGGAAGTCCGCGGCGGCATCATCATCCCCGACACCGCCAAGGAGAAGCCGCAGGAGGCCGAGGTCGTGGCCGTCGGCGACGGCAAGCTCGACGACAACGGCAAGCGCATACCGATGAACGTGAAGAAGGGCAACCGGGTCCTGATCGGCAAGTACTCGGGCCAGGACATCAAGATCAACGACGAGGAACACACGATCCTCCGCGAGGACGAGATCCTCGCCATCATCGTGAGCTAAGGGAGACAGACCATGGCAGGAAAAAGAATCGTCTACGCTGAGGACGCGCGCGGCAAGATCCTCGCCGGCGTCAACAAGCTGGCCGACGCGGTCAAGGTGACCCTCGGTCCCAAGGGTCGCAACGTGATCCTCGAGAAGAAGTTCGGCTCGCCGACCATCACCAAGGACGGCGTCACCGTCGCCAAGGAGATCGAGCTGCCGGACAACCTGGAGAACATGGGCGCACAGATGGTGCGCGAGGTCGCCTCGAAGACCTCCGACGTGGCCGGTGACGGCACCACCACCGCGACCGTGCTCGCCCAGGCGATCTACCGCGAGGGCATCAAGAACGTCACCGCCGGCGCCAACCCGATGGAGCTCAAGCGCGGCATCGACCAGGCCACCCGGCTGGCGGTCGAGTCGATCACCAAGATGGCGAAGCCGGTGGCCGGAGAGGCCATCGCCCACGTCGGCACCATCTCGGCCAACGCCGACACCGAGATCGGCGAGATCATCAAGGAAGCGATGGAGAAGGTCGGCAAGGACGGCGTGATCACGGTCGAAGAAGCCAAGGGTCTCGACACCACCCTCGAGGTGGTCGAGGGCATGCAGTTCGACCGCGGCTATCTGTCGCCCTACTTCGTGACCGACGCCGAGCGCATGGAGTGCGTGCTCGAGGACGCCAAGATCCTGATCTTCGAAAAGAAGATCTCCAACATGAAGGACCTGCTGCCGATCCTCGAGAAGGTCGCCCAGCAGGGCAAACCCCTCATGATCATCGCCGAGGACGTCGAGGGCGAGGCCCTCGCCACCCTCGTGGTGAACAAGCTGCGCGGCACCCTCAACGTGGCGGCCGTCAAGGCTCCGGGCTTCGGTGACCGCCGCAAGGCCATGCTCGAGGACATCGCCATCCTATCCGGCGGCAAGATGGTCTCCGAGGACCTCGGCATCAAGCTCGAGAACGTCCAGTGGGAAGACCTCGGCACCGCCAAGAAGATCGTCATCAACAAGGACGACACCACCGTCGTCGTCGACGACAGCGACCCCAAGAAGCACGAGGCGGTGCTCGGCAGGGTGCAGCAGATCAAGCGGCAGATCGAGGACACGACCTCGGACTACGACCGGGAGAAGCTGCAGGAACGGCTGGCCAAGCTCGTCGGCGGCGTCGCCCAGATCAAGGTCGGGGCCGCCACCGAAACCGAGATGAAGGAAAAGAAGGCCCGCGTCGAGGACGCACTCCACGCCACCAAGGCGGCGGTGGAGGAGGGCATCGTGCCCGGCGGCGGTGTCGCACTGCTGCGCGCCATGGACGCGGTCGAGAAGTTCGTCAACGCCAACACCGGTGACATCGCGACCGGTGGCAAGATCCTGCTCCGTGCCCTCGAGGAGCCGACCCGCCAGATCATCCTCAACACCGGTCTCGACGAGGCCGCGGTCATCGTGCGCGAGATCCGGTCGAAGAAGGGCGCCATCGGCTTCGACGCCGCCGCGGGCGAGATCGCCGACCTGGTCAAAGCCGGCGTCATCGACCCGGCCAAGGTCACCAAGAACGCTCTGCTCAACGCCTCGTCCATCGCCGGTCTGCTGCTCACCACCGAAGCAATGGTGTGCGAGATCCCCGAAGAGAAGAAGGACATGCCGATGCCTGGCGGCGGCGGCATGGGCGACATGGGAATGTATTGATCTCCGGCCGATCGCGGCAACTCAAGGACCCGGGCCTCGCGCCCGGGTCCTTTTTTTAAGGTCCAAAGTCCAAAGTCCAAAGTCGGCCAGCGACCTCGGCGATCCGACTTTGACTTTTGACTTTTGACTTTCGACTTTTGACTTCAGACTCCTCACTCACCAGGAACGCCACTGATCTGAGCTCTCGGAACGGGCCCGTTCCCCGGGCACGTGGCGCGTCGGTGGAGTCTCGCCAGATCGTTCACGACGAGCCGCGTCCACCAGCAACAGGAGGTACTGCTCGACTTGGGCGGCCGCGCCATCAAAGGCCACCGGACCTCCCGCCGCTCGTGCCCTTGCCAGGCCACCCTGAAGAACGGTGGCGACGAACTCGGCAAACCCGGTTCGATCGAGGAACGACGGCAGCTGAGGCCCGGCTCCATCGAGCCAGCTCCGCACTCGGCGGGCCAGGGCGAGGTGGTAGCGTTCACTTGCGGCTCGAATCTCGGGGCGGCGTTCGCCCAACTCGGCCGCCAGCAACCCAACCAGGTGACCATCACCGCCGTCGCCCGCCAGCAGATCCGACCGAATCAGGTCGAACAGCATAGCCACCCTGCCAAGCGCATCCCCGGTCGCCTCGCCAGCCGGATCCAGCAGCCGTCGCGGCAGCCGATCGATGCAGCGCTCGATCACCGCGACCGCCAAATCCTCCTTCGAGTCGAAAAAGTGGTACAGACTTCCGCTGTTGACGCTGCACTCGTCGAGTACCCTGGCCACGCTGGTGCCGTCGTAGCCCCTCTCTTGAAAAAGCCGGGCTGCGGTTTCCACGATGAGGTCGCGCGTATCTCGTCTCATGGCGTTCTTAGTTGATTATTCAATCAAATTTATCCAAGCGTGTCAAGATTCGACAATATCCCGAATTCCAAGGCGGCCGTCTCGGCTGCACCACTCGGCGGTGGAGTGTGCAGGCGAGACGCCCGCACCACAATTCGACCCCGCCGCCCCGACCGATGACGGTTTTCCGAATTGCTCGCGGCCTTTGGCCGTCGGCGGGTTCCGAATTCCAGCGCCGGCCTACCGCCTACTGCCCACTTCCCTCCGCCTCACCGACCTCGGCCAGCCGAATGAAGACGACGGGCGCCGTACCGTCCTGCATTGACGCGGCCAGCGAGAGGACGGCGCCGTCGGGTCCGTAGAGGAACCGGACGATGATCTCGTCGCGAATCTCGTACGGGACGAGATCGAAGACGAAGGCGTCCTCGTGGAAGTACTGCAGTGGACCCGCCATCCCGTGAAAGGTGGCGATGAGCCGCTCTCCGTCGAGGTCGATCTGGAAGTCGCCGTACGCCGGGTGTCGGTAGCGACCCGCCAGATCCGACAACGCCGCGCCGGGAGCGGTGTCCGGCCTGCGGATCGCCTCCCGCGCCGCCAGCGCATCCCGCTGGGCTTTGACGACGGCGCCCTCCTGGAGCTCGAAGATCGTGTTCCAGTTGATCTCGGGCAGCCCGAGGTAACGGTCGAAGATCCACCGGGAAACGATCTCCGGCATCGAGTGGTTGGTCCGGTTGGTGAGGATCGCCACTCCCAGTCCGTCGAAGGGGAGCAGGGCCACCATGGCGTAATAGCCGTCGATGGTGCCGGTGTGCCACACCATCAGGTGCCCCCGGTAGGTCTGGACGAACCAGCCCATTCCGTAGGTCGCGATCGGCATCTCGCGGGCGCCGAGGTTCGAGATGGCCATTTGGGGGCTGAACATCTCCCGAACCGTGTCGGCGGCGATCAACCGGCGGCCGTCCAGCGCACCCATCCCGAGCATCAGCTGCACCCACCTCGCCATGTCGTTCGCGGTGGAACAGATCGACGACGCCGGCCCGATGGCCCACCCGTCGTAAGGCAACGCCCCGATCAGCTCGCCGTCGGAGTCGAGCCGGTAGGGCATCGCCACGTCAGCCGCGGTGTCGAGGGGCGGCGTGCCGAAGCTGCTGCGGGCCATCTCGAGGGGATTGAAGATCCTCTGCTGGACGAACTGTTCCCAGGTGCCTCCGGTCACCCGACCCACCACCCGGCCGGCCACCATGTACATCAAGTTGTTGTAGTAGAAGCGCTCGCGCAGATCCGCCGCCGGCTGGAGGAACCGGAGCCGGGAGATCAGCTCGTCCCGGCTGGCATCCGACCGATACCACAAGGCGTCATGCCGCCGGTAGCCCGAGCGGTGGGCCAGCAGGTCGCGAACCGTGATCGCCGAGGTGGTGTGCGGGTCCCTGAGCTCGAAGTCCGGAAGGTAGGCGATGACCGGCTGGTCCAGCTTGACCGAGCCCTCGTCCACCAGCATTCCCATGGCGGCGGCGGTAAAGGCCTTGGTGGTGGACGCCACCGCGAAGATGGTGTTGGCGGTGACCTCGCGCCGTCGGGCGAGATCCCGCAACCCGAAGCCGCCGGTGAAGATGATCTCGCCGTCCCGCACCACCGCCACCGCGGCGCCCGGCACCTTCCAATCGTCCATCACCTCGTCCACCACGGCGGGCAGCTCGACCAGGACATCGGCGGCGATATCGCCCGCCGCGGCCGGCGGCACAGCCGCGGCACACAGTGCGATACCCAACAGGAGGCGGATCGACATCACCTCCAGCAACCCCGGCCCGGGGCGCTGTTCTTCCCCGTCATCGTCCACGATCTGTCTCTCGCCCGGAGGCGAAGCACTTCTGCTACGGCACCTCGTCGCTCCATGCCGAGGTATCGCCGGCCTCGAAGCCGTCCGCGAAAATGAAGATGAGGCGATGGCCCACGTCCTCGAGCTCGGCCGGGGTGATGTCCAGATCAGTGCTGAGGGTCACGGAGATGCCCGGCTCCATCAACAGGTCGGTGAAATCATCTGGGAACGGCGTCACCTCCCAGTGGTTGACCGAGGAGCCGCCCACCACGGGATTCGGCGTGTACATCAGTGGCTGCCCGTCGATGTCCGCGGAGTGCAGGTCGAGAACGCGGTTGATGACGTTCACTCCGGTGGGCTGGCTGCGGAGGAGTCTGTCCGGCGGTGTGGCCGAGGAACAGGCCAGGGATGGTCACCTGGTCGCCCACCACCCCTCCACCCATGAAGAGGAGATTGTCTCCAAGGGTGTCACCCGTGCATTCCGGGTCGCCCGCAATACAGTTCACGACGATCGCTGCGGCGGCCCCCGCATTCTCGGCATTCTGCATCTTCACACCGAACTCACAGCTCCCTCGATCGACCATCGCGATCATCCCCGGAGTGAAGCCGACCAGTGGGTTGCAGCCGAGGTTCGGGTTGGCGGTGCCGTCGTTGACGAGCTCGATCTCACCGGGCATCTCCATCGGAGGGAAGCCCGAAAAAAGAGCGGCTTGGGCGGGATAAACCCCAACCACCGGCGGTGGAGCCGTTGCCTCGACCTCCATGGCGTAGGGCCGCTTGAGGTCCTCGGGCAGCCCGGCGGCGGCGCTCGCCCCGGTCCACACCAGGCCTCGGGTATTGGTGATCGAGGCCAGGCGCTCTCCATTCGACATGTCGTTCCAGTCCATGTTCAGCGTGAGGTCGTGGAGGTTCCACGAGAACAGGTCGGGGAAGCCCGCAAACTGCTCGCCGGTCTGGAGGTTGGTGTACCCGGCGAAGCCCAGCCCATGGGCCGTCTCGTGCAGGATGACGACCAGCAGGTCGAACTGGTTGCCGGCCGCGTTGTTGTCGAGCCCGTAATAAAAGCTCGACCCGGCGCAGGCGGCGGTGTCGATCCGGCTGTTGAAGGTCGAGTTCATATCCGGCTGAACGGGCAGCAGGTCGTACCCGGCCAGCGCGTCGGCCAGGGCGTTGGGGTACCAGGTGCCGGGGTGGGGCGCGTTGGGGAAGTCGCGCCAAACGTTGGTGGCCCCGGTCGAGCCGAGCACAGCGCACCCTCCCATGTCGTCGAACTGAGCCCTGACCCGGATCTCGACGTCGCTGCCGATCCAGGATCCCCAGATCCTGGCCGCGGTCTCAAACACGATCAGCCGCTGCTCGCCGAGGGTGGTGCCCGGGTTGCCGCCCACCGGCGCCACCGGGGTGGGGTCCCAGAAGCCCTCGGGGCCGTCGGGGGGATTGGGATCGTCGTTGTTGATGATGGTGATGGTGGCGGCATGGGCGACCGATCCCAGGCCTGCAATCAGACAAATGGCTACAAGGGTCACGACGATTTTTGAGTTCATCTTCGCCTCCCTCACTTCACAGCCGTGGTTTTGGGACCGGCGGCTTCGGCAGCCGGCGCCTCATCATCGGCGGAGGTCACCGGCTCGAGCAGTCCCTCGGCACCGTTCACACATCGCGTCGTAACGGTCCCGTCCGGTTGGACGGTCGCCACCACCGCGGACGCGAAACGGCCCTGCAGGTCGATTCCGACGCTTCCATCGGGGAGCTCGATCTGCTCGAGACCTTCGCTGGACTGATTGAAGAGGGCTTCGAGCTGGGGACGAAGCGCGTCGAGCTCGTCCGCCGTCGGCGGTCTCAGCTGGCCGGTCACCGGATCCCTGAAGGCGAGCATCCCGGCGGCCGGGGCAGTGGCAGCGGGCGCCGCCTGCGTTGCGGCCGTCGCTGTGTCGGCCGGCTGCGCCTGCGGATCGGGCTCGGCCGCCGAGTCCCTGGTGCGGCCACCAGCAGGCAAACGGCCATCAGGCCCGCCGCCAGCAGCAGAGTTCTATTGGTGTTGATTGTCATGGTTGACCCCCCTTTATTAACTGATTCGATTTTCTCAGCCCCGATTCTTGCGATGTCGGCAGATTGCCGGTCACCGTTGTAGCGCATGGCCGGTCAGCGGTCAAATCCGACCGGCCGGCCGATGAGCGCCTTGCGCCGCGGGCCGAACCGCCCTACCCTCGGAAGGAAACCAACTCACCCGGAACACCCGGGCAAGGAGCCGGTCTCGTGAAACAACCCCCCGTCAAGACAGCCGCGGCACTGATCCTCCTCGTCCTGGCAGCTGGCCCACTGCGGGCCGGCGACTGCCCGACGGTGGTTCGGGCCTGGTTCACCGACCGCTCCCAGGTCGAATCCGTCGCCGCCTGGACCGAGCCGTGGGAGGTGAACCACGACCTGGGCTACCTGGTCGTCGGTGTCGACGCGGACGGCATCGAACGCCTGCTGGCCGCGGGGCTCCGGGTCGAGGTCGACGAACGGCTGACGCAGAAGATGTGCACTCCTCCAACCCCCCTCGAGGGTCAGACCGAGGGTATCCCGGGTTATCCGTGTTATCGAACGGTGGAGGAGACCTTCACCGACGCGCAGGCGATCGTGGCTCAACACCCGAACCTCGCGCAGTGGATCGACGTCGGGGACTCTTGGGAGAAGACCGAGCCCGGCGGCTCGCCGGGTTACGACATGCTGGTGCTCAAGCTCACCAACGCCGACCATCCCGGAACCCCCACCGGCGACGACCCGCCGCACGGCAAGCCCAGGCTCTTCGTCACCTCGGCGATCCACGCCCGCGAGTACACCACCGCCGAGCTCATGCTCCGCTTTGCCGAGCAGCTCGTGGCGGGCTACGGCGTCGACCCGGACGCCACCTGGCTGCTGGACGAGCACGAGATCCATCTGCTGCTCCACACCAACCCGGACGGCCGCAAGCACGCCGAGACCGGCCAGCTGTGGCGCAAGAACACCAACGAGAATTACTGCGGGACCACCTCGAACGACCGCGGCGCCGACCTCAACCGCAACTTCGAGTTCCAGTGGGGTTGCTGCGGAGGCTCGAGCGGATTCGAGTGCGACACCACCTACCGCGGACCGGACCCGGCGACCGAGCCGGAGACCCAGGCGGTGGAGAGCTACGCCCGCAGCATCTTCCCCGACCAGCGCGACCCGGAGCTCGGCGCCGCGGCCCCTGACGACGCCACCGGCATCTACATGGACATCCACGCTTCCGGCCAGCTCGTGCTGTGGCCCTGGGGATTCACCTACAGCGCCGCGCCAAATGGCGACCAGCTGCAGGCCTTCGGTCGGCGACTCGCCTGGTTCAACGGCCACGAGCCGGACACAGGCGGTGGGGCTCTACCCTGCCGACGGCACCACCATCGACTTCGCCTACGGCGACCTCGGCGTGGCGGCATTCCTCTTCGAGCTCGGCACCAGCTTCTTCCAGGACTGCGGGTCCTTCGAGAGCAGCATCCTCCCCGGCAACCTGGAGTCCTTGCGCTACGCCGCCAAGGTGGCACGGACGCCGCACACGACGCCCTCCGGGCCGGAGACGTCCTCGATTGATCTGGGCGGCGTCACCGTCGTCGCCCCCGGCGACCCCGTCGACATCTCCGCGCTCATCGACGACACCCGTTTCAGCACCCTCAACGGCGTCGAACCGGTCCAGGACATCGCCGAGGTGACCTACACGGTGGACGCTCCTCCCTGGCAGGCCGGTGCCGCGCCGGCGGCGATGGCACCCGCCGACGGCGCCTTCGACTCCCCCACCGAGTGGGCGACCGCCTCGGTCCCCACCGGCGGCCTCGGCCAGGGCCGCCACACCGTGTTCGTCCACGGCCGCGACGCCTCCGGCGCCTGGGGCCCTGTCAGCGCTGCGTTCTTCTGGATCCTCGACCCCGCGACGGCGCCGAGGATCGCCGGCGTGGTCGAGGATAGTGAGACCGGCCAGCCGCTGGCCGCCACGGTGACGGCGGGCCCCTTTGCGACCGCCACCGACCCGGTGGACGGCAGCTACCTGCTGCTCGCTCCCGCGGGCACCTACGACGTCGCCGCCGCCGCCGACGGCCACGCACCGTTCACCGCGCACGAGATCCCGGCGGTCCCTGAGGCGACCACTCCGCTGAATTTCCGGCTCGCCCCCTACCAGCAGGTGCTGATCGACGACGTGGAGGGCGGCAACATCGGCTGGACGGCCCAGTCACCCTGGGCGATCACCGACGAGGCGTCGTCGAGCCCCACCCACTCGTGGACCGACAGCCCGGGCGGTGACTACGCGGACAACCGCAACCTGTCGCTGACCTCGCCCGTCCTCGACCTGAGTGGATTGACCGGAGTGACCCTCGAGTTCGACCACATCTACGCCATCGAGAGCGGCTATGACTTCGGGTACGTGGAGTTCTCGATCGACGGTGGCGCCAGCTGGCCCGGGGCGGCGAGCTACACCGGTTCGCAGGCTCCGTGGCAGACGATCGCCATCGAGCTGCCCGAGCTCGACGGCGCAGGCTCGGCCCGGCTGCGGTTCCGCCTCGAGACCGACTCCTGGGTCACCGCCGACGGTTGGCACCTGGATGACATCGTGGTTCGCGCCGGCAGCGGCGGATCGGCCAGCTACGTCTTTGCCGACGGCTTCGAGTCCGGCAGCACCGCCGCCTGGTCGGCGGCGACCCCGTGAGTCAAAGACGCCGCCCGGGGATCGAGAGTCCCCGGGCGGAATCACACCGTAACGGAACGGCCCGTCAGGGCGTCTCGTAGAAGATCCGGAACCCGCACAGCTGCATCGTCGAGCCGATCACGGACGGCCGCCAGTTGAGAACATACGAGAAGACGCTGTAGTCGATCTGGTGATTGATCGGGCTGCTGTCTCTGTACCCGTTCCCCGAGCTTCCGCTGGTCGACACGGAGAACTCCTCGGTAACACTCCCATTAAGATCATAGATCGTGAACCACGCGGTCGAGTCGGACCCGGAGGTGTCGTTGTAGTACATCCTGAGGGTGCCCACCACCGCACCCTGCGGCAAGATCACCGGGATATTCCACACCTCGTATTGGTCTCCGCCCGTCACGTACACGCACCCGCCACCGCCGGATGCCTGATAGGTGACGTCGTTGGCCCTTGGTTTCAATGTCGATCCGGCAACCCGCACGTTGAGAAACAAAGGCATGAACTCGGGCTCACCGAACCCAGCGGAGGGTGCCGCGGCTCTGTACCCTTCTGCGTCGGCGGAAGCCGACGCCGCGATCGGCTCGGTCGCTTCCGCAGTCATCGGCGCCCAGGCAATGACCACGCCGGTCATCACCAGGCAGAACAGTGATTTCGATATTGTGAGCTTCATGTTCGTTTTCTCCTCACTGGACGACCGCGCTCCACCCGAAGGTGTCGCCGTTGTTGAAGCCGTGGCTGAAGATGTTCGGGTCGAAATAAAAGATGCGGAAGCCGCAGAGTTGCATCGTCGAGCCGATCACGTTCGGCCGCCAATTGAACACGTACGAGTACGAACCGTAGTCGATCTGGTGGTCGATCAACGCGCTGTCGGTGAACCCGTTCCCCGAGCTTCCGCTGGTCGAGACCGAGAACTCTTGGACGATCGATCCATAGAGATCATAGATCGTGAACCACGCAGTCGAGTCGGTCGCCGAGGTGTCGTTATAGTACATCCTGAGGATGTTCACGGTGGCCCCCTGGGGCAGCGCCAGCGGGCTGTTCCACACCGTGTTGGCGTCAATGGCCGTCACATACGCGCAACCGCCGCTGCCGGATGCTTGGTAGTTCGGACCGGTGTTCCGGGGCTTCGGTGTCGATCCTGCAATCCGAATGCTGTGGGTCGACGGCAGCGGGGCGCGTCCGACCGGCGCCACCTCCGCATCTCCGCCACCGGTCGTGGCGACGCTCTCCATAATTGACGAGTCGGCACTTGTGGGCGGATCCCCCCGGACGGCGGTGTCATCGGCCGAAAGGCCGACCGCTGACCACGCACCGATCACGAGGATCCCGAGCACAGCGAGCCATCGTCTGTGCACGTGTTGGTCACTCATGAAGTCCTACCTTTCCGCGCCACGTCGGCGCCCGGATGTGTCTATCGCCGAGACATGACAATCTTCGGCTCTGTGGAGTTCCTGAATTGTCATGTGACACAGTCGGCGTGTCAACAACCAAATGTTCATTTAACGACGTTCCTGAGTCGCCAAAACCAACCCCGCCACCGGGGGAAGACCGCCCGGGCTACTACAATGGGAGGGTGCGGATCATCACCACGCATCTGTCCGCCGACTTCGACGCCTTCGCGGCGGCGGTGTGCGCGGTTCGCCTCTACCCGGACCACGGGATCCTCTTCCCTGGCTCGCAAGAAGCGGCCGTGCGGCGTTTCCTGGAGGACACCGGCCTGCCCTTTCCCGAGATCAAGCTGCGCCAGGCGCGACGGGAGAAGCTGGAGCACGCGGTGGTCACCGACACCCGCAACCCGGCGCGCCTCGGCGAGGTGTGGGAGCTGATCCAACGCGACCGCTGCCCGATCACCGTGATCGACCATCACACCACCGAAGAGAACCTCGTCGGAGCTCGGGAGCTGGTTTCGCAGCCGGTGGGGGCCACCTGCACCATCGTCGCCGACCTCATGAAGGAGCGGGGGCTGCCCCCCACACCCGAGGAAGCCTCCCTCCTGCTCATGGGCATCTACGAGGACACCGGCGGTCTGTCCTACCGGGAGACCTCCCCGATCGATCTCAGGATCGTGGCCTGGCTGCTGGAGCAGGGGGGTTCCCTCGACTGGGTGCGCCGCTGGGTCATGAAGGCCCTGCAGCCGGATCAGCTGGAGCTGCTCAACCGGATCGTCGCGGCCAGTGAAGAGATTCGCGTCCACGACGTCCCCGTGGTTTTGTCCGCGGTCGAGGTGGACCGGTACCACGAGGAAGCGGCCTTCGTGGTTCACCGCTGGGTCGAGACCTTCGAAATCCCGGTCGGGGTGGCGATGCTGGTACGGCCGCCCCACGTCAACCTGATCTTCCGATCCAGGGTCAGCGGTCTCCACGCCGGCCGCGTCGCCCAGCATTTTGGCGGCGGCGGCCACCCCACCGCGGCTTCCGCCCGCGTCTCGGGCCTGATGCCGGTGGAGGTCCGCGAACGGCTGCTGAGGGTGCTGGACCAGGAGATGCCGCCACCGTCGGCGGCCATCGACGTCGCGGTTCGCAAGATTTTTTCGATCGATCTCGACATTTCGGTGGCCGATACCAAGGACAGGCTGAACGAGCTCAGGGTCAACGCTCTGCCGGTACGCGATCCCGAAACCGGCGGTCTGGTGGGACAGGTGACGCGGCAGATCCTGGATCGCGGCCTGAGCCACGGCATGGGGAACCGCCCGGTCGAGACCGTGATGCAACCCGAGGTGCCGACGGTCGAGGCGAGGACTCCCTTGAGCACCCTCGGTGATCTGTTCCTCGAGCGCTCGTATCGGTTCGTGGTGGTGGAACAGGACGGCGAGCCCGTGGGCATCGTCACCCGGATGGAGCTCTTCCGCAGGCTCTTCGAGCGCCAGCACGCCACCGGCTCCGTGCTCGACAACCGGATGGCCGGAGCCCGCCCCGTCAGCCAGCCGGTGACCCGAATGCTGCGCTCGGTGCCGGAGTGGGTGAAGAACGTGCTCGCGGCCGCCCGGCAGGTGGCCGACGAGCAGGGTCTCCAGGCATTCCTCGTCGGCGGCATCGTGCGTGATCTCCTGCTCGACCGCGCCAACGAAGATGTGGACCTGGTTGTCGAGGGCGATGGAATCGCCTTCGCCGAGGCGCTGGCCCAAACACTGGGCGGCCGATCCCATCCCCATGCTCCCTTTCTGACTGCGGTGGTGACCCTGCCCGACGGACACCGGGCGGACGTCGCCTCGGCGCGAACCGAGTTCTACCGGACGCCGGCCGCCTTGCCCGAGGTCGAAACCTCCCTCATCAGGCAGGACCTCTACCGCAGGGACTTCACCATCAACTCGCTGGCAATCTGTCTCACCGGCGACCGGTACGGTCAGCTCGTCGACTTTTTCGGAGGGCGCAAGGACCTTCAGAAGCAAGAAATCAGGGTCCTCCATTCGTTGTCCTTCATCGACGACCCGACGCGGGCCATTCGTGCGGTCAGGTACGCTCGCCGCCTCGGCTTCGCCATCGCCGGCGACACCCGGAACCTGATTTCGACGGCGGTCTCCGAGGGGGTGTTCAACCGGTTGACCGGCCAGCGGCTGCGCCGAGAGCTCGAGCATCTCCTCGCCGAGCCCCACCCGACTCCTTCACTGGCGCTGCTGGCCGAGCTCGATCTGCTGACCGCCATCTCGCCCGACATCCGCTGGAGCGAGGACATCCGATCCCACCTGCTCGAGCTCGAAGGCCAGCTGGCGTGGTACCAGCTCGAAGAGCTCGGCCCGCTGCCCGAGCCATGGCTCCTCTTCCTCGGTGCTTTGATTCTCCGCGCCGACGGGCGCACGGCCACCGGGCAGCTGGCCGACCGCCTCCAGCTGGTCGGCGACCTGAGGGAGCGAATGCTCGACCTGCCCCGTGCCGTCAACGAGATCCACCGGGTCGCAGCTGACCCGAGCCTCCCGCTGTCAGCCCGGCTGCGTTGCATCGAAGGCCACCACACCGAGGCTGTCCTGATCACCATGGCGAGCGTCGAGATGACCTCGCGCCGGCGTCTGGCGGCCGCTGTGGACGCGTCAGCCCGAATCCTGGTGCCGGTCACCGGGGCACAGCTGATCGCCGAGGGCATCCCACCCGGGCCGCACGTGGGCAGCGCGCTGGCGAGCACCCGCGATGCCCTCGCTGACGGCGCCATCACCGCTGACGATGCCCTGAACCACGCTCTCGCAGCGGCCCGTCTCGGCGCGGGTACCATGGAAACGAAATGAGGAACGGAAGTCTCTCCTCCCTGCGCATCAGCCTCCGTTGGACGGTCGGCGTGGTGGCCATGGTAGCGGCGTGGCCCTCCCCCGTGCAGGCGGACGACGGTCTCCGCGCCCCGAGCCCGGTGATTGAGCGCACCCTCGAGGTGCGGGACCGCCACGTGCGGACCACGCTGTTCACCAACGGGGTCGTCGTCGTCTCCGGTCGCCGCGACGGTGAACGGATTTTCTTCCGGCAGGTCCAGTTGACCGCCGACGAGTACATGGGCTATCTGAACGCACTCGAGCGGGACTCGCGGGAGCTGTCGGGCCTCGACGAGCTGCCGACGGCGGGGGGATCCGGGGGCACGGGGACCGTCACCCTCTACGTGGGCCCCAAGGCGCCGCTGAAATTCAGTTACTCTTCGATGTCGATCCAGAATCTCGCCACGACCCGTCTCCTGGGGACCCTGGACGACCTCGAATCACAGGTCGTCTGGCGGGAGCCCACCGGCGCTGGGATCGAAGGTTGGGAACCTGCGGTTGACGACGTGGTGCAGCTGCGATCCGGGATCCGGGCCACGGTCGTGGAGCTACGCCGGGACGGCACCATCGTCCTCGAGCACGACGTCACCCACATCCACGAGATCGTCACCGAGGGCCAGCGCAAGCAAACGATCTACGAGGTGGTGGAAGAAGAGCCGTGAGGATCACCGGCGGTGAGTGGCGGTCCCGGAAACTGAAGGGACCGGGCAGCGGATCTTCGATCCGGCCGACCCCTGACGCGCTGCGGGAACGCACTTTCGCCGTGCTCGGTGATCAGATCTTCGGGGCCCGGGTGCTCGATCTGTTCGCGGGAACCGGGGCCGTGGGGTTCGAATCGCTGTCCCGAGGGGCCGCCTCGGTGGTGTTCGTCGACCGACACCGGTCGGCGGTCAGGCTCATCGAGACCAACCGCGATGCTCTGTGCGGGAACGACGGCCGGACAAAGGTCATCCAGGCACCGGCGAAAAGTGCGGTCGCCGGCCTGGCGCGACGCGGAGAGACCTTTCGAGTCGTTTGGGCCGACCCGCCCTTCACATCGTGGCGAGAGGGGATCCTGGCGCTGATCGCGGCTTTTGAATCGGGGGTGGTCGAACAGGACGGTCTCGCCTGCCTGGAGTGTCCGGAGCAGGCGAACCTCGACGGCGAGCTGCCCGAGTGGTTGGAAATCCGCCGCGACCTCGCCGGAGGGGCCTCCCGTGTGGTGATACTGGCTGCGGTCTCCCGGGTGGCTCGGTGACTCAGTCACCCACGGCGTTGATGATCTGCCTCTGCAACGCGATGTTGTCGCGGTGGCCGGTGAAACGGGCGGTCACCCGGCCGCGGATCGGGTAGCCCAGCAGGTAGAGGTCGCCGATGATGTCGAGGATCTTGTGGCGAACGAACTCGTCCGGGAACCTCAGATCGGTGTTGATGACGTTGTCCTCGCCGACCAGGATGAAGTTGTCCAGGCGCCCCCCGGATCCGAGCCCGAGCTCGTTCATCATGGCGATGTCGCGCATGAAGCCGAAGGTGCGGGCCGGCGCGATCTGGTCCCGGTAGACCTCCGGGCCCGCCAGGCGAAAATCGTAGAACTGCTCGCCGATCGGCGGCGGGTAGCGGAGCTGGTAGGACACCGAGAACCCTTCGTCCGGCTCGATCAGGAGTTGCTTGTCCGTGCCATCGCCGACCGAGTATGGGCGATCGATCACCACCTCGCGACGGCTGGCGTCCTGGTCGACGACCCCGATCTCCTCGAGGTGTTTGCAGAACTCCACCGCAGAGCCGTCCAGCACCGGAATCTCGCCGTGGACCTTGATCAGCAGGTTGGTGATGCCGTAGGCGTGAAGCACCGACAGCAGATGTTCAACGGTGCGGATGCTCTCCCCTGCCAAGGTCAGGGTGGTGGCGTAGTCGGTCTCGGCCACCGCCGCCACGTGGGCCGGAATCACCGTTCCCCGGGGCACGGTCAGAAAGTGGATGCCGGAGTTCGGGGGCAGCGGCTGCATCACCATTCCGGTCCGGCCGCCCGAGTGAAGGCCGAGTCCGTAAAGGACGGAGCTGGTACTGATCGTACGCTGGGGCGTGTCGGTGTCGCGCAGCAGGTGCATGGATGGGGGCGCCGCCACCACGCGAACCGGCTCCGTCCGCGGGGCCCCCACATCGAGCAAATCCGCCGGCGCTCCCGCGACCGCCGCCTGCCTGTTGGCGAGGGCCGACCGCAACGCCTCGATGGTGGCATCGTAGGAGAGCGGCTTCTCCAGGTAGTCCTCGGCACCCATCTTGACCGCCTTGACCGCGGTCGACGAGGTCCCGTGGCCGGACATCATGATCACCGCGGCGTACGGATCGATCTCGCGCAGGGCTTGAAGGGTCTCCAGCCCGTCCCGATCCGGCAGCCAGATGTCCAGAAAAACGGCGTCTGGCCGCTGCTCCGCGTAGAGATTCAACGCCTCGGTACCGCTGGTGGTGGCGAGGGTGCGGAAACCCTCGTCCTCGAGAATCTGAGCCAGGGTGGTGAGGATTCCACGCTCGTCGTCCACGATCAGGATGAGCTCGTTCATGGTCCGACGAGTTTCCTGGTCCGAGGCCCCCAGGTCAAGGGGCGGGATGGAAGTTGACGTTGTCGCAGCAGTTGGCAGTGAGGACCGAGTTAAACGTTACAGGTTAAACGTTCAACGTTCGAGATCGCCGAGATCCGCCGGATCGTCTCAGGCGAATCCGGGCGTTTAACCCTTGACGTTTAACTTAAACTCGAAAAACGACGCCCCGGCTCGCTGTTCCCTGTCGCTGCCCCTGATTCCTGTCGCGGACGCCTCGCCGTTACCCCAAGCTCGACTCGGCGAAGGCGAGAAAGTCGGCGAGCGCCCCCTGTCCGAGCACCGGCACATCAGGGTCCGGACGGGGCTCGGAGGGGTCGGCGATCCAAAAGGTGGACATGCCGGCCCGGACGGCGTGAACCACATCCCATCGCCAGTTGTCGCCCACCATGGCGCACTCCTCCGGCATCCTCCCGAGCGCCCGGCCGATTTCCGAGTAGTACTCCGGATGCGCCTTGGTGGAGTGGCTGTTTTCGAGAGTCGTCAGGCGTTGTCAGACCGGCTCACCATCCGCCGCTGGACGAACTTCTCCAGCCGATTCGCACCGTCCTCTTCGATCTGGACGAAGCGGGCGGCGAAGCCGGTGACGCCCTCCCTGGACTTGGTGGTGGAGCGCACCACCTCAGCCAGTCCGCGGATCGGGGTCGGGTCTCCGGACAGGGGGATCTCGAAGGGCACCGGTGCACCGACCTCGACGTGATCCGGTGCCCGGATCAACATCCCGGAGGTCGACAGGTTGTCCAGCTGTGCCAGCTTGGTGGACTCGAACCGCCCGACATGGGGCATCTTGAGCTTGACCAGGGTCGAGTACCGCACTCGCGGCTCGACCACCAACAGCTCCCGAAGGGTGCGCTCCACCTGGTACTGAGTCGCGTTGTGGTGCAGGACCCGGTTGACGCCGCGCCCGAGGAGGTCTTCCGCATCCCACAGCCCTTCGGGCCAGGCCACCACCAGCAGTGGCGTCCGATGGCAAGCCGCCTCCTTCCACCTCATCGACTTGATCAGCGCGCTCAGCGGGGGTTCCTCGGTGGGCGAACCCACCACAACCAGGGAAAAGGAGATCTGCTCGAGCACGGCGGTCGCACCGTAGCCTGCCGCTGCCCGTTCGGTGACGCACCCGAACTTCAGCAGCGCCGGCACCATCAGGCGCAGCAGCTCCGGCTCTAGCTGCGAATCTCCGGAGACCATCAGGACCCTTCGCTCGGTTCGGCTCATCGGTTCGATTCCTCCCGTCGGCCGCGATCGCTGTGGATCGACCGCTCCCCCATCTGTTCCAACAGCCGGGTTTGAAAGTACGCCGTGTCGAGCTCGTCTCGTGCGCCGGGTTTCACCGCCATGGCCAGGGGAGGGCAGCAGTAGACACCCGGTGAGAAGTGCGGGATAGTCGCCGGACCATGTCCGTGACCCTCACCGTTCTGCTGATCCCGGTGTTCGCCCTGATCGCGGCGGCCTACGCCTCGGTTGGGCTCGGCGGTGGCACGGGCTACCTGGCCATGATGACTCTCTTCGGGGTCCCCCACGAATCCCTGGCGCCCACCGCGCTCGCCATGAACATCATCGTCACCTCGGCGGCGATGCTCAGATTCGGAATCGCCGGCCGAATTCGGTGGCGGCTGTTGGCACCGTTCCTCGTCTTCGCCATCCCGGCCGCCTTCGCCGGCGGCCTGCTGCAGGTGCCCCGCCGCACCTTCCTCGGCCTGCTGGCGGTCGGCCTGGGTCTCGCCGCGGCGGCGATGCTCAGGTCAGCGGCCCGCGGCGAAGAGAAAATCCAACGGCCGCGACAGTTCGTGCTGTGGACGGTCGGACCGGTGGTGGGCACCGCCATCGGCCTCGCCTCGGGCATGCTCGGCATCGGGGGAGGAGTCTTTCTGGGGCCGGTACTGCTGCTCGCCGCGTGGGCCACACCGCGCGAGACGGCAGCGGTCACCTCCGCCACCGTCCTGTCGCTGTCGGTGGCCGGTCTCGCAGCTCACGGAATTCGAGGAACGGTGGCGGCCTCATTCGTCGCCCCGCTGGCGATCGCGGTGTTGGTCGGAGGCCTGGTCGGAGCCCACCTTTCCGAGACCAGGTTTTCGCCCACTACGCTGAAACGCATCTTCGCGGTGATCATCCTCGTCGCGGCGGTCAAGGCCGCCCTCACCGCCGCCGGCATCGCCTGACCGCCGTCCACCCACCCAGTCAAAAGTCAAAAGTCAAAAGTCGAAAGTCTCCACCCACCCGGAGGTCGGGGGGGGGGGGGGGGGGGGAAATCTTCAATCTTCAATCTTCAATTTGTAATTTGTAATTTGTAATTTGCCATCAAGGCGCTACGCGCCCTCCACCCCGCCGTGGTGGGACGCGGCAAGTATCGATCACGCCATCGCCATCGTTGTCGACCGCGGTGGCGGCGGCGATCTCGCAGCTGTCGAGCAGTCCGTTGTCGTTGCAGTCGTTGAGCCCGGCCGCCAGATCGCCGGTGTCGCCGATGCCGTTGGTGTTGCAGTCGGTGTCGCCGATGCGCAGGTAGTACACGTCCTGCTCGCCGTTGAAGGTGGCGGCATAGATCAGATCGGCCCCCACCGCGTCGGAAACCATGTGGTAGTAATCGCCCAGCTTCTCCTGTTGCGGCCAGCCCAGCCAGCTGTCGAAGACCGGCGATATCGCGATCGGCGTCGACCACGTCGTGCCGCCGTTGATGGAGGCGCTGTACCGGAGCTCGCCGATGTTGGGTGAGGTGCCCTCCAACGACTCCACCCAGACCACGTCGATGCGGCCGTTGGGCGCCACCGACATGGTCGAGAACCACTGCCAGGCACCACGCTCGTCGGGGTGGATCCGCACCGGCTCGCTCCAGGTCTCCCCGCCGTCCGAAGATCGCACGAAGTGCACGTCGAGAGGATCCTCCCCGGGAGGATCCAGCGAGGCCAGCACGTACAGCTCGCCGTGCCTCGGCCCGGTCCCGCTGTGAGTGGCGATCCAGATCTGTCCCAGCAAACCTCTGGGATTCGGTGTGTCGACCGGATAGTCGTCTCCCGCCAGGTGGGTGCCACCGAGGTCCACCGCAATGACGTCGAATCCGGGCGGCTCCACCCCGGGATCGCCGACGTCGAAGGAGCGGAACACCACGAAGAAGTTGCGGTTGTAGTTGGCATTGCCCACCATGAACAGCTGCCCCTCGGTGCCGACGGTGAGGGTGCCCCAGGTGGGTGTGGGCAGGGTCGCAATGGGTTCGGTGTAGGAAAAACCACCGTCAAAACTGCGGATGAACGTCTGGTCGCCGAACTGGTTGGAGGCCTGGGTCCAACCGGCATAGATGTTGCCGCGGGTGGGCAGCGCGGTCCGATCGATGGCGAACCACGCCTTGTCGCCGCCGTATGCATCGATCGGTCCGACCCAATTCTGGCCCCAATCCTCGGACAGGAACATGTCGCAAAAGATGTCCGGGGTGGAGATCAGGCTGTAGTAGTAGAAGATGCCGTCCCCGTCCGCCGCCAGCACCGGGTCGGACCTGAAGACTCCCTCCTGGAGCACCCTCCCGGGCGCCCACGTCCGGCCGCCGTCGGAGCTCCAGCTCCAACCTCCCTCCCTGAAGCTTGACGAGGTGGCGTCGAACTGCCTCCAGCCGGCCGCCATTCGGAGCGGCGCATTCGGATCCACGGCGATGGAAGGCTCGTTGCCCGCGTCGCCCTGAACGTTGCCTCCGCCCGGACCCAGGTTGACCTGGATGCTGACGAAGCCGTTGCGTTGGACGATCGTCGGTCGGGGAGACTCTTCGTTTTCGGAAATATCGGCCGCGGTGGCCGGAGCGTCCGCGAGCACCTCACGGTGGGAGTCCGTGCGTGAATCGAGGGGAGAGTCCCGGCTGTCGGGGTCCCCACCCCTCGCGGAGGGACAGGTCAATGCAAGGGCACCGATGGCCACGATGGTCACAAACGTCGGTCTCACTGATTCCCTCCGCCCGGCACGGTCGTCGTTGGAGAAATACGCTCGAATCGGCCAAAGGATACCCTGTCGTCCCGTCGTTTGGTGGCAGACTCCTTTTCATCTACCCCCGCGGTTGTGTAGACTGGGTGCCTCGAATACGGCAAGGAGGCATGGCGGTGGTCACAGGCGCGTACCTGCTGCTCGCTCTCGGCGGCATCCTCTACCTTGGCGGTTGGGTGATGCTCCTCGTGCTCGGCTTCAAGAAGAGCCTCGGTTGGGGCCTGGTGATGCTCTTTCTTTCCTGGCTGATCATCCCGCTCATCGTGTTTCTCATCAAATACTGGGACGAGGCCAAGCTCGGCTTCCTGGTGATGGTGGGCGGGCTCCTGGCCGCGGGTGTCGGCGGATTCGTTCTCGTTGGTTCCGTGGCCACCTCGGCCATGGCGGAGTTCGAGTCGTTCGACCTCGGGCAACCGCAGATTCAGGAGGAGCCTGCCGACTCGACCTATTCCGCGGTCGAACCGGAGCCCACCGAGGTCGAGCCCGAGCCAGAATCTGCAGACGATACGCCTGCGACCGGGGAATCCGAGGCTGAACCGGAGGCTGAACGGCCGCCCCCTGCCGGAGCCGTGCTCGGTGAGCGAGTCGAGTGGAAACCCCTCGAAGACCCGGCCGGTCTCGCCGCCTACGAGGGTGAAATGGTCGAGCTTCACATGACCGACGGAACCCAGATCCGGGTGATCCTCGACTCCGTCCGGGACGACTCGCTCAAGGTGACTCAGCGGGTGGGAGGAGGCTCCATGGCCTACTCCGTCAACCGGAACCTCGTCGCCGAGATTTGGGTCGTCAAGTAGCCCGGGGGTTGACCCCCGGGAATGGTCGTCGGCATCACTGAGACGGCAGCTCGATCCGGAACTCGGCGGGGCCATGAAAGCCCTTGGCCGTCACCTCCCCATCCTCGAACACCGCCCACGACGGGATACCGCGGGTGTAGCCCTTGGTCATCTCGTGAAGCTCGAGGGCCGAGTTTGCCGCCACCAGGTACACCACTCGCCGGGGGTTGAGCGGGTTGGGCATCACCAGGAACATCCCCTGCCGGGACTCGGCATAGGCCTCTCCCAGCCACGAGAAGTGGTCCTTGCCGAGCGCCACCGGCAACTCGGTGTCGAGCTTCGAAAACAGATTGTTGTCGGCGAGGGTGCCGAAAACGATCAGGTCGTGTGAGGCTGCCTGCGCGGTGGTCAGCTCCGAATCCTTGACCAGCGGCGGCAGGATTTCCACGTAGGCGTTGGCCAGAGTCTCCTGCCAGCGACGGGCCAGGGTGTGGTTGGCCTCGTCCTGCCGCGCCGTCCCGTAGACGATCAGGGTGTGGTGGAAGTCATCGAGGAAGTTCCCCCAAGTATAAAAATCCGAGTACGGCACCGGCACGTCGTTGAGCGCATTGAACTCCACCAGTGTCGGCCGGTCGTCGAACCGGAAGGTCACGCTGGGCGACGGACCGTCGATCTCCATGGCGCGCAGGTGACGCTCTCCGCCTGCGGTGACCGCGAGATGGGTCACCAGTCGATAGGGCTCGCCCTCCTGTTCGACGTCGATCGTCACGTCCCAACCGCCCCGCCGCTCGCGTGCCCCGGCCCGCACTTGAAGTAGCGGCAGGCCGGTGCGCTCGATCCACTGACCGACCTCCATCGAAAGATCACGCCCCGTGGTTTCGCGGGCAGCGGCCAGCACGTCTGCAGTACTCATGGGTTGGTTCGCGAACTGATCGTGAACAGATCGCATCAGTTCGAGGAAGGCTTCGTTGCCGAGCATCAACCGCAGCTGGTGTAGGGCGAAGGTGCCCTTGATGCGCGGAATCTGGTACGGGCCGTAGCGGTCGTAGGCCCGCGCCGTGTCCACCGGCCGCAGGTCGGGTTCACGGGAAACGGTGTAGAGATAACGCGCGTTGAGTCCGGCCAGCTCGGCGGCGAGCTCGGTCGCGGCGTCCACCGGATCATCCTCGGCGAGGTCGTTCAGCATCCTCCAGTAGGCAGCGGAGGCGCTGACGAACCAGCCGTCCGCCTCCGCGGCCGGGAACACGGTTTGCCGCCACAACGTCCTCGAGTCGAGGGTGAACAGATCGACCCGCTCGCCGAGCTCGAGCTCGGGAGGCTCGGCCTCCTTGGAAAGACCCTCAAAGCGCCCCGCGGCACGAGCCTCCTTCAGTTTGTCGGTGACGAAGACGGGGCTCGGAACCGAGTAGCCGAGGCTCAGGTGCGGCACCGCCTCCGGCAGATCGGGCATGATCCGGTATCCCTTTTGAGGAAATTTCTCGCGCAGCGTGACCTTGCCGAAATGGGCCAGGAAAACCAACTGCCGGGCCATTTCGGTATCGGTGATCTTGCCGTCGCAGGCGTGGGCGCGGTTGATGGGCGACGAGGCCCAGAGGTCGACCCCGGCGATGGCGTCGATGGTGCCCGCGCGCTCGCGATAGAACTCGTTGAACGCCACGTCCCGATTCCACGGCGAGAAGACCAGGTCGAATGGCCGGTCGTCGGGCTGGGCCAGATACTCCTTGCGCACCTCGGGGTCCCGGTTGTTGTTGTTGGCCCACAGAAAACCTGGAGTCCCGAAGGGAGCCATGTCCTCCGAGGTCCGCCACAGCTTCTTGGTGTGAGTCCCGAGCAGCAGGATCGCCACCTCGCCGGTTTTGACGTCGGCGATCGGCCAGTCGTTGGAGTACATGCCGTTGTTCCCGTCCCACAGAATTCGCTCGACGTCGTCGATGGAGGACGCGTACTGTGCCGCCTTGCGGATTCGATTGGACTGAGGAGTAGAATCGGGTTCGAAGGGGGTCTGGGACACCGTGGTCTCACCGATGACGATGCCCGCCGCGTTGATGTAGAAATCGGCGCCGGAGTGGATGCCCCCGGGAAAGGTCTGGTAGACGAGCCGGTGCCCGTCGGCCGGCACGATATCGGTGATCACGTTCCAGTGGACCCCGGTGTAGCCCCTCCACATGAAGATCTGGCCGAAGACCACCTGACCGTCGGAGGTGGCGGGGCCGGTTGCGACGAAGGCCGAGCACTTGTGGCTCGACTCCTTGATCAGCATCTCGTCCTCGGCGGCCAGGAAGCTCTCGCCGGTCAGCCCGTTGGGGGTGATCTCGATGGCGTCGTGCAGCTGGTCGAGATCGATCACCGAGTTGAGAGTGACAATGTCGATCAGGTCGATCGGACGTTCCTCGTAGACGGCGCCGGAGTGGGCCGCGCCATCGGCGATGCCCCTCATCTCGGTGAGGAACTCACGGTCGTAGCCGCGCAGGAACAGGGCATCCGTTTCGAACCGGAGATCGTTCCAGCCGGCCGCCGGATCATCGGGGTTCTGAACCACCGCCAGCTTCGACATGTACGAAACGATCTCGTCCGCCACCAGGAAGCCGTACTGGTAGCCGCGCTCGTAGGGTTCGCCCTCGATGTGGATAAATATCCAACCCTGGTCGTCGTACCGGTAGCCGTCGCCGAACCACCGCACCGTCTCCAACGGAATGTACTCGGCGATGTCGTCCACCTTTTCCAGGAGCAGATCGTCAAACCACGCGGTGCCGGTGGCGGTGCCGTTGAAGCCGAGGTGTAGCCGCACCCGATCCTCGCTCGAGGTGGCGATGAACAGCGTCTCGACGAGGGTCCAGCCGGAGTCCGCGCCCACCGTCGGCGAGTGGTTGGTGAACGGAAAGGAGGCCATAGTCAGGCAGCCGGGCATCGCTGTCGGGTACCTGGCGGTCGAATCGGAGTAGACCGACTCCGTCATGATCCAACCGCTCAGCCGGTAGAGGTGGCCGACCTCGAGCCGGACCGGATCCGACACTACGGTGGTCGAGGCCGGTCCGCGGTTGGCGACCTCGAGGCTGCCGGCACCCGATCGGGCCACGTCTGCCGTTCCCTTGACGGTCGCTTCTCCAGTGGAGGAGCTCCCGTCCAGCCGCCAACCCACGACGGTTCCGTCCGGAGACAGCCGCTCGAAACCCGGGTTCTCGACCGGAATGTCGAGGTCGGCCGCGACGACCGCCGGCGGCGGCGCCGCCACAATCGCCAGCGCCACCAACAACCAGATCCGCCTGCTGCCCATCATGCTCCGCCCTCCGGCCGGCGATTGTACCGGACCAAGGTCGCAGCGCTGATGCCATCGCTCACGACAGACGAGAGAGACTTTAGACTTTAGACTTTAGACTTTAGACTTTAGACTCCTCCCTTGAGACCGTCCGATCGCCCCGAGTGGTACCATTCCCTACCGGACACGACCGGGAGACCGGGACACAAAGGACCGAAGATGCTGCCCAGCGTTCGCACGCTTTTGAACGGGATCATCGATTACGCCGGCCTCTTCCCGCCGGCCGCGTTGGGCATGTCCGAGGCCTTCGATCGATTCCTAGGCCACCTGGAGGGACCGGACGGCTGGCTGATGGCGCGCTTCGTATGCCCCGCATCCCGTCTCGGCGAGCTCGCCCCCATGGTTGGAAGGCTGCGACAGGACCGGGCCGGCCTCGCCCTGTCCGTGCTTGGCCGCGGCGGCGGTTCGGCGGACGGATTCTCCTCGGGCGTCACCGCAGATCTCCACGACATCGTGTCGTTCCGCGCCGCCGTCGGCTCGAGGGTTCTGCTGGATCAATTCGAGGTTCGGCTGCCGAATCCAGGCGTCGATCTCGTGCCGGTGACCGCAGCGACCACCGAACAGCTGGCGGCCTGGTTGCCGACGGCGGTCCCGTTCTTCGAGGTTTCGCTGTTGGACGGCTGGCGAACCCGCCTCCCCGAGGCCATCGACGCGATTGGCCACGCTCGGCGTCCGGGGCGCTCGGCCGGCCTCAAAATTCGGTGCGGAGGATTGGAGCCGGCGGCGGTACCGTCCCCGGTGTCGGTGGCCGCCGCGATCGCCTCCTGCCGGCGCCGGGGCATCCCTCTCAAGGCCACCCAGGGTCTCCACCACCCGGTCCGCCACTTTGACCCCGATCTCGAGACCACCGTCCACGGCTTTCTCAACGTCTTCGTCGCCGGCGTCCTCGTGCAGGCCCACGAGCTCGACGAAGACACCTTGCTCACCATTTTGCTGGAGGAGGATCCTGCGGCCTTCCGGTTCGACCCGAGCGGCCTGGAGTGGCGCCACCTGGCGGCGGACACGGGACAGATCTCCGCCTCGAGGACCGGCGGCGTCACCTCCTTCGGAAGCTGCAGTTTCAGCGAACCCCTCGACGACCTCCGAGGCCTCGGCGTGCTCGGGGCAGACACACCCGAGGCGGGTCGCTGACCCATCACTTGATCAGGGAGACCACATCGCGATGACTCGACCCAACCTCAACCGACGCAGCTTCTTGGAGATCGGCCCCGACTCCGATTTCTCGATCCACAATCTACCCTACGGTGTGTTCCGCCCCGGTGCGCTGGCGAGGCCCCGCGTTGGGGTTGCCATCGGCGATCGCGTCCTCGACCTGTCGGTGCTCATGGAGCGGGGTCTGTTTGACGGGCCCGAGCTGCGGGAGGCGGGGGTGTTCCACGAGCCCCGGCTCAACGCGTTCATGGCCATGGGGCGTCCAGCGTGGCGGGAAGCACGGCGACGAATCGCCGAGCTGCTCGACGCCGACGAACCGACCCTGCGCGACGACGCCGGCCTGAGAGACGCCGCCCTATTGCCGGTTGCGTCGGTGGAGATGGTGTTGCCGGCTCGAATCGACGACTACACCGATTTCTACTCCTCCCGCGAGCACGCCACCAACGTGGGCACCATGTTTCGGGGACCGGACAACGCGCTCCAACCCAACTGGCTTCACCTCCCGGTCGGTTACCACGGCCGGTCGAGCTCGATCGTGGTCAGCGGCACCTCCATTCCCCGTCCCAAGGGCCAGGCGAAGATCGGCGACGCGCCCCTGCCCAGCTACGGCCCGAGCCGGTCGATGGACTTCGAGCTCGAGATGGGTTTCTTCGTGGGACCCGGGCAACGATCTCGGCCACCCGATCCCGATCGACCGCGCCGCCGATCACATCTTCGGCATGGTGCTGGTGAACGACTGGAGCGCCCGCGACATCCAGGCCTGGGAGTACGTCCCGTCTGGGACCCTTCCTGGGCAAGAACTTCGCCACCTCCATCTCGCCGTGGGTGGTGACCATGGACGCCCTGGAGCCCTTCCGTTGCACCGGCCCGGCGCAGGACGATCCCCTGCCCCTGCCCTACCTGCAGTCAACGGGCGACTGGGCCTACGACATACGGCTCGAGGTGCTCCTGCAGAGCGAAGCGATGGACCAACCAGCCGTCATCGCCACCTCCAATTTCCGTTACCTGTACTGGACCGTCTGCCAGCAACTGGCCCACCACACGGTCAACGGCTGCAACCTGCGGCCGGGAGACCTGCTGGCTTCGGGGACCATCTCCGGCCCGGCCCGCGAGGAGCGCGGTTCCATGCTCGAGCTCAGCTGGCGCGGTGCCGAACCCATCGAGCTGCCCAACGGCGAGACCAGGAAGTTCCTCGACGACGGCGACACCGTGATCATGCGCGGCCACTGCGAAACGGATGGGATTCGGGTGGGATTCGGCGAGGTGACCGGCACCTTGATCCCGGCCTTCGGCGGTTGAGGGGGCGGGACCGTCGCGGTTGTCGCTCGAAAAGCTACCCACCCGTTCCCCCACCCCGCTTTTCGAGTTCAATAAACCCTTGGCGCCTTTTCAGCCGCCACGTTGACACAGGCCCGTGTTCGGGCCAACTATTGAGGTGGGAGATCTGCATGTCGGCCACGACGGACACGACCACCGGCCACCATCCGGGACGCTACTGGCGCCGCCTCGACGACGGGAGAGTGCTGTGCGAGCTGTGCCCCCGGCTGTGCAAGCTCAAGGAAGGACAGCGGGGCCTGTGCTTCGTCCGAATGGCCGGCGACGGCGGCATCGTGCTCACCACCTACGGCCGGTCCAGCGGATTCTGCGTCGATCCGATCGAAAAGAAGCCCCTCAACCACTTCTTTCCGGGCACGGGCGTGCTCTCATTCGGCACCGCCGGATGCAATCTGGCCTGCAAGTTCTGCCAGAACTGGGACATCTCCAAGTCGCGCCAGATGGACCGGCTGGCCGACTCCGCCTCCCCCGAAGCCATCGCCAGAGCGGCAGCCTCCCTGGGCTGCCGCAGCGTGGCGTTCACATACAACGACCCCGTCATCTTCCTCGAGTACGCGGTGGACGTGGCCGCCGCCTGCCGCGAGGTCGGAGTCGCGACCGTGGCGGTGACGGCGGCCGAAATCCTGCCGGAGCCCGGGCGGGAGTTTTTTGCCCACATGGACGCCGCCAATGTGGACCTCAAGGCCTTCAACGAGGACTTCTACAAGAGTCTCTGCGGAGGCTCGCTGCAGCCGGTGCTCGACACCCTGGAGTACCTCGCTCACGAGACCGAGGTCTGGGTCGAGCTCACCACTCTGATCATCCCCGGGGAGAATGACTCCGACGACGAGCTGGACCGGATGAGCCGTTGGGTGGTGGACAGGCTCGGCCCCGACGTGCCGATGCACTTTACGGCCTTCCACCCGGATTTCAAGATGTTGAGCACACCCCCCACGCCGTCATCGACCCTCACCAGAGCCCGCCGGATCGCCATCGGCAACGGTGTCAGGTTCGCCTACACCGGCAACGTCCACGACCAGGACGGCGGCGGCACCTACTGCGCCGACTGCGGCGAGCTGCTGATCGGCCGCGACTGGTACCTGATCACCGCCTGGCAGCTCGAGAACGGCTGCTGCCCCGCCTGCGGAACGGCCTGTCCGGGCCGCTTCGATCACCGCCCCGGGGACTGGGGTCCCCGCCGCCTCCCCGTTCGAATGAGCGATCACGGCGCGGTTGAACCGCCCCACAAATAATCAAAAATCTCTCAATTCACGGAGTTTGCGGAGTGGATTGCGTTAAAACCTCGACGGATCTCGGTCAATCTCCAACGATGGCCTCCGCCTCGATCTCGACGCGCCACTTGGGGTCGAGCAGCTCCTTGACGACCACCATCGTGGCCGCCGGGAAGACCGTGCCGAAGGTCTCACCGTGGGCTCTCGAAACAGCGTCCCAGTCGGCGGCGTCAACAACGTACATCCGGGTGCGAACCACATCCTCCCGGGTCCCGCCCAGCGCCTCGACCGCCTCCAGGATGATCTCGAAACAGCGCATCGCCTGCGCGTAGGCATCCGCCACCACCGTCTCGCCGTCGTGCGCGATGGGTGCGGTGCCCGACACGATGATCCTCGAGCCCCGCCGCACGGCCCGAGCAAACCCCACCAGCTCCTCGTATGGCGACGCGGAGCGATACCGATCCTTCATGCCGTCCTCCCACATGTCGTCACGCTCGGACTCCCCCGTCCGGCCGTCCGCGAACCGGGTCGAGATCCCGTGGGTTATCCGGGCTGGGTTGTCGAAATCTGCTGGGACCATTTTACTCGATGTTGATCGACTGACGGCGGGATGCCCGCGGGTCGGGACCGACCCACTACCGGGGGAACAGTTCTTTCTCCGTGGTTGTTGGACCTTTCAGCCCAACAATGGAGGAACAGCTCATGTACCGTCGCACGCTCCTGCTCACATTGTGCATCGCCGCCGTCGGATGCGGCGCGAAGGACGACTACGCCGACCGGATGGCCCACGAACACCGAGATGATGCGCCGGTGGCCAATCCCATGTCCGAGGCCAAGCCCGGCCGAGAGGTGACGGCGGCTGAGGTGGTCTACGCCACCGTCGACGGCCAGCCGATCACCGGCTACCTCGCTCGCCCGGTGGGCATCGAAAACGGTCCGGGTCTGATCGTCATTCACGAGTGGTGGGGTCTCAACGACAACATCCGGGCGATGGCTCGCCGCCTGGCCGGAGAGGGCTACACCGCCCTTGCCGTCGACCTCTACCGCGGCGAGGTCGGCGAGGACCGCGACGCCGCCTACGCTCTGATGCTGGCTGCCAACGGCAACCCGGCGGCGGCCGAAGACAACTTGAAACAGGCGGATCAGTACCTGAGGCGAGAGATCGGATCGATGACGGTAGCAAGCATCGGCTGGTGCTTCGGTGGGGGCTGGTCACTAAACACCGCGCTCCTGCTGCCGGACTCGCTGGACGCTGCGGTGATTTACTATGGCCAGCTGGTCACCGACCCGGAGCGGCTGGTGACCCTCCAGATGCCGATCCTCGGGATCTTCGGTGCCGAGGACCAGGGCATTCCGCTGGAGTCAGTGGAGGCATTCTCCTCGGCCCTCGACGATCTGGGCAAGGACGCCACCATAATCGTCTACCCGGAAGCGGACCACGCCTTTGCCAATCCCTCCGGCCACAACTACCAGCCCGAGGCCGCCGAGGCGGCGTGGATCGAGACGGTGGAGTTTCTGAGCAGGGTGCTGGGCGGCGGCGCCTGACATCCGCCGATACTCCACACCGGCCGATCACGGCTTCGTGGTGCGGTACCATCGGGTATGTCCGGAGGGACCGATAAGTGAAGCCCGACCCTTCAACCCCGAGGTCAGCTCCCGGCCCCAGCGCCTGGCGCTGGCCGATCGTGGTGGTGGTGCTCGCGGTGCTCGCCCTGCTCGGCTTGAGGGCCGCTTGTCGGGTGGTGCGTGACGGCGGCCTTGCGGCAGTGACCGCGTTGGGAAACGTCGCCAACATCGGCGAAGGATTCAGAACCGAACGGATCACCACCACCTTCATCTCCTCCCTGCCCAGGATGACTGCGGACGGCGGCACCAAGCTCGAGCTGGTGGCCATCGAGTCGGTGGAGACTCTCACCCGCACCGACGACCGGCGCGTCTTCTTCGATATGGTGCCCCTCGGAGCCTCGGTGTCCGAGATCCGGGTGCCGGTGACCTACCGCTACCACCTGCGGCTGGACGACGAGTGGCGGCTCGAGGTCCGCGAGCAGGGCTGCATCGTCCACGCGCCGGCCATCCGCGCGACCTTGCCCCCGGCGATCGACACCGCGGGTCTCGAAAAGCGTAGCTCGAGCGACTGGCTGAGATTCGATTCCGACGACCAGATGGCCGCTCTCGAACACAGCCTCACCGAGCTGCTCGGCCGGCGAGCGGCCGATCCCGACACCATCGATCTGGTGCGCGAGACCTGCCGCCGCCGAACCGCCGAGTTCGTCAGGAGCTGGCTGCTCGCCGAACACCAGTGGCGCACCGACGGCCTCAGATCGGTGACGGTGATCTTCGCCGACGAGCCGTCCGAGGCCCTCTCGCCGACTCTCACGATGGAGATTGAAGGGGCGGGGCGGTAGCGCGAGTTGAAAGTTGAAAGTTGAAACGCGGCGAGCGGCCTCCGGCGTCCAGGTTGCCCCGTCCGAACCCATGATGTATAGTCATTGTAGATACGGAGCGATCATGAAGACGCGGATCCAAAAATGGGGGAACAGCCTGGCGGTGAGGATTCCGAAGGCGTTTGCCAGCGACCTCGGACTCGAGCAGGAATCGGCCGTTGAGCTCGTCCTCGAGGACGGCGACCTGGTGGTGAGGCCGGCCACAGGGCCTCAGTACGAGCTCGGTGAGCTCCTGTCGCGCGTGACCGAGGCCAACATTCACGGAGAACAGGAGTATGGCGACGCCACCGGGGGTGAAGAGTGGTAGCCGGAGCCGGCGCGCCGGCGAGGGGCGACCTGGTGTGGATCTCTCTCACTCCCCAGGCTGGGCACGAGCAGGCGGGCCGACGCCCGGCACTGGTCGTCTCCCCTCTGGAGTACAACACCCGGGTCGGCCTGGCGCTCATGTGTCCCATCACCAGCAGGGTCAAGGGCTATCCGTTCGAGGTGGCTCTGCCAGATGATCTCGCGATCTCCGGGGTGGTATTGGCCGATCAGGTCAAGAGCCTCGACTGGCGAGCCCGTGAGGCGCAGGTGGCGACCACCGCACCCGAGGAGCTCACCGCCGAGGTGCTCGCCAAGCTCAGCGCTCTCCTGTCGTGACGCCTCACGCCGGCTGTTTGCGATTTTCGATTTGTGATTTGTGATGCCTACCGTCCCCGATCGTTTACGATCATTGGCTATGGCGAGCGAAGCTGCTGACCCCGGCCCGGCGAAAAAGACCGCACTGCTGGCCTTGGTGCTGCTGGCGCCGGTGCCGACTCTCGGCGTTGCGGCGGCCATGTTCGCCGCGCCGGGAACAGTCGGCCAGGTGATCTTCGTGGTCGCGAAGATCTGGATCGTCGTCTTTCCCGGCGCGTGGTATCTCATCGCGGAAAAGGGGAGATTCAGCTGGTCACCGCCCAGAGAGGGAGGGCTTGGGGCCGGGGCGGCGGTAGGCGGCGGCATGGCGGCCGCCATCCTGGCCGGCTACTACCTGATCCTGGGCGACCAGATCGACCCGCTGCTGCTGCGCGACACCGCCGCGGAGATGAAGCTCGCCGCTCCGGGCGTTTACCTGGCCGGGGCCGCCTACTGGATCCTGGTCAACTCGCTCATCGAGGAGTACGTCTACCGCTGGTTCGTGCTCCGCCAGCTGCGCGCCCTGCTTCCCGACGCGGCGGCGGTGCTGGGATCCGCGCTCGTCTTCACCGTCCACCACACCGTGGCCATGGCCGACTATCTCGGCCCTCTCCACAATGCGCTGGGATCGGTGGCGGTGTTCACCGCCGGCGCCTGCTGGTCCTGGCTCTACCTCCGCTACCGCTCGGTCTGGCCGCCGTGGGTGGCCCACGTCATCGCCGACGTGGCGATCTTCGTCATCGGGTGGCAGATCATATTTGGGTAGTCTAAAGTCAAAAGTCTAAAGTCAAAAGTCCCCCGCCTACCCATTACGAATTGCGAACTACGAGAAGCGAAACCGACGCGCGGACTCGTTTCAGGCTGGCGAGGTGCGTTTTCTACTACCACGCGACGTCGTAGCTCGTACTCCTGCCGGCACCAGGTTGCTTGATGAGCAGTCCATTGGCAACCAGGTCGGCTATTTCACGTTGAGAGGTGGCCCGGCTCGTCTTTGTCAGGCCCACGTACATGCGGTTTGTGAGCCCGCCCTCGAAGCCGCCCGGTCCGGCGTCGAGCATCCGGTTGACGACCTTTCGTTGACGAGTGTTCAGCTCCACTGCGACGTGGCTCTGCCAGAATCGGGCCTTTGCGAGCACCAGTTCCATGATTCCCTCGGCGCCGGCAATGGCACGCTCGAGACTGCCCAAAAACCACACCATCCAGTTCGTGAGGTCCCCCTCGCCTCGCTGGGCCCGCTCCAGCACGGAGTAGTACTCTTTTTGGTCGGCACGGATTTGGGTTGACATGCTGTAGAGACGCAGTCCGGTCCCCTCGTCTTTCGCGAGCGTCATGTCGCTGATGGCCCGGGCCAGCCGTCCGTTGCCGTCCTCAAAGGGGTGAATCGTCACGAACCAAAGATGAGCCAGTGCTGCACGCAGCACGGCGTCCCGGGGCTCCTCGACAGCCTCGTACCAGTCGAGGAACCGCTCCATTTCCGCCGGTACCCGTGCCGTCGGAGGGGCCTCGAGATGGACCGTCTCGCGCCCCACCGCTCCAGAGACCACTCGCATGGTTTCTTCGCTCCGCCGCCAGTCACCGACGGCGATGGGCTGGATTCCCGAGTGACCGGTGGGGAAGAGGGCGGCGTGCCATGCGCAGAGGCGTTGCTTGGTGAGGACCTTGTCATAGCTCCGAGTGGCATCGACGAGGGTCTCCACCAGCCCGTCCACATTCCGGGCGATGGGGGGAAGACCGGCGGTGGGCAGGCCCAGCCTGCGGGCGACCGAAGAACGGACCGAGTCGCGGTCGAGCGACTCGCCCTCGATGGCTGCGGTCGTGATGGCCTCGTCGGTGAGGATTGACGCCCTCGCGTCGAGCTCCAGCTCGAACCGCAGTCCCGCCGCCTTGCCGAGGATCTCCCCCTGGCGACGCCGGACCGCACCGAGGGGAAGGATCAGCCGCTCGCTGTCCCACCGAAACCTCGAGGTCCATTTCGGCAACTGCCAGATGTACCGGGCGCTCATACATCTCCTTTCCCTGAGGCGATTATCCGCATAATCGACTCAATTATTGAGTTGATTATACCAGCTGCCCACCAGCGTGAGAGTCGCTTCAGACTTTTGACTTTTGACTTTCGGCTTTTGACTCTCTCTCTTACAGTCCGGTGCGATCGGCAATGGAGTGGCAGAGCTGGCTCATCCGCCGGGTGTAGGAGCCGAGCTCGTTGTCGTACCAGCCGAAGAGCTTGAGGTGGGTCACCGGCACGTCCACCACTCCGGCGTCCCCCACCACCCCAAGGCTCGACAGGTCGACCCGGGTGAATCCGGTGCGGGCGTGGGTCTCCCAGCCTTCGATGACCACCGCCGCCAGCTCGCCGATCATGTCGGTGGACACGTTCTGATCCTCGGTGTAGAGCACACCGCTGTCCGGATCGCTACCGTAGTCGGCGTAGATCCGGTTGACCGACTGGCGGTTGATCAGGCTGTCGCCGCCCTCGTCCAGCTTCGACTGGAAGGTGCAGTTGAGGATGATCAGCGACGCCGTCGAGGTCGGAATCCGGACCGAATCTGCCAAAAAGCCGATCGACGCGATCTCGGGCATCACCCCTTCGAGGGCGGCGGCGGCGTTGGTCGACGTCAGGATGATGTTGTTGAGCACCGACCGGTTCTTGCGCAGGTCCTTGGCCCCGGCCTTGGGCACCGAGTCGAGCACGCTCTGAGAGTTGGTGGCGGCGTGAATGGTGGACATGGAGGCGGTGAGCATGCGGTGGGTCAGCTCGTGCTGCAGCAGGGGCAGCATCATGTGGGCCAGCGCAGTGGTGGTGCACGAGGCGGCGGACACGATGCTGTGGAGCGATGGATCGAAGGAGCTTTGGTTGATGCCGTAGATCAGCATCACGCTGTCGTCGGGCTGGCGGGCGGTCTTGTCCGCGATCTTGAACGCCGAGCTCACCAGCACCAACCGCGCTCCCGCTTCGAGGTGGCCCTGCAGGCTGCCGCCCGGGTGGGTCGCCGGTAGCGTCGGGTCGCGGAACCTGCCGGTGGTGTCCACCACCAGGCTGACGCCGTGGTCGGCCCAACCGATGTCCTTCGGGTTGCGGTGCTGTGACAACACCTTGACCTCGACGCCGTCGATCTCCAGAAGACCGGCGTCACGGTCGACGACCTTGATCACATCGCGACGCCCGGCGTGGCCGTGCAGGAAGCGGCCGAGGGACCCGTAGGTGCTGTCCGCCGACAGGTAGTGGGCCACCGCGTCCAGCGACGTTCCCACCGATCGACCGGGGTTCACCACCAACCGGTCGAATCGCCTGTTGGCCGTCTCGTACCACACGGCCAGCTTGCCGATCCGGCCCATACCGTTGATTCCGAGGGATGCCGTGGCTGCCATGCTGCCTCCCTTCATCACTTGAGGCGACCCGCGCCGCCGACCTCGGCGACGCGGTGTTCGCCCAGATACACTCCACCGGACAGACCGTCGATGGCGATGCGGTCGCCGGCCAGCAGTGCGTGGCCGCCGATGCGGGCCACGCCGCTTGAATCATCCACCTCGAGATTGGTGCAGTTCACGACGCAGCACTTGCCGAGGTGCTTGGCGGTCACCGCGGCGTGTGAGGTGAAGCCGCCGCGGGCGGTGAGCAGGCCGTCCACCGAGACCACCAGCCCGATGTCCTCGGGGACCGTATCCGGCCGCAGCAGGATGACGGCCAGCTCCGGCTCGGCCGACCGCAGCCTCCGGACATCCCCCGAATCAAACGCCACAACGCCGCTCAGAGCGCCCCCGCTGACCCCGATCCCGGCGCCGATGACCCGGTCTTCCATGGCCGCCGGATCGGCGAACACCGGCACCCTCGCCTGCCGGAGCAGCCGCATCGGACGGTTTTGCAGGATGTGGAGGTCGCGGGCTTCCCCGGAGCAGAAGGTGAACTCGATCTCCTGGTGTTCGTAGAGGTGGTCGTTGATCAGGCTGGCGGCAATCCTCTTCAGCTCCCGGTAAATCTCCGGGAACTCGGTCTCGAGGGACAGGCTGAGGTGGGGCGAGTACTCGATCCGCTGGACCTCGCTCACCGGGAAAGGGTGCACCAGTCCGGCCACCACGTCCTCACCCTGGGAGCACATGGTGAAGTCGCCGAACAGACCGATGCCGGTCGTCGACGCTCTCGGATTCCGGGTGAACACGACCCCGGAGCCCGACGTCGGGTTCATGTTGCCGAAGACCATCTGCTGGACAATGACCGCGGTTCCCCACTCCGGGGCGAGCTGGAGCTGATTGCGGAACAGCCTGGCCGGCTCACCGTCCCACGAGCGTGCCACCAGCGCAACCGCCTGCATCAGCTGCTCGACGGGCTCGTCCTCGAACTCGACGCCCTGTTCCGATCCGACCTCGCGGTAGGCGAGGGCGATTTTTTGCATCTGGAGCGGCGTAAACTCCAGCTTCCGCTCCACCCGGTGACGTTCCTTGAATCGGACCATCATCTCGTCGAACACGTCGCGATCGACGCCGCAGGACATGGCGACATTCTGCAGGTATCGCCGGTAGCAGTCCCAGGCGCCCCAGCGGGCCTCCGGGCTGCCGGACATCTCGCCGAGAAGCGTCCGGTTCAGTCCGATGTTGAGGATCGTGTCCATCATCCCGGGCATGGAAAAGGCCGCCCCCGACCGGGCCGAGAGCAACAACGGCCGATGGGGATCGCCGAGCCGGAGCGCAGTGATCTCCTCCAGCCGGCAGATGGCGTCCCGGATCTCCCGCTGAACATCCTCCGCGAGGCCGCCATCGTCGACGGTTGACGCCAGCAGATCGGTCGGCACGACGAACCCGTCGGGAACCCGCAACCCGAGGGCGCGCAGCCGCTTCAACGAGTGACCCTTGTAGCCGAGGCCGATCTGATCCTCGTGGACCGCCGCCGGTCCGCCGATGAATGAGATCTGCCGGAACACAGCCCGGTCCGAAGGGGCTCGCGGGGCCGACCCGGCGAGCCCACTCGCGGACCGCCGAAGGCCCTGCCTCAGCCGCCTCAGCAGCAGGTCGAGCTCCTGGATGGCGTAGGTCGAAGCAATCCGGTCTCTCAAAAACCGCTCGGACCAGCTCCCGGAATCACCCTCCGTTCCACCGGTCGCGTGGTCACCACCCCGCGCCGGCCGGCCGGCCATCCGCTCGAGGTTTTTGACGTGGAGCGAGATGTAGTTGGTGTCGACGACGTCGTTGAGGGCCTCGGAGCTCAGGTCGAGGATGTTCAACACTTGGCGGGCCGACAGGTCACCGCGGGCGATGGCGCGATCGAGGAGCTCGAGCTTCGAGGCCAAATGCCTGACCCGCAGCCCCGAGACACGGAGCCCGGCGAGCATCTCCACCATGATCCGGTGGGCCTCCTTGATCGAGCTCCAGGTCACGGTTTGGTGATCGAAGCTCGCGACGCGCGCTTCGAGGCGAGGTTTGAGGAACGCCATCAGCCTCAGCATCAGGCCCATGGCGTCGAACTTCGGCTCGCGGTAGGTGCCGTACATGGATGGAATGCCGGCCGCGATGTGCCGCTTGTGGAAAATACTCTCGAATGACTCGGTGGGTTCGGGGTCGGTGATGATCGCCTTGAGTTCCTCGAGCACCCGGTGACCTGCGGCCACGATCTCGAGATCGTCACCGCCGGAACACGTCCGGGCGAAGCGTTCCCGGGTCTCGGATCGCACCAGGGGCGACAGCTCCACGGTGGCGACAATCTCGGAGGAGGAGTAGGTGTACTTGGCCCTCAGCAGCTGATACATCCGGGCCAGCAGGGCCACCCGCTCCCGGTCCACCTCGTCGACGTCGGGAATATCCGCGACGGCGGCAACGAGCTCGGTCACATCCAGCTCGTCGAGGTCCGCTTCCGTGATGCCCGTCCCCTCCAACCAGCCGGCGATCCGGTGGACACCGCAAAACCAGTCGGCGTCGACCGACAACCGCGCGAAAGTCGAGTCGGGCAGGTACTGCGCGACCCCGGCGAGGTTGCCGGTGCGCCAGCACCCCCACACCGCGGCCGTGAATCCGACCAGCCGATTGTTGCTCTCGGCGTGACACTGCTTCCTGAGGTAGTGGATGATCGGGTCCCGGCGGTGAGTGAGCTGATCGATCCTGGTGGAGACCTCGCGCAGCTCACCCTCGGATCCGACCTCGTTGAAGAACACCGGGAAGTACGCCAGGAGCTGCATGATCAGGTTGAAGGCGTCCGCGATGCCGGAGTTCAGCAGCGCGGAGACGTCGCGCTGGAAGAGGTCGGTGTCGGACACGAAGACCCCCTCCAGGTGGAGGTTGATCACCAGCGCGGAGAGCAGCTGTTCACAGGCGATCGGATCGGTCTCGATGATCGAAAGCCAGGTGCGCAGGCACGGCAGGTGATGGGGGTTGACGAAGGTCTGCCACTCCTCGGACACGCCGCGGATATCGGGGCCGTCGAATCCGATGGCGATCGTGCGGTCGACGAAGTGGGCGATCACCGTCCCACTTCCGCGGGTGGCGATGCCCTGGCCCAGCTTCTCCAGACAGCGGTAGAGCAGCGGCTTGTGGCTGGGCGCGCAGACCGCGAGGTGACCGGTGATGAGATCCACGGCGCGGATGATCGCCTCGTCGTCACCGCTCGAGCAGACCGTCCGGATCGCCTGGTAGAGAGCGCGCAGAATCTCCAGGTTCCGGTGCTGAAGCTCGTCGACCCCGGCCAGGTGGACGTAGAGCGCGATGCGCTCGATGGGGCTGGGCAGCTCGCGCGCGCGCCTGAGCACCATGTCGAGCAGGTCATCGAGGTTCGGCAGCCCGACCAGCTCGGACGACCCGGTGGCGGCCGCCCGTCTCGACCGGGTCATTCCGATCGCCTCGGTGAGGGGTCCCGCCACCACGGCGAGAACCTCCGCTGCCGTGCCCACCGGCTCGCTCCAGCACCACTTCTCGAGCGCCACCGACTGATCGAACACCGTCAGGCCGAGATCCACCAACCCCGCATACAGGTCCGCGAACCTGGTCCCGACTCCATCCCGCCCCTGGGAATTTTGAGCGAGCCGCCTGGCAAGCCGAGAGTGGCGAAGAAAGGCGGCGCCGCGGGCCGCCTGCAGCTCATTGAGGCGTTTCAGACCGCTCCTGATCACCGGCAGATAGCCGCTGGCGTACCTCGACCGGCCCATGGTCTCCAGAAACTGCAGGTGGATACCCACCAGTCCCGCCACGGCGTCCTGATCCGGCTCCGAATCATACAGCTCGCCGAAGACGCGGTTGATCAGGTGGGCACTGCGGTCTCGGTGGTCCGACCGCTCGAAGTAGTGGAACATGCCGCCGCACAGGTTCCCCAGGTGTCCCTGAATCTCCGCCACGTTTCGCAGCGGGTGGTAAAGCTCGGTGAGGAGCTTTTCCGCCACCTGCCGAACACCATAAAGCTGGTCAACGCTGGCCAGCAGCGGGCGGTAGTCGGCGGGAATGACCACCTCGCTCCGGGTTTCCTCGAGGTTCGCCACGAGAGCGGTCGACTGCGGCTGTACATGATCGGATGGCCGAGGCATCTTGATGATCCGAGTATATCGCTTCGAATTATCCACTGCTTTCGTCGGCGGCCCGGCACCGCTACACTGACCCTTCGCGTGGCGGCCGAGGGCCGCAAACGAAGAATGCTGGAGGCTCCCAGTGCACGACCCGACACATCGTTCAGCAACCCAGTCCATTGCCCTGGCCGTCGTCGCCCTGATCGCGGTGGCCGGCGCCACCTCGGCCGCCGCTGCGGGGCCCCTGCTCCGCTTTCCCGACATCCACGGCGACACCGTGGTCTTCACCTGCGCCGAGGACATCTGGACCGCCCCCTCAGCAGGGGGTGCGGCCCAACGCCTCACCGATAGCGAGGGTGAGGAGCGCCACCCCAAGTTTTCCCCCGACGGCGGTCTGATCGCCTTTACGGCCGACATGGACGGCAATCCGGACGTTTACGTCATGGACGCATCGGGAAGCCACGTCCGGCGCCTCACCTACCATCCGTCCGCCGACGAGGTGGTGGGCTGGCACCCCACCAAAAACAAGGTCATGTTTCGTTCAGACCGTGCCTCCTATAGCCGCTTCGACCGGCTTTTCCTGATTTCTCCCGACGGAACCGGGCTCGAGCAACTTCCGCTCCACGAAGCCGGACGCGGCGCCTTTTCCCCCGATGGATCTCGGATCGCCTACAACCGCATTGCCCGCGAGGACCGGACCTGGAAGCGATACTTCGGCGGCATGGCCCAGGACCTGTGGCTCTACGACTTCGCCACCCGCGAAGACCGCCGGCTCACCGACTACCGCGGCACCGACCGCCTCCCCATGTGGATCGGTGACAGCATCTTCTTCGCCTCCGACCGGGATGGACCGCTCAACATCTACGCCTACCGGCTTTCCAGCGGCGACATCGAACAGATCACCACCCACACCGGCTTCGACGTCCGCAGGCCGAGCCACGGCGGGAACGCCATCGTCTACGAGCTGGGCGGTGAGCTGTGGCTGCTCGACACCGTCAGTGGATCCACCGGACCGATTCCGGTCCAGATCGCCACCGAGCCGAGAGAGACCAGACCCTACCTCGACAACGTCACCGACTTCATCACGGAGGCCGCCATCTCTCCCGCGGGCGGGCGCGCCCTGGTCGTCGCCCGCGGCGAGGTCTTCACCGTACCGCGGGAGTACGGCGCCACCCGCAACCTCACCCAGTCGCCGGGGACGCGCGAGCGCGGCGCCGTGTGGTCTCCGGACGGGTCCCGGATCGCCTTCCTGTCCGACCGCTCCGGCGAGTACCAGATCTACCTCGGCGATTCCCTCGGCGCCGAGCATCCGAAGGCGATCACCGATCGCGGGCGGGGCTATCCCCACACCCTCCGCTGGTCGCCGGACGGAACGAAGTTGGCCTTCACCGACGAGACCTTGACCCTCTACGTCGTCGAGGTCGACACCGGCGCGATGGTCACCGTGGATCGGGCCGAGGTCGAGCCCATGGACGTGTCCCTGGAGGCCAAACCGATCTCGGACCACGCCTGGTCACCGGACAGCCGCTGGCTGGCCTACTCCAAGATCGGACTCGACCAGGTGTCCAATCTCTACCTCTACTCCCTGTCCACCGGTCAGGCTCACAACGTCTCCAGCGGGCTGTTCAACGACTTCGGACCCGTCTTCACCTACGACGGCCGCCACCTACTGTTCGTCTCCAACCGGCGCTTCGACCCCACCTACGGCGATTTCGAGTGGGAGATGGTCTACAAAAAAGCGGCTGGGATCTACGCGCTCACCCTCACCACCCACGGCGCCCCGCTGTTGCCCCTTCGCTCCGATGAGGCCTCCGCCCTGAACGACGCCAAGCCGCCCGAGCCCGAGCGCTCGGACAGGGTCGTCGTGGACTTCGAGGGCATAACCGATCGCATCGAGGTACTGCCGCTCGAACGGGGCAACTACCGGCAGCTCGCCGCCGGCACCGACACCCTGTTCTACCTCAACGCCAACGACGGAGACTTCAACCGCTTCGAGTTCAGGGAGCGGCCACCCATGGATCTCATGGCGTACTCTCTGAACGACCGTGAGGAGAGAACTTTGGAGGAGGGCGTCGACACCTTCGAGCTGTCGAGCGACCGCAAGCACCTGGTGTTTCGCACCGGCGACACCATCGGCATCTGGGACACCGAGCCCGGACACCAGCCCAACGCCGCCGACTATCGAAAACCGGGGGACGAACCGGAACACGAGTCCTACACCCTGGATCTTGAAAATCTGGAGATGACGATCGACCCGAGGGCCGAGTGGCGGCAGGTGTACTGGGAGGCGTGGCGCCTCGAGCGCGACTACTTCTACGACCCCAACCTCCACGGCCTCGACTGGCAGGCGGTGGGAACGAAGTACGGGGCTCTACTCGACGGCGTGTCCTGCGCCCAGGACCTGCGCTTCCTGATCGGCGAGCTGATCGGCGAGCTGGCCACCTCCCACACCTACATCAGGACCGGCGACCGGCGCCGCCGAGCCGACAGCGTCAATGTGGGCATGCTCGGCGCCGACTGGTCGCCGGACGAGACGGCCGGACGTTGGCGGATCGCCAAGATCTACGACGTGCCCCACTGGAGCCGTGATGTGGATCCGCCTCTGGTCGGCCCAGGAGTGGACGCCCGCGACGGGGACTACCTGATCTCGGTCAACGGCGAGTCGGTGACCGCCGATCGGTCCGTCTACGCTCATTTCCAGGGCCTCGCTGGTCAGCAGGTCCGCCTGCAGCTCGCCGGCGATCCCTCCGGTGAAACCGTCAGGGAGCTCGTGGTGGTACCGCTGTCCTCGGAGCGCACCCTTCGCTACCTGAATTGGGTCGAGCACAACCGCCGGGTGGTGGCCGAGGCCTCCGGCGGACGCATCGGCTACCTCCACTTCCCGGACACCTATCTGGGCACCTCCATCGAGTTCCCCGCCTACTACTACTCGCAGACCACGAAGCAAGGGCTGTTGGTGGACGGACGGTTCAACGGCGGCGGCCTGGATCCGGACATCTTCCTCAACCGGATGGCCAAAAAACCCCTCGCCTACTGGACCCGCCGCTACTCCGAGGACCAGGTGACCCCGGTCTACGTCAGCCGCGCCCACATGGCGTTGCTCACCAACCGCCAGGCCGGCTCCGGCGGCGACGAGCTGCCCCACGAGTTCCGCCAGAAGGGCATGGGGCCAGTGATCGGGACCCGCACCTGGGGAGGCCTCGTCGGCGTCTCCATGTTCATCCGGCTCATGAACCAAAGCAGCCTGACGGTGCCGGACTACCGCATCTACACCCCCGCGGGGGAGTGGACCGTGGAGAACGAAGGGGTGACGCCGGACATCATCGTCGAGCTCGATCCCGCCGACATGGCGGACGGCACCGACGCCCAGCTGCAGAAGGGCATCGAGGTGCTGCTCGCGGCGATCGAAAAGGACCCCCTCGAGCCTCCGACCCATCCGCCGTTCCCGGTGTTGGAGTGAACGAAATTCGGAATTCGGAATTCGGAATTCGGAAAACCGATCTCGACGGCTGAATTAAATTCGGATCGTATTCGGCGATCACGGGAGGCGACAATTCGTCATTCGCAATCCGCAATTCGCAATTCACTGACTCCGCCCGCCGACTTTGTGGTGCCGAGCAGAGCACGACCGCGGTGGACAGCATGAGTCGTATCGAGATCATCACCATCGGCGACGAGCTGATCGAGGGTCGGCTGGTGGACACCAACGCCGGCCTGATGTCCCAGCGGCTCGACGCCGAGGGTCTCACCGTCGTCAGCCACCTCTCGGTGGGCGATGACCTCTGGCAAATTTCCCACGCCCTTCGCTCGGCGGCGGAACGCAGCGATGCGGTGCTGGTCAGCGGCGGACTCGGCCCCACCTCCGACGATCTGACCGCCGCCGCGGCGGCGGCCGCCTTCGACCTGCCCATCGAGCGTTCGCCCGAAGCCCTCGAGCACGTGCGCCGGTTCTTCCGCGACCGCGGCCGCCGCATGACGTCGAACAACGAGAAGCAGGCGGAGCTCCCCCGGGGCTGCACCCTGCTGCCCAACCCCGGCGGCACGGCCGTCGGCTTCCGGCTCCGGATCGGCGATTGCCGGCTCTACTTCATGCCCGGCGTGCCCCGGGAGCTGGCCCAGATCTTCACCGAGTCGGTGCTCCCGGACCTCGGGACCTTTCTGTCGGGCACGGCGCCGGTGGTGGCCACCCTCAAGGTCTTCGGCAAAGGTGAGAGCGAGGTGGCGCACATGCTCGACGGCATCGAAACCGATCTACCGGCCGGGGTCGAGCTCATCGTCCAGTATCGCGCCACCTTCCCGGAGATCCACGTTCGGCTCCTGGTCAAGGGGGCGGGGGCCGCCGTCCCGGGGGTTTTGGAACGCCTCACCACCGACGCGAGGTACCGGCTCGGCAAGTACCTCTTCGCCGTCGGCGGTTCGGTGATCGACACAACCTTTCCCGACGCGGTCGTCGACGGGGCACGCCGGGCCGGGATCACCGTTGCGGTGGCCGACGGCTGCACCGGCGGCGAGCTCTCACGGCTGGTGAGCCGGACGGATCACGGTGCCGAGATCTTCAGTGGCGCCGTTGTAGCACCGACCACCCGCGCCCTCATGGCGCTGCTCCAGTTGTCCGAGACCGACACGGTCTCGCCGCACACGGTCGAAGGCGCGGCGGAGGCCATTCGCGGGCGTTTTGGAACCTCGACCGGCCTGGCCGTCGCCGGCTCGACGGACGGCGCTCTGGCGGTTGCCGTCTCGACCGCCGGCGGAGCCTCCAGCCGGGAGCTCAGCTTCCCCATCGAGCCGGACCGATTCCGCCGGCTCGCCGCCTATGTCGCACTCGCCATTCTTTCCAGACAGCTCTCGGGATAACCGCAAACGACCTTTAGACTTTAGACTTTAGACTTTAGACTTTAGACTTTAGACTTCTACCAATAATCGGTCGTCACGGTGACCGGCCCCTCGATGCGGGCGCAGCAGGCCAAGCGCTCGTCGGGACTCATCCGCAGGGAGCGGAGGATTTTGGCCTCTTCGGCCGCCACCGGCGTCAGATTCTGCGGACCCTTCACCACCTTGACTCTGCAAAAACCGCACAGCGCCACGCCGTCGCATGACTGGCCGAGCGGCAGACCGACCTGGTGAATCGCATCGAGCAGGGTGGAGTCCAGCACGACCGACGCCTCCTTCCCGGAGGGCTCGCACCGCACCGTCGCGGTCTCCACACGAAACTCCCCAAACTCCATGCGCTACTCCCTTTCGATCCCACCCACCCCTCACGCACCACATTCCAAATTCCAAATTCCAAATTCCAAATTCCAAATTTCACGTGTCACTTGTCACTTGTCGCTGGTCGCTGGTCACTTTTCACGTTTCACTCTTCACAACAACCGCCGTTCGCCGGCGGCCCTCTCCAGCTCCTCCCTGTGGTCGGGATGGGCGACGTCGATCAACTGCCGTGCCCGCTCTCTCAGGCTCTGCCCGTAGAGGTTGGCAACGCCGTACTCGGTGACCACGTAGTGGACGTCGGCGCGGGTGGTGACCACCCCGGACCCCGGCAGCAGGGCCTGGGTGATCCTGGAGATCGCACCGTCCCGGGCGGTGGAGGGCAGCGCGATGATCGGTACCCCGCCCTTGGACCGCGCCGCACCCCGGATAAAGTCCAGCTGACCGCCGAACCCGGAGTAGACCTTGGGCCCGATGGAGTCGGCGCAAACCTGTCCGGTGAGGTCGATGGAAAGGGCGGAGTTGATGGCCACCATGTTCTCGTTCTGGGCCACGATGAACGGGTCGTTGACGTACCCGCTGGGGTGGAACTCCATGAACGGGTTGTTGTCCACGAAATCGAACGACCTCTTGGTTCCGATCACGAAGGAGGCCACGATCTTGCCCCGGTGAAGGGTCTTGCGTTCGTTGGTCACCACCCCCGCCTCGAACAGATCCACCAGTCCGTCCGAGAACATCTCGGTGTGAACCCCGAGGTGCTGCTTGTCCTCGAGGAAGATCAGTACGGCATCCGGAATCTCGCCGATCCCCATCTGGAGGGTGGCGCCGTCCGGGATCAGGGAAGCGATGTTCCGGCCGATCTGACGGGCGGTCTCGGACACCTCGGTGGCCATCGGCAGCTCGATCAGGGGCTCGTCCACCTCCACCACGCTGGTCAGCTTGGAAACGTGGACGAACGAATCGCCGAGAGTTCGCGGCATCCGCTGATTGACCAACGCGATCGAGACGCGGGCGTTTTCCACCGCGGCTTTGGTGCCGTCCACCCCGACGCCGTACGAGCAGAATCCGTGCTCGTCGGGCGGCGAGATGTGGATCAGGGCCACATCCACCGGCATCAGTCCGCCGGTGATCAGAGCCGGAATCTCGTGGAGGTGGACGGGGACGAAGTCGGCCCGACCCTGGTTCACCGCCTCGCGAACGTTGCCCCCGACGAACAGCGCGCGGTGCCGGAAATGGCCCGCCATCCCCGGCTCGGCGTACGGCGCGTCGGCCAGGGTCAGAATGTGGACGACCTCGACGTCCTCCAGCTCCGGGGCGCGGGCCACCATCGCGTCGATCAGCCGGGTCGGGGTGTTGCAACCGGGGTGAATCCACACTCGGTCTCCCGATTCGATCGCCTTGACCGCCTCCGGGGCAGTGGTCACGCGGCTGCGGTAGATATCAACCCAGTTCACGAAGCGTCCCTGTCGAGATCGCGGAACGGCACGCCCAGTTTCTCCGCCAGACCCTGTCGGACGCAGACACCGTCGTAGGTGTAGGTCCCCCTTCGAATGGCCGCGTTCTCCACGATCGCCCTCGCGAAGCCCCGGTCGGCGATCTGCTCCACGAACGGCAGAATGGAGTTGGTGAGGGCGCGGGTGGAAGCGCGCGACGCCGTCGATGGGAGGTTTGGCACGCAGAAGTGAATGATCCCGTCCACCTCGTAGGTCGGACTCGAGAAGTCGGTCGGTCGGGAGGTCTCGCAGCAGCCGCCCTGGTCGATGGACAGATCCATGATCACCGATCTCGGCTTCATGATCTTCAGCATGTCCCGGGTGACGAGGATGGGTGTCCGTTCGCCGTGCACGGCCACCGCGCACAGGAACAGATCGGCAAAGGCCAGTGCCTTTTCGATGTTGCGCCGGGTGGCAATCATGGTCGGCACCTCGTATCCGACCCGCTCCTGAACCCGGCGCAGGGCGTCGACATCTCGGTCGAGCACCACCACGTGGGCACCGATTCCCTTGGCGGTCTCGGCGGCGGCCCGGCCAAGGGTGCCGGCCCCGAGAATCACCATCGAAGCCGGCGGGATGCCCGGCGCACCACAGATCAACAGCCCCTTGCCGCCGAACTCGTTGAGCAGCAGACCCGAGCCGATGGTGACCGCGAGCCGGCCGGCGATCTCGGACATGGCCTCCAGCACCGGGGCCCGTCCGTCGTCCTCGATGATCTCGTAGCCCACGGTCGCGATCTTGCGGTCAAGCAGGACGTTGAACCGGTCGGCCGGGGCGAGGGCCAGGTGCCACGACGAGATCACCGTCTGGCCCGGCTGAAAGCTCCCGTAATCCGCCGGCTGGGGAGGCGACACCCTCAGCACCAGCTCGGAGCGCAACAGCACCTCTTCCTCGGAGTAGACGATGGTCCCGCCTACGTCCCGGTAGACCTCGTTGGAGAAGCCGGCGCCCAGACCGGCATCGTCTTCCACGTAGACCCGGTGGCCGCGATCGGTCAGCGCCTTGACGCCTCCCGGCGTCAGCCCGATCCGATGCTCGAACGGCCGACGGTCCTTCACCAGCCCGACATCCATCATCGCCTCCTCGCTCTTCGAAGGAGCATTCCAGCACAGACCACTCCGGTCGGCAACAGCAGACCTTCGCACTCCGTTCATCGTTTAACGTTTAACCTGTAACGTTTAACTCGTCTTTCGGGACTATCTCCGCGGCATGATCAAGCGTCGAGGCGAGAGATCAGGGTACCGATGTGAGGAACCGCCTCGTCAGAAACGAAGAGCACGACGCGGAACACCGTCGAGGAACCGGTGGGCGCGAAGCTGGTCGCCATCCCCCAGCGCATGCCCGCCCGTTCGAGCAGCGCCTCGGGCTCACCCTCGGCCTCGGGATCGTAGGAGAACGGGTCGACCAGCTCGATCAACCGTCGATCGCGGCCCATCGTCAGCCACAGCGCAGTGCGACGGGCCATGGCGGCCTGCGACATGACCAGGTGGAACCGCTCACCGAGCTTTTGCAGCTGCGGGCCGACCGGCAGCACCGTGGTCTCGTCCACCGCCGCCTCCCGGTATACCAGGTGGTAATGGTCGTCCGGCCGGCGCAGGGCCTCGGCGATCCGGACCACGACGTCGGTGAGAACCGGCCGCAGGCGGTCCACCTCGCCTTGGGGCACGTCGATGTTCAGGTCGATGCGGGTCAGGCCATCCGTGAACGGCGACGAATCGCGCCGCAGCCGGGTGCCTTTTCCCCTCCTCAGCCGGCCAAAGGTGCGCACCGCGAGGGCGATCGGCGCCAGGATCACCATCCCCACCAGTCCACCTAGGGCGGTCAGGCAGCCGGTACGCCGGCCGACACCGGGCAGTGGCGGTGGATCAGGGCTCACCGAACCTCACCCGGTTGAAAGAACCGTCGCACCGACAGCAGAAACCCGATCCAGGTGGCCCAGGTGACCAGCGACAGCAGCACCATGAAGGCTGTGGTGGGCTCGCCGAGGGCCGCCATCATCTCCCCCTGGTCGGCAGGCAGCTCCATTCGCTCGAGCCACTGCCGGTAGGGCACCAGCGCGGCGGTGACGGTGGACGACGCCCCGATGACCAGCGAGGCGACGACCGCCGCGGTCCAGGAAGCCCGCTCCCGGCGCGGGGTGACGGCCGCCAGGTAGATCAACCCGGCGAGGATTCCCAGCCACAGCAGGGCGCCCGCCCAGCCGTCGACGATGATCCCGAACACCGGGAACACGAAGTTGTAGGCCGGCACCACCAGGCAGGAGGCCGCACACACCGCATAGACCAGCACCAGCGACACCACCTGCGACGGACAGCCGTCCACCCACGACCGGGTTCGGTCCCTCGCCTCGCAGGTGGCGATCACGTCCGGGGATCGGTAGAACAACAGAAAGGCCAGCGGCAGCAGGACGTAGATGAAGCTCAGAAACACGCTCGTCGTCACCACCACCATCGTCGTGATGTCGTTGGGCAGCCCGCCCAGACCCGCAAAGTCCCAGTACCGGGGCATGACCCATGACAACACGACCATCGCCGCGATGCCGGTGATCAGCCACAGCCACGACAGCGACAGCATCACGGCCCGCGCCCACTTCCGCGCTCGCACCGAGCCGATCCCAATCCAGATGAAGGACGCCGCCAACAGCCCGTAGAGCACCAGGCTCGGGGCTACGGAACGCAGCTGCGGGGCAGGGCCGCCGCCCGTCATCGACGGCGCGAACAGGGTGACCGCCAGCACGAGCGGGATCAGCAGCGCCGTCAAGCCGCCGATCAGAATCTCGATGACGCCGAAGATGACGAGGCCGAGCGAACGATCTCTGTGAGCTTCCGGGTTCATGGTGCCATTATGAATGGGGAATGGAACAAATAGCCACTGTGCTACCGTTCGGAGGCGACCATGAAGCTCGTCATCCAGATCCCCGCGTGGAACGAGGAGCAGCACCTCGCCGAGGCCATCGCGGGTCTGCCCGCAACCGTGGAGGGCTTTGACGAGGTCGAGGTCCTGGTGGTCGATGACGGCTCAAACGACGACACCGCCGGGGTCGCCCGGCGCTGCGGCGCCACCGTGCTCAGGTTGCCGGTGCACCGCGGGCTCGCGGTGGCCTTCGCCAGCGGCCTCATTCACGCCGTCGAGCTGGGCGCCGACGTCATCGTCAACACCGACGCCGACAGCCAGTACGACGGACGGGACATCCCGGAGCTGGTGCGTCCGATCGTCGCCGGCGAGGCTCAGATGGTGATCGGCGACCGCCAGGTCCACACCCTGCGCCATTTCTCGCCCACCAAGAAGCTGCTGCAGAAGTTCGGCTCCTGGGTGGTCCGCAAGCTCTCCCGAACCTCGGTACGGGACGCCACCTCGGGCTTTCGCGCCATCTCCCGCGACGCCGCCCTCAAGCTGCACGTCTTCACCCGGTTCACCTACACCCTGGAGACGGTCCTCCAGGCGGGAGAGGCCGGCCTCAAGGTGGTATCGGTGCCGGTGCGGGTCAACCCCGAGGTTCGCCGACCCTCCCGCCTCTTCGCCTCCAACACCGGCTACCTGCTGCGGTCGCTGGAGAGCATCGCCCGCATCGTGGTCCTCTACAACCCGCTGCGGATCTTCCTGAGGATCGGGGCCGTTCCGGTGGTTCTGGGCCTCGCTCTGCTGACGCGCTTCACCTACTTTTTTGTAACCGCCCACTCGCCTGCCGGCCACGTCCAGTCCCTGATTCTGGCGGTGATTCTGATCGTCGTCGGGGTGCAAGTGTGGGTCGTCGGCATCGTCGCCGATCTGATCGCGGTCAACCGGCGCCTTTTGGAGGAGTCGGTGGAGCGGCAGCGGATCCTCGCTCTGACACCGCCACGCGACCCTGCCGAAGAATGAACCCGCAGATGAGCTCGGGGCGGTTGCGGCAGCTCGGCGGCGCCGCGGTGGCGGTCGCCCTGGTGGCTGCGATCCTGGCGATCGCCCGTCCCGCCACGGTCTGGGAGCTGCTGCGCACGTCGACCCTCTCCGGGCTGTTGCCGGCGGCGGCCGTGGCCGGCGGCGCCCTCGTGATGCGGGGACTCCGGCTCGTCCTCTTGCTGCCACCGGGCCGGATCGGAGTCGGGGCCGCAACCCTGGTGGCGGCTGCGGCTCAGGCGGCGGCGTGGTTCGTTCCGGCACGCTTCGGTGAGCTCGCCCTGCCCCTGCTGCTCCGGCAAACCACCGGCTGGGGCCTCAGCCACGGCGTCGGCACGCTGCTGGTGTCGCGGACATTCGACCTCGCTGCCCTCGGCCTGTGGGCCGGCGTCGCCGCCGTCGCCGTGCTCGGTCCCGGCCACCCGCTGGCCGTGGCCGCGGCCGCCTGCCTGGTGATCCCTCCCCTGCTGCTCCCCGCCACCCTCGCTGTCGCCGACCGGTTGGCGGTCCGCACTCTCGCCCCGCGGGGGGTCGGCCCGCGCCGCTGGGCCCACCGGGTGCGGCGGGTCCGCCGCGCGGTGGACGCGCTGCGCCGGTGGCCGCTGCGACTGGTCGGCGCCGCGACCGCTTCGGTTCTCATGTGGGCTCTGCTGTGGAGCCTGTCGTGGTTTCTGCTGGAAGCCATGGGATTCCGGTGGCCGGCGTTTCACGTGGTGGCCGGCTCGGCGGTGGCATCGCTGGCGAATCTCCTGCCGTTCAACCTCGTCGGCAACTTCGGCACTCTCGAGGCCGGTTGGACGGCGGCCTTCGTCGGCCTCGGCATCCCGACGGAAACGGCGGCCGCCACCGGGTTGGCCTGTCATCTGTGGGCCGCCGTCTTCGTCGCCGTCTACGGAGCCCTCGCGTGGGCGATCCTGTCGATTCGTGAACCCTCTCGAGGGCACCAGGGTCTCGACAGCTCGAGTTGAAAGTTGAAAGTTGAAGGTTCAGCGAACGGCGCGATAGCGCTGCTGACACCGTCGAACATCCACACATTGACTTTTGACTTTTGACTTTCGACTTTCGACTCAAAAAACGGGCCGCCGAGTCCGGCGGCCCTTGAATCGATTGGTTCTGATCGTTACTCGACGCTGAGGCTCTGCAGCTCCACCGGAATGTCGCAGAACAGCGACGCGTCGTCGATCTCGGCATACCAGTTGTAATCGTTACCGGCGTTCGGATCGTACCAGCGCCAGCGCACGATCACGCTCGGCTGGTTGGCGGCCACGGCCGAGATGTCGAGGCTGACCGCCTCGCCCGGAGGCGCCCGGAAGCCGCCGTGGTCCTCGTTCCAGCTCATGACGTTGGTCCAGGCGGACCCACCGTTGGTGCTCACGTCGACGTCGAGGAAGTCGTTGGCCGCGAAGTTCTGGAAGTTGGCGTTGAAGTTGAGCTGGACGATGAGCATCCCCGTCGTATCGAACGGCGGCGACCACAGCTCGGTGTCGTACGGAGCCGCGCCGAAGACGTCGCTCGAGGCGCAGGCCGCGAAGCCGGTGCCGTCGGTGTAGTTGCCCTCGCCGCAGTTGCCCGGGTAGCCGCCGCTGCCGGTGGTGATCCACACCACTCCGCTGCCCTCGTTGTCCACCACGTTCCAGTCCAGCGGTGGGCCGCCCTCGAAGAGCACGGTGTTGCCCAGGCAGACCAGAGGCTCGTTGGTGTTCACCACCACCAACGCGGTGTCGGTCGCCACCGCCGACGGGCCGCCGGGGATCCCGGCCGTCCACGTCACCGTGTTCACCACAGTGGCGGCGATTGGCGTCGTGGCGGTGAACCAGGCCGCACCGCCCGGACCGATGGGGACCGGGAGGCCCGAGATGAGGATGCCGAGCTCGCTGTCCACGACATCGTGCACCGATACCGTGATCGGCCCGGTATTGTCCATCCAGTAGCAGTAGGTGACGTCGGTGCCCGCGGCCACCGAGATGTTGTCCGACGGCGAGCAGACGTTGGGATCCAGGCCCACGGTCTTGGTCACCGTGATCTCGGGAGGCTGGGTGCACAGCAGGCCCACCTCGTCCACCTGGGCGTACCAGTCCTGCGAAGTTGCGGGGCCGGCCGGATCGTAGTAATGCCACCTCAGGATGAGGCCGGTCTGGCCGGCGTACGCCGAGAGGTCCAGCGTGACGAACTCGCCGGGGGCGGAACGCAGCGAGCCATGGTCCTCGTTCCAGCTCAGCAGATTGGTCCACCCGCTGCCGCCGTCGGTGGAGATGTCCACGTCCAGGAAGTCGCCTGCGGCGAAGTTCTGGTAGTTGACCCAGTACTCCAGAGTCACGGCCGAGCCGGCAGGAAGGTCGAAGGGTGACGACCACAGCTCCGTGTCGTACAGGCCGCTGCCGCCGCCCTGGAGGTCGCTCGACGCCGAGGCCGCGTCGCCGTTGCCGGTGGCCCAGTTGCCGGCCTCGCCCGATGCGGCCACGCCCGCCCACTCCACCGGGTTGTCGACCGCGTTGTTGATCACCGTCCAGTCGGGCGGGATGCCGGCGAAGAACTCGACCAGCGGGCCGTTGCACGCCAGCGGCTCGGCCGCCGCCACGATCACGGTCGCAGTATCGGCGGCGGTGATCACGTCGCTCGGACCCGGGTTGTAGGCGGTCCAAGTGGCCGTGTTCACCGTGGTGTCGACGATATTTGCCGCCGCGGTTAGGAACACGCTGGCCATCGGTGCCAGCGCGTACGAGAAGTTCGACAGGATGGTCCCGAGCTCGCTGTCAACGAGGTCGTGCAGCGACAGCGTGATCGTTCCGACGTTGGAGACCTCGTAGCAGTAGGTCACGTCCGTTCCGGAGGCAACGACGATCGAGTCCGTGGTCGCACAGCTATTGGGATCGGTCCCCACGGTCTTGTTGAATTGGATTCCCGCCCCTGGAAGCCTGTTGAATCGGATCGCCATGGTGTCGGTGATCACCGGGCTGTTGCAGGTGGCCTCGAGGAAGTAACTCGCGTCTTGCCCGTCATCCTCGATGCCGACGGTGGCGGAGGCGCCGCCGTTGTAGGTCGGGTTGCCGAAGTCTACGTCCGCATACTGGAAGATGATGTCGCCGTCGTCACACAGAATCGCCTCGAATGTGGCCGCTCCGATGTTCGAGAAGTGCGGCCGGTCGAACCACTCGACAACGAGGCAGCCCCCGGCACAGTCCGGGTGAGCGCAGGCCACCTGATCTTCCCAGTAGACGTCGCCGGTGTCCGAGTCGATGTCGTCCCAGAACGGGAAGATCGCGGGCTCGGTCTGTCCGGGCAGCGGGCAGGCATTGGTCGTGACGATGTTGCCCGCGGTGACGCCGACCAGAATTCCGCCGTTGTTGCCCACCCTCAGATCCGTGTAAACGCCCCCGTAGAACGGGAATCCGAAGGACGTCGAGACGTTCGCCTCGCCGTCGTCCGACAATCCCAACGCGGTTCCGGTGGCCGTAATGTCCACCCAGGAGTAGACGGGACCGCCGGGCTCGTTGGAATCCGCCCACACATAGCCGAAGCCGTCGGGACCGCCGCCGGCCAGCAGCTGCGCCTCGCCGCGCTCCTCGCGCTTGGGCTCGGGGGCGTTCTTGGCCGCCATCTCCCTGTCGGCCGCGGTCACCACATGCATGGTGGTGCCGGCTCCCTTTTCGGCGGTTGCGGTCGCCACGATGGTGGTCGCCGCCAGCGCGACCGCCAGCGCGATCACCGGTATCAGCTGGCCGATTTTCGGCGTGTGATTGGTGCTCATCGCTCTCCTCCTTCGACCAAGGTCCGATGCTGGATCGGAACAAAAGGGTCCCGACATGGTGGTTCTACGCCGACCAGAATCCCAGAACCAGCCTGTGATGTCAACATCAACCCCGTCAAGGTCTTGCCTCCGGGAGCATCGCGCGCACCTGCACCAGAACCTGAGCGGCGGCCGGCCGCTGGTCCCGGTCGGCTAGAACCACCGCCCGTTCGGCGTGGCGCACGGCAGCCGAGGCATCTCCCTGCTCGGCGTAGAGCAGGGCCAGCACCCTGTGAGTCTCGAAGTCCTCGCCGAACCGCTCCATGAGTCGAATGTACCCGGCCACGGCCTCGTCCCGCCGTCCGGCGAGGGCGAGGATGCCGGCCTCTGCCCGCGCCACCGCCGCCGACTCCGGGTGATGGCTGCGGGCCCGCTCCAGCACCTCCAGGGCGCGGTCGAGGAAATGGGCGGCCCAGTCTCCGTCCCCCGACTCCGTTGCGCGGGCGGCCTCGTCCCGATAGAGCAGCGCCAGCTTCAGCGACGCCGTCGGATCCCACGGCTCGGCCGCCACCGCCCGCTCCACCAATCCCCGCACCTCGGCGGTTTCGCCGAGCGCCTCCAGGATCCCCACCAGCTCCATGATCAGCTGCGACGAGTACGGTCGCATCACGATCGCCGACCGGTACTCCTGTTCCGCACGGCGCAGGTGAGCCGCCCGAGGTTCCGGGTCGGAATCGGTGAGGCCCCGCTGGGCCCACATCCGGGCCAGGTTCTGGGTGTGGTCCGGGTCGAAGGGGGCCAGCCGGCGCGCCGCTTCGAAGCTGGTCAGGGCGAGCTCGTACCGCCCCTCCCGCCGATCCGGCTGGGCTCGGGCGGCGTCGGTGGCGGCCGTGCCCAGGGTCAGCAGGTGCATCGGCTGCCCGGGATCGAGGGAGACACCGCTTTCGATCAGCGCGAGGCCGTGATCGATCCGGCCGGACTCGGCAAAGGCGAGGCCGTGCTTGACGAAGGTCTCCGCCCGCCGTGGCCGCACCAGCAGCACGGCGCCCGCGAGCCCGGCGATCAAGACCCCGGACAGGATCAGGGCGGTCACCCTGAGCGAGCGATTCGTGGTCCGCAAGCCGCGTCCTGTGAGGGCGACGGCAACGCCCAGGATGACCACCAGAATGACCGTGACCGCAGCATACTCCGTGATGTGGTGGGAAACGCGGCGGGTCGCCGCCATAGTCGCGCCGCCTGCCAGCTCGAGCCTGGCGGTGGTGGCGAGACGGGAGGCGTGGACCACGCAGAACGCCGCGGCGGGCAGGGTGCTGGCCACCGCAAAGGCCCGGAATCGGGCGCCCCACGCGCCACGAATCACGGACTCCGTCGGCCGGCCCACCATCACCGCCGCCGTCGACCAGGCGAAGATCAGCAGCCACAGCACGCCGCCCGCCGAGCCGGAACCGGTTCCGGAGAGGGCGGAGCCGATGATCCCGCCGGCCCGGGTCGCCCCTCCCCAGTTGCCCAACAGACCGTACAGCACGGTGATGGCGACCACTGCGGTCACCAGCCCAAGCACGATGCCCTCCCACCAAGCCTGCCGCAGCCACCGGGCGGGGTCGCTGCCGGGGGGTCCGACGGGCATGCGGCGGGTCCCGGCCGGGGGCCGATCATCCTCCTCACCGGCCAGCCAGCCCAGCCCGGCGGTGACCAGAACCGCCGCCAACACCCACAGGTACATCCTGGTGCTGGTCACGGCGATGCCGAAGTGGACCTCGACGAAGTGCCCGAGCACGGTGGCCACGATGGCGAGGATCAACCCTTCACGGAAACCCAGTCGCACGCCGTCGTTGACGCCCCGAAGCGAGGACACCGTGACGAACACGACCAGGCCCGCCACCAGGCCTGCCGGCAGCCCCACGCCGGAAAGCACCCAGCTGCCGGTCAGCAGGGGCGGCGTCCCAGCACCCAGCATCCCGCCGCCCACCACCGAAGCCCAGAACCACCACCTTCGGGCCTTCGATCCGATCAGGCCCAACCAGCTCAGGCCGAAATAGAAGATGCTCCAGTACAGTGCCATCCAGCCCAGGAAACCCAACGCTCCACCGGTCACCAGCAGCTGCAGGGTCTCGTTGTGGGCGCGGTCCGGAATCGCACCCCGGCGCTCCACCCCCTCCAGCTCCGGCGGCTGGTAGCGCCCAAAGGCGCGGGAAAAGGTCTCCGGGCCGTAGCCGACGACCGGCCGCAGCCCGTGGAGGCGGTCACGGCGGCCGCTCGGCGCCGCCAGCGGTTCTCCCCCCCGGAGCAGGTCGAGCGTCCCCTGCCAGGTCAACAGCCGGACCCGGGTGCTCTTGGAGGACAGCTCGAACACCGTTCCAAGGCGGCCCAGATACGGCACATCCTTCAACGGCGTCAGGGGCGTTCCCGGTAGGTTCAGGACGGCCAGGAAGACCACGCCCGCCAGGCCCGATCCGAGCACCACCAGCCACCCCCGGTTCACCAACACACGCAGCCACGCTGGAAAGCCGTCGTCATCGGCCACGGTTCGGCGCACCAGCAACAGCCCGATCAAGGCGAAGGCATAACCCCCGGTCAGCAATCCCAGCATGGGGCCGCGACTCTGCGACAGCACCAGGGCGGCCACCTGCAGCAGCAGCACGTAGAGCAGAACTCCGGCCTGCAACATGTCAAACCGGAGGGCTCGGGCCTCGGCCCTGGAGGCTCCGTGCCGCGGTGCGAGCACCGACCCGACGCTGGCGCACAGCGCATGCAGGGTGACGAAAAATGCCATTACCAGGTAGGCCCCCAGGAAGATGGGGTTGCCGAGAGTCGATCCCACCCGCCGGCTCACGCGGGCCCACGGGATCGGGTCCGCCCCCTGGACCTGTAACAGCGCATAGGCTGCGATCGGAACGCTGGTAACGATCACCGCGAACGACACCCTGCGCCACTGGTCGCGGGTCCTCAGGTGGGCGAGAACCAGCAGGAAGATCGCCAGGTAGGCGAGCTCGGTGGTAGCGCCCTGGGCGCGGTGGTACGAGCCCCACCAACTGAGCCTTCGATCCACCGAGAGCACGGTTCCGGCGACGGTGGTCAGGGCGATGACGATCACCGGAACTGCCAGCGGAGCCGAGAACAACCTGACGAACCTCGATCTCCGGGTGTCGCCGGCGGCAGCGGCGTCGCCGGCCGCCGGTCGCCACCGGCGCCCGCCCGCCGCCACCTTGCCCAGCCACGCCAGCGCCATCACCAGCGCGATCACCTGGAGCATAACCGCCTTGTCCGGTTCGAAGCTCTGCCTGCTGTACGGGTTGAAGAACAGCGGGGTGACCACCACCGCGGCCAGCCAGCCGGCCTCGATCACGCCCTCGGCGACGATCTCAACCGGACGGGAAGGAATGAGCGCGGTCTCGCTGCCGGCCCGCACGGTTCAATCCGGACGCGGAAAGCTGGCGATGATGTCGCGGACGGTCGTTTCGAGGGCCATGGTGGGCTGCCAGCCGAGCAGGGCGCGGATCCTGCCCAGGTCTGGAACCCGGCGCAGCATGTCCTCGAAGCCGCTCTCGTAGGCCTCCTCGTAGGGCACAAGCCTGATCCGGGCCGCCGGATCGATATCCGTCCCACTATTGCCGAGGTGGTCACCGGCCAGCCGGAGCACCAGCCGCGCCAGGTCGAGGATGCTGACCTCGTCCGGTGAACCGACGTTGAACACCTCCCCCACCGCCCCCGGGCTGTTCATCAGCCCGACGAGGGCCGCGACCGCGTCCCGCACGTCGCAGAAGCTCCGAGTCTGGGTGCCGTCGCCGTAGACCGTCAGGGCTTCGCCGGCCAGCGCCTGCTCCACGAAGCGCGGTATCACCATCCCGTAGTGGCCGCTCTGGCGGGGTCCCACCGTGTTGAACAGGCGGAACACCGTCACCGGCAGGCCGAGCTGGCGGTGGTAGGCCAGACCGAGGTACTCGTCGACCGCCTTCGACGTCGAGTAACTCCAACGCCAGCGGGTGGTCGGGCCGAGCAGGCGGTCGCTGTCCTCGCGGAACGGGGTTGCTTCGCTCTTGCCGTAGATCTCCGACGTGGAGGCCAGCAGCACCGCCCGCCGGTAGCGGGCGGCCGCCTTCAGCACCGCCGCGGTGCCGAGAATGTTGGTCTCGATGACGTGAACCGGATCCTTGATGATCAGCTCCACGCCCACCGCCGCCGCCAGGTGGAAGATCACGTGGCACTCGCTCGCCACCCGGTCGAGGACCGTCTCGTTGAGCACGGTGTCGATGACGTACCGGAAGTTGCCGTTGCCGGCGAGGTGGGCGATGTTGCCGATGGTGCCGGTGGACAGGTTGTCGATCACCGTCACCGGGTGCCCGTCGGACAGCAGGGCCTCGGCGAGGTGGCTGCCGATGAAGCCGCAGCCACCCGTGATCAGCACCGCCGGGCGCGCCGTCACCGCCTCCCCCACGCCAAACACCCCCGACGGGTCCGGATCAAAAATCGAAATCGCACGGCAGGACCATTATGCCCGAACAGGACCGCGTCGCCGCAAGCCGCGGTTGAGAGGGGCGTCCCCAAGCGCTTCCGTGGCCCTTTGGAGACCACGGACCAACCGAAAACGCCACCCGCACACCGCCGATTCCAGCCGGGCGAATGCACCGACCGCGGTGACGTCGGTGGGCTCGTAGCCGAGGTCCTCCAGGGTCGTCCCGGCGACGCGGGCCGCGGTCCACACCGCAGCAGGCGCCAGCTCCCGCCGCCACCTGCCGACCCGGCCCGCCGACACCGGCTGCCACACCTCCTCGTGGCCCCCCGCGGCGATCTCCTCGCGAGCCAGCCGTTCGTGACGCAGCATCATCGGATCATAGTCCTCGCCGAGATGATCGCAGAGCCGTCGCAGGGAGCCTTCCGCGTCGCGCACCAGATCCTCGTAGCGCAGCTCCAGGTAGCGGGCCGAACCGAGCCCGGCGCCGACCCGTCGACCGCGGTCGACCGCGGCCACCCACCGGCGCAGAACGTAGTGTTGATCCATGTACAGGCGCTGAGGCCACCGCCGCCCCCACTTGGCCACCGCCGAGACCGCCACGTCACGGCCGTCACGCACGAGGTGGATGAACTGGGCGTGGGGAAAGACCGCCGCGATGCGATCCATGTACAACAGGTACAGCGGCGTTTTGTCCCCCCAGCGGACCGCGCCGCTCTGCCCCATGCGGCATCGGTAGAGCGCGTCGAGCAGGTCGCCGAGACGGGGCGCCGGCGACCCGCCGCCCGGGACGGTGCACTGCCGCACGGCGTCCTGCCATCCCCGGTGAAGGCGGGCGATCCGACCCATTGCCCGCCGGATCTCGGCGGGACTCAAGGGACGATCGGGCGCCACCCCGAGGAAGGGGACGAACCCGGATTCCTCCGGGATCCACAGCCTCGGATGGCTCGCCAGCATGAACCGGAGCAGGGTCGTTCCCGACCTCGGGTAGCCGACGATGAAAAACGGCCGCTGGGTCATGTGATGGATTGCTAACCCTCGCCCGTCTCGGCCCGCTTGACGGCTTCCCAGAGGGCATCCTGCTCCTCCAGGTCCATCTCCCTGAACGAGCCCCCGGCAGTCCGTGCCGCGGCCTCCATGGCCTCGAACCGGCGCTTGAACTTGGCATTCGACCGCTGGAGAGCGGTCTCGGGCTCGACCCCCAGGTGACGGGCCAGATTCGCCATAACGAACAGCACGTCCCCCAGCTCATCGCGCACTCTGAGGTCGGATTCCGGGTCGTTGACCTCGAGCTCGGCCTCGAGCTCGGCGACCTCCTCGTGGAGCTTGTCGACAACGTCGCGGGGCCGCCTCCAGTCGAAACCCACGGCCGCAGCCTTCTGGGTCATCCGGAAGGCCTTCAGCAGGGCCGGCAGGGACACCGGCACCCCGTCGAGGGTCGACCCGGGCCCACCGGAATCCCGTTCTCCCGACTTGATGTCTTCCCAGTTGCGGACCACCTCTGAAGGTCCGGAAACCTCGCGATCGCCGTACACGTGCGGATGACGGCGCACCATCTTGTCCGAGATCGACTCGCACACGTCATCGACGCCGAACCACCCCCGTTCGCGGGCGATCTTCGACACGAACACGATCTGCAGCAGCAGGTCCCCCAGCTCCTCACGCAGCCGGTCCCCCTCTCCGGAGGCGATGGCATCGACAACCTCGTAGGCCTCCTCGAGCAGGTAGCCCGAGAGGCTCTCCAGGGTCTGCTCGCGGTCCCAGGGACAGCCGCCCGGGTCGCGCAGACGGTCCATCACCGCTACCAACCGGTCAAAGCTCTTCGACATGGGCGACATTCTACATTTTCGAAATTCACGTTTCACATGTCACGCTTCACGTTTCACGTTTCACTTTTCACCTCGAGATTGACGATCCCGCCGGTCGGCGATAGCGTGCGCCATGGACTCTCGAGACTCGACGATCAGATCGTTCACGGTGGTGGCGGCGGTGATTCGCGATGGCGACGGTCGAATCCTGCTCAGCCGAAGGCCCGAGGGCCGCCACATGGCCGGCCTCTGGGAGTTCCCGGGCGGCAAGGTCCGTCCCGCCGAGTCACCCCCTGCAGCCCTGCAGAGAGAGCTCGAGGAGGAGCTCGGCGTGGCAACGCGAACCGGCGAACCCGTCACCTTCGCGATCCACGAGGAGGAGGGGCTGCGGATCCTGATTCTGTTCTACGCCGCCGCGATAGTGGCGGGCCAGCCGACACCCCGCGAGGGCCAACAGCTGGCCTGGGTCAGCCCTGCCGAGCTCGACCGATATCCGACGCCGCCGGCCGACGCCGCCCTCGTGAAACACCTGATGGCGCTTGACCAAACCCTTCCCCGGCCATAAGTTAATGCTGAGTCCGCAGGTGCCGCGTGGCAACGACTGCGGATCCGTACACCGCCCGCGGAGGGAGTGATGAGTGTTTTTGTGCGTCAACCGGCGGTCGCCGGAGCCTTCTACCCGACCGATCCACCCACCCTCGAGCGGCAGCTCGACCAGCTGGTGGCGGCAGACCCGGTACGCCACAGCCTCCTCGCGTGCGTTGCTCCCCACGCGGGCTACATCTACTCGGGCGCGGTCGCCGGCAAGCTCTTCGGTCACCTCGACCTGCCCCGTCGCATCCTGGTATTGGGCCCCAACCACACCGGAGTCGGCGCCCAGGTGGCGGTGTCTCCCCATGAACAGTGGAACACCCCGCTCGGCCCGCAGACGGTGGATCGCGAGCTCGCGGCGCTGCTGCTCGCGGCCGACCCCGGCCTCGCCCTGGACGCCGACGCCCACTGGCGGGAGCACTCGATCGAGGTCCAGTTGCCCTTTCTGCGGCGCCGCCGGCCGGATGTCGAGGTGCTGCCGATCTGTATCCAGCACCTCGACCTGGACCGGTGCCTCGAGCTCGGCGCCACCATCGCCGCCGTATCAGATGGACTCGATGAACCCCTGGGCATCGTGGCCTCTTCCGACATGACCCACTATCGGCCCGACGACGTCGCCCGCGACCAGGATCACCGGGCCATCGAAGCCGTGCTCGACCGCAACCCCGAGGCCCTCTACGAGACCGTTCACCGTGACGGGATCACCATGTGCGGCGTGGTTCCGGCCACGGTGGCCCTCGCCGCCGCTAATCTCTTAGGCGCCGCCGGCGCCCACCTCGCCGCCTACGCCACCTCCGGAGAAACCAGCGGCGACTACTCGGCGGTGGTCGGGTACGCCGGGATCTGCATTCACGGCTGATTGACCCGACCGTACGATGCCCCGGCGAGTCAATCGCACGACCAATAGCCTCAGCGACCTTCAGTGTCAATATTTCGAATTTCGAATTTCGATTTCGGGCGGGCGGGCAGGTGGAGACCGTATAATCACCGTCCGTGAGCGACCTCCGAGTCTACGACCGCATTGCAGACGCCGTTGGCTGGACCCCCCTGGTCCGCCTGGGCCGGTCGGTGGAGGGTCTCGACTGCGAGGTGTTCGCCAAAATCGAGTTCCTCAATCCGATGGGGAGCGTCAAGGACCGCATCGCCCGCCACATGATCGATAAGGCGATCGCCGAGGGCAGGCTCGCGCCGGGCGACCTGGTGGTCGAGAACTCGTCGGGCAACACCGCCATGGGGCTGGCCATGATGGCCATCCTCGAGGGGCTGCGCTGCACAATGGTGGTGCGCCGCCAAACCTCACGGGAGAAGCTCGATTGCCTGCGCGCACTCGGAGTCGATCTCGAGTTGGTGGACGGAAACCTGCCCCCCGAGGATCCGGAGAGCTACAACCGGAAGGCGAAGGAGATCGTCGCGGCGAATCCGGATGCCTATTTCCCGGATCAGCACAACAACCGGGAAAACTCGGAGGCCCACTACCTGACCACCGGCCCGGAGATCTGGCAACAGATGGGCGGCCGAATCGACTACCTCGTCGCCGGCATCGGCACCGGCGGCACCATCTGCGGCGTGTCGCGGTACCTCAAAGAGCAGGACCCGAATATCCTCTCCGTCGCCGTCGACCCCGAAGGCTCGGTCTTTTATGACCACTTCCACAGCGGCCGCCACGGCCGTCCGGGACCCTACCTGCTGGAAGGCCTGGGCGACGAGGAGATCATCGGCTGTCCTGACTTCGGCCTCATCGACGACATGTACCGGGTGAGCGACCGCGAGGCCTTTCTGGCCACCCGGGATCTGGCCCAGAGCGAGGCGATCTTGGGAGGGGGATCGAGCGGAGCGGCCCTGTGGGCGGTGCGTCGGCTGGCCGGAACCCTCGACTCACCCGCCCGCATCGTGACCATCTTTCCGGACTCCGGCTCGAGGTACCTGAGCACGATCTTCTCCGACGACTGGATGCGCGGCAAGGGTTTCCTCTGACTCCGTTAATCGTGAAACGTTCGGCTCATCCGGGAAACGTGTGGTTGGGGTTCTGCCGTGCTCGTCTCCGTGCCCGTGCCCGAAATGCAGCGGCAGAGACAGTATTCAGGGGCGGCGACAGAGAACAGAGAGCAGGGACAGAGAGCAGTCTTCAGCGGCAGCAATCAGTGGGCTTCGAGGCATTGCACGTGGACACCTCCGGGTCGTTCACGGGGTGAATGGGCATAGCTGGCGAGGGGGCCGGTGTCAAGGGCGCCATGCGGCCGGCCAAATGCCGGCAAACCCTTGACACCGGCCCCCTCACCAGCATTCGGGTGAGCATGAACGACCCGGAGGTGACCATGTCCAAAGCCGTCGGAAACACCAATTTCGTCGCCTACACCAAGGCCTTCGAAGCAGCAGGCGTAGCTATCAAGCTCGTTATGAGGGTTCCAGCTCCTTTGAAATCGATTGCCGATCAGGTGATCCGGTCGGCGAGCTCGGTCCCCGCCAACCTGGCGGAAGGACACGGCCGATTCGGAAGAGACCGCCAGCACCACTGGCGGATCGCCTATGCCTCGGCCAAAGAGGTCGACAGCCACCTGCGACTCCTCGCCGCCGCCGGTGCAGTCAATGGAATCGGGCCAGAGAACGCCCTGAAAATTTTTGACCAGGTTCGTGCGATGACGTGGCGCCTGCTCAATCCCATCTGAGCGCCCCCGGCTCTCCGATACTGAAGCTGTCAACTGACGCTGCCGCGGGTTCCTGCCGCTGGCTTCTGACGCTGTCCCTGATTGCTGTTTCCGCGGATGAAGCCGCGGTTCCTCTTCGGGCGGGCGGGTGCCGTTGTGAAATCCGAATTCGATCGACTCCCACCTCACGGAATTCCGGATGAGCCGATTGGGCTCATCCGGGAAAACGTGTGGTTGGGGTTCTGCCGTGCTCGTGTCCGTGTCCGTGGTGATTGGTTACGGAAGATCGCCCTGGCGGCCGCGAGCCGCCCGGTACACCGCATCTTGGGTGGTCTGATCTACCCTTGAAGCGTAGGCGTACCAATACAGGCTCGGATCGGAGCAGGTGAAGACCGCGTAGCCGTCCACCATGGTGTCGACGCCGAAGGCCCCGATGTTCCGCTGTTGGACTCCGGCATCCTGGAAGACGATGGTGCCCGAACCCCGCTCTTGCCCGGCGTTGTCGAAGATCGTGACGGTGAACACCGCCCCGGATCCCAACTCCGGGTCGCTGGGGAGGAAGATCCCCACGTTGGTACGAAAAAAGGCGTCCTCACGCACTCCCGGCGCCCAGGCGGTGTTCGCCACCAGCAGCGCATGCACGTCCTGCCCGTAGCTGCCGCCGTCGTCCCCAAAGGTGTAGATCCGCGAGCTCATGGCGACCGGCGACCCGTCCAGTGTCAGCACCGACAACGCCCCCTTCTTGTCGATCAGCCCGAATACGGTCTGCACCACGTTGGCCATGGTCAACTGGCCGTTGGCCGGGATCGAGATCGGATCGCTGATCATGGGCTCGAAGACCGCCCCGCCGTCCCTGATCTCGGGCAGCAGGTACATCACGATCGAGATCTCCCGATCGTTGATGTTGAGCACGCTCACATCCGAACGCCAAAATGCTCCGCCGACCCCGGGCAGGTTGGCGACCACCGGAATCGTCCCGCCGGGCGCCACAAACTGGGCGGCAGCCGGAGACGCCCACACCATCAGGCTCAACACCAGAATCGCGAGTCGTTTCATTGCGTCCCTCCGCCAATAGTGTACCGCTGTCCCGGCGACGCGTGACCCGGGCGAAACGCCCCCGACCGGGCACCGGATGTTAAAATATCCTGGTGTCCAAACCACCCAAACGAATCGATGGCGTCGAAGGGCCATTGTTCTCGTCCAAGCTCGAGGCGGCGGCCCGCCTCGCGGCCCAGGGCCATTACGGCCAGTTTCGCAAGCGCGAGGGTGCCGACGGGTGCTGCGAACCCGACCCCGACCAGCCGCTGCCGGCGGACTGCATCCCGTACATCACCCACCTCGTGGGCACCATGGGAATTCTCGCCCGCGTCGGTGCTCCCGACAACGTGCTGGCGGCGGCGCTGCTGCACGACTACCTCGAGGACGTGCCCGATCCCGACGGCCGGGCCACAATTCTCGAAGCGACCGGGCCCGAGGTGCTCGATCTCGTGCTCTCCCTCACCGAGGACAAGCGACCCGACCTCGACAGCAGCGACACCTGGAAGCTCCGCAAGACCGAGCAGATCCACCGGATGGCGGACATGGCGGAGGAGGCGGTGATGATCAAGGCCGCCGACCTGCTGCACAACATCCACACCCTGCTCGGCGACCTCGACGCCGCACCGGAGAACGATCCGGTTTGGGCGCGGCTCAACGCCGGGCCAGAGCTGCAGCTCTGGTACTTCTCCAGCGCCCTCGAGGTGGCGCGCCACCGCCTCGGTGACCACCGTCTCGTGACCGCGCTCGACGACGCCATTCAACTGCTCGGTGAGCGGGTTTCGGGCCGCTGAGACGGTGGGTGGTGGTTCCGAAGGATTTCGGGGTTCAGACCGTGGCTGGCGGAGCGGAGCTTGAATGTTCCCGCCGGGGCTGAGTAGAGTCTCGGGGTGGGATTGGTCGCTCTCTACCAACTCGTCGCGGTCGTGCTCGCGACCCTGGTGATCGCATCGCTGGCCTTCCTGTTCGGCCTGCTCGGCTGGCAGCGCCTCGCCTACACCCAGGTGCGGGCCTGGGCCAGGGCGCTGCACCTCGCCACCGGAGTGCGACCCCGAGGCCACGGCCTGGAAAATGTCCCGACCACCGGCTCCTACGTCGTCATCGCGAACCACGCGAGCCACCTGGATGGGCCGGCCCTGATCGCCACCCTGCCCCACCCGGCCTACTTCGTGATCAAGAAGGAGCTGGCCCGGATTCCCATCTGGGGCAACGCCGCCGTCAAGGTCGGGTTCATCACCGTCGACCGCGCGAACACCGTGCAGTCCCGAACCCAGATGAAGAAGGCCATCGACACCATCAGCGCCGGGCGCCGGATCATCGTCTTCGCCGAGGGCACCCGGTCCCCGGACGGACGCCTCCAGCGATTCAAGAAGGGCGGCTTCCACCTCGCCGTCGACGCCCAGGTGCCGATCCTCCCGATCGCCATCAACGGCAGCCACACCCTGTTTCCGAAGGACGGCAAGGTGGTCCGGTCGGGGGTGGTGGATGTGATCATGTGCGAGCCGATCGCCACCGAGGGGCTGACCAAGGCCGATATCCCCGAGCTCGTGGACAAGACCCGCAGCGCCATCCTCGCCCAGCGTCGTCTCGATCCGGACTTCATCGAAGAGATCCCGTAGGGCACACCGGGCCGGCGGCCGCCGAGTCATCCCGTACGAGTTGAAAGTTGAAAGTTGAAAGTTGGGTTCATCCGGATTTCCGTGAGATGGACGCTCGTTGAATTCGGAATTCGGAATTCGGAAAACCGCTCTCGAAACCGACTGCAAACGGCCAACGGCTGACTGCGTAGCTCTGCGTCCAATTCCCACCCGGGCGAAATCGACGCCGGCTGGCTTAGCCGCGATCGAGGCCCATCATCTTCAACCCGTGCTCCTCGAAGCCGGCCACCATCACCGGGTTGACCGCCCGAACCTGAGCAAGCAGCTTGTGGGCCTCGGCGTCCTTGCCCTGTGCGAGCAGGGTCTCCACCAGGAAGGTCCGGTTGAAGAGCTTGTACATGCCGAAGCCCGAGTCGCGGTAGGTGAGGCTGGCATCGGCGTTGCCGAACGCCTTCTCGGCGCCCTCGAGATCACCGGACAGGGCCAGCCGGACACCCTCGAAGTGGTAGAGCAGCGGCATCATGGCGTCGAAGGACTCCGAGTTGCCCGACTCCCGCGCCTCCTCGATGTATCCACTGAGGGTCTCCTCGATCTGTTCGGCGAGCTCCCACTCGCCGAGCTGACAGGCGGCACGGTGGGTGACGCGGTGAGAGAAGTCATACGGGTGTTCGTCATCGAGGCAGTCGGTCTCCTGCAGCGCCAGGATGTCGCTCCACCTGGCCTGGGTCTCGAGCTCGAAGTACTGGACCTCGCACCCTATCGACGCCGACAGCCAATCGGGGCTGTTGTCGGCGTTCCTCGCTTGTTCGACGGCTTCCTGGGCGCCGACGAAGTCACCCATCAACAACCGGGCGAGCACCAGGTGGTTGTACGAGAGCCAGAAGTCGCTCTTGATCCTGAGGGCGGTTTCGATGGACTGGGCCGCCTCGGGATAGCGACCGAGGATGATGTAGAGCTCGCCGAGCGAGTCGTGGGGATTGGCCTGGTCCGGTGCGATGAAACGGTAGCTGGTGAAGTACTCCTCGGCTTCGGCAAACCTGCCCTGGAGCATGGTGATGTAGCCGAGCTGGTTGTAGGCGAGCACCCAGTTGGGACTGATCTCGAGCAGCCGGCGGTTGAGCCGCTCGCTGGTCTCGTTGTCGCCCAGCGCGAAGGTCCGGATCGCGGCGGCCTCCACGATATAGGGATCGTTGGGGTATCTCTCCAGGTACTCCTCGGTGATCCGGGCGACCTCTTCGGTCTTCTTGTCCCAGCGGGCGATGTCCCGTTCGACGAAGAACTGTTCTCTGGGACGGAGGCCGCTGACGTCCGCCTGACGGATCTCCTCCATCAGACCTTCCCGTAGCTCGCTGTCCATCTTTTCCATCTGGACCAACATCACCTTGGCGGCGACGAAGTCGGGATCGAGCTCGATGGCCTTTCTCAGGTGCCCGGTCGCGTCGTCGTGATAGAGCTTCTTCGACGCCGTCATGGCGAGCTCGAACTCGGCCAGCGCCTCGGGCGAGGACGTCGTCCACTCGGGTCCTTTCGGCAAGGCGATGATGCTGATCGCACCCGCCACGACGACCGCACCAACCATCGCCAACCAGAATCTCTTGTTCATCGGGCCTCCATCAAAGCGCACACGCACCACACCGGGCGAACCTCACCCCGGCATTTGATGATACGACAGGGAGCGCCGCGGGTTTCACCGATCACCCCGAAGCTCCTCTGCCCGTTTGACAAGCAGCAGAATCTTGCGCTCGGTGGGCCAGGCCAGCCCCATCAGCACCCCTGCCAGCAGCGCGAACCAGATTCCGATCGACGGTCCCCCTCCCCACACCGCGACCACCACCGAACAGACCACCACGATCTCCAGACGGAGCAGCACCACCAGCAAGACCTTGAGGTGGTCGGTGAGCAGCCGGCCCGGGTCCCCGTGGACCGCGAAGGCGCGCTTGGCCCGGGCGAGCCGGACACGGGCATCCCGGTCCGCGGTGAAGGCCACCCACAGACACCCGGCAAGGGCGAGCAGCGTGATCATCGCGGGTGACGCGGCCTCGGCCCGGAGCCTCGGCAGGAAAAAACAGGCCGCCGCCGCCACCGCCGCGGTGGCGACGAACACACCCCAGACGATGCGCATCGTTCGAAGGCGGCCGGGGATCAGGTCATGCGACGTTGCCGGCATCTGGCGTTTGTTCTCCGATCTTCTTCGGCAGGCTCGCGCGCCGTTCGGCCAGGCCCCACACCAAGCCAACCCACGCCGCCAACAAGTATCGGTTCGCCGGGGTTTGCAGACCGAATCCGATGATCTCGTGGAGCCCAGTCGACACCACGGCAACTGCGGCGCCGGCGAGCGGATACCGGTACTCGTGGCGCATCCACCTCACCTTGGGCGGCCACAGCTGGGACGCCAGGCCGGCGATCGCCACCGCCAGAATCCCAAATCCCACGGCTCCCGAGGTGGACAGCCACTCCAGCCAGTCGTTGTGGGCCTGCTCCAGCACCGCGGTACCGGTGGCCGGTTTGTCGAGTCCGATCACGTGGCGGTAGCTGCCGAGACCGCTGCCCAGGAGGGGCGCTCTGCGCCAGGAGCGCCAGGTCCCCTGCCAGAGGTCCCAGCGCGTGTTGCCCTCCACACCCTCGACCGCCAGCAAGGTGCTGAAACGCTCTGAGACGGCGGGCAGACGGGTCGATGCGAGCACTCCCGCCACCGCCAGCACGACCACCAGCAGGGTCGCCCATGGCCAGGTCCGGGTCCCCGATGGCCGCCGCCACAGCGGCAGCGTGACCACCACTGCGATGACCAGAAAGAGAATGCCCCCCCGGGAGCCGGAACGGACCATGGCGGCACAACCGACGGCGACCGTCACCGTGCCGGCGAGCATCGCCACCGCCGCCCGCTGGCGGGCCGCTCCGCCGTCGCCGAAGCGCCGGGCGCCGGCGGCCAACAGGACCACTGCGGCAGGCAGGGTCAACTCGATGGCCTGGGCGAAGTGATTGCGGTTCACGAAGGGTCCGTACACACCGCCGCCGCCGGTGTTGTCGCGGACCAGCAGCACCTTCTCCGGGGCGCCGGCTTCGCCCGCGAATCCCGACACCGCGAGCACGGCGCAGGTGCCCGCCAACAATCCGAGCAGCACCGGCAATCCGGACCGGGCTGCCGCCATCCGGGCGGCACCGAGGGCCACCCCACCGGCGATCGCGACCGACACCGCCACCTGCACGGTGGACCACGGCGCCAGCGACAGCGAGGCCCAACCCGCCGGCATCACCTCGGCAAAACCAGGCTGCAAGACCCGCCGAACCGGCTCGGGCCAGAACAGCAACTGGGCCCCCACGAGGACGGCGAAGGCCACCGCGCACCACCGGTGCACCCGGGGCACCTCTGGCTCTCGCCTCGCGTCGGCCAGCAGGATCACCACCAGGACCGCGGTCACCGCCCGGCTGATGGGGTCGACGCCGGCGAACGCGATCGCGTTGCCGAGCAGCACGACGCCCATCACGAGGCGATGAACCGGCACCATCAATCGTCGCCGGTGCTGAACCGGTATCCCACACCCCGGATCGACTGAATGAACACCGGCGCCTTCGGATTGTCCTCGAAGTAGCGCCGAAGCCGCACGATGAAGTTGTCGATGGTCCTCGAGGAGGTCGAAAACCGGTATCCCCACACCCGTTCCAGGATCTCTTCGCGGGACACCACCTGGTTTTTCCGCTCCACCAGGAGCTTCATCAGCATGCACTCCTTTTCGGTGAGGCGGATGGTGCGGCCCTTCGCCGTGGCCTCGAAGGTCCTGAAGTTGACCTCGGCGTCCCCGAAGGCGAAGACCCCCTGTTGCTCCGGCGGCGTGCCGTACCAGTCCTGACGTCGGAAGATGCCCTGGATCCGCAACATCAGCTCCTCGAGCAGGAACGGCTTGGCCAGGTAGTCATCGGCGCCGATCTTGAGCCCGAGCAGGCGATCGGCATCGGAGGCCTTGGCCGTCAGGAACAGGATCGGCACCTTGTTTCCGCTCGCGCGCAGGCGCCTGCAGACCTCGAACCCGTCCAGCTTGGGCATCATCACATCCAGGATCACGAGATCGAACTGGATGGTCTGGGCGAGCTTGAGCCCCTCCTCGCCGTCGGGCGCATGAGTGGTCGCATAGCCCTCGAACTGCAGGTTGTGAGACAGCGCGTCGGCGAGGTGTTCCTCGTCCTCGACGATCAGAATGTGTTTCTTCATGGCCCGTCCCCCTTGAGCTCGGCCCCTGGAATCTCCACTCGGAAGGTCGTGCCGTCGGGTCCCGTTGATGCGATCTCGACTGTACCACGATGGCCGCGCACGATCTGATGGACCAGGTACAACCCCAGTCCGGTTCCCTGGGTCGTGCGGCTCAGCTCGTCGCCCGACCGGTAGAACTTCTGGAAGACCAGCGAAGCCTCCTCCTCGGCAATCCCGGCGCCGTTGTCCGAGACCTCGAGCACCGCCCGGTCCGCCTCGATCCCGAGCCGGACCTCGACCAGAGGTTTCGGGCCGCCATACTTGACGGCGTTCTCCAACAGGTTTGAAACCACGATCCGGAACGCCTCTTCGTCCACCCCAGCCTCGCAGTCCGGCGTGACGTCCGACCTGATCTCGCCGCCGCCGGCGGCGATCCTCGGGCGGATCGTCTCGACCGCCGAGATCACCGTGTCGCTGATGCAGACCCGGCCCAGCTGCAGGCGACCGCCATGTCCGAAGCGGGTCGTCTCGAGCACCTTTTGCACCAGGTCCTGGAGCCGTTCGGTGTCCTTCAGGGCGTTGTTCAGGAACCTCGACGAGCTGGTCGAATCGGCCCGGCCGGAGAGCACCGTTTCCAGCGACAGCCGCATCGACGCCAGCGGTGACTTCAGCTCGTGGGTGATGGCGGAGAGGAAGTTGCGATGTTGCCGCTCGAGCTCGACCTCGCGGCGCAGGGTTCGCCACAGCAGGCCGATCAGGACGAACAACATCACCGCGAAGAAAATACCCTCGGAAACCATCATGATGATGCGTCCGCGATAGTCGTCGAGAGTGGCGAGCCACACCGATTCGGCCGGCCGCACAACCAGGTCCGCGAACGGAGGCGGCAGCGGCCGGCTGGGAACCAGATCGCCCGGTTCGATCGAGGCGGCGGGCACCAGCTCGACCTCGCCCGCCGGTGCGAGAATGCTGTCGCTCCACTGGCCGCGGGTGACCGCTCCGCACACCGCGCCTGAGCACAGAAGCTCGATCCGGAGCCGACCTTCCTCGTCCGCGTGCCATCCTGGCTCGCCGACGAGATCTTCTTCCACCACCCACAGCTCGAACGGCTCCGGCAGCGGCACCAGCGGCCACCGGGAGTTGCTGCCGCCGATCCCCGAATCGGCCATCCACCGTTCGAGCCGCGCCCGCGCGCGATCGAGTTCCGACTGCACCCTCGCCGCCTCGACGAAACAGGCATCGCCGAGCCGCGCCCGATCGAGGTCGAGCATGGCCCGGTTCTGGCGGAGTGCAAACACGATCCACCAGGTGAGCTGCAGATTCACCAGGACCACCACCAACAGGGTGACCGCCAGATGGCGCATCGTGACCGGTCGTGATCGGGCCATTGGCAGAGTATATCCGGGGGATTCGGGGTTCGGGATTCCCTAAAGGGTGGTGAGGACCTTTTTGATCCTCTCGACCGCCCAGTCGATCTCCTCCCGGGTGATGGTCAGCGGCGGTGCGATCCGAATGACCGTCGCGTGGGTCTCCTTGCACAACAGGCCTTCACGCTGCAGCGCCTCGCAGAAGCGCCGGGCGCCGCCGGCCTCCTCCTTGAGCACGATGCCGATCCACAGGCCCTTGCCACGGATCAACTTGACGTGGGGCGAGTCGATCGCGCCCAGCTTGTCCATGAACTCGCGACCGAGCTCGGCGGATCGCTCCACCAGGCCCTCGTCCACCAACACCCGCAGGGCCTCACGGGCAATCGCGGCTCCGAGCGGGTTGCCGCCGTAGGTCGAGCCGTGCTCGCCCGGCTTGAACACACCCATCACGCCATCGTCGGCGAGGATCGCCGATACCGGGTACATGCCGCCCGACAGCGCCTTGCCGATGATCACGATGTCCGGACGTACCCCTTCGTGCTCGTAGGCGAAGAAGGCGCCGGTCCGACCGAGCCCTGACTGGATCTCGTCCACCACCAGCAGCGCGCCGTGCTCGTCCGCAATCTCGCGGAGTCGCTTGAGGAATCCAGCCGGTGGTACCACGATGCCGGCCTCTCCCTGGATCGGCTCCACCAGAATCGCCGCCACGTTCGGGTTCATCGCCTCGGCCACCGCGTCGGCGTCGCCGTAGGGCAGCATCCGGAAGCCCGGCGTGAAGGGGCCGAAGTCGCGCCGGTACTCCTCCTCGGAGGAAAAGCCGACGATGGTTGTCGTCCGGCCGTGGAAGTTGCCGCTGAAGACCAGGATCTCCGCCTGATCGGTCGGCACTCCCTTGACCGTGTAGGCCCACTTGCGGGCGGCCTTGATCGCCGTTTCCACCGCCTCGGCGCCGGTGTTCATGGGCAGCACCCGGTCGAACCCGGTGAGCTCGCAGATCTCCCGGCAAAAGGGACCCAGCTGGTCGTTCCGGAAGGCTCTCGAGGTCAGACCGACCCGTCCCGCCTGGTCGTTCATGGCCTTGACGATCCTCGGGTGACAGTGGCCCTGGTTGACGGCGGAGTACGCGGCCAGGAAATCGAGGTACTTCCGGCCTTCCACATCCCAGACCCACGACCCCTCGGCGCGAGCGATTACCACGTCCAGGGGATGGTAGTTGTGGGCGCCGTAGCGGTCCTCCAATGCGATGAGATCGGTCGAGTTTGCCATCTGTTCCTCCCGGAGACGGTGACGCCTCACGGCTGATTTCCGGCTCTGCGCCGGCGCTTCGCACGGTACACCCGTCAATTACGGGGTGCAAGGACGAGGGTTTGCGGGAAACGAATTCGAAATTCGAAATTCGAAATTCGGAATTCGGAATTCGGAAAACCTCCCGCGATACGAAAAATCTCCCCTCAAAAAATCCGTACAACTTCGAAAAGCGGGGGTGGGGGAACGGGCGGGAGCTTTTCGAAGCGGGAGGGTGGGTGGGGGTGCCGGGGTTTACTCGGTGCCGGCTTCCTGCGCCTGCCAGTGGAGAAAGGCCTCGATGAAGTCGTCGATGTCACCGTCAAGCACGCGGTCCGCGTTGCCCACCTCGTGCCCGGTGCGCAGGTCCTTGACCATTCGGTAGGGTTGCAGCACGTAGGATCGGATCTGGTGGCCCCAGGAGATCTCCTTCTTGGGGCCTTTCAGCTTGTCCATCTCCTCCTCGCGCCGGTCCATTTCGAGCTCGAACAGACGCGCCTTGAGAACCTTCATCGCGCTGGCGAGATTCTTGATCTGCGACCGCTCGTTCTGGCAGGTGACGATGATCCCGGTGGGAATGTGGACCACCCTCACCGCCGAATAGGTGGTGTTGACCCCCTGACCACCAGGGCCGGACGAGCAGAACCGATCCACCCGCAGGTCCTTCTCCTCGATTTCCATGTCGACCTCGTCGTCTATCTCCGGGTAGACGTGAGCCGAAGCGAAGGAGGTGTGGCGGCGGTTCTGGGCATCGAAGGGCGAGATCCGCACCAGTCGATGGATTCCGTTCTCCGACTTGAGGTTGCCGTACGCGTACGGGCCCTTCACCAACAGCGTGGCGCTCTTGATGCCGGCCTCGTCCCCGGGCTGCTCGTCGATCAGCTCCACATCGAAGCCGCGCCGCTCGCACCATCGAAGGTAGAGACGCTCCAACATCTCGGCCCAGTCCTGCGATTCAGTACCGCCGGCTCCGGGGTGGATCTCGAGGAATGCGTTGGACTGATCGTGCTCGCCGCCCATCTTGGTGGTGAGCTCGTACAGGTCGAGCTCGGGGCCGATTCGCTTCAGGGCCTTCTCCAGCTCCTCGTCCGCACCCGACTCGTCCTCTCGGGCCATCTCGACCATCACCTCGAGCTCGTCGGCCGAGTCACGGAGCGAAACCGCTGCGGCGAGGTTCTCCTGGGCCTGGGATCGAGCCCGCATGATCTCGCGCGCGCGCTCCTGGTTGGACCAGATCTCGGGGTCCTGAGCCTGCTCGTCGACCTCCGCCAGTCGCTCCTTCAGCTCGTCCTCGTCAAAGGTACCCCCGCAGGCGCTGGATGCGCTCGATTTCAGATTCTGCGCGCTGGATCAGTTCTTCTCGCATGGGTCCTCCGACGTCACGAACGCCGGAATGTTACCAGACTCTGGACGTTTGACGAGGCACGTTTAACGGCGTCGACGACGTCCGACGACGATGAGGACTGCGGTTGTTCCAAAGCAGATGACAGCCCACCAGTCGCCGAAGCGTGATCGAGGAGTCAGTCGATCCGACGGCCACAGCTCGGCGACCAGCAAACCGTGTTCGCCGACCTCGAGCCGCGACAGCACCCTCCCGTCGGGCGCGACGAACCCCGAAATCCCGGTCAGCGCGGCGCGGGCGAACCACCTGCGGTTCTCGACGGCCCGAAGCACCACGTGGGCAAAGTGCTGTCGGGGGGCCCACGAGTAGCCGTACCAGCCATCGTTGGTGAGGGTGGCGAGGAGCTGGGCGCCGTCACGCACTTCGCGCGCCATCAGGTCTTCGAACACGACCTCGTAGCACACCGCCATGCCGAGGGGCACCCCGATGTCGAGGAGCGCCGGCGCCTCCCCGGGGTTGAAGTTGCCGACCTCGCGTACCAGGGCGTCGGTGAACGCCAGCCGTGCCCACGTCGGCACGTACTCGCCGAACGGCACCAGCTGCACCTTGTCGTAGCGCACCGCTTCGACGCCCGCCGGTCGGACTACGAACGCCGAGTTTGTGAACCCCGTGTCGGCGGACCCCGCCACCGAGTTGAGCACGATCGTGATGCCGAGTTCGCGGGCGATACCGGTGGCCATCTCGCGGTAGGTCGGGTCGGTGTCCAGCCGGTAGGGCAGTGCGCTTTCCGGCCACAACACCACCACGGCACCTGCCTCGGTCGCGTCCCGGGTGAGCCGCCACACCGACCGTTCCATCTCCTGCCACTGGGAGGGATCCCACTTCTCCTCCAGCGATGTCCCGGGCTGAATGACAGCCACCGAAATGGGTTCAGAGCGCGGCTCGAACCGGGGAGCCATCACCGAAAACAAAACCACCAACACCAGTGCCGAACCGATCGACGCGAGGCCCGCAGTTTTGGTCCCCGGCTTGCTCAGCGCCCACAGGCCGGCACCGATCGCGATCACGGCCCAGCCCAATCCGGTGGCGCCCCACACCGGAAGCGAGCCGAGGAGAGCCGGCACCGAGGCGAATGCGGCCGCGGGCGGGTGCCACGGGAACTCGAACGGCCAGAAGCGGCGCAACACGTCGATCGCGATCCAGGCGGTGGGCAGCAACCACACCCGGAAGTTCGACGGCACCAGGGCGGTCAATCCAACGGCCACCGCCCAGCAGACGCCGAGGATGGCCGCCATCCCGGCCAGGCTGCCGGCCGCGGCGAGCAGCCCAAGCCCGCCGTAGTGGTGCATGACCGGCAGCACCCAGTTGACGGCGACGATCCAGTGCGCCGTGCCCGCGACCCACCCGATGAGCCATCCTCTCCCTCGGGACGGTGAGCGTTCAACAGCTTCGAGCAGGAGGCCCGGGAAGAGCAGGATCAGCGGCGTCCAACCCGGTCCGGGCAGCGCCAGCGCGTACGCCACTCCGGACGCCGCCGCGAGAATCCAGGGTGCGAATTTCTTCACGGATGCAGTTTACCCCTGTAGACCGTTGGCCGTTTACGTTGTCGCAGCCGTTGGAAGTCGGCTTCGGGTGCGGTTTTCCGAATTCCGAATTCGGATTCCGGATTCTTCTCCTACGAATCCCGATAGAAGCGATCGTTGGTCGTGGCCATCTCGACGAGCCGCTCCGCCGGTCGGAAACGCGGGCCGTACCGCTGCTCCAGGTGGTACAAACGATCCACCACCTCTGCCGCACCCAGGGCATCCACGTGATGGAACGGCCCGGCGCGGAAAGGCGGAAAGCCGAGCCCCAGCACCGCCCCGAGGTCACCGTCCCTGGCGCTCGCGATGACGCCCTCGGAGAGACACCAGGCGGCCTCGTTGACCATGATCAGGGACAGCCGGTCACTGACCGTGTCCCCATCCACATCCCGCCGGTCGCTGCCGCCGAAGAAGGCGTAGGCCTCGGGATTGACCCGTCGCGGCCCTTTCTTCTTCACCTTGGGGTAGAGGTAGAAACCCCTCCGGTTCTTGCGGCCTTCGTAACCCTCGAGGTGCATCCTCTGCAGCGCATCGCTCGACCCATGGCCGCGCTCGGCAAAGGCCGCGCCGAGATCGGCCGCGACATGGGCGCCGACGTCGATACCCACCTCATCGATGAGGGCGAACGGCCCGACCGGAAATCCGAAGTCCCTCATGATCCGGTCGACGTCCTCCACCCGCGCCCCTTCCGACAACACCAGGATGGCCTCGTTCAAGTACGGCGCCAAAATACGGGTGGTGTAGAAACCGGGGCCGTCCCTGACCACGATCGGCGTCTTGCCCTGAGCCCGCCCGAAGGCATGGGCGGTGGCCGTGGCCCACGGCGCGGTGGTCTCGGTCACCACGATCTCCAACAGCGGCATCCTCGGGACCGGAGAAAAGTAATGCATGCCCAGCACCCGCTCGGGGTGCCTGGCCTCGGCCGCGATCCGGCCGATGGGCAGGGCGGAGGTGTTGGAGGCGAAGACGGCATCCGGCCCGACACTCTCCTCCACCTCGGCCAGCACTCGCCGCTTCAGCTCGAGATCCTCGAAAACGGCTTCCACCACGAGGTCCGCACCGGCGATCGCCGCCGCCTCGGTGGTGAGCTCGAGCCGCGACCGCCGCCGGTCGGCCTCCACCCTGGAGATCGCCGCCGAGCGCGTCTGCTTGACCAACCCCTCGTCGATGACTCGCGCCCCCGCCGCCAGCATGTCGTCGGAAATATCCCGCAGCACCACCGGGCACAGCCCGAGCGACACCGAGGCCACCCCGGATCCCATAAAGCCGGCGCCAAGCACCGCCAACCTACCGACCGGCCGCGGCTCGGCCGCGGCAAGGGGTTTCTTGGCCTCGTTCATGGCGTGGAAGAGCCACACCAGCGACCGGCTCTCCGGCCCCACCGCCAGCGGTCCGAAGAACTCGGCCTCCAGGGCCAGCCCGGCCGCGCGGCCGTGTCGGATTCCGGTCTCGACGCAGTCGAGAATGGCGGTCGGCGCCGGGTACAAGCCCCGAGTCTGACGACTCACCTGCTGGCGCGCTTTCTTGATGACCACGCCGAGCACCGGCTCGTGGCGAGCGGCCCGGTCGATGACGGCGAGCTTTTTCGGCCTTCGCTTCAACGACCCGTCAGCCAGCGACCGCGCCGCCCGGCACGCCGTCTCCACGATCCCACCCGGCGTGGTGACGGCGTCCACGATTCCCAGCCTGCGGGCCTTGTGCGCCCGCACCCGTTTCCCGGTCAGCAGCAGCGGCAGCGCTCCGGTCAGTCCCACCCGCTCAACCAGCCGCTGAGTGGCTCCCCCGGCGGGCAGCAGACCCAGCTGCACCTCGGGCTGGCCGATCACCGTCGAAGGGTGGTCGGTGGCGATGATGTAGTGGCAGGCCAGGGCCACCTCCAGCCCTCCCCCGAGGGCGGCCCCGTGGACCGCGGCCACCACCGGTTTGGGGTGAGTCGCGATGCGCTCGAGGAGCGCGTTGCCCTCCCGCGACATGGCCGAGATCTCGGCCGCCGTGAGCCCCTGGATCACCTCCAGGTCGGCGCCGGCAATGAAGGTGTCCGGCTTGGCCGAGGCCACCACGATCGCCCGTACCGCCGGGTCCTCCAGCAGCGGGGCCGCCACTTCCTGGAACTCCCGCAGCAGGGCCGGCGTCAGGGTGTTGACCGCCTTGGTCGGGTGATCCAACATCACGACGGCCACCCCGTCGCCGCGTATCTCCACCTCAATCATCGGCATGAGTGAACTCCAAAAAGAGCCTCAACAGAGCTTTTTTCTTCGGCCGTGGATTTCCAGTCGCGGCCGCAGTCATTGAGTCGGATCACCACGGAAATCCCCGGCCGAAGAAAAAAGTAGAAACCGGCCACAGATCAAATCCTCTCCAGGATGAGCCCGATGCCGATGGCGCCGGCCGCACAGGCGGCGACGAGGCCATAGCGGGCGTCCTCGGCCGCCATGCGGTGGCAGCAGTTGGTGATCAGGCGGGCGCCGGTGGCGCCGAAGGGGTGGCCCACCGACAGCGACCCGCCCCACGCGTTGAGCCGTTCCCGGTCCACCGTCCCTACCGGGGCGTCACGGCCCAATCGCTGCCGGCAGAACTGCTCGTCGTCCAACAGCTTCAGCACCGCCAACACCTGGGCCGCGAAGGCTTCGTGAAGCTCCACGACCGCCACGTCCGCGAGCTCGAGTCCGGCCGCGTCCAGAACCCTCGGCACGGTCACGGCGGGCCCGAGCAGCAGCTCCTCGAGGGGATCCAGCGCGGCCACCGACGAAGCCTTTAAGACCGCCAGCGGTTGCAGCCCATGGCGTTCTGCCGCCTCTTGGGAAGCCAGCAGCACCGCCGCCCCGCCGTCGGTAAGGTACGACGAGTTGCCCGCGGTCACCGTCCCGAACAGGCGGTCGAACGCCGGCTTCAGAGATCCCAGCTTGTCCGGGGTCGAGTCCCCGCGAACCCCGTTGTCGACCGTCACCTGATCGAAGACCGGCGGCACCTGGACGGGCACGATCTGGCGATCCAGGCGCCCGTTCGCCGCTGCGGCGGCCGCCCGGTGGTGCGACATCAGCGCATAGCCATCCTGGTCCTCGCGGGAGATGCCGAGCCGCTTGGCCAGCCGTTCGCAGTTCTGACCCATGGTCTCGCCGGTGGAGAACTCGGCGAGAGCCACCGGTTCCGGCAGCAGGTCGGCCGGTCTCAGGCCCTTGAGAAGCCTGGCGTAGTCGCCCGTGCCGCGCGCCTTCTGCGACGCGATCAACCGCTCGCGAACCGGGCGTTTGAATCGAATCGGAGCGTCCGACAGGGTCTCGGCGCCGGCGGCGATGGCTACCTCGGCGGCGCCGGTCTGGATGGCTCGGGCGCAGTCGAGAAAAGCCTGCAGGGAGGACACGCAGGCGACGCTCACGGTGTAGGCCGGGCACGACGTCGGCAGCTGGGTCCCCAGCACCACCTCTCGACCCAGGTTCGAGGTTCGGGGGTCGGCGATCACGGTCCCCATCACCAGCAGATCCACCAGATCGGGGTCGATCCTCGTCCGCTGGACGAGGCCGGACACCGCCATCCGACCCAGGTCGTAGGTCGTCAACTCGTTGAAGGAGGTCCCCGAGCGACAGAACGGGGTGCGGCGGCCGTCGACGACGACCACCCTTCGAGCAGGCGCGGCGTTTTGGTTCATTGTGGCGATCTCCGACGTTCTGAAGTCTAATACGTTTTTCGAATTCCGAATTCCGAATTCCGAATTCCGACGTTCTCGTTTCCGGCAAACCTCGACGGTCCCGCTGGCGTATCATCCCTGATGTCGGCGGCGACAGCGCCCCCCGAGGGCGGCGTGTGTTTTCGCCGGCACATCACGCGTTGGAGGAGTTTCATGCGTTTTGCGCCCACCGCGGTCCTTATTCTCGTACTCGTCTTACTCGCAATCCCGGTTCTCGCCGCAGAGACCGACGACCCCTACCTCTGGCTCGAGGAGATCGACGGCGCCAAGGCCATGGAGTGGGTGCTGGCCCAGAACGCGCGAACCATGGGGATTCTCGAGGCAGTTCCGGAGTTCAAACCCATCGAGGCCCGCTTCCTGGAGATCTACAACTCCAAGGACCGCATTCCGTCGGTCGGTATCGGCGGCTCCCACCTCTACAACTTCTGGCAGGACGCCGACCATCCGAGGGGCATCTGGCGGCGCACAACCCTCGACGAGTACCGCAAGACCGAGCCGCAATGGGAGCTGCTGCTCGACATCGACGCCCTCGGCGAGGCCGACGGCGAGCGATGGGTCTACAAGGGTTCCACATGCCTGCCTCCGGAGTACCGGCGATGCATGATCGCCCTGTCGCCCGGCGGCGGCGACGCGGTGATCCGCCGCGAGTTCGACACCGTCGACAAGAGCTGGGTCGAGGGCGGCTTCGAGCTGCCCCTGGCCAAGTCCGACGTCAGCTGGAGAGACCTCGATTCTCTGTGGCTGGACACCGATCTGGGCGAAGGCACCCTGACCACCTCGGGCTACCCCCGAATCGCGAAGCTGTGGACCCGCGGCACCCCGCTCGGCGCGGCGAAGATGGTCTTCGAGATCCCGGAGGACTGGGTCGGGCTGGCCGCCTACAGCCAGCACGATGCGGACGCTCGTTACGATCTGATTTCCACCACCCCGGTGTTCTTCAAAGGCTTCCACTACCTGATCCTCGGTGATCGCAAGGTGCGGCTCGACCTGCCGGAGGATGTGGCCTTCCGGGGTTTCTTCCACGATCAGATGCTGATCTCGCTGCGCTCCGACTGGACCGTGGGCGGGACCACCTATCCCCAGGACGCGCTGCTGGTCATCGATCTCGACGACTTCCTGGAGGGCAGCCGGACCTTCGAGGTCCTCTTCGAACCGTCCGATCGGGTTTCGTTGCAGGGTGTTTCGTCGACCAGCGACTCGCTCCTGATCTCAACCCTCGACAACGTCCAGGGCCGCCTCCAGCGACTGCGCCTCGGCGACGACGGCTGGAAGAAGGAGGAGATTGGGCTGCCCGGCCCGGGCACGGCCCTGATCTCTTCCACCACCGACTACGCCGATCAGTGGTTCTTCTACTACACCGACTTCCTCAATCCCAGCGGACTCTATTTCGTGGACGGGAACGCCGAGCCGGTCCTGATCAAGAGCACCCCCGAGTGGTTCAATGCCGAGGGCATGCGGACTGCTCAGTACGAGGCGACCTCGTTGGACGGCACCAGAATTCCCTACTTCGTCGTCACCCCGAAGGGCTTCACGGCCGACGGATCGACACCCACCGTCCTGTACGGCTACGGCGGCTTCGAGAACCCCGAGCTGCCGAGGTACTCGGGTACGATCGGGTCGGCGTGGCTCGAACGCGGCGGCGTCTGGGTGCTCGCCAACCTCCGCGGCGGCGGCGAGTTCGGGCCCAAGTGGCACGAGGCCGCCCTCAAGGAAAACCGGCACAAGGTCTACGAGGACTTCATCGCCGTCGCCGAGGACCTGGTGGCGCGCAAGATCACCTCGCCGGAGCACCTCGGCATCATGGGCGGCTCCCAGGGCGGGCTGCTCGTCGGCGCCACCTTCCTGATGCGGCCGGATCTGTTCACCGCCGTAGTCAGCCAGGTGCCGCTGATGGACATGCGGCGCTTCAACAAGCTGCTGGCCGGAGCCAGCTGGATGGGCGAGTACGGCAACCCCGACATTCCCGAGGAGTGGGAGTACATCCAAACCTGGTCGCCGTACCACATGGTCGAGCCGGACGGCGAGTACCCCGAGGTCTTCATCTGGACCACCACCCGCGACGATCGGGTCCACCCGGGCCACGCGCGGAAGATGGCGGCCAAGATGATCGACCAGGGTCACGAGGTCATCTACTACGAGCGGATCGAGGGCGGCCACGGCTCGGGCTCCACCAACGAGCAGCGGGCCCACAACTCGGCCCTCGAGTGGGCGTACCTGTGGATGGAACTCCGGTAGACAGGCGACGGGCCAGTCCAAAGTCCAAAGTCTAAAGTCTGACGTGAGGCGCAGAGCTCGAGCAATCCGATCGCGTCATGTCGAACTTTTAGCTGACCCTGTGCGTAATGGAGTGCAGGGAGACGAAAGAAATGCTCGAGCTCATCGCGTTGCTGGGGTTGCTGTTCTTCGTGGCTGCAGCGATCGGGTTCCTGGTGTTGCTGCTGAAGCTGGTGGTACTCGCGTTCAAAATCGTGCTGATCCCGGTGAAGATCGGTTTCAAGTTAATCTTCGGGCTGGTTGGTCTGGTTTTCGTCGGCTGCCTGCTCCTGCTGCTCGGACCGGTGGCCCTGGTGGTGCTGGTCGCGCTGGCTATTCCGATTCTGATCATCGGGGGTCTGGTCTGGGGCGCGGTCGCCCTCGTCACCTGAGCCGTCAACGACCTCCCCTGGCCCCTCCAGGAGGCCTACTGCCGACTCCCGAATGCCGCGCTGCCGGACGTGAACCCCAGACTTTTGACTTTAGACTTTCGACTTCTGACTCAAAGTGGGGGCGGGCGGGAGTTATCGTTTCATGATTGAATCGAGGATCATCATGAACGCCGCCTGCTGCTTCGGCTCGGCCTTCTCGATCACCGCCAGGCAGCCGGTGTGATCGAAGACCTGGTGCAGCCGGTCGGCGGGGTGGGATGAGGTCACGATGATCCGCTTGAGGTCGACGCCGGCGTCGCGCGCGGCGTCCAGGACCTCGGTGCCGTCCATACCGGGCATCTCCCAGTCGAGCAGCAGCAGGTGGACGTCCGGATTCAGGTGGCGGACCGCCTCGGCCGGATCGGTGTAGGTCTCGACGCGGGCCCGCAAGGCGTATCGGTTCTCGAGCAGGCGCTTCCAAATGGCGCACTGCACCGGAGAGTCGTCGACCACCACGACCCGTCGCTTGATCCCAGGCTCCATCCGGCGTCAGATTATCAGTTTTCCACCGATCAGACGAGTGATTTGGCCTCAAAACCGAGCGCGGTGATGGCCTCCAAGAGCCGAGAAACCTCCATGCCCGTACCCACGACTCTCGCCGTCCCGCGTTCGAGCTGGACGTTCACCTCCCCGACCCCGGGAGTACCGGCGAGGACCCGGGTCACGCTGTCCACGCAGCCGTTGCATCGCATGCCCCTGATCTCGAAATCCAGAATCTGCCGGTCGTCGGTCACCTGCAACTCCCTCCTTTCGTCGGAAGCCGGCCGTTGCCACAGCGAATTCGCGATCACCCCGAGCAGCACCACCGCGCTCACCAGGCCGATCCACCAGCCGGCGCCCCGCCCGTGCTGGTGCTCGTGGGCCGCCACGTCCGACGCCACGTTCACCAGGGCGGAGACCGGTACCACGCCGGACGCGATGATTCCGTCCACCACCAGGCCGGTCGCCAGCGCACCGAGCGCGACGGTCAGCAGGTACACCGCGGTGGTCCGACGGCCCAGAACCTTGAGCAGGGTGGCAACCGCGGCGCTGTTGGTTGCCGGGCCCGTGATCAAGAAAACCAGCGCGGCCCCCGGCGACAGCCCAGCGACGATCAGGGAGGCCGCGATCGGAGTCGACGCGGTGGCGCAGACATAAAGCGGGATGCCGATCGCCATCGCCGCGAGCATCGGAACGATGCCGCCTCCCAGGAAGCCGCGCAGGGTGTCGGGAGCGATCAGGGCGGAGATCACGCCCGACAGCAGGACGCCGATCAGGAGGGCGCGCCCGATGTCCCTCGGGAGGGTGACGAAGCCGTACCGCAACGCGTCCAGGAAGGTGTGGCGATGGGCCGGCTCGTCGTCGCAGCAGCCGCTCACTGCGCAGGACGGCGGCGGCGCGTCACCACTCGGCTCGATTCCGTCTTTCTCGCCGACGCCGTGCACCAGGACGCCCCCCACGAGACCGGTGACGAAGGCAGCCAACGGCCGGATCACCGCGATGAACGGCCCGAGCAGCGCATAGGTGACGGCGATGGAGTCCACTCCGGTCTGCGGCGTGGACAGCAGGAAGGCCGTGGTGGCGCCCCGGCTGGCCCCCTGACGGCGCAGCGAGGCCGCCACCGGCAGGACCCCGCACGAGCACAGCGGCAACGGCACGCCGAACAGGCTCGCCTTGAACACCTGCCCGATGCCGCGCCCGCCCAGGTGTCTTTCGACCCAGGCCGGCGAGATCAGAACCGAAAGCACCCCGGCGACGAAAAACCCGAGGAGGAGGTACGGCGCCATCTCGGTCAGCACCGACCAGGACGCCACGACGATGTTCAGCAGGATCTCCATCGGGCTGCCCTCACTTGCTCAGGGTGTAGATGAGGTCCATCAGTTCGTCGTAGTGCTGGTGACGCTCGTCGCCCTGCAGCCCCTCGGTGACGCAGGTCTCGAGGTGATTCCTCACCACCACCTTGCCGACGCCGCGCAGAGCCTCGTGGATCGCCGAGATCTGGGTCAGGATCTCGACGCAGTACTTTCGTTCCTCGACCATGCGCCGCAACCCCCTCACCTGACCCTCGATGATGCTGAGCCGTCTGAGCGCGTTGTGTTGGACCGCCTCGTCAATCGCCACGGCAACCTCCACGAGGATTCAGAATACCATACCCCCGGGGGGTATTCAAAATCCCAACCGGCCGGGAATTCCCTGAATGTCGTCCGTGTTTGTTCTCAGGAAGGCCTGTATATTGCGAGAGTCGTTCCTGTCACGACTCGAGGTTCACCACATCAAGGAGGTACAACGATGTCAGAAGCAACCACCCCCGTCTCGGTGGGCATGTCCGTTCCGGACTTCGAACTCACCACCTACAATCCGACGAGCCACGGTTTCTCCAAGTTCTCCCTGGCCGAGGCCAAGAAGGCCGGCAAGTGGACGATCTTGTTCTTCTATCCGGCCGACTTCACCTTCGTCTGAGCGACCGAGTTCGCTGCTCTGGCAGAGCAGCAGGACCGGTTTGCGAAGATGGGCGCCGAGCTCGTCACCGTCAGCACCGACACCGAGTTCGTTCACCTCGCCTGGAAGCGCGACGAGAAGGAGCTGGCCAACGTCACCTACCAGATGGGCGCCGACCCGACCGGCAAGATCTCCCGCCTGTTCGGCGTCTACGATGACGGATCCGGCCTCGCCCTGCGCGGCACCTTCATCATCGCGCCCGACGGAACCCTGTTCAACTCCGAGGTCAACTTCTACAACATGGGCCGCAACATCGACGAGCTGATGCGCAAGTTCAAGGCCAACCTCTACCTGTCCCGCAAGACCGACGAGGGCTGCCCCTCCAAGTGGAAGGACGACGGCGACGCCACCCTGAGGCCGGGGCCGGAGATGGTCGGTCGGGTGCACGAGGCGCTGAACAAATAATTCCAAATTGAAAATTGAAAATTGAAAATTCCCCCTCCCGCCCAGGAATGGGTTGGAGGGGGTGCTTTTTTTGAGTCGAAAGTCGAAAGTCGAAAGTCGAAAGTCCAAGCCCACCCGCCCGGATGAGTTGAAAGTCGAAAGTTCCCCCGTCCACCCACCCAGGCGGTCGGGTCGTGGAGGTCGCGCGGCGAGTTGTGGTGCGGCCGTCCTGGCTGCAAGACTCGACGGTGGAGACGGCAAATGTCATCCCGACCGAGCCGTCGAGCGAAGCGAGGCGGCGAGTGGAGGGACCTCTTCGACAATCGCAGCCATGTCGCCCGGCTGCGCGCCTTGAAGAGGTCCCTCCTCGACCGCTTCGCGGTCTCGTTCGGGATGAAATTCCGGCGGGCTGCCAAGGCCAGCCCGCCGTCATTTCATGGTGCGGGCCTCAGGCCTGCTGACGCTACCGCCGAGTCGTGCGGACATAAGGCCACGCCACAAACCCCGACTCCACGACCAGGTCGAGACATCGCCCCATTCGCTCCACAACCGCCGAGCTCGGTTTCCCGAATTCCGAATTCCGAATTTTTATCGACGGTACAATCCCCGCATGACATCCTCGAATCGGAGACTGCCATGAAACGAACCGTGCTCCTCGCAGTGATCGCGGCGACCGCCATTTGCGCCGCCGCCGCCGATCGTCCCGTCCACACCTTCTCCATCGTCGCCCACGATCCGGCCACGGGCCAGGTGGGCGTCGCCGTCCAGTCCCACTGGTTCTCGGTCGGCAGCGTGGTGACCTGGGCCGAGGCCGGGGTCGGCGCGGTGGCCACCCAGAGCTTCGTCGATCCCGCCTACGGGACCCGCGGCCTCGAGCTGATGGCCAGCGGTCTGAGCCCGCAGCAGGCGCTCGCCGCCCTGACCTCGGTGGACGAGGGAGAGGCGGTCCGCCAGGTGGCCTTCGTCGACGTCGGGGGCCGGGTCGCGGCCCACACCGGCGCGAAGTGCATCGAGTCGGCGGGCCACCACGTCGGAGAGGCATACAGCGTTCAGGCCAACATGATGCTCAACGACCGGGTGGTGCCCGCCATGTCGCAGGCCTTCGAGGCCGCCGACGGCGATCTCGCCGAACGGATGATGCAGGCGCTCGAAGCGGGCGAGGCGGCGGGCGGTGACATCAGAGGTCGTCAGTCGGCGGCCATGCTCATCGTCAACGGCTCATCCACCGGCCGGCCGTGGGCTGACCGGACTCTCGAGCTGCGCGTCGAGGACGACCCCGATCCGATCGTCGAGCTTCGCCGGCTGATCGACGTCCACCGCGCCTACGACCACATGAACGCCGGTGACGTCGCCGTGGAGGAGGGCGACATGGAGCGTGCCCTGGCCGAGTACAACGCCGCCGCCGAGCTGCTTCCGGGCAGCCTGGAGGTCCAGTACTGGGCGGCGGTCACCCTGGCGACCTCCGGCAGTCTTGCGCAGGCGCTGCCCATGTTCAGAGAGGTCTTCGCCGCCGATGCCAACTGGATCGAGCTGACCCGGCGACTGATCAAGCCGGGCATCATCCCGGACACGCCCCAGGGGCAAATGCTGGTCGCGCAGATCGTCGCCGCTGCCAACGAGTGAGCTTTCAGTTCTGAGTTCTGAGTTCTGAGTTACTTACCGGATAATTTGATCCGGAGCGTCGAGTGTTTCCGGACGGTCGTACTCGATGGGAGTCACTTTCAACTTTCAACTTTCAACTTCCGACTTTCAACCCGCCGACAGCAGCAGCCCACAGCCGTGGCCAATGCGGTCGTCTCGAGGCGCCGTGAGACCAGCCGGCGAAGCCGGCGCGTGGCGAATGGCGTCCCGAGGAGCGGAGCGACGAGGGAGCTCGGGCTGGCCTACGGCTGTCTGCTGGTGGCGGTGGGTCGCCGCGCCCAGAGGGCGCGAGCAACTTTCAACTCATCCGGGCGGGTGGGCGGGGACTTTAGACTTTTGACTTTTGACTCAGACACCGGCAAGAAACTCGAGGCAGAGCTCGACGATGCGGCGGTGCTGCTCGACGACGACCGCGTGCCCCGCACCCTCGATCACCTCGAAGCGGGCGCCGGCAATCCCGTCGGCGAGCGCTCGCGTCCGCGCCGACGGAATGAAGCCGTCGAGCTCGGCGGCCACGATCAACGTCGGGCAGCGGATCGAACCGAGCTCATCGGTCAACGTCACGCTGCCGGTGGAGTCGAGTAGACCGATCAGCCCCTCGAACCAGCTCTCGGGCAGGGCGCCGATCTGGGCCCGCCGCTGCGCGCGCTCGGCGCGGTGGGTCGCCAGATACTCCGCCGAGTAGACCACGGGCTCGAGCACATCCGAGATCAGCCCGCGATCGCCCGTCTCCAGCGAGTCCACGCAGCCCTGCCGCCAACGCGCCACCTCGCCGGCCATGACGTCGTCGAAGCCGTCCGCCGAGGCGATGGAGATCAGCGACCGCACGCGGTCGGGCCGGCGGGCCGCCACCATGGCCGCCACCGCCCCGCCAAACGAGGTGGACACCAAATGGGCGCGGTCGATCTCCAGCTCATCGAGCAGGGCCACCACGTCGTCAACGTGCTCGCCCGCGTCGCGCGGCGGCGCACCCGGCGACATCAGCTGGCCCCGGAAGTCGAAGCGCACCACCCGGTACCGCTTGGCCAACGGTCGCGCGATCACCTCCCAGCTCGCCGCACTCATCGCGATGCCGTTACATAACAGCAGCGGTTCGCCCGCCCCCTCAACCAGGTGGTAGATCACTGCATCTCCCACTAATAAATCCAAAAAACCAAATGTCGGGCTGCGGTGGGCAGAGCCAACAGCACCTGTCCATCACTTCACCTACCCGCCCGCTCTGCCCACCGTGGCCCGCATTTGGCAACCATCAAAAACCGCGTCAAAAATCCAACGATTTCGCCGCCATGAAGGCCTTGATCATCCCGAAGAAATCTTTGGGCTTCTCGAGGTAGACCACATGTCCGCAGCCGGGGACCTCCTCCCAGCGGGTGTTGGGCAACAGCTCGCAGATTTTGCGTTGCTGCCACAGCGGAATCGCCCGGTCCTGCTCGCCGACGATCATCAGGGTCGGTGTCGCGATGGCGCGGTACTGCGGCAGGTTGTCGTCGAGGGCCCCGAAAAACGGATTTTGGGCCTCGGTGAGCCGGATCAGGCAGTGGCGCTTGTCCACGTAGCGGTCGTAGAACCGTTGTCGCATGGCGGCGAACTGCTCCGGCGGAATTGTCCCTGCGAAGTCCTCGCCGAAGATCTTCTCGTACATGTAGTGGGTGTAGATCTCGAAGGCCTCCTCGGTGCCGGTGTAGAAGCGCAGCGAGATGTCCTGGTAGAGCTGGAACAGGGTCTCGTGGCTGAGCAGGATCCCCGACAGGGTCATGGTGTGCAGACGCTCCTGGTAGAGCCTGGCGAAGTCCAGCGCGATAAACCCTCCGTAGGAGATGCCCATCAGATGAGTCTTTTCGACGCCGACCTCGTCCATGATCAGGGTCAGGTAGCGGGCGAACTCCGGGATGAAGTAGGGGACATCCTCCTGGGACGACTCTCCTTGACCCAGAAAATCGTAGAGGATGACGTCGTAGGCATCGGTGAGCACGGGCAGGAAGCCGTACCAGGCCTTGGTGTGCATGGCCAGCCCGTTGAGCAGGCAGACCGGCTCCCGAGAACCGTCGCCGTGGTACTCCCACCACACCTTTTGATCGCCAACCTCGAGGTGCCCGCTGCGGGTCGGGACGATCTCCTGTTTCATCTCAATCCTCCAGGAGTCCTCAGTTTTGAGTTTTGAGTTCTTAGTTCCCCCCAACCCACCCCCATGTCCCGCGGGTGGGCGGGGGAACTCAAAACTAAGAACTAAGAACTCATAACTCGGTGATACCTACGCCCTTCGCAGAACCGTACACACCGAAGCGCAGATCGGCCCGCCAATGTTGAAGGTGGCGGCCAGCTTCGGGTTCGGCACCTGCAGATCCGCCGGCACCTTGCCCTGCAGCTGCCACGCGGCCCAGCCGATCATCGCCACCCCGGTGGCGCCCACCGGGTGCCCCTTGGCGATCAGACCGCCCGAGGTGTTGATGCCGCACTCGCCGTCGGGAGCGGCCTTGCCGTCCACCCAGTAGCGCGCGCCCTGGCCGTAGTCGGCCTTGCCGATGACCTCGGCACCGATGGCTCCCATCACGGTGAAGCAGTCGTGGATTTCGGCCACATTGACGTCGGCCGAAGACGCGCCGGCCATGTCGTAGGCGGTGTTCATCGCCCGGAAGGCGCCCACCGGCTTGAGCACGTCACGGCCTTCCTTCATCAGCGGGTCGGTGGCCTGGCCGAAGCCCGCCAGCTCGACGCAGTCGGCCTTCGAGACTCCGAGCCTGGCCAGACCCTCCTCGGTGGCCAGGATCATGGCGGCGTAGCCGTCGGTGATCTGGGAACAGTCGTAGGTTTTCAGAGGCAGCCCTTCGACGATGTAGCGATTGCGGCCCTCGGCAGTCGCCGCCTCGTCCAGCGTCACCTGGATTTTAGCCATCTGGGCGAAGGGGTTCTTGTTGCCGTTGGCGTACTCCTGAGCCGACACCGCCGCCAGGTCGCGCTCGGTGGTGCCGTGGGCCGCCATGTAGTCGCGCATCACCTCGGCGAAGAGGTGGGGGAAGACGTAGACCTTGCCCTCGCGCTCAGCCGGGTGGGAGAAGTAGCCGAGCACCTCGCCGATCTGCGCGCCGTCCATCTTGCCCTCGTCGTTGCGCATCTTCTCGTAGCCCACCGCGACCCCCAGCTCGCCCTGGCCGAGCAGCAGCTTGTGAGCCACCGACAGCACCGCCTGGCCGCCCGAAGCGCAGGCGTTTTCCACCGCCTCGATGGGCTTGCCGCCGAGGCCCGGGACCATGGCCACCAGGCCGGCCAGCAGGCCCTGGTGATTGAGCGAGAAGTTGCAGGTGGCGCCAATCGAGCCGACGTCGATGGCGGACGGATCGGCGCCGATCTCTCCGCAGACCTCGGTGACGGCGTTCGACACGATGTCCGGTACCGTCATGTCGAACAGCTTCCCAAACTTGCTTTGATGGTAATTCGCAATGTACAGAGTTTTCATCTCAGCCTACTCCTTTGTTCTGCCTATCGCTCGGGTTTTCCGCCCACAGCCTACGCCGTTGATTGAACCACAGCGAGCGGTGGGCGGAAAAACCGAGAACTGAGGATCGTGAGTGCATTACTCGTTAGTTTCCGATTGGAGAATCGCAACGAGGTCTCCTTTGACTACTTTTCCGTAGGCCGTCCGGGGTAACTCGTCGACGGCGATGAACCGCTTCGGGATCTTGTACCGGGCGAGGCGGCCCGACAGGAACCCCCCGAGCTCCTCGGGATCCAGCTCCTGGCTCGGCCTCATCACCACGAAGGCCACCCCCACCTCACCCCAGGTGGCGTCGTCGGCGCCCACCACCGCCGCATCCTGCAGCTTGGGGTGCTGCAGCAGCTGGTTCTCGATCTCCGCCGGGTAGACGTTGACCCCTCCGGAGATGAACATGTCCTTGGACCGCCCGGCGATGGAGTAGAAGCCGTCCTCGTCGCGCACCGCCATATCCCCGGTGTGGAACCAGCCCTTGCGATCCAGAGCCTCGGCCGTCGCCTGGGGGTTGTTCCAGTAACCCGCGCTGACGTGGGGCCCTCGAAACCACAGCTCGCCCACCTCGCCCGCCGGCTGTTCGTGGCCCGACTCGTCCGCCACCCGCGCCTCGGTGAACATCAGCGGTCGGCCGATGGAGCCCGCCTTGCGGCTGGCCTCCTCGTCGGTCATCGAGAAGCAGTTGACCCCTACCTCGGTGAGCCCGTAGCCCTGGCGCAGCACCACTCCCCGCTCCCGGAACACCTCGATCAGGTGCTTGGGCAGCGGCGCACCACCGGAGATGAACCACCGCACGTGGTCGAGCTTGGCGGTCGCGAACTCCGGCGCCTCGGCCAGCATTTTCCAGATCGTTGGAACGCCGAGCACCACGGTGCAGCCCTCGTCCTGGATCACACGCCACACCTCGGAGGCGTCGAATGCGGGGTGAACCACCAGGGTGCCGCCGGCGAGGATCAGTGGCGTCAAGAACGCACCCAGCCCGCCGGCGTGATACAGCGGGGTGAATATCGGGCTGACATCGTTCTCACCCAACTGCCAGCAGATCACCGTGTTGTAAGCGTTCCACGCCACCTGCCGGTGGGGCGTGATCACCCCCTTCGGGCGCCCGGTGGTGCCCGAGGTGTAGAGCAGGCAGTACGGGTCCTCGGGCCGACACCGACGCCGCACCGAGCTGCCCGCACCCCGGGTCAGCACCAGGTCGGCGAAGTCCGGGTCGCCGGCCACCGCAGGCTCGCCGAAGGCGATCCAATGCTCCACGTCGACCCGCGACCTCAGCCGTCGCACGGTCTCGCGGTGGTCCTCGTCGTACATCAGCGCCTTGAGGCCGCAGTCGCGGATGATGAACTCGAGCTCCGGCGCGGCCAGCTTGGTGTTCAGCGGCACCAGCACGATGCCGCTCTTTCCCGCCGCGAAGAATGCGTCCAGGAACTCGATCCGGTTGCCCGAGAGGACCCCGACCCGGTCGCCGGGCCGCACCCCGAGGCCGTACAACCACATGCGGGCACAGCCGACGGCGCGCCGGTCGAGCTCCCGGTAGCTGAAGCGGTCGCCGCCGTCGACCATGACCACCGCCGTGCGGTCCGGGAACAGCCTCGCGCGCTCGCCCACCAGGTCCGCGTGGATCACGGCTCGATGCCCTCTTCAGCCGAGGGTTCGATCAGGGCGACCGGCGGCGGCTCGTTCAGCACCTGCTCGAGCCCCTTCAAAAACCGATCGGGGCACTCGCGGTGGGGCAGGTGGCCGCAGTCGGCGATGGCGGTCAGCCGCACCGCGGGCAGCCCATCAACCAGACGCCGGGCGTAATCCGTGGTGAACAACGCGTCGGCGTCGCCCCATAAAAGATCCACCGGAACCGTCACCTCATCGAGCCGGCCTTCGAGCACGTAGGCGTCCAGCTCCGGGCCCCCTTTCGCCAACCGTTCGGCGAGTCGGGACGCCGGCCCCGTCCTCGCCCACCTCACCACGTCATCGAGCACGAACCCTGGAGGCATCGGAGTGTTGGGGCCCATCAGCCCCTTCATGGTCGCCAGCGCCTCGTCCCGGTTGGACGGGAACAGATTCACCACGGGGTTCTCCACTTGGATCGGTCCGCCGTTCACCGCCACCAGCCGCGCCACCCGTTCGGGGTGTTCCACGGCGTACAGGAAGGAGATCCATGCGCCCATGGAGTTGCCCACCAGGATCGCTTGCTCGCCGGCGCAGCAGGCGTCCATCACCGCCGCCACGCCCTCCACCAGCTGCGGCACCAGGATCGGCCCCTCGGTAGGCTCGCTCTTCCAGTGGCCCGGCAGATCGGGAACCACCACCCGGAAATCGGCGGCCAGCGGCGCGATCACCCGCGCCCAGGCGCCGGCCTGGTCGCCGGCGCCGTGCAGCAGCACCAGGGTCTGCCCGCTGCCACCCTCCCACACCGTCATCGGTCCTGCCGGGCCGTCGATCTGACGGCTCGCCAGCCCGCAGCGATCGAGGGCCAACCGGCTCATCCAGGCGTCCACCATCAGCGGTCTCTTCCACACCATCCAGCCGCCCACCATCATCGGCACCACGATCACCAGCGCCGCGAAGAACACCGCCAGCTTGAGGAGCAACCTCGTCTTCGGGGTCATTTTCACTTCCAATCAAAAAACAAAAATCGAAAATAGAAAATCAAAGTCCGAATCCCCCCGATCGTGTTTCTACGGCATTCGAAACGCCGCAGCGGCCTGGTTGTATCCGACCCCAGAGCCCACGAAGACCACCAGATCGCCGGTGCTGATTTTGCCCTGTGCCAGGGCGTCGTCGAGGGCGACAGGGACGCACGCCGAGCCCGTGTAGCCCCACTTCTCCATCACCGTGTGGGTGCGGCTCATCGGCAGGCCCAGGTCAGCCATTACCAGCTCGATGGAAGGCTTCCGCACCTGGGTGAAGACGGCGAAGTCGATCTCGGACTCGCGAAAGCCGCCATTGGCGGCCAGCTTGCGCACCAGCCGCGGCCACCCCTCGTGGTTCACCTCGGGCGGGTAGCGCTCGATCATCCGTACCGCCGTCCGGCCCTCGCGCACCGCCTCCTCGGTGGCCGGCTCGTAGGTGGCGCCGGCGTAGATGCCCCAGTTGGGGTGGTAGGACCCGTCCGCCTGGAACGCCGACGCCACGAACCCGGGCTCAACAGAGGGTTCCAGCACCGCCGCTCCGGCGCCGTCGCCGTAAAAGAAGATCATCGGATCCTCGGGTGACGCCAGCTTGTGCATCAGGTAGACGCCCACGACCAGAACCGTTCCGAGATTGGGGTTGGCGGCGATCAGTCCGGCCCCGATGGCAAGGCCGGTCGGAAAAGACGCGCACGCGCAGCCCACATCGAAGGTGCCGGCGTTGGTGGCCCCCAGCTTGTGCTGGAGCACCACCGACGTGGCCGGGGTCACGTAATCCGGCGAGTCGGTGCCGAGGATGATCAGGTCGACCTCCTCGGGGCTCCGGCCCGCCCGATCCAGAGCCTGCATCGCCGCAGGCAACGCGACATCCGAGGTCGCCCAGTCGTCCGGCGCCCACCACCGGGTGAGGATCGACGACGACTCCTCCATCTTGTCGACGAAATCCGGGAGGTGGGCGAACCGCCTCCTCAGCTCGTCGTTCGACACCTCGATCTCCGGGATGTAGCGACCGGTCGAGACGATGGTTGCGTATCGCGTCATTGATCCTCCTCCCTCCCTCTGTGTGAGGGGAGAAGGGGAGAAGGGGAGAAGGGGAGAGGTAGCGATGCCGAGATGAAATCGACACTTCCGAGAAAGGGACCTCTCACCCTCTCACCTTACTCTCCTCTACCCCTCCGCTACGTCCCGACCACCTGCCCGCCGTCAACCCGCAGCGTCTGGCCGGTGACCCAGCTCGCGCCATCGGAAGCCAGCCATACGTAGGCGTTGGCGATGTCCTGCGGCTGGCCCACGCGGCCGAGCGGGATGCGGGCCTTCATGGCTTCGATGACCTTCTCGGGCATCGACTGGAGGATATCGGTGGCAACGAATCCGGGCGCCACCGCGTTGGCCCGAATGTTGAACTTGGCCAGCTCCCGAGCCCAGGTCTTGGTCATGCCGACCACGCCGGCCTTGGTGGCCACGTAGTTGGTCTGACCGAAGTTCCCGTCAAGGCCAACCACCGAGCTGGTGCTCAGAATCGAGCCGCCGCCACCGGCGATCAGATGGGGCACCACCGCCCGCGTGCAGTTGAAGACCCCTCTCAGGTTGACCCCGATCACGGCCTCCCACTGGTCGTCGCTCATGGTGGAGACCACCTGGCCGTCCTTGAATTTCACCAGCTGGGCGTCGCGCACGATGCCGGCGTTGTTTACCACCACGTCGACGCCGCCCCAGTCCGCCACCAACTCGGCGACCGCGGCATCCACCTCGGCGGACTCGGCAACGTTGACCTTCTGGAAGCGGCCCTGACCGCCGGCGCCGTTGATCTCGGCCACCACCCCGGCGGCATCGGCATCGTTGACGTCCCAGGCCGCCACCCGGCAGCCCTCCTCGGCGAACCGCACCGCCGTCGCCCGTCCGATGCCGGCGGCCGCCCCGGTGACGATCACCACCTTGTCCTTCAATCCCGTCTCAATCATCCAACCATCCTCCAAGCCCCCGGGGGCATTCACCCCCGGGAACCAATCTTAACCATCTCACTACTCAACGTTTAACGTTTAACTTTCAACCTTCAACTCTCAACTTTCAACTTTCACCTTCTAAAAGCGATACCTGAGCCCAAGCTGCACCTCGATCGGCGCCAGCGTCGCCCGGTAATTGCCGTAGTTCGTGTTCTCGATAGCCGGCAAGGCGGGGTTCCCGACCGTCGGGTAGGACAGGTACTCGAAGTTGTCGATCGAGTTGACGTCGTAGTTGGTGGTGTTGAACAGGTTGAACGCCTCGGCGATGATGTCGAGACCGGCGATGGTCCAGGTCACCCGCAGGTTGAACTGCGAGAAGGACGGTCCGTCCTCGGTGTTTCTTCCAACGCCGGGCAGCCGGTCGGAGGCCTTGCCGTCGCCGTTGAAGTCGTAGCCGATCGCCCGGGTCCACGGCTGGCCCGAGCCGTAGATGTAGATGGCGCCGAGCCTGAAGTTGGCCGGCAGCCGGAAGACGCCCGACAGCACGAAGCGCAGGTCCTCGTGGCTGCGGCTGCGGCCCCACTCGGCCTCGAGGTCGGCCGGATCGTTCGGGTAGCCGAAGGGGAAGACCGGGCTGAAGTCGTCGGAGATGTTCTTCTTCTCCGACCAGGTGACCGACGAGGTCAGCAGATGGCCGTCGCCGAAGGTGCCGTTGAGGCTCAGGATGCCGGCCTTGTACTCGGAGTGGCCGTCGTTGGCGTAGAGGTTGATCTGGTGGTAGTTCGGGTTGGGCCGATCGCCACGCCTCCCGCGGTGTAGCGTTGCCCCAGTTGGTGTCGCGGATGATGAACTCGTTCTTGCCCTCCGCGTAGAGGCCCTCGAGGTCGACGTAGAGGCCGGTGTTGCCCAGGCCTGAGTGAAGCCGAGGCTGGCCTGGGTCGATTGGGGGGCCTCCAGGCTGTCCTGGAGAATGGTCGCGTCGATCGGCAGCGGGAGGCCGGTGTTCTCGGGGTTGTTCGGGTCGAGCCAGAACTCCGGCGGCAGGCCGAGGAGCAGGCCGTTGACGCTGGTGTCGAGATGCGGCCGGTGACGCCGTTCTGCTGCAGCTCGGTGAACGACGGCACCAGCAGGTAGCGGCCGGTGAAGAGGCCGACGCCGCCGCGCACCACGTGCTTGCCGTCGTTGCCGACGTCCCAGGAGAAGCCGAAGCGCGGCTGGAGGTTGTTCGTGTCCCCGCGCGGCCCACCAGCGGGTGGGTGAAGTCGGGGTTGTTGCCCTTGGTGTCGAGGTCGTAGCGCACGCCCAGGCTCACGGTGAGGTTCGGGCGCGGCCGCAAGTCGTCCTGGACGAAGCCAGAGACGTCGGTGTCCATGGTGACGTCGCCCGAGCCGTCGCCGTAGACGTAGACCAGGGGAAGGCGCGCGGTCGTCGGTCACGTAGATCAGCAGGCCCTCCTGGTAACGGGGATGTCGGACCGGTCCTTGACGTGCTGCAGCGCGACGCCGAGCTTGAGGTCGTGGGTGTCGCCCCGCGCCGTGCCAGGTGGAAGGTGTCGCGGACCTCGCACTACGTGCCGTCGCCGAGCAGGTCGCCGACGATGTTGGCGCCGATCCTCAGCGTCGTCGCCGCGAGGAGAACCACTCCTCGATCGTCGTTGGAGTTGGTCGGCTCGTCGTACTTGCGGTTGCCGTCTGAACGCGAAGCTCGTTCAGGCGTCGCCGTCTCGACAGACCGCCAGTGTGGCCGAGGGTGACGTTCCAGTTGTCGCGGTTGAGCTGCTGGCCGTTGGAGGCGTCGTGAGCGCCGCCGACGCGGAAGTTCTCCTGCCGGTAGCGCTCGTAGACGACCTTCAGCGAAGCTGCCGCCGAGTGCCTGATCTGGTGGTCGAGGCTCGCCATGCCCAGGGTCTGGTCGAACGGTGGGATAGTCCGTCGCGCCGGTCGACGAAGGCGCCGCCGGGCCGGAACAGGGTCGACGTTGTCCTCGTTGACGTACTCGACGGACAGGAAGTAGTGGGTGCTTGTCCTCGCTTGATGGGCCCGCCGAGCGTGAAGCCCGACCTGGTACGCGCTTGTAGTCGTCGTTCGACTGCTCGAGCTCGCCCGTGGCGCGCAGGTCGTGCGTCGCGATAGAAGCCGAAGACCGAGCCGTGGACCTCGTTGGTGCCGGACTTGGTGACCACCGATGAGGGCGCCGCCCGCCGAGCCGCCGATCTCGGTGTCGAAGCGGTTGGCGATCACCCGGAACTCGCGGATCGCGTCCTGGGTGAAGCGGGTCCGGCGACAGGCCGAGGGCCTGGTCGGTGAGGTCGACGCCGTCGACCAGGATCGGTTGACTGGAGGCGTTGCCGCCGGCGCCGATCACCGGGCCGTCCTGGATGAAGCGGAAGCCGCCGCGCTCGCGCTGGACGCCGGGCGCGATGAAGGCCAGCCGCTCGAAGTCGCGGATCGGGCACCGGCAGGTCGATGATCTGCTCCGGCACGATGTTGGTCGAGGAGTCGGTCTTGAGCACGTCCACCAGGGGCGCCTCGGCGGTGACGGTGATGGTCTCCGACACCTGCACCCTGCATGGTGAAGACGCAGCCGCGCGGTCTGGCCGATGCGCACCCGACGCCCTCCTGGCGATGCCGTGGCGAAGCCGTCGAGGTTCGGCGCTGACCCGGTAGGTGCCGGGCGGCATCGCCGGAAGACCGCCATGCCCTGCGCCGTCGGTCACGCCCACCCGCTGCATGCCGGTGTCCGTGTTGCACCACCTGGACCGTCACGCCCGGCAGCGCGGCGCCGTCCTGGTCCTTGGTCACCACCTCGATGGTGCCGGTGGAGACCTGGGCCGCGGCGGGCGCCGCCGCGATCAGCAGCACCGCGACCAACGCCACCATCCTCCGTTCCTCAACAACTGATCGCGACATATCTTCCTCCCCTTCAGGTTGCCTCCGACGCATCGCCGTGCCTGGGCCCGGCCGCCCCGCCGCCGACCGCGGCAGCACGCCGTAGCGAAGTATGCGAATGAACTCGGTCACGGCCTGGTCGGGGTCCATGCCGAAGTGCATGGGCACGCCGAAGCACTTCTCGACGGTGTAGAAGTAGAAGAGCCAGCGGGTGGCGACCATCACCGCCACCAGCGGGTCGGGCTCGCCGAGCTCGGCCCTGCTGCCGCTGCCGCTTCGAAGCTCTGCGCAGTAGGCCTCCGCGAAGCGCTCGGCCATGGTCTCGTAGAAGGCCGGATGTGCTTGCCCCTGAACTCGATGACGTCGATGAAGATGAGCATGATGTACGGGGCGTTGTCCTCCACCGACCTGCTCGATGGCGGCGGCCATCTCCTCGAGGTCGTCGGGGAAGTCGGCGCGGGCGAAGACCTGGTTGAGCGGCGGGTCGGGGTCGCAGCAGCACCTCCCAGTAGCTCGTCGATGAGCTGCTGGAAGATCGCCTCCTTGGAGCCGAAGTGGTGGTAGAGATTGCCCACCGACATGCCGACGTGGTCGGCGATCTGGCGCATCGAGGTGGCGCCGTAGCCCTGGCGCGAGAACAGCTCGACAGCGCGCCCTCCCGCGCCCGCGCCATTGCGGCCTCGGACCTCTCTGCCTGGCGTCCGTTGGATTTCACCATGTCACAAACCGAACGTTCGTTTTGTAACTGTATGGACGAGCGCCGACGGCCTGTCAAGGGCCCGGACGGACTACGGACCTTCCGCTCCGTCTCCCCACCGGCACAGCTCCACCTGCATGGCCTCCAGATCCACGCGCACCACCTCCACCTCGATCGGGTCGCCGAGGCGGTACTGCCGGCGGTGGCGCTCGCCCACCAACCGGTGGCGCTCCTCCTCGTAGCGGTAGTAGTCGTCGAGCAGCTCCGAGATGTGAACCAGCCGTCGATCAGAAACTCGTCGAGCTGCACGAAGAGCCCGAAGTCCTTCACCCCGGTCACCGTGCCCTCGAAGACCTCCCCACCCGCGTCTCCAGATACTGGACCGTCTTCCACAGCACCGCCATCCGCTCGGCCGACTCGGCCCGCTGCTCCGCGGCCGAGCAGCTGCGCGCCAAGCTCGGCCAGCTCCAGCTCGACCTGTTCCCGGTCCATCCCGCGCACCGGCTGGCCGTCCGCCTGCAGCCGCCGCAGCATCCGGTGGACCACCAGGTCCGGGTAGCGCCGGATCGGCGAGGTGAAGTGAAGATACGCCTTGGCCGCCAACGCGTAGTGGCCGCGGGGCTCCGAACTGTAGATCGCCTTGGCCATGGTCCGCAGCACCAGCATCGACACCAGCCGCTCCTCCGGCTTGCCCGCCACCTGACGCAGCAGCTTCTGCAGCTCGGACCGGCTTGAGGCGCATGGTCCTCGCCCTCGAGTTTGTAGCCCAGCTCGGCCAGGGTCTCCCGCAGCTGGCCCACCCGGTCCGGGTCGGGCTGGTCGTGCACCCGGTGCAGCGCGGGCTGGTCGGCTTCGATCATCAGCTCGGCCACACACCGGTTGGCGGCCACCATCAGCTCCTCGATCAGCCGGTGGGCCCGGTTGCGCGCCGCGGCCGACACCGAGGTCACCCTGCCCTGCGGTCGAGCGAGATCTCGGCCTCGGCCAGCTCGAAGTCCAGGCTGCCGCGCTGTCGTCGAGCCTTCCCCAGCCGCTCGGCCGCCTCGGCCAGAAGCTCGCAGCGAGTCCGCAGAACCCTCGGTCTCCGCCGGCCACCCGGAACGGTCCGTCTCGAGCCAGCCGAAGACCTCGCCGTAGGTGCACCGCCGCCGCGACCGGATGACCGACTCGCCGGCCTCAACACTGTGCATCGTGCCGTCCGGACGCCACCCGTACCGCACCGTGTAGGCCAACCGGTCCTCACCCTCGGCCAGGGTGCACAGCCCGCTCGACACCCGCTCGGGCAGCATGGGCACGCAGCGGCCGGGCAGATAGACCGAGGTCCCGCGCCGCCGCGCCTCATCATCCAGCGCCGTGCCCGGGCCGCACGAAGTGGCGACACGTCGGCGATATGGACCTCCACCACGATGTCGCGGCCTCGGCCCCGAGCTCGCGCTCACCGCGTCGTCGAAGTCGCGCGCGTCCACCGGATCGATGGTGATGACAGGCCGGTCGCGCAGATCCCACCGCCTGGCCGATCTCCTCCTCCGATATCACCTCGGGCAGAGCCTCGGCCTCGGCCAGCACATCCTCGGGGAAGTGCTCCGGGATCCCGTACATCCGCAGCACCACCCGGTCCTCGATCCCCGGGTCGCCGAGCCGACCGAGCCGCTCCAACAGCACGCCTCGGGCCTGGTTGCCCCGCGCCGACACCCCGTCCAGCGACGCCACCACGAAGTCCCCGTGGTCGGGCTCGCGATCCAGCCGCGACGAGGTGGGCACCAGCACGAACCGCAGTCGCCGGTCCAGCGGCCGCAGGAACGGCCTGCCCCGGTCGTCGATCCAGCGACCCACCACCTCCTCGAGCCTGCGCTCCAGGATCCGCACCACCACCCCCTCGCGCACCCCCTCGGCCCGCGCCCGCTTGCGCGCCCGTTCCAGCCGCACCTGCACCCGGTCGCCGTCCATCGCCCCCTTGAGCCCGCGCGGATCGATCCGGATCGGCGCCGCCCGCACCCCCTCCTCCTTCACCATGCCGAAGCCCGGCCGGGTAGCCGCCTGAGATGCCCGACACCAGGTCCGACTTGCCCGAGACCACGTAGCGCTTGCCCCGGCCCACCACCACCTTGCCGTCCCGCTCCAGCTTGCGCAGGCTCTCCCGCATCAGCTGCCGCGCCTCCGACCGCGCCGATCCCCAGCTCCTCCACCACGCCGCGCCACCAGCATCCGCTGCGTGATTCCCTTCGCCCCCCGCTCCCGGATCAGGCTTGAGAATGTTCGCCGGCTCCACAAACTTGAAAATGTCTTGGTCGTCCATTGCCCTGATCATATCCGGGGAATTCTCGATTCTCAGTTTTGAATGTTGAATTCCCCCCACCCCCGCCCTCGTCGCCATTGTGGTGCGGCCGTCCCGGCTGCATCTCTCCCTTGATCACACAAATGCAGGCAGGACGCCTGCTCCACAATTGCCTGTGCCATCCGTGAGCGCGGGCCCTGCCCCACTTTGTCATCCTGAGCGAGATCCTCCCCCACTTTGTCATCCTGAGCGAGGCCCCCCATCGATCTGCGGCCGACCTGCGCTCGCGGCGTCGGGCGGGCGGCATCGATCTTCGTTCTTGTTCTTCGTTCTGTGATCATTCACGGCCGGCGGGTCTCAGTTCTTCATTCTTCGTTCTTGTTCTCCCCCAACGCCACCTTATCGATCTTCCCAGCGGCCGTCTTCGGCAGCTCCTCGACGAACACCACCGACTTCGGGATCTTGAACCGCGCCAGCCGCCGATCGCAGAACCCGATCAACTCCTCGTCGGTGAGCTCCTGGCCCGCGCTTACCACCACGAAGGCGCGGCCCACCTCGCCCCAGGTGTCGTCGGCAACCCCGATCAGCGCTGCCTCGGCCACCGCCGGGTGTTCGTGCAGCACGCTCTCGACCTCGGCCGGATAGACGTTTTCGCCGCCGGACTTGATCATGTCCTTCTCGCGACCGACGATCCAATGGCAGCCGTCGGCGTCCCGGCGCGCCAGGTCACCGGTGCGCAGCCAGCCGTCCTGCGAGATGGCGTCCGCGCTCTCCTCCGGTCGGTTCCAGTAGCCCGCGCACACGTGCGGGCCACGGATCAGCAGCTCGCCCACCTCGTCGGGACCGCAGTCCCCACCATCCGCGTCGACGATCTTGAGGTCGACGTGCATCAACGGGTACCCCACCGCACCGGGTTTGCCGCCCCGCTCCGCTGGCGGCATCCAGAAGTTATTGGGCCCAGCCTCGGTCAAGCCGTAGCCGGTGAACAGCTCGATCCCGCGCTCCCTGAACCGTTCGATCACCGGCTCCGGGCAGGACGCGCCGCCGCTGCCGCAGATCTTCACCCGGGAGAAGTCCGCCTCCTGCCAGCGCGGGTGCTGCTGCATCATGATGTACATCGTGGGCACCCCCACCAGCAGGGTCACCCTCTGGTCCCGAATCAGGCCGAAGGTCTGATCGAGGTCGAAGGTCCGGCACACGATGGAGGTGCCCCCCACGTGAACCAGCGGCGCCGTGAAGACGTTGAATCCGCCGGTGTGGAACAGCGGCATCTGGAGGATCGCCACGTCGTCCGGCGTCAGGCCCCAGCTCACCACCGTGTTGATCGAGTTGGCGGTGATCGAGCGATGGGTCAGCACCGCGCCCTTGGGGAAGCCCGTGGTGCCGCCGGTGTAGCAGATAGCCCACGGGTCGTCCCAGGTCGAGATCCACCTCCGGCGGCTCGCTGTCTGCGAACCCCCGACGATCGACGAATGCCGCGTCTTTTCCGCCCGTCGGCTCGCCGAGGGCTATGAAGCGCTCGACGCCTTCCGCCTCCCCGCCCAGCTCGCCGACGTGCTCGCCGAACTCCGGCCCGTACACCACCACCGTGGGCGACGCGTCCGCCATGAGTCCGGCCAGCTCGCGCGGAGTCAGCCGCCAGTTCAGCAGTTGGATCACCGCTCCGAGCTTGCCGCAGGCGAACCACAAGTCGAGGTACTCGACGCAGTTCATGGCGAGCACCGCCACCCGGTCGCCCCGCCCCACCCCGAGCGCCTCCCGCAGGAAGTTGGCTGTGCGGTTGACGCTGCTGTTCCACTCGCGGTAACTGATTCGCCGACCGCCGTCGAGAGTGTCCACCAGCGCGGTCTTGTCCGGCGTCAACGCCGCCCTCCGGGTCAGCCAGTTGTTGACGAACATGACCACTCCCAACTTCCGGCACCGAGGCCGTCGTCAGCCCCACCTCACCACCGATGCCGACCACGCGTAACCCACGCCGGCCGCCACCATCACCATCACCATTCCGTCGCGCAGCCGATTCGACTCCACCCCCAGCCTGATCGACAGCGGCTGGTCCTGCTGGCCGATATGGCCGTACTCACCCAGGTGGTACGACTGTTCCTCCGTCAGCCCGAGCTCGCCCAGAATGAACCGGTGGGCCGACGGCTTCAGGTGCAGGATGTTGAGGTACCCGATATCGCCCCTGTTCAGCCCACTCCGCTCGAGGGCCGTGTCGATCACCTGCAGGAAGTTCTGCATCGACACCGCGTCCAGCCGCCGCTTCATCCCCTCTGGATCCGGGCAGTCGAGCCGGTTTCGCCCTTCGGCGATGGCCGAGGCCGAGATCGGCTCCACCGTCCCGCCCACCGGAATGATCACGTCGTGGGAGAACGACCCGTCCACCATCACCGCCGAACCCAGCAGCTGGTTCTTCGGGTGGCCTTTTTGCAGCAGGATCGCCCCGCCGCCGGCCGCGAGGCCGAACACGAACCGCGCCCGCTGGTTGCCGTAGTCGACCCAGTCTCCGTTGCGGTAGCCGCCGGCGATCAGCACCGTGTTCAGGTCGGGGTCGCCGAGCATCATCGCCTTGGCCATCATCAGCACCGCCATCGTGGTGGCGCAGCGCATCTGCACGTCGATCGCCCACGCCCGCCGGGCGCCCAGGTCGTGCGCCAGCTTGATCCCCGCCGTCCACAGCGGGTACTCCTTCCACTCCTCGGTGGTGCACAACACCAGGTCGATCTCGTCCGGGCTGACGCCGGCGCGGGCCAGTGCGTCCTCGGCTGCCCACAGCCCCATCGCATTGGTGTGGTCGTCCGGGCCCGGCACCGGCTTGCGGACGATGCCCAGCTTGTGGGCGACCACCTCCTCGGGGATGCCTGACAGCTCCGCGATCTCCGCCGCCGTAATGAAGGTTTTGGGGATGTAGACCCCGACCGAGAGGATGCCGATCGGCGGTGCGTGGTCCGTCGACGGCGCGCTCACCGCCCCGCGCCCTCCCGAGGCGCAGTGAGGAACTCCAGCACCGTCTCGTTGAATCGCTCACGCCGGTCGAAGGAGCACGCGTGGCCGGAGTCCTTGAGGATCACCACCCTCGAACCCGGGATCCGCTCCGCCAACAGACGAGCGTTGGCAACCGGCACCACCCGGTCCGAGTCGCCTTGCACGATCAGCGTCGGCGCCGTGATGCCTCCGAGGCGATCCTCCGTAGTGAATCCTCGGATCGACTGGCGCTGACGCTTGAAGGCGAACGGCGGCTGCGGGTGGGCCACCCTCCAAGCGACGAACTCATCCACCTCGTGGGGGTTCTCGGCGATCCATCGCGCGCTGGTGAACACCGCGAACGACCGCCTGATGTCCGCCTCGGGGTTGCCGGTCCGCCGCACCGCAAACAGGATCGGGATCAGGGACCACAGCGACGGTCGGACGCTTTTCGGGCCGTTGAAGCTGGTGCACACCAGCACCAGGCGGTCCACCATTTCCGGGTGGGTCAGGGCGAGCTCCTGCGCGATCAGCCCGCCCAGCGACGCCCCCACCACGTGCGCCCTCTCGATGCCCAGCGCCCTCATCAAACCCACCGTATCGGCCGCGAACATCGGGATCGAGTACGGCACGTCCGGCTTGTCCGACTCGCCGGCGCCGCGATTGTCAAACACCACCACCCGGAACCGCTCCTCGAACTCCGGCACCTGCTTCGACCACAGGTAGGTGTCCGCCCCGAGCCCGCCGATCATCACCAACGGCGGTCCCGACCCGTGCTCCTCGTAGTAGATCCCGATCCCGTTGACCTCGACCCTCGGCATCTGCCCTCCCCTTCCCGATCTTCCGCGGTGGTGGGCATTGTGCCACCACTCACGACCAATCACCCAACCACCGCAACTCGTCGGGGAATCGAACAAGGAGGGTGTCAGTCCTGGCACCGGTATCCGGGATCGTCAGTCTTGCGGCAGATCGACCCGGGTCCCGCCCCAGAACCCCGACTCCAGGTCCTCCACGACCACCGCCAGATCGGCGGGGCCCGACGGCCATTGGAGGGGGATCACGTAACGCCAGCCACCGACGCGTCCGGCCACCGTTTCGAGACGGTGGAGAACGAACGGCTCGCGACCGGACGCGATCACGCCGAGCGAAACACGAAACACCCGAGTCCCGTCGGCGGCGGTGAGCGGTTCGATCGCACTGAGGTCCACGATGATGTTCACTTCGGCCGAGAGGAGGTCGTTCTTGACCCTTTGCGTCTCTCCGATCACGATGTCAACAGGCAGATCTCCCCGATCCCCCGATCCCTGGAGCAGTCGCCGAACGCGCACCGTCGCCTGGCCCTCTGACGTCTCGGAAGCGACCACCGTCGTGGTCTTCACGTCCGAGCCCGGTCGCGTGGTGAGGACGGCCAACTCGTGCATCGCGCCGTCGGGCGCCCGGTCGATCTGGTAGGTGAGCCGATACCATCCGAAGCTCGATTCCGCCAGCCGGTCCAGCCCATCTCCCCCCATCACCACCTGTCCACCGCTCGGGGCTGCCAGATGCCGCTGGGATCCGATCGGGTCGAGCATCAGCCACTCCGGCGAGCGAGAGCTCACAGCATCCTGCGATGCGGAGAGAAACGCCTGGAACCGGTCGCCGCCGTGCATCTCGGCGGAGATGCTCTGGCTGCCTGCGGTTCGGCTCGCCACCGGCACCACGGTCCAGCCCGCCATGGCCAGCTCGCGCCCGACCTCCCCGACCCTGTCCGTCTGGCGGAAGTCCTTGAAGTCCTCGCGCGCCGTGCCGATATTGTGCGCCTCGAGTCGCTCGATGAACGGCAGGTAGAAATCAACCGGATTTTCGTCGAAGCCGGCCCCGACGACGAACAACATCCGGGGATCCGCCGACTGCGTGGTCAGTGCCCAGTCAGTCACCCCCTCTGTCGCGAGGCGCAGCACCACGTCCTCCTCGAATATCGAGCTCCGCGCCGCGGTCAGCACCTTGGAGCGGTCGAACTCGCTGAGCTCTTGACCGGCTTGCAGACGAGACGTCTGGTTCTGCTCGCCGCCGCTGTCCAGTCGGATTGGGATCTTCCTGATGTCACGCAGAAAGCGCGTGCGGATTCGTTCGATGGCGTGCTGTCCCGACGTTTCCGCCGCCAGCCGATCGAGGACCTGTCGCACCTCCTGGGCGCCACGCGTCGGGTCGAGCACGGTGCGGACGTCCTGGTCGGCCACCACCACCTCGACCGGCCCGAGCGAGACCAGCCATTCGGCCCGATCGGCCAGTGCCTCGAGGGCGGAGTCGATCTCGTTGGATCCCGAGAGTCTCCGGTCCACGTAAACCGCGACCGGGAACTCTCCGTCGCCGCCAGGCGGGGCCGTCTCTTCGCCCGGCTCCGCGGCTCCCGCGCCAGTCGCCGGCTCGGAGTGCAGCCGCACCACCGGCACCAAATCCAGCACCGGCACGGCACGGCCGTCCTCCAGCACTTCGACTTCTTCCGGCGTCAGGTCGGGGATCGGCCTCTCCCGCTCGTCCCGCACCGCCAAGAACACGGTCACCGCAGTCACCTCGACACGGCCCCGCACCACAGGCTCCCCGGTCGGAGCGCCGCCATCCTCCGCCTGGGCAACCGCCGCCAGCTCGGCCTGACGCCACACTGCCTCGACATCCTTCGGCGCCTCGCCGCGGCGACCGGCGATAACGACGCTGTCGGGCAGCGATGCCGCGATGCGATCGGGGTGGACCTCGCCGTTGAACCATGCCACGCACTGGCCACCAAGCTCTGCCCCGATGGACTCCAGGGCGTCCGCCATCGCCTCCATGTTGCGGACGGGAATCCCGTTCGGCCAGCCGTCCTCGCGCAGCTTTCCGTTTCGCAGCACCACCAGCGGCACTCCGACCTCTGCGAGATACGCCCGCGCCTGGTCGGGGGTGAACTGGCTGCTGTCGTCCTTCGATTTGGTCCCGAGCATCAACACCACGACCCGCTGTCGCGCCCTGCCGGCGGCCACCAACCCGGAAGCGGCCACCGCGTCGGCCAGCCGGGGCTCGTCCTCGAACTGCGTCGAGCCGAACTGGAACAGCAGCCGCAGCCAGTTCATCTTGCCCTGGCCGAAGCCGTTGATCCGCCCGAGGTTCTTGTCCGGAGCGACGAACCACAGCTTCTCGGCGTCGAACAGGCTGGCCTCCGCCCTCTTCCACGAGTTCTTCGGTTTCGGCTCGCTGCCCTTCTCACCCTGCCGGACCAGCTGATCGTACTGTTTGGAAGTCACTGACGTGCCCGACACCGCAGAATCCCCGAAGCCGGATCGCATCAGCGTGCCGTAACCCGCGCTCGGGTCGAGCACGAAGACGACCTCGAAACCCGTCTTTTCCACCCGCTGCACCGATGAACCGAGTCCTTCCTCGATGGCCGCGCACGAGACGTCATTATTGACATTGACAGCCGTCTCCAACGCCACCGCCGTCAGCCCTGCCTCGGCCTGGCCGCCGAAACCTCCGGACAACACGACCGTCTCGGCACGACGACCGTCGCCGAAGATGACCGATGCCTCGACCACGTGCGGCTCGCTGGGGTCGGCGCACGGAAAACGAAAGGACCGGCTGTCGTCGAGAATGATCAGGTTCTTGCCGTTCTCGGTGACCTCGAGCACGACCGGGTTCTGCTTGAGCGGATGAGCCCAGAGGACTTTCCCGCCGCACACGCCCCCTTCGCTTCTCTGGGCGAGCTGGATCGCGAGCTCAGCCTCCTGCCCCGGCCTGTTCAACCAGCGGCGAGCGTGGGCCGCGACACCACCATCGGGGTCTCGTCGCACCAACTCGAGAAGGTGAACGTGAGGCGCCTCGCCCACGTCCACGGTGCAGTGGGTCTGGGAACCACCGAACGAGCACACGGGTCCTCCATCGAGGTAGAGCTCGGCCGTCTCCGCCCCGGGCCCGAGATCGACATCGATCGGCAGCTCGCCGTTCACCAGTCCGATCGGATAGGTCAAGATCCTCAGGTCGGACTCGCTCGCGGCCAGCACCGGCACCGCAACCATCATCGTCACCAATGCCGCCGACACTCGACAGAGGGCGTCATTCATCAACCAACCCCGTTTCGGCCGGAGCTTAGTCCCCATCTGCCTTCAACTCAAGGTCGGGAGTCGCTGCCCGGATTCCCCGCTCACACACAAGCTGCGGGGACGCGATGCTCCGGGCCCAAGGGACGGATTCCACACCCTCGGTGTCACGAAGTGTTTTGGGCCACGGCCGTGTCATCTTCGAGCCGAGTGCCCAGCGCCCGCTCCAGGTCCGCGGCGAGAACGGGGCTCGGATCGACACCAGCTGCAACCGCCGCATCGAAATGCTGCTTCGCCTGTTCGACCTGCCCTTGGGTCAGCATCGCGGCCGCGAGGTTGTGGTGGGCGAGACCGTGCCCGGGTTCGAGCGCGAGGCAGCGTTGGAGCCGTTCGACACCCTGCTGCTTTTGCCCGGTGCGTAGCAATGAGATGCCCTGGAGGTAGTACACATGCGCCGGCGTCACGCCGCCCTCGTCGAAGTTGAGCAGACCCATCGCCTGGGTACCCATTCCCAGGTTGTGCGGCACCCGCTGGAAGGCGCCGTAGGTGTCCCTGAAAATCTGGGCCTGCCGTTCACCGTCTTCGACGGCGTTGGTCGCCTTTTGCTGGGCCTCGCGGAGGTCAGCCTCATACTCGGCGTACAGCCGTTCCGCGTCGGCCAGCGCCGCGATGGCCTCGTGGTATTGCCGCAGGCCGACCAGCGCGGCGCCAAGCCCGAGATGAGCCGACGGCAGCCGCGGCTCGATGTCGATGGCCTGACGGAACAGCTCAACCGCATTGGAGTAGTTGTCCTTCGCGAGTTGAGCGTCCCCCTTGGCAATCTTGTTTTTGGCACGGGTGACGTCGACCTGCTCGGATCCGGTGCACGGCACTGCGACGACCAGCAGGAGGACCAGACTCAGACAGGTGTGCTTGGCGGACATTTTGGGCACTCCCTTGTTTCAATCTCCAGCTACGAAAAACGAGGTCGCTGTGTTTCAACCGCATCCCCCAACGATCGCTTGACACTCCCCCACCCCGACCCTACAATTCGCTTCCCGTCGAATGTGCGAAAGTGGCGGAATTGGTAGACGCGCAAGATTCAGGATCTTGTGGGCTTATGCCTGTGGGGGTTCGAGTCCCCCCTTTCGCACCATCTAGATTTTCGAAAGAGCTCCTTCGGGAGCTTTTTTGGTCGATCGTCAGTGTTCCCCCACCCCACCTTTCCACAGGCCTTGGAAAACGGGGCCCCTGCCCCGTTTACCACAGCTACACACAGCCACGACGACGAGATTCACCCCTTGGCTCTTTATAGAGGCACCGCAACCTCTCTGCATCCCGAGAAGCGCACTGCTGACGGGCGACAGTTTTCGTTTGACGTATCGCAGGATGCGGTCCACATTGGAGATCAGAGAACCAGACAATCGATGACTCGGTTTGAGAGAAGGGCTGCGGCGAGTGCTTCGCCGACCGAAAGGAGGCGGTCATGAGGATCTTCATCACCGGAGGGACGGGCTTTGTCGGCACGCAGCTCCTGCGGTTGCTCCGCGATTCGCACCACGAGCTCTGCTGCCTGGTCAGGGATCCCGAGAAGGCGCAGGCCGCGCGGGAGGCAGGCGCGAAGATCGTCGTCGGCGATCTGACCGACAAGGCGTCTGTCGTCGACGGCATGCGTGGCTGCGATTGGGTGGCGAGCATCGCCAGCCTGTACGAGTTCTGGGTGCCGGACCGGCGCGCCTACACCAGGGTGAACGTCGACGGTGTCCGCAACCTCATGGAGGCGGCGCTGGAGGAAGGGGTCTCCAAGGTCGTCCACGTCAGCACCGCGGCGGTATGGGGAAACGCAGAAGGACTGGTCAGCGAGGGCAGCGCCCCCGGCCCGAAGTGCATCGGTGGGTACATCGGCAGCAAGCGGGCGGGTGACGAAGCCTCCTGGGAGCTTCACGAGACCCGGGGGTTGCCACTGGTGATGGTCTACCCGGGCGCGATCGTCGGTCCGAATGATCCCAAGGCCGCCGGCCAGTACATCAGGAACTACCTCGACGGCGCCATGCCGGCACAGGTCCTGACGGGCAGTATCTTCCCGTGGGTGCACGTGCGCAACGTCGCCGAGGGCGTCGTCAGGGCGCTCGAAAAGGACGACAGTATCGGCGAGCGCTACCTCTTGGTTGCGGAGAACCTCACCTTCGGTGAGATCAACGACCTGCTGACCGAGATTTCGGGGGTCAAACCGCCACGCCTCAAGCTCCCCGACTGGATGACCCTGTTCGGAGCCGCCTGCGCAACCGGCGTGGCCAACCTCACCGGGAGACCGCCGATGCTCGACATGGCCTTGGGCCAGATCCGCCTCATGAAGCAGGGACTGCCGGTGGACGGGAGAAAGGCAACCCGCGAGCTGGGCCTCAGCTACACGCCGATCCGGACGGCTCTGGAGGAGGCGGTTGCGACGTCGGGGGCCACCGCGAAAGGGTAAAGGGGGGGTTGGGTTTTGGCGGTGCCAAGTTCGGCACTGAGCCTGAGGCCCAGCTCGCCGTATATTCCCAGGGTCGGGGCGGCATCTATCAACGAATCGGTCGATCCCGTGATGAGATCGCGATGCCCGGATCGGGAATCGTCGGCCGGATCAGCGACGAGGCCTGCCGCCACCGGGTTCAGCTGAATGTACCCAATCAACTGGCACCTATTTGGCACCACATAGACAAAGCGACAATGAGAATGCGGGGTACCCATCTGGCATCAATGCCCAAAGAACGATAGGCCCCAGCGGAAACCGCCGAGGCCTATACGACGTCATCCGCGCCGGGATCAGGCCAGGTCGAAGCGATCGAGATTCATGACTTTGTCCCACGCCGCCACGAAGTCACGCACGAACTTCTCCTTCGCGTCGTCACAGGCGTAGACCTCGGCGAGGGCTCGGAGCTCGGAGTGCGAACCGAACACGAGGTCGACGCGGGTGCCGGTCCATTTGAGCTTGCCCGTCGCGCGGTCGCGTCCCTCGTACACGCCCTCGGTCTTTGACTCCTTCCACTTCGTACCCATGTCGAGCAGGTTGACGAAGAAGTCGTTCGACAGGGTCCCCGGCCGGTCGGTCAAGACGCCGCGCTTGGACTGGCCGTGGTTGGCGCCGAGGACACGCAGGCCGCCCACGAGCACCGTCATCTCGGGTGCGGTGAGGGAAAGCAGCTGCGCTCGATCCACAAGCAGGTGCTCGGCGGGACGGCTGAAACCCTTGGCGATATAGTTGCGGAAGCCGTCCGCCTTGAGCTCGAGCGGGGCGAAGGAGTCGGCATCGGTCTGCTTCTGTGACGCATCGGTGCGTCCCGGAGCGAAGGGAACCTCGAAGGCCACCCCGGCCTGCTTCGCCGCGGTTTCGACGGCCGCGCAGCCGCCGAGGACGATCAGGTCGGCCAACGACACCTTCTTACCCCCGGACTGCTTCGCGTTGAAGTCCCGCCGGATCTTGTTGAGGGCCCTGAGCACCGTCGCCACCCGGGGCGGCTCGTTCACCTTCCAGTCCTTCTGCGGCTCAAGACGGATGCGGGCGCCGTTGGCGCCGCCCCGCTTGTCCGAGTTGCGGAAGCTCGAGGCGGCGGCCCAAGCCGTAAATACGAGATCGGAGACGGACAACCCCGACGTGAGGATCTGCTTCTTGAGGGCGGCGATGTCGCGCTTCCCGATCAGCTTGTGGTTGACCGTCGGGACCGGGTCCTGCCACAGCAGCTGCTGTTTCGGAACCTCGGGGCCGAGATAGCGCGAGACCGGTCCCATGTCACGGTGGGTCAGCTTGTACCACGCCTTGGCGAAGGCGTCGGCGAACTCCTCTGGGTTCTTGTGGAAGCGCCGGGAGATCTTCTTGTACTTCGGGTCCATCCGCATCGCCATGTCGGCTGTGGTCATCATGGGTCGGTATTTCTTCGACGCGTCGTGCGCTCCGGGCACCATGTCCTTCTCGGCCACGTCCTTCGCGTGCCACTGCCAGTGTCCCCCGGGGCCCTTGACGCAATCCCATTCGTATCCGAAGAGCATGTCGAAGTAGCCCATGTCCCACTGGGTCGGTTTCGGCGTCCACGCGCCTTCGATGCCGCTGGAGATGGTGTCATCCCCCATACCGCCGCCGAGGCTATTCTTCCAGCCGAAACCCTGCTCCTCGATGGGGGCGCCTTCGGGTTCCCGGCCGACATACTTCCCTTCCGGTCCGGCTCCGTGACACTTGCCGAAGGTGTGGCCGCCGGCGGTGAGGGCCACGGTCTCCTCGTCGTTCATGGCCATGCGTGCGAAGGTCTCGCGGATGTCTCGCCCGGATTTGACCGGGTCCGGCTCGGCGTTGGGCCCCTCCGGGTTGACATAGATCAGACCCATCTGCACCGCGCCGTATGGGTTCTCGAGCACCCGATCCCCGTGGTAGCGATTGTCCCCGAGCCACTCGGCCTCGGTGCCCCAGTCGATGTCCTCCTCCGGCTCCCAGATATCCTCGCGCCCGCCGGCGAAGCCGAAGGTCTTGAACCCCATCGACTCCAGGGCGCAGTTGCCGGCGAGGATCATCAGATCGGCCCATGAGATCTTCTTGCCGTACTTCTGTTTGATCGGCCACAGCAGCCGGCGCGCCTTGTCGAGGTTGGCGTTATCGGGCCAGCTGTTGAGGGGCGCAAGGCGCTGGGTGCCCGACTCGGCGCCGCCGCGGCCGTCCTGAATGCGGTAGGTGCCGGCGCTATGCCACGCCATCCGGATGAACAGTCCTCCATAGTGCCCGTAGTCCGCGGGCCACCAGGGCTGCGAGTCGGTCATCAGCGCATAGAGGTCCTTTTTGACGGCCTTCAGGTCGAGCTTGGCGAACTCCTCGGCGTAATTGAAATCTTCACCCATGGGATCGCCCGCGGGCGGGTTCTGGTGGAGGATCTTCAGGTTCAGCTGATTCGGCCACCAGTCTCGGTTGGTCCTTGCCGTTGCGTGTCGTCCGCCCGTGACCGGGCACTTGCTGGCATCGTCTGACATGTCACGTCTCCTTATGGTTGTTCAGTCTGATCGTGATCTGTTGCTCGGTTTGTGTCGTTGTCGCTCACCTGCGGAGCGTGCGGGTCGGGGACGGTCCCCTGGTCAGCCCCCGATCGGACCGGAGTCCGGAGGAGACACTCCGGGCAGCAGCCCCAGTAAACCACCTCGGCCTCATCGATCTCGTAGCCCGAGTCGTCGGCGGGGGTCATGCACGGCGCGGCGCCGACCGCGCAGTCGACGTCGACCATCCGGCCGCATAGACGGCAGATCAGGTGGTGATGGTTGTCGCCAGTCCGGTCCTCGTAACGCGCCGGCGACCCGGCGGGCTGGATGCGCCGGATGAGACCCTTGTCGGCCAGGACGGCGAGGGCATCGTACACCGCCTGGCGGGAGATGACGCCGATCTGGGCCCGTACCGCCACAGCGACGTCGTCCGCCGTGCCGTGCGGTCGACCCGACACCGCCGCCAGAACGGCCAGGCGCTGAGCCGTGACCTGGACACCGTGTCGGCGCAGGAGATTCGCTAAGTCGTTTTCCATAAAATTAGAATAAATCTAAATCTAGACTTTGTCAAGAAACTTAATGGAGTCCAGTTTCGTTCGAAGGCCTCTCCGTCGGCGGAGCGCGATCTACCGGCCAACAGGCATCAACCATTCCGTAACAATGCCAGACTTCAGGATCTTGGAAAGTCCGCTCCCGGGCGCACGCCACGTACACACTTCCACACTTGTGTGCTGTTCAGGGGTGTCGGAATAGGTACCACGTATCACATCGTGACGTTCTTGCTGAGGGAGCAGGAGAATGTGAGATTGTGATACGTGGTACTCATCTGCGGCCGATAACCAATCAACCTGGGGGATTTACCATGTCATCGGAAGCCGCCGAAGTCACTCGCGTCGTCAACGCCTTTGCCGAGACCTGGAACCGACACGACATGAATGCATTTGCGGAGTTATTCGCTGAGGACGCTGAGTTTGTAAACGTCGTCGGCCTCTGGTGGAAAGGACGTCCCGAGATCAAGGGCGCGCATGAGTTCACGCACCAGACTATATTTAAGAACAGTCGGTTGAGCATCCAAGAAATAGCAACACGCTTCCCCATGCCCAGCTTCGCAATCGCGCGGTGCCGCTGGACGCTCGAAGGTCACGTGTCCCCCGATGGTGCGGCGCTGCCAGCACGAAACGGCATCTTGGTCACTACGTTGCAGAAGTTCGGTGACTCTTGGCGAATCATCGACTCGCAGAACACAGACGTCGTCGAAGGCGTGTTGTCTAGGCCGCAGTAGGCGGCGCCCAAGCCAGCGGGAAATGTGCCATGAATGGAACGGGGACATCGGTAGCAGATTATTCTATGGACATGCGCAAAACTCGCTCGCGCCTAACAGGATCGTTCCAGGCGGACTGCGACCCGCGCGAGCGCGGCTCGCGTCCGCTGAACTCCAATCGTTAGGTCGCTGGAACTCAACGACGTAGATGACAATGAGAGGTGCCAATAATGAACCGTCATTTTGCTTTCGCCCTGTTGGTGGTTGCCACGGCGTTGTTAGGTGGCTGTGACAATCCCAAAAGCAGTTCAGTTGGCAATGAATCGCTAGAGGCGGAGATCCGTCAAGCTGATCTGGCTCTCTTACGGGCTGAGGAGCAACGGAATCTAGACGGAGTTATGAATCTTATTGCTCCTCACGCCGTCTTCCAGCCTCCGGGCTATTCACCAATCGTGGGGCATGAGGCCATCCGGCAGTTTTATGAAACCCAATGGTTCAAGCTGCCCTTCATTGAGATATCCGGAACGCCTGAAGCAATTGTCGTCGGGTCCTCGGGTGACTTAGCGTATTTCGACGGGAGAAACCAAATGGTGGTCGAAATATCGGGTGAAAGAACCGTAGCTTCCGGCAAGTACTTGGGCGTTTGGCAAAAGATTTCAGGAAAGTGGAAGTTGGCGGCTATCAGTTGGTCGGCCAACGAGGTGACGAGATAGTGCTGGGCTACCGGCACCCATTGGAATAGATACCACGTATCACATTGTGACGTTCTTGCTGGGGGGGGAGCAGGAGAATGTGAGATTGTGATACGTGGTACCCATCCTGCACACGGCAGGGAGGCGGGGGTCATCCGGCTCGACCGTCCCGAGGCAACTTCCCAAGATCCTCTGACCAGGTACCGAATTAAGCGAATCACGATCCCCGGACGAACTGGCCGGCGTAGTGGGCTGGGTTCAAGGGCTCGCCGGTGGCCGCCTCGATCATCTGGTTCCACGGCAAGGACCTCCCCGGTTCGAAGACTTTCTCGCGCAAGAAGATACCAACTTCGGCACGACCGACATAGCTCGACCCGCTACCGCCATCGAGTACCTGACCGACGATATGGTCGTGCAGCTGCGAGGCGAGCAGCTCGCCCATCAGGTAATTGTGGTAATACGCGGGGTAAAGGGCCACGTGGATCTTGGCAGCCCAGTCTGGCTGGTCTCGTCCCTCCGGCCTCGTCAGCAGCTGATAGCGCTCAACCAGCTCCCACCACAGGGCGTTGAGGTCCTGGTCCGGGTCCTCGTAGAGGGCCTTCTCGAAGCGGAACATCACCTGCGACCAGCGGCTGAAGACCAGCTGTTCGAGGCGTAGCGAAGCGCCGGCCGCGTCGCGGATACGGCCGCTCTCCTCGGCCGAAATGCCGACCATTTGGTGCATCCAGTCCGGGTCGGAGGCCAGGCGCCCGAACATGTTAGCGATCGCCTCGGTGGTGAACGCGTGGGCCGAGTCGCGCAGCACCCACGGCAGCTCGGGGTCGTTGAACTTGGAGTACACCGCATGACCGAATTCGTGCAGCACGGTGTTCATCCAGTAGGCGTTGGGCTCGATGCTGCACAGGACACGCACGTCGCCCGCGCGGTCGATGTCCTCGCAGAAGGCGTGCTGGTACTTGCCGGGCTTGCCGAAAAGATCACTCCGGGCCACAAGGTCGTCCACCGGCAGGCCGATGCCAGCAAAGAAGTCCTCGGTCAGCTGCACCAGGTCGGTATCGGCATAGTAGCCATCGAGGTCCACCGGGTAGATGGTCGGCGCCTCTTGGAAGAACGGGTTCTGATAGTGCCAAGGGCACAGTTCCTGGACGGCGACGCCCAGACGTCCGGCGAGGTGGTTGTCGATCTCGGTCTTGGCCTTGACGAAGTCTTCCCTGGTCAGGCGATCCAGCTCGTCAAAGAGGGCCTCGATCTCGGTCGGGTCCTGCTCGGAGAGGGCCAACTGCATGACCTGGAAGTTGGCAAAGCCCAGACTCTGCGCCGCACTGTTGCGCAGTTTGACCAGTTCGACGATGTCGAAGGCCAAAGTCTGGCCAATGACCTTACTCGCCAGCCATGCCTTCTCCAGTTTGGCCAAATCGGTGGAGTTTCGCAGGATCGACGACAGCTCGTTGTCGGTGTACTGGGTGCCGTCGATGGTCGCACGGTGGGTGTTGAACCGCTTCTCGATGTCCGACCCTCGCGACACCAACGCTTGAAGAGTCTCGTCTGCCAGCTGGCTTTCCAAAAAGGCGTTGTAAAAAACCACCAGTTGACGGGCGAGCAGAGGTTCGGTGACCGTGCCCGCCTCCCGCCAGGCCTTCAGGCGAGCAAAGGCCGCCCGGTCGCTGTATGCAGTTTTGAGCGCCAGTTGGGCATCGGCAGAATGGGCGTAGTCCTCCTCTCTGCCGCTGATCGACGCCTCGAAGTTGGCCAGTGCCTGCTCCCGGGTCAAGGGCGCTATCCGGGCCTCGAGTTCGGCCGCAAATGCCCGAAAAGCCTGCTCGGACAGTTCAGTATCGGGTTCGGGCCCCGCGCACTGAGACAACGTCAACACCGCAACCATCACCCCTGCAATCCCGATCATTTTCCGTCGCATCGACAGACCTCCCAATCACAGCCCGGCCTTTATACACCGTCGGTGCCAGGGTCGACACCTCCGACAGTTTCGTGAGCGGGAGGATCCGACGAGCCAAGAGCGTCGACCCTGGCACTCAATTCGCAGGACCCGACACGGCCGATACCAGATGATTAGTCGGCGGGTTTCGGCGCGAAAATTCCCGGAATCGGTGCCTCTATAAAGAGTCAAGAGGAGAATCTCGGGAAGTTCGCTCCCGTACCAGGTCAGAGGATCAGAGGAAGTTCGGTGAAGACTCTCCGATGAGATGTGTCCTGGAGCGCAGAACTTCAAACGCAACTCGCCGGGAAATCCATTCAAGCCGTGAACTCGAGACCCCCGGCCCCGTACCTCCTCCGGAGCGCTGCGACGCCGAGGGGGCGACATGGCCGCGAATTCCCGTTCGACACGACGTGAACACAGCGTGCGGATCGCGACCGCCGCACTCGGTCTCCTCCTGACGGGCGTGCTCGCGGCATCGGCAGCCGACCGGGAGCAGCCGAAGATCACCGTGACCCGGTTGACCGACACGCTGTACCAGCTGTCCACCGACGAGGGCTCCTACACCACCAACTCGCTGGCCTCGGTGGGACCGGACGGCGTGCTGCTGGTGGACACCCAGGCCGAGCAGTATGCCGCCGAGCTGAAAGACGTTGTCGAGGGTTTCGGCGCGGGCGCGCCCCGGTTCATCATCAATACCCACCGCCACGTGGAACACGTGGGCGGCAACGCCGCGTTCGGCGACCAGCCGATCGTGGTCGCCCACGAGCTGGTCAGAACCAAGCTGCGCAGCGGCAGCTACCTGTTCAACGAGTTCCCCGACGCCACCCTGCCTGACGTCACGCTCACCGACTCGCTGTCCATCCACTTCAACGGCGAGGACATCGAGCTGACAGCCATGGCCGGCAGTCACGACGACAACGAAATCATCGTCCACTTCACCGGCTCCAAGGTCGTCCACCTGAGCTCGCTGACCAACGGTTTCAACTTCCCGTCGGTGGACTCGAACGGCGACGTGCTCCGGTTCGCCGATCTGGTGCGACGAGCCATCGAGATCCTACCCGAGGACGTGGTTATCGTCTCTGGCCACAACCGGAATGGCACCTGGCAGGACCTGCACGCCTACGTCGAAATGCTCGACGGGACCACCAGGACGGTTCGCCAGGGCCTGGCTGCCGGCCGGACCGTCGAGCAGCTCCAGCAGGACAAGGTCCTGGAGCCGTGGGGCTCCTTCGCCGGCAGCTACGTCAGCACCGACCGCTGGATCGCCACCCTCGCCGAGGGTCTCAAGGGCGAGGCACACAAGAAGAAGGTCTTCGAGCCCATGTACTTCGCCCTCAGGGACGACGGAGTCGAGGCGGCGGTCGACCTCTACCTCCAGCTCAAGCGAACCGCCGCTGAAGACTACGACTTTGGTGAGGTGGACCTTTTGGTGATCGGCGACAAGCTGCTCGAAAAAGACCGGCTCGAGCCGGCAATCGCGATCCTCGAGCTCAGCCTCGAGGAGTACCCCGACAGCACCTACTCCTACTACACGAACTTCGATCTCGCGAGGGCCAACCAGCGCGCCGGTCACCGCGAGGAAGCCATTCGCCACTGTCAGAAGGCCCTCGAGCTGAGCCCGGATAACGAGCAGATCGCCTCCCTCCTCGAGGAACTGCGAACCGGCACGTAACTGCCCCCACGTTCGGACCACCAGCCCTCCGAAACCCAGCCCCTCGCCAGCCGTATGGACACCGTGAAAACGACATCGTCGCTGTTTGGGAATGGTTCCTGATACGAACCACAAACACCGCGCACCGCGCGCGGGGGGAGCAAACATGAAGAACAGGCTTTCGCTCATCATCGTCGCGTCGCTGCTGCTCGCAACCTCGTGGACGGGCGCCGAGGACATCGCCGGCCTGCCGCTGCACCTCCAGAAGCTCGACGAGGGGACCATCCGGCTGTGGCTCGGCGACTACATTTCCTCCACCTCCATCGTTGCCTTCGCCACCGAGCAGGGCATCGTGGTCGTCGACACATTCGGCATCCCCGAGGTGGACACCCGGCTGCGCGAGGTGATCGCCCGCGAGCTGGGGCGCACGGACTTCAAGGTGTTGATCAACACCCACGACCACGGCGACCACACCGGCGGCAACACGGTCTACACCGACTGCACCATCGTCGGCCACGAGCGGATCACTCCCGCGCTCCATGCGGCCGCCAACGACCGCGAGCGGCTGCTCCGTCTCTACCCAGAGTGGATCGCCGAGCAGGAGGCGGCGCTCGAGGAGGTCGACCCCGACGCCCCGCAGGCGGCGCAGATCCGCGAGCAGCTGATCATCCGGCGGCTGAACTACGACAAGGTCAAGGCCGATGACCCGCCGACCCCGCCCACCACCACGTTTTCCGACCGCATGGCGCTCGACATGGGCGACACCACCTTCGAGCTGTCCTACATCGGCGGCATGCACTCGGCGAGCGACGCCGCTGTGTTCGTGCCCCAGCGCGGCTTACTGCTCACGGGCGACACCATGGCCGACGTCTGGCTCACCGAGACCCCCGGCTGCCTCGCCAGCTTCAGCGTGCGGCCCGGCATCCACCACGACTTCCCGCTACTGTTGGCCAACTGGGACCGCCTGCTGGCCCAACGCGACCAAATCAATCTCCTGCTGCCCGCCCACTGGAACGGCGAGCTGTCCCTCGAGGGCGCCGAGGCCAGGGTGGAGTACGTCCGTGCCCTGTGGGACGGCGTCAACGCGGCCACTGCCGAGGGCCGGAACCTCGCTGACGTCCAGGCCGAGTTCGCCCTCGAAACACGCTTCCCCGACCTGGTGGACAGCCCCGGCCTCGCCGCCGACCGGCACTACGGCTCAATCTCAGAGATGTGGACGATGGTCAGTAACCAGGAGTCCGCAGCCCGCGCCATCTACACCCTGATCCAGGAGAGCGCCGACGAGTCGGCGATCCGGGAGGTCCTGGCGGACCTCGACAGCTCCTCCCCCGCCTACTTCTTCATCGAAAACGAGTTCAACGCCTTCGGCTACGCCTTCCTGCAGCGGGACATGGTGGACGAGGCGATCACCGTGTTCCGGATCAACGTCGAGCTCTACCCCGACTCGTGGAACGTCTACGACAGCCTCGGCGAGGCACTGCTGCGCGCCGGCCGAACCGACGAGGGCATCTCCATGTACGAGCGCTCGCTGGAGCTCAACCCCGACAACACCAATGGGACGGAGGTCTTGGCCAAGATCCGCCACGACGCGTCATCCACCTGACCCTGCAACGCTGCCACCGTAATACGGTGCCAGGGCCGACACTTTTGACACTTGGATCTTGCCGGTCGGGTCCGGTGGGGCCGCCCGGCGACGATCGCAGTTCCTAGCGCATGACCAGCGCGGCCAAGGCCTTGAAGTCGATCCCATCGAGGACTGAGTCGATCCGGCCCTCGTCGGCGGTGACGCGGACCGAGAGGGACTGCGCCGCGGTCGGGGCCGCGCCGGCCCTCGGCACGGTCCCCACGCCGTTCCCGGCCTCCTGCCAGTGACCGAAGAGGATAGGCAGTCGCCAACGATGCATTCATGCGAATGGTGTCACCCCAGCAGCGTGGGCACGGAGGGGGCACGCGGACAGAGTCACGCCGGGGAATAGACGTCCATTCGGGCCTGTTGAGACTGATGTTCAGGTTCAGAATCACGAGCAGTGCTGGGCTGGTCATTGCCAATCGTCGGCCTCGGTCTCCCCGCACCCCGCCAATGTGGCCAAAGAACGTCGTGACACCTATCGGTCCCAAGATCGCAGTTTCGGCGACACGACCCGGTGCCTGCAGGACTGCGGATTTGGCACCCATACCTTTCGCAGGAGACGCCAATGAAGAAGATCGTCGGCATTATGCTGGTTGGCCTGGCGACCGCCTTTGGGGCCTCGGCCCAGGGAACCATAACGCGAGGACCCCTGGAGTTCACTTTCAACGCGAATATGGCCAATCCCCTGGCGGGGAACGCTGATCTAGTCTGGAACGGCGTCGACCAGCTCTTTCAGCTCTGGTTCTGGTATCGATGTCCTGGCGACTCGGCGGAGACTCCTATGCCCGCTCCCGACGTTGAGAATTACAATCAACAAGACGCCCTCATTTTGCAGGGCTGGTGGGACATTTGCGGGTATCAAACGACCTTAAACATCAATATCTACGACTGTTCGTCTGATTCGTGCTTCGGCGGTGGATCTGGACCATGGTGGCAAATCCGGGTTTACGTATTCCATTCTGACCCCGCCGTTCAAACGGCGTTCTTCATCTATTCCGATTTCGACGTTGCGGGGACACCTGAGAACGATATGGCCTCATCTGCAGATTCACCTGACATCAGCGTCAGAGACGGTGGAACGATTATTAACATCGTGGCGCCCTATCAGTTGAGCCAAGTCACCGCGTGGCCTGTTCTCCGTGATGCGCTGAACGACGTGAGCCTCACGGACCTCGACGGAACCGGACTGCCATTCGGCCCCGCAGATTTCACCGCCGCGTTTCAACGTGAAAATGATAATGCCATGTATTTCTCTTTCGGAAATTTGCCCTTCTCCGACACCTTCGAATCCGGCGACGCCTCCGCGTGGTCCACAGTGGTGCCGTAGATCAAAGGAACGTAATACGGTGCCAGGGCCGACACTTTTGACAATTGGATCTTGCCGGTCGGGTCCGGCGGGGCCGCCCGGCGACGATCGCAGTTCCTAGCGCATGACCAGCGCGGCCAAGGCCTTGAAGTCGATCCCATCGAGGACTGAGTCGATCCGGCCCTCGTCGGCGGTGACGCGGACCGAGAGGGACTGCGCCGCGGTCGGGGCCGCGCCGGCCCTCGGCACGGTCCCCACGCCGTTCCCGGCCTCCTGCCAGTGACCGAAGAGGATCAGCGCGGTCTCGTCCGTCACGCTGCCCCGCGTCGTGCTCCACCGATAGGCGTGCTCGGCGCCGGCTGGTCCGGTCACGTTCCGGCTCCCGTAGCCGACCTCCTCGTAGCCTGCATTGACCGCGACCCCCATGCGGACGTCCATGTCCCGGCTGGCCTCCTCGCCCGCCGCATCGGCCTGGTCCATGGTTCCGCCTTCCGCCATGACCTGCTCCAACTCCGCCGACGCCTTGTCGATCTCGACATTGATCGCCTCGACTCGGTCGAAGTCGCTTTTCTCCACGGCGGTGACCGCCTGGGTGCTGAGCTCTTCAATTCGCGCCATGATCGCGTCGATGCGCGGCTGCTTCGCCTGCATCGCGGCCTCATAGTCGGCGCCCGCCTGGTCGAGAGCCTCGTTGCGTCGATCGATGTCGTCGGTGCGCTGGTACGTGCGCGAGACCGCGAAACTCCAGGGCTCCACTTCGTTGTCCCGGCAGACTCTGGGATCTACATACAGGCTCTCGTCGCCGACAAGCACCCAGCCGTCAGGCGCCGCCGGCAAGGCCTGCAGAGCGCTCTCGAGAACCGTCGTCATCGCCACCCGTTCGGTCGGCGTGATGTCGCGGTACCCCGCGAAACACTCCTCATCGGCACGCACGTTGGTCGCAGAGAAAATAGAGAGCAGGGGAAAGGTAATAGCCACGGAAATCAGCAGCTTACACATGAGTCCTCCCGTTCAGGAACCGCCCATCCGCGTCTTCGAATGGGGCGGTCACGGCACATATTACATCTTGGAACACAAGTTCGTTTTTGTAACGGTGTCTCATTTGGTGGTTTCACTGCACTGAATATCGAAATGAACATAAGAACCAGTTGGCTTGGGAAATATGACTACGACGGCGGGCAGTCAGCCGGTTGATGGAGTTCGATCATGCAGAAGATGACGGGAAACGGCGCACAGTTTTTCATGGTACGACTTGCGATGATCCTGCTGGCGCTGTCGTTGCGCGCAACGGTCGTAGTCGCCGACTTTCCACAACTGGATGGCCCGAGCTTCCCTTCAGGTGACATGGGCGCACCGGGTGAGTCGATCGGTAACCAGGAGGACGTCCACATCGCGGCTGGCGGCGCCGGCTTTCTGGTCGTCTGGACCGACATGCGCACGTCGTACAACAACTTCCAGGGTCTCGATCAGAGCGGCCGCGACGTGTACGCCGCCCGACTGGACGCGAGCGGCAACCTGATCGACACGACACCGATCGTGGTCAGCCAGGACTTTGGCAGCCAGCAAGAGCCGGAGATCGCCTGGAACGGACAGAACTGGCTGGTCGTCTGGGAGAACGAAACGCCGTCCGGCACCGGTGGTGCTGCTCCCATGAAGGTCTTCGGCGCCCGGGTTTCGCCGGACGGCACGGCGCTGGATGCGCCATTCGAGATCCTCGAAGCGCCGGATTTTGCGGGAAGTATGGTCGAGATGGAGGTGGCTGCCAACGGTTCACAGTGGCTGGTCGTCGGCCAGGCCGACAGCGGCGGCGGCTTGTTGGGCGTGCGCATCGCGGGGGACGGGACGATCATCGACGCCGACCCTGTCACGCTGGTTCCCGAAGACTACTTCCTTTACTCCTGGACCACTCTCCACGTCGCCCAGGGCGAGTACCTCCTCGTTTCCAACGACGGCCCGTACGGATCCCGGGCCCGGCGATTCGCGTCGAATCTCAGTCCGATCGGTTCGCCGATCGACCTGCCGGATTCGAGGCCCGCAGTCGCCTCGAACGGTACGGATTACTTCGTCACATGGGATCCCGCTGGAGGTACCCTCTACGGCTCGCGCATGACCCTTGACGGGACGCTTCTCGATCCCGCCGGGATAGCGCTCATGGAATCGTTCTGGGACGCCGGTAACGACAGCCGCGTCGCGTGGGACGGGAGCAGGTGGTGGGTGTTTCACGAGCTGCCCTACCCGGATGGCGGCCTGCACCTCGCACGTGTCTCTCCCGACGGCACGGTGATCGATGCCCCACCGATCTTCGTGTTCGATACCGAGCCCGCGAGCTTTGTCGGCCCGTACGCCGTCGCCGGCGGCCTCGCGGGTGGCCTGCAGCTCGTCTGGGCCGACCAGGACTGCAGCTGTCCGGACGAGTGGGGCCTCGGCGTCATGCCCTGGGACATCCGGGGCGAGTTCATCTCGGCAGCCGCGCAGATCTCACCCGACGCCGCAATCTCGCGTTCGGCGCCGGCGCAGACTTTCCCTGATCTGACCGCCGGACCGGACGGATTCCTCGCGCTGTACGTCAGCGAGGTCGACGACGTGCAGCGGATCATGGCTCGCCGGCTGGACCCGCTTGGCAACGCGATCGACGAGCAACCGATCGAGATCGCATCGGGCTCTTATGTGACGAATCCGGAGGCGGCCTGGAACGGCTCCGTTTACCTGATCACCTGGGACGAGTTCTACTACTGCACCGGCGGCGACTGGCCGCCGTGCGGCAATTTCATCCACGCAGTGCGGATGATTCCGGACGGCACGATTCTCGATGCGGAGCCCATCGTCGTCATGCCGGCTTGGGACGGTGACGTGGCGGCGCTCGGCGACGTGTTCCTCGTCACCGGTCGCCATTTCCCCGAGGCCGCGCACTACGTCTTTCCCTTTGGAGTGCGGGTCGACGGGCCCACCGGCGAGGTGCTGGATCCCGAGCCGCTGCTGCTGGGTGGGAGCTTCGCGGTCCGACCCCGCGTGACGACCTTCGCGGGCAAGTGGCTGGTGGTCTGGGAGCAGAAGGCGACGCACGACCAGAGCTGGGGTGCGAGTCGTTATAACTTCGTCAGCGCCGACGGCACCTTGAAGTTCGAACCGGTAACGGGGACCCAGCTTTCGTGCGGTGGCGGCAGCCCGGAGGTCGCCGCCTCGGCCACGAGTGCGCTCGTCGTCTGCCGCGAAGGCGCCTGGGACCACTTCCTCAACGACGTCTACGGCGGGCTGATCCTGTCCGACGAGACCCTCGGCGCCACCTTCGAGATCTCGGGTGCCGTCGAGCAGCAGCGCTCGCCGACCGTCTCCTTCGACGGGCTCGATTTCGTTGTCGTCTGGGAAGACATGCGCAACGCAGAGGACTACTTCGACAAGCGGACCGATCTGTACGGCGCGCGGGTCAGCGTGAGCGGGACAGTGCTCGATCCTCTCGGCGTTGCGGTCGCGACCGATGTGGCTCCGGAGTGGCAACCTGCGCTGGCCAGCTTGGGAGGCGATACGCTCCTCGCGGCCTCGATCTTCCGGGACGACCCGGGTGTGACTTCTTATCGCCTGGGGCTGTTCCACGCGACGGGCACGTTCACCGATCCGCCGGACGCGTGGTTCAGCGGAACACCCGACGGGGGATGCTCGCCGCTGGCGGTGGACTTCACGGACCTCTCCCTCGGCGACGTCAGCTCGTGGCTCTGGCATTTCGGGGACGGCGGCAGCTCCACGCAGCAGCATCCGAGCCACCTCTACGGGTCGGAGGGCGTCTTCTCGGTCACGTTGACGGTGGCCAACGGGCTCGGCGGCTTCGATACCGAAGCTCGGTTCGACTACATAACCTCGGCCCCGCCGGCGGCGGCCAGCTTCACCGCCAGCCCGACGCAGGTCTGCGCGCCGATCGGCGAGGTTGCCTTCACCGACCTCTCGGCAGGCTTCCCCGATTCCTGGCTCTGGGACTTCGGCGACGGCACCCACTCCACCGAGCAGCATCCCAACCACGCCTACCTGCAGCCCGGCCTCTACACGGTGTCCCTGACCGTCGGCGGCAGCTGCGGCTCGAACAGCACGACGATGGTCGACCTGATCCAGGTCGATCCGCCATGCGATCAGATCAGGCAGGCGCTCTCTGACATTCCGGTCGTTGGTACGCTCATCTCCGGCGACTACACCTCGACGCACGTGTATGGCGACCAGGATTTCGAGCTGTTCTACGAGGTGCTGGCCAACGATGGGGATGGTTACTACAGCATCCTCGAGCACCGGTGGGATTTCGACGTCGCCGCCGGCGACACGGTGACATTCCACGCGAACACGTACACGTTCCCGGACCGCGTTGACGGATTCCGTTTCGAGTACTCGACCGACGGCACCACGTTCGTGCCGCTCGTGGATATTCCCGTCGAGAACGGAGCCCTCACGGCGCCGCTTCCGCCGGACACCAGCGGCACGGTGTACATCCGGCTGGTGGACATCGACCGGACTCCCGGCAACTACCCACTGGACGGTGTGAGCGTCGATTTCATGTCCATCGACACCTTCGTCCCGCTGCCGCCGCTGTTCGCGGATTCGTTCGAGAATGGCGACACCTCCTCCTGGACTGTGACGGTGCCCTGAGGTCGCAATACGGTGCCAGGGCCGACACTTTTGACACTTAGATCTCGTCGCCGCCAAGTTCGGCACTGAGCCTGAGGTCCAGCTCGTCGTATATTCCCAGGGTGTGGTCGACAACCATCCACGAATCGGTCGATCCCCTGATGAGATCGCGATGTCCGGATCGGGAATGGTCGGCTGGATCTGCGACGAGGTGTGCCGCCACCGGGTTCAGCTGGATGTGGGAAATCAACTGGCACTAATCCGGGCGCTTGACACACAATCGCGTGCTACACTCCGAACAAAGGAACGGGCGTCTGTTTCGTTTGTCGCAGAGTGCCGTGTACATCGGAGAACAGGGTTATATATACGAGAAAGAGGAGGTTTATTGTGCGCAACTCGAAACTCGCGGTCTTGATGTTGATCTTCCTGGTAGTTGGAACGGCGGTCGCCGATCAAGAGGTGGTCCGCTACAGTGACGTTCCGCCGGGAACCCAGCCCGCTCCGTGGGTAGGTGGTCCGATCGCCCCGGGGGAGAACCTGCCCTTGCTCACCTTCTGGACCGATCGCGCCCTCTTTGACGCAGCCTTTCCCGGGCTGCCCACCGAGGACTGGTCTGGCACCAGCGTGCCGGCCGGGGGCGTGGCGTCCTGCGCCCCGCCGCTCAACAGCACCACCAATGATGCATGCTTCACTGCAGGATCCGTCCTGCCCGGCATCGAGCTCAATGTCAACGTGACCACCGGAGGCGGGCAATACGTCGTTCTCGGAGTTGGCTTCCTGAGCAACACCAATATTCTCGTCGGCCCGAACAGCTTCGTCGACGACCTCGTTTTGAACTTCAATCCCGCAGTCCGGGCGGTCGGTTTCGATGTGGTCAACCCGATGACGCCGGGGTTGACCTACAACGTCGAGATCTTCGGTACAGGCGGGTCCCTGGGCACCACGACCGTGACTGACGGATCCGAAGGCAACTTCTGGGGTGTGGACTCAACGGATGTTGGCGGAATCACCAGCATCGTCTTCAACGGGGGCGGACTCTCCGAAAACTCCGAGTTGACCGCGCTGGTCACCTTTGGCGGGGACCCGGTGCCCGTGGAGCTGCAGAGCATCAATATCGAGTAGCACGCGACAGAGGACGTCGAAACCGGCCGCCGCGGCCGGTTTTGACGCCAGGGGAAACTCTCGCAGCAGCAGCTCACCTCGCTCATGAGGTCGAGCGAAATCAGGGTTGCGAAAATGGAGGCGGGTGACTCGACTGTTTCGCTCGATCTCCTTGTGAAGACGCTGCTCGCCCTCGGGGCTTGCGACCTCGACCTGGCGAAGGCGATCGCGCCGACCTGGGTGCCCGGTACGCGGGCGGTGGGTCGCTACTCGGGCAACCGGAACTGCGCGTCGTCGAGCTCGGGGTCGAGCTCGATCTCCTCGATCTCGATCCTGAGGACCTCGGGGCGATCCTTGACGCGGGTTTCGATGAGGTGTGGGAAGGCGAGCCCACCAACCTCCCGGAAGTCCGAGAAGGTGTTCTGGAGCTCCACCGGACGCCCCCGGATCATCCGCGTGAAGTCGGAGCGGACGACCTGGCGCGACGCCACGTCGACGTAGTCGTATCGGACCGCGCCGCTCGCCAGTGTCACCTTCAGCTTGAAGGCCTCACCGCCGGGCAAGTCCTCACTGCCAACGAGCTCCACGACGTGCCCCTTCTCTCGCCAGTCGACGAGAGGGCCCTCGATGTCGCGCTGGTCGACCCCAGCCGCCGCGTCGGTCTCCGGTGGCATCACCTGGGGCTCGAACTGGCCCTGCAACGGCGCGACCTGCCAGCCAATCTCGCCGTCGTTGGCGAAGACGCTCGTCGTTCCCTGGTAGGAGAACTCGAGCCGGAAGAGACCCGGCCGTTTGATCTCGCGGACCACGTGGGCGATCCGGCCGCCACTCGCGGTCGCCGTGCCGGATTCGCGGATCGACTGGAGCTCCTTCAGCCGCGCCTTGCCGCCGCGGGCGGCGAGGTTTGAAGCGACGATCTCGTCGACCGGCGAGGGTGAGGAGCACCCCGCGAGGAGGGCGCCGAGGAGCGGCAGTGCAATGAAGCGACCCCTCATGGGAGCCTCCCTGTTCATCACGGTCCTTCGAGCGGGCCGGCCAGCTCGTGTGGTTTGGCGTATCGAACCGGACGGGGCCAGTTCCCGGGACCGGTTCCCCATCCCCACGTGGTCGGATCGTACTCCGGCAGGCGGTCGTACCTCGACGACTGTCGTTCGAACTCCTCGTCCTCGCGCGCCTTCTCCGCGTCGATCTCGGCCTGGATGGCCCGGATCTCGGCGTCATTCGCCTTCCGATCGGCCTCCTCGCGTGCCCGCCGCTCCTTGAGGATCGCCTGCTGTTCGCCCGGTGTCATCCACTCGCCCTCGAACTTCACGAATCCTCGGGCGCGATAGCTCTCCTCCTCGGTGACCCACCGCCCGTCGAGCGGCACCCGGCCGAGCGCGCGGTTGGCTTCGTCGTCTTCCGGCAGGATCTCGACCACCTCGGTGTACGCCTCCCACGCCTGGCTCGACAGGCTCTGATTCTGCGCCCACCGCGCGAGCTGCCGCCACGCCTCGGCGTCGCCGGAGGGGATGGCCGCGGCTCGCGTCCGATACTCCTGGAGGGGGGACACGCCCTCTTCGATGCGGACGACGCTCGACATCGGCGCGGTCAGGACGCCCCCGCCGATGTCCACCGTGACCGAGTCCTGGGTGCGCTCGACGATCTCGCCCGAGAATCGGCCGCCGCCCTTCAGAATGACCTCGTCCGCGAAAGCCGGGACGGCCGCCAGAGCGATGATGACGATTGCTCGCTTCACTCCCGCTTCCTCCTGCCAACCTGAACACACACGCTGCTGGAACCGAGCCCGATGCGAGTGTAGCACCGGCCCGGGCGAGAGCGGGGCCGCGTCGAAATCAATCAGTTCCCCGATGTCGCGACGGATCGAGCCCCGGTGTCGACAGGCCCGAGATACAGATCGAGCCAGTCCAGCACCTCGCGAATCACCTCGTTGGGCGAGCCCGGAACGTGGCCGCCGTCGAGCAGGGCCAGACGCTTGTGCTCTTCGGGCGTCCCCAGGATGTCGAACAGCGGTTGAATGTTGGTCTCGACGGGAGCCCCGAAGTCGGCCTTCCCGTTGACCATCAAGGTCGGCACGGTCGACCGTGGCGCGAAGTTCTGCGGCACGGCGGCCGGCGGCCAGTCGTGCGGCAAACGGTACAGCCCACCCGAGACCAGCACGCTCGCGTCGAATCGGGGCTCGATCGCGGTCAGCAGCGGGCCGATGTAGGCGCCCCAACTCAACCCGTAGAAGGCCAGCCGGCCGCTGTCGATGTCCTCTCGGGTCTCGAGGAAATCGATCGTCCGGCGCAGGTCCTTGCCGATCTGGATCATCACGTCCCGGCGGTCGTTGGGGCCGAACTGGTCGATCTGCCGTTCGTAGGTGCTCTGATAGACCGGGTAGATCAGCGCGCGCCCGCTCTTGGGGATGAAATAGGCGAACGGAAAGCTCGGGTTCGTGCTGTCCGTGAGGTAGCGCGCGCTCGACGGCGGGAAGTAGACGACGGCCTGGTACGGCGGATCGACGTTCTTCGGCAGGAAGAGGTGGATCGGCAGCCGCTCGTCGCCGTACGCCGCGCGCACGGAGACGACCTCGTGGCGCCAGTACTCCGGACCGTCGTCGGCCGACTCGACTCTCGCGTCGAGCTCGCGGTCGTCGTAGTCGAATTCCCGCCGCACGATGGCGAAGACGTCGTCGTCAACCGCGGTGTCCTGCCGGTGGTCGTAGATCGGATGCTCGATCGCGATCAGCGCGGCATCCGGCGGCGGTCCGTCTGTCCGCATGCAGCGGAAGCCGTTGATCAGCGACCGGTCGTGGGGGTCGGCCGCATCGGTGCTGCGATACAGATAGTCGGGCTCCGACCACGCGCCTCCCAGGATGTGGCGCACGTCGCCGGTGCGGTTGATGCACCACTCCCGGACGTTGCCGGCCATGTCGTACGTGCCGTTGGGTCCGAGTCCCGCGTAGCTGCCGACCGCGGCGGGGCCCTTGGTGTCGAAGTTACTCCACAACAGGATCTCGCTGAAGATGCTCTGTTGAGCCGCGAGACGCCAGTGGAAGACGGTCGGCAGGCTCTTGCCCGCCCACGCGGCGTAGGCCGACGCCTCGAACCAGCTGACGCCGCCGACCGGCAGGTCATCCTCACCTTCGGGGTAGCTGCCGAGAGCCCAGCCGGCTGGGCCGGGGCGTCCGGTCGTGTCGACGAAGGCGCTGCGATTGACCCCGGCGGCCCAGAACCGGTCGTCGCGATAGCCGCCGTCATCCACGAACGACTTGTACTCGAGGTTGGTCACCTCGTGCGTGTCAATCCAGAACTCGTCGAGGGCGACGGGCTCGGCCGCACCGAAGCCGGCGTTGCCCCCCGGCACGTGGACCATCCCGGGCGGGATCTCGTTCCCCCGGAAGAGACGAAAGGTCAGACGGACGCCGAATGGGGCACCCTCGAAGGTGGCGAAACCCTCCTTCTCGACCCGAAAGCGGGCGGGCAGGCTGACGATCGCGTTGTCGATCGGCGTCTCGCCGAGACGGATCCATTCGCGATCGGGGTAGTTGTAGCCCTTGACGTAGACGACGGCACCGGGCGGATCGGAGTCGAGCGACACGGGTACCCCGATGTTCTCGACATACTGCACCAGGTACGGATCGTCGGGGATGATCTCGGACGCCTTGTACAAAAGCCGCATGGCGCCGTCCTGGTCACCCGCGCTGAACAACCGATCGATCTCGGGCAACGCTGAATTGCGCGCCCACGACACCTGCGAGCTGCGCTGGAGCAACCAGGCGAGTCCGGCGCCGATCAGCACGAGGCACAGCACGACCGCGCCGAGGATCGCCGGACGCCGCAGCAGCGACGTAAAGCCGGCGGCCGGCGCGTCGAGCTGTCGCTTCAGCGCGAGCAGCGCTTCGTGCAGCTCCGGACCCGAGGCGAAGCGTTTCTCGGGCTCCTTCTCCAGGCAGCGGGCGAGGATCGCCTGCAGCCCCGGGGGCACGCCCCGACGCAGCTCATCGAGCGGCGCGGGGTCGTCACGCAGGATCGCCGTCGCCGTGTCGAGGTTCGATTCACCTGCAAACGGGCGCTTGCCGGAGAGCATCTCGTAGAGCAAAACTCCGAACGAGAACACGTCCGACCGTGCGTCGACCGGCCGACCGTGCACCTGCTCGGGCGACATGTAGGCCAGCGTTCCGATGATCTGACCGGCGCGGGTGAGGTACGGCGAGGTCTGCAGGGCGGCCGTAGGCGCCTCTGTCAGCGGCCCGCCGGCCTCGGAGTCGGCGTCGGCGTCGCCGATCAGCTTGCCCAGACCGAAGTCGAGGATCTTCGGCAGGCCGTCGTCCGTCAGCACGACGTTGTCCGGTTTCAGGTCTCGGTGCAGCACGCCCTCGCGATGCGCTTTCGCCAACCCGGCCGCGATGCCGGTCGCGATGTCGATCGCCCGACCGATGTCCAGCCGATCGCTGCGGACCAGGCTCCGTAGCGACTCGCCACGGACCAGCTCCATGACGATGAAGGTCACCCCTTCCTGCTCCCCAACGTCGTGCACCGTGGCGATGTGGGGATGATTGAAAGCGGCTGCCAGCAGCGCCTCCTGGCGGAATCGCTGCCGGCGTTCCACGTCGGCCGTCACCTCCGCCGGCAAGACCTTGATCGCGACCTCACGGTCGAGACGCGTGTCGGTCGCGCGATAGACGGTACCCATCCCGCCCCGGCCGATCGTGCCGTCGATCCGGTAGTGCCCGAGTTGCTGTCCCTGTGAAAGCTCCATGTCGATCCACCCGCTGAGATTCGGTATCTGCCGAAGATTTTAGCTGAAACCGCCCCGGACCACACAATTCCTGCCGAGTACGGTACCGGGTCTGGAATCGACGCTGCGATCTTCGCCGCAGGAACGGGGAAAATCGGGTTACGCTGTCTCCGAAGCACAGTCCGCCGCGACCAGCGCGCGATGACGTCCGTGACCTGTGAACTTGACCAGTCAGGGTGCCGTTCGATCTGGGGAAGAACGCACGGCCGGCAGAATCCTCTCCCACACCGCAGCGTAGGTGGACAGCTCGGGGATATCGTGGATGTTCCAGGCGTTGAACACGACCACGATGTCGTATTCAGGGACGACCACGACGTACTGCCCGCCATACCCTCTCCCGGCAAAGACGGGGGTCTGGCCGTCTTGGTGCTTGGGCACCCACCACTGATAGCCGTAGCCGGTGTCGGCCGTGTCGTTTTCGGGACGGATGTCCGAAACGGTCGGCGCGACCGACGCGTTGACCCAGTCGGCCGAGATGATCTGCTCGCCGTCCCACCGGCCGCCGCGCAGGAAAAGGTAGCCGATCCGGGCCAGATCGTGTGCCGAGAGGTAGAGGCCGCCTTCGGTGTCCACCTCGCCGTCGGGCGTCGTCTTCCAGTAGTACTCGGTGATGCCGATGGGGTTGAAGAGCCTCTCTTCGGCCCAGCGATCGACGCGTTGGCCGGTGGCCACACCGACGATCTTGCCGAGCAAAACGCTGACGCCGCTGTTGTAATCGAAGACAGTCCCGGGGTCATCCCTCATGCCATGGCCGAGGACGAAGCGGATCCACTGGTCGCTGGCCTCCAACCGAACGCAGCTGTTGGATTCGTCGTCATACGAGATCATCTCGTTCCAGTCGAACCCGCTACGCATGGTCAGCATATCTTCCAGGGTCATGGCCGCCTTGCGGGGGTCCGACAGGTCCGGCTCGTAGGCTTCGAAAAACGACATCCCAGGGACGTGAACACCCTCGATGAGGCCTTCGTCGACGGCGATGCCCAGTGCGGCGGACGTGACGCTCTTGGTCGCAGATTGGAGCGTGTGCAGCTGGGTGCCCCGGTAGTAGGGATGCCACTCGGGATGGTCGTAGTTGTACTGGTGGTTCGTCGGGTCGTACTGCGCCGCGATGGGCACGTAGTCGCGTTCGAAGCGGTGGTCCGCCACGACGTTTCCATGACGGATGAGCAGGAAGTGGTCCACCAGCCCATATCGGCCGGCCGCGATGTCCCCCACCAAAGCGGCGATGGCGTCCGGATCGATCCCCTCGGCTTCAGGGGTGGAGATCGGCCACTCGGCTCCGGGCCAGACAACCCCCGTCGATTCGGTCGCCACCTGATCCACCGCGCAACCGTTGAGGACAGAGATCAAAAGGGCGATCGTCACGAGCACGAGCATTCCGCTGCACCTGGTTTTCATCTCTGACTCCCTCTTGTTGCGCCGTTTCAATACGCGGCGGGTCCACGCTCCAAGGGGCGCCCCGCAAACAAATCGTACAGCTCTCGGAAGCACAGTCGAATATTGCCGTGGTGGCGTTGGAAGAGATCGTCGAGATCGACCGGTGGTGCTGCGGCAGGTACCAGTTCGGACACCAGACCGTGGAGAAGCTCCCGATCGGTGCGGCAGTCGATCAGGGTCGGCAGTCGTCCGGGCCGGTGAAGGGTCACCACCACGAAACGCGCGGGTCGCGTCGCCAGAAGGAACCGGCGCCACGCCACCGGGCCGAGCTGTTCGGCTCCGTCGACCAGCACCGCGTGGTGTCGCTGAACCGGTCGAGGGAACTGTGCGCGGGCGGTGCGCCAGGGGCTGGCAGATCCGCCCGGGATTCTCACCAGAACCGACTCTCCGGGAAGGTCACCGCCCAGTTGGTAAAGGAGGGTCGTCTTGCCGCTGCCCTCGGGACCGACAATGGCGACCTGCCCGCCAAGTTCGGGCACGAGTCCGGCCAGCTCCTCGACGCTGGTGCCATCGCGCCGGAAGCCGAGGGCTTCGATTCGATGGCTGGCAAACGGGTTGTCTGCGGGCCGGTGGGCAGGAAAAGCTGAACTCATGACAGATCGACCTCGATGGGTCGCGGCCCGATCCCAAGATCGAACCGCTCCGTTTCACCGTTGGGAAGGACCACCACCTCGATCGACCACTGGAGAGTGATGAGCTTGCCCGAAAAGGAGTAGGGGCCTTCGGGTGCCGGGAAGCTGAAATCGCGGTAGCCCGAGGTGTCGGGCCGTTCGATTCTGAGGGTTCTTTCGACCCCGACGTCCCGACTGCCCTTGCCGCTGGTGTACCAGAAGAGACGGACCTCGATCGCGTCCGCCTCCTTGTCGAGGTACCACGAGGCCTTGCCCCCGATGAGCTCGCCCGGTTTGAACCAGGAACGGCCGTCGGCGGTCTCGAGGTTCAGCACGGTCAGAAATCCCCAATCCGCATGGGGCGGATATCGATCGGGAAGCTCTGCTCGACGTCGGGCCAGCGGGCGATGTCGCCCTCCACTTTGATCTCCCACACGATCTTGTTCGAGCCGCCATCGAAGCTGTGCATGGTGTCCTCGGGGATTACGAGCTCGGCCGTTCCGCGCGGAATCTCCCAATCTCCGGTGGTGTCCACTAAATCGTGGCTGGCAAAGACCTCGCGATCGGTGTAGCTCTTGGTTCCACGCCGGTAGGTCGCCTCCTCCCGTCCTTCGAGGAAGATCCTCAAATGATTCAGACGGCTGCTCCGCCCGGTGAATCTCCAGTCGAGGCGAAGACCTTCGCCGAGCCGGGGCCTGCCCGGGATGATGGTCAGTCGCGGGCGCGGGTTGGCCAGGGCAAGAATGGAGTATCCAACGAGCCCGATGCTGAACAGCCCCACGAGGACGAAGGGAATCATGAAAATGGTGAGAAACCAGTTGGGTCGGCCCTGTTCCCATGCCGTGAATACCTGCCACACGAAGACCGAGACGATGCCGTTCCAGATCACGGTGAAAAGCAACGCGCCCATCACTTTGCCGACCGGCCCGACCTGCGGCTCGAGCCGCACCGACTCCCCGTCTGACAGGGCCTGGTCGATCTCTGTCTCGCCCCCGGGCCGCTGCGAACGCATCTTCCTCCAGCCGGCAAAAGCTACCGCCGCTCCGGCGAGGACGAAGATCAGCGGCACCAGGCCGATCAGGTGGTGAGGACGGAGCTGGCGCTCGAGGACCGACCTGGAGGGGTCGCGCGGATCGACCCAGCACGTTGCGTCGGCGCCGTCGGGATGACGGTCGAGCATGTCCCGCGCCGACTCGTGTCCCGAGTTGACGAAGCCGAAGAACACGACTCGGTTGGATGCCCAGTTGCGGCCCTCGAGTTGATACTCGTAGAGAATGTCGGCCCGATACGAGGTGCCGTCATCGGTGGACCACGAGCGCAATCGGGATTCGACGATCGTGCAGGGCGTTTCTTCCCACATCATGGACTCGGCGAATCGAATCGAGGGCAGCACTGTCATGGGGACGAAGATTCCGCCACCCACTATCACGAACACCAGGCCGATGAAGACCATCGCCTTGTGGCCCTTGCCGGGAGAGGCGGCCTGGGAAATCGACTCAACCGCCTGCTCACCGCCGCCCGGTCGGGATCTCCGCCAGGTGACGTAGAGCCCGATTCCGCCGATGGTGACGAAGATGAGCGGGAAAGGCACGACGAACGCGATCCACGGCAGCTGACGTTCCAGCACGGCGAGTGACGGGTTGCCTGGACTCACCCTGCAGGTCGCTGCGGCGCCGGGCCGATACCGGGCTGCCTTGTCACGGGCGCGGTCAAAGCTCTCGGTACTGCTGTCGCCGCCGGAAAGCCGATCGCTCTCGAAGACCTGACCATTTCTTTCATACCGAAAGCGAACTGCGACGCGGTAGGGCTTCTGATCCTCGCCCGTGTCGACGACCTCGGATGTCAGGATCGTGCAGTCGGTCTCGGGCCACCACCACCCGGCGAGCTGTTTCCACGTCTCGGCCAGGATGATCCCCGTGAACATCACGCCCACGAGAAAGAACAGCCCGAAAAACACCGTCCCGCAGCCCTTGCCGACTCGCGAGGAGCTGTCAGATGGCCCGCCGATGCTGGTCGAGAACTTCAAACCCATCCTATTGAACCACTGAATCGATTTTAACCTCAACGCGGTGCCGCAGCTTCCCAAGATCCTCTCGCCTGATATCGAAATTGTCGCCAAATTTGAAATTGTGTCTCGATCGTGATATTCTCTCGAAGCACACCCGTGACTGTCACAATTCAGGAAGTCCCGGTACCCCTGCTGGCAAGTTCCAGGGAGGGTTGACTGAAGGAGAAAAATCAAAATGAAGAGATCATTCGTGCTCAGCGTAATTTTGGTGGCCATGTGCCTGACCTGGACTGTCGACGTGCGGGCGGGAGAGGCCCAGCCCCCGTTTCCCGATATCGTGGGGCCTGAGCACTGGATCGACGGACCCGAAGCTTCTCAGCCCGGGAGCCCTCAGTTTCCCGATGTCGCGATCGACGAGACGGGTCGACGGATCCACGTTTGGACCGCCAGCGGTGTCGGCCTCGACAATGAAGAGGTGTTCATGCGTCAATGGGATGCAGATGGCAACCGCCTCGGAAACACGTTGATGGTCAACTCGACGACCGTGGAGCGTCAACGCCAGCCGAGGGTCGCGGTGCTCGCCGATGGCTCCTTCCTGGTGATCTACCAGAGTTTTGAATTAGCCCCCCCGGGGTCCAACGGATCATGGTCCGGAGTCAGGCGTTCAACGCCAACGGCAATCCGGTGGGAACCGAGCGACTCTTGAGCACCCTCCAAACCCTTGAACCGTCGGATGTCTACAACGATGTGGCCGCGCTGCGAAATCCGGACGGCAGCGGCGGTGGTTACGCGGTGGTGTGGAAAAGCAACCAGGCATCGGGCAGCGATACCAATGCGAGCATCGAGGGCTGTCTGGTGAATACCGCAGGCATACCCAGCGCCCAGTTCCAGGTCAACTCGAATTCCGCGACCAGTCAGAACTACCCTGGAGTGACCGAGCTGGAGGACGGCGGATTCCTGGCGGCATGGGCGGAGTCGGGCGACGTTTGGGGCCGACGATTCAATGCCGCCGGCGCACCGGTCGGCAACGATTTCCAGATCAGTACCTTTCCCGGGGCCCAGGCGTCCGAAATCGACGCGGCCATCGGCTGGGATGGGAAGGTGCTGCTGGCGTGGGCCGATTCCGCAGACGATGCTGGAACCAGCTCTGAGATTCGGGGCCGACTTTTCGATGCCGACCTCATGCCTCTCGGACCCGACTTTCGGATCAACACCGTGACCGACGACACCCAGAGTCACCCTCGCATCGCCGACTACGGACCCGTGGGATTCCTCGTGGTCTGGGGCAGCGATGTGTCGAGCGGTGACGACCTGGGTGTGAGCATCGAGGCGCGGATCGTGACCGGACCGAACGCTTTTGACCACGACGGCGACGGAGTGAATGACCCGCAGGTTCAGTTCAACACCTGGGATAACAACAACAACCAGCAGTTTCCGGGCGCCCACGGATGGTACGGAAGGCTGAGCTCTGACTGGCGATCCCTGACCTGGGACGGCGACCCACCACCGGTCAACAACAACCACGCGTTCATCATCGGTCGCGACATCGAGCACTGCCTTTTTTGCGACGACTTCGAGTGGTTCCAACCGGCCAGCCCGGGCAGCCTGTGGCGCTGGACTTCCACGGTAGCTGCTACACCGTGAGCACAGCGTCAGGGTGCCACATTTGAGAAGAGGCGTGTGATTCGCAAAAAGGCCCCCCGCGAGGGGGGCCTGATTTCATCGCTGAAGAAAAGGCGCTACGGCACCGTTGAAGACCACATCGTGGTGTCGCCGGACTCGAAGCCGTCGCCGAACAGAAGATCGAAGAAATCCATGATCTCCGCGAGCAGCTCTTCCTTGGTGCTCGGGCTGGCTCCGTCCACCAGGCTCCCGAACTCAAAGCTCGTGCCGATCGTGCGATAGCTGCCTCCGTCGTACGCGATCCCGTTGATGTACGCCGGCGTGACGTTCAAGAAGATTGCGAACGCGCTACCCAGCGGCGCAATGTGATCGATGTAGCTGTTCGCACCCTGATAGTTGAACAGCATCCCTTCGGTGAAGGTCCCGCTCGCTCCCTGAATGGGTCCGGCGTCGCCGGCGCCGTCGGAAAGCCCGTTGATATTGAAGTACGGATGGACCGCCGTGGCGGAATCGTAGGCCCACGTGTCGCCGCCCTCCATATAGAGCTGACCGCCGTTGTCCAGGTATTCGGCCAGCGCCTGCCCCTCGTCCGGAGTGAGCTCATGGTTGTTCGGGTATAACCCCAAGCAGACGAAGATCCTGCGGTAAGGGCTGAGATTATCCGGGAGCTCGGCAACCATTTCATAGGTTATCCCGAGCGTGTCCAAAGTCTGTCCGAAAGCGCCGCCGCTCCATGGTGTGGTGTTGTCGGGCTCGAAGATGAGTGCCGGAAGCTCTGCGACGATGGTGAACACGTGGTATCCCGTCTCGGGATCGGTCGTGATGTTCGGCGTTGCCGCGACATCCACAGCGGTGATCCGATACTCGACCGAGTCACCGATGGACACGGAGCCGAAGAGGTCGGCCGAGTACACACCGTCCGGGGCGGGCAGCATGGACACCGATTCCACCGATCCCCCGTTGATCCTGAATTCGAGGGTCACCGAGTCGATGGGCAGATTGAGATTGTCGGTGACTGTGGCGCTGAGCGTCGCCGAATGGGTGGTAAAATCCATGGGCTTATGCAACACAACGCACCGGGATCTGCTGGGGCGTCCTTCGCCAAGGACCAGTCAAAGAACCCGCCGCCCAGGCACGCACTCGACCGGCTGCTGCGACGCTTCGCGCGAGCATCATATTTCGTTGTCGTGCTCGCATTGTATGCGGTGGGCTCGACAGCGGTCGGCGTGGCCGGTGCCCCGGCCCTATGGAGCTTCCAACACCTCGCCCACTGGTGCACGGGGCTTCCGGGACCTCTCTACTGGATCGGCATCGCGACGAGCTGCGCCCTGTGTTTCTTCATCGCGGGCTTGACGCTGCTGATCGTTGTCCCGATCTACAACCTGATTCTGCCTACCAAGATCAAGCCTTTCAAAGGAGGCTACTACTCGATCTACGCGGTACCGTGGTTCGTACACAACGCCCTCTTTTACCTCGTCCGCTTCACCTTCCTGCCCTTTGTCACGCTGACGCCTTTCGGGATCTGGTTTCTCAAGGCGATGGGGATGAAGATCGGGCGCCATGCCTTCATCAACACCGAGTACATCTCGGATCCGCAGCTGATCACGCTGGGCGACGATGCTGCGCTCGGCGGCAGCGTGCGGATCTTCGCTCACCACGGTGGCGGTGGCAACCTGGTCATCGCCCCGGTGGTCATCGGAGCACGCGCCACCATCGGGCTCGGAGCAACGGTGATGGGTGATGTCATCGTGGGTGAGGGTGCAACCGTACTGCCGAACTCCGTCCTTCTACCCGGGTCGCGAGTGGGGGCCGGAGAGACATGGGGTGGGGTTCCGGCCAGGCAGATCGAGAGGGCGGAGCTCGACAGGCTCAAGGAGAGCATCCGAAAGGTGCGTCCGCTCGAACTGGGCTGAGCTCGGCGCAGGCGCCAGACTTCAACCTCGCACCGGTTCGATGGATCCAGCCGGGCCGGCGGATGTCCCGCCGACCCGGCCACATCTCGAGGATCTAGGGTACGTAGGCGATACCGAAGGGGTTCAATCCGACGGTGATCTCACCGCCCGGGATTGGCATCGGCGACCGCCCCCTGGTTCGATACACGGATACCTTGTCGGCGGCCCCCCCGGAGTGGGTGACGTAGATCTTCTTCCCGTTGGGGGTCAGCGCGATGTTGTGCGGCACGGCGTACGAAGAATCCACCGGATCGCCCACCGTGGCGTTCCTTCGCGTGTTGATGACCCACAGTGCATCGTTTCCGCCATCGGGCAGGTTGGTTACATAGAGGAAGCGGCCGTTGGTGCTCATGCCCACGCCGTGGGCTCCGGGGATTGGAATGTCGGTGATGCTGGCGAGCGAACCGCGGTCGAGGACGTTGACCACGTCGCTGTTCTGGCACGCCACGTACAAATTGGGCTTTTGGCGCGAGAGGGACACGTGGGGGTCAAGGCCCACCATGGCGCGGGAGACGACCTCGAAGGTGCGGGCGTCCACCTGCACCACGTAGTCGCCCGGATTGGCGACACCGAGGACGGTGATGTAGCCGAAGAACCCCTGCGGATCGACGATAACGTCGTGCGGCTTGCCTCCCATGGCCACCAAGTCGGCCGGCGTCGGAATGGTGGTCACGGTTTCAAGAGTTCGCATGTTGATAACGCTGGTGGTGTTGTCGATGTCGTTGTTGACCCAGAGCTCACCCGTGGCGCGGCTGCCCCACATGTGGAAGACCCCGGCCCCGGCCGCCGCCATTCCTTCAACATCGAATGTCCGTGCGTCAAACGCCACCACGCGATCGTTGGCTCGGTCACCCACGAATACCCGGCGGTGGATGGGCGAGTAGTAGACGTACATGGGTTCAGGGTCGGAGTTTCCCGGCGGGAGCTGGTAGGTGTCGACATTACCGGTCTTCGTGGAGATGACGGAGATCGAGCCGGAAGCTCGATTGGCCACCACCACCTTCCCGCCTCCCTGACCGGCTTCCAAGGTGGTGACCGGCAGCATGGCGGCTGCGATCGATCCGGCGATCACCGCGGCCCGTGCGATCCAGAGTAGCGTTTTCATGATTTCCTCCTCGGTTCGGTGTTGGTGAGGTCGGCGGCTGGAACCGCCCGCCTCAGGTTGATCTGACATCGGCGAGGTCGTTTTCTCGAATGCCCGCGGTTCGGGTCACAAAAAGACGGTTCACCAATGCTGAACAGGTGCTGCTATCCGTCAATCTATGAGGATCCGAGCAGAGAGGTAACCACAATCCGAAGATGTGATGAAAACGTTAGATATTTGTCCGAAACTCGTCAGTAACTTTCAACGGTTGGTGAAACCCGACTGCCCGAGACGACCGGTTCCCCGACCGGCCTCGGAGCCTCGACTGCCCACGATCCTCGGACTTGGTGCCGGATTCGTAACCTCTCATGGCGGCCCATCAAAGGTGATGGTGCGCACCGGTATCGAGCTTGCTTCGTGAGATCCTAAGAAGTACGGATGGAGGTACGGCCTTGATCGACCGAATGAGGAACTGGCTTCGAGCCGTGGTGCCCGACCTGTTTTTGGCAGCGGTGGTGGCACTGCTCGTCACCCTCGCCATGCAGCACCTCGACGGAGCCGAGACCGCGCGGATTCAGGCCGACTCGCAAGCCGCCGCCGACGACGGGTTCACCCTCGATGAACACATCGACGTCGTCGGCGGGTCCATTCGACGCTCGACTCTCCTCCACCTCCCCGCGCTCATCGCCCTCAGCGGCATCGTGGTCGGCCTGGCATGCCGTCATCGGCGCTGGGCGTGGTTGACCGCCATCGGCTCCGTGCTCCCGGCCCTGATCATGGGCGTCGCGTTTTATTTCGGCCAACCTGTTCCCGCCAGCGCCCTGGTCACCGGGTACGCGGCCCTCGTGGTGTCAATGGCCCTCGCGGGGGCCGCATTGCGTCGAAAACTGCTGCCGGCTTTTTTGCCGAAAGACCCGCCCGACGCGGCTCGTCCGGTGGCAGGGTCTCCTGGGCCACGCGGGCGCTGATTCTGGCGGGCATCGCCGTCAACGCCGGTGGTGTCCTCGGTCATGTGTACTGCGGATCTCGCAGCGCCCTGGCGTTCGCCGCGCGGTGACAACAGATGTCATTGCTGCCGGTACGGCCGCCGCTCCCGGTACAGCTGGAGCCGCTCTGCAAACGCGGCCCGAGCGGCGGGGTCGTCCGCGCTGCCCTCAACCGCCAGGGCGGCTGTGGCGACAGCCTCGTCGAAGCGGTCACACTCGGCATACGCTGCGGCAAGGGTGTCGAGAGAACCGGGACCCGGAGCCTCCCGGACGAGGCGCTCGGCCAGCGCTACTGCCCGGGGTCCGTCGCGCAGGGTCGCCAGACGCCACCGTTGCCAGCCCCCGGGGCGGCGAACGGTCTGACCGGGGTCTGGTTCGTCGACGAGAGCTCCGGCTGGACGGTTTCGAGCTACCGCGAGATCCTCCACAGCGCCAACGGAGGCATCTGGCAACTTCAGGAAACGGGCACCTCGGCTGGATTCAGGGACGTCCACTTCGTCGATACGAATCACGGCTGGGCGGCCGGGTTCGCCTTCCCCGACATTCCCGTCCTCCTGCACACCGAGAACGGAGGCAACGTCCTGCTCCCTGAATCGCCTTTCGCTGACGGCTTCGAATCGGGCTCCCTCGCGGGGTGGTCTACGGCGGTCGGCGCCCGGTAGCTGCCACCTCGGCCGGTCGCTGCGAATCGGAGACGTCGATTACCCTCAGGCCTTCATCAAAGTCGGCGACGTCGTTACAGGGTGTGCCGAGGGCGCTTTGGCTCACGGACGCCCAGCGTGATTCAGGGTACGGTCGCGGACCACGCCGTGGTGTCGCCCGACTCGAATCCGTCGGAGAACAGGCTCGCGCCGCTCTCCCACGAGCCCAGGTCGCAGTTGCCGCCGATCGGACGGTTCGGCCCGTCGGAGTCGTAGAAGTCAATCGGGGGGTCGCCGCAGATGACGAGATCGGCGGCGTCGAGGGCCGGGCTGGTATCGACGAAGGGCTGGGTCGGCGCATAACCGCCGGTATTGGTGATCGGTCCCAGCTCGGGATCGCCCACGATCGAGGCGCCGCAGCTGGCATCCGAGGCCAGGTTTGGACCGAGCTGGGTCGGCGGGTTGAGGCAACCGGAGGCGCCGGGGCTCTCGAAGCCGATGATCGAGTTGCCGAGATTGCCGAAGATGGTGGGACCCGGATTCCGCAGCTGGTCGCTCTGGTTGTCCCAGATCGTGCTGTGCAGGACATCGAGGTCGCCGAGGGCCAGGTAGACCCCGCCACCCATGTCGGCGGTGTTCAGCCCGATGGTCGAGTTGGCGATCTGGTAGACGGTGTCGCCGCTGCCAATGATGTACACGCCACCCCCGCGGGTGGCGTCGTTTTCCCACACCGCGCTGCGGCTGAGCAGGAACTGGTGCAGGCCGACGCCGGTACCGAGGTAGAGGCCACCACCATCGCCCGCGGCGGTATTGCCCCGGATATCGGCACCCACGAAGTCGAGAGCCATGATCGTGTTTCCACCGCCGTTGTTCTCGGCCCAGAGGCCGCCGCCGTCGCCGCCGGCAACGTTGTCGTAGATTGAAACACCATCGGCCTCGATGCGGCTCTGGCTGTAAATCCCTCCGCCGTGGTCAGTGGCCTCGTTCCTCTGGATGATGGTGTCCTGAAGGATCAGCCGTTCTTGGGCCGAACCCACAGCGATGCCACCCCCGTACCTCGCGAGGTTGTCCTCGATGGTCGAGTTCTGAATGGTCAGGAGGGCATTCGTTCCCAGGAAGATGGCGCCGCCGCTGGTGATGGCGCTGGAGTTGTTGCTCAGCGTGCAGGTGTCGAGGGTGGTCTCGCCTCCCACCGAGAGGGCGCCACCGACCGCGGATCCGCTCGAGTTGATGTTGCCGTCGAACAGACATCGCCGAAACGTGACCTGAGGACCCGCCCCGATCACAACCGCCTGCCCGTTGGGGTTGGAAAAGGTGAGATCCTCCACCGTCACCGAGGTGTTGTTCTGGAGAATTCTCAACATGTTGGAGCCCGCCGACGAGATCGTCACCATCGATGCCGGTCCGGGGCGCAGGATGAGGCTGTCGGTGATGTCGACGACGGCTCCCGACAACAGCACCGTACCGTTGCTCTGGAACTCGATGACGTCGAGCCCGGACGTGAAGTTGGCCTGCTGGATGGCCGCTCGCAGCGTGCAGGACCCCATCGACGTGGCGCACTGGTTGTCGTTCAGGTTGGCGTCGTTGCCTTCGCCGAAGTCGTCGACGAGGAAGTCGATCGCGAAGGTCGGGAATGCCACCAGGAGAAGGACCAACGTGACCAAACAGGTGTAACCGAGGTTAACGAACACACAGAAGCGGCGAGTCTTGTCCATGAAATCTCGGGTCCTTTCCAAACCAGCTGTTTTCAGTTGTCGACGCTCATTATATCGCAACTGAGTCGCATTTTCCAATAAACCCAGATTGAGTGACCTAGGAAAACACGCTCCAGGCAGGGGATCGCCGGCCGCCGGAGGGCAGCGGCGGGCGATGTCAGCGCAGGGGGACCGGCGGCAGGCCGTGATCTCGCCGGCCCACTCGGGGGTGCTCGCGAATCGCGACGATCGGGTAACCGGAAATCTCGTCGACGGCCCGCACTTCGGCCGCCGCCCCGAGCGGACGCGGCTGGTCCGGAAGCCCGATCCGGCCGCTGGGGCGCCGCAGCGACTCGACCACGGGCAGCACCACCCGCGACGGGTGTTCGGCGCCCATCAGCAGCTCGGGTGCCGCGATCACCGGCGGGTCGTCGCCGTTGAGATCGCCGCCGTGGTTGGGGTTGACCTCGAATCTCGGAGCGTTGGTGCCCGACACCGAAATCCGAATCCGGTGCCCCGCATTGAACACCAACGCCGTCGACCAGAGATCGACCGTGAGCTCGATCGGTTCACCCGGCGTGGCCAGGCACTCCACGTCGTCCCCACAGCGCATCCGTGCCCGCTGGATCCCATCGGCCACCAGCATCGAGCGGCCGTCGGGGTAGACGTCGGTGAGGCGCACCGCGAGGTCCAGGTCGGGGGTGTCGGGCCGCACCCACAGCGTACAGCGCAGCCGACCCATGACCGGCAGCGGCCGGTCGAGGACCTCGGTGGTGAAGGTGATCACATCGTCACGGGCCTCGATGGCCCGTTGGTCGTGAGGCCCTTCGCCCATGGCGCGACCGTCCACCTCGAGGTCGGGGTATAGATTGGCGCCTCCGAGGGTCGGCACCGGATTGGAGGGATCGATGGTCAGCTCGAGCGCGCCGTCCGGGGGCGCGGCTCCCGCCACGGTCGCCATCTCCCGTCAGGAAGAAGCTGATGGCCCGGCTCGCCGGCGGCCAGCCGTCGAGCTCCAGCCACACGTTGCCCGGAGCGCCGGGCTCTTCGACGGCGCCCATCAGGTAGACGAGCACCACCGGCCAGTCATCGACCTCGTTGTTTTCTCCCAGAATGGTGTGCTCGAACCAGGGTCTGAAAAAATCGAAGGGATCGAGCCCGGCGTTTGGCGGGTAGCGCAGCTCCCCGACGATGTGGCCGCCGAAGCGGTTGTGAGTCCACGGGCCCATCAGCAGGTACTGCCGGCCCGCAGCGCCCCGCCCTCCTCGGTCCTGGAGGGCGACGAAGGCGTCCAGGGTGCCCTGGCCGAAGATGTCGTACCAGCCGCCCGCATGAAATCCGGCGGCCGTCACCTCACCCACCCGACCCAACACCTCCACCGGATCCCACCACTCGTTCTTGAGCCGGTGCCGGCGAATCTCGTCGTACATTTCGAGCGATCCCTGCTCGGCCAGCCAGTTGTACGCCAGCGACTCGCGCACCACACCGCCCTGGAGGAAGGCATGGTGGTAGACATCGGGAGTCGCAACGACGGCAAACATCGACTGCAGTGACGGCCCGGCACCTGGTGCGAGCAGGTACTCGGTGATCCCGAACGCCGACACTCCGAAACCGCCGACCCTGCCGTCGCACCACGGCCGTCCGAGGACCCAATCGAGGGTCACCAGCCCGTCGTCGGCGTCGTCACGGAACACCGTATCGACGCCGTCGGAGGCAAACCGGCCTCGGGTGTCCTGGATGACCACCGAGTAGCCCATGAACGACAGCGCGACGCCCACATACCGCAGCTCGTCCTTGTCGTAGGGCGTTCGAATCAGGACCGCCGGCCAAGGTCCCTCGCCGAGGAACGGCAGGTAGACGTCTGTGGCCAGCAGTGTCCCGTCGGGTGTTTGAACGGTTGTCGAGATGTCCTGGCCGACCGCGGTGACGGCGACCACGGTGATCGACAGGGCGGCAATCAGCCGACGAACTCTAACCCTCATATCTCGCTCTGCTCCTCGATCCCACCATGGTAGCGGTCCAACCCGGATGATGCTCCGGGACGGCCAGGGATTGACGTCCGCCTGCCCAAAAGTCGCCGTCTCGTCTCCTATGCTAGCCTACGATCGGCTGAAATCCCGGTTGTCGGAAGTGGACCATGAACGGCGCACGCCAATCCAGCGACCCAGGGGGACCGGCGGCGGCCGCGGTGGCCATCACCGCTCGCGCCGTCACCAAGAGCTTTGACGGCGGCAGGGTGCCCGCTCTCACCGGCGTCGATCTCGCGGTGCAACCCGGGGAACGCATCGCGATCACCGGGCCCACAGGATGCGGCAAAACCACCCTGCTGTCGCTGCTCGCTCTGCTGGATGTTCCGGATTCGGGCGATCTCGCGCTCGACGGCGTGCCGGCATCAGAGATACGGTCACCGGAACGGTGGCGAGCGGAGCGGGTCGGCATCGTGTTCCAGTTCCATCACCTCCTGCCACACCTCACCGTCGAGGAGAACGCCCTGCTTCCTCTCGTCGGTCGAATGCCTTCAGCCCAGGCCAAACAGCGGGCGAGGTCGATCGTCGACAGGATCGGCCTCGGCCATCGGGCGACCTTTCGTGCGGATCGGCTCAGCGGGGGCGAGCGCCAGATGGCGGCCGTCGCTCGCGCTCTGGTCGCCTCGCCGGCCCTGATCCTGGCGGATGAACCCACCGGCAGCGTTGACTCGAAGACCGGAGAGGAAATCCTCGACCTCATCTTCGGCTGGGAGGATGGCCCACGACCAACCCTGGTTCTGGTCACCCACAACCCCGAGGTGGCGGCGCGCGCCGATCGAGTGATCAAAATTCGGGACGGGAGAGTGGATGACGACGCCTGACGCTCGAGGCACCCGCGCTGCCGGCGGTCGCGAGATCGGTTGACGGCGCGATGGAGCTGCGCCTCGTCCTCCGCAACACCTGGCGCCGCCGACGCAGGTCGCTGCTGACCATCGCCGGCATCGCCCTCGGGGCGACCTCCTACATGGTGCTGGTCGCCGCCGCCGGAGGCTTTCTGCATCAGTTCCGAACGCTGGTGCGGGTCCTCGGCTCGCCGGTGGTCGTCCAGATGGCGTCCGCCACCTCGCCGTGGGGTTCGTGGCTGAGCCAGGATCAGGTCGACGCGCTGCGCCATACGCCGGGAGTGGCCTCGGTGTCCCGGATCGCCCTCGGCAAGACTCGACTCGCGGGAAGCCCCTACTTCCTGATCTACGGCGTCGATCCCCGGGAACCGCTGATCTCACGGCTCGCCATCACCCGCGGGCGGGCGATCCGATCCGGATCCAACGAGGTCATGATCGGCGAGCGGGCGGCCGTGCGATACGGCTTCGAGGTCGGCGACGACATCGAGGTCCGGCGCCGGACCCTGCGGGTCGCCGGTTGGTATCGAACGCGGCACGACATCGTCGACAGCGGCGCGGTCATGGACCTGCCGATGGTGCAGCACCTGTTCAACTACCGCGACCGGGTCAACGTGGTCCTGGTCGATCTGGTGGACGACCGCGACCGGGATGAGGTGATGGCGGCGATATCCAGCGGAATTCCCGAGCTCGAGGTGGCCTCCTCCGAGACCTTTTTGGACGCCTACGACCAGGCGTTTCTGGTGGAGGCGTTCGCCCGCTTCCTGGCCGCCATGGTGCTGATCATCGCCGGCCTGGGCGTCGCCAACGTCATGCACGTCAACGTCAGCGATCGCACCCGGGAGCTCGCCATCCTGAGGGCGGTGGGGTGGAGTCGGTCCCGGATCTCCCGGCAGGTCCTGCTCGAGGGGTTGATCCTGGCAGCCGTCGGCGCCACGATCGCGATCCCGACCTCCATGGGCATTCTGGCGCTCGTCTCGACGACCCGCATGGGAGACGTCAACAGCGCCGGCTACGTCCCCCAGGCGTTGACCTTGAAGCCCGCGCTGGAGGGATTCCTGGTCGCCATCGTCGCCGGCGGCCTCGGCACCCTCGCACCCCTGATTCGCGCGCTGCGCATCGACGCGGCCACGGCCCTGCGCGAAGGATAAATTGAAGATTGAAAATTGAAGATTGAAGATTGGAGATTCCCCGCCCGTCCGCCCGAGTCAAAAGTCGAAAGCCGGCCCGACCACCCAGTTGGCAGTTGGCCGTTTGCCGTTGGCAGCTCTTAGTTCTTAGTTCTCAGTTTTTGCCCGGAGGCTCTCGACACTCGGATTCACCACCGCCCGTATGCAACTCAGAACTCAGAAACTGAGGTTGCTGCGTTGTTCTGCGTCCCTTCGCGTTCTTCTGCGGCCGATCAAAGGGCAGCCGGCGGGATAGGTTTTCCGAATTCCGCCTTCCGAATTCCGAATTCAGGTCAAAGGGGACCTCTCCCCTTCTCCCCCGAACCAGCTGTCCGCCTGCGTCACTGAGTGTGGTAGTAGACCGCAGTCTGGCCTCCCGAGGGCATGACGCCCGGCAAGTCGCGAACGATGACGCCGTCCACCAGCACGAGCAGCCGATAATCCGGAGTCGGGGTGGCGTCGCACGCGGACCACCGCTCCGCCCAGAACTCGTAGGTCCCGCTCGGCGCCGTATTTTCCTCCCAGAAGATGTTCTCGGTCGGGTGCTCGGCCGGCCCACTGCAGCCCGCGTTGGCGTCCACGTCCAGCCGACCCTCGGACTCGGAGATCGGATTGCCGTAGTAGATGATCTCACCCGACGGATCCCTGACGTAGAGATCGAGGTCCTGGGGACCGTCCCAGCGCAGCCTGAACGCGAGGTCGCCTGTCCCCCCAGGTCCGACGTAGATGAACTCGCCGTCGCAGTCCGGATCGAAGGTGAAGGTGTGGGCCCCGCCGTCATCCTCGTAGGTGATGCTGCCGCCCACGGGATAAAACCGGCAGACGAGGGTGTCCACGTCGATGTTGGCGTCGAGGCCGGCCAGGCTCCGCTTGGGCGTGTCGCCGGAACCCGTGAAGCTCATGTTGCCCTGCACGTGTCCGTCGACGTCGGTCACCAGCTGCGTCGACCCGCTCGCTGTCTCGATGGTGAAGCCGATGCCGTCGACCTGGATCCCCTGGGTCGACCCGGACCAGTCGAGCGAGGCGTTCGGCGCGATGGTGTCGACGTTGAAGAACTGGACCTCGGCCGAGCCGGTCACCCAGTACCCGTCGGGAGACATCCACCCGCTTCCGAAGTCGAACTGGATCAAGTTCGGACCGACCGTCAACACCTCCGGGTAGTAGCCTTCCGCCGCGTCGAGGAGACTCTGGAAGCCCTCGGCCTGGGCCTGGGCCACCACGCCCTCGAGATCGATGTTGCCGCCCTGGCCGGGCACCGTGCCGAGCCAGAGGAAGACCTGCTCCATGGTGTGGAGCGGATCCAGGGGCAGGCCGGGACCGATGGTCGGGGTCGGCGTCGGGGTCGCGGTCGGGGTTCCCGGGGTGGTGGTCCACGTCGGGGTCGGGGTCGCGGGCGGTGCGCCTTCGCCCAGAACCGAAGCCGGGATGTACACCGGATCGCCGGTGGCGTTGTCCACCACGGAAGCGTAGGCGAAGAACCGGCCGCCCGGCGTCGACGTGGAGATCAGAATGTACCCGTCCTCGATCTCCGATCCGGTCACGCCCTCAAAGACGCGGTCGATCTGTTTGTGGGTGTAGGCGGGAAGCGAGAAGTAACGCGTGCCCAGCAACGTGCCGTCCCAATGGTACAGATCTGCCCGGACGTCGATGGTCGATCCGGTCGCACTGGTGAATCCGATGTTGGTCCGGTACCCCTCATCCACGGCATCGTGCTGTGACAGCTGGATGAGGGCGGCCTCGTCACCGAACTCGATGGCCTCCGACAGCAACGCGCCGCCGATGAACTGGCCATAGGTTCCCTCGTCGGTCAGGTTGTAGGTGCGGCTGGTGACCATCACGTCGCCGCTGAGTGGCGTGATCCGAAGCGCAGCGCCACCATCGAAGCTGAAGGAGGTGAAGAGCACGTCGTCGAGGCGCAAGCACCGGCCGGGCGGGACCGTGTACACCACGGTCTGCGGTGACGTGTTGGCCTGGTTCCTGACCAGGAGGGCGACCTCGTACTGACCCTGGGTCGTTCCCGGGTTGTGGATTTCGACGTCGGTTCGCCAGTTGGTTCCGGCGGCGCCGGCCACGTGCGCGGAGGCCGGTATGTAGACGGGCTGCCCGGTCGGCGCCACGGCGGCCTCGGTAACTCCCGACATGATGCGGCGCCGCTTCGCGACCCCACGCTTCCATTCGAGCTCGGCCGGGCTGCGGTCGCCGTAAACAATGGACTGGAGCCCGGCTTCCTGCACCGGCCGTTGCGCCGGGTACCTGAGGGTCGGTGGCCCCGAGGGCGCCACGCCCATGGGGGCGCTCCAGGTGCCCATGAAGGTGTACTCGTTGTCACCCTCGTTGGTCTCCGGCACCACGTTGTTCGGATCGACGACCATGGTCAGCGTGTGCTGGCCGGCGGGGATGTTGGTGATTTGGACGTCCTCCCAGAACAGGTAGGAATTTGCCGGCAGGGAGCGCGGACCGGCCTCGGTCAGGTAGCCGAGATGCTGGCTGTCGAACCGAATTTCGACCCTCGCCGCTCCCGCCGGGAAGAAGGCGTCTCCGGGACCCTCGTTGATGAACGCGAGATCCACATACGTCGTCTGCCCTCCGACGAGCCCCCCCGACGTGTTGGTCCCCTGAACTCCGGAGGCCACCAACGGCGCATCCCAACCGGCCGGCTGGTACGGCAGGAGGTTGCGCTGATCGGCTGGCTGAGTCGGCGTTTGAGTGGGCGTGTTGGTGCGCGTGGGCGTGAAAATGGGAACCGTATTCGTCGGCGTCGGCGTGGACGTCGTCGTCGTTGTCGCCGTCGCGGCCGTCGTGGAGGTCTGGGTCGGGGTGTGGGTCCGGGTGGGTGACAGGGTCCGGGTGGGGGTCGCGGTCGGCGTCGGCGTCGGCGGCACGGCCTCGCCGAGAATGACGGCGGGAATGTAGATCGGATCGCCTGTCCGGTTGTCGACCACCGATGCGTAGGCGAAGAATTTTCCACCCGGGGTCAGGGTCTGGACCACCACATATCCGTCGGGAACGTCGTCCTGGGTGACGACACCGAAGAGGCGGTCCCGCTGGATGAAGGAGTACGGATCGAGCTGGAAGTTCCGGGTCCCCAGGAAGATCCCATCCCACCGGTACAGGTCGACCCGCACCAGGATGGTCAAGGAAGTGCAGTTGAGAAACCCGACGTTGGTCCGATAGCCCGAGCTGTTCGACTGATTGTGGGTCAGCTGGATAATGCGCCCTTCCTGCCCGAAGGCGATGGCGCGGGAAGCCGGCGCGCCGCCGATGAACTGCCCGTAGGTTCCGGCGTCGGTCTGGTTGTAGGTCCGGCTGGACACCGTCACCTCACCGGCGGAGACGTCGATGCGCAGCGACGCGGCGCCGGTGAATCCGAAGACCGTGAACAGGACGTCGTTGTATCGGATCGAACGGCCCGGCAACAGGCTGAACGGAACGGTTTGCGGCGAGGTGTTGTTGCCGTCCCGAGGCAGCAGCGCGATCTCGTACTGCGCCTGGACCGTGCCGGAGTTGTAGACCTCGAGGTCGGTGCGCCAGTCGGTGTCCGCGGCACCGGTGACATGGGCAGCAGCGGGAACGAAAAGGGGCGATCCGACCACCACGACCGTTCCGCCGTCGAGCCCCGGCCTCCCGGCGGTCGCCACCGCCGTGGTCTCTGGCGGCCCGACACCGGCGGTAACGAGCAACGCCCCGGCGGCGATGACTCCCACCATCCAGAGCGCGCCAAATCCTCGGGAACGAACTGAGCCGGAGTTGCGTCGGGACATGGCACCCCCAAAAAGAACATCGTGGTTGTCGTGAACTCCCTAGCGACTGTAAAGACGCCCCTCTACGATGTCAACGAATCACCGATACAGTGCCAAGGTCAGACCGTTCCGGGGTAACCGGCGCTGTTTCTCGACGGTGGGCGCCTGGCGAATCATCGGGGTCAGTGCGGCGTGCGCCGGGGTTGCAGCAGCTTCGCCACCAGGCCGGTCCAGCCGGTCTGGTGCGAGGCGCCGACGCCGCGGCCGGTGTCGCCGTGGAAGTACTCGTAGAACGGCACCAGGTCTCGGAAGTGGGGATCCTGCTGCAGGATGAGGTTGTCGCCGAACACCGGCCGCCGACCGTCACCGCCACGCAGGAAGATGCTTGCAAGCCGTCGCCCCAGCTCGTCGGCCACCTCGAGCAGGGTGGCGGAGCGACCTGACCCGGTCGGGCACTCGACCTTGAAGTCGTCGCCGTAGTAGTGGTGGAATCGCTGGAGCGACTCGACGATGAGGAAGTTGACCGGAAACCAGATCGGGCCGCGCCAGTTGGAGTTCCCGCCGAACAACCCGGTGTCGGACTCCGCCGGTGTATAGCGCACGGTGTGCGGCTGACCGTCGGTCCAGAAGGTGTAGGGGTGGTCGAGATGGTACCGGGACAGGGCGCGCACTCCGAACGGTGACAGGAATTCCGCCTCGTCCAGCATCCGCCGCAGGAGGCACTTGACCCGGTGTCCCCGCAGCACCGACAGCAGCCTTCGCTCCCCGCGGCCGGGCTCGAACCAGCGCGACACCGCCGCGGCGAGCTGCGGCTTGTTGGCGAACACCCACTCCAGCCGTTCGGAAAAGCCGGGCAGGCGCTCGAGCAGCTCCGGCTCGAGCACCTCGACCGCGAACAGCGGAATCAGGCCGACCATCGACCGCACCCTGAGCACCTCACGGCGGTCGTCCGGGAGGTGGAGGATGTCGTAGTAGAACTCGTCCTGCTCGTCCCACAGCCCGAGCCCCTCGCCGGCGAGCTTGGTCATCGCCTCGGCGATATGCAGGAAGTGCTCGAAGAACTTGGTGGCGATGTCCTCATAGACCGGATTGTGGAGGGCCAGCTCGAGGGCGATGCGCATCAGATTCAGCGAGTACATCGCCATCCAGCTAGTGCCGTCGGACTGGTGGATGTGGCCGCCGGTGGGCAGCGGCGCCGAGCGATCGAAGACGCCGATGTTGTCGAGGCCGAGGAAGCCTCCCTCGAAGATGTTGCGGTCCTCCGGGTCCTTTCGATTGACCCACCAGGTGAAGTTGATCATCAGCTTGTGGAAGACTCTTTCCAGGAATGCGATGTCACCGTGGTCGCCACGCCGGTTGCGGTCGATCTGGAACACCCGCCAGGCGGCCCACGCGTGCACCGGCGGGTTGACGTCCGAGAAGGCCCATTCGTACGCGGGGAGCTGCCCGCTGGGGTGCATGTACCACTCGCGGGTCAGCAGCACCAGCAGCCGCTTGACGAACTCGGGATCGACCAGGGCCAGCGGCAGACAGTGGAAGGCCAGGTCCCAGGCGGCGTACCAGGGGTACTCCCAGGTGTCCGGCATCGAGATGATGTCGGCGTTGTTGAGGTGGCGCCAGCGCGAGTTGCGCCCGTGCAGCCGTTCGGCGGGCGGCGGCGGGTGGCCTGGATCCCCGTCAAGCCACTGCTCCACGTCGTAGCTGTAGAACTGCTTGCACCACAGCATCCCGGCCAACGCCTGGCGTTGAACGAGGCGTCGGTCGTCGTCCTCGATCTCAGCCTGGAGCTCGGCGTAGAAGCCGTCCGCCTCGGCGCGGCGGGTGGTCACCACGTGATCGAAATCGACGAACGGATCAGGCTGACGGGCGCCGGACAGCCTGATCCGCACGGTCACGGACTCACCGGCCGCCACGTTCATGCGGTACCACGCGGCTGCCTTGGTGCCTGTCCCGGCCGGGTTCACTGCTTCCGACCGTCCGTTGACCACGGCGTCGTTGATGCCGTCCTTGAAGAACCCGGCCCCGGTGTCGAGGCCTTCGAGCCGCCGGTGGTTGGTGTCGTTGTTGCAGAACAGAAGCGTTGGCGCTGAGTCGCAGTGCAGCCAGCGTGTGCCGAGGTCGTCATGAGCCGCCCTGACCGCGCCGTCCTGAACCTCGAGCGTCGGCTTCGCAGCGGACAACCCGAACGACCAGGAATTGCGGAACCACAGCGTCGGCAGAATGTGGATCTCCGCCGCCTCCGGCCCGCGATTGGCGGCCGTGATCCTGTAGAGGATGTCGTCCGGCGACGCCTTGGCGATCTCGACCTCGACGTCGAAATACCTGTTTTCGTCGAAGATCCCGCTGTCGAGCAGCTCGAACTCGGGATCCAGCTTGCTGCGGCGGCGGTTTTCCTCGACCAAACGCGCGTATGGGTACTCGCCCTGCGGGTACTTGTAGAGCATCCGCATGTAGGAGTGTGTCGGGGTCGAATCGAGATACCAGTAGAGCTCCTTGACGTCCTCGCCGTGGTTGCCCTGGTCCCCGGTGAGGCCGAACATCCGTTCCTTGAGGATCGGATCCCGCCCGTTCCACAGGGCGAGCGCGAGACAGAGCCGCTGCCGGTCGTCGCTGATGCCGGCGATCCCCTCCTCGCCCCAGCGGTACGCCCTCGACCGGGCCATGTCATGGGTGAGATACTCCCAGACAGTCCCGTCGGGGCTGTAGTCCTCGCGTACCGTCCCCCACTGCCGCTCGGTCAGGTACGGCCCCCACCGGCGCCACGGCGTGTCGCCCTGGTCAGCCTCTCGCAGCCGGTCGTGCTCTCGACTCATGAGCCCTTCTTCACCCTCATCTCTTCAGCTTTCGACGGCCACCGCCGGAACCGTAGCGACAAAAGCCGCCCCGCCGGTGCGTCGACCAACCACAGGAGCTCTCCGTCCTCGGGATCGACCGACTGGGCTGGCAGCTCCACCGGACGCCGCGGGTCTTCCAGGACGCGCCGCAGCGTCGCCGCCTTGTCCCCGCCGACAACCAGGAAGACGACGCACGTCGCGTGGTTGAGCACCGGCGTCGTCAAGGTCAGACGCCGCGACCCGAGGGCCTCGATCCACGGCGCCGCCACCAGCCGTTCCCGGGCGATGAGCGCCTCGGAGCGTGGAAAAAGCGACGCGGTGTGCCCGTCGGCCCCCATGCCGAGGAACACCAGGTCAAAGCGGGGCACCTGCCCGGGTCCGAGGCCAAAGAAGCCGCGCAGCTCGGCCTCGTAGTCGGCGGCAGCAGCGGCCGGATCGGGGTCTTCTCCCCGCATGCGATGAATGTTGGCGGCCGGCACCGCGACCCTCGAAAGCAGCTCCTCGTGGACCATACGGAAGTTGCTGTCGGGGTGGTCCGGCGGTACGGTGCGCTCGTCGCCCCAGAAGAGGTGGATCCGGTTCCACGGGAGATCGCCGGCTGCCGGTTTGGTCAAAGCCCGAAACAGCAGCCGCGGAGTGCTGCCACCGGACAGCGCAGCCGCGAACCGACCTCGATCGGCAATGGCGTCCTCGGCCCGGCGGCGGAACTCGCCAGCCGCCGCGCGGGCGACATCCTCGGCATCGTCGAGGATCCGCACCTCAGTCGCCATGCCGGTCTCCCCCTCCGCTGTCCGTGACGGCACGAGCACGCCCGCAGGAGCCGCGGTCGGCATTCACGTTCGATCCTGCGGAGCAAGGGTCGCAAAGCGAGCTGCGCCGATCAGGGCCGCACGGTCGTTGAGGATCACCTTCAAGGGCATGGTCTCGAGCAGCGATCGCATGCGACCTTTGGCGAGGAATGCGTCGACGAACAGCGGCTCCTTCAGCTTTGCCACGATCCTCGGCGCGATCCCGCCACCGATGTACACGCCGCCGGTCGCCATCACCGAGAGGGCCAGGTTGCCGGCCTCGGCGCCGTAGACCGCAGCGAAGATGTCGAGAGCCTGCACCGCCAGCGGAGAGGCGTGTGTCATGGCGGCGCCGGCAACCGCGGCTGCCGGATCGCCGTCGCCAAGGGCGTCGACCAGCCAGGCCGGGCCCTGAACTCCGGCCGAGTGCTGCACGAAACGGAAGATGTTGACCAGCCCCGGACCGGAGAGCACTCTCTCCTTGCTGACGTGACCGAATCGATCCGACAGGAAGCGAAGCAGCTCCACCTGCCGAGCATCGGTTGGGGCGAAACCCGCGTGACCACCCTCCGATGGAAACGGATGGTGACGGACGCCGTCCCAGAACAGCCCGGCCATTCCGAGCCCGGTGCCGGCGGCGATGATCGCGGCGTTACCGGTGGTCTCCGGCGCCCCGCGGTTGAGGACCACGAAGTCCTCAGCGGCAAGCTCGGCGATTCCATAGGCAACGGCCTCGAGGTCGTTGAGGAGGCGGACGCTTGCAATCCCCAGCTCGCGCTCCAACGCGTCGGCGTCGACCAGCCACGGCAGGTTCGTGGTGCGGGCCGTTCGCCCGGCGACCGGGCCGGCGACGGCGAATGCCGCCCGCTCGCACGGCCCGCTCACATCGGCGAGAAACAGCGTGAAGATCTCGGCCAGCCCGGCGTAATCCGCACTCGCGTAGGTCCGCTCGCCGAGCTTCGCGAGGCCCCTGCCGACGACCTCGAAGAGGCCGAGCCGGGTTTTGGTGCCTCCGATGTCACCACCGATCAATTTCACGTCTCGTTCCTCCACGCGCGGCCGTCCTGGGTGAGCAGCCGATCCGCGTCGACGGGTCCCCAGCTTCCTGCGGCGTAGTTGGGAAAGTCGCGCGGCGGCAGCGCCGTCCACACGTCGAGAACTGGCGCCACCACACTCCAGCCGCCCTCGACGCCGTCGGCACGATGGAACAGGGTCGCGTCACCGTTGATGGCGTCATACAGCAGGGTCTCATACCCGGTCGTCGGGACCGAGCCGAAGTAATCGGCGTAGCAGAAGTCCATGTTGACCGTGCCGATGCGCACCGCCGGCCCCGGGATCTTGGCGCCGAACCTCAGCGAGATGCCCTCGTTGGGCTGCAGCCTGAGAACCAGCTGATTGGCGGCGAGATGATCGACCGGTGTGGCCCGGAAAAGGCTCAACGGCACCCGTTTGAACTGGATGACGATCTCCGTGACCCGGCTCGGCAGGCGCTTGCCGGTGCGCAGGTAGAACGGGACGTTCGCCCAGCGCCAGTTGTCGACAGTGAGCTTGAGCGCCACGTACGTCTCGGCGGTGGAGTCGGGCGCGACCAGCGGCTCGCTTCGGTACCCGCCTACGGCAACACCGTCCGCCGCGGATCCGGCGCCGTACTGGCCGCGCACCGCGCGGCTCAACACCTCCTCCGGGCGAATCGGCTGGATCGCACTCAACACCTTCCCCTTCTCGTCGCGCACCGCATCCTCCTCAGAACGACGATGGCGGCTCCATGGCGAGCAACGACAGCAGCTGCAGCATGTGGTTGGGCACCATGTCGCGCAACGCTCCGGCCTCCTCGTAGTATTTGCCGCGGTGCTCGACGCCGAGCTCCTCGGCCACCGTGATCTGCACGTGGTCGACGTAGCGGCGGTTCCAGATCGGCTCGAAGATCGCGTTGGCAAAACGGAACGCGAGGATGTTCTGGACGGTTTCCTTACCGAGGTAGTGGTCGATCCGGTAGACCTGCCGCTCGGCCAGAACGCCGGCGATCTCCCGGTTGAGAGCGCGGGCCGAGTCGAGGTCATGGCCGAACGGCTTCTCGATGACGACGCGCCGCCAGGCGGCGCCGTCTTCGCGGGTGAGGCCGACCTCGCCGAGCTGGCGGACGATCTCGCCGAAAAAGGACGGTGGCGTCGACAGATAATAGAGAACGTTGCCGCCAGTGCCTTGCGCTGCAGCTACCCTCTCGAGCTCCCGCTGCAGCCGCGCGTAGAGATCGTCGTCGCGGAAATCGCCCGAGACGAAGTGGAGGCGCCCGGCCAGCCACTCGATCAGCCCGGCGTTCCGGCTATCGCCGAGGTGTTCTTGCAGCGCCTGCGTCATCAACTGACGAAACGCCTCGGTGGACAGCTCACGGGTGGCGAGACCGATCACGGCGAAGTCCTCCGGTAGCATCCGGTCCACCGCAAGGTTGTAAAGTGCGGGCACCAGCTTCCTTGCCGTCAGGTCACCCGAGGCGCCGAAGATCACGAGGGCGCACGGCGGCAGGAGCGGCGTGTCCTGTACGGCGATGTGGTTTTCGTGGTCAGACATTGCGGTCGCAAACGGTGCAGCGATGTCCACCCGCCATCAGGCGGCGAACCATGTTGGCGCCCATCGTCCCCGGTCCAATCACTCCGATCTGCATCGTGATCTCTCCTTTGTAATCGACCATCCTAACGCAGGAAATGCCGATCAACCCTCCGGCGCCGGTTTCTCATCGGCATCCGGGAGCGGGAGCGCGATGCACCGCCTGAGTTCGGCCAAAGACCATCCCGCAGCTGCACGTCCGCCTTCGCGGTCGTGGCCACGACACCGGACGACTCATGCGGGCTGGTTGGTGGAGGCCCTCACCTCGATGCCGGCGAACAGTCCCTCGGCGACCCAGGTCCTAAACCAGCGGAAGACCTTGGCCTGCTGGCGGGCGGACTTCTGGGCGGCGGCAGCGGCGGCCAGTGCGTCACCGAGAGGTACGCCGTCGATGAGGTCCCGCAACAGATCGTGCTCGGCGCGGCTCAGCTCGAGCCTGAGGACCGAGTAATCGCGGCGGTAAACGGCAACCCACGTCGCCCGCCGGCGCGGGGTCGGGCTCGGCCGGTCCTTGTGGTAAGCCACCAGGTGGGGGACCACCGAGTACTTGAACTGCAGCAGGCGAAGGGCCGCGATCGGGCGCAGCCGCGCTCCCTCCCAGGCCTCGGGGGGACCGCCGCCAGCTCCTCAGCGCTGAGGACCGGGGACTGCTGCTCGTCGAAGGCCTCGGTCATGGCCAGCTCGAGCCGGGCGAGGTCGTGCAGGAACCCTCTCCGTGGCTCGCCGGCCTGGTCGGCGATGAACCGGGGCAGGTGGTCGCCGAGCCGGTTGAGGGTGTAGCTCCGCGACGGGTAGGTCTGGACATAGTCCCGGACCAGCTCGGCGAAGCCGTCGTCACCGAGGAAGTACCGGATCACGGGATAGTCGACGCCGAGCGCCTCCTCCATCCGCATCAGGTACATGCCGTGGTAGACGCCCACCCGCTCCGCGGACGTCATGGAGTGCGACGGCAGCACCACCTCGGCCAGCCGTTCGGACGGGATCTCCCGCTCGGCTCCGGGCGAAGCGATGGCCTCCTCGACGGTCCCGGGGTGGGCCACCACCTCCTGCAGCCAGCGCTGCAGGCTGTCGAGTCCGGGTCTCCAGGCCGGTGACTCATGCGGCATGGGCCACCTCCTGCCGGCGCCACTCGTCCGCCTTGAGAACCTCTTGATGGACCACCTCGAAGGGCGGGATGTCGGCATCCCACTCCAGCAGGGTCGCGCGGAGGCCGACAGTTCGGATGGTGTGGCCGTAAAGCTCCCACACCGGGTCGAGAACGTGGTCCGAATGGGTGTCGATGATGTGGGTGCCCTTGTTGGTGTGGCCCGCCAAATGGTACTGGCAGACCCGGTCACCGGGGATGGCGTCGATGTAGGCCACGGGGTCGTAGCCGTGGTTGAAGGCCGACACGTAGACGTTGTTGACGTCGAACAGCAGACCGCAATCCGCCTCCTCGGCGAGCCGCGCCACGAACTCCCATTCCTTCATGTCCGAGTCGGCGAACTCGAGGTAGGTGGAGGGGTTTTCGAGGACCAGCGGCCGCTCCAGGAACTCCTGCACCGCTTTGATCCGAGCCACCGAGTGGCGCAGGCTGTCCTCGGTGTAGGGCAGCGGCAGCAGGTCGTGGGTGTTGCGGCCGAGGACTCCGGTCCAACAGATGTGGTCGGAGATCCACAGTGCGCCGGTTCGTTCTGCCAGCGCCTTGACCTTGGCCAAATAGTCGAAGTCGATGGGATCGGTGGAGCCGATGGACATGGAGACCCCGTGCATCACCACCGGATAGCGCTCGGCAATGAGGTCCAGAATGTGGAGCGGCCGCCCGCCGGTGTCGAGGTAGTTCTCGGTCAGGATCTCGAAAAAACCGATCTCCGGCTCCTCCGACAGGATGTGGGTGTAGTGGGTGGTGCGCAGCCCGATCCCGAGTCCGAGATCCTGAAGCCCCCATCGGTTGACGGTCATGGTTTCTTCTCCTGGTTCCGATGTGCGTCGAACGGTCGCGTGCTCGAGCCGAACCTCCGCATAGGGCGGGCCCCTTCGAGCGAAGGTGAGCCGTGGGCCCCGAGGTCGTTCTCGGGGCCCACGTCCCGGATCGTCTCTCAGGCGGTTTCGTCCACCTGGTGGGTGGGCACCGAGCAGCCGCCCTTGCCCTTGCAGGAGTTCTTGCCGGCGCAGCCGTTGTCGCCCGACTTACAGCCGCCGAGGCCCCTGCAGTCGTTCTGGCCCTTGCAGGCATGCTTGGCGTCCTCGGACGCACACCCGCCCTTGCCTTTGCAGGAGTTCTTGCCGGCGCAGCCGTTGTCGCCCGACTTGCAGTTGCCCTGACCCTTACACGCATTCATGCCCTTGCAGGCGTGGCGATCGGAGTTTTCGGCCTGATCGCCCGCCGTGCCGCTGCAGCCGTCCTTGCCGCTGCAGCTGTTCTGGCCGACGCCGTGGTTGGCGGTGGCAGCGGACCCCAACGCCGGCGTCATGGCGCCGACGCCGGCGATCATCCCCGCCATGGCTGCATTGACTAACATCTTCTTGACCTTCGAGTTCATTCGTCTCCCCTTTCGTTCGGTGCTTCGGTCCAATTGAACCTCATTTTCGGCTGACTGAGTCTTCGTCTCAATCAGTGATGACTTGTTCTTTCCTCATTGGAGGAAATTGGTTACAGGGCTTTTTTAAAAAAAACCACACCCGGAATTTCCGAGGCCAACTTTGTCGTTGAGGTCTTTAACGCTACATCGTGCTCGACCAGGCGGAGAAGACCATGACACAGAAGCGGCTCGGCAACTCTGGCTTCGAGATTTCGCCCATCGGGCTCGGAACCTGGGCAATCGGCGGCGACGGCGTGTTCGGCTGGGGGCCGCAGGACGATGCGACGTCGATCGCCGCGATACTCCGGTCGGTGGAGTCGGGCATCAACTGGCTCGACACGGCCGCAATTTACGGCATGGGCCACTCGGAGAAGGTGGTCGCGCAGGCGCTCAAGGAGATCGGCAGCGCCCAGCGACCTCTCATCTTCACCAAGTGCACCCTCACCTGGGACGATGACAAGAACGTCATCCACAACCCGACGGAGGAATCGATCCGCCGCGAGGTCGAGGACAGCCTGCGACGGTTGCAGGTCGACGTCATCGATCTCTATCAGATCCACTGGCCCGTGTTCCCGCCAGGTGGGGACGACTCCGGCATCGAGGAGGCCTGGGCGACCCTCGCCAATCTCAAGGAACAGGGCAAGGTTCGCGCCATCGGCGTCTCGAACTTCGACGTTGCCCAGCTCGAACGGGCCCGGAGGATCGCCCCCATCGCCTCCCTGCAACCGCCCTACTCGCCTCTCATGCGGCAGATCGAGGACGAGATTCTGCCCTTCTGCCTCGACCACGACATCGGCGTGATCGTCTACTCGCCGATGCACAACGGCATGCTGACCGGAACCATGACCCGCGATCGGGTCGAGGCGCTGCCCGCATCCGACTGGCGAAAGCAGGTGAACCCCGCCTTCAAGGAGCCCCTCCTTACCACCTGCCTCGAGTTTGTCGACGTGCTGCGCGGCATCGCGGATCGTCACGGCCGAGCGGTCGGCGAGGTGGCGATCGCGTGGACGCTCCGTCACCCCGCGATCACCGGCGCCATCGTCGGCGCCCGCAGCGCCGGGCAGGTGGACGGCTTCATCGGTGCCATGGACTTTCGACTCAGCAGCGGCGATATCGCCGAGATCGAGGCGGCCCTCCCACCATCCATGACGTTGCTGTAGCCCGCATGGCTCGCGCTGAAATCGAACAGTCGAATCCGGAGAACCTCTTCCGGGTGAACCACAACTCGATCCCATCGGCTGACCGCAAGTTCGGACGCTCTCCCGCGACCCCCGCGGTTGTGCGAGAATGGTCGCACCAACTCTGCCCAAGGAGGCTCCTTTGATCCACGATCGATTCGCAAAGATGCCACTGCCAGGCATGCTGGCTGCCGTCTTGATCGCCATCGCCGTTCCCGCGCTGGCCGTCGAGATCCCCGACTCCCCGGAGGGCACCGTCACCGCCGTCGCCGAGGCACTCGCCGACCGCCACCCCGAGGTACTCTGGCAGGCCTTGCCGCCGTCCTACCAGAAGGACATCACCGAGCTGACCCACGCCTTCGCCGCGCGCATGGACCCGACGGTCTGGGATGCGGCCTTCGGTCTCGGCCGCAAGACCGCCAACGTTCTACGCGACAAGAAGGCGATCATTCTGAGCAGCTCGTACCTCGAGTCGGCCGGAGAGGAGCGGCAGCGGATCGAGGATAGCTGGGACACCATGGTGTGGGTTCTCACCGAATTCTCTGCCAGCGACGTGTCCCGGCTCGACGCCCTGAAGAGCATCGACTGGGAGCGCTACCTGGCGACCACCGGCCGGGAGCTCATGAATTCAGCCGCCGAGGCGTCCAAGAGGAGCGGCGACGACGCCTTCGATCGCGAGTTCACCCAGATGCTCCTCAAAACCAAGGTCGAGGTCGTGTCGCGTGAGGGTGACCAAGCGACCCTGCGCATCAGCGCGCCGGACGAGGAGCCGGAGGACCTGCAGCTGACGCGGGTCGAGGGGCGCTGGGTACCGAACGACATGGCGGCCGACTGGGACGAGAACTTCGCCGATGCCAAACAGAAGCTCGCCGAAACCTCGGCCGAGGAGATTGAGGAAGGCTCGATGCAGGCGATGATGGTGATCGGCATGGTCGATGGCGTGCTGACCAAGCTCGAAACGGTCGAAACGACCGAGCAGTTCGAGGCTGCGATTCAGGGCATTCTCGGACCGTTTCTCGGCGGTGCCATGGGCCCCGGCTTCGAGTCCGATCCGGAGTCGGAAGACGCCACTCCCGATGCCACAGAGTCCTGACTGATAGCCCGCAGGCATCAACGCAATAAAAAATGGGGGCGCACTCGCTGAGTGCGCCCCCGATGATTTCAAAGAGACAAAACCGGACGTTAATGACCGTGGCGGGCCGTCACGACGGCCTCGATCTGCCCTGCCAGGGGCCGACTCCCCCTACTTTTTCTTTTCCTCTTTCCGTTCTTCCTTCCACTGCTGTTCAAAAGCCTTGGCCTCTTCCTTGGTCATGATCTTGATCGGCACCCGGACGGTGCTGTTGGCGAACTTCACGTCCAGGTTATACAGGCCGTACTGAATGCCGTCGGGGATCTGAAAGTACACCCGACCCAGGCAGTCGCGGTTGTTGCTGAGATCCACCTGGTCGTAGGCAAGCGTCCGCCCCGGGGTGGAGGAATCGGCGAAGAACCCGATCCTGCACGGCACGTTCGAGCTTGGCGGAAAGTAGTTGACCGAGTTTGATTGCATGTTGGCCCGCGCGTCCAACCCCCTGAGATCGGCCTTCAAGTACTCCCCCTGGCTCGGCAGCGGGATGATCTTGTTGTCCGAGTCCACCAGGTAGATGTCGTCCCGGGTGAGCTTGTAACTCTCCACCCCTTTCTGGAGCGTGATGCCGACGTTCAGCAGCATCCACTTCTGGCCGACCGACTCGTTGGCGGTGTCGTAACCCACGACCACCCAGCCCTCGTCGTTTTCCGCCACCCGGATGTACTGGCCCTCGACACCGGTCTTTTCGCCGGCCTGGGCGGCCGATTCGTCCTGGGCGACGGCGGAAACCGGGAGTCCGATGGTGCCCACGACGGCCACAGCCGCCAGCAGGACGATTGGGAGATTTTGCTTCTTCATGGAATCCTCCTTTGAGGTTTGATTCGACCCATTCTGACCTGTGCGTGATTTGCCCGGCACAGTGTACTAAAACGGTCAAGGCTGGAGGCGGCAGAAAATACTCGAATTTTCCGCTCGGATGCTCGGCAGCGGCTGACCGGCTAGCTACCGTCCAGCTCCGCCAGAAACTCCAGGATTCCGGCGAAGTAGACCTCTTCGTCGTCGTAGTTGGAGATGTGGCTGCCGTTCTCACAGATCAGCAGGCGCGAGTCGGGCATGAGCTCGTTCATCTCCTCGATGTCGGCCACCCGCATGGTGTCGAAGCGGCCGACGACGAGCAGCTGTTCCCACGCATTGGTGACTCCTTCCCCCGTCCCTGAGACGCTGACACTCGGTGTCGATTCTACACGTCACCCAGACATTCAGGTGCGCAGTCCCCGGGGTGGAGCCGGCGGCTCGTCGTACACCTCGGGCGGCGGTACTGGCACCAGGCCTTCAACCACAGCTGCAGTCCGATAACAGCACAGGACTCTCCCATCCTGTGGCCGCGCCGCCGATGGAGCGATCAACGCCGGCCATCCCTCGGCATGGAGCTGCTGCCCTACTTGCTGATACGCCGGCCAGCTGTCGCGTCCGGGCGGCGGCACGGTGAGTCCGACGCGTGCCAGTCTTTCCGCCGAAGAGAGGTCGGCGACCCGGGCCAGCCGTGCCCTCCATCGCCAGAGATCGCGCGGCATGTGGATCGACGGCCGAAGCGCATACTCGGCGAGCAGGCGGTACCATTCGGCCCACACTGTGTCGGGCGATTCAGCAAGATAGAACGCCTCATTCACCGACCCTCGCTGCCAACGTCCATCGGCGGCAAGGCGCGGCCGGTGCCAGACGTCGCCGTCGTGGGGAATGTGGCGCCACCAGATGCCGGTGACCGCCGTGGCGTCGACGTCGAGCGGCATCGAACGATGCGGCTACACCGCCGGGGGCGACTCGAGGGCCGCCACGATCCGGGCGACCCGGCGGTAGCCACCGTTGCGAATCACGTCCAGAGGCTTGTCGTCTCCAAGCGACGGGTTCGGTTTGCGCAACCACACCGGGATGTGCTCGGCATCCATGATTCGCACCAGACGTTCGACGATCGCGGACAGCTCGACCAGACGCTCCGCGGCCCTCGCCCGGCCCGGCGAACGCGTCTTCGCCAACCAGGCGCGGGCCGTCGACCCCGCGACCCCGGTGGCCCGGGCGATGTCGGCGCCGTTCAGGTTGGCGACCTCGTGGACGTAGACGGCTTCATCGGCGAATGCTGTTGCCATGGCTCGGTCCTCTCCGTTCAAAAGTAGCGTATTTGTAGCGATTATGCAACCTATATGTGTCGCAAGGAGAGCCGCCCACCACAATTCGATCATCCGGGATCGTGGCGTCGGGGCGTCGTCAGCGGGACTGTTGACCCCGCAGTCGATCGCGGACCTCGCGAAACTGGGCGCGCACCCGCCCGGCTTCTACAGCCATCACGATCGACTGCACGGCGCCAATCTCCTCGTCCGTGATGCCCTTTTTCTTGGCCACGCCAAGATAGCTCTCCATTCACGGGTAGCAGGCCGCCGACATCGCGGTCGCGAGGTGGATCAGCAGGGTCGTCTTCGGATCGAGGATCTTGTTGAACCGGGCTGATTTGTAAAACTCTGCAAAGGTCTTTTCTTGGTGTTCCGGCAGCATCGGCGGCCCCTCCTTGAGCGGTGTCTGGAGATACGGCCGGAGCGGTGACGCGGTTTTTCCGGTTGATGGCGTCGCGGGCCTCCTCCCCCTCAACAAGGCTGTGGGGACAGGTCGGTGCACCGCACACCGCCCCCGGATCGAAAACGCGGCCAGCGACCGCGAGATCGATCTTCAATTTTCAATTCCTGTTCTGGGTTTTCATCTGAAGCAGCCGCCGTGGCGTGGGAACCGATTCACCCGGGGCGATGAGAGATTATGATCAGGTCGGCACCTGCAAACGACGGCGCGGCGGACGTTTTTCGAGATTGGGAACACAGCGTGAGGATCAGGCGAGACCAGATAGAAGTTCGGGGGATCCCGGTGGAGGTCGTCCGAAAGAAGATCAAGCACGTGTACTTCACCGTTTATCCCCCCGACGGGAGAGTGCGGGTGTCGGCCCCGCTGCGGTTCAGTGACGACGCCGTTCGCCAGGCGATCGTGTCGCGCCTGGCGTGGATTCGCAGGCAGCGGGAGAGCCTTCAGGGGCAGGACCAGCCGTCGCCGCGCGACATGACCACCGGAGAGAGCCACCCCTACCTGGGTCGAAGCTACCGGCTCGAGGTCATCGAGCACGATGGTCCGCCGGCGGTGGCCCTGCGCAACGGCACGACGCTAGAGCTGCGGGTGCGTCCCGGGGCGGACAGAGACAAGCGCGAGGCGGTGCTGGATCATTGGTATCGCCGGCGGCTGCGAGAGCAGGTGCCGCCGCTGATCGCCAGGTGGGAACCACGGATCGGCGTGACCGTGGCCGGTTGGGGCATCAGAAAGATGAGAACCCGATGGGGGTCCTGCAACGTGAACGCCCGCCGGATCTGGCTCAACCTGGACCTGGCGAAGAAGCCCCCGTCATGTCTAGAGTACATCGTGGTGCATGAAATGGTCCACCTGCTGGAGCATCGCCACAACGGTCGCTTTCACGCTTTCCTGGACCGGTTCATGCCGCAGTGGCGCCTCCATCGCGACGAGCTGACACGAACACCATTGGTCCTTGGTGAACAACTGCGGCTGGATTTTTAATTTTCTTCAGGGACTGTGAGCTGACCCTCTTCTCGGATGGATTCGAGTCGGGCGACACCTCGGCGTGGTCGCTCACCGTGCCGTGAACCGAGGGTGTCTCGAGGGGCTCCCAGCGCCGGCGCCCACGCGCGGCGTCGAGATCAGGCGTCTCGGGCACGGGACGGCATCAGAGCTGCGATTTGAAATACTTGACCGACTGCTTGAAGACCTTCCACACGTGCTCGACCTCGTCCCTGGCCGAATCCCATGAGGCTTCGCCCGAGTCCATGAGCTCCGCGAACTTCTTCGTGGCCGCATCTCGCGCATCGCGGGCCTTTGCGAGATGGGGCTCGAGCTTCTGCCGCGTCGCCTCGCTCGATTCTGACAGCTTGGCCTCCAGCTTGCCGATCTCCTCGTTCCACTCGTCCAGCTGTTGTTTCATCTTCTCGAGATACTCTTCTCGGGTCGCCATATCGAGCCCCCTTCCTCGGTTATTCAGTTTGCGCGCTCCTGGAAACCGCGCATCACTGTATCGCATCGAGGCTCGAATGGGCATAGCCCGCACTTCTCACCGGCTTTCGGTTTTCGGTTTTCGAGCGACCCATCAACCACGGTACGGGAACTTCTTGGCGAGCTCCCTGGTGAACCCGGCGATGACGTCGTTGGCCGGCGCCCGCCAGTCGGTGGATGCCGACAGGTCGTCCTGCCAGAGCACCACTCCGTCGAGCGCATCGATAATCTCGCTGGCGGCCTGGATGTCGTTGGTCGTGCTCAAGCCCCATGGCAGGAACGGTGCCAGCTGACCCTCTGAGATCTCGCTGACGATGTTGAAGCCGGTTTCGATCGCGAACGACTCGACGCCGGAGAGGTATCGCTTCTTGGTGACCGAAGTGCTCACCACCGCATCGACGCGGAGCGCCCGGGCCAGCGACTTTGCCGACATCCCCCAGGAGTCCCGCACCGAGATGCCCTGCTCCGCGAGCAGCAGATTGGTCGTTGCCACCGGCTGGATCTCGATTCGGATCGGGTGCTTCCGGTCGACACTCGACTGCTGGAGAAGCCAATGGTAGTAAGCGGTCTGGAACGCGACGCTCTCGTTCTCCTCGATCCTGGCGATCTGATCGGGCGTCAGGTCGCCGGGCGCTCTTCCGGTAAAGACCATCGAAAACGGCAGCACGGCGATGACCTGGTGCTGCTGAGCCCGCTGAGCGAGCTGCGGCGACTGGTAGTTGGCGGTGCTGCTGCAGGCGGTGGCGAGCAGCACGGCTGCGAGCGGCAGGGTCGTTCGTGTGGTCATCGGTGGCCTCCCCTCCTCGGTCACATCCATAGACAGCAAGGGTCGTGCCAGCCGGAAACCGCTGCGGGGCGCCCGCAATCGGATTCTGCAGTCCGCCTCAGAGGACGAGCCGTCCCGCCGGGAGGGCATCCCCGGAATCAACTGAAAACCCGCCGCTGTTCCAATCAGAGAGATCCGCACGGGCACGAGGACAGCAGGGCGAGGAGTACAACCCCATGGCAGGCGACCCGAAACAGCCGTTCGATGCCGACGAGGAACCGACCATATCCGGGTCGAACCTGGCCGCTCGGCGCGAGCACGCCACCTCTTCGTGGACCGAGAACGAACACCGATCGGCCGCCGGCCCGCCACCTGAGACGATTGCCGGCTACAGGATCGTCGACAAGCTTGGCGAGGGGGGCATGGGGGTGGTGTGGGAGGCCGAGCAAGAGCGTCCGAAACGGCGGGTGGCGCTCAAGGTCATGCGCCGCGATCACCAGGTCGACGACATGCATGCGCGGATGTTCCGCCGCGAGGCCGAGACCCTGGCCCGCCTCAAGCACCCCAACATCGCCGCCATCTACGAGTCGGGCCACACCGAAGACGGCCACGACTACTTCGCCATGGAGCTGGTGCGCGGCCAGACCCTGGACCAGTGGGTGAACGACCGGCCGCGCGCCATCGACGCCGACGAGCTCGAGCTGAGGCTGCGCCTCTTTTGCACGGTGTGCGACGCGGTCCACTACGCCCACCAGCGCGGGGTGATCCACCGCGACCTCAAACCGTCGAACATCATCGTCGGCGAAGAGGAGACATCCAGCTCGACCGGAGCCTCAGGTGCCGGCCGGCCGGCGGTCAAGATCCTCGATTTCGGGCTCGCCCGCGTCACCGATTCCGACATCGCCGCGACCATGATCTCCGAGATCGGGGTCATCAAGGGAACTCTCCAGTACATGAGCCCTGAGCAGGCGCGGGGCGACATCGAGGCCATCGACGTCCGCACCGATGTCTACGCCCTCGGCGTCATCCTGTTCGAGCTGTTGGCCGGCAAACGTCCGTACGACGTATCTCGCGCATCGCTCATCGAGGCGGTGCGGGTGGTCTGTGAAGAGGCACCGACCCCGCTCCGCCAGAGCTGGACCGGGGTGCGCAAGCTCGACCCCGACCTCGAGACGATCGTCGGCAAGACCCTTGAAAAGGACGTCGATCGGCGGTACGGCAGCGCGGCTGCGGTGTCCGAGGACGTACTGCGCTTTCTCCAGTCACAGCCGATCCTGGCGCGGCCGCCGAGCGCCGCCTATCAGCTGAGAAAAATGGTGTCGCGCAACAAGCTGGCGGTCGCCTTCGCCGCCAGCGTGATGTTGCTGCTGGTCGCCTTTGCCGTCGCGATGGCGGGCCTGTCCGTGCGCCTCGCCCGCGAGCGCGACCGCGCCAATCAGGAGGCCGAGGTCTCACGTCAGGTATCGGACTTCATGGTGGACGCCTTCAGAGTTTCCGATCCCGGCGAGGCACGCGGCAACACGGTGACCGCGCGCGAGATCCTCGACAACGGCGCGGCCCAGATCGAGGAGGCGTTCGTCGATCAGCCCGAGGTCCAGGCACGACTGATGAGCACCATCGGCGTCGTCTACCAGAGTCTCGGCCTCTACAGCGCGGCCGAAAAACCGTTGGTGGATGCCCTGAATATCAAGCAACGGGAGCTGGCAAACGACGATCCGGGTGTGGCGTCGGCGATGCGAGACCTGGCTCACCTGCGAAAGAAGATGGGCGATCTGAATGGGGCGGAGGAACTCTTCCGGAAAGCACTGGAGATTTTCCTTGCCGCCCATGGCGGACAACACATCGACGTAGCGAACACCCTTCTGAACGTCGCCACAACGGTCCACGCCAAAGGCGACTACGCAACCGCTGAACAGATGTATTCCGATGCCACGGCAATGGCCGATAACCTGCTGGACGACGACGATATCCTGATGACGGCCTACCTCAACAACTACGCGAACCTCCTCGGCGACACGAGCCGGTTTGAGGAGGCCGAATCGCTTTACCGCCAGTGCCTGGCTCTGAAGCGGAACCACTACGGAAAGGTCCATCCCGAGGTCGCCTTCGCCCTCGACAACCTCGCCATCAACCTGTTCGAGCAGGCCGACTACGAGGCCGCACGGCCGCTGTTCTTCGAGGCCCTTGAGATGCTGTACACGATCTACGGCCCGGAGCACCCGGAGGTCGCACAGACCCTGGGCAACGTGTCCGCGTTCCTGACGACCATCGGCGACACCGAACGGGCCGAGGAGATGACCCGACAGGAGCTTGCCCTCAACCTCAAGCTCCTCGGGCCGGATCACTTCCGGATCGCAGACAGTTACGATGCGCTGGCTCAGATGGAGCTTTTGAAGGGGAACCACGAGGAAGCGGAGGAACACGCGCGGCAGGCGCTCTCCATCTACCGCAAGAGCCTTCCGGCAGGCAACGTGAAGATAGCCAACGCCGAAAGCACCCTTGGCGGCATTCTCACCGCCCAGGGGCGGTACGGGGAAGCGGAGCCTCTCCTGATCCAGAGCTTCGAGACCATGGAACAATCACAGGACAAGACCCGATATCGGACCGGCGCCCTGGAGAGGCTCATCGAGCTCTACGACTCGTGGGGCCAACCGGAAAAGGCGGCCACGTACCGAATACTCCTTGAGCAGGTTCAGCCCGAGACCGGGAGTCGGTAGGCCGGCCTCACCGGCACCACCCCCCGATCAAGCGGGCCAGGGTCGTCAGCTTGGCTCGCTGAACTGGGCGATCCAGTTGTAGCTCAGCACCAAGCTGGGGGTGACGTGCTGCTCGCGCAGCTCCTTTACCATCAGGAAGCGCCGGCCGTCGCGCGAGACCTCGAAACGAGTGAAGCCGAGGACGTCCACTCCCACCTCGGCGGTGTCGAACAGCGCACCCGGCGTGCCCAGCTGCACCGTCGAGCCAGTGACCACATCGACCTGTTTGATGATCGTGCCGTCGAGGTAGAAGAGCTCGCCTCCGACCGGCGACCAGACCGGGAAGGTCCCGCCCTCGACCGAGACCTGCCACTTGCCCTCACCGCTCGGGAATCGCGTCAGGTACACCTCGCGTCTGCCCGACTCGTCGGAGGCGTACGCCAGGAATTGACCGTCCGGCGAAATGCGAGGGTTGTCCTCGACGAACTCCGATGTCCGGAAGGGCACCGGAGTCCGGTCGCCGTCCAGAGGCATGTACCAGATGTCCTCCTGCTGAACCGTCGGCTTGACCCAAAAGGCCATCCACTTGCCATCGTTCGAGATCGACGGCACGCCCGAGTCGACGAAGTTCCGCTCCACGAGTCGGACGATCTCGCCCGTGCCGTCGGCGGCCTTCATCGACAGCGCACGCGTCGCGCCATCCCAGAACACGACCTTGCTGCCGTCCGCCGTCCACGCGGGATCCCAGTCGGTCGCGTTGCCGAAGGTCAGGCGGGTGCGGGTCGCACGTGCGATGTCATAGACCCAGATGTTGCCGATCTCGCCCTCGGTACCCATCACCGCTGCCAGAGATCCGTCCGGTGACAAGGCGGGGGCCGCAATTCCCGTCTGCGGCTGGCCCACCGATTCGCCGATTGAGCCATCGCGGTTGACCCACACCAGCTGGTGGAGTCCGCCCGAGGCGCCGCTGACGAACAACAACGTCCCATCGTCGGCCACGGAGGGACGGCTTCCGTCCTGCGTGATGAGAAACGGCTCCCCCGTCACCTCCAGCTTGTCGAGCGAGAACGGCACTGCCCACAGACCGGCCTTCAACCTGTCGCGGCGGAAGATAATGTGACCCGTCGGCGAGTACACCGGGTCCGCCAACGGCTGGGAGTCGAGCTGGAGCAGGTTCTTGCGGGTGCCGTCCGTCACCACGGCGATCGTGTCCGGCCCTTGGGGCACCCGGTGGGCGACAAACAGGATGCTGCCGTCAGGCATAAACGACGGCTGGTGGAAGTCGGCCTCCGTCTCGCCGTCGGGCGGCAGGACGTCGTGGCCATCCCCTCCGCGTACCGAGATGACGCCAAAGCCGCCGTTACCGCTCGAGTAGACGACGCGCCCGTCGGGTCCGCAGCTGTTCCCTCCGGCGGTGCCTTCGTCCACGATGCCGAGGGCGAGGGTGGTCATCGAGCCTCCCCCGACCGGAACGACCTTCAGATTCCCCTTCGCGGCGAAGACGATCGATTCGGAGTCGGGCGTCCACGCGGGCCTGATCGCGGCCTCGGTGCCCTCCAAACGCTGTGATTCGAGCTGGTCGAGGCGGCGGATCCAAAGTTCGCCGTCGCGCACGAACACGATTTTCTGTCCGTCGGGGGACAGCACCGGAGCCGTGTCGTCGCGGTACTGGAACGGCCCGCTGATCGCCTCGAAACGTCGAACCGCGGCCTCCTCGGGTGGCGGCAGCAGTGACCTGACGACAGCTACCGTGCCCACTGCCGTCAGCAGGACGGTTGCGGCGGTCACCCAGAGCCAGCGCCGCGAGGTGGTGGGCGGCGCCGGGGCGGCGGCGGGGATCTCACCGTCCTGCGTCGTGCCGGACAGAATCTCTTCGATGGCAATCCGCGCCTCGCCGATGTCGCGCAGGCGGCGGCGCGGGTCCTTGTCCAGGCAGCGCCGCAGCAGCCGGCGCAGCGCCGGCGGGACGTCGTCTGGCAGACCCTGCCAGTCCGGCTCCGACCGCAGGATCGAGGCCACCGTGTCGGACACCGTGTCCTCTCGGAACGGGCTGTCGCCGGTCAGAAGCTCCAAAACGACGCAGCCGAAGGCCCAGATGTCCGCCCGCCGGTCCACGCTGCCGCCGCGCGCCTGCTCGGGGCTCATGTAGGCCGCCGTGCCGAGCAGCACGCCAGCCTGTGTCATCCGCGCAGTCAGCGTCGGCGACCGCGTGAGATCGACGTCGGCTCCGGCCGACTCCCACGCCGTGGCGAGACCGAAGTCGAGCACCTTGACCGTGCCGTCGCGGCCGATCATCACGTTGGCAGGCTTGAGATCGCGGTGGACCACGCCGCCGTCGTGCGCCGCCTCCAGCCCCTCGGCGACCTGCAGCGCGATCCGCAAGGCCTCGTCCACCGGCATCGGGCCGCGTTCGATCCGGGCGGCGAGGTCCTCACCCTCCACCAGCTCCATCGCCAACACGTGCCCGCCGTCGACCTGCTCGAGCCCGTACAGTGTCGCGATGTTCGGGTGGTTGAGCGACGCCAGCAGCCTGGCCTCGCGCTCGAAGCGCGCGCGCCGCTCCTCGTCGTCGGCAACCGCCTCGGGCAGCACCTTGACAGAGCGGGTGGGTCCCGCCACACCTCCCGCCCTCGCCGAGCTTGTCGACGAGCGCGGAGTGAAGCAGCGTCCCAGGTGCAAGCCATCTGCCCGACGCAGTATACCGACGAACTCGCAGGACGTCGGACCTCAGTCGCGCAGCAAGGAGCGGATGCTGCGCGCCACCTCGAGCGGGCCGTCACGGACCGCTTGCCAAGCTTGCAGCCGAGCCATCGCGGCCCGGTAGTTTTCGTCGCGCGTGACGCGGTCGACGACCCTCCTGAGACTACCTCGTTTCAGGGTCCTCATCGACACGCAGCAACCGCCACCGTGCCGTTCGACCTGTCTGAGGTTGAAGTTCTGTTCCGGCTGCAGAGGAAAGCGAGACGAACACCTTCGGCTTCTCGGTGTGTAAGAAATCCGAAACGTCCTCGGGCACCTCGCCAAACAAGCGGGCGAAGATCGCGCCGGCGTACTTCAGTCTGGCTTCGGGCCGCAGGAATCGGGTATCGCCGGGCCGCCAGGCTTCCATCTCCTCCTCCGGAATCCCCAGGATCTCAGGAACGTCTGTCACGAGCGTGAGATCACCCATGAGGACGTCCACCGTGCTCCGGACACGTTCGATTCGGAGCCTATCCGCCACCGCATTGAAGAGCGACGTCTGCCACCGGGCCCTCCGAAATATCCAGCCGGCGGCACCATCTACCCAGGCGCGTGGCAGGATCCCTGCCACAGAACCATCGAAGTACTCAGCGAAAGCGAACATCCCTCGCTCCAACACGGGCGGTACGAAGGAGCCCAGGTGAGTGACGACGAGCGGGATGCCGGCTCCACGAGCGGACAAGGCGGCGGACAGGGTAAAGCCGGTGAGCACAGCACGGACCTTTCGCTGCTCGAAGAACTGCATCTCCGAGCGCACATGAGCCTCGAGCACATCCCTGTCAAACAGGGAACCGCGAGGGTCGATGACTCTGTGGACAAACCGGCGGCTCTCCTCTCGACTCACTCGCGGCTCGAGGATCTCGTAGGGTATGCCCTCCTTTTGGAGCACGAACTCAAAAGTGCCGCCGTGAGTGGCCATGAGCGCCGTCACACCCGCCTCCTCGAGACTCCTGTAGACAGCGATCATTCGAGAGGTTTCCGACAGAAATGCGCAGTTGGGCAGGCAGATCACAGCCATTTCGCTGACCTCTCTCCAACATGGAGGTTTCGGCCATCTTAACCGACCCCCGGGGCGGTAACGTGCGGCGCCAGATGGTTACCTGGCCCCCACTTCGGCACCGCCCACCGATCCCGCCGGGTTTCCTGGCGGGATGAGCGGGCTAGAATGGTGAAGCGAGCAGGGCGCCGCCCGGCGGGAGGACGCCGATGCGGGGAGCGAAGCAAAAGAAGGGCATTTTCTGCATCGAGGGCAACTGGGTGAAAGACCTTCGAACACCGCAGACCGTGCGCCCGGTCCTTAATCTCCTGCTTTACAACGCAGGTATTCCGTACATCTTGCGCGACTGCGCCACCCGGCCAGAGCTCGAGTTCTATCTCGGCCAGTGGGTGCTCAAAAAATATGCTGCGTACCCGATCCTCTACCTCGCCTCTCACGGCGAGCGGTTCGGCATCCTGCTCGACGAGGGCAACTACACTCTCGACGACGTCGCCCAACGCCTCGAGGGCCGCTGCGAAAACCGGATCATCCTGATCGCCTCCTGTAGCACCCTCAACGTGAATCTCCGCCACATCAAGCGTTTCCTTCAGACTACTGGTGCCCTCGCGCTGTGCGGCTACCGGACTGACGTGCCCTGGATGCGAAGCACCGCCTTCGAGCTGCTGCTCCTGCACGAGATGCAGAACAACGAGTTCTCCGGCCGCGGCATCGACGCCATCGCGCGCAAGCTGCACGAGCACAAGCGCGCCTTCCGCGACCTCGAATTCCGCATCGTCACGGTAAAGGACGTGTAGGTAACAGGGAGTTGGTCCTGGCACTCCCCGGCACTCCTTCGGTGCGGGTTTGAAGGGCCGACATCGCCGTTCGTTTTGAGAACCGAGGAGTATCCTTCGCGTAGATCCGAAGGGTGGGATCCGCGGTCGGACCGTGAGCCGCGATCGGCCCGAAGGAACGGTGAGGGGCTTCGAGATCGGAGGATCGCATGAGAAGCCGATGGGTCGTGACCTGGGTGGCCGTGTTGGCGGTGGCCGCGACAACCTCCTTGAGCGCCGCCGAGCTGACCGTCGAGGAGCGCGCCGCCGGGCTCGCCGCCGTGGAGCGGCTGCGACAGGGCTGGAGATCCGGCGTCGCGGTGACCGAGTTCGATGGGGCCTACCCTGCTGGGGTGTGGCGGGATCGGGCGGTCGAGCTCGGCGCGGAGCTCGACCGGGCGTGGACTCGCTACGGACCCGAGGCGACGACCTCCGCCCTCGACCGAGAGCTCGACCGGATGGTGAGGCACGGCCGCGCCCCCAACCGGCTCGCCGCGATCCGCGCTGCCCTGGAGCACGACCGGGCGGCTTTGCGTGAGTGTCTGGTGCTGCCGCGACTGGCCCACCGGCTCGACGAACTGGTGACGGGCGAGCCGTCGTCCGACCGGGCCGGAAACGCGCGGGCGGTCTCCTGGGAGTGGTGGATCTCACCGCTCCCATTTGACGCGCGCCAGTTCCACACCGCGGTCTGGACGGGCAACGAGATGGTCGTTTGGGGCGGCCGGTCCGGCGACTATCTCGACAGCGGCGGCGTCTACGAGCCGGCCACCGACACCTGGCTGCCCACCTCGCTGGTGAACGCGCCCTCACCGCGCGGCTCGCACACAGCGGTGTGGGCCGACGGCATCGTGATCGTGTGGGGCGGCTACAACGGCAGCTACCTCGACAACGGCGACCGCTTCGATCCGGTGATCAACTCCTGGCTGGGCATGACGGACACCGGCGCGCCGGCGCCCCGGGCCTACCACACCGCGGTGTGGACCGGCGACGACATGGTGGTCTTTGGGGGAGCCGACACGTCGTCGCCGCTGGGCAGCGGCGGGCGATACGACCCGGTTGGAGACGAGTGGCGGGGGCTGACAACGACCAACGCTCCGTGGCCGCGCTACGACCACGTGATGGTGTGGACCGGATCCGAGGCCATCGTCTGGGGTGGCGCCACCTCGTTCGGGCTGCCCCCCGCGATGACCAATACCGGCGGCCGCTACGACCCGATAACGGACAGCTGGACAGCGACCTCGATTGCGGGCGACTGCCCGACCGCGCGCTACGCTCACGTGGCGGTGTGGACCGGCTCGGAGATGATCATCTGGGCCGATCAGAGCCACCACGACACCGGCGGGCGGTACGACCCGGTCACCGACATGTGGCTGGCCACCAGCACGTCGGATGCACCCGGGGGACGCTCCTATCCCTCGGCGGTGTGGACCGGCACGGAGATGATCGTGTGGGGCGGATCGGCCGGCGGCGGCTCGGGCCTCGACACAGGCGGCCATTACGATCCAACGACGGACTCGTGGACGCCGACCTCGCCGGTCGGCGCGCCGGAGCCTTCGACCTGGCACACCGCGGTGTGGACCGGCAGCGAGATGCTGGTGTGGGGCGGCTACGACGACAACCAACTGGCCGGCTACTGGAACAACCCACTGGTGTTCGCGGACGGGTTCGAGTCCGGCGACACGTCGGCATGGTCGTGGGTCGAGCCGTAGCACGCGCCGCGGGCACGATCAAAGGTTGAAAGTTGAAAGTTGAAAGTCGACAATCCAACGCGAAGGCCGCAGAGGTCACGCGTGGTGTTGCGGCTTTACATCGACCCGAAATGTCACGGTTCTCTATCCGATCGGCGTTCACCAATCCGTTTTCACCGCACCGCGAACATCAGAAGGGCACGATATGAGCAACCAGGCGTTCCAGGACTTCTACCCCGACGAGCTGAGCCACTGCTACGGCTGCGGCCGCCTCAACGAGCATGGCCACCAGCTCAAGAGCCACTGGGACGGCGACGAAACGGTCGCGGTGTTTCACCCGAAGCCTTACCACCTCGCCATTCCCGGATATGTCTACGGCGGCCTGATCGCCTCCCTGATCGACTGCCACGGCACCGGCACCGCGGCTGCTGCGGCCTATCGTGAGGCCGGCCGCGAGTTGGGGACGGAGCCGCCGTTTCGGTTCGTGACGGCGTCCATTCAGGTGGATTATCTTCGCCCCACGCCCATTGGTGTTCCGCTCGTGGTTCGGGGGCGAATCGAAGAGATCGGGGGCCGGAAGGTGATCGTCTCCGCCACCGTGTCGACCGAGGGCGAGGTCTGCGCTCGGGGCCGGGTGGTGGCGGTCCAGATGCCGGAACATCTGGTGCCGGGGAACGCATAGCAGAATCGCCCGGCACCTACTTCGGCACGCGATCCTCCAGAAGGCTTCGGTAGGAGAGGTTTCCGAAGTACAGGGCCCAGCTGACGATTCCAAACAGCTTGAAGCCGTCCTCGATGAGGAACAGGCCCGTCACCCACGTGTGCTTCGAAAGCAGGTCGAAAAAAACTGATGCCCCGAAGCACAGCAACGAGACGACAAGGACAAAGTGATCCGTTGACAGTATCCGCTCCCGAAACACGAGGATGAGGACGCCGAGCACAACCCCGTAAAACCAGTAGAACGGTGTCTCCCCGATGCCCAGATAAACGGGAAAAACCTCGTCGTGCAGCATGAAGAGGTCATCGATCAACATCAGCAGGGTGAACAGCCCGGCCGCGCACAGGAATCGGCGGGTGCCACGCCGAACGTGTTGATTTCCAAGGACACCCGCGGTGAACAGGCAGATGGACGCCGCGGCGCACCATCCGAGGATTCCGACGTTTGACAGCCAACCGACAAAGGGATGGGTTCCTGCAACCACCGCGGGATCCCGAGTCAGGTCTCCGACGGGGAGATCCCACACCAACCGGGCGACGACCACCGCGAACAACAAGAGGGTGGTCAGAGCATAGGCGGCTACTCCAACCGCACCGATCGATCTCAGCTGGTACTTCCAGCCGCGATCGGTCGCGCCCGCCGGCGAAGGAACCGGAACATGGTCGACTCCGCTCACATCACCTTGCTCTTTCTTGCATTCAGAATAGCCCCAGCCCGCACTTCTCACCAACTTTCTGCTGCGGGCCGCGAGACCGCAGCATCTGTCGGGCTCTCGGCCCACCGCGGTCCCCACTCCGACCACAGCGGCGATTCGTGGCTACGGTCGCGGCAGCCGTCGTCCTGAGGGGCGTCGCGGAACACTCCTTCGGATCCACTTCACGGCGGCCTCGACAACGGTGTCACGTCCCGCGGCGACATCATCGGGGGTCAGCCAGACCTCGACGTCGACCGGCACGCCGGTGTGGGCGAGGTATCGGTGGCCGTCGACCGTGTAGGCGCAACCCGTGGCCCTCGAATACCACCATCGAGACCCCAAATCCGGGTTGTCGTTCAGGGTGAAGCCCCCGTTCGACGGCTTGCCGAAGGTTCGGACCCTCGGGTGGGCCAGCAGCCGCTGGGAGTGAACGTCCCCGGCACTCACCGTGCCAGGGCCGATGAGCACCGCGATCGGCCTGTCGTACGATGAGGCCGGGTCTCCGTGGATCATCAAAAACCCCGGCGTCAGGCCGGGGTGGGGGTACATCTCGAGGGGATCCTGCGAACCCTCGACGCGCAGATCGTATCCGATGGTGAGGGCATTGAAATCGAAGAGCAGCGACAACCCTGCCTCCGCCACGTCGGCACCGCCGCCGGTGTTCAATCGGAAATCGAGAATCAGACCCGAGGTGTCGTGCTCGTACATCAGGGCGTGAACCGCTTCGTAGAACTGCTCGCTGATCCGGTACTCTGGCTCCCACGCCCACGACGCGACGTAGATGTAGCCGATGTCGGTGCCCTCCACGATGCCCCACGAAACAAAGTCGTCAGCCGACCCGTCCGGCATGGGCACACCGGGAACGGGGAGCTGCTCATTGCCGATGATGATCCCGCTCTGGTACTGGAGCGGGGCGGTGGACAGGTGCAGGGTCTCTCCGGTGTCGTACTTGATGACATCGATGGTGTCGAACAGGTGCCAGTTGAGCCCGGCGCTCATCATCATGCAGTGGTGCATCGACTCGTCGGTGCTGCCGCAGACCCAGACCAGCTGGATCGGCAGCTCGGCCTCGATCAGCTGCCGGTAGAGCTGGTTCCAGGGCACACCGTCGTACCCCAACACAATGTCCCCAGGCCCGAGCCCCAACCGCTGATTCGACAGCGCACGGTAGACCAGGAGCGTGTCGTCGGGCAGCACGGTGAGGCTGGCGCCGAACCGCGTGTTGTCGATCCACGCCCCGACCACGAACAACGGCACCCCTGGTTCCGCGGCGGTCCGCCAGCTCACATCCAGGTCGATGATGAACGTGTGACAGTCCTTCAGTGCCAGCGAAATCTGGTTCATGATCGCTGCGAACCGGCCCCGGCTGACGCCCCCCTGAAGCTCCGGCCGGTAGCGAGCCCTGAGGGCGTCGAGGTCGACATCGAGGTTGTGGAACGCGCCGAACCCGTCCCTGATGCTCGCCAGCACTTGATCGAAGAGATCGACTTGCAGGCCGGAGCCCATCCCCGGCCCCCACGTTGCGTCGATCAGCCCGGCCCACTCCTCCACCGAGCGGGCGACGGCCGCCTGACCAGCGTCGAGAGCCTGAGCTTCTGCCGGCGGAGGTCCGAATGAAGTGAGAACGAGAACTGCGACCAGGGCTGTGAAACGAATCGTCATCGGTCCCCCAAAAGGGTCAATTCTGTCCAGCTCGGTCCGACCATCCCATACAACTGCGACCAGGGTTCACCACCGAAAATCCACCGCCGCCGAAGACAGGTTCCCTCATTATCAGCGATTTTGGTCAGCACCTACCGCAAGAGCCCTTTGGGGGGACCGCGAACCGACGCCAGGCTTCCTCGACGACGCCGTCATCGGGGAATTTTGATCCTTTGTCTCGATTTAATCACGCCACACACTGTTGGGCTGGAGGACCGATCGTGCGACATCTCCAAACACCGGAAGGCGCGCTCGCCGTCGACGGCGGTCGTTGGTTGCGGACGCCGGTCTTCGTGTTCCTCGTCACCCGGCTCGGAATCATGGCGATCGCCTACATCTCGGTGTCCGTCATCCCGGATGCGCAGGCGACGATCTACCACCTCCGCGGAACCGACCACCGGCTCCTTGACGTCTTCGGAAGCCGCTGGGATACCGGGTTTTACGTCAGCATCGCGGAGGAGGGATACCGCTACGAGGAGGTCGAGCTGCCCTCGGTCGCCTTCTTCCCGCTGCTGCCGATCCTGATGCACCTGCTGATGCCGCTCGTGGGTGACGCGGTCGTGGCGGGCGTCCTGATCAGCAACCTCGCGCTCCTCGCAGCGACGATTGTGCTCTATCGTCTTGTCCTCGAGGCGTGGGATGCGGCGGCGGCGGAGCGGACCATCTGGTACCTGTCCGTGTTTCCGGCGTCGCTGTTCGGTTCCGCCATCTATACCGAGTCGCTATTCCTGCTGACGGCCATTGGCGCCTACCTGCTCGCCCGGCACGGCCGTTGGTTCGGCGCGGGGCTGGTGGGCATCGCGGCCTCGCTGACGCGGCTGCACGGGATTCTCGTCGCGCTGCTGCTGGCAGGCGAGTGGTGGCGACAGCGGCACGGCACCGCGACCGAGAAGCCCTCCCTCATCGCCCTCGCAGCTGCAGTGGTCACGCCGCTGGGAACCGTGGCGTACATCTTCTATTGCTGGCGGGCGTTCGGAAACCCGTTCGCGTTCGCGACCGCGGCATCGGCATGGGGGCGGGTGCCGAAGCCCCCCTTCGCCACCATGGCAGAGATCTTTCAGGCCCCGCCCGGAGGTTGGGTTTCCGGACTGCTCGCCGGGTCCATCCACGTCGACAACTGGATCGACCTGACTGCGGTGCTGGCGTTTCTGCTGCTCGGCTGCGCGCTGTTGGCGATTGGCCGATGGGGTGAAGGTCTGTTCGTCGTGCTGGGCGTCAGCCTCTCATTCGGCTCCGGCCTGCTGATGAGTCAGCGACGCTACATGTGGGTCCTGTTCCCGGTGTTCATCCTGCTCGGCGTGTGGGGAGAGCGCCCCTGGCTCGATCGAGCGGTCACCCTGCTGTCGGTGCTCGGGCTGGCGCTGTGCACGGCCCTGTTCGCCAACGGCTACTGGGTCGGCTGATGGCCAAGAGGTCCAAGGCTCGGATCCGACGCAAGGTTCACCCGCCGGCAGGCCGGTGGCGGAAGGACGGCTGGTGGACGACGGCAATCGCGTTCGCGGCGCCGTTCGTCCTCTACCTGCGCACGATGGCGCCGACAATCTACAACCTGGACAGCGCTGAGCTCACGACGGCGGCTGCCACCGGGGGCCTGGTCCGCGCGACCGGCTATCCGCTCTATCTGGTCATTGGGCGGCTGTGGAGTCACCTGCCGATCGGCGACGTGGGCTACCGGATGAACCTGCTCTCCGCGGTCTGCGGCGCCCTCACGGTCATGCTGGCGGAGAGAATCCTGCGGCGGCTCGAGGTCGGCGCCTTGCCGCGGCTTTCAGCCCTTGGCCTGCTCGCGGTGGCCCAGTTCTTCTGGGCACTGTCGCTGATCGCCGAGGTCTACACGCTCCACACGGCGATCCTCGCCGCCGTCATCCTCGCCCTGCTCAGGTGGTCGGAACAACCGACGCCGGGCCGGCTCGCGCTGGCGACCTTTCTGGTCGGCCTCGGCTTCGGAAACCACGTCGCTACCGTGCTTGCGGCCCCCGGCTGCGTCTGGTTCGTGCTCAACGCCGAGCCGAAGAGGGCACTCCAGGTCCGCCCGCTCGCAGCTGCGGCGGCCGGTCTTGCCGCCGGGCTCGCCGTCTACCTCTATCTCCCCCTGGTCTACTGGACCCGGCCCGAGTTCAACTACGTCGGCTGGTTCAATGCAGCCGGTCAGTTCGAGCCGGTCAACCTGGCGACCTTAGAGGGTCTCTGGTGGTTGGTGTCTGGCAAGGTCTTCGCCGACGTGATGATGGCCTACACCGCGTCCGAGCTGCTCCGCGAGGTCGGCCACTTCGGCGCCGAGCTGGTGCGGGCCTTCATGATCGTCGGAATCGGACCTGGGCTCGCGGGGATCGTGGTCGCGTGGCGGCGGAGCCGTGCTCTCGGCGGCCTGCTCGTGCTCGTCTTCGCGATCAGCGCGGGCTTCTACATCAACTACCGCGTAGTCGACAAGGACACCATGTTCCTCCCGGCCTACCTGGTCTGGGCCCTCTGGGTCGGACTCGGCTACCAGTGGCTGATTGACTGGGCGGGCCAGCCGTCGCCGGCCGTCCGCCGAGGTGCCGGGCGAGGCACCGTGGTTGCTCTGAAGGCGATCATGATCGGAGCAGTGGCCTTCGCCATCAGCTGGACGTGGCCGCTGGTCGATCTCTCCGACGACTGGAGCGCGCGGGTGCGAGGGGAGAAGATCCTCGAGCTCGCGCGGCCGAACGCCCTCATCGTGGGGTGGTGGGGAACGGTGCCGGTCGTGGAGTACCTGCAGCTCGTCGAGGGACGGCGGCTGGACGTCCAGGCGATCAACCGCTTCTTGATCCGGCCCGACAACCTCCGCGAGCTGATCGAACGCGAGGTTGACCGCCGTCCGGTCTACCTCGACGAGCCTCTGGAGGGACTTTCCTCGTCGGTGGAGGCGGCACAGGTCGGGCCGCTCTTCAGGCTCTATCGACGTGCGCATCCGGCATCACCAGAACCGAACCGGCAGGATTCCCCTAAATCGGACCGCAATCCCGGAGAGGCGAATTGAGCCATTGTCTCGATTGGCTCGCCCGGCGCACTTTTTAACAGGAGTCACCGATGGCACGGCTGAACGCATCAGGAACCGTAGCCACCGAGAAAGGGAAACACCATGAAAAGTCTCATCCGATTTGGCGCCGCACTGGCCATCTGCCTCTCGGGATGGGCGCTGGCACCGTTCGTCGATCTCCCCAAAGTCGCCTTCGGTTGGGAGCAGTACGCGGATGCCTACAGCCTCATCCATCGTTCCATCATCCCGGCGGCTGCGGTCGCGACGGGCGCGGAGGGAGCCTTCTTCCAGACCGACGTCGACATCAACAACCTAGACTCCGGCTTTGAGGCGAGCTACGAGCTCTGGTGGTTACCGCGTGGCCAGGACAACTCCACACCGAGACGCTCACAGATCTTCACCATTGCCGGCGGTCACGGCGTGCGTATCGAGAACCTGTTGACCGAGGTCTTCGGCCTCCAGCCCGACAAGGCCGGCTCGGTAGTGATCGCGTCCGACAGCGATCGCGTCATTGCCATGAGCCGGACCTACAACGTGTCTGACAGCGACGCGACCGGCACCTTCGGCCAGGCTCTGCCCGCGGTCCCTGCCGACAAACTGATCCAGGCCGGCGAAACCAGGCGGATCATCTTCTTCAGCGAGAACTCCTCCACGCGCGCCAACCTTGGTTGCGTCAACGGCACCGACTCGAACATCGAGATTCTGGCCGACCTCTACGATTCCGGGGGCGCCTTCCTCAGGACGAGGGCCATGGACCTCGGCCCGTGGGGCAACGACCAATTCAACCGGGTCTTCCGAGGCTACGAGCCGGTCAACGGCTATGTGGATGTGCGCAGCAACAGCCCCGGCGCCTCCTACTACTGCTACGGCTCGACGCTGGACAACGCGACCTCGGATCCGACCACGATCCTGGCGCAGAGTCCTTCCTCGGGAACGACATACTATATCCCGGCGGCCGCTCTGACATCGGGCTCCGCGGGCGCCTTCTTCCAGACCGACGTCGACGTCAACAACGTCGGACCGGCTACGTCGTTCGTCTTCAAGTGGTTGCCTCGCAACCAGGACAACTCCGCGCCAATGCAGTCGGTCACGCTGAGCCTCGGCGCCGGCATGAGTACGCGCTTCGAGAACGTGCTTTCCGAGGTCTTCTTCCTGTCGCCGGACGCCGTGGGCGCCCTCGCCATCCAGTCTCCGAGCGAGAACCTGCTGGCGATGAGTCGGACCTACAACTTGCCCGGAGGCGGAGGGGCCGGGACGTTCGGGCAGGCGCTGCCGGGCGTCCAGGACGGCGACATGATCCAGGCCGGCGAGCGGCGGCGGATCATCTTCCTGTCCGAGAACGGGGAGTTCCGCTCCAACGTCGGCTGCGTCAACGCGACCGACGAAGACATCGACATCGACATCGACGTGTACGACGATTCCGGAAATCTACGCGACCGGCGCCGGATGGATCTGGACCCGTGGTCCAACGACCAGATCAACCGGGTCCTACAACCGTTCGCGCCGGCCAACGGCTACGTGGATGTTTCGTCCGACACCACCGGCGCCCGGTTCTTCTGCTACGGCTCGTTGCTCGACAACGAAACCTCTGATCCGACCAGCGTCCTTTCGCAGTAGCGGCACGTCGGGTTCGACTCGAAGGGCGGGGAATCATCCCCGCCCTTTTCTTTGATTCAAGGTCAGGTCGGCCGTCGGCGGCTGACGCGGTTACCCGGTTGGGAACACGCGCGGCAAAAAGGCCGGGGTGGAACGAATGTAATCGGCATAGCCCGGTTTGCGATCGATCAGCGCCGCGTCGAGCATGGCCACTCCGGAGATCTTGAGCAGCAGGAAGGTGATCATGAGCGGCCCCAGGAGGGCCAGCAAACCCCCGGTCGGCAAGGCGAGCAACCCGATGCCCCACCACAGCATCGCCTCTCCGAAGTAGTTTGGGTGGCGGGAGCGCGACCACAGGCCGGTGCGCATGACCCGTCCTCGATTCTCCGGGCTTCGCTTGAACCGCGAGAGTTGCCAGTCGGCAACGGCCTCGAACAGGAATCCGACGACGAAGACCGCGAGTCCGAACCCATCGAGGAGCCCAAGAGGCTCGCGGGGCCCGTCGAGGCCGGCGCAGCAGCAACGGTGACGACACGATCCACAACAGCACCGCCTGCAGCAGAAAGACCTTGAGGTACGAGACCCACCAAAAAGACGAGCCGGCCTGTTCGCGCCACGACCGGTAGCGGAAGTCCTCGCCCGCTCCGGCGTTCCGCACCCCGATGTGAAGCGCGAGGCGCGCGGCCCAGACGGTGGTGAGGGCAACGACCAGCACGCCGCGCGGCGTGGGGCTTCCCGCGACGGTGGCCAGGTAGTAGCCGCCCATCAGAACGAAGCCGGGACCCCAAAAGATGTCGACGATGCTCGCGTTCTCGATCGCGAGGCTGACGATCCAGAGAAGGGAGAAGGCGACGATCGCGACCACGAGACCGGCAAGGTAACGGCTGGCTGCTCGTCAGAAGGAGCGCGCAGGACACCGACTGTCGCGACCACGAAGAGTAGAACGTACCTGATTCATTCGAAAAGACCCAACAAAGAAACCCGCCTGAAACATCCCAGATCTGGCGCCGATTGGAGAATAGGCCTGCCCCGCCTCGTGTTATCGTCAAGACAGAGATACATTCTCGATTATCAGAAGGGGCTCCGGACAATGAAGACAGGAATGAGGATCGGCGGATACCGGATCCTGGCGCCGATTGGCGCCGGCGGCATGGGCGAGGTGTGGTCCGCCGAGGATGAAAAGCTCGGCCGGGCGGTGGCGCTCAAGGTGCTGCCGGAGGAGTTCGCCCAGGACCCCGACCGGATGGCGCGCTTCGAGCGCGAGGCCAGGGTGCTGGCATCCCTCAATCACCCCAACATCGCGCATCTTTATGGTCTCGAAACCTCTCCTGTCATCCCGAGCGAGGCCGAAGGCCGAGTCGAGGGACCCGTTCGACTCGCTTCGCTCGCTCAGGGCAGGCCTGGGAGGGAAAGTGGCGTTGTCGATGCATCCCCCCACCCAGGTCCTTCGACTCGCGGCCCTGACGCGCCGCTCGCTCAGGATGACACTTCAGCTCTCACGTTCCTCGTCATGGAGCTCGTCGACGGCGAGGACCTGTCGGATCGCATCAAACGCGGCCCGATCCCCATCGATGACGCCATCCCCATCGCCCTGCAGATCACCGAGGCACTGGAGGCGGCCCACGAGCAGGGCATCGTCCACCGCGACCTCAAGCCGGCCAACATCAAGCTCCGTCCCGACGGTGCGGTCAAGGTGCTCGACTTCGGCCTGGCCAAGGCGTGGGATGCCGACCACGGCGACCACAGCCTGTCGATGTCGCCGACGCTGACCGCCCACGCCACAGCCGCGGGCATCATCCTCGGCACCGCCGCCTACATGGCTCCGGAGCAGGCCGCCGGCATTGCGGCGGACCAGCGGGCTGACATCTGGGCCTTCGGCGTGGTGCTGTGGGAGATGCTCACCGGCCACAAGCTGTTTGAGGGAGAAACGGTGTCGCACGTCCTCGCCTCGGTGCTCAAGGACGACCCGGACCTCGACGCCTTGCCGGCGGACACGCCGCCCCGGCTTCGAGAGCTCGTCGAGCGCTGCCTGCGCAAGAAACCGAGACAGCGCCTGCAGTCGATCGGAGACGCACGGGTGCTGCTCGAGGAGTACTCCGCAGATCCCGCGGCATTCCTGGCCGCCCCTTCCATCGGCGCCGAGGCGTCGACACCCGGACCATCGTCCGCTCGACGATTGGTCGTGGCGGCGGTGGTGGGGGTCACGGCACTGGCTGCGGGACTCGTCGGCGGAGCCGCCCTTTTTCGCGGCGCGGCCGACTCAGCCGTGATTCGGTTCCAGGTCCCGGCACCCGAGGGCCGGGGTTTCCAGCTCGACTCCACCAGGCCCGGTCCGGCGGTGATCTCCCCGGATGGAATCGTCGCTGGCGTTTTCGGCGTGGGACACCGATGGCACGGTTCGGCTCTTCATCAGGGAGCTGGACGAGGTGGTGGCCCGACCCCTGTCGGGCACGGACGACGCTCAATACCCGTTTTGGTCGCCGGACTCCCAATTCATCGGGTTCTTCGCCGGCGGCAAACTGAAGAAGGTGAACGCCTCGGGCGGTCAGCCTCTGACCCTTTGCGACGCACCGGACGGAAAGGGCGGGTCGTGGAGTCCCGACGGCGTCATCCTGTTCGCTCCGGGGCCCTACCAACCGATCAACCGGGTCCCACAGCTCGGCGGCGAGCCGGCGGTCGTGACGACCTTTGATGCCGACCGCGGCGACGACTCCCACCGGCACCCCCGTTGGCTGCCCGACGGCAGGCACTTCCTCTACCTGGCGCGATTCCCCGATGGCTCGCGGGAGGGTCAGGCGATCATGGCCGCCTCCCTGGATGGCGGCGATGACAAGCTCCTGGTGCGTTCCCCGGCGGCGGCGGAGTACGCCTCGGGCCATCTCCTGTACCTCATGGAGAACACCCTGATGGCCCAGCCGTTCAATCCGGCTAACCTCGAGCTCGAGGGCGACCCGGTGCCCGTCGCGGACAGCGTGGCGGTGATGTCCACCGGAACCGCCCAGGGGGTCTTTTCGGCCTCACAAACCGGCGTGCTCACCTTTCAGAGCGGGACCCTGTCCTGGGACCAGGTGCTGAGGTGGCGCGATCGCGACGGCAAGGCCCTGGAGGCGATCGGCGAGCCGGCCCGATTCTGGGACACCGTCGAGCTCTCCCCCACCGGCGACACCGCTGCGGTCCGGATCCGGGAGGACGACGGTGACAACTTGGATATCTGGATCGTCGAGCTGGATCGCCGGCTCAGGACGCGCTTCACCTTCGATCCGGCGGAGGACAACGACCCCGTGTTCTCCCCCGACGGAACCCGCCTGGTCTGGGCGACCTATGAGGGCAACGGGGCCACCATGAACCTGAAGGCGATCGGAGGCTCGGGGGAAGGTGAGCAGGTGGCGAGCTTCGATAAACCCACCTGGCCGGAAACCTGGCACCCGGAGGGCGGGACCCTGATGATTGCTCAGCGAATCCAGGAGACACCCGTCAATCTCGACCTGTTGGTGCTGCCGGTACCCGAGGTCGGCGATCCACGCCCCTGGCAGGTGTCGGAGTTCGTCGAGTACGGCGCCGAGTTTTCTCCCGACGGTCGCTGGGTCGTCTACGGCTCGAACGAGTCCGACGAGTGGGAGGTCTACGTGGCGCCGTTCCCGGGCCCCGGTCGGAAATGGCAGGTTTCGTCGGGAGGCGGCGGCTGGCCGCGGTGGCGTGGTGACGGTCGGGAGATCCTGTACGAGGACTCGGCCGGGACCCTCGTGGGCATCGGGGTCGAGACCCGCGGCGACGGCCTCGCGTTCTCGGAGCCGGAGCGGCTCTTCCAACACAAGGTGAGTCAGGGCAGGTCATGGGACGTCTCCGACGACGGCCAACGATTCCTTCTCGTGGAGCCCGAGGAGAACCAGGACCCGCAGCCGATCACGGTGGTGGTGAACTGGCCGCAGGCGATCGACGCACAACGATGATCGGCACGACCCTTGCCCACTATCGGATCACCGCGGCACTCGGTGCCGGCGGAATGGGAGAGGTGTGGCGGGCGCACGACGAGAAGCTGGGCCGGGAGGTGGCGCTCAAGGTGCTGCCCGACGAGTTCGCTCAGGATCCCGACCGGATGGCGCGCTTCGAGCGCGAGGCGAGGGTGCTGGCCAGCCTGAATCACCCGAACATCGCGCATCTCTACGGTCTCGAAACCTCTCCTGTCATCCCGAGCGAGGCCGAAGGCCGAGTCGAGGGACCCGTTCGACTCGCTTCGCTCGCTCAGGGCAAGCCTGGGGGGGGAAGTGGCGTTGTCGATGCATCCCCCCACCCAGGTCCTTCGACTCCGGTGTCGCTCCGCGACACCTCCGCTCAGGATGACACTTCAGCTCTCACGTTCCTCGTCATGGAGCTCGTCGACGGCTCGGATCTGTCGGAGCGGATCGCTCGCGGCCCGATCCCGGTGGACGAGGCGATCCCCATCGCGCTGCAGATCGCCGAGGCCCTCGAGGCGGCCCACGAGCAGGGCATCGTCCACCGAGATCTCAAGCCGGCCAACATCAAGATCACCGACGACGGTACGGTCAAGGTGCTCGACTTCGGGCTCGCCAAGGCCTGGGAGACCGACGCGGGCGACTCGTCGCTGTCCCTGTCTCCAACGATGACCCGGCACGCCACGGTCGAGGGCGTGATCCTCGGCACCGCCGCATACATGTCGCCCGAACAGGCGCGCGGCAAAAAGGTGGACCGACGAGCCGACATCTGGGCCTTCGGCGTTGTGCTGTGGGAGATGCTCACCGGCCACAAGCTGTTCGAGGGCGAGACGCTTGTCCGACGTTCTCGCGTCGGTGCTCAAGGAGACACCCTCCCTCGATGCCCTGCCGTCCGACCTCCCGCCCTCGGCTCGCCGGGTCGTCTCCCGGTGCCTCGAACGTGATCCGAGGCTCAGGCTTCAGTGGATCGGCGAAGCCCGGATCGAACTGGAGAGAGCCGAGGAAGTCCCTGCCGCCGATGTGCCGGTCCCCCCGGCCGTCGGATCATGGCGACCTCGCGTGCCGTGGATGTTGGCGGCGTCGGCGGCCGCGGTCGCTTCGGTCCTCGCAGTCGTCCTGCTCACTCGCAGCGAGCCGGAAGGGCGCGTGATCAAGTTCGACATTCCGCCGCCACCCGCGGGGTTCTTCCACCTGTCGCCGGATAATCCGGGGCCGGCGGCGGTGTCGCCGGACGGGCGGATGATCGTGTTCGCCGGGCGCGGCGAGGACGGCGTGGTGCACCTTTGGGTTCGTGCGCTGGACTCGGCCGAGCTGAGACCCTTGGCCGGCACCGAGGACGGCCGCTACCCGTTCTGGTCGCCGGACTCACGCCAAATCGGCTTCTTCGACGTCACCAAGCTGCGGGTCATCAAGGCGACCGGTGGACCGTCTCTCGCGCTCTGCGACGCTCAGGACGGCAAGGGGGGAACCTGGAACGAGGACGGCGTGATCGTCTTCGCGCCCTCCTACAACTCACCGCTTTACAGGGTCTCCTCCTCCGGTGGAGACCCGACCCCGGTCACCGAGCTCGACTCCGAACGCGGAGACAACTCACACCGGCATCCACGGTTTCTGCCCGACGGCCGCCACTTCCTGTTCATGGCGCGTTCGTCGGCCGGAACGCCGGAGGGACACGTGGTCCTGGTCGGCTCCCTCGACGGATCGTCGACCGTCCTTCCCCTGCGGTCACCCGCCAACGTCGAGTATGCCTCCGGCCACCTCCTGTTTGCCCGAGACCGCACCCTCATGGCGAGACCCTTCGACGTCTCGACGCTCAAGTTCTCCGGCGAGGCGTTCCCCGTCGCGGAGGATGTGACATTGCTGGCCCCCGGCACGGTCGCCGGCGTCTTTTCGGCATCGCAGAACGGCATCCTCGCGTTCCAGCGGGGCCGGGGCGGCGGCGGCGGCCTGCGGCTGATGTGGAGGGACCGCGAGGGTCGGGAGCTACAACCCGTCGGAGAACCCGGGTCAATCGACGAGCTCCAGCTGTCACCCGACGGCACCCGGGCCATGTTCGGTCTCACCGACGCGGGCAGCGGGACCCAGGACATCTGGATCTTCGACCTGCGACGGGAGGTGGCGAGCCGTTTCACCTTCAGCCCCGGTTTCGAGGGGGGGCTGGCCCCGACACCCGACGGCAAAATGCTGTACTTCACCACCGAGACGAGCGGATCGTTCATTCTCCAGCGTAAGGACATCGGCGGTTCCGGCAATGGCGAGGTCGTCCTCGAGTCCGCGAGCGACGTCTACCCCACCAGTTTTTCTCCCGACGGCGCGTCGCTCGCGCTCACCTGGGGCGGGGAGGGAACCGGTTATGACATCTGGATCCTGCCAGTGTCCCCAGGCGCCGAGCCATACCCCCTGATCCAGACGCCGTTTGACGAGCAGGCCGGCATGTTCTCACCGGACGGTCGCCTGCTCGCCTATCAGTCGGACGAGTCCGGTCGCCCCGAGATCTATGTCACCGTGTTCCCCCAGCTCGGCGGCAAGTGGCAGATCTCCTCCGGTGGCGGCATGTGGCCGCGCTGGCGCCAGGATGGCCGCGAAATCCTGTACCACGCCCCGGATGGAACCCTGATGGCGGTGCCGGTGGAGGCTGCGGGGGGCGGCCTGGTCGCCGGAGCGGCCACCGCGCTGTTCAATACCGGCCTCCAGCCCGGCGGATCCTACAACTGGGCGCTGGCGCCCGATGGCGAACGCATTCTGGTCACCGAGCCGGTGGCCGGGTCGGACTCCGCCAGGCTCTCCGTCGTCGTCAATTGGCTGGACCAGCGGGACGAGCGGTGACTGGACGCACCGTCGCCCGCCATCGGATCAACGCGTCGCTCGGCGCCGGCGGAATGGTTGAGGAGGCCTGCGGCGGCTGCGGCGAGGTCTAGCTGGGTATACTCGACGACAGAAGAAAACTCCAAAACCGCCGTCTGACGTGGTAGAGTTTCCCCACCAATTTCGAAGGGGGAGATCATGTCCCAGCGGTGCCAACTTATCATTGCATTGTGTGCGGTCGTGTTGTGCGCGCCGTTCGCGGCGGCGCAGGACGGCAACGAGGCAACCACAGTCGATTCTCCCAAACCGGCCTATGTGCCAGTGCCCGAGGCGTTGCGGGGGGCGCCGTTCGACGTCACGGCCATTCACACCGACCTCGTGGGAGATCCCACCGCCGCGGTACCCGGCTTCCCCGGGGCCCAGTTCAGCTCGTTCGACCGGCCCTACGGCAGCCCCAACGGGAACTGGATCCTCACCGCAGACACCGATCTGGCGACCACCAATGACGAGGTGCTGCTCGTCAACGACGTGGTGCAGCTGTTCGAGGGGGACGCAGCTTCGTGGGCACCGGGCGAGAGCGTCGGCTTGCTCGACCAACAGCTCGGCATCAACGACGCCGGCGACTGGGTTTTCGCAACCAACACCGACGGTGCGACCACGGCGGATGAGTACATCGTCCAGAGCATCGCCGGCGTGCTCTCCGCGGCAGCCCAAGAGGGAGGTGCCATTCCCGGATTGACACCTCCGCTCTCGGTCCCCGCCTCGACCTGGGGAACGACCCTCGACTCGCCGGTGATCGCCAGCGATGGAACGGTCGGGTTTTCTTCCGACAACGTCGTGGGGCCACCCACCACCGAGAACGACATCCTGGTCCTGGGAACCGCCCTGCTGGCCCAGGAAGGGGTGACCCAGCCGCCCGGCCAGATCGGGACCGAGTTCTGGGAGAACTTCGACCTCAGCGACTTCTGGATCGACGCCGCGGGCGCTCACTGGCTTGCCCTGGGCGACCTGACCGGCAGCACGACCTCCGACGACGTCCTGGTGGTGGACGGAACTGTGGTCCTCCAGGAGGACGTCATCATCCCCGGCTCGGGCTTCACCAACCCGATTGACCTGAGCGGCATCGTGGGTTCGCACATGGACGCCGCCGGAAACTGGTACGCGCGCGGCAACAACGACACCACCGAGCAGGACTGGGTGGTGCGCAACGGCTCCGTGATCGCCACGCTGGGTGACCCCATCTTCGTGGGTGCCACCGAGGTGTGGGACGACACGGATTTTGCGGACTGCTTCTTCCTCCACGTCGGCAACTCGGGCGGCGACTGGGTGATCGGAGGCGTCACCAACGCCGCGTCCGACGCCAACGGCGTGCTCGTGGCCAACGGCACCGTGGTGGTAGCGCGCGAGGGCGAGCCGATCGACATCGACGGCAACGGGCTGTTCGACGACAACGCCAACTTCTCCACCTTCGGCAACGACGACGCCTACCTCAGCGACGGCCGCATTCTGTACGTGGTCGCGACCATGCGCGACGACGCCGGCGCGTCCATCGGCGACGCCTTCGTCACCATCGACCTGTCGGCCCTCGGAACGGCACCGAACGACGACTGCGGCGGCGCGATCACCGTCACCGACGGGAGCCCGGCGGCATCCTTCGACACCACGGACACCACCTTCGACGGCACCGGCACCTGCATGGGGTCGCCGAACATCTGGTACCAGTACACCGCCACCTGCACCGGAACCGCCACCATCGACCTGTGCGGCAGCTCCTACGACACGACCCTCGCCGTCTACGACGGCCTCTCGTGCGATCCTCTGGGCGCAGAGCTCGGCTGCAACGACGATTCTTGTGGTCTCCAGAGTTCGCTCGACCTTCTGGTGACGGCCGGCGACGAGCTCCTCATCGAGGTCGGCGGCTACGCGGACAACACCGGGGCCGGCGTCCTCAACATCTCGTGCGCGGCAAACATGCCCGATATCGACGTCGATCCCCTGACCATGGGTTCGGTGCAGCCTCCCGACACGATGGTGACGCAGTCGCTGAATATCAACAACATCGGCGCTGCGGAACTGACTTGGCTGATCAACGAGGACGACGGCGCGCCGCCAACCGAGTTGGTCGACTGGTTCGAGAATTTCGACAGCTACGCCACCGGCAGCCAGATGCACGGCCAGGGCGGATGGAAGGGTTGGAGCAACGACCCGCTGGCCGGTGCGCTGACGTCCAGCACCTTCAGTCGTAGCGCGCCGAACTCGGTCGACATCGTCGGCGCCTCCGACCTGGTGCACGAGTACAGCGGCTCCACCAACGGCTTCTGGGTATTCACCGCGTGGCAGTACATCCCGACCGGATTCACCGGTGAAACCTATTTCGTCATGCTCAATCAGTACGACGACGCGGGCGCCACGAACAACTGGTCGACCCAGGTCCGCTTCACCTCCACCGGCAATCAGGTGATCGCAGATATGGCCGGTGCCGGCCCGCCGCTGCCGCTCGTCCTGGACTCCTGGGTCGAGCTGCGGGTGGAGATCGACCTCGTCAACGACATCGAGGAGTTCTACTACAACAACCAGCTGCTCTCCCAGGGATCATGGTCGGCCGGTGTATCCGGGGGCGGCATTCTCAACATCGGAGCCGTGGACCTGTTCGCAAACGCGGCGACGTCGGTCTACTACGACGACATGAGCCTGGTTGAAGTGCAGATTCCGTGCCTGGTGCCGTCCGACATCCAGTGGCTGTCGGCGGACCCGATCACCGGGACGATACCGGTGGCGAGCGGGCAAGTGGTGGACGTGACCTTCGACTCGACCGGGCTGCCCGACGGCACCTACACTGCCAACCTCTGCGTCGAAAGCAACGATCCGGATCCAGGGCCGGGCAACGGCACCGACCTGGTGGTCGTGCCGGTGAGCCTGACGGTGGAGGTCGTTGTGCTGCCTCCGGACGTGGGCGTTGACCCGGCCAGCATGGCCAGCAGCCTGCTGGTGGGGACCATGGAGACCCAGGTGCTGACCATCAGCAACACCGGCGGCAGCGACCTGTTCTGGGATCTGTTCGAGGAACCGGCGGAGAGCCTGCCGGCACCGCCGCCCGACCAACCGCCAATGACCCGCTTCGACTCGCAGGCGGCCCTGGACACCGAGCAGAGCGGCATCGAGGAATCGGAAGCGCAGGATCTGGGTCCACGCGACCCCACTGCGGCTGCGCGGGCGCGGCGGCTACTGCTCGGCGCCGGCCTGCTGCTGGTTCCCGAATCAACGAACGACCGCGTGATGGCGTTCGACGCGACGACCGGCAACCTGGTGGATCCCGACTTCATTCCGGCCGATCCGGATCATCTGTCGACGCCCATCCACGCCATTCTCAGCGCGAGCGGCGACAGCATTCTGGTATCGGACCAGCTCGATGACGTGGTTCAAGAGTACGCCCTCGACGGCACCTACGTCGGCGTCTTCGCGCCGGCGGGCGGGCCCAACACCGCGATTCTCGACAACATTCGAGGCATCAGCCTCCGGACCAATGGCAATCTGCTGGTCACCGTCGGCGGCGGAACCAACGCCGACGCGGTCGCCGAGTTCGACACCGCGGGCGCCTACCTGGGCAACTTCGTGGCGAACGGCGCCGGGGGTCTGATCAGCCCATTCGACGTGACCTCGATCGTCAACTGGATGGTGGGCGGCATCACCAGCGACGCCATCCACATGTACGACGACACCGGAGCCTACCTCTCGAATCTGGCCCCCATCGACACCTTCCCCGAGCAGATTGCGGGCGCCGGCAACGGCAACATCCTGGCGGCCAACTTCTCCGGCGCCCAAGAGGGAATCGTGGAGTTCACTCCGGCGGGTGGCGTCGTGGGAATCTACGATCCGGCCTCGCTCGGCGGATACCGTGGCGTGTACGAGCTACCCAACGGCAATCTGTTGGTCACCAACGGCGCCGGGGTCCACGAGATCGACCGCAGCGGCAATCTCGTTGAGACCAAGATCAGCGGCGTCAGCGGACGGTTCATCGAGCCGGTTTCGCCGCAGGCGAGCTGCAGCAACCTGGCTGACGTGCCGTGGCTGAGCGCCAACCCGATCACGGGGACCATCAACGCCGGCTCCTCGACGCCGGTCGACGTGACCTTCGACGCGACGGTGGTTCCGGTCGGCACCTACGACGCCTCGCTGTGCCTGTTCAGCAGCGATCCCGACGAGCCGGTGATCGAGGTGCCGGTGCAGATGGAGGTGGTGATTCCGGTCGAGCTCATGAACATCACCATCGAGTAGCGCCCGTCGTTTGACCTGACGGTCCGCGAACGCAAACCTACCGAGGCCGCCCAACCGGGCGGCCTCGGTTTCTTGATTCTGCTCGATCTTGCCCGCCCTCGGTGCGACACCCGGAGAGAGGTGCGATCTCGCCTGCAGAATCGCAACCGTTTCCCCCGTTGCCTTCGATGCGGAATATCTCGGTCTTGAGATTGATTCCAGTTAGAGGTGGTATGACACCGTTCTTCAGGATGACGACACACAGCATCGGGATAGGGTCGGCCCTCGGGGCCTACAAGGTGATCGCGGCGATCGGCGCCGGCGGCATGGGAGAGGTGTATCGAGCCACGGACTCCAAGCTCGGTCGAGATGTGGCGCTCAAGGTGCTGCCCGACGAGTTCGCTCAGGATCCCGAACGGATGGCGCGCTTCGAGCGCGAGGCCAGGGTGCTGGCCAGTCTGAATCACCCGAACATCGCGCATCTCTACGGTCTCGAATCCTCTCCTGTCATCCCGAGCGAGGCCGAAGGCCGAGTCGAGGGACCCGTTCGACTCGCTTCGCTCGCTCAGGGCAAGCCTGAGGGGAGAAGTGGCGTTGTCGATGCATCCCCCCACCCAGGTCCTTCGACTCCGTCGTCGCTCCGCGACACCTCCGCTCAGGATGACACTTCAGCTCTCACGTTCCTCGTCATGGAACTCGTCGAGGGAGAAGATCTCTCTGAACGCATCGCTCGCGGCCCGATCCCCGTCGACGAGGCGATCCCGATCGCGCTGCAGATCGCCGAGGCCCTCGAGGCGGCGCATGAGCAGGGGATCGTTCACCGCGATCTCAAGCCCGCCAACATCAAGCTCACCGACGACGGCACGGTCAAGGTGCTCGACTTCGGGCTCGCCAGGGCCTGGGAGACCGACGCCGGCGACTCGTCGCTGTCGCTGTCCCCCACTCTGACTCGCCACGCCACGGTGGAAGGCCTCATCCTCGGCACCGCCGCCTACATGTCGCCCGAGCAGGCGCGTGGCAAAAAAGTCGACCGCCGCGCCGACATCTGGGCCTTCGGCGTGGTGCTGTGGGAGATGTTGACCGGCCGGAAGCTCTTCGAGGGCGAGACGGTAACCGACATCTTGGCCGCGGTGCTCACCCGCGAGCCCGATCTTGCGGCGTTGCCGGAGAATACCCCTACCGCACTGCGCGGCCTGCTGAACCGGTGTCTCGAACGCGATCCAAGAGCGCGGCTGCAGGCCATCGGTGAAGCCCGGATTGCGCTGGCCCATGGCGTCGAAGAACCACAGGTCACCGCATCGAGCACCGGCGTCGCGGCGACGCGACACAGCCTGCGATCCCGGGTGTTGACCGTCGCGGCGTTGGTTCTCACAGCGGCGGCACTCGGCTGGACCATAGGTTGGTTCCGTCCGAATCCGACGCCTCCACGCTATGCGTTCAGCATTTTCGAGCCGGCCGGGATCGCGACGGGGTCGATCGCGATCTCGCCCGACGGTCGGGGTGTAGTGTTCACGGTCCAGGCCGACGACGGAACCCCCGAGCTGTGGTACCGCATGCTGGATTCGTTCGAGGCGCGCCGCCTGCCCGAAACCTACGGCGCGCGGTACCCGTTCTGGTCCCCGGACAGCCGAGAGGTCGCCTACTTCGCCGGCGACAGCCTGAAACGGGTCGCCCTCGACGGCACGCAGCCCCGATCAATCGCGGCTGCGCGATCCGGTGAGGGGGGCGCGTGGGGGCCCGACGGGACCATCCTGTACGGAACCAGTAAAGGACCGATTCACAGGGTCGCTGCCACCGGCGGTCAGCCGGCCCCGGTCACGACGGTCGAGGCCGAATCTGGAGAGGAGCACTACTGGCCGGTGTTCTTACCCGACGGCCGACGGTTCGTTTACCTGGTGGACGGCTCGACGATCGACGGACATGTAGTCAAGCTCGCGTCCCTGGACGGAGGCACTGGAATCGACCTCGCCAGCGGCGTTCGCTCGAGTCTCGCCATCGACCCGGCGGGCTTCTTGATCTTCGTGCGCGAGAATCAGCTTCTGGCGTACCCGATGGATTTCGAGAGCGGGCGACTCGATGATGCTTCGCGGTTGATCGCCGAGGGCGTGAATCCGGTCGGGGGGTCCCATCATGCTGCGTTCTCGGTCTCGGCCACCGGCACGATCGCGTATCAGCGGGGCAGTAACCATTCGGATCTGGTGTGGATCGACGATCACGGGCAGATTCTCGAATCTGTTGGTGAAAACGAGCGGTTCTCCAACCCACGGGTTTCTCCCAACGGACGCTACGTCGCCGTGGAAGTCGAGGAGAGTTCTGAGGAGCGGCTCATCTGGGTCTACGATGGTGAGCGAGGCGTGCGCACATTGCTCAGCAGCCGGGGAATCCTGAGCGACAGCGTATCGTGGTCTCCCGACAGCGCGTACGTCTACTTCGACTCGGAGGTCGATGGTGAGTGGTCCATTTACCGCAAGCCGACCAGCGGTGCGGCCGAACACGAAAGGCTCGACCATCCCGGCGTGAAGGACCTGATCGTCCAAGATGTGTCGCCCGACGGGACGACGTTGGCGTTCACCGCGCCGGGCCCGTCGGTCGGTGGAGACTGGGATTTGTACCTCCTCTCGCCCCAAGAGCCCAGGACTCCACCCGTTCCGTGGCTCGTCTCGCCGAACACGGTCGAATCCGCGAGGTTCTCGCCGGACTCCCGTTGGCTCGCCTACGTCAGCGACGAGTCGGGTCAGAACGAGGTCTACGTCCGACCGGTGGATGTTTCTGAGGAATCGCTCCGGTGGCAGATATCATCCGACGGCGGATCCGATCCGGGGTGGAGCCCCGATGGCGATCGGATGCTCTACCGCTCTCGCTCCGACTGGCTCATCTCGGTTCCCCTGGACTGGCGCGACGGCCAACCCCGGCCTTTGGCGCCGGTGCCATTGTTCGAGATGCATGTTGGCGCCACGAGCTTTCTTCGGAACGCCTACGACGTCGGTCCCGATGGCAGGATCCTCACGGTGTTGGCGACGGGGACCAGCAACAACATGATTCGCGTCCTGAGCGACTGGAACAGGGATTAAACACGTGATCGGCACCGCCCTCGCCCACTACCGCATCACCGCGGCCCTCGGTGCCGGCGGGATGGGGGAGGTGTGGCGGGCGCACGACGAGAAGCTCGGCCGAGATGTGGCCCTCAAGGTGCTGCCCGACGAGTTTGCCCAGGACCCCGAGCGGATGGCGCGCTTCGAGCGCGAGGCCAGGGTGCTGGCATCCCTCAATCACCCCAACATCGCGCATCTTTATGGTCTCGAAACCTCTCCTGTCATCCCGAGCGAGGCCGAAGGCCGAGTCGAGGGACCCGTTCGACTCGCTTCGCTCGCTCAGGGCAGGCCTGGGAGGGGAAGTGGCGTTGTCGATGCATCCCCCCACCCAGGTCCTTCGACTCCGGTGTCGCTCCGCGACACCTCCGCTCAGGATGACACTTCAGCTGTCACGTTCCTCGTCATGGAGCTCGTCGAGGGAGAAGATCTCTCTGAGCGGATCGCCCGTGGTCCGATCCCGGTCGACGAAGCGATCCCGATCGCGCTGCAGATCGCCGAGGCCCTCGAGGCGGCGCATGAGCAGGGGATAGTCCACCGCGATCTCAAGCCCGCCAACATCAAGATGACCGAGGACGGCACGGTCAAGGTGCTCGACTTCGGGCTCGCCAAGGCCTGGGAGACGGAAGCGGGCGATTCCAGCGTGTCGCTCTCACCCACGCTGACCAGACACGCCACACTCGAGGGCGTCATCCTCGGGACCGCGGCCTACATGAGCCCGGAACAGGCCAAAGGCAAGAAGGTCGACCGCCGGGCCGACATCTGGGCATTTGGCGTCGTCCTGTGGGAGATGCTCACCGGCACGAAGCTGTTCGCTGACGAGACCGCCTCCGAGACCCTTGCTGCGGTGCTCAAGGACGATCCCGATTGGGAGTCGCTCCCGGCGGCGACCCCACGCCGGCTCGTCGAGTTGCTGCGCCGCTGTCTACAACGCGACCCGCGTCGGCGTCTGCACGACATCGCTGACGGGCGGCTGGATCTCGAGGATCTGTTGTCCCCGGGTGCTGGCGAGGTCGAGGAGGTGGCCCCACCGTTCCGGGGATCGATTCGATGGCGTCGTGCGGGCGGCGTCGCTGCAGGCCTTGCAGCCGGCCTCCTGATCTCGGCGGTGTGGTGGTCCGTAAGTGGTGAATCACCGGCCCAGGCCCCGATTCTCTCCTTTCGTCCTATTACCCAGTTCTCCGGTCTCGAGGTTCAGCCGACCCTGTCCCCCGACGGCCGGTTTGTGGCCTACGCGAGCAATGCCGATGGCGACTGGGACATCTACCTGATGCGAACGAGCGGCGGGAATCCGATCAACCTGACGGCAGGATCGGGAGAAGCCAACCTGCAGCCGGCCTTTTCGCCGGATGGAGACAAGATCGCCTTCCGGTCGGAGCGAAACGGTGGCGGCATCTTCGTCATGGGCGCCACCGGCGAGTCGGTCATCCGCGTGACCGATCACGGCTACAACCCCGCCTGGACTCCCGACGGGTCCGAGCTCGTATTCTCAACCGAGAGCGTCACCGAAAATCCGCTCTCCAGGGCCGTCGAGAGCCCGCTATGGGCGGTCAATATTGCGACACGTGTGATCCGACAGCTGGCGGAGGTCACGGACGGCGTTCAACCTTCGGTATCGCCCGACGGGAAACGGGTCGCCTATTGGGGTCTGCTGCCAGACACCGGGCAACGCGATATCTGGACAGTTCGCATCGACGGCACCGGCGTGGTGCCGGTGACGGCGGATGCACCCGTCGACTGGAATCCGGTGTGGTCGCCGGACGGCTCCTTTCTGTACTTCTCGAGCGATCGTGGCGGCAGCCTCAACCTCTGGCGAGTGCCGATCGCCCAGTCCACCGGTGAGGTTCTGGGTCCTCCCGAACCGATCACGACGCCGTCACGATGGAGCGGTCAAACCGCCTTCGCGGCTGATGGCGCCAGCTTCGTTTTCACCAGTCTCGACCGGCGCGCGAATCTCTCGGTGGTCGGCGTCGATCCGGCATCCGGACGGACCACCGGTCCGCCCGAACCCATCACGCGGGGCAATCGCTCGTATCAGTGGGTGAGCCCATCGCCCGACGGGGCGTGGATCGCCGTTGCGACCACCGACGGCCAGGAGGACATCTGGGTCATCGGTCGCGACGGATCGGAGGTGCGCAGACTGACCGACGATCCCTCACGGGATCGCGGGGTCCAATGGTCGCCGGATGGGTCGCGGATCGCGTTTTATTCGGATCGCAGCGGCAAGTATGAGCTGTGGTCGATTCATCCTGACGGCAGCGGCCTCGAACAACTGACCACGACGGACATCTGGGCCGATTTCGGCGTGTGGTCACCCGATGGGACGCGAATCACGACCCAACTTGGGAATCAAAACACCGCAATATTCGATCTCCGGGGGGAGTTGCCCACCTGGCCCACCGAAGAGCTGCCCCCCATCGGAGACGGGACGGTGCTGTCGGGCTCGGCCTGGTCGCCTGATGGTCGTTTCCTTCTCGGACTCGCCGTCGAGCCCGATGGCAGTCCGGCGGAGCGCGTGGTGACGTGGGACTTCCAGGACCGCAGCTACCGGACGGTGATGGCCGGGGTCTCGGTCACCGGCACTTCGATTGAGCTCGGGAAATGGCTGCACAACACACCGAAGATCGTCTTTTCCAGTGGTGGTGCGCTGTATCTGGCCGATGCCGTGAGCGGTGGGAAGAGCCTGCTCCTCGAGCCGAGCCCAGGGGATATATACAGCAAGCCGGAGCCTCGCGGGGATGGCAGAGAAATCTTCTTTCTGCAGGAAGAGCACCAGGCGGATGTGTGGCTCGCGACCGTCACCGGCGGAGGCCCGTCGTGATCGGCACCAGCCTGGCCCACTACCGCATCACCGCCTCCCTCGGCAAGGGCGGGATGGGTGAGGTGTGGCGGGCGACCGACGAAAAGCTCGGCCGAGATGTGGCCCTCAAGGTGCTGCCCGACGAGTTCGCAAAAGATCCCGACCGGATGGCGCGATTCGAGCGCGAGGCCAGGGTGCTGGCCAGTCTGAATCACCCCAACATCGCGACGCTGTACGGTCTGGAAACGGCTGTATCACCATCGGAGGCGAGCGCCGGCGCGCACGAGCCCGTTCTCGGATATGACGGCCAGGGGGCAGCGGAGAACAACTCAAAACTCAAAACTCAAAACTCAAAACTCCCCGCTGTCACTTTCCTCGTTATGGAACTCGTCGAAGGCGAAGACCTGTCCGAGCGTATCGCCCGCGGTCCGATCCCGGCCGACGAGGCGATCCCGATCGCCCTGCAGATCGCCGCGGCCCTCGAGGCGGCCCACGAGCAGGGCATCGTTCACCGCGATCTCAAGCCCGCCAACATCAAGATCACCGAACACGGCACCGTCAAGGTGCTCGACTTCGGGCTCGCCAAGGCCTGGGAAACGGAGTCCAACAACTCGTCGCAATCACTGTCTCCCACTCTGACTCGCCACGCCACGGTCGAGGGTGTGATTCTCGGCACCGCCGCCTACATGTCGCCAGAGCAGGCCGCCGGAAAGCCGGTGGATCGCCGCGCCGATATCTGGGCCTTCGGCGTGGTGCTGTGGGAGATGCTGACCGGACAGAAGCTCTTCGAAGGAGAGACCGTTTCCCACGTCTTGGCGTCGGTGCTCAAGGACCAGCCGGATCTTTCGCTGTTGCCGGGGGCGGTACCACACCGGTTGATTCGTCTGATCCGGCGGTGCCTCTCCCGAGATCTGACTCGACGCCTCCAGTCCATCGGCGACGGGAGAATCGAGCTCCAAGAAATTCTCGAAGAGCCGATCACCCAACTCGACCGACTCGGTCGTGACGGCCGCTCCGCGACACCCGCCCGTCACCGCTTGAGATTCATTCCCTGGCTGGTGGGGGCCGGGCTCGCCGTCGCCTTGGGCATGACTCTCACGCGTCCCACGCCAGGTCCGGAATCGACCGTCATCGAGGGGGTCATTCCTGCGCCAAAGAGCACCGCTTTCAACATCCGAAGCCTGGCACCGGGTGCGGCCGCCCTATCACCAGACGGCTCGAAGATCGTCTTTGCCGCCCAGGGACCGGAACGGGCAACCCGGCTGTGGGTGCGCGAGATCAGCACTGGCAAGGCCCACGTGCTCGACGATTCAAAGGGTGCTCATTACCCATTCTGGGCACCGGACTCGCGTCGGATCGGGTTTTTCACCCAGTCCGATCGTGCCCTCAAGACCATCTCCGCGGAGGGCGGCCTGGCGATGACGGTGTGCGAAGCGGTGTTCGGCAAGGGCGGCACATGGAGTTCGGGCGGGCACATCGCGTTCGCGCCGGGTTACGGCACGCCGATCCATGTGGTCTCCGAGGACGGGGGCGTCTCTCAACCCGTCACCGCCATCGACCCCTCGATTCACAACTCGCACCGACACCCGCGCATGCTGCCCGATGGCCGCCACTTCCTGTTCCTGGCGCGAGGCGCGAACTCGGGTGACAGCGCGGTCATGGTCGGCAGCCTGGACGGCGACGAGCCGAGGGAGATCATGCGGGCAGACACTCAGGCGGAGTACGTCGCAGGACATCTTCTCTACGTCCGCGAAGGTTCGCTGATGGCGCGGGCGGCCGATCCTCAGACGCTCAAGTTCACCGGGCCAGCCCGGCTGCTGGCCGAGGGAGTTATCTCAGAGCCCGGCGCGGCGGTGGCGATGTTCTCCGCCACGGAAGGGGGCCTTCTCAGCTATCACTCCGGCAGCCCGGAGGCTGCGATGCCGCTGGTGCTCCACGACCGCACGGGGACTGTGATCCGTGAGATCAGCGATCCCGCGTGGTACCAGCATCCCAGGGTCTCTCCCGACGGTCGGCAGGTCGGCGTGTCGCGAAACGACTCCATGGGGGACGACCCCAACATCTGGTTGGGAGATCTCACGAGCGGTCTCTGGAGCCGGTTCACGCTCGACTCGTCAGAGGACATCTACACCGTGTGGGAACCCGACGCCTCCGGCCTTGTGTTTGCGTCCAATAGGTCCGGGCCCCACGATCTCTTCCGCAAGGAGGTCACGGGCGCGGGCCAGGAGCAGCTCCTGTTGGGTTCGCCCGACGCCCTGCTCCCGACGGACGTCTCCCCGGATGGTCGATACGTGCTTTTCGATCAGTACACCGGCGGCGCCGGAATCGACATCTGGCTGCTCGACCGGAAAAGCGGCGACGCCTACGCTCTCCGCGAGACCCCTGCGAACGAGGCAGAATCCCAGGTATCGCCCGACGGGCGTTGGATGGCCTATCAGTCTGACGAGGCAGGTCGGCTGGAGATCTATGTTACGCCCTTCCCGGGGGCCGGTCGGAGCTGGCAGATTTCCCAATCCGGCGGCATGTACCCGAATTGGCGATCGGACGGGCGTGAGCTGGTGTACGTCGATTTGGACGGCATGCTCCAGGCGGTCCCGATCTCCGGCGGTGTCGAGTCGATTCAGGTCGGTCGCCCGCAACCACTGTTTCGCATCGACCCGCCTCAGGCCGGAGGCCCTGAGTTCGTGCCCCTGCCGGATTGCGATCGCTTCATTGTCAATGAGTCCGGCGTCGCGACGGCCGAGAACGCCCTGCACCTGATCGTCAACTGGCGAGGACGGCTGCAATCTCCATGATCGACACCACTCTGGCCCACTACCGCATCACCACCTCCCTCGGCAAGGGCGGGATGGGTGAGGTGTGGCGGGCGACCGACGAAAAGCTCGGCCGAGATGTGGCCCTCAAGGTGCTGCCCGACGAGTTCGCACAAGATCCCGACCGGATGGCGCGATTCGAGCGCGAGGCCAGGGTGCTGGCGTCGCTGAATCACACCAACATCGCGCATCTTTATGGTCTCGAAACCTCTCCTGTCATCCCGAGCGAGGCCGAAGGCCGAGTCGAGGGACCCGTTCGACTCGCTTCGCTCGCTCAGGGCAAGCCTGGGGGGGGAAGTGGCGTTGTCGATGCATCCCCCCACCCAGGTCCTTCGACTCCGGTGTCGCTCCGCGACACCTCCGCTCAGGATGACACTTCAGCTGTCACGTTCCTCGTCATGGAACTCGTCGAGGGAGAAGATCTCTCTGAACGCATCGCTCGCGGCCCGATCCCGGTGGACGAGGCGATCCCCATCGCCCTGCAGATCGCCGAGGCCCTCGAGGCGGCGCATGAGCAGGGGATCGTCCACCGCGATCTCAAGCCCGCCAACATCAAGATCACCGACGACGGCACGGTCAAGGTGCTCGATTTCGGGCTTGCCAAGGCCTGGGAGACCGAGACCGGCGACTCGTCACTGTCGCTGTCCCCCACCCTCACCCGCCACGCAACCAATGCCGGAGTGATCCTCGGCACCGCGGCCTACATGTCGCCAGAGCAGGCGCGGGGCAAGAAGGTGGACCGCCGCGCCGACATCTGGGCGTTCGGCGTCGTGCTGTGGGAGATGCTCACCGGGCGCAAGCTCTTCGACGGTGACACCGTGTCGGACGTCCTGGCCTCGGTGCTCAAGGAGCCACCGGACCTCGAAGCACTGCCACCGGACACCCCGCCGCCGGTGCGCAGACTGCTCGCGCGCTGTCTGGAGAGGGACCCCAGAAACAGGCTGCAGTGGATCGGGGATGCGCGGCTCGAGCTGACCGAGACACAACATTTTGAAGGCTCCGGCCACGGATATCCCGCGGTCACGGGCCGCTCCCGACATCGCCGCCGCGAATGGTTGGCCTGGCTGGCCGCCGCGGCCGCCCTGGCGGTGGCGGCCGTCCTCTGGCTTCGGCCGACCGAGGTTCCCGAGCCCCCGCTGACTCGATTCTCACTCGGGCTCGGAGGCACACGGACGTTATCGTTCATCGACCAGCCGATCCTCGCGCTTTCTCCAGACGGCCGGACCCTCGCGATGACGGCGACCGACGCCGACACGGCTCGCGACGTGATCATCCTCCGCCGCCTCGACGAGAACGATTCGGAGCAGCTCGACGGCACGGCAGGAACCGGTGAGATGTTCTTCTCACCGGACGGGTCGTCAATCGCCTTCTTTGCCGACGGCAAGCTGAAGCGGGCTTCGATCCTCGGCGGCTCGGTGGTCACGATTGCCGACGCACCCAACCCCCGCGGCGGGGTCTGGCTTCCCGACGGCACGATCCTGTTTTCGCCGGAGTACGCCACCGGTCTATGGCGCGTCGCCGATACCGGAGGCGCACCCGAGGTCAAGCTCGCGGTCGACCCGGAGCGGGACGAACGAACCTTCCGCTTTCCCCACGCTACCCCCGACGGTGAAATCGTCCTCTTTACCGTCGGCGCTCTCGACTCCCCGAACAACTACAACGATGCGTCCATCGACGTCTACTCGCTCGAGACCGGCCTACGCCGCACCGTGATCGAGCGTGCCAGCATGGCCCGGTTTGCGAGCGGCGATCGGATCGTCTTCGCCCGCTCGGGCGATCTCTACGCCGTCGATTTCGATCCCGATCGTCTCGACGTGGTGGGCGAGGCGGTGCCGGTCATCGAGGATGTCGGAGGCGACCCCTCGAGCGGCGCCGGGTATTTCACGATCGCGGCCAACGGCAATATCGCTTGGCTGGCGGGTGCGGTGACGGCGGCGGATGCGCTGCTGACGATCGTCGACGACACCGGTGAGGCGGAGCGTCTTCCACTCTCCCCCCGCGGCTTCTACCAACCCCGTTTTTCACCCGACGGCACACGGCTGGCGTTCACGGTCGGTGAAGGCTACTCCGGAGTCTCCGGCGACGTGTGGGTATTTTCGCTGGCTACTCAGGGCTTGAGCAGGCTGACCTTCGGCGGCAACGAGCTGTACCCGTTGTGGACCCCGGATGGCCGCAGAATCGCATTTCTGAGCTACGCATCCGATGCCGGCATTTTCGCCAAGGCGGCGGACGGCAGTTCCACGAAGGAGCGTTTGACCGCGGCGGAGACCTCCGCTGTCTTTCCGGAGTCATTTTCGCCCGACGGACGCACCCTCGCCTACACCCGCATCGGGGCGACCGCCGACATCTTTCTCGTTACCCAGGGTGAGGCGGCGCGGCTCTTCGAGGAGAAAGCCAGTTGCCCGGCGATCTCGCCCGACGGCAGGTGGATCGCTTACGCCTCGCCGGGCTCCGGCACGTCCTCCATTTACGTGCGACCGCTGGAGGGGGACGGCAAGTGGCAGGTCTCCCCCAACCTCGGCGGCTACCCGCGGTGGTCCGGCGACGGACGTCGGCTCTTCTACATCGATATCGGTTCACCCAAGCGACCCCTGATGGCGGTCGACGTCGCGCCTGGTGACACATTTCAGGCCGGACCACCCAGGATCGCGCTCGAGAATCTCAGCGGAGCCTTCGTGACCTCGACCGCACCGGCCACGAACTGGGACGTTTCGCCATCTGGCGATCGTTTTGTTTTCGTCGAGTTCGAGCGTCGCGCGCAGGCGGCTGCACAAGTTGAGATCGCGCTCAATTGGACCCAGCACCTGGAGATGAAAACGCGATGATCGGCACCACCCTGGCCCACTACCGCATCACCGCCTCCCTCGGCAAGGGCGGGATGGGTGAGGTGTGGCGCGCCGAGGACACCAAGCTCGGTCGTGAGGTGGCCCTGAAGATCTTGCCCGAGGAGCACCTGGAACACCCGGACCGGATCGAGCGATTCGAACGCGAGGCGCGGGCCGTCGCGGCCCTCAATCACCCGAGCATCGTCACCATCTTCTCGGTGGAAGATGCGGAAGGTGTGCGTTTTCTGACCATGGAGCTCATCGACGGGAAGACGCTCGACAGTTTCATCTCGGTTCGGGGGATGGATCTCAACCGGTTTCTCGATCTGGCCAGCCCAATTGCCGAGGCACTGGCATCGGCCCACGAGCGGGGTGTCATCCACCGCGATCTCAAGCCCTCCAACGTGATGGTCACCGAAGAGATGCGAGTCAAGGTGCTGGACTTCGGCCTGGCCAAGCTGATGGATGTCCAGGACGACGCGGATCCCGACGAGCTGGCCACCGAGGCGCTCACCGGATTCGGGGTCGTGATGGGCACCATGCCCTACATGTCGCCGGAGCAGGTGGAGGGCCAGCCGGTGGACCAACGCACCGATATCTTCTCCATGGGCATCCTGATGTACGAGATGGCCACCGGGGAACGTCCCTTCTCCGGCCAGAGCTCGCCGGGGCTCATGTCCGCAATCCTCAAGGATGACCCGGCACCGGTTGTGGACAAGCGGCGCGATCTTCCAAATCACCTGGGACGGATCATCGGTCGTTGTCTCGAGAAGGATCCTCGCGACCGGTACCAGACCGCACGCGATGTTTTCAACGAACTCCGAATCGTCCGCAGGGAGTCGGGATCGCTGCCGAGCACACCCGAGCCGAGGGCCACGGCCACGACCGAAACTCCCCGGTCGTCGTCGAGCAGCGCCGAAGCCATGCGTCACGACGCGCCGTGGATCGCCGTGCTGCCCTTTTCGTGCCGGGGAGGCGAGCGGGAGATCGAGGCCTTTGCCGACGGGCTCGGCGAGGAAATCACCATCGGGCTGTCACGCTTCCCACACCTCTTCGTAATCTCCCGCAACTCCGCGATGCAGTTCGCGGGACGGTCACTCGACGTTCGGGCCGTGGGTCGCGAGCTGGGAGCACGCTACGTACTCGAAGGGGCCGTCCGCAAGGCTGGGAGTGTCGTGCGGGTGGCCATCCAAGTTCTCGACGGCGAGACGGGCACGCACCTGTGGGCGGACACCTACGACCACGATCTGGCCGATGCGGGGATCTTCAACGTACAGGACGAGATCACCGACCGCGTCGTTGCGACCATCGCGGATCCCTACGGCATTCTGGTGCGGTCGATGGCAGCCGCGGTTCGCGACCGGTCGCCCGAGGAATTGAGCGCAAAGGAGCTGGTGCTGCGCTTCTGTGCGTACTGGCACCACATCCGACCCGATGAGCACGCCCGCCTGCGCACTGCGCTGGAGCGGATGCTCGAGCGCGAGGCAAACAACGCGGAGGCCTGGGCCTGCCTCGCCCGTCTCTACTCCAACGAGCACTCGTTCCGGTTGAACCCGCTTCCCGACTCGGTGGAACGGGCTCTCACGGCGGCCCGTAGCGCAATCGAGATCGATCCCACCTGCCAGGCGAGCTGGGAGGCGCTTGCGGAAGCGTCCTACTTCGCTCGCGACCTCGGGACGTTCCGCAACGCTGCCGACCGAGCCATGGCGCTCAACCCTCGAAACACGAGCACGAACGCCTTGATGGGCGTGCTGATCAGCCACAGCGGCGAGTGGGATCGCGGCATCGACATCGTACGGCAGTCGATGGAGCTCAACCCTCACCACCCGGGTTGGTATTACTTTCCCCAGTTCTTCGACCACTACATCAAACGGGAGTTCGACCAGGCGCTGGCGACGGCAAAGCAGATCAACATGCCGGAGGATTTCTGGATGCACGCCGTGACCGCTGCTGCCAGCGGCCGGCTGGGTCTGAAAGAGGAGGCCCGCACCGCACTCGAATTGCTCCGAAGCCTCATGCCCGGGTACCGCGACGAGTTGGGGCCGACTCTGGGGCTTTGGATTCTGGACGCGGCTGTCGTTGAGCAGGTGGTGGAGGGGGTCGCCGAGGCCGAGGCCCTCGTCGGTGGCGCGCAACAGACAGCGGTGGCCATCGCGGTGCTTCCCTTCACCGACATGAGTCCAGCCAAGGATCAGGACTATTTCTGCGAAGGCATGGCCGAGGAGATCATGAACGCGCTCGTTCGGATCGAAGGCATCCGCGTCGCATCGCGCACATCCGCCTTCCGCGCCCGGCAGGAGGGCCACGGCCTGCAGGAGATCGCCCGGCTGCTCTCCGTTGGCCATGTGCTCGAGGGTAGCGTGCGGACGGGAGGCAGCCGCCTGCGTGTTACCGCCCAGTTGACAGACGTGGCAAGCGGCTACCAACTCTGGTCCGAGCGCTTCGACCGGGAGCTGGAGGACGTCTTCGCCGTGCAGGACGAGATCGCCGCTGGTGTCGTTGAGGCCGTCGAGGCCCGGCTCGCTCCGGGTGCGCGGACCCTCCCTGCCAGACCGCAGGCCGGTAACCTCGAAGCCTATCGGAGCTACCTGTTGGGACAGCATCTTCGGTACGCCAAGGAGGACCATGGCGGGGCCGTTCGCGCCTTCCAGGAAGCCGTCCGCCTCGATCCGACTCATGCGCCCTCGTGGACCGGGCTCGCGGAAAGCCTCGCGCTCTCGGCGCACATGAGCCTGATCCCCGCGCACGAGGCCTGCTCTGGCGCCCGAAAGGCGCTCTCGACGGCGCTGGAGTTGCAGGGAGAGTCTGCGGATGGCCTCCACGGCGAGGCCTTCGTCGCTTTCATCGAACGACGATGGAAGGACCTGGAGGCCGCTGTTCGACGGGCGATCGAGCTCCAACCGTCCCACGTTCCGTCCCTTGGCTTGCTGGGGATGTGCCTCTGTCTGCACCAGAAGCCCGACGAGGCCGAGCCGTTCTTCGAGCGGGCTCAGGAGGCCGATCCGCTCGCGTCCTTCCCGTACATGCTCACGGCACTGGGGCTGCTGGCCAGCGGGAGGCCACAGGAAGCCCACGGCTACGCCGAGCAAGCGCTCACCTTTGAGAGGGATGACGCGTCGGCACTGTTCTGCTCGAGCCTGACGAATATCGCCCTCGGGCATTTCGAGGATGGCATCGAGGCTGCCGAACACGGTGTCGCCGTGTCGCACCGGGGGGACGATTTCCTGGGCCTGCTGGGGTGGGCACTCGCCAGCGCAGGACGTCCGGATGAAGCCCGGGCGCTCCTCGAGGAGCTGCGAGCGCGGCCGGCGACAGCACCCCCGATCGTCTCCGAGGGTTGGTTGCTCGGCGCGCTTGGAGAGATCGATGCGGCCTTCGAGGTGTTCGCGCGGGCCGAGGACCAGCACCAGCTTTGGCTCTACTACACCGGGCTGCCCGGCTTCGATTCTCTCCGCGCCGACCCGAGATTCGACCAGATGCTCAAGCGTCTCGGCCTGCCGCCGTCGCCGGTCCAACCGATTCGGACTGACGAATCAGAAAACCTTCAAACAACCGAAAAGTCGATCGCGGTCCTTCCCTTCACCAACATGAGCCCCGACCGCGACAACGAGTACTTCAGCGATGGGTTGTCGGAGGAGATCATCAACGCCCTGACCCGGCTCCCGGGTCTGCGGGTGATCGCGCGCACCTCGGCGTTCCGCTTCCGCGGTAATCAGGACCTGCGCAGGGTGGGCGAGGCGCTGGGGGTCCGCAACGTGCTCGAAGGAAGCGTCCGCAGGGCGGGCGAGCGGCTGCGGATCACGGCGCAGCTCATCGATGTCGCCGACGACTCGCACATCTGGAGCGAGCGATTCGACCGAGAGATGACTGATGTGTTCGAGATCCAGGACGAAATCGCCGGCGCGATCGTTGAAAAACTCCATGTGAGTCTCGGCTCCACCGAACCGGCGGAGCGCCAGACGGAAAGTGTCGCAGCATACGAGGCGCTGCTCGAAGCCCGACACAACTTCAACCAGTTCACGCCCACAGCCGCCGAGCGGGCCCTCGATTGTCTCCAACGCGCTCTGTCGCTCGAGCCCGACTACCCGGACGCCCTGGTGATGCACGCCTTCTACCACCTGATGATGGCGTACATGTTCGAAAATCCCCGCAAAATGCTCCCCAGCACGAGGGAGTTGGGCGAGAGGGCGCTGCAGGTGGACCCGCATCACGGGGAAGCGCAGGCGGCGGTGGCGGTCGTGTCGGTCGTAATGGACCACGACTGGTCTGCAGGCGAGTTGCTCTTCCAGCAGGCCCTCGAAGCAGCACCTGCTTCGGCCCGGGTCCACGAACTGCATGGGCTGTGCTGGCTGCTCGGACAGGGCCGTTTCGACCAGGCTCTTGCGGAACTCGATCTCGCGATCAAGCTGGATCCACTGTCGGCGCTCTACGCCGGCAACCGCGGACGAGTTCTGACCTGCTCCAGGATGTTCGCCGAGGCCCAGGAGTCATGCCGCCGGGGTCTCACCCTCGACTCCAGGCAGCTGCTGGTCCAGGTCGAGCTCACTTACGCCCTGCTCTTCGACGGCAAATTCGAAGAGGCGATCGCGGTCGGAGAGCGGGCGATCGGGACCCACGGACCCGTGAACGCTCCGTGTCAGGCCCTGGCGCTGTCCTACGCGCTGGCCGGTCGGCGCGATGAGGCGTTCGATCTCGTCAAAAAGACCGCTCGGCCCGGCGCGGGTTACAGGAGCCCGCTCGCGCTCGGCCTCGTGCACGCCGCATTCTCCGAGATGGACGCGGCATTCGCGTGCGTCGAGCAGAGCTTCGAGGAACGGGACCCGCTGCTCATGTACCTGGCAGTGCACCCAATGTTCGACGTGTTGCGCAGCGACCCGCGCTATCCGGATCTGCTGCAACGGATGAACCTCCACGAAGGGAACCGACCGTGATCGGCACGACCCTCGCCCACTACCGCATCACATCAAGCCTCGGAAAAGGCGGCATGGGTGAGGTGTGGCGGGCCACCGATGAAAAGCTCGGCCGTGAGGTGGCGCTCAAGGTCCTGCCGGAGGAGTTCGCCCGGAATCCCGACCGGATGGCGCGCTTCGACCGAGAGGCCAGGGTGCTGGCATCGCTGAATCACCAGAACATCGCGCATCTGTATGGTCTCGAAACCTCTCCTGTCATCCCGAGCGAGGCCGAAGGCCGAGTCGAGGGACCCGTCCGACTCGCTTCGCTCGCTCAGGGCAGGCCTGGGAGGGGAAGTGGCGTTGTCGATGCATCCCCCCACCCAGGTCCTTCGACTCCGGTGTCGCTCCGCGACACCTCCGCTCAGGATGACACTTCAGCTGTCACGTTCCTCATCATGGAGCTCGTCGAGGGAGAAGATCTCTCTGAACGCATCGCTCGCGGCCCGATCCCGGTCGACGAGGCGGTTCCGATCGCGCTGCAGATTTCTCAAGCGCTTGAAGCTGCACATGAGGCGGGGATCGTCCACCGCGATCTCAAACCGGCCAACATCACGCTCACCGAGGGCGGCACGGTCAAGGTGCTTGATTTTGGACTCGCCAAAGCCTGGGAGGACAAGAGTGGCGACGGCTCGCTGTCACTCTCCCCCACCCTCACCCGGCACGCCACGGTGGAGGGGGTCATCTTGGGCACCGCCGCCTACATGAGCCCCGAACAGGCGCGCGGGAAGAAGGTTGATCGTCGTGCCGATGTCTGGTCTTTTGGCGTCGTCCTGTGGGAGATGCTTACCGGCCGCAAGCTCTTCGAGGGCGAGACGGTGTCGGATGTCCTCGCCGCGGTGTTGCGGGCCGAGATCCCGTGGGACGGGCTCCCCGCTTCAACCCCTTTTTCCGTCGAACGTCTTCTCCGTAGGTGTCTCGCGAGAGACCCCGAGCGTCGGTTGCGCGACATGGGTGATGCCGGCCTCGAACTTCGGGAACCGTCCGAGCCACAGCTTCAGGTGCGCGGAAAAACGGGTACGCCCGTTTGGCGGACCCTGCTGTGGATCGCGGCGATCGGCGGACCGGTCACCGCTCTGTTCGTGGCAGGCGCGGTTTTTTCAGGCCTGTTCAGTGGTTCGGATCCGACGTCTCCGCAAAGGGTGGTTTCGAACCTCTCGGCACCCGAGGGTCATGCGTTCGATCTGAATGGCGGCCCGCCCATCGTTTCGCGCGACGGCCGGAATGTGGCCTTTCTGGCACGTGAACCGAACGGACAGCGCTTTGTCTTTGTGCGCTCACTTGACAACGCCGACGCCCGCCGGCTCGACGACACGCCCGGGGCGCAGATGCCCTTCTGGTCGCCGGACGGCCGGTCCCTCGGGTTCTTTGCCGATGGCAAGCTCAAAAAGATCGGGTTGGAGGACGCGAGGGCGGAAGTCCTGGCCGAGGCGCCGCAGCCGCTCGGGGCTTCGTGGGCGGATGACGACACGATCATCTTTGTCGGTGACTACAATTCACCACCGCGGTTGATTGCAGCCGACGGTGGCGACGTGCGGCAGTTGCCGGTTCCCTTTCCGGGTCTGCTGTCCACGTGGTATGCGTGGCCCAGGATCATCCCCGGGGGGACGCACTACCTCTTTGTTCTGCAAGATCTCGGAGGTTCGAGGTCCGGCATTTATGCGGCCGCGCTGGCGGGCGATCCACAGCCGGTATTCGTGACCCGGACGACGTCCCGAGTCGAGCTGGTGAAACCGGGTTGGCTGCTCATCTGGGAGGAGGGATACCTCAAGGCCTATCCCTTCGATGCGGAACGACTCGAGATCGGCTCTGAAAGCGTCAATTTGGCGGAGGTCAGCTGGTCCTCGTATTCGTTTTCCGGCCGGTTTGCAGCATCGCCGTCGGGGATCCTTGTCTATCAGCACGGGACCGGTCAATTCGGTGATACACAGCTTGTGACGGTTGATCGGACCGGGCGCCAGCTTTCGGTCATTGGGCCCCTCGCAGAATACTATTCGCCGGCGGTCTCGCACGACGGGCGACGAGTCGCGGTCGACATCACCGATAGTCAGAAAACGCAGGGCGATGTCTGGGTCTTCGATCTCGAACGCGGAACCCGAACCCGTCTCGCGGCCGGCCCTCTCGATGAGTCCCGCCCGGTGTGGCGCCCCGACGACAGCGAGGTGTTCTTCCGGCGCGTGCCCGACGTTTTTGTTCGCGATGTCGAGGGAGCGAGACCGGAAAGAGCCATCACATCGAACGACCTCAACTCCGAGCCCAACGACATCGATCCTGGGGGTCGGTTCTTGCTCTACAGCCTCGAGTCGGAAAACGACGCGGACCTGTGGGTGCTCGAGTTGGAATCCGGCGAGGAGCGGCCGTGGCTCGACGAGCCCTACCCAGAACGCGACGGACGGTTTTCGCCGGATGGTCGATGGGTGGCCTACGGATCGGAAGAGTCCGGCCCGAGCGAGATCCACGTGCGGAGCTTCCCCGGCGGCGAAGAGCGATTCGTGATCTCCGGTGGCGGCGGGAGGACGCCGGTCTGGAGCCCTGACGGCAGCGAGCTCTTCTACTACTCGGCCCAATCCGAAATCACGGCGGTCCCGGTGACCTGGACCGGCGGGAGGCCCGTTTTCGGCAGACCGGCGCCTCTCTTTCGGGTGATTCTCCGGTCGAGCGATCACAGCTTTGATGTGTTCCCCGACGGCCAGCGTTTTCTGATCAATCGCATGGTGACGGAAAGCGACGAGAGGTCGTTGGTCCTCGTCCAAGGATGGCAACGGGAGCTCGAGTCCAGATGATCGGTACAACGCTCGCCCACTACCGCATCACGGCGGCGCTCGGCGCCGGCGGGATGGGCGAGGTCTATCGCGCCACCGACACCAAACTCGGCCGCGAGGTCGCACTCAAGGTCCTGCCTGCGGAGATGGCCGCCAGCGCTGAGCGATTGGATCGATTCCGCCGCGAGGCGATGACGTTGGCCTCCCTTGACCACCCCGGGGTGGTCGGCGTGTACTCGGTCGAGGAGTCGGACGGCATCCACTTCCTCACCATGCAGCTTGTCGAGGGTGAGTCGCTGGACAAGCTGATTCCTGAGGGTGGGATGGCGCTCGACCGGCTCCTCGGAATCGCTGAAGCGCTCACCGAATCCCTCGCCGCCGCCCACGACAAGGGCATCGTCCACCGCGATCTCAAACCGGCCAACGTGATGGTGGCGGGCGATGGCCGGGTCAAGGTCCTTGATTTCGGGCTCGCCAAGATGTCCGTGGGGCAGCCGGACGAGCAGCTGGGGTCCGAGATGGAGACCGACCTTTACACCCGCGAGGGGGTCGTGATGGGGACGGTGCCCTACATGTCACCGGAGCAGCTCGAAGGGCGGACGGTGGACCATCGGACCGACATCTTTTCGCTTGGCATCGTTCTGTACGAGCTGGCGACCGGAACGCGGCCGTTTCAGTCGGAGAGCACCGTCGGCCTGATGTCCGCCATTCTGCGGGACGTGCCTGAACCGGTGACCTCGTTACGCGAAGAGCTCCCGAATGCATTCGCCCGCGTCATCGAGCGTTGCCTCGCAAAGGACCCGGGAGACCGCCCGGAAAGCGTGCGCGACATTCGGGATCAACTCGCTGCGCAGCGCGAAGACGAGGATTCGGGTGGTAGCCGTGAGTCTTCGCTTGCACATCGGGATGATCCCCTCGGGAACCTGCCGGCGTCGGTGGACTCGTTCGTTGCCCGCGACGAGGAGCTTGTGGAGATCGAAACGGCCCTCGTTGACACCCGGTTGGTGACCATGGTCGGCGTCGGAGGCACCGGCAAGACGCGGCTCGCACTCGAGACGGCACGACGCGTGTCCGCGGCGTTCCCCGACGGCACGTGGCTGGCGGAGCTGGCGCCGGTGACGCAGGCCGAGGCGGTACCCCATGTTGTTGCCGACCTGATCGGCGCGGTCCAGCAACCAGGCAAGACGATCACGCAGTCCGTGGTCGACTCCCTGCGATACCGGACGCTGTGCCTGGTGATTGACAACTGCGAGCACGTGCTCGATGCGGCCGCCGACCTGTCGGTGGCGATCACCACGCAGTGCGAAGGGGTGCGGATCCTCGCCACCAGCCGCGAGAATCTCGCGATCCGCGGCGAGCGGGTCATCCGGCTGCAATCGCTTTCGGATGAGAACGGGGCCCTCCTCTTTCGCGACCGCGCGCAGGCGGCGGGGGCCCGGGGCGAGCTGAACATGGAGATCCTCGCCCGTCTGAGCCGCCGGCTGGACGGAATGCCGCTGGCCATCGAGCTCGCTGCGGCGCGTTGCGGGAGCATGAGCGTCGAGGAGATCGAGAAACGGCTCGACGACCGCTTCCGGCTGCTGCGCGGCAGCCGCCGTGGCCGGATGGAGCGCCACCAGACCCTGCGCAACACCGTCGCATGGTCCTACGATCTGCTCGAACCGCTGGAGCGGCAGGTCTTCGACCGCTTGAGCGTCTTTGCGAGTGGTTTCACCCTGGAGGCAGCCCAGGCGGTCGCGGGTGGCAACGACATTGACGAACTCGACGTCGAGGATGCGGTCGCCTCGTTGGTCGCTCGATCAATGGTGCTGGCGTCGATCACGGAGGACGGCACCCGGTACCGGCTGCTGGAAACGCTTCGGCAGTTCGGCGAGGAACAGCTCGTCACGGCTGGAGATGTCGCCAAGGTCCAGGGCCGCCATGTGCGGTTCTTCGCCGGTTTTATGGCTCGAGCATGGACGGGTCTGTGGAGCGCCGATGACCCGCTGGGATCAGGGCGATCGGCCGCGAATATGAAAACCTCCGCGTGGCGGTCTACGCCGCCATCGACGCCAAGGACCGGGATTCGCTCGCCGTCCTCCTCAAACCACTCATCTGGTGGGCGTGGCACGCCCTGCGGTACGAGGTGGGAGACTGGGCGTACGAGGCGCTGACGGTCCAACCGGAGCCGGCATACGCGCGCGCCGTGGCGAATCACCTCTTCACCCACGGTGGGCGCCCCGAAGATGCCGTCCGCCTCGTGGAGGAGTTCGAGGGAGATGTGGACTCCGGCGATCCCGACGCTGAGTGCTTGTGGGCCTGGGCCAAATTCAACTCGAAGATCCTCACTGGAGATCCCGGGCTGATGGTGTGGATGCACCGGTGGATCGAGGCAGGCGAGCAAACAGGAAACATCGCGCACACGGCGGCGATCAAGAGCATCGAGGTCGTCTTCAGAGTGAGGACGGGCGAAATGGAAGAGGCCCGACGCGTCGGTGTCGAAGCTCATGAAGAGGCCCGGGCGACCGGCAATCAGATTGCGTTGTGCTGGGCCACCTTCATGAAGGGTCGGGCATTTTCGGACAGCGACCCCCGATTGGCGCTCGAACACTTCGATCGGGCTGCAGGAATCGCGGAACGTGTCGGTCTCCCGTTAAACGGCGGGTTCGCCGCGACCGAAGCCGCGGTCGTGATCGCCCGACTCGAGGGGCCCGGCAAGGCCCAGGTGCGGCTGGCGCGGGCCATCCGCTCCTTCATCAACTCGGGCGACCGGCAGCAACTGTGGACATCGGCCCACCATTTCGCCTATTTCCTGACCCGCGTGGGACGTTCGGACGATGCTCGAAGCATCTGGCGGGAGCTGGTTGGCCGCCAGGCTGGGCGGCCCAGCACCACCGCGACGAGCTCACGGAGTTGCTCGGCGAGCCCGGCGAAGGCGTGCTTTCCGATGACGAACTGGTCGAGCATATCCGCGGCGTGCTGGACGCTTTGGACGAGGAGTCTCGTGATCGGCCGCACCCTCGCCCACTACCGCATCACCGCCGCCCTCGGTGCGGGCGGGATGGGCGAGGTGTGGCGCGCCACCGACCCGAGGCTCGGCCGCGACGTGGCGCTCAAGGTGCTGCCCGAGGAGCTCGCCGCGGACCCGGAGCGGCTCGAGCGCTTCGAGCGCGAGGCGCGGGCACCGTCGCGGCGCTCAACCACCCGAACATCGTCACCCTCCACTCGGTCGAGGACGACGGCGGCCACGCGCTTCCTGACCATGGAGCTGGTCGAGGGGCAAGGACCTCGACGCAGCTGACATCCGCCGAGGCGGCCTGCCGGCTCGAGCGCGTTCCTCGCAGCTGGTCGTCGCCGCTGGCCGATGCGCTCGCGCTGCCCACGAGCGCGGCATCGTCCACCGCGACCTCAAGCCCGCCAACGTGATGGTGACGCACGACGGCCGGGTCAAGGTGCTCGACTTCGGGCTCGCCAAGCTGGCCGGCGCGGGCGGCTTCGACCGACTCGAGAGACGGCGACCGCCGCGGCGACCGCTGTCGGACCCGGACAGGTCGTCGGCACCGTCCCCTACATGGCGCCGAGCAGGTGCGCGGGCGAGGCCGTCGACGCCGGACCGACGTGTTCGCGCTCGGGGTCATGCTCTACGAGCTGGCGCCGGCGGGCGCCCGTTCCAGGGCACGGACGCGCGGTCGCCTGATCGAGTCGATCCTCGGCCACGCGCCGCCGCCGCTGGCTTCTGGGTCGCCGGCGCTGCCCTCTTCAATTACGGCGGCGGCGATGCGGATCTCGCGGCACTGGCCGAGGGCCTGAGCGAGGACATCCGCGACGGTCTGTCGCGTTTCTCCTACCTGCGGGTGATTGCACGCAGCTCGACGTCGAAACACGCGACCAGGGAATCCACGTGCGTGCAGTTGGTCGGGACCAACTGGGAGCGCGCTACCTCATGGAAGGGGGAGCCTGCGCCGGGCCGGCAATCGGCTCCGCATCGCCGTTCAGCTCGTCGACACCCTCTCCGGCGCTCATCTCTGGGCGGACACCTACGACCGCGACTTCACCCCCGAGACGATCTTCGAGCTACAGGACGACCTGGTGCCGCGGATCGTCTCGACGGTGGCCGACATCCACGGGGTCCTCCCACGGAGCATGGGGCAGGCGGTCCACGGATGCTATCCCGAGGACTTGAGTCCCTACGAGGCGGTGTTGCGCAGCTTCGTCTATTTCGAGCGGGTGACCGCCGAAGAGCTTGCCGGCGCGCGGTCGGCCCTCGAGCTGGCGGTGAAACGGCGCCGGCCTATGCCGAAGCCTGGGCCATGCTGGCCCTGTTGTGCGCCCAGGAACACGGCCAGGGTTTCGGGCTTTTACCCGACCCACTCGCGACCGGGGCAGCCGCCGCGCGGCGCGCCGTCGTGGCCGGACCCTCCAATCACCTGGCCCATTTCAGTCTCGCGCAGGTGCTCTTCTTCCAGAAGGAGCTCGAGGCATTTCGCAATGCGGCGGCGCGGGCGGCCGAGCTCAACCCCATGGACGGCAACTCGATCGCGTTTCTCGGTGAGCTGCTGACCTATGCGGGCGACTGGGAGCGGGGCCTCGATCTCGCAGGGCGCGCCAAACGGCTCAATCCGAATCATCCCGGGTGGTACTGGTATGCCGACTTCTTCCACTTCTACCGCGAACGCGATTACCCTGCAGCTCTCGCCATCGCGCAAAAGGTGAACCTGCCCGACCACTGGGGTCAGCACGTCGCGATTGCGATCGCCGGCGGGCAGCTCGGCGATCGAAAGACGGCCGGCAAAGCCGTGAAGAGGTTGCTCGAGCTGCGGCCAGATTTCGCCGACATCGCACGGCAGGAATTCGAGAAGTGGTGGGATTCGGAGTTCGTGGAGCACATGATCGACGGGTTGCGAAAGGCGGGGTTGAGCGAAATTGGGGTCGAGGCGGCGGGGCCGGCGGCGGGGTTGCCCCCGACCGCAGGTGCGGGCGATGTGGCCTCGCGGTCTGAGGAAAAAGCGCTCGATGAGAGTGCGGAGCATCGGCACGCCAGTTCAAGGCGGGTGCCCCCTCCCGAAGTCGCCGGGACCTCGGGAGGTTGGTTCCGGCGCCGACGCTGGTGGCTGGTTGCGGCTGCCACAGTCGTCGTGGCGATCACGGTGGTTGCCTTGATTCGAACGAAACCGCCGGTAGGAAGTGGTGCGATCGAAGTGCCCCGGCTCGCGGTTCTTCCCTTCGCGGACCTGTCGGCGAGCGACGACCAGGAGTGGTTCGCGGCCGGAACGCACGAGGCACTCCTCACCGCCCTGCAGCAGATCGGCGGTCTGCGGGTGACATCGCGCACCTCGTCGATGCGCTACCGGGGGACCACGTTGCCGCTGCCCGAGATCGCGCGCGAACTCGACGTCCGCTGGCTCGTCGAGGGGTCGGTCGCCCGGGTCGACGACGGCGTGAGGATCGCCGCCCAGCTCGTGGACGGGGTCACCGACCAGCAGATGTGGGCGGGACAGTATGAGGGGGGCGTCCACGATATCCTGGCGCTGCAGAACGAGGTCGCACGGAAGATCGCAACGGAGGTCCACGCCGCGGTGACCCCCGCGGAGGAACGGCGTCTCGCCCGGGCGTCGCGAGTGGACCCAGACGCCTACCGGGCCTATGTCCGAGGGCTCCACCACTTTGATCGGGTCACCCCGGCGGCTTTCCGCCGTAGCGTCGAGCTCTTCGAGGAAGCGATAGCCCGTGATCCCGACTTCGCGCCTGCACACGCAGCGCTGGCCGTCGCCTACGGCATCGCCGTCGAGTACGGCTGGATCTCGAGGGCCGAGGCGGCGCCGCTGGCAAAGCTCGAGGTGGACGCTGTCCGACAGCTGGATCCGGGGTCCCCCGAGGCGCTGCACGCGCTGGCGGATTTTCGGTTTCACATGGAGCGAGACTTTGCGGCCGCGGAGCGAAGTTACCTCGAGGCAATGAAGACGACCTCGAATGCCTACGTCCGCTTCGGCTACGGGTGGTTGCTGAGCCAGAGCGGCCGCCATACCGCGGCTGTCGCGGCCCTCGAGGAGGCGGTGGCACTGGATCCCAGATCGGCTTTGGTTCGGGGCGACCTGGGGTGGTGGCTCTACGGCGCGCGAAACTACGAGCGGGCGATCGACGAGGCGCAGTTCGCCATCGAGCTCGATCCGTCCTTTCCCGAGGCCCACTGGCTGCTCGCTGCGTCCCACGCGCAGTTGGGTCGATTCGACCAGGCGATGGCCGAGTTCGAGCGCTACGTATCGCTCTACGGAGAACCGGTGCTCTGGTTCCGCGGCTACCTCGAGGCGCTTGCCGGCCGCCGCGAGGAGGCGTTGCAGGATCTCGTCGAGCTCGAGCGGCGCGGCGCGCCCGGCGTCGAGCGCGCGCAATACTCTCGGCCTCGGCGATCGTGACGGGGTCATGGAGGCGCTCGAGCAGTCCGATGCTCCCGGGGTTTCCTTCCAGCCCTACCTGTGGCCCGAGTACCAGTCCTATTACGACGACCCGCGATTCCGCGCCGTGCTCGAGAGGTTCGGCCTGCCGCTTCCGGCCGAGGGAGAGCCATCATGATCGGAACGAACCTCGCACACTACCGCATCACGGCGGCGCTCGGCGCCGGCGGGATGGGCGAGGTGTACCGCGCTCGTGACACCAAGCTCGACCGCGACGTCGCGGTGAAGGTGCTGCCGGCACGGCTGGCGGAGAGCGCGGAGGCCTTCGACCGCCTCGAGCGCGAGGCCAGGGTGCTGGCCAGCCTGAATCACCCCAACATTGCGCATCTGTATGGGTTGGAGATTTTTCCCCCGACGGTTTCTGGAGGTGGGTCGGACCGAAGCGCCGCTAGAGATGAACTCGAACATCCCCAATTGGCGGGGGATCAACCCCGCCCCAAGATTCCCGTGAAGGTGGCGGTCGGCGACCAGCGACGTGGCGGGCGGGAGCCGGGATACCGGCTCAGAACGCTACCGCGGCGCGTTGAGGAGCATGTAGTCGATGGCGCCGTAGCCGACGGCGCCGGTGATCTCCTCCACGTTGCCGGTGAGCTCGCTGTCGTGGCTGATCAGGCCGTTCTTCACCATGAACGTGCGGTAGTCGCGCCCGAGGGCGTCGTAGTAGGTGGCCAGTACGCAGCCCGTCGCGCTCAGGCCACACAGGAACACCGTGTCGCATCCAAGCTCGCTCAGGACCTCGTCGAGGTTGGTACCAACGAATCCGCTTGGTTTTGTCTTGACGACCATCGGGTCGTCATCACGGGTTTGAATGGTGTCCGGAAACTGAAAGGGCTCGGTGCCGGGTTCTGGGCCCCTCTCCGGATTTGTGTGGTAGATGCGGATCACCGGCAGTCCTCGCTCGCGGAACAGCTCGATGGTGGCGTTGATCATCCGCACCGCGGGCTTGATGTCTTCTTCGTCCATATACGGCATGAAGGCGTTCTGGATGTCCATGACGATCAGCGCCGGCTTACCCTCGAGCGCAGTGGTCGCCTCGTCGGCGGCAATGGCCGACGGCGCGATCAGGACGAAAGCCAACAGACTGACGACGATGACGTGCCTCATGAGTGTCTCCTTTGAAGGCCTGATGGAGGCGCTGCCGCCTCGACTCTCGATACGACCAGGCGAGCTCCATGTTTCAGATCTGTCCTGAGAGAAGCACGGTCAGCTGAGGCCGTCACGAGCTCGGGATCCTGGCAGCTCTCAGGTTGTCCTGGGCGATTTTGACGTCGACCTCGACCTCGACGCGTCGATCAGCCGGAGCAGCTCTCCCCGGCCCCACGTCCGGCTGTGGCTATCCCGAATCTCGGTGTTTGCCGACGGCTTCGAGAGCGGTGACCTCTCAGCCTGGTGAGCATCGTTCGCTGACCATCGGCCGTGTGAGTTGGCAATAGACATTCGGCGAAGACTGCGGTTCAGGGCGCCTCGTAAGCGCCGACGTCGATCGGTGGGATCCGGCGACGGCCCCGCTGATCGGCGTCCGGAGCTCCGGGTGTCACGCCACCGTCGATGGCCGGGCTGAGGTCGTCTGGGGGCATGGTCGCGGTGATGCCGCCAAAGGACCCGATCGGCAGCAAGATGGGTTCCGCCCAGACTACGCTGGCCGTGGCCGGCGGCTCGCTTTGACCGTTGGGCCGGGTCTGGGGCCACTGGAGGTTGCCGCCGCCATCGAGCACGGTCCGTCTGATGTTCCACGGATTCCAGACGTTGCCCGCGGTGTTGCCTTCCAGGATGGTGTTGCGGATCCGGAGCGCGTTGTCCTCGCCCACATTGATGCCGGCAGCAAAGGCGAACTCCCCCGGGGCGTGGTTGTCGACGATGGTGCAGTTGACGATGTCCACCGGGCGGGTGGTGTTCACCGTGATCGCTCCCGCCAGGCTCTCGCGGGCGATGTTCTGGGTGAAGGTGCAGTTGGTCAGATCGCCGGTCGCCGCCGGCCCCAGGAAAAGTGCGCCGACGCCGTTCGCCTCATTGGCCTGGAACAGGGTGTCGCGAATCGAGAAAGGACCCCCCTGGATGTAGGCGCCGCCCGCGAATTGGTCGGAGGTCGGATTGCGGTTGCTCTCGAACGAGCAGCCCACGAACTCGGTCAGGCTGAGATCGTCGCACATGACTGAAAAGAACCAGTTCGCGCGCCATCACCACGCTGCAGGCCAGCACGGCGAGACCAAGCTCGGCGATCAGGATCATTCGCCGTAATCCGTGCTGCGGGCCCGTACGAAGGTCGGATCGACCGGTCATGAACCATGATCCACCGCCCCCGCCCGTAACCGGTGGTGACCGGCCTCACACCCAGCCCCGTGGCCTGGGTCGATGGTCCGGGCCAACACCACAGGATTGTCCGGCGCTGCCTTCCTCACCGGAGTGCTTGACACAGGGGTGCGGAATCGGTAACTTCCAAAGAGAAATAAAGTCTCAATTTAATCATCGAGACGGCACCGGGGAGCATCGTGTGTCCGTCCCAACAACCGGAGGAACGACATGAAACACATCGTCATCGCGGCTTTCGCACTCGCCGTCTTGCTGCCGCTGGCCGCCGAGGCCCAGCAATGGACCGCCGAGCAAAACGAGATCTGGGCCTGGGAGACCGCCTGCTGGGAGACCCAGGATCTGGATGTCATCTCGGCGTGTTTCCACGAAGATTTCGTGGGTTGGGGGGACGCCTCGCTCGGCGTACCGACCAACCACGCGGACCGGAGCGCCACCCACGCGCGGGACTTCGCGGCTCGCGAGACCCTTTGGGTCCATGTGAAACCGCTCAGCATCAAGGTCTACGACAACATCGCCGTGGTGCTCTACGTCGCCACCACCACGACCAAAGACAAGGCCACGGGAGAGATGTCCACCGCAAGCCAGCGCTGGACCGACATCGCCATGAAGACCGATGGGACGTGGGCGTGGATCGCCGACCACGGCGGTCCAATCGAAGACGACGACTGAGCCGTCAGCCGAACGTGACGGAGCCGGCGGAACCTGGAAGGGGACCTGCTCACTAAAGTAGCCGGCACGACCGGCAAGGCGGGTCAGCCCGCCTTGCCGTCCGGGCGGGGGGTGAGCAGGAACCTGGTGTTGACCAGCAGGTAGAGCAGGAAGGCAAGCGACCAACAGCCGGCGGAGGCGACCAGGACGGATCGGGTCAGATCGACGCGGAGCCACGGACCGAGCACCCTGAGCAGGGCGGCGGCGGTGACGGCGACGAACGCGATGCTGACCAGCGGCGATGCCTGAAGCGCCCTTCCGGTGTGGCCGAGGGTGACCCGCGCCATCATGCCGAGGGTCAGGGTGCCGATGGCGCCGGCGGTGAGCGCGTGGGTGGCCACGCTCGGCGGGACCCCGAGCCCCGCCGCCGCAGCGGCCTTCAAGAACAGGCCGAACCAGATCCAGGCGTGGCCCAGGTGCAACACCCACAGGATCGGTCGCCTGAGGGTGTGGCGGAATCCCCAATGCACCGAACGGGCGAGGACCAGGCAGCCGGCGACAGTGGCGGCGGCGGCCATGAGGTTTCCGTTGGGGGCGACGACCTCCGCCACCGCGACGGCGATGACGCCGGCCACTGCGGCAGTCTCGAGCCGGGCAATAGACCGGATCCGCTCGTCGGCCAGAGCGTTGCGGGTGAACAGCGGCACGATCCGACCGGTGATGATGACCAGCACCACCACTACGACGTCCACTGCCACCAGGTCCGACCGGAGGTAGGATCCGGTCAGCAGGCCGGAGGTCTGCAGGTGGAGGTAGAGGTCACACAGCCACAGCACCGGCAGCACGGCGAGCAGGAGGTAGTTCCGCCGGCTGCCGGCGAGCAGCAGCGGGATGCCGATGGCGACGGTCAGCGCGGGCAGGAAGCTCAGATCGCCGAGACCGCCGATGGCGGCGGCAGCGCCGCCGAGCCCCACCATGCGCCCAATCGCCCACAGCACCACCAGGGCCGCCAGAAACGGACCCCTGGCGGTTGGCCGGCCGGTCCAGTTCTCGACCGCAGTCAGCAGAAACCCGGCCAGGATCGCCGCCGTGAATCCGAAGATCATCTCGTGGCTGTGCCAGGAGATGCTCGACAGCCCGGGATCGCCGGTCATCGGCTCCTCGTAGTGAAAGGCCCACCACGGCACCAGTGCCACCGCCGCGATGCCGCCCAGCAGGAAGAACGGACGGAAGCCCTTCTGGAAGACCACGTGATTCGTCATTGGGGCATTCTAGCCGACGATGGTTCTATCATGCTGGGGTGGATTCCTCATACCGAGGCGCCGAACGACTGAGCACAGGGCTGATCGAAGCCGGGTGGCTGGTGGCGTTGGCGGTGGTGCCGTTGTTCTTCAACCCATTCACGAACCGATCGTTCGAACCCGACAAGATCGCCGCCCTGCAGGTGTTGGTGCTGGTCATGGCGGGCGCCTGGCTGGTGAAGGTTGCCCTCAAGAAAAGAACGTCGGGCGACGGCGGAGGGGAACGGCTGCCATGGGGGGTTCTGCTCCCCGTGACCGCCGTCGGCGCCGGCGCCGTGCTCAGCTCAAACCTGTCGGTGGACCCGCAGCTGAGCTGGTGGGGCTCCTACCTGCGCGGCCAGGGCACCCTGACCCTGAGTTGCCTGATCGCGGTCTTCCTGCTCGCGGTCGGACACCTTCGGCGGGTCGTCCAGTGGCGACGGGCGGTGTTCGTGGTGATACTGACCAGCGTCGCGGTTTCCCTCTACGCCCTGATGCAGGGCGCCGGTACCGACCCCCTGGGCTGGTCGGCCGGCTTCCGTCGGTCGAGCTCCACCCTCGGCAACCCCATCTTCCTCGGCGGCTACCTCCTGATGGCCATCTTCATCACGGTCCGGGAGCTGGCGGACCAGGCGGTCGGCCTGGTCCGGTCATCGGGGGAAACCACCACCCGATCCCGCTCCCCTTCGGCCGGAGTTGTCGGGGTCGGCTTCCTGCTCTTCGCCGTCTCGATCCAGGTCGTCGCGCTGGTCCGATCGGGCAGTCGAGGACCGCTGCTCGGCCTGGTGGTCGGGTTGTTCGTTCTCGCCCTGATCTCGGCGCTGCAGCTCCATACCGCGATCGCCAACGACGCCGGCAGACCGGCGTCGATCCGGGCCGCCGCGAGGTGGTCGTGGCTGGGGGTGGTTGTGGCGGGATTGGGCGCCGTTGCGATACTGGTCGCTGCAGGCCGGGCTGCCGAGCCGGCTCGACCGGACCCCGCGCCGGCCAGGCTTGCCCGCACGTTCGACGCGGAATCACGGTCGGCCCGGGTTCGCATCCATCTGTGGGCGGCGGTACTCGAGATGATGGGGTCACCGGAGCCGCTCCCGCTGCTGCCGGACGTGGCCGACCCCCGCCACCGGGCACGACCCCTGGTCGGATACGGACCCGAGACCCTCCAGCTCTCCCTCAATCGGTTCATTCCTGAGGAGCTGGTGGGGCTGGCGAGGCGGGGTTTGGTTTCCGATCGCGCACACAACGCCGCCCTCGACCAGCTCGCCACCACCGGCCTCGTCGGACTGGGCTCGTGGTTGTGGTTGATGGCCGCGGTGCTGTCGTGGGGAGTTCGAGGCCTGCTGCCCGGGACCACCATCCGCCAGCGGTCGCTGTTCTGGCTGGTCGTCGGAGCGCTGGTAGCGCTCGCCGTCGCCGCATCGGTGGTCGCGAGCGGCGGCTGGTTGTGGGCTGGTTTGGCGGCACCAGCGGCTCTCCTGCTCGCCGTCGTCACCTACCTCGCGTTCGCCCTGAGGGCAGCCGGCCGACGCGGTGGCGTGGAGATCGCCACCGGCCCCGGCGCCGCCATCTCGGCGGTCTTGATGGCTACCGTCGCGGCCCACCTCGTAGAAATTTCGTTCAGCTTCACCACCGCGGCAACCAGCCTCCACTTCTGGTTCTTCGCCGCGGTCGTGGCCGGAGTCGGCCTGGGCCGACTGGAATTCAAAGGCGATGAACGACCGGACAAACTCGACAGGGACGGCGCACTCTCCGCAGCCTTGATCACCGCGATTGTCTGCTGCACCCTGCTGTTCGGCTTCGGCGCAGGGGCCGGCGGCGGACCCGGCCCGGTCGCTCGGGCGCCGGGCGGAGCCTGGGGGTTGGTCGTTCTGACCTGGGTCTCCGCCCTGATCCTGGCAACGACCACGATTCGTCCCGCGAGAACCGCGCGGCCAGGACGGTGGATCCTCGTTGTTTCCACGGCCAGCGCGATCCCCACGGCGGCGTTCTCCGCGTGGCTACGTTTCCGCCTTGACGAAGCGTCCGCGGCAGATTCGGTCCGGATGGTAGACCGCCTGTCCTGGCTCCCGGTCCAGTTCACATGGTTCCTGCTCGTCGGGGCTGCGGCTCTCGCAGCGGTGCTGTGGACCCGCGGTCGATCACCCGGCGAACGACGGGTCCAGGTGGCCGCCATCGCCCTGGGAGTGGTGGTCGCGCTGTCCGGCCTGGCGGTCCCGCCCATCCTCCGGACGGTGCGCGCCGACGCCTTTGCCAAGGCTGCCGGCTCGGCCATCGATCGCCGCCAACCGGCCCTCGCCCTCGAGCTCGCCCACCGGGCGGTCGAGCTGGCGCCGCTCCAGGACGCCTTCCTGGCGCTCGAGGCGCGGGCCGCCATGGCGGCGGACGGCGTTGGGGACGGGCGTTCCGCCGGCACGGTCGAGCTCGGAGAGCACGGCATGGTCCGCGCGGTGGAGCTGCGGCCCCTCGATCCCGACCACGTCGCCAACCTCGCCCGGCTGAGGGTGGTGCTGAGCGAGCGGCAGTCGTCCCCCGAGCGCCGGGCGTGGCTGGAGGCGCAGGCCGGGGCGGGGTTTGAAAGGGCGCTCCAGCTGCGTCCGGGCTCGGCGGAGTACCTGGCCGGGCTCGGCGGCCTGATGCTGCGCCGCGGTGACCTGGCTACCGCCGCCGAGACGCTGGCGGAGGCGGTGCGCCGAGACGGCCGGTACGTGCCGGCGGTGCTGGCCCTCGCCCAGTGCCACCAGGCGATCGCCGAAGAGGCGGAGGCGGCCGGGGCGCCCGACCGCGCGGCCGGTCACCGGCTGGAGGCCGGGCGGGTTCTGGAGCGGGCCCTGCAGTCCTACCCCGACTCCGATCAGCTCCGTTCCGCCCTCGCCACCCTTGCCGCCCGATAGTCCGCCGCTCGATTCAGGGCACCCAGGTCGACCAGCGGTAGACATCTCCCGATTCGAAGCCGTCCGAGAAGACCGCCGAACAGGCTTCGAAAGCCGCTGCCAAAACCGCTTCCCGATCCTGGATGGTGGGCAACGCCTCCAGCGGGAAGCCGAGGAACACCGTGCGGTAGCTGGACCCTGCTCTGGTCACGGCGGCGTCGGCCGCATCTCCGACGAAGGCCAGCTCGGCGCCGGCACCCGGCACCACCTCGTCACTGTAGTTGCTGAACGGGAAGGCCAGGACGTAGGGGCCCAGCCCGCCGAAAACGGAGCCCTCACCGGTGACGGTGGTCTGGGTCACGTCCGAGGTATAGGAGTCGATGCCCAGGTAGGAGCTGCCGAAAGGTGTCAGTCCGTGGTCCCACAGATAGTCCTGGGAGGACATGACCAGACATCCGCCGCCGTCGAGGTAGCCGGCGAGCTCGATTTCCCCTGAGAAGCCCGGCCCGGCGACGCCGATGCCGGCGGGTGACGAGAACACGTCGCCCGAGAACCACACCACGGCGCCATACAGCTCGAGCAGCGCCTGGCTCGGCTCCTCGTCGCTGTTGCGGGTGTCATACACGTCGAACGGGATGCCCAGTCCGTCGAGAGCCATGGCATAGGCGTCCCGGACGTCCGGACTGTCGTCGTCGTCATCCACCAACAGCACCCCACCCCCGGTACCGGTGGTGAAGCTGCGCGTGGCCGAGAAGGACCCGTCGCCGCAGGAGTTGCTCGCGCGTGCCCGCCAGAAGTACTGGGTCATCGCGTCGAGAGCGAACACCGGTGTGTGGACGGTGCTCCCGGTGGTGGCGGAGTAGACGATGTTCGAGAACCCGGAGTTCGTCGAGATCTCGAGGTCGTAGCTGACCGCGGAGCTCACCGGCGCCCATTCCATGCGGGGCGCTCGCAGCTGATCGACCGCTTGGTTGGCGGGAGACATCAGGGTGACCGCACCCGGCGCGGCCTGGTACACATCGAGGAAAACGGTCGCGGTGTGGGTGCTGGTGGGCGCTATCCCAACCACGTCGATCTGGTACAGCCCGGCCGCGGCGCCGCCGGTGTTGCCGATCGTGAGCTGACTGCCGCCCGGAGGATTGACCGGGTTGACGCTGAAGCTCGCGAAGGTCCCAGCGGGGTTTCCCGACGCGCCCATGGTGACCGGGTCGCTGTATCCCTGGAGCGAGCCCACCGCCACCTGGTAGATCGCGTCAGACGGCGCGCACAGTTGGACGGTGGCCGGCGTCACCTCGAGGGTGAAATCCGGAAAACCGAGCTCGCCCTCGCCTGCCGACAGGATGCTCCAGCTCCCCGCCAGCAGCACGACGGCGACGACGACGCAGCCGCCGAGCAGGCGGGCGGTGCTCACCGCCGGCCCCGCCTTAGATTCCACGCTCCGACTCCGAGTCACCATCGCTACCTCCTGCGTTTTCCCGACGTTCGTGGTTGTTGAAAATTTACGAGACTGAGTCTACACTACAAAATCCCCAAAATGAACACGGCGTGAAATCCGGCCCGCATATTTCTCAGATTCGCCCACGCCCCTACCAGCCCCCTTTTCGATCCGAACCGGTGAGAACGTCGAGAAAATGGTAGGCTCTGGGCAACTCGAAGGGAGTGGGGAATGGAACGTCGTGCAAACGGATCTGAAACGATGTGCGGGCGTCGTGTGCGGGCGCTGACGGTCGGGCTACTCGGCGTCGCCGTGCTGATCGTGACCGGACTGGCGGAGGCCGGGCGATGCATCCACCCGCTCCTCCCCCGCCCCGACCGGCCGGCTGAAGAAATCAGGGCGGAGCTGGAGGCCGAGGGCCTGTGGAAGCCCAACTCCACCGAGGAACGGACCCCGCCGGCCGATCCCCAGGTGGGCGACACCTGGCTCTGGTACATCTGGGACCTGGGCGGCTTCCCGGTGGCGACGCTCAAGCCGTGCACCGTGCGTGGGATGGGCGCCAACAGCTACATCGTGGTGGACGACGACGAGTGGAACGTGTCGATCGACCAGGCCGATGTGGATCGCATCGTCGACCATTTCGAGAACCAGAGCGTCGGCAGCTTCCCGGATCAGGGCATCTGGGACCTCGACACCTCTCACTTTGGCGACCCGCCCAACCCGCTCGACGGGCTGGATCGGGTCTTTCTGCTCTACTACCGATTCGACATCTCCGCCGACGGCTTCTTCTGGGCCTACGACCAGTTCCCGGACGGCACCCAACCGTTCGCCAGCAACGAGGCCGACGTGGTCTACCTGGCCACCGACAGCCTCGACCCAGCCAGCAACTACATGCTGGCGGTGGCGGCGCACGAGTTCCAGCACATGATCCACTACAACCAGGACTCCAACGAGGACTCCTGGGTCGAGGAGGGGCTGGGCGAGCTGGCGATGTGGCTGTTCGGCAATCCGGACGTGATCTCCTCGTTCAACAGCAACCCCGACAACAGCCTGACCGACTGGGGCGCCCAGTGGGCGGACTACATCCAGACCTACCTGTGGACGCTGTACGCCTACGAGCAGTACGGGGGGCAGCCCACCATTTGGGCTCTCGTCCACAACCCGGGCAACGGGATGAACGGCTACCTGACCACCCTGATCGGGCAGGGCTTCAACGTCACCATGGAGGACATCTTCGGCGACTGGAGCGTGGCCAACTACCTCGACGATCCCGGCCTGTCGAGCGGCCAGTACGGCTACACGGGCGACACCCTTCCACCCTTCTCGGCTTTCCGGACACACAACACCTACCCCGCTGCGGGGTCGGGAACGGTGCAGAACTGGGCCACCGACTACATCCGTCTTACTGATTTCTCAAGCGTGCCGACCCTGCACTTCGACGGCGCCGACACCAAGGATTTCAGAGTTTCCATGATGGCGCTGGACCCGGGCCTCCCGACCCTGGTGCGTTGGCTGATGCTGGACAGCGCCAACGACGGATCGTACGAGTTCAACGAGGCCCTCGGTTACGCAGAGGTCGTCATCTCGATCGCCGACGTCCACCCGGTGCCCACCGGCAGCTACAGCTACACCATCGACGTGCCCACTGAAAACGCGATCTTCGACGACGGTTTCGAGTCGGGCGACACCTCCGAGTGGTCGGCGACCGTGCCCTGATCGTGCTAATGTTGCGCGCTTCCGGCGGCGGGCTCATCGACCGCCGGCAACCCATCTCTGGAGTGAACCTCATGAACCTGAAGAAACTCTCGATGTTGTTGATTTCGGCCGCGATCGCCACCGCAGGTGCGTGCTCGGCACAGCCGCAGGCCGATCAGGATGCGGGTGTGGCGGCTGAGCCCCAAGACTCCCAGGGGGCCGCCCCGCAGGATTCCGCCGGCAACACCTTCGCCGGAAAGGTGGTGGAGACAATGGACGCCGGCGCCTACACCTATGTCCTTGTCGAGGCCGACGGCCAGGAGATCTGGGCCGCCGCCACCCATTTCGAGGTCGAGGTGGGGGACGAGGTCGTGGTTCCCCTGGAAATGGCGATGGAGGACTTCCACAGCGACACCCTCGACCGTGACTTTCCGTTGATCTACTTCGTATCGATGATTGCCCGCAACGGAGAGGATCTCGGCCCGACCATGCCGCCGGGTCACCCCCCTGTCGCAGGGATTCCGGCATCACACGGGGTGGATCATCCGGCACCGCTCGAACCCGCCGCCGGCGGAGTGACGATTGAACAGATTTGGACCGACACCCAGGCCATCTCGGGCTCCACGGTGACCGTGCGGGGCAGGGTGGTCAAGTTCAACGGCGGCATCCTCGGCACCAACTGGATGCACATCCAGGACGGCACCGGCGACCCGTCGGCCGGCACCCACGACCTCACCGTGACCTCGCCTGGCACCGCTTCGGTTGGCGACGTCATCACCGTCACCGGTCCGGTGATGTCGGACCAGGACTTCGGCGCCGGATACAGCTATCCCGTCATGATCAAGGACGCGACGGTCGTCGTCGAGTAGACCCGGGGACACCGAAACCAGCGCCATGAACATCTTCGATACGACCACCATGAACGGCCTCGTACTCAAAAACCGACTGGTGCGGTCGGCCACCTGGGAGGGTCTCGCCGATCTCGACGGGGGGGTCAACGATCGCCTCCTCGAGATCTACCGACGGTTGGCCGACGGTGGTGTCGGACTCATCATCACCGGCTATACCTCGGTCCGCTCCGACGGCCGCCAGCATCCAACCCAAATGGCCGCCGACAGCGATCACCTGATTCCGGGGCTCGCAGCGCTGGCCGCCGCGGTCCACGACCACGGTGGCAGGGTAGTCGGTCAGATCGTCCACTGCGGCGGCCAGGCGGACCGGCGTGCAACTGGCGGCCGCGACCCCGTGGCGCCGAGCGCCATTGCGAGCCCGGGCTACCCCGAGGTGCCGCGAGAGCTGTCGGCCGGCGACGTTGCTGATGTCATCTCGTGTTTTGCCGATGCGGCCCGGCGCCTCCAGGCGGCCGGCTTTGACGGGGTGCAGCTCCACGGCGCCCACGGTTACCTGCTGGCGCAGTTCCTGTCGCCCGTCCGAAACCGTAGGGACGACGCCTACGGCGGCAGCCTCGACAACCGCGCCCGGTTCGCCCGCGACACCTACGCCGCGGTGCGCTCGGCGGTCGGCCCCAACTGGCCCGTAATGATCAAGCTCAACGCCAATGACTTCCTCGAGGGATCGACCACCGAGGAGGACGCCACCTACCTGGCTGCCGCCCTCGCCGAAGCGGGCATCGACGCCATCGAGGTCTCCGGCGGCACCGGCGGCTCCGGGAAGCTCGGCGCGGCCCGCACCAGGATCGAAACCGAGGACGACGAGGCGTACTTCCTTCCGCAAGCGCAGGCGATCCGCCGCGCAGCGCCGAACGTGCCTCTCATGCTCGTCGGGGGCATCCGCTCTCCGGAGAAGATCGAGGCCGTCTTGTCAACCGGCGTCGCCGACTACTTCGCCATGTCGCGGCCGCTCATCCGGGAGCCGGACCTGCCCGCCCGCTGGGCAGCAGGCGACCACCGCCGCGCCGCTTGCGTCTCGTGCAGCGGCTGCTTCGTTCCTGCGGCCAAGGGCGAAGGGATCCGCTGCGTGAACACTCAGGTCTCCTGACCGCCGAACCGGATACCTCACCAGCCGGCCGGTGGCGGCCTACAGTCCCAGCGCGAGATCCTCCAGCCGGGACATTCGAGCCGGGCCGGGCGGCGGAAGCTGCTCGACCATCTGCCAACGGCCCGCTCGCTCGATCACCGCGCGATCCACCAGATGGGCCAGCGGCTCGAAGTCGTGGGACACCGTCACCACGGTCGCTCCGGCGGCGAGCCGGTCCGCCATCCACCCTACGCTCTCGATCCTGAACGCCCGATCCATCCCGTCGAGGGGCTCGTCAAGCAGCAGGCACGATGGACTGCCGATCCGGGCAGCCGCCAGGGTGGCTCTTCGGCGCTGGCCCTTCGACAGCTCGCGCACGGTCCGGTGGCCGAGCCCATCCAGGCCCACCCAGCGCAGCGCCTCGCCGGCCTCGTCGGCGGGACGTCTCCGCAGTCCGCACACCAGAGCGAGGATCTCGCTCACCGTCGCGTAGGGAGTCAAATCGGGGTGCTCCGGCAGGTATGCGAGGTGCCGCCGAGCCGCCACCTCGTCCCGCCACAGGTCGAACCCGGCCACCGTCACCCGACCCCGGGCCGGAATCTCGACTCCCGCCGCCAGCTTCAACAGCGTGCTCTTGCCGCACCCGTTCGGGCCGACCACCAGCGACATTCCAGGTGGGAACTCCAACGAAACGTCGTTCAGGACCTCAAGGCCCGGGGTGTAGCCGAACGAGACTGCGTCGAAGACGATCACCCGCTGCTCCACGACAACGGGTCACCGGCCGCGAGATGGTGCAGCTCGTGCCACCTGCTGACCGGCTGGTGGCGCTCCCGCTGGATCGCGTGGATCGCCGCGGCAGGAGCCAGCACCAGCATCACAACCGCCAACCACGGCACCAGCGCCACCGACCCGGCAACCAGCAGGCCTTCGATCAACAACGGGCCCGCTGCGCCGACACTGCGACCCACTCCGTCTCGAACCGCCGCCGCCGCCCGCAGGGAGAGCAGCGGCACCGTCCCCAACATCGCCGGCAGCGCCGCGGGCGCCATCGCGGCAGCCGCCAGCATCACCGGCAACGCCACCGCCGCCAGCCCGATGCCGTCGAACGCCACCCGAGCCCATGCCGACCAGGGCAGCGACCGGATCCACGGCCAGGGAGGGCGCCGTCTCACCAGCCCATCGGCGAGCACCGCCATGGTGACGACCCCGGCGGCAATGCCGGCCAGACGAATGGCACCCACCTCGTGGGCCGGTGCGAGCCGGTTGTTGCGCAGGAACAACCACGCCGGGAGCAGGACGAACGGCCCCGGAATCCAGCTGGCGATGATCCGCCATTTCAGCGCGCGCCCCCCGATGACGGCCCACACCCGTGCCGCGGACGACGCGGTTGCGGTCCCACGACGCCCCGAAGAGGAGTCGGCTGCCCGCCGTTTAAAAAGGGCCTGCCGCCCCATCGCCCGGATCGGACCCGCTTGCCAGTCGGCCGCCGCGAGCAACAAAGCGGCCAGGGCCATCCAACCCCACGACCCCATCCATACGGCGACCCCGGCGCCGAATGCCAAAGCGCGCGCTCGGCGCGCGACCCGCAAGCCACCAAGCGCCGAGCACCAGGCCATGGGAACCAGGCCGACCAGTCGCGGGAGAGTGGTCGAGAGCCGGCCGTCAAGGGAGGCGACTCCGCCCGCCAGCATCAGCAGCAGGACCGGGGCCTGCGCCACCACCAGCCCGGCCGTGAGGGCCCGCCGATGGGCAACACCGGTCGCGGGAAGGTGGCGGAGCCAACCGGTCAGTCCGTTGGCCAACCTGGGAGCGGACGCCATCGCAATCGCCGCGGACAGTGCGACGGCCGGCACCGCGGCCATCAACGAGGCAGCCGGCGGGAAGAGCAGCGCACCAATCGGTCCGAGCACCGCGGCCGGGCTGCCGTACAGCACCGCGGCGGCCACCGCCCCCACCATCACGGGCACCAGCGACCGCAGTGCCACCCGCACCCCGACGTGAAGATGAAATTGGAGAAGCCGCCAGCCGGTCACCGGCCAATCATACGTCGGGCGCCGTTTCTTCGACGATGCGCGCCGCCAGCTGCCGCCGGTCCGATTCCGCAGACGGAATCCGGTAAACCCCGGCCCGCGCGGCGGCGGGGTTTTCGAGCTTGTAGGCCACCGCCTCGACACCGGCGCTCTGGAAGGCGGGCGACAGCACCGCCGGCCAGATCAGGAACCAGCCCCACCGCTGGCGGCACATCGGCGCGTCCGAGCTGTGGTCGGGGTGCGCCGGCACCCATCGAAACTCGCCGATCGCGTTGCCGCCCCGGGCTCGAGTTTCCTCCATGAGGACCCAGATTGAAGCCTCTGCCACCTTCGTGCAGTCCTTCCACACGGGGCCGCCCTCGGACGCCCGCACCACTCCCAGCCGCTGACCCTCCCAGCCTGCGGCCTGCATCTGAATGTCCCCGCCCTGGTTTTCGTAGTCGACGTACGCCCGATGATACGTGCACGCACCAGAAGCGATGAGCAACATCGCCGCCGAAAAAACTCCAAGGAACCGTCGCATTTGAGCCTCCTTCCGATCGGGGCGGTCTCCTTGCGCCGGATCCCCGCTCGACCCTCCATTGAGCAATAGCGATGCCAGGGACGGGAAGCCGCAAGCACCCTCTGCAACATCACATCCCAGCGGTCGTTTTCGGGCCTTCTAATTCGTCGTTGACCCGGCTCGAACCCGGCGGCTCATGTCCACTTCCGATGACAAAGGGTGCGCGATGTGGCCCGTTTTCGCCGGATATTGCGAATTTCGAATTGCGAATTACGAATTGAACGCCTTCCGAGGATTGCTGCTGCGGACCGCGATTTCTTCGTCACGCTGCATTATTATTGGTTGCGGACGAATGCAAATCGACGTGCTGGCCATGATTCACCTGATCATGCTGTCCCTGTGGGGCGGGGTCGTGGCGACCGAGGCCGTGATCGAGGTGTACCCCTTCAGACGTGCCGAGCTGCACGCTGCGACCATTCAGCTTCACCTCTGGATCGATCTGCTCGTCGAGCTTCCGCTCGTGCTCGCGGTGCTCGCCACCGGTGGCGCCCTGCTCTACCTGACGAATCCGATCACGCCGTTGCATCTGGTCAAGGTTGCTTTCGCAGCCGCCGCCATCGGCGTGAACCTGTTCTGCATCGCGGTTGTGGTTCGGCGCGCGCTGCGGTTCAGGCGATCGGCGGACGATGGTCCCCTGTGGCGCGCTTCTCGGATCGTGCTCGCATGCTTCGTAACCGGCCTGCTGTGCCGCCGCCGTGGCCGCCACCCTCGGCTTCCGCCTCGCCCTCGAACGCCTCGCCGGCTGAGCGGGGTCTCGCGAACCGCCAAGTGTGGCACGGCTTCACACGTTTAACGTTTGGTTCATCCGGGAAAGCGTGAGGTCGGGGTTCTGCCGTGCCCGTCTCCGTGCCGGTGCCCGGAATGCAGCGGCAGCGACAGTATTGAGCGGCAGCGTCCGGGAACAGCGAGCAGGGACGGCGAGCAGTCTTCAGTGGCAGCAATCAGTTGTCTTGGCGGCATCGCACATGGACACCTCCGGGTCGTTTTAAGGAAGGAGTAGCCGGTGGGCAGCCGATGTCAAGGGCAAGCCGGCCCAGGGGTCCGGTGCTCCACACCCTTGACATCGGCTGCCTCACCGGCTTGTGGAAAAGGGCATGAACGACCCGGAGGTGACCATGTCCAAAGCCGTCGGAAACACCAACCTCGTTGCCCACGAGAAAGCCCTCGAAGCAGCAGGCATCGCCATCAAGCTCGTGATGAGGGTTCCCGCCCCTTTGAAATCGATTGCCGATCAGGTGATCCGGTCGGCAAGCTCGGTCCCGGCCAATATACGCTTGACAGGTCAGACGATTCCGACGATTCTTGATAGGGATAGGAAGTTCCTTTCGTTCAGCGCCAGCCTGGCACGGGGTTGAGGCGCCTATTCGGGGCCCAGGATGGGCTCGCATTCCCCGAAGGGTCTCCTAAACGGCAGAAACCTGCGGTTGGGATAGCGCGTTCCAGGCCAACACGCTTCAAACTTCGGCCCCTCGTCCGGCCGCCGCTTCCATGAACACACCTTGCACAGACGGCCGCGGCCGCGATGGGGTCAGGAGGTGGTGGGGAGGGTGGGCGCGCCTGGCGGGCCGCGGGGAGACCGCGCTTTTGTATTCGCGAGATGCCTGAGGATCGCATCGACCACGTCGTGCTTGGTGATGAAGGCGATGACCTTCATCTGGCCGCCTAAACGTGCCAGGTGCGGTGGTATTGATGTTATGATGTCTCTTCCGATAGCGGTGGGGTGTGGGAATGGGTCGTCGACCGAGGGTATTGGTTGCTGGTGGCATCTACCACGTGTACAACCGCGTGTCTCGGGGAACGCATACGCGTGACAGGTCAGACGATTTCGACGGTTCTTGATGAAAACGAGCCAGGGAACCTCCTGAATTTTGTCGAGGCCGGCTGGTGCCGGCTTCTTCTCTACTGCCCTATCCGGCAGTCTGGGCTGTTCACTTATGAGGCCGAGGACCAGCGTTTGGCCTCATTGCTGAGGATGAGGCTGTCGAGGACCCGTTTGACGACGGTCTTGTCTTCCGGGGCGAAGCGCGAGATCGCCTCGCCCTGGAGTTTCAGCTCATCAGAGGGTCCACGCTCGTCCTCGTCGAAAATGAGGTCGTCCTGTAAACGTCGATGAGCCGGCGAGTCGCAGGCGGGACTCGAGGCTTCGCGCGGCGGCTGAGAAAACTGGACGAGGTACTTCGGGGTGAACGACCAACGTCAATCGTCTGGATTCGCCTGAGACGACCCGCCGGATCTCGGCGATCTCGGACGTTTAACGTTCAACGTGTAACGTTTAACTCCTCTTCATCCCGACCAACGCGGCGCCGGCGGCGAGCAGCACAAAGATCGCGCCGTTGATCAGCGGCTTTTCGCCGAGCATCGCCGGGATGACAGAGCTCCACGCCGTGAGGTCTCCCGACTCGAAGCCGTCCGAGAACAGCAGGTTCGGATTCGGCGTCGGCGTCGGCGTCACGGTTGGCGTCGAGGTGGGCGTGTTGGTGATGACGGGCGTCGAGGTCGGGGTTCGGGTCGGGGTCGGTGTGTTGGTGGGTACGTCGGTCGGCGTGTACGTCCACGTCGGCGTGGCGGTGGGTGTGGGCGCCGCCGCACAGTCGGTGTCGTCTCCGTCGTACAAATCGTCGCCGTCGTTGTCGAGGCCGATGACCGCCCCTGCGTAATTCTCCGAGGCGGAGTCGCACGGGTCCGTCGGCTTGTTCGGGTGGTTGGCGTCGGGCAGGAAGTAGTACGACGGCGCCGTGTTCTCCGGCGGCGGCGGCGGATCGCTGGGGTGACAGCCGGCGCAGAGACCGACCCCGGCGTTGGCGTGGTGGAGCCTCAGCCCGGCACCCCAGTCGTTGCTCGGCGGCACGCCGGGCGACGGATCGACCCCGTGGCAGCCCATGCACGAGACCGGTTCGAAACCGTCCCCGCCGTTGGAGGAGGCGATCAAGACCGGGAACTCGTCGCCCCCGCCGTGGCAGACGTCGCAGTCGCCGGCGAGCATGGTGGATCGGTGGATGTTGTGGAGGTTGCCCCAGTCCATTCCGTCCACCAGCGATATGTAGTGGTCGCTCCTGAAGTCGCCGTGGCAGGTTCTACAGTTGGTGGCATCATCGTTGACGCTGTACCTGTCGTAGGCGATGGCCCCCGTCGCTGCGACGAAGAAGAGCCCGACGATCGCAACCGTCGTGCGAATGAGAGATTGAGTTGTCATCGCTGCCTCCATTCGATTCATCTGTGCGGTCTCCCCGGACGCTGTGGTGCTGGATCCTACGATAAGACGTGACGGTATATAAAAATGTGACTTTGGTCATATGAACAACAATTAATCCTGAGATCTTGCCCTCGCTCAGCATTCTCACGATGCGGTAGAGTCTGAGCAGCCGATGGCGACCACATCCGAATCCGAAACCGCGGCCAACGCAGCCCCCTCAGGTGCGCTGCCCGGGCTGAACCGCGTCGCGCTGGCGGTGCTGGTGGTGGCCAAGATCGCGGTTCACGTGCCCGGGCTGACGCGCTACGGCTATTTCCGCGACGAGCTCTACTTCCTCGATCTCGCCCGGCACCTCGACTGGGGTTACGTGGACTGCGCACCGCTGGTGGCGGTCTACGGCAAGCTGGCCCTGCTGCTCGGCGGGTCGCTGCCGGCCTTACGGTTGCTGCCGATGCTGGCCGGCGCCGGCCTGATCGTGCTCACCATGCTGATGGCGCGCGAGCTCGGCGGAGGGTCGTTTGCCCAGGCTCTCGCGGGTCTGTGCACCCTGATCGCCCCCATCTCCCTCGCGATCGACGGCCTGATGACGATGAACGCGTTCGAGCCGCTCTTTTGGATGGGCTGCGTCTGGCTGGTGATGCGACTCGTGCGCTCCGGGGACTCCCGCCTCTGGCTGTGGTTCGGTCTGCTCGCCGGCCTCGGGCTCCAGAACAAGCACTCGACGATCTTCTTCGGCGGGGCGATGGTCGCGGGATTTCTGCTGACCTCGAACCGGCGGGAGCTCGGCCGCCGCTGGATCTGGCTCGGCGCCGGACTGGCTCTGTTGATTTTTCTGCCCAACATCCTGTGGCAGGCAGCCCGCGATTTTCCGACCCTCGAGGATCTCGCCAACGTCCGGCGGATCGGCAAGAACGTGGCCCTGGCGCCGATCGACTTCATCGCTCAGCAGATCCTGATCATGCACCCCGTCACCCTGCCGGTCTGGCTCGGCGGCCTCGCCAGCCTGCTCCTCGGCCGCCTGTCCCGATTCCGCGTGGTGGGCTGGACCTATCTCGTGCTGCTCGCGGTGATGATCGCGCTGAAAGCCAAGGTCTACTACCTCGCGCCGATCTACCCGATGCTGTTTGCCGCCGGCGGGGTCGCGATCGAAGCCCGGCTCGCGAGCCTGAAGACGATTCGCTCGAGGCGGTGGTTCCGGTTCGCGGTCCTTGGCACCGTTGCGGTTGCCGGAAGCCTGCTGGCACCGATGTTCCTGCCGGTGCTGGGGCCGGCCCAGCTGGTCGCCTACCAAGCGAGGCTCGGCATGGATCTGCCGAAGACCGAGGTCGCCCACTCGGGTCCCCTTCCCCAACACTTCGGCGACCAGTTCGGCTGGCCGGAGCTGGTCGAAGACGTGGCCGAGGTCTATTGGTCGCTGCCGCCCGAGGAGCGAGCCCGAACCGGCATCTTCGCCTCCAACTACGGCGAGGCCGGAGCGATCAATCTGTTTGGTCCGGTCCTCGGGCTGCCGCCCGCCATCTGCGCCCACCAGAACTACTGGTTCTGGGGGCCACCCAACCAGGACTTCGACGACCTGATCTGGTTGCAGTGGCGTCGGGAATCCCTTGAGGAGATTTGTGGACTGGTGGTCGAAGCCGGCGAGCACCACCACCCCTGGGGGATGGCCGAGGAGAACCGTCCGATCTTCTTGTGCCGAGATCTCCGGGTGTCCTTGGCCGACGCGTGGCCCCAGCTCAAACACTGGAATTGAGGCCGTTGGCAGCCAGATTCCAGATACCAGACTCAGAGTATCACCAGTCGCACTCGACCTCGGCCACCCATCCCGATGCGGCCCAGAGGAACTCCGCATCCTGGGTCCTGGAGTCCACCTTGGACGCGTAGGCGGCGAAGCCGGTGCCGCCTTCCATCATATCCACGCACGGGTCCCGAACATCGTCCGGATCGAGCCAGACGTCCACGGTGAGCGCCCCCTGCACGTTGCCCACCCCCAGCTGGCTGAAGGACCACTGCCTGTTCTCGAGGGACCCCAGATCCTTGAAGCCCTGGGCGACGATCGCGGTGGCGCTGAAGATCCGATAGTGGATCCTCACCCCTTCGAGGGAAACGTTGACGAGGCCGAGATTGGTGCGGAAGTCCTCGTCGTTCACCGCACCCGTGAGGAAGGACTGCTGGCCCGAGGTGTTGAGGATGAAGTTATTGGCCGGGATCGACTGGCCGTAGGTACCCTGAGGGCTGCTCACGTCGTAGGTGCGCATGCTGGCCACGATGTAGAGATCGTCGTCGCCGGGCGGTAGCTGGAGCATTTCCCGCTCGCAGGTCACCAACACAAGTCCTTTTTGACCGTCGACGTCGAACACAGTCCGGAGGACGTCCCGAAAGAGCCGCGTTTCGCGCGGACCGAGGGTGAAGCGCTGCCCCGGCGGGATAAACAGGTCCTGAATGCCGTGTTGCGTCCGCTCGGGGAGGAACAGAAAACCAACTGTGATCCCGAACGACTGGAGGTTGTTGACGGTAATGTCGGAAACCCACTGGCTCGGCGGTTGACCCGCGAGCCGCGCGGCCCCCGGGAAGATGTGGGTCGAGTCCACCTGCTGTGCACCTGCGACCATCGGGAAGACCAGAACGCACCCCACCACCAACAGAGCCTTCATTCGCATCGCCACACCTCCTTGGGTCAGTCAAACTCAATGGACAACGTTGCGATGTTCAAGCCGTGAGGACAATGTGGTGCCTGATCTCACCAATCGCAAGGCCCTTCAGCGCATTTCTCACCGACCCAAAAATTTCTGGTGTCGCGAGTCTCTGCGACCAATGGGGGCTCGGTGAGAAATGCGGACCACATCGAATGCCGTGGTGAAAGGCGGAACGCAGTAAAAAACCCCTCCGGTTGGAGGGGTTCCAAAATTCAGGTGCGGCGGGCGATCAGCGATCGCGGCTGCGCTCCTGGGCGACGTCGACCTTGATGGCCCGGCCGTCGAGCTCGGTGTTGTTGAGCTCGGCGATGGCCCGGTCGGCCGCGTCGCCGTCTTCGAAGGTGACGAATCCAAACCCGCGGGAGCGTCCGGACATCCGGTCCTTGATCACGATTGCCTCGGAGACCTCTCCGAACTGCTCGAAGGCAGCACGCAGCCCGTCATCGTTGGTGTCCCAGCTCAAGCTTCCTACAAACAACTTCTTCGACATACTCTCTCTCTCTTTTCTTTGAGTCACCGCCCCGCAGGAGCGAGCTCAAGGGTTATTGGTGACGGGAACAACGCGCCCCCGTCCCTGCGGCTCAGTCTCGCCGACCTCACCACAGCTTGTAAGTATAACCCGAATCAGCCGGATTTCCCCGTTCTTGCCTGTTTCGGGCTTGAATTTTTTCGCTGGCCACCCGGTCGCCGCGGCCCACGGCTGCGCCTGGACCGAGGCTCGGCGGTCCCGATCCGCGCCCTCTCCCCGGCCTTTCGGGCTCGGTGAGCGGCAATTCGCTCGGCAACCGGAATCTCGAGTCGGCCCTGCGGCTGGGCCCGGTAGTCGAAGCCCTGCAGGTGGTGGCGATCGAGCTTTCGGCCCAACGCCCGCTCGATGGCGGCGATCTGCGGCACCTCGGCCGGTGACACGAACGTATAGGCGTCGCCGGTGGCGCCGGAACGCGCGGTGCGCCCGACGCGATGGATGTAGTCATCAGGCTGGCCCGGAACATCGAAGTTGACCACGTGCGGCAGCTCGTGAACGTCGATGCCTCGGGCGGCGATGTCGGTTGCGACCAGCACTTGGAGGCGGCCGTTCTTGAACGCGGCCAGAGCAGCCTCTCGCTGCCTTTGGCTGCGGTTGCCGTGGATCCGGTCGCACGCGATACCTGCCCGGGTCAACTTGTCGGCGAGTCGGTTGGCGCGGTGCTTGGTGCGGGTGAAGACCAGGGCGGTCTTGATGTCCCCGCGCTGGAGCAGCTCGAGCAAAAGGGTCGGCTTGAGCGCCTCAGCCACCGGCAACACCGACTGGGTGATGCCGGTCGGCGGGTCGGGCCGACGCTCGACGTCGATCCGAGCCGGATCGTCCAGGAGCTTCTTGCTGAGCTCCACGATCGGCCGAGGCAGGGTGGCGGAAAACAGCAGATTCTGACGATTCCCCGGGAGCTTGCCGAGAATGCGGCGGATGTCCGGCAGGAAGCCCATGTCGAGCATCCGGTCGGCCTCGTCAAGAACCAGCACCTCGAGGCCGTCGAACCGGGCCCACGGGTACTGCATGAGGTCCAGCAGCCGGCCCGGGGTGGCGACCACGACCTCGACGCCGGATCGGAGGGCCTTTTCCTGCGGCCCGGGCCTGACCCCGCCGAAGATCGCGGCAGACCGCACGGAGGTGTGGCGTCCCAGAGCTTCGAAGTGCTCGTGAACCTGGGCCGCCAGCTCGCGAGTGGGTGTCAGCACGAGGGCGCGCACCGCGCGACCGCGGCGGCCGGCCAATCGCTGCAGGATGGGCAGGGCGAAGGCAGCGGTCTTGCCGCTGCCGGTCATGGCGCACGCCAGCACGTCGCGGCCGGCGAGCGCCGGCGGCAGCGCCGCCTGTTGGATGGGAGTGGGCTCGACAAAGCCCAGGTCGGAAATCCCGCGGGCAATCGCGGGATCGAGATTCAATTCGGTAAAACTATTCAACACATTCTTCCTTCTGCGGCCGCACCGCCACCAAGGGCGATTCGTACCGCGGTATCTTCCGGCTGAGTTGTAGTGGGAACGGGAGACTTGCCGGCGAGGCTGCCGTCCGGGCCCTGACGGACCCTCATACTGTCGTGCTGCAGAGACCTGCCGCGTTCAGCACGCGGCGCTCTTGCAACCTGGACAGAGTCTCATGGTTCGGTCCGAATAGCAAGCGGGTCCGCCACGGCTGTGGCCTGCTGCCGTCGGGGAGGTGAAAGCAGCTTGCGCCTCGGAGGTCAGTGGAGGGTTCCTACGGAATTGGGAGCAGTGTAAGGTGTTGGCGTCGCTCAACCACCCCAACATCGCGACCCTGTTCGGCCTCGAGCACGCGAACGGCAAACACGTTTTGGTGATGGAGTTCGTCGAAGGCGAGGAACTGGCCGACCGCATTGCCCGCGGACCCATCAGTGTGGACGAGGCGATCCCCATTGCCCTGCAGATCGCCGAGGCCCTGGAGGCGGCCCATGCTCAGGGCATCGTCCACCGTGACCTCAAGCCCGCCAACGTCAAGATTCGCCCCGACGGGACCGTCAAGGTGCTCGATTTCGGCCTTGCCAAGGCCTGGGAAACCGACGTCGCGGATCACAGCCTGTCCATGTCGCCCACCATCACCCGAAACGCGACCCTGGAGGGAGTCATCCTCGGCACCGCGGCCTACATGAGCCCGGAGCAGGCCGCCGGTACTCCGCCCGAGTACTCGCTGTTCAACCTGTCGCCGGTGGGTCCCGGGCCGGTTGCCGTATCACCCGACGGCACACGGTTCACCTTCGACCCCACCGACGACACCTGGCCGCTGTGGACACCCGACGGATCGCGGTTGATCTTCAGCTCGAACCGGGAAGGCAACTGCGCGATCTTCTCCAAGGACATCGGCGGCGCCGGCGAAGTGGAGAAGGTGTATGCAACGGACCGCGACGTCTTTCCGACCAGCGTGTCCCCCGACGGTCGATACGTGGTGCTCATGGCGACCGGCGGACCCACAAGGTCCGACGTGTTCGTACTCTCCCTGGAGGGGGGAGCCGAAGCCGCCTCGTTCAGGGAGACCGAGTTCAGCGAGGGCGTCGGAGTGGTGTCGCCGAACGGACGGTGGATCTCTTACAACTCGGACGAATCGGGCGACTTCGAGGTCTACGTGACCACGTTCCCAGTGCCGAGCCGGCGATGGCAGGTCTCCCCGAGCTCGGGCGGCTATGCCTTCTGGCGCGCCGACGGCCGGGAGATCGTCTACACGGAGATGGGCGGCCGGCTGATGGCGGCGGAGATCGACTCCGAGGGCGAGACCTTCCGGGTCGGTCAGGTGGAGCCGCTGTTCGAGATCCAACCGCCCGAGGCGGGGGGCGCCTACTATCACTTTACGGCAGACGCCCAGCGCTTCCTGGTGGTTCCGTCAGCGGTGCAGCGGGCCGACACCCTGCTCAATCTGGTGATCAACTGGCCCGATGTGATCGATCGCCGCCAGTAGCAGCTTTTCACTAGGACTTGATCAGTGTCAAACGTCACAAGTTAAACGTTAAACGTCCGAACAACCTGAGCGCTGCGGGCCATCGAGAACGGTCCTGTCGACGTTTAACGTTTGGCTCATCCGGAATTCCGTGAGGTGGGGGTCGATCGAGTTCAAATTTCGGAACAGCACCCGCCCGCTCGAAGAGGAACCGCAGCTTGATCTGCGGAAACAGCAATCAGGGACAGCGTCAGAAGCCAGCGGCAGGGAGCCGCGGCAGCGTCAGTTGACAGCGTCAGAATCGGAGAACCGGGCCCGCTCAGATGGAATTGAGCAGGCGCTAGGCGACGAGATCGGTGTTTCCGACGGCATTGGACATGGGCGCCTCCGGGTCGTTCATGCTCACCCGAAGCTGGTGAGGGGGCCGGCTATGCCCATTCACCCCGTGAACGACCCGGATGGGACCATGCAACCGGCGCGCACCTGATCACCGCCTCTGCCCACAGTCGCTGTCCGCTGAACCCTGCCACCGCCACTGAACGCTGTCCCTGCTCGCTGTCCCCGGGGCTTGCCCCTGAATACTGTCGCTAATGTGTAACGCTGTATCTCGGTTGGCCGAGCAGGCGGTAGGGCCTCCGCTCAGGAGGTCAGGAGCGCTCCGAGGAGGGTGGCGAGGCCGACCAGGCCGAGCGCAACACCGAGCACCGCGAGCAGGACCTTTGCCACGGAGGTGGGAGCATCGCCCATCCGGCAGGCGGGGTCCTGGCCGGAGAGCACGAACCGGTGGGCAACGTCTCGGTAGCGGTAGGCGATGACCCACGCCGGAAAGCCCAGGCGGTGGGTCACCAGACGCCGTGCGAGGACCGCCGCCGTCACGTTCCGAAACCGTCGACCGGGGATGACCCCACTGCGAAGGCGATCTTCAACCAGGCGATCGATGACCGAGGCCACGTGCCGGCGGGCGTGGGAGCGGCGGACCTCGAACCGCTCCACCGCGCCGTCGGGACCGTTGATTGAATCGGGCTTGGCTGCCGTCTCCAGATCATATGTGTCGATCAACCGCAGGGCCTCGGCCTCGGTCAGCCCGCGCGAGGCCGGAGACACCACCCTCTCGAAGGCCATCTTGGTCCGTCCCACGTGGGGTGCCCAATCCGCCCGACCGGCGCCGACGTCGGAGTCGGCCGCCCAGCTCACCAGGGCTTCGGCGTTGAAGCTCCAACCTACCCACCACAGGGCCTGCATGGACTCGAGCCGGCTCGCCGCCGACAGGTCGGAAGGCCGGAACCAACCCAGACCCCCGAGCCACTCCCGAAACACCTCCTCGGCCTGCCCACGGTCGACGGTGAACGGCAACAGCCGCTCCGCCTGCTCGAGGGGGTCGCCGTGAGCTTCCAGGTGCATCACGGAGCCGCAAAAGGCGCAGCTCGGAGCACCCGCGGGAACGCTGTAGGAAACCGCGGCCCCGCAGCCGTCGCAGCGCAGAACCTCGACCGCGGTCACCGGGAGGTCGATGAGCCCACCTCCCGGGACCACCGCCCCGCAGACCGCGCAGCGGTCGTCGCCCAGCTCACAGGCACTGTCGCACCTGGTGCACAAGGCGGTGGAATCCGTCACAACAACCATCCCGCCAGGGCCGTCAAACCCGCCAGGCCGAGCACCGCGGCGGTGATCGCCGCCACCTTGGCCCAGGACACGGGCGCCGAGCCGTGGACCGCGCCGGTCTGACCGTTGACCAGGAAGCGGATCGGTGGCTTCCCGGGTCGGGGTCGGATCGCGAAGACCCACAGCGGCAACAGGGTCAGGTCGAGAGACTCGGCCTTGAACCTGGTGTGGTGCTTCAGGCCGCGCAGGGTGTCGCCCGGCAGGAAACGCCGCAGCAGTTCGTCGATCCGCGCCGTACCCTCTTCCCGAGCCAGCGCCTTGCATTCCTCCCTGGTCATCGACGGCTCCTCGGAGACCCAACCGGCCACCAGTGCCGGTGAGTACCGCCGGAGGCCTTCGAGGCGGAAAGGCTCGACCGCCTCGATTTCGTCGTTGGGCAGGCCCGCCGAAGCGGTCACAACCACGTCTTTCAGGTGGTGGGCATGCTCGCCCTTGAGATCGTGGTACTCGATCTCGCGGACCCGCCGGACCTTCTTCGACCGGGGATCGACCCGAGTCGCGTAGTACACCTCGCCCACCACGGCCGAGTACATGGTGTCGGTGGTGGCCGAGTAGAGATAGGTGGGCAGGTAGACGCCGGTGACCTGCTCCGGCCTGGCCCGTCGCAGGGCGGAGGGCGCCATCCAACGGTTCCGCAACCAGGCTCGGATCCCCTCAGCCGCAGCCTCACGCTCGATCGAGAAGGGGATCACGAACACCGGATCGGGCCGGTCTTCGGTGGCCGGTCGGTCCACCACCGACGGCGAGTCGCAATAGGGACAGCGGGCTGTCCTCATCAGCGGCTCGCAGAGGGTCGTCGCGCCGCAGGACTCGCATCTCACCTCGAAATGTCCGGGAACCACAGTCATGACCGGGACAGTTTACCCGCTGTCGAGACAGAGTTAAACGTTACTCGTTAAAGGTTAAACGTTTAACTTATTTAACGTTACGAGGGTGGGCGGGTGGGCTAATTTTCCGCGCGGCGGCGGGCGGCCATCTTGAGGCCCTCCCAGGCGACCCAACCGCGCATGGCGGCGCCCTTGAGCTTGCCGTGACGGTTGTCGGTGCGCTCCAGGCTCCAGTTGATCACGTTGCCGGGCGGGGTCCGACGCTCGCCCTCGGGGCGCAGCACCAATCGGATCGAGTCGTACTCGCAACCCATCGCGCACACCCCGCAGCCGATGCACCGCTCGCGGTCCACCCTAAAGCCCTCGGTGCCGTTCGAGATCGCTTCCACCGGGCACCGTTCCTGGGCGCAGTCGCCGCACTCTGAGCACTCGTCGAGATCGATCTCGGCGACATAGTTGGAGCGAGCGAGCATGTACGGCGCACCGTGCTCGTTGACCGCGCGCAGAAAACCGCAGCAGCAGGAGCAGCAGTTGCACACGAAGAAAGGTCCGCGCTGAACGTTGTAGGTGCAGTGAACGAGACCCTCCTCCTCCGATCGGTCGAGCACCTCGAGGGCTTCGTCGAGGGTGATCTCGCGGCCCCACGGCGCCATTCCTTCGTAGGCGTTGGCCTCACGGGAGAACGACAAACACGTCTCCATCGTGTGGCTGCACGGCTTGCCGAGCAGGGCGTGCTCCTTGCGGCAGATGCAGTCGGCAACACGGAATGACTTGCAGCTCGACAGCAACTTCTTCAGGTCGTCGTATGGCAGGACCTCCGCCTGGCTCTCGATGCGGCGATTGACCGGAACCACCCGCCCGAGCGCCGGGGCCGAACCGCCTACCGTCAAAAGCAGGCTGGGCGCGTAGGCCTCAAAGAGCTCGGCGAGCTCACGGTCGAGCCGGTTCAACTGAAACTCCCAGATTCCCACCACGAACGGCGCGAGCGCGTAATATCGGCGCCCCTCTTTCTTCATCGAGAGGATCTGACCGCGCTCGGCCATGCCGTCCAAAGTCTCGGCGACCTCGTGCTGCGGTCGGTGAAGCCGGCGGGCAATAGTTGCGGCGGACTCGGGGATGGGCTTCAGCCTGAGCGCCATGGCGGCGTCTTCCGGGGAAAAGATCTTGCGCAGAATGGCGAGCTCGGTGCCGTCCTCGGTGGCAGGGTAGCCGTGGGGCAGGGCGTCGAGCTCTTTTGCGAGCCGGGTATAAACGTCGGCCATGGTCGCTCCCTTCGTACTGGGTAACAGGGTAGTGCTCGCCGTAGCGGTGTGCAACCGCCACGAGGCAGCAAGGGGAATTCGGAATTCGGAATTCGGAATTCGGAAAACCGTCCCCGGACGGCGGTGCTTGGATTGGCCGCAGAAGAACGAAGAGGGACACAGAAGAACGCGGCAACCTCACTTTGTGAGTTCTGAGTTTTGAGTTCTGAGTTCTGAGTTACATACGGGCGGTGATAAATCCGAGTGTCGAGAGCCTCAGGGCAAAAACTAAGAACTAAGAACTGGCAACCTTCCCCCGCCCGCCCGGCCGGGCGGGGGCGACTTTTGACTTTGGACTTTTGACTTTGGACTTTCGACTCTTGACTGGGCGGGGGAACTTTCAACTTTCAACTTTCAACTCACCGACGGCTAACGGCCAACTGCCAACGGCTAACTGTTGACGGCCAACGGCTAGAATGCTCTGGTGAATCGACCCCGATCCTGTTTCCACGCAGCCACCCTCACCGCACTGCTGACGACGGCCGGATTGACGGGCTGTTCCAGCGCGCGGCCCCAGGCCACCGTGGAGGTGCCCTCGGGTTGGCCGATCCCAGCCACCAAGGTCACGGTCACGTCGATCTTCGGTGCCCCCCGGGGACGATCGCGGCACCAGGGAATCGACCTCGCCGCAGCCCACGGCACTCGGGTCCGCGCCACCGCGGGCGGCGAGGTTGTCGTCGCCGAACGGTCCGGTGATTTCGGCCGGCTGGTGGTCATCGACCACGGCGGCGGCTGGGAGACCCGCTACGCCCACCTGCGCACGATCGAGGTTCACGGGGGCGACCGGATCCGCCGCGGTGACGAGATTGGCACCGTGGGTCACAGTGGGAACGCCAGCGGCGATCACCTCCACTACGAGGTTCGTCATAACGGAGCACCCGTCGACCCGTGGCCGACGCTCCAACGATGAGCCGTGGTTTCCACTGCTAGCGCTGCGGATCCCGGTTGTAGCGCTCTGCGGCGCACAGCTGCTAACATACTGAACATGAAGAGACCTTCGGACGGGTTGCGGCGGCGTTCAGCATGCCGCTCCCGGGATGCGGATTGAGCCGTGCAGCAGGTTGACCTGTCCCAGGTCCCGATCGTCGAGATCGTTCTCGGGGCCATGATCGGCATTCTGCTGGTGGTCGTCGCCCTGCTCTACACCAGGCTGCGGCGCATCGAATCGCCGCCTGCCGGACAGGACCGCCCGGAGTTGGAGCCGGCGTCGACGGTCAGCCCGACACGCCGGATGGAGCAGGACCTCACCTTCGTCGTGGACTACATCAAGGAGTTCCCGAAGCTGATGGCCGACCTCAACAGTCAGACCGAGGTCCGCCAGCTGCCGCCCGTTCTGCTGAATGCGATGATGCGGATCTTCAGGGCGGAGCAAGCGGTGGTTCTGGTGAGACGGCGCAGCACCCTGGCCGAGCCCGAGCGCCGGAACCGGCTGATCGTGGCGGCGCTGGCGTCCAGCGAGCGCGGCCTGAACGTGGGAGCCGAAGTGGCGATCGGCGAGGGTCAGCTCGGCTTCGTGGCCGAGACCCGCAAAGTCATGGATTGGCAGGACTACCGCCGACAGGTGGCCGACAATCCGCGCCACCCCATCGGGGCCGGCGAGCCGGTCTTCGCAGTGGTGGCTCCCATGGTCCACGACGGCGAGATCCTGGGCGTGATCGCCATCTCCAGGCCCCAACGCCACCACCCGCAGGAAAAGGAAATGATGCAGATGATCGCCTCGCTGGGGGCGATCACTTGGAACAACCTGACCGCCTACCGGGACGTCAAGGTGGCGGCGGACATCGACGAGCTCACGGGTATCTTCAACAAGCGGGCCCTCAAGTTCCGACTGTCCGAGTTGGTCTACGGCGCTCGCCAGAGCGGCTCCCGGGTCGCGGTGTTCCTGTTCGACATCGACCACTTCAAGAACTACAACGACCAGAACGGCCATATCGCCGGCGACCAGGCCCTCCGACTGCTGGCCCAGCTGGTGCGCGACTCGGTGCGGGCCGACGACATCTTCGGCCGGTTCGGCGGCGAGGAGTTTCTGCTCATCATGCCCGGCCGGACGCCTGCCCAGGCGGTGAGCGCCGCTCAGAACATCCGCCAGCGGATTGCTCGCTACGCATTTCCGTTCGGCGACAACCAGCCGATGGGTCGCGTGTCCGTCAGCGGCGGCGTCGCGACCTTCCCGGACGACGCTCAGGATGCCGTCGAGCTCCTGCTGTCTGCGGACAACGCTCTGTACCGCGCCAAGCAGGCCGGGCGAAATCGGGTAGCGCGGGCAGAGACCGGTCTCAACCCGCCGACAGCGGCAACCAGCGTCAACCTGGACGACTCCGCGATCTAGAGAGGTCTGCCGCGGCCGGCCCGCCGAAGCAAGAGCTGAAAAGGAATACCCGCCCTCGCAACCCCTGTTGCACAGTATCGGAGCATCCACCCACCACAGGAGGTCCCATGCAACGCATCGTCCCCATCGCCCTTGTCGCCGCCGCCATACTCGGAGTCGCGCCGACCGTTCGGGCCCACTGCCAGATCCCGTGCGGCATCTACGACGACGAGCTGCGAGTGCAGCTCATCGAGGAGCACATCACGACCGTCGAAAAGAGCATGGATCAGGTCACCGCCCTCGGCAAAGAGTCGCCCGTCAACTACAACCAGCTCGTTCGTTGGGTGAACAACAAGGAGCTCCATGCCCAGGAAATTCAGGACATCGTGACCGCCTACTTCATGGCCCAGCGAGTCAAGGTCCCCGCCCAACGAGAGGGCGAGGCGTGGGAGGCCTACGTCACGCAGCTCTCCCTGCTGCACCAGATCCAAGTCGCCGCGATGAAGGCCAAGCAGACCACCGACCCGCAGTGGATTGCCGAGCTGCGGTCGCTGGTCAAGGCGTTCCGTACGACCTATTTTGGCGACGAGGGCAAGCACGAGCATTAACCAGCTTCGATCGAAGTGAACCGATCCGATGTGTTGCAGTGTTGGGATCAGCCATTGAGCTTGGTGTCGAGCAGGTTCAGGAACTCGGTGGCCGCCCGGTCGTACTTTTCGAGGTCCGATTGCGAAGAGGCTCCGCCGCCGACATGGACGTTCACTCTCACAATGTCGGTGCGCATCATCTGGTCGATCTTGAGGACCACGCCCTGGAGTGACTTGCCGGCGACCGCCGCGGCGCGGACGGTGCCCTCCTGACGGTTCTCCTTCTCGACCTCGTAGCCGAGATCGTCCAACGTCAGATGGATCGCCTCCCACACCCGGTCCGGTGGTTCCAGGTAGCTCCGGACCCAGGCGTCGGAGGGATCGGCGCCAGTTGACGAGCATCCAGCGCCGATCACCGTGACCATCACCACCACCACCGCGATCCAGCGACCGCCGCCGCGGAATGACCTCACCTCGGGACTCATGTTCTCCTCCTGTGGATCTCATCTCTCACGCCGATCAGTGTACCCGGCCCGGTTACCGTTCGCGCGCGCTCTCAGGGTGGGCGGTCTCGCCGCGAAGCAACTGGAGGGCATGGGGAACCATCGGCAGAACGGCCTCCAGGTTCTCCGTCGCCGCCTTGCGACTGCCGGGGAGGTTGATAATCAGAGTGGAGCGGCGAATCCCACAGACCCCCCGCTGGAGCCAGGCATGGGGGGTCACCTGCGCCGAGGAAGCCCGCATGGCCTCGGCCAGTCCTGGAATCTCGCGCTCGATCACCGCCCGGGTGGCTTCTGGCGTGCGGTCGCGGGCCGCACAGCCGGTGCCGCCAGCGGTGACGACCAGATCCAGCCCCCGGTCCGCCAGCTCCACCAGCCGACTGGCGATCTGATCCTCCTCGTCCGGCACCACTCCGGCCCAGGCCAGGTTGGCGTCCAGGCGCCGTGCCAGCAGGTCCGCCACGGCGGGACCGGTGGTGTCGCCCGCCGTGCCGGCGGCGGCGCTGTCCGAAACCGTGACCACCGCTGCCTGGACGACGGAGCGAGAGACCTCCCTCACGATCCGCACGGGGGACTCCGGACGGACCCGCCCGCCCTCCGCCACTCGTGCGAACACCCCCGCCCTCGGCATGATGCAGTCACCGGTCTGGAAATAGATCGCACACCGATGGTGGCAGGCCTTTCCGATCTGGGTGATCTCCAGCACGCCCTCCCCCACCTCGATCCGGGATCCGATGCCGAGGCGATCGAGGTCCAGGCCATCAAAGACCAGGTTCTCGCCGAAGGCGCCCGGCTCCAGATCCAGGCCGCGATCCCGCATCGAGTCGACGTCGCTCTGGGCCAGCAGGCTCACCTGGCGGTGCCAGTCGCCGGCGTGGGCGTCGCCCTCGAAGCCGTGATCGGCCACCAGCACCGCCAGCTCCACCTCGGCCTTGGTCTCCCCTTTCGTGGCGCTGAGGCAAACGGCCCGAACCGAGCCCTCGCTCATGGCTCGCCCGAATCGGAGGATCGAGGCGGTTCCGCCCGGTACAACCCCGACCTCCCGCCCGATTTCTCGACCAGCCGCACCCCGCCGAGCACCATCGATCTGGACAGGGCTTTGAGCATGTCGTAGAGGGTCAGGCCAGCCACCGCGGCGGCGGTCAGGGCTTCCATCTCGACGCCGGTCGAGGCGCGGGTCGAGGTCGTGGCCTCGATGAGAATTCGATCGCTCCCCCGTTTGAACACGATCGACACGTGGTCCAGGGTCAGGCAGTGGCACAGCGGAATCAGCTCGGCGGTTCGCTTCGCCGCCTGAATTCCGGCAATCCGCGCGGTTTCGAAGACGTTGCCCTTGGGGCTCGCACCATCCTCGATGGCCGCCATCACGTCTTCTCCCACCACCAGGACCGCCTCGGCGACCGCTCGCCGCCGGCTCGGCTCCTTACCGCCCACATCCACCATGCGCACCGATCCGTCCCCGCCGAGATGGGTGAGCCCGGACACCCTAGCCTCCCACCGAGACCATGGGTAGCGGCAGATCCATACCCGGTGCTTCGCGCTTCCCGTCAAGGTACCGGCGGAGACCGCGGCGCACTTCCCCATCCTCCCGGGTTGCCAATCGACCGGCGAGGGGGAATGGCGTCGGGTCCATCAGGCACCGGCGGAGCACGCCGCGCGCGTCGAGCCGGATCCTCCTGCAGCCGGCGCAGAAGGGTTCGGATCGCGGCGTGATCCAGCCGACCGTAAGCCGACGGCCCCGCCACCGGATACTGCTGGACCTGGCAGGAACGGATGACGTCATCCCCGCCGACCCGGGGGCTCTTCCGCCGTCCAGCCACGCCCGGACCGTCGGCGCGGAAACAAACTCCTGCTCCGCCCACGGCGCCTCGGTGCCCGTGCGCATCAGCTCGATGAATCGAAGCTCGAGCCCACGATCCTGTGCGAAATCCAGCAGCTGAGGTAGGTCTTTTCGCCACCAACTGGCCATCAGCACGGTGTTGAGCTTCAGCGGCCGCATTCCCGCCGCCGCCGCCGCGTCGATACCGCGAATGACGTCCTCGACTCGTCCTCCACGGGTCAGCTCCCGGTAACGGTCAGGATCGAGGGTGTCGATGGAGATGTTGACCCTGCCGAGACCCGCCTTGCGAAGCGCCACCGCCTTGTCGGCGAGCAGCGTCCCGTTGGTGGTGGCCGAAACCTCGTCGACGCCAGGAATTGCCGCCAGCAGGCGCACCAGATTCTCGACACCCGGGCGCACCAAAGGCTCCCCGCCGGTGAGTTTGATCCGACTGATGCCGGCTTCACCACACAACCAGGCGGAGACCCGAGCCAGGTCCTCGAGGCCGAGCAGCTGATCGCGAGACCACCGCAATCCCTCGCCGGGCATGCAGTAGCAGCACCGAAGGTTGCAGCGGTCGGTGGCGGACAACCTGAGAACGGCTCGGCGAGGGCTCCCGCAAACCGCCTCGCGAACATCGATCGCGGACACTAGGTCTCCTTTCCAAGCCGGGAGGCCGTCGCGTTTCCCCGACGACCCTTGGGGCCCCGGCGGGGAGCAGCCCCGCCGCCCACCGTTCGGTCGACCCTAGGACCATCCCGTAGGTCGCCCAAATCGGAGACTTCCCTCTCTTATACGTTGTCCTTCTCGATCCTGCAACGACATGCCCGAAAACCGGAGGGTCGAAAGTCAAAAGTCAAAAGTCTAAAGTCCCGCCTACGGGTTCGGTTTTTCGAATTCGGAAATCCGGATGAGCCTGACGTTTTACGTGTGACTCCTCACTCTTGACCCAGAATCCTAGATCGGAATACACGTGACCTCGTCGCCGGCGCGATACTCTCGCCGGGCGTCGAGCCGGACCAGGGCGTTGGCTATTGCGGCCGCTGCCAGGTCGTGGGAGCCCTTCCAGGAGATCACCCGAACCCGGGATCCGGGGGCCAGCACCGCCGGCCTCACCTCGACCCGACCGCCTCGGACCTCGACCGCCTCCTCCAACCCGGCTGTGATCCACCCGTCGGCGAACCCTCCGCGATCACCGGCCAACGCCGCGGCCAACGGCCTGCCGAACAGCCACCAGCTCACCAGAACCGACACCGGATTGCCGGGCAGGCCGAGCAGCCAACGGCGTCCGACCCGGGCGGCGAGCACCGGTTTGCCCGGCTTGACGGCCACCCGGTGAAACACCACCTCTCCACCCAGGGAGCGCACCGCGTCCGGCACGAGGTCGTAATCACCAACCGAGACCCCACCGGAGGTGAGGACGAGGTCGGCGCTGCCCAGGGCGCTGCGCAGTGCCTCGACGAGCTCTCCCTCGGTGTCCACCGCCGCCAGCTGGGCCGGGGCCGCCAGTCCGCACGCCCGCACCAGGCCGTCCAACAGCGAACCGTTGGTGTTCCGGATTTGGCCGGGCCCTGGCACCGCCGACGGCGGAACCAACTCCGATCCGGTCACCACCACCGCCACGGAGGGCCGGGGAACCACCTGCAGGCGGTGGGCGCCTCCGGCAGCGAGCAGGGCCATGCGCTGGGGCGTGACCAGGTCTCCCTCCGCCGCCAGCGGTTGGCCGGCAGATAGAACCTCGCTCCGGCGCCGGACGTGGGCCCCCGACTCGAGCCGCTCCAGCACGACCCTCCCGTCGTCGGCTACCGTCGCCAGCTCCTGGGGGATAACGGTGTCGGCCCCGTCGGGCAGCACCGCGCCGGTGAAGATGCGGGTGGCCGCGCCGGCGGGAAGCGGCTCCGGCACCTTGCCCGCAGTGATTTCGAAGGCCACCGGCAGCGAAACGCCCGGCTCGAGGTCGTCGTGCCGCACGGCGTAGCCATCCATGGCCGACACATGGCTCGGCGGCAGCGAGACGTCGGACACGGGCGATCGGGCGATTCTGCAACCGAGGGCGTCGGTGAGGGCCAGCTCCACCGGCGGTAGCGCTTCGGCGATGTCGCTCAACATCATTCGCGCTTCATCCAGGTTCAGCATGGCTCCACTCAGCTCCTCTCGTTGCGGCGAAGGGCAGCGTACTCCTCCGGCGTGTTGATTCCGGTCCATTCGCCGACGATCGCCGGCGGTGGGGCGGGGCACGCCACCTTCGGCCCGTCGGCGAGCAGCCGCGGAGCCCTGCGTCCGGCCGCCACCAGTCGCTCCAGCAGCGGCAGAGACTGGGGCTCGTAGACGGCGAAGAGGGGCTCCACCCGGCCTCCATCAGGCCGAGGCAGAATCGCCCATCGACCAGGGCAGCGTTGTTCCAGCAGCCATCGCGCGGCTGCGTCGGTCACGAAGGGCAGGTCACACGATACGACGAGCCACGCCGCCTCCGGGCACCACCTGAGGGCTCCGAGCAGGCCGGCCACCGGACCCTCGACTCCCGGTGGATCGGGGATCCTCGGCAGCCCCCTCAAGGCCTCGGGAAGCTCGCCTTCGCCGAGCAACACCACCTCACCAATTACGGAGCGGAGAACGTCGACCACCCCTTCCACCAGGCTCCTGCCATCGAATTCCAGCATCTGCTTCGGGCGTCCCATGCGGCTCGAGCGGCCGCCCACGAGGACCCCCCCGACGAGAGGTCTCCGTTGCCACGACGACGCCAAAAAATCGAGCACGATCCGCTCGGTCTTGACGGAACGCGACCCGCTCCAGGACAGCACCTCGACGACGCTGTCGACGTCCGGGGGTGGTTCGACCTCTCCCTCGGAGAGCAGCCAGAGCTTGGGCAGGGAGGTCCCCTTGTGCCCTTCCACCAGGACCAAATCGCAGTGGGCCCTCAGCAGGCTCAACACCCCGGCAAGGTCCGGAGCGCTCCCGGCATGCCACCGCATCAATGACTCGTCGGGCGACCGCAGGGCGACGTCGGCGCCCGCCCTGAACAGCCGATCCGAGTCCTTGCCGGGACGATCGATGTCGACGCCATGGGCATCGTGTTTGACAACGGCCACTTCGAGTCCGCGGTCGACCAACCGCGGGATGACCGACTCGAGCAGGGTAGTTTTGCCCGATCCGCTGAAGCCGCACACGGCCAGCACCGGCGCCGGAGAACCCATCATCGCCATCGAGCCAGTCTAACCCCTCATCTGTCCGAAACGCCGCGCGGGTGACCTGGGACGTGGTCGAGACCTTCGCCATCAGCTATGCCTACATCGGGCGCACCCGCACCGCCACCGGAGCTTCCCAGCCGATGACCACCCACCACGCCGATGCCAGCTACGACTTTGGCGACACCGTCACCCTCAATGGTTACCTCCTCCGGATCGACTATGACGATGAGCCCCTGTGGGGTCGGTCCACCCGAACTTTGGGCGGCTTTTTTACCGGGAAAATCACGGTCTCGGAATCACTGGACATGACCTACCGGCTCGAATACGCGAAGCAGGAAGAGTCTGGCAACAACCCGAACAAGGTCGATATCGGGTATCAACTGCTTGATCTGGGCTTCGTCATGGGCAAGGTCACCTTGGCTGCCGCCTACGAGGTCCTCGAAGGAAGCGAAGATTCGGGTGCATTTGCGACGCCGCTCGCAACCCTTCACAAATTCAACGGCTGGGCGGACAAGTTTCTGGAGACACCCAGCGACGGTCTCGTGGACCTGCACGTGTCGCTCTCGGCCAAGCTGGGTCGGTGGGACCTCGTCGGTGTGTACCACGATTTTTCAGCCGACAATGGCGGCGCCTCGTGGGGAACCGAACTCGACGCCCAGATCCTCTACACTGCGCCGTGGAAGCAGAAGATCGCACTCACAGCGGCCCTCTTTGAGGCCGACCGGTGGACCAGCGACACCACCAAGGTCTGGCTCTGGACAAGTTGGGGCTTTTAGGTTGCGCGCGGCAGGCCAAACCGCAGAATGAAAAATGGATCTCGTTCGGGGCCCTTTCTTGACCAGTACGGTCGATTTTTCGTTTCACATTTTTCATTTTTCATTCCGCGCAGCCACCGTCGGCCGATCTCAGCGATTCAACGGGCGGCCCGTTCGGTAGGCTCTTTCTCGATCTCCCGCAGTAGGGCTTCGAGGGTGGCGCGATCGACCCTGTAGTCAGTGCGGCAGAATCCGCATCCGAGCACCGCCGGCTCGCCCTCGCAATCCTCGACGATGGCCTTGATCTCGTCCGCTCCAAGCAGCTTGAGTGCCGTCTCAACACGCTCCATGGAGCAGCCGCACCTGAACTCGATCTCCTGATGTTCCAAGATCCACGCGCCCTCGGGAAACAGCTCCGCCAGCCAGACCGCCGGACCGGCACCATCGACCATCCGCGAGGTGAGAGCCCCAAGCTCTTCGATCCTGCCCGTGAGCAGCTCGGCCTGCGATTCGCTGACGCCGGGGAGCAGCTGGACCAGCAACCCCCCGGCGTGGTCGACACCCGATTGAGGGTGGACGTGGACGCCGAGGAGAACCGCCGACACCACCTGCTCCGAATCCTGCAGGTACTGAGCAATATCGCGCGCGATCTCGCCGGTGCGGATCGGGACGACTCCCCGAAACGGTTCTCCCGAACCCACGTCACGGGTCACGACGAGCTCGCCGTCGGTTCCCACCACTCCTGCGACGTTCAGCTTCCCCGGGATCTTCGATCTCGATGTCGCCAGGGGGTTGGCGACCATGGCACGAACCCAGCCGGCAGGAGAGGCCGTGGCCAGCATTCGGCCCGCCGGTCCACCGCCGTCGATCTCGACCGTCAGCATGGGTTCACGCCCGGTGACCTTTTCCAGCGTCGAGGCCAGCAGCAGGGCACCGGTGGCGAGCCGGCCGAGGGCCGCAGACACAACCGGGGAGGCGTCGTGAATCCTCCGAAGGTCGTTCACGATTCCGGTCGCGTCGCAGGCGACGATGCGAACCCGGCCGCCCCACGCCATCGCCCGGATCAGGTGATCCGTGTCCGTCAAACCGCCGTCGAATTCCAATGTGCCCGACACCCCTTCATCACACCACGACCAGCACCCCTGACGCAACCCCACAACGACTCTTCAAACCAGCCCCAGAATGGTCAAATCAGCTCGAAAAGCGGGGCTGAAAGGTCGGGCGGTGAGCTTTTCGAGTGCGAGGTGGAAGCGGGGGGAGGGTCAGGACGCTACGACCAATTTCGGGTGCCGGTGGCCGGGCAGAAGACCCTCCACGGCCACCAGCAAATCGAGCAGGGCAAAGGGCTTTGCGAGAACACCATCGGCACCGACGGTGACCGCGGTTCGGTTCACGCAGCCCGACGATTGACCGGTGCTGCCCGACAGGGCGAGAATTTTGACCCGCTCGCCGAGAGACCGGATTTCGTCGATCGCGCTGTGGCTTTCGGGCTGTGATGTCGAGACGTCGAGGATGACGAGGTCGGCGCCGCCCCTCCTGAAACTGACGAGGGCCTTCCAGCCGTTCTCGGCGTCCGCCACTTCGTGTCCGGCGTACTCCAGAGCCTGGAGGATGACCCTGCGCACCTCAGAGCTGTCGTCGATCACGAGAATCCGCGCCATCTGCTGCCTCTCGGGCCGTCCAGCGGCCCCCTGGTCCTCATTTGGTTGCCCGGCAGAGCCGCAAAAATACCCGGCGAGGCGGAGCGAGACCTTTCCGGCGTGGGCCGCGTTACACTCGGTGAGAACTTCGGAGGAGACAACCATGGAGGACCCCACACCGACTCCACCGCCCGCGCCCTCTCAACCGTCGGGACCTGACCCGCTGCCGTGGGAGGACCGCACGGTCGGCGGCTTCAACGGGCTGCTGCGCACCTTTTCCCTGTTCCTCACCAGACCGGACGAGGCGTTCACCAGGATGTCCGAGAGCGGCCTTGGCCGTCCCTTCATGTACGCAGTCATCACCTCCTGGATCGAGCTGGTGGTCGTGTTCGCCTACTGGGCCATCTTTCAGTTTCCCCTCTTTCTCTTCGCTCTTCCCGGCCTTGACGAGGAGTTCGCAGAGATCGCGGTCGGCGCCGGGGTCGTGTTCGCGATCGGAGCCGGGATATTCCTCCTCATGCCGTTTTTGGTGGCGATGGGACTGGCCATCCACAGCTGCATCCTCCACTTGATGCTGCTGATCGTCGGCGAGGGCAAGCGGGGCTTCGCCACCACCGTGCGGACCCTCTGTTACTCCCACACCGCCGACCTGGCGAACGTGATCCCCCTGTGCGGGGGGCTGATCTCGCTGGTGTGGCTGGTGGCGCTCCAGATCATCGGTCTGTCCCGCGCCCACCAGTGTTCGTACGGCAAGGCGGCGTTGGCGGTGTTCCTGCCGATTCTGCTCTGCTGCTCCTGCCTCTCCGTGGGCCTGGCCCTGGTGGGCGCCTTGTCGGCCGGCGGACTGTTCGATTGAGATCGGAGTCGGCCCCGTGAAATGGCGCACCATGACCTCCAGCGAGCATCAACTCGCCTGGATCTGGGGCGGCCTGGCGCTTGCGACGGTCGCCCTGAGCCCGCTTTGGATCCACCTCGCCCCCATGCTCCGGCCGTGTGTCTTTCGAAAAGTGACCGGCATCCCTTGTCCCTCCTGCGGCACGACTCGGGGAGTCCTCGCCCTCATCGATGGGCAGCCACTCGAGGCGCTAACCCTGAATCCGCTGACGGCCGCTGGTTTTACCGCGTTCCTGGCGGGAGGGGTCATCGTGCCCATCTGGGCCTGGCGGGTCGGCCGGGTTCCAAATATCGAGCATCCCGTACCGAGGTGGCTCCGGGTGTCGATTGTGCTGGTGATTATCGCGAACTGGGTCTGGGTAGTTGTCTCCCAATGAGGAGCACTGCTCATCGCTCGAAAAACTCTCCCCCAACCCTCCCGCCCCGTTTTTCGAGTCTTATGGATATGACATTTACATAGGTCCGAAAAGCGAGGATGAGCGGGTGGGTTTGAGCCTTTTGGAAACGGGTCAGGCAGAAGACCGTTGTACACTCTCTCGAGTCATCATCGAGGAGAAGAACAGCATGTCACGCCAAATGCCATCCAGGATTGAAGAACGGCGGAAAAGGTGTGCCGCCAAAGGCCTATGGAGGCGACGATGAGTCGTTCCGTACTCTGTTTCCCCCAGCCCCGATGGTGCTCGACAGGCATCGGGGCGCCGATGCTGCTGCTCCTTGCGATCTTGGTCCTCGTCGCGTCGTTGGCGGGGGCCGAAGCTGCCGAAGACGCCGAGGTCGACACGCCCGTCGCCACCGCCCCGGTGATCATCGACGGAATCACGCTGTTCAGGGTTCGCGGCGCCGAGTCGTACCCCGCCAAGGCCAGGGCGCGCGATATCGCCGCCCGCATCGTCGCCGTCGCACGCGATCCATCGATCGACCCGGCGACAATCCGGATCGAGCCGTCCGAGCTCGGCCCGCGCCTGACCCTCGGTGACGGCTCCAAAACCCTGATGGTCGCGGTCGCCTCCGAGGCACAACGCGAGGGCCTGACCGAGATCCAGCTCGCGACGCTCTACATGGAGCGGATCCGAGCCACCGTCACGGAGTACCGCGATCTGAGGTCCTCCGAGTGGCTGCTCCGCGCCACGGCGTGGATCATCGGCGCGACCGCACTGCTCGGCCTGCTCTGGATCGCAGGGCGGTGGGCGTTTCGCCGTCTCGACGCCGCCATCTCCAGCCGGATCGAAACCGGCGTCGAGCTGCTGCGCATACAGTCGTTCCGGCTGCTGACCGCCGACCAGGCCTGGCGGCTGCTCCAGTGGCTGCTGCGAACGCTGCGGGCGGCCGCGGCCCTGGGTCTGCTGTACGTCTACTTCAATTCGACCCTGAATCTGTTGCCGTGGACGCGCGCCTTCGCCCGAGGGATGTTCGGCCTGGTCCTCCATCCGCTGATCACGCTGGGCCGCTCGACCCTGGAGGCCGTGCCGGACCTGGTGTTCCTCGCCGTCCTGATCGCGATCACGCGGCTGGTGCTGCGCCTCATTCACGCATTCTTCCTCGAGCTGAAGAGCGGACAGGTCAAAATCGAGAAATTCGATCCCGACTGGGCGATGCCGACGTACCGGCTGGTCAGAATGGTGACCATCGCCTTCGCCCTCGTCGTAGCCTTCCCCTACATCCCCGGCTCGAGCACGGCCGCCTTCAAGGGGGTGTCGCTCTTCGCCGGCGTCCTGATCTCCCTCGGCTCGTCGTCGGTGATCGGCAACATCGTCGCCGGTTACACCATGACCTACCGGCGCGCCTTTCGTGATGGAGATCGGATCCAGGTCGGTGACGTGGCGGGTGACGTCACCCAGACCCGGCTGCTGGTGACCCACGTCCGCACCCCGAAGAACGAGGACGTGGTGATCCCGAACTCGATCATCCTCGGCAATCACGTCGTGAACTACAGTGCGCTTTCGCGCAGCAACGGCCTGCTGCTCCACACCACCGTAGGCATCGGCTACGAGGTGCCGTGGCGGCAGGTGGAGGCGATGTTGTTGCTGGCGGCCAACCGCACCGAGGGTCTGCTGCGCGAGCCGTCGCCGTTCGTCCTCGAAACCGCCCTCGCCGATTTTGCCGTGACCTACGAGCTCAACGCGTACTGCAATACGCCGCAGCTGATGGCGCAGCTCTACTCCGGCCTGCACCGCAACATCCTGGATGTCTTCAACGAGTACGGCATCCAGATCATGACGCCCAGCTACGAGGCCGACACGCCCGAACCGAAGATCGTGCCACGGAATCGGTGGCACGAGCCTCCAGCCCGACCACCGGACGGGTCCTCGTAAACCGCGACGCCTCTGTCCTCGTGTGACGAAGAGGCCTGGGCGGCTCTGAAGCCGGAGTCGAAGTGTTGCCCGTTTTCGGCAAAGCGGCCGGCGGTAGGCCGTTGTACACTCTCTCGAGTCGTCATCGAGGAGGGGAACAGAATGTCGCACCAAACGCCATCCAGGATTGAAGGACTGCCGGAAAACGCACGCCGGCCACTCACGCCGGGCGAGAGCTACGTGCCGGTCATTCCGGACGAGTCCGGAGTCCTCGAGGTCACCGCCCGGTCGGTCACCCTCGGTCTGATCTTCTGCGCCCTCTTCTCCATGGCCGCCGCCTATCTGGCTCTCAGGGTCGGCCAGGGCATCGAAGCGGCGATCCCCATCGCCATTCTCGCCATCGGCCTGTCGCCGCTGTTCGCGCGCAGGAGCACCCTCCTCGAGAACGTCATCATCCAGTCGATCGGCGCCAACTCGTCGCACGTGGTGGCGGGTGCGGTCTTCACGATTCCGGCGCTCTATATGCTCGCCGCCGAGCCCGGTTCCGGGGTCGCACAGCCGACGATCCTCCAGGTGATCATCGTGTCCTTCCTCGGCGGCTGCCTCGGCATCCTCTTTCTGATTCCGCTGCGGTACCACTTCATGGTGGAGCTGCACGGACAGCTGCCGTGGCCCGAGGGCACCGCGACCACCGAGATCCTGATGTCGGGCGAGCGGGTCGGCGGCCAGGCCAAGATCCTCGCCCTGGCAGCCGGGCTCGGCGCCCTCTACGACGGCCTGGTCACCACCTTCCACGCCTGGGCCGATCTCATCACCTTCCGCGCCGTCGGCCTCGGCCAGGTCCTCGAGCGCCAGTTCATGACGCTGCGGATCCTCAACAACGCCGCCATCATCGGCATCGGCTACATCGTCGGCATCCGCTACGCCGCCATCATCTGCGCCGGCTCCTTCCTGTCCTACTTCGTTCTGGTGCCGCTGGTGCACGCCATCGGCACCAACGTGCCGGGCATCCTGCCACCCGGCGGCATGCCGATCTCGGAGATGGGAATCACCGAGGTGTTCACCGGCTATGTGCGGATCATCGGGGTCGGCGGAATCGCCGGTGCCGGCATCCTCGGCATTCTCTCCTCGCTGCCGTCCATGGTGCGCTCGATCGGCGCCAACATCGTCGGCATGAGCCACCAGGACGACCGCGAAGGTCACCGAGGTGCCGCGGATCGACCGGTCTCTCACGGGCTCTTTCACCATGGTCGGGCTGGTCGATCTTCGCCCTGGCTGCGGTTCCTCTTCTTCTCCTTCGGCATCGGCATCGGCGGTTCGCTCGGCGCCGCGGCCGTGGCCACCGGCCTGGTCATGATCATCGCCTTCCTGTTCGCACCGGTGGCGGCCCGTGCGATCGCGATCGTGGGCACCAACCCGGTATCGGGAATGACCATGCTCACCCTGATCATCACCGGCTTCGTGATGCTGAAGCTGGGGCTGTCGGGCGGCAACGGCATGTTCGTCACCATGATGGTCGGCGGCGTCGTCTGCACCGCGCTCGCAGCCTCCGGGGCGCTGGCGTCCGACCTCAAGGTGGGCCACTGGATCGGCGCCACCCCGGCCAAACAGCTCGGCCTGAAGTTCGTCGGGCACGGCGGTCGCGGCCACCTTCTGCGGCGTCATGATGTGGGTCATGTCGCAGGCCGATCCCGGCCAGGGATTCGGCACGACCGCCATCCCGGCCCCGCAGGCGTCGGCCATGAAGGAGATCCTGGTCGGCATCTTCGGCGCCCAGACCGCGCCTCTTCAGTGGTACCTGTTCGGCCTCGGCGTGCTGCTCGCCCTGATTCTGCGAATGACCGGGGTCCCCCCGCTCGCCTTCGCCCTCGGCATGTACCTGCCCATGGAGCTCAACACCCCGGTGCTGCTCGGCGGCATCCTGTCGTGGATCGTCGCCCGCAAGGGCCAAGACGATTCGGACGCCGCCGTCAAGGCGAGGACCGACCGGGGAGTCCTGGTGGCCTCCGGGCTGATCGCCGGCGGTGCCATCATGGGCGCCTTCGACGCCATCGCCAGCGCGATCATCAAGCAGACCACCGGCTCGACCGCCGCCAAGAACGTCGTCCACATTCTGTCGGACCATGCCTTCGAGGGAATGACGGGTGAGGCCATCGGGACCGTGGCCCTGTTCGGGCTGTGCCTTTACGTCGTGATGTTCTCGCGGCGGGCGAAAGCCCGAGGGTAGGGAAACGGAATTCGGAATTCGGATTCGGAACTCGCCGGCGGCAGCAGCCCAAAGCCGTGGCCATGGGGGTCGTCTCGAGGCGCCGTGAGACCAGCCGGTGAATCCGGCGCGTGGCGAACGGCGTCCCGAGGAGTTCAACGACGAGGGAGCTGGGGCTGGCCTACGGCTGTCTGCTGGCGACGGTGAGTCGCCGCGGCCAACGGCCGCGAGCAATTCGGAAAACCGTCTCCGAGCGTCTGCTGCCGACTCGAAGAATGATCAGTCGAGCGAGGCGATGAACTCGTCGAGCTCCTTCGCGACGTCGGCCCGGTGCATGTAGGTGTTGGACGGGCACTCCACCGCTCTGCCGAGAGGGAGCTTGTCGACGATCGCCCGGGCTTCGTCCTCGCCGTGAAGCGTGTCGCTGGCAGCGAAGGCGATGGCCACCGGCACGCCGACCGACTCCAGCCCGGGCCACACGCTGTAGTCGATGACGGCTCTCGCGGACAGCTTCAGCCGGACCGGGTCGGCCGCGTTGAGGGTCCGCACGTAACGGCGCATCTGCTCGGGATCCTCCTCGACATTCACCCGGAACCGGCGGATGTACCAGAGCACGAATCGCTTCGCCGGGTGGTAGGCGACGGCGGGGAGGTGGAGCAGCGGCCGGCTCCACCAGGGGACCCGGAAGCCCGCGTTGGGTCCCACCAGGAAAGCGCCGCGTGCCGGCAGCCGGTTTCCCTTGAAGGCCTCGATGATCGCATTCGATCCCATGGAGCTGCCAAACCACACGGCCCCACAATCGTCGAGGCCGAGTCCCTCGGAAATACGACACAGGTCCTCCGCCAGGCGGGCGACGGTGAAATTCGGGACCTTCAGCTGCCGCGGCGCGATCTCGGCGGACCGCTTCTCGCGGGTTTCGATGTAGACCAGCCGCCGTCCGGGCACCAGCACCTCGAGCAGCGGCCTCCAGCCTTCGATCACCGAAACCCAACCGGCGACGAAGACAATCGGGGGGACTCCGGAGTCGACCTTCGGTCGCCACTCCATCACCCGGACCTTGACGCCCTGCTGAACGGGAAATTCCTGTTCGGTGTATGCCACGCCGGAGCCGATCGGATCGTTGGTCTGAGCCATCACCAATCGATGATAAACCGAATAGCGTCCGAGGACCGAATCGGTGCCTTGTGCCTTCAATCGATCGGGGGGGTTTCCGAATTCCGAATTCCGAATTCTGCTCCTCTGCCCATGTAAACTCGCGGAATGGACGAGTACGACCTCACCCGGCTGCCGGTGCACGGCCAATCGCCCGTGGACGGCACGACCGAAGACGGGCCATCCTGCTCGCCCACGGTCTACGTGAGCAACGAGGAGTCGGCCCTGCTCAAGGCCATGGTTGACCTCAGGACTCGCGCCGTGGAGATTCGAGCTCGCTTGGCGTCCGCCGGCGACGACGAACTCCGGCGACTCGAGGCCGAGCTTGACGAGTTGAGGCGGACGCGCCAGGAGCTGGGCCGACGCCGCGACCGGGCCTTCGTGCGCAAGATGGTCATGCTCGGCCACCTCCCAACCTCGGCACTCGACGAATAGCGGGATACGCGGAGGCAGCTGCCGTCCCGTGGGCGAATTGAAAATTGAAAATTGAAGATTGAAGATTCTGGTCTTCCGAGTCCGGCGCTGCTGATCTCGAGTCATGCGGTTACGTCCTGTCGGTGACGCGCCCGCGGGTATCGGGACGGCACCGCTTCTCGCCCCCTAATGCCAGGGCGGGTAGGCGGAAATCTTCAATCTTCAATCTCTTATCTTCAATTGGGAGTGGGGGGGGGGTCGCGGATTCAGGTGGCGACCTGGTTGCCGCCGCGTTGCTTGGCGATGTTCAGAGCCCTGTCGGCGGCGCCGATGAGAGAGCTCGGCTGCTCCTGAGAGATCGGCACGGTGGTCGCGACGCCGATGCTGATGGTCACGGACCGGCGCTGGCTGTCGGGTCCCCAGGTCAGCTCGAGAGCCTCCACGGCATGACGCATCCGCTCGGCGACCGCCTGGCCGCCCGCCGTGTCGGTCTCCGGCAGCAGCCCTGCAAACTCATCGCCGCCGTACCGGGCCACTTGATCGCCCGGCCGCTGAAGCTGCTCGACCAGTGCCATCGCGACCTGACGAAGACACTCGTCTCCCGCCTGTTGGCCCCTGGCCTCGTTGTAGTCCTTGAGACCGTCCACATCGATCATCAGCACCGTGAGCGGCAGCCGCGACCGGGCTGTCCGGCGCCACTGGAGACGGAGCCTCTCCTGAAAGGTCCGGTGGTTGGCGATTCCGGTCAGATCGTCGCCGGTGTCTTCATCTCGGACCGCCCTGGTGGCCCTTTCCACCTGTTGGGAGCGTTCTTCCAACCGCAACTGCAACTGATCGAGGCGCTCACGCGCCCTCCCCAGCTGACGCCTCTGCACCAACACGGTCACCACCAGCGACAGCAGCAGCGCGCCGGCGAACGCCGCGGCGACGACGAGAGTCTGGGAGACCTGAATCATCGCAACTTCCCCACCTCGCGATGGCGGAAGCAGTCCACCAGGTGGTCGTTCACCATGCCGGTGGCCTGCATGTGGGCGTACACGATGGTCGGTCCGACAAACCGGAAGCCACGCCCCTTGAGGTCTCTGGAAATCTGCTCCGCCAGCGGCGTGGTGGCGGGCAGCTGGTCGAGGGAGCGCCAGGTGTTGGTGATCGGACGGCCGTCGACGAAGGACCAGATGTAGTCGGAAAAGCTCCCGTACCGCTCCTGGACCTCGAGAAAGACGCGGGCGTTGCCCACTGCGGCGCGGACCTTCTGCCGGTTGCGGACGATGGCGGGGTCGGACAGCATCTCGAGGATCCGGACCTCGTCGAAGCGCGCCACCTTTTGCGGGTCGAATCCGTCGAAGGCTCTCCGGTAGCCCTCGCGCTTGCGCAGGATGGTGATCCAGCTGAGCCCGGCCTGGGCTCCCTCCAGCGTCAGAAACTCGAAGAGCGTCCGGTCGTCGCGCACCGGCACCCCCCACTCGCGATCGTGGTAGGCCACGTACAGGGGGTCGTCCCCGCACCAGGGACACCGCGTCCGATCCATCAGGCCGGCATCCCTTCCCGGACGCCCTCGCCGGTGAACTGCAGCCTCACCTTCCTGTCGAAAACCTTGGTGAAGAGCTGCGACTTCTTCTTGAACGCCCACCCCTCGAGTAACAGCCCTCCCGATCCCTCGAGATGCAGGGTCACCTCGTCGCCTCCGATCACCACATTGGTGCCGGTGATGCGCTGAACGTGGTCCCGGTCCAGCGAGTCGGCAAGCCTCAGCATCGCGGCGAGGCGCAGCACCCTGCCCCGATCCACCTCGTCGAGCTGGGCGAAGGCCGGATGGTGGGCCGCGGGAACGGCCTTTCGGTGGTATCGCGCGACGTTCGCCACCAGCAACATCTCGGGTTGGGTGAAGTTGGGGAGCTCGGTGTTGGAGATCAGGTAGAGGGAGTGCTTGTGATGACCGCTGAAGCTGACGAACTGCCCGACGTCGTGGAGCAGGGCCGCGGCCTGGAGGATCTTGCGGTCGCCGGCGCCCAGGCCGTGCAACGGCTTGAGCTGGTCGTACAAGGACAGGGCGAGCACCGCGACGTGGCGGCCATGGGCCTCGTCGAAGAGGTACTTGCGCCCGACCGTGACGGCTCCGGCGGTCACATCCCTCGACTGCCGATCCTCGTGATCCCGGCTTCGCGCGAGCCGACCCACCAGGTCCAGCAGCACACCTTCCTTGACGCCGACCTGAGGCACGATGACCTCACCGGCGCTGCACAGCCTTGCCAACTGAATGTAAACCATGGCCGCGGGCAGGATGACGTCCGCCCGGTCCTCCCGCAGACCGAGCTGGTCGACGCGCTCCCGATACGACATGAGGGCGAGCCGTTCGATGACCGCCTGGAGATCGGGCACCGGAACCCGGCTGACCCCCACCTCGTCGGGGTAGGCGCCGGCCAGCTTGGAGAGCGTCTCGATATTGCCGCCGGTGGCTATGAAGCCCGCCAGCTTCCCCTTCTTCACGGCCGAAGGGACCCTCAACACCGAGACGTACTCCTCCAGCAGCTTCCTGAACCGGCCGGGATCATCACCGGCTTCGGTGAGCTCCTCGAGCAGCCGCACCGAGCCCATGGTGTGTGACTCACTCCAGAAGGTACCGCTCTGATCCACCAGCGAGACCTCGACGCTGCCTCCTCCGAGGTCCGCCAGGACCCAGCGCCGGCGTCCCAGGGGCACGCGGCTCGCCACCGCCAGATGAACCAGGCGCGCCTCTTCCGAGCCGGAAATCGGTTCCAGGTCGAGACCGACCTGGTCGCGCACCCTGGCCACGAACTCGTCGCCGTTGCGGCTCTCGCGCACCGCCGAGGTGGCCACCGCCCGGTAGTGCTCGATGCCGAGCTCGCCCATCTGCAGCCGAAACGAGGTCAAGGCTTCGACCGCTGCGTCCATGGCCCGTCCGTCGAGCTGACCGGACAGATAGACCCCATGTCCGAGCCGGACCGGCACCCGCTCAGAGACCAAAGGCTCGAAGTCACGCTCGTTGGCAAACTCCGCCGCCAGAAAACGGATGGCGTTGGACCCCATATCCACGGCCGCGACCCTGAGCGGAAACCTCATCTCCTGTTCAATCATCTTGGTGATGCCTCGAAACGTCATCTTACAGCGATTCGCCGTGCGACTCTTATTCGATTAATGACGAATTACGAATTTCGAATTGTCGTCGTCCGGGAACGGGAGTGCTTGTTTGCGGGGCTGATCTCGGTAGGCCGGAATTCGCAATTCGCAATTCGTAATGTTGGCCTCGCCAGCGACTCTCTCCGCACGAGCATTGACAACGCTGAATCACTGCATCGTCAGTTCGAACGGATCCGAGAGGAGCTTCGGTGTGACCAGCCAGCACAGCCGCCCCGAGCCGGGACGAACGGCGGACCACGAGCTCGCGGAAAAGTCAATGCAAGCAATGGCCGCCGTCGGCATGCGCACCCGGCCGCCGCCGGCGAGCACGGCCACCAAAGCCGACCAGGTGGGTTCGTGCCCGGCCACCAGGATCCGGGGGGCCGCCCCCTCGCCGGCCAGGCGATCCAGAATCGCATCGGGCTCGGCGCCGTAGAAGTCCGGGGTCGAGGAGATGGTGCAGGTCCAGCCCCCGGCCTCGGCGGCCAGCTCCACCGTCGTCATCGCCCGCACCGCGGTGGAGGTCACAACCAGATCCGGCACATGACCGGAGGCGGTGAGAAACCGGCCCATCAGACCCGCGGCCGCGACACCGCGGGGCGCCAGCGGACGCTCGTGATCATCGTCGAAGGAGGCGTTCCAGTCGGACTTCGCGTGCCTCATGACGAGCAGCTGCACCATCTCATCCCTCCAGAACGTCGACGCGGTCCGCCAGCGGCTGGTGGATCGGGTCGCCGCCATCCAGTGGCAGCGCGGTCAGACTCCCCCCGTACACGCACCCCGAGTCGAGGCAGACCGAGTTGCCGCCGTTTTTGAATCCGAGCATCGCCCAGTGTCCGAAGATCACCTTCCAACCATCGAGGATCGCCCTCGATGTCTCGAACCACGGCCTGCATCCTTCAGGAGCTTCTGCCGGCGGGCCGGTAAAGCCGAGCATCGGATGGCCATCGGCGCGGACCGTCCGCAGCAGGGTGAAGACCGCGGCCGCGGCGGCAAGCCGTTCGTCCCCATCGAGACCGGCGGCCCACACCGGTTTCGGCCTGTCGTTGAGGCGGGCCAACACCCGGTCGACTCGGTCCGACGCCGCGAGGGCAACGCTCTGGGCCTCCCTGACGGACCAACCCGGCCACAGTCCGGCGTGGACCATGACCGTCTGCGGTCCCCGGTGCAGGAATGGCCGCCGGCGCAACCAACCGAGGAGCTGCTCGCGATCGGCTGCGCCCAGGACCTCGTCCAGCCGGTCCTCGGCCCGGGCTAGCCGACATCCGTCGGCACGGGACAGCAGATGAAGGTCGTGGTTTCCCATCACCGCCGTGATGCGATCGTCGTTCGCCACCGCCCATCTCAGCACCTCTAGCGAGGCCGGGCCGCGATTGACCAGGTCTCCCACCAGCCACAGCTCGTCCGCCGAGGGATCCCAGCGGATCTTCTCGAGCAGTCGCTGCAACGTCTGCCAACAGCCGTGGATATCGCCGATTGCCCAGGTCGTCATGCCGCTCCTTGAGATGTTCAGAATCCGAGCGCGGAAATTTTCAGTATTCAGGTTTCAGGGGACTGTTTCGAGGAATTCCGGGCAGCCGGCGACTGAAACCTAAATACTGAACTACTGAACGCATTCATATTTATATTACGTTAAGGCAGTACAATTGCGCGCCATGGACCACCTGTTTCGGTTTTCCGATCTCGCCCGGAGAATGCAGCCCTCGCCGATCCGAGAGCTCTTCAAGGTCATCTCCCAGCCCGGCATGATCTCCTTTGCGGGCGGCCTGCCCGACCCGCAGGCTTTTCCGGTCGATCTCTTCGCCTCCTGCGCGGACGTGCTGCGAACCGACGGCCGGGAGGTGCTCCAGTACGGCGCCAGCGAGGGCTACGGCCGTCTTCGCGAGGTGCTGCTCGAACTCATGGCCGATCGCCTGGACTACCGGGTGCGGGGCGAGGAGCTGCTGATCACCTCGGGATCGCAGCAGGCTGCGGACCTCATCGGCCGCGCCCTGCTCGATCCGGGCGACGCGGTGGTGGTGGAGGCTCCCACCTACCCGGGGACCCTGCACTGCCTGCGCAACGCCGGAGCGAGGTTCGTGACGGTGGCTTGCGACGGCAACGGCATGCGGGTGGAGGACCTGCCCGGAGCCGTGAAGCGGTGCGAGAACGACACCGGCCGCAGGCCCAAGCTCATCTACACCATCCCGGACTTCTCCAACCCGTCCGGTGCGTGCCTGTCCCTCGACCGCCGCCGCCGTCTGCTGGAGATCGCCGGCGGACTCGGAATCCCCGTCTTCGAAGACGACCCCTACGGCCGGCTCAGGTTCCGGGGGGAGAGCCTGCCCAGCCTCAAAAGGCTCGCCGGAGCTTCCCCGCTGGTGATCTACGCGTCGTCGTTCTCCAAAGTGTTGGCGCCGGGGGTCCGGGTGGCGTGGACCGTGGCGTCGCCCGAGCTGATCCGCAGCATGGTGCTCATGCGCCAGGGCGAGGACCTGTGCACGTCGACGGTGACCCAGGCGCTGGTGGCCGAGTATTGCCGACGCGGCCACCTCGAACCCCATCTAAAGACCATCCTCGAGATCTACTCGGCGAAGGCCGCCGCGATGCACCGAGCGCTCACCAGCCACCTCCCCGCCGACGCGGCCACCTGGCACGAGCCCGAAGGCGGCTTCTTCTTCTGGTTGCGGCTCGCCGGGCGAACCAGCGGCGATCTCTTCGACCGCGCCATCGAGCGGGGTGTGGCCTTTGTCCCCGGCGCAGCGTTCTACCCGGACCCCGTGGAGCAGATCGGCGAGCCCAGCACCGGAGACGAGTTCGCCCGCCTGTGCTTCACCTTTGCCGACGGCGCCGAAATCGACGAGGGCTGTCGCCGACTGGGTCGAGCGCTGCTCAAAACGGATTGAAGATTGGGTTCATCCGGGAAAGCGTGAGGTCGGGGTTCTGCCGTGCCCGTCTCCGTGCCCGTGCCCGTGCCCGGAATGCAGCGACAGCGACAGTATTCAGGGGCAGCCATCAGTCGCATCGGCGGCCATAGCACGTGGACACCTCCGGGTCGTTCAAAGGAAGGAGTAGCCGGTGGGCAGCCGAAGGGGCTTGTGGGGGAGGGCATGAACGACCCGGAGACCTTTGACCAGGTTCCTGCGATGGCGTGGCGCCTGCTCAATCCCACCTGAGCGCGCCCGGTTCTCCGATACTGACGCTGTCAACTGACGCTGCCGCGGGTCCCTGCCGCAGGTTTCTGACGCTGTCCCTGATTGCTGTTTCCGCGGATGAAGCCGCGGTTCCTCTTCGGGCGTGAGGGTCCGTGACGTGAATTGCGCAGCCGTGTCCACCGCACGAGATGGCTCGACCGTTAGCGGTTCCAGAAGTAGAGCAAGAGCAGGAGGTAGAGGAAAACGACAGCCCAGAATGCGATCGCGCCGGTGCTCCAGGTGCGGGCGAAGATCCCCTGGGGTCCGTGCAGGCCGTAGATGACGCCCCGGAATCCGTCGGCGGCCCGCCTCACGCCCGGAGCGACCGCCTGCTTGATCCCTACACCGGCTCGGCCCAGGGCACGGACGAGCGAGGGCAGAGCCTTGCGGTAGACCCAGTCCACATCGAGATTGGTTGACCGCAGCTCGGCCGGATAGATGCCCGTGAGCTTGAGGAAGGTGAAGGCGAGGGCGGAGAACAGCAGCAGCTGGTATTGGGTGATCACATGGGTTGTGGTGTAGGCGTCGTATTCCATCTCGTACGGGAGCAGATCGTAGAGCAGGCTCGGAAAGATGCCGATCACGATGCACAGCGTCGCCATCGTCGCCATGGCGAGCAGCATGGAGCGCGGCGCCTCCTTGACCCTGAACCCCGCATCGTGGGCAAAAAAGGCGAAGAAGGGGATCTTGATGCCGGAGTGGTGGAATACACCCGCAGAAGCAAAGAGAAGCACCAACCATGCAATGGTGTGATGCCCGATTGCCGTTTCGTCCAAAATGATCGACTTGGTGACGAAACCACTCAAGAATGGGAATGCTGAAATCGAAGCCGCCCCCACGCAACAGAACGCGGTTGTGAGCGGCATCGACTTGTAGAGGCCGCCAAGCTCCGAACCCTTGCAGGTTCCGACGCGAAGCAGCACTGCCCCCATCGCCATGAACAGCAGCCCTTCGAAGATGATGTTGGCGAAGGCGTAGGCCACCGCGCCATTGATCGCCATCTTGGTGCCGATTCCAATGCCCACGACCATGAAGCCAAGCTGGTTGTTCAGCGAGTAGGTCAGAACCCGACGCAGATCGTTTTCAATCACCGCATAAAAGATGGGGAACGCGGTCATGGTGGCACCGATGAAGATCAGGCACTCGGTGCCCGGAAAACCGCGCGCCAGAGCGTAGATCGCCATCTTGGTGGTGAATATGCTGAGAAACACCGTGCCCGTCGGCGTGGACTCGGGGTAGGTGTCCTGCAGCCAGGGGTGGAGCAAGGGGAACGCGCTCTTGATGCCGATGGCGAGGAAAATGAGCACCACTCCGATGCTGGCCGACCCCAGCAATCCGTCGTCTCCGATGAGCTTGTCGAACGCCAACGAGCCGGTGGCCGACACGTGGAAAATGGTCCCGGCCAACATCACGACCCCGGACCCCACCTGGATGATCAGGTATCGAATGCCGGCCCGGTAGGCCCGTTCGGTGCGGCTGGCCCAGATGAGAAAGACCGAACCGATGGCGGTCAGCTCCCAGTAGATGAACAGGGTGATCAGGTCGCCGGCGAACACGGCACCCACCGCCGAGCCCACGTAGACCATGGTGGCCACATGCTGGACGCCATCGCGGACGTAGAGCGAGTACACCGCACCCAAAAACGTCGCGATGTAGAAGATGTAGCCAAACACCAGGCTCAGCCTGTCAACCCGAACCACCGTCAGCTGGTATTCGAACAGCTGAACATGGAAGTAGTTACCCGGATCGAGCCCGACCAGCTGCGCGAGTCCGAGAACCGGCAGCACCAGCGTCGCAGCCGACTGCCACCTCCCCCTGAGGAAGGGGAGAACCATGGCCCCCAGGATCAGAATCAGCCCGGGAGGGAGGCTACTCATCGTCATAGTAGTCCTCGGGCCGCATCACGACCTTGCGCAGCTGTTTCGCCGCCAGCACGAGGCTGACGCAGGCGACGAATCCGTAGAAGCTGGAGAAGCCAAACCAGTACTCGAACCGGAAATGAAGGTGGTGTTTGTAGGCGAACACGTCGAGCAGGGCAACGAACGCACACACGGCGTACAGACCATAAATGACCTTGTTCACGTTCTTGCGGTCATCGAGCCAGTACTTCCGTTCGTTGTCACTCATGGCAACATCCCAGTCAACAGTCGGTAGAGATGGTCGGCGTAGAAAAACAGCACCAGACATCCGACGGCGGTCGCCACCGGCGGAACCACGCACAGCAGGGGTGCCTCGTGAATGCCGGACCCTTCGCCGGCGCCGTGCCCGGTGTCGCCTGCGCCGGAGGGCCTCGGCGGACGGAAGAACGCCCGTCCCACAACCGGCATCAGGTAGCCGATCGACAGCAGCGAGCTTGCCATCAGCACGACCATCATCGTCCACTGATGGGCGTCGGCGGCCCCCATGAGCAGAAACCACTTACTCCACGAGCCGCCGGTTGGGGGCAGGCCGATGACGCTCAGCGAGCCAATAAAGAAGGCGCCGAAGGTGAAAGGCATCCGCCGGCCAAGGCCGTCCATCTGCGAAATTTCGGATTTGTGGGCGCCCACCAGGATGGCGCCGGCACAGAAGAACAGGGTGATCTTGCCGAAGGCGTGCATGGCGATGTGTATGCCGCCCCCGAGCACGCCCGCCGAGGTGGCGAGGGCCGCACCCAGCACGATGTACGACAGCTGGCTCACCGTGGAGTAGGCCAACCGCGCCTTGAGGTTGTCCTTGGTGAGGGCAACGATCGACGCCGCCAGAATGGTGAAGGCCGCCACCCAGGTCAGCCATCTGCTCGCTCCGGTGGTTGCCAGCAGGTCGATGCCGAAAACGTAGACCAGGATCTTCATGACCGTGAAGACCCCGGCCTTGACCACCGCCACGGCGTGGAGCAGGGCGCTGACAGGAGTTGGCGCCACCATGGCCGCCGGCAGCCAGCGGTGAAATGGCATCAGGGCCGCCTTGCCGGTGCCGAACACATACAGCGCCAGCAGGATCACCAGCTCGCGGCCGGTGACCTGGCCCGCCAGGATACCGCCCGGCTTGAAGTCGGTGGTGCCCACAGCCCAGTAGGTCCACACCATCGCCAGCAGCAGGAATGCGATCGAGGTACCCATCAGGATCCCGAGGTACACCCGGCCGGCCCGCTTCGCCTCCTCGGTGCCGTGATGGGTGACCAGCGGGTAGGTGGAGAGTGTGATGGCCTCGTAAAAAACGAAGAGAGTGAACACGTTGGCGGCGAAGGCCACCCCCACGGCGCCGGCGATGGCGAGCGCGAAGCAGATGTAGAACCGGGTCTGGTTGTGCTCGTGGTGGCCGCGCATGTATCCGATGGAATACAGGGTCGTGACGATCCAAAGCCCCGAGGCCACCAGTGCGAAGAGCATGCCCAGCGGCTCCACCTGAAACGCCAGCTCGAGCCCGGGCAGCACCTCCACCATGGCCAGCCGTGGCCGGCCGCCGGCCTGAACCACCGGCAGGATGACTCCCGCCACGATGGCGAAGAGGCTGATCGCGGTGACCAGACTGCCGGCCTCGCGAAGATTCGGCCAGCGGCGGAAGAGGACCACCAGGATGATCCCGAACAGCGGCCACACTACCGCCAGACCCACGGCGGCGATGACGCTCAAGGTCCCACCCCCAGCAGCATCCGGGCGGCGGCCGAAGCGACGCCGACACTCAGGGAGGTGAAGATCCCGAAGAACAGGGTCGCACCCACCAGCACCCAGGTTGGTCCGAGCAGACTCAGGGGCGCCTCCTCGATCTCGGGTGCGTCCTCGGGGGCCGACTGGAAGTACGCCACCTCCACAACCCGCCACACGTAGATCAGGGCCAGCAGCGAGCTCAGCAGAATCAGCACCGCCACCGGCCAGAGCCCGCTCTCGATGGCGCCGGTGACCAGGTACCACTTGCTGACGAAGCCCACCGTGGCCGGGACGCCGATCAGGCTGAGCCCCGCCACCACGAAGGCAGCCATGGTCAACGGCATCCGGCGACCGAGACCCCGCATGGCGTCGATCCGGGTGGACCCGGTCCGCAGCAGGACGCAGGCCATGACCAGGAAAAGCCCGCTCTTCATCAGGGCGTGGTTGAAGAGATGAACGATCCCGCCGGTGAGACCGGCCACCGACACCAGGCTCAGGCCGAGCACCATGTACCCGATCTGGGCGACACTCGAGTACGCCAGCATTCGCTTGATGTCGGTCTGGAAGATGGCAACGGTGGAGCCGGCGAACATGGCGGCGATGGCGAGCGCCATCAGCACCACGTCGAGCCGCAGAATGCCGAAGGCCAGGTCCACCCCGAAGACCCCGAACACGAACCTCACCAGCACGTAGTAGGCCACCTTGGTCGCGGTGGCGGCCAGGAATGCGGTCACGATCGCCGGCGCGTAGGTGTAGGCGTTGGGCAGCCAGGTGTGGAGCGGGAACACGGCGAGCTTGATAGCGGTGCCGACGCCGATGCAGGCGAGGGCCACCAGCACCGTCCGGTTGGGACCGACCGCCGCCAGCCGGTTGGCCATATCGACGATGTTGAGGGTTCCCGTGACCATGTAGATCATGCCGATGCCGAGCAGAATGAAGGTCCCGCCGAGGGTGCCCATGACCAGGTACTGCAGGGCCGAGGTGAGCGCGCGACGGCTCGTGCCCTGGGAGATCAACGCGTACGAGGACAGGGACGAGACCTCGAGGAAGACGAAAATATTGAACGCATCCCCGGTGACGGTCATCCCGGCAAGGCCGGTCATGCACAACAGGTACAAGGCGTAGATCTGGTAGTGCTTGGACCGCGGCACCTCCTGGTCGAGACTGCGCGGGGCCGCGGTGACCACGATGGCACAAATACCGGTGACGATCAGCAGCACCAGGGAGTTGAGCAGATCGATGCGCAGCTCGATGCCCCAGGGCGGAACCCAACCACCTTCGGCGTAACTGATGACGCCGGTGGCGAGGACTCGCTGCAGGATCACCCAGGCGCCGGCGAATGAGCCCCACGCAACCACTGCGGCGATCGCCCACGCGACCCGCGCCCGCCGCGCGAGCAGGCACAGGGTTGCCGCCAGCAGCGGAACCGCGATCTGCAGCGCCGGCAGATCATCGCGCATGCGGCCGAGCAGCTCCAGAATCACTCGGGGTCCTCCTCGGCGAGTCGGATCTCATCCTCTTCGATGCTGCCGTAGGACTCATTGATCCGCACCACGAGCGACAGCGCCACCGCCGTCGTGGCTACCCCGACCACGATGGCGGTAAGCATGAGCACGTGGGGCAGCGGGTTGGAGTAGATCTCGAAGCCCGGAGCCTCGATCGGCGCCGTTCCCCCGCGCACCTTGCCCATGCTGATGTAGAACATGATCACCGAGACCTGAAACACGTTCAGGCCGATGACCTTCTTCACCAGGTTGCTGCGCGAGATCACCACATACAGGCCCGCCATCATCAGGAAGATGACGACCCAATAGTGGTAGAGACCCCAGTCAAGCATCGCTGCGCCCCCGGCCCGCGAAGAGGAAGAAGATCGTCGCCATGACGGCGGCCACCGTGATCCCGACTCCGAGCTCGACGAGCAGGATGCCGAGGTGCTGGCCGTGGTGGGGATCGTGCGCGAGCACGTCGTAGTCGAGGAAGTTGCCGCCTTCTAGGATCGCCGCAATGCCGACCGATCCGTAAAGCAGAAGTCCGAAGGCCACGAGGATCTCGAGCACCCGTGGCGGGAACACCCGGCGGGCCTCGTCGAGGCCGAACATGAGGGCAAACAAGATGATCCCGGCGCCGAAAATCACGCCGGCCTGGAACCCGCCGCCCGGGCCATAGTCGCCATGAAACTGGACGTAGAGCGCGAACAGCATGATCAAGGGAATCAAGAGCTTGCTCAGCGCGCGCAGGATGACGTGCCGGATCATGTCATCCTCCGTTTCGAACCCGTTTTGTCGGGTGTGCCTGCGAGGCGGCGGGCCACGGACCGCGCCCCGCCGAGCAGCAACATCACGCCGACGCACGCGGTGAAGATGACCGTGGTCTCTCCCCAGGTATCGTATCCGCGGTACGAGGCGAGCACCGCGGTCACCATGTTGGGTACCCCGATCTCCTCCCCGGTGTCCTCGATGTAACGGGGTGCCACGTGGTGATGGATCGGCGCCGAGGGGTCGCCGTACCTGGGCATGTCGAAGGTGGCGTAGATCAGGGCGAGCCCGGTGAGGACCACGACGGCGAGCGCGGCGAACCGTGGTCGGTTGCGCTCCGGGTGCTCCCGGCGGGTCGTGAGGGACAGGGTGGCCAGCATGAGCAGGGTGGAGATTCCAGCCCCCACCGCAGCTTCGGTGAAGGCCACGTCCACCGCGTCCATGACGGTGAACAAGGACGCCGACAGCAGGCTGAAGATCCCCATCAGCATGACCGCGGCCAACAGGTCCCTGAGCCGGATGATGGCGATGGCGATGACCCCCATGAAGGTGAACAGCACGATGTGGACGACGTTAATCACCCTCGCCCTCCTGCACCAGGTCGCTGCCGAGCATCGGCTCGAGATCCCGAAGAAAGGCCGCCTTGGCGAGAGCGTGGCTGGCCAGCGGGCTGGTGGCAACGAGGAAGAACAGCAACATCACCAGCTTGATCGTGACCAGGGTCCATCCCGCCTGGAACATCAGTCCGACCAGAATCAGCCACGAGCCCATGGTGTCGGTGATGCCGGCAGCGTGGATCCGGGTGTAAAAATCCGGCAGACGGAGCATCCCGATGCCGCCGACGATCACGAAGGCAGCGCCGGAGAGGATGAACACCCAGCTCAACACCTCGGCGACCATGCCCGCCATCAGAAGCTGTCCTCGGTGTCGTCTTCCATGCCGGCCAGGTCTCCGAAACGGGCGAGTTTCATCACCGCGATGGTGCCGATGAAGTTCATCAGCGCATAGACCAGGGCGAGGTCGAGGAAGTCCGGCCTGCCGGTGAGGAAGCCGATCACCGCGATCAGCAGGACGGTCTTGGTTCCGAAGCTGTTGACCGCGAGCACACGGTCGAAAACCGTGGGACCCAAGATCGACCGCACCAGGGTCATGGCCATGCACACCAGCAGTGCCGCAGTGGCGGCGGCGAAAACGTCGAACATCAGTCGAGGCCCTCGAGGCGGGTCACACGACGATCCATCTCGCCCTTCAGCAAGCCGTCGGCCACCTCGTCGGCAATGGCGTGGACCAGGATCCTCTTCGGGAATACCCAGATCGACACCGTTCCCGGAGTCAGCGTGATGGAGTTGGCGTACAACACCCGTCCGAGATCGGATTGCTGGGAGGCGGGCGCGTCGAACAGCCTCGGGCTGACGCGGGGCCGACCCGGGCTGAGGATCCGCCGCGCCACGTCCATATTGGACTTGAAGACCTCGAAGACAAACCACGGAAGGTACATCGGCACCCGCGGCAACAGCCTGACCGGCAACGCCTCATCGTCCACGATGCGCATTCGCAGGCCGAGCCACAGCACGAACAGGCACGACCCCACCCCGAAACCGATCATCAGCGGCGCGTAGTGGCCGGAGTTGAGCAACCACACCGCCATCAGCACCGCGAACAGGGCGGTCGCGGACCTCAAGCAGAACCCCATGTGGGCAGAGCCAGATTGGCGGCTGAGCGACGCACGGTCATGCTGTTCCTCCGGCGGCCTCGACCGGATTCCGATCGAAACAGGAATCGAACGCTGGATAGAATAACCGATCCTCGCGGATCCTCGTTCGCGAGATTCGGATTGAATGCGAAACTCGGACCCGTCATGGGAATCCCGGGGCCAGCGCTGTAAGGTGGTGTGGTGAAACCGATCGCGCTGTTGACCGACTTCGGACTCTCCGATCACTACGTCGGCGTTCTCAACGCGGTGTTGGTTCGCGAAGCCTCCGGGGTGCAGCGAATCGATCTCGGCCACGAGATCGAGCCGGGCGACGTCTGGGCCGCCTCGTTCCTGCTTCGGTGTGCCTGGGACCACCTCCCGTCCGAAACGGTCGTGCTCGCGGTGGTTGATCCCGGAGTCGGGGGAGCCCGCCTTCCAGTGGCGGTGCGGTTGGGAGGCCGTTGGCTGGTGGCACCCGACAACGGTCTCGCCACCGCTCCCGGCCCACCCGATTTTGCCTTCTCGTTGGCGTGGAGCCGGATGGGGATCGGCGAACCATCGCCTACGTTTCACGGCAGGGACCTGTTCGCGCCGGCGGCCGCGCGACTGGCTCGAGGGGACGATCCCGCGTCGTTGGGTTCGCCGCTGCCGGTCTCCAAACTCGTGTCGTGCCCGATCCCGGAGCCGACGAGCAGTGGCGGCCGGTGGCAGGCGACCGTGGTCAACGTGGACCGGTTCGGCAACCTGATTACAAATCTTCCGGCAGATCGAACACCAGGCGACGCCGCCGGTCATCTCTCGACCGGCCAGCGGGCACGCCGGGTCTCGACCTATGTGGATGGTCACGACGGCGAACTGCTGGTCCTGGAGGGTTCAACCGGGCTGCTCGAGATCGCCGTCCGCGGCGGATCCGCTGCGAAGCAGACCGGGCTCCGGCGGGGAGACATCGTCGTATTCGTGGATGGCTGATCGAGGTCCGAGGTTGAAATGGTAGGTTGGATGGTACGTCGCGCGTCCTGAAGAGAACTGGGAGGTTCGTGATGGCAATGGGATGGGAGGGCGACAAGGTCCGGCTGGTGCCGCTCGATCCCGAAAAGCACCTGGGGAACGCCCTCAAATGGCTCAACGATCCGGACGTGACCCGCTGGATGGAGATCGGGGACTGGCCCATCACCCGTGGTGCGGAGGAGCGTTACTTCGACGAATCGAATGCCCGGGACGACCATGAGGTTCGATTCGCGGTCGAAAGCCTGCAGGGTGAGCACATCGGGTTCTGTGGGATTCACCGAATAGACTGGCTGAGCAGGGTCGGCGTGACCGGCAGCGTGATCGGCCGACGGGACCTCTGGGGTCAGGGGTACGGATCCGACGTGGCCCGAGTCCGCGCCCGCTACGCGTTCGAGGTCCTCGGTTTACGGATGCTGGTGTCGGAGGTCATGGGAGGCAATCCGGCCTCCGTTCGGATGCTGGAACGGGCCGGGTACCGCGAGGTGGCGCGAATCCCGGGTCGATACTGGAAACGCGGCGCTCTCCACGACCAGATCATCCTCGTCCTCCAACGCCCTGGCTGACCCGTTCCTGCGCGGCGCCGGACCGGAGGCGAAAAATACCGGAAGATGCTCCGGCCCGCGGGCCCCTGCCCCTTTCGACCGGTTTTGTCTACACTTGTTTTGGAAACGAAAGGACCCGAATGGCGAACCCCGACCATCTGACCCAGCTGAAATCCGGCACGTGGAACGACTGGCGCGGAGCCAACCCCACCCTGGCACCGGACCTGATCGATGCCGACCTCTCGGGCATGGATCTCAGGGCCCTGAACCTCGCCAAGGCCCACCTGCGCAACGCAGACCTGAGCGGCGCCAGGCTCGACGGATCCGATCTCGGTCACGCCTCCCTCGAGGGTGCCAATCTCACCGGAGCCAGCTTCATCGAAGCCAACCTCGACAACGTCCACCTCGATTTTCTCGACCTGACCGGCCTCGACATGTCGGGCGCGTCCCTGAACGGCGCCTCCTTCCGGGGAACCAACCTCACCAGGACAAACCTGAGGCGGGCAGATCTTTCGCGGGCACAACTCGAGAGCGCCATCCTGGAGGGCTCCGATCTTTCCGGGGCCATCCTGCAGGGGGCCTCGCTCCGGGGGGCACGGTTTAACGGCGCCGTGCTGCGCGGCGTTCACGCCGAGTACGCCATTCTCGAGGGTGTGGAGCTGGTCAACCTCAGCATGGAGGGCGCGGTACTGGACAAGGCGCAGGCGGACAACGCCCAGTTGAAAAACTCCCTGCTGGCCCGCGCCAGCTTTCGCGGCGCGAACCTCCGCGGCGCGAACTTCCACAGCGCCAACCTGGTCGAGGCGGTTTTCGACGACGCCCAGTGCGAGGGGGCCAGCCTTTCCCACGCCGACCTCGAAAAGGCGAGCTTCATCAACACCAACCTCTCTCAGGCAGACCTCAGGCACGCCAGCCTCATCGCAGCGGTGCTCGACGGCTGCACTTTAGCGGGCGCCCAGCTCGCCGAGCTCGATTTCCGCTCACCCAGCCTGGGCCGGGTGTCGTTTGCCACCGCCGGCCTGCGCAAAGCGGTGTTCACGCGGTGCGAGCTGCGCAACGTCGATTTTCACGAGGCGAACCTCGAAGACTCCGACTTCCGCCACGCCAATCTCGAGGGAGCGAACCTCCAGGGCGCCCGGATGAGCGGCGCGAGCTTCCGCCACGCCAATCTCAAACAGGCCGATCTGAGCGGCGCCCAGGCCTCCGGCACAGACCTTTCGGGCACCAACATGATCCTGGTCAAAGCACACGGCAGCACCATGACCGGAGCCGACTTGCGGTTCACCGATGCGATCGGCATCGACCTCCAGAAAGCGGACATTCGATGGTCCGATCTGCGCAACGCCGACCTCACCAAGGCCAACGTGGCCACCGCACGGATGTGGGGTTCCCGGGTTCGCAACACCAAGTTGCCGGCCAACATGGGCCACATGGTTCTCGTCCTGAAGGTCGGCCAGATCTTCCAGGGCATCGGCTCCAGGCGGCAAAAAGCCAAACAGGCCCGCGAACGAAAGCGTGTCCAGAAGGTCGCGGAGCTCGTCCGCGATCGCGAGGCCGCCCGCAAGCGGCGAACGCGTTGATCGACCTTCGTCCGGCCTTTACCCGCTTTGCTCATCGGCTTTCCAGTGTGGCCGGCACAACGCCCGGGTCAACCCGACGACACCTCCTTCTTCGCTGTTTCTGGGTAGCCGTCGTCGCGGTGTCGGTCGCGGCGGCCAATCCCTGTGCCGGTTCGGACGAGGTCGACGGTCTGACCATCGTCAGCATCGTCTTCGACCGCTACAACATGTTCGACACCACCCAGCCGGAGACCTCGAAGTGGTTCTACCGGGCTGCGAACTCCCTCCACATCGTCAGCAAGGAGCCGTTCATCCGGTCGATGCTGCTGTTCAAGCAAGGCGATTCCTACTCCCAGGCCCTCGCCGACGAGAGCGCCCGCATTCTGCGCTCCCTAGGCTTCATCAACCCCGTCACCATCACCGCGGTGCCGGTTGAGGGCGGCGTCGAGGTCACCGTGGAGACCCACGACCAGTGGACCTTGGAGGTGGGCGCCTCGGCCGGCATTTTCGGCAACCAGACCGGGTGGGGAATTGAGTTCCAGGAAACCAACTTCCTCGGTCGCGGGAAGAAGTTCGACGTGGAGTACGGCTCCGACGTCGAACGCGACACGCTGAGCTTCGGCTACTTCGACCCCAACATTCGCGGCACATGGTGGCGGGCCGACCTGAGGTACTCCGATCTCAGCGACGGGTTCCTCGAACGGGTCAAAGTCGACCGTCCCTTCTATGCGCTCGGCGTGCGCAGAGCCTGGGGCGGGCTTTGGGAGCGGGGGGAGCTGACCGAACACCTCTACTCCATGGCGGAATCGGTGGTGGAGGGCCCGACCAGGAACACCACTGCGGAGGCGTGGTACGGGATGCGTTTTCCGGGCAGCGGCACGACCACCCGCAGATTCACCGTCGGGTTCACCCATGACCACTCCACCTTCGGCCAGTGGATCTGGGAGGACACCTCGCAACCGTACCCGACTCCCGAGGACGTCCTCATCGACGGGCCGAGGATCGGTTTCGAGCAGGTCAAGGACGAGTTCGAGGTGGTCCACGGATTCCGCGCCTGGTCGATTCAGGAGGACATCGCCCTTGGACCCAACTTCGCGCTTTCGGCGGTGGCCTCACTGCCCGCTTTCGGCGGCGACATCGACCGCTACATCTTCGACGGTACCTTCGACGTGGGTCTGCACCGGGGCAGGTGGCTGATGCTCGGCGACGCGTGGCTCAGCGGGCGGGTCGACGGCGGCGAAGGCAAGAACTGGACCGTCGGGGCGTCGGTGTCGATTTCTCAGCTCGGCAGGCGTGGCTTTCAATTCCGCGCCCTCTACGAGAACTCACATCGTCTGGACCGCAACCACCAACTCACGCTCGGCGCCGACGTCGGGCTGCGCGGATGGAGCCCTTTCTACTTCGACGGTACGGGCAGAGCTGTCGCCAACGCCCAGTGGAGGACCCTGGTCGTCCCCGACCTCTTCCATGTTTTGACCGTGGGTTTTGTGGCCTTCGTCGACGCCGGCATGACCTGGGATCCCAGGGTCGGGCCCGACACCGACGGGGTGAGGGCCGACGTCGGCGTCGGGTTGATGCTCGACCTCACGACCATCGGCTTGTCCAACCTGGCGCGCGTCGAAATCGGGTTCCCCGACGACCACAGCGGAGCGACGATCATCATCACAACCGGAGCCCTCTTCTAGGCTGGTGCGGCCCCTCCCCCTTCCGGTTGAAAGTTGAAAGTTGAAAGTTGGAAGTTCCCGCCCACCCACCCGTTCGAGTTGAAAGTTGAAAGTTGAAAGTTCCCGCCCACCCACCCGGTCGGCCGTGAGCACTCGGCAATCTTCATTTTGTAATCTGTAATTTGTAATTTGTAATTTGCAATCAAGCGCATGGGCTACAATCGGTGGCTGCTCGCTGGGCGTCGTCTCAGCTTCGGAGGTTCAATGGCGCAACGATGGGTCCTCTTGATCGCGGTGATGCTGGCGGCGTCGGCTGTGGTCGGCGCCGTCGAGGATGGGGAGCCCACACGACTCAGGATCGACCTCGAAGACCGGTCGCGCCTGGAAGAACTTTCACGCCTGGTGAGCATTGACGACGTTTCCGACGGCCAGGTGTTCGCCGAGGCCTCCGCCCGCCAGCTCGAGCGGCTCCGGGCCGCCGGTTACAGCTGGTACGTGATCGAACCGGGGGAGGCGCCCGAGCTGGCCACAATGTGCCCGCCGGGCTGGGAGAACGACTCCAACCGGACCTGGGACTGCTACCCGAGCTACAACCAGTACGAGACCCTGATGGCCAACTTCGCCGCCGACTACCCTGGAATCTGCCGGCTGGTGGACCTCGGCGCCACCACCAACCAGATCCGCCCCCACCGGCTGTGGGCGGTGCGCATCAGCGATAACCCGGATGTCGAGGAGATGGAGCCCGAGGTGCTCTACGCCTCCACAATGCACGGCGACGAGACCACCGGTTACGTCCTGATGCTGCGGCTGGTTCACGAGCTGCTCACCGGCTACGGCAGCGACCCCGAAATCACGAGCCTGGTGGACGACCTGGAGATCTGGATCAACCCCCTGCACAACCCGGACGGCACCTACCGCAGCGGCGACAACACTGTGGACGGGGCGGTCCGCTATTACACCGACGCCAACGGCAACCCCAACGGACCGGATCCGAACCGGAATTTCCCGGACCCGGAAGACGGCGACCACCCCGACGGCGAGCCGTGGTGGACCGAGACCGTCGCCATGATGGATTTCGCCGAAACCCACAGCATCGATCTGTCGGCCAATTTCCACGGCGGTATCGAGGTGGTGAACTACCCGTGGGACACGTGGGCTCGCCGGCACGTGGACGACGCCTGGTTGATTCACATCAGTCGAGCGTACGCCAATGCCGCCCAGGCGGCCAGCCCGCCGGGGTACATGACCGCGCTGAACAACGGAATCACCAACGGCTATGACTGGTACACCACGTCCGGCAACCGTCAGGACTTCATGACCTACTTCCACGGATCCCGAGAGGTCACCATCGAGCTGTCGGACACCAAGCTGCTGCCGGCCTCTCAACTCGACGATCACTGGCAATGGAACCGCCAGGCGCTGCTTGACTACCTCGGTCAGGCGCGGTACGGCATCCACGGGGTCATCACCGATCACGGCGGTCAACCGCTGGCGGCCACCGTTGAAATCGTGGGACTCGACACGGTGGCCGACAACAGCTTTGCAGTCACCGACCCGGACGTCGGCGATTACCACCGGCTGCTGCTGCCGGGAACCTACACCTTGCGAATCACGGCCATTGGCTATCACCCCGTGGAGATCTCGAATGTGATGCTGCCGCCGGGCGTCGGCACCGTGATGGACGTGGTGATGGATCCACTGCCCATCGCCACCGTCACCGGCGAGATCACCACCCCGGACCCGCCCGGCCCGATCGCCGGCGCCACCGTCGAGGTCGTGGACCTGGGGACGACCGCCACCACGGCGGGGAACGGGAGCTACACTTTGCCGGGAATCTACGAGGGAGGTCGCATTTTCGCGGTCTCCGCCGATGGTTTCGAGTCCATCGAAGTGGAACGATTGGTGACCGCACCGGCCACCACGCTCGACTTTGCCCTCGCCAGATTGAACCACTCTTACCAGACCGACCTCGAACCCGATGACGGCGGCCTGACCGCCGGCCAAGGCTGGCAGTGGGGGCAACCATCCGGCACCGGAAATCCGGGTGCCCACTCCGGCCTCCGGGTGTGGGCCACCAACCTGAGCGGCCTGTACTCGAACGGAGCCGACTGGTCTCTGGAGCTCTCCGACGTCGCCGTCGCCGGAGACGGAGCCGCGCTCCGGTTCTGGCACTGGTACGACATCGAGCAGGGCTCGAGCGACTGGGATGGCGGCAACGTCGCCATTCGACCCTCGTCAGGTGGTGTGTATCAGGTCCTGGACCCCGATGGCGGCTACCCGTCGGGCTATGTCGACGCCCTCGGTGAACGGGGCTTCACCGGATCGTCGGGCGGCTGGCGTGAAGCGGTCTTCGATCTGTCGGCCTGGGCCGGTCAGACGGTGGACCTGAGATGGCGATTCGCCTCCGACGGCTCGGTCCAACACCTCGGCTGGTACCTGGACGATATCACCGTCGGTTGGGCGGACAGAACGGCGGAGTTCGAGTTCAGTCCGGCGGCGCCCGCGCCCGGCGAACCGGTCACGTTCACCGACCGTTCCAGCGGTCCGGTGACCGGGTGGTGGTGGGATTTCTCAGACGGCGCCACATCGAACGACCAGCACCCCACCCACGCTTTCACAACCGAAGGGGTCTACCCGGTGTCGTTGACGGTCGACTACCCCGACGGGCAGGAGTCGACCACCAAACCGGTGCCGGTGGGCTCGACCGCCGCCGTCTTTTCGGACGGATTCGAGTCCGGCGATACGTCCGGGTGGTCGGAGACGTTTCCGTGAGCCCTTTACGTTGTCGCAGCCTTCGGCTGCTTCAACGCGACTCACCGCCACCAGCAGACAGCCGTAGGCCAGCCCCAGCTCCCTCGTCGCTCCGCTCCTCGGGACGCCGTTCGCCACGCGCCGGCCTTTCCGGCTGGTCTCACGGCGCCTCGCGACGACCCCTTGGCCACGGCTGTCGGGCTGCTGCTGTCGGGATGGAAGTTGGCAGGCAGTTGGCAGTTGGCCGATTGAGTCCAAAGTCAAAAGTCCAAAGTCCCCACTCACCGGATCGTGATGCTGCGAGGGCAAATGACTTTTGACCCCCCGGCCTTTCATAATCTGCCGCACGTCGAGGAACAGGGAACTTCGATATTCGGTTATTGGGGGGAGGAGGCTGCATGACTGAAGCAGTAGGCAGCGAAGAAACGGCGCCGGGCCGGCCTGAAACCCGAGATCGGGGCGAGATTCCGGAACCGTACCTGTGGAATCTGGGCCACATCTTCCCTGGGTGGGCCGAGTGGGAGGCGGGCCTGATCCGGCTCAAGGAACTGATGGACGACTACCAGCAGTTCCGAGGGACCCTCGCCGACGGGCCCCAACAGGTGTTGGCGGCATCGCGGATGTCGGACGAGCTCGGCCAGCTGGCCCACCGGGTCTATCAGTATCCGGGGCTGATGCGTTCCCAGGACACCAGGGACAACCAGGTTCTGGCGCGGCTCGAAGCCGTCCGGATCGCCCTGGCCAGGTTCCGGCAAGCCACCGCCTGGTACTCGCCGGAGCTGCTCGAGATCTCCGAGGAGACGATGCGCCGGTGGCTCGACGAAACCCCGGAGCTGTCACCCTACCGGTTCCCCATCCTGGAGACCTACCGTCTTCGCCAACACGTGCTGGACGAAGCCGGTGAGCGCTTGATCGCGCTGGCCGGGCCGCTGGGCGGGACGCCGGCCCAAACCTACTCCGCGCTGGCCGACGCGGACGTGGAGTACCCCGAGGTCGCCCTGTCGGACGGGACCAAGGTCGTCGTCAGCCACGGCGCGGTCAGCAACGGACTGCGCACCCGACGGCTCCAGCAGGACCGCGAAATCCTCGCCCGGGCCCACATGGGGGTGTTCGACGCGCGGCCGAACACTCACGCGTCCGTCTACAACGGCGTTCTCCAGCGAGATTGGTTCGTGACCCAGGCGCGCGGCTACGACTCCACCCTCGAGGCGAGCCTCGACGACGACAACATCCCGGTGGACGTGGTGGAGGGCCTGATCGCAGCGGCCAAGGATGGAGCCGAACCCTTTCGTCGGTACCACCGGCTGCGGCGCAAGGTGCTGGGCGTCGACCGCTACCGGTACTTCGACGCCTACCTGCCCCTGGTGGAGGTGGACTGGACCCTGGCCTACGACCGGGTCCGTCCGCTGCTGCTGGAGTCGGTTCAGGTCTTCGGCCCGGAGTACCAGGCGACCGTGGAACGCGCCTTCTCCGAACGCTGGATCGACGTCTACGAAAACGACGGCAAGCGTTCCGGGGCGTTTTCCGCCGGGGTTTACGGCATTCACCCATACATGCTCCTCAACTACGCCGACACCCTGGAGGACGCCTTCACCGTGGCCCACGAGATGGGCCACACCATGCACACCGTGCTGTCCCACTCCAGCCAGCCTTACGCCACCGCGGCCTACACCATCTTCGTCGCCGAGGTGGCGAGCATGACCAACGAAGGCCTGTTCCTGGATCTGCTCCTGGCGCGCGAGTCCGACCCGAAACGACGCATCGCTCTCCTCCAGCACGCCATCGACGACATCGCGGCCGGGTTCTACCGCCAGACCATGTTCGCCGACTTCGAGCTCGAGGCCCACCGCGCCGTGGAACGGGGTGAGCCCGTCACCGCCGAAATCCTGCAGCAGATGTACCTCGCGTCGCTGGCAGATTTCTTCGCCGACAGCCTTGATGACCAGCCGTGGTACCGCAACACCTGGGCCCAGATTCCTCACTTCCACGGCTCGCCGTTCTACGTCTACCAGTACGCGACCTCGAAGGCGGCGTCCAGCCTGATCCACGCCCGGATGACCGCGGGGCCGGCAGAGGAGCGGGCGCAAGCGGTGACTCGGTACCTGGAGCTGCTGAGGTCGGGCGGATCGGATCACCCGATCTGCCAACTGCAGCGCGCCGGAGTCGACTTTTCCACCACCGATCCGGTGGATTCGATGGTGGCGACCATGGAGACGCTGGTGGACGACCTCGAGCGCGAGCTCTCGACCGTCGGCCTTCTTCGCGAGTCGGGCACCGCGCGAACGTGACGTCGTTCCAGGTTTCTCGATTCTCGCGGCATCGGATCGGATCCCTCGTCCGAATCGCCGCATAGAAGGCTTATCGAGCCATCACTCGTGCCGCGAGAATCGAGCGACCGTCTCGGCCGTCTTTCACGCACCCCGCCCCTGGATGAACTCGATGGCGTAGCCGTCGGGGTCCTTGACGAAGGCGATGACGGTGGTGCCGTGCTTCATCGGGCCGGGCTCCCGAGTGACCTGACCGCCGCAATCGCGGACCCGGTTGCAGGCGCCTTCGATGTCGTCGGTCTCGATGGCGATATGGCCGAAGCCCGACCCCAGATCGTACCCGGCAGTGCCCCAATTGTGGGTCAACTCGATCACCGCACCCTGCTCCTCGGGCCCGTAGCCGACGAAGGCGAGGGTGAACTCTCCTCCCGGGTAGTCTTTTTTCCGGAGCAACTGCATCTCGAGGGCCTCGGTGTAGAACCGAATCGACGTCTCCAGATCTCCCACCCGGATCATCGTGTGCAGAACTCTCATCATCGTTCCCTTCGATACCTGACACGTCTTGCTAGAAGTCGCTGGTCATGATGAACACCGGCGAGCCGCCGAACTTCTTGAATCGGGGCCGCAGGCGCTCGGTGTTGTAGAACTTGTTGACGTCGACCACCTTCTTGCGGCTGGTCACCGCCTCGATGGGAACGTGGTCGTAGCGGCCGTTGCGGACGTTCACCAACCGGCCCGCAACCCCGTCATGGATCAGGTCCATGGCCAGGTTCCCGAACGCCATCGGGACAATGGAGTCGAGCGCGTCCGGATCCCCACAGCGCACCAGGTAGCCGAGCCGCTGGTTGATGGTGGTGACCCGGTGGCCGCTGTTGTATTTCGGCGAGATCTCCTTGAGCACCCGCGACACCCGGTCGCCGACGCCGCCGAGCTTCTTGTGGCCGTACATATCGGTTTCCTGATCCTCGTAGACCATCTCCTCGGCCCCGGTAAAGGTCGCCCCTTCCGAAACCAGGACGACGCTGTAGTTGGAGGACGTCTTTTGCCGGTCCTCCGACAGCAGCTCGCACAGGTGCTCGACGTCGAAAGTGTGCTCCGGGATCACGCAGCGGTTGGCGGCCCCGGCCATCGACGGCAGCAGCGCCGTGAACCCCGCATAGCGGCCGAAGACCTCGATCACCAGGAATCGCTCGTGACTTCCGGCCGACGTGCGAAGGGCGTGGGTCATGGCGATGGTCCTGGTCACGCAGGTGGAGAATCCGATGCAGTAGTCGGTGCCGGGGACGTCGTTGTCCATGGTCTTGGGCATCGCGATCACCGGCACGCCCCGTTCGTGGAGTTGAACGCCGTAGGACAGCGTGTCATCGCCGCCGATGGGGATCAGGGTATCGATGCCAAGATGACCGATATTGGCGAGGACCTCTTCGGTGAGGTCATTGACGTCGTCATTGAAGCGGTCCCGCAGGTGATCCGGAACATTCGCCCGAGGCACACGGCTCGGTTTGGTCCGCGAGGTGTGAAGAAAGGTCCCGCCGGTGCGCCCGACCTTGTTCACCACCTCCTCGGTGAGGTTCGCCACCGAGTTGGATGCCGATTCCCGGTCACGGTCGAATTCGATCAGACCGGCCCACCCGCGGCGGATGCCGAGAACCCGGTAGCCCTCGCGCAGCGCGCGCACCGTGATGGCCCGGATCGCGGGATTGAGCCCCGGGACGTCCCCGCCCCCGGTCAGGATGCCGATCGTTCCCTTGATGGTGTTGATGTTTGCCATTCGTGACTCCAAAGCTGTCGACTGAATCCGAAGTGGAGATTATGACAGGTGACGCGGGACGCGTGAAATGTGAAATGTGACGAGGGTCGGGAGTGCAGGGCCAGGGGCCGGGAGCACACGTAGAATTCGGAACTCGGAAAACCGGCCCAAAAAACCTCAGCCGTCCACAGTCCATGCGATGGTGCCTCCGGCTCGCAGGGGGACAACCACGTCGTCGCCAAACGGGTAGTGCTCCGGTACGGCCCAGGGCTGCTTCACCAGGGTGACGGTGCCGGTGTTGCGGGGCAGGCCGTAGAAGTCGGCGCCCCTGAAGGACGCGAAGTCCTCGAGCCGGTCGAGGGCGCCCGCTGCTTCGAATGCCTCGGCGTAAAAGCCGAGGGCGCCGTGGGCGCTGAACACCCCGGCAGCCGCGCACGCGGTTTCCTTGCTTCGTCTGGGGTGTGGTGCACTGTCGGTGCCGAGGAAGAACCGGCGGTCATCTCCGGTCGCGGCCTCGACCACAGCCTCCCGGTGCTCGCGTCCTTTGAGCACCGGCAGGCAGTAATGGTGGGGCCTGACCCCTCCCGCCAGGAGGTCGTTGCGAGCGAGCAGCACATGCTGCGGGGTGACGGTGGCCGCCACCCGCGGCGGCGAAGAGCGCACGAAGTCGACACCCTCACGGGTGGTGACGTGCTCGAGCACGACCTTCAAGCCCTGCCAGCGGTCCACCAGGGGACTCAGGATGCGGTCGATGAAGACCCTCTCCCGATCGAAGATGTCAACGTCGTCATCGGTGACCTCGCCGTGAACCAGCAGCGGCATGCCGGCGCTTTCCATGGCATCCAGGACCGCTGACACCTTGTCGAGTGACGTGACGCCATGGTCCGAGTGAGTGGTGGCGCCGGCGGGATAGAGCTTGAAGCCGACCACGAAACCTCTCGACACGGCCCGCCGGACTTCCGCCGGTGGCGTTTGGTCGGTGAGGTAAAGGGTCATCAGGGGCTCAAAATCGTCGCCTGGCCGCACTACGCTCAGAATGCGATCGCGATAGTCGGTCGCGAGATCAGTGGTGGCAACCGGCGGCTGCAGATTGGGCATGATAACTGCCCGCGCGAAAACCCTGGCGGTGTGGCCCACCACCGCGGCCAGACCGGCACCGTCGCGCAGATGAAGGTGCCAATCATCCGGGCGGGTGATGGTGACGCTCGTCCTCATGTCCCGCGCATCATCGCACACCCCACTGCGACCCGAGCGCCGTGCCGCCTCCACGTGAATGGTCTATGATGAATGCATCGCCGGAGGGCGAACCGAATCGGGGGCGTTACCTTGGCCCGGAAGCTCACAGCGGCCGAACTCGGCAAAGCGGCTCGGAACGTCAAACGCATCGAGGGCTTCCTCGTTGTGCGGTGCGAATGGACCCTCGATCCTGCCGATCGCCGGTCCTTCGACGGTCTGAAGGCCACGGTGGACAGGCTCGCGTTCACGATCGGTCAACGGACCCTGAAGCTCGGAATCGAATCCAGATTGAAGCCAACCGAGGCTCCCGAGCCCGTTCCCCAGGAGACCTTCGACGGCGCCATGTTGGGTCGCTTCGCCGGCTTCCTCAAGCAGCTCGACTCGTGGTTCATCGCCCACCCCAACGCCGTGCCGGAGCAGGGGGCCGGACGCTTTCTGGGCGAGATTCAGCACTCCCTGGAGATGATTCGGCGGGCCATCATCACCATCGACGAGAACCAGGAGCCGGTAGCGTCTCCCGCGGAGGAGGCCGACGCCGGAGAGCCGGCCGTCGAGAGCACGGTGGAGAAACCGGCCGAGACCGATCAGGAGGAGGTCCCGCCACCGGCGGCCCCACCCAAGCGGGCGCCGACGTCGGCGATGGACGACATCTATGCGGGCACCCGCGACGACGCCGGCCGTCCGCCGGCACCGGCACCGGCGCCCGAGCAGATCGCCTTCACGGCCTCCGACGTCGACCCCATGTACACGTGGGTCGGACCCAGCACCGTGGATCTGACTCCCCTCGCCAAACAACGAGTGGAGAAGCTCTTCGAGGAGCAGGGGGTGGCCTTCTTCCGCTACCAGCTCGAGAACTTCGCCGACGAGATCAAGAAGCGCATCGAGAACGCTCCCGAGGGACACGTGCTGGTGGTCAAGGTCCGCTCCATCGGCGACGAGAGGAAGCCCTTTCTCAGCTACGTCGCCGTCGCCGCGCTCCCAGAGGACAAGCAGTAGGCCCCCGGCCACCCCACCCCGTTAGAAGTTGAAAGTTGAAAGTTGAAAGTTGCACGCGCCCTGCGGCTCGGGCGGGCAGGGGGTTCTTCAATCTTCAATCTTCAATCTTCAATCGTCTGCCCTACCGCCCTTTTCCACGGGCCGGGCCACGATTCGAGGGTTTCGGAGAGCGAAGCCGCCGTGGGCGGCCGCGGCGTTGACGTGGATGACCAGCGCACTCGGCTCGCCCCGGTCCTGGAGCACCTGTCGAAACCCGCCGGAGCCCCGATCTCCGGCATCCAGGATCTCCTCCCGCACGACGTCGAACCGGCCCGGACCGGAGTATCTTCGGCCCACGACCACGCGGCAGCGGGCCCCCGGTTCCGGATCACGGAACGTGTAGCGAAACTCCAGCTCGCTGCCGCTCACCGGCACCTCGAAGGGAAGGGTGAGGCGGCCCTCGGCAAGAACGACGAGGGCGCCCCTGTCCGGGTCCGACCTGACCGCAACCTCCGGCTGCGGCGCCGGGAATCCCCCGCTGTTGTCTGCAGCGACCGCCAACCGCCTGATCAGGGCCGTTCGTCCCAGGTCACCTGCACCGCCCGACGGATCGACGAGCAAAAACTCGAGCCTGTTGTCGCCGGCGCGGATCAACCCTTCCGGCACCACCAGAAGGCGTTGCGACATGCTTCTTGACAGGTCGATGGTCCCGGCTTCGTGTCCGCCGATCCACACCACGAGCCTCGATCCCCGGTCGTGGTTGCGATCGACGCGACCCTCGAGATAGAGGGCGGTCTGCCCCCCCGCCCCGAGGCTCATGCCGACCTCGAAGCGGTGCCCTCCGGTCCACCGTCCCTGGGGCGAGATCTCTCCCCAGCCCGGGCCGAGCTCGACCCTGGCCCCTTTGACCTCGCCATCCTCTAATTGCGGGTCAGACCGCAGGTCAGCCACCAACGCGGTGGCTTCGAATTCGTAGGGTGCATTCGAACCGAGCAGCGCCACGTCATCGGGTGGCCGAATCGCAGCCGTTCGGTAAACGTCGATCAGCCCCGTCACCACGAACGGCAGGACGAGCAGAGCGGGAAGGACCCATTTCCTGGACTTCATCGACACAGATTTTTACCACTATTCGAGTTCAGGGGAGTAGGGATTTTCGATATTTCATTTGGGTTGTCGATTCTCAAGGGAGGTCAAGAGCCGATCGAGGCGAAAGCCGGAGGCGTCCTTGGCCTCAGCGAGCTGCCGCAGGAGCTCGGCCGCCACTTCGCGCCGCTGAGGATCGTCCTCGACGACGCCGGCGGTGACGGCGAGACAGGCGAGCACCTCGTCGAACGATTCGCTCACAAACCACACCACGTCCCGGTGTCGATTGACGCCGAGGAACCGGGCAATCGTCGCATTCCCGAGGAGGCGGTCCAGAAGCTCGCGCAGGTCCGGGCGTTCCTCACCCTCGAAACGCCACCAGCCCTCGCTGAGCAGCATCGTCTGAACCGCGGCCACCAGTCGGCCGGCTCGACCTTCGTCGAAGCCGAGCCGGAGGATGCTCTGTCGCAGATTCCGCGCCAGGAACCAGTCGTCCATCCAGCCCACCACCGCGGATCCGCCGTCGGAGGACCCGCGCCGTCCCTGGTCGAGGCCGCTGATCATCGCCCAGGCCGCCGCCGCGAGGCGCCAGTGACGAACAAGGTCCGGATCGTCGTCAAGAAGCGGTTTTACCAGGGCGTCGTTGTCGACCGCCAGCGCACGGTCGAGGTCGACCGGCAGTCCTCGCCCTCCGACCTTCTCGGACTCTTCCCCGCCCCCGGCTGTCCGGTCAGCGATCGCCGACAGCAGCTCTTCCCGGGCCCGAAGCATCCGGGCGCGGAGATCGGTCCCGGGGACATCCGGCCCGTCGCTGTCCGGCGCCCCGACCAGCTGTTCGAGAAGGTCCGGGGCGACCATTTCCCGGAACGGAACCAGCACGGGGGCCAGCTCGAGCTCGGCAAGGGCTTCGGCGACGTTCGGCACGCCCCGACCGTCGAGCTCGGCCGCCAGCCTCGCGTAGCGACCGTCGGTGTCTTTCACCAATCGCAGGCCGCAAAAGACGTGCAGCGAGTATGCGCCGAGCTCGAGCCGCAACCCCTGCTCGCGGATCTCCCGGCAGGACCGCAGAAACTCGATGCCGGCGGCCGCATCGCCGAGGACGACGAAGTCGTTGTCTGCGCCCGGCAGCTCGAGCGCATCCGCGAGCTCGGTGCGGTGCACGGTGGATCCGTCCCCGCCCGGGTTCGACTGGACCGGGCACGAGGTCTTGATCCACCCCCGGGTGTCCCCGAACACGTTGTGATAGACCACCAGCGACCGATGGTCGCCCGACCCGTTGGAGTACGCGAAGACGTTGTCATCGACCCCGCCGTCGTCGCGGACCAGATCATAGAGCCGGAAGCGATCCACCTCGGCGAACGCCCCTCGGCGGCGAACCAGGGGGAAGATCTGGCGCTCGTGGCGGCGGATCAGGTCCTGGTTGGGCTGCTCGGCCCAGCGCGGCCGCCGGAACTCCATGCCGTACTTCTCGGCGAGACCCTCGATCTGGCCGTGGCCGAACATGGGCAGGCCCGGCAGGGTCACCATCAACGTCGCCACGCCGAAGTACTTGTCGTCGCCGCCGAACTGGTTCACCGCCGTGCGCTCGTCCGGATTGGACATGAAGTTGACGTAGCGCTTGAGGATCCGCGGGTCGTACTCCAGGGTGCTCTTGATCAGGTACCGGTAGTCGGCGTTGCGCTCATCACGCAGCATGTTCATGAAGGCCGAGTTGTAGACCCGGTGCATGCCGAGGGTGCGCACGAAGTAGCCTTCGAGCAACCAGAAGGCCTCGGCCAAAAGCAGCGTGTCCGGGGCCTCGGCGGCAACCCGATCCACCACCTCGCGCCAGAACTCCTGCGGCATCACCTCGTCGAACTGAGCGCGGGTCATGCCGTGGCCGGCCCGCGACGGGATGTCGCCGCCGGTGCCCGGCTCCGGAAACCAAAGCCGGTGGTAGTGCTGCTTGGCCAGGGTCATGGCGGCATCGAAGCGAATGATCGGCGACCGCCGGGCGACATGGAGAATGGTCTGGATCACCGCTTCCCGCACGTCCTGGCGGCGGTAGTCCAGCTGGGCGGTGTCGTTCCACGGCATGGTGGTGCCGTCGTTGCCGTGGTAGATGTACCGCTCGGCGCCGGTCCACCGGTCGGACCGCTTGAACACCACCGCCGCATCGCTGCGGTTCCAGTAGTGGTCTTCGATCTGGACGCTCACCCGTTCGTCGTCACACAGGTCCGCTCCGGTGAACGAGTAGCCCGGAAACGGCGAGTGGTCGAGGCCGATGAACCAATCCGGGTGCTCGATCAACCACCGCGAATCGATCCCCATGTGGTTCGGCACCATGTCGGTGGACATCCTGATGCCGCGGTTCCAGGCCCGCTGCTTCAGATTCTCGAACGCCTCGTCCCCGCCCAGGTCGGCGGCGATCCGATAGTCCTCCAGCGAGTAGGCGGACGCCACCGCATCGGCGTCCCCCATCATCCGCTTGATTCGCTCCGAGGCTCGGCTGCGCTGCCAGACTCCGATCAGCCACAGGCCGGCGATCCCCCACTCCTGCAGCCGGTCCAGCTCGTCGTCGGGGATGGCGTCCAATGTGGCGATCTCGCGGCCGTGACGCTCGGACAGCTGGGCCATCCAGACGTAGGCGTTCTTGGCCAGCAGGACCAGTCGCGGCATCCAGTCCCGGTCCTCGGAGAAAGCCTCCCAATCGCCCTGAAAGAGATCCAATCTGGGCGCTTCCACCGGACCCGGACCAAACCCGAAGAAGACCTTGGCTTCCTCGGTCAGCATGTCGAGGCTCGCCAGCACCCGGTCGATATCCGGTCCGAGCACGACCCCCCAGGCAGACCTGATGAATCGGAGCTGATCCTCCAGGGAGTCGGGTGCGGCCAGCATCGGGGCCTCGAGCAGATCCAGCAGGCCGGTGCGGGTGCCCTGCACGTCGGGCTGACCCGCCAGAAACCGCCGCAGCTCGTCCATGGCCTCGACGTAGACCGAATCGGCCCGGATCGAAGCGTCGTCGAACAGCTCACGGAACGGGGTGAAGGCCGGGTTGCGATTGGCCAGCCACACCAACACCAGCTCTTCGAGGGCGATCTCACGATGACTTTCCCCCGCCGTTTCCCGGGCGAGATACTGCTCGGCACCGAACTCTCCGCGGTAGACCGCCAGCGGCGGAAACTCGATGGTGAAATCGAGCAGGAGCCGATCGAGGGCGTCACGGCCGAGAAGCTGCTCGAGGTGCTTCAGGGCCTCGGCCACGACCCCGGGGTTCGTGCGTTCCCGGTACCGTGCCACCACGAGGTGGATCAACTCGTCCACCAGGCCCATGGCGTTGAGCTTGGCGGCGCTCACCGCCCGCTCCGGGTGGTTCGCCGCGTCCCGAACCTCGTTCATGCGGTGGGCCAGCTCCCTGGCCGCCCGGAAATCCGCGAAGATCACGTTCCCCGTGAGCGAGAACAGGGCCTCGTCGAGGCCGTACCTGTCGCGCGCCGCCCGACGAATATGAAACTCCCGCCCCACCTCATCCGATGGTGTCACTCGCGAACCCCCGCATGATCATAGCTTCACCCCCGCCCACCCACCCAAAAGTCAAAAGTCTAAGGTCGAATGGCTCGTGAAAGGTGTTCAAACTCCCGCCTGCGCGATCGATTTTCGAATTTCGAATTTCGAATTCCGAATTCTGCCCCGGTCCTCTCAGCGATCGAGGCTGATCTCGAAGGTCACGGGACAGTGATCGGAAACGTCCCAGAAGGTGCCATCCTCCTCGCCGGGCCGAGACACGAGCTCGTTGCAGCCGGCTCGCTCGCAGTGCAGCCAGGACCGTGCCTCGGGCACCGAGCCCTCAAAACCGCGGATGAAGACCAGATCGATCAAGGAGGGGACCTGGACCCCGTCCGCCGCACCACCGCCCTCCCAGTACTCGCTGCAGCCGGTGCGATTGGGCACGCGAACGAGGCCCGCATCGGCGTAGCGACGGTCCAGGTGCCGGCGCTCCCGGCGGGCGCCGCTGTTCGGGGAGCCCACACAGTTGAAGTCGCCCATCACGATCAGATTCGGCCTGTCGGCAGCCGCAGCCTGCCCGTCGAGCCAGGTCAGGAGGGCACGATGCTGCTCCTGGCGGGTGGCGAAGCCCTCCCGCCTCGACTTGAGGTGGAGCTGGACCACCGTGAACTCGAGTCCATCCGCCGGCCGTCGCAGGGTCACCGCAAAGCCCGGGCGGAGACCTTCGGTGACCGCGATCTCCCGGATTTCCACGGGCGTACCCACCAGCTCGAGGCGGTCGGCATCCCAAGCGATGGCCAGCCGCTGCGACCTGCCACCGCCGTGCCGGGACTGGGCGAGCTTGTAACGGTGGGCGGTTCCCGCTCGGCGGATGATCGGCGGAAAACGGCGGGCATCGGTGATCTCGCTAAATCCGATCACATCGGCGTCCAGCCCCTCCAGGGCGGCCTCCAGGTCGCAGATGTTGGTGCGCCGCGAGTAGCCGAGGTCCGGGTACTGGGGGCGCTCGTCGAGGGGGAAGTTGCGGAGGTTCCAGGTGGCGATCCTGAGCTCACCGGGGGCGGCGGACGGGGGCAGCTCGGCGGCGGTCACCCCCGGCCCATCGAACCCGGCGCAGCGGAGGTCGCGGCGCAGCACCACGGCGAGGACGACGATGGCTCCGATCAACAGAGAGATCGCCAGAACGGACAGCTTCGAGCGTCGACCCATCGCCGGCAGTGTGGCCCATGCCGCCTCTCCAAACAAGGTCCCGGATTGAAATTACGCGATCGCCCAGTGGTAACTATCTGATGCACATGGGGATGGATAACTCCCCATAATTTCGATTGGATAATTGAGATGTCATATCGAGATCGCTGTTTGATTATTTGCGCAAATAGACTTGACAGCGGTGACAGGTCCTAGCATCTTTGTAACCGCAGTGTCACCGGTACGGCGTCTCCGGACTTCGGAGGCATCGTTCAGACCATCAAGCCCCTTCGGGCAGGGAGGCAATCATGTTGTCAGCCAAAGCCGGCATTCCGTTCCTCGTGATCGTCGCAGCCGTGGCCACGGCCGTGGCGGGCTCTCCGATCCAATCGCAGGTTCTGCACACCGAGGCCCGGGAAGCCGGCGTCGTGACCGACGGTGAGACGCTGGCGTCTCACACCTATAGCCCACTCGATGTGGAGTACTACCTCTCCGAAGAGGAGTATGGTTACGCTCGGCCGGGGCTCACCGTCGACATCGTCGGCATCGAAATCCCGCCCGACCGGCATCCCGTCGTCGAGGTGACCTTCGTCGACGACATGGGCCTGCCGCTCGATCGAGAGGGTCGAATCACGCCCGGCACCATCAGCATGAGCTTCGTGCTCGCCTGGTATGACGGCGAGGCCCGGTACTACACCGCCTACACCGTGCGGGAGGTGACCAGCCCGATCACCGGCATGACGGCCACGCAGGCGACCAGCGACTCCGGAGGCAGTTGGGACGACGTGGAGATCGGACGCTCGATCTATACCTTCGGCACCGAGCTCCCCGAAGACTACCCGGCGTCGAAGACCAATACCGTCTATGTCTACGGCACCCGCAACACCGCGGACATCCTGGGCAAGGATTACTACTCCGACCCCTGGTTGAATTTCCGCCCCGACGGCGGGGAGATCACCGATTATTGGGCGAAAACGACCACGGCGACCTGCAATACCTGTCATGATCCCATCGCCCTGCACGGTGGTCGCCGGCGCGCGATCCAGGGCTGCGTGCTGTGCCACAGCCCGCAGTCGTCCGATCCCGACACCGGCAACACGGTTGACCTCAAGGTGATGGCCCACAAGATTCACAGGGGCGCCGATCTGCCGAGCGTTCAGGCCGGGATCCCATACCAGATCATCGGATTCGGCGGATCGGTCCACGACTACTCCGAGGTCATCTTCCCCCAAGACATCCGCAACTGCTGGAACTGCCACACGCCGGACGCTCCCCAGGGATTCGTCTGGTACACCTACCCGGAGCGCGCATCGTGCGGATCGTGTCACGACAACATCGACTGGGAGACCGGCGCGGGCCACGCCGGCGGACCGCAGGCCACCGACGACGCCTGTGCCGCCTGTCACCCGCCCCAGGGAGTCAACGAGTTCGATGCGTCGATACAAGGTGCCCACACCATCCCCAACAAGTCGGCCCAGCTGCCCGGCCTGAACATGGAGATCACGAACGTGACCGATGCGACCCCCGGCAGCATGCCGACCGTGTACTTCACCGTGACCAACGACGACGGGTCGATGGTTGGCGACATCTCGGCGCTGCGCACCCTGACAATCAGGGCAGCCGGACCGACCGGTGACACCATCGACTACACGGTGGACATCTCCCAGGACGCCCGCAACGCCACCGTGTCGGGCGACGGCTACATGCAGACCTTCACCACTCCGATTCCCGACGACGCCACCGGAACCTGGACCTTCTCGGCCGACGTCCGTCGCAACACGACCATCAACGACGGATCGGATGAAGGCCTCACCGTCACCGAGGGCGCCTTCAACCCGATCTTTTACGCCGCAGTCACTGATGACGAGCCGATGGGACGACGCGAGCTGGTCGACATCGACAAGTGCAACGCCTGCCACGACACGCTCTCGCTTCATGGCGGCCAGCGCTTCAACGTGCAGGAGTGCGTGATGTGCCACCGGCCCGACGAGACCGACGCCGGCGATCGCCCGGAGGACCAGCTGCCGGCGGAGTCGGTGCACATGAAGTACATGATCCACAAGATCCACACCGGCCACGAGCTTCACCTCGACTACACGGTTTACGGGTTCGGAAGCAACCCACACAACTACAACGAGGTGGGTTACCCCGGCGATCGGCGGAACTGTCTGGCGTGCCACAACCCGGGGACCTACGGCGTGCCGCTGCCCGAGGGCGTGCTCGAGACGGTGACCCCGTACGACTGGTACAGCCCAATGCTGCCCGCGGCCGCCGCGTGCCTGCCGTGCCATGGCAGCGTCGACGCCGCCGCCCACGCATTTGTCAACACGGCGCCGTTCGGCGAGTCGTGCGCGGCATGCCACGGTGACAACCGGGAGTTCTCCGTGGATCGGGTCCACGCACGATAACGATAAGGGTCACTCCACCGCGGTCCTCGCCCGACAGCGGGGACTGCGGTGCAGCGCGAAAGGTAGGACGGCATGAAACAGCTGATCCGCTTGCTCAGCGCGGTCACCTTAGGGTTGGTGGTCGGTGTCGCTGCGGAGGTCCGGGGACAGGACGACGCATCGGCCGACTGCGCCACCTGTCACGAGGAGATCGCCGCGCAGTTCGGCCAAACCAACCACGGCATCGCCGGGCGCGGCGGGCCCTCGTGCACCCATTGCCACACCAACGGGGTGCAGCACATGGAGGAGGGGGGCGATCCCTCGTTGATCCAGATTCCGGGCGGAACCGATGGCGAGCAGCTCTGCCTGCAGTGCCATGCTCAGACCCACTCCATGTTCTCGGACCGGTCCATTCACAGTGACAGGACGGTCACCTGCGTCGAGTGTCACAGCATCCACTCGGCCGAGCAGAACAGCCATTTTCTGTTGGCCAAACAGCCGAACCCACTGTGCGCGTCCTGCCATCCCGCGCCGGCAAACTCCTTCCGGAGGCCTTACGGTCATCGTCTGGACCGCGGCGGCCTCGAGTGCGTCTCCTGCCACAACCCGCACGGCGGTGACGGCGGACGAAGCCTGAAGCTCGATCGTGCGGGCCAGGGACCGTGCGTGACCTGCCACGCCGAAAAACGGGGGCCGTTCGTGTTTCCTCACGTCACGGGTCTCGCGGGGGATTGCATGAGCTGCCACCAGCCGCACGGGTCCACCAACCCCGTGGCACTGATCCGCCCGCAGGTCGACCAGCTGTGCCTCGAGTGCCACAGCCGAATCACGCCGCCGGACACCTTTGGCTCCCAACCGCCATCGATTCACGATCTGAACAGCCCGCGGTACCGCCAGTGCACGGTGTGCCACGTGGCCATTCACGGGTCGAACTCGTCGCCCACGTTGTTGAAGTAGGAGGGGACGATGAACATGCGCTACCTCACAGTCGTCGCCATCACCCTCGTCCTGGGCCTCTTCTTCAGCTCGCCCGCCTCGGCCCAGTCGACCCACTTCGACATCGAGGTCGGCTACCAATGGGTAGATGTGAACGGAAACGAGGACATGTATCGGACCCAGATCAACCAGGAGGAAGGGTTCGTGCTGCGTGACTTCTCGCTCAACTACACGGATCCCACCGGCAACGCCAAGTTTGCCGACAACTTCCGGATCGACGCCGCCGGTTTCGGTGGCAACCCCGCCGGCAGGTTCCGCTTCTGGATGGGACTCAAAAAGCTCTATCGGCTTCGCCTGTTCTACAACCAGTTCGAGAACTTCAGTGCCATGCCCGCATTCGCCAATCCTCTGTTGGACAGCGGAGTGACTCCCGGACAACACACCTGGAACCGAGACCGGAAGATCCTCGATTTCGAGCTCGAGCTGCTGCCGAATCGAACCGTCACTCCGATCGTTGGATACCGGCGGAACACCGTGGACGGTCCTCGCAACACGACCTACTCCGTGGGTCAGGACGAGTTCCAGCTGACGTCGGATCTCGAGGAAACGGAACAGGAGTTCTACGCCGGTCTGACGTTCCAGACCACGAGATTCTGGGGCACCTTCATCCAGGGCTGGCGGGACTACGAGGGTGTGGAGAATCTCAGCCTGTTGCCGGGGGCGAATGGTGGCAACAACGACCAGCCGGTGCTCGGGACCGACGTCACCATGGACGAGTTCTCGCGAAGCGTCAGAACAACGGCCGACACACCGGTCACGACGGCCAACGTGCAGGGCAAGCTCGGTGAGTCGATCGGTCTCGAGGTGTCGTACGTCCAGTCGGATCTCGAAGGTCAAACGCAGGGAACGGAGATGCTGACGGGATCGTTCGTCTCGTACTCGATCAGCCGTTTCTTCCAGGGACTCGACCAGACCATCGAGAGCCGCACCGACAATCCCTACTGGCGAGGAGAGGGGCGGCTCACCTTCGACCTCAGCCAAAAGGTGCGGTTCGACGTCGGATACGAGAAACGCCACCGCGACCTCGAGGGCTGGGCCCTGATCTCCAGCCTCTACCTCGACACGCTCAACTTCAGCGGGTACGACCCGAGGGACGTGGAGGTTCTCATCGAGGCGGAGGACGGCTACGACCGCGACGATGAGATCATCAGCGGCCGGCTCAATCTGAAGGATATCGGCCCCTTCGTCCTGTGGGTCGAGGCAGCCCGCAGGGACACCGACCTGAGTGTTTCCCAGGATGTTTCGCAGATCGTGGTGCCCGGGGGCCAGGAGGGCAGCTGGGAACGCAACGTCGATGTGTTCGGCGCCGGCGCCGCGCTGACCCTGGGGGGAGCCACGGTCTCCCTCGACATCGGAACCGAGTCTTCGGACGAGGTGATCGTCCGCACCGACTTCACCGCCATGTCCCGCATGCGGGGCCGCCTCGACTGGAAGATCGTCCGCTGGTTGAGGCTGGTCACCACTGCCGAGCTCATTCAGCGGGACAACAGCTCGGCGGAGGTCGGCTACACCGCCGAAACCGATCACATCGCCGTCAACCTCGACTTCAATCCTCTCGAAACCCTGACGTTCCGGCTCGCCTACGACAGCTACGACACCGACACCAGGATCGGGATCCGGATACCCCAGACCTTCCAGATCGTGCCGTCGATCTACAACGACAACGGCACGCTGTACGAGGGCGGGCTCCAGTGGCAGCCGGGCATCTTCAACTTCGACATCGGCTACTCGAGCTTCGACAACTGCGGCTCGTTCGAGTTCGACACCACGCGGGCGTTTGCACGGGCGGGCGTCGCGTTTTCGAACAGCTGGTCGGCCGCCGTCGAGTACGAGTCGTACGATTACTCGGAGCAGGTCCTGACCCTGGCCGACTTCGACGCCGCACGTTACGGCGTGTACCTGAGGTGGCGCCGGTAGCGGGGCGATCGCCAAACACGAAGAAGAGGGGCCGCACGGCCCCGTTTTCTTTTGGGAGGTCCCTGCCTCCCCGAATGCTGGTTGCTGGATCCCCCGCCCATCCGCTCGGGTCAATAGTCTAAAGTCCAAAGTCTAAAGTCTGAGGTCTAGAGTCTGAGGACCTCGTTCGACGGGCAGTGGTTCGGACGTGGGCTCAGTCACCCTGGCCCCTCATAGCCCAAATTCCGAATTCCGAATTCCGAATTCCCCGAGGTGCTAAGCTCGCCGCCCGATGGCCGACGCCGTCCAACAGCCGCTCACCACCCGCCGGATTCTGGTCTTCTGGCTGCCCCTCGCCGCGACCTGGCTGATGATGTCGGCCGAGGGGCCGCTGCTGGCGGCGGTCATCGCCCGGCTGGCCGAGCCCAAGCTCAACCTCGCGGCTTACGGCGTGGCCCTGGCGCTGGCTTTGGTGGTGGAGGCCCCGATCATCATGATCATGAGCGCCGCCACCGCGCTCGTCCGGGACCGCCAGTCGTACCTGGCGATGAGGAACTTCACCCACGTCCTCAACGCCGCGGTGACCATGGGCATGGTGGTCCTCCTGCTACCGCCGGTCTTCAACACCATCGCCACCGGCATCCTGGACCTGCCGGCCGAGGTCGTCCGCCTCACCCACACCGCCACCCTGCTGCTGCTGCCCTGGCCCGGCGCGATCGGGATCCGGCGCTTCTACCAGGGCGTGCTGATCCGCAGCGGTCTGACCCGACGGGTCGCCTACGGAACGGTGGTCCGGCTCACCGGGATGTCGCTGACCGCCCTCGCCCTTTACCGGGTCCCGGGAATCGAGGGCGCCTGGGTTGGTGGCGCCGCGCTGTCGGTCGGGGTGATGCTGGAGGCGGTAGCCGCCCGCGTCATGGTCCACCGGTCGGTGAAGCTGCTTCTGGCCTGTGAGAAGTCGCTGGAACCCCTCAGCTACGGCGCCATCACGACCTTCTACTACCCGCTCGCGCTGACTACCCTGCTCAGTCTGGGCCTGCAGCCGGTGGTGACCTTCTTCATGGGCCACAGCCGAGATTCCCTCGAGTCGCTGGCGGTCCTCCCGGTGGTGCTCGCGCTGGTGTTCATCTTCCGATCGCTCGGCCTGGCCTACCAGGAGGTGGGCATCGCTCTCATCGGCGAGGACTTCGAGGGCTACTCCGCGCTGCGACGTTTTTCGAACATCCTGGGTGTGGGGACGGTCGCGGGTCTCGGCTTGATCGCGTGGACCCCGCTGGCCGAGGTGTGGTTCGCCCATGTCTCCGGACTCTCGCCCGAGCTCACCCGGTTTGCGATGACGCCGGCCCGGCTGCTGGTGATCCTGCCGGGGCTCACGGTGCTGCTGTGCTTCCAGCGGGCGATGCTGGTGAACCACAAGGCCACCCGCCACATCACCTGGGCCACCACGATCGAGGTTGTCGTCGTCGTTGCCGTGCTCTCCTTCGGCGTGCTCGGCCTCGACGCGGTCGGGGTCACCGTCGCGGCTGTCGCCCTCGTCGTCGGCCGCCTCGGAGCCAATCTCTATTTGGTGGGACCGTTGCGGCGTCTCCGGCGGGATTCGGGATTCGGGGCGATGGGGTTATGAGCGGCAGGGTTGGCTGATTCCGCGTCCAAGCCCCGTCCACCTCCCTCCACCTTCCCACAGCCTCCGCAGCCGCGACGACGATGGGTGACCACTCTTCGGCAGAACTTGACCGGGTGAGCTGAAAGCGACCGTGATAGCCTTCGCCGATGACCGATCCGGACAGGTGGTTGTCTTTCTCCGAGGCCGACCGGCCTCTGCGCGAGGGCGTGAGCCTGCTCGGCTCGCTGCTCGGGGAGGTGCTGCGCGATCAGGGCGGTTCCGAGCTTTACGATAGGGTAGAGGCGTCCCGCCTTGCCGCCATCGCCCGGCGGGCGGGCGAAGGGTCGGCTGACGCCCTGACTCGACAGCTCCGTGGGCTCGACCCGGTGGTCGCCATCGAGGTCGTGCGAGCCTTTTCTGCCTACTTCGCCGGGGTAAACATCGCCGAGCAGGTCCACCGAGTTCGGCGCCTCCGTCAGACATCCCGCGACTCGGTCAGGCCCATGGAGGGCAGCCTTCGGGCGGTGGTCGCGGCGATGGCCGGCGCCGGCCTCGACGCCGGCCAGGCACTCGCCCTGCTGTCGCGCGTGCTCGTGGAGCCGGTGTTCACCGCCCACCCCACGGAGGCAACACGGCGCACGATGCTCGCCAAGGAGCAGCGAGTGGCGCGGGAGCTCATGAGCCGACTCCAGCGACCTCAACGAACATTCAAGGAGGAACGCGCCGGTCGCCGCCGACTCAAGGAGACCATCGCCGTCGCGTGGCAGACCGAGGAGCAGCCGTCGGTCCGCCGCACCGTCGCCGACGAGGTCGAACTGGTGCTGTTTCACATCTCGGAGGTGCTCTACCCCATCCTGCCCCGGGTCCACGCCGCGGTGGCGGAGGCGCTGACGGAGGTGTACGGGGTCGATGCCGCCGACGACCTGCCGTGGCCCCTGGTCCGTTTCGGCTCCTGGGTGGGCGGCGACATGGACGGTAACCCCAACGTGGGGTCCGACACTATCCTGGCCACCCTCGAGCGGCAGCGCGAGGTGGTGCTGGAGCGATACCGCCGCGAGATCCGCCAGCTCTTCGACCACCTCAGCCAGTCGCTGTCTCGAGTCGGATTCTCCGAGCAGGTGGCCGCCCGGATCGAAGTGTACGAGGGACTTCTCACCGACGAAGCCGCCCGCATCCCCGCGCGCTACCACGACATGCCCTACCGACGGCTGCTGTGGCTGATGTGGTCCCGTCTGGAGGCCACCAAGGCCGATCGGCCGACCGGCTACCGGTCTCCGGACGAGCTTCTCGACGACCTCACGACCATCGCCCGGAGCCTCGCGGATCATCGCGGCCGGGAGGCGGGCCTGCAGCGGGTGGAGGAACTGCGGCAGCGGGTCCAGTGCCTGGGCTTCCACATCGCCACGCTCGACGTGCGCCAGGACGCGCTACGGCTGCGACGGATCGTCGGCCGGACGGCGGGTGATTCGGGCTTCGAGAATCGGAGTGCAGGGGAACGGACCGCTGTCCTTCGCGACCTGCTGACTGCTGGCGATGCGGTGACAGCGCCACCGGATGTGGAGTCCTCGCGGGAACTCGCCGTATTTCGCGCCATCGCCGAGGCCCGTCACCGGTTCGGGGCCGACGCGGTGGGCCCGTACATCGTATCCATGGCCCAGGGTCCGGACGACGTGCTCGGCGTGCTGCGGCTCGCGCAAACCGCGGGCCTCATGACCGGCGACGGGCGCGTTGACCTCGACGTGACGCCTCTGTTCGAGACGGTCGATGACCTGGCGAGCGCCGGAACAACGCTCGAGGCCATGCTCGAGGATCCCCTCTACCGGGACCACCTGAGGGCGCGTGGCGACCGCCAGATCGTGATGCTGGGCTACTCCGACTCCAGCAAGATCTCGGGGATCGTCGCCTCGCGGTGGGCGCTCCAGACTGCGCAGGAGGCGCTGGTGGCGGTTGCTGACCGATTCGGCGTCCACCTGACCCTGTTCCACGGCCGTGGCGGCACGGTGGGCCGCGGAGGCTCGAAGCCGAGGGAAGCGATCCTCGCCGAACCCTGCGGTGCGGTCCGGGGACGGATCAGGGTCACTGAGCAGGGCGAGGTGATCAACCTGAAGTACGGCCTCAGAGATATCGCGCTGAGGACCATCGAGCTGATGACTGGGGCGGTCATCGAAACCACCGCCTTTTGCGAGCGCATTTACGAGCTCGACCCCTCCTGGGAGCGAGCGATGGCGACGGTGGCCGAGGCCGCGGCAGTGGACTACCGGGATCTGGTCCATGACCGGGAGGAATTCGTGCGCTACTTTCGGATGGCGACCCCCATCGACGTCATCGAGCGGCTGCCCATCGGTTCGCGGCCCGCTTCCCGTCGTTCAGGAGCGGGGGTGGAGAACCTGCGCGCGATTCCCTGGGTTTTCGCCTGGATGCAGAGCCGACACCTGTTGCCGGGCTGGCTGGGATTGGGCGCCGGCCTCGACGCCGCCGTCTCCCGACACGGCGAGGCCACGCTGCGCGACATGGCCGCCGGCTGGCCCTTCTTCGCCAATCTTCTGGCCGACGTCGAGATGGTGCTGGCCAAGGCCGATTTCGAGGTGGCGGCGCGCTACGCCGAGCTCGCCGGGGAGGCCGGTCAACGAATCTTCCCTGAGCTGCAACGCCGATTCGAGCACACCTGTCGACTGGTGCTCGGGCTCCGAAACGAGACCGAGCTCCTGGATCGGGAGCCGATCCTGCAGCGCTCGATCCGGCTCCGTAACCCCTACGTCGATCCCATGAGTGAGATCCAGCTCGACCTCCTGCCCCGCTGGCGCGCCGGCGACCGTAGCGACCCCGAACTCCTGCGGGCGCTGTTTGCCACCGTCCGGGGCATCGCCCGCGGCCTGCGTAACACCGGATGAAGGGAGGAGCGGTGGCCGGCATCTGGAATCGGAGGTCGGCACCCGGCAGGACGGGCGCTGCGCCCGGTCGCCGGCTCTGGGTACGGTGACGTCCGGGTGGGCTAATATGACCCTTCATGATTCGAAAGGAGCTCAAAGATGGATTACCGCTACCTTGGTCGCTCCGGCCTCCAGATCTCGGCGCTGTCCTTTGGTTCGTGGGTGACCTTTGGCAGCCAGGTGGACGAGAGCCAGGCCCTGGAGCTGATGCAAACGGCGTACGACGGCGGCGTGAACTTCTTCGACAACGCCGAGGTCTACGCCGACGGCGTCGCCGAGGAGATCATGGGTGCCGTCCTCAAGCGGACGGGCTGGAAGCGGTCGGACTACCTCGTGTCGACGAAGATATTTTGGGGGGGGCAGGGACCGAACCAGCGGGGTCTGTCTCGCAAGCACATCCTGGAAGGCACCGATGCCGCCCTCACACGGCTCGGCCTGGAATACGTCGACCTGATCTTCTGCCACCGCCCTGACTTCCACACCCCCGTTGAAGAGACGGTGCGAGCGATGAGCCACGTCATCGACCAGGGCAAGGCCCTGTACTGGGGCACCAGCGAGTGGCCCGCCGAACGCATCCTCGAGGCCTATCACGTCGCCCGCCGCGAGCGCCTGATCCCGCCGCTCATGGAGCAGCCTCAGTACCACCTGTTCCACCGGGAACGTTTCGAGAAGGAGTACGCGCCGCTGTACGAGCGCATTGGGCTCGGCACCACGATCTGGAGCCCGCTGGCCGGTGGCCTGCTCACGGGAAAGTATGCCGACGGGGTCCCCGGCGGTACACGCTCGACTCTCAAGGGCTACGAGTGGCTGCGCTCCCGTTACGACAGCGACACGGCGAAGGCCCACCTCGAGCAGGTGAAGTTGCTGGCGCAGGTCGCGGCGGATCTCGACTGCACCGTCGCCCAGCTGGGCCTGGCCTGGTGTCTGAAGAACCCCAACGTGAGCACCGCGATCGTCGGCGCCTCCACTACGAGTCAGCTGGTGGAGAACCTCGGCGCCATCGATGTTGTCGACCGGATCACGGAGCAGGTCATGGAACGCATCGAGGAGATCGTCGGCAACAAGCCGACACCGGAGGAGGATCTGCGGTGATCGGTGCCCATGACGTTGAAGAGAAGATCATAAAATCCGCTTATAACCCAATTCCCGGTCCCCAGATTCCACGGTTGACTGCGTTCTGGGCGGCGGTGACCGCCGGGAATCTGGGGCGCTGGGAATTGGGAGATAGACAACGGAAACCTCTGGGGCAGCACCCCCGTGATCCAGGCACGGCGAATCGCATCTCCGGGACCGTCGAGTGAAACTCCTGCTGTTTGACATCGATCACACCCTGCTGGCTTCGGGAGGAGCGGGATTCCGGGCCATCAACCGCGCTTTCGCCGAACTCTACGGCGTCGACGACGCGACCCGCGGCATCGTTCCCGACGGCAAGACCGACCCCATGCTCTTCGAGGAGGCACTTCGCAACGTGCGGTACGCGGACACCGAGCCGGCCCGAATCCTGCCAAAGCTCACCCGGATGTACGAGGAGCTACTCCCCGAGGAGATGACCGCCCCACCCGCGTGCCTCATGCCCGGGGTCAGGCAGTTGTTGGAGGAGCTCGCGGTACGGCCGGGCGCCCTGCTCGGACTCCTCACCGGCAATCTGGCGTCCACCGCCCACGCCAAGCTCGCGGTCTTCGACCTCGACCGGTTCTTCCCCTTCGGTGCGTACGGTTCTGACGACCGGGATCGACTGGAGCTGCCGCCGATCGCGGTCCGGCGGGCCGAGGAGCTGACCGGTGCAGGCATCGGCCTGGGTCCGCACGTGATCATCATCGGCGACACCCAACGAGACGTAGTCTGCGCCCGGGCCTGGGGCGCCACCGCGGTCGGGGTCGCCACCGGGCGGGCCACCGCGGGCGAGCTGCGTGACGCCGGCGCGAATCTCGTGTTCGAGGATCTCTCGGATACCTCGGCCGTGATTGACGCACTGGGAGTCTGACTCCCCCGACCACCCACCCAGGCAGTAGGGCTATGGGGCTGCTGCTTGCTTCGCTAAGAACGAAAGGGGTGTACTTGTACCGCTGCTCTTCGCAATCCACCGCGCAATCGGAAGTCCTGCGTAGATACTCAGCGCCCTTTCCGAGGTCAGCGCTTCTGGTAGCTGCAACGAGAATCGATCGAGTTGGTGATGAGTTTCCTCCTGAAGTCCGTCAAACAATTCCGAAGAGAATTGGGCGTAAAGATCGGCGGGGGATTCCGTACACGGCGAGTTTAGGACTTTAAAAACGTCTTCCATTGAGCCTACCCGTGGCTGCCCGCCGAGAGCCAAGTACAGCTCCTCCCGCGATTTACCAGTGCTGTGCTCACGCCAGTTCAGCCAGCTTTCGATGTAGTCGATCTCGCCGCTGACAGTGATATCGCCCTGGGTCACCCAGATGCCACGCTTGGGGCCCCACTCAATCAACCCGAAGGGGTCGATGTACGTCAAAGGGCTGTTTATGACGTAGGAGTAGCGGTTCCAGCTCTGCGGTTCCCCCGGGCCGCCGTCGATGGGATCCACGCTCAGGAACCGGTGGCGCGACGGCGAGTAGTGGCGCGCATGCATGTAGTCGAGATCGAAGGATGTGCCCGGGGTGGAGGTGTAGTCCCGCTCGTGCCCGGTGAACTTCTTGCGCTCGTCGTCCTGGTAGGGGCTCGTGAACTCGAACCCGAACGGCAGGTACTCGTGGAAGGCCAGCCGCTCGCCGTCCTCGTCGGTGATCAGCCGGGGCGTGCCGAGATGATCCGGGTGGATGTGGTCGTGGTTGTCGGGCCCGGTGGTGGTGCCGATTAGCCGGTCCCCAACGTAGACGTAGCTTTTCTGGGAGGGCTGCTCCACGGTCTTGAAGGCGGTGAGCAGCCTGCCGTCGATGTCCCGCACCCACACCACGATCGCTCCGTCCTCCTCGCCGAGCACCCGCTCGTCGCCCGCGTCGTACCACCATCGACGTCGCAGCTCGATGCCACCCATGGCGCCATGGTAGCCCCACCGAGCCCTCGACTGCCTACCGGAACATCAATACCGGGGTGCCCGGCACCTTTCGGCACCTTTCCAGCTCACCGAAACCGGCGCCTACTCGCTTAGCTACAAGCCGCCTGGTGGAAAGAGGTTCCGGTCGATCTCCACCTTCAATGTGGGTCAAAAAGAGGAAGCCCCTGAATAGACAGGGCCGGCTGACGCCGGCCTGCCCTCACTCTGTTGTCGACCCATCAGGCTTGAATGCGGATGGGACGTCCTCGACCACCATAATCAACAGATCCTCAGAAAGAGGAACTGAAAACCGTTGATTCCTCAGCTGTTTGCCGTCATGATTAACCTCGACAATGTGAGAGCCAACAGCCATGTCTGAGACATCTACGGTAAGTGACACGATTTCCTGGGGGTAGAACTCGGGTTGCTGTATTGCTCTGTTTGCCAATCTCGCCGCCTTGCTCTGCCGCTCAAGAAATCCGACGTTCTCCCCGTCGATTACAATCTCTGCTCCAAGTTGCTCTATCGACGCAGCAACGATTAGGACAGGCTTTTCCGAATGGTCCATGCAAGCGGACAGCAGAACAAGAACGACTAGGAGCGTCCACCGATTCACAGAACACGTGTTTCGTAACCTGACGGACTCCATATCCCTATCCCTAAAGGTGCCAGGCACCATGGTATTGATGTTACAGCTCATACCGAGTCCTCGTTCAACGTGACGATGACCGAATCCACTCGCCGGATCTTCGCATGGAAGGCCTCTTCCTCGATCCTGCGCTCCGCCGCCCGGCTCACCAGTCGACTGGCCGTCCCGAGGTGCTTGTCGAGGGCCGCGGCGACTGCCTTCACAGGGAAACCATACAGCTCTACACCAAGCCAGGCCAGGATCTCCCGGCCCTCAACGATCGACCCTGCACGCTTCCTCCCCCTGAGATCAGCGAGTGGAATCTCGACTGCCGCAGCGACCTGCTCGAGAAAGTCCTCGAGCTCCATCCGTGGCCTCATTGCGGCAGTGCTCAACCCGTCCATCCCGATCCTCGGGCGGTTGTCATCGACGGTGATCTCCCGTCCCCCTTCGCTTTTCGGAGAACGCCCAACTCGCCACCAGGGAAGCCTCCCTGGACCTTCTCGGCTCCAGTCCTCTCCGACTGCGGTCGACATCGCCGAACGATACCCAGCCATCGCATTTCGACGTTCGTTGTCGAATGCCAAGAGGGTCTCGTCAACGTCGACCAATCGACGCCCGACCGCCCTGCCAACCACCTCCCGGTGACCGCACCATCGGTACTTCCCAGCCTCCTTCACGACACCAGCCGTGACCGGGTTGAGATGAATGTAGGCGATCAACTGCCTCAGATAGTCCCCGTCACCCAAAATCCTCGAACGAAAACGGCCCTGCCAGAAGGGGCCGGACACCCGGTGCCGCCCGTTGTAGCTCTGTGCGAACCGATGCTGGACGAACCGCATCGATCGCGACAGTGAAATCTCCCCCATCCGCACCGCGAGATGGAAGTGGTTCGACATCACGCACCAGGCAAGGACCTGGAAGTCGTCTCGTTTCTTCGTTTCAGCAAGAAGGGCTTCGAATCTGTCGGCCTCGTCCTCGTCACCCAGGACATGCTCACCGCGAGACACCCGGTTGTACACGTGGTAGATCCCACCTGGCAACAGAATCCTCGGTCGACGACCCATCCCCTGCCTCCACCCGAATCAGCGGATCGATCATAACATCAATACCAAGGTGCCTGGCACGTTTACAGCCCCACGGAAAACCGCTGGTTGAAATTGAAGCACGAAGAACCATAGTCGAGACCGGCCCGATGCCGGTCGTTTTCTGGCTGTGGTCAAGTAGATGTTGGTCCATTTCCTCTTCAGTGCCTCGTGCCGGATACACCTCGATTGTTGTCCAGCATATAGCGGCCCTCTCCGTTCGGCCCTTCGCCGCGGTACGCCCGCCGCTACTATGGCCTCGGCTGACTCCTGACTCCCCATCGGCCCGCCTCACGGCGACCCTAGCCTTTTCGGCAGAGAGCCAGACCTCCCAGGGTAAGGCGCGTGGCTTTCGTCCCACCTACCCGCCGCATATACCACCGGCCGGTCCGGATGACTATCGGGCTTCGGGTCTTCGTGCCCCCTCGCCCACCTGCCAGCGGCCTCGTATGCGGTTCGTGTTCCTCGGGCCGGGACTTTGCCTCCAGCTTCCTTCAGACTCCGCCTCGCGACGGACGCCCTTGCTGTTCGGCTAGGAGTTCCGGTCATCACGGCCTCCAGGGGACTCCCACCCCCAAGCCACTTCCCGGTTCGGTTTCCCTCCCCGGTTGCAACCGACATGACCGCGCCAGTCATGTCGCTTCGCGCCATGCCTGGCGCACCACAAAAAAAAGGGCGGCAGCCGAAGCTGCCGCCGTCATATGAGGAGTGGAAAGAACTACCACTTCATGGGAATGGTCGTCGGGTCGTTGGTCCTCGAGTCGACCACCGACGCCGACGTGATGACGCCGTCGCCCGCGATCACCGTGACCTTCGCGAAGCCCCAACCGACGTTGGGTGCGCCAGCGCGGGTGCGGAACGGCTCGATATCCTGAGCCGTCATGCCCGATCCCACCATCAGCTCGTAGCTGAGGAGCTCGGAACCGTCGGTCTCGTACAGGGTGATCTCGACCTCGGCGGTCTCGCTGCCGGTGTTGGTCACCGAGATGTTGGTCCGGAACTCGCCTGCCATCTGGCGCAGACCGTAGAGACGACCGGAGTCGCCCTCGCTCATGCCGGAGTAGCTGATGCCGTCGAGGAACTGGCCGAAGGTGCCGTCATCGGACACGTTGTAGATCCGCGCCACCATCTCGAGGGGTTGGTCGGAGCAGATCTCGAGGGCGCCCTTCTGACCGTCGGCGCCGATCATGTCGACGACGTCCTCGAAGACCCCCTGGGAGCCGGCATCGACTGCGCCCGGTACCGTGTAGAGCATCGAGTCGGTGTGGAGGTTGAACTCCAGGATCGCCGTGCTGTCACCGTTGTTCTTGGCCACCACATCGGTGCGCCAGACGCTGCCGGCGGCACCTTCGTTTCGGGCCGCGAGCTCGGTCCAGTAGACGTAGTCACTGTCGCAGGCCACCGCGTTGGCATCCCCGCCTGGCGGGACGCTGCCGCCGGACTCGACCGCCTGCTGGGTGGTCGCGATCGTGCGGGTCACCCACCCCGGGTTGTGAACTCCGAGGCTGCCGTCGGCGTGGAACAGGAGATAGTTCCAACCGGCCTTGATGAGGTAGCCCCCCACCACGTCGTAGAACGAATAAGGGTCTCCCTCGGCCGGCACCACCTCGATCGAGCGGACCTGGATCGGCTCCTCGAATTCCATGCCGTCGGCAAACTCGAACCACAGGGCCTGGCGGCCGTGGGTCTCGGTGAACTCGACAGCGGAAATCTCGGACATCGACATGACCGTCCGCTCGCCGTCGAGGTCGAGGGCGGCGCCGGAATCGATCACGCCGGCCATGAACCCAAGGTAGGCGCCTTCGATCATGTCCTGAAGCTCGTGCAGAGCCGCCTCGACCGGGTCCTGCACATCGGGAGCCGTCACCACCGAGTGGCACTCGGAGCAGATCTCCGGCCTCGCATAGAAGGTGTGGTTGGTGCCGCCGAGGTTGTAGGACAGGTCCGGGGGCGGCGGTGTCGCCTCCATGTGGCAGTCGACGCAGCTGTCCTCGAGCAGCGAGTGATAGCTGCGCTGGCCCACCTCGACGAAGTAAGCGTTCTGGCCCATGATCACGTCGGTCTGGGCACCGAGGTGCGGCGCACGTCCGCCGTCGCCACCGTCCCAGGTGTCGTCGTTCTTGAGGCCGCGGCGGGTGTTGTGGCATGTCATGCAGATCGCACCCCGGCCCACGTCCTCGGCGATGAAACCGGCGAGCAGCAACGGGGTGTCTCCGGAGATCCGCACCGTCGCGTTGGTGTCGCTATTCCCCGAGGTCGTGCCGATGGCGTGGGGGTCGTGGCAGGTCTGACAGGTCTGGGGATGGGTCTCGTCCTCGGTCCAGGTGACGTTGACGCTGTCCTCGGGATCACCGGGCACCGAGCCGTCGAGAACCGGCAGCCAGGCCAGGAATCCGTTGGCCGTGTGGCACTTGGAGCAGGTTCCGCTCTGGCCTTCCTCGGTCGCGAGCTCGTAGTTGGCGTGAGCGCTGAGCTGCCACTGCTGGTAACGGCCGTGGCGCAGGGGCTCGCCGTGGCAGGTGGCGCAGACGTTGGACGACAGGTTCATCCGCGGCGCTCCCTGGGTGTGCGCCGGGCTGTTCTGCGGCCCGTGGCAGTTCTCGCACTGGATGTTGGCGAGCTGGGCGGCCATTGGAAAACTGGCGAGCATCGTCGTCCAGTTGTCGCCCGGGTTGTTGATCAGGCCGGCATCCAGGAAGGCCTGGTAGTCCGGGGCGTCGTCGAATCCGCCGTTCGCCCCCTCAGGATTGAAGCCGACGGTGTGACAGGCGAAGCAGCCTTCACCATAGTGGGTGTTGGTGTCCAGCATGTTGGTGAAGATCTCGGCGTGGCCCGTCTGCTTCCACGGCGTGAACTCGTCGGGGGCGATGGTGCCGTTGTGGCAGTTCAGGCATTGCTGGTTCACCACCGGTCTGTTATCGGCATCCTGGCCGACGATGACGCCCTGCCAGGTTCCGGCGTAGATGACCAGCGTGACCGGGTCGCCGGTGGCGAGATCGGTCACCCGGACGGAGTACTGGCCCATGACGTCGGGGGTGAACTCGGGGTTGCGGCCCGACGCGTCCATCAGGGCGGCGTTGGAGCCGCCGGGCAGGGTCAGCATCCAATCGTAGGAGGCCTGGTCCTTGCCCTGGAGCAGCACGGGCAGACCCACCGGCACGTTGCTGATACCCGAGGCCACCTGCCATGGCAACGTGGCGACGATCTCGACCTCGGTTTCATAGCTGCCGGAGCTCGTCATCACTTGGACGTCGAGCACGGTCATGCTGGCGTGCTCGAGCGAGAAGGGATTCACTCCCGCGATCTCGAATCGATTCTGGAGCCCGCCGTGGAACTCGCCCTCGGGCGGCGGCACGTTCGGCGGTAGCTGCTCCTCGCCGATCGGCGGCTCTTCGAGCACGTGGATCAGGTAGTCCTTGTAGGCGGCCTCGCTGCCGAGTCCCACGGTTACGGTGGCCGAATCGGCGCCGCTGAGCGTGGCCTCCACACCCGAGACCTGCTCCCAACTGACGCTCTGGATGGTCGAGCCGTCGGTGGTGGCGACCGTCACCATGACGGAACCTCCCGGAACCGCATCACCTGATTCGGAAAATTCAAGGGGCGGCGCCTCCTGAGCGAGCCCGACGGTGGCGACACCGAGGGCAATGAGGATCATCCATCCCCGTGGCAAGGTAGATCGAGCGAACATCCTCTCCTCCTTTCGTCGTGCCATGACCTTCAGGCCACACGACGTTAATTGCGCGAATGTAAAAATAACGTAATGCTCATAATAAATCAATAGGAATATATTGAGATTTATCAAATAGAGAAGTGTTCTCATTTAGGCGCGTCCGAATCGCGCCACGAGGCAGTAGGGCGGGGAGTAGAGCTATGGGGTTAAGGGGTTAAGGGGTTAAGGGGCTACGAGGCGGCGAGTGTGATTGAACCCGAGTCCGCGTCCGAGCCCGTACCCGAATGAGTCCAAAGTCGAAAGTCCAAAGTCCCCGCCCCCCCACTCAGTTGGCAGTTGGCAGTTCCCCCCTCCCGCCCGGCCGGGGCACAACCCTCCTGATGTCCATATGATGTGAATTGGGTGGTAGGTGTGGCCCGATTTATGTCTGACCGTTGATCGTGTCAATGGAATGAAATGCCCCCCGGGCGCCCAACACAAGAATGGCAGCGAGTCGCCGGATACCAGAATGCCCAGCACCGAGTTGTCGCCCAGTGCTTTTGGACGTGCGCCCGCTGCCCCAGCCCCACTGGGGGTGATGCTATGGCGAGTCTAGGCGAGAGGAACGGAGAGGGAGAGACGACCGGGGTGGATCCACACCGGGGGAGTCACACAGCGACGGCGGTAGCCAGTTTTTAGTTCTCAGTTCTTAGTTTTTGCCCGGAGGCTCTCGACACTCGGATTCATCACCGCCCGTGGGCAACTCAGAACTCAAAACTCAAAACTCAAAACTGACAAAGTGAGGTTACTGCGCTGTTCTACGTCCCTCTGCGTTTTCTGCGACCAATCCGCGAACCGCCGACCGGGATCGGTTCCCCGAGTCCCGAATTCCGAATTCACCCCGGGTCACTTGCTCTTGTCGGGGAATGGCGGCGGATCCGGAACGACCTTGGGATCCTCCGCGATCTTGTCCTCGAGGTACCGGATGGCAGCCTCCAGCTGTGGATCTCGGCCGGCCAGAACCTCGGCCGGCGGGTTCGCCACCTCGATGTCCGGATCCACGCCGTGGCCCTCGATCAGCCACTCACGGCCGTCCAGGGAGTAGATACCGAACTGTGGCGGGGTGATGACGCCGCCGTCCACCACGTCCTGGTGGGGCTCGATTCCCACCGCGCCGCCCCACGTGCGTTGGCCGATCACCGTGGCCAGGCCCTTGCGCTTGATGGCCTCGGCGAAGTACTCGCCGTTGGAGCCGGTGTCCTCGTTGATCAGCACCACGAAGTGACCGTAGAACGCGCGTTCGGGGTCGGTGAGCACCATGCCCTCGCGGGGCTTGGTCAGGGCCCACATCACGCGCTCCAGGCGATCGATGATCATGTCGCCGACGAAGCCGCCGCCGTTGTAGCGCTCGTCGATGATGATGCCGCGCTTGAGGTACTGCGGGTACCAGGCCCGGGCGAACTCGATCAGGCCGTCCTCCCCCATGTTCGGCAGGTGGAGGTAGCCGATGGAGTCGCCGGAGGCTTCCGCCACCTTCGCACGATTGTCTTCCACCCACTCGCGGTAGCGGATGCCGAACTCCGACGAAATCGGTTGCACCGCGCACTCCTTGGCGCCGTCGGCGGTCGGCCGGTCGTTGAACGACACGGTGACGGTCTTGCCCACCAGGTCCTCGAAGAACGAGTAGACGTTGTCAGAGACCCCCACCTGGTCGCCGTTGACGGCGATCAGATAGTCACCTTCGCTGACTTCGCACCCCGGCTCCCGCAGAGGTGATCGCTGCGAGGGCCGCCAGTTGACCCCGGGGACGATGTGGCTGATCCGGTGGAATCTCGAACCCTCCGGCTGGGTGTAGTCCGCCCCGAGCAGACCGGTCCGGACCCGGTCGCCGCGGTCGCCGAACTCACCGCCGTAGACGTAGGTGTGGCCTATGTTGAGCTCGCCGATCATCTCGCCGATCAGGTAGTTGAGATCGGACCGATTGCCGCAGGAAGCGACGAACGGCCGGTACTTGTCACCGATCGCCTGCCAGTCCACACCGTGCATGCCGGGGTCGTAGAACCAATCGCGCTGGATCCGCCAGGCCTCGTTGAAGATCTGCAAAAACTCCTGCTGCTTGTCAATCTTGATCTTGACGTCGGCCAGCGAGACAGCACCGTCTCCGACCTTGGCTTCGGCAGCTGCCGCCACGATCCCGTACTTCGACCCGGCCCGGTACGCCATCTTCGACCGGTCGTAGTTGAGGTGGTAGTTGGCGATCCCGTCCATCAGCTTCTTCGACTCGGCGTCGGAGAGATCATAAAGACGCAGCTCCAACGAGTCCGAACTCTGATCGTTGACGTTCTGGTACTTGGTGAACACGAGCTCGGTTCGGGCGAGGTAGAGGAAGCCGGAATCGACGGCATCCAGGCGGAAGTAGTTGCCGGGCTCCACCCCGTCGGCGGCGACGATCCGGTCGGCGATCCGGTCGAAGTCGATCTCGACCACCACCTCCTTGTCGTCGTCTTCGGAGGTTTTGTCACCCTCGTCAGCGTCGGCGCCCGGAGCGAAGGGGGACGGCACGCCGTCCTCGAGGATCACCACGTAGGGCAGGGCCATGTCGAGGAACACGTGATTCTGGTCCACCATGCCCATCACCGGCTCGAAGGATCGGTTGGACAGGAAGTACAGGTATTTGCCGTCGGCGGAAAAGGAGGGGCTGAAGTCCTCGGTCTGGTCGGTGGTGACGCGGTGGATTGTCCCGCCCTCCACCGAGTAGATGAAGATCCCCTCGTACTGGGTCGGCTCCATCTTGGTGTAGGCGATGAACCTGCTGTCAGGCGACCACACGTAGTCCTGGATGCCCCACCGCTCCCACGCGTCGTCCACTTCACCGCGGTCGGCAACCGTCAGCCGACCGCTGGCGACGTCGACCAGGTTGAGGTTCATCTTGTTGTCCGAGAACACCAGGTATTTCCCGTCGGGCGACCACACCAACGGCATCAGGAAGGGGCTGGTCCGTGCCAGCTCCCGCCAGTCGCCGTCGGTGTCCACCAGCCAGACCGCCTGCTCGCCGCCACGATCCGACACCAGGGCCACCTGAGACTCATCCGGCGACCACACCGCGTTCCTCTCGCGCGACCCGGAGGTGCGGGTGAGGTTCTTCACCTCGCCCTCATCCACCGGAATCGAGAGGATCTCGCCGCGGGCCTCGAGCAGCAGGCTGTCGCCGTCGGGCGACAGTCGGAAGGAACCATGGTGGTTGCCGGCATCCTCGTACGAGGCCCGTACCGGAACCCGGTCGGACCCGAGCTGCACCTCGATCAGACGGGAGTCGCCGGTGGCGAGGTCCAGCAGATGGAGGGATTCGCGGTACTGATAGACGATGGCACCGGGACCGATGGAAGGGTACTTGACGTCGTAATCGGTGTAGTCGGTCAACGCTCGGACGGCGCCGGTGGGCACGTCGTACCGGTAGATGTTGAGAGTCCCGTTCTCCCGGTCCGAGTTGAAGTAGATGCCGTCGCCCTGCCACATGGGGAAGTTGTCGGTGCCCGACCAGCTCGTGATTCGCTCGAACTCCCCGGTGCCGAGCCGCGCCACCCAGACGTCCTGGGCCATGCCGCCCTGGTATCGCTTCCAGGTGCGGTCCTCGCGTGAGATCCGATTGTAGGCGACGGACGAACCGTCGTCCGACAGCGAAGCCAGTCCGGCCCTCGGCACCGGCAGCCGCCGTGGCATGCCGCCGTCCAGCGAAACGAGGTAGATCTGCTCGGCCGATACCGGGTAGATCCGGCGCGACCGGAACAGCACCGCCTCGCCGGAGGGGTGCCAGCCCAGCACGCGGTCGCTGGAGGGGTGGTAGGTGAGCCGCTTGGGGACCCCGCCGCGGACATCCATCACGTAGACGTCGCTGCCCCCGTCGTAGGACGCCGTGAAGGCCAATTTCGAGCCGTCCGGGCTGAACTTGGCGTAGCGCTCCGGGCCGGGGTGGCTGGTGATCCGTCGGGCGTCGCCGCCCGATGCGGAAACGGTCCACAGGTCGTCCTCATAGGTAAAAACGACGAGGTCGTCGTGCACGTCCGCCCAGCGCATGAGGTGGGCCTCGTCCGCGGCCGCTGTGGCCGCCAGGGTCATGAACAGTGCGAACCCGCACAGACTCCGAGTGGTCATTGTCACGACGTCTCCCTTCATCAGACGAGCGAGTTTAACAACCGGAGTCGCGGATGACAAAATCACCCGCGAATCTCAATTTGCTTCCCTTCGGTTACGGCGGAGCGATCCCAGAGTTGCACCCGATTTCGTGTTGACGGCTTTCGGGTGCACCGATAGCATGAGATGATCGAAACGCACGAGATGAGACGTCATTTCCACAGTTCAGGAAGGAGGTACGACGTCATGAGGAAAACGCTTGCCGTCGCGGCAATGGTGCTCCTCGCTCCGGCACTGTCGTTCGGTGCCGGGTTCGCACTGTATGAGGCCAGCGCGAGGGGGTTGGCAATGGGCGGTGCATTCACCGCGGTGGCCGACGATCCGTCAGCCATGTTCTGGAACGCCGCAGGGCTGGCCTTCCAGATCGACAAGGGAAACCAGCTGGTCTTCGGTGGCACCCTCATCAAGCCCGAGCAGACCTTCTACGGTGAGTCGCCCTATCCGGGCGCCGGCTACACCGCGGAACAGGAGAGCCAGCTCTTCCCGGTTCCCCACGCCTATGTCGTGGTGCCGCTGGGCGACAGCACGACCTTCGGCTTCTCGGTGCTGACCCCGTTCGGCCTCGGCACCTGGTGGGCCGATGATTTCGCGGGGAGGTTCATCTCCAAGCGGGTCGACCTCGAGGCCATCGACCTGTCCCCGAACCTCGCCTTCAAGCTCTCCGAGTACCTCGCCTTCGGAATCGGCGTCGACTACCGGATCAGCTCCATCGACCTGACGCGAAATATTCCGCTGGTGGACCCGTTCAGCCAGCAGGTGGTGGACGTTGGCCAGGCCCACATCTTCACCGACGGCACGGGCAACGACGGCTGGGGTTGGCACGCCGGCCTGCTCGCCAATCTCGGCGCCGGATTCCAAGTCGGCCTGACCTACCGGTCCAGCATCACCGTCGACTACGAGGGCATCGCCTCGTTCAGCCAGTTCTCCACGGGCAACCCCGAGCTCGACGCGATCGTCGCGGCGACCATCCCGTTCGACGAGAACATCAACGGCGTCACCAAGATCGAGTTTCCCGACTACGTGTCGGTTGGGCTTTCATGGAGCTCGGAGAAGTTCACCATTTCCGGCCAGTGGGGCGAGATGGGATGGTCGAGCTTCCAGGAGCTCGCGTTGATCTTCCCGAACAACCCGGAGTTCAACGAGAACATCGAAGAGAACTATGAGAACTCCAACGAGTACCGTTTCGGCATGGAATGGCGGGCCTGCGAGAACTGGGCGTTCCAGCTCGGCGGCGTCTACGATGAGACGCCACAGCCCATCGAGACCATGACCCCGCTGCTCGGGGACGGCGACCGCACGACCGTAACGGCGGGCGTCAGCTGGATTCACAAGACCTTCCGGGTGGACGTCGGCTACGAGTACCTCACCGCCGAGGAGCGCTGCACCGCAGGCACCAGCACGGTCGGCTACAACGGTTGCTACGACGCCGGGGCCCACCTGGCCGCGGCCACCTTCACACTGCTCTTTTAGGAAAGGAGGACGCCAATGAAACGGACCTTGATGACCTTCGGCCTGCTGGCGCTCCTCGCTGCGAATCCGGCGAGCGCACAGCTCGACATGACCCAGTATGTGGCCCTCGGCGACAGCTTCACCGCGGGCTTCGTCAGTGGCGGTCTCGTGGACTGCTACCAGATGAACTCGTTCCCGGCGATTCTGGCCGATCAGGCCAACGCCCCTTCCTTCGAGATGCCCCTGATCTCGCCACCCGGTGTCCCGCCCATCCTGCAGCTTGCCTCGCTCGCCGGCGGCATCCCGATTCTGGTCCCCGCCGGGGAGCTCGAGGACGCCTTCCCGTACAACGTCACCTATCCGCTCCCGTACAACAACCTCGGGGTCCCGGGGGCGACGCTGTATGACCTGCTCTTCCAGGTCGGAGATCTCGGCAACCTGGCGGCGGGCGATCTCGAGCACATCATGTTCGACCTGATTCTGCGGATCCCGCAAATCGTGGATCCCGGCACCGGCGACCCGTTGGACTTTACCGCCGTCGTCCAGGCGGTGGCCCTGCAACCGACCTTCATGACCATGTGGATCGGCTACAACGACGTGCTCCCTGGCGTCTATACGGCCACGCCCATCGAGGGTGTGACCATGACACCGGTGAACACCTTTGCCTTCCTGTACCCACAGGCGGTGGGCGCGTTGGTGACCCAGACCACCGCCGACATCGTGCTGTTCACGGTTCCCGATCCCTCAGAAACCGCCTTCGCGACGACGGTGCCGCCGTTCCTGGAGATCCCAGGCGTCGGGCTGGTGCCGATCATGGGCAGCAACGGCCCGCTGTCGGCGGACTCCCTGGTCACTCTGCCGGCGTCCGCGCTGCTAGCCCAGGGATACGGCATTCCCTTCCCCGGTTACCCACCGCTGCCCGAGGACCTCAACCTCATCACCGGTGAGCCGGGGTACGTGCTGAGGCCGGACGAGGTGGCGGCGGTCCGCGACCAGGTGGCCGCCTACAACCAGATCATCGTCGCCACCGCGGCCCAGTTCGGATTGCCGGTCTTCGATACCGCCGACATATTCCACGAGGCATACACGGAAGGGGTGGAACTCGGCGCAGTCACATTCGACGGCAGCTACCTCACCGGAGGGCTGATCAGCTACGACGGCCTTCACCCGCAGCAGTTCGGGCACTGGGCGTTGGCGACCGCCCTGGTGGACTTCCTCAACGACACCTACGGCGCCGGCATCGAGCCCATCGACCTGTCGAGCATCATGTTCACCAATCCCTGCAGCCCGCTGCCGACGCCGTTTTACGGCATCGACCCGGCGAGCGTCATCTTCTCTCCGGAAAGCCGGCAGTACCTCGACATGCTGTTCATGCCGGAGCTGCCGAAGGCCGGGCCGGCGCCGCGGCGCGAGGCAACCACGTCCGCTGTGAACTGATCGCCATCACCAACCGCAGCAACCTCGGCCCGGGTTCGCCCGGGCCGATTTTTTTGAGTCAAAAGTCTAAAGTCAAAAGTCAAAGTCCTCCCGGCCACCCCGGACCAAGTTGAAAGTTGAAAGTCGAAAGTTCCCGCCCACCCGCCCGGCTCCCCTGAGTCCCGGGTCACACAACAGGCGGGAAGAATCGAGCTACAATCCGCGTCGGAGGGCTGCTGAAGTGAGAGCCAAGACGACTCTGACCGTCCTATTGTTGGTTATGGCCGGGTTTGCGTGGTCCCAGGTCTGCGACCTCGAGCCGCGCGACGCCGTCACCACCCCGGGGTCCCCCGACCGAGCCGTCGTGGTGGGCGAGACGGCCTTCGTGGCCGCCGGCGCCGCGGGGATCGTCCGGATCGGCATCGCCGACCTGGACCAACTGACGGTGCTCGGCGCGTCACCGACGCAGGGCGAGGCCCGGGACATCGCCTACGAGTACTTCCAGGGCATGCTGGTGGTGGCCGACGGCGCTGCGGGAGTTGGCACCTACCGCATCCAGGACAACGGCCCGCCGAGCCATGTCGCCACCACCGCCATCGGCACACCGGTGATCTCGCTCAGCGGTTCGGCCGGCGACTACCTGGCCGGCGGCAGTAACGGAACCCTCTACCTGATCACCCTCGACGCCGACGATCGGCCCGTGGTGGAGGGACAGATCGGTCTGGCCGGTCAGGTGGTGGACGCCATCGAGCACTCGCGCGTCGCTTACTGTGCGCTTGGCTCTTCCAACGGTCTGGCGGTGGTGGACGTCCAGCACCGCAGTTCCCCGACGCTGAGGCAGATCTACAACCTGAGCGGCCCGGCGACCAGTGTTGTGCGGGCGAGGGACCTGATCCTGGTCGGCGTGGGAGGCGTCGGTGTGGTGGTCTTCCAGGTCGTCGGCGACACCCTGGTGGAGGTGAGTTCCCTCAACCTGCCCGCCGCTCCCACCGACCTCGTGACCTGGAACGATCGCCTGTTCATGACCGGACCCCAGCTCGGCCTGATGGAGGCCGATCCTTCCCTCGGAACCGAAATCGTACCCCTCGCCCAGCTGGCCCGACCCAACGCGACCTCCTCCACCCTGATCGGCGACTCGGTCCTGGTGTGCCAGGGGGCCAGCGGATTCTCGTCCGTCGACGCCTCCGACTGCGCCAACCCCGACGGCAGCCGAACCTCGTGGTTCATTCCCGCCGCGGCCCGCTCGCCGGGCGCAGCCGGCAGCTTCTGGCTCACCGACGTGGCCATCGCCAACCTCTCACCGGGAGTCGCCACCGCCAACGTCGCCTACCTGGGGAAGAACCAGGACAACAGCGACCCGCTCAACGCCTCCGTCGCGCTGCCGTCCGGCGAGCAGCTCTTTCTGGGAGACGTGTTCTGGACCCTGTTCGGACGGGAATCCGCCAACGGCGGCATCCGCGTCATCGCCTCCCACCCCGACGTCAAGATCACCAGTCGGACCTACAATGCGGCCGGAGTAGCGGGCACCTACGGCCAGTTCATCCCGGCCCAGCGAACCTCGCCGGCGGTGACGACCAGTAGCTCGGGCGCACTGATCCAGCTTCAACAGGACGCCAACTTTCGGACCAACATCGGGGTCGTCAACCTCGGCGCGGACCCGGTGGACGTGGAGATCCACCTCTACAACGCCGACGGGACCTTCTACGGAACCGTGGCCAAGCACCTGGGCCCGTTCGAGATGAAGCAGATGGACCGGATCTACGGGTCGGTGACCGGCGACAGCGTCGATTCCGGATTCGCCGTCGTCAGAATGCTGACCACCGGCGGCCAGGCGCACGGCTACGCCTCGGTCGTCGACAACGGCTCCAACGACCCGGTCTACATTCCCGCGCTGCCGCTGTCGGACTCGTCGCCGTACAACTGACCCCCGCCCACCCGGTTGGCCGTTGGCAGTTGGCCGTTTACCGTAGGCGGTTGGCCGTTGGCCGTTGGCGGACGTCACCATTGAATCCCGGTTCCCGGCCCCGAACCATCCCACAGGCGACGCGTCAAGTGTCACTGGCATCCCTTATCTGGTATCCGGCATCCGGGTGGGAGGGGGAACTGCAAACGGCAAACGGCTAACTGCCAACTGGGTGGGAGGGGAGAATCAGTGAATGTACTCGTCGTCGTCGCGGTCCCGATCGCCGTCGATCACGCCGAAGTTCCGCTTGCGGCGCATCCGCGCCAGGCGCTGCTCGATGATCTTCCGCTCGGCCTCCTTGCGCCACCTGTGGAGCACAGCGCCCGGCCCGCCGGGTGAGAGCAGCGAGTAGGTCAGGAACACCGACGCGACCACGCCGAAGAAGCCCGCCACGTCTTTGTAGGGCAGCAGACCGAAGACGAAAGCGAACAGGATCTCCAGCCACAAAAACCAGCGCGCCTTCACCGGCAGGACGAAGAACAGCAGGATCGTCGCGTCGCCGTAGAGGGTGGCGAAAGCTGCGATGAAGATGGTGATCAGCATCCTGTGGCCCTGCATCGTGATGAAGGGCGCCAGTGAGGGGTTGCCCACGAAGACCATGAGGAGGTTGATCATCACTGCGACGATGGCTGCGATCACCGACGTGATCACGATCAACCGCCAGAACTGCTGCCTGCCGAGCCGCCGGTAGACGTCACGCCCGAACCAGTAGAGGATGAACAGCTCGAGCAGGAACCAGATGGTCGCCCCTCCGGTTCCGACGAACGGGTAGCTGACCAGCTGCCACAGCAGGCCGCGAATCACCGCCGGGGTCAGCCGAAGAAGCGACGGGATCATCGCCGTGGCCTCGAAGAACTGCATCGAAAAGGTCACGAAGACCACCGCCAGGATGGCGATCAGGTCCTGCGGGGGCGGCGAACCCGACCCGGAAAACACGCCGAAACCCTGCGGCCCGGACTGGTGGGGAAACCTCGAACCCATGAAACGGGTTGCATGGTAACAGGAGCGCGGTGGGGAAACCAACGACTCCGACTGCCGTAAAATGGATGTGGCGGGAATTTGAGTGACATTCACTCAGGTTTCCCTTGTACACGCGATCGGCGCGGTGTAGGCTGCGTACGATCGACTCGGAACCCAAGGAGCAACCAATGACAGACGTCATGAATATTCCGGTGATTCCGCTGCGTGAGGCGGTGCTCTTCCCCGGGGTCACCTCTCCCATCGCAGCCGGTCGGTCGGGCACCCTGCGTGCCATCGAGGCGGCGTTGAAGACCGAGGGCAAGACCATCTTCGTGGTCTCTCAGCGTGAGAACGATGAGGACGTCGCCCCCGAGCTGCTGTACGCCATGGGGACCGTGGCCACCATCGGACCGGTCCAGCGCGGCCCCTCCGGCATGCGCCTGCTGCTCAACGGAGTCTACCGTGGCATCGCCATGCGCTACGAGGAGCACGACGGATACCTGATCGCCACGGTTCGTCCTGCGGAGGAGATGCCCCCCCTCGACCCAGACGCGCCCGAGTTCGCCGCCCTCTACCGGGAGACCCGCGAGCGGGCAGCCGAGCTCGGCCGGCGCGCCGGAATGCCCAAAGAGGCCGTCCAGCAGTTCCTGGCCGAGACCAAGGAGCCGGGCCGGTTCGCCGACCTGGTGGCCGGCCACCTCGACCTCAAGCCTGCCGGCGCGCAGAAGCTCCTGGAGGCGTTATCGGTGGAGGACCGGGTGCGCGAGGTGCTGCTTCACATCCAGCGCCAGGTGGCGGTGCTCGACGCCCAGGAGGACATCAAGACGCAGGTCCAGGAGGAGCTCGGCGACCGCCAGCGGGAGATGTTCCTCCGCCAACAGCTCAAGGCCATCCAAAAGGAGCTGGGCGACGACGGCGGCCGGGAAGATCTCGAGGAGCTTCGCGAGACCCTGGAGGGACTGGAGCTGCCCGGAGTCGTCCGCAAGGAGGTGGAACGGGAGCTGGGCCGATTGGAACGGATGGGTCCCGAGGGCATGGAGGCACAGGTCATCCGCACCTTCCTCGAGACAGTGACCGAGTTGCCGTGGACCGAGCGCACCGACGAACGTCTGGACATCAATCGCGCGTCGGAGATTCTCGAGGAGGACCACTACGCTCTTGGCGACGTCAAGGACCGGATCCTGGAGTTCTTGGCCGTCCGGTTGCTCCGGGTCGAGGCTGAAAAAGCGGCGGCGCTGAACGCGCCCGAGGCCGTCGAGCCCGAGCCCGTGATCGAAGATCCCGCCGCGGAGGAAGGCACGGGCCCGGTGGAGGCGCCGTCCCCAACCCTGGCCAAGGACTCCGTGAGTCGCAACCCGATCCTGCTCTTCGTCGGCCCGCCCGGGGTCGGCAAGACGTCGGTGGCCCAGTCCATCGCCCGCGCCATGGGCCGGGAGTACGTTCGCATTTCCCTCGGCGGTGTTCGGGACGAGGCCGACATCCGCGGCCACCGGCGGACCTACGTCGGAGCCATGCCCGGCCGTATCGTCCAGGGCATGAAGCAGGCCGGTTCGAAGAACCCGGTCTTCCTGCTCGATGAGGTGGACAAGCTCGGCGTCTCCTACCAGGGCGACCCCGGGTCGGCCCTCCTCGAGGTCCTCGATCCGGCGCAGAACGACACCTTCACCGACCACTACCTCGGGGTTCCCTTCGACCTGTCCGAGGTCCAGTTCATTTGCACCGCCAACTACCTTCAAAATATCCCGGTGCCGCTCCAGGACCGGATGGAGGTGGTGGATTTCGCCGGCTACACCGAGCGCGAGAAGTTGGAAATCGCCAAGCGATACCTGACTCCTCGCCAGATCAAGCAGGCCGGGCTCACCGACGAGCTGATCACCTTCTCCGACGACGCCGTGCAGCAGATCGTCAGCCGTTACACCCGCGAATCGGGCGTTCGCCAGCTCGAACGGGAGATCGGCCGGCTGGCGCGCAAGGTCGCGCGGAAGATCGCAGCCAATGAGCTCGAGCGCTACGACATCGGGTCCGACCAGGTCACCGAGCTGCTCGGCCGACCCAAGGTCCATCCCGAACACGCGGCAGTCAGCGACCAGACCGGCGTCGCCACCGGGATGTACTACACCCCGGTGGGCGGCGACATCATGTTCGTCGAAGCCTCACCAATGCCCGGCAAGGGAGAGCTCGTGCTCACCGGACAGCTGGGCGACGTCATGAAGGAGTCGGCGCGCGCCGCCTGGTCCTACGCCAAGGCCCACGCCGACGAGCTCTTCATTGGACCGAAGGCGTTCGACCAGGACGTTCACATCCACGTCCCCGCGGGAGCCATCCCCAAGGACGGCCCCTCTGCCGGTGTGACGATGGCGACGGCTCTGGTGTCGGCCCTGTCCAAGCGGCCCGCCCGCCACGACGTGGCGATGACCGGCGAGATCACGCTCTCCGGCCGGGTGCTGCCGATCGGCGGTGTCAAGGAAAAGATCCTCGGCGCAGTGCGCGCGGGCATCGACACGGTGGTCCTGCCCAGGGAGAACGAAGCCGACCTCGAGGACCTGCCGGAGGAAATCCGCAGCCGCATCACGATTCACCTGGTGAGCGAGCTCGGAGAAGCGCTCGCCCGTACCCTGCGGGGCGGTGAGTTCAAGGAGGGCAAGCTGTTCTTCACCAGTACGCCCGAGAAGCCGGGAGGGGGATCGCAGAAGCCGCTGAGGCATTAGCCACGCCCCCGTGGCGAATTGTCGCGAAGCGACAAGAAAGTGGAATTCGATTTCCAGTATTCCGGTTACCAGTCCTGGAGGTGGACCGGTGCGGATCTCGAAGTCAGAGGAGTATGGCCTGCGACTGGTGCTGCGGCTTGCCGCCCACGGCGGCCAGCTGAGCATTCGCGAGCTCGCCGAGCTCGAAGGGCTGCCCGAGACCACCATCGCCAAGGTCATCTCGCAGCTTCGCAAAGCCGACCTGGTGGCTGCGGAGCGTGGCCGCAACGGCGGCTACTCGCTGGATGGTGAGGCCTCGGACATCACCGTGGCACGCGTGGTGGCGGCGTTCGGCACCACCGTCTACGGACCGGAGTTCTGCGACCGAATGACCCCCGGCGCAGGCGGATGCACCCACGACACCGATTGTGGGCTCAAACCACTGTGGCACGGGCTGACCGCGGTCATTGGGGACTTTCTGGGCAGCGTCACCGTGGCCGACGTAATGCGGGGCTCCACACGACCCCGCGACGGCCTGCCGGTAGTGGCGGGCCAGGGAATCTGACGGCGGGCAGTCCATTCACGAGGGAGAGAGATGAACGACCAGACCAGGATCATCGAGGAGTTCGCGAACCGCGAGTACGCCGCCGGATTCGTCACCGACGTCGAGCAGGACACCCTGCCGCCGGGTCTCGACGAGAAGGTGATCCGACGGATCTCCGAGATCAAGGGCGAGCCCGGCTGGATGGTCGAGTGGCGGCTCAAGGCGTACCGCCACTGGCTCGGGATGAAGGAGCCCAGGTGGTCCAAGGTGGAGTACCCGGCCATCGACTACCAGGCGATCTCGTACTACTCCGCGCCCAAAAAGAACCTGCTCGCGAGCCTGGACGAGGTGGATCCGGAGATCCTGCGGACGTACGAGAAGCTGGGCATTCCGATCGAGGAGCAGAAGATCTTCGCCGGAGTCGCGGTGGACGCGGTGTTCGACTCGGTGTCGGTGGCCACCACCTTCAAAGACAAGCTCGCCGAGCTCGGGATCATCTTCTGCTCGTTCTCCGAGGCGCTGCGCGAACACCCCGCCCTGGTCAAGAAGTACCTCGGTTCGGTGGTGCCCTACACCGACAACTTCTTCGCCACTCTCAACTCCGCGGTCTTCTCCGACGGGTCCTTCGTCTACGTTCCACCGGGCGTTCGCTGCCCGATGGAGCTGAGCACCTACTTTCGGATCAACGCCGCCAACACCGGCCAGTTCGAGCGCACCCTGATCGTCGCCGACGAGGGCGCCTACGTCAGCTACCTCGAAGGCTGCACCGCGCCGATGCGCGACGAAAACCAGCTGCACGCAGCGGTGGTCGAGCTGGTGGCGCACGACAACGCCCAAATCAAGTACTCCACCGTTCAGAACTGGTACCCGGGTGACAAGGAGACCGGAGCCGGCGGTATCTTCAACTTCGTTACCAAGCGTGGAATCTGTGCCGGGGCCAACGCCAAGATCTCGTGGACCCAGGTCGAAACCGGTTCGGCCATCACCTGGAAGTACCCGAGCGTGATCCTCAAGGGCGACAACACGGTCGGAGAGTTCTACTCGGTGGCGCTCACCGCCGGCCGCCAGCAGGCGGACACCGGCACCAAGATGATCCACCTCGGCCGCAACACCCGGTCGACGATCGTCTCGAAAGGCATCTCAGCGGGTCGGGGACAAAACACCTACCGCGGGCTGGTCAAGGTGGGCAAGAAGGCCGACGGCGCCCGCAACTACTCCCAATGCGACTCGATGCTGATCGGCGAAAAATGCGGTGCCCACACCTTTCCGTACATCGAGATCGCCAACCCCTCTGCCCAAATGGAACACGAGGCGACGACCTCGAAAATCGGCGAGGACCAGATCTTCTACTGCAACCAGCGCGGCATCTCCACCGAGGATGCCGTGTCGATGATCGTCAACGGCTTCTGCAAGGAGGTCTTCCGCGAGCTGCCGATGGAGTTCGCCGTCGAGGCTCAAAAACTCCTAGGAGTCAGTCTCGAAGGAAGTGTCGGTTAGAGATAGAACAACTCCCTACTTTGGGCCGGTTTCCACAGAAAACCGGCCCAAAGTAGGGAGCTGAATAGATACGAATATGGAGATCGAAACGATGCTTGAGATTAGGGACCTTCATGTGGCAGTGCAGGGGAACGAGATTCTGAAGGGGATCGACCTGCAGGTGGGAGCTGGAGAGGTGCACGCCGTCATGGGGCCCAACGGCTCCGGCAAGAGCACCCTGGCCCAGGTTCTTGCCGGCCGCGAGGAGTACCAGGTCACGGCCGGCGAGATCCTCTACCGCGGTGCCGACCTGCTCGAACTGGACGCCGAGACCCGCGCCCGCGATGGGGTGTTCCTGGCCTTCCAGTACCCGGTTGAGATCCCCGGGGTCAGTAACACCTACTTTCTGCGCGCTGCGCTGAACGCGATTCGCTCCCACCGCGACCAGCCCGAGCTTGACGCCATGGACTTCCTGGCCCTGGTTCGTGACCGAATGCAGCTCGTCAAGCTCGACGAGACGCTGCTCAAGAGGCCGGTCAACCACGGTTTCTCGGGTGGCGAAAAAAAGCGGAACGAGATCTTCCACATGGCGGTGCTCGAACCGGCCCTGGCGATCCTCGACGAGACCGACTCAGGGCTCGACATCGACGCCTTGAAAACCGTCGCGGAAGGGGTCAACGCCCTCCGCAGCCCGGACCGCGCCTTCCTGGTGATCACCCATTACCAGCGCCTGTTGGAATACATCGTGCCCGACTTCGTGCACGTTTTGATGGACGGCAAGATCGTCCGGTCCGGCGGCCGCGAGCTGGCACTGCAACTGGAAGAGCAGGGCTACGAGTGGTTGGAAGCCGAACCGGCCGCAACGACGGCCGGGCTGGCGTGACGGTGGTCCCGATGAACCGGATCGCCGCCGACACCCATCCCTTGCTGGCCGGCATCGAGAACGTGCTTGCCTTGGGCGCACCCGAACCCGGCTGGATGACGGATCTCCGTCTGCGGGCGGCCACCCGTTTCGGGCAGCTCGGAATCCCCGACCGCGCGGTGGAGGCTTGGCGTTTCACCAACCTCAAGCACCTGGCGGATGCACCCTACCCGGCTGCCGATCCCGGCGCCACCCACCCGGACGTACGGCCCTGGACCCTGACCGACGCCCACTCGCTGGTCTTCGTCGACGGGCGGATGCGACCGGAGCTGTCCCGCGTCGGCGACCTCCCCGCCGGCGCCACTCTGATGGGCCTGTCCGAGATGACGACAGACGAGTTGGTGTTGATCGAGGGACGGTTCGGCGCCGCCGCGCCGATCGAGGATCAGCCGTTCGCCGCCCTCAACACCGCCGGGTTCGCAGACGGTGCGGTACTCCGCCTGAATCCGGGGACGGTCATCGAACGGCCGGTCCAGGTCCTCTTCGTCACCGGCGACCACGAGCATCCGACGTCAACCTTGCCCCGGACCCTGGTGGTGGCCGGAGCGGGCAGCCAGGCCACGATTGTCGAGAGCTACGTCGGACCGTCGTCCGGTAATGCATTCACCTGTGCGGTAACCGAGGCGTTGCTCGGCGAAGGAGCCGTGGTCGATCACTACGTGCTGACCGAAGAAAGCGACGCGGCCACTCACATCTCCGGCTTTCACGCCCACCAGGGCCGCGACAGCGTTCTGAGGTCCCACGCCTTCACACTGTCCGGGGCGGTGATCCGTCACGACATCACGACCACGCTCGCCGGCGAGGGCGCCGATGCGAACCTGAACGGCCTCTACCTGACCCACGGCCGGCAGCACGTGGACAACCAGCTGCGGGTCCACCATACGCGGCCGCACTGCACCAGCCACCAGCTCTACAAGGGCGTGCTCGACGACTCCTCGAAAGCCATTTTCAACGGTCGCATCGTGGTCGATCCGGGGGCCCAGAAAACCGACGCCAAGCAGTCCAACCGCAACCTCTTGCTGTCGGACACCGCTCAGGCCCAGTCGAACCCGCAGCTCGAAATCTATGCCGACGACGTCCGCTGCACCCACGGTTCCACGATCGGCCGGCTCGACGAGGAGGCCGTCTTCTACCTCCGTTCCCGCGGCATCGACCGCGCGTCAGCCGAGAACCTGCTGACCTACGCCTTCGCGGCCGAGATTGCGGACGGGGTCCGGATCGGTGAACTCCGCGACCGGCTCCGGGAAATCCTGTTCACCCGCCTGCCCGGATCCCGGTTGGTGCGGGAGATTTCGTGACAATCGCCCACCCCACCACCGCTGCGGCCCTCGACGTCGAGAGGGTGCGCGCAGACTTCCCTGCGCTGAGCCAGAAGGTGCACGGCAAGCCCCTCGTCTACCTCGACAACGCCGCCACCACCCAGAAGCCGAGGGCGGTGATCGAAGCGGTGGTGAAGTTCTACGAACACGACTGCGCCAACGTCCACCGCGGCGTGCACGCCCTGTCACAGCGGGCCACCGTGGCCTTTGAAAGCGCCCGGACCGCCGTCAAGCGGCACCTCGGCGCCGCCGACAGCCGGGAGATCGTCTTCACCCGCGGCACCACCGAGTCGATCAACCTGGTGGCGCACAGCTTTGTCCGACCGCGCCTGGAACCGGGCGACGAGGTGCTGATCTCGGCCATGGAGCACCACTCCAACATCGTTCCCTGGCAGCTCGTGTGCCAGGAGCGCGGGGCGAAGCTCCGGGTGATTCCGATCGATGACGCCGGCGACATCGTGCTCGAGGAGTACCAGCGGCTGCTCAACGAACGGACCCGCATCGTCGGGCTGGTCTGGATCTCCAACGCCCTGGGCACCGTCAACCCGGTCCGGGAGATGATCGAGACGGCCCACGCGAAGGGAGTGCCGGTACTGATCGACGCCGCCCAGGCCGTGCCCCACATGGCGGTCGACGTGCGCCAGCTGGACTGCGATTTCCTCGCCTTCTCGGCCCACAAAGCCTACGGACCGACCGGCATCGGCGCCCTCTACGGGAAGCGGTCCCATCTGCTCGGGATGACGCCCTACCAGGGGGGCGGCGACATGATCCTGTCGGTGACCTTCGACAAGACTCTCTACAACGAGCCGCCCCACCGCTTCGAGGCGGGAACCCCGAACATCGAGGGAGCAATCGGCATGGCCGCGGCGCTCCAATACCTCGACGACCTGGGCCTCGAAGCCGTGGCCGCCCACGAGGACCGACTGTTGAGGACCGCCACCGACAGGCTGTTGGAAATCCCCGGGTTGAGGTTGATCGGCCGCGCGGCTCACCGAGCCGGGGCGGTCTCCTTCGTCATGGACGGCATCCACCCCCACGACATCGGGACCATCCTCGACACCGAGGGAGTCGCGATCCGCGCCGGCCACCACTGCGCCCAGCCGGTGATGCAGCGCTACCGGATTTCGGCCACCGTGCGAGCCTCGTTCGGGATCTACAACACCGTCGACGAGATCGATGCCCTGATCCAGGGCCTCCACACCGCCAGGGAGGTGTTCGGCTGATGTCTGAGCTGCGAGACCTGTACCAGGAGGTGATCCTGGACCACAACCGTAAACCGCGCAACTGCTACGTGATGGACTGCGCCAACCGGTCGGCCGACGGTCACAACCCGCTCTGCGGCGACACCGTCAAGGTCTACCTTCGAATCGAGGACGGCGTCATCGAGGAGATCTCGTTCCAGGGAGCCGGTTGCGCCATCTGCACGGCTTCCACCTCGCTGATGACCGAGTCGGTGAAGGGCAAGTCGGTGGACCAGGCCATCGATATCTTCGACGGCTTCCACGACATGCTCACCGGGGTCGCCGCCGAGCAGGGCCTGGAGCTCGGCAAGTTGATGGTCTTTGAGGGGGTCCGTGAGTACCCCGTCCGGGTCAAGTGCGCCACTCTCGCCTGGCATACCCTCAAAGCTGCTGTGGAGGGTAGCGACCTTCCGGTCAACACCGAGTCATAATCGTCAACTCGTCATGAAACTCATCTTATTCGCTCCGATTTTAGGGTTTGGATTTCGCTGCAAGGTCCGAAGTTGCTCCAACCGCAGCGACGCGAAAGCCAAACCCGAAAATCGGAGAAGGGGATCCGGCAGAACATCATGAGCAGCGAATTGAAAAAAGAGATCGTCGAGGTCCTGAGAACCGTTTACGACCCCGAGATCCCCGTGAATATCTACGAGCTCGGCCTGGTGTACGAGGTCACGGTGGACGACGCCGGACGGGCGCACGTGCTGATGACCCTGACCTCGCCGATGTGCCCGGTGGCCGAGTCGCTGCCGCCGGAGGTCGAGCACAAGGTCTCGGGGGTCGACGGCGTCTCCTCCGCATCAGTTGAAGTGACGTGGGACCCGCCGTGGGATCCGGACATGATGTCGGAGGCGGCGAAGCTCGAACTTGGATTCGATTAAGCGAAAACCGTCGTCTTCAATTGTCGCTCGATACGCTCCCCCCACCCACCCTCCCCCGCGTATCGAGTTAAATAGACCTTTTGACTTCAGACTTTAGACTTTCGACTCTGAATTCCTCGAGTCGCCGTGCCTGTATGATCGTGGGCAGAGGCAATCGAGATGTCGAAGAAGGTTCACTACCGGGCGTGTCCGCTGTGCGAGGCCATCTGCGGCCTGGCGATCACGGTGGAAGACGGCCGAATCTCCTCCATCAGGGGCGACCGGGACGACCCGTTCAGTCAGGGACACATCTGCCCCAAGGCGGTGGCCCTCAAGGACATCCACGAAGATCCGGACCGAATCAGACACCCCCTGCGCCGGACGCCGGCGGGCCAATGGGAACGCATCGAGTGGAAGGCCGCACTCGACGAGACCGCCGACCGGCTGGCAGCCACCCAGAACGCCCGAGGCAGGGACGCCGTCGGCGTCTACCTCGGCAACCCATCGGCCCACAACTGGGGAACCATGCTGTACGGCCCGCCGCTGTGGCGGGTTCTCCACACCAAAAACAGGTTCTCCGCCACCTCGGTGGACCAGCTTCCACACCACCTCGCGGCGTTTCTGATGTTCGGACACCAGCTGCTGCTTCCGATTCCAGACATCGACCGGACCCAATTCCTGCTCGTGATCGGCGCCAATCCAGTGGTTTCGAACGGCAGCCTCATGACCGCGCCGGGGTTCTCCCGTCGACTGAAAGCCCTTCGCGAGCGCGGCGGCGAGATGGTGGTCGTCGACCCGCGCAGAACCGAAACCGCGCGGCTCGCCGACCGCCATCACTTCATCCGGCCCGGTACCGACGCGCTGCTCTTGATGGCGCTCATTCACACAGTTTTCAGCGAAGATCTCGCCGACCCCGGGCAGCTTGCCGCAATCACCGGCTCGTTGGACGAGGTCGGGAATCTCGCAGCGGCCTTCCCCCCGGAGCGGGTCGCCGGTGTGACCGGCATCCCGGCAGAGGACATTCGCACCCTCGCGCGGGATTTCGCCGGCGCGCCGTCGGCAGTCTGTTACGGACGGCTCGGGGTTTCGACCCAGGAGTTCGGCTCGCTCTGCCAGTGGCTCGTCAACGTGCTCAACATCATCACCGGCAACCTCGACCGTCCCGGCGGGGCGATGTTCACCCGGCCGGCGGTCGATCTCCTGAGCACCGTCGGTCCGGGCAGCGTCGGGCGCTGGTCGAGCCGGGTCCGGGGACTCCCGGCCTTCGGCGGCGAGTTGCCGTCCTCCGCCCTCGCCGAAGAGATCCTGACCCACGGTGAGGGTCGGATTCGATCGCTGATGACGGTCGCTGGCAACCCCGTGCTCTCGACCCCCAACGGGGAACAGCTGGATCGTGCCCTGGCCGGTCTCGACTTCATGGTCTCCGTCGACCTCTACCTCAACGAAACCACCGTGCACGCGCACATCATCCTGCCACCCACCGGACCTCTGGAGCACGATCACTACGACCTCGTTTTCAACCTCCTCGCGGTGAGAAACGTTGCCAGGTACTCGGCCGCGATCTTCGATCCGGAGCCGGGGGCCCACCACGATTGGCAGATTTTCGAGCAGCTGCGCCGCCGCCTCGACCGGCGACCCATCGGCGCACGGGTGAGGGCTCGCCTGAGCTCGCTCCTCGGACCGCGACGCATGGTGGGCCTCGGGGTGCGCACCGGCCCGTACGGCTCCGGTCTCCGGCCGTTCGGTGGCGGCCTCACCTTTCGGCAGCTGGAAGGGGCGGCCCACGGGATGGACCTCGGGCCGCTCGAGCCCTGTCTGCCGAAAAGGCTTCGCACCAAAGACCAGCGAATTCACCTTGCCCCTGCACCATTGGTCGAGGACGTGGCGCGACTTCGAGTGGCGATGGACCTTGCCCCCCGTCTCGAGGCCTCCAAGTCAGGTTTCCTTTTGATCGGACGCAGGCACCTTCGAAGCAACAACTCGTGGATGCACAATTTCGAGCGTCTGGTCCGGGGACGGCAACGTTGCACCCTCCTCATTCACCCCGCCGACGCCGGAAAGCTCGCCGTGACCGACGGGGACCGGGTGGCGATCAGCTCTCGGGTGGGCCACGTCGAGACCGTGGCCGAGGTCTCGGACGAGGTCATGCCCGGCGTGGTCAGCATTCCCCACGGATGGGGCCACCACCGCGAAGGGGTGCGGCTGTCCATCGCCGCCCGGCACCCGGGCGCCAGCATCAATGACATCACCGACGAGACCGTCGTCGACTCGGTGATCGGCACCTCGGTCCTCAACGGCATCCCGGTTCAAATCGAGAGGATCGAAGATTCGTGATCCTCGATCCAACCACCCGTCAGAAAACGAAGAAACTCGATTTCGGGGGTTCCGTCTTTAAGCACCGGGAACCACACGACCCCGCCGGAAACCCCGAAATCGAGCAAAGCGATCGGATCAGTTCACCACCATGGGAATGGTGGTCGGGTCGCGGGTGAAGGCGTCGATGACCGACGCGTAGGCCCAGACTTGACCTTCCGGCGACAGGACCTCGACCCTCGCCGAAGCCGCCGCCTGCTGGCCGAGATCCGCCAGGATGTCGAAGATTTGGTGCCACTGGCCGGACTCGAGATCGATCACCATCGCCTCTCCAAGCGCATTACCGGTCTCGCTGCGCAGGGTGACGGCAACCTGGGCCGGCACATCACCGATGTTGACCACTCCCACGTTGGTGTAGCGGTCCGGTGACCGGGCCAGCTGACCGATGGTCCCGACCTGACCGGGGCCGATGCCGTCTGAGGATGCGAGGGCCGGCAGGTACTGGCCGAAGGTCCCTTCGGGAGTCGCCGCGTAGCTCCTCGCCCCGGCGACGACCGGAGTCACCGAGGAGATCTCCACCACGCCGGCCGCCTCGTCCGCCGGCTGGAGCCCGAACAGGTCCACCAGCACGTCGGTCCACGACAATCCCCCTCCGGGCGGGATCTCGGCCGCGGCTGAGAGGGCACGCGTCTCGTCGTTGTACACTAGGTCCACCAAAACCTCGTCCCCGGAAGGGTTTGTGATTCCCAGCTCCGCCCTCCACGGGGTGCCGCCTGAGCCGAAGAGGTGCGCCACCGCCGGAATCACCAGCCGCGACGTTTCCTCGGACTCGGGGTCGGTTACCGCCACAACCTGACCGGCCGAGTAGTCGACCACGAAGAGAGCTCCCGACGGGTCGGCCCCAAAGGCCGAGATCGATCGGCCGGTGACAGCGAGCTGCTGGTGCTGCCACCCGCTCGCAGCTCGCCGCAGGCCCCAGATGCGGCCGCTGCAATAGTCGCCAAAAAGATAGACGCCGTCCAGCCTCGGCCACCTCGAACCGCGGTAGACGTGTCCGCCGGACACCGAGCACCCCTGCGAGTGGTCGTACTCCGCGACCGGAAGGACCAGCCCGGTCGAGTCGCATGGGTCGGGATTGTAGCAGCGGCTGCCCTCCATGATGCGCCAACCGTAGTTCTCTCCACCGGGGCTCGAAGCGAGCTGGACATTGACCTCCTCGCGGCTGCCCTGGCCCACGTCCGCGACGAACAGGTCCCCGGTGGCCGGATCGAAGGAGAAACGCCACGGGTTGCGCACGCCCATCGCCCAGATCTCGGGCTGGTGAGCGTCGTCGAAGGCGAACGGATTGCTGTCCGGAATGCCGTAGGGCTCGTTGCCCGATTCGACGTCGATCCGCAGCAGCTTGCCGAGCAACTCGAGCGGGTCCTGAGCGTTGTTCCGGGGGTCGCCGGCCGAGCCGCCATCGCCCATACCGATGTAAAGGTAGCCGTCCGGTCCGAAGGCGAGCTGGCCACCGTTGTGGTTGGAGTAGGGCTGTTCGACGGTGAGCAGGATCTCCTCGCTGCCGGGGTCGGCCCGGTGGGGATCGGACGAACGCCGGAACCTCGACACGACGGTGTCCCCGGCCGAGTCCGTGTAGTTCACATAGAAGTAACCCTTCGTCGAGTAACCGGGGGGGAAGGCCACACTCAGCAGGCCACGTTCGCCGCAGCATGACACCCGCTCGGAAATGTCGAGGAACGGCAGGGCCTGAACCTCGCCGCCGGCGATCAGCCGCACCGTGCCGGCTTGCTCCACCACGAACAGCCGGCCGCTGCCGTCTCCGGCGTGGGTCAGCTGCACCGGGCGGGAGAACCCGCTCCACCGCTCCTCCAGCTCGATCTCGGGCCATTCGTTCGCTGTCGTCTCTGCCCCCACCAGGCAGGCGATGCAGGCGAATGCAATCATCTGCGCCTTCATGCCGATACCCCCACCTCTGCAAAGAAATTCACGTCGTTTGAATTCCGGTCGTCGGTCTTCTACTCGTCCAGACCGAAGATTCGTTCCAGCTCGGCCAATTCGGAGGGCCCGAGCCCGCCCACGCGGTGACCGGCCGCCCGGCATTGCAGCGCCACCCGGGCCGCTTTGTTGGCGGTGTCGATCCGATCGAACGCGTCGGCTGGACCGGCGCCGAGGGCGAGGCAGCCGTGAAACTGCCAAACCGCCACCTTGTGCCCCTCCCGGACCACCCGCTCGGTGGCGACCGCCAGGTCCTCGGACCCCGGCACCCGATAGGGCACCAGTCCGACGCCGCGCGGGAGAAAGACCTTGACCTCCGGCAGTACCGACCACAGGACGCGGTTCAGGTTGCCCTGGTGACGACAGTCGGGCATGTGGGTGAGCGCGATCAGTTCGGTCGGGTGAGTGTGAAGCACCGCGGTGTCCGCCCCGCCGCTCTCCACCTGGTACTGGTGGAGCCGGAGGTGGGTGGGCAGCTCCGAGGTCGGCCTGAAGTCGAGGCCGTTGAGTCCTCCCCAAAGCACTGTGTAGCGCGAACCGCGTTGGTCCAGCTGGAGCAACATGCTGTTGTGCTCGGCATCGCGAGCGAAGTCGCGGAACCGGCGGCCGCTGCCGGTGACCAGGAACCAGCGTCCGGCCAGAGAGGGGTGCCCGGATGCCAGGTCCTCGCTTCGGATCGGGGCGAACCGAGGTTGGGACCGCTCGATCGACAAAGTGACGTCGATCGAAAGATTGCCGGCGTTGCACTCCGCCCAACCGCGGTCCCAGAGGTAGGCCGAAACCTCCTGCGCGTCCCGCAGGACGGTGGTCAGTGACGGGCAACGAGTCAGCAGATCGGTCATCGAGTCTCCGCGTTGGGCCGGCCGCAATTGTATGCCATCGCGAGCCTGGGCTGAGCTACCCTGTGCTGAATGAAGGCGGCGATCTTCGACATGGATGGGGTGCTCATCGACTCCGAGCCCCTGTGGCGCCGGGTGGAGGGGGAGGTCATGGCCGCGGTCGGGGTGGTATTGAACGAGGCCGACTGCGAGCAGACCATGGGCCTGCGGACCGACGAGCTGGTGGCGCACTGGTTCGAGCGGCGCCCGTGGTCCGGTCCGGCGCCGCAGGAGGTGGAACGGAGGCTCAACGCCAGAGTGATCCGCGTCATCGAGCGGGAGGGCGCCGCCCTTCCCGGAGCGGTGGCAACGGTGGCTGCGATTCACGGCGCTGGGCTCGCGGTTGGGCTCGCATCCTCCTCGCCGGAAAGCATCATCGAAACCGTGGTTCGAAAGCTCGGCATCGGGCGGTACCTGTCGGCGGTCTGCTCGGCTGACGACGAGATCCGGGGCAAACCGGACCCCGCGGTCTATCTGACCGCCGCCCGCCGGCTCGGCGTCCGGCCGGGCGACTGTGTGGCCTTCGAGGATTCGATGCGAGGTTTCGAATCGGCCCTCGCGGCCGGCATGACGGTGATCGCCGTTCCCGCTGCACACCACGCGAACCTTCCCGTCTTCGATCGCGCGTACCTCAAGCTCGGCAGCCTCGAAGAGTTCAACCTCCGAATGTTGAGCTGCGACCGGTCTTGATGTTCTAATAGACCTCGGCATGGCCTGGAAGGCACACGAACTGCGACTCTTCGGACACCGGGGGGCTTCGGCGCAGATGCCGGAGAACACCATGGAGTCATTCGCGAGAGCGCTGGCCGACGGCGCGACCGCCCTCGAGCTCGACGTTCACCTGACCCGCGATCATCACCTCGTGGTCGCCCACGATCCGGATGGCGCGCGCACGGCGGGTCGAGCCGAGATGATCAGGGACAGCTCCTTGGAGGACCTCGGACACTGGAACGTAGCCGAAAGCTCTCCCGTCTCCTCGGGTCGCCCGATGCGGATGCCCGTCTTGAGTGAGGTGATTCGGGGATTTCCCGATGTTCCGATCAGCGTCGACCTCAAGGCGACCGACCCGGGCGCGGCCGAGTCGATCCTCGATGCAGTGCGGGCCCTGGACGCCGAACCTCGCGTCACCGTCGGCAGCTTCCACGGTCAACAGGTGCGTCGGCTGCGCCGGCTCGGATACCGGGGGCCCACCGCCCTCACCCGCAGTGAGGTGGCCACAACGCGGTTCTTTCCGTGGTTCTTGTGCCGCGCCGTGGTCCGCGGGCAGGCGGCCATGGTCCCCCGGCGCCACGGCTCGATTCGGCTGGATGTCGGCGCCTTCATCCGACGGTGTCGCCGCCTCGGGCTGCGCGTCGATTTCTGGGTGGTCAACGACCCCGCAGCCGCGAGATCGCTGCTGTCGGCCGGCGCCACCGGGATCGTGACCGACGATCCCCGACGGCTCTCTCCGCTGCTCGGCGAGCTCGGGTGACCCGGGTGGCCCGCCCCTACTCCGGTCCGCCGCCGCCCTCGGATCCTGACGCCGGTGTCTGGCGCGGACGGTCGGTGGCCCGCCGCGTGGTCTCCCCGGACGGCATGGTGATCCTGGTCGGCCGGGCCGCCGCCGACAACGACATTCTCACCTTCAAGCTGGGATCGCCCAGAGATTTCTGGTTCCACGTCAGCGGCGAGTCGGGGTCGCACGTGGTGGTAAGAAACCCGGAAGGGCTGGACACCCTCCCCCGCGACAGCAAGCGGCTCGCCGCGGCGCTGGCGGCCGGCTACTCCAAGGCGCGGCGCGGCGGACGCCTTGCCGTCCACATGGCCCGGTGCCGAGACGTCTCCAAGTCGCACGGCATGCCTCCGGGCGAGGTGCATCTCAGCCGTTTTGAAACAGTTCGCGCAACGCCCCTCCGCCTCGAAGACCTCGACGACGAAGTCCAAAGTCCAAAGTCAAAAGTCTAAAGTCGCCGCTCTTCCAACCCTGATTATCACCGTCCATACAGGGGACTTTAGACTTTTGACTTTTGACTTTTGACTTTTGACCTGGTGGGCGGCTGAGGGTGGTTATCGGAGTTCGACGGGCACCTTTGCGGGAGCCCCGGCAACCTCGCGGACCAGCCGGGGCAGCAGATATCCCGGCAGCCGGACCCGCAGCTGGTCGATCAGGCGGATCGCGTCGTCCTGGGCCACCTCGAAGTGGGCGGCACCCTGGACCCGGTCCAGCAGGTGCAGGTAGTACGGCAGGACTCCGACCTCGAAGAGCCGCTCGCTCAAACCCGCGAGCGTCTCCACCGAGTCGTTGACCCCCTTCAGCAGCACCGACTGGTTGAGCAGGGTGACGCCGGCTCCCCGCAGCACGGACAGGGCACGACGAACCTCGCCGTTGAGCTCCGCCGGGTGGTTGGCGTGGATCACTACCACGACCGGCACGGCGACCCGGGACAGCCACCGGATCAGGTCAGCGTCCACCCGTTGGGGAAGGACCACCGGCAGCCGGGTGTGGATCCGGATCCGCCGCACGTGGGGAATGGCGGCGAGCTGGTTCACCAACGGCCCCAGGCGGTCGTCCGGCACGGTGAGCGGATCGCCCCCGGACAGGATGACCTCCTCCAGCGAGACGTCCCGGCGGATACGGCCCAACGCGGCGGTCCAGTCGGCACCGACCTTCGCGTGCTCCAGGAAGGGAAAATGACGCCGGAAGCAGTACCGACAGTGGACGGCGCAGGAGGGCGTCACCATCAACAGGACGCGACCGTGGTACTTCTGCAGCAGCCCTTTCTCCGGCGGCGCTGCCAACTCGCCGACCGGATCCGCTGAGAATCCTCTGCATGCATCGGTTTCCGCCGCCGTCGGCAGCACCTGGAGGAGGAGCGGATCGCCGGCATCCCGCGGGTGGATGCGTTCCAGAAATCCACGTGGTACCCTGACCGGGAACTGATGCTCGGCGTCCACCGCGGCTCGACCGCCGCGGCACGCCGGGTCCAGTTGGAGCCGGTCGAGCAGCTCGTCCGACCCGACCGAAGCCTCGGTGAGCAGCCTTCGCCACTCACCGCTCAGCCAGGGTTGGGAATCGGTGATGTCCATTCGGCGAAGTCTCGCAGCTCCGGTATCATCTGCGCAAGCACCGAAGGGGAACGGAAAATGGCCTCGTACAACATGAATCAAGTGAAGGTGGGCGTGAAAATCCTCGTCGACGGAGACCCCGGCATCATCGTCGATGCCGACTTCGTCAAGCCCGGCAAGGGCCAGGCCTTCACCAAAATCAAGTACAAGAACCTCAAGACCGACCGCGTCAACGAGCTGACCCTGAGATCGTCGGACTCCGTGGAGGCTGCCGACATCGTGGAAACCGAAATGCAGTACCTCTACACCGACGGCTCCCACTGGTACTTCATGGACCAGAACACCTTCGAGCAAGTCGCTGCGGACGATCGCGCCGTCGCCGGCGCCGCCCAGTGGTTGAGGGAAGAGGACATCTGCCTCGTGACCCTGTTCGATGGTCACCCGCTGTTGGTGCAACCGCCCAACTTCGTCGAGCTCGAGATCGTCGAAACCGACCCGGGCGTGCGCGGGGACACCTCCGGCGGCGGCAACAAACCGGCGACCCTGGAGACCGGCGCGGTGGTCAAGGTCCCGCTTTTCGTCCAGCAAGGCGAGAAGGTCAAGGTCGATACGCGAACCGGTGAGTACGTCTCCAGGGCCTAGGAACAGGCTTAAGACCGCGACCGGCAGTGGTCGGATTTTCCAGATTCCAGTTTCCCAGATCCGAGGTCACGACCCTCGAGGCTCTGCCGTGGGAAACTGGAATCCGGACTGATTTTTCTTTTGAGGGCTGCGTGAATGAAGGTAGGTGACGGGCGTGACTGGCGGCCGACGGCAACGGTCGAAGCCCTGCGGATTCGTGCCGGCGTGCTGGCGACAATCCGCGGGTTCTTCGCCCACCGGGGCGTCCTCGAGGTGGAGACGCCGGCCCTCGGAGCGGCCACGGTCACCGACGTCCACCTCGAATCGCTGACCAGTCGATTCGTCGGGCCCGGCGACCCCAAGGGACGGACCCTTCATCTCCAGACCTCCCCCGAGTTTCACATGAAGCGGCTGCTGGCGGCGGGCAGCGGACCGATTTGGCAGCTGTGCAGGGCGTTTCGCGACGGTGAGGCCGGCCGCCGTCACAACCCGGAGTTCACCATCCTCGAGTGGTACCGAACGGGTTGGGACCACCACCGGCTCATGGACGAGGTGGACGAGCTGCTCGGGGTGGTCCTGGGCACCCGGCGTGGATTGCGCCTGACCTTTGCCGAGGCTTTCCAGGAGCACGCAGGGCTGGATCCGCACCGCGCGCCGGCCGATCAACTCCGGGACCGGGCCCACGAGTTGCTCGGAACGGAGCTTCCCGCTCTCGGTCAGGATCGGGACGGCTGGCTCCAGCTGTTGTTCAGCCGGGTGTTGGAGCCAGCGCTCGGCCGCGGCCGGCCCGCCTTTGTCCACGATTTTCCGGCAACTCAGGCCGCCCTCGCCAGGATTCGGCCGGGTGACCCGCCGGTTGCCGAACGGTTCGAGGTCTTCGTCGATGGCGTGGAGCTGGCCAACGGATTCCACGAGCTCGGCGATCCGTCCGAGCAGCGGCGCCGATTCGTTTCCGACCTGGAGACCCGGCAGCGGTCCGGTCGGCCACTCCCCGAGCCGGATGAACGCTTGCTCGCAGCGCTCGACAAGGGGCTGCCCGACTGCGCCGGAGTGGCCCTCGGCGTCGACCGTCTGGTGATGCTCAAAGCCGGCGCCACCGATATCTCCCAGGTCATTGCCTTCCCCATCGATCGCGCCTGATCAAAAATCGAAAATCGAAAAACGCGATCGTCAAGCGTCTCACGGCTAACGGCCAACGGCTAACGGCCAACGGCTAACTGCCAACGGCTAACGGCCAACGGCTAACGGCCAACGGCTAACGGCCTATTGCCTCGATCGCCTCAACGGCAACCAGACGAGAAGCAGCAAGAGCAACGGGTACACGAGAAGGCCGCCGCCGAAGCTGTCACCGAGGTGCGGCAGCAGGTGCTGGGTCTCCGGCAGGCCCAGCTTGGCCTGCTCGTAAAGCACCACGAACGCCAGCAGAACCGCCATCAGCGACTGGCCCGCGATCAGTCCCGAAGCCACCAGGACCCCAGAATTTTCGGCCTTCGTACGCTCGACCTCGTCGGCTTCGCGACGCGCGAGAAACCCGTCCAGGACGGACCGGATCACCCCGCCTGCGAAGACGGCCGAGGTGGTCCCGAAGGGCAGGTACATGCCGACCGCGATCAGCATTGGCGCCGGTGCCTTGATGAGGATCAGGGCAACCCCGAGGAACATGCCCACGATCACCAGGGGCCAGGCCATGTCGCCACCGACAATGCCCTTGGCCATCAAGGCCATCAGGCCCGCCTGAGGGGCCGGCAGCTCGGCGGATCCAAAACCGTAGGCCTCGTTCAGCACCATCAAGAGCACCGGCAGCACCACCGCCGCCGCCAGCACGCCGATGATCTCGCCGACCTGCATCCGCCACGGCGTTCCACCGAGGATGTGGCCGACCTTGAAGTCCTGCATCATATCGCCGGCGACGCCGGCGGCGCAGCACACCACCCCGGCGACTCCAAGCACCGCCGCGATACCGTGGGTGCCGGTCACTCCCATCGCCACCATCAGGACCGCCGCGATCACAAGTGCGCTCAGGGTCAGCCCGGAGATGGGGTTGTTCGAGTTTCCCACCAGCCCGACCAGGTAGCCGGCCACCGCCGCGAACAGGATGCCGAGCACCAGCATCACCACCGTGAGCACCAGCGCACCGCCGGTGGAGGCCGAGAAGTAGCGATAGAGCAGGAACATCGGGATGGCCATCACCCCGATCGCCAGGAAGACGCCCTTCAGGTTGAGGTCCTGGTCGGTGCGCTCGACCTCCACCGCGACCGCGCCGCCCCTGAACCCGGCGGCGACCTTGGTGATACCGCTCATCAGTGAGGCGCGCAGGTTGTACAGGGTGTAGAAGGCCGATACGATCATGGTGCCCACGGCCAGCGGCCGGATCTGGCGGAACCACACGTCCACGGCGAGGGCGATGAAGTTGTCGTCACCACTGATCCCGACCGAGACCTGCGGGTTCAAAAAGAGCGCCAGCGGCACCAGCACCAGCCAGCCGGCCACCGCCCCGGAGAATAGGATCGCCGAGATCCGCAGGCCGACGATGAAACCCACGCCCATCACCATTGGCGAAGCCTCCGGGGTGGACAGCAGGATGCCGCCGGAGTACTCGAACTTGCGTCCCGCGATCTCGATGACCGACCGCCCGAAATGAACGAAGCGGTCGGCGGAGTCCTTGATGAGTCGGATGCCGGCGTCGTTCTTGATGAACTCCCAGAGCGCGGCGATCCCCATGGATGAAAAGACCAGACCGGCTCCGGTCTGTCCCTTCTGGCCGGCCTTGACGATCTCCGACGCCGCGACGCTCTCCGGGAACGGCAGCTCCGCCTCCACCACGAGCGACCGTCTGAGGATAATCACGAACAGCACCCCGAGAACGCCCCCGATGCCCATGATCAGGGTCGCGTCCCGCAGGTTGAACTCGGGCCATGCGCCGGCGATGACGAAGGCGGGAATCGTGAAGATCGCGCCCGCCACCAGCGACTCACCCACCGATGCCGTGGTTCGAGCGATGTTCTCCTCCAGGATGTTGCCCTTGAAGATCCGCAGTGCCGCCATGGCGACCACCGCGGCAGGGAAGGTCGCCGCAACGGTGAGCCCGACCTTCATGCCGAGATAGGCGTTGGCTGCGCCGAGCACGATCGCCATCACCGCGCCGAGCAGCACTGCCTTCACCGTGAGCTCCGGCATCGACTGCGACGCCGGCACGTAGGGCTCGAACTTCTTGTCAGTCATGGATCCTCCGCCTCAGGGAATCATCGGATTGTATCGTGGACTGCGCTGGCTCTCCGCGGGCAGGGGAACTTCTCCCCTTCTCACCTTCTCCCCTTCTCCCCTTTTCCCCCGTCTACTCACGCAGCTTCTGCTCCAGCAGCTGACCGGCGATGGCCATCAGCTGGGTCTCGTTGAGGACCCCCACCAGGGCGCCGTTCTTGATCACCGGCAGGCAGCTCCAGCGGTTGCGCCGCATCAGGTCGATGGCGTCCACGGTCGGCGTCTCGGGCTCCACCGTGACCGGATTTCTGACCATCACCTCCGAGACGGGCATCGGACCGTCCATCTGCTCGGGGTGGTAGGTCCCCACCAGGCGGAGAAGAGCCCGCTGCGACACCATCCCCACGAGGTGGTGATCGGCATCCTCCACCAGCACGTGGCGGATGGTGTTCCACACCATCAGGTTGGCCACCAGGTCCACCGGCTCGTCGGCCCGAACGGTGACCAGGTCGGTGTCCATGCAGTGCTCCACGGTGAGGTAGTTCTGCTTCCAGCCGCCGCCCTCGTCGAGCCTCGCGGGCTCCCAGGTGTGGACCGGGTCCCCGCCCTGCTGGCGGTTGGCGATGGCGGCGGTGACGGCGCTCAGTCGTTCCGACAGCGGTCCTTTGCGGCCGAGAGAGGCCATCGATGACAGCTGCCACTGGGACCCGGTGCGTCCGGACCTCACCCTTTCCTCAAGCGTTCCGAGGTAGGTATCGATGTCTCCGCCGTCGACACCGGAAACCTCGAGACCCGACCGCGCCAACGGAATCAGCGTGTCGAGGATGAGCCGATCGGCAGGTTCGAGCCGGCCCCCGATCCACGACAACTGCGCGTGCAGCCCGTTTTGTGCCGCGGCAAAGAAGTTCGTCCGAACGTCGTCGAAATTCAGGTGCTTGGTGATATCTCCGTACTCGGAGGCCACTCCGCTGACCAGCCCGTACCAGAAGGCAGCGTTCGCCACCTCGTCGCGCACCGAGGGGCCGGAGGGCAGGATCCTGTTCTCGATGCGGAGGTGGGGTTTGCCGTCCACGATTCCATAGCAGACCCGGTTCCATCGGTAGACGGTGCTGTTGTGGAGTCGCAGCGCCTTCAGGCTCGGTGCCTCGCCCCGCTCCAGGGCTTCGAAGGGATCGTCCTCGATGTCGGTGGACAGCAGGGTCCTGAAGCGGGCGATGTCCTCCTGGAAAATCTCGAGCGCCGAGGATCGGATCCAGCGCCGGCCGAAGCTCACCCTGGGAATCTGTTCGCGCAGATGAGGGGTGGACCGCCGGGTGTCGATCGACTGCTGGAACAACCCGACCCGGGTCTCCCACCACAGTCGCTTGCCGAACAGCATGGGCGAGTTGGCGGCCGCCGCGAGCACCGGCGCGGTCACCGACTGGGCCGCGTTATAGAGCCGGGCGAACTCCTCCGCCGCCACCTGGAAATGAACCTGAAAACTGGTGTTGCAGGCCTCGACCATGATCGAGTCGTGGCGCAGGTGCAGCTCGTCGATCCCTTTGAGGAAAAACTCGTAGTCGCCGCCTCGCAGCCGCGTCATGGCCTCGTTCAGGGCCAGATATCGGGGATTGGGGGTCATGTTGGCCAGCTCGAGGTCGGATTTTTTGATGGTCGGCAGGATCCCGGTCAGGACCACATCCCCGCCGATCCGCCGCGCAGCCGCCCGGACCTTGGCGAGCAGTCCGTTGATCTGCCGCTCCATGTCGCCGAGACAGCTGCCGCCGAAGGTCTGCGGGTCGAGGTTGAACTCGAGGTTGAATCGGGCAAGCTCGGTGGTGAAGTGGGGATCGTCCACCTCTGCAAGAACCTGGGGGGCGATCGGGGCCGGCCGCCAATCGGCGTCCACCAGGAACAGCTCCTGCTCGGCGCCGATGCGCCGGACGTCGCTTTCGAAGCGACCCTCGGCGAGCATCTTCTCGAGTGCACGAACGTCCTTCAGGACGTGCTTGAGAAAGACCCGAATCTCTTCCCGCTGTGATTGTTCGCGAACGTCCTGCTCGCCCATACCCCGCTCCCGGCCGACAGCCCCGCTGGTGTTGCACCATTCTAACCGAGACCGATTTTCACCAATTCCCGCAGACCGGATCATAGAAAATATGATCATATTCTTGTCAAATTTGATATTTCAATACTTGACAACAACAGACTCAGATAATATATTATGAACGCTGCCCGGTGGGCACACCCCCAGGAGGACGAATGAACAAGAAGAACCAGCACACCGTCAAGGCGGGAGAGGCCCTCCAGGATGCCTTCGCTTCGGCTGCCGGCCGCGGAAACCCGGAGGCGACGCCGACCCACCTGCTGCTGGCCCTGCTTCAGCAGGAGGAAGGCATCGCTCCCAGGCTGCTCGCCAAGGTCGGTGCATCGGCGAACCAGATTTCTCGGGAGCTCGCAGGCGCGCTCGACCGGCTGCCGTCGGCCGACGGTGGTTCTGAGCCCCAGCCGTCGCGATCCCTGCGCGAGGTGCTCGAGCAGGCGCGAAAGCTGGCCCCGCAGTTTCAGGATGAGTACGTATCGGTCGAGCACCTGCTGCTGGCGATCGCAGGAGCCGGCGGCGCCTCGGCTCAAATCCTCGTGAAGCACGGCGTCACCAAGAACTCCCTGCTGACGGCGATCCAGCAGCTGCGCGGTTCCCACCGCGTCACCGACGACAACCCCGAGGCCAAGTTCGAGGCTCTCAAGAACTACGGCCGCGATCTCACCGAGCTGGCGGCCGCCGGCAAGATCGACCCGGTGATCGGCCGCGACGACGAGATCCGCCGGGTGATGCAGGTGCTCACCCGCCGCACCAAGAACAACCCGGTGCTGATCGGAGAACCGGGCGTCGGCAAGACGGCCATCGCCGAGGGCCTTGCCCAGCGGATCGCTAACGGTGATGTCCCCGAAATCCTCAAGAACCGCCGTCTTGTGGCGCTCGACATGGGGGCGCTGATCGCTGGCGCCAAGTACCGCGGCGAGTTCGAGGACCGCCTCAAGGCCGTGCTCAAGGAGGTTGTGGACTCGGATGGAGAGATCCTGCTCTTCATCGATGAACTCCACACTTTGGTGGGCGCCGGAGCCTCGGAGGGGGCGATGGACGCCGCCAACCTGCTCAAGCCGGCCCTCGCACGGGGCGATCTGCGCTGCATCGGCGCCACCACTCTCACCGAGTACCGCAAGTACGTGGAAAAGGACGCCGCCCTCGAACGTCGGTTCCAGCCGGTGGCCGTGGGCGAGCCGTCGGTGGAGGAGACGATCGCAATCCTGCGCGGCCTCAAGGAAAAGTATGAGGTCCACCACGGCGTCCGCATCACCGACGCGGCGTTGGTGAGCGCGGCCACGCTCTCCAATCGCTACATCACGGACCGTTTTCTTCCCGACAAGGCCATCGACCTGGTGGACGAGGCGGCATCGCGACTCCGCATCGAGATCGACTCGCTGCCCACCGAAATCGACCAGCTGGAACGTCGGCGGCTGCAGCTGGAAATCGAAAAACGCGCTCTGTCAAAAGAGAAGGACAAGATCTCCAAGGAGCGGCGCGCCAGCATCGACGCCGAGCTGGCCGAGCTCGGTGAGCAGGTGGCGGGCATGAAGGCCCACTGGCAGACCGAAAAGACCCTCATCTCGAGGCTCCGGGAGCTCAAGGAGCGGATCGAGGAAACCCGCGAGGCCGCCGACCGGGCGGAGCGCGATGGTGATCTCGAGCGGGCGGCTCAGCTCCGCTACGGTCAGCTGCCCGAGCTCAAACAACAACTCGACCAGGCTGCCGAGGCCCTCAAACACCACCAGGACGAGCACGGGGTCATCCTCTCGGAAGAGGTCGGCGAGGAAGATATCGCCCGGTCGGTTTCCCGCTGGACGGGAATCCCCGTCACCCGGCTGATGGAGGGCGAGAAGGAGAAGCTGCTGCAGATGGAGGACCGCATCGAGCAGCGGGTCGTCGGTCAGAACGACGCCGTGATTTCGGTGGCATCGGCGGTTCGACGTGCCCGCGCGGGGCTCAAGGACCCCAACCGGCCCGATCGGCTCGTTCCTGTTCCTGGGTCCCACCGGCGTCGGCAAGACCGAGCTCGCACGGGCCCTGGCCGAGTTCCTGTTCGACGACGAACGGGCGATGATCCGGATCGACATGTCCGAGTACATGGAGAAGCACTCGGTGGCCCGCATGATCGGCGCTCCTCCGGGATACGTGGGCTACGACGAAGGCGGCCAGCTCACCGAGGCCGTCCGACGTCGTCCCTACTCGGTCGTTCTTCTCGACGAGGTCGAGAAGGCCCATCCCGACGTGTTCAACGTGCTGCTCCAGCTGCTCGACGACGGCCGGCTGACCGACGGCAAGGGACGCACGGTGGACTTCCGCAACACCGTGGTGATCATGACCTCCAACATCGGGTCGCAGGTCATTCAGGATCTGCCGGAGTCCGAGCGCGAGCGGATGGTCGCCCTGGTCCAGGACCAGCTCAAGCAGCCACTTCCGGCCCGAGTTCCTCAACCGCGTCGACGAGACCCTGATCTTCCATCGACTCGGCGAGGAGCACATGGCGAAGATCGTCCGCATCCAGCTCGGCCGGCTCAACGAGCTGCTGGCCCAGCAGGGCTTCGTGCTCGAGGCCGACCGAGGCGGCGGTCGAGCTGCTGGCCGAGCGAGGGCTACGACCCCGACTTCGGCGCACGGCCGCTCAAGCGGGTCATCCAACGCCGGGTCGCCGACCCGCTGGCCAACCTGGTGCTCGCCGGCGAGGTTGGCGAAGGCCGTCCGGTGCGACTCGACGTCAAGGACGGCGAGCTCGTCCTGGAGCCGCTGATCGAGGTGCCGGAAGGCGGTCGCGAACGCAGGCACCAGCTCTTAGTTCTTAGTTCTTAGTTCTTAGTTACATACGAAGAATGCCGATTCGAATGGCCGTGGGCCTGACGATGCCGGTTTTTCGAATTCCGAATTCCGATTCGACGCACACCGGTCCCGAGCTCGGCTCCGCTGCCTCACGCCACTGCTACACTGCCCCGATGAGCGCCCAAATCCAGATCGATGCGCGACGACGCGGTGGCGGCCTTCAAGGCCGCGGTCGCCGCGGTCCAGCCCGCCACCCTGATACCGAACGCGGTGCGCGTCGAGGACGGACGGGTGTCCATCTGGGGCGAACCGCTGCCGGATGTCACCGGGCGGCGGCTCCTGGTATCGCTCGGCAAGGCCGGGGCCGCCCTGGCCGACGCCTGGCTCGAGCTGCTCCCCGACTGGGCCGAACGAGGTCTTCGTGCTCGCCCCCCACGGCGTGCCGGTGTCGGACCGGGTCGCCGCCGTCGGCGAGATCCGCCGCGGCGCCCACCCCTACCCTGACGCCGACGGCGAGGCCTCGACCCGCCGGCTGCTCGAGCTGGCCGTCATCCCTCGGCGAGGACGACCTGCTGGTGGTCCTGCTGTCAGGGGGGTCGTCGGCCCTGCTGGCGGCCCCGGCGGACGGCCTGACCCTCGACGACGTCGGCGAACACCACCAGGGCACTGCTCGAAGCGGGGGCCACCATCAACCAGGTCAATGCGGTCCGCCGCCAGCTGCTGGCCGCCGGCGGCGGCGGCATCGCCCGCGCCGCCTCCCCGGCGCGGGTGGTCACCCTCGTGCTGTCGGACGTGCTCGGAGACCCGCTGCCGGACATCGCCTCCGGCCCGACCGTGCCGTCGCACACCACGCCGGCCGACGCCCTCGGCGTGCTCGGCGGCCGCGGCATCGCCGGCGACGTGCCGGCGGCGGTGATCGACTTCCTGCGGTCCAGGGTGGAGGCCGTAGACGATCTCTCCTGGACCGAAGCGCGGCCGAATCCAGGTGCTCGCCAACAACCGCACCGCGGTGGAGGCGGCGGCCGGCTCGCTCGGCAGCCGCGGCTACCACACCATGGTGCACCCGGGCTTCCTCGAGGGCGAGGCCTCGGCCGCGGGGCCGGCTGCTGGCGAGCTTCGCCTCGGCCTTCCGATCCCGCCAGCCGGTGGCCTTCCTGGCGGGCGGCGAAACCACGGTCACCGTTCGCGGCAACGGCATCGGTGGCCGCAACCACGAGCTCGCGCTGGCCGCGGCCCTCGGCCTCGACGGGCCGTTCGCCGTGCGTCGTTCTGTCGGCCGGAACCGACGGCGTCGACGGCCTGACGTCCGCCGCCGGGGCGGTGGTCGACCCGACCACCGTCGCCCGGCTGCGCCACGCCGGCATCGACCCGAACCAGGCCCTGGCCGACAACGACTCCGGCACCGCGCTCGGCGGCGGTCGGCGACAGCATCGTCACCGGTCCGACCGGCACGAATGTCTGCGACCTCATCGTTGTGCTGACCGGATAGACTGAGGTTGTCCCTCAATACTCGAATCCCAGATCTCACGGCATCGACAGCGAGCCCTCAGTTCTTGTCCGACGTGAGATCTGAGACACGAGTATTGAGTTCATATTGGTGTTCTATTCAACCCAATTCACGGAGCGAAGCGGAGTGAATTGGGCGACCATCGCCATCCCGCCTGTTTCAACAGACGATGTTAGACTCCAACGTAAGCGTACACAGGAACTCTGCTTCCCCGAAAGGAGCGCACCATGGCGTCCCCAGAACCCCCACGAACCATCGACATCGGCCAGTTCCGGAGGAACGCTCCACCGTTCAGGCTGATCGCCATCGGTCTGCTGGTCCTGGTCGGACTGTTGGCGGTGCTCTCCATGGTCTTCACCATCGAGCCCGAGGAGGTCGGCGTCGTGCTGCGCTTCGGCGAGTACACCCGAACCGCCGAGCCCGGCCTCAACTTCAAGCTCCCGGCGCCGATCGAACAGGTCTTCAAGGTCCCGATCCAGCGCCAGCTCAAGCAGGAGTTCGGCTTCCGCACCGACGAGGCCGGGGTCCGGACCCAGTACTCGAGCGCCAACTTCGAGAACGAGTCGCTGATGCTGACCGGCGATCTCAACGTCGCCGTCGTCGAGTGGATCGCCCAGTACCGGGTGAGCGACCCGTACAAGTACCTGTTCAGGGTGCGCAACGTGCACGAGACCTTCCGCGACATGAACGAGGCGGTGATGCGGGCGGTCGTCGGCGACCGCAGCGTGAACGAGGTGCTCACCATCGGCCGCCAGGAGATCGCGACCGAGGTCGAGATCCGGCTCCAGGAGCTGTGCGACCAGTACGAGACCGGGCATCACGGTCGAGCAGATCGTGCTGCAGGACGTCAACCCGCCGGACCCGGTCAAGCCGTCGTTCAACGAGGTCAACCAGGCCCAGCAGGAGACGCGAGCGGCTGATCAACGAGGCCCGCGCCGAGTACAACCGGGTGATCCCCCGGGCCCGCGGCGAGGCGCAGCAGACGATCCAGGAGGCCGAGGGCTACGCCGCTCGACCGGGTCAACCGCGCCCAGGGCGACGCGGCGCTGTTCGACGCGCTGCTGCGGCGCCTACCGCAGGGCGCCCGAGGTGACCCGCCGGCGGATCTACCTCGAGACCATGGCAAGCGATGCTGCCCGAAGGTCGCAGACGCAAGATCGTGCTCGACGACAAGCCTCAAGGGGCTGCTGCCCCTGCTCCAGCTCGGCCAGGCCGGAGGTGCCGAATGAAGCAGGCAAGCCTCGCCGCCGTCGCCCTGCTTCATCTTCCTGGTCGTCTGCTCGTCGTCGGGCGGCGCTTCTACGTCGTCGACGAGACCGAGCAGGTGGTCATCACCCAGTTCGGCGAGCCGGTCGGCGACCCCGTCACCACGCCCGGCCTGCAAGTTCAAGGTCCCGTTCATCCAGAAGGCCAACTACTTCGACAAGCGGTTCCTGGAGTGGGACGGCGATCCCAACCAGCTCCCCACCAAGGACAAGCGCTTCATCTACGTCGACACCTACGCGCGCTGGCGCATCACCGATCCGCTGCTGTTCTTCCAGCGGCTGCGCGACGAGCGCGGCGCCCAGTCGCGCCTCGACGACATCCTCGACGGCGAGACCCGCAACACGATCGCCAAGCACAACCTGATCGAGGTGGTGCGCACCACCAACCGCGAGTTCCAGTCGAGCGACGAGGTCTCTACCGGAGGAGCGAGAACTGCGAGCACGATCGCAGTTCGGCCGCGAGCAGCCCTCGAGCAGGAGGTGCTCGCCAACGCCTCCGGCGCCGAACGGCGGACCTCGGCATCGAGATCCTCGACTTCCGCTTCAAGCGCATCAACTACGTCGAGGAGGTCCGGCGCGAGGTCTACGCGCGGATGATCTCCGAGCGCCAGCGGATCGCCGAGCGAGTTCCGCTCCGAGGGCGCGGGCGAGGCGGCCCGCATCAACGGCGAGAAGGAGCGCGAGCTGAAGAGCATCACCTCCGAGGCCTACCGCCAGGCCGCAGGAGATCCGCGGCCAGGCCGACGCCGAGGCCGCCGACATCTACGCCAAGGCCTACAACCGGGACCCCGAGTTCTACCGCTTCCTCAAGACCATGGAGGTCTACCGGACCACCCTCGATGCCGAACACGATGCTGCTGCTGTCCACCGACGGCGAGTTCCTGCGGTACCTGGAGAAAGCAAAATAGAGCCGAGTTCAACGTTACACACGTTACACGTCTGGGGCGAATCGAGAACTTCGAACCGTTAAACGTTGGACCTTTAACGTGTAACGTTTAACGTCTCGTCGAGGCGGCGACGCACCGCTTTGAGGTCCTGCCACACCTCGCGTTTTGCGACGGCTGGCGGAGCAGATAGGCGGGGTGGAAGGTGGGCAGCAGGGGCGTGCCGCGGTAGGACGCCCAGCGACCCGCGGAGGGCCCCCATCGGCTTGGTCGAGCCGGTCAGGCGCCGGGCCGCCACCCGACCGAGGGCCACGATGACCCGCGGCTTGATGAGCTCGATCTGGCGCTCGAGGAACGCGAGCACGGCCGCCATCTCGTCGTCCTGGGGATCGCGGTTGCCCGGCGGCCGGCACTTCACGACGTTGCCGATGTAGACCTGCTCGCGGTCGAAGCCGAGGGCGAAGATCATGCCGTCGAGCAGCTGTCCGGCCTGGCCGACGAAGGGACGGCCGGTGCGATCCTCCTCGGCGCCCGGTCCCTCGCCGATGAACATGACCGGCGCCTCGGGTCCCCCTCGCCGACCACGATGGCATTGCGCTTTTCGCTCAGCCGGCAGAGCGTGCAGCCGTCGAGCCGCAGGCGCGAGCTCGTCGAGGTCGCCGCGCCTGGGTCGCGGGAGCGGGCCGGCTCGGCCGATGCCTGCGGGGGGAGATCGCGGAGCCTCGCGCCAGCCGAGATCGCGGCAGTACTGAAGGAGGTCTCTAGCCCGCATATCTCACCAACTGTCGGCTGCGGCCGGCCTGCGCCGCACCCGGTGGTCGGTTCATCAGTCCTCGTCGTCCTCGTCGTCGTCATCGGGCTCCAGGTCGATCTCGGACTCGAGGGAAACCTCCTCGATATCGTCGTCGTCGTCGTCGTCGGCGATGGCGGCCGTGCCGACCATGCCGAGCAGCCGCTGGAGGCGGGCCAACTCGTCGTCACGATCATCGCCGCCGTCGGCCGACGCCTCCGCCGCCACAGCGCCGGTGGGCAGCACGTCGGGAATGGCCTGCGCGCCCTCGGGCTCGAAGCCCTCGCCGGCGACCTCGGCCCGAAACTGATCGACAATCGCCTGCCGCTGGGCGTCGATCTCGTCCTGGGTGAGAACACGCCACGGCACGAGACCGGCGTCGACGTCATCTCTGGCCTCCAGGGTGTGCTTCTTGAATCGGCTTTCGGTCCGGGGCTTGGCGCCGTTGATGAGCTGTTCCGCCCGCTGCGAAACCACGACGATGTAGCGGAATATCGAGTCGAAATTTTCGGGTAGTTCGATCATGGGTTGTCCTTTTCGAGGGCGAGCCGATACGCCTCGCGAATCGCATCCAGCCGGGTTTTCAGACGCTGCGGTCGCTGGTGTTCGGCGACGCAGATGCCGAGGAGCTCGTCCACCGCCTCCTCGAGACGGTCGTTGATGATAGCATAATCGAACTCCCCGGCCACCCCGAACTCACGCATCGCCCACACGCAGCCGCTGTCGGATCGACTCCGGCGGATCCTGACGGCGGGCAACGAGCCGTTCCTTGAGAACCTCGTAGGAGGGGGGATAGACGAAAACCTTGACCACGTCCGGGACTCTGCGTCTTGACCTGGTAGGCGCCCTGGACCTCGATGTCGAGAAACACGTCCTGGCCGGCGCTGAGGCGGGCTTCCACCTCGTCGCGGGCGGTTCCGTAGAGGTTTCCGTTGTACTCGGCCCACTCCAGGAACTCGCCGCGTCGGACCATGGTTTCGAAGGAGCTGCGGTCCGACGAAGTGGTAGTCGACGCCGTCGGTCTCCGCCGGCCGGCGCGGCCTGGTGGTGTGCGACACCGAAAAGTGCCCCGTGACACCACGGCCGTCGAGCCGCGCGATCACCTCGCGGATCAACGTCGTCTTGCCGCCCCCCGAGGGCGACGACACGATGAACAGCACACCCCGGATCGATCGCTGCACGTCCCACTCCGTCTCTTCGACTCGCCGACATCCTAACCCGGATCGCCGCGATCGAGGCTCTCCCGACCGGAAAACAGGAAGTGGGGCCCCTGACGGGAAGCGTTCGGGATGAGGGTCACACCGCACCGCTGGTGGTCATCCAGCGGTCGAGGGTCAGCAGCGCCCAGGTCTGTTCGTTGGTGAAGCCGAAGGCCCGGGGTCGGCGGATGATGCCGGCCTCGGCGAGCCGATCGAGGGCGCCGTGCATCAGCTCCGGACGGCTGGCCGCCCAACGGCGGATCGGGAGATTGAAGCCTCGCTTCGGCTGCTCGAAGATCCCCTTCGGCAGGCGGTTCGCCATCAGTCTGCGGACCACCAGCTTCCCCCTGCCACTGTCCCTGTCGAGCAGCAGCGAGCTGTCGAGGGACACCGCGAACTCCACCAGCCGGTGGTCGAGCAGCGGCGGGCGCATCTCCAGGGAGTGGGCCATGCTCGCGCGATCGACCCGGGTCAGCAGATCACCGGCCAGGTAGGTGTGGAGATCGGCCCACTGAAGCCGCTTGAGCGGTTCCAGATCCTCTCTCCAATGATCGCGGAAGAACCAGAGGTCGTCGTAGCCGTCCTCGGCCAGAAAATCTCCAATCAGCGCCCGCTTCTGCTGAACGGTGAATGGTCCCAGGAAATCGGCGTACCGGTCGAGACCGGTGGCGAGGCGGCGCTGCATCGAGCGGCCCGCCAGGGAAAAGGTGGGGAGCAGGTTCGCCGCCGCCGCGGCGAGCCGGTGCGGCCGTTTTTCGAACCACCTCCAGTACCACTGGTATCCGTAGAACAGCTCGTCGCCGCCCTCGCCGCACAGGGCCACCGTGACGTGCTCGCGCGCCAGCTTGGCGACCAGCCAGGTGGACCAGGACGCCGAATCACCGAACGGCTGATCGAAAAGACCGGGTTGAGTCGCTAGCGCGGCCTCGAGGTCCACCGCACCGGCGATCAGCTCGTGGTGCTCGGCGCCGAGGTGCCGGGCCACCTGACGCGCCACGGGACCCTCGTCTCGGTGACCGACCTCGCTGGCCATGGTGAACGTCTGTGGCCGCTCGACGAAAGCCGCGGTGGTGGTGGAGTCGATTCCGCCGGAAAGGAAGACGCCGACCGGCACGTCGGCCATCGTGTGATCCGGAACGATGGTCGACAATAGGCCATCCAACCGCTCGGTCGCCTCGTTCATGTCTGAGACCGAGACCCCGCAGGGCGGCTCCCACCAGCGATCGATGGTGAGCTTCCCGTCCCACGTCAGCCAATGCCCCGCCGGCAGCTCGCGAATGCCCTGGTAAACCGTCTTGGGCGCCGGGATGTAACGGTAGGTGAGGTAGTCGCGCAGGGCGGTTCGGTCCACCGCAGGTCGCCCCAGCTCCAGCAGCGCCTTGATCTCGGAGGCGAAGGCCAGGCCGCCGTCCAGCTCGCGGTAGTACAGCGGCTTGATCCCCAGTCGGTCGCGGGCGGCGAACAGCCGCTGCCGCCGTTCGTCCCACACGGCGAATGCGAACATCCCCCGCAGCCGGTCGAGTCCAGCTGCGCCGTCCTGGGAGTACAGCCGAAGCACCACCTCGGTGTCGCAGTCGGAGACGAACTCACCGGTTAACTCCTGCCGCAGCTTGCGGAAGTTGTAGACCTCGCCGTTGTAGGTGATGGTGAGCGGGCCGTGGGACATGGGCTGGTGGCCGGCGGGCGACAGGTCGAGGATCGACAGCCTGCTGTGGCCGAGATGGGCACGGGGAGAAAACCAGGTCCCGCGATCGTCCGGTCCCCGGTGGTGGAGGCGGTCCACCATCCGCCCGATGACCTCGGGCTCGGGAGGCCGGCCGACAATTCCGGCAATGCCGCACATGACCCGGTGAGTTTCGCACAGCCGACCACCCGGGGATACATGGCGTCCTCGCGGGGGAACACCGACCTGGAATTCGGAATTCGGAATTCGGAAAATAAACCTATAGGCAAGCGGGAGGCATCGGAACTCAGTAGGGGCACCGTCGTCGGCTTCGAGAAATCCAGCGGCGCAGGCTATTCGTGGGCGATCGGTGTGGATGTCCCGGTTTCCGGAGGGAATCTCCCGAAAACGGGACGGCCCCGGCCTCCGTACACCGATTGAGACTGTAGAAGGGACCTCGAGAACCGGCACGCTTCTTGCTGCGTTAACAATGACAAGCAGCGGGTCGTTTTGAGTGTGAGACAAGCGGAGGGGAGAACGGTCATGCAGCAACCCAGAACGCCGACATCGTCCAGCCCCCGCGGGCACCGAAACCGGCCTCGGGTTGTCATCCTCGATGAGGGAGACTCGGCCCGGGTCGCGGTGGTCGACCTGCCGGAATCGGTTCGCATCGGGGGCAGCTTTTGCCATTCCGGCACCTGCTGGAGGGTCACCGGCGAGCGGCCGCAATCGAAGGTCTTTATTGCGGAGCGCGAGCATTGAGGCAGTTGGCAGTTGGCCGTTAGCAGATGGCCGTTGGCAGTTTACGTTGTCGCAGCCGTTGGCAGTTGGCCGTCGGCCGCAGCTCGCGCCGTGTGGGCGCGGCGACTCCGGGCCTGAGACCCCTCGGACTCGGCCGCCTCATAGCCCCATGGCCTCATAGCTCCATAGCCCGGTGTGTGGGCGGGCGGGGGACTTTGGACTTTAGCCTTTAGACTTTGGACTTTAGACTTTAGACTTTGGACTTTGGACTTCGATGCCGGCTGCGCACCTGGTCGACCGTGAAGACCGCGAGCGCCACCCAGATCAACCCGAAAGCCAGCAGCCGGTCGGAGTTCATGGGTTCTCCGTAGGCCAGCACCGCCAGCAGGAACTGGCCGGTGGGGGCGACGTACTGCAGGAAGCCCAGCGTGGACAGGGGCAGCAGCCGAGCCGCGGCGGTGAACCACAAAAGAGGCATGGCCGTCACCAGCCCGGCCGCCACAAGCAGCAGATCGAGGCTCGCCGACCCGGTGCCGAAGTAGAGCCCCCCGCGTGACCTCGCCGCCGCGAGCAGGAGCACTGCGGCCGGCAGCATTAACGCCGTCTCCACCATCAGCCCCGGCACGGGCTTGACCCTGGCGGTCTTGCGGAGCAGGCCGTAGAGCCCGAAGGAGAAAGCCAGGAACAGGGCCACCCACGGGAGCTCTCCGGCTCCCACCGCCAGCCACGTCACCGCAACACCGGCCAGGATCACTGCGACCAGCCCTGCCCGGCTCAGGCGTTCCCTCAAAAAAACCACACCGAACAGGACATTCACCAGGGGGTTGATGAAGTAACCGAGGCTGGCCTGGAGCACCTTGTCGCTGGCCACCGCCCAGATGAAGATGTACCAGTTGGCCGCGATCAGGGTCGAGGTCGACGACCAGTACGCCGAGAGTCCTCCGGTCGGCCACCGCGGCTCTGACCTCGCCCCACCGGTGCTGGAGAGAAAGCACCACACCCAGCACCACAACCGACCACACCACCCGGTGGGCGACGACCTCCAGAGCCGGCACCGACGCCACCGCCTTGAAGTAGATCGGCACCAGGCCCCAAAATGCGTACGCAGCGAGGCCGTAGGCGAGGCCCGAACGCAGCGATGCGTCGGGGGCCGGGGTGCTGGGAGAACTGTTGGCGCTCATGGCCAACAAGACTACGTCATTCCTTCCCCACCCACCCGCCCATTGCGAATTGTCGCCTGCTGGGGTGGAGCTGTGACTCAAGATTGAAGATTGAAGATTGAAGATTGAAGATTTCATCACGGCCCAGCGCCGTGAGCGCAGCCGGATCTTCCGCCGGACCGCTCCAACGGAAGCCGGAAGCCGCGCCAGGTATCACAACCTCACGACGTCTCACTGGCCTCAATCTCCCGGCCGCACGAGGATTCGGCCAAGGCCGAGGAGATTCCCCGAGGGCACCATCCAGGGCTGATCAGCGCAATTCACGAAGCTTGCGGAGTGAATTGCGTGCCCACCTCCGGCAGACCTGACGGCCGCTACGCGATGGCTTCGCGGAACTCCCAGGGCGGCACCGGCTCGGGGTCCATCCAGATGCCGCAGGGCGAGGACTGGGCTTTGTCGCTGAGCACCTTCGAGCTCGCCGTCGTCCGTGGCCCAGGCCAGGCCCCTCGCCGCCAGCAGCTGCGACAGGTCCTCACCACCGACGGTGATCCGGACGATCGTACAGTCGTCACCGCTCTTCACAACCTCGACCTGGATCTCGCGGCCGCGGACCATGTCGCGGACGAAGGAGCGGACCTCCTTGCCCCAGGGCTGGCCCAGCTCGGGGGCGTCCACACCGGCCAGGTCGACAATCATCTCGTTGTGGTCACACTTGACGACGAGGGTGTCGCCATCCACCACCTTGACGCACTTGGCGGTCATGGCGTGGTGTTCCTCCTCCGATGGCCTGGCCACCAGGGGCGCGGCGAGCAGACAGACACCGCGAGCACGGTTATCACGGAGAAAACATTGGAGGTTCTCATGGTTTTCTTCCCTTCTGACGATCGTTGACGTCGTTCTTTCGAGACCTCACCGGATTTCCAGCGGGCTTCCCGCTTTTCTTCACATGTCACGACCGACTCAGATGATCTCTTTGTCACTTCAATGAGTACTACGTAAGAAGGTGGGTCCCGGGTTCGGAGAAATCCAGTGCCCACCGACGTGATATCCCGACTGAGCGTCGAATCGGTCCGATCGACCCCTGTCCCGAACGGGACGCCATCGGCTTGACAAACCTCAATTGACACTAATAGTATTGATTCATAGTTTCATGTAACTTCCAGGCGCCCGACCACACGTCACCAACGCGCCGTGCGTTCGATGATCGGTCTCCCCGGGTGGTCATCGCCGGGATCAACGCCGCGCTCGCGGCAGAGGGAGGTGGCCATGACCTCAAGACGCTCAGTATTCAATCCTCGTGTGGCTGAAGGGTGTCCGGCGGCCCGCCGGTTGCACGTCACCACGGCCAGACGGCTCGACTCAGGAAGGAGCGGTACAACCATCGTCTCCGGGTTCGTGCTCGCGATGTTGATCGCGGTTCCCGGGATGATCGCTCAGGCCGACGACGAAATCCCGATCATGAGCGGCTCCCGGCTTGGCGATGCTGTGCTCGTCGAGGTGGACCCTCGCTGCAGTGACATCCGACTCAGAAGCCCCGAGGTGCAGGTCCGTTGGACCATCGACGCAGACGCGGTGAAAGGCCTGGCCGGTTCCGGTGGACTCGCGTCAGCGACCGAGTTCCGCCTCGACACCAGCAAGTTCTACAACGGATTCGAGACCGGTCGATTCGACTCTGTCGCGGTGCGGGCCGAGGCCGCTGCGTTCGGTGAAGGCGGACAGATGAAGACGTCGTCGGCCAACTCCGCAATTGTCGAAGGTCTCCGCCCCGGCGTGTACTACCACGCCCGAGTCCTCGTGAGGACTCCTGACGGGTGGGTGCCAAGCGCGCCCACAGGATTTCTGTCATCGACGTGCCCAGCCGACGGGCTGGACAGGGAATAGGGGGCAATCATGACGCACACTGCCAGAACTGCCGCCCTCCGAAAATTCCATCACAACGGGCTCGTGCTGCTGGCTGCCGCTGTCCTGTTGATCGCCGGCATTCCCACGGCCCACGCCCAGTTCACGTTTACCGACATCAACCCGGACAACTCCAACCTGGACCCGTCCGATTCTGACGGTGCCTCGGGCGGGCGCATCAACGGCCTGGCCACGGAACCCGGTAACAACACCACTTTCTACGCCGCCAGCGAGTGGGGCGGCATCTACAAGACCACCGACGGCGGCCTGACCTGGTTCCGGCTGGACGGTCACAACCCCAACGCGACGTGGGACGTCGAGGTCAACCCGGGAGATGCCTCTACCGTGTACGCGACCTCGTTCTACGACGGACGGGACGGCAGCACTCTGGCCGGAATCAACGTGAGCACGAACTCCGGCACGAGCTGGACCCGTCCGGCGACGGCGATTCCACCGGGGGGGAACTTCTGTTCCAGTCCCGAAGCCGTCACCGAGCCGTCGGCATTCGGGATCGCAGTCGACCCGGAGGACACTAACGACGTCTACATTGGCACGAATTGCGGCCTCGCTGTCAGCAACGACGCCGGCACGACCTGGACGTACCGCAACACCAAGCCCGGCTTCCGGGCGTGGTGGGTGATCGACGTCGTGGTCCATCACGGCGGCATCATCGACATCTGCGGCTACTGGGGTCACCAGCGATCCACCAACGGTGGTCTGAACTTCACCGAGCCGTCGCCGGATCTTCCTGGAGGCCGCTGCTCGATCGCGGCCTCCCCCGACGAGGCGGACGTGCTCTTCGTGACCGTCCAGGCCGACATCTTCGAGTCCGATGATGGCGGCGTCACCTGGACCAATCTCGGAACCCCGGACAAGGATCGGCAAGGGCGGATTCCGTTTGTCGCCACCAACCCGCGAACCGACGACAGCTTCGATCTGTGGTACGGCGACATCCGGCTCTACCGCGGCGAGTGCACCAGCAACGTCGCCGGGCTGCGCTGCCCAGAGGCCAGGCAGGACCCGGACGAACCGCCGCCGGCCGGCTGGAAGGGACCGTTCACCCGCTCAGTGGGCGGACACGACGACCTCGGCGACATCGTCTTCGACGTGACGGCTGCCGACAACGCCTGTCCGGAGATCTACTCGTGTGACGGCGGCGTGTACTACAACACCGACATCGCCAGCCCCGGCTGCCACGATCCCAACTGGGAGCAACCCAGCATCACCCCCCACGGCCTCTGGCTGTGGACGCTGAGCGGGGTGGACATCCCCGGCGACTCGGTTGACGAGCATCTCTACATGGGCAACCAGGACAACGGTCCCTTCGGCGCGACCAACGGAGGCGCCGGGCTGCCGACGTGGAACAACTCCCGCTGCTGTGACGGCTTCGACACGGCTGCCGACGACTCCCAGGTTCTCTTTACCGTGTGCTGCGGCAGCCCCAGAGCGACGAAAATGTGGCACGGAGGGCCCGGCATGTCGCCCTACTCCGAGGTCAGCAGCTACCCCGACGACGGCCTGTTCCCGGGATTCCGTTTCCCGGACATCGTCGACACCTTCGGGCCCGGCGACTTCGTCGCCCTGACCGTTGACTGCACGGTCCCGGCGGATGCCGACGACGACAACGGCTGCTCCGGCACCAACGACGGCGAGGGCGGCGTCTACATCGCCACCGGCGCCACCGTTGGCTCGATCTCGTGGACCGAAATCGGCGACGCGTCCGAACCGCCCACCGGCGGTGACGACAAGATGTGTGCCGTCAAGGCGGCCCTGGACGGCGGAGTGCCGACCTTCTACGTCCAGGTGGGCCGCTGCAACGGGGTGGCGAACGATGACCTCTACAAGTTCGTCGGCACCGACCCCGGCGGCGTCTGGACCCAGGTGAACACCCCGGACGTGGGGATCAGTGTCTTCGCCGTCGATCCCACCGACCCGGACCGGCTGTTCGCGGCAACCAATCCCGGTGGCGGCACTCCGGCCATGTACCTCTCCGACGACGGCGGGGCCACCTGGGACCCGCTGCCCGAGCTGGACGGTCTGATGACCGGTGATGGCGACTTCAAATACCGCGTCGATATCGACCCATGGGGCAACGACGGTTACCCTCAGCCGACTCTGGTCGCCTTCGACCCGGAGGATTCCAGAATTCTGGTGGCCGGAGGCTGGGACTCGGGCGTCTTCCTGTCCACCGATGGTGGCGACGACTGGCATCTGGTGACCAACCCGGACAGCACGATGGTTGATCCACCGCATCTTCCGCAGCCTCGGTACGCCTACTTCGACCACGAGCCCTCGGGCGGCGACGAGATCGCCATGTACATCGGCACGCGCGGGCGCGGGGTGTGGCGGGTCAGCTTCAACCAGCCGCCGATCGCCGACGCGAACGGACCGTACACCACCGACGAGGGCACCGACGTGCAGCTCGACGGAACCGGATCGTACGATCCGAGCCCCGGCGGCAGCATCGTGTCCTATGAATGGGACTTCGACAACGACGGCCAGTACGACGACGCGGTGGGGGCGGAGCCCTTCTTTGATCCGGTCGGCGACGGGGTCGGCCAGGACGGGATCTACCCAGTGAGCTTGAGGGTCACCGACAACGACGGCCTGACCGACACCGACGATTCGATGGTGACGGTGAACAACGTCGCACCCTCGGTCGCGCCGGATTCCAACTCGCCCCGGAACGAGAACACCACCATCACGGTCACGGTGATCGTCACCGATCCGGGCTGGCTCGACGTGCTGTCGGCGACCATCGACTGGGGCTTGGGCGGCGGCCCTGTTGCCATGACCCAGACCGGGTCCGACAACACTCGACCTGACGCCAGATACACCTTCAGCGCCACCTACATCTACGGTGACAACGGAGTGTTCACGGCACAGGTCTGCGGCTATGACGACGACACCTCGACGTGCGCCAATATCAATCTGACCATCCTCAACGTCAATCCGACGGTGGCCATCGACGAGACCGACATCGTCGAGGGTTGCGGGGGAGATGCCTTCATCGCCCATGCCGGCGAGGACGTGACCTTTACCGGCAACGCCACCGACCCGGGAGCGACGATCTCACCCTTACGTGGATGTGGGGGGACGGGACCTCTGACACCGTAAACATATCTCTCGTCAACGACCCGGACGTCGAGCCTCCTTTCCCGAGCCCGAGCATCCAACCGCGCGACGTCACCGACATCCAGAGTCATGCGTTCGAGATGGCCTGCCTCTACGAGGTCACCTTCTCGGCACTCGACGACGACAGTGGCACCGACTCCGACACCACCGACGTGGTGATCGCCGGCAACGCGGAGCAGATCCGCTCGGCCGGGTACTGGCGTCACAACTACCGCGGAAGGGGTCGACGGTTCTTCAGCGACGAGCAGCTCCAGTGCTACCTCGACGTCGTCGGCCATCTGAGCGCGGTGTTCAGCGAGATCACCGCGGCATCAACCATCGACGAGGCCGAAGACGTCCTCAATCCATCGCACTCCAACGGCGACATGCGGATCCAGTTCGACCGGCAGCTGCTGGCGGTCTGGCTCAACTTCGCCAACGGGGCGATCGAGCACGACGAGCTGGTGGACACCGACTTCGACGACGTGCCCGACACGGCGTTGTTCGATGTGCTGTGCGCCGCCGAGGCCGCTCGGGCCAACCCCGCGACGACTAGGGACGAGCTGGAGAACTGGAAGGACATCCTCGAGGGCATCAACCTGATGGACGAAAGCGGAAACTCGTCCTGACACTATCTCCAACCAATCACGAGGCCGGGGAAACCCGGCCTCTTTTTTGATTTATTTGCGAGAGAGTATCATCTGCAGTAGTGTCGATACATGCCAACCCAACTTCAGGCAATTATCAATTCAGCGAGAAAGGTCGGAAATCAGACTGATGTCAGATGCAAAGAACGGCATCGAGCCACCGAACCGATCACGGCGTCGGATCTCACCTCCGCCGACACCGAGCTCGGTCCGTCCGGGAGTGGAGACGACCTTCCAACCGGCCAGATTCCCTCCCGCATCGGACAGTACGAGATCAAGCGCGTGCATCGCCTCGGGCGGCATGGGGACGGTTTTCGAAGCTCTCCAGGACAACCCGAGGCGTCCGGTGGCCCTCAAGGTGGTCAAGAGCTCCTTCGAGTCCGAGGAAGCGGTCCAGCGGCTCGAGTACGAGGCGCAGATCCTGGCTCGGCTCCGCCACCCGGGCATCGCTCAGATCTACGACGCGGGATCCTACGACGACCGTGGAACCCTGGCGCCGTTCTTCGCCATGGAGTACATCCCGAACGCACGCCCGATCACCGAGTACGCCAGTCCGGAAAACCGCTGGACCGTCGCCAGCGGCTCGAGCTCTTTCTGCAGGTCTGCGACGCGGTCCACCACGGGCATCAACGCGGCATCGTTCACCGGGACCTGAAGCCCTCCAACATCCTGGTGGACTCCAACGGCCGCGTCCGGGTGATCGACTTCGGCGTCGCCCGGGCCACCGGTGCCGATATGCAGCAGGCCAAGGCCCACACCCGGGTCGGCCAGATCATCGGCTCGGTGCAGTACATGAGCCCGGAGCAGTTCGACGCCGATCCCCACGACATCGACACCCGCAGCGACGTCTACTCCCTCGGTCTCGTGCTGTACGAGCTGCTGGCCGGGGAGCTTCCCTACGACGTCGACTCCAGCAGCATCTTCGACATCGCCGCGGAGGTCCGCGAGGGACGACTGCGACAGCTCAGCGCCCACGATCGATCGCTCGGCGGTGAGCTCGAGGCGATCGTTCACAAGGCCCTGAAGAAGGACCGGGAGAATCGTTATCAGTCGGCCTTCGGTCTGGCCCAGGACATTCGCAGGTACCTCGCCGGCGACGCCGTCAGCGCTCGTCCCGCCGGGTTCTCCTACCAGCTTCAGGTCTTCGCCCGGCGGAACAAAGCCCTGATCGGCATGGTCTGCGCCGCGTTCGGGCTGCTCGTGGCCGGCATCATCGTCACCACGTCACTGTTGGTGCGCGTCGACGACGAACGACGACGGGCAGAACTGGAATCTCAGAAAGCCACCGCCGGTAGGGAGTTCTCTGACCGCGGTGCTCGCCTCTGCGGTCCCCCACGGATACGGCGACACGACCACCGTGGCGGACGTGCTGGACAGCGCCAGCGAGAATGATCGACGGTGCATTCATCGACGAACCCGAGGTCGAAGCCGAGGTCCGACGATTCACTCGGCATGGCCTACCTCAACATCGGCCATTGGGAGCAGGCGGAGAAACACCTCGCGGTCGCCCTGGCCCTGAGACGACAGGCCCTCGGGTCCTCGCACGACAAGACGCTCCAATCGATCGAGGATCTCCAGCTGACGTATAGCATCCTCGACAACCCGCAAGGCAGCCTTCGAACTGGAGAAGGAGTTGATCGCCTCGATGGCCGAGCGAGCCGGCTCCGCCGACCCGAGCGCTTTCTGAATCACTCCTCCATGGCATACAGGCTCGAAAACGTGGGTCGCCTCTCCGAGGCCGAGCAGGTAGCCCGGGAGATCTGGGAAGCCAATCTCGGCGGCCCAGGGACCGAACTCGGAGGAAGCCCTCTCGGACCAGGCGCGTTATTCCTGGCTGCTCATGAGGAACGGAAATTTCCAGCAAGCAGAAGAGCTGGTCTCTGACGCCTTGGAGCGATCCGTCGGAGCCCTCGGTGACAACCACGAGATCACCGCCGACAGCCCGAAGTGCAGTGGCGGCGGTCGACATCGCTCAGGGCAAGATCGCGCACGCTCGCGAGCTGTACGGCAACCGGCGAATGCCAGAGGAGATCAACATCCAACAGAGTTTCAAGGCGAGTTCGACGCGAACTCGGAGCCATTTCAGCTATTGGTGTTCTTCGAGGAGTGGTGTCCGTTCTCGCAGAACACGATCCCGCGCGCCGAGAGAGTCTACCGGCAGTACCGCGGACAGGGCCTCGACGTGATCGGATTCACCGTGGTCGATCGAAGCTCCACCGACGACAAGGTCCGGCAGCTCCTGATCGACAAGGGCATAAGCTTCACAACCGTCAAAGAAAATGGACGCTTGTGGAACTACTTCAACTGTCAGGGCACGCCGTCCATTCGCCTGCTCCACGACGGCTACCTGATTTGGGAAAACGAAGTCAACTACACCACACCAGTACCCATTCGAATGGTGGAGGGCATGCTGGCCGCGATCGACCCGGGCGGCGGATCTTAGCGCTCTGCCGCTACTTCTTCCGTTCGACGACCCATTCGCAGTGTGAGTCGCCACGCACCATGTTTTTGGTGAGTTTGAATGTGAAATCCGGGTTCAGGCTTTCGACCGCTCCGTCACCCCATCGTTGATGCCCTGCGCTGCAGGTGTCAAAGTCGAGGCCCAGCTCCTTCCACCTCTTGTGCCATGGACACTCGGTGGTTCGTACCACACACCTGTCTTCGGTCGACTCGACAACCTTGAATTCGAACTCCGGCCCCATCGACGCCTTGGCCAGGAGATGGGTGATCCCTTCGACATCGCCGGCGTTCTCAGCGGTTAATCCGAGGGAATCGGCAAATCCCCTGGCTCCCTTGCCGGCCTCATACCAGAGCCCCGCATTGAACTCCTCGAATCCTTTCTGTCCTACAGCCCGCCTCAGGGCATCCGAAATCGCGCTGTATGCGCCGGTCAGTCCTTTCGTCGCAATCTCCCACCTCGTCCTCTCCGGAACCGCATCAATCGTGTTCGCCATTGAGACTCTCCCCTTTCGTGGAATTCCTCGCCGTCAATATACTGTCGACCCTTGATCTTGCGCCACAGTCTCACAGGGCATGCACCGATGTCAACTATGGGGGCGCGCAGCGAACACGAGACACCGAGGGTTTTGGGGGTTCTCTCCGAGCGAACGATGAGTTTAGATAGGGAATTGACATTCGTCGAATCGACTTGTACAATTTCTCTGTCACGGGTCGATGATTGGAGCATCTGATGCCCACTGTAACTTCATATTCAAACGCAAGAGGCGACGCACTCGCGGCGCTCTGTGACCCGGAATCGAGCCGTCGATCCAGGCAAGGCCGAGCAGGTTACCGCTTCCGGTCGAACCGATCAGGGTGGCGGCACCGGTGGCGAGGTCGGAGGTATCGTCAACTCGAGAGCCCGTGATCATCCGGCGCCGGAACGCAGCGGACGTGGCCCTTGTTTCGGCCGATGAACTTGGGAGTCTCCTCGAAACCGCGCATCTGCTGAGGTCCCCAAAGAACGTGGAACGTCTCTTGAAAGCGCTCGCGCGAGCCGGCTCGCAAGAAATTCTCGCCCGTCTTCGATTGACGAACTTCGTGCGGAGCTCGGGCTTGGCCAAGAAAAAGAGTAAGTCTCGCGCACGGCCGTCCAAAAAAGAACGGGTTCTAGTTTTTCAACCGGAGTTCTTGGATGATCTGCGATTCTGGGTCAGAACCAATCGAAAGGTCGCTCTTCGCGCGCTCGACCTCGTGGATGCGATCGCGCGCGATCCATTTTCCGGGATCGGGAAACCCGAGCCGCTGAAATTCCTCCCCAGTGGAACGTGGTCACGACGGCTTTCCGAGGAACACCGGATTGTCTATCTGGTATCCGATGGCCGGATCGACTTCTTGCAGGGTCGGTACCATTATTGAGGTGGCCAAGAACCCGCGCTCCGAAGAGCGCGGGTCGTGAATTCGGTTCGCCGGATCGGTGGCGGTCAGCTTCGCGGGTGCCGGATCTGGGCGTGGGCCGCCGCGAGGCGGGCGATGGGTACGCGGAAGGGCGAGCAGCTGACGTAGTCCATGCCAACCAAGTGGCAGAACTCGACGGAGTTCGGCTCGCCGCCGTGCTCGCCGCAGATGCCCACCTTGAGGTTGGGACGGGTCGCGCGGCCCTTCTCGATGCCGGTTTCGACCAGCACGCCCACCGAGGCGCGGTCGAGCACCTGGAAGGGATCCACCTTGAGGATCTTCTTGTCCAGGTAGTCCGGCAGGAAACCGCCGATGTCGTCCCGCGAAAAGCCGAAGGTCATCTGGGTCAGATCGTTGGTGCCGAAGCTGAAGAACTGCACCGACTTGGCGATCTCGTCGGCGGTCAGGGCCGCACGCGGGATCTCGATCATGGTGCCGTACAGGTGCTCCACCTCTTCGACGCCGTACTTTGCGCAGACCTCGGCGTGGACCGCCCTGGCCAGCTCCAGCTGGTCGTCGAGCTCCTCCTTGGCGCAGGTCACCGGCACCATGATCTCGGGGAAGCACGGCTTGCCCTCCCGGCGAAGCTCTGCCGCCGACTCGAGGATGGCCCGGAACTGCATCTCCGAGATCTCGGGGAAGGTGACGCCGAGGCGGACGCCCCGGTGGCCCATCATGGGGTTCAGCTCGTGCAGCTCGTCGGCGCGCCGGCCGAGCTCCTCCAGGTTCACCCCGAGGGCGGCGGCGAGCTCCTTGCGCTCGGCCTCGTTCTGGGGCACGAACTCGTGCAGCGGCGGGTCGAGCAGGCGGATGGTCACCGGACGATCGCCCATGATCTCGAGGGTCGACTTCATGTCGCGCTTGACGAACGGGTAGAGCTCGTCCAGCGCCCGACGGCGCTCGGCCTCGGAATCCGACATGATCATCTTGCGCAGCAGGAACAGCGGCTCCTCGGAACCTGTGCCGTAGAACATGTGCTCGGTGCGGAACAGGCCGATGCCCTCGGCGCCGAACTCGATGGCGATGCGGGCGTCTTCCGGGGTCTCGGCATTGGTGCGGACCTTGAGGGCGCGGATCCCGTCGGCGAGCTTCATGAAGTCCACGAAGCGGGGGTTCTCGGTGGCATCGATCATGCCGAGCTCTCCCGCGTAGACCAGGCCGCGGGTGCCGTTCAGGGTGAGCACGTCCCCTTCACGGAAGGTCCGGCCGTCGACCTCGATGGTCTTGGCGACGACGTCGATGTCGAGCGCGCCCGCGCCGACGATGCAGCACTTGCCCCAGCCGCGGGCCACCAGCGCCGCGTGCGAGGTCATGCCGCCGCGACCGGTCAGGATGCCCACCGCGGCGCGCATCCCCTCGACGTCCTCAGGGTTGGTTTCCTCGCGGACCAGGAGCACGGTCTTGCCCTGCTTCACCCAGGCCACCGCGTCGTCGGCCGAGAACACGATCTGGCCGAAGGCGCCGCCCGGTCCGGCGGGCAGTCCCTTGGCGATGAGGTCGCCCGAGGCCTCGGCCGCCGGGTCGACGATGGGGTGGAGCAGCTCGTCGAGCTGCTCGGGCTTGACCCTGAGCACCGCGGTCGGGACGTCGATCAGCTCCTCGGAGAGCATGTCCATCGCCATGTTGAGGGCGGCGGTGCCGGTGCGCTTGCCGACCCTCGTCTGCAACATCCACAGCCGGCCGTTCTGGATGGTGAACTCGATGTCCTGCATGTCGGTGTAGTGGGCCTCCAGCTGGTTGCGGATGGCAAAGAGCTGCTCGTAGACCTCCGACATGGCCACCTGGAGGGACGGCAGGTGGTCGTTCTGCTCGTTCTTGGTGTCCTCGTTGAGCGGGTTCGGCGTCCGGGTGCCGGCCACCACGTCCTCGCCCTGGGCGTTGGGCAGCCACTCGCCGTAGAACTTGTTGTCGCCGGTGGCGGGATTGCGGGTGAAGGCCACGCCGGTGGCCGAGTCGTCGCCGGTGTTGCCGAAGACCATGGCCTGGACGTTGACCGCGGTTCCCCAATCGTCCGGAATCCCCTCGATGCGGCGGTAGGACACCGCGCGCTTGCCGTTCCACGACGAGAACACGGCGCCGATGCCGCCCCACAGCTGCTCCCTGGGATCGTCGGGAAACTCCTTGCCCAGCACCTCCTTGATCCTGACCTTGAACCGCCCGGCCAGGTCCTTGAGATCGTCGGCGCTGATTTCGGCGTCGGTGGCGTAGCCCTTGGTCTCCTTGACCTCCTCGAGCATGTGGTCGAGCTGCTGGCGGATGCCCCGGCCCTCCTTGGGCTCGACGCCGGCGGCCTTCTCCATCACCACGTCGGAGTACATCATGATCAGCCGCCGGTAGGCGTCGTACACGAACCGCGGGTTGCCGCTCTTGGCGATCAGGCCGGGAATGGTGGCCGAGCACAGGCCGACATTGAGGACCGTTTCCATCATGCCCGGCATCGAGGATCGGGCTCCGGAGCGAACCGATAGCAACAGCGGATCGGCCGGGTCGCCGAACCGGGTGCCCATGATCTCCTCCACATTGGCCAGGGCGACGTCCGCTTCGGCTTCGAGGGAGGTCGGGTACTTGCGGCCGTGGTCGTAGTAATAGGTGCACACCTCGGTGGTCAGGGTGTAGCCGGCGGGCACCGGGATACCGAGATTGGCCATCTCGGCCAGGTTGGCGCCCTTGCCGCCGAGCAGGTTCTTCATGTCGGTCCGGCCCTCGGCCGCGCCGCCACCGAAAAAGTACACGTACTTCGTCTGCGTCATTCATCGCCTCCTTCGATCTGCAGCTTCGACAGATCGGCAAGTCTCAAAAACTGCGTTCCCAACAGGCTCAACAGGGAAATCCGATTGCTGCGGATGGTGTCGTCCTCAGCCATGACGAGCACCTCCACGAAGAAGCGCTCGAGCACGTCGGCCAGCTCGGCCATGGCGGCGAAGGCATTGTCGAATCGGCCCGCCGCCAGGCACTCGTCCAACCGGTCGCGGAACGCCAGAGCGTGACGGTGGAGCTCGCCCTCCTCGTCATGAACGAAGAGCGACGGATCGACCTCACCGACGGCCTGGCCGTCGGTGATGTTGCGGACCCGCTTGAAGCCGAGGGCGAGCCAGCGAAACGCAGCCGCCGATCTGGCAGCCTCCAGCGCTCGGGCCCGGGCCTCGACCTCCGGCAACACGAACCAGCCGGCCGCCATCACCGCATCGGCGGTGTCGAAGGACACCCCGACCACGTCCATCAGGTACCGGCGGACGCGGTCGGCGACGAAATCGGTCACCGCTGACGCGACCTCGGCGCGATCGATCTCGATGCGGCTCGACACCAGTTCGACGGCCCGCCCGATCGACGGCCCGAGGTCCAGCTCCCAGCCGGCATCGGCGATGATCTTCACCAGAGCCTGGCCGGCCCGGCGCAGACCGTGGGGATCGCGCGAGCCGGACGGAACCTCCCCAGCGGCGAAAAGGCCCGCCAAAGTGTCGAGCCGGTCGGCCGCACCCACCAGTCGCCCGGTCTCGGACCGCGGGCTGTCGCCGTCGAAGCCGAGGGGTCGATAGTGGTCGCTGGCCGCCGTCCACAGCTCGTCGGGCTCGCCGTCGAGCCTGAGGTAGTGACCCCCCATGATGCCCTGCAGCTCGGTGAACTCCACCACCATGTTGGTGAGCAGGTCGGCCTTGACCAGCCGGGCGGCCGCCCTCAGTCCATCGGGGTCCCTGTCGGCGCCGATGGCGTCGGCCAGGGCCACCGCCAGCTCGCCCACCCGTTCGGCTTTGTCGGCCATGGTGCCCAGGCCGCGATGAAAATCCAGACGATCGAGCCGGGAAACGAGGTCCGCCAACCGGTGCTTCCGGTCCTCGTCGAAGAAGAATTTGGCATCGGCGAGCCGGGCGCCGATCACCCACTCGTTGCCCTGGCGAACCAGGCCTTCGGGATCGTCACGGCGATCGACGACCGCCAGGAACGAGGGCGCGAGGGCGCCATCCTCGCCCTCGAGAATCAGGCACTTCTGGTGGTGGCGCAGGGTGGTGACCACCACCTCTTCGGGCAGCTCGAGGAATGCCTCGTCGAAGGACCCCGCAAGCAGGCCCGGATACTCGACGAGCTCCACGTGCTCGGCCACCAGGGCCGGATCGGGGTGGACGCGGCAGCCGAGATCCGCCACCAGCCGGTCGGCGGCAACGGCGAAGGCGCCGAGCCGCCCCTCGGGATTAACGTGGACGTCGCCCTCTTGCATGGCCTGCTCGTAGGAATCGGCCGACTCGAGCTCGATGGCCCCGGGCGAGTGGACCCGGTGACCGACGGTGGCGCGCCCGGCCGCCACGCCGAACAGCTCCACCGGGACCACGTCGGAGTCGAGCATCGCCACCACGCCGTGCACCGGTCGCACGAAGAGGTGATCGCCCAAACCCCAGCGCATCATCTTCGGAAAACGGAGCTTGGCCACAGTCGCGGGAACCAGATCGCTCAAAATGTCGGTGGTCGGCCGACCCTGCTGGGTCACGGTGGCCGCCAGGTAGTCACCTTTGGGGGTGGAGTCGATCTCGAGCTCTTCCACGCCGACGCCGACCTTGCGGGCAAAGCCCTCAGCGGCTTTCGTCGGCGAGCCATCCTCGGCGAAGGCGACACTCGTCGGCGGTCCGCTGACCCGCTCGGTGCGGTCTGGTTGGCGTTCGGGCAGTCCATCCACCAGCACGATCAGCCGGCGGCTCGTGGACAGGGATCGGCACCGGCTCGTGCTCGAGCCCGGCGTCGTCGAGGCCCCTCGCCCACCAGCCGGCCGAGCTGTTCCCTGGCGCCGGCGAGAGCGTTGGCGGGAATCTCCTCGGTGAGCACTTCGAGAAGGAAGGTGGCCATCAGCCGGCCCCCGCACCGAGGGCGTTACCGAGGGGATGGCCCAGCTCCTCGCGCTGCGCCAGGTAGGCTTTCGCCACCCGCACCGCGAGCCGCCGGGTGCGGGCGATCAGACCCACCCGTTCGGTGACCGACACGGCGCCCCGAGCGTCGAGCAGATTGAACAAGTGCGATGTTTTGAGGGTTGCCTCCAGGGCCGGCACCACCAGTGGCGGTTGGTGATCGAGGCACCGTCCCGCCTCCGCCTCCCAATCGCCGAGATGGCGGCGCAGCATGTCCACGTCGGCGACCTCGAAGCCGTAGACCGAGGCCTCACGCTCGTCGGTCAGCCGCACCTCGCCGTAGCGACACGCCGCCCCCCCACTCGATGTCGTAGATCGAGTCCCGGCGCTGGAGGAACATGGCGATGCGCTCGAGACCGTAGGTCAGCTCGGCCGACACCGGCTTGAGCTCGATGACCACCGGCCTGCTGGAAGTACGTGAACTGGGTGATCTCCATGCCGTCGAGCAGCACCTGCCAGCCGACCCCCCACGCCCCGAGGGTGGGCGACTCCCAGTTGTCCTCCTCGAAGCGGATGTCGTGGACGGCCGGGTCGATGCCCAAGGCCTGCAGCGACTCGAGGTAGAGCTGCTGGACCTCGCCGGGTGACGGCTTCAGGATCACCTGGAGCTGGAGGTGGCGGCCGAGGCGGAACGGGTTCTCGCCGTAGCGCGCGTCGGCCGGCCGGCGAGAGGGCTGGACATAGGCCACCCGATAGGGCTCCGGACCCAACACCCGCAGGAAGGTCTCCGGGTGCATGGTGCCGGCGCCCACCTCGGTGTCGTACGGCTGCTGGACGATGCAGCCCGGCATCGGCCCAGTACCGTGACAACGACAGAATCAGCGTTTGAAGGTCCAACAAACCCCCATTCGGCTCGGTCGGAGAGAATAGCACGACACTATCGAGGTCTCCACGAATTGCGAATTACGAATTGCGGATTACGAATTCCGGCCAATCGAGGTCGGTGTCGAGTCCCAGCACAGACCTCCCCGGACGCCACCAATTCGCAATTCGCAAAGGGCAGGAGGCAGGGAGGGCACTATTCCATCGCCTCCTCTGCCCCTCTGCCCCCCGGCGGATCGCCTACGACACCGGACTTTAGACTTTTGACTTTTGACTGGTTGGTCGGGCGGAGGATTGGCCCTACGGGACGGTCGCCGACCAGGCCGAGGTGTCACCGGACTCGAAGCCGTCGGAGAAGGGCAGTGACGGTTCGTCGTCGTCGAGGATGGTCACCGTCACCACAGGCGTCAGCAGCACCGCGTTCACGGGATCCCACAGCTCGAGGGTGAACACCTCCTCGGGTTCATCGTCTGCGTCGTCCAGGATCGGAATCGTCACCTCCGTCGCGGGCGTCATGGGCGGAATCAACGCGACTCCGGAGACCGCCACATAGTCGTCCCCCGCCACCGCCGTGCCGTCTTGGGTCGCGTAGTGGGCCTCGATTTCGAAGGCACTCAGAGCGCTCAAGGAGAGCTCCACAACAGCCGTACCAGCACCCTCGGCCACCTCCACATTGATCGCTGCCAGCTCGGGCTCCGGATCGTCGTCGGCAATCCAGATCTGGTGGAAACCCTGCTCGATCACCAGACCAACGGGCTCGAACAGCTCGATCCCGAAGTCTTCGTCCGGCTCGTCGACGTCGTCGTCGATCAGGTCTACCACCAACGGCACCACGTGGCCATCAGGCGTCCCGCTGGGCAGTTCAATCAAACCGGTCACCCCCACGTAGTCCTGGCCGTCCACCGCCGACCCTTCGGTGGTCGCCCACTCCACCGACGCCGGCAGCCCGGTCGCCGCCCCGTTCGAGGTGTGCACCTCCACCGCCCCTTCGGCGTGGAGCCCACCCTCCGGCACCACGCTCGACGGCTCGATGAAGGACACCGTCACCCCCTGGGGTTGGCCGACCCGGATGTCGGCGACCGACGCCTGGGCGAACAACTTCCGCCACGGTCCGTGCCGCGGGTTGGGTGGCGGTGTGATGCCTGGCTCGCCCGCGTGCAAGGGAGCGTACAGAACGTGAACTCGCCAGTGGTACAGCTCCCCCTCGGTGAGACCGGAGATGGCCTCGGTCAGGGTCACGCCATCTGCGCCGACCGGGATTGCGGTCCAGTCGGCCGACACCGCGTGGTGGCATGCCGGGTCCCCGAAGGTCACACCTGGCGGGCAGGCCTCCACGTGCAATCGGGCCAGCTCCTGACCGCGCGGTGAGGTTGCGACCATTGTCACCTGAAAGGCGTCACCGGAGCGGGACAAACCCCACGGCTGCACCGGCGTCGAGTCGTCGCCGCCCCGGAGCTGGCGCGCCAGCACCGGCCGGCCGGCGCCGGCGTTGCCGAGATAGAGCTCGACGGAGCCGCTGTAGAGATAACCCGAGCTCGAGGTTGGGACACCGACCGCCACGTCCGAGAATCCGTCGCCGTTGTGATCGCCGCCCGCGATCGAGTGCCCCACCTCGGCAGGTCCGGCCGGTCCAACGATGGACCACGCAGGCTGATCGCCGACTCCAACGGATGAGCCGAGAAAGAGTTCGGCCCGTCCAAGCTGCAGCGCACTGCTTGGATAATCCGGTGCGCCCACGACCACGTCGGCAAAGCCATCGCCGTTGACATCGCCGGTGTCCACCACCGCCCAACCGAAGGACGATCCCGCCTGATTCCGTTCCAAAACCCGGTCGGCGACCGTCGACAACCCGGAGGACGATCCGTGATAGATGTAGGCCCTCCCCTCGCTGATCTCGGGGTTGCTGTCGCGCGGCGCGCCGACGATGGCGTCGCCATATCCGTCGCCGTTCACATCCCCCAGCCCAGCCACCGAGCTTCCATAGTAGGAGTACTCTCGATTGGTCTCGATAAACCAGTTCGGAACGTCAGGGAGACCCGCCGGCGATCCCCAAAATCCAAACGCGGCGCCCTCCACGAACTGCCCCGACTCAAAACCAGAAGCGCCGACGACGATGTCGGCAAAACCGTCTCCATTGACATCGCCGACGCCGGCGACCGCACTCCCGAGACCCGCGTTGGCAACATCAGATTCGAAGGTCCAGTCGGGCGATGCGGAGAGACCGTCGGGCGACCCGAAGAACACGTAGACACGTCCTTCGTTCAGCTCGCCGTCGGTGTATCCGGTGGCGCCCACGACGAGGTCGCCGTACCCATCCCCATTGACGTCACCGGCCGACGCCACCCGATTCCCAAATCCGGCATCCGCGTGATCGCTCTCGAAGGACCAGTCGACCTCCGAAGCCAGGCCCGAAGCCGACCCGTGGTAGACGACGACCCGACCCTCCAATGACTGCCCGTTGGCGAAATTCGGCAGCCCGATTGCGAGATCGCCATAACCGTCGCCGTTGACGTCTCCCGCCGAGGCCTGCCAGAAACCGATTCTGTCACCCGCCGGACCCCCATCCACCGTCCAGTCGGGAGTGGAAAGGAACGGCCCCGGGGAGCCGTGGAATACACGGACCCGACCTACGAGTTCGCCACCGACGTCGTACCAGGGAGCTCCGGCGACGAGGTCCACAAAACCGTCGCCATTGACGTCTCCCGCCGACGCGGTGGTATATCCAAGATGCGATCCTTGCTGTTGGGCGTCGTACTGCCCATCGGGCTCACCCGAGAGCCCCGCAGCACCGCCGTGGTAGATGAAGACGGCGCCTTCGTGGGTCTCGGGCGAGCTGTACTGGTGAGCGGGGATGATCAGATCGGAGTACCCGTCGCCGTTGACGTCGCCGCCGCCCGGTTGTGCGGCGCCGAGGAAGAGCCCGGCCACGTCTCCCTCGATGACGACATCGGCCACATCCACCACGGGATCCGACCGGGAGTCCGGGATCCCGCCTACGCCGCCGTGGAATGCGAACAGCGCCCCCTCGTTGATCTCGGGGTTCGAGTACCACCCGGCGCCCGTCGCCACGTCAGCGAAGCCATCGCCGTTGACATCGCCGATCCCCTGAACGCTGTATCCCAGCTGCATGCTTTGGTGCGGGTTCGGGTTCCCTTCAATCACCGTGTCCGCCACATCGACGAGCGCGCTCGCCCCGTTCGACGGGATCCCCAACGGCCCGCCGTGGAAAATCACCACGAGCCCTTCGTTCGAGTGGGCCGGCGAGTCTTCCCACGTCGGCAACCCGATGATGACGTCACCGAAGCCGTCGCCGTTGACATCGCCGGCGCCAGCGAACTCGTCCAGAATCGCGCCGGCGATGTTGCCTTCGATCAGGGCATCCGCGGCATCCGCTACCGGGGCAGTCGGATTGCCAGCGACCCCGGATAGCCTACCGTAAAAGACGGCGACCGCACCTTCGTCGAGCTCGCCACGATCCAGAAATGGAACGGCGACACCGACGTCGTCGAATCCATCGCCGTTGACATCTCCAAGACCCGCGACTCTGGTCCCGGCGTAATTCAGACTCGCATTGGCCTCGATCACGGAGTCGGCGTCGTTGATGTCGGTCGCCGTGATCCCAGCCGCGGACCCGTGGAAGATGAAGGCCGCACCCTCGTCCGTCTGGGTTGGATCGTCCTCCCAGATCCACGCTCCGACGATCAGGTCAGAGAATCCGTCCCCGTTGACATCCCCCGCCCCGTCGACGGAGACGCCGAACGACGCGTTGGCCACGTCGGACACGATTCGGGCATCGGATTCGGCCAGGCTGGTCGCGGTGATCCCGAGGGCCGATCCTTCGAACAGCCACACGGCTCCGTACAGATCGGTGGTGGCCGGTGGATTGACCGGATCCCACCAGGTATCCCCGACCAGGAGATCCTCGTAGCCATCGCCATTGACGTCGCCGACAACCTGCAGGTCGACCGGCCAGAAGTCCCCGGCGATGTTCGACTCGATGATGGCGTCCGCCGCCGCCGCGATCGGACCGGTGCCGTTGCCAACGATTCCGCCCGGCCCTCCGAGAAACACCAGCACCGCACCCTCGTTCGTCTGACCGCCATCCCAGCCCGACGCCATGGCGGCGACATCGGCGAAGCCGTCGCCGTTGAGGTCACCGACGGCATTGGCGTGGAGACCGAGGTTGGCGATGTTGCCCTCGAGGATGGTGTTCGGTGTCGCGGTCAGGATGTTCTCGACGACGATCGGGAAGACGGCGTCCAGGTCGTCGACGACGAGCACTAGCGTCGAGCCGTCACCGACCCCGATCTCCGCGCCGATCACCTCCCCGGTCGCGTCAGTCGCCTTCACCCCGTACTGCAGTCGCCGGCCCGTGGACGTGAGGAACTCGACCGTGTGACCGGCAATCTTCAATCCCGCGGCTCGCCAGGCCAGGGTGATCCGGAGCGGCCCGTCGCCAACGGGTGGCTTCGCGATCTCGATGCTGTGCCGAAGCCCGGCGGAACTGTTGACAAAAATCTCCGTCAACCCCGGACCCCGCGCCTCCAACCGCCCGGCCTCGACGGCGAAGGCCACGTCCGACCGATCCGGTGGCAGAATCGCACCATCGCGCCCAACGCCGACCACCACCAGCCGCAGCAGCTCTGGGCTACCCTCGGCGGTGCGGTCCACCACCCGCAGCCCGCCCTCAGTAAAGTAAAACCGCAGATTCTGTGCCCGGTTCGGTGCCTGCCACGCCGCCTTCAAATCGGGCAGAACGGTTTGATCCTGCCAGGTGACGTGGTACTCCGACTCTTGAATCGAGCGTTCGATCTCCCCAATCCACTCGGGCGACATCACGTGCGAGCGCCCGTCACTCCGCTCGGCGCAGAAGGCGGGCGTGATCCACAGGGCAGCGTTCAGTGCACAGATCCACACGACGGTCAAACGGGAGAGAAACGGCTTCATGGTTCCCCCTTCAGAGACTCAGTTCCTCGGCTGTGCGTGTTGCCCACATTATCAACGGCGATCGCTAATTTGTCCAGTTAAATGAGATGGGTCCTCTTGAAACTACACCCTCTCCGAAATGCGAAAAACACACGGTCGCGGTCAGCCGATGGGTTGCCGAAGCGGCCTGGGAGAGACAGGTCGATCCCGGGTTTGAGGAGAAGATGTTGTGGTTGGACGAGGAGCTGAGCAACTGGACGCTTGAAGCCCTTCAGAGGGGTACTCTCGAACTGCGGACGACGAAAAAATGATCTCCAAACACCACTTTGTTAACTTCGTTTCTCCTGGCACCGATAGAAGATTCCACCCGGCCTGCCCCCCTGCGCCTCTGCCCCTCTGCCTACCGCGGCCGCCTACTCCCGACTTGGAATCGCACCCGTGACCCGAAGAACCCGGTAGGGGTCGGGTGGATTCGGCCCCCGGTGGATCTGCGAAGTCGTCACGTACAGCGCACCGTCGGGACCGCCGGCAAAGCTGTCGGGCCAGGCGATCATCGGATCGGTGATGACCGTCTGGACGCCACCCCCTGGACTCCAGTGTTTGACCGCATCGTCCTCGATCGCCGAGATGAAAATGCCGTCCGCCCCGTCCCACAGCAGACCGTCGGAAGGCCCGGATGTGGCCACGGTTTCCACTGCTGCCGCGCGGGCCTGGTCATCGAGCGCCGGATCGCGGAGGGTCGCTGCGTCGATCCTGTAAAGGGTCCGGCCGGTCAGGGCCTGGTAGTAGACCATGTCATTCACCGCATCGTAGGCGATGCCGTCGGCGTGCACCTCGGGAACGGATCCGTCGGGTCTGCGCCACTCCGTACCCGCGAAGGTGAGCACCGTCTCCTCGGCGGAGGTGGACGGATGATCGTCCAGCACGCGACGACTGGTGCCATCGGTGAGGTCCACGACCACCAAGGCGCCGGCGCCTGATTCGCTGATGTAGGCGGCCTGGTGCTCGTGGTCGATGCGCACGTCGTTAAGATAGCTGTCGCCGGGCGCCACCTGTTCCTCAAACATGATGATCCGCACCACCTGATCGGTAGCGGTGTCGATCTGGATGAGCTTGGCGCCGCCCGGTAAGACGCCCTGGAAACCCGCGCTCGCCGGATCGAGCACCCACAGCGAACCCTCTCCGTCCGCCACCACCGACTGCACGCACACGAAGGTGGTTGCAGGATCGGCCTCCGGTGTCCACGAGTTCCACCCTTCGTCCGGATAGGGTCGAAGGGTACCGTCCGCCAATACCTCGGCCACCGACACCGGCACGTCGGGCGACCAACGCGGGAAGTTGACGAAGATGCGGGCGTCCGGCGTTACCGCCACGCCGGTCCACTGCCGGCCCGATTCGGCGGCGATTTCAAGCATCGGCTCAGCCGTCACCGGTTCCACGGTCTCGGGTTTTGGTCTCGCGCATCCCACCGAGACAGCCAGAATCACGATTGACGAAACGGCGTACGGAATTGGTATTTTCATCGGTTGAGTCTACATCCGCCACTCCGAAGGGCTCGGGGTTCCTTTTTTCGTGGGCAGAACGGCGGGGTTGATTGAAGATTGAAGTTGGCAGTATGCCAGAATTCGGAATTCCGAATTCGAACTGAAAAAGCGGGCCCGAAGGCCCGCCCCTTGATGTCGAAGTCAGCAGAGTTTCAGGCGTCGAGCGCCTTGATCGCCGCCACCATCGGCGGGATGACGTCGAAGAGATCACCCACCACACCGTAGTCCGCGACCTTGAAGATCGGCGCGTCCGGGTCCTTGTTGATGGCCACGATGACCTTGGACGACGACATGCCCGCCAGGTGCTGAATCGCACCCGAGATGCCGGCCGCGATGTACAGGGTCGGGCTGACCACCTTGCCGGTCTGGCCCACCTGGTGCTTGTGCTCGATCCAGCCCGCGTCGACCACCGCCCGCGAAGCACCGACCGCCGCGCCCAGGGTGTTGGCCAGCTCGCGGATAAGGGCGAAGTTCTCGGGTCCTTTGATGCCGCGGCCCCCCGAAACGATGATGTCGGCCTCGGCGACGTCGATCTCGCCGCCGCCGGTGTCGGCCAGCTCCTTGACCACCGCCCGGATCGCCAGCGACAGCCCGTCGAGGTTCACCACCTCGGCCGAGCCGCCCACCTCGGCAGCCGCGAAGACGTTGGGGCGGAGGCTGATGACCTGAGGTGCTTTGCCCGCCGCGTCCACGGTGGCGAATGCCTTGCCCGAGTACACCGGCCGCTTGACGACGAAGGCGTCGCCGTCGAGCGAGATCTCCACCGCGTCCGCCAGAGCGCCCACACCGAGGCGAGCCGCCACCCGCGGCGCGAGGTCGCGGCCCATGGCGGTGCCGCTGAAGAAGATCGCGCTCGGCCTCGCCAGCTCGGCCGCCTTGACCACCACCTCGGCGTAGCCCTCGGCCGAGTAGAGGGCCAGGTTGGCATCGTCTGCCACGAAGACCTTTTCAGCACCGTAGGCGCCCACAGACGGTGCGACACCGCCGATCCCGGAGCCGGGAAGCACCGCGCTCACCGGACCCGCACCGAGGCGGTGCGCCTCGGAGACGGCCTGCAGGGAGGCCGCCCGGATCTCGCCGTTTCGCTGTTCGATGAAAACGAGAATTCCAGCCATCATTGCCTCCCTAGATCACCTTCGCCTCTTCGCGGAGCATCCGCACCAGGTCGGCGGCCGCTCCTGCAGGATCGTCCTCGCCCGGAATGACCTTGCCCGCCTCTTTTGCGGGAGGCAGCGTCAGGGCTCGCACGTGGTAAAAGCCGCCTGCGGTCTCGTCGACTCCGAGGCTCGCCACGTCCACCTTCTCCACCGGCTTGCGCTTGGCCGCCATGATCCCCTTCAGCGCGGCGTAGCGCGGCTCGTTGAGACCTTTTTGGCAGCTCACCAGAGCCGGCAGCGGGGCTTGGACGATCTCTCGGCCGCCCTCCACGTCCCGGCCGGCGGTGAGGGAGCCGTCACCCACCTCGAGGGTGATGGCGTTGCTCACGTGGGGCAGGTCCAGCAGCTCGGCGAGCATCGGTCCGACCTGGCCGTTATCCGTGCCGACGCCTCTGAACCCCGCCAGGATCAGGTCATAGCTCTGACCCTTGATGACGCCCGCCAGCACCTTGGCGATGGTGAAGCTGTCGCCGAGGGTGCTCTCCCCTCCCAGCACGTGGATCGCCTTGTGGGCGCCGCGCGCCAGGCAGTCGCGAAGTGCGGCCTCGGCTCGGTCCGGCCCGTAGGTGACGACGGTGACCTCACCGCCCTTGGCTTCAGTGATTTGGAGGGCTTCCTCCAGGGCGAACTCGTCGAACGGCGACACGATCCACTTGATGCCCGTTTCGTCGATCCCGCCGTCTGGTCCGATTTTGATGACCGACGCCGTGTCCGGGACGCAGGCCACACAGACGATGCAGTTCACGGTTGGCCTCCTTCATTGCAATGTGGTGATAATGAATGACCATTCATCCGTCGTAGTCTACCAGACGCGGCTGGAGATATCTCGACGGCCGAGATGGCTGCTCAAAAACCTCCCGCCCACCCTCCCACCCGGTTTTTGAGTTGATTGGTTCTGATTGGGATCGACGGTCCTCATTTCAGAAATCAGATCTCGAAAAGCGGGGGGGGGGGGTGGGGAGCTTTTTGAGCAGGTAGCAAGACGATCGAGCTATTCTCTGGCTTGAAGGTTGTGGACCTCATCGTCGTACGCCTCGAGTACCCGGTGGTGCTCGAGGATGCCGACCACCCGGGACGGCGGCGGACCGGTGAGGACGGGCAGGTTCTCGTGCTTGAAGGCGGTGAACCGGCGAACCGCGGTGTGGAGGTCGTCGTCGAGCTCCAGATAGGCCATGGAGACGGCGGAAACCGCCAGATCCGACGCCACCAATACCGCCCAAACCTCGGGAGTGGCCATCACCCGGCGCACGTCGGTGACGCTGAAGACGCCCTGGACGATGCCGTCGTCACCGACGATGGGGAAGGCGTGCTGCTCGCTCTCGGCGACGATCTCGAGCATCCTCTGGAACGGGGTCCCCGGGGCCACGACCGTCACCACCCGGTCCAGGTCCATCACCTCTCGCACCGTGAGCCTTTCGAGGACGTCCACCTGGAAGTCGCCGATGTGAGCCGGCGAGTCGACGCGGCGGGGCACCTGGGCCTCGTAGATGCTCGATCCCCGGGTGAGCAGGAACGCCACCGATGTCACCAGCATCATCGGCACCAGCAGCGAGTAGGAACCGCTCATCTCGGCCACCATGATCAGCGATGCGATGGGGACCTTGGCGACCCCGGCAAAGAACCCCCCCATGCCCACCAGGACGCAGGCGGCCGCAGGCGGCGCCAGGGCCGGAGCGACCCTGGCCGCCAGCGCTGCAAAGACCGCACCGGTCACGCCGCCGATCACCAGCGACGGAGCGAACACGCCTCCCGAGCCGCCGGATGAGATCGTGAACGAGGTGGCCACGATCTTGGCGGGAATCAGGAGTAACAAGATGAGCAGCGGAATCTGCTCGTCGAGAGTGAGCTGCAGCCAGCCGTAACCGCCGCCCATCACCTGCGGCAACGCCAGGGCGATCAGGGCCACCACGAACCCGCCGATGGCCGGCTTGACGATTGACGGCACGGCCATCGGCCGGAAGATGCGGTCGCGCACGCCGTAGAAGGTGGCGATGTAGATCCGGCCGATCACCGCCAGGACGATGCCGAGCATCAGGTAGGCGGCGAGCTCCTGCGGGCGCACGAAGCGCGGAATATTGGCGGCGAAAATGGGCTCCCAGCCGGTGAGCATGGCGTTGACGACGTAGGCGACGATGGACGAGATGATCGCCGGAATGAGGGCTTCCGATTCGTACTCGTTTTCCGAGTAGAGCACCTCGACCGCGAACAACGCCGCGCCCAGGGGCGCCCGGAACATGCCGCCGATACCGGCGGCCATCCCGGAGATCACCAGCACGCGCCGGTCGTAGACCGGCAGCCGGATGACCTCCGAGAGGTAGGACGCAAAGCCGGCGCCAACCTGGGCCACCGGCCCCTCGCGGCCTGCCGACCCCCCAGACCCGATGGTGATTGCGGATGCCAACAGCTTCACCGGGGCGACCCTGCGCCGCAACACCGCCCCCTTGCGATGGTAGGAGTTGATCACCGCGTCGGTGCCGTGACCCTCGGCTTCCGGCGCGAAGGTCTGCACGAGCCAGCCCACCAGAAGCCCGGCGGCGGGCAGGATCAGGAGCAGCATCCACGGTCGCGCCGGCAGATGCCACGATCCCACGTGGCTGCCGTGGCCCGGGGGCCGGAAGTCGGCGACCCGGTGAAGGAACAGCGACTGCACACCGTCGACTCCCCACGTGAGCAACGCGCCGCCAAGCCCGGCCACCACCCCGATAAGGCTGGCGAGTATCAGCCACCTGCCGAAGTTATAGAGGTCGATCCCGGTCGCGAATCTCGCGACGCTGTCTAGCCAGGCTTTGGGGAGTAGTGTCACCGCGGTCCTCAGTCTGCGTCAGGCCATCTCCCGCCGCACGCCGGGTTCAGTCGACCCGGCCGACGACGAGGCACGCGTTCGTGCCGCCGAAACCGAAGGAGTTGCTCAGCGCGTACCGGATCGGCACCTGCCGGGCCGTGTGGGGCACGTGGTCGAGATCGTCTCCCGGATCCGGTTCATCGAGATTGATCGTCGGCGGCACCACTCCGTGCACCACGGACAGCGCCGAAACGGCAAACTCCAAAGCGCCGGCCGCCCCCAGCAGATGACCGGTCATGGACTTGGTGGACGACACCATCACCGAGCGGGCATGATCCCCGAACACGGCCTTCACAGCGGTCACCTCGACCGGGTCGCCGGCCGGGGTGGAGGTGCCGTGGGCGTTGACGTAGTCCACCTGATCCGGACGCAGGCCCGCGTCGTTCAAAGCAGCCCTCATCACGCGGATGGCGCCGTCGCCGTCCTCCGACGGAGCCGAGATGTGGAATGCGTCGCCCGACATCCCGAAGCCGAGCACCTCGGCCAGAATCGGCGCACCGCGGCGGCGGGCATGCTCATACTCCTCGAGCAGGACAATGGCCGCGCCCTCGCCGATGACGAAGCCGTCGCGGTCCTTGTCCCACGGGCGGGAGGCCCGCTCGGGCTCGTCGTTGCGCGTCGACAGCGCTCTCATGGAGGAAAATCCGGCCACCGGCATGGGCGAGATCACCGCCTCGGCGCCGCCGGCGATGATGACGTCCGCGTACCCGTGCCGGATGTAGAGGGTGGCATCCCCGATGGCGTGGGCCGAAGTGGAACAGGCGGTGACCGTGGCCATGTTGGGGCCCTTGGCACCGGTGCGGATGCTGATCAGCCCCGAGATCATGTTGATGATCGCTCCGGGGATGAAGAACGGCGAGACCTTGCGGGGTCCGCGGTCCAGCAGGGCCCGGTGGTTTGATTCGATCATCGGGAATCCGCCGATCCCCGAGCCGGTGACCACGCCGACCCTCTCCGCATTCCCCTCGTTGACCTCGAAGCCCGAATGCTCCAGGGCCATGTCGGTGGCGGCCACGGCGTACTGGATGAAGGTGTCGAAGTGGCGAAGCTCCTTGGCCTCGAACCACCGCTCGGGCTCGAATCCCTTGACCTCGCACGCAATCTTGACGCTGTAATCGGTGGTGTCGAAGCGGGTGATGGGACCGGCTCCGCTGCGACCTTCCAAAAGGCCCTGCCACGTCGGCTCAGTACCGATCGCCAAGGGGCGATATCAGCCCAATGCCGGTAACGACAACCCGTCGGGCCATCAGTCTCCCGTGTTTTGCTTCATGAACTCGATGGCGTCCTTGACGGTGGCGATCTTCTCCGCGGCCTCGTCAGGAATCTCCACGTCGAACTCCTCCTCGAACGCCATGACCAACTCCACAACGTCGAGCGAGTCGGCGCCGAGGTCGTCGACAAAGGACGCCTCGAGGGTCACCTTGTCCGCATCCACGCCGAGCTGCTGAACGATGATTTCCTTGACCTTTGCAACAACATCCATCACGAAACCCCCTCTTGGATTTTCTGTCCTCGTTGACCCCGCTGCCCGCCACGACCTTCGTGTTGCGACGCGACCGATCCACGCGACCGGGATGTCTCGCGGGCACGATCCGATGTTGATAGCATACAGCGATCGGCCGCGCAACCCCTCTCAATTCCCTTGACATTGTACGAAAAAAGGAGTACTCAGCCGTTTGAGTCTGCAATCGGCCTGATAGGGGAGTCGACGATGGAAGCGTACCTGACCGCGAAGGAAGCAGCCGAATATCTCAAGCTCGCTGAACGGACACTCGTCCGCCTGGCCCACGAGGGCAAGATCCCCGGAGTGAAGATCGGCGGCCAGTGGCGGTTTCGGCGTGCCCTGCTCGACGAGTACCTCGACACCCTGGCGTCCGAGTCCGTGGTCACGGGCGGATCGGCGCCCAACCAGGTGACCGACGCGCCCCTCGCCGAGATCCTCACCGTCGACCAGATCATTCCGGACCTCCAGGCGGGAGACCGGAACGAGGTCATTCACGCCATGGTCGATCGGGTGACCGCCCTCGGCCTGGTGAAGGACCAGTCCTGGTTCGAGGCCGCTCTCGCCGCCCGGGAACGGCTGGTCCCCACCGCCGTCCCCGAGGGAATCGCGTTCTTGCACGCCCGCCGGCGGGCTGCCGACAAATTCCCGAAGCAGTTCATCTCCATGGCGAGGTCCGCCGACGGTGTCGTCTTCGGCTCGCCCGACATGGGCAAGACGCAGATCTTCTTCCTGCTCGCGCTGCGCAACGACGCCCTTGCACCTGCGCTGGCTGTCCCGTCTGGCGTGGATCGTGCGCAGCCCGGGACGGCTGGGCCGTCTGATCGAGAACGACACTGCCGAGGGGATCCTCGGAGTCTTGCTGGAGGGCGCCGCCGCGCTGCCCGCATCGCTCAAGCCGACCGGATGATCTCGGCGTGAAGATCGCCCTCATCGGAACACACGGCGTCGGCAAGACGACCCTGTGCTACGAATTGGCGGCCCTGCTGAAACGGCGCAACGCCGACGTCGAGCTGGTCCGGGAAGTGGCGCGACGCTGCCCGTTGCCGATCAACCAGGAAACGACCGTCGCCGCTCAGGAGTGGATCCTGCTCACTCAGATCGCCTGGGAGATCGAGGCGGCGGCGACCCACGAGGTCGTCCTCTGCGACAGGTCGGTCCTCGACAACTACTGCTACATGGTGCACGCCGCCACTGCTGCCCCGATATGGGAACGAATATTCGACCACTGGCTGGCCACCTATGACCGACTGGTGTACGTGCCGCTGTGGTCACGACCCACCTACGACGGTGTGCGAGCCATCGACCCGAGCTTCCAGCAGCAGATCGACGTCCTCGTTGAGGGCATGATCACGGCTCGGGGGCTGACGCCGTTGCGCCTGGACCCGCAACGCCGCGACGACTGGGGATCGGACATTTTAGAAATCCCTGTTGCCCCAGATCGAACCCACCCTGCCGCTCTTCCCGAGGGCGAAGATGAGCCTGGCGAGTCTCAAGTCTCGAGTCCAAAGTCGAAAGTCTAAAGTCGAAAGTCACCCCCCTCCCACCCGGGTCGGTCCGAACCTTGCAGCGCATCGCGACCCCGACGCTGGACCCTTGACCCCGGACCTTGGACTCTTGACTTTGGACTTTGGACTTTTGACCACCCCTGATTGACACCAACCGCGGTGAATGTGACGCTTTGACAGATGGAACGCGAATACGACCTGCTGATGCGTGGCGGCATCGTGATGCCCATGGTGGACGACGAGGAGTGGTTTTCGGGTGACGTCCTGATCGAGGACGGCCGCATCGCTCGGGTCGTGCGCGGGAGCGTCGGGCCCGGGGTCGCGGTCCGGCGAACCGTGGACTGCTCGAACGCCGTGGTGCTGCCCGGGTTCGTCCAGTGCCACGTCCACGTCGTCCAATCGCTGCTCAGGCACCAGGCGGACGGAGTCGATCTCATTCAATGGCTGGGTGGTCACACCTGGCCCTATGAGGCGGCGTTGGACGGCGACGGCGCCGAGACCGCCGCGGAGCTGGGCATCGCAGAGCTGCTGACGGGAGGGACGACCACCGCGCTCGATTTCGGGACCTGTCACCACCACGATCGCGTGTTTCGGGCCGCCGAACGGCTCGGCATCCGCCTGGTGTCGGGCAAGACCCACATGGACATCGGGGATGGCGTACCACCCGCGTTGATCGAGGACAGGGACCGTTCCCTGGCCGACGCCGCCGAGCTCGGGAAACGCTGGCACGGTGCGGCCGGAGGACGCCTGGGCTATGCGGTTGCACCTCGGTTCGCACTGTCGTGCAGCCCCGAGCTGCTGCGCGGGTGTGCCGAGCTGGCCAGATCGCAGGGCTGGTTGCTGCAATCGCACGCCAGCGAGAACGTGGACGAGGTCGCCGCGGTCAAGGCGATCACCGGGCTGACCAACATCCGTTACCTCGACCAGGTGGGCCTCACCGGCGAGGACGTGGTGCTGGCCCATGGCGTCCACCTCGAGCAGGAGGAGGTCGAGATCCTGGCGGCGACCCGCACCCGAATCTGCCACTGTCCGGGGGCCAACCTGAAGCTCGGCTCCGGGATCGCGGATCTGCCGCGCCTGCGGCGAGCGGGCGTCGTGCTGGCTCTTGGCGCCGACGGAGCACCCTGCAACAACCGGCTGTCCATCTTCCACGAGATGAGCCTCGCCGCCACCCTCCACTCGCTACGCCACGGCCCAACCGTGATCACGGCGGGGCAGGTGCTGGCAATGGCGACTCGCGACGGCGCCGCCGCCCTGCATCTCTCCGGCGAGGTCGGCACCCTCGAACCCGGCAAGGCGGCGGACATCGCGGTCATCGATCTCGGGGGTTGGTCGCTGAGACCCGGCGGACATCCGGCGTCGAGAATCGTCTTTGGAGCCTCGGCCCGCGACGTGCGCCACGTGCTCGTCGGCGGTGAAACGGTCGTCCTCGACGGGCACCTGCAGACGGTCGATGAAGCCGAGGCGGGTGCCCGAATCGATGAGGCGTGGCGGGCCACGACGGCCAGAATGGACCGGTCCGGATGACGGCCTCGGGCTCGGCGATCCACGGAGCCGGGTGATGGCCGTCCGGCCTATCCTGGTCTACGGCGATCCCCGCCTCGAGGCCGAGAATCCGCCGGTCACCGACTTCGGAGAGGACCTCCAGAGCCTGATCGCAGACCTGTTCGAATCGGGATGGAAGGCCCCCGGGCTTGGCCTGGCGGCGCCACAGATCGGCGCCAATCTCCGTCTCGCCACCGTCGACCTGTCGGTCGGAAAGGACCCGGAGCAGAAGATCGTGCTCGCCAATCCGCAGATCATCCACACCGAGGGGCGCGTGTCGCTGGAGGAGGGGTGCCTGTCTTTTCCGGGCCTTTTCACCACCATCGCGCGGCCGCGCCGGTTGGTGGTTCGAGCCCAGGACGAGCACGGTGAGTGGCGGTCCCTCGACGCCGACGGCCTCTTTGCCCAGGCGGTGTGCCACGAGGTGGACCACCTGGATGGACGCCTGCTCGTGCACCACCTGCGCGGACTCAAGCGGCAGCTCTTCATGCGCCGCATTGCCAAGCTCCGCAATTTGGGCGTCTGGCCGCCAGCAGCGTAGTGGAGAGTCGGGCGGTTATCGATGGCCGCTCGAAAAGCTCCCCCCTCCCTCCCACCCCGCTTTTCGAGTTCTGACGAAGGGTCTTCAGAACGAAATTCGCGGAGTCCGCGAAGTGAGCCGACACGCCGGGAACCTCGGAGTGGTTTGCTCCAACAACAGCAGGCGTGGGCCGTGCACAGCGGCGGTCGCCGCAGCTCGTCACTGCGGGTCACTCGACGTCGATGGACATGAGCTCCACCGGAATCAAGACTTCCATGGCAGTCGGTACCAACACCAGCGACTCGTCCGGATCGTCGCTGAACACGCAGATGACGGCCTCGTAAACGCCCACCGGCACCCCGGTGGAGTCGCAGGTCACGTCGACCTGCGTGGTGCCTCCCGGTGCGATGGTGCCGTTCTCCGGCGCCACGCTCAGCCAAGCCACATCGCTCGGGCTGAAGCACGGCGGGTCGCGGAAAGCGACCCATGCCAGCCGCACGTCGTCGCCGGGATCAACGGAGCCCAGCACTCCGACGAACGTCGTGTGGCCGGTCGCCACATCCACCACCCGCAGTTCGGCCTGAAAGGTCGTGCTGCCGAAGGCGGTCATGTACATCGTCCCCGTCCACGAGTCGTAGTCCATGCCCGTTATCGATGTGGCGTCGAAACCGACCGGACCGATCGGCGTCCCTGCCCCGGTGTCCTTATCCACCGCCATCAGAACGTCGTTGACCATGTCGCAGGTGTAGAGCTGGCCAGCTCCGTCGGCGGCGATCGCGACCGAGCCCGGCGAGTTGGTGATCGTTCCCACCATCGACGAGGTCGCCGCCGCAACATCGATTACGAACAGCGTCGATGAGCTGGCCCCGTCGGAGCTCGTCACGTAGGTGTTCCCGGTCGACGGGTCGTAGGCCATGCCGGTGTAAAACTGGGGCGGCGTCAGGGTCGGCAGAAACCCGATCACGCTCTCGGCACCGGTGTCGACGTCGACGACGACCAGCTCGTTGGGGTGCTTGATCTGGTAGGTTTTCGACCGGTCACCTCCGACGAAGTCGCCTGCCTCAAAAATCCCTGTAGCCGGGCCTATTATGGTGAGCGTCTCGGGCGCCATCGGATCGAAGGTCACATGATTGAGGTGATTACCGTCATTTGAAAAAGCCACGGCACCCGGAACCAGGAGGTCCGCGGACGGTCGATTCCACGCGCCCGGCTCGACGCCCACCGGTCCGGCGCCATTCAAAGGTGGGTTGGCGCCCCACACGAAGCTGCGTTGGCTCGGGGGGACCGACCGCGGGACGTCCTCGAGAATGCTCCAGTCGAGGTTATCGGTCCCCACGTTTCCGATCGCCATGTCGAGCGTCTGGATCTCATCGGCCAGCTGCGAGCACAGCAGGCTGCCCGGGTCCACCGCGATGTCCGGATCCGAGATGATGACCGTGGCGGTGTCGCTCGCCATTGCCTCCTGGGTCGGCACGGACGTGTACCTCACCGCGATCGGCGTCGGCAGGGGGTCGCCGCCCAGGTAGTACTGGACTCCGATGGTGCCGTCCTGGTTCTCGACGCCCGCGGAGTGGAGGCCGCCGCTCGACGGCGCCGCCAGGTAGTGGACCTCGATCACCTTGATTTCCTCGAAGAGCTTGAACTGCATGGTCACCGGGCCGCCGGCACCGCCAAAGTGCGGGATATCGGTGAACTGCACGACGAAGATCCGGTGTGGGGCAGTGCCGAGGGTCTGGTAGTGGATGCCACCGCCGACGCCCGGGTTGAGGTCGTTCCACCAGCCGGCGATGACCCCGTTCGGCGTTTCGGGGTCCGGAAGCGGGTCGCCAGAACAGCACCCGTGACCATGATCGAGGTCGCTCAGGAAGCCGTTCGAGCTGACCCAAAAACTCTCGTAGGAGCCGCTGTAGAATTGGAAAACGAAGCCGATAGGGATCTGTCGCGTTGAGTCGTCGGACATGACCACCGGGGTCCCGGTGGCCGAGATGTCCACGAAATCCACAGGAATGGTGTCGTTTACTACCCACCCGCCAACTGAGGTCGACGCGGTCCAAGTGCACGTGTTGGTCACGGAGGCCCCGCTCACCACCGTGGGCACAATCTCCTGATAAACGTCACCGGGGTTCAGCGCGAGCGGGAAGTTGGTCAGGAGCTGCCCCAACTGGTCGTCCTCGAGGCTGTGATACCTGAAGGCCACGTCGCCCGTGTTCGTCACCTCGTAGCAGTAGTAAACAGTCGTCCCCGAGCCCACCGTGACGGTGTCGAAGGTCGCACAGACCGCCGGGTCCGTCCCCACGGTCTTCGTCAGTGAGATCGTCGATCCGACCGATTTGGAGTCCGTGGTCAACTCGAAGCCGGGCTCGCTGCCGACCTCTTCAATGACGCTCTGGGAAGCTCCTGGAAATGTCATCAGAGCGGCCGCAATGAGGACACATGACACGCTTGACGAATGCATCACTTCCTCCTGCCCCATCGGGGCGATCAATCGCTCCGATGCGGCCCCTTCTTCCGGCGTTCACCACGCATGGAAGGCCCAAACGGAAGCGAAGACACAAGCCGACCGGCCATTTCGAGCTACAAACGGAGAACACAGCTATTCTACCAGCCGTCGACTTTGAGACCAACCAGCGGGAACCCGCAAAGCTCCCAGACAATATGGTTGAGCGTTCCGACTCAGGGAATGCCACTGCCTGCTCCCCACCGCCTGCTGCCCGACCCCCTACAGCGACCTCGGTAGGTTCTCCCTCGGGTTGTTGCGGTAAAGGTCGGCGACTCGCCTCGCGGTCTCCTCGCCGGCCGGCGAGACCACCTTCGGCACCACGATATCCACGGTGTAGAGGTGGTCGCCGAAGGCGCGGGTCCTCTTGTTGCGAACACCCTTACCGCGCAGCCGAAACACCCGGCCCGAATCGGTGCCTGCCGGGACCTTGGCGCGGACCGGTCCGTGAATCGTCCCCACCTCGACCTCGGCGCCGCGGTAGGCCTCGGAGAACGTGACCGGAATCCTGGTGTGGATGTCGTCCCCTTTCCGTTCGAAGAAGGGGTCCGGTCGCACCGACACGCGAACAAAGAGATCCCCTGGCGGACCCCCATTGACCCCGTCGGCCCCCCGCCCGGCAACCCGCACCCGGTTGCCGTCGGCGATCCCCTCGGGGACCTTCACTCTCAGCCGCTCGGTGGAGACCACCGTCCGTGCACCACGGCACGACGGGCAGGGAGTCCCACCGCCCGTGCTTCCGGTTCCGTCGCAGGTCGAGCACTGAACCTGGCGCTGTACCGGCATGGTCACGGTCGTCCCGCTGACCGAATCCCGAAAACCGATCTCGACGGAAGCCTCGTAGTCGGAGCCGCGCTGGGCCTTCGGTCGGCGGGCCGCCCGCCCACCGAAGAAATCACCGAACAGGTCGCCGAGATCTCCCATGTCACCCAGATCGACCTGGAACCCGCCGAGGTCCTGCCACTGAGAACTTCCCCGTGCGCGGCGAAAGGGGTCGAATCCGGCATCCGGAATATCGTCGACTCGGCCGAAGGTGTCGTACTGCTTTCGCTTGTCCTTATCGGACAGCACGGCGTACGCCTCCTGGATTTCCTTGAACTTCTTCTCGGCATTCGGATCGCCCGGATTCACATCGGGGTGGAACTTCCGGGCGAGCTTTCGATAGGCTTTCTTGATATCCGCCGCGTCCGCGGACCGCGGCACGCCGAGCACCTTGTAATAGTCAACCGCCACGCTCGCCTCCAGGAAGTGGGAACCCGCACAGGCGGTCCCCACTGTACAAGAATATGAGCGAGTCCTTGTAAAATTTCAACACAAAATTGAGTTGATTCCCCATCAGTCGCAATTCCGGCCGGGGCCGACCCCCCGAACGATCACTGCAGATACAATGGCACGGTGATTGTGCAGCCCGAGCCCGGAGTGTTGTTGGTCTTCGCCCTGGCCTTTTTCGGTCGTCGCAAGGCGGTGCTGCCGCTGATGTTGGCGATCGCCCTCGCCGCCCTGATCAACATGTGGTCGGTGGTGCCCGGCCTGGCCGAGTGGGCCGGCGGGTTGTTGCCCCGCACGATGGGCCACACAGTGGTCCGATACGCCGGCAACGCAATCGTGGCCGCGCTCGGGATCTGGGGTCTGATCCGCCTGCTGGCACCGGCAAGCTCCCGCGAGAGGATGGCACGTGCCGCCGAACGGCGCCGGGACTACCTCGGCGCGGCCGAGTTGTATCTCGAGGACGGATCACATCGACGCGCCCTCGACCTGTTCAAGAAGGCCCGGGCCTGGCGCAGGGCGGCGGACCTCGCGGTTCGGCTCCACCTCGATGAGGAGGCTGCGGCCCTGATGCGACGCGCCGGCGGCCGGAATCTCGCCGAAGCCGCACGTCTCTACCGGTCCATCGGAGACCGCGAATCCGCTATCAACTGTGACGGCGATCTCGCTCAGTGGTTGATCCAACAGGGACACTTCGCGGAGGCCATCGAGGTCTGGCTGCGCGCTGGAAATCCCGTCCGTGCCCTGCGCACCACTCGGCTCGCACTCGATGAGGGCCGCCTTCGACCATCGGACTCCACCTTTGCCGCCGCCCGGCGTGCGGCCCAGGACACCCGGGACCACGAAACTCTGGCTCGGCTCCACGAGGCGGAATCGTCGTGGCACCAGGCGGCATTCGCCTGGCGTGAAGCCGGCGACCACGTCCGGGCCGCGGCCAACTTCAGGAGGGCGGGACGCCTCGAGGAGGCCGCCGAATCGGCGGGAGCCGCCGGTCGGCCGAAACAGGCGGTTCAGCTCCGCATGCGCCAGCTCCGGGAGATCCAGGAACGGCTCCGCCAGAGCACCATTCGGGGAGATGGCGACAATCCGGAATCGAAGGGCCTGAAGGTTCAGCTTCGTCACGACACCGAAAGCCTCATCGGCGACCTCGATCGCCTCGGCATGCACCAGGAAATGGTGGATGTGTTGCGCACCGCGGGCCGAATCGACGAGGCGGTCAAAAAGCTGGCTGAAACCGGGAAGGTCGAATCGGCTGCGGAGCTGGCCCGCGAGGCCGACCGGTGGGATCTTGCGGCGGCCATGCTCGAGCGCCTCCGGCGTTGGGGAGAGGCCAGCGACATGCACGAGCTCGGGGGCGATCTGGAGCAGGCCGCCGTCTGTGCCGAGCGCGCGGGTGAGGACGCGCGCGCTCTCCAGCTCTATCGAACTCTCAACATGCCCGATCGGGCAGCTCACTGCCTCGCACGCCTGGGAAGCCTCCAGGACGCCCTCGTCGAGCTCCACCGCCAGGGTCACCTGGAGCAAGCGTTGACCATCCTGAGGAGCTACCCGGGTCCGGTTCCGGACATCCCCGATGTGATCCTGGACATGTCAGAGTGGGCATTCGACCACGGATCCCTGGAGCAGTCCATCGCCTGTCTGCAACGCGCCGTCGTGGGGGTGGCGCTGCAGTCGTCCCGGCTCGGTCCGGCGGTGGCCCTCGCGTATCGGCTTCACGAGGCGGGAGAGGACGAAGCGGCCCTGGCACAGCTCGAGAGGGCGTTGTCATTCGACTACTCCCATGCACCCGCCCGCGCACTCCGATCGGAAATCGAGCGCAATCCACGCCGCCGTGACCCGGCCACCACCCAGCCTTCCCTGGATACGCCCGAGCCGGCCGACTGGCGGCCCCAACTGGCGCAGCAGAGGTACGAGATCCTGACCGAACTGGGCAGGGGTGGGATGGGCGTGGTCTACAAGGCCCGCGACACGCGGCTGGATCGGGATGTCGCCATCAAGGTCCTCCGCACGACATCGCCTGAAGAGGCGGCCCAGCTGGAACTGGAGGCGAAGGCCGCAGCCACCTTGAACCACCCCGGCATCGTGACCATCTACGACTTCGAGGCAGGGTTCGACGGTTATTTCATCACCATGGAGTACGTGCCCGGTGAATCCCTAGACATGGTGGTGAGAACCCAGCCCGAGCGCATCAAGGACAACCTGCTGCCGATCCTGGTGCGCCTGGCCGACGCCGTGGCCTACGCCCACAGCCACCACGTCATCCATCGAGACTTGAAGCCGGGCAACATCCTCCTCACCCCCACCCAGGAGGTGAAGATCCTCGATTTCGGTATCGCCGCCCGCCTCGATACCGGCACCTCGGCGGGCCCTGCGGTCTGCGGCACTCCGTACTACATGGCGCCCGAACAGATCCGTGGCCTGGACACCACTCCGGCGACCGACATCTATGCTCTGGGAGCGACATCGTTCCACCTCGCGACCGGCCGCCCGCCGTTCAAGGATGGCAACGTGATCGAGGCCCACATCAAACTGCAACCGCCCGATCCGTTGGAGTTCGCCCCCCATCTTCCGGCACGGCTCGGGAGTGTCATCCTCCAGTGCCTCGAGAAGGACCCCCAGCGGCGCTTTGCCTCGGCCGCAGACCTTCGCGAAGCTCTGGTTGGCGTCGAATCTCCGTGACCCCCGGCCGCCGTTCAGAAGTCCGCTTCCTTGTCCTCTTCGCGGTGATCCTGACCATCGGATTCACCACGATGGCGCTGCGGCCGGTGGACCGCGCCGTCGTTGGCCCATTCACCGCCTTCGTCGCCCGTCTTTCCGGCGGCGTTCTGGCCGCCCTCGGCGAGGAGATCACCGTCTCGGGCTCTGACCTTCGGTCGCCGCGATTCGCCGTCTCGATTCACAACGGATGCAACGGCCTGGTCACGAGCCTCGTACTGGTGGCCGGGGTCCTGGCATTCCCGGCATCCTGGCGAGCCAAGGTCGCCGGAGTAGTGCTCGGCCTGGCTGCGGTGCAGGTCATCAACCTGATCCGAGTGGTGTCGCTTTTCTACACCGGTGTGTTCCTCCCGAGGGTCTTCAACGAGTCGCACGTGGTTGTGTGGCAATCACTGGTGATTCTGTCGGGCGTCGCGCTTTGGTTGGCGTGGGCTCGATGGGTCGTGGCGCGGGAGCCAAGCGCCTGTGATTCCACCCGGCGGTGCGCCCGATCTCCGCGACTTCTTCAGCCGGCTTCCCGTCGCTACGATCCTGGCGGTGGTGGTGTGGATCCTGCTTCGCGGGGTTTTGGACTCGGCGACCTGCGCCATGGCCCAAGTCATCACACGGGCCTATGAGCACCCGCGGGTCACCCGGCTGGTGGTGGCAGACCACAGGGCCGAGCTGAGGAGGGCGGACTTTCGGGCAGACTCGGCGATTCCCACCGTTGCCCTATCTGAAATCCACTTCAACACGGCGGTGCTGCTGGCTCTTTTCTTGTCCCTTCGACGCCCGCTGTCGAAGGTTCGGTTGGAACGACTCGTCGTGGGCTGGTCGATCCTCTTTCTCTCCCAGGTCTTCAACCTGATAATTCACCTGAAGTTCACCTACGCCTCAGCCCTGGGCCCGTGGAGCCTGCAGCATTACTCCTACCTGAGCCGCAACCTCTATGGCTTCCTTCAGATCTTCACCGATCTCCCGGTCCGGTTTGCTCTACCGTTCGTGATTTGGATTGGATTGAACTGGGATGAGATCATGGAGATGTTTGAGGGAGGAGTGTCGGGTTCTTAGTTCTTAGTTCAGTCTTAGTTCTTAGTTACTTACGGGTAGCTCAGATTTGATGGTACAGGTTCCTCCGAGATCGGGATGGGAGGGGGACCTGAGAGCTCCAAATCGAGTCAGGCATCTCCCGACCCCCCTGCTTCCTCCTCCCGGAGGACGCTCAGCGATTCGAACCTCGAGATCCCGTACGCAACTAAGAACTCAGAACTCAAAACTCAGAACTGCTCGCAGGCTATCTTCGGCGCAGGTGACGATAGTCCGGAATGTCGTAGTCCTTGATCTTGGCGATCAATGCTCCCCGCGACAGATTGAGGATCCTCGCGGCCTTGCTCTGGTTGCCCATGGTCCGGCGCAGCACCCGGTCGATGATCATTCGCTCCACCGACGGCACCACCGCCTTGAGATCGTCCTGCGCCAGCAACGCCGAGGTGGCGGCCTCGTCCATCCCTGACAGATCTGCGGTCGACGATCTCCCTGAAAGGGCCGGAACCGTTCCGCGGACCATCTCGCCCTCGGGAGTGGCCGACACGAGGCGACGCAGCTCGCCGACCAGCTCGGTCATCTCACCCTCGAAGGGATGCTCGAGCAGAGAGTTCAACGTCTCCAGCTCGATGCCGCGGATCTCCTTGTTCTGCTCGGCACCAACGGTATCGAGCAGGCGGACCACCAGCAGCGGCAGGTCCTCACGCCTCTGGTTGAGGGCCGGAATCCGCATGATATGGCGTTGGAAGAGGTTGTACAGGGTTGAATCGAGCACGCCCTCGTTGACCAGGGCCATGCAATCCGATTCGGTGGTCACGATCCAGCGCACATTCGGGCCATAGCCGGTGTCGACGTCGTGAACGATCGCCGACGCCACCTCGCGCTGCATGGACGGCGACAACTTGTGGACGTCTCGGATCACCACCACCGAACCCTTGGCACGCTCGGCGAGCGCCGCTCCCGGCGAGCCGCCGGACGGCGTTCCGAAGAGGTCGAGCCTGAACGAAGCGTCTTCGCCTTCCTTGACTTGAATCACCTGGACGGGAAGCTGGCCGGTGGGGTGGACCGACGCGATCAGCGTCGCGACCGCCATCCTCCCGGAGCCCGGGCGGCCGCACAGCAGGACCGGAAAGGTGGACCTGGCCGCGTGGACCACACTGTCCCTGAGAACCCTCACCGCCTGAGAGGTCCCGGGAAGGTGCTCCTCCACGATTCTCCGGGTGGCGTCCTCCCACGGACCGTAGAGCGAGCTCGAGTTCTCCACCCTCTCCCAGTGCACCGCGAGCATCCGTGCCATCTCCGCCAACAGGATCTGATCGTCCTCGAGGTCGTCCTCGACGGTCTCCACCACCATGTAGGCGTGGGACTCCAGCGGCCCCCTGGACACCGGATAGATCAGGAGTCGACGGGTGCCCAGTCGGAGGATGGCATACCGGCCCCCAACCCCCAGCTCATCAAAGGTCCTGGCCGGCAGCTTTGGTACCTCGCCGGTCCACTGCGACACGATGGGCTGGAAGCGGCCGTCCTCGTCGAGCCATGCCAGCATGGCCTGCCGGTCGGTGAAGAAATTGTCGAAGAAGGTCCGCAGCGAAGGGACCAGGTCCGACCGAACCCCAGCGCGAAAGATCTCGACCATGTGGCTGCGGGCGTCCGAAACCCGGGTGGGTTCGGAATAGAGCACCACCTCCGACCTGGATCGAGACGGCCGCTCCGCATCGACGGACACCCTCGGGGCGGCCTGGACGCTCTCGCGCCCGCCGTTGATCACCTCGACATCCGTGTCCTCGTCTCCAATGCCTTTGAAGACCACCGTCGCGGTCCCGATCCGAATTCGGTCACCGACCCGCAAAACCCCCCTCGATCGACGCTCGCCGTTGAGGACCACCACCTGTCTCGGCTGGGCCAGGAAGGTGTAGACCTTACCGTTGCGCTGAATCACAACGTGACGGGGCGCAACACCCGGCGAACGGAGCACCACATCGTTCTGGCTGGAGGCCCCGATGGAGATCACCTGCTTCACGAGCTCGTAGGTCAGCTCGGAACCGCCGCTCCCTTCAATTGCCAAGGTCACCACGTGCACACCCCCTTGCCTCCCAGTTGATCAGCTTCGCGACAGCGCATCGCGCGATTGTGGACGATTGAGTCCCAACTGTTTCCATTTGGACAGTTCCCACTCCACACCTCGACGGTCAACCGAAGCCTCTGCACGTTCAATCACTCGAGAGGAGTTGCGCCGGACGAATATCATATCCATTTGGCCACAGGCTGTCAACGGATAGAACACAACTGTTCACGCCTGGACATAATCGTCAACTACTGATTGAGTCTCACCGATGGTGGTTGTCGCCGCGGACGACGACTCCGCCGAGACAGCAGGCCACGAGGGTGATCTCGCGCAGCTCCGGCAGCGGCTCGCCCTCCCGGTCGGCGACCAAAAGGCCGACCACCGCAGCACCGGCGCCCAGGGGGATGATGGCGGTGTCAACGGGTAGTCGATTCAGACCCAGCACCCGCGCCAGCTGGAGAGCGGATCCCGATTCGGGATCGAACCCGATCACCGCTTCGCCGCTCCGTATTGCCCGTTCCAGAAGGGCAACCCCACGGGGCAACGCAGTGGCCTTCCGATTCAACGGGTAGCCATAGCCGGCGCGGCACCTGATCGCGGTCTCTTCGACCATCAGCACGGCGCCGCGCCACAGCTGGGTCGACGCGAGCTGGAGCAAAGAGCCCACCGCCTGGTCCGAGTCGCCTCCGTCGAGCAGGGTGTCCACGAGCTCGTAGACCGTGTTCGGGAGGCGGGCAGACGCCAGCTGCTGTCTGGCGGAGATCTGCCGGTCGAGGATCACCGCCAGGTCTGCACCGAACCGGTCGACCGTCGTGGAGGACGGACTGGCCGGCGCCGGCATGACGAAGGCGACGCCGGCCTCGATCAACCGGTGCAGCCATCTCGAATCGCGCACCCGACCTACCCACACCACCGGGACCGACGGGGAAGCCGCCGCGGCCCTGCGAACCAAGTCGATCCATTCGTCCTCGACATCCACTCGATCGAACGCCTCTTCCTGGTGCAGCAGCAGCGCATCCACATCGCCCACCGGAAGCTCCGACGGCTCACTGACGACCCGAAGCTCCCACCCACGCCGTCGCCACCCGCTCGCCAGGGTCCCTCTCCAGATCCTGGGGTCCCGGGTCACGACGCCCACCTGGGTCAGCAGCAGCTCCCCGGGAGCATTTTCTTCGAGATCCGTGAGCAGCTCGTCAAGGGGGTTGCCGACCGGCTGGGGCGGCAGCACGTGGATGTTGGCGGCCGGCGCCGGCCTCGACAGCTCCAGGATCTCGCCGGCGAACAGCCGTTCGAGATCGACGTCACCACCCTGCACGGCCTGCCAAACCTGTTCGGTGGATTCCGCGGCATCCGCCAGGGCGTTCAAGGTCAGCGCCCGCCCTTCGATGGGGCGCACCTCGCTTGGTGCGAACCGAAAGCTGCCGCTCGAGCTGCGGAGGATACGACCGGTTCGCCGGAGCTCGCCCGGGCTCGGCATCACCACCTTGCCGTGGGCGGTCTCGAGGCGCAGTTCTCCCGCCTCCGTGCTCAGCTCGAGAACACCGCTGGGGGCGGTGGCAGACAGCAGCCGCAGCAGGGCAGCCGGTGCCAGATGGGTGAGGCTACCAGCCAGCACCCGCCTCACGATCCGACCTCCTTGGCGCGATCGCTCTCCGGTAGGGCGACGGTGTAGCTGTGAGTCTGCCCGGGCCGCAGCTCGAGCTCGGTGTCGGCAATCAGGACATCGCCGGCCGTCACAACCAGGCGCCACCGGCCTGGCAGCAGGGCCGTGAACTTCCCTTCGGGATCGAGCAACGCCCTGTAAACCTCTCCACCTTCACCACTGAGGGTGGCGATCGCGGTCTCGGATTGACCCGCCAACCGACAGACGAGATCGGATCCTCGATCCGGGCGCAACGGCCGACCACCTCGTCTGGGCAGACGGCCGATGTCGTCCCTGCCCGGCGTTACAACGCGCACCTCCGGTTGGCTGACCACCGAATCCGCGAACGCCACGTGGCTCGGCGTCATCGCCCACAACCCGAGGGTGGGGTCGGTGTGGACCCAACCCGCGCCGGGCAGCCGGCAGGCAACCCATCGGTGCGGAACCCATCCATCGTCGGTGACCAGGACGCCACTCACGGTTACCGCTTCGAAGCCGGCGGCCATCAGCAGGGCGGCGGTCGCGTTGGCGACCCCCGAGCACCGGCCACGGCCGCGATTGAGGACGCTGGCGGCATCCTGGTCCCCGCCGTCCGAGACGTCGACTACGACGTTTTTCGCCGTCCACTCGAGCACCCGGGTCGCCGCTTCCCAGGCCGAGAGATGGGGGCGAAGCTGTGCCCTCAGCCGTCCTGGCAGTTCGAAGCCCTCGGGAACCCCGGCCGTCACAGTCCCCGCGAACCCGGCGTAGACGCCTGTCGAACCGATCGGACCGAGGGCAGCGGCGACATGGACCTCCATCTGGCGGTCCGACACGGGGACCACCGTCTGGACGTACCCGTTGGCCGCGACCGCCACCGGGAGCTGGTCCCCGGACACCAGGTAGACGGCCTCGTGGGCGCTCGCGCCGATCGCCCACATCAGCAGCAGGGCGAACAGTCGCACTCGCATTATCCAGCCGAAGCCCTTCGCTTGACGAAACCGTCCAGCACGCCGTTGACGAAGCGGGATGATTCCTCGGCGCCGAACTTCTTCGCGATCTCGATCGCCTCGTCGATGATCACAGGATGGGGCGTGTCCCCCAGGAAGAGCAGCTCGTACATGGCGAGGCGGAGGATGTTGCGGTCGACGGCCGCGAGCCGGTCGAGGCGCCAGTGGGCGGTTTGTCGCTCGAGCTCGGAGTCGATCTCCTCCAGATGGTCGAGCACGCCGCGCAACAGCATGTCGGCAAACTCCCGCACGCCCTCCGACGCGCCGACCCATTCCTCGAAACGCGCCTGCATCTGCTCCGGTTCGGCGTGGGTCAGCTCGTGTTGATACAGAAGCTGAAGGGCCAACTCGCGGGCCCGGCGGCGCGATCCCACCTACCGCCCCCCGTCGAGGCCCTTGTAAAGTCGAGCCATCTCGATGGCCGCGAGCGCTGCCTCCCAGCCCTTGTTTCCCATCTTGGTGCCGGCACGCTCCACGGCCTGCTCCAGGGTGTCAGCCGTGATCACGCCAAAGGTGATCGGGACTCCCGACGCCATGGCGGTCGAGGCGATTCCCTTGGCAACCTCGTTGGCGATGAGGTCGAAGTGCGCCGTTCCTCCCCGCACCAGGGCTCCGATGCAGATCACTGCGTCGAAGTCGGTGGACGCGGCGACCCGTGACGCGACCATCGGAATCTCCCACGCACCTGGAACGCGGACGATGGTGATCTGCTGCTCGTCCGCACCGTGCCGGACCAGGCAGTCCACCGCGCCGGACTCCAACCTCGACGTGAGCGCCTCGTTGAATCGGCTGATCACCAATGCGAACCGCAACCCCTGCGCGTCCAAATTACCTTCGATCACCTGCATCGCGATCCTCCAGAACCTCCATTGTAACGGCTTTTGCACCGCCGTTCCCGCGTTTCGATGTAATTGAAACCATTTCGCAATTTACACAGCGAATGGCTTCGGTGGGTATGCGGTAGGATGACCGCGACGCTGATGAACTGGAAACCACGACTTCTCGTCGAGATTGGTGGCGCGACGCGGCTGGCCCTTCAGTCGCTGGTGCGGATGTTCACGCCGCCCCTGGACGTGGCCGAGATCTTCCGCCAGTTCGATCGAATCGGCGTCGGATCGCTCAACCTGACCAACATCACGGCGTTGTTCACCGGCATGGTGCTCGCCCTGCAGACGTCCTACGCCCTGGCAAAATTCGGCGCCCGGCTCTACATCGGCGAGATCGTCGCCCTGTCCCTGGTCCGCGAGCTGGGACCCGTGCTGACCGCGCTGATGGTGGGCGGCAGAGTCGGCTCGGGCATCGCGGCCGAGATCGGCTCGATGGCCGTCACCGAGCAGGTGGATGCCATCAGGTCGATGGCGGCCGATCCGGTCCGGAAGCTGGTCGTTCCCCGTCTGTGGGCCACCATCGCCATGCTGCCGTTGCTGACGATCCTCGCCGACGCGCTGGGGATCTTCGGCGGCATGCTGATCGCCGTGTTCCAGGAGGGCCTGAGCGCCTCGTTCTACCTCCAGCGGACGTTCCAGGTGCTGGCATTCGACGACATCTGGGTGGGCGTCGCCAAGCCGGTGGTGTTCGCGTTCCTGATCGCCATCATCGGCTGCTACAACGGCCTGAACGCCCGCGGCGGCGCCGACGGAGTCGGCAAGGCCACCACCAACACGGTGTATGTGGTCGCGATCGGGGTGCTGATCTCCGATTTCTTCATCACCAAGCTCTTCCTGGCGCTGTGACATGGACGATCCCGTTATCCGGCTTCGCGACGTCTGCAAGTCCTTCGGCAACAACCACGTGCTGCGCGGGGTCAACCTGGACGTCGAGCGCGGCGAGACCCTTGCCCTGCTCGGCGCCTCGGGCTCCGGCAAGTCGGTCACGCTCAAGACCGTGAACGGGCTGATCCCTGCGGACTCCGGTGAGATCGAAGTTCTCGGGTCTACGGTTTCCAGATCTTCGGAAACCGAGCTGGTGCCCCTGCGACGCCGAATCTCCTACCTGTTCCAGCAGGGTGCGCTGTTCGACTCGATGAACGTCTTCGACAACGTCGCCTTCCCGCTGCGGGAACACCGGCGGATGGCACCGGCGGCATTGCGACACCGGGTCATCGAGCTGCTGGCCATGGTCCGGCTCGAAGACGTGGACCGTCTCCAGCCGTCGGAGCTGTCCGGCGGAATGCGCAAGCGAGTGGCGGTGGCGCGAGCCCTCGCGCTGGAGCCCGAGATCATGCTCTACGACGAACCCACCACCGGGCTCGACCCGGTGACCGGCGAGGCGATCGCTCGGATGATCGTCGATCTGAGCGCTCGACTCGGCGTGACCTCGGTCGTGGTCACCCACGACATTCCGCTGGTCGCTCGGGTTGCCCGGCGGGTCGTTTTCCTGCATGAGGGCGAGTTCATCTTCTCCGGACCGGTCGCGGCGGCCAGGTCCGACGCCCCTGATCCCGTGCGTGAGTTCTTCGCCGCTGGAGGCACCGATGCGTGACGAAACCAAACGAAACCTCCGGGTTGGGGCCCTCACCGTGACGGCGCTGGCCCTGCTCGGCCTGGCGATCCTGGCAATCGGCAAGCGGCAGCAGATCTTCACCCAGCACACCCGATACCACACGTCGTTTTCGAACGTCACCGGCCTCCAGACCGGCTCACCGGTGAGACTCAGCGGCGTCAACGTGGGCTTCGTGGAGCGCATCGACCTTTCCACCGATCCGGACGAGGAGCGCATCATCGTGCGCTTCACCGTCGACGCCATCTACACCGAGAGGATTCGCGGCAACAGCTTCGCCTCGATCAAGACCATCGGCCTGCTCGGCGACAAGTACCTCGAGGTGCGCAGCGGTTCACCAACCGAGGACCGAATTCTGGAAGGCGGGATGGTCCCCGGCAAGGACCCCGCCGAGGTGGAGGAGTTGATGGCCGGCGGCGAGGATCTGATGGCCAATTTGATTTCGATCTCGTCGAGCCTGAAGGTCATTCTGGAACGTGTTCAGGCGGGCGAAGGCCTGATCGGCGAGCTCACCAGCACACCAACCGACGAAGAGAAGTTCAGTGAGATGGCGAAGAGCACGATCGCCTCCCTGCGGTTGATCCTCACCCGTCTCGAGGACGGCGAGGGATTCCTCGGCCGGCTGCTCACCGACGCAGAGATGGCCGACGATCTCTACGCCACCGCCCACACTCTCCGCCTCACCGGAGCTACCTTCACCCGCGACCTGCAACGTGACGACAGTGCCTACGCCGCGTTGTTCCGAGACCCCGAGACCGCGACCCTGATCCGGGAATCGGTGTCGGCGTTCCGCGACGCAACCCAGGCCATGGCTGCCGCCTTCGAGGAGCTGTCGACGGGCGAAGGGACCCTGCCCAGGCTGATGCGGGACAAGGAGTACGCCGACGACTTCCTCGATGATCTCCAGGAGCTGATGCACCACCTCCGGTCGGTGGTCCAGAAGCTGGACGACGGCGACGGTACCCTCGGTGCCTTTTTGAACGATCCCCAGCTCTATCAGGACCTGGAAAACGTGGTTCGGGGGGTGAAGAACTCGAGCGTTACGTCGTGGTTCATCCGCAATCGCCGCAAATCCGGCGAGAAATCTGAGGAGGGCGAAGAAGCGTTGACGGTCGATCCCGCCGCGCAGCTTCCGGCCTCTGACGACCCTGGCGACGCGGGCTAGAGGCTCCATCTGATTGAAGATTGAAGATTGGGCTCGTCCGGATTTCCGTGGGATGGACGCTCGTTGAATTCGAAATTCGAAATTCGAAATTCGAAATATTCCATCACAACGCCCTCTCTTGTATTCCTGAAGTCCGGCCGGCGGCAGGCCCAGCGCCAGCGTCGGGGCACAGCGACGGCGGCAGTCTTCAGCGACCGCCTTCAGAATGGCCGGTGCAGAGAGCTCCAATCAGATCCTTGGGTTGAGCAGACGCCAGGTCATGGCACGGACCTGGTCGAAGGCGTTCAGAGCATCACGGGCCCCAGTCCGATTGATGGCACCGGCCTGTCCGAGGAGCTGCAAATGGCTGTCGACCTCTTTGGCCGAGGCGTAGGCGATCCGCCAGTGGTTCGACCGGTCTCGTCCACCCCGGCCATGGCCTTCAGCGATGTTGGCCGGGACCGAGCTTGCCGACCGGATCACCTGATCCGCAATCGATTTCAATGGGGCGGGAACCCTCATCACGAGCTTGATGGCTATGCCTGCTGCTTCGAGGGCTTTCTCGTGGGCAACGAGGTTGGTGTTCGTGACGGCTTTGGACATGGGCACCTCCGGGTCGTTCATGCCCTCCCTCACAAGCCGGTGAGGCAGCCGATGTCAAGGGTGTGTAACACCGGACCCGTGGGCCGGCTTGTCCTTGACATCGGCTGCCCACCGGCTACTCCTTCCTTTGAACGACCCGGAGGTGGTCATGTGCGATGCCGCCGAGGCAACTGATTGCTGCCGCTGAGGACTGATCGCTGTCCCTGTTCCCTGTCGCTGCCCCTGATTACTGCCGCTGCATGTCGGGCACGGCAGAACCCCAACCACACGTTTTCCCGGATGACCCGAAAACTGGAGATTGAGGCGATGCTGTCAAGCGCGGTTTCCCGAATTGGGAGCAGGCGGTTGGGTTATCCGCTGCCGATGACGGCGTGCTGCGCCCGATCCCGCCCACGGGAGGTCAGCCCCAGCAGCTCTCCATCGACCTCGACGAGCTGCTCCGACCTGGCCTGGCGCACCACCTGGCGGGTATGGCTCTCGCTCCACCTCAGGTGGCGGTGGAGGGTGGTGATACGACATTCCTCGGCGGCCTCCGGAAGGTGCTGGTGGTGCAGCAGGTGAACCAGCAGCAGGCTGGTCCCGAAATCCAGGCGCTGGGCACTCCGGCGCCTGACCTGGGCCACCACTCCCCGACTGGGGGAAAACAGCATCGCCGCTGCAAAGAGCACCCCGAGCGCGGTGGCCATGGAGCCGGCGATCGAGACGTCGAAAAGCCACGCCAGAGCATACCCGGCCACCGCCCCGACCGCGGCCACCAGGGCACTGAGCCACAGCATGGGTTTGAACCGCTCGGTCACCAGGTAGGCCGTGGCCGGCGGCGCGATCATCAGCGCCACCACCAGGATCGACCCGACGGCGTTGAAGGCGCCGACCGCCGTCACCGACACCATGGTCATCAGGCCGTAGTGGAGGAGCAACGGTGAAAAACCAAGGGCCGCCGCAAGGCCGGCGTCCACGGTGGCGAGCTTCAGCTCCTTGAAGACGATGCCGATCAACAGCAGATTCAGTAGGAGGATCGCGCCCATGCTCCACAGCGCCGCCGGACCCAAATCGGTTCCGGCCACCACTAATCGGTCGAATGGCGCGAAGGCCAGCTCGCCGAGCAGAACCGCATCGGTGTCCAGGTGGACGTTGCCCGCATACCGCGACACCAGGATCACGCCGATCGCGAACAGCGCCGGAAACACGAGGCCGATGGCGGCATCCTCGCTCACCAGCCGAGACCGGCTAATCCCTTCGATCAAAACCACTGTCAGCACCCCGGTGGCGCCGGCGGCGAGCATCAGGAGTGGTGAGTTGAGATCGCCGGTGAGGAAGAACGCCACCACGATGCCGGGCAGAATGGCGTGAGAGATGGCGTCGCTCACCAACGCCAACCGGCGCAGCACCAAGAAGGCGCCTGGCAACGCACAGGCCACTGCCGTGACGACGGCGATCAGCAGAATCTCGAGGTCGGCGCTCACCGCGGATCCTCCGCGTCTTCCCGCAGCGCCCGCATCGCCTCGCGCCGGCCCAGGGCGGTCGGCGCCCACAGTCCTGCCGGAGTCTGGACGGCGAGCCCCTTCGATTCCAATCCACGCAGGGCCGCGACGACGTCCAAATCGCGCGGGCTCATGGTGCGCAGAACCGCCATGCTGTGACCGTGGCCCGGATCGTCGGCGTGCTGCAGGGACAGCGCGTAGAGGTGAAACAACACCGGATCGAGCTGAGGCGCTTGCCGCAGTCGGCCCAGGCGAAACCACCGCCACACCACTCCCCGCCCCGGGGCCAGGGTCAATGAAATCATTACGACCAAACTCAGGACGACGACGATGGTGGGGCCGGTAGGCAGCTTCGGAATCGCCGAGCTCGCCACCGCACCCGCCACCCCCGCACCGGTGCCGATGGCCGCCGCCAGGACCACCATCGACCCGAGCCGCCGGGTCCACTGGCGAGCGGCGGCGGCCGGCGCGACGATCATGGCGCTCATCAGCACCACCCCGACCGTCTGCAGGCCGATGACGATGGCGACCACCAGCAGCGCGGTGAGCAGCCCGTCGAGCTTGCCCATGGGCAGCCCGAGGCTGGCGCCGAAGGAACGATCGAAGCTGAGCAGCTTGAACTCCTTCCACAACAGACCCACCAGGACCAGCGCGGTCCCACCGAGGGCGGTCATCGCCACCACGTCCGACCGCAGCAGCGCGGCCGCCTGGCCGAACAGGTAGCTTTCGAGCCCCGCCTGGGCGGCGATCGGCTGTTTCTGGATATGGGTCAGCAGCACCAGGCCGAAGCCGAAGAAGACCGCGAGCACGATCCCCAGGGCGCTGTCGAAGGGAACTCGGCTCCGTCCGACCACCGCGCGCACGGCGAGGGTCGCGATCCACCCTGCGAGGGCCGCCCCGATCATGATGACCAGCGGCGCCTTGCTGCCGGTGAGCAGGAAGGCCAGTGCGATGCCCGGCAGCGCGGCGTGGCTGACCGCATCTCCGAGCAGGCTCTGCCGGCGGAGCACGGCAAAGGAGCCGAGGGCACCGGCGGTGGCGCCGAGCACCCCCGACCCCAATGCGACCACGCGCAGCGTGTAGTCGCTGAAGAAATCCACCTCAGGCTCCGCCCCCTGCCGACCGGGCGAGCACCCCGACCCGACCGCCGAAGGTGAGCCTCAGATTCTCCTCGGTGAACACCTCGGCGACCGGACCCGAATCGATCGCCCGAACGTTGAGGAGCAGCACGTGGTCGAAGTACTCCGGCACCGTCTGCAGGTCGTGGTGGACCACGATGATGGTTTTTCCGTCGTCCGACAGAGAGTCCAACACCTCGACAATGGCCCGTTCGGTAGGCGCATCCACGCCCTGGAACGGCTCGTCCAGCATGTAAATCTCGGCCCCCTGGACCAACGCCCGGGCCAGCAACACGCGCTGCTGCTGGCCGCCGGAGAGCTGCGCGATGGGTCGTTTGGTGAAGTCCTCCATGCCGACGGTGCCCAGAGCGTCCATGGCCCGGTCACGTTGTCGAGAGCCCACCCTGCGCAACCAGCCCAGCGTGCCGTAGGTGCCCATGGTGACGACGTCGAGCACGTCGGTCGGGAAGTCCCACTCGAGGCTCGATCGCTGGGGCACGTAGGCGATTTCGCCGCGGATCCGACGCCGCGGCCGACCGAAGACCCTGACCTCGCCCGCGACCGGCGCCACCAGCCCCATGGCGGCCTTGATCAGGGTGCTCTTGCCGGCGCCGTTGGGCCCGACGATCGCCATCTTCACCCCGGCCGGCACCTTGAGGTCCACGTCCCAGAGAACCGGCTGGTCGGCGTAGGCGACTGTCAGATCCTCCACCTCGAGAGCCAACGGAGAAAGGTCTTGTTTTACAGACGTCATCAGCACCCCTCTGGCATCTCGATCGTTCACCGTTCGCTCCCCACCTGGCCGGCGAGGGCGTTGACGATGGTTTCGACATTGGTCCGAACCGTGCCGGCGTAGCTCCCCGCCGGCCCGTCCGGATCGCCGAGGGCATCCGAGTAGAGGCTGCCCCCAATCACCACCTGGAATCCTCGCGCGACGACCGCCTGCCGGAGCGCCTCCACGTAGCGGGGCGGCACCGAGGACTCGACAAAGATGGCGGGGACCTCCCGAGTGGCGATGAACTCGGCGAGCCGCTGCACGTCGGCGGTCCCGGCCTCCGAGGCCGTGCTCACCCCAAGCAGTCCCTTGACCTCGAAGCCATAGGCCCGCCCGAAATACGAGAAGGCGTCGTGCGCGGTCACCAACACCCGGCGATCCGGCGGCAGGACGGCGACAGTGTCGCGGACCCAGGCGTCGAGCTCTGTCAACTGGGTCAGGTACCGGTCGGCCCGTGCGCGATACCCGTCGGCGTGCTCCGGATCGATCGCGATCAGAGCGTCCCGCGCACACTCGGCCGCCCCACTCCACAGCCCGACGTCGAACCACACGTGGGGATCGTGGAGCCCGCCGGAAGATCCGACCGGCAGGATCAGCTCGTCCTCGGGAATGCACTGGGCGACCGCCACCGTCGTCACACCTCGCTGGTCCATCTGCTGGAGCACCTCGCCCATCTTGCCCTCGAGGTGGAGACCGTTGAGAAAGACCGCCCGGGCGGTCGACATGCGCCGCACGTCGCCTGCGCTCGGCTTGTACAGGTGGGGATCCACGCCCGGTCCCATCAGGACCTGGAGATCGATGTCCTCGCCTCCGATGGCACCCACCAGGTCACCGACAATCGTCGTGGTGGCGACCGCAGTCAGCCGCCCGGGTGCCACCTGGGGTCCCCCGCCACCGCACCCCGCGGTAACGGCCACCCCGACAGCCATCAGAGTCGCTCGTGTTGCATTCATGGGCGTCGCTCCTTCAACCAGACTTCGGAGGCCAACTCCACCGGCACCAGGTACCGCCCCTTTTTGGCGACCGCCACCCGGATGTTCGAAGAGGAGGTCGCGAGAATCTCTACACGCGCCCCGGGAATCAGCCCCAGCTCCCCAAGGAGGTTGAGGCTGTCGGGATCCTGGAGGGTGACCCTCGAAACGGTCGCCCGGGCCTGGGCGGCGGCGCTCGACAGACGAACCTCGCCTCCGGCCTCGGGCATCTGCAGGTCGGCGTTTGGAATCGGATCACCGTGGGGATCGCGGGTGGGGTGGCCGAGGGCCTCGGCGATCCTCTCTTCGAGCCGCTCCGAGATCACGTGCTCCAGACGTTCGGCTTCGATGTGGACCTCGTCCCAACCGTAGCCCAGGGCCTGGGCGAGAAAGGTCTCCAGCAGGCGGTGATGGCGGAGCAGCTCCAGCGCCACCCGCCTGCCGGAGTCGGTCAGCCGCACCCCCCGATAGCGCCGGTGGTCGACGAATCCGAGCTCGGCCAGCTTCTGCATCATGCCGGTGACCGACGCCGGACGGACCCCGAGACGATCGGACAGCGACGAGGTGCTGACGCTCCCACCGGCCTCGCCCAACAGGAAGATCTGCTTCAGATAGTCCCCCTGGCTTTCGGTCAGCGCGAGCTCGTGGGTGTTCGGTTCCATCTTTTTAGGCTAACCTAAATTTTTAGGATGTCAACATACGCTACCGACTCTCAAGAAGATGCGCTAAACTGACCGGTCAGGAGGTCCCATGTGTGACCACGAGCTGGTGATGAAGACCTGCCAACCGCTTCCTCCGGGCACGCCGGCGCTGGCCGGACACGACCTCGAGCACTTGCTGAGTCATGCCGAGGGCTGGGGAATCGCGGACGGCCGGCTGGTGAAGACCTTCCAGTTCGATGATCATTACCAGACCATGGCCTTCGTCAATGCTATCGCCTGGATTTCGCACCGCGAGGATCACCACCCCGAGCTGGCGGTCGAATTCGACAACTGTACCGTGGGCTACAGCACCCACACCGTGGGCGGCTTGTCGGAAAACGATTTCATCTGCGCGGCCAAGGTGGACCACCTGGTCGAGAACTGAGGAGTGACATGAAGAGCCTCTCTCGATACGTCGTCGCCGCCCTCGGGATCGGAGCCCTGATCGCCATCGCCATGAGCTGCGGCGACAGCAAACCGACCCCGCCTCCAGGCCTGTCGGAGACCCAACTGGCTGGATGGAACGCCTACGTCACTCTCGACTGCGGCAGCTGCCATGGCGACCAGCGCCAGGGCAAGCGATCCGGGCCCACCCTGGCCGGCCTCGATCAGCACTGGACCGAAGAGCAGCTGGCCGCATACCTCGGTGACCCTCAGGCGATGATCAAGGTCACTCCGCGCCTCGCCTACAAGTCCGAGCAATACGCCATCGCCATGCCGGCGTACGCGGACAAGGCGGATCAGGGGACCCTGGAGGCTCTCACCAGTTACCTGCTGGTGGATTTCGACTGAGTCACCCTGTCGTCGGTCCCGCGACCTTCCAGCAGCAGGCGAGTCGTCGATCCCGTACGAACGGTGCTCAGCCCGCAGTTGAAAGCTGGTGGGAAGCGCGGGTCAGTTGCTGACGGCCGACGGCCCACGAAGAACCCTCGCCGGCAACGTCACGATCGCGTGCAGCAGCTTGAAGATCCCATCCACCGTGATGCCCACCAGCCGGAAGGGCAGCATCAACAGCCACACGAAGGGGTAGAGGATCAGCGCCAGCAGGGCCAGCGGCCAGCACAGCACCAACAGAATGAGCCAGAGAATGAACTTCGCCATGTCATGGAGGATAACCCAAACGCAGCGACCTCGGTTCTTCGGTCACCGCCGGCCGGAAACCAGCTGCTCCAGTTCTCCCGTCTGCTGATCCCACAGCCACAGCGATGAGCCGCCGCCAACGAACAATCGACTCACCGCGCAACCCACCGGCAACGGCCGGGTGACGTCGCCACGCCGGAACCACCAGCTTGCGGGGACGATTCCGACGCCGATGTCGCGAATCTCTCCGGACTCCAAATCCACCAGCCTGGCGACCCAATCGTCGAACCAATTCGCGCCCGGACCGTCCTCGCTGATCGCCACGACCAGGGTCGACGGACCAGGCTGAAAGCCGATCGTCAGCCGCTTCGGCTTGCGGGGCAGGGGCACCATTTTGACGAGGACTCCTACCGGCGACAGGACCTCGAGCCGGGAGCTTCCGGATTCGTTCACCAGTCGGACGAGGCGCCCGTCCTCCAACATCGTGACCACCGGGCCGAGATCCAACTCAGCGGTCCAGGGGATCTCGGCGAAGGTTCGGCTGTCCACGTACCTCCACCTGGAGCGGCGTTCAAACGCGGTCCCGAGAAGCAGTCGATGCCGTGACCCGTCGATGGTGGCCGAAAACAGCTCCCCGGCAGCCGTCAAGAAACCGAGTTCGACCATCTTCCGGCCTTCGAGATCAAACTCGAGGGCACGGATCGATGGCGGGCCGTCGACATCCGAGGTCGGCACGACCGTGAAAACCCCGACCCGATCGTCGGATGCGAAGTAGGGGCCAAAGTGACTCCGGTCGGCCGCCAGCCGGACCGATCCCACGACATCACCCGCGGGCAGGCTCATGACGACCAGGGTGCCATCCTCGATCATCGCCGCGCGGTCCCCTCGATCGGACAGCACCATCCACGGCTGGTGATCCATGAAGACTGCAGTGTCGCCGCCACCTCCCTGGAGGCTGTCCATGGCCGCGGAATGAAGGCGCCACTGATCGCCCTCGGGGAGGAACCACGCCACACGCCGCCCGTCTCCCGAGAACGCCATCGTCGTTCCACTCCCCCACGACCCGATTCCGATCCGGACGTCTTTTCGGCTGACGAGATTGAGGGTGAAACTGCTGACGACATCCCAACGTCCGCGGGTCAATCCGGTCAACCCGATCCACTCGCCCGACGGATTGACGATCGGTCCGCCGTCAGCCCACTTGAGGTCTCCGACACCAGGCGTCCTGAGCCACCAACCATACCCGGCGATCCCAGCGACCAGAACCAGCAGCGCGGGCCACATGGTGCGCGAAAACACCTGATGGTGCCGACGGGGATCGCAGCGCCCGGCTGAAATCTGAACCGCGCCGGCACCCAAGATCACCAACACCACCGCGCCGGTCATGGCCAGCAACACCACGGCGGCTGCCAGCTCCGCCCTCGCCGCCAACAACGTATTGACCGCCATCCAGCCGGTGGTGCCCGCGACCAGCAGGGCAAGAAGATCGAATCCGATCCACGCCGTGGGCGCCCGCCACACCGTGTTCACGGCATGGGCGAGCAGCACAAACACCAGAGGACCGCCGAGGAGAATGCCCGACCACATCCACGAATGTTGAGCGAGATCGTCGAGAAATCCGGTGCCGACATCCAACAGTGCGTTCGGCAGGAGGACGATCAGCTCACACACCAGGAGCACCGTGATGACCCCGATCAGCTTGCCGAACCAGATGGCCGCACCGCTCAACGGGCGGGCCAAGAAGAAACCGAAGCGACCGGTGGCCACCGTCCCGCTGACGGTCGAGCTGCCGAGGAAGAGCGCGCCCAGCACCGTGAATCCGATCGCCACCACGCCGGTCAGTGGACCGCGGACCTCGCCCGGTGACCAGGCGAAGAGCCCGGGGATCAACGGAACGACCAGGGTGACAAGGAGGGCGGCGATCGCCGCCACGACGAACGACCGATCCTCGAAAATCTCGCGCCACGCGACAATCGCGACCTGCCTCATCGATCACCTCCGTCCTCGGGCCCGCACAGGGCGACGAAGATCTCCTCCAGGGACATGGCGTGGACCTCGATCCCCGCATCGAGGCCGGCGAGGCGCGCCGTTCCCGGATCGAGCCTGACGACGACCTCCACCCCGCCCGCGACCCGCCGCGACAACAGCGTTTCGCCACGCTCGAACCGAAGATGACGTTCGGCTTCGCCGGGGATGCGGACGCGACAAAAACGCGCCTTCAGCCCATCCACCTCCTGGTCCACCACGAGCTGGCCGCCGTGGATCACGCCCACCCGGTCGGCCACGCCTTCGATGCCGGCGATGTCGTTGGTGGCCACGAACACCGTGGTCCCCCGGTCGGCGAGCTCGCCGATGAGCTCGTCCAGCAGCTCGCGCCGGGCGACCGCGTCCAGGCCGAGGGTGGGATCGTCGAGCACCAGCAGCTCGGGCGAATAGCTCAGTGCGAGGGCGAGCGACAGCTGTCTCTGCTGCCCCCTGGACAGCTTGCCGAAGGGGCGGGCCCTCGGCACCGAAAACCGCTCGAGTCGCGCGGCAAATGCCGACCGATCCCAGCTCGGATAGAGGGCCGCGAAGAACCGCTCGAGCCGTGTGGCGGTCATCGAGGGCGGGGCCTCGTCCCGCTCGAGCACGACGCCAACCCGTGACATCAGCCGTTGCCGGCCGCGCCAGACATCGTCACCAAAGAGCTCGATTGAGCCGGCAGTGGGCTTCCACTGGCCGAGCAGGCAGCGCACGGTGGAGGTCTTGCCGGCGCCGTTTCGCCCGAGCAGGGCGTACACCGATCCGCGAGGCACCTCGAGGCTGATCCCGTTCACCGCCACCGAGCGACCGTAACGGACCGTCAACCCGTCAATCGCCACAACCGGGCCAGAAGAGGGTGTCACCGGTCACCTCCTGAAAGCTCGTCACGTCCATCCCAGGCTCTCTTCAGGGCGTCGACAGCCTCGTCACGGTCCGCCCCGAGATCGCGCGCGGTCTGGGCGAATCGCTGCGCCTCGACCTCGAGCAAGGCCCGCCGTTCGGCGTCCACCGTCGCCGCCGGCCGTGGAGCGACGAAGGTGCCCTCGCCGCGGCGGACTTCGAGCACACCCGCCGTCGTCAGCTGCTGGTAGGCCTTCGACACGGTGGCCGGGTTCACCCCAAGCTCTCGGGCCAGGTCACGCACCGACGGCACCAAAGCCCCCGGCGCCAGCGTCCCGGAGACCACCATCCGGCGCACCCCGTCCTCGATCTGCCGCCAGATGGGTGCCGCCTGGGTGGGGTCGATATCGAGCAGTGTCATCCGAAGCTCCAGAACGACCTCGTGATCCGAGGTGTACCACTGTTATAGTACACCAAACCACTGATGTCAAGGGAGCCCGGGCTCAGAAGTTGAAAGTTGAAAGTTGAAAGTTCCCGCCTGCCCGTCCATTTCAAATTTCAAATTGCAAATTGCAAATTGCAAATTATCGGAGTCCGAGATCGTTCCGGGTTTCCCGGTGACGATCTTGGCAGGGCAGAATTCGCAATTTTCAATTTGCAATTCGGAATCCGACCATCCTCCGCTCCTCTGCTCCTCTGCTCCTCTGCCCCCTTGTGCTAGCTTGTGCGCCGGAGGCCTTGATGGACGTCACCCCCGAGCAGCTGCAGGACTTCGAGATCTTCCGCGACCTCCGGTCGCCGGTCGTCGAACGCATCGCCGCGGTCGCGCGACGCCGCCGGCTTTCACCCGGCGACGAGCTCTTCACCGCCGGCACCCCCAGGGACGCCTGCTTCTTGATCGTCGACGGTCAGCTCGACGTGCAGGTCGAGGCCGGAGACGCCCGCGGCACGGTGGTGGTGTTGGGACCCGGCGAAGCCACTGCCGAATCGGCCGTCCTCGAGCCGGGGATCCACTCGGCAACCGGACGCGCGGTTTCTGAATTGGAGGTCGTCGAGCTGGAGGCCGAGGCGGTAAGAACGGCGCTCGCCGACGATGCTCCCGCCGCCATGGAGCTGTTCGCCCACATCGCTCGGGTCATGGTGCGGCGGCTGCAGTACACCTCGGCGCGACGGGCGGGCTGGGACCTGGTATACCGCCCCGGCGCCACCCGCACCGAGCACGATCTGCTCGGCGACCGCGAGGTGCCGGCCGATGCCCGCTACGGGATCCAGACCCTGCGTGCGGTGGAGAACTTCCCCATCACCGGGATCCGGCTGGCCCATTTCCCCCAGTTGATCCGCGCCCTGGCCATGGTCAAGCAGGCTGCAGCCAGGGCGAACCGGAAGCTGGGGCTGCTGCCGGACGAGATCGCCGCCGCGATCGACCGGGCCTGTGAGGAGGTCATCGGCGGCAACTGGCACGGGCACTTCGTGGTCGACGTCATTCAGGGGGGTGCCGGCACCTCCACCAACATGAACGCCAACGAGGTGATCGCGAACCGCGCCCTCGAGCTGCTCGGCCATTCGCTCGGCGACTACCGCCACTGCCACCCCAACAACCACGTCAACCTCTCCCAGTCCACCAACGACGTCTACCCGACGTCGGTGAGGGTGGCGGTCATCCTCCGGCTCGGCGAGCTGCTGCGGGCACTGCGCGGCCTCGAAGACGCGCTGCGCGCCAAAGCCCGGGAGTTCGACGACGTCATCAAGATGGGGAGGACTCAGCTGCAAGACGCCGTGCCCATGACCCTCGGCCAGGAGTTCGAAGCGTTCGCCGTGACCACCGCCGAGGACGTCGCCCGGTTGGAGGAGACGGCCAGGCTGTTTCTCGAGGTGAATCTCGGCGGCACCGCCATCGGCACCGGAATCAACGCGGACCCCCGCTACCCGGAGCTGGCGGTGGCAGAGCTGCGCAGGATTGCGGGCCTCGAGCTGGTGCTCGCCCCCAACCTTGTGGAAGCCACGCCCGACACCGGGGCTTTCGTGATGTTTTCCGGCGTCCTCAAACGCGTCGCGGTCAAGCTGTCGAAGCTGTGCAACGACCTGCGGCTGCTGTCGTCGGGCCCACGCTGCGGGCTCAACGAGATCAACCTTCCCGCCGTTCAGCCGGGCTCCTCCATCATGCCGGGCAAGGTCAACCCGGTGATTCCCGAAGTGGTCAACCAGGTTGCGTTCCAGGTGATCGGGAACGACCTCACCATCACCCTGGCGGCCGAGGCCGGGCAGCTCCAGCTCAACGTCATGGAACCGGTGATCACCTTCGCCCTCTTCGAGTCGCTGGACATGCTGGCGGCCGGGATCGAGACGCTCACCGACCGCTGCATCCGCGGCATCACCGCCAACCGCGAGCACGCCCACGCCCTGGTGGAGGGCTCGATCGGGCTGGTCACCGCCCTGGTGCCGGCGCTGGGTTACGACCGCGCGTCCCAGGTGGCCAAGGAGGCCCTCGCCACCGGCCGCGGAGTCCGGGAGATCGTCCTGGCCGCCGGTGACCTCGATGCGAGTGAGCTCGACCGCCTGCTGTCACCGGAAGCGATGACGCGACCGCGACCCATCGACAACTCGAGTTGACGGTCGCGGTTGCTCGCGGCCTTCGGCCGCAGCAACTCACCGCCTTCGGCCGCAGCGACTCACCGCCACCAGCAGACAGCCGTTGGCAGTTGGCCGTTGGCCGTTGGCCGTTGGCCGTTGGCAGTTGGCAGTTGGCAGTTGGCCGTTGGCCGTTGGCCGTTGAACGTCCCGCCCGCCCAACCATCATTGGACGCAGAGACCGGACACCGGACATCGATTCAGACCGTGGGGCGGGGGTATGGTGGGGACAGGGGTTTCAATGAGGACGTGGGTGGGTGGGCGGGGACTTTGGACTTTCGACTTTTGACTTTGGACTCAAACGGACACGGGCACGGAAACGGGCACGGCAGAACCCCAACCCCGCGTTTTTCCGGATGAACCAGACGTCAACCGTCCGAGGAACCTCAGCGACACGGCCCACCGAGGACGGTCACGTCGACGTTTAACGAGTAACGTGTAACGCCGTGTTCCGGAGGAGCTACTTCTTCGCACCTTGACACCGTCTCACCCCGCGGGCACCCCGAATCCCGAGACTTCAGCCGCAGGCTGCCTCGGCGACGATCCCCTCGCCGTCCTCGCGGATCATCTCCTCGAACTCGGCGTAGATCGCGGGATCCCACGAGCCGTCGTTGGTTTCGTCGGTCATGATGGCGAGGGCTTTCCCCCGGCTCAGCGCCTTCCGGTAACAGCGATCGTTGGTCAGGGCGTCGTACACGTCCACCAGCTGGAAGATCCTCGCCAGCAGCGGAATGTCGTCGCCGGCCAGACCGTCCGGGTATCCCGAGCCGTCGAAGCGCTCGTGGTGGTGGCGGATCAGGGGCAGCACCGGGCTCAGGCTGCGCAGGGGCGAGCAGATCTGAACTCCGATCTCCACGTGTCTCTTCATCACCACCCACTCATCCTCGGTCAGCGGACCCGGTTTCAAGAGCACGGCGTCCGGGATTCCGACCTTGCCGAGGTCGTGCAGGTATCCGCCCCGGCGCAACGCCGTGAGGTCGTCCTCGGCCAGCGACAGCCGTTCGCCGAGGCGGACGCCGAGTTGGGCCAGCCTCTCGCAGTGGTCCAAGGTGTCCGGATCGCGAGCCTCGACTGTCCGCGCAATGGAAAAGACCATCTGCTCAGCGGAGTCCAACTCGAGGGTCAGACGGCGAAACTCGACGAGGTTGCGGACCCGGATCTCCAGCTCCACGAGGTCGCATGGTTTGAACAGGAAATCGGTACCGCCGACCTCGAGGCCCTGCAGCCGCGCCTCCCGGGATCCGTGTCCGGTCAAAAAGACCACCGGAATCAGCCGGGTCTCGGGGTCCTGCTTGAGCCTCTGACAGACCTGGTAGCCGTCCAGGCCCGGCATCATCACGTCGAGCAGGATGACGTCGGGCTGCACATCCCGAGCGAGGGTCAACCCGGAAGTGCCGTTCAACGCCTTGTACACGGCAATGCCAAGGGCGCCGAGCGCTTCCGACAGGGCATCGAGGGCGCCGGGATCGTCGTCAACCACGAGGACTGTTCCGTGTCCGTCAGGCATTTGTGTGACCTTCCAAACCTCGTTTCTTTCGGCCAATCCGCCGCCGCCGCGAACCTCGGCTGACCAACACCTGTACCGTCCGCACAAGAAAATGATTCAATCTCCGCCATATCCGGAAATGCAGAGGGGAAAAGGGGAAAAGGGGCAGAGGGGATGACGTATCGCCGGACGCCCCCCCGGCTGCTCAGCCGCCCCTTCGCTCCCATGCGTTCCTGGGCGGGAGGGGGAATTTTCAATCTTCAATTTGCAATTTCGAATCCGACCGCCCCTGCTCCTCTGCTCCTCCGCTCCTCTGCCTCACCGCTTCACCGCTCCACCGCTTCAGGTCCTCCCTTGTGCTAGACTCCGGGACCGGTCGCCAGCGGCCGATCGCACGCAGGGAGACACCCATCCATGAAGGGCATTGTCCTCGCAGGTGGTTCCGGGACCCGTCTTCACCCGGTCACCAAGGTGATCAGCAAACAGCTGCTGCCCGTCTACGACAAGCCGATGATTTACTACCCGCTCAGCCTGCTCATGCTGGCCGGGATTCGGGAGGTGCTGGTCATTTCGACACCCCGCGATCTCCCGTCCTACGAGGAGCTGCTCGGCGACGGTGCCCGGTTCGGGATGCGGATCTCCTACTGCGAACAGCCCAGCCCCGACGGCTTGGCGCAGGCCTTCATCCTCGGCCGCGATTTCCTCGGCGGGTCCCCCGCCTGTTTGGTGCTCGGCGACAACATTCTCCACGGCCACGGTCTCTCCGGGCTCCTCAAAGACTGCGCCACTCTGTCTGATGGCGCCCAGATCTTCGGTTACTGGGTTCGGGACCCGGAGCGTTACGGGGTGGTCGAGTTCAACGACGACGGCCACGCGATCAGCCTGGAGGAAAAGCCGAAGCAGCCGAAGAGCCACTACGCCGTGCCCGGGCTGTATTTCTACGGCGCCGACGTCGCCGATCTGGCGGCACGCCTCGAGCCGAGTGACCGGGGTGAGCTGGAAATCACCGACCTCAATCGCCTCTACCTCGACCGGGGACGGCTCAAGGTGGAGGTCCTCGGGCGGGGGTACGCGTGGCTTGACGCCGGCACCCATCGCAGCCTGATCGAGGCCTCGAACTTCATCCAGGCCATCGAGGAGCGCCAGGGATTGAAGATCGGTTGTCTGCAGGAGATCGCGTGGCGGAACCGCTGGATCGATCGCGATGGCGTGCGGGCCGAGGCCGAAGCCGCCGGCAGCTCCAGCTACGGCGCCTACCTCTTCGAGATCCTCGACGCCTCGGGGTCGGTCCGTGAAGAGGATTGAGACCCGCCTGCCGGGGGTGCTCGTGATCGAGCCCCTGGTCCACGAGGACTTGAGGGGGTTCTTCATGGAGTCCTTCAACCAACGATCGATGGCCGAGATCGGCATCCGCCACAGCTTCGTCCAGGACAATCACTCGAGATCCCGACGGGGGGTGCTGCGCGGGCTCCACTACCAACTCGAACGACCCCAGGCGAAGCTGGTCAGAGTCACTCGAGGCCGGGTCTTCGACGTCGCCGTCGACATCCGCCGCGGCAGCCCTGATTTCGGACGCTGGGCCGGAGCCGAACTCACCGAGGACAACCGGTGGATGCTCTTTGCTCCGGAGGGGTTCGCCCACGGTTTCCTGGTATTGAGCGAAGTCGCAGAGCTGCAGTACAAGTGCAGCGACTTCTACGCTCCGGAGCACGAGCTGGGTATCGCATGGGACGATCCCGAGATCGGCATCGAGTGGCCTCGAGAGGGGGTCTCTCCGATCCTGTCGGACCGGGACCGGGGTTGGTCCTTGCTCTCGACGATGCCGCCATCCGATCTCCCGAGGTACGAGCCGTGAACACGGCCGCCCACACTCCCCTCGCGGTGATGGTCACGGGCGGTGCCGGGTTCATCGGCTGCAACTTCGTTCGATACCTGTTGGAAACCGACGCCGAGATTCGCGTCGTCACCCTCGACGCGCTCACCTATGCCGGTCATCCGGCCAACCTCCGCCAGGTGGGCGAGCTCGGTGGCAGCCGCCACCACTTCGTGCACGGCGACATCCGAGACGCGGAAACAGTGCGCAGGCTGTTCCGCGAACACCGCATCGACACCGTGGTCCATTTCGCCGCCGAAAGCCACGTCGACCGGTCCATCGACGGTCCGCTGGAGTTCATCGACACCAACATCCGCGGCACCGCGATTCTGCTCGAGGCCGCCAGAGAGGCGTGGACCGGGTGCGAAAACGTCCGGTTCCACCACGTCAGCACCGACGAGGTGTTCGGCTCGCTGGGCGATGACGGGCAGTTCAGCGAGGACACACCATACGATCCGTCGAGCCCTTACTCCGCATCGAAGGCCGCAGCCGATCATCTGGTCCGCGCCTGGAACCGCACCTTCGGACTGCCCATCACCCTCTCCAACTGCTCGAACAACTATGGCCCGTACCAGTTTCCGGAAAAGCTCATCCCCTTGATGATCGCCAACGCCGCGGCCCACAAGCCGCTGCCGGTCTACGGCGACGGAGGAAACGTCCGTGACTGGCTTTATGTGGGCGATCACTGCGAGGCGGTGGATCGGATCGTACGGTTCGGTGAGACCGGTCGGACCTACAACGTGGGTGGCCGGACCGAACGCACCAATCTGGAGGTGGTCCACCTGGTCTGCGATCTGGTGGACGAGCTGGATCCGAGCCCGGGCGGCGGCAGCCGCCGCGAGTTGGTGACCTTCGTTGCCGACCGGCCAGGCCACGACCGACGCTACGCCATCGACGCCGACCGCATCGAACACGAGCTCGACTGGCGACCACGCCATTCCTTCGAGCAGGGCCTGCGCGAGACGGTTGCCTGGTACCTTCAGCACGGGTCATGGTCCGACGAGGTCACCCGCGACCGCTACGACGGCGGTCGGCTCGGGCTCGGCCGTTAGCCGTTGGCAGTTGGCAGTTGGCAGTTGGCAGTTGGCAGTTTACGCTGTCGCAGTTGATAGTTCCGGGCAAGGGTGAGGGTGCGGGAGGCACGCGCCACTCCCCCGTGGGGCGCGAGGAACTTTCGACTTTCAACTTTCAACTCTACGGCCAGGAGTCCCGCACTTGGTGGAATAGCGTTAAATCCTGGATCCTCAGAAATACAGCTGAATCATCACCCTCACCCGGTGGTCGACCTGGGTGGGTGCCTGAGAAACCGGCGTTGCCTGGCCGTCGACCACCGCGTCCGGATCGGCGGCGAACTCACGCACCAATCGAGAGGCGTCGGTCTTCAGCGCAACCTGCTGCCAGTTCTTGATGAACCAGTTGAATCCGACCGTGACCTCGGACATTCGGCGCTCGATCCCGATCTGGTACCCGCCGTCTCCGTCCGCGACCTCGGCAACGCTGATTCCCGAATTCATGGACGTCTGATAGGTGGGGTTCTTGAGGCGCTCGATCTCGGCGTAGCGCGCCACGGCTTGGAGCTTCTCGGGTTTGAGGAAGTAGCCGACGTTGACCCTCCAGCCCTCGCGGTCGAAGTCGTCGTCGTAGACCTTGTAGTCGAAGGTCTCGGTGCCCCACTCGAAATCGGCGGAGAAGCCACGGTACCGACTCATCAGCGCCAGGTCGTACCCTGACTCGTCGTAGCCCCCGCCCGTGCTCGAGGAGTTGCGATAGGCCGAGAACAGGGCCGCCAGCTTGAACCATGGGGTGTGGAGCCCATCGCCCTGGCCCACCCAGTCGATAAAACCCCACGGGTGATAGCCGACCCGCAGGGCGTAGAGCATGTCGTCGCCGGTGTTGGACAACCCGGCGGTGCCGCGCCCGTTCCAGATTCCGACCTGGTACTCGAAGGTGGCGGAATCCGGCGAACCGCGAATGCCGTCGAGCTGGACACCCTGCGAACGATAGAGGGTCATGCCGCCGGTGGCGAACCCCGTCTCCGGCGACTCCCAGTACAGGGCGAACCGGGCCGTTCCTCCTCCCGGGTAGGCCGGCCCACTGCCGTCGAGCCCGCCGCTATCGATGTCGGTTTCGCCAAACATCAGCGAACGCTCGACAAACTCCAGACCCCACCCGGAGTTGAGCATGCCCAGCCCGTAGGCAATCTTGTTGCGTCCACCCCCCAGCCTGAGAAGATCAGAAAATCGGTAGGAAATCCAAAGATCGTGCGCGTTGACCGTTCGCGTCGGCTCGAGCTGAATATTGAAAAAGAAGGTGAGGCGCGGGTCGAACACGAAACCTCGCCACCACAGCCGCGCCCGCCGGATATAGAAGTTCGAGTAGTTCTCCCCGTTGCCCATGAGGTCCGGGTCGAATTCCATGTAGGTGTACCGCAACTGAATACCGGCGTTGAGCAGGAGCAGGAACTTCCCGTCCTTGGTGAGGAACCTGAATCCGCCGTCGTAGGTGACCTTGACGGCCTTATCGTCGTCGGTGGCGGGAGCTTCCTCGTCGGCCACCGCGGGTCGACCCACGATCATCGCCAGCACCACGACCAACCCGATCACGACCTTGGGCATCCGCCCTCCTCCGACGACGTAAGTATATCGGTGTTCGTGGCCCATTTCACAAGCTAGTCAACGGTGATTTGGTGGCCCTTGATCTTCTCCCACAGGGTCTTCCGGCTGATGCCGAGCAGGTCCGCCGCATCGGCCCGCCGGCCGTTGGTGGCGGACAGCGCGATTCGGATCGCCTCGATCTCGGCCCGCTCCACCGCCTGGCTGAGTGGCCTCACCTTGACGGTTTCCCGGGGATCGCGGCTCCCGTCAATTCCCCGGAGCGCGGCGGGAAGCTCGTCCACCGTGATTCGCGAGCTCCGGCTGAACAGAACCGCTCGTTCCACCACGTTTCGCAGCTCGCGCACGTTGCCCGGCCAACCGTGTCCTTCGAAGAGCTCCATGACGTCGTCGGTGAAACCCTCGATCTCCCGCTGTCGTTCGTCGGCGAACTCTGTGAGGAAGGAGTGGGCCAAAAGGGGGATGTCCTCCTTGCGATCGCGCAGGGGAGGCAGGTGGATCGAGACGGTGTTGACGCGGAAGAAGAGGTCCTCCCGGAACTTTCCGGCCCCGATCTCCTCCTCCAGCGGCCTCAGCGAGGCCGACACGATTCGCACGTCGACATCGATCGGACGGTTGGAGCCGAGCCGTTCGATCTGGCGCTCCTGAAGGACCCGCAACAGCTTCACCTGGAAGCTCAGGGGCAGCTCACCGATCTCATCCAGAAACAGGGTGCCCCCGCCGGCGGCTTCGAAGCGGCCGATCCGCCGCTCCGAGGCGCCGGTGAACGCACCCTTCTCGTAGCCGAACAGCTCGGACTCGATGAGCGACTCGGGGAGCGAGGCGCAGCTGACCCGAACGTAGGGCTTGGCGCGACGCCTGGAGTTGAAGTGGATCGCGGAGGCCACCATCTCCTTGCCGGTTCCGCTCTCGCCGTGAACCAGAACCGAGGCCTCGGAGTCGGAGACCAGCCGAATCAGATCGAAGACCTCCTGCATGGGTTTGGACTTGCCGATGATGTTCGAGTACGAATGCCGCTGCTCGAGCTGCTCCTGGAGGCGGACGTTTTGTTCCCGCAGAAGCCGGGTCGAACACACGTTGTCCAGCCTCACGATCAACTGGGCCATGGAGAACGGCTTGGCGATGAAGTCCGCGGCCCCCTCCCGCATCGCCTCCACGGCCCGGTCGACCGTTCCGTGGGCGGTGATGATGATCACCGTGGTCTCGGGCTGCAGGGCCTTGATGCGCTTGAGCAGATCCATGCCGCCCAACCTCGGCATCACCAGGTCGGTGAGCACCAGGTCGTGCATGTGCTGCTCGAAGGCGGCGGCTCCCTTGGCCCCGTCCTCGGCCACGTCCACGGTCCAACCCTCCTTGCGCAGAGCGTCGGCGATGGTGATCCTGAGCAATGGTTCGTCCTCGACGACCAGCAGTCTGTGGCCGCAGATTGTCATGCCGCGCCTCCTCCCGTCTTCGAGCCTCCGGAGCCCGCGAAGCGAACCCGGAACGTGCTGCCGTGGCCAACCCTGGAATCGACCTCGATGACGCCGCCGTGGGCGGCGACGATGCTGTCGCTGACCGCCAGCCCGAGCCCGGTTCCCTCACCGACGTCGCGGGTCGTGAAGAACGGGTCAAAGAGCCGATCTCTGATGCCTTCGGGAATCCCGGTACCGGTGTCCTGGACCTCGGCCACCACCTCGCCGCCGAGGACCCGGGTCCTCAGAGTGAGGGTCCCTCCCTCCGGCATGGCGTCGATGGCGTTGAGCACGAGGTTCAAGAACAGCTGCTCCATCTGAAAATGGTCGGCCATCACCAGCGCCTCGTCGTCGTCGAGCTCGAAGGCGACCTCGATATCGGACCGTCGCAGCTGATACCCCACCAGCTCCACCACGTGACGGAGGTTGTGGTTGATCGAGGTCGGTTCGGGCCTGATCTCACGCTGGCGTGAGAAGTCGAGGAGGTTGGTCACGGTCCGCTCGATCCGCCTCAGCCCGTCCCCGATCAGGTCCAGATACCTGGCGCGCATCTCCTCGTCCTCGGGGTGGGTCCGCAGGTTTTCCAGGCAGGCGGAGACTCCGGCGAGGGGGTTGTTGACCTCGTGGGCGACGCCCGCCGCCAGGGTCCCCACCGCCGCCATCTTCTCGGTGTGGGCCAGTTGAACCCGCTGTACCTGCTCCCGTTCCCTCGACGCCTCGAGCTCATCCATCATCCGGTTGAAGGCATCCGACAGCTCACCCACCTCGTCGCCCCGGCGGAGCAGCGCCCGAACGCTGAAATCACCGCGGCCCGCTCTCTTCATGGTCTCGTTGAGGTTGAGGATAGGGCGAATCAGGGTCTCCACGTACAGCGCCGTCAGGGCCGAATTGAAGAGCATCAGCACCAAAGCCACGGTGGCGGCGTACCGCGCCACCGATTTGACACTGCTCTCGATGGGGTCGAGGGAGAAGCCCACTGACAGGGAACCGAAAAAGCTCCGCGACACCTGGAGGGGAGTCCGCACCTCCAGCAATCTCTGACCGCTGCGGTCGGTGCGCACTCCAACCTCGGGAGGAAGGCCGACCGCGCCAGGACCGAGCGCCCGATCGAACCTGTGCCCCACCAGGTCCGGTGAGCTGGCATGGGTGACGAGTCCGCGCTGATCGCTGACGATAACGTACCTCACGAAGTCCCTGTTGCGGGCGAGTATTTCCGAAATATAGGCAGTCGCCGGGTCGACGTCACCGGAGACCCCGGCCGTGGGGCCGCGCTCGAGAGCACCGGCCATGGGATCGGCCATTGCCTCGACGATGCTGCGGCCGCGGTTGATGAAGGCCTCGTGCAGCGACTGTCTCGCGTGGAGCATCCAAAACGAGGTCGCGGCGACCATGGTCACCGCGATCACCGTATTCGAGTAGAGAAAAAACCGAGCCCTCAGGCCGAGCTTGATCATCCGGCACGACCCCTTGCGGCGATCGACAACACCAACCCATCGCAGTCCAGGCCCTCCTCGAGCTGGACGACTCTCTGCCAACCTCGCTCGGCGGCGCGGCCGGCCGCTTCCGGTCCGATACACCAGGCCACGGCATCCGGCCCCCACCCAGGGCTGTCTCGTTCCTCGTCCAGCCAGTCCACATCGGCACGACCAACCACCACACACCCGGACAGGGGCAGAGCCGCCATCACGATCCGCGCGGCCGGAGTCATCGGCATCGGAATCAAAACCACCTCGGCGCCACGGTCCTCGAGCAGGCCGGCGAGCTCCGAGCTCGATTCCGTGAGCACCAGACGTTGGCCTGCCAGCGGCAGACGCCCGAACCAATCCAACCGCTGGGCGTGGAGGACCGTGGGCCCGATGGCGAAAAGCGCCGGCGGCTTAAGCCCGGCGGCCTCGACGGCCAGGGGGAGCTCCTCCAGGGTCGACACCACCCGCCGCTGCGCGGAGGTCGTGCCCTGCTCCACCATGGCGGCGGGAGTTCGAGGGTCCATGCCCGCGTCCAGCAACCTCTGGACCACCTGGGGAAGAGCCGTCACCCCCATGTAGCCGACCAGGGTCGCGTGCTCGTCCTTCGCCAATAAATCCCAGCGCACCTGCTCGCCGTCACCCTTGATGGCCTCGTGGGCCGTCAGCATGGTGAGGCGCACCGCCTCTTTTCGGTGGGTGGCCGGAATCCCGGCCCACGCCAGCGCCGCCACACCCGAGGTCACCCCGGGGACGACCTCGAATCCGATCCCCGCAGCCTCCAGGTCCTCGGCCTCCTCTCCACCGCGACCGAAAACGTAGGGGTCGCCACCCTTGAGCCTGACCACGCGCTTGCCCTCTTTGGCCAGTCGAACCAGGAGAGCGTTGATCTCCTCCTGGGGAATGGGGTGTTTGCCGGCCACCTTGCCCACCGGGTGGAGCTCCACCCGGGGGGCGAGATCACACGGCAGGGCGGCCGCCGCCAGCCGGTCGAAGACCACCGCATCCGCTTGCTCCAGGCGTCGCCGGCCACGTACCGTGAGCAGGCCGGGACAGCCAGGGCCCGAGCCCACCAGCGACACGAAACCGGTTTTGGCCCGGCCCTCACGGCACGCCCCGGAATCCGCCGTCGGCGCCGATGGCCAGACCGCACGATGATCCACCGGAGCGTTTAGCCACTCCCGCTCCTCGGTTTCCGTCGGCACCCGGGCCGAGAGACTGTCGCCATCGACCGTGGCCTCGAAGAACCGGTCGAAGCGGAGGTTGCTGTCGGCCCCGTCCAATCCGAGCTCCCTGACATTCATCCGGTATCTGGAGGCGGCCTCAAGCCACTCGCCCCACTCCTGGCCCAGCTTTCCCTCCAGCAGCCGTCGCAGGCGTGACACAGCAAACGGTGCCTCGCCGGAGGACCCGATGGCGATCTGGAGTGGCCCCCGCCGAACTCTCGCCGGCAGGTGAAACGAGCAGTTGTGGGGGACGTCCGCCACGTTGACCCAGATGCCGGCCTCGGAGCCGTCCCTGAAAACCAGCTCGTTCACCTCACGTTGGTCGGTGGCAGCGAACACCAGGACATAGCCCGCCGCCTCGCCGGGCCGGTACTGGCGAACCTCGAGCCGGATCCGGCCGTCCCCGGCCATCTCCGCCAGCGGCTCCACCACCTCCGGAGCGATCACGGTGACCCGGGCTCCCTCCTCCACCAGCCCCTGCACCTTGCGCAGGGCGACACCGCCGCCACCCACCACCAGGCAGCGCCGATCCTTCACGTCCAGCATCACCGGATACACGTCCCCGCCCTCCTCGGTGCCCGCCCGCATGTAACGCGAACGTAACGCGCAGTGTAACACTCGTGGTGCGCGCAAAGTTACGTCGAGGTACCTGCGCAATTCACTCCGCGGACTCCGTGAATTGCGTTGTTTAGGATTTTTGACCTTTGATTTTTGATTGGGAGGCTGAGCGGGGGAAATAGGATCGCCGCGGGCGAACCCGCGGCGATCGATTCGGCAGCTGAGATCGTCAGTGCTTGCCCGGCGCGAGCGGCACGCCGCGGCGCTCCCAGACGATGTACGCCTCCATGGCGACCATTCGGGGGTCATCGAGCTCGAGAGTCTCGCCCTCGAGGGGATTCATGAGGCACCAGTTGATCATGTCCCGCAGCGGGATCACCCGACCCAGCTGCTTCTGGAACTTCGGATAGGTCTCGGGATGGGTGTTGGCCGCGTTGGGATGGCACTGAGCGCAGGCGACACCGTTGGTACTCAGGTCCGGGCTGGTCCAGAGCGCCCGGCCCTCAGACACCACCGTCATGTACTCCTCCTGCCACCGATCCACGTCCTTCTGGGTGAAATCATCGGCCCACACCACAACCACCGTGATCAACGCAAGGGCGACGACCGCGATCGCCCCCCATCTGTATTGCTTGGCCATCGTCATCCTCCTCCTAGTAGTGGATCTGCGGCGGGATTCGATCGCTTTCCGCCTGGAAGGTCGTGTCCTCCGGGCGGCCCGTTTCCGGGTTGAAGGCTACGATCCGATTGGTGTTGTCGTAGAGGAAATACGACATGTCGACCCGGCCGCTGTTCAAGTTGATGAACTGCCAGCCGGTGGCGTCCCGCTCCTGGAACGGATCGGCCCGGTTCATGGGCACCGTGATCTTGGGCATCATGGGCTCCGCCTGCGCGTAGCTCCTCGGATACGGCCACGGCCAGGCCGTCGCCATCACCGCGTGGAACGAGATGTTGCCGATCTGGTTGTACTGGATCTGGTGAACGTGGCCGTAGACCACGGTGACGTCGCTGAAAGGCGCGAGCATCGCCTGCACCTCCTCGGCGTCGTCGGTCCAGAAGTTCCATCCCTTGTAAATCTTCTGAATAGGCGAGTGCGAGAACACCACAACCGGCGTGTTCTTGGCCACCGCGTCGAGGTCCTTGGCGAGCCATGCCCGCTGCATCTCGCCGACCATGAAGGGTGAGCCGTTGGGGTTGTCCAGCCCGGCCATTTCGAGCATCCTCTGCTCCGCGGTTGGCCACCGATCATGGGTCCACTCGTCAAAGGTCAGGATGCTGTTGAGGACCACGAAATGCACCCCCTTGTGGTCCCAGCTGTAGTACTGGGGACCGAAGAGCTTAGACCAGTACTCACCCAGGTCGAGGTAGTAGTCGTGCTCGCCCATGACCACGTGGGTTTCGTAGTTCAACTTCGCCAGCATCTCGGCACCGTGATCCAGTTCTTCCTTCGTGCCGAGTTGGCCGAGATCGCCACCGAACATGACGAAGTCGGGCTTGGGCTGTAAAAGGTTGGTCTCGGCGACCGCCCGGATCAGGCCGCGGTCCCAGTTGCGGACGAACTCAGTGCCCTTGATGTGCTGGATGTGGGCGTCGGAGATGTAGGCGAAGGTGAAATTTTGGGCGGGATCGGCAAAGGCCAATTCCACCGTACTCAGGGGCAGGGTTCCGGCCGCAGCCAGGGCCCCGGCGCCCTTGAGGAAATCGCGACGGTTGAGACGGGATTCAGTCATGGTGGCTTCCTTTCCTACTGTTCTTCCGCCGTGGCCAGGTCGGCGAACTCGGGGCTGGTCAGGGCCTCCATGAACGCCACCAGATCGTCGATCTGTTCCTCGGAGAGGTCGAGCGGTCGGATCCCGCCACTGAGGAAGTCGTTCACCGGATCCCCCTCGTTGGTGACGCCGCCGTTGTTGTAGTGGACCACCACGTCGCGAAGCGTTGCGATGCTGCCGTCGTGCATATAAGGCGCCGTCACCTCGATGTTGCGCAGGGTCGATGTCTTGAACCCGCCGATGGTGTCCAGATTTCTGGTCACCGCGAAACGGCCCAGCTCCGAGGTCCGCGGATCGGAGAGGACCTGGATGTCCACCTCCTCCAGCGTGACCTTGGTCTGCATGAACTCGCCGGCAAGCTCGGGCACATCACCCTGGATGTTGTTGATACCGACGCCGATGTTGTGGAAACGGTTGTCGGTGAACACCGCCTGCGTCTGCTCGATGACGTGACACGAAACGCAGCGGCCCTGGTTGACGAACAGATCGAATCCCCGGATCTGCTGCTCGGACATGGCGTCCTTGTCGCCGCCGTAGAAGTACCGGTCGAAGGGCGAGTCACCGGCGACCACCGTGCGCTCGAAGGCGGCAATGGCCCGGGTCACCTCGATCATGGTGACGGCGTCGGCCTCGACGCCGAAGACCTCCTTGAAGGCGGCCGCGTACTCGGGGTCGGAGGCGATGATGTCGAGAATCGGCTGGTGATCAGCGAGCCCCATCTCCACCGGGTTGAGGAAGGGGTGAAGGGCCTGATCTTCGAGGTCGGGGGATCGCCCATCCCAGAACTGGGTGGCAAAATAGGCCGAGTTGATCACGGTGGGCGCGTTACGGGTCCCGGTCTTCTTCTCGATACCCTCCGAGGTCTTGAGCGGACTGTCGGTGAAGGCCTTCTCCTTTTCATGGCACGTGGAACAGCTGACCTCACCGGTGGTGCTGAACCTCTTGTCGTGGAAAAGCTTGTCGCCGAGGGCGACCTTTTCCGGTGTTTGCGGGTTGTCCTCGGGGATCGGCACCGACGGCAGGCCAAGCGGCGGGCCAGCGGTTGGCGTGTTGGTTCCGAGAACCCCAACGGCGCCGAGTAGACCCGCGGTGAGCAGAACGACAATGGCAGTTCGATTCATCCCAACTCCTCCTTTTTCTCCTGGTCGCGGCAGTCGTGACAGATGCCGCGCAGCTGCACCCGATAGTCCTTGACCTCGAACCCGACTGCCGACGTGTCGGGAATGGCCAGGTCGTCGAATCCAGCTTCGCTGATGTCCATAATCGAATCACATCGCAAACAGATCAGGTGGTGGTGGATCTCGATCCGCCGGTCGTAGCGAGTGGTGGCACCCGGGTGACAGGCCTTGGTGATCACACCAACACGTGCGAGGCTCTCGAGGGATCGATAAACGGTGGTCCGGGAAACACCTTCGAGGCGCCTCGAAACGACCTCGAAAACCTCATCCGCGGTGGGGTGGGTGTCGAGATCCAGCACCACCTCGAGAACGACCCTCCGTTGTACCGTGCGCCGCAGCCCCCGCTCTCGGCAGAGCCGGCGGAAGGTCTCCAACCGTTGCTGTCTCGTGGTCTCGTCCAAGGCGTAAGTCACCCAACCTGTCCCGTCAATTCGTGTACTAATGACAATCTATGTTGATAGCAACAATTTGTCAACAAACTGACACTACGTCTCGATATTCAGCTTGAGAATTGCAAATTCCCCCACCCTCAAACCCATTGCAAATTGCGAATTGCGAATTTCCGATCTCCACGGCCCGAGCCGCGTCCTTGCCCGTGCCCGTGCCCGAAATGCAGCGGCAGCGACAGTATTCAGGGGCAGCGACAGAGGACAGCGAGCAGGGACAGAGATCAGTCTTCAGCGGCAGCAAACAGTTGCCTTGGCCGTGTAGCACATGGACACCTCCGGGTCGTTCAAAGGAAGGAGTAGCCGGTAGGCAGCCGATGTCAAGGGCAAGCCGGCCCACGGGTCCGGTGTTACACACCCTTGACATCGGCTGCCTCACCGGCTTGTGAGGGAGGGCATGAACGACCCGGAGGTGCCCATGTCCAAAGCCGTCACGAACACCAACCTCGTTGCCTAGCGCCTGCTCAATCCCATCTGAGCGCGCCCGGTGGAGTTACCCCGCTTTAGTGGACAGGTTAGCGCTTTCGTTTGTCAGGTTGTAGAGGTACCTCCTTTCGAAGTTGGCGGGTGACATTCGTCCGATGCTGGAATGTCGTCTGTGCGGGTTGTACCAAGCTTCGATCCACCGAAAGAGGGCGAGGCGGGCCTTGCGCTTGGTGCGGAAGGTGAAACGGTCGATGAGCTCACACTCGAGGGTGGCGAAGAAGCTCTCGCAGAGTGCGTTGTCGTAGCAATCACCGACCGAGCCCATTGAGGGACGAACGCCGAGCTCTTGGCAGCGCTTGCCGAAGGCGATAGACGTGTACTGGCAGCCCTGGTCGGAGTGGTGAATCACTTCTGTGGGGCGACGCTGCTCAATGGCCATGTCAAAGGCGCTTAAGACGAGTTCGGTCCGCAGGTGGTCGGCCATGGCCCACCCGACGACCCGGCGACTCCAGACGTCGATGACAACGGCCAAGTAGAGGTAACCAGCCCAGGTGGGGATGTAGGTGATATCAGCCACCCACAGCTTGTTTGGACCGTCGGCCGTGAAATCCCGGTCGACCAGGTCGGGGGCGGGCCGAGACTTCGAATCACGACGGGTGGTCCAGACCTTCTTGCGTCGGCTGACGCCCTGTAAGCCCGCTGCTTTCATGAGCCGAGCCACTCGCTTTCGTCCTACACGAATCCCGCGATCGGCGAGCTCCTCGTGGATCATCGGCGCCCCGTAGCTACCCCAGGACAGCGAGTGAATCTCCGAAATCAACTCCGTCAATGACGCATCCTCAAGCGCTCTCTTCGACGGCCCTCTCTTGAACCATGCGTAGTACCCACTGGTGGAGACCCCCAGAAGTCGGCACATCCTGGCTACCCCGTACCTGGCCCGATTCACTTCCACGAACTCGAATCTTTCGAGCCGGTCTCCCGAGCGAACCAGGCCGCCGCTTTTACCAAAATCTCCCGATCGAGCTTGAGCTGCCGGTTCTCCCGCCTCAGCTTTCGCAGCTCTTCTTTCTCGTCTGTCGTCAATCCGTCTTCCCGAAGACCTTGATCTCGATCTGCCTGTCGTACCCAAGTCCGAATCGACACCGGCGACATCCCAAACTCCCTCGCCAAGTCCGCCGGCTTCCCGCCGGCTCGAACCAGCTCCACGATTTGGTCCCGAAACTCCTGCGGATACGGTGGTCGTGTCTTTCCCATACCTCGCTCCCTTCAGCCTCCGCCGCGGGAGCCTGTGGAGTTGTGGAAAACGGGGCCCCTACCCCCTTTCCCACAGCCTCCACAGGCACGACGACGACGAAAGCCATCAAGTGTCCACCATACCGGGGCAGCACCACGTTCTCCGATACTGACGCTGTCAACTGACGCTGCCGCTCCTAAGTAACTGGCCGTCGGTCCTGAGTTACTTCCCCGTTGTCTCCCACGGCAACGCGGGTGCGATGCTGGTTTCTGACCCAGACCCTGATTGCTGTTTCCGCGGTTGAAGCCGCGGTTCCTCTTCGGGCGGGCGGGTGCCGTTGTGAAATCCGAACTCGATCGACGCCCACCTCACGGAATTCCGGATGAGCCTCATAAAGGTACCAGGCACCATGGTATTGATGTTACAGCTCATACCGAGTCTTCGTTCAACGTGACGATGACCGAATCCACTCGCCGGATCTTCGCATGGAAGGCCTCTTCCTCGATCCTGCGCTCCGCCGCCCGGCTCACCAGTCGACTGGCCGTCCCGAGGTGCTTGTCGAGGGCCGCGGCGACTGCCTTCACAGGGAAACCATACAGCTCTACACCAAGCCAGGCCAGGATCTCCCGGCCCTCAACGATCGACCCTGCACGCTTCCTCCCCCTGAGATCAGCGAGTGGAATCTCGACTGCCGCAGCGACCTGCTCGAGAAAGTCCTCGAGCTCCATCCGTGGCCTCATTGCGGCAGTGCTCAACCCGTCCATCCCGATCCTCGGGCGGTTGTCATCGACGGTGATCTCCCGTCCCCCTTCGCTTTTCGGAGAACGCCCAACTCGCCACCAGGGAAGCCTCCCTGGACCTTCTCGGCTCCAGTCCTCTCCGACTGCGGTCGACATCGCCGAACGATACCCGGCCATCGCATTTCGACGTTCGTTGTCGAATGCCAAGAGGGTCTCGTCAACGTCGACCAATCGACGCCCGACCGCCCTGCCAACCACCTCCCGGTGACCGCACCATCGGTACTTCCCAGCCTCCTTCACGACACCAGCCGTGACCGGGTTGAGATGAATGTAGGCGATCAACTGCCTTAGATAGTCCCCGTCACCCAAAATCCTCGAACGAAAACGGCCCTGCCAGAAGGGGCCGGACACCCGGTGCCGCCCGTTGTAGCTCTGTGCGAACCGATGCTGGATGAACCGCATCGATCGCGACAGTGAAATCTCCCCCATCCGCACCGCGAGATGGTAATGGTTCGACATCACGCACCAGGCAAGGACCTGGAAGTCGTCTCGTTTCTTCGTTTCAGCAAGAAGGGCTTCGAATCTGTCGGCCTCGTCCTCGTCACCCAGGACATGCTCACCGCGAGACACCCGGTTGTACACGTGGTAGATCCCACCTGGCAACAGAATCCTCGGTCGACGACCCATCCCCTGCCTCCACCCGAATCAGCGGATCGATCATAACATCAATACCAAGGTGCCTGGCACGATTACGCGTTTGATCCAGACTTCTGTTGTAACGCGTGAGGTACGACTCGGCGCAGGGCACATAGGGATCAATGAAGGCGGCTTCCAGGACGCGTTGCATTACTGGGTCAAACTGCATCTCGGTCGGCTCCGGGTCGCGAAGACGCCCCGAAAGTCCCGGGATTCGCCATTCGATGGGGATTTCAATTGTCACCGGAGCATCGGCCGTGCACTCGATTTCCCCAGGGCCCGTTCGGACGCACTCGGTCTCTGCTAGGCCAAACGGATCCACGAAGTTCACCGGGTTGTTGAGGACGTACGCATACCGATTCCAGCTCTGCGGCCGGCCGGGCCCGCCGTCGATGGGATCCACGCTCAGGAAACGATGTCTCGACGGCGAGTAGTGGCGCGCATGCATGTAATCGAGGTCGAAGGATGTGCCCGGGGTGGACGTGTAGTCGCGCTCGTGCCCGGTGAACTTCTTGCGCTCGTCGTCCTGGTAGGGGTTCGTGAACTCGAACCCGAACGGCAGGTACTCGTGGAAGGCCAGCCGCTCGCCGTCCTCGTCGGTCATCAGCCGGGGCGTGCCGAGGTGGTCCGGGTGGATGTGGTCGTGGTTGTCGGGCCCGGTGGTGGTGCCGATTAGCCGGTCCCCAACGTAGACGTAGCTTTTCTGGGAGGGCTGCTCCCCGGTCTTGAAGGCGGTGAGCAGCCTGCCGTTGATGTCCCGCACCCACACCACGATCGCTCCGTCCTCCTCACCGAGGACCCGCTCGTCGCCCGCGTCGTACCACCATCGACTTCGGAGCTCGATGCCACCCATGGCACCATGGTAGCCCCACCGAGCCCTCGACTGCCTACCGGAACATCAATACCCAGGTGCCTGGCACGTTTACGTGAGTCAGTCGAGTTTGCAACAGGCCTGGCGAGATCCGGAGAGTCTGCACGTCAAATTCAATGTGAGTCCCGAAAACGCGGCTGTGGTGAAAAAAATGTACGGATTATGCGCGGATAATGTGCGGATTGGGCCTTTCGTCGTTTCGGGCACTAAACGTGCCTTCAGTTCAACTCACGTGGATCCGATGTCCGGAAGTGCGTCATATCGGGCGTCATATCGGCACGCGAAGCGTACTTTGGGTGAGCACGGTGCGCCGGGGTACCCACGCTGTGCCACTTTGACGGGCTCGAGCCGTGGGGCGGGTGCCGACAACGTGCCCGACGACAGCGATCAGGGACAGCGTCGGGGACCGGTGACAGCGTCGGGGACCGGTGACAGCGTCGGGCGACGGCGGCAGTTGACAGCGTCAGGAATCAGCGTCGGGGAATTGACTTCAATTCATGAAAAATCCGCCGCGACCGACGTCGCGGCGGACGCATGGGGAAAAGTCCCTCCTCCTTCAGTGACGAATCTCTCCCCGAATCTCGAGCACGATCTTATATAGCCCTGTCACGATCAGCAGGCCGATGGCCCAGATCGCGAGGCTGATCATCAGCTCCGGTGCGGTGGGAGCGTAGTGCACGACCTTGCCGAGCGGCGAGGGCACAAAACCGGCGATCACCATGCCCAGCCCCTTGTCGATCCAGAGCGACACAAAGACCGCCCCACAGGCGATGATCAGGGAGGTCTCGCGGTGGCGGGTCTCCGGGTTGAGCAGCAGCGCCAGCGAGACCACGGCCAGAATCACCGACACCCACATGAAGGGAGCCAGCGTCGTCTCTCCTTCAAGCCCCATGAACAGGAACTGGAAGTGGTGCATGTGCTCGGGGATGCTCGAGTAGAACGCCGTGAACAGCTCCATGGCGACGAAGAAGCAGTTGGCGATCATGGCGTAGGTGACGATCGTCGCCAGCTTGCTGATCGCCTCCTTGCCCGGATCGAAGGTGGTCAGTTTCCTCACCGCGAAGGCGAGCAGGATGAGCAGGGCCGGGCCCGCCGCGAAGGCCGACGCCAGGAATCGCGGTGCCAGGATCGCGGTCAGCCAGAAGGGTCGGGCCGCCAGGCCCGAGTACAGAAACGCGGTCACGGTGTGGATGCTGACCGCCCACGGTATGGAGAGGATGATGATCGGCTTGATCCACTGCGGCGGCGGGTTTCCCCGGCGCTCGGCACTCAGCGTCACCCGGCTGATCAAGACGTTGAGCACGAGATACCCACCCAGCGCCACCGTGTCCCAGAACATCATGGAGTGCGGCGTCGGATGGAGGAAGACGTTGAAGATCCTGACCGGCATGCCCATGTCGACGAAAATGAAGAGCATGCACATGACGACCGCGGCGATGGCCAGAAACTCGCCGAGGATGGTCATCTTGGCGAAGGCCTTGTAATTGTGCAGGTAGTACGGAAGGACCACCATCACCGCCGAGGCGGCGACGCCGACGAGAAAGGTGAACTGGGCGATGTAGAAGCCCCACACCACGTCCCGGCTGAGACCGGTGATGGTGAGTCCCTTGGTGAACTGCCAGTACCAGCAGGCGGCCCCGACACCGATGATCACCAGCAGGGAGAAGACCCACGCCCAGTAGGTCTTGCTGCCCGTGAGTGCCTTCTCAAGCATGGTTGCCCTCCCCTGCGTCCGACACCACCGCCGCAGGCGCCATTTCGATCAAAGTGCGCGGGTCGTCGATGATGTAGTAGACCTCCGGCTGGGTTCCGAGGCCCGGCTTGCGGCGGATCGTCATGTATTCGGTCAATATCCTTCGGATTTTGGATTCCGGGTCGTTGAGGTCGCCGAAGACGAGCTCGTCGTTCTCACAGACCTCCACGCAGGCCGGCTGGAGACCGCGGGCGAGCCGTTCCTCACAGAAGGTGCACTTCTCCACCACGCCGCGCATCCGAGTCGGAAACTCTGGATCCATCACCTCGAGGTGGGGGCGCGGATCGGTGAAGTTGAAGCTCCGAGAACCGTAGGGACAGGCGACGATACAGTACCGGCAACCGATGCACCGGTGCCAGTCCATCATCACGATGCCGTCCTCCTCCCGCCTCCAGGTGGCCTGGGTCGGGCAGACCCGGGTGCAGGGAGGATTGTCGCAGTGGTTGCACAGCAAGAGCGTCGCCTTGCCCTTGAGGTCCGACCTGACGTAGTGAAACTCCTGCGAGTGGAAGGCGGTTTCGAAGTCCTCGGTCCAGATCCACTTGATCTCGTTCTTGGTGTCGTCGCCGAAGTCGGGCACGTTGTGGGCTCGGTTGCAGGCCTGGACCACCCGCTCGCAGAGCGGGTCGTTCCCACTGAACTTACGAAGATCGACGACCATGGCCAGGCGCTTGCCGTCACTCGCAGCCCCGGTGCTGTGCCCGCCCGATTCATCGGTCGGTTGGCTGCCGCGCGCGGTGAGCGCGGCGCCGCCTGCGGCGCCGATCACCGAGAGGCCCGCGATCTTGAGGAATCCTCGTCTCGATGAATCCATCACGACGCCTCCTTTGGCTCCACGTGGCAGTCCCAGCAGTACGGGCTGACCGCCATGTAGGTGTGGCACCGGTCGCAGAACTCGGCTTTGTTGGAGTGGCAGTCCATGCAGGTCCGCGACAGGCTCTTGTCGAAGGTGCGACCGTTGGCGGTGCTGACGTAGGCCCGATCGTTTTTTCGGACCACCTCGTCCCGCCACTCGTTGAGCAGGTCCATGTGGAACGCCCGCATGTACTCCACCGCCTCGACGCACTCCTCGGAACCGTTCGGCGGTGAGCCCAACGTCGGCGGCTCGACCGAGCTGGCGCTGAACGCGTTGAACCACAGCGGGGAGGTCATCAGGACCACGAAGATGATGAGGCCACCAATGATCTTGCCTGCGTCACGCATCGGTGGATTCCTCCGTTTCTTGGCCGGGATCGAGGGGTTCGCCGCGGAGATCGGTGGTGCGTTCGTTCTCGCCCTCCATGATGAGAGCGTTGCCCACCATCTCGTGGACGCCGCTCACATCGACCCCTGGCGCCCAGTAATCGCACAACGGGGGCAGGGTGGCGCGATCGATGGCGCAGATGCACGCCAGCCGGTTGACGTCGTGCTTGTCGCGCACGTGGCGCACGGCGTTGCCTCGAGGCAGCCCGCCCCTCAGCCGCATCTCCATGTTCTCGTCGTTGCCGAGGCCGGCTCCTCCGGCACAGCAGAACGTGTTCTCGCGGATGGTGCTCTCCGGCATTTCGAAGAAGTTGTTGCAGACGTTCTTGATGACGTAACGCGGCTCCTCGAAGAAGCCCATCGCCCGCGCCGGGTTGCAGGAGTCGTGGAAGGTGACCCGGAGCTTGTCGTTGCGGCTCTTGTCGAGCTTGAGCTTGTTGTTGCGAATCAGATCGGCGGTGAACTCGCAGATGTGGACGGTCTTGGATGACGCTGCATTTTCGAACACAGTTCCGGTGATGGGCGACCTCGGCTGCTCCAGAAAGTCGGCGGGGCCGTTCATGGTGTCCATGTACTGGTGGAGCACCCGCCACATATGGCCGCACTCGCCGCCGATGATCCACTTCACGCCCAGTCTCTTGGCCTCGTGATAGACCTTGTAGTTGAGCCGTTTGATGGTCTCGTGCGAGGTGAAGAGGCCGAAGTTCCCGGCCTCCGACGCATAGGCCGACAGCGTGTAGTCGAGCCCGATGTGCTGGAACAGCATGAGGTAACCGACGAAGGTGTAGGTTCCCGGGTCGGCGAAGTAATCTGCCGACGGCAGGACGAACAGGATCTCGGCCCCTTTCCGGTTGATCTGGGGTTCGATGTGGACGCCGGTCTCGTCCTCGAGCTCGTCGAGCAGGAACTCAATGTTGTCCTTGAAGGTATGAGGTTGGATGCCGAGGTGGTTGCCGGTGCGCTGGCAGTTGGCCACCGGCTCCACCACCCAGTTGATGTTGAGGCCAACCAGCATCATCAGCTCGCGGGCCATCATGGTGATGTCCGCGGTGTCGATGCCATAGGGGCAGAAAACCGAGCAACGGCGGCACTCGGTGCACTGGAAGAAGTAGTAGTACCACTCCTTCAGCACCTGCTCGGTAAGCTCGCGGCCGCCCGCCAGCTCACCGAGGATCTTCCCCGCCGTGGTGAAGTCGCGACGGTAGATCGATCGCAACAGCTCCGCCCGCAGCACCGGCATGTTCTTGGGATCGCCGGAGCCGATGAAGAAGTGACACTTGTCGGCGCATGCGCCGCAGCGCACGCAGATGTCCATGAAGACGTGGAACGAGCGGTACTTCATCAGCCGCTCGCGGATGCCCTCGAGGATGATCGTCTTCCAGTTCTCGGGAAGCTGCCAATCGTCGTCGGTGGGCGACCAGCTCCGCGGGTTGGCGAAGCCCATGTACGTCAGGTTCTTGGCCGCGCCCGGGTAAGACCAGGTGCCGCGCCTCGCCTCGAAGTTGATTCCCGGGTTCATCCAGTCGGACTTCGGCGGATTCAGGTCGACCTGGATCAGCTGTTCCGGTGGCTTGTCGTGATGTTCCGACATGGCTCACTCCTTATCCAGCGGGTATCCCGCCGCCACCAGCTTGTCGTGAAACTCCTCCTCCCACTCGGCATAGGTGTGGACCTCGACCTTCGGGTTCCAGGGGTTGACGTGGCGAATCCGGCGATTGCTGTTGGCGAGGTTCCGGGTGGGGCTGAGAAAGACCCCGGGGGCGTGCAGCAGCTTGGAGAACGGGAAGTAGATCAGCAGCGTGCTCACCAGAAAGACATGGACGAAGTACATCAGCCCGACCCCGGCAGGCACCACCGGCTGCAGCGAAGCCCAGCCCGCGATGGCTGCCTTGACCTGGACGATGTCCACCTTCTCCAGGTGCCGCATGAGGATCCCGGAGATCCCGATGCCGAGCAGGAGATAGAGGGCGAAGTAGTCGGTGGGGAGCGAGATGTACCGGACCTGGGGGTCCACCAGCCGCCGGGCCAACAGGTAGCCCAGACCCGCCACGAAAATGATCGACGTGGCGTAGAACACGGGAACGCCGACCTCGAAGAAGCCGTCCCACCGTTGGATGAACTCCACCCACACCGGCACCGGTTCCACGAAGAACCTGAAGTGCCGAACCACGACGATCAGCATCGCCCAGTGAAAGGCCAGGGCCGCCGCCCACAGGTACTTGGTCCCGATGTAGGAAACCTTCTCCTTGTCAGGCACGACCTCCACCACGTGATTGCGGAACAACGACCGGAAGAACAGAACCTCGGATGCGATCCGGACCGCGGCCCAGAATCCGTTGGAGGGGTTTTCCAGCTCGTTGTTCTTGATCCACGGCAGGGACTTCTCCTGGCCGCAGGTGGTCGGGATCCGGAACGGGACGGTCGATCGTCCCCAGCAGATCACACGGTATACGATGCCGCCAAGGAAGACGGCGAACGCGACCCCGGGGAAAACCACCCCCACCGGGAACCGCAAGTCGCCAGCGCCCACCGCAACCAGAGCCACGAGGGTCAGTGCGGCGACCGCAATGAGCGATATCAAGGCGCCCATTCTCTCCTCCCTTCCTCTAGGTACTGTCAGCCTCCGCGGCGGCCAGGTCGCAATCCCTGCGACCTCGCCACTCGTTGAGACGTTCGATCTGCTTGGCCGACAAATCACGAATCGATCGGATCCGGATCTCGGCGATCTGTTCGCGACAGGTGGTGTAGACGTCGAACGCCATCAGGGCCAGGCGGTCCACCGATCGGTCGATTCGGTCTCCGAGCTCGGGCATCGATGGCGCCGCCGATTCGGTAAGTCGGTGGAGGATCGGCTTGAGATCGAAGACGAATCCGACCGCCGCTGCCGCCGAGAACTCCTGCACGGCGCGCACCCGGACGATCCGGTCGAGAGACGCCACCAGCTCGTCGTCCCGGACCTTGCCCACGGCGCCGTCGAGAATGGTCCCGAGCTCTTCACGGAGTGCCGTGCCCACCGGATTGCCGAATGGTTCCCGCGACCGGCGGAGGAACTTCCCGGTCTCATCCGGGTAGGCGTCAACGATGCTCTCGAACCAGTCGGACACGATCGCCGCCCGGTGCTGCGCTACCAGTTCGCCTAACACCCTGCCCCCTCCTTGCCAGATCTCCCGGGGGCCCGAAGTGCAACCCCCATGCCACGCAACCGACCAAATCGAAGACCCGGAAATCACGCTGCATCAGCGAGTCTCCGGATTCGAGCCGGCGCGAAATCCGTCCCCCGTTTCGAATTGGTAACCACAAGAAAAACGACCGCACCGCGCGCCGCGCCTGTGTCCGACCCCACGGGATCGACCCGCGGAGCGCGGAGCGGTCATGTGGATCCCGGTGTCGATCAGACGCAGCCGGTGGGTTTCGGAAGGCCCGCCACCTTGCAGGCACCCTTCGCCGGACCGGACGGAAAGAGCTCGTAGATCTCCTTGAGGCTGAATCCGGTCTGCTTGCAGAGCTTGCGGATCATCGGCGCGACGCCGAACTGCAGGTAGTACTCGCGCAGGTAGTTGACCACCTTCCAGTGATCCTCGGTGAGATCCTCGACCCCTTCGGTAGTGGCGAGGGCCGCGGCGACCTCCTCGTTCCACTTGTCCGGCTCTTCCATGAATCCGTCTTCGTCGACCGTCAGGGAGACATTTCCATACTCAAAAGTCGCCATCTCAATCCTCCTTTGGTTTCTCGGGGGCATCGCCCCCGCCGATCTCGATGATGTTGATCTGCTGTGTCGCCTTGGTCTGCTGCGCCTTCTCCATGGCCTTCAAAAACTCGGGCGTCGGCCGGTGGCCAAGCTCGATAGCCTTGGCGAGGTGGCGCTCCGCCGCCCCCGCATCGCCCAGGGCCAGGAGGCCCACCGCGGCGAAGTAGTGGGACGGCGGATGTTCCGGGTCGAGCTCGAGCGCTTTCTTCGAACACTGCACGAGCTTCTCGGGGTTGTTGGTATAGAGGTACGACTGACCCAGGTTGTGGTGCGCTAAAACCATGTCGTCGCGCAGTTCGACGGCCCTCAGAGAGGCCTCGAGGCATCCTTCGAAATCCCACTGCTGGAGTCGTACACCGCCCAGGTTGACCCACGCTTCGCCGAGCATGGAATCCAGCTCGAGCGCCTCCTTGTAGGCCTCCTCGGCAGCCTGGAATCGCCCCATCTTCTGATAGGCCAGCCCCAGGTTGTAACGGGCTGCGGCCGACGTCGGCTTGTCGCTGACCGCCTGCAGGCACCGGTCGAGTCGTTCGGTCCGGCTCTCTTTTTTCGTCATAGTCCAACCTTCAGGGCGAGATCCGCCATCAGCGCCACCTCGGACGCGTCGTCGGGATCCACCCGTTGTTTGATGTCGTCGATGAAAGGCGCGACGAGGTCGGGGGCGGCCCCAGCAATTCGGATCATCGCGCGGATGATCTCGATCCGCAGGCCGTCGTCCCACGCGTAGCACGCCACCGGACCCACGAACGGCGCGATCAAACCCGGGCTTCGGGCTCCGATCTCGCCGATCGCGACCAGCCCGTACACGCCGTTGGTGGCCGCCTCGTCGTTGAGCGCCCACACCAGCCGACGAACCACCTCACGCCCGAGCTCCGTGTGCTCGGCAGCCGCGGCGCCGATGGCGGCTGCGGCCCGCTGCCTGATGGCCGCGTCGGGATCCCACAGTCGGCCGATCAGCGATCGGACCGCCTGCGGTTGGTCAACCGCGTACCGCTCGAGCGGGGTCGTATCCGCCGACTGCAGAAGTTCCATCACCCGGTCCTTCACACGCATTCCGCGGCCGCCTGAGAGCGGGTCGCCGCATGGTGGGCCGTCATGGCCAGGAATCCCTCGGCCCAGCGCGGAGTGGCCAGCGCGTGGAGGTGAAGGTACGAAGCCCAGACACTCCCCTTCACGATGCCGTCACGGGCGTCGCCGACGCCACGTCCGCGCTCGACCGCCAGCACGGTTCGTTCAAGATCGTCTCCGGCGACCACTTTCGAGTAATGGAACTCGTGGCCGGCGAGCCGGGTGCCGACGCCGAAGAACGGGTTGTCCCGATCGACGCCGGCCACCTCGTACCCGTGGCCCTGGGGTCGATCGGTTTGCTCCACCTCCAGGTCGAGTACGCCCGCCATGGGATAGGTCGACCCGCCGACCCGCAGCTCGCGGGCCAGATACATGAGACCTCCGCACTCGGCGTAGACCGGCATGCCCTCGGCGACCCGCCGCCGAAGGCTCGCCGCCAGCTCGCGGTCGTCTGCGAGCCGTTCCGCGTGAACTTCGGGAAACCCTCCGCCGATGTAGAGCCCGTCAACGCCTCGCAGGTCGTCTCCCGCCCCTGGTTTGACCGCCACCGTTTCGCCACCGTGGCGACGCAGGCAGGCGAGGTTTTCGGGATAATAGAACGAGAATGCCGGGTCGGAGAGGTACCCGACCCGACAGGACACCGGTTCGATCTCCAGGTTCAGCAGCGGCAGCTCCAACCCAGCGGCCTGCCGCGCGAGCTCCACCACCCTCTCGAGGTCGACGGAGTCGGCTACCGCGCGGGCCGCGGTGGTGATCGCCTGCTCGCGCTTTGGGTGCTCGGCCACCGTCACCAGGCCCAGATGCCGGCCAGGCAGAGGATCCTCCCCGCCCAGGCGAGGCACGGCTCCGAGTACCGGAACGCCGGTGGACTCCTCCACCGCCCGCCGGATCAGGGCCTCCTGACGCGCGGTTCCGACGCGGTTCAGCACCACGCCGCCGATGTTCAGATCGCCATCGAGGGTCTGGCAACCGAGCACCAACGCCGCAACGGTTCGCGTTTTCTTGGTGGCGTCAACCACCAACAGCACCGGTGCTTTCAACAGCTTCGCGAGCTCGGCGGTGGAGTGGGTGCCGCGGCTGTCGAACCCATCGAACAGTCCCCTGTTGCCCTCGATGATCGCGACGTCCGCCCCCCTGAGGGACCACGCCGCCGAGCCGATGCCCTCCCTCGACATCAGGAAGGTGTCGAGATTCACGCAGTCGGCACCGCTCGCAGCCGCCAACCAGGCGGCGTCGATGTAGTCGGGACCCTTCTTGCCGGTCCGCACCTCGAGCCCTCGGTCGCAGAGACACCTCGCGAGGCCCAGGGATACCAGGGTCTTGCCGCCGTCGCCGGCGAGTCCGGCGACGACCAATCGGGGCGAGCTCAGCCGCATTGCCGCCATCTACTCTCCGACGATGAAGCCGCAGGGACATTCCTCCCAGCACTTCTTGCAGCCGTCGCACACATCGAGCTTGATGGTGTAGAACTTGCCGAGCACCGGTTGTTGTATCTTCGTAAAGCAGTTGTTCTGACAATACATCCAGCAGTTCTCGCAGCCGAAGCACTTGCCGCAGCTGAAGCACCGCGTGGTCTCCTCGAGCGCCGCTTCCACGGTCAGTCCGAGGTCGATTTCCTTCTCCGGATTGGCCAACCGCTCCTCGGGTTCCAGCACCGTTCGCTGTCCGCGCTTCTTCGGTTCGTACCAGTCGAGCTTGAGCTTGTCGTGCAGGATGGGCTCGCCCGGATTTAGCTCCCGGGGCTCTTTGCCCTGCAGGAAGGCATGAATGCCGAGCGCCGCCTTGCGCGCATGCCCGATCGACGTGGTGGCGATGCCGAGGTTGATGTTGTCGCCGCCGGTCCAGATGCCCTCGATGCCGGTGCTGCCCCAATCGTCCGCATTCAACCATCCGTCACCCAGCTCCTTGGAGCCGAGGGCGCCCAGCTCGGGCTTCTGGCTGACGGCGGTAATGACGGTCTCCACCGGTAGCTCGTACACGTCACCCTCGATCGGAATCGGGCGGCGGCGTCCCGAGTCGTCCGGTTCGCCGAGCTCCATCCGCTGCACCACCATGGCGCGAACCTTGCCCTCGTCGTCCCGCAGGATCTCATGCGGCGCCGCGAGGTACTCGATGTTGATGCCCTCCTCCAGCGCTTCCTCGATCTCGCGCTCGATCGCCGGCATTTCGGTCCTGGTCCGGCGGTAGAGAATGGTGACGTCAGCCCCCATGCGGCGGGAAATCGCGGCCGAGTCGAGGGTGACCCGTTTCGACACGCGGGCCGCATCGATGGCGGTGTCGCCGCCGCCGATCACCACCACGTTGCCGCCGATCTCCACCTTCTTGCCCGAGTTGGCGTGGTTGAGAAACTCGGTGCCGGTCCAGATCCCCGGTCCGTCCTCGCCCTCGATCCCGAGCTTCTTCCCCTGGTGGGCCCCGATGGCGACATAGATGGCGTCGAAATCGGACCGGATCTGGTCGAAGGTCACGTCTCTGCCGATCTTGGTGTCGCACTTGAGCTCGACGCCGAAGTCGACGATTCGTTGGATCTCGGCGTCCAGCACCTCCCGCGGCATCCGGTAGACCGGGATCCCGTACCGGAGCATGCCGCCGGCCTTGGGCAGCGACTCGAAGACCGTCGTCTTGTAGCCGTACCGGGCGAGCTGATAGGCGCAGGACAGTCCGGACGGGCCTCCGCCGATCACCGCCACCTTCTTGTCCTTCGAATCCTCACCCTCGACCATCGTCGGCTTGAGCCCGTGCTCGATGGCGAAATCCCCGATGAACCGCTCCACCGAGTTGATACCCACCGCCCCGTCCTTCTCGACGCGGTTGCAGTGGCCCTCGCACGGGTGGGGACAGACCCGCCCCATCACCGATGGGAACGGGTTGGTCTCCATCTCGATCCGCCAGGCCTGCTCGCAGGCCTCGTCCAGGCTCAGACCGAGCTTCTCGCGCTGCGCGATCACCGTCAGCCAGCCGCGGATGTCGTTGCCGCTCGGGCAGGTCCCGGTGCACGGCGGGAGTTTCTCAAGGTAGCGGGGCCGCAACGGCGAAATCTGGCTTCCAGATCCGCCGCCGCCGGACATGCGTGTGCCGAATCCCGAGCTCTTCTTCTTTTTCTTTTCCTTGAGTAGACCCATTTCGTTCTGCCTCCTCTGTCTGGCGTCAGGACCAGCGGCCGCTACGAGAGCTTGGCCAGATGTCGCTTCAGCGCGTCCAGCTCCATGAGGAGGGTGTCGTGCTTCTGCTCGTCCCGGATCAGGTAGTCGAGAAGCAGGGCCGCCACCGGGTCGGTGGTCTTGTCCTTCAGCTTCTTGGCCATCTCGATGGTCTTGCGCTCGAGTTCGTCATGCTCCTCGAGCTTGGTCCACACGTCGCCCATGTCGCCGGGGCTCATCGTCACGGCTTCGCGGGTCATCAGGTCGATGATGAACTGCTGGACCCTGTGGTGCTGGACCGAATCGTTACGGATAATCTCCATGATCTGGCGGATCAGGAGGTTGTCGGTCTGTTCCATGATCTCGGCCGTGGTTTCAATGGCGGTGCGCTCGAGGGCCTGCCACTCCCGCAACAGCCCGACGGCCTCTTCGGTTCGCTCCTGTGCTTTGCTCATACTCAGCTCCCGTGGCTGGTGGAAAAAGGGGAGCCGGGCCGCGCCCGGCCCCCCTTACAGATCAGTGGTTTACGGCGTCAGCCCTTGCTTTCGGGCAGGGTCACATAACTCCCGCCCGCGTACTTGTAGGTCAGCGTTCCCCCGTCCACGAGGGTTCGCAGGGCTTTCTTGACGTCGCGCTTGTCGCAGTTGTCCTCGCCGAATCTGGCGATCATGTCCTTGGTGACGTCCATCGGCTTGAGGTTCTTCTTGCCGTGGGTCGAGGTCACCAGATCGACGATCGCTTTGCATAGTTCATCCTGATTCACGGACATGAGTCCTCCCTAGTGACGCAGCTGCGCCGTCCGGGTGTAGGTCTCGCCGGCGTGCTTGAAGTCGTCGATGTGGTACTTGGTGAACTCGAAGCCGGTGAGCTGGAAGAACTTCGGCCAGCCGATCCGCTCGATCCACATTCCCAGACGTTCGTGCTTGCGGGCGTTGGCGGCGTAGAGCTCGACGATCTTGACCACCGGCTCCACGACCTCCGGCCAGCGCGGCGGGTTGTTGGGCAGGAACGGCACCGCCAGCTTCGAGAACGACGGGGTCGTTCGCGCGTTGGAGACCTTGCCGCCGACCCAGATCGAGACGCCGTCGGTCTCGGCGTTGTTGATCGTGCAGGCCGGGCAGACCGTGTAGCAGTTGCCGCAGTACATGCACTGTGCCGCCTCGATCTCAACCGAGGCCTTGCCGTCCACCGTGGCCGGCCGAATCGCGCCGGTCGGGCAGGAGGCGACCAGGGTCGGGATCTCGCACATCTTGGGCAGGTCGTCGTGGTTGATCGCCGGCACCTTCGTGTGGACACCGAGGATCGCGATGTCCGAGCAGTGCACCGCCCCGCACATGTTGAGGCAGCAGGCGTAGGCGACGCGGAGCTTGGCCGGCAGGCTCTTCTCGCCGACGAAGTACGGGTAGAGCTCGTCCATGACGCACTTGACGACTCCCGACGCGTCTGAGGCGGCCGAGTGGCAGTGCACCCAGCCCTGGGTGTGGACGATGCTGGAGATGTGGTTGCCGGTGCCGCCCACCGGGTATCCCAGCTCCTGGACTTCCTTGACCAACGGCTCGATCTTGGATTCGTCGGTGAGCAGGAACTCGACGTTGTTGCGGCTGGTCCAGCGCAGGTAGCCGTCACAGTACTTGTCGGCCAGTGTCGGCGATCTCGCGAATCGAGGTGATCGCCAACAGCCGCGGCGTACCGCAGCGCACCGAAAAGACCTTGTCGCCGGACTCTCCGACGTGGACCATGATGCCCGGTTTGAGAATCTCGTGGTAGTCCCACTTGCCGTAGTTCTCCTTGATCACCGGGGGAAGAAACTTCGAGTAGTGCGGCGGGCCGATGTCGGTTTTGCGTTCGAATTCAGTCATAGCTGCCCCCCTTCTATTCCTCGTCCTCATCGTCTTCGAGCTCGTCTTCGAAGAAGATGTAGGGGTTGGTCCGCGGATGCATCACCATCTCCGGGATCGGCTCGAGGCCGATCTCGTCGAGGAAGTTGCCGAGGCCGACCCGTTGAATGAACTCGCCGGTGCGCTCGCGCGCCTTGCCGTGCTCGCCCCAAAGATCCCAGATCGCCTCGGTCAGCTCCTTGAGATCCTCGTACGGCGGCTCCATCTCGAGGAAGGGAACGAAGACCGAGCTCAGCAACGCACCGCCGACGATCGGAGCCTTCGAACCCACCAGGATCGTGGCGCCGCGCTCCTTGCCGGGCTTGAGCGCCCTGGACAGCACGTTGATGCAGTGCATGCACTTGACGCAGTTGGCGTTGTCGATTCCCAGGGCCTTGCCGTTCCAGCGAAATACAGCCGGTCGGGCAGTAGTCGCAGACCTCGGCCTGGATGTCGGTCCCGTTGTTGGCGTACTCCAAAACCTTGGCCTGGTCGACCTGGATTTCATCCTTCCAGGTGCCGATGACCGAGCAGTCCGATCGGGCGATCGAGGCCACGCAGTCGTTCGGGCAGCCGGCGAACTTGAACTTGTACTTGTAGGGGAAGAACGGGCGGTGGAGCTCGTCCTGGAAGGTCTGCGTGATGTCGTAGCAGGCCTCCAGGGTGTCGTAACAGGCCCACTCGCAGCGGGCCGGGCCGACGCAGCAGCTCGGCGTCCGCATGTTGGATCCCGATCCGCCGAGGTCCCACCCGTTGTGGCTCAGCTCGGCGAAGCAGGGCTCCAGCGACTCGGTGCTGCCACCGAGGAAGACGATGTCGCCGGTCGAGCCGTGCATGTTGGTCAGCCCCGAGCCGTGCTTGTCCCAGATGTCGCACAGTTGCCGCAGCGCGTCGGACGTGTAAAACCACGCCGAGGGCTGGTTCACGCGGTAGGTGTGGAACTCCCTGACGTTCGGGAACTCCTCGGGCAGGTCGCAGTAGCGTCCGATGACGCCTCCGCCGTAACCCATCACGCCCACCAGACCACCGTGCTTCCAGTGGCTGAGGTGTTCCTCGTAGGACCGCTCGAGGATGCCGAGCACGTCCTGGACCATTGGTCGATCGTCCTCTTTCTTGATCTCCTTGACGAAGCTCGGCCAGGGGCCCTTCTCGAGCTCGTCAAGCAGCGGCGTCTTTCTTTTCTCTGTCATGGTCACTCCTTTCCTTTGATTTCGTGCTTTATTCTGACGACGGGAGCGACGGCTTCCCCCGTCGCACAAACTCCTCACATCATTTCGCTGATATTGCTCCAGAATCTCGAAAACACGACGGTCGACAGGAAGTACCCGAGGGGCACGTTGACCGCCACTCCGATGGTGAATGCCCAGAACGGCTTGAGGCCGAAGGTCAGCAGGTCCTTGATTCGAGTCGACAGGCCGATGCACAGAAAGCACAGGACGAAGGCCCAGGACCGCAGCTTCTTGATCGGCGAAATCACCCGCGGCACCAACTGCGACTCGAACCAGTCCGAGGCATACCGGAGCTGTTTCAAGGCGCCGATCTTGTCTCGTCGGTTCGGATCATCGGCGGCGATGGCCGCCTTGAGCTCGTCGTACTCCGAGAGCTTCATCTCGCCGCGGAAGGTGATCACGCCCTTGGCGGGCGCATAGGTGAACCGGTCCACCACCTGCGCCGGTGCGGCGTAGCCGGAAAAATCCGCCGTCGTACGGGATCTTCTCGATCTTCGTCTTGTAGGTGCCCTCGACCGGAGCCGTGCCCAGGTGATCGCGCCGGTGGGTTCGCCGACGACCAGGGTCATGATGACTGACGCAACGAAGAAGCCGATCACGAACTTCGGAAAGCGCTCCCAGATGACGCCGGCGCCAACCGACCGCTTTGCCCCCTCCTCCTTCTCCCAGAACATCACCGACACCACCGCCAGAATCAGGCACCAGATACCGATCCAGATGTCCCGGCCGATCACCTTCATCAGTGTGAAGGTGTTGATGGGGTCGTCCGGGTTGAGGAGCGATCCGTCGGCGGCCCGCACCTGACCGTTCTCGATCACCGCCGACAGCTCGGCCACGACCGCGAAACCGGCGGCGTCGGCGAACTCCGAGGTCCCCACCCAGGCGCCGGCCTCGCCGGGCGAGATGGGCGTCGGCACCATCAGCTTCACCACGACGCTGAGCACCAGGATCATCACGATCGCCCACACCGAAACCACCGCGATTCCGATGGCGATGTGGTCCTTCTTCGCCTTGACCGCGCCGCCCACCGCGATCGAGGCCGACACGCCGCACACCGCGCCGCCGGCGCCGAGCACCGCGGCGAACTGCGGCTCGAGACCGAAGACCCGGGTCGCGGCCAGGAAGATGGTCGAGCCACGTGCAAACCGAGACGATGGTGGCCTGGAGAAAGGCGATCGGGTCCGGCGGTGAAAATCAGGGTCAGCGGCAAGGTCGCACCCAGCAGCACGATGCCGGTCTTGATGTAGTACTCGGTTCGCAGGGCGGTGTCGAACCACTCCGGCATCCGGACAATGTTGCCGATGATCAACCCGATCACGAGCGCCAGCAGCGGAGCCCCCAGGTCGGCCTTCTCCATGGCCGACCACCCTGCAAGGTAGAACACCGCCACCGAGCCCGCGAACAGCACCACGAACCCCGGAATGAACTCGGAGATCTTGCGCCCCATGATCGCGATCGAGACGGTAAAAACAGAGCCGAAGAGCAGGAAGACGGCCAGGATGCCGGTCCAGTTCGCGGCCAGGTCAGCCCCCAGCTCGAGCCGGCGTCGACCAGCTGCCTGGGGTCACTGCCCATCCCTTGATGCTGCCTCCGGAAACGAAAGCAACGAGCGCCAACAGCACGATTCCCAGGCCGAGCCAGATCGCCCAGAAATCTTCGGTCTTCCAGAGTTTTTGGATTCCGTTGGCCATAACGCTCCAACAACAGATCCGTGAACCACACCGCGGCCCATCTCATGAGTGCAACCACTGTGCCAGTGGACGGCCCAAATTCGGGAACTTTAAACCTCTGGAGGGGAGCGGTTTACACCGAGCGAGCCGGGGTTCGCGGTGGGCGGACCGCGATCAAAGTTACGCGCCGGTAACGCCGGACCCAACTCCTTTCCCTGCAGCGAGTTGCGTGAACCGATCTCGACCGGGCAGGTTCTATTGAGTATCTCGTCTCAAGAACTCGTGAAAATCGTCACGAGTCAGTAACGGACTCGACTGCTCCACCGCCGAGCCCAGAAAACTCGCCGCGGTTGGTGACGAATCGCCAACAACTGCAAATCTTGACATTCATGAATAATGAGCATATGTTCGTAATCAGGAGGCAGCGTGGCACGACCGGAGATCCCCAGAAAAGTCTGCTGCTTGGCCGGGAATCGGGGCTTCAAGCCGATCGGCCGCCGAATCAGCGGCCTCGACGTCGAGCCGCTGCGGCTGGACGAGCTCGAGGCGCTGCGGTTGGCCGACCTCGAAGGGCTCTACCAGGAGGCCGCCGCCCAGCGAATGGGGGTCTCCCGTCCCACCTTCGCCCGCATCCTCGGCCGCGCCAGGACCGCGGTCGCCAGGGCGCTGATCGAGGAGCGGGTACTGGTGGTCAGCGAGGGTCCGGTGGTGCCGGCTTCCGACCAGCCGCTCCCCTGTCCGGTCCACGATGGTGGGCGCAGGCGGGGACGCGGCTGTCACTGCCGTCATCGACAACACCGCAACGGGCGCGGACCGGCCGCGCCCACAGAAATATGACCAAACGGAGGAGCTCAGGACATGAAAATCGCGATTCCATTGCACCAGGCTAGTTTCTGCCCACACTTCGGTGGCGCCGAGGCATTCGCCTTCTACACCGTGGACCCGGCGAGCCGCAGCATTGGCAAACCCCTCATCGGCGCCCCTCCCGAGCACGGCCGCGGAGTGTACCCAATGTGGCTGAGCCGGCAGGGAGCGACAGTGGTTCTCGCGGGAGGCATGGGGCCGCGCGCAGTGGGAATCCTCGCCCAGCACGGCATCGACGTCGTGCTCGGGATCGAAGGCGGAGACCCCGATGCTTTGGCCCGGGGATACCTTGACGGCACCCTCGAGGCCACCGGGAAGGCGTGCCACGAGCACGGCTTTCACGACTGCGGCCACGACCACGGTTCGAGCGGCCGCGGCGGATGCCACGACGATTGAGACGGCGCCATGGAGGCGCTGGTCACGCGGGAGGTGGATGATGCCGAGAAAAGCCGAAGGCCAGGGACGAGGACAAAGAACTCAAGCGGGTCGAGGATTCGGCCGCGGCGGCGGGCGAGGGTGTGGGGGGTTGGGTGGAGGCGGATTCTGCGTCTGCCCCAAGTGCGGCCAACGAACCCCGCACCAGGCGGGTCGGCCGTGCCTTGACGAGAGCTGCCCCGGCTGTGGTGTGGCGATGGTTCGCGAAGGCTCGTCCCACCACCAAGAGATCGAGAGTCGGCGTACCGGCAGCGAAACGCCGCGTTGACGGTACGCCGGCACTCATCAGCAGAACTCCTCCGGTCACGTGGCCCGTGGATTCATGCAATTGACGTCCGCAAATCGCCGAGAATCATGCTGTGCACTCACCCAATCTAGGACGATTCGATCGGCAGGTTCATGACGATCGCCTGGAGTTTCTTCATCGTGTCCAGATATCGATTGAAGTAAATCCTCGAGATCTGGGTCTGGATGGCGTAGCCCATCACCAGGTCGTTGTCCATGAGCTGCTTGAGCGTGGCGGCGTCGATTCTCAGCAGCCTGCAGTCGGTGCTGCACAGGGCGGTGAGCGAGTAGTTCACCAGGTCGAAGCAGACGCACGACCCGAACATGGCACCCTGGGTCAGCTCGTCGATTTGAACGTTCACACCGGACCTTCCGGGCAACCGGAGCGACACCTGACCCTCCAGGACCACGTAAAAGTAACGAGCGGGTTCGCCCATTCTGTACACCGTGTCGCCGGCACGAAATTCCGCCACGTTGGCTGCGTCGCTGATGGTCATCACCTGATCCGGACGCAGAAATTTGAAGACCTCCTGTCGGTCCATTTGTTCAACAGCCATCATCACGCTCCTTTCAGTCCATCCACGAACCCGTGGCTCCGAGACCGATCTCAGCGCCATCAATGAACAGCCCAGCTCTTGCCGTCTTTCTCGTCGGCCTGTCCCGGCACCGTCCCAACACCCCGAACGTCCGAGGATCGGCGGAGGGGGTCGGCATCATCGAGATCATGCCAGCGTGCTCGACCTCGGCGCCAACGGCCGTGGCAGCCGGGCATCAGAAAGCTCGGCTGGATGATGCTGCCGGCGAGGTAGGCACGGATCACATCGTTCACGGGGCCGCGCACCTCGGCGATGACACCCACGCCGCTGGCCAGCAGGGAATCCTCGAGCTGACGGGAGATCGCACCGCAGATCAGGAGGTCGATGCCGAGCTCGGCGACGGCCCCAGCTCGGTCAGCGCCCCATATCCGGTGCTCCTCGGTAAACGCCGCCTCGCCTGCGATCACCTCGACCACCAGAAGCTGCGTCGCCACGTCGAAGACCGGTGACACCCGGCCCTCCCAGATTGGTACCGCGAATCGCATTTGAGGGACCATCAAGCAACAATTCTGCCAATCCGAAGTCATCGAAGGCTCATTCAAAAGCTCCTTGTTTCCAATACCTTCAGATCACCAACTCGATTCCTGGCGGGCCGGCGTCGCAGAACGCAGACCTCGGACCCACCGCGACCATCGCAAATTGCAACCTGTCAATTTCGATTTTGGATTTTGGATCAGACGCACACGCAGACGAGGGGACTACTTCCGGCTCCGGCCGTCGCGCACCGGAAGCTCGATGTCCAGATCCTTGATCTTCCGGAACAAGGTGCTCGGATGAATGCCGAGTTCCCCGGCTGCGGCGGTTCGGTTGCCGCCGTGACGGTGGAGCGCGAGCGAGATCTGCAGGGCCTCCATCTCGCGAAGCGTCATCCTCTCGCGCGATCCCACCGCGGGCACCTCGGATCCCTGAGAGATTTCCGGTGGTAGGTGTCTGGGTTCGATCAGGCCGCCGCTGCACAGCACGAACGCGTGTTCGATGATGTTCTCGAGCTCTCGGGCGTTGCCGGGGAAATCGTGCACCATGAGCAGGCCTAGAACCTCGTTTGATACACCAACCACATCCTTGTTCTGGAGCCGGTTGAACCGGCCGACGAAGTGATCGATCAGGAGCGGAATGTCTTCCCTGCGTTCCCTGAGGGTCGGCAGCTCGAGCTTCATGACGTTGATCCGGTAGAACAGATCCTCCCGGAAGCTGCCCTCCTCGACCATTTTGGCGAGGTCGCGGTGGGTGGCGGCAATGACCCGGACGTCGGCAGGCACCGATTCGACCGAGCCCAGCGGTTCGTACACGTGCTCCTGGAGGACGCGCAGCAGGCGGACCTGCATCGCCTGGGAAACGTCGCCGATCTCATCGAGGAAGATCGTGCCGCCTTTGGCGTGGGCGAATCGACCCACCTTGTCACGGCGCGCGTCGGTGAACGCTCCGGCGACGTGGCCGAAGAGCTCCGACTCGAGCAGGGCATCCGGCAACGCACCACAGTTGATCGCGACGAAACGTCTGTCCCGCCGCGGCGAGAGATTGTGGATGGCGTGCGCGAAGAGCTCCTTTCCGGTCCCGCTCGCTCCGTGAATGACCACCGTGCTGTCGCTGGCCGCGATCGCCGGGAGGATTTCGAACAGATCTCTCATCGGACGACTGCGGCCGATGATGTCGCCGAGTGAGTACCTGCCCTCGAGCTCCTTGCGCAGCTGTTCGACGTGGCTGAGATCGCGAAAGGTCTCGACGCCACCCATGACCCTCCCCTGAGCGTCCCTCAGAATCGCGGTCGAGATGCTCACCGGGAGCTTCCGGCCATCGGTGTTGATGATGAACACCGGCTTGTTGATCAGGGTTTCGCCGGTTTCCAGGGTGTGCCGCAGAGCGCAGCCGGACTCACAGATGCTGGCCCGGAACACGTCGCAGCAACGCTGCCCCATCGCTTCTTCTCTCGGAACCCCGGTGATCTCCTCGGCGGCGCGATTGAAGGAGGTGACCCGCCACTCCCGATCGACCGTGAACACGCCGTCGGCCACACTGTCGAGAATCACCTGGGCGGCTTTCGGATCATTCGGTTCCATGAACTCGCGACACTCCCCTTTTGAAACGCCATTGTAGATCGGAGTCTGGCCAGACGCCACGAGCGGAGACGACTGTGCCATACTTCCTGTATACCTTCGGCTGCCGGTGGATCGACTGCACGAACCCGGGTGGCAACGACCGGCGACAAGCGGGCCTCGAAGTGGATTCAAGGTGACGAGCGATCGATGAGCGAGCCAAACATCGAGATCAGACTTGAGTCGATAGACCAAGATCAGGAGGCCGGCCGCCGGCCCGGTCGTCGCGCGACAACGGAGCTTGTCTGGTATGTCGTGAGCATCCTGGTCGTATCCCTGGTCATCGCGGTCGCCGCCCCAAACGTGTCGCCGGTGGTCCTCGGAATCGGCCTCGCACTCGTCCTGTCGGCGATCGGCTGGACCTTCATCCATCGACGACAGCGCGAGGCGGCGGAAGCTCACCACAGAGAACTCGCGCGAGCTCTTGACCGGACGCGCCGCGACTACAAGGGTCTTTTTTCGGTGGTGCCCTGTTTCATCTGCGTCCAGGACCGTAATCACCGGATCATCGAGGCCAACGAGCTCTACCGAACCGAGTTCGGCGCCGATTATGGGTCGCTCTGCTACGAGGTGTGCAAGAAACGCAACCTCAAATGTCCGGACTGCCTGGTCGAGCGGACGTTCGCGGACGGCCGGGTCCACTCCAACGAGGAGGTCTTGGTCACCCGGAACGGCACCCGGATCAATGCCATTGTCCACACCCGACCGGTCTACGACGATGCCGGCAAAATCAGGGCCGTCATGGAGGTCTTCACAGATATCACCGAGGTCAAGGCGCTGCAGCGACAGCTCACGCTGATGGGGCGTGCGGTGGCCGGCATGGCCCACCGCGTGAAGAACATCCTGATGGGTCTGGAAGGCGGCATCTTCGTCGTGAACTCAGGGATCGAAGAGGATGACCGCGAGGCAATCGCCGAGGGATGGGAAATGGTGGAGCGCAACGTCAACCGCGTCTCCCGGATCGTCAAGGACCTTCTCTACTGCTCCAAGGACAGAATCCCGAAGTTCGAGGAAGACGTCTGCCCGAACGATATCCTGCTCGACGTTGTTAACCTGTTCGAAGATCGATTGGCCGAAGAAGGCATCACCCTGCGCACCGAGCTCTGCGAACCGCCGCAGTGCGGCACCTTCGACCCGGAGGGCCTCCACAACCTGCTCTGCAATCTGGTCGCCAACGCCGTCGACGCCTGTCGATTCGATCCCTCCGACACCAAGAACGGCCACACCATCACCCTCCGCTGTCGGTCCAACGGTGAGAGCTCGACGATTCTCGAGGTGGAGGACGACGGGTCCGGGATTCCGGACGAGATGAACAACCGCGTTTTCGAGGACTTTTTCTCCACAAAGGGCAGCGAAGGCACCGGTATCGGTCTCCTCGTCGTCCAGCAGGTGGCCCAGGAGCACGGGGGAACGATCACCTTCACCACCCGGCCCGGCGAGGGAACGATCTTCACCGCGACCCTGCCGACCTCGGCCTCCCCGGCGCCCCTCGGAAAATTGGACCCCGCCCGCAGAACCCGCCAGCCTTCTCCTGCGGATTAGCCGCCGACGAGCTCCTTGACCTTCGCCAGAAAGGTCTCCCTGTCGATCGGCTTTTCCACCAGTGCGTCAGGTGCCCGCAGATCTCCCAGGTTACCGAAGAAGTCGTCGAGCCGGGTCAGGCCGGTCAACACGACAATCGGTATCGAGTCTGTTCGTGGTGAGATCCTGAGGCTCCGATACGCTTTGACCCCCGACTGCTTCGGCATCAACAGGTCGAGCGTAATCAGATCCGGCTGGAACGTATCGGCAAGGTCCAGACCCTCCTCGCCGTTGGAGGCGGTCTTGGTCTCGTAACCCGCCTTGCGAAACAACGTACCGAGGTAGACCTGCATGTCCTTCTCGTCGTCGATGATCAGAATCTTCTTCGCCATGATGTTCTCCCTGCCCGCCTTTTAGCTGGTCCACGATTCGCCGCCGAGAGCGGCCCGCGCCTCGGGGGTACCGATCCTCTCGAGAACCAGGCGTATCGGCTCTCGGAGATTGGGATTGTCCATTGCGCGAATCAGGCTGTCCACCGCCTCGGTGTCCTTGAGCGTCGCGAGCTCGTCGGCCGCACAGCCCGCCAGCTTTGGATTGGGGCTGCCGAGAGCCGAGCACAGGTACTCGATTGCCAACCCGCCGGTTTCGCCGCCCTGGCGTGCGATGGTCCCCAGTGCCTTCAGAGCCTTCTCCGAGCGACGGAACCTGCCGATGGCACGAACGCCGCGCAGGCCGCCGCCATAAAGCTCGACGAATGCACTCACTCTCTGAACGGTGGTGGGCTCCCCTGTCTCGGCCTCGTCCTTCTCCGCCGCCTCGTCCAGGTAGCCTGAGTCGGCGAAGTACTCGATCGCCATTCGACGGACCACCCCGCTGTAGGCCTCGTCCTGGGCGATCGACTCGATGATCCGGCGATCACTGATGCGCGAAAAACACACCGACATGAGCTCGAGGTTCTTGGGGTCCTTCAGGAGATCGGCGATGACCCCCTGCGAAAAGATCCTCTCGACCGCGACCAGACGAGCGTCGAGCGACTTCGCCGCCCGCGCGACCCGCTCGAGAGAATGATCGTCCTTCAGCATGGCGACGGCCGTCAGCCGGACCCGGGGAGAATCATCCGTGCAGGACACGTGGATCAGCATCTCCGGATCCGTCATCTTCTCGACCGCCGTCAGCCGAACCTGAGGATTCTCGTGCATATGGTCCTTTTTCTCCAGAAGAGACATCTTCGCCTCCCTTCCGAGGGGTTGACCCTCATCGTCACCCTTCGCCTCTGCCAAGGGCCTTGTCGACCGTTTCGCCGAACTCGTCCGGGTCGATTGGTTTGTCGAAGACCGCCACTGGTCCCTTGACGGCCAGGTGGCGTCCGGCAAGCCCACTGACCACGATGACCGGCGTCTGACAGAGTTCCTTGTCCTTGGTCAGCCGGCGGTAGAAGTCGGTGCCGGTCTGGTTGGGCATCATGAGGTCGAGAATCACCAGGTCCGGCTTTTCGCGCTGCAAGACTGCGAAAGCCTCGCGACCATCGGCGGCGGAGAAGGTCTCGTAACCCCTCTTCTTGAGCACCGCGACGAGAAAAGTCCTGACATCCGCCTCGTCGTCCACAACGAGAATCTTGTGACGCATGGTCGCCTCCGTCCTATCGCGTCCCTGTTGGCTTGAATCTGTTCCCCTTTTCACGCTCGGTGAGGAAACGCCAAAATGGGATGAATCCGACCAGCAGGAGCCCGGCCACGATGTAACCCACCCCTTTGGTGTAGGTCAGAAAATCGAAAAGCGTGTACATCATCATCTCCTCAGTGCTCACCCTTCCAGTCGGGGTGTTCGTACATGATCGGCATTCGATTCGCAATCCACCGAAACACCACCACCGCAAAGGTGATGAAGGCGACGGTCACCCAGATCTCCATCCACGTCGGGACGTACCTTTGCTCGCCATGAAGGTTCCAGTTGAAGACGACGAACGTGATGTTGAACCGGTTGAGCATGATGCCGATCACCGTGATAACGGCTGCGATCCGGGCGATGACGAGATTCCGCTCACGGTACGCCACCGCAAACAGGATGCACGGTGTGAGCACGAAGCCGAGGATCTCCACCAAATACCACAATCCCCAGCCCGTTCCCAACAACGCCCACTCGTCCTCGAGAGCAAGGCTGATCACCTTGATGGCGAAGTAGACCGCCAGCGCGACGGATCCGGCCTTGGCGAGGCCGATATTGATGTCCCGGAACTGCTGATCGGTAATCTGAACCTGTGCGTGGAATGCGCGGTGTGAGAACATCCCCTCAACGATCACCATGGCGATGCCCGCAGCCACCGCCGACACGAAGAAGTGAACCGGAATGTGTGCCGAGTACCAGAGCGGGTGCAGTCTCGTCACTGCGACCATGTACATGGCGCCGAGCGTCGACTGGTGCATGGTCGACAGAATCAGTCCAAGCACGGTGAGGCCAACGGTCAAGCTGCCAACGAGCCGTCGCCATCGCTTCAGTCCGAACCACTCGAGAGCCGCAGGCGTCGACTCGATGAACAGCACCGTCAGATACAGGGCCACGCACAGCGCAACCTCGAACAGAGGCGACGTCGGACCGGCGTGCTTGATGAACGGGTACGGCAGGCGCCACGGCCGCCCGAGATCTGCCAACAGGCCGAGAACGACGAGGAAGTACCCGAGAAAGGCCGTCAAGATCGCCGGTCGGACAATCGGTTTGTACTCTTTCATCCCGAAAAGGTAGACGGCAGTCGAGGTGACAAATCCGCCGGCGGCGAGCGCCACCCCGCTCATGACATCGAATCCTATCCATAGACCCCACGGATAGGTGTGGGTCAGGTTGGTGGTCGCTGCCAACCCCTTGGTGAATCGCAGGGCGAGAATCACCGCCCCACCGACCAAAATAATCCCCGTCACCACATTGAACGGGGTCAACAGACCAGGCCTCGACGGTGGCGGCTGCAGGCTCTCGACACCAGCCTGACTCATGATCCACCCCCGTTCCGCTGCTCTTGAAGTGCCTTCTGAACCGCCATTTCGACCGCTCGCTCCTGGTCTTTCTTCGCCTTCTCGGCAGCCTTGGCGAGCTTCTGACGGGCGTCCTCGTTGTTTCGAGCGAGGGCTTCGGCCACCGCTGTCTCACGTTCCTGGCGAGCGACGGCTTCCCGGCGTTTGCTGAAGGCGTGCAATCCGAGCAGCAGGCCCGGATAGATCGTGATGACGAGCGGCACCACCCCCAGATAGCTGGTCGCGATGGCGGGAAGCGGCTCCGAGGTCATTTCATCGGGCAGGCCGAGGTTGTTGAATTCGGTCCCAGCGAGCGTCATCCAGCTGGTTCCGCCGAACTCGAGCTCGCCGAAGATGTGTTCCACATACCGCCCGGGGTGTTTGCGGAATCGGTCACGGGCCACCGCGATGAGATCCTCCCGGCGACCGAAGGTGATCGCACCCATCGGGCAGGCGTCGGCGCAAGCCGGCTTGAGGCCGTCCTTGATCCGCGGGTAACACATGGTGCACCGCATGACCCGGGGAGTCAGGGGATTATCGTACTCGTAGGCGAGCGCGTAGTACGGGCACGCCATCACGCAGTAGCGACACCCCATACACAACTCGGCATGGTAAAGAACAGGGCCTTCGGGAGTCTTTTCGAAGGCCTGCACAGGGCACACGGTTGCACAACACGGTTCGTTGCAGTGCATGCACTGGTGCTTCCTGAACACCGCCGGGTCATCCTCGGTTGCCTCCCGGTACCGATTGACGACCGTCAGCTCCGTGTCGGTGGTCCGTCGGAGGTTGTCGAAAACCGAAAGATCGTTCCTCGGTACGTCCGGCAGCGGGAGATCGTTGACCTCGGCGCACGCCAGCTCGCACGAGCGGCACCCAACGCACAGGGTCGTATCATGGAGCAATCCGTACCTGCCCGGATAACCTCCAAAGTGCTTGGCGCTTCCGGCCCGAGCGGCGCTGGCCGTTAACGCAGCTCCGGCGGCACCTCCGAGAAACCCGCGTCGTGAAATGCTCATGATTGAATCTCCCTGGCGGCATGGCAGTCGTCGCAGCCCTGCTTCTCGATGGCCATCGCGATGTGGCAGCCGACGCACTGCCGGTGGTAGGCGGCCTTGAGTTCCGGCCGGTCGACCGTGATCCCGTGATCGGACCCGTGGCACGACCGGCAGGGAGGGGGCCTCAATCCGACCGGAGAGTTGTGGTGGCAACCCGCACAGAGGGTGTCAACATCGCCGTGGAAGCGAGACGCCAGCTGGCTCCCTCGAACGATCGCGTCGAGCCGCGCCACGATCTTGGCGTGGGGCAGCTTGGAGGCCTCGTATTCGTCCACCAACCAATCGATTTCGACCGTCTCGGGGAACTGATCCGATATGGCGGGGAGCCCGGCGATCACCACCGGCTCGAACAACGGTGGTGCCTGTTCAGCCGCCATCACGTCAGCAGTCGGGCCTGAGTGACAGATCGCACAGGTCCGCTCGCTGGGCGCCTGTTGCAGCTGGACATGACAACCGGCGCAGTCTCGGGATCGTGCCCGGGCGGAGTGGCATCCGACGCAGCTGTACTCCGACGAGGGCATGTGATGAGCCTGCACCAGCACGACTCCGCCCCCGTCATCGGCGGTGACCAGGCCGTGGCACTCACCGCAGGGCTTCAGCCTGGAATGGTGACAATCCGAGCACGCCGAGGAGTTCGTTTCGTGGCCGAGGTGCTGGAACGGCACACTCTTGAATGCGACCCCCTGGAGTTGAATCCACATGGAATCGGGCTGCCCGCGCAGCAGTCGCGGCACCGGATCGAGCCTCTTGATGGCGCGCAGCTGCTCGGGGTCATGGCAACCGACGCAGAGCACGGGTCCGGCCGCGAGCTGCTGGTCGATGCGCTGGAGGTGGCAGCCGACGCAATCGATGTGCGAAGCGTTTCGCAGCGATGGCGTGGCCTGCTCGTCGGCCTCACCGTGGCATGCTCCGCAGGCCTCCTCGGCGCCCTTCTCGTACACCAGTTGCTGTCGGATCTCGTCGTAGACGTGGTGGCAGGGATCGCATTTCTCGGGAAAGGCCTGCGCATGACGACCGTGCAACGAGCCGTCAAAACGAATCCCCGTTCGCATCGATGCGACCGGCATCCGGCGGACGTGGCATTCACCGCAGGTGATCGGACCGCTCGTCATGCCGGCGTCGTGCCGTTGGTTGTGACAACCGATGCACGTGTCGTGGTAGGTATCGATGAGCCAGTCACGGTCGCCGCCAGCTTCAATCGCCGCGAACTGCGGAATCAGGCCGCTGTCCCCGACCGTATGGCAGGTTCGGCATCCCTGGTCTTGGAGGGCCTTCACGTGAGCGGCATGGTCAAACGTCACCCCCGGCCGCTCCATACCGCCCGCGTCCCGGGGGAATTCCATCACGATGGTCGACAGCTCGAGCGATCGGCCCTGCTCGTTGGTGGCGGCGCCAGTCACGGCGTTCATCGAGACCACCGCCATCAGGAGGGCCGAGATCGCTGGCGTCATTCGGCGTGCGCTTGGTGTCATGATCCCTCCGCCCCTCACGCTTCCGGCATCTCGATGGTCTTGACCAGGAGCTCGCTGATGAACGACACGTGGGCGTCCAGCTTGTAGTAGCCGATGATGTCTTCGATGCCGCTGTGGCAGTTGTGGCACGGGGTGATCACGGTGTGGGCGCCGGTGTCGACAATCTGCTCTGCCTTGACGCGGTTGCTCTTCATCCGAGACAGCTTCCACGGAGGCCCGCAGTTGATCAGCCCGCCCCCTGCCTGGCAGCAGTAGTTGTGCTCGTAGCGCGGGCTCATGTCCCGGAAGTCCTCGCAAATCTCGTTGACCACGTACCGGAGCTTGTCGTGGAGGCCGCGCCCGCGGACGATGTTGCAGGGATCCTGGACCGTGACCGGCTCTTCGATCTTGCGGGCGATTTTGAGGCGACCGCTCTTCAAGATTTCGTAGTAGAACTCCACCGCGTGAACCATCGGGATCGGCGGCTTGGTCCAGCCCAGCCACCTCGGTCCGTCGTACACCGCTCCTCGATAGGCGTGACCGCACTCGCCCATCACCACTCGCTTGACCTTGAGCTGCATCGCCCGTTCCCAGTGGAGCCGTTCGACGCGGCCCATGGTCTCGAAATCGCCCGAGTACATGGCCATGTTGGAGTTGTCCCAGCCGTCGGTCGACGGCATGGTCCAATCGGCGCCGGCCACCTTCATGATGACCGCCATGTTGGCGATCAGTTGGGCCAGGATCTTGGGCTCGGGACCGATCACCGAGTACATGATGTCGGCGCCCTCCTTGTCGAGCGGAATCCTGGTTCCGGGCAGCTCCTCCTGGGCATCCTCTTCCTGCCACATCAGGGTGTCGATCCAGTCGTCCTGCTGCACCCACATCTGGTTCATGGTGGCTGCGTGACTGTTGGTGGTGTCCTGAAGGTACTGGGGAACTACACCCAGTAGATTGAGAATCCTGCGGACCGTCATGATCAGGTACGCGATGTCGATGCCGAAGGGGCAGTACATGCTGCAGCGACGGCACGCCCCGCAGTCGATGAAGGCGATGCGGGCGGCGTTCCTGAGGAACTCCCCGTCCACCTTGCCCTTGCGCCGGACCATCTCCCACAGCGTGTCCTTGACCTTGGCCACCGGTGCATAGTCCGGATCACCGTCGCGCGAGACGTAGCTCTGGCACGCCTCGGCGCAGAGGCCACAGTGCACACAGGTGTCGAGATAGACCTGGAGCCGAGCCGCGGACTCCTGGGTCAGCACCCTCTGGATCACCTCCTCGATGCGGTCGGCGGTGAGCTTCTGGATCTGCTCATCGACGCCGCGATCCGCGATCTGGAGGTCTACGAGATCAACCATGCTGTCGTACCCCCGAAATATCGATCATCGCGTGCTCACGAAAGGTCGGCCCGTGCCCCTCCCGGTCTCCGCGCCCGACCATCACCAGTCCCTCGCGTGTCGGACGGACCCGAACTCGCTGCCCATGTAGGCGCGGGTGAATGCAAACCAGATCATGTGGACCAAACGCGTCCACGGGATCACGAGCAGGAAGATCGCACCGGAAATGATGTGGGCGATGAGGAGCGGCTGGTACGCCAACCACTGCCGGTGGGCCGCAAACCCGGTCAGGAACGGCGCCAGGACGACGAGGGCGAGGGCAACGTCGGACCATTTCGTGACGTTTCGAACCTCGGGCCGAACGAGGCGCCTGACGACGAAGAAGAGGCACGCGAAGATCACCACCAGGGTCATGACGTCGGCGACGTCGTCGGGAAGGCTCCACCACCTCACGCCCCACGACTCGTACCAGAGCGCGGCGTGTCCCATCAGGAACAGCGGCGTGATCAGCACGCCGAGGTGGAACAGGTAGGACACGGTGGTGTATCCCGGGTGCATCCTCGTGTTCCTCGAGCCGAAGGGAACCACCCAGTGCAGCAGTGACCTCAGGCCGTACCTGGCATCGAGGGTCGGGAAAACGACCCGTTCCTTGGCGGCGAGTCGGGCCATGGTGATGACCTGGTAGATCAGACCGCCGAAGAACCCGATGAACGCGATCCAGACCAGGGGACCCCGAACCAACTCGTACATGCTTCCTCCCCCGCTCCTACAGCCGGCAGGTCACGTCGAACGGCACGACGGACCGGAGATAGGCGCCGTCCTCGACCGCACGCAGCAGCATCCGGCTGCCGGTCGGATCGAAGACCGGATCCCAAAGCGCATCGAACCACGGGCTCCAGACGGCACCGTCGCGCACCACGGCAAACCGTCCACCACGCTCGACCTTGGCGACCACGTGCTCGCCCGACGGGCTGAAGACCGGGTCCCACACCATGTCAAAGCTCTCGGGCCAGACCCTGCCGTCGACGGCCACCGTCCAGTTGTCGCGGCTTCTCACCGTTGCTGCGATCCGCCGTCCGTCTGGCGAAAACACCGGCGGCAGCACGAGATCGTCAAATACGACCTTCCACGGCACGTCGTCCACGGCCACGGTCCAACGCCCGAATCCCTGCGCCACCACGGCCGCGATCCGGCGACCGTCGGGGCTCATCCGCTGGTTCCACAGCTGCATGTAACGACCTCGCCAGATCGGATCTCCGTTTTCCGCGAGGGTCCAGCTGCCGTTGGCTCGCACCGGCGCCACGACCGCTTCGCCCGAGGGCCGGTAGATCGGCTCCCAGACGCATCCGAACCTGTTTTTCCACGGTGTCGCGTCCTCGGCGAGGGTGTACTCGCAGATGTCCAGCCGCACCTCCGCGGAGAGGTGCTTCCCGTTCGGACTGAACACGGGGCAGTAGACGTTGACGAAGTTCCGCTCCCACGGGTCCCCGTTCACCGCAACGCTCCACAGGCCCTCAGCAAATGTGAAGATGTCGCCCTCTGACATCGGCTTGACCTGCACCACGGCCGCAATCCGGCTGCCGTCGCCGCTGACCGCCAGCCCCCGGGTCGAGTGGAAGCGCTGCTTCCACGCCTCGCCGTTGACGGCGACCGTGTACTCCATGTTGTCCTTGATCTGGAGCGCGATCACGCTCCCGTCATCGTCAAACGAGGTGTTCCACGCGAACTCCCAGCGTTCGTCCCACAGCCGGCCCTCCACCGCCAGCGTCCACTCATCGTCGACCCTGACCAGTGCCGTCAATCGATCGTCCGGGGTGAAGACAAGGTGCCACGCCTTCTCGTACTCGCCCTCCCAGAGCGCGCCGTTGACCCAGACACCAAAGGTATCGGGAGCCTTGAGAACCGGGGCGGCGACCGTTTCCCCATCGGCGCTGACGCACAGCTCATGAACGTCGGCGAACTCGTTCTGCAACCCACCAACGTCGGCGATGGTTCTCCGCCCTTCGTCCCAGACCCAGCTCTCCAGGTCGCCCATGTGGCCACTCCCTTCACCTCTGTCTCGGCATCAAAAGAGGGATTGAACCGCCCTCTCGGGATCCATTGAGCAACCGGCGTGCCACAATCGAGGGCCTCGTTCGAACTTCCCTAAGCACCTTGTATCCAGTACATACGCTCTAAAGTGCAGCAATCTGCAACCGCAACCATCGCAAAATGCGAGTACCGGTGGGGGCTCGGGAATCGCAGATTGCCAACCTGGCGACCGGTGAAGATCAGCTATGATTTCTTGACATCAACGCGAGCTGTGCGAATCAACTCAAACGGAGGTATGAGAATGACCATGTCGAAGAGGGCCGGAGCGGAGTTCATCGGGACCTTTTGGTTGGTGCTGGGCGGGTGCGGCAGCGCGGTGCTGGCGGCGGCTTTTCCGGCGGTGGGAATCGGCTTGCTCGGAGTGTCGTTCGCCTTCGGCTTGACTGTGCTCACCATGGTCTACGCCATCGGCCACGTTTCGGGCTGCCACCTCAACCCCGCGGTGTCGGTGGGCCTGTGGGCCGGCGGACGCTTTCCGGCCAAGGACCTGGCGCCCTACATCGCCGCCCAGGTCCTGGGCGCGATCGCCGCGGCGGGGGTCCTGTTCGTGATCGCCAGTGGCAAGGCCGGGTTCGATGTTGGGGCGGGTTTCGCCGCCAACGGTTACGCGGCCCATTCGCCGGGCGGATACTCGCTCATGGCCGCCCTGGTCTGTGAGATCGTGATGACGGCAGTTTTCCTGGTGGTGATCATGGGGGCCACGGACAAAAGGGCTCCGCAGCGCTTCGCGGGCGTCGCCATCGGCCTGTGTCTGACCCTCATCCACCTCATCAGCATCCCGGTGACCAACACCTCGGTGAACCCGGCGCGGAGCACCGGTCCCGCGCTGTTCGTCGGGGACTGGGCCGTCGGCCAGCTCTGGCTGTTCTGGGTGGCGCCCATCGCCGGCGCCATCATCGGCGCCATCGTCTATCGCGCCATCGCCGGCGATCCCGATACGAGATCCTGAGGCGCCCCCAACCACCCCGGACGGAAATGGACGCAGATGAACACAGCAGAAGCAACCTTCGAGAGGCTTTCGACTTTAGACTTTAGACTTTAGACTTTAGACTTTAGACTTTAGACGCTGGCCCTAATGCCATTCCCAATCGATGAAGTTGGGTTGGGCGTCCACCATGGCGTTCACCATCAGCTCGACCAGGCCGCCGTACAGGATCCCGGCCTTCTCCCAGGCGTCGTAGTACGCCAGAATGTCCCGAATCTGACCCTTGCAGTTGGAGCACGGCGCGCACACGTACTTGGGGTGCTCGTGGTCCATCGGTTCGTCCTGGAAGGCCTCGAGGATCTGGCGGAACTTCTTGCGCCCGGTCATGTAGTGCCGCCAGTCGGCGAAGTTGTGGCCCGACATGATGGCGAAGCCCGAGCCGCCGCCGCAACAGTAGTTCTCGACCCCGTGTGGCGCCATCTCGCGGAATCTCTCCTCGGGCACCACTGCCTTGACGATCTCACGCTGGGGCGAAACGATACCCATCAGGCGTACGAGGTTGCACGGATCGTGCAGGGTCACCGGAAAGTCGTTGCGGCTCTTGTCGAACTTGATTTTGCCCGACCGCACGATCTCCAGCAGGGTGACCATGGAGCTTTCGCGCGGAATGTTGAGGTCCCCGGTCAGCACCTTGTCGGCGATTACGGTGAGCGCCTTGTGGGCGTGGCCGCACTCGCCGAGCACGATCTTCTTGACCCCGAGCTTGGCCGCGGCCTGGGCATGGCGGACCGCCACCTTGGCGAACATCATGTCGTCGTACCACACGCCGTAGTTGATGCCGTCATAGGCCACGATCTCGGAGGACATGGTCCAGCTCAGACCGGCGGCGTTGAAGATCGTCGCGAAGGCGCCCGGGTTCTCCGGCCACGCCATGATCTCGCCGGCGTTGTGGATGAGCAGGATGTCCGCTCCCTCAACGTCCCAGGGAGTCTCGAGGGGAATCCCGGTGCGCTCGGCGGTGTCCTCGTCGATGAACTCGATGTTGTCCTTGACGATCATCGGGGTCATGCCGGTGGAGGAGCCCACCTCGAGCTGGAGCACACTGCCGTCCTTGTGGAGCTCGCGGGCGGTGATGCCCATCTCCTGCGATGCGATCTTGCGGATCTCGCGAGACAGCAGGGCGTTGTCGATCCCAATCGGGCAGGTCTGCGCACACCTCCGGCACAGGTTGCACCGGTAGCTGAGCTCGATCAGTCGGCCGACCGCGGTCCAGTTGAGGTCGATGTCGCCATGGATCAACGGTGACGCCTTCTTGATGTACTTGAAGTAGATCCGGCGCAAGATCTCCGACCGGTAGGTGGGGCGATAGAGCTCGTTTTCACCGGACTCCTCGAAGATGTGGCAGGCCTCGGAGCAGGTCTGGCACTTGGCACAGTGCTCCATGGACATCTCGAGGGGCTGGAGGAAGGTCCAGTTGTCTTCCTTGGTGAACAGCTTCTCCAGACCCGACAGGAAGCTCTGAACCAGCTGGTCCTCCTGCTCCTTGGTCTCCGGATTCTTGAGGTTGATCGCGATCGTGTCGTCGAGCACCACGTACTGCTCGCGCGCCTTCTCCGACAGCTCGGCGAAGGCCGGTTCCTCATCGACGTTGTCGAAGGGCGGCGGCAGCGGCCGCCGATCCACCGGCTCGATGTGGGCGAGCGGCTGGCCGGGGTACTTCGAGATGTCCTTGAGGCTGTCGGGCTGCTTCATTTCTTCTGTTCCTCCGTCGCGACGTCCAGCCAGGTCTTGGTCTTCGTTCCGTCGCCCTTGATGTGGGGCGCCGACCACGAGACCGGCTGGTTCAGCATTTCATGAATGACCTTCTCCTGCTTTCCGCCGGGGAGATTCGGCTCGTCGGCCCAGCGAATGGAGTGGTAGGCGAAGTACTTACCCACGAAGTGGGACATGTGAGTGAGCGGAATGTAGGCCACCAGCAGCGCCATGAGGATGCCCGAAATCAGGGGCAGCAGCACTTCCGGCCCGCCGCCGGCGAGCCAGGAGACGTTGAAGGTGACGAGGTTCCCCACCAGGGCAGTGACCGAGGTGAAGCTTCGGTCCACCGCCAGCGCGGTGACCAGGGCGAAGCCGAATACCAGGACGAAAAAGACCAGATTCAGAACGTCGACAGGAGCGGTGTAGTCCCGCAGGGGCTTCTTCCGCCGGCGGTCGATCAACCCGAAGGCGCCGACCAGCCCGAGTCCCAGGCCGGCGTAGCCGGTGATCGGAATCAGCCACCCGAAAAGCAGGCCCACCGGGCCGGACATGAGACCCGGCAGCACCGCGGTGAGGATCCCGAACGCCATCATCAGCACCGTGCAGGCCGCCACCAGGTAGAGCCCGAAGTGGAACGGGAACGATCGGCGCCAGAGCTTGTTGTTGTGCTCCTTGAGGGCCTCGAGGAAGAGAATCTCCGGGATCATGACCTTGGCCTCGCCCACCAGGGAGACCTCGCGGGGTTTGGTCCACCAGTCGCTCTCCTCGAGATATGAACCACCGTAAGAGGCGCGCTTCCCCCCTTCGTGAGCCACAGGATAGAGCTCCCAACGAAGGTGCATCGGCATTTTCGACCACATCAAAAATCTGGCCACGACGGCCACCAGGAAGATCGAGATGCCGCAGTACATGATCATGTAAGTGAGAATAGTCATCACTACCACTCCTCGCTCATGATAACAAATTTGGTCCTGTTGAATTGAGACATTTACTCAAATAACTACTCTCTTGTCGACTCACGATAGCATGAAGACCGCTCTCGTCGGACCGCGCAAACCATACCGACCGACCTCTCCGGGCAAACTCCGATACTCCGGCTACGTGGGAATCTGTCGAATCCCTGCCGCCGGCGATCCCCGAAGTCCCCATCCCGTCTGAAATGAGCAATTTCTATTCCTCAGAAGATCGCTAGGAATTGGCCCCATGAAGCAATTGCCAACTCCATCTTCGGACAGCGGAAGTTGCGACCGTCCCGTGGCTTCTCACTTTGGTTGATGGGATCGATCAGAGGCAACCGGCCCGTAGGGTCGAAACCGGCCGCCGTCGACCGTCACCGCCGCGTAACGTCGTCGAGAGCGTGTCGGCAGGCCCGTTCCTCCTCCCACGCTGGGATCGGCCGCAGAAGAACGAAGCCCTCCACCCCGGAAAATTGGTCGCATTAGTTCTTAGTTCTTAGTTCTTAGTTCTTAGTTTTTCCCGGGAGGCCCTCGACATTCGGACTCATCATCGCCCGCATGTAACTCAGAACTCAAAACTCAGAACTCGCAAAGTGAGTTTGCTGCGTTGGTCTGCGCCCTTCTGCGTTCTTCTGCGGCCCATTCTGGGTGGGGGGGGACCTCCAGCCCTACCGGCCAGCCTCATCGACTCCGTAACGCCTGGTCAGCCAACCGGGGATGAGAGACAACACGACGAAGAAGACCGCTGCGACGCCGAGGTACCAGAGGGTCTTGCCGAAATCGCCGGTTCGCACGGCTCCGGCGGCAAAATTGTAGGCGATGGTCCCGGGCAACATGCACACCACGCTGACCAGAACGTAGGTTCCCAGCGAGATGTCGGTCAGCCCGTAGACGAAGTTCTGGATGTTGAAAGGGAAGATCGGCACCAGCCGGGTGATCATGAGCATTCGCCATCCCTGCCGTTTCACACCCTCGTCGATCCGCCGCAATCCGGCACTGCCGGCAATCCGCCGCTCGACCATTCCCCGGGCCACGTAGCGGCCGATCAAGAACGCCGCGGCGGCTCCCAGGTTCGCCCCGATCGTGGTATAGACCGTTCCCCAGAATGCGCCGAAGATCAAGCCTCCGGCAATCGAGATGGGAAGCCCGGGGAGGAAGAACACGCACGCGGCGACCCAGAGCAGAATGAAGACAACCGGCGCCCAGAATCCGAGACCGTCGAACCAGGCATCCATTCGGTCGATATTTTCGATGGACAGCAGGTCGAAGGCTCCCAGCTTCCAGGCGAGCACGATTCCGACCACCACTCCGGCGACGACAACGGCCGGCTTCAGCCGGCCACCGCTGCGGGCGGTTGGCCCCGATTCACCTTCTGTCGTCACTTCGCCATCTCCCATGGGGTCCCTCCACGTCTCGGACCCTCATGTGCTCGTCACCCACTCGAAGTAACACGATTCCTGATAGATGATCAAAAAGCAAAGCCCCCCGCCCCGGAAATATTGGACGCAGATGAACGCAGATGAACGCTGACAGGTGGTCGACTAACCGATCGTCGAGGTTTCCCGGATCAATCATCGACTTGAAAATGCACCTTTACCATCCACCGGTGTCCGCGGCAACACCGCGGACATGCCATCAGGGCGGCACCCGGGACGAAAGCCGGCTCTCGTCCCGAATGACACCCTGCTGGCCGCCCCGCTTCCAGCGGAGCTCCGGTGGACTACTTTCTTTGCTGGGTGAGTCGGTGTTCACACCCCCCTCTTTTCTTATTGAGAGACAGGTCAGCGACGACTCCCACGGTGCGGGTGGGAGAGAGTCGGTTCTTAGTTCTTAGTTCTTAGTTCTTAGTTCCTAGCTCTTAGTTCTTAGTTTTTCCCGGGAGGCCCTCGACGTTCGGACTCACCATCGCCCGTATGTAACTAAGAACTCAAAACTCAAAACTCAGAAAGTGAGGTTGCTGCATTCATCTGCGTCCCATTCCGGGCGGGCGGGAGAGTGTCAGTGGTTTCCGTGTTCTTCCGTGTCCAATTCCCGGGCGGGCGGGGACCCGAATTGTGGATCTACGAAGGTCCTACCCGGTCGGCGACCTCGGGAGGAACGTAGTCAAGTGGCAACGTGACGGTGAACCGGGTGCCCTTCCCGGGCTCGCTGGCAACGCTCACGGTCCCGCCGTGCATCTCCACCCCCTCCCGAACGATCGACAGCCCGAGGCCGGTCCCGCCGGCGGCGTGCTTCTTGGCGTTGGGTGCCCTCACAAACTCGAGGAAGACGTCCGACAGCAGGTCCGCAGGGATGCCGATGCCGTTGTCGGAGACCTCCACGGTGGCGACGCCTCCCGCGACGCGCAGCTTGGCCCGCACCTCGCCGCCCTCGTGGGAGTACTTGATGGCGTTCCCGATCAGGTTCTCGAAAACGTAAACCAGGTCCGGCGGCACACCCCAATCCAGCAGGGCCACACCCTGCACGTCGGCGACCAGCTCTACCTTGCGTTCCTGCGCCTGAGGCCCGATGGCGTCGAAAATATCGGCCAGCACCTGGTTGATATACACCTGGCGCGCCCACGGCGCCCGCGCCCGGCCCTCGCGCATCTTGGCCAGCTCCAGCAAATCGTTGACGATATCCAGCAGATCGTCGACCCGTTCCGAAGCACCGACGATCAAGCGGCGCCCGCCATCGCTCGACGGATCCACAATGCCATCCACCAGCACCTGGAGCGAGGTCTTGATGGTCCCCAGCGGGGACCTCAGCTGGTGGGCCGAGATCCGCATGTAGTGGGACTTTCGGCGTTCGGATTCCTCGCGTTCACGGAGCAGGCCCTGGAGCTCCTCTTTGCGCTCCCGGAGCTGCTCGGAGGTGTTGTGAAGCTGGATGCTCCGGGTCTTGAACCGGCTGGTGACGGTGTCGGTCAGGTACACCATTCCGAACACCAACGCCACGAGCACCGCGACGTTCAGAAAGCAGGGCAGGCCGAAATCCGCCGGATGGTCTCCGATCGGATGCCGGTGCCTCAGCACCCAGCCCTCCATCGTGAACAGCGCCACCGCCCCGGCGCAGGTCACCGCCGCCAGCAGGAACATCATCCGGCTCGAGATCATGATCGTGCCGATGGCCATGTGGAAGACCACGAACGGCATCACCGGGCTGTGGCATCCTCCCGTGAAATGCACGACGACCAGCAACGCTGCCAGGTCGGTGAGCATGTGACGAATGGCCACCGCCCGGAGATTGTCGTACGGGCGGTCCCAAACGAGATAGCTCCGAAGCCGGTTGAGGAAGACCAGGTTGTAGACCGCCACCAGACCGGCGATGATCGCCAACCCGGGCCACACTCCGGTCCAACCGAAGCGCGGTCCCAGCAACGAGGTCGCGGCCAGCGCCGCCACCGCGATCCAGCGCAGCCTCGCGAACCACAGCAGCCGCCCGTGCAGCTCCGAGGCGAAGATGAACGAAAAGGGGGTCTCTCGCCCAGCCATCGTCAACCCACAGCCTACACCGTCTCGATGGCGTCGTAGGGGCAGCACGGTACGCAGAGACCGCATCGGCTGCAGGACTCCGGATCGATGAGGTACGGCCTCCCGAGGTCGCCCGAGATCGCACCTTCCGGGCACACCGCACCGCAGTCGCCGCAACCCTCGCACAGCTTCGGGTCGATGTGGAAGTCCACCAGGCGCGCACACTCGCCGGCCGGGCACCGGTGGTCCTCCAGGTGGGCTCGGAACTCGTCCCTGAAATACCTCAGCGCCGACAGTACCGGCTTCGGCGCCGACTGGCCCAGGCCGCACAGGGAGGTCCTGCTGATGTGCCGACCCAGACTCTCCAGTCGTTCCAGATCCCCGGGCACTCCGCAGCCGTCACAGATTCGCTCCAACACACCGAGCAGCGTCCGGGTCCCGACGCGGCACGGCGGACACTTGCCGCAGGACTCCTCGACGCAGAAGGCGGTCATGTAGCGAGCCAGGCGGACGCTGCAGGTGCGGTCGTCCACGACCACCAACCCTCCGGATCCCATGGAAGCCCCCAGCGCCTCGAGAGAGCCGAAGTCGATGGGCACATCCAGGTGCTGCTCGGCGAGGCACCCGCCACCCGGCCCTCCTATCCAGGCGGCCTTGAAGCTCCGACCCTCCACCGGACCACCGCCGATTCCGAACACGATCTCGCGGAGGGTGGTCCCCAGTTCGACCTCCACCAGACCGACGTGGCGCACCGCCCCGGTGACCGCGAAGGTCTTGGTTCTCCCCTCGGCACGAGGGTCGGGGGTAACCTCCTGAAGCCCCCGATATCGCATGATCGCCGGCACGTTGGCCAGAGTCTCCACGTTGTTGATCAGGGTGGGCCTTCCCCACAGGCCCCGGGCCGAAGGCGCCGGCGGGCGCGGGCGCGGCACCCCGCGGCGGCCTTCAATGGCGGCGATGAGCGCGGTTTCTTCTCCGCAGACGAATGCCCCCGCCCCCTGCACGAGTCGAACGTCGAAGGAGAACCCGCTGCCCAGAACGTCGTCGCCGAGATACCCCCGCTCCCGAGCCTGGGCGGCCGCGTTCAGCATTCGCCGGACCGCCATTTCGTACTCGGCCCTGAGGTAGACGTAACCGAATCGGGCACCGACCGCGTAGCCGGCGATCGCCATTCCCTCGAGCACGGAGTGCGGATCTCCCTCCATCAGACTGCGGTCCATGAACGCCCCGGGATCTCCCTCGTCGCCGTTGCAAACCACGTACTTGACCTCATCGGGCGCGTAGGCCACGAGCTGCCATTTCCGGCCGGTCGGAAATCCGGCGCCGCCGCGCCCCGCCAGGCCCGAATCCGTGACCGTGCGGATCACCTCTTCCGGCCTCAGGTCCCGGATCACCCGGCGCAGGGCGTCGTACCCGCCGTGGGCTTCGTACTGCTCGATCCGCTCCGGATCGATCTCACCGCAGAGCCGGAGTACCACCCGTCGCTGGCCGGCGAAGAACGGAATTTCCTCCTGGCCGCGGCACGCCCCGCCGGTCTCGGGATCGACGAACAAGAGCCGCCGGATCGTCTCTCCCCCCAGAGCGGTCCGATGGATGATCTCGTCCGCGTCAGTCACGCCGACGCCGCAGTAGAGCAGGCCCAGCTCCGGAATTCTGAGCAGTGGTCCTGCGGTGCAGAAGCCGCGACAGCCGGTGATCCCCAGCTCGACGGCCACGTCCTCGACGGCCGTATCGAGGTCGTCGTCGCCCGTCCGCAGCCTTCGCAACCCGGCTTTGAGCGCCTCGGCCACCTCGATGGCGCCTCCGGCGACACAGCCGCTCCCCGAGCACACCTGGAGGGTTCGCCGTTGCGTGACTTCCCCTGGGGCGCGACCCGGGATCGACCGAGCAGAGCGCCATACCCCGGACAGAGGACTCGGCCTCACCACACCATCCACGCCACCGGTCGGGTCCGCTGTCCGCACCGAGTGCCGCAGCCGGCCCACCAGCCGCCTCGCCGCACCGGCCGTCAATCGACCGTGGATCACTCCGTTGACCATCACTGCCGGGGCGAGGCCGCAGGCGCCGATACAGTGACCCCGATCCAGGTTGAACAAGCCGTCAGGCGAGATCCCGCCAACCCCGACTCCGAGCGCGTCGATCAGGGCATCGCGAACCCTCTCTCCGTCGCGCACATAGCAGGCGGTGCCCGAGCACACCCGAATTTCGAACGGTGCCCTGGGGGTCGTGGTGAACTGGTGGTAGAAGCTGACGACGCCGGCGACCTGGACGGGTGAAATCCCCAGTCGGTCGGCTGCCAGCTCCTGAACCGCCAGCGGGAGGTGACCCACCTCGTACTGGACGCACTGAAGCAGGGGAACCAGTCGCTCGCGACCGCCGGGGTTGGCAAACAGGAAGGCGTCCACCAGCTCGACGACCGCAGGATCCAGGACCTCGACGGGCTGAGAGCCGAAGAAACCCAGCTCCGCGGGGTCAGGGGTGCCGCTCAACACGGCCTCCGAAGGCGCACCGCGACCGGTTGGTGGGCCTCCTGGGCAAGCTCGCGTGCACCGTGCCTGCCGGCGCCCCACAGGACCAGGGCCGAACCGGCTCTCACCGTCCGGTCGACTCTCGCCCTCAGCATCAGCTCACCGAGCCCGCTCGACACTGAAACCACATCTCCCCCTGACACCCCGAGCCGGCGCGCATCTGCCGGATTCAAGCGAACCGCCACCGGCGGCGCGAGCTCCCGCAGAATCGCGCTGCGGGTGGTCACTGAACCGGAGTGAAAGAGCTGCGGCGAGCCGTCCAATAGGAACCCCGACCACGCCTCACCACCGGCCGGGGACGGGGCCGGCTCGAGCCGCACCACCGATCCAGGTGCCAAGGTCCACCCCACCACGCGATCCATTTCGGCCTCGAGATCCTCGGCCCACGGCAGGTCGGCTCCAAGTCGGCGGGCCAGCTCACGCAACAGCTCACCGTCTCCGGGCAATCCGGCCGGCGGCGGCACGGCTTTCCTCAACCACCTCCGAGCTCCGTCGATCCCGATCATCGTCCCCCCTCGCTCGGCGAGGATGGCCGCCGGCAGCACCACGTCCGCCATCCGCGCCGAGTCGGTCAGAAAGGCATCGGCGCAGATCACGAAGCGCGCCGACTCCAGCGCCTGGTGGGCGTGAAATGAACGCGGAAAGCTGCGCACCGGATCGACGCCCATCAGGAGCATGGCCCCAACCCGGCCATGGACGGCTTCCGCCATCAAATCCCTGGGTCCCCAACCCGCAGCCGTCGGGATCGGGCTGTCGACAAGGCTGGCGACCTCGTCAATCATGGACGGGACGCCTGCCGGGCGAGCACCCGGCAGCAAGGCGGGATGAAGCCCGACCTCCAAGAGTCCGAGGACGTTGGCCTTTTCCGGCAGCACCAGCACCCCGGCCGAGCCGGGCAGCACGGTGGTGAGCTCGGCCGCCGCCCTCGCCACCGATGACTCGTCGCCGGGAATCCCGGTCCCGCAGACCACCACCAGTTGCGGCCTCCGGGCTTCGAGCAGCAACCGGACGAGCCGCGCAACGAGGTGTGGCGGCACGCCCGTTTGTCGGCGGACCAGCTCCCCCGTGTACCCGCGCAGACTCTCCGTCCACTCGACTCCTCCCGGACGCTCGTGGGCGTCGGCCGCCAGCGAGGGCCTGACCCGGATCAGCTCCCCGGCTGCTCCGCGGAGCAGGCAGTCCTCCGATCCGGGGGCGACCGGGAGGTGGAGGTCGGCGTGCCGTTCCAGGTCCCCGGAAAGGGCGTGGCACAGCACCAGCTTCTGGCCCCGCCCGTGGACTCCCTGGATCAGCTCGGTCTTGACCAGCGGGTGAGTCCTCGTCGGGTCCGCTCGCAGCACCACCACCAGGTCCGCTTCCCGCACATCCTCCAGCCGCGCCGTCGACCGCGGCCACGACGCCACCGGAGCGAGTCCTTCGACGAGTGCCTCCACGCCGCCGACCGCGGCCATGGACACATGGGGAGAGCCAAGCACGCCGCGAACGAAGCGCTGCAGGAGGTATCCGTCCTCGCAGCTCAGACGCCCGCTGGCCAGGGCGACCGTCGCGGTCCTCCGGTCGGCCGCCCGCTGCAGGCCTTTTGCGGCTGCGTCGAGGGCCTCGTCCCAACCGACTTCGACCAGCCGGCCGTTGCGTCGGATGAGAGGAACCGTCAGGCGGTCATCACTCCCCAGCAGATCGAGGCCCAGCCAGCCCTTGACGCACAGCTTGCCTCGATTCGGTGGTGCTTCCGGCGAGCCGGTCACTCGATGCAGCCGGCCGTCGTTCGACTCCACGACGAGATCACAGCCACAGCTGCAAAAGGAACAGGTCGTGGAAACCCTCGTACGCAGCCAGAAGGGAACCCGGGGCTCGTCGAAGCGTGTCGTCAGCGAAGCGACCGGGCACGCGTTGACGCACTGACCGCAAAACTCACAGTCCAGCGCGCGGTTGTCGAACGTGGTCACGTGGAGGCCGAGACCACGATCCGCAAAGCCGATGGCCGCGACCCCCTGGACCTCCTCGCAGAGCCTGACGCAGCGGCCGCACAGCACGCACTTTTCCGGATCGCGGTGGATGACCGGCGATACATCGTCGGCGGGTCTGGGCACGGCGTCGAAGGGCAACGGCTCGTCAATCACTCCGAGCTCGTAGACCAGGTCCTGCAAACGACAGTCACCGCTGCGCCAACACACCGGACACTCGAGCCGGTGATCGAGGAGCAACAGCTGCAGCTGACGCCGTCTCGATTCCACGACCTCCGGCGTTTCGGTGCGGATGACCATCCCCTCCTCCACCGGCGTCGAGCAGGCCGGCACCAGGCAGTCTTCGTCCTGGCGGTCCACGACGCACAGCCGGCATCCGCCGTGGGGGGTCAACCGGTCGTCATGGCAGAGCGTGGGAACGCGGATGCCGAGATCCCGAAGAACGTGGATCAGCAGCCGATCGGCGCGCGACTCGACCCGGCGCCCGTCCACGGTCAGGGTGACGTTTCGCGGCCGCATGTCACTCCCAACCGTCAGATCCGGAAGCCGCCGCACCGCGGAACGCCCGCTTGACCCGCAGCCGATTCAGGTAGCGCCTCAACGAGCCGCTTGCAGCCCTGGGGAAATCGGCCCCGGGGTTGGCGGCGAACAGGAACTCGGCCAGGTGGATGACGTGCGCGCCGCCGCGTCCCAGTGCCATCTGGCAGCGCGAGCAGTAGGTGACGACCGGAGCGGCGAGCTCGTCGGCTCTGCGCCGGGCCATCTTTCGGGCCAGTCTGGGATCCACATCGCCGATCCTTCCGCCGAGCCCGCAGCAACGGGTCGTCGAGCCTGAGAAATCCGGCTCCACCATCTCGGCCCCGCTGGCGGCCACCAGCTCCCGAACGGCCGACCGGGTGACCGGGTCGTACCGCGACGCGCACGGATCGTGCATCGCAACCGTGAAGCCCCGGCGGGAACCAGCGAGCTCGGGCTCGCCGGCCAGCAGCTCCCACGTGGAGCGCACCCGGATCCCGAGGTCGCCGGCCTCGAGCGCCTCGCGGCAGCCGGGGCACGCAACCACGAGCTCGTCCGCGCCGAGCCGCTCCATGGCGGCCGCCACCGCAAGCCGCGCGGCCCTGGCTTCATCGGCCATACCCATGGCCTCGGCTGGGGAGCCGCAGCATCGCATCAACACTCCGGTGCCGGGGTACCGCCGCCGGAGCTCATGGTAAAGCCGGACGGTCAGCCGCGGCGCGACGGCCGGCAGCGAGCATCCGGTGAAGAACAACCTCCTCGACTTCCGCCGGCCGGGCTCGGCCATGGCGAGACAGAAGGTTCGAGACACACCGAAACGAAAGAACCGAAGCTCGCGGCGGTGCCGGCGCAGCGGGCCAAGGCCATCCCTGACCGCCTGGCGCCGTGCCTCGAGCATCATTTCGCCGGTGTCCAGCCCCACCGGGCAGACCTCCCGACAGAGCCCGCAGAGGGCGCAGGAGTACACCATCTCCAGGTCTGCCGCCGGTCCGTCCCGGATCTTCGCTGCGAGCTGCCTCGGAACATCGCAGTGTCGGGCGAGAAAGTCGCATTCGCCGGTGCACAGGCCGCAGACGCAATCAAGGCACCGCTCTCCCTCGCCGACCGCTTCGCCTTCGGACAGCGGATCGGGGGCCGGGTGCAACATCACCGGTGGGCGGTGCCGCCGCTGGCGCTCGGCCTCGTCAACTTCCAGCTCCCACAACAGCGGTTTCTCTTCGAGACCATCGCGATCTCGTCTGAGGTCGTCACCGACCAGAAACCGGTGAGCCGACTCCGCAGCTCGACGACCTCCAGCCAGCGCGTGAATCACCGAGCCCGGACCGCTGATCGCGTCGCCGCCGGCGAACACACCGTTGATCGCGGTTTCACCGGTCGTTGGTTCGACCGGAATTGTCCCGCGATCCGACCGCCCTATACCCAGAGACTCTCGACTGAGCAGACGCTGCACGCCCGCGAAACCGACCAGCAGCAGGACCGAGTGGTGAGCATCGAGGAGGCTCTCCAGCGCGAGATCGCGCCCCACCTCGACACCGGTCTCCACCCGGATCCCCACGGCATCGATGATCGACAGATCCCGTTCGCGCACCCTCGTCGGCAGGCGCCACTGGGGGATCCGGTACGTCAGGCAGCCCCCGATGCGCTGCTCCCGCTCGAACAGCGTCACCTCGTACCCCTGCCGCCGGAGATCGTAGGCGGCCAACAAACCCGCCGGTCCTCCTCCCACCACCGCGATCCGTTGCTCGCGAGCCGGCCGGCAGTCCACGACGTGCTGCGGTTCTCCGGGCTCCCATTGGGCGAGAAACCGCTTGACACCCCGGATTCGGACGGCCGTATCGGTGTCGATTCGCTTGCAGTGAAGCTCGCACGGGTGGACGCAGACGTAGCCCAGAACCCCCGGAAAGGGCAGCTCCTCCCGGATCAGCTGGAGAGCCTCCCTGAACCGCCCGAGTCGGGTGAGCTGCATGTAGCCGTGGGCATCCACGTGCAACGGACACCGTGCCACGCAGTTGGCGGGTCCATCGCCGCGGCATCGATCCCGAAAGCCGTCCGCCAGTTCGGCGAGACGGTCCGCGGGCGGGGGCGGGTGACCGGGGGCTCTCCACGTGGCCCGGAAGGTCGGCCGTCCGGGATCGGCGTCACCGCCGCGTAACATTTTCAGGGCCCGGCTCGAAACAAAAGCTCCGCGCCTCGAAGTGCCGGCAGGCGGATTCGGGGTACTGGAAGGTGTCCCTCAGGCGACAGATGCCGCTGTCCCCGCGTGCCGAGCCATAGCACGAGGACAGCACCAGGATCCCCGGGAAGGCCCTCTCCAGCTGGTGTGGATCATCCACGAACAGCCTGCATCCCCGGCAGGTTTTTTCATCGGAGAACCGATCGGCCATGGTCCACCGCCGACCTACCAATGATGCAATCGCTGTGCCGATCTCGACCTGGATTCCAGATAGGAGACTCGCCCGCCCCCACATTACGAATTGCGAATTGCGAATTGCGACCTGCCGGGGTCGTTGTCGTTTTCCAGCACAAACGACCTCGGACGCCGACAATTCGTAATTCGTAATACGCAATGGGCGGAGGGGCGGGCGGGCGCAATTCCCTCTCCTGGAATACCGGCAGGACCCCCCAGACCTTAGACTTTTGACTTTAGACTTTTGACTCAGCCCGTCAGTTAGGTTCTTCGCCGGCGGCAAGGAGCTTGATGAAGTCCGGGAACCACTCGTCGTCGATCGCCTGGACGATCCACCCGTTGACCACGTAGGTCGGCGTCGACACCACCCCCAAATCCTGACCGATCTTGAGCTGCCCGTGGACCGCGTCGAGCGACGGCTGCCGGAGGTAGCACTGATTGAACGCCTCCTCGTCGAGGCCGTTTCCGGCAACGAAGTCCCGGGAGGTGGGCGTCACCAAACCGACCTCCATCTCGGTCTGGAGCTCGTAGAAGAGCTCCTTGAACGGCAGCAGCAGCTCCGAATTCTGCTCACTCACGCACCACGTAGCGCACGCTGCCCTGAATGACCACGGGTGGATCACCGATAGGGGCAAGCTGACCATACCGTGACGAACCGTCGATCGGTTGGCGTCCAGAATTTCCTTGATCAGCGGCCATCGGTGGCTGCAGGCCGGGCACTCGAGATCCGAGAACTCGACGATCTCGACCGCCGCGTCGCCGGGCGGCACCCGGTCCCAGATGACGAGCTCGTCTGATGCCAAGAACTCCCGGCGGACGGTCACCGGGTCGGAATCCAACGCATAGACCGGGCCCAGCACGAGAAAGCCGCCGTCGGCGGTCACCGACGCAACCTTGCGGTACTCGCCGTATCCGGTGTCGACCTTCAGCCAGAAGGACAGCAGTGCTCCCGCGCGGAACGGCGGGTCCTGCCAGTCGAGGGAGACCTTCATCTGGAGCGCCGATTTGAGCGCGTCAGGCAGGAAGCCCTCGAGAAATCCCCTCAAGGCGTCGATTCCCATCCCGGTTTCCTCCAGCGGCAACCTGGCGGCGTTGCCGAACCAGGCCAGGTCGGCGACGTCGTCAACCACCACGGTCCGCGACCCCGAGAGGAGGTCGATGGCGCACGAACGGTCCACCTCGACGATCCGGTAGGAACCTGATGGAGTTCGCTTGCGCTCCTCGGAAACCACTCGGAAGGTGGAGTCGGGGTAGTAGGAGGACGCACGCTCCACGAACCGGAGGAAGCCCGGATCCTGGGGCGGTGACACCGCCTCGTCCGCAGATGCCACGGCGGCGACGAGCACCGCGATCACTCCCCACAGCGTCTTCAACCTCATCTTCACCTCGTTGGAAAAATCACCCGGCACGGCGGCAGAACCGCCGACACGTAGAACCTCATTGTAGGGGGTCGGAAATTCCGACTTGACCGACCCATACCGTCCATCACCCGTCGACGACCGCTTATTCCGCCGTCGCGTCCGGCGCAGCCTCTTTGGACGGGTTCAGGCCGAGAGCCTCCCGCAGCTTGTACTCGAGCTCGGCCGCAACCTCGGCGTTCTCGGCCAGAAAAGCGCGAGCCGCTTCGCGGCCCTGACCGAGGCGGGTCTCCCCGGCCGAGTACCAGGATCCGGACTTCTGGACCAGGCGGTGCTCCACCCCGAGATCGAGCAGCTCACCGGTGCGCGAGATTCCCTCGCCGTACAGGATGTCGAACTCAGCCACCCGGAAGGGGGCGGCCACCTTGTTCTTCGCCACCTTGGCCTTGGTGCGGTTGCCGATCACCTGGTCCCCGGCCTTGATGGCGCTGGTGCGCCGGATGTCGATTCGAACCGAGCTGTAGAACTTGAGGGCTCGACCTCCGGTGGTGGTCTCCGGGTTGCCGAACATCACCCCGATCTTCATCCGAACCTGGTTGATAAACACCAGGCAGGTCCTGGACTTGGAGACGACGCCGGCGAGCTTGCGCAGCGCCTGGGACATCAGACGGGCCTGCAGCCCCATCTGGGCATCACCCATGTCTCCCTCGAGCTCGGCCTTGGGCACGAGGGCCGCCACCGAGTCGATCACGATCACGTCCACCGATCCCGAGCGAATCAGGGTCTCGGCGATTTCCAGGGCCTGTTCCCCGAAGTCGGGCTGCGAGATGAGAAGCTCGTCGAGATCGACGCCCAGCTTGCCGGTGTACTCCGGATCCAAGGCGTGCTCGGCATCGATGAACGCAGCAAGGCCGCCCGCCGCCTGGGCGTTGGCGATGATGTGCAGGGCGAGGGTGGTCTTGCCCGAGGACTCCGGGCCGTAGATCTCCACCACCCGGCCGCGCGGCACACCTCCGACGCCGAGGGCCGCGTCGAGTGCAATCGAACCCGTGGGAATGACCTTGACTCGAATCTGGGGCTGCTCGCCCATCCGCATCACCGAACCCTTGCCGAACTGTCGTTCGATCTGGCCGATGGCGGTTTCCAGTGACTTGAGCTTGTCGGCTCTGTTACTCATGAGAGCGCTCCCTTTGAGAGTGCAACGTGGCGGAACCCGATCATCGTAGGCAGAGCGCCTCCGACCGTCAAGAGCCTCCCATGCACGTCCGGCTCGAATTCGGAATTCGGAATTCGGAATTCGGAAGACCTCAGCCGGCGGTCGTGCCGGCCTCACGGCGCCGGAACCTCACCACCTGGAGAGGCAAGGGGGATTTTCGATCTTTGATTTTTGATTTTTGATTTTCAGTCATTCAACCGCCAGCCTTTGAGCGATCTCCTGCTGGAGGTCGTACTCAAGAACCAGCTCGGAGATCTCGACCTGGCGGCGGGCATCCTCGAACCCGACCGCGCAGGCGGCGGCCGGCAGCTCCCCAAGGTCCGGTAGGGCCCGGCAACTACCGCCCTTTAGGGTGCCGTCGCCCTGGAGAAAGAGGCGACTGCCGTCCCGCCAACACCGATACTCCCCGACCACGGGAGCATCGCCCGGCCGCCCCAACAGGTTGCGACCCATCCAGGGCAAGAGCCCGGCATCGACTCCGAGCAGGGCCGCCAGCGTCGGAGCCACGTCCTGATGGCCGGCCGGCACGTCGAATCTACGGCCGCTTTGGTTTGCGCCCGGCAGTTTTACCAGCAGCGGCACCCGCTGGCTGAGGTACCAGCCAGCGGCGTCGTGGGACTGTCCCGACAGCGCCGCGAGTCGGGGCGTCCAATCGAGGCCGGCGTCGTGATCACCCCACAGCACGATCATCGTCGTCTCGGCGAGGCCGGCCCCCTCGAGATCGGCGATCAGCGTGGCGAAGGCCCGGTCGAAAAACCGCATCGTATGCAGGTAGTTGCCCAGGGGGGAACCCTCGAGGTCGCCCAGCTCCAGCTCTCGCAGGTTGTCGGGAAATCCCGCGAATGGATGGTGGAGGGACAGCGTCAACAGATAGGCGCAAAATGGCTGCGGCCCCACGGCCAACCGGTCGACCATCTGGGAAAAAAAGTCGCGGTCGTTGAGGCCCCAACCCACCGGTTGCCCGGGAGCAAAGGCGTCTTCGAACAGGCTGGTACGGTAACCGAACCCTTGATGGGTGGACTGCCGGTTCCAGAATGACCCCTCGAACGCAACCGCGGACACGGTGTCATAGCCCCGGTCTGCGAGCACCGAGGCCAGCCCGGTGAACCGGTTGTTCGGGTAAAGAAAGGCGGCCGCACCCACCGGCGGCGGCAGCAGCGACACCTGGGTGGCCAGTTCGCTGTCGGAGGACCGACCCTGGGCCGTCTGATCGGTGACGTTGGTGAATCGCAGCGAACCTTCAGCCCACCGGTTCAGGAATGGCGTGATCTCCTCTCCCTGTACCTCGAGACCGATGACAAAGTCCTGAAGCGACTCCGCCTGCACCATGACCACGTTCGAGCCGCTCGCGGCGCCGAACCACGGTCCCTCCCCGGCGCGCTGGGGGGTCCGCTTGAGAAACCAGCCGACAAGAGCGTCGCGCGTTTCGTCCGGCAAAGGAGGTCTCCGGATCCCCCGCGCCAGGGCCCTGCCGAAGTCCACCGCGTGGAAGTTGAACACCCCCACCTCGCGCGCCACAAAGAGGTTCCGGAAGACCTGATCGAAGGCGGCCGCTCCCGAGCGACTCACCGCCAGGGCAGCGCCTACCCCGGCCACCAGCGTCGCCGCCAGGCCGAGGGCCGCGACCCGCCTGGCCCACCTACCGGCACCCGCCGGCGCCCTCGCCACTGCCACCATCATCACCGCGCCCGCCAGCAGGTCGATCCAGAACCAGAGGTCGTCGGCGGTGACGAGGCTCGCGGCGCTGGCACGGACCTGGCCCGCCTGGCCCGCTGCCCCGAGCACGGCAGCCGACAGGAGGTCGCCGAAGAACCGTTCGTACACCAGGTCGGCGAACAGCACCAGCGTACCGAACATCGCCAGGGCGAGGCACACCCAGACCCTGACACGGCGGGGGATCAGCAGTACGGGCAGCAGGACCAGTGCCAGTCCGGCCCCGATCAGCACCTGGGTCCATTCGCCCATCGCCTGTCCGGAACGATCCAGCACCACTGCCTGCTTGACCGCGAGGCCAGCCAGGCACCAGAGAATATCGGCCACCGCCACCAGGGCGACGAGCATCGACGGCGAGCCGCGACCCACCACCACCGTCGCCACCAGGGCCGCGGCCAGGCTCACCATGGCCCAGAGAACGAGGTCCGCGGGAGGCCTCCGGTACACCACCACCCAACCGGAGGGCCAAGTCTGGTCGCCGGACCGGCTGAACCAGGCCACACCCTCGTGGACCATGTCCCACTCGAGTGAATACCTGCCGCCCTCTGCGGGCGCCTGGAGCCGGGCCCTGAGCTCGACCTCGCCGCCCGGAGGGACGACCTTCGGCAATGCCGACCGCAGCCCGTCCCAAACCACCGTCTCGCCGTCTCCACCCAGCCAGTGGTACGACAGGGCGAAGCTGCCATCCGCCGGCCAGGTCGCCGAACCCTCGTTGCGCAGCACCAGCCTGCGCTCTGCCATCCCACCGGCGGCCATCCACCACGGCGCCCTCCCCGCGACGACCGAGGCGGCATAGGCGGGCTGGATCTTCACGAAAATCGGAGGAGGTGGTTCGTGTTCGAGCTCGGACAGCCAGCTCACCCCCTCCTGAACCACGTCCCACTGGAGGCCCAGCGTGGCCCGGACCGGCGGGACCTCCACGAGAACCTCGAGTTTGACGACCCCTCCCGGAGCCACCGGCCTGGGCAGTTGGGTGCGGGCGCCGTCCCAAACCGCCACCTGACCGTCGCGGTTCAACCAGTGGTAGGACACCATGAATCCGGTCGCCGGATCCCACACCAGCCGACCCGCGTTGCGGATCTCCACAGTCACCACCCGCCTGGTGCCGGCCTCGAGCCGTGACGGCAGCTGGTGGCTGACGATCTCCATGCCCTGAGCCGACGCCGGCGACGGCAGCGCGACCGCGAGCACCACGGCAGCGAGCACAAGCCTGGTCCACGCGTCGAAGGCGGATGAGAGAGGTTGGATCATCCGTCGGTGAGTATATCGGGGGGGCACAATTCGGAATTCGGAATTCGGAATTCGGATCTCATCGCTGGCTTGGCCTTAATCCTCCGGTTGCGCGGTGAAGCGGTACCCGACTCCCCGCACGGTATGGAAGTGACGGGGATGGCGCGGGTCGTCCTCGAAGTGCTTGCGCAATCGATGAACAAAGGTATCGAGGGTCCGGGTGGAGGTGTCGAAGGTGTAGCCCCAGACTCTCTCCAGCAACTCTCCGCGAGTCAATACCCGTCCGTCGTTCTCGGCAAAGAAACGCACCAGCATGACCTCGCGCTCGGTGAGCGACGCCGGGCCGCCCCTGGTCTGAGCGCGCATGGTCGTCATGTCCAGCTCGAGATCGCCGATCCGCACCACCGGACCGGTCAAAGCCGGCGTGCGGGACCAGGCCGCCCGCCGCAGGATCCCGCGCACCCGGAGGATCAGCTCCTCGACCACGAAGGGCTTGGTGAGGTAGTCGTCAGCGCCCAGCTGCAGCCCGAGCACCCTGTCGGCATCGCTGCCGCGCGCGGTAAGGAACAGGATCGGGACGTGATTCCCCTGTGACCTCAGGCGCCGGCAGACCTCGAGCCCATCGATGCCCGGCAGCATGATGTCGAGGATCAGCAGGTCGCACGTCGGGTCCGGGTCGGCCAGTGCGGCCAGGGCCTCCTCACCGGTGTGGAGTGCAGAGACCCGAAACCCATCCATTTCGAGGTTCCTGCACAGACCGTGGGCGAGCTTGACATCGTCCTCGACAACCAGCAGACACATCGCCTGATCGTCGGCCTCATGAGCGATCCGTGTTGCGTCCACAATCTCCATTGTAGGCCGAGTCATTGTGGACGCCCAGGTCCGGTGCTAGAATCTGCGGCCGTGCCCCACTGGAGGTGGTCCGTGAGACGATTTCATGTCATCGTGATCCCGATTCTGTTGCTCTTGGCGGCAACCCCGTCGTTCGCAGGCAAGATCGGATTCTTGGATGCCGAGCGGGCGGTTGTGACCGTCGGCGAGGGCAAGGCGAAGGTGAGTGAGCTCGAGGCATGGGCCCTTCCGGAAAGGGAAAAGGTCGAAATCCTCGCCGCAAAGGCCAACGCGGCCCGGCAACAGCTCGCCGCCCAGGGCCGGGTCGCGTCTCCGGAAACCGTCAACCAGCTACAGGAAGAGGAGCGCCGCGCCACACGGGCATTCGAGGACGGGCGCCGGGAGTTCGAACGCAAGCTCGACAAGAAACAGAATGAGTTTCTCGCCGAAATCGCGGTCAAGGTGGGCCAGGTGGCGAGTGATTACGCCAAGGCCAACGATTTCGACGCCATCTTCGTGCTCAAGGCGCAGCCGCTCATTTATGTGGCCCCGGCCTCCGACCTCACCGACACCATCATTCGCCTGTACAACGAGCGATTCCCGGCCAATTAGGCGGTGGGGCGAAGGGCCCTCGAAGTCGGAGCATCAACCTCTAGTGTTCCCAAAGTGATTCTCCCGGGTCGTCGAGAGAACAACGGACGTGAAAGGCACCCGCCTCCTCAATTTTCGAGATCACGTGGCCGAAGTGCTTGACCATATTGAGCATTTTGGTGTTTCCTGCGGAGATCAGGAGCTCGACCGTCCGCACCCCCCTCGCCCAAGCCATCTGAGTCAGGTGAAGAAAGAGCAGTCTGCCTACACCCATGCCTTGGAACTCATCCGCCAGGGTGATCGCATATTCTGCCCGATCGGACGCCCCGTAATCGTCACGAAGAATGACGAAACGCGCGGTGCCGATAATCCGCTGGTTGTCGCCTTCTGTCACCGTCGCCACAAGTGCCACGTGGTGTGCGAAGTCAACTTCGGTGAAGAAGGCGAGCTCGGCCGGGGAGAGGACTTTCTTCGCACCAAGGAACCGTAGAGCAACCGTGGAGGGGCTCAAAGAACCGAAAAATTCCTGGAGCCTGGCCTTGTCGTCGGGGCGGATGGGCCGGATGGCGAGTTCTTCGAGGGTGCGCCCAAGGCCGGTCGAAGCCTTGTCGGTCCGACGGTCCGCAACAGATGGATTCCCGCGCTGTTTTTCTGCTGCCCCTGACATGATCCGCCTCCTTCTGGTTCCTGACACCAGCAATCGGCGTGCCACCACCCTTTCGTCCCTCGAGGACCGTGTCACCCGAACACACTTACAGGAGGAAGGGGTGGTCTCTGGAGGCTTTGTGTTTCATAATGAAAGGGCATGAATTTCGAATTGAAGGAAGCCAGCCATGAAAGCTAAAGACCTCCGTCTTGATGAGCTCATCACCTTCGGTGAGGGCAAGCTCTGTTTTCAAGGCCGCCGAGTCGTACTCCACGACATGCACGCCATGGCGAGTTTTCGCAGAGATCTGATCGAAGCCATGGGTCCCGAACACGCGCGGAAGATTCTCACCCGCTTTGGTTACTACTGGGGACACAACGACGCCGCGGCGATGCGGAGAGTCTTCGAATGGGACGATCTTGAAGAGCTGCTGCGGGCCGGACCACGGTTGCACGCACTCCAGGGAGTCGCGAGGGTGGTCGTGAGGTCGCTCGAGGTCAGCGATGATGGTCAGACTTTCATTGAGGTGGAGTGGCACGACACGGGGGAGGCCGAGGAACATGTGAATGAGCTCGGGCGGTCAAATATTCCTGTGTGTTGGATGTTGTGCGGCTACGCGAGCGGCTATGCCTCATTCTGCGTCGATCGTGACGTGTACTTCGTGGAGCAAGCGTGCACGGCGTGTGGAGACGCGGTTTGCCGGGCGGTTGGGAAAGACCGAGAGTCGTGGGGTCGCGAGATTGAACCCCACCTCCCCTACTTCCAAATAGACGACATCCGCAGCACCGTTGTCAGACTTACCGAGGAGTTGAAGCGGACCACCGAGAATCTCGAGTTCGTCAACAGACGGGTTCGCGACCTGGAGGAACCTGCCCTGACCAACCTTGCCGACGTCCGGAGCAAGGCGTTTCAAACTGTTCTCGCACTGGCTGCACGGGTCGCACGTTTTGATTCCTCGGTGTTGTTGTCCGGAGAAACCGGCGTCGGCAAGGAGGTGGTTGCCCGCCAAATCCACCAGGACTCAGATCGCGCGCACCAACGATTCGTAGCGGTCGACTGCAGTGCGTTGCCAGAAACCCTGCTCGAAAGCGAGCTATTCGGGCACAAGGCAGGGTCCTTTACCGGCGCTGTCAGGAATCGCAAGGGCTTGTTCGAGGAGGCCGAGGGGGGAACGATCTTTCTTGACGAGATCGGCGATGTATCTCCAGCCATCCAGGTTAAGCTGTTGCGCGTCTTGCAGGAACACAAGATTCGCCCTGTGGGCGAGAACAAGGAGCGCAAGGTCGACGTGCGGGTCATCGCCGCCTCGAACAAGGATCTGAAGGCGGCGGTGCGCGAGGGGACGTTTCGTGACGACCTGTACTACCGGCTTCGAGTCGTGGAACTGGAAATTCCTCCGCTGCGTGACCGCCCCGAGGATATCGTTCCACTGGCACGGTTTCTGGTGCGGAGGCTGGCTGACCGCCTGGATCTTCCGAACCTTCGACTGGACGCGAGCTGCCTTGAGGTGCTGCTTCGACATTCGTGGCCGGGCAACGTCAGGGAGCTGGAAAACGCGCTGGAACGGGCAGCGGTCATGTCCGAGCAGGGAAGAATCCTGCCAGAGGGCCTGCCGCCGTCAGTGCGGGGCCTCGAGCTGACGCCTGATGACAGTACGAACGGTGTTTTTCGCACACTCGGTGAGGTCGCGACCGATCATATCCAGGCGGTCCTCCGCCACACCGGGGGCAACCGAACGGAGGCCGCGAAGATCCTGGGCATCGGGGCCACGACCCTGTGGCGGCGCCTGAAGACCATCGAGGACGGTCAATAACCGATCTCACCCCACCAACCTGGCGCAGCTCTTGCAACCGTGTTTGTCAGTTCTGGTGGCGGCGCTCTGTGCCGGACCGATTCGAGACACTGGCGGTTGAAGGGAGGCAAGCATGTCACACGAACCAAAGCGCATTCTCGTTCCGACGGACTTTGCGGAGGCGTCGGACCGTGCGTTGAAGATGGGAATGATCCTGGCTGAAAGAACCGGTGCCGAAGTTCACCCGCTCTACGTCAGGCAAGTGCACGTTCATCCGGCCGGGATTATCGTTGAACCAACCCGTGAACAGAGCCTTCTGGACGAGGTCGAGAAGGTGCTTCGATCGACGGACGTCGATGCCCGGGAGGCTCTGGGAGGGCTCGTGCACAAACACAACGGAGTCCGGTACGAGGGGCACATCGAACGCGGGGTATCGGTTCCGAATGTAATCCTGGAGTCGGTGCAGTCTTACGGTTGCGATCTGATCATCATGGGTACCCATGGCCGGCGGGCGATCTCCCGGTTGCTCATGGGTTCTGTCGCCGAACGTATCGTACGGCTTTCGCCGGTGCCGGTGATCACCACCAGGAGCGGCGTGGATGGGTCCTTTCCGCCGAAGAAGATCCTGGTCGGATACGACTCGTCCGAGGAATCCGTAGTCGCGTTGCAGGTTGCCGCTGAATGGGCTCGTTCGCTCGAATCCAAGCTCGTCCTGCTCCACGTAGTGGAACCATTTCGTCCACCCGGGCTTCTACGCGTACCCGCCGGTGACAGTTGAGTACGATGCGACAATCGTCGACAGAAGCCACCAAGCCCTGAAGCTGGTTTCGTCAAAGTACGTGCCTGACATCGAGGTCGAAACGCAGGTCGTCCAGGGGCGCGCCGCGAATAGCATCGTGGAGCACGCCGACCGGCACGAATGTGATCTGGTGGTGCTGGCCACCCACGGGCTCTCGGGCGCCGCCCACGCCCTCCTGGGTTCGGTGGCCGAACGAGTCGTCCGCACCGCAGACGTCCCGGTGTTGACCGTCAGGCCGCGGGATTAACCCGCACTTCTCACCGACCCGTTTCAGCTCATTGAAGCCACCCCCGCAACCAAGCGTCACGGGGGTCGGTGAGAAATGCGGGCGATACCGATCCCCTCGAATCAGGTTCCTCCCGCTCCCGGTCCTATTTCAAAGCGGTCATCGGACGAGGCGCGCTGAAAGGTCGCGGACGGCGACCATCAGCTCGTCATTGAAATGGTCCCCACCGTTGTCCAACTCGATCTCCAACGCTCGCTGGAAAAACGTCACGATCCCCTGCTCCAGCAACACCGTTACAGCCTCAGACCCATCCCTTTCCGCTACCACCCGGGCCATGTGGCGACCGAGCGCGCTGAGGGATCCGCCGGGACCCCGCCCTCGCTCGAAGATGGTGACTGCGGACTCGACCTGCGATTTCTTGATCACCTCGACCACAAAGTCGTCAATCAACTCCGCGCCGGCAATGAAGGTGGTTGTTTGGTCGATGGATGCCGACGGGTTGGAAACGTAGTCGACGGTTCCCTCCAAAACGGCGTAGGCGATCAACTCATAAAACCCCTGAAATCGTTCATCGTCCAACCCGGCGCTGATGAGATCGTTCATCCCGTGAGGGTTGTCCCCATCGCGACCCGGGAGCTGGTTCAACAGCTGTCGACGGAAAACCCCCGCAGAGATTCGCCGAACCAACTCCTCCCAGCCCCCCTTGATGTATGCCACGTTCGCCCCGGACATCGCCGGTGTCGCCCAATCTTCGGTGAGGACGCCCGGCACGAACGCAAAGCTCTCATCGATCTCCGCATCAGGCGGGAGGAAGGAAGCGATCCTGGCCAGAACCGCATCCGAGACATCCTGACCGCGTGCCTGGAGGTCCTCGATCGACGAGCGATACTGCCCTGCGTTGGCGGCCAAGTCGGCGTAGCCGAAGTCGTTCATTGGGTTCACCCAGCGCCAGAGACGGTCGAGGGGGTCGGCAGACCCGACCTTCCAAATGAAGTACGTCAGGGTCTGTTCGGTCACCCAGGGCTCGGTACCCTCGCGTTGCCCACAGACGAACCGCAGCAGCTCGCGGTTTGCCGGCAGCTGCGCGATCTCCCTGGCCTCGCCCATCGTGATCTCACCGTCGTCAAGTGCCTCGAGAAAGGCACTGGGGACCGACACGTCGACGTGCACCGCCATGTTCGGATACACCTCCCGCAGCGGGACGTTCGGCAGCGGACCTGAGGGAAACGCGACCGGAAAACCCAGCAGCTCGATCGCTTCCTGGTTTGCTTTTCTCTGCCTGGCCAGAAATACGGCGGCCTGCAAAACACCAATGTCGTCCACAGGCAACGGAATCTCGTCTGCCTTCATGAGTTGGCCTGGCAGGCAACCGCAGAACCCTCCGCCAACGCCATCCTGCATTTCCTGGAATCGTGCCAGCGCACGGATCTTGTAGAACGGCTGGACCCTTTGAATCTCGGTCAACAGGAACGCCTCGCTTTCTTCGTCTACGAGGGTTCGGAGTTCGCCGAGGAGACTCTCTCGTTCACCGCAGAAGCCAGGTCCGGACAGTAGGAACATCAATGCAACGAGAGCGACACTTACGACAAAACCATGCCGGTTCATAGCGCACCTCCATTTCGGGTGGGTGTTGGCCGGCGACTCGCCGGCCGGGGTACTTTTGGTCTCGGGAAGCAAACTCATCGCAACGCCTCCTTTACGGAGCAAAGCACTTCCCATGCCATACCCACGGTGGCTCCGATTTTCGCCGCGGCGAATCCACGGATACCTCCGAAACAGAGGATTCAGCAACGCCCTGGCACATTTCGCGAGCATTGGCTGCCGAAAAACGCGATCTGCTCGGGTGCCGATCCGAGGCTGTGGCCCGACCCAAACGACCTTTCTCCTTTTCAAACTCGAATGCGGTGTTTCATTCTGAACTGCAGGGAACCCCGCCATGGGTTTGATCTTGGGCGGACCGGGTTGAACGCGGTGCGCCTTGCGGAGGGCGTATGCTGAGAAGTGCGGGCCAAGCGGGACGCCAGGTGGATCTCCACTCGGTGGGCGGCGCCCAACGGGGGTGGTAGCCGGCCGGCTGCAGCAGGCACGGATCGTGCGTATCGGCTGTTGCTACGACGACCGCGCGGGCCGGAGGTTCTATGAGTATCGAACGCAAGCTCCTCGATCTGGCCAACAGACGCGAGCAGGCGCATCTCGGCGGCGGCGAGGACCGGATCGCCAAGCAACACGCCCAGGGCAAGTACACGGCGCGCGAGCGTCTCGAGAAGATCCTCGACGAGAAGTTCGTGTTCGGGGACCGACAGGGGGCGGACATTGATTCCGTGAGCCTGATCTGTCGTTTGCACCCGGTGGAACGCTGCTGAACTTGATTCGTTGAGGTAATCGAAGTCCTTCTCACACCGGCACCGCGTACACCGGTTCGAACTCGGGGATCTTCGCCCCGCCGAGCTCGAGGCCGTCTGTCACTTTCACGAGATCGAGAAGTGACGGGTCGAGCACCACGACTGCGGTTGGGGAGACGCGTCGCCAAAGCCATGTGCTCGATTTCAGGCACACATGTCCGATCGACACCCGAATTGGCGCAGCGGTTGCAGTATATGATGTGGGGTAGGGTTGCATTCCGTGGCCCTGGAAAGGAGCCCGCACCGCCGGCCCCAGGTCGGCAGGCGTGCAAGGGACACCACTCGTGGTGACGCTGGTATTCATCGCCGTCCTCCTGGCAGCATTCCTGCTCGACGTGCTCCTTATCCGGCCGTGGGAGGCGAGGCATTTGCCGAAGCACGCGGCCGATGTAGACACCGCGCTCGAGTTCGCGGTGCCGCGTGGGGTTTTCTTTCACCCCGGTCATGTGTGGGCGCGGGTTGACGACGACGGGCGGACCACCGTCGGGATCGACGACCTCGCCCGCACCGTCATCGGCGACCTGTCGATGGTCGATCTGCCGCCGGTCGGTGATCGGTTGATCGCCGGCCGGTCGGCGGTGGTCATTCGCCAGGGGAAGCGACGGCTGCGACTCGTCGCCCCGTTGAGTGGCACGGTGACCGACTCGAACCACGAGCTTGGCCGCGATCCCGTACAGTTGCGGTGGCGTCCCTACAAAGAGGGTTGGATGTACCGGCTCGAGCCTGAGAAAGGTGCGGCTCAGGAGATCGCGTTGCTGAGGATCGGCAAGGATGCCGCCGACTGGATGGACGGCGAAATTGATCGCCTGCGGCAGAAGTTCGACGAGGGAAAGCTTGTGGCTCCCGTCGAAGGTGCCCTCACGCGCGCCGACGAGGGGACCTGGTCCACCTTCGAATGCGGTTTTCTCGGGGCCACCGAGGGACACGGGGAGGAGGTGCCGCCGTGAGCACGGCGAAGGGTCTGCTGATCGACATCACGCGCTGCATCGGCTGCGGGGCGTGCTCTGAAGCATGCAAGACCGCCAACGAGCTCCCCACGGAGATCGACCTTCGGCTCACCGCCGACACGTGGACCGTGGTGTCCGAACGAGGAAGCGAACACTTCGTCCGCGACCTTTGTCGACACTGTGTCGAGCCGTCCTGTGTGTCGGTCTGCCCGGTGGGCGCGCTGGTGAAGCGCGAGGACGGCCCCGTCCTCTACAATAAAGACATCTGTCTCGGCTGTCGCTACTGCATGATCAGCTGCCCGTTTCGAATCCCGAAGTTCGAGTGGCACTCGCCGGCACCGCGAATCCGCAAGTGCATCCTGTGCGCGCCCCGTCTCGACCGCGGCCTGCCACCGGCCTGTGCCGAGGCCTGTCCGACCGAAGCGACCGTCTTCGGTAACCGCGAGACGCTGGTGGCGATTGCTCGTGCGCGTTTGGCCGCGAACCCTGAGCGCTATCATCCGCACATTTACGGGCTCGACGAGGTTGGAGGAACGTCGGTGCTGTTCCTGTCGCCGGTAGCCTTCGAGGAACTCGACTTCGACACGGCGGTGGCGTCCTTCCCGCTCCCCGATCTCACCTGGCGCCTTCTGATGCACGTGCCCAACGTGGTCATGCTCGGTGCCGGGTTCCTCGGTGCGTCGTATTGGCTGTTCCGTCGCCGCAACGAGGTGGCGGCGGCCGAGGGCGATCCGGCGGGGGACCGCCAGGACGCTGCGACGGGAGGCCCCCGTGATTGAGCGGTTTCAATCGGCGCTGACCCCGTGGAGGGTGCTGGTGGCATTGCTGCTGACGGCGGCTGCCGTCATCGTCACCTTGCGTTTCGCCTTCGGCCTCGGCTCGGTAACCAACCTCAGCGACGAGACGCCGTGGGGCATCTGGGTCGGGTTCGACATCCTGGCCGGGATCGGCCTGGCGGCAGGCGGTTTTATCATGGCCGCGGTGGTGTACGTCTTCGGCGTCGAGCGGTATCGCCCGCTCGTGCGAATGTCCATTCTCACGGCTCTGATCGGTTACCTGCTGTTCATCACCGGGCTGATCTTGGAGATCGGCCGGCCGTGGAACATCTGGCGCTGCATCGTCGATCACAACTTTCACTCGCCGCTCTACGAAATCGCGTGGTGCGTGATGCTCTACACAACGGTGCTGCTGCTCGAGTTCTCACAGGTGGTGTGGGAGCGGATGGGCTGGCACCGCGTCGAACGAGCACTGCACCGATTCCTGATCCCGCTGGTCATCATCGGTGCGCTGCTGTCCACGCTCCACCAGTCGACCCTCGGCACGCTGTTTACGATCGTCCCCCACAAGCTGCACCCTCTGTGGTACTCGCCGATCCTGCCGGTGCACTTCTTCATCTCCTGCCTTGCCGCGGGACTGGCTATGGTTTGCTTCGAGGGATTCCTGAGCTGGCGTTTCCTGGGGCACCCACCACGGATGGACCTGCTGCCCAACCTGGCCCGCGTGATGGCGCTGATCCTGGTGGTCTACTTCGTGTTTCGCCTCGAGGATCTGGCCCTTCGTCACGCCCTGCCGGAAGCACTCCGACTCGGCATGCCGGCGCTCCTGTTCTGGCTCGAGAATCTGCTGTTCGTCATCGTGCCGGTGATCGTGGTGCTCCGCGCCGCCCGCCGAATGACGACGGGCCATCTCTTTTTGGCGTCGTCTTGCGCCGTGCTCGGCTTCATCATGCACCGCTTCAACGTCGCGGTTTCAGGCATGCAGCTCATCCACCCCACAGGTTATTTTCCGACCTGGCAGGAGCTCGTCATCAGCATGGCGCTGATCGCCCTCGGATTCGTCGCCGCCGGGCTCGCTGTCCACTACCTTCCGGTAACACGGCCGGGCGGCACCGATGCCTCGGCCGGGGCCGTCGGCGCCTACCGGATCCCCTGGCGGCGCCCCCCGATCAACGTGCCTGCGGCCAGCCGCGAAGGGGGAGATTCGTGAAAGCCCGTGCTCGAATGCGATCGGTCCTGTTGGTCATCGCGCTGCCACTGACGGCGGCCGGCGCAGGGTCGCCGGTCCCGGACCGGGTGGCGATCGGCGGGCTGGCGAACCTCTACCAGGCCGTCGACTTCGACCACTCGCTTCACGTCGAGGCCGCGGGCGAGTGCACCAGCTGTCATCACAAGCCCTTCGGCAAGCCCGAGCCGTGCGCCACCTGTCACGATGAACCCGTGGCGCCCTCGGCCTTCGTCCACGAGCTGCACTGGGAGGTGGAGGACTGTACCGGCTGCCATCACAAGCAGGCGACCGGCGACCTCCGCTGCCTCTCCTGCCACCCCGCCGAACCCGAACCCGAACGCCTCGAAGTGATCGGCCTGAAAGGGGCCTACCACGGACTCTGCCTCCAATGCCACGGCGAGACCGCTTCCGACGCGTCGTGTGGGCTCTGCCATACCGACCGCGAACCGAGAGAGCATCAGGAGTCCGACTGAAAGACGGAAGCCCGCTGCCCAGTGAGGCCCGCCGCAGTTTCAAATTGAATCCCTGTTGTTCAGATTGGAATGGGCCCGACTCCGATCGGTGAAGTTATCGCCGCTGAGATGTGGCGGGATGATGTTTCGTCGAAGCCGTCTACTCGTTCCTCTGTACGCCCGTTTGATCTACACCCGAATTGGCGCAGAGATTGCGTAAGGACTGTGGCAGAGATGCGGGGTTTCATTTTCCGGGAGAGAAGCTGACCATGGCCACCACATTCCCACAACTGACCGACACCGGGCGAATCGGGAGGTTGGCGATTTTGAAACAGGTGACGAACGTGCCGCGGTCCACCGGGCCGTAAGGGAGTGAAACCAATGAGAACCTACGTCGTCTTTTCGTCGCGAGAACCACTCTTGATTGCAACTCGACGGACGATCCGTGACAAAGAGGTCATCGATCAGCTGCACAGGATCGGATGCACGAAGTTCATTTCGCGAGAGGTCCCCCTCAATGACGTTCGCCGGCAGTATGGCCCCCGGTTTGAGGTCATCGAAAGGGCGATCAGGACGGGAAGCGACCTCCGTGTGCTCGACTACAGCGGCGAACGAGTTTTTCAGAGCATCCCGTTTTCGGATTACGGTCCGGCCTATCGGTGGGACTCCAGCCCGGTGACATCGTGAAGACGACACGCGGCTCTCTTCCGGTGTTTCGCACCGGTTATCGGTGGAAAAGGATGGACTCCAACAACGAGACGTTCCCGAGGGAGGCAGGACGATGAGCTTGAACGAACACGTGTGGGTCGTCGTTCTGGCTGCGGGTGAGGGAAAGCGGGTCATGAACCTCACCTTTGATCGCAGCGGTCGACCTGCGCCAAAACAGTTCTCGTCGATCGATGGCGCCGCAACCCTCTTGGGGGCCACCCTGGAGAGGGCGAAGGAGATTTCGCCTCCCGAACGGATCGTGCCGATCGTCGCTGCCCAGCACCGTCATTGGTGGGCCTCGGAGTTGGCTGAAATCCCTCCCGGAAACGTGATCGTCCAGCCGGAGAACCGCGGCACTGCCGCCGGAATCCTGCTGCCGCTGCTGTGGATTACGCGCCACGATCCTGATGCAACGCTCGTCATCCTACCGTCGGATCACGACGTTGCCTGCGGGGACACCCTGCACTTGGCGATTCTGAATGCCATTCACTGCGCTGAACAGACGGAAGCCGGCATCGTCCTACTCGGAGTCACACCGGAAGGACCAGAAACGGGTTACGGTTGGATCGTTCCCTGCCCGGCCGGATGCGGCTGCCTCCTCCCGGTTGCTTCCTTCCGTGAAAAACCGGACGCGTCGGTGGCGGCCTCCCTCTTCAACGACGGCGCACTGTTGAACAGCTTCATCCTGATTGGCAACGGCCGTTTCCTGCTCGACCTGTTCGAGACCGCGCTGCCCCAGCTGTGGCGTTCCTTCCAGCCGGTCATCAACGGGAGATGGGATGCCTCCTGGAGGGATCGGGATTTCGTCCGACTCTACCGCTCGGTACCCGCGCTTGACTTCTCGAAAGACCTGCTGGAGCGAGCTGCCCAGAAGCTGTGGGTGTATCCGGTGCCGGCGTGCGGATGGCTCGACCTCGGGACGCCGGAACGGCTCACCCGTCACCTGATCGAGAAGGGCCAACCCCCGTGGGGTGTCGGAGTGAAACCCACTGACCGCTTTTGGGAACGAGGTCCCCACCGGGTACCCCAAGGGATGTCTGACCCCCGCGAGACGATTGAAACGGTGGCCGGGGTCACGGCACAAGTTGGGGTCTGAGGATGAACAGATTCTCTGGCCGGTCGAAAGAGCCGGTCGAATGGAGGACACACGATGACCCACACACCGACACGAATCCTGGTTCCGACCGACTTCTCGCCGGCATCGGATCGAGCGGTCTCTTTGGCCAAGGAACTTGCAGACAGGTTTGACGCCGAGCTCCACCTGCTCCACGTCCGGATCGTTGTCGACGAGCCAACGCTCGACACAGCGATCCTCGACGAAGTCGAACAGATCCTCGCCGTCTCAGAGTCCAGAACCAGACGAGCCCTCGAGCGGACCGTGGAGAACGGTCGCACCCGATATCACGCTCACATCAAAAGAGGGAATGTCCCTGCAGACGTGATCGTCGACGCGGTGTCTGAATACGACTGTGATCTGGTGATTATGGGCACCCACGGCCACCGCGGATTTAAGAACTTCTTGGTGGGCTCCGTAGCCAAAAAGGTCGTGTATCGCTCTCCGGTCCCGGTTCTGACGACCCGGGCTGAGACCACCGGCACCATGCCTCCTCGGAAAATCCTGGTTGCGCATGACTCTTCCGATGAATCCGTGCACGGCGTGCGTGTGGCAGCAGCTTGGGCGAGGCGATTGCAGGCGGACATCACCCTGCTGCACGTGGTGGAGCTCCTCACGTATCCCTCATTCTACGGGGACTTCATGGTCCGCGATGATTACTCGGAGCGGGTCATCGGGAGATGCCACCGGGCCCTCGACCAAATTGCTGAAGAGCATCTCGGCGGTATTCCGCACGAGACGGCTGTCATTCACGCTCACGCAGCGCCAGGAATCGCAAAATACGCTGAAGAAAACGACTTCGATTTGGTGGTACTTGCCACCCATGGTCTTTCGGGCATCACCCGCGCCCTTCTCGGTTCGGTCGCGGAGCGCGTTACACAGCTGTCGGAAGTCCCGGTGCTCACCGTTCGTGAGCAATCCTCAAAGCCACCTGAATAGGCCGGCCTGATATCGAACTCTCACAAGAGCAGGAGGAAACTCCATGTGCCACCAGAAGAGCCCGATAGATCGCGATCGCCGGAGGGCATTCTCCGTGAAGAGATTACCGGGAATGACCACACTCCTTTTCCACGAGCGAGAGTCCCTCGCCGGCGCAGACCTCGGGTTGCTCGACGGAGTGTGGGATTTCTTTGGCGACGAGAGCCGTGAGCCGAGCCCGATCATTGTTGTCCTGGCTCCACCTGACCTTCTCAGCCCGCGGAGCCTTGAACGACTGGTCGGCGGCCTGGCTGGTTCGAGTAGTTTGCCGGAGACAGAAGTCAGTGGTCGGATCACTCGCGAAGAGAACGTGATCCGGCGTTTTATCGAGAGTGTGCGCGGACTGGATTCGTTCGTCGTCGGAGCCGTTGGTGGTGAGGTCGCCTTCCGGCTGGCGGCACCGCTCCTGGCCTGTGATTACCGCATCGTCAGCTCAGACACGGTATTCGTGAACACCACACAACGCCTCCCGCGCGCCCCCCTCAACTGTCTCCCGTGGTTGCTGGCAAGATTGGTGGGCGGCGCGAAGGCCTCCCAGCTCCTGCTCGATGTGCCGAGGTTGTCCGCTGCCGACGCGCATGCCCTCGGCCTGGTCAATCACATCACCACATCCTATCGGCTCGAGGGAGAAGCTCTCGAGGTTGCGGAACGACTCGGTTCCCTCCCCCGGGCAACTCTCGTCAGCCTGAAGCGTGCGATCATCGCATCCAGCGAGGGCTTCGAGACCTACACACAGCAGGAGCTGGCTCTGACGCAACAGGTGGCGTCGCCATACTGGAAAGAAACGTAGGGAGCAGACCCTGAGAATCGGTTTCCCCATTTCTGAAGACCGGATAGCCCCGGTTTTTGTTAGTGCCGCTCGCCTGTTGGTGGTCGATACCGGTCCCGGCCGGTAGTCGGAGCATTGCGAACTGCCAGGCTACGTTCGTCCCCCGGATCAGCGCGCTGCCGAGCTTGCTTCTCTCGGAATCAACCTGCTGCTCTGCGATGGAATCTCCAACTCCCTGTCTCGATCCATCAGGGAGGGAGGGATCGAGATCAGGTCGAATATGAGCCAGGCGGTGGACGAGATCTTATCGTCCGTTCCCGAGGAATCGCGGCCGGTCGCCTGGCAGCCCGCCCCTGCCGTTTGATCGGTACCGTTCACCAGTAGTCTCTGCGCCTTCCAGCCGGCGAGCCGAGAGTGTAACCTCAAAACGTGGGCGAGCTACTGAAGTGGGTGCTGGTCGGAATCTGGGTCGTGGCCGCTGCCGGGGCCGCGGGTCACGCTCTGGTCAATAAGCGCGACCCACGGGCGGCGCTGGGGTGGATCGTCGTCTCCTTGACCATCCCGATGGCGGGGCCCCTCCTGTACTTCTTCTTCGGGATCAACCGCATCCGCACGAAGGCGATGGCGCTGCCGGGACTGTGCAACCCCCAGGAGCGGCAACGGTCCGCCACGTTCTCGAGCATGGACCTGCCCCTCGAGTTTTCTGAACTCGCGGGGATCTCCAATGCCGTGTCGAGCTTTGACCTGACCGCCGGCAACAGCGTAGAGATTCTCCACAACGGGGAGCAAGCCTACCCGGCCATGCTGCGGGAGATCGAAGCCGCAGAAAGCCATGTTTTTCTGTCAACCTATATCTTCGAGACGAACCAGACCGGACGCGATTTTGTTGATGCTCTCGGGCGGGCCGTGCTTCGTGGTGTCGACACCAAGGTCATCGTCGACGGCGTCGGGAGTTTGTATGCGCGCCCACGGGCCGAAGGTCTGTTGGCGAAGAGGGGCGTGAACGTCGCCAGGTTCATTCCACCCCGGGCGATTCCTCCAGCGGTGCACATTAATCTCCGGAACCACCGCAAAATCCTGGTGGTTGACGGGCGGGTGGCATTCACAGGCGGGATGAACATCGGCGACCGGCACCTCGCTGACCGCACCGACAACCCCGCCCGGGTGGTGGACGCCCACTTTCAGATGGTAGGCCCGGTGGTCCGGCAGCTCCAGCAGGTGTTTCTCGAGGACTGGTCATTCGTGACCGGGCAGGAGGTGGATCCCTCGCCAACCAACTGTCGCGCGACGGGCGACGCCAAGTGTCGGGCCATCGTCGAAGGTCCCGATGAGGATCTCGACAAGCTTCTCAGCGTCCTGGTCGGGGCCATCGGGGCTGCGCGTCGGCAGGTGGCGATCATGACGCCGTACTTCATCCCGCCGCGGGAGATCGTCGGTGCGCTCCAGGCCGCCGCTCTCCGAGGGGTGGCCGTAACGGTGATCTTGCCCGAAAGGAACAACCTGCCCTTGGTTCACTGGGCGAGCCGGAACATGCTCTGGGAGGTTCTGCAAAGGGGAGTGCGCGTGTTTCTCCAGCCACCGCCATTCGTCCACACCAAGCTCTTTCTCGTGGACGGACACTATGCGCAGGTGGGATCGGCGAACCTGGACCCGCGCAGTCTCCGGCTCAACTTCGAGATGGTCGTCGAAGTCTACGACCGCGAGTTCGGGACAACCGTTGACCGTCACTTCGCCGCTGTCCGGGAACGATCGCGAGTGGTCACCCTCGAGGAAGTCGACGGACGCACTTTGCCGGTGCGGGTCCGGGACGGCCTGGCCTGGTTGCTGTCCCCCTATCTCTGATTCTGTGGTTTTTTTGTTAGCCCGCCGCATCACGAGCCTGTCTTGACATCCACGGATAATGAGCATATGTTCTTAATGAGGAGGCAAAGTGGCACGACCGGAGATCCTCAGAAAGGTCGGTTGCGTGGACGGGGGACGGGGCTTCAAGCCCATCGGCCGCCCGATCAGCAACCTCGAGGTTGAACCGCTCCGGCTGGACGAGCTCGAAGCTCTGCGGCTGGCCGACCTCGAAGGGCTCTACCAGGAAGCCGCCGCCGAGCGGATGGGGATCTCCCGCCCCACCTTCGCCCGCATCCTCGCCCGTGCCCGGGCGGCGGTCGCCAGGGCGCTGATCGAGGAACGCGTGCTGGTGGTGAGCGAGGGTCCGGTGGTGGCGGCGTCCGACGAACCCCTTCCCTGTCCCGTCCATGGCGGCGGACGCAGGCGGGGACGCGGCTGCCGCTGCCGCCACCAACAACGCCACAACGGACGCGGGCCGAGCCCGTCCGGAAGGAAGATAACGAAACGGAGGAGCTGACGACATGAAAATCGCGATTCCATTGCACCAGGGGAGGTTCAGCGAGCACTTCGGCGGCGCCGAGGCGTTTGCCTTCTACACCGTGGACGCGGCCAGTCGCACCATCGGCGAGCGCCTGATCGGCGCACCGCCCGAGCACGGACGCGGGGTGTACCCCATGTGGCTGCGCCAGCAGGGCGCGACCGTTGTCCTGGCGGGAGGCATGGGGCCGCGCGCCGCCGGCATTCTCGCCCAGCATGGCATCGAGGTCGTGTTCGGCATTGAGGGCGAGGACCCTGACGCTGTCGCCCAGGGGTACCTTGACGGCACCCTCGAGGCCACCGGGCAGGCCTGCCACGAACACAACTTTCACGACTGCGGCCACGACCACGGACCGGGCGGCCGCGGTGAATGCCACAACGATTGAGAGGGCGGGCCGGATGCGCTCGCCTCGACGGAGGTTGATCATGCCGAAAAAAGGTGGAGGACAGGGACGAGGACAGGGACTGCAAGCGGGCCGAGGTTCCGGTCGCGGCGGCGGCCAAGGGGGAGGATGCGGGGGATTGGGTGGCGGCGGCTTCTGCATCTGCCCCAAGTGCGGACAAAAAACTCCGCATCAAGCGGGCAAACCGTGTCTTGACGAGCGCTGCCCCGGCTGTGGCGTGGCGATGGTTCGTGAAGGCTCGACCCACCACCAGGAGATCGAGAGTCGTCGCGCCGGGAGCGACACGCCGCGCTGAAACGCTGAACGGAGGGAATGGTCATGCCAGGAAGAGGTCGAACCGGACCGATCGGACAAGGGCCGCTGACCGGATGGGGCCACGGCAACTGTGCAACCTCATCCGCGTCGAGAGGTCCGCACGATGAAGTTGGCGGTCGGAGGGGCGGTGTCGGCCGCAGAGGTAGCTGGCGTCACCGTTTCCGGGCGAGCGGACGCTCGGGAAGGCTACGGATCGGCCGTTGGTACGATCCAGTTCCACCGTGGTCGGCCGGCGCCCAGCAGCTCGAGCTTCCGCGCAAAGTGGCTGAGCTCGAGTCCGAGTTGGAGCGCATCAGGACTCGACTCGATGAAATCCAGGGCCCAGTTTCCGAGTAGGGCGCGAACCACCGCCTCTCGTTCGGATGGCACGCCTTCCAAACGTCGCCGACCAGATCCTGGTTCGGCCGCTACACCGGGTGTCCGGAAGTCCATCCAGCAGGCGTTGCCTTGACAAACTCACGGGTGAGGAGGTGCTGAGAAATGGGTTCTGAACCAAGAATCGTGGTGGTGGGCGGTGTCGCTGCGGGCATGAGCGCCGCGAGCCAAGCCAAGCGCCGCGAGCCAGGAACTCACGTTGTGGTGTTCGAGCGCGGGGCACACATCTCGTACGGCGCCTGTGGTCTACCGTACAACCTCGCCGACCCGTCAACCAGCGTGGACGACTTGGTGGTGCTCACCCCGCAAGAAGCCCGGGACAGGCGGGGCATTGTTCTCCGCCTCCGCTCCGACGTCACTCGCATCGACATCGAGTCGGAATGGGTCGTCGCCCGCGATCACGAGACGGGCCGCGAGACAAGGGAGCCGTTTGACGCCCTGGTTCTCGCAACGGGTGCGCGGCCCATACGCCCCCCCCTTCCGGGCATGGATCTTCCGGGCGTGGAGACCTTGAGGGACCTTGAGGATGGCCGGCGAATCAAGGCCTTGTTGGCAACTCAACCCAAGCAGGCCGTGGTCATAGGTGGCGGCTACATCGGCATGGAGATGGCCCATACCCTCCGCGAGCGTGGTCTCGCGGTGACTGTCCTCGAGAAGCTCACCGAGATCTTGCCTGGCTGGGTCCCGCTTGGCACGACCGCCAACAAGCAAGGGAAAGTGGCGGGCGCCAACGCCGTTGGCGGCAATGTGAGGTTTGCCGGAATCGTCGCGACGTCGGGGTTCGAGGTTTTCGACCTCGAGGTGGTGCGGGCCGGCCTGACCTCTGATCGAGCGCGGGACGAAGGCCTCGATCCGGTGTCGGTGGTGATCCGCCATCCATCACGGGCGCATTCATATCCCGGCGGATCACCGGTTCAGGTCAAGCTTATTGCTGACCGTGCGAGCGGCCGCCTCGTCGGCGGAGAAATCGTCGGTCGCGAGGGCGCTGCGATGCGGATCAACGTTCTCGCGACCGTGCTGGCTGGTCGGATGTCGGTAGCCGATTTGCAGGATCTCGACTTGGTGTACGCGCCGCCATTCGCGCCAGTCTGGGACCCTTTGCTGGTAGCGGCAAACCAGCTCGTAAAGAAGGTCGCGTCATAACTGCAGCCGGCCACAAAGAAAGCGGCCTGACAGCTCGTGGGGTCGTCGCGCAGATCAAGAGGCAACCACTGATTTGACCATGGTCTGGTCCATCCTCGGCAAGACCCTTACCATCACCTGGTTTGTCACCGTGATGATGGTCCTTGTGGAGTACGCAAACGTGCTCTCCGTCGATCGGCTGCGGTCTGCCCTGTGCGGGTCGCGCTGGAACCAGTACATCCTGGCAGCCGCTCTCGGGGCCACCCCGGGTTGTCTCGGCGCCTTTCTGGTGGTCGCACTCTTCGTTCACCGCAGCGTCAGGCTCGGCGCCGTGGTCGCCTGCATGGTCGCAACCAGCGGGGATGAGGCGTTCGTCATGCTGGCAACGTTCCCCCGCACCGCATTGCTCCTGACCCTCGCGCTGGCTCTGATCGGGATCCTGGCCGGCATGCTCACCGACATTTTCAGCATCTCGCCGTCGCGGGACCTTGAATGCACCAAAATGGTCGTTCATGACAGCGGGGCGTCGTGCCGGTGCTTCGACCCGGCCTCGATCCTCGACGAGCTGCGGCGCCCATCGGCGGCCCGCGGCACCCTGGCGATCGGTACCTTCCTGTTTTTTCTGGCCGTCATCTCCGGAACGGTCGGCCCTGCGGAGTGGAACTGGATTCGGGTGACGTTTCTCGGCGTGGGCCTTTTTTCATTGTTCGTCGTGGGGACGGTCCCGGAGCATTTCATAGAGGAGCACCTGTGGCGCCACATCGTGGTGCGACACGCCCCGCGGATCTTCCTCTGGACGCTGGCGTCGATGACGCTCGTCGCGGGGCTGGATGCATCCATCAACGCCGAGGCTTTTCTGCGACACAACCCATGGCTGGCGCTCGTTGGGGCGGCTGGCCTCGGTTTGGTGCCGGAATCTGGGCCGCATCTACTCGTGGTCATGCTCTACGCAGCGGGGAACGTCCCGCTGAGTGCACTCATTGCGAGCTCCATCGTGCAGGACGGCCACGGAATGCTGCCGCTCATTGCGCACTCATGGCGTGACTTCATCAAGGTGAAAGCGATCAACCTCGTGGCGGGCATCCTCGTCGGAGGAGCCCTCATGATGGCGGGGAGGTGAAGGATGGATGCCTTTCGCCAGGGGCGAAGTTGTCGCAGTCCGAGATGATACCGGCGCCGAAAATTGTCGCCGCCTCTGTTGTGTGGCTTCTGAGATCAGCGCGACGCCTTCACGGCTAGACTGAAGACGAACGGCGTTCCCATCACTGCCAGAAGGGCGCACGCCAGGAAGGTCCATCGCATTCCCATCCAGTCAGCGAGGACTCCAACGAGGACCACCACCATCGATCGAATACCGAAGCTCAGCGCCATGTAGACACCGTTCGCCAGCGCACGACTCTCGGGGAATGACTCCTGTACCGAGGCCATGATGACGGGCGTCGCCATGAGGCCGGAAAAGCCCAAAACCAGCAACAGGGGCAGTCTGGTCAAACCCGTGGCATTGACCAACGCCAACATCATCGCCGGTGTGGCGAGAAACGAGAAAACCAGCACCCGCCTTCGCCCCAGCAGGTCGCTCAGGGAACCGCCGATCAGAGCGCCAAATACGCCCGCCCCTTCAAGCACCGAGAGTGACATACCGGCGAACCACAGGTTGGCGCCCTCCTCACGAAGAAAGACGGGAAGGTAGGTGATGGATGCCGCCATCATGAACGACCGCGAGATCACGATCCCGGTCAGCGGAATCAACAGGGGTCGCATGGAACGCGCGGCCTGGAAGAAATCGCGTGCCGCCGCCCGATCGGTATCTATCGATGGCACATCACGCAGGCCCAGGAACAGCAGGGCCGAGGCCACCACGCCGCCGGTCATGAGCCAAGGCATCCGATTCAGTCCGAACACCGCGATCGTGCTGACCACAATCATCGGCCCGAAGGTGCGCCCCAGCTCGCCTCCCACCATCCAAAATCCCATTCCGTATCCCAGACGACGTCCTGAAAGCCGGCCCGCGAGAACGGGAGCCACCGAGTGCAGGACGGCAGAAGAGGCGCCGGCGGTCAGCAGGAGCAGCGCAAGCAGCGTGTAGCTTGGCGCGACCCCGAGCAGGCTCATCGCCACGGCGGTGAGAGCCGGGCTCAGGATCACCGCCAGACGAAGGTCGAGACGATCCCCTACGTGGCCGATGATGGGCTGAAGGAGAGATGGGCCCTGGAGGAAAACGGTGAGCAGCCCCGCCTCAGCCTTGGCAAGGGACAGCTTTTCGATGAACAGGGGGAGCAGGGGAGGGAGAAACGCGCTGTATGTATCGTGCGCCGCGTGCGCCACAGCGATCGTAATGACCTTCGATGTCTGCGGGTTTTGCGACGGTCCCGACTCGATGCTACCCACGGAGCGGCCGCCGGGACAGGGTCAATTGATAGCAGTCGAACGTATGGTGCCAATCATAGGCCGGCCACAAGGACTCCATGGGATGCCTCTTTGCGATTCTATCGTTTTGCGCGTCGATTCCAATGCCCTTGATCCAGCGATCTGCTCCGATTCTCTGCGGCTCTGCAGTCAGTAAAACCCGACCACGGTTCGAACATGATATCCGTATCGGCCTGGCAGGAGACTTGCATACGGCTCTCATGAGATCTCGCGTTTACCCCACGAGGCGGACAGGGGGAAAAATGAAAGTTTTCGAGACCGTTCGCGTCGGCCCGGTCGAACTGCCCAACCGACTTGCCCTGGCGCCCGTCAAGACGGCATTTGGAGAAACCGATGGCCTGGCAACGGACCGCCACGTCGCCTACTACCGACGCCGCGCACAGGGCGGCGTCGGACTCATCATCCTCGAGCCCCTCTTCGTGGACCCCATGGGCAGGGAGCACCCGCGCCAGCTCGGCGCCGGCACAGACGAAGGTATCCCGGGCCTGAGGCAGATCGTCGAGGCGGTTCACGCCGAGGGATCATTGATCTTCGCCCACCTCAACCACGCGGGCCGGGCCGCCAACCCGAAGGTCATCGGCGGCTCTCCGGAGGCGCCATCTGCGGTGCAATGTCCCACCTCAGGCGCCACGCCCGAGCCGATGTCCACTGCACGGATCCGCCAGGTCCTCGGGGCCTACGCGGAAGCCGCACGCAGGGCGCGCGAGGCGGGCTTCGACGGGGTCGAGCTCCAACTCGGTCTCGGCTATCTGCCCGCCCAGTTTCTGTCGTTGCGCACAAACACCCGTAAGGACGACTGGGGCGGTGAGGTTGGCCGATGGCGGTTCATGGAGGAAGTGGTGATGGCTGTCCGTGGGGCCATCGGGCCCGAGCTCGCACTGACGGCGCGAATCTCCGCCGATGAAAAAGTGGACGGTGGTCTCGGAATCGACGACGCCCTCGAGCTGGGCCGTCGTCTGGGAAACGCGGGCGTCGACGCCCTGCACGTGGTCACCGGCTCGGCCTGTGACAGCCCACCCTGGTACTACCAGCACATGGCCCTGCCGGAGGGGGTCAATGAAGTGCTTGCCTCCAAGATCCGCCAAGCGGTGCAGGTCCCGGTAATGGTTGCAGGCCGGCTTGGAGAGCCGGACCGCATCCGGACAGTCATCGACGACGGGTTGGCCGACATCGTTGCCCTCGGACGCCCACTCCTTGCCGATCCCGACCTGCCCTTGAAGATGCGCGAGGGCTGCGAGGACGAAATCATGGGCTGCGGCGCCTGCCTTCAAGGCTGTCTGGCCAAGGTCAAGGCGGGCGGTCCGGTGAGCTGTCTCATCAATCCCGAGCTCGGCAGGGAGGGAGAGCCAGTTCAGCAGGCTTCGGCCATCGGCGAATCTCTGGTCGTCGTTGGCGGCGGCCCGGCCGGTCTGGAGGCGGCGCTGATCGCCCACCGGGCAGGTTTCCAGGTCATCCTTTTCGAACGGCGATCTGCGCTCGGCGGACAGTTCGCGCTCGCCGGTCTCACCACCGGCAAGGAGGCCATGGGGCGGCCGTTCCGTTCGCTCGTGCGCGCCGTCGAAAGCTCCGGCGTTGATCTCAGGGTCGGCACCGAGCCCACTATCGAGGAAATCGTCGAAATCCAGCCTTCGAAGGTCATCATTGCCACCGGATCGCGGCCGATTATTCCCAACATCCCGGGTCTCGAGGACGCGCTGACGGCCGAAAAGGTATTGACAGGAGGCAGCGATGTAGGGCCTCGGGTGCTGATTCTGGGAGGTGGCCTGGTCGGCATCGAACTCGCGGAGCAGCTCGCCGGCAACGGCCACGGAATCGTGGTGGTCGAGCTCCTCGAGGACGTGGCTCGCGATATGGAGGCGATAACTCGCAACATGACGCTCAAGCGTCTCCAGGGACTGCCGGTGGAGGTGCATACCCAAACCCGCCTCCTCGGTCTCGAGGGGGGCGAGGCTCTTGTTCGCGACGAATCCACCGGTCAAGAACGGTCTTTAGGTTCCTTTGACTCCGTGCTGGTGGCAGTGGGCCACAGTGCGCACGATCCGCTCTCCGCGGCTTTGCTCGAGGCTGGGCTCGCGGTCGAGGTGGTGGGTGACGCACGTGCGCCCGGCCAAGTCTGGGACGCCACCCAGGACGGCCGCGCCGCCATCTCGGCACTCCTCGACGCGGACGGAGCCGAGGCGTGATCCTGGTCGGATAGAAGGGAGGAAAGCCATGGAGGTTCGGGAGCTGGTTACTCAATTCGAGGAACGGACCTTCATCGTGCTCGACGGAGAGGCGCTCCCCGATCTCCTCGAGGCGGCCGAGGTTATCCGCGCAGACGACACCTGTGTCGCCGGCTGGATCAGGATTCTCTGCATCAACGACCACTTTGCCGTCCAGGAGCAGACACCGGACGGCGAAATCCTCGTGCGAAGGCTGATATCCCGGAAGGCCGCGGAGAGTTTCGTCGAAGACCGGCTGTATGATTACGAGCGAATGTGGGATGGCTGTGGCTGCAAGATCGACTACCACAACTGAGAGCCGCTGATGTGTGAGCTCTTCGCGATGTCGAGCTCGCATCCGGCGACGGTGTCGTCAGACCACCCGGTCTACATCTATTGTGCCGTTCCTGCGAGATCACTCCGAGGCCGAGCGAGATCCCGGGCCTCGCGATTGTGTCGGAAACCCAGCGCGCCGTGCTGGCCGCCAGCGTCCCGCTCACTGGTGAGGGATGGACGCCCCTCCCCGAGGGCGAGGTTTTGGCGGTCCGCGAAGGGGAGGTGATTCAATGAGATATATCGTCGCGACCGACGGCTCTGAGCCCAGCCTCAAGGCTGCTCGCTTCCTCGTGGAGCATTCGTGCCCCGGGCCCGAGGATGAGATTTTCGTCATCTATGTCTTCCCGCTCCCGTCCGACCCGGAGTGCTACGAAGGCGTGGTGTCCCTGCCCACTCACCCCGGCGACGAACGCGTCGCCGGGGTGGCGAGGCTCATCCTCGCCAAGACCATCGAGGTTTTTGCCGATACGGAGAGCAGGGTCAACGAGGTGGTGTTGGTGGGCAACCCGGCCAAGGAGATCGTCGAGTTTGCCATGAACCTGGGCGTGGATCTGGTTGTCGCTGGGACTCGAGGCCGTTCGCCTGCAAAGGAGCTGTATCTGGGCAGCGTCTCCAGTGCCATGGCCCATCGTGCACCCTGCTCGGTCCTCATCGTCCGGTGAGTTTTCCGGCTCGGCAGCACCCACACGAATCGAGGTGAGCTTGGATCATTGGCGAACCATCCAGGGTCACGCGGTGACGTTCGGACCCGTGCCCTCCCGCAGGCTCGGGCAGAGCCTCGGTATCAACAACATCCCGCCCAAGATCTGCAGCTATGCCTGCGTGTACTGTCAGCTCGGCCGCACCCTCACGATGCAGACCGAGCGGACCGACTTCTACGATCCGGAGCGAATCCTCGAGGAGGTTTGGCAGAAAGTCGAAGAGGTGAGAGAAGCCGGCGAGTCGATCGACTACCTCAGCTTCGTGCCCGACGGTGAGCCAACCCTGGACCTCAACCTGGGACGTGAGATCGAGCTGGTCCGACAGCTCGGTGTCAAGATCGCCGTCATCACCAACTCCTCGCTGATCTGGCGCGAAGACGTCCGCGACGAGCTGGCAGGCGCCGACTGGGTCTCACTCAAGGTGGACTCGGTCCGCGAGGAGGTCTGGCGGCGGATCGACCGTCCGCATGGCCGGCTGCGCCTGTCACAGATCCTTGACGGTGCACTGGCGTTCTCAGAATCCTTTGCCGGCCGGTTGGTGACCGAGACCATGCTTGTCGAAGGGGTCAACGACGGCAGCAAACTCCTCGAAGATCTCGGCGAGTTCCTTGCCCAGCTCCGTCCAGAAACCGCATACCTGGCAATCCCCACCCGCCCGCCCGCCGAGCAGAATGTGCGCGCCCTCGACGAGATCGGGGTTACTCGGGCCTGGAACATCCTGTCGGGCGCGCTTGATAATGTCGAGTGCCTCACCGGTGATGAAGGAGACGCCTTTTTCAGTGGTGGTCGCGTCGATGAGGACCTGCTCGCCATCACCTCGGTGCACCCGATGCGAGCCGACGCCGTCGCGGCCCTGCTCACCCGCAGAGGTGCGGATTGGTCGGTCGTCCAGGGGTTGGTGGAAAAAGGTGAGCTGATTGAGGTGGAGCACGGCGGGCAGGATTTTTTGGTGCGACGATTCAGTCGTACCTCCTGCGGACTCCCCAGTCGGTGAGGGTTTCCAGTAGCCTGTGCATCTGCGCCACCGGTCACAGATGATGATACCGAGCTCTTTCATGTCGTGAGTACTTTCTGCACGCTTTTCCAGACCTCGACGATGTCCGCAGCCGCGCCGTTGCTCGAATGCTCGACCACGGAAAGACCCCGGATCTGAGCCTCGGTGACCGCGGGATCGAACCGGACGCGGCCGCCGAGCCAGGCGCCCAGTGTCCGCGCGTGCTGCTCGGCGGTCCTGGCGACCTCCGGATTCACGTCGTATTTGTTAACGACGATCGTCGCGGGGATCCCGAAGTGGTTTGTCAGTCGGATGACCCGCTCGAGGTCGTGCAGGCCGCTGAGGGTTGGCTCGGTGACCACCAAGACGAGGTCCGCGCCGGTGATTGACGCGATCACAGGGCAGCCGATGCCGGGAGCGCCATCGACGATCACCAGGTCGACTTTCCGGCTCTTCGCCACCTTGAGGGCCTCGGACCGAAGGAGGCTGACCAGCTTGCCGGAGTTCTCGCCGGCAGCACCCAGCCGCGCATGGACCATCGGTCCCCGCCGGGTTTCTGAGAGGTACCACTCGCCGCTGGTCCGAGGAACAAGGTCGATTGCATCTTCCGGACAGAACCAGGCGCACACACCGCAGCCCTCACAGGCGATGGGATCAACAGTGCGGGTGATCGACTCTCCACCCAGCCCCCGCGAAACGGCAACGACGGCGTCAAACCGACAGAGGTCCTCACACGTGCCGCAGTCGGCGCATCGTTCGCAATCGATCGTCGCAACATCCCCACCGAAGAAATCGTCGCAAGATACCAACGAGGGCTGCACCACCAGGTGAAGGTCGGCGGCGTCCACGTCGCAATCGACAAGGACGGCTTTCTCCGCCAATGCGGCGAACGAGGCCACGAGAGATGTCTTCCCAGTTCCACCCTTGCCGCTGATGACCACAAGCTCCTTCATGACAGGTCCTCGATGTGCGCCAACAGGGCACGGAAGAGGTCACGGAACTCGGGGTTCGCCTCTGCCGCCAGTTCGCCTCGCGAGTAGGCCTCGGCCACCCGGCGGCTGTCAGGCAGTTCGGCAGCAATCGCAACACCCTGGCGCCGGCAGAACTCCCTCGCCGGCGAGCCGTTGACTCCGGCACGGTTGATCACGACCTCACAGGGGATTTCAAGAGCACGGACCGTCGCCAGCGCGAGCTCGAGATCGTGCAAGCCGAACGGCGTCGGTTCGGTTACAAGCAGCACGTGATCGCACCCCCTGACGGCCTCGATCACTGGACAAGACGTACCCGGCGGGGCATCGACGATCACGAGGTCTGCTTCGGATGCCTCCGCCTTGACAGCGCGGATGACAGGCGGGCTCATCGCCTCACCGATGTCGAGCAAGCCCTGCAGATATTGCAGCGACCCACTTTCACCCGCCATCAAGGTGCCGATCCTGCGAGGGACCTCCTTGATGGCAGACAGCGGACACACCAGATCGCACCCGCCGCATGAGTGGCAAAGCTCCGGAAAAACCAGCACTCGTTCACCCACACAAACGATGGCGCTGAACCGGCAGATTTCGCCGCACAGGCCACAGAGGTCGCAGACGACCGGATCGACCTGCGGGACGGGAACCGTGACGGGTTTGTGCCATTTCAAGGACGGCCGCAGAAAGATCTGCCCGTTCGGTTCCTCGACGTCACAGTCGAGGTAAACGACCGACTTCTCCTCCCGGGCCGCCACCCTGGCGAGATTCGTCGCCACGGTGGTCTTGCCGGTCCCACCCTTGCCGCTCGCTACCGCGACGCGCACAGAAAACCCTCTCTTCCCCCGATCAAAGTCCCGGCAGCCCCCCCAAGGACCATCCCCCTCCGCCGCCGCTTCCATACCAGCCCATACCTCTGCCTTTCCGACGACCCCTTCTCCTTCCCTCGACTGCAGACGCGTCGGAAGGCTGGGCGGAATCAGAGGTCGTCTCGCCGGCGGGTGTGGAGGATTCAGATGTGACCGCGGAAGATCTGTCGAGGCCTGATGTGAACTTCTCCAGGGCTTGCCGTACGGTGCCGCTGCATCCTGTGACGACCCGGACGTCCGCAGCTGCGAGCGTTTCAGAGGCTTTTGGACCGCATCGGCCCGTCAGGACCACTGAAACACCCCTCTGAACCAGCAGGCGCGCGGCTTGAATCCCCGCCCCGACGCCAAGAATCGCGTGGGGGTTGTCAACCAGGTCGTAAAGGGTTCCCTCTTGGTCCGCTATCACGAAACTGGGACACCTTCCGAATCGTTCGTCCATGGGAGCATCGAGCGAGGCCCAGGTTGCGCTGATCGCGATCCTCATTGTGCACCTCCCTTTCTTGACTCAATACCGGAAGCAGGCAGGTGGTCATGATCTGCGACGATTGGATCCGGAAAACGGGCCTTTTCGTCGCTGGCTGCCACCTTCATGAAATCAGACAATGCAACCACCCTGCCAATATCGGCAGGTTCGAGAAAACTGACCCGATCGTGTTGAACAGACCGAAGTGAAAGAGACTATTTCAAGTTGAAAGGCGATTCTCGGAAAGACAGCGACCCACCCGACGCTCTGGACGCCTGTTTCCCCCAGCAGCTTGCCGAAGGGTCTGCTCGAAGAAGAACTCACGTCTGGCAAACGCGGGCTAACCCGGTCGTTCGATGCCGTGATCCTTGAGCTTTCGCCACAAAGTGACACGGGAGATTCCGAGCTGGTCGGCAGCCTCTTGCATGCGCCAGCCGCTGCGGTCCAGGACCTCGGTGATCAACCGCTGCTCGAGGGCTGCGAGCGGATTCCCCTGTGACAGCAGCTCGTCGATGAGCACCATACGATAACCGTCTTCGGGCACATGGTACTCCTCGAGGGTCTCCCCGGCCGCCGCGACAGCGGCGTGGACTACCCGCTGCAGGCGCCCGAAGCCGAGCTCGACGGCCATCCGTGACAATCGCTCCAGAGCCTGCGGGTTGACCGTCAACGTCGGTTCCAGCGATTGCACCCACGCCGCCACGATCAACGGGACGTCGTCCTCGGCTTCGGCAGCACTGGGCAGCTCGATCAGCTCGTGGCTCAACAGCCCGTCAGCTCCCAGACATGTCGAATCGGAGACACCGGCAACCACCCGCCATCCCGCAGGAGGTGGTGATTTCAGAACCTCGACGTCACCGTCAGCGTTCGCGAACATCGTCCCCGGCGGCCACAACGGGACATCGTCCCAGGAACCATTCCAGGTATGGAACAGTGGATCGGCCAACCTGGCGTAGCGGTGGATGGTCCGCGCAACGTCGGCGCAAACCGGACCGTCACCGACGAGCACCACGTGGCCGGCCGAGGCAGCCACCTCCGACACCCGACGCCGTAGCGCTGTTGCCTCCTCGCTGCGGCCGGCCAACACGAAGCCCGGATCGGGGTCCGTACGTCTGAGAATCTCCACCGCACCGCGAAACGACCCATCCTCGCCGGTGACTGGTATCACCGTCACCTTGAGAGGCACCGCGACGCCGTCACGCGTGTGGTAGACCGTCGAGAAATCCTCGACCTGCTCCATCCGGGACTCGAGAGCGAAAGTGAGTGGGCACGCGTTCTCGCAGTCAACACCGTGAGTGGTCAGCCGGCACCTGCCGCCGATAGGTTGATCTTCCTCGTACCCCAGCAGCCGCCTCGCTCGGTCGTTGACGAACCGGAGAACCCGTTGGTGGTCCATGACGAGGATTGCCTCGGAGACGTGCTCCAAGACCTTCGGCCAGAGATCGCCAAGAACCTCGCGGAGGTCGTCGTTGCGGGTCACGCCACATCTAACAGCGGCATCACCCCTGATTATTCGCTCGCTCGGAGCCTTCCCGAACTCAGCGCTCGATCTCGAGCTCCTCGTCGGGCTCCACCTCGGGCTCGGCAAAGTACAACCCGGCATGGGCCACCGGCACGAACATGGTGTGGCGCCTGCCCTGGACCAGGACCTCCAGCTGGTAGTAGCCCAGGGGAGACACCGCCACCAGAGTCGCAGATGTGCCCTTGGCGTCCACCAGCGGGCAGTACAAGGAGACTTTACCCGGAATCTCCATGTGTGCTCCTTTCCTACACTGCTGTACACAGATTACACCCAACCGGGGGGTGATTTGGTGGATGCGGCGTGATGTATCGCACGTCGTCCGGCCAAAGCAACAGGCCGAGGTCTGAGTTCTGAGTTCTGAGTTCTGGTTCTGGGTTCCGAGTTCCGAATTCAGAAGTCGCTGCCTTCGTCATCACTCGACCCGACCTCCCCATACTCCTTCAGCTTGCGCTGCAGGGTTCTCAGGCCGATGGCGAGCAGCTCCGCAGCCCGCGCTCGGTGGCCGTTGGTGAACTCGAGGGTTCTGAGGATCGACTCGCGCTCGATCTCGGCCATCGTTCGCGGCTGCCAGGCACCGGTCCCGTGTGGCACCGGTGCGGCCGCCGTGGCGACGCGGTACTCGCTGGGGAGGTTCTCGAGCACGATCTCGTCGCCTTCGCAGAACAGCACCAGGCTCTCGATCACGTTTCTGAGCTCGCGCACATTGCCCGGCCAAGGGTACCTCTTGAGCGCATTCAGGACCGACGGATGGACCCCCTTCACATCCCGCCCGAGCTCGTCGTTGAAAACCCTCAAAAAGTGCTGCACGAAAAGGGGGATATCCTCGATCCGTTCGCGCAGCGCCGGGCTGTAGAGTGTGACCACCTTGAGCCGGTAGTACAGGTCCTGCCGGAAGCGGCCCTCGACGACCCACTCCTCGAGGTTCCGGTTGGTGGCCGCCACCAATCGAAAGTTCACGACAATCTGCTCATTGCCGCCGACCCGGGTCACCCGGCGCTCCTCCAAAACCCGCAACAGCTTGACCTGCAGGTCCGGTGACAGCTCGGAGATTTCGTCGAGGAAGAGCGTCCCGCCGTCGGCCGACTCGATGAGCCCGATGCGCCGCTGGTGGGCGCCGGTGAAGGCGCCGCGCTCGTGACCAAAGAGCTCCGATTCGAGGATTTCGCCCGGGATCGCCCCACAGTTCACCGCCACGAAGGGACCGTCGGCGCGGGGGGAGTTCTGGTGGAGTGCATTGGCGATCAGCTCCTTGCCGGTCCCCGATTCGCCGACCACGAGGACGGTGGAGGGAGCCGGCGCCACCAGCCGCAGCCGGTCGAGCAGCGTTTCCATCGCCGCGGAGTGTCCGACGATGTTCTCGAAACCGAAACGCTTGTCGATCCGCCGCTTGAGATCGATGTTCTCGCGCTGCAGGACCCGACGGTCGAGGTGCAGTTGGACCCGTTTGCGTAGCTCCTGCATCTCGACCGGTTTGGTGAGGTAGTCGTCCGCGCCCTCCTCGGTAATGGCGATGACTGCGTCCTTGACTTCGCCGAAGGCCGTCACCAGCAGGAACGGGAGCTCGGGCCGCAGCGACCTGGTGCACCTCAACAGCTCGTAGCCATTCATCCCGGGCATCCGGACGTCGGAGACGATCACGTCCACCGTCTCGCCGCTCTCCAGGCTCGCCAGCGCCTCTTCGGCGGCGGGAAACTGGTGGACCTCGTGGCCCACCCTCGCCAGCGCTTTGGCCATCGCCTCGCGCGAGCCGTCGTCATCATCCACCACGAAAATCACTGCACCCAAAACGACCTCCCGGTCCGTTCGAGGACGAGCCGTTCGAGCCCCTCCTCGTCGAGCACCTCGACACCCATCTCCCCGGCTCGGGCGAGCTTGCTTCCCGCATCGTTTCCGGCAACCACGAACGATGTCTTGCCGGACACCGATCCCACCACCTTCGCTCCCAGACCCTCCAGCCGCTGCCGAACCCGCGGTCTGGACTCGCGCAACGAACCCGTGATCACAAAGGTGAGGCCTGCAAGGGGTTGATCGGTCGCGGCATGGTCGACCACCTGCTCGGTTGGATCGACCCCGCGCTCCCGCAAACGAGACAACAGGGAGAGGGTGTCCGCCCGCGCGAACCAGCCGCGCACCGAAGCAGCTACCACTGATCCCACGCCCTCGACCTCCTCGAGCTGCTCGGCCGAGGCCCCGGCCAGGGCTTCGAGGCTGCCGAATCGGCGGGCCAACAACCTCGCCGACCGCTCCCCCACGTGGGGAATACCGAGCCCGAACAGCAGCCGGTGGAGGGGTGCCGACCTCGCCCTTTCGAGCTCCCGCAGGAGTTTGGCGGCCGACCGCTCGCCCCAACCGGCGAGACCTTCCAGCTGCTCGGCCCGCAGGTCCCACAGCGAGGCCGGATCGTTGATCAGCTCCTCGCGGGCCAGCTGATCCAATAGCCTCTCTCCCAATCCCTCGACCTCCATCGCACGGCGCGACACGAAATGACGCAGCCGGGATGCCACCACCGCCGGGCACTCGCCGTTGGGGCACCGCAGTGCCACCTCGCCCGGATCCTTCTCTACCGGGGTCGCACAGACCGGACAGCATTCCGGGATCGGAAACGGCTCGGCACCTTCCGGTCGCTCGGCGACCACGACGCCGTCCACCCTGGGAATCACGTCCCCGCCCTTGGCCACCACCACGGTGTCCCCAATCCTGACATCCAGTCTCGCCACCTCATCGAAGTTGTGCAGGGTCGCCCTGGATACCGTGGAACCGGCGACGGACACCGGCTCGAGCACCGCCACCGGGGTCAACACGCCGGTACGGCCCACCTGGACGATGATGTCCTCGAGGAAGGTGGTCACCCCCTCGGGCGGAAATTTGAAGGCCACCGCCCAGCGTACCGCCCGCGCGGTGGTACCGACCAGGCTCTGTTCGGCCAGGGCGTCCAGCTTGACGACCACGCCGTCGGTTTCGAAATCGAGCTCTTCCCGCCGCCGTCCGGCGCCGTCGATGAAGGTCTCGACCGCACCGAGGTCCGAGCACCTGATGAGGCCGGGGCTGATCGGAAACCCGAGGGCGCCGAGCCGTTCCAGCGTCTCGACGTGGCTGGCCATCTCCCAGCCCTCGGCCTCCACCACCTGGTAGCTCCACAGCGCCAGCCTTCGGCGGGCGGTCTCGCGCGAGTCGAGCAGTCGGATGGCCCCCGCAGCGGCATTCCTCGGATTGGCGAACTCGGCCTCGCCCGCTTCCCGCCGGAGCCGGTTCACATCAAGAAAGGCGCTGCGCGCCATGTAGACCTCGCCGCGAACCTCGAGCCGCGACGGGGCGTCCTCCACCTCCAACGGCAGTCCGCGAACGGTGCGCGCAGCGATTGTGACGTCGTCGCCGACCTGCCCGTCTCCCCGGGTGACGGCCGACTTCAACCGTCCCTCCCGGTAGATCAGCGAGATGGAGATGCCGTCGATCTTCAGCTCGGCGGCCAGCGACGCCGGTGGTCCGCCCAGCTCGCGACACATGCGGTCGTACCACGCCCGCAGCTCGTCCAGGGAGTAGCTGTTGTCGAGCGACAACATCGGCATCCCGTGAGCCGCCGGCTGGAGTCCGTCGAGCGGCTCGCCTCCGACCCGCTGCGTTGGAGAGGTGGGGGTGACCAGCTCCGGATACTGCTCTTCGAGCCGCCTCAGCTCCGAGAACAACCGGTCGTAGTCGAAGTCCGAAATCTCCGGGGCAGCCAGGCCGTAGTAGAGCCGATCGTGGCGGCGAATCAGTCGGCGCAGCTCGACGATCCGGCGTGCAGCCGCTTGGCGGGCGGTCAACTCGGCCTCCGGCGGCGGGGACGTCGGCGTCGCCGGCGGCGTCGGCCGGCCGGCGCCGGGTCACCCGCGGCCTCCTGTTCCGCCGCTCGGTCGGGGACCCGACCCAGCGCCTTCTGCCACGCATTGTGCGCCTCCCGGTCGGCCAGTCCAGCGGCGGTGGCGAACTCGAAAAGGTCCCACGCCACCTTGAAATAGTCCTGGCGTGCCAGCTTGAGCACCTGACGGCCTCGGTCCGGGGATCGCCGCAGCTTGGTCTGTGTGAAAAGGCCCTGGTGGAGGAGGTGGACCGTATGGTTGGTGAGGTGCATGGCCGCTGCCGTGGGGTCCAGCAATGCCCGTAATTCGTCCAGGATCCTGACGTTATCGATGCGCTGGCCGTCTCCCGCCATCGAATCCAGAAGACCGTAGAACCGGGGAAGAAAAAACGCCCCCACCAGGCTGGCGTCGGCGTACTGAGCCCCGGCGGTGATGCCCCGATCGATGGTATCGAGGATCGTTTCGGTCTCGTCACGGCCACAGCCGAGGCCCGGAAAGGCGCGCTCGAAGATGCCGGCGCTATACCAGGCACCACAGACCCCGGAGGCCGATCCGGACCTGAGGCTCTCGTAGAGCTCGTAGCTGAGCCGGGCGGGCGAAGCCTGGTCGATCGAAGGACAGCAGCGCTCGATCGCCGCCCTGGTCTCCTCCTCGAGCTCGAAATCGAGCCTGACGCCATACTCCAGCGCCCGCATCATTCGAACCGGGTCTTCCTCGTACCGCTCGTCCGCGTTGCCGATCGTGCGGATGACCCTTGCCCGAAGATCCTCGATCCCGTTGACGTAGTCGACAACCGAGAAGTCAGAGATGTTGTAGAACAGTGCATTCACCGTGAAGTCGCGTCGGCGCGCATCCTCGTCCGGTGTCCCGTAGAGGCCGGGATCCAGCGGTACAGGGCCCCGAGCCACTTCGTCCGACGCCTCCTCGAGGGCCTCTTGCTCGGCCTCTTCCCAATCGTCCGGGCCCTCGGGTGGCTCGGGACTGGCCCTGAAGGTCGCCACCTCGACGATTTCCCCCCGGAAATAGACATGCGCCAGCCGGAATCTGCGCCCGATGATCCTCGAGTTCCGAAACAGGCGGCGCACCTCGTTCGGCCTGGCGTTGGTGGCCACGTCGAAGTCCTTGGGCGTGCCACCGATCATCAAGTCCCGCACGGCTCCACCCACGAGGTATGCCAGGTAGCCCGCCCGGTTGAGCCGGTACAGGACCTTGAGCGCCTCGGTGGATATCTTCCGGCGAGAAATGGAGTGCTCGGGGCGCGCCAGGATGCGAGGATCGGAGCGCTCGGTCACCGCTGTCGTCACAGACGTCACAGGCCTCCCACAGGTGCACAAGGATACAGGATTCGCTCTTTATGAGGAGGCAGTAGGCAGTAGGGAGTGGCGCCTCCGTCACCTCAAGGGCCTCGGGAACGCTACTGCCTACTCCCTACTGCCTCCTGCCTCTTTCTTGCCGGCAGAATGACCAATCGATCACCGGCCATCTCGAGGCTACTTCCGTTCGAGGCAAAAAAACGCCCCGCCGGAGCGGGGCGTTTGAAGAGGTTGAGTATCGGATGGATCAGTTCATCGATAGGTTGTCGACCACGAAGCGCCGCTCGCCGATGATCGTCCGGCCGCCCCAGTAGTCCTCGGTCCACACCACCAGCACGTGCTCGCCGTCGGCAATGCCTTCGGCGACCGTGTCCAGCGTATAGCGCCAGCCCGCGTTCTGGGTCATGAAGCGCGGCAGCCACGGGAACTGGGCCTCCACCTCCGGGGTCAGAATGCCGAACTCGTCCACCACCGAGATGAACACGCCGTCGATCCAGATCTCGACGAGCTCGGGATCGTCGTAGTCGACCGCAAAGCCCGTCACCTCCACATCGCCCGAGGTCAGCTCCATGTGGGTGGGGGTATAGATGTCGCCGAATGACGGTCGATCCGGGTCGTCGTCGCAGTCGAAGATCACCGGGATCTGGGCGATGTCAGCGACGTTGTTCTCCAAATCGCCGGCCCTGATCTTCAGGTAGTGAAGGCCTTGGCGGAATCCCTGCCGGATGATCAGGTCAGAGATGTCCATCCGGAAGGCCCAGCCCGAGTCCTTGGCGTTGGGTACGTCCGGGAACAGTCGGAGAATGTCCATGCGCGGGTGACCGTAGTAGTTCACGTCGAGCCGCAGCCACGGCCAATAGTCGCTGCCCTCGTAGGTGTCGGCCAGAATCACCCCGTCGAGCAGCAGCTGGACGTAGGCAACCCCGCCGAAATCGGTGCGTGACCCGACGTCGAGCGCCCAGCCCGAAACCAACTCGGTGACCTGCGGATCTTCGAAGGGAGGTGTGGAGTAACCGCCCGGGTCCGCACAGCCCTTGGCAAACATGATGTGATTCGAAATCGGCCAGTCGATGCCGCCGAAAGGCGGCAGGTTGTAACCGGTGTTGAAGGTCTGAACGAAGCGCCGGCCGATCACTCGGGAGGCGCCCTCGTTATCGGTCAGGCGGATGGAGATCGAGTGGATCCCGTTCGGCAGCACGGTGGTGTTGAGCATCCGCACAAAACCCGCAAACTCGGAGTCAGGGTGGCTGGGATACCGGTGGCCGATGTCCGGTCGATGCACGCCGGTGACCGCATTGCCCATCGACAGACCGTCGACAACCACCTCGACGATCGCCACTTCCTCGTCGTCCAGCGCCCAACCGGTGACCGGGAAGACGCCGTTCATCGGCTGATTCGGCCCCGGAAGGTCGATCTCGCCGAACGGTGCCTGGTTGATCTCGTTGTTCACCATCACCGAGCGGGTACCGAAATCACCGCTGGTCCCATCGGCAAAGCCCACCCTCACGAACAGCGTGTGCGCCCCGTTGGCATAGTTCGAGGAGTTGAAGGAGGTCTGGAACCCCGGCCTTTCGAAGGGCGTCCCGGCGTACCACGGGAACGCCTGGAGAATGTCGTACCTCGGCTGATTCAGATCCGCCGCAGCGACAAAGTCGCCATCCACGTAGAGGTCGACGGAGAGCACCAGAGCGTCACCCCAGTCGCACTGCGACCAGGTCCAGGGTGGTCCGCAGTGAGCACCGTCCCCAAGAACGTATCCCGACACCGTCACGAGGCCAAAAACGGTGGCATCAGGCTGTGGAGTGTCCAGCCACACCATGGCATCGGCCATCGCGTAAACGGGGATCACAAGGGCCGCCACTACCAGTGCCACGCCGATCACATTCCGTCGCATTGTTCTTCCTCCCGGGGACAGTCGTTCGGCGCAATCGATTCCGTTCAAGAACATGATATACCACAGCAAACTCTGTGGTCAAACACGTCACTAACACCTATCCCACAGTACTGCAAACATCTGGGACCAAATGTGACGGGGCTCAACTGTTCGAAATGTGTTCACAATTCCGACACGATTGCGGGTATATTTTTTCGCTCACATTTCGTCACTAATTGACAGGCAATCGATCATTCGTTCCCGACCGAGCAAATTTCGCCATTTCTTCCACGTGAGCGACGGCGCCACCGGCAAGGGCCGGAAGCGAAAAACCGCCCTCCAAGAAGGACAGCAGGCGGCCCTCGGACCACTTTTCAGCGGTGCGCACCAGCTGACGGCTGATCCTCCGATACCCTTCCACAGTGAGGGCCAACCCGCCCATCTGATCGTCCTTGTGGCCGTTGAAGCCCGCTGACACCACGACCGCGGCCGGCTGCATCCTCGCCGCCATCTCGTCGAGTCCGTTTTCGAAGGCGGTGCAGAAGATATCGTCGTCGGCGCCCTCGGCCACCGGAATGTTCCTGGTGGTCCCGAAACCCAGGCCGTCGCCGATCTCGTCTGCCGACCCGCTACCCGGGAACCCCGGATACCGGTGGACCGACAGATACCCCACGTCGGCTCGATCCCAAAACTGCTGCTGGGTGCCGTTGCCATGCCAGGCGTCGAAGTCGACCACCAGCACCGGCTTGTTCCAGCTGCGGACGATCACCTCCGCCGCCAGCGCCACCGAGTTGAAGAAACAGTAACCCCGCGCCCGCCCGTTCTCGGCGTGGTGGGAGGGTGGACGGGTCAGGATGAAAGCCCGCAACAGCCGTCGGTTGACCAGGTCAAGGCCCGCCTGCAGGGCGAGGCCGGACGCCGCCACGGCCGCCATGAAGGTCCCCCCGGAGACCCCACAGTCCGGAGTGTCCAACCAGCCCGACCCCGTCGCCGACGCGTCCCTGACGCGATCGATGTGGTCGGCGTCGTGAACCCACTTCAGGACTCCGAGGACGTCGTCCTCGGGCGGCAGCGGACTGTCGGCGACCAGCCGCCACTGGGGGTTGGGATGGCTACGCAGGGCGTCGAGGATCGAGGTCACCCGGTCGGGCCGCTCGGGGTGTCCCAGACCCGGGACGTGCTCGAGGCAGCGACGGTTGGACCTCACCTCCAGCGGCGCGACTGGCTGTTCGAGCCCGGTGGGAGAGCCGGTTGTGAACACCAGGGCATCATACTACCCTGTGACGGTGAACAAGAACGCGATCCGCGTCGGCGTCTCCCTCGTCCTGATGGTCATCCTGCTGGTGGTCTTTCTGCGCAACGTTGATTATTCCGAGGTCGGCGCAGCGTTGCAGAGGGCCAACCCGTGGTTGGTCCTGGCGTCGGTGGCCGCCGCCCTGGTCAGCTACTGGTTCCGGACGGTGCGGTGGCAGTTGATCCTCCGACCGGTGGGCAGAGTCCGCCACGTCAACGCGTTGATCGCCATCGCTGTGGGTTACGCGGCGATGACCCTGTTGCCGGCCCGCATGGGGGATCTCGTCCGTCCCATCGTCCTCTCCCGTCGGGAGCCGGTCCCGATCTCCGGCACCCTCGCCTCGATGTTCACCGAACGTCTCTTCGACCTGTGGACCGTGGTGCTGTTTTTCCTCATCTTCGTGGTGTGGCCGCCGCCGATGGCCAACTTGACCGACCAGGCCAGGCGTAACCTGGAGATTCTCAGCCTGTCGGGGTACGTGGTGGGAGCCGGCCTGATCGTCGGGACCCTGGTCCTGCTTGCGCTGTTCAGGTTCCAGGCGCGCTTCGTGGAGCTGATCACGCGGCCGATCGACAAGATCCGGGCCGGCTGGAAACAGCCCCTGGTTAACTTCCTGAACCACTTCCTCGACGGCCTGCGCGTCATCGAGCGCCCTAAGGACCTGGTGGTGACGCTTGGCGCCTCGATTCTGCTCTGGTACATCATTTACTGGCAGGTTCGCTTCTGCCTTCTTGCCTTCGGTTTCGACTTGCCGCTGCGCGCGGCCTACCTGCTGGTGACCCTGTCGGTGATCGGCCTGGTGGTACCCACCCCCGGGGGCATCGGCGCCATGCACAAGGCCATCCAGTTCGGCCTGACCGCCTTCTTTGCCGTCGGTCTCAACGATGCCACCGCCATCGCACTGGTCTATCACGCCATCTGCTTTGTCCCGATCACCATCATCGGCCTGCTCTGCCTGCCACTGGTGGGTCTCCGGCTGGGCCAGGTGAGCGCCATCGTCGCCGAGGACAAGGAGTCTCCGTGAACTGCCCGTTCTGCTCTCGCACCGACAACCACGTGGTCGACTCGAGGGACGTGCGCGACGGCGCCGAGATCCGCCGCCGCCGTGAGTGTGACGCCTGTGGACGCCGGTTCACCACCTACGAGCGCGTCGACGAGGTCCCGGTCACGGTGGTCAAACGGGACGGCCAGCGCGAGAGTTTCGACCGGGAGAAGCTGCTCAATGGCCTGCTCAAAGCCTGCGAGAAGCGGCCGGTGCCGCGCCGCGACCTGGTGGCCATCGTCGACGTGGTCGAGTCGGACATCGCCTCCCGTGAGGTCCGCGAGATGTCCACCGAAGAGATCGGCAACGGCGTGATCGAGCAACTGCGTCACCTCGACCAGGTCGCCTACGTCCGGTTCGCCAGCGTCTACCGCCGCTTCGAGGACGTCAATCAGTTCATGGACGAGCTCAAGCAGCTTCTCCTGCGCGCCGAGACTGACGGGAAGGGGAAGCGGTAGGGAATTCGGAATTCGGAATTCGGGAAACCGTCGGTCGCATAATCGATGACATGAAGCCCGGGATGGCCCGGGCTTTATTGGTGACATGTGACAGGGGAACGGTTTCAGTTCTTAGTTCTTAGTTCTTAGTTCTTATTTCCCCCTCCCGCCCAGAGAAACTGCAGGGACGCAGAGGACGCTAACGACTGAGAGCAGGGGGAGCCGCTGGCTTCCGGGTGGGCGGTGGAAGTCTCCGATCTTCAATCTTCCAATCCATCCAACCCTGGCTGCCCTTGCCCCGGAGGGCTCTCGAGGATGAAACGACCGAATCCGGTAAGTAACTCAGAACTCAAAACTCAGAACTCAAAACTCACCCAACCGCTCCACCCCTTGCCGATGTGCTACCTTTTTGGCTCGGAGGTCAACCAATGAACACTAGACGCGCGCTGGTCACCGGAGGTGCAGGCTTCCTGGGTTCCCACCTATGTGAACGCCTGCTTCAGGATGGGCTTCACGTGGTCTGCATGGACAACCTCATCACCGGCAGTCTGGCCAACATCGAGCACCTCTTCGGCCGCGAGGGCTTCACCTTCGTCCAGCACGACGTGACCAACTTCATCCACGTCCCGGGAAGGCTCGACTACATCCTCCACTTCGCCTCCCCGGCCTCACCCATCGACTACCTCAATCTGCCCATCCAAACCCTGAAGGTGGGATCCCTGGGTACCCACAAGGCCCTCGGCCTGGCCAAATCAAAGGGCGCGCGCTTCCTGCTCGCCTCGACCTCGGAGACCTATGGCGATCCGTTGATCCATCCCCAGCCCGAGACCTACTGGGGCAATGTCAACCCGGTGGGGCCGCGAGGGGTCTACGACGAGGCCAAGCGCTTCGCCGAGGCCATCACCATGGCCTACCACCGCCACCACGGCGTCGACACCCGGATCGTCCGCATCTTCAACACCTACGGGCCCCGGATGCGGGCCAACGACGGTCGCGTGGTCCCCACCTTCATCTGCCAGGCGCTGGACGGTGAGCCCCTGACCGCCTTCGGCGACGGCTCCCAGACCCGGTCCTTCTGCTACGTCGACGACCTCATCGAAGGCATCTACCGGCTGCTCAACAGCGACTACAAGCAGCCGATGAATATCGGCAACCCGGCCGAGATGACGGTGCTCGACTTCGCCCGCGAGATCATCAAGATCACCGGCGCCGGCTCCGAAATCATTTTCAAGCCGCTGCCGGAGGATGATCCCAAGGTCCGCCAGCCCGACATCACCCTGGCCCGCAAGGTCCTCGGCTGGGAACCCAAGGTGACCCTCGCCGAGGGTCTCGAACCCACCATCGAGTTCTTCAAGAAGGTGCGGGGCTGAGAATTCGGAATTCGGAATTCGGAAAACCGCCCTCGGCAGATTCGACGTGGCCGGTTGTGGTGCGGTCGTCCCGGCTGGATAGTCTGATTGAAAACTGAATATTTCCCCACCCACCCAGGCACCGCCATGTACTGTCATCCCGAGCGAGCGGCGAAGCCGCGAGTCGAGGGATCTGGGCCATATCGACGGGCGCCCGCCGCGAATTCCGATCGAGTGAGTCGTTTGATGGCAATCAGCGGCCGCCGCAGACCGGAGCCCAACCCGGGTTACCCTTTGTCCGATTTCAGGGCTCTCTCGGCGGAGACTCGCGTCGGGCGAATCTCGTAGTGACCCAGATCCATTCTCGGCCCTTCGGGCCTCGTTCGGGATGACAATGGGAGGGATGACGCCGACGATCGAGGTCTTCCAGAAGCGGAGGCAGTTGGCAGCAGGGTGTAGGCAGTAGCGCCTCCGACACCTCGGCGATCTCGGGAACGCTACTCCCTACCGCCTTTTCGATCTCCGTGCCCGTGCCCGATCAAAAATCAAAAACCGAAGATCGAGGATCAGGGTCCCTGGGGATGGGATGCGAACGAACACGAACCCGGCCCCAAGTCACAACGCCCCGCCTCGCTCCCGATTTGCAATTTGTAATCTGCAATTTGGAATCCGGTCCGGAGGGCCTACGCCTCGGCGGCTCGGTCGAGATCCTCCACGGTGCCGAGAATGAGGGTCGGCGGGTCGACCGGCGTGTCGGTGGTCTCGAAGGCGGCGGCGACCCGCCCGGCGATGGCGTCGAGGTCCACCGGGCGTTCGCCAACGAGGACGGTGGCGAGGGCTTGGCCGGGCTCGATCCGATCGCCGATGCGGGCGTGGACGAGGAGGCCGGCGCGGTGGTCGATGGCCTCGTCGCGGCTGCGGCGGCCGGCGCCCAGGTCCACCGCCACCCAGCCGAGGGCGGCCGCATCGACCCCCGCCAGCGAGCCTGCCCGGTCGGCGGCGATGACCCGTTCCGCCGACGGCTGTGCAAGCCGGGAGGGATCGGGGTCACCACCGTGTGCTGCCACAAGGCCGTTCCATGCGGCCAGGGCGGAGCCGTCGTCGAGGGCCCGTTCGAGGCTGATGCGCGTGTCCTGCTCGTCGCGACCCGCCAGACTCATCGCGATGTCCGCCAGACGGAGGGTGAGTTCGCGCAGCGGTGCACTGCCCCCTCCCTCCAACACGTCGCGGGCCGCGCGCACCTCGCAGGCGGTCCCGAGGGCCGGGCCGAGGGGCTGGTTCATGTCGGTGACCAGCGCCTCGCAGGATATCTTCATGGCGCGGGCCACGCCGCGTAGGGCGTCCGCCAGCTCGGCTGCCTCGGTCACCGTGTGGCGGAAGGCGCCGCGGCCCCACTTGACATCGAGCACCAGGGCGGCGGCGCCGAGGGCCAGCTTCTTGGACATGATGGAGGCCACGATCAGCGGCAGCGACGGCACGGTCCCGGTGACGTCGCGCAGGGCGTAGAGCACCCGGTCCGCCGGCGCGATGTCCTCGGACTGGGCGACCATGGCGGCGCCGCACCGGTCCACCAGGGACAGCGCCTCCTCCCGGCTCCACTCGCACCGGAAGCCGGGGATCGCCTCGAGCTTGTCGAGGGTGCCCTGGCTGTGACCGAGGCCGCGTCCGGCCATCATCGCCACCGGCACGCCCACCGACGCCAGCAGCGGGGCGATGACCAGCGACACCGTGTCGCCGACGCCGCCGGTGGAGTGCTTGTCCACCAGGCCGGATCGGTCGGCCGCCAGGTTCCAGGTCTCGCCGGAGGCCAGCATGGCCGAGGTCAATTGCCGGGTCTCGGCGGGATCCATTCCCCGCAGGCAGATGGCCATCAGCATGGCGGCGAGCTGCTCCGGGGCCAACGTGCCGTCGGCGGCGCCGGCGACGAAGCGCTCGATCTGAGCCCGATCGAGTGTGCCGCCGTCGCGCTTGCGGATGATCGCCTCGGTGAAGTTCACGGGTTCACCGCTGGCACCGGCGGCCGATCACGGTCCCGGGTTACCCCAGCTCGGTCAGCCGTTGGCTGGCTCGGCCGCGGTAGGGCGACTCGGGGAACTCGTCCACCAGCTGCTGGAAGTAGACCCGGGCGCGGTCGGGCTCGTCCTGCCGGACAAACAGCTCGCCGAGCTCCCACAGGGCGACGTCGCGGGGCAGCCTCGAGTCCTGGCCCACCACGATCCCCTCGAGCTCCTCGGCCACCGCGGTTGCCTCGCCGGAGGCCTCCTGCAGCCGCACCAGGTCGAGGGTGGCGACGCTGCCCACGAGGTCCGATTCGTGGCGGCCGGAAACCTCAACCAGCAGGGCTCGGGCCCCTTCGAGGTCCGACTGGTCCATCATCATCCGCGCCAAGTAGACCCTGGCCATGTCGGCCTGGTCGCTGCGCCCGTGGTCGTCAATGTAGGTTTGGAGCTGGTCCTGGGCTGTCGCAGCGTCCCCGCCCGCCATGGCCTCGTCGAAGGCCATCACCGCCTGGTGGAGCTCGTAGGATGCCTGCTCGGCCCTGGACGACGACCAGCGACCGACCGTCCACCACGCCACGATCAGCAGGCACACGGCGAGAAGGCCGAAGACGAAGGGCCTCCAGTTCTCCATGAACCAGCGGATGATGGTCTCTCCGGCCGAGACGAACTCGTCCTGCTTCAGTTGCTTTCGGGTAATCCGGCGACCCATGAATCTCCTCCAGGGGGCCTCGGCCCCGCGCGAGGCTCCAACTCTAGGAGGGAGCCCGCTGCCTGTCAACGTTGCGAGGGGCGCGGGCGCCGCCTCGGTCGAGCTCCCGGATTCTGAAAATCACCATTTCGTCCCGTTTGATCCGGCCGAGGTCGATGCCGGCAACCCGGTCGACCTCCACGAGGATCACGTCGGGCCACTCGGTTTTCAGCAGCTCGAAGTCGCCGGCCCTGGCCAAGCCCAGAACGGCCTCACCGGCCCGATGGAGTCGAGCCAGACAGCCCGCCCCAGCGCATGCCCGGCTGCCCATCGGCAGGTAGAAGTAGAGGTCGTCGTCGTGCGGCTTGAAAACCACCACCTGTTCGTCGGGCCGCGCGATTTCGGTCGTCCGCCGGCCGGCGCGAAACGCCAGGGATTCCCGGACGGGCTCGGGCAAGAATACTCCGAAGACAACGGCGAAGCAGACGGCGGCACCGGCCACCACGATCGCCATCGCCCGGGCCGGTCGCCCGGTCCCGACCACCGCCGCCGCGACGGTCGTCGAGATCATCGCTGCCGCCGCGACCGACGCCACCAGCAGTAATGGAACCTGCAGGCCGAGGTAAACGGTCAGACCCACCGGTATCAGGCCCACCACGACGCCACTGACCAGCAGCAGGCCCCGACTCACCCGGTCAAGCCGCCACCCGTTGGCACCCGCCGCCGCCGCCCAGCCCACTACCAGCAGGATCCCCGCCGGGTAGGACGGCATCCAGTAGTGGACGAGCTTGGTCTGCACCAGCTCCATCACGATCCAGGGGCCGATCAGCCACGCCGCGAGCAACCGGAATTCGCCGTCTTGAAGCGCCAACCTTCCTTTTTGAAGGGCACCGGGCAGCAGGGCGAACCACGGAAAGGCCACCAGAAGGGCCGTCACCAGATAGAAACCCGGGAAGAAGCCGTGGTTCTCGAACGAGTTGATCGAACGATCGATCACGTGAGTGCCGACGGCCTCGCGCAAAAATTCGCCGCCGGTGGCGACCTCGACGGCCACCACCCAGGGCAGGACGAGGACCAGCAACAGTGGAACGCCCCAACGAATACGAAAGCGACGCAGAATCCGCCTCCCCTCCTCCGACCGCATCAGCCGCCAGCCGGCGGCGGCGGCCGGCACCGCCAGCACCGCCGGACCCAGCGACCACGTCCCGGCCACCAGCAGCGCCGTCATTCCCGCCAGCTCCCAAGGTCGCCAGCTGCGGCCGAAGGCCCACAGGGCGATGCCGGTGCACAGCACCCAGACCGGGGCGATCGGCCCCTTGGCGAGCACCGCCAGCGCCGTCCCGGCCCAGAACGCCAGCGGCGGCCGCCAGTCGCATGGGCCGGTGACGATTCGCCCGAATGCCAGCATGACGGCCAGGGTCGGCAGCAAGAGCACCATGTCGGCGGTACACGCCTTGGCCTGGACCAGAAAGACCGGAGTGACCGCGAGCGTCATGCCCGCCAGCAGCCCGGCACCGACACCGAATCGGCGGCGAGCGGTCCACGCCAGCAGCATGACCGCCAGAGCGCCGGCGATGTTCGAAGGTAACCGGGCGGCGCGTTCGGTGACGCCGAAGACCGAGTAGCTGGCCATGGTGCACCAGTAGATGAGGATCGGCTTGTGGTAGCGGCCCTTGCCGAGGAAGGTGGGGACAACGGGGTCGCCCCTGTCGAGCATTTCCCGGGAGGCCTGGCTGAAGCGGCCTTCGTCGAGGCCGAGGATGGGGGTCCGCGCGGTGCCGGCGAAAAACAGCGCGAAGGCCAGCACCCCGGCCACCGCCACCTCCACCCACGGTTTCCTCATCAGGAGATGGAGTCGCTCAACCACCGAGGACCCTTCCCCACCCACCCATATTTGGACGCAGATGAACGCAGATGCACGCTGACCAAAGCTCAGGTTTCGCGATCAATCGATCGGCCATGACTCTCCGGATCAGAATCCGCACGGAGCGATCAGCCTGAAAGGAAGTCACACCGGGCGTTGCAAAAATTCTGTGTTCTTCTGCGTTCATCTGCGTCCAATTCCAATTGTGGTCAATCGGACGGATCTTCGGTGCTGCGGGAGGCGCGGTCGAGCTTCTCCTCCACCCGGTCGAGCCGGCGCTCCACCTCGCCGTACTTCTGGGTGGCGTTGAACAGGTGCTTGCCGAGCACCGAAAACTCCTCCCGCAGCTGCCCCAACTCCTGCTCGGCCGCGGCCAGGCCGCGCACGATCTCCCGCGCCTGGCTCTCCACCTCGAAGCCGCGCAGCCCCGACGCCACCACGCTCAGGTAGGCGAAGATCGTGGCCGGCGACACCGGCAACACCTTCCGGTCGAGGGCGTAGTCGAGCAGGTTGGCCGCCGCCGGATCGTCGCCGCCGCCCAGCACCTCCCCAAACACCCCTTCGGCGGGGATGAACATGAGGGCGAAGTCCACGGTGCCCTCGCCGGGCCGGATGTACCGGCTTGCGATTTCGTCGATCCTGGTCTTGACCGAGCGCTCGAACTCGCGCCGGGCCGTGCGGCGGGTCTCGTCGTCCTCGGCCGCCGCCATCCGGCTGTAGGACTCGAGGGGGAACTTGGCGTCCACCGGAATCAGGCTCTCCCCGACCCGAACCACGGCGTCCACCGTCCGCCCGTCCTCGAAGCGGTGTTGAGTAGACCAGAACCGGTCGGGCAGCACCTGGCGGAGCATGGTGGCAAGCGTCTGCTCGCCCATGAGACCGCGCAGCTTGGGGACCCGCAGGATCTTGCCGAGCTCGTCGACGCTGCCGGTGACCTGCTCCAGTCTGACGGCGATCTCGGCCACCTCCCCCAGCCGCCGGTGGAGCTTGCCGAACACATCGGTGGCGCCCACCAGGTTTTCGCCGAGGCTCTTTTGCGACTTCTCCAGCTGGCTCGAGACGGTGGTGCCGAGGGCTTGAAGCTGCTCCGAAACCCGCCGTTGCACCGCCTCCGACGAGCTGCTCTGGGACTGGGTGACCCGACTGCCGAGCTCCGTCATTTGGGAGTGGAATCGGTCCATGGACTGGGTCAGCTGGCCGCTGACCCAACGCAGTGTTTCGGCCTGGTCCTCGGCCATCCGGGCGACGGCGCGTTCGGCCCCGACGCGGGCGCTGCGCCCGGAGATCACCGCTGCCACCACCGCCACCACAGCCAGCAGCAGGGCCGCCACCACCAGCGCCGGCAGCCAGGCGACGACGTCCATTTCAGTTCGCTCCGGCGGCTGCGGCCGGCTCTTCCTGAGCCGCGAAAAAATCGAAATCCTGGATCACCGGCAGGGCGGAGTAGCTGGTCTGATCGAGACCGAGAGGCGCGATCGCCACCCAACCCTCTTGGAGAGCCCGCGTGTCGCTCCCCGGAGACGACGCCTCCGGCGGACGCCACCGACTTCGGTAATAGCGGGCATCTTCGTCCTCCCGCACCACGTCGTAGCGGGCCACCGCAGGTGGATCGAGACCCATCGTCGCCAACCGATAGCCGCGAATCGACGACGTGTCGTGGGGTACGTTGACGTTGAGCAAAACTCCCTCGGGCAGGCCATACGCGCGCACCGCATCGACGACGGGTTTGCACCATGAGGCCGCAGCGACGTAATCCGGCTGCGGATCGTCCCAGTCCAGGGCCAGCGAGAACGCGATACTCGGAACGCCGGCGATGAGGGCCTCGCGGGCGGCGCCCACCGTGCCCGAGGTCCACGCGCCGAGGCCTTCATTCTCGCCCCGGTTGATGCCCGAAATCACCAGATCCGGCGGCTCCTCTGCGAGCAGGGAGGTCACTCCGAGCCTGGCGGCGGTGGCCGGAGATCCGCCCACCGACCATGCCGTAGCGCCGGCAATGGGGGCGTGCGCCCGAACCGGCACCTCCTGCCGGGTCACGTGAGACTGGCTGGCGACACTCTGCTGCTCGGCGGGCGCCACCACCGTCACCCGGTAGGACGGGTCGGCGGCGAGCGCGGCCACGATGGCCTCGAGGCCCGGCGCGTCGATGCCGTCGTCATTGGTCACCATGATGTGGTAGGAATCCCCGGATCCCCCCGCCGCCGCGATGCCCGAGGCAAGGGAAAATACCAGCACACACACCACGACGAGGCTCTTCTGCATTCGTGATCCTCCAAGCTGCTGAATTCTAGCAAACGGACCGACCGACCCGGGCGGTTCGAGATGGTCTGCCCGAAAGGCTACCCACCGACATCTCATTGCAGGATCGGGTGGTTTTCGACGGTCTTCTCGAAACGCTCGCCACCCGCCCCCTCCCACGCGTTTCGAGTTTCATATTTTCTGGGCTTTGACAACTGCACCTGGTCTGACGTTCAACGTTTAACTCACTGACCGTGGCGCTGGTAGTCTTGTCTCCATGGGTGAATTCAGCCTGAGCGTGGGCGCGCACCTGCTGCTGTGGGGGTTCCCCCTGGGCCTGATCCTGCTGGTCGTGATCAACACGGTTCGGGACGCCCGCCGGAACCGGGACGTCCGGTGACCGAGATGGCCGGCTCCACCGTCACCACCGTCGGCGCCGTCATGGCGGCCTACCTGGTGGTGCTGCTCTTCATCGGCTGGCGGGCCGCCCGCCGCACCCACGGTGGTGAGGACTTCCACCTCGCCGGCCGCTCGCTCGGTGCGTGGACGGCGGGCATCTCCTCTACCGCCAGCTCGGAGTCCGGCTGGGTGACCCTGGGCGCCGTCGGCATGACCTACACCCACGGTCTCTCGGGGTTGTGGTTCGCCCCGGGCTGCCTCCTCGGCTACCTGGTCAACCTCTATCTGGTGGCGCCGCGGCTTCGACGAATCTCCGAACGCCAGGGATCGGTCACCATGACCGACGTGTTGACTCGCCGTTGGGGCGACCCGCACCACGTGCTGCGGGTCACCGCTACAACCATCATCCTGGTGTGCATGATGGGCTACGTGGCGGCCCAGATGACCGCCGCCGGCAAGGCCTTTTCCACCAGCCTCGGTCTGGAGGGCCGCACCGGCTACCTGCTCGGCGTGTTCATCGGCGCCCTGGTGATCACCATCGTGACCTTCATGGGCGGCTTCCGCGCCGTCGCCTGGACCGACCTCTTCCAGGGCCTCCTGGTGGCCATCGCGCTGATCGCCCTGCCGCTCTACGCAATCGCCCGCATCGGCGGATTCGGGGCGCTGGTGAACGGCCTCGGCGCCATCGATCCTCATCTGCTCACCGTGGGCGGCGATCGCGTCGGGCCGGCTCTCTGGGGGTTCGTCGTTGGTGAGCTCGGAATCGGCCTCGGCTACCCCGGGATGCCCCACGTGATCACCCGCTACATGGCCACCCGCAACCAGACCGAGATGCGGCGCCTCAAGTCGATCGCGCTGCTGTGGGGGGTGGCGGTCTTCTACGGTGCCGGCCTGGTGGGTCTCGCCGCCCGGGTCATCCGCCCGGACCTGGCCGACGGCGAGCAGGCCCTGATGGTGATGGCGCTGGAGCTGGTTCACCCCCTGATCGCCGGCCTGCTGCTGGCGGCGGTGATCTCCGCCATCCTGTCCACGGTGTCCTCGCAGCTCCTGGTGGCGGCCTCTGCGGTGTCCTACGACATCGTCGAGGGAGCCATGGGCCGCTCTACCGACGACCGCAGAAGTCTCTGGCTGGGACGGTGGACCGTGGTGGTGATCGGCGTACTCGGCGTGCTGGTCGCCCTCACCGAGATCCGCCTGGTGTTCTGGTTCGTGCTCTTCGCCTGGTCCGGGCTGGGGGCCGCCTTCGCGCCGCTGGTGCTGTTCGCGGCCTTCGATCGGGGCCTCAGCCGTTACGGCGCCCTGGCCGGCATGCTCACCGGTGTCGGGGTCACCGTGGCTTGGAAGCTGGGCCGAACCGCGGCCGAGAATCCCGAGCTCTTCGCCCGGGTCCCGTGGGGAGTCCTGGTGCTCTCGGCCGCGATTCTCCTGATCGGCCGGACCACCTCGTCCTTCGACGCCGGCCACAGCGCGGCCGTGCTCGGCGCAGCCGGCGTCAGCCTCTTCTCCTGGTGGCTGGTCCAGCGGTGGGGTCTCTTCAACCTCTACGAGCTGGTACCGGCGTTCTTTCTCGCCGCCGCCGCCGCTGTTGTCGTGAGTTTCCTGTTTCCCAACTCGCCCGCAACATCAGTTGAAAGTTGAAAGTTGGAACTCAGAGTGAGGTGCCAGATTTCAATGTCCTCAGAACTCGAAAAGCGGGGTGGGGGCGGGTGGGGCGCTTTTCGAGCAGGGAGGGTGGGTGGACGCCAAGACGCTCATTCTCTCGGAGGAGGCGTCATCCCGAATGACAGGCGGACGAAACGTGAGGTCCGCTCCTGGAACGCCTTCAGCCCGGGGTCGTCGCCGTTGACCACCAGGCCGTGCTTTTCCAAGTTGGGATTGCGGCAGAAACCGTCGAGCGGCACGCCCGCCACTCCGGTCTCGAGGTAGAACGCCACCGTCGGCGACACCCCTTTGCCCGCCGCCAGCTCCAGGCATCGCTGCGACAGCTGCAGGTCGGCGTACATGGAACCCTCCCAGTCGAAGCCCTCGGGGTCGGGCAGCAGCGGCTGATCGGCATCCAGGAACTCGCCGTACCTCTTAAAGATCCTCTCCAGCAGCAGTCGGCGGCGGCGTTGGAGGTGGCGCCCGATCCTCAGCTGGAGCCTGATCCGGTGGTCGGCAAGCTCGCGATCGTTGGTGGCGAAGGGCGCCAACAGGGCGAGCATCACCGCCTGCATGGCGCACGAGGGTCCGGCCAAGATGTTCTGCGAGTAGCGGATCACGCCGCCGCGCAGTCGATCGGATCGGGTCAGGATGGCACCGGTGCGCAAGCCGGTGACGCCGTGGGTCTTTGACAACGAATCCACGATCATGATCGAGTCTGAAAACCGAGGGTCGTCGTCAAAGAAGGCCAGCAGGCTCCGGTACTGCGGGTGCATCCGGACGTACACCGAGTCGAGGATGATGCCGGCGTGGGGCCACCGGTCGAGCACCGCCTCGATGTAACCGCGCAGCTGGTCTGGCGGCACGGTCCGACCGGTTGGGTTGTTGACCGGCATCATGTAGACGCCGTCCACATCCACCCCCGCAGCCACCTGTTTCAGGTCGTCGGGGTGGGGATCCATCCCTGTTCCCACCGGCGGCAGCAACACGCAGCCCATGCCCTGGAGCGCGATCTGGTCCATGGGGCAGGAGAACGTGGGAATGGGAACCAGAATCGTCGGCGGGGTCGCAGCGCCGACCCGATCACGGTGGGCCTCAGCCACCCCCAGCAACGCGGCCTGAACCGCCTGGTTGCCACCGTGGAAAACGAACACCTGGGGTGGCGCTTGAGGAGCGTTTTCGAAGCTGATCCCGAGCTGCCGGGACCACAGGCCGGACCAGGCGCCGGTCACCGCAGGGTAGCCGATGGAGTCGAGGTTGTAGCCGAGGGGCTGGGCGCCGAGCTGCTCCATCCAGCTGGCGACGCCGGCGAATGCCGAATCCAACAGTCGTCCCCACTGCTCGCGAAGGGTCGGATCTTCGGGGTCGTCCGCCGGCACCGTCCGCCAGTCCAGATCGCCGATGGCCGTGGCCAAATCGTTGAATCCCATTGACCTCATGGTGCTGGCGGTGCGGCTCATCAGCCGGATGGGAGCGCTGGCGAAAAGCTCCCGGTAGCTGTTGTAGACCCGAATCCGCTCTTCCTGCGCACCTGGTTGCTCGCTCATGGCCACCTCCCTGCGAGTCCGCGCCATCGTAGCAGCGAACAGCACTTGACAGCGCCGGTCGGCAGGCGGAAAGTTGAATGACTGTTCATTCAGTCGGAGGTGACATGGCGAACGGCGACTCCGGCAACCACTCGCACCGGGAAGAAAAGCGGCAGCGGATTCTCCGAGCCGCGATTGACGAGTTCGCGCGCAAAGGCTACTTCACTGCCCGAATGTCCGACGTGGCCAAGGCGGCTGGGGTAGCCGACGGCACCCTCTACCTCTATTTCGAGGGCAAGGAGCACCTGCTGATCTGCATTTTCGATGACGTGCTCAGCCGGTTCATCGCGAGGTTGAGGGAGCAGATTTCACAGGTCGAGGATCCGGCGGAAAAGCTCGCGATCATGGTGCGCCTCCACCTGGAAACCCTTGCCGGAGACAGGGCCCTAGCCCACGTCCTCCAGATCGAAACCAGGCACTCGCGGCGATTCATGAGCCTCCTCACCCGTGGTAGGCTCGGCGAGTACCTGGACCTGGTAAGGGCCATCATCCAGGAAGGACAGGAGAAGGGCACGTTTCGACGGGACCTCAGCACTGGGCTGGCGACCAACTTCGTGTTCGGCACGGTGGACGAGCTGGTCAACAGCTGGCTGCTGGCCGAGGAGCCCGGCGATCTGACCAGAATCGGAGCCCCCCTCCTGGATCTGCTGTCGAACGGGATGGTTGCCCGCGAGCGGTGACTCGATTTCATGCACCCTGCCGTTTGGGCGATCTTCGGGAAGGGTGGACCAATCTCGGGGGGAGCAGTGACATGAGCGAAAAGACCGTCCTCGACCTCTACCGCAACGAACTCGAATCACCACGGGACGAACACTATTTCCACTTTACTCCGGAGGGCTCGCGCCGCCTGAGCACGGATCGGTTCTTCACGACCACGGCCCGCCTCGCAACCGGCCTCGAGCAGCTCGGCATCGGACGCGGCCAACGGGTCATGTTGCTGTCGGACAACCGGCCCGAATGGCACATGGCCGACCTCGCGGTGATGGATCTCGGGGCCGCGGACGTTCCGGTCTACGCCACCCTGACGCCGCCGCAGGTGGCCTTCCAGGCGAAGGACTCTCAAGCGGTGGCCGCAATCGTCGAGAACCCCGAGCACATGGCGAAGTTCCTCGAGGTCCGCGACCAATGCCCGGATCTCGAGCACCTGATCCAGATCGAGGGACCGGTCGCGAACGGCGTCCTCACCATGGACGAATTAGTGTCGTCCGGTGACACCGGCGACGCCGAAGATCTCTTCTGGCAGCGGGCCGCCAAAATCCAGGCCGGCGACCTGCTCACCCTGATTTACACCTCCGGCACGACCGGCAACCCCAAGGGCGTCTCGCTGACCCACGCCAACCTGGTCAGCAACGTCCTGGCGTCAGCCCATCGCGCACCACTCGGCCCAGACGACCTCGGTCTCGAGTTCCTGCCCCTGTGTCACAGCTTCGAGCGGATGATCGGCTATCTCTACATGCACGCCGGGTGCAGCAAGGCCTACTGCTCCGTCTATCACGTGGGCGACCTGGTGGCCACGATCCGACCCACGGTCTTCGCCGGGGTGCCGAGGTTCTACGAAAAGGTCTACGACAAGATCATGGACAAGGTGGGCTCCGCGCCGCCGATCCGACGCGCCCTCTTCAACTGGGCGCTCGGGGCGGGCTGCGCCGCCTACCCGCAGCGACTGGCCGGCCGCAAGCCCGGCGGCCTGAGCCACGGGCTGGCCGACAAGATCGTCCTGTCCAAGGTGCGCGAGGCGTTGGGCGGTCGGATCCGCTTCTGCGTCTCGGGAGGGGCCCCGCTGCCGCTCTTCGTCAACGAGTTCTTTCACTCGCTCGGCGTCTGGATCCTCGAGGGCTATGGGCTGACCGAGACGTCGCCGGTGATCGCCGTCAACGGCGCTTCTCCGGGGATGACCAGGCTCGGGACCGTCGGCAAGGCAATCGACGGCGTCGAGGTCAAGATCGCCGACGACGGGGAGCTCTGCTGCCGCGGCCCGAACGTCATGGACGGTTACTGGAATCTGCCCGACAAGACCGCCGAGGTCTTCGACGGGGAGGGGTTCTTCCTGACCGGCGACATCGCCGAGATCGACGACGACGGCTTCATCCGGATCACCGACCGCAAGAAGGACCTGATCGTCACCGCGGGCGGCAAGAACGTGGCCCCCCAACCCATCGAGAACGAAATCAAGCGATCACCACTGGTGGACAACGCGGTACTGATCGGCGACCGCAGGTCCTTCATCATCGCGCTGATTTCGCCCAACGAGGAAGAGGTCCCGAAATGGGCCGCGGCTCGGAATCTCGGCTCGCTGAGCCTGGACGAGCTCACCAGGCACCCGGACCTCCGGGCTGAGTACGCCGCGGTCATCAACCAGACCAACGCAACGCTCGCGCGATACGAACAGATCAAGAAGTTCGAAGTGCTTCCTCTGATGCTCTCCATCGAGGGAGGCCACCTCACTCCCACCCTCAAGGTGAAGCGCAGAGTGGTCGAGCAGGACTACTCGGAGCTCATCGAGTCACTGTACGCCGAGTGAAAAGGGGGGCGCGGACGGCCGGGGAAATTCCCATTATTCAATTTGGAATTTTCAATTTTCAATTGGGTGGGCGGGCGGTGGTTATTCGGGCAGTCGCTCGACGACCAGGAGCGTGGCGTCGTCGTTCAGCGGGCGGCCACAGGTGAACTCGTCCACCGCTCGGAGAAGATCGAGGCATGCCGAGTCGGCGGTGGGATGGTCGAGCCGGGCCACCGCCGCCTCCACCCGCTCGACCCCGAATTCCTCTTCGTCGGGATCTTCGGCCTCGGTCAGGCCGTCGGTGTAGATCAGCAAGAGATCGCCGGGGTCAAGGTGGTTGGTGGACTCGCGGTACCGGGCCTCCGTCAGGATCCCAAGCGGCAGTCCGCTGGAGTTGATCTGTTCGATGTCGCCGGTCCCACGCCGGATCAGAACCGGGCAATGGCCGGCGTTGACCGCAGTCAAGGTCCCGTCGGCGGCCAGGCGAATCATGGCGAAGGTCGCGAACCGATTGTCCTCGGTGGCGCCGACCAGGTAGTCGTTGATCCTCAGCGCCAACGAATCGAGGGAAGTCTCGGTCTCGGACAGCAGTCGGACCGAGGCATGAATGCCCGAAGCGATCATCCCGGCGCCAACCCCCTTACCCGAGACATCGGTCACCGTCGCAACCAGCCGTCCGTCATTGACCAGAACATCGTAAGTGTCGCCCGCAACTTGGCGGCTCGGAGAAGAGCTCGCAGCCAGCCGGAATCCGGGGAATGAAGGGAATTCCTGCGGGTGCAGGTGGGCCTGGATTTCTGCAGCCACCTCGAGCTCGCGGCGGAGGCGCTCCCGCTCCAGCGACTCGAGGGTGAGCCGGGCAAACTCCATGGCCATGGTGACCTGGATGGCAAAGAGCTCCATCAGCCGGACGTCGTTGCCGGCGAAGGGTTCGGTGCCGGCGCGCGCCTCCTTGTGAGCCGCCACCAAAACCCCAAGCACGCCGTTTTCGGCCTGCAGCGGTATGGCCAGCAGCTCGTCCCGGTAGATTTCCTGGTTCCACGCTCGCTCGAGCTCGGTCTGGTCGAGGACCGGAGGCCCGAATCCCGCGCCAACCTCGGCTTCGGCCGGCGACGCCCCCAGATAGATGTGGGCCGATCGCACCCCGAGCAAGGCGACCAGATGGTTGATCAGCTCCTGGGAGAGGCGCGAGATGTCGAGAATGCCGCCGATGTCGGTGGCTATGGATCGAATGGTCTCGAGTTCCCAGAGGTGGAACCGCTCATCGAACCGGGTTCTCTTGAGCTCGTCGCGCAAGGAGATGGCCCGCAGCGAAATCCGAAGCCCGCCCATCACGGCCTCGTCCAGGCGTTCGGGCTGGAGGAGACGAAGCAGCCACGAACCCCCGTCTCCGCCGAAGCCAACCTCGGTCCAGCCGTCGGTGCTCTCCTCCACCCGACGGGTCGCCGTGCGGGGCCACCGGGCCACGACATGGTCACCGCGGCCAAGCACCCCCGCCCTCGAGCCAGTCACCTCGACCACGGTCCTCAGCAGATCTTCGACGAGCTGGGGGTTGGCCGGACCGGCCAGGGCGAGCTCGGCAAGCTGGAGAAGATCACCCTGAACCATGACCCTCGAGCTCGGAGCGGGCCGCTCCCTGGTCCGGATACACGGTGGCATATTGGACGAGGCCCATGATTTCGAAGGTTTTGGAAATGGTTGGCGTCAGGTTGCAGAACGCCAACCGCCCTCGCTCCTCGATCAACCGCTCCATGATTTCCAGCAGAATCGATACCCCGATCGAGTTGATGATGCGCGTCCCCTCGAGATCGATCAGCAGGGTTCCGCAGCCCCGGCCAATCAGGTCGTTGGCCGCATCGGCGATCGCCTGGCCGCCTTCATTGTTGATGTAACCGGCGGCTGCGATCAGTCCAACACCGTTCGACAGCACGTTGGCTTCAAGCTTGATCTGGTCCTCGTTCATGGCCCATTCTCCACATACTTGCTCATCCGCACCACCGTTCGCCCCGGCCGGGACACGATCTCCACATTGTCCATGAGCTCGTGGATCAGTGTCAGCCCCCATCCGCGCTTGGATGCACAGCCCAACACCTGGGAGGCCTTGTTGCGCGGGGCCGTCGCCGGATCGAACCCGACGCCGCGATCCTCCACCTCGACCACCATCCTGGACCTCCCGCCGTCGTTTCCACCCTCACCGGTCAACCGCACGGTAACACCGCCGCCGCCGTGCTCCATGGCGTTCAGACACGCCTCCACGACGGCGACGCTGGCGGCCTCGACACGGGTCTGGTGCATGCCCAGGGCACCGCCCAGGGCTTCGACGGCCTTGGCGGCCACCAGCTCCACGTTGGGCACCACGGGCAGGTGCAGCACGACCTCCATGGTGAGCCTATAACTGTATCAGAACTCGGGCGAGGGTCCAGGCGAGCCCCAGCTGTTGCGCTGGGATTTGAAGGGAAAGGCTGGTCAACTGGGCCGCGGCAGCCACCAGGGCCGCGGTGCCGAACGCCGCCATGGACAGGCGAAGGAGCGCCAGAGACCTCATCAACAACCTCCGCCGCTTTCAATGGCAAGTTACGTGCCAGAGAAAATCCACGTTTTTCATCGGTGGCATGTTGCATAGTGCAACTGATGACAGAGAATAGACCCATATATGGGTCAAAATATCAATCTAAAGTGCTTGTTTCATTGTTTTTAATTGTCTTCGTCGCGTATTGCATCATTTGTTGCAAAACGCTGCATTTTGCGATAGAGGGTGCTTCGGTCGATAGCCAGGATTCGGGCGGCCTCCTGCCGGTTCCCACCCACCGACCTGAGAACACGCTCGATGTGCCGCTGCTCGACCTCCCTCAGTGACAGGCCCCCGGAAGTCGTGGCGGGATCGATCCTGCCGTCGTGCAGTTGAAGGTCCTGCTCGCCGATCTCCTCGCTCGGCGACAGCGCGATGGATGCCTGGATGACATTTTCCAACTCGCGGACGTTGCCGGGAAAAGCGTGTGTCAACAGCGCTGCGAGCGCCTCTCTGGAGAGCCGCACACCGGGCTTGCCGAAACGTTCGCCGTAGAGCTCGAGAAAGTGCCTGGCCAGCAGCGGAATATCGCCCCGGCGGTCGCGGAGCGGAGGGATGTTGACCACCACAACCCGGAGCCGGTAGTAGAGATCGCGGCGAAACTCGCCCCGCTCCACCATGGCCTCGAGGTCCCGGTTGGTCGCCGTCACCAGGTGGAGATCAACTGGAATCCGTTCGCGGCCGCCGAGCCTCTCGAACTCCCGTTCCTGAACCACCCGCAGCAGCTTCGACTGGAGCGATGGGGTCAGATCTCCGATCTCGTCGAGGAACAGGGTTCCACCGTGGGCGAGCTCGACCTTCCCCAGGCGGCGCTGTACCCCCGTCGCGACCCCTTCTTCGATCCCGAAGAGCTCGGCCTCGAGCAGACTCTCCGGCAAGGCCGCACAGTTGAGCGGAACGAACGGTCCCGTCGCTCGCTCGGAGGAGCTGTGCAGGAGGCGGGCAATCCGTTCCTTGCCGACGCCCGACTCGCCGCGGAGCATCACATTGGCGCCGGTGGGAGCAACCCTCTTCACCAGCTCGAGCACGTCCCGTATCTGGGATGACTCGCCGACGAATCCCTCGCGGCGTGCAACATCGCGGAGGGCGAGGTTCTCCTCACGGAGCCGCTGTCGATCCCGTTCGATGGCGGCCATCTGACGCCAGGTGGCCACGGCCGGGGCGACCATGGTGGCCAGCGAGAGCAGAAACCGCGCATCGCTGTCGGTGAAGGGGATCCGGCCGGCCCGGGTTTCCTTGTCGCCGATCACCACCATGCCGAGGCTCTCCTGTCCCGCCCGCAGCGGCGCCGCCAGCAGCTCGTACGGGGGCTCCGTCACCTCTCTAAGAGCTCGAACCGTCCTACCGGCGGCGAGCTCCTCGAGCAAATCGGCCTCGAACATGCTTCGCACCGATTCAAGGCTAGCCGGCAGCCGGATCGAACGAACCACCGCCTCGTGACCGCCCGGATGGTGCGTCGCCACCATCCCCGATCCGGCGTCGAGGGTCCCGACCGCCGCCTGGAGGAGTGCCTCCGCCAGCTCCTCCTCCGGGCGCACCCCTCCGATGGTGAGCGACATGTCCACCAGGGTTTCGAGCTGGAGTTCGCGCCAGTTGCGGTCGAAGGTGCTCACGGTGGGATCAGTTTAGCGTCGCCGGGAGCTCAGCTGCTGAGAATTCGGAATTCGGAATTCGGAATTCGGAATTCGGAAAACCGTCCTCGATCGGTCACTGCCCTACTGCCCTACTGCCTGCCCCCTTACTGCAGCCTCCGCCCCACGATCTCGGCGAGGTGCTTTCTGACCAACGGTTTGGCGATCACCGCCTCGAAGCCGTGCTCCACCGCCTGCCGCTCAACCTGCGGATTCTGCAGCTTGCTCATCAGGAAAAGGCGTGCGCCCGGGTTCAACGCTCGGACCATCGCACCGAGCATCACCCCGTTGACGCCGTCGAGGCCATAGTCCAGCAGGCACAGATCGAAGCTGTCCCCCTGGCTCTGGTTCAGGGCCTCCTCCGCCGATGTATACGCAAAGACCTCGACATCATTTTCTGTTTCGAGCCACGCCAACATCAGGCCCAGAGACTCACGATCGCGGTCCACCACGAGGATTCTGAGCGAGGTGCCCCGCATCACCGGGGGGAGTGCCTCGAAAACGTGCCCGGTCGTCGGTGCCTTCATGAATCCCTCCACCTCCGGTGTCAGCAAGACGGGTGCCAGGATCAGTGGTTCCCGTACGGTCCCGCCTCCCCGGACCTCTGTCCCTGTTCGGAGCACGTTGTCCCGACATGGAAAAGAGCGCGGTCGCCATTCCGGCGGGCACGAGGTATCATCTCTGGTCATCGCTTCGACCCGCCTTGGAGTCAGGAAATGCCGCTGAACCACAACAGATCGCCGGCCGCCGTCGCGGCGCTGATGTGGTTCCTTCTCTCCACCGCGACCGCGTCAAGCGAGAGCCGGTCGCCGTTCATTCTGCTGGTGACCGTCGACACCCTCCGCGCTGACCACCTGTCCGGCTATGGATATGACAAACCGACGTCGCCACATATCGACCAGCTGCTGGCCCGAGGCGCCCGCTTCACCCGTGCGTGGACGGTGGAGCCGCTCACCAACCCCGCCCTCTGCTCGATGGTCACGGGGCTCCTCCCCCACGAGCACGGCGCCTCGCGCAACGGGCTTCGACTCCAGCTGGGCCTCGATTCGCTGCCCAAGATCCTGGCGCGAAAGGGGTGGGCGACCGCCGCGGTGGTGAGCAACTGGACCCTCAAGAAGAACATCTCGGGTCTCGACGAACACTTCGAAGACTACCTCGGGGTCTTCTCCCGTCGGCGCTATTTCGGACTCATCAACGCCGAGGCCACCGGTGAGAACGTCACCAACGCTGCGATCGACTGGGTCGAGGAGCACATGGCCCGTTCGCCGAAACAGCCGTTTCTTCTCTGGGTCCACTACGTCGAACCGCATGCCCCCTACCGATTCCAGAAGCAGTGGGCCGGCCGCCTGGGCATCGAGGGAAAGAACCCGCCGCGGAGCGACCGCTACGACACCGAAATCGCAGAGGCGGACGCCCAGATCGGTCGTCTCCTGAGGTCGATCAGGGATCGTATCGACGACGACCGCCTGCTGGTGTTCTTCGCCGCCGACCACGGCGAGAGCCTGGGCGAGCACGATTTCTGGGGCCACGGCCGTTTTCTCTACGAACCGTCCCTGAGGATCCCCTTGGGGTTCACCTGGCAGGGCACCATCAAGCAGCAGACGGTCGAGGCTCAGGCGAGGATCGTCGACCTTGCCCCAACCGTCCTCGAGTTGCTGAGCCTCCCGGTTCCGGCGGCGTTTCGCGGGGTCAGCTGGGCCCCGGCGTTGACGGGCTCCTCCCAGGCCGTTGAGCAGGCCCAGTGCTACCAGGCTCACCGTGGAGCGGTTCACGGGGCGCCCGAGTCGGAGCTGGCGCGATCCAAGGGCCTGCTGTCGGTGGGCCGCATCGATGGTAGCCGCAAGGAGATCGTGGTCCTCAACGGCAATGCGCGTCTACTCTTCGACCTCGAAAGCGACCCTGGAGAGCTCCATTCCCTCGTCGATCAGGCCTCTCCACCGTCGGCCGAGCTGGTGCAGTGCATGGGAGAGATCAGCGAGGGACACGGAAGTTTCGACCGGCTCAAGATCAAGAAGCTCGATCAAGAAACCGTCGAGCAACTGCGAGCCCTCGGGTACCTCGAGTAATCGAGTCGAAAGTCAAAAGTCGAGAGTCAAAAGTTGAAAGTTGAAGTCAGCGCAGACGCCGTTTGGTGATTACGGTTTTTTGATCATCCAAATCTCGGTCCCGCCCTTTTCGTAGCGGACCTCGTCCATCAGCTCGTTGATCAGGTAGATTCCCCGACCATGATCGGCGTAGATTCGCTCACCGACGATCGGACTCGGAATGTCCTTGGGGTCGAACCCTGCGCCCGGATCGCGCACGACAATCAGCATCCCGTGCGCGGGGTCGCATTCCACCGTGACGGTCACCTTCTTGGAGGGATCATGCCCGCAGCCGTGCTCGACCGCATTGGCCAGGGCTTCGTTGACCGCCACCTCGATCTCGAACTCCGATCCTGCAGCGCAACCCATGTCGCTCACGATGGCCATCACCTCCTCGACCACCGGCGGGATCGCATCCACTGAACCGGGAATCGTAGTTTCGAACCGGACCACCAGAGCACCCCGGTCAAACTCACAGCGACGGGTCTTCTCGTCGCTCATCATTTCCCCTTTCGCCCCAACGCGGGAATCGACTGACCTGAGATTGTATCTCCTCCAGGCCGAAGCCGCCATCCTCACCCGGCAGGTGTATGCTGAGGTCGTTCTACCGAGCACCGTGCGAAGCAACACACAGGAGGGCCCGAGATGTTCTTGAATCTGCTCAACCACGACCAGAAGGTGGCCATTGCCGCCCTGGCCGAAATGATGATCGAGTCAGACGGCATCGTGGTGGGCCGAGAGGCCGCCTGCCTCGGTGCCCTCAAGGGTGAAATGGGATTGACGGACTCTCACCAGCCGGCCGCGAAGAGCATTGCCGAACTCGCGGCCCAGTTCACCGACCGACGGTCCAGGATCGTCGCCCTCCTCGAGCTGGTGGGTCTGGGCTACTCGGACACCTCCTTTTCCGGAACCGAGCGGTCGTTGGTCTCCGACGTGGCTCGCGAGATGGGTGTCGGGGCCGAAGATCTCGCCCGGATCCAGGCATGGGTCGAGGGGCACATGGACCACATCCGGTCGGCCATGGTGCTGATGCGCGAGTAGTGAGACGTTACACGTTAAACGTTAAACGTTGGACTTTTGACTTTTGACTCCTCATCGGCCGCGATCAAACCCTCCAATGTCGATCGGAGTGAGGCCATCTGCTCGGCTCCCAGGCGCTGACCCACCAGGCTGACACCGTACAGCAATGCGCCGGCCACAAGGACCACCGGTACGCTGTAAAGGGCCCAGGGGTGGACGTCCGTGGCCCACTGGGCGTAGCCCCAGGTGGTGCCCACCAGCAGCCCGAATCCGAGGCCGAAACCCAGGAAAAGATAGAGGGTCCACAGCGCCGGGTGGGGCCCGAATCGGCCCCGCACCACCGAACCGCCGCCGTCGCCATCCTCCGCGGTGACGCTGAGCCACGGCGACCACATCCGGCGCTCGGACTCGGGAACGAAGAGCTCGGCGTGGCGACCCACCGACGCCCCGGTGCATCCGGGGCAATCCAGCAACCGGTCGCGCAGCCGTTGCATGACCTCCCCCGGGCTCTCGTCAAGCCATATTTCGAAGCGGGGGCGGACGGGTGGCGTGGTCATTCCGATATCGGTGTTCCGAGATCCAGTCGCATTCTACCGGAATCGACGGATCCTCCGCGCCGCTCGTCGGCAGGCCTCCTTCAGGAAGGCCACGTCCGAGCCGGTGTGAACCGTGGCGGCGGCGCCGTGGGCCAGCACCACGTGGACACCCTCGAGCAACAGGGCCAGGCCGACCACCCCGTTCCTCAGCTCCACATCACAGATCGTCGGGTCGAAAACCACGTCCGGTCGATCGAGGACGGCCGTCTCGTCGTAAGGAAAGTGAATCATGAACAGCGAGCTCCCCGAGGGCAGATTCTCGCTGCCGCCGGTGCAGCGCGCCAGGATTCCCTCGTCCGCGAAACCCGACTCGATGGCCCGCCGCACGCCCTCACCGAGTTCGCCGAGCGCGGCGTAGACCTCGTCCTGATACTCCACCAGATAGCAGAGCTGGGTCCTGGCCGCCAGCATCGACGCCGGATGACCACTGTATGTTCCGCCCGAGACGGCGACCCGGGGAGAGGCTCCTCGACCCAGCAGGGACATCACGTCCGTGCGGCCGGCAACCGCGGCCACCGGCATTCCGCCGCCGATGACCTTGCCGTAGACCGCCAGGTCAGGCTCCACCCCATAGAGGCCGGTCATCCCTCCGGCGTGAAATCTAAAGCCGCTGATCACCTCGTCACAGACGAGCAGAACGCCGTGGCGGCGGGTCAGCTCGCGAGCTAACTCGAGATACTCTCGGGTCGCGGCGATGGTTCCGCCCGCACCCACCAGTGGTTCCACGACCAGGCACGCCAGTCGATCACCCACCCGCTTGAAGTCGTCGGCCAGTCGGTCAGGGTCGTTGAAGGTCGTGACCACCACCTGGTCGGTCACGGCGACCGGCAGGCCCGCCGAATCGACGCCCTGGAAACTCCCGCCCCCAGCCCTGAACTGGATGCCCTTGAGCGACCACGGCTGGGCGCCGTGCCAACCGCCGCCCACCTTCATCACCAGATCGCGGCCGGTGAAGGCCCGGGCCAACATCACCGCATACATGTCGGCCAGGGTGCCGCTGGTGGTCAGCCGTACCCGTTCGGCGCCGGTCTGCCGACACAGGATCTCGGCAACCTCTGCCTGAAGCCGGTCCACCAGACCGGTCTGGAGGCCGAAACCATCGGCGAATGCCGCCGACAGTACGGAGGTCACGACCTCGGGATTGTGACCCAGGATGTTCGCCACGTGGCCCTGCCAGAAATCGAGGATGCGGTGACCGTCCTCGTCGGTGATCCAGCCGCCTCGCGCCGAGACGATCCTAGGCGGAAAAGGCTCGAGGAGCCTGATGGTGTGGCTGCCGCCGTCCACCAGGTGACTCCTCGCGGCAGCGTCGACCGCGGCAGACCTCGGCGACCTCTTCCGATGCTCGTCCGCCAACGCAGCCCTGAGTCGTTGGTAGCTCCCTGTCGCCATCCGTCCCTCCCCCGCGTGTCCCCTTGCCGGGGACATCGGCCACACACCGCCGCGTGGCGTAGAATAGCGGAGTATCCGGGGCCGGGAGGTTTCCGTGGAGCTGCTGAGAGAAATCAGTGAGAGCCTTCAGGGCGGCGACCACGCCACGGTCGCCCAGCTCACCAGCCGCGCGGTGACCGACGGCATTCCCGCCGTGGAGATCCTCGACCAGGGACTGATCGCGGGCATGAACGTTGTCGGCCGGAGATTCTCAACCCACGAGATTTTCCTCCCCCAGGTCCTGCTCGCGGCGAGGGCCATGAACGCCGGGATCGCGGTTTTGAAACCCCTGCTCGCCGAGGGGCAGGTTCGGTCCCTCGGCAAGGTGGTGATCGGAACCATGAAAGGCGATCTCCACGACATCGGCAAAAACCTCGTCGGAATCATGCTCAAGGGGGCCGGTTTCGAGGTCATCGACCTCGGCAGCGACGTGCCGGCCGAGACCTTCGTCGACACGGCGGTGGCGGAGGGCGCCGCGGTGGTGGGTCTGTCCGCCCTGCTCACCACCACCATGTCCGGGATGCGGGATGTGGTCGAAATGGTCAGAAGCAGGGGGTTGGCCGGCGACATCAAGGTCGTCATCGGAGGCGCTCCGGTCTCCAGGGAATTCGCCTCCGACATCGGCGCCGACGCTTACAGCTATGACGCCGCCAACGCCGTGGAGGTCGTCAAGCGCCTGACCGGGATCGCCTGAGGTGCGGGGGCCCCTGGAACGGATCCGCGGCGGCGAACGGCTCTGCGGAGACGGCGCTCTCGGAACCCTGTTGATGGCCCGTGGCCTGGCGGTCGGGGACAGTCCCGAGGCGATCAACCTCTCCCGACCCGAGCTGCTCACCGAGATCGCCTCGCTCTACCTTGCGGCCGGCGCCGATCTCATCACCACCAACAGCTTCGGGGGATCGCCGCTGCGTCTCGCCGCCTATGACCTGGACGAGAAAACGGAGCAGATCAACCGTACCGCCGTCGAGGCCGTCAAGCCGCTCGTGGATGGCCGAGCGTACGTGTCCGCGTCGGTGGGTCCCACCGGCGCGATCCTCACGCCCTACGGGGACACCGAACCGGAGGAGGTCTCCAACGCATTCAATCGGCAGATCGCGGCACTGCTCGACGCCGGTGCCGACCTCATCTGCATCGAGACCATGATCGACCTGAGAGAGGCGGTGCTCGCCGTCGAAGCGGCGAGGAACCTCTCGACGACCGTCCCGATCATCGCCACCATGACCTTCGACCCGACGCCGCGCGGCTTCTTCACCGTCATGGGGGTGACGGTGGCTCAGGCGGCTGCCGGTCTCGAGGAGGCCGGCGCCGACATCATCGGATCCAACTGCGGCAACGGGATCGACCGGATGGTGGAGATCGCCCGCGAGTTTTGCGCCCACAGCCGGTTGCCGATCATCATCCAGAGCAACGCCGGGCTCCCCGAGCACCGCGACGGAGAGCTGGTGTATCCCGAGAGCCCCGAGATCATGGCCAAGGGTGCCCGAAGGTTGCTCGACCTCGGAGTGGCTGTTGTCGGCGGCTGCTGTGGCACCGGACCGAACCACATCCGAGCTCTGCGCGCAACCATCGACGAATTCCAGAGATGAATGACCGCCCGGAGGAAATCTGACGATGACAACCCTGCGACCCGCCCTGCTGTCATGCCTCGCAATAACTCTTGCCGTCTGCCCGGTGGCCGCCGAACATTGGATCGTCCCGGCCGGCGCCAACGCCACCGGTCAGCAGGACACCAACTGGCGGACCGACCTGCAGCTGGTGAACCCGACGGGCAACGAGGTCACGGTCCGCCTGTACCTCCTGCGAAAAAACCAGGACAACTCCGACCTGAGTGAGTCCACGACCCACACGGTCGCAGCGGATGGGCAGACGGTAGTTGGCGACGTCTTTTTTTCCGATTTCAGCTACTCCGGGACCGGTGGTCTTCTGGTGGAGTGCGGCGATCCGAACCTGGTGGTCACCAGCCGCACCTACAACCTACTTGACGACGGCCGAACCTATGGCCAGTTCATACCAGGCGTCAAATTGGCTCACGCCCTTCCGGCTTCCTACGAGGGACACATCATCTACTTGGCCAAATCAGACGAATTTCGCAGCAACCTCGGGTTCTGCGCCGCCAGCGCAGCGGCAGGAGCGGCGACCGTCCGCATGTACGACGAGAACGGGGTCCAGACCGGATCAGCAACGCGCAACTATGGCGGATTCGGACAGTTCCAGTGGAACGACATCTTCAGCGTCACCGGTTCGGCCCCTTCCACGGCTGCTCGCGCCGTCATCGTCGCCACCACCCCGATCGTGGCCTATGGATCGGTGGTGGACGAACGCACCGGCGATCCAGTGGCGGTGATGGCGGAGAGGTACGAAGACATCGCGTTCGACGAATCGGCAATTGCCGCCTCGGCTCGCGGGCCCGGTGCCGAGGGAAGCATGTGGCACACCGATATCCGGATCTTCAACCCAACTGACAGCTCTGTCATGGTCTCGATGGGCTATTACCGAAAGAGGTCCAACGACGGACCACAGAACACCACGACCTACACGTTGGGGCCGGCCAATATCCTCGCCCTGGACGACGCCATGTTGGAGGCGTTTGGGCTGTCCGAGGCCAATGGCGCGATCCGGATCACGGCTGAGCAACCGGTAATGGTCTGGTCAAGGACCTACAACCAGAGCGACGAGGGCACCTACGGGCAGTCGATTCCGGCCGGTTCGGCGGACTCCTCGCTCGACGCGGGCGAAGTGCTCGTGTACACGGGATTGAGCAACACAGGGTTCAGATCCAACGTGGGGTTCTTCAATCTCGAGGACGACAACACGGTTCTCTCGTTGACCATGGTCGATGCAACCGGCACGCAAGGCACCGCCAGGAATTTCTCGCTCGGCCCCAACGAAATGGACCAGATCAACGACGTCTTCGACTGGATCGGCCTTCCCGCCAACGACGGTACCTTCTACTCGCTCGAAATATCCGGAGAGAACGACGCGCTGACCTTCGTCTCCGTCATCGACAACCTCTCCAACGACCCCGTCTACCAGCCGGGGGTGGTCCGGACAACCGGAGGCGGTGGTGGTGGTGGAGGCGGCGGTGGAGGCGGTGGCGGAAACTGCATCACCATCCCGGCCATCGAGGCCGGCACCGAAACGGCCCACGACATCTCCGGCTTCGAGGAGGCCCTGGGCCAGCTGCTGCCCTACACCGGCGAGCTCACCACGTCCTATATCGAGACGACTCCGACGTCGATCTCCTCCGAGACCCACAGCGACCTCACGGTGACCGTCGGCGGAGGTTCGGTCGAAGCCGCGGCGGATGCCGACATCGATCTCGAGTTCCACGTGGTCGACGATCCCGCGGGTTATCGCGGATTGGACCGGGAGACAACCCACCTGGAGTACGTCTTCATGGGCAATACCACGATCAGCGACACGGTCATCAGCTTCAGTCCGGCCAAGGTCCAGAGACCGTCGGCGACCTGGTGCGACGGTGAGAGCTGGACCGCACCGTCGGTCACGGTGACCACCGTGGTCGACGGCGAAACCCAGTCGGTGGAGCCGTCCCCCACAGACGAGGGCGTCGTTCATTCGGTTGACGAAATCCTGACCGTTCCGGCGGGCACCTTCACCACCATGAGGTACACGGTGACGGTAACCTCGGGCGATTCGGCCGGCGCCACCGACACGACTTGGCTCGATGTCGCCACCGGGATCACCGTCCGACAGGAAGTTCGAGACCAGACCGGCCTTCTCATCCGGTTTCTCTCATTGAGGGACCTGCAGCGATGACAACCACCGTCAGGAAGTGACGATCGATGGAGATTATCGCGAGCATTCCAATTTGGGTCCTGACCCTGCTGGTCTTTTCCCTCAGAGTGGCCGACGTGACCCTCGGCACGATCCGCACCCTGTCGATCGTGAGGGGGTACATCGGCCTTTCCATGATCCTCGGCTTCGTCGAGGTCTCGCTGTGGGTGATCGTCATCTCCCAGGTGCTGGCGAGGATCAACGAGAGCTGGCTGCTGGTGATCGCCTACGCCGGGGGATTCGCCGCCGGCAACGGGGTCGGAATCTTGATCGAACGCAGGATCGCGCTCGGCACTGCGGTGGTGCGGATCATTTCGGAGCGGTCCGGCCCTGAAATCGCCGAGGCGCTCCGCGGTGACGGCCGCACCGTGACCACCTTCACCGGGCAGGGGGAGCACGGTCCGGTGACCTTGGTCTACGTCGCCAGCCCCCGCAAGGTCATTCGCTCGATCCTCAAGACGGCGCGGGGAATCGACCCCGGTCTGTTCTTCGTCACCGAGGGTGCTCATGAAACCAGCCGCGGTCCCACACCCAGGCTCCGTCCGGTGCCCCACGCGACCGGCTGGCGCGCCGCGTTCAAGAAGAAATAGCAGGAGGAACTCGCATGACACACACCGTCGCCCGGTGGATCGTGGGCGCAGTGGTCCTCCCGCGGGTACATCGGCCGCGGCGGACGACAGCCTGAAACAGATCTACAGGAGACCGCCGGAGGTGATCGCCGAGGTGGTGGATGCGCCGTTCACGCCATCGATCTCGGTGAGCCCTGATCGGAGGAACATCCTGATCTTGAACCGGCCCGGGCTGCCCGGTATTGACGAGGTGTCCCGACCGGAGCTGCGGCTCGCCGGCCGCCGGATCGACCCTCGAACCTCTGGGCCGAGCCGCACCTGGTACTTCGATGGTCTCTCGCTCAGGGCGCTTGGTGGCGATGACGACCGTCCGGTGACCGGGCTCCCGGCAAACCCTCGAATCAGCGATACCGACTGGTCGCCGGACGGGCGTCATGTCGCGGTCTGTGCTGACCCTCGAGGACCGTCTCGAGCTGTGGGCTGGTGGACGTGGCCACCGCGGCCTCCCGGCGGCTCATGGCGCACCCTCTGTCCGCCGCCTTCTCGAGGGCCACGGCATGGCTGCCGGACGGTTCGGGGCTGCTGGCCGCCATCGTGCCACCTGACCGCGGCCCGGCGCCGGAGGAGCCCGAGGTTCCCGCCGGCCCCGTCATCCAGCAGAGCCTCGGCCGCACCGCTCCCGCCAGGACCTTTCAGGACCTGCTCGAGGACGCCCATGACGAGGCGCTGTTCGAGTACCTGGCGACGGTTCAGCTGGTGCGAGTCGGGCTCGATGGTTCGATCGACGAGATCGGCGGCCGCGCCATGATCTCGGACTTCGATCCCTCGCCCGACGGCCGGTTCATCCTCGTCACGACCATCCGCCGTCCCTTCAGTTACAAGGTTCCCGTCTCCCGATTCCCCGAGTCCGTTCAGATCTGGTCGGCCGACGGGGCGCTGGTTCACTCGGTGGCCGAACTGCCGCTGGCGGACGACGTCCCGGTGGCCTTCGGTTCGGTCCGGCGAGGCCCTCGAAGCGTGAGCTGGCGGCAGGACGCCGACGCCACGGTGGTCTGGGCGGAGGCGCTCGACGGCGGTGATGCCGGGGCCGAAACCGAGCTGCGCGACCAGTTGCTGATGCTCGCTGCGCCCTTTGACGGGCCTCCCACCAAGCTGCTCGCGCTCGACCACCGGTTCGCCTCTGTTGACTGGGGGTCGGACGATCTGGCCATCGCCGTGGGGTGGTGGTGGCCCACCCGCAGCTACAAGGCATGGCGCCTGAAACCCGGCACTCCCGGTGCCGAGCCCACCGTCCTCCTCGAGTACTCGTGGGAGGACCGGTACAACGCCCCGGGATGGCCAGTCACGGGACCGACCGCGCGCGGGACACAGGTGCTGCTCACCACGGAGGGAGGCAGCCACATCTTCCTCATCGGCGACGGCGCCAGCCCGGATGGCGACCGTCCCTTCTTCGACGAGCTGGACGTTGACAGCGGAGAGGCCTCGCGTCTCTTCCGGTCCGAGGCTCCCTTCTTCGAGCAACCGGTCCTGATCCTCGACCCCCGGGACCGCGTGTTGCTGACTCGGCGCGAGTCGAAGGAGATCCAGCCCAACTACTGGGTGCGGAACCTGGGCGACGGAGGGCTCACCCAGCTCACCGACTTTCCCCATCCCAACCCGCAGTTCGCGGATGTGCAGAAGGAGATGATCCGCTACCCCCGGGAGGACGGAATCGAGCTCACCGCCACTCTCTATCTGCCGGCCGGGTACGACGCGACCACCGACGGCCCCCTGCCCATGTTGGTCTGGGCCTATCCCGAGGAGTTCAAGAGCGCCGACGCCGCCGGTCAGGTCACCGACTCCCCCTATCGCTTCGTCCGGGTCACCTACTGGTCGCCGATGCTGTGGTTGGCGCGCGGCTACGCGGTCCTCGACGATCCTTCGATGCCGATCGTGGGCGAGGGTGACGAGGAGCCCAACGACTCCTTCATCAGCCAGCTGGTGGCGAGCGCCCGCGCGGCGGTGGACGAGGTGGCGCGGCGAGGGGTCGCGGACCCGACAGGATCGGCATCGGCGGTCACTCCTATGGAGCCTTCATGACTGCCAACCTGCTCGCCCATTCCGATCTGTTCAGGGCGGGCATCGCCCGGTCGGGGGCCTACAACCGGACCCTGACGCCGTTCGGTTTCCAGTCGGAGGAGCGCACCCTGTGGCAAGCCCCGGAGATCTACTTCGAAATGTCGCCCTTCATGCACGCCGAGAAGATCGACGAGCCGATCTTGCTGATCCACGGCGAGGCGGACAACAACTCCGGCACCTTCCCCTCCAGAGCGAACGGTTCTACGGTGCGCTGGCCGGCCACGGCGCCACTGTCCGGCTGGTCATACTTCCCGATGAAAGCCACGGTTACCGCGCTCGGAGTCGATCCTCCACATGCTCTGGGAGATGTCCGAGTGGTTGGATCACTACGTCAAACAGGCCCCACCGCGACCCGCACCAGAATCGGCCATGGGGACCCAGTAGCCACCGAGCAGCCTCGGCAGTGATTTTCGCTGCTGCCCGCTGCCTATCCCTTGATGACGGCAACCGGTCGCAGGCGAGCGACCTTGCGCGCGATCCCCGCACCGACCACCGCGTCCACCACCGCGTCCACGTCCTTGTAGGCCGCAGGTGCCTCCTCGGCCAGGCCCGGCATGGAACCGGCACGGATTCGGATGCCGAGCTCCTCAAGCTCGTTGCGCAGCGAGGTTCCGTGGATGGTCCTCTTCGCTTGGCGGCGGCTCATGGTGCGTCCGGCTCCGTGGCAGCACGACCCCAGTGATTGCTCCATGCTGCGGTCGGTCCCCACCAGCACCCACGAGGCGGTGCCCATGCTGCCGGGCACCAGCACCGGCTGCCCAATAGCCCGGTACTCCGGAGGCAGCCCTTCGAAGCCGGGTCCGAAGGCGCGGGTGGCGCCCTTGCGGTGGACACACACCTGGCGTCGCTTGCCGGCCACCGTGTGGTGCTCGGTCTTGCCCATGTTGTGGGCGATGTCGTAGACCTGATGGAGGTGGGGGTCGCGGGAGGTGCGGCCCAGCAGCGTCTCCCGGAACGCCTCCCTGGCAAGGTGGGCCAGCACCTGCCGGTTGGCGAAGGCGTAGTTGGCGGCGCATCGCATGGCGGCCTGGTAGGCCTGGCCCTCGGGAGAATCGAGGGGGGCGCACACCAGCTCACGGTCCGGCAGCCGGATACCGTAACGCTTGACCGCACCCTGGAATGACTTCACGTAGTCGGTACAGATCTGGTGGCCGAAGCCGCGCGATCCGCAGTGGATCATTAAGGTCAGGCAGCCCTCCTCGAGCCCCATCGCCGCGGCCGCCTGGTCGTCACAGACCTCGTCCACCACCTCCACCTCGATGAAGTGGTTGCCGGCGCCGAGGGTGCCGACCTGAGTCCGACCGCGATCCCTCGCCCTTCGCCCGACCTCGGCAAAGTCAGCGCCCTCGAGAAAGCCACCCTCCTCGGTGCGCACCACGTCCGACTCGGTGGCCCAGCCGCGACGTCGGGCCCACTCGCCGCCCTCCCGGCAGACCCGTTCCAGCTCGCGATCGTCGACCCGGACCGAGCCGCCAGTGCCCACTCCGCTCGGGCACGCAGCATCGAGCGCCGAGGCCAGGTCGTCCATAACCGGGGTCGCCTCCTCCACCGGCACTCGGGACGCCAGCAGGCGGACCCCGCAGTTGATGTCGTAGCCGATCGCGCCGGGCGAGATCACGCCCCCGGGCAGCTCGGTGGCGGCGACGCCGCCGATGGGGAATCCGTAGCCCTGGTGAACGTCAGGCATCACCATCACGTGGCCCACCACTCCCGGCAGGGTGGCGGCGTTGACCGCCTGCTCGAGCGAGGCATCACCCTTGATCGCCTCCAGGATCGCCCGACTGGCGAAGACCCGAACCGGCACCCTCATGTCGCTGCGGACCGTGGTCGGGATCTCCCACTCGAAATCACCGACGCGGCGCAACTGACTCAGATCGACCATGGCATCTCGCCCCTTTCGATCCGCGACACACGGCGTCCACCGCCCGTGCACCGACCTGCCTCAGACATCGAAGACAACCCTGGTCTGCAATCCGCAATCGCCCCTTTGAACCTCCAGCCGGTGATAGGTCACGGCCTTGATCTCCTTGCCCCGTGCGGCGATCGGCCCGCCCTCCAGAAGGGCCCGCAGCCGACGGCCGTCCACCTTCAAGCTCAGCTCATTGAAGGCGATGCCCTCCGATTCCAACAGGTATAGGAGCTCACCGAGAAAATCCACCAGAAGGTCTTCGGGGCCGTCGGCCTCGAGCTCGAGCCTCCGTTCGATCCGCCCTCCGGAAACGAGGTTCACGCCCATCAGGCCGTACATGCCGCGCGCCGCCTGCACCAGCAGGGTTTCCATGTCCGGACCCCACACCTCGAGCTCCCAGTCCGCGGCATGTTCGATCTCGCGGTAGCCCCTGTCCGTGACATTCATGGTGGCAGCCTATCACCGGAACGAGACGTTGAGTGCTTGTGGCCGGATCGTGGAGGTTGTCGCTCAATACTCGCGTCTCATATCTCACGGCAACGTCGGCGCTTCTTCGCTTCGACTCAAACGTGAGATCCGAGACGCGAGTATTGAGTACTGAAGAACTCATTCAACGCAATTCACGGAGTCTGCGGAGTGAATTGCGCAGACAAACTCAGCGATCGTTCAAGCCGCCTGCCTGCTTCTTACCGCCGCTCCGATCGGGAAGCCTCCCGGCGTCGAGCAGGGTACGACGGAGGAGGAATTCGATCTGCGCGTTCACGCTGCGCAGATCGTCCCTGGCCCAACGCCGGATCGCATCCAGCACCTTGGGATCCACCCGAAGCAGGAACGCTTCGCGTTCGGCTCACGTGTAGAGGGTGCCCGTGTTCACCACCGGCTGGGTGTGCCGGTCGCTGCACAGCACCACCAGCAGGTTGGAGACCATCGCGGCGCGGCGCTCGTCGTCGAGTTCGACGATGTTCTCCTCGGCCAGGTGAGTCGAGCGCCATCTGGACCATGCCCACCGCTCCCTCGACGATCTTGGTGCGCGCCGCGACCACGGCCTGGGCCTGCTGGCGCTGCAGCATCGCCGCGGCGATCTCCGGGGCGTAGGCCAGGTGGCTGATGCGCGCCTCGATCACCTCGACGCCCGCCTTGTCCAGCCGCTCCTGGATGTCGTCGCTGGAGCTGGTCGCAGACCTCGGCGGTGTTGCCCCGCAGCGAGACCTCGTGGTCCTCGCTGTCGTAGGGGTGGCGGCTGGCCAGGTTGCGCAGTGCGGCCTCGCTCTGGACCGCCACGAAGTCCTCGTAGTCATCCACCTCGAACAGCGCCTCGGCCGTGTTGACGACCCGCCACACCACCACCGCCGAGATGTCGATCGGATTGCCGTCGCGGTCGTTGACCTTGGACGGCCGGCCGGCGGTGCGGCTCTTGGCCTGCGAGCACCTTGCCCGCGGCGTCCTTCTGCTCCGGCGTGTGGATCGAGCCGGTCTCGAAGTTCCGGACGCGCAGCGAGATCTTCTTCTTGGAAAAGAACGGGTTCACCCAGAAGAAGCCGGACTCCAGCGCCGAGCCCTTGTACTCGCCGAACAGCAGCAGCACCCGGGCCTGGTTCGGTGCGATGGCCATGAATCCGAACAGGAAGAGGAAACCGAGGACAAACAGCAGAATCCCGCCCACTACGAAGACGATGGAGTTGCCGCCGCCGTACCTGTTCAGCCCGACGATGCCGAGGAAGAAGAGCCAGGGCCCCGCGACCAACAGGCCGAGGCACGCCGCCAGGGGAATCCAGCCGGTGATGGGACGGTAGGTCTTTTCAGCAACCATGGAACACCTCCTTGCTATTACTATGATATCACTACGCAATCAGATAACCAAATATTCCGATCATCAGGTGAGTTTTTTTTGGGGGGGGGGTGGGAAGGGAGAGGTTGAAAGTTGAAAGTTGAAAGTTGAAAGTTGAAAGCTCCCGCCCTCCCACCCGAGAGGTGGACGCCGTGGAGACTGCAGGGCAAATTGTGGTGCGTAGCTCCGGACCCCTGGGCCGGCTTGCCCTTGACATGGGCTGGCCACGGGCCACTCCATCCCTTGAACGACCCGGACGTGGTCATGTGCTTTGCCGCCGAGGCAACTGATACTGCCGCTGAGGACTGATCGCTGTCCCTGCTCGCGGTTCTCTGTCGCTGCCCCTGAATACTGTCGCTGCCGCTGAATTTCGGGCACGGAACGGGCACGGGAGAACCCCAACCACATTTCCCGGATGTGCCTGTCGTTTTCACCTGCTCACCCGATCGGGGCGGTGGCGGGGTCGGCCGCCCCAAAATACTCCGCGTACAATGACGACCGGAGGTCACAGTGAAATCGACCGGCTCCCCCATTCCTCTGTTCGCGTGCCTCGCGGTCTGCTCGCTGGCGATCGTCGCAGCTCTTCCGGTGGCCGGTGCCGACAACGACGGCCCGGAATCGACAGCCCCGGAAGCCCCCAAACGAGGCGCTCCAATCGAGTTTCGCGAGGACCCTCCCATCGAGGTCCCACCAAAATCGCAGCGCACGAGCCCGGCCCGGCGATGGGTCGAGAGCGCGCACGTCAGCGTCCAGGTCAACGTCGACGCCAGGCGGCAACAACATCGTCGGCGACGCCGCCAACGAGCCGTCGATCGCCGTCGATCCGACCGAGCCCGAACCGGATGGCGATCGGCTGGCGCCAGTTCGACACCATCACCTCGAACTTCCGCCAGGCCGGGCTCGGCCTACAGCGACCGACGGCGGCCGCGACCTGGACCTTTCCGGGCGTGCTCGAGCCCGGCGTCTTCCGCTCGCGATCCGGTGCTCGACGCCGACGCCGACGGCAACTTCTACTACAACAGCCTGGCGGTCGAGCACCCGGACTTACTGCTGCGACGTCTTCAAGTCGACCGACGGCGGCGCGACCTGGGGAACTCCGGTGCTACGCCTACGGCGGCGACAAGCAGTGGATGGCCGTCGACCGCACCGGCGGCATCGGCGACGGGCAACATCTACCAGGCCTGGAGACTACGCCGGCTGCTGCGGCGACGACTGGCTTCAACCGCTCGACCGACGGCGGCGCAGAGCTTCGAGCCGCCGGTCGAGATGCCCGGCAGCCCGAACTGGGGCACGCTCGACCGTCGGCGCCGGACGGCGCGCTCTACGTCGGCCGGCATCGACCGATCAACGGCTCACGGCTTCGTCGTCGCTCGATCGTCGACCGCCCAGGACCCGCTGTCGCGCCCATCGCTTTCGACGGCGACGTCGTCGGTCGATCTCGGCGGCGAGCAGTCGCTTCGTCGGCGCCGGCCCCAACCCGGGCGGTCTGCTCGGACAGGTCTGGGTCGCCGTCGATCACTCGGGCGGCCCGACCGCGGCAACGTCTACGTGCTGGCCTCGGTCGATCCGCCGGGCCCGGATCCGCTCGACGTGCACTTCGTCGCGCTCGACCGACGGCGGCGTGACCTGGAGCGCGCCGGTGCGGGTCAACGACGACCCGCCGGCACGGCGCCTGGCAGTGGTTCGGCACCATGTCGGTGGCGCCCGAACGGCCGCATCGACGTGGTCTGGAACGACACCCGCGACGACCCGGGCGGCTACGACTCGCGAGCTCTACTACTCCTTCTCCGAGCGACGGCGGCGCGACCTGGTCGGCGAACGTAGCCGCTGTCAGCCGCCGTTCGACCGCACGCTCGGCTGGCCGCAACAGAACAAGATCGGCGACTACTACGACATGGTCTCCGACGCGGTCGGCGCCGACCTCGCCTACGCCGCGACCTTCAACGGCGAGCAGGACGTCTACTACCTGCGGATCGGCGACTACGACTGCAACGGCAACGGCGTCGGCGACTCGTCGACATCGCCGAGCGGCACCAGCCCGATCTCAACGGCAACGGCATCCCCGACGAGTGCGACGCCGAACGCGATCTTCTTCGACGGCTTCGAGTCCGGCGACACCGCTGCCTGGTCTGCCTGGGTGGGCTGAACGGGCAAACGAACCAAAGGAGATTCGGATGGCACTTCACCTGTGGTGCATCGTGGCGGCGTGGATCCTGGTCTACTCGAGCAAGCTGCCGGTGGCGGTGGCCATGCAGCGGGCCGGTGGATATGACAACCGGCACCCGCGGGCGCAACAAGCTACCCTGACCGGCTGGGGCGCCCGCTCGGTGGCGACTCACCTCAACGGCTTCGAGACCTTCGCACCGTTCGCCGCCGCCGTCCTGGTGGCGCACCTCGCCGGCGGACCCACGGGTCTGATCGGCGCACTGGCGGTCACCTTCGTCGTCTCCCGCGTCGGATACCTGATCTGCTACCTGGCGGATCTGTCGACCTTGCGCTCCATCGTCTGGAGCGTGGGCTGGCTCGCCACTCTTGCCCTGTTTCTCTCACCGGTGATGTGACCGTCCTGCCGCGGGCGGGACTGTGAGGCTGTGGGGGCTGTGAGGCGGTATCTTTCGAGGACGGTTTTTCGAATTCCGAATTCCGATTTCGGAACCTCTCCCTTTCTCACCCAAGCAGCATGGTACGATTCCGAGACAGCGAAGCGATCAGCTCATCATCAACCCGTGTGCTTTGAACCAAGGAGGAGACGATGCTCAAGGAGTTCAAGGAATTCGCGATGCGCGGCAACGTCGTCGACATGGCCGTCGGCATCATCATCGGCGCCGCCTTCGGCACCATCGTCAAGTGCCTCGTCGCCGACGTGCATCATGCCGCCCGATCGGCCTGCTGCTCGGCGGTGTCGACTTCTCGAACCTGTTCGCCGTGCTGCAGGCGGGCGACCCGGCCGGCCCCTACGCCGCGCTGGCCGACGCCCAGGCCGCCGGCGCGGTGACCGTCAACTACGGCCTGTTCATCAACACCGTCATCAGCTTCCTGATCGTCGCCTTCGCGGTCTTCATGGTGATCCGCGGCATCAACCGCCTGAAGCGCGAGGAGGAGGAAGCGCCGGCGGCAGAGCCGACCACCAAGGACTGCCCGTACTGCTTGACCGACGATCGCCATCAAGGCGACCCGCTGCCCGAACTGCACGCTCGCAGCTGAGCGCCACCTGAACGGCAGTGACCACAACGACAACCGCAGCACCGACCTGGTTTGAAAGTCGATCGACGCGGGGGTCGGAGCCTCGGGGGAGGTACGGCATGGCAGTGGACCGCAGAACTGCGCTCAAGGGAGCCGCAGCCCTCCTGGCTGCCGCAAATCTCCCATACACTGAGATCGCCGGGGCCACACCGGCGGCAGGCGGAGGTCAGCTCTACGACCTCTCGATCCCGGAGCAGGCTCTGGACGCGCTGGTCAAGATGCGTGGCGACCTCACCGGGCGAGAGGTTGCTTGGTTCTGGACCGGCACCGTCTGGGCGATGATCCCCGGGGAGGGCAACCGAAAGCTCTTCGACTACGACGGCTTCTCGGCGGCGCGCTTCGAGGCGGTCGACGGGGGCTACCGGATGCTCAACCGAGAGACCGGCGTCTACCGCGACCCTCGAACCGGGGAGATCCTCGACCGCTGGCGCAACCCGTTTTTGGACCGGGAGGTCACGGTGCTGCACCGCCTCAATGATCACGTCAACGTGGAAATCAAGGTCGGCGGCCGCTTCGCCATCGAGGCGATTCCCACCACGGTGATGGGGGACGACATCTGGTGGCGGCTGGACATGTTCTTCTTTCGCCCCAGCCCGATCACCCGCAGCGAGTTCCCGCTCAACGTCCAGAACGACATGTATCAGGGCTCCGAGCTCACCATGTACCACGCCCGGCTGTCCGACCTTCAGAACCCGGACACGGCGAACATCCCGGCCGGGGTGACCTTCGCCCGGATCAGTCAGTGGGAGCCGTTCATGGAGATGGGCAACCGTCCCGGCCACATGGTCTTCCACGCCGCCGGAAAGAAACTCATGAGTGGCGCCGTCGAGCTCGCCGAGGTCAGTCCGCGCCTCCACCGCTATCTCGCCGATGACCATCCCGATTATCTTCACGCACCGGCCGAGTGGCGGCCGGGAACGGTCAGCCAGTGGGATGCGTTCAAGGAACTCAAAGTAACGGGAGAGTAGGGTTCGAAGCGCACTGCTGGTGTGGAGGTGGCAGTGGGGCTATGAGGCACAAGTGATAGCTGACTCGCTGCCTCATCGCCACACCGCGAAGCTGCGAACCATAGCCCCATAGCCAGGTCGCGAAGCGGCCGGCCATAGCCCCTGGCCCCATAGCCCTACCGCCTGATTCATGTTTGCGGATTGGTCCTAAGTTTATTACATTAGTACCACGGAGGTGAAAAAGCATGTCCTTCAAGAACACGTTCATCCGTCACGACCGCAGCCCCGAGGTCACGGCCTGGATCGAGGAAGAGCAGGGTCGAGCAGGAGGAGCGCTTCCGAACCATCGTCAAACAGATGGACGAGCTCGAGCCCAAGCGCGAGAAGTGGTACCAGGAGTTCTTCGACCGCCTGACCACGCTCGGCTTCAACCAGGACGGTGACCTCAAGGTGAAGATCGCGCCCCGAGACCTGCCGGTGAAGCCCGCAGGTCGGACCAACCAGGTGATCTTCAAGTACGGCGTCGACGGGGAGTAGCCAACGACCACCGTGAGCCTGCGACGCCAGGCGAGGGAGACGGATCATGCGCCCACACATCGAGCCCTTCTGCGACCGGGACGTTCACTTCAAGAACATGCGCCTGCCGGGATTCGCCTCGGGCATGCGGTACAAGATGCTGAGCTTCGACCCGGAGACCGGCGGCTGCACCATGTCCGTCCAGCTCGACGCCGGCTATCGCCAGGCGCCGGGATTCTCCTGGGGAGAGCGCGAGCTGATCGTCATCGAGGGCGAGCTCCAGGTCGGCGACCGCACCTGCCGCAAGGGGCACTACTTCTTCCTGCCGGCCGGCTACGCCCTGCCGGAAGTGCGCAGCGAGCAGGGCTGCCTGGTGCTGGAGATGCACAACACCGGTGAGCCGAGCCACGAGGAGTCCACCGAGCACCACCCGCAGGCACAGGTCGGGCTGTACCACGACGTCGACTCCTACATGGACATCCCCTGGGCGATGGGCAACGTCACCAAGCCGTCGGTGGCGGCCGGTTGCCTGATCAAGCTGCTCAACTACAACCCGATCTCCCATGCCATGACGTTCCTGTACTGCATGACGCCGGGCTTCTGCCAGGACAACATCTCCTACCACGACTGCGCCGAGGAGTCCTACCACCTGTGGGGGACGTCCTGGATGATGCAGTTCGGCGACATCCCGACCGGCGGCTACTTCTGGCGCCCGGCCTACATCAACCACGGCGCCTTCGCCTCCGAGTACGGTTGCATCGCCCTGGGACGGACCGACTCCAAGCTGTTCAACCACTTCCACTACAACCCCTGGAGCACGCCGGTCGAGAACGCCGACCGCTCCTTTGCACGGATCTACCAGCGCGATCCGCTGCTCTACAAATGGGCGTTCAGCGAGATCCACAACCACCCGCACGGCCCCGAGGACTTCGAGCAGACCATGAAGCGGCGCGGCGACGAGGAGGGGCACGACACGGAGCACAAGTCGGACGGTCATCGCCACGATCACTGGCACGGGCACCATCACAGCGACCACGACAGCCCTCACCGGCACCCTCTGGACGAGCCTCACGACCACCACCATCACGACGACTGACTCGAAGAATCCCCCTTATTTTCCTCACCGCGGGGAGCTTCGCCTCCCGCGGTTTTTTTGAGTCGAAAATTGAGAATTGAAGATCCCTGCCCGTCGGCTGTGGTCAGGGTCGTGAGTCGGTAGCGGTATCGGTAGTCAGCATCGTTATCGGTATCGGTATCGGTATCGGAATCGGGGTTGGAAAACACAATTCGAGCCTTGGTGCGGCTGTCGATCCTCGCGATTGACCAGATTTCTCGTCGGCCCCTACCCGGGCCTCGCTCGAAATGACGCAGCAAGGCGGTATTGGGCGGGCGGGGGTGTATATAGCGTATAGCACGGGTGGGCGGCAGGGTCGGCCAACTGCTAACTGCTAGCCCAAGCTCGTGGAAAGTGTGGAGGAAGCGAATCCGGAGACTTCATCACCTACGATCTGAGGGTCTTCGATTTTCGTTCGATAGACCTCAGCCGTGTCAGCGCGACATCGCGCGCGGCGAAATCCTCACTCCAGCGGCAGCATCTGATACAGCACGATGAGATGACCGTCGAAGTCGACGAACGCCTGCTCCTTGAACTTGAACTCGCCGGGTCGCTCGGCGATGGTGCCGGGGACGATTTCGAGCCCCAGCGCCTCGAGTTTTTTGAAGGTGCCCTCGATGTCATCGACCCGGATCACCGAGGCGGTCATGAAGGGCCGCCCGGGTTTCGGCAGCTCCATTCCGGTGATCTCGGTGAGCGCCATGGTGCGGACCTGCTCCGGACCGGCGCTGAGGGTGGCGAATCGGATCTTGGCCTCGGGGTCGATCTTGAAGACCGGGTAGGAGTAGGACGTCTTCGATGGAATCCATGATCCCGTCGAGTGTGAAGCCGAGGATGTCGCGGTAGATCTGGAGCGACCGCTCCATGTCGGCGACGACGAAGGTGACGCGTTTGAAGTTGGCGCCGTCGTAGGGTCATCGCCCGCGACCAGAGGGCCGATAAGCGAGGCAAGACAAGAACAGGAAACGAGGGCGAGGAGTCGATGGTTCATGGTGAACTCCTCGGGTTGGTGTCGACGGGTCGGAAATTCCGAATCGATCGTGGACGAATCGGTACGATTGTACTATACTTAAGACAAATATTGAGGCCTCCCGGAGGTGGGACCGTGAACGACCATGATGTACGACAGAGTGATCAAGAACCTCCGAGTGGCGCGACCCAACCGGATCGGGCTCGAGGTGGCCGATGTCGCGTTCAAGGACGGGAAGTTCGCCCGGGTGGCGCCCGAGATCGACCCGCCGCTGCGGCCGACGTGGTGGACGGAAAGGGCCTGATCGCCTTTCCGGGCGTTGTCGATGCGCACATGCACATCGGCATCTACCGCAACCTCGCCGAGGATGCGCCGACCGAGTCCAAGTGCGCCGCCATGGGCGGGGTGACCACCTCGCTGACCTACTTCCGCACCGGCCAGTACTACCTCAACAAGGGCGGTCCCTACCTCGAGTTCTTCAAGGACATGCTGCGAGCAGGCCGGCGGCCGCTACCACGTGGACTACGGCTTCCACCTCATGCCGGCGGGCAACGAGCACATCGACGAGATGCCCGACATCTACGACAAGCTCGGTGTGCCCACCTTCAAGCTCTTCATGTTCTACGGCGGCTACGGGCTGCACGGCAAGTCGGACAACCAGGCCGAGTTCCTCATGACCGAGCCGAGACGAGCGCTACGATCTCGCCCACTTCGAGTTCGTGCTGCGCGGCGCCAAGAAGGTCGTCGACATGTACCCGGAGGCGCGCGATCTCATCAGCGTCAGCTTCCACTGCGAGAACCCCGAGCTCATGAACGCCTGGACCCGGATCATCCAGGAGGAGCGCGGCCTCAACGACATGGAGGCCTACCACCTGGCGCGGCCGCCGCACTCCGAGGGTCTGTCCATCGTCATCGCCACCTATCTCGCCCACGCCGCGGGCTGTCCCAACATCAACATCCTCCACCTGACCTCGCGCGAGTCGGTGGAGACGGTGCTCAAGATGCAGGAGGTCTTCCCGGATGTGAACATCGGCCGTGAGGCCACGGTCGGCCATCTGCTGCTCGATCTCGACAACTCCGACACCCGCGCCAAGGTCAACCCGCCGATCCGCACCGCGGGAGGACCGCGAGTACCTCTGGCACGCGCTCATGTCCGGCAAGATCGACTGGGTGGTCACCGACCACGCCTGCTGCCCGTCCGAGCTCAAGTTCGACCCGGAGGACAAGAACAACGTGTGGGGCGGCAAATCGGGCTTCGGCGGCACCGAGTACCTGCTCACCGGGCTCTACAGCGAGGGCCGCAAGCACGGACTGAGCGAGAACCGCATCGCCGAGCTGCTCAGCTTCAACCCGGCGCAGCGCTTCGGGCTGTGGTCCAAGGGCGACATCGCCCCCGGGCTCGACGGCGATCTCGTCATCTTCGATCCCAACGAGACCTGGACCATCCGCGCCGAAGACTCGCCGTCGGCCCAGGGCTACACGCCCTTCGACGGCATCGAGGTCTCGGGCAAGGTCAGGAAGACCTATCCTCCGCGGCGAGTGCATCTACGACAACGGCAGCTTCCCGGGACCCCCCGGGGCGAGTACATCTCCCGGAAGGTACGGCGGTAGCTCGCCGCGAAGACGCTAAGGTCCTAAGCATCGTCATGCAGACGAACAACGGGAGTCCCGGGCGAAGTCGCCCGAGTCTTGTGCTGCGATCGCTCTGTGAATTGCGTCTTTGCGGTTCGATCATTCCTCGGGCTGTTCAGAGCTTCTGCGAGCCCTCCTGGAACATGGCGAGCGGCCAGGTGTCGCCGGTGTTGCAGATGAGGGCGCGATGGCGCAGGAAACGGAGCAGTCCGCTGGCGCCCATCCGCGACCTGCCGATGCCGGACTCCTTGGTCGAGTCCTTCTCGGCGTCGTGGACGAAGGAGGTCATGCCGGCGTCCTCGATGCTGATGCCGCCGGCCTCGATGCGGCGCCCGATGCGCTCGGCCTCTTCGCGCGAGCCGGCGATGACCGCGCCGGAGAGACCGCAGTTGGAGTCGTTGGCGAGCTCCACCGCCTCGTCGATGGTGTCGAAGGGCATCACCGGCATGAGGGGCCCGAAGGTCTCCTCGCGCATGCACTCCATCTCGTGCGAGACCTTGGTCAGCACGGTGGGCCGGCACCAGGCGCCGCCGCCGTGGTCCTCGATCTCGCCGCCGCAGTGGACGATGGCGCCCTTGGCGACGGCGTCGGCGACGTGGTCGCGGATGATATCGGCCTGCTCGGCGGCGATGAGCGGGCCGACCTGGCCGCGAGTTGATGTCCGGGTAGTTGAGCTCGACCGCCTTCGCCTTCTCCACGAGCATGGCGACGAACTCGTCGAAGACCGGCCGCTGGACATAGATCCGCTCGATGGACTGGCAGGCCTGACCGGTGTTGGCGACCGAGGCGCGGAGCAGGGCGGTGGTGGCGCGTTCGATGTCGGCGTCGGCGGTGACGATGGCGGCGTCCTTGCCGCCGAGCTCGAGAAAGGCGGGGATCAGCCGCTCGGCGGCGGCGTGGGCGACGATGCGGCCCACCGGGATGCTTCCGGTGAAGCAGACCGCGTCGGCGTAGTCGATCATCACCGAACCGATGCGCCCGACGCCGCGGATCATGCGGAAGACCTTGTCGAGCTCGGGCACCCGGGCGATCGTGTCGGCGAGGGGCTCGACGAAGCGAGGGGTGACCTTGCTCGCCTTGGCGATGACGCCGCAGCCGGCGGCCAGGGCCGGTACGGCGTCGATGAGGGTCAGGATGAGCGGGAAAGTTCCACGGCGAGATGATCGCCACGACGGGGTAGGGCGAGTAGGCCCAGCTGAGCTCGATGCCGGGCATCTCGGAGCTGCGCGACTGCGGCGGCTTCAAAAGCTCGGGCGCCTGCCGGCACCAGCGCTCCGTGGCGCCGACGATGACATCGACCTCGGCATAGGAGAGCGCCCGCCGTCCGGTGTCGATGGTCAGGGCCTCGGCGATGTCGCCGCGCGCCTTGACGAGCTCGTCCTTCCAAGCCTCGAGAGTCGCGATCCGCAGATCGAGGTCGGCGGCCCAGACCGGCTGGTTCGCCCGGACGTGGGCGGCCTCGCGCTCGACGTCCTCGCGGTCCGTAGGGCTCGATGAAGAAGTCGTTTTCGCCGGTTCGCGGGTTCCGAACTGGGGTGGCTGAAGGCATGAAAACCGCTCCCTTTTCGCCAGGTCTCGGGTTGTCTTGACAGCCCCTATACCCGATGTTAGCATATTGTTCGTACAATCTAACGACTCGGCCAGATAGGCGGGGAGATGCCAACAGCCGACCAAGGCGCTCGAACCCAGATCTCAACAGTTCCGACCTCGGGCTCGGAGCTGAGTCAAGGCTATTGAATCCAACGGTTTCAATCAGATCGAATGGAGAAAAGGGGAGGAGATGAGTGCCATGATGAAACGAACAGTCGTCTGTGTATTCGCCATGCTGTTGATGGCGTGGGCGGAGTCTGGGCCCAGGAGGAGACCCGTCGTCGAGGAAGTCGAAGGTGTCAGCGAGGAGCAGGAAATCGCACAGCGGGACGAGCTGGTGAGTATGGGCGATTCGAAGACCCGTCAGATCGAAGAGATCACCGTCACCGCCCGCAAGACCCAGGAATCTCTCGACGATGTCCCGTTGACGATCCGGGCGATCACCGCGGATGCGGTCGCCGAATTGGGCATCTTCGACGTCGAAAACGTCGCCCTCAAGACCCCGGGCATTCACATCAGCAACTACTTCGGCGCCCGCGACGATCCGAACATCGCCTTCCGCGGCATGGACGCCGGCACCATCGATCGAATCGCCCAGATCTCGTCGTCGTATCTCGACGGTGTCTACCTGCCGGGCGCCACATCATGGATCAGCGTCGGGGCCATCGAGCGCACCGAGGTGGTCAAGGGGCCGCAGAGCCGCGCTCTACGGCCGGTCGGCCTTTGGCGGCGCCATCAACTTCGTGATGCAGAACCCGACTCCCGATTTCGCCGGGACGCGGCCCTGACCCTCGGTGAGAACGGCAGAATCGACGGCGGCGTCGGTATCGGCGGTCCGATCTCGGACAAGTTCAGCTACCACGTCTTCGGCCGCTACTACGACTATGACGGCGGCTACGACAACCCGTGGCCGGACTCCGAAAGCTGGGCGCACAGTCGACCAACGCCATGACGGGCGCCCTCGAGTGGGACATCTCGGACCGTGTCGGCCTCAAGTTCCGCGGTTTCTACTCGGCCGACGATGACGGACCGGCGGCGTTCGCCTGGTTCGATCAGAGCATCCACAACTGCGGGCCGTTCGAAACCGATGGCCAGATGGGAACGCATCAGTTCTTCTGCGGGACGCTCTCCCCCGATCTGATCACCGACTACGGTTACGACACCAGCACCGAGCCTGCCGAGGGCGCCGACCTGGCCCAAGGACAAGTTCGGGATGACCCGCGACTTCATCATGGGCTCGCTCCACCTCGACGCCATGCTCGGCGAGAACGTCAGCTGGTGTCCATCACCGGGTACGTCAAAGAAGAGATCGAGGCGATGCAGGACTTCAGCGGTACCAAGACCCTGCTCCAGTACTTCAACACCATCGACACCCTGGTTTCCGAGGAACTGCGGGTCCAGGGCACAACGTCGAAGCTCGACTGGTTGGTGGGCGGCTACTACCTCGACGCCGATTACGAGAGCAAGCCCAACGGGTTCGGTTGTGCCGACCCGGCCTATCGTGTTCCTGGGTTTCCCCTCGGGCTGCTCGCTCTTCGCCGGCGGCGACGTCCGCGGTTCCTTCGATCTCAGCGTCGCGACTCCGCACCGGCTCGTCGACAACACGGCGCTCTTCGGCTCGCTGACCTGGCACGTGTCCAACAAGGTCACCCTCATCGCCGACGCGCGGTTCGCGAGGGAGACCCTCGACTACGGTTCGGTCATGGCGGTTGACGGAGTCGAACGAAAGCTCAAGGACGACTTCGACAGCTTCACCCCGCGCGTGGTCTTCGACTGGAAACCCAACGACTACTCGACCATCTACGCCAGCATCTCCACCGGCACCAAGCCCGGCAACTTCAACGCCGAGATCGCCCAGATGTGCGAAAGCTGCATCGGCGAGTTCGAAGACGAGTACGGCATCGGCGTCGCGATCCCCGAGTCGGAGGCCGTCAACTACGAGGCGGGCTACAAGCTCGTCACCCGCAACGGCAAACACCGCTTCAACGCGGCGGCGTTCTACTTCGACTGGACCAACCAGGCCTTCACCCAGGCCGTCTTCGGTTTCGACACCAACGGCGACGGGTCGTGGATGAGAACGACGAGCTCTCGGTCGACTACCAGACGGTTGCCGGCAAATCCGAAATCAAGGGCCTCGAGTTCTTCTACAGCGGCTGGTTGGGCCGGTTCTTCAACGTCTCGGCGTCCTACAACTACAACGACGCCAAGTACGTGGTGTTCGAAAGCACCGTTTACGGCAGGGTCTTCGGCAGCACGGACGCGTCGGGCCAGACCATGCCGCGCAGCCCCAAGAGCTCGGGAACCCTCGGTGTCGGTTTCGTCCTTCCCGTCGCGGGACCTGGGAATTCAACGCCCGCGCCGACTACCTCTACCGCGGCTCGTCCTACACCTCGGAGGTCAACCTGGCCGAGACCGGCGCCACCAACCGGATCAGCCTCCGGACCGGTTTCCGCAGCGACCGCTGGGACTTCTCGATCTGGATGAACAACGTCACCGACGACGACACCCTGATGGCCATCCGGCGGTTCTCCGCGCTGGAGAACTTCTCCCAGCTCACCTGGTGGGCCGGCCTGCCCGGTGTCCAGGAGATCGGTGTGACCGTCGCGTCTCATCTTCTAGTCAACCACTCGATCCATCATCAACCACAACCGCCGCCCTCCGGGGCGGCGGTTTTTTGGTCAGACAGTCGAAGCCGGGAGCAGATACCGCTCTGTGATCCGGCTCACCCAGTCGATCAGGGCCCGCGGAACGGGTGCCTGGCTCCAACATTGTTCGCCGCGAACAATGTTGCGTGCCTGGCTCCCCTCCCATCGCGCCGCCGGAACGGAGGACTACAGCTCCATCACGAGCTTCACATCCTCATCGATCTCCGGCTCCGCTGTTGCGGCTCGTCCACCAGGTGACCGCGAAGAGCACCGTGAACGAGGCGGCGAGGGAAACGGCGGTGGGCAGCACGCCGGTCTGGAACGGCGGCTTCGGCAGCGCCTCGAAGAAGGTCTGTTTGGCGAGGAACTCGAGCACCAGGTTGACGCCCATGCCGGTGGCGATGGACGCCGACGCGGCGGCCGCGGTGACCCGGCGCCAGTTGAGACCGATGGCGAGGGCGGGCCCGAGGGCCGCGCCGAAGGTGCCGAAGGCGAAGGTGCCGAGCAGCGCGATGAGATCGCCGTAGAGATAGGCGAAGACCGCGGCCGAGACACGCGATCCCGACCACCGCGACCCGCCCCCAGAAGAGCTCGTCGTCGACCCTCCGCCCGAAGGCCTTGGGCAGGTCGCGGACGAGGGCGGCCGAGCCGATGTTGACGAAGCTGTCGGCGGTCGACATGATCGCCGCGAGGATCCCGGCGAAGACGATGCCCGGCGAGGATCTCGGGCGCGAAGTTGAGCAGGAACTGGGGCGAGGCGTCGTCCGGGTTGGCCAACGGCGCCAGCCGGCCGCTCGCCACCAGCGAGGGGACCGCCAGCCCGATGCCGAGCCAGATCAGCACGCACAGGGTCTGGGTGACGCCGACGATCATGGGCATCCACTTGAGCTTGCGCGGGTCGTCGAGCATGAAGAACTTGTGGAGCATGTGCGGCTGGCCGAGGTTGCCCACCGCGAACACGAGGAAGAACCCCATGGCGGTGAACACCGGGATCGCGCCCAGTGGATCGAGGTGGCCGGGACCGAAGCGATCGGACTCGGTGATGGAGCGCGCCATCGGCCTCCAGCCCGCCTCCGGCCTTCAGCGCGTAGTAGAAGACCGCGATCGCGGCGCCCACCATGAGCGTCGCCCTGGAACAGTCGGTGTAGACCCCGGCCACCATGCCGCCGGCGGTGGCGTAGAAGACCACCACCACCAGGCCGATGGCCATCGCGATCGCGAGACTCCAGCTCGCCGAGCAGCTCCCGGGTGCCGAAGATCGCCTCGATGAGGATCCCCAGGGCCTTGAGCTGGGCCCCGAGATACCCCACCGTCCCGACGATCACCGCCACCGCCGCCAGCCCGGAGGCCAGCCGGCTGCGATAGCGGCAGATAGATGACGTCGGGGACGGTGTAGATCTCTCGCACGCCGGCGAGCAGCCGCAGCCGTTTGGCCACCACCCAGCACAGCAGGCCGGCGGTGAAGCTCACCGGAATGCAGATGAACATCGAGGCCAGACCCATGCGGTAGGTCAGCCCCGGGCCGCCGATGAACACGAATCCCGCTGAAGGCTGCGGACATGGTGGCGAGGGCGGTGACCAGCAGTCCGATGCCCTGGCCGGCGATGAAGAAGTCCTTGGCGCTTCGGGTTCGGCGCGCCGCCCAGATCCCGATGACGACCACCAGCGCCAGAGTAGAGGAGCGCGGTCCAGATGATGGCCGGCTTGGCGAGGATGGGCATCATGGTCCACCCTCCGCGTCGCGATTGATCCGGTCGAGGCGGTCGAGGTCTTCTTGCCGCATCTCGAATCGGTCGAAGGTCAGGGCGTAGACCAGAGCCACCAGCAGAAGCGGGAGTCAGAAAGAGGCCGTAGAGCTGGACGGCCGCCGCCAGCGGGCAGACCGCCGAACCACGGCCCGTCGAGAACCTGGCCGCGCAGGAGCAGCATGCCGACGGCGCACGCCTCCAGGAAGACCAGCAGGGCGAGCGAGCGGCAGCGCCAACGGGCCCGAGTCCGCCGCGACGGCCACCGCCACGACGATGAGCGCCACCGGATAGCCCATGACCAGCACCGCGAACAGCGCCTCGGCAAACGGCCACGGCATCAGGAACAGCACCAGCATCACGCGGCGATGCGACGGCGAGGAACAGAAGAGCGATTCTGCGTGCCACTGGACCTTCACGATTCGGAGTGATCATGACCCGCGATCTTAACAGCATTCGCCAATCGGCACGTTCTGGAGCGGATGGCGGCCGTCACGCAATTCGGATTCGGAGTTCACGTTCCGCGAATTGCCGATTCTTGAGTTCAATGGAACTCGATTCTCGTGGGTCAGACCTCGCGCCTGAAGAGCCACGAGGCACTCTTGCGAGCTGTGCCGCGAGGGCTGAGCCGCGAGAATCGAGCGACGATCTCGCTCCCTGAATCACGCGCGAACGCACCAGGAAAATGATACTATTGTCCTGACGTTAGGACATCTCTTCAATCCCACCCGATTCCCGAGAATCGGACGAGCGACAACCCGACAGGAGGAACCATGCGCCCCCACCTCACCTCTCGATTCGGCTGGGCGACCGCGTTCATCGCGGCCGCTCTCCTGGGCGTGCTCTCGTGCGGATCTCGAGGAAGCCCCGACGGTGGTCGAACCCGAACCGACCCCGACGATTTCCGACGCCCTCGCTCCTCCGACCACCGGCGAGAATGCCCCCATCCGTCAGCTGCACACGGCCACCCTGTGCACCACCGATCTGGAAGACAATCCGGGCCTTCTACGGTGACGGTCTCGGCCTGCGCATCCGCGGACCGATCGAGCTCGATCCCGAGGTCCGGCGAGCTCCAACGATCGCTCTGGGACATCCCCGACGACATCGGCTGGGAGCTCTACATCATGGATCGGCCGACGGTTCCCGGGACCATCCAGGTGCGAGTGCTCCTCCTGGACCAGGAAACCCCGCTGATCCACACCACCTGGAACCCCCAGGAGCCGGGCCCCTTTTCCATGGGCTTCTCCACCGAGGATCTGGACGCCTGGGACCCCGAGCTGCGCGGCCAAGGGCTACGAGTCGCTCATGCCCCTGTCCCGGTACCAGATTCCCCGTCCCGACGGGACGCACCTACGGGATCCACGAGACGATCTTCAACGCGCCCGACTTCATGCACTCGGTGACCATCTCGCGCCGTGACGGCATGCCGCAGCTGGGCCCGGTGGATCCGACCACCGGTCGAGGCGGACCCATCTACTCCGCCCTCATCATCGAGAACTCAGACGAGGTGCTTGGCCTTCTACGTCGATGTTCTCGGGCTCGAGCTGCGCAGCGATCGCCAGTTCAAGTCGAGCGGCAGCAAGGGGGCGCTGGGCGTTCCGGACGGCACCGAGTTCCGTTTCTCCATCGTCTACGCCGAGGGCGCGACCTTCGGCCACCTGCTGTTCCTCGACTACCAGGGACGCCTCGGGCTGCCGAGCCCCGGCATCGCCCCCAGGCCGCCCAACCGCGGCATGGCCATGTGGAGCTTCCCGGTCCGGGATATGGACGAGATGGAGCAACGGCTCGCAGAGAACGCCGGATCGACCCGGTCTCGCCGCCGGTGGAGTACACGAGTCCGTCGCTGGGTCACACACCTGTCCATGACCGTGCTCGATCCCACCGGTTATATGGTGGAGCTGTTCCAGCCCGTCGAGTAGGAAAGCTCAGAACAGGCCCCGGCTCGTACCGGAGGAAGCGAGGTCCGCCATGGACGTGCAGCGAATCAACCCTGATCTCCACCAAACGCTGGTGGACATCGTGGGCGCCGAGCACGTGCTCACGGACGAGGAAGATAGGGAGTTCTACTCCCAGGACATCTATCGCACCGCGGACGACATCGCTGCCGTCGTCGTACGCCCGGGCAGCTCCGCACGAGGTGGCCCGAGTCACCGCAGCGGCCACCGCCGCCGGATTCTCGGTGCTCGCCAGGGGTGGCGGTTCGTCCTACACCGGCGGGTTGCTGCCGGACCGTCCGAACTCGGTGGTCATCGACACCAAACGTCTCGACCGCGTGGTCGAGATCAACACCGACGACATGTACGTGGTGGTGGAGGTGGGCTGCACCTGGCAGGAGCTCCACCAGGCGCTCAAACCCCACGGGGTTCGGCCGCCCTTCTGGGGTCCGGCATCCGGAGGCACGGCCACGGTGGGCGGCAGCCTGTCCCAGAACGCCATTCTTCACGGTTCAGCCCTTTACGGCGCGTCGGGGGAGAGTGTGCTCGGGCTCGAGGTGGTGCTCGCCGACGGCACCGTCGTGCCCACGGGATCGGGATCGACCAAAGGCGGCAAGCCCTTCTTCCGTCACTACGGCCCGGACCTGACGGGCCTGTTTCTCGGCGACACCGGAGCCCTGGGCATCAAGATTCGAGCCGTTCTTCGGCTGATGCGCACTCCGCCGTCGGCTCGGTTCGCCTCGTTCGAGTTTGCCGACGGCACGCGGTTCGCCGAGGCCATGGGCGAGGTGGCCCGGTCCCGGCTGGTCACCATGTGCTTCGGCATGGACCCCGTGCTCCAGCACCAGAGGATGAAACGAACCAGCCTGACCCAGGATGTCAAGGCGCTCAAGGGGGTCGTGACCTCGGCCAAGAACATCGGCAAGGGGCTCAAGGAGGCGGTCAAGGTGGCCGTGGCCGGGCGCTCGTTCCTGGAGGAGCACAGCTACTCCACGCACTACATCGTCGAGGGTCGCAGCGAGACCGATGTCGAGGAGAAGCTCGCGGCGCTGCGGAAGCATCTGCCTGGGCGATGGGCACGAGGTGGAGAACACCCTCCCCAAGGTCTTGTACGGCGACTCCTTCTTCCCCATGACCACCGCCATCGGCCCCCAGGGCGAGCGGTGGGCGCCGGTGCACGGCATCGTGCCGGTGTCCGACGCTCCGGCCGCGCTGAAGAAGATCGAGGGGCTCTTCGCGTCCCACGCCGAGGAGATGGAACGGCTGGGCGTCGTGATCGGCATTCTGCTGTCCACCGTGGGAACCAACGGTTTCGTCATCGAGCCGGTCTTCTACTGGCCGGGACCCCAGACCCTGTACTACAAGCGGGTGCTCGACCCGTCCTATTTGGCCAAGCTGAAGAAATTCGAACGCAGCTCCTGAGGCCGAGGCCCTGGTGGCCGAGCTTCGCACCAAGCTGATCGCGACCTTCGAGGAGCTCGGGGCGGCCCACCTCCAGGTGGGCAAGACCTACCCGTACCGCCAGGGCCGCGACCCCAACACCTGGAAGCTGCTCGAAGCCATCAAGAAGGCGGTGGACCCGAAGCGGCTGGTCAACCCGAAGAGCCTCGGGCTCGACTGACGAGGAGGCGACGATGACGAAGGGTCTGCGAACGTCCGCCGTGCCGGTGGCGTGCATGATGCTGGCATTGGCCCCCATGGCGCAGGCGCGCCGAACTGCCGGACACCGGCGTCAGCGGTGTCTACGAGGTCGATGGTCGGGACCGACGACGCCGGAGTCTCTGAAGGCCTACTTCGCCGAGTTCGGTTTTCGCGACGGTCGCCGACGGAGACTTCGTCGGCGCCGCCGAGCGCGGCGAGATCTACGGCGTCGACAGCGCGCTGAGATCGATCCGCATGCAGAACGGCGCCATCGACAGCCACGGCCTGGTGCGGATCCTCGAGTGGGAGACGCCCCTCGGACCCGGAGTCGCCTACGCGCCGCCCGAAACCATCGGCCAGCGGATGCTGGTCATGCGCACCGAGGACGTCTTCCGGCTCGACGATGTCTACAACGATCTCCGGGATGGCGGCGAACCGGTGCTGGCCATCCCACCGGTTTACGACGATCTCTACGGCATGACCGAGGGCGAGCCGGGTTTCTTCCAGCGCCGGATCGGGGTCCGCGAGATGGCGGTCTACCAGAACTCGGTCAACCACGTCTTCTTCCAACGCTACGGCTACCAGATCCCCGGCTACGGCACCATCGGCGACCACTCGCCGCTTCGCACCAGCGAGCTCACCCACCACGATTTCGTGATCAAGTGGTGACATCGACGAGGTGACCGCCTACTACAGCGAGGTCCTGGGGTTCAAGCCCGAGGCCGAGGATGCGACCATCGACGGCGACTGGCAGGCCGGTCCCAAGGCCGTCTTCGGGATGGTCCCCGGTTCGAGCCACTGGTACCGCGGGCTTTGTCTCGCCCAACAACATCTGCGGCAAGCTCAAGTTCTTCGTGCCGCTGGATCAGCGGCCGGATCGGTCGGAGCACCAGCGCCCGGGAGAGATGGGGATCACCCTCCACTCGGTGACGGTGCCGAATCTCCGCATGGTCCATGACTCTCGCGTTCGCAACACCGGCCTCGACGATCACCGAGATCGTCGAGAACGAGTTCGGCGAGAAGAGCTTTCTCATCTCGCGGCCCGGACGGCTCGACCTGGCAGGTCATCGACCGGGAAGGAAGTGAGAGCCCGCCGGTGACCGAGTTCAAGCTCGTACCGGTCAACAACTAACCCGCAGGGCAAATTCAAAATTCGGAACTCGACTTCGCCTCTGCTTCACTGCTCCACCACTTGCATTGCGCCCACTGCCCTACTGCCTCATTCCTTCGCTACTTCCACGGCTCTCTGCAGCTCCCTGAATCTCATCCATGTCCTTCGGCGGCTCGCGCCAGAGCTGAGCGTCGGTCTCGACCCACTCTTCGATGGTCTCCGGCAGCTGCGTCGAAGCTCTCCACCCGCCACGAGACCAGGTGGATGATGGTCTTGCCGGGTCCCAGGAACGGCGGCAGATCGCCGTAGCGCAGCCAGCTCAGCTGGTTGGGCGGGACGAGCCGTCGGGCTGGATGAAGAAGTCGTAGTGCTCGAAGGCCTCGTACTTGCCGCGGGGCGTTTCGAAGTTGAGGAAGAGCGGCGCCGAGAAGACGGCGACGTCACCGAGCCTCCGCGCGGTCATCTCTTCCGCCGGACCCAGCTTGCGGATCCGGTCGCCGCTGCCCTGCTCGACAAAGGTCACCATCCGGTCGCCATCGAGCTTGTAGGTGATGTACTGGTAGGGGTACTTGATGTGGGTGGCGGGCTTGCCGTTGACCTCGCGGAAGATCTCGTTGGTCTCCGGGTCGCGGTAGACAAAGGTCTTGCGCGACAGCTGGTAGGCGGTCTTCGGGTCGGACTCGTCCCGAACGAGGCGCGCGGTGTCGAAGCCCTCCATCCGGGCGAGGAGTGCCCCGTCCGGGTAGGAGTAGACCTCGCCGATGGAGTACCAGTAGATGGGGTCGCCGGTTCCGACTCTGGCCTTGAGAAAGACCTCGAAGAGCTCCTCGTCGAAGCCGCCACCCGCCGCCATCGCAAGGCCGGGCACCACCAACAGAGCAGACCAAGACACTCATCACGATTCGACGCATAGCACTCTCCTTTATGCTCTCTCGTGTTCTATCCCGAGTCCGCGTCCGCGTCCGCGATGGACAGGGGTGGCTTCCGATTTCAGGCCCTCGCACCACGGCGAGCCTCCGCAGGCTCGCGCCGCGCCGTGTCGTCCTCACCGGAGCCGTCGGCGAAGCGCTGGCGTTCGGCCTCGCTCAGACCCGCCGACCAGAGAGCGTCGAGGCAGGAGCGCAGGATGCGCAGCACGAGCGAGATTTCTGACGGTTCGAAGCCGGCGAGCAGTGCCTTGTTGGCGCGGCGCCGCACCGGCTCGATGCGGGCGAGGGCCGCGAGACCGGCCGGCGTCGCGAGCAGCGCCTTCTGCCGCCGGTCGTCGGGCTCCTCGGCCTGGGAGACCAGCCCTTTGTGAACCAGCGAGCCCACGAGGGCGCTGATGGTCGGCCGCGACACCCCGCGCGCGGTCGCGATGGTCGACGCGAGCACCGCCGTCCCGGCCTCGGCGGGCGCGCCCGAGCCTGGGGAAGTTCGGGTCGCCGGCGATCTGCAGCAGCAGCAGCCACTGCTGGGCGGTGAGGCCCTCCTGCCGGGCGATGCGCTCGCCGTTGCGGGTGAGGTGGTTGGCGAGGTCGAGCAGGGTGAGGATGAGAGACTCCTCGGTCGACTCGGTGATTCCCGCGTCCATCGGATTCAGTTCGCCCTTCTCAACGCTGCCCCGCCGCGAGGGTCATCACGCCGAGATAGGGGCTGTCGTCGCCGAGGTCGAACTGCGTCGAGAAACGCCCCGACGAGCCGGTGATTTCCAGGTGATAGCCGCTGCTGTTCGGTTCGAGTCGGTCGATCGTGAACTCACCGAAGAGATCCGTCGTCGCCCGCCCGACCTCACGGCCGTCCTTTGTGACAACGACCTCGGCGCCGGCGGCGCACTCCTCGACGCCGTCGGCGTTCTCGACGACGGTTCCGCCGACGAAGCACTTGGTCATCACGTGCAGGTTCTTGTAGTAGATGCGCGGTCTGGTGCCGAGCTCGGGCCTGAGGACCTCGAGGCCTTCCTCGGCCTGGATCCGCTGCATCTCCCCGTCCTCGACCTGGATCGTGCGGAAGACGTCCATCGGGCAGGCCTGTTCGGCCCGCGTCCGGGTCCAGCCCTCGTCGAGCAGATGCGCGTCGAAGGTCCACGCCTGTGGGATCTGCTTGTCCTCGTTCCAGTAGATCGCGCCGTAGGGGCAGGCTTCCACGATCTGCCGCTGTCCCTTCGACTTCTCGGGATCGATGATCACGATGCCGTCGGGGCGCTTGCGCACGGCGCCGTTGCTTGCCGCCTTGATGCAGGGCGCGTCGTCGCAGTGGTTGCACATCACGGGCATGAAGCGCGCCTGGACGAGCGGGTAGGTGCCGCGTTCCTTGCGACGGATGTCGAGCCAGTTGTGCCCCTGCGCGGGCTGTGCGGCCGAGTAACCGGGAAAGTCGTTGCCGATGTACTCGTCCTTGACCGCGAGGAAACAGAGGCGGCAGTTGTCGCAGCGCGCAACGTCGACGATGAGATTCCACTTCTTGGCCATCAGACTGTCTCCGCCGTCGGCTGCCAGATCATCGGCGCCGGTCCACTTCTCGACCTGGATCAGGACCGAGTTGGGTTTCATGCCGTGGCCCTTCTTCGTGATGGGTTCCTTGGTGTTCAGCATGTTCACGCAGCCACCGAGATCGGTGGACCTGCCGGGCTCTCCCACCGGCCGGTACTGGGCCGATCCGGAGTAGGTGCTGACCACGCCCGGCCGGAGCCGCTGGGTGACCTGGGCGGCACAGACGACCGAGCCTCGTTGGTTCCACAGCCGGATCAGGTCGTCGTCCCGGATTCCTCGGGCCTCGGCATCCTCGCTGCTCATCCGGGCCACGAGGTAGTAGTGTCCGTCCTTGCAGACCCGGTGCTCCCGAATGTCGGCGAGACTGCTGTCCGTGCTGTCACCCATGACGTGGTAGGCGTAGCGGGTGTGCGACGTCTGCAGCTTCAGCGGAAACTCCGCGAGCTCCGGATTGCGCTTCGGATCTTCGTAGGTCGGCATGTACTCGCTGAGCGGCGGCCGGTCCGGATCGTCGATGCGTTCGAGCGTCTTGGCGATGAACTCGAACTTGCCCGAAGGCGTCTGCAACCCCTCGAGATAGCCGCCCGCGTAATCCGACGGCAGAGGATAGGGATCGGGCGTGTCCTTCTTGCGGCCCTCGTAGTACCAGTTGTTCGCCAGCGGGACCCGCGCCGCCTCCTTCTCCGCGGGCACGACCCAGTATCCCTTCTTGAGGAACTGCCGCCAGCTGATGTGCTTGGCCATGTCGGAGGAGTCGAAGACGCGTTTGACCCAGTCGAGCTCCGAGGTGCCGCCTTCCGTGTACACGGCTCCGAGACCGAGTTTCGCCGCGACCGCGGAGAAAATGTCGTAGTCGGACTTGGACTCGCCCAACGGCTCGATGCATTTGTGCTGCATCGTGATCACGCGGTGGTTGTTCATCGAGTAGAAGTGGTGCACGTACCCGGGGCCGCAGTTGAACGTCTCGCCGATGTCCCACTTCTCGAAGACCGTGCACGCGGGCAGGATGACGTCCGAGAACGGCGTCTCGCCCTCCTTCCAGACCGACTGGTTGACGATGAACTTGAGGCTCGGGTGCTGGTAGGCGCGAGCCCAGCGGTTCCCGCCCACCATCGTGCCGAAGAGCTGGCTGCCGTACTTGTAGAGCATCTCCACGGGCACGTGGCCGGGGGAGGGGTAGCCGAAGGGGAAGAACTGAGACTGCACCGACGTGACGTCGGTGATGTAGCCGAAGCTCTTGCCCTGCGTGATCGCCTCGGGGAACCACATCCGGGGGATGCTCTGCCGCACCGTGCTCATGGTGACGATGTGCGGCATGCGTTGGTAGTTGTTGGCCGAGTTGGCGCTGAAGGCGAGGTCGCCCGAGAAGCCGCCCTCGGCGTAGCCGGGAAAGTAGAAGTTGTAGTCGAGCGGCGAGCCGAACTGCAGATTGCCGAAGTTGTAGCCCGGGCGACCGTGACCCTGCATCGCGCCGAGGATGGCCATCATCCGAGCCCACTGCATGCCCGTCGGGCCGCGACAGGCGCCGCCGACGCCGGCGCCCCAGCTGCCCGCGCCGAGGTAGGTCTTCTTCGTGCCCCACTCGCGCGCCAGCGCGCGGACGTCGCGAGCCGGCACGCCGGTTTCGGCCTCCTGCCACTCGGGCGTCTTCGCGACGCCGTCGCTCTCACCCAGAATGTAGGCCTTCCACTCATCGAAACCCGTGGTCTTGTCGGCCACGAACTCCTTGTCGTAGAGCCCCTCGGTGATCCAGACGTGGCAGAGCGCCTGCGCGAGCGCAGCGTCGGTCTGCGGCTTCGGTGCGATCCACTTGCCGCCGAGGTGCGCCGCGGTGTGGTTCAGGAACGGATCGATGTGGACCATCTTGATGCCGAGCTCCCTGGCCCACTCGCGCCGCTGGGTTCCCTCGAAGCCGTAGGTCGTGTCGGGGTCCGAGGACCAGAACACGATCATCTCCGCTTCCTTGAGACAGTCCTCCACGGTGCCGTAGAACTCCGGGCACCCGAGGCGCGCGCTGTTGCCCCAGTGGTGCATCGCGCCCCAGAACCATCCCTCCCAGCTGTCGGGGCTGTGCATGAGCTTGGTGACGCCGATCAGGTTCCAGAAGCGGTTGAAGGCGCACAGGTAGTGCCCGAGGTTGCCCCACTGGTGGTGCGAACCGTGGTCGACCGCGATGGCGCCCGGGCCCACGGCCCTGGCGCGCTTGATCTCGTTGGAGACGATGTCGAGCGCTTCATCCCAGCTGATGCGCTCGAACTCGGAGATTCCGCGGTTCTGGGGGTTGCGTTCGCCGTTCGGGTCGAAGTCGACCCGCTTCATCGGGTAGAGCAGGCGATCCTTCGAGTACACCATGGATTTCTGACACTGGCCGTGCGCGGCCAGCGTCATCCGTCGCGGCGGCGTGAACGTCTTGCCGCGCGCCGTGATTGACCACTTTCCCGAGTCGTCGTCGTTCGAAGTCGATCGGGGTGGTGCGGATGATCTTGCCGTCCTTGACGTAGACGAAGAGCGGGCCGCCGTTGGTGCCGTTCGTGTAGCGTACGACACCGTTGCCCATGTCGGTCCCGGCCTTCCACATCACCGATTCCAGCCGGCCCAGGGTGGCCAGGAACCAGATGGCGAGGTCATCCGGGCCTTCCACGAGGATCTTGAAGTTCTTCGCGGCGTCGATGCGCTCGAGCATGTCGAACGGCGGCGTGAGGAAGCTCTTCGCGAGGGCCTCGTTCTTGAAACAGATGCTGATATCGGGGCTCGCGTGGATGCCCTTCCCCGAGCTGATCTTGCCCTTGTCGAGCTTGATCCAACGACCCACGTCGGGCTTGTCCCGCAACTTGAACTGCGCGACGACGTCCCTTTCCTTCAAACGCTCGGCGTAATCCGGGTAGACGCGTGCAGCCACCCGCATCGCCTGGGGTATGCCCCACAGCAGGATCGAAAGATTCATGTCATCCTCCAGAAACGGACGCAGAGACTGATGTCTTCATATTTAGTTAGGTATCCTCACTATTAGACAATCTAATCACTTTTTCGAGAATGTCAAGAGGTCGTGTGGAATCGAGAAAAGGAGCACCGCCGAGGTGGCGGTGCTCCTTCGATCACCGAGACGTGCGGGCTAGAACCGGTAGTTGACGCGGAACGAGTAGGTCCGTGGCGCACCGATGTAGGCGCTCAACAGATTGAGGCCGGGGATGGCGAACAGTCCGCCAATGTAATCCTCATCCGCGAGGTTGTCGCCCGCAAGCGAAAAGCGCCATCGATAGTCCCTGGTTTCGAAGGCAATGATCGCATCCACCAGCGAGTAGGACACCTGAGTCTGTGCTCCCGCGTTGCAGAACCCGAGGAAGTGCTCGTCCTTGTGGTTGTAGTTGGCGCCGATGGTCCAGTACCCGCCGGCCACAGTGTTGGGAGTCGAGTACAGGGCGCCCACGCGGTAGGACGTCTTGGGCGAGTACTTGAGCTGGAGATCGATCTGGCCGGTGCCGTAGGGGGCGCAGTCGATGCTCTGCTGGAAGTTCTGCTTGGTGAACTTGGTGTCGAGCACGGCCGCGTTGGCATTGAACTGCAGGCCCGGCGCCGCCACGAGGGTCGTCTCCAGCTCGCCACCCGAGGTCTCCACGTCACCCAGGGAGAAGCGAATGAAGTTGCCGTCGGGATCGGTGCCGGTCCCCTGGAGATTCTCAAAATCGGTGAGGAACGCCGCCACGTTGAGGCGCCACTTGCGCTGCCACAGATCGGACTTGATGCCGATCTCGTAGCTCATGATCTCCTCCGGCGGGATCGGTTCGAGCGGCAGCACCGTGATGCCTTCGTTGGCCCGACCGTCGAACGCGCCCGACTTGAATCCAGCGCTGACATCGAGGTAGGCGAGCAGGTTGTCCATCGCGGCCCACGACAGCGCGAGCCTGGGCGTGAACCGGCCCCAGGACTCCTGCAGGTGCTTCTCCACCGGTGTGTTGACCGACCCAGGAGGAGCGTCTGCGTCGCACGGGGTCTGCGAGCTGATGATCGTGCCGTCGGGCCCGACGCACGCGATCATCTGACTGCCGCCGGGGTTGAACACCGTGATGTCGAAGTCCTTGTCGTCGTTCGTCCAACGGCCTCCGGCGGTGAGCTGCAGGTTGTCGCCCAGGTGGAAGTCGAAGCTGCCGTAGAGGGCGTAGCTGTCGGTGGTGAGGGAAGTGTCCGTGTAGCGGTTGAAACCAAGCGGGGCGAGAATCACGTTTTCGGTGATCTGCTGGTTCTCCTCGTGGAAGTAGTAGAAGCCGGCGACGTATTCGACGCTGTTGCCGATCGAACCCACCCCCTGGAACTCCTGGCTCCATTGCTCCTGCTGCTGGTCCTGAAAGATGTGGAACAGCGGCAGTGCCGACGCCGGGCCGGGGATGATCGGATTGCCGACCTGACCGTCGCCGTCGGTCAAGAACTGCCAGTCCTGGTCTCGCCAGGCGGTCGTCGACTTGAAGGTGAACGTCTCGGCAGCCTGCCACGAGACCTTTGCGTACACTCCACTCTGGTCGAGGTCGTTCTGCGGCTCGGTCAGATCCGACACCAGGGTGTGCACGTCGGAATCGCCGTCGATCTGGTCGCCGAAGTTCGGTAGACCGGTGCCGTAAAAGCCGACAAACGGCGGCTGGGGCACCAGACCCAGCGGGTAGCCCGGAGTCGAGCGCTCGATGAGCACGTCTCCGACCGCCAGGATTTCCAGGCTGTCCCCGGGGGTGAAGCGCAGCGAGGTCCTGACCCCCCAGATGTCCTGATCGTTCACGTCGGCACCGTTGTACAGATTGGTATCGTAGCCGTCGTGAATTCGGTACAGCCCGGCCACCTGGAAGGCGAACAGATCCGACACGGGAACGCTCACCGAACCCCGGAAACCGAACAAACTGTAATTTCCCACGGCGCCTTCCAGGTTCAGGTGGAAGTCCTCGCTCGGCTGTTTGGTGATGATCTTGATGGCCCCGGCGCTGGTGTTGCGGCCGTACAGCGTTCCCTGCGGGCCCCTGAGCACCTCGACCCGGTCCACCTCGTAGAGATCGAACATGGCACCGATCTGACGCGGGATGTAGATGTCATCGATGTAGATGCCGACCGGCGTGTCCGAGGTGAAGAACGACTCGTCCTCGCCGACGCCACGGATCGCAGCGCGGGCGCCGCTCGATGAGCTGGTGTTCTTCTCCATCCACAGATTCGGGGTGGCGATGGCCAGCTTCTGGATGCTGACGATGTTCTGGTTGTCAATGTCCTGCTCGGAGAGCGCGGTGATCGCCACCGGCACCCGCTGCAGCGTCTCCTCGACGCGCCGCGCCGTCACCGTGATGTTCTCGATCTCGCTCCCCTTTGCCACCGTGATCTTGTCGCCGGGCGCATCGGCCTGGAAGGTCACGTTGAGCTGCCCGGTGTACGGCACATCGACCTCGACCGTCTCGGAGACCTCCCCCGCGGTCATGGTGAGCCGATGGGTGCCCGATGTCGGGACGTCGATGAAGAAGAAGCTCTCGCTCGTCTCCTTCACCTGGGTCTCGCCAGAGGGCGAGACGAGCTCCACGGTGACCTGTTCAGCGAAGCCCTCCGGCTGAATCTGGAAGACAAGCCTGGTGGAAGCCTCGGCCGTGGAACAGAGGGCCGCGCAAAGGGCGATTGCCCCGATGGTGAATATCCAACGACTCCGGTTCCTCATGGTCTGTCCTCCCCTTCAGGTCGCTTCATCCAAGTACCCTTGTGGCGCCCGACTGATTGGGTCGTCTCCACGAGGAGGCGGACTCGAGTCGGGCGACGTCGGCCAATGGCGAATAGACACGCGCGGACTCGTTGATCTGGGTTAATGATACTATCATTAGATCAATATGACAATAGTTTCGAGAAAGGCCAGGCAGAACATGACCGTACACCGAGCCTCCCTCTCCCGTCGCCAGTTTCTAGCTGCCGCCGCCGTCGGCCCATTCACCTCGGCCACCCTCGCTGCGGCCGGCAACCCGGGGCCTCGATCCCTGGGGGCTGGTGCGGCACCAGTTTTCCCTCGAAGAGGGCCTGATCTACCTCAACACCGGCACCTACGGCCCCTCGTCGCGGGAGGTCATTGCGGCCGAATGTCGCGTGCGCGAGGCGATGAACCGCAACTTCAACCGCTTCTTCGTCGATCACTTCATCGACGAGCGGTTCGTCGGGCTGATCGACCGGACCGCCGGCTTCATCGGCGCCGACAGGAACGACATCGCCTTCACCTCCGGCGCCACCGAGGGGATGAACTTCGTCGCCGGCGGGCTCGACCTGCAGCCGGGTGACGAGGTGTTGACCACGACCCACGAGCACCAGGCCGGCATCTACCCGTGGCTGCTGGCGGCGAAAAGGCGTGGCATCACCGTTCGCCAACTCCCGATGCCGACGCCGATCGAAAGTGCGGGCGAGGTGCTCGATCTTTTCGATCACGCCATCACCCCCCGCACCCGCGTGCTCAGCTTCTGTCACGTCCAGTACACGGACGGCTGCCGCCTGCCCGTTGCCGAGCTCTGCCGACTTGCCCGGGATCGCGGGCTGATCTCGGTGGTCGACGGGGCGCAATCGGTGGGAATGCTCGATTTCTCGGTTGCCGGCCTCGGCTGCGACCTGTTCGTCACCAGTCTGCACAAGTGGTTGTGCGGTCCCTACGGCACCGGTCTGATCTACATCAACGAGTCGATCCTGGACCGCCTCTGGCCGACCGTGGTCGAGGGCCGTGAAGGCTGGCAGACCGCCGATCGATTCGGCCGCGACCCGGGCGAGCCATCGATCGACTTCGCCTTCGCGTGGCCGTCGACGATGGTCAAGTACGCCACCAACCTCCACTACTACGGTCCCCTCTTCTGGGCACTGCCGCCGGCGATCGAGCTGCAGGAGACGATCGGCCGTTCTGTCGTGGAGGATCGGGCCCTGGCGCTGGCTGGGCGTCTGCGCCAGGGGCTGCAGCGGATCGGCGGCGTTCGGATCCTGTCACCCGAACCGGCCGCCCTTCGCTCGGCCATCACCTCGTTCGCGATCGACGGCGTCGAGCCGAAATCGGTGAACAGGGCACTCGCCGATCAGCGGATCATCACCCGCGCCATCGACCATGCGCCGTTCGGATTCGAGGCGAATCGAGTCTGCACCCACATCTTCAACTCCGAAGAGCAGGTCGACCGTCTGCTCGAGGCGATCGCAACGCTCGCGACCCGGAAGGGAGCCACCCCGTGAAGATACAAGCAGTTCATTGCGCCATCGGCGCGCTGTTGATGCTCGCCGGCTGCGCCGCCTCTCCGTCCCCCGACGTCGAGGCCGAGCCGGCCGAGCATCGTCAGGCCATCGTCACCCAACAGGCGCCTGCCGCCATCGGCCCCTACTCCCAGGCCGTAGCGGGTCGGCCGCCATCTCTACCTGTCCGGACAGATCGGCATCGACCCGGAGACCGGGGCAATGGTCGCCGGAGGAGTGGAGCCGGAAACTCGGCAGGTGCTGGTCAACGCCGGGGCTGTGCTCGCGGCAGCCGGATTCACGCCGGCCGACGTGGTGCAGTCGATCGTCTTCTTGGCCGACCTCGACGACTATGCCGCGGTCAACAGGATCTACGGCGAGTTCTTCCCGGACCCTCCACCGGCCCGTGCTGCAGTGGAGGTGGCCAGGCTGCCAAAGGACGCCAAAGTCGAAATCATCATGACGGCCATGAAGTCGACGTCGTGACGTCGACCGCCGTCTTGCGGAAGATGTACTCCTGATCCTCCGGCTGCTTGAGGTTGAGCAGGGTCAGCACGCTGATGGCGATGACCAGCGCCCAGACCACGAACACCGCCGGCATGGCGATGTTCATGTGGTGTTTGATCTGGTAGTTGAGCTCGTCGACGTTCTCGGCGCCGTCCTTGATGGCCTGCAGGTTTCTCAGAGCGGTGCCCGAGATCGGAATGAGGCAGAGCCCGTCGACCACGATCACCGCGTAGAGGAAGTGCTTCCACGTCAGCCAGGTCGATGGAGAACAGGGGGTTGTCGGTGAGATAGCACAGGATGATGCCCACCGGCAGCGTCAGGATGAAGATGTAGGCGACGATCCGGTCGATGCCGTGCATGATCTTGGCCCGTTCGAGACGGGCCTCGAGCGGGCACCTTCGGGTTCTTGACGTCGAAGTGGAGCCAGTAGACGAGGAAGTCGAAGAGCAGCCAGCCGGCCACCATGAACGCGTGCAGCCAGCGGAACGAGACCTCGATGACGTTGATGCCGAAGATGGTGATGTCTGGCATGGCGCTCACCCTCTCTTGAAGACGAACTTGTAGAGTTTGGGCAGGCCGTAGAGCGCGATGCCCAGGTAGCACGATGGCGTTCAGGAGCGACGCCGATGCTGAATCCGTCCTTGGCTCAGGGTCCGAATCGCGTTGATACCCATGAAGGCTCCTCCCGCAGAACGAAGGTGATCCACAGTAGGTAAACCAAGAACATCTTTCGAACCTCCCTCGACGTTGCCGCCTCTCGAATCACACCCGATCCGGTACGTCGCGACGGACCTGGGTCGCCGCGATCATAGCCAGCACGATCAGCACCACCAGAACCGTGAACGGCACCTGGTAGCTGCCGGTCTTGTCGTAGAGCAGCCCGGTGAGCCAGATGCCGAGACCGCCGCCGATGGCGTCGAGGACGGTGATGGTGCCGAGGATCTTGCCCGTCGGCCTTGAGCCCGAAGCACTCCACGGTCAGCACCTGGAGCATGGTGTAGAAGCCTGCCCCAGCCGAGGCCGAAGAGGACGACCGCGATCCAGAAGAGCTCGACCTTGACGGTGGCGAGCAGGACGGCGCCGGTGAGCATCACCGCGAGATTGCCGTAGAAGACCTTCTTGTGCTGGATCTTGTCGGCGAGATAGCCGAAGCCGAACTTGCCGAAGAGGGCCATCCCGAAGAGCAGGCTGATTCCGGTGCTCGCCACCTGGGGCGAGAACTCGAGGTCCCTGAGGTAGAGGAACAGGTGCGCCTGGGCGCCGAGGATGGAGTAGAAGGTCGTCATGGCGGCGAAGGCGAGCGCCCAGAAGGTCATCGTCCTGAGGGCCTCGCCGTAGCTCAGACCGGCGAGCTCGATGTCCGGGCGTCCGCCGCGACGTCGGCCGCTGTCTGCGGTCTTGATCCCCAAGCGGCATGCAGGCCCCGGTCCTTGGGACGAGTTGCGGATGACGAAGGCGACCGACCAGCAGCAGGACGATGGGGAACAGCGGCCTCCCACATCATGGCCTTGCGCCAGCCGAAGTTGGTGATCAGCCAGGTGCCGACCTGGGGGAAGAAGATCCCGCCCAGACTGGTGCCCACCAGCGTGATGCCGATGGCGGTTCCCCGTTTCTCCACGAACCAGTGAGACACGAGCATCACCGCGACGATCAGCCCGCAGCTCACCAGCACCAGGGCGAAGAGGCTGTGGATGCAGGTACATGTGGGTGATCGACTGGATCCGCGAGTAGAGCAGAAAGCAGACCATCAACAGGGACGGCGCCGAAGGCCATCAGCCGGCGGACGCCGAACCGGTCGGCCAGGGCGCCGGCGAAGGGGCCGAGAAGACCCGCCAGGGCAAAGGTCAGGAGGTCGCGGAACTTGAGGCTCGGACCGGCTCCAGCCGAACTCCTCGATGCAGCGACTCGTCGAAGACGTTGATCCCGCCGATGAGCATGCCGTTCGCTGATGAACAGCGCCGCCATCGCGCAGCAGGCGATGACCCAGCCGTAGAAGAATCGAGTGCTCACACCCACTCCTCGAGACCGTAGACTCGAACCGCGTTCTCCCAGAACAGCTTCTTCATGACGCTCTTCCTTGAGCCCGAGTTCGCCGATCTCGTTGACCGCGCGCTCGAAGTCGATGACCGGCCAGTCGGTGCCGAAGAGCACCTTGTCCTGTCCGCGTCGCGAGTTGATGAAACGGACGAACGACGGGTCCCAGTACTTCGGAGAGTGGGCGTCGCAGCCCGACGAAGACGTTGGGGTGCTTCCAGGTCACCGAGATCATCTCCTCGACCCAGGGATAGCCGATGTGGATCCCGACGATGGTGAGCTCGGGGAAGTCGATGGCGACCCGGTCGAGCGTCATGGGGTTGGCGACGGTGGGCAGGAAGTGCTGCGCCGAGTGGCCGATCTGGATCTGAATCGGAATCCCGAGCTCGGCGCACTTGGCGTAGAACGGGTAGTAGATCCGATGGCCCGGTTCCTTGCCGAACCAGTGGGGATAGAGGTGGGCGCCGACGAAGCCGTACTCCTTGACCGCGTTCTCGACCCGCGCGACGCCGGGCACGAGATTGGTCGGGTTGATGCCGACCACGCCCTTGAACCGGTTCGGGATGCGCGGCGATCACCTCGGCGATCCGTTCCAACGGTTTTTCGAAGAAGATGTCGGATCCCGACCAGCCGCCGGTGGTGGCGATCATGAGGCCCTTCTCGATCCCGGCGGCATCCATCTTGGCGATCTCGTCTTCGAGGGGAATGCCCGTCGCCGGTCTCGTCCCAGGATGTGGATCTGCTTCCAGAAGTGGTTGAGCTTGGGGGTGTAGTTCTTTGTCAGATCCGGGGTCCAGAGGTTGACGACGATGTCCATTCTTCTCATGGAATTCTCCTTAGGCGATGATGAACCGGATGCGGCGATAGCTCGAGCGTAACGCGTACCGTCGCGGGTCCGGCCGTCACGAGTGAGATCATTTCCCCGATGGTGGGTTGATCTCCAGGCATGCTCTGAGTATAATGTCGGAACAATAGGACAAAGTCAAGTTCATTTGTCCAGTCGGTTTGCAGCAGTCATCGACGGTCGACGATCACGCGCGCGGTGGCGACCGAAAGGGAGGCCGGATGTCGGGTCCGCTTGAAGGCGTTCGAATCATCGAAATGACCAGCGTGGTCCTGGGTCCGTGGGCCTGCCAGATCCTCGGGCGATCTGGGCGCCGATGTCATCAAGGTCGAACCGCCGTTCGGCGACAGCAACCGTCAGCTCGGCCCGGGTCGGAACCCGGGGATGTGCGCTCTGTTCATGACCTGCAACCGGAACAAACGCAGCGTCGTCCTGGATCTCAAGCAGGAGTCGGGCAAGGCCGCCCTGCTCAAGATGGCCGAGACCGCCGATGTGGTCGTCCACAATCTGCGTCCCCCGGCCATCAAACGGCTCGGTCTCGAGTACGACGAGATCAAGAAGATCAACCCGCAGATCATCTACTGCGCCACCTACGGCTATCGGGCGGACGGTCCCTACAGCGACAAGTCGGCCTACGACGACTCCATCCAGTCGGCGAGCGGGATCGCCATGCTCAAGGCGCGGGCCGGCGCCGAGCCGAGCTATCTGCCGGTCATCGTCGCCGACAAGACCACCGCCATGGCCGTGGTCTACTCGATCACCTCGGCGCTCTACCACCGCGAGAAGACCGGGGTCGGCCAGGAGATCGAGGTGCCCATGTTCGAGACCATGGTCAACTACGTCATGGCCGAGCACCTCTACGGCCGGACCTTCGAACCCGCCGCCGGCGACATGGGCTACGCGCGGCTGCTGAGTCCGGACCGGCGGCCGTATCAGACCAAGGACGGCTACATCGCCATCCTGCCCTACCTCAACAAACACTGGGAGATCTTCTGCAAGGCTGCCGGTCGACCCGGAGCTTCATCGAGGACGAGCGCTTCGCGAGCCTGAGTTCGCGGCTCGAGAACATCGACGAGGTCTACCGCGAGGTCTCCGTCATGGTGGCCACCAAGACCACCCAGGAGTGGCTCGACATCCTGACCCCCACCCCGGTGCCGTCATGATCGTCAACACCCTCGAGGACCTGCTCGAGGATCCCCACCTGTGGCGACGGGTTTCTGGAAGGAGTACGAGCACCCGACCGAGGGCACCATCCGGCTGCCCGATCTGCCGACGCGGTTCTCCGAGACCCCGGGCTCGGTCCGTCAGCTGCCGCCGCGGCTCGGCGAACACAGCGCTCGAGGTGCTCGAGGCAGACCGGGCTGAGCGACGAGGAGATCGAGGAGATGATCGCAGCGGGGCGACGAAGGTGCCTGAACGAATGATGAGCGTCGGTTGAAGTGCCGAATCCCGATCCCGTTCCGATCCCGTCCCGAACGCAGTCGGGATCGGGAACGGGATCGGATCACGAATCGATCCGACAACCTAACAGTCCGACACCACGGAGGTGGCAAATGAAGAAGACTGGTTTTGTTCCTGTGTGCTGCGCGCTCGTTCTGACAACCGCTGCGCGTTCGGAGCCGAGCACCCTCGATCTCGACAACCCGAAGGACGCCGTCAAGGCGATGCAGAAGATCGTCGTGCCACCTGGAGGAGGGCAAGCCGGCGACCTACTGGTGGACGGGCAAGGTCTACAGCCGGGTCCCCGGCGAGAAGGACCAGCTGCTCTTCAACTACCAGGCCATGAACACGCGGCCTGCCAGATCCTCTCGCGATCCCGAAAATGGCTACGGCTTCCGGATGGTCTCGAAAGAGGCCCTGATCTACCAGGACCCCAAGACCGGCGAGATCATCCACACCTGGACCAATCCCTGGACCGACGAGGAGCTCGAGGTCGTCCACATCTTCAACGATCCGGTGAACTCCAAGTACCCGAACTTCGAGAAGAGCAAGTGGGGCCCGTTCCAGTTTTCCGGCCACCTTCAAGGACGGTCGCGGCTGGTTCAGCTTCGAGGTCCCGCTGTTCTACACCAATCCTCTCGGCGGCGACTACCAGGAGTACGTCGGCGGCACCTACCAGGCGATCGAGATGTTCAACTTCTTCTTCGACGAGGCGGAGCTGCTCGACGCCTCGATCGCCGGTTGCGACAACACCAACGTCTCCTGGGCGCGGGTTTCCAAGTGGCTGCCGTGGATGAAGATGGGCGATCGCGCGGGACAGATGATCTACAACGGCGCCGGCAAGCGCGTGGCGAGCTGGGACGAGCTCCCCGAAGTGCTCAAGAACGAGCTCATGCGGGTCAAGCCCGAGTACAAGACCCCGCCGCCGGTCGATGACGACCGGCCGAACGAGACCAGCTGGACCTACTTCAAGAAGGTCATCGACGCCGAGCGAGCCGCCGAGGAGGATTGACGCGCATCGCTCCTGCCATTGACCCCGTGCCGCGTCTCCGTTTCCGAAGCCGGCAAGCCACCGGCGACGTTCGGGGGCGGGTGGGGCCTTTAGACTTTAGACTTGAGAACGTTGGACTTTCGACTCTGGACTTTAGACGTTGGACGGTTGACTCACTCGGGCACGGGATTAGGAGGCACGATCATGACCACCACCGCCCAGGCCTGGCAGTTCGAGGGCACCGGAGGACCCGACCTCCTCGAGCTCACCGACCATGAGCTCGCCGATCCCGGCCCAGGCGAGGCCTTGATTCGAATCCGACGCCATCGGCCTCAACCGGGCCGATCTCCTCGACCTGGCCGGGCGCTACTTCGGCCCGCCGCCGAGCCCGTCCTTCCTCGGTCAGGAGGCGGTCGGCGAGGTGATCGCGCGCTCGGTTCCGAGCTGCCGGATGAAGCCGCCGGCGACCGGCTTCGACCTCGACGTCGGTGCCGCGTCGGGCTCATGGTCGGGACGGATCGACTACGCGGGATGGGCACCTACCGGACCGCCGGTATCTTCCGCCAGCGACGCCCTCCTGCCGATTCCGGCGACGTTGTCGTTCGCCGAAGGGGCCGGCTTCTGGCTCGCCACGCTGACGGCGATGGCTGGTCTGCACGCAGGCGGACTCGACTCCGAAACCGGTCCGAGGGAAGCGCGTTCTGGTGACCGCGGCCTCGAGCGGCGTGGGGGTCGATGACCCTTCAGGCTGCCCGTGCCATGGGAGCGGAGACCTTCGCCGCCACCACTTCGCCGGACAAGGCCGAGCGGCTGCAGGCCATCGCCGACCACGTCATCGTGGCCACCGGCCCGGCCGTGCTGGTCGATGAGTGTCGGACGATTACCGGTGGTTCGGGGGTCGATCTCGCCTTCGACCCGGTCGGCTTCGACTACGCCCCGGCCCTGATGCAGACCGCGGCCGTGGACGGCCACGTGGTCGTTCTACGGTCTCCTGTCCGGCACCGAGGCCCCCCTGGATCTGAGGACCATGATCTTCAAGGACCTCGGAGTTCACGGCTTCACCGTCCACCGGATCCTCCGCAACGCCGAGGCCCTCGACGAGGTCATCTCCACGGCTCTGGAACTGGCAGACAACGGAGCGCTGCGGCCCGTGATCGCCGCCGAGCACGGATTCGACCAGGCCCCCCGGGCACTCGAGGAGATGGCTCGCAACGAGCATTTCGGCAAGATCATCCTCGCCGTCGATTGAAGATTCAAGATTGGAAGATTGAAGAACCGCCGCCCCCCCGGTGTTCGTACCGGGTCGAGTCAAAAGTCAAAAGTCCGCCCGCCCAACTCAAGCCTCAGACATCAAACCTATAACCTCAAACATGCCTCCCGTTCTCCCCTTCTCCCCCTCTCACCCGGGCGGGCGGTGGAACTTTCAACTTTCAACCCGCTCGACGCCCCCCAGGAATCTCGACGGGCGACGACCTGCAGGGGAAACACAGACTCTGAGCTCTCCAACACGAGTACATGGTTGCACGGTAACCGTGAGGGTGTTATATTCTCTGTGGAGGCTGTGCCGGTGATCGTCTCGTTCGGCGACAAGACCACGGAGGCGGTGTTTCACGGCACACCAATCAACCTGCTGAGGCGATTTCCGGGCGACGTCCTGCCTCGAGCCGTTCGAAAGCTCGATTATTTGAATGGCGCCACTGAGTTGACCGATCTCGAGTTTCCACCGGGGAACCGACTCGAGCCACTCAAGGGTGATCTGACAGGGCTCCACAGCATCCGAGTCAACGATCAGTGGCGGATCGTCTTTCGGTGGCAGGGTTCCGACGCCCACGATGTTCGTCTCGTGGACTACCACCGATAGGGGAGGGTTTCATGATTCCCAAGAACCGAGTCCCAACCCACCCCGGGGAGATCCTCCTCGAGGAGTTTCTGATTCCCATGGGGCTCTCCCAGGTCGGACTCGCCGCTCACATCGGGGTGCCGGTCCAGCGGATCAACGAGATCGTCCGCGGCAAGCGCGGCATCACCCCTGAGACGGCCTGGCTGTTCTCGCAGGCGTTCGGTACGACACCCCAGCTGTGGATCAATCTCCAGACCAACTACGACCTCGCACAGCACAAACCGGACCGAAAGGTCCCCAAGCTCCGCAAGGTGGGATAGCCCGCCACACGAATCACACCCGGCACGCGCAAAGTGGACCTGTGTGTTCTTCCGTGTCCCATTCAATCCAAAAACCGCTGCGTTATTCTGCGCCCCTCTGCGTCCTTCTGCGGCCAATCAAAGCCCAGTCGCCGGGATCGGTTTCCCGAATTCTCGCCTGCCGAGAGCACCCGTATTCCCCGGCGATGACCACCTCGGACGCCGCCAATTCGTAATTCGTAATTCGCAATTCGCAATCACGACGGCACGACGAGGAGGCCAATCGCGACCTTCTCAATCGGCCGGCGGCGGCCCGACGAGGCCGAAGTACTCGCGGTAGGCGCAGATCTTCTCGCCGCAGACATCGAGGGAGATGGCCACCTTGTTGGCGTAAGGCTTGCCGAACATGAGCCCGTGGTCGGAGAACTCGAAGACCACCCGGGTGCCGTCGGCGGTCACCCCGGACACCTCGTCGATGAAGAGCCCGTCTGAGTAGACCTTGGAGACGAAGGCGAAGAACTCGGCTGCCTTGTCTTTGCCCTCGTTGAGCCCCTGGTACTGACCGAGGGGGAAGTGGAAGGTGAAGTCCTCCGACAACCGGCCGAGGAAGGGCTCCCACTCGCCGGTGGCCAGACCCGAGCGGAAGTCGGCGAAGGCCTCCTCGGCCACCGCCTTGGGGGTGCGGACGTTGGGTGTTCGGGTCTGGACGAAGCTCAGGTGGAGCTCCTCGTAGGCCTGATCGCGGTACTTCTCCTTGATCTCGATATACCGCGGGTCGGCCAGGAAGGCCTCGGCGGTGGCCCGGTCCGGGAAGCGGAGGATGGCGTTGACCGGCCAGTCATCGGTGGTGTGGTCGCTGGCAACCCCGGCGCCCACCGCGTCGACGGTGACACCGTACTCGGCCATGAGCGGTCCGGTGCCCTTGATGTACTGGCCGTAGGTGGCCTCACCACCGGGTTTGAGACGGCCCTGGATGAAGAGCAGAACCGGCTCTGGCGGCACGTCGGCGGTGTCGGTGGTATTCACAGCGGCCTCCGTTGGTAGGGTGGTCTCGCCAGCTACGACGGTGGAGGCGAGCGTGAGGATCAATGCGACGAAGACCGCAGCTTTCTTGATGTTCATCAGTCCTCCGAGTCGCCGTTGCCGACCGTTTGGTAAAACTCGATCCAGGCGCCCTTCCGGCGCCCGCACGGTCATGATTTCGACCTCGCCGTAGGGCTCCAAAATGATGGCTGACGGGCCGTTGATGGGCGTCACGCCGTGTTCGGCCAATCGCCGCTTGTAGGCCTCGAGGTCGGCGACCGGGAACCTGAGCGCCAGGATGCCGAGGTTCGGCGGCGACGGCGTTTTCGCTGAGATCCGCTCCAGTGAGACCGTCGAAGCCGACGAGTTCCACCGACCCCGCGTTGCTGCCGTCCGGGCTGAGGATCACCACCTTGCGGGAGATCTCGGTGGCCAGGTTGTGCGGCAGGCCGAGCACGTTGGGGCCCGCCTCTTTGCTCGGTCCCTCGTGTTCGAGATAGACCTCGAATCCCAGCTTGTCCCGGTAGAAGACGAGGCTGGTTTCGAAGTCGGCCACGATCTGGGTCGAGTTGAAGATGTGGCTGAGCTCGCGCAGGTTGGGCCAGCCCTCGAGCGGTGGTTCGACCCGCTCGACCATGGCGATGACAACGCCGTCCGGGCCTTTGTGCCAGGACCTCCCAAACCACGAAGGGGCCGAAGTGAAACTGGATCGGGATCGGAGTAGAACTGCCAGCCGCGGTCCCGGAATTGAGTGAACTTCTTGTGAATGTCGCAGCACCCGGACGTTGACATCGAAGATGCCGCCGGTGTCCCAGGTCTGGGCGTTTGAACGGATCTGCCGCTGGTCGGTCCCCGGGAATGCCACAAGGCGAAGAAAACCGTGGTCGTCTCCTGGGTTCGCGAGCAGGATCTCCTGGATCTCCTGATCGTCGTCCAGTCGCCAGAACTTTGCCAGATCGGAGCTCGATCGTCCGCGGTGGGCGATCTCCCAACCAGCCACCTCCTGATAGAACCTGGCCGCCCCCTCGAGATCGCTCACGGAGAAGACGACCTCGTGGAATCCTCGGCGCATGATGGCATCGTCGGCGAGGGCCATGCCTGTGACGAGGCCACACGGCCAAGGCGGTGATTGTCCTTCGGCCGCGTCACTTCTTCGTGCACCCGCCCTGGAACCAGCGCAGGTTCATCCCGATGTTCTTCGAGCTCGGTTCGGCCCAGCTGTAGGCGAGGCTCTCGTCATTGCCCTCTTCGTAGATGGCGATCTTGAGTACTTCGACCCGGCGCTCGCCGGCGTAGACCCGTTGCTCGAGCTCGAGCCGGAAGTGGCGCGGCTCCGCATCGTTGGTGACGATGTCGGCTCTGCCGCCCTGGTCGTGCAGGGTGAGGCCCCGAACCATGGTGCCGCCTTCCCACTCCTTCGAGCCTTCGGGCGTGAACACTCCCCAGCAGGCGAAGTCGTGGCTCCGCTGGAGCTTGTGCGGGATTCCCAAGCTTGTTGCCGAAGATGTAGTTCCCGTCCTCGTCCTCGGCCCGGTCGCCGATCCAGATCTCGTTCTTGGTGAGGACCAAATCGTCGTCGATGACGATGATCTTGCCGCTGCGGCGCGACGGCACGCGGCAGGCGCCGTCGGGCATCCAGCCGATGAAGTTGTCGGCCTGCTTCTTCCAGAAGACCTCGCAGCCGGGCAGGGTGAGGACGTCGTCCATGGTCAGACCCTCGAGCTTGGTCTCATCGAGGTGGGCGCCGATGACCGCCTCGTGGTCCTTGAACGAGTAGATGGTCAACTGGATGGCCTCGACCTCCTCGTTGATGGAGAACGAGTAGATCCGGTTGCGGTAGATGTTCGTCGGATCGCCCTCGATGTACTGCTCGACATAAAAGACGTTGTCGCCGAAGACCGGGAGCTCCACCGGGTGGAAGATCGAGTGGATCCACTCGTGGAGTTGTTCGGGCGGGTTCTCCGCCTCGATCTCGTCGACGTACTGCTGGTGATTGTCGAACTCACCGGCGAACCACTCCATCATCAGCTCGAGCTCGTACTCGAGGGAGTCGGCCGCGACCGGCGCGGCGATGAGGAAGAGGGCCAGAGTGAGCGGGGCGGCGAGCGAACCGAGTTTCCGCATGGTGATCGTCCTTTGTTGGTGGGCGACGACGGATGGACATCTTCGTCCCCGTGGTCCATTTTCCCGCGATTCGCTGTGACGCATTCGTGGGGGTGAACTTGACGATGATGCATGACATTGTAAGATTGTCATATCATTAGGATGACTCTAGTCGCGCCATGGTGGACTGTCAAGAGGGTGGCGATCGGGGCCGATTGGGGCCGATCACCCGAGGAGTTCCGCTACAATCCCCTTTTCTCGCTTCGACAGCGACCGCTCGGTGGGAGAGTCAGGCAGAGATGAAAAACGATCAGATCACAACGCATCATCATTGAAGAGCAGGGCCTGCGCGACGGATTCCAGAGCGAGACAGATGTGGTCCCGACGAGCCCGCAAGCTCGAGCTCATCGATGCCCTGGTGGACGCCGGGTTGCAGCGTATTCAGGTGTGCTCGTTCGTCCACCCGAAGCGCGTGCCCCAGATGGCCGACGCCGAGGCGATCTGTGCCGGGACTCGACCGTCGCCCCGGAGTCGTCTACAGCGGGCTGGTGCTCAACCTCAAGGGTGTGGAGCGGGCGATCGCGGCGGGTCTCGACCACGTGGCCGCGTCGATCTCGGCCAGCGACACCCACAGCCGCAAGAACACCGGCATGTCGCTGGACGAGGCCCAGACCGGCTACGCCGAGATGGTCCGCACCGCCAAGGATGCCGGGCTCACGGTGCGCGGTGGATTGCAGTGCGCCTTCGGCTGTCGTTTCGAGGGCGCCATCGATCCCGACGTCGTCCTCGATCTGGTCAAGCGCCACCTCGATCTCGAGATCGACGAGCTCGCCCTGGCCGATTCCACCGGGATGGCCGATCCGAGGGCCATGGACGGAGCTCATGGAGCGGGTGCTCGAACTGACCGGTGACCGACCGGTGATCCTCCACCTCCACGACACCGAGGGCCGCGGCCTGGCCAACGCGCTGGCCGCGATCAAGGTTGGGGTCCGATACTTCGACACCGCCTTCGGCGGGATGGGCGGGTGCCCCTTCATCAAGGGAGCGACGGGCAATATCGCCACCGAGGATCTGGTTGCCATGGTCGAGCGGATGGGGATGACCACCGGCGTCGACATCCGCGCCGTGGCGGCGATCAGCCGTTCGATGGAGGACTTTTTCGAACAAGCGGTTCCCAGGCAGCATGCACCGCGTGCTCGGGAACGACGAGCATCAAGGTGGTGTTGTGATGCCCGGACAGACCGTTGCCGAGAAGATCCTCTCCCGCCATGCCGGTCGATCGCTCACCGCCGGCGAGCTGACGGTGATCGACGTCGACGCCGTGATGATGAGCGACACCACCGCTCCGCTCGCCATCAAGGCGTTCCGCGAGATGGGCGGCAAGATCCCGTGGAACACCGAGCGGACGTTCCTCGTCATCGACCATGCCTCGCCCGCCCCCAACGAGCGCATCGCGCGGTTGCACGATCTGATGCGGGAGTTTTCCAGGGAGACCGGGGTCGAGCTCTACGATGTCGGCGAGGGCATCTGTCACCAGCTGATGATCGAGAACGACCACGTCCGCCCGGGCGAGGTCTTCTTCGGCGCCGACTCACACACCTGCACCTACGGTGCGCTGGGAGCGTTCGCCACCGGCGTCGGATCCACCGATCTCGCCGCCATCATGCTGACCGGCAAGACCTGGGTCAAGGTGCCCCCCACCATCAGATTGGAGGTCACCGGCCGGCTCAACCCCGGGATCGAGGCGAAGGACCTGACGCTGGCCATCGTCGGCACGCTCGGATTCTCCGGAGCGACCTATCACTCGGTGGAGATCTGCGGCACGGCCGTTGAGGCGCTGACCCTCGACGAGCGCATGACCCTGGCCAACATGGGCATCGAGATGGGGGCCAAGGTGGCCCTCGTCCACCCTGACGGCCTCATCTTGCCGTACCCCTTCGACGCCGACGAGATCCGACCTGATGCGGACGCCTCCTACGTTCGCCGGGTGACCATCGACGGTTCGGCGCTTCGCCCCCAGATCAGCCGCCCTCCCATGCCGGACGACACGGTGGCGATCGACGAGCTGATCGGAACCCCGATCGACTACGCATTCATCGGCACCTGCGTCAACGGCCGGCTGGCGGATCTGCGCGCCGCCGCCAGGATCTTGGCGGGCCGGAAGATCGCACCGGGGGTTCGGCTGGTGATCGCGCCGGCCTCCAGAAAGGTCTTCCTGGACGCCGCCAAGGACGGCACCCTAGCAACCCTCACCGAGGCCGGCGCCTCGTTCCTGCCAAGCGGTTGCGGCCCCTGCGTCGGGACCCACAACGGGGTTCCCGGTGACGGCGAGACCGTGATGTCCACCGCCAACCGGAACTTCCGGGGACGGATGGGCAACCCGAACGCCAACGTCTACCTGGCCTCTCCGACCGTGGTGGCCGCGGCTGCGGTGGCGGGGAAGATCGTCGATCCCAGGGACATCGTGGAGGAATGACCATGACCAGCCGTTTCAGCGGTCACGCCCACGTCTACGGAGACGATATCGACACCGACCGGATCATCCCCGGCAAGTACACCAAGACCCTGGACCTGCAGTCGCCTGGCCGACCACGTGCTGGAGGATCTCGACCCCGACTTCCGGTCCAAGCTGAAGACCGGCGATATTCTGGTCGGGGGTAACAACTTCGGTTGCGGGTCGTCGCGGGAACAGGCGCCTCTGGCACTCAAGGTCGCCGGAGTGGCGGCGGTGGTGGCCACCTACTTCGCGAGGATCTTCTTCCGCAACGCCATCAACATCGGACTGCCTGTGATGGAGGTCAAGGACCTGGAGGCGGTCACCGGGGACGAGCTGGAGATCGACCTCTCGGCGGGCACGGTCCGCAATCTGACGACGGGCACGACCTACCACGCGTCCCCCATGCCGGCCGTGATGATCGACATCCTCAACCAGGGCGGTCTGGTGGCCTACCTGAAGAAGAACGGCACCTACGACCAGTCGTCGCTGTGAGCGATGATCTGCGCACAGGAGAGCAGCATGACTTCTGAGACGAAGCTCCCGCTGGATGGAATCCGAGTCCTCGACTTCACCCACAACGTGATGGGACCGACCACCGGAATGCTGTTGGGAGATCTGGGGGCCGACGTGATTCACGTCGAGCCTCCGGCCGGTGACGCGACCCGCCGCCTGCGGGGCTTCGGCAGCGGCTACTTCTCCTTCTTCAGCCGCAACAAGCGCAGCCTGGCCGTCGACCTCAAGGCCGATCAGGGTCGGAAGATCGTCAAGGAGCTGGTCCGCAGCACCGACATCGTGGTCGAGAACTTCGGTCCGGGCACCATGGACCGCCTGGGGTACGGTTACGCCGACCTCAAGGAGATCAAGGACGACATCATCTACTGCAGTCTGAAGGGGTTTTTGAGCGGACCCTACGAGCGGCGCACCGCCATGGACGAGGTGGTGCAGATGATGTCCGGATTGGCCTACATGACCGGCGAGCCCGGCAAGCCGATGCGCGCCGGGACCTCGATCATCGACATGGGCGGCGGCATGTTCGGCCTGATCGGGATCCTGACCGCCCTCTACACCCGGGCGACGACCGGCCAGGGAGCCTTCCTCAAGACCGCATTGTTCGAGACGGCGGCGTTCTTCATGGGCCAGCACATGGCCTACGGGGCTCTGACCGATGAACCGGTCCCCCCGATGCCCGCCCGGGTCAGCGCCTGGTCGATCTACCGCATCTTCGAGACCGCCGACCACCCGGTCTTCATCGGGATCATCAGCGAGAAGCACTGGCGGGGGTTCTGCGAGGCCTTCGGCCGTGACGACTGGCTGGCCGACGACCGGCTCGGCAACAACAACGATCGCATCACCGAGCGGGACTGGCTGGTCCCGGCCGTCGCCGAGATGATCAGACAGTTCCCGAGGGCCGAGGTCGTCGCCCGCTGTGAGAGCGTCGGGGTGCCCTTCTCCCCCATCGCCCGACCCGAGGACCTCTACGAGGATCCCCAGCTCAACCAGGGGCTCGGCCTGTTGAAGACCGTGCTCCCCGCCGGGGTCACCACCAAGCTGCCGCGGACGCCGATCGAGATGGAGTCCTGCGACTTCGGGCTCCGACGCAACCCACCGGCGATCGGCGAGCACACCGTGGAACTGCTCGAAGAGCTCGGTTACTCAGCCGAGGAGATCTCTCGCCTCGCCACCGATGGAGTCGTCGCCGTCCACGATTGACCACGTCGGCCTCAGACCAGTACTTCACAGAAGACGGACGAACCCGCCACGACCTGAACCGACCTCGACGTACCAAGGCCATTCGTGAGTTCCAGAACCCTCTTCGACGAAGCGCTCCTCTCCCGTACGTAGTCGATCTCGGCAGCGAGGTACCGCTTCACCGCCGGAGGAGCGCAGTCGTAACAGAGCTTCAGACGCTCGGCCGAGAGTCTATCGGAGTAATAGGACGGCATGGTGACCTGCTCTCCACTCTTGTACCACGAGAGGGGTCGGTAGGGTGGCAGATCCTCGGCAGACCCGAGACTGGGAGCGATCAGGTCCAGGACGGACCGGCGCGCCCTAGATCAGTCCCAGCTTGGCGAGGCGTTCGATCGTTTCCGCTTGGGTGTCGGTGAACTGCCGCCTTCCGGAGAAACCGTCGGCCAGGGAGTTGGCCGGGTAGTGGCTGTGTTGGCGGTAGCTCTCGGCGTAGGCCTCGAAGCGTTGGCGGGAGAGCAGGTTCTCCATCCCGGGCCGGCGGCGGAAGCGCCGCAGTGCCTCGAGATCGATCTCGGCGTTCGCGACCACGCTTTCCCCGTAGCCGGCCTCGGCGAGGACCTGCCCCTGATAGTCGACGATCACGAGCCGCCGTCGGCCGAGGCGCTCGGGCAGATCGAGCCCCTCCATCCCGGCGGTGTTGCACGAGACGACGTAGACCAGGTTCTCGATGGCGCGGGCCCGTCGGGCGATGCCCTTGGGGGTGAGCCGCGGGCTGCCGACCTCGCAGGTGGAGTGGACGATGACTTCGGCGCCGCGCATGGCGAGACAGCGAGTGACTTCGGGGTAGAGAATCTCCTCCGAGGCGACCGCGGCGAGCCTGCCGATCGTCGTGCTCGCCACCGGAAACACGCCATCGAGGCCGTAGCGATCGAGATAGCGTCCCAGACATCGTGCGGTGTCGGGGAGTACATGGAATTGAGCCGCCGGTAGCGCAGCACGACATCGCCCGAGGGATCGATGACGAAGCTCGTCTGGAAGAAGATCCCCGGGAAATTGGGGTCGAACTCATAGGCGTTGCCGGCGAGAAAGATCGTGTTCTTTTCGGCGATGCGGCCGAGCGCCTCGTACTCCTGGCAGCCTTCCGTCAGACAGGCCTTGGCGATCCACTCCTCGGGCGTCTCCCGGGTGGGAAACCCGGTGAGCACATATTCGGGCAAGACGACGAGGCGGGTGTCCGATCCGGTCCAGGCGATGGTCGGCGGAATCTGGCGTCCGACCCGCTCGATATTCCGCCCGATCAGCGCTCGGGCCTCTTCGGCATCCCGGGATGCGGTGATCGCCCGGCAGGTTGTCTGCAGCGCCACGGCACGGTAGCTCGTCATTTCGCTCATGTCTCCTCCGCCTCGTGGTCCCGGCGTCGAGCCGTTCGAGCCGTCTGCCCGGTCTGAGGATTCTACCGCGACGCCCCGTCAGCCGTCAGCCGTTGGCAGTTGGCCGTTGGCCGTTTGACTTTGGACTTTGGACGTTGGACTTTAGACTTTAGACTTTGACTCTAAACGTCAGACCATAATTCGAAACGATGTCCGCCCGGAGTCACCGCCGTCGCCGCCCGCATCTTCGGGTGGACCGCGGTGTCGACCGTGACGATGTCGCCGATCTCGGCGGGCGCCAAGCCCGTCCTGACCGCATCGAGATCGGCGAACTCGAACGCCGGGGCGTGGAGCCCCGCCGCCAGCGGCAGGGTCGGCTGCGGCGTCGAAGGCTTGCCGAGGAACTCGACGAACTCGACCCGGATGGGCCGGGCCTCGCCGTCGGCGAAGACGGTGAGACGCATCTTGACGTCCTCGTCCGGCGCTCCGACCAGGGCGCCGAGGCCCGGGGTCTCGAGCACGGCATCCATGAGCTTCTGGAGACCGCGGTCGGTCCAGTAGCCGATGTGGCTGTCGAGATCGGTGTCGCTCCAGACAAAGGCGTGGACCTCGGAGTGGAGACGGCTCGGGGTCGTTGTCGAGGACCGTCGGCCGGCGGCCCGCGATCGGCTGGAGCAGGGTGACGATGAGCTTGTCGGGGCCGGTGATCTCGACCTCGCGGATGGTGACCGGTCCGAAGCGGTGGTCGGTGATGGGGCTCGAGTGGATAGCCGCCGTCCACGGCCAGGGCGACGCTCGTCTCCATGTCGGTGGAGAAGAGATCGATGGCGAAGGGCCGGGCGTCGAAGGGGGCGAAGCTCCGCGCCGGGTTGCGGCGTGGCGACGAGACGCACCCGGCCGAGCGCGGCGCCCGGGCACCACCATGCACGAGCTCTTCGGTCGGCCGCATCGAGGCCGTAGAGGGCGCTCGGCCGCGGTCTGCCGGGAGGTCGAGCCGAGACCCGGCTTTCAAAACCGAAGAAGGTGAGGAAGTCGGCGGCGACCTCCATATCGGAGGCGCCGACGACGACGTCAATGGGGCTGGACAACATGTCACACCTCACGCAAACACGGTCGATGATTTCATTGGCGGCCCGTTGCGCCGTTTCGATGGTGCTCTCCATGCCGGGCGTGGTCACCGCGGTGTGCTCGCCGGCGAAGTGGATCCGGTGCCACGGCTTGTCCATCACCGGGTTTGAGCCGCGACACCTGACCCGGCAGATAGTTGGCGTAGGCGCCCTTGGAGTAGGGATCGTTGCCCCACGAAACGATCTTCGCGATCGTGACCTTCTCCGCCGTACTGGGTCGGATCCTGGCGAATTCACCGAGCACGATCTCGATCTGCTCCTCCTCGGGCATGGCGTCGAGGATGTCGGCGTTGGAGCCGTCCACCCAGCAGGTCATGGACTGCGATCTGTCCCGCGGCGTCGCGGTTCGGGAAGACGCGCTCGATGATGGTGTCGGTCCACATGGTGGGGGGCAGACCGTCGGTTTCCCAGTACGGCTCCTCGGGAATGAGGAAGTACTTGGTGATGGCGGTGTATGGAAGCTCCTCGACAGCTTCCTTCTGGAGTCCTTCGAAGGACGGGCTGACCTCGATGCCGCGGAGCACCGAGAACGGGACCGTCACCACGCAGAACTCGGCGCCGTGGACCGTTCCGTCGGCGCACTCGACCTCGACCCGGTCATCGAGCGAACGGATGGCGGTGACCGGTCTGGCCGGTGAGCACCGGACCGGTGACGGCGGCGGCCATCTTCTCGGCGAGCCTCGAGTTGCCACCGATGGTGGTGACGATGGCGCCCTTCTTGCTGTCGCGACGCCGTTGGGCGTTGCGCAGCGCCCACAGGGTCGAGGTGGTGGAGATGTCGGTGGTGTTGGAGGCAACGTTCATCAGTCGCAGGGCCTCGTCCGACGCCCCCTGTTTTCTCAGATACTGGTCGAGCGGAATGTCGAGGCTGGCGAACTCGGGTGAGATCCAGTCGTCGAAGTCGGTCAGCGGCAGGTCCTTGGTGGTGTAGTAGCCGAGCAGGGCGAGCGGCGGCATCTGTCGTTCAGGACCCACGGTTGTATTCGCGGGGGAGGCGGCCCACTGATCCATGGGAACGCTCGCTTGGTTCACATGGAACAGCAGATCCGGCTCGAAACCGGGGCCTGGTCCCATCGGCGCGCCCACAGCCTCGGCGATCTTGACCAGTCGCTCGTAGGTCTCACTGATGACCGGACCGCCACCCTCGGGTGTTCCGGGAACGTCGTCGAGGGTGATAGACCCTGCCACCGACCCGGTCACGAGCCTCGAGCACGGTGACCTTCAGCCCGCGTTCCTCGAGCAGCATGGCGGCGGCAAGCCCGGACAGTCCGGCACCCACGACGACAACGCTGCCCGAAAGGTCGGTCGAGGAGGGACGCAACCAAGCCATGGGAACGTGAGGGCGGCGGTGCCCGCGACCTTGAGGAAGGACCGGCGGTCCAGCGGCGACAGGGTAGAGGCCGAGCCCGACGCGCTCAAGACGGGGTTGGGAGCCTTCGGTTCAGACATGACTGCTCCTTTCGGCAGACGGTGGCGTCCGGCGGAGCCGATTCTACGGCCCTGCGGGCTGACTCGAGTTGGTGTGGCAATCCATCGGCGGTAGTAATTGTACTAAGGTTATGATAAAGATACAACAAGAGGAGACCGGTTTGTTCGCGTGGCATCCTGCCAGACCGTCCAGGCTCGTTGGCGTTGCCGGGCTTTCAGTGGCCCTCGTGCTTGGATGCGGCGTCCTGGGCTGCTCGACACAGGTTGAAGGTATCCAGCTCGACGATGGTCGCATCTTGATCACCGCCGAACGGCCCTTCATGGGAACTCATTTTCGCATCGACGTGCTCGTTGAGGACGAAGCCCACGGGAGGGCCGCCATCGCAGCGGCGTTTGCTGAAGTCAGTCGCTCCGAGGAGGTGCTCAGCAACTGGAGTGAAACGAGCCAGATCAGCGAGGTCAATCGTGCCGCCGGTACCGCTCCGTTACTGGTGAGCCACGAGCTTTTGGCCGTGCTCGAAAGGGCCCTTTATTTCTCCCAGCTCACCGGCGGCGCTTTTGACGTGACCTTCGCCAGCTGCGACGGATTGTGGTCGGTGCGAAAGCAGCAGATACCCACCGACCAGGAGCTCGCCGCCTGCCTCCGCCACGTGGATTACCGCATGGTGGCGCTCGACCACCAGATGTCGGCGGTCTTCATCCCGGACACCCGGATGCGAATTGGAGTCGCCGGTCTGGCCAAGGGATACCGGGTCGACCGCGCGGCCGACGTCCTCGAGAGGTGCGGGATCGTCGACTACGTGGTCGATGGTGGCGGCGACATGAAACTGTCCGTCGGCACGTTGGGGAAGCCCTGGGAGATCGAGGTGGTTCACCCCCGACGGACCGACCTGCCCCTGGGAACTGTCGCGCTCTCTTCGGGAGCCATCGCCACATCGGGGGACTACGAGTGGTACTTCGAGCGTAACGGAATCCGCTACCACCACATTCTCGACCCGTCCACGGGTCGGCCTGCACGACGCTCCATTTCAGCCACCGTGATCGCCGCTACCGCGCTGGACGCCGACGCCCTGGCGACCGGTCTGTTCGTCATGGGGCCTGAGCTGGGCATCGCCCTGGCGGAGGAACTGACCGGGGTGGAGGCGTTGTTGATTGGCCCGGATCTTTCCCTCCACGCAACCTCGGGGTTCCCCCCGCTGGTCGCCCGGGAATCCGTGACCTCATGAGAAGACCTTCGAAGAACCCACCGGGAGACCGCGGAACACGCGGAATTGCCTGATGACCGGTTCTCGATTTCGGAAAGGAACGAGCCCATGATGACCGGCGCCTCACCCGTCCTCGTACCTCGGGAAGACCCTGTCGGCAAGATTCTCTTTGCCGTCATGGCGATCTCATTCGGACTCGTGTTCTTCGTTGCGCTCATGACGTTGGTCGCGGCGGTCATGAAGGGTCAGACCAACCGCTGCCGAACGATCCTCCACGAGACCCCATACCGAGCACTGGTCGTGGCAGTCGTCGGGTACGGCGGGCTCGCGGGGCTGGCCTGGTTCTTCTACTCGAGGGCCTTCATCAGGCGGCTGCTGGAGACCGAGATCGTTCCCGCCATGTTCGGTGGGTTCATCGTGGTGATCGTTGTTGCGGCCGTCGTGACCTTCATTGGCGCTTCAGGGACCTTCGCCTCGGTGGGGGACCGTCTGGAGAGACTGCACGGACGTCCCATGTCGGGTCTCCTGAAGGCCGCGCTGGGAACGCTGGTGGCGGTCCTGGCGGGCTGGTTCCCCGTTGTCGGATGGTGTCTCGTGATCCCCCTGCTGCTGCTGTTCTCCTTCGGTTCGGCGGTGATCTCACTCGTTCCTGTGATCGGCCGGATCGGCAGGCGTCGCGTCGCAGCGACCCCGGCCTCCGACTAAGAAATTCCACCCTCCAGATTGGCAGTTTTCGTTGCCGCAGACGTTGGCTGCTCCAACGCGACTCCCCACGATCAGCCACCGCTGAACACCCCCTGCCCTGTTCCCCGGGGCTAAAATCAATACCCGAGTGCCTGACAGGTACACGGCGTCTGTACGGCGTACGACGTGGTGCGAGCGCTACAGCGGCTCGGTGCCCTCCGCGAGCACGGCCAGGTAGGACGTGTAGCCGAAGAGGCGACCTCTTTTTTTTCCGGTCAGCTCACGCACGATCCCGGCGTGCTCGAGACGCGAGATGGCCTTGGCGGTCGCGGGGAACGACAGCCCGGATCGCTCGGCGGCGTCGCCGACCGAAAGGATCGCCCGCTCGCCGAACGCCTGATGGACCCGAATCGTCGAGCCCGCGGACCGGCCGTACATCTGAACCCGCGCTCTGTCGTCGTCGAGCAACGCAACCAGTCTGCGTGCCGTTTCCACAGCCTGGTCCGCCGTCTGCGCGATGCCTTTGAGGAAGAACTCGAGCCAGCGCTCCCACCTCCCGGAGCGCCGGACATCGTCGAGCAGCCCGTAGTACTCGGATCGGTGCTGCTTGAGGTACAGGCTGAGGTAGAGCATCGGCATTTTGAGAATGCCGGCATCGCAAAGCAGCAGGGTGATGAGCAGCCGTCCGATCCGACCGTTGCCGTCGAGGAATGGGTGGATGGTCTCGAATTGAACGTGGGCGAGGCCGGCAACCAAAAGGGCCGGGAGGTCCTCTCGTCCCGAGTGCAGGAAACGCTCGAGGTCGGACATGCAGTGGGCGACACGATTCGGTGGAGGGGGAATGAACTGAGCGCGGCCGGGGCGCACGCCTCCGACCCAGTTCTGAGTTCGTCGGAACTCTCCCCGGGCACTGTCGCTGCCCCGCCCTCGGGCGAGCAGGACGTCATGAACCTCGCGAATCAGTCGGTTCGAGAGTGGGAAACCACGACGAAGCCGATCAAGGCCGTGATTGAGAGCGGCAACGTAGTTGGACGATTCGACAACGTCGTTGAGGGGCACGCCGGGAGCCTCGTCGCGTTCGAAGAGCAAAAGGTCGGAGAGCGATGATTGGGTGCCCTCGATTTGCGACGAAAGCACCGCCTCCTTGCGGACGTACATGTAGAGAAAGAGCTGTGTGTCGGGGAGGAGGGCCGACACGCTGTCCAGGCGACCCAGGGCCAGGTGCGATCGTTCGAGGAGAACCTGGAGCCGGCCGCCGAGATCGATCGCTGGACACGGCGGCAGCGGAGCAGGCACGAACGCATCGACGCGTTCGCCGGCGACCGCCGTGCTCTCGTAGGTTCCCTGCGGTCCTCGCTTCATGGCCGGCTCCACCGTGTTTTTTGTTGAATAGCGAAATTAGTTATTAAATGTTCATCACCTAACGTTAAATAAGTTGCCCCGCCCCGTCAAGGCCACTCAGCGGTCGCCGGCCCCCACTTTCTCGAATATCTGCCAGAATCGCCGCTTGCGGCCGTGAGTCTCTCGCACGCCCGCAACGTACGTCGGGTGATCGGAAAAGTCCTTCCAGTCGTTGACGGCAGGCGCGACGGCTTCGAGCCGCATCAGGTACCGGGCGCCATGGTGGTACGCCGCCGTCTTGCCTCGTTCGAGGACCGAGCCGAGCAACGCGCGGTAGACGATAGTGGCAGCCAGGTGTCGCTCGTCCTCGTCAAGGGGCTCGGCGATCGCCAGTAACCAGCATCGCACCCGCGTTGCCGTGGGAGACAACGGGGAAGTAACTCAGGACCGACGGCCAGTTACTTAGGAGTGATACCCGAAATCGGGGAGCTGGTCCGCCCGGTCCAGGATGTAGCTCTCGGCCTCGTCCATTCGGCGGCACTGTATCAAGAAGTCCGCATCGCTGAGAGACAGCCTCAGGGTTTCGGCTATGGCGCGCGCCTCGTCGCTAATGACAAACTCGCGCTGCTCCTCGCCGATCAGACGAATGAGCTCATCCAGGGTTTCCTGGTCTCGAAAACTGTGGAATCGGCGCCACGCGACCTCCGTCGCCGAAGGGCGGTCGTCGAGGGCGATGTACGCAGCCAGCAGCAGCCGATCACGATCGTCGTCCTGATGCTTCCACACGGCGTCATCGAAGCGCTGCAGCCAGTCTATGGCATTCCCGGGTTGACCGGATTTCAGATACGCCGCGGCGATATCGACGGCATCACCTGCGGTGGATATCGGACGGGCGGCCAGGCGGGTTCCCTCGAACAGCGCCGGATCACCGAGCTGGAGGGCCAGCGACTCGATGGCCCTCAGATCAAGTATCCGGGGTGTGTCGGTCCGGGCCTCCTCGGCGCGACGGGAGAGCTTGCCGACAAGAAGTTCGAGACCCGGTTTCGCGAGGAAGTCGGACGCGTGGTCGACGAGGTCCAGGCGCAGGCCGTACTCGTCCTCAGTCAGGTGCCCGACGAGGAGGTCGGTTACGAAGTCGACATCATCGATCTGGCGGGCGAAACGGGCGAACGTCTCGCACCCGTCGCGCGTGAACACGTCCCCGACCCAGCCGCTCGAGTCGTCACAGGATTCCATGGCGGCGGCGTCCGTCGCCAGGAACTTGATCATAAGCTCCACTCCAGTGCGAGGGTCCGGGTCGGCGGCCTCGAGGTCTTGCAACATCGCCTGGAGCCGGCCGGCGAGCTTCTCGGATTGCCGCCAATTGTAGGAGCGGTCGGAGCTCTTGAGGTCGTCGAGCTTGGCTCTGAATCGCGCGAGGTTGTCCTCTGCAGAGGCGCCGATCCGATCGACGGCATCCGCGGCGTCGCCACAGCGTTCGGCCAGCTCGAGAAGCGCATCCGCGAGCTTGTCTGCGCCCGCCGCGATGAGGCGTGACCGAAGGTCAGATGCCATGATCCACCCCTTAGGTTCGTCAGCTCATACCACCGTCGATCACGTCGGAGTCGTGGGGGTCCCTGAGTAGGCGGGACGCGACGACCATTGGCCGTTGCATGCCGATCGGGCCGCAGGGTGTGCGCGCCAGCAATCGTGACCAGTCGAGGGGCGTTGTCTCTGGATGACGAGGCAGCATGAACTTGAACATCTGAAAAAAGTCGTTCATGGATCCAAGAACGACTCTGCTGTTCGTACGTCCGAAGCCGACGGGCAGCATCAGCTCCAACTCACGTTTGATCAGACCCGAGGAAACACCCAATGCGTCGAGAAGCACGGCGAGATCGTCGAGGAACCTCGGCACGAGGTTGTCGAGATCTCGTGCCGTCGTGAGAACGGGCAGCAACGACCGCTCGCTCACCAACATCACGAAATGGCCGCGGTGCGTGTAGATGATGTTGGCGAACCAGTCGCCTAGGCGATTCGAAGGGGGTGGCGGTTCGCCGGCATCGCCCACCCCGAGCCGCTTCCGAAGCTTCGCTGTGCAGCGTAGAGTCGTCATCGATCACAGGCAGCCTATCATTTTCGCTTGCTCAGGACATGTCCTGGAGTTGGTTGGAGGCAGACAGAGGCTCCCGCAGCCGAGTAAATCAAATATCGACAATCTAAGAACCAAAATCAACTCAGCCGTCGACGGAGGTCTCCCGAATTGCTCGCGGCCGTTGGCCGCGGCGACTCACCGCCGCCAGCAGACAGCCGTAGGCCAGCTCCAGCTCTCTCGTCGCTTCTCTCCTCGGGACGCCGTTCACCACGCGCCGGTTTCACCGGCTGGTCTCACGGCGCCTCGAGACGACCCCCCTGGCCACGGCTGTGGCCTGCTGCCGTCGGCGAGTTCCGAATCCAGCCGAAAAAACGCTGGCGGTTCATCGGCCGCCAGCGTTGATCAGATCAGTTGATGTGTCGTGCGTCAGCGTTTGTCCTGTTCGCGGACGCGCCGCAGAGCATCCTCGGAGGACTCCATCTTGGCCCACGGCAGCGGTTCCTGCAGTACGGGCGCCGGGAGACCGGTCTCTTCCTCGCACTTGGCCAGGATCTCCTCGAGAGATGGCCCCATGTCGAAGTCCTTGACCACGGCTCGTTCGGCGCGCATCTTCGCCCGCAGCGCCTCGGTGGCCGCGGCATCGCCGACAACGACGCCGTACTCGTTCTTCGCCTTTTCGGTGGAGATGAGACCCTTGGCCACATCGGCCTCGACGAGCTTGGCGGCGCGATCGAGCGGGTCTTTCCACCCGCCGCCGCCGGCGGTCCGGTAGACCAGCATGTCGCCCGGCTTGACCACGACCTCGTCGCACTTCGACGGGAGTCGCTCTTCGGTGCCGTCGGCCCGTTTGAGGATCTTCTCGGAGCGGGACCCGGGGTTCCGCCGAGAATGCCCCACGGGTAGGTGAGCCATCGGTCGTCATGGATGGAGACCTCGCCTGGCTCGAGATAGACATAGCGTTTTTCGATGCCGTTGCCGCCGCGGTGGAGCCCGGCGCCGCCCGAGTCCTTGACCGTGGTGTAGCCGTCGACCCGGATCGGGTAGTAGGACTCGAGATACTCGGTGGGGATGTTCTCGAACAGCGGCCACCACGAGTGGCCGTCCATCCCGTCGCCGATGGGCCGGCCGGGGATGCCGCCGTACGAGATCTCCATCAGATAGAAGAAATCGCCGGCGCCATCCCACCCGGAGTAGAGCATGTAGGGCGAGGTTCCGTACCCCGCTGCGGTGGTGTACTCCGGAGCCTTGCGGGCCAGGGTGCCGCCGAGCACGTCGAAGAGACGAGTCAGCGCGTGGGTGCGGCACCCGAGCGCCGACGGGAACTTGGGATGGAGCAGCGATCCGTCGGGGATGACCACGTGGAGCAGCGGGTAGAAGCCGTCGTTGAAGAGGATCTGGGGGTCGAAGACCATGATCAGATAGACCCCGATGAACATCTTGAACATCTCTTCGTTGAGGTAGAAGTTCACCGGACCCATGGCCTGGTGATCGGTTCCGCTCCAGTCGAAGTAGGCGTGCTCGCCCTCGCGCCAGATGGTGAGCTTCATTTTGAATGGACCGTGGCCGAGCCCGTCGTCGTCGATCCAGTCCTCGAAGGACTGCGGTTCCTCGGGGATGTTCTGGACGATGAGCTGCGCCATGGCGTTGTAGGTGCGTTGGAGCATGGCCTCGCAGGCCGCGAGATAGGTGTCCTTGCCGAAGCGTTTGCAGATCGCCTTGACCCGGTTTTCCGCGGTCCGGCAGCCGGCGATGATGCCCATGAGATCGGCCTTGACTCATCTCCGGCATGCGGACGTTGTTGAGGATGAGCCCGATGATGTCGTCGACGGGCTTGCCTTTCTTGAAGACCTTGATCGGCGGGATTCTCAGACCTTCGCCGAAGACGGTCTTGGCGCCGGTGGGCAGCGATCCCGGCCAGCGGCCCGCCGGCATCCATCTGGTGGCCGAACATGCTCGACCACCCGACGAGCTCGCCGTCGAAGAAGATCGGGACCAGCACCAGCCAGTCGTTGATGTGGGAGATCGCCCCGCCGCACTTGTAGGGGTCGCTCGTGAGGACGACGTCGCCCTCTTCGATGGTGTCGTCCCAGGTCTCCATCATCTCGTTGATGTAGGAGCCGAACTGCCCGACGACCATCCGGCCCTTGGGGTCGGTGATCATGGGGAACTCGTCGTGCTGCTCCCGGATGACCGGGCTCATGGCGGTTCTGAAGAGCACCGCGTCCATCTCGTGGCGAGCGTTCTTGAGCGCTCCCTCGATGATGTCGAGGGTGATGGGGTCGATCTCGATCGATCGGAATCTCGGCAATCTTGACGTTCTTCATTGCCTCACTCCTCCCTCGAGTTGTCGGGGTTGATGAGAATGTTGGCGAAGCGGTCGATCTCGGCGGTGAAGCCGGGCAAGACGACCGTCGTGGAGTCGAACTCGGTGATGATCGCCGGGCCGGGGACCTTGTTCCCGGTCTTGAGCTTGCCGCGGTCGTAGATCTTGGTCGGGATCCACTCGCCTTCGCGGTAGATCTTGTGCTCGTCGACCACCGCAGCGCTGGCGTCGGCCGATTCGGCGGCGCTCGCCTCGCGCACCGGTGGATCGGGCACCTTGCCGACGCCCACCGCCCGGAGATTGACGATCTCGCACGCGGTGCCTTCCATCCGGTAGCCGTAGATACTGTTCGTGAAGCTCGTTGAACCTCTGGACGAAGAGCTCCTTGCTCGACTCGGTGAGCTCCGTCGAGATTGACCTCCACCGGGATCTCATAGCCCTGGCGGAGTAGCGAAGATCGACGTTGTAGGTCAGCACGCGGCGCTCCTCCTTGATGCCCTCCCGCTCGAGCCACGCGGTGGCCTCCTTGCCGAGCCCCTTGAGGATATCGACGACCTCGTCGGTCTCGACCGACTCGACGGTGCGGATGAAGGTGCGCGAGAACTCCTCGCGGAAGTCGGCCACGAGATCGCCCTCGGCGCAGAGAACGCCCGGCGCCGGCGGCACGATGACCGGGTAGGAACCCATGAGCGCGGCGACGGCGTTGGCGTGCATGGGACCGGCGCCGCCGAAGGCGACGAGGGCGAAGTCGCGCGGGTCGTACCCGCGCTGCACCGAGACCAGCCGCAGGGCGCCGGCCATGTTCTCGTTGACGATGTCGAGGATGCCGGCCGCGGCCTGATAGACGTCGAGTCCGAGCGCGTCACCGATGGTCGAGACCGCGGTCTTCGCGGCTTCGACATCGAGCACCATCTCACCGCCGAGCAGCCTCGGGGGTAGGTGCCCGACGACCACGTTGGCGTCGCTCACCGCAGGGGCGGTGCCGCCCTTGCCGTAACACGCAGGCCCGGGGTCGGCGCCCGCCGACTCGGGGCCGACTCTCAGAGCCTTGGTGATCTCGGGCACGTGGGCGATGGATCCGCCGCCCGCGCCCACCGAGTGGACGTTGACGCTGGGGACCTTGACCCGGAAGTGACCGAGTTCGGTCTCGCGGGCGAGGCCGGGCTGTCCGTTCTGACAGAGCGCGACATCGGTGGACGTCCCGCCCATGTCGAAAACCAGAATGTCCGGGTAGCCGGCCCTCTTGGCCACTTCGAGTGCGCCTGCGACCCCGCCGGCCGGGCCGGACAGAATGGCGTAGACCGGTTTCTCCTGGGTGACCTCGGAGGTCATGAGACCGGCGTCGGAACGGAGGATGTTGAGCGAGCCGGCGACGCCCTGCTCGGCCAGCGAGGCGCTGAGATTGCTCAAGTAGCCCCCGACCTTGGGTCTGACATAGGAGTTCATGCACGCGGTCACGGTGCGTTCGTACTCGCGGAACTCGGGCAGCACATCCGATGACAGGGTGACCGGGAATCCGGGGTAGAGCTCGTGGATGATCCTGCCGATCTCCCGCTCATGCGCGTCGTTGGCGAAGCAGTTGATCAACGAGACCGTCAGCGATTCGGTGCCCGACTCCACGAGATCGGTGACGATCTCTTTGATCTGCTCCGGATCGACCGGTTTGACGACGTCACCTTTGGCGCTCATCCGCTCGTGGGCCTCCCGGGTGTCCTCCAGCGCCGCCGGGGGATCCGGTTTGATCATGATCATCCACCCGGCGAGGGGACCCGGGGTCTGCGACCGGGCGAGGTGGAGGATCTGGCCGAAGCCCTCGGTGGTGATCAGACCGACCCGCGCACCCTTGCTCTCGAGCACGGCGTTGGTCGCCACGGTCGTGCCGTGCATGATGCTCGTCACCTCCTGCGGCGACGCGCCGCTCTCCTCGAGAATCCGTTTGACACCCACCAGCACACCCTGGGACGGGTCAGCGGGGGTCGAGGGGGTCTTGACTCGATTCGAGGCACCGTCTTCGTTTCGGACCAGCATGAGGTCCGTAAAGGTGCCACCGACGTCCACTCCCAAGCGATAGGACATCACTGCCTCCTTTCGGCATCGGCTCGTCCCTCCGGACGCGCCCGCATCTCTGTGGTGTATCAAAAGCATTTGTATCATTGTCATGCCAATAGCACTTCAAAAATATATGAGCGACCATGGCTCGTGTCAAGGTCACTCGACCTCTTCTCCAATCCTCGAGTACAGTTGTCCCGGAGTCCCGGCGGTCAACACCCGGCTCGGTAAGTCTCGACCAAGAAAGTCCTGCATTTTCAGCGAGATATCTTGAATGGCCCCGATGTCGATGCCGGTGTGGATGCCCATTTCCTCGCACAGGTTGGCGAGGTCCTCGGTGGCGATGTTGCCGGCGCCGTTGGGAAAGCACCGGACAGCCGCCGAGACCGCCGATCGAAGCGTCGAAGGTGTCGATTCCGACCTCGAGCGCGGCCAGCACGTTGGCCAAACCGAGGCCGCGGGTGTCGTGCAGGTGCGAGGAGAGGGCGACCCCGGCGAGCTCCGAGCGCAGCCGGGCCATGGTCGTCGCGATCTGCATCGGATTGCCGAGTCCCACCGAGTCGGCGATCGAGAGCTCACGGATCCCATATCGACGAAACGGTGGGCGAGTTCCGCCACGCGGTCCTCGCTGACCGGGCCCTCGAAGGGACAACCGAAGGCGAGCGCGACGACCGCCTCGACCGTGATCGGCTCGTCTTCGAGCTCGGTCGAGAATCTGCCGGCAGACCTCGAGCGACTGGTCGACGGTCATGCCGACGTTCTTCCTGTTGTAGGTTTCGGTGGTGGTGACCACCAGGCGAACCCCGTCGGCGCCGGCTTCGAGGGCCCGTTCCACACCCTTGAGATTCGGCACCAGGGCCGTGTAGCGGGTCCCGGGCGACGATCGATGGCGGCGAAGACGTCGGCCGCATCGGCGAGCTGGGGCACGAACTTCGGGCTGACGAACGAGGACGTTTCGATCTTCGAAACGCCGGCGCGGGCGATGGCATCGACGACCTCGATCTTGAGCTCGGTGGGGATGAACTCGCGTTCGACCTGAAAGCCGTCCCTCGGTCCGACCTCGACGATGGTGACTCGTTTCGGATACGCCACCTCAGTTCTCTCCGCACTTCCACCAGTTGCATCATCGCGCCAAGGGTCTCGTTGAGCTCGATGTCGATGAGCTTCCAACCGTCGATGCCGATCCGGGGCGTTTCGTTGTCAAGCCCGATTCCCTGTTGTTGCAGTGTTCGCGCCCTCGACTCGATATCGTCGACCTCGATCGCCATGTGGAAGAAACCCTCGCCGTGCTTTCGAGGAAACCGCATCACCGGGCTGTCCGGCCGAGTCGGTTGAACCAGAATCATCCAGGTCTCTCCGACTCGAAACCGGCGAGATCGATACCTCGGCTCGAGCAGACTCTCTCGCGGACACGGATCGACTCCGAGCACCTTGCGGTACTGCTCCACGGCCTGGTCCAGATCGTGAACGACGATGTCGATGTGGTGGATCCTCCTCGGTTGATTGTTGCTCATCTACGAGATCCCGCCGAGGCTCTCGAAGTACTCGATGACCGTCACGAGGTCGACCACGTCGCCGTACTTGCCGTCGATGTCCACCAGATTGGCTTCGTGCTGCGCGGGTGCGCGGTCACCGACGCACTGACGCGGCACGATGGCTCGCAATCCGTGCTGCAGCGCATCCACCACCGACGCCCGAACGCAGCCGCTGGTGGTGCACCCGGTCACGATGACGGTGTCGATCCCCGCGGCCGTCATGGTCGACGCCAGGTGGGTGCCGAAGAAGGCGCTCGCGTATCGTTTCTCCACCACCGGCTCGGATCCGCGGGGACCCAGCCGGGGATCTACGCTCACCCAAGGAGTCCCCCGTATCAGAACTTCGAGCGACGGCACCTTGAGCGGAAAGAGCCCCGCGTCCACGAGATCCGGCTGGTACACGGTCGACGTGAAAAAGACCGGCACCCCGCACCTTCGGGCCACGCGGAGAAGCTCGGAGGTGGCATCCAACTCGGCGTCGAAGTCGCTTCCAAGGGGGGAATCCGGATCGGTGAAGCCGACGATGAAGTCGATCACCAGGACCGAGGGGCTGCGGCCGAATCCCGACCCTGCCCGCGAGGCCCTTGGCCCGGTACTCGTCGAGCACCGATTTCGCGGAGTATCCGTCACCTGTTTGTCGACGCGCAGCCACCATCAGCTAGATGACCCCTTTGTTGGCGAGTTCCTCGATGGCATCATCGCCCAGTCCGAGGTATTCGCCAAGCACCTCCCGGGTGTGCTCTCCCACCGCCGGTCCCGGCCACCGCGTTTCACCGGGCGTTTCGCTGAGCCTCGGAATGATCGCCGGAATCTTGAGCGGCCGGCCACTGGCTTCGACCTCCTCGAACAGGCCTCTCGCCTGGAAGTGGGGATCCTCCATCATGTCCTTGACGCTGTAAATCAGCCCCGCGGGAACCCTCGACCTCATCGAGAGTGACCAGGACCTCGGCAGCGTCCAGGGTCCGGGTCCAGTCGGCGATCGCATCGTCGATCCTCTCCTGGTTGTCGAGCCGACCCGCGTTGTCCTTGAGCTGGGGGTCCTCGGCCATGTCCAGCCTGCCGGCTGCGGTCATCAGGCGCCGGAAGATCGAGTCGCCGTTGCCCCCGATGATGACGTACTTGCCGTCGCGGGACGGATAGGCGTTGGTCGGCACGATCCCGGTGATGGTGGTCCCCGACGGCTCTCGGATCATTCCAAGACGGTCGTACTCCGGAACCACCGCTTCCATCATGTTGTACACCGCTTCGTAGATCGCCACGTCGACGACCTGGCCGGAACGTCCCTCACTGGCGGTCACGGCGGTACAGCGAGAGCAAGATCCCGAACGCGGTGTGAAGCCCGGTCAGGGAGTCACCCAGACTCAGGTTCGGCCGCACGGGTGGCCCGCCGGGAAACCCGTTGACGTAGCGCAGGCCCCCGACGCCCTCGCAGACCGAAGCGTACCCGGGGCGCGACGAGTAGGGTCCATCCTGACCGTACCCGGACACCCTGGCGTAAATGAGGCCCGGGTTGGCCTTCCGCAGGTCATCCGGTCCCAGGCCCCACCGCTCCATCGTTCCCGGACGGAAGTTCTCGATCAACACATCCACCCGTTCCGCGAGCCGCCTGACCATGTCCCGACCCTCGTCGGTCCTCAGATTGATGGTGACGGACTTCTTGTTTCGGCCGAGGCTGTACCACCACAGCGAGGTGTCGCCCTCGACCGCGCGCCATCCGCGCACCGCGTCGCCGTCCCCGGGCGGTTCCACCTTGATGACGTCCGCCCCGAAGTAGGCCAGCAGAGTCCCGGCGAACGGACCCGCCATGAGCTGCCCCAGCTCGAGCACTGTGACGCCCGATAGTGCCCTTTCCTTCATATTCTGCAACCGCCTTTTCCAGTTCGTGCTTGCGCAGCTGTCCGACCGGCTCGATGAGCCCCGCGGCGCCGCGACCCCGGCCTATGGCGCCGCGGGTACCTCATCAAGAGAACTTACTCGGGCACCCGCCAACGACCCTGGCCGGCGGCCTCCAGAACCTCGAGGCTCACGTCGTCGGGGCCGACGCCCGGAGTATTGAACTGGGACTGTTTCCCGTGGCAGAAGATGGTGGCGTGCCTCCGCTTGAAGTCGATGGTGTGTCCCTGGTTGGAAATCACACCCCACTGCCCGTCCTCGGTCTTGATCGGGCGCATGTTGAAGATGCCGGCCTTCCAGAAGTCGCCCTTCTTGTCGTAAAACTCCCCGAGATAAAAGACCCAGGTCTTGGCGTCGAGGTACATCACCTTCCGGCTGTAGGGGTGGGTGTCCGGGGTCGCCGCATCGATGACGTAAACCTCGCGGGGTTCCCAGTCGTCCAACGGATTCCAGTAGGGCGGATGCTCGAGGTCGACCAGCGGAAAGGATTCGGCGGGTTTCTTTTTGTCCTGATCCCACACCGGCCAGCGACTGTGGGCGACGGCGAGGATCCACCGCTTCTCGACCAGCTTGAAGCTGGGATACCAGGTGGGGAACGCCGAGTCGATCTCGACCTCGTCGTTGAGCTGGTCGGTGCCACCAATCGGGTCGTGCCAGGTGCCGCCCGACAGCCTCCGGGTTCGTCTCACCGTGCGCAGATAGGCCCACGAGTCGTCGAATTTCCCGTCGCCGTATCGGATCGCGAACGTGCCGATACCGCGGATGTCGTAGGGGTAGTGGGCGAACAGCAGCTGCTTGAAGTCGATCGACCCGTCGCCAACCACCGGCTCACCACCGAGTCGGCCCTTCATGAAGGCGCGGATCAGGGCCCAGTGCTGCACTCTTTCGAGTCCCTTGTCACCATCGATGAACAGGAAGGCGAACAGTGGGTAGTTCGCCAAGTCCCCTCGCGGCCAGCCCCCTACGTAGTAGGCGTTCCACATGAGCTTGTCGGCCACGTGAGGGTCGTCCAGCGAGACGTCGGGGAAGCACAGGCCCGCCTTGTACCCGGAGACCAACCGTGTGGCCGGATCGTAGCTGACGTCACCGGAGTACTTCTTGGTCGCCTCGATCCAACGGGGGTCCACCGGGACTTCTTCGGAGTGACGCAGGGTCATGGTGAGACCCTGCTCCTTGATCATCCATTGGATGTTCTCGGGCAACATGCTGCCGATGGTCTTCCCCTCGAACTGCTTGTCCAACAGGGTGCCCAGATTGGCTGCGTTGATGACGGTCCCCTCTGCCACCTCCTCGGACCAGGCGGCGGAGGCCGCCACCAGGGCGCACGCCATGATGAAAACGGTCGGTCCAAGGGACCGCGAACCTCGGTTGTTACGCAATGTCATCGTTCACCTCCCACCTTGCCATCAGAATTGATACGTCAACCGAGTGACGAATTGGTCGTTGTTGGCGAAGTAGCCGAAAAGGTAGGTTTCCTGTTCGACCTGGCCCGGGAGCTTGTCTCCATCGTTCCAGAACAGGTCCGCCTCCAACCGCAGGCGCCAGTGGTTGCCCCAGGCGAACTCCACGCTTGGAATGAAGAAGCCGCCGCCGTTGCCCGCATCCACGCCTGCCGCGATTGTCGGATTGATCCTGTCGTTGTTGTAGTTCCAGCCGAGGATGACCGTCAGGTAGGTCGTGTGCTCGTTGATGGGAGCACCGAATCCGGCGAGGGCGACGATGTCATCGTTCGTGTCGAAGCCGGTCAGCCAGGTGTCGAAAAGCTGGAAGTTGAAAAACGCCGGCCGGCTGGCGCCGAGCAACTTCTGGGCCCAACGCATCTGCTTGTCGAGCGCCAACATGGTGCGCACGGTGTCTTTCTGAATCACGCCACCGAATCCCGGAAGGACACCGCCGAAGAAATCCGTGCCGATGTTGTAGGGCTGGTCAGCCCACATCGAGATTTCGGTGCGGATCACCATGTCGGGCGCCGGCCAGTAGTAGTTGAGCGAGAGGCCGTACATGTCCACTTCGGGATAGATGAACTCGGCGAATCCGTTCAACGGCGCGTCGCCGAAGGGATTGAAAATCGTATTGACCACCGGATCCAGATTCAAGGTCTTGTAGTACGCGAGCGAGTATTCCACCTTGCCGAGGGTTCCGGCCCACCGGAACCCGTAGTTCGGATCGTCGGTGTCGCCGTTGGAGTGGTGCCAGTTGTACGGCACGCCGGTGAGGAAGTCGACGCCCTTGTTGGGCTGGTTAGCCCAGCGGCCGCCGAACAGGTCGTAGGTGTTGCCGATGTCCTTGTCGCGGTCCCAGCCCGGCCGTACCAGTAGCTGCAACGACCCGTCGGCTTGGGGGACTTCAATCTGTAAGTTGGCGAGAATCAGCGGCTTGCGTAGGGTTTCGTTTTCCACCTCGAGAAACGACCGCCAGGTGTAGTCAAAGCCGTGAATGATGTCCATGCCCCGGAAGAAGTCCGACTTACCCCAGACGACCTGTTGTTTGCCCAGGGTCAGGGTCACCCGTTTGCCGAAGTAAAAATCGGCGTACCATTCGCGCAGGTCGAAATTGTCGTACTCGTCCTGCAGATCGGCGGTGGTGATGTCATCGAGCCGGTTCAGGTAGGTGGTCATGTACTCTTTGTCGGCCCGCCCGACGACCGTGACCGCACCCCACTTCCAAAATGCGTTGGCATCCAGATACAGCGTGCCGCGCATCATCGACAGGTCGAATGCGTCGCCATCCTCCGTCTCCGGGGGATCCTGGAGATTCATCGACAGATGCGCACGGAGATACCCGTGGAGCGAGAAGTGCTCCGATTCGATTTGAGCTGAGGCGGACCCGGGGATCATCAGCAGGATCACGATCAATACGCCCCCGATGGTCACCGCCAGCGTGCATGGCCCAGACACTCTCTGCTTCATACGAACCCCCTTTCACCTCCGTAGAATCGCCCCCTGTTAATCTCGATGAATCGACTCCCTGTCATCAATCAGCGTCCCGGTGGAGAGCACCCCGTTCCCGTGCAGACTCCGCCGTCGATGGGCTCTCGGGCCGGAAGAACAACCCGCCCCGCACCACACCAGCGTTCGGTGCGTTCGATACCTTCCGGCGTCCTTCAGTGTTTTTTGTTCTCATTGGTCCTTGCCTCGGGGGCATGTCTTAAATATAATATTGTTATGACAATAAGTCAAGAACGTGATCATGCTTCCCAACGCCCAGCCGGGAGAGGCTGGGTTGGGGTTCGTCGATTCGAAGATCCGGTGCCGTACGGCGCGAGGGGAGGAACGAAATGACTCAACGGTTGGGCAAACTCGGTGCCTTGGACGTCTTGATCCCCGCTGTCGTCGGGGTTGGACTTCTGACCGCGGCAGTGAACTCCGAAAACATCGTCATGAGCGCCAGCGAGACTGTCGCCCAACTGGTCCCGTCGCCGATCGAGTGGCGCGACCAGTTCCTGGGTGTGGCGGTACCCGAACCCGGGGTCGTGTGGATGGCGGGGAGCAACGGGAAGATCGTCCTCAGCGACGATGGTGGAGAAACCTGGGCCGTACAGCGGACCGAGGTCACGGAAAACCTGCAGGCGATCGCCGCCTGGGATGCGGACCGTGCGGTCGCCGTCGGCAACGACGGGGTGGTCATCGTCACCTCAGATGGGGGCGAGTCCTGGGCCCGGGTTCCAGTCCCGCGATCGCAGATCGCCAACAAGCTCATTCGCGTTCGATGCCACGACGAAGGCCGGGCGTGGACCGTGGGGGTGATGGGCATGATCCTCTACTCGGAGGACTGGGGGGAATCCTGGGAACCGCGCGCCGAGGAGGTCGACGTGGCCTGGAACGACATCGCCTTCGCCGACGATCAGAATGGCTGGGTGGTGGGCGAATTCGGAAGCATGATGCACAGTGCCGATGGCGGCCTCACCTGGCAGGAGCAGGATCCGGCGAGCGAGCGAAGCCTGATGGCGATCTCCTTTCGGGATCCCCAAACGGCGGTGGCGGTTGGACTGGATGGGCTGATTCTCCGGACCGCCGATGCGGGGTTGTCCTGGTCCACCGTTGACGCCGGAACCTCGCTGCATCTGTTTGACGTGGCCTGGGACGGAGCCGAGTGGATTGCCGTCGGCGGCATGGGCGTGGTGATCACCGGATCCCCGGATGGAACGTCGTGGCGAGCGCAGAGAATGTCGGACCGAGACCTTGCCTGGCACACCGCCCTCTCCAAGGTCGAGGACGGGGTGTTTGCCGTCGGTTCCAGCCAGGGAACATGGCGCGCCGGGCAATGGACGCCGGCCGGTCTTGGTCGAGCGGGAGGTGTCAGCCAATGACGCAGCACAGGATCTCCGAGCGCGTCGCCCGGTTCTGCATCGGAAACCGGGTTCAAGTCGTCGTTGTCATCGGCCTGGTGACCCTCATTTTGCTCATGTTCGCACTTCGACAGGAGGTGCACACTACCTTTGCCGACCTCGTCCCCGGCGATCATCCCTACATCCTCACCCACGAGACCTACAAGGAGTCTTTCGGCGGATCGAACATCGTGAGCATCATGGTTCGCTCCGAAGAAGGGGACATCTTCCAGGCCCGAGTTCTGGAGACGATTCGCGACATCACCCGTGACCTCCGAGGAGTCACCGGCGTCAACGAGTTCCAGATCATCTCCCTGGCGTCGAAGAAGCTCAAGGAGGTCCACGCTTCAACCTACGGCATCGAAAGCCAACCCCTGATGTGGCCCGACGTGCCCGAAAACGAGGCCGGCTTCGATTCCCTGCGTCAGTCGGTGCTGTCGAACCCGCTGGTCTACGGTCAGTATGTGTCGGTCGATCTCACGTCGGGACTCATCACCGTCGATTTCTTCGACCGGCTCATGGACTACCGGGTGGTGTTCGACGAGGTGATGGCGATCGCGGACCGGTACAACGCCAACGGCGTCCAGGTCAGCGTCGTTGGTGAACCGATTCTCCAGGGGTGGGTGCATCACTACCTGCCACAGACCTTCACCCTCTTCGTCCTCACCTTCGTTGCTCTCGGCGCCATTCTCTTCTTCGTTTTCATGAGGACGTTTCGCGGGACGCTGATTCCTCTATTCAACGCCCTCGTCACAGGCACCTGGGCCCTCGGCATCGCGAAGATCCTGGGACTGAACTTCGACCCGCTGGCCGTGGTGATCGCCTTCCTGATCACCGCCCGCGTCACCTCCCACTGCGTCCAGGCCGTGACTCGGTTCGAAGGCATGATCGCGGAGGGGGCCCAGGACTCCAAAGCGGCGGCCCAGGCCAGCCTCGCCGATCTGTGGAAGCCCGGCATTCTGAGTGTCATCACCGACGCCGGCGGGATTCTCGTCGTGGCCTTCGCGCCCATACCCCTGTTGCAGAAGACGGCGTTCATCGGCGGCATCTGGGTGCTCTGTATCGGAATCACCGGAGTCGTGTTGACACCGGTGCTGCTGTCGTGGGTGCCCGACCCGAGTCCCCGTCGCCATCGGTTCGACATCAACCCCCTGCTCTCTCGCTCGCTGTCGACATACGCGCATCTGACGACTGGGCGAGGCCGATTCGCCGTCCTTGGAGTGATGCTGGGCGTTCTGGTGATCTGCGGCGCGATGGCGACCAGAATCACCGTCGGAGATGCCAAGCCCGGCAGCCCCTTGCTCTGGCCGGATTCGCCGTACAACCGAGCGATGGCCGAAATCAATCAGGGTTTTCTCGGAACCGACCGGATGTTCGTCGTGGTGGCCGGAGCGACCGACGGCGCGCTGAAGGAACCCGAGGTCCTGCACAACATGGTTCGGTTCCAGCGATACGTGGAGCTGCAGCCGGAGGTCGGCGGGGCCGTATCGCTGTCAGACCTCTTGCCCTCGGTCTACAGCGTCCTCAACGAGGGCAATCCTCGTTTTCTCGAGATCGGTGGGGATTCGGCGATCAACGGCGAGCTTCTCTACATGTACCTCGCCGGGTCGGACCCTGGTGACCTCGATCGTTTTGCCGACGTCAACTATCGCAATGGCGCGATCACCCTCTTCCTCCGGGATCACCGCGGGAGCACGATTCGAACGGCCATCGAGAGAATCAAGGACTTCGCCGAGAAGAACACTCCTGAAGGTGTCGAGTACCAGCTCGCGGGAGGGTTGATCGGGGTCGTGGCTGCGGTCAATGAGGTGATCTTCGCCGGCCAGATCGAGAGCATCGCGCTGGCCCTGCTGGTCATTCTGATCACCTGCTCGATCACCTACCGTTCCGGTGTCGCCGGGGTGTTCTTCATGATCCCGGTCCTGTTGTCAAACGTCGTCACGTTCGCATACATGGTCGTCAAGGACATCGGGCTCAACGTCAGCACCCTACCCGTCGCCGCGCTGGGAATCGGACTTGGCGTCGACTATGCGATCTACATGGTAGACAGCATTCGGGAAAACTACGCCCGCGGCGACGACCTGACCCAGGCCATCCGCGCGGCCTACACGACCGCCGGCAGGGGGGTCGCGGTGACGGCGACGCCGTTGATCGCGTGCACGGCCCTGTGGTTCTTTTTCTCGTCGCTTCGGTTCCAGGCCGAAATGGCCATATTGATTGCGCTTTGGATGGCTGTCTCCGCCGCGAGCGCGCTGTTCGTCATGCCGGCCCTCGTGTTCACCTTTCGACCGGGCTTCGTCGTCGACAAACCGCGCTAGAATACGCACCCAGGGGTATCATCTATGGCTCCACGAAATCCTTCCGAGGCACCCGCAGGCGACCAGTCAACGTCGGCGTTTGTGGACAGCAGCGTCCCGCTGTACTACCAGCTGGCCACGATCCTGCGCGAGAACATCATTTCCGGTCGGTATGTGGTCGGGGACAAGCTGCCGACCGAAGCGGACCTCGTCCAGCGATACGCCGTCAGCCGGGCCACGGTGCGAGGCGCCCTGTTGAGCCTCCAGGACGAGGGGCTGATCCGGCGTGAAGCGGGGCGCGGAACCTTCGTGTCCGGTCTGCCGAAGTTCACCGGCACGCTCAAGATGGACGGCACTCTGAACGGTCTGATCGCCATGGGCTTGGCGACGTCGCCGAAGCTCGTCGACCTGCAGGAGGTGACGGTCACCGCCCATCAGGCCGAGGTCCTGGGAATGGAGCCGGGAACGCCCGCCATTCGCGCCTACCGGGTGCGGTACTACAAGGACCATCCCTACTGCTACATCATCAACACCCTTCCTCTGGAGATCGGAAAGAAGCTCAGCAAGGCGGACTGGGAGAGCGGCTCGATCCTCAAGCACCTCCAGGCCAAGCACGACATCCAGCTCGGGGACGCCGACGAGTACGTTCGGGCGACCATCGCCGACGCGAATCTGGCGCGCTGGCTGCAGGTTCGGATCGGAGCACCGCTGCTGCAAGTGGAGTACCTCATCCGCGATGTGGACGGGAACCCGGTCGAGACGCCGATCATCTTCTACCGCAGCGATCTCCATGCCTTCACGCTCCGCCTGACGTGGTCGCACGACGGACCGGGGGGCATCGAAGGCTGGTCGCTGCGTGGCGAGTGACCGGGTGATCAGCCCGAAACAGACAGTGAGCAAAAGCGCCGAGTGATTCCCGCCAGCCTCTCCCAAGGAGGTGACCGGTGCCGCACACCCTGGCCGAAAAGATCCTGCTCGCCCACACCGACCAGGCCGACGTCTCGGCCGGGGACATCGTGTCGGTCAGGTGCGATCTGGTGCTCGCGAACGACGTCTCCGGCCCGGTGGCGTTCACGGCGATGGAGGAGATGGGGGCGACCAGCGTCTTCGATCCGACCAAGATCGTGATGGTCGCGGACCATTTCATGCCGGCGAAGGACGTCCGGTCGGCGATGCTCCAAAAGCGCCTCCGAGAGTGGGCGCTTCATCATCGGGTCCACTTCTTCGACCAGGGTCGCGGGGGCATCGAGCACGCCGTCCTCATCGAGGAGGGGTTCATCGTGCCCGGCATGGTCATCGCGGGCGGGGATTCCCACACCTGCACCTACGGCGCTCTCGGCGCCTTCGGCACAGGTCTCGGCTCCACCGACATCGCGGGCTGCCTGGTGTTCGGCGAGTTCTGGCAGAGCGTACCGGCAACGATCCTGGTGGAGCTGGTCGGCCATATCTCCCGGTTCGTGAGCGGTAAGGACGTCATTCTGGCGGTGCTCGCCGAGATCGGCGTCGCCGGCGGCACCAACCACGTCCTCGAGTTCGTCGGCCCGGGTGCCGAGGCCCTGACCATCGACGAGCGTCGGGCGGTGGCGAACATGGCCGTCGAGGGGGGTGCCGAAACGGGGATCTTCCCGGCGGACGAATCCACCGCATCGTTCCTCGATGGGCGAACCGACCGGCCGTGGGACTCGATCCGATCGGATTCGGACGCCCGGTTCGCACGAAGGCTGAGAATCGACCTCGACGCCCTGCGCCCCCTGATCGCGACACCTCCCTCGCCGGGCAACGTGGCGCCGATTCACGACCTGCTCGGTCAGAAGATCGATCAGGTGTACATCGGAAACTGCGCCAATGGGACCATCACCGATCTCCGGCAGGCGGCGTCGGTGCTGAACGGACGACACGTCTGTGCCGGAACGCGGGCGATCATCGTGCCGTCCAGCCAGAGGGTGTATCGGCAGGCGATCGAGGAGGGTTTGCTCGAGATCTTCGCCGCGGCAGGCGTTGTGGTCTCGACGCCGACCTGCGGCGCGTGTTTCGGCGGCCACATGGGGATCCTGGCCGCCGGCGAGGTCGCCATCACGACCACCAACCGGAACTTCAAGGGCCGGATGGGATCGCCCGATTCCAGCGTCTACATCGCCAACGCCTTTGTCGCCGCGGCCGCCGCGGTCGCCGGCGAGATCGTTGATCCGATCGACGTGGTCGGCGGAGGTTGACAGTGATCATCGACGGCAGTGCGGTGGTGGTCGCTCAGGACAACGTCGACACCGACGTGCTCTATCCGGGGCCCTACCTGAACATCGACGACCCGGAGGAGATGAAGGCCTTCCTCTTCGAGGGGCTGGACCCGGCCCTTCGCGACCAACTCGGCGGAAACACCGTCCTCGTGGTCGGTGAGAACTTCGGCACCGGATCGTCCCGGGAACACGTGCCCCTCGCCATGAAGGCGTCGGGAATCCGCGCCGTCGTCGGCAAGAGCTTCGCCCGCATCTTCTATCGCAACTGCATCAACCTCGGTCTGCCGGTCTTCACCAGTGGTGAAGCCGTCGACGCCGCCTCCTCGGGTTCGACGATCCGCATCTCGGCGGAACGCGGCGAGGTGACGGTCGATGGCAGGTTGTTTCGTGCAGCGCCCCTGCCGCCGTTCATTCTCACCATGATCCTCAGCGGTGGGTTGGTGGGGTGGGCTCGGGAGCGGCTCGCGAACAGCTGACCCGGTACCTCACCCCGGTAGAGGTCCCTGGGTCTGCCGAAGCTCGAGCAGGATGTTGAATGGGGGCACGACGGTTGCACTCGGGCCGGAGCCCGCGGCGCGCCCGGCCGCCCGGCCCGGCGGGGGCAGTACCGCGGCGCCGAGCGACCGCGCCGTGTCCAGCCGCCGGTCCAAATCGTCGGCTGTGTAGGTGAGGCCGATCAATCCACGGTGCGGCCGTTGAGTTCGCCGCGACGCGGCCCGCTCTCCGCCGTCGAACTCGATGAAGATGATCCTGCCGGTCTCGCGGTCGGGGTGGCAGAGCATCCGGAAGCGGAACGTCGAGCCGCGATCGAGCGCCATGAGACGCTCGAAGGTTTCGCCCGCGCAGCGCTCGCTGAACAGGACCCGATGATCCAGCACCCTCTCCATGAACCGGCAGCAGGCGTCGAGATCGTCCACAACGTGCGACGTGTGGACCGGCTCACTCAGCAACGATCCGGGATCGATGGTGCCGTAGGGGGAGGGGGCTCGGCGGCGCTCCACCAGGACCACGAACTCGCCGTCCCCGGTCTGGGAGAAGGCCTCGAATCGACGCGGCCCGGCATCATCCCCGGGGTCCGGCGAAAGCTCGAGAGGGGGCGACAGAAATCGTACACCGTGGCCCTCGAGTCTCTCGTGGACTCGGTGAATGTCGCCGGTGGTGAAGCCGGTGCCCAGGGGGCCGAGCGATCCGGAGCAGCCGGCCGAACGACCCGGGCGGCCGGTGGCGGTCACCAGGCGCAGGCTCGCGGCTCCCGGTACGTCTCGACGGCCGAGCCGGACCGTCTCCGGCGGCGGTGTGCCGTTGGCCACCGCATCGTGGCCCGCCGTCCCCCGGTCGAACACCTCCAGGCCACAGCCGTCCCGGTAGAGTCGGACGGAGGCCTCGAGATTTTGGACGCCGATCAAAATCTCGCTGAGGGCTACCGGCTCTTCCTTCAGAGCTCGCCTCCCATTCGGATCAGCGTCCGCCCGGAGAGAAGTCTCTGTTCGAAAAGACGGTGCATTTCGGGCACCTCTTTGAGTTCCGCCACCCTGGTGACCGGGATCTTCCAGCGTCCCGACCTCAGGGCCTCGTGGATGCCCTCCTTCTCAGCGCCTCCGGTGGCGGCCATGGCGACATAGACCACGAAGCCGCGCACGGCGATGGACTTCATGTAGAGCTCGCGGCTGATGTTCACGGGCGGCGGGTAACCCCCCACCGCACCCATGTAGATGACCTGACCGAGGGGCGCGAGGACCTCGAAGTTCTTCGGCGCCTCGGGGCCGGCCACTCCATCCACGATCAGGTCGACCCCACGACCATCGGTGAGATCCTTGACCTGCTCGACCCAATCCGGCGCGGAGCTGTCGATCAGATGATCGGCTCCGAAGGGTCGAGCAAAGTCGAACTTCGCCGCCGAGCAGAGGCCGAAGACCGTGGTTCCGGCCTCCTTGGCGATCTGGGCGGCCATGGTACCGATGGCCCCCGCCGCGGAGTGGAGCAGTACCCGATCTCCCTGCCGGACTCGGCCCGCCGTGTGGAGGATGTGCCACGCCGAGTAGACGCAGGTGTGGAACACGGTTCCCAGGATCCAGTCGAAACCCCCGGGGATGGCGATCAGACGATCGGCGGTGGCGAGCGCGAAGTCGGCGCAGCCCCCCCACTCGCCCTCGGATACGACCCGGCGCCCCACCCACGACCGATCCACACCGTCGCCCGCGGCCTCGACAAGGCCGCTGAACTCGTAGCCCGGCGTGAACGGAAATTCGGGAGCCAGGTACTCCACCCGCGCCGCCCGGGCGTGGGTGTCGAGCGGATTCAGGGCCGCGTAGGCGACCCGAACGAGGACCTGGCCGGGGCCCGGCTCGGGGATGGGCACCTCCCGCAACCGGAGGACATCCGGCGGCCCTGGTTCCTGCGCGATGAGTGCTCGCATCTTTTTTTCCATGGTGTCACCTCGCTGGAAATCGGCAGTAGGGAGATGATCCCCGGGGGATAAACGGTATCTGGAATTCGGAATTCGGAATTCGGAACTTCGGAATTCGGAATTCGGAAAACCCTACCCGAACCTCATTGCTCATCGCCTCCGTTGATCCATAGCCCCTTTGCCGGGCGGGCGGGCGGGTTCCTACTCGAGCGCCTCAGCCAGCTTGGCCTGGCGATCTTCTTCACTGTCGATGTAGCTCAGCCACTGGGCGGCGAGCTGTCGGCTCCTGCGATCGGCCTGCGCCGCTTGAAATGCCTGGCGGGCGTCGTCGAACTGCTCCATTTCGAAAAATGCCTGACCGATCATCACCTGCGCCTGGTCGGTCCGGTCGAGACCGCCCTTCCTGATGCCGTTGCGCGCCGCCGCCACGGCCTCGCTCCAACGACCCAGGTTCATGTAGCTCTGGGCCAGGATGATGTCGAGCTTGCCGTCCTCGGAAAGCTCCGCGGCCCGGGTCAGCGCCGGGATCGCCTTTTCATGCTCCTGGGCCAGGGTCCAGGCCTGGGCCAGCAACCGCCAGTGATCCAACGTCGAGATGATGATTCCGTCGTCAAGACCTTTTTGCAGAACCTTCGCCGCCCGCATCGGCAGGTCCTCGTTCAGCAGCAGGCTGGCGTAGGTCAGCAGCTCCGTCTCCTTCTCGAGATAGCCCTGGAGGTAGGCCAGCTCCAGCACGTTCAGCTGCTTCCTCTGGTCCTCCATCTGGCCGTAGACGCTCGCCAGCTGGATCCAGTACTGCTTCTTCGGATACCGTTTGATCATCTCCTTGAGAGTTGCCGCGACCTGTTGGTTCTCCCCCAGCTCGTAGTAAAGCACCCGCACCAGAAGGTAGGAGTTCTCCTTCACCGGCTGGCCCGCGGCCTTGGTCAACTCGATCACCTTCTGCGCCGGAACCAGCGCCTTGCGGTACTGCTCCATCTGGTAGTACGCCTGCGCCATCATCTCGTAAGCCGTCAGGTTCTCGTCCTTGGTCAGCGACATCCACCACTCGAGCATGTCGATCGACTTGCTGCCAGTTCTCCTGGGAGAAATACAGCTGCGACAGGGTGTACACCGTGCCCGTCTTCATCGCCTCGGGCAACTCCGGCTGGGCCAGCAACTGCTCGTACGCGTTGATCGCCTTCGGTACATTGTCCTGCGAGTAGTAGATGTAGGCGTAGAGATTGAGCATCTGGGAGCGCTCGTAGTTGTTGAGGTCAGACTTACCCAGCTTGTCCAGCACCTGGATCGCCGCTGAGAAGTCCTCAGCCTCCGCCGCCTCCTGGGCCTTCGCGAGCTCCTTGTAGGTAGCCTCCCGCATCGAGGCGGTTTCCTGGGTTTCCAGGTCGCCCAGGGACCCCGATTCCTCCTCCTGTGCCACCGCCGTGGACGCCGGGAGCACCAGTCCGGTGATCATGAGCAGCACCAGGAGAGCGCGCTCGCCAATCGTCTTCGCCCGCCCGGGCACGTCGGTCAAGGAGCGCTTCATACCCGCCGCCGCCTCCTCAGTCTTCCAGCTGGAACGTGATCTTGTTGAGCACGCCGCGGACCTCGATCGCCTCACCGTTGACGATCCGCGGCTTGTACTTGAACTTCAACGCTGCCGCCAACGCCGCCTTGTTGAAGATCGTGCTCGGCTCGTACTCCACCACCCTCGGATCCTTCACCGCGCCGGTCTTCGTCACCGTGAACTCCACGATCACGTAGCCCTCGATCCCCCGGTCGATAGCCCGCTGGGGGTACACCGGCGCCACCTTAACGATCGGCAGGTAGTCGCCGTCCGCGCTTCCCGCCGTGATCCCGAATCCAGGCGTCACCGCGATGTTCACGTCCCCCACCGGCACCGGGGCGTCGTGCACCGCCTGCACCGAGTGGGTTTCCCCACGGTCACCTGTGCTTTGGTCCATCGACGGCTGCGGGGCCTCCGGCGGCGGCTCGTCCGGGTTCGGCGGCCGGTCAGGCTTCGCTCGCTTGCTCTCCAGCCGCTCCTCCCGCTTCACCCGTACGAAGTCCACGATCCGGGTGCTCTTGCTCTCGGTGATCGCCTGCTGCCCCGTCGCGACCAGGGCCTGCATCAAGAAACAGCAGACCAAAGGCCACCAACGCGCCCAGAACCACGGCAATGACTGCCCTCAACATGCTTCACTCTTGAGCGGCGATCGATACGTTGTACACGCCCGCCTGCCGGGCCGCATCCATCACCTGGATCAGCATCTCCGTCGTCGAGTTCTTGTCCGCCTGGATCACCACGCTGCCCTGCGGATTCTCCGCGTGCAGCCGTTCGATGTTCGCCCGCACTGCCCGCGGATCCACCTGCCGCCGATCCACCCAGATCTGTCCCGACGCCGTGATCGCCACCAGGATGTTTCCCTTCTCCTTCACCACCGCGGTCACCGCCGACGGCCGGTCCACCTCGATCCCCGACTCCTTCACGAACGACGCCGTCACGATGAAGAAAATGAGCATGATGAACACCACGTCCAGCATCGGAGTGATGTTGATCTCGGTCTCGTCATCGACGTGGCTTACGCTGGAAAATGCACGACGCATAGCCTCACCTCTTGGTTGTCAATGCGGCCTTGAGCCGCTCTACCTCGCGGTGTGCGAAGCGCGACATCAGAGTCGTCGCAAACAGCCCCGACAACGCCGCCACCATCCCCGCCATCGTCGGGATAGTCGCCTGGGACACCCCCGCCGCCATCGACCGCGGATTCCCCGTCCCCGAGAACGCCATCACCTCGAACACCACGATCATTCCCGTCACCGTGCCCAGCAAACCCAGCAGCGGGCACAGAGCCACCAGCGTCTTGATCAACGGCAGGAACTCGTCGATGCTCAGTCGACACCCTCGAGATCATCGCGTCCCGGATTCGGCGGGCATTCCACGATCGCCGCTCAGGTCGTGCGTCCCACATCGCCAGCACCTCACGCACCAACCGACGATGCCCGGTCCGAAAGTAGATCAAGCGCTCGAAGATGAGTACCCACATCACCAGGGTCAACAGACCGATCGCCAGCAGAACGGGACCCCCCATCTCCAGGAAATCCCGGATCGACTCGTACCAGTCGAGAACCCGGTACATCGCCTACTCCGCCATCAGTCGGCCACCGTCTGGCCGCCCCGCTTTTCCGAGTGCTCGGCCACGATCCCAGCGCCCTGCTCTTCCAACACGTGGATGATCCGCCGGCTTCGACCTGTCACCACCGTGTGCAGCAGCACCGTCGGAATCGCCACCGTCAGACCCAGGACCGTCGTCACCAGCGCCTGCGAAATACCGCCGGCCATCAGCTTCGGGTCGCCGGTTCCGAACAGGGTGATCGCCTGGAAGGTGTTGATCATCCCGGTCACCGTGCCCAACAGCCCCATCAACGGCGCCACCACCGCGATGATCTTCAAGAACAGCAGGCCCCGGCTCAGCTTCGGCGCCTCCTTGATGATCGCCTCGCCCATCTTCAGCTCGAGCGTCTCCAGGTCGGCACCCTGGTGCTTCTCCGCCGCCTTCAGCACCCGCCCCAGCGGATTGTCGTCTCGAGCCGTGCCGCTCTTGAGCTGGCTCTTCACCTTGCGGCCTTCGAGACCGAGCACCACGAGCCGCTCCAACGCGATCAGCATTGCCAGACAGCCGAGGGCGATGATCAGGTATCCGATCAATCCGCCCTGGGCGATCCGCTCTCGCAGGTTCGGCGCCTGCACCAGGAGTCCCAAGAATCGATCCGCGTGATGGATCAACCCCGAAACCGACAGCCCCCGACGCCGCCCCAAACACCCTCTTGGTCGTTTTCAAAAACCGTGGTTGCGGTTGTCGCGGCAACTCCAGCACGTTGCCTGTTTCCGGAATGAACTGCAGGTACTTGCCGTCCGAAATGATGTTGAACGTCCCGACCCGCACCACCTGCTGCTCGATCTCCTCACCGTCAGCCGTAATCACCGTCGTCGGGAATCGGACCACCTTGCCCGATTCCGTCATCTCGCGCTGCAGCTCGAACCACAGCCGTTCGATTTCGTCCATCGAGGCCAGCTTCGACGTGCTTCCCAGAGTCGCCGCCAACTGCGTCAGAAACTCCCCCCGGTCCGGAAACTGCACTGTGGTGATCGAGTTCTCGAACTGGCCGCGAGTGTCGCCCGCAACCTGCTGCAGCACCCCGAACATTTCTTTCAACGACCCCAGCCGATCATCCAGAAGCTCCGTCAGATCCGCCGTCCGGATCTCGTTGCGATCGAACGCGGCCTCCAGTTGGTCGCTGCTCCGCTCCAGCTGTTGCTTCCTCTGCTGCGCCTCCCTCAATAACCGCCCCTGCTCCGACTTCGCCGCCGCGAACCGCTGTTCCCGCTCCCGATTCTCAGCCGACTCCCGAGCTCGCCCCTGCTCCACAAGCCTCAAAAGCTCGTCCAGCGACTTCGCCGTTCCCTGAGCCTGGGACTGAGCGAACGCCGTCGCACTCACCAACACCAACGCCGCGGAAATGAGCTGCCTCTTCATTGGACCGCCTCCGGCGCTGCTATCGGAAGTATCAGGAGATTCGGCGCCACCTGCTTACGCGCCATTTTGATCCCGGCCCGGATCTGATTCCGGTATTCCGCCGACAGCGGCACCCACTCCCGGTTGGTTTTGTCCCACATCCCGAAGATCTCGGAATCCACCGTCTGGTACAGCAGCGCGGTCCGCCCGATCCGCAAAAAATCGACCTCCCGCACCGCACCGGCCAGCTCCAGCGATCCCTTGTAAGCCTCGATCGTTCGACCGTAGTCGTTCTCGATCTCGTAGGCCTCCAGCAACCGCCGGAACTTCTCGGCCACCGTCACGTCCGACCGCTCCAGCAGGGTGCCCAAAAAAGCCACCCGGTTGCGACGCTCCTCGAGAAGGAACGGTACGTCGAGCTCGACGAACTGGTCCAATCCCTCGATCATCTTCAGCATCAGCGGCGTCACCTGACGTTCGATCACCGCGACCTGATTGATCGAGTCGTTCAGATCCGCCATTTCCTGGGTCTGGCTGTCCAGCTGCTTCTGCAGAAGAGCGTTGTAGACCTCCAGCCCCTCGATTTCTTTCATGATCGCGGTGTACTGACGCTCCAAGGCCCGGGTCTCGTCCACCGTGCCGTCGATGTTTGATTGCGACCTCCGGGCCGCATCGTCCATTGACCGGGCCGCGTTCAACGCCCCGTCCACCTCCTGCCCCATCACGAACCCGGTTCCGCACAGGACCAGGAAGACCACAGCAATCGAGCCCACAACGTGTCGATTTGGTTTCATTTCCCTCTTCCCTTTGAATGAGCTTGACTCTCGTCCACCGCCGGATCGACAGGCAGCCCGGAGGCCTGGATGCCCGAAGCGCTCTGCCCCGCCGTCTCCGCCATTCGAAGGCAACCCTTCGCGACGACGACCCTGCAGGGGGAACTGGTTTTCACCGGGAGCCACCTCCGATGGTTACAATGTACTAAACTTATAACCAATTCTCAAGCTCGACCCTGAAACGCTCCGCTTGCGACTCATCTCGAAGAGTTTACGACGACTAGCCAACCGAGGATCAGACGTCTCGCGAACACCCTCAACCCTTGTTCTTGGTGCGCGAAGAGAAGCTCTGGATTCCCCAAAATGCGGCAGTCGGTCATGGTAATTCCAAAATCTATCACAGCCGCGAACGTCATCTGCAATTCGCTATTACCTTCGGCCCATCCGGCAAAGCGTGAGGTCGGGTGATCCGTTTCCGACAGTCAGGGTCAGACGCTCGCGCTCCGGTTGGCCGCGGCCTCGACGAGGTCAGCGACCCTTGGTGCGACCACCGAGACATCAAACCGCTCGCGGATCGTTCTGCGGCCGGCGTCACCGATCCGGGCGGCGAGGTCCTGGTCGTCGAGCAGTGCCCGCAGCGCGCGCTCCCAATCCTCGGGCTCGGCCGCGAGAAACCCGTTCACCCCGTGCTCGATCGCCTCGAGGTTGGCGCCGACGGCAGATCCCACGCAGGGCAGTCCGGCCGCCATGTACTGCAGCAGCTTGAAGGCACACTTGCCCCGGGTCCACTCGTCATCCGGCAGGGGCATGATGCCGATTCCGGCGGTCACCAGGTTGGTGGTTTCGTCCTCCGAGGACCACTGGACGGCTTCGACCGGGCATTCCTGCCAGTCCGGGAAGCGGGACGAGATCACCCGCAACTTCAGGCCGGGGTACTGCCCACGGAGGCGCCCGAGAACAGGCCGGACCATCTCCAGATAGACCAGGTTCTCCGGCAGCCCGATCCACACGATCGTCATCGCCTGCTTGGCCTCGGTCCGGACGCTCTCGTAGCTCGAGAGGTCAACCGGTGTGGGCGCGATTTCGACCGGACGACCCGCGCGCTCGGCGACCTGCATCAGCGTCCGGTTGCACACGACCACCAGGTCCGCCAGCGCGCACGTCCGAAGGAACTTGTACGTTCGAAACCAACCTCGATCGGGAAGGTCACCAAGCCGGCGTGGCCGCCGGTAGTAGATGGCGTCGTCGACGTCGTAAACCATCGTTCGCTTCAGTCGTCTCAGCAGCCCGTACTCCAGCGGGCTGGGTTTGATGCGGTGAAGAACGAGCAGATCGGCGGCACGCAGCGCATGACGCCGTTCGATGATGCGACGGACGTACCGGCCATAGGGGAACGTCTCGACCCGACAATCCCATCCGCGGTTCTCGAGCTCGGGAATGAGGGTCAACATCCGATGCCGGAACGACGGCTCGTCGGTGGAGTACCCCAAAATGAGGGCTCGTCGGCGGTTCCCCTCGCCACTCAAACCCACATCCTCCGCACGACTTCCGCGCTCACTGCTGCTCATGCAATCCCCTCGAGACCCCGCGCACGAACCCCGGCTCGACGCCCGTGCCCTCAGGGGCATAGTACTCGCTCGGGTGCTTGCAGCATCGTGAAGCGAGCTGGCCATGACGGCCCGCAGGCGACGGTGCCGCGAGTCTCGTCGGCCCCGCCATCCAAAATGAAAACCGCCCGAGATGGGCGGTTGGTGATGGGATGGCGGGGCCGACGAGACTCGAACTCGCGACCTCCGGCGTGACAGGCCGGCGTTCTGACCAACTGAACTACGACCCCGCAGTCGTGTTTTCAGGGGTTGGTGGGAGGTGGGGGATTTGAACCCACGACCCCCTGCGTGTAAGGCAGGTGCTCTACCCCTGAGCTAACCTCCCAAACGGCTGACCGTTGGGAGCGTCATGGTAGGCAGCTTTGGGTCGAGTGTCAAGCCTTCAACACACCGACCCTCCCAGAGATTACCCCAGGGGCGTCGAACCGTTTATGATGTTGCTGGAATGCAGGAACACGACGCCATCGAACGACTCGGGCGGTGGATCGCCGGACTGGCCGACGGCGAGGTGCGGCTGATCACCTCGGGAGCCGAGATCACGCTGTCGGTGGTCGCCGGCAAGGTGGTCTCGGTCCGCGGTCTCGACTCGTCCGAAGTGGCCCGAAGCCTCGAGGTCGAACCCACGGGCCAGCGGGACCTCCTCGCGGAGGCGGTCAGCCTCGCAGGACGGAACGACATATCACAGGGGCAAGCCGTGGCGGCGGCGAAGGAGGTCCTCCAGGAGGCGATCGCCTCATGGCTGGCCGACGACGGCCGTCAGGTGGAGTTCATCCGGTCCGACCCCGCCGCCGGCGACGGACCCACGATCTCGCTGTCCCACGTGATCGTCGAGGTGGTGCTGTCCGACCAGTCCGGCAGTCTGAGCCGGGCGATCCTCCCGGACGTCGACGTGCTGCTGCGACGGGCGGATCGATTCCTCCAGCTCTACTCTCCCCTGCGGCTGTCGGAAGAGGCCGACCTGATCGTGGCGAAGGTGACCGGCCAGCGCACGGTCCGAGAGATTTCGGGTCGTTCTCCTCACGGCGTCGAGGAGGTCCACAACCTGTTGGCCGGTCTTGTTGCCGCCGGCATCCTCGAAACGGCGCCGCTCGCCGAGGTCGAGCTCGAAGCCCTACCGACACCCGCTCGAATCTCACACCCTGCGACCAACCGACGGCTGATTCCGGTCTGGATTCTGCTGGCGGCCCTGGCCGCTCTGTTGCTCGCGATCATCATCATCGCCACTATCTGGAAACGGCCCGGAGACGCTGCCGGCATCCCGTCGTCAGGTGCTTCACAGTGGGCGATCGTGATCGACATGGGGTGCGAGCCCCAGGATTTCCAGCGGGTGCTCAAGAAGGCCAATGATCACCCAAAGACCCTCAAGGCGGTGGCCGCTGATGCCGGCGACGGGGGCCCGTGTTGGCGGCTCGTCTGGGGGGATTTCGCCAGCGGCGAAGCCGCCAATCGGGCGTTGCCGGACGTTCCCGATGGTCTGCTGGCTGACGGCTTTGCCCCCCATGCCATCGAGCTGCCCGTCGATCCGGCCGGCGACACTCCTGTCGGTGAGGGGGGATGACTCGATGACCGGCGACGAGGCTGCCCGGCTCGATCTCAAAAAGACGCTGCCGGACCACATGGCGATGCTGGCCCAGCGCCGGGACACGGGCGTGCTGGCCGCATTGACCGACTCGGTTCGCCGGGAAGTGCTCTGGGTCAACGGAGAGATCAGGGCCGCGCGCTCCTCCGCCGAGGACGAGAAACTCGGCATGTGGCTGGTCGATCGCGGCAAGATCAGCGACGACGACAGGGCCCTGTCGCTGCTCTCGCAGGGCAGTACGGACGCCCCTCCGTTGGGTCACCTGCTGGTGACCAGAGGTTGCCTTGAACAGACCACCCTCGAACAGGAGCTCCAGGAGCTCACCCTGGCCATCATCCGCCGCGCCGCCTCCGACCCCGCCCGCTCCTACGAGTTCCTCGAGGGGGAAAACCCCAACCAACCGGACACCCTGCCAAACCTGTTTACCGCTCAGATCATCCTGATCGCGGCCCGCGCCTGTGACGACCACAAGGCCAAGCTCGCCGCCCTTGGCTCCCTGGACCGAACCGTCTCGCGGTCGCGCGACATCGAGCACCTTCTTCAGGACTTCAACCTCACCCCCACCGAAGGATTCTTGATCAGCCGCCTCGAGTCCGGCCGGACCATCTCGAATTTGTTCCAGGTTTCGGCCCTTCCGGACGAGCAGGCCATCGCTACCCTTTACCCTTTGATGGTGGCCGGAGTCGTGTCGATTCGAGAGCGCGAGCTGCCGGCGAAACCGACGCCCGCAGCCGCCGACAGGACGGAACCCGACCAGCCCCGACCGGTGGACGAGTCGTCGCTCGGCGACATCCAACGTCAGGAGCGGCAGAACATCAGAAGGTTGGCCGAGGAAGCCCGCCAGGTGGACCACTACGGGGCGCTCGGGCTGCGGCCGGGCGCCGACCGCGACGAGCTCAACCGCGCCCTGGAGCGGATCAAGGAGCGATACTCGCCGGAGAAGCGCAAGGAAGCCTACCTCCGCGACCTCAAACCGGAGCTGGAGGCGGTCTTCGAGCGAGCCAAGGAAGCCCACCAGGTGCTGTCCAACTGGCGCGACCGTGAGCGCTACGACGCGATCCTGAAGGAGGTCGAGCGGGAGCGCGCGAACCTGGCCGACAAGGACGGACGCGGGCCGACCGACGCCAACGCCCGCAGCGCCATCGTGGCGGCGAACGTAAAGCGGGCCGACGAGCTGATCAGGGAGGGCGAGTTCTACCTCGCCATCCAGCTGCTCGAGCACGCCTGCAAGCTCGACCCCCAGCCGGCAGAGCTGGTGAAGCTCTCTCAACTGTTGCTTCGCAACCCGCTGTGGACGAACCGCGCTTTGGCCTGCATGAGACGGGCAATCGAGGTCGACCCGAACTACGTGGATGCGTGGCTCGAGCTGGCCTTGTTCTGGCGCCGGCGGCGCAATCAGGAACGAGAGCGCAAGGCCCTCGAAAAGGCGCTCACCGCCGCACCCGACCATCCGCGCGCCAAGCAGATGTACAAGGAACTCGTCGGCAAGCGCGAGCTCGAACGGCTGCTGAAGCGCGCCCAACAGCAACGCAACTGATGCCTCTTCTGCTCGACGGCAGCAATCTGGCCCACCGTCTTCCCGGATCGGCCCGATCGCGGACCGAGGTGCGAAGGCTCGTCCTCGAAGCCACCCGTCACGAGCGGCTGGCGGTGGTGGTGGTCTTCGACGGCCCGCCGCCGCCCGGGTCGCCTCCCGAAGAGGCCCTCGGATCCGTGACGGTCCTCTGGTCCGGCCCGGTCAGCGCGGACGACACGATCGTCGGCAAGATACCGAACGGACCCGCTGCGGGGCAGTGGACCGTGATCACCGACGACCGTGGCCTGGCCGATCGCGCACGCCGACGGGGAGCCCGGGTGCGGCGGCTCAGCGAATGGCAGGCCCGTCCAACGACACCCCCGAGACGTCCGCGAACCGAGCCGAAGCTCTCGTCGCGCGAGGTTGACGAGTGGCAGGACTTCTTTTCCCGGGAACGGGGCGATGGAGATTGAAACGAATGCGGAATTCGGAATTCGGACTCTTCGCGGGAACGCAGTGATGGCGTTACTTGACCGGTCGTGAGCCCGGCTTGGCGATCGGCCGATCCCGTTGACACAGCGGACACTCGGCGCGCGGCCAGGTCGGGAAGTCGGCGGTGATCAAGGAAACGTAGGGTAGCGGGTCGAAGGGATTGTCGGAACCGGACCGGTTGACCAGTGAGCCGACTCCCACCACGTAGCCTCCCCGCGCGGTCATCAGCTCGATCACCTCCTTGGTGGAGCCGCCGGTGGTCACCACGTCCTCCACCACCACGACGCCCTGATTGGGCGCGATTCCGAATCCCCTGCGCAGCATCATCTTCCCGTCCACTCTCTCAGAGAAGATGAAGGGCACCTTGAAGGCGCGCGCGGTCTCGTAGCCGATGACCAGACCGCCCAGCGCCGGGGCCACGATGATGCCAGGTGTGACCATGACGGAAGAAATCGCCTTCGCCAGGTCCTGGCCCGCCCGCTCGGCCCGCACCGGATTGGCGAGGAACAGGGCGCACTGGAGGTAGTCGGAAGAATGCAACCCGGAGGTCAACCTGAAGTGTCCCTTCTGGTGTGAGCCGTGGGCGGCGAGGTCGGCGAGGGTCACGCGGTTGCTGATCATGAGTTCTCCCGTTCGATTCCGTAGGCCTGGAGCTTCTTGTAAAGGTTGGATCGCGGCGTGCCGATGGCGCGAGCCGTGGCCGCGATGTTCCAACCGTTGCGTTCCAGCTGATGGCGCAGGTAGGCGATCTCCGAGGTTCGCTGAAAGTCGGCGAGTGACGGGGCATCGAGCAGGCCGTCGATTCCCGTTACGACCCCGGGCGCGGCCGCCACCGCGGCTCGTTCGATGGAGTCGTCAAGCTCCATGATCACCGCCCGCTCGACCACGTTCTTGAGCTCGCGGACGTTGCCCGGCCAGACGTGCCGGGCCATTTGGTCGATCGCGGTGGGACTCCAGCTCTTTGGGCGCCGGTTGTACTCCTGACAGAAGTGATCTGTGAAGTGCTCGACCAGGAGCGGGATATCCTCCGGATGCTCCCTCAGGGACGGGGTCATCAGCACTACCACCGCGATCCGGTAGTAGAGATCCTCACGAAACCGCCCTGCCTCCACCTCCGCCACCAGGTCCTTGTTGGTGGCCGCGATCACCCGCACGTCCACCTGGAAGGGCCGGCCCGCGCCGACGGGCTCCACCTCACCGTCCTGGAGGACCCTCAGCACCTTGGCCTGGGTCTTGAGGCTCATATCGCCCACCTCGTCGAGGAAGATCGTGCCGCCGTCGGCCTGGACGAACTTCCCGATCTGGCGACGGTGGGCGCCCGTGAAGGAACCCTTCTCGTGGCCGAAGAGCTCGGACTCGATCAGCTCCTCGGGGATTGCCGCGCAGTTGACCCTCACGAAGGGACGTAACGCACGATCCGACAGATGGTGCAGTCGGCGCGCCACCAACTCCTTGCCGGTTCCCGACTCGCCCTGTACGAGGACGGTGGCCGGCGACGGCGCGACGCGGGCGATCTGTTCCTTGAGCCGTGCGATCGACGGGCCACTGCCGAGCAGCGGCAGCGGCTCGTCGCCGCCCTCGAGCTCGCGGGCGACCCGGCCCTGGGCCACCGCCCCCCGCACTGCCAGCAGCAGCTCGGCGCGATCCGGAGGTTTGGTGAGGTAGGCCGCGGCACCGGCATCCAGACAGTGCTGGGAGGTGAACTCGTCGCCGTGCCCGGTCAGCACCACCACCGGAATCTTGAGGCCGCGTTGCCGGAGGTTGTCCATCAGGCCGAGTCCGTCCATGCCCGGCATTTTGATGTCGAGCAGGGCGGCGTCCGGCGGCTGGGCATCCATCAGATCCAGGGCCTCGAATGCATTGCTCGCCTCGGCCACCAGATACCCGGCCCCTGACAGGGTCCGGTTCAGGACCTTTCGCACCCCCGCATCGTCATCGACCACCAGAATTCGCCCACTCATGGCCGTCATGGTAGCAGTGTGTAGCGCTCGGGATCACCTCGACGGTTCAGACGTCGAAATGAACGCCTTGGGCCAGGGGCAGCTCCTTGCTCCAGTTGATGGTGCAGGTCTGGCGTCGCATATACGCCTTCCAGGCGTCCGACCCGGCCTCGCGGCCACCCCCGGTCTCCTTTTCGCCCCCGAACGCACCGCCGATCTCGGCGCCCGAGGTGCCGATGTTGACGTTGGCGATGCCGCAGTCGGAGCCTCGGTGGGATAGGAAAGTTTCCGCGGAGTACAGGTTGGAGGTGAAGATAGCCGACGACAGCCCCTGGGCCACCGCATTGTGGGTGGCAATCACGCCTTCGAGATCGTCGTACTCCATCACGTAGAGAATCGGCGCGAAGGTCTCGTCACAGGCGATGGGGATCTGACTCCGGAGCCGTGCGATGGTCGGTTGAACGAAGAAGCCGGCCCCTTCGACGGCGGCGCCGCCGCACACCACCTCGCCCCCCTGCTCACGGATGGTTTCGATGGCCGCGAAGTGGTCGCTCACCGCCCGCTCGTTGACCAGCGGTCCCATCAGGACCCCGTTGTCCAACGGGTCGCCGATGGTGATGCTGCCGTAGGCCTTGGTCAGCCTGGCGACGAACTCGTCGGCGATGCTGGCATGGAGGAACAGGCGGCGCAGGCTCGTGCACCGCTGTCCGGCGGTACCGACTGCAGCAAACAACACCGCTCGCAGGGCGAGATCCATATCGGCATCGGGCTCGACCACGATGGCGTTGTTGCCGCCGAGCTCGAGGATGCTCCGTCCGAAGCGCCGGGCAGTGGCCTCCGCCACGTGGCGTCCCATGCCGGTCGACCCGGTGAACGATACCAGCGGTATCCGGGCGTCGTTGATCATCCGCTCGCCCACGGTCCGCCCGGGTCCGATCAAGAGGTTGAAGATGCCGTGAAGGCCGTGCCGGTCCATCACCCGGTTGCAGATGTTCTGCACGGCAACCGCGGTTAACGGTGTGTCCGACGACGGCTTCCACACCATTGTGTCGCCGCAGACGGCAGCCAGAGCAGCGTTCCACGCCCACACGGCCACCGGGAAATTGAAGGCGGTGATGATGCCGACCACGCCCAGCGGGTGCCACTGCTCGTACATCCGGTGGAGCGGCCGTTCGGACATCATGGTCGGGCCGTAGAGCTGGCGCGAAAGCCCGACGGCAAAGTCGCACATGTCGATCATCTCCTGGACCTCGCCGAGACCCTCGGACTTGATCTTGCCCATCTCCAGCGACACCAGCTTGCCGAGTGGCTCCTTGACTGTGCGCAGCTCGTTGCCGAGGTCGCGCACTACCTCTCCTCGCGCCGGGGCCGGCATCATCCGCCACTCGGCAAACGCCTCGGCAGCTGCGGCTACGACTTCTTCGTAGGCCGCCTCGTCGGCCTGGACCACCGACGCCAAGGGCTCGCCGTCAATCGGACTGAGCGATACCAGCTCGTCGCCCCCGTCGGCCTCGATCCAGCGGCCGGTGCAAGCCCCCGGGTTGGTGGGCAGCAGCCCGAGGTCGATTCCAACGCCGATTTCGGTGAGGAACGCTTTCACGTCCTTCCTGATCTTCTTCAGCTCGCCAACAGTACGGTCCATTGAATACTCCTCCTGCAGCTGGTCGCTGCGACACGCGAGTGTAACGCGGGCCTTGCGACCTGCCAAGCCGCTCTTAGCGGTTCTCGACGACCGCCTCGACCGCATCCGGTTCGCGCGCCAGACCGTCCGCGGCGAGCTGTGCCACGGATTTGCCGACCAGCGGGTGGATCCACTGCCCGGCCACTTCTGCTGCCGGGATCAGGGCGAAAGGCCGCTCGTGAAACCGGGGGTGCGGCAGCACCAGTCGCGGACTCCTGTGGACGGCGCCGCGCACCAGCAGCAGGTCCACGTCCAGCGGTCGCGGGCCCCAGCGAGCTTCGCTGAGCCGGTCCCGTCCCGCCGCGCGCTCCACCTCCCGGCAGAACTGCAAAAGCTCCCCAAGCGCCCAACCGCAGTCGAGCACGAGGGCCGCGTTCAGGAAATCCGGTTGGGGAGGGCCCACGGGTCGAGTCCGAAACGACCTGGAAACCCCGGCGACCACGCCGATCTCGGCCAGGCGGGACCCGGCCGCGGCAAAGGCGCCCTGCACGTCCCCCAGATTACCCCCGAGCCCGATCAGCACGTCCATGGGTAATTGTGAGCGCGGTCACTCCGAAATTCAAACCCTCCGGGAACCTCCTCAGGTCAGGGGAATGTGAGGAGGGCAGGATGACCCCACCAACGGAGCGGTGGCCATGACTTCGCGAAAGACGTTCGGCGTATTGATTGGGATCGCCGTGTGTCTGCCCTGTTTCGCGTTGGCGGCGGACGGGGTGGTCGAGATCGCCGTTCCCATTCCCGGCACCCTGGAATTCTCGGATGCAGGGTTCCCTCAGGAGAGATTCACCGTTCCCCGCGCCGTGGTCGAAGGGCTGACGAAGACCGCCGAGGGCAGCACGATCACCGTCACCGACTGGCCTTTGGCGCCCGGCCGTCGCCAGCCGATCACCGTCACGCGATTCCGGGTCATCGATCCCGGGGCCCGCCTGTTGCTCGAGGAGAACGGGGGCACACGGCCGTTGTCGCCGTCGGGCCGGATCCACCTCTGGGGACCATCGGGAGCCGCCGGCGATCGGATCATGCTTTCGGTCGATCCCACGGACTGGTCCATGCGCGGGTTCACCGTCGTCGATGGTGAGGTCTTCGAGATCGTCCCGGCGGGCGGGCGGTACCTGGTTCTCCCCGCGGCCGACCGCATCAGGTCGCTGGGCGGCGACCCGGATGCGTGGTCCTGCGGTCTCGAGGACGGCGCGGCTGACGCTCCGCGGGCCTTCCCGGCAGCGCCAGACGGGTCGGCCGGCCGCGGCGGTGAATCCGCCGGCAGGACCGCCACCATCGCATTCGACACCGACACCGAGCTTCTCCTGCTCAAGTTCAACAACAACCAGGCGGCCGCCCTGGATTACATCGCCGATCTCGTCGCCGCGATGAATGTGATGTACGAACGCGACCTCGACGTCACCCTGCTCCAGGGCGACACGATCATCCGGATGGGTTCGGACCCCTACGTGCAGAACAGCGGCGGCAACGCTTCCAGCGCCGAGCTCAACGAGTTCAGCTCGTACTGGAACTCACACTACAACCACATCGACCGCGCGCTGGCAGCGATGCTGTCCGGCAAGCAGCCGGGCAACAACTCAGCATCCGGAATCGCCTGGGTCGGCGGGCTCTGCTCCCACTCCTACGGCTACAGCTTCACGAAAGTCTTCAAGATCGACTACCTGGCGGGCGACGCCTTCGTCGCCGGCCACGAGCTGGGCCACAACTTCGGATCGCGCCACACCCACTGCTACTCGCCGCCCATCGACCAGTGCTATGCCAACGAAGGCGGCTGTTACTCGGGACCCACGTCCTGCCCGGGCGGACCGGGCACGGTCATGAGCTACTGCCACGTCGCCGGTTGCGGCTCCAACAGGATGGAGTTCCACAGCCGGGTGATCAGCAACATCATCAACAACCACGTCAATCCTGCGACCGGGATCTGCATCTTCGACGCCGCCGAAACTGTCTTCGCCGACGGCTTCGAATCCGGGAATCTCGGTTTCTGGACGGCGACCTTCCCCTGATGACGCGAGCAGTCCACGAGGAGCGCCACCGGACATGAAGTTCAACAACTCAACTCTCGCCGCCATCGGCAGCGTCATCCTTCTTTCGACGGTGCTCACCCCCGCCGCAGCGGGAACCGCTCCGGCTTCAAGCTCCGACCGGCCCCCGGTACTCTGCTTCGCCCCCGGTACCCCGGACTGGTACGTCCAGCAGGCGATCGCCACCGCCTCCCTGAAACGCGTCCATCACTCATTAGCCGGCGGCGGCGAATCCGAGTTCCAGTTTCCGGACGGCAATCGCTGGTACCGCACCGCCACCGATGGCAGCGGGCTGGACCAGGGCGATCCCACCACCCTCACATGGAGCGTGATCCCCGACGGAACCACGATCCCCGGCTACGCCGGCGAGGTCGACGCACCGAGCAACCTCCGCGCCTACCTGACCGGAATCTACGGCGACGAGGCCACCTGGTTGAGCATCCTCCAGCAGGTCTTCGACCGATGGGGCGCCCTCTCGGGCGTCATCTACCAATACGAGCCCTGGGACGACGGCGCGTCCTTCGTCAGCTCCGAGGGCTCGATCGGCAACCGGGGCGACATTCGCATCGGCGGGCACAACATCGACGGCAACTCGGGCATCCTCGCCTACAACTTCTACCCCGACGTCGGCGACATGGTGATCGACACCGGCGACTCCTTCTACACCAACCTCTCCGGCAACTCGCTGCGGCTACGAAACGTGGTCGCCCACGAGCACGGTCACGGCCTCGGCCTTCAGCACGTCTGCCCGGTCAACCAGACCAAGCTCATGGAGCCCTATTACTCCAGTGCATTCGACGGCCCCCAGCACGACGACGTGCTGGCGGTCAACCGCGGCTACGGCGACGACTTCGAGACCAACGACGACCCGGCCTCCGCCTCTCACCTTGTCCTCTCGCCCAGTTCGATTTCCGTCCACGACATCTCGATCGACAACAACTACGACGTCGACGACTTCAGCTTGACCGTCGGCTCCAGCTCGTCCCTCAGCGTTTCGGTGACCCCCATCGGGTGGACCTATTTGAGCGGCCCCCAGACCTCGGGCGGAAGCTGCACCGCGGGCACCAGCTTCGACTCGCTGAACGTGCACGACCTCGCGATCAGGGTGCTCGACACGAACGGCACCACCGAGCTCGCCTCGTCGAACGTCAACGGCGTCGGAATGTCCGAGACGCTCACCAACGTCCCGCTGTCGAGCGGCAGTGGAACGTACTACGTGGAGGTCGAAGGTGATTCCACCGATCAGTGCCAGCTGTACCGCCTCGACCTCTCGGTGACGGGTGGGCCGGCCGCAACGCCGACCCCGACTCCGACCCCGGTGCCGCCGACTCCCACCCGCACCCCGACCCCGGTGCCGCCAACCCCGACCCCTACACGCACACCCACCAACACCGCCGGTGCCGCCGACTCCCACTCGCACCCCGACCCCGGTGCCGCCAACCCCGACCTTCACGCGCACACCCACCAACACCCCGGTGCCGCCGACTCCCACCCGCACCCCGACCCCGGTGCCGCCAACCCCGACCTTCACGCGCACACCCACCAACACCCCGGTGCCGCCGACTCCCACCCGCACCCCGACCCCGGTGCCGCCAACTCCGACCTTTACGCACACGCCGACCTGGACACCGACCCAGGTGCCGCCAACTCCGACCTTTACGCACACGCCGACCGGCACACCCGTGCCGCCGACGCCGACCTGGACACCGACCCAGGTGCCGCCAACTCCGACCTTTACGCACACGCCGACCGGCACACCCGTGCCGCCGACGCCGACCTGGACACCGACCCAGGTGCCGCCAACTCCGACCTTTACGCACACGCCGCGACCACCTGGACACCGACCCAGGTGCCGCCAACCCCGACCTTCACGCACACGCCGACCTGGACACCGACCCAGGTGCCGCCAACCCCGACCTTCACGCACACGCCGACCTGGACACCGACCCAGGTGCCGCCAACCCCGACCTTCACGCACACGCCGACCAACACCCCGGTGCCGCCGGTTCCAACTTCGACCCCGACCCGCACCCCGAGTCCGACCCCGACGCCATCCTGGCAAAACGACCCGGGCCTGGTTCCGACCCCGGTTCCTCAACCGGTGATCTTCCAGGATGGCTTCGAGTCCGGAAACCTCGGAGCATGGATTTCAGTGTCGGCGAGCGTCGGCAAGTGACGGCCTGAACTCGGCCACAATCACGCCATCGAAGCGACAACCTCGCTTTGCTAAGGTGATGGCGTGGGCGGGTATCCGAGATCCGTGACGGTCAGGCTGCTGGTAGCGGCCGTCGCCGGAGTGGCGGCCGGCGCTCTGGGCGGCTGGATCGTCGCCCAGTTTCTGCACGTGCCCCAGGTGGACCAGTTGGCCACGTTCCGGCCCGCATCCACCACGGTCGTCTACGCCGCCGACGGCCAGCCGGTGGCCTCATACGCGGTCGAACGGCGGGTCGAGCTGGCCCCCGAGCAGATCCCCGAACACCTCAAGCTGGCCATCGTCGCGATCGAGGATGCCGAGTTCTTCGAGCACGGCGGAGTGGATCCGAAGGCGATCGCGCGCGCCGCGTGGGTCACCGCCCGGAATCTGGTGACCCGCAAGGACCGGGTCATCACCCAGGGGGGTTCCACCCTCACCCAGCAGCTGGCTCTCAACCTCTTTCTCCAGAGAGAGCACACCATACGGCGCAAGATCAAGGAAGCGCTGCTCGCCATCGACATCGAGAAACGCTACAGCAAGGACCAGATCCTGACTCTGTACGCCAACCAGATCTTCCTCGGCCAGGGGGCGTACGGGGTGGAAGCCGCCGCCCGCCTGTACTTCGACCGGTCGGCGACCGAGCTCTCTCTGGCCGAGAGCGCTCTGCTGGCCGGGATGATCCCGAGCGCCAACAACCGCTACAACCCGATCAAACGTCCCGACGCGGCCATCCAGCGCCGCAACAGGGTATTGGACCGCATGCTCGAGCTCGGGTTCATCGATCTTGCGGCCCACGACGAAGCCGTCGCCGAACCGCTCGGCGTGGGACTTCACAGGCACCGGATTTCCAGCGGTGCCTACTTCCACGAAATGGTCCGGCAGCAGGTCGAGGATCGCTACGGCACCGACGCGCTGTACACCGCCGGCCTTCAGGTCCACATCACCATGGATCCCGAGCTGCAGGCACTCGCCGAGCAGACCCTTCGCCGGGGGCTGGTCGACCTCGAGACAACCTACATCGGCTATCGCAGGCCCCCAAATGTGATCGCCGACGGCAGCGCCGAGTCCGCCGAGACTTACCGCGACCCGTCGTGGACGCTGTTGGAGCTGCGACCCAACGACCTGGTCCGCGCCGTGGTGTTGGAGGTCACCGGCAGCTCCGCGGATCTCAGGATCGGCGACCGCCCTGTTCGGCTCCCGCTGTCCGGAGCTGATTGGACCGGGACCGGGTCACTCCGGAGAATCCTCAAGCCCGGCGATCTGGTCATGGTGGGGCTGCCCGACGAGCTTCCCGAGGACGACACCGAGCCGATCACGGTGACCCTCCTCCAGGAGCCGGAGATCGAGGGCGCCCTGATCGCCATGGACAACCGCACCGGAGCGATCCTGGCACTCGTCGGCGGCTTCGATTTCCAACGTTCGAAGTTCAACCGCGCGGTCCAGTCCACCCTACAGTGTGGCTCGGCCTTCAAGCCCTTCGTCTACTTGACCGCCTTCGAGCAGGGTTTCACCCCGGCCGACACCATCTTCGACGCCCCGATCCTGCTGCCCGACGGCCAGGGCGAGCTCACCTACTGCCCAAAGAACTTCTACAACCGATACTACGGAATCACCACCATCCGGCGGGCTCTCGAGTTCAGCTACAACGCCTCCGCGGTGAAGATGCAGCAGCTCGTCGGTGGTCCGGCCGTGGTGGACGTGGCGAAACGATTCGGCATCAGCACCCAGCTTCACCCCTACCCTTCACTCGCCCTCGGCGCCGTCGAGGTGCGATTGATCGACCTGGTTCGAGCCTACGCGGGAATCGCCAATCTCGGGGAGATCCCCGAACCCCACGCGATCTCGGAGATCTACGATCGCGACGACCGTCTCGAGGAACGATTCTTCCCGCGCACCCAGCGCGCGATCTCCGCGCCGGCCGCCTATCTCATGCTCGACGTCCTCGAGGGGGTGATCGATCGCGGAACGGGCCAGTCCGCCCGGACCATCGAGGCCAATCTGGCGGGCAAGACCGGCACCACCGATCGATACGCCGACGCGTGGTTCATCGGGTTCACCCCGCGAATCACGGTGGGGGTCTGGGTCGGTCGCGACCTCAAGGTCCCCATCGGCAAGAAGATGACCGGTGCGCGGGCGGCGCAACCCATCTGGAACAACTTCATCCGGGGTTACCTCGACTCCCTCGATGAAGCCGCCCGAACCGAGGAATTCGAGGTGCCGCCCGGGGTCGTCTTCACACCCGTCGACTACTACACGGGCGAGCGCGCGATCCCGCGCTGTCCTTATCACGGCGAGGTCATTTTGGAGGCCTTTCTCGACGGCACCGAACCCGACTCGCAGGAGTGCGGCGACGTCCCTGACGGCCTTCACGAACTGCCGTGGCCGTTCCAGCTCTCGTTCTACACTCCCAGGCCGGGCGAGCCCATGCCCACGGTCGAGTCCATCGTGATGGCCGACGAGAGGCTCACGGATGATGAAGACGAGGATGATGAGGATGAAGGAGACGCGGGGTAGGTGAATTCGGAATTCGGAATTCGGAATTCGGAAAACCGTCGGTCGATCGCAGCATGAACCAAGACGCCGAAGGAGTGAACCGCCGCCGGAAATGCCGTCGGCATCATCGAATCCTCACAGGCTGCGGTTCGCACTACATCGCCATAAGGTGATACGATGACGCCGGCGTCCACGCCCGCCGAAGGAGGTCCAGGTGAGATCAAAGCGCCATCCGACCCACTGGCTGCTCGCCGCGATTCTGGTTGCGGTGGGTTGTGGTGGAGAGAAGATCCAGTCCGGTCCCGAGCCCGAGGAGTTGGTCGCGACCTCCCACCGGAAGGCCGAGATTGCCTGGGAGGACGACTGGGACGCGGCTTTTGCTAAAGCCCGCTCTCAGGGCAGACCCGTGATGGCGAACTTCTACGCCGACTGGTGTGTCTGGTGCAAGACCCTCGAGACCGTCACTTTCCGCGATGAGAAGGTGGCGGCGTTGCTCTCCGACCGCGTGGTGCCTCTGAACGTGGATATCGACGGCGACGCGGACAACATCGTTCGCGAGCTTCGGGTGGAGGCACCGCCAACTATCATCTTCCTCGACCCCGAAGGAAGCGAGCTTGGCAGGATTCCAGGCTATCTGCCTCCAACCCAGTTCATGACTGCCGTCGAGAAAATCCTCGCCGGCGAACCCGTAACGTTCGGTTGATCCGCTCGACAGGCCACATTCCCCGGGCAATCACTCGACTCAATCCAAACACAAATCCGTGTTGATCAACACAAAAAGAAGATCCAAAAAACTCACTACTCCCATCTCAGTTCTCACGCCTCAACCGGGCTCGAAAATCGGATTCGTTGCCTTAAGAAATGAGATGGGAGTAGTGAGCGATCACCTCGGCCTTGTCGACTGGCACCGCGCGTGAAAGAATCCGGCCATGTCCAAGGGGTCGATCTCGCTGTTTCGCCGCATCGAACGGGCGCTCGAAACGATCGCGCTCGGTTCCACTCCCCTGGCGACGATCGAACAGACTTCCCAACTCCTCGCCGAGTCGTTCTCCGACGATCTCGGCATTCGCGGCGGCCGAATCTACTCGCAGGACGACGGCTCCTACGAACTGGTGTCCACCTTTGGCCAGGTCGACAGAGCACCGCTGGGGCTGCGGGTGTGGCGGACCTATCCGCCCTTCGAGCAACTCCTCGACACCGGCGCCATGATAATGGAGCGGTCCGACCCGCGGCTCGATCAGCGGCTGGAAGCGGACCTCGGCACCCGTGACTGCTTCGCCGCCATTTCGGTCGCGGATGGTCATTACGTGCTCTCCTTCGACGTCGTCTCGGGTATCGACAATCGGGACGACCTCATGGCCACGCTCAACATCGTCCGTTTGGCCATCAACCAGAAGCTGCGTGAGACGCGGATGCAGGCGATCATGGAGGACTCCCGGCTGATCCAGAACTCCATCCTGCCCCGACACCTTCCGAACCCCGGCGACTTCAAGATCGCGGCCAGGAGCTCGGCGGCGGAAATCGTCGGCGGTGACTTTTATGATGTGATCACCCTTGACGATCTGATGTTCGTGGTGGTGGTAGCCGATGCCACGGGCCACGGCCTACCCGCGGCGCTCCAAGTGCGCGATGTCTTCACCGGCCTTCGCATGGGTCTGTCGAGGGAATTCAAGCTCACCCGGACCGTCGAGCGGCTCAACCAAATCATCCACCGCAGCCGGCTCGCCACCAAATTCGTGTCCCTGTTCCTGGCCGAGATCCACGCCAACGGGACCCTTCTCTACTGTAATGCGGGCCATCCGCCGGCGCTGTTGATCGGCGCCGACAACAGCTTTGAACGACTCAGCACCGGGGGCCTCATCGTCGGCCCGACTCCGGACGCGAAGTACGAGATCGGAGTTGCGGACCTGAGACCGGGCGACGTCCTGGTGTTATTCACCGACGGCATCACCGAAGCGGTTGCACCCGAATCGAGTGACGAGTATGGCGAGGACCGGCTGATCCACGTGGCCCAGAGAGCATGCCACCTCGATCCGGTGGCGATCGTCGATCGCGTATTCACCGACGTCACCAACTTCAGCCGAACGTCCCCGCCTGCGGATGACCAGACCGTGGTGGTGATCAAACGACGTCCGGCGAACCCGGAGGAGTCCCTGGCATGAGCGAGTTCTCCCCGTCCGCTTTCTTCAACCTCGACGACTTTGTTCACGCAGGGATATTCGACGAATCCGCACCGGTGTGGGCGACCCTTGGCGACACCCTCAAAAGCTATCTCGAAGCCTGGGACAGGTGGACGGTCGACTCGGAGATCCCCGTCGGCGTCCACCTTCTTGGCGACCGCATCGCCGTCGGCGCCGGATGCCGGATCGAACCGGGCGCCGTCATCGTCGGCCCCGCCATCCTCGGCGAAGGAGTCACGGTGAGGACCGGCGCCTACATTCGGGAGTTCGTCATCCTCGGGACCGGCAGCCTGGTGGGAGCCCACTCCGAGGTCAAGGGATCGATCCTGCTGCCGGCCGCCAAGGCCCCTCACCAGAACTACGTCGGTGACTCGATCCTCGGCCGGGACGTCAACCTCGGCGCCGGCACCATCCTGTCAAACGTCAAGAACGTGGGCCGCGAGGTGACCTTCCATCACGCAGGCGGCGTGGTTCACACCGGCCTGCGGAAGTTCGGCGCGGTGCTCGGCGACAGCTGCAAAACCGGCTGCAACACGGTCCTCAATCCGGGGGTGCTGCTCGGCCCGGGAAGCGTCACCTACCCGAACGCCACCCTGCGCGGCGGATTCTATCCGGCAGGCACCCTCGTCAAGGTTCGGCAGAATCAGCAAATGACGGAGATGACCCGCCTCCGCCGATCTTCATGATTGAGTTCAAAGTCTAAAGTCAAAAGTCAAAAGTCGGGTCGGTCGCGGCTTGGGTTCGGCAGAGGGGTTGGATCATGTTCGAGGTAAGAGGTTAGGTTTGAGGTTTGAGGTTCGAGATTCGGGACTCGGGGTTCGGGGCTCATGATGACAGGATTGGGGTCTGGATCCGTGACTCGCCCAGCCTCAGGCCTACTGACCCCTTCTGTTTAGCTAAGAGGTTTGAGGTTTGAGGTTTGAGGTTCGAGGTTCGGGACTCGGGGTTCGGGGCTCAGGATGACAGGATTGGGGGCTGGATCCGGGACTCGGCCCAAGCCTCAAGGCTCATAACCCCATAACCCCAAAGCCCTATAGCCTCACCCCGGTTGGGCGGGTGGTTGACTTTAGACTTTAGACTTTAGACTTTGGACTCCCCAGAGGTGGCACGACGGTTGCAACTCTTCGAGACGTGCGGGGAGGTGGCAGATGAGAAAGCTCCTGACAGCGGCAATCCTGGTCGCAACGGCGGGATCGGTGGTGGCCTCGGAAGGGGACGATCCGACCTCCCTGAGCTACATCTCCTACCTCGAACGCTACGCCACCGTCCAGCCGGCGACTCAGGCCGATTCGGTAGAGGCCGTGATCAATATGCCGGTGATTCCAGGCGATCGTATCGACACCGCCCGCGAGGCCCGGATGGAGCTGATCCTGGCCGACGGCAACATCGTCTGGTTGGACGAGTACACCACGCTGAGCCTCGACGCGGTGGCCTTCAGCCGCGACAGTGGAGCCGATCGAACCGTCCTCTACCTGGCCGAGGGCTCGGTGGTGGTTGAGATCAGTCCGCACAGTCTCACCCGCGAACCGATCCGGATCGACGGCAGGTCCGCCACGGTCTACCTCAACGACGTGGGTCTCTATCGGGTGCGGGCTCAGCCCGCAGGGGGCCTCCGGGTCGAAGTGTGGGAGGGATTGGCCGAGGCCGCGACTACCTCCGGCGGCGTGCTGGTCCGGACCAATTCGGCCACCGAGCTCGACTCCGGAGAGATCGTCGGGGAAGAGCTCTACATGACCTGGGACGACGCCTTCGCCCTATGGGTCGATCAGCGCCGTCAGGTCATGGGTGGAGAGAGCGGCCAGTATGTCGACGCGCGTTACGAGCGGCAGGCGGCGCAATTGGACAATTACGGTTCATGGGTCTACGTGACGGAGTACAACACCTGGGCCTGGCAGCCTTACGTCGATTCGAGCTGGCGCCCCTATACGGCGGGCCGCTGGTACTGGACGCCCACCGGCTGGTCGTGGGTATCCTACGAGCCCTGGGGTTGGCTGCCCTACCATTACGGTTCGTGGTACCTCTCGGCCGGCTTCGGCTGGGTCTGGGGTTGGGGTTCCGCCTGGGGTCCGGCGTGGGTCAACTGGTGCTGGTGGCCCGGCTATGTCGGTTGGTGCCCATCGGGCTACTACTGGGGATGGTACTGGCCGCGTTACTGCCACTACTACGGCTACCCTCGCTGGCCGTACCAGCCCGCTGGGCCGGGCTATCCGGGCTACCCCGGAGGAGATGGCGGCCAGACCCCGCGTCGTGATGTGATTCCGAGGCCCGGGGCCGGAGGCGGCGGCGACGAAGGCGCAAACCGCCGCGCATCGCTCACCCGGCCGCAGACCGTGGACCTCGATCTCACCGGCAGGGTCCGCGTCGGCGACATGGACCGGGTGGCGTGGAACGTGGTTTCCGACCGCGACTTCGCGAGCCCCCACCTGTCGCGAATGGTGCGGTCCGGCGACGAGGCGTTGCGCGGCCGGACCGATACCGGCGTCGTGATGTCAGGCCCGTTGACCACGGCATCACCATCGCGCCAGCGGCCCTCGGAGGAGCTCGAACGGGTCTTCCGCGGAGTCGAGCGGACCACGACGCGCGACCTCACGCCGATCATGGCCCGTGACGACAGCCTGCGGGCGGAAGACGCCCTCCGTCTGGTCAATCCCACCACCACCGCCGCCATCGCACGTCGTTCGGCGTCGACTCCGGCCACATCTCCGGCCAGTGAATCTCCAGGGGCCTCGGGAACCCGAACCGCCGACCCGTCCCTCACAACCCGCGCCGGGTCCCCCCTCCACGGCGCCACCGGCCGGACGACACCAGATCTGTACCGGTCATCCCAAAATCGAGGGACGGAGACCACCCGTCAGCAGGGTTCCACCAATCGCAACCCATTCATCCCCCGGACTCGGCCGTCCGACCTGGTAACGCCGCCGACGGCGGGACGGACGACGACCGGTGCACGGGAGATCCCGAGCAGACCGTCGATATCCGTCGGCCGGACGATTCAGCCCGGGTCGCCCACTACACGGTCGGCGCCGGCCACCGGCAGCCGCTCCGGCAGTGCCCCGGCTCGTCCGGTGATCGTGCCGAGGACCAATCCGACAGCACCCAGGACCTCCACCGGCTCGCCCAGTTCCCCCTCACGCAACCCGACGGCGTCGTCCCCCTCCTCCCGATCCTCATCGGGCAGGTCCTCACCGGGCCGGGCGCCCTCCGGCTCCAGCGGGAGCCGGTCGGGCTCGGGACGGTCGAGCGGCGGAGGAGCGTCGGCGCCCCGGTCGGCGGCACCGTCGTCCTCGAGATCATCGGGCGGAGCCAGGCGCGGTTAACGAACAGATACATCACACATCTCCCTCGACCGCCTCCGGGCGGTCACTTTTTTCTCAAGCGTCACGCTTCGATGCCGGTATAGTGAAGGCATGGAGCTGACTCGTGATACCGCCGATCGCCTGGTGGCGGCCGCCACCGCGATCCGCGACCGCGCCTATGCGCCCTACTCGGACTTCCGGGTGGGCGCCGCGCTGTTGGTTGCCGACAACAACGTGATCACCGGCTGCAACGTGGAGAACGCATCCTTCGGATTGAGCGTCTGCGCCGAGCGTAACGCGGTGGCTGCCGCGGTGGCCGGTGGGGCGTCGTCCTTCCTGGCCATGGCCGTGGTCACCGAATCGTCCCCGCCGGCGAGCCCGTGCGGCGCATGCCGGCAGGTTTTGGCCGAGTTCGGTGACTTCCCGTTGATCCTGGCGAACACGTCCAACGAGCGCCGCATCACCAGCGTCGGCGAGCTACTTCCCGAGGCCTTCCGCGGAACCTCCCTCCCCCGCCCACCCCACCCATCCAGTTGAAAGTTGAAAGTTCACGTTGTCGCAGCCGTTGGCTGCTCCTACGCGACTCCCCGCCGCCAGCAGACAGCCGCAGGCCAGCCCCAGCTCCCTCGTCCCTCCGCTCCTCGGGACGCCGTTCGGGGTCGGTTTTCCGAATTCCGAATTCCGATTCCTCAAGAATGGAACTCTTGACACCGATGCGCTGCGGCCACATATTTGAAGTGTCCCCAGGGGCCGCGGGTGTTCAACGGACTTCACAGCCGCGACACCAACTGAAGAAGCCCGGGTGGGCATACCCACCGTGACGAAATCCCGCGCGAAGCGGGGTTTCGTTTTTCTGGATCGTAGTTGGAATCTCGACGGTTGGAAATGGTCGCGCAATTCGCCCCGCGAATTGCGGTTTATTTTTTCTGACTTTTCGATTCTGCGTTGGTCGAACGTTGACGAGGACTGGGAGGGAGGGCAGAGTAGGGAGACCATGCCCAATCCGGTCAAAGACCAGTGGGATCACAAGCGGCGACTGGACCGTCAACAGCGGCGGCGGGAGGAGTACCGGCGGGGCCTGCGGCCGTTCGCGATCGCGGTCTGGCAAATCACAAAAGAGCACAACCTGGGATCGCTGGTCCGCACCGCCCACGCCGCCGCCGCCGCGGAGGTGCTGCTGGTGGGCGGCAGGGACTGGGACCTCACGCCGGCCTGCACTTCGGATCTCTACACCTCGGTCAACCACCTGCAGGATGTGGCGGCGTTCAGCTCGCACATTCAACGCCGGGGCTACTCGCTGGTGGCGGTAGAGCTCCATGAACGGGCGGTGAGCCTCTTCGAGACCGAGTACCCGCAACGTCCGTGTTTCCTGCTCGGCACCGAACGCGACGGGATACCCGAGGAGGTGATGGAGCACGCCGCCCTGGTCGTTCAGATTCCCCAGTGGGGCCTGGTGCCATCCCTCAACCTGGCGGTCGCGGGATCAATCGTCGTCTACGATTACCTCGCGAAGCTCAACCGTCGCGGCAAGCTCAAGCGCCCCGAAGGCGGTTTGGCAATAGACTGAGTGACCGCATCGAATTGACTTGCGTCCCCCACCCACCCCCCCATTACGAATTGCGAATTGTCGGCGTCCGAGATCGTCGAGATCGTCCCGAGATTCTCATTGCAACGCGACGCTTTCGTTTCCGTTTCAGCGGTCCCGGGAGGCCAGAATTCGCAATTCGTAATTCGTAATCGACTTTTCACTTTTCACCTCTCACCCCAAAACGTGACACCGGCCACACCGCGGCCATCAAAGGAACCACTGCGTGCACCATCGACTCTCTCTGTCTTGTGGGGCCCGAGGGAGGCTGCTAGAGTGACCACCAACAAGGAGGTTCCGAATGAAACCCGCACAACGCCTGTTCGTCGCCCTGATCGTGGTGATTTCCATGGTGGCGTTCGGGGCCTGCAAGAGCTCCAAGCTGCCGCCCCCGCCGCCCCCGACGGCGACCCCGACTCCAGTGGTGGTTGACGAGGTGGTCGAGGAGATCGTGGAGGAGACCATCACAGATACCATCGTGTCCGAGGAGGTGGTGGAGGAGCTGCCGGAGGATCTCGAGCTGCTCAACGCCCGCGGATACCTCGAGGATGTTTTCTTCGACACCGATCTCTGGGACATCAGACCGGAGTACCGTGAGGTTCTGGCCAGGAACGCGGCCTGGCTCCAGCAGTACTCGTCGGTCAAAGTCCTGGTCGAAGGCCACTGCGACGAGCGCAACACCCGCGAGTACAACCTCGCCCTCGGAGAGCGGCGCGCGGCCGGCGTGCGCGATTACATGGTGTTCCTCGGAGTGGCTCCGGAACGCATCCGCACCATTTCCTACGGAGAGGAACGGCCGTTCGCCCTCGGCAACACCGAGGAGGCCTGGTCGCTGAATCGCCGAGCCCACTTCGTGATCACGGCTCGCTAGGAGTTCGCCAATGCGCCCCTTGTCGATCGTCGCGTTCTCGCTGTTGCTGATCCCGTTGGTCGCATGCAGCACCTCGTCCGAGGATATGACGCTGCTTCACCGCGAGATCTCCGACCTCCAGCAGCAGGTCCAGCAGCTCGGACAATCCATGCCGGACAAGCAGGACCTGGACTCAGTGGAAAAGCAGGTTCAGGCTTTCACCGCCCAGACAACGCGCTCGAGCGCGGACCTGGCGATGCGTGTGGAACAGCTCCAGGAGCAGATCGAGGCGCTCCACGCCAGCCTCGAGGTCACGACGCGACGCCTGCAGTCGATCTCGCAGGAGCTGGCAGCTGCACGTGGAACGTCGGTGAGCGGCGTGGTGCTGCCGCCCGTGATCGTCGCCGACGGTTCGAGCCCGCCACCACGTGAAGGCGGAGCGGCGAGTCGGACAACCACCGCTGCCGGCTCCTCGACTCCCGACGAGGTCTACCGGACGGCCTACGAAGACTACATGCGCGGCAACTACGATCTGGCCGCCCAGGGATTTCGCGAGTACCTCAGACGATGGCCCAACACCGAGCTGTCGGACAACTCTCTGTACTGGGTCGGTGAGTGCCTTGACGCCCAGGAGGAGACCGAGGAGGCCCTCGCAGTATTCACCGAGGTGCTGGAGACCTACCCGACCAGCGACAAAGCGGCGGCCGCACAGCTCAAGAAGGGTCTGCTGTACCTGAAGCTCGGCGACAAGGGGCAGGGGGTTCTCAACCTCCAATACGTGGTGTACGAGCACCCGGGCACCCCTGAGTCCGACCTAGCCCGCGAGCGCCTGCAGTCTCTGGGCATGACCATCCGATAGCCACTTCTCGAATTTGGAATCCCGGATTCCGAATTCCCGACTAGCCTGAATCGCCACTATGGGCTAGAATGGCCGGCCCGTGCCGCCTGTCGACGGCACCTGAAGGAGAGTTTCTAGATGGCCAATATCAAGGGAACCAAAAAGCAGGCGCGCAAGCGCCACCGCCAATCGCTGGAGCGGCGCATGAGGAACAAGTCAGTGCGCACCCGAGTCCGGCGCCAGATGCGCGCGATGCGCGTGGCGATTGCCGATGAGGACGCTGACAAGGTGAAGGAGCTCCTGCCGCAGACCCTGTCGGTGATCGACGTGGGCTGGCGCAAGGGAGTCCTTCACCGCAACACCGCCTCCCGCTACAAGTCCCGCATGACCAAATCGGCGCTGGCGGTGATCGCAGCCAAGGAAGCCTGACATGCCGTTGCTCACCACCTCGATCCCTGAGGGTCAATTGGTGAGCCGCGGCAAGGTGCGGGATATCTACCGAGCGGACGACACGCTGATCCTGGTTGCGACCGATCGACTCAGCGCCTTCGACTGCGTGCTGTCCCCCGGAATCCCCGGGCGCGGCATCATCCTCACCCAGCTCTCGAACTTCTGGTTCGACCGATTCCGAGACGTGCCGAATCACCTTGTCGCCACCCACCTGGCCGACTTCCCGGATCCCTTCCGCCGCCACACCGAAATCGACCGCCGGAGCATCCAGGTTCGGCGGCTCGATCCGATTCCGGTTGAATGCGTGGCCCGCGGCTACATCACGGGATCCGGCTGGAAGGAGTATCAGGCGGACGGCTCGGTCTGCGGCATCCGTCTTCCCGAAGGCCTCGCCGAGTCCGACCGTCTCCCGGAACCGATCTTCACGCCGGCCACCAAAGCCTCCGAGGGACACGACGAGAACATCGACTTCGACAGGACGGTCGAAATCGTCGGCGGCCCGACCGCAGAAGCCCTTCGCGAGCTCACCCTGAGGCTGTATCGGGAAGCCGCAGCCTTCGCCCTCGAGCGGGGCATCATCATCGCCGACACCAAGTTCGAGTTCGGGTTTGACGCCGACCGCCGAATCGTCTGGATGGACGAGGCCCTCACTCCCGATTCATCCCGCTTCTGGCCCGCCGACTCCTACCGACCCGGCCGCCCCCAGCCGTCGTACGACAAGCAGTACGTCCGCGACTGGCTCGAGGCCAGCGGCTGGAACAAGCTGCCGCCCGCACCCGAGTTGCCATCCGAGGTGGTCGACGGCACCCTCGCCAGGTATGCCGAGGCCTACCGACAGCTGACCGGGTCGGAGATTCGGCTGACGCGCTGACCACCACACCAACTCCCCGGAGGGTCCTTTCATGAGTTCGACGAACTACACCACCGACTCGATCCGCAACGTTGCGGTGGTCGGCCACTCGGACACCGGTAAGACCTCGCTGGTGTCGGCAATGTTGTTCAACGCCGGCGTGGTGAACCGACTGTGCAAGGTTGACGACGGCAACACCACCACCGACTTCGACGAGGACGAGCACGAGCGCAGGATCACCATCAACACTGCCGTCGCTCACTTCGATCACCGCGGGACCAAGATCAACCTGATCGATACTCCGGGGTACGGGATCTACACCACCGACGCCGTCCAGGGCCTGCGCGTGGCAGATGGCGCCCTGCTCCTGATCTCGGCGGTCTCGGGGGTCGAGGTCCAGACCGACCGGCTGTGGAAGGCGGCGGCCGGCTTCGAGCTGCCGGTGCTGCTCGGCATCAACCTGATGGACCGTGACCGCGCCTCCTTCGAGCGCACCGTGGAAGCCCTGCAGAAGAGGTTCGGCCGAGAAGTGACTCCGATCCAGGTGCCCATCGGCGAGGAGAGCGGGTTTTCCGGGGTGGTGGACCTCATCTCGGGCAAGGCCTACTCCTGGCCCCACGACGAGAGCGGCAAGGCCTCGGAAGTGGATGTGCCGGCCGACCTGGCCGACCAGGTTGCGGCCGCCCGCGAAGAGCTGATGGAGATGGTGGCGGAGCAGGACGAAGAGCTGATGGAGGCCTACCTCGAAGCCGGGAAGCTCGACACCGAGACCTTCACCGGAGGGCTCAAGAAGGCCATCGCGGAAAGGTCCCTCTATCCCGTCTTCGCCATGTCGGGCGGACGGAACATCGGAGTCCAGCCGGTCATGGATGCCCTGTCGAGCCTCCTGCCCTCCCCGAACTGGCGCCCGTTGACGGTGAATATCGGCGGTGAGTCGCGGGAAATCGCCGTGACCACCGAAGGACCTTTTTCCGCCTACGTTTTCAAGACGATTTCGGACCCCTACACCGGGCGCATCTCGCTTTTCCGGGTGCTCTCCGGCGGCGTCAACTCCGACGAAACCGTGACCAACGCCAACACCCGCAACAACGAGCGACTCGGGGCGCTGTCGGTGCTTCAAGGCAAGGAGCTCGAGCATGTGACCGAGCTCGCCCCCGGCGACATCGGCGCCGTGCCGAAGCTCAAGGACACCCACACCGGTGACACCCTGTGCGCCGCCAAAACCGACATCACGTTCCCGCCCGTGCCGATCCCGGAGGCGGCCATCAGCTTCGCCCTCGAGCCCAAGTCCAAGGGGGACGAAGACAAGCTGGCCGCCGCCCTCTCCAAGATCCGCGACGAGGACCCCACCATCACCGTCGGCCGCGACCCCCAGACCAAGGAACAATTGATCTCCGGAACCGGTCAGCTTCACGTCGAGGTGGTGGTGAGCCGGCTCAAGAAGCGCTTCAAGGTCGACGTGGAGCTCCACCAGCCCAAGGTCCCCTACCGGGAGACCGTCACCAGCACCGGCGAGGTGACCACCCGCCACAAGAAGCAGACCGGCGGATCGGGTCAGTTCGCCGAGTGTAAGATCATCATGGAACCCAACCCCGGTGGTGGCTACGAGTTCGTCGACAAGATCTTCGGCGGGTCGATCTCGCAGGGCTACCGGCCCGCGGTGGACAAGGGCGTCCAGGAAGCTGCCGAGAAGGGCGTGCTCGCCGGTTACCCCATGGTGGACTTCAAGGTCACCCTGGTAGACGGCAAGGAGCACACTGTGGACTCCTCGGAGATGGCGTTCAAGATCGCCGGCCGCAAGGCCTTCAGGCAGTGCGCCGCGAAGTGCAAACCCACCATGCTCGAGCCGATCATGCAGGTCGAGGTCTACATCCCCGACGACAGCATGGGCGACGTCATGGGCGACCTCAACTCGCGGCGCGGCCGCGTCCAGGGCATGGACACCGAGGACGACACCACCACCGTCAGGGCCCAGGTGCCGCTCGCCGAGCTGCTCACCTATGCGCCGACCCTGCGCTCCATCACCGGCGGCCGGGGCGATTTCCACATGGAGTTCAGCCGCTACGACGAGATCCCCAAGCAGCTGCAGGAGAAGATCATCGCCGCGGCGGCGCGGGAGCACGTCGAGGACGACGAGTAAGGGATTCGGAATTCGGAATTCGGAATTCGGAAAACCGTCGGTCGAACGAATCAGATGACATCAAGCCCGGGGTGACCCGGGCTTTTTCGTGGCAGGGGACCGGGCGGGTTCAATCTTCAATCTTCAATCCGTACTGCACCGGATGCCATGCCAGCTCGCGCTGCCCGGTGACATAGGCATGCACATGCATGTTATTCTGGTCATGGAGGCGAATGTGAGGACCACCATCGAACTGAGGGACGATCACCGCGCCAGGCTGCTCGAGATCGCGGCTCGCCGGGGAGAGAAGGGATTCTCGTCGCTGGTGGCCGAGGCCGTCGAGACCTACCTTGAGGCACAGCGGCAGCTCGACGAGGCCCGGCGGCTGGCCCTGGATGCCCGAGGGACCCTCCGAGAACGCGAGGTCGAGGATCTTCGCAAGGAAACCACTCACCTTCGGACAGACTGGCGATGATTGTCGCCGACACCGACGTGCTGATCGACTTCCTCGGCGGGCAGGGCGGCGGCGCGGACGCAGTGGCTTGCGAGCTCGAAAAGGGAGGCCTCCACACCACCGCGATCACCCGCTTCGAGCTCCTCAGCGGAGCCCGGTCGAAACGTCAGAGAGCCGCTGTAATGAAGCTGCTCGCTGCAGTCCCGGCGTTGTCGGTCGACGAGGATGCCGCCGACGCTGCTTCCGAGGTGCGGCGCACGCTCGAGTCCAGGGGTGAGGGCATCGGCATGGCCGACAGCCTGATTGCCGGTACCGTCATCCGTCACCGCGGCTCCCTGCTGACCCGCAACCGCCGCCACTTCAGCCGGGTTGCCGGGCTGCAGCTCGCGAAGATAGAATCGTGAAGGCGCCCGGTCCCGAGGTGCGTGGGCCGCAGAAAAACGCAGACTTCCTCAGAATCCATTGATCTCGAAAAGCGGGGAGGGTGGCCGGGGGGGAGCTTTTCGAGTGACCATCGCCTACCCCCCTTCACGGCACCATTCTTCGATCTTCAATCCGGGAAAGCAGCGCCTCCGCTTCCGCCCCGACGGCCGCGCCCTTGCCGAGAACCGAAGCCCGTTGGAGGTGGGGTCGTGCCAGCAGGAGGTCGCCCCTGGCCAGGTAGACCCGGCCCGTGCACAGCGCCGTGCCGGGGTTGGCGGGCTCGAGCTCGGCCGCGCGACGGCAGTGCTCCAGCGCCTCGTCGAGCCGCAGCTGAGCCTCGTCCACCCTGGCCAGCTCCAACCAGACGACCGCTGCCTCCGGCGCCAGCGCCGCCACCCGGTCGAGCAGCTCCCGGGCCGCCTCGAATCGTCCTGCCTGAGATTCGAGCCGGGCCAGCTCGAGCAGCACCACCAGGCTCCGGGCCCCGGCCTCCACGGCTTCACGGAGCAGGCCCCTCGCTTCGTCCGATTCCTGGGCGAGGGCGGCCAGGCCGAGCCATGCGGCTGCCGACCGGGAGTCGATGTCCAGCACCACCCGGTAGCCGATCTGGGCGTCGTCCCTTCGCCCGAGGAAGCGGTAGGTTTCAGCCAGGGCCAGCGCCAGGAACTCCGACCGCGGGTTGAGCTCGACCGTCCGCCGCCGGGTCGCCAGGGCCGCGTCCCCGTGGCCCGCCACCAGCTGGGCCTCGGCGAGCCGGTTGAGGAACGGGACGTTGGAGGGGTTCTGCTCGACGAGGCCGGCGAGGAGCGCAGCGGCCCCGTCGGCCTCGCCTCGGGCCAACAGGGCTTTGGCCTCGTCGAACGACGCCAGCAGTCCGATACCGTCCTTGGGGTCGATGCCGTCGCCCGATCCCACAGCGGGACCTTCCACGTAGCCCAGAGCGGCAAGCGCCGCCCTGGTTTCGGCATCGAGGTCCGGACTCGCGACGGATCCCACAGCCGGCCGAGCGGTCAGCGCGGCCAGGGTCGCCGCCAGCCGGGCGGCGTCCCCGGGCCGGGTCTGCAACAAGTTCATGCGCTCGGCCGGATCCGCCGCCAGATCGTAGAGCTCCGGCCGCGGTGCGTCGATATACCGCCAGCGACCGTCGGTGACCGCCATCAGCGGCGCCCAGCCGTACACGGTCAGCGGCATCATCGCCTCGCTGTAGATCGGCTCCGGCGTCGGATCTGCCGCGTCGAGGCCCGGCAGCACCGGTCCCGGAGTTGCGGCCTCGGCGCTCACGCCGGCAAGCTGCAGCAGGCTGGCCGGCAACCTCCGGATCGCCACCGGACCCTGCTGGATCCGCCCCCTGGGCACACCCGGTCCGGCCATGATCAGTGGCACCTCGATCATGGCGGTGTACAGGAAGATCCCGTGGCTGCGCTCACCGTGTTCGCCGAGCGCCTCCCCGTGGTCCCCCACTGCCGCCACGACGGTCCGGGGGGCGATCTCCCGGACCCGCTCGAGCAGGCGCCCGACCTCCTGATCCACGAAAGCCACCTCGCCCAGGTAGCTCTCCGCGTCGGTTCGTCCCCTAAATCCGATCGGGGGCAGGTAGGGCGCGTGGGGATCGTAGTAGTGCACCCAGATGAAGAACGGCGCCGACGGCGGCCGCCGATCCAACCAGGCCAGCGCAGCGTCCGTGACCTCGTCGGCGGCGCGCTCCGGGTAGCCGTACTCGCCCACCCGCTCGGCCAGCATGTCGTCGTCGTAGACCTCGAATCCCCGATCGAGGCCGAAGCGCCGGTCGAGCACCCGCGACCCCACGAAGGCCGCGGTAGCGTAGCCCCGGTCGGCCAGCACCTCCGCCACGGTGGGGATGGTTGCCGGCAGCGCCTCGCCGCCGTTGCTGCGCACCCCGTGCTGGGGCGGGTCGAGCCCGGTGAGCAGGGTGGCGTGGGAGGGCAGGGTGAGCGGCGCCGGCGCCACCGCCCGGGTCCACCTGGTCCCGGAGGCCGCCAGCCCGTCCAGCGCCGGGGTGCGGAGGCTGCTGCCGTACGCCCCGACCGCATCCGCCCGCGTCGTGTCCAGGGTGATCAGCACCAGATTCGGCGCCGTGATTCCGGCCGTGCCGAGATCCGTATCGGACGCAGCTCCGCCCCTTGCCAACATCGAAAGTGCCATCAGCGCCGCGCACAGGCGAACCCACTTCATGATGGTCAGCATACCCTCGCCGCCATGGGTTGAAAGTTGAAAGTTGAAAGTTGAAAGTTGCTCGCGCCCGTCCGGCGCGGTGACTCCCCTGGCCACGGCTGTGAACTGCTGCCGCCGGTGAGTTGAAAGTCGATCCTCGACGGCAACGGCCGTTCGGTTGCTCGAGAGAATCGACTGGCCAACGAGCTCCGGCACAGCCAAAGTCAGAGAAAAACCTACTCATTGCTTTTCGGCCGGCCGCGCCAGCGGACGACCGGAAAGCAATGAGCACTCATCGAATACTGCCGGGACCCCGCAACGTGATGCACACCACAGCGCCACGGTCCCAATCTGGGGCATGATGTTCCGGTCTGTTCAGGAACTGGGCAATCGACGGCCATGAAACGGTTTCGTGTGCTGGCATGCCGATTGCTGCTCAGGAGTTTGGCCGAAAAATTTGTGGGTGGGGATTTGTCTTCAGCAACCGGTTGATGTACCGTCTCATCTGGCCCGGAAGACGCCTCAGGCCGAATCAAGGCCAAGCCCACACCAAAAAACGGGGGATGAGCAATGTACCGTCACCAGAACGCCAATGCCCGAGACGATAAATCAGACCCGGAAGGCACAGCACCGTGTGACCGGAACGGCAGCCCGGGCAGCCCGAGGGGTGGCCCTCGCCGCCATCGTGCTGCTCACGGCCAGCTTCTCCCTCGCCTTCACTCCGAAGGGAGAGCGGGAGAACCTCGATCTGCTGGTCTACATCGACCCCCAGCTCAGGGTCGTCGAGGTCACTGCCGACGCCGACGGGCTCGGCGACGCCCTGCCGACGATCCCCGAGATGGACGCCTTCCGCCAGACCTACGGCCCCGAGTGGCGGTTCACCATCGATCTGCGGCGCGGAGTCACCGGCCTGATCGACGGCGGCGCGATTCCGTTCATCCCCGGCTCGATGAACAATCTGCCCTGGGACCAGTTCGCCCCCGGTTGCCGAAGCAATGACTGCATCCCCGAGGCCACCGCCGAGGCGCTGGCCCGCGACTTCATCGAGCAGAACGCCTCGCTCCTCGGAGTCGAGTCGCGCGAGCTCGTGCTCGACCCCCTGGGATCGGGTCCCTTCGGCGACTCATGTACTTCCTCCGCTTCCAGTGGACGGTCGGCGGGGTCCCGGTGGAGCACGGCTCGGTCTTCTTCCGCATCAACCGCGGCAACCTGCTCCAGGTGGCCAGCCAGCGGGTCGGACCGATCCAGACCGATCCGTCCCCTACACTGGCGCAGAACGACGCCAGGACAGTGGTCGAGGGCTATCTGGGACCCTTCGGTGACGGCGACGACCGGGTGCTGGACGCCGGCTCCCTGCTGTTCGTCCCGGTGACCCCTTCCAGCCAGGACCCCGACGTTTTCGAAGGACCGCTGGGTACCGGCATCGACTACCGCCTCGCCTGGCGTTTCGAGTTTGCGCGCAAGGACGTGATCGGCACCTGGGAAGCGGTGGTGGACGCCCACACGGGTGAGCTGCTGCGCTTCGTCGACACCAACGAGTACGGCCGGGTCCACGGCGGCGCCTACCCCGGTGACAACCACACCGGAGAGGCCGACCGGCCCTTCGCGTTCGCCGACACCGGACTGCCGTCACCGGACAACTACGCCGACGCCGGCGGCCTGTTCCCCGGCGACAACGCGACCACCAGGCTGCAGGGCAAGTACGCGAGAATCAACGATTCTTGCGGCACCATCAACAACACCACCACCACCGGCGACGTGGACTTCAGCCTTGGGACGGGCACCGACTGCGCAGTGCCGACCGGCAACACCGGCGGCGCCGGCAACACCCACTCGGCGCGCACTCAGTACTACCACCTGACCACGGCCAATCTGCGTGCCCAGGGCTGGCTGCCGGGCAACACCTGGTTGACCTCCAGCTACATCACGGTCAACACCAACCAGTCGCCGTGGTGCAACGCCACCTCCGGCGGCGATACCTTGAACTTCTACAAGGCCGCCTCGGGCTGCTGGAACCTGGGTGAGATTCCCGGCGTCTCGCTCCACGAGTGGGGTCACAGCCTGGACGACTTCGACGGCTCGGGCGGCGACTCCCGGCCGGTGGAGGCCTACGCCGACTGGATGGCGGCCCTGCACCTGCACGACTCCTGCGTCGGCCGCGGCTTCATCCTGTCCGGCAACTGCGGCGGCTACGGCGACCCGTGTCTCAACTGCACGGGTATCCGCGACATGGACTACACCCAGCACGCCGGCAACACCCCCTGGTCGGCCGCGAACTACGGCTCGCTCTGGTTCAACAGTGGCTCCGGTTACTACGGGCCATGCGGCATTGGCTCCCACGCCGAGGGTGGTATCGCCTCGCAGGCCCTGTGGGACTTCGTCAATCGCAAGCTCACCAGCCCCCCCTACAACCTGGACATCACCAGCGCCTGGCTGCTGGGAGACCGGCTGTGGTACCTGGTCATCCCGACCCTGGGCTACGACATGTACTAGCTGCTCGCATCCCGAACTCCGACGGCTGCCCGGGGAATAGCCTGTTCACCGTCATGAGGGCGATCGACGACGACGGCGACGGCACCGCCAACGGGACCCCGCACGCCGCCGCCATCTTCTCGGCGATGGACGACCACAACATCGCCTGCGGCCTGGCCTCGGACCCCTCCAACCAGGACCAGACCTCCTGTCCTTCGATCGGCGGCACCACGGTGACCGGTGTCGGGTCGAACAACCAGGCCGAGCTGAGCTGGTCGGCGGTGACCAACGCCACCAGGTACTTCATTTACCGCAACGACATCGGTTGCGATGCCGGCTACGCTCGGATCGCCGAGGTCAATGCTCCGGCCACGTCCTACATCGACACCACCGTGGTCAACGACATCGAGTACTACTACGTGATCCAGCCGGTGGGCGCCTCCGACGGCTGCACCGGCCCGGTCAGCAACTGCGAGCTCGTGACCCCGGTGCCCTGTGAGACTCCCGACTCCCCCTCCGGCCTCGCGGCCACGCCCAACGGCGACAACCGCATCGACCTGAGCTGGAGCTCGGCCACCGGCGCCGACACCTACAACGTGTACCGCGCCGTGGGCACCTGCCCGCAGGCGTCCTACCAGCTCATCGCCAGCGGCGTCAGCGGCACCTCCTACTCGGACCTGACCGCTTCCGGCGGGCTCGATTACGCCTATGTGGTGTCGTCCAAGGACATCACCGGCGGCTGCGAGTCGGCCTACAGCAACTGCGCGGGCGCCCAGACCACGGGTGACTGCCTCGAAGCTCCGATCTTCGACGGCGTCCAGACGATCACCAACCCGGGCAACTCCACCTGCACCCTGGACCTGGGGTGGGACGCGGCCGTCGACTACTGCGGCGGCCCGGTCAGCTACAACGTCTATCGCTCCACCACCTCCGGCTTCACCCCCGGACCGGACTCCCTGATCGCCAGCGGCGTTGCCGCCACCACCTATGGGGACGCGGTCGGGCTCGATTTCCAGATCGACTACTTCTACGTCGTGCGCTCGGTGGACGACTCCAACGGCTCCGAGGACACCAACACCGTCGAGCTTTCCAATACCCCCACCGGACCGATCTCGACCGGGACCTGGGAGGACGACGCCGGCGACACCGGCGTCGCGAAGCTGGTGCTCGATCCCGAGTGGAGTGTGGACGGCAGCGGCGGCCACGACGGGCCCATGGTCTACAACACCGGGTCGTACGGAAACGGCCTCTGCGACGGCGCCGCCACCCCGCCGCTCCAGCTCGGCACCAACCCGCAGCTCAGCTTCTGGTCCCGGTACGACATCGAGGACAACTGGGACAAGGGCCGGGTGGAGATCTCCACCGACGGCGGCAGCAACTGGCAGCGGGTCGAGGTCAACTACCCCGATTACGCCAACCGGACGTCCGACAACTGCGGCTGGCCGACGGGAGACTACTTCTCGGGCACGGGCTCGACCTACGTCGAGTACACCGCCGCCCTCGACACGTGGTCGAGCCAGGAGGCCATCGTGCGGTGGACCCTCTCCACCGACGGCTCGGTCAACGGCTCCGGCTGGCTGGTCGACGACATCGCCATCACCCAGGTGGACGTGCCGTCGGAGTGCACGCCGTCGGGCGGTCAGTTGCCGGGGGCCTTTGCCAAGTCAAGCCCGGCCGACGGCGCCACCGACCAGAGCACCTCCCTCTCCCTGACGTGGGGGGCGAGTTCGGACGCCACCAGCTACGAGTACTGCCTCGATACCGTTGACAACAACGCCTGCGACGGCGTCTGGGTCAACGTCGGCAACAACACCAGCGCCGCGCTGTCCGGCCTCGACATCGGCACCACCTACTACTGGCAGACCCGGTCCGTGAACCCCTACGGCAACACCGAGGCCAACGGCGGCGGCTGGTGGGGATTCACCACCGAGATCATCCTGCCGGGTCCCTTCGTCAAGATCAGCCCGGCCAACGGCGCCTCCGGTCAGGCGACCTCGCTCAGCCTGTCCTGGCAAACGAGCTCGGACGCCACCGGTTACGAGTACTGCATCGACACCACCAACAACAGCGCCTGTGACGGCGCCTGGGTCAATGTCGGCAACACCACCAGCGCGGCGCTGGCCGGCCTGGCCCAAGCCACCACCTACTACTGGCAGGTGCGGGCGAACAACTCCCTCGGCGACACCGAGGCCAACGGCGGATCCTGGTGGTCCTTCACCACCCTGGTTCCGATGCCCGAGGCCTTCGGCAAGCTGGCACCCGAGGACGGCGCGGTGAGCCAGCCGCTGGACCTCACTCTGTCGTGGGAGACCAGCGCCTTCGCCACGAGCTACGAGTACTGCGTCAGCGCCGATTCCAGCCAGAACTGCGAACCCTGGGGGTCAGTCGGCGACAGCACCAGCGTCCAGCCGACGGGCCTCGCCGAGATGGGCACTTACTACTGGCAGGTGCGGGCCATCAATGCCTCGGGCAGCGTCGAGGCCGACGGCGGCACCAGGTGGGAGTTCACTTCCACACCGCTGCTCTTCGAGGACGGAATCGAGACCGGCGACACCTCACGGTGGACCGTCACGGTTCCGTAGCTCGTAACGAACGATCCTTTCAAAGCCCGGGGCAACCCGGGCTTTTTTTTAATTCGGAATTCGCAATTCGGAATTCGCTATAGGTGGGCGCTCGGTCAGCGACTGAGCCATGCCATGTGTCACGGGTCACCACCACAGAACCAATCGCCCGATTTGCCGTTAACACAATTGTCCGTACGACGTTCTTCCAAGTGAGTGACGACCCGTTGACCGGGGGCCGATATGACCAAGACCTTCATGAGATCGAAATGGAGCCTGCTGGGCCTGGCCGTCCTGGTGGCGGTCGCCGCGACGGCGGTCTTTCTCGGCGTCACCTACGCCCGTGTGGAGGCCACCGAGACCACGACCACCGGCGCCGAGGAGGCCGACACCGAGAACACCGAGGCGATTCCGGTGGAGGTGGCCGAGATCTCCAGCGGAGCGGTGGCCTCCTACATCACCGCCACCGCCAACCTGGTTCCCGAAGACCAGGTTCGAGTGCTCGCCGAGACCGAGGGGCGAGTGGCCGCCCTGTTGGTGGAGGAGGGCGACCAGGTGAGCCGCGGCGAGGCCCTCGCCTCCCTCGACCGCGACGAGGCCGAGATCGCCCTCGCCAAGGCCCGGCTGCGCGCCACCAACTCACGCCTCGCTTGGGAGAGGGCCAGCGGCACCATGGACCGGGGCCTGATCGCCCGCGAGGAGTTCGACCGACTCACCATGGAGCACGAGGTTGCCAAGCAGGAGGTGGCGGAGGCCGAGTGGCGGCTCGACCGCACGGTGATCCGTGCCCCCTTCGGCGGCATCGTCACCGAGCGGTTCATCAACCCGGGTCAGCACCTGCGACCCGGTGACGAGGTCTTCTCGGTAGCCGACTTCGACCCGCTGATCGCGCGCATCTACCTCCCAGAGAAGGACGTCCTGACTCTCAAGGAGGGTCGTGAGGTGGGCCTGGTGCTGGCCGCCGACGACACCGTGCGATTTACCGGCAGGATTCGCCAGGTCTCGCCGGTGGTGGACACGGCCACCGGCACGGTCAAGGTGACCGTGGAGTCGGCCTCGACGCCGCCGCAGGTCCGACCAGGAGCCTTCGTCTCGGTGGAGATCGTGCGCGAGCGACGAGATGGCGCGGTGCTGCTGCCCCGCCGGTCGGTGATTCGCGAGATGCGCACGGCCCATGTCTTCGTGACCGACGGTTCGACCGCCGAGAAGCGGGCGGTGACCCTGGGCCTGGAGGAAGGCGACGTGATCGAGGCGCTGGGTGGCGTGGAGGCCGGTGAAACCGTGATCGTCGCCGGCCAGGGCGGGCTCAAGCCCGGCGCCAAGATCAAGGTCCTGTAAAGCGACATTTCAGCACCCGGATGATGCGGTGGCTGTCGATGCTTCACTTCGGGGTTCGGGAGTCGGGATTCGGGGCTCGCGGGTGAAAGAACACAACCAACAACCTCTCCCGCGGGCCCCCCGATTCCCGAGCCCCGAACCCCGATTTCCGATTCCCGGAGGAACAGATGCGTGTGGTTGATTTCTCGCTCAGACGCCGGGTGACCGTATCGATGGTCGCGGTGGCGTTGATCCTCTTCGGCACCGTCGCCTTCACCCGGCTCTCGGTCAACCTGATGCCAGACCTCTCCTACCCGAGTGTCACCGTCGAAACGAAGTTGTCCGGTGCGGCTCCGGCGGAGATGGAATCGCTGATCACCCGCCCCATCGAGGAGGTCGTCGGCGTGGTCAACGGCGTACAGCGAATCACCTCCATCTCCAGGCCCGGGATATCGCAGGTGACCCTCGAGTTCGGCTGGGGCCGGGACATGGACTTCGCAGCCCTGGATGTCCGCCAGAAGCTCGACCTGGTCACCCTTCCGAGAGACGCCGATCGGCCCGTCCTGCTCCGGTTCGATCCCGCCAACGACCCGATCACCCGGCTCTATCTGACCGGCGGCGAGAGCCTGTATCAGCTCCGCTACCTTGCCGAGGAGCTGGTCAAGAAAGACCTCGAGTCGACTCAGGGCGTCGCCGCCATCAGGGTTCACGGGGGGTACGAGGAGGAGATCGAGGTCCGCATCGACGAGGGACGGCTGGCCCTGCTCGACCTCGCCATCGACGAGGTCAACAGCCGCCTGTTGCGGGAGAACCTCAACATTGCCGGCGGCAGCCTCTACGAGTCCGAGGCCAGGTACCTGGTCCGCGCCCGCAACGAATTTCGCAACCTCGACGACATTCGTGACACCGTGGTGCTCACCCACCGGGGGCGGCAGGTGACGGTCGGCGACGTGGCCGTTGTCACCCGCGGCCACAAGCAGCGCGACGTGATCACGCGGTTCGGCGCCGACGAGGCGGTGGAGCTCGCGGTCTACAAGGAGGGCGACTCCAACACCGTCCACGTCGCCCGTGCCGTCGCCGCCCGCCTCGACCGAATTCGCGAAGAGCTCCCCGAGGGCGTCACGATCTCTGCGGGTGCCGACCAGTCCCGCTTCATCGAGGCGTCAATCCGGGAGGTGCTGTCCAATGCCCTGATCGGCGGCGCAATCGCGGTGCTCGTGCTGCTGCTGTTCCTCAAGGACATTCGCTCGACGCTCGTGATCGGCGTGTCGATCCCGATCTCGATCGTCGCCACGTTTTTTCTGATGTATCAGACGGGCACCAGCCTCAACATCATGTCGCTGGGCGGCCTCGCTCTCGGGGTCGGCATGCTGGTCGACAGCGCGATCGTCGTGCTCGAAGCGATCGTCTCCCGCCGCGAGGCCGGTGACGACGCGCTGACCGCGGCTCACTCCGGCGCCTCCGAGGTCGGTCGCGCGGTGATCGCCTCGACCCTGACGACGGTGGCGGTCTTCGTCCCGGTCGTCTTCCTGGAGGGCATCGCGGCACAGCTCTTCCGTGACCAGGCGCTCACGGTCTCCTTTTCCCTGCTGGCTGCGCTCGCGGTGTCGCTCACTCTGATCCCGATGCTCACCGCCGTGGTCGGCGCAGGGGGGGCGGTGGAGCCGACGGCGCCAACCCCGTCCGGTCGCATCCGCCGCACCGGCAGGCTCGTGCTGGTCACCATGCCGGCCGCGCTGCTGCGAGTCTCACGCCGGATCGTCAACACCATCGGCAGGGTGCTCGCAGTTCCGGCGCGGCCGATCGCCTCGCTCTTCGACCGAGCCTTCGGTGCGATCGCCGGCGCCTACCCCAGGCTGCTCGGCGCGGCCCTCCGCCACCGACTCTTGGTGCTCTCGATTGCGGTCGCCGCCCTCGCCGCGACCATGATGCTCGTTCCCGGCCTCGGGGTCGACCTGATCCCGCCGTTCGCGCAGGGCGAGTTCTCGATCGAGATCCAGCTTCCCGAGGGAACGCCGTTGGAGGTGACCGACCGCATCGTCGCCGAGCTCGCCGCCGGCCTCACCGAAGAGCCGAATATCGAGAGCTACTCCACCATCGCCGGTGGCGCCGGGCTGTCGCTCACCGCAACCGGCAGCGAGGGCGAGAACACCACCCTCCTCCAGGTGCGCATGCGCCCGGGAGCGAGCCGCGACGCCGAGGCCGCCGTCATCGACCGGCTCCGCCGCCAGCTGTCCGCAGCCGAGGATCTCCGCTTCGAGGTTCGCCGCGCGACCTTCTTCTCTTTCCGCACGCCGATCGAGGTCGAGGTGTACTCCGACAACCTCGACGAGCTGCATGCTGCCACGGCTCGGGTCGAGGCCGCACTCCAGGGCGTCCCCGGGCTCGTGGATCTCCATTCTTCGTCCGAGCTCGGCAACCCCGAGGTGCAGATCCAGTTCGATCGCGAGCAGCTCGCCCGCCTGGGTCTCACCCTCGGCGAGATTGCAGCGACTGTCCGTACCAAGGTCCAGGGCGACGTGGCCACCCGATTCACCGAGGGCGACCGCGAGATCGATATTCGGGTCCGGGCCCTCGAGCGTGGCACCGCCCACGTCGCCGACGTCGAGGATCTGATCGTGGCCCACGTCGACGGCCGACCGGTGTTCCTGTCGTCGGTCGCGGACATCACCGTCACCGAGGGGCCGACCGAGGTGAGGCGGATCGGCCAGCGACGTGCGGCCGTGGTGGGCGGCAGCCTCAGCGGGCGCGATATGGGTGCGGTCGCCGCCGAGGTGCGGTCCCGCCTGCGGCAGCTCGCCCTCCCCGCGAGCGTGACCGCAGGGCTGTCCGGCCAGGAGGAGGAGATGCAGCGCTCGTTTCGGTCGCTGGCGCTCGCCATGGGGTTGGCGATCTTCCTGGTATACCTGGTGATGGCGTCCCAGTTCGAATCGTTCCTATACCCATTCGTGATTGTCTTCACCCTGCCGCTGGGAGCGATCGGCGTGGTCCTCGCCCTCGCGCTGACCGGACAGACCGTCAGCGTGGTGGCGATCATCGGGGCCGTCATGTTGGCCGGAATCGTCGTCAACAACGCGATCGTGCTGATCGACGCCGTCAACCAGCGCCGTCGCGCCGGCATGGAGCTCGGCGATGCCCTGATCAGCGCCGGATCGGCCCGGCTGCGACCGATCATCATGACCTCGCTGACGACCATCGTCGCACTGCTGCCGATGGCGCTCGGCCTCGGCGAGGGCGCCGAGCTGCGAGCGCCGCTCGCGATCACCGTCATCGGCGGCCTCGCCGTCGCCACCGTGCTGACTCTGATCGTCATTCCGGTCGTCTACTCCATCTTCAGCCGCACCAAGCTTCCAGCAACCGTCGAGACATCGCGACACGACGATGCCCACATAGCGGTCAGCGCTGCCACCGAGGTCCTCCGATGAAATTGCAAATTGCAAATTGCAAATTGCAAATTGTGCGGTGCTGTCCTGGGTGGCAGCAGAATTTTCAATTTTCAATTTTCAATTTGGAATTGGCTGGGGGGGAGGGCGGGCGATGAGCCTTCCGACCCTCGCGGTGCGTCGGCCCATCACGACGGCCATGCTGCTGGCCAGCGTCCTGCTGGTGGGTGGCCTCGCCATGTTCAGGTTGCCGCTGGCTTGGCTGCCGGTGGTCGACGCCCCCTTCATGTTCATCCAAATCCCGTACCCCAACTCACACCCGGAGCAGGTGGAGCGCGAAATCACGAGGCCGGTTGAGGAGGTCCTGTCGACCCTATCGGGGATCAAGAAACTCCACGCTACATCGACGCCGGACGGCGCCGAATTCGAGCTCGAGTTCACCTGGGGCGAGGAGATCGACATCGTCCGCATGAAGGTCAGCGAAAAGGTCGACCAGGTCGAGCCGTTGCTGCCGCCTGACATCGGGCCGATCCTGATCTACTCCTTCAGCACCACCGACATCCCGGTGGTCCAGGGACGGATCTCGGCCGAAGGCGTCGACCTGTCGGCAAACTACGACCTGCTCGAGGCCCGGGTGCTCAACCCGCTCCGTCGGGTCCCGGGGGTGGCGCGAGTCGACCTCGACGGCGTCGAGCCGCGTGAGCTCTTCATCGACCTCATCCTGGACAAGGTCAAGGAGCACCGCGTCGACGTCGGCGCCCTGGTCGCGCAGCTCGAGCGCGTCTCCGCCAACATGGTGCTCGGTGAGGTGACCGACCAGGGGCTCCGTTACACGGTGCGGTCTCTCGGCAACTTCCCCTCGGTCGAAGCGCTCGGCGAGCTGGTGATCGACGATCGCGGACTCCGCCTGGCCGACATTGCCGAGATCAACTACGAGGAGCCGCCGATCAGCTACGGCCGCCACCTCAACGGCCGTGACGCGATCGCGCTGAACGTGTACAAGGAGTCGACCGCCAACACCGTCGACGTGGTGCGTGCGGTCAATCGCCTGCTCCAGGAGGACATCGGTGCGGATCCGCTGCTGGCCGGGATCAACCTGTTTGTGTGGCAGGACCAGGCCGACCAGATCACCTCCGGCATCGACGGCCTGCGCAAGGCCGGCGTGATCGGCGCCTTGCTCGCCACCCTCAGTCTCTACTTCTTCCTCCGCCGCCTCGATTCGACCGTCATCGTGGCGATGTCGATCCCGTTTTCTCTGATCGCCACCTGCGCGGTCATGTACTTCGCCGGCCGCAACCTCAACGTGCTCTCGATGATGGGCCTCATGTTGGCGGTTGGCATGCTGGTGGACAACGCGGTCGTGGTGCTCGAGTCGATCGACCGCCGCATGCGTGAGGTCGTCGACCGCCGGCGAGCCGCCCTCGAGGGTGCGGGCCAGGTGCTGATGGCCGTGACCGCTTCCACCGTCACGACCCTGATCGTATTCCTGCCGCTGGTCGTCGGCGCGGACACCGAGCTCACGGTGTGGCTCGGCGAGGTCGGTCTCACCATTTCAATCGCACTGGCGTGCTCGCTGCTGGTGTCGCTGACCCTGATCCCGTTGGTGTCGGCACACGTGCTGCGCACCCGCGCACCGCGGCCCAACCGTGCCATCGACTGGCTCGAGGAGCGCTACGTACGCCTCCTCGCGTGGACCCTCGCCCATCGGATCAAGACCTTCGGCCTGCTCGTCCTCGGCCTGGTGATCGGATTCGCGCCCTTCGCCACCGGCATGGTCAAGACCGCCATGTTTTCAGGCCTCGTCAACGAACGTCTGTACCTGAGCTACGAGTTCGACGACTTCTTCTACAAGTCGGACGCCGAGGCGGTTGTGGATCGGGTCGAGCAGGTGCTCGAAGACAACCGTGCCGAGTTCCTGGTCGAGTCGGTCTACACGTACTTCGGCGAGAACCAGGCCGGTACCGCGATCATCCTGTCTCGCAAGGACCTCAACGACGATGAGGTTCGGGAGCTGAGGACCCGAATCCGCGATGCCCTGCCCGAGGTCCCCGGAGTCCGGATGCTGTTTCGCGACGAGGCCGACGAGGGCGGCAGCTCGACCTACTTCGCGGTCAAGCTGTTCGGGCAGGACACCGCGGTCCTCTACGATCTTGCCGATGAGGCAGCGCGTCGGATCGAGACCGTGGCCGGCGTCGAAGATGTCTCGCGGCCGCGATCCGAGGGCCACAAGGAGATCAACGTCTCCGTCGACCGCGACCGGGCCGCCGACCTCGGTCTGACTGCGGACGACGTGACGCAACTGCTGGCCTTCACCCTCGGCGGGCTCCGGCTCGACCGCTTCAACGCCGGCGCGCGCGAGATCGACACCTGGATCGCGCTGCGGCTCGAGGACCGCTCCAAGCTGGACGACCTCCGCCGGATTCCGATCACAAGGCGCGACGGTCGCCCGGTCCTGCTCGCGGACATCGCCGAGTTCGAGACCGTGGAGCGGCCGCGGGAGATCGACCGCGAGAATCGCAAAGTGCGTGTGGCCGTGCCCGGCACCTACGAGGGCGAGGATTGGCCCGCCGCCAAGCAGCACATCGAAAAGCTCATGGATGCATTCGAGCTGCCCGCCGGCTACTCCTGGAGCTTCAACGACCGGATCGTCGAACAGGAGGGAGAGAACGCCGAGATGGGCGTCAACTTCCTGCTCGCCCTGTTGCTGGTCTACCTGGTGATGGCGTCGCTGTTCGAGTCGCTGGCGCAGCCGCTGGCGATCCTGATGGCGATCCCGTTCGCGCTTCCGGGAGCCGCCTGGATGCTCGGTCTGACCGGCACCCCGTTCAACCTGATGGCGCAGATCGGCCTGCTGATCCTGATGGGGATCGTGGTCAACAACGGCATCGTGCTGATGGACCACGTCAATCACTACCGCCGGTCCGGGATGTCGCACGAGGAGGCCATTCTCCACGGAGGCCGTGATCGTCTGCGGCCTATCCTGATGACCGCCGCCACCACCATCATCGGCCTGCTGCCGCTGGCGATCGGCTCGGCCAGCGTGTCGGGCCTGCTCTACTACCCGATGGCGCGCACCGTGATGGGCGGTCTGATGTCGTCGGTGGTGCTCACCCTGGTGGTGCTGCCCTACATCTCCCTCGGAGTCGAGGGCGTCGCCGACTGGGCGCGGCGGATCTGGCGGCTGTCAAATCGCGGTGCCGGGATCGGGCGGAGCCTCGAACCCGCGGTTCTGATTAAGGAATGAAGATTGGTGGCCGCATGGCCAGATTTGAGTTCTGAGTTCTGAGTTTCACACGGACACCGACCATTCGATTCGCTGCGCCCCTGGCCTCCCATGTCGTGTTTGATTTTCGATTCCTCCCGAGAACACCACCACCGATTCACGCAAGTCAATTTGAAATTTGCAATTTGAAATTTGCAATTCTTTCTGATCGAGTCCGTGTCGCGACTTGCGACAACGCTCGTGACGCGCTACTTTTCTCCAAGAGGAATCCCTCGCCATGGCCGTACCCGTGAGCTCGCCGACTCGCTTCGATGACGCCGCCGTCGTCAGCTACCTGCACGAGACCGGTGGCAAAGAGGTTTCGTATGCAGGGGGTCAGCCGATCCTCAATCGCGGAGAAAAGGGGCGTGCCTTCTACGTGATTTTGTCCGGCGAGGTCGAGATCCGACTCGCCGATGGTTCCGATCGCACCATGCCGCTGACCCGCATGGGCCCCGGCTCCAGCTTCGGGGAAATGGCTCTGCTGAGAGATCTGCCCGTATCGGCCGACGTTGTCGCGCTGAGCGACGTCACTGTCCTGGAGTATCCGGGCGACCTGTTCCAGGCCGCGTTGGCAGATTGCGAACCCCTCCGGGAAAGGCTCATCACCCGGCTCGCCGACAACCTGCAGCAGACCACCGCCGAGGCCTGGGAGTTCTTCCAACGGGCAGAGGCCCTGCAGGCCCTCACCCGCACCGAGGACCACCCCTCCACCATGGTGGCCACGCTCGGCCAAGCTCCGGGCCGTTGGGAAGAAGCTCAAGGCCCTGTCCGAGAGCGGAGGGCCGGCCCTGATCACCGGCGAGCCCGGCACCGGCAAGCTGTTGGCGGCGCGGATGGTGCACGGCGGCGAGCAGGAGACCGCGGCGCCGATGATCGTGGTGGATTGCCGGCGGCTCCAGTCCCACGAGGCCCGCAAGCTGATCTTCGGCTCGAGCCGGATGGGCTCGATCAGCGACAGCACCTCCGGGTTCGGCGCCGTCCACCTCGCCCACGCCGGCAGCCTCGTGCTCCACCACGCCGACGCCCTCGATCTCGCCATCCAGCACGATGTGTGCAGGTACCTCGAGTCGACCGCCGAGGAGCGACCCTTCCCCAGGTTCCGCCTGATAGCGACCTGCCGGGATGCCGACGGTCAGCCGGAAGACGGCCTGATCGCTTGCGTGTTGCAGCACGGCGGCGAGGTCCGCATGCCGCGCCTGGTGGAGTGCCGCCGCGACATCGTGCCGCTCGCCAAGCACTTCCTGGACGAGTTCACCGCGGCCGAGGGCAGCGACCTGAGCATCAGCGCCCGGCACGCCGTGGTCTCCCTCAGATACCGCCACCGCAACATGGCCGAGCTCAAGGAGACCATCCAGCTGGCCGCGCTGTGCGCCGACGGCGAGGAGATCCGCGCCGAGCACATCTTCACGGCGCCCGGCGAGGGCACCGCACCCGGGAGGCTTCAACCTCGGCGAGGTGGGATTCCTGCGCAGTTCGTCCTGAGCCGCCCGCTCACCGTCACCCGCAGCGGTGGTCGCGGTCAGCTTCCTGGCCGTGATCGTCGCCTGTCTGGCGCTGCCCGGAACCGCCGCCGGCCGCGCCGGCAACACCCTCATCTGGAACGGATGGGAGCCCGTGGTCTTCGCCCTCTTTCTCCTCGTCGGCAGGGTGTGGTGCACGGTCTGTCCGCTGTCCTTCGTCGCCCGCCTGACCCAGCGGCTGGGGTCCCTCAAGCGACCACCACCGGGCTGGATGGAACGGTACTGGGTGTGGATCGCCATCCTCGGTTTCCTGGCCATCGTTTGGTCCGAACGCGTCTTCCACATGACCACCAATCCGTTCCCGTCGGGGCTGCTGCTGCTCACCCTGGTGCTGCTCCCGATCGCCTTCGCTGCCGTGTACAAGCGTGAGGTCTGGTGCCGCTATCTGTGCCCGCTGGGGACCCTCGGCGCGGCCCTGACTCCGCCGTCGCCGCTCCACCTGCAGGCCAACGCCTCGGTCTGCGCCTCCACCTGCACCACCCACGATTGCTTCAAGGGCTCGAAGACCCTGAACATCTCCGGGTGCACCGTTTTCCACCACCCCCTGGACGGCAGCGAGGCCCACATGTGCAAGCTGTGCATGGACTGCCTCAAGAGTTGCCCCCACGAGTCCGCCCGCGTCTACCTGCAGGCGCCCCTGGTGGGAGTCTGGAACCTCGGCACCGCCGCCGGCGCCCTGGCGCCGTTCCTGCTGGCGATTTTCTTCCTGTCGCCCGTGCTGCTCGCCATTCAGGGCAACCCGGCTCTGTCCTCGCCCCTTGCCGTCACCCTCGGCGGCCTGGCCGCCATCGGCTGCGGCGCCCTCATGGCCTGGCTCCTGCCGACCCTGTTGCACGGCGACGGCGAGGAGGACTCACCGGTCCCGGCCCAGGTCGCCTTCGCCCTGATGATCCTCGGCTGGGGCCCGCTCATGGCCTACCAGTTCGGCAACATCTCGGCGCTGTCGGCCTTCCACCTGGGATCTGACCCGCCGTCGCTGCTCGCCCGGTTCGTCGGCGCGGGCAACGTCACCCTGCTGCCGATCGCACAGCTGTTCATCCTCGTCCTGGCCGCCGCACTCGCCGCCATCACCCTCTGGCGGATCGGCGTGCGCGCCGCTCGCGATGGCATCACCGTCGCCTGGGGCGGATGGTTCCTGCTGCTGACCGGCTGCACCGCCTACCTCGCCATATCCGTCGCGCTCGTCCTCCGCACGTAGCCCGCAGGCCTCACACGGGTTCACGTTCCGCGGCCCGGTGGTATAATCTGCTGTCAATCAACGTGTTTTTATTGGGTGTTTTCACGCATTCAGATTCCCCGATTCGTGATCGGTCGATCAGCACGATCGGCAGGTTCAGCGGCGTCCATCGGGGTCGTGTGAAGGCGACGTGACAACGCGGTAGCGACCCGTACGACGAGAAATCAGGTCGGCAACGCCGGCCATGAGCAGGAGGAGGAGAAATGGCACAGAACGAAGGAGCAAACAAGCAGCCGGAGCGGATCATCCTCAGACATCAGGCCGGGTCGCGAGCCAACCAGGTTGATGAGTTTCCGCTCGAACACGTGACCGAGGTGACCATCGGCCGAGATCCTTCGGCCACCGTCAAGTTCGACCCTGAAAGCGACGATCTCGTCAGCCGCCAGCACGCCAAGATCTTCCAGGACGCGGACGACCCGAATCGATTTCTGATCGTCGACCTCGGCAGCCGCAACGGCACCTTCGTCAACAAACAGCGGATATCCGGCGAGGTCGCCCTCGCGGTCGGTGACGCGGTTCAGCTCGGCGCCGGCGGCCCCGGGTTCAGCTTCGATCTCGACCCGAGACCGGCCGGCCTGGGCAAGGAAACCCGGCTCGCCGGCGCTCCGCAGGTTCCGGCGACCCGGCTCGGGGACGTGCCTACCGCAGCACCCGAGGCCGCCCCCGCCAAGGCGGGCGTGGGCAAGGAAACCGTCGAACGGATGGTCGAGGCGTCGCAGCGTCGCAGCCGTTCAACCACGGCCCTGATCGGTGCGGCCGCGGTGATCATCATCGCCATCGTGGCGGGTGTGTTCCTCATCCGTCAGCTCGGCGTGCAGCGCGATGTGGCGGCGGTCCGGGATGCGCAGGATCTCGCACCCATGTCAGCCACCGATATCGCCACCAAGTACGGCAATTCCAGCGTTTTGGTGGAGTTCAGCTGGAAGCTGGAGCACACGCCGAGCGGAAACCAGGTCTACCATCGGTACATCGACAAGATGCCCGCCTATGTTCTGGCGGGCGACCACATCGAACCGTGGCTGATCACCGACTCGGAGCAGGACACCAACGTCGCCATCACCAGCTCGGGGACCGGGACGGGCTTCGTGGTGACCGCCAACGGTTTCATCCTCACCAACCGTCACGTCGCCGCCAACTGGCAGACCAGCTATTCGCTGCCGTTGCCGGGCAAGCTGTACCGGGCCGGCCAGGGCGGGATCGAGGAGATGGGCGAGATCGGCGAGGAGTACGCCTCGGAGCTGTCCCGGTGGGTCCCGTCCAAGGCGTTCAACGTGGATGGTCAGCTCGTTAAGGGCAAGGTGCTCGAGGGCTCGCTGTTCTACCTCGACGTGACCTTCCCGAAGTCGAAGCTGAGGGTGCCGGCGCGGCTGGTCAGGGTCTCGGACCGGGCCGACGTGGCGCTCATCAAAATGGACCTGCCAACCGACGTTCCACCGGTGGAGCTCTTCGACAACTATGCGGAAGTTCAGCCGGGCGATCCGGTCAGGGTGCTCGGTTACCCGGGCGTGTCACCGGACATTGCGGTGCGCGTCAAGCAGGTGGACCCGTTCAACCCGGAGGACGAGTGGAAACAGGTGCCCGATCCCACCGTCTCCCAGGGGCTCATCGGGCGCATCATCCGGGGCGAGGCGCCGGCCGGGGGCGAAGGCGTCTACGACTACTGGAGCGAGATGGGCGACGTCTACCAGCTCGAGGTTCAGGGGGCCGGACCCGGATCGAGCGGCAGCCCGGTGTTCGACGGGCAGGGGCGGGTGATCGGCATCTACACCTACGGCAAGTCCACGATCCACACTCGGCTCTCGTTCGCGGTGCCGATCAGATACGGAATGGAGCTCATGGGGGTCACGCCGGTCACCAACTGACGCCTCGCCCTCTCTCATGTCGGACCTGGTCAACTCGATCGTCGGCGACTACCGCCTCGAGGAGTTCCTCGGCGCTGGCGGTATGGGCGAGGTCTACCGCGGTGTCCACACCAAGATCGGCCGGGTCGCGGCGGTCAAGATCCTGACCGTCTCCGGCGATCCGGGATTCACCGACCGCTTCCTCAACGAAGCCCGGATCCAGGCCGAGCTCAACCACCCCAACATCGCCACCCTGTACGAGTTCACCGAGTTCGACGGCCGCCCCTGCATCGTGATGGAGTATGTGGACGGCGTCACCCTCGCCGATCGAATCCGCGTTTCGACCCGGCTCGAGCCGCCGGAGGCCGTCCGGATCTTCCGGCCGGTGGCGGAAGCGGTGGGCTACATCCACGCCAGCGGCATCATCCATCGAGACATCAAGTCGCACAACATCAAGATCTCGTCCAAGGGCACCGTCAAGCTGCTCGATTTCGGCATCGCCAGGGGGGCCGCCACACCGCGGCTCACCCGGGCCGGTCAGTTCGTCGGGACCTTGCACTACTGCTCACCCGAGCAGTTGCGCGGAGATGCCGTCGACCACCGTTCGGACATCTGGGCGCTCGGCATTCTCATGTACGAGATGCTGGTCGGTGAGGTCCCGTTCGACGCGCCGTCGGCGGGTGAGTTCGTCGCACGGGTGGAAAAGGCGGAACAACGCCCTCCCTCCGAGCTGGTTCCCGGGCTGCCGCCCGCTCTCGACAGGTTGGTGGGCCGCTGTCTCGACAAGCGACCGGATAGGCGATATCAGTCGGCTGAGGAGCTGGCCGCGGCTTCGGCCGGCGCCCTTGAGGTCGGCAGCAACATCCAACGGAGAGCTCCGCGCGCCGATCAACTGCCGCCCCTTCTCGGGCGGATTTCTCAGATCGTCAAGAATCACGCGCTGCTGGCGGCCGGCGGAGCCGTTCTGTTCCTGATCGTGGTCATCGGGCTGGCATTCATGCCCTCCCAAAGCACTCGTCCCGGGGATCCCTCCGGCCGCAGCCACCCGGCGGCCGACCGGCCCCGAGGCGCGGTCCGGCCGGTTTCAATCGGTATGGTTGGCGGAAAGGCCGATGTGTGGGTCGACGGTCGCAACTCCGGACCCACGCCCTGCCGCTTCGAGGCGGCGGTCGGCGAAAAGATCGACATCGAGCTGCGGGTTCGGGGTTATCAACCCCTGCGGCGGACCATCGAGGTTCTTCCCCACTCCAACAGCTACACCTACTCCATCCGCGATTTCAAGCCGAGGTGATATGGACGACGAGAAAATGGTGATTGCAGGTTCGGTGATGAGCGACGTGGGCTGCGTCCGCACCGTCAACGAGGACCGTGCCGTGTTGATCGAAGGAAGCTGCAGGGCCGACAGCAGAGGTTGGCTCGCCATCGTGGCCGACGGCATGGGTGGGCACTCGGCCGGCGAGGTGGCCTCACAGCTGACGGTGGATACCGTCGCTCATCTATTCTCGTGGCAGGCGGAGGACCCGACCGAGGCCCTGGTCGACGCCGTGCGGCAGGCGAACCGGGAGGTTTTCACAACCGCCGGTGAGCAGGAAGATCTCACCGGCATGGGGACCACCTGCACGGCGGTCGTCCTGGTCGACTGGCGCGCTCATCTCGCGCACGTTGGCGACAGCCGGCTCTATCTGGTTCGCGCCGGGAAGATATACCGCCTCACCGAGGACGACTCGTCCGTCATGGAAATGGTGCGCAGGGGGGTCATCACCCTCGACGAAGCTAAAGACCACCGCGATCGCAACGTGATCCTCCGCGCCCTCGGCACCAAACCCGAGCTCGAGCCCACGAGCTGGGAGTACCCTCTTCCCCTCGAGGCTGGGGACCTCGTCATCCTGAGCTCGGACGGGCTCCACGATCTCGTCGACGACGACGAGATCCTGCGCATCGTGATCGCCGAGGGCCATCGGGACGCCTGCTCCCATCTGGTCGACCTGGCCCGACTCCGAGGCGGTCCGGATAACATATCCATGGTGGTTCTCGCCGTCGACAGGAAATCCGGCCGACGACCGACAACGAAGTCGACCCGCAGCATGGAGGTTCCTCAGCTATGAACGAACGCGTGGTGGGTAACTTCAAGATCCTGTCGAAGGTCGGCGAGGGCGGAATGGGCTCCGTCTATCGGGGTGTCGACATGATGCTCGACCGGGACGTGGCCATCAAGGTGCTACGTCCGGAGCTGGCCCGGGATCCGCAGCTCGTGGAGCGCTTCCGCAAGGAGGCCAAGACTCTGGCCAAGCTCAGCCACCCGGCGGTGGCGATGATCTACTCCTTCTTTCGCGAGGGCGACGAGTTCTTCCTGGTGATGGAGTTCGTCGAAGGAAGAACTCTCGACAAGGTGCTCCGCAGCGAGGGCGCCTTCGACCCGGGAGAGGCCGTCCGCCTCTTCGGCGTCATCCTCGAGGGCATCGCCACGGCCCACCGCGGGGGGGTGATCCACCGCGACATCAAGCCCGAGAACATCATGGTGACACCGGATGGCGCCGCCAAGATCATGGATTTCGGCATCGCCTGGATGGTCGGCCACGCCCGAATGACCCGCGCCGGCCACCTCGTCGGCACACCCCACTACATGTCGCCCGAGCAGGTCAGGGGTGAGGATCCGGGGGTCGCGTCGGACATCTACTCTCTGGGCGCGGTGCTCTACGAGATGGTCACGGGACAGCTGCCGCTCATCGCGGACAGCGATTTCGAAATCATGAGGGCCCACATCGAACGCGACCCGCAGCCGCCGCGGGAGGTGTCGGAGAGCGTTCCGATCTGGCTGAACGACGCCATCCTCCGGGCCCTGGCCAAGCACCCGGACGCACGGTTCCCGGATGCCACGGAGTTTGCCATGGCGCTCGCTCGGGGTGGGCCGCAGGAAGGACCCGGGGGCCTGCCGACGGTCGGCGAAAAACCGACTCTCGACACCGCGGCCGTGCCCCCGACCCGGCTCGCCGAGGCGCCCCCGACGCGCCTCGCTGACTCGGGGCCGCCGCCAACCCGACTCGCGGGCTCGGGGCCGCCCCCGACGCGCCTCGCTGAACCACCCAAAAGCCCTTCGCCTGCCGCCGAAACAGGCGGCAAGGGAGACGGACTTCGGCGCGCGATCACCTGGTTTGTGGAGCTGGGACCGGCCTACTGGGCCCTCGGCGCCGCCGTGCTGATCGCAGGAATCGTGATCCTCGCCTTGATCATCACGGTTTTCGGCGGACGCCGGGGCTCGGACGCTCCAGAAATGGCAGCGGCGACCGCCACTCCGTTGACGGTGGCGGACTCCCGACCGTCCCAGCCGGGAGTAGTCCGTCAGGGTCCGTTGGACACCGGCAGGAGTGTGCCGCTTCCGGAGCCGGTCGCGGCCACGCCCACTCGTGCCGCGGCGCAACGCCCAGATCCGATCCGGCCGACTCCGAAACCGGCTGAGCCACAACAGCCGGCCGCTCGAGCCACCGCCGCGCCCACGCCCGTCCCGGAGCCGACGCGCGACGTTCCGACCCCACCGCCCGTCGTTTCCAAACCCACCGAACCCCCATCGACCGACGGCGGATCGACGCCCCAGGATCCCCGGGACGGAGCGCCGAGCATCGGCGAGGCGGCGGACATGGCGCGCGAGGTCGAAGCCGCTACCGATTCGCTGACCAAGACCCTGCGCCGATTCCTGGAATCGAACGACCGCTGGCGTCCCGAGGGCGCGGACCGCACTCTGTGGGAGGAGATCAAGACCCTCGAGACCGCCACCGATCGCTTCAAAAGCTACGTCAGGAAGCGGCAGGGCCTCAAGAAGCTCCGCAAGGACACCCATCCCACCGGCTGGACCAAAAACGAGATTGCAGAAGCGCGCGCCAGGGTTCGGGACATGGCCGGCCGGATTCCACACATCGATGCGGCCCTGCGCCAGACGACCGTGATGCCGCTTATTCAGGAGATGTGGCGCGCCACCCGCGACGAGGTGGAAAAGCTGGACCGTCAAATGTCGAGTCACTGAATAAGCCGGGAGGAGTTCATGACACGCAGACTCACAATGGTTTTGCTCGTCGCGGCCCTCGTTCTCCCCCTGGGCTGCCGCACCAGCATGGGACCCAACAGCATCTCGCCGGCGCGCTTCGACTACAACGAGGCCATCGTCGAGTCGTGGAACGAGCAGCTGCTGCTCAACCTGGTCAGGCTGCGCTATCGCGACACGGTCCATTTCCTCGAGGTGAGCTCGGTGATCACTCAATACACCCTGGATCAGCGAGCCTCGGCCTCGGCCGGCGCCTTCTTCAACGGCAGCACGGAGGGCAACGTGGGCGTCAGCGCCGGCGTGGTCTACACCGAGAAACCGACCATCACCTACACCCCCCTCCAGGGGGCGGTCTTCGCCCAGCGCCTGCTGTCACCGATCCCGGCGGAGACCCTGATTCAGCTCGCCCAGTCCGGGTGGAGCTCCGAGCTGTTGATGCTGTGCTGCGTCCAGCAGGTGAACGAGCTCCAGAATGCCCGCTCCGCTCCGTCCCGCACTCCCGATTTCGTTCCTCGATTCGAGGAGTTCCACCGCGCCGCACGGCTGCTGCGCGAGCTGCAGGCGGTCGGCCTGATCGACATGCGCCTGGAGGTCGCGCCCGACAACAGCCACGCGACGGTGCTCCACCTGCAGCGGCGTCCCTCCGAAGAGTGGGCCGACAAGATCACCGAGGTGCGGCGCCTGTTCGGCCTGCAGGCCGATCAAAACTCCTTCCGGATCACGTCCAGACTTTCCGGGGTGCCTGACGAGATCGCCATCGTCGGCCGTTCGCTGTCGGGCGTGCTGGTCTTCCTGTCGCAGGCGGTGGAGGCTCCTCCGGAGCACGAGGCCGCGGGAAAGGTCGCGGTGACGCGCGACGCCTCGGGGGAAGCCGTCGACTGGGCCGCCGTCACCGGCAACATTCTCCACATCAAATCGCAGAAGGAGCAGCCCGATGACGCCTTCGTTCGGGTGTACCATCGCGACAACTGGTTCTACATTTCCGACAATGACCTCGACTCGAAAACCACCTTCGGCCTGCTCACCTATCTGTTTTCCCTCCAGGCGGCGGGTGCCGGAGGCAAGAGCCCGTTGTTGACCGTCTCCACCGACTGACGGTCAATGCGCCGATTTTCCCTGGTTGCCATCGGACTGCTTGCCTCCCTCGTTGCCGGACCGGCCGGGTCCACCGGGGAGAGCGCTCCCGATGCGGACCCCCGTCCGGTGCGGCTGGCTCGGGCGGCCTGGGACACGGGCTGGTTTCAAGCCGCGGTCGCCGCCGACCTCCTCGCGGAGCTCGGCTACACGGTGGATGGCCCACTCACCCTCGAGAACCACGATTTCTACCGCCAGGTGGCAGACGGCGAGGTGGACCTGTGGGTCAACGGCTGGTTCCCCCACCACTGGCCGTACATCGAGCAACTCGCAGACCCGGGAATGGTGGTGCCGGTCGGATTCATGATTCCATCGCCGGCGCCACAGGGCTACCTCATCGATCGGCGGACTGCCGAGCGACTCAACATCACCGAGCTGTCCGATCTGGCGGACCCCTCGGTCGCCGCCGCCTTCGACATCGACGGCGACGGCAAGGGGGATTTGGTCGGCTGCAACAAGGGCTGGCGTTGTGCCGAGGTGATCGACCACCATCTCGAGGCCTACGGACTCGACGCCACGGTGGACCAGCTGCAGGGCGATTACACGGCGCTCATGTTCGAGACCGTCGAGCGATTCCGGCGAGGCGAGGCAGTGCTGTTCTACACGTGGACCCCGAACTGGACGGTAGCGGCCCTCGCGCCCGGTCGAGACGTGGTGTGGCTCGAGGTCCCATTTTCCAGCCTCCCCGACGGCCAGCGGCACCTCGAGGACCGTGTCACGGTCACCGCACTCGAAGGCTGCGGCCACGACCCGTGCAACCTCGGCTGGCCGACGACGACCGTCCGGGCGGTGGCGAATCGGTCATTCCTGGCCGAGAACCCCGGCATCAGAAAGCTGCTCGGGCATTTCGAGATCCCGCTCGAGAATATTGAAGCGCAGAACCTCAGGATGTTCTTCGGCGAAGGCGAGGAGAGCGAGATTCGGCGCCACGCCGCCGACTGGATCGCCGATCACAGCACCACCGTCGACGAGTGGATCGAGAACGCGCGCGGTCTCGAACCTGCCCTCGGGGTGTCCCGGCCGGTGACCGGCGACGACGACCTCCAGCCAAAGCTGGGACAGCTGAGGGTGGTGACCAAACGACTCGAGCCGTTCGTCTTCTTCAAGAACGGCCGGTTCTCAGGCTTCAGCATCGACTTGTGGGCGGCCATCGCCGACGAACTGGGGCTCGAGTACGAGCTGTACGGCGTCAACAGCGTGGCCAAGCTGCTGGACGACGTGAGCCGCGGGGTGGCCGACGTCGGCATCGCCGGCATCGATATCACCGCGGCCCGCGAACAGAGGCTCGACTTTTCGTTCTCGATGTTCGAGTCGGGGCTCCAGATCATGGTGGCCCAGAACCGGGACCCGAGGCTCGATCACACGCTGTTTCGAATCGCGAGCGTGCTGTTCTCCCGCAAGCTGCTCTACGTGCTCGCCATCCTGCTGGCCGCACTCGTCGTCTCGGCCCACATCATCTGGGTCTTCGAACGCCGCCACAATCCGGAGTTCCCGCCGACCTACCTGCTTGGAATCTGGAGCTCCCTGTGGTGGGCCGTGGTCACCGTGTCGACCGTCGGATACGGCGACAAGACTCCCCGGGGGGCCGCCGGTCGTGCGTTCGCCCTGTTCTGGATCCTTGTCGGATACGTGTTGCTCGCGATCTTCACCGCCACCATCACGACCACGGCCACGGTCAACGAGCTCCACGGCTCGGTTCACGGACCGGCCGACCTTCCGGGCCTGAGGGTCGCCACGGTGCGCGGCACCACCGGGGCGGAGTTCCTCCGCCAGATCCGGGCGGATATGACCGAGGTTGGAACCGTCGAGGATGCCGTCGAGCTGCTGCGATCGGGCCGGACCGATGCGATCGTCTACGACGCACCGGTGCTTCGGTACCTCGCCGAGCACGGCGACAAGGGACAGATGAGGGTGATCGGACCGGTATTCCACGCCCAGAGCTACGGCATTGCCCTGCCCCCGGGCAGTCCCCTTCGCGAGGCCGTCAACCGCGGCCTGCTCGAGCTCAAGGAGAGCGGCAGGTATACCGAAATCCACGACCTGTGGTTCGGGCGCTGACCCACAGATCTCACCGGGTCTCGTCGCTAAGGCGGTGACGACTGAGCGATTCCGCCATCAGGACGAGATCCCAGCGCCTGGCGTTGAAATCACTCAGGCAGCTGAGCAGCCCCAGCCCCACCACCGGACCTTCGCGTAGGGGCAGCAGCGCCATCGTCCCGACCATCGGCAGCAGGCTGCCGTCCGCCTGGGGCTGCGAGTAGAAGAAGTCCAGTGCCACGGCGCCCTCGAGGTGGCGCTGCCACGACTCGGGCCCGCCGTAGGTCTCAAACTCCGGCATCGTCTTCTGGGCCTCGTTCACCGCCTTCTGGAGCAGGGCCTCGATGCCACCTTCGGGAAGCTCTTCCAGCTTCACCACCAGGGTGGGCCGGCTGAACGACACCGACGATCGGGTCAATGCCGCTTCCACCCCGGGCGGAGCCTCTGCCAGCGTTTTCCACGCGGCCGGCACCGGCAGCGGCCGGGGAAGGCCGGCGACATCGAGGTCTACCAGCCGGCCGGCGCGAACCTGAAGGACCGCCACGATGCACAGCGCGACAGCTCCGAGCGCGGTGCCGACCGCAACGGCCCGTCTCCCCACCAGCGGTTGCTCGACGGCCGCTTCGATCAGTTGATCGGGCATCACCTCCTCCACCCGCAGTCGAACCGCGCGAAGCAGGATCGCGAACAGACCCCCGGCGGTGACGAAGCAGGTCCACAGCATGCCCGACGACCTCAACCACGGCTCGTGGCCCGGCCACAGCACCACCGCCACCAGATGGACCACCGTCGCCGCCGCGATACCGGCCGTCGCAACGATGCGGGTCAGGCCCCCCGGGCGGGTCAGGGCCAGGCCGAGGATCATCGCCGGCAGGGTATAGGCGAGGAACAGCGCGACGATGTGGGCATCCACTTCCATCGACGTGCGGTACGGGACGATCAGCTGGGCCCACCTGGGCGGTATGATCGGAAGATCGAGCCGAATCTGTGAGAACGCACCCATCCCGGCTCCCGTCGCGATCAGGGCAAAGAGCGCGACCGCCGGACGGTTCCCCTGACCGCGCGTCCTCCGGCCGATCACCCAGGCCACCGCCACCAGGGCCGCCATGGCCAGCAGACCCCGCGTAATCGTCCAACCGATCGGGAATTCCGGCACCATGTGGGACAGCCGGTCCATTTGACCGGTCAGCTCCATGTCGAGTCGCGCCGCGAGGTCGGCGGCGAGCCTCGTCAGGGAGCCTCCCGCGGCCACCAGCTTATCCAGGGCGTTGAGGGACAGGGCTATGACCGCGCCCAGTGCGAACGCCCCGATCATGTGCGGCGTCGACACCGGCAGCGTCTTCAGCCGGCGACTGGCGTATACCCCCAACATATAGGGCAGTCCGAAGTCGATGACCCCGCGAAAGGTGTAGAGGAAGATCCGATCGATCGCGAGGCCGTCATGGATCGCCGCTCGGCAGTGGACCTCGAGCAGGATGAACAACATAATCGCGGAATAGACGCCGATCCGTCCGGTCAGCGGCCACAGCGGCGACGATCCGACGGCTCGGTAGAGCCCCGCCCGGTACAGCAGCCACAGGATCATGAGCGCCAGCAGCAGCATCACGAGAGGTGAGTACGAGCCCGCCTGATTGAAGCTCAAGAGCTTGAGATAGTACTGGCTGACGACGAACCACAGCAAGATCGTCTGACCGAAGAGCACCATGATCGAAGCCGCCGTCAACCGCCGCCGGATGACCAACCAGGTTGCCGCCACCAGGTCGAACAGTAGCACCCAGCGCACGATCACCGCTGAGAAGGCGTACAAGGGCTCACTCCAGAAAACCCCCAGCGTCAATCGGTAAACGGCCTCGATGAGGGCGACAAAGGGGGAGGGCCAGCGAAGACCGGGAGTGTCGAGGATGAACTCCGCCCAGGTCACCAACACGCCGATCAGGAAAACCAAGATCACGCTTGGAACCAGCCACCTCGCCGGCACGACGTCCCGGACCGACTCGGTGAGGACCCTGGTATGGGTCAGAAGCTTGAAGATCAGACCAGTGCCCAGCAGGTACCACACGGGCCACAGGTAGCCACCCCAGACACTCAGAAACTCCACCGTGGTGGTCGCCGGGACACCGAAGCCCCCGCGGATTCCGAGGCCGACGAAGAAGACGAACAGCAGGGCTGCAAATGTGTTCTGGGCAACCGACGCGCTGTGGTCGGGCCGGGGAAACCACGTCGGAGCCCGCTTTGCGTAGCGCCCCCACGCGAACATCAGCAGCCCGACGGCGGCGCCCGCCAGCAGCCTCGCCGGAATCGGCACCCGTTCGCCGGGGAAAAGGCCGGCGAATACGAAGCCGGACGCCATGCCCAACACCAGCGCGGTGGCGGCCGAGGCAGCCACACCGCGACCGCCCGGACGGCCGAGCCGGGCCTCGGAGAAGGCGAGCACCCCCATCGCCACCACCGGAATCGGCAGATTCCACATCGACGGCGGCAGGACGGCGATCGCGGCGTAGACCAGGAAGTAGCCGTAGACCACCAGCACGCCGACGAAGACAGTCCGGTTGGACATGCCCGCGCCGACGAGCAGGGAGCCCCATGCCACCGCCAACGTGAGCACCCACAGGACGATCGACCAGGCTGCCACCGGACCGGTCGCTTCGATCACCTCCTCGGCGGGAACCTCCGGCCAGGGTGCGAGCATCGCCACCGGAACCAGGATGCACAGCATCGCCGCGAGACACATGACCGGACGCAGCAGGGCGTGAGCTTCGGGGGACAACCGGTCGGCGTCGATGCGCTCCTTCGAATAGTCCCGCCACCAGAACCGCTGGATGATGTTGATCAGCGCCTGCCCCTGGGGCGACGACACGACCCGATTCCAGATCGGCGCCACCACCGGATTGGTGACCAGCAGCGACCCGATCCGCCCGGTTCGCGCGGCCAACCGGCCGAGGCCGGGGAAAGCCGTGATGAAGAACTGCCACAGCTTCCTCAGCGTCTTGATGCCGAACTCAACGATCATTCGAAATCGCCCTGTGTTGGTATCCGTTCCAGCGCTATCCGATGGAACCCGCGGTGTGCCAGGCAGCATAGCACGTGGCCCGGACGCCGATTTCCGGGTTGCAGCCGGCCCCGACCGAGACTACGATAGCCGTCAAAGGAATACTCACTGGCCGCCGATCGCCCGGTGTTGAACCGCGCGGGTGAAACCGCAGGACCCGCGCAAACGACGTTTGGGAGTTTTCACCATGGCTTTGCTCGACCGACTGCAGTCCGACGGGCCGAAGAGGATCCTGGCTCTGGATGGCGGGGGAATCCGTGGCGCCATGTCACTCGGCTTCCTCGAACGCATCGAACAGATCCTCCGCGAACGACACCACCGCCCGGACCTTCGCCTCTGCGACTACTTCGACCTGATCGGCGGCACCAGCACCGGCTCGATCATCGCCGCCGGGCTGGCGGTTGGCAAGACCGCCGGCGAGCTCAAGGAGCTGTATCTCGAGCTCGGCGGCAAGGTCTTCGGGGCCAAGAAGATCAAGGTGTGGGAGGCGCGATTCAAGAGCCGCCCGCTCGAGCAGGAGCTGGAGGGGATCCTCGGCGATGTGAAACTCGGCGATGAAGCCATCGAAACCGGCGTCTGCATCGTCACCAAGCGCGCCGACACCGGCAGCACCTGGCCGCTGATCAACCATCCACAGGGCAAGTTTTTCGACGAGAACCGGCAGATTCTGCTGCGCAACGCCGTGCGAGCGAGTGCCGCGGCACCCGTTTTCTTCGAGCCGACGACCATCGATCTCGGCGGCGGCCAGGTGGGGGCTTTCATCGACGGCGGCGTCAGCATGGCCAACAACCCGGCGTTCCAGCTCTTTTTGGTGGCAACGCTGAAAGGATTCCCGTTCCGGTGGGAAACCGGCAAGGACAATCTGTTGCTGGTCTCCGTGGGCACCGGCGTGTGGGACCAGCGGGATGAACCCGAGCGGATGGCGCACAGCAAGGTCTGGGACTGGGCTCGTTACGTTCCTACCATGCTGATGGCCGACTCGCTCTGGCAAAACCAGCTCATTCTGCAGCTGCTGTCGCGATCCCCCACCCCGTGGCTCATCGACTCCGAGGTCGGTGATCTCACCGACGATCTGCTGGGCAAAGAGCCCGCACTGTCCTACCTGAGGTACGACGCAGTGCTCGAGAAAACCGAGCTCAAACGCCTCGGGCTCGACGATCTGGCGAAAAAGGCCGCCTCGATGCGCAACATGAGCGCGGCCGACAACCGCTTCGACCTCGCCAGGATCGGTGAAACCGCGGCCCGGGAGCAGGTTCTGGCCGAACACTTCCCCGCGGCCTTCGACCTCGACCCACAGGCCGGCGGCCGGTGACGGCCGCCGTGCAGGGCGACCTCGCCCACGACACCGCGGTTCGCGAACCGGGGCTCGTGATCGGCGTGACCGGACACCGGGACATCGATCCGGAGGACCCCCGGTTGCGGGAAACCGTGGCCCGCGAGCTGGAGCAGCTGCGCAAGACCGCCTCCGATCCGAACACCGTCGTGCTGTCGTGTCTCGCCGAAGGTGCCGACCGGCTGGTGGCCATCCTCGGCCTGGACTACCTTGGCGCCGAGCTCGTGGCCACCCTGCCGATGGCTGCCGAGGACTATCGCCGCGATTTTTCAAGCGACGAGTCCCGGCAGCAGTTCGATGAGCTCCTCGCCGCCGCCGGAAAGGTGATCGTCGTGGCGAATGAGGCGCCACCTCCCGGCGGGTATCGCGGGGCCGCGCGAACCGACCGCTACGCCCGCGCCGGCGCTTACATCGTCGAGCACTGCGACGTCCTGGTCGCCCTGTGGGACGGACAGCCCGCGCGCGGCGTCGGTGGCACCGGCCAATTGGTTGACTGGATGGTTGCGGGCGAGATCCCCGCCGAGTTCTCCGGCCGCCGGTCCGGTGATGAACCGGTCCTGACCGGCAGACCGGGTCGAGTGGTCCACATCGATCCCGTCACCCGGGATGTCGTCTATCTCGGCGGCTGAAATCGCAGGAGGCGCTCGATCGCGTTCATCCCGCCGACCTCCACACCCGCGGCACGAAGATCGGCAAAGTCCTCCAGGACCGCCTCTCGGAAGAAGAGGGCGTCGGACACCGGGTGATGGGCGTACCGCAGATAAAGCTCGCGAGCGGTTGCCTCTCGGCCGATCAGCAGATTTCCGTGGGCGAGGGTCAGCTGAATCCAGGTCTGATTCGGATCGACCGCGAGGGCTCTCCTCGACAGCTCGATCGCCATCTCGGGTGATCCCTCAAACAACGCCCGACGGGCTTCGAATCCAAGGACCCCGGCGCGTGTCATCCGGCTGGCGTGAACCGGATCCACCTGATCCAACCCGATGGCCCGACCCTCCTCAGGGCTCTTCCGGAAGAGGGCACAGCCGGTGGCCGCGCCGAGCGGCCCCTCGAGCGCCCTGCGGGTGGAGGCTTCGGCGCGGATCTCGAGCGCCTGGAGCCCGGCAACCGCCTGTTGCCAGGTATCGCGGGCAGCGGGCTCATCCCCGGCCAGCCACAGCGCATGGCTGAGCCGGTTGGCGTTGTCAACCACGTCCACCGCGAACAGCACCGAGTCGGGGTGCTGGTCCCGAACCCGCTCCATGTCGGTCAACGACTCGCGGTATCGGGATGCCGCAGCTTCACCCTCGCCAGCCGCCACCAGGGCATCTCCCACCAGCTGACGACAGGCAGCCACGAGTCGGATAGCGCCCGCATTGGTGGCGTCCCGCGACGCCAGCGACTCGGCGGTGGTCAGCGCCAGCCTCGCCGCGCCCAACGCCCGGGTCGGTTCGTCCGACACGATCAACAACCGGGAGATCCAGGCATGGGTGGCGGCCAGCTCATAGAGCAGCGACCCGCTCGACGGCGCCTGCGCGGCGAGTCCTTCGAGAATGGCGAGACGCTCGCGATACGCGGTCATCGCAGCTTCGTGGTCACCCCGCGCCCTGGCAACCACCGCATCCGAGGCGATCACCGCCGCCCTGCTCACCTGCCAGTCGGCGTTGTCCGGATCCCGTTCCACCACCGTGGCCAATTTGCGCCCGGCATCATCGATCAGCGGCTCGGCGGCGCCGAGATCACCCAGCGCCACCAGGATATTGCCCAGCGCCAACTCGACTCCGGCGAGAAGGCCCTGGTTGAGCAGGTTCGTCGGGTTCCCTTCCGCGAGGGAACGGCGGATCTCGAGGGCCGCCACGCACTCCTCTCTCGCGGTGTCGAGGTCCCCTCCGACGTCCGCCAGTTGGGCCCGGTACTCGTGGACGTGGGCCAGATCGCTCAACCACACCTCGTTGGCGGGTTGCTTGGCCAGAAGGCCCGTCATGATCTCGATGGCGTCATCGAGGGCGGCGGCCGCTTCGACCACCCTGCCCTGGATTCGAAGGACGTTTGCGACTCGGATCGCACTGAGCGAAAGCTCACGCTGTCGATCGAGATCCGACGGGTTGCTCTCGACGAGCCGCCGGCTGATCTTCTCCTCCTCGCGCCAGGCCGCGAGCGCGGCTTCGAGGTTTCCCTCCTGGTAGTACAAATCTCCGAGGCGCACGTGAACAACCGACAGATCGTGCTGCCAGAGCTCGTAATCAGGGTCCCGCGTCGTGAGTCGCCGGGAGATGGTCATGGCCGCGTCGTAGGATTCCCTCGCCGTCTTGAGGTCGCCCTGAGCCCGGCGCACATCCCCGAGCGCGATCAGGGCCACCTCCCGGTTTCGGGCGACGCCGTCCGCCAGGTCCTCGGGGTCCTCCGACTCGGTCTGATCGAGAACCACCTGCGCCGCTCGTTCGACGACGTCCATTCGACCGGTGGTCTCGACCATGTCACGCAGATCGAAGAGCATGAAGCTGAGCGCGTTCTCGAGGATCTCGCGCTGGCGCTCGGCCTTGCGGGCCGACTCCGAGGCGAGGACAGCGAGGACCACGATCACGACCGCCACCACGGCAATGGCCAGGATCGCCCCGCCGAGCCCGGCTGCGAGCCGCGCCAACCTCCGATTCCGCTCCCGTTGAGCTTCGTGCTGCGCCTCGAGCTCGTGCTGACGACTCAGCATCCGCTCGCGCTCCTGCTGGAGACGCTCCTGTTCGCGCTCGTGGGCGCGACGGCGATCACGGCTCTTGCGAATCGTGCGGGTCAGCACGTCGTGGGTGAGCTCGACTCGTTGGGCGCCGAGGCGATCCTCGATCCTTATGAGCCGCCGATCGACGAGCTTTGTCAGGTCTTCCCTGGAGATGCCCTCGATGTCGAGCGCATCGTCCATCGCCACCATGTTCCGGTAACCCGACCTGGTGAGCAGCCGGTCCTCGACGAACAGTCGCACCTCGGACGGCAGGTCGCCGAGGCTGCGATTGTAGAAGTCCGCCAGGATACCGACCTTGGCGGCGCTCAGCAGGTCGCTGGTGATTCGTTCGCGACCCTGGGCGATCCGCTTGGCGTTGAGCTCGCGGCACACCAGCGACAACAGCGCCGGTTCGACTTCGGCCCGCGACCCGACGCCACCCGCACCGACTCGCCGGAACGGGTGCTCGGCGGTGTCGGCCACGAACTGGACGATCTCCTTGCCGACCCCCTCATCGACCAGTCCCGGATTCGGCCGGCTGACCGCCTCGAGGGCCTGCTCGGGCGACAGCGCCATCAACCGCATGCGGTTGCGGCGCAGCGACGGGATGTCCTCGCAGAGCTGTTCGAACAGCGGCAGGAAGTCCTCCCGAAGACTCACGACAACCCGGAAATCCCTGCGATCGAACGAAAAGTCGATGGTCTGGCCACTGTTCTCGAGGCGGCCCTGGACCGAGGCCGGAATCTGGTTCTCGATCAGGTCCTCCAGCTCGACCATCAAATCGGTCGCCGCCCGGCTGTCGGCGGCAAGGGTGAACAGCTCCTCGAACTGGTCGAAGACCAGCACCGGCTGCAACAGCCGGTTGGTGGAGCTCCAGAACACGGTCTGGTGGAAGAGCTCCCAAAGGGTGACCTCGTCCCAGGCCGAGCCCCCATGCTCGACCTCACCGCCCTCCTCTTCGACGCTGCTCATGATCGCGGCCTTGACCTGGGCGACCGGGTGCGGCGCAGCCGGCGAAAAATCGATCCGAATCGACACCGGTAGCAGCTGGCCTTGGCGGAGCTTCGGAAAGAGCCCGGCGTGGATCAGCGACGTCTTGCCGAGCCCCGAACCACCGAACAGGAGGGTCGCGACGTCGCGTCGCACCAGCCGCAGCAGCCGACTCGTCTCCTGCTGCCGGCCGAAGAAGAACGGCCACTCGCTCTCGCGAAAGGCGAGCAGGCCCGGAAAGGGGCTCTGCTTGTCGACCGCGAACTCGGACCCGCCGGGAGAGGGCTGCCGGCTCACTGGCGGCCGGCCTTTCGCTTGCGCAGATCACGGATGCGCCGCTTGGTCAGCTCGAGGAACTCCTGGGTCGGGACGCCGCCCTGAAATCGCTGCCAGTGTCGATTCGCGAACTCGTCGGGGATGCCCTTGGCGTCGTAAGGCACGTCGTCGACTACGATCGGCTGAATGAAGGGGTAGGTACTCTCGAAGCGCTTCGATCTTTCGATGGCCCAGAACCACTCCTTGCGGTAGTAGCCCTCGAGCCGCTGGCACGCGCCGGCCGAGATGATGGGAAAAAAGAAGGTGCACGCTTCGATGTTGCGTCTGATCTTCTTCTCGTAGAGATCACCCGCCTCGAGCCGCCGCTGGTCGTACCAGACCTCGAGACCCGCCCCCTCGAGGCCGGCCTTGAGCTCGAGCACCGCGTCACGGTCCTGGCTGGCATAACTCAGGAAGATGCCTCCCGGCGCGATCTCGGTGGACACCGCAGTGTCCTCGGGCTCGCCGGGGGCAGCGGGCTCGCCCTCGGGGTGCTCCGCCTGCCACCGCCGGAGCAACTCCTCGACGAACTGGGTGGTGCCGCCGCCTTCGTATACCGTCACCTTGCACTGCCGCAGGAACTCGACGAGGTCATCGTCCCGCGCCGTCTGGTTGTCCGCGATCGTCTCCAGGGTGTCGCGTGGGTCGAGCAGCCGCATGTCGGACAGCGCGCGGACGAAGAAGCGGGTGAGCCAGTTGGGAAAGCTGCAGCCGAGCACCAGCAGGTTGTAGTCGCGCATCGCGTCGAACAACATTCGGGGCCGGCGATCGACGGTCTGGAGGGCGTGGACGAACTCGAGCAGATCCTCGTCGGTAACGGCGTAGTCCGCGACAGTGCTGCTGCGCCCGAAGATCTGGAACACCAACGGGACCTCGAGGTCCATGGGTTCACACGGCAGATCCTCGACCTTCGTCCGCAGCGAGTACACCCGCGACTGGGTGCGGCCATCGCCCCCAAATCGTTCCTCGTCTAGAGCCCGCTGCATGAATCGATCGAAGGTCGTGCTGACGAACAGCTGGAGCCCCCGGATCTTCGCGAGCTGGCGCAGCGGCGACGGCGTCGGGAGCCTGGCCGAAGACAGGAAGGCGTGGGCCGCCGAGTACAGCATCCCGCGATGGCCGCCGCCCTCCAGGAACTGGCTCGCGATGCGGTTCAGCTCGGTTCGACCCGCGGTCGGATCACCGTCGATGCCCAAGCGCTCCTTGAGAGCGTCGGCAAGCACCTCCTGCAGCAGGACCTGTCGCCCGCCCCGGTCGAAGACCAGCAACTCCTGGCCGACCACGGGGACCACCCGCCCCTCGTCGATGGACGCGAGCAGGACATCCCAGGGGAAGCTGTCAGACGCCTTGGTCACGGAGCGGTGGCCCTCCGGTATTGCCGACCTCCGACGCCCGCTCAAGCGCGATCGTCGGCCGGCGATCCAATTCGAGTCCACCAATCATAACGGAGGTCGGCACCGGCTGTTCATCGGCACCGAACCTGGTACGGTTCGGTCGGAGCACCGTCTCTCGGGCACGTCCAGCCGGGCCGGTCGGCATCGACCCAGATCCAATCGCAATGGCGGGGGCAAAAGCGGACCATCCCCGGCGCCACGTTCGGCTCACCCACGCCCGAATCCCACGGAGCGTAGCCGCCGTCGAGGCGCCGGACCCTGACGCTCGCCACCATCCGTTCGTAGATGTCCTGACCCCGGGTCCACTGGGACGAGGCCGCACGCACTCCCATCATCGTCAAATTGCCGCGCGGCATACCCGGCATCACGAACTCAAGGTTGGTGGGGTTCACCACCGCGATGACGGCCTCCCACATCTGCTCCTGCTCGCCGGGCCAGGTGCCGACCCACAGTCGGCCGCTCGGGACCCCCGGCAGCGGCCGACGGTGGACCTCGGCAAAACCCCGGAACTCCTGTTGGCGCTCAGCCACCAGACCGTTGAGGAACAGGTCAACGTTGCCAACATCCGTGATGGCGCCCGGCACCGTGGTCGCCCCGGGGATGTAGACGACCACGACACTGCTCCGGGAATCGATGAACAGCGCCCCGTAAAACTCGGCCGGGTTGTTGGGCAGGAGCACCACCTGCCAGCCGCGCGGGTAGTTGATGCCCCAGATCCTCGTGCCGCCGGTGGTCTGGCCGCAGCACAGGAACTCGCCGAGCTCGACCACCGTTCCGTCCAGCGGCGTGTTCTGCGCCGGTCGAATCCCCGAATCGGCAGCCGAGGTGGGTTCTCCAGCCGATCCGACCGGACCCGCCAGCAGCATCACGGCCCCGAGCGCCAGCCCGAACCCGCCTTTGATCCCCGATCGAACCCGGCAACTCGCATTCCATCGACTCATGACCACACTCCTGATTGCGACGACGACCGCTCCCAAAGCTCTTGGCCGGTGATCGTTGTTCGACAGTATAGCCCGCAGGCTTCCTCTCGTTCTGCAGACCTCGTAGACAAAAAACACCCTGCCGCGGATCTCTGTCTGTGGGAGCATCGAGTTGGAGTTGGCGTTGACCGCACCTATAGCAGAGTCTGATCACGACCGTTGGATCGCCCATCAGCGGCGGCGGCTCGTTCGCATCGCCATGGGCGCGCAACGCCCGTTCGACAACGCCGTATATTGGTACGTGTGGGAGATGGATGACACCGATGACTGACGACCAGACGATCGAAACGCCGAGCGGCACGCCGCCCTGCTGAGACTCGAACGGCCGGGCCCGGGAGGCCCAGGACCCCTTCAGCCAGCGGTTTGTTCGCGGCAGGCTCGAGACACCGGCCGGCAGGGTACCCCTGATCGACTCGATGTGGACCCGCCGCGACCGCCTCGGCACCGTCAAGGTCCGCTGGGGCGTCGGCCGCATGCGATACACGGTCATCCCGGGACTCTACGGCCTCGGCAGGCCCGATCGAACCTCCCCGGTGCTGGTCACCGCCAACTACAAGCTGAGCTTCGACCGGTTGCGCCGGGCGGTCGACGGTCTCGACGCCTGGATTCTGGTCCTCGACACCGACGGCATCAACGTCTGGTGCGCCGCGGGCAAGGGCACCTTCGGCACCGAGGAGCTCGCCCACCGAGTTGCCGAGACCTCCCTCGACCTGGTGGTCGACCACCGCCAGCTGATCGTTCCGCAGCTCGGGGCCCCCGGCGTGGCGGCCCACGTGGTGACCCGTCGGGTTGGTTTCGACGTGGTCTGGGGACCGGTCATGGCTGAAAACCTGCCGTCCTTCCTCGCCGCCGGAAACCTCGCAACTCCGGAAATGCGACGGAAGCGATTCCCCCTGGGCGAGCGAGCCGAGCTGGTTGCCATGGAGATGGTCCCGGCGGCCAAGCTGCTGCTGCCGGTGGCCCTGGTAGTGACCGTGCTTGGGGGAATCGGAGGCGAACCGACCTTCTGGGCGGGCGTCCGGGACAACGGGCTCCTCTCGGGGCTCACCCTGCTGGTGGCCGCAGCAGCGGGCACCATCATGACCCCACTGCTGTTGCCCTACCTGCCGGGGCGGTCCTTCTCCCTCAAAGGCGGCGTGATGGGCGCTGTCATGGTTGCAGGCACGCTGCTCTGGCGTGGGGGTGGCGACCCGGCCACCTTCGCGCGCCTCGGCTCGATCGCGTGGCTCCTGATCGGAACCGCCGTGTCGGCCTTCCTCGCCATGAACTTCACCGGCTCCTCGACCTACACCTCCCTTTCCGGCGTCCGCAAAGAGATGCGAATCGCCGTGCCACTCCAAATCGCCTCCGCGGTGATCGGCCTCGCCCTCTGGTTCGGATCGCTGTGGCTCCCGGGAGGCAGCGGATGAGCAGTCTTCGTTACCTCAAGGACGTCACAACCCTGAGGCTCGACCAGGAGCTGTGCATCGGCTGCGGCGCGTGTGAGGTCGTCTGCCCGCACGCCGTTTTCGAGATGGCGGACGGTCTCGCCCGCATTCAGGACCGCGACGCCTGCATGGAGTGCGGCGCCTGCTCGCTCAACTGCGAGACCGAGGCCATCACGGTGAAATCCGGCGTCGGCTGCGCTTCCGCGGTCATCAACGCCGCTTTAGGTCGCACGGGTGACTGCTGCTGTGTGGTCGAGGACTCTGACTGACCAACACCCAAACTGCCCGCTGATATCATGAAGACCCCACCTCGTGCCGGAGTGGCGGAATGGTAGACGCCGGGGACTTAAAATCCCCTGGGTGCATGCCCATGCGGGTTCGACTCCCGCCTCCGGCACCAGGCTTCGTTCTCGACCTTGGGGAGAGAATGAAGCCTGTCACGGCGTAGCCCGCCAGGGCGAAGCCGGACTTCTTTCGAAACCCTGAGCTGGGGGTCGAGAACTACGCCCTGGCAAGCCCTGAATTCTCGTCTGCGGCTCTTCCACCTCACAGCCTCTTTTTTACGTTGCCCACCGCCCTCCCACCCTCGCAACGCGACTCACCCCCACCAGCGAGTGGCCGTGAGCCAGCCAGCCCCCTCTCCGGCCTGGCTGGAGCCAGGCCTGCGATCCCCATGGCAACGGCTACGAATCGCTGCTGGGGGTAAGTTTGACGCCGCCCTGCGGCTCATTGTCACGACGCCTCTCCCCGCCATCAGCGGATAGCCGAAAATCAACCGCATGAACGGCGCGCTCATCTGCTGGTCAAAGGCGCTTACCGTGGGATAAAATGGTTCTATGACTACCGACTTCGATGTCGTCGTCGAGAGAGATGCCGAAGGCATCTATGTGGCTTCTGTGCCTGCTTTGCAGGGTTGTCACACTCAAGCGCGGTCGCTCGACGAGCTCATGGATCGCGTCCGAGAGGTGATCGCCCTTTGCCTCGAAGAGCAGGGCCAGCCTGCGGAAACCCTCGAATTCATCGGCGTCCAGAGGGTGCGAATCGCTTCATGACGCCGCGCCTGCGAGTCACGGGTAAGAATGTCATCTCAGCCCTCAAAGGAGCAGGTTTCGAGGTCACACGCACACGCGGAAGCCATCGTTTTTTGCGGCATTCGGATGGGCGCGTCACGACCGTCCCAGTTCACGCTGACGAGAACATCGGACCTGGCCTGCTGTCGAAGATCCTCCGAGACACAAAGCTCTCGCGAGCGGAGTTCGAACAACTCCTCAAAGAGTGAAAACGGAACCCGGGTGTTTCCCGAGGAAACCGGCAACCTCTGCAACCGACTATCCAAAGTCGTCGACCGCCTTCAACGAAAATCGGCGTCTCGCAGCCGAAACACTCTGGGTCCGTTTGACGTCCCCCAACGACTGGATGAAACTCTCCGCCTCAACCTCGTCTGTGAAGACCATCTCCCCCCGCGCTGTGCGGCAGTACACGTGGTAGATCGCATTGGCAAGGACGAGTCGTGGTGACCGCGTCATCGTTTTCTCCGGCGCGGACGGGACAAAGCAAGTCTACCTCCACGGTCCACTGACCGCCCTCCTCAACACCGCAGTTGTGAGGTTGTTATCAGTGGCACCCTTTTCACCATCTCGTCTGTGGCCGTAGACCTGTGCTTGTCTTGGGTGTCGTTGCAGGTCTATCCGGCGGCACGGGTTGGAATCTCGTCGAGTTCGACGGCCAACGCGTGCTGGGCGTGCCATAGATCGAAGGCGTTTTGCATATTGAGCCAAAGCTGCGGACCATTCCCACAATATTTACCGAGCCGAGCAGCCATTTCTGCGGTCACTCTGCGATTTCCAGAGAGGATTTTGTGCAGCTGCTGCCGGCTCACGCCCATCTCGCGAGCGGCCTGCGCGACGCTCACCCGCATCGCCGGCAACACGATTTCGCGCAACAACGTGCCGGGATGGCTGGGTGCCCTTCCCTTGATGTCAGCCACGGTCGGCCTCCTTGATCCTCATCTTAGTGCGGACCATCAATGGTATTGCTCCAGGTTCACACGAAGCGCATCACCTTCCCGGAACTCGAAGGTGATACACCATGTGCCGTTCACATGGATCGAGTAACGCGGTGGTCGATGACCGCGTAACCGGTGAAAATCGAATCCCGGCAGGTGGAGTTCCGATGGCACAGTCGCCGCATCCAGCGCATCAAGCATCAATAGCGCTCGTGACTGAAGATCCTGATGAACCGATCGACTTCTGCCTTTTTCGAAGAGCTCTCTCAGACCCTTGTGCCGCCACGTTCGTATCACACATTAAGTGTAAACCACAAGTTGTCTTTTGTCAACTATAGGGTTACAGTGTGTCAACCGTCAATACGGTTCATCAATCTCGGTTGTGGTCTGAATCGACCCTCCGCTGTCCCCAGCCAAAAGCACTCCCGTTTCAGTACACACCGACGCCCATGTAAGATGGCCTGCAGGTAAATATCCATGTCAGAGCTGGTTGGCCAGACACTCGGGCACTACCGCATCGTCGAGCAGATCGGTGCGGGGGGGATGGGCGAGGTCTATCGCGCCCACGACGAGCGGCTGGACCGTGACGTGGCGATCAAGGTGCTGCCCGAGGCGGTGGCGAACGATCCCGGTCGGCTCGAGCGCTTCCGGCGCGAGGCCAGGTCGGTAGCCAAGCTCGAGCACCCAAATATTCTCGCCATCTACGACTTCGGCGCCGAGAGAGGAGTCACCTACGCCGTCACCGAGCTGCTCGAGGGCCAGACATTGCGGGAGCGGGTGCCCACCTCGGGTCTACCGTGGCAGAAGGTGGTGGAGATGGGCGCCGCCATCGCCCATGGACTCGCCGCAGCCCACCGCAAGCAGATCGTTCACCGTGACCTGAAACCGGAAAACATTTTCGTGACATCGGACGGCCGCATCAAGATCCTGGACTTCGGCCTCGCCATCCTTCGGGAGGAGGTTTCGCCCGAGGCCGAGACCGGCACCCTGACACCTGCGGGCACCCAGCCCGGCACCATCATCGGCACCCTTGGCTACATGTCCCCGGAGCAGCTCAGGGGAACTCCGGCCGACGCCCGGTCCGACATCTTCTCCCTCGGCTGCGTGTTGTACGAGATGGTGTCCGGTCGGCGAGCCTTTGCCGGCACCACCTCGGCCGAAATGATCGCAGCGATCCTCAAGGAGGAATCGCAACAGCTGTCCGCCACGGGCGCCACCATGCCTGTCGATCTGGAGAACACCATCCACCGCTGCCTGGAGAAGAGCCCGGAGGCGCGCTTCCAGTCGGCCTCGGACCTGGCGTACAACCTCAAGTCGGTTTCGACCGAGCAGGCGGTGCCCTTGCTGCCACCGCAGCGAAGGACCCGAACGACGATGTGGGTAGCCGTTGCCGCCATCGTGTTCGGACTCGCGGTACTTGCTGTTCTGCTGGGCCCAGGTCTACTCGACCGTCCCGGTTCAGAAGAGGAGACGCAGCCCATCCGCTCCATCGCCGTCCTTCCCTTGCAGAACCTGACCGGTGACCCTGACCAAGCCTACTTCGTCGACGGACTTCACGAAGAGCTGATCGCCACCTTCGCCCAGATCTCGGCCTTCGACAAGGTGATTCCCCGCACATCGGTAACGGGATTCAGAGACTCCGACACACCGATCCGGGAAATCGGCAGACAGCTCGGCGTCGAGATGGTGATCGAGGGTTCGGTGAGGAGATCCGGGGACACGGTGCGCACGACCGTGCAGCTCATAGAAACAAGCACCGAGACCCACCTTTGGGCCAGAAGCTTCGAGCGCGACCTCACCGACATCCTGACCCTGCAGAGCGATGTTGCGCGGGCGGTCGCCAACGAGATCGAGTTAGCGCTGACTCCCGAGGAGGAGGAGCGTCTCGCCGCTGCGCGGGTCGTCAACCCCGAGGCCCACGACGCCTACCTCAAGGGCTCCTACCACTGGAAGAAGCTGACGAAGGCCGATCTCGATACCGCCCAGCGATACTTCGAGCTGGCGCTGGAGAACGACCCGTCCTACGCCCCGGCCTACGAGGGCCTCGCGTGGGTCTGGGCGGCCAGTCAGCAGATGGGCTTCACGCCGCCCCATGAGGCTGGACCGAAGGCGAAGGCGGCGGCGCTGCAGGCCGTCGCGCTGGACGACGAGTCCGCGGAAGCGCACGAGGCGCTGGCCCTGGTCAGGACGTGGACCGACTGGGACTGGGCCGGTGCCGAGCCTGAGTGGCGGCGAGCCCTCGAGCTCGATCCCAAGGCGGCGAACACGCACGCGTACTTCGCCCACTTCCTGGCGATCGTAGGGCGCACCGACGAAGCCCTGCCGCACAGCGAGCGGGCGCTCGAGCTGGACCCGTTCAACGCGCTGTTTCACGCCCTTTATGGGACAGTCCTGTGCTTCGATCGGCGCTACGACGAAGCCCTGGCTGCGGCCAACACAGCGCTAGCCATGCAGCCCGATATGCCGGTCGCCCGATCCGCGCTCTACTACAGTCGCTGCGCGCTGGGGATGCGCGACGAGCTGCTGGCCGATCAGCGGGAGAGAATCGCCCACGACCCCGAGCGCTTGAAGGCGTTCGAGCGGGGCCTTGCCGAAGCAGGGTACGAGGGCGTGCAGCGGCGCCTTGCGGACTACTGGGCGGCACGGTATGGGAAGCCCGGCGGAATCAGGGCACTGTATACCGCCCACCAGTACCTCGCAGCCGGCAACAACGACCGGGCCCTCGAATTTCTCGAGAAGGCCTACGAGGAGCACGATCCCAACCTGCCCTACCTCGGCAACCCTCTGTACGACCCCTTGCGCTCCGACCCACGCTTTCAGGACTTGTTGCGCCGCATGATTCTCCCGAAGGACTGAAGATGATCGGCGCTACGCTGTCCCACTACCGCACTGTGAAGCACCGAGGTATAAACTGGCCGATGCCCCCATGGTGCACTCTCGGTGCAAATGAAGCCAACTTCACTCAATCGGCGGCAGCAATGGACCACAGACGTCAACACGCGAGCGATTCTGCGAAGCCTCTCGAGGACTTCGACTTGTGTGCTGTCATGTGCGGTTGGTTGCTGTCGAGTGTCGAGGTTAATTCTTGATGATAAAGGCATTTATAGGACTTAAAATCCCCCGACCGTATGGTCGTGCGGGTTACTGGTGGCCTTTGGCCGCCGTATCACGTCGGAATCAGCGGATGGCTCTGGGCCGCCTCCACCCATCCACCCAGCGGCCCGAGCCATGAGCCGCAACCTCTCGCCGCGGTCGAATCCCGGCTCCGGCACCAGACTCTCGACGCTCCTTGACCTCGCTCGCGGCCTCGACGAGCGCGACAGCTGATCAGTCGTGTACCTGCCACTCTGCGCTACGACGGCGTACAGATCTGCGGCCGCACCAGGTAATTCTCGAACGCCGGAGGCTAGCTTGCCTTGAGCAGCGGGGCGGGGAGCTTGCCTATTCTTCCCTGCACGCGGAAGAGGTCCACGGCCTTCTGCGCATTGAGCCAGAACTCCGGAGTCGTCCTGAACGCGGCGCCGAGCTTCACCGCCATTTCGGCCGTAACCGAGGTTCGGCCGTTGACGATCCGGTTGATCACCTTCACGTCGCAGCGCAGGTGATCTGCCAGTTCCTTCTGGGTCATGCCCAGGGGAACCAGGTACTCCTCACGGAGGATCTCGCCGGGGCTCGTCGGTTCTCTCTTCTTCATACTGCCCTCAATGGTAGTCCCGAATGTCCACCTCGGTCGGGCCCGAGTCGGTCCAGCGGAAGACCACCCTCCACCGATCGTTGATCCGAATGCTGTGGAGTCCTGCCAGGTCACCTCGCAGGGCCTCCAACCGGTTGCCAGGAGGCGACGCCAGGTCGCTCAGTTGCTCGGCGTAATCCAGCATGTCCAACTTACGTGCGACGACTCGTGCCACCCGGGCCCAGCCGGCACCTTTCGGAATCGCTCCCTCCAGGAAGAACCTCTGGACTGCGCGGCCAGCGAAGCCCTGAATCGCCATCCGATTCGACTATACCTAATGTAGGTATACATCGTCAAGGTACAGGGGTCGATCTCGGTGTGCTCTCAGTGCCAGTGGAGATTTCAACGAGACAGCCTCTTGCAGAGGAGATATGTCGTCTCGACTCGGTGCCGACCCGGTGCCAGGGCCGGCACTTGTGACACTTGTGCACCCCGCGGTTTTCTACCGAAGCGATGGGGGGTATCCCCCCAAGGAGGTCGTCGTGGACAGACAACAGTTCCGGATCGCCATTTTCGCCGGGTTGGCCCTCTTCATGTCATTGCACTTGCGCGCCCAGACAGCCACCGAGGCATGGGTCCAGTCCGACGCCAATGGCTATCCCTACGGAAGCATGATTGCGATGGATAGTCAGGACAACGTCGTTGTCACCGGCTGGCGTCTTGGTTCGTACATCGTGACAAAGAAATATGACCCTGACGGTAACGTGCTCTGGGAACAGCACTACTCGGTCCCTAATCTCCAGGCAGTTGCAACCTGGGTCCTGGTTGATCCTTTTGATAATGTCGTCATCACGGGCTACCCCCAGACGTTTTCTTCCGATCCCGTGGAAGTCGGGCTCCTGACGATAAAGTACGACAGCGCAGGGAACCTGCTCTGGAGCGACACCTATGCAGGCACTTGGGCGTTTGCAGTACGGGGAATCTCGGACTCCGACGGCAACATCTACGTCGCAGGCCGGGCATGGTTCGGGACCTATGATTTCGTCACGATCAAGTATGCCCCCGACGGGACCAGATTATGGGTTGATGTTTTCGATCAGAATGGGGGCTTTCACACTCCCAACAGCATGGACCTCGATTCGCAGGGAAACCTGATCATCAACGGAGGCGGAATAAGCGGGGGCTTTATTACGGTGCTGTACAACACGGATGGTGTCCGCCAGTGGGTTGTTGAGCGATTCGGCAACACCACGACGTGGGTGACGCTGACGTCGGACGGGTACGTCTATCTCACGGGCGGCTTCTACAGTCCTTCAACGAGTACCGACATCTGGTTGCTGAAGTACGATCTGAGCGGGAACCTCATCTGGGAGCGGAACTACGATTTCGGGGCTACCTATGAGTATGGCACCAGGCTCACTCTCGACTCACAGGGGAATGTCATCGTTACGGGGATCCAGAGTGTCTACTCACGCTGGATCACGATCAAAGTCAACCCTCAAGGAGCCCTCCTCTGGTCGAACACATACAGCGAAAACCCATTTAATGATGCATGGCCCTCCTTCATCATGACCGGGCCGGACGATGAAGTGTATGTGACGGGTGTGGGCGGACCCCCGCCTCCCCCCTGTTGCTCATACAGATCGATGGCGACCCTCCGCTACAACGCAGACGGATCCAACCCATGGACGGCAACGTACTTCGCTACATCCCAGCTCGGTGTCGGCCTTGCTCTCGCCAGCGACAATAGCATCTACGTAGCGGGTGATTACATGCTCACGGTCATCAAGTATGAGCAGACCCGAACCCTGGTCTTGAGCGACGGTTTCGAGTCCGGTGACACCTCGGCGTGGAGCGCGACGGTGCCGTGACGCAGACCAGGACGAGAGGACAATGTCTCGCGTCTGCGAGGGTCTTCAAATTCGGCCAGCTGCTACCCGCGGTGCACCCGAACAGGGCCTCTCCACGGTGCACTCTCGGCGCACACGACGCCAATTAACCTCAATTCACGACAACAATGGGCAGCAACCGGCAACAAAGGCGCGACTCGGTGAAGCCGCTCGAAGGCCTTCGCTTGTGTGTTGTCAGGTGTTGTCTCTTGTTGTCGAGTGTTGAGCGTAATTGTTGATGATATTTATATTTACAGGACTTAAAATTCACTGACCGTATGGTCATGCGGGTTGACGTCGTCCCCCTCCCACCCAACCTCACGACGCCTCTCCCCGACGTAGCCGAAGGCGACTTGTCACGGCATAGCTCATAGAGCCAAGCCGGAAGCCGGGCTCCTCCCCACCGTCAGCGTCGGCCGAGAACTACGCCCGGGCAAACCTAACATGGTGAAACCCGGCACGGTGATGGTGGGCTATGGCTGCGTTGCAGCTCTCGCTCATCAAAAGAACGCAGGGGCGTTCGCCCCAGCGGATCGGTTGATTCAAGGAGTCCCCTGTCGGTCTACTCGACCGAGAACGACATCAGCTCCACGGGGACGATGTTCTGGCCGTAGACGGCGTCGTCAAACATGACCTGATAGTCGCTTGGGTTGCTGCAGATCATATTGAAATAAATTGATTCCGCCGTTGCGGGGGCAACATGGCTTTCTAGTGTTTCCTGCCATGTGGAGTCAGCCGCAAAAACCGTGTCGAATTCATAGGCGAGAAAGAAACTGCAGCTTGTGTCGGTGTAGTAGTTTGCGCGAGCGTAGCAATTGGCTTGACCGAACGCCACCAGCGAGTGGCCGTAAGCCAGCCAACCCTCCTCTCCAGCCTGCTTTCGCCAGTTCCGATCCCAATGGCAACGGCCACGAATCGCTGCTTTGGGGGTGAGTTTGACGTCGCCCTCCGGGCGCAGACTCGCGCCGGAGTCAGCGGGTGGTCATATGCCCCCCCACCCTCGTCCCGACCCCCCCGGCAACGACCACCAGCCGCTGCCTCTCGCCACGGTCGACTCCCACCTCCGGCACCACTGAGAATCAGTTGCCGAAACCCTCCGGCTGTTGGAACTTCGTTGGCGGGGTTTCGGCAAGGTCAGGACCCGAGGCTGTCGACCACGGTGGCGGCGGAGCTCGATAGTCTGGACCAGGGCGTCGCCGAGCAAGCAGCCGAAATGACAGCCGCGGAACGCCTGGGCGCGACTTTCCAGGTTCCTAAAGCCTGCGACCCGTTGAAGGACTATCGACGCTCCTCTTGTGTCTTTCCCGCCCTGCGCCCCAGAATCAGTCCCGAGAGTCGCATGGACCGACGCCAATGGCGGGATGGCCAATATTTGGGAACAGCACTACTCGGTCCCTAATCTCCAGGCAGTTGCAACCTGGGTCCTGGTTGATCCTTTTGATAATGTCGTCATCACGGGCTACCCCCAGACGTTTTCTTCCGATCCCGTGGAAGTCGGGCTCCTGACGATAAAGTACGACAGCGCAGGGAACCTGCTCTGGAGCGACACCTATGCAGGCACTTGGGCGTTTGCAGTACGGGGATCTCGGACTCCGACGGCAACATCTACGTCGCAGGCCGGGCATGGTTCGGGACCTATGATTTCGTCACGATCAAGTATGAACCTGATCATCAACGGAGGCGGAATAAGCGGCGGTTTCATTACGGTGCTGTACAACACGGATGGTGTCCGCCAGTGGGTATATTGAGCGGTTTGGCAACACCACGACGTGGGTGACGCTGACGTCGGACGGGTACGTCTATCTCACGGGCGGCTTCTACAGTCCACTCTCGACTCACAGGGGAATGTCATCGTTACGGGGATCCAGAGTGTCTACTCACGCTGGATCACGATCAAAGTCAACCCTCAAGGAGCCCTCCTCTGGTCGAACACATACAGCGAAAACCCATTTAATGATGCATGGCCCTCCTTCAATCATGATCCGGAGCCGGTCTGCAACGATGAAGTGTATGTGACCAACATCAACACAACTCTCCAACAACTCAAACTTCTTCTTTTTCCAGCACTACCCACCGTGGGTGTGGTGCTGGACCGCGTCGCCCGCTCGTAGCTCATCCTGACTTCTATGCCACGGCTGTTGCGACCCATCCGCTACAACGAGCAGACCTACTTGGATCCAACCGTGACATGGACGGCAACGTAACTTCGCGTACATCCAGCTCTGTCGGCCTTGCTCTACGCCAGCGATCAATAGCATCTACGTAGTTCTCACGGTTCCTCAAGAGCAGACCCGAACCCTTCTTGGCTGACGGTTTCGAGTCCGGTGACACCTCGGCGTGGAGCGCGACGGTGCCGTGACGCAGACCAGGACGAGATGGACAGTCTCGCGTCTGCGAGTCTTCAATCGGCCAGCTGCTACCCGCGGTGCACCCGAACAGGGCCTCTCCACGGTGCACTCTCGGCGCACACGACGCCAATTAACCTCAATTCACGACAACAATGGGCAGCAACCGGCAACAAAGGCGCGACTCGGTGAAGCCGCTCGAAGGCCTTCGCTTGTGTGTTGTCAGGTGTTGTCTCTTGTTGTCGAGTGTTGAGCGTAATTGTTGATGATATTTATATTTACAGGACTTAAATTCAATGACCGTATGGTCATGGGTTGCACGTCGTCCCTCCCACCCAACCTCACGACGCCTCTCCCCGCCATCTGCGAGTGGCCCTATGGCCGTCCACCCTGCCTCGCGGCGACCCCCTGTCGCAGCTGTCGGTGAGGTCGACTCCCGCCTCCGGCGCCAACTCTATTCCCAGGACCGTTGAGTTAAGTCGAAAAGGCGTACCGGGCGGCTTTTCCGTTTCCGATTGTGGTGTTGTGATACCTGGCACGGCTACTCGGGTTGAACCGTTCGGTGGAGGCCATCGGGATCGTACCCTTTGATCGGGAGTCGGGCCAGGATTCCCTCATAGGTTTCTTCATCCATCGACCTGGTCCTGCTCAGGATCCAGAGGTACTTTCGCTTGGGTTCCCCCACGACCGCCCACTGGTAATCCGGATCGAGATCGATGATCCAATATTTGCCCCAAAACGGCCCGAAGAACGACACCTTGAGCTTGGCGTTGGTATCCGTATCAACCACCTTTGCCCGACCGGTCGTCTGCTTGAGTTTGCCGTCGAGCGAGCCCTTGCGGCAGCTGTTGACCACCTTGATGAGACCGTCATCCCGCAGACTGTAAACGGCGGTGACGGAGGTGCAATCCCGCTGGAACCAGGCGGGATAGCTCGCGATCTCGTACCACGTCCCAACGTATCGATCGAGTTCCACAGAATCTACTACGGTCAGCTCGGGCTCCTTGGCCGTCGCCATACCGGCCAACGAAACCAACACCATCAATACCACCCCCCACCTCTGCGTCATCATCTCTCTCACCCCCGTCTAAGACTCACAACCCGGACATCAGTCGGATCATTACCTGAAGAGAGACTGTCCATCAGTGCGCCGATCTCACGTTCGATTTGTCCGACGAATCGCGCCTGTCCCAAAGTTCCGGCGGAGGGCCTCGTGCCGGTAGGCGAAGATGCGCTTCACGTCTCGGGCGACAACCAGACGTTGCGCGATAGCACCCCCGAACGGCGCGTACTCGACGCGATCGATGATTGAGGTGTCGTTACCTCGATCGATGAAAAGATGCTCGTGGCGCCACATGCGGTATGGCCCCCGGATCTGACGATCGACGAAGCGCTGGGGCGGCTCCCAGACCTCGATCTCGGTCCGCCATCGCAACGGAATGCCGCGCCAGTGGATGAGGTAGTCGATGAGGGTACCGGCGGCCATGGATATGGGATCCCGTGTGAGGATCTCGAACCGGAGCCATGGCGGCGTCAGCTTTTCCAAATTCCTGGCGTCGGCAAAAAACGAAAATACTCTATCGAGTGGCACCGGCAGGACGATCTCGTCTTCGTAGAAGAACGTCTTCATCGGGAAAACCTGCCCTCATCCCGCGAGGCACTCGCACGCACGAGCCCGGGGGAGTTGATCTTGTGAACCGGGCAAAGCAGGTTCCAACAGAGGTGGCCGGCGAGTTCAATCGATTCGAAAATGGCGGTCTGCACGAGCTGGGTACCACATTCATCAGGCACCTCCTCCAGTCGTAGCCAGCCACGCTCGCCACCGAGGTAGATCAGGTGTCGGAGGTGTTCGCCTACCGCGACACAGTTCTTCCACCATCGGGGCACGAGCCGACCACCATGAAGCCCGTCGCGCCGGTGATGAGAGCCTGTATGTGTCTCGCCCCTTGTAGCGACCGAGACATGCGCGAAACGGAAATCTTCGGGCGGTGGTGGCACACGGAATTGGATGCTGGTGGTCATACTCTTTCTCGGCTATTGCCTGTGTTCTCCAACTGAGCAAGTCTCAAAGAAGCCCAGGAATTCCATTTTCTAGAAAACCGTTTTTTTGACCATCGAGATGGCGACCGCCGGGTTCGTGTTTGCCGATGACCAACCGCTGTTGATCCTCGAAGTCGAGGCCGGTCCTACCTGGCAAAGCAGTAATGATGTGCAGGTTTCCAACACCTTGGAAGGGACGCGGTTCCCTCATAAGAACGGCGATCGCTGGAGGCTGCGGATCGGCGGCTCGCTGAAAGTTCGTGATGCCAAGATCCAACTCAGACGGGGTGACACCACGAGCAAGGACGGCGACGTCGGATGAGTGCCCCTGGTGAATTTCGCCGAGGCGAAATCTGGCTCGCCGATCTCGACCCGACCCGCGGGCGCGAGCGGGCGGGACGCCGACCAGTGCTCGTGCTCTCCGTCGACGCCTTCAATTCCGGCCCGGCGGACCTGGTGATCGTAGTCCCACTCACCACTCGCATTCGCGGCATTCGATCCCACATCGGGGTCGATCCGCCCGAAGGTGGCGTCCGAAAACCGTCAGCGGTGCTCTGCGAGGCTGTACGATCGATCTCGAAACACCGCCTGGTCAAGCCGTGGGGAAGTCTCGAAAGTCACACCATCAAGACAATCGAGGACTGCCTGAGGATCCTCATGGGTCTCTGACGGCCCCAACGCACCAAAGGGCGGCAAGAAGGACGCAGCTCAATTGAACGGGAGAAGCCATGAAGGTCCACTACCTTGAGATCGTGACGAAGGACGTCGACGCGGTGTGCGCGACCTACGCGCAGTTGCACGGCGTGACATTTGGTGACGGTGACGCCGGGTTGGGCGGCGCGCGAACAGCGCCGCTCCCGAGTGGCGGGATGCTCGGAGTTCGCCCCCCGATGCACGAATCGGAGGAGCCGGTGGTTCGCCCCTACTGGCTGGTTGAAGACGTCGCGGCCGCAGCCGCCGCGGCCGTGGCAGCCGGCGGCGAGATTGCGCATCCGCCCATGGAGATCCCCGGCCACGGCGCGTTCGCCATCTTCATCCAGGGCGGCATCCACCACGGCCTCTGGCAGGTCTGAGCGCAACGCGACTCAGGACTGCAACATCAGGACGAACGCAAATCAACGAATGTGTAGATGGCATCCTTGCTTGGTGGTTTGTTAAGAAAACGTGATCTTCTCGGGATGACCTCTCTCGATCCCTCGACTAATGTCGATCTCAGCGAAATTAAATGGAGGAGAGCCATGTCGCTTCGCGGACGGATCTATTGGACGGTTTTGCTGGGTTGTGTTCTCGCGGCGGCCGGGGTGGCCGCGGCGGTGGAGCCGGGACAGGTGGACGACTTTGAAGACGGGACCGTGATGAACTGGGTCGAGGGGTTCATCAGCCCGAACCCGCCCGTCAACATACCCACCGGCGGACCCATGGGGGACGGCGACGCCTACCTCGAGAACGTCTCCGACGGCGGGTCTCTCTCCGGAGGGCGGATGGTCATGTTCAACAACGCCCAATGGACCGGAGACTACAACGCCCTCGGATATCCTCCCGCGATCAGGGCGCACATGGCGAACCTCGGCAACGACATCCTGCTGATGCGGGTCGCCCTCGAGGGTGCCAACGGAGCCCGGTATGCGAGCTCGAACTGGACTCTGATCGACACCGATGGCATATGGTACGAGGTGGTCTTCGCAATCAGCGATTCCTCGATGACCTTGGTCGAAGGCTCTGGCTCGCTCGCATCGACGCTCGACGACATCGTCGAGACGCGGATCCTGAGCTCGTTTTCTCCGAGCTGGCAGGGCGATCGAATCCAGGCCGTTCTCGGGGTCGACAACATCGCGTTTGATGCGGTCGTCTTTGCCGACAGCTTCGAATCGGGAGATGTGTCGGCTTGGTCGACATCGGTGCCGTAAGTCCAGGTTCCCCGGTTTCACCACGGCCGAGCTTGTCCCTGTCGCGAATCTCATGGGCCACTTGGCCTCGAATTCATCCAGTATCCAGCACCAGAAGCCAATAGCTGGGGGCCTCCCAAGGTCCCCATGACACGGCATTTTTGGTGTTGAAATCGGTTGTCTGCTCCTGTCGCCGCCCCTGGCTCAGGGTGTGTACCAGATCGGCGCCGTATAGGCGCGCTCCTGGTGGGTGGTTTTGGCGCCCTCGGGTATCTCGACGCCGAAACGGAACGCGTCGTAGGCCACCCAGCGCGGGGTCGGGATTTCGAGCACGCGGGCGTAGTAGAACGCGCTCTCCTCCGGATCGAAGTCGGGATCGGTCCAGACCGTGCCGAGCTCGGACGCTCCTATGGTGTTGCTCCAGTTGGCCGCCGCGATATCAACTGTGTTGCCGACCGGAGGCAGCACGCCGTTGGCATCGGGCTCGCGCCCGGTGGACCAGGCGACGTCATACACCTTCTCGTGCGTCTCGCCCTCGGCGTCCAGCCAGCCCTTGACGATCTGGATGCGATCCAGGTTGGCGCCGATCACATCGCGCAGCGCGTACACCATGAAGGTCGGCGCTTCGCCGGAGCCGCGGAGATCGCCGCCCATCGGCACGCCCTTCTCATAGCCCCGGAAAGCGGGCTGGCGGCTGTTCATGTCTTCCGCCGTGAAGTCCCAGCCGCCGAAGAAGCGCACCAGGATGCGCGGGCCGGTGGTGCCGTAGACCTCCTTGCGTTCCATCGCGTCCCAGATCGCCGCGCGGGTGTTTTCTTGCGCCCAAACGGCGGTATAACCCGAGGCGACGAGCTCATCACCCTCGAAAGCACCGTTCTCCGTCTTGGCGAAAGGGTGCATCATGCGCTTCGGCGAGGGCTCGGCGTTGGTGGCCTTGCCGAAGAAGTTCTCCTCCTCGACCGCCGACAGCCCCGTGTGGCTATCCGTCGAGCCGATCAGACCGAACTTGTAGGGGTTGGTGCCGAACCGCTTCTCGAGCAGAAGCCCGTTCTTCAGCGCCTCGCGGGCGTACTCGTACTGCAACATCTCCTTGGTCTTGGTTTCGGAAAGGTCGAGATTGCCGGCGTCCCAGGTCTCGTAGTCGGCGAAGGCGTCGTCAGGCGACAGGAAGGGATGGGTCTCGCCATCGCCCTTGATCTGGGTGACCTCGTACATCGGCTCCCAGCGGGCGCGTGACTCGACGTAGAGCTTGTCGATCTTGCGGCCCGTGTACTGGGCATCGACCGGGAACATGATTCCGTTCGACAGGTTGCCGTTGTGGGCGAGTGCCAGCGCGGAGCCGCCGGTCTTGGCCTCGTAGTTCTCGAGGTACCTGTAGAGATCGAGCGGATCGGTGGATCCCACCGGCGCCTGGGTGGTGTAGGGCACGACCCGGCCGGCCTTCTCGGCGCCCTCGCGGAAGATCACGTTGCGGTGCAGGTTGTTTCCGGCGACCAGCGACGTCCACTCGAAGCCGATGAAAGCCGTGAAGTGGCCGGGCTCGTTGAACCGCTCCGCCGCATCGACCACATTCTCCCAGATGGATGCGTAGGTCTTCCCGCCCGGCGAGTACTCCGCCATCATCTTCGGATCGATCTTGCCTTGGGCGAATGTCGTGATCAGATTCAGCGCCGCCGCAGCCGAGGCCTCTCCACCTGCCATCAGGCCTTCGTACCAGGGCTTGGCCTGGTCGAAATTGAGGATGGTCGGATCACCTGCTACGAGATCGTTGAAGAAGCCCATGCCATCGGAGTGGTCGGCGATCACCAGCCAGTCGAGCGGGCGGCCGAGCCTGACCGGCTGGCCGCTGGAGGCCATCACCTGCTCGCCGCGGGCGAATCGGTAGGCCTCGTCGAGACCCAGGCGCGCGCCGAACAAGCCCGCGTCCATCGAGAGCGCGGTGTGCAGATGGGTGTCGCCCCAGAACACCCGGTCGGGGAAGTTCCGCTGGGCATAGGGCGAGTACGCCTTGCCGGGATAGAGGTCCGACAACGATTCTTTCGAGGGAACGATCTGGGCGAACCCGGTCGTTGCCGAGCCAACCACAAGGGTCGCACACAGAAAACCGAGGATATATGCGGTGCACCATCCGGAAGGGCGGGCCGTGACCATTTGCGTGGAAAACATCGATGATCTCCTTTTCACGATCGAGAGGTGATTCTGCGAATCGGTATGGGAGGCTATTGTGGAGGATCTTTCCCGGCAAATAGACACCCTATCCCTGAAGCGACACGATCCTGTGAATTCCGGCCGGCCGGGTGTGCCGAGGAATATTCGGGGTTTCCGGGGTTTTTCATATTTGGTCGTACAGCAATCGATAACGACAGGTCGCGTTCCCAGCGTTGTGCTGGTCTTGAAGGGGTGGGCATGATCGGCAGAAGTGTTTCGCACTACAAGGTGACTTCGAAATTGGGCGAGGGCGGGATGGGAGAGGTGTGGCGCGCGGAAGACACCAAGCTCGGCCGCGAGGTGGCGCTCAAGATGTTGCCGGATGTGTTCGCCCAGGACCCTGAGCGGCTGGCTCGCTTCGAGCGCGAAGCCCGAGTGTTGGCGTCGCTGGCCCACCCGAACATCGCCGGCATCCACGGTCTCGAAGAGGTCGACGGCAATCGATTCCTGGTCATGGAGCTGGTAGAAGGCCAAACGCTGGCGGAGCGGATCCAGCAGGGGCAGATACCGATCGAAGAGGTGGTCCGCATTGCGAAGCAGATTGCCGAGGCGGTGGAATCTGCGCACGAAAAGGGCGTTATCCACCGCGACCTCAAACCGGCCAACGTCAACATCACGCCGGACGGCAATGTGAAGGTGCTGGACTTCGGCCTGGCCAAGGCGCTGATCGGTGACCCGATGTCGGGCGATACACTCAACCACGACCTGTCACTGTCGCCGACCCTGACCCATGCGATGACGGGTCTGGGCGTGCTCTTGGGCACGGCGGGCTACATGAGCCCCGAGCAGGCGCGGGGCAAACCGGTCGACCGGCGGGCGGACATCTGGGCGTTTGGTTGCATCCTCTACGAGATGCTGACCGGCCAGCGGTTGTTTACCGGGGAGACGGCGACCGACGTGATCGGTGCGGTCGTGCACAAAGAACCCGACCTCGACGAGCTGTCCTCGAAGGTGCCTGCCCAAATCCGTCGCCTGCTCGAAAGGTGTCTCCAGAAGGACGCCAACCGTCGGCTGCAGTCGATCGGCGATGCGCGGATCGCCCTCCAGGAGTGGTTGGAGAACCCCAATGCGGAAACAGCCGTTGCGCCCGAGGCCGCTCGCCGTTCGCCGTGGCTGTTAGCCGCCGGTGTTGCCGCCGGAGTGGCTGTGGGTGTCGCGCTTGGAGCCACTCTCCTCGGTGGCGACAATCAGCCGGAGCTCTTGCGCCGCTTCGAAATCAACGTGTCGGAGCAGGGCCTGTTCTCCCGCCTGGGCTCCGGAATCGTGGTCTCGTCGGACGGCAGCCAAATCGCCTACACCACCGGTCAGGAGGGACAGACGCAGTCGCTGGTTCTGAGACCGTTGGACCGGTTCCAGGAAACGGTGCTCGCGAGTGGCGAAGGTGCGGCCGGTCCCTATCACCCATTCTTCTCGCCGCAAGGGGACTGGCTGGGCTATGTCACACCGGGTGAGCTCAAAAAGATCTCCACCAGCGGCGGCGCGCCGATCACCCTCGCGGCGGTCGATCGAAGCCGTGGAGCGGCCTGGGGACCGGACGGCACGATCGTCTTCAGCCGCTCGGTCTTTACGGAGCTGTCGCTGATCTCGGCGGCCGGTGGCGACCCGCGGCCACTGACCACGCTCGACGAGGAAGCCGGGGAGCAGTCGCACCGCTGGCCGCAATGGCTGCCCGGCGGCAAGGCCGTGCTCTTCAGCTCGCTTGCCAAGGGAGGTCAATTCGTATTCGAGGATGCCGCAATCGAAGTCGTGGTGGTCGAAACGGGCGAGCGCAAGGTCGTGCACCGGGGAGGCTACTACCCGCGGTACGTTCCGACCGGACACATTCTCTATATCCACGAAGGGACCCTCTTCGCCCTGCCCTTTGATGCCAAACGCCTCGAGGCCACGGGCTCGCAAATCCCGGTTCTCGAGGGGCTCGAGACAAACCCCGGCCAGGGCTCGGCACAATACGCGGTGTCGGATACCGGATTGCTGGTCTACCTCGAAGGCGGGAACGAGCTCGAGCCCTTTCCGATCGTGTGGGTCGACCGCGAAGGCCGAACCGAGGTGTTGTGGAGCGAGCCGGGGATTTACGGCAATCCTCGACTTTCGCCCGACGGCGGCCGGCTCGCGGTCTCGGTACAGCGCGGCCCCAACTGGGATGTCTGGGTGTACGACCTGGAGCGGGACGTCGCCACCCGTATCACTTTCGGTGAAGCCTACGAGGCCGATCCGGTGTGGTCGCCCGACGGCCGCTGGATCGCCTTCGAGGGGGAAATCGACGGAGTCGACGGCATCTTCCGCAAGCGCACCGACGGCACCGGTGATGCCGAGGTGCTGCTCGAGCCGGGGAAACACACCTTTCCGGCCCCCCAATCGTGGTCTCCCGACGGCCGCCACCTCGCGATGCAGAGCGCCGGCGAGGGCGGCCAGACCGACATCTGGATCGTGCCCCTCGACGAGGACGGTAGCCCCGGGGAGGCGGAGGCGTTCGCCCGGACCCCATTCACCGAGGACGGACCGTCGTTTTCACCCGACGGCCGCTGGCTCGCCTACAACTCCAGCGAGACCGGCCGCCCCGAGGTATTCGTCGCGTCGTTCCCGCCCGGTGGCGGCAAGTGGCAGGTCTCGGACGGCGGCGGTACCCAGGCTCGGTGGTCGAGGGACGGGCGCGAGCTCTTCTTCCGAACCGACGAAGGCATCATGTCCGTCAGGGTTGCTACCGAAGGGGATGGCTTCCGGGCGAGTCGGCCGGAGGTCGTCTTCGAGGGCAACTTCCTCGGTGGGCTCCGTGGGGTCTTGCTGCCCGGCTTCAACTTTCCCGATTATGACGTCGCGGCCGACGGCTCGCGATTCGTCATGTTCCAGGGCACCACTGAAGGTGCGCTCGCGACCGAGGCCAAGGTGGTTCTCGGCTGGTTCGAGGAGCTTCGCCGGCTCGCCGCGTCCGGCGCTCGTTAGCACGGGCATCTCTGCCGGGGTCGGTCGGCCGCGAGGTCGAGATCATCAGTCGGTTGTGCCTCGAGGTACCGGGCACGTACGTACCCCGGCGTCCGGCATCGATTTTCGTGGTTCGACGCCACCGCCCGGCGTTATTGGTTGTGCTGCCCACCCGCATCGAAAACTCATAGTAGACTCGTCCGCGTACCACGCCAATGAACTCGGAGGGATCCAGCATGTTCCGATCGAAACGGTTGGTTGCCGCGGTATTCGCCCTCATTCCATGGATCTTCTGTCCTGACGCGATGGCACAGTCTTCTCAAGGCGGAACGTTACTCCTCGTTCTGGACGTCTCGGGTTCGATGTGGGGCCAGGTCGACGGCGAGAACAAGATCGTCATCGCCCGGCGGGTCCTCGGGGATCTCATCGACGCACTTCCTGACGGCACCGAAGTGGGAGTGATTGCCTACGGTCACCGACGAGAGGCCGATTGTGACGACATCGAAACCGTCGTTGCCGTGGGCCCGCTGGACAAAGACCTGGTCAAACAGACCGTCGACAGCTTGACGCCAAGAGGTAAGACACCGATTACGAAATCTGTGCAGCAGGCGTTCGATGTTCTTGCACAGACCAACCGAACGGCAACGGTGATCCTGATCAGCGACGGACTCGAGACGTGTGGCGGTGATCCGTGCGCCGCCGTCCGAGCCGCCAAGGAGCGGGGAATCGAGTTCATCCTGCACGTCGTCGGTTTTGACGTTTCCGGCGAGGATGTGTCGCAGCTCGAGTGTGTGGCCCAAGCCGGCAACGGGCGGTTTTTCTCTGCAGAGAATGCGAAGGACCTGTCGGCAGCCCTCGAACAGGCCGTCGCCATGCCTGCAGAGGTCCCGGTCGGTCAACTGTCAGTCGAGGCGATCGCCGACGGCAAACTCCAAGACGCCTCGGTCCGGGTGACCTTCGCTGATTCGGGTGCGGACGCGGGGGGCGGGCGGACGTACGAGCATGAAGGAACCAATCCGCGCGTGATTCCGTTGCCCGCCGGTAAGTTCGAGGTCGTGGTGTCGGCGGTCGGCATCAAGGGCGACATCAACCGCCGATTCGCGATCGAGGTCACCGACGGAGGATCGGTGGAGCGGGTCGTCGATTTCTCCGGCGGCGAGCTTTTAATCGGCGTCACGCGCAATGGTGAGCTGTCCGATTCGGTCTATCGGGTGGTGCTTCCGGACGACGGCGAACAGGTGGCGAGCGGGCGGACCTACGTTTCTGCGAACTCGAACCCGGCGACGGTCCGTGTGACCTCTGGAACCTACGAGTTGTCGGTCGGTTCGGTGGAGATTTCTGGCAAGCCATGGAAGAACCTCGGGCTTGTCACCGTGGAGCCCGGAGGTCGTATCGAGGTTTCTCACAACTGGGAAACCGGGACCCTCAAGGTGGGTGCTGTCCGTGGCTCGGAGCTCGTCGACGCGACGCTGAACGTCATTGATGTCGAAACCGGAGAGAGTATTGGACAGGGACGAACCTACACCAGCGATCAGTCGAACCCGAAAACCTTCATCCTTCCGCCTGGTGAGTATCGCGTCGACATTGGCGAGATCCGGGGTGTGAGGAGCGAGGTCGTCGTCTCCGTTCAGCGGGGAGAGGAGGTCGTCAAGATGGTCGAGATGGCAGGGGGAGACGACTGACTGTCAGCCCTGCTGCTCTTTACGACGTAGCCCGCGAGGGCAAAGCCGGACCATGGCAAGCCAGCCATTCCCCTTTCCCAGGCTCTGCCTGGCCCACACCTGGCACCAGAACTTCCATCAGAACGGGAAAGCCCGATGCCCTCCGCTGTTGCCCGCCGGGAAGAACCTAGCCCACCATTTGTGCTAAACTAAAACAGAGACCCGTATTTTGAGAACACAGAGAGAACATTGGTTTCATTCTTCACTTGGTTGGTGCCGGTTGGTTTTTTTCGGGTGTTGAGAGGATCAGCGGAAGGAGGCTGAAATGAAACTAAAGAACGTGCCGCGAGCACGGCATGTGGTGCTCGCGGCAATACTCGTGTGCCTCGCACCTCTGCCGACGGCGGCCGAGGACTACTACGTCAACATCACGACTGACACGAATGACGGTGACTGCTCGCCCCTTGGGTGTTCGTTGCGAGACGCGGTAATGTCTGCAAACGCACACCCCGGGGCAGACACGATTCATGTTCCGCCGGGGGATTATCAGCTCACGATCACAGGAATCAACGAGGATTTCGCGTCCACCGGGGACCTCGACATCTCCGATACCGTGAATATTTTCGGCAGCGACGTGGAAACCACGATCATCGACGCTGTAGGGAACGACCGGGTTTTCGACATCATGGGCGCTCAGGCTGTGTTCCTTTTCAACCTGACCATTCGTGGCGGCAACGCAGGGCCAAGCCAGAATTTTCCGCGGGGCGGGGGGCTGCAAAACGCGGGGAGTAGCTTTGTCTTGTTCTCGGAATGCTGCATCGAGGCCAATCAGGCCTCCGAATCGGGCGGTGGTATTCACAACACGAGGGGCACCGTCAGGGTGCTCAGTTCCATCATCCGAGGGAATCAATCGGCTTATGGGAGCGCGGTGTATTCCGGGTTCAACCAATCTGGAACCGTGATCATCAATCGGTCGACGATCATGGACAACCTCGCGACTGATACTGTCACCGGTCAGGGAGGAGCCATCCACGTCTACCAATCCGCCGGCCTCCAGATCACGAATTCGACTATCAGTGGAAACGAGACCCTCATGGCGGGGCGGCCGGGTGGCGTGGAAATCTCACAGGATACCGCCGTCATCTCCCACTGCACCCTGGCGGACAACGACGGGGACGATATCTACCTGGACAACCCGACCCCGGGTGCGGTCATTCTCCGGAATTCCATCATTCGCGGGTCGTGTGGTGGCGATGCCACTTCAACTGAAGGGGGAAACATCGAGGGTCCCGGTGATACGTGCGGACTCGTCAATCCCGGAGACTACTTCGGTGTCCCGGTACTCCTGCTTCCTCTCGGGGACCACGGCGGCAACACTCCAACTATGCCGCCCCAAAGTCTCCAGGGCAATCCGATCATCGATAACGCCTGGGCCGTGGCCAACTGTGAACAGGCAGACCAGCGAGGCATCGTCCGGCCGAAGGACGGCGACGGCGATCAGGTGGCCATTTGCGACAGCGGCGCGACGGAAGTCTTCTATTTCGGCCTGCCGTTCTCCGACGGCTTTGAATCCGGCGATACCGTGGCGTGGTCGGAGACGGTACCGTGAGTTCAGCGGGCTAGGGAACGACGGTGCTCCAGGCTGACGTGTCGCCCGATTCGAAGCCGTCAGCGAAGATAGGGGCGTTCTGAAAGCAGTACAGTGAATATTCGCCGGAGCACGGCTGATCCGACCACGTATCCCAGCTTCCTTCGGTCCAGAAGAGGTTTGTATCTGTCGGGTCCCCGACCCTACCGTTCCCCGACGAGTTCTGGAGCCAGTTGCCGCAATGAAGTGGGGAAATCACGCACGCGTTGTTGTTTATCCACGTGCCCGTCCAGGCAGTGGCAAAACCAATGTTGGTGTTCGTCGGAGCAGGGTCACCCGTTTCCGTCTGGTTGATCGCATTGATGAGACAGTCCACATCCGAGCAGGCGCACATATCCACGAGCTGGATCGCAACCGGAGAACCGTCATGAAGTCTGTATCCGTCGGGGTTGTCGTACACCCTTTCCCACGCCGCAACCGGGCCGGTTTCAGTCGACAACCACGCCGTGTAGGTTCCGGGTAAACGACCGACGGCCAACTGGTTGCATATCGCATCAGCTCCCGCCAGGCCCCCGAGATTCCCGTCGTGCAAGGTCGAGGTCACGAAGACATATGATGGTTCCCCCCCATGCGTCACCGCTACGCCGATCACCAGGAGAGACAACATCAGGAACACCGACCAAAATCGAGAATGCAACACTTCATCCTCCTCGGCGCCTTTTCGTTTCAGGCTGATCAGTGGCTGAGAGCATAGGACATTTTGCCGCACCGTTCAACTGGAATGGCGCCACGTTCACAGTTGTTTATGTGTCAGATCCGGCGTGAAATCGCGGAGCAAAGTCCGTCGAGCCGCCTCTTGAGATCGGGATCGTTGCCTTCGTCGAGTCATCCGAGGCAAACCAGCACGCGGTCGGTTTTGACCTCGGCTCGGCTCGGGCCCGGCAGCCCAGCTCTCAACGTCATCCGGATCGAACTCGTGGACGACGATGTCGATGGCGCGAGCGTGGTCGTCCACAGCCCCCCGCTCGATCCATACCAGCTACCTGTGGGAGGCATTTCGGCTGAGCACCCGATCGAAACCGGCGGTCAACGCTGGCGCCTGATCGCGTTCCCAACGGCGGCATTCCTGCAGCCGCTGCGGACCCGCCAACCGCTGCTGCTGGGCTCGACCGCCGCGATCGCCTGGATGCTCCTCGCCGGGCTCGTCGCCATCTCCAGGACTCGGACTCGTGATAGGGTCTACGGTGCAGTGAGGGACTTCCGCCGAGATCAGGTCCAGTTGGACGACGTGACCATCGTTGTCTGCAAACGCGAGCCATTCGGGGGGGGGACCATAGAGGTACCAGTCGTTCATGACGGAACTTCGACTCGTCTGGAGGTCTGCTGATGCGAATCCTCGTTGTTGCCGCTCTCTCGATTTGGATCCTGTTCCCGGGACCCGTTGCTTGGGGACAAAATCTCGTGGTCAACCCGGATTTTGATTCCGACGTCTCGGGTTGGTCCACCTCCGCAACCGCTTCGATCGAATGGGACCCTCTCGATGCTGAAGGGGACCCGGCCTCTGGCTCGGCCCTCGTGACGAACCGATCTACCACAGCCCTGGACGCCACCGGGGCATGGCAGTGCCTCGACTTCATCGAGGCAGAAGCGTTTTACCGCCTCGCAGCGGAGGTGTTGATCCCGAGCGGTCAATCCGAGACGGGTCACGCCGAGCTTCTCGTCCAGTGGTTCGACACACCTGGGTGCGGCGGTGGGCAGCTCGGGGCGAACACAACCTCCGGGATCTACACGTCCACACCCGACGCGTGGTACCTGGACGCGGGTGTCGTCGAGGCTCCGGCAGCCACTCAATCCGCCCGTCTTCGCCTGAGTGTCCTCAAGATCGAGGACTCGGGATCCCTCGAGGCCCACTTCGACAACGTCGAGTTCGTCGAGCTGGTCTTTTTCGACGGCTTCGAGTCCGGCGACACCACGGCATGGTCAGCGGTGGTGCCGTGAGGGCCGAGTGTGATCGCCGCCCGCCTGTGAGTTGCGACGTGGTATCGTAAACGTCACACTCAAGCGAACGAAAGGGAGGAATCATGGCTGAGACCCAAGCGACCGTGGGCACGGCGGGCAAGACCCCGGTGCATTTGTGGATCGTTGCAGTGCTCTCACTGCTATGGAACCTGATGGGGGCCTTCGACTACCTGGCAAGTCAGTTCAAGATCGAGTCCTACATGAGCCAATTCAGCGAGGCGCAACTGACCTTCTTCTACGGATTCCCATCGTGGGCGGTCGCGGGCTGGGCCCTCGGCGTATGGGGTGCCTTCGTCGGCTCGATCGCTCTGCTCCTCCGCAAGAAATGGGCGGTGTGGGCGTTCGCCGTTTCCCTTTTCGGGTTGTTCGTTAACACGATTTATACCTTCGGCCTGTCCAACGGCGCCGAGATCATGGGCACCGGCGGTGTGATCTTCTCGATCCTCATCTGGGCGGTAGCGATCTTCCTACTGCTGTACTCCCGTGCGATGGCGAATCGCAGCGTACTGGCCTGAGATCGATCGACGCCGACGATCTCGGCGTTGAGGTCCTCAGGTGCAGGGGAAAGTCCTCGTGCTGGAGAAAATTGCCCCTTCAGAAGAAGTAACTCGGTGACGCGTGCGGGTTGACCCACCGGACGTCACCGGCATTCTGGAGAAAGTCGGTGCCGGCGAGGCCCGCGCCGCGGACCAGCTCCTCCCCCTCGTCTACAACCAACTCCGAGCTGCTGCTCAGAAGCAGATGGCTCAGGAACGGGCCGACCACACCTTGCAGGCCACCGCCCTGGTTCACGAGGCTTACGTCCGTCTCGTCGGGTCGCGTGACGTTCCCTGGGAGAACCGCGCACATTTTTATGTGGCCGCCGCCGAGGCGATGCGCCGGGTGCTTATCGAACATGCCCGGAAGAGGGGCCGCGTCAAACGGGGCGGCGGGTTGAGGAGGATCCCGCTCAGCGGCGAGGAACTGGCCCGGGATCCGAATCTGGAAGAAATTCTGTCCGTTGATGCCGCCATTCGGCGCCTTGAGGAACGAGACGGACGGATGGCCCGGATCGTGCGGCTCCGATTCTTCGCCGGACTCGGCACCAAGGAGACGGCAGCCGTTCTCGGACTCTCCGACCGCACCGTTCGGCGCGAATGGGCCCTGGCTCGCGCCTGGCTACACCGGGAGCTGTCTGGCAGGGCCGAAGGGGACACAGCATGAGCGAAAAAAGATGGGACCGGGTCAAGTCGATCTTCCACGAGGCATCGGAGCTGCCGGCGGATGAACGGGCGTCCTTTCTCGACCGGGTGTGCGCCGATGACGGCCGGCTTCGGTCCGAGGTCGAAGCGCTGCTGGAATCCCACGAGGAGCTGGAGGGCGACCAGTCCGAGGCGATGACAGAGGGAGTCGGCACCCCCACCGAGGGCGCGGGAGACGTTATCGGGCGCTACAAGCTGCTGCAGACCATCGGCGAGGGAGGCTTCGGCACGGTCTACATGGCGGAGCAGGAAGTGCCGGTCCGGCGTCGGGTCGCCCTGAAGATCATCAAGCTTGGCATGGACACCAAGGAGGTCATCGCCCGCTTCGAGGCGGAGCGACAGGCGCTGGCCCTGATGGAGCACCCCAACATCGCCAAGGTCTTGGACGCCGGCGCCACCGAGTCCGGCCGGCCTTTCTTCGTGATGGAGCTGGTGAGGGGCATCCCGATCACTACCTACTGCGACCAGAACAAGCTCGGCACCACCGAGCGCCTCGAGCTGTTCATGGCGGTCTGTGGTGCGGTTCAGCACGCCCACCAGAAGGGCATCATTCACCGGGACATCAAGCCGACTAACGTCATGGTCACCCTCCACGACGGCACGCCGGTGCCGAAGATCATCGACTTCGGCATCGCCAAGGCGACCAACCAACGGCTGACAGAAAAGACCCTGTTCACCAAGTACGACCAGTTCATCGGGACACCCGCCTACATGAGCCCCGAGCAGGCGGAGATGTCCGGGCTGGATGTGGACACGCGCAGCGACATCTACTCGCTCGGCGTGCTCCTGTATGAGCTGCTCACCGGCACCACGCCGCTGGATGCTCGCCGAATTCGAAAGGTGGCGTTCACCGAACTCCAGCGTCTCATCCGAGAGGAAGAGCCGCACCGTCCGTCGGTGCGCATCAGCACCCTGGGGCAGGCGGCCACCGCGGCGGCGGAGCACCGGCGGACCGACCTACCCGGACTTGCCAAGGCCCTGCGGGGTGACCTGGACTGGGTGGTCATGAAGGCTCTGGAGAAGGACCGGACCCGGCGCTATGAAACGGCCAACGCCCTGCGAATGGAGCTCCAGCGGTTTCTGGCCAACGAGCCGGTGTTGGCCTCCCCTCCCAGCGCGGGCTACCGCCTTCGCAAGTTCGTGCGGCGGAATCGCACCGGCGTCACCGTTGGGGCCACCGTTGCCACCGCCCTGGTGATCGGATTGCTGCTGGCGGCGGTGGGGCTGCTTCAGGCGCGGCGCGAAGCAGCGGCCTCGAAGGCGATCAACGACTTCTTCAGCGGCATGCTGGCCTCGGTCGATCCACTGCAATTGCATCAGTATTCGGGGTTCGCACGGGAAGGTAGCGCCGCGATGGAGGCGACGGGGGAGCTCGCCGAGGATATCTCGGTGGTGGAGATGATGCTCAGGGCACGCGACCGGATCGCATCGAGCTTCACCGGCAAGCCCACCCTCGAGGCCACGGCCCGGGAGACCATCGGACTCTCACTGCTCGGCCTGGGCCGGCCCCGGGAGGCGGCAGAGGAGTTGGAGAAAGCCGCCGGTGTTCGCAGGGCAGTGCTCGGGAACGACCACCCCGACACACTCCGCTCCGAGCTCCAGCTCGGCTTGAGCCTGACCGACTGTGGGCGCGCGCCCGAGGCCGTTCCCTTCCTCGATGAGTTGCGGCACAAGATGACCCGCCTCTACGGGGAGGACGATCCGCGGACGCTGCGGGCGTCGAGCCTGTACGCGACAGCACTCATGATGGACCGCAGGCAGGTCGAGTCGGATCCGATCTTTCAAGACACTCTCGAACGGCAACGGCGGGTCCTTGGTGAGAAGCACAGAGACACCCTGGACACCGCGACTCAATGGGCCAACTCACGCATGTGGCGCGGCCAGGGCGCCGCGGCGGAGGAGCTGACACGACCGGCATTCACGACGGCCCTTCGGCTCTATGGCCCAGACGACGTACTGACGCTGATGGCCCAAACCATGCTGGGTTGGTCCCGCAATTTCCAGGGGGACCGCCAGGAGGGCGAGGCTCTCCTGCGCCCCGCGGTCGATGGTCTCCGACGCGCCCTGGGCGACAACCACCCCTATACCTGCCGGGCAAAATCAGGTCTCGCTCGCTCCCTGCTCAACTCCGGGAGAGACGAGGAACGGGAACGGCTGTGGACCGAGGCGCTGGAGGGTCTGAGAGCATCGGAAGGCACTGCCTCCCCGGCCATCTATGTCACCTCTCGCGACCTCGCCTATACCCTCCTCGAGAGCGGAAAAACCGAGCAGGCAGTTCGTCTGTTTCGCCGGGCGGCGGAAGACTTCCGGACCAAGTACGGTGAGTCACACCAGTGGACGGTTGACAATGTGGGATATCTCGCCGATGCCCTGTGGAGAGTCGGTGAGATTAACGAGGCTACTGCGGTTTCCAAGGAGCTGCTCGAAGTTCGACGCAAGGCGGTGGAAGACCCGGGGGCGAGCGCCGAGGCGCTCAATGCCTACGCCTGGGATCTGCTCACCTGGTACCCCCCAGGGCTGCGCGACCCCGCGGCCGCGCTGCCGATCGCCGAGCGCGCCGTGGACCTCCTCGAAGAGGGTGACCGGGCCTATGCACTCGATACGCTCGCCCTGGCGCTGCACCTCAACCACCGAACCGCAGAAGCCATCGAAGTGCAGCGCCAGGCGCTCGCGCTGGCGTCCGAAAACGAGGATCAGGAGATCGACGATTACGTGGCCCGTCTCGCAAAATACCTGGCGGTCGAGGGAGGCGCAGAGGACGAGATTCGCTCCCTTGTCCTGGAACGCGTTCGAGGTCTTGAGTCGGTATCGCATTCGGCGGATACATTCGTGCTGAACATCGGAGGGTTTTCCAACTGGCTGGCGAACGAGGGGCTCCACCAGCAATCGGAGTTTGCGACCCGCCAAGCTCTCGAGATCGTCCAGGATCGTTGGGACGGTGAACCGGCTGCCATGGCGAACCTTGATTACCGCGTCGGCCGCGCTCTGCTGCACCAGGGCAGGGCGACCGAAGCCGAAGCAGTCCTTCGCGAGGGGGTGACGCTGGCTCGCGAGGCCAACGACAACGAGGCGCTGAGCCCGAACCAGGTCAACCTGGCCGAGGCATTGGCCCACCTGGGAAGGTACCGGGAGGTCCGGGCCATCGCCGCCGAGGTGCTCGACCGTAACGAAGACGGCGCGAATCAACAGGTGCCCCGCTCATATTTTGAACGGGGCATGAAAACGGAGGCCAAGCGCCTGCTGGGGATAGCAGCGCTGGCGTTGGGTGATGTCTCGACCGCCGAGCCGCTGCTGCTCGAGGCCGCCCGGCGGTGCGAACGAACCCTCGATCCCGACTCGTGGCGACGTGCCCGCGCGCGAAGCGCCTGGGGGGAGTGTCTCGTCGCACTCGGACGATTCGACGAGGCCGAGCCGATTCTGCTCGAGTCGCAAAATATTCTGGATGTGAAGTTGGGTCCGAACAGCACCGCGACCCGGGACGCTTCCAACCGACTGGTGCGCCTGTACCGGGCGTGGGGCAAGCCGACCCAGGCGGCACGGTGGGCGGGGGTCGATCGCTAGCCCGAACGGGATGACGCCACTCGGCGGAGCCAGGTCTCCTGGTCGAAGATGATCTCGGCGAACTCCCTCTCAGTCATGCCGTCGGGCAGCGCACAACGGTAGGTCTTGCGGTTCATGCGGACGAGGTCATCCCAGGTGGAGTCGTCGCCGAGCTCGTCATAGGGGACGTACGAGGTGATTCGAACGCTGGCTCCGGCCCGGAGCAATCGGTCGACGGCGCCGACAAAGCTCGCTCGATCCTCGCCGGGGATCCCCAGCATCAGGAAGCAGTGGAGATCCACACCGTGCCTCCGGCATCGAGCGGCCACCTCGTCCAGGCCGCCTAGTCCTTTTCGAAGCGACATCGTCACCTGTGCCTGGGGCGACAGAGACTCCACGCCGACGCCGATCCGCCGGCAGCCGAAGTCCGCCATCACCTCGATCAGCTGCGGGTCGAGGTCATCGACGGCCGTCACGCACTTCCAGGCGAGGCCGCGTCGTCTCATGCCCCGAGCGAACTCGATCGCGTAGTCCCGGTTTGAGGTGAAGTTGGGGCTGTAAACCGAGAGGTAATCAAACCGATGCTCACCGAACGCCACGTCCACGAACTCCAGGGCCGCCCCGAGATCCCGCCGTCGCTCCCGTGGGCCTTCAACGAGGGTGGTTTTGCAGAAGGCACACCGGCGAGGACAGCCCCGGGCCAGGGTGAGGGACAGCTCCGTCATCCCGGCGAGACCGGCCCGCTCCGCATTGGGCCGAGCTTCCCGGCCCATGGCGCGATACCGGTCCAGCGGGAGCGCATCGAGCAGCGGATACCCCCACTCCTCGGGTGGGATTCTCGCCCCGGGGCGGCGGGAGTCGCGGGTGGCGACGCCCTCCGGTGTCTCCGGGTCGCGGATGAAAGACGCCAGCGCTGGCTCCGCGTCGCCGTCAAACACGACGCCGTCAACTCCCCTGCCGAGCAGCGGATCTGGGCAATACATGCCCGGGGGCCCGTAGGTGACGATCGCCGCCGCCGACACCGCTCGAATGAGATCGACCATGGGCGGGATCGAGGCCAAGAGGTCGAAGTCGTGGTACAGGACCACGACGTCGGGCTCCAGCTCGAGAATCCGCTTTGCCAGATCACCGTGTGACATGCCGAGGGCGCCGGCATCGATGACATCCAGGTGTGTCCGGCCCGCGAGGTAACCGGCGACCTCTCCGAAGGGGCAGTAGTGATAACAGAGGTTGTCGTAGAAGACCGGACCCGGCGGCCAGATGAGCAGGGTTCGCGGGTGGTCAGGAGGTGGTTTCAACGACATCGCCTCCCAACGAGCGGATCTTGGCGGCGAGGTCGTCGTAGCCCCGATGCAGGTGCCCGCATCCCTCGATGACGGTTTCTCCCTTCGCGGCCAGGGCGAGCAGCACGAGGGCGGCGCAGGTTCGGATGTCGTGCCCGTTCACGGCCGCCCCCCGGAGCTCGGCAGGCCCGGTGATCCGCACCGTGTCACCTTCGCGTACAACCTCCGCGTTCATCCTGCGAAACGGCTCCACATAGTGGGAGCGCTGGCTGAAGACCAGCTCGGTGATCTCGCTTTGGCCAGGACATTGAGTGAGGCACGCCGCCAAGATGGGATGGCCGTCGGTATTGAGGCCGGGGTACGTGCCGGTGCTCAATCGCGCCGACTGCAGATGGGAGGCCCGGCTGCAGCAGACGGTCGAAATCCCAATGTTCTCTCCCGGCGGGTCGTCCTGTGCGTTCAGGTCCGCTCCCATCCAGGTCAGCGCGGCCAGCTCGCTGCCCATCCAGACCGCAGGCAGGTTGTCCACCGTGACCCTGCCGTCGGTCATGAAGCCAGCTGCCAGCAGGGTCAGGCCCTCAATCCAGTCGGGCAATATCGTGTGGTCCATCGGGCGGTGCTCCCCGGCGCCCTCGACGAACAGGAGGTCCCCTCCGACTCCCGCGACCCGCGCCCCCAGCTGTCGGAGGACCGCGGCCATGTCGCGAATCTCAGGTCCCTTGAAGGGTCGGCGGATCGCGGTGGTGCCCGGTGTGGCCGCAGCCAGCAGCATCGCGGTCTTGCTGAAGACCGTGATGTCCCTGGCAGAGAGATCGGAAAAATCAAACTCACGCACCGGGTCCGGCTCGCCGCTGCGCAGGACCTTCAGTTGATGCCTATCGCGGTCGATCTCCATGTCGAAACCGAACTGCCGAAAAACGCCGGAGATTTCGCCGGGGTACCGTTCGTCATCGACCCGGCACCCGCCCGGAAAGCCCACCGATGCCCGGTCGAATCTGGCGGCCAGGACCGGCAGCAGCAGATAGGAGCTGTGGAGTTTGCCCGCGAGATCGATCGGGATGGTCCGGTTTTCCATGGAGGAGGCGTCGATGACCACCACCCCCGGAGCGGCTCGGTTGATCCGTACACCCAGGTAGCTGCCGATGGACGCGATCGCCTCGACGTCTCGAATGCGCGGGATGTTGCGCAGCACCGCCCCTGCCGGTGACAGGAAGGCAGCGGTCAACGCCAGCATCGCGGAGTACTTGGAGCCCGACGCCGACACGGTTCCCTCCAGTGGCCGGCCGCCGTTCACGATCAGACGTCGACCGGAGGGGGCGCTGTTCCGCTGGTGGTCTCTCATCGTCAGGAACCTCGTTGATATCATATGTCACGTCATGGCCGACCAACGCCGCGTGGATCGAAGCGATCGACCCTGGATGTCGAGATGATCGACGTCCGGTTGCCATTCCTGCTGTGAGGCCCCATATTCTCCTGCGAACGGAGCGAGCAATGAAGGCGGGCAATCGAGCGGTCTCCCGGGGTGTTGTCCTCGGGGTGGGTGTGTGTCTTCTGACCCTTTCAGCGCTGGCCGAGGACTGTCCCGAGATCGTGGGACAGTGGTCGAACCACCCAGCCTACGACGTGGCGGCATCGGGAGGTTTCGTGTTCTTCGGAAACGGCTCCTCGGTGCCGTGAGGTTTCCCAGGTAATGCGACTCGATCAACTGTCACGCCTCATCGCAGCCGCCGCCTTGGCGGGGGTCGCGGTCAACTGCGGGCAACCGCCCCCAGAGCCGGACCGACTTCCCGACTCTCTCGGCGAGTGGACCGCATCGGATGACGCTGCAGAGTTTGCCGGTGACGACCTGTTCGTGTACATCAACGGCGGCGCCGAGATCTACCACGAGCACGGATTCGAGCAGCTCCGGGTGCGCGACTACAGCCGCAGCGACGAACGGATCTCGGTCGAGCTCTACACCATGGCGGACAGCGCCTACGGCATCTACAGCTACGCCAGGTCGGCGGCCGGCCAGCCGGTCGGTCTCGGCGCGGGCGGCACGGTGGCCGACTACTACCTGCACTTCTGGTCCGGTCCCCACCTGATCGCGGTGACCGCACAGGGCGGCGCAGGTGACTCTCAGCCTGCAGTCCTGGAGGTCGGCGGGTTGCTCGCCGGCGGCTTCCCGGCTGCCGGGGAGGTGCCACCGCTGATGGACCTGCTGCCGGTCGAAGGATGCGTGCCGGGCTCGGAGCAGTACGTGGTGGGACCGATCGGGTTGAACATCGCCGCGCCGCGCGCCGCGGCCCTCTTCCGAGGGTTCGCAGAGGCTGCCACGACGGCCTGCCGATCGCCCGCGGGAGACGAGACCACCCTGGTTGTGCTGCGATGGGACGACCCATCAGACGCCGCACAGGCCGTGACGGCAGCGTTCGAACGGGCTGCGTCGATCAAAGGAATCGCCACCGAGCCGGCGGATGACGCCGGCTTCGGCTTTCGTTTCGACCAGGACGAAATGTTGGTCGGGAGGCGCACCGCCGCGACGGTGTGGCTTGCCCTGACCCGGAGCGGCGAGCCGCCGGACCTGGACCGGCTCTTTCCGTCCAACACATGGGAGGTCAGCCATGAGTGACACGAATCGACCCACCGATCGCCCCGACCCCGAGGACGCCGCTCAGGAAATGACCCGACGCGAATTCGTCGCGGCCGGTGCGGTCACCGGCGCTCTGGTGGCGACCGGACTGAGCTTCGGCCAGGACCGACCGGCGCCCCGCTCCGGCCTGGCGGTGGCCCACGGCGCGGATGCGGCGAAGAACACCCGTGCGGTGGTGGATGCTCTGGGCGGCATCGGCGCTTTCGTCGCCCGAGGACAGGTTGTCAACATCCTGCCCAACGCCCAGGGGACCCATCCCGGCACCTCCACCGATCTCGATGTGGTCCGCACGGTCGTCAACCTGTGCCGCGACGCCGGCGCGAAGGAGGTGCGCTGGTTCACGTGGATCTACGGAGGGTACTGGGACCGCAGCAATATCGGCGAATTCGCCCAGCAGAGCGGCGCAGAGCTGCTGCGGATCGACCACGAGGACCCGTCGCTGTGGAGATCGCTGGATGTCCCCCGGGGGAATACTCTGAAAACCGTGAGGGTCTGCGAGGCGCTGTGGGAGTGTGACGTCTTCATCTCGATGCCGATCTTCAAGGACCACATCGGTTCCCGTTTCTCCGGGTCGCTGAAGAACTACATGGGTGCCTCGCACCCCGTAGACAACCGGGCGTTTCACCCGACGTGGGAGGGCGACGATGTGGTGCGCATGGAGCAGTGCGTCGCCGACCTCAACACGGTGGTTCGTCCGCCCGATCTGATCGTCGCGGACGCCATGACCATCCTCACCAGCAAGGGCCCGTTCGGCCCCGGCGACATCGCCCGGCCGCAGCAGGTGATTGCCGGCACTGACCGGGTGGCGATGGATGCCTACGGCGCGACCCTGCTCGGGCTCGAGGGAACGAAGGTGACCATGATCCGGAAGGCCCACGAGCTTGGTATCGGCGACATCGATCTCGACGCAGTTGAGATCCGGAGAATCGAAACGGCCTGATCGCCGGTCAGTTGTTCGGGCTCGTTCCGAAGATGAAGATCGCGTCGCCGGTGTCGTTCCTCACCACCGAGGCGTAGCCGTAGATCGGCACCGCGGTCGTCGCGTGCATGTCGAGCTGGACCTCCCGCCGTGGAGTGATGTCGAACTCGGCGAACAGGTCGTTGATCTGCACAACGCTCATCCCGCCCACGGTGAAGTCCTGGGTGTGGAGCAGGTTTCCTTGCCCGTCCAGAACGTAGACCTCGACGTCGACCGATTCGTCCGAGGGATTGGCGATACCGAAGTTGGCGCGGTTGCCGTCCACCCCCGCAAGGCCTGCGACGTACGCCTGGCGCTCGAGCCGCGCGGTCGCGATACCCGGAACGAACTGGCCGAACTCGCCCATCGGGTTGCCCGCGTTGTAGATGCGCGCCGTCGCCTGGAACCCGGTCGCGGAATCGACGGAGAGCATCAACAGGCCCTTGGCGTTGGCAAAGCCGAAGGTCGACAGAACCACGTCACGCAGCTCGACAGTGCCGGCCCTGGGGACGGTGACCGTGGTGATGCCGGGTTCGCCGTTCGTCCGGTAAAACGTGATCGTCACGTGCTTTACGGCCGCGGTCATGTTGCTGATCCAGAGGTCGGTCCGCCACTGGGTGCCGAGGGCTCCGGGGCCGTGCATCGCGACCGGGATCACCACCGTCGTTCCCTCGATGTCGATCCCGTGGGTCGATGAGGCCGTCACCAGAACGACGGCGATGCAGAACACAGTTGTCAGTCGTCTCATGCTCTTCTCCTTGGCATCGGCGCGGGATCCGATGGCCCCTCACCGAGTGTTCGCGACTGCAGTTCTGGCTTGCCTGTCTCAAATTATCGTGTCTCCCACAAGGGAAAGTCAATCGCCTTGCGCGAGGGACACAGGATGGGCTTCGGACCCGGTGCCGCGAGCGCACCTGCGGCTACTCTCCCCGCAGCCGGGCGAGCATCGCCGTGGCGTTGGTGTTGTCCGGATTGAGCTCGAGGGAGCGTAGGTAGTTGGCGATTGCCAGCTCGTTGCTGCCCGCGGCCATATAGGCCTCGCGCCAGGCTGTCATAGGTGTTGAAGCCGTCCGGGAACGCCGTAACGTTGAGCTCGAAGATGATGATCGCCTCTTCGACCATGTCCACGCTGCAACAACTGGTACCCGAGCATATTGAGCTGGTTCTCGGCAAAGCTCCAGGATTCGGGCTGCTCGGTCTTGAGGGTTTTGTAGACCTTTACGGCGGCCTCGACATCGTCCTTCACGAGGGCCTCGGTCATCGGCTCACAGATCGACCGCGGGGACTCGCCGGCAACGCTCGCGTAGATCTCCGTGGTCCAGTTGGCGAAGCTGAGACCTCGGTCCGGTCGTTCCCACTCGGCCCACGGCGCCAGGGGCTGCCGTTCGAGAATCTCATCGAGATCCCTGCCGGCCGCCACCTCGGCTGCCACCGCCGCCGTCGTGCCCTCGATCATGTCGATATAGACCTGCAATTCGCTCATGGAGAGGACATCACCATGAGCCGGGACAAGAATGGTATCGGCGGGCAAGGAAGTCTTCAAACCACGCAGGACCTCGGCCAAACGCCGGGCATCGCCACCGCGTGCCGGGTCTGCGTTCGGAAAAGTGCCACCCAGGACGACGTCGCCAAGGCAGGCCACGCCAACGCCGGTGAAGTGGACCACCATATCGCCCGCGGTGTGGCCCCCGGGCACCGGCATGAGCCTGATCACATCACCGTTGAAATAGAGGGTGGTCCCACCCTCTGCGGAAATATCCGGCATGCCGTCGGTGGAAACGGCCGGAAGCGCAAAATAGGTCCCCATCAGACGGCGCACCGCCGGGTGGGCGATGATGACCGCGGAGTCGCCCAGAACGGCGTTGCCGCCCACATGGTCGGCGTCGCCGTGGGTGTTGACGATCATGCGGATCGAACCACTCTTGAGTTCGGTCAGAGCCTCGAGCACCGCGTCGGCGGTCCCGGCGTAGCCGGTGTCCACCAGCAGGGTTCCGTCAGGCCCGATTGAGGCCACCACCTGCGCATTTCCGTTACAGCGCAGCAGATACAAAGGGCCGGTCAGGTGGCTGACCTCGACCGGCGGCGGGTCGGCGTCCTGAGCGGCTGCCGGAATCACCACACTCACGGCAACAAGGACGAGAAACGATCGCTTGAGCATCCGAAGCTCCCTTCGGCCGGGACCCCACTCAGGTCGTCCCTGGCCTGTCTCCTTTTACGAACCCAGGACGGCTCAGTTTTCGCCATGACGATTCGAACCCGAATCGAAACCTGAATGTGCGCGGCGGGGCCTCTCCCCGTCGTCCACTGGCTGGCGCCGACCTCGAAGAGATCCCTCCTCCGCCCTTTGGGCCTCGTTCGGGATGACGTGAGACCGGTCGCCGGAGGCGACCCTGGTCGAACGTCACCCCGAGGAGAGAATCGACGAGGGGTCTCGTGGAGGTGAGCAGCACCACCACGGCTGGGCTGCCAGAGCCAGCCCGCCGTCCATAGGCTGGCGCCGACCTCGAAGAGATCCCTCCTCGGCCCTTCGGGCCTCGTTCGGGATGACGTGAGACCGGTCGCCGGAGGCGACCCTGGTCGAACGTCACCCCGAGGAGAGAATCGACGAGGGGTCTCGTGGAGGTGAGCAGCACCACCACGGCTGGGCTGCCAAGGCCAGCCCGCCGTCATGTCACCACGTTGGAACGGTCTCCCACCCAGGGAAGGGCCCAGTTTCAACGCTGTAGCCAGTGGGACTCTGCTCATCCTCGACGACTCTGAGGTTTGTGAGCGCCCGCAGGCGGTCGAGGAACTCGTCGTAGGGCAAAGTGTGAAAGGGCGGCGTGTCCATGTCGGGAATGGGCCACAGCCGGAGTGTACCGTCGTCCCCGGTGGTTGCGACCCAGCGCCCATCGGGTGAGAAGCCTGCGTTCCAGACCATGCCGTCGTGGCCGATCAGCAGGTGCGGTTCGGCACCGTCGACCGGACCCACGCGCCCGATCCCGGTCACATCGACAGTTGCCAACATCTCTCCACGGGGATCCATCCGCACGGCGTGCACCTGGTTCCCGTGGGAGGGCAGGCTCCAAGCCTCACCCGTCTCGAGGTCCTGTACAAGGACTCCGGTGCCTTGGACCGTGTCGAGGGTGAAAGAGACGCTGGCCAGGCGGTGGCCGTCTCGGCTCAAGGCGACAGTCGTGAACACGGTGTCTGAACTCTGGGAGATGCTGTCTGGTTTGCGGAGAGTCCGAAAGGTCCCGTCCTCCAAGTCCCACAGCCGGACCTCGCCGCCGCTGCCGACCGCCAGGCGCCCGTCCGCTGTGAACTGGAGTCCCCCAATCAACTTTCCAATGCCCGCATCGAGGACCTGCGCCTGTCCTGTTTCGAGGTCCCAGACGCGAACCACGCCATCCTGTGGATTGTCCTGACCGCCGCCGGCTGCGGCGAGCCGACCGTCCGGGCTGAAGGCGACCGGGAAGACCTGGGATGTGAAACCTCCAAGCTCGCGCGTCTCCCCCTCCCCGATCGGAATGAGGTGCGTCTTCCCCATCATGTCGCCGCCGAGCAGGAAACGACCGCTGGGGTGGGCGGCAAGTTGGTACAGGTTGTTCGCTACCGTGCGCACTGTCGCGCGCGAATCCCCCGAAAGCGACCACACGCGGACCGTCGAATCCCAGGAGGAGGTCGCGATCCATGAACCGTCCGGCGCTATGGCCAGACCCGCAACCTTGCTGGCATGCCCGCGGAGAATCGACGGATAGCGGTGGGCAAACGGCCACACGGCGACGCCGCTGATATCCGCTGTGGCGACCCAGCGACCTCCGGGGTGAAAGGCGACGGCGGTCATCTGGAGGACATCTCCCGGTCGCAGCTCCAGCGGGTCGGCGTCCGGCGGCCCGTCGAGATCCCAGATCCGGACGGTCTGGTCATTGCCGGAGGCGGCGAGCCTCGAGCCTGAACCATCGAACCGAAGCGACGTCATCCCCGCGCGCTGTCCGTGCAACGTGCGGGCGGGCGTGGTGGCACCGCCGGCGAGCGACCACACTCGAATCTCACCGTGCTCGTCGGCCGAGGCGATGAGCTCACCACCGGGATGGAACCTCACGTTGCGGATCTCTCCTTCGTGAGTCCCGACAGCCCTCGCCGGCGCGGATTCCAGGTGGTCAAGGGGAAGAACGCGAAGGATCCGCCCGTCGTCGTAGGCCAGCCAGCTGCCGGTCGGGTCTACATCGACGCGGTGGCGCTTCTTAGCGACGACAGCCCCGAGATCGCGGCGGCCGAAGATCCGCGGCTCCCCTCCGTCCAGCGGCCAGGCCCGCACCGTCCACTGCTCGTCGCCTCCGGTGAAGGTGACTACGTCGCGCCGATCGGGGCAGAGACGAAAACCCGTGGGCCCATCGCACTCAATGCTGCGAATGAGTGATCCGGTGGCCACCGACCACACGCGGACCGAGTGATCCCCTTCGCCGACCGAGAGGAGCACATCGGAGTCGGGGCCGAAGGACAACCCGAGAACCCTCCCAAGGTGAGCCTGAAGCACCACGGGGTCTCCGCCCTGCCGCGACCACAGCTCGATCCCTCCCTTCCCCCTGCCGACGGCGAGCCACCTGCCGTCCGGGCTGAAGGCGACCGCCCAGGCGCGCCTGGATTCGCCGAGCCGGATCTGAGTCGGCCCCCGCCACAGCGCCTCCACTGCGAAACGGCGGGCCGTCGAGGTATCGGCCAGCTCGAGGCTGGCCAGGGCGTAGGCAACGGCTGCGGTCGGGTGATCGTCGAGCTCGAGGCGGCCGAGGGCGAGCAGCTTGCTGGATTCGGCGCGGCGGCCCTCGAGCTCGCTGCGGCGCCAGAGAGCAGTCGTGACCGTGGCCACCGCCACGGCGGCGAACAGCACCGAGGCAACGACGAATCGCCGTCGCCGCCTGTGGAGGGTCGCCAGCTCGGTCATGGCCGCCGCAAAGGCTTCCTCGGTGTCGGTCAATCCTCCCGGGTATCGCTCCCGCCAGAGGGTGAACTCGCGGTACGCCGTCCCGGTCCAGAGTCGATCGGCCGGCCGCTTTCTCTGGTCCCAGACCGTCGCAGCTTGTCGAAGCTCGTCCCGGAGCTGCGCGCCCTCGGTGTCCTGGGTCCGCCAGCGCACCAGCCGGGACCAGGAACTCAGCAGCGACTCGTGCGCCACCTCGACCCGGTGGTGCCGCGCGACCGCCTCTCCCTCGACCATCTCCTCCTCGAAGGATGTCAGCAGCCGAGCGTCGATCAGGGCACCCAGAACCTCCTCGGCCTCCGATCGCGGGGGGATCAACCCCCCGCCCACGATCTCCTTTCCCCTTTTCCCTCCGTAGCCCGGGGGTTCACCCCCCGGGGATTTCGGCCGAGATTCGGCACGAAAAACTGAGAGGAGTTCGTCAACACTCCGCGTCACCCTCGTCCCCTGGGCCGTCACCAGGTTGCGGAACAGCTCGCGGACGATCGGCAACCGCTCTTCACCGATGGCGTTGAGCGTTTCCTCCGCGTGTTGCACCAGAGCGCCACTCACGCCACCGATCCCTTGGTACGCCTCCCGGGTGAGCAGCCTCTTTTCGTGGTCGCGCAGCTCCCACAGCCGCGACACGGCGAACGCGAGCAGCGGCAACGGCGCCCGCTCCTCGGCCACCTCGTCCACCATCTCGTCCACCAGAAACCGGTCCTCGAAGCGATACAGGTGCCTCGCCGCGGGCTCGGTCAGGGCGCGCTGAAGCTCCCTGCCGGCGGGCGGGGCCAGCGGTGTCAAATCCCTGAAAATCGGTGCCAGCTCGGCGTACCGGTGACACTCGTGGAGGAAGTCATCACGCATCGAGAGCACCACGTGCACGTCGGCGGCATCCACCAGCCGCCTCAGCAGAGCGATGAACCTCGCCTGCACCTCGGTCGGGTTGAGGGTGAACAGCTCCTCGAACTGGTCAACGACAATGAGAACCTGCTGCCGCCATCCCCGCCACCGCGAGACCGCGGCCAGCGCGACATCCGGATCGTCGAAGCCCAGCAGCTGCCGCACCTCGTCGGCATCACCGGCGAACTCCGGCGCCAGGGCGCGGGCGAGCGACAGCAGCGGGGCCTCGCCGGGCTGACACACCACCGCCCGCCACCCGTCGGGTGCAGAGGGGATCACACCGGCCCTCAGCAGCGAACTCTTGCCGACCCCGGACGGCCCGAAGACCGCCAGCAGCCGCCGGCTGATGATCCTCCGCCACAGCGCCGCCACGTCGGCCTCGCGGCCGAAGAAGTTGGCAGAGTCCGCCGTCGTGAAGGCGGCAAGGCCCGGGTAGGGGCAGGGTTCCTTCGCGGACGCGGCCCTGGATTCCGGGAACTGTTGCACCGAGGCCGTGGGCTCGTCAACCGCCGCGACCGCCGCGATCAGACGGTAGCCTCGTTTGGGAATCGTCTCGATGTACCGGTGTTGTTGAGCGCTGTCACCGAGGGCCTGCCTCAGATCGCCGATTCGGGACGCCAGGGTGTTGTAAGCGACGAACTCGGTGTCCCACACTTCGTCGACCAGCTCCTGTCGCGAAACGACCTCGCCGGCGCGCCGGGCCAGGTAAACGAGAACGTCCACCGCCCTGGGCTCGAGCTGGACCGTGGTCCCGGCCCCGGACAGCCGATTCAGTGCCGGCTCCACCAGCCATTCGCCGAGATGGAAGGGAACCCCCTCCGCCAGCACGTTGTCGATGAGTTCAGGCACCTTAGAGTAAATGTATGGCCCCGAAGCCCCAGGCGCCAACCCAAGCTGACGATGCGAACTCACCGCTCGGCGCCACCTCTCGAGCGAGATGATCTTCCTGACCCACATATCTCACCGGCTCAGGTCGCGAGACCAGGCTTGGGCCCGGCCTGCCGATCGGCTACGGCACGGACGCGGACCACGCCGAGGTGTCGCCACGTTCGACAACCTGGTCCATCCAAATCCGAGAGTCGAAAAAGCCGGCGGACGCCCCTTCACCGAGGCCACTCCGAGGATTCCAGGGGGCCCGGAGGCAGGGGTAACGGCCCAGCACAGTCACGGTAGATCGTCATCCCGTCGTTCCCGTTGGCGACGTAAACGTGCCCCCCTGCTGCCGTCACGTCGTATGATGCCCCTGAATGGATCCGACCCTCCCAAAACGGGCTGATCGGATCCGTGACGTCCAAAACGAACAGTTGATCCTCAGCAGTCACGTAGGCGTGATCCCGTTCTAACGCGATTCCACTGACCCTATCGGTCATCCCAACCGAGCTGAACCACACCTGTTTCGGCTGTTGAGGGTTTCTAACATCAATAGCCCTGAGCTCGGCGGAGGGGCCAGCGCCGAGGTTGTTCCACCCAATCAAGTAGGCAAATCCACTCCCGTCCAAGGTAACGCGGTTGAATTCATGGGCCCAATTCCCATCGGGGTAACCGCTCACTACAACAGGCTGTGACGCAACGCCGACGTCGACAGAAACAAGTTCGTGAGTGTTTGAGAGGTAGTCAACCACGAGCCAGGCGTGACCACCCGCAACCGCGACGTCTCTGACCCAACCCTCGGCGTTGAGGGTCAATTCACCGACTTTCATAGGCGATGACGGAATGCTGATGTCGATCACCGCCAGATGGGCGCAGCCACCCTGTGCCACATAGGCGTAATCTCCTTCAACGGCGACAGCGACTGCGCCAAGTCCGCTCGCGAATCCCACCCAATGTGGGTCTGAAGGGTCGGAAACATCGATCACCCACAGCCACCCTGCGAACACCACATAGGCGTAATCGCCGGACACCACAATGTCGGTCACCTCAAGCAGATAACGCGAGTTGCCCTCCTCAGAAACCCCTAGGGACACCCTTCCAAGATCAACCGGCGCCTCGGGATCTGACACATCGACGACGAGAAAACTGCCCCACGGATCGCCAACGTACGCGTACGTACCCGAAACCGCTATCGAGCGCGCCCAGTGGCGATCCCACACACCGACAAGCTCGGGGCAGTCACCCGCAAGAGCCGACGCCGCACAGAGGAACATTGCGGCCGCCACGACCGCTGCCAACTGGGCCATTCGGTTCGCTGTTTTCATCGTTTCCTCCTTGATGGGTACCCGGTCAGCTACGGCACGGACGCGGACCACGCAGAGGTGTCGCCGGACTCGAAGCCGTCCATGAAGAACAGCACGCCCTCCACTGACCCCCTGTCACACATCGCAAATCCGTCCCCATCACCATCGAGCGGCCGCGGGACGCCGCGCTGATCTGTCGGCGGAAAGTTGTCGTCTGGCCCGCTGTCGATGGCCGGGCTGCCGGCGATGGGCACATGGCACCAGGTGGGCCCGCCGTACACGGCGCCGTGCATGCCGAGCGGCATCAGCATGGCGTCGGCGACAACAAGATCGTCAGGGTGAATGAGGTCGCAGGTGGCGTCATCCGCCAGGTTGAAACCGCCAGACGTCACGAATGCCGGTGCGGTAATGACGCAGTTGCCGAGAGTCGTGCCACCCTGCTCGTGGTTATCGGCGACGATGGTGTTATGAAGCACCACCTCCACCGTGCCAGGCCCGGACTCCCAAGCTGCAGCGATTCCGCCACCGAGTCCAGCGGCAGAATTGTCGGTGACCGTGCTGTGTTCGATCACCACACTCGCACCAAAGCCGCCCCAATCCAGACTGCTCAACAGCCCAATGCCTCCCGCCCGAGCACCCGGTTCGAGCGCCGAGTTCCCGCTGACGGTGCTGTTGGAGATCAACGCGTCGGAGTCTGCGATCCCCACTCCACCAGCCCAGCCGCCTTCGACAGGGTCGAAGCTGGTATTGCGGATAACGCTGGATCGGATGAGCTGCAAATCACTGCCGTTCAACACGGCGACGCCTCCGCCTCCGTAGTCGAGGGCGTGATTGTCGCTGATGGTGGTGTCCTCGATGAGGAGGTGGGCGTTCCGCTTGCCCATGACTCCGGCGACCGACTGGGACTCGTTGTCGCTGATGAAACTGCGGCGAATAATCAGCTCCGTGGCCAGGCCGGCGTTGATATCCCCGTAGGAACTGATACCTCCCGGGCCGTACCCGTCCGCGGTGTTGTGGCTGATCTCGCTGTCCTCTACGGTCAACGTCGAGGTGGCACCGGTGGGCACGCCGAAGTACCTCTGGAACGCCCCGCCGCCGATGACGCCGGCGTGGTTGTAGCTCACCTTGCAGCCGTTCAGTTCGAGGTTCGCCGCGCGTCCTGCCGAGGTGGCCGTGTAGATTCCGCCACCCCAGCGATTGGCTTCGTTCCACAAGACCCGAGAGTTCTCGCCGAGGACCATTGTCGCGTCTCCGTCGAGCGCCCAGTTGCAGAGACCTCCGCCGTCCACCGCTGCGGTGTTGAAACTGATCTCGCTGTCGTGGAGCTCAGCTTCACCCCCCTGGTTGAGCAGTCCCCCGCAGTTGAAGGCGCTGCTGTCGCGGACCTCACTCGCATTGAGAACCACGGAACCCAGACTCCAGACCGCCCCTCCCTGGAATGTCCCCGCTGCGCCGTTGCGGACGGTGAGATCGTTGAGGGTCAGGTTGCCATTGGATTCAACGAACAGGATGCGGAACTCCGGCGCGGAATCGTCACGCTCGACGGTCGAACCGTGGCCGTTGATGGCGATCTCACTCGAGATCACCGGCAGACCGTTGGGTCCGGTGGTCACGTTGTGGACCGCATCCAAGGTGTAGATCAGGGCGACCCCGAGCTCGATGACGTCGGCGCCAACTCCGGCCGGACATTCCCCGTGGACAGCGGCGTCAGCATTGGCGTTCTCGATGGCCTCGATGAGCGAGCAAAATCCGTCCGCCGCGGGGCCCGGATCCACCGTGTCCACTGTGATGGTCGCCGCCCCCATGGGTCCCGCGATCCCGATGATGATGAGTGACACGACTGTGCACAGAGTCCGTTTCATGTCGATCCCCTCCCTTCAATTGGGGTTCGACCTCAACGTCGGCCCTTCGTCGCGGAAAGTCGTGAGGAAAAGTTCCTGGAAACTTCCGGATTGCGGTGGTGGTCGATCCGAAGGGGTGCCGCGTTCCGGGTTGGCGGGGGTTTCGGAATTCGAATTGGGCGGGCGGGGAGCATGACGAGAGCCTGGTCGACGTTTTTTCGTTTGATCAGATCATGTTGACGAAGGGTGACTCGAGACCCACATTGTTTCTCAAGGACCCACGTCAAGCGGAGACAATTGCGAACGCGGGAAGGGCGTGAAGCGAGTCATGCACGTCAGGACCGTCGCTGTCGGCACCCTGTGTTTTTTGGCCGTGCCCGCGATGGCTCAGATGCCCACCGGGACCATCTCCGGTCGCGTCTTTGGTGATGGGTCGCCGATGCCGGGGGTGGCTGTGGCGGCGGAGTCGGCGGCACTGCAAGGCGTTCGCTTCGTGGTCACCTCCGCCAGCGGACACTACCTCCTGCCCCTCCTCCCACCGGGCGAGTACGTCGTGACCCTGAGCCTCGACGGCTACCAGTCTCTTCAGCAGAGGATCAAAGTTTCGGCCGCGCAGACGATCCAACTCGATGCCGAGATGGTGCCGGCAGTGGTGACGGGCGAAATCGCCGTCACCGCCAATTACGAAACCATCAGCACGGCTTTCACCGCGGCAGCCACCTACGAGAGGACCCTCGTCGAGCAGCTCGCCATACCTCGAACCTATGACGCCACCGTGCTTCTGGCGCCGGGCACGAACACCGGCATGGGTGACAACATCACCATCTCCGGCGGCCTGGCCTACGAGAACCAGTTCATGATCGACGGCGTGTCGTCGATGGACAATCTCCGCGGCTTCGCCCACGACCTCTACATCGAGGACGCCATCGAGGAAACCACGGTCCAGAGCTCGGGAATCTCGGCCGAGTACGGCCGCTTTGCCGGTGGTGTGGTCAACATGATCACCCGCTCGGGGAGCAACACCCTCCACGGCTCGTACCGGCTCAATCTGGAGAACGACGCCTGGTTGGCCGAGACGCCACTGAGCCAGGGCCGACAGGACGAGATCGGCACGGTCCACGAGCTCACCCTCGGCGGCCCGATCTGGAGAGACCACATCTGGTTCTTCGCCGCCGGCCGGGTCAACCCCGGCCAGGACGAGGCGGACCAGACCTACGTCACACGGATTCCCCTGGTCGCCGGCTACACCGAGGACCGCTGGGAGGTCAAGGCCACCATCAGCCCGAACCCGAGCCACCGGATCACCGTCTCCTACATCGATCAGGTGGCCGAGTGGACGAATTATCAAGAGTCCCCCGCTCTTGACCTCGGCTCGGTCGACGAATACTACGGTGAAGAGGCGAAGCTGGCGGCGGTCAACTACTCAGGTGTTCTCAGCGATAGCTTCTTCGTCGAGGCGCAATACTCGGAGAAAACCTGGGGCTATGGATCTCGGGGGCGGGAGGGTTTCGGCGCAGACCTGATTCTCGGTACACCTTGGTCGGACTATGGATTCGATGCTGACGCAAATATGGCCTGGTTTGACGGCAACCGCGCCAAGGACGACCGAGACAACACCGACCTCCTGGTCAAGGGAACCGTCTTTCTATCCAGCGAAAGGCTCGGCTCCCACGAGGTCGTCTTCGGCTACGACCGATTCGACGATATGCGCGAACGCCACGGCTTCCAGACCCAGACCGATTTTGCGTTCTTCAGTTTGGACGCCGGGATTGTCGACGGCCAGAACTACTACCCTGTGGCGCAACCATGGGGGAGCTTCTTTGGGTGGGCCCCCATCGATGACGTCGGCGTCGCCTCGTCGCTGGTCACCGAGTCGCTGTTCGTCAATGACACCTGGCGGGTGAACGACAGACTCACCATCAACCTGGGTCTTCGGTACGACCGGAACGACGGCCGGAACGCCGACAACGCGATCGTTGCTGACGACGACCGGCTGAGCCCGCGGATCGGCGCCTCCCTCGACCTCAAGGGGGACGGACGCTGGCTACTGCACAGCGGCTTCAGCCGCTACGTGTCCTCACTCAGCAACGGCGTCGCCAACGACACCGCCGCGGGTGGCGCCCCCGCGTTATTCATCTACTTTTATACTGGCGACCCCATCAACACCGGCGCGCCGCCATACCTGAACACCCACGAAGCTCTCGCACAGCTCTTTGCCTGGTTCGACGCCCAGGGCGGGACCAACGCCTGGCACCTGCTGTACCTGGCGGATATCCCGGGTCTGACCCGGGGCATTCCGCACGGCCTGAAAACACCCTACACCGACGAAATTACGCTCGGCTTCACCGCGCGCCTCGGCAAGGAAGGAGTGTTCCGCTCGGACTACGTCCACCGCGAGGCGAGCGACTTCTATTCCCAAAGGGTCGACCTGAGCACCGGCCAGGTGGAAGACGAGCTCGGCAATGTCCTGGATTTTGGAGAGTTCGTCAACGAGGACGCGCTGCTCGAGCGCGTCTACGACGGGCTTCACACCCAGGTCCAGTACCGGGTCTCCGACAGGTGGACCGTTGCCGGCACCTGGACCTGGTCGCACCTCCGCGGCAACTGGGAGGGTGAGAACATCAACAACGGCCCACTCGAGTCCGACATCCTCTCCTACCCGGAGTACAAGGATCCGTCCTGGAACATCCCCCGGGGAGACCTGTTCGGCGACCAGCGCCACAAGCTGCGCGCGTGGGTGGTGTGGGACGCGATCTCCACCCGCCGCCACAATCTCAGCGTCAGCGCCCTGCTCAGCTTCGCGACCGGAAGACCGTACTACGCGGCTGAGCTCATCGAGGTCCTCGACTACGTGGAGAACCCCGGCTACGCCACTCCGGACACCAGACCGAATTACTTCTTCTCCGGGCGTGACGCCTTCCGCACCGACGCCATCAGCAGCGTGAACCTGGCGATCAACTACTCCTTCTTCTTCCCCGCCCTGGGCACCGACCTCGAGGTCTTCATCCAACCCGAGGTCCGCAACCTGTTCAACGAGCAGGGGGTGATCAGCGTCAACAACCACGTCTCCGTGATCGGTGATTTCAACCCGTGGACCGAGACGCCGGTCGAGGGCGTGCACTACCAGCTCGGAGAGCACTTCGGCCAGCCCGTTGAAGAGTCCGATTACCAGCTCCCGCGGGAGTTCCGGATCTCGTTTGGACTCAGATTCTGACCCGACTCCGTGGTCCGCACTGGGGACCTGTCACGACGTTGCCGCCCACATGGCCGACGTCGCCGTGGGTGTTGACGATCATGCGGATCGAACCACTCTTGAGTTCGGTCAGAGCCTCGAGCACCGCGTCGGCGGTCCCGGCGTAGCCGGTGTCCACCAGCAGGGTTCCGTCAGGCCCGATTGAGGCCACCACCTGCGCATTTCCGTTACAGCGCAGCAGATACAAAGGGCCGGTCAGGTGGCTGACCTCGACCGGCGGCGGGTCGGCAACTTGAGCGGCTGCCGGAATCACCACACTCACGGCAACAAGGACGAGTAACGATCGCTTGAACATCCCAAGCTCCCTCCGGCCGGGACCCCACCCAGATCGTCCCCGGCCTGTCTCCTTTTACGAACCCAGGACGGCTCAGTTTTCGCCATGACGACAGGTGCCGGGAAATCTCCGGTTGGGTCCAAAGCTATGAAATTTACGAGAGCTCATCTCGATTAAACCGAGATGACCACTGCTCTCACCTTCAGGGTGGAATACACAACCGGCGAACGGCGGCTTGACCATGGGGCCCACCGTCACCAGGTCATGTGTTTCGAGCACGGCTGGAGGCCTGGCATGACTCTCGGCACGATCTACAGCAATGGACCTCTCTGTCCTTTTACGCATCGAGTGTTGATCGCCCGCAGCGAGCTCGGCGCTGAGGTCGACGTCGTCTACGGCCGAGAGATCCCGGCGGAGATTCGGGAGGCCAACACCAGCGGCACCTGGCCGGCGTTTGTCCCCGCCGACGGCGGTGACATGCTGCAGGACTCGTCGCAGATCGTCGATGAGCTGATAACCAGGAGTGGAGCACGGGGAGAGGCCTATCGCAGCGACCCCGAAACCCTGGCCAAGCTCGACACCCTCATCGGGTGCATCTCCAAGGTCATCATGGCCGGAAATCCGACCATTCAGCGGGAGTTTCGAGAGAAGCTCGGCAGGGCTCTGGCCGAGATCGAAGCGGTCAGGGCGGCCGTCGGCGGCCCCTACCTGGGCGGAGATCACTTCACCCAGGCTGACGGCCACATCGCGCCGTTCTTGTATCGACTGCCCTTTTTGCTCGAGGTTCGCGGCTACGTCCCCGACATCGTTCTCGAAAACGACGAGTTCAACGCCTGGGTGGATCGGGTCGTCAATCGGCCGTCGTTCCGGCAGATCGCCCCGAAACGGCACGTCTTACGGACGTTCTACGCGGAAAACGCCAAGTACGGGAAGCCCATGAAGATCGGACGGCTGCACCACTCCGGGTTCCGGGGCATGTGGAATGACCTGATTTCCCGCACGTCGACGGTGGTTTCCGGCGATGATCGTGACAATGACGCCCTGCAGGAGGCCCGTGACCTCTGCTATTTGCTGTTTCGTGCCGTCGCGCTGCACGCCAAGTTCGAGAATCTCGTGCTGTTCCCGGCCCTCGACGCGGCCCAGGACAACCCCATCATCACCAGGGAGGCGATCGACCAACACGACCACGAAGAGGAAGCGATGAACTCGCTCCTCGAGCAGTTCGATCGCGCCCTCGGCGAGGAACCGGGCAGCCGTCACCGGACTCTGCATCGTCTCGCCGAGGCATGTGAGCATTCGCGGCGGGGCCAGTTCGCACACCTGGACCTCGAGGAGGCCACCTTCCTGCCGGTGCTGGCCGAGCTCGAGGTCGAGCAGCACCTCGCCATGCTCGAGGGTGCCTACGAGATGTGCATCCTCGAGCGGCCGCACCTGATCGGTGTCCTGGCCTCGTACATGCCCGTCGAGAACACACTGTCGCTGCTGGACTCGCTGCTGTGCGCGGTCCAGCCCGACTCCGACCAATGGCGCCTCCTGCTCACCGAGATGCACAGGTACCTGTCGCCCGAGCAGTGGCTCTGCGTCGTGCGACGCTTCGAGGACGCCTTGCCGACCTCGTTGATGGTCGTTCCCGCCGGCCATCGTCACGGCACTATTGGGGCGGCGGCACGTGCCCTCCAGGCAGCCGCCCCGGTCGACCGTATCGAGATCCCCAGGAGTTGAGCCGATACGACAGACGCGGACGTGATTATTCCCGGAGGACCACCCCGGCGAGCCGGCCATCACCGGCATTGCGCTGAGATCCGTACAACAACCCATCGCCAAAATCACTGACTCCAGGTCGCATCTCACTGTAGTTTTGATAAGTAAACTCAACTTCAGTCTGAGTTCGATGCGGTGTTCGACCTGCATCGCCAGGCCCAGGGGATCGACCCGCGTCTAGGTGATTGAGGAGGCCGATCCGCGCAGGACCGAGAGGAGCACCGAAGTGGCTATCCAAACCGGGCAGACCCTGCTGCACTACCGGATCATCGAGAAGATCGGCAGGGGTGGGATGGGCGAGGTTTATGCAGCCGAGGACACGAAGCTTAACCGCCGGATCGCGTTGAAGGTCCTGCCCGAGGACGTGGCCGCCGATCCTGATCGGAGGGCGCGCTTCGAGCGGGAGGCCAGGGTGGTCGCCGCTCTGAGCCACCCAAACATCGTGACCCTGCACTCGGTGGAGGAATCCGACGGCGTCCACTTCATCACGATGGAGCTCGTCGAGGGGAAGACCCTCACCGATCTCATACCCCGGCAGGGCTTCGCGCTGAATCGTCTGCTGGAGATCGCAATCCCGCTTGCCGGCGCGGTCTGCCGAGCGCACCGGGAGGGCATTCTCCACCGCGACCTCAAGCCGGACAACATCATGATCGACGGCGAGGGCCGACTCCGCGTCCTCGACTTCGGTCTGGCCAAGCTGCACGACCCAATGGAAATCGGCGACGACACCCAGGCTGCCACGGCCGCACCCGTGACCGAAGAGGGGAAGATCCTCGGCACGGTGGCCTACATGTCGCCCGAACAGGCCGAGGGCAAGGCGGTCGATCCGCGCTCGGACGTGTTCTCGCTCGGCACGATCCTCTACGAGATGGCCACTGGAGAAAAACCCTTCAGCGGCGAGACGAGCATGTCCACGATCAGCTCGATCCTCAGGGACGAACCGACCGCCGTCACCGAGATCAACCGAGCGCTGCCGCGGTACCTGGGCCGCATCGTCCATCGCTGTCTATCCAAGGACCCGGACCGCCGCTACCAGACGGCGCTCGACCTTCGCAACGAGCTCGAGCAGCTGAACGCCGAGATCACCTCGGGAGAGCTTGCCGCCGACTCCCGGCCGCCCGCTCGACAGCCGCGGCGGTGGATTCCCCTCGGAGTCTTCGGTATGGCTGCCGTCGCATCCATTACAGCGGTGCTGGCGATCCGAGCAGGGAGGCCATCGGATCCTCCGGCGGCCGTGTATACGTCGCGCCCCGTTACCAGCACGATCGAGTACGAGGCCGACCTCAACTGGTCGCCCGAGGGAGAGTTCATCGCGTTTGCACGCATGACGTCGGGTAGCCACGATCTCATGGTCCAACCTGTCTCGGGCGGAGAGGCGGTCGTTCGCGCGGACGGCCCCGGAGACGAGACCACGCCCCGGTGGTCGCCGGACGGCCAACGGCTGATCTTCGTCTCGAACAGGGAAGGCCCGTTCAAGATCTTCATCGCGGACCGGGACGGCGGCAACGTCCGTCGCCTCATCGATCAGCCGATCAGCTTGCGAAGCCCGCTCCCGGTGAACGGAACCCTGGTGGCGCGATGGTCACCGGATGGCAAGCGGATCGCGTACGTCGTCACCGGTGACGACGCGGACTCGCTGTGGACCGTCAGGCCGGACGGAGAGGATGCCCGCAAGGTGCTCGAGAACGTGACCGGTTTCGACTGGTACCCGGACAACCGGCACGCGGTGTTCACACGCCAGTCGGGCAGCGAGAGCGAGCTGATCGTCGCCGATCTCGAGACCGGACGAGAACCCACCCTCTTCGAGGGACCGATCATGGAAATGGACGTGGCTCCCGACGGCAGCTCGGTCGTGTTCTGCTACGGCCGGGGTCACATGGGGATGGGCGTGGCACGCATGCAATTCGAACAGCAGCCGGGCCCGGATGGACTGCCACGAGCAGCCGGCGAACCGGAGTACGTGGTTCCGGCGGAGGGAACGTGGCACACTCACAACGGTGGCTGGTCATCCGACTCGAAACGCCTGGTCTACACCAAGGACACCGACTACGCAGACATTTTCGAGCTCGTAGCCGGACGATAGCCAGACGCGTCACCACCTGCCGGTGAGGTACTTCCACCAACCGATCACCGAGGCCACGATCAGGAAGATCGCACCGGCGCCGAAGGCGATGCGCCCGACGATCTCGCCGCCGCCGCCCCCGCTCATGTTCATCAACGAGTTGCCGACGCTGCCGCTGAACTGTCGCTCGCCCGGTCCGAAGGCCACCCAGGTCGCGATCACGGCGAAGCCGCTGAAGATGACCAGCGGAAACAGTCCCTGAACCTGTTTCTGCAGGCGCGGCTCGAGCCTGGCCACCACACGTTGGGTTGACACAAAAAGACCGGCGACGACGAACAGGCCGCCGGCGACGGCCCCGACCCACCGCGGTGCTTGCCAAAGGGAGTCGTCGGTCGGAATGATGCCGACCGCGGCCAGCACCGGCACCAACCCCATGGCCGTGATCAGACCGCCCATCGCCAGCGCGGGAAACCCGGGGCGAAGAGCCCTGACGATCCGACTGTCGGACATCAAAACCCGGTTGACGATGCCCGGGAAGGCGGGCGCCCACAGGAAGCAGCCGGCGCCGGCGAAGACCGCGCCGCCGATCACCATCGCCAGCTTCTCGCCGGCCGCCTCGTCGCCCAACACCACTTGGCCGAAGAGCCACGCTGCGGCCAACATGAACGGCGCACCGAAGACCGCCAGGATGACGCGGCCGGTTCGGGTGGGTGCGCCTTGGAACCTCTGGATCACCGCTCCAGGATATCTCAGGCCCTGCGCAACGGGGGAGGGCCGAAGCCCTCCCCCGCCATCAGAAAACGCCGTTTAGTTGAAGATGTTCGGGACCACCGCCGACTCGCACATGGTGGCATCGAACCCCTGTCCGGAGTCGATCGGCGTGGAACCCGGCTTCTGGCTCTTGGGAACTCCGACCGACACCGTGCATGTCCCGACATTGCCGCAGTTGTCGGTCGCACTGACCGTGATTTCGTAGACCCGGCCATCGCCCGACCCGGAGCGCTCGGCACGGAGCAGGACGGTCTCTCCGTCCACCACTGCATCGGGGCAGTGGTTCCGGCCACCGGCTCCACCCGCATCTCTGGGGTGCTCATCACTGGTGACCGAGATGTCGATCGCCAACGAGCTGGTGTCGCACACGTCGAAGGCCGCGTAGGTCAGTCCCACGTCCACCAACTTGTGGTTTGGCAGGCCAGAGCGTGTCCACGGCCGTCTCGCAGGTCACCGTCGGTTCGGTGGTGTCCTGGACGGTCACCGAGGACTGGGCGGATCCCATGTTCCCGGCGCCGTCGGTGGCGTCGAAGGTCACCGTCGTCGCGGTGCCCGGGGGGCAGCCGGACGGGAACAGGGCCGGCGCGTCGTTGTTCACGTCGGGGATTTCGCCATAACAGGCGTCCTCTGCCGTGGCCTCGTCGAGCCATGCCTGGACGTCAGGATCGGTGACGTCGACTCCTCCCGGACCGTTGCACTCCAGGGTGATCGGGGCCGGCGGAAAGACGTCGGGCGGTGTCGTGTCCTCGACGGTCACGGTTGCGGTGCAGGTGTTCTCGTTGCCGTTGTCGTCGGTGGCGGTGAACTCCACCACGGTGTCCCCCAACGAGAAGAAGGCAGGGGCGTCGGTAGTGATTTCCGGGTCGTCGGTGCACTCGTCTTCGGCCTCGGCTCCATCGAGGAAGGCGCTCAGCTCACTCGCGGGAATCCCCTCGTCGCCCTGGCACTCGACCGTGATGTCGTCAGGGCAGGTGATCTCCGGCGGCGTCTCGTCGAAGGAGCAGATGGCGGCGAAGACGTCGAGCCGGCCCCAACCGGAGTTGTTCTCCCGTCCCGGCGCATCGATGTCGACCGCGGTGGTGTTGAACGCGTCGGCCACATCCGAGGGCGTCAGGGTCGGCTGATTCTTCCAGAAGCAGGGCCGCCAATCCGGCCACGTGCGGAGTCGACGCCGAGGTCCCGCTGAAGTTGCAGCCCGTCCCGGGAATCGGCGGACACGGATTGGGGCAGGCGAAGCAGCCGGCACCGGTGACGGAGACGCCGTCGACCGCCGTGCCGTCGGGTTTGGTCCGCTCCACGTAGCTGGGGAAATACCGGCGGATCGGTCCGCGGCTGCTGAAGCCGTTTATGGTGCCGGGGGCGCCGAAGTTGGCGGCGCCGGCCGCGTAGACCTCGGGCTGTCGCGACGCTCCGTTGATGCTGCCAGCGGGGATCAGGTACTCCCAGCCCGTGACGTCGAAGCTGCGGAGATCGACGAAAGACCGTCGGTGGATCACCGCCGCCCACGTAGTCGACGAGCATGCGCAACTGAACTCCCGGACGCCACCGAGAAACTCACGGTTTCCGCCGGATCATCATCCCCGTTCTGGGTGTCGGTGGAACTCGCCAGCACGTTGCCCGTCGGTGTCCAGAATGTAGAGGTCCAGGTCGATGGCGGCCGCTCCATAGAGCTCGGCCCACTGGAGGTACACGGTGTTGCCACAGGGAGGAGATCCGCAGTTCCTTGACGTAACAGACATCTGGTAGTCGGTGCCGCCAAAGTCGTGGGGGTAGTCGTAGGTGCCGGGTCCGATCACCACATCCTCGCTGGTGCCGTTGAAGGCGCCCTGGTAGTGCTGGTTGCCCCGGTTGCCGGCCGAAGCCGTGTAGAAGATGCCGAGCGCCTCGGCAGCCTGCTTGGCCTGGGCGATGGGGCCGTCCTCGAAGACCGGCTCCTGGGCGTGGGGTAGGTCGTCGGTGATGATCGTCATCCCGGCGAGACCGGCAAGGGTGTTGACGGCGTTGACCATGCCGGTGGTTCCGGGAAAACCGGTGCAGAACGCGAGGTCCGCTCCGGGCGCAAGGTCCCACACGATCTCCAGCATCGCGGTGCCCTCGTCGCCCGATCCCGTGCAGCCGACGGGAATGTTGATACCCGGGCTGGCCGGTGCGTCCGGCGGTAGGTCGTTGGTTCCCTGAGGAGCGGTGTAATTGGAGACCCCGTCCGAGATCACCCCCACCAGCTGGCCGGTGCCGTCGATGCCGAAGGTGTCGCGAGCATCGTCCGCATTGTGGATAGCGTCACCTTCGGTCAGGATCGAGCCGATGTCCGTGTACGGCGGGTCGATATGGCGCACCAATCGGACGTCGTCGCGGCCGGCGAACGAGGGCAGCTGGTCGGCCGGAATCCAGGCGACCAGGAAGCCGTAACCAAATGCCCGGTCAACCAACACTCCGCCGATCGAAGCGAAATAGTCCCCGTCGAACGGTGCCACGCTGTCGACCTTGCACTCGACCAACAGCCTGGCGGCGTAGTCGACGGACACGGTAGCGGTCGAGAACTGCGGCGCCTCGCTCCGTCTCTCGCCGGTGGTCACACCTTCGCGGGTCATCACGGCCAGGACGTGGCGAACCGCTGACGTCGTCTTGTTCTCCCAGGCTTCGCGCGTCGCCTTGTTGCGGCGAGACTCCGCCGGGGTTTCGAGCGGCAGCTCGTGCTCGGGCACTCCCGCCTGGCGAGCCGCCTCGCGCATGGCCAGCAACTCCGCCGAGAACGGCTCGTTCTCCGCCTCCAACGTCCCGGCCGTCAGCACCAGAGCCACGGCAAGCAACACAATGAGCCCTATCTTCGAGGCTCTATCCGTCGGTCTACTCTTCATCGACATTGCCATAAGACCTCCCACTGGGTTCAGTTGAGTATCGTCAACCCGTCAAACCTCGACCCATTTCAGGTTCGGCGGACCGCACCGGCCACCACGGCCGGTTGTCCCGTGGTCTCCCATGCCGCGGAGCATCACCAGATGACCCGCGTCCCTTTCGTCGTTCGGAATCCGGTGCCGGCCTCGCCCCTCTGAGCGACGATGACCCCCCGAATCCCACGCACTGAGTGTTTCTCTTGAGAATGAGTATACATTACATTTTGCCCAAGAACCCAGAACCTCACTTACTCGCCCGGGAACGAAGTCGTGGGCGGGTGTGTTGTCCATCCAGAGGAATCTGCGAGCGAGTCGCAAGAAAATCAATGTGGGCCGTCGTTGCTGGCCGCGGCCCGGGCAACCGAAACAGGAGGCGAATCATGGCGAAAAAGAAGACGATTGCGGTGATGGGCGCAACCGGTGCCCAGGGCGGCGGACTGGTGCGCGCGATTCTGGCCGACCCCGAGAGCGGGTTCGCCGCCCGGGCGATCACGCGGAATGCGAACTCCGACAAGGCGCGGGCGCTGGCCGATCTCGGCGCCGAGGTGGTCGTTGCCGAAGCCGGCGACGTCGAGAGCCTGAGGCGGGCCTTCGACGGCGCCTACGGGGCCTACTGCGTGACCTTCTTCTGGGAGCACTTTTCCCCCGAAACCGAGGGGGCTCACGTCCGTAACATGGCGACGGCTGCCAAGGCGGCGGGGCTGAAGCACGTGATCTGGTCCACTCTGGAGGACACCCGCCGCTGGGTGCCGCTCGACGACGATCGGATGCCGACCCTGATGGGCTCGTACAAGGTGCCGCACTTCGACGCGAAGGGAGAGTCCGACAAGGTCTTCACCGAGCACGGCGTCCCGACGACGTTCCTATTGACCTCGTTCTACTGGGACAACCTGATCCACTTCGGGATGGGCCCCAAGCCCGGTCCCGACGGCACTCTGGACTTCACCCTGCCGATGGGCGAGGCCAGGCTGCCGGGCATCGCCGCCGAGGACATCGGTCGCTCGGCCTACGGCATCTTCAAGCGCGGCGACGAGCTGATCGGGAAGACCGTCGGCATCGCCGGCGAGCACCTGACCGGAACCCAGATGGCCGTCGCCCTGGAAGCCGCCATCGGCCGGCCGGTGCGCTACAACGCGGTGGAGCCCGAGATCTACCGGAGCTTCGGCTTTCCGGGCGCCGAGGACCTGGGCAACATGTTCCAGTTCAAGCGCGACTTCGAGGACGACTTCCGCAAGGCACGCAGCGTCGAGGCCACGCGATCCCTCAACCCGTCACTGCAGACCTTCCGCGGCTGGCTGGCCGACCACGTCGATCAGATCGCGCTGGAGTAGGAGCTTCCCCGACTCGTCACAGGGTCGGCGGCGGGCCGGCCCAGACGACAATGTCGTGGGAGTCGTATCGGTCCACGTAGCTGAGGGTGGTCATCGAGTCGGGATCGATCCCCGCGGGAAGGTGTTCGCGGTGGACTCCGGCGTCGGCGATCACGAAGAAGAGCAGCTTCGCGTCGCGGCCGACAGCGTCGGCCTCCCGGAGGGTGGTCACGATCGTGTGCCTGGGGAAGAAGTACCTCAGATAGTCCTGCGGGTTGCCGAACTCGTTGCGCGCGGTCAGGACCACCACGGCAATGGGGTTCTGATCTGATACCCCGTACTCCGCCGCCCGGTCGAACAGCTCCGAGTACGCCATTTCGCGCAGCCCGGGCCGGTAGCTGCGATAGGAGGCCGCCACCGTCCACAGCGCCTGACCGGTGATCAGGAGGCACACCGCCACGAATACGAAACGGGCGGCCCGTGAGGTCGAACCCGCCGCCTTCAGGCGCAGGATGGACCAGCCAAGGAGGAGCAGCAACGGGGGAATCACCACCTGTGCCCGGTGCATCTCGAAGTCAGGCCGCCGAACCGCGTAACCGGCGAACCCTATGGAGGCCACGACGATCCCCACCGTCCACCAGGAAACCGCCAGACCCGGCACTCCGAACCGCCCCACCATGGCGAGCGCCAGGACGATCAGGATCGGCAGCAGGAGCACCAACGGAATGAAGGCCGTCGGCGAGCCCAGGAAGAAGATCGAGAATGCCTCGCCCAGAGGTCCGAGCGGATCCGGTCTCATGGTCTGCCCGTTCTCCTTGAACAGATCGACCCGGGTCAGGAAGCTCAGACTGCCGAAGCCGACCGCCATCGCCGCGACGGCGAGTCGGCTCACGGCGGCGCGTCGATCTCCACTACGCCAGGCACAGCCCGCCAGCCACACGAGGGCGACGAGCAGCAGACCCCACGAGCCGAGCGCCGGGGTGTAGCTGGTCCCGAGGAGGGCGCCGATCCATGCCAGACCGAGCCAGTTCAGCACCGTCGGCCGGCGCAGAGTGATCATCAGCCAGCCGGCCGCAGCCAGGGTAAAGGCCAGGGGCAGGGTGGTCTGCTCGTACCAGTGGAGGTGCTTCACGGCGTACGGAAACGCGACCACGGAGAGCGCCGCCATGGCGGCGGCATCATGTCCGCGAAGCCGGTCCCCCCACGCCGCCCGGGCGCCCGACCAGAACAGAAGAACTCCGAAGAGAAAGACCAGGGCGAAGCCGAGGCGCAGGCCGACCAGGCCGCGCCCGAGCACCAGGGATGGTGCGGCGACGATCAGATACTGCCGGCCCGGGTAGCCGATGTGGCCGATCCTGGTGTAGAACCAGCTCGGAGTCTCCAGCGCCTCCAGACCCCACGCCACCTCCTGGGTCGCCTCGTGCTGGAGCTGGACGTGCTCGACGCCGCCAAGGCCCCACAGCGCGGCGAACCCCACCAACAGCACCATCACCAGTGACATGACGCTGCGCTCGCGCACCGCACCGGCCACCGACCGGGCGATCTCCCGAATGCCGAGGACGAGGAAGCCGCACCCCATCACGGCCCACAGCCTGGCCGCAAGCCACGCAAAGGCCCCGCCCTTCAGGTAAGCGAGGGCCTCGAGCCCCACCAACCCAGCCGCGGTCACAACCAGCGTCAAAGCCGAGCGCATCCTTCATCGTCTCCTCACCAACAATGCCACATCGGACCAGCATCGGGGGGTAATTGGGGACTCGCTGGTGCTGTGGGGTTTGGAATTTGAAAGTTGAAAGTTGAAAGTTGTGGGAACGAAGGTGGAGGGTGGGTTGTGATGCTCTTCCGCCAAGCACAGCCGTCGCCACTCGCCATCCCATTCGTCGAGCGTCATTCTCAACCGTCGCTCAGCGAGCTGCGGACCCAGATACCGCTCGAACGAACCTCAACCGCAGCGATCCAACTTTCAACTTTCAACTCGCTCCGTTATGGAACCGCTGTGGCGCTCCGAATCCTCGCCGCGATCAGGGCACCGCGCGTGACCAGGCCGTGGTGTCGCCCGACTCGAAGCCGTCCGAGAACACCAGGAGCGGCAGGCCCGGCTGGATGACGTTGAAACAGGCGTTGGGCGGTGAAGGGTTGATGACGATCCCCGTCACCTCGATCTGGGCGCTCGTCGAGCACAGCGTGTCGTACCACGAATCGGATTCCGGATTGCGGGCGCCGATGGACCACGGCTGCCAGGCGGTGTTGGTGGTCGTTCCCGGAAACGGATCGCTGAGATCTCCCCGGTTGGTCCCGCGTTCCAGATTATCCCAGCCATCCGCCTGCTCCAGGGCCACCAGATAGTGGCTGTTCCAGCAGATGCCCCAGCAGTGAGGATTGGGGAACGAGCCGCACTCGATGTTGTTGTCGGTACCGCCGTTGATCGACCACTTCGCCTCGTCCACGTGCCAGATGAGGAGCCCGCTGCCGGGCAAAAACTGGTCGTAGCCCCCGGTCTGCTGCTGGCGATTTTCCACCAGGAAGTACTCTTGAGGTGCTCCACCGAGCAGGACGCTGTCGAACCGGGCGATGCCCCCCGGGATGCCCTCGGCGGGCACCAGACACATGTTGCCGGTGCCGGTCACCGGAAACGGCACGTCGAAGCCCATCACGACCCGGCTCCAGGCGTTGGGAAAGGCCGGTGAGCTGCCGTCGGTCACCGAGAACCCGAGGTGAGGGTTCCACTTGGCCGGCCCGTTCCAGTCGCCGTAGCTCATCAGGCCCCACTGGCCGATGCCATCCGAGCTGTGGTCGAAGTCACCGAATATCGACAGGGATGGCGGGACAATTGTGGGTGGAGCACCCGTTCATGACTCGACTTCTGGCCACACGTTGGTTTTGGATCGCCGCCGCAGCGATCGCGGCGCTTGCTCCCGGTCCGACCGCCCGGGCGATCTGTCCCCTCGGCACTGCCGGCGGCCCGGTCCAGGCTCCGATGTTCGTCACCAACCTGTCCGGCCAAACCAGCTGGTTCGCGTCACCGGTGGTCTATGACCTCGACCACGACGGATTGAACGAGTTGGTGGCCGCGTACTACGACGTCTTCGTGTTTTCGAACACCGGCGCGCTGTTGGACCGGGCCGAAGACGGCTCAGGCCGGGTCTACGCGCCCCACGTGGTGGCCGATCTCGACGGAGACGGCACGACCGAGGTGGTGGCCGGCCGCGGCCACCAGGTCTATGCCTGGGAATGGAACGGCTCGAGCCTCGAGGTCAAGGCCGGTTGGCCCGCCGATACCACCACCGGCGGAAGCTCGCCCGAAGTGCGCGGCATGGCGGCCGCGGACCTCGATGGTGACGGCACCGTCGAGGTGGTGGTCACCACCACCCAGACCGTATCCACCTCCCAGGGCGGTGCCCAGGTGTTGGTGTTCGATGCCAACGGCAACCACTACCAGCCGATTGGCGGCCACAGCCCGGCCTGGCCCCGGTACAACAACCTGGCAGGACCCGGCAACGACGCCGACCGCAACGGACAGGGGCACAGTGGATTCGGCTGTTACGGGCTCAACGTGGGCATCGGAAATCTGGATGACGACGACACCCTGGAGATCCTCGTCACCTACGACAACCACCACATCCAGGCCTTCGACCACGACGGCGTCGCCATCGACGCCTCGCCGTACTACACCAACCGCACCTCGCCCTGGGTCGGCAACCGGATGACCTGGGGTCAGTTCATCCGGTGGGCCGATCCGGCCGTCGAGCGCGACCACTACCACCTTCACACCGGCACCTGGCCCCACCCGGACTGGACCGAGTGGCTGCAGTGGACGGCGTCGCCGCCGAGCGTCGCGGACCTCGACCTGGACGGCCGGCAGGAGGTGGTCGGGGTGCCCAACGTCGAGATGCACGTGCCGTACGTGACCCAGGCCTACGCGGTCATGGTCCTGGAAGGGGCCCACGGTGACGGCAGCCGATCCGCCCGCCGCAAGCCCGGCTGGGAGACTCTGCCGCGAGGCGCGACACCGATCCACGTCGACGGTTGGTACCCACCAACCGGAGTGCCGGCACCGACCATCGTCGACATCTCGGGCGATGCGCGACCGGAGATCGTGGTCTCCCTGAACGATGGGTTCCTGTACGCCTTAGACAGCACCGGCCAGCAGCTGTGGCGGAGGAGTTACCGCCACGGGAAGCCCATCATGTACAGCTCCGAGGTGACGGTGGCCGACCTCAACCAGGACGGCTCGCCGGAGCTGCTGCTGGCCACCTTCGGCGACCCCGACGTCCACGACTCCGGGTACCTCATGATCCTGTCGGCCACCGGCTCCGTCCTCCACGACGTCCCGCTACCCAACCCGGGACACAATGGCAACGGCAACGGCGCTCCGGCCGCGCCGGCGGTGGGCGACCTGGACGGCGACGGCCAGCTCGAGGTCTTCGTCCAGACCTTCGACCACGGCATGGACGTGTTCACCATCCCCGGATCGGGGACCAACTGCCTGCCGTGGCCGACCGCCCGCGGCGGCCCGCTGCGCACAGGCCAGGCCGAGCAGCAGTGGATGGCGTCGCCGATCCTCCTCGACGGTTTCGAGTCCGGCGACACGACCGGGTGGTCGGCCACCGTCCCGTAACCCGGCAAGAGCTGAAAGTTGAAAGTTGGGCTCATCCGGAATTCCGTGAGGTGGGAGTCGATCGAATTCGGATTTCACAACGGCACCCGCCTGCCCGAAGAGGAACCGCGGCCTCAATTGCGGAGACAGCAATCAGGGACAGCGTCAGAAGCCAGCGGCGGGGACCTGCGGCAGCGTCAGTTGACAGCGTCAGTATCGGAGAGCAGGGTGCGCTCAGATGGGATTGAGCAGGCGCCACGTCATCGCACGAACTTGGTCAAAGGTCTCAAGGGCTTTCTCGGCCCCGATTCCATTGACGGCACCTGCAGCGGCGAGGAGTCGCAGGTGGCTGTCGACCTCCTTGGCCGAGGCGTAGGCGATCCGCCAGTGATTCAACCGGTCTCGTCCAAACCGGCCGTGGCCTTCAGCGATGTTGGCCGGGACCGAGCTTGCCGATCGGATCACCTGATCGGCAATCGACTTTAATGGGGCGGGAACCCTCATGACGAGCTTGATGGCGATGCCTGCTGCTTCGAGGGCTTTCTCGTGGGCAACGAGGTTGGTGTTCGTGGCGGCTTTGGACATGGTCACCTCCGGGTCGTTCATGCCCTCCCCCACAAGCCGGTGAGGCAGCCGATGTCAAGGGTGTGTAACACCGGACCCGTGGGCCGGCTTGCCCTTGACATCGGCTGCCCGCCGGCTATTTGTTCCTTTGAACGACCCGGAGGTGTCCACGTGCTATGGCCGCCGATGCAACTGATTGCTGCCGCTGAAGACTGATTGCTGTCCCTGATCGCTGTTCCCGGTCGCTGCCGCTGATTTCTGTCGCAGCCGCTGCATTCCGGGCACGGGCACGGAGAAGGGCACGGCAGAACCCCGACCTCACGCTTTCCCGGATGAACCGAAAGTTGAAAGTTCTGGGACGGTAAGTAGCGGGCGGGTTGTGATGCTCTGCCGCCAAGCAGAGCCGTGGTTCCGCGGCACCCAATCCGTCGAGAACCACCGTCGAACGTCGCTCCGCGAGCTGCTGGCCAAGATATCGTCCCAAAAAACCTCAACCGTCACGATCCAACTTTCAACTCACCGACGGCAGCAGGGTACAGCCGTGGCCATGGGGGTCGTCGCGAGGGAGGGGGCTGGCCTACGGCTGTCTGCTGGCGGCGGGGAGTCGCGTAGGAGCAGCCAATGGCTGCGACAACGTAAACCTTCAACTGGCTGGGTGGGTGGGTGGGAATCAGCCCCGTCCGCCACCGCCGCGAGATCCGCCGCCGCCGGAGCCAGAGGTCGATCCGCCGCCGCCGGAGCCGGTCCCCATCCCGCCGGGATCTCCGCCACCTGAAGGAGAGCTCCCCCTGGGAACGTCGGGGTCCATGGCACCCGGCCGGGCTCCCCGTTCCCACTGGCCCGGGTCCACGTCGTGCCGCTCGGGCGGGCGAGGGGGCTGGCCGCGCCGGATCCGGCTGAACTGCCCGGCGCGAACCTGGACGGTTTCGCCCAGGCTTCCGACGTCCGTGACGTCCACCACGCCTGAGAACACCGTCACGGTGGTGTGGCCCTTGCCGTCCACCTCGACGCCGTACTCGGTGCCGCGAACCGCCAGCACCGCCGAAGGGGTCGTCACCAGCCGCTCGCGAGCGCCGGCGCCGACCAGCGCATCGAAGAACGCGTGGACGCTACCCTTCTCGATCTCGAGCAACACCCCGGGAGTCCCCGCCGCCAACCGTGCCCGCGTCTTGGCTCCCATTCGAAACCTCGCCGAGGCCTCTGGGGAGAAAATTTCGGCCTCGGACCGTGATCCCGTGCGCAGCAGTTCGCCCGCCGCGATCGGCGCGCCGCGCTCGAGCTGGACCTCGGGGGCCGGCTCTTCGCGGAAGACCTTTCGCTTCACCTCGACCAGCTCGTATGACGGGCCGGCGGGCTGGTCGGCACCGCCGATTCCGACCGCGACGGCCGCGGCGGCCAGCACTACCCAGGGCCAGTTTGTTTTCGAATTCACGGCGATCCCTCCCGGTCCGTCCCGAGGCCCGGACACGCTCCACCAGTGACATTAGCAAGTCAGGTGCCAATCCGGGCAGGCCGGCGCACCCCAGGCTCAGGTCCCTTGTGGGGCGATGGGACTCGCCGGCCGTGTCCGTTCGACCCGAAGGCCGCCGCACCGATTCAGATTTCGCGGACCAGGCATGGCACGGTCCTTGCGGTGTCGCGAGCCGAGTGCGGATCGAGTGCACCGCACCGAGAAAGGAGCGACGAAATGAGCACGTACTCGAGGAACTTGTTGGTGATCACCGGAATCGCCGTCCTGCTGGCAGCCGGAATCACGGCGGCCGATCAGAGATCCCAATCGGGCCAGACCTACCAGGAGCATCATCGAAACGGGGACGACCATCAGGTCATGGCCGACCACGTCAGCGCACGGGCGGCCCTCGAGCCCATCGGGGCGGTGGCAGGCTGGGGTCACGCGATGGTGCGCGATCAGATCAGCACGGAGGGCGACCTCCGCCGCATGGTGGTGTTCAGGGTGGTGGGTCTCGAGGCCGAGGCCGAGTACACCGCCACCGTGACCGGCGTCGACGCGCTGGACGACTGCCGAGTTCACCGTCGGGTCTCTCATCACCGACATCAACGGCGATGGGGTGCTCCGGCTCGGCTGGCCGGACGATAGGTTTCCGCCGGTTCCCGATGATCTTCCACCGGCCCAGGACCTGGTGCTCGCTCGGATCTACGACGGCTCCCGGGCCCTCGCCCTCGAAGGTGAGTTCGTCATCGGCTGGTTCGGCGGATCCGGTCCCTGCGATCTGGTCTACGTCGAGCGGATCGAGCTGAACCCCATCGACGACCCGCGTCTCAAGGGGGTCGCCAAGGTCTCCCGCACCGACGAGGATGTGCAGACCTTCGAGAGCAGGGCGTGCCGCCTCGAACCCGACTCGGCCTACCAGGTCATCGTGGACGGCCTCATCGTTGCCGTGGTCACCACCGACGGAGTCGGTCACGGCGAGCTGGTGCTGTCCACGGCCGACGGCAGCCTGCCGGCCGATCTGCAACCGGTCGAGGACCTGAGGGTGGTCGAATGGGCGGATGCCGACGGCCTGGTGGTCCTGAGCGGCACCTTCTCCGGCGAGAACATGGCCGGGGGCCACGGCGGGGGCGTCCCGGGTGGACCCGGCAACGGCGATCCCGGTCAGGGTGGTGGCGATGGCGGCAGCAACGGCGGAGACAATGGGGGCGGCAACGGCGGTGGTAACGGCGGCGGTAACGGCGGCGGCAACGGCGGCGGCGGCGGCGGGAACCCCTGATTGACCTCCTTCTTCTCCCCCTTCACCGAGGGACCCGAAGGGGTCCCTCCCTTTTTTCGGGCAGCAGACATCCGCCCCTTTCATCGCAGAGGTAACTTCCGGCCCTCGACTTTGGACTTTTGACTTTCGACTTTTGACTGTCGGTGCGGGGTGGGGGCTCAGGTGTTGAGTTAGGCTGGAGACGATGGGCATTCGCCGCATCCTGATTGCTCGCCGGCCCTGGACGCTGGCGTCGCTCTCCGCACTGGCGATCTGGGCCGTGTGGTCGATCGGCGCTCTCGACGTGGTCGAGCGCCCGGTCGGCGATCTGATGCTCCGCCTTCTACCTCCCACCGTCGACGAACCCGGCCCCTTCGTCGCGGTCCTGATCGACGACCGGTCCGTGGAAGATGTCGGCCCGCTGCCGTGGCGGCGGTCACAGCTCGCGGTACTCGTCGAGACGATCCGATCGCAGGGCGCGCGCGGGGTGGTGGTGGACCTCCTGCTGGCCGATCGGGGCCCCGAGGCCGAGGACGATGCGCTCGCCGCCGCCCTCGGCAGGGTCCCGACGACCCTGGCCGCCGTGCTGGCGCCGCACGCGGGCTGGATCCTCCCCCTCGAGCGGTTCGGCGGCGCCCGGCGCGCCGCCCACGCCCACGCCGAGGTGGCCCCCGACGGCGTCGTCCGCTCCATCGCATCGACCAAGCAGTTCGGCGGACTTTCCCTGCCGGCGTTGTCTGTTGCCGCCGCCCGGCTGGCCGGATGGTCAGGGACGATTCCCGTGGGCGAAGCCATCTGTCCCGATTTCCGGCTGCCGCCGGAGTCCGTCCCCTCGGTGTCTGCGCGCGACCTGCTCAGCCGCGCCGATCGTGGCGACGGTTTTACCGACAAGGTGGTCTTCGTCGGTCTGTCGGCCTCGGGAACAGGGGACCAGTTCGTGGTCCCGGTTGGGGAGCGCAACCGGCCTGCGCCGGGCGTCCTCGTCCACGCATCGATCGCGTCTTCAATCGTGCGGAACGGTCTCCTCACAAGCCCTCGCGGTTGGACCGTGCTGCTGATCATGGTGGCCGCCGCAGTGGCCGCCCAGTGGGCCAGGTCATTGGCCGGCCGGTTGCCGATCTCACGACTGGCGGTGATCGCAGGCGTGGTGATCGCCGCCGCGGTCGGCGCCCTGTGGTGGGGAGACGTCATGCTGCCGCTGGTTTCGCTGCTGCTGGTCGTGGCGGTCTCCGCGGCCGGTCGTGAGGCGCTGGAGTCGATCGAAGCGCAGCGTGAGGCCGGAGCGGTGCTGGCGTCGCTGCTCAAACCCGGGTCCCTGGAGGCCGCGGTCGACCCGCCCACCGGCGTGGCGGGTCGGCTCCGCCTGGCGCGGGGGCTGCAGCGGCAGATCGCGCGGGACTCCGAGCTGCGGAGCGCCCTGATCGAGGGGCTCCGCGAGGGGGTGGTGTTGTGGGACGCCGACGGTCGCCCCCTGCTGGCCAACGACGCAGCAGGACAGCTTTGGGGGGTCACCCCCCCTCGCCAGGAGGTCACGTCGGCCCTCAACGAGCCCGCCGCCGGCAACGGTGAGATGACGGGCGAGGTGGAGGTCGACGGCCGCCGCCTCGAGGTCGAGGTCCGGACCATCGACGCGGGAACCTTGGGCCTGTTGCGCGACGTCACCGCGGTTCGCGAGCTCGAGCGGAGCCGCCGCGAGGTGCAACGGATGGTGTCCCACGAGCTCAAGACGCCCCTGGCTTCGATCTCGGGGTTTGGGGCCATGATCGAACGCTACGAGCTGTCGAGGGACGAACAGCTGCGGGTGGCCGGGCTGATCCGCGGTGAAGCCGACCGGCTCGGCGACATGGTCCGGTCCTTCCTCGACCTCGAGCGCCTCGGATCCGGACGGTGGGAGGGCGAGCGCGACGCGGTGGACCTGGCGGCGCTGGCTCGCACGGCGCTGCGATTTCCTGCGGCCCGGCGCCGACCAGTCGGGCCACCCGATCACCTTCTCGGCAGTCGGTAGCGGTCGGGTGATCGGTTCGGAGGAACTCCTCACCCGGCTGATCGACAACATCGTGGGTAACGCGATCAAGCACTCTGGAGAGGGCACCGAGGTGCGGGTGACCGTGGGGACCTCGGGTGGTACCGTCGAGCTGGCGGTTGCCGACGATGGACCGGGAATCGATCCGGCCGCGGTGCCTCGCCTGTTCGACCGTTTCTACCGTGGGCCGGGAAGCGGCGCGGGGGGCTCAGGCCTCGGACTGGCCCTGGTTCGAGAGATCGCAAGCTGGCACGGTGCGACGGCAGAGGTGGAGAGCGTGGTGGGTCGGGGGTCGATCTTCACGATCCGCTTCCCCGCCCTCGACGACGCGAGGAGCGACGATGAAAGCTGAGATCCTTGTCGTGGACGACGACCCGGCCCTGCTGGAGATGATGAGCCTCACCCTGGTCAAGGAGGGGTATTCGGTGCGGACCGCGGCCACGGCGGGCGCGGCGCGGGCGCTGTTGGCCAAGCACCGGTTCGACCTGGTGGTGAGCGACATCTACCTCGGCGATGCGACGGCCATCGACCTGATCGACGACATCCGGCGGGACAATCCGGAGGCGGGGATCATCCTCGTGACGGCTCAGGGAAGCGTGGAGACCGCCGCGGCGGCGACCGCGGCCGGGGTCTTCGATTACCTGCCCAAGCCCTTCGAGCTGGAGCAACTGGTGGAACGGGTGCAATCGGGCCTGGGATCCCAGCACGACCCCGCCCGGGAGATCGCATCCGGCCCCGAGTCGATGATCATCGGCAGCCACCCGCGAATCGTCGAGGTCTACAAGGCGGTGGCCCGGGTGGCGCCGCTGTCGTTGCCGGTGCTCATCACCGGGGAAACCGGGACCGGCAAGGAGCTGGTGGCGCACGCCCTCCATCGCTTCGGCGCCAACCCCGACGGGCCCTGGGTGGCGATCAACTGCGGCGCGATCCCGGAGACCCTTCTGGAGAGCGAGCTCTTCGGCCATCGCCGGGGAGCCTTCACCGGTGCCGATCGCGACCACCGCGGCGCCATCGAGTCGGCCCGAAACGGAACCGTCTTTCTCGACGAGGTGGGCGAGCTGCCCGCCATGCTGCAGGTCAAGTTGCTGCGTTTCCTCCAGGACGGCGAGATCCGCCCCCTCGGGTCCGAGGCCAGCATCAAGGTGCCGGCCAGAGTGGTGTCGGCCACCAACCGGAACCTGCGACGCGAGGCGACCGCCGGGTCCTTCCGCGAGGACGTCTACTTCCGGCTCGCCGGCTACGAAATCGAGCTGCCGCCGCTGCGCGAGCGCGCCAGCGACATCCCTCAGCTGGTGGAACACTTTCGCCGGCGCACCGAGCACCGGCTCGGCATGACCGGCTTCGAAGGCCTGTCCGCGAGCTCCATCGATCTCCTCCGGGAGTACTCGTGGCCCGGCAACGTCCGCGAGCTGGAGCACGTCGTCCAGCGTGCCGCCGTGGACCTGGGCTCGCTCCGCGACTCGGGGGCGCTGTCCCGCCTGCTGTCGCCTACCGATCACGGCGCACCGGTCACCGGTCCCGCCATCGGCGACGACCTCACCCTGGAGGAGCTGGAGCGGCTGCACATCGAGGCAGTGCTCACCCGCTGCGGCGGCCATCGGACCCGTGCCGCCGAAATCCTCGGCATCGAGCGCAAGTCCCTGTACCGCAAGGTCGCCCGGCTCGGCATCGCACTGGATTGAAGATTGAAGATTGAAGATTGAAGATTTCCAGTTCTGAGCTGAAATTTCGGTGATTTCGGCGGTTCGAGCCGGAAAGAACTCACACCGAATTTGCTCGTATCTCCCCCTTGACGGATGCGCTATACTGACCCCGTCCTCAACAAGATGGAAATTCGTCGGGTGGCCCGTGGTGCCCGACATCTCCCGAAGGGACTCTTGGCGATGGCCCTATTCGTGATCGCAATCGTTGCCATCCTGCTGCTGCTCATCGCGATGCGGCTGCGCTCGAACACAACCGCCATGCTGTCCGATGTTCACCCGACCCGGGACCGGCGGTCCGGGCGCGAGCGCCGGGCCCTGAAGATGCGGGTCCCGTTCGATCGCCGTCGGCAGCATCGCCGGTTGCACGACGAGGCCACCAACTACGTGAACGGGCTGATCAACGTCGACTCGGCGTAGGCCCCCGCCCTCCCAAATATTGAAAATTGAAAAACGCACGGCACCTGGTCTGAGATAAGCTAGGAACAGATGCTCAAGCTCAGAGTCACCCCGGCGGAAGGGGAAACCTTCCTCCACGAGGTCTCATCAGGCTCGGTGGTGATCGGCCGCTCCACCAAGTGTGATCTGTCGATTCCCGACCGTTTCCTTTCCCGACGCCACGCCCGTCTCTTTGAGGACGGCGACGGTTGGATGGTGGAGGACCTCGGGTCCCGCAACGGCACCTACGTCAACGGCACCAAGATCGGCGGGGTGGCAAGGGTGTGCGAGGGCGACGTGCTCGCCATGTCGGCCAGCCTGGTCAAGCTGATGCGAGAGGGGGAGCAGACGTCCTCCTCCACCGACGTCTTCCTCAAACCGGCGTCGGACGTCCTGCTGAAGACGTCGACCCCGCCACCGGTCGAGGGCGGTGACTCTTCCGTAGCTCTCACCCGGTACGCCGATCGTTTGGCCCTCATCAACGAGGTCCATCAAGCGCTCGCCGGGCCAATTACTCTCGACGCACTGCTCGACCTCATCCTCGAGCGAGCCTTCGCACACCTCCGCCCGGAGCACGGCGCCATCTTCTTGCGCAAGGAGACCGGAGGATTCGAGCGCGCCGCCAGCCAGGCTGCGCCGGGAGCGGTTGGCGAGCTCGTGTACTCGGAGAGCCTGATCGACGAGGTGGCCAACAAGGGGATGGCCGCCAGGGTGGTCGACACCTTCACCGACGAGCGGTTTTCGGGGGCCCAGAGTATCGTCAACGCCGGCGTGCGCAGCCTGATCGCCGCACCGCTGCTCGATCCCGGCGGCACCCTCGGTTTCATGGTGTTGAGCTCCAACGCGGGGTTGCGTCCATTTACCGAGGACGACCTCGAGCTTCTGGTCACCCTCGCGTCGGTGGCCGCAATGCGGATCCGGAACGTCTCGTTGGCCGAGGAGGCAGTTGAACGACAGCGATTCGAGTGGGAGCTGCGGCAGGCCCGCAGGATTCAGATCGGCCTGTTCCCGGACGCGCTGCCGGAAATCGCCGGCTACGATCTCTTCGGCGGCAACGTCCCATCCCGCGGAGTGTCGGGCGACTACTACGAGGTGCTCCAGCGGGCCGAAGGGAAAGAATGCGTTCTGCTGCTGGCCGATGTTTCCGGCAAGGGGATGTCCGCGTCATTGCTGACCGGCTACCTGGAGGCACTGGCCTCGGTTCCGATCGAGGCCGGCATGGAGCCCCACGATGTGTTCAACAAAATCTCGGTGCCTTTTTACCGCAGAACCCCACCCAGTCGATTCGCGACGATGGTGCTGGTGGTGCTCGAGCCGGCCGCCGGGACCCTCCGTTATGCCAATGCCGGCCACAACCCGGCTCTCATCGTCCGGTCCGGCGGAGAGGTCGAGTGGCTCGACGCCACCGGACTGCCTCTCGGGCTGATCGACGACTCCCGCTACGAGCTCGGCACGTCCTTCCTGAAGCCCGGCGACACGCTGGCGCTGTACTCCGACGGCTATACCGAAGCGATGAACTCGGACGCTCAGGAGTACGGGATCGACCGACTGGCCCGTGTCCTCACCGAAAACGGGACCCTGCCGCTGGAGGAGATCGCAAGGGTCATCGAACGGGACCTCGAGGAGTTCACCCGGGGCGAGGCGATTGTCGACGATCGGACAATCGTGTTGGTGCGCCGCCGGGAGTGACTACCCGATGAGGACCTCCATCGCCTGGTAGCCCGCGTCCTGCATCGCCTTCACCACCGACGCCGCGCTCTCGGGACACAGGGCGATCATCGAGCCTCCGCCCCCGCCACCGGTGAGCTTCGCTCCAAGGGCCCCGTTCTCGCGGGCGATCTGGATCAGCTCCTCCAGCTCCCAGCTGGAGACCTGGAGACCGTTGAGCAGGCCCTGACACACGTTCATCAGCTCGCCGAGGCGTTCGAGGTCATTCCGCTTGAGGGCGCTCCATCGCCTGTACCGTCAGCGCGTCAATGCCCTTGAACATCGTGTCGTAGACATCCCGGTTCCGGTCGCGCCCGCTGCGAACCCGGGCCACCATCTTTGCCGTGAGGCTCTCAACGCCGGTCATTCCGATCACGAACCGGATCTGGCCGGGCAGCTCGATGGCCTCGATCTGCGGCGGGTCGCCGGCCCGGTAAAGCAGTGGTCTGCCAAAGGTGGCCACCGTGTTGTCGATGCCCGACGGCGTGCCGTGCGCCACCTGCTCGCAGCGGAAAGCGAGGGCGTTCACCTCGTCATCGTTCAGACCAAGCTCGAAATGCCGGTCGAGGGCCCTGATGATCGCCACGGCCACCGCCGCCGAGCCGCCGAGACCCATCGCCCTCGGGATCTCCGAGTAGACCTCGATCCTCATCGACCGTTCGGTCAGGCCGAGCTCCTCGAGCATCAGTCGCAGCCGGAACCTCGAAGGACTTCCGCTTTTTGGGGTCCGCGACGAAGGCGGTGTTCGACACCCCAACGGGGAACCACCAGCCACACGCCGTCGTCGTCGTCGACCACCCGCGCCCGCACGGCCAGCGGCACCGGCGCCGCGATGGCACGACTCCCGTAGACCACGGCGTGCTCACCGAAGAGGATGATCTTGCCGTGGCCGGCCGCCATCTCGGCTCGGGCCGCGGGGTCGGCCGTCCGTCCCGCCTGGACCTCGACCTCCTCGATCAGCTCCCGCGCCTTCCAGATCTTGATCTCGCCGGACGCCACGAGGCGCTCGACCACAGTGTCGAAGATCTCAGGCATCGCACCGGCGGCGGTGACGACACTGCGCGCGTGGAGGGTCATGTGGCCGCGCTGGATGCCCTCCGTGGCCAGGGCCCGCAGCGCGGCGAAGTTCTGGGCGAGACCGACCGCCCCCATCACCTCGGCCAGCTCGCGTGACGACTCCACCTGGGCCAGGCGGAGGTTCAGATCCACCGAGGGATTGCTCTGCAACGGACCGCCGACGATGCCGACCCTGATGGGCAGCTCGATCTCGCCCCTCAAGCGGCCGTCCTCAGTCCGGGTCCACCGGGACAGCGAGGTGTAGTGGGTTCCGCGGGCGGCGTAGGCGTGGGCGCCCGCCTCGACGGCCCGCCAGTCGTTGCCGGTGGCCAGCGCGACGGCGTCGATGCCATTCATGATGCCCTTGTTGTGGGTTGCGGCCCGATAGCGGTCGATGGCTGCGAACTGGCTCGCGATGACGATGCCGTCCCGAACCTGCTCGCCGTCATAGCCGTTACTGCCCAGCTGGTCCAACGGGATTTCCACCGAGGCCCGCACCAGCGAGCGGTCGGCCAGGTTCGACATGATGCGCAGGAAGACCTTGCCGCCGGTAACGCTCTCCAAAAACGACGCCACGCCCTCGCACATGGTGTTGACCAGGTTGGCGCCCATGGCGTCGCAGGTGTTCACCAACAGCTGGACCACCATCATCTCGACGTTGTCCGGCGTGGCGGGATGGAGAATGACCTCGAGATCGACCGCTCCGCCGCCGCGCGCCACCATTCTCGGGTGGAGGCTGTTGGCGAGGTTGATGACCTCCTCCTTGCGCTGCTCGAGAAGCTGCCTCGCCTTGGTCGGGTGGGGGACGTCCACCAGCTGAATCTGGCCGATCAGGATCGGTTCGGTGCTCGACGTGATGAAGCCGCCGGCCGATCGCGCGGTCTTGGCCGCGAAGCTCAGCGCCGCCACGATCGACGGTTCCTCCACAACCAGCGGCACCACATAGTCCTTGTCGTTGATCAGGAAGTTGAGGCCGAGGCCCACGGGAAGACCCATGACTCCGATGACGTTTTCGATCATCGCGTCGGCATTCGATCACGTCGAGCACGTTGTGGCCGTTGATCAGGGCCTTGTAGTCCTGAGACGACAGCAAACCCATGTCGCGGACGGCCCGAACCCGTTCGGGAACGGAGAGCTTGTGGAACGACGGTATGCAGGAACTGCTCACGATACGTCATGCTCCTTCGAGCGACCGGACGGCTCGGGCCGTCGACCTCTTCAGATGTCTCGATCTCGTTCAGTTGAGTGCGGCTGAAACCCTCCGGCAGGGCGTCGGCGACGCCTTGCCACTCGTCGGTCCGGCGATTCGACCCATCCGACCCTGCCAGAATACCGCAAAAACCACAACCAAAGCATCATCCAAGATATTCGATGAAACTCGAGCGCTTTGGAATTAACGCAAACCGGCAGGGTCCAGTGAGACGTCGAGGACCTCGAATCCGGACCTCGAAACAGTGTCGGCAAACCGGTCCAGGGCTGCGGGATCGCTCGAAAAACCGATGCCGATGTCGCCACCGCCGGCCCCACTGGGCTTGTAGCTGACGCCACACCGGCGGGCGAGGCGGTGGAGCTCGACGTGCTCCGGAGACATGATCTCGAGCCCGGCCGCCCGGCCCAGTGCCCCCAGGCCCTCGCCGAAAATGTCGATCATTGCCAGGAAGGAAGGCACATCTCGGTTGCGCAGGGCAACGACTCCCGCGCTCGCTGCCTGCCCCAGCCGGTCCAGGGCATCGTCGATTTCCGGGCTTCCCCCTTCGCGGTCCATGCGAAGGCTCAGCCGCCCAAGAAAATCCCCCGTGTCGGCCCCTCTTCCGGTCCACACCACCGCCATGAACAGACCTTCCGGCAGGTCGAGAGGTGCCGCGGTGGCCACCGATCCGTCGTCTTGAAGCCGGTACTCCACGAGGCCGCCCATCAGGCTGGCGGCGAGGTCGACCCCGCTCCCCCTCCCCCCCTGATAGGCGCGATGTAGATTCAGTAGGCGCTGCAGCCATTCGATTCCGAGCTCGACCCGTTCCCCCGTTCCTGCCCACTTCAGGAGAGCCGACGCCAAAGCGACAGTGAGGGCGGCGCTGGAGCCGAGCCCGAGCTTGACCGCTTTACCGTCACCACGCTGGAAGAACTCCCGGGTGTCGAGAGAGGCGGTGAAGGGCGCCACGGATTCCGGACGAACCGACCCGAACTCCACCAGCGAGTCGACGATGCGTTCGAAGAGAAGGTAGCGACCGGCGACCCTCGGCGTGGAGCACCACCGGAGTACCCCGTCTGGCTCGATGGTGAACCGAGCGGGTTCCCATTCCAGACCCGGCGAGTCGACCCTCGAAAAGCCATCCTCGGATCCAGCGAGTCGAACCGTCGCCCGGCGGTTCACCGCCATGACCACCGCCGGTGCTCCGAACAGGACCCCATACTCGCCGATCAAGACCAGCTTGCCCGGAGCCGACGCGGCGATCGTCATGGGCCGTCCACGACAATCCTGGCCCCCGCCCCGAGACCGCAGGTCAGCACCTCGACCACGCCGGGAACCTCACCCAGCGCCGCGGCCACCCCACCGGCCTGGCCAGGCAAGCAGATCGCCTTGACCTGGGGCCCGCCATCGACGGTGAAGAACACAGCCGTTCCCCGTCGCCGGAGATGACGGACGAGGCGCATGCACTCCACGGTGGCTCCATTCCAGTAGAGCAACCCGGGCCGAGCCGCCAATGCCACCGCGTGCATTTTCAGGCAGCTGTGCTCCGAAATGTCAGCGACGGCCTCGAAATCGCGGCCGAGGATCGCGTCTCGAGCGATCCTCAGATCGCCGTCGGCCGCCGTCACCCAGGCCCCGTAGTAGGGAGAGGTGCGCTCGGTCAGGCCCATGCCTTCGCTGGAGCCGACCTCCTTTTCGGCCGTCGAGGTGATGGCGACCACCACGCTCAACGGCCAATCCTCCGCCGCCAGAATCGGTCGGACGGTGGTGGTTTCGGCGTCGCGGTCCAGCTCGAGCTCGACGAAGCCGCCGAAGATCGACCGCGCCGCAGACCCGGAGCACCGCCGCGCCAGCCCGGCCAGGGCCGCCCTCTCGAGGCCGGTCGCCAGTGCCCCATCCGCCGCCACCACCAGCGCCGCGAAGCCGGAGGCCGAGGACGCCAGCCCGGCTGCCGTCGGGAAGTTGTTCTCGCTCACCACGCTGGCGAATGGGCATCCCTGACTGAGCTCCCGGAAGAGATCCAGGCATCGACGGACTCGATCGAGCTGCTTCGGTCGCGACCGTCCGTCGAGGGTGAACTCATCGTCCGTCAGGGCCTGGTCGAACATCACCGAGGTCGTGGTGGCGAGGGAGTCCAGAGTGATCGATATGGAGCCTACGGCCGGCAGATTGCGGGCGGCATCGAGCTTGCCCCAGTACTTGATTAGCGCGATGTTGGGATGGGCGATGGCGGTCGCTTTCACCGGCTGCCTCCTCCTCCGCACGATACCAGGGAAAGCACAACGGCTCATTCCACGGTAAAGTGGGAAGCCATGAGTGCACCGCTCTCGACGTCGCTTCGCACCGGCCTCGCGCTGGCCGTCGGTTTCACTGCGCTGGCCGCCTCCGGACAGGAGATCTACCCGCAGAGCCCGGACTGGACGTCTGCCGACACCCAGGTGAGCACCGGCGCGGCCCTGGCCGATCTCGACCGCGACGGCTGGCTCGACCTGGTGGTGGCCAACGGCAACGACATGGCGCAGCAGCGGCTGGCGGTCTATCACAACAACGGCGACGGGACGTTTCCGCCCAATCCGACCTGGCAGTCGGACGATCTGGCCTACAACGGCCACCTCGACGTGGCCGACGTCAACGGTGACGGCTGGCCGGATGTGGCAGTTTCGGTGCTCGGCCGCTTTTCGTCGGTGGACCACGCCGCCAAGCTCTACCTCAACACCAACGGTGTTCTGTCTTCCACCCCTGACTGGCAAACGGACGAGTTCGCCCACGCCTTCGGCTGTGCCTTCGGCGACGTCAACAACGACGGCCGCCCCGATTTGGCCCTGGCGACCGGCTGGGCCTACACGCCACAGGCCTTCTACAGCCAGTACCTCTACCTCAACGTCGGCGGCACCCTTTCTTCCACCGCCTCGTGGTCGTCGACCGATGACGATCACCTGCAGGGCGTGCTGTGGACCGACGCCGACCGTGACGGCTGGCTCGACCTGGTGGGGGTCGCCTCGGGCGCCGAGACACGGGTGTACGCCAACCTCGGCGGATGGCTGGAGAACACGGCAACCTGGTCCACCACCGACAGCGCCGGCCAAGACGCCATCATGGGCGTGGCGGGGGACGTCAACGGTGACGGATTCGGCGACCTGATCGTCACCGACAACACCCAGTTGGCGGGCAGCGGCCGTTTCCGGCAGTACGACGGGCTGGCCGCCGGGTTCTACGACACCACCCACGGCTGGTACTACTACGAGGGCTACGGCTCCGCGGTGGCACTGGCGGACGTCGACGGCGACGGCGACCTCGACCTGGCCACCGGCGCCTGGTGGGATCAGAGCCGGCTTTTCCTCAATACCGGCACCGGCCTCCCGTCAGTTCCGGACTGGAGCTCCGCACCGCCGACCAGCGTGATCGAGAAGATCGTCTTCGGTGACGTCGACCGCAACGCCCTGCGCACCGCGATCGACGTTTTTCCGGCCGCCGGCGGCCGCCTGTTCCACCTGTCGCGGCGACCGATCCAGGAGGTGGTCGCGGTCCGGCGCGATCAGGTTGAGCTCGCGCCGCACGAGTTCTCACTCGATCGGGACGACGGCTGGATCACCATCTCGGCGGCCCCGGCCGTGGACCTCGTCGTCCAGTACAGGTGGTCGGCCTCGCCCGACATGGCGATCACCAACTGGGACGCCTCGGTGGGCAACTTCCTGTACTACAGCCGATTGGGTGGGGTCTTCTCGGACGACTTCGAGTCCGGTGACGTTTCGATGTGGAGCACCTCGGTTCCATAGCGAGGTATCGACGCTCCCGCCGGTTGCGGCGAATTTTCAATTTGAAATTTGAAATTTGAAATTGACGCTGTGCTATCTCGATCCGACCTGCTCGCGAACCTCGACGGCAACCGCGAGGGCGTCGCGGCCGGTCCGGCCGCGCACCGCCGCGGAGGCGTCGCCGCGGCAGGCGGCAATGAAGGCTACGAGCTCGGCCTTGAGAGGCTCCTCCTGCCGCACCTCCACGATCTGCGGTGCAATCTCCGGGGGTCCGTCGGGCCGGCGCAGCAGCCGCGCCGAAGACACGCTCTGGTCGGCATAGTCCACCGAAAAGTAGCTGTCCCGGGCGAACACGCGGAGCTTGCGGATTCGTTCGGCCGACACCCGGCTGGCGGTCAAATTGGCCACCAGGCCGGAGGGAAATTCGATCCAGGCGTGGCAAAGATCCACTTTGTCGGTGAGCACCGGGACGCCGACCGCCCGCACCTCGACCGGATTCTCGCCCGCCACGGCAAGCGTGATCTGCATGTCGTGGATCATCAGGTCGAGGATCACGTCCACATCAACCGAGCGGGTGGTGAAGGGAGACAGCCGCTGTGCCTCCAGGTACCGAACCCCTTCGGCGAGGCCCAGGGCGGCTTGGACCGCCGGATTGTGGAACTCCACGTGACCCACCGCGAGCACTCGGCTCTTGGATTCCGCCAGCTCCACCAAGTCGTCGGCCTCGGCCACGGTGGCGGCGATGGGCTTTTCCACCAGGACGTGGCAGCCAGCCTCGAGCAGCATGCCGGCGGTCTCACGGTGGTTGATTGTGGGAGTCGCCACGACCACGGCGTCGGCCTCGGCGGCGGCTCGGGCATCGGTCAGGGCCGAGACCCCGTACTCGTCGACAACAGCGGCGAGGCGGGCCCGATCGGCATCGAAGGCTCCGATGAACCGGATCCCCTCCATCTGGCTCAGGATCCGGACATGATGACGTCCAAGGTGGCCGGTTCCGACCACGGCGGCGGACAGGACTGCGTTGCTCATGGCGGGACAGGATAGCGCAGTCTGCGAGAACGAGTACAATCGGGACCGCTCGGGGAAATTCGGAAAGCGGAATTCGGAAAAACTGCCCGGAGTTGTTGCGGGTGCTCGCAAAAATCTCTTGGGTCTCGCGGATGGGGGCTGGTGTGTTGGATGTGAAGAAGCTGCTGACGGACGTATTCGACCCGCAACCCGGAGAGGTCGCGACGGTGATGGTGGACGTGCCGCACGACGGTGTCGAGGACAACGAGTCGTGGCGCGCCCGCCGCGAAATGGCCGACCGCTGGCGTTCGATCCTGGCCCAGCTCGGAACCGAACTCGGATTCGAGGTCCGGTCGATGGTCACCTATCCCGCGATCGGGTCCAACAACGCCGATCTCCCCGCCACCGCGTGGATCGAGGGCAAGGACGTGAACCTGCACGACCAATTGGTCTCCTCGACCCTGGTGATCGCCATGACCGAGTTCTCTGCCACCGCTCCTTTAACCCATTTGGCGAACGAGAACGCTGATTTCCGCGCGGCCTCCATGCCCGGGGTCGAGCCGAGAATGGAGCAAACCTCCCTCGCAGCCGACTACGGTCGAGTCGCGACCCGTTGCCGCGCCATCGCCAAGGCGATGGAAGGCGGGATCCTCGCCGACGTCCTGTTTTCGACGGGCCACCGATGCTGGTTCGACCTCAGGCACCGGCGCCCCGAAATGGACGACGGCTCCCTGCACCGCTTCAAGCCGGCGGACCGGGTCATCAATTTGCCCTCCGGTGAAACCTATGTGGTGCCCTACGAGGGCGAATTCGAGGAGGTCCCCTCGTGGACGGCCGGGACCATACCGGTGATGGAGGACGGCGAGCTCGTGCTCTTCCACGTGGTTGCCAACACGGTCGTCGCGGTGGAGGGCGACAGTCCCCTGGCCGACCGATATGGAGAGTTTTTCGACGGCGATCCGGCGCGCGCCAACATCGCCGAGGTGGCCTTCGGGGTCAACGAGATGGCCGAGGTTACCGGCACCGTTCTCGAGGACGAAAAGGCTGGTTTCCACTGGGCCTTCGGCCGCTCGGACCATCTCGGGGGCGTGGTCGGGGTCGACGACTTTCAGTCCCCCGATATGGTGGTTCACCAGGACATCGTCTACGCCAAGGGCAATCCGATTCAGGTGGAACGAGCCGACATCCTGCACCCCGATGGGCGGAGAGTCTCGGTCATAGTCGACGGCGAGTACGTCATCTGACCCCCACCCACCCGGTCGGTCCGGTCGTGGGGATGGCAGGACGACCTCAGACGCCCACAATTCGTAATTCGTAATTCGTAAATCGCAATCGGCGGGCGGGAAGGTGGGCGCAATCCCTGATAATCTGGTGACTCGCAGGTCGAGATGGAGGTGAACGATGCCCGACACGACAACATTGAAGGAAGCCCTGACAACCCGGGGTCCCTACGCCGTGTGGGACCTGATGACCGACGACGAGCAGCGGACGGCGGCGGCTGCCCTGTGGCTGAATGCAGACCACGAAACCAAAATTCTCCTCGATATGACCCTCGCCAAGGACCTTAAATTTCGCCCTCAGTCGGTCCGCAAGCTGCCCGTGGAACGCGTCGTCGGCCGCCTCGCGCGGCTCGCCGACGAGGTGCCGGAGAACCTGCTCTTCCAGTATCTGTTCCACTACCACATGACCGAGCGGCGCCAGTTGCTCGGCGAGTTTCTGGATGGAGCGTCCATCCCCCACGAGGACGGCGTGCTCGACCTGCCGGAGGATTTCGATGGGCCCGACGCGGACAAGGTCGGGCAGGCCGCCAAGGAACTGGTGGCGGCCCACGGCCACGATGCCATCGTCTATCTCGCGACCCTCAAGATCGCTGACGGCGAGTTCTGGAGCGGTTTGGACCCGATTCTCGAAGAGCACGAGGCGCCCGCTGAGTGAAAAACAGGATAATCCACAGTTTCGAAAAGCGGGGCCGTTGAGTGGTGGGGGGCTTTTCGAAAGGGAGCTGTCCCTCCACGACCCTCAACGGGAAAACGTGGCGGAATTGCGGTCGGTTTCGTGAACCGTGACCGTCCTGAGTCGCAGTTCGTCATCGAGTCGCCCGTCGATGCGTTCGAAGAACACCCGCGCGAGATTCTCCGCTGAGGGAATGACGCCGGCGAGCCACTCCACCTCGAGATTGAGGTGACGGTGGTCGACGTCATCGATCACCGCCTCGGTCAGGATTCCCTTCAGGTCCTTCATGTCGATCAGATAGCCACTGTCCGGATCCACCTCGCCCTCCACCGTCACCTCGAGGACGTAGTTGTGCCCGTGCCCGTGGAGGTTGTTGCATTTGCCGAAGACCCGGCGATTCCACTCGTTTGACCGGTCGGGATTGTGTAGCCGGTGGGCGGCTTCGAAGAAGACCTTGACGGTGACCGAAGTGGGCATCTTCCCTCCGCTCTGTGCATCGCTCGTGCGCTACGGACTATTCCCGCAATACGTTACTCGTTAAACGTTACTCGTTAAACGTTGACATCCGGCCCTCACTGCTCCATTGTCCGACGTTTAACGTTTAACGTTTAACGTGTAACTCCCTTTCGGGACTCTCGAACAGGCTACTCGAGAGTCCGGTAGACGTCGGGGCGGCGGTCGGCGAGGAAGGGGAACCGCTCCCGCAGGCTGCGCACCTCTTCGACGTCGACGTCGCCGGAAACCACCCCCTCCTCCCAGGCCACGGTCGACAACACCTCCCCCATGGGGTCCACCAGCGAGCTGTCGCCGCGGTGGGAGACCCCGTTGCCGTCGATCCCCACCCGGTTGACGCCCAACACCCACGCCTGACAGTCGATCGCCCTGGCCCGAAGCAGCACCCGCCAGGCGACGCTTCGCCGGTCCGGCCAGTTGGCGAGAACCACGAAGAGGTCGGTGCGGCGGGCAGAGGCCCTGAACAGCTCTGGGAACCTCAGGTCGTAGCAGATCAGGGGTGTGACTCGAACTCCCTCCACCTCGGCGGTGACCACCGCGGTTCCGGCAGCGAAATGCTCGTGCTCGCCGGCCAGGGTGAACGGGTGGATCTTCCGGTACCGAAGCGCCGACGAGCCGTTCGGAGTCACGAGGAAACAGCTATTGAACCTCATCTCACCGTCCAACTCGGCCACACCGCCGAGAATCCAGACGCCCAGCTCAAGAGCCAAGTCGGACAGCCGGGCGCGAATCTCCTCGCCGTGGGCGGCCACTGAGACGGCATCCATCGAGAAGCCGGTCGCGAACATCTCCGGCAGGGCGACGAGCCGGGCTCCGCCATCCACCGCGCGGCGCACCAGCGGCTCCACGCGGCGGAAGCTCTCCGCCGGGTTCTCCCAGGCGATGTCGAACTGGATTCCAGAAACCTGCATTCTCTTCCCCGATCTCGCCGCCGGTCGGCGGCGGACCCCCGGCGAAAACCGCCGGCCCATCCCATTATCTCCCACCTGCGATCCTGGATCCGACCTCGCGCTCTGCCATAATCAGCCGCCACGGAGGTGTCATGAACGGGTTCCCCTCGCCCAACGGCGACCATCAACCGCTGCCCCCGCATCGCACCGCAGCAGCGATCCCCGAGTGGACCAGTCGCAGGCTCAGGGCGCTGCCGGTGATCGTCGCCATCAACGTGATGGTCTTCCTGATGTGGCTGGTGGCGGTCCACGGGTCCGATCTCTGGGCATTCCTGGCGGCCAACTTCCTGGTGAGCACCCACCGCCTGGCGCAAGGGATGTGGTGGACCCTGGTGACCGCGGCGTTCTCCCATCAGGAGCTCTGGCACCTCGCCCTGAACATGCTCGTTCTGTGGAGCTTCGGCAGCGTTCTCGAACGCCTGTTGGGATGGAGGGTCTTCACCGCCTTCTACCTCGTTGCCGCCGTCTTCTCGTCGGCCAGCCACTGCTTCGTGTCGTTCGGTCTCTTAGGCAACGATCGGTTGGCGGCCCTGGGAGCCTCGGGCGCGGTGAGTGCGGTGTTGATCGCCTTCGCACTGCTCTTCCCGCGGCACAAGATCCTGCTGTTCGGGATCGTCCCGATTCCGGCCCTCATCGGCGCCCTGCTCTTCGTCGCGCTCGACCTGTGGGGCCTCACCGCGCAGACCAGAGGAGCCGCGCTCCCCATCGGTCACGGCGCCCACCTCGGCGGCGCCCTCTGCGGGGCGGTGTTCTGGGCCACCTACCTGCGCGGACGCTTCGGCGGTGCGATGGGGCCTCGCATCGGACGCCGCCGCACCGTCGAGCTGACGCGGGAGGACGCCGAGGAGTTCCAGCGCATTCGAGGCAAGCTCGATGCGCACGGGACCGGAGGCCCTCAACCCGAAGGAGCTCGAGTTCCTGCGCCGGATCAGGGACCAGGCCTTGAGATGACGTCCAGGGCCTGCTCTTCGCTCGAAAAGCTCCCCCCTCCCGTCCTCCCCCCGCTTTTCGAGTATTGGGGATTCCATTGAAACAACTCACGGGCGCTGGAATCAGATCCAACCCACGATTGCGACCAACGTATTTCGTGAGGAAGAGAGGTGCACGAACCGCGATATGATCGTGCACCTGGGAGGGACGACATGCGCCCTGCAATCACCTCAATGATCGCCGTGGTCCTCGGCAGCCTGTTGGTTTCTACCGGCGGCGCCCAAGACGAGTCGCAGCAATTCCTCGGCGAGGCCACCGTCAACGTCATCGAAGTCCCGGTTCGGGTGATCGACCCCGACACCGGCGAGCCGGTCACCGGGCTCGGCCGAGAGGCCTTCGAAGTCCTGGAGAGCGGGTCACCGCAGCCGATTTCGAACTTCTCGGAGATCAACGCCAAGGTCGTGGTACAGGCCGGCGCGCCAGGTCGGAACGACGGCGCGGACCAACCTGCGGCCGACGAAATTTCGAAACCGCTGGAGCTGATCTACTTCTTTGACCTCTTCCTGATGTACAAGTCGGACCGCGACCTGGCCGCCGACGGTCTGTCGAAGCTGTACGCCAACGCCATGCCCGCCGGTGAGAATGTCTCCCTGGTGGCCTTCGACGGCGAGCTCGAGACCCTGGTGGATCGCAGCGATCGATCGCAGCGACATCCTCGACGGGCTGGACGACCTCCGGTATATCCGAACCAAGGGCATCAACCAGCGGATCACGCTCACCAAGGCTCTGTCCGACTCCCCCGTCACCGGCGAGCGCGACGCCGGCTACTACGAGCGCAAGCAACGCAACCTCGAGTACACGACGGAACTGGAGCGCAAGACCGCCCGGGTCGGCAACGCGCTCCTGGCCACCATGGCGCGGTTCGCCAAGGCCGACGGCCGCAGGGTCCTGGTGGCCTTCACCCCCGCCTACCCGAGATCGGACTGGGCCCCAACCTACTACTCTGTTGACTATCTCAACGCAGCGGTGGAGTACCCCGAGCAGGATCTGTGGTGGAAGGTCGCCCTCGAGGCCTCGGACCTTGGGTTCACCCTCTACACGGTTGACACCTCGGGTCTGACCGTACCGCTGGCGTCAGATGTGAACGTCGGCATCACCGACTCGGTGGCGGAGTTTCAGGCGGACTCGTTCGGCAGCGCGGGAGACCCGGCGGGCGGCGTTCCTGTCGGTATCGCGGACCCGTCCGGTCCGACGGGAGACGACTCGGGGGCCGGTTTTGCCGAACCGGTCGACAACATGGGGCAGTGGCTGGAACGGTCCCGCAAGAACCTCCTGACCAACACCGCCACCTCGACCGGAGGCGAAGCCATTTTTCCGGGAGACGTTGCCGCGGCGGTTTCCGGAATCCGCACCACCGTCGACCACTACTACTCGCTGGGCTACACCGCCAATCACCTGGGTGACGGCCAGATCTATGAAATCGACGTCAAGCTGCCCGGTTACCCACGGTATGAGGTGGTCCACCGGACGGCCTACGTGGACCTGCCCGCTTCGATGCGGGCGGCTCAGGCGCTGAGGTCCGAGATGCTCTTCGGCGGAGACGCCAACCCCCTCGGGGTTCGCGTCGAGGTTGGCGACGCCGACTCCCGGCTGCGCATCGGTGCCGCCCGATCGAAGCGGGTCCGCATCCCCGTCACCGTGAAGATCCCCTACGCGCGACTCGCCATGATCCCGCGCGGAGACATTCATTGGGGGAAGGTCCTCATCACCTTCTTCGGCGAAGACGCCCAGGGCAACCAGAGCGAGCTCGCCACCTTCGAGCAACCGATCACGGTGGATTCCGACCGCTACGAGGAGGCTGTATCCAGGGGGTACTTCACCTTCAAGGCAACGGTCGAGGTCGAAGGCGGTCAGCAGAGCGTCTTCGTGGGAATCCAGGACACCCTCGGCGGCCGGACGAGCATCATTCCGAAGGCGTTCGACTTTCTAGGCGACAGATCACTCCGAAAAGCGGTCCGCCGACATCTTGTCGACGAAAAGAGCGGCTTCGACTGTCTCTCCGAAAAGCTCCCCACCCGCCCTCCCCGCTTTTCGGAGTTTTTGTCTTTTCCGAGTCCATGGGCTCGTTGCGGGAATCTCGACGGGTCGTGGTCGCTCAGGGGACGCCGGCGAGGCGAATTCCGGAGACGGTGGGATCGAGCTCGATCCGATTGATCATGTGACTGTCTTCCACCCAGACGACCCACTGTCGGTCGAGCTGTTTGAGCAACCGCTTCGATGCCGCCGTCAGTGAACGGGGGGTGGACACGTCCTCCGAAGGACCCCAAGCCAGAGGGAGTCCTCCACCAGCCGACCAGACGAAGAGCGGCACCATGCAGCTGCCGAAATCACAGCTCACCCGCCACGGGGGGCCATCGGCAACGGCGACCATTTCGCGGTCCAGCCACAACTCGACGCGGGCCACCGGACCGTCCACCGCCAGCTGGACGGGGTGCGGGCCGGTGATCAGCCCGAGGAACAAGGTGATGAAGGTGACCACGTCGCGCCTGCCGCCTCCTCTTCACCAATTGGAAACCGGCCGGACCGACCGGACCTTCCGTCCGATCACGGGGGTCGGGTCCACCACCACCCACCTGACGAATGAGGAGTTGAAAGTTGAAAGTTGAACGCTCTTGCGGTTCAATTCGAAATTCGCAATTCGCAATTCGCATCCTATGGGTGGGTGGGAGGGCGGGCGCAATCCTCCACGTTGACAGCCCAAGGGCCGTAAACCTATGCTCCACCAGCCATGATGAGACAAGTTCGCGAATCGTTGGGAATCGCATGAGCTCCAGAAACTCGGTCTGGCGTCAGTTTCCGCGCTCCTTCTGGAGCGCCAACGCGATGGAGATCTTCGAGCGGATGGGGTGGTACGGCTTCTTCACAGTGTCCGCTCTGTACCTGACCAACCCGACCCAGGACGGAGGGCTCGGCTTCACATCCCAGGATCGAGGAGTCATCCAGGGTCTGGCGACGTTCTTCCTGTACCTCTTTCCGGCGGTCTTCGGGGCCCTTGCCGACCGGTACGGCTACAAGAGGATGTTCCTCGCCTCGGTCACCGTCATGGCCCCCGCCTACCTGCTGCTCAGCGTGCCGCGGAGCTTCTGGGGTTTCCTGACGGTCTACTTTCTGGTCGCCGTGGGCCATGGGATGTTCAAACCCGTAGTGATCTCGACCGTCGGCCAAGACCACCGACGAGCGCACCGGATCGATCGGCTTTGGGATCTTCTACATGATGGTCAACGTCGGCGGGTTCGTCGGCCCGATCGTGGCCGGCATCGTCAGGGGTTGGGACTGGAATTACGTCTTCTACGCCTCGGCCGGTTGGATTCTTGATCACGGGAGCGACCTGCTTGTTCCTCTACCGAGAGCCGCCCCGCGACGAAGAGGCCGAGAGTCGCCGCAGCCTGGGAGAGGTTTTTTCCGGAATGGTCGAGGTGGTCGGCAATCTCCGGTTCTTCGTGCTGGTGGCGGGCCTGCTGGTGACCCTGGTGATGGGGTCAAAGTGGTGGAGCTTCGGTCGGGTGGCCGTGGTGGCCGGCATCTGGGTGGCACTGAATCTGATTGCAGACGCAGCCCTCAGGAGGTCGGGCCGGGACAGGCGGGGGCCCTGGTGGATGCAACCCATGCGGGTCGGCGAGGGCCGGTACCTGATCTTCCTGCTGCTGATGTCGGGATTCTGGACGTCCTTCAACCAGATCTTCATGACCCTCCCCGAGTACATTCGGGACTACGTCGACACCACGGACCTGCTGACCAGCCTCCAGGGAGCGGCTGGGCTGGTCGGGGTGGACGTCACCACGTGGAGCCGGGCCCTGCTCGAAAACGGCCAGATCAAGCCCGAGTACCTCATCAACCTCATTGCCGGTGCGATCATTCTTTTCCAGGTGCTCGTCTCCTATCTCGTGCGCCGCAGGACGCCTCTGTCCAGCATCATTTCCGGCGTCACCGTGACCGTCATCAGCTTTCTGGTATACACCATCGCCCCGACAGGTTGGGTCGTGGTGGCTGCGATTCTGATCTTCTCGGTGGGCGAGATGCTGACCAGCCCGAGGTCCAAGGAGTACGCCGGCAGGATCGCACCTCCCGAGAAGGTCGGGATGTACATGGGTTACTTCTACTGGTGCGTCGCCCTCGGCAATCTCTTCGGCGGTCTGCTGTCCGGTGTCATGTACCAGGGCTTCGGGCCCCACGGCTTGAACCGGCCCGACGTGATGTGGATGATCTTCGCCGCACTGGCCGCTGGAACCGCCGTGGTTCTGGCGGCCTACAACCGTTGGGTCGTAGCCACCGTCCCGAGACCGCGTTAGACTTTCTACATCGATGCCCTGAGGAGGTGACGAATCATGGTCAAACGCGCGGCCCTGTTCATCATTCTTGCAGGAATCGCGTTCCTGGCGTGGGAGAACCGGCACCAGTTCCAGGAGCTCGCCGGCCTGGAGAGCAACCGGATCCGGATCGAGGGTGATTGGTACAAATTGAGCTCCACGATCAAGGAGGCGGACGTCTTCACCTTCTTCGACAAGATCATCGAGCGCAACGGCGAAACCCACGGCCAGTATCACTTCACAAAGAACGAGATCGTACAGGTCACCATGGATGGCACCACCAACACCTACACGATCGAGTTTCCGGAGCCGGATCGGATGATCTGGTACCAGGAAATCCGAGGAGAGCTCAAGCCGGTTGTCCGGTGGGCCAGGTAACGCTCGTGAGGATCCCGTCGATGAGATTGTTGCTCAATACTCGCGGCTCATATCTCACGGCACCGTCGGCCATCTTCTGATCCGGATCCGGCGTGAGATCTGAGCCGCGAGTATTGAGTTCTGACGAGTTCTTTGTTCAAGGCAAATCGCCGCGTCCGCTGAGTGAACGGTGCACGTGCCTCACCGATTCTCAGTCGCTCGACGAGTCGGTGAGCCACGTGGTGACCTCGTCAAGGGATTTCTTGGCGATGTCCGGCACCCGGCAGCTCTCGGCGGGATAGCCCACGGGAAACAGGATGAACGGCCGTTCGTTGGCGGGCCGGTTCAGGATCTCACCGAGGAAGCGCATCGGTTGGGGCGTGTGGGTGAGGGTCGCCAGGCCCATGCGGTGAACCGCCGCAATGAACAGCCCGCAGGCAATGCCGACACTCTCGTTGACATAGTAATTCGTGACCTTCTCACCTTCCGCACCGACGCCGTATACCTCCTTGAAGACGACGATCAACCACGGCGCCTCCTCCAGATAGGGTTTTCGCCAGCCGGTGCCCAGCGGCGCCAGTGCCTCGAGCCACTCCTCGGTGGCCCGGTCGCCCTCGTAGAACTCGCGCTCCACCTGTTCCGCGGCGCGACGGATCTGACCCTTCACCACCGGATCCGACACCGCCACGAAGTGCCACGGCTGCCGATTGGCGCCCGATGGAGCACAGTGAGCCGCCGCCACCGCCAGCTCGATCATCTCGCGGGGCACCGGATCCGAGGAGAAGTGCCTCACGGACCGCCGCTTCGCCATCGTTCGGGCGAAATCCGCGGCGTCGGCGAGCATCTCGCTCTCTGCCCTGCGCTCGAAGTCCAGCGGACGGTCTGGAAAGGTCGAGTGGTTCATCGCACCAGGATATCAGTCGACCCTCGGGTCGCGGCCCGCCGGGTATCAAATCTGCGGCGGAAACCCCGAACTCGCCGACAACGGCAGACTACAGCCGTGGCCAGGGGGGTCGTCGCGAGGGAGGGGGCTGGCCTACGGCTGTCTGCTGGTGGCGGTGAGTCGCCGCGGCCAGAGGCCGCGAGCAACCCCGAGTCCCGAAGCCTTACAATGACCCGGTTGCCATGAGAGGTGCCGGTCGCATCACGTTCATCGCCGGGGGCCTGCTGGTGGTCGCGGCGTGGGTCGCCGGATCGGCAGGCCTGCCCGAAGGCTACTGGCCGGTGGTCGAGGTACTGCCCGAGCTGCTCGCCCTGCTGCTGCTCGTCCTCGCCTGGCGATTCCGCCGCAGTCGGCTTGCCGTCGCCGCGGTCATCGTCGCGATCGCCAGCCTCCTGCTCCGCGGATCCCTGGCCGCGCACCCGGGCGACCCGCCGCCGGCCGGATTGACGGTGCTCGCCCTCCTGCTGCCCGTCAATCTGGGGATCCTCGCCCTGCTGCGGGATCACCCGCTGCAACGTCCCGGTCCCCTGATCCACCTCGGGGTAGTGGCGGTCCAGCCATGGCTGGCAGCGCTCGCGATAGACGCCGCAGCGACTGGCGCTGCCACCGGTGGCGGTACGGGCTGGGCGCGGCTGCTGGGTTCTTCCCAGGCGGCCCTGCTGTCCTTCCTGATTGCGGTGGTCTTCACCGTCCTCGCCTTCGCCTTCCGCCGCGGCACCTTCGAGGTGGCGATGGTGTGGGTTCTGGCAGCGTCGGCCCTGGCGGTCTTCGTCGGTCGAAACCCACAGTCCACGGCGTTGTTTTTTTCCGCCGGCCAACTCGCTCTGCTGTTCGCGGTCGTCGAGGACTCCTACCGGCTCGCCTACCACGATCAGTTGACCGGCCTGCCCGGACGTCGCGCCCTCGACGAGACCCTGACCAGGCTCGACGGGGACTACGTGGTCGCCATGGTGGACGTCGATCACTTCAAGAAGTTCAACGACCGCTTCGGGCACGACGTCGGGGACCAGGCGCTGCGGATGGTGGCGGATGAGCTGGCCGCGGTCTCCGAAGGAGGACGCTCCTTCCGCTATGGCGGCGAGGAGTTCTCCGTGGTCTTCACCGGGCGCTCCCCGGCCCAGGTCCGGGACGCCCTCGAATCGCTCCGCCATCGCATCGAGGGACGGTCGTTTTCGATCCGGTCGCCCAAACGGCCCCGCAAGAAACCCGACAAACCGGTGCCTCAATCGAAACCCGCCGAACGGGTGAACCTGACCGTCAGCATCGGCGCCGCCGGTCCAGGCCATCGCAATCTCAAGCCTGACGACGTGCTGCGGGCCGCCGACGCCGCACTGTATCGAGCCAAGCGGCGGGGACGAAACAGAGTCGTGATCGAGGGCGTCCGCTCGGCGCCGCGCCGAAAGACCTCGAGTCGACGCTGAAAGCTACGTCGTATACATCTGAGAGAGATACTCGATGCCGGCCCGGCCGCCCTCGAGGCTATGGCTGCAGCCTGAGCTCGAGGCGTCGGCTGCAGGCGCGCGCCCAACGGCTCATCAGCTCGAACGTGGGGTTGGATGTCCACCGTTCGGCTAGTGCGAGTCTCGCCGGTCCCGCACCGCTCTGAGAACCCGCGCGTCCTCCTGGTGCCGTGGGTGATCGATGGCGCTCTTGATCGCCAGGAGGCTGTCGAGATCAATCCAGTTGGCCGGCGCACGACCGTAGTGGCTCTCGATCCGGCGCGGCCACGCCTCGGCGAAGGCGAGAGCAATCGTCTCGCGCAAGATATCGATACGGTTGGGAGCCACGCCGAGCTGCAGGATCTCCTCCGGATCGTCGACCGTCATCAGCGAAGGGCTGCCGAACTCCTCGAGCGCGCGGTTGGCACGCCGGACGTTGTCGTGGTCGGCATCGATCCAGAGATCGATGTCCTTCGTGTAACGCGGCTTGGCGTGATAGATGAAGGCCAGCCCGCCGACGATCAGATATCGAACGTGATGTCGGGCGAAGAGCTCCAAGATGTCCTCGAAGTCCCGGATCATGTCCATTATCAGCTGCCCGGGCTCGTCGCATCGCCTCTGGCGGCCTCGACCAGGGCGACGTCTCGATGGATGGCCACAAGTGCGGAAAGCCGCTCCTCGGGCGTACGGCGCTGCCAGTAGTCGAGATCCCACTCTTCGGCGTCGTCAAAAGACGTCGTCCGGTGCGTCTCCATGATCTCCCGACGCTTCCTGCTTCGTTCTTGAAGGTCTTTCACAATCAATATTTTAGCACCGCAAAGCGCGTGGCGCGCAAGGGTCTGGGGCATTTCTGGATTTTTCATTTTGAACAGGTAGGCGGCAAAGGCGTTGATCGAGCCAAGGCCGGACTCGGAGCCCGCCGGCGTCGGCACCAAACTCACCGGCAGCGAGGCACGCAGCAGCCAGTTGCCCTTGAACATTCTGTGCTCCTCTCCCCGTCTGGGGGGTAGTGAATCCTGATCGGGACGCTGAATTCTCATGCTACCCCACCGTTAGGGCCTTGCGGGTGGTTCGACGGCCTTCTCTACTGGGCGCGGTTGGCGGGTAGCCCTGAAGATGGTGGTTTTTTGGTGTATGGCGGGAAGGAAGAGCAGAGAAGGAGTCGTGGGCGGGTTCTCGGTTGGACACGGCTGGCGGAGTTGCGGGGACCCTAAGACGAGGATCACTGCCCGCCGGTTGTTTCACCTGGCACCGATGAACAAGCCCGCCCGAAAAACCGGGCGGGCGCTCTCCGGTCAGTCTCTATTTCAGCGTGATGGTCACCTTGTCGATTTTGCCGGTGAACTCGCTGTTGGCGCGAGTGTAGCTGTCGGAAACCGTTGTCTCCATGTCGTTACCGACCCCCGCACCCTCGTCGGCCGAGAAGATCGAAAACTCGGTGGCTGCGATCTTGCCGGAGCCGACCGATTCCCCATTGATATAGAGCGTTGCCGTGCCGCCCGCTCCCGGCGTGTCCCCGCCGTCATAGGCAAAGTCCATCTTGACGGTGCTCTTGCCCGTGGGCAGCTTGGTGTCTGCTTTGACGTCGGTGACATCGATGCCGACGTAGTTGTACGTATAGACCGGCGTGCCGTCCTTGACGTAGAGGCTCCAGCCGCCGAAGCGTCCACCCTGGGCCACGATGACGCCGTTGGCCGGCGTGTCGCCGGACTCGATGTCCGCGACGATCTCGAACGACGTGTTCTTGACGTTGATGAAGTCGTTCTCGAGCAGACCGGTCATCCCCTCGTAAAGAGTCAGGGTGGTCCGTCCATACATGAGATCGGGCCGGCCCGCCAGCTTGGGATTGAAGAGTTCCTGACGCCGGTCGTCGAGGGGTAGCACCTTGTACTTGACAGCCTCATGGAGAAAGACCTGCTGCAGCTTTGCGAGAAGCTCGGGGTGCTCCTTCGCGAGGTCGGTGGACATGCTGAAGTCTTCCGCAACGTGGTAAAGCTCCCAGGTGTCCTCGGGGAAGCGGTTCTCGACCTTACCCCAGGGTTTGATGTGCACGGTGCCGGCGAACCAGCCGTCGAAGTAGATGCCCCGGTTGCCGAACATCTCGAAATACTGGATCGTGTGCTGGTCGGGAGCGTGGGGATAGTCCCAGGTATAGACCATGCTCGTGCCCTCGATCGGGCGCTGCGGAATTCCGTTGACGACTCGCGGCTCCGGCAATCCGGCGGCCTCGAGGATGGTCGGTACGACGTCGATGACGTGATGCCATTGGCTGCGCAGCTCACCCTGGCCCTTGATCCGATTCGGCCAATGCACGACCATGGCGTTGCGGGTGCCGCCGTAGTTGGAAGCCACCTGCTTGGTCCAGGTGAACGGCGAGTCGAAGCAGACCGCCCAACCGGCCGCCATGTGCGGATAGGTGGTCGGGCCGCCCCAATCGTCGTAGTGCTTCAGCATGAAATCGATGTCCGAGCCCTTGGCGACGGCGTTGAAATAGGTCATCTCGTTGTAGAGGCCTTCCATCCCGCCCTCGGCGCTGGTGCCGTTGTCGCCGGCGATGTAGAAGATCAAGGTGTTGTCGAGCTCGCCCATGTCCTCGATCGCCTGAATGACCCGACCCGTTTCGTGGTCCGTCATCTCGAGGAAGGCGGCGAAGACCTCGGCCTGGCGTGCGAAGAGCTTCTGCTCCTTGGCTGAAAGATCCTTCCAGTCTTTGATGTCGGCGGGTTTGGCGGCCAGCTTGGTGTCGGCCGGGATCACCCCGAGCTTCTTCTGCTGCTCGAAAATGCGCTCGCGGATGACGTCCCAGCCCTCGTCGAAACGGCCGTGCCACTTGTCGATGTAGGACTGCGGCACATGGTGGGGAGCGTGGACCGCACCCGGTGCGAAGTAGACGAAGAATGGCTTATCCGGGGTGAGCGACTGCTGGAAACGAATCCACTCGATGGACTTCGTCGCCATATCGTTCATGAAGTGGTAGTCGGGATCATCCGGGGTCTCGACGCGGTTCAGATTGTGGAAGATCCCCGGCGCCCACTGGTTGGTCTCACCGCCCAGGAAGCCGTAGAACTCGTCAAAGCCTTGGAGATTCGGCCAGCGGTCGAACGGCCCTGATGGGCTGATCTCCCACACCGCGGTCTCGTGCCACTTGCCGAAAGCCGCCGTCGAGTAGCCGTTGAGACGGAGCATCTGGCCGATGCCGGCCACGTCGTTTGGCAGCATGCCGGTAGCACCGGGGAAGGCGGTCGCGACCTCGGTGATCTTCGCCTGGTTGGCCGAATGGTGGTTGCGGCCCGTCTTGAGAGCTTGACGGGTGGGCGAGCACAAAGCCGTTGTGTGGAACTGGGTGTACATCAGGCCTTGGCTGGCGAGCTTGTCGAAATGGGGCGTCTGCAGGACGCTGCCGGTGGCACTGGTGCCGCCGAAGCCGAGGTCGTCGATGAGGATGACCACCACGTTCGGCGCATCCTCAGGCGCCCTGACCTCGAAGAATGGCGGCGCCTTGGCGTCGCGCGCATCCAGGGTCGTAATCGGCGGATACCAGGGGCCCTTGATTGGCAGCTCGGTGCGGTCGACCCCGGCCTTGACCTGCGCCTCCTGGGCCGTGGCGAGGGTGGCACCGAAGCCGGCCACCACAAGCCCCGCCAAGACGAATATCGTCAGTGTTCTTCCCTTCATTTCAAAACTCCTCTCATTGAGGGATCATCGCTGAGCGCCAGTGTACAGGGTTCAGGACCCGCATCGGTGCGATAAACAAACGGCACACGTCTTTTATGAACAGCCGATTCCCGCGAGGATCTGAGGTCCGCGTTGGAGAGGGTGCGGTCCGAGTACCAGGCTCTGAGCCCGGACGTCCACGTCCGGCGGCCGGTGGAGTTGGCGTCACCACAACCCCCGTCAGGCGTACCGGGATTGAACCTATTTCCGAGAAACGACGTATAACCCTGCGGCCCTCAGTGAGCCAGAGGCAAGCGTCGACGATCGGGCCGGCGCCTGACCAAGGATGAAATCGAGGTATGGAATTGCGAGGGTACCTCGGCAAGGTCGCGGTTTCCGCGGTGGCGTTCGCGTGCTTCGCGCCGGTTGTTGCACGGTCTGATGAGGATCGTGCGGCGGGCTCGAGCGCATCCGCCGAACGTGACGATGCCGCTGGGCGCCTCGGTGGCGCCATCGACGTCACCGCGGTGAGCATGGCCATGGTGGCCTTCGACAAGCACGGAAGCGCGGTGTTGGATCTGCTCCCGAACGAGGTGCAGGTACTCGAGGACGGCCTGCCGACCACTCTGCTCGAACTGGCTCCGGGTGTGAGCCCGGAACAACGGCCAGGGTCAGACGCGCAGTCTCGCCAGGGCGGAGGTGAGCAACCCGCAGACCGGCGACCGTGGCGGGTGGTGGTCTACGTGAGCACCGAGCTCGCCGGCAGATTCGTGCTGCCCGAGCTGTGCCGTCGCGCCGCCGCTGAAGCCGAACGGCTCACCGACCTCGGACCGGTCGACGTAGTGCTCGCCGATCCGCGACCGACGTTGGTCACCGAGGCGGGATCCAGCCCGGAGGATGTTCGGCTGGCGCTGGAACGCGTCGCGGCCGACGCCTCGGGCGTCACCACGGTGGAGCGGATCCGCAACGACTTCGCCAGGGAATTCAGGCCCGGCGTGGGATTCGACATCAAGGCTCAGGCAGAACAGAGCACACCGCGATCATTCGCAGCCCGGGCGCGCCTCGCAGCCTATCGGGAGCGCACCGTGATCCGGAGCGATCTCGATCGGATGGTGGCGTGGATCCAGACTCAACCCCCCACCACGCGCGGCCTGCTGGTGTGGATGACCGGCGGTTTCGACCTCAACCCCGCCGACTTCTATATCCCGCTGATGGAGCAGCTCGACCCCGTGCTGGCGAGCCCGTTGCGTTCCGAGTACCAGGCCCTGAGTCTGGACGAGGACGTGGCGCGGCTGGTGGAGGTGGCGTTGACCTACGGCTGGACCGTGCTCCCCGTCAATGCCTCGAGAACGAGCTTCGTCTACGGCGCCGAGGTGGACGGCACCGGTAAGGCGCAGCACCACTCCGGTGTCGGCGCGAGCACCATGGACTCCCAGGAGCATGACTTTTCCCAGGTGGCGCCCGACTTCCCGTTGCGCATTGTGGCCAAGGGCACCGGCGGCGAGTTCGTCGCGAATGACCAGCAACTCGAGCGCGCGCTCAACCACGCCAAGTCCGCCTACCAGCTCACCTACCAGGTGGACCGGCCGGCAGACGGACACCTGCACCGGGTCGAGGTCCGCTGCTCGCGGCCGGGGGTGCGGATTCGCAGCCGTGGTTACGCCGCCTCGGGAAATCTGCGTGGCGTGGCCACCACCCGAGCCCAGCGACTGCTCCGAGGAGACGTGGTCCAGGGCGCGCTGGCCATCACCGCAGAGGTCAGCAACGTCACCAGCACCGACAAGGGTCATCGGCTCGGCGATCTGGGCGTGACCGCGGACCTGGGCGAGCTGGGCCCGGTGCTCAGCGGGGTGGACCTCGGACGGATGCGGCTCACCGTGGTGGTGGAGATCGAAGACGCCTCGCCTTTCGTCCACCACCAGGAGATGGACCTGGACTGGGAGAAGACCGCGGATGTCTGGGTCTTCGTCACCGGTGTCAGATGGCCCAAGAAGGCCAAGCGAATGGCGGTGGTGGTGGAGGAGCTGGTGTCTTCCACCTGGGGTGCAACAACTGTCGACTTAAAGTGAGGGCCGAGGAGAAGCTCATTGCGTGACCGTCAGGTGGTAGAATCAGTGATCCGTGAACCCGCGATCGTCGTCGATGCGTTTGAGTGCACTGGTGCTCGGGACCGTGCTGGTGGCCGGTGCAGATCGCGAGGAGTCGTCCCAGCAGTGGCCGCCTCCCCCCTCCTCTCCCGGCTGCACCCACGAGCTGATCTACGAGTCGTTTGCCGGTCTCACCCTGGTTCCGCTTCAGGTGGCTGGCTCATCTCCGCTCGATTTCGTGCTCGACTCGGGCGCCAACCGATCGTCCATCAGCGATCCACTGTTGGCTTCGGCCCTCGGCCTCGAGGTGACCAGTGGCGGCATCGCTCGCGGCATGGGCTCGGGTGCGGTAGGGGTGTTGTTCACCGAACCGGCGCCACTCCAAAGCCACGGTTTCGAGCTGCTGCGGGTGCCGCTGGCGGTGCACGACATCGGTGCGACGCTGGCCGCCCGAGCGGGTCGCGAGCTGCACGGCTTCCTCGGCCGGGAGCTGTTCGACCGCTACGTTGTCGAGGTGGACCCGGTCGGGCGGCGTCTGTTGCTGCACGATCCCTCGAGCTTCGTCTACGGCGGCACCGGCCAGATCCTCCCGCTGGCAATAAGGGATGGTCGAGCCGTGGTGCGGGCACGAGTGAACGTCAGTGGCCGCAAGGCGATTGCCGTCAGCCTGTTGGTGGACACCGGGTCCGGCCGCTACCTGACGCTGATATCGGGTGGCCGACGCCACCTCGAGCCCCCTCCGGAGAGGGGCCACGCAACCGGCGTCGGCATCACCGGAGCCACCCCCGTCAAGGTCGGGCGGGTCGCCGAGGTCAAGCTTGGAGAGCTCGTTGTGGAGCATCTGGAGACCGCCTGGGTCAGGGCATTCGAGATTCCGGCCACGACCACGATTCCAAAGCTCGACGGCGTCCTCGGCAACCGTCTATCTGGCACGGTACCGGGTGTTTTTGGACTATCGGCACGGTCGGCTGATTCTCGAGCCGCCGTCCGGCCGACCGAACATGGCAGCCGAAAAATCGGACACGAAGCGTACCTATCCGGCAGGGTTTTCCCTTCAATATGGTCAAACCCTGGCGTGCTTATTGCTCTCTTGGACGACGTAGTTTTTCTGCATCGAAAAAATCTGAGGACCACAAGCGGAAAGGAGGATCGAGTACGTAGGTAGCCTCGAGAGGATATTCGCATTCGGCTCATCTTCAACCAGAGAAACAGGAGGACGGTATGAAACACCAGGCCAAGATCTTATTGGCGCTTTTGGTGTGCACCTTCGTGGCGGGCACCCTCATGGCGCAGACGACACGAGGTGACATTTCGGGCTTCGTGGTTGATCAGGCCGGCGCGCCGCTGCCCGGCGTGATGGTCATGATCGAATCCCCTGCGATGACCGCGTCGAGGACCGCGGTCACCGACACAAATGGCGGCTACAAGTTCCTGTCGCTGCCTCCGGGCGCGTATCAGTTGACGTTCAACATGGACGGCTTCCAGACCACGGCGCAGGAGAATATGCGAGTCAGCATGGGCACCACCACCAGGGTTGACGCCACGATGACCGCCGCTTTCTCCGACGAGGTGATGGTGACCTCCGAGGCGCCACTGGTCGACACCTCGCAGGTCAGCATTGGCATCGACATCTCAAATGAGTTTTACAAGGACCTGCCGGTCGGTCGGAACTACACCGCGGTGGCGACCGTGGCGCCCGGTGCCCAGGCCGACGACTCCGGCCAGACCTTCTACGGTTCGACCGGAGCGGAGAACTCGTACTACATCGACGGTGCGAACACCGCCAACGTGGAGTTCGGAACGCAGGGTAAGAACCTCAACTTCGAGTTCATCGACGAGATCCAAGTCAAGACCGGTTCCTACATGGCCGAGTACGGCCGCGCCACCGGCAGCGTCATCAACGTGGTGACCAAGTCCGGCGGCAACGATTTCCACGGCGACGTGTTCGGCTATTTCGACTCGGCGTCCCTGCAGGCGAGCCTCGCCTCCGAGCCGGATGCCGGGCCGATCAGCGGTTCGTTCAAGCAGACCGAGTTCCAGCGCATCGACTACGGCTTCGACCTCGGGGGTCGGATCGTGCGCGACAAGCTGTGGTTCTTCGTGGCGTACGACGTGGTCGACAACGAGAACACCCTCGAGGTCCTCAAGGACTTTTCAAACGTCATCGAAGGCGGTTCGTTCCAGGGCCAGGAGGTCATTGGGACGAATGACGCCGACTTGTGGGCGGCCAAGCTGACCTGGAGCATCTCCGGGAAGTCACAACCTGTCGCTGTCGGCCTTTGGAGACCCCGGGGAACAATCGGGGTATCTGGCCGCCGTGAACACGTCGCTGGCGGCGACCCCGCTGGCCTACACGGGCACCAATGAGCTCGGCGGCACGGACTTTTCGCTGAACTACGACGGCATCTTGAGCGACAACATCGTGCTGACGGTGCGGGCGGCGCAGCACAACGAGAAAAACCTGCAGCTGGGCCCAGGCCACGACGTCAACGGATACATCGACTTCACCGATCCGCTGGGTGACGGCACCACGGTGTTCGGCTGGGATGCCGACAGCAACGCCAACCAGCGGACGTCGGGTTTCAGCTTCCACAACCTGAACGAGTTCAGCCGCGACCAGTACAACGTCGACCTGTCGTACTTTCTCGACAAGGCGGCGGGGTCGCATGAATTCAAGGTCGGTGCGGAGTGGGAAGACATCGGGATCGATGCCGAAAACTGGAACGGTGGTGCGGGCCAGCGGATCTATCGGTTCCCCTGCAACCCCGAGGACCGCTACTGCGGCGACAACGACGAGGCTGAGTACTACTTCCGGCACCGCTTCTACGTGCCGAGCACAGAGGTTGGCGTCGAGGATCTGACCATCGACGACCTGCTGGTTCCTTTCCCGGTGAACACCAAGTCGGACGCGGCTGCAGCATACATCCAGGATCAGTGGCGGGTGACCAACAACCTGTCGCTGAGCCTCGGTATCCGGTGGAGCCAGCAGCGGCTGTACAACGGCGACAACGAGGTTCACCACACCATCGACAACAACTGGGCGCCGCGGCTCGGCTTCGTGTGGGATGCGTTCGGCAACGGCAAGTCCAAGGTCTTCGCCCACTGGGGCAAGTTCTACGAGTCGATCCCCATGGACATCGTGATCCGCTCCTTCGGCGGCGAGATCACACTGTTCAGCTACAACCTTTCGGACGATCCGGAAGATGTAGCGGCTGACCTGAGGGTGAGGGACACACGCTTTCTGGGCGGCGGCTTCTCGCGTGTCGATCCGGACACCCAGGGGCAGCACCTCGAGGAGACCGTGGTCGGCTTCGAGTACGAGGTCCTGCCCGACTACGCGATCGGCATCAAGTACGTCTACCGCGACCTCAAGAGCGTGATCGAGGACGCGCTGGCGGCCGACGGCGACTACTTCATCGGCAACCCGGGAGAGGGCCTGATGGAGGGGACCTACGCGATCTGCTACGCGTACGGCTACCCGGACTGCGGCCTGGTCGACATCCCGACACCGACGCGTCGAGTTCAAGGGCATCGAGTTGACGATCCAGAAGCGGTTCTCCAACAACTTCCAGTTCCTGGCTTCGGCGCTGTGGTCGACGTTGACCGGCAACTACGACGGGACCTTCCAGGCGTCCACCGGCCAGCTCGACCCGAACCTGAACTCGGCCTTCGACTACGCGGACTTTCAGGTCAACAACGACGGCAATCTGTCCAACGACCTGCGCACCCAGTTCAAGTTCGACGGCATCTACCGGTTCGATTTTGGTTTATCGGCCGGCCTGTCGATGTACTACCGTGACGGCGTGCCGATCACGGCATACGGCTACTCGACGGCCTACAACAACTGGGAGTTCTACATGTCCGACCGCGGAAAAGGCTACGGACGGGTGGACGGCCAGTGGGAGGGCGACGTTCACTTCGGCTACCCGGTGCGGCTCGGCAGCGGTATGGAGCTCAACCTGATATTGGACATCTTCAGCATCTTCAATAACCAGGGCGAGACGCTGCGTGACATGCAGTACACCACCGCAGCGACCGGCTCCACGTACGAGGACGCCGGCGGCAGCTCGGTGATCGATTATGAGACGGGCAACCCGATCGCGCCGCTCAACATTGATGACACCGGCCGGCCGCCGACCAACCCCGGCTGGAACACCGCCAACCGCTGGCAGCCGGCGACGACGGCCCGGCTGGGTGTGCGGTTCTCCTTCTGATCTCCGGAACATCACATCAACCCTTGACGGGGGCCTTCGGGCCCCCGTTTTCTTGCCACGATTCTCAGTTCTCGATGCCCAACCGGGCGGCGGTACGGAAACCGAAATCCTCGGGCCGGTGAATAGCCGAGAGCTTCGGCCACGTTGAGAATGAACTCCTTGAAGCGCCGCGGAATCATCCTGGGTGCCACCGCCGCCGTCCTGCTCGGAGCCCTGCTGTGGGCGACCGTGGCCTGGGTGCCGTCCGACCGCCAGAGTGGCTGTGGTCGGCCAGGTCCGGGAACCTCCGGGTTGCCGGGCCAGGCGTCGCGGTGATGCCGCGCTGGTCGGGTAGCCGTCTCGCCGCACGCCCGCTGACCATCGGTGTGAGCGGCACCACCAGCGACGGCGTCGGGGTCGACGTGACGGTTTCGGTGCGCCCCCGGCGGGAAACCTCCGGCTGGCGCCGCAGCCACGCCGGGCGAGGGCCTCCGGCTCGCGGTGGTTGAGCCGGTGCAGCGCCAGCTCGCCGGCGTGTCCCTGGCCTGCCTGGAGTCGCCGCCGGGCACGGTGGGTGCCCCGGCGACCCCGAAGCCCAGATGCGGGCCTGGGTGGCGGCGACCCTGCGGACACCCAGGACGCGCTCCTGGCCGCATTCGAGCCCGATTCCGGGCAATTCGCGCCGGTCTGCTGGCCGAGATGGCCGGAAAACTCGATCTCGGACAACGCAAGGTGCTGGTGCTCGCGCTGGACGGCCTCGATTGCGGATACCGTCCTACCGCTCGTCGAGGCGGGCCGGATGCCCAACCTGGGGCCGGGCTGATGAACGCCGGCGCCTGGGGCCAGATGGAGACCAGGTGCCGATCCTGTCACCCGCTGATCTGGACCACGGTGGCGACCGGGGTCGAGCCCGAGGAGCACGGCATTCTCGACTTCCTGGAGATCGACCCGGGCAGCGGCCCGCAGGTTCCGGGTCACCGGCCGCCGGCCGAAGGTGCCCGCCATCTGGAATCTGGTCGCTTCGGCCATGGGCCTCCAGGTCGGAGTGATCGGCTGGTGGGCTACCTGGCCCGCGGAGCGGGTCAACGGCACCATGGCGTCGGACCGACTGTACTCCACACTGCGCGAGGGCGTCGACAGTGAGATGTTCCGTCAGGACCCTCCGGACCTGGTGTTTCCGGCCGGCCGGACCACAGAGTTCACCACCATCCGCGACCGAGCCGTGGTCGAGACCGACTGGCAGGCGCTGCGGTACTTCATGGACGTGACCGAGACGGTGTTCGACCGGGCGATCGCCGAGGACCGCGGGCTGCGCGACCCGATCGACGGCATGCGCCGCATCGTGGCGGCCACCCGAACCTACATGGGTTCCGGTCTGGCGCTCGCCGCGGAGCAGCCCGATCTGCTCATGGTGTACGTCGAGGGCACCGACGGCATCGGCCACGTGTTGGCGCCGTACCTGGACCCGCCGACCATCGAGGTCGACCCGGCCGAGGCCGCCGTCTACGCGGCGGCGGCGCCCCGCTACTTCGAGGTCATCGACCGCTGGATCGGTCGATATCTGGAGTCGTGCCCGTTGTCGGACTGGGCCGTGCTGGTGGTTTCCGACCACGGATTCAAGTGGGGCAAGGACCGTCCGAAGGACCTGATGGGGATGGGCGGCGCCACCGCAGGACTTTGGCACGCCGAGGACGCGAGCTTCGTGATCGCCGGCGCCGGCATCATCCCGCACGGCCGTGTCGAGCGATGGTCCTCGGTGTACGCCCTGACACCGACCATCGCCTCCCTGCTGGGGATTCCGGCCGACGTAGGTTGGCGGCAGGATCTCCTGCCCGGATGCCCACCCGCCGGGTCCGAGCCGGTGAAGTGGGGTCCTTTGGTGCCGCCGGCGTCGTACATGCAACGTGGTGGCGGGGTCGCGCCGGTGGACCCCGAGGCGATCGACATGCTCAAAGCGCTCGGCTACCTGAGCGAGGACGGTACGACCAGCGCTGCGGCGGTGACACCGGCTGCCGTCGATCGGCCGGACCGATCGACCGGGCTCCCGGTCACCCCCACCCCACGCACCTCGGAAGCGACCATCGGCGAGCTCAACAACCTCGGCATCCTCAAGGCCAACCAGAAGCAATACGACGAGTCGGAGCGGATCTTCAGGCAGCTGATCGAGCTCGACCCCGAGTTACTCCTCGCCACACTACAATTTGCGCCGGATCTACTTCGAAACCGGCCAGTACGACCGCGCCGACGAGGAGCTGTGGAACGCCATCGACAAGGGCTTCCGCGATCCCGAGCGGACCCTGGACCGGGCGGCGGCCGACTACGAGGGCTTCAACATGCCCGAGCGCGCCGACGCGCTGCTGACCAGGGCCATCGACTACTTCCCCGAGCACGAGCCGTTCTACGTCCACCTGATGGTGGTCAGGCTGCGCACCGACCGCTGTCGTGAGGCGCTCCCGATCGGTGCGGTGGCGGTCGAAAAGTTCCCGCAAAGCGGTCCGGCGCACGCGTTCTACGGTCTTTCGGCCGCCTGCGACGGTCAGACGGCACTCGCCCGGGAAGAGATCGAGCGGGCGCTCGAGATCAATCCGGACCAGCCGAGCCTGCGTCAGGCTCTCGCCGAGCTGTCGGCGCAGCAGTAGCAGGCCCGGTCATTTCTCCGATTTGGGATGAACCGAGGCGCCGGTGGTCTGGTAGGAAGCTTGCTTGGTAACCCGGTCGAGCAGGGCGACCGAGATTCGGTACCTTCCAGACTCCATGAGCAAGGTGGTGTCGATGCCGAAGGCCCGGCTCTGGGCCGCCTCGTAGTCGGCGGTCGGCACCCGCACCTCATGCTCCTGGCGCACCAGGTCCGAGCGCTTGCCGTCATCGTCTCGGACCGCGACAAAGAGCACCAGACGACCGACGTACTCGTCACCCTCGGGCACCAGGGCCACCTTGTTCAACGGAAACGAGAGATGAGCCGGCAGGAACCAGCGGTCCTCGCTCGCCGGCGCGGACTCGCCGGTGGCGATTTCGATCTCCATCGGGTTGTCATCCACGTCGAACATCAGGCTCGATACGAGTCTGTCTTGGACCTGGGTTTCCCTGGACTTCTCCACCAGACGCTGGCGGTAACGCAGCTCGTACTCGGGGTGCTCCGGCACCGTGACCTTGATCTTGTGAACCTTGTCTTTGCCACTCGGCTGGAGCGGATAGCCGATCGAGTAGTAGGTGAACATGTCCTGAGTGACACGATCGAGCCACGGTGCGACGTCGTTGGTGTTGACGATCGCGATGCCGCCGGTCTCCTCGGCCATAAACTTGAGGGAGTCGGAGTAGTTGCGCGAACCCACCGACGCGGATAGCGGGTCCTGCGCCGACTGGTGCTCGGCAGCGCCCATGCCGCTCATCTCGACGCCGGTGGCGCTGATGGTGTACAGGGTCACGTCCTGGGCGTTGGCCGAGGCCGTCAGCTGTTGAAACAGCCGCGTTCGGTCATAGGTGAAGATCTCGTTGACCGCCGCGAAGTCGGTGTAGACCTTGCCCGCCTCGTAGAACAGGTCCAACCCGGGGATCATCGGCAGCCCGTTGGAGACGTAGATAATGCCCTTCTTCCCAGGAAGCCCGGAAAGAGTGGTGGTCACGTGGCGCAGCGCGTCGAGGGTGAACACGAGCGCGTTCGCCTCCTCTTTGGCATAGCCGAAGATCAGCTTGTAGACCTCGTGGGACTGGCCGAGCTCCTGGTCGGAGTAGCCGGGATTCATGCGTTCTTCTTCGCGGTACTCCTTGATCTTGTCGATGATGTCGCGACGTTCGAGATCGCGGTCCGTACGACCTCCGGTGTCCCTGCGGACACTGCGTATCGCGTCCAACACCAGCCTCGGGTCGGAGGTGAAAGGCTGCAGGACCTTGAGCGAGTTGCGGTAGCTCACAACCATCATCTGGGCTGGTGGGTGCAGGCTCTCCAGGATGAACTCCCTGGTCTGGTTGAGCACCCGGTTGCGGTTGAGCGGATCGAGATTCTCGTTGTCGATGAACAGCACGAGGTGGACCTCGGTCGGGTCCGGCAAGGGCTCGGCCGAAGGGGTCGGCGTAGGGCCGATGCCGGCAACTGGCGCCTCCTGGGTCTCGAGCCGGCTGCGGATGATTTCCTCGGTGTACGGCGCGAAATTGGTGATCGTTTGTTGCTCGCCGTCCTGGAGGAGCTCAAAGTCCTCTCGGGTGAGATCGAGGATCGCGTTCCCCTGCTTGTCGGTGACGTACACCACCACGTTGGCGACGGTGAGCTGGAACTCGTCGAAAAAGGTCAGTCCGCCGATGGGGGTCTGTTGCCCGTTCTGGTCTTGCTGGTTGGCCGTGGACATGGAGAACACCGGCGCCAACAGGTTCAAAATCAGTAGCCATGGAAACAGGCGTCGAATCGCATGCACCACCTCGGCGGCGAGTCTACCAGACGGCCCACCCGCCGCTGACCGTCATACTGAGTCGGATGTCCCAGAGGTTTAGCCCGCGATCAGATGATCGCTGCGACCACCAGAGAAACCGCGAGCAGGCTGTTGGTGGCGAGATTCCACGCCACGGTTGGCGCCAGAGCGGGGGTCGGCACCGGTGCGGTGATGTCCCCGAAGGACCCCGGAGGGTTTGGCCAGCAGGAGCGGGGGCCGAGAGGGAATACGGCCGCGAGGCACGGCGTGGGCAGCCACCCGGCCCCGACCGAGACCAGGATCCACAGCGGCGTGCCGAGAGCGGCCAGCGCGTAGACGCGGGCGGCCCCCCCCCGGCCCAGCAGCAGGACCAGATTCCGCCGGCCACCCTACGCGATCCGCCGCTTCGTCGGGAAACTCGTTGAGCAGGAGGAGGTTGAGGGTCATCAGCGTCGCGGGCACAGCAGCCGCCGCGCCGAGGCCGAGATCACTCCGGAGTTGACGAGCGCGGTGCCCACCACCGGCCCTCCGCCGAGCCCGATGCCGGCTGCCACCTCGCCGATGCCGATCCGGGCCAGGAAATCGGTGTAGGCGAGCACGCAGACCGCACCGATCACCAGGACCGGCGCCACGGCCGATCCGATCACCCGCAGGGAACACATCCCGACCGCCAGACCGACGGCGCTGCACACGACGCCGAAGGCGAGGGCCGTCCCGAGGCTCATGTCGCCGCCGGCAGGGTGCCGCTTCCCCCCGGAGAACGGCGTCCGCTCGGTGGCCAGGTCGATGCCGGTGCGCATGTCGCTCCACTCGTTGAAGATGTTCACCGCCATGTGGAGCGCCACCAGACCGATCAGCGGCGAGGGTCGTGCGGGTCCACGACAACGAGCCCTCGAGGAATGCAACCCCACCGCCCGAAGCCACCAGGGTGACCGGCAACAGCAGAAACGGGGCGCGGGCGACCCCGGCAAAGGCCTTAAGCCCGGCATCATGCAGCAGTATTCTCTACCTTCCACCCACCCACCCGCCCGCTTCGAAAAGCTCCCCACCGGCTGCATTCGCGCACGCGGACCCACCGCACCACGCTGAGCTTTCAAGGACGGCCGCAAATCCCCCAAAGCACAGTGGCGTCCAACTCACGAGGGAGATCGGCGTGAAACTTCCGAGATACTCGCACTTCGTTTCGGACATTGCTTGCATCGAATGCTTGCCGCAGCCACGGTGAACGGCCCAGCAGTCAGGGCAGCTCACCGGAACCGTGGGTCGGCCGGCGGCGAGGCGGCCGCGCTCACCCTGGTACTCGATCCCCGAGCTGCGCCGCGAGATCACCACCGACGATGGCGGCAGGCCACCTTCGAGGAGAGGTCCCTCCAGGCACCTCAGGTGTGCCGGTTTCTCACGCCTCACGGGTCGAGTTGATCGTCAGCGCTGAATACACGCCACTCGCGAGGCCGTTGTCCGGCTCGACCTTGACCAGGACGTCCTGGACCTCGTCGGCCACTGCTGATCAACCTCGGCGAAGCCTCGCCGATGGCGTGACCCTCCTCGACGCTGAGCCCCGGATCCACCACCACGTGCAGGTCGACGGCGAGGTTCGGGCCCGCATACCGGGTCCGCAGGGCGTGCGCGTCCTTCACACCTTCCACCGACACGGCCAACTCCTCCAACCGGTCGCGCTCGTCGGCCGGCGCGGCGGTGTCGATGAGCTGCGCCAGAGCCGGCGTCATGATCCTCCACGCCGCATGCAGAATGAACAGGCAGATGGCCACCGCACCGATGCGGTCAACAACGGCGAGCTTCGGGTTCACCATGGCCACCGACACGGCCAGCGCCGCCGGCACGGAGCTCAGCGCATCGGACCGGTGGTGCCACGCATTGGCGACGAGAGCGGGTGAGTTCACCCGCCGGCCCACCACGGCGGTCCACCGGTAGAGCGCTTCCTTGACGGCGATCGAAACCAGCGCCGCCACCAGCGCCAGCCCGCCCGGCGTCTGCCCGCCGGCTCTGAGGCCGCCGGTGACGGCGTCCCACGCGAGCCCAAACGCCACCACGCCGAGAAACAATCCGATCACCACCGTCACCAGGGTCTCGATCCGGTGGTGCCCGTGGGGATGGTCGTCATCCGCCGGCTTGGACCAGAAGTGGACCCCCGCGATAACCGCGAAGTCGGTCACGAGGTCGGACAGGCTGTGGACCGCATCGGCGATCACAGCATGGCTGTGGCCGATGATTCCGGCGGCCATCTTGATCGTCGCCAGCGCCAGGTTGGTGATCGCGCCCACCCAGCCGGCGTACCGCACCTGGGCCGCGGCCGAGCCATGCCCCGCCTGTTTCATTGGCAGATCGTATCAATAAATCGCCAGTCTTGTAAACCAACAATCTCATTTTGAGAAGCAATTTCTTCAAACGAGCTCGTGATGGTGAAAGGCGTTGGATGCCGGATTCTCGATGCTCGATGGTGGATGCTCGATATCTTGTGTGGAATTGGGCCCGGAAGAACACAGAAGAACGCGATTGCCAGCGAATACAGGTGTGAGAGACGCGGTCCTCGAGATTCTCCTGACTCAATTGGAAGCGGGTGGGCGGGCCGACTTTTGACTCTCGACTTTTGACCTGAGGGGGGTCGGACGGGGGTGCTCATCAGTCACGACGCACTCATCGCCGAGGCGGACGGTGCCGCGGCCGTCGTGAATCAGGTTCTGGCCGAAGAACACCTTGTTTCCGTGCCGACGATAGGTGGACAACGTCCGCAGCGGTTCGCGGCCCCGCTCGCCCGACCGCTGGTCGGTGGTGGTGACGATGCATCGCGCACACGGCCTGACCACCCGAAACCCAACCCCACCTGCAGTCATGAGCTGCCAGCCATCCTCGGCGTGGGGCTCGCACCCATCCACCACGATGTTGGGCCGGAAGCGGTCCATGGGCACCGGCTCGTCGAGCCGGCGGTTGAGCTCGTCCAGGGACGCGCGGGAGATGAGAAGGAATGGGAACCGGTCGGCGAACCCCACCCGGTCACCCTCTACCCCGTACCTGGGGTCCACCTGGCGGAGGGTGGAGTCCGGCATCCTGACCAACTGGCAGGGAGTGCCGAGGACGTCGGAAAACCACGACGCCGCCTCGGGGCCCGCCGTGACCGCTTCGCAGCTGTCATTCCAGATAGTCACCGTCCTGCCTGTGCCCCCGGCTTTGTCTTCCGGAATCTCGATTGGGGTCGTGCCATCCGCCGACAGCCGCAGGCCGCCGGCCGCGACGGCGGCCGTGACTCGCGCCAGACCGGGCCAGTCGCGCTGGGTCATGAAGGTGCCGTGCCGGTCCACCACCAGCCATCGGCGGTCGTGAACAAAGCCGGTGGCTCCCACCTCCGCCTCTTTCATCGCGATCCCACGACACGACTTGACCGGGTAGATATAAAGGCCGCTGACTCGGATCACGGTCGCTCCATTCCCACCCGATCGACGGCGCCGTTGGCGGTGGTCCGCGCCGGGTAGCTCCCGAGCACCCGCAGGTAGGGGCACTCGCGCCGGAGCTCGGCCAGGGCGAGCGCCGTCGGCTCCTCGCCCAGGGCGCACTCCACATCGACGTAGAACATGTACTCCCACGGCCGCCGGGGCACCGGTCTCGACTCCAGCTTGGTGAGGTTGAGGTGGTGCTCGGCGAGCACCTTCAGACACTGGGCCAGGGCGCCTTCGTGGTGGCGGGTCGTGAACACCAGCGAGGTCTTGGCTGGAATCCTCGGATCGACCTCGATCTCGAAGCCCGAGATCACCACGAACCGGGTCCAGTTCTCATCCTGGTCGGCGATGTCCTCGCTCAGCACCTCGAGGCCGAACAGCTCGCCAGCCTCCGCCGACGCGATGGCGGCCTGCGATCGATCACCGCCCTCGGCCACGGTGCGGGCCGCCGCCGCGGTGTCGTTGAATGCCACCTGGTCCAGACTCGGCAGCTCCGCGAGGAACCGCGAACACTGGAGGAGGGCCTGGGGGTGGGAGAGGACCCGCCGAAGGCCGGCGATCTCGCTGCCCTCGACGCCGAGCAGACAGTGCCGGATCCTCAGAATTTCCTCACCCACGATGCCCAGCTCGGTGCCGCGCAGGAGATCGTAGGTCTGATTGATGGAGCCGGCGGTGGTGTTCTCGATGGGCAGGACGGCGTAGCCCGCCTCGCCCTCCTCCACCGCCCGCAGGGCGTCGGCGAAGGACCGCTTGCCCAGGAACTCCATCTCCGCCGACCGCGAAGCGAAGTACTTTCTGGCCGCTGTGTTGCTGTAGGAGCCCGCCTCGCCCTGGAAGGCGACGCAGCCGGCGGCCCGCGCCGACCGCTCCACCCGCTCCCGCTTGAGCAGGGTCTCCTCCTGGGCCTTCAGCGACATGGCGATCACTTCACGGAAGATCTCCTGGGTGCGGAATGGATCCAGCCCCAGCTCGCGCGCCCAGCCCTCGATCCGCCCCAGCAGCTCAGACTCGCGCTCGTGATCCCTCAGGAAGGGCAGCCCGGCAGCCTTCACTCGGGCGATGCCGGCCACGGTCTCCAACCGCTCGCGCAGAGTCTCCACCAGCCGGCGGTCGACGGCGTCCAGTCGAGATCGAAGATCATTCAGATCATCCATGTCGGCGCATTGTACCCGCCTTCCGAAGCCGATGCCGGGGCTATACTGGTAGCGCCGTGTTCGGACTCGACGAACCCACCGTTTTCCTCCTCGCCGGCTTAGCCGTCGCGGCGGTGATCGCTCTGGTCGTGGCGGCGGTCCGCAGAGTGGGCCGGCGCCGGTTGGAGACCTTCGGTCCGGCCTTCGAGCTGGGAACCGCCCGGGTGCCGGGCGCGCTCTCCACCAGCGTCGAGGGCCTGTTCCTGGGCTACACCTGCCGCTACACCATCGAGCAGCGCTCCCAGTACTCACCCGGTGGGGCCGCACTCAGGATCGCGGCCTCGAGCCCGCAGCAGTGGACCGCCTCGAAGCAGGATCTTGGCTCCCGGTTGATGACCCAGATCGGCCTTCTCAAGGACGTCACGGTCGGCGACGCAGGAGCTCGACCGCCGGCTCCGATTCTCCGGCGCCGACGCCACCACCCTGGTCTCCCTGTTCGGTCAGGAGCGCACCCGGGTCGCCCTCCGGTCCCTGTCCGGCACCGAGAACTTCGCCTCGATCGCGGTCCGGGACCGGCGAGTCGACGTCAAGTGGGCTCCCCGCAAACCGGACCTGGACGACGAGCCAGACGCCCTCCGGCTCCGCCTCGCCGCCGCCATCGACCTGCTGGCGGCGTGCGGCTTCCCGCCCGCCATGGGCTGACGCCGGCGCGTGAGTCTTCTCGCCGGTCCACGGTGAATGGCCATTCCTGGCGAGAGTCGGAAGTCAAACGACATGCGGAAGGAGGCCTGACGGAGGAAATTGTGCCACCCGCCCACTCACCCATTGCGAATTGCGAATTATGAATTTGGGTCTTTCGAGCTCGCGGATGCTCATCTCCAACAAGCTCGGAAGGCCGTCAATTCGTAATTCGTAATTCGTAATTGGCAACGCCGATCCGGCTGCACCGCCCCCGCCCTACCCCCGACCGTCTGTTGCACGTCGAACGACCCGGTCGTACACGTCGGTCGTCTGGCGGGCGACCCGGTCCCAGGTGAAGCGGTCCCTCACCAACCGTCGTGCGGCCCTGCCGATGGCGGCGGCGCGATCGGGATCGTCGAGCAGGCGATCGATGGCCGCCCGCAGACCATCGACGTCGCCGAAGCCGACGAGCAGCCCGGTCTCGCCATCCACCACCGCGTCGTGGCCGCCTTCACCGGGCGGCGTCGTAATTACCGCACGGGCGCACGCCATGGCTTCCAGCAGCGAGATCGACAAGCCCTCGGCCGACGACGGCAGCACGAAGACGTCGCACGCCTGGTACCACCGGGCCATTTCGGCCAACGGCCTCGAGCTGGCGAACCGGATCGAGGAAGCCACGCCGAGCTCGGCCGCGAGGCGCTCCAGGCGGGGCCGCTCGGGCCCCTCACCCACGATCACCAGTTCCGCGACAGCGCGAAGGCGCAACCCGGCGAAGGCAGCGATCAGGTGTTGGACGCCCTTTCGCGGCACCAGGCCTCCGGTGAACAGGACGATCGGGCCGGCGCCCGGCAAACCCAGACTCTCGCGGGCCTCCAGCACATCGGCGGGCGCGAAACGGGCGGCGTCCACCGCGTTCGGAATGACGCTGATTCGATCGGCCGGAGCACCGCAGCCCACCAGCTGTCGTTCGACGAAGGTGCTGACGGCGATCAGGTGGTCCGCAAGCCGAAGGTTGGCTCGCACCATCGATCTCATCCACTCCGGGCCGGGCTCCACCAACAGGTTGACGCTGTGGGCGGTGACCACTATCGGCTTTCCGCAGCGCAGGATTCGTTGGCATAGATACGGCGCATGGCGGGCGCCGTGAAGGTGGATCAGCTCCGCTCGACGCCGGTCGAGGAACCGCCGGTAGTTGATCGCCAGACCGAGGTACCGAATCGCCTGCCCCATGGGCACCCGGTGAATGTCGCCAACCGGCGCGCGCAGCTTCAGGCCGAGCTTCAGGGACTCGCGGCCGCCCCACAGAATCAACCTCGCCCACGAGCGCGAGATGGGCCGGACCGTCGATCCCGGTGCCGGTGGAATCCCATCTGGATCGACCCGGTCCACGTTCTCGGCCAGGAGGTCCGCACTGACACCGCACATCGCGAGCGCCGGCAGGAGCCCGGCGACGTGGGTGGCGACGCCGCCGCCGGACCATTTTCCCCCGCCGCCCCACTGGGGCGGCACCGGGCCGATCATGGCAACGGATCGGCTCACGGGGTCCGACCGTCGGGCGGCGCCTGCCAGTGGCTCAGGTCGCGACCGAGGATCTCCGACAACTGGTCCACATCGGCTCGGAATTCATCGATGAGCTCGCGCCGGAAGGACGCAGACAACGGCGGCCTATCCGTCGGCCGGGCGTTGACCTTCTTGAGCCACTGGCCGAAACCGATGTCGTCCCAGCCGACCATCTTCTTCAGCCTCAGGTACGGCTCGATGAGCAGCCGCGGAGGACGGCGCCCAAGCCGCGCCACCAGCCGGATCCGAGCATCCTGGTTGGCGTTCACCCTCGGAAAGTCAGTGCGTCCGTCCGACGGCACGCCGAGAAAGTGGAGCACATCCTCGTAGACGCTCCGGGTGTCGACGGCGAGGTCGTCGAAGACCACGATCTTGACCTGGCTCGGGTCGAAAACCGAAAGCAGACGCTCTACCTGCTCGCCGAGGCGGGCGACGCCCGCATACTGCAACTGCCGCGGCTCCCGGCACAGCCGGGGGATGGCTTGGCCCAACCGCCGCGCTTCCTGCAACCGCCACGCGCGCTCGAAATCGGGTTCGTCCTCGTTCAGGGACGAGATCTGTTGCGAGTGAAAGGAGTACGCGAGGTCCACCGGGTTGCGGACGATGGCGATGACTCGCGCGTCGGGACAGAACTCCTTGACGCCGGGCAGCGCGACCGCCGAACGGAGGTAGATGCTCGACGCCTCGCCGACGGCCAGGTGCCGATCGTCGGCCTTCCTGAAAAGGGCCAGGTAGTCCTCCATCGTCGACCGGAACCTGGGGTAGTCGTGGGCGAAGTACCAGGGCTCCTTGGCCCTGGACATGAAGATCCTCGGGTGCTCCGAGAGGTAGTGGTGAAGCGCCGTGGTCCCGCACTTCGGAGCGCCGACGATGAAGAGATCAGGGTTGCGCACGAATCCTTCCGCTCTCGTAGTGTGCCAGGAGTCCCAGCTCGAGCCGATTCCGACCCGCCCATCTTACCGGGTTGGTCAGACCCACCCCAGCCATCTTCGCGATCCGACCCGATGGTCCTCCCGTTGACAGGCAGGAACTTCATTACTATATTTCGCGATAAGACGAAATGAGATCGTCAATCCTGGACTCCGCCGTAGCCGCCGCCCGGGCGCTCGGGCATCCCGCCCGACTGAGAACCGTGGCCGCACTGCGCTCCGGCGAGCTCTGCGCCTGCCAGATCACCGAGGTCCTCAAGCTGGCCCCGTCCACGGTCTCCGCCCACCTCCGCGAGCTCAAGCTCGCCGGGCTGGTGGTGGAGCGCAGGGACGGCCGGTGGGTCCACTTCCGACTGTCCGACCAACCGCCGGGGGCCTCGTGGATCGAGACCTCGCTGGCCGCGTTGATGGGAGATCCCCAGTTGGCATCGGACGCCGCGCTGGTCAAGGACCTGCGGCGCCTGCCGGTGGAGGATCTGTGCAGGCTGGGTTACGAACGGGCGAAACAAATACAAAGCGAGAGGACACGATGCGCGCAAACAGTCGAAGTCTGAGGGCCGAGGTGGCGTCGTGAGCCCCCGCCGAGGGGTCACCCGTGATCTCTCCCGCACCGACCGCTACCTCACGGTGTGGATCTTCGCGGCCATGGCTCTTGGCGTTGGTGCCGGTTCGCTGTGGCCGGGGATCGCCGACTTCTGGAACCGCTTCTCGGTGGGCACCACCAATATTCCGATCGCGGCCGGGCTCATCCTGATGATGTACCCGCCCCTGGCCAAGGTCCGATACGAGGAAATGGGCCGGGTTTTCCGTGACTGGCGGGTCCTCGGCCTTTCCCTGCTCCAGAACTGGATCATCGGCCCGATCCTGATGTTCCTGCTCGCCATCGCTCTGCTGGCGGATCGGCCGGAGTACATGGCGGGCCTCATCCTGATCGGGTTGGCCCGCTGCATCGCCATGGTGATCGTCTGGAACGAGCTCGCCCAGGGTGACAGCGAGTACTGCGCCGGGCTGGTGGCCTTCAACTCGATCTTCCAGGTGCTCTTCTACTCCGTCTACGCCTACGTCTTCATCACCGTGCTGCCGACCTGGTTCGGGCTGTCCGGCGTCGAGGTGAAGGTCACCATCGGCCAGATCGCCGAAAGCGTTTTCATCTACCTCGGAATTCCCTTCCTCGCCGGAATCCTGACCCGGTTTTCGTTGATCGCGGCGAAGGGCAAGCGGTGGTACGAGACCAGGTTCATCCCGGCCATCAGTCCCCTGACTCTGGTGGCACTTCTGTTCACCATCGTGGTGATGTTCTCGCTCAAGGGCGAGGTCATCGTCGAGCTGCCCCTCGACGTGGTCCGCATCGCCATTCCCCTGGTGATCTACTTCGTTGTCATGTTCCTGGTGTCGTTCTTCCTGTCGAAGCGGGCCGGGGCGGACTATCCGCGCGCGGCCACCCTGTCGTTCACCGCCGCCTCCAACAACTTCGAGCTCGCCATCGCCGTGGCCATCGCCACCTTCGGCATCGATTCCGGCGTCGCCTTCGCCGCGGTCATCGGGCCGTTGGTGGAGGTTCCGGTGCTGATCGGTCTGGTCAACGTGGCCCTCGCCCTTCGTTCCCGATTCTCCACTGAAGAGTCTCCTCACGCAAAGGAGGTATGATGGACCGGTACCTGGGAAGGAACTCGTGAAAAAACCCGACACCACCAACATCGACCTCTCGACGGACACCTCCGGCAATCGCGGCTGCTGCCCCGACGGGGCGGACATGCCGGGGTGGGCCGTTGAATGCCTGAGCAGGTTGTTCTCCGCCCTCGGCGATCCCACTCGGCTGACCATCCTCCGCGCCCTGGCCGAGAATGGGGATTCCCTCTGCGTCAGCGACCTCGCGGCTCGCACCGAGCTGTCGATTTCAGCCGTCAGCCACCAGCTCCGGCTGCTGCGCGACCGCGATCTGGTGGCGGCGCGACGCGACGGCCGGATGGTCCAGTACACCCTGGCTGACGAGCACGTCAGGACCCTGATCGAGGTCGGGCTCCAACATGCCCAACAGGACTGCCCGAACCGGCCCCGCGATTAACCCGACCCTGGCGCGGCAATACGGCCCCGGCCTGAGGGCGTCACCCGTCTCGGACTGACCCCTCCCCGAAGGTCACCACGTTCAGGCTATGCTAGGGGAACATGGCGACACCCCCGCACGAAGCCCTGGCGGCGCGCACCGCGAGATCGTTCGGCTGGAAGGTCGGCGCGAACCTGGCGTCGGTGGCGGTGCTGGCGGTTCGGGCGGTGGTGCTGGCCCGACTGTTGGAGGTCGCCACCTTCGGCACCTACTCGCTGGCCTTCGCGACAATCAAGCTGACCGCGGTGCTGGCGGCCTTCGGCTTCGGCGGGGCCATGTTGCACCGAGCGCGAGAAACCGCCGACGAGGATCGGGCCGCCGCGTCCCACTTCACCCTGACGTTGGTCACCACCACGGCCTGGCTGGGGGCGCTCGCGGTCGTCGTTTCGATCATCGACGATCCGGGCATGCGCACCGCTCTCATCGTGCTCGGCGCCGCGACCTTCCTCACCCACGTCGCCCAGACCCCCACCCTGATTCTGGTCCGCCGCGTCCAACATCGACGACTCGCCGTCCTCGAAATCGTCACCGCGGTGCTGACCACCGTCGCCGCCATCGGCCTGGCGCTCGCCGGAGCCGAGCTGTGGGCGCTGCTGGTCACCGACCTGGTGGCGGCCGCCGCCTCGTTGGCCCTGCTCTACCTGTGGCGTCCGGTGTGGCGACCCCGCCTGGCGTGGTCCGCGGACGCCGCACGGTATTTCTTCGGCTTCGGAGTCCGGAGCCTGCTGGCCAACCTGACGGCCCAAGCCTGCGAGCGGATCGACAGCCTGTGGACCGGGGTCGTCCTCGGCACCCAACCCCTCGGCTTCTACTCCCGGTCACTCACCTTCGCCGGCTACCCCCGCCGGGTGGTCGCCAACGCGGTCAACGTCGTGTCCCTGGGCACCTTCGCCGAAATCAAGGACGAGGCTCGGCAGCTGTCGGCGGCCGTCCGCGAGGTAACCGGGTTCCTGCTGTGGGTCGGCTTCTTCGCCACGGGGCTGTTGGCCGTCGTGTCGAGGGAGTTCGTCGTCGTCTTTCTGGGGGACCGCTGGCTGCCCATGCTGCTGCCGTTCCGACTGCTGTTGGCATATGCCCTGATCGATCCCATCGAGCGGTCCCTCGCCAACCTGCTCACCGCGGTCGGCGAGCCCGAGCGGACCGCCCAGGCGCGCCTGGTTCGACTCGGCGTGTTGGTGCTCGGGCTGGTCACGCTCGGTCCCAGATTCGGAGTGGCCGGGGTGGCCGTGGCCACCAGCGGTGCCGCCTGCGCGGGCGTCGTGCTGATGCTGTCGCGGGTCCGCCGGCACGTGGACTTCTCGATGGCCGCCGTAGTAGCCCCACCGGCTGGCGCGTGCCTGCTCGGCGGCGCGGCCGCTTTGGCCTCGGCGCCGCTGGCCGACGGCGAACTCGCCCTGGGCATGCTCAAAGGGTCGATTTTCGCGGGCGTCTTCGCCGCCGGGTTCCTGGCATGGGGGTACCGCCGGATTGGGGCTTTCATGGCTCTGCTCAACGACAACCCACGGCCGACGATCGGCGGCGGAGACGCGACGTGACCCGGCCGCTCGAGGTCTGCCTGCTGTCCAGCGTCCATCAGGCCCTGGACAATCGGGTGTTCTACCGCGAGGCGCGGACACTGGCGCGCGCCGGCCATCGGGTGACCCTGGTGGCCGTTCACGAGCGGGACGAGGTCCGGGACGGAATCTCCATCCTCGGCCTCCCGAGGGTGAGCCGCCGCCGCCGCCCCTGGGTGTGGCGCCGCATGCTCCACCGGGCAGCCGCCACCAACGCCGACCTCTACCACTTCCACGACCCCGAGCTGCTGGTGCCCGTGGCCCGGCTCGGCCGGCGCACCGGAGCGCCCACGATCTACGACGTCCACGAGGCCTACCCGGAGTTCTTCGCGGTCAAGGACTACCTGCCGGCCGTCGTGCGCTACCCGATGGCGTGGGCCTTCCGGATTCTGGAGCCCCGGCTTGCGCGCCGGCACCACGCCCTGGTGTTCGCCGACGAGGCGACGTCGAGGGCCTTTCATACCGTCGACCGACCCAAGGTGGTGCTGCCCAACTATCCGGACTCCGATTTCGTCGAGGCCGGCGCCGCGGCCCTGGCCGATACGGCCCGGCGGGAGCCTCTGGTTCTCTACCTTGGGGGCCTCGAGCGCAACCGAGGCAGCCGGCTGATGATCGATGCCTTCGCCAGGGTCCACCAGCGCCGGCCCGACGCGCGGCTGCTGCACGTGGGTCACTTCATGCCGCCCGGCCTCGAGGCCGAGGTGCGGTCTCACGTCAGGCGGCTCGGCATCGAGCAGGCGGTCGAGATCAAGGGGCGCGTCCCGTTCGCTGAGGTCGGCGCCCATCTGGCGCGGGCGGCGGTGGGCTGGGTCACGTGGCAGCCGTTCGCGAAGAACCAGAAGAACGTGCCCACCAAGCTCTTCGAGTACATGGCCTACGGCCTGCCGGTGGTGTGCAGCGATCTCGAATCGACGCGCCCCTTGGTGGCGTCCGGGGTCACCGGCTTACTGATCTGCGCCGACGACCCACAGGCCCACGCCGACGCCATCCTGGCCATGCTCGATAACCGCCAGGCAGCCGCCCGGATGGGACTTGCCGGACGCCGGCGGGTGGTCGAGCGCTTCAACTGGCCGGCCGTCGAGGGGCGGCTCACCGATCTCTACTCGGCCCTCACCCGCTGATCGGAACGCCTCGCCCACCGCGATCAAGCAGAATGTGGTGCAGCCCGAGGCTGTTGGTACCCGCACGGGACCTTTTGGTTCCGGTTTTCGACTTTTGACTTTTGACTTTTGACTTTCGACTTTTGACTCGGTCAGGTGGGCGGCAGATGATCGATCAATCGCCGTAGCCGAGCCGCTCCATCGTCGGCCCGATGATGTCCTCGACGCGTGCGATGGTGTCACCATACCGACGCCGCCACTTGTCCTGTTCGGGCTCAGACACCACGTTCGACCTGGGCAACGGTCCCCCTTGGAGGTCGAACTCCAGCTTTGCGAACGCGGCCACCCGGCTCAGCGTTCGACCCGGTTCGGCGACCAGTTCCTCGTAGCTGATCCGCAAAAAGGGGGTCGACCGTCCCTCGCCCTCCCGGAAACGAAGCACGGCCTCGTTACACGCGATCCACTGGCGGGCACAAATCTCCTCGAGAGGGCCCGCCAGCAGGCTCCGCCAGCCCGGAATCAGGGTGAAGGCCCACCGGTTCTCCGGCACCCCGGGGACCGACAGCCGGTCGGGAATCAGATAGCCGCGGAACAGATCCGGCCGCCGCCAGCCCTCCATCAACGATCCGATGTTGCTGCGCCCGTCGCGGGTCAAAAACAGGAATGCGGCGTCCGGAAAAAGCTCCAACAAGAAGGGCAGCCGCAGGCAGTTTTCGGGCGTCTTTTCCAACAGCCGCCTGGGCCGGCTGCGGTCGAACGCGAGCCGGTTTCGCTGTCGGACCGACCAGCGCACGGCAGCCGCGCCGCGACGGGGCACCTCGCCGGTGAACCGGCCCGCGGTTCCGGCGCCCGATCTCGCGGTTTTGACGAAACGCCACACCGTCCGATGGTCCAGCCACGACCTCAGCCGGTTGACCCGTCGCCAGAAGCTCCCCGGCGCGGCCTCTCTCTCGAAGGCCGCCGGGATGGTGAGCCGCGAGTCGGCCGTCACGTCCGGCGCGCTCAGCTCGCCCGACTCCCAGCCCTTGTGCTCCGGGGAGTGCGCCCGCTCGATAATGTGCCGGCTCTCTGCGCCGATCGACCACAAATCATCGGCCTCTGAGAGTCTCCGGTACAGCAGGGTCGTCCCGGAGCGCGGGCAGCCTATGATGAACAGGGGTTTGATGATCAATGAGGGCTCCTCCGGTCCACATCCGGCAGCCGCCTCTGATTGTAGCTGTAGCATGAGGGTCCAGTGCGGATCCTCTGTCTGACCTCCCGACTGCCCTATCCGCCGGACCGCGGCGACCGGCTCCGGGCGTACCACGTCCTCAGGACCCTTTCGTGCGAGCACGAGCTCACGCTGCTGTCGTTCGTCGATGGCACCGAACAGCAGGAGTTCGCACAGGTTCTGAATGGCGTGTGCAACGACGTGCGGACGGTGACCAAGAGCCGATCGGCGTCAATTCTCACCGTGCTGGCCAACGGCTGGCGCCGCCAACCCCTGCAGACCCTCTATTACCGCTCACGGGCGATGCGCCGCCTGGTAGCCGAGACCCTCGCGGAGCGGAGCTTTGATGCCGCTTGGGTCCACCTGTTTCGGATGGCCCCCTACCTCGACGGGGTCGACGCGCCCTACCGGATCGTCGACCTCACCGACGTGATCTCAGACGAGGTGGCGGCCTCCCTCCGATTCCGCTCCCTGCCCTCGCGGCTCGTCCACGCGGTCGAGAGGAAACGCATCGAGCGCTTCGAAAAGCGGGTCGCGGCCAGGGCCGGCGAGGTGTGGCTGATCTCCGACCGGGAGCGCCAGACCCTCCTCAACCGATGCCCGTCGGCCAACGCCCGGGTGGTCCCCAACGGCGTCGACCTCGACGTGTTCCGACCTCTCGAGGAAGCGGGGGACCCCATTCGGATCGTCTTCACCGGCCACATGGCCGTTGCCCACAACGTGGACGCGGCGGTGTACCTCGCCGAGGTGATTCTGCCCGCCATCCGGCGGCGGGTCTCCGGTTGCCGGCTCAGGATCGTCGGCGCCGATCCCTGCTCCCGGGTGCGGCGGCTCGACCGCCTGCCGGGGGTCGAGGTGGCGGGCTTCGTGGCCGACCTCAACCTGGAGCTCAACCGCGCCGCGGCCTTCGTCGCGCCCCTCAGGTTCGCCGCCGGGGTCCAGAACAAGGTGCTCGAAGCCATGGCGGCGGCGCGGCCCGTGATCACCTCATCCAGGGTCGCAGACGGCCTCGGTGCGGTGGCCGACCGAGAGCTGCTGATCGGCCACGGTCCCGAGGAGTTCGCGGCCCTCACGGCGGCCCTGCTCGGCGACGAGGCGCTTCGTCGTCGCCTGGGGACAGCGGCTCGCACCTTTGTACGCGATCGATTCAGCTGGAATGTGGCCGCCGAAAGAGCTCGGAACATAGCGGCGATTCTGAAGAGGCAGCAAGCAGTGGGGAGTAGGCAGTAGCGTTCCCAAGCACCTCTGCACTTCGATGACGCCACTGCCTACTCCCTACTGCCTACTCCCTCGTAAAATCCGTCCGCTGCCGAATCGAACCAGGCTATGATTGTCATCGTTCGCCATGACACCGGGCCACCTCATGATCATCGGCGCCGCCGCCTTCGTGCTCGCGGTCGTCGGCACGCCGGCCATGCGCCGCGCCGCGCTGCGGCTCGGGGTGGTGGATCAACCCGCCCGGCGCAAGCTCCACACCACTCCGGTGCCCCTGCTCGGCGGCGTGGCGATCTACGGCGCGGTGATCGGCTCGCTGCTGCTCCAACCGGAGCGGCGGGAGGTGGTCCAGCTCGCCGGCATCGTGATCGGCGCCAGCTGGGTCTCCTTCTGGGGTCTGTGGGACGACCGTAAGGGCCTCACCCCGGCGGCCAAGCTCGCCGCCCAGCTGGTGGGCGCCGCGATCCTGGTCGTCGCCGGCGTCCGGGTGGCGCTGCCGGTGCCGGACTGGGCGGACATCGGAATCACCGTGCTGTGGGTGGTGGGCATCACCAACGCCTTCAACCTGCTCGACAACATGGACGGTCTGTCGAGCGGCATCGGCGCGGTGGCAGCCGCCTACTTCCTGCTGATGGCCGCCATGAACGGCCAGTTCCTGGTGGGTGGGCTGGCGGCCGCCATCCTCGGCGCCTGCGTCGGCTTCCTGCTCTACAACTTCAACCCGGCGCGGATCTTCATGGGTGACTCGGGCAGCCTCTTCCTGGGCTTCGTCATGGCGGCCCTCGCCATCAAGCTCCGGTTTCCAGCCAACGTGGTCTGGGTGACCTGGATGGTGCCGGTGCTGGTGCTGGGCATCCCGCTCTTCGACACCACTCTGGTGGTGATCTCAAGGATCCGGCGGGCCGAGAACCCGTTCACCACCCCGGGCAAGGACCATATCTCCCACCGGCTCGTCCGTCTCGGCTGGACTCGCCGGGAGGCGGCCCTCCTCCTCTACCTGGCCGGTTGCGCCCTCGGCGTCCTCGCCATCTTCATCAGCCTCGCCTCGCCCCAGGAGGCTTACGTCATCGTGCTTGCAGTGACCATCCTCGCCGTCGTCGCCATCGTCCGGCTCGAACGACCCGACGCCGCCAGCTAGCCCCCTAAGGCACGGTGCGTGACCAGGCCGAGGTGTCGCCCGACTCGAAGCCGTCGGCGAACGGCAGCCCGTAGAACCCGAGGTAGTGGCTGAGATCGGCGTCGCCGACCGGCGGCCCTGCGGGCGGATCTCCGGTCGCGGTTCCGACGTTCTCGTACTGACCCTCCACCGCCACTCCGTTCGCCGTGCACACCACTTCCTCGTCAGGTCCGAGATCGAACGGCAGACAATCGGGTTCGACCCCCGGCTGGTCATCCTCCACGGTGACGCCAATCAGCGGCACGTTGCCGGTGTTGCGGATCGTGTAGGTCCACTCCACCGGGAATCCGACCTCGATTTCCGGCCCCGGCGGGTCATCCGCGCCGACCCCGTTGGTGGCCTTCTCGATGTCGATGCTGGCGAACATCCCGAAGTAGTGGCTCGGGTCCTCGGCCATCACCGGATCGCCCACCAGCGGGTGGCCGGTCGCAACGCCCAGATTCGCATACTGGCCCTCAACGGCCACCCCGCTTGCGCCGCATTCCATCGTCTCCTGGGGCCCGAGAACATCGCCCGGGCAGCTCGGTGCCACACCGGGCTGGTCGTCAACCACCGTGATCCCGGTCAGCGTGATGTTGCCGGTGTTGGTGACCGTGTAGGTCCACTCCACCGGCTCGCCCACCGAAATGTACGGCCCCGGCGGATCGTCCGCGTCGACACCGATGGTCAGCTTCTCAATCTCGATGGCCGGGACCGCCCCGCCGACGGTGACGCATTCCACCAGAGTGTTGTTCTGGGGGTCGAGGTCGTTGCCCGACGACACGGTGACGGTGTTGCACAGCTGCTGGCCTGGGTTGGCGTCCGGATCCACGTGGGTCATCAAGTGGAGGGTCGAGCAGTAGCCGCCCGACAGGGTGGGCCGCTCCACCACCAGCTGTTCCGGCGCGCTCGACAGCTCCGCCCACCCGGCTTGGTCCGCCCACCAGTACAGCATCGGACCCATCGCCGGCAGCGTGTCGGTGAGAATCGCGGTCGCGCTCGACGTCGAGCCCACGTTGCAGACCTCGACGGCCCACTCCCAATCGCTCCCGGGCTCGGGCCCCTGGTCGGCAGCTGCGGAGGTGAACATCAGGTCGGTGTCGTTGGGCTGGACAACATTGACCCAGCCGGACGGACCGGGGGTCGTGTCGGTGACAGCGTTGGAAGCGCCGATTTCGACCGTGTTGGTAATGGTCGTGGTGACCGGCGCGCTGATCTCGGTGAAGAACGAAAAGTCAACCTGCACACCGGGGTCCAGTGTGCCCACGTCGAAGACCGCCGATGGGCCGGTGACGGTCACCGTGAACGTGGAGGTATTCCCGACATAGCCGGCGCCCACGGGCAGGGTATCCGTCAAGTAAGTACCTTGCGCCGGCTGACCCCCGTCGTTCCACAGGCTGACGATGTACTCGAAGTTGCCACCGGTGGTCGGCGCCCCCAGGCCCGTCACATCGACGCCCAGAATGGGTGGAAGATCAGGGAACTGGTTGATCACCCGGTGACTCTCGGGATCCCAGTAGGACACGGCGACCTGGTGCCCCGGCTGCAGGTCCCAGCCGGCCGCGCCGAAGTCGCACAGATACTGGCCACCGTTCGGATCCACGTTAAACGGGATCTGCGGAGCCGCCTCCTCGGCAACGGCGCACGCCCCCGCGAGAGTAGTGGCGAGCCATGGCGCAGTGATCGTCCCGAACACGGTGTCGGTGTCCACCTCCACCGTGCCGGTGATGGCGCCCGCCCGCACCGCGCCCGAGACCTCGAGAGTGTCGATCCAGGCGTGGACCCAGTCGCCGGCCACGATGTCGGGAGGTTCCCCGATCCAGGGATCGCCGAAGAGGGTCGAGAATCCCGACAGACCGTCCCACCAGGGCGGGTAGCCGGTCACCAGCTCCGCCCGCCCCTTGACCGTCACGTCGTCGGACTCCCTGACCTCGATGACCACCGGGTGACCCGACTCGAAGAGCCCCTCGACCCAGTTGTCCCGGACGTGCACGGCGAGCACGACGTCCCGGGTGTAGAAACGGCGCCGGAACATCACCCGCGCCTGGTCCATCATGGTGGGGTAGCGCACCTCGCCCACGGCGCCTTTCCAGACGTCCGGGAAGTTGACTCCAAATCCGCCCATGGTGGTCCGCACCACCCGGACCGGCCCGCCGTAGAGCGCGACCTCGACCGGCTCGAAATCCAGTAGGTCGATCTGGCCCCACACCAGGTTGGCGTCGGAGTCCGCCGTCGCATCGAACGGGTCTGGGACGGTGATCGCCACTGGAAAGAACCCGCTCCCCGCAGTCACCGTAATGACGTCACCCGGATACACCGGCCCGATGTCCGGAAACTCCCAGCAGCGGCAGTCGGGGCCGGGATGGGCAGCGATCGTTGTCACGGGGGTGGTCACCGTGATCGGGCCGCTCGAGTCCACCAGTGGCGTGAAGGCCCACAGGCGGCTGCGGTCAGTGACGACCTGGAGGTCGACCTCGTGCACCTCGCCACCGGTGGTCGCCACGTCATCAAAGACGTTGTTCGCCGGAACCACGTCACCTGCCGGGGTCGTGACCTCGACAGTATTCGTGAAAAACTGATTCGGAATCCCTGGTTCGACAAGACCGGTGTCGAACCATATCCGTCCCGTCGTGCCGGAGGGCAGGTTCGGGAGCCACCATGTCACGGTCCGATCGAGCACCTGCCCCAGCGTCACGCCCTGAACATCGGAATTCCACGTGCCATCCCATTGAGTCCCCACCGGGTAGGTGTCAGTGATCACCGCGCCGTCTTCGGACTGAACTCCCCAGTTCCAGAAGCGAATCTCGTGGCTCAGCTCACCGTAGTCCGGCAACCGCCACTCGTGGGTGGTGGTGATGCCGAGGTTCGGTCCCGAGGGATTGACCGCGTCAACCGTGCAGTCCTGGTTGTCCTCGACGGTGGTCTCGTCCGAAGCCGGGCCGATCATCGCGCAATTGACGATATTGTCCCCGGGGTTCAGGCCCGGCGAAAGCCAGACCTCGAGGTGAAACCACCTCATCTCGCCGCCGCCGAGATCGGGCAGCTGCCAGGCCAACGCGCCCCCGGGCAGTGGATTTGCCGGGGGCAGGTCGTCGCCGGCATTCGGCTGGTTGCCTTCCCCCCACCACGCCCGGGAGAACTCGGCCCCCACCGGGAGGGTGTCGGTGATATGGACCGGCTCGGTGATGGAACCGTGATTCCGGTAGGTGATCAGGAAGTTCATCCACTCCCCGGCGACCGGCACCCCTGAGTACGTACTCGCATTCAGGCCGAACCCCGTCGCCCCCTCCACTCCCCCCGCCGGTTGTCGGAATTGCGTGATGGTCGGCGGGGTCTCCACCGCCAGTGCCGCAAAACCCGTGATGGCGAGGATGGCCGTGGCGAACACCGCCGACGCCAGGACCACGCCGGTGATGAGTGAGCCATCGATGGAACGCTCGTGTCTCATGGGGACCCCCCGAACCGATAATCGGTGTTTGGCCCTGTATGTCGTGATTGCGATCTCGGCCAGTCTACCACCACCAACCCAGGAGATCACGCCGCCGGTCAGCGAGGTGGCGAGCCGGCCCCTTTGATGCGGTCGAGCGCAGCCAGCGCCGATTCCGGGTCCCGGAACAGGGGGTCGAGGGCGATCGCCCTCTCGAGGGCCCGTCGCGCTCGGTCACGACGGCCCATGTTGATCAACAGCCGGCCGTACTCGTTGAGCAGGACGACCGAGGTCGGGCGCAGCACCAGGGCATCCTCGTAGCTCGCGACGGCCCGCTCCAGCAGCCGACCCCGGCGCTCGGGGTCGGACTGGGAAAGGGCCCGTCTCACCGCGTACCGGCCCAGGTTGGCGTGGTGATCCGGATCCAGCGGCGCGAGGTCACGGGCCCGCGCGAGACTCGAACCCGCGAGGTCGAACATCCGATCCTTCTCGGAATCCTCGGCGGCGGCCTCGGCGGCGGACAGCGCCGTTCGCCCCCGCATGAGGGCGTACATCGGCTCCCGCGGCGCGAGCCGGCAGGCACCCTCGAGAAGGGTCAGGGCCCGCTCCGAACCACCCCTCGCGGCGATGGCCGTCGCCGCCTTCAACGCACCGTCCGCCCGGATCGGATCGATGTCGTACCGCTGGACGATGGCAATGGCGGCTGCGGCCGACACGACGGCGATCACCGGCGTCGTCAACGAAGATCCCCGGCGTCGGGCGGCGCCCGGCACGGATAAACCGAGGGCACACCCGACGGCGAGGGCCATCGAAAGGACCCACCACGTGTGCAGCCCGAACTGACCCGCCGCCGCCCAGGCCGCGTCCAGGAAACCCTGATCTCCGGCCACGTGAGGAATACAGCGGGTGACCAGCCAGGCCTGGACCACCGCTCCGACTGCGACCATCAGCAGGACGGTGGAGGTCCGAAGGGCAAATGATCGACGCCTGGATCTTGCCGCCGCTCCACCGGCCGACCGGTCGAAGACCGCACCGAGGGCCACGGTCCCGGCAACCAGCCAGAACAACGCCGATGGATGACCGGATCCGTGCGCCGTCCCCTGTCTCCACCACGACCCGGAGAGGATCGACCCGACGGTCCGTGCGTCGGCGCCGCCCAGGGTCAGCGTGAAGACCCAGGGCAGGCAGAGGCCGGCCGTCAGGAGCGGTGAGACCAGCCAGGAGGCCGCTGACTGTGGCGCCGCCCCAGCCTTCCTCGGCCGGGTCCCGGTGCCGTGAGCCGGCCCGTCGATCTCGAGCCATCCCCTGCCGATGATCACCAGGACTGCGGCCACCAGCCAGAAGTAGAGCCTGGTCGAGGTGACGGCGATGCCGACGTGGATTTCCACCACGTGGGCGACGACGGTGGCCACCAGGGCCAGAGCCACGGCCTGGACCCGCCGGTCGAACCGATCCGGCGAGGGGCGGACACCCTTGACCATCACCCGCGCGGTGAGGAAAACGGCCAGGCTCGCCACCAGGCCCACCGGCAGGCCGACCCCCGACAGAATGGACCGACCGCTGACCATCCACGGCGCCGCCGCGCCAACCGCAGCGCCGGTCGCCAACACCGCCCACAGGGCGACCTCGTCGCGCCGACTCTCCACCAGCCCCAGACTCCGCAGGCCGAGCGAAAACAGCGTTGCGTAGATTCCCAACCACAGAACAGCACCGACAACACCGTTCATGACCAGTCGGTCGAGGGTGTCGTTGTGGGCCCTGTCCGGGGTCTTCGACCGGCTCTCCAGCTGGCCCAGCTGCGGGGGAATGTGGCGGTTGATGGCGAGGCCAAAGGTCTCGGGCCCGAAGCCCGCCAGCAGCCGCCCGCGGTGGTGAGGATCGACCGCGCCGCCGGGCTCGACCATGGCCTCGTCGGACGACAGCAGCTCGGCCACCCCCGTCCAGATCATGAGCCGCACCCGGATCGTCCGTGACTCCGGATCGAGGACGCTCGAGAGCCGACCCAGATAGGGGACCTCATCCAGCCGAGATAGCCATGTCCCCCGGGTGTTGCTGACGATCAGCAGCACCATCGCCAGTAGCGCCAGCCCCAGCACCGCGGGCGTCCGCCACCGGACCCACCCGGTTGCTCGATTGCCGGCCGGCCGTGAAACCGACCGGTCACGTAAGACCATCAGGCCGACGAGAAAAACGAAGTAGCAGCCGGCCACCAGCCCGAGAAACGGACCGCGGCTCTGAGACAGGACCATCGCGATCAGTTGGCACAGCAGGGCCAGACTCAGCGCCGACACGCCCAGGAATCTCGACCCCGGCGTCCTTGCGGTCGAAAGGCCTCGACCCGTGCCGTCGACGACCTCCATGAACAACTCGCAGGCCGTCACGAAGAAGGTCATCAGCAGGTAGGCACCGAGGAAGATCGCATTGCCGAGGGTCGAGTAGACCCTTCGAGTGCTCTTCACCGTCTCCACCGGATCCACGCCCAGCGCCTGGAAGATGGCGTACAGCGCCACCATGGTGCCCGCCACGACCACCACCCGGGCGATTCGCCGCCACTGGGACCAGGTCCTGAGGTGTCCCACCACCGCGGCAAAGAAGACGACGTAGGCGAGCTCGGTCCACGCCCCCTGCGCCCTCGCGTAGGACCCCAGCCAGCTCAGTCGAGGGTCGATCGACAGCACCGAGCCGGCCACCAGCAGCAGGACGAAACCCGCGACCAGCGAAAACAGGAGGTTGCCGCGGACCAGGCGCCTCCACCGGCCCCCTTCGACCGCCGCCGTCGAACCGGCACCCCGTTGCCGGACGGGCCTGACGATCCGTCCGCCCGCCGCCACCTTGAGCAGCCACACCGCCAGGATCACAACAGCGAAGGACCTCGTCAGCGCTGCCTTGTCCGGTTCGTAGGTGCGCTGGCTGTATATGTTCACCAGCAGCGGGACCACCGCCAGAGCCAGCAGCCAGCTGGCCTCGATGATCCCCTCGCACAGGGACTCGACGCGGGTCTTCGGTTGATCTGACCTCATCACAGACTGCTCGGTCGCGCGGATGATCTCGCCAGCAGTGTACCAACAGGCGGGTTGACCAAGATGTCGACTGCAGATCGTCTATCGGCAACGATATCCTGTCGCAAAGCACCCGCCAGGAGGCGAGACCGGGAGTCGCGTCGTTCACCGCCCACCGTCTATTGTCGGACCGAACTGCGATATCGTTGGTGCCGATGGATGCCCTGATCGCCAACGCTGCACGACGCCTTTCACGAGCCGGGCACCCGGATCTACCGGATGGTCCAGGGCGCGGTCTGGGCGCTGATCGTGCTGTCGATCACCTTGCTCGTCGTCGAGGCCCTGGTGCCCGAGGGCAGTCCCGCCGAGCCCCTCCTGCGACAGATCGACCGCGCGATCCTGGTGATCTTCGCCGTCGAGATCGTGCTGCGGGTCGCATCGTTCCAGCCGCCGGCGCTGAAGGTCTTCCGGCGCCCGCCCATCGGGCGCCTCCGCGCGCACGTGCTGGCGCGCCTGGGCTTCGTCCTGCGGCCGATGATGCTGGTGGACATCCTGGCGGTGCTGGCCCTGTTCCCCGGGCTGCGCGGGCTGCGCGTCCTGCGGCTGCTCCGGCTGCTCCGCACGTCGCGGGTCTTCCGCTACCGCAATCCGTTCGCCATCGTGCTGCAGGCGCTGGAGGAGAACGGCCTGCTGTTCGCCTTCGCGTTCAGCGTGCTGGGCGTGACGACCCTGCTGGGCGGCGTCACCATCTACCTGGTCGAGGGACAGGATCAACCCCGGCCTCCGGACGATGGCGGACGGCGTCTGGTGGGCGCTGGTCACCGTGACCACCGTCGGCTTCGGCGACATCACGCCGGTGACGCTGCTGGGTCGGATCGTCGGCGCGGTGATGATGATCGGCGGGATGTTCACGCTGGCCCTGTTCGCCGGCATCGTGGGATCCAGCCTGGTGAGCGGGATGCTGAGCATCCGGGAGGAGCAGTTTCGTATGAGCGACTACGTCAACCACGTCGTGGTGTGCGGCTACGACCAGAGCTCCCACCTGCTCCTGGAGGCGCTGAAGCTGGCGCTGAACCTGGCCGAGACGCGGGTGGTGTTCTTCGAGGACCAGGAGCGGCCGCGGGACCTTCCTCCGGACTTCTTCTGGGTCCAGGGCGACCCGACCAAGGAGAGCGAGCTGGACAAGGTCCGCCTCACCCACGCCGCCGCGGTCATCGTCTCCGGCGCGCGCGACGTCAGCCCGCAGGTCGCGGACGCGGCCACCATCCTCACCGTCTTCACCATCCGGTCCTACATGAAGCGCGAACGCAGACGCGTGTCCGGACGTCACCGACCGCTGTACGTGGTGGCCGAGATCCTCGACTCGGAGAACGTCGATCACGCCAGGAAGGCGGGCGCCGACGAGGTGATCGAGACGCGCCGGATCGGCTTCTCGATGATCGCCCACGCGGTCGCCTTCCACGGCACGGCGAACACGATGAGCCGGGTGCTGCTGTCGGGAGCGCACAGCGTCTACATCGGACGGATCCCCGGCGACCCGACGGAGCCGGTGTCGTTTGGCGAGCTGCTGGTCGAGATGCAGCTGTCGAAGCGCGGTGGCCTGGTCATCGGCGTCCGCACGCCGAACGGGAGAGGATGTGATCAACCCGCCCAAGAGCCTGGTCCTCGAGCCGGGATCACTGCTGATCTACCTGGCGGAATCGCCCCTGCTGGACCCGCCCGCGTAGCGCCGGCCGGAATCCCACCCTGATGCCGAGGGCTGCAACCATCGCGAAACCGTTGATCCGGATGTTCGTGCATCGCCTCGGCAGCGCCCTGCGCGACCTCCTCCCGATCATCCTGGTCATCGTCGTCTTCCAGCTGCTGGTGCTGCGGCAGCCCTTTCCCAACGTGGCGGAGACGCTGGTCGGCACGCTGTTCGTGGTGATCGGGCTGATGTTCTTCGTGCAGGGCCTGGAGATGGGTCTGTTCCCCATCGGCGAGGCGATGGCCTACGCCTTCGCCCGCAAGGGCAGCCTGGCCTGGCTGCTGGTGTTCGGGTTCCTGCTGGGTTTCTCCACCACGGTGGCCGAACCGGCGCTGATCGCGATCGCCGGCGAAGGCGGCCGACGTCGCCGCCGAGGCGAACTACATCGCCGTCGGACGCGGCGTCCCGAGCGTCGTACGCGATGCAGCTGCGGCTGACGGTGGCGCTGTCCGTCGGTGCGGCGATCGTCCTCGGGATCTTCCGCATCCTGCGCGGGTGGCCGATCCAGTACCTGATCATCGGGGGCTACGTCGTCGTCGTGCTGATGACCTTCGTCGCGCCCGGAGGCGATCGTCGGCATCGCGTTCGACTCGGGCGGCGTCACCACCTCGACGGTGACGGTGCCGCTGGTGACCGCCCTGGGCATCGGCCTGGCCACGTCGATCCGCGGGCGAGACCCGTTGGTGGACGGCTTCGGCATGATCGCCCTGGCCTCGCTGACGCCGATGATCTTCGTCATGGTGCTGGGCATCCTGCGTATTCGGTCTGCGACTTCCGGGGTCCGGCTGATGGACGGCGGGAGGATCGGTCGTGATCGACGGGCTCAGCCACGCGTTGCTGGCCACGCTGCCGCGACGTGTTCGCGGTCACCGCGCTGCTGCTGGGCTTCCAGCTGTTCGTGCTGCGCCGGCCGATCCCGCACCTGAGGCGGCTGCTGGTCGGCCTCGTCTTCGTCGTGATCGGGCTGGCCTTCTTCCTGATGGGCCTCGAGCTGGCGCTGTTCCCGCTGGGCAAGCTCATGGCGACCCAGCTCACGTCGCCGGAGTTCGTGTTCGGGGCCGGCGCGGTGCCGGAGTCGCCGCAGTGGTGGATCTACGGGTGGGTCTACCTGTTCGCCGCGATCGTCGGGTTCTCCACCACGCTGGCCGAGCCCGCGCTGATCGCCGTCGCCTTCAAGGCGAACCAGGCCTCGCGCGGAACGATCCGCCCGTGGGGCCTGCGGCTGGTGGTGGCCGTCGGCGTCGCCGCGGGCATCTCGCTGGGCACGTTCCGCATCGTCACCGGCACGTCGCTGGTGCTGTTCATCGCGGTCGGCTATCTGATCGTGCTCGTCCAGACGATCTTCGCGCCGAAATCGATCATCCCGCTGGCCTACGACTCCGGCGGGGTCACGACATCGACCGTGACCGTTCCGCTGGTCACGGCCCTCGGCCTGGGTCTTTCCGGCGACCATCCCGGGGCGCAATCCGGCGCTGGACGGGTTCGGTCTGATCGCGTTCGCCAGTCTGTTTCCGATGATCACCGTGATGGGCTACGCCCAGCTCGCCGGATGGTGGGCCCGACGGCGCTCGAGACACGGCCGGGAGGGATGAAATGGACTACAAGGTCATCGTCGCCGCTCTCAAACCGAACGTCACCGATCGAGGTCGTCGACGCCGCCAAGGCCTGCGGGATCTCCGGCGCGACGATCGTGCCCGGCCGCGGCACGGGGATGCACGAGGCCAAGACATTTCTCGGCCTGACCCTGGAGACGCAGACGGACGTCGTGTTCTTCCTGGCCGAGGAGGAGCTGGTCCCGCCGGTGATGGCGGCGATCCACCGGGCCGGAAGGCTGGACGAGCACGGCACCGGTGTCGTCTTCGTGCTGCCGGTGGAGCAGGTGGCCGGGATCAAGGAGGAGATCGTCCGCCGGGAACGGAATTGACGCCGGCACTGGCTCGAGCGGGCGCGCCAGACCCGAGCGGGTGCAGATCGTGGTCAAGCTCCTGGACGCCTCCGGCAAGGACATCGCAACGGCGAAGAAGTCGACCATCGTCAAGACGGGTGGCGACTCTTATGAGTACGTCGTCAAGATGAAGGTCAAACCGGAGGTCTGGGACGAAGCGGAAACCGTCAAGATCTTCGTCAATTTCTTCATCGCTGCGTAGTTCGCGGACTCAGGGTCCGTCGTGCCGACCTCACCTGAAACCCCGAGGCGGGTCGTGGTCAGGGCACCGTGGCGGTCCACGCCGAGGTGTCGCCGCTCTCGAAACCGTCGATGAACAGCGGGAACTCGTAGATGTAGGCCACACCCGCCCCGACGGCCGCCTGTTCGTCGTCGGGTGCACCAACGACCACCACGACGCCGTCGATCGCCACCGAGCGACCGAATAGGTCATAGATGTCGCCGTCGCTGGCCTGGAATCGATCGGCCTGGGTCCAGTCGCCGAAGGCCTGGGGACGGTTGAAAAGGTAGGCGGCGCCCCGGTCCGAGTCGACGCCATCGGCCCCGATCACCAGTCGATTCCTGTCGACCGCCACCGAGCGACCGAAGCGGTAGCCGGAGGCGGCGTCGTCCGGCAGCAGCTTTTCTTGGATTCCTTGCTGAAAGATGTATGCAGACCCGGTGTCGGTTCCGGCGTCGTCGTTGCGGCGCGCTCCCACCAGGGTCTGGGACAGATTGGTGACGAAGTCGAAGGAGATGTCCACGTTCGCCCCGAAGAAATCACTGGTTGCTGGATCGTTCGCGCGGATCTTGTCCGCCGGCACCCAGCTGCCGATGATGTTGGTCCGCGCGAACCGGTAGGCAGACCCCGATTGCGGGCAGCCGCACGCCGGCTCTCCGTCTTCTTCCGGGGCACCGACGACGACCAGATCGGCGGCGATCGCCACCGAGGTCCCGAACTTGTCGTTGTCGCCGGCGTCTGGCGGCATGAAGGCATCCGCCGTCAGGTAGGCCTTGAAGTCCCACGACGAGCCGTCACCCGACAGCTGGAACAGGGTCACCGAGCCATGGCGCTCGGCCACTCCGCCGCCCACCCGGTCGTTCGGAGCGCCTACCGCGATCGTGAAAATGTCATCATCCGACGGATTGTCCACGGGTGGGTCGCCGCTGATATCGACAGCCCAGCCGAAGAAATCGCTCGGGTTCGGGACTGTGCCGAAGAGCTTCTGATCCTCCGACCAGGCGCCGCCGACTCGGGAAAAGGCGTAGGCGGCGCCAGTGTTCTGGTCGCCGGCGTCGACGAAGGGCGCACCCACGACGATGAAGTCGTCGTGCACCGCCACCGCGGCTCCAAACTCGTCACCGGCCTGGGCGTCGAGGGCGACCAATTTGCCGTCGAACACCCAACTCCCTGCGATCCTCCGGTAAACATAGGCAGCCCCGGCGTCAACACCGCCGTCATCGTCGTAGCGGGCTCCGATCACGATGGTGTCGCCGTGCACCGCGACGTCACCGCCGAAGCCGTCGTTCGCCTCGAGCTCGGCCGGCAGCAGCTTGAGCTCAAAGGTGGCCAGCCCTCCGGCGTGAACCAGCTGCGGGAAAACCACCAGAGCGAAAAACAACAACCCAAACAACGTCAGAAAAGCGGGCGTGTGCCCACGTGCTTGGCGGTCCATTTGTTCACCCCCGATGTCTGTCTTGGAAAATGCGACTGAAACTCAGCTTATTCCGCGTCCCAACCGCAGCGGCATCGAGGTTTCGAGCTTCCCACCCGAGTCAGGTCACCGGGAGAATCAGGCGATGCCTGGAGAAGACGGTTTCCCGAGATCTTCGATCCCGGCTCTCACCATCCCGATGATTACGGAACCGTGGCGGTCCACGCCGAGGTGTCGCCGGATTCGAAGCCGTCCGAGAACAGGCAAGGGGTCAGCGTGACATTGTCGAGCCCCAGGAGCTGGCTGCCGGTGATCGAGCTGGCCCCGATCTGAACGTAACCGACGCTGGCAAGAGTGTCGGCGAAGCTCACGTGGTCCCAACGGAACAAACCACCGCGTGTGTTCATTTGGTCCCCCAACATCGACAACGTCCCGTCCCGTGCTTTAACTGAGACTAGCACTTCGAGAAATGGGCGGCACCGCGGTTTGGAATAATTCACCCTCCCTCGAGATTACATTGAGACGGCTTCGCAACATAGCGATGTTGGAAGACCAGGTGAATTCCCGGCAGACGGCGGCCGGGCGCCACCGAGGGCCGGTCATTGTGACCGGTTCTCCGAACGAGGGGGCGGCGATCCGCTTCCAAAAACCGATTGGATGCGCCGCGACATTGCGGCGCACTCCGGAAAGCAGGGGACGTCATGAACGAGGCACATTCTCTAGGAGCAGTGGACGGTGGTTTCGGCAGGGCAGATGCAGAAGCGCTCGACCGGAAGATGACGGGCTCGGTGCTGAACCCGTCGGACGACGGCTACGACGAGGCGCGCACCATCTGGAACGCGATGGTCGACCGGCGGCCGGCTCTGATCGCGCGCTGCGAGAGCACCGCCGACGTCAAGCACGCCGTCGATTTCGCCCGCGATCACGGACTTCTGTTGTCGGTTCGAGGCGGCGGCCACAACATCGCCGGCAACGCGGTCTGCGACGACGGGCTGATGATCGACCTGTCGCGGATGAACTTCGTCCGGGTCGACACTGAAGCGAAGACCGCCGCGGTCGGGCCGGGCGCCACGCTCGGAGATGTCGACGGCGAGACCCAGAAGCACGGCCTCGCCACGCCCACCGGCATCAACTCCACGACCGGCATCGCCGGGCTCACCCTCGGCGGCGGCTTCGGCTGGCTCAGCAGGAAGTACGGCCTGACCGTCGACAACCTGATCGGGGCCGAGGTCGTGACCGCGGACGGAAAGATCCTGCGGGTGAACGCGAATGAACATCCCGACCTGTTCTGGGCCCTGCGCGGCGGCGGCGGCAACTTCGGCGTCGTGACCGAGTTTGAGTTCCGGCTCCACGAGGTCGGACCGGAGCTGCTGAGCGGGCTCGTGGTCTACCCCCTCGAGCAGGCGAAGGACGCGCTCAAGAAGTACCGCGAGATCGCCGCCGGTCTCGGCGACGAGACCGCGGTGTGGTCCGTTCTGCGGCTGGCGCCGCCACTGCCGTTCCTGCCCGAGGAGGTCCACGGCAAGCCCGTCGTCGTGTTCGCGCTGTGCCACGCGGGCGACCCCGACGAAGGCAGGCAGGCCATCGAGCCGATCCGCCACCTCGGGACCCCCTACGGCGAGTTCATCGGCGTCCAGCCGTTCACCGCCTGGCAGCAGGCGTTCGACCCGCTGCTCACACCGGGGGCCCGCAACTACTGGAAGTCGCACAACTTCGTCGAGCTCTCGGACGGGACGATCGATCTCCTGGTGAAGTACGCGGCCAAGGTTCCGTCGCCGCACTGCGAGATCTTCGTCGGACAACTCGGCGGCCAGACCAACCGGGTGGCGCCGGACGCCACCGCCTACTCCCACCGCGATGCGGAGTTCGTGGTCAATGTCCACGGACGCTGGGAGACGGCGGCCGAGGACGACCGGGGCATCAGCTGGTCGCGCGACTTCTACCGCGAGGCCGCGCCATTCGCCACCGGCGGCGTCTACGTCAACTTCATGACCGAGGAGGAGACCGATCGGATCGGCGCCGCCTACGGCCCGAACTGGGACCGGTTGGTGGAGACCAAGCGTCGCTGGGACCCTGACAACCTCTTCCGCATGAACCAGAACATCAAGGCGGGCTGAGTGGGACCCTGGTCAGCCGGAGATCCGCACGCGACTGGCAACAGGCCTGCTGCGACGCTCCAGATGAGGGCTCGTATCATCGTGCCAGCCGTCCGGCTCAATTGGTCCACCTCCCCCAATCACCGGTCTCGAAACCGTCCTCGAACAGGAGGTGGGATAGGCCGGCTGCGGGGTGACCGTAGGACGCAACGACGTTGAATCCGTAAAGCCACGCGCCGAAAGGCTCGGGGCCTCGCAGATCGTGTGCTCCCGGGAGGATACCCACCGCGGCACCCGACCAGCCGCTGACGCCGATCGGCGCGAACGCGCCAGGAGGAACCGGGACTCCGTCCAGCAGGACCTCGCCCACCGAAGCATCCGGCACCACCAGGTTGAGATAGTTGTTGGGGAAATCAGCTCCGTCGTCGGCGGTGATCGCAATGTGCCGATCCGAGTACAAAGACACCGGATAGGTCGTCATCATGAACGGGTCGCCGAGCTGTCCGTCGTGGTCCGACGAGTAGGCGTACTGACAGATGGAAACCGGCTCGGTCGCCACGATCTCCACCGCGGCGGAGATGTTTACGTTGTAGTACTGGCCCCGGTCGATGGGTGGGTCCGGCGGTGATCCCACGACTCCGATGACGGTGCCGTCCACCGTGGCCATGAACCGGAACGGGTCTCCGCCGGTGCGGTCGGCCAGCGGCACGGTGAAGAAGTGGGTTCCCAGCATGGGCTCGGGCAGCAGCTGCTCGATCGCGTGGTCACAGCTCGCAGCCGCTTGAGGGATGGCGGTGCACTCGTTACCCGAGAAAACCGCGACCGGCCGATCCGAATGGACCTCGGTGCCGGTGAAGTTGCCGTACTGCACCTGTGCCTGGAAGACCTGGCCACTGTCCAGCACCACGTCGAAAGGGGTGCCCGCCGGATGCGATCCGATATCGGCGGTTGCCGTGATCGACACGGTGGTTCCGTCCCCGATCGCCACCACCGCGAACTCGGAGTTGTGGACCTGGGTGTAGGAGTGAACCATGTATTGGTCACCGAGCAATTCGATGGGTAGGACGGTGAAGCTGTCCGGCGCCTGCACCCGGTGGTTGAAGCCGTAAACAACGATCCCATGATCCGCGACGACGTGAATCCCGAGGTCCTGGATCGTGTCCGATCCGATCATCATGGCGGCGATGGGAACTCCGACCTCGGTCACCTGACCGGGTGTCACCACGAACGGCTGAGAGAAGACCAACCCTGGGATCTCCACCGTCCCCGAGGTAGGCGTATCCCCCGAGATCAGCAGCACCAGAGTGCCGGAGGTGTCGTACGCCTCCTCGAAGGCAAGCCAGAAGTCCCTGCCCTCGGTCTCGAAGGCCGACACCGCCGGTGTCACAGCCATCACGAAGCAGACCGTCGCTCCCCACAGAGCAAACCTCTTCCTTCTCGTTCGCATGATGCAAAACCTCCGATCCGAACTCATCTGGCAATCCACGGGAAATGCCCCTGTTTGTCGTTCCGGTGGAGAAAATGGTAGCAACATTGTCCACGATTCTCAAACTGAATTGAGAAAGAGATCTGCGGGTGCCAGGGCCGACAGTCTCGACAGTTTCAGGTCGGTAAAGAACCGCGGGCATTCAAAGTGTCGCAAGTGTCGGCCCTGGCACCGAGTCCACGTGGTAGGCTCGGCGGGTGACAGCGAAAAGACCTCCTGCTGACGGGAGCGTGTGATGCTCGACCTCCTCCTCGATCCCGGTTTCTGGGCGGCGCTGCTCTCGGTCACCCTGGTGCAGATCGCGCTCGGCGCGGACAACCTGATCGTCATCACGATCCTCGGCGGCAAGCTGCCCCCCGCCCAGCAGGCGAGAGCCGTGCGATGGGGCCTGATCATGGCGATGGCCTTTCGGCTCGTTCTGCTCGCGATCGTGAGCTGGGTGCTGCGATTCGCGGACTCGCCGTTCCTGCACATCGACCGCACGGTGCTCGGAATCCACGCCGAGGGATCGCTGAGCATCAAGGCCCTGGTGCTGGTCGGTGGTGGACTGTTCCTGATCTGGTCGGGGGTGAAGGAGCTGCGCCTCAAGATCAAGGGAGTCGAGCACGAAGTCGAGGGCGGCGCCAGCTTCGGTCGGGTCCTCACCGCCATTGTGGGCTTCAGCGTGCTGTTTTCGGTCGACTCGATCCTCACGGTGGTGGGCATGACGGACATCTACCTGGTGATGGCCGGATCGGTGGTGATCTCGGTGATCCTGATGCTCCTCTTCGCCGAGCCGATCGCGCGCTTCATGCGGGAAAACCCCGATTTCGAGATCCTCGGGCTGTTCGTCCTGCTGTTGATCGGTTTCGTCCTCTTCCTCGAGGGCGGCCATGTGGCGCACGCGATGGTCAACGACTCCGAGTTTCCCTACATCCCGCAGTGGATCACCATCTTCATCCTGCTGCTGATGTTCTCGGTCGACTTCTATCAGAACTGGCTCGAGCGCAAGCGCGACCAGCACCCGGTGGAGCTGCGCCGGCGCAAGAAGTAGCTGTCAAACGCTACCCGATGACGACAAGACGGCGATCGTCGAGAAGTACAACTTCCCGGCGACCAAGTTCGCCTGACCTGGAACGCGAGGTGCACGATGTTTGAAAGAGTTCTTCTCGGAGTCGGCCGGAGGATGGTGCCGATTCCCGAGTGGTTGTTTCGCCCGATGGTCCGGCGCGATCAGAAAAAGCTCGCCAACCGTCCGAGCCTCGAGCCCGACGAACGACGGGTCCAGCACTTCGCGGTGCGGGAGATCCCGCGCCGGCGCGAGGCGATCTCGCCCGAGGTCTTCGCTGCAGAACTCGAGCTGCCGCTCGAAGAGGTGAGCCAGATCCTCGACGAGCTCGAACGGCGCATGACCTTCCTCTGCCGCAGGGGCGGCGAGGACGTGAACTGGGCCTACCCGGTAACCGCCGAGCCAACGCCCCACCAGGTTCGAATAGACGGGGGTGCGGCGTTCTCGGCCGCCTGAGCGGCCGACGCCATGGCGACGCCCTTCGTGCAAGGGCGACTGTTGGAAAAAGACCTCGGCTGCAAGGTTGAAACCGAGTGTGCGATCAGCAAACGGCCGATCGTCTTCGAGCTCGACAGCGAGCTGCGGTATCGCGTCCATCCACCGGCCGAAAAACCGGTGTTCTTCATTCCCATGATCGACCTGGCCAACCTGGATGCGCCGTGCATCGTCGATGATTTCTGAATGAAGAGCGTCTTCTTCTGGTCAGAAGAAGAGGCCCGCGCACACCGCAAAGAGAACCCGGAGCCAAGGGGCATCTACCTGACGCTGGGGCAGGGCGCCATCGTCACCAGGCCGATTCAAAGCGTGCTCTTCGGTTTCGTGCACGAGTGAAAAATGAGCCAGGGCAGAAAGTCCTGACGATTTCAGATCGGTAGAGAACCGCCGGATCTCAAAGTGTCACAAGAGTCGGCCCTGGCACCGAATCGGTCCCGCCGCCAACACCTCCGCCCTGTCCCCTACGGCACGCTGTTCGACCACGCCGAGGTGTCGCCTGACTCGAAGCCGTCGGCAAAGGCCCGCAGGGTGAACACGGCCATCGACTGGTCGGAGCTGTAGAACAGGTCCAAGCCATCGGCGCTGACCGCAAGCTGATACGGCACCGACATTCCGGATGCGCCGCCTTCCTCGTCGAAGTCGCTGTAGAGGTAGCTCAAGCTGCCGCTACCCGCGTCGCGGGAGAAGACCACCAGAGACCGGCTCGCAGACACAAACACATAGCTACCGTCCGGCGAGAGCGCCAGGGCGGTGGATTGGTACAGGCCCACCACCGAGCCGACACCCTCGACCTGAGCCTCTTCCAGAGTGAGCTGACCAGTCACCGGATCACGGGCAAAGACCGCCACCGAGTCGGACCAATTCCCGGACGCATAGAGGGTTCTTCCGTCGGGTGACGCCGCCAGACCCAGTGGATGCCAGAACTCAGGCCCGCAGATGGTCTGGCTGTAGTTCAGGGTTCCGTCGGTCAGGTCGCGATCGAACACCACAATACAGGAGTCGTAGAATCCGGGGGCATGAGTGACGGCGGCGTAGACGTTGCGACCGTCGGGGCTGACCGCCAGTGCGACAGGTCCGTCCAGTCCAGTGATGCCACCCGTGTCGTTGAAGTACACGTCGACAACGGTCATCTCGCCGGACGAGGGATCGCGATCAAAGAACGACACCGCGTCATCGTCATATGCCGCAACATACACCGAAGCGCCGTCGGGGCTGATCACCACGCTGCGGGCTCCACCCAAACCGTCCACTCCGCTGACGTTGTTCTGCAGAATCTGCGACATGGTCAGCTGCCCGGTGATGGCGTCGCGCTGGTAGCACACCAGATGCGAGTCGTCGACGGCGTAGACCTGCTCGTCGCCGGGCGCAAACGCCAGGTCGTTCACCTCGTCGATGGCGGGGTGACTGAGGTGCTGGTTGTGTTCCAGGGCGCCGGTCGAGGGGTTGCGGTCGATGACCGAGATGTCAGCCTCTGAGCCGCCTCCCAGCACGACTGATCGACCGTCATTGCTGGAGGCCACGGTGCGGTTTCGCTCGAGAGCACCACCCCGCCGGCTGAGCGCGCCAGCGAATCTGTACGCGTGCGGTTCACGGTTGATCGCAGCATAGGCAGGCGGACCCCAATACAAGCCATCTGTCTCGCCGAGGAACCAGAACTTGAGCACGAACTCACCCTCGGGCACGTCGTTGACCTCGAACTCGAGCGTCATTTCGCCGCTGTCGATGGTGGCGTCAGCGTATCCTTCCTCGATCTGAACGCACAGGCGCTGGAAACCGTCGCCGACTGCTGGTGCCCAATTAGAAAACTCGAGCGGAACGCCGACTATCGTCGCCGATCCGGAAACCGGCACACCCCCGATGGTCCCGGTGTAGAAGTTCGACAGCAGAGACCACATCTCGGGCACCTCGGCCACTACCCAAAGTCCAGAACTTCCGCTAGAACCGTGACCACCTTTAAGGGAAAGTACGTAGGATGCGGTATCTCCAGGACTCAGGGTTCGCGGACCGGAGAGCACCGAGATAAGTGTGCAGCCGATGGTCGAAGCGATGACCGCAACAACTACAAAACACCACGACGCCGCGCGAATGGCCATGACGGGCTCCCTGTCTTTTGGTTGACCCACCGTATATGTATAGGTCCCAGTGACCTGGTTGTCATGTGGAAAACGTGTGGAAAACGTGTTGATCGTTAAAAGGCGTCCCGAAGGACGCCCAGTGCACTCATCTCGTCATCTTGTCGCTACGGCACCGCCGCTGACCACGCCGAGGTGTCGCCGGTCTCGAAGCCGTCCTCGAACAACAGCCAGCATTCACGAAAGATGTACCACCCGGCGCCGTCGGTCGTGGCGTAAACGTAGCCATCCGAAACCGCAACGCTGGTGGCGTGTCTCGCTGTTTCGTGGAAGGCCATCTCCAGCGGCGCCGAGGGCGTGCTCACATCGGCCACGAAAATGCCACCCTCATCAACATAGTTGCCGTATGCGACGTAGGCATATCCGCGCGATATCACGACGGTGTGGGCCTGTCCACCGACGGGGACAAGCGCCACCTCCACCGGCGCCGAGGGCGTGCTCACGTCAATAACGCTCAGTTCGCCCGTTGCCGCGACGAACGCGTGGCTGCCGGCGACTGCGACTCCCAGGGCATAGCTATGCGTTAACAGGAAAGCGACCTCCACCGGCTGCGACGGCACGCTGACGTCGATCACTTGAAGAGCGCCATTGAAATTTCCAGGATAGGCAACGTAAGCGTATCCGCCCGCCACCGCAACACCCGCGGCCCCCGGCTCCGGCGTGTCGACGAAGCCGACCTCCACCGGCGCCGTCGGCATACTCACATCGATCACCCGAAGACCTCCCCTTTCATCCGCGACGTAGGCATAGCTGTCAGAAACCGCGACTCCCGTGGGGCTGCTCCCTGGTATGTTCAGGACGGCGACCTCGACCGGGGCCGCCGGATCGCTGACATCGACCACCTGGAGGCCTCCGACATGGGGAAGCCAATCCACCCAAGTCACGTACGCATAGCTACCCGATACCGCGAGTCCCCTCGCGTACCCTGGCGCGTCGAGGGAGCCTACCTCGACCGGCGCCAGCGGTGTGCTCACATCGATCACTCGAAGACTCCCCCATGCATCCGCGATGTAGGCGTAGCTGCCCGAAATGGCGATGACTTGCGCTTTGCCTGGCGTGTCGACGAAGCCGACCTCCACCGGCGCCGACGGCGTGCTCACGTCGAGCAGCCGGAGGCCCCTCCACCCGTCCGCGACGTACGCGTGACTGCCCGACACCACGACGTCCCAAGCGGCGTCCGGGGTGTCGAGGAAGCTCACCTCGACCGGCGCCGACGGCGCGCTCACGTTGACGACGCGGACGCTTCCCTCGTTGCCCCATTCGCCGCACGCGAGAAACGCGTATCCGCCTGACACCGAGACATCCCGGGCGGGGTCGGGCGTGTCGAGGAAGCCCACCTCGACCGGCGCCGGCGGTGCGCTCACGTCTATCACTCGAAGGCCCGCGTTCCACGCCGCGACGTAGGCGTAGCTGCCAGACACCGCGACGTCCCAAGCGCCGTCCGGGGTTTCGAGGGAGCCCACCTCGACCGGCGCCGACGGTGTGGTAACTTTGATCACCCGAAGGCCATCCCGGAAGTCCGCGACGTACGCGTATCCACCGAAGACCGCGACTCCGCTGGCGTACCCGGGCGTGTCGAGAAAGCCGACCTCGACCGGCGCCGAGGGCGTGCTCACATTGATGACTCGAAGTCCCGCGTTCCCCGCCGCGACGTAGGCGTAGCCGCCCGAGACCGCCACGTCCGCGGCGCTCCCGTTCGCGAGGGAGGGGATTGTGACGGAGCCCACCTCAATCGGGCTCGCAGGCGTCGAGACGTCGATCACCCGCAGGCCGCCCTCGCGCGCCGCGACGTAAGCGTACGTGCCGGAGACGGCAACGCCGGCCACCAAATCGGGTAGCATGACTCCACCAACAACCTCCGGCACCGTAGGGTCCGAAACGTCGGCGATCATCAGGACCGAGCCGCTGCCGAAGTACGCATAGTCGCCGGATACCGCCACCCCGTACGCAGGCCCGTACGGCCACCGACCGACCAGCTCGGGACAGTCCTGACCGAACGCGGAGACTGCAGAGCCACATATGAACGCTGCAAACCACAACCCCGAGAGAACCGGTCTGCTCATTGTTGATGCTCCCTTTCGTATCAGCGTCATGGCACCGCCGCCGACCACGCCGAGGTGTCGCCGGATTCGAAGCCGTCGAAGAACGGCAGCACGAATGGAATCGGCAGCTCGATCGAGCTCGGGTAGTCCGGCCCGAAGAGGATATCCGGACGGGCCACCTGGTACTGCGGGTTGTTGAGATCGCCGCCTGAGTTGTCGTTGATCTCGAAGCGGTCCCAGTTCGTGCCGGCGATGGCGACACGAATCCGGTGGCCGGCGTTGAAGACCATGGCCGTCGACCAGAGGTCGACCTCAATCTCGTAGACCTCTCCGGGGATCATGAAGCACTCCACAGCGTCGCCACACCGCTTGCGTGCCCGCTGGATGCCGTCGATGATCAGCATGGACCGACCGTCAGGGTAGACGTCCGTCAGTCGCACGCTCAAGTCGAGGTCGGGTTTGTCGGGGCGGATCCAGATTCGCGCCGTGACCTGACCCATGACGTGCAACGGTGCTTGCAGCTCGTCGGTCGTGAAGATCAAGACGTCGTCACGCAGCTCGCGAGGCCTCTGATCGTAGGGCCCCCTGGGAACTGATAAATTGGCCCCTCCCAACGTCTCGACCGGGTCGAGTGGATCGATCTCCAGCTCGAGCTCCCCGGCGCCCGGCACTGACGGAATCAGCCTTCCGTCCGCCGAAAGATAGAGCTCTTCCATCTTGTGAGGCGGCGGCCAGTCGTCGAGGTCGACCCAGTGACACCCTGGGGCACCCGGTTCCTGGCACGCCCCCATGAGGTAGACATGGACCGGCGGCCACTGGTCGAAACCCGATGGCTCGCCCTTCAGCCAATGGTCCAGCCACGCGAGAAGGTGTTGATGATAGTAGTCGCTGTCGCCTCGTGGGAAGCGCTCCGGCGGCAAGGGGAGCTGACCGAATTGGTAATTGTGATCGAGCGGGTCCATGATCAGGAACTGGTTCCCGGCCGCGCCGCCGCTGTGTTGGAAAAAGGCAAAGGTGTCGAGGTCCGACTGTTGCGAGAAGTCATACCAGCCGCCGATGTGCAACATCGGAACGTGAACAGCGTCCGGATGAACCAGCAGATCTCTCTGCTCCCACCAGTCATCGTGCAGCCGGTGGTGGAGCAGAACCATGTCACACCACCCCGGGATCCCGAAGAAACTGCAGAGCGATTCCATCAGATCGTAACGATAGGCGCCCCCCTGAAAGTAGGCGTAGCGGTACCAGTCCGCGATGGTCCGCTCCGGTGCCAGACATTTCAGGGCCTGGGGGGCATCGTGCATGACGACGTACTGGGTCAGGGCCAACGCGGACAGGCCGATCATCCCGATGTTCCCGTCGCACCAGGGCTGCTGGGCAATCCACTCGATGGTCGCATGCCCGTCCGAGCGGTCGTCCTCGAACATCCAGAAGAAGCCCTCTGATCCCTCCCTTCCCCTGCAGGATTGGACGACTACGGCGTAGCCGTGATCGACGAACATCTGGAAGTTGTAGTAGTAGGAGCGGTCGTACGGCGTTCGGATGAGAACCACCGGCCAGGGCCCGCTGCCGGGTGGCTGATAGAGGTCCGTGAGCAGGCGCACACCGTCGGGCATCGTCACCCAAACCGTTGAGGTCTGGGCATCAGCCGGCGGTGTCAGAACGCTGAGAATCAGCATGCAACAAACGACGATGCACGGGCGAGCGTGTTGTACCGCAGTTTTCATTGGGTCCTCCCTGCTTGTTGGTCTGTTCACTTTTCCTCAATATAGATCTTAGAAACGAGATTGTCATGATGAAAACATGCGGAAAAGGTGCGGATGTAAAGAGCCAGCTCCAAACAACCCGGTACCAGGTCCGAGGATCTTGGGAAGCCGAGGCGCCGAGGTCGGACGGAGAACTGATCCGTCCCAGGCTGTCGGGTCTCACCAATCCTCTCCGGTCGCTTAGCCCTCCCGCAACTTCCTCGGGTCCTCGGACCTGGTACCGGAGTTTTGGCGTCAAGACGGGCCCCGACGAGCACTCACGGATATACTGTTTGCGGGACCTTTCTCAAGGTAAAACGCGATGAATGACGACTGGTCGAAGCTTGACACTGGCGCTCCGACAGACGAGGCCGCCACGTTGACCTGGAGCGAAGACCGGAGCCACCCGGTTTCGGTGGAAGTCGACGGAGAGATCGGAGCCTACAGAATCGTCGCACCGCTCGGTTCCGGCGGATTTGCCGAGGTCTTCCTTGCGGAGCAGACTCGACCGGTGCGTCGCAAGGTCGCGGTGAAAATCATCAAGCTCGGACTTGAGTCGAGTGAGGTACTCGCGCGGTTCAAGGCAGAACGTCAGGCCTTGGCGATGATGGAACACCCCAACGTAGCCAAGGTCTTCGATGCCGGCGCCACTGAGAAGGGCCGGCCGTTCTTCGTCATGGAGTACGTCGCGGGTTCGCCGATCACCCTGTACTGTGACCGGCGTCGGCTTGGCGTAGCAGAGCGTTTGGAGATTTTCCTGCAGGCCTGCGAGGCGGTTCAGCACGCGCACCAGAAAGGAGTGATCCACCGGGACATCAAGCCGTCGAACGTGTTGGTTGCGGATGACGACGGAGAGCATCGCCTGAAGGTGATCGACTTCGGTATCGCCAAGGCCGTTCATCGTGACCCCAGCGACGAAGCCCCCGTTACGCGGATTGGCCAGGTCATCGGCACGTTCGAGTACATGAGTCCGGAGCAGGCCGGAAGCACGCCCGAGGGCATCGATACCAGGACCGATGTCTACTCGCTCGGCGCGTTGCTCTACGAACTGCTGACAGGCTGTCTTCCTTTCGACCAAAAGCGACTCCACGATGCTGCCCGACTCGAGGTTCGGCGGATCATCTGCGAGGAGGATCCACCCAAGCCGAGCACCAGAGTCAGCGAGCTCGGCGAGGCGTCCGCCACCGTGGCGGATTGCCATCGGACCGATTCACGTTCTCTGGTCCGAGAGCTCAGGGGTGATCTTGACTGGATCACCATGAAGGCGATGGAGAAGGACCGCGCGCGCCGTTATTCCTCAGCTTCGGAGCTGGCGGCAGACATCGAACGATACCGTCGCAACGAGCCGATTGTGGCCCGACCACCAAGCACCTCCTACCGGTTTCGGAAGTTCGTTCGCCGCCACCGAGTTGGAGTTGCGGCCGCTGCCGCCGTCGTCATGGTGCTCATCGCGGGCATCGTGTCCACCAGCGTGTTTGCCGTCGGCCAATCTCGGGCCAGGGTGCGCGCACAAGCGGAGTCGGCCCGGGCTCGTGCGGTTGTGGATTTTCTGAGCGATATGCTGAGCTCGGCTGACCCGGCGTACGCTCCCGGGAATGTCCTGGTTCTGGATGTCGTCGACCGTGCCGCCGAACGGCTGGAGCGTGGCGAGCCCGGGGACCCGGAGGTCGAGGCCGCTCTACGGACGGCGATTGGTGCAACCTACCTCGGCCTTTACCGGTGGGATGACGCCGAACTACATCTTCGAAAAGCCCTCAGAATTCAGACCAGGATTCACGGTGAAGACCACGAGACCGTCGGGGAGAATCTTCATTACCTGGGGTGGCTAGCGCTCTGGCGCTATGAGCTCGACGAGGCGGAATCGCTGACCCGCAGGGCCCTCGAGATCATGCGGTTCCGGGTCCCGCCGGACGATGGCAGGCTGGCCGACGTTCTCCAGGATCTCGGCGTCATTCTCCAACAGGCCGGCAAGCTCGACGAATCCGAGAGAATGCTGCGGGAAGCCCTCGAGGTGAACCGGCGGTCCCCTCGGTCGACCGATTCAGAGGGCGCTTTGATCATGAGCCGTCTTGGGGCCGTGGTGGCCCTTGGTGGCCGGTACGACGAGGCGGAGGTTCTGCTCAGGGAGGCGCTGGCGGTCTTCAGTGCAGCCGGTGAGTCACTCCACGTTCGAGCCCCCGAGGTGATGAGTACGCTGTCATGGGTCCTCCAGGAGACCGGTGCGCTTGATGAGGCTGAGTCCCTTTCAAGGGAGGTCCTCGAATACAGTCGTGCCACCTACGGCGACGACAGCCCCGAGGTGGCTCAGCTCTTGGTCCAGATCGGCCAGATCGAACGGACCCGCGGCAACTTGACGGAGGCCGAATCCCTACTGCGGCGAGCGGTGGAGATTTACAGCGGGAGTTACGGGGAGAGTGAAATGATCACCGTTTCCGCAAAGCAACACCTCGCCACGGTGCTCGACGACGGCGGTTCGAACAATGAGGCGCTCGAGCTGTACATGCAGGTGCTCGAGGCCTTGGAGAGCAGCTACGGCCGCGACCACTGGCAGGTCGCCAACGCGCGCAATCGTTTCGGGCTGTGTCTGATCAGGCTCGGTCGCCTTGAACAGGCGGAAAGTGAGCTTCTCGAGGCATACCGCGTTCTTGACGCGGCTGGGTTCCAGGACCGTGCCCGGCTCGCCGCCCAACGCCTTGTGACCCTCTACGGGTCAACCGGCCGCAACGCCGACGCGGCGCAATGGAGGCCCCTCGCGGCTTCGCCCTGACCGCTGAAGCCTCCACCTCCTCGCCTACTGGCAGGTGCGGTTGGCTTCTGGGGCCGAACTGCACCGGAGGCCGACGCCGCAAGGCCATGTCAGGGAGATTCCGTTCAGGTGTCCTGAGGTCCCCTTTGGTGTTCGGGGAGATCGAACACGAGCCGGATTTCCCTCAGTACAATCCCTGGTGGGGGCTTGGGTCCTGGGGGCGGTTTGAGTCCCGCTGCCACTGACGACACCTTGAACTCACGGTCCAGTTTCAGTTTGTCGTTCTTTGCGAGCTCCACCGCGACCGAAGCGAACGCCAGCAAATATTCCCTGCCAGTCATGACATCCTCCTGATTGTGTGACGTTGTGGAGATTCTACCAGGTCCAGGACGACGCTTTCTCTCATTGTTCTTTACGCCGGCGATATCACGATCGCGGGGCTCACCCGATGCGCAAGATCGAATCCGGTATCAGGCTCGAGGACCCGGGGAGGTTTTGGCGACACGAAGCAACCAGCGGTTGTCCCGCGAACCCGGTACCAGGTCCGAGGATCTTGGGAAGTTAAGCGCCGAGGTCGTAGGCGCCGAGGTCGGACGGACGCCTGGTCCGTCCCAGGACGGTGCCAAGAACACACCGCACTTTGTTGACACATGGCAGGAATACAAACAGCGAGATGTCGGCGTCAGGGGTAGACGGCTGACCAAGCCGAGAGGTCCCCGGTCTCGAATCCGTCTGCGAAGGGCAGGTCGCGTGAGAACTCGAACGCCCCTCGATCGACCTCGGCCCCGATGGGCCGCGGGTTGCCTTCGAAGTCGTGGTCCGGAATCAGGCCGCCCACCGGCAAGCCTGTGTCGCGCGCTGGGCTGGTGGGCGTGAGGTGCGCGTCAAAGGTGTCGCCGGTGCGGTCTAGGAGCAGGGGATCGCCGCACAGGTCGTTAGGACCCACCGGGCACGGGTTGTTCTTGACGTTGAAGATCACTCCCCAGTCCTGATCCAGTGGAGTGCCCGGGCAGCCGTCGTTGTAAGCGAAACAGGTGAGATCGGAGGGTGTCAGGAAGTCGATGTCGCCGACGAAGATGGTGTTACGGCTCACCAGCGATTCGCTTCCGTTGCAGCCCGAGCTACCGATGAGAACGATGCAGTCGCCTTCGCTGTAAAGAGTGGAGTTCACCAAGCTGGACTGGGTGCCGGCTTGGAAGTTCATCGACAGGGCGTTGCCCAGGGCGCGGCAGTTATCGACGTTAAAGGTGAAAGGCTGTCCGTCGAAAAAGCCGCAGTTGCCGACGATGACGCTGTTCTCGATCACCGTGGTGCCCTGCGTCTTGACCTGGTTGCCGGCGTTGCCGCGAGCCTCGACACGACGGAGCTCCACACGACCGTTGGGATCACCGAGGTAGAGCAGGTCCAGGCCGTCCGACGTGTTGTAGTTGAACCGCGAGTCCTCGATGACCCAGGTGCCGCCGGTGAATCCGGTTCCCACACCGTCCCCGTAGCCTCCCGCTGACTGAGCCCAGCAACCGGTAGGAGCGAGACTGGGGTAGGTCTCAGCACAGCCGTTCCACTCCACCACCCAGCGCCTGAATGTCAGGGTGCCGGAGTTGGCGTCGGTGCCGTCGATGTCGCCGTCCCATCCGGCCCAGCCGTTGGCCGCGATGCGCACGTCTTCCACGGTCCAGTCGGTCAGCCTACCGGCCAAGACCCCGGTGCTGGCGAGACCGTGGATGTCGAGATTCCGGAGCGTCACACCGGTGGCGTCGGAGGACACGATGCCGACGCCTGCCCACGGTCCGAACGGCGGGGTGTCGCGCTCGCAGGCCAGGCCGCCGGAGTGAAACTCGACGCAACCCGAGTGGTCGGTGATCTCGAGGCAGGCGACCTCGACGTGGGTGGATCCGGTCAGGTCGAGCACCTGCCATACCCGCTCGGTACCCCACAGCTCGGGAGCGTTGCCACAGCCGGTGTCCCAACCGAAGCCGAGGATCCGGGTCGGCTGAGCCGCCGAGACTCCTGGCGGGACCGGAGCCATGGTGCAGTCAAACGCCCACTCTGCGCCACAGTCGCCGGTGTTGGGTGCCCCGTAGCCGATCATGTAGCTGCCAGGTCCGATCATCAGCGAGTCCCCGGACGAGATCAAGGGCGTCTGGATGCCGCCCGGAGGAAGGGCCCAGAAGGGGTGGCTCCACGCGCACGGCTGGCCCGTGCCAGTACCCGGAAAGGGCGCGTCGACCAATCCGGTGCACTGGGTTGGGGTCCCGCCGTCTGTTCTTATGTAGAAGGTGGTAGCCGAAACCGGCAGGGTTGCCATGAGGAGCACACACGCGACAGGGAGACAAGGACGCATCGCTGGACCCTTCTTTCTCGCCGCCACCCGGGCTACGAGTCAAGGCCAATGTCGATCACTGTCAGGACCTCTCTCCTGTGGTCGAGCGTAGCACGCCGGAGCTGACTCGAAGGGATACGTGCCGGGCTCATCATGACGTTCCCCATTCCAGAGCAACCAGTCAGCGATTCGGCTCTTCGAAGCTGGTCGCAAACTCCGGCCCCGGGAGTCCACCACACCTCATGAATGACGGGTTGAATTCGGTACCGAATTTGGAACATCTACGGGTCCTCGAGACTGGTACCGAATTGATGCCGGATTTTGCAGGCTGCCGCTACGGCACCGCCGCTGACCACGCCGAGGTGTCGCCGCTCTCGAAGCCGTCGGCGAAGATCATCGCCCCACATTCCCAGAAGATCTCCAGTCCGGCATCGCCATCCGCGACGTAGGCGTGGCTGCCGGACACGGCCACCCCGCGAGCGGACCCTGGGGTACCATAGAACCCCACCTCGGTCGGGCTCGCCGGCGCGGACACGTCGACCACGTGCAGGCCGCCCTCAATCGCCGCGACGTACGCGTAGCTGCCAGCGACGGCCACGCCATTGGCTCGCCCCGGGGGGTCGAAGGCGCCGAGCTCTATGGGGCTCTCGGGCGTCGAGACGTCGATCACCAGCAGGCCGGCGTAGTTTTCCGCGACGAAGACGTAGCTTCCGGAGACCGCCACGCCCCAGGCGTAACCCGGCGTGTCGAGGAAGCCCACCTCGGTGGGGCTCGCGGGCGTCGAGACGTCGATCACCCGCAGGCCGGCATCGCCATCCGCGACGTAAGGCGTAGTTACCGGAGACCGCCACACCGAAGGCGAGGCCCGGGGTATCTACGAAGCCCGCCTCGCTGGGGCTCGAGGGCGCGGAGATGTCGATCACTCGAAGTCCCCACCCATAGTTCGCCACGTAGGCGTAGCCGCCGGAGACGGCCACATCGCAGGCGATCGGTGGGGTGTCGACGAAGCCCACCTCGATGGGGCTCGAGGGCATGGAGACGTCGACCACGCGCAGGCCGGCATCGCCATCCGCGACGTAGGCGTGGCTGCCGGACACGGCCACCCCGCGAGCGGACCCCGGGGTGTCGAGAAAGCCCACCTCGCTGGGGCTCGTGGACATGGACACGTCCACTACGTGCAGGCTGCCCTCCGACGCCGCGACGTACGCATAGCCGCCGGAGACGGCCAGATCCCACGCCGAACCCGGGGTGTCGAGAAAGCCCACCTCGATGGGGCTCGTGGACGTCGAGACGTCGATCATCCGCAGGCCGGCACCGTCAGCCGCGACGTAGGCGTAGCTGCCGGAGACCGCCACTCCCCAGGCCGAACCCGGCATGTCGATGATGATGGAGCCCAACTCAATGGGGTTCGAGGGCACGGAGACATCGACCACCCGCAGGCCGGGATATTCATCCGCGACGTACGCGTAACTGCCGGACACGGCCACCCCTCGAGCGGACCCAGCGGTGTCGAGAAAGCCCACTTCGATGGGGCTCGTGGGCGTTGACACTTCGACCACGTACAGGCCGCCCCACCACGCCGCGACGTAAGCGTGCGTGCCGGAAACGGCCACATCGAAGGCCTCCCCGGGGATGTCGACGACGCCCACCTCAGTGGGGCTCGAGGGCGAGGAAATGTCGATCACCAACAGTGCGGCGCCAACGGCGACGTAGGCATAGCTGCCGGCGACGGCCACGCCGGTCCCATAGCGGGGCCCGACGAAGCCCACCTCGATGGGGCTCGCGGGCATCGAGACGTCGAACACCCGAAGGCCGGCATCGTAATCCGCGACGTACGCGTAACTGCCGGACACCGCCACATCCGCGGCGTTCCCGTTCCCGCGGGTGGTGGACGGGGCCCACCACGGTCGGGCTCGTGGGCGTCGAGACGTCAATCACCACCAGGCCGCCCTCGCGCGCTGCGACGTAAGCGTACGTGCCGGAGACGGCAACGCCGGGCACCAAATCGGGTAGCATGACTTCACCAACAACCTCCGGCACCGTAGGGTCCGAAACGTCGGCGATCGTCAGGACCGAGCCGCTGCCGAAGTACGCATAGTCGCCGGATACCGCCACCCCGTACGCAGGCCCGTACGGCCACCGACCGACCAGCTCGGGACAGTCCTGACCGGACGCGGAGACTGCAGAGACACATATGAACGCTGCAAACCACAACCCCGAGAGAACCGGTCTGCTCATTGTTGATGCTCCCTTTCGTATCAGCGTCATGGCACCGCCGCCGACCACGCCGAGGTGTCGCCGGATTCGAAGCCGTCCAGGAACACACCGCACTCTCGGAAGATCTTCAGACCGCCATTGCCATCCGCTACAAACACGTAGCCTTCTGAAACCGAAACACCATAGGCGAGGCCATCCGTGTCGAAGAAACCGACCTCAACCGGGGCGGTTGGCTCGCTCACGTCGACCACCCGAAGACCTGCTTGGGAATTCGCAACGTAGGCGAAGCCGGATGATACCGCGAGGCCCCGGGGTCCGATTGGCAAGTCGACAAAGGCGATCTCTACCGGCGCAGACGGATCGCTCACGTCGATCACCCGAAGTTCAGAGCCAAGGGCGTACAGGTAGTTTCCCTCGACCGCCGGGCTACCGACGCAATAATAATTGTCCATCACGGCCAGCACCGCCGGCGCGGTCGGATCGCTCACGTCGATCACGTGGAGAAAACAAGGTATTGCCCCTTCGGATGGAACGTACGCGTATAGGCCCGAAACCGCGACACCATTGACCCCCCCGAGGATAGGAACGGAAGCCACCTGCACGGGGGCCGTTGGATCGCTCACGTCGATCACTCGAAGAGAAGAGTCAACCCCGACGTACGCGTGGGCGCCGGATACCGCGACCGCGCGGGCTGCCAGGTCCGGAGTGTCGAAGCGCCCCACCTCCACGGGAGCGGACGGATCGCTCACGTCGATCACTCGAAGATCCGCCCCCAGAGGTGAAACTTGGCCCGCGACGTACGCGTAGTCGCCCTGCACGGCGATCTGGTAAATATTGAGGTCCGGCATCTCGGTTTGGCCGACGACCTGCGGCTCCGAGGGATCTGAGACGTCGGCAACATGAAGGTCACCGCCGTTCACAAAGCAGTCACCACAAAGGTATGCGTAGTCACCCGAAGCCGTCACCTCACCGATGCTCCCCGGCAAAACGCCGACCAGCTCCGGGCACTCCTGCGCGAGCACGGGCGGAACGAAGACAAACAGACCGATGGCGACAAGCGCCATTGACTCGGCCACGCGATTCCGGCGTTTCATGGTCTTCCCCCTGCTTGTGAACCTGATCAACTGCCCTCAATGTAGGTCACGGCAACGAGAAAGTCATGGGGAAAAGGTGCGGAAATTGTGGGGATGAGAATGGGCGTCGCGCGGGACGCCCTGCCAACCG
>CAVQOJ010000006.1:0-37627 GCA_963714385.1 uncultured Holophagae bacterium | reverse complement strand
GGCTTGAGCAGATGAGCGCGCGAGGGATGGCGGAGCTTGCGCAGCGCCTTGTACTCGATCTGGCGAATCCGCTCGCGGGTCACGTTGAAGGTCCGCCCGACCTCCTCCAGGGTGTGCTCGTTGCCGTCTCCGAGACCGAAGCGCAGCCTGAGCACCTGCTCCTCCCTCGGGGTGAGCGATTTCAACCGTCCGGTGTGGTCCTTGCGGGTCCGATGATGACCGCCTCGATCGGTGACACCGAGTTGGTGTCTTCGATGAAGTCGCCGAGGTGCGAGTCCTCCTCCTCGCCGATCGGCGTTTCGAGCGAAATCGGCTCCTGCGAGATCTTGTGGATCTTGCGCACCTTGGACCGGCATCTCCATCGGTCCGCAATCTCCTCGCGTCGGCTCGCGACCGAGCTCTGAACCAGCATTCGGTGGTTCGGGCGAGCTTGTTGATGGTCTCGATCATGTGGACCGGAATCCGGATCGTTCGGGCCTGATCGGCAATGGCTCGGGTGATCGACTGCCGGATCCACCAGGTTGCATAGGTGGAGAACTTGTAGCCACGCCGGTACTCGAACTTCTCGACCGCCCGCATCAGGCCGATATTTCCTTCCTGGATGAGGTCCAGGAACTGCAGGCCCCGGTAGGTGTACTTCTTGGCCACCGAGATCACCAACCGAAGATTCGCGACCATCAGCTCCTGCTTCGCGCGGTCGGTCTGGCCTTCGCCTCTGCGCACTTCCGCGAGCAGGACCTTGAGGCGGTCGAATGGAATCTCGAACCGCTCCTCGAGACGTTCGAGCTCATCCTCGTATCGGGAAACGCGAGCAGAGTAGAACTGGCGACGTTCGACGTTGCGCTCCTGCTGGAGCTTCTTGCGGTCCTTGTTGATGGTCTGGATCGGGATCGAGAACTGGCGTTCGACCTCCCCGAGGAAGGTGAGCAGTCGGTTTCGCGTGGTGGTCGTGAAGTCCGCCTTGCGGACCAGGATGGCGATCTCCGCGATGTTGGCGTCGATCTTGTCCGACAGCTCCTGGTATCGCTTGCCGCTCTTCTTGCAGCGGCGAAGCCGTTGCTTGAGCTCGCGCGATTCCTCGTCCAGCGTGCTGATCACGGTGAACAGCCGAAGACCCTCTCGAACCCGATCCCTGGCCTTGTCGTCGAGGTCGGCGGCGTGGCCCTGGAGCAGCTCCCGCATGCCGCGGCGTTCGCGGCGCGCCTGCTCGTTGGTGCGCAGGAAGAGCCGCAACAGCTCGGGCTCCTTGGACAGCGCGATGAACACGCGAGCCTCGCCGGCTTCGATGCGCTGGGCGATCTCGACCTCGCCTTCGCGGTCGAGAAGCTTCACGGTCCCCATCTCCCGGAGGTACATCCGGACCGGGTCGTTGGTCTTTTCCAGCTGGGCGGTCGCCGGCCGGGCGACCTGCTTGTCAGCGGCGGCGGCGTCCTTATCGGACGCTTGTTGCGCCGCGCCGTCGGCGCCACCCGAGTCTCCTCCTTCAGAGGAGTCGGAGTCGACAACATCAATGTCGAGCTCGGAAAGGCGCATGTAGATGTCGTCCAGCTCCTCGGCGATGCTGGTGACCTCTTCCGGCAGGTTCTCGTACAGCTCCTCGTACATGATGAAGCCGCGGTCCTTGCCGGTTTGGATCAGTTTGTTCAGCTCCGGATATTTTTCCTCAATCAGCACGCTTGACTCCCAGGGAATGGGGTTTGGTGGGGCGTCTGCACGGCGCCTCGCTTGCCGGTGCGGGCGTTACAACACCGAATCGCCCGAAGACCTTCCCGATTCGGGCTCCTGACCTGTGTATTCCATCGTGCGGAGGGTTTGGGCTGGTGTGCCCTGCACCACATCGACCTGCATGCCAGGTCTTTTCACCATCGAAAGGGAATATGGGCCGCAGATCGGCTTTTGGCAACCCCTGAGGTGGAAAAAGTCAGAATTTCACCAGATTCTGCCTCAAACGCGCCTTTTCTGCCAACAGGCGCGAAACCTCGTCGAGGTCCCCCCGGGCCTCCGCCGACGAGATCATCGGTGCCAGCCTCCGCGCCTGTTCACGCTTTTGCCGATCGACGATCAGCCGCACCTGCGACCGGGTGGATTCTTCGGTCAGGGCGGGCCACTGAGAGTTGCACAGCTGGGCCACCAACGAGTCGACGGCTTGGTCGGAGCATACCTCGAGGAGCTCGCGAACCACGTCGCCGGGGGCTTCTTTGGGCAGCTCCTCGAGGGTGGCGGCCGCCATCAGTAGGCTGCGCACCCGGCCATCGGAGATCAGCTCCGGATCGACCATCTTGACGATCCGTGCTCGCCACTGGGGGCCGCATTCGAGCAGGATTCTGGCGAGGTGCCGCTCGCCGGGCGCGATCTCGTGGTCGGCTGCCGGCGTCGTCGGGGCTCGTCGTCCCCGAGCCGGAGGTCGCCCTCGGTCCTCGATGTCGCGCGGCCTGAGGTAGAGGCGCCGGGCCAGCTCCTCGATCAGATTCTGGCGAATCGCCGCGTCGGCCGCGGCACACACCAGGGGGGCGAACTCGAGGCCTCCCTTCCGCCGGTCACCGGGATTGTCCGGAAGATCGGCAAGGAGGAAGTCGACCAGCGGCGTCGGTTTGTGGAGGAGCTCGCGAACAGCGTCGACACCGCGGTCACGCACCATGTCGTCGGGGTCGGTTCCGGGTGGCAGCACCAGCACCGCAACCTCGACCCCGGCCTCCAGCAGGACTCGCGCGCCGGTGACCGCGGCCCGTCGTCCCGCCGAATCGGCGTCGTAGCAGAGCACCACACGCCCGTCCGGGCCGAGCCGCCGGCGCAGCAACCGGGCGTGGTCCGGAGTCAGCGCGGTACCCAGCGTGGCGACGGCGTTGGCGATGCCCACGCGGTGGAGGGACAGGCAGTCGAAGTAGCCCTCCACCACCAGCAGCTCGCCGGCGTCGCCGGCCGCACGACCCGCCCGGTCGAGGCAGAACAGGGTCGATCTCTTTTGGAAGACCGGGCTCTCGGGGCTGTTCAGGTACTTGGGCTCGCCGTCGCCGTGGATCCTGCCACCGAAGGCGATCAGCCGACCATCTGCGGACCGGATCGGGAAGGTGATGCGGTTGCGAAACCTGTCGTATGCGTTGTTGCCCGAGTCGGGCTGGACCGTCAGCCCGGCGGTGATCAGAGCGCCCTCGGGGTGCCTGCTGGAGAGCGTTTCGGTGAGCTGGCGCCAGTCGTCGGGCGCCCATCCGAAGCCGAAGTCGGACCAGGTGGACGAATCGAAGCCGCGCCGTTCGAGCTCGCGGCGAGCCTTGGCCCCGTCCGCCGAGTTCAGCCGGTCGACGAAGAACTGCTGGGCCTCTTCGAGCAGCGACCTGATGCGGTCGCTCTGCTGCCGGCGCCGGCGCGCCTCCGGACTGGCGGGCGGCAGCTTGACCCCGTATCGTCGGGCCAGCCGATCGACCGCTTCGGGGAAGGTCAGCCGGTCGACCTGCATGAGGAACTTGAAGATATCGCCGCCCTGGTGGCAGCCGAAGCAGTAGTAGAGAGCTTTGTTGGCGTCCACCGAGAACGACGGCGTCTTTTCCTCGTGGAAGGGGCAAAGGCCCTCCCATTTGTGGCCCCGGCGTTTGAGGCGGACGTGGTCCCCCACGACCTCCACGATATCCGCAGCCTCGCGGACTCGGTCCACCACCTCGCGGCTCAGGTCGACATCCGGCATTGCCCCGGCATTGTAGTCCGATCCTCGCCGGCACACGAAACGCTGGCTTCCATCCGGGCACCCGATCGGAGAATTCAAAATTCGGAATTCGGAATTCGGGAAACCGATCCCGACGGTTTTCGGCTGAGCCCTACTTTTGACCCGCCGGGCGCGAGCAACTTTCAACTTTCAACTTTCAACTCTGTTAAGGAGCAGCGGAACCCTGGGAGCTTCAGCTGGACTCGTGGAGTGTTACTTCGGTGGCCCCGGTGCCTCCCCGGCTTCTGGGGGCGGCCTGGAACGACCGCACCGCCGGGTGGCTGCGGCAGACATCCGCCACCATCCGTCGCAGCGCCCCGGTCCCGTGTCCGTGGATGATCCGGACGGTCGCTCCGCCGGCTGTGAAGGCTCGGTCGAGAAACCGCTCGAGCTCGTCACGCGCCTGCTCCGCGTCCATCCCGATGAGCATGAGCTCGCCCAGGGGGTCCTCGGCGGTGTTCACGTGCACCGTCGGCCGGCTCGGCGCGGGCTGGGAGTCGCCGATTGGCTCGACCTCTCCCAGGTCCGCCCAGAGCCGTTTCCCGTTCGAAACCACCAGCGCCTGTCGGCCGCGAATCTCCTCCAGCCGGCCGGTGCTCCCGAGACCGGAAAGGCGCACCACGTCTCCCGGTTCCGGAGCCGGTGTCGCGGCGGCGGACGGCCTCGGCGGTCCCTCGCCGAGATCTGCGGCACGTTCCCGCAGCTGTTGGCGCCGCCTCCTGCCCAGCCGATCCTGCTCTTCGATGGCCCGATCCAGCTTGAGGAGGGCTTCGTCAAGGCGGTCCTTGGCCCTGCGGCGGAGGCGGTCTCGCTCCTCCACCCTCTCGACCGCGAGGCGCCGGCGGTCCTCCTCGAGCCCCTCCAGTTCCTGCAGGGCACGGTCGTGGAGCTCCGCGATGTGTCGGCGCTGTTGGTCGAGATTCAGTCGTTGAGCCTCGAGCTCGCCCTCGATCTCCTCGAGGCGACCGAGCCAGCGGTCGAGTTCCAGGTGGTGGCCTCCCAGGAGGTCCGACGCGCGATTGAGAATCGGCCTCGGGATGCCGGTTCGGTGGGCGATTTCGAGGGCTCTGGACCGTCCCGGGCGTCCCATGGCAAGGGTGTAGGTCGGCAGGTCTCGCCCTTCGTCGTAACCCATGGCCGCGTTGTCCATGCCTTCGATTGAGGTGGCGTTGAGGGCAATCGAGGCCAGGTGAGTCGTCGCGACCGTCAGACAGCGGCGCCTGGTCAGCTCCTCGAGCAGCGCGAGGCCGAGGGCGGCACCCTCGAGGGGATCGGTTCCGGCGCCGAGCTCGTCGTAGATGACGAGCGAATCGCTGCCTCCGGATTGCAGCAGGTCGACGGTGGCCGCCATGGCGCCTGAGAAGCTGGAGAGGTCGGCGGACACGTCCTGCTCGTCACCGATGTGGCACCACAGGTGACGAATCGCAGGAATCGTGGTGCCCTGCCCCGCCGGCAGCGGAATGCCGTGGGCGGCCATCAGGGTCATCAGACCGATGGTCTTGAGAACCACGGTCTTGCCGCCCGCGTTGGGCCCCGAGATCACCAGCGTCCGCACCCCTTTGAGCAGGGCAAAATCAAGCGGTACGGCACGGTGGGCAGGGTCTCGCTGCTCGGCGTCGCCGAAGATCTCCAGCCGGAGCGGCCGCAGGCGTTCGTCGAGCAGGGGATGGCGGGCCCCCCGGAGCACCAGCTCGTCGTCTGGCCGGGGCACGATCACGTGACCGTCGATCATCCTCCCGAACAGCGCCCGAGCCTGGGCGGCGTCGAGGACGGCCAGGGTGGCCACCGCGTCGGCCAGGTCCTCCCGGTTGTCGGCGAAGGCCACCGCGATCTCGGCGACGATGCGCCGGATCTCCTCGCGTTCTCGAGCCGCGGTCTCGGCGAGATCGTTGTTGAGTTCCACCACCGCGAAGGGTTCGATGAAAGCCGTGGCACCGGTGCCCGAGCTGTCGAGCAGGAGGCCCGGAAGCTGGGCTCGGGCCGTGGCGCGGACCGGCAGGCAGTAGCGGTCACGGCGCACCGTGGCGGGGGCGTCGGTGGTGACTCCCGGGTGGCCGCGGCGGATCTCCTCGAGCCGACCGAGGAGGTCCTTGCGCAGGCGTGTCGCCTGCCGGCGGAGGCGGAGCAGCTGGGGTGACGCGTCGTCCGCGATCGTCCCGTCACGACCGAGCTTGGGCGCCACGAAATCGACCAGGGCGGAGGTGTCGGGGAGCCTTTGTCCGAGCGGTTCGAGGATCTCAGCGTCCCGTGAGCCGTCGAGAATCCTGCGACGGACGACACCAACCCTTTTTGCCAGGGTCAGCAGAGTCAGCAGCTCGGCCGGCTCGGTGGGCGCGGGCGCGTCGGCGGCGAGCCAGGGCCGCGCATCGTCGAGGCCGGAAAACGACAGCCGTCCGTCCTCGTCCACCAGCCGTCCAACCGCAGTCGTCAGGCCGGCGAGGCGCCGGCTCTCCGGCTCCGGCGGCAGGATCTCCGCTTCCATCAAAAGGCAACGGCCCAGACCGGATCCGGCCTGGGCCGCCACGAGCTGCTTGATCTTGTCGAACTCCAGATCGGAGGCGACGGAGCTTCTCACACTTAGAGCAGGCCTGCCCTGCGTTGCTTGGCCATCTTGCGGAGCATCTTTTTGCGCGCTTGAATCATCTCGCGCTTGCGACGCTCTGAGGGCTTCTCATAGAAGCGGCGACGCTTGACTTCCGAAAGGACACCGGCCTTTTCGCACTTCCGCTTGAAGCGGCGGAGCGCTTGCTCGAACGACTCGTTGTCTCGAACTACGACTCCTGTAGGCACGATCGGGTCACCTCCTTTCGGCGCAGAGTGCGCACACACGCGCAGCGCTGAACTCAAAGGTTATCATCGGCGGGAGGCACGGGTCAAGGCGACCTACCCTCCTTCCACCCGATTGAAGATTGAAGATTGAAGATTGAAGAAATCCCAACTCGGGTTGGTCAATTCATGGGGGGCGGGGGAATTTTCAATTTTCAATTTTCAATTGAGGTTTAGCACTCTTGTCCAGGACAATCGCCAGAATTGAAACGGGGCGCGAAGCGCCCCATCGTGGTTGATCTCGAATGGCGGTGGTTACTCGACGACCTTGATCTTCACCGCATCGAAGTTCTTGTTGTAGACCTTCTCGTTCTTCATTTTGAAGTAGATGGCCGCAGCGCCGCCTTCGATCTTCCGGTAGAGCCAGGTTTCGACGCCGGCCTTTTCGTCCTTCTGGATGTTCTGATAGTAGGGAACGCCGGCGATCTCCATGACCTGGTCCTTGGTCATGTTCTTCTCGACGGCGTCGAAGCGCTCCTGGGTGATAAATCGCCAGTCCTCGAGGGCGGCGATCTCGTCGAGAAGGAGCCTGTTGGTCTCCAACCCCGCCTGGTCGTACAGCGACGCGGCGGACGACAGATGGTCGATGGCCTTCTTGTAATCACCTGCCTTCAGCACGATATCCTGGGCGACCAGGACAGCCTCTTCAGAGTAGATGTCCAATGCCGCCTTGGTTTCAGGAGCCTCGGGAAATTCGTTGAGCCCGGTGGTGAGAAACTCGGCGAGCGCGCCCTGGAGACTCTCGTACTCGACTTCCTGGGATGCCGCAAGCTGGTCGAGCGTGACCGCGGCCTCCTCGAGCACGGCCACCTGCTCGTCGGTCCTCTTGTTCTCCGCAACCATCTCGATTTCGGCGATCGTGGTCATCTGGGCCGCGCTGTTGGCGCGCAGCTCTTTCAACCCGTCGTACTCCTGCTGGATGGCGGCGAACTGCTGCTGCAGCTCGGCGTACTTGATCTCCTGTTCGCTCGGCCCGCGGGAGCACCCGAGGAAAGCCCCGCCCGCCAGGACCAGGATGAGAACGCACGGCAAAACGCGGTTGGATTTCATGACTCCTCCCTTCGGGGGCAACGCTAGCAGAACTCGTGACGACTGACAACGTATCGGGTGGCTGAGTCAAAGAAAAACGGGCACAGAGGAGACTTTTGTTGCAAGATGTTGTCGCGATTGAGTGCCAGAGTCTGAGAGGCTTTTCCGGGCGTGGACCACGACGCCCGGAGCGGTTCCTTGACGTGTCTTCACTGGCGCGGCGATAATGCCCCCGGAACGCGCGGTTGGAGGCCACATGGACCCGTACGATGAGATCTTGGAACAACTGAAGCACGCCCGCGAGAAGGGTCTGCAGACGGTCAAGGATCGGTTCGAAGGGATTCTCGGCAGCCTCGAGGAGGCGAACGCGGCGGTTCGAGACGCCATGTCGCTGGAGGCCGAAGACGTCGCGCCGCTGGGTCAGATCCCGGCCGCCATTGAGGATATGAGGCAAGCTGCGGTCGAAGCCGCACGGGAAGCCGCGTCGGTGCCGCCGCCGATCGTCACCCTCGATCTGCTCCGCGAGCTCGATGGTTCTGCCAGCCAGTCCGACCTGCTGCACGGTCTGTTGAGTGCGTTGACCGGACACGCCGCCCGTGCGGTGGTGCTTGTCTTCCGGCCCGACGCGATTGGTGCTTGGAGCGCCATCGGCTTCGATGACGCGTCCCGGCTCGAGGGTTGGTCCTGCGACCGGGGAGAGTCCCCTCTCATCGATGGCTTCGTCGATGACCCGAAGCCTCGACTCTTTGAGCCCGATGACGATCCGGTAGTACAGCGGTGGCTCGAGGGCGAGTCGATGCCCGCCGAGGCGCTGCTGATTCCCATCAGCCTCCGCGGCAAGACCATGGGGGCGGTTTACGTCGATCGGCTGGAAGGCCGTCCGTGGAACCCGGAGGCCGTCCAGGTGCTCGTGGCGCTCAGCTGTTGGATGATCGACACGCTGAAGTACCGCGCCGCTGCCGGATCGCCGATGCTGACCCCGATCGGGGGTGTGGCTCCCGAGGGCGAACCCGAAGTTGATGCCGGCCGCCTGGAGGTCGAAGAGGACGAGGAATCGCCGGAGTTCGACGACGAGCAGGAGACCGAGGAACCGTCGCCGCCCGAGGAGGCGGCCGAGAGCGAAGAGCCGGCGGGATTCGAGGAGGAAGAACCCGAGCCCGAGGCCCCATCGGCCGCCAACGCCCTGCTCGACGAGATGGCGAACGGTCCCGACTTCGACCCCTCGGCCACCGTGCAGGTCGAGCCCGACGACGTGATTCAGGAGGCGGAGGTCGAGGTCGTCACAGATGACGCCGAACCCGATTTCGTCACCTCCGACGATGAGGGCCTCGACGACGAGCTGGCTCAAAGCGCCGGGGGCGCCGAGATGGAATCCCCTGCAGCGGAAGCGGAGTTCCAAGGGCCGCCGCCCGTGGAGGCCGTTGTGCCTCCTCCGGATCTCCACGAGGAGCCCGCAGAAGGGTCTCACGCCGGCCTCTCGCCGGAGGACGAGTCTCGTCACGAAGAGGCCCGCCGTTTCGCGCGGCTCCTGGTGTCGGAGATCAAGCTCTACAACGAAGAGGCGGTGGAGCGAGGCAGGGAACAGCGAGACCTCTATGCGCGGTTGAAGGAGGATATCGATCGCAGCCGCGAGATGTTCGAGAGGAGGATCCCGCCCGAGATCCGCACGGCGCGCGACTACTTCCACGAGGAGCTGGTCCGGATCCTCGGGGACGGTGATTCGGACGCCCTGGGCATGTGATTCGGAATCGACTCAGAGTGAGTGTTGCGGCGGCCCTGGTGGCCGCCGCATGTGTTGAGGCTCCCCGGCCAGCCGGGTTGGGGGCGAATCAACGACGACTGGATCTGCTTGACGAGGCGTTCGTGGCGGCTGGTCCGAACCCGAGGCGGGCCGCGCAGCTGTTCGCCGACGCGGGTCCCGGTGCAACCCTCGAGCGGGTGCGCCTCGAAGCTTGGCTGACCGCCCTCGAGGTGTCGGACGCCGGCGAGGACGCCTGGCGGCGCGTCGCGGAGGAAGGCCTGCCGGAAGATCTCGACGGTCGGGCGGTGGTGGGTCTGATCGGGGCGCTCGCGGCGGAGGATCGGATCGAAGCGGCGATCGCGGTTGCGGAGCAGGCCCCACCCCACGCTCGGGTGACCGCCGACCTCGAGTTGATCAAGTTGGGCGACGGACCGTGGCGGGAGGCGGCCTGCCGGCGGTTGGCGATCAATGCGCCCAACCGGTTGCGGAGCGCGGCCCCCGCGGATGAGAGCAGGGTCGTCGCGGCTCTCGGCCGGATCGACCGCTTGACGCGCGCTGTCGCCTGGCTGGAGGCGGGTTCGCCGACCAGATGTGTCGCCGAGCTCGGTTCACTCAAGTTCTCGGGCGACGAGGAGCGCCGCCGCCGGCTCGAGCTTGCCCGCTGCGAGGTCGCCGCAGGCAATCCGCGACGGGCGATGAACGCCCTGCACGACCTGTCCGCGTCGGACGCCGAAGCCGACCTGATTCGGGGTGAGGCATTCCGTCGCCAGGGGTGGCAGCGGTTTCCGCGATCGTCGGCGAAGGCCTCGTTCTCCGGCTGCCTGGACTCGGCGCGCCACGGCCTGAATGTGTCGGAGACCGACGCGATGCTGGCGAGGCGAGCCCTGCGGCTGGTGGTGGAGTGCGGTACCGAGGCCGGCCGGGTCGAGGATGCGTTGACCGCCTGGTGGAGATTGGAGGCTCTCGGTTGGGGGGATGAGCCCAGGGAGTGGCTGGGCCGCCGGCTTGGGGTGGCCGTAGCTCTCGAAGGCGGCGACCGGAGGTCGCTGCTGCTGCTCGCATCCTCGATGCCCGATCAGGAGCGGTGCTTGAGGTTCTGGGCCGCTCTGGCGTCCCCCGACCGGGACCGGGAGTTTCGCGATCTCACCACGGTGGAATTTCCGGACATCTACGGTCTGTGGGCGCGGGCCATGACCGAGAAGCCCGGAGGGGAGGGCGTGGCGCTGGGCGCGCCTGTCGCTCCGGGATTCCCTCCCGAGTCCGTGGCGTGGCTCTTGGATCGTGAGCAGACGGCCCTGGCCGCATCCGAGTGGCGGAGGATCCGGACGCGGCGCGGCAGCTGGCCTGCCGAGGGCCTGGCCGAGGCGGCCCTGGCGAGCCGGAGAGAACGCCAGATGGATGTGATCTCCGCCCTGCGGGCCGCCATCCCGGAGTTGGGAACGGTGGCGATGAACCGGGCCCCCGTCAATGCGGTCGAGGCCTACCTTCCGCTGCGGTGGCCGGCGGCGCTGAGGGCCTCCGCAGCCGAGTTCGGGGTCGATCCGTGGCTGCTGGCCGGAGTCGCCCGTCAGGAGAGCGCCTTCACCGCCCACGCCCGGTCGCCGCGCGGCGCTCTTGGAGTCATGCAGCTGCTCGAGGGCACGGCCCGAGGTCATGCTCGCGCCCTCGGACTGGGGACCCGCCCGGAGCTGAAGGATCCGGAGCTGAACATCCGCCTGGGGGCGAGGGAGCTGGCCAGGCTCCTGGAACGGTTCGGCGCCGTGGAGCCCGCCCTGGCCGCGTACAACGCCGGCGAGACCCGCGTCCGAGCATGGTGGCGCCGACAGCCGGATCCTCACCGGTTCACCGAGGCGGTGCCGATCCCGGAGACCTACAACTACATCCGCCGGGTCAGCTACCTGTCGGAGGCCTACCGGCTGGTCTACGCGAATGAATGGGGGACGAGACCGTGAAGCAGATTCAAGTACGGACCGGAAGCCGACGGGAAATGGTGCTCATCACCGCCGATGTCCAGCGGGCGGTGTCTCAGATGGGTGTGAACGACGGGCTGTGCCACGTCTGGGTCCCCCACACCACCGCTGCGGTGGTGGTCAACGAAAACGCGGATCCGGACGTGGCCCGCGACCTGCTGGCGGCGTACGAGGAGTTGATCCCGAGCATTCGGTTCGCTCATGCCGAGGGCAACTCCGACGCCCACCTGCTGAGCACCCTGCTCGGCCCTTCGGTGACGATTCCGGTCGAGGGCGGACGGCTGCGTCTCGGTACGTGGCAAGGGATTTTCTTGGTGGAGCTCGACGGACCGCGCAGCCGCGGCGTGTGGGTCAGCGCCTACTGACCCGGGTCCTCTGCAGTCTACCAGTCTCAATATCTCAAATTGCCTTATCGATATTCAGTCAGCATCACAAGTTAAAGAAAATAATAGACTTTCTCTTGACAGTGTGGCGGTCGAGTCCACATGATGGAGAGGTGGAGGATCGCCCGATGCCCATGTTGAGACTTGATTCAAACGGCGCTCGTGGCCGGCTGATGGGACTTACGGTCGTCTGCCTGGTTTGCGTCGTGGCCCTCTGCTCGGTGGCGTCGGCCCAGACGGTTGCCGCTGATGAGGAGGAGTACGAGGCTATCGACAGCTCGGCCTGCAGCGATTGTCACGAGGCCGGCACCCTCGGGAGCGCCTTCGAAAGTGACCTCGAGCACTCGGTTCACGACGGGTTGGAGTGCCTCGACTGCCACGTTGACCGGGACACGATTCCCCACCGGCCGATCACCGACAAGGACTTTCACGTCGGCTGCAAGGGGTGCCGCAACTGTCATGAGGACGCGGCCGAGCAGTACCAGGCTCACGGCAGGTCGCGGATCGGGCAGTGCACGGACATTCCTCACTGCTCTGACTGCCACGGGTCGCACGACATTTTGCCGTCCTCGGTCAAACGGTCGATGACCCACCCGACCAACCTCCCGGCGACCTGTGGCAAGTGCCACGAGGATCTGGACCTGACCGCCAAGTACGACATCCTGATCGACCACCCGATCCAGATCTACGCCCGCTCGGTGCACGGCAAGGCCTCGAGGGGCGGCATTTACGTGGCCGCCACATGCAACGATTGCCACTCTACGGGCGGCACGGCCCACAAGATTTTGTCGCCGGGATCGCCGGAGTCGAGCATCAACCACTTCAACATCCCCGCGACCTGCGGTCAGTGTCACAAGGGCGTCGAGAACGACTACCGGGACGGCATCCACGGCCAGTTGGCGGCGCGGGGCGAGACCGACGCGCCGGTGTGCACCGACTGCCACGGCGAGCACGGCATCCTGTCGCCGGACGATCCGTTGTCGCCGGTGTCGCGGTCGAAGGTGGCTGAGATGACCTGCTCTCCGTGCCACGAGTCGGCGGTGCTCAACGAAAAGTACGGCCTCCAGACCAAACGGCTCACCACCTTCATCGATTCCTACCACGGGCTGAAGAGCAAGGCGGGGGACACCCACGTCGCCAACTGTGCCTCCTGTCACGGGGTCCACCGCATCCTGCCCAGCTCGGACCCGACATCGACCGTCTATCCGGCGAATTTGCAGCAAACTTGCGGCGAGTGCCACCCCAACATCTCGGTCAAAATGGCGTCGAACCCGATCCACGGGATCTCGGGGCAGGGTCTGCGTACACCGGTCGCCGAGCTCGTCGAGAAGATCTACATCGTCGCCATCGTGGTGATCATCGGTCTGATGGTGCTGCACTGGCTGATCGATCTTTGGCGGCACCTCCAGAAGGTCCTGGACTCGCGGCCGCAGGTGCGGCGGATGCGCACCGACGAGGTCCTCCAGCATGCCCTGCTCGCGCTGTCTTTCATTTCGCTGGTGATCTCTGGCTTCGCGCTGCGCTACGACCAGGGATTCGTGGCCAAGTTCTTCTTCGGTTGGGAGGGTGGCTTCGAGGTTCGCGGCACCCTCCACCGGATCTGGGCGGTGGTGTTCATGGGGACCGTGGTCTGGCATGTGATCTTCCTCACCACCGGGCGCGGGCGCCGGTTCATGCGAGACATGTTCCCTGTTCGCAAGGACTTCTGGTTCTTCGCACAGAGGATTCTCTACAACCTGGGGCTGCGTAACCAGACCCCCCAGTTCGGACGCTTCAGCTACATCGAAAAGGCAGAGTACTGGGCGCTGGTCTGGGGCACGGGCATCATGGTGGCCACCGGTCTCATGCTCTGGTTCGACAACTGGTTCATCCAGTTCTTGCCCAAAGGGGTGCTGGACGTGGCGCTGGTGATTCACTTTTGGGAGGCCTGGCTGGCCTCGCTGGCGATCGTCGTCTGGCACTTCTACTCGACCATCTTCAACCCGCACGTCTACCCAATGAACCCGAGCTGGATTACCGGCACCATGCCGGAGGAGATGTACCGGCACGAGCATCCCGGGCAGATCGAGGAGGCCAAGCGCGACACCGAAGAGATGATCCGCCACCAGATCGAACGGGTGTCGATGCGCGACGCGGTCCTCGGCGAAGACCGGAAGGACGATGTGGGGACCGATGGGGAGGGCGAAGACTGAGCAGTCGGCAGTTAGGCATTTTCCCTGGTTATTACGAATTACGAATAACGAATTGACCGCCTTCCGAGGTCTTGGAGGTGAGCACCTCGATCTCGGAAGACCCGAGTTCGTAATTCGCAATTCGCAATGGGTGGAAGGGGCGGGGGGCGCAATTCCCTCTGCTGGCGGTGGGGAGTCGCGTTGGAGCAGCCGACGGCTGCGACAGCGTGAACTGCCAACTGCCAACGGCCAACTGCAAACGGCAACGGCCAACCGGGTGGGCGGGTGGGGGAGTTGAGATAGAATGGCCGTCCTGGAAGGAGCGCGCGACGATGGCCGTTGACCCCAAGCTGCTCGAGATCCTCGTCTGCCCGGTGGACAAGACCCCGCTCGAGGTGGTGGAGCTGCCGGAGCCGGTGAGACGCCGACTGGTGGACAAGTACCGGGACCAGTTCAAGGACGAGGAGCCGGTGGTCGAGGTCGGCCTGGCTTCCCCGGCCGGGCGGGTCTACCCGGTGGTCTCCGGGATCCCGGTGATGCTGGTCGAGGATGCACTGTCCCGCGACGAGCTCGACGGCTGAGCGACCCCTCGCCGCGGCCGGGGACCCGATCGAGCGAATCGCGGCCGGCCTCCTGATCCTCGGCATCACCTTCAGCCAGCGGATCGCGCTGGCCAACATTTTGCTCGGCGTGGCATTTTTGCTGTGGCTCGCGGCCCTGGCCCGGTGCTCCGCGACCTGGCGGCGGGCCCCGATCAACCCGGCGCTGCTGGCGTGGGTGGCGGTGTCCCTGCTGTCGGCGGCCTTCTCCCTCGACCCGAGGACCGGCGCCACCGCCATCTGGGACCTTCCCACCCTCGCCCTGGTCCCGATGGCGGTCTCGTTGATGGATGGCCGGCGGTGGGATCTGATGGTGCGCTGTCTCGCCGCCATGGCGACGGTTTCCTCGTCGGTGGGTCTGTGGCAGTACCTGCACGGCGCCTCCACCCTCGACAACAGAATGCACGGCTTCGTCAGCCACTACATGACGTTCTCGGGGTGGACCCTGGTGATCGCACTGCTGCTGGCTGCTGATATCGTCTTCAACGCTCGACGACGCAGAATCTGGACGGTGCCCGTCTTCGCCCTCTGCTGCACCACCCTGGCGCTGTCCCTGACCCGCGGCACATGGATCGGGCTCGCGGTGGGCGCGGCGCTGGTGGTGATGCTGTGGCGGCCGAAGGCTCTGTTGCTGGTGCCGGTGCTCGGGCTGGCCCTTACCGTTGTGGTTCCGGCAACCGTGCGGCAGCGGGCGGTGTCGATTCTCGACCCCACCGACCCTTCCAACTATGATCGGATCTGCATGGCGCGCGCGGGATTCGAAATGTGGGCGGACCACCCCCTGACCGGGGTCGGCCTCGACATGGTGAAGCCGACCTACGAGGCCTACCGGGTGCCCGGTTCGATCATGGACCGGCCCCCCCACCTCCACAACAACGGCGTCCAGATCGCGGCCGAGAGGGGCGTGTTGGGCCTGGCGGCCTACGCGGCGATCATCGCGGTCTTCGCGGTGGCCGCGTGGCGGGCCCTCGGCTGGCCTCGGGGTCCGGTTTCCCCGGCCATCGCCGGGGCACTGGCGGCGGTCGTCGGCATTACCGTCGCCGGCCTCTTCGAGTACTACTGGGGCGACGCCGAAATCTGGATCCCGACCCTCGCCTGCCTGGCGGCGCCCTTCGCCCTGACCGGGGAGGGACGGCCGTGAGCGAGCGAACGTGGACCGTCTCGGCCCTGCTCCGGGAGGTGAACTCCCTGCTCGAACAGGGGTTCTCGGCGATCCGAGTGGAGGGCGAGATCACCAACCTCTCTCGGTCCGCCCGCGGGCATCTCTATTTCACCCTCAAGGACGAGTCGGCCTCGCTCGACTGCGTCATGTGGGGCAGCCGGGCCGACCGATTGAAGTACGAGGTCGAGGACGGGCTGGCGGTCGTCGCGGGAGGGTCGCTGACCGTCTACCCGCAGCGCGGTCGTTTCCAGATGGTGGTGGAGCGCCTCGAGCCGCTCGGCGTCGGCGCCCTCCAGCTCGCGTTCGAGCAGCTCAAGCGTCGCCTCGCCGGCGAAGGTCTTTTCGAGGCTGAGCGCAAGCGTCCGCTGCCGGCCTTGCCGAACCGGGTCGGCGTGGTGACCTCGCTCTCGGCGGCCGCGCTGCACGACATGCTGCGGGTGCTGCTGCGCTACCCCCACCTCGAGGTCGTGGTGGGGGCGGCCCCGGTGCAGGGCGACGGCGCCGGCGCCGAGATCGCCAGGGCTCTTGAGCGACTCGCCGGCTCCGGCCTGGTGGACGTGGTCATCGTCGGCCGGGGCGGCGGCAGCCTCGAGGATCTCTGGGCGTTCAATGAGGAGGTGGTGGCGCGGGCGATCGCCGCCAGCCCGGTGCCGGTGATCTCCGGGGTCGGCCACGAGGTGGACTTCACCATCGCCGATTTCGTCGCCGACCTGCGGGCCACCACGCCGACCCAGGCCGCCGAGATCGTGGTCAGCCAGCTCGAGGTCCAGGAGAGCCGGCTCGAGGACGCGACCGTGGCGTTGGTGCGCGAGCTGAACCGGACCCGGACCCTGTCGAGGGCGGTCCTGGCTCGGCTTGCCGGCTCGTCGGGGCTGGCCCGGGTGCCCCACCGCATCCGGTTGCTGCGGGCGCGCCTGGATCGCGCCGAGCGCATCCGCCAGGTCTTTGGCGGGCTGCGCGACCGCGCGTTGCATCGGCTGGAACGAGCCGAAGGAGTGCTTCGCCGACTTCCGACCCGGATTGCAGCCGGCGGCCACCGCAGGGTTGTTGACAGCCGCCGGCAACAGCTCGGTCAGCTCCTTGGCGCCAGGCTGAGGCGCCAGGTGGACGCGGTCAACGGCCTCGAGCGGGCGCTCAACCACCTCAGCCCGCGCAAGGTCCTCGACCGCGGGTACTCGATCACCACCTTGATGGGCGACCGGCGGCCGCTGCGGGACCCGTCCGCCGTACGGCCCGGACGGGAGCTCCTCACAACTCTGGCGCGGGGCGAGCTGCGGTCGATCGTCGCCGGTGCGCCGAGCCCACGGGCCCGTCCCGAGCGCGAGGCCCCCGACCAGATTGCGCTGTTCGATGAAGGAAGTGACAAGTGACACGTGAAAAGCGAAACGTGTCGCCCCACTCAGCGGGAGTAACGAATGACTGACAAGAAAAAGGAAGATCGCTTCGAAGACCAGCTCGCCAAGCTGGAGGAGATCGTCGCCCGCCTCGAGGACGAGGGCGTCGGCCTGGAGGAGTCCCTCGACCTCTTCGAAAAGGGCATGGCCCTGGTCCGCAGCTGCCGCGACCGTCTCGAGAAGGTGGAGCAGCGGGTGGTCCAGCTGATGCAGGGCGAGGACGGGGAGCCGGTCACCGAACCGCTCGACGTCGAGGGTTCATGACGGTCGAGGAGCTGCTGGCCCGTGAGCGTGCGGTGGTCGAGGCCGGCCTGCGGCGGCTTCTGCCCCCCCGAGGCAGCTGGCCGACGCGACTCCACGACGCCATGGCGTACGCGGTGTTGGGCGGCGGCAAGCGGATCCGGCCGATCCTGGCCCGCCTGGCCCACGCCGCGGCGGGCGGCGAGCCGGAGGACATCACCGAGGCGGCCTGCGGGCTCGAGTTCATCCACACCTACTCGCTGATTCACGACGATCTGCCGGCCATGGACGACGACGTGCTGCGCCGCGGTCGGCCAACGGTGCACGTGGCCTTCGACGAAGCCACCGCCGTGCTGGCGGGAGATGCCCTGCTCACCGAGGGCCTGCTGGTCCTGACCTCCTGGCCGCAAGGAGCCCGTTGGGCCGAGCGTCGCGCCGCCGCCGCCGCCATGGTGGCCGAGGCGGTGTCCTCCCGCGGCATGGTGGGTGGCCAGATCGCCGACCTCGAGGCCACCGGTCGGATCGGCGACGGCGGCGTCGACGGCGAGGATCAGCTGGAGCGGATCCACCGGGCCAAGACCGGGGCCCTGATCCGGGCCTCGGTGGAGCTGGGCGCCGTGCTGGCCGGGGCCGAAGACCGTTCGGCGATCGTTCGCTACGGGGACCGACTGGGCCTCGCCTTCCAGGTGGCTGACGACCTGCTCGACGCCACCGCCAATGCGAGCGCCCTGGGCAAGACACCCGGCAAGGACGCCGCCGCAGGCAAGCTCACCTTCGTCACCCTGCACGGCACCGAGGCCTCCAGGCGCCGGCTCGACGAGCTGGAAAACGAGCTGTTGGATCTGGCTGCCGCCATCGAGGGTCCCGACGGCACCCTCGCCGAGATCGCCCGCTACGTCATCCACCGAACACGTTAAACGTTGAAAGTTAAACGTGAAACGCCGGAGCCGGCAAGAGGCGTTTAACGTCTGGCTCATCCGGAATTCCGTGAGGTGGGGGTCGGTCAACTTCGGATTTTGGAACGGCACCCGCCCGAAGAGGAACCGCGGCTTCATCCGCGGAGACAGCCATCAGGGACAGCGTCAGAATCCAGCGGCAGGGACCCGCGGCAGCGTCAGTTGACAGCGTCAGTATCGGAGAGCAGGGTGCGCTCAGATGGGATTGAGCAGGCGCCACGTCATCGCACGAACTTGGTCAAAGGTCTCCAGGGCGTTCTCTGCCCCGATTCCATTGACTGCACCGGCGGCGGCGAGGAGTCGCAGGTGGCTGTCGACCTCTTTGGCCGAGGCGTAGGCGATCCGCCAGTGGTTCGACCGGTCTCGTCCACACCGGCCGTGGCCTTCAGCGATGTTGGCCGGGACCGAGCTTGCAGATCGGATCACCTGATCAGCAATCGATTTCAAAGGGGCGGGAACCCTCATCACGAGCTTGATGGCTATGCCTGCTGCTTCGAGGGCTTTCTCGTGGGCTGCGAGGTTGGTGTTCGTGGCGGCTTTGGACATGGTCACCTCCGGGTCGTTCATGCCCTTTTCCACCAGCCGGTGAGGCAGCCGATGTCAAGGGTGTGTAACACCGGACTCGTGGGCCGGCTCGCCCTTGACATCGGCTGGCCACCGGCTACTCGATCCTTTGAACGACCCGGAGGTGTCCCTGTGCTATGCCGCCGAGGCAACTGATTGCTGCCGCTGAAGATTGATCGCTGTCCCTGCTCGCTGTTTTCTGTCGCCGCCCCTGAATACTGTCGCTGCCGCTGCATTTCGGGCACTGAGACGGGCACTGAGACGGGCACGGCAGAACCCCAACCACACGCTTTCCCGGATGAACCTGACGTTTAACATGTAACGTTTAACTCATTCTGCTGTTCAGGTTCGTTGCGAGTGGCTCTCCGGTTCCGGTACTCTCGAGCCATGCCGAGCCGCCGCGCATGGCTTCTGCTGCTGCTAGCGATTGTCCTGAGAGTGCTCACCCACGGGTGGGACTCGGGCTTGCTGACCCCGCATCCCGACGAACGACAGGTGGCGTTCGTCTCGCAGAAGGTCGCCGGATGGCTCGACGATCCGGGGTTCTATGCCTACGGCTCGCTGCACTTTCGGGCCGTCCGGGCGATTACTTCGGTGCTCGGCATGGAGCCGGTCTACAAGGGCCTGCTCGTGGCCGGCCGGGGGCTGTCCCTGCTGGCGTCGGCCCTGGCCATGCTGCTCGGGTGGTGGATGGCATCCCGAGCCTGGGGGCGCCGCACCGCCGAGCTCTTCCTGCTCCTGATGGCCTTCGTCCCGCTCGACATTCAGCAGTCCCACTACGCCACGGTGGAGGCCCACCACGCGCTGTGGGTGATGGTCGCCCTTGCCGCGTGCTTCTGGCTGGCCACCCGTTCCGGGTGGCTGCCGGCGTTGGCCGCCGGGGCGGCGGTGGGGGCCTCGTTGGGGGTCAAGGTGGCGTCGTTGCCTTTGCTGCTGCCGTTGGGGCTGGCTCTCGTCATCGCGGCCCGACGGCGGGCGGGGTCCGGCCTGTTGGCGAACGCCGGCGTCGCCGCGGCCGGCATCCTGGCCGCGTTTTGGCTCGGCCAGCCCTGGGCCATGGTGGAGGCGAGACCTCCCCTGCTGCTGCTCGGCCTGGCGGTCGCAGCTGCTGCGCTGGCTCGGTTGGGGCGGGCGCGTGGCGGCACGACCAGGTTCGTCCTCGCCTCGGCGGCGGCGGCAGCCCTCGCCGCCGTCGTCGTTCTGATAGTGATCGCGGTCCCACCCCTCGGGGGCGCTGAAGACGGCGCCGGCTCGGCGGGATTGTCCCTGAACCCCGACTACACCCGCGGCGTCGGCGAGCAGATCGCGATGGTGGCCGGGCGGGCCGACCTGCCCTACGTGCGGGTTTATCGGGACACCCTGGCCTTCCTCTACCCGGCGCGGGAGCTGGCGCGGTGGGGGCTCGGCCCGTTGCTCTGCCTTGCCGCCCTGGCGGGGATCCTGAGCGGTGGCTGGCTGAGCCTGCGGCGGATCGGCCGTTGGCTGGGGCGGATCGCCACGCCGGGAGCGATATTGACGGCCCTGGTGCTGGCCTGGCTGGTGCCCATGTCGCTCCGGCTGGCGACCCTGCAGGTGAAGTACCTGCGCTACTTCGAGCCGTTGGTGGTCCCACTGGCGCTGGTCGCCGCGTGGTGGCTGCTGCGGCTGCCCTCGCGATGGCGCCGCCCGGCGGTGGTGTTGACCGCGGCCGGAACCGTGCTGTGGGGAGTGATGTACCTTTGGGCCTTCGCCGCCCCCCACCCCCACCGCACCGCCGGGGAGTGGCTCGGTCAGATGGTCGGACCGGACCAGGTGGTGGCCTTCGAGCACTGGGACGAGACCGTCGGCTTGCCCGGCGTCGCCAGGATCGACCTGCCGTCCTATGACCTGCCCGACGACGAGGGCAAGGTCCGGCGATGGGCGGAGGTGTTGGAGCAGGCCGACTGGGTCGTGCTGACCTCCAACCGGGTCCGTCGGACAGTGCTGGTCAACCGCGATCGCTTCCCGAGGACCGGCCGGCTGTACAAGCTGCTGCTCAGCGGCGAGGCGGGCTTCGAACCGGTGGCCCGGGCCGACCGGGCGCCCCGCCTGTTCGGACTCACCCGACCGGTGCAGCTGGCCGACGAGAGCTTCCTCAACTACGACTTCCCCCGGGTGGTGATCCTGCGCCGGGTCGCCGAGGTGGACGTGGAGCGGTTGGTGGAACTCACCGCTCGCCCCCTGCCCTTCCTGGAGCAGCTCGACGTCAAGGCACTGGACCGGGCGGCGGTCGAGCCGCTCGAGCCGCTGCCCTGGTCTCCCGGCACGATCGCCCAGGCGGTCCAGCTGGTGCTCTGGCTGGTGGTCTTCGCCGGCCTCGGCATCGCCGCGTGGGCCGTCCTGCTGCCGCTGGTCCGGTCGTGGCCCGACGCCGGGTTCGGGCTCTCCCTGGTCACCGGCTGGATGGTGGCGGCCTGGATCGTGTGGCTCGGTTCGGAGCTCGGGGTCTGGCCGGTGGGCCCGGCGTCGGCGACCTGGGTGTTCCTGGCGATGATCGCCGCCGGTGCGGCGGCCGGCTGGCGGCGCAGGAGGCTGGCGTGCAGGCTGTGGAGAACGCGGCGCCGGGGGATCGTCGCGGTCGCCGTGGTGGCGGTGGCGGTGGGCCTGTTGTTCCTGGTTGTTCGGGCCTTCAACCCGGCCATCTTCTGGGGCGAGAAGCCCATGGACTTCTCGTTTTTGAACGCCTTCCTGCGGGCGGACTCGTGGCCGCCGGACGAGCCGTGGATGGCGGGCATGCCGCTCCACTACTACTACTTCGGCCAGGTGCTGTCGTCGGTGCCCATAATGATCGCCGGCAGCCATCCGGCGGTGGGCTACAACCTGATGTCGGCGACCATTCCGGCGCTGGGTGCTGCCCTGTTGGCGGCCCTCGGGCTGGCGTTCACGCGCCGCGGAAAGCTGGCGGCGGCGGCGCTGATACCGGTGCTGGTGCTGCTCACCGGCAACCTGGCCTGGCCCACCCTGATGGAGCTGGCCCGGGCCGGCCGGTGGTTCGACATGTGGTGGGCCACCTCGCGGGTGATTCCCGGCTTCGCCATCGACGAGTACCCGCTGTGGACCGCGTTGTTTGCCGACCTCCACGGTCACTTCATCGCCCTGCCGGTGATGCTCGCCACCCTCATGTGGGGCTGGCTGGTGGTGCAGCTTCCGGGCCGCCGGTGGATCGGCGCAGCCCTCCTGTGCGGTCTCGGCGCGGCGGTGCTGGCGGCCACCAACCCGTGGGATGTCTTCATGCTGACCTCGGCGCTCGCGGTGGGCGCCGTGATGGCCGCCCGGCGGTGGTTCCGGGGCCTGCTCCGACTCGCGGCGGCGGGCGTCGCGAGCTTCGTTGCGGGCCTGCCCTACATCGTCGAGCTGGTGGCCGGGATCGGCGCCGGCGCCGGTGGCCGGGGGTTCTTCCTGACCGATGCCGACTTCGCACCGGCGTGGGCGGTGGCGCTGCACTTCGGCCAGTTCCTGGTGCCCATGCTGGTGCTCGCCGCGGCGCTGCTGCTGCCGGGCCGCTGGTGGATCGCGGCCCTGGCGCTGGTGGCGGTGGGGGTGGGCCTCGGGCTGTCGATGGAATCCTCGGCCGCTGCCCTGGGTCTGGCCTCCGGATCGGTTTTCCTGCTGGCCGCCCTGCGGTCACAGCGGCGGCCGACGCGGCTCGTGTGGTCCATGGCGGCGCTCGCCATGGTCGCGGTGGCGGCCTGCGAGCGGTTCACCCTGATCGATCGCATGAACACCATCTTCAAGGTCTACAACGGAGCCTGGGTGCTGCTGGCGGTGGCCCTCGGCGGCTTGCTGCTGGCCCAGCGCGGGTGGCGGCGCGGGCTGCTGGCGACGGTGTGGCTGCCGCTCCAGCTGGCGGCCCTGGTGAATCTCCCTCTCGGTGTCGCTCAGGGCTGGCTCCAGCCGCGTATGGCCTCGCCGCGGCCGACTTTCGACGGGCAGGCCTTTCTCCGCCCCGCCGACCCTCAGAACCGATTCCTGGTGACGGCGCTCGCGGGAATGGCCAGGCCGGGCGAAGTCGTCGCCGAGGCGGCGGATCTGGCCTACTCGGAGTTCACCCGGATCGCCATGCACACCGGCCAACCCACGGTGGTGGGGTGGCCCTGGCACCTTCAGCAGCGCGGCCAGTCGCGGCTGGAGATCGACGCCCGATACCAGGATCTCGCCGAGCTCTATGGGGGTGTCGATCCGCTGGCCCAACGCGAGATACTCGATCGGTACCGGGTGCGCTGGATCGTTCTGGCCGACGTGGAGCGGCGAACCTACGGCATTGCGGAGGTTGATCCCTTCAGCACGGTGCCGGGGGTGGTTCGAGTGGCCTTTGAGGAGGGCGGCGCCGCGCTCTATCTCGTGCTGCCTGCCGAGGGACTCGCAGCGCCGCCGCAGCTGGTGACCGACCGCGAGATTCCGGCCGGGGTCACCTTGCTGGCGTCGTTGCCGCCGGTGCACGCGCCGACCGCGCGGTCATTGGCCCTCGACGAGGGGGGCGCCGCGGTCGTGCTCCCCGACGGCACGGTACGTGACCTCGACGGCCTCGGACGGTTGCGGCCGCTGCCAATGGAGTTGGAGTGCACGGCAGCGTCGGTGGCCCGGCGCAACGGGGTCGTGTGGGCGATCTGCGCCGACGGCGGCGTCTGGCGGCGCGACGATCGGGCCTGGCGCGGACTGGGCGTCCTCGACGGCGCAGATCATCTCACCGTTGGCGACCGGCTCTGGGCGTGGGGACCGGGCGGATTGTGGCGCCGGCAGGCCGGCCGCGACTGGAGCCGGGTCTCCGACCGGCCGGTGGCGGCGGCCGCAGCTTTCGGGGCCACGGTGGCGCTGAGCGATGGCCGGGCGGTGTGGACCCTCAGAGACGACGACCGGAGACAGGTGGGCGCTCCCCTGGATGGAGTCCGGGCGCTGGCGTGGCAGGGGACCTCGTTGTGGGCACTGGCCGACGGTGGGCTCCACCGGAGCGGTGGCGCCGTCCTGCCCTGGCGGCAGCCGCTGGCGGCCCTCGACGGCGTCTCGGCGATCGCCGGATCCGGGGACCGGCTGTGGCTCGTGCTCGACGACGGGCTGGTGGCTCAGCACCTGCGACCGCGCTGTGGCTCGCCGTGGCAGGGTTCCGACGCCCCCGCGGAGCTCGACCAGCCGCGTGGGCTGGCCGTCTCTGCAGAGGGATGGTTCGCGGTCGCCGACACCGGGCACGATCGGCTGGTGTGGTTCACCGTCGGCGGCACCTGCCTGGAATCGGTGGGTGGCGAGGGATCGGTGCCCGGCGCCTTTTCCGAGCCCACCGGGCTGGCCCTTGCGCGCGACGGTTCGCTGGCGGTCACCGACACCTGGAACGGCCGGGTCCAGATCCTGAGGCCGAACGGGATGATCCAGGTGGTGGGTTCCGACCTCTACGGTCCGCGGGGAGTGCTCTGGGAATCGGACCGATCGCTGCTGGTGGCCGACACCGGCAACCGGGTCGTGCTCCGGTTCCGTGCGCCGGACTGGCGCGCCGAGGAGGTGCTCCGGCTCGACGGACCGGTGGTGGGGCTGGCGATGGTGGATGGCCTGGTGGCGGCGGCGGTGCCCGCCGCGGGCGAGGTGGTCCTGCTGGATGCGAAGGCGGGTTCCGAGGTCCGGCGGCTGGCGGTGCCCGGGTGGGCGAACCGGCAGCAGCAGGAGGGGTATCTCGCAGTGCTGCCCTCCGGTGAGCTGGTGGCCAGCGCTCCCGACTCGGGTGAGCTGTGGCGGCTGGATCCCAGCGGTGTGACGGCGCCGGTTCGTCTCCCGGTCACCCTGCCCGGGGTCACCGGCATCGCCGTGCTTCCCGACGGCAGTCTTCTCGCCTCGCAAACGTACGAGCACCGCCTCGTTCGAATCAGCACCGACCAGTAGGAATTCCAAATTGCAAATTGAAAATTGCAAATTGAAAATTCCCCCGCCCACCCGGTTACCAGATGTCAGATCCCCCGCCCTAAACACTGAGCGGTCGAATATTCGATTCCGCTGAGGGGATCAGTGGTTTGCGAAAGACCGCGAGCTCTTCGAGGTTTCCCTTGGGGCCTCGAATCGGCGACTCGACGACACCCACGGGCTCGAGCCCCAGTCCGGCGATGGCGCTGACGGTTTCGTCGATCACCCGGCGCCTGGTTTTCTCGTCGCGCACCACCCCGCCGGAGGCGACCTGGTGGCGGCCCGCCTCGAACTGGGGCTTGACGAGGCAGACCACCGTTCCGCCGGCCTTCAGGTGAGGCATCACGGCTGGCACCACCAGGCGCAGTGAGATGAAGGAAACGTCGATGCAGGCCAGATCCACCGCAAAGGGCAGATCGTTCGGCCCGAGGTGGCGGGCGTTGACGCCCTCGAGCACAGTGACCCGTTCATCCTGGCGAAGGCTCCAGTCGAGCTGGCCGCGACCCACATCCACAGCGACCACCCGCCGCGCTCCCCTCTGGAGCATCAGATCGGTGAAGCCGCCGGTGGAGGCTCCTACATCAAGGCAGTCGAGGCCGGAAGGGTCGATGCCGAACCGATCGAGGGCGGCCTCCAGTTTGAGGGCCCCCCTGGATACGTAGGGATGGTCCGGTTCTTGAAGGGTGATTTCGCAGGCCTCCGTCACCTGGGCGCCGGCCTTTGTGATCGGGGATCCGTCCACCAGCACCTTGCCGGCGATCACCAGGGCCTGGGCTCGAGCCCTCGACTCGGCGAGACCCCTCTCAGCGATCAGAATGTCCAGGCGCTTTTTTTCGCTCACGCTGTCATGGTAATCCGTGGGGGGCGAAATCCGAAGAGCATAATTTGCAATTTGCAATTTGCAATTTGCAATCGCTTTTCGCAATCGCGCAAGCGACGAGGACGTCGCGGCGGGCGTACAATCGCCGCTCGAGGAGGGTCGCGAGGTGGCCAACATCGACGAGATGATCGTGAGCTTTCCGGGAGGCAGCCGGGTCGACGCCGGCTTCGACGGATTTCGAATCGAAACCGACCAGCCGGTGGACGAGGGAGGGGACGGCAGCAGGCCGGCTCCATACGATTTCTTCATTTCATCCCTCGCAACCTGTGTGGGCATCTACGTGCTGAGATTCTGTCAGAAGCGCGACATTCCCACCGACGGGGTCCGGGTCGTGCAGCGGTTGAAGCGGAACGAAGAGAAGAAGATCGAGGCCGTGGTCATTTCGATCGAGGTCCCGCCGAGCTTTCCGGAGAAGTACCACAGCGCCATCGCGCGCGTGGCCGCCCAATGCGCCGTCAAGAAGACCATCGAATCACCCCCCACCTTCGACATCCAAACCGTCGTCAGCTGACGAACGTTGACCGAATCGGCCCGACTCAGCACAGCCGTCGATTTCGGTTTTCCGAATTCCGAATTCCGAATTCAAAACGGTGACGGATCGACCGTCCCGCGCTCGCTCCTACAGCTCGTCGGCGCGGGTCGAGATCGGCCCCCGGTAGTTCCGCTCCAGCCGCACCTGGGCCACCTGGGGTCCGAACCCGCGGTAGGTCTCCTTGATGCGGGTCAGCGCGTTGGACCGCCAGTCCACGTAGGGGTTGTCGATCTGGATGGGGTCGAGACAGCCGGCCAGGGCGACCTTCGAGGTCGCGCAGAAGCGGCTCATCAGGGTCTTGGCCAGGTGGCGGTCGCCGTTCTGCAGCTCGTCCACCAGCACGATGGAACGCTCGATGTCGAGGCCGCGCAGCATCGAGGTGGAGATCATCGTCAGCCGGTCGGAGGACCTCAGCTCCTCCATGAAGTCGTGGTCGTTGTTCAGCGACAGACCGCGAATCGCCTGGAAGAAGGGCTCCAGCCACGGCGACAGCTTGCTCTCGTAGTCGCCCGGCAGGAAGCCCAGCTCGTACTGGCTGGAGGCGTGCTCGGGCCGGAGCAGCAGCATCCCGTTGTCGAAGCTGTACTCGGGCGTCAGCGGTTCGGACTGCGGCGCCACCCTCCACGAGGTGGGCTGGCCCACCAGCATGTAGAGGCCGGTGGCCACCATCATCCGGGTCTTGCCGGATCCGGCCGGGCCGTCGAGCACCACCAGCTGCACCTCGGGGTCGAGCAGGAACTCCATGGCGAGGATCTGGGCCGGGTCGCGCGGCGTGAACCCGAGGATCGGCCGCGGACGGTAGACGTTGCGCTTGCGGTCCCAGTACTGGGCGAAGCGCAGATCCTCGACCCGGCCGTGGTCGGCGTTGGCCCGTGTCAGGATCGTCTGCTCGTCGCACCTGAGGGCGACGCCCATGTTCCACACCAGCTCCTGCGGTTCGGCGCTTCGAATCGCGTCGAAGGGCAGCCACCGTTCGCCCGGGGCGCCGCTGTCGCAGAACCGCTGCATGTCCTCCTCGGTGAGCTCCCCGTACGCCACGCCGCGGAAGATCTCGTCGATGCTCTCCAGGGTCACCTTGCCGTAGCGGAGGTTCTCCGCGGCGAGCCCGGTGGAGTCACACTTCAGCAGCAGGTTGGAGTCCTCGGAGATGACCACCACGTCGAAGCCCGGGTTGCCGTTCGACCGCGCCACCTCGGCGATCCGACGGGCGCTGGCCAGGATCAGGTTGTCGCCCATGTCGTCGGTGTAGGGCGCCTTGAGGTCGCCGGCGGGCTCCCAGGCCAGGACGCCACCCGCCGGGGTGCGGCACAGCACCTCCGGGTTCGCCTGGTGGTTCAGGATCTGGTCCACGCCGTGGTTGATCAGCTGGCGGTGGCGGTACTCGAGCATCTTGCGGGTGACGGTGCGCGCCGCGTGGCGGACCCCGTCGGGTTTGGTCCGGGAGGTCTGCAGCCGGCCGAGCTCCTCGAGCACCTGGTGCAGCAGCACCACGATATTGCCGCCCGTAAGCAGACGGTCGAGGGCCTCGGGGTTCTCGATGAGGGCCGATGTGTCTGGGATGTAAACCGTGCCCGATAGAGCTTCGGTGGAGTCCTGCATGTCGACGTTCAGTGTATCACCCTGTCGTTGTTTGCGTATCCCGTCAATGTTCATGGCCATGGTGCCGGAGCCGTGTGGGGCCGGTGTGAATTGCCCGTATCGGAATGGGGGAGAAGGGGAGAAGGGGAGAGGTCCCACCCACCCACCCAAATTCGAGATCTGAATCTTGAAAGACGGACCCTGGGGTGGAGTTGGCGTGAGCGCGTTTGTGGTGCGGGCGTCTCGCCTGCACATCTCGGCGGTCGGGTATCGGTCGCAGCTCGAACCAAACTGAACTAACGAGCCCGGCCGGAGCCGGGCGGTGGTGGTTCCAAATTGGCTGGGGTGCAGGGATTCGAACCCCAATACTACGGTCCAGAGCCGCATGTCCTACCATTGGACGACACCCCAGCAGGACCTCCCCGAAGGAGGAGAACGCATTATAGATATCGGTGCTTCGACCGTCAAACCGTTCGCCACCCTCATGAGTTAAACGTTAAGTGTTAAACGTTAAACGTCCGGGGTCGCCTGAGACTGTCTGGTCGATCTCGGCGATCTCGAGCGTTTAACTTTTAACGTGTAACGTTTAACTCGGAGGTTGAACTCACGCTTCCCTGACCCAGCGAATAAGATCCTTTACCTTTGGCTTGGAGCCGTGCATCAGAATCCCGACCCGGTAGACCTTGCCGACCAGCCACGCCATGGCGAAGATCGCCCCCACCATCAGCACCACCGAGGTGGCCAGCTGCCACAGGGGCACCTGGGTCAGGGTCATCCGCAGGAACATCAGGATCGGCGTGAAGAACGGGAACAGCGACAGCACCACCGACAGGGTGCCGTCGGGCTCGTTCATGATCTGCACCAGCAGCACCAGCGGCACCACCAGCAGCATGGTCACCATCATCTGGAAGTTCTGGGCGTCCTGCTCGGTGTCGAAGGCGGCGCCGATGCCGGCGTACAGCGTTCCGTAGAGCAGGAAGCCGAGCACGAAGTAGATCACGAAGGCCGCCAGCAGGGAGGCCGGCAGGTTCGGCAGCTCGACTCCGCTCAGCCCGACCGCGGTCAGCACCGCGGGCGCCGACAGGGCGAGGCCCATGACCGACCACAGCACCATCTGGGTCAGACCCACCGCCCCGATGCCGAGGATCTTGCCGAGCATCAGCTCGAAGGGCTTCACCGCCGACACGATGATCTCGACGATGTGCGAGCTCTTCTCCTCGAGCACGCCGCGCATCACGTAGATGCCGTACATCAGCACCGTCATGTAGATGATCAGCACCATCAGGTAGGACAGCATGAAGGCCTGGCCCCGGTCGCGGGTCTCCTCGCCCTTGCTGCCCAGCTTCATCGTCTTGAGGTCGGACCGGCGGGTCAGCTCGCCGATGCGCGCGGGATCCAGCCCGGCCGCCTCCAGCCGATCCGCCACCTGGACGTTGTTGACCGCCCGTTCGAGCACCATCAGCAGCCGGAATGCGGCCACGTTGGGCGCCACGTACTCGGCCTGGCCCTCCTCGGGCAGGCCGGCGGGCAGCACCAGCAGTCCGTCGAACTCCTGGCGCTGGACGCGCTCCTTGATGCTCTCCCGGGTGGCCTCGGGGTCGTCGCCGGGATCCTGGATGACCAGCCGCACCTGGAAGTTGTCCTCGTCCGAGATCATCTCGGCCACCTCGGCCCGGATCGGCTCCGCGTAGCGGCCGCTCAGGTCGAGCACCGCCACCGTCGCCTCGCCGCCGCCGCGGGCCGCCAGCAGCGCCGGGATGATCATCATGCCGCCCATCAGCACCGGCACCAGCACGGTGGAGATCCAGAAGGCCTTGGTGCGGACCCGCTCCAGGTACTCCCGGCGGATGACGGCGAAGATCCTATTCCACACCGGACCGATCCTCCTCCACCGCCCTGATGAAGATGTTCTCGAGGTCGGGCACGAAGCGGGTGAACGAGTCCACCTCGCCGCGCTGGACGAGCCGCCGCATCAGCTCCCTGGGGCCGGTCGCCGCCTCCAGCTCCACCAGCAGATCGTCGCCCAGGTGCTTCACACCGGCCACGTCGGGCAGCTCGGCGACCGCCTCAGCCCCGAGATCGGTGGAGATCCGCCACACGTTGCCGCCGTAGTCCGACCGGATCCGCTCCAGCGGCCCCTCGAGGATCTCCCGGGCGCGGTTGATCAGGCAGATGTGGGTGCACAGCTCGTCCACCTGGGGCAGCACGTGGGTCGAGAGCACCACCGTCACCCCATCCTGCGACATCGCGAGCAGCAGATCCTTGAGCTCCCGGGCATTGATCGGATCGAGCCCCGAGAAGGGCTCGTCCAGGATCAGCAGCCGCGGCCGGTGGAGTACTGTGCCGATGAACTGCATCTTCTGCTGCATCCCCTTGGACAGGTCCTCGACCTTGTGGGTCGCCCAGTCGGCCAGCCCGAGCTTGTCCAGCCACGCCGCCGAACGTTTCTTGGCCTCGCCGGGCCTCACACCCCGAATCGTGCCCAGGTAGGTGAGGTGCTCCAGCACCTTCATCTTGCGGTAGAGCCCGCGCTCCTCGGGCATGTAGCCGATCAACCGCCGCCGGTCGTCGTCCACCGGCTCGCCGTCGAGCCGGATCGAGCCCGAGTCCGACGAGATGATCCGCATGACCATCCGGATCGTCGTGCTCTTGCCCGCGCCGTTGGGACCGAGCAGCCCGTACACCGCGCCCCTCGGCACCGCGAACGACAAGTCGTCCACCGCCAGGTGGTCGCCGTAGCGCTTGCTCAGGTGCTGAAGCTCGAGGATCGATTCAATCATCGGGTCGACACATCATACGCGGCACGCGCCGCGATGTTCCAGTCTCGTTTGCCGTCGACCGTTCGCCGTGGGCCGTGAGCAGGGAACCGGAGGTGCTCGGCCGTCGAGGGAGGTTTTCCGAATTCCGAATTCCGAATTCCGAATTCAGCCGGGTCGGCCTCCCTTGCATCGAAGTCGACCCTATGGCACAATCTGCGCCCGTGCTGCGCCGGTAGCTCAACTGGATAGAGCACCTGACTACGGATCAGGAGGTTGGGGATTCGAGCTCCTCCCGGCGCGCCATTTTCTTTTTCGGCGATCGCCGAAAAAGAAAATGTTCCGGCGTAGCCCGCGAGGGCGAAGCCGGACTCCGCTCGCACCACCTCATCAGGGTCGAGAACTCCGCCGTGACTCGGTGCCAAGGCCGACACTTGTGGCTCTATTGAACCCCGCGGTTCTCTGCCGATCTGAAACTGTCAAGACTGCCGGTCCTGGCACCCAGTTCATTTCTGGCGTGCTACGCTCGACCACAGGAGAGAGTTCCTGACAGTAATCGACATTGGCCTTGACTCGTAGCCCGGGTGGCGGCGAGAAAGAAGGGTCCAGCGATGCGTCCTTGTCTCCCTGTCGCGTGTGTGCTCCTCATGGCAACCCTGCCGGTTTCGGCTACCACCTTCTACATAAGAACAGACGGCGGGACCCCAACCCAGTGCACCGGATTGGTCGACGCGCCCTTTCCGGGTACTGGCACGGGCCAGCCGTGCGCGTGGAGCCACCCCTTCTGGGCCCTTCCTCCGGGCGGCATTCAGACGCCCTTGATCTCGTCCGGGGACTCGCTGATGATCGGACCTGGCAGCTACATGATCGGCTACGGGGCACCCAACACCGGCGACTGTGGCGCAGAGTGGGCGTTTGACTGCACCATGGCTCCAGTCCCGCCAGGAGTCTCGGCGGCTCAGCCGACCCGGATCCTCGGCTTCGGTTGGGACACCGGCTGTGGCAACGCTCCCGAGCTGTGGGGTACTGAGCGGGTATGGCACGTGCTCGACCTGACCGGATCTACCCACGTCGAGGTCGCCTGCCTCGAGATCACCGACCACTCGGGTTGCGTCGAGTTTCACTCCGGCGGCCTGGCCTGCGAGCGCGACACCCCGCCGTTCGGACCGTGGGCAGCCGTCGGCATCGTGTCCTCCGACGCCACCGGTGTGACGCTCCGGGATCTCAATATCCACGGTCTCGCCAGCACCGGGGTCTTGGCCGGTAGGCTGACCGACTGGACCGTGGAAGACGTGCGCATCGCGGCCAACGGCTGGGCCGGATGGGACGGCGACATCGACGGCACCGACGCCAACTCCGGCACCCTGACATTCAGGCGCTGGGTGGTGGAGTGGAACGGTTGTGCTGAGACCTACCCCAGTCTCGCTCCTACCGGTTGCTGGGCTCAGTCAGCGGGAGGCTACGGGGACGGTGTGGGAACCGGATTCACCGGCGGCACCTGGGTCATCGAGGACTCGCGGTTCAACTACAACACGTCGGACGGCCTGGACCTGCTCTACCTCGGTGATCCCAACGGTCGTGTGGAGCTCCGTCGTGTCGAGGCTCGCGGCAACGCCGGCAACCAGGTCAAGACGCAGGGCACCACGGTGATCGAGAACAGCGTCATCGTCGGCAACTGCGGCTTTTTCGACGGACAGCCCTTCACCTTCAACGTCGATAATTGCCGCGCCCTGGGCAACGCCCTGTCGATGAACTTCCAAGCCGGCACCCAGTCCAGCTTGGTGAACTCCACTCTTTACAGCGAAGGCGACTGCATCGTTCTCATTGGTGGCTCGGGCTGCAACGGCAGCGAATCGCTGGTGAGCCGTAACAACATCTTCGTCGGCGACATCGACTTCCTGACACCCTCCGACCTCACCTGTTTCGCTTACAACGACGGCTGCCCGGGCACTCCACTGGATCAGGACTGGGGAGTGATCTTCAACGTCAAGAACAACCCGTGCCCGGTGGGTCCTAACGACCTGTGCGGCGATCCACTGCTCCTGGACCGCAACGGCGACACCTTTGACGCGCACCTCACGCCCACCAGCCCGGCGCGCGACACAGGCTTGCCGGTGGGCGGCCTGATTCCGGACCACGACTTCGAAGGCAACCCGCGGCCCATCGGGGCCGAGGTCGATCGAGGGGCGTTCGAGTTCTCACGCGACCTGCCCTTCGCAGACGGATTCGAGACCGGGGACCTCTCGGCTTGGTCAGCCGTCTACCCCTGACGCCGACATCTCGCTGTTTGTATTCCTGCCATGTGTCAACAAAGTGCGGTGTGTTCTTGGCACCGTCCTGGGACGGACCAGGCGTCCGTCCGACTTCGGCGCCTCGGCTTCCAAACATCCTCGGACGTGGTGCCGGGTTCGCCGGACGTCCGCTGATTGCCTCGTGCAGCTGGGGCTTTCCCGGGTCCTTGGAGCTGGCTCTTTACATCCGCACCTTTTCCGCATCTTTTCCTCATGACAATCTCGTTTCTGGGACCTACATTGAGTACATCTGATCAGGACTACAACCAGGGGGGAGAGACATGAGACGCCTGATGGGCTCCCGCGGATCGGTTCCGTTCGCTCGACCGGCGGGAGCGCAGCCGAGGTTCGATCAACACCACACACAGAAGGAGGTCATGAACGTGAAGAGAGTTGCCGTTATGTTGTGGATCGTGCTGTGCGCCGCCGGGGTGGCGCTGGCGCAGACAGAGTGGGTCCAGTACCCGGACAACCCGGTGATCGGGCCGGGTGAGCCGGGGTCGTGGGACGACGGAGGACGTTGGGTTGTCTCCGTGATCCGGGTCGATGACACGTACCACCTGTGGTACGGCGGATACGATGACCCGCTGGAAGCAAACGGAATCGGCCATGCCACATCCCCTGACGGGGTCGAGTGGACCATGGACCCGGCCAACCCGGTGCTCACCCAAGGCGAGCCGGGTGCCTGGGACCGCTGGTTCTGGTTCCCTTCTCCTGCCGTGATGTACGACGGATCTGAGTTCCATATGTGGTATGCGGCGACTGCGTCGACAAGCGGAGACATCATCCAGGGTGGGTACGCCACCTCTCCCGATGGCTCCGCGTGGACCAAGTACGAAGGCAACCCCGTGCTCGATGTCGGGCCGCCCGGTTCCTGGGACGACGACCAGGTGAGGCCTGCGACGGTCATCCTCGACGATGAGACCTACAAGATGTGGTACTCGGGGTTTGGTGGGTCATCTGGCATCGGGTATGCCGAGTCGCCGGATGGTATTGATTGGACCAAGCATCCCGAGCCGGTCCTCGGCAGACTCTCCCATCCGGGCGGTTGGGACAAGTTCCCAATCGATCCTTCTGTTGTCTTCGATGGATTCCTTTACCACATGTGGTACGCGGGACACACCACCGGTGACTGGAAGATTGGATACGCCTTCTCGACCGATGGGATCAACTGGACCCGTCACCGGGACAACCCGGTTGTCACCGTGAGTGGCGAGGACATTTACACCATGCCCGTGGTATTCGACGGGTCGACGTGGCATGGGTGGTACGGCTTCGGTTACGGTCAGGCGCTGAACTACGCCACCTCGGACGATAATAGTCCGGGCGTGGCAGCGCTGGACAGATACCAGTACGTCCCGGCCGCAGCGTTGGCGTCGGGGGCGGCGGGCTCCTTCTATGAGACCGATCTGGACCTGAGCAATGCAAGCGATCAGCCCGTCGAGTACCAGTTGAAGTGGCTGCCCCGGGGCGAGGATTGCTCCGATCCGATGACGTCGGACGTCTTCTCGCTCGGTGCCGGCATGAGCGTGCGATATTCGAATGTGCTGGCAGAGATGTTCCAGCTCCAACCCGACTCGCTCGGAGCGCTTGCGGTGGCGTCGACGAGCCCGGACCTGCTGGCCATGAGCCGCACCTACAACATTGTGAGCACGGAGATCGCCGGCACCTTCGGACAGGCCATGCCGGGCGTGCCGACTGACGATTTCATCCGGTCCGGCGACCGACGGCGAATCCTGTTCGGGACCGAGAACGCCGACATGCGCACCAACCTGGGCTGCCAGGCGGGCTCGGACGGGGTGGCCGTGCGGATGGAGCTGTTCGACATGGAGGGGAGCTCGCTCGCGACAGAAACAGTGGTGCTGCGTCCGTGGGGCAACGACCAAATCAACAGGATCTTCGAGGACTTCGCCCCGATCACCGGCTACGTCGATGTCTGGACGCCGATGTCGGGCGGGGCGTTCTACTGCTACGGCTCGGTGCTGGACAACGTGACGTCGGACCCGACCACCGTGCTGCCGCAGTAGCGGTGCGAGTAAAGAACGACGAAGGGCGGGAGGCAACTCCCGCCCGTTTCGTCTGTCCCGGATCCAGGGGGCTTCGAAGATCCTCGGACCTGGTACCGGGTTGTTCAGTCACGTCCATCAAAATCGGGTGTTCGACACGGCGGGGCACCCGGACGTGGCGGACAGGTTCGCGATTGTCAGGACCACCACTCCGTAATGGGTGCCAGGCTTTAGAAACTTGGGAAGTTGGGCAACCAACCCCCATGGACATTCTAAGGTTCTAAAGCCTGGCACCGATTCGAATCAGAAAGGTTCCGCAAACAGTATATCCGTGAAACTCCGGTACCAGGTCCGAGAATCCTGGGACGTTGAGGCGCCGAGGTCGGACGGAGGCCCGATCCTTTTCCGGCTGTCGGGCCTCAACAATCCTCGCCGGTCGCTTCACACCCCCGGTACTTCCTCGGGTCCTCGGACCTGGTACCGGGTTGTTGAACGAGGAAGTTAAGAACGTTTCTCCTGGCACCTTTCCGGACCCGGTACCGAGCTCGCTGGACGTCCGCTGATTGCCTCGTGCAGCTGGGGCATTCCCGGGTCTTTAGATCTGGCTCTTTACATCCGCACTTTTTCCGCATGTTTTCGTGATGACAATCTCGTTCCTGAGACCTATATTGAGGAAAAGTGAATAGACCTACAAGCAGGGAGGACCCAATGAAAACTGCGGTACAACACGCTCGCCCGTGCATCGTCGTTTGTTGCCTGCTGATTCTGAGCGTTATTCCGCTGACTGCCGAGGCACAGCAACAGTTCAGGGTGGATGTGCAGATGCCGGACGGTGTTCTTCTGGCAACCGAAGTCTGGTTGCCCGCCGGCGCTGGACCGTTCCCGACCGTACTGACCCGAACACCCTACAGCCGCTTCGACCCGCCCGATGTGCCGATCTCGCTCTACCTCGCCGAGGGATACGCCGTTGTCTCCCAGGAGATCCGCGGCTGCGGCGACTCCGAGGGCGAGTGGTACCACTACACCGACGACGGGCCCGATGGCCACGCCACCATCGACTGGATCACGCAGCAGGCATGGTCCAACGGGAAGGTGGGCATGGTCGGCCGATCGGGGACCGGGGCGACCCAGTACGCCATCGCACGCGGCGCACCGGCGGCGCTCAAGTGCATGGCCCCGGCGCACGAGACTCCCTTTCGGTATGAGATCGCGTGGCCCGGTGGTTCGCTGTTCTACTGTCTAATTTACAACTGGCTGAACGGCATGGGTTTTCTTGACCTGTATTACGAGCTTTTGGAACACCGGCTGTGCGACAGCTGGTACGACGGGAGCAACTGGGTCGACCCGCCGGAGGAGATCAACGTTCCAATGTTCCACATGGGTCGGTGGTACGACTTCGGGCAGCGCGGCGCCCTCGGTGCGTTCCGGGTCGTCCAGCATCAAGGGGGAGCCGGCGCGGCCGGAAACCAGTACCTGTGGATGGACCCGCTCACTCACTCCCACACCTACGGTGGTTACCCGCCTCCGCCGAGCCCGATCCCCTTCGAGACATGGCGTCAGCAGCTCAAGCTCGACTGGCTCGACTACTGGCTGAAGGAAGAGGCCACGGGGGTGGACAGTTGGCCGCAGGCCCGGATCTACGTCATGGGCGCCATCGACGAGCCGGGCGCCCCGGGCAACGAGTGGCTGGAGATGCGCGATTGGCCGCCCTTCTCCGACACTCGGTATTTCTACCTGGCTCAGGACGGAAGCCTCGGGGAAAGCCTCCCACTGTCAGGGTCGCTGGTCCTTCCTATCGATCCCGACGATTGGGTCCCGACCTATGGCGGCGCCAGCTCCTCCGTGCCGAGCGGGCCATACGACCAGGCCGCCGTCCCGCCTGGACGCCCGATCGAGTCCCGCGCCGACGTACTCACCTTTACCACCGACGTGCTGACGGAACCCGAGACCGTGATTGGGGCCATCACGGCGAGGATCTGGATCAACCCGGACACGCCTGACGTTGACCTCAGTGTCAGGCTCACCGACGTCTACCCCGATGGCAAGTCCATCCTAATCACCGACGGCATCCAGCGGGCACGGATGCACTGTGGCTGCGACCGGGAGTGCTTCCTGATGCCCGGCGTGCCGGCCGAGATCGAGGTCGACATGTGGTCGACGGCGATGATCTTCAACGCTGGCCACCGAATCAGAGTGGCAATTGCGGGCACCAACTGGTCGCGCTTCGAGCGGAACTCCAACGACGGCGGCGACCTCAACAACCCGAACTACATCGTCGCGCACCCGGAGATCCTGTTCGGGCCGGATTACCCGTCGGCGCTGCTGTTGCCGTTCCCAGCCCTGTTCGCCGACGGCTTCGAGTTGGGCGACACCTCGGCGTGGTCGGCGACGGTGCCGTAGCGCAACCAATCACGAATCGCAGAAGCGACCGAGGCGAAGTTTGAAAATGCTGGCGATGACAAAGGCAGGTCTATACGTAGTGCGCTCCGGCGAAGGGGGGTAACGGAAGGATTCCATGGTGTAACGGTGGTGCACTGGGGTTCAACAGCCGCCAATTCTGGGCAACAGGCCACCACTGTTGGGACCGCTGCGAAACTCCGGTACCAGGTCCGAGAATCCTGGGAAGTTGAGGCGCCGAGGTCGGACGGAGGCCCGATCCTTTTCCGGCTGTCGGGCCTCAACAATCCTCGCCGGTCGCTTCACACCCCCGGTACTTCCTCGGGTCCTCGGACCTGGTACCGGGTTGTTAGGTCCGAGAATCCTGGGACGTTGAGGCGCCGAGGTCGGACGGAGGCCCGATCCTTTTCCGGCTGTCGGGCCTCAACAATCCTCGCCGGTCGCTTCACACCCCCGGTACTTCCTCGGGTCCTCGGACCTGGTACCGGGTTGTTGACAAATCAACAAGTGTGTACGTGGCTCCCATCCGTGAACATTCTAAGGTTCTAAAGCCT
>CAVQOJ010000005.1:0-40812 GCA_963714385.1 uncultured Holophagae bacterium | reverse complement strand
TCGAACAGAGGCAGCTTGAAGCGATCGGGTATGTTCAATGACCATCGACGTAGCCGAGGGCTTCCAGCATCTCCCGGTCCTCGCTGGTGATCTCGGCGTGCTCGGCGGATGGGCCGATCGCGGGCGGTCTGCTGACGCGGTCGGTCAGGATCATACCGAGAGCCGCAAACTCGGCCGGGTGTTCGAAAACGAGGTTGTACTGTTCGGCGGGATCCGCCTGGAGATCGAATAGCGCCCCGAAACCGGTCGCGGACAGCAGTACCTTCCAGCGAAGGCTGCGCAGCCCGAGCAACGGGATCTGATCCGAGTTTCGGGCCACGAAATACCTGCCTGACGGGTTTGCGCCAGGAACGCCCGACTGGAGCAAGTCGACGCCGTCGGAGGGATCCGGCGCCGGGAGGGCGGCGGTGGCCAGCAGCGTCGGTACGATGTCGGCCAGGGTGACGAGCTGATCCGTATCGACGACCGCGCCCGAAAAACGACTGGGGAGCCTGAGCACGAACGGTACCTGCAACATTTCGTCGTACACCGTCGAGTTGTGGGTCATCTTGCCGTGCTCGAGGAACGCCTCGCCGTGGTCCGACGTGATGAGGACAACCGTGTTCGACCACCGTTTTCGGCGCGCGAGGGCGCCAAGAAGCCGGCCGGTGGCGTCGTCGGCGGCGCGCAGGTTGCCGTCGTACAAGTCGATCAGATGGCCCACACATCGCTCGGTCGAGGGAACCAGACCATTCTCGACGACCGCGAAGCTGTTGATGCGGCCGGTGCACGGCCCGCCGTACGAGAGGTCGGCGAAGATATTGAAGCGCGCCTCCGGCTCGTAGGGTGCGTGGGGCGGGATGTAGTGGACCTGGAGGTGGATCGGGCGATCGTCGTCGTGCGCCTCGAGCCACTCGACGGCCCGTCGGGTGACATAGTGCGGATTCCGTGAGGCGGCGCGCTCCGCCTCCTTCCACAGCTCGTGGAACTCGTCATACCCCTGGTCGAATCCCTTGGCCGCCGAGTTGTTGGGCGAGGCCGAGAAACAGGCCGTCCGGTAACCGGCCGCGGCCAGCGATTCCGCAAGCGTGGTGGCCTCGGGTGCGAGGGTGTCCTGATGTCCCACGACGCCGTGGTCGAGGAACGACATGCCGGTGATCATGGTGGGCACCGAGCACAGGGTGTAGGGCGCCAGCGCGAAGGCGTTGCGAAAGACCAGCCCATGTTCTGCAAAACGGTCGATCATGGGGGTCGTCGGGCGAGGGTAGCCGTAGCACGAGCAGTGATCGGCCCGTGCCGCGTCCAGGGTGATGAGGACGATATCGGGCAGCTCCGCCGGCGGCAGCGGGTCCTGCGCCGGGGTGTCGGCCGGTGACGATCGATCGCGAGAAGGACTCAACCGTGGGCGTCCGAGCTGGACGGTGGCGCCCCGCGGGCGAGGATCCAGCTCGATGATCGCCAGCGCCGTCTGGCCGGCAAACGCGCCGGTGGAAATCCCGATTTTCAGGTTGCGGCTGTCCGGGTCATCGGCAGGGGCAGAGGCCGACGCACTGTGGGTCGACCCGGCAGTGCCGTCGAGGCCTTCGATCCGAATTCCGATCGACGAGGCATCGAGATTCAGCCGGTCCGACACCGCCACATCCAGCTCCAGTTGGTCGGACCCCGCCGGAACCTCGATGGGCAGGGCGAGGGTGCCGCGTCTCGAGACGATAAACCGATCGCGGTCGGCATCCCAGATCTGGGGCGCCGCGGGTCCGGTCGGCGGGTCGGTGGCCAGTCGCTTGACGCGCGGCAATCCGCCGCCCCGCGCCGCGCCACGGGCCAGCCACACCTCCTCGATCACCGCGGCCACCGACCTCGAGCTCTTGCCCCGTCCGGTCTCCCGGGCGGACACGGCGTGCCTGAAGTGCAGTTCGAGGGCATTTTCGCCAACCAAGAGCGCTCCCTCAGGGATGGGGAACGTCAGGGTGGTCCATTCCGGGGGCAGCTGGGTCGTCGGCAGCCCAACGCCGTTGATGGAGAGCCGGATGGTCTGGGCCTCGGCCGATTTCTTTTCGTCGTGAGCACGAATCTGCAGCGACAGGGTGGACCAGTCGGCATCGGCGAGCCACAGGGTCATCCGGGCTCGGGTGCCGACGGCGGAGGTTCCCTGCCGGGTCGGTCTGGTCAGGCCCTCGTCGAGCCGGCACGGCGAGATCGGATAGTGCCAAATGTCAGCCAGGTCCTCGAGGCGATTCGAGATGCCGCAGTGCAGGACACCGCCATGTTGGCGGCCGTCGGGTAGGAAGTGATGCGTCGGCGGCGGGATCGACGGCTCCGGCGTCGGAGCGGGGGTGCAGGACCACACGACGGCGGCGACGGCAGCAGCAGCCGCGAGCTTGACAGAGCCAGAGACCATTGAACGGATTTTCATTCCTCCTTCACACAGGGCCGCAGTATATCCTCCCACCGATTGGTGGACTTTCGACTTTTGACTTTCGACTTTTGACTTTAGATTCTCGACACTCCCGCCATCGGAAGGGTCAGCTCGAACGTGGCCCCAGGTTCAGACGTATCGATCAGCCTGAGGTCCCCACCCTGTGCGCGGGCCAGCGACCGGGCGAGGGCCAAGCCGAGCCCCAGGCCCGAGGGGGCATCGGGGTTCGGCGGCCTCTCGAAGGGCCGGAAGAGGAGGTTGCGGACCCGGCGGTGAACGCCAGGTCCGCCGTCGGAGACCCGGACGCACAGATGGTTCGCCTCGGCGGAGATCGTGACCGCGACCCTTCGGTGTCGGGCCATCCGTGAGTACTTCTCGGCGTTGTCCAGGAGGTTGTCGAGGATTTGACAGAGCGCGTCCCGATCGAATTCGCCCTCCGCCAGCCCGGGGTCGGCGGTCACCGTCAGGGACATTCCGGCATCCTCGAGGGCCGGCCTCAGCCGTTCGACGCAGTGGGTGACCGCCTCGACGAGGTCTCCGGCGACGGGGTGGGCCAACGGCGCCCCCCGCTCGAGCTTCGACAGATCCAGCATGTTCGACACGACCCGGGCCAGGCGATTGGTCTCGGGGAGCATGCGCGCCGCATAGGTCGGCCACCGGTCGGGGTCTCCGAGCCCGTCGGCCAGCATCTCGCCGTGGAGCCGGAGCGAGGTGAGGGGAGTCTTGAGCTCGTGGGCGGCGGCGGCCGCGAAGCGAGCGCGCTGACGGGCGAGTCGGTCGGTCTGGGCGACGATGGCCACCACCGCGAGTGCGGCCAGCGCGGCGGTCGCGGAGCTCAGGGCGAAGGTGCTCCGGAACCGGTTGACGATGTCCCTGCCGGCGGCTCTCGCGGCCGCCACCGCCGGGCCGATGTCGGCGACCATGCTCCAGTCGGTGTCGGCGACCGGCGCCGCCGCCATCAGGTCGTGGACGCCCAGGGTCGGCTCGAAGACCGAGTCGGTGCCGAGCCACTCGCCGACGCCGGCGTCGCCGACGACGAAACCCTGGACCAGCAATCCTGCCGGGGTCGTGACCTGACGCAGGGCGGCCAGCGATGGGCCGGCGCCGAGGACGATGGTGTGCCAGCGCAGCGGTTCGACCCGGATCTCCACGTCTCCGTTGCCGCCGGCGGACGCCCCCTGGGAGGTTCTGACCGCTTGAGGGGGCCGTCCGGTGAGGTTGGCATAAACCGAGTCAGCCAGGCGGATCTGGTCCCAGGTGTCGCGATCCAGCACCAGCACCCGATCAGCACCCTCGGCGTCGACCATTCCCGCGACCGCGGCGCCGTTCTGCCCGTCGAGACGGGCCACGATGAAGCCGTTCTGCAGCTCGCCCAGCACGTCGCAGAAGTGGCTGAATCCCTCGTCGGTGCTGAGCTCCGGGAAGCTCTCACTGACTGTCGGCAAGCTCACTGCGCCCTGCTCGTCGATCTGAAAATGGGCCCAAATCAGGGGGTCGGCCGCCCCTTGGGCGAGCGGTGAAGGAATGACCGCCAGACCCTGCGCCGCCCCCTTCGGATCATGGAAGAGGTTCTGGTAGTGGTAAAAGGGCCTTGCGGACTCCCGCTCGCGCAGGGACTCCAGCCTGGCGCCGAGCCGCTCGGCGTCAACTGCCAGCTCGAGCACGACCTCGGACCTCGCCCGCTCCTCCAGTTCCGCGGCGCGGCGGGAGGCCTCGGCCGACCCGCTGACAAACCAGGCTGCTGTGGGGACCAACACCGCCACCGCGACCAACCCGCTGGCGAGACCGGTGCGGCGATAGCTACGTCTCATCGGTGCGGCCCCAGGCGTAGCCCGCTCCGGTGACGGTGACCACGATTTCGGGCTCGGCGGGATCCCGCTCGATCTTCTGGCGGAGCTTGGCGATGGTCATGTCAACCGTCCGGGTCTGGAGATCACCGCTGGCTCCCCAGATCCACTCCAAAAGCTCGGCTCGGCTGACGGCCCGGCTCTGATGCCGATGTAGCCACCGCAGGATCCCGACCTCGCGAGGGGTCAGGCCGACGATCCGGTCTCCTCGGCGGGCCTCGTGTCGGCCGAGATCGATGGTGCAGCCCGCGGCCTCCAACACCTCGTCGGGTGAGGGCTGGCGATCGGCTCGGCGGGCGAAGGCCTCGACCCTGGCCAGCAGCTCGCGCACGCCGAACGGCTTGGCGACGTAATCGTCGGCACCGGCGGCGAAGCCCGCCACCTTGTCGTCCTCGGACCCCCGGGCCGTCAGCATCAGAATCGACAGCTCGGGCCGGATCTGCCGAAGCCTCCGGCAGACCTCGATGCCGTCCATTCCCGGCAGCATGAGGTCGAGCACGACGAGATCGAAGGGCTCGCTGCTGCCCCGCCTCAGGCCCGTCGGACCGTCCTCGACCGCCTCCACGGTGTGGCCGGCTGCGGCGAGTAAGTCGCGAAGACCCTCGCGCAGCGTCCGTTCGTCCTCGACCAGCAGTACCTTCATCGTCACACCCAGAATATCGAACCGCTCGGTGAATCGCTGTCACGATGCTGTAAATCGACACTCGAATCAGCATCGAATCTCCCGATATCCAGCGAATTACAAATTACAAATTACAAATTACATATTGCCTCAACCCACTGCTGGACTGGGGGTGGGAGGGGGAATTTGGAATCTGCAATTTGAAATCTGTAATCTGGCATGTGCGGGTGGGCGCAATCACGAGCTACCCGCATCCCGCATCCCGCACTCCGAAACTCGAGATGGTACATAATGCTGGGCCGCGGCGCCTCGCGGCGTTTTCGGAGATAATCACCACGTGGAGAACACTCGCACCTTCTGCATCATCGCTCACATCGACCACGGCAAGTCCACCCTGGCCGACAGGCTGATCCAGTATTGCGGCGGCGTGGTCGAGCGCGAGTTCCGGGACCAGATCCTGGACTCCATGGATATCGAGCGTGAGCGGGGCATCACCATCAAGTCCAACACCGTGACTTTGACCTACCGGGCCAGGAACGGGGGAAGCTATCTCCTCAATCTGATCGACACCCCCGGGCACGTGGATTTCTCCCACGAGGTGCGGCGGTCCCTGATGTCGTGCGAGGGTGCGTTGCTGCTGGTGGACGCGGCGCAGGGGGTCGAGGCCCAGACCGTGGCCAACATGTACCTGGCCCTCGAGTACGACCTCGAGATGGTGCCGGTGATCAACAAGATCGACCTGCCGTCGGCGGATGTCGACCGGACCAAGACCGAGATTGGCGAGGACCTTGGTCTCGACCCTGACGGTGCGGTCCTGTGCTCGGCCAAGGAAGGCACCGGGATCGTCGATGTCCTGGAGGCAATCGTCCATCGGCTGCCGTCGCCGAAGGGCGATCCCGAGGCGCCATTGCAGGCGTTGATCTTCGATGCCCAGTACGACCCCTACCGAGGGGCGGTGCTTCTGATCCGGGTGATGCAGGGGAGCATCGGCGCCGGCCAGAACGTCCGACTCATGCACACCGACTCCGAGCACGACGTCGAGGAGGTCGGTCTGCTGCAGCTGAAAAGGGTCCGCACCGAGGTCCTCGAGGCCGGCGCCGTCGGGTACGTAATCGCCGGCATCAAGTCGGTGTCCGAGATCGACGTCGGGGACACGATCACCGAAGCCGAGCGGCCGGCCTCCGAGCCGATCCCCGGCTATCGCGAGGCCAAGCCGGTGGTCTTTTCCTCGGTCTACCCGATGTCGAACGACGAGTACCAGGATCTCTCCAAGGCCCTCGAGAAGCTCAAATTGAACGATGCATCGCTCACCTACGAAAAGGATTCTTCCGCCGCCCTCGGCTTCGGCTTCCGGTGCGGCTTTCTCGGGTTGCTCCACCTCGAGGTGGTTCAAGAACGCCTGCTGCGGGAGTACGATCTCTCGCTGATCCTGTCTTCCCCGTCGGTGCGCTACCGGATCACCCTTACCGACGGCTCGGTGCGCTGGGTGGACAACCCGTCGGAGTACCCGGATCCCGGCTCCATCGATCGGGCGGAGGAGCCCTTCATCAAGGCCGCGGTGATGATGCCCGAGCGCTACGTAGGACCGGTGATGGAGCTCTGTCGCGATCGCCGGGGCGTCAACACCACCTTTCACTACTTGGCGGTGGGACGGGTCGAGCTGACCTCCGAGATGCCCCTGGCCGACGTGCTCTTCGACTTCTACGATCGCCTCAAATCAGTGACCCAGGGCTACGGCTCCTTCGACTACGAGATGCTCGACTACCGGGACACCGACCTGGTGAAGGTGGACATCCTGGTCAACTCCGAGCCGGTGGACGCGTTGGCCCAGCTGGTGCACCGCGACAAGGCCCGACCGAGAGCCCTTCACTACTGCGAGCGCCTGGCCGACACCATTCCCCGCCATCAATACAAGATCGCCATCCAGGGAACGATCGGCGGACAGGTGATCGCGCGGACCACGATCAACGCCTATCGCAAGGACGTCACCGCCAAGTGCTACGGCGGTGACATCTCCCGCAAACGCAAGCTCCTCGAAAAGCAGAAGAAGGGCAAGAAGCGGATGAAGATGGTGGGCAACGTCGAGATCCCGCAGACCGCCTTCGTCGCCGTCCTCAAGACGGACCGCAACTGATCGTTGGCAGCGGATTACGAATTGCGAATTACAAATTACAGATTGCAGATTGCAAATTGCAGATTGCCTTCACCCACCTCCGGAAACCGGGGTGGGAAGGGAAATTTGGAATTTGGAATTTGGAATTTGCCATTCGCCACGAGTAGTCAATCTTCAATCTACAATCTTCAATCTTCAATCCCGTGATGACCTCGACGGACAGCACTCCGGCGGGACTCTATGTGCACGTTCCTTTTTGCACCTCGGTCTGCCCCTACTGCGACTTCGCGGTCACGATCGCAGGGGAGTCGCGGCGCCAGAGCTACCTGGCTGCGCTCGACGGGGAAGCCTCCCGTCGGTCGGACTGCGGCCTGGCGTTCGACTCCGTTTACCTGGGCGGCGGCACGCCCTCGTCGTTGACCGCAGACCAGCTCGCGCGGCTGCTCGAGTCGATCCGCACCCACCTGAAGGTCGCCCCGGACGCTCGGCTCTATCTGGAGGCAAATCCCGAGGACGTCACGGGCGAATCGGTTCGAGAGTGGCGCCGGCTTGGATTCGACACCGTCAGCCTCGGCCTGCAGAGCTTCGACGACGAGGTGTTGCAGCGGCTCGGCCGGCGCCACACCGCGGACCGGGGACGGCTTGCCCTGGACACCTTGCAGGGCGCCGGATTCGCCACGGTCTCGGCGGATCTCATCTATGCCGTCGACGGTCAATCCGCCACCGGCTGGCTCGCCGAGCTCGAGGAAGCCGCTCGGCGATCGCTGGATCACCTCTCGTGCTATCAGCTGACCTTCCACACCGGCACCATTTTCGGCCGCAGGCTGGCCCGGGGAGCGCTCTTCGAGATGCCCGACGACGCCCAGGCCCAGCTCTTCCTGCTCACCCACCTGGCGCTGGCCGATCTCGGTTACCAGGGCTACGAAGTCTCCAACTTCGCGGCCGCGCCCGGGCACCGTTCGTACCACAACATGAAGTACTGGACCCACGTGAGTTACCTGGGCCTCGGGCCGTCGGCCCACTCGTTCGACGGCCTGCGGCGCTGGTGGAACCGGCGCAAGGTGCGGCGGTGGCAGCGGGAGGTGGACTCGGGACGGCTGCCGGAGGAGGGGGGAGAAGTCCTCACGGACGCCGATCTTGCTCTGGAGGCGGTGATGCTCGGTCTGCGGACCGCCCGGGGGGTGGACCTCCGGCTGCTTGAGACCCGGTTCGGAGTGGACCTCGTGGCCGACAACCAGGAGGCCATCGAGGCTATGGTCGCCGCCGGGCACGTCGAGCTCGAAAGCGCCACCCTCCGCCCCACGATCACCGGCATGGCGATCGCCGACACCCTGGCGAGAGATCTCGACGTATCGATCGCGAAATGAAAACCGTCGCCGGCTGGTTGACACGATTGTGATCGTCGAAACCTCGATTATCAGCCGATCGTGACCGGGGTAGATCGAAGGTCCGAAGACCACTGGAGTACTCCCATGATCAAAGCCTATGCCGCATCGGAGCCCGGAGCCGAGCTGAAGCCGTTCGAGTACGATCCCGGCCCTCTTGGAAGCCATCAGGTGGAGATCGCGGTGGAGCACTGCGGCATCTGCCACAGCGACGTCAACATGCTCGACGACGACTGGGGCATGACCGAGTACCCGATCGTGCCGGGCCACGAGGTAGCCGGCACCGTTGCCCAGGTTGGGAAAAAGGTGACCCACCTCCAGCCCGGCCAACGGGTCGGCCTGGGATGGCATTCGGGCTACTGCATGACCTGCCCGAGCTGCATGGGTGGAGACCACAACCTCTGCGCCGCCGGCGAAGGAACCATCGTCGGTCGATACGGGGGATTCGCCGACCGGGTGCGGGCTCACGCCGCCGCCGTCGTACCGCTGCCCGACGGCGTCGACGCCCAGAGTGCCGGGCCGCTGTTCTGCGGTGGCATCACCGTCTTCAATCCCTTGGTGCAGTTTGGGGTCAAGCCCACCGACCGGGTTGGAGTGGTCGGCATCGGGGGGCTCGGCCACCTCGCCCTCCAGTTCCTCAACGCTTGGGGCTGCGAGGTGACGGCCTTCACCTCCAGCGAAGCCAAGATGGCCGAGGCACTTGAGCTCGGCGCGCACCGGACCATCAACTCGCGGAGTCAGGCCGAGATCGAGGCGGCTGCCGGACAGTTCGACTTCATCCTCTCCACCGTCAACGTCAAGCTCGACTGGAACGCCTTCGTGGCGGCCCTGCGGCCCAGGGGACGCCTGCACGTGGTGGGCGCGGTCCTGGAGCCGCTCGACCTCGGCGCCTTCCCGCTGATCATGGGACAACGATCGGTTTCGGGGTCCCCGGTGGGCAGCCCGGCGACCATCGCCACGATGCTGGACTTTGCCGCCCGTCACGGCGTCAAGCCGGTGATCGAGACCTTCCGGTTCGACCAGGTGAACGAGGCCATCGAGCACCTGCGCAGCGGACGTGCCCGTTACCGGATCGTGCTGAGCCGTTAATCCGTCTCGGCAGTCTCTGCAGGCCACAATTCGCAATTCGCAATTCGTAATTCGCAATTCGAAATGGGCGGGTAAGTGGGCGCAATCATAGACTCTCGGAGATTCACCGGTCCGCTGCTTTCCCGATGCTTGGTGCTATCCTCCCTGAATGACCCAGGGAGAAGACTTCGAGCCCTTCGCGGGCGACGATTTCAGCGGGCTCGCGGCGCGCCGGTTCGCGGTCTTGGACCCGGCGGGTGAGGCTGTACGGCTCACCGATCCCGCCGCCGGCGGAGAGACCGTTCATTGGGGACGCAACTATCTCTATGCGGCAGAGTTGGGCACTGCGAACGGTCCGCTGCCGGTGGTGGTCAAACAGTTCAAAAATCAGGGGTTGAAACGGAGACTCGACAGGTGGCTGCGCGGCAGCAAGGCAGAGCGCAGCTGGCGGGGAGCCACGGCGCTGGCGGCTGGAGGCATTCCCACCGCCGACCCGATCATGCTCGTGGAGTCTCGTCGCCCCGACGGTCTTTCCCTGTTCGTTAGCCGACATCTACAGGGTGTCCACGAAGTTCGCCACTTTTTTCGGCGTCTGCGGGACGACTCGTCGGCAGGCGACTTTCCTCAGATCGAAGCAGGCGCGATGCTCGAACTCCTGGGGAAATTCTGCCGGCGGGTCCACGACGCCGGAGTGTGGTACAGGGACCTGTCCATGGGCAACGTCCTCGTCCGGTCCTCGTCCGGCGCCGACCTCGAGCTGTATCTGGTGGACTGCAACCGGGCCCGCATCGATCGGCGGATGGGGCTGGTGCGGAGGTCCCGGGACATCTGTCGCTTCCCGATCCTCGAGCCGGCGCACCGTGACGCCTTTCTGAGGGGGTACTGGGGCGAGGTGCCGACAGCTGGCGATCCGAGGAGGTGGGTCTACACGGCGAGCGTCCGCGGCTACCTCTTCAAACACGGGCTAAAGAACCGGCTGCAGGCGCTCACGCGAATCCGCCGGCACGGCCACGGCGGCAGCCACCATCCGCATATTCCGAACGCCCGTGAAGGTGCGGCATCCCGGGACAAGGCGGTCTGGGACCACCTTTCCGATCAGCCCCACCAGCACGCGGGCCGCTGGGAGAAGCGGTGGATCCGGCTGATGGACGCGCCCGAGCACCTTCGCGATCTGACGGTGGTTGCGGCCGCCGCTCCGGCCGTGTGGCGAAGATACCGGCGGTTGCAGGATCGGCTGCACGCCGATGCGGTGCCGTTTGACGGTGCCGGCGTGTGCCTGCGCCCGTACCCGGAGGATCCCGAGGCCCACCTCCGGGCGGTAGAAGATCTCGGCCTGCGCCGGGTGATGATCCGGCTCCACCCGTGGGCCTCGGACCATGACGACGAGGAGAGCCTGGCCCGCGAGCTCCACGCGCGGGGATACGAGATCGCATTCGCCCTGCCCCAAAACCGCGATCTGGTCCGGGACCGCGGACGGTGGCGGGCGGCGGTGGAGGAGATCGCCGAACGCTTCACGCCCTACGGGCTTCATTTCCAGGTTGGCCAGGCGCCCAACCGGAGCAAGTGGGGAATCTGGACTCGGGGCGAGTTCATCGACCTCTTCGTCGACGCGTCCGAGATCCTGCGGCGCCGCGAGGGCGTCGAGGTCATGGGGCCAGCGGTGATCGACTTCGAGCTCCAGGTCACCCTCGCCCTCGCCAATCGCGGACGGCGAGGCATTCGGTTCGACCCGCTGTCGAGCCTGCTTTACGTCGACCGACGCGGTGCTCCCGAGAACCGTCAGCTCGGTCTCGACACGGTGGACAAGGTGCTGCTGCTTCGCGCCATCGCGGAGACCGGCCGCAACTGCTCGGACCGATTGTGGATCACCGAGGTCAACTGGCCGTTGTGGGAGGGACCCCATTCCCCGGCGGGCAGGTCGGTGTCGGTGAACGAGCAGGCGCAGGCCGACTTCCTGGTCCGGTACTACCTGCTGACCCTGGGCACCGGGCTCGTCGAGCGCGTCTACTGGTGGCGGATGGTGGCCCGCGGTTACGGGCTAGCGGCTCCGAACGGTGACGGCGCGCTCAGGCGCCGCCCTTCCTTTGCCGCTCTTGCCCACCTCCAGCGCAGCCTTGGTGGGTCGGTGTTTCTCGGACCGCTGCCCTCCGCCGCGGGCTCATACCTCTACCGGTTTGCCGTCGGTGGTCGCCAACTCGTCGTGGGATGGAGCGTCGCGCCGGGGTGCACCGCCCAGCTGCCCGGACGTCCGGTCGGAGCCGCGGACCGCGACGGCAACGAGCTGCCGACACCGGACGGTGCGCGGGTACGGCTCGGACCGTCGCCGGTGTACTACTTCCTTGATTGAAAATCGAAAATTTGGAATCTGCAATCTGCAATCTGCAATTTGGAATCTGCAATTTGCAATTTGCAATTTGAAATGGGTGGGTGGGTGGGCGGGCCGTGGTACGATCCGCCCCTCCGGAAGTGCCGTTGACGTCGCCTGAGAAACCCATGCGTCCGGGTCCCCTGGTCGGCGGGCCCAACCCCAGAGAGCAGCGCTCCCGGCGTGATCGGTCGCGGTTGCTCGAGCTGGTCCTCGACGTCCTGGCGCCGTTGGTCGTGCTGCTGATTCGCGCGCTGTGGGCGACCTACCGGTTCCGGGTCCAGGGAGAAGAGGACGTGCGGCGACTGGTGTCGGACGGAAGACCATTGATCCTCACGTGCTGGCACGAATCCATCTTCGTCATGGCGTGGTACACCGTGAGGCTGCAGCGGATGGGAGCGCGGGTGACCTACCTGGTGAGCCCGTCGCGGGACGGCGACCTGGTGGTCAAGGTGTTGGACGCGATAGGTGCCACCGTGGTGCGCGGATCCGCCACTCGAAGCGGGGTCAAGGCACTGCACGGACTTTATCGTGCCATCCGCCGCGATCAGGGGTCCCCGCTGCTGCTTTGCGACGGTCCGCAAGGACCCCGCCACTACTGCAAACCAGGGTCGATCATGCTCGGCCAGCTCTCGGGTGCGCACATCCTCCCCATCGGTTGCTGGCCGCAGAGGGCGATTCGCTTGCGGACCTGGGACCGGCTCTACCTGCCGATGCCGTGGACCAGGGTTTCGGTGATGCTGGGAGAGCCGTACAATGTGCCGTCCGGACTCGACGGCGACGCCATCGAGGTCGAGCGCAGGGCTCTCGAGGCCCGGCTCGAGGAGCTCACCCGGGAGGCGCGGGTCGAGGCGACCGGCAGTGGAGAAATAACCGGCTGAGGAGACGTGTTGAGGCAACCAGGCCGCACAGGCCGAAAGGGAGAAGCTGTGAACTCTGAAGTCCAGAAGATCGAAGATCTCCGGGTCGATACCAACAACCTCTACCGCGACGACACGTTCACCGACCTCAAGGTGGGAACGATCCGCCGCTTGACTCCGGTCGACGTCGACGGAAACCTCGACCCCGGCCGCAAGGTGCTGTTCATCGCACAGACCCAGATCATGTCCAACATGGGACCGCTGCCGGTTCAAAACGAAATCGATGCCCAGACCATGGCGGAGGCGATCAGGAAGTATCCCGAGGCGATCAAGGCCGCGGTGGACCAGCTGATGGAGGACGCCCGCGAACTCCAGCGCCAGGAGATGTCGCGCATCGTCGCACCAACCGCCGAGACCACGAGCAAGATCCTCACCGGCAGGTGATCGCTCGTGTTGGCGCCAATCTTCAATCTTCAATCATCTTGGAGATGACGTCGAGGTCGGGAACGACCGGATCGGGGAGGGCGATGGCGCGGGAGGCGGCGGGCACGTCCTTGAGCCCGGTTCCGGTGACCAACAAAACGATCCGCTCGTCGCGGTCCACCAGGCCGTGAGCCAGTGCGGTCTCGAGACCGGCGAGGGCCGCTGCTGCCGCCGGTTCGGCGAAGACACCGGTGGTCCGCGCCAGCCGGAAGATCGCGGCCACGATCCGGTCGTCATCCACCGCCACCCCGCCACCGCCTGACTCGCGGATCCTCTTCAGCGCCAGCCTGGCGTTCCTCGGGACCTGCACCGTGAGGGAGTCGGCGACGCTGGCGGCATTCGGGACGGGTTCGACGGTCGCCGTTCCGGAGTCGAGAGCCCTCACGATCGCGGCCGAGCCGGCGGGTTGGACCGCGAGCAGGCGGGGGCGGCGGGTCATCAGCCCGGCCTCGATGAGATCGTCAAAGCCCTTGGCGAGCCCACTGACGATGACCCCGTCGCCGGTGGGCACCACCACCACGTCCGGCGGATCGGAGCCGAGCTGCCGTCCGATCTCGAGGGCGGCGGTCTTCTTGCCCTCTACCGTGAAGGGGTTCAGGGCGGTATTCCGGTTGTACCAGTTGAAGCGCTCGCACGCCTGCATGCAGAGGTCGAAGGCGAGATCGTAGCTGGCCGCCACCCGGACGACCCGGGCACCGTAGATCACCATCTGGACCAGCTTGGCCAGCGGCGCCGTGGCCGGAACGAAGACCACTGCCCGGATGCCGGACGCTGCCGCCATGGCGGCGAGGGCCGTGGCCGCGTTGCCGGTGGAGGCCGTGGCCACGGTGTCGAAACCGTACTCCACCGCCTTGGCCACAACCAGCAGCGAGGCGCGGTCCTTGGTGGAACCGGAGGGGTTTCGGGTGTCGTCCTTGACCCACAGCCGAGGCAGACCGAGCTCCTCCCGGAGCTGCGGGACCTCGAGCAGCGGAGTGTCGCCCACCGGGAGAGCGGGAAGCAGGGCGCCGGGGGCCAGCGGCAGGAACGCCTCGAGGAAATCAGAGGACGAGGCTTGGCCAGTGGGCCAGTCGGAGGGCAGCTCGTCGAGCACCACCTCGAGGACCCCGCGAACATCGCCCCCCGGCCGCTGCTCTTGAGTGCATTCCGGGCAGGTGTACCGAACCTGGTCCTCGCGGTAGTCCGCCCCGCACTCGCTGCACCGGAATCTGAATCTCGCCATCGAACCTCCGACCGATTGTACTGGACCGGCCAGCGTTCGACGTTCCACGTTGTTTGCTTTTTGGAGTATTATCAGTTATGATAATAAAATGAAGACGGAATCCGATGTAACTGGACAGCTGCGCGAGCGTCGCCAGCAGCTCGGGCTCTCGCTGACGCAGCTCGCGCGACGATCAGATACGTCCGCGGCAACCCTTTCGCGGTACGAGAACGGGTGGACTCGCTTTGAGGTCTATACCCTGCGCAAGCTGGCAACCGCCCTCGATTGCGAGCTCGAGGTGAAGCTGGTCCCGAATCTCAGGCCGGGAAGCAAGCCCCGGAAGTCGGAGGTTGTCAGGACGATCGAACGCCTGTTCTGGGACGTGCCTTTGAAAACCGGACATCTGGAGAAAAACACGCTGTGGGTCGTCGAGAGGGTCCTCGAGTACGGCAACCTCGACGACGTCGCGAGCCTCGTGGCCTGGCTCGGTCGCGAGGCGTTTCTACGGCACGTCGGCGAGGCACGGTTCTCGTCGGACAAGACCAGGGGATTTTGGGAGCACATCCTGAGGAGGGAGGGCATGACGTGCACGAGAAGGTTCTCCCGCGGGGAAGCCGCGGCATCCTGGCGAAGCTTCATGCGCTGAATTCCCCGGAGCTCGACGGCTGGACCTTGGCCGGCGGCACCGGACTGGCGTTGCAGATCGGACACCGCATCTCCCAGGACTTCGACTTTTTTCGGACCGACCCATTCGACACCGGGAAGATCTTCGAAATCCTGCGCCAGGCCGGCAGTGTCGAAATGCTTCAGGAGGACGAGCGCACCCTGACGGTCATCGTCGGCTCGACCAAGATCTCCTTCTTCTCGGTGCCGGATCCCTTCCTGTTCCCGGGACAGCCGTACCTCTTCTTCCGGCTTCCAGATCCTCGTGATATAGCTCTCATGAAGCTGGCGGCGGTTTCCGGAAGGGGAAGCCGCAAGGACTTCATCGATCTTCACACCATCCTGCGGGGAGGACTGTCGCTCGCGCAGTGCTTCGAATGGCTGCCGCAGAAGTACGGCGAGGGGCGAGTCAACACCTACCACGTGCTCAAGAGCCTCACCTTCTTCGAGGATGCTGAACGCGAGCCGATGCCGATCATGCTCGAACCCTTCGATTGGAAGGAATGCAAGGCCTTCTTCATCCGGCAAGCGCACGCCATCGTGCTGCCGTAGACACGCGTCGAATGACGAACGGTGGGCGATCTGTGTCTGTTAAAGATCGGTATTGCGAATAACGAATTACGGATTGTGAATTGAATGCCTTCCGGCAGCTCCTCACGTTGATTGAGACTGTTGACTCGCGACTCGGGGGTCAGTAACTGGCGAGTGGTCCTATTGCGGCCTCGACCGCGTCGAGGATCAGATGACTGTGAACCGCCTCGAACATGGCGTTGTGGTCGGCGTGGAGTGGGCGGTCCTCATCGAGGAAGTCCACGTGGCGGCGGATCTCGGCCTTGGCGGCCAGGGTGCCGGTCCCCGGGGTGAAGTCGCGGAAGTCCAACGCCTGGGCCGCGGCCATCAGCTCGATGCCGAGCACGCCGCAGGCGATGTCCAGGATTTGCCGGGTCTTGAGGGCCGAGTTCATGCCCATGGACACGAAATCCTCCTGGTCGGCGGCGGCGGGGATCGACTGGATGAAGGCGGGGGCGGATAGGATCTTCTGCTCCACGACCTGCATGTCGGCGGTGTACTGGCTGAGCATCATGCCCGAAAACATCCCGGCGCCCTTGGTGAGGAAGGGCGGAAGCCCGGCCGAAAGGGCCGGGTTGGTCAACCGGTTGAGACGCCGTTCGGAGAGCACGCAGACCATGGTTACGGCAGCGCCCAGGGTGTCCAGGGGCATGCTGATCGGAGTTCCCTGAAAGTTGGCGCCGGTGAGGACGATCTTGTCATCGGGCAGGAAGATGGGGTTGTCGCCGACCCCGTTGGCCTCGATCTCGAGCTGCTCTCGCGTCCATCGCAGCTGGTCCCTGGCGGCGCCGATCACCTGCGGCGTGGAACGCATGCTGTAGGCGTCCTGCACCTTGGTCTTGTGAGTACCGGTCACCAGGTCCGAACCGTGGATCACGCGACGGATGTTGGCCGCCGACGTCACCGCCCCGCGGAAGCCGCGCAGGCTGTGCACCTTCTGGTCGTATGGCTTGAGATTGGCGCGGAGGGCCTCCAGGGTCATGGCGGCGGCGATTTCGGCCTGCTTGAGGCGCCGTTCCGCGTCGAAGGCCGCCAGGCAACCGATGCCTGCGGTGAAGTTGGAGCCGTTGATGGTGGCCAGACCGTCCCGGGCCTCGAGACCGGGAATCGTGATGCCGGCCCGCTTCATGGCCTCGCCGCCGGGCAGCCGATCGTCTCCGACGAACGCCTCGCCCTCGCCCATGAGCAGCAGTGCGATCTGGCTCATGTTCGCGAGGTCGCCGCAGGCGCCCACCGACCCCTTTTCGCACACCACCGGCGTCACCCCGCGATTGAGCATGGCCACCAGGGTCTCGGCGATCACCGGACGGCAGCCCGACAGTCCCTTCGCGAGCACGTTCAGCCTCAGGAACATGGCCGCACGGACGTGCTCCACAGGAGCCGGCCGGCCGATCCCGGCGGCGTGGTTGTAGATCAGGTAGCGCTGGAACTGGCGGACCTGATCCTCGTCGAGCACCACCTCGGAGAACTCCCCGATTCCGGTGTTGACGCCGTACATGATCTCGCGTGCCGCGAGCCTGTCCTCGAGAAATGCCCTGCACCGGGCCATCCTGACCATGGCGTCGGGCGCCAGCTCCACCTGCTCGCCGCGCCTGGCGACCGCCGCGACGTGCTCGATGGTCAGACCGTCGCCCGTGATGGTGATGGGCATTAGCTCCTCCTGCGGCTGCGGGACGCCGTAAGGTTTTGGCTGGGCTGCGTTCTCTGATCGGCGGTCCCCGTCGGCGTCCCCCGATTATCGCCGCGCCCCCGCCTCCGTCAAGGAACGCTGGCCGACCACACCGAGGTGTCGCCGGACTCGAAGCCGTCTGCGAACACCGAGCCGGAGAGGTCCATCCAGCCGTAGCCGGTCTGGTTGTCCGGTCCTGCCGGACCCATGTCCTGCGCGGATCCCAGCAGGAGGGACTCGAGACCGTCGACAGTCAACGACGGATTGTCCGACAGCAGGAGGGCCGCCCCGCCCGCGACGTGGGGGCAGGCGGCCGAGGTCCCGAAGAACCCGGTGCCGTCGGGGTACGGCACGCCGTTGCTCGGGCCGACTGTGACCGTGCTGACGCCGTCGGCACCCACAATGTGGGGCGCGAGAGGGCCGCCGTCGGGCGTCCCTCCCGGCCCGAAGATCGGCCCCCGGCTGGAGAATGACTCGAGCTCGAGGCCGTTCCAAAACGCGGCTCCCACCAGGAGACCCGCTGAGGTTTCCGGCGTGTAGGTGCTGTGCTCCGGGTTGAAGTGGGTGAAGTTGCTGCTGAATGTGCGCAGGCTCAAGAAATGCGGGACGGTCGTGGACTCGGCTCGGATCACCACCGCATGCCATTGGCTGGCCGGCGGCCAGTACGAAAACTCCTCGAAGGGGAGCTGACCGGGAGCACCGTTCTGGGGGTTTTCGGAGGAGGCGATGAGGACCCAGTCGGGGTCGTCCCAGACCCAGAGATCCATGTCGTAGTTCTGGCTGGACCCTGAAACGGTGGGATCGGCGGGCCAGTCGTTCCAGGTGAGGGTCACGTAGTTTTCCCTACCCTGCCGCATGTAGCACAGATTCGAGGAGTCGCCGCCGAAGCTGTGCCAGTTCGAGCCGTCGTATGGCTGGTACCACCCCTGGTAGTTGTAGTCTTCGCCGTAGTTGCCGCTGGAGGTCACGAACAGCACGCCGGCGGTGCGGGCGTCCATGACCTTCTGGTTGACCGGGTTGTATGGGTCTCCGGCTCCGTCGCCGGGAAAGGCGTCGAGCCAGCTACAGGAGTACGAGATCACGTCCACCCCTTCGCCGATCATCCAGTCGATCGCGGTGTAGAAGTCGACCTCTTCGCCGTCGTGGGCGAGGTACAGCTGGGCGCCGGGGGCCATGTCGTGAACGATCTCGGCGCACCCGGTGCCGTGGTCGTTGGAGCCCACCGGGTCGGAGCCGCCGGTCCACAGGGTGACTTCGGCCGGCAACTCGGTGCCGAGCAGAGCCTGATAGCCGGCGAACCCACCGCAGTCGAGGACCCCCAGCTTGACTCCATCGCCAGTGACCCCCTGGCCGTGCAGCACGTCGGCGTGGTGGGCTGCGACGCCCTCGGAGACGACCTCCGGTCGGCTCCGGTACGGGGTCCGCAGCCTGAGCACGGCGGGGTCGCCGGCGAGCACCGGCAGTCGGGCGATGGGAAGGGTCGCGAACACCAGGTCAAGGTAGGTGGCGGTGACCGTGCCTCCGAGGAGTGCCGTACGCCTGGCGGCCGCCGCAGCCAGACCGCGTCGGCTCTCCGCCACCACCTCGACCGATCGCCCGTCGACCACCAGATGGCTGAGGCCGGCCCTGAATTTGGAGTCGGACCGCCCGGAGAAGCTGTCGTAGAGCTGATTGAGCACCGGGCTCAGCCCTGCGTGGGTCGAGACCGCCATCCTGGTTGCGGGGGCGGGCGGCGGCTGCGGACCGGCCGGCGCGTCACCTGTCCAACCGTTGCATGGGAGAACGGCGGCGAGGACCACGATGAGGAGACGGGCGATCATGTCGTTTCCTCCGAGAATAAAGCCCTTGATGTATGTGAAACATACGCCGCCGGGCGCGGCTTGACAAGCGGAGGCCGAACTCCGATCTGATTGTGGCCGGCCCTCCCACCCGCCCAATCGAATTGAAGATTGAAGATTAAAGACTGAAGATTGTCACTGGCTTGTAGGTGTGAGTTGGGTTGGGCGGGTGGAATCTTCAATCTGCAATTTTCAATTTGGAATCTTTGATCGAGGATTGCGGATTCGATCGATCCGGTCGCGGCACTCGCGCGTCGTGCACAGGCTGCAGCACGGGAAATCGTCGTCGAACTCGTGGATCTCCCAGGGACCGGCCACCAGCACCCCGGACACCGATTTGAGGGGCTGCATCAGGCAGCTCTCGTTGAGGGTGATGCCGGCCGCGATCGGTTCCAGTGTCCCAAACAGGGCTCGCTGGCCGCTGACGTTCCAGCCGCAGTATCCCGGGCTGTAGGCAAGCACCGCCGGTGGTGGTCCCCCGACCGCAGTTTTTGCGAAGCGGTCCTCGAGCAATCCCACCAGGCGCTCAGCGGCCGCCGAGGCGGTGGCGTCCAGCATGACCGCCTCGGCAAACTCGCCCGCGTCGAAAAGGCGCTCGATCTCGGCCGACAGCGGATTGCCCAGGGTTGCCGCGAACAGGGCCAGCCGGTCGGACCTCGGAAAGATCACCGCCAGCGGCGTCTCGAGGTCGTTGCCGCCGTCGCCAGCGTAGATCGCTCGAAAGTCGGCGACCGGGACTTCCTCGAACACCGCGCGCGGCCGCGCCAGGTCGGCGAGGCGGTCGTGAGCCCGCGCCAGCAGCTCCTCGACCCGATCGGGCAGCGCGGCGGCCGGCGGGATGCCCTGGAGCCGGAGGACCTCGCCGCGGACCGGGATGACCTCGGCGACGTCGAAGGAGACGACCTCTCTCACGGCTCGCGTCGGGGAAGGCGGTCCATGCCGCAGCGGCGCGCCTCTGCGGTCATGATCCTCTCGAGCTCGCGGCTGACATCGGAGTCGACGGGCGGTCCGGGCCACCCGTCGACCAGGCGGTCGACCTCCGCCCGGGCTCGCTCGCCGAGAGTGCGTCCGCCCTCCTCCTGCCACCGCGACCGACTGGCGCGATCGATGGTCGGTCCCGGGAACCGGATCTCGGCGCCGATGTGGCGCAGGGTGTGGTCGGCGATCAACAGGTGGCCTTCCCGGATCAGCTCCTCCATCAGGGGTGCGGACGGGAAGTCGTCCCTGGGTTCAATGCCGGCCAGCAGGCGCCCGGTCATGCCGCAGATCTCGTTGTCCACCACCAGCTTCTCCAGGCTCAGGCAGCTCTCGAAGTCGAGCATGCCGGGACCGGAGATGTTGTTGATGCCGCACAGCCCGGCCAGCACGGCGCCGATGCCGGACTCGAGGCCCGCCTGGGCGTCCAGCATCTTGGAGTCGGAGAGGGAAATGTAACCCTGGGTGGGCAGCCCGAGGAAGGTGCCGATCTGGCTGTAGGCGCAGGTGGTCATCATGGTCTCGATGGCGCCCATGGGAGTGGTCTCGTACCGGATGTCGAAGATCGCGGGTGATCCGCCGTAGAGAACCGGGGCGCCGGGGCGGGTCAGCTGGCTGATGGCCAGGCCGCTCAGGGTCTCTGCGGTGTGCTGGACGAGGGTGCCCACCAGGGTGACCGGCGCCATGAACCCGGACAGCGGCATCGCGATGAACTCCACCGGGATGCCCCACTCGGCGCAGTCCACCACGTTCTGGCTGGTGACGTCGCTCCACTTCACCGGCGAGGTCGGGCAGCACGAGAAGACGGTCAGGGGCTTGGCATCGAGGGCGTCTCTGCTGCCCCTCACCGCCAGCTGGAGGTCCCTCATCACCTCGAAGGCGTCGACGGTGAAGGCGCCGGTGACCACCGGCTTGGCGCAATAAAGCAACGACAGGAAAAGCCGGTAGCTGTCTGAGATCCGCTCCGGCACGTCGGCCGGGATCATGGCGGTGCTCTGCGAGGCGATGTTGTCGAGCCCGGCAACCAGCCTGGCGTAGCGCACGTAGTCGGTGGTGCTGGGCGGGCGCACCTGACCGGTGGCGGCGTCGAGGATGGTGATGGCGGCCGATCCGGGGGTGAAGTAGACGTTGTCGTCGGCCAGGTGGTGGGTCTGCTCGCCGGCGACATCGAAGAGCCCGAAGCCGGACGGCGCCGACCCCAGGGCGGCATCGAGGATGTCCGGTGTCAGGCGCGCCTTCGCCGTGTCCGCATCCACCCGGGCGCCGTGCGCGGACAGCATGTCGAGCACCGCCGGGTTGTGAATCTCCACTCCGATGGAGCACAGCACGTCACGGGCCTCGGCGATGATCCGTTCGACGAGGTCGTCGTCAAGCAGCGTCAGCTTGGGTCTCATTTCATCTCCTCCGCACCCAAACTACCATTTGCCGACCACCGCCTGCCAACGGGCTATGGGGCGATGAGGGCCCACCCGCCCACCAGCGGCCAACCGCCAACTCACCGACAGCAGCAGCTTACAGCTGTGGCCAAGGGGGTCGTCTCGAGGCTCCGTGAGACCAGCCGGCGAGGCCGGCGCGTGGCGAACGGCGTCCCGGGGAGCGGAGCAACGAGGGAGCTGGGGCTGGCCTACGGCTGTCTGCTGGTGGCGGTGAGTCGCGTTGGAGCAGCTAACGGCTGCGACAACGTAAACGGCCAACTGCCAACTGCCAACGGCTAACCGCGAACTGCCCCCCCGCCCATCGTCAACGCCATCAACGCCTTCTGCACGTGCAGCCGGTTTTCCGCCTCGTCGTAGACCACCGACTGGGGACCGTCGATGACCTCGTCGGTGACCTCTCGGCCGCGGTCGGCCGGCAGCGGATGCATGTAGATCAGGTGCTCCTTGCCGAGGGCCATGCGGTCGGCGTCGCAGCGCCAGGTGGGGTACTTCTCGATCAGGCGCAGGCCGTCGCCGACCTCCTGCGTGGTGATCAGGGGGCCCCAGGACTTGGGCACGACGACGTCGGCGTCGGCGAAGGCGTCCTCGAAGCTGTGGCTGATCTCGAAACGGGCGCCGGCGGCCTCGGCGTTGGCCCGCGCCTGGTCCTCGATTTCGGGCATCAGCCGAAACTCCGGCGGGTAGGCCAGGGTGACGTCGATGCCGAACCGGGGCAGCATCAGGATCAGGCTCTGCGGCACCGAAAGCGGCCGCACGTAGTTGGGCGCGGAGGTCCAGGCCACGCCGACCTTGAGTCCGCGGGTGTCGCCGAAGCGCTCGGTGATGGTGAGGTAATCGGCCATGATCTGGCAGGGGTGGTAGACGTCACACTGCATGCTGATCACCGGCACCGAGGCATGCTCCGCGACCTCGCGCAGGTACCGATTGCCCTCGCGGAAGGCGCAGTGGCGGATGGCGATCCCCTCACCGTAGCGCGACAGCACGTTGGCGGTGTCGCGGGCGTTCTCGCCGTGGCTGATCTGCATCTTGTCCGGCGACAGGAAGATGGCGTGACCGCCGAGCTGGGTCATCCCGGTCTCGAAGGAGTTGCGGGTGCGCGTGGAGGAGTCGAAGAAGATCATGTACAGCGTTTTGCGCAGCAAGAGGTCGGTCGGACGTCCGTCACGCCTCGCGTCCTTGAGTTCCCGAGCGAGGTCGAACACCCGGGTGAGCTCTGCGATCGTCCAATCTTGAGTGCTTATGAAGTCCTTGCCCTTGAGAGATTCCATCAGTTGGTGCTCCTGTTTCTCAATTTTCCGGTCCGCAATTCAAGCGAGACCGAACGCCCTGTCGCTCCTTGTGCCGAGGATTCCGGACCGGAAAATTGAGCCATTCGATTTTAGAGCTCCCGTGCCAGAACGGACGGGATGAGGCTGTAGACGGCGGTGGCGGTGATGAGGTCGTCGACGGCGACGTGCTCCTCGGTGGTGTGAGCCAGCTCTTCGCGGCCGGGGGCGAAGCCGACGGTGGGGATGCCGAGGCGGCCCATGGTGGCGACCCCGTTGGTGGAAAACGACCACCTGGAGATTCTGGGCGGCCGGCCCAGCACCGCCCCGGCGGCGGCGGCCACGCCGCGAACCAGTGGGTGGTCCTCGTCGAGGATCCAGGTCGGGAAGTAGGTTTCCTGGCTGACCCGGCCGCCGTTCCAGCCGTCGCCCTCGTAGTGGCGCAGCTCGACCTCGGCGTCGCCGAGATGGGGGAGGGCCCTCAGCTCGGTGAGTGAGGTCTCGACGGTCTCGCCCACCGTCAGGCGCCGATCGAGGGTGATGCGGGCACTGTCGGGCACCGCGTTGAGCGACGGAGTGGTGCACTGGATGTGGGAGACGATGACCGAGCCGGGTCCGAGGAACTCGTCGTCGGCAAGTCGGCCGTTGAGGGCCTCGATGTCGGAGATGATGGGCGCCATCTTGTACAGAGCGTTGACGCCGCGGCCGGCGTGGGCCCCGTGGGCCGACACTCCGCGGGTGGTGATGGTGGCCTCGAGGCGGCCGCGCTGGCCGCGGAAGACGGCGAGGTCGGTGGGCTCGCCGAGAATCACCACATCGGGGCGGATGCCGCGCTTCTCGATGAGGTGCAGCATGCAGGCGCCGTCGCACTCCTCCTCCATAACCGACGCGGTCAGGTAGAGGGTGACGTCGTCCGGGAAACCCTGGTCCCGCGCGATCCGTGCGCCGTAGGCCATGGCGGCGATGGCGGGCAGCTCGTCGACGGCGCCGCGACCCCACACCAGGCCGTGGGCGTGCCGGCCCTCGAAGGGGTCGAAGCTCCAGGCCGCCGGGTCGCCGACCCCCACGCAGTCGATGTGGCCGTCCATGAGGATGGTGAACGGCCCACTCCCGATCCTGCCGACCACGGTGCCGAGCTCGTCGAACCAAACTTCGTCGAAGCCGAGGGACTGGTACTCGCGCCGCACCCGCTCGCAGCGATCCCGTTCCCGCCGGCTCTCCGCCGGGATCGCGATCAGGTCGCGCAGAAACGCGACGACCGCGGGTTCGAAGGCGCGCGCGGCCGCCACGGCGGCGTCGGTTTTCCGGGCGTTCATCTCGTCCTCCCCGTCGGGCGGCCGGCATTCGGCTCGCGTTGTGTACTATACGACGGACTTCGCGGGTCAGGAGGCCTTCCCGTGCACCATTCCACCCCCGAGCAGATCTTGGAAAACACCGTCCGGCGGTGTCGCGAACGGGACATCATCATTCCCACCTTCGAGGAGATGATGAACCCCGAACGGATTCCACCGGGCATCATCGACGAGCTCGGCGGGGTGGGCCTGTGGGACCTCCACCCCCGGAACCTGTTCCGGATCTCGTGGAAGAACGAACCGGTGGCGCACGGCGGTGGTTTCGGCGGCGTCAACCACATCGAGCTGCCGCCGGAGTTGACCGGCGTCCGGGCGAGGATCCTGATGCTGGTGGGCAAGTACTTTCCCACCGGAGCTCACAAGGTGGGCGCCACCTTCGCCCCTCTCGTGGAACGACTGGTGTCGGGGACCTTCGACCCGACGGTGCACAAGGCGCTGTGGCCCTCCACGGGCAATTACTGCCGCGGCGGGGCCTACGACGCCTACCTGCTGGCCTGCCCGTCGATCGCGGTGCTGCCCGAGGGCATGTCGCGAGAGCGTTTCGAGTGGTTGGAGGAGCTGGGTTCGGAGATCCACGCCACCCCCGGCTCCGAGAGCAACGTCAAGGAGGTCTACGACAAGACCCTGGCGCTCAAGGCCGAGCGGCCCGACGAGATCGTGGTGCTCAACCAGTTCGAGGAGTTCGGCAACGCCATGTGGCACTACGCCTGCACCGGGCACGCCATGGAGGAGATCTTCCTCGAGCAGGCCACCGAGGGCCAGCGCCTGGCGGCGGTCTGCCTGACCCAGGGCTCCGCCGGGACCCTGGGCTCGGCGGACTACCTGAGGGAGAGGTTCCCGCGGATCACGGTGGCTGCCGGCGAGGCCATCCAGTGCCCGACCCTGCTCTACACCGGGCACGGAGAGCACCGCATCGAGGGGATCGGCGACAAGCACGTCCCCTGGATTCACAACCTGCGAAACACGGATGTGGTGGCGGGTATCGACGACGACGCGTGCATGGCCCTGCTCCGGCTGTTCAACGAGCCGGCGGGCAGGGCGTACCTGGAGGCGCGCGGCGTCGATCCGGAGCTGCTCGGCGGCCTCGACGTCATGGGCATCTCCTCGATCGCCAACCTCCTGATCTGCGTCAAGCTCGCGCGCTACCTCGAGCTCGGCAGTCGCGACGTGCTGGTCACCGTGGCCACCGACTCAATGGAGCTTTACGGATCGCGTATCAGCGAGGAGCGGGAGCGGCACGGAAGCTACACCGAACAGGACGCCGCGGTGCACCACGAGCGTTACCTGCTGGGGGCCGGAACCGACCACGTGCTCGAGCTGTCCTACCGGGACCGGAAGAGGATGCACAACCTCAAGTACTTCACCTGGGTGGAGCAGCTCGGCAAGCCGGTCGAGGAGCTCGACGCTCAGTGGGAGGATCCGGACTACTGGACCTCGAGGTTGGGCGTATGGGCGGCGCTGGACGACCGGATCCGCGAGTTCAACGAGCGCACCGGCTTGCTCGGTCGGTATCGGTAGCCACCGGCGGGACCTCCTGGACCACAAGAGAGGCGATCACCAGCTGGAGTCGCCCCGAAGCCCCCACAGGCCGGCCGGAGACGGCTCGGAGATGAGCAGGGCCAGTGACTCGGACAGAGGCATGGGCGGCTAGGGGGCTCGCGAGCCGGTTCGCTGGGGGACCGCTGCCGAGAGGGTATTGAGGAACTCCTCCTCGAACCACTTCAGCTGACGCTTCCACTCCTCGTCGGGGGTCGGGTCCCCGACCAGTGAGGCGACGGCGGAGACGTCAAAGAAGTCGAACTGACCGGCGTCGGGGCTCGGCGAACCCGTGATTTGGACGCTGAGCTGCACCGGCGTTCCCTCGACGTTGAAGCGTCCGACCACCGTCTTCACGGACTGGTTGGACATCGAGATCCGACCGCCCATGGCGGTGATGGCGTCCTGGGCCGCGTACCAGAGCAGGCTTTCGTCCGCGTAAAAGTTCTTGGTCTGACCGAGGGATCCGGACGACGCGCAGGCGAGGGAGACGGCGAGCAGGGCGGCGGTCCAGAATCGAGACATCGGAGTCCTCCAAGGTTCGATCATACGATATACGCAATAGCGAGGCCGCGGGATGCGTTGCTCTCACACGCGGGGGTGTCATGACGACGGCAGTCACACTGGATCTCGATCACCAGGGCCACCGGGGTCTGATCTCGGCGTTCTTGGTGCCCGCCGGCGACGGCGGGTTCGTGCTGCTGGACACCGGGCCGGCGAGCACGTTGGAGGCCCTCGAAGGCGATATCGAAGCGGCCGGGTTTGCGCTGCGTGACCTGCGAGCGGTTCTTCTTACCCACATCCACCTCGACCACGCTGCCGCGGTCGGGACCCTGGCACGCAGGACCGGTTGCCAGGTCTGGGCTCACCGGAGCGGGCTGGTCCATCTGGGATGTCCGGAGAGCAAGCTGCTGCCGAGCGCCCGTCGCCTCTACGGCGACCGACTCGAACCCCTGTTCGGAGTCATGGAGGCGGTGCCCGAGGGGGTGCTCAATCCGGTGGTTCATGGAGAGCCGGTGCGAATCGGTGAGCTGACCGCCGTCGGGTGGCACACGCCGGGGCACGCCAGCCATCACGTCGCCTGGCAGGTGGCCGATTCGGTGGCCACCGGGGACGTGGCGGGAATCCGGCTGCAGGGTTTTGACCACGTCGTCCCGCCGATGCCGCCACCGGACATCGACGTCGAGCTGTGGCTGGACAGCATCGACCTGGTTCGCCGCCTGGAACCATCCTACCTGCTGCTGACCCACTTCGGCCGCTGGGATGATCCGGCGCGGCACCTGGACGAGCTGGCGAGCAGGCTCCGGCGCTGGTCCGGCGTGGCTCGCGAGGTGGTGGCCAAGGGTGGCGACGTGGGTACGCTCGAATGCCGACTTGTCCAGCTGGACGACGCCGACAATGGGTCGGCGCGGATGACCGGCGAGGCCCGAAACGCCAGTCGGAGGCTGTGTTCGATGGCGGAAAACGCCGCCGGTCTTTATCGGTGGGCCACTGGGAAGTTGAAAGTTGAAAGTTGACGTTGTCGCAGCCGTCGGCTGCTCCAACGCGACTCACCGTCGCCAGCAGACAGCCGTAGGCCAGCCCCCTTCCTCGCGACGACCCCCTTGGCCACGGCTGTGGCCTGCTGCCGCCGGTGAGTTGAAAGTTGAAAGTCGCTTGCGCCCTGCCGATGCGGTCGCGGGTGGCGAGCGTTGGGCACGATGTCGCCACATTTTGACTGCCGATTGTCTTGATTGCGTCGTTTGATCGCCGGAGGGTTTCGCCACAGTAAAACTGTGGAGGTTCAATCATGGCATTCGACACCACTGGAAACAGCCTTGCCCTGATCTCGAGGTTGAGCCGCCCGGCACGGCTGGTTGGGGTCGCCCTCCTGGCCCTAGCCCTGTTGATCCCGCTGCAGATGGTCCGATCCGTTGTCAGGGAGCGGTTTCAGACGTACCAAGGGGTGGTGACTGACATCGCAGGCGCTTGGAGCGGTGACCAGCGGATCGCAGGCCCCATCCTGGTCGTTCCCTACACGGAAAGAGTGGCGGTTCGCGATGAATTCGTCACTGCCCAGGGTGAGAAGAAGGTGACCCAGCGCTGGGAGACACGGGAGCGGCGTGCGGTCATCCTGCCGACTGTCTTGACCTACGACGGCAGCCTGTTGCCGGAGATCCGCCGACGAGGCATTTACCGAGTCCAGGTCTACACGGCCGAACTCGTGGTATCAGGTGCCTTCCAAGATCTTCGGGCGACGATCGAGGCCTTGAGCTCGGCGGAGCAGCTGGAAGAGATCCTCTGGTCGGAGGCTGCCGTCGGATTTGGCGTCTCTGATCCCCGCGGCATTGTCGAGGTCGACGGATTCGAGATCAACGGCACCAAGGTGCAGGTGCGACCAGGGACAACGTTGGGGGATATGTTACCGAGGGGATTTCACGCGCCGGTCGGTGAGATGGCCTCCGACAGCGTGGATTTCGTGCTGCCGATCGGAATTCGAGGAAGCGGGAGCTTCCGGTTTCTGCCGCTGGGTGCGACCACCCGGGCCGCACTTCGCTCCGAGTGGCCGCATCCCAGTTTCGAAGGGGACGTTCTCCCTGCCGTTCGGGAGATCGATGATGCCGGATTTTCGGCCCAGTGGACAATCTCTCTGCTGAATCGCTCCTTCCCCCAGGCCTGGCCGAGCTGCAGGTCCGTTGCCATCGATGAAATCGAGGCGGGGGTTCGGCTCTTCGAACCGGTGGCGCTGTATGATCTCGTGACCCGGTCGGTCAAGTACGGTCTGCTGTTTATCACCTTGACCTTCCTGACCCTGGGCCTGATCGAGTTCGTCATGGATGCCAAGCTCAGTCTGGTGCAATACCTGCTGATCGGTGTTGCTCTGGCGTTGTTCTTCCTGATCCTGATCGCGTTGGCCGAGCACATGGGATTCGCGATCGCCTATCTCCTGGCGTCGGCAACCGTCGTCCTGATCAATACCCTGTACTGTGCCGCGATTCTGCCGAAGCGTTCCCTGGCGACGGCGATCGGTGGTGTCTTGACGGCGATCTACTGCGTTCTCTACACCATTTTGAAGGCCGAGGACTTCGCCCTCCTCGGGGGTACCCTGCTGCTCGTCGTCGCTCTCGCGGTCACCATGTACTTCACCCGTCGGATCCATGAATCGCGAACCGCGTGATTTCGACTTCTGCGTCTGGGATGGCGTGTTAAACGTTACTTGTTAAACGTTAAACGTCGGCAGGACCGTTTCCGATACCTCCGACGTGTAACGTGTAACGTTGAACGTGTAACTCGTGCTACGGGGTGACTCGGCGGCCGCCGGCGCGGGGTGCCGGTGGGACGGCCAGCAGCGGTACCCGCCAGGCCCCGCGACCGTGGGTGAAGGCGAACAGCCACGGCCGGTCGTCATCGTCGCGGGCGAGCGTCAGGGCCTCGGTGACCGCGTTGGCGAATCCTGTGTTCTCCACGGCCCAGGTGGCGCCGCCGTTGACCGACGTGAAAACGCCGAGATCGGTGCCGATGTAGAGCAGGCGGCTGTCGCCCGGATCGACGACGAGGCTGTGGACCGGGATGTCGGGCAGGCGTGCGGTGCCGCTTCCGGTCAGGGCTTGCCAGGCTTCTCCCCCGTCTCGGCTGCGCCACACGTGTTCACCGCCGAATCCCGCATAGGTGGCGTAGAGGGTCTCCGGATCCTGTGGATCGAAGGCAATCCAGGAGACGAAACCGCCGCGGGGCCGGACCGAAGGCCAGGCCGTGGATTGGTCCGACGCAGTCGCATCGTGGCTGATATGGATGAACCCCTCGGAGGTGCCGACCACCACGGTGTCGGAGGTCGACGGGTGAACCGCCAGGGCGCTGACCCAACCGGTAGAGCTCAAGGTCTGGCTGGCGGCCCGCCAGAATCCTGCACTGTTGTCGGTCCTCCACAAGCGATGGCCACCCATCCACAACCGCCGCGGTTCGTTGGGGTCCATCACGAAGGGGGTGATGAACAGGAACTCTTCGGTCGACGCCGGGATGCCGGCGGATACGCCGGAGAAGTGAAGTCCTCCATCCGTGGATTTTCTGATGTTGGCCCGCTGCGATTCGCCGTAGACGATGCTCGGGTCGACCGGATTGATGGCCACGTAACCGCCGTCGCCACCGATCACGTGGAGCCAGTCGTCGTGGCCCGCGCCCTCGGTCAGCAGCAGGGTGCCGTTGTCCTGGGTTCCGCCGATGAATCTCTGCGCTCCAGGGAAGACCGCACCGTGGTAGAACTGGGTGATTCCCAGGTTGTGATTGAGGGAGCCCCAGGGCATCTGACTCTCTCCGGGATCGCAGATGGCGTCGGGTCCGCGGGCCACCGGCGACGAGCTGTCCAGGGTGATGAAGATCCCACCATCGTTGGCCGCGTACAGGGTCCGGTTGCCGGCTCCGTCGTAGTCGGGGTGGAACACGATGGCGTGCTGATCGGCATGGACGAACTGCGGATCGTCGCGGTCCATCCACCAGTACGAGGCGAGGCCCCAGCTGCGACCTCCGTCGTCGGAGCGAAAGAGATCGACGCCGGCGGCCCACACCACGTCCGGGTCGATGGGGTCCACCGCGACCACGTTGGCGTACCAGCCCATGTTGATCCAGCGGTTCTCGTTGGACCAGCCGCAGTCCAGGTAGGACGCCGCCGCCGGGTTGGTGAGCAGCAAAGTGTGGAGCTTGATTGGATCGGTGTTGTCGACCTGAACCTGCCAGCTGCCGGGGTCGCCGTTCAAGTCCGATCGGTAGAGGGCGTGCAGGCCCTGTTCGTAGTTGCCGCTCGGGCCGGAGAGGTTGGAGGCCGACAGCGCGTAGACGATGTTCCGGCTCGACGGCGCGATCGCCAGCGTCGTCCGCCCCATGCCCGGTTCCGACAGGATCGGCTGCCACACGCCGCTGTCGGTCATGACCCGGCGATACACCGTGGCCTGGCCGAGGGTGCCGCACGCCGCAAACAGCCGGTCGTTGGGCAGGTCGGTCACGAGCGCGAGATCGAGGCAGCCGCCGTTCTCCTCCGACTCGAGCAGCCGGGCCCAGTCGGCACCGCGGTTGTCCGACAGCCAGACGCCGGTGCGAGTGGCCGCATAGACCCGCGCCGGGTGGTTCGGGCTCGTGACCAGGTCGTTGACCCAGTGGAAGTCCTCGTTGTCGGTTGCCTGCAACAGCTGCCACGAGGCGCCACCGTTGGTGGTCTTATAAATGCCCGCGCCGCGCAGCGGCAGCCACGTGCCGCGAACCTCCTCGCGGAAGTAGCCCTCGCCCGTGCCCGCGTAGAGGGTGTCCGGATCCGACGGATCCATGGCCATCGAGTTGATGGCGATGTTGCTGATGAGATCGGCGAGGGGCCACCAGATCTGGCCGCCGTCGGTGGTCTTCCACACGCCTCCGGAAACCCCGCCGGTGTACATGATGTCGGGGTTCGTGGGGTGGATGATCAGCGACCGGGTCCGGCCGCCGATGTTCCCCGGTCCGAGCGGCTCCCACCCACCCAATGTGCGCAGGGCCGGCCAGTTGGGCGTACCTGACCAAAACCCGGCCAAGATCGCGGCCGCGAAGCTCTGCAGGGTGATGGAGTGCGTCGGCATGCGGTCGATGTGGCGTCGCGCGGCCTGCAGTGCCTGGATGCGGTCGTGGTCGGGAGTCGGCCCGCGGCGTTTCAGCAGGTAGTACTCGGCCGCCCCACCCGGTTCGTCGGCACGATCCCCGGAATCGTGGCGGTCGACGACCTCGAGGATCTCAGGGCGCCCGGTCTGCGCAGCGGTCGGGGAATCGATAGCGCTTGCGATTCCAACCGTCGCCATCGCGGCGATCAAGGGGACGATTGACATAAAACGGGCCAGCTTCACGTGAGTCATCTTAGCGTGGACCCCCGGTGTGTTTCCTCAATTCGGAAGTACGGGGGGCGAGACTCGGGGTTCCCGGCAGAAATCGGAATGCGGAATTCGGAATTCGGAATTCGGCAAACGGCAAACGGCTGACTGCCAACGGCTAGAGAAACCCTCAACCGAAAACCGAGTACGATAGCTGAGTAGGGGGGGATCCCATGGCGAAAGCCCGCACGCTGGTGCTTGGAGTCGGATGTCTGTTGGTCCTGTTGGCGGGGACCGTGTTCGTGCTGGTGTTGCTGGGCCTGAGCACGCCGTCCCTGCCGTCCCAGGCGGTGCTGTCGGTCCATCTGTCGGGGCCCATCCCCGAGATCGTCCCCGAGGATCCGCTTTCCGGGTTTGGTGGTGTGGAGCCGATCAGCCTCCGGGAAATTTACCAGGGGTTGGCGCGAGCGGCGACGGACGACAGGATCGTCGGCGTGAGGTTGAGAGTCGACTCCTTTGCCGGCGGATTCGCGGTGGCCCAGGAGATCCGGCAGCTGATCGCTGGGGTTCGTGCGGCCGGCAAGTGGACCGCCGCCTACCTCGACACCGCGGGCGAGTTCTCGCCGGGCAACTCGGTCTATCTGGTCGCTTCGGCGTGCGACGAGATCTCGCTCAACCCGGCCGGCGACGTCAACCTGATCGGCTACTCGGCGCGGTCGCCCTTCATGCGCGGCACTCTCGACAAGCTCGGCATCGAGCCCGAGTTTCCAGGCCGCGGCGACTACAAGACCGCCCGCTTCTTCTACACCCACCGTGGATTCACCCCCGCCGGCCGGGAGATGACCGAGTGGTTGCTCGGTTCGTTGTCGGATCAGCTGGTGGAAGCCATTGCAGACAGCCGCGGCCTGACCCAGGAGCAGGTCCGAGCGCTGGTGGACGGCGGTCCCTACCTGGGCGACGAGGCCCTCGATGCCCGGTTGGTGGATCACCTGGAGGATTGGGGAGATTTCGACGAGCGCATGACGTCCAAGGCGTCCGACCGGGCCGAGGTGGTCGGTCTCAGGTCCTACGACCGGCGCGCCGGCGGGCGGACGTCGGGGCCGCGGATCGCCGTGGTGACCGCGGTGGGCTCGATCATGCGCGGCTCCAGCGGTAAAAGCATCAACCCCATGCTCGGCGGCGACATCATGGGCTCCGAAACCATCGCCAGGGCGTTCCGGGATGCCCGGGCTGCCCGCGGCGTGCGGGCTGTGATCTTCAGGGTCGACTCGGGCGGCGGCAGTGCGGTGGCGTCCGAGATCATCCGCCAGGAGATGGTGCGCACCGCCGAGCAGATGCCGGTCATCGTGTCGATGTCCAACGTCGCCGCCTCGGGCGGGTATTGGATCTCCTGCGGCGCCCGGCGGGTGCTGGCGGACCCCGGCACCATCACCGGTTCGATCGGCGTGTTCGCCGGTCACCTCAATATGGACGAGTTCTGGTCCGACCGGCTCGGCGTGACCTTCGGCAGGGTCGATTTTGGACAGAACGCCAACATCTACGGCAGCCTCGAGAGCTGGACCGACGACCAGCGCAAGATCGTGGACCGGATGCTCGACCGAATCTACGGCGACTTCCTGGACCGTGTCGCGACCTCCCGGTCGCTCACCCATGAGGAGGTGGACGCCGTCGGCCGCGGCCGGGTGTGGACCGGGGTCCAGGCCCTGGATCACGGCCTGGTGGACCAGCTCGGCGGATTCTCGGACGCCGTGGAGGCGGCCAAGGAGCTCGCCGGAATCGATCCCGAGGTCCGGGTGGAGCTGGTGGACTTCCCCAGGCTGCGGCCCTGGTGGCAGGAGATCGTGAAGCGGCAATCCGAGGACGAGGCCGCGATCCGCGCCGCCGTCGAGGATCTCGATGCGGCCTGGCGGACCGGGACTCTGGAGACTCCCGGTGTGGTGTGGATGCCGCCGATTTATATTCAGTAGGCAGTTAGCCGTCTGCAGTTAGCCGTTTGCCGAATTTCGAATTCCGATTTGACACGTGCTGCCCGTGCGTGATGCGATGACGACGGTGATCACTCCCGAGGGTTCAACCGTCGTCGTCGCCCGCGGACCGCGCGCCGCCCAGGCCGAGCTGTTGCGGTTGGTTGGGGAGCTCGCCCCACGGTCGGTTGATCAACTCACGTCTCCGCTGCGGGTCGTCGTTCCCTCGGCCAGTCTTCGCCGCCACGTAGTGGCGCAGCTGGTTTCGGTGGCCGGTCGGTCCCTCGCGGGTGTGATGGTCCAGACCCTGTCCATGGCGGCGCAGGAGGTGTTGGAACGGGCCAACGATCACCACGTGCCCGCCGGTGAGCTGACGTCGATCCTGGTTCGCCGGCGCGCCGCAGCCGACTCGGTGCTGGGGCCGGCGCTGGTGGGACTCGACGACGGTTACGGCATCGTCGAGGCGGCGGTCCGCGATCTCCTGGATTCCGGGTTCGAGCCCGAGCACACGGCGGTGGTGGCCGACAAGCTCGCCGATCTCGAAGGGCTGGTGTCGCCGGATCGGCTGGCTCGGGTGGCAGGGGTGGTGACGGTGGCCGCCGCTGTCGCACTGGAGTTCGAGGCCACTGGCGCCCTACGCTTCGAGCAACAGCCGCAGCGGGCGGCCGAGATGCTGCGCGCTCACGGGCCGGCGGTGCTGCCGTCGATGGGTGTCATCGTCCACGGTTTTGCGGACGCCACGGGGGTGGCCACCGACTTTATCCACACTCTACTGGCGGTGGTGGGCGGTGTGGTGGTGCTCGACCGCCCACCGGACCCAGCCGGGACCGAACACGACGACGCCGGAGCGGTCTTCCTCGAGCGTTTCGAGAGCCATCTCGGCGCCTTCGAAAGGGTCGAGACCGACACCCCGGTGGCATTGCCGAAACTGGACCTGTTTGTCGCACCCACCGGCGAAGCCGAGGCACGCCAGGTGGCGCATCGGGTTCGTGCCCTGCTCGACGGCGGCGCCGTCCCCGAGAGCATTGGGGTTGTGGCCCGGGAGCTGGAGCCGGAGCTTGCGGCGCTGGGGCGCCATTTCGATCGGTTCGCCATTCCATTTTCCGGGTCGGACGCAAAGGTCCCCGGAGGCCTGTATTGGCGCCGGGCTCGTCTCCTTTCAGAGATCCTCAGAGTCGGCCCAGATCTGCCGGCCGAGCTGTGGCTGGAAGCGATGGGGGCGCACCTGGAACGGCCTGAAATGGGCCTGGCCCTGCGCACCCTCGGGGTGGTCTCGTTGGCCGACGCGGTCCAACTCTCGGAACACCTGGATCCGCGCGGCTCGATCTCGCTGCCGCTGCCCGACTTCGGCGAGGGAGAGGCCCGGCGGGGACGGAGCATCGAGTCCGCCGAGGTCTTGGAAACGGCCGAGCGCGGGGCGGGTCTCGCTGTGGTCCTCTCATCCTGGCCTGAGCTGGGCGGACCCCACGCCCACCTGCGGTCGGTCGAAGCGGTGCTTGGCAGTCTGGGGTGGTTCGAGGAAGAGACCTGGGACGATCCGGTAGCTGTGGCGGTCCGACGTCTGGCCTCCGAGCTGCCGCCGGGCATCGATCTCAGCCGGGGAGAGTTCGTTGACGCTGTCCGCCGGCGGCTGGCGGAGGTTGGCCTGGAGAGCATTGGAGGAGCTGGGGGTGGCATCCAGCTGCTGACGGCCATGGAGGCCCGGGGTCGGACATTCGACCACCTCTTCGTGATCGCGGTGAACCGCGGCCGGTTCCCGAGAGTGGTCCAGGAGGACCCGCTGCTGCCGGATTCGGTGCGGGGCCATCTCGCTGCCGAGGTGTTGCCCGAATTCCCGGTCAAGGCGCGCGGGCTCGACGAGGAGCGATACCTTTTCGCCCAGCTGGTCGCGTCGGCCCGCTTCGTGACGTTGTCATGGCGGGCCACGGACAACGGTTCGAAGGCGGCGCCCTCGCCCTTCGTCGAGCGGCTGCGGCGTGAGCTCGATCTGGACGCGTTGCCATGCCCGTCACCGTTGGAGGATCGAAACGATCTGAGACCCAGGCCGGCCTATGAGCACGCGATCCTGGCGGCGGAACATGGCGATCGCTCCGGGCTGGCGTCGTTCCTCGTCGAAGCGTTTTTGGAGGGCGTCCGGCGCGCCGGCATCGAAATGGACCAAGCGCCGCAGTGGGCGGCCGGTCGCATTGAGATCCTCGACGCCATCGATCCCGACACGCCTCCCCGGACTCCAGGGCCTTGGGCGGGCCTGGTGGGTGCGACAGTGTCCACGCCCGGACGCGGGCTGCCGCCGGTCACCGGGCTGGAGAACGTCGGTCGCTGCCCGTGGCGAGCGTTTGCCGAGCGTCGACTCGGGGTCGCCGGCATGCCCGACCCTCGGCTGGGCTTGCCGGACACCCGTGGTTTGCTCCTGGGCAGCGTGCTCCACGACGTGCTGCAGCGCATTGTCGAGGAAACCGTTGGAGCCGATATCGTTTCCCTGATCGATCTGGCAGAAGCCGAAGGTCGAGACGTCCCCTGGCCCGATCCGGAGCGCCTGGCCGAGATGGCGCTCGCGGCGGCCCGAACGGTGGCGGCTCGAAACGGGCTGGCGGCCACCGGAGTGGCGCCCCTTCTGGCCGCCCAGGTTGGGCCGTTCCTCGAGGTGGCCCGGTTGATGGACTGGCCTGACGGGATCGCTCGCGAGGTGGTAGCGGCCGAGGTCGAGGGCTCGGTGGAGGCGGGTGGGGCGGGCAGGGTGAGATTCCGCGCCGACCGACTCGATCGCGAGGGCGAGGGTCTCGTGCTGGTGGATTACAAGTCGGGTCGGCCGATCTCGACAGCCAAGACCGAGAGCACGAGGAGGGACCACCTGCTGAACGAGGTCGCCAGGGGCCGCACACTGCAGGCGGTGGCTTATGCTTTGGGTGCACAGGAACCGTTTCGCAGTGTCGGGCGCTACCTGGCGCTCAAACCCCGTGTGGGCGGCGCGCCGGACGAGGCACGCCGAACCTCCGTGGGGTCGGACGACGGTGAGATGGCGGCGGCTTTCACCGACGCGGTCGAGACCATCGTGCGGGGCTGGGTGACGGGTGCCCTGCCGCCGCGGGTCGAGGAGGCCCACAGACCCGGGGAAACGCCGCCGGCCTGTGGCTACTGTCCTGTGGCGCAGGCGTGCCTGCGATCGGACTCGGGTTACCTCCGACGCATCGTGGCGTGGATGTCCGGCGACACCGGCGCCGACGATCCGGTCTCGAGCGCGGCACGGTCGCTGTGGTGGCTCGGTGTTGAAAAACCGGAAGGCGGTTCGGCGTGACCGACCGCCGCGCGGCCGCGCTCGCCGAGGACGAGAACGCCCGGAAACTCGCCCAGACCGAGTTCCATCGTCCGCTGGTCATCGAGGCCGGCGCCGGTACCGGCAAGACCGCTCTGCTCGTGGCTCGGGTCGTGGCGTGGTGCGTGGGCCCCGGATGGGAGCAGCACTCGGAGGACAGGGACCGTGGCGCGGTGGCGCGGGAGGTGGTGGAGGGCGTGGTGGCCATCACCTTCACCGAGGCCGCCGCGGCCGAAATGGCGGAGCGGGTCGCACGGTCCTTCTCCAACCTCGCGGCGGGAGAGATCCCGGTGGGCGTCACCCGGAAACTGCTCGAGGTGAACGACGAAGAGTTGGCAGCGCGCGCCGCCGAGCTCGCCGACGAGGTCCACCGGCTGCGGGCTCAGACCATTCACTCCTGGTGCCATCACCTCCTGCGGGCCTTTCCGCTGGAGGCGGGGGTTCACCCGGCGTTCGAGATCGATGCGGACGGAGCTTGTGTGGAAGAGGCGGTGACCGAAGCGGTTGCCGAGACCCTGCGGGAGCTGCCGGCGAGCCCCGACCGTGCCGACTGGGAATTCCTCGCCGCCGCCGGCGTGATGCCGGTGGACATCGCCGACGCGGTCCAGCGGCTTGTGTCGGCAGGGGCTTCGACCGCCGTCCTGCTCGAGGACCCCTGCGCTCCCGATGCCATGGAGGAGGTGCTGGGAAAACTCCGCGACGCGCTTGACGGAATGCACGAAGCGGGTGTGGACGCCCTGGCCGCCGCCGGATCCAAGACCGGCCGGATCGGGACGGCCCTGGTCGGTCTTCGGCGGGAGCTTTCCCAGGCGTCCTCAGAAGACCCGTCCTTTGCAGCCGAAGCGCTCAACAGACTCGAAGACGAGGTTCGATCGCGTCTGAGGGACTGGAGCAAGGGCACGCTCACCAAGACCGAACGGGGCCTGGCCGCTTCAGAGACCGCGTTGTCCGAAGCCGCGTCCGAGCTGCTGCCGCTGATCGACGGTTTGAGGAATTTTGCACCGGTGGAGCTGGGCGCCGCGCGGCGGGTGCTCGCCGAGCTGATTCGCGTGGTGACCCGGCGCCTCGACCGGACGGGCGTCGTTACTTACGACGACCTGCTCCGCCGGACGGCCGATCTGCTGGAGTCTTCCGACGGTGTCCGGCGCGAGGTTCGGGCCGGCATCCACCAGCTTCTGGTAGACGAGTTCCAGGACACCGACGACACCCAGTGCCGGATGATCAGATCGCTGGCCCTGATAGGCGACGAGTTCGGCCCGGGGTTGTTCATCGTTGGCGACCCCAAACAGTCGATCTACGGTTGGCGGCGGGCCGATCTCGCCGCCTACGACCGATTCAAGGGGGAGGTGCAAGCGGCGGGGGGACTCGTGTGCCAGCTGGTCCAAAACTTCCGATCGACCCAGGTCATTTTGGATGAGGTCGCGCGGATGGTGGAACCGGTCATGGTGCGCCGGATCGGGATCCAGCCAGAGTTCCAGCACCTCGAGGCCACAGGAGAGCGCCGCAACGCCCCCGGTTTTGATATCGCCCAATGGGCTCCGGTCGAGCACTGGGTGACTCGGCCAGCGGATCCTGCAGACGGCGGGCTGACCGCTTCGGCCAAGGTGGCCGAGGCCATCGCGCTGGAGGCGGAGGCGGTGGCTACGGACATCCGCCGGCTTCTCGACGGGAACCACGCGGGGCCCGGCGACATCGCCGTTCTGGTCCGCAGCACGCCCTCGTTGGAGCCTTTGCTCGACCGGCTGCGCGAGGCCGACGTGCCCTTCGAGGTGGCGCGAGAGCGAGAGTACTACCGGCAGCGCGAGGTGGTGGAGACCGCGGCTCTGGTGCGTCACGTGATCGAGCCCGCCGACCAACTCGCCCTGCTGACCGTGCTGCGGTCGGATGTGGTGGGGGTTCCCGACGCAGCCCTGGCGCCGCTGTGGGACGCCGGTCTGCCGGGCATCATGGCCCGGATCCACGGTTGGGACAGCCCGATGGCGTCTGACCTTGAGAGCTGCATCGAGCGCGCGGCGGAAGCGATTCCGGATGGCCTGCCGGGGCTCGACGAGCTGCCGAATTGGTCGGTGACCCTGCGGACGGCGGCCCGAACGGTGGGCCACCTGCGGCAGACGATCCGCGAACAACCCCCCCATATCTTCGTGGAACGGCTCCGCACCCTGTGGTTGAACGAGGCCACGGCTTCGGCCCGGTTTCTGGGTCGGTTTCGCCGGTCGAGGCTGGAGCGTTTCTACGGCGAGCTCGAGACGAGCCTCGCCGCCGCCGATGGCAGCCTGACACCGGTGGCGAGAATGCTGCGGCGGGCGGTGGAGGAGGGCAGGGAGCCGCAGGTTCCAACCGACCCCGACGTCGCGGCCGACGCGGTGCACGTGATGACGATCCACGGTGCCAAGGGTCTCGATTTCGAGCACGTCTATCTCTGCCAGATACAGAAGGGCGATCCGAAGGGGCCCGGTGGGTCGACGGTGGAGCTCAGGTCCGGGGGCAGAGGTTTGGAGTACCGTCTCTTCGGCTGGCCCACCCCGGGTTTTGGTGCCGCCGAACAACGACGGGTGGAGCGCGATCGGGCCGAGAGGGCCCGGCTGCTCTACGTGGCCACGACCAGGGCCAAGAACCGGCTGGTAATCTCGGGCCGTTGGAAATCCGACGGCGAGCTGATCCCGGCGCGGGAGGCCGGCAGCTTCGAGGACCTGCTCGCCCATCGGGTGCCGTGCAACGAGCTCGACGAGCGGGCCCGGGCGGGCGAGGCACGGTGGACCGAAGCGGACCGGCCGGTTCAATGGGTGCTGCCAGCCCTGGAATCCTGGTCTGCCCAAACCAGCGGGAGGCAATTTTCGGGCCCCAAAACTCGAGACCCCGGTCCGGCCGCGCGAGATGCCGCCCTGCTTGCCGATCTGCGGGTCGAGGCGGAGCGACGCGCGCGGCTCCCGATCTCGGTGGCGGCTTCATCCCTGCACGGATCTTGGGATGGGTCGGCCGGGGCTCGGGACGAGCCGGTGGGAGAGGCCGCGGCGGCCGTGGGCACCGCCGTTCATCGATTGCTGGAGATCGTCGATCTTCGAGGAGACCTTCCGGCACAGGTCGCGGCGCGGCGAGCCGAGGTGCTGGACTGGGCGGCAGCCGGGGCGGCCGGCGCAGCCGACGTTGCTCGCCAGCGGGCGACGGAGTTGCTGGGCCGCCTGATCGAGGGCCGGGCTCTTCTCTCCCTCGAAGCGCTGGCCGACGCCGTGGTGGCCCGGGAACTGCCCCTTCTGGTGGCAGCCGGAGAGGACGATCCCGCCGTGTCGGCGATTCTCGGTGTGGCCGACCTCGTGTACCGGCGCGATACTCGGCTGGTGGTGGCCGATTACAAGACCGACGCCCTGTCCGACGATGACGAGATCACGGCTCGGGCGGAATTCTACCGCCCGCAGCTCGAGCTCTACGCCCGCGCCCTGCGCGACGCGCTGGAGCTCGACGACCTGCCGGCGATGGAGCTCTGGTTTCTCTGGCCGGACAGAATCAAGGTGCTCGAGTAGTCAGGTGCGTCGAGTGAGAATTACAAATTGAAAATTACAAATTGCAGATTGCAAAGTGGCCCGTTCCTCTTGCCTGGTCCGTAGGGTGGGTGGGGGCAATTTTCAATTTGGAATTTTCAATTTGGAATTCAATTCGATCTCGGACGCCGAGAATTCGCAATTCGCAATTCGGAATTCATCACAAATGCGAGGTGCCCCCCGCTGCGGACCTCGGACCTCAGCGGCCGAAGACCAGGTTCCCCCCAACGTGGCCCAGCGTCGCCAGCACCACCATGCCGACGGCCAGGGCGAGCATGTAGGCGAAGCCGGCGACAACGCCCAGCGGCGAGCCCAGGTCCATGAGCCCGGTGGAAGCCGAGAAGACCCATCCGGAGGCATGCAGCCCGACGGCCAGCGTTCCGACCGCCAGGAAGATCACCGAGAACGCGATCTTCAGGCGGATCAGTCGGTACGGGCGGCGCCGGTAGCGCGTTGTCCAGTCCCGGAGGCCGGAGGCGAAGGTGATCGTGGACAATCCCACCGAAAGCGCGAGCAGCACAAGAGTAGTCTGCTCCAGCAATCGAGCCGGCC
>CAVQOJ010000004.1:0-15207 GCA_963714385.1 uncultured Holophagae bacterium | reverse complement strand
TCACTCCCTCGATGCTGCGAGCCGCAGGATCGACGTTGGGAGGCATGGCCAGGTCGATCAGCAGCAGGGTCTCGTCAGGCGGCAGCTGGGCGCGGATCGAGGTCACCTGCCCCGGATCGAGGATCGGTGTTTCGGACGACGTCACCGCTACCACGGTGCCGGCGTGGGGTGGAGAATCCTGAACCTCGGAGAGTTCACGGGTTTCGGCTGAGGGGTCGCCCTTGACCATCGCCACGGCGCGCTCGACGTGACGATTCGCCACGATCACGTGGCGGTTCGGATCGCCGGTCCGGATCAGCCGCAGGGTCTGACCCGCCATCTCGCCCGCGCCCAGAATCAACACCGGCTCCGGTGAGCGTTCGAGGTGTTCGTGGAGGACCCGTTCGACAAGGGTTACCAGGGACACCGGGCGACGGGCGAGCTCTGTTTCGGTGCGGATTCGCTTGGCCAGATGGAAGGCCTCGTGAAAGGTCTGGTCGAGGATGCCGCCGAGCAGCCCCAACCGGTGGGCGGTCTCGTGGGCCTCCTTGGTCTGGCCGGCGATCTGGGCCTCGCCGACCATCATCGAGTCGAGAGCCGAGGTGACCCGGAACAGGTGGCGGACCGCCGCCCGGCCGAACTTGACGTACAGACCATCGTCCTCGGGCAGCTGACAGGCACCGTCGGTGAGGTCGACCAGGCTGCGGCGGAGGTGGAAGAGCAGGGGGTTGGTGTGAATCCTGGTTTCGCTGCGGAAGTAGAACTCGACCCGGTTGCAGGTTCCCAGGTAGACCAGCTCGGTGAACCCCGCCAGGCGGGCCAGCTCGACCAGGTTCTCCTTTTCGAAGTCGGCGGGCAGCAGGGCGGCGGCGAGCGACTCGACGCTCGTCGTCCGGTAGCTGGTGCCGACGATCCCGATGTTGTCCATGCCCTCTCCCGGAGGAGCATGATACGACATAGCCTGTCACGATTCAGTCGGAATCGTCACCGGCGTGTATTTTCTCGCCCGGGCGGGCGCCCGGGCGCCCGCTTCGAAAAGCCGCCCCGTCCCCCCGCCCGGCTTTTCGAAGTTGATTTCTTTCAAGGATTGTGAGGTTGAGATACCCGGCACGGGTTGCGCTGGAACGAGGGGTTAGCTGGCATTCTTGAGTTCTTCACGAATCACTTTGCGAAGGGTGTCTTCCAGGGGCTGCTCCAGATGGGTGATGTAATCCCGCAGTGCAGAATTGATTAGAGATTGGTAGTTCCCACCACCGGCCTCTCGCCTGTCCTCGAGCCAAGCGTCGGAGATGACCCGAAGCTCGGGCAGGAGCCCCGAAACCTGGTCGCTAAACCACGCCAAGTCACATCCTCTTCGAGCTTCGCGATGTGGTTCGTTCCTTGCGGCGCGCTGCCTTCGACGAAAAGCCGTCGACGAACCGTACCCCACCTCACCATTCGGGCACCGTGAAGTCGACTTCGTGAACAAATTCAGGTTCTCCTCGCCGACCTCGTAGACACCGTCCAGCCCCCACGACGGTCGCACATGGCGTGGAAGCTCCACACGAGATCGGGGAACTCCTCCTCGGCGCCGATGGGGCCAGTCATCGCGACCCAACTCCGTCCACTGACGGCGTACATGATCATCGCCCGACCACTGGCAGAAAAAAGGAAGCGCTTGTCCCCGAGCAGGGCGAGATTGGCCGAGGCGTGGGGGCTGTTCGACACGATGGCGCGCGCCCGCTCGAGGTCATCGGCGGACGGCTGGCCCCCGTGGGCCTGACATTCACGGCTCGTGGCCTTCCGGGCCGGAAACCTGGCACCGTTTCGCCTCGATACGTGTAAGACGACAGGTGCGGCGCCACCAGCGACAGCGCGGTGCCGATCGCTCTGGACGCGGTCGTGACCTGCTGGCTTCGCTGTCCAAGCTCGTAGGCGAGCAGCACCCCGACCGCGACCACGAGCGGGAAAAGGTAGTAGATAACGCGGTATGCGACAAGCGGACCGAGGAGGGTCGAGGCATCGACGCCGGCCGGCAGCAGCGCGATGACCACCGTCTCGAAAACTCCGAAACCTCCTGGAATCTGGCTCATCAGGCCGAGGATCTGGGCGAGCAGGAAGGCCGCCAAGAAGTGCAGGAACCCGACGCCCGCCTCGCGGGGGAGCAGCACCCACAGCACGCTCGCCGATACCGTCCAGTCCGCCGAGGACACTGCGAGCTGGAGGAGCGCGAGGCGGAAGGGAGGAGGCATCGAGCTCCCAGCGGGCGATGCGGAGTGGCTTTCGAATCCACAGACAGGAGGCCAGGTAGGCTAGCACCAGCACCAGAAACAGAACGCCGAGGGGCCGCAGAGAGGTCAGAGGGACGTGCAACGCGGTCGGTACGGCACCGCCGCCGATCGTGAAGGCGATGCCTCCAACGGTGAGTAAACCCAACCAGAAGGTGAGGCCGTTGAACGCCACGACCGTGGCCACCTCGACCGCCGATAGGCCCCACGCCGAGTACAGTCGAAATCGGATCGGTGCCCCGCTGACCAGCGTCAGGCCGACGTTCTGGCTGACCGCATAACCGAGAAAGGACGCCAGCGCCGAGCGGCGGTAACCCAATGGTCGGTCCATGTAGTGCAGGGACAGGGCATCGTACCCGGTGAGCACGAAATAGCTGAGCACCGTCAGCCCGATCGCGGCCGCAAGCGACGCCACCGGCATCGCCTCGAGCTGACCCATGATGTCGCGCAGATGAAGGTGGGCGAACTGACGGTGAAGCACCCACAAGGCCAGGGCGAACACCACCAGCCCGAGCAACGGGGCGAGCTTGTGGAGGGACAGCTTCAAGGTCCGCCGCCCGAGTTGTCAGCCCTTTCCAGTCCCGGAGCGACGGGACCTCCGAACCTGCTGCTCACGGGACGCCTCGGAATCACGGGTTGCCATTGCGCTCGACGTGGAAGCCGTGCAACAACCTGTGGACCGCGGGGGCAAACACGAGTCCGGTCACAACCACGAATACGAGCCCGGAGTACAGGGCATAGAACGATGCGAACAGCTTGCCCCCGACGGTTCGAACCGGGTCGACGGGTCCCATGGCCCCGAGAATCATCGAGGCGTTCAACAGGGCGTCGATCCAGCTCAGCCCCTCGAGCACGCGATAGCCGAGAATCCCGACGGCCAACGACCCGAGGACGATCACCGAGGCCAGTCCCACGTGCAGGGCGAGCCGCCACAGGAACACACCTCTCGAGGCGAGCGGGTTGGAGCGGTGTTCGTACATCATCGGGAGGTCATCGTATCGCAGCATGCAGTTGGATCATAGCACGACAATCAGGCGATTTTTTGGATCCCGACACAGAGAGTGATGAAACGTTGTTCGCGACGAGCAGATTTGTCTTCGATCGTGAGCGCGAGTTCATCTTCGAGCGCGATTGAAGCGTCAGCGAAATCAATCCCATGCTTCGTCCGATTCGCGCGGGCCTTGGCGGGATCCCATTCAACTGTCACTTTAATCAATGTATGTACATTTGTACACTATGTCAAGACCACATTTGGGGTTCAGCCAACGACTGGAGTTCAGCGGAACCGCGCCGGGTATCACAACCTCACAACACCTCTGGCTTCCCCGCAATCTCGCCAACCCGCTGCCCGTAGTTTCCACACCCACGACCGCCACCGGGTTTCAAAAGAACCTGACTTCGAAAAGCGGGGTGGGGGCGTGGGGGCAGCTTTTCGAAGCGGGCGGGTGGGCGGGCGGCATTGCTACAATCGCGGCGCCGCAAACCGCGGAAAGGGGGCGCTGGTCCCGATGAACCGACTCGCTGGTGTCTACCAATCGACCCTGGGCAAGAAAGTACTGATGGCCCTGACCGGCATCATCCTGGTGCTCTACGTGGTGGGTCACATGATCGGCAATCTGCAGATCTACATGGGGCCCGATCAGATCAACGCCTATGCCGAGTTTCTGCACTCGAGACCCGGTCCCCTGTGGGCCGCCCGCCTCGTACTGCTGTTCTGTGTGATGGTGCACATCGTGGCGGCGGTCCAGCTCTGGCTGCGGAACCGGGCGAGCCGGCCAGTCAAGTACCGGGTCTTCAGGCCGCCGGAGGTGGACTATGCTGCCCGGACGATGGTGTGGAGCGGGCCGATTCTCGCCCTATTCATCGTCTACCACGTCATGCACTTCACCACCGGCCAGGTCCACCAGAGCTACGTCCACCTCGACCCCTACCACAACGTCACCCAGGCGTTTTCGTTGTGGTGGGTGGCAGCCATCTACATCGTCGCCAACCTGCTGCTGGCCTTCCACCTCTACCACGGCGTGTGGAGCCTGTTCCAGAGCATGGGCTGGGACCACCCCCGTTGGGGTGAGTGGCGGCGCGGGCTGGCCATGTCGATCGCGGTAGTGGTGGGCACCGCCAACGTCTCCATCCCGCTGGCGGTGCTCGCTGGCGTGGTCCACCCGTAGGGAGGTGGGACGATGAAGCTCGACGCACGCATCCCGTCCGGTCCGCTCGCCGACAAGTGGACCTCCCTGCGATCTCACATCAAGCTGGTGTCTCCGGCGAACAAGCGAAAGCACGAGATCATCGTCGTCGGCACCGGATTGGCCGGCGGCGCGGCAGCCGCGACTCTCGGCGAGCTGGGCTACAAGGTGAGCGCGTTCTGCTACCAGGACAGCTCCCGGCGCGCCCACTCGATCGCCGCACAAGGCGGCATCAACGCCGCCAAGAACTACCAGAACGACGGCGACACCACCTTCCGGCTGTTCTACGACACCATCAAGGGCGGCGATTTTCGCGGCCGCGAGGCGAACACCTACCGGCTGGCCGAGCTGTCGATGGCGATCATCGATCAGGCGGTGGCCCAGGGGGTGCCCTTCGCCCGCGAGTACAGCGGGTATCTGGCCAACCGGTCGTTCGGCGGGGCTCAGGTCTCGCGGACGTTCTACGCCCGGGGACAGACCGGACAACAACTGCTGCTCGGCGCGTACTCGTCGCTCATGGCTCAGGTGGCGGCCGGCACCGTCACCCTCTTCCCGCGCACCGAGATGCTCGACCTGGTGGTGGTCGACGGCATCGCCCGGGGAATCGTGGTGCGGGACATGGTGACCGGGGAGATCTCGTGCCGCACCGCCGATGCGGTGCTGCTGTGCACCGGTGGTTACTCCAACGTGTTCTTCCTGTCGACCAACGCCAAGGGGTGCAACGCGACTGCGGCCTGGCGCGCCCACCGGCGCGGGGCCGGCTTTGCCAACCCGTGCTACACCCAGATCCACCCCACCTGCATCCCGCAGTCGGGCGACTACCAATCCAAGCTCACCCTGATGAGCGAGTCACTGCGCAACGACGGCCGCGTGTGGGTGCCGGTCAAGGCCGGCGACGACCGCGCCCCGGGCGACATCCCGGAGGCGGAGCGGGACTATTACCTCGAGCGTCTCTACCCGGCGTTCGGCAACCTGGCGCCCCGCGACATCTCGTCGCGGGCCGCCAAGCGGGCGTGCGACGAGGGACGGGGCATCGGTCTCACCAAGCGTGGGGTCTACCTGGACTTCGCCGACGCCATCCAACGCCTGGGAGCCGACGTCATCCGGGACCGTTACGGCAACCTGTTCGAGATGTACGAGAAGATCACCGGCGAGGATCCCTACAAGCTGCCGATGCGCATCTACCCGGCGCCCCACTACACCATGGGCGGCCTGTGGGTCGACTACTACCTGATGAGCAACATCCCGGGTCTGTTCGTCCTGGGCGAGGCGAACTTCTCCGACCACGGAGCGAACCGGCTCGGCGCCTCGGCCCTGATGCAGGGGCTGGCGGACGGTTACTTCGTGGCGCCCTACACGGTGGGCGAGTACCTGGCCGGCAAGCAGTTCCAGAAGGTGGGGGACGAAACTCCGGCGGTTCGGGAGGCCGTTAACGACGTCGAGCAGCGAACCCGCCGACTGCTGGCGGTCAACGGATCTCGCACCGTGGACTCGCTGCACCGCGAGCTCGGGATGATCATGTTGGACAAGTGCGGGATGTCCCGCACCCAAGAGGGTCTCGACGATGCCGTTCGGGAGATCCGCGCCCTGCGTGAGGAGTTCTGGAACGAGGTCCGCGTGCCCGGTGACGACGGCAACGTCAACCAGGAGCTGGAGAAGGCCGGCCGGGTGGCGGATTACTTCGAGCTGGCGGAGCTGATGTGCCTCGACGCGAGCGCCCGCGAGGAGTCCTGCGGCGGACACTTCCGCGAGGAGTACCAGACCGACGAGGGCGAGGCCCTGCGCAACGACCGGGATTTCTGCAACGTGACGGTGTGGGAGTACACCGGAGATCCGAGCCGGCCGAAACAACACACCGAGGAGCTCGAGTTCGAGGTCGTCGAGCTCGCGACGAGGAGCTACAAATGAGGTTGACGCTTCATATCTGGCGACAGAACGATGCTGCCGATCTCGGCGGGTTCGCCACCTACGAGCTGGAGGACGTGAACACTCACATGTCCTTCCTGGAGATGCTCGACGTACTCAACGAGGACCTCATCGCCAAGGGGGAGCTTCCGGTCACCTTCGAGCACGATTGCCGCGAGGGCATTTGCGGGTGCTGCGGCTTCGTCATCAACGGCGTGCCCCACGGCGGCCAGAAGGGCAGCACGGTGTGCCAGCTCCACATGCGGCACTTCTCCGACGGTGACGAGCTCTTTTTGGAGCCGTGGCGGGCCAAGGGATTTCCGGTGATCAGGGACCTCATGGTCGACCGCAGCGCCTTCGATCGGATCATGCAGGCCGGCGGCTTCATCTCGGCCCGGGTGGGTTCGGCCCAGGACGCCAACACGGTCCCGATCGCCAAGGACACCAGCGAGCTGGCGATGGACTTCGCCGAGTGCATCGGCTGTGGCGCCTGTGTTGCGTCTTGCCCGAACTCAGCCGCCATGCTCTTCGTGAGCGCCAAGATTGCCCACCTCGGGATCCTTCCTCAGGGCCAGCCGGAGCGGGAGCAAAGAGCGCTGGCCATGGTTGAGGCCATGGAAAAGGAAGCCTTCGGCGCGTGCAGCAACTTCCGCGCCTGCGAGGCTGCGTGCCCGAAGGAAATTTCTATCTCCGGTATCGCGCGAATGAACCGTGACTGGCGGCGCGCGATGGTGTGGGGATCGGGTAACGCCAGCGGGAAACGCGGGTAACGAATCGGAAAATTCGGAATTCGGAATTCGGAATTCGGAAAACCGGACTCCGCGGTAGCGCCGGGGTCGAGCGTGCGCGGTACAATGGCGGCATGGCGAAGAACAAGGTCCGCAAAGCCCCCAAGCCGGCACGGCGAAAGAAAAAGCAGGGCTACACGGCAGGGGAGTGGTTCATGGTCATCCTCGGCCTGTCCCTGGTGGTGCTCTTCCTCGGAATCATCGTGACATCCGTCCTCGGGAAGTGACATTTCGGCCCTCGAGTAGTCACCAACCCCCCAGACCAGCACCCCTCAAAAAATATGAAAAAAACTCAATTCTCATGTCTGACATCACTGGCGGCAGTTGAAAAGGGTCCGTAACGCCGCGCTTGGTGACCGTTGAGGTTTGCTGGAGTCAGACATGAGAATTGAGCAGGCGATCGTCTTTCGTTGGATTCCCGCCAACGATTGCCGCACCGCGTCAAAACGGCATGTATACATGTAAACATGGCACGATCGCCTACTCAATCACCGAATGATCAACTCGTTATTTAAATGCGGCGAGACCGCCCGGAATCCCTGTTTTCCGGGGCGGCCGCGAAGGTGGGCCATGGGGTGAGATTAATGGTGGGATGGTAAAGACGAGGGACGAACCGAAGCCCGTCCGTGCAAGGTGGGGCCGCTTCCAGTCCTTGAAGTCCGGTGGACTTCCTCGTAAACTGACGAGCAGGGAATAAAGGACGTTAGAAGCATAGCACCCGAAAATAATGCAATCACCGTGCCAATAAATTTTCAGGGAATCGACGGCCGGGTGCGTACGTATGGGACAGTGGAACGGCATGGTGACCAGACGGTGAACCCAGGAGGCGACAGATGAGTGATGGCATGGACAGCGCAGAGGGGCGCCGCAACGTCTTCGAACGTATTGCTGCGAAGGTCCCCGGACTGAAAAGCTACGTCGACCGGGAGCTGCGTCGCGACGTCGACAAGATGCAACGGGATTGGTTGGCCGAACAGGTGGATCGCTGCCGAGCGGAGCTCAACGCGAAGGTGCGCGATTGGTCCCGGAGCGGCAACCTGGCCAATCTGGACCTGGCGTCGAGCATCGAGAAGGCGCTCGACCGGCTCGGCAACCGGATTCGCCACGCCGACTACGGCTACACCGGGTTCTTCGATCCGGTCAAGATCCGCGAGGACGAGCTGGAACGACTCTACGCCTTTGACCTGGCACTGATCGGCACCGTGGAGAACCTCGCGGCCAGGATCGAAGCCCTGCCGGCCACTGCAGCCGGTCCGGACCTGCTCAGCACCCTCGACGCGGTGCAGGCGGCGGACCGCCAGTTCGACGAGCGTGCGAGGGTCTTTGAAGACGTGACCCAGAAGGGAGGCTCCTGATGGCCCAGACCCTGGAAGTTATCGAACATCACGATCCCTCGGGTGAGGAAATCGTCTATCGGTTCCCGCCGCAGGGCAGCGCCGAGATCAAGATGGGGGCCCAGCTGGTGGTCCACGAGACCCAGGAGGCGGTGCTGTTCCGCGACGGCAAAGCGCTCGATGTCTTCGGTCCGGGACGCCACACCCTGACGACCCAGAACATCCCGCTGCTGACCAAGGTCATGGCGCTTCCGTTTGGCGGCACGTCGCCGTTCCGGGTGGCCGTGGTCTTCATCAACAAGCGCACCTTCCTCGACCAGAAATGGGGAACCAGGGAGCCGGTGGTGTTTCGCGATGCCGAGCTCGGCATGGTGCGGTTGCGGGCGTTCGGCAACTATGCCTACCGGATCGCGGACAGCCAGCTCTTCATCAATACGGTGGTGGGGTCGCAGGGGCTGTTCGAGACCGACCGGCTCAAGGACTTCTACCGCGACGTGATCGTGTCCCGGCTCAACGATCTGCTCGGAGAAACCCTCAAGACCATCTTCGATCTGCCCCGCTACTACGATGAGCTCGGCACCGCCGCCAAGGCCCGCCTGGCCGAGGACTTCGCCAAGTACGGCGTCGACCTGACCGACTTTTACGTCAACTCGATCACGCCGCCGGACGAGGTTCAGGAGAAGATCGACGAGCGCTCGGCGATGGGCGCGGTGGGTGACATGAACACCTACATGCAGTTCAAGGCGGCCCAGGCGATTCAGGATGCGGCCCAGGGCAGCGGCGGCGAGGGTGGCAGTGAGGCCGGGGCCGGGATGGGCCTGGGGCTCGGGGCCGGCTTCGGCGCGATGATGCCGGGCATGATCGCCGGCGCCATGCAGCAGGCCCAGCAGGGCGGTGCGGCTCAGGCTGCCGCGGCCAAGCCGGGAGCGTTCTGCACCAACTGCGGAGAGGGGGTGCCGCCGGGGGCGAAGTTCTGCCCGGGCTGCGGCACTCAGCAGGCGGCGGGCGGCTGCTCGGGGTGCGGCCAGCCGGTTCCCGAGGGCGCCAAGTTCTGCCCGACCTGCGGGACCAAGCAAGAGGCGTAGCGGGTGCAGGTCGGCTGCACCCAGTGTGGCGCCGCCATCACCGTCCCGGCGACGGAACGGTTGTTGGTGTGCCCGTTCTGCGACACTGCCCTGGTTGTAGACGGTTCGGCCACCCTCTTCCATGAGGTGATGGTGCCCACCGTTCAGACCGAAGGCGCCGCCGCCCACCTGCGTCGCTTTCTGGGCGGCCGGGACACGGTGGCCAATCTCGATCGGGAGGCGCGGCTGGAGGAGCCGGCGCTCGAGTTCTTCCCGTTCTGGGCTTTCACAGTCGCCGGTGTCGGCGGTGATCACGTGGTGCTGCAACCGGCGGCCCCCTCCAGCCTGCAGGGGTTGCAGGGTTTGACCTTGCCCACCGGAGAGGTTCGGCCGATGAGTCCCGAAGCGACCGGCGGCGCACCCGTGGTTCAGCCCGAAGTGCCGGTAGACACCGCCCGCGAGTGGCTGGCAGGCAAGCTCGGCGATGATGTCGCGGTTCGGCGAAGCGTGCTCTACCACCTGCCCCTCTACCTTATCTCGTACTCGTGGAAGGGGTCGACCTACCGCGCGGCGGTGGACGGTGTCTCAGGGAAGGTCCTGCCGGCCGACTTTCCGGCCAAGGCCGAGGCGCCCTACAGGCTGGTGGTGGCGCTGGCCCTGATGGTCTTCGGGATCGAAGGCCTGGTGATCTCGAACGTGGTGTTCAAGCTTGCGGCCTACGCCGTTTCAGCGGCTCCGATCATCGCCATCGCATGGCTGGTCAGCAAGAAGGTGTAGGGCAAATGCGGAATTCGGAATTCGGAATTCGGAAAACCGATAACGACGGATGCGGAAGGGGCGAACCCGATCGCAGGGCATGGAGACTGGGCCTGGGCGTGTGGGGGAATTCTCAATTTTCAATTTTCAATTTTCAATTTTTTTCCCGAATTGGCGGTTTGGTATGAAGGACCAGCCGACCGCCGTGGCCAAGCCGAAGGTGCTGACCGGCCTGGGTTGTGCGTCCTGCGGCGGCAGCGTGGATGTCGAGGAGGGCCTGACCAACGTCGTCTGTCGGTACTGCGGCACGCCGCTGGCTCTGGTGGGAGAACGCGGCGTCGTCCGGCTCATGGTGCTGGACAAGGTCGATCGGGCCGGGGCGGCGCGGGCGGTCAGGAAGTGGTTCAAGAAAGGCATTCGCAAGGCGCCGGCGCTGACCCGCGAGGCTCGCTTCGAGGAGGGTTTTCTGGCCTTCTTCCCGTTCGTCAGGATGCGCTTCGACGTGGTCGGCTGGGTGTTGGGCACCCGCAATCGAAAACGCAAGCAGGGCAATCGGTGGGTGACCGAGAAGGTCCCGGTGGAGCACCAGGAGGAGCGCCAGGTCGACCACACCATGGCGTGTGCCGACATGGCGGAGTTCGGCGTCCACCGGGTCGACCTGGCGGGCGACGAAATCGTTCCCTTGAACGAAGACGCCATCCGGAAGCGGGGCATGGTTTTTCGCCCGCAGAAGACGGCGCAGGAGGTGGGCGAGCGACTCGCCGGGGCGGCGCTCGAACGTGCCAGGACGTCCGCCCTGGTGGATCACGTCACCTTTTCGTGGTTCGCCTCGGTTCGCCGGCGGATCGCGGTGGTCTACTACCCCCTGTGGGTCATCCGTTACAGCTTTCGCGGCCAGACCTTCCAGGCCCTGATCGACGCCGAGGACGGGACCCTGGCCTACGGCAAGGCGCCGGGCAACCACCTGGTCAGAGCCCTGTCGTTGGTAGGGGCCTGTGCCGGGGCATGCTTTGTCGGCACGACCCTGCTGCAGAACGTCGGCTGGGTGCTCGATTCCGACGATGGCCTGCAGGCGCTCGGAGCGGTGGGCCTGGCGCTCGCCGCATTCGTCGCCTGGGGCTATCGGCAGTTTCGTCGCGGCGGCATCGTGGAGGAGGGCTCGGGTCTCGCCGACGATGCCCGGGAACCCGACCTGGCGGCCACCATGAAGCGGTTCATCGAGGAGCACACATGAGCCTGCAGCTGGTGGCCCTCGACTGCCCGGCCTGCGGCTCAGCCATGGGCGGCCGTTCCCACGATGTGATTTTCTTCTGCGGCCACTGCGGTTCGGCCGCTCTGCTGGAAGAGAATGGACTGCAGACGGTGGAGTCCACCGCCCTGCTGCCCGAGCCCGGCCGCCATGCCCGGACCTGGAAGCCCGCCTGGATCATCGAGGCCGACGTCACAGTCGCGGAGCGGATCCGACAAGGCGGTCGCAACACCGACGGTTGGCAGGGCCCCCGGACCTTCGTCGTGCCGGCCTTTGCGCTGTCGCTGGCGGAGCTGGTGGCGCTCGCCCGGGCCCTGTCCGAGGTTGCTGGAGAGGTGGGGGAGGTGCCGCGGGACCCGATCCACGGCGGCACACTGGCGCGCGAGGACGCGTTGACCTTCGCCCGCCATATCGTGGTTGGCGACGAGGTGCGCAAGCGGGACAAGCTCGCGTCCGTGTCCGTCGTGATCGACGAGACCTCCCATCGGCTGGCGGCGATCCCGTTCGAGGACGTCGGCGACGGCCGGCTCCGCTGCGCCATTACCGGCGTCGTTGTGCGGGTCGAAGACGTGTGAAGAGGTCGAGGTGGGTTTGGACGAGCGGTCGAGCGACACGGGGACATTTGGGTTTAGTTGGGTCCGTGGGCGGTACCTCGCGGCGATGTTGGCCGCGGTGGTACTGGCGAGTGGCCTCACCGTCACATGCCTCAACCGACTGGACCACGTCTACAGCTGGGACCAGCTGAAGTACCAGGCAAAAGCCGTTGAGCTGTCGCACGGTTTTCAATCGTCTTTTCAGGACACCGCCTCCCGGGTGTTCCACACGGTTCGACAAGACGACTACAACGATCTCGCCGCGGTGCCCCTCGCCGCGTGGCTGACGATCTTTGGCGAGGGCCGACGGGCGTACGTTCTTGGGATTGTCTTCCTGTACGCGGTCCCGGCGTCGCTGGCCTTCGCCCTCATGATGGGTGCGGCCCATCGGAGATTCTGCGATCGTGCCGCGAAGCCGTGGCTGACGGTGGGATGGGTCTGCGTTCCATGGCTGATCGGCGCCTTCTGGGCGCCCACGATTCTCGGCCGGGTCGCTGTCGGTGGTCTCGGTTTGGTGTTTGCGGCAGTGACACTCCACATCAGGCGTCCGTTGGAGAACCAGCAATGGTGGGTGCCGATTGGAGTCGGGGGTTTGCTCACTGCGGCGGTCTTGTTTCGACGTTGGTACGGATTCGCGGCGGTCGGCATTCTGGCGGCCGTAGCGGTCGAGACCCTGATTGCGTTGATCCGACCGCAGGTTCGCGCCGGCGATCGGGCCCGGATCGCCGGAAAATTCGGACTGTTGCTGTTGACTCCGGCCTGCCTCGGGACGGCGATTGCCATGCCGGTCGTCGGTCGCGTCCTCTTTTCCGACTATCTCGGGGTTTTCGGGTCCTACCAACAGACCGGACTGATTTCGTTCCTCTGGGGGACACCGTTGAGCCTGGCGCAGCGCCTGGGTCTGCCGTCGATGCTCGTTGTCCTGGCGGCTTTTGTCGTCGGATGGCGGGCCAGAGAATGGCGCCCGTTCCTGGCGGCGGCCACCGTGGCGGGGGCGGTTGCGATGGCGATCTTCGCTCGACTCCAGGCTCCCGGGGTCCATCACGTGATGTTGTGGATCGGCGTCGAGTGCACGATCCTCGGGATCGCGCTGGCGGTGGTGTCGACATGGCCCGGCAAGCCTTCACGGATTGTCGGTGGCGTTTCAGCCGTCTTGTTGGGGACGTCCGTCGCAGCGGTTCTGTTCCTTGACCGGCACACTCCCGGAGGTCCCGACGAGTCCCGGTGGGATGCTCTGGCTCCGACAATGACCGTTCCTGGGTTCTTGCCGAAGAACGTCGATCTGGTCATGGCAACCGTGGGATTTCTGGAAGCCAACGTTCCACCGGGATCATCGATCGCATTGCTGTCTTCGAGCTTGAGCCTCAACGACGAGACTCTTCGTCGAATACAACTCTCCCTGCCGGCCGTGGACATCAACAAGCGGTATCGGTTTCTGGAGACTCGAGCAGCCGGGCTGGGGGGGGGCTTCCCCCATGCCATCTTTAAAGCTGATTTCGTGGTGATCGTCGAACCGGTAACCCTTCACCCCCGACCCGGACAGAACGTCATTCGAATTCCCGCAAAATGGTTGGCCCACGACACTGAACCCTTCGCTGCGTACTTCGAGAGGGTGGCCGGGCCGACGGCTCTTCCCAACAAACGAGAGATCTCCGTGTTCAAGATCCGACCGGGAATGAAAGAGACAGCCGTGAATGTCCTGTCAGAGCACCTCCGGGACACCTATCCCGAACATCCGGTGCTGTTCGATCCATCGTTCGAGGCAAGGTATTAAATCAGTGGGGCAGCAAGACAATCTTCAATGTTGGATCTTCAGTCTTAAATCAGACCGGACGCACACGGGTTGGAGTATTTGAGGATTAGGTCCCGCCACGGCCCGGTCGCCCGCAGCTTGGAGAGGTTGCCGAAGTGGCCGCCGAGGGTGCGGTTGACGAAGATGGCGTCCTGAGGAAACCGGATGTCGGTGGCCTTCGACCAGTTGCTCATGCCGTGCTCCATGAGCTGTCGGTAGAGGCTGTCGTCCTCGCCGAAGGTGTAGGGCGGGTCCGGTCGAGCGATGGGGCCGAGCATCCCAGCGTAGGGGTCGGTAATCTCTCGTGACAGCGGGGCGCCGTCGGTGGTGGAAACGCCGATCTTTCGGAGGATCTCCGGCACCTCCGATTCACGACCGTGGGTCACGGCAAGCAGCAGGTCTGCGTAGCCGGCGGCGAGGGCAGGGGTGATCTCCTTGACGCAGCCGAAGTCGTAGACCACCACTCGACCGTCGTTTAGAAACGCGAAGTTGGCGAGGTTGGGGTCGGCGTGGAGCAGCCGGTGCTCGAGTAGGCCCCTCAGGACGAACTCCATCAGCACGACCCCCCAGCGATCCCGGTGGCGCTGTTCGAAGCGGGCGGAGCAGACCGCCTCGGCGGACTCGCCCTCCACCAGCTCCATGGTCAGGATGTTTCGGGTGGTGGCCTCGGCCACGACCCCTGGAATCACGATCTCCGGTATGTGGGTGTGGAGCTCGGCCATGCGCCGGATGTTCTCGGCCTCGTGGTGGTAGTCGAGCTCCTCGAGAAGCCGGTCGCGGACCTCTCCCCAGATGGCGTCGACGTCGGCGTCGAAGACCAGGGCGATCACCGTCTGGATCACCCGCTTGAGGTTGTCCAGATCGGCCCTGACGATGTGATCGATCAGCGGGTACTGGATTTTGACCGCCACCGGCCGGCCGTCGCGCATCCGCCCGAGGTGGACCTGGCCGATGGAGGCGGCTGCGAAGGCCTCGAAATCGAGCGTTTCAAAGAGGTCGTCGAAGTCGTCGAGGGATCCCCGAATCTCGAGCTCCATGACCTCGGCAGGCACCTTGGGCGCTTCCTTCTGCAGAGATCTCAGCACCGCGGCGACCTCCGGCGGCAGGACGGCCTCGTGGAGGCTGAGCATCTGGCCCACCTTCATCGCCGCCCCCTTGAGCTCGCCCAGAGTCTCGGCGATACGCGCGGCGTTGCGCACCAGATTTTCAGTCCGCTTGAGCTGTTTCGCCGGGCCGGACCGGCCGAGGTCCAGCACCTGGTTGCCCACAACCGACGCCCCCACCCGCCCCGCGA
>CAVQOJ010000003.1:0-850065 GCA_963714385.1 uncultured Holophagae bacterium | reverse complement strand
ACGGCGTTACGAATCGCCGTGCCGTGCGTCCTAGGTATGACGAGTTGAAATCCGTTCCCGTTCCGGCGTATCATGGCGTCGTCCCACGGGGACCCACAATTGAGTGATACGAGACGAAAGAGGAGGTCGCGAATGAGAAAAATGCTGACAGTGTTCATGGTTGCCCTGGCAATCACCGCCTTCGGCGGGGTCGCCTACGCCGACAACAGCCTCGAGGTCACGGCCGATGCGGCTATCGAAGGCAACTACGGCCTTCGGGTGCACATCGACCCGGGTACTCTGACCGAAGCCTACGTCCAGAGCGATCACCCGCAGGCTGAAACCCACTTCATGGTGAGTTTCTGGGTGGATTCGACAAATCTCGACCTTCCAGTCTCCCCTTCCGTCAACAAGTGCTTCATCTTCATGAAGTTCTACCGCGACGCCCCGGCGCCGACCCAGCACAACTTCGTCTACCTCTGCCGCAACAATGCGGACACCGCATGGCGGATCGCGCTCAACGGGAGAATCGACAACGGCGCGTACCAGTGGACGGGTGGTACCTTCCTGAGCCCCGACGCGGGCCCGAGCCCCCACTTCATGGAGTTCGAGTTCCAGGCGGCCGATCCGGGCGGCAACAACGGCATCCTGCGGATGTGGCGCGATGGCGTCCTGAAGCGTGAGCTCACCGGCCTTGACAACGACACTTGGAACGTCGACATGGTTCGGGTGGGCATCGTGCCGCTTGCCAAGCTCGGCCCACTGGCCGGTGGTTCCTTCGACTTCGATTCGTACGTTTCGACCCGCTGACCCGTCGAATAAAAACGAGCCTTCGAGCCACCGAGCTTGCCTCGGTGGCTTTTCTTTTCGGGGGCGGGTCGACGACCCCTTTTGCCGTGTGCCCAATTCCCAACCCGAATTCCCCGCATCACCAGCTCATCCGGACGCAGTGGTGGGAATTCAGGGCTGGGAATCGGGTTCTTGAGGACCCTTAAACCTCTAGACCTTTACCCAACGTGGGTGGGCGGGAATTTCAACTTTCAACTTTCAACTCTGTCTTGTGCCAGCAGAAACGAACGAACGACTATCGGCTCGTCGATTGCCACCACCGCTCGTCCCGCTCGTAGCCGAGACGAAGCAGAAGATCGCCGTAGCGTTCGGCGAAGGCGGCGGCGAGGGTGGGGGAGAAGTGGTTGCGCCAGTCGCCGGCCTGGCCCCGGCGGTAGTGGCTGCGCTGATCCTCCTGTCCCACCGCCCGGCCGTCAGCCTTCTTGGCGAAGCGGTGGTCGTGAACGATAGCGAGGACCTCGAACCGCTGGAGGCGTTGGCCGCCTCCGGGCGATGAGCTGCCGGCACGGCGATCGGCCCCCAGCTGCAGCTGCCGATCGAGGGAGTGCTCCTCGGGGTCGGCCAGACCCAGGTGGATGAAGACATCCACCAGCCCCTCGTAGGCGTTGTGGACCAGGTTCTCCATCTTGAGCTCGAGCATCTGTGGGCGGTGGAAATCCCACGTTTCCAACGCTGAGAACACGTCCAGAATGAAATCCAGCTCCAGGGTCATCCCATCCTCCTTGGAGCAGGTCTGGAGCTGCCGCCGGTGGTCCTCCAGGGCGGACCAGCCGTCTGTGGGGTGGGAGTTGAGGTGGGAGAAGTAAGCGGAGACGAGGATGTCCCGCGGGTCTCGGATCACGTGGAAGCCCCGGTAGTCGTCCACGCCCTCGAGGAACTCCCGTTTGGCGTTGGTGTAGGCGAGGACGTCCACAGGTCTTTTCTCGAGGAAGGCGCCCAGGTCACGATCGAACTGCCACGGGTCGTGAACCTCGAAGAACTCGAGGTCGATCCGGCTGCAGACGTCGGTGAGGATGTCCACCAGCCAGCGGGTGGCGCACTTGTGGTGGCCGCAGTAGAGCATGAGGGTCATATCGGTGATTCTCCAGCTATGCGTGACGGGTCACGAGTTACAGGTTACAGGTTAAACGTTACACGTTGGAGGTTGAAAGTGAAGGGTCTGCGTGACAAAACTTGGGAGGGGAGAAGGGGAGAAGGGGAGAAGGGGAGAAGGGGAGAGGGTCCTCGCCCACCCGCATGGCATCAGCGGTTGGGGGTCATTCCGAGGAGGGCTGAAGGCCCGACGAGGAATCTGGTCAATCTCGGGAATCGCCCGACGCCCAGGGGATCGAATTGTGCAGCCGCGTCGCCCGGTTCGGGCTCTCTCGAACGGTTGATGACATCAACTGCTCGTCGGCGGCCTGCGGCCGCCTCGCTCGGGATGACAGTGTAGGGGGGTTGGCGGTTCGACCTTGGCGGGCCGCCTCGCTCGGGATGACACTCCGGGACGGTGACCGGGCGGGAGGGGACTTTTGACATTCGACTTTTGACTTTCGACTCGATCGGACGCGGGCACGGAGACGGGCACGGTTCAGTACGAAAAGGGAGAGTCGTAGGGGAGCAGGATGGTGGCGACGCGGGGGTCGGCGAAGAAGTCGCGTCGGCGCAGCTCATTGAGCAGGTGCGGACGCCACAGCTTGGTTGGCAGGTCCCAAGTGTGGAACGCGACGGCCGGGTCAAGCCTGGGTGCCAGGTAGCCGGAGACGAACGGGTAGGCTCCGGCATCGAACGATACCGCGTCGAACCTACCGTCGGACACTCGATCCGCGATTCTGTCGGCGAGCTCGGCCAGCGCGGTGGTGTCACCATCCTTCAGAGCAGCCAGCATGGGGTTGGTGGGGAGGTAGTACGAGGTGTGGAAACCCGCCTCGCGCAACAGGCGGAGGCCTGCGGCCGGGTTGGAGGTCTCGACGATGGCGCGTCCCCTCAGCGAGTACGTCCCGTCGAGCTCCAGGAGCCCCTCGGCGACCAGGGGGCCGTCAGTGTTGGACAGGTTCTTGACGTCGAGCCAAATTTTCTGCAGCCGGCCGGCGCACGGCAGGCTCAGCAGCTCGTCGAGAGTTCCCCCGGTCATCGAATCGGCGTCGTGACCCACCAGAAAGGTCCCCGAGTCGGGGTCGAGGTGGACGTCGATCTCGGCGCCGACGGCGCCGTCTCGGCAGACTTGAGAGAGCTTGCCGATGGTGTCGACCCGGTGGGGAATCACGCGCAGGCCGAGACCTGCATCGGCAATCGCCTCCAGATTCACGCGCTGGTTGTAGCTGCGATTCTCGGCCGACACGTACCGCCGCTTCCCGCTCAACGTCTTCGCCTCGGACGGCTCCAGCAGGTACTCCTCGGCGCTCAGGTCCCAGGTCGCACTGTACGCCTCGGTCGAGACACCCATCAACCCGATCAGGGTGTCGTAGACCAGGTCGTTCGAGAACAGCAGGCTCATATGTTCCCCGAGCCGTCGGGCGCGCTCAGGGTAGCCTTCCCGGAAACCTCCGGACAACCAGAACATCACCGGGATCTCGGTCATGCCGTAGGTGAACTCCGACGATGCGTGGCGCTTTCCGGCCAACACGTCGTCGGCGTGGTCCGCGAAGTACATCATGGCTCCGGTGCGGCCCGCCTCCTCCAGCACCCCGATGATTTCGCCCACGACGTGGTCGTTGTACAGAATGCTGTTGTCGTAGCAGTTCACCCGCCCGTCGAACTGGCCTGACAGGGCGCCGAACACCTTCCTGGGCAGCTCTCCCCGGTACTCGGAGAAATCCTCCGGATAGCGGTCGCAGTAGTTGCCGTGGTTGCCCATGAGGTGAACGATGGCCAGCCGGTTGTCGTCCCCGGAGGCGAGGAGGAAGTCCTCGAGGTACGGGATCACCGCTTGGTCGTACTCGGCTGTCGCGGTCGTCGCGCCGATGCTGGTGTTCAGCTTGTGGACCGTGTCGGCCTGGACGGCGAGCACCGACACCATGTTGTCCCAGGGTCCGTACATCGCCTGGTTGGAGATCCAACAGGTGGAGAACCCGGCTCCCCGCGCAACATCCAGGATCGACGGCGCAGCGAAGAAACCCTCATCGGAAATCTGGTTGGCGGCGGTCAGAGCCAGCGACAGGGTCTCCATGGTGTGGGTGTGCGACGAGTAGGCGTTGCGCTGGACCAGCAGCTCGCCGCGCCCGGCGAGCTCCGAGAGGCGTGGCGTGGTGGGCCGGACGTAGCCGTAGAGCCCCATGCTCTCCCGGGTCTGCGATTCACCGATGACGAGAACGTAGCGCTCGCCGGTGGACGGCTTCTCGGCCCGGAGCTCGAACCCGGCGTCCTGACGGGCCGCCAGGGCCCGTTCGAACGCCGCGATCTCACTTGCGTAGGTTCGGTAGTTCGAAACCACGTGCTGCGCCATCGGCAACGCGAACACCTCGAGGGCGGACAGGACCAGCAACAGGAGCGCGCAGAGGGCGGCGAGGAGGGTCGGCGGAAGGGGTCGGAATCGGCCGATTTCGAACAACGAGAGCACCAGGGTGGCGAGGGCCGCCGTGACCACCATGGCCATGGAGGGAACTCCGAACTGAAAGGCGACGAACTCTACCGCTTCGGCGAGATTGGTCTGGAAGACGGCGTTGAGGATGTCGGTGTCCACCGGGCTGCCGAAGCCGCGGTGGTAGCCGAAGTAGAACACCGGAACGACGAGCACCAACAGAGAAAACAGCACCGTCGCCGCGGACGACAGCAGCCTGTTCCTGAGGAGCCCGGCGCAGACGAAGTCGAGCATGAGGAAGAAGGCGAAGCAGAAGGCCCCCCAGGAGAGGATGCCCAACCAGCCGAGGGGCCCGAAGTTGAGGGTCTCGGCGGCGGTGGCGATGCCGAAGGTGACGAGGGCGAGCACCGACAGGGTCGGCCTACCCCGGCCCTGCAGCACCAGTAGCAGGAAGGCTCCCACCAGAGCTGCCGCCGTGTAGGCGATTCGGTGGGAACTCCGGCCGGCGAGGCGGATCCTCAGGGCGGTCGGCGGCGAGGTTCCGGGTTCCCCGTCGGTACGCCCAACGGTCAACCGGTCGCCACGAACCGGCGCGATGTCGGTGGTTTCGACGGAGTTGGCCGGCAGGCTCAAAGAGCTCTGCTTGCGTCCGTTCAGCATCAGCTCCACCTGCATCGGTGAACCGCCGGGGGCCGCGCCTGCTTCGAACGTGATCTTGACGTCCAGGGGCCGGTGAAAGAGGAAGGTGATCTTGCTCTTTTTGCCTGCGAGCGGTTCCAAGAGGTGGGTCGCGGGACCCACCGCCAGCTCTTCGGTCCCGCGGACCCGCGCCGCATCGGAGGATGCCGAGTAGGTGGACCCAGGCAGCGGGGTCGGTCCAGACCCGAGGGGTTTGACCAGGAACAGAACCAGGAAGACGGCGGTGAGATCGAGTACGAACAGCAGTAGGCCGATCGCGCGGCGATCGGTCGTCAGCCTGGGGCGTCGGGCGGTGTCGCGGGGTATTTTCATGACGAGGGACGATCGTGTTCGGGAACCACCGGGGAATTATGCGTCATTCCCGCCGGAACCAGCAACCCGCAGCGCACGATCCCTCCAGCGGCGAACAACCTGGCGCGAGTTGAAATGGAATTTGCAATCTGCAATTTGCAAATTTGCAATTTGCGATGGGTGGGTGGGCGCCGACTAGGGCCAGGCCGACGTGTCGCCGGTTTCGAAGCCGTTGCGAAAGATGATGTTTTCGAGCTGGGGGCAGGCCGGAAGGCCGGTGGCCACGGTTGCCGAGAGAATCTCGTCGACGCCACCGTTCGAGCTGGTAAACGCCTCGCTGCCACAGATGTCGGCGAAGGCCGCTCGGAAGCCGGGTTCGTCGCGAACGGAGATCTGACTGGAGCCGGGACTGGTGACGGTGAACGCGAATCGCACGAACCAGCCGGGCTCGTTGATCAGGCCCGTGTGACACGGATCGGCCAGGGAGCCGGACGGATCGCCGTCCGGAGTCCAGTCGCCGGCCAGCGCCCAGCCCACGCGGCCGGCGCCCAGGTCTTCGAGCCGAAGCATCCCGTCGGCGCCGGCAGATCCCATGAACCCGTTGTTGTGGGCGGAGTAAAACCTGAGTCGAGCCGGATTGAAGGTGATGTCCAGGGTTGCGGCGGCGATGTTGGCGGGTCCTCCGTAAACGACCCCGCAGGGCGCGCTGCACAGGAAGGAGCTCGAGCCGCCGGTGGCCGGTGCAACGTACAGGTAGGCCCACAGCGTGTCGCCCGGAGCGGCGCAAAACGAGTTGCCGCCAGTACCGGGGTTGTAGATCTCGACGTCGATCGCCGGACCCGGCGCGGAGGTCTGGGCGTTCGCGGTCGCCGCGACGGTAACCGCCGCCGCCAAGGCCAGGCATGTCAGGATCGCTCGCATGGTCAGCCCAGTCGCTCCCTTCGTCAGTCGGCTCAGGCACCGGACCGGGAAGTCCCTATTTCAAGGATGACATGACTTCCACGGTGTTTTGGGTCAACTGGCGTGGGGAATGGGCGTTGGTGTGATCGGGGCCACGCTTCTCGGGGTTCAGAATTCGGAATTCGGAATTCGGAAAACCACCCACCCACCGATACGATCCTTCAATCGCCGCAGCCCGGGGGTTTATCTGCTGCGTATCAGGACATGGGTAACGGGGGGAGAAGGGGAGGAGGGTGGGCTGGGCGAATTCTCCTCTGCTCCTCCGCTCCTCCGCTCCTCAGCTTCATCGAAGGGCGGGCTAGGGTCGCTTCCGGTCCCTGAACGACGAGAAGATGAAATACAGCCCGGCGGCGACGACGACGACCGGCCACCAGTCGTCGAAAAACCAGTCGAAATCAACCCACCCGAAGTTGTCCAGCAGCAACATTCCGCCGCCCACCAACAGGAAGACGCCGAACATCAGGCGGCCCTCGCCCGTGCGGGCCGGTTGGTGGGGCCGTTCGATTCCGCCGAGATTGAAGATCTGAGCTTCGCGGAAGGAGTCGAACATGCCGAAGAACCACAGGAAGATGCACAGGAAGATGAACGGCCACCATCGTCCGGCGAGGAAGATCGCCAGCACGAAGCTCGAGAAGATCATCGCCGACCGCTGATAGGACTCGGTGTAAAGGTGGCCGAGACCGGGCAGGATGAAGGACAGCACAGCAGCCAACGGCGGAGATTTCAGCTGACTCGCGGAATCGGGGGCCGAAGGTCCGGCGGGTGCCGGTGCCGGCGGCACCTGTGGAACCGGGTCGTCGGTCGGCAGCGGCGGCAGGGCCCTGTTGGCATCGTTGTTGTCGATCTCGGTCATGGGTTCTCTCCTTGAATCGTCTCGGAGCGTTCGCTCACGTTGTCGTCTCCGGCCAAATTCCGGACAGCTTCAATTTGACGGCCCGACCACTGCCAGGCCCGCCACAGCATCACCTTGAGCTCGCCCCGCCCCTGCTCGGCAGCCTGATTCACCTCGGTCGTCACCTTTTGGACCACCGGGCTGCGGGCGATGGATACCGGGTTGCCGATGGTCAGCGACGCGAGCACCGCCATGGCGTAGGCGGCTGCGGTCACCGCACGCCGGCTGAGGACCGGCCGTCGGAACACCCGCTTGCGGACCTCGATACACCTGCGAAGAAACCCCGGCGGGGGTTCCATTGCCTCTCCCACCTGGTGGATGAGGGTCAGGTCGTTCCAGGTTCGGGTACAGGACTCGCAGCTTTCCAGGTGGGTCAGCAGCCGCTCGAGGTTGTACTCGCCGATTTCCCGGTCGACGGCCTGGAACAGCAGCCCGAGCCAGCGCCGGCACGGCGACGCCGACAGCTCGGCGGCCAGGTGCTCCGGGGCTTCGAGCTCGCCCAGCGGTGGGATGGCGTCGGCGATCAGGGCGAGGGTTTCTCCGATTTCCCGGCACCCTTCGCAGCCGGCGAGATGACGTTCCACCTCGGACCGGGTCTCGTCGGTCAGAGAACCCTCGGTGAGCTGGTCCAGGAGCCCGCGAGTCTGCTCGCAGGAGTACATCACGCACCCTCCTCAGCCACCGTGCCCATCGGCGGCACGGCGCGAATCTGGAGGCGCCGCCGGACGGCGGTGGCGAGCTCGAGCCGGGCCCGATTGAGGCGGGACTTGACGGTCCCGAGAGGCAGGTCGAGGCTGTCGGAGATTTCCTGGTAACTCATGCCGGCAAAGTCCCGCATCAGGATCAGGGTGGACAACTCCTCCGGAATCTGGCTCAGGCCGTTGGCGATCAGCCGCAGCCGCTGCCGCTTCACCGAGTGGTCGTGCGGGTCGTCGGATGCCGGCAGGCGGTCGATGATCTCGGGGTCGAGCCACGCCGCCGATCGCTCCCGGCGGCTCCGCCGATGGGCGTCGATCAGCAGGTTCCTGGCGACCCGCCACGCCCACGCCATGAAGTTCGAACCCGCGCGGTACCGATGGAGGTTCTCCCATAGCTTGAAGTAGACCTCCTGGGTGAGCTCCTCGGCCACGGCGGCCGACGGCGCGTAACTCGCGCACAGGCGGTAGATCGGTCGCAGCGTTGTGCTGACGAGCGTGGACCATGCGTCCTCGTCCCCCTCTCGACATCGCTCGACGGTGGCTTCTAGATTCTGCGGCTCCATCGTCCAACTCTTCTAACGGAACAGCTCCGCCAAAGGTTCGCCGCCGCCGGGTCCGGCGAAATATCCGGACCTGGACGGCGGTTTTGGGTGAAAACATCCTCGATGCACGACGCGGCCCGCCGCCACACGATCCGGGGGCCAACGGCGGGGCCGATGTGGAGATCGACCATGACACCGTACGCCGGAACCAAACGATGAACGGGCCTGCCTGGCCGACCGGGTCGCTGGAGGACCGGGTGCGGGCGGCTCTGGAAGAGCTCCGTCCGGCCATCCGCAGGGACGGCGGCGACGTCGAGCTGCGACGTATCGAAGGCGATATGGTGGTCGTTCATCTGAGCGGCGCCTGTCATCGGTGTCCGATGGCTCCCTCCACTCTAGCCGACTTTGTGTCCGAACGGATCCAGCTCTACGCCCCGGAGATCGAGAAGGTCGTCGCAGAGTGAGTTTGGGCTAGTGCCGCCGGCGGCTGCGTTGGACGCAGGCGGAGCAGGTGCCCGCGAACTCGATCCTTTGCTCGATTACCTGGCACCCGACGAGCTCCTTGATCGCTCGCCAGTCGCACTCGGTGGCGCTGTGGACGTCGCTGATCGTGCCGCATTCGGTGCAGATGAAATGAGCGTGGGGTTCGACGACCGCATCGTAGTGGGCACGCCGGTCGCTGCCGTAGATCTCGCGGATCAGTCCTTCGGTCTTGAGGACCGACAGGTTGCGGTAGACGGTGCCCAGCGAGATCTTCGGCACGGTGGTCCTGACGTGATCGAAGATCCAGTCCGCGGTGGGGTGGCTGTGCGTCGCCTTGATGGTCTCGTAAACCACGCGACGCTGGCGGGTTTCCCTGGTGCGACCCGGTTGCCTCATAACTGCCTCCCTGCCACCACCACTCGGTGACCGAGTCAATTATTAGCACACTCAAATGCCCGAGTCGAGGATGGTTCTCGTTTTTGCTCGCAACGTTCCTTTCTATTGGTAGGAGCCGTCGCAAGATCTCCGTCCCAGGGGATACTGAGCAGGGCTTTGGAAGGAGGCATGGGAATGAGGGTTCGGGAGATGGAATCGTCGCAGCGGCCACGGGAGCGCCTGTTGGAGTCCGGATCGGCGGTGCTGTCGGATGCGGAGCTGATCGCGGTGTTGCTGCGGACGGGCCGACAGGGGCACAGTGCGGTCGATGAGGCCCACCGCCTGCTGAAGGAGGCGGGAGGGCTGCTGCACGTCGCCCGCATGGACGCCCGTGAGCTGATCCGGCGACGGGGACTGGGACCCGCCAAGGCCGCCGCGGTGCTGGCCGCCATCGAGCTCGGCCAGAGAATGCTCAGGGAACGCCTTCGCGACGGCCCGCGACTGGTATCGCCCGACGCGGCCGGCGAGTACCTGGCGTCGCGGCTGGCGCGGGAACGGCGCGAGGTCTTTGGATTCCTGAGTCTCGACGCCCGCCACCGATTCATCGGAGTCAACGACGTGACCCTCGGCACCCGCAACCAGACCCCGGTGGACCCGGCCGATGTCTTCCGCCGGGCCCTGCTCGACGATGCGAGCGGCGTGTTGGCATTCCACAACCACCCTTCCGGCGATCTCGAGCCGAGCCGGGACGACCTCGGATTGACCCGCCGGCTTGTGGAAGCCGGGCGGATGCTCGGAGTTCCCGTTCACGACCACCTCATCGTCGCGGGATCGAGGTGGCTGTCGCTGCGGTCGATACGGCCGAGGCTCTTTACCGAGTAGCCGGGAAGATTGAAGATTGAAGATTGTTACAACTTGAGAATCAAGTAGACGATGGGAATGGCGAGGCCGACGATGAGCAGCACCAGCCCGCGGCCGGCAAGGCCCTTCTTGCCGGTGATGATGAAGATCCCGGTGCAGGCGAGCAGCGCCAATCCGACCGCGTACAGGTCGGCGATCCAGGTCCACAGACCCTTGGGGCGGTTGAGGTGGAGGTAGTTGACCTCGAACAAGCCGAACCGCCTCCTGACCAGCTCGATGTCGACCGTTCCCTGGGGCACCGCCACCGACAGGGTCCGGCCCTCGAGGAAGATCTTGAGCTGCCGCGGCGACATCCGGACCACCTCGCGCGGTTTCTCGTCGATGGCCATTCGGGCGAGTACCTCGGCGGCCATCGCGGTGCGCGGAGCCTCGTCGAGCTCTCCGATCTCCGCCGATTCGGTGCGCACGACGTAGCTCGGGTTCCAGTCCTCGATGTGGTTGACGGCGACACCCGAGATGGCGTAGATCACCGTCATCCCGGCGAGCAGGTATCCCACGTCCCGGTGGGTGGCGATGACCAGTTTGCGCAGGCGCACCGAGCCTAACCCACGCTCTTCAAAGGACGGTCACGACTCGATCACCGCACCGGTGCCACGGAGCACGTAGATGGTGTCGTTGTGAACCGGGGCGTCGCAACCGGTCTTTGGCCCCGTTCCCTTTTCGCACGGCTCGTCCGGCCCGTGGGCGTGCTGCGCCCCCTCGCCGGCCGCGGCGGCTCGAGCGGCCACCTGCTCCGGGGTCAGCTTGATCGCCTCGAAGACGCCCTGGGCCGCGGCCTTGTGCCCCATCGACTCGTATGGGAACACGATCACCCCGTCGTCCACCTTGATGCGGACTCCCTGGCCGGTGTCCGGATCGGTGAGCTGCATCCAGCAGCCGCGCTTCTTGCACACCCCGGTGATGACGCCGTCCACGCGCACCGTCTCTCCGACGTAGCTGTCGGGATCGGACAGCAAGGTGGGGATGGCCACCGGCTCGGCAATGGTCACGCCGTCGCCATAGCTGGAGCCGTCGACGGTTGCGGCCAGGACGACGATCGGGAACAGTGCGGTCATGAGAATCGCGAGTGTTTTCTTCATCGGTTCCTCCCGAAGCGGCCCAGGCCGCTCTCGACGTATCCTGCCTATCGCTGTCGCGTGTGTCAATGTCCGGCCCCCACGTTCCCATTGCGAATTGCGAATTGCGAATTGCGAATTGTCGGCGTCCGAGATCGTCGAGATCGGCCCGGTGGGTGAGAAATCCGAGCTTTCGACCATGGGTTTTGGCCTTGCGTGTACCCGAAAGGCCCGACCCACCGCGGGCCGGGCCGTCGCTGACCGGTGGATGATCGACGACTACTCGGTCGCCGGGTGGGCTGCGCGCATTTCCCGGTCGATCTCGCGCAGCTCGGCGAGCGCCTTGGCCATTTTGGCGTAGCCGTACCACATCGAGTAGTCATAGTTGTTGTGGAAGGCGCCCTGGAAGGTTTTCATGCGGAAGTCCATGAAGATCTCGTAGAGCAGCAGTTCGACGTGAGTGTCCACATCGTAGAAGGCCAGCAGCTGCGGGTAGACGCCTTCGCCCTCGCCGACGGCGATGATCCCGTCCCGGCGCAATCCGGCGACGATCTCGATGGCCTCGGCGAAGAGCTTGTCGGCCTCCTTCAGCAGCTCGTCGGCGTTCTTGATGTTCTGATTGACGAACTCGCCGGCGTGGCACTTCTTGCAGGTGTCCGTGATCCGCGTCCGTTCGGCGGCAAAGCTTTCCGCGTCGAGTCGGGCGATGTCGCCAGCCTTCACGACCTCCAGCAGAGCGGTCGGATTTCCCTCGGCGTCGAGCACGCCAAGCCCCATGAGGATCGACGCGCGGTAGCCCATCCACTCCTCGTCATCCTCCGGGAGGCGGACGCCGAGGAAGCCCCACGCGGTCCGGACGCGGTGGTCGCCGTCCGGCATGTGGCAGTCCTGGCAGGTGGGGCCGCGAGCCGCCTCTCGGTCGAGCAGGTAGGCCACTCCGTGCTTTGAGGTCGACCACATCTCCCATTGGGCGTGGTCGAAGCCCATGTGGCAGGTCTGGCAGGCCTCGGGCTGGCGAGCTTCCGCAACCGAGAAGGCGTGCCGAGTGTGGCAGTTCTGACAGTCCATGCCGTACTTGTAGTACTGGCGGGCCTCGGTCATTCGGTCTTCCTGGGTTGCCAGGCCGAGGGTGTGGCAACCGCCACAGCCCTTCTGGCCGGCCACCAGCACGTCCGGCTGGGCGTGGGAGAAGGGCAGCGCCTGGACCGCCAGCAGACCCTTGGCGTGCTTGCCGGCGAGGTACTGGCCGGCCTGCTCGTCGTGGCATTCCTGGCAGGTGGCGATGGTCGGCAGCTGTGCCAACGCGACGTCCTCGGCACCGGTGTGCGCGGTGCCGTGGCAGTCCGCGCAGCTCATTGTCTCGGCCATTTTGCCGCGGTTGAAGTCCTTGACCAACAGCGGCTGCAATTTGGCGTGACAGTCCTCGCATTCGGATTCGATTGCTAACGCCGCTCCCACCGAAAGCAGGCACATGGCAATACCGGAAGTCAACACGACCAAAAATCGACGACTCATTTTGACTCCTTCTCTTGGCTTGGCTCTTCGGGTCAACCGTTGTTCCGTGACGCTAGCGTGACACGTCTTTTGACCGGGATCAAGGCTTCACAGGCGGGCTCGGTACACAATTCGGGGCGTGAGCAAGACACCGCTCCCGGCCGTGCTCGGCACCCGTCGCACCATCCAGTGGGTGACCACCGGGGTGGTGATCGTCATCGGGCTTCACTTCACCATCTGGGTGGTTCCCCACCTCGATGGTCGATGGCCCGGAGTGTCGCGGCCGCCCGGGGTCGAGGCATTTCTGCCGATCGGCGGGATGATGGCCGCCCGGCATTTTCTGCAGACCGGGGTGGTGGACGCGATTCACCCGGCAGGGCTCGCCATCTTCATAGGGATCTGCCTGATGTCGGTGGTGGTTGCCAAGTCGTTCTGCTCCCACCTTTGTCCGATCGGCCTGCTCTCGGAACTGCTGGGGAGGTTCGGCATCCGGCTCGTGGGGAAGAACCTCAGGTTGCCGAAGTGGCTCGACATTCCCTTGCGCAGCCTCAAGTTCCTGCTGCTCGGCTTTTTCGTGTGGGCGGTCTGGTTCACCATGGACTCGGCGGCGGTGGCGGCCTTCCTGGAGAGCCCGTACAACAAGATCGTGGATGCCAAGATGTGGCTGTTCTTCGCCGACCCCACCCGGCTGACGGTCGCGGTCATGGGAGTGCTGGTGGTGGGTTCGATCTTCGTCCGCGACCTGTGGTGCCGCTACCTGTGCCCCTACGGCGCACTGCTCGGGGTCTTCGGCAGGCTGGCTCCATTGAAGATCACCCGCGACCCGGATATCTGCACCGGCTGCATGGGTTGCACGCGGGTGTGCCCGGCGGCGCTGCCCGTCCACCGGATGCAGCGGGTGGCCTCCATCGAATGCACCAGCTGTCAGGACTGCGCGGTAGCCTGCCCCGAGGAAGGCTGTCTCGGAATCCGGGCGCCGCTGTCCCGCAATCGCCGGCGGTGGCTGCGGCCGGCCACTGCCGCCCTGGTTGCCCTGTCGATCTATCTCGGCGTCATCGCCGGGTTCCGGATGGCGGGCCATTGGCACACGACGGTCACCGAATCGGAGTTCCACGACCGCCTGCAGGACATCGATTCGCCCGACTACGGCCATCCCGGCCGGTAGCGCAAGGGGATTGAAGATCCCCGTCCGCGAAGGCCCGGAAGAGTTTGAGTTCTGAGTTTTCAGTTGTTGCCCGGCAGGCCCTCGCCGGTTCGAACTGTCACCACTCGTTGCAACTCAGAACTAAAAACTAAGAACTAAGAACTCAGAGCTAAGAACTCAGACTATGGGGCGCTTGGGTCGGAGGTTATACTCCTGCGATGGCGGCGGAATCCGAGGACCTGCTTCAAATCCCCCTCATCCGTCACCTCGACCCGGAGCGGCGGCGGGAGGTGGCCGAGGCCGGCAACCTCCGGAGGCTCGCTCGGGGCGAGGTCCTGTTTCACGAGGGCGATGCCGCGGATTCCATGTTCAACGTGCTCGAGGGCCGCATGAAGCTGGTCCGGTATTCACCCCGCGGCAAGGAGATGCTGCTCCACCTGGTGGGACCCGGGCAGTCCTTCGCCGAGGCGGCCCTGTTCGGTGAGGGAACCTATCCGGCCACCGCCGAGGCGGTGTCGGCCAGCCGACTGTGGGCGTTGCCGAGGACGCGGCTGATGGAGCTGATCCGGCGCGATCCCGATCTGGGGGTGGCGCTGGTGGCCTCGGTTTCCATGTGGACCCGCAAGCTGGCGGCCAGCCTCGAGCTGCTCACCCAGCGCCGGGTCGAGGAGCGCCTGGCGCTGTACCTGTTGGGCCGGACCGATGCCGATCGGCTGGCGGACGGGGCCGAAATCCTGCTCACCGAACCGAAGCACCTGATTGCCGCCCAGTGCGGCACCGCGCCGGAGGTTCTTTCAAGAACACTTCGACGGCTCGAGGAGGAGGGAATTCTGGAAGGCCACAACCGAGGGGTGCGGGTGGTGGATCTGGAACGTCTCCGGGCGCTGGCGGAGTGGATCGACGAGTAACCGCGCCCCCCTCCCACCCAGTTCGAGCGTTGAGTCGATTTGAAGTTGTCGCCCGGCAGGCTCTCGGCGATTCGAATGACCATTACCCGGATGCAACTGACTTTCGAACTAGATCTCAGAACTTACGGAGTGTGAAGCTCGTCAGAAGTTGGATCCGCTGGATCTGGAGAATGCCGGCGCGGGCCAGGGTCTCCACGTTCTCGAACGCCAGCGGAACCAGGTCCGCCTCGGGAATTCCGGTCTCGGCCATGTGCTCGCCGCGCAGCAGCCCGTAGCCGCAGGCGGAGGCGTTGGTCTGGCCCCGCTCGCTCATGTGGCGCGCCAGGTCGAGCAGACCGTGCCACCGGTCGACCGGCAGGTTCGGCTGAGTGGACAGTGGGTAGATGACGTACCCCACCCGGGTTCTCAGGCCGGTGTTCTTGAGCATGCCGGACTGGCTGGCCGACGCGAGAAAGCGCTGGGCGACCACGTAGGCCCGCTGGGGGTCCACATCGCGCAGCACCACCAGGTGCTCCCAGTCCGAGATCACTGCCGGGATGTCGGAATCGCGCAGTACCGTCGCCAACAGCGACGCCACATGCTCGTTGATCTTGCGGCCCGATTGATCCCAATCCGGGATCTCACGGCCGGACGCCGGTTCGAGCCGGACCACATAGAGCCCGATGAAGGCGTTCGGCTGTCCGTCGTGCGATTCGGTTGCCCACACCATCGCCCGTCGCTGAGCGAGCCGCAGCTCGAAGGGCATGAATGTCTCGAGGAAATCCATGTCGACCACGGCCAGCGGGGTCGACGGTTCTTCGTCTGCTCCGAACATTGGTTGATGGTTGCAGAGTCGCCGGCGACCGTCAATTCGTGAAAGCACGAGACTCATCTTCGCGGCGCAGCACGTTGAGCGCCGAGCCGGCCCTGAACCACCCCACCTGGTCCCTGTTGAGGGTGTGGGCGAGCTGAATTCGCTCCTCGGATCCGTCGGCGTGGTGGATCACGGCGACCACCGGTGCACTGGGCGCGAGCTCCTCCAGACCGGTGATCGAGATTCGGTCGTCGACCCGGATCTTGTCGTAGTCGGCCGGGTCGGCGAAGGTCAGCGGCAGCATGCCCTGCTTCTTCAGGTTGGTCTCGTGGATCCGGGCGAAGGAGCGCGAGATCACGGCCACGCCGCCGAGGTGCCGCGGTTCCATGGCGGCGTGCTCCCGGGACGAGCCCTCCCCGTAGTTTTCGTCGCCCACCGCGACCCAACGGATGCCGCGCTCCTTGTAGGAGCGAGCCAGCTCGGGCAGCGGCCGGATCTCCCCGGTCGCGACGTCGATGCCGTGCCCCGGATCGATGGCGAACGCGTTGATCGCGCCGAGCAACAGGTTGTCCGAGATGTTGTCGAGGTGGCCGCGGAACCTCAGCCAGGGTCCGGCCTGGGAGATGTGATCCGTGGTGCACTTGCCGCGCGCCTTCAGCAGCACCGGCAGCCGCTCGTAGTCCGAGCCGTCCCAGCCCGCGAAGGGCTCGAGCAGCTGCAGCCGATTCGAGTCGTCGCGGACCTTGACCTCGATCCGGAGCGATCCTCGGCCGGCGCAGGTAACCGTCCGCCTTGAAGATGAAGCCGTCGGCGGGAATCTCCGGCGCCGGCTGCGGCGGCTCGAGCGTGACGCGCCGTTCTGCGCCTTCAATGGTGTCGGTGAGCGGGTTGAAGGAGAGCCGGCCGGCCAGAGCGTAGGCCATCACGATCTCCGGGCTGGCGACGAACGAGCGGTCTGCGGGATTGCCGTCGTTGCGCTTGGCGAAGTTGCGGTTGAACGACGTGACGATGGAGTTGCGTCACCGCCGGCGATGTCCTCGCGCTTCCACTGGCCGATGCACGGTCCGCAGGCGTTGGCGAGCACGGTCGCCGCCGAGCTCGCGAGAGCGTCGCCATCTGGCCGTCGCGCTCGATGGTGGCCTCGATCTGCTCGGAACCCGGCGTGACCCAGAAACTGCGTCTTGACGCGTGGCGCCGTGTCCAGCGCCTGCTGGCGACGTCGGCCGCCCGGTCGATGTCCTCGTAGGACGAGTTCGTGCAAGTGCCGATCAGGCCGGCGGTGATGTGTCCGGGTAGCCCTCGGCGCCACGTCGGCCGCCATCTTCGAGACCGGCCGCGCGAGGTCCGGCGTGTGCGGTCCGACGATGTGGGGCTCGAGGGTGTCGAGATCGATCTCGATGACCTGGTCGTAGTAGCGCTCCGGATCGGCCTCGACCTCGGCGTCGGCGTGGAGCAGGTCGCGGTTGGCATCGGCCAGAGCCGCGATTCGCCCCGGCGGGTCGCGCGAGGTAGGTCTTGGCGCGGTCGTCATAGGGGAAGATCGACGTCGTGGCGCCGAGTTCGGCGCCCATGTTGCAGATCGTCGCCTTGCCGGTGGCGGAGATCGAGTCGGCGCCTGGCGCCGAAGTACTCGACGATGCGGTTGGTGCCGCCCTTCACCGTCAGGATGCCGCGCAGCTTGAGGATCACGTCCTTGGGCGAGGTCCAGCCCGACAGCGATCCCGTGAGGTGGACGCCGACGAGCTTCGGCTGCTGACCTCCCAGGGAATCCGGCCATGACGTCGACCGCGTCGGCGCCGCCGACGCCGACCGCGATCATGCCGAGGCCGCCGGCGTTGGGCGTGTGCGAGTCGGTGCCGATCATCATGCCGCCGGGCAAGGCGTAGTTCTCGAGCACGACCTGGTGGATGATGCCCGCGCCCGGCTTCCAGAAGCCGATGCCGTACCGCGGCGACGCCGTCTGCAGGAACTCGTAGACCTCGCGGTTCTCGTCGATCGCCGCCACCACGTCCTCTGCGGCCCCCGAGCGGGCGAGAATCAGGTGGTCGCAGTGGAGGTCGTCGGCACCGCGGTGGTCTCGCGGCCGGCGAGCATGAACTGGAGCAGCGCCATCTGGGCGGTGGCGTCCTGCATGGCGACGCGGTCGGGCTGGAGCTGGATGTACGCCCTGCCGCGTTCGAGCTGCCTCCCGCGGGGTCGGCGAGGTGGCCGAACAGCACCTTTTCGGTGAGGGTCAGCGGCCGGCCGAACCGCGAGCGAATGACCTTCAGGCGGCTGCGACTCGTATCGTAGGTCTTTTGAACGAGCTCCGGGGTGGATTCGATGGTTGGCATGGTGGCTCCTTGGTGGACGCCGCGGGCAACGGCCGGCCCGCCGGGCGTCAGTGGCGGTCGGCATTGTAGCAACTCTTTTCGATGTGGGGGCACAGCGAGGCTGTGCTGTGACTTCCCAATTCCCGACCCCGGAAACCCATCGCGGCCGGGGGTGGTCGGTCCCGGTGTCCGCAGGGACTCCGGGGCCGGGTATTCGGTTTTGTCCGGTCGAGCAACGTCACGTCGATGGTCAGCGATTTTCGGCGGCATCGAGGCGGGCGATCACGGCACTCATCCTCTCCAGGATGCGCTCGGTGTGGGTCCCCGGCCAGTAGTGACGTCCGCATCCCGTGCATCGCCGGAACCGCTGCAGCGGTGCTGATGGACGTAGGGCGGCGCATTCGTCGCGAGCCTCGTCGCGGGAAACCGGCTCGAGCTCGCCGTTGCAGCTCGCCGCAGCGTGACCCGCCGTAGGAGCCGGCCGACGGCCGCAGATCCGAGCCGGCCGAGAATACACTCCCGCCAGCTGGGACTGCGAGAAGTCTTCCGAGCGGACCAGCGCCGACCGCGGGTCCGACCGCAGCCAGCTCCCGGTCCCTGAGTCAGCAACCACCTCCCGTCGGCGCTCGCCCGTTCCCGCCACCTCGTCGTCGCCGCGTCTTGAGGGCCACAGAACTCGGCGTCGTCGCCGAAGAAGCCGCAGCCATCCGGCGAGCGATCCCAGCATCGCGTCGCACAGAAACCTCACCATGAGGCGAGTGTCGGCACCTTCTCGAAACCCCCGCCGACCCCATCTCCAGTCTTCAGTCTGATGACAAGGACAAGGCGGGCTCGGCAGCCGCCGACAATTCGCAATTCGCAATTCGCAATTCGCAATGGGCGGGCGGGTGGGAATCTTCAATCTTCAATCTGCAATTTTCAATCCCTGTAAGATGTCGCCATGACCACCGATGAACCCATCAACGAGTTGGAGCAGCTGCTCGGCCACCGATTCACGGATCGCGAGCTGCTGCGGCAGGCGGTGCGCCACGGGTCGGCGGCGGCGGCGGTGACCGACGGCTCCTACCAACGGCTCGAGTTTCTCGGCGACGCGATTCTCAACCACGCCATTGCGGATATGCTGCTTCACCAATTCCCGGAAGCTGATCAGGGGGACCTGACCAAGATGCGCGCCCACCTCGCGCAATCGGTCGCCCTGTCCAAGAAGGCCGCGCTCCTCGGTCTGGACCAGTTCATCGAGCTTGGGCCCAGTGAGGCCTCTTCCCGTGGTTGGGAGCGCGATGCGCTGCTCGAGGACGTGTTTGAGGCGGTGATTGCCGTTCCCTGGATGGTGGCTGGGAGGTGGCCCGCGAGTTCATCGACGAACAGTTCGGAGACGAGGTGGAGGAGCTTGACGAGCGGACTCTGGCGTTGGCCAACCCCAAGACGACTCTCCAGGAAGTCGCCCAGGGTCAGCGCCTGCCGTTGCCCGAATATGTGGAGGTCGGCACGACCGGACCGGATCACGGCCGGCGGTGGGTCTTCGATCTGATGTGGAACGGCGAAGTCATCGCGCGCGGTGAGGCCCGCACCAAGCGGGGGGCCCAGAAACGGGCCGCCCGTCGCGCGCTCATTCGGCTCGGCCTCGTTCCCGAAGACTGACCCCCGCGGGGAGTCGTTTCGAGTCAAAAGTCTAAAGTCTAAAGTCTAAAGTCTAAAGTCTAAAGTCCCTTGAATCGGGCGGGCTGGGAATTGGAACGTTCGGGGAGATCTCCGACTGTTGACTTTTGACTTTGGACTTTGACTACTATGTCGGCGATGACGGATCACCCACTCCTCGAGCGTGCGAGAGAAGCGGCCGGAAAGGCCGGGCGTCTACCGTTTCCAGGACGGGCGGGGAAAGGACCTCTACGTCGGCAAGGCGCGCAGTCTGCGGCGGCGGGTGCTGTCCTACTTCGGTCGCTCGGACCTGCCGGAGCGCACCCTGGCCATGCTCGAGCGTGCGGCCCGGCTCGACTTCACGGTGACCGCGAGCGAGGTCGAGGCCTTCATTCTGGAAAACACTCTCATCAAGAGACTGCGGCCGCGGTTCAACGTGATGCTGCGCGACGACAAGACCTACCCCTACATCAAGCTCACCACCGGCGAGGCCTGGCCTCGGGTGGAGTTCACCCGGCGGGTACAGGACGACGGCCACAGCTACTTCGGTCCCTTCATGGGCCAGCACATGGCGCGCCGGCTGATGGACCTGGCCCGAACCCACCTCCAGGTGCGGACCTGCCAGATCGAGATCGACGGCCGGTTGCCGCGGCCCTGCCTGTACTACCACATGAAGGCCTGTCTGGGACCGTGCGTCGAGGGTTTGACCACCGCCGAGGACTATGCCGCGGCGGTCGAGGACGCGCGGCTCTTCCTCTCTGGTCGCCACCGGGAGCTGTCGGGGAGGCTCGAGTCCAGCATGTGGCGGGCCTCCGAGCGGGAGGACTTCGAGCTCGCTGCGCGTTACCGCGACCTGACCGCGGTCGTTCGTCGCCTCGACGAGCGCCAGGACGTGGAGCTGCCCGGCCGGGGCGACGCCGACGTCTTCGCCGTGCACGGCGACGGCGAAAACGCCACGGTCTGCGTGCTGCCCTATCGCGATGGCAAGTTGGTGGACAAGCGGGAGTACCACTTCGAGGGGGTCGGCGATGTCAGTGGGTCCGAGCTGCTGGTTTCCTTCGCGGCCCAGTTCTACGAGACCAACCCGGCCGTGCCCGGGGTGGTCGAAACGGCCCAGGGGCTGGATCCCGAGGACGCTCATCTGTTGGGCGCCTACCTGTCCACCTCAGGGGCCGTGCGGTCAAGGTCGCCCCCAGCGAGGACCCCGGGCTCGACGGGTCGAGCTGGCCCTCGACAACGCGCGGTCGGCCTTCGAGCTGAGCTTCCGCGCGGCGCTGACCCAGGCCCAGCACCTGGAGCGTCGGCTCGGCGAGGCGCTCGGCCTGCCGGGCCGGTGCGGCGGGTGGAGTGCTTCGACATCTCCCACTCCGGCGGCCAGCACACGACGGCCTCGTGCGTGGTGTGGCAGGGCGGTCGAATGGACCGCCGCCAGTACCGCAGCTTCAACATCCGCGACGTCGAGGGCGTCGACGACTTCGCGGCCATCGCCGAGGCGGTGACGCGGCGCTACCGACGGCTGCGCGACGAGGGGCGTGAGCTGCCGGGCCTGGTCGTGATCGATGGCGGGGTCGGCCAGCTCAACGCAGCCACTGCCGCCCTGGACGCTCTCGGGGTGGCGGTGGCGGTGGCGGCGCTGGCCAAGCGGGAGGAGCTGATCTGGTTCCCGTGGTCGGCGGACCCTCTGCGGCTCGACCGCTCGGACCCCGCCCACCTCGTGCTGCGCAGGGTCCGGGACGAGGCCCACCGATTCGCGGTCAGTCGCCACCGCGGTCGGCGCCGGAAGAAGACCCTGGCCACCGAGCTGCTCGGAGTTCCCGGGATCGGGCCGGGCCGGGCGAGCGCCTGCTGACCCGCTTCGGCTCGGTGCGCGGCGTGCAGCAGGCGACGGCGAGGACTTGGAGCGGGCCCTCGGTCCTCGCCTCGGCCGCCACCTCTGGCAGCACCTCCACGCGGGAGAGGTACATCCGCGTAGCTTTGAGTCTTCTTCGGGTGACCCGATTCTGAGTTTTGAGTTCTTAGTTCTTAGTTGTCCTTCCCGACAGGCCCTCAACGACTCGAACAACCACCCTCCGCATGCTACTAAAAACTAAGAACCAATAACCAAGAACATTTTCAAGGTTCTCCCGCGCTGTCTTCGATGTCCAGCGGCCCAATCAAAACGATCTCGGCAGGCCGGAATTCGTAATTCGCGATTCGCAATTCGCAATCAAGCGAAGCGGTGATGGCGCGCTCGACGATTCGACGTATACTGGGATGCATGTACGTCGCGGAAACCTTTGTCAGCATTCAAGGCGAGGGCCTGCTCGCCGGGATGCCGTCGTTCTTCATCCGAACGTCGGGGTGCAACCTGCGCTGCCGATGGTGTGACACACCGTACACGTCGTGGTTGCCCGAGGGGAGGCGACGGACGTTCGACGAGCTGATTTAGGAGGCGGTGTCCTGTGGCCTTAGCCACGTCGTGGTGACCGGCGGCGAGCCACTGCTGCAGCGGCCGATCGGCGAGCTGACGGCGACCTTCCGAGATGCCGGACTCCACGTGACCGTCGAGACCGCGGGGACCGTCGATCCGCCGTTTACCTGCGACCTGCTGTCGGTCTCCCCGAAGACGGCGAACTCGGACCCACAGGGACCTTGGCGTGACCGCCATCGGGGGGTGCGCGCCGACCCTGCCCCGTTGCGTCGACGCTCGCCCGGGGTTCCCGGACCACCAGCTCAAGTTCGTGGTCCAGGACGGGGACGACCTGCCGGAGATTCTGGAACTGATCGAGGCTGCCGGAGGTGTGGCTCCGGAGCGGGTGCTGCTCATGCCCGAAGGACGGAACGCGGCCGAGGTGGCGGCTCGCGCTGCTGAGGTGGCCGCCTTGTGCGTCCAGCACGGCTTCCGCTACACTCCGCGGCTGCAGCTCGACCTCTTCGGGGGCGGTAGGGGAGTCTGAGGCCCATGGGATATTTTCGGATCGCCAAGACATTCGAGGTGGAGTACGGTCACCGACTGTGCAAGCACCCGGAGAAGTGCCGCTTCCCCCACGGCCACAGCCTCCGCATCGAGATCGTGGTGAGGGGCCACCGGCTGGACGGCAACGACATGGTGTGCGACTACAAGGCGCTCAAGGTGCTGGTTTCGGAGGTGGTGGACCGGCTCGACCACGCCATGGCCCTCAACTCCGAAGATCCCCAGCTTCAGGCGCTGAGCGCGGTGGGGGACCGGGTCCTGGTCTTCAAGGGCGAGGACCCCACCACCGAAGTGCTCACCCGCTGGATCTTCCGCGGCGTCAACGACCGGCTGGCGGCCGGCGGAGCCGTTCGGTCGCCGGCCGGGGTGGAGTACCGGGTCCCCAGCGACCTCGAGCTGGAGCGGGTGAGGGTCTGGGAGACCCGCACGTCGTGGGCCGAGTACGTCGGCAACGAAGATTGAAGATTGAAGATTGAAGATTGAAGATCTTACCCACCCTCGCGACGATGCGACCGTCGAGGTGAGATCTCGAACCCCGAACCCCGAACCCCGAACCCCTGAACCCCGAATCGCCCCTGGTGCCGCCCGCCGCGGTTGCCCGGTGGCTCGAACGCCTGCCAGCGCCGGTGGCGATCACCGGTGGGGACCGGCTTCGTGGGCTCACATCTCGTCGACACCCTGTGCGCGGCGGGCGTCAGGCCGCGGGTCCTGGTGCGCGATCCATCGAGCCCCCGCTGGATTTCCGATCAGCCGGTCGACTGGATTGAAGGGTCGCTGGAGCGGACCAATCGGTGGCCCGGCTGGTGGCCGGTGCGGGCACCGTGGTGCACCTGGCAGGAGTCGTCACCGCACACTCGGCGGCTGACTTTGACCGCGCCAACGGCGAGGGTACGGCGAGTCTGGTGGCGGCGGTTCGCGCCGGCGCGCCGCGGGCCAGGTGGTCCACGTGTCCTCGTTGGCCGCGGGGGGTCCGGCACCGGGCCCCGAGGGTGTCGGACCCGAAGCGGTGCCTGCACCGGTGTCCGATACGGCCGATCAAACTCGCCGGCGAGCGCGCGGTGAGGGGAGTCGATGGCGACCGCTGGTGGGGCGTGCTCCGACCGCCGGCGATTACGGTCCTCGCGACACCGACATGTTCGAGCTGTTCAAGATGGCGTGGGAGGGTGTGGCATCGATCCCGTGGGGTGACCGTTGGCTGACCGTCGCCCCCGTCTCGGACGTGGTGCGATGCGTGCTGGCGGCGGCGGTCGCCACCGGGACGGTCGCACCTACCACCTCGGCGAGCCGACGCCCAAGTGGACGGCTGATTCGGGAGCTGGCCGAAGCGTGGGCCGGCGGGTTCGAATCATCAAGGTGCCCCGGCGACGGTGCCTCGTCGTCGCCATCGCCGGCCCGATGCGACAGCTCGGGCTGTTGAACACCGCGCTCACCCGTGAACAAGGCCAGGGAGGCGCGCGAGCCCCTACTGGACTGCGAGCACCGAGGAGTCCCTCCCCGGCTCGAGGTCGGCGAGCAGATCTCCCTGGGGTCGGGGGCAGAGCGACCTGGATGTGGTATCACGCGACTCGTCGGTTGGGTTAACATGAGCCCGACTCCGGAGGGCTCGTGGACGTTTTACAGAAGTGCTTTGATTTTCGAGATGCCGAGACGATTCGGGGGCTCGGCCTACCCCTACCTCCGGAAGATCGCTTCCGGCCAGGACCCGATCGTGACCATGAACGGCAGTCAGGTGATCATGCTCGGATCCAACAACTATCTGGAGCTGACGAACCACCCGGAGATCAAGGAGGCGGCTGCACCCGCCCTTTCCACCTACGGGACCGGTACCGCCGGATCGAGATTCCTCAACGGCACCCTGGACATCCACGTCGAGCTCGAGGACCGACTCGCCGAGTTCTGGCGTACAAGCGGCGCTGACCTTCTCCACCGGCTTCCAGGTCGACCTCGAGCATCTCCAGCCTGATCGACCGCCGCGACGTGGTCATCCTCGACAACCTCGACGACGCCTGCATCCTCGACGGTGCGCGCCTGCATTCGGACGGGTGCTGAAGTACCAGCACAACGACATGGGGTCCCTCGAGGAACGGCTGCGCAGTGTCGAACCGGATCCGGGACGGATGATCGTCGTCGACGGCGTCTTCTCGCATGGAGGAGATGTCGCCGACCTGCCGCGAATCGTCGAGCTCAAGCGGCGGTACGGTGCGCGGCTGATGGTGGACGACGCCCATGGCATCGGCGTGATGGGGGAGAACGGCCGTGGCACCGCAGAGCACTGCGGCGTCGAAAGCGACACCGACCTTGTCATGGGCACCTTCTCGAAATTCCTCGCAGCGGTGGGCGGATTCATCGTCGGCGATCGGCCGGTGATCGACCGGTCAAGCACCACGCCCGATCCTTCATCTTGGCGCGTCGCCCCCGCCGGCGTCGGTCGCGACGGTGATCAAGGCTGTCGAGATCATCGACCGGAGCCCGCAACGACGGCACCGCCTGTGGGAGCACACCCGGTACATGAAGCAAGAGTTCGCCAACCTCGGTTTCGACACCGGAGATAGCGCGTCACCGGTGATCCCGCTGGTGGTCGGCGAGGACATGACCGCCTTCAAGATGACCATCAGATTGCAGGAAGAGGGCGTGTTCGCCAACCCGGTGATCACCCCGGCAGTGCCGCCGAATCGGGCGATGATTCGCACCTCCTACATGGCCACGCACACCCGCGACCAGCTCGATCAAGCCCTGGAAGCCTTCGCCAAGGTCGGCCGGGAGCTGGGAGTGATTCCATGACCGTGCGGGTGGTGTCCGGCCGGCGCGAGCTGTCGGAGTTCGTCAATCTGCCGTGGCGAATCTACCGCGACGACCCCAACTGGATCGCACCGCTCAAGGCTTCGGTGCGCGGCCTGCTCGACCGGCGCAAGCACCCGTTCTACGCCGGAGGCCGTGAGGCGGAGGTCGAGCTCTTCCTGGCCTACGACGGTCGCCGGCCCGTCGGCCGGGTGGCCGCCATCATCAACCGCGCCCACGATCGCGCCCACGGTGAACAGGCTGGTTTCTTCGGTTTCTTCGAGAGCGTCGACCAACCCGAGGTCGCCCAGGGAGCTGCTGACGCGCCGCCGAAGGCTGGTTGAAGGAGCGGGGCGCGGAGTCGTCCGGGGCCCGTTGAATCCGTCCACGAACTACGAGTGCGGGCTGCTGGTGGAAGGCTTCGACCGACCGCCAGTTCTGATGATGACCTACAACCCGGCCCACTACGTGGATCTCGTCGAGGGGTGTGGCTATACCAAGGCCAAGGACCTCTACGCCTACCTATCCCCGGTCCATGGCACCAGCCTCGATCGACTCGAACGGATCGCCGATCGAACCCGCAGGCGCAATCCCGGTCTGGTGACCCGCGGCGCCAAGATGAAGGAGTTTCAAGAGCGAGGTTCGGCTGGCCAAGGAGATCTACAACTCGGCCTGGGAGGACAACTGGGGCTTCGTGCCGGTGTCTGACGCCGAGTTCGACTGGCTCGCCAAGGAGCTCAAGCCGGTGGTGCTGCCCGAGCTCGTGCGATTCGCCTTCATGGACGGTGAGCCGGTCGGCGTGCTGCTCTGCGTCCCCGATTGGAATCCTGTGATGGGCGATCTCGACGGCTCACCCCTGCGCCACCCGCTGCGCACCCTGAAACACGTGCTGCGGACCAAGGCCGAAAACCTCGAGGGCCTGCGCCTGATCCTGCTCGGCATCAAGCCGGGGTTCCGCGACCGGGGCATCGAGGGCGTGCTGCTCGGCGAGGGCCTGCGGGTGTCCATCGACACCGGTTACCAGTGGTGCGAGTACTCCTGGATCCTCGAGGACAACGAGCTCACCAAGCGGGCGGTTCGGCTGATGGGCGGCGAGCTCTACAAAGTCTATCGAGTCTACGAGAAAATCGCTGTGGATACAGATTGTCACTCAATTCTCGATTCTCTCGGTCACAAAGAGATGAACCCGGATCGTCGAGCTTCGAGAACCGAGAATTGAGTTGAATTTTCTTTGACTTTTCGTTGTGCCGGGGCTCGGCGCCTACAATGTTCAACGTGTAACGTTTAACGCGTAACGTTGAACTTTCAACTGGCGTCGTAGAGCGGCTCGGCCGGGATCCTTGGGATTGCCGGTGGCTTTGAGGAACCGTTTGATCAGGCCGTTGACGATGCGACGGATCAAGCGGTCGGTGGTGACCTCAGACGGCAGCGGGATCTGGGCCGCGGCGAGAGACTGGTGTCCGCCGCCGAAACCGCGCCGCCCGCCGAGATTGCGGGCCACCTTGCCGGCGTCGGCGTCGCGGGCCACCGTCCGCAGGCTGAGGTGGATCCAGCCGTCGATGACGCCCAAGCACATGGACCACTGGACATCCTCGATGCGCAGCAGCAGATCTGCGGCCTCGGCGACCATTTCCGGGTTCTCCAAGCGACCCAAGTACGACACCACGCGGTCGCCGAAAATGGTCGCGTTGGCGATGGCCCGCAGCAGCTTCGAAAAGTAGACCCTCGGCAATGGCGCTGCGACGATTCGGCCGAGTCCCTTGACGTTGGACTGGGGTAGAGGCCGAGAAAGGCCTCGACGTCGGCTCGGGTGCTCTCCCTGCCCAGATCCTGGGTATCGGACTTGATCCCGTAGACCATCGCTGTCGCCACCGGAGTGGGCGGTTCGATCCCGGCTTCCTGCAGATACTCGAAAATGATGGTAGAGGTGGCTCCGTAGCGGCTGCGGATATCGGTGAAACGCGCCGACCTCGTCTCCCTGCGGATCGGATGGTGGTCGATGACCACATCGAGCCGAATCTTCGGGTCGAAGGTGACGTTGCCGGCCCCGGGCTGGGCGTCCACCATGGCGATCCGATCGAAGCGATCCAGCTCGAGGTCGACCGTGGGCCGGGCGTTGATCCCGAGGTAGCGCAACAGGGCCTTGTTCTCCGCTCTGCCGACGTGACCCGAGTCGGCGACGGAGCACGCGATCCCGTGTAGCTCGTTGGCGATCTCTCTCAGGCCGGCCGCGGCCCCGATGGCGTCGGGGTCGGGGTTGTTCTGCATGACGATGACCATGGTCTTGGCGCCCTCCAGCACGGAGGAGAGCTTGGCGAGGCGGCTGGCGGGGTTGTTCCTGCGCGTCATGATCGAGTTCCGGTCGGGAGCAGTATAGCTGGGCGGAGGCGCTGGGCCCCATTTCTCACCCGCTTGTTACCGCGGGCAGCGAGCAAAGCGAGCTGGCCGCTGGTAGTATCTCCCTCGATGGTTCGTCGCTTCTGGTTCCTGGGCCTGTGCTGCACGGTGGCTTTGATCGCCGTGGTGGTGGGAAATCTGGTCCACGTGAGAATGCGGTCGGCGTCGAGCAGGCTGCCGGAACGCGGCACCGTGGTGGAGGAGGTCGACGGCTCGCCGGGAACCGCGGAGATAATCCTCGACGGCCGGGGGATTCCCCACGTACGGGCCGATGACGAACCCACGGTCTGGTTTGTCGTCGGCTATCTTCACGCGCGGGATCGTTTCTTCCAGATGGACCTGACGCGCCGGCTGGCGGCTGGTCGGCTGGCGGAGCTGGTCGGCCCGAGTGCCCTCTCCGGCGACCGCAAGGCGCGAATCTGGCGGATCGAGGATTCGGCTCGCCGTCAAGCCGCAGAGCTCTAAGGTCGGCGAACGGTGGGCCCTGGAGGCCTACACCCGAGGCGTCAACGCGGCCCTCGACCGGTTCGGGAGGTGGATTGCCCCTGAAACCTGGTTACTGGGCCGGGCGCCGGATCGCTGGCACGTCGAGGACTCTCTGGGCATCGGCCTGCAGGTGCAGCTCCAGATGTCGCCCGCCATGGGCGAGGAACTCGATCGCGCCGTCGAGCTGGCTCGCCTCGGGAGAGAACGGTCGGTGGATCTCTGGGGATGGTCGCCGGATGAGGCCGATCGGTGGCTGCCGCCGGCTCCTGCGGTCGTGATGCCGCCGCAGCGGGACGAGGCGATCTTGTCCAGCTTCGGAGTGGTCGGGGTGCCAACGCCTGGGCCGTGTCACCGAGGCTCAGCGCTTCGGGTCGAGCTTTGCTCGCCAACGACCCCCACCTCGGTGTGAGCATCCCCGGATCGTTTTATGCGATGCACCTTTTCAGCCCCGAGATGCACGTCGCGGGAGCGACCCTGCCGGGCACGCCCGGAGTACTGACCGGTCACAACGAGAGGGTTGCGTGGGGCCTCACCAACGCCATGGTGGACGATCAGGATCTCTTTGTCCTGACTCTCGATGAGGACTGGAGCCGGGAGCTGGTGGATGGCGAGTGGATCGACCTGAGGACCGTGACCGAGCAGGTCCGGGTGCGCTGGCAGGATGAGCCCCGAGCTGGTCAAGATCCGGCTGTCGGAGCGCGGTCCGGTGGTGAGGGACCGGGGCCGCGAGGTGCTGGCTCTCGAGTGGATCGGCCTCAGCGCGCCGAGCGAAGTGGCTGCGGTACTCGAGATGAACCGCGCCCGCACGGCTCTCGACATCGTCGACGCCTGGCGCGACACGTCAGGCCCATACCTCCACGTGGTGGCCGCGGACTCCGGCGGCCGGCTCGTTCAGTTCCTCACCGGGGCCGCACCTGACCGCCGGCGGGGGGCCGGGCGATTACCGTCTCCGGGCCAGGAGTCGGGCTGGGCATGGCGCGGCACGAAATCTCTGGCCGACGGTCTGTCGGTTGTGGATCCGGAGTCCGGCTTCGTGGCGGCGGCGAATCACGATCCCGTGGCCGAAGGGGATTTCGCGGGCGTGCCGAGCGTGGCCGGAGAGTTCGCCGCACCGTGGCGGGTCCGGCGAATCCGCCAGCAGTTGGCCGGCCGCAGCGACTGGCGGATCGGCGATTTCGTCGAGCTGCAGGGTGATCTCGCCTCGGGTTTGGCGGTGGCATTGCTGCGCCAGCTGCGCCCCGGAGCTCGAGGCGCACGAGGGGCCTTCAGCGAAGCTGCTGGCTTCGTGGGACGGCAAGCTCGACCGAAGCTCCCAGGCGGCATGTGTCTACGCCAACCTCCTGGTGGAGCTCGGTGAGGCGGTGGGAGGCGACGAGGCGGCCCTGGACGGCCTGCCCGCAACCCCCGTCGGGCCCACGGCGCTGCTGCGGTTGCTGGCCGGAGGGGTCGATGAAGCATGGTGGGATGACGTCGGCACCGGTCCCTCGGAAGATCGCGCGGCCATCGTCCGCCGGGTGCTCGAACGACTCGACGGTCTCGAACTCCCGGACAACCTGGGGCGAGGTTCACCAGGTGGAATTCCGGCATCCCTTCACCCAGGTGCCGGTCCTGGGAAGGTGGCTCGGAAGGTCGTGGAGCCGTGGCCCGTACCCCGTGGGCGGCGACGGCACGACCGTCAACGCCAACTACTGGAAGCTGCGGCGACCCTTCTCGGTCGTCGGTATTCCATCGCTGAGGATGGTCGCGGAGGTCGGCAACTGGGATGCCACCGTGCTGGTTGTTCCGGCCGGCCAGTCGGGCAGGCCGTGGTCGGCTCACTACGCGGACCAGCTCGAGGCGTGGTTGAATGTGGCGCCGGTTGCATTCCCGTTCTCCGAAGAGGCGGTGGACGCCGCCGCCTCGGCGCGACTGACCCTCCGCCCACCGCAACGTTAATCGTTAAACGTTACACGTTAAACGTCTGGCAATTCGCAATTCGTAATTCGCAATTCGTAATTGGGTGGGTGGAGGCGGGGTACAGGTAGAATTCTGCCATGGGAGTGACGGTGGCAATTTCGTCCTGCGAACTCCAGCTGGAGGTGGCTGTGCGCCGGGAGGGGGCTGCGGTGGCGTCGGTGGCTCGGCTGGCGGGAATTTCGCCGAGGTCGACCCTGCTGGTCGCGGCCCTGGATCTGCTGATGGAGGACGCGGGTGAGCCGCCGTCGGCGATCGAAACGATCGCTGTCAGTCGTGGCCCCGGTTCGTTCACCGGCATCCGCTCCGGGCTGGCCACCGCCGCCGGCCTCGCCGAGGCCACGGGTGCCGCGCGGCTCGCCTACGACTCCCTGCTCGTCCAGGCGGCCCGCTGCGCCCACTCCGGAGTCGTCTGGACCGCCCAACCCGGACGCCGGGGGGAGGTTTACGCCAGGTCCTTTCGGGTCGCCTCCGGACGGCCTCCGGAAGCCCTCGGCGAGATCGAAATCCTGCCGGTTGGCAGGCTCGAAGAGCGTTCCGGGTGGGTGGCGCCGGAGTGCCTGGACATCGGCGGCGCCGAGCGGTTCGGTCCGCCGCGATCGGCCGCGGAGGCGCTCATCGAACTGGCTGGCCTGGAGGTGCCGACCCAGCCGGTGGAGCCGTTGTACCTGGAGGGGCCGCCCATTCACCGGCCGGGGGGCGGCGATGGCTGAGGCCAGGGCCGATCGTCCGGTGCGGGTCAGTGTCCGGCTGCCGCAGCCCTCGGACATTCGGTTCCTGGAAACCGCTGAGAGGCTGTGCTTCATCGATCCATGGCCGGGCCATTTCTTCGTTTCGGAGCTGTTCGCGCCCGGCAGGTTTCATCGGGTGATGGTGGACCCGTTGGGTGACCTGGTCGCCTACCTGTTCTCGGCCTGGCAGTACCTCGACCTCCACGTCCTCAAGGTCGCCACCTTGCCGCCCTACCGGCGGTCAGGCCTGGGACGGCGGCTGATGACGATGGCCGAGGAGCACGTCCGGGAAACCGGCGGCGACACCGTCACCCTCGAGGTGAGGACTCACAACGTCGCCGCCATCGGGATGTATGGTGCACTCGGGTACCGGCGCGCAGGCCACCGCGAGCGGTACTACGCCGACGGCGAAGACGCCTTGATCATGACCAAGGACATCGTCGAGAAACCACCCCACAATTTGCTTCAGCTCTGAATTTTGAATTCTCAGTCGCGGGACCTGAATCTGTACCGACATGTCTCTTCCGTAGAGCCGTTGCGGTGATCTGGGAACCGAGAATTCAAAATTCAGAGTGGTTCATTGTTTTTCGAGGGGACAGCATGTGTTCTGGTCGTACCCACTCGTCGAACTGCTCGGCGGTGAGCAGGCCGAGAGAGACGGCCGCAGCCCTGAGGGTGGTGCCCTCCTCAAAGGCTTGTTTGGCGATGCGCGCCGCATTGTCGTAACCGATCCTCGGGTTGAGGGCGGTGACCAGCATCAGGCTGCGGTCCACCAGCTCGGCGATTCGCTGCCGGTCCGGTTGGATTCCGTCGATACAGTTGTCGGCGAAGCTCCGGCTGGCGTCGCCCAACAGCCGTACGGACTGCAGGAGGTTGTAAATCAAAACCGGTTTGTAGACGTTCAGCTGGAGGTGGCCGGAGGCGCCGGCGACGGCGATGGTGGTGTGATTCCCCATCACCTGGACGGCCACCATGGTCAGGGCCTCGGACTGGGTCGGGTTGATCTTGCCCGGCATGATCGACGATCCGGGTTCGTTGGCGGGCAGGATCAGCTCGGCAAGCCCGCACCGCGGCCCCGACGACAGCAACCGGACGTCGTTTCCGATTTTTGTGAGCGCTGCGGCAACCGTGGTGAGGGCTCCCGAAACCTGGACCAGGGCGTCGTGGGCCGCCAGGGCCTCGAACCGATTCGGCGCCGGGACAAAGGCGAGGCCGGTGATCCGGGCGATGTGATCAATCGCGCGGTCCGCGAACTCCGGGTGGGTGTTGAGCCCGGTTCCGACGGCGGTGCCGCCAAGGGCCAACTCGAGCAGGTCGGGCAGGGCGGACTCGACCCGCCCTCGACCCTTGGCCACCTGGTGGGCCCACGCTCCGAACTCGTGACCGAGGGTCAGCGGGACGGCGTCCATCAGGTGGGTCCTGCCGATTTTCACGATGTCTGCAAAATCCAGGCCTTTCCGGCGGAGGCCGGATTCAAGGTGAGCCAGGGCGGGCAGCACGCCGTGAGAGATGCTCTCTGAGGCCGCCATGTACATCGCAGTGGGGAAGGTGTCGTTGGAGGATTGACTGCGGTTGACGTCGTCGTTGGGGTGCACCGGGTCCTTCGAACCCAGTACTCCACCGGCCAACTCGATGGCGCGGTTGGCGATCACCTCGTTGACGTTCATGTTGGTCTGCGTGCCGCTGCCGGTTTGCCACACGACGAGCGGAAACTGGTCGTCGAGCCGGCCGTCGATCACGTCGTCGGCCGCGCGGGAGATCAGCTCGGCCGGCTCGGAGCCGAGAGCGCCGAGTTCAGCGTTCGCCAGCGCCGCCGCCTTTTTGAGGATCCCAAAGGCTCGGATCAGCTCTCGCGGCATCAGCTCGTGACCGATCCTGAAGTTGGCCAGGCTGCGCGCAGTCTGGGCGCCCCAGTAGCAGTCTGCCGGAACCTCGATTTCGCCCATCGTGTCTCGTTCGATTCGAGTCTTCATGTCGCCTCCCGCAGGTCTTCCTGTGCAACAGCCTGCCGCCGCTCCTCGTTCCCTCAGCCAGTGTCTTCGCACCCAAATGAAAAAAATCAACTCAATTCGCGTAGCGAATTGAGCCTCCTACCGGTGCCACCTCAACGATTCGAAGGATCTGCATATAATAGGCCATCATGAAACGTCTCGGTGAGATCCTATTGGACCGGGGTACGCTCGCAGTTTCGGAGCTGCACACTGGGCTCGAGGCGTGCCGGCGCACCGGGGGACGGTTGGGGACTCAGCTTCTCAAGTTCGGGTTTGTCGATGAGCACCAGCTGTTGGACGCGCTCACCGAGCAGACCGGGGTCAGGCCGGTGTCCACCGCGGTACTGCAGAGGGCTCGCCTGGAGGTTCTGTCACTTGTACCCGCCAGGCACGCCAGGCGTCTCCAGGCTGTTCCCTTCGAGGGCTCCGATGGCGTCTTGATGGTGGCGATGACCAATCCTCGCGATCCGGTGGCGATCGAGGAGCTTGGCGAGATCACGGGCCGGAAGATCCAGCCCTACGTGGCCACGGAGGCCGCGATCGCGGACGCGATCGGTCGCCTCAACGGCGATCCTATGGGGGAATCTTCGGCGGAGCTTGGGCGGGAGCCGGTCACCGACTGGGAGAATGTGGACCCCGCCTCTGGTCAGACCGAAGCAGCTCCTGGCGCTGCGGCCGCGACCTCCGGTCCGCCCGTCGGATCATCACCAGGTGGCCACCTTCCCGGGCCTTGCGCCGGTCGATCCGGGCTCGCCGATCGACGCCGATCGCGAACTCGACGAGGTGACCTATCGAGAGTTGCTGTCCAAGGCGGACCATCGAGACGAGGTCGGGCGGTTGATATTGCGATACGCGGCGTCCTTCTTTGGTCGCGTTTGCCTGTTTGCGGTGCACCGGGGTTCGGTCGTGGGCTGGATGGCTCGCGGTCACGGTGTGGTGTTGGACGACGTCCAGTCGTTTTCGGTGTCGATCGAGGAAGAGACGCTGTTCCACGAATTTCGGTTCGGCGCCGGCTACCATTTGGGTGCGATTCCGGACGATTCTGATAACCAGGGTTTGATGGCCCTCCTGGGCGATCCGCCGCCCCTCGGTTCGCTGATGATCCCGATCCGCATCAAGGACCGTGCAGTGGCCTTCGTCATCGGCGACAACCCCACCGAAGAGGCGGTGACGGCGCCGGTGGACGAGGTGGCCGCGGCCCTCGGCGTCGCCGGTCTGGCCCTCGAGGTCCTGATCCTCCGCAAAAAGATCGTCGCGGGAAATTCCGCCATTCGATAAATTGCCCAATACCCGACCCCGGATTTTCATTCAGCCACGACCCTGCCCGATGAGCGGGTGCGCGGGAACTTTCAACTTTCAACTTTCAACCCCAAAGTTTGTGAACCAGGGAACGAGACATGTGGGCATTGTGTTTCCGGTGCGGCGGGAGTAAGATCGGCGGCGCCGAGAGGAGGTGCTGATGGTCGGATCCGGAGATCACGTCGAGACCTTTGTTGAGCTGATCCGGAGGGCTTCCACCCAGCTCCCGCCGGACGTCGAACGGGCCCTCGTGGAGGGCCGGCAGGCGGAGTCCGACGGCAGCTTGGCCGAGCGTGCTCTCGGGACCATCCTGGACAACGTGAATCTCGCCCGCGAGCGGTCCGCGCCGATCTGCCAGGACACCGGAACCCCGGTCGTGTGGATCCATCACCCGGTGGGCTTCAGCACGCGGGAGTTGGAAGATCAGTTCGTCGAGGCGGTTCGTCAGGCGACCGACCGGCGCTACCTGCGGCCGAACGCGGTCGACACCGTGACCGGAAAGAACACCGGATCCGGGACCGGCCGGGGGATCCCGTTCGTCCACTTCGAGGAGTGGGATGCCGACCGCATCGAGGTCCGGATGATCCTCAAGGGCGGCGGCAGCGAGAACGTCGGCGCGCAGTACAAGCTGCCCGACGCCCGCTTGAAGGCCGGAAGAGACCTCGAAGGGGTCCGCCGGGCGGTGCTGGACGCGGTCTTCCAGGCCCAGGGCAAGGGCTGCGCACCGGGCGTGCTCGGAGTCTGCATCGGCGGCGACCGCGTGTCGCGCATTCGCCGAGTCGAAACGCCAGATCCTGCGGCCGCTGGACGACACCAACCCCGATCCGGAGCTCGCGGCCCTCGAGGCGAGGATCCTCTCGGAGGGCAACGGGCTCGGCGTCGGACCCATGGGGTTCGGCGGTCAGACCACGCTGCTCGGCGTCAAGATCGGCGTGCTCGACCGACTGCCGGCGTGCTACTTCGTGACGGTCACCTACATGTGTTGGGCCGACCGCAAGGCCGGCGTCAGCATCGACGCGGAAGGAGAGGTGACATGGCTGAGCTGAAGCTGCCCGCCAGCGAGGACGGTGTGCGCGCGCTCAAGGTCGGTGACTTCGTCGAGCTGACCGGAAGGATGATCACCGGCCGGGACGCGGCCCACAAGTGGCTGATCGAGGAGTACCGCGACGAGGTGGCCCCCTACCTCGAGGGGACCGTGATCTATCACTGCGGGCCGGTTGTCAGCCAGACGACGGCGGCTGGGAGTTCGTGGCCGCCGGACCCACCACCTCGATCCGCGAGGAGCCCTACCAGGCCGATGTGATCAGCCGCTACGGCCTGCGCGGCGTCATCGGCAAGGGCGGCATGGGCGCGAAGACGCTCGAGGGTCTCGCGCGCAGCGGCGCGGCCTACCTTCACGCCATCGGCGGTGCGGCTCAGGTGCTGGCGTCGGCGATCCCGCGGGTGGAGAAGGTCTTCATGCTCGAGGAGTTCGGCGTCCCCGAGGCGTTGTGGGTGATTCACGTCGAGCGCTTCCCGGTGGTGGTCAGCATGGACTCTCACGGCGGCTCGCTCCACGACGAGGTCGAGGCCGCCTCGGCAGGCCGGCTGGCGGAGCTGCTGGGCCTCAAACGCGGAGGCAGGCAGCACGGGCAATTCGAAATTCGAAATTCGGAAAACCGATTTCGATTTCCATTTCGCATTTACTCCCGTGCCTTCAGCCCCACGGCCCCGCCCGTCCAAGTGTTAGCGTGGTGGCGCGGTCATCTGATGCGACGCACGAATCCTGATGGCTACAGTCTGCTCGAAGCGGTGGCGGCGATCGCGATCGTGGGGATGGGCCTGCTGGTGGCCGCCAGTGCGCTGCAGGCTCACGCCGCGCTGCGTCCGGCGCACCGAGCTGGGAGCAGCTGCTGGACGTCGCCGAGGAGGTCCTCGAGGGCGTCCGGGGCGAGATCGTGCCACTGGAATCGGGCCCGGTGTCCCATGGCCTTCCCGGATCACGGCGGCCGGCGCCAATGTCCGGCACCTCGTGAGAGTGGTCCGGCGGCGAGATCGAGGGGCTCTACGAGGTGACCGTGGTGGTGCGATCCCGGTTCCTCGGCGAGGCCATGGAGCTGCGGCTGTCGACCATGGTGTGGCGACCGTGACCGACGCACCGGCTACACCGTGGTCGAGCTGTTGGTCACCCTCGGTCTGGTGAGCGTGGTCATGCTGGCGGCAGCCCAGCTGATCGGCGCCTCCACCCGGGTCTACCGCGACGCGAGCGGGGGACTTCCAGACCCGCGGTGGTCGTCCCTGACCGCCTCCCTCCGCCGGGACGTCCAGGGATGCATCGGGCGTCGTCCTGCAGCCGGTCAGCTGGGACCAGCGACCGATGGAGCTGGTGGCGTGGGACGGCGAAAAGAGCAGGTATGCTCCTTGGAAGGCGACGCCCTGGTCCGGGAGACCTTCGACAGGCCGGCGCGTCCACCGGTCGGCGGGTGGTCGCCAGACGGCGTGGCCTCGTGGTGGTGGCGACTGGTCACACCTCGCGACCGTGGAGGTGCGGGTGTCGATCCTGCCGAGGCCGGGTCTCGGGGCCTCAGCACCACGGGGTCGATCGGAACAGCTGGTGCAGCGGCGGTTCACGCTTCCAGCGGGTGGCCGGACGGGAGATCGTGGTGAACGGCGAATCGGGGTCGACCCTGGTGTTGGCCCTGGCGGCGCTCGCGGTGGTCGGTTTGTGCGTGATGGTCGTGGCGAGGCAAGTGCAGACTCAACTGGCGACAGGGCACGGTACGACCACCGCGGCGTCGAGCTCGGAACCCTGACCGACGCTGCCTTCGCCGAGACCCTCGCGCTGCTCAGCGCGGACCTCGGAAGCCTTCGGGCGTCGCCGAGCGGGCATTCGGCGGCGGGTCGATCGCCAGCGCTGTCGTGCCCATCGGGCAGCACCGTCGGCGGGTTAGCGCGTCGGCGATCTACAGGGGCTGGACGGCCACCATTGACGCCGAAGTCGACGTCCTTCTGGTCCGGCGATCAGTCCGCCTGCAGCGCTCTCAGGCTCCACCGGCGCACGGTAGGCCAGGGGTCTGAAGGCAGCGGCAGTTCGTGACTTGCACGTCACCTCGTGTGCCTAACCTGTCTGATCCGGCCGGAACAGCGGGCACCACCCAGAACGGAGCAGCGATCCAAAGACCCGTTCGACAGTGTGGAGTCGGCGAGGGCCGCGGTCGCGTCGGACGCATCCACCACGCTGGACAGCTCGTGGACGTCCCGAGCCTGTTCGTCCACCACCAGCAGGCTGGCGCGGACAGCTGCCGGTCCGCTGCCGCGTCGAGCATCGGCTCCACCGCCTGGAGGACCTCGACGCCGTTCAGCGTCAGCGGCGGGTCGGTGATCCGGCGTTCGACGGCCAGCCGGGACCGAACGCGGTCTGCGGGCTCCAGTCTCTGAAACGGCCACGCGCGGATGCTGACCAGCTGACCCGATCGATGGGTCCACGTTCCACGGAGGTACGGGTCCTCGAGCGCCGCGCTGTCGGAGGGCAGGTCGGGTCGCGGTCCAGCTCTGATCAGTGTTGGCGAACGCGAGGTCCCAGGTCACCGTCGCGTCGAATCGACCGGCAAACGGCAACGGTGCGAGCAGAACCGCAATGAAAGGACCAGGCCAACGGGTACCAGCCGCCGCCATCGCTGCTCGGCCTCCGGGCTGATGGCACCTGCCCGGTGGGCCAACAGGCGCGCCGAGAAGACGCCGTGGAGCTTGGTCACCCCGAGCAGTCCACATCCCGCACCGACGACCAACACCGTCCACCGGGGGTCGGCGGTACCTAAAACTCCCACAGCGCAGCGCAGCGAAAAGCCGGATCTCGAGCCGACCCCGAATGGCTCCGCCAACCGGACGCTGGCTGTAAAAGTCGCCGCCGCCGGGGATCGCCAGGGCCAGCTGTGACGCCCGCCGGGCGGTGCGAACGGTGGCGTCGCACTTGCGGCAGCTTTCCTGCGACGCCGGCCGTTCCGCGGCGCAGCTGGAGCAGTGCTGGAGGGGAGCGGTCCGAGTCTGCGATGGCACGTAGGTGGACACCGCCAGGTTGACCCGGCGCAGCAGTCGGCCCTCCACCGAGGGGTCGGGCAGGTTGCGCGCAGAAACCACCGGTGAATCTGTCCCTCCCAGGTCCGCAGCTCGAGCCACCTGTCGTCGATCGAGAAGGCGGGGATCGCGTCCCACGGGAAGGACCGGATCCTACCCAGTGGTCGTCGCCCGAGGCGCTGACCCCGATTTCGATGAACCGCCGGGTGGTGAAAAGCAGGGCCACCCGCCGCGCTCCGGGCCAGCGGGCACCGAGCACCGCCCGCTCGATCGAGGGTGAATCCTCGATTGCCTCGGTGAACGCGAGCACCTCCTCGTTGCCGGCCAGCAGTCGGTTCGCCGGCATCCTCCACGGCGCGAGCCGTTCGCCGCTGGTGTCTGGACATGGATGGGTCGGGACGAAACCGGTGGTCGCCGACGCGCGGCTTGCGGCGTGCGCTGGACTGACGTGGCTGGCGGACCGGTCCGCCCGGTGGGGCTCATGGCTCACCTCCGGGCGGCGGGCCGCGAGGGCAGTGGAACCCTCGGCGCGGAGGCTCGCCCGTCTCGTGACCAGGGTGCCGTCGTCGAGGGCGATCTCACACGGCGCCGCCGTCGACGGTGTAACGCCAGTCGATCCCGGCGACCCGAGACGGCTGACGGGGCGCCAGGTCGGAGGGGTTGAAGCGATCCGAGCGCGCGAAGCGCATCCTGCAGCTCCAGGGTGCGCAGGGCGAGCTCGACGGCGAGCGAGCCGTGGACGCTGATCGGGCCAGAATCGCCAGTCGTCCGGCAGGCCCGGATCGGGCGATCAGTGTTCCACCTGGGTATCCGACGGTGCTGCTCGGCGACGAACCGGTCGGGATCGAAGCGCGTCACGTCCCGGGTCGGCAGCTCCTCGACCGCCCACACCATGGCCTGGTGTTGGGGAACCGCGAGCAAGTCGGGCAAAGGGCTGAGCGAAGACCCCGAGGACCGGGTGGAGATTGTTCGAGAACGCCGGCCGCCCTGCACCTGAGCAGCCACGCATCCAGCCGAACCGCCTCCAGGGCCCGCTGCTCGAGGTCGAGGGCAGCCAGCCGCACCTTCCAGTGGCTGCCGGGATCGGGGTGCCTGCGGAGCACCGCCATCTGGAACTCGACGACCGTGATCGACGCCAGGTGCTCCTCCAGCCTGGGGCTTCGCTGAAGCGTGTCGTTGAGACGCCAGGAGGCCTCGAGGAGCTTCGCCGTCCCGCGGTCAATCACCGGCATCGATCGACCACTCGCGCGGACGCCAGGATGGCCCTCTGCAGATCCACCAGACCGTCGAGCTTGACCGCGAGGCTGCCGACGCAGTCGTCGAGGTCCATGGCCCACACCGGAGCTCTCCCCGTTGACCAGTTGTCGGCGAGCTCGTCGATGTGGACCCGGTTGCGGCGCAGCCAGGTGTCGCGCGCCGAGCTGCGTCGGATAGGCCGCCGATCGGTATCGCCGGCGTCCGCCAGCAAGCGGCGCGAACCTTCGCGAAGGCCGCGACCTGTCGAGGACTCGGGGATCGGCGCCGTGGCGTCGTTCTCGGTCGCGACGGAGATGCCGAGCGTCGCCGCGAGCACCTCGACCTGGCGCGCGGCCGCGTTCTTCGTCAGCGGTGGGTAGCGATCGGCAGCGTCGAAAGCGGACCCAGCGCCTCGACCCAACCCTGCTCGACGTGGCGATCGATGGTGGGCAGCACCGCCCGGATGGCCAGTGATCCGAAGGCAATGAATGCCGCAGCCACCAGGACCAGGGCGGCGGCAGCGCCGATGCCCACGAAGAAGGCCTGCTGGAGAAATCCGGTGACCGACCAGGCCGAGAGGCGCTGCTCGAAGCGCATGCGTCGAGAGATAGCACTGCGGCGATCGGGTCGCTGTGACTTCAGGTGGCTTTGCGCTGAAGCATCCAGTTGCCCGGATCGCGGGACTCGCCGACGGCCGGAGACCCGGATGGCGGCCGCTCTCCCGACCGGGCAGCGGTTCTCACAGAGCCCGCAGCCGGTGCACAGCTCGGGATCCACGTGGGGCTGCTGGAGCACGACCGTCGTGCCGTCCCGACGTGTGCCCTCGACGGTGTCGAGCCAGATCGCCTTGGGCGAGGTCGGACACATCTCCTCGCAGACGATGCACGGCGTTTCCATGCCCCACGGCAGGCACCGTCCGCGGTCCAGGAACGCCGTTCCCACCGTGATTTCCGCGGGACCGCCGATGGCCTGCTTGGCCGTCGGTTCGACGGTCCGGATGGCGTCGGTGGGGCAGACCTCTCCACACCGGATGCAGGAGGGCTCGCACCAACCCCGGCGCATGTCCAGCACCGGGGTGAACAGCCCCTCGACGCCGCTGCGTCCGACGTCCGAGATGATGACGCCGGTGGGACACGACGCGGCGCAGGCGCCGCAGGTCACGCATCGAGCCAAAGAACGCCGGCTCGTCGAGCGCCCCCAGGCGGCCGGATGGCGTCGTGGCCCCGCGCCTCCAGGCTGCCTCCGGCCGCCCTCAGCACCGGGGCCATGACCGCGGACCCCGCCACGCCGATCAGGAAGCGGCGCCGGCCGACGTCGAGCGCGGGCGTGGCGAGGCCGTCTCCGATCGTCGGGCAACGCGTACCTGAGGCTCTTTTCGGCGCAGGTCTGGAGGCAGTTGAGGCAGACGTGGCACTCGCTGACCCGGTGATCACCGAGCGGTTCATCGGCGCCCTGGCACGGGATGACGCACAGGGTGCAGCCCGTGCAGTCGGCCTCGCCCCGTCGGATCCGAAGCGGCGCCAGGCGCGCGAAGAGGCCCATCAGCGCCCCCGACGGGCAGACCGCGCGGCAGAAAAACCTGGGCATCCACGCCGACAACAGGAGGATCGCCGCCAGCAGGCCGAAGGAGACCCAACCCCCCGGGGCGGCGCCTCCCTCCAGCAGCGGCTGCACCCCGCCCGCCATCGCCCGGTGGAGCAAGGCCAGCGGGTCGAGCCAACCGGTGTGGTTGGCACCCAGGACGGCCCAGACGAGGACCACCAGCAGCACGAAGTACTTGATCGGAGAACCACCGCCGGTAGCGGTTGATCTTGGTCCGTTTCCGCCGGTTCGGACCCGCAACCCACGACACCAGGTGCTGGAGTGCCCCCAGCGGGCAGACCCAGCCGCAGAAGAACCGGCCGAGCACCGCGGTGGCGGCGAGGACCGCGATTCCCAGCCATGTCCAACCTGCAACCGACCAGTCGGCCAGGGCGGTTCCGGCGGCGGTCAGGGGATCGAGGGCCAGCAGGACCGACGCCGCCCTCCCCGGCACCTCGGAAAAGCCGAGGCCCGACGAAGAGCCCGACGAAAAGCACGACAAAGAACACCTGGGAAAGCAGTCGAAGGTGGCGTGCGCGAACCCTCACCTATGCCTCCGTCAACACCGACCGCCAGTCGGCGGTGCCGAGCGCGAGCTGGCTCGCGATGGCGATGTGCGGAAGGTCGACGGCGTCGACGTCCAGCAGCGACGCCCCCCAGGCGTCGGCCGCCACCGGGTCGGTGGCAACGGCCACCAGGTCCAGCGGCCGGACCAGGCTGAGGGAACCGCCGGTCGGGCCGCCCCCCGTCAGGACGCGAGTGGCGTCGACCACGGTCAGGGTGGGGTCGAATGCCCTGCCGAGCTCGGCGCACACCCGGCCGATGTTCTGGTGGAGGCTGGGCCGCGCGCCGACGACGGCGCCGAACCAGTTCTTCATCCCGAGGGTCACGCGGGACAGCGAGTGGTGCTTGACCACCGGGACGTTGATCAGGCGGTTCGCCTCGGCGATGGGACGCAGCACCTTCCACCGGCCCAGGGTCATGCCTCCAAGGTCGAGCTCGACGGTGTCGGTGGAGTCCTGGTGGAGAGCGGTGCCGCCGGCGGCGCGAACCGCGTCGGCGATTCCGGACCGGGCGAACGACCGCTTCGGGTTGTGGCAGGTGTTGTCGAGCACGATCACCGACACGGCGCCGGCGCCGAGGCACTGGCGGACCAGCTCGGCGATCAAATCGGGATCTGTGTTCGCCGCCTGCTCCGGGGTCCGGTCCCAGGCGGCGTTGGGTTTGATGGCGACTCGGTCCCCGGCGCCGACGAAGCGCTCGATGCCGCCGAGTGCGGCGAGGGCGCGGCGGACGTTCTCCGCCGGGCCCGTACCGCCCGCCACGGCCAGCCGGCCGGGCTTGTCGGCGGCGGTCCGCCACACCGGGAGCACCCCTGCGGCCGACGGATCGGTGGGCCGGTGTCGGCTCGGACGGCCGACGAGGAACGAGCCGAGGCCGGACAGGGCGATGCCGGCCACGGCGGCAGGGCCCCACAGGCGGAGCAACTCGCGTCTGCCGAACCGGCGATAGTCTGACGGCTCGATGGGTTCCCGACTCACGATACCTCCGTCACTTCACGACCATACGGCAAAGGGCGTTCCGGTGTAAAGTTGTTCGGTCGAGGTGGGGCGCCTGTCCACTGGTTCGACAAATCCACGACCTGGTAGGGTGAGATCATGAATCATTCAATCGACAACCGCCGCCACTGCTCGATCCGAAATACCATCTCCCGTGCCGCGGCCGGCGCCGCCGTCGTGCTGGCGGTTCTGCTGGCTGTGACCCAACCCGCTGCGGCCCAGTCCGAATCGTGCGCCGTGGTGGACATCGATTCCGCCGGGTGGGACCGGTTGCAGGATATCACCGGCGATCCGGGTGTGTCGTGGTGGATCGAGTTCGGCTCCGAGCTCATCCTGTGCGCCGAGGGCCCGACCCTCGACCGGATCCGGCAGACCCGGCCGGTGGTGGAGTTGGAGGCGACGATGGACCAGGCCCCGGTCTGGCTGGTTCGCGGCTTCGAGGCCGCTGAGCTCGATGCCCTGGGGCTCCGGCTGGCGGCTGGAACGCCCAGGCTCGGGCTTGCCGTCGCCCCGGATCTCGGTGGGGCGATACCGTTCCAATCTGTGATTCCGCAACATCGGGGGGTTTATCCGGTTGCGCGAAACACCGTAGTGGTGCGCCAGGCGGCCAACCGCCAACCGCGGGAGCAGGCCCGATTCTCGCCGGAGGTCCAGGCCTTCGTGGACGAGGTGGACGGTGATCGCTGGATGGTGGATCTCACCAGCCTGGCGGCCTACAACCGGTACACCCACGGACCACAGATCCTGCAGGCGCGCGACTGGCTGGTGACCCAGTTCGAAGCGATGCCCGGGCTGACGGTTTCAACGCCGTCGTTCTGGGTCCAGAGCACCCTGGCCTACAACGTCGTTGCCACCTGGCAGGGCACCACCACACCCGACGAGTGGTGGATCATCGGCGGCCACTACGACAGCATCTCGCAAGACCCATACACGGCGGCGCCTGGTGCCGAGGACAACGCCAGCGGCTGCGCCGGGGTCCTCGAGATGGCGAGGATCCTGACCGCCCACCCGCCGGAGTCGACGGTGCTCTTCATCTGCTACTCGGGGGAGGAGCAGTACCTCTACGGATCCTACGACCACGTCGACGAGCTCACCACCTCCGGAAACCTGTCGAAGGTCCAGGGCATGCTCGACATGGACATGATCGGCTACACCGGGGACTCCGACCTGGACTGCCTGCTGGAGACTGAACCGTGGGCCCAGAGCTTCCTCGATCTGTTCGCCGATGCCGCGCCTCTCTACACCTCCCTGCGGATCGAGATCCTGTTGAATGCCTGGGGTTCGGATCACGTGCCCTATCTGGATGCGGGGATCCCGGCGTTGCTGACGATCGAAAACGACTTCCAGCATACCCCTCTACCACACCGTCAACGATCTGCCCCAGCACATCACGGTGGCCATGGGGGAGGAGATTCATCAAGATGAACGTGGCGGTGATGGCCGACCTCGTGGGCGCGACTCTGGGGGTCGACTTCTCGGATGGCTTCGAGTCGGGCGATACCTCGGCCTGGACGCTCACCATTCCGTAGCGGGGAATCGCGGCTCCGAATCACTGCCCAATACCGGGCCCCGGATTTTCAAGCCGCTTGGAAGGCGTTCGCAACCCCTACTACCACACCGTCAACGACCTGCCCCAGCACATCACGGTGGCCATGGGGGAGGAGATTATCAAGATGAACGTGGCGGTGATGGCCGAGCTGGTCGGAGCCACGCTCGGGGTCGATTTTTCGGACGGTTTCGAGTCGGGCGATACCACGGCGTGGTCGCTCACCATTCCGTAGCGGGGAATCGCGGCTCCTGATCACCGCCCAATACCCGGCCCCGGATTTTCAAGCCGCTTGGAAGGTGCTCGCGATGCCATGCCGAAAATCCGACGCCGGGTATTGGGTTTTAATGAGTCTTCAACCCTCCCGCATTGTTACGGGTTAGGTTCTCCGAATTCTCAAACCTCAAACCGCAAACCTCAAGCATTGTCTCCTCCCTCCGGAACCTGACCAAGGTCAAGGACTGCTCGGTTGTTGAGCCTGATACTCGATTGCGGAGGATGACATGAGTGAACTGATCGACAACAGCCGGTATCGCATCGAGACCCTGAAGGGGATCATCCGGCGCCTGCACGACGGCGCCGACCCGGAGGAGCTCACCACCGAGTTCGGCGATCTGCTTTCCGAGGTTGGGGCGTCCGAGATCGCGGCCATGGAGAGCTCGTTGATGGCAGAAGGCATGGCGCAGCAGGAGATCCAGCGGATGTGCGACGTCCATGCCGCGGTGCTGGGTCACGGTCTCGGCGGGGAGGCCCCGCCCGAGGCTGCCCCGGGTCATCCGGTCCATACGTTCCGGCTCGAGAACAGGCGGATTCTCGACATCGTCGAGGGCTACCGCGCGCTCGCAAAGACCGTTTTGACATCCGATGAACATGGGATCGCCGATCGCCTGCGCGATGCCCACACCGAACTGTGTCGCGTTGACGGTCACTACAAGCGTAAGGAGTACCTGGTCTTTCCGTTTCTCGAAAGGGCCGGGATCGCCGGTCCGCCGAAGGTGATGTGGGGCGTCCACGATGAGATCCGCGACAAGGTGAGGGCTGCCGGTGAGCTGTTGGAAGAGCTCGACGGACTGGGCGCCGAAGAGCGGACTCTGGCGGTCGAAACGGTGATCGAACCGATGCTCGATCAGGTGGCCGGCATGACCACCAAGGAGGACAAGATCCTGTGGCCGATGGCCATGCAACACATGTCCGCCCAGGACTGGGGCGAGGTGCAGCGCCAGTGGGCCGACTTCGGGCCGGGAATGGCGGAACCGACCGGGAGGTGGCAGCCGCCGTTGCCGGTGCTGCCGTCATCGCCGGTGAAGCTGCCCGCCGACGACACGATCCAGCTGCCGTCCGGCCATCTCAAGCTCAACCAGCTGGTCGGAGTGTTGAACACCCTGCCGATGGACATCACCTTCGTCGACGCCGACGGACGGGTGGCGTTCTTCAGCGAAGGTTCGGACCGGGTCTTCGACCGCAACCGGGCGATCATCGGCCGGAAGGTCGAGAACTGTCACCCGCCGAAGAGCGTGCACGTGGTGCAGCAGATCGTTGACGACCTCTCCGCCGGCCGCCGCGACGTCGCCGAGTTCTGGATCCAGATGGGTCCCCGGTTCGTCCATATCCGCTACTTTTCGGTCAGAGACCCGGCGGGCGAGTTCCTGGGAGTGCTCGAGGTGACCCAGGATGTGGCGCAGATTCGGGCACTGGAGGGCGAGCGAAGGCTCTTGGCAGAGGTGCCGGGAACCGAGGTGACGGCATGAGCCTGGCCATCAATCCCGAGACCAAGGTCGGAGAGCTGCTGGATGCATTCCCGGAGGCCGAGGGCGTACTGGTCGAGCTGGCGCCCCGATTCAAGGCGCTTTCCAACCCGGTGTTGCGGCGGACAGTCGCCCGGGTCACCACCCTGGAGCAGGCGGCCCGGGTGGGCGGAATCCAGGTCAGCGTCATGATCCTGGCGCTGCGCTCGGCCCTCGGCGTGGGTGGTGAAGCGGTTGCGGAGGGGGATTCCGCCGGGGTGGGGGAGACGCCGGCGTGGGTCGAAAATTCGGCACCGGTGGCGGTGATCGACGCCGGCGCTCTGCTCGATGCCGGGGAGACCCCGGTCGGAGAGGTCACCCGCAGGCTGGCCCGGATGGAGCCCGGGCAGGTGCTCAAGATCGCGGCGCCGTTCAATCCCGCTCCCCTGGTGGACGCGGTGAGGGCGAAGGGGCACGAGGTCTTCACTGCCTCGTGTGCCAGCGACGAGTGGGTCGTGTTCATTCAAAGGCAGTAGGCAGGAGAATTCGGAATTCGGAATTCGGAATTCGGAAAACCCCTCTCGAATAGACTGCCCAATAGCAATGATTCGCAGAATGACGCCGGGAATCGGAATCTGCGACCGCCGGGTTCGGTTGACTGGTAACGAGCGAGACTGGGTCCGAGGAGCGGGCACAGATGATCCGGGACTGGACACATGGCAGTGACGCATTGACGTCGCGAACGGAGAGATGTGCCGCCATCGACCGCCATTCGGATTGCGATACGAGCGATCGCCACAGTGACTCCGGGAGCGGCAGGTCGGAATTCGCAATTCGCAATTCGCAATTCGCAATCACCGACTCCGACGGTCCACGCAGCGCCAATCATTTGTTCTGGCAGGACGCGTCGCGTTGTTTCTGGTGCTCTGGATGGCCGCAGGCACGGCATTGGCGCAGCTCGCGGAGAGGTGCCGGCCGCCCTCGACGAGGTCGGCATCGAGGAGCATCTCGATGCCGGGCTGCCCCTCGACCTGGAGTTCGTGGACGAGGACGGCAACACGGTTCGTCTCGGTGACTACTTCGACGGCCGCCGGCCGGTGATCCTGACCCTCAACTACTACCGCTGTCCCATGCTGTGCGGGCTGCAGCTCAACGGCGTGGTGGACGGTCTCGAGCAGATGGACTGGACGCCCGGCGTCGAGTTCGAAATGGTGACCGTGTCGATCAACCCGTTGGAGACGCCCGAGCTGGCCGCGGCGAAGAAGCAGAATTACCTGAAGCGGTACCAGCGTCCCGCCGCCGCCCGCGGTTGGCATTTCCTGACCGGGAAAGAGGTCGACATCCGGCGCCTGGCCGAAGCCGTGGGCTTCGGCTACCGCTACGATCCCGAGACCGACCAGTACGCGCACGCGGCCGCGATCTTCGTGTCGACGCCTGACGGGAGGGTCGCCCGGTACCTCTACGGCATCGAGTACCCCCAGCGGAAAATGAAGCTCGCCCTGATGGAAGCTTCGGAGGGCCGGATCGGCGGACCCCTTGACCAGTTGATCATGTATTGCTATCACTACGATCCGTCCAGCAGACGGTATGCGCCGGTGGCCATGAACATCATGAGGTTGGGTGGTGGTGCGACGGCGCTCGTGTTCGGGCTCGCGCTGGCGGCCTTCTGGGTGCGCGAGATCCGTCGGAAAAAGCACGAACAGAAGAGGACATCGGTCTGATGACGGCACTCCACAACATTGCGCGGGTCTTGTCGAGCCGCCCCGAGGGGAACGAGGGCTCGTTCTGGATGCCGCCCCAGATCTCCACGGTGGCCCACAACGTGGACTCGCTGTTCAACTTCATTCTCGGCCTCTCGGTGTTCTTCTTCCTGCTGATCGTGGCGGTGATGGTGTTCTTCGTCATCCGCTATCCGGCGGAGGGAGGGAGTCGACGCTGCCGAGTCGGCGAGCCACAACACCGCCCTCGAGCTCACCTGGACGATCATCCCGCTGGTGCTGGTGGTGGTGATCTTCTTCTTCGGTTTCCGCGGCTACCTCGACATGGCGACGGCGCCGGCGAACGCCTACGAAATCCTGGTGGACGGCCAGAAGTGGAACTGGAGCTTCACCTACCCCAACGGCTACGTCGACGAGAACCTGCACGTCCCGGAGGACCGGCCGGTTCGACTGGTGATGACCTCGGCCGACGTCATCCACAGCCTCTACGTGCCGGCCTTCCGGATCAAGATGGACGTCGTCCCCGGGAGGTACTCGAAGGCCTGGTTCGAGGCCACCGAACCCGGCGAGTATCAGCTGTTCTGCGCCGAGTACTGCGGCACCAGCCACTCGGACATGCTGGCGATGGTGGTCGTCCACCCGGCCGGCGAGTTCGACACCTGGCTGGAAAAGGCCTCCAACTTTCTCGAGACCATGACCCCGGTGGAAGCGGGCCAGAAGCTCTTCCAGGTGCGCGGCTGCATGCAGTGCCACTCGCTGGACGGCACCGCCAAGACGGGTCCCACAATGGCCGGCGTCTTCGGCCGCACCGAGGCGATGGCCGACGGCGGCAGCGTGGTGGTCGACGAAAACTACATCCGTGAGTCGATTCTGGAGCCCATGGCGCGCGTGGTGGCCGGTTTCGAGCCGGTGATGCCCACCTACCAGGGTCGGCTGAAGGACGCCGAGATCACGGCGATCATCGAGTACCTCAAATCCCTCTCGGGGGCTGAATAGGAGCGAGAGCCATGGCAGCAGCCACGCCGGCCGGCACACCGGCCGGCACGATCGAGAACACTCACGGCAACTACCTGACCGCCGGCAAGGGCGTCCTGTCGTGGCTGTTCACCCTCGACCACAAGCGCATCGGCGTGATGTACCTGGCGGCGATCCTCGGGTCGTTCTTCCTGGGCGGGGTCTTCGCCCTGCTGCTCAGGACCGAGCTGCTGACCCCGGGACCCACCATCATGAGCGCCGACACCTACAACAAGATGTTCACCCTGCACGGCGCGGTGATGATCTTCCTGTTCATCATTCCGGGGATTCCGGCGACCCTCGGCAACTTCGTGCTGCCGCTGATGCTCGGCGCCAAGGACGTGGCGCTGCCGAGGCTCAACCTGGCGTCGTTCTGGCTGTGGATGATCGGCGCGTCCGTCGCCGTGTCGTCGATCATCATCGGTGCGGTGGACACCGGTTGGACCTTCTACACGCCGTACTCCACCACCACCGGCACCGCCGTCGTGGCGATGACCCTGGGGGCGTTCATCCTCGGCTTCTCGTCGATCTTCACCGGGCTGAACTTCATCGTCACCATCCACAAGATGCGGCCGGAGGGCATGACCTGGTTCCGGATGCCGCTCTTCCTGTGGGGCATCTACTCCACCGCCATCATCCAGGTGCTGGCGACGCCGGTGCTGGGCATCACCCTGCTGCTGCTGATTGCCGAGAGGACCCTCGGCGTCGGGATCTTCGACCCGGCCCTCGGTGGCGACCCGGTGCTCTACCAGCACTTCTTCTGGTTCTACTCCCACCCCGCGGTCTACATCATGATTCTGCCGGCGATGGCGATCATGTCGGAGTTGATGTCGGTGTTCTCGGGCAAGCACATCTTCGGCTACCGGTTCATCGCCTGGTCGAGCGTGGCGATCGCGGTGCTCAGCTTCCTGGTGTGGGGCCACCACATGTTCACCAGCGGCCAGTCCGGACTGACCAACATGATCTTCTCGGCGCTGACCTTCTCGGTGGCGATTCCGTCCGCGGTCAAGGTCTTCAACTGGCTGGCCACCATGTACAAGGGGTCGATCCGCCTCGACACCCCCATGCTCTACGCCCTGTCGTTCCTGTTCCTGTTCTCCATCGGCGGCCTGACCGGGCTCTTCCTCGGCGCCCTGTCTACCGACATCCACCTCCACGACACCTACTTCGTGGTCGCCCACTTCCACTACGTGATGTTCGGCGGCACGGTGATCGCGTTTCTCGGCGGGCTGCACTACTGGTGGCCCAAGATGTTCGGCAGGATGTACTCGGAGCGGGGGGGACAGATCGGCGCCCTCCTGATCTTCGTCGGATTCAACCTGACCTTCTTCACCCAGTTCGTCATGGGCAGCCACGGCATGCCGCGGCGCTACTACAACTACCTCGAGGTCTTCAAGCCCTACCACGTGGCCTCCACCTGGGGCTCGTACATTCTCGGAGTGGGATTCATGGTGGTGGCGGGCTACCTGCTGCACTCCCTGTTCCGCGGTGAGAAGGCGCCGGCCAACCCGTGGGGCAGCGCCACCCTCGAGTGGGAGACCACCTCGCCGCCGCCGCCCCAGAACTTCGATCACGAATTGCTGGCCGGCGACCCCTACGACCTGGACTCACTGAGGTACGACCCGCCGATCAGGGGCTACGTGCGGAAAGACCCCGACTCGGTGATCGCACACCGGGCGGAGATCCACTGATGACCTCGGCTGCCGGCTCCCACGATCCGAACCTGGCCCACCACTTCGAGAGCCCGGCTCAGCAGTACCAGTCGGCGCGGCTCGGCATGTGGGTCTTCCTGGCCACCGAGATCCTGTTCTTCGGCGGCCTGTTCTGCGCCTACGCGGTCTACCGGGTCAACCACCCCGAGATCTTCATCTTCGGCCACCACTTCCTCGACAAGAACCTGGGCGCCATCAACACGGTGGTGCTGATCTTCAGCTCGTTCACCATTGCGTGGGCGGTGCGCGCGGCCCAGCTCAAGCAGGTCGGTCTGCTCAAGCTGATGCTGGTGCTCACCATGGCGTGCGCCTTCGGCTTCCTCGGCGTCAAGTACGTGGAGTACTCCCACAAGTGGCACGCCGGCCTGCTGTGGGCGCGGAGCTACGCTCCCGACCAGCACCACGGCGAGGAGGAGTTCGGGGCCGAGGAGGAGCATCGGGCCGAGGTGCTCGAGACGGCGACCGCAGCGGAGGAGATGGCGGCGACTGAGGCCGCGCCGGTTGCCAAGGCGGACCCGAACCGCTCGGCCATCGCTCCAGCGGCCGAAGGGCCGGCCGGGCTTGCCGTCCCCGAGGGTCCGTCGCCCGCCGAGATCCTGGTCGAGCCGGCGAACGCGCAGACCTTCTTCTCCATCTACTTCCTGATGACCGGCCTGCACGGCATCCACGTCCTCGGCGGCATCGGCGCCATGCTGTGGCTGCTGATGTGCGCCCGGCGCGGCGACTTCGACGGCGGCCACTTCACCAAGGTGGACATGGTGGCCCTCTACTGGCACGTGGTGGACCTGATCTGGATCTACCTCTTCCTGCTGCTCTACCTGATCCACTAGGAGCGATTCGATGAGCCCAACACACCAAGGACGGCGTTCACATCTCCTCGATCCGGCTGCTCGTGGTGGTGCTGATCGCCCTCATGTTCGGCACCTGGTTGACCGTGTCCGTCACCTACTGGACCTGGGTTTCCTCAACATCTGGATCGGCCTCGCCATCGCCACCGCCAAGGCGGTGCTGGTGGGGCTTTACTACATGCACCTGCGGTGGGACAAGCCGTTCAACGCCTTCGTCTTCCTGACCGCCTTCGCCTTCCTCGCGATCTTCGTCGGCATCGCCATGATGGACACCGGCCAGTACCAGCAGGTCATCATTCCCGACTTTGCTTCCGCGGTCGGAGCGGCGGCCGCCGGCGAATGACGGCGCGGCCCCGGGCTGTCGGGGTCTCCCCTCGCCGGTTGGGCATGCGGCTGTTCATGCTTTCGCTGGGCGTCCTGTTCGCCGCCTGCCTGCTGGGCATCCTGGTGATCCGGCTGCGTTCGGACCAGTGGCCCCCGCCGGGATCCCCCGAGCTGCCGGGCGGACTCTGGATCGCCACCGCGATCCTCGCCGTGCTGAGCGCCTTGTTGGTGTTGGCCGTGCGGGCGGCCCGCGGCGGTCGCGCCGCCGAGACCTCCCGCCTGCTCGCGGCATCGACGGCCCTCGGGGTGGCCTTCCTGGCCGCCCAGACCTCCAACTGGATGGCCATGGCCGCCGCCGGCGACCAACTCCAGAAGACGATGCTCGCCTTTGCCTTCTGGATGCTCACGGTGCTCCACGGTCTGCACGTGCTGGGTGGTTTGGTGCCGCTGGCGCTGACCACCGTTCGCGCCGCCCGGGGCGGTTACCTCACCGACCCCGAGCCGGTCGAGTTGGTTGCCGACTACTGGCACTTTCTCGGCGTGACGTGGATCGCCATCTTTGCGCTGTTGGCGCTGTAGGGGTCAAAAGTCAAAAGTCCAAAGTCCAAAGTCCAAAGTCTAAAGTCCAAAGTCGCCCGCTCGCCTGAGGGAGAAGGAGAAAAGGGGAGGAGGGGAGACGTTCACTCAATTCGCAATTCGCAATTCGCAATTCGCTATGTGCGGGTGGGCGGGCGGAATTTTCAATTTTCAATTCGGGTGGGTGGGCGGTGGCTACAATGGTTGCCATGCTGCCGTTCGGCACCGACCCGGTGCCCCCGTACATCGCGCTCCCGGTCGCGGCGATCCTGCTGGTCGGGATGACGCTCGTGGGATACCGCGTGATTTCGGCGCGCCTGCGTCCAGGCCGGGCGCATTTGACGATTCCACTCGCGGCGTCGGTGGGGATGACCACGGTCGGGGTGGTGGTGTGGACTGTTGGGGCGGTGATCGGAACCACGGCGGCTCTCGTCGTGGCGGTCGCCCTGATGGCGGCGGGTCTGACGGTCGTGAAGCCCTGGTGGCGGGACGTGCGGCGACTCGGGCGAGGCCTGACGGCGCTGCTGCGGCATCAGCCGGTGCTCGCGGCGCTCGGCCTGGGCACCATCGCCCTGGCCGTTCCACAGCTATTGCTGCCGGTCGTGGACTCCGACGGCCTGCGCTATCACCTCGCCCTGGCCAAGCTCTTCCTGCTCGAGGGAAGGGTGGTGTTCTACCCCTGGGATGTCCACGCCGCGTTTCCACAGGCGGTGGAGGCGGTCCAGATGCTGGGCCTGCGAGCGGCTGGCGGCGAGGTGGCCAAGTTCCTCCATTTCGGCGTCTTCCTGGGTTCGCTGGTGGTGTTGATGTTGCTCGTTCACCGCAGCCGTGCCAGCCGCCGTGCAGCGGTCTGCGCGCCGTGGTTCTTCGCGGCCTCTCCGGCGGTGCTGGCGGCCTCTGGGGCGGCCTTCATCGACTTCTTCGTGGTCTTTCACGTGGGGGTAGCGGCACTACTGGCCCGGTTCCGCGTCAACCCGCTTTTAATCGGCATCGCACTGGCAGGAGCTCTGTCCTCGAAGTGGTCGGCGGCGCCGGCGGTGGCCGGGCTGGCGCTGCTTGTGTGGGCTCGGGAGCGGTTTCGACCGGCCGTCCTGGCGGCCCTGGCACTGCCGGTCCTGGTCGCCGTGGCTCCCTTCATGGTGCGCAACCTGGCTGCCACAGGGGACCCGGTCTATCCCATGGGCGTCGGCCTGCTGGAGGGCCACGTGCCGGGGGTGAACGAGGCGCGGCACGAGTACGTGACCCAGGTTCACCGCGAGATCCCGGGGCCGTTCGGGATTCCGTGGGGGGCGTCGGTGGGCGAGGTCCAGCCCGACGAGGTGGCCGGCTGGCATCTGTTGTTGGGATTGGTGGCGCTGCCGTTGGCGATTCGCCGGCCGCAGGCTCGGGAGCTGCTCGCAGTGGCCGTTCCCTACCTGCTGGTGGGGCTCGTCTACCACCCGTCGGTCAGGCTGGCCATGCCTCTGCTGTGGGTCCTCGCAGCCCTGGCAGCGGGGTTGACCGCCCGGGTGGCGGGGCGGCTGACGCCGGTGGTGGGATCGTTGCTGGTGTTGCCGGCCCTGGTGGTCGCCTGGTCCACCATTGGTAGCCACGGGCGGCCACTGGAACTGCTCCGCGGCCGGTTGACTCCCGACGAGGTGCTCCGGTCGACGGTGCCCGGGCGCGAGGCGGCCCTGCTGGTGAACCGCCAGCCGGCCGGCGGCCGGGTCATGGCCCTCGATTTCCCGGCGCCGTTCTACTTCGACCGGCCGTGGATCGTCGAAGGCATCCTCAACCGGCCGCCGTTTGCCGAGTGGCTCGAGGCTGGCGACAACGCCGACGCCGTCATGGCCCGGCTTGACGAGCTCGACGTGCGCTACCTGGTGATCACTCCCGGGTACGGCGGCGGCACCCCGCTCAGCGTGGTGGCGGTGGGGGAGACACCGCGCCAGGCTGCCGTCATGGCCGAGGTTCGTCATCGCCTCGAGCTCATCGGCACTCGCAATCACGTGGATGTGTACCGCGTTCCCGCACGCTGACGATCGGAATTCGAAATTCGAAATTCGAAATGCGAAAACCGCGCCCGATCGAAACGATCACGTGATCCCTGACCTGCGAGCGCATCTCCCCACAGATGGTTCAAAACAACTCATTTCTTTCTCTGCGGCCTTGCCGCAGAGAAAGAAATGAGCGTCCGTCGACGGCCGAGATTGTCCGCAACGGTGAATCCGCACAAAATCCGCACATTTTCCTCATGTTTTTGATCCGAGGGCGACCCACCTTGATCGGTAGCGGTCGGACAGGACGTGATTCGGATCGACGGCACAGGGGAACCAGAGCCTTGGCAGGACCGCTGGTTTCTCCTCCTTCATCCCTCCTCCAGCCCGCTGCGGCTCGTTCCGGTGGACCCGAGACCCCTACCGTACGGTCGCAGCGGGCACTTTTTTGACCTGCCGCCCGCCCACCCAGTCGAAAGTCAAAAGTCAAAAGTTGAAAGTCGAGTTACCCATCTCCCCGGCACGTGCAGAGTCTTCCACTCGGGGGAGAAGGCCCGCGACCGCCCCAATTCGAAATTCGAAATGGCAATCCACACATTATCCGCAGATTTTCCTCACATCTTCGTCATGTCTTTCGGCGAAGCAGGGCACATATTGAGACCACAACCGAAGGGAGGTCGAGAGCTTGTGTCCGAAGGCGACGTGGTCCGGGCGGACGGCGTCGCGATCGTCAACGACCGATTCGACCATGGGAGGAAGACATGACAGCTCGTAACATGTTTCGCGTTCTTTCAATCGTTGCCTGCGCGGCGCTGATGGTCACGCCGGCGCTCGCCGGAGACGGCGCAGACCTCGGCGAGGGCGAGAGTTGGGGGATCTGCTTCCTCGACGGCGCCTGGCTCGGCAGCTCGCCCGCCTGGGGAATTTCCTGGCCTATCGTATATGACTCCGACTCGTACCGGACCGGAACGCTGTCGATGCGGATGGTCGGAGGGGATCCCAGCCTGGGTGGGTTCTTCCCCGCCGATTCGCTTTCCAGAACCACGGGGACGTGGGTGCGAACCGGTCGGAGGACCTTTGACTACACCATGATCCACTACGGCCTCGCCGCGGACGGGCAGGCGCCGGTGTTCCTCGCAAAGCTCTCCGGCAGCGTGGTGCTGAACGGGAGCTGCAATCAGATGGAGGTCATCAACGAGGCGCTCGCCCTCTACAATCCGGGGCAGGACCCGTTTGGCGACGAGCCGCCAGAGTTCGGCTGTGTCCCGGACGGGAGCCTCTCCACGGCTCAGCGCATTCCGGTGCAGCCGGCGTGCGAGCCCACTCCGTAGAAAAGGGGTTTCCGAAACTCACCGGGGACCGGACATCCGGTCCCCGAGGTGTTTCGGGGATGCTGGGCAGCTACGCTTCGAGTCAAAAGTCAAAAGTCAAAAGTTGAAGGTTGAAGGGTGGAAGTTCCTCGCAAGCTCGAGGGAGAAGCGGAGAGGTCCACTCAATTCGGAATTCGGAGTTCGTGGGTGGGCGGGTGGAACTTTCAACTTTCAACTTTCAACTTTCCCCCGGGATAAGTGGGCGGGCGGGGGATCAGCCGAGGAGCCGAGCGAGTGCTTCGGACGGCTGGATGATCTCGACGCCTCCGGGGGAAGTACCTAACAGGTGCCCGAAGTGTCGGCGATCGCCGGTGACGAGAGCGTCCGCGCCGGCGGCCGCAGCGGCGCCGAGGATGGGCGCATCGTTGTCCGGCAGACCGAGTCCGCCGGCCCACGCCACCAGCCTGGGGTCCGTCTCGTTAATATGAGTGACTGTCCCGAACAGGTCGGCAAGATCATCGATGGCTGCGGGTGCCTTCGAGCTGATGTTGCGAACGGCTTCCTTGATGGCGTGGGTCGACGACAGGAGCTCGCACCGGTTGGCCCGGGCCAGCTCGAACAGGGCTCGCGCCCGCCCGGCCGGGGAGTAGGCTGCGGTGAACAGCACATTGGCGTCGAGGAAGAGCCTCACCGCGCCTTCCGGGCGCGGCTCGCCAGCTTTCGCCGCTCCGACGCCGTCAATCGGTCCTCCTCGAGGAACTCGCTCACCCGCTCGTCACTGTAGGTCTCCACCGGGTAAACAGCGGCCGGCCGTAGCACGATCGAACCGTCGTCGGAGGATTCCACCAACAGCACGGTTTCGGGCTCGAGCCCAAGGCGATCGAGGATGGACTTGGGGATGGACACCTGCCCCTTCTTGCCGAGTCGCGTCATGTTCATGGCAGCATTGTACCAGATGTAGGAAATCCGGCACGCCGGATTCCGGAGTTTTGCGACGTTCCCGGCAGCCGCCAATCTTCAATCTTCAATTTGCAATTTGCAATTTGCAATGGTGGATGGGCGGGAGAATCCGCACAACTCCCGCACAACTTCTTCATGACTTTGTCCGTGGCGCGACCCAGCTTCTGGGGAAGAACACATCGAGAGGAGGATGAGATGGACGCGAAAAGACTGATGTTGGCGGTTGCGGTGATGTTATTCGGAGCGGGTCTGGCGGTGGCCCAGACCGAATGGGTGGAGTACGACGGCAACCCGGTGGTGCCGGCGCCCGACCCCGCGGTGTGGGACGCCCAATTCACCTCGGAGGTGGTGGTGGTGGACGGCACCTACCACATGTACTTCATTCGCCAACCGGTGGATGCGGCGGGCGAATGGGCGGATTATGAAATCTGCCACGCCACCTCGTCCGACGGGGTGAGCTGGGAGATGGATCCGGCCAACCCCGTGGTGACCAAGGGCGGCGACGGCGAGTGGGATGACAACACGGTGTCCACGGTCGCCGTCATCCACGACGATTCGGGATTCCGCATGTGGTACGCCGGAGCAGGTGCAACGACGAGCGGGGTGGGCTACGCCACCTCGGCCGACGGCTCCGCCTGGACCAAGTGGGAGAACAACCCGGTGATGGAGGTGGGCCCGCCCGGATCGTTCGACGATTATTGGGTGCTGCCGGGAACGGTGATCGTCGAGGATGGGCTCTACCGCATGTGGTACTCCTCCTCCAAGGACGTGGGACCGCTGGAAACCGACTGGCGGGTCGGCTACGCCGAGTCCGCCGACGGGCTGTCGTGGATCAAGTACCCGTACCCGGTGCTCGAGGCCGGTAACGGATGGGATAGTTTGGTGGCCTACGCGCCGACCGTGGTTTTCGATGGGGCCACCTATCACATGTGGTACACGGGATTCGGCGGGTCCGGCGTATACGGGATCGGCTATGCGGTGTCGACGGACGGCGTCGAATGGGTCAAGCATCAGGGCAACCCGGTGCTCGGTGGGACCGACCATAACGTTGTCAACCAGGCCGTCCGCTACAATTCCGACGACGGCCGCTACGAGATGTGGTTCACGGGCTTCGACGAGGGCTCGGAGTTCGAGTTCGACTTCGCGACCTCGGAGTGCTGCACGAGCCTGGCCTATCTTACGCTGGTTCCGGCGGCCGGCTACGCCGCGGGGGCCGAGGGATCGTTCTATCGGACGGACCTCGATCTGTCGAACAGCGGCGAGGCGGCGGTGGAGTACGAGCTGTGGTGGCTGCCGAGGGGCGAGGACAACACCGATCCGGTTGTCTCCGAGCGGTTCACCCTGGCCGGCGGCCGGTCGGTGCGCTACGCCAACGTGCTGGCCGAGGTCTTCGACCTGGAGCCCGAAGCCCTGGGTGCGGTGGCAGTCGCCGCCGACAGCCCGGATCTGCTGGGCATGGCCCGGATCTACAACCAGCCCGAGTCCGGGGACGGGGGCACGTACGGGCAGGCCATGCCTGGGATCCCTCCGAGCGAGATGATCGGGCACGGCGAACGCCGGCGGATCCTGTTCGGCACCGAGGACGCGGACATGCGCACCAATATCGGCTGCCAGAACGGGATCGGTGCGACGACCGTGGTGATGTTCGAGCTCTTCGATGAGGACGGCGTGGTGCTCGAATCGTCGCACATGCTCCTCGACCCCTGGTCGAACCAACAGCTCAACCGGATCTTCGACGACTACCGGCCGGTGCTCGGCTACGTGGAGGTGTGGACGCCCGTTCCGAGTGGGCTCTTCTACTGCTACGGCTCGGTGCTGGACAACACCACCAACGATCCGACCACGGTTCCGCCTCAATAGGGGGCGGAGCGCAGAATTGATGTCCCTCCTCATGCCCGGTGCCCGCCAACGGACGGTGGTCATGCGGTGACACCCGAATGCGAAGCGGGTGCCGGGCACTTTGAAGAGATATTCAATGCTGCGTTCTTCTGCGGCCCATCCACTCACGATCTCGGCAGGCCGCAATTCACAATTTGCAATTCGCAATTCGTCAATTGGGTGGCTGGGTGGGGGTCTCAAACCGAGGGCTTCATGGGTTACGTCGTCAGATTCCCGATTCCGAGATCCCGAAGGCGTGCGGCTGCCGGCGGGATTGCAGGACGCGCGCGTCTTGCCTACAATAGCGCCAAGGTGTCACCGCAAGTCGAGACGATTATTCAGGGAAGGGCTCCGTTCTTCGTCGGAGAGTGGCTGGTCGAGCCGACCCTGAACCGCCTGACCAACGGCGGCGAGACGCTTCAGCTCGAGCTCAAGGCGATGGACGTGCTGGTGTTCCTGGCGACCCGTGCCGGCGAGCTGGTGGCCAAGACCGAGCTGCTCGATGCGGTGTGGGAGACCGAGTTCGTCTCGGACAACACCCTGACCCGGCGCATCGCCCAGCTCCGTGATGCCCTCGGTGACGACGCCAGAAACCCGCGCTACATCGAGACCATCACCAAGCGGGGCTACCGGCTGATCGCCCCGGTGACGGCGGTTGACGCGGCCACCGCCGAGGTGGCCGGATTCCCCGAGCGTGCGGTCGACGGCGACGAGGAGGGCTGCCCGTACCCGGGACTGGCGGCGTTCACCGAGGCCGACGCCGAGGACTTCTTCGGCCGCGACGCCGAGACGGCGGATCTGTGGCGCAAGATCACCTCCCGCCGGCTGCTGGCGGTGATCGGCCCCTCCGGGGTGGGCAAGAGCTCGCTGCTGAAAGCCGGAGTCTTGCCCGGCGCGCCGAACGGGTGGCGGGCGGTGACGTGCCAGCCTGGAGACACCCCGTTTCTGTCATTGGCCCGCGCCCTGGCGCCGGACTTCGCCGGCGAGGTGGGGGAGGTCCGGCAGCTGCTCGGCTTTGCCGACCCCGACGTGGCGCTGGCGATGGTGTCGCGGTGGCGGGGGCAGTTCTCCGAGGCGGTGATCGTGGTCGACCAGTTCGAGGAGCTGTTCACGCTCAACCCGCCGCCGGTGCAGGACGCCTTCGTGGCCCTGCTGCGGCGGTTGGTGGACGCCGCCGACGTCCACCTGGTGCTGGTGCTGCGCGATGACTTCTTCTTCGAGTGCCACCGATACCGCGAGCTGGCGCCGATTCTCAAGGACCTGACCCTGGTGGGACCGCTGGCCGGTGCCGAGCTGCGCACCGCCCTTGTGGAGCCGGCGGCGAGCAGGCTGTACGGCTTCGAGAGCGCGCTGCTGGTGGACGAGATGCTCGACGAGGTGACCGAGGAGCGGGGGGCGCTGCCGCTGCTGGCCTTTGCGGTGTCGCGGCTGTGGGAGCTGCGGGACCGGGAGCGGCGGCTGCTGACCCGAGAGGCCTACGAGAAGATCGGCGGAGTGGTTGGGGCGCTGGCACAGCACGCCGAGGCGACGGTGGAGGCGATCGGAACCGAGCGGCTGCCGATCGTGCGGGAGCTGTTTCGCAACCTGGTGACGGCGAAGGGCACCCGGGCCAGCCGGGAGGTGGACGAGCTGCTGTCGGTTTTTTCCGAAGGCGAGCGGGGCGCGGCGGCTGAGGTGCTGGGCTCGCTGGTCAACGCAAGGTTGTTGACCGCCTATCACAAGGAGGGAGAGGGCGACGAGCGGACCCCGGTCCGGCGGGTGGAGATCGTGCACGAGTCACTGCTGACCGCCTGGCCGCGCCTGGTCCGGTGGCAGACTCAGGACGCCGACGCGGCTCAGATCAGAGACCAGCTGCGCCAGGCGGCGGCGCTGTGGCAGGAGAAGGGTCGCCCGCGGGAACTGCTGTGGTCCGGGTCCTCGTTCCGCGAGTTCCTGGTGTGGCACGAGGCCTATCCCGGCGGTCTGAGCGCGACCGAGGAGGCCTTCGCCGCGGCCATGACGTTCCACGCCAACCGCCGCCGCCGCCGGCGTCGGCTGGCGGCCACGGCTGCCGTGATCTTTCTGGTGGCAGTGGCCGTCGCCCTGGCAGCGCTCTGGCGACGTTCGGCGTACCACGCCCGCCGGGTGGAGGGACGGCGTCTGTACGAGATCGGCCGGCGGGCGGTCGACGTCGCTCCCCCGAACGCCCTCGCCTGGGCCATCGCCAGCCTCGAGCAGGCTGACGATCCCGCTCCGCGGCGGGTCGCCCTGAACGCGCTCTGGCGGTCGCCGATGCCTCGAGCGCTGGATGTTGTCGATATGGATCACCCGTTTACCGTCGCCATGTTCAGCCCGGACGGGCGGTGGATGGCCTCGGGGTTCTTCAACGGCACGGTGGCGCTGCGGCCCTCCTCGGGCGGCCCCATGAGGGCGTGGAAGGCCCACTCGGGACCTATGGGTGCCGGTTTCTCACCCGACTCCCGGGTGATGGTGTCCAACGGGTGGGGCGATGCCCACACCTCCATCTGGTCGGTCCCGGACGGTCGCCGGTTGCGGGACGTGCCCGGATATGACGAGTGGGCAGCCACTGACGCCGACGTGGGGGATTCCAAGAACCTGTGGCGGATGCACCGGTTCGTGGCGGATCCCGGGGTTGAAGGGGGCTGGTCCCTGGACCCCCGGCCGGTGGAGCTGCGCAGGCGCCTTCAACAGGGATTTCCACCCCGGGCGGCCCTGAGCCCGGACGGCAGATTCCTGCTGTACGCCATCGGCAGCGAGCTCCTGCTGGCCGATGTGAACCGGCCCGACGCCGAACCACGCTCGATCGCCACCTGTGGGGCCGAGGTCAAGCAGATCGAGTTCTCGTCGGACGGAGCGCTGTTTGCTACCACCACCGTCGATGGAAACATCGCGGTGTGGAGCTTCACCGCCGATGCACCGCAGCGAATCAGGAGCTGGTCCGGTCCCGCAAACCTCGTCTGCAACGGTCTCAGATTCGACCCATCGGGACGTTTCGTGGCGGTGATCTACGACGGCGGCTACGCAGTCATTTACGGTCTGGACGATCCTCCGGGCGCCGACGGATTGCAGTTGGATCCCGGTGGCGATCGGATGAACTCGTTGGACTTCCACCCGAGCGGCGATTGGCTGGTGACGGCGAGTCTCACTCGGATCGCGGTGTGGCCGTTTGACCAATCGCGCCACCCCTTTGTCCTTCGTGGTCATTCGGGACCGGTGGAGGAGATCGCCTATGGTCCCCACGGCGAATTCCTGGTCTCGCTCGGGACCGACGGCACGGTGCGCCACTGGCCGCTACGCCCCGGCCCCGGAGCCGAGCCGCGAGTGGTCTTTGATTGGGGCCATCCAATTCAGTCTGTGGTGGGGAGCCTTGACCTGTCGGCGGATGGCACGGTGGCGGCGACCACTGGCGGTGAAAGCTCGGTCCGGGTCATTCCTATGAACGGGAGCTCTCAACGTTTCGTGGCCAACTCCGATCAGCGATTGCTGAGGGTGGCCGTTTCGGCGGACGGCCGTCTGGTGGCCGTGCCGGGCTGGTTCGACAACCGGCGCGCCATTCAGATCTGGGACCTGGAGACGGGCGGGGTGCGAGAGTTCGACCTTCCCGAAGGGTACGACGAGACCGACTCCTTTTTCACAGATGTCGGGTTTACCAGGGATGACGCCCTTCTGATGAGCCTCGGCGGCCGCGGCATGCGGCTGAATCCCTCCACCGGGGAGTTCACCGACGCCTTCGACGGTTCGGCGGACTTTGCGCTGGACGGAGAGGGCCGCATGCTGATCGGACGGCCCCACGCTGACGGCTCGGGCGGGTTTGCGACGATTCATGATCTGGTCACCGGGACGTCCACCACCCTCGACAGTCACGGGTCCGGTGTGTACGCGCTCGACATCGATCCCTCCGGGACCATCGTGGTCACCGTGGCGTCCGGCAAGGTGCAGGTTGGGCGGATCACCGGCGAAAGCCCCCACACCCTGGCCATGGACTATTCGGTGGCAGGGTGCGTGGCGGTGTCACCCGACGGGCGCTGGATCGCTTCGGGTCACCTCGACGGCGCCATCCGACTGTGGCCCGTGCCCGACCTCGACGCCGCACCCATTCTCGGCCTGCCGCACCGCGAGCTGCTCGCCAGGCTCAAGAGCTTCACCAACCTGCGCGCCGTTCCCGATCCGGACAAGCCGCCAGGGCTGGTACTTCGTCAAGGCCGCCGAGCCGTTTCGAGGCTGGCAGGATCCGCCGCCGAAGTGGTGACGTGACGGCGGGCTGACCTCGGCAGCCCAGCCGGAACGTCATCCCGAACGAGGGCCGAAGGCCCGAGGAGGGATCTCGTCGCCCATCCCAGCGCCGGATCGGCGGGCTGACCTCGGCAGCCCAGCCGGAACGTCATCCCGAACGAGGGCCGACGGCCCGAGGAGGGATCTCGTCGCCCATCCCAGCGCCGGATCGGCGGGCTGACCTCGGCAGCCCAGCCGGAACGTCATCCCGAACGAGGGCCGACGGCCCGAGGAGGGATCTCTGCACGTGTCGCGGCGAGGATCGAACGGGCTGGCCTCGCCCGCCCAAATTCGGAATTCGGAATTCGGGAAACCTCCCTCGACGGTCGAGGTTGGATGGGACGCAGAGCAATGCTGCGTTCTTCTGCGCACCTCGGCATTCTTCTGCGGCCCAATCGCCAACGCTCCCGGCAGACGACAATTTTCAATTTGTAATTTTCAATTTTCAATTCGGAACGGGTGGGTGGTGGATCAGAACTCGACGCGAAAGCCGATCTCGTATCGCCTCGGATCCCAGTAGGAGAAGGGCTCGCCGATCGGAACGAGCACCGGTGACGAGTCGGCGCCGTAGTAGGCATCGTAGTAGGGCGCGGAGGGATCGTCGTCCTGGTACTGAAGCGGGTTCCCGTCGTCGTCGGTGTCCTGGAGAAAGGCCTGGTCGTTCACCGTGTCGCCCCACTCGTTGCCGAAGACGTTGTAGACGGTGATGATGGCCTGGAGGTCCACCCTACCGACCCGCCAGCTCTTCGACACCTGGAGGTCTACCTGCCAAAGAGACGGACTCTGCCAGTACCCGGAGCCGCCGTGGAGGGAGTATGAACCGCCGAGATCGCCGCCATCAGGCGTGGTGCAGTAGTCGACGGTAGCGGGGTCTATGCCGAGGGCGACCATCTGGTCGGCGGTGGATCGGTGGTCGGCGGCGCCCTGGAATGCGTCGCAAATCGACGACAGCCACCGGTCGGCCGGGCTCTTCCAAAAGGCGTCTACCCCGATGACGAACGACTTCGGAAGCAGAAAATAGCCGTTGAGCTTGAGGTGGTGCTCGCTCTGTCCCTCCATGCTGCCGTCGTAACCGACAAAGTGGAGCGGGAAGAAATCCCCGGTGGCATAGAAGCTGTAGTTGGACGGGCCGGACAGGTTGTTGATGCGGGAGTCGGCGAGGGTGTAGCTGGCGCGAAGGTGGCCCCAGCTCGGCCGGGTCTCGAAGCCGATGATCCAGGCGTCGTAGTCCCGGTATTGACCGGGCAGGTTGACGTAGAGGTAGCCGGTGCAGTCGGCGGCCCTGGTCCAGGTGGAGGGGTCGTCGAGGTCGGGGAAGGGCGCCGCCCCCCACGCCCAGGCGTTGCCCTGACAGGTGTCCTCGATGATGTCCCGGGTTCGCCGCGCCACGTAGGTCAGCTCGAGCGAGGTCCGGGGTGCCGGCTGGGTCTCGTAGGCGATGACCAGCTCGTCCACGTAGGGCGCCTCGAGCTGTCCGAGGCCGGCCTGGTCGATGGTGCGGGGAGGCTCGGTGACCGAGACGCCGCGGTTGTCGATCAGGGTGTACTGCTGGCCCGCCCAGTTGGTCCACGGGATCGGATCGCCGAGTGAGGGCGGCAGCGAGTCGACGTCGCACCACGCGCCGCGGGTCAGATTGCAGTAGTACTCCAGGGTGGTGTAATCGTGAGTGGTGAGGGTGACGCCCGAGGCCCGGTCCGCGATGTTGAGGGCGGTGGGGTCCATGAAGCGGCCGGCCGAGGCCCGGATCACGTGGCGTGCCGTGCCCTTCAGGTCCCAGGCCAGGCCGAGGCGCGGCTGCCACCTGTCCATGTCGGCGATGCGTTCGCCCGCCTGGTTGTTCTGGGTGACATTGTCGTACCGCAGGCCGGGCTTGACGGTCAGTTTCGGGTGGGGTCGCCAGCTGTCCTGGAGGAAGGCGCCGGCGATGGTGCCGGTGCTCGTGATCGGGTTCTTCACCGCGTCCTCGGGCTCGCGGATCCTGAGCCAGTGATTGAAGTAGCCGTCACCGTTGAGGTCCACGGGGTCCCACCCGACCGAGCTCGGCTGGTGGTCGGCGACGAACGCGCCCCCGTTGAGGTAATCAAGCACGTCGTAACCGACCCGGGAGTAGTCGAGACCGCCCTTGAACTCGTGCGATCCCGCAGGGTGGTCGACGAACCAGGTGGCGGCCAGCCTCGCCTCGTCGCGGGTCCGGGGACCATCGTAGGTGGAGTCGAAGTTGTGGTACGAGAGCCCGGTGTCCTCGTCCCAGTGGCCGTTTTCGAGGTCCGCCCCGTGGGTCGGATACTGGCTGGTGAACATCGGCGCAGCGCCGAGCTGGGCCACCAGCAACCAGCTGTCCGACAGCACCGAGTCGAGCTCGAGCTGCCACAGGTGGCCGCCCTGCTCCTGGGTGCCCATGGCCGACGGGAGGGTGAGGGAGCCTTCGTTGACGCCGGCGATTTTGGCGGGGTCGGTGGAGCCCTTGAACACCAGGCGGTGGTTGTCGGTGGCTTGCCAGGTGAGCTTGGCCAGAACCTGCCAGCCCGTCCACTCGCGGGGGAAGTGGCTTTCGACCTCTTCGCGGTTGTAGTTGATGAACTGGACCGAAGTGAAGAACCACAGCCGATCGCGCAGGATCGGCCCGCCGAGGGTGGCCGAGTACCCCTGCCGCCACTCGCTGAGCTCGTCCCGGTCGTAGTGGTCGCCGTTCTCGGTGAAGGTCTCGCCGCGATAGCGGAGATCGAGGGAGCCGCTGAACTGATTGCCGCCCGACTTGGTCACCAGGTTGACCAGGCCGCCGGTGGCCTGGCCGAACTCGGCCTCGAAGCCGCCGGTCTGGAAGTTGACCTCCTGGATGGCGTCGATGTTGAACATGGTGCCCCAGGTGCCGAAGGCGGGATCGGTGGTGCTCATGCCGTCGACCAGGTAGCTGTTCTCTCCCACCGTCGCCCCCATCACCGACGGGTTGTTGCCGGCGAAGACCCCGGGCGCCTGGCCCAGGACCTGCTGGTAGTTCCGGTTGGTGGTGCCCACCTCGGCCAGGCGGAGGTACTCGGCATCCCAGACCACCCCGGTGTTCACCTGGGAGGTGTCCACCACCGGCACGCTGGCGGTGACCTCGATGGAGCTGGTGAAATGTTCCGGGACCATCCGGAAGTCAACCGCCGCGACGTGATTCGACCTGACCTGGGCCTGTGCCGTGGCCGGCTGAAACCCGGCAAACTCCACCTCGACCGTGTAGCTGCCCACGGGCAGCAGGCGGAACGAGACCCGGCCCTGGTCGTCGCAGGCGGCGACCTTCTTCCCCCCGATCAGGGTGTCCGAGCCGATGGTCACGGTCGCGCCGGTCAGCGCCGTTCCCTCCGAGTCCACGACGCTCCCGGTCAGACTGCCGGTGTTGGCCGCTTGCGCTCCACCGGAAGAAAAAACCAAGATCGCACCAACCAACGCGAGGGCGGCCCAAACACGGTCGAGTGAGAGCCGGCCTCGGCAGCGTCGGTACGAGCGTTGGCTCGTCGCTGGGCGCGGTACCATGGAATCCTCCTCCAAAACGGACACCGGCCAATAGAAAAAATGTTCGTCTCAATATGGACCCAATTTCCAGCAATGTCCAGTCTTGGAGGATGGGAGAACGAGAGAAGGGGAGAAGCGGAGAGATCCACTCAATTCGGAATTCGGAATTCGGAATTCGGGAAACCTCCCTCGACGGTCGCACCAAGGGGTGGACGGGCGGGAAGCTTCAATCTGTAATTTTCAATTTGTAATTTGAAATTTTCAATTTGGAATTAGTGGGTGGGGGATCCGCACATAATCCGCGGAAAACCCGCACATTTCCATCACGACTTCTCCTCGGCCGGGCTCCACATTGGAGGCAACCAACAGAAAGGAGACTCGGACGATGAAAACAGCAACCAAAATCATGGCAGTGGCGGCGATGGTGGCAATGGCCTGGGCGGGTCCGGGGTTCGCCCAGCAGGCCGACCGAGGTGGAAACAGGGCGTGTGACCCGGCCGGCACGTGGTTCGGCCAGAACGAGACCTACGGATTCGAGTTCCTGTTCACGGTCGTTCCCATGGGTGGTGGGTGCTACTCGGCGGTCGCCGAGGGAGTCGCCAACGATGTTCCACCCTGGGAATACGCGACCTCGTGGCGGGGTACGATTCAGAAAATCAGGGGCCGGACCTACGAAATCGTGCAACTCCAGTACGCGGGCCCCAGCCAGCTCTCGGATCCGCAGGACGGCGTTCCGGATATCGCTGGAGCACAGGGTGAGCTGACGATGCTGGACTGCGACCACTTCGAGGTCGAGTTCGCCGAGATCGGAATCTACGCGTGGGGACAGACTCCCTTCGTCGATGTGCCGGTGGCGACCTATCCTCCCTCCTTCGCCACCTACACTCGCGTTCCCGGATCCTGTAAGGAAAAGAAGGACAATCAATAGTCAAGTCGAAGGCCCGGCGGCTGCGGCCGCCGGGCCTTTCCCTCCCTCTCGATCAAAACCCAAAAATCAAAAATCAAGCAACTCCCACCCGCCCACCCAATTCGGAATTCGGAATTCGCAATTCGTAATGGGCGGGCGGGGGGAACTCAGAACTCAGAACTCAGAACTCAGATCGTCCAACCTCCAACCCCTGCTGTGCCGCCCGCCAATCGACCCACGCCTCCTTCGTCAGCACCCCCCGGTTGTGGAAGAAGACCAGCCGTGCCGCGGCCAGAAAAGTGGGGCTGGTCAGCAATGCGTTGTACAGCGAGTTCGGCGGCAGCAGGTCGAGGGCGCGGCGCAGCAGGCGCTTGAAGCGATAGCGGGGGACCAGCCGGGCCATGGCGCGGTGGGGCGGCGGGCCGCCGTCCAACAGGTGGTCGGCGACGGCGATGCCGGCCCTGCGGCCCCACTCGATGGAGGTGTGGATGCCGCCGGCGGTGAGCGGCGACACCCAGCCGGCGGCGTCGCCGATCAACAGGGTTTGCCGATTCCCGATCCGGCGCAGCGGGCCGCCGACCGGGATCCGGCCGGCGCGGTGCCCGAGGATGGTCAGGTGCTCGAGGTCGAACCGCCTGCCGAGGATCGCCATCAGGGCCTCGATGTCGGGCCGCGACGGGCTCCGGCAGGCGAGACCTATCTGGTATGCCGAGGTTCCCGGCACCAGCCAGGCGATGTAGCCGGGCGCCAACTCGGAGTCGAGAAAAACGTGCAGGCGGTCATCATCGACCCCGCCGATGCCGAGGCACTCCACCTCGAGGCCGAGCAGAAAGTCGCGGTTGAGGTCGAGACCGCGGTCGGCGGCCACCGCCGAACGGGCGCCGTCGGCGCCGACCAGGTAGCGGCAGCGGATGCCGTGGCCGTCGATGCGGAGGGCGCCGTCGGGCTGGGACCGGGCGCCGCGAAACGGCACCCCCCACCGAATCTCGACGCCGTGGCGTGCCGCTTCGCGCGCCCACCACCCGAGCAGCTCGCCGGTCTCGGTGGCCAGGAAGTAGTAGCCGGTTCGCTGGAGATCGACGCAGTCGAGCGACGGCGAGTAGAGGCGCACGCCGTGGATCTTCCGGGTCAGGCTGCGCGGCACGTCCCATGCGTCGGCGGCCTCCTTGACCAGGATGCCGGTGGTGCGTACGCGGTGGCCAGGGGCGGGTTGCGCCTCGAGGACGGTGGTTTCGACGCCGCGGGCGGCGGCGGCCCGGGCGCAGGCGAGGCCGGCGAAACCGGCGCCGATGACCACCAGCCGGCGGTGTCGAGCGATCATGGGAACCTCCCATCTCTATTGGGCGACAGCCGTGCGGCACCTTCGAGGCGGCAATGAGGCGTTTCGGCGGCGGGATTTCGTTGGTCAAAAGTCCAAAGTCTAAAGTCCAAAGTCAAAAGTCCGGAGGGGAGAAGGGGAGAGGTCCATTCAATTCGGAATTCGGAATTCGGAATTCGGGAAACACCCCTCGACCGTCGTGCGAGGTTTGGGCGGGTGGCGGGATTTTCAATCTTCAATCTTCAATCTTCAATCTTCAGTCCGGAACGGGCGCCGGGCTTGCGTCCCTGGCGATTTCCTCTAACGTATGTATTCCGGCGACCGGGCGCAGCCGATTGTGGCGTCGTTCGTCCCGGAGGGGAGGCGCATGACCGAAAACGGCAAGCTGGGCACCTTCATCGGCGTCTTCACACCCACCATTCTGACCATCCTCGGCGTGATCATGTACCTGCGCTTCGGATGGTTGGTGGGACACCTCGGGCTGCTCAGGGTGCTGGTGGTGGTGGCGCTGGCCAACGCCATCACCTTCATCACCACGCTTTCGTTCTCGTCGGTGGCCACCAACGCCAGGTTGGGTGCGGGCGGCGCCTACTTCATCATCTCGCGCAGCCTCGGTCTCGAGCTGGGCGGCGCTATCGGGGTCCCCCTCTTCCTGTCGCAGACCTTCTCGGTCACCCTCTACGCCTACGGTCTCGCCGAGTCGCTGCGCATCATCTGGCCGGCGGTGCCGCTGATGCCGGTATCGCTGGTGATCGTGATCGCGGTCGGCGTTCTGGCCATGGCAGGGGCCGACAAGGCGCTGCGCGCCCAGGTCCTGCTGATGGGCTTCGTCGTCCTGTCGCTGGCGGCTCTCGCCGTCGGCGCCGCTCTTGCCTCGTCCGGGCGTGCCATCACCCTGCAACCACCAAGCGGCGACGTCACCTTCTGGGCGGGCTTCGCGATCTTTTTCCCCGCGGTGACCGGGGTCATGGCTGGGCTCGGTCTGTCGGGGGACCTTCGCGATCCGGGCAAGGCGATTCCCCTGGGGTCCATCGCTGCGGTGGTGACGGGATTCGCGGTGTACATGGTGGTTCCGTTCCTACTCACCGTCGGTACCGAGCCGGAGGTGCTGCGGGAGGACCCCATGGTGTGGTCGAGGGTCGCGTTCCTCGGCCCGTGGCTCGTGCTGCCGGGGCTGTGGGCGGCGATCTTCTCGTCGGCGGTGGGCTCGATCCTGGCGGCTCCCCGCACGCTGCAGGCGCTGGCGCGGGACGGCATCGCGCCGCGCTTCCTGTGGCGGCCGCCGAGTGACCCGAAGGGACTGCTCCCCGGGATGACGGTGGCCATCGCCATCGCCGTCGCGGCGGTATTTCTGGGCAACCTGAACGCCGTCGCCGCCGTGGTGTCGATGTTCTTTTTGACCGTGTACGGTACGGTCAACCTGGTGGCCGCCTTCGAGGTGCTCAGCGGCGATCCTTCGTGGCGGCCCCGGCTCAGGGTGCCGTGGGTGGTGAGCCTGACCGGCGGGCTGGCGTGCGGCGTGGTCATGGTGCTGATCAGCCCGGTGGCGGGTGCGATCGCCCTGGTGGCCGAGTTCGGCCTGTGGCTCTACCTCTCCCGCCGGGAGCAGGCGGCGCGTTGGGGGGACGCCCGGAGAGGCTTGTACGAAGCGTTGATTCGGTGGGCCCTGATCCGGCTCAACGAGCGGCCGGTCAGCGCCCGCAACTGGCGACCTCACGTCCTGGTCTACGTCGACGACCCGGTCAAGGAGTTGGACCTGATCCGCTTCGGCGACTGGTTCAGCCAGGGCCGCGGCGTGGTCAGCGTGGCCAACCTGGTGGTGGGTGACCTCATGGCCGACGACCTCGACCTCGAGGGCAGGCGGGAGGCCGTCAAGGAGGTGATCGAGTCCGAGGGCATCGTGGTGTTTCCGGAGGTGGACGTGGTGGAGGACGTGGTCGGGGGCATCGTGGAGGTTTCCCAGGCAAACGGCATGGCCGGCATGGCCAGCAATACCGTCCTCCTCGGGTGGCCGGAGGACCTCGGCCTGCGGGCAGATTTCCTGCGGGTCATGGCCAGGTTGGAGCGGCTCAACAAGTCCGTCGTGCTCGGCCGGATCCGCCCGAGTCACCTGTTCCGGCGCAAGGACGCCAAGATCCACATCTGGTGGGGCGGGCTCGAGCGCAACGGCGACCTGATGCTGCTGTTGGCCCACCTGCTGCAGAACAACCCCCAGTGGCGGGACGCGCGGGTTCAGGTGATGAGCGTCGCGTCCTCCGAGATCATGAAGACCCACACCGAGAACACCCTCAAGCAGCTGATTCCCCAAATCCGGATCCGGGCCGACGTCCGGGTGATCCTCAAGCCGCCCGACGTCACCGTGGCCGAAGTGATCCACCGGGAGAGCGCCAATGCTGCGGTGGTCTTTCTCGGGCTCCAGTTACCCGATCCGGGCGACGAAGAGGAATACGCCAGCCGGCTCGAGAAGCTGTCGGGCGATCTTCCGGTGGTGTTCTTCGTCAAGAACTCGAGCCTGTTCATCGGCGAGCTGCTCGAGCCCCCCGAGGGCGAGGGCGAGCCGGAGGACGAAGCCGACGGCGAGCAGAGCGAGGAAACCGAGACGTAACGCAGGTCAAAATTTTCAATTTTCAATTTTCAATTCGGGAGGGGGGCGGGGGCATGATCACCCTCTCCCGCTCCATCGAAGTCGCAGCCAGAGCGTCCTGCCGGGTTCGTTGACCTGGACCTGGAGGGGATCGAAGGCGTTGGCGCGGTTGAGGTGGTAGGCGTAGGTGCGATCGAAGATGTTGTCGGCCCCCGCCGCGATGCCGAAACCTGCCCCCACATCGAGCAAAACCGAGAGACTGAGGATCGCCCACCCCGGGGTTTCGCCAACGTCGAGACCGCTGCCGGTGGCTGGATCGTCGTCGACGCGCGTCTGTGCGGCCGCCCACCGCAACGCGCCGGACGCAACCCATCGTCTGTGCGCCCAGTCGAGAGAGAGCATGCCTTCAAGGGGAGGGGTCTGGGCGATCGGTCGGTCGTCGCTGGTGTTCTGGGCCCAGACGTAGGCGGCGTCGCCGCCGACGGTGAGCGTCGAGCCGATCCGGCTCCGGCCGGCGATTTCGAACCCGAGTCGCCGGGCGTCGATGTTCCGGTAGACGGTGGCGCCGTCGTCGCGCAGGATGCCCGGCTGACCGTGGGCGCGGTCGCGCAGGATCTCGTTGGCGACGCGGTCGGCGAAGACCGTGACTTCCAACTGGAAGCCGGCGCCGGACCAGCTCACCCCGCCGTCGAGCTGGAAGTGGTTGGCCACCTCCAGAGTGGGGTTGCCGACCCACCGCATGGGCGGCATCGCCGAGTTGGCCGCGATGTAGCGCTGGGTGGTGTCGGCTGCCCGCGCCGTCCGGCTGAGGCCCGCGAAGAAGCCGACTCCGGGCCCCGCCAGGCGGTGCTCCCACCGGACGAACCCGCCGACATCGATGTCATCCCAGCTGTCCTCAACGGGACCGTAGTAGGACTCCCAGAGCTGGCGGGGAGTGGAGTTGGCGCCGGCGGGTTGAAGGTCCGCGGCGGCCGCCGAGGCAGTGTGCCGGTCGCCCCGGAGCCCGAATCTGAGCTGCCCGCCTTCGCCTATGGGGGTGCGCCCTTCGAGGTAGAGCCCGTCCTGGCCGAGGTCGACCTCCGGCCACAGCACCGACTGGAGCATGGAGGCGTTGTCGGGGTTGGGACCGGCGAAACGCAGAGCCTGCCGGTCGTTGCGGGCGACGTCGAGGCCGACCGAGAGCTCGAGGCGTGGGGAGATATCGAGATCAATCCACATCCGGCCTCCGGCCGAGTCCGAGGTGCTGGGTGCGCTCATCGCCACGGCGGCGGTGAACGGACGCAGGGAGTAGTTGTCCATGAGGTGCTCGACCGCGCTCCAATAGAGATCGGCGCCCGTCTCGCCGAGCAATCCGGACCCGGCGGCGCGCCGGAACTTGAACCGGATGACGTCGCCGTCGGAGAAGGGACTATCCATTCCGGCGCCGGCGTAGAGGGCATCGCGGGTCCGATTGACCTCCCAGGAGAGGCTGAGCGACGTCAGGTTGTCCGGCGTCCAGCCGAGGGTGAGCAGTCCGTTGCGGCTGTCGAAGGCCGACGCCACCTGTTCGCCGTCGCCGTCGGAGTAGCTGTCCATCACGAGGCGGTCGGCCGCGGCCTCGAGCGAGAAGATCGGGGTCCCCACGGCGGCGTTGAAGCCCAACGCAGGGCCGTCGTGGAAGGTTCCGGCGACAGCGTTCACCGAGGCCTGCCACCAGGCGTCGTCGATGAAGCGGACGGGATCGCGGTCGAACAGGACCGTGCCCGGTGCGGTGCCGTAGCGCAGGGTCTGAACCCCCCGGACCACCGTGACCTCGTCGTAGCTCTCCACCGCGGCGAACGAGGATGGCGGGTCCATTCGGTTGGGACAACCGCCGTGGATCTCGGCGCCGTCCACCAGCACCCGGATACTGCTCTCCCCGAGGCCGCGAATGCGAGGGTCGAGCCCGTGGCCTCCCATCCGTCCCGAGCTCACCCCGGGAACCAATCGCAGCAGGTCGCCGGCATCCCTCGCCCGACCGGTGTGGAGTTGCTCCGACTCGAGGGAGGTGACCGCCGGCGTCGTCGGAAACGCACCGACAACGTCGATCTTGGCGCGCACGACCGGCAGCTGCCCGGCATCGGCCTCGGAACCCTGAGCGGTCTGCTCGGCACCGGGTTGTGGTGTGTCATCGTCGGCGGCAACATCGCCGAGATTCAGCACCGCCCACATTGAACACATGACCACACAGACCTTGGTCGTCGATCTCATATCTCCTCCGTGTCCCAACCGCACGCACCGCACGGGCCCCCGGCTCAGGAGCCACGGCGGGCCTTGCAGGCCATCTCGTTGACGTCAGGAGTGAAGTGGGTGCGCGGAGACGGAGGGGGGAGCACGCGGAGACGAACGTGACACCGCAGGTCGCTGCCACCGGTAGACGGCGGCGACGAGCGTCAACGGTGCTGACGGCGGTGAGGTCGACCTCTCGACCGAGGTCGGATCGAGGGACGCCCGGAACCTCGGAGACGCGGTCGGGAACAACACCGCCTTCTGGCAACTCTTGTGGCGCTTCATGACGGCGGCCGGGGCCACCGCCGGTCGATCGGACCCGGAGGGGGATCGCGGCGCGACGACGGTTGGGGCGTGCGAATCGGCGCAACAGTCGCCGGTGCAGCGACAGTCGCCACCGCAGCAGGTGCAGCACGATCCACTGGGCTCGCCGGTGGCCGGCGGGGAAGCGGCCACCGAGGCGGCCGGCGGAAGCTGCTGCAGGGAAGCGATGATCAACAGGGTGAGGACAACCGGTCCAACGGGGCCGAATCGGCGACAGAGGATCGACCTCGAGACCATTCTCAAAGATCCTGCTTCCGGAAGATCCGGGTGGCGAGCAGGATCGGCGCCGCGACCCAGGCGATGAGGCCGACGAGACCGCAGAGAGTCGCCACCGTCCCGGATCCGGTGAGCTTGATCAGGGTCGCACCGGCGGGCCCGAAGAGGTGCGGTCCGCCGACCTGGAGCAGGGACAAAACCCGGGCGATGTCCACCGGGTTGCCGAGCAGCCCGACGAGCAGTGAGGTTTCGAGAACCGCGGTCGGCAGATACAGGGTGGTGCCGAGCATGAGCATGCCGTAGATCAGCTCGAAGAAGATCCAGAGGGCGACGGCGATGCCGAGGGCGATCTGCCGTCGTTCGGAGAGCAACGCGATCAGCACCGCCAGCGCCACGAAGACCACCGCCAACAGCGAGCAATAGCCGACCACGAAAAGGTACGCCACCGCGCCTTCGGTGCCAATGGCAAGAGCGATGATGACCCCGGGCAGGCCGAATCCCAGCGCCGCCGCGGCGAGCACGGTGAGCGACAGGCCGGAGATCTTCCCGAGCAGAACCTCGGTTCTGGAAATCGGTTGGGTGACCAGGAGCTCAAGGTACTCGCGGTCGCTCAGGAAGCTGAAAACTCCGAGGAGGAGTGCAAACAAGGGGAGGACGAATCCGCCGAGGTTGGCGAGGCTGGCGGCGGTGCGGATGAAGTCCTGGAAGCCGGCGTAGCCGGACGTCACCATGCCGAAGTAGGAGATCATGGTCGTCATCACGGCGAACAGGCCGGCAAAGGACATCACCCACCGGTTGCGCCGGTTGAGCACGAACTCCTGCCAGGCGATGCGGGCAACGGCGGAGCTCACATCGCCTCCTCGTCCGCGGTGTGGGCGCCGGTCACCCGGATCATACCGAGGGCCTCGCCATCGGGGCCCAGAACCGGAAAGCCCGCGCCGGGCCGGACGGCGAAGAACCTCAGCTCGGTGGGCTCGGCGCCCGGGCCGACGGAGACGTCTCCGATCTCGGGATAGCCGCGAACCGAAATCACCGCCCTTTCCGCCAGCTGACCGCCGTCCAGGCGAAGCAGCACCAGGTCGCCCTTGCCGACGTCGATGATCTCGGGGACCAGCCCTCCGGGTGTGACCGCGATTTCCGCCACCGCGTCGGGCTCGCCGCGAAGCCGCCGGAAGCCCAACCAGTCGGTCAGCTCTTCGTCATCGGCGGTGCGGGTCGCCTCGGCTCCGTCGCGGGTGACGAAGCAGAGCGCACCGGATCCCATCACCGTCGGGATGCGCCGGGTCAGCAAGATCACCGTTTCCTCGACCTTGACGAATTCGGCCGTAAGGTAGTCGGCAACGTAGATTTCTGTGGGTGGAGGCGGATCTCCACGGCGCAGGCCGTCGTAGCTTGCGAGCAGGCAGCCGATCGAGTCGAAAGTGACGAAATGGCCGTCACGAACGAAACCGCAGGCCTGATTCAACTGATCGATGACCATGTTGCACTGGGCGCAGGAGTCGAGACCGGCGGTCACCGACGGCCGGACCTCGCCGGCGCACGCCGCGAGCAGCAGGCAACCCACCGACAGCGCCGCAGCTCGGGAAACCCAGCCTGTCATGGCGTCGGCTCCGAAAGCGTGGCGTGGAACCGGGGGCGGACCAGCGAATCCCAATCGGGCGGCTCGGTGTGGAACTCCTCGACGACGCCGCCGGCCGCCTGGATCGCTTGAATCACCTCCAGGCGTCGCTGCGGCAGTGCCTGAAAGGAGAGCTGAGAGCCGTTGCTGCGGCAGGCGGAGGCGCCGGCGCGCTGCGCCGCCTCGACCACGGTGTCGGGCGAGCCGCCGAGGACCACTCGCACCCGGGTCTCGGCGGCCACCGCGTCCAGGAAGGTGGGCACGCTCTCGATCCGGGCCAGCTCGCCGCCGACGAGCACCCCCACCCGATCGGCAAGCTGAACCGCACTGTGGAGAATATGGGAGGAAAAGACGATGGTGCTACCCCTCCCCCGCAGCTCGGCCAGCTGGTGGTGGAGCCGGGTGATGCCCAGCGGATCGAGGTTGAGCGCCGGTTCGTCGAGCACCAGGATCGGCGCCTCGGCGAGCATCGCCACCGCCAGACCGAGGCGCTGGAGCATTCCGCCCGAGTACTCGACGGTGCGCCGGTCGGCGTCGTCCTCGAGCTCGAACAGGTCCAGCACTTCATCGGCGCGGCTCGCCGGAACATCCCTGAGGTGCCCGAACAAGGAGAGCACCTCGCGGCCCGTGAGCTGCCCCGGCATGGTGACCCGTTGCGGTACGTAGGAGAGCATTCGCCGGATCCGCTCGGACTTCGCACCGAGGTCTTCGCCGTCAATCAGAATGCGCCCCGAGCTCGGCGAGTGCAAGCCCACCAGCGCCCGCAGGACGGTGGTTTTGCCGCCGCCGTTGGGGCCGAGGAAGGCGAACGACTCACCACGCGAAATCTCCAGGTCGAGCGGTTTCACGGCCTCCACCTCGCCGAAGCGCTTGGCGAAGCCGTCGAGGCGGATCATGGGAGTCGCCGCCGAGGTCATCGCCGCCCTCCGCCGCGGCGGCGGCTGGCGGGCCGCCGGCTCAGGTGGAACAGGATTCCGGCGGGGCCCGCTGAACAGATCAGAAATGCTCCAGCCCAGGCCGGGCTCCGCTTCATGGAAAATGTCTGCATCGTCTCCCAGGGTACACCGTCGTTGGGCTGCGATCGCATCAGCGGCAGCGGATCCTGGGCATCGCCGAGGCTGAGGATCGGGAGCGACTCCTCGGCGGTGCGGAGCAGCTCGGCGGCGGGGCTCAGCAGGTAGAACCTCACCTCCGGCACCTTTGACTCCATGACCTGAAACACGTTCTGAATCCCGAACGGCACGTCGCCGATCCCATCGCGATTCAGGTCGTAGCCTCGGTAGCGGGTCCAGAAGTTGCCGGCCTCTCCATTCGCCCATCGCGTCTCGCGATCGCTCACGTCCAGCAGGAGCTCCGCGAGGTTGTTGATGAAGTTGTTGCGGTGGAAGAGATTCTCGTCGCACCCGCCGTTGAGCTGAACGGCCAGGTCGTTGTCGACCACGTCGTTGTGGGTGAAGGTGCTGGAATCCGTGTTGTTCATGAAGATCCCGCGGCTGTTGTCCAGCACGAGGTTGCTCCGGGCGACCACCCGACTCATGGACTGTAGCAGGATCCCGTAGGCCCGGAAGCCGCGGCAGCGCGCAAAGGTGTTGCGCTCGAAGTCGATGTCCTCCGAGTACATCAAGGCCGCCCCGGCGACGTTGCTCTCGAAGAGATTCTCGAAAAAGGTGTTGCCGTTCGAATACATGTAGTGGAGGCCGTAGCGAACGTTGTGGATGTGGTTGCCGTTCACTTCGGTGGAGTTGGCGAAGGAGAAGTAAATGCCGTCACGGGCGTTGAGTATCTCGTTTCGCTCCACCAGATTGTCGGCGGAGTTCCAGAGGTGAATTCCGTTTCCGCGGTCGGCCTCGATGAGGTCGAGCCGTCCCTCGATGCGATTGCCGACGATGACCGCCCGGTTGCCGGCCTTGACGTAAATACCGTGCAACGACTCGGTGATCACGCAGTTTCGGATCGTGACGTCATCGGCTTCGATCAATACACAGGCCATGTCCTTGGTGAGGTGGGGGCCGGCCTCGGAGATGCGCACTCCATCGATCACCGTTTTCGGTGCGGTGACGTGGACGACGTTGCCCTGATAGCCGCCGTGAATGGTCGCCCCGGCGTCACTGGTGAGGACGATCGGGACGTCGATGACGAGGTTCCCGAAATAGCTGTCGCCGGTCAGCCGGACGGTGTCGCCCGGCGTTGCCTCGGCCAGCCGGTCGGCGATCGACTCCCCCTGGGCCACCACGATCTCCGCGGCCGCCAGCGGCGCGGTGCCGAAGGCGGTCAGAGCGACTATCGCTGCGATCGTGACCAGTGGGAATCGGACCAACTGTCGGACCTCCAGGACGGGACGGCGGTTGTTCAAACCTCGCCGCGGTGGTTGACGATGAGCTGCCGCAGAAGTGTCCCACATCCGACGCGGACGGCCCCCGCGCCGGATGGAGGTGGCTCGAGTGTCGTTCGCGTCAGCCCTTCAGCCGGCTCAGCTCCGCGTCCACCATGCTCTTGGTGCGAACCCCGGCCACACCGGTCTTGACCAGCGACTGCCACACCTGCTCGAGGTCGAGGAAAAGCCTTCGGTCAAACTCCCCGGCCTCCATGCGTTGATTGCACGATTCGTACAACGCCGTCGCCTGGCCGAGCTGAGCCTGGGTGTCCTCCCATTCCTCGCGGAGCACCGGGCTGAAGCTGTCGCCGTACTGCTCGAAGCCGGCGACGATGTAGGCGGCCACCGGGTTGATCACGTTGATCACGCCGACGACCTCGGCGTTCTTGTTGTTCACCTTGGCCGCCCAGTCGTCGGGTCCGGTGACCTCCATCAGGGCGGGAACCTCCATGGGCTCGGGCGCCACGACCTCGAGCAGCGGCGCCTCGGCGGCGGGTGCCTCGGCGGTCTCGGTGTACTCTCCGCCCCCGCCGCAGGCCACGAGCAGCCACGGAATGAGGGCTAGAATCGTCAGCTTCTTCATGATTTTCCTCCGTGTGCTTTCCCCTGAATTCAAGTTGTCTTCTTCGCCCGTCTCCATGTGACCCAGAAGGCGGTGATCAGCAGCACGCCGAACACGACGAAGAAATAGCTGCCCACCGCCGGGTACGACCACACGTCGAACTGTCCGACCTGCTTGTAGCCGAAGACCGGCGGCATGAACGGCGCCACCTTGACCGAGGCCCGGGGGTCGAGATTCGCCCCGTAGTAGTTCATCTTGTACCAGAAGGTCCAGAGGGAGAATCCTCCGAAATAAAGTGAAATGACGACGATGTCCACCAGGGATCGCAGGGTGCCGATCGCCGCCACTCTGAGGGTCAGGATGCCGATCAGGCCGACCACCAGCGGGATCCACTTGAGCTCGGTGAAATCGGCCGGCTTGAGCTCGGCCATCCCGATGTAATGGTTGAGAACGTTGATTTCGGTGAGGTCGTTGCCGTCGTTTCCTCCCACCAGGTTGTGGCTGTAGATGTACAGATCCAACCCCTCGGGGTACTGCTGCGCCAGGAAGGTCATGTGCCACATGGGCAGGATAAAGGTCGGAATCAGGACCAGAGCGGCCGCCAGGGCCAGGAGTCGGCTCCTGGCGACCAGAGGCTGGTCGAGGGAGCTTGAGAGCCGGCCGAGATTTTCAGACATCGGGTCCTCGATTCAGGAGGCCCGGCCGACCCCGAGGGCCGGCCGGGCGGTTCGACGGTGTTACTTGACCAACATGTAGCCCTGCATCTCCTGGTGGAGAGCGCTGCAGAAGTTGGTGCAGTAGTAGGGGTAAACGCCGCCCTTGTCGGCCTTGAAGGTCACCGTCTTGGTTTCGCCGGGGTCGATCACCAGGTTGATGTCGTACTCGTTGATGGCGAAGCCGTGGAGCTCGTCCCGGGTCTGCTCGATGTTGGTGATGTGAACGATGACCTCGTCGCCCTTGTTCACCCTGATCACGTCCGGAGCGAAGAAGGAACGGACGGCCAGCATCCAGACCTCGACGGTCTTGCCGCGCCGTTCGACCCTTGCCTCCTCGGCAGCCCAGATCGCATCCGGGTCTTGGTGCCAGTAGGGGTCGTCCTTCTTGTAGACCTCGACAGGATCGAGCTTGTCGGCCTTGATGATGACCGCGTAGTGCGGCTCGGGCTCTGTGAAGGCGTCGTAAAGCACCTTCATCTTGTCGCCGGTGATGTCGATCAACTGGGCAGACTCCGGAATCGACGGCCCGACCGACAGGTGGCGCCCCTTGGAGAGCTTGTTCAACGCCACCAGGTAGTTTCCGTCCGGCGACATGGAGTCGCCCTCGGCCGATACCAGGTGTCCGATGTTGTAGGCCACCGGGATCTTGTCGACCACGTACTGGTTCATGTCGGCGCCGGCTTCATACGGCGGCAGCTGCCACTTGGCCACCGCGCTCTCCACGAAGAGCGAGGTGTAGGCGTAGCCCCTGCCGTCGAACTGGGTGTGGAGTGGTCCGAGCCCAACCGGGATCTCGGCCTCGCGCACCGAGCTGTAAGTGAGGACCGGGATGCCGTCGATGACCTCTTCGAAGTCCTCGTTGGCGATCGCCGCCTTGATCTTTTCGATGTCGTAGACGGTGGTGGTGGGCGAAAGCTTGCCCGAGCCGACGATCCACCGCCCGCTGGGATCGACGTCCACGCCGTGCGGTGACTTGGCGAGCGGGATGAAGTAGGCGACGCCTGGGGCGTTCTCGGGGTAGATGACCGGGGCCCCGGTGACGGTCTTGAAGTTGCCGTTCGCAATGGCGTTTTCGGCAGCCCGCCAGTCCACCACCAGGATGTAGTCCTTGTCCTTCTGCGAGGCGGTCACCTCGAGCTTGCCGCCCTCGATGAACTCGCGTTCGGAGTTGTAGCAGGTCCAGAACATGTAACCGTGGCTGGGTCCCTTGCCGGCGTCACCCAGGTCGTAGTCGAACGGGGGCAGCAGGATCTCCCAGCCGAGGGTCAGGTGGCCGCTGTCCGGGTCGATCTTGATGCCGGCGGCGAGGCCGTGGTACTTGGTGGCGTAGTCGGTGACGTCGGCGTAGGTTCCCGAGGGAAACGGGATCGACATCCGGGTCGCCATGGTGGCGTACTCGCTTCCCTGGGTGATGAACGAGCTGCCGTGGTTGGCGGAGATGTTCGGGATCTTCAGAATCTGCTTGGTTTTGAAGTCCTTGAGGTCGATCCGCGCCAACCGGCCGTTGGCGTTGTCGTTGATGAACAGCCAGCGGCCGTCGTACTCGCCGTTGGTCTCCGAGAACCCCGGGTGGTGAGAGTCGCCCCAGCTGTACTCACCGAGCATTTCGCGGCTCTCGTCGTCGAATCCGTACCCGGTGCCCGGGTAGGGGGTGAACACCGGGATGGTGCTGATGTGCCGCATCGAAGGAATGCCCGCGACGAAGATCTGTCCGCTGTGTCCACCAGAGTAGAACAGGTAATACTCGTCGAGGTCACCCGGCGCCACGTAGGTGGCCAACGCGGCGGCTGCCACGTCCGAGGTGGCCCCGCCCCCCGTACCTCGACCGCCCCGGCGATTCGGTGGCTGCTTGCCGCAGGCCACCATTCCGGCCACCAGGACGGCCACTACGGACAGCGCCAGCAGCAGTTGGAGTCTTTTCCGCTGTGTCATCGATCTCCTCCTCTCGTTAATGGGGGGCCCGGCTGCGATCGGGGCCCCGCTTCGATCAGTCAGTCGTCATGCCCTCCGCGGCGCGGTTTTTCACGATGTCGTAGGCCTTCATGATCTTGTTGATCGCTTCCCACTTCTGTTCGTCGCTCAGCACGATCTGGCTTTCGAGGATGATCTTCATCGTTCCCGTCGGCTCGAACAGAAACTCCTCCACCGTCTTGTTGAACCGCGCCCGCACGTCGTCGGGAGCGAAGGAGAGATCGGGCCCCTTGTTGGTCGGCGATTGGATGTCGAAGGCGGAGATGCTGTGACAGACGAAGCAGCTGTTCTCCACGAAGAAGGCGCCGTCGCCTTCTCGCATCCGGAGGTCTCGCTCGATCTCCTCCTGGGTCATCTCGTCCTTCATTTCGATGCCGGGGAAGTACGCGAGGGGCAGGTCGCCGTCGTCCTTCCAGCTCATCACCAGCATGGCGAGCGCCTGCGCGTCCTGCGACTGGAAGTTCATCTCCGGCATGATCGAGTTGGGCACGATGGTCGGGGGCGATTGGAAGTGCTTGATGTGCCAGTTGAAGACCGTCAGCTGGTCCGAGACCAGGTTCGAAAAGTCGAACTCCTCGGGATGCTTGTCGCCCTCGCGGTTGAGGTTCGGACCGAGCACGCCGCCGTCACCGTTGATCACGTGGCAGATCTTGCAGCCCTTGGTGCGGACGAACTCCTTCGCCCGATTGATGTAGACCATGCCCGGCGTCGAGCGTTCGTACCGGTGGCAGAAGTTGCACTGAATCTCATACAGCGGCGGCGGGTTTCGCGGGTCGTACTCGGAGCCGGCGATTTCGCTGAGCAGGGGCTCTTCCCAATGTTCGACGAATCCGTGGGCGTCGTACTCGGTGACGGCGAATCCCTGTCCGCCGTGGCACGGGGTGCACCCGAACTTCTCCACCGGGTGGTTTTGCAGGATCTCCGGCTGCGGGTGAGTCGTCCAGGGCTGCTCGACCTGCTCCAAACCGCGCCAGCTCACGCCGAGGTGGCAGGTGGTGCAGCGATCGACGCGGTCGAGCTCGTCGAGCCAGATTTGCTGGATCCCGTTCGGGATCTGCGCCTCGTTGAGGTCACCGACCTCGTCCTCGAGGATGGCCCGGAACTCGCTCTGGTAGTACCTCCAGTCCGGCCTGTTGTCGTGGAGGAGGGCGGCGGTCGCCGCCGCCAGCGTCGCGACGCCGACCACCAGCAGCAGGTACAACTCACGGTTGCCGATTTGCTTCATCTTCAACACCCCTTCCCACCATCGTCACAACGTGATGGGGTGTTCGGGCCACGGCTGCCACGGCCAGAAAAAGTCCCAGTTCGGGCCGCGCAGCGCGGTACCGGTGTAGGTCAGGAGCACGAAGGCCACGATGAACGCACAGAACGTGGCAATGGCTGCGTAGCGGGTCGATTCGGTCTTCTTGAGGACCACGAAATAAAACAGCGCGAACAGCGCCAACAGGAACGTGGCCGGGTTGACGAGGTCGAAGAAGAGCTGGCTTTCGATGCCGCTGAATACCGTCCGCATGGGGTACAGAATCGCCACCGCGAGGCAGCCACAGGTGATGGCGGCGCCGTACAGGAGCCCCACGATGCCCCACCGGCGCCCGGGCCCGTCGGTGAACCAGAAGCCGATGCCCTTCTGCTCCCTGTCGAGGAATGGAATCAGTGCGAGGCCGAGGATCACGATCGCCGGGATGATCACGCCGCCCATCAGCGCCGAGTAGCCCACCATTTCCTGGAGGCCGAGGAAGTACCAAGGTGCCTTGGCCGGGTTTGGCGTGACCTGCGGGTTGGCGGCTTGCTCGAGGGGTGCCGCGACCACCAGCGCCAGGATCAACGACACTGCGAGGGTGGCGAGGCTGACGATCAGCAGTCGTACGGTCAGGAAGGGCGACGACGGGAGCGAGTTCTCCTCGTTCAGGGTGGTCGGATCACTGACCTGGACGGTGGTGCCGCTGGCGATGCCGAGAACGCTGTAGGTCTTGGATTTTTTGGGCGCCGCCGGCTGCCGCTCGAGGGCCTCGATGCGGTCGTGTTCGACGATGGCGAGACCGCCGTCCTTGCGGATACGCCACATGTGCCAGGCCGCGACCCCGAACAGGACCAGCGGCAGCAGGGCGCAGTGCAGGACGTAAAACCTGATCAAGGTTGATTGGCCGATGATCGTGCCGCCGAGCAGGAACTGCCGGACGGGCTCCCCGATCCACGGCACGCTGGCGGCGATGTTGGTGCCGACGGTGATCGCCCAGAAAGCCAGCTGGTCCCACGGTAGGAGGTAACCGGTAAAGCTGAGCAGCAGGGTGAGCACCAGCAGGCCGACCCCCAGCACCCAGTTGAAGGGTCGGGCCGACCGGGCGATCGTGCCGGCCTTGTAGGAGCCGGTCAGGAAGACCCGGAACATGTGGAGAAAGACCGCTGCGACCATCAGGTGAGCACAGATCCGGTGAATGCGGCGCAGCAGCCAGCCGTAGCTGACCGCGAAGTTCAGGTCCTTGATGGTCCAGTACGCGCGTTCGACCGACGGCACGTAGAGGAACATCAACACCACTCCGGAGATGGTGAGAATAAGGAAGAGGACGGCCGAGATCGTTCCGAGGTAGAGGGAGGAGGGGAAGCGGAAGCTGCGCAGGGACACCCGGTTGGGGAACCAGTGGAGCAGGAAGTTGGCGACGATGCCGCTTCCCGCCTCCCGGTTCGATCGGGGGGTCCACGACCACAACAGCTTGTCGAGGAGACCGGTTCTTGCTGTCTGCTTCATCTAGACCACCAGTCTGAAATCGCGGTCCACGTCGTGGCTCACATCCACCACCAGCTCTCCCGAGGCGGGAGACAGCTCCAGCTGGTACCACTGCAGCGGGCGCGGGGCCGGTCCGGCGAAGTTCGTCCCCTCGCCGTGGAACTTGGAGCCGTGGCAGGGGCAGTGAAACTCGCCCAGCGATCGGAAGGCGAGGGCCCTGACTGTCGTCTCCTGTGCAACCTCGAACGGCGCGAACTTGACGGTGCATCCGAGGTGGGTGCAGATCCCCGAAATCGCGTGAAAGCTGTTGCCTTCGCGAAAGAGGTACATTCGGTGCTGGTCCAGGTAGGTCACGCCCTCCTGGAAGGCCGACGGCATCCCGATTCCGAATCTCCGGGGGGGCTCGTACAGCACGTTGGGAACGAGGGACCGGATCAGGGGCCAACCGGCCACGATCGCGCCCAGCCCGGCGACGGCACCCGTTAGTCGGGTCAGAAACCGGCGTCTGGTGGGGTCCGCCGGGTCGCCGGCGCCGGTTACCAGCGCGTGTTCTCCTGCGGTTGCGTGGGTCTCTGTCACTTTGCTACTCCAGATCTTCGACGAAGTTGAAGCGTTCCATCGTCATCGCTTCGGTCGGGCAGCGCAGGGCGCAGAGTCCGCACCGAATGCACACCGTGTCGTCCTTGAGGAGGACGGTCATTGGGCGATCGGGGTCGTGGTCGTAGGCCGCAACGGCCGTCGCCAGCTGTTGGGCCGGCATGTCGACCCGCTCGATCGGCACGAAGGTCAGGCATTTCTCCGGGCACACGTCCGCACAGCGATTGCAGAGCACGCACCGATGGGGATCGTAGATGGTGTCGACGTGGCAGGACAGGCATCGCTCGGCCTGTTCGACGGCCTGGTCCTCGGTCATCACGTTTTCGACCTCGGTGATGCCGGTTCTCCGGCCGACGTTGACCGTGGGCGCCCCCCGACGGTGATTGAGCTCGTAGCCTGCCGGCATCCGGTACTCGTCGGAGGGAACGTGCTCGATTCGGACGGTCAGCCGGCTCGTGCGATCGCTGCCCGCCAGGTAGCGGTGAATCGACTGGGCGGCGGTCTTGCCGTTGGCGACGGCTTCGATGGCGATCCTGGGCCCGAAGGCTGCGTCGCCCCCTGCGAAGACTCCGGGGGCTGTGGTGGCAAGGGTCTCCGGGTCGATCTTGATGGTGCCTGAAGGCCTGAGCTCGACGCCGTCCTCACTGGAAAGAAAGTCAAAATCCGGCTGTTGGCCGATGGCCAGGATGACCGCGTCGGCCTCGATGGTCATCACTCTCGAAGTGTCGAACTGTGGGTTGAACCGGCCGTCTGAGTCGAAGACGCGACTGACGGCGACGAACTCCACTCCCTCGACACCGGCTCCGCCGAGAATCCGCTGCGGTCCCCACGACGGGTGGAGTTTGATGCCCTCCTGGAGGGCTTCATGGAGCTCGTCTTTCCCCTGGACCGTGCGGGAGGCAGGCATTTCTTCGAGGGATTCGAGGGAGATCACGTGGACCTCGGTGGCACCGGACCGTAGCGCCCCGCGGGCCGCGTCCATGGCCGGCTGGTTGACCACCGCCTGGGCGGTCATCTCGATTTCCTCCATCGGCTTGTAGAAGTCCCGGACCGCGGTTCGTGCGGCATCGAGGGCCACCGAGCCGCCGCCGATCACGATAACTCGTTCGCCGAGGTCGACCCGGTATCCCCGGTTGAGGTTCAGCAGGTAGTCGACCGCTTTGACGACCCCGTCCTTGTCGGCGCCGGGGATGCCGAGGTCGCGGCCGCGCATCGCCCCAACCGAGACGAAGAAGGCCTCGAATCCCTCCTCTCGGAGCTGCCGGAGGCCGTACTCGCGGGTGAGCGGAGTCGACAATCTGAACTCGGCGCCGAGCCGCCCGATGATCGCCGCCTCGCGGTCGATCACGCCCCGCGGCAGCCGGTACTCCGGGATCCCGTAGCGAAGCATGCCGCCGGTGTCCGGGAGGGCCTCGAAGATCGTGACGTCGTAGCCGAGCAGGGCGAGGTCGTGAGCACAACCAAGGCCAGCCGGACCGCTGCCGACGACTGCCACCTTCCGGCCTGCGCCGGCCTCCCGTGACTCGGAACGTGCCAGCTGCGACATGTGCCACGGCCTGCGGCAGGCGACGTCGGAGGGCGCGCCGTGCGCTTCGCTGCTCTCGGCCTCGGCCAGGACTCGGTAGAACTCAGGCCGAGCAGATTCGGCGCCGAAGCGCTCGGTCACGAATCGTTTCAGCGGCCGGATGGTGACCGCCTCGTCGACCCAACCCCGCCGGCAGGCGTCCTCGCAGGGAGCGGAGCAGATCCGGCCGCAGACCGACGCCAGCGGGTTGGGAGACCGGGCCACCAGATAGGCCTCCTCGAAACGGCCCTCGGCGATCAGCTGGACGTAGCGGCCCGAATCGGTGTGCACCGGGCACGCTTCCATGCAGGGGACGTTGCGACGGTACCACTCGAGCTCGTTGAAGCGAGCAGCGAATCGGGTCGGCTCGAAGGGCTGATCAGCCATGCTTCCGATCCCTTGGGCGGGGGGTGGAGGACACGGCAGCGGGCGCCGTTTCCGGCCGGTCATCATTGGCAATATTCGTTTCCAAGATGAGGTCCGCGGTTATTCTAACCTGTGACGCATGATCAATCCAGCGATCGATCAAAATAGACCCTGTCTCGATTTCCGTCGAATTCTGATAAAACCAATAGAAAAAATCAGAATTGGATAAGCGCGGCTCAGGAACTGGGCTGTGGGAGAGAATCGCGTGCCTCCTTTAAAACTCGGAAGAACCCTTCGGGCAAAATAGAAGTAATCTGGTATTCTAATACCGAAATATCTTCTCCGAGTCAAGGGACGGCGAATGCCAAACGCTTTGAGAATCTCGGAAGCCGCATCTCTGGCCATGCACGCGCTGGGACTCCTGGCCACCCGGCCCGGCGATCCCCTGTCCTGTCGGGTGATCGCCACCGAGTTCGGGGTCTCCGAGGCTCACCTGTCGAAGGTTCTCCAACGCCTGGTCAAGGCGGGACTGCTGGCCTCCGTCCGTGGCCCCAAGGGGGGGTTTTCATTGACGCGCCCGGCGGCCTCGGTCAGCATGCTCGAGGTCTTCGAGGCCATTGAGGGCCCGATTCACCCGGTCGAGTGCTTCTTCGCCGAACCGCTCTGCGAAGGGGGCAACTGTGCCCTCGGCAAGGTGATCGCCGACGTCAACCGGACGTTTTCCGAGTACCTGGCCGAAAAGACCCTCGAGGACATCGGGACGGTCTTCGAGCACCGGCGGTTCGATCTTTCGGACACGTGAAAAGTGAAGAGTGAAAAGTGACACGATTACCGCCAACGGCCGCGGGGGTCACGTTTCACATTTCACGTTTCACGTTTGACGTCGAGATGTGATGAGGGTGGAGGCGGCGGTGGCGAGACCGAGGGCTGCGAGGCCGAGAGCCGTTGCCCGGGTACCTGCCCACGGCAGGGCGAGGATGCCCACCAGGAGCGCCGCCGCCGCCGCTCCGGCCTCGTCGGCGGCGAAGGCGAACCCGGCGCCGAGCCGCGAGTCGCCGCGGCCGGCGAGGGCCGCGATTCCCGGGAAGGCCGCTCCGGTGAGCACTCCGCCCGCAGCCAGCAGGGCCGGCACCAGCAGGGAGGGGAAGGCGAACGGGGCGGGCGTCGCGAGCACGACCGACAGTCCTGCTCCGGCCGCGATCACCCACGGCAGGCGAAGAGCGGGTCGCGGCCATCGTGCGGCGGTCAGCGAACCTGCCGCCAGGCCGCCCATGAAGGCAGCGGTGAGGGCTCCCACCTCGGCGTAGACCGACCCGCGAGTGGACTGCCAGGCTGCCATCAGCAGAAGCCACCAGCCCATCGAGCAGGCGCCCACCACCGCGGCGACGGGGCTTGCCGGGGGGAGCCGGCGCAGCGCCATCGCGAGCAGTCCGACCAACGCCACAGCGAGGCCGGCGGCCAGCGGCGTCGCCGGCCGTCGCTCGAGGGCTCGCGACCACCCGAGCAAGAGGGGTTGGGAGCGGGCCTCGACGAGGCCCGCAGCCACCAGCACGGCGCGGGGATGGTCCCTGGTGTTGGCCGGAGCCGAAGCCCGGTCGACGGCGAGCTGGAGGGCGGCGGCCCGGCCGGGGTCGACCAGCAACTCGATCATCTCCGGTGCGAACAGAGCGTCGGTCACCCCCCGCGAACGCCACCGTTCCTCGAGGGTCGAGGGCCGAACGTCTGCGGGAGAAGCGGTGCGCCCGGCGACCAACAGCACCTCCTCGCCGGGCAGAGCGATCACCCGCGGAAAAACGTCGCGCAGGGTCGAGACCATGATGTCGAGCAACCGCCCCGCCGAGCCGCCGAGGTAGGTGTCCGACAGCTCCAGGCGGAGCACCAGGAGGCCGTCGTCGGCGAGGTTGGAACGACACAGCTCAAAGAACTCGCGGGTGCGGGTGCGGCCGTGGCGGACGGTGATGGGGTTGCCGTCGAGGAGCACGATGAGATCCCAGGGGCCGGATCCGGCGAGCGCCTTGAGGGGGTCGGTGGTGCGGACGACGGTTTTCGGATCGGCCAGTGCAGCCTCCAGGTCGGGCCCGTACCATCCGGGCAGGCGGCGGGCGAGCTGCGGGTCCTCCTCGACCACGCGCAGCTCGCTGACCGGGTGCTTGGCCATCGTCACCACGCTGCCATCGGCCAGAGCTCCGACCGCGAATACGCGGTGGGGATCGGGGTGGAGCAGCATCAGCAAGTGCGCGGTCGGCACCGTGGTGTAGGGGTCCGGAAAGGTGGCCACCAACCGGCCGTCGGCGTACAGGGAAGTAGGCTCTCGCTCGGAAACCTCGATCCGCTGGCGGCGGGTCTCTCCCCAGTCGGCGAGCCGTCCAGGGTGGCCGGCCCAACGCCAGGTTGCGGTGGCGAGAGCGTCACCCGCGTAAAGGGCGCCGACTGCAAACCCAGCGGTCGCGATCCAGCGCAGGGGTCGTCTCCCGACAGCCGACGTCGATGCCGTGACCAGCGCGGCCGTCAGGCACAGGGCGGCCGCCGAGCCCAGCGGCGCCAGCACCAGGCTGAGGCCGAGGCCGCCCGCCAGCGCCCCGAGGGCCTCGAGGCCGTAGGCGGCGCCGGCGCCGCCGCTTCGCGGGCCGCCGGCCAGGATGGGGAAGGCGAGGCCTCCGGCCACCGCCGCCGGAGTGACCGCGATGACCCACAACCAGGCCGAGTGCCAGGCGGTGATGGCCTCGCCGGGAGCGGCACCCACCAGGGCCGGAGCGGCCCTGAATACGAAGACTCCGAGGCCCGCGAGCAGCACAGTCGCCAGCGGCAGCACCGACGCGGCAACGGCGCTCCCGGCACGCGCGCCGACCCTGGACCCGACCGCCATCCCCACCAGCCAGAGGGCCATGACCGTGCCCCACGCCAGCTCGGAGCCGCCCATGGCGGCCATCGCCTCGCGCAGCAGCAGGGCTTGTGCGATCCCGGTGGCGGCACCGAGTACCACCAGGGCGATGCGAGGGTCATCTGTCGTTGGTCGGCCCATGTCGAGTCCCATTATGGGTTTCGAATGTGGAATTCGGAATTCGGAATTCGGAAAACCTCACCCCACGGCCATGCCACCGGGTGCCTACGTCGTGGTCGAAGGGCGAAAGAGGGCGAAGATGGAGGTGTATCCGTGGAGGTAGGTCTGACCGCGGACCGGCCCGATCTCGCCGTTACAGAAGAACCCCGCCAAGGGAACCCGTCCCAGGCGACGCCTGAGGGCGGTGGAGTCGTGGTCCGGCTCGCCGTAGAGATTTTCACCGCGCCCCAGGCAGCTCAACAGCAGGCCGCCCGCGGGCGGTTGATTGCCACGGGCGGTGTAGGTGTCGAGATGGGCTTGGAGGTCCTGGGCCGATGCGACCGCGTCGCGGAGGTGAAACTGGACGACCTGGCCTGTCCGCACCGGGGCGGCGACCGCGATGGCTCCGCTCGCCGGTTCGACTCCGGCGAGGTTGCGGATCAGGAAATCACCGTGTCCGTACTCCACCTGGTCCGGGCGCATCACCAGCCCGAGGAACAGGGAAAAGCGGAACAGCTCCCGATCGGGTGGTGACAGCGACTCGAAGATCTCCTCCAATACCTCGAGGGGTCGCCGGCCGTCGAGCTCGGTGATGAAGGGGTCCGCGGTCGCAGTGATGAACATGGGGTTGGCGATCGGCCGGCAGCCCTGGGCGACGATTGTCTCCATGGTGAGGTTGCCGGTGAGGGCGACTCCAACCGCCCCCTGGCTGGATGACCCGGGACTCGAGAAAAAGCAGGTTCTCCCCAGCCTGCTCTCCCCCTGATGCCAGGCCGCCGACGGTGACGCTGCCCGGCAACATGGCGTCCAACCCCGAGATCAGCTGCTGGGAATCGCAGGTGAACGGGTCCGGAAACAGCAACAGATCGGTGTCCGAGTGGTCATCCACACCCAATCGCCGCCGCCACGACGTGGGCGAGTCGCCAGGCTGGGGTACCTGGGTCGGCCCGAGATGAAATGGCTGAACGTCGACGTCGGGCAGACTCGCAGCGGCCAGGCTGAGAGCGTGTCCCCCGAAGGTCTCCCGTCCGTCGCCGATGACCCCGCCGCCCGAACAGCCGATCCAGGAGGCCGACGGGAAGGTCCCGGTGAGGCCTCGAATGAGGGCCTGGGCTTCGTCGCGATAGGTGGGGGTACAAAACAGCAGGCCGAGATCCGGTGACTGATCTGCGAGCTGGCGCCGGATCGCCGTCGTCGCCTCTTCCAGGGCGGCATCGAGCGTGCTCCGGTGCGAGATCGCGGAGGCCCACTTCACCGGATGATCCCCCGGCACCACCGTTGCATCAGTGGAATGGGCGCTGCCGAGGCCGGGCGTCGCGGTGCTATGCCAGCTCCTCGAGCAGGGCCACCACGTGGCGGTAGAACTTCTGCACCGAGGAGATCTGAACGCGCTCCTCGGGGGAGTGGGCGTTGTGGATCTCCGGCCCGATGGAGACGGCGTCCATGTCCGGAATCTTCTCGATCAGCAGCCCGCACTCGAGGCCGGCGTGAATCGCCTTGATGGCGGGGGCCTCGCCGAAGAGCTTGCGGTAGACCTCGGTCGTCTTGCCAACGATGGGCGAGTCGGGATTGGGCTTGCCATCCCGGATAGGCGTCGTCGCTCTCGATGTCGGCCCCCGCCTGCTCGAAGATCGAGAAGACCTGGCGCTGCACGCCGAACAGGGCCGGCATGACGGAAGAACGATGGGAGGTGATCACCTTTGCCGCGTCGGCCGTGGTTTCGATCACCGCGAGGTTGCTCGAGGACTCCACCAGGCCGGGGACGGCGCGTGACATGGACAGGACCCCGTGGGGGAGCCCGTCCACAAGCCGGAGCAGGCGATCCCGGGCGTGGACGTTGAGCACCTGGCGAGCCTCGTCGGAGTCGTCCGCGGTCTCCACCGACACCGCCATATCCGGGTCCGAAGCTCGGAACTCCTCGTCGAAGGCGGTGGAACAGCCCGCCGCGATCTCCTTGAACCGGTCCACATCGGCCTTCAGAACCCGGCCCACCGCGACCGCTTCGCGTGGGATGGCGTTGTGCTTGGAACCGCCGTCGATGGACACCAGATCCACCTCGATGCCCGCATCGAGGGCGGCCAGCAGCGTCCTGGTGACGAGCTTGATAGCGTTGCCGCGGTTCTCGATGATGTTGAGTCCGGAGTGACCGCCCCGCAGCCCGCGCACCGCGAGGTGGACCGGAACGGTGTCCATCAGAGCCCGTCGCCGCGACATTTTGAGGACTCCGGTGGTGTCGACCCCACCGGCGCAGCCGATGTAGACGGCCCCGTCCTCCTCGGTGTCCAGGTTGAGCATGATTCGCCCGGCGACGATGCCGGGGTCGAGCCGCTTGGCGCCGGTGAGTCCGGTTTCCTCGTCGATGGTGCAGAGCAGCTCGAGTGGGCCGTGAACCACATCCGGATCCTCGGCGAGAGCCATGGCGGCGGCCACGCCGATCCCGTTGTCGGCGCCGAGGGTCGTGCCCCGGGCCACCACCCAATCTCCCTCGACGTCGACCTCGATGCCCTGGGTCATGAAGTCGTGGTCGACGTCCGAGTTCTTCTCACAGACCATGTCCAGGTGCCCCTGGAGCACGATCGTCGGCGCTCCCTCGTGCCCGGGGGTCGCGGGCACCTGGATCGAGAGGTTGCCGGCATCATCGTCCAGAACCTCGAAACCATGGTCGCGAGCCCAGCCCCGGACGTGCCGAACAACCTGCTCCTCGTGCTTCGATGGACGTGGGATTCGCCGAATGGCATCGAAGTTCTGCCACAGGAGCCTCGGCTCCAGGCTATCGAGTGGACCGCTCATCGTGGACCTCCTTGGGGAACCGGCTGCGAACCGGGGACCGCCATCTTAACCGCTCTCGGTTGAGATTGAAAACCAGGCAGCGGCCGGGTTCGAGGGGGAGAAGGGGAGAAGGGGAGAAGGGGAGAGGTTCACTCAATTCGGAACTCGGAATTCGGAATTCGGGAAACCGATCTCGACAGCCGACAATTTGGAATCTGCAATCTGAAATTTGTAGGTCAGATCATCGAGCGGAGGATCTGGAGCGCGGTGAGGGCGCCGCCGACCCGGAGCCCGTCGGCCATCGCGGTGATCGCCAGCGTCCGGCCGTCGGCCGACAACCTCGGTAACGACAGGGTTACCCGATCGCTGTCGGTGGCGGCGTCGAGGCTGATCATCAGGTCGGGGTCGGCGAAACGTTCGTCGTCCCGCAGGGAGTCGAGCACATCGTGCTCTGCGACCTCGTGCCCGAAAACCAGGCCGATGTGGGCCATGTGGCCGTGGAAAAAACCGGCGACGATGCTGGTCGCCGACACCGAAACGTCAGGCATCAGGGCGGCGGCGTCGCGGTTGAGATCGTCGTTGTCGGTGGCGACGGCCGTGAACGCCAGCACATGACCCCCGATGGTCTCCTCGACGAGGGCCCCCTGCAGGCGCTTGGCCGCCTGGCGAGCGAGCCCCTCCACGGCGGCGGAGCCCCGCACGGACACCGGATCGACGGCGGCGACGGTGGCGTTGCGCGGTTCTGCCAGGTGGCGCAGACAGTCCACGGTCCACTGGAGGGCCACCAAAGCCGGATGAGCCGTGTGCACGTGGACCGACGGCCAGGTTGGAGCCGGGCCGGTTGCGGGCACCGTCAACTCGTGGATCCTCGATCGGGAGCCCATGATCACCACCGGCGAAGACGGGCTGCTTTCAAGAAAATTGGCGATGTGGGCGACCCGCGGCGTTTCGTCGTCGCTGGCAACCAGAACCCCGTCGAAGCCGGCCATGTCGTCGGCAGATTCCAGCGGCGGCACCAACGCCGGCTCGCCGCCGAGCTCCGCGACCTGGTGCTCGTCGTCCTCGGATGTGTGGAGGTAGCTGACGGCCGAGATTCCGGATTGGTCACGGTGAAGCAGGGCGAGGGCCTCGCGACCCAGCAGGGTCAGCGGGTCAATGATCAGGATTCTTGACATCGGACTTCCTATCTTCGGTCTGCTGGGGTGCCGTCGAGGGCTTCGGCCGGCGGGCTCGGCGTGCAAGGACGGAGATCGGCGCCGACAGAACATAGATTGCCGCCATGACCGACAGCACGTGCGGGGTCAGGGTGACCAGGGAGACCACGATTGCGATGATGAAGATCGTGGTGACCGGCCAACGTCGGCGCAGGTCCACGTCCTTGAACGAGCGGTAGTGGAGGTTCGAGACCATCAGCAGAGACAGGGCAATCACGAAGCAGGCGACCACCGGGATGAACCCCGGGTGGAGGACCGGGGATGGTGAAACGAGCACGAAAAGGGCGATGGAACCGGCCCCGGCCGGGCTTGGCAGGCCCACGAAATCCATGCTGCTGGTGGTCTTCGAGGAGAATCTCGCAAGCCTGATGGCGGCCGCCACCAGGAACAGGAAGGCCACCGCCGTACCCGGACGGGGGACCCGCCAGAGACCCCAGTTGAAGACCAGCAATGAGGGCGCCACGCCGAAGGAGATGACGTCGGCCAGGGAGTCGAAGACCTCGCCGAAATCGCTGGATGCGCCGGTGAGGCGGGCGATCCGGCCGTCCAGGATATCGGCCACGATGGCCACGAGGATCAGTAAGGCAGACCGTTCCATGTGGCCGCGGCTCGACTCGACCACCGAGTAGAAGCCACAGAATATGTTCGCGACGGTGAACAGGGACGGGATGATGTACACGCCGCGCCTGAACCCGGCACCGGACTTGCGGCGGATCAGCTTGGGTGCCCTCATGGTGACGTCAGTCGCGCCAGCGGGGAAACCCCGGCCTTGACGCGGTCGCCGTGACTGACCAGCAACTCGGCGTGGTCGGGTAGAAAAACGTCGACCCTCGAACCGAAACGGATCAGCCCGATTCTCTCGCCGCGGCGGATCGAGTCTCCCGGGCGGTGGTCGAACACGATCCGGCGGGCGATCAAGCCCGCGATCTGCTTGAGGGCGACCGTGCCTGACGGTCCGCGCCACACCGACAGATTCTGCTCGTTGAGCAGCGATGCCTTGTCCTTGTAGGCGGCGAATGTCCGGCCGGGATTGTAGGTGTAGTGCTCGAGGGTTCCGGCGATCGGGGCCCGGTTGACGTGAACGTTGAACACCGACATGAACACGCTCACCTGCACCGGCAAGCCGTCGATTCGGGCTCCCTCGGGCGCCGGGCCGACCTTGATGACCCTGCCGTCGGCGGGGGAGCAGACGGTGAGGGCGTCGGCGGTGCAGGAGCGCCCGGGGTTGCGGAAGAAGAAGGCGGAGAAGATGGCGAAGGCCACCAGTGGGATGGCGACGAAGCTCCAGCCGACAGCGACGGCCAGGGCGCCGGCGCACAGTGGAATCAAGATGAAGGGCCAGCCTTCACGGGCGATCATGAGTGGTCGCGGGCCGGGCCTATGAGGCCGTGCGGCGAAGTTGTTCCATCTGGTCCTTGAGGTACAGCTTGAGCTTTTTGAGACGTTTCGCTTCCATCTCCTCGTCGGGCGTCAACCATGCCTTGGCATTGAGCTCCTCGAGCCGCTGCTCGTGGTTCTGGTGCTCGAGTCGAAGCTGGTCGTAGGAAACTCCCTCTCGCTCAACCTGCTGGTGGTCTGATGCCATCCCGTTCCTCCCTTTGTAGGCGGACTTTCGGACTCCCATCTTAGCACCCGCCACCCCTCCCCTCAACGTCCGCACCGGCACTCGCGCGGAATGAAAAATGAAAAATGAAAAATGAAAAAATCCCCTCGAATTGAGAAAAATGAGGGTCGGCTGCAGGGTTCCATCGAGTTAGAGTGGAACCCGTTCTGACTCCCAACCGACCGGGGCATCGGGTTTTGTAAAGTCGAGCGTAACGACCTCGGTTTTTTCATTTTCAATTATTCATTTCAAATTCTGTTGTGCTGCAAACTGCTTCGACGGGAGGACCCAACAGGTTCGAACCACTAGAAATACGGACGATACCCCAGATCCTCCTGCTCGATAGGCCCCTTCTGGCGCAGCTGCTCGATTCCCACCACGGCCTCGTCCCGGGTCGTGAAGGCCATCTCGTGTTCGCGGCTCATGATGATCGCCTCCTTGGGGCAGGCATCGACGCAGTAGCCGCAGAAGACGCAGCGCAGCAGGTCGATCTCGTAGACCGCGGCGGTTTTCTCCCATTCGACGGTGGCCTCGGGGTCCTCCTCGGCAACGATGTGGATGCACTCCGCGGGACAGGCGGTCTCGCACATGTAGCACGCCACGCAACGCAGGGACCCGTCCTCCTTGGTGGTCAGGATGTGCTTGCCCCGCATTCGCTCCGAGTACTGCCTCTTGACCTCCGGGTACTGGATCGTCGCCACATCCCGTTGTCCGAAGAGGTTGCGGAGGAAATGACGGAGGGTCACCGCCAAGCCCTTGAAGATCGGCAGCAGGTAGGTTCGTTCGGCGAGGGTTTGAGGGGCCGGATCGACGTTGACCGTTTGGACGTTCTTCATCGGTCGAGCTCCCCGGCGATGATGTTCATGCTGCCGAGGATGGCCACCAAGTCAGGCACCAGATGCCCCTCGAGCAGGTGGGGAAACGCCTGGTAGATGGCGAAGCACGGCGGCCGGACCTTGATCCGGTAGGGCTTCCCGCCGCCGTCGGACACCAGGTAGTAGCCGAGCTCGCCGTTGGCGCCCTCGGTGAAGGAGTAGGCGTCGCCGGCCGGGACCTTGATCCCCTCGTAGATCAGCTTGAAGTGCCAGATCAGGGCCTCCATCTCGGAGAAGACCTTCTCCTTCGGGGGCAGGGCGGCACGGTGATTGTCGGTGATCACCGGTCCGCCGGGGAGGGAGGCTAGCGCCTGCTCGACGATGCGAAGGCTCTGGCGCATCTCTTCGATGCGCACCAGGTAGCGCGCATAGCAGTCGCCGGTGGAAGCCACCGGGACCTCGAAGTCGTACTGGTCGTAACCATGGTAGGGAAAGGCCTTGCGAACGTCGTAGGGGATGCCGGACGCCCTCAAACAGGGGCCGGTCCAGCCCCATCCGATGGCATCCTCCGCGGAGATGGCGCCCACTCCCTCGGTCCTGTCCCGGAAGATCCTGTTGCGGGTGATCAGGGTCTCCACATCATTGACGAACTTCGGCAGGTGGCCAAGCAGATGGCGAACCTGGTCGGAAAAGTCATCGGGGACCTCGTGGGCGAGGCCGCCGATGCGGGCGTAGGACACCGTCAGTCGGCTGCCGGAACAGGCCTCGAGCAGGGTGTAGATCTCCTCCCTGGTCTGGAAGAAGTACCAGAAGTTGGTGAGCGCGCCGAGGTCCACCAGCACCGCGCCGAGGCAGACCGCGTGGTCCATGAACCGGGACAGCTCGGAGAGGATCACGTGCACCGCCTGCGCCCGTGGCGGCGCTTCGATGCCCATCATCTTCTCCACCGCCAGCGCGTAGCCGGCGCCGTTGATGTGGCTCGAGCAGTAGTTGAGGCGGTCGGTGTAGGGGATCACCTGGTTCCAGCCGTGGGTCTCGGACATCTTCTCGAAGCAGCGGTGGAGGTATCCGATTTCGGCCTCGGCCCTGGTGATCACCTCGCCGTCGAGCCGCACGATCGTGCGAAGGGTACCGTGGGTGGCGGGGTGTTGGGGGCCGATGTTGAGGATCTGGGATTCGAACTGATCTGCGTCTTTTTCGGCGTCCTCGACCCAGTCCGGGACCATGGTCTCGGCCTCGGTCAGCAGCCACCGTTGGGTCGGATCGTAGTCCTTGCGTAGCGGGTGCCCCTGGAACGCCTCGTGGGTGAGAATTCGCTTCAGGTTCGGGTGGCCGTCGAACCGGATGCCCATGAGGTCGAAGGCCTCTCTCTCGAACCAGTCGGCCGCCCGCCAGATGCCGTAGGCCGAGGGCAGCACCGCGTCGTCCTCATCGACCGGCACCTTGACCCGCACTCGCTCACCAGTGTCGAGCCCGGCCAGGTGATAGACGACCTCGAAGCGCGCCTCGCGGTCCGGGTAGTCGACGGCGCAGACGTCGGCCAGGAGGTTGCACCGCGTGCTCTCGTCCTCTTTGAGGACGCGCAGGGTGTCGAGCAGGCGGCTGCGGTCGACGGTGATCTCGGTGTGGCCGTCGGCAGCCCGCCGGATCCCGATGCCGCCGCCTTCAGGCAGCCGCTCAGACAGTGGATGCGGCGCGGTCGCCGCTTCGGGGCTTGAGACTGTCATAGTGGGTCTCTCCGCTCTGGATCATCTCCTGGAGCTTGATGATGCCGTGCATCAGCGCCTCAGGGGTTGGAGGGCAACCGGCCACGTAGACGTCCACCGGAATGAACTCGTCCACCCCCTGGACCACGTGGTAGGCGCGGTAGAAGCCGCCCGTACACGCACAGGCCCCCATGGAAATCACGTACTTGGGCTCCGCCATCTGCTCGTACACGCGCTTGACGACCGGCGCCATCTTGTCGGTGATGGTTCCCGCGACGATCATCAAATCCGCCTGACGGGGGGAGAAGCGCACGACCTCCGCTCCGAAACGCGACAGGTCGTAGTGCGACGACACCACCGACATGAACTCGATGGCGCAACAGGCGGTGCCGAACGGAAGCGGCCAGAGACTGTTCTTGCGCACCCATCCCAGCATCGCCTCGACCCGGGTCGTCAGTATGGTCGAACTTCCGTCGGGCTGTCGCATGGGAGTCGTCCTCCGGTTGGCGCTCGTCGTGGGTAACCCACTCGAGGTGGAGATTACTCCCCACCACCGGCGCGTCGTGCCCGCGGATTATACGTGTTTTCCCGCGACGCGGGACCCCGATTTGACCGTTGAGTGACTGAGAACCGCCGTTCGAGCTGCGCAATTCACTCCACGGACTTCGTGAGCTGCGTTGAGTCATATGTCCTCAAGAACTCAATACTCGCCTCTCAGATCTCACGGATTCACCGAATCGAATGACCGCCACCGGTGGCGTAAGATCTGAGGGGCGAGTATTGAGCGACTATCGCGACGATCTGAGAAACTGTGACGTTTCAGAAGTTCCAAGAGAACCCGAGGGCGATTTCGAAACCGGAAAGATCGAGCTCGCCAAACCCCGAGAAGTCCTGATCGAGCTCTGCGTTGGAGAACTCGTACCGCCCCTCTGCAAAGACCGACCACCTGAAGCTCATCGGAATGTCGACTCCTGCGAGGCCGATGGCCTGCCACGTCCACCCGGAGGCGCGATAGTCGGCCCACACGATCGGCCAGCTCGGGACCCCAAAGTCGATGAAGTAGCCGCTTTCCCTCAGTTCCCAGTTGACGAAGCCGCCGCCGATGCCGACGTAGGGCGTGACCGTCCAATCCCGACCGCCGAATCGATAGGTGTAGGTCATCGACAGGTCCCAGGTGTCGAGGGAGGTGGTGTGCGCGATATCGTAACCGTCGGCATCGACGTAGTCGCGGTAGGCCTGGGTGGCGCTGCCGCCGTAAAACCCCGTTCCGAAGAGTAGGCCCGAGTGAATCGAGGTTCGCCACAGGTAGTCGACGCCGAAGCCGAGATCGCCGAAGTCCGATGGCGAGCCGGTGAAAACGGTGAACACCTCGTCCCAGTAGGCCGAGTCCGCCCGCGGTTCGACGAATCCGACGCGGAAGCGAAGCGATCCGAAGTCGCCGGGTTGCCAGTTCCCCTGTGCCCGGACTGGGGAGGCGACGGACACGGCGGCCAGGGTTGCGAGGATCATGAAACAGGTTGCGCTGCGGTGCATGGTGGCCTCCTTCGCGAAGCCGCGGACGGGCGGCTCGTCGGGAGGTTTTGCAACACCGGTGCCAACAAAGAGCGGGGCAGATGACGCACCGGCGCCAGGAACCGTCCCGGACGGGAGAGAGGTGACCTCTCGAGGTGACGGTCTAGCGCCAGGTCTCGGGTCGTAGGTCCGAGGTCAAGGGTGTTTGCCGACGGAAAATTCTGTCGGAGTTGAACGTTGAACGTTGAAAGTTACCAAACTGTGTCGGTTGTTCTATCGTTGGGGGCCCTCCGGGAATGGGGTGGGCAGGGGAACTCAGACCTCAAAATTCAGAACTAAGAACTAAGAACTCATCAGCAAAGGAAGCACCCATGATCGAACTCACCAATCACGGCCAGGTCCTGGAAATCCGGCTCGCCCGCCCGCCGGTCAATGCGCTGAGCCCGGAGCTTCTGGCCGGGCTTACCGAGGCCGTCAAGGCCGCTCCCGGTGACGGAGCGGAGGCGGTCGTGCTGTCGGGCAGGCCGGGGATGTTCTCGGCCGGTCTCGACGTGCCGTTGCTGGTGGAACTCGATCGCACCGAACTGGCGGATGCCTTCGACAGCCTGTTCGGCGCCATGGAGGCCCTCGTCGCATGTCCGGTTCCGGTGGCGGCCGCCATCACCGGCCACAGCCCCGCCGGCGGCGCGGTGCTGGCCATGTCCTGCGACCACCGGGTGATGGCCGACGGAGAGTTCGGAATTGGGCTCACCGAGGTGACGGTGGGGATTCCGCTGCCGAGGTGCATCGCTCGGGTCGCAGCGCTTGTCGTGGGCCGGCACCGGGCCGAGGAAATCTGCGTGCCGGGCTTGCTGATGAGCCCGGCGCAGGCTTTGGAGGTCGGATTCGTCCACCGGTTGGCGCCCACCGATGAGGTGGTCCCCGCCGCTGTCCAGTGGTGCCGGGGCCTGCTGGCGTTGCCGCGGCGCGCGATGCTGCGGACCCGTGGCGTCTTCCGCTCGGCGACGCTCGAAGCCCTCCGCGCCGATCGCGAGTTGGACATCGCGGACATCGGCGTGGAGTGGTTCCGGCCGGAGACCCAGCAGGAGCTTCGGCGGTTGGTGGCGAAGCTGAGGAAGAAGTGAAACGTGAAAAGTGAAATGTGAAACGTGCCACATTACTGCCACAATTCGCCACGGAATTTCCTCGAGTCGGATCGTCCGCTGACACCGCCCCAGTTTCAAATGTTGGTGTCGAGAGGAGATTGGCGATGAGAGAAGTTCAACAACAGGTCCAGGAGCCCGCGAACCACACTCTCTTCCCGATGGCCGTCGGCGCTGTCTTCCTCGTCGCACTCGTCCTCGGCGCCATCCTCGGCTGACCAGCCTTCCTGCCGCCGACTCCCCACTCCCTGTCACGTTTCACTTTTCACATTTGACTTGTCACGTGGCACTCGAGCGTCAATTCCCTCGACGAAGCGGCAACAGCACGCCGAGAATCAACAACCCCAACCACAGGGGCCAAGGGCCGTCGAAGGCCACCAGGATGGCGCCTCCCACCAGGCAGAAGCCGCCGAACAGGGTGGCCCGCAAGCCTCGCAACGGCGACTCCGGGCGGCTTCGGGTGCGCTGCTCGAGAAATCGGTGCGTCTCGCTCACGAGGGCCGGTAAGCGGCCGAGGGCGTCGAGCAGCTCGGGGGCGAGGTTCTGCGCGTCGCGCAGCAGCTGGCGCGGTGAGAACTGCTGCCGGTAGATACGGCTGATCTGACGCTGAGAAACCTCGGCCACGTTGAAGTCCTTGTCCAACAGGTAGCCGACGCCCTCGTAGGTGACGAGGGCCTTGACCATGAGCACCATCTCCACCGGGAAGTAGAGGTTGTAGCGGGCGCCGAGTCTGGTGGCCTCGAGGATCATCAGCGCCAGCGAAAAGTTCTCGAAGGTGGCATCGCGGCGCCACCGCCGGCACAGCTCCTTGACCGCCCGCCGGAAGCCGACAACGTCCGCGTCGGGCTCGGCCTGCGACATCTCGCACAGGTAGCGAGCCGCCGCGTCGAAGTTCTCGACCACCAAACTGTGGAACAGATTCATCATGCTGTGGCGCAGGCCCGGGTCGAGCTGACCCACCATGCCGAGGTCGATGAACCCGATCCGGTTCCCCGGCAGGATGAGCAGATTCCCGGGGTGGAGGTCGGCGTGGAAGAACCCGTCCTCGTACAGCATCCGGATGATCGCCGTCGCTCCGAGGTCGACCAGGTGGCGGCGCTCCTCGAGGCTCAAACCCTGCACGACCTCCGAACTCGGCTCGACGCCCTCCAAAAACTCCATGCACAGCACGCTCGAGCCCGAGTACTCGTGGTAGATCGCCGGAAAGACGATGTCCTCCATGTCCGCGAAGTTGGCGCTGAAGGTCTCGGCGTTCTCCGCTTCACGGGTCATGTCGATCTCGCGCAGGGTGTAGTCGCAAAACTCCTCGATCATGCGTCGCGGCTGGTATCGAGGGACCAGCAGTTGAAGGACCCAACCCACCATCTGCAGCAGATCGGTGTCGCGGTAGAGCAGATCCCGGATCCCTGGCTTGACCACCTTGAGAATCACCCGATCGCCGCTGAAAGTCCGCGCGCGGTGGCTCTGAGCGATGGAGGCAGAGCCGAGAGGCTCGGGGTTGATCTCGGCGAAGATCTGATCCAGCGGGCGCCCGAGGTCGTTCTCCACAACCTCGACGATCGCCTCGAAGGGCGCCGGCGGCAGCTGGCTGAGCAGGCCCCGCAGCTCTGCGGTGACCACCTCGGGCAGGACGTCGAGGCGCAGGCTCAGGACCTGCCCGAGCTTGATGTAGGTGGGCCCGAGGATCTCGAGCCGGCGCCGCAGCTGCGCCGGAAACGGCAGCGCCGCGATCTCCGGGCTGATGAATCGGCGCAGGACCCATGCCGTGATGGCCTGCATCCTGAACAGCAGACCCCGGGCGCCCCGCTGCCGTCGGGTCTTGATCCACCCGGAGTAGCCGCCGAAGAGCAACAGCACGAAATGGCGGATGGTCGTTCGGCCGCGACGGGCAAGGTCCGGCACCCGGGCGACCCCGCGGCGGGGTCTGCGCCGTCGCTCCGAACCGTGCGGCGGAGTCTGCCCGGCCTCGATCTCCGGAGGATGATCCACGACTAGCCCAGCCCGATGTGTTCCGTCACCGGTTGCGGCCGTAGCGCTCGTGAGAGGACACCCAGTCCAGTGAGGAGATCGCGGCACCCAGCGAGATCTCACCCGCGAGGGCGACCCCGGCCACGATCTCGGCCAGCTTCCTGACCTTGCCCCGACCGACGCAACCGAGGGTTTCGAGACATTCGCGCTGGGTCGCCAGCCCGGTGCCGCCGCCGTGGGTGGCCACGATCAGCGACGGGATGGTCAGCGACATGTAGAGATCTCCGTCTTTGGTGATCTCGGTGTAGAGGATTCCCGACGAAGACTCGGCGACGTTGGCCACGTCCTGTCCGGTGGCGATGAACATGGCGGTGATGCCGTTGGGCGAGTGGGCGCCGTTGTTGTTGGCGCCTGACAGGAACGCCCCAACGTTGGCGATCTGCATGTGGTAGTTGAGACTCTCGGGCTCCACCCGCAGGTGCTGGACCAGTACTTCGCGCTTCACCAGAGCCTCGGCGGTGACCCGCTTGCCGCGGGTGCGCATGATGTTGATCTGGGAGTGCTTCTTGTCGGTGGCGAGGTTGGACTCCAGGTAGAACGAGCGCACCGTGTCCAGTTGATCGAGCATCCAGGAGCAGGCCGCGAAGGTCGCCCGCCCCACCATGTTCTGACCGGCGGCGTCGCCGGTGGAGTAGTTGAACCGCAGGTAGGCGAACTTGTTGGACAGAAAGGCGTCGATGTCGAGCAGGCGGGCCACGCTCGACGTGGCCTCGGCCGCCTGTCGGATTCCGTCCATGTTCACCAGCACCCAGTCGCGGAACTCCCTCGCCCCGCGCGCCGAGTCGAAGACGAAGACCGGGGCCCGCTGCATCCGGTCGTCCGACACGGTGCAGGTCACCCCGCCGGAGAGGTTGAGCACCTTCATACCGCGGTTGTACGACGCCACAAGGGTCCCCTCGGTGGTGGCCAGCGGGACCAGGAACTCCCCCTGGGCGTGCTCGCCGTTGATCGTGATGGGACCCGCGAAGCCGATCGGGATCTGAGCGACTCCGGTGAAATTCTCGACGTTGCCTCGCAGGATCTCCGGGTCGAAGGAGTAGCTCGACACGTGCTCGAGCTTTGCTCCCGTGGCGCTCTCCACGAACTCGCGCCGCTTGCCGATGATCTCCGGATTGAGGTTGTCCTCCTTGTCATACGGGACCGTGATTCGACGTTCTTCGTGCTCCCGAATCGCATCCTTGACCTCGAAGGACAGCCGGCCAAAGGGAGCCGCCCCGAAATCGATGCCGATGGTGTGCTTGCCGAGCTCGAGCGCAGCTCCCCGCCAGGTCACGCTCATCTGTTTGCGCAGGGGAAACACGATCGGCTGGTCCGGTGTGACCTCCCCGGGGGCGATCTCCTCGCCGCCGATCTCGAACCGGACCTGGTCGAGCGGAATCGCGTCACCGTCTACGGAAATGCCGGCCACCTCGGTGAGCGTGGCATCGCTGAGCCGGTTCTTGAGCCCGAATCGAACTCCGCCCGGCACGTTCTCCAGGCTTCCCATGGTGTACAGCTGCCTCAGGATCAACGACGGAATCTTCATTCGACCACCCCCGGTTCGTCGCGGAAAAGCCTATCTTACCTTCATCCGTCGCGGATGTCCTGTCTGGTTCGCCTTCCCGCTGGTGGCAGCGGGCAGTCCACCGGAGCTGCCCGTGTCGCGCCTCACACTTCACATTTCACATCTCACATTTCACGCTTCACTTCTCACTTCTCACGCCAAAATCGACGACGTATCGACCGTCGCGCATGAGCTCGAGGCTGGAGCCGTCGTCGAGGGTGAGGACAACCAGCGCGGGCGATACCCTCGGCTGTAGCTCCGCGAGGTAGACGTGGTCCTGATGCATAACCGCCTCGGGTCTGCTGAACTGCGAAGGACCGACCTGGCCGCCGAAGTGCTCGCTGCGGCCGAAGGCCAGGTGGAGGCCGAGCTTCTCGTCGAGCAGCACCTCGCCGATTGGCCTGACCCCGAAGTCGGAGAGGACGCCGAGGCCGAGCTCCGCCACGTTGCCCGCGGCCGGCTCGTCCGTGATGTGCCGTCGGGACCGATCGGACTCCGGGCCGCTCGAGACCACGTCCACCGCCTGATTCTCGACGATCCGGAACACCACCACCTCGTCGCCGAACTGGACCGGAAGGTGGCCCGAGGTCGCCGATGGGATCCCCTCCAGCTCTCCCTCGTAGGGCACGATGTAGGCCTCACCGGAGGGCAGGTTGCCCGCGGTGCCCAGGTCAGGGAGCAAGCCTCCGGAGGCGTGGGCCGCTCGGTGCCTCAGGTCGAGGTGCAGCTCGAGGGAACGGGAACCGTCGACCAGGAAGGAGATGTTGCAGGCTCGTGAGACGTCGAGCAGGTCTTTCAACCACCTGACCCTGCGGTTGACCTCGCCGTAGTCCAGCCTGAGGGCCGGGATCATGGCCGGCGAGAAGCCGGGCATGGTGGCGGCGCGAAAGCCGAGCCGGGGGGCCATCATCTTCAGCGGCGCCGTGGCCGACAGCTCGGTCGGCGCCAACACCACCGAGTGCACCGCCAGCATCTCTTCAAACGGCATCTCCCAGCCGGGCGGGAAGTCGTCCGCGTTGTCCGGAAGATCGGTCGGATCGGTGAGCAGGGCGGTTGCCGGCAGGTCGGCGTTGTTGGTCCGCACGTTGCGATAGCTGATCAGGTTGACCAGATCCCATTGTTCGGCGCCGGCCTCCTCGAGGGTCGTCGCCCACCCGGCGGCCAGTCGTCGCCGGGTCCGCCAGTCCGGGTTGTCGGACAACGCCTCGTCCGGCAGGTCAACGATGATGGCCAGCGCGTGATCTTCCCTCTTCGGTTCGAAGACGCGCTGGATCAGAGCCAGCAGTTCGGACTCGGTGAGGGTGTCGTTAGTCATCAGAGTCTCCAGTTGGGTCATCGTAACCTAGCCGTTACTCGTTAAACGTTACACGTTAAATGTTTAACCTGAATGATGACGTTCAAAATGACGAAATAACCCAATTCCTGGCCCCGGATTTCAGGCTGTCCCTTCGAGTCATCCGGGGCCGAAATTGAAATCCGGGGTTGGGAATTGGGTGGGGGGAGGGGCGGGGGCGTCAGTCGAAGACGTCGACCCGAATTTCGTCGTACCAGTCGATGGAACCCGGGAGTCCGATGCCGAATCGGGCGGTCCGCCCCGGAAAGATCTCGCTGAACGGGCTGCCCTGGGCGATCTGGATCAGGTCGCCGTCGCGGTAGCCGGAGACCCTGAACCAGACGTCGGTGGGTTGCAGAACCCGCTGACAGCGATTGGTGGCGCTGATGTTCACGAGCACGGTGGCCCGGCCGGCGAGCATCTGCTGGGCGTCCCAGGAGGCGGTGATGCAGGCGGCGGCGGATGGTGTGGGGGTCGAGGGCCGGCTGACCGGCGGGGCAGGAGTCGCCCGAATCCACGGGGTTGGCGTGAGGGTCGGCGCTTCTACCAACATCTCGGCGGAGAACGACTGGGGTGTCGGAGTCGGTGTAGCAGGCGGCAGGGGAGTCACTGTCGCCGCCGGCGTGGGCGACGCCACGGCCGCGGGAGGGCCTTCCTCCTGCCGATTGAGCTCGAAGATCGCGATCAGGGAGATGATCACCACCACAACCGAGACCATCAGGCACCCCGAACGGCCCGGGCGCTGCCGGCGACCACTGGCAAGCGTGTACAGGGGTTGTGGGTCAGTCATGGCTCGCTGCGTTCCAACATACACCACAGTCGCTTGAGGGGGATCCCGGCTTGCGATTGTCGCCCAATTCCCGAGCCCGGGGTCCACGGACGGTCGAGTGGTCGGGGTTCGCGTGCGTTGGGGTCCCGGGCTCGGGAATTGGGTAAGTCGGCGAGAGCCTTCGATGACTCGTAGCGTGGCATCCATTGACGCGGTGCGGCAACGCGGGTACTGTTCGCCCTGGAAGATGAATCGAGGTACAGGAGGCGCTCATGCGATGGGTCGTTTTCAACCAGAAGGGCGGGGTGGGCAAGTCCACGATCGTCTGCAATCTTGCCGCCGTGAGCGCACGGTCCGGTCGGCGCACGCTGGTGGTGGACCTCGACCCGCAGGGCTGCGCCAGCCACCACCTATTGGGCAAGGACGCCGAGGCGGCGACCCCGAATCTCGGTGACTTCTTCGAACAGTCCCTGGGATTCCGACTGCTCAAGGACGGGGCGGCGTCCCACATCCACCACACCCGCTTCGACCGGCTCCACGTGATGCCGGCTTCGCCCGAACTGGAGGTCCTGCAGCCGAAGCTCGAGGCGAAACACAAGATCTACAAGCTGCGCGACGCCCTGCGCGAGCTCGACTCGTACGACGCCGTCTACCTCGACACACCGCCGGCGTTCAACTTCTTCACGCTGTCCGCGCTGATCGCAGCCGACCGCGTGCTGATCCCTTTCGACTGCGACGATTTTTCGCGAAGAGCCCTTTACAACCTGCTCGATTCGGTCGGTGAGGTCGGCGAGGACCACAACTCCGACCTCCGGGTTGCGGGGGTGGTGATCAACCAGTTTCAGGAACGGGCGCGGTTGCCGCGGCGGGTGGTGGAGGAGCTGCGCGAGGAGGGCCTCCCGGTGTTGGAGCCCCACATATCGGCGTCAGTGATCGTCAAGGAGTCGCACGAAGCAGCGAAACCCCTGCCGTATCTGGCCCCGAAACACAAGTTGACGGGGCAGTTCGAGGAGCTCTACGCGACGATCGAATCGCAGCGGTTTTCCCGCTAGGCAAGCGACGGGCAATTCGGAATTCGGAATTCGGAATTCGGAAAACCGCTCTCGAATCTGACTGCCAACTGCCAACTGCCAACTGCCAACTGCCAACTGCCAACGCCAACTGCCAACGGCCGACCGGCGAACCAATCAGCGGTGCGCTGGATGCCGTCGCCGAGAGGGGTCGACACGGATACACCGAGCTCGGCCTCCAGTAGGGCGGCCGAGATCGAGGAACGCTGCTGCTCGCCCGGAGCGCCGGGCCCGTGGATCGCCTCGGGGCCGCGCCCGACCGCGCGTTGGATGCAGCCGAACAGGGTGTTGACGTCGGTCTCGATGCCGGTTCCGACGTTGTAGGTCCGGAAGCCGTCACGGCCGACGGCGGCGAGGTTGGCACGGACCACGTCATCCACGAACACGTAGTCGCGGGTCTGGAGACCGTCGCCGTTGATCACCGGCTGCTCGTCCGCCAGCAGTCGGTGGAGGAAGATGGCGACCACCCCGGCCTCACCGTGGGGGTTCTGTCGTGGCCCGTAGACGTTGGCATAGCGGAGGCAGGTGGCGTCGATTCCGTACTCGTGGTGGTAGAAGTAGAGGTAGCGCTCGCTCGCCAGCTTGGCCACGCCGTAAGGGGAGACCGGTCGAACCGGGTGGGTCTCGTCGGCGGGGTGGACGTCCTGTTCGCCGTAGATGGCACCGCCGGTGGAGGCGAAGACCACCTGCCGCACGACACCGCGGCGCGCGGCCTCGAGCAGATTGATCAGACCGAGCAGGTTGACGTCGGCATCGAAGGCGGGGTCCTTCACCGACCGCCGGACGTCCATCTGGGCCGCGTGATGGATGACGACCTCGACTCCGCGGTCAACGATCAACGATGCGGCCGCCGAGCTTCGGATGTCGAGCACCTCGAGCTCGGCGTCTTCGGAGACGTTGTCCTTGCTGCCGCTCGACAGGTCGTCCAGAATGATGACCCGGTGTCCGTGTTTGATCAGAGCATCGGCGACGCTGCTGCCGATGAACCCGGCGCCTCCCGTGACGCAGATTGTGGAGCTCATGTTCATCGTCCCCCTGGGTCAAGCAGATATTCAAGCCGCGCTGCCGTTGGCGCGCGAATTCTACCAGCGCCCGACGGTGGACGTGGCCAGAGACCTTCTGGGCAAGCTGCTGGTGCGACGGACCGGGGAAGGGGTCGTGGTTCTGAGGATCACCGAGATGGAGGCGTACCTGGGCCCCGAAGATCGAGCCTGCCACACCTTCGGCTCACCGTCGGTCGTATGACGGGCTGGGGGCTGATTCGGTCTCTCATGCGGCCTCCCTGACGACGTTCGCAACGTACTGGTGACGCCACGCGGAGCCCCGGCGGGTCTCGTGTCCCTGGCGGTTGAGCTCGTCGGCGATCTCCCGGAGAGAGTGCCCGGCGGTCCGCAGTTTGCGGACTATGCCGATGACTCGCTGCTCCTCGGGGTTCTCGACCAGGTGGACCCCATCGGCCTCAAGGGAGTAGCCGAATGGGACGTTCCCGGTACGCTGTCCCTTGGCCCGTTTCGAGGTGAGGGCCTCGCGGGTGCGCTCGGCGATGACCTCCCGCTCCCATTGGGCAACGGAGGCCATGACATTCAGCACCGGGCGACCGGCGGCGGTGGCCGTGTCAAGAGACTCGCTCACCGAGACCAGGGACACCCCCCGGCGGTCAAAGGTGTCGAGGAGGTCCGCGAGGTCCCTCACCGAACGGGTGAGCCGGTCCAGCTTGTAGACGATGACGGCGTTGACGGTGCCCGAACCCACCAGGTCAAGGAGCTGGGCCATGCCGGGGCGGGTGAGGTTCTTCGCTGATTCCCCGGCGTCAACGATGAGGTCAACCAGCTCGGCCCCCTGTACCTCGGTCATGGCTTTGATCTTCGTGGCCTGGAGGTCGAGGGACTCCCCGTTCTCGGTCTGTTGATCGGTGGAGACGCGCACGTACCCTACTGCCTTCATCGTTCCCTCCTTGGTGCATTGGATGCCATGCATGCACTGCATGCAATTGCTGTATCACAGGCCCGAACTGTGGTAAGGGTTGTTCATGCAAGTAATCTCGGTAGTCGGATACAAGGGGGGCTCGGGGAAAACGACGCTGGCCGTCAACCTGGCGGACACCTTCGCCGAGAGGGTGCCCACGGTTCTCATCGACACGGACCCTCAGGGATCGGCGGTGGCGTGGATCGGGGCGGCGGAGCATCTCCGAGTGGAGAGGGTGGCCGAACCCCGAGCGTTGGCGCGGGTGCTCTCCCGGGACTGGGACGGGTTGGCGGTGGTGGACGGTCGCCCCAATGACCGGACATTGACGGCGGTGGCAATTGAGCATGCAACGCTCACCCTGCTACCCCTTCGGCCCTCCCCGTTGGACCTCCACGCGAACGCCCCCATCTTGGAGCAGCTCGCCGGGGGCGGGGGCCTGGTGGTGGTATGCATGGCCGCACCCAGGACGAAGGACGCCGAGACAGTCCGCGTGGTGATAGGGGAGCGGTACGGGGTGCCCGTGGCCGAGACGGTGCTACACCAACGCGTCGCGCAGTCTCGGGCTCCGATGTTCCAACAGAGCGTGACCGACTCCGACCCATCCGGGGAAGCTGCCCGAGAGGTTCTGGCCCTCGCCGATGAGGTCCGAAAGGCGATGAAGCTATGACCAAGAAACCGACAGCGGGGAAGCTCGCGGAGTTCACGACCAGGCCGAACACGCACCCAGCACCGGAAGCCCCGGCCCCCTTGGCGAAATCTGGGCGGGTGCCGTTCTCAACCTACATCGACAGGGACCGCTCCGAGGCGGTGAGGCGGCTGGCGTTGTCGGTCTCCGTTGAGAGGGGGGTGCGGGTCTCGGTCGCCGACCTGGTGGACGAAGCCATAGCGGACCTGCTCGCCAAGTATGGGGGGTGACGTGTTCAGTTCCAGTCGCTTTGTGTGGAAGATGGAGGCATAGATGCGTAGAAGCTTTTTGCAGCATCTCATACAGTTCATAAGGGGCCCCTCTAGGGTGAGTGGACTGGAAGATCGTCTTCAGGGCAATCTGGTGGACAGATAGAGGACCACCAATCCAGTGAACCGGGCTCGAAACCCTCTGAATAAATAACACCCCATTCAAGTGAGAACCGATCAATTCGCGGCTCAAATGCTGTTGGCGTTACCATCTGGAATCCAACAAAATCTATGTCTGGCAAAAACGGAACGGAATCCAAGTCATAGCCCTCCAACACCGGAACCCCGTTCAGACGCGCTGTGACGGTGTTCTCAGCTGGATCAAATAGGAGTTCAATTCGATTCCAGGCAGTGCTGAATCGCGGTGCTGGACCAACATAAAGTAAATGATTTGTGCCGTTGGCCCAGACCTCGACGTGAGACGGATCGGGGTTGAGCAACATCCAAACCTGGCCATTGTTGAATAGGTCCCCCTCTTCGTCGTTCGAAAATCCAATTGCGGTCCATCCGCTTCCCGTTGGATCGACGGTGGCATTCAAATAGACGAATGGTTGTCGAGAGGGTGGTGGCGATTCCTGTGCGATGGGAAAAGGAACCATAGCAATTACAGATCCATTAGGCAGGGAGGAGCCCGGAGTAACGTGGCCATCGCCAAACAAGCCCCAATCCATAAAAGAAGCCCATGGCCTACTTCCAACTTCAGTCAGGGTGCCCCCAAGGGCGTCGCCAATGTCGCGGTTTGGGCCGATATTTGTGAAGGTGTCTAGCACTACAAAGGGCCTTGAAACCCGAAACCTCAGCTGGTCAATTCTCCACGTATCCACGGCGGGCCTATTCAGGCCGGTCCCAAAGAACATGTATCCCCAGCCATCCGAATCCACGAAGAGGGAGGTGTTATCGTTTCTCGCCAAACACGGAACAATGACCAGGTCTTTCCCATTAATCGTTCCATCAAACCCGAACAGAGTTTCCCATTCAGAGAAGAGGTCCACTTTTGTTTTCGCCCTCAGCATCCGAATTTTTAGCGGATCTCCTCCCCCTATGTTGTGTATAACTCCATACCAGTGGTGGTTGATGGGGTTGAAGGCAATGTCTGGAGAAGACCCAACGTCATTTTCGCTCGCCTCTGACATAAGCGTGTCAAGCGATAGTGTCGGTAGAAACAACATTCCGTCGGATGATTCCCGGTATCGAATTCTCCATTCCCAATCTTGAATGGCGGTACTGTCGTTATGAAGATGAATGATTTTGCCCGATTCTGGACCCCACGCCGAGGTGCCGGCGCCAGCTCCGTATTCACATTCTGGGTAGCCCCCGGGGCACTCCACCTCGTTGTTGGGGTGGATTACTGGATCTCGAAACACTGTCCAATAAATACCATCGTTAGAGAAGGCCACGCCCCCCCTATTGTCCCCGCCGCCATCGGCAAGATTGGCCGTAAAGTAAAGAGCGTACGAGTAGGTGATGGAATCGAAAACAAACTCGCCTTTAATCACCGAGGGGTCACAAATGTGATTGTCGGCCCAGGGAACACCCTCGTGGTTTAACAGTTCGACCGGCGTTGTCCAGCCCTCAATCGAATTCAGGGAACCGGTCTTGTATGAGTGGAAAATGGCGTCCTTCAAGGGCCCGACCTCAGTGGATTCTCCGCAAAACCAAATATGATGTACACCGTCGATGAATAGGTGAGTCGGGTACGCATCCCACAAGTCGTCTCTCTCGATAATCTGTCCCTGGTATTGGTAGTCCCAATCCTGGGCCAAGACGGCCGTCGCCAGAAATACGAACAGGATTCCCATGGAAGATTTGGCGATAGTCACGGTTACTCCCCTTTCGTCATGTGACCTCCCCCAGCAGACCCCGTGAAAGCGCTTAGGGAGGGCTCTGTGCGCAATATGGTGCGGCCTGCCATGCCGCGAACGAGGCCCCCCCATCTCTGTCAGTGCGCACACGGCACCGAAGACGCGGGGGGCGTTGTCCGCGCGCATTGATTCCACTTCAGACAAGTAGAAGCCCTTTTCCTCGTGTTTTATGCGCCACTTATACCACGAACCCCAACCGAGAAGAAGCCCCGGCCAACAAAGAGCCTGATAGGATTCCCCGACGGAGTTGAGGAGAACCTTGAAAGAACAATCCAACTTGCCGGAAACTAATCCGCACACTCGGTTTGTGTGCCCTCGATGTCAAGCCGATCTCGCAACGATCGACAAACAACTCGAGTGTGCCTGTTGTGGGGTTCGATTTCCTATCTTAGATGGAAGCGTCGATTTTTCTCAAGGCCACTATTACGACCAGTTCGACCCCGCCGAGGGGGCCGACGAACACCATATTGCTGGGTTGGAGGCGGAGTACGCGGGTGCTCGTGCGCGTATCCAGAATTTCTACCTGCCGTTGATACGTCGCACCCATGGGACACGCAATAGCCTGGAAATACTGGACTGTGGTTGTGGCAACGGCCTATCGGTTGACCTCTTGAATGACGCAGGGTTTAGCGCATGGGGGAATGACGTTTCCGCTCTCAGAAAATGGCAGTGGAAGGAAAGAAAATACAAAGAGCGCCTTTTTGTAACGGACGGGTCCTCTCTCCCATTTCGAGATTCCTCCATAGATGTTGTGATTTCGTCTGGGGTGCTAGAGCACGTCGGGGTGGCCGAACACCGCGACGGCGGTTATCACGTCCAGCCACAAGACGATCAGTTCAACAAGCGGCGACAGTTCATTGCCGAGCTAATCCGAATTGCAGGGCCCATGGGGCGCATCTGGTTGGACTTCCCTAACGGCTCCTTCCCGATTGATTTTTGGCATGGTGACCGGCCTGGTGGGGCGCGATGGCACGCGCTGAATGAGGGCTTCCTCCCGACATATCTTGAGGTTCGGGGTCTCGTGTTCTCTATCGCTCCCGGGTGGAGGGTATCGGCTGTTAGCCCTCGGGGGCGACTCCAGTTTCGACAGGTTGGCAAGCATTGGTATGGCCAGGCCCTTAGAATTCCGGCCTCCCTCCTCTTGTACCTTATGGGCGTCCCTGGGTTTCGTTGGGTGGCGCGTTCTTCCATGAACCCATTTTTGGTCCTTGAGCTGGCCCCGGCTGATCTGTGACCGCCTTTCATGCGGGCCTTGTCCCCACGTCGCTTCCCCCGGCTCGGCGGTAAAGGTGTCCGGTGGGCGTCCCGCGATTGACCCGAGAGGCCCCGAAAAGTTGCCGCGAGGGTGACCGAAAGGTGACCATCCGGGCCAGTCGCCATGTTGGGCTAACCGCTTCCCAGTCAATGGTTTGACTTTCAGGTGATGGATGGTAGTCTGCGTGTGGCCCTTCACGGGACCGGCCAACCGGCCAAGCACGAGCGTGCCGACCTGGACGGCGGAGCATGCCAACGGCAGCGGTAGGAGCTGGCGACCTGTGGGGGGAGATGTTATTTCCCCCTCTCCCTCCGGCCCGTTCTTCAAATCCCATGAGGAAACCGGGCGCAAGCGATACAGGGGCCAGCCCGCGCAACACCGAATCATCGAGCGGTAGGAATAGGTCCCGATCCGGGCTCCCGTTGTATAGTTCCAGTTGAGGAAAGTCCTCATGAGAATGCTCACCCCGGGAATGGCTCTTTTCTTTTGGTGACACCCGCGGGCGTTGCCTTGGCCGATGAGTAGCCCGAAGCCTGGGAATCGGTGCGGGTTGTGGGCGATGCCGACCAGGTCGAGGGCTGCAAGCTGATCGGGGAGGTTAAGGGGAAATCCTCCTGGGGTGGCGTGATGCAGAGCCGCGCGGAATCGAAGGCGTACCAGCACATCAAGCGGAACGCCCACAAGAGGGGAGCCGATACCGTCCTGCTGCTCGCGGGGCACTCATCGTGGGGCGGGTCGAAGTACCGGGGGGAACCGTACCTATGCAAGCCGTCGGCGCGTGTGCCGCCTCCAACCGCCGCACCCGGCGGGTCCGATCGATGTGGGGCGAGGCGGGGCATGCTTACGTCTACCTGATCTATGGCCTGCACCACTGCCTCAATCTCGTGACCGTGGGTCCCGGGGTGGGGGAGGCTGTGCTGCTGCGGGGAGGAACGACGGTCTACGGTCTCGAGCTGGTGCGGCGCCGGCGCGGCCTGGTGGCGGATCGGAATCTCACCAACGGCCCCGGAAAGCTCTGCCAGGCACTCGGTGTCGACCGCAAGCTGGACGGCGCCGACGTGTGCAGAACCACGAATGGGTTGTGGATTGCCGACGACGGCACCACCATCAGTGAAAACGCCTGCCAAAGGACGCCACGAATCGGAGTCGAGGCCGCCGGCGACGCCGCACTGTGGCCGCTCAGGTTCATCGTTCAACGTTAAACGTTGAAGGTTAAACGTCCGGATTCGCCTGAGACGACCCGGCGGATCTCGGCGATGTCGAACGTTGGACGTTTAGCGTGTGACGTTTAACTCGTGTGACGAATTACGCGGAAGTGAGCTCGTCGAGCAGCTTGAGAAGACTGTCGGGATCGATCGGCTTTTCGACGTAGCCGTCGGGATTGTAGTTCTTGAACCGGTCGAGGAACTGCTCGAAATCCGAGGTCAGGCTGCTCCTGGATACCGGTGACCAGAACCACCGGCACCGACTTCAGAGTCGGGTCCTTGCGGAAGCCGATGAGGGTGCTGAGACCGCCGCGCTCCGGCATCATGACGTCCAGCAAAACGATGTCCGGAGTTTCCGTCTTGGCCAGCGCGAGACCGTCATTGCCGCTGTTCGCCGTCCGAACCTCCCACCCGTTGTCCGACAATAGGGTCCCGTGATAGGTGGTGATATCCGGCTCGTCATCGATGATCAGAGCGATCTTCCCAGCCATGGCGCCTCCCTCCCGAAATCGTCATCAAAATCGTTCGCACCGCCCCCACGATAGCATCCGGAATGCGGTCGGGCAAACCTGCCCATTACCGTATTGAGATTGAGAATACATAGAGACATAGTATGTCATAGTTGACAGGTAGGAATTAGGAAATATCGTACTCATGATGAGACTCACCACTCGCGCCCGTTACGCCCTCAGGATGATGCTTGACGTCGCGCGCAACGGCGGCGGCGAGATGCCGGTCAGCCTCGCCTCGGTCTCCGAGCGGACCGGAATCTCCCGGGGATATCTCGAACAACTGGCCCTCTCCTTGCGCAATGCCCGCCTGGTGAGAGGGGTCGCGGGGCGGTACGGCGGGTACCGGCTGGCCGATCAGCCGGACAAAATCACCGTCGGACACATCGTCGAGGCGGCCATCGGACCGATCTGCCTCGTCGATTGTGTCGAGGATCCCCTGACCTGCCCGAGGGCGGAGTTCTGCGAGTGCCGGATCGTCTACTCGCTGATCAACGACCGAATCTCGGAGGTGCTCGCCGAGTACACCCTCGCCGACCTGTTGGACCCGAGCTGGGTCACGAACCAGGTCGCCGCGGCGGCGGCGAGGGACACGGGCGCCGAGGCCGGCGGTGGTGCGAGAGACGACGAAAAATCACAACGGCGTGAATCACGGCCCGCCGGGGCCGTTCATCGACACTGAGGAGGGTTCGAGAGATGGTCGAACGAGCGGTTGGAGGGAAGCGGATCAGCCTGGTGAGGGGCGACATCACCGAGATGGAGGTGGACGCCTTCGTCTTCGACATCACTGCGAATCTGAAGCTGGGCTCCGGCTTCGGAAGCGCCATCCAGCAGCGCGGAGGAATCGTCATTCAAAAGGAGCTCGACGAGGTGGGCCATCTGCCGGTCGGCAACGCGTTGATGACTCAAGCCGGCATCCTGAAGGCCGACTTCATCATCCACGCCAACGGACCCAAGTTCAGGGAAGAGGATGAGGAGGGCAAGCTCCGCAGCGCCGTCAAGTCCTCGCTCGCTCTCGCCGACGAAAAGGGTCTGAAAAGCCTCGCCTTCCCACCGATCGGGACCGGACTCTACCAGGTGCCGATGGACCTCTGTGCGCGCGTCATGGTCGACACCGTGGCCCAGCACCTCGCGAACGGCAGCACCCTCGAGGAGGTTCTGTTCGTGGTCCAGGACACCAGGGAGTTCGGGCCGTTCGAAGCCGAAATTCAGAGGGGGCAGTGATGGAACACCAACCGAGCAATCTGCTGCACGCGGCCGAGGTAGTCCACTGGATCGCACTGGTTGTGATGGCCGTTGTCTACACTCTCAGGCTGAGGTGGCTGTTCAGCTTCAAGGCTGCAAAGGACAAATCGGCCCCGGGCAACCCCGGGCAATCCAACGCCAAGGCCGGGGCTCGTCACTCGCTGTTCAACGTCTTCATGCCGTGGGGCATGGAGAGTACGCGCAAGAACTTCGTGTTCTACCTGACCTTCGTGCTGTTCCACCTCGGGGTGGTTGCCGGCATCGGCCTCGCCTTCCTGAGCACCGTGGCCACCGGTTTTCTCCGGCTCCCGGTGGTGTTCTGGGTGACCGAAGCCCTGCTCGTGGCCGCCTTTCTGATCGGTATCTACCGCATCCTGAGGAGGATGTTCCGGCCGTTGATGCGGTTGATCAGCACCCCCGACGACTACTTCTCGTTGTTCATGTTGACCGGATGGTTCGCCCTCGGGGCGGCCACCGAGGCGTACCTCTTCGGCGTGACGGCCTTCCAGAACGAGCTGATCCAGGTGGCCTATCTTCTGCTGACCAGCTTTTTCCTGCTCTACGTGCCGTTTTCGAAGATCTCGCACTACCTGTACTACCCGTTCACCAGAATCTGGATCGGCCGCGCCCTCGGGCACCGCGGCAGCTATCCGACGCACAAGTAAGAGGAGGGCATCGTGGCCAAGGCAAAGGGTGATAAGACCCACAAGATCAAGATGATGGAGGAGCAGCTTTCCAAGAAGCTGAGCCGCCAGGTGGTCGGATCGTTGGTCGGCTGCGTTCATTGCGGGATGTGCAACGACTGCTGCCACTACGTGCTGTCCAATCCGGACGACCCCAAGATGACGCCGTCGTACAAGGCCGACCAGGTGCGCAAGCTGTTCAAGGCCAATCACGACTGGACCGGCAGCGTGTTCCCGTGGTGGGTAGGGGCGGACCAGACGCCACTCACCGACGACGACCTCGACAAGCTCAAGGACATCGCCTTCGGAACCTGCACGAACTGCCGCCGATGCACCATCAACTGCCCGATGGGAGTGGACACGGCGACTCTCAACCGGATCATGCGCGGCCTGCTGAGCCACGTCGGCGTGATGCCCGAGGGTGTGCGGGTGGTGTCCAAGGACCAGTGGGAGATCGGCAACCAGATGGGCGTCCTCAAGGAGGACTACCTGGACACCCTCGAGTGGATGTCCGAGGAGCTCGAGGAGGATCTCGGACACGACAAGGCGGCGATCCCGGTCGACAAGCCGGGGGCAAAGGTCGCCTACGCGATCAATCCACGAGAGGTGAAGTACGACCCCCGGACCATCAAGAAGGCCGCCTTGATTTTCTACGCCGCCGGTGAGGACTGGACCATGGCGTCGGAGGGATGGGATCAGACCAACTTCGGCCTGTTCTCCGGCGACGACCAGCTCGGCGGCGTGTGCGGCAAGAGAGTCTACGAGCAGGTGGCCAACCTCGGCAGCGAGAAGTTGGTGATCTCGGAGTGCGGTCACGGATTCCGGTCGACTAGGCACGAGGCTGTGAATTGGTCCGGCCACCCTGTTGAGTTCGTGATGGAGAGCTCGGTAATGACCATGCTGCGCTACATCAAGGAGGGACGAATCAAGGTCGACAAGAGCAAGAACTCCAAACCGGTGACCTACCATGATTCCTGCAATCTGGCGCGTAGCTGCGGAATCTACGAGGAACCGCGAGAGCTGCTCGACCTGGTGGTCGAAGACTTTCGGGAGATGTACCCGAACCGCACCGAGAACTTCTGTTGCACGGGTGGCGGCGGCGCCATGTCGATGTCCGAGTACACACCCAGACGGCTCGAGTCGGCCGCGATCAAGGCCAAACAGATCGCCGATACTGGCGCCGAGGTGGTGGTGACCTCCTGCCACAACTGCGTCGACGGGCTGAGCGACGTCATCAAGCACTACGATCTCGGCTGCTCCGTCGAGCAACTCGTGGATCTGGTGGCCAACGCGCTGGTCTTCGATGATCCGGCGAAGCAGAAGGCCGCCGAGGACGCCGCGGAGGAGGCCGTCGCTCAGGTGATGACCGCCGCCGCAGCTGAAGCGGCGCCGCTGAAGGGCCGCAAGATCCTGGTCGTGGACGACGAAGAGGACATCCGGGAGTTTCTGTCGACCGTGTTCGAGGACGCCGGAGCCACCGTGGTGACGGCTGCGGACGGTTTCGAAGGTCTCGAGGTTGCGAAGCGGGAGCGGCCGGACCTGATCACTCTGGATCTGTCCATGCCCGACAAGGATGGAGTGGAAACGTTCTACGATCTGCGCAGGGCGCCCGAAACCGAGGACATCCCGGTCTGTGTGGTCACCGGTCATCCGGAGTTCCGCGAGGTGGTCTACGAACGGGCGGCTCCGCCGCCGGAGGGCTATCTGGAAAAGCCGGTGGACGAGGACAAGCTGATTTCCTATGCGGCGCACATCATCGAAAAGCACGACCGCGACGCGAACTGATCAGGGACGATGATAGGTCGGGGCCCGTGGGGCCGCCCCCTCGGCGCCGGCCGGAGGGGGAGAGAGATCGATGGCGTCCAACCAGGACCACGACCCAACGCCGGCGCCGTCCCAGGACGGTGGTCAGTACCGGGAGTACTGGGAGGAGATGCCCTGCTACCTCTCGGTGCACGACCGCGAGTTCAAGATCATCGACGGTAACAAGCGATTCCGAGAGGATTTCGGCGACGCCGTCGGAGAGTACTGCTACAGGATCTACAAGGGGCGAGACGAGGTCTGCCCGGACTGTCCCGTTGAAGCCACGTTCGCCGACGGCCAGAGCCACGGCTCCGAGCAGTTGCTGACCACCGCCGCCGGCCGGCCGACGCCGGTCATGGTCCACACCACACCGATCCGCGACGACACGGGAGAGGTGGTGGCGGTTATGGAGATGCACACCAACATCCTCGAGGTGAAACGTCTGCAGGACCAGTTGGAGCGGTCTCAGACGCGGCTGCAGCAGCTCTTCGAGGAGGTGCCCTGCTTCATTACCGTGCAGGGTCCGGATCGGGTCATCCAGCACGCCAACCGGAAGTTCCGCGAGACCTTCGGTCTGTCCGCCGTGGGCAAGACCTGCTTCGAGATGTACAAAACCCGCGAGGAGCAGTGCCTGGTTTGCCCGTCGCAGAAGACCTTCGAAACGGGGCAATCGCAGCACCACGAGGAGGTGCTGATCGCAGCCAACGGCGACAAGCTGAACGCCCTGTGCACCACCGCGCCCCTCAAGAACGCGGACGGCAAGGTGGAGGCGGTGATGGAGATGTGCGTCGACATCACCGAGATGCGCGAGCTTCAGGACCAGCTCACCTCGATCGGCCTTTTGGTGGGGTCCATCTCCCACGGCATCAAGGGACTGCTCACCGGTCTCGACGGTGGCATCTACATGGTCAACTCCGGCTTCGAGAAGGACAAGCCGGAGCGGGTGAAGAAGGGCTGGGCGATGGTCCAGCGCAACGTGGAACGGATCCGCAGCATGGTGTTGGACATCCTGTATTACGCCAAGGACCGGGAGCTGATTGTCGAGGAGGTTGACCTTGCCGCGATCGTCAGCGAGATCCGGGACGGGCTGGAGAAAAAGGCCAGCGACCTCGACATCGAGCTCGATATCGTGGTCGGAGGTGACGTCGGCAGCTTCCTCGGCGACGTCCAGGCGATCCGCGCAATGCTGCTCAACCTGCTCGAGAACTCCCTCGATGCGTGCCGTTCGGACCGGCAGAAGGCCGGCCACCGAATCCGGCTGTCCGCCCGCCGGGCGGCGCCGTGGATGCACATCGAGGTGGAGGACAACGGCGTCGGGATGGACAGCGAGACCCGCGGCAAGGCCTTTTCGCTCTTCTTTTCGTCCAAGGGGCTCAAGGGCACGGGACTGGGGCTTTTCATCTCGAACAAGATCGTCGATAAGCACGGCGGCGACATCACGGTCGACTCGGAGCCGGGACGGGGAACCAGGTTCGTGATCCGGCTTCCGCTGGACGCCAAGCCCAGCGTCCAGCCCGAGGAGGCGTGAGCGATGGCCGGTTCGCGCGTCCTGGTGGTGGATGACGATCCGGACATCGTGGACTACTTCGATTTCTTCCTCCGCGATCACGGGTACGCGGTGGCGTCGGCGTCGAGCACAGACGGCGCGCTTCAGCTGATGGAAACCTACGCACCCGACGCGGTGCTGATCGACGTCTTGATGCCTGGGAAGTCGGGTCTCGATCTTCTGGTCAGCCTACGCCGAGATGCGCGCTGGGCCGGGACCCCGGTGGTCATGATCACCGGCAACGACCGGGTGCTGCAGGACGACTGTCGCTCCTACCTCGCGTCGCACGGCGACGTCCGCTGCCCGGAGGGGATCCTCGCCAAGCCGATCGATCGGCAGGCCCTGCTCGACCTGCTCTCGAAGCTCTGCCCGACTCGGCAGGAAGTCGGCGGGTCGCAGTAGCGACGACGAGGCAAATGTGGAATTCGGAATTCGGAAAACCTCACTCGATCGCGGCGGTGGTCTTGACTGTATGGAAATCCGGCGAAAATTATCTCAGTTGTTCGGTAGGGCGCGGCGGGTCAGCTCTATGAGCAGCCGCTCGCGGTCGGCATCGCCGAGTTCGAGGGGTCGGGCCACCGCCGGCCAGGCAGCGGCAAGCAGAAAGACCGGTGCCGCGAGCTGGAGAAAGAGCAGTGCGATTTCAGCGGTCGCACGGCGTGCGTCGGTGCTGCCGTAGGCAGTCTGGAGGGCGCCGAGCGCGTTGCGGATGCCAGGTTCGAGAGCCTCCACGGCGAGCGAACCACCGTCCGCGAGGTCACGCAGCAGGAGCCGGACCGCCACCGGGTCGTTGTCGAGCTTTCGGAACAGGTTTGCGGCCGCGGTGGGGACGTCGATGACACCCTCTACCTCGCCTTCGTCCTCTGCCGGGGCTCCGGCCAGGGCCAGCTTTGCCGCGGCCCCGCGCAGCACGCTTCGATAGAGCTGGCGTTTGCCGCCGAAGTGGTAGGAGACAGCCCCGGGGTTGGCTCGTGCAAGGTTGCAGATGTCGCGAACCGACGCCCCCGAGTATCCTCGTTCGGCGAACAGTTCCGCGGCCGCCTCGACCATCCGTTCACGGGTGCTGAGATTCATACAGCTGTTTGTATCATGTCCCGAGTGTGCAATCAATTCTCAATCGTCCTTCTCTTCGAAAAGCTCCCTCCCAGCCTCCCACCCACGCTTTTCGAAGTTAATTAGGGGACATTTCTTGGAGTAAGACAAACGATTGTATTAATGTCAGGTGAGCGGGTTGACTTGGGCGACGGGCGTCCCTAGGATCGACACACAGGATGAGACAGTTCGACGGTGGGGTGATAGCGGCCATTCCGGCACGCTGGGGTTCGACCCGTTTTCCGGGCAAGGCGATGGCGCCGCTTTGCGGGGAACCGATGATCGCCCACGTGATTCGCCGCGCCGCCGCGGCTCACCGGGTCGATCGGGTGCTGGTCGCGACCGACGACGAGAGGATCGCCGAGGCGGCGGCGGCTGCGGGAGCAGAGGCGGTGATGACCGGAGAGTGCGCCTCGGGCACCGACCGCATCGCCGCGGCGGTGCTTCCCCGGTCGGACTGGAAGATCGTGGTCAACATCCAGGGTGACGAGCCGGCGATCGCGCCGGAGAACATCGACACCCTGGTCGATGGACTGGTCGCGACCGACGACATGGGCATGGCGACCCTGTGCCATCCCCTGGATGAGGGGCACGTGCAGGATCCGAACGCCGTCAAGGTTGTCCGCCGGAGAGACGGGCGGGCGCTGTACTTCTCCCGGTCGCCGATCCCCCACCCGAGGAGGGCCGAGGTTGCGCGTGGGATGTGGTCGCTCCATCTCGGGATTTACGGCTTCAAGAGAGCGGCGCTGGCGCGGTTTGTCTCGTTGGAGCCATCGCCGCTGGAGATGGCAGAGGGTCTCGAGCAGCTCCGAGCTCTGGAAAACGGTATCGACATCATGGTGTTCGACGCCCCCAAGCCGGCTTTCGGTGTGGACACGCCGGAGGATCTCGAGCGGGTGGAGCGAATCTTGAAAATGGGGAGCGTCTGAGAGGGAGAACTGGGATGGCTACGAAGTACGTGTTCACCACCGGAGGTGTTGTTTCAGGGCTGGGCAAGGGGATTTCGTCGGCGTCGCTGGCGGCGTTGATGGAGGCCCACGGCTACTCGGTGACCATGCTCAAGGTCGATCCGTACGTGAACGTCGATCCCGGCACCATGTCGCCCTTCCAGCACGGCGAGGTCTTCGTCACCGACGACGGTGCGGAAACCGACCTCGACCTGGGTCACTACGAACGATTCACCACCACCACCATGGGCAAGGCCAACAACTTCACCACCGGCAAGATCTACCTGTCGGTGATCGAGAAGGAACGCCGCGGCGACTATCTCGGCAAGACGGTCCAGGTTATCCCTCACATCACCGATGAGATCAAGGATGGCATCCGCGCCCTGGGTGGCGACGTCGACTTCGTCATCGTCGAGATCGGCGGCACCGTCGGGGATATCGAGTCGTTGCCGTTCCTCGAGGCTATCCGCCAGTTCCGTAGTGAGATGGGGCGCGGCAATGTCCTCAACATCCACCTCACCCTGGTGCCCTACATCAAGGGTTCGGATGAGCTGAAGACAAAGCCCACCCAGCACTCGGTCAAAGGACTGCTCCAGATCGGAATCCAGCCCGACATTCTCTTGGCCAGGGTGGACCGGCCGCTGCCGCCCGATCTGAGGGACAAGATCGCCCTGTTCTGCAACGTGGAGTCGCGGGCGGTGATCCCCGCCCAGGACGCGGAGACCATCTACGAGGTCCCCCTCAAGCTGGCCGCCGAGGGGCTCGACGAGATCGTGCTCGAAATGCTCAACCTGCCCAAGGGTCAGCGGGATCTGAGCCGCTGGCGGGCGGTGGTGGACGCCATCAAGAACGCCGATGACGAGGTCTCGGTGGGCATCGTCGGCAAGTACGTCGATCTCGCCGACTCCTACAAATCGCTCAACGAGGCCCTCGGCCACGGCGGCATGGCCAACGGCGTCAAGGTGAACCTGGTGTTCATCGACTCGGAGACGCTCGAGGGGTCGGGATATCCCGAACAGCTCTTTGATGTGGATTCGATTCTGGTCCCCGGCGGCTTCGGGAAACGGGGCATCGAGGGCATGATCCGGGCCATCGAGTTCGCCCGGGGGCGGAAGATCCCCTACTTTGGAATCTGCCTCGGCCTCCAGACGGCGATGATCGAGTTTGCGCGCAACGTCTGCGGCCTCGCCGGTGCGCACTCCACCGAGTTCGTCGGCCAGCCGCCGTACAAGGTGATCTACAAGATGCGCGAGCTGGTGGGGGTGGACCAGATGGGCGGCACCATGAGGCTGGGCAAGTACCCGTGCCGGCTGAAGCCGAGCTCGCTGGCTTGGGAGACGTACGGTGCCGACGAGGTCTGGGAGCGTCACCGGCACCGCTACGAGGTCAATCCGGAGTACGTCCCGCTGTTTGAGGAGAAGGGCCTCGTGGTGAGCGGCAAGTCACCGGACCGGATCTTCGTGGAGGTGGTGGAGATTCCCGAGCACCCGTGGTTCCTGGCCTGCCAGTTCCACCCGGAGTTCAAATCGCGTCCGTACGCGCCGCACCCGATCTTCAGCTCGTTCATCGCCGCGGCGGTGGAGTACCGGAAAAAGCGGTTGGGAGTCGACGAGGAGCTCGAGGACGCAGCTGAAAAGCCGCCGGATGCCGCCGCCGACGGCTCCGTCGAGCTGGCAGAAGCCGGCAAGGAGACCATGCTCGAAGCCTGAGGGAAAAATCGGAATTCGGAATTCGGAATTCGGCACCTTGGTACACTTGCCTCCATGGTTGAGACGCCCTTCGAGTTCGCTCCCGGGATCCCGATTGGGGGAGGTGAGCGGCCGGTCTATATCGCGGGCCCGTGTGTGATCGAGTCCGAGCACATGGCGGTGGACGTGGCCGGCCGGCTGGCCGAGATCGGCCGGCGATTCTCCATTCCGCTGATCTTCAAGTCCTCCTTCGACAAGGCCAACCGGTCCTCGATGGGCTCGTTTCGGGGGCCGGGCCTCGATGCCGGTCTCGAGGCGTTGGCGCGGGTCAAGCAAGCCACCGGCCTGCCAGTGCTCACCGACGTCCACGAGCCGGGACAGGCGGCAGCGGTCGCCGAGGTCGCCGACGTGATCCAGGTACCCGCTTTCCTGTGCCGGCAGACCGACCTGCTGGTGGCCTGTGGTCTCAGCGGCGCGTCGGTCAACATCAAGAAGGGCCAGTTCATGGCGCCGGAGGACATGGCCAACGCGGTGGAAAAGGTGCGATCCACGGGAAACCCGAAGGTCACGGTGACCGAGCGCGGGGCGAGCTTCGGTTACCACAACCTGGTGGTGGATATGCGGTCGATGCCGGTGATCCGCCGCTTCGCTCCGGTGGTCTTCGACGTGACCCACTCACTGCAGCTACCGGGGGGTCTGGGCCACGCCACCGGCGGCGCCCGTGAGTTCCATCCGCACCTCGCCCGGGCCGCGGCGGGGGCCGGCGTGGACGGTTTTTTCGTGGAGGTCCACGCCGATCCGTCGAAGGCCCTGTCGGACGCCTCGACGCAGCTCGACTTCGAGGAGTTCGAGATCTTGTTGGCCCAGCTCGAAGCCCTGTCGAAAACCGTCCATGAGGTGGTGAAATGACGCTCGAGGTCGCCCGCCAGGTGCTCGAGACCGAGGCCGAGGCCATTCGGGGGCTGGTGAGTTCGCTCGGCGAGGTCTTCGCACGGGCGGTGGACATGGTGGTGGCCTGCGAGGGGCGGGTGGTATGGACCGGCATGGGCAAGTCCGGGATCATCTGCCACAAGCTGGCGGCGACCATGCGGTCCACCGGAACACCGGCCCTCCACCTTCACCCCGCGGACGCGATCCACGGTGATCTCGGGATGGTGACGCCGACCGATCTGGTGATCGCCGTTTCGAACTCGGGAACCACCGAGGAGATCCTGAGGCTGGTTGAGTTTTTGAAGCGCCAGGGTATTCGGCTGATCGCGTTGACCTCCCATCCAGATTCGCCTCTCGCCGAGGCTGCCGACCTCCACTTAGACCTCGGTGTGCGTCGCGAAGCTTGCCCTCTGAACCTGGCCCCCACCGCGTCGACCGCGGCGAGCATGGCCCTAGGAGACGCGTTGTCGATGGCGGTGTCGGTGAGGAAGGGCTTTCGCGAAGAGGACTTCGCCCGCCTCCACCCGGGGGGCAAGCTGGGGAAGCGGTTTCTCAAGGTCGCCGAGCTGATGCACTCCGGGGAGGGGATTCCCAGGGTCGGCGCGGACACGGCGATGAAGGACGTGATCTACGAGATGAGCCGCAAGGGCCTCGGCGTGGCCACCGTTCAGGACGAGGAGGGACGACTCCTGGGAGTGGTCACCGACGGCGATCTCCGGCGCTTGATGGAACGGGAATCCGATCCTCTGGGACGAACCGCGGAGGAGGTGATGCACCGGGGCGGGGTGTGCATCTCCCCGGACGAGCTGGCCACCTCGGCGCTCAAGCTGCTCGAGGATCGGCGGATCACCTCGCTGGTCGCCTGCGGCGAGGGCGGCAGGGTGGAGGGCGTGCTCCACGTCCACGACCTTTGGGGCGTCGGTTTATTCTGACGCTCGCGGTGTTATACGCTGTCGAGAACTTGTTTAATCCTGCTCATACATCTAAATTCCCAGCTCGAACTCTCTGAGTTTGGAGTCGACGCAGCGGACGGGAGCTGGGAATTTAGTAGAGATAGCAACTGTGGGAACAGCACGAGGTGACGGTGAAGCTCACAATCCTCACGACCGGCGGAACGATCGATAAGACCTACGACGAGTACGGGGGCAATCTGCACAACGTCCGCACCAATCTCGACGAGATTCTCGATTCGCTGAGGTTGCCGGACCTGTTCATCCGCCACGTGGCGGTGATGCACAAGGACTCCCTTGACATGACCGATGAGGATCGCCAGGTCATCCTGGAAGCCGTTCAAAAGGCGATCCCGTCGTCGGACGCGGTGGTCGTGGTGCACGGCACCGACACATTGTCGAAGACGGGCGACGTTCTGCACGCCAACCTGACCGACCCCACGGTCCCGGTGATCCTCACCGGGGCCATGCGGCCGTACGAGTTTCGTGACTCGGATGCTCAGCAGAACGTGATCGAGGCCCTGATGGCGGCGCGATTGCTGGTGCCGGGAGTGTACGCGGTGATCCACAACCGGGTGCTCAGCTTCCCCGGCGTCGTCAAAGACCGCAAGGCGGGGGAGTTTCGGTGCGTTGATGAGCAGTAAAGCAGAATGAAAAATTAGAATTTGAGTTCATTTTCCATTTTCCATTTTGCCTGGCGGGTCAGTGGGAGGCTTTTTCGATCATCTCCACGGCCTGTGGAGGTCCGAGCGCCACCAGGGTGTCACCCGCCTCGATCAGTTCGTCGGGTCCGGGATTGAAGGTCGAGCCGTTCTCCCTCTTCAGGGCCACCACGATGACCCCGTACCGCTGACGCACCCCGGCACCGGCCAGGGTCTTGCCCGCCAACGCCGATTGGGGGTGGACGACGACCTCGGCCAGCTCGAGCTCCATGGACGTGCCGGGCAGCGACGCCTCGATGAAGTCCATGACGGTCGGTTTGAGGGCGGTGAAGGCGAGACGCATGCCGCCCAGGCGGTAGGGGTTGATGACCTGGTCGGCGCCGGCGAGCCGGAGACGCTCCTCGGAGCCTTCCTCCACGGCACGGGCGATGGTGGTGATCCCGGGTTTGAGCTGGCGGGCCAGGAGGATCGCGAACACGTTGTGGGCGTCATCGGCCAGACAGGCGAGAAAGGTCTTCGCGGTCTCGACGCGGGCTTCCCTGAGCACTTTCTCTTCAGTGGCGTCGCCGTGGACGAATGGGATCCGGCTCTCCGCCAACTCGCGACAGCCGGCCTCGTCCTTCTCGACGACGACGAAGGGGACCTTCCGGTCCAGGAGAACCTCGACCACCGCGCGCCCCATTCTGCCGTTGCCGCACACCACGATGTGGTCCTTGAGCTTCTGGATCATCTTCTGGTCCCTTCGAAGGCCGAGCAGATCCCTCAGGTTGGCCTGCAGCACGACCCGGCCGAACTCACCCGCGATCAGGAGGATCACGCCGACGCCGGCGAAAGCGAGGAAAATGGTGAACAGCTGCCCCTCGGGCGACAGAGGGAACGCCTCACGGTACCCGACCGTGGTGACCGTGATCGCGGTCATGTAGAGGGCGTTCACCGCGCTCTGGCCCTCGACGATCATGTAGCCGATCGTGCCCGCGGCGAGCACACCCCCGCCGGCTAGCACGGACCTCTTGAGCGCCTGCATCCTGGTCATCGGCATCGCCCCTATGTTACCTCGAAACCGGATTTGCTCAGCGAAGGCGAGGGCACTGTCTGTTAGGATTTCGGCGGGGGTGAGCCATGGTCGAGGCCGAGGGCCGCAGTTTTCCATTCGACGGTGAGGAGGCGCTGACTCCGAACGTGCTCGAGACCTTTGCCTACGAGTACGCCGGCCGCGACGCCGTGGTGGACATATCCACCGACGAGTTCAGCTGCGTGTGTCCGTTCTCCGGCCTGCCCGACTTCGGTACCCTGACCGTGCGCTACGTGCCCTCCGACGCATGCGTCGAGCTCAAGTCGCTGAAGTACTATCTGACGAGCTTTCGCAACGTGGGCATATACCAGGAGCACGCGGCCAACCGGATCCTGGACGACCTCGCGGCCTGCTGCCGACCGCGTTGGATGGAGGTGGTCCTGGACTACCGTCTTCGCGGTGGGATCCACACCATCGTGACCGTCTCATGCGGCAATCGCATCACGTCACCAGAAAACCACGGTTGAGATTGTCGCCCAATACCCGACCCCTGATTCTGCAGGTGTCCGCGAGGGTCCGGAAATCCCCAGGAATCAGGGGCCGGGTATTGGGATATGGGGACAATTTTTGAATGAGCAGCAGACTGCACGGCGCTTCCGAACCCCGGGTCCCTTCCGCTCCGACATCCTCGACCGCCTGGATGGGTGGGGGAGGATTTTGGACTTTAGCCTTTTGACTTTTGACTATTCCCGCTCCGTAGCAGCGTGTTGGTGGCGGTGGCGAATATGATGATCGCGCCGCCCAACGCCGCCCAGGCGGACGGTCGCTCACCGTGAACCAGCAGAGCCCACAGCGGGTTCAGCACGGGTTCGAGGAGGATCAACAGCGACGCCTCGAGGGCCGGAACCCGACGCATGCCGCGGGTCATGAAGATATAGGCGATGCCGATCTGGAAGACCCCGAGGAAAACCACTAAACCCCAATCGGTGGGTCGTGAGGACGTGACCGGGAACGCCCAGGGCAGGGCCACGGCGCACGCCAGCAGGTTCCCGGCTGCGACGGCTGCGGCCGACTGGTCTCGAACGGCGTCGGAGCTGCGGCCGAGCCAGCGCAGACCGATGATGGTCAACGCCCAGGTGATGCCGGCGGCACCTGCCAACACATTCCCCCGGATCGGGTCGGGTGCGGTGGACACAGGCTGCTGGTCGCCGACGAAGAACAAGGCCATTCCCACTGCGAGCGCGGCCATGAGACCCAGATCACGGCGGCGGATCCGCTCGCCGAGGAGCCACGGTCCGAGGAGCAGGATGTAGAGCGGCGCCGTGCTCTGGAGGAAGATGGTGTTGGCGGCGGTGGTGAGCTTGTTGCCGAGCACGTAAAAGACCATGGTGGCGGCATAAGCGGCGGCCACCAACAGGGTGCGCAGCGACCAGCCGCGGCGCGCTCCGGGGAGCAACACCAGCACTGCCACCGCTGCGATTCCCGAGCGGAAGCACGCGATCTGCCAGCTCGACAGGGTGCAGGCCTTGATGGCGGCGCCCCCGGTGGAAAAGAGGAGTGCCGCAGCGAGGACCTGCAGGCGGTCGACGGGGCGGGAGGAGAGATCCTCGGTCATGATCTGGCCCTCCGGGCGGGCCCGGACGGGGTGGGAGGCATCATACGGCACCACGTGTCCGGATGAACGCACTGTGTTAGTATTCGCGCGATGCGACAGGTCAGGCAAAACGGTACCGACGCCTTCCTCCACGGGAAGGCGTTTTTTTGACCACATTCCGGGGGCGGCATGACACACGGCGACACTGACAGAGTGGGTCTGTCACAGGTCATGGACGAACAGGCCATGGGACGTACCATCGTGCGCATGGCGGCGGAGATCATCGAACGGGACGGCGGGGACGTCATGCTGGTCGGCATTCACACCCGCGGCATTCCGCTCGCCGATCGACTGGCGAGGATCATCTCCGATTCCACCGGCTCGCCGGTGGCGGTCGGCAGGCTGGACATCACCCTCTACCGGGACGACGTCGGTCCCTGGCGCCCGGCCCACCGCCAGCCCGTCCTCAAGGACACGGTCCTGCCCGATTCCATCGACGGTCGCGTGATCTACCTGGTGGACGACGTGCTTTTCACCGGCAGGACCATCCGGGCGGCCCTCGGCACCCTGATCGACTACGGCCGGGCCCGGGCGGTGAGGCTGGCGGTGCTGGTGGACCGCGGCCACCGGGAGCTGCCGATCTCGCCGGATGTGGTGGGCCGATCGGTGGAAACCGCTCGCGACGAAGACGTCCAGGTTCACTTCACCGAGGTCGACGGGGACGACGGGATCTGGATCGGAAAGGAGACCGGTCATGGCGGTTGAAGCTGCCGAGGCACTGGTTGGGAAGGACGTGGTCGGCATCGCGACCCTCCAGCCGGGAGAGATTCAGCTGATCCTCAATACCGCCGAGGAGCTGCTGGAGGTGGCCCGGCGGCCGATCAAAAAGGTCCCGGCGCTGCGGGGATCGACGGTGGTCAACCTGTTCATGGAACCCTCCACACGAACCAGGTTCTCGTTCGAGATGGCCGAGAAACGACTGTCTGCGGACACCCTCAATTTCTCGGCTTCCTCGTCGTCGGTGTCGAAGGGCGAGACCCTGCTGGACACCGCTCGCAACCTGATGGCCATGGCGCCGGACTACATCGTGATTCGCCACCCCAACGTCGGCGCTCCCCACCGGCTCGCCAACGAAGTGCCGGCATCGATCATCAACGCCGGCGACGGAATCAACGAGCACCCCACCCAGGCGTTGCTGGACGCCTTCACCATGGCCCGCCACTTCGGGCGCCTCGAGGGGCTCAAGGTGGTGATCGCGGGCGACATCCGGCACTCGCGGGTGGCGCGATCCAACGCGTTCCTACTCGGCAAGATGGGCGCCGAGGTTCGGTTCGCGGCGCCGGCAACCCTGCTCCCGGCCGGGGTCGAGGAGCTCGGCGTTCAAACCTACCTCAGACTGGAACCGGCCCTGGAATCGGCGGACGTCGTGATGATGCTGAGGATCCAGCGGGAGCGACAGGGGGCGGTCAACCTGCCGTCCCTGAGAGAGTACTTCGACTTCTTTGCGCTGACCGAGGAGCGGCTCGCGCTGGCGGCGGATCATGCGGTAGTGATGCACCCGGGGCCGATGAACCGGGGGGTGGAGATCGAGTCGCTGGTGGCGGACGGGGAGCGATCGCTCATTCTCGATCAGGTGACCAACGGAGTGGCCGTACGGATGGCCATTCTTTATCTTCTGGCCGGAGGACGCGGTGAGTCGCCTGCTGATTCGTAACGGACGAGTGGTCGATCCCTCGCAGGGGATCGACCAAGGGATGGACGTGCTGCTCGACGGCGGGGTGGTTGCGGAGATCGGCGAGCGACTGACGGCGCCCGCCAAGACCCGCGTCCTCGAGGCTGCCGGGCAGGTGGTGGCACCGGGTTTCATCGAACTGGCCGCCCACCTCAGAGAGCCTGGTTTCGAACACAAGGAGACCATCGCCTCGGGTTGCCGGGCGGCGGTTGCGGGGGGCTACACCGCGGTGTGTTGCGCCCCCGATACCGACCCCGTCAACGACGACCCATCGGTGACCCGGTTCATCGCCGAGCGTGCCGAGGAGGTCGGCCTGGCCCGAGTCTGGCCGATCGGGGCGCTGTCCCGGAACCTGGAAGGGGTTGACCTGGCCGAGATCGGGGAGATGGCGCGGGAAGGCGCGGTTGCGGTGGGTGATGTGGACCGACCCGTGGTCAACTCGCTGCTGATGCGACGGGCTCTCGAGTACGCCCGGAGCTTCGACATCCCGATCGTCGCCCACGCCGAGGATTCGGCGCTGACCGACGGCGGTCTGATGCACGAGGGGGCGGTCGCCACCCGGATCGGCCTGCGGGGGGCGCCGGCCGCCGCCGAGGAGGTTGGGCTTGCCCGGGAGCTGGTTCTGGCCAGAATCACCGGGGGCCGCCTCCACCTGCACCGCGTGTCGACGGCTGGTGGACTGGAGGGGATTCGCAGGGCCAAAGGCCGCGGGCTGGCGGTTTCCTGTGATGTGACGCCCCATCATTTCTGCCTGACCGACGAAGATGTTGCAGCCGCCACCTACCACCCGAACTGGAAGACCGATCCCCCACTTCGAAGCGCCGAGGATCAGGATGCCGTGAAGCAGGCAATCTACGACGGCACGGTCGACGCCATTGCCTCGGACCACCAACCTCATCACCAGGACGACAAGGAGCTCGACTTTTCGGATGCGCCCGCCGGCATCGTCGGGCTGGAGACCGCGGTCAGCCTGGCACTGGACAGACTGGTGCACGGCAAGGTGATCGGAATCGGGCAGCTGGTTCGCCTCTTTTCCACGGGTCCGGCGGGGATCTACGGGCTGGCGGGAGGTTCCCTACGCCCGGGTTCGCCGGCGGACGTGACGATACTCGACCTCAGGCGTCAGGTGAAGGTGGACCCCGCGACCTTCCGGTCGAAATCGAGGAACACGCCCTTCGGCGGCTGGAAGTTGCGTGGGGCGCCGGTAGCCACCATCGTCGGCGGCCGGATCGTCTGGCAAGCAAAGAGTTGAAAGTTGAGCCTCCCGGCGGTGATTAATTTTCAATTTTCAATTTTCAATTTGTAATTTCCCGTTCGGTTCTACCGCCAGCTTCCCTCCTCACCGCCTGTGGTATCCTGCCGCCCCGCAAGAGATCGCGCGGCACATCCCGAGGTGCCACCGAGGCATGCCATGAACGACACCACTTCAAAGAGCGAATTCGAGGAGGCTCTGCTCGAGAGCTTCACAACAGACACGGCCGAGGTCGGCGATGTGGTCACCGGGACCATTGCGGCCATTCACGGCGACGTCGCGCTGGTGGACATCAGCGGCAAGTCGGAGGCCGTGCTGGCCCGCGACGAGCTGGATCAGCTCGGCACCGGCGACCCGGTAGAAGTCATCGTGATTTCGGTGGGCGACGAGGTTCGAGTTTCCAGGCGTCTCGCCCTCGAAGCCCAGCTGAAGGAAAAGCTGTCCGCGGCGGCGACCTCCGGCGAGCCCGTGGAGGGCAAGGTCGTCGGACGGCGCAAGGGTGGATTCGACGTCACCGTGGCCGGCGTTCGGGGGTTCTGTCCGGTGTCTCAGATCGCGGACTTCAGAACCGACGATCTCGACAGCCACCTCGGGCAGACCTACGAGTTCAAGGTGCTGGAGTACTCCGAGGACGGGCGCAAGCTGGTTGTGTCGCGGGCCGCGGTGGAGCGGGCGCGCAAAGAAACGGCCCGAGCAGAGGCCTGGGAGAGGCTCGAGGTTGGCGGCGAGATCGAGGGGAAGGTCCGATCCGTGACCGATTTTGGTGCCTTCGTCGACCTCGGCGGGGTGGACGGGCTGGTGCACGTCACCGAGATCTCCCACGGCCGGGTCAATCACCCACGGGACGTCCTGGCGGATGGCGACGAGGTGCGGGTCAAGGTGCTCGAGCTCGACCGGGCGAAGAATCGGATCTCGTTGAGCATCAAGGATCTTCAGCCGAACCCCTGGGACCAGGTGGCGGATCGCTACCCTGCCAGGGGGCGGTTCGAGGGCCGTGTGGTGAGGTCGACCGACTTCGGTGCCTTCATCGAGCTCGAGCCCGGCCTCGACGGCCTGCTGCACGTCAGTCAGCTGCCTCCGGGGATCGACCTCGGCGCTCCGGAGCTTGCAGTGGGTCAGACCGTGAGAGGGTGGATACGGGAGCTCGACGTGGCCAACGGCCGCATCGGCCTGACCCTTCGGCAGGTGCCGGATCGCGACCCCTGGGAGCGCGTCGAAATGCGCTACCAGGATGGTCAGGTGGTCGAGGGCACGGTGGAAAACGTCGCGAACTTCGGCGTCTTCGTGGAGGTCGAGCCGGGCCTCAGCGCGCTGATTCCGATCTCGGAGCTCGGCCTGGGGCGGGACAAGGACCCGTCGGATTTCTTCAAACCCGGTGACGCGGTGACGACCAAGATCCTCGGCGTCGACCCCGGCCGCCAGCGAATGAGCCTTTCGGTCAAGGCCTACCAGCGCGACCAGGAACGGGCCGAGTACTCCGGCCACATGGAAGCGGGATCCGACGAGCCGGCGATGACCGGCTTCGGCGCGGCGCTCATGACCGCGTTGGAGACGACGAAGAAAAAGAAGAAGACGAAGAAAAAGAAGTGAAGGTTGGAGGCGACGCCCGGATTCGAACCGGGGGATGAGGGCTTTGCAGGCCCCTGCCTTACCACTTGGCCACGTCGCCGATCAGGTTGCAGATTCTAGTTCACGGGTCCCCGAGGGTCAAGACGACGCCCCGGTGTCGACGGGACCTTGACCTGAATTTGGAATTCGGAATTCGGAATTCGGAATACCGATCCCGCAAGCCAGTGGATGGATGGGCCGCAGAAGAGCCCGGAGGGACCGTTGGCAGTTGGCCGTGGGCCGTTGGCCGTTAGGCAGTCCCCCCATCCGCCCAAGAGCGGGATGGGACGCAGAAGAACGCAGAGGGGCGCAGAACATCGCAGCCACCTCAGTTTGTGAGTTCTGAGTTTTGAGTTCTGAGTTCTGAGTTACACACGGGCGGTGATGAATCCTGCTGTTGAGAGCCTCCGGGAAAAAACTAAGAACTAAGAACTAAGAACGGCCAACGGCCCACGGCAAACGGCCAACGGCCAACGGCCAACGGCCCCTGTACAATGTCGCGTCCCAAAAGGGTGGAGGTCGAAAAATGCCCCTGATCCGCATCGCGCACTCGCCGGACTCCGACGATGCCTTCATGTTCTTTGCCCTGGCCAACCAGCTCATCGACACCGGCGAGTTCGAGTTCGAGCACGTGCTATCGGATATCGAGACCCTCAACCGGGAGGCCTTCGCCGGCACCTACGAGGTGACGGCGGTATCCATCCACGCCTATGCCCATCTCGACGATCGGTATGCGCTGCTGTCGTCGGGAGCCTCGATGGGGGACGGCTACGGCCCCGTGGTGGTGGCGAAACGGGCGATCCCGGCGGCCGAGCTGGCCCGGGTGGAGATCGCCATCCCCGGAACCCTGACCTCGGCCGCCCTGGCGCTCAAGCTCTGGAACTCGTCGTTGAACACTGTGGTACGGCCCTTCGACGAAATTGTCCCGGCGGTGGTTTCGGGTGAGGTGGACGCCGGCGTGATCATCCATGAAGGGCAGTTGACCTGGCAGGGGGAAGGACTGCACCAGATCGTCGACCTCGGGGTGTGGTGGGGCGAGCAGACCGGGGGCCTGCCGCTTCCCCTGGGCGGCAACGTCATCCGGCGCGATCTCGGCGACGAGGTGATGGGGAAGCTGGCGCGGCTGCTTCGCCACTCGATCCAGTACTCCCTGGATCATCGCGAGCAAGCTCTGGATTACGCCCTCGACTACGGCCGCGGGCTCGATCGGCCCACTGCCGATCGTTTCGTCGGAATGTACGTCAACGAGCTCACCGTGGATTACGGCGAGCGAGGCCGCAACGCGGTCCGTGAGTTCCTCGCGCGCGCCCACGCCGCAGGCCTGATTCCCCGCATTCCCCACCTCGACTTCCTCTCCGAATAACCACCCCTCAATAATCAGACAACTCGAAAAGTGGGGGGCGGGTGTGTGGGGGGAGCCTTTCGAGAAACAGTCGCCGACGACGCGTGACCTCGGTGAGGCGTCGGTGGGGAGCGTTTCGAGAGGGAACTTGCTATTTCGAAACAATTGTTTAATACTTACGTTTGAAACAATTGTTGGGGGTGCCCGTGACCGATGTGATCACCGAAAACCGCGAGAGTCTGGAGACCAGGGACAGGATCCTCGATGCGGCCGAGCGGCTGTTCGCCGAAAAGGGCTTCGAAAACACTTCGGTGCGAGACATCACTGCCGACGCCGACTGCAACGTGGCGGCGGTGAACTACCATTTTGGCGGCAAGGAAAATCTGTACATCGAGGCCTTCAAGACCCTGCTCGGAGAACTCCGCGACCTCAGGATCGAGACCATCCGCCGGGACATGGGCGCGACCACCCAACCGTCGCTCGAAGATTTTCTGGAGACCTTCGCGGTCGGCTTCATGGACCCGCTGGTGGAAGAAGGCCGCGGCCGGTTGTTCATCGCCTTCATCAACCGCGAACTGGCCGACCCCCACCTGCCTCAGGAGATCTTTCGGGCCGAATTTCTCGAACCGTTGATGACCGTTGCGGGGGACGCCCTCCGTCGGGCGGCGCCACCGATGGACCAAGGGACACTTCGGCTGTGTCTGATGTCCACGGTTGGCCAGTTGCTGCACGCGCTGATGATCAGAACCCACTTCATGCCCGACGATCATCCGCCAGTGGTGCCGGGCGATCTCGCGGGTCACGTCGCGCACATCGTCCGGTTTTCTGCGGGCGGTATTCGGGCCTGCGCCGAGGAACGCGAGGATCGGGGTCGTGATGCCCCCCTTGGGAGAGGCAGGTGAGCATGCGAACCAACCTCAGGAAACTGGCCGGGTGGCCGCGGCATATGGCGTGGGTGTTGGCGCTGTCCGGGGCGGCCGGCTGCACCCTCGGACCCGAGCCCGAGCGGCCGGTAACGGCCGCCGACGCATCGAAGACCTATGTCCACGCCCCGTCCGAGGTGAGCCATTCGGTGACGGACGTTGCCACCCGGTGGCCGGCGGACATCTTGTGGTGGCAACGTTTCGGCGACGAGACCACCACCGAGTTGGTGACCATGGCGCTCGAGGCGAACACCGACCTGCAGGCCGCCGCGGCCCGTGTGCTGGAGGCCGACGCGCTGCTGACAGCGGCCGGCGGCGCGCGGCTGCCTCAGATTGGTTACGGTCTCAGTGCCAATCGGACCCGGGGTTCCTTCGTGCTGCCCGGGGCGGGTCGACTCAATCCGGAGTCCACCACCTACGGCACCGACCTCCAAATCAGCTGGCAGACCGACCTCTTCGGCAAGCTGAAGCGATCCCAGCAGTCGAGCTGGGCCAACCTGCTGGCCGAGGAGGCTACCCGCGACGGCGTGCTCCACATGGTGGTCGCATCGGTTGTACGGGCCCGCGTCCAGATCGCAACCCTCGAGCGCGCGCTCGACATCTCCCGCAACATTCGGATGAGCTGGGAGGCGACGACTGCCACGGTGGAACGGCGCTACCGCAACGGACTGGTAGGGGCGGTGGATCTCTACCTGGCGCGGGAGAATCTCGCTTCAGTCAGGGCGGCGGAGGCGGCGCTCGAAGGGGGCGTGCTCACCGCACGCAATTCCCTCGACGTGCTGGTCGGGAGGCGACCGGGAAGTGGCGAGCCGCTGCCGAGGACCCTCCCGGAGCTGCCGAGCATCGACCCGGTTCCGCTCGGCCTGCCGGCCGAGCTGCTGGACCGTCGCCCCGACCTCCGCCAGTCGGAAATGCGGCTCGCGGCGACCACCTACGGCATCGGCGTCGCCCTCGCCGATCTCTACCCATCTCTCAGCCTCACGGCGGCCGGTGGAACCAGGTCCGACACCCTGGTTGACCTGGTCTCGTCGGAGACCTTCATCTACAACGCCGTGGCGAACCTCGTCGGGCCGCTGTTCACCGGCGGCCAGCGACGGGCCGGCGTCGCCGCCGCCAGGGCCAGGACCGATCAGGCGGCGGCGGTCTACGCCGGTGCCGTTCTCAATGCGCTGCGGGAGGTGGAGGATGCACTGGTCATCGAGGCCAGCGTTCGCCGGCAGCTCGACTTCAACGACCAGAGGGTGGCCGATGCGCGGGCCGCGAATCGGATCGCGAGCGATCGCTACCAACGGGGAGTGGAGAGCCTGCTATACGTGCTGGAGACCGAGCGGCGCCTGCGCCTTGCCGAAGAAGCCTGGATCAGCAGCCAGGCGGACCTGTGGAAGGCCCGCATCGACCTGTTCCTCGCCCTCGGTGGCGACTGGCGACCCGCCGGCGGCGGGTCCGATGAAGCTCCGAGCCAGGCCGCGTTGAGCAGCCCCGAGCCCCGCGTCCTGAGTCCCGAAACCCAGATCCCGAATCCCGAAACCCGAGAGGTCTCCTGATGTCATCGAGCAAGCTCAAGATCGTTCTTCCGTTTGTGGTGTTGGTGGTGGGTGTGGCTGTGGCCGTGGTGCTGACACGGGCTCGCAAGGCTCCGCTGCGCACCGAGCGGGTATCCCTGGGGCCGCTGGTCGAGGTCCTCGAGGTCCGTCGCGCGGATATTCCGGTGGTGGTCAAGGGTCACGGCCAGGTTGGTGCCAAGGTGGCGGTGGACGTCGTTCCGCAGGTGGCCGGTCGGGTGGTGAAGGTCGATCCAGCCTTTGTGGCGGGCGGGTTCTTTGCGGCCGACAGGCCACTCGTGGAGATCGAGCCTCGCGATTACGAGCTCGCCGTCGAACGAGCCATGGCCGCGGTGGCCCGCGCCCAGGTGATGTTGGAGCAGCAGCAGGCCGAGGCGGTGGTGGCACGGCAGGAGTGGGAAGCCCTTCACCCGGGAGAAGAGCCCGCCACCGGGCTGGTGGTCCGCGAACCGCAGGTGCGCCAGGCCCAGGCCGAGCTGGCGGCGGCAGAGGCCGACCTCCAAATGGCTCGGTTGAATCTCGCCCGGACCCGGATCATCGGTGCCCTTCGACGGCGTCGTGATTTCCGAGAACGTGGATGTGGGTCAGTACATCTCCCCGGGTCAGCCGGTGGCGAAGCTCTACGGCACCCAGGCGGTGGAGATCAGGATGCCGCTGGAAAACCGCGAGCTGGCCTGGTTCACCGTCCCCAACGGCGACGGGGCCAGAGGGCCGCGGGCCGAGGTGGAGGCGAGCTATGCCGGAGAAAGCCACATCTGGGAGGGGAGAGTGACCCGGATGGAGGCCGAGGTGGACCCGGCCTCGCGAATGGTGAACATCATCGTCGAGGTTCGCGATCCCTACGACCACGACGACGCCACACCCCCACTGCTGCCCGGCACCTTCGTCGACGTCAGGATCTTCGGCCGGACGGTTGAAAACCTGATCTCGGTGCCCCGGCACGCCGTCCGCGAGGGCGGTCGGGTGTGGGTGACCGACGGCGCCGAGCTGCGGATTCGAGAGGTCGTGGTGGTGCGCTCCGATCGCGAGTTCGCGTTCATCGCGGCCGGCCTGGAAGAGGGAGACCTGGTCGTCATCAGCTCTCTCGACGCCGTCACCGACGGCATGGCCGTCCGTCCCGCCGACTCGCAAGGCCGAGGGAGGTACCGAGGCGATCAAGGTGTCCTCGATCGGAGGGCGGGATTCCAAATTGCAGATTCCCGCCCAGCCCTTCCACCCCAAATTGAAAATTGACGCTGCGAAAGCTGGGCGGTTGGGGGAGAATTTTCAATTTTCAATTTTCAATTTTCAATTCGCGTGTGATGGAGGTGCGGCGTGAACGGCGACCGCCGCGGTCTGCTGGCGTGGTTCGCCGGCAACCACGTGGCCGCGAACCTGCTGATGATCTTCATCGTGGTCGCGGGAGTGCTGTCTCTCGCCAGGGTGGTGGTGGAGGTCTTCCCCGAGATCGACACCGATACGGTGACCATCCGAGTGCCCTACCGAGGTGCGACCCCGGCCGAGGCCGAGGAGGGTGTGTGCGTCCGGGTCGAGGAGGCCATCGCCTCCATCGAGGGCATCAAACGAATCCGTTCGGTCGCCCAGGAGGGGATGGGCCAGGTGATCGTCGAGCTCGAGGAGGACGCCGACGACCGCAAGGTGCTGGACGACATCAAGGCGGCCGTTGACCGCATCGAGACCTTCCCCGCGGAGACTGAGAAACCGGTCGTCGCTGAAGGCGAAACCCGCCGACGAGTCATCACCGTGGTCCTTTACGGCGATACGAGCGAGAAGACCCTGAAGGCTCTTGCGGAGCGGGTCAGAGATGAGCTCACGGCGGTCGACGGGATCTCGCAGGTGGAGGTCGCCGGGGTCCGCAACTACGAGATCTCAATCGAGGTCTCGGAGGAGGCGCTCCGGCGCTACGGTCTGAGCTTCGATCAGGTCGCCTCGGCGGTTGCCAAGTCGTCGCTCGACCTGCCGGGGGGCGCCGTCAAGAGCTCCGGTGGCGAGATCCTGCTTCGCACCAAGGGGCAGAAATACCGAGGTGCGGAGTTCGAGGACATCGTCGTCGTTACCAGGCGAGACGGCACTCAGGTCTACCTGTCCGATGTGGCGGCGGTGATCGACTCCTTCGAGGACACCGACACGACGACCCGGTTCGACGGCCGGCCGGCCGCCCTGGTGCAGGTGTTTCGGGTCGGAACGGAAGGCGCGCTGGATGTGGCGGACGGCACCAAGCGGTACCTCGAAGCCCTCCGGGCGGACCTGCCGTCCGGTGTCTCGGTCGCCACGTGGGACGACGATTCGATCATTCTCAGGCAGCGCATTGGCCTGCTCCTGCGCAACGCTCGGCTGGGTCTGGTGCTGGTGTTCATCTTCCTGATGCTCTTTTTGAACCTCAGGCTCGCGATCTGGACCACCCTCGGGATGCTGATCTCGTTCCTTGGCGGCTTCTGGCTGATCCCTCATTTCGATGTCACGGTCAACATGATCTCCCTGTTCGCGTTCATCGTGGTCCTCGGCATCGTGGTCGACGACGCCATCGTCGTCGGGGAAAACATCCACGAGTACCTCGAAAGGGGCATGAAACCGATCGACGCCGCCGTTCGAGGAGTCCGCGAGATGGCCGTTCCGGTGACCTTCGCGATTCTGACGACGGTGGCTGCCTTCGCCCCGCTGCTCTTCGTCTCGGGGCGGATGGGCAAGGTCATGCGCCAGATTCCGATCGTCGTGATCGCGGTGCTGATCATGTCCCTGGTGGAGGCGCTGCTGATTCTCCCTGCCCACCTGTCGGGCGAGGAATCCTGGCTCCTTCGCCGTCTCAAGCGCTGGTTCGCACCGTTCTTCCGCGTTCTCAACGCCGCCCAGTTCAAGGTCCAGGCTGGCCTGCAGTGGGTCATCAACGGACCCTACCGAAAATCGCTCGACCTTGGCCCTGGAATGGCGGTACGCCACCGTTGCGGCGGCTGTCGCCATACTCTTCGTCGTATTCGGCATGGTGAGCGGAGGATTCGTCAAGTTCACCTTCATGCCCAAGGTCGATGCCGACAACATGGTCGCCTACCTGACCATGCCGCAGGGCACGCCGGCGGCGCAGACCGAAAACGTGCTCGCGCTGATGGAGGACGCCGTACTGCAGGTGATCTCCGAATACGACGCCGGTCGTGACCAGGGCGGGCCGTCTCTGCTGCAGCACCTGTCGTCGACCGTCGGCCAGCAGCCCAGCGCGGGCGGCGGTGGGCCGATGGCCAGCCGCGGCGTTGGCGGGGACGACTCCCACCTCGGCGAGGTCAATGTCGAGCTGTTGGGCTCGGAGCATCGTCACGTGAGCTCGGCCGAGCTGCTCAACCGCTGGCGTCAGCGGGTGGGGGAGGTCCCTGGGGCGGTTTCCCTGACCTTTCAGTCATCCCTATTTTCGTCCGGGGATGCGGTCAGCGTCCAGCTCGCCCATCGCGATTTTCCGACCCTGCTCGCGGCGGTCGACCGGCTCAAGGCGATCGTCGCCGAGTATCCGGGAACCAAGGACATCGCCGACTCCTTCCTGCCGGGCAAGAAAGAGCTCAGGCTCGCGTTGACCCCGGAGGGGCGAACCCTCGGCCTGACCCTTTCCGACCTCGCACGCCAGGTGCGCGCCGGGTTCTACGGAGAGGAGGTGCAGCGGATCCAGCGAGGTCGCGACGACATCCGGGTGATGGTCCGCTACCCGGAGTCCCAGCGGCGCAGCCTGGGTGACATCGACGAGATGAGGATCAGGTTGCCGGGCGGATCCGAGGTGCCGTTCGCCACGGTCGCGACCCTCGAGGAGGGCCGGGGATACGCGGTCATCAACCGCACCGACCGACGACGCGTCGTCACGGTGTCGGCGGATGTTGACGAGACCCAGGCCAACGCCAACGAGATCAGCAGCGATCTCCGCCGCAACGTCCTGCCGGCCCTTGCCGTCGACTTCCCGGGGCTGACCTTCGATTTCGAGGGCGAGCAGCGCCAGCAGCAGGAGTCCCTGGACAGCCTCAAGGTCAACTTCATCGTCGCCCAGCTGGGCATCTTCGCCCTGCTGGCGATTCCGTTCAGGTCCTACAGCCAGCCGTTGATCATCATGTCGGCGATACCATTCGGTCTGATCGGTGCGGTGTTCGGGCACACCCTCATGGGCCTGGATCTGACCCTGCTGTCGATGTTCGGGATGGTCGCCCTGACCGGGGTGGTGGTCAACGACTCGTTGATCATGGTCGATTACATCAACCGGCAGCGGGAAGCCGGGGCTGCCATCGAGGAGGCGATCCGGCAGGCGGGCATGCGACGCTTCCGACCCATCCTGCTGACCACGGCGACCACCTTCCTCGGGCTGTCGCCGATGATCTTCGAGACCAGCATGCAGGCGAAGTTCCTGATACCGATGGCGGTCAGCCTGGGCTACGGCATCGTCTTCGCCACCGCGATCACCCTGATTCTGGTGCCGAGCCTGTACCGGATCCTCGAGGACCTGAAGGGGTTTTTCGGCGTCGCCGGCGAGGAACAGCGGGTCACCCGGCAGCGGCCGGCAGAGATGGCCTAGGAAAATTCGGAATTCGGAAAGCGGAATTCGGAAAACCGTGCCCGTGCGGCGGTGCTTTGATTGGCCGCAGAGAAGCGCAGAGGGGCGCACAACAACGCAGCAACTTCACTTAGTGAGTTCTGAGTTCTGAGTTTTGAGTTCTGAGTTACATACGGGCGGTGGTGAATCCTGCTGTCGAGAGCCTCCGGGCAAAAACTAAGAACTGAGAACTAAGAACTAAGAACTGAGAACTAAGAACTAAGAACCGGCAACCCCCAGGCCCTCGGGGCCCCGAACCCAGACCTTGCCGACGGAGCCAGTCCGTCGATGATTGTCTCCATTGTCATCCCTCGTCGCGCCTTTGGCCCTCCTCGGAATGACATCCAGCGGCCGTGCCGGGTGGGCGGGCGGGAACATTCAACTTTCAACTTTGGGTTCATCCTGGAAAGCGTGAGGTCGGGGTTCTGCCGAGCCCGTCTCCGTGCCCGTGCCCGGAATGCAGCGGCTGCGACAGTATTCAGCGGCAGCGACCGGGAGCAGCGATCAGGGACAGCAATCAGTATTCAGGGGCAGCAATCAGTTGTCTTGGCGGAATAGCACATGGACACCTCCGGGTCGTTCAAAGGAACGAATGGCCGGTGGGCAGCCGATGTCAAGGGCAAGCCGGCCCAAGGGTCCGGTGTTACACACCCTTGACATCGGCTGCCTCACCGGCTTGTGAGGGAGGGCATGAACGACCCGGAGGTGACCATGTCCAAAGCCGTCCCGAACACCAAACTGGTTGCCCACGAGAAAGCCCTCGAAGCAGCAGGCATAGCCATCAAGCTCGTGATGAGGGTTCCCGCCCCTTTGAAATCGATTGCCGATCAGGTGATCCGATCGGCAAGCTCGGTTCCGGCGAACATCGCCGAGGGCCACGGCCGGTTTGGACGAGATCGGTTGAACCACTGGCGGATCGCATATGCCTCGGCCAAAGAGGTCGACAGCCACCTGCGACTCCTCGCCGCCGCCGGTGCAGTCAATCGAATCGGGGCAGAGAACGCCCTGGAGACCTTTGACCACGTTCGTGCGATGACGTGGCGCCTGCTCAATCCCATCTGAGCGCGCCCGGTACTCCGACACTGACGCTGTCAACTGACGCTGCCGCGGGTCCCTGTCGCTAGCTTCTGACGCTGTCCCTGATTGCTGATTCCCCGGATGAAGCCGCGGTTCCTCTTCGGGCGAGCGGGTGCCGTTGTGAAATCCGAATTCGATCGACTCCCACCTCACGGAATTCCGGATGAGCCCAACTTTCAACTCGTTCGGGCACGGACGCGGACTCGGCCACGGGGTTGGTGGGGACTTTTGACTTTCGACTTTTGACTTCGGACTTTCGACTTTCAACTCCCCCACGTCCCTGTATCCTGTGAGCCATGACCGCCGAGATCACCGGAAGCGCCCGACCCTCGCGATTCACGTGGAGCCTGCTGGGCCTGTCGATCGCCCTGGTTCACGGCACGCTGTGGTGGATCTACTACGTTCCTGCAACCAAGCTGCTGTGGGGCGACGAGAACACCTACCGGCAGTCGGCCGTCGCGCTGCTTGCCGGCGACCCCGGGTGGTGGCCCGACCCGCTGTGGCCGCCGCTCTACCCGCAGTTCCTCGCCGGTCTGATGGCGGTCGGCGGCGGCCGGCTGCTGCTGGTGCAGCTGGCACAGATCTTACTGCTCGTGCTCTCCGCCTTACTGATGGCGGATGTGGTCCGGGCCGTGTCCGGCTCACGGGCCGCGGGCTTTGTGGCGGGCGGGTTGGTGGTCGTCTACCCGCCGCTGGTGGGCTTCGCGCTTTTTCTCTGGCCCGAGGTGCTCCACTTCTTTCTGTTCCTCGCCGTGCTCTGGATCCTCGTCCGAAGGAACCCGTCGTGGCCCTGGTGCGTGGTGGGAGGCGTCGCGATGGGTCTGGGCCTGCTCACCAAGAGTCTGCTGGGGCCGTTTCTGCCCATTCTGCTGGTGGCGGCTTTCGCCCGCCGGCCGGTGTGGCCGAATCTGGCAAGGGCGGCGGTGTTTGCGGTGGCGGTAGTGCTGACGGTGGCCCCCACCGTCCGGCACCAGCACGCGCGGACCGGCCGGTGGATGATCGCCGACTCGTCGGCCTTCAACCTATGGGTCGGGATCAACGACGTGGCGCGCCGCAACTTCGAGGTCGACGTGGTGACCGGCGCCTACCACCAATGGGTCCAGAGTGGTGCCACCTTCGCCGAACGGGATGACGCGCAGCGGGAGAGGATCAAGGAGCACCTCGCCGGTCGATCGTGGTGGCCGGTGGTCTCTGGGCAGCTGAGCCGGCAGTACTTCCGACTCTTCGACAAGGACTCCTACCTCACCGACCAGCTCCCGGGCGGCGCGGCCGTGGAGAGTTACGGCGCAGGGTATGTGGGGATGGGCCCAACGGCCGCGCGATTGGTCAGAGGCGGGACGATCCTGATCTACGCCGTGCTGCTGGCGGCAGCGCCGCTGGGATTTGCGGCATGGCGATTCAGGGACCGCCGCTGGCTCAGGGTGTTGCTGCTGTTCGTGGTCTACAACCTCGCGATCTTCTTCTGGCTCCACGTCAAGACCCGATTCCGAGTGCAGATGCTGCCGGTACTGTTCACCGGAGCCGGCTCCATCGTCGCCTGGTTCGGTTCCTGGGTTGAGGGCGATTCGGCGATGAACCCGGTGCCCCGCTGGCGTTGGGCGGTCGGGTTCGGCGTCGCGGCGCTCCTCGAGTTCCTCGCTTTCGCAGGCCCGTGGCTGCCGTGAGCCCTGCCGCCCAGCGGTCGTCTGTGGTAGCGTCTCGCGGGTGATGGCGCGAGGCCGATCCCGGTTGCAACTGGCAGCGACGATCCTGCTGCTCGGCGGGGGTCTGTTCGCGCTGGGTTGCAGCGCGCCGGTGACCGGACCGACGCCGCCGACGAATCTGTTGCTGATCACCCTCGATACCCTGCGGGCCGATCACCTGGGCTGTTACGGCTACCCGCGGCCCACCTCACCCAATCTCGATGCCTTCGCCGCTCGGGCGACCATGTTCGCAGACGTCACCTGCAGCATGCCCTCCACCCTGCCGTCTCACGTTACGATCTTTACCGGCCTCTCGCCAGAGGTTCACGGCGTGACCCAGAATGGAATGGTCCCCCCGCGCGACCTCGAGACGGTATTCGACCTTCTGGGGCGTGAAGGGCGGCGCACCGCCGCGATCGTGTCCGCCGGGGTCGTGCAGGAGCGATTTCTCAAGGGTCTCGGCTTCGACCAGGTGGTCTTCGACCGGGCGGGACCCAAGGTCTTCCAGATCCGAGGCGAGGTGGTGACCCAAAACGCCACGCGATGGTTGGAGCGCCACGCGGATCAGCCGTTCGCACTGTGGTTGCACTACTTCGATCCTCACGAGCCCTACGATCCGCGGCCCGGCCTGGCCCGCCGATTCAGCGAAGGGTACGACGGACCTCTGGGCGATTCCCTGACCATGGATTGGCTGGCGTCACTGAACGATCCTGCGGTGGAAGCGACGCTGACCGAGGCCGATCGACAGCACGTGGTTGACCTGTATGACGCCGAGATCGCCGAGCTCGACCGCCAGCTGGAACGGATCTTCGACGTCCTCGGGGAGCTCGGGCTCTGGGATAGCACGCTGGTGGTGGTGGTCGCGGACCATGGCCAGGCCCACGGCGAAAACGGATTTTGGGGGCACGGGGTGCGGCTGCTGGAACCGGTGATCAAGGTCGCGATGATGCTTCGCTATCCCGGCCAGAGCCAGGGTCGGGTGGTCGCGGAGGCGGTCGAGACGCTCGACCTGGCGCCCACGATTGCGCAGTGGTTCGGGCTCGGGCCGTTGCCGGGTCTGCCCGGCCGGTCGTTGGTTGAGGCCGCGACGGGAACGCCAATCGAGCCCGCCCTGCGGCGGATCGTGGAGCGCTGCACCTTTTCGGAGCAGCCCGAGCGGCAAGGGCTGGTGGTCCACCGGGTGGCGAGCAAGGGCACCTACTACGCCGAGCCCGAGGGAGAGGAGTACCGCGTGGGGCGTCTCGACGGCGTCGGCGGTTTGGATGGTCAGAACTTCTTCGTCGAGGGATCCCGGGACTTCCTCTGGTTTTCCGACGAAGTGAATCGGTACCGTCTGTTGATGCGGATCATGGGCGGCGAGATCTCCGAGGGAGATGTGGAAATGCTGCGCGCGTTGGGGTATACCCAGTGAACGACCGAGTGGCGCCTCGTGATCGAGCGACAAATGGGAGAGTCTCATTGAAGCGAATTCTGACGGTGTTGATCGTGATCGCCGCCGCCCGGACAGGGTTGGGCGTCGAAGCCCCGTTCAAGGTCTACGTGGAGAGCCCGGGTGTCTACCGGGTGACCCACGAGGAACTCGTGGAGGCCGGCATGGACGCGGCGGCCGTGGACAGCGAGCTGATCGGCCTCAGCAATCGTGGTCAGGCGATTCCGATCTGGGTGGACGACGGCGGTGACGGCCGCTTCGATTCCGGCGATTGGATCGAGTTCCTCGGCGAACGTCTTGCCGGTGAAGGGCTGTTCTTCCACGAGTACTCGAAGTTCAACGTCTACTGGTTGACCTTTGACGGCACCAACGCGCGGCGCATGGTGACCCGCCAGAGCGACCCGACGGTGATGTTCGGACAGCCGACCCAACTATGGCGGAGATTTCACATCGAGTGGGACCGGCTCATGATCCGGGTCCGGGAGCAGGAGCTCCAGGATGAAGGCAGCGAGGATCTCTGGTTCTGGCGAAAGATGACCCAAATCGATCCGGAGCCGACCGAGGTGACGCTGCGCATGATGGGCTTCGCCACCGGGTCCGGAGAGAGCGTAGACCTCAGAGTCAGCGTGCGCGGAATGTCGCGCCCGTCGGCGCGGCAGGTGGGGGAGATGCCCCACCACCGCGTCGACCTCAGCCTCAACGGGCAGGCGCTGGAGAGCAGCGAGTGGAACGGCCGACTGGCGCACGTCATCACGCTCGAAAGTCTCGATCCCGGGTTGTTCAGGGTGGGTGAGAATCAACTGCTGATCTCCGTCCCTCCTCGCTCTCCCGAGGAAGGCGAAGATCCGATCGTCGACGTCGTGATGCTGAACTGGGTCGAAGTGGTTTACCCCCACTCTGGGCGCATCGGTGAAGAGGGACAGCACGAGTTCTGGAGGACCGCCGCTCCCTTTGCGGACGGTGACGTGTCGCCGGCGGATCTGGGTCCGGTGGAGATCACCGGCCAAGGAGGCGTTCGCCTCTACACAAGTACCGGCGAGCGGGTGTCGCCGTTCGTGGTCTCGGGTGGGATTCCTGGAATGGGCGGGGAGGACATCGTCCGGCTGAACCCGGGCGATGTGGATGGTTTCTTCGTCACCGCAGGTGAGCTGCAACGTGTCGACCTGGTGCTGCGGGATACCGTTTCCTCACTGGCCGACACGGCCCAGCAGGCGGACTACCTGATGATCGCCCACCGGAAGCTGATGGAGTCCGTCGAGCCGTTGGCCGAGTTCCACCGCGAGCACGGCCTCGCGGTTCAGGTGATCGACGTCGAGGACGTCTACGACGAGTTCAACCACGGCATCATCCACCCGAAGGCAATCCGCGATTTCATCTCCTTTGCCTTCCATCAATGGCGCAAGCCGGCGCCGAGGTTCGTGCTGCTGGTGGGTGATGCCAGCTGGGACACCAAAAACACTACCGTGGATGATCGCAACTACGCCAACTGGGTCGACAGCCAGCTCGAGGATGGTGGGAGATTTACGGCTCGGCAGGGCACCGTCTACGGGGAGAAATCGGCCCTCAACCACCGTCAGCTCGTTCCGACGTGGAACTACACCTCGCACCAAGGGCATTCGGCCAGCGACAACTTCTTTGTGGCGGTGGAGGGCACCGACTTTTTCCCCGACCTCGCCATCGGCCGTTTCCCGCTGGTGGAGCCCGAAGAGGTGAATGCGGTTGTCCGCAAGACCATCGCCTACATGCAACGATCGGAGCCCGGCCCGTGGCAGCGCAACACCCTTTGGATCACCAACGAGAGCCTTGGTTTCCAGCTGAGCAGCGACGAACTGGCGCTGTCGATGGCGCGCCGAGGTCTGGCGGCCGCAAAGGTCTACCCGAGCCCGGAGGAGGCGGACAACGAGCAGCACCAGGCGGTGCTCCAGCAGCGATTCGATGAGGGTCAGCTGATCGTTCATTTTGTCGGCCACGGCGGCCGCCACATCTGGCGCACCGGACCGCCGGATTTCAGAAAGAACCACGACCTGTTCACCCTGGACCACGTCGCGGCCCTCGCTCCCACGGAACGGTTGACGTTCGTCCTCAGCATGACGTGCTACTCGGCGCCCTTCGATCACCCGAATCAGGACTCCATCGGTGAGTTCTTCCTGCGGGTTCCCGAAAAGGGGGCGGTGGGTGTGTTCGGGGCGTCGTGGCGCAACAGCCCGTCTCGGTCATTTAGCCAGGATCTCCTCGATGAGCTCACCGAGCCCGGCGCGACAGTGGGCGAGGCGATCATGCGGGCGAAACAGCGGACGGCCTCGAGGACGCTGGTCGAAACGTACAACCTGCTTGGTGATCCGGCCGTCCGACTGGCGATCCCCCAAGCCCGCGTCGGGTTCGAGGTCGTAATGGGAGAGGGCTCGGTGACGGTTCACGGTGCCGTCATCGACGGTGAGCTCGACAGCGGCAGCGGTGTCGTCGAGTGGGTGGACGCGGACCTTCAGGTGATTCACGCCGTGGACGTCGTGGTCGAGGGTTCGTCGTTCGACGTGACGATCGAGACGGCCGACAGTCAATTGACCGAGGCCTTCGGCGCCCAGGTCTGGCTGGCCGATGATCAGGGCCGTCACCAGGCCATCGGGTGGTGGCAGGCTGAAGTCGTGGAGGAGGGGGCCGCGGCGGAGGTCGAAGCAGCCGACCGACCGGGGCAGTCGGTCAGCGAGCCTGCGGCCGCCGAATCAACTGCTGAAGAGGAAGGATCAAAATGAAATCGTGCACCTTGGTGATGACGTCGATCGTGGCGATCGTGCTGGCTGCGGGTTGTACCAGCTCCAAGAGCGCCACCGGTTCTGCGGGTTCAGAACCCGTTTCAAGCCCGACACCGGTGCCCGCTGCCGCGCCGGACTCGGAGCCGCTGCTCAATCGTCTGAAATGGACGACGGCGACCGAGGTCGACAACTTCGGCTTCGACATCTACCGATCCACGAGCGAGGACGGTCCGTTCGAACGGATCACCTCGACCCCGATTCCGGGCGGCGGAACGGTGGACGAACCCCGTTCGTATGAGTTCGAGGACGAAGACATCGATCCGACTCGGGACTATTTCTATTACGTCGAGAGCATCTCGATCGACGGCATTCGGGAGCAGTTCAGCCCCGTCATCAAGGCGAAGGCGAAGCGGCCCGTCGGGGAGTGATCCCTCCTCCCTCTCGATTTTGGAAGTCGAAATTCGAAGACCGGCCCCGAACGGCGGTGCTTGGATTGGCCGCAGGAGAACGCAGAGGAGCGCAGAACAACGCAGCAACCCCACTTTGTGAGTTCTGAGTTTTGAGTTCTGAGTTTTGAGTTACATACGGGCGGTGATGAATCCGAGTGTCGAGAGCCTCCGGGCAAAAACTAAGAACTAAAAACTAAAAACTGGCAAACCCCAAGCTCTCGGAGCCCCGAACCCGGACCTCGCCGACGGAGCCATTCCGTCGATGATTGCCTCCATTGTCATTCCTCGTCGGGCCTTTGGCCCTCCTCGGAAAGACATCCAGCGGCCGTGCCGGCTGGGTGGGCGGGAACGTTCAACTTTCAACTCGTTCGGGCACGGGTATGGGCACGAGTTCTTCCCGCTGAATCCTGGCCAGGGGTCCGAAGTCGCGCCTTGGGTGGTACCAGAGGGTGGAGAACCGGGTGTTTTTCGACGCCCGAGGAGGCATGATGAGCCAGGCGCGACACGTTCTCGAGGACTATCGGCTCGAACGAGTCCTCACCTCGACGGCCCGGACCACGGTATTCCGGGCGACGGATCCCGCCACCGACCGACCGGTGGCGATCAAGCTCATTCACCCGGCGGGCCCGACCATCCAGGAGTCGAACCGTTCGGCCTTCCTGTACGCGGCCGAGGTGGCTCGCACCGGCGTCATCAGTGGCCTGCCGAGGATCATCGATTTCGGTTTGACACACGACGACAATGCCTTCCTTGTAATGGATATGGTGGAGCTCGCCGTCACCGTCGAGGGACTGGGCGACGCGCCACCGCGGCGGTTCATCAGGGTCGCTCGCGGGGTCGCCAACGCCGTCGACACCCTCGCCATGTCCGGCGCAGCCCATCTGAACCTGCGCCCCACCAACGTTCTGGTCACCGCTGACGAATCCGTCCTACTGTCGGGATATGGAACCGGGGCCTGGCTCGCCGGTGCGCCGTCCGGCGCCTGGCCCGATCCCGGGGATCCGTGGGTCGCTCCGGAGCTCAATCACCCTGACGCCCTGCGGGTGGTGGACCTGGCCCGCGCGGATGTGTACTCATTGGCCCGGGTCATCTGCGCCCTGCTGTCCGCGGATGTGAAAGGGTCCGGCGAGGGGGCGCCGGCGATTCGCCTCGATCCGGACCTGATCGCGAACTCCGCTGAGCTGGAGTCCGCGTTGGCCGTGGCCCTGAACCCTCGGCCCGAGGAACGGAGCACCACCGTTTCGGATCTCGGCCTGCTGCTCGGGGAAGCGGACTCGCAATCAACGCCGGCGGCGGCGGTCGGCGGCTTCGATCCATCGGCCTTCGAGACCCGCGCCATCACCTCACCACTCCACTTCGACGAGCCGCCGGCCGTGAACGTGGTTGCGGTCGATCTCGAGGAGCCCGTCGACGAGGGTCCGCATCCGGGTGACGAGGCGGAGGCATCGAGACCGGCGGAGGCCGGCGGCCCACCGGTCGTCGTTCAGCAAGACCGTGCCGGGAAGGGCGTGCGCTGGGACATCATCATGCCGGTGGCCGCGCTGGCGGTGGTTGCCCTCATCGTGACGGTCCTGCTGGCGGGCCGGTCGCATCGGGATGAGCTGGCGGTGACGGCGACCCCGGTGCCGGTTGCCCTGCCGACCGAGGTTCCGACGCCGGCGGAGGAGGTGGAGCCGGCGATCAATCCCCTCCTGGAGCAGGCCGAACAGCTGATGCTCGACGGCGACGTCGGGAGCGCGAAGCGGCTGTTGTTCGACTTTCCCGATCAACTGGTGGCGAGCTTCGGCTCGAAGGAGCGTGAGCTCTACGAAGGACTGCTCGGGACGATCGAGGGCGAGGATCGCGACAAGGCCGTGGCTGATCTCGAAGGCGGTCTCGAGTACGGCAGCGTGCGCATGCTTCAGCGCGGCGTCGCCGGAGTGTCGGGCCTGCCGGCGGACGAACGCGCGTCGATTCCGGACCTTCAGGCCAAGCTCGACCGTGCGCGGAAGGGAATCAGGCTGCACGACCAGCTCGGCGAGGCCGAGCAGGCGGGCGCCCACCTGGTGGTGATGGATCGTGCGGCCGAGATGATGCGGGTGCTTCCCGAGTACAGCCGCTCCTACACTTTGCGGGAGAAGGCGGCGGTCGCCCTCGAGGCCGCAGCCGAGAATGCGATCGCCGAGAACGACCTCGAAGCAGCCATCAGCTTCCTGACCGGGTTGAACGAGAGGTGGCCGGGACGAGACGGAGTCAACCAGCGGATCGCGTGGTGCGAGGAGCGGCTGCGGGTTGATGAAGCGCTCGATTCGGTGCTGCGAAAAGCCACCGCCGCAGGCGACGGGGACGACCCCGAGGCGGGCCTCAGAATGCTCGACGGGGCGAATCCCACGGGCTCGTACGTCACGCGGTTCGGTGCGTTGCGAAGAAATCTCGAGGACCAGCTGGCGCGAATGGACGCGGCGGTTCCCACCATCTACCTCGACCCTGAATTCGAGGCTGCCTTCAAAAAGAACCAGAACGTGGTGATTCCGCTGACGGTCACCGACGATCTCCGAGTCGAGAGGGTGTCGGCCTGGGTCGGGACCACCGAGTCGCAGCAGTACCGGGAGGTGGTGCTCGAGCCGGCCGCCGACGGCAGCTGCCCGTTGGCGATCACGCCGGAGATGCACGGCAACCGAACCATCTTCTTCTACGTGGTCGCGGCGGACCCGGCGGGCCACCAGGTCTACTTCGGGTCGCCCGACGCCCCCTTCGAGGTCACGCGCAAGAGGTGGATCGACAAGGTGATTCCCTAGCCGGCCCTGGTCGCCGGGCTTCGGCACCTGCGCGGCTCGGCCGAGTGGGCGAGTGGGTCGCTCTGATCCTGTTGCTTGCCAAGGGGTACCGGCTCCGCCACCGCAACTGGCGAGGTCCTTCGGGGGAGCTGGACCTGGTGGTGGAGCGGCGCCGAGAGATCGTTTTCGTCGAGGTCAAGACGCGGTCGAGCGAGCTCTTCGGTGGCGCGGTGGGGGCCTTTGGCGGTCGCAAGCGGGCCACCATGATGCGCACCGCCCATGCCTACCTCGGGCGCTACGGCCTGTGGAACAGTCCGTGCCGATTCGATCTGATCGCGATTGAACGAAGGCCCGGGCCGCCGTGGTGGCGGATTTGTCACATCAAACACGCCTTCCGCCCGGATCTCGGGCGGCTGATGCCGTAGGCCGCTCAATTCGGAATTCGGAATTCGGAAAACCGTCCGCGACGGTGGCAGGGACTTTCGACCACTTTCAACTTTCAACTTTCAACTGGATGGGTGGGCGGATTGGAATCGAGAGCGCCTGCATCCGTAGGGATTGACAGGACCGCCCGATCTTGCACAGGTCGGTGGGCGGGGATACCCTGACCGGGCAGCGGTTACCAAGACAGCGAGGAGGCACCCATGACTTTCCTGACGTTGCTCACATCGGCGGCCATCGTCGCCTTCGCCCTGCTGTTCGCCTACATCCTGATCCGATCGCGCTACAAGAAGGCCGGTCCCGACGAGGCGCTGATCGTCTTCGGCCGCCGCAAGCTCTTCGGCAAGAAGGTGGTGGGTGAAAAGGGCGAGATCGAGGGCTTCCGTATCGTCCGCGGCGGCGGGACTTTCGTGTGGCCCGCCTGGGAGCAGTACGAAATCCTGTCGCTGCGCATGATGACCTTGGAGATCGACCTTCGCCACGTCTACACCGTGCAGGGCATCCCGATCAACGTCAAGGCGGTGGCCCAGGTCAAGATCTCGGGCGACGTCGCGCACATCCGGCGTGCCGCCGAGGGCTTCCTCGGAGTGCCGCCGGATGACGTCCGCAGCACCATCAAGGAGACCGTGGCCGGCCACCTGCGCGGAATCATCGGCACGCTGACGGTGGAGGAGCTCTACCGCGATCAGAAGCGGTTCCAGGACAGCGTTCGGGACGAGGCACACCAGGACCTGGTGGGCATGGGCTTCGAGTTCCGATCGTTCGTGTTTCAGGAGATCCAGGACGACGAGGGCTATCTGAACGCGCTCGGCCAGCCCAAGATCCAGGAGGCGCTGAAGAACGCCCGCATGGCGACCGCGGTGGCCGACCGTGACGCCAAGATCGAGGAGGAGTCGGCCCGCCAGCAGAAGGAGCAGAAGAGCTTCAACGTCGACACTCAGGTGGCCGACTCCGAGAAGGAGCTCAGCCTCAAGAAGGCCGACATCCGCCAACAGGTGGACGTGGCCAACGCCCAGGCCGTCAAGGCCGGCGAGATGGAGCTCAAGGTCCAGGACATCAAGATCGCCGAGCGCGAGGTCGAGCGCCAGAAGCTCGAGCTCAACGCCACCGTGCGCGAAAAGGCCGATGCCTCCAAGTACGAGGCCGAACGGCCGGCCGACGCGCGAGCAGTACCGGGTCGAGCGCGAGGCCAAGGCCGAGGCCATTCGTCTTCGGGAGATCGGCGTGGCCGAGGCGCAGGCGATCCAGGCCAAGGGCGAAGCCGAGGCCGAGGCGCGGCGATTGCTGGCCGAGGCCCTCAAGCTCTACAACGAGGCCGGCTTGTCGATCGAGGCCCTCAAGGTGCTGCCCGAGATCGCCGCCGCGGTCTCGGAGCCGCTGGCGCGGGCCGGATCCGCCACCATCATCAGCCAGGGCGGCGGGCCGGGGAGCGGCACCGGGACTGCCAAGCTCTCGGAGGACGTGGTGCAGGTCCTCAGTCAGCTCAACCCGATCATGGAGCAGCTCGCGGGGGTCAATCTCTCGAGCTTCCTCCAGGACATCTCGAAGCTGCCGGCGGCGGTGGCGGACAACCTCTCGTCACCTGCTAAAGACCGGGTTCCCGCCGCGCCAGCGACCGGCGAGGAGCCCTTCGACGTCTCGGAGTGATCCGTGGCGGTACCGCCCGAGCTGGTGTGGGTGATCGAGCGGCTGCGGAGCACGCCGTCGAAGAGGGAGCGCGTGCGGCTCCTGCTGCAGGCCAGGGACGTGGTGCGCGCCATGTCACCGCAGGATCGGCTGGCGGTGGCGCGCGAGCTCGGCTTTGATGGGGCGGAGCGGTTCGTCGAAGGAGTCGCCGGCCGGGGAGGATTCTCCGCCGAACCGTGGCTGAAGATGTTGGACGAGGTCGGGGAAGGCGGGGACGAGGCGTTGGGCGTCGTGCGAGGCCTGTTGAATCCCGCCACCCGAGGCGCGTCCGTCAGCCGGCTGCTCGATGCCGCCAGCGGTTGGGTCGCCGACCTCGATGCCTACCGCCCCGAGCCGGATTCGGACGGCGATACCGTCGCCAACGAGGTCGATGAGCGGGATGCTGGAGTCCATGGTGGAGGGTCCGACTCGCCCATCGACGCCGACGGCGAATCACTGGAGATCGACCGGGAGGAACCCGAGGGCACCAATTATCACGTCGACGCCGAAGGACCGGAGCCGACACGCCCGATGGCCGCGCCGGCCGGTCCCCCTCCGCCAGGGGTGACGGTGGAGAGGAACCCACCCGGACCGGCCGGATCAGCTGAGCCCGAGAGCGACGGGGCGGACGTTGAGGGCGTCGAAGCTCAGAAACCGGGCGTCGGGGAGGAAGATCAGGCGGCGATTCCGTCGGCAAAGCTCGATCATATGATCACCATGCTGGACGCGGCAACCCACAGCTCCCGACGGCTGGCGATTCTCAGGTCCGTGCTCGGCGAGATCGCCGGGGCAGATGCCGAGACCCTCGAACCACTCCTCGTTCAATTTCCGGAAGGCTGGGCCCGCCGGCGCGCCGTCGAGACCCTGTTCCGCGCCGGGATTCCGAAGTCCGCCGCCGAGGCCCTCGAGCTGGTAGACCTGCTCTCTCGCGCCTCGGAACGACTGTGGGCCCTCACCACCCTCGCGGCCAGCCGGGAGCTGTCTTCTGACGAGTCCGACCGGTTGCTCGCGGCCGCCGACTCCCCGGCGTTGGCCCGCCGCCTGTCGCACAGAATCCAGCGCAGCGCCTGATCGGACGGTTGAACACGGAAGAGCACTGATTCTCGGGATTCGGGGATCGGGATTCGAGATTCGAGTTCAATTGGACGCAGATGAACGCAGATACACGCAGATAGGGTCTTGTCGGGCACGGGTGTCACCGCCTGACGGCGGCTTCCCGGGTCCGTCGGTGATTGATCCGGGGAATCGTGGCGATCGGTCATTCGAAATTCAGTCAGTGTTGTCCTGTGTTCTTCCGTTTCCCATGCCATTCATGTTTAATCGCAGCGTCCTTCTGCGTTCATCAGCGTTTATCTGCGTCCCATCCCCAACGCGGCGACCGGGCACGGTCTTCCGAATTCCGATTTGGGGTGCGTGGAGTGGTGTAGCCTACCGCGGTGCGAACCTCGGACTTCGACTATCAGCTGCCGCCGGAGCTGATCGCCCAGCACGCCCTGCCCAGGGGCGAGTCGAGAATGCTGGTGCTGCAGCGCGGTTCGGGACAGCTGGAGCATTCCACCATCCGGCACCTGCCGAAATTCCTGGAGCCGGACGACCTCGTTCTGCTCAACGACACCAGGGTGATTCCGGCCCGTCTCTTCGCCCGCCGCCCCACCGGGAGGAGGTTCGAGCTGCTGCTGCTTTCCGCCGTCGACGACGGGCGCTGGGAGGCCCTGGTTCGGCCGTCCGGGAGGGCTCGAGTCGGTGAGTTCCTGGGGTTGGACGATGGCGGTGAGCTGGTCCTCGAGGAGCGGATGGAGGAGGGGAGATGGGTGATCCGCTTTGACCCGGCCGCTGATCTCGAACGCCTCGACCGCCTCGGATCGACGCCGCTGCCGCCCTACATCGACCGGCCGACGGGGCCCACCGACGAGGATCGCAACCGGTATCAGACCGTCTACGCCACCGAGCCCGGGGCGGTGGCGGCGCCCACCGCCGGTCTTCACTTCGACGGGGCCCTACTCGAGGAGATGGCAGCGACCGGCGCCGAGCTCGCCCGCCTGACCCTCCACGTGGGGCTCGGCACCTTTCGGCCGGTGTCGGTCGAGGAGGTGGGGGACCACCGGATGCACCGGGAGTGGTACCGATTCCCGACCGGCACGGCGGCGGCGGTCAATCGCGCCTTGGACGACGACCGCCGGATCTTGTGCGTCGGAACCACCTCGGTGCGCGCTCTCGAGGGAGCCCTAGCCGCAGCCAACGGACGGGTGACGGCGGGCCAGACCTGGACCGACATCTTCATCACCCCCGGATTCACCTTCCGGGGCACCGGCGCCCTGCTCACCAACTTCCACCTGCCCCGCTCCACCCTGCTGATGCTGGTCTCGGCGTTCGCGGGACGGGAGAAGATTCTCGCCGCTTACGCAGAAGCCGTCCGCGAACGCTACCGGTTCTACTCGTACGGCGATGCGATGCTCATCATCTAAAGTCCAAAGTCCAAAGTCAGTTGGCATGGAGAGGGAGTTGCTGCGCAACGGCGATGCCCTCAGACTTTCGACGTTGGACGTTGGACTTTGGACTCGGGAGGGGGGGTGGGGGGCCCGTCGTCATCGCCGAGGATGCGCAGGCCTGGGGTGTCGAGGTCGTCCATCTGGCCCGAGCGCACCGCCCAGATGAAGGCGATGACGCCGGCAAGGGCGAGCAACAAGACGGCGGGCAGGGCGATGTAAACGACCGACATACCACGAGCATACTCGACCGGCGATTTTCAACTTTCAACTTTCAACTTTGGACCTTTTTCCTCCGAAGGGCCGAGCGCAATACAACGGACAGGGGTCAGGTTGGGCGCAATGGGTCAGTCGACGGTGAAGCTGAGAAGCTCGACGGGGATCCAGTCCTCCCTGGTGATCTGGAACTCGCCGAAGGCGTCGTTGCCCGGCTCCCAAACCCGGACCCACCAGGTTCCGGGGCCGATGAGCGGACCGACCTGGCTGAATTGGTTCCCGAAGTCGTCATCGCACTCGAGCTCGATCTGATGGGGGCACTCGGCGTAGACGGCCATGCCGGTGTCTAATATCGGTGACAAGGGCTCGGGATGGGAAAAGACGTAGATGCCCTCACCGGCGAGTGCGGTGACCTGAATCCAGATATCGTCGCCCTGATAGTTGGCACAGGTGGGGAATGGGGGGCCCGAGTCCGTGGCCATGGTGTTGTTGACGGTCACGGAGGTATTGGGCGGCAGATCGAAGGCGCCATTGCAGTTGTCGTTCGGCGGCGGAACGGTGGGGCACCAATAGAGGGTTTGGAATGCGCTGGTGGGGGTCACGCCGCGGGTGGCGCCTCCTACCAGGAAGAGCTCTTCGCCTATGGCAAATGCCTCGGTACGGTAGACGCCGAGGTTGAAGGGGTCGTCGTACTGCCAGGTCGTGCCATCGTGCCACAGGAAGTGGGTGCCGGGTGGCCCGTCGTTGAAGATGCCGGCGGCGAGCACCGGATGCAGTTCACCCGAGATTGACATCACCGCGTCCCCCATACCCCACAAAATCCCAGGAAGCGGACCGAGGTCGGCGTCCTCCGCACTCCAAATGCCTGTGGCCAAGTTGAAACACTGGGTGGAGGCGAGGGCGGTACCGGTGGAGTTGATGCCTCCCACGACGCAGAGCAATCCGTCGATCAGGAAGGACGCGTGGTGAGCCCGAGGGGAAGTGAAGTCGGGCAGCTGGGTGACGGTGTTGGCGGCCACGTCATAGACGTACACCGTGGTCAGATCTCCACCTCCGGGGACCGTGGCTCCGCCGCTGATGTAGCAGAGGTTGCTGCCCTCGTCGCAGACGATGTCGTGACCCCAGATCCCCTGGCTCGGGAATCCGACCGGCAGTGGGCGCCTCGTCCAGTCCCGATATGGGAAATCGAGGTTGAAGACGTGCAGCAGTGCGTCCGAAAGGCCGGTGGCGTCCGGGAAGGCGATGGCCACCGCCTCGTCGGAAACGTCGATCCCGTGTGCCATGTCTCCGGAGAAGGGGATCGACGGTGCAGTCGGGCGCCCCCCCGTGCCAAGTCCACGAACTCAAGCGCAGTCGATCGACCGTAGCCTCGGGGGAAACCTGCAGACCGGGAGGAAGACCCGGCAGCACGGCCCCCGGCGGGGACGTCCCTGGGCCGCCGAAGCCGCCGATGGCGACGCCGAAGTCGCCCGGCGGACTGCCGCTGGGGATGAATGCGTGATCCATTCGTGGACGGGGCGCCGCGCCGGTGGTGGTGAGGTACCGGGCCACCGTGGTGGTGATGTCGACGCCGGCGCTGCCGGGTCCCGCCTGGTCCTGGGCGGTCACGGTTCCGGTGTCGAAGTCCCCGGGAACCGCGGCGTCCGGCAGGCGGTGCACAACTGACAGGACGGCGGTGCCGAGGTGTTCCACCGGGCCGACCGTGGCCTCGCCGCTGACCTCCCAGTCGAAGCCGCTGTAGAGGATGTCGAAGCTGGAGGTGGCCCCGGTGTTGTTGACCAGGGTCAGCTCGTAGAGGCCCACGGTCCGCCGGCAGGCATCGACCTCAGGCTCGGCGGCCGCCAGCACCACCGGCGGCGGGGGCGTCCAGTAGAATCGGATCGCGAGTCCGTCATGCAGGGACCATGGCGTGTTGCAGGCGTAGGTCAGGCCAAGGTTGCCGCCCGGACCTTCAATACCTGTCGTGGAATTGAGCCCGCCCTCGGACCCTGCATCGAAGAACTGCATGACGATGCTGTGGTCGTCGAAGAGGATCGCTTCCCAGGTTCCGGCAGGGGAACACGCGGTGCCTCCGGGCCAGTGGCAGAAGTCGTCGTAGAGCACCACCAGGCAGGCGCCCGGATACCCACCCCACGGGCAGCTGCCGGCGCCGAACGACTGATAGAAGACCGAGTCGTTGGTGGTGCCTGGGAGCAAATGGTCCCACATGATAGCGATGATGCTGTTCGGTATTCGGATGTCGGGGAGCGGACACTGGTTGACGGGCTCGTTGTCGTTGTCGCCGAGCTCGAGGTAACCATCGCTCGCCACGAAGAAGTCGGTGAAGGCCACCCCGTAAAAGGAAAAAACGAAGTCGATCGGGTAGGGCCCAACGACGTTGTTGCCGAGCGGGTCGGTCGGGACGCCGCTGGCGGTGATGTCGACCCACTGGAATACCGGTCCGCCGGGCTCGTTGGAGTCGATGAAGCGGTAGCCGAAGGCATCCGGCCCACCGGTGGAGCGCTGGACGCAGGCACCACGGTCGCTGGTTTCAAAAGCCTGGTCGGCCTTGTCGACGATCTGTTTTTTGGCGTTCTCAGAGCCTGTTTGCCCGGTTTCGGTGACTGCGAGGGACGACGGCAGCGGACGCACCCGCGGCGAGTGCCGCTCGCCCGCGACCGCCAATGCGGCGGCGCCGACGACAACTGTGACGAGCACGGACGGCAGTCCCCTCATCGCGACCTCCCGCTGTTGATTGGTGGCTATTCAACAATATGTGTCGTGGCGAGAGGATCGGCAAGCACTACTCAGAATGTCTTTGCCCGGTAGGAGGAAATCACTACGGTGATGGAGCTCAGCGGCATGAGGACCGCGGCGAGCAGGGGGTGCATGAGCCCCGCCATGGCGAGGGAAACGGCGACGAGGTTGTAGAGCAGGGAGAAGATCAGGTTGCGGCGGATCACGGCGAGGGTGCGGCGGGAGCCTTCGAGGAGCTCGACCACCGGGCTCAGCCCGGGGCGGGCGAGGAAGACGTCGGCCGCCGTCAGCGCGGCCTCGGCGCCGCCGTGAACGCCGATCCCCACGGTGGCTGCGGCCAGAGCGGCGGCGTCGTTGACGCCGTCGCCGACCATGACGACCCTGCCCTGACCGGCGGCGTCGCGCACCAACTCGGCCTTGAGCTCCGGGTTGACCTCGCCGCGATATCTGTCCACGCCGAGCTGATCGGCGGCGGCTCGCACAGTGGCCCGGTGATCACCGGACAGCACCTCGAGGTCCCAGCCCAGCTCGCGGATCTTCCCGACTGCGGCTCGGGCGTCTGACCGCAACGGGTCGCCGAGGGCGGCGATCGCGACCACCTCTGAGTCCACGCAGACGACGACCGGCGTCAGGCCGTCGCGCGCCGCGTCGTCGATCGAACGGCCTGCTGCGTCGGGTCGGGACCCGACTCCCCGCTCAGCGGCGAAGGCCGGAGAGCCCACCATGACGGTACGACCGTTCCGCCGACCGCGGTCATGCCGAGGCCGGGGTGGCTCACCACGTCGGTGACCGAGATGGTTGATGGCGGGCCGGTGTCGTCTGAGAGCGCGTTGGCGATGGGGTGGGAGGAGTGGCTCTCGACCGCCGCCGCCAGGAGCTTCGACGGCCGGGTCGCCGTGCCAGCCCACCAGCGCCATCCGGCCCTCGGTGAGGGTTCCGGTCTTGTCCAGGAACATCAGGCCGGTCCTGGCGAGCTCCTCGAGCACGTCCCCGCCCTTGATCAGGATGCCCCGCCGAGCCGCCCGGCCCACCGCCGCCGCCACCGCCAGCGGTGTGGCCAGCCCGAGGGCGCAGGGGCAGCTGACGATCAACAGCGCCACCGCGTGGTCGACGGCGTGGGCCGGATCGAGGCGGAGCCAGATCAGGAGGGTGGCCAGCGCCAGGCCGAGCACGGCGACCACGAACCAGGCCGAGATCCGGTCGGCGAGACGAACCACCGGCGCTCGCCGGGCCGCGTGCTCCTCGACCAGCCGCAGCAGGCGGCCGACGCGGGTGTCCTCGCCGGTAGACCGAACCTCCACGAGCAGCCGACCCGAGAGGTTGACGGTGCCGGCGTGCACCGGCCGGCGCGCGGCCACCGCGACCGGCCTCGACTCGCCGGTGAGCAGCGACAGGTCGAGGGTGGAGGTGCCTTCGACCACCACCCCGTCGGCCGGCACCGAGTCGCCGGCGCGAAGCTCGACGATGGATCCCGGGCCGAGTGCGGCCACCGGAACCTCTCGGACGCGGCCGTCTTCCACCAGGCGGGCGGTTGCCGGGGCCAGGGAGAACAGCAGCTCGGTGGCGCGGGCCGCGGCAGCGCTGTTGGCGACGCTGGATGAACCGGCCCACCAGCAGCAGGAAGACGAGGACGGTGACGGTGTCGAAGTAGATCTCGCCGTGGCCTCGGATGGTGTTGACCGTTCCCCACAGAAAACCGGCGAGGATGCCCACCGAGATCGGCACGTCCATGTGGAGGGTGCGGGTGCGCAGCGAGCCCCAGGCCCCGCGGTAGAAGACTGCGGCGCACCACAGCACCGAGGGCAGGCTCAGCACCATGCTGGCCCACCGGAAGAGTCGTTGGTACTGGGCTTCGATACCGTGGAAGTAGCCGCCGTAGAGGGCGAAGGCCAGCAGCATGATGTTGCCCGCCACCGCGCCGGCGACGGCGATGCGGATCAGGAACGAACGATCGCCGCGGCGTTCGATGGCGGCGGCTTCTGCCCCCCTGAAGGGGTGGGACGGGTAGCCGATGGAATCGAGGAATCGGGCGACCCGGGAGAGGTTGGTGGTGTCCGGGTTCCACACCAGCGTCGCCTGCGACCGACCGATGTCGAGCCGGCACTCGGCGACGCCGGGAATCACCACCGGCGTTCGTTCCACCAGCCACACGCAGGCCGCGCAGTGGACTCCCTCGAGGTAGAGCTCGATCGAGGCCAGGCCGTCGGCATGCCGACGCGCGTAGAGCTCCTGAAAGGCGGGATCGTCGAAGTGCTCGTAGCCGGTGCCGGTGGTGAGGGCGGCGCGACCGGGCTCGTCGATGCGCTCCCGTATCCGGTAGTACTGGTCGAGGCCCGCCCCGCGAATGACCTCGTACGCCACCCGACAGCCCGAGCAACAGAACTGCGTCTCGGAGTGCTCGTCCATCAGCCCTGCCGGAACGGGCAGGCCGCAGTGGTCACAGATCGTCGTCGAGGGGGGCATATGGTTGTGGTGGTCGCTCAATACAGGGGCTCGGGAATTTCAGTGATGCAGTGAAAGCACCGGATTAGAGTATCGCCGACGTTGTTCCTGGTCCACAGTGGGGCGCCCCTGTATTGAGTTGGTTCATTTTTGAGGGTCTTGGGAGCAGGAGGTGGGGCCGGGGTCGGGCATTTGGTGCTGGCCATGCAGGTGCTTGGTGACGGCAGCGACTGCGGAGGTCGGGCGGGAGATGATGGCGAAGGTCCCGAGAGCGATCAGCAGCAATGCCGTGACGGCAGGAATGTGGCGGCGCAGGGGTGCGCCGATCAGCTGGGCGCCGAGCCCGACGGCGACCAGGGCGGGCACGGTGCCGAGCCAGAAGGCCGCCATCACCGCAATGCCGCCCACGGCCGATCCGGTGCCGGCGGCGGTGACCAGGAAGGCCCACAGCCAGCCGCAGGGCAGCAGGCCGGAGAGCAGCCCGACGATGGCGGCGCGCACCAGCGGGGGCTTGCCGCCGACCACCGAGAAGCCGCGCCGAACGAGTCGAGCGAAGGGCCCGCTGCCGGTGTGGTGAAAGAGGCCCACGCCCCACAGACGGAGCAGCGCCAGAGCCCCCCAGCTGACCATGGCGACCCCGGCCACCACGGCGGCGACGCGGTGGAAGCCGGCCAGCGAGCCGGCGAGGTCGAGGGCGGCACCCACGGCGCCCGCCGCCGCGCCGAGCGCCAGGTAGGACAGCAAGCGGCCGCCGCTGTAGACGCCGTGGCTGAGCAGGCGACGAACGCCGCCGGAACCGTCGGCGCCGGCGTAGAAGGCGACGAAGGGGCCGCACATGCCGACGCAGTGCAGCGACCCGACCACACTCGCCAGCACGACGGTCGTGAGCAAGGCGATCATCCGAGGTGTTCCCGAGAAGGGCGTGAATTACAAATTGAAAATTGAAAATTGAAAATTGACTTCAGCACGGTTCGGACCGGCGCAAGATTGCCCGGGTGGGTGGGGGAGTTTGGAATTTGAAATTTGGAATTTGGAATTTTCAATTCCTCTGCCCCCGGTTCAGCGAAAGGAAGCGGGTTTCGCGGTGGGTGAAGGTGGCATCTCCGCGAATGGCGATGATTCGGATCTCCCAGACGCCGGAACGCTTCATCGGCATCGGGGCGGTGTACCTGCCGTCACCGTCGGCGGTCAGGGCGGCGCGGAGGATCCGGCCGGCGCGGGCGTTGTGGAAGGCCTCCACCGACACCGCGGCGCCGTCCACCGGCAGGCCCTGCCGGTCGGCGAGGTTGAGCTCCAAGGCGGCGGGATCGCCGGCTGATGATGGCGGCTGCACGCTGACCGCGACCTGCCAGCCGAGGCCCGCGTTGGCGAGGTCCTGGGCGCGCCGGTCGTTCCAGTGGAGGGCCTTTTGATAGTAGTCCTCCTCGACCGCGTAGGACGGGTTCGAGGTGGCCACCCACACCGTGGCCAGGGAGACGACCACGTGGAGGGTCAGGGCGCCGATGATCACCGCGGGCCAGCGCACGTGGGGTGGGATCTTCACGCGGTCATCCTCCCGACGGCCCGAGCAGCCGGTACGGCCGGTCGCGTTCGAAGTCGACGCCGTCGCCGATTCTCAGCACGATCGCCAGCTCGCCGTCGGTGAACGAAGACGGCGCGGCGTTGATGAACGCGGCCGTCATTTGGGTGTCGCCGGCCCGCCACCGAGAGCGGGTTCTCCGGGGCGACCAGAGTCAGACCGGCGCGGCTCGACGATCTCGAACAGGTACGCGCGCTCCTCGGGGGACCGGTTGGCGATCTTGATCCGAATCTGGTTGGAGACCTCGCCGGACGGCAGAACCTGGAACGGCGAGCCGAGGCCGCGCAGCAGGGTGACGTCGGCGGTCTCCTTGCCGCCGAGGGAGAACGCGAAGGCGCCGAACATGAGGGCGAGCAGGGCCGAGTAGATCACCAGCCGGGGCCGCAGGAAGCGGCGGCCGCCGGTCTCGAGCTCGTCCTGGGAGGTGTAACTGATCAGGCCCCGGTCGAGGCCGACCCGGTCCATCACCTCGTCGCAGGCGTCGATGCACTGGGTGCACGCGATGCACTCCATCTGGAGCCCGTCGCGGATGTCGATGCCGGTCGGGCAGGTGGCGACGCAGAGGCTGCAGTCGATGCAGTCGCCGGCGGTCCGCTGCTGGTTGCGGCGCCATTTCTCGCGGGGCTCGCCGCGTTTGGTGTCGTAGCCCACGATCAGCGAGGAGCGGTCGAGCAGCACCGACTGAAAACGGCCGTAGGGGCAGGCCACGATGCAGGTCTGCTCGCGAAACCAGGCGAAGTCGAGGAACATCAGCAGCGAGGTCGCCAGCATCACACCGAAGGCGGCCGGGTGTCGGGTCGGCGGCTCGGTCATCCAGCCGATCAGGCGGTCCCAGCCGACGAAGTAGGCGAGGAAGGTGTTGGCGAGGAAGGCGGAGAGCAAGAAGAAGACCACGAACTTGAGGATCCGGCGGAGGTCGGGGCCCTCCCGGTCCATCTTCAGCTGGCGCGACTCGCCCGCCCTCGATCCACCGTTCGAGCGGCCGGTAGAGGTACTCCATGTAGACCGTCTGGGGGCAGGCCCAGCCGCACCACACCCGCCCGAGCAGCGCGGTGAGCAGGAAGATGCCGACGAAGATGGAGAACAGCAGCAGCATCAGCAGGAAGGTGTCGGTCGGCAAGAAGGTGGTTCCGAAGAAGGTGAACTCCCGGCGGGGGATGTCGAGCAGGATCAGCGGCTTGCCGCCCAACCTCAGGATTGGAATCAGGGTGAAAGTGGCGATCAGACCCCACGCGGTCACCAGTCGGCGGCGGTGGAAACGGCCCGCTGGACGGCTTCGGCCGGATCCACCGTCTCGAACCGTCCCGGTTCATGGTGGACAGGACCTGCTCCTGGGCCTGGGGTGCGTTGGAGGTGATCGTCAAAGCCTGCCCCGTCAGGAGGCGGTCGGTTCGGCCGCCTCGGTGGCGCCCTCGATTTCGGCGGTCATCTCGCCGTCCGGGGCCGGGTCCGGATGGCGGGAGCCTCTCCACCAGCTCTCCCTGCGGGTCCTTCGCGTTGGGCGGATCGGTGCCGAGCAGGGTCCCGACGTAAGACGCCACCGCCAACAGCTCGGCGGGTCGCAGCTGTCGCTCCCAGGCCAGCATGCCCTTGGTGGGCACGCCGTCGCGAACCGTGTGGTAGATGTCCATGAGCTGACCGCCGTGGAGCCAATAGGGGTCGGTGAGATTGGGCCCGATGCCGCCCTCTCCGAACATCCCGTGGCAGGTGGCGCACTTCGACTGGAAGATCCGCTTGCCGCTGTTCATCATGCTCGAATCGTCCGTCAGGCTGACCAGGGTGTTCTCGGAGATCTCACCCATGGCCAGCAGCTCCTCGGCCTGCTTGTCGAAAAAGGCGATCATCTCGGCATCGTAGCGGTCCACCGCCAGCATCCCCGGACCGAGGTGAAAGTAGAGGATGTAGAGCGGCGTGGCGACGATGCAGATCCAGAACAGGACCACCCACCACCGCGGCAGCGGGTTGTCGTACTCCTGGATGCCGTCGTAGGAGTGGTCGAGGATGTGATCGTCGTCGATTCGCCCGTCATCCGTGGTGTGGTCGATGTCGCTCATTGGGCAGATCTCCCGTTGGAGTCGGTGTGGATTTCGTCGTCGTCGAGCGGCAGGTGCCGCAGGTGCTCCCACGAGCTCTTCTTGCGCAGGAAGACCCAGGCGACGATGCCGGTGAAGGTGACGAGGCTGATGACCAGGCCGACCTCCGCCCAGGAGTTGAGCCCGGCGGCGCCCATGATGTCGGCGAGGCTCACCGGGCCTCCGCGGCCTCGGCCGAGGCTGCCGCTTCGAGGTCGGCTTGGGGCGGCGTGTCGGTCGCTGGTGGTGCGGGCTCCGGCCGGGTGATGTCGGTGCCCATGCGCTGGAGGTAGGCGATGAGGGCCACGATCTGCTTGCCCTCCAGCCCCGCCGGGCCGCCCTGCTCGAGGACCGCGGCGGCGATCAGGCCGGCCTGCTCGGTGGCGCTGTCGATGGCGCTGTCGATCTCGTCGACGGTGTAGGGAACGCCCAGCGCACGGTGGGCCCGCATCGATCTCGGGATCTGCTCGAAGTCGAGGTCCGCGGTCAGCATCCAGGGGTACGCGGGCATGATCGAGCCCTGGGTGATGGCCCGCGGATCGTCCATGTGGCGGACGTGCCACAGGTCGGGGTACTTGCCGCCGACCCGTTGAAGGTCGGGTCCGATCCGGCGGGAGCCCCACTGGAACGGGTGGTCGTAGACGAACTCTCCGGGCTTGGAGTACTCGCCGTAGCGTTCGGTCTCGGCCCGGATCGGCCGGATCATCTGAGAGTGGCAGTTGTAACAGCCCTCGGAGAGGTAGATGTCGCGGCCGGCGAGCTCGAGCGGCGTGTAGGGTTTGACCGAGGCGATGGTGGGCACGTTGGATTTGATGAGAAAGGTGGGGACGATCTCGAACAGGGACGCCGAGACCACGGCCACGGCCACCATCACCGAGAACTTGACCGGCAGCCGCTCCCAGGCCCGGTGCCACGGGGTCCGGAAGAACCGCTCCATCCGGTAGCCCATGTCGGCGACGTGGGCGCCGGAGGCTCGCAGCGGTGACTCCGGTTCGGGGTGGGGCCGGTAGGTTCGGCTCAGAGCCGGCGCCTCGTGCACCGGCACCTCGTAGACCGCCGGCCGGCGGCGCCAGGTCATGAACATGTTGACCGCCAGCATCAGCACCCCGGCGAGATAGGCCGTGCCGCCGATCACCCGCACCCAGTACATGGGGATCAGCCGCAGCGTGGTTTCCACGAAGTCGCCGTACTTCAGGTATCCGTCGTCGTCGAAGGCGAGCCACATCAGACCCTGGGTGAGTCCGGCGGCGTAGATCGACACGATGTAGAGCAGGATGCCGATGGTGCCCACCCAGAAGTGGGCCTCGGCCAGCTTCTTCGACCACAGCTCGGTCTGGAAGAGCCGCGGCATCAGCCAGTAGATCATGCCGAAGGTCAGGAAGCCGACCCAACCGAGGGCGCCGGAGTGGACGTGGGCAATGGTCCAGTCGGTGTAGTGCGAGAGCAGGTTCACCGACCTCACCGACAGCAGCGGGCCTTCGAAGGTGGACATTCCGTAGAAGGTCACCGCCACCACGAAGAACTTGAGCACCGGGTCCTCGGCCACCTTGTGCCAGGCGCCGCGCAGGGTCAACAGGCCGTTCAGCATGCCGCCCCAGGAAGGCATCCACAGCATCACCGAGAACAGCATTCCGAGGGTCGAGGCCCAGGCGGGGAGGGCGGTGTAGTGGAGGTGGTGCGGACCGGCCCAGATGTAGATGAACACCAGCGTCCAGAAGTGGATGATCGACAGTCGATAGGAGAAGACCGGGCGGTCGGCCGCCTTCGGCATGAAGTAGTACATGATGCCGAGGAACGGCGTGGTGAGGAGGAAGCCGACCGCGTTGTGGCCGTACCACCACTGCATGAAGGCGTCCTGGACCCCGGCGTAGAGGGCGTAGCTGCGCCACAATCCGGCGGGCACCACCAGGCTGTTGAAGATGTGCAGCATGGCGATGGTGATCAAGGTGGCGATGTAGAACCAGATCGCGACATATAAATGGCGTTCCCTGCGCTTGGCGATGGTGCCGAAGACGTTGATCGCGAACACCACCCAGATCAACGCCACCGCGATGTCGATCGGCCACTCCAGCTCGGCGTACTCCTTGCCCTGGGTGAAGCCGAGGGGCAGGGTGATCGCGGCCGCGACGATGATCGCCTGCCAGCCCCAGAAGTGGACCAGGGACAGCGCTCTGGAGAACATGGGGGTCTTCAGCAGCCGCTGCATGGAGTAGTAGACACCGGCGAACACGGCGTTGGCGGCGAAGGCGAAGATCACGGCGTTGGTGTGGAGCGGTCGCAGCCTGCCGAAGCTGATCCACGGCAGCTCGAGGTTGAAGACACGGCGAGGCGAGCTCGAGGGCGACGATCAGGCCCACCAGCATGCCGACGATGCCCCAGATCAGGGTGACCAGAGTGAACTTCCGCACGATGTCGTCGTCGTACGAGAAGCGTTCGATCTCGACGTTCATCAATGTCCTCCGAGGGTGCTTTGGGCGGCGGACGGGCAGTCGAAGTGAGGACCCGCGCCGTCCGCGGTCATTCGATGTCCGGGTCTCCGGGGGGCACGGCCCGCAACGTCGGCCAGTGTGGTTCGCTCCAGGAGATCTCCAAAGGCGGTTCGAAGAGCAGGCAAAAGGCGCGAACGGCGTACTCCGAACTGCGGCTGAGCACCGGCGGATGTTACGGCTTCGACCTCCTCTTTGTCAACGAAAGCGAGCGTGGGGTACGATACCCGGGCGGAGGACCCCCGATTGCGCCACGTGTTGTTTTTTTTGTCAATCTTCGGTGCTGTTCTGGCATGTCCGGTCCAGGCGATCGCGCCCGACCGGTCCCAGCCCCTGCCCACCACCGCCGAAGAGGCGTTCACGGCCGGCTACCGGCGGGTGGTGGTCCGGGTGGCGATCGCAGACCGTGCCGAGCTCGGCGTCGTCTCCTCCTGGTTGGAGCCGTGGCAGGTCGATCTGGATCGAGGCTTCTTCGTTGCGGACGTGGGTCCGGACGGGTATCGCCGGCTGGTCGACCTGGGGTTCGGGGTGGAGATGCTCGCAAAAAGGACGGTTGCTCTCGATGTGCCGCGCCGACCGCTGCCGGGTCAGGACCGGGGCATCCCCGGATTCCCGTGCTACCGGACGGTGGAGGAGACATTGGCCACGGGTCAGGCCCTGGCCGACGCCTACCCCCAGCTCGTCAACTGGATCGACGTCGGCGATTCGTGGGAGAAGACGTTCCCGGGGGGAAATCCCGGCTACGACCTCAAGGTTCTCAGGCTCACCAACCAAGCCCTGGTCGGCGACAAGCCCGTGCTCTACATGGAGGGAGCCATCCACGCCCGGGAGATGACCACTGCCGAGCTGGTGACGCGTTTCGCCGAGCACCTGCTCGCCAACTACGGCCTCGATCCCGACGTGACCTGGATTCTGGATCACCACGAGATCCACATCCTGCTCCAGGCCAACCCGGACGGTCGAAAGCACGCCGAGGCCGGGCTGTCGTGGCGCAAGAACACCAACGAGGCCTATTGCTCGCCGACCTCGCAGGATCGGGGGGCGGACCTCAACCGGAACTTCGATTTCTATTGGGGCTGCTGCGGCGGTTCGTCCCCGGTCGAGTGCGACCCGACCTTCCGGGGGCCGGTGCCGGCCTCCGAGCCCGAGACCCAGGCCATCCAGGGCTGGGTGTCCAGCGTCATTCCCGACTGGCGGCCCGACGACCTGGTGACCCCGGCACCGGATGACGCCCACGGGATGTTCTTGGACATCCACAGCTCGGGCGGCTACGTGCTGTCGGTGTGGGGATTCCAGGACAACCCGCCGCCGCCGAACGCCGCCCAGATCATGACGCTGGGCCGGAAGTTCGCCTATTTCAATGGCTACGACGCCCTGCTGGGGAGCATCTATCCGGTGGACGGCACCACCAAGGATTGGGCCTACGGCCGGCTCGGGATCCCGGGCTACACCTTCGAGCTCGGGACCGAGTTCTTCGAAGAATGTGCGCCCTTCGAGAGCACCATTCTGCCCGACAACCTCGAAGCCTTGATCTACGCCGCGAAGGCCGTGAGGCGGCCCTACACCCTGCCGGCCGGGCCCGACGTGCTCGCTGCGGTTGCGGCGCCGGTGGTGGTCGAGCCGGGCCAGTGGCTGCAGCTGACCGCGGTGGCGAACGACACCAGGTACGAGGCCGGATCGGGCGAGCCGACCCAGAACATCGCCGCGGCGGAGTTCTACGTGGACCTCCCGCCATGGGCGGATGGCGCCGCGCCGACGGCGATGGATGCGATGGACGGCGGCTTCGACGCACCGATCGAAACGGTCGTCGCGGACTTCGAGATTTCCGGGCTCGGCGTCGGGCGACACGCGGTGTTCATGAGGGGCCGCGACTCAAACGGCGGGTGGGGTCCCGTGACGTCGGTCTTCTTCTGGGTTCTGGATCCGGCGACTGCGGGCCGCCTGGTGGGCGAGGTCACCGGCCTCGATGGGGGAGGGCCGCTTGACGCCGTCGTCGAGGTGGGACCTTTCGGCGGCGCCACCGATCCGGTGGACGGGAGCTATGAGGTGGTTCTTCCGCCCGGCGTGTACGAGGTGACGGTGAGCGCCGACGGCTACGGCGCGCTCACGGTTGGGGGCGTGACGGTCGCTGCCGGGACCTCCACCAGGTTCGACGCCATGCTGGCGCCCTACGAGGTGGTCTTCGAGGACGACGTGGAATCCGGCAACCAGGGCTGGACTGCGGAATCACCCTGGGCGATCACCACCGAGGCCGCGTCCAGCCCGACCCACTCGTGGACCGACAGCCCCGGAGCCAACTACGGGAACAACCGCGATGTTTCCCTGACGTCACAGGTCCTCGACCTGACTGATGTCACCGGAGTCGAGCTCGAGTACTCCCACATCTGGGACCTCGAGTCGGGATTCGACTACGGCCACGTGGAGGTATCCGTCGACGGTGGCGGGACCTGGGCGACGGCGGTGTCCTTCACCGGCACCCACACCGCGACCTGGCTGCGGGAGACCATCGGTCTGCCGGGTCTGGACGGCTCGAGTCAGGCTCGGGTGCGGTTTCGCCTGAGCACGGATGTTTCGGTCACCAACGACGGCTGGCACGTCGACGACGTGGTGCTGCGTGGCGCCGGCGAGGGCCAGTGGGCGGGGGACCTTTTCGTCGACGGTTTCGAGTCCGGCGACACCACTGCCTGGAGCAGTACCGTTCCGTAGCTACGAGTTCAGGCGTTCGAAAATGCTCGGCCGCGAGCTTCGGTCAAAAGTCGAAAGTGAAAAGTCAAAAGCCCACCCGTCCAACACAGCGAATACCCGCAGGTCATCACCGACCTTAGACTTTAGACTTCAGACTTTAGACTTTAGACTTTGGACTTTGGACTGGGGGGAGTGGCGGGGGAGTGTTCGGGTGGTGCGAGTACCACGCGAACCAGCAGGCCTGGCGTGAGGATACCCGCCGATCGACCCCGTCCGGCCAGTCGACATCGGCGGCACCGAGGACCGCGTTGTAGTGGATGGTGACCTCCACGTCCGCGACGGTGGTCGTCCAGGCGCCGAAATCCGAGGCCTGGGCCGCGGCGATTCGATCCAGTGAAAACACCGTGTCTTGACCGTCCACCGTCACAATGAGCACCCGGTCTTTGAGGGCGAGATCGCCTGGAGGCGGCAGCGGCTCCACCGGGAAGCGGAGCAGGTCCGATCCGAAGTAGGAATGGTAGGGATCGCGCTTGTAGACCGTCTTCAGCCGATCCAGGGGAGCCAACACTGTGGTCTCCGGATGGCGCTGCGACCACGTTTCCCAGGTGGTCAAGGAGGAGGGTCTCAGAGCCAGCGAGAGTTCCCGGGCCGCGGCCGGACCGGCCATCGCACCCCCGTCCAACTGGGACCACAGGCTGGATGCGGCCGGCTCGGCCTGCCGGTCATACAGCAGCGGGTTGGAGTTGTGGACTAATCCGGAAACGCCGAAGCTGAAAACCTCGTTGCCGATCTCCCGGTCGAAAACCACGGCGGCGTCGCACAGGGGGTTGTAGGTGACCAGAATGGGCCGGTCCGCGACCACATCGTTGACCACCTCGTGCCATCGCATGAACCGGATCGGGTAGGCGCGCGTCTGACCGGCGACCTCCACCCCGACGACGCGGTCGGCGGCGAGCAGGAACTTCCCGCGGCCCTCGTGGTTGCGCTGGGCGACGTCGGCGGCGCTGATCATGGCGGGTCGGTCAAGGGCCGGCACGCCGTCGCGGGGCATTCCGGCGGCCACAATGGACTCCACCGGAATCAGCGATATGGAGAGATCGAAGCCGTAGCTGGCAGGATCCCGACCGTCGCCCAGGGCGTTGCGGCTGTTGCCCACCGGTCCTCTCAGAGCCAACCACAAGACCAGCGCCGCGATCGCGATACCGGCGACAGCCACCCACCAGCCGCTTCGAATCAGGGCGGGGGGACGGATCACGTCGGGCCTCACAGCTCGCGGTTGGAATCGGCAGCCGGCTGGACGGGAAAGGCAACCGCCTCGGCCACGCCCTGCGCCGAGGGTCGACTCACCGCGGAGATTCGATCGTCCATGTCGGCCACCATCAGTCCCAGCAGCAGGGGCAGGTAGATGATGCTCGCCAGGAAGAGCCGGCGCGCGGCGGCGTTGCCGCGTTGGCGCAGGAAGCGCCAGCTGAGCGCCGCGAAACCGATGCCGAGCAGCTGGGAGGCGATCAGGAATGCTCCTCCGGAGACGCCGCTAAGGGCCAGAGCCGCGGTGATGGGCAGCAACGACAGGGTGTAGATGAACGCCAGTCGCGCGGTCAGTGTCCCGGGTCGATCGACGGCCGGCAACATCCGGAATCCCCCGCGCTCGTAATCCTCGCGGTAGAGCCAGGCCAGGGCCAGGAAATGGGGCACCTGCCAGACGAAAAGGACGCCGCCCAGGATCCACGCCCCGAGGTCGAGCCGGCCGGTGGCGGCCGCCCAGCCCATCATCGGAGGCACGGCGCCGCAGACCGCGCCGACGACGGTGTTGAGGGATGTCCTCACCTTCATCGGGGTGTAGACCGCGACGTACAGGAGGATCACGAACAGCGACAGGCCGGCGGTCAACCAGTTGGCGGCGATCGCCAGGGTGGTCACCCCAACGATCGAGGAGGCGATGCCCCAGGTAGTGGCGAGGCCGCGGGTCACGCGGCCCGCCGGCAGCGGTCGGTTCATGGTGCGGATCATCCTCCGGTCCCGGTCCGCCTCGGCAACCTGGTTGAGGATGTTCGCGCCGAATGCCGACAGCGCGGTTCCGATCACCGCCCACAACAGCTCCAGCGGGTCGAAGGTGCCCCGCGCTCCGAGCACGTACCCCACCGCGGTGGTGAAAATCACCATTGCGGCGAGGCGCGCCTTCGCCAACTCCAGGTAGGCAACGAGCAGGTCGCGCGGGCTCGAAGCCCGGGTTGCCGGTGCCGGCTCGGGAATCATCAGCTGGGTCATTGTCTCCACATAAGGCGGCCGATCTGCGATCATGGCGGCGTACGACGCGCAGTATAACCGCGATTTGTGGGCGCCTATTGCGCCGGGAGGTGTTGATGGCATTCGTCGGCAATCAGCGAGATGCCGTTGGTTTCGTGCTTCCGCTTGCATTCGCAGGAGCCGTCACGATGTGGACCGTCGCCTACGTGGGGCGGCTGCCGGCGGTGCTGGCGCCAAGCTGGGTGATCGGCTGCACGATGCTGGCGGTGGTCGTCGCCTGGATGTGGTGGGCCGGTCGGGAGGCCGGGATCGACTGGCGGGGCGGCCTGGTGGTCGGGGCGGTGTTGGCCGTCCTCAACCTGTTGATTCTCGGCAGTCTGCTGAGCGCTCCGGAGGGCGGACTGAGACCCGGTGCGGTGTGGTGGATCCCGGCGTCGATCGTCATGTTGGCGGTGCTGGCAGGAGTCTCGGCCGCCCTGGGCTCGGGCTCGGCGACCGGCAACGATCGGCTGCCGGACTGGACGGCCCTGTTTTCGAAGGTCGCCGTCGCCGCGACCTTTCTGCTGGTGGTGGCGGGCGGTCTGGTGACCAGCGGCGAGGCGGGGCTGGCGGTGGTGGACTGGCCGAACACCTACGGAAGCAACATGTTCCTGTACCCGCTGGCGCGAATGACCGGCGGCATCTTCTACGAGCACGCCCACCGGTTGTTCGGGGCTCTGGTGGGGCTCACCACGCTCGCCCTGGCCTTTCGAGTGTGGCGGGTGGACGCCCGCGGTTGGGTGCGCGTCATGGCGGCGGTGGCGGTGATCGTGGTCATCACCCAGGGCGTGCTCGGTGGGCTCAGGGTGACCGGCGGCTTCACCCTGTCAACGGCCCCGCAGGACATGGCGCCGAACATCGTCCTGGCGGTGATTCACGGCGTGCTCGGCCAGCTCTTCCTCGCCCTGGTGGTGGCCCTGGCGGCAGCCACCAGCCGGCTTTGGAAAACGGCCCCCGCTGCGGAACCCGTTCCCTCGGCATCGGCCGATCGGACCTTCCAGGCGTGGCTGGTCGCCGCCCTGGCGGTTCAGTTGGTGTTCGGCGCGGTCCAACGGCACGTGGCCCAGGGCCTGATCATCCACATCACCCTGGCCGCCGTGGTGGCCATGGTGGCCATTGCCGCCGGCGCCCGCGCCTGGGGTCTGTACCACGGCAGCTGGCCGGTGCAGCGCCTGGGCCAGCTGGTGATGGCGGTGGTCGCCATCCAGGTGACCCTCGGCATCGCCGCGCTGGCGGTGACCCAGGGCCGGGCGGTGGTGGGCAGCCCCACCACTCTCGAGGTCAGCATCGCCACCGCCCACCAGGCCACCGGCGCCGCCCTCCTCGCCATCTCGGTGTTGCTTCTGGTCTGGACAGGGAGGCTGTTTCAGCCCGGGCACGACTGAGAATTGCAGATTGAAAATTGCATATTGAAAATTCCCCCTCCCGCCCCTCTGCTCCCCCCGGGACGGTCGGGAAGCCCCTGACTGTTAGGTTCATCCGGGAAAGCGTGAGGTCGGGGTTCTGCCGTGCCCGTCTCCGTGCACGTGCCCGGAATGCAGCGGCTGCGACAGTATTCAGCGGCAGCGACAGGGAACAGCTGGTGCTGCCCCGGTATGGTGGACACTTGATGGCTTTCGTCGTCGTCGTGCCTGTGGAGGCTGTGGGAAAGGGGGTAGGGGCCCCGTTTTCCACAACTCCACAGGCTCCCGCGGCGGAGGCTGAAGGGAGCGAGGTATGGGAAAGACACGACCACCGTATCCGCAGGAGTTTCGGGACCAAATCGTGGAGCTGGTTCGAGCCGGCGGGAAGCCGGCGGACTTGGCGAGGGAGTTTGGGATGTCGCCGGTGTCGATTCGGACTTGGGTACGACAGGCAGATCGAGATCAAGGTCTTCGGGAAGACGGATTGACGACAGACGAGAAAGAAGAGCTGCGAAAGCTGAGGCGGGAGAACCGGCAGCTCAAGCTCGATCGGGAGATTTTGGTAAAAGCGGCGGCCTGGTTCGCTCGGGAGACCGGCTCGAAAGATTCGAGTTCGTGGAAGTGAATCGGGCCAGGTACGGGGTAGCCAGGATGTGCCGACTTCTGGGGGTCTCCACCAGTGGGTACTACGCATGGTTCAAGAGAGGGCCGTCGAAGAGAGCGCTTGAGGATGCGTCATTGACGGAGTTGATTTCGGAGATTCACTCGCTGTCCTGGGGTAGCTACGGGGCGCCGATGATCCACGAGGAGCTCGCCGATCGCGGGATTCGTGTAGGACGAAAGCGAGTGGCTCGGCTCATGAAAGCAGCGGGCTTACAGGGCGTCAGCCGACGCAAGAAGGTCTGGACCACCCGTCGTGATTCGAAGTCTCGGCCCGCCCCCGACCTGGTCGACCGGGATTTCACGGCCGACGGTCCAAACAAGCTGTGGGTGGCTGATATCACCTACATCCCCACCTGGGCTGGTTACCTCTACTTGGCCGTTGTCATCGACGTCTGGAGTCGCCGGGTCGTCGGGTGGGCCATGGCCGACCACCTGCGGACCGAACTCGTCTTAAGCGCCTTTGACATGGCCATTGAGCAGCGTCGCCCCACAGAAGTGATTCACCACTCCGACCAGGGCTGCCAGTACACGTCTATCGCCTTCGGCAAGCGCTGCCAAGAGCTCGGCGTTCGTCCCTCAATGGGCTCGGTCGGTGATTGCTACGACAACGCACTCTGCGAGAGCTTCTTCGCCACCCTCGAGTGTGAGCTCATCGACCGTTTCACCTTCCGCACCAAGCGCAAGGCCCGCCTCGCCCTCTTTCGGTGGATCGAAGCTTGGTACAACCCGCACAGACGACATTCCAGCATCGGACGAATGTCACCCGCCAACTTCGAAAGGAGGTACCTCTACAACCTGACAAACGAAAGCGCTAACCTGTCCACTAAAGCGGGGTAACTCCACCCTGCCGCTGGCTTCTGACGCTGTCCCTGATTGCTGTCTCCGCAATTGAGGCCGCGGTTCCTCTTCGGGCGGGCGGGTGCCGTTTTGAAATCCGAATTCGATCGACCCCCACCTCACGGAATTCCGGATGAGCCGAACGCTTAACGTTTAACGTGCAACGTTTAACGCGTCGATCAGCAGGTCTTGGCAATGCTGGAGATCGGCGGCGGTGGTGCCGAGGTTGCCGATGGCGACCCGCAGCGCGATCCCGTCGTCCAGCCGCGTGTGGGAGAGGTAGATCTCACCCGAGGCATTGACCCGCTCGAGCAGCGCCATGTTGAACTGGTCGAGGGCGTCGCCGTCGACGCCTCGTCGGGCGGGCGCGGAAGCACACTACCGAAAACGGCGCCGGCGCCATCCGCTCGAAGCCGCGCTGCTCGTCGACCCAGTCGGCAAACTGCTGAGCCAGCTCGATGTGGTGCCGGATACGCTGCCGGATCCCCTCGAGACCGAAGGCGCGCAGTACCCACCACAGCTTGAGAGCCCGAAACCGCCGTCCCAGCTGGACGCCGTAGTCCATCAGGTCGACCACGGTCCCCGCCTCCGGGGTCTCCAGGTACTCCGGGACCAGGGAGAAGGTCCGTCGAAAGACCTCGGGGTGGCGCGTGTACAGGGCCGAGCAGTCGATCGGGACGAACAGCCACTTGTGGGGGTTGAACACGAAGCTGTCCGCCTCGCGGCAGCCGTCCACGCACCAGCGGTACTCGGGAAGGAGCGCCGTCGAGCCGGCGTAGGCGGCGTCCACATGCAGCCAGAGACCGTGTTCCTTGCAGATCCCGGAGATCACGCTCACCGGGTCCACCGAAGTGGTGGAGGTGGTGCCCACCGTGGCGACCACCGCCAGCGGTCGGATGCCTTTCGCGCGATCCTCCTCGATGGCCCGCCGCAGGGCGCCCACGTCCATCCGGTAGGCGTCGTCGTGAGGGATCGAGCGGAAGCCGTCGAGCCCGAGCCCGAGGGCCAGGCAGGCCTTGGCGATGGACATATGGGCCTGGTCCGAGGCGTAGACGCTGAGCTGGGGCAGGTCGCCACGGCCGGCCATGCCTCGCTGTCGAATGTCCAGGCCGGCGGCCTCGCGGGCCGCGGCAAGGGCCAGCATGGAGGAGATGGAGGCGGTGTCGGTGATGAAGCCGAAGAAGTCGTCGGGCAGACCGAGACCCGCGCGCAGCCAGTCGAGGGTGCGCAGCTCGAGCTCGGTGGCCGCCGGTGAGGTTCGCCACAGCATGCCGTTGACGTTGAGCGTTGCCGACAGCAGCTCGCCGAGGATTCCGGGCCCCGAACCGGTGATGCCGAAGTAGGCCATGAAGCCGGGGTGATTCCAGTGGGTGACGCCGGGCATCACGATGTCGAGAAAATCCTGCCAGACGTCGTCGAGGTTCTCGGCTCGCTCGGGCATGGCGGCGGGCAGCCTGCCTGATACCTGACCCGGAACGGCGCGCGACAGCACGGGGTGGCGGCGTGATCCGCCATCCAGGTAATCGGCGGCCCAGTCGATCATGCGGTGACCCTGTCGTCGGAACTCCCCGGCATCCAGGTGCCCGTCGTCTTCTGCCATCGACATCCTCCGGGGGTAGTCTACGATGTCTCGACGATCGGCGGCTTGGGGAGGAGAGATGAGGAGGTTGATGCTGGCGCTGATGGGCGCCGCGCTGTTGGGATGTGGAGGGGGGGCGTTGCCAGAGGTGCCCGTTGGTTCTGCGGTGTCGTATGAGCGACACGTCGAGCCGCTGGTGCTGAAGCGCTGCCTGTCCTGTCACACCACCGACGAGCCGAAGGCGAATCTGGTGCTTGAAAAGGGCACGGGCTACGGCCAGATGGTCGGCCGACGATCGGTTCAGGCGCCCGAGCTCGATCTGGTGGTGGGCGGCGACCTGGAGTCCTCGTACCTGTGGCTCAAGATCGACCAGCGGCCGCGCACAGGAGAGGGGATGCCACGCACATTCCTCGGCTCGAAACGTCTTCCCGCCGCCGAACTGGAGCGTTTCCGGAGATGGATCGAGGACGGCGCGTTGCCCTGACCGCCCCGGGGGGCGGAATTGAAAATTTCAAATTACAAATTGCAAATTCCCCCACCCACCCAGAACCGATCGCAGGGTGGCAGAGGGCAGAGGTCTTAGTTTCTGAGTTCTGAGTTCTGGGTTCTGAGTTCCCACCCTCCCCACGCTCCCGACCCAACGTTCCCAGTAGGCCGTCAGCGATTCGAAATTCCCGAACCCGTACGCAACTCAGAACTCAGAACTCAGAACTCAGAACTGCTCCCTCCCACCTCCCCGCCAGGACTCCATGCGATACTGCCGCCGCGGAGGAAATGGTGCACGTCATCATCGTTGGTGGAGGATTGGTGGGATCGTCGCTGGCCGCGAAGCTGGCCGGAGACGGCCACGACGTGGTGCTGGTGGAACAGGATCGGGAGCTCGTCCGTGAGCTCGACGACCGCCTCGACGTGCAGACGATCTGCGGCAACGGGGCCACCATGCCGGTGTTGGCACAGGCGGGGATCGAGAACTGCGATCTGCTGCTCGCAACCACCAACTCCGACGAGGCGAACATGGTCGTCGCCCTGGTGGGATCGTCGCTGTTTCACGTGCCGAAGGTGGTGGCTCGGCTCAGGGATCCCGGTCACGAGGAGAGCTTCCGGCTGCTGGCCGCCGAGACCGGCGGCCAACGCCTGTCGATAAATCCCGACGAGGCGGCGGTGGAGCGCATTCTGTCCCTGATGCCGGTGCCCGGCGCGGTGGACGTGGTGCCCTTCTTCGACGACAGGCTGTTGGTGGCGGGGTTTGTCATCCGCCCCGACAGCGAGTTCGCGGGGCTGATGTTGTCGCACCTGCGGCTGCTGTTCCCGGCGACGCCCATGCTGGTCGTGGCCATCAGAAGGGAGGGGCAGTGGACCGTGCCTCACGGTGAGGACGAGATCCGCGCCCACGATCTGGTGTACTTCGCCATGGACCCGGCCGAGCTCGAGAACGTCCTCGTGCTGCTCGGCCTCCGTCGAGGAGTGGAGCGGCGTGTGATGATCGCGGGCGCGAGCCGAATCGGGCTCAAGCTCGCAGAACGTCTCGAAAAGCGGGGAGTGCCCGTGACCCTGATCGAGTCCAGCCGCGCCGCGTGCGACTCCGCGGCGGCTCGTCTCGACGACACCATCGTCGTCCACGGCAGTCCGACCGACAGGGAGCTCCTGGTCGAGGAGGGGGCGGAGCGGGTGGACGGTTTTGTGGCCTGCACTGACGGCCATGAAGAGAACGTGTTGGCGTGCCTGCTCGTCGAGCAGCTGGGCGCCGCGCACACCTTCGCCCTGGTGGACAATCCGGCGTTTGCCGGGTTGATCGGCGAGCTGGGCATCGACGCGGTGATCTCGCCGCGCCTGCTTTCGGTCGGCGTCGCACTCCAGTTCGCCCGCAAGGGTCGGGTCACCGCCGTGGCCGCGCTGATGGAAGACTCCGTCGAGGCGATCGAGGTGGAAGCCGCCCCCGGCAGCAAGCTCGTCCGATCCCCCTTGTCCAAGCTGGGCCTGCCCCGCGGCTCGTTGGTGGCGGCGGTGCAGCGCGGCGACCGGATCCTGGTTCCCCAGGGATCCGATCGCGTCGAGGACGGTGATCGGGTGCTGTTGATCACCACCAGCGGCAACGCCCGGCAGCTCGACCCGTTTCTCGAGGGCTCGTAGCGGTGAACCGGAGCTTCGTGATCCAGCTGCTGGGCAGGCTGATGCTGCTCACCGGGGTGTTCCTCGGGGTGCCGCTGCTGGCGGCGGCAATCTACCGGGAACCGCTGTGGCCGTTCATCGGCAGCATCGTCGTGGCCGCCGGCCTCGGCGCTGCGGCACTTTTGTTGTCGAGCCCGACCGATCAGCGGATTCGGCCCCGGGACGGGTTCCTGATCGTCGGCGGATCGTGGATCGCGATCTCGCTGATCGGCGCGTTGCCCTACCTGATGACCGGCAGTCTCGGTCCGGTCGATGCGCTCTTCGAATCGGTGTCGGGGTTCACGACCACCGGCTCGACCGTCATCGCCGATGTGACCGTGTTGCCGCGAGGCCTGCTGCTGTGGAGGGCTTTGACGCAGTGGTTGGGAGGAATGGGCATCATCCTGTTCACGATCGCGATTCTGCCCCTCCTCGGCATCGGCGGCATGCAGCTGTTCAAGGCCGAGGTTCCCGGACCGGTGGTGGACAAGGTGCGACCGCGGCTGGCCGCCACGGCCCGTTCCCTGTGGGGAATCTACGTCGGACTGACGGGCGCCGAGTGGTTGCTGCTGCACTTGGCGGGAATGACCTCCTACGATGCCCTATGTCATGCGTTCACCACCTTGCCGACCGGTGGGTTTTCCACCCGGAACACATCGGTGGGGGAGTTCGGCTCCCCGACCATCGAGTGGATCGTCACCATCTTCATGATTTTCGCCGGTATCAACTTCGTGCTGCACTACCGGCTGATCACGGGTCGCGCCCGCCAGGTCTGGAAGGACGTGGAGCTGAGGTACTTCCTCGGCGTCGTGGCGGTGGCGACGCTGATTTTTACCATCACGACCCACGTCCCGGGCGAGCGGTTGCTCGATACGATCAGGACCGCCGCCTTTCAAACCGCGACCATTCTCACCACCACCGGATATGTGACCGTCGACTTCGAGCTTTGGCCCAGCATCGCGCTGATTGTCGTGATGGTGCTCATGCTCCTCGGCGGGATGTCCGGTTCCACCGGCGGCGGTGTCAAGAGCCTGCGTGCCCTGCTCGCAGTGACGTCGCTGCGAACCACCCTCCACCGCCTGATCCACCCCCATGCCATCCGGCCGGTCAAGTACGGCGGGCAGGTGGTCTCGGAGTCGGTCCTGTCGGGCATCTGGGCGTTCCTCACCGCCTACATGCTGATTGCCGCGGTGGGCGCCGCGGTGGTGGCGGCGTTCGGCTACGACGTGGTCACTGCGATCTCCTCCTCCCTGACCGCGATCAGCAACGTCGGCCCGGGTCTCGGTGAGGTCGGCGCCTATGACAACTTCGCCCACTTCCCCGGCCCGGTCAAGGTCACTCTGGCGGTGATCATGCTCTTCGGCCGGCTCGAGATCTTCACGCTGCTCGCCATGTTCTCGCGGGAGTTCTGGAAGCACTGAGGAGTGACCGGCAGCAGGAGATCATGTGCAGCAACATCGCGTCAAAATCGGCATCGTCTTCCTGATCGTGTTCATCGATCTGGTGGGGTTCGGGATCGTGATCCCGTTCCTGCCGCTGTATGCCGAGGACTTCGGTCCGTCGCCCCTCGTTTTCGGCCTGTTGATGGCGTCGTACTCGGCGATGCAGTTCCTGGCGGCGCCGATTCTCGGCCGGCTGTCCGACCGCTACGGCCGGCGTCCCATTCTGTTGATCTCGCTGGCAGGATCGGTGGTAGGCTACCTGCTGTTCGCATTCGCCGGGTCGCTGATCGTGCTCTTCGCATCCCGCATCATCGACGGCATCTCGGGGGGCAACATCTCGACGGCCCAGGCGGTGATTGCCGACATCACCGAAAACAAGGACCGCGCACGCGGCATGGGCATGATCGGAGCCGCGTTCGGTCTCGGCTTCATCTGCGGTCCCGCGATGGCGGCGCTGCTGGTGGGGATCGCCATGTGGCTCCCCGGGGTTGCTGCGGCGGTGACCTCCGCCACGGCACTCATCCTGGTGCTGTTGAAGCTGCCCGAGACCAACGTCTCGAGGTCCGCCGAGGGCCGGCCGCACCCGTTGAGCCCGAGGAATCTCGCCAAGGCGGCCGGTTACCCCCTGGTCGGTGCGTGCTTGGCCATGATCTTCCTGGTGATCTTCGCCTTTTCGAACTTCGAAACCACCTTCGCTCAGCTGCTGCGTCTGAGATTCGACGTGGGAATGTCGACGGTCGGGTGGATCTTCGTCTTTGCCGGATTGATGGGAGCCGTCGTTCAGGGCGGTCTGGTTGGTCGGCTCGCGCTCCGGTTCGGTGAACCCGTGCTGATCGCCGTCGGATCGGTGATCGCGGCGATAGCGGGCGGCGCCATCCCGTACGCCGGCAGCCTCGGACGGCTGATGGCGATTCTGGCGGTTCTCGCGGTGGGGCACGGTCTTGCGGCGCCGTCACTGTCGGCGCTCATTTCCAAGTTGGTGCCGGCCGGCGAGGTCGGGGGCGTGATGGGCGTTTACCAGGGCGTGTCGAGCCTCGCTCGCATCGTCGGGCCGTTCTGGGCCGAGTGGGCGTACGGCCACCACGGCGCCGCCTCACCGTACCTGAGCGCGGGAATCGCCTATGTGGTGGCAGCTGTGCTCGGGGTCATGGCTGCCCGGTCGCGGTTGAGGTGACCGGGCGATTCACGTTACGGGTCTCGTGAGTTGCGGCTGAACCACCGGACGGCTTGGTCGTTACGACGAGATCTGAATCACGGCACCGCAGACGACCACATGGATGTGTCGCCGGATTCGAAGTGAGAATTTGAAATTTCGTGGACCTCGGGTGCACCCAGCGCCGTGAAATGGCACCGCATTGCGCCGGGCCATCGAGCTCGCACTCTTGGCGCTGCTTCCGCCGGGCTCCGGGCTGGGTGGCGAGCGAAGGGCTCGTCGATTTTCCTCTTGAACCCGGACCGGGTATCATCTGCAGACCGGCTGGCCGCCCCAGGGCGGCAGGAAATGACCGGCGGAGGGACGAGAGTGCACAAGAACCCCTGGTTCATGTTGATCATCGGATTGATGGTGGGTGTGGTGATGGGCTATGTCTTCGCCGAACGGCAGGCCGTCCCGCCGGCGACAGTGGCGGCTCGACCACCGGCGACCGGGAGTGTCGAAGGGGGATTGCCCGACGGCCATCCGCCCATCGATGCGTCCACTGGAGGTGGACAGGAAGCCCAGCGCCTGGCGGCGCAGGCTGCGGAGATCGAGGCCGCGCTGCAGCGAAACCCGGGCGACCCGAGGCTGATGATAGCTCTCGGAAACCTCTACTTCGACGCCGGCCGATGGACCGAGTCCAGGCTCTGGTACGAGCGCGCAGTGGAGATCGAGCGGGGTGACCCCAACGTGCTCACCGACCTGGCCGTGGTGTATCGGAACCTCAAGCAGCCTGAAAAAGCGCTGGAGCTTCTTGCCGAGGCCGAGGCTGCAAATCCGGGACACTGGCAAGCCTGGTACAACACGGTGGTGGTGCTCCATTTCGATCTGCACCGCCACGACGAGGCTGCCGCCGCGTTGGAGAAGCTGAAAGGGCTCGCGGCCTCCAACCCCGAGATCCCGGACCTGTCCGCTCTCGAAGCCCAGGTTCTCGGCGGTTAGGCCGTACTTCTGACCTCTCTCAAAACCGGATCACGATGCCGCTCAGCAGCCTTCGTTCGTCGGAGGAGTCGTTGTCGATCGTTTCGGCGACCACGAGGAACGAGAAGGTCTTGTTCAGGTTGATGTTGGCGGACAGTGCGAAACGCTGACTGTCGGGGTTGACTTCGATCGTCCCGCCGTCACCGTCGTCGTACCGGTACATCGACAGGGAGCGGTTGTAATCGAGTGAAAGGTAGACGCTGCGCCCCAGCGAGGTTCCGAGGGAGGCGTACAGAGCGTCGTAGTCGTCGTCCTCACTGGAGTATCGCGAGGACGCGATGGAAAAGTCGACGCCCGAGCCGAACAGTCTGTTTGCCGACAGGCCGACCTGAATCCGGTCGCGGGTGGTGTCGCCGTCGTTGTTGCGGTCCTGGCCGAAGCTGGCCCACACCCGAAGGTTCGGAAGGGCCCGGACCGTCACTCTCAACCGTCCCGATTCATAGAGGAGGCCGTCGAGGGACTCGGGGGATACGGGCCGGCCGTCCAACTGATCGCGGGTGATGGATCGATAATCGATGGATCGGCCCCGGTGATAGGTGCCCTGGAGGTCGAGCACCTTGACCGGGCTGTAACGGAGGTTGGCGAAGAAGTAGGTCAGCTCAGAGCTGCCGAGGCCGGCCGGTCCCTGGGTGTCGTACTCGAGCGCCTGATACACGTGGAGCTTTCGGGCGACGGGGAAGTAGTTGTTGAACACCACCACCGAACGCTCGGTGACGTCGGAGTTTTTGACATGAACGTAGCCGAGAACATGCCGTCGACCGTGGGCCCCATCCACGGCCGCATACAGCCCCCCCTTCGACACGTCCTCGACATAGCCGGCATCGTAGTAGTCCGGCTCCAGCCCGGCGAACAGGCCGAACCGGATCTGTCCGATCGCGGTCGGGTGGAGCACGCGGTACTCGCCGAATAGACCGCCGACGGCGCCGATGCCGCCGACATCCTGGATCCACATCTGGCCGGCACGGGCACGCCAGCGGCCGTTGCGGGAGTTGAACCCCACGTAAGCGTCGTAGAGCGAAAACGTGGTGTCTCGGTCGGTCGAGGGGTAGGTGGCGATGCGCGCGTCCAGGGCGTAGTCGAAGAGCCCCTCCGATGTGGACCCGGGGCGCAACGACAAGGTGGCCACGACATCGTTGAACCCTGAAGACGTGCCGGTTCCGAAGTCCCTTTCGGACCAGCTGGCAAACAGACCAAACCTCCCGCTGCTCGGAAACGCCTGGGCCGACGAAGTTGTTGCGAGCGGACCCGCAAGCAGCACGGCTGCGGTCAACAGCGTCAGCACGAGCGGCCATGGCGTCCGCGACGGGTGACGGAGTGGCGAGTGGGGCCGGCAGGCGACGTGTTCCATCTGCTACCTCCGCCTTCCGGTGCTGCTGCGGTTCGGTCTCTTGAAGTCACCGCTGGTGCCGTCGGGATGACACGAGAGGCAGGCGGGGGAGTCGTAGACGTACCCGCTGACTTCGTCGTGGTGCCCGTCCGTCTCGCCGCGCGGGTGGCATGCGGTGGTGCAGGAGAAGACCGCGTAGTTGCCGGAGTTGGGATGACACTCGGAGCACTCGAAGCCGGAGTGACGGCCTCCCTGGATGGGGAACCAGATGTGGTCGAACTGGCCCTCGTCCCAATCCAGATCGCTCGCGCGGTGGCAGAGCTCACAGTCGGTGGGGAATCCCGCAGCCGCGTGATCCGGGTCGTTGGTCTGGTTGTAGTCGTCGAGGTGGCAGTCGACGCAATCCGACGGTAGGCCCTGGTAGACGCCGCCGTCGTGACAGGCCTGGCAGGGCTGGGAGGCGTGAGCTCCGACCAGCGGGTAGGTGTCGTGGCCGAAGTCGCCGTCGCCCCAGGACGGGTCGGAGGCGGAGTGGCAGAGGGTGCAGTCGGTGGAGAAGCCGGCGTCGGCGTGGTCGGGGTCGTTGGTCTGGTTGTAGTCGTCGAGGTGGCAGTCGACGCAATCGGACGGTAGGCCCTGGAAGACGCCGCCGTCGTGGCAGGCCTGGCAGGGCTGGGAGGCGTGGGCGCCGACCAGCGGGTAGGTGTCGTGGCCGAAGTCGCCGTCGCCCCAGGACGGGTCGGAGGCGGAGTGGCAGAGGGTGCAGTCGGTGGAGAAGCCGGCGTCGGCGTGGTCGGGGTCGTTGGTCTGGTTGTAGTCGTCGAGGTGACAGTCGACGCAATCCGACGGCAGGCCCTGGAAGACGCCGCCGTCGTGGCAGGCCTGGCAGGGCTGGGAGGCGTGGGCGCCGACCAGCGGGTAGGTGTCGTGGCCGAAGTCGCCGTCGCCCCAGGACGGGTCGGAGGCGGAGTGGCAGAGGGTGCAGTCGGTGGAGAAGCCGGCGTCGGCGTGGTCGGGGTCGTTGGTCTGGTTGTAGTCGTCGAGGTGGCAGTCGACGCAGTCGGACGGTAGGCCCTGGTAGACGCCGCCGTCGTGACAGGCCTGGCAGGGCTGGGAGGCGTGAGCTCCGACCAGCGGGTAGGTGTCGTGGCCGAAGTCGCCGTCGCCCCAGGACGGGTCGGAGGCGGAGTGGCAGAGGGTGCAGTCGGTGGAGAAGCCGGCGTCGGCGTGGTCGGGGTCGTTGGTCTGGTTGTAGTCGTCGAGGTGGCAGTCGACGCAATCCGACGGTAGGCCCTGGAAGACGCCGCCGTCGTGGCAGGCCTGGCAGGGCTGGGAGGCGTGGGCGCCGACCAGCGGGTAGGTGTCGTGGCCGAAGTCGCCGTCGCCCCAGGACGGGTCGGAGGCGGAGTGGCAGAGGGTGCAGTCGGTGGAGAAGCCGGCGTCGGCGTGGTCGGGGTCGTTGGTCTGGTTGTAGTCGTCGAGGTGACAGTCGACGCAATCCGACGGCAGGCCCTGGAAGACGCCGCCGTCGTGGCAGGCCTGGCAGGGCTGGGAGGCGTGAGCTCCGACCAGCGGGTAGGTGTCGTGGCCGAAGTCGCCGTCGCCCCAGGACGGGTCGGAGGCGGAGTGGCAGAGGGTGCAGTCGGTGGAGAAGCCGGCGTCGGCGTGGTCGGGGTCGTTGGTCTGGTTGTAGTCGTCGAGGTGACAGTCGACGCAGTCGGACGGCAAACCCTGGAAGACGCCGCCGTCGTGGCAGGCCTGGCAGGGCTGGGAGGCGTGGGCGCCGACCAGCGGGTAGGTGTCGTGGCCGAAGTCGCCGTCGCCCCAGGACGGGTCGGAGGCGGAGTGGCAGAGGGTGCAGTCGGTGGAGAAGCCGGCGTCGGCGTGGTCGGGGTCGTTGGTCTGGTTGTAGTCGTCGAGGTGACAGTCGACGCAGTCGGACGGCAAACCCTGGAAGACGCCGCCGTCGTGGCAGGCCTGGCAGGGCTGGGAGGCGTGGGCGCCGACCAGCGGGTAGGTGTTGTGACCGAATTGGCCGTCGCCCCAGGACGGGTCGGAAGCGCGGTGGCACTCGGCGCAGTCGGTGGAGAAGCCGGCGTCGGCGTGGTTCGGATCGTTGGTCTGGTTGTAGTCGTCTAAGTGGCAGTCGACGCAGTCCGACGGCAGGCCCTGATAGATGCCGCTCGAGTGGCAGGCGTCGCACGGTTGCGCGGCATGGGAGCCGAGCAGAGGGTAGCTACCGTGCTCGAATCGGGCCTGATTCCACGACGAGTCGCCCGGGCTGTGGCAGGATTCGCAGGTCGTCGGGAAACCGGCCTCGACGTGATCCGGGTCGTCTGCTTCGAGGTAGTCATCCATGTGGCATGAGGCGCAGTCGGTGGACACCGGTCCGTCAAAGCGGCCGTCGGTGTGACAGGCGAGGCAGTCCAGTGACGCGTGGGGTCCCAGCAGGGCGTGGCCGGTGGCGGCACTGTGGTCCCAGTTCACGGTGGTCCACGAAATCGGAGAGTGACAGGTTTCGCAGTCGACCCCGAGAGCGGTCCGGAAGCGGTCGTCCTGGCGGCGGACCCAGTGACAGTCGGCGCACCGCGTCGGCGTTCCCTTGATCTGTTCATTAACGTGGCACGAAGCGCAGGGAACCTGCAGGTGGCGCCCTTCGAGGGGCAGCATGGCGGCCTTGTGGAAAGCTCGCGACGGGTCGGCGAAAGGCGCGTGCACCGAGTGGCACGAGGCGCAATCCGAACCGAGGGTCCCCTGGTGACTGTCGGCGTGACAGCTGGAGCACTGGCGGTCCAGGCCCGCGAACCGCAGGGCCTCTCCATGGCCGGCCGGGTAGTCGTCCTCCTCGAGCCGGTGGCATTGGCGGCACTCGATGGCGCCGTGACCGCCGGCGAAGAAGTCGGCATCGCCCTGGTGCTGGAAGGCCTCAACTTTGAAATTGGTCGTGGTGTGACAGTCGGAGCATCGCGAGCTGAGCTGTCCGAGGTGCACGTCCTTGTGGCAGCCGATGCAGTCTCCTGACATCCCGGAATACCGAACCGCTGTGCCCGTCCCGGAGGGGAAGTCGGCAGTATCCGGCTTGTGGCACGCGACGCACTCGATGGCGGCGTGCTTGCCATCGAGAACGAACTCCGCCTTGTTGTGATCGAAGAACGCCTGTTTGAAGTGCTCGGTCGCGATCGAATGGCAGTTGGCGCACTCGGCGCCGAGCTGGCCCAGGTGAACGTCCTGGTGACACGTCTCGCACCGGGTCGACAGATTTCGGTAGGTGCGCGAGGACACGGCCTCGCCAGGGGCGGGAGCGTCGCCCGTGGTCGATTTGTGGCACTTTTCGCACTCCAGTCCGGAGTGGGAGCCGACGAAGAACTCGGGCTGGTTGGGATGTTGGAAGCTGCCGATTCGGAATCCCACGGTGCCGTGGCAATTGGCGCAGGTGATACCGAGCGCCCCGTTATGAGGGTCCTTATGGCAGCCGGCGCAGTCAGCCGAAAGCCCCCTGAAGTCAACCGTCCGGACCGCGCCAGGCGCGTTGCTTGGAGAGCCGGACGGCTTGTGGCAGGCGACGCAGGCGATCTCGGCGTGACGGTTCGCCAGTGGAAACTCGGTTCGCGTACCGTGGTCGAATTTCCCGGCTGTGAAACTCTGCTGGTTATGGCACGAAGAGCAGTCTTCGGTGAAAAGTCCGAGGTGCGGATCCCGGTGACAATCGGAGCACGCCTCATGGGCCAGGGTCACCTTGGCGGCGGGCTGGGTGTGGCACTGGCGGCACAGGAGGGTGGCGTGGGCTCCCACCAGGGCGAAGCCCGTTGCGGCGTGATCGATGGTCGCCGACTGCCAGGCGGCGGGAGTGTGGCAGGAGGCACACTGGGCGCCCAGCTTGCCGTCGTGTGGGTCGGTGTGGCAGGCGCTGCACTCGCCGTACGACAGACCCTTGTAGGTGCGGTTGACGTGGCACTTGACGCAGTCGACGGTCTGGTGGGCGCCGTCGAGGGTGAAGGAAGCCGAGCTGTGGTTGAACGCCCGTCCACTTTCCGCGAACGCCAGAGAGGTAGCGTGACACGTCGCGCATGCCGAACCGAGGGTCCCGTTGTGGGAGTCCTTGTGACATGATGCGCAGTCCGGTTGAAGGGTGAGGAACGACCTCGTCTTGTGACACTTCGAGCAATCGCTGGCAAGGGCCGCGTGGCGCCCGTCAAGGGCGAATCCGGTCTCCGTCAAGTGGTCGAAATCGGACCTGTCCAACGGCCGGATGTCGGCGTCGCGGCCGGCGTGCTCCGCGTGGCAGACGGTGCAGTCGTCCCCCGCTTCCCGGTGGACGCCCCGCTGTTGTCGGATTCGCTGCGCGATAGGTTGGTGGCAGGCGAGGCACTTGGCGGTCGATACGCCCTTACCGGGATCATGGCACTTTTCACAGTTGTCCAGGCCCTCGAGGTTGGCGTGGGCGGTGCTCAGCGGACCCGGCGACAGAAGCTGCCCGATCTGGGCCTCGGCCGCGTCCGGGCCAACGACTGCCGCCACAGTTGCGAGGATCAACGCGGACTTTAAGAACAGTCTCATCTCAACCCCTCCCAAAGGCGTAGCCGAAGTACCAGACAACGGCCACGTGCAGCGTGACGATGACCGCCATCAAAACGGCCAGGGGCTTATGATAGATGCGCCAGAGGTCGAACAGCCTCTTGGTCTTCTTCAAGTAAGCGATCCGGCGGAGCAAGATGGCGTGGGCGGCGAAAAGGCCGAGGGACCGCTTCGCGAGGTCGCCGTCGAGATCGTCCCGACCCAATCGCCGTGACATCCCGATCAGGCGGGCCCGGAATGCGAGTTCGCCGAACAGCAGTCCGAGCCAGGTGGTGTCCTGCTCCGAGCGGGGGAGGTGCTTGCGCTCGAATTCTTCGATGGCGAGGAGGGTCTTCGGGTCCAGTCCACTCTCGACGAGGTCCTGCTTGAGCTGCTCGGCCCGATCGGCCGTCTCCTGCCGGTCCATTTCCCGGCCGCGGATCGAACGGGGGATGCGGACGTAGAGATAGCGTCCCACGAAACCCGAGCCGACCACGATCAACATCGACCAGTAGGCCACCGAAATCAGGCCGTTGAACTTGAAGGAGGTGTGGAGCGAGATCAACACCGGTCCGAGGAACCCGCAGAATATGTGAAATTCGAGCCAGAAGGTGACCGGGCCCGTCCACGCCAACCAGCGAACCCGCTTGCGAAGCGAGTAGAAGTGCATCACGAGCATCAGACACAAGCCGACGATTCCGAGCCACCTGCCGACGCTTCCGGACGGTCGCAGCAGCGGGTGCAGGTCGGTGTAGGCGCGAACGTCCAGGGGCGTCCAGTAGTACCGCCATCCCCCCAGGCCGCCGACCACCACCGCGGTGACCGCAATCGAGGCGAGAAAGGCCAGAAACAGGCCGTTGCCGAAGATCGGTGGCAGAACCCGACGGGGTCGCGGGGTTGGTGCGGTCCTCGATTCGGGACCCGGCGGCCGCACCAGGCGCAGGTCGGATGCCGGGGATACCGGTTTTGGACGGGCGGCGGAGGAGGAGGCGGTCGTCACCTCAGGCCTCCAGGGCGCAGTCACTGATCGCGCAGGCGACGCACGGGAGGATGTATCCGTTGTCGAGATCGCCCTCATCGAGAGCGTCGCCCCGGCAGCTGACCTCGCCCGCCACCAGCCGGGTTCGGCAGGTCCCGCAAACCCCGGCCCGGCAGGCCGAGGGGATGTCGATACCCGCCGCCTCACAGACCTCGAGCAGGGGGGTTCCGGTGCGCGCCGGGACGGTCTGGTTGGTGGCCACCAGGCGCAGCTCGTAGGTTTCGGGCTGCTCCGGCCCGGCTTGAGATTGGGCCGGGTCGTGGGGGGTGGAGGCGGCGACGGCGGCTTCAAAGGCCTCGGAACGGACCTGTCCCGGATCGACTCCGAGCTCGGAAACCAGAATCGAGGTCACCGCATCGATCATCGGACCGGGCCCGCAGATCATGAAGATGTTGTTCTTGAGGTCGCTCACCTGCTCCAGGAGCATCGCGCGGTCGATGCGTCCCGACAGGTACTCGGTGCTGTGGGGACCTCGAGTGGTGGTGACCACGATCTTCGCATTCGGTTGCCGCCGCGCCAGCCAGGAGAGTTCCTCTCGAAACGCGATGTCGGCCTGGGTGTGGACGGAGTACAGCAGCGTGACCGTCCGATTCGGATCGGCATGGGCGGCATGGCGGAGCATGCAGATCATGGGCGTGATGCCGACGCCTCCCGCGATCAGGGTGACCGGACGCTGATCGCCGTCCGGGTAGAAGAACGCACCAGCGGGTTTTCTGACCTCGAGCAGCGATCCCGGCCGGACTGTCGCGTGGAGGGTGCCGGACACCAGGCCCTGCTTTTTGACCGAGACCTCGAGGTAGCCGGTCGATTCGGGCGCCGAGGAAACCGAGTAGCACCGCACAACCGGCTTGCCGTCGATCTTGATGCGGACGGTGATGAACTGTCCGGGTTTGAAATCGAAGCCGTCGGGGCGGGTCAAGCGGAAGGTGGTGATGTCCGGGGTCTCGCGGAACACGCCGATCACCGGGGCGGCGACGAAGCCGGTCGGGGCGGCGGCAGGGGCGGTGGTCGTCGCAGGCCGCGACGCAATCGGTGGCGCGGAACGAGGCTCGGGAGCTGCTGCCGGCATTGGCACCAGCCGATCGCAGGCCACGAACCAGGCGCAGTGGATGATCAGTCCGACGATCAGGCCAAGGGCTGAAGGGAACAGCCAGGGTGTGGCTGCGAAGACGACGGAAGGGAGCAACAGGAGGTCATACCGGCGACCCGAAGGGTTGCGGTGCGCGCGCAAAAGCAGCACCGCGATATGCAGGGTCGTCGCCACCGCGAGGACTGATGTTGATTGATGGCTGAACAAATAAACAAACATTGACCTACCGTGCCCCCCATGATGTGTGCGTCGGTCGGGTTGTGACGCGGGGATGACAGATACTAGTGCGGAATGCTACCCGATCCGGACACCCCTGGGGTTTCTTATGCCGGATTTTATGCGGTATCGTGACCGGGCTCACCCTCGGCCACCGCCGACGGCGACGGTCCAGAGGGCTACGCGGCGTGGTTCGGGGGTTGAAGAAGGGACCTCATGCGCATTGCGGCTGTCGGCTCGGCGCTGCCGGAGCATCATTACGACCAGGAGACCCTGCTGGACGCCTTCCGGCGCCACTGGGCGGTTCGGATCTTCAATCTCGATCGGCTCGACGCCCTCCACCGCAACGTGCTGGTTGGCGGGCGTCACCTGGCGCTGCCGATGGAGGAGTACGAGCGCCTGGAGACCTGGGGGCAGGCCAACGACGCCTGGATCCGGGTGGCGCAGGAGGTGGGAGGCCGGGCGATCACGAACGGGCTCGAGGCTGCAGGGCTCGGTCCGGGCGACGTCGATGTTCTGGTCTTCGTCACCGTAACCGGGGTTGCGACCCCGTCCATCGACGCCCGGCTGGTCAATCGGCTCGGCCTGCCGACTCGGATCAAGAGGGTCCCCATCTTCGGTCTCGGGTGCGTGGCGGGGACCGCCGGCGTCGCGCGAACCGCGGACCTCCTGCGGGGTTTCCCCGACCAGGTGGCGGTGCTGCTGTCGATCGAGCTGTGTTCGCTGACCCTGCAGCGCAACGACCTGTCGATTCCGAACCTCATCGCCTCGGGTCTGTTCGGCGATGGAGCGGCCGCGGCGATTATCGTCGGCGAAGGTCGGCGGTGCGACGGGCCCCGGGTGGTGGCCACCCGATCGGTCTTCTACCCCGACACCGAACGGGTGATGGGGTGGGATGTGGGCGAGGGCGGCTTCCGGATCGTGCTTTCCGCGGAGGTTCCCGAGATGGTGTCGAGACACCTGCGGCGGGACGTGGACGGATTCCTGGCGGAGAACGGACTCGTGCGCTCCGACGTGACCTCGTGGATCTCCCACCCCGGTGGGCCGCGGGTGCTTGAGGCCATGCAGGAGGCGCTCGACCTTCCCGACGGCGCCCTAGACCTCAGCTGGCGGACCTTGCGCGAAGTGGGCAATCTGTCGTCGACCTCGGTGCTGCTGGTCCTCGAGGAGGTTTTGAAGGAGCCTCACGAGACCGGGTCCTGGGGCATGATGCTCGCCATGGGACCGGGGTTCTGCTCGGAGCTCGTGCTTCTACGATGGGACTGATGTGATGGGAACGGTGAAGTACGCTCCGGGGACGGCTTTGAATTCGGAAATCGGAAGTCGGAATTCGGAAAACCGATCCCGTCTGCAGACAATTTTCAATTTTCAATTTTCAATCTTCAATCAACTCGACGGTCTCGGTATCGAACCCATTCGCCAGATCTCGCCACGACGGGACCCAAGATGATGGACTCGAAGGTCGCCTATACCGCGGTGGTAGGTCTGGTTGCAGTTTTGCGGCTTTTGGAGCTGAGGGTATCGAGCCGAAATATCGCCCGCCTGAAGGCGCGGGGAGCGGTGGAGGCGGGGTCGGGCCACTATCCCCACATGGTGGTGATCCACGCTGGATGGCTGGCCTCCTGCGTCGCCGAGGTGTGGCTGCTGGACAGGCCGTGGCTGCCGGTTCTGGCAGCGACCATGGGGGCTGTCTTCGCGATCGGCCTGGCGCTGCGATACTGGGCGATCAGGACCCTCGGAGAGCGCTGGTCGACGCGGGTGGTCGCGGTGCCGGGAGAACCGCTGGTGGATCGCGGCCCGTTCCGCTGGCTGAGGCACCCCAATTATCTCGGCGTGGTACTCGAAATAGCGTCGCTGCCCCTGGTCCATTCCTGCTGGTTGACCGCGGTGATTTTCGAGGTTGGCAACGGTGTCGTCCTTCGCCGCCGCATCCAGGTCGAGGAGGGTCTGCTGGCCGAGGTCGCAGGGAGAGCAGACAACTCTGCGAGCCCGGGATCGCGAGAGCAAGGGACATGACCGATTCCGAAATTCTCGATGGTGTGCGCAGCGTTGCGCGGTTGCACCTCGACTGGGAAGGTGAGCTGGGCCCGGAAACCCGATTGGTCGAGGACCTGGAGCTCGACTCGCTCAAGGCCCTGACCCTCGCCGTCGAGGTTGAAAACCACTTCAGGGTACGGCTCGACCCGGAGGTCGAATCGAAGATCGCCACCGTGGGAGACCTGGTGGCGGCGATCCGGAGCGGGCTCGATGGCTGAACCGCGCACGGTGGACGCCCTCCTGGAGCGGGCGCTGGATCACCCCGATGTGGGAATCCGGCTGCTGGACCGTGACGAACGGCCGACGCTGGCATTCGTGGCCGGAGCTGGTGCAGGGTGCGCTGGCGGTGTGCGGCGGATTGCAGGCTGCCGGCGTCGAGCCCGGCGACCGGATCGCCGCCGTCCTGCCCACCGGGCGCGATTTCCTGAACGTCTTCTTCGGCACCATTCTGGCCGGCGCGGTGCCGGTGCCGCTCTACCCCCCGGTGAGGTTGGGGCGGCTCGAGGAGTACGCGGCCCGGACGTCGGCGATGCTGCGGGCGGTGTCAGCGCGGCTGGTGATCACCGATCGCCGGGTGTCCCGGCTGCTCGGTCCCGCGGTGTTGGGCGCCCGTCCGGAGCTTGGCTGCAGCGTCCTCGATCGGCTGCCGGCCGGGCCACCCGTTCCGCATCGGGCCGATCCGGAGGATCTGGCCCTCGTGCAGTTCTCGTCGGGGACCGCGGCGGATCCGAAACCGGTGGCTCTGACCCACACCGCGTTGCTGGTGCAGGCCCTGCGAATTAATGGCTTTTGGCCGGCCCGCGACGGCCACACGGACAGCGGTGTGAGCTGGTTGCCCCTCTACCACGACATGGGACTCATCGGCTGCATCATGCCGGCGCTTGAACGACCCGGGACCTTGACTCTGATCCCTCCCGAGCTGTTCGTGGCGCGGCCTGCCGTCTGGCTGCGGGCCATCTCCCGCTACCGGGCCACGCTGTCAGTGGCACCGAACTTCGCCTACGCGTTGTGCGCCGATCGAGTCAGACCGGAGCAGCTGGATGGAGTCGACCTCTCGTGCTGGCGAGTCGCGCTGTGCGGCGCGGAGCGGGTGATCCCGGACGTCCTACGGCGATTCTCGGCTACGCTTCGCCCGGTACGGGTTTCGTCCGGAGGCTCTGACCCCGGTCTACGGGCTGTCCGAGGCGGCGCTCGCCGTGACCTTCTCCGACCTCGATCGACCGTTTCGCAGCGGTCGATTCGACCGCCGCGGTCTGAGCACCGAGGGCCGGGCCGAGGAGGCGGCCGACGGAGTGGAGATCGTCTCGGTCGGCAAGCCGGTCGACGGCTTCCGGGTCCGGGTGGTGGACCACGCGAGCACGCCCCTGGCCGACGGATGGGTCGGTCGGGTCGAGGTGACCGGCCCGTCTCTGATGGCGGGCTACCTCGACCGGCCCGAGGCCACCACGAAGGTTCTCCGGGACGGCTGGCTCGACACGGGGGATCTCGGCTTCCTCCGCGACGGCGAGCTCTACATTACGGGCCGGGCCAAGGACGTCATCATCCTCAGCGGCCAGAACCACGACCCGACGGACGTGGAGGAAGCCGTGGCGCGGGTCGAAGGTGTCCGCGCCGGCTGCGCGGTGGCGGTGTCGTTCCTGCCCGAAGGCGGACAGGGAGAATCACTGGTGGTTCTGGTCGAGGCGCGTGCGGACGTACCGCGAACCGAATACGGGTCGATCGCAACCGCCTGTGCGGCCGCGGTTCGGGCGGCCACGTCGCTGTCGCCGGATACGGTCGAGGTGGTCGCCCCTGGGACCCTCCCCAGGACCTCCTCCGGCAAGCTCCGCCGCCCGGAAGCCCTCAAACGGTATCTGTCCGGCGAACTCGACGCTCCGGGGCCGGTGACCCCGCTGAGGATCCTGGGTGCGGCAGCCCGGTCGAGCATCGATCTGGCCAGGCTCCGGTGGCGGGACCGTGGCTCGTCGTGAGCTTTTCGACGTCGTGATCGCGGGCGGAGGTCCCGCTGGTCTGGCGACCGCCATCGGCGCGGCGGCGGCCGGTCTGTCGACGGTTGTTCTGGAGCAACGGCGCCCACCCGTGGACCGAGCCTGCGGGGAGGGCCTGATGCCGGACGGGGTCGCCTGCCTCGAGCGGCTGGGAGTCGTGCTGGCGCCCGGGGAATTTGCTGGGTTCGAGGGCATCAGGTACGTCGACGGAGCGGTCCGGGCCGAGGCCGCCTTTGCCGTCGGACGGGGCCTTGGAATTCGCAGGACCGTGCTCCACGACGCCCTGCGGAGGCGGGCCGAGGAGCTCGGCGTCGAGCTCCGCTGGGGAACGGCGATCAGCGGGCTTCGGCCCGACGGAGTCGAGACCGGCGCCGGTCGGGTCCGGGGCCGCTTCACCGTGGCTGCCGACGGTCGTAATTCGCCTGCTTCGGCGCCTCGCGGGCCTGGAACGGCCGGCCGGGACAGCGGCGCTCGGATCGGGGTCCGACGTCATTTCGAGGTGGCGCCGTGGTCGAGATTCGTAGAGGTTCACTGGACCGATGGTTGCGAGGCTTATGTGACGCCGGCGGGGGAGAACCTGGTGGGAATCGCGCTCTTGAGCGACGACCGGGTGGTCCGCTTCGACGATCGGATCAAGCAGTTCCCGGAGCTGATGGAACGCCTCGGCCCGGCCGATGCCGCGTCGCGGGATCGCGGGGCCGGGCCATTCGGGCAGCGCTGCCGCCGTGCGGTGCGCGGCCGGTTGGCGCTCGTGGGTGATGCTGCCTGGTGCCTCGATCCGATCACCGGCGAGGGCCTGTCGCTGGCCTTTCACGAGGCGCACGCCGTGGTCGAGAGCATTCTGGCGAGGGGGCTCGAGGAATATGCGCAGGCTCACCGGCGGCTGCGCCGTGTGCCGGCGGTGCTGACGTGGACGCTGACGCAAGCAGCGGCCCAGCCGGTGGTGCGGCGGCGGATGATGCGGGCTCTGGCGTCGAGCGATAACCTGTTCGGCCGCCTCCTCGCGATCGGATCAGGGGGGCAGAAACCTCGGTTGATGGGACCTTACGGCGCGCTCGGCCTCGCCTGGGAACTGGGACGACGAGGGTTCGCTCGGTGAGCGTTCGCACGGTCGTCGCGGTGCTGCTGCTGGCTGCGGGAGTGCCGGCTCTGGTGGCGGTGAGGCAGCTGAACGTTGACAACCGGTTCGAGCGCTGGATGGGTCGGGAGGGCGACGGTTCCCGAAGGTACGAGGAATTTCGTGGGTCCTTTGGCAGTGACGAGTTCGTGTTGGTGTCGATTGAAGGCAAGCCGCTGTTCGATCTGTCGTCGCTGGATCTGATGTTGGTGGTTCTCGACGACCTCGAGCAGATTCCCGGGGTGACGGCGGTGGAGGGGCTGCCGAAAGTCTATCGAGACGTTTTCGGCGCCGAAGACGTCGACGCCCTGGCCATGGAGTTCACTTCGACGCCGTTTTATGAGGGGCTCTTTCTGTCCGGCGACGGCAACACCGCCGGCCTTCTGGTGGAGGTGGAGCCGTCCCGCGACCCCGGCGATCGTAGCCGTTTGGTGGCGGCGGTCCGCGGGGCGACGGCGCCGCTGGTGTCGGCCGGGTTCACCGTTCGCCTGGTGGGGTCGCCGGTCTTGGCCGCGGCTCTGGACGAGGTTTCGGCGACGGAAGCACGGCGCGTCTTTCCGGTGGCCTTCGTCGTCTCCGTGGCCATTTTGATGTGGTTGTTGACGTCGATTCGCGGCACCTTGATCGCGGCGGCAAGCGCGGGCTTGAGCGTCGTGCTGACCCTGGGAATCATGGTCGCGACCGGCCGCAGCCTGTCGATGGTCTCCTCGGTCTTGCCGCCGCTGCTGTGGGTGTTGGCGCTCGCCAACTGCGTCCACATTCTGAAGAGCTACCAGCATCACCGGCTGGGACTTGGAGTGGAGGCGGCGATGGCCGAAGCTCTTGCCACGACCACGCGGCCCTGCGCACTGGCGGCGATCACCACCGCCCTCGGCTTCGGCTCGCTGGCGGCGGCGGAGATGGCACCGGTTCGGGAGGTCGGCATCATCGCTGCCGCGGGAATCTCGATCTCGCTGCTGGTGAACCTCACGGTCGTCCCGACCGTGACCCGCTGGTCGCGGCTGCCCGGCCGGGATCGGGTCGCACCGGGATGGATCACCGCTGTGGGTTTCGTGCGTCCGAAACTGGTATTGGGGGCGGCAGCCGTGCTCTGTCTGGCGGGAATCGCGAGCTTGCCGTGGATTCTCGTGGAGTCCAATCCTCTGGGATTTTTGCCCCGGTCCAACGCGACCGTCAGAGACTACCAGGAGGTGAGTCGAGATTTCACCGGTTCGTATACCATGGAGATCGTCGTTACTACCCCCGAACCCTGGATCGAGCCCGAGATGTTGGTCGTGCTCGAGGAGTTTGAACGCCACCTCGAGGCGTCGCCGATCGTTCCGGTGGTCATGTCTCCCATGGACATCCTCCGTAAGGCGAGGCAATGGCAGGCCGGTTTTGCACCTCAGGACTACCTCTTACCGGCGTCCCGGGCCGAGAGCGATGAGTTGATCGCCGGTCTCGGTGAGGACCCGGAGCGCGTCCTGCGCCGGTTCGCGGCGCCCGGTGGGCGGATGATACGGTTGTCGGCGGTGGTCAACGAGATGGACGACCATCGTCTTTTGGAGTTGGTGGACCACACTGAACAGGAGCTGGCTGATCTGCCCGGAGGGCTGAGCGGGTGGGTGACCGGGATGGTCTTGCGGCTGGTGGCGGCCCAGCAGGACCTGGTCCAGAGCCAGGTTCGAAGCCTCGGCGCGGCCTGTGTCGTGGTCTTTCTGGCGATCGCCCTGGGTTTGGGTTCATGGCGGCTCACCCTGCTCTCCGTCTTCCCCAACCTGGTGCCGATCCTCACCGTCTTCGCCATCATGTCGGTGTCGAGGATTCCGCTCGACGCCGCCACGGTCATGGTCGCGAGCGTCGCGTTGGGCATTGCGGTGGACAACACCGTTCACCTCCTCGTCGCCTATGAGAGCCAGCGGGCGTCCGGTATCGCCCGTCCTGCGGCGGCCAGAGAAGCGGTCAACCGGGTCGGGGCTGCCATGGTGGTGACCACCGCCACCGCGGCGGCAGGCTTCTTTGCGCTGTGCCTCTCCGCCTTCGTGCCGATCAGAGACTTCGGCGTTCTGGCAGGCTCTGCGATGGTGCTGGCCCTTGTCGCGGATCTGTACGTCGTTCCCGCCATGCTCGTGGTCAGGGGAGATTGATGAGGCGGGCGGTGCTCGCCTTGGTCGCGCTGATGGTTACCGGGGCGGGGGCGGCCGTGGCGATTGGACAGACGCAGGCCCACTCGGCGGTCCTCGACGAGGCGATCCGGACGTACGACCTGACCGCCTCCACGGTGCTGTTGGCATGGGTGAGAGACGCGATGAGGGAACAGCCCACGGCCGAGCATGCGGCCCTGCACGTGCGAGCCTCGCTGGCGGTGGCCGAGATTCTCCGCATCGAATGGGAGCAGACGCCTTCGTCCGAGAGCGCGCGTCGGCGGGAGCTGGGCAGTCGAATCGACGCCACCGCCGAGGAGGGCCTTGGGGTGGTGGCGCAGCTGCCGGACTCGTCGGAAAGGGAGCGGATGAGGGCCGACCTGTTGGCCACCATGATTCGCTCGGATTTTAGGGCGAAGAAGTACGAGAGCCAGTTTCTGGCCGCCGCCGGGAGGTCGCTGGAACTCGACGAGGGCAACGCCCGTGCCTGGGTCACGGCGGCGAAGCCGTTCCTCTTCGCGGCGCCGGAGCACGGCGGTGACCTGGCGGAAGCTCTTCGGCTGCTGAACCGGGCCCTCGAGCTCGACCCGGGGCTCGAGAGTGCCTTGCTGCTGCGCGCCCTGGCCAACGAACGACTCGGAGAAGCGGATGCCGCCGAGACCGACCTGCGGGCCGCCCTCGACCACAACCCCGACTGCCTCCCCGCCCGTCGCGCCCTCGACCGGATCGCCGGGAGTTAGATTGTCGTTTTCGACTTTTCGAATTTCGAATTCAGAGAGCGCTCTCCGGATCATCTTGAGACCTCGATGTCCTCATTCTGCAGGTGAGGTAGAATTCCCCTCTCGAAAGGGGTGAGATCATGATTCTCACGGACGACCTCGAACGATCGGTGACGGTGCTGATCCTGGGCGGGGGGCGCGGCACGAGGCTCGATCCGCTGACCCAGCTGCGGAGCAAGCCGGCGGTGCCGGTGGCGGCGAAGTACCGACTGATCGACATTCCCATCTCCAATGCCATCAACTCGGAAATGGAACGGATGTACGTCCTCACCCAGTTCAACTCGATCTCTCTGCATCGCCACATCGGCCGCACCTATCGTTTCGACGCGTTCTCGCGCGGCTACGTCCAGATCCTCGCGGCGCAGCAGACGCCGGACGGGCAATCCTGGTTCCAGGGAACCGCCGACGCGGTGCGCCAGAACATCAGGATCTTTGCCGAGCTGCCGGGCGACTATGTCCTGGTGCTCGCCGGTGATCACATGTACCGGATGGACTACCGACAGCTGCTGCGCGATCACGTTGAATCGGATGCCGACATCACGGTGGCAGTCAAGCCGTGCTCCGAATCGGAGATCGCCGCCTTTGGGGCCGCCAGGGTGGATGGAGACGGCCGGATCGTGGAGTTCCGCGAGAAACCGGCCAATAGGGCGGCTCGGGCGGGGATGGAAGTCTCGCCATCGCTGTTGGAGCTGAAGGGAGTTCGCTCCGATCTGCCATACCTGGCGTCCATGGGGATCTACATGTTCAACAAGAAGACCCTGCTCGAGGTTCTCGATAGCGAGTTGGTGGACTTCGGCCGCGACATCATTCCCGCGTCCGTTTCAGACCGGCGTGTCCAGGCGCACTTTTTCAAGGGCTACTGGAGAGACATCGGGACCATTCGCGCCTTTTTCGAGGCCCACATGGACCTGGTCAAACCCGACCCGGATTTCACCTTCCACGATCGTGACTGGCCCATGTACACGCGGCCCCGCTACCTTCCCGGCGCGCGGCTTTCCAACTGCTGCTTCAACCGCGTGCTGCTCGGAGAGGGCTCGCGCGTAAGGGACTCCAACGTTGAGGACGCGGTGATCGGCCTGCGGTCGGAAATCCGTTCCGCGAAGATCCGCCGAACGATGATCATGGGTGTGGACGGTGCGTACCCGGACGTGGCCGGTGCGCCTCCGGTGGGCATCGGTGAGGGGTCGGAGATTCACAACGCCATCATCGACAAGAACGCCCGCATTGGACGCGAGGTGCAAATCCTGAACTCCGAAGCTGTCCAAAACGCCGACGGTGACGGCTGGGCGATTCGTGAGGGGATCGTGGTGGTGCCCAAGAACGGCGCCATCCCCGACGGCACGGTCATCTGAATAGGCCGTCCGCCCGTTCCTTCAGGGAGCGTGACCCGTCGGGCGTCAATCCGTTTTAATTGATTGTTTATTCAAACATTTGCAGGTGGACCCACCCTTGATCCACCGCCCCGGTGCTCCCATACTGGCACGAAGCACGAAGCTCCACGGAGCGAGCCTCATCGGTCAGCCCGCTCTGTTGCCGGGCGTCGAGTTGCGGACGAGGGAGGAGGGTCGAAAAGGTGCGAATCGCAGGGATGACGACCACCGTCTTGACGGCGCTGCTGATGGCGGTGTCGCCGGCTGCGCCGGAGGAGGGTGGAGGGGAAGTCAAAACCGCGGGTGACCGCGTGCTGGTCACGGTCGGCGCCGCCATTTCGCACTGGAGAGAGGCCCGTGCCGCCGTTCACGACGCCGAGGCGAAAGAAGCCTTGGCTCGGGCCGAGGGAGCTCCGGAAAGCCCGTTCGTGATGATGTATGTCGAGGGCCTGGGAGCCTCTTTCGAGCGGCAGCCCAACGCCCAGAACACGGTCCAGGCGTTCCTGCCGTTCAACCTGCCGGGCCAGAGCGGCGCCGCCCGAAGGTACAGCGAGGCGGCGGCCGCTTCGAGTGGAGTCGACCGGGCCACAATCGGGGTCCAGGTGGCGCGGGAGGCCGGTGGCGCGTGGATCGAGCGGGCGGCGTGGATGCAGCGGGTGGAGATCCGACGGCGCCGGGTGGAGCGTATCGACGAGGGGCTCGCCCTGCACGAGGCCCGCTTCCAGCTCGGGGAGGTGGCGGGCACCGAGGTGGCGCAGCTCGACCTCGAACACATTCGGGAAACCTCGGCGCTCGCCGAGGCTCGGGCCGAAAGCGCCAGGCGGGTGGCACGGCTGACCGAGTTGTGCGGTGCCGGCTTCGCCGGCCCGTTGCCGGGCGATCTCGTGGAGCTCGCCGAGGCCACCAGCACTCCGAGTGCCGAGGAGCTGACGGTTGAGTCGGTCGAAGCCGGTGGATTGCTGAATCAGGCTCAGGCGGCTTCGGCCGCAGTGGTCGCGCGGTCCGATCTGATCCACTCGATCGCCTTCGGTCGGCCGTCGGTGGCGGTGGAATGGGAGAACTTTCCGGCCGTCGACGGTGCGCCCTCGTACGACGCGTGGGGGCTCATGTTGAACCTTCCCCTGCCCGTCGGGAGAGCCGGGAAGGAGCTGAGGGCCGCAGCCCGTGCCGAAGCCTTGGCGGTCCAGGAGCGTGCCGAGGGCCGACGGCTTGAGCTCCTGAGGCGGGCGGTCGATGCGCGACAGGACGCCGAGTCGGCGTCGGATCGGCTGGCGGCGATCAACACGGTTCTCTCCGAGCTCGAGCAGATCGAGCATTCACTGGTGCTGCAGTTCCGCCTGGGTGCCATCTCCTACCTGGAGTACATGGATGGCCTGGCGCGGCTTGACGATGTTCGCCTGGACGCGGTGAGCGCCCTCGAGGCGCTGCTGCTGGCGCGGCTCGAGCTGAGCACCATCGTCGCCGACCCGTCCGTCTTTCCGATGCCGACCATCGAGGAGGAGACCGAATGAGATCCGTGATTCTGATCGCTGTGATCCTGATCAGCCCGGCGGCCCGGGCGACCGATGTGGTGAGGCTTGACCCCGCCCAGCAGGCGCGGGCCGGGCTCGTCGTCCGGCCGGTCATCGAGCGGAGCTTCGGCGATCGGCAGCGGGTGGTGGGGCAGGTGGTACGGTCGCCGGGTTCCACGATCCACCTCAAGGCGGTGGTGGGAGGCCGGGTCGAATCCCTGACCGTGGCGCCGGGTGATGTGGTCCGGAGGGGGCAGGTGGTGGCGGAGCTTCACTCTCACGAGGTTCTGGCCATGCAGGGCGAGCTGCTGCGGGCCGCCGAGAGAGCGATCCTGGCCGAAAAGCGAGTGGAGGCCGGGAGGGAGCTGTTTGCGGTGGACGGCATCAGCCGGATCGACCTCGAGCTCAGGGAGCACGAGGCGTTCTCGGCCGGGCTCGACCTCGATACGGCCTACGAAGAGCTCGTCGACCACGGGGTTCCCAAGGAAGTTCTCGATGCAGTTCTCGAGTTCAAGAAGCCCGACGCCCACCTGCCGATCGCCGTGCCGGCCGACGGAGTGGTGCTCGAGCTCGGGGTTCAGCTGCACGAGTGGGTTCAGGAGTTCGCGTCCCTGATGGTGATCGGCGATCCCGCACGGGTCGAGCTGGAGCTGCAGATCGCGCCCGACCAGGCGACGTCCGTGTCTCCTGGCGATCTGGTGGAGTTTGCCGCGGTGGGCCGTCCGGCGGACCTGGGCAGGGCATCCGTCATCTCCAGGGTTCCGCAGGTCGATCCGTCGTCCCGGACTCTGATGATCCGTGCCCGCATCATCGAGCAGGGGAGGGGCCTGTTCCCCGGAGCGTTCGTGGAGGGGACGCTGACCCACGGCGAAACCCAGCAGTCGCTGTCGGTTCCCGAGTCCGCGGTGATCAGCGTGGGCGGAAGCGATGTCGTTTTCGTTGACGTCGGAGACGGGGATTTCGAGATGCGTCGAGTGGGGCTGGGCCTGTCCAACGGCGGTTGGTACCAGGTGCTGTCCGGAGTCGATCCTGATGAACGGGTGGCGGTCGAAGGCGTGTTTTTCCTCAAGTCCGCGTTGATGAAGGGTGGGGACGGGGGGGAGTGATGCGGAGCCTCGTCGAAGCCTCGCTGGCCCATCGGCTTGTGGTCATCCTGCTTTCCATTCTCCTCATGGGGGCCGGCTGGATCGCCTTCCGGGCCCTTCCCATCGACGCCTTCCCCGACGTGACCAACGTCCAGGTCACCGTGATCTCGCAGGCGGCGACCCTGTCACCCCTCGAGGTCGAGCAGCTGGTGACCTACCCCATCGAGCAGGTCTGCGCGGGTCTGCCGTACTCGACCGGGGTCCGGTCCCTTTCCAAGTTCGGTCTCTCGATGGTCACCGTGGTTTTCGAGGACGGCACCGACATCTACTTCGCGCGCCAGATGGTGATGGAGCGGATCTTCACCGTTCGCGAGGAGCTGCCGGCCGGTGCGAGCAGCAACCTCGGTCCGATTTCCACGGGCCTGGGTGAGGTGTTCCAGTACACCCTCGAGAGCCCGACGCGAGACCTGATGGAACTCAGGTCGCTTCAAGACTGGGTGCTGAGACCGATCCTGCGGACCGTGCCCGGGGTCGCCGGGGTGGACTCCTTTGGTGGTCACGTGCGGCAGTTCCACGTGGTGGCCGAACTGACTGCGCTGCGCCAATTCGGTCTGTCCCTCGGCGATCTCGCCGATTCAGTGGCGGCCAACAACGGGGTCGCCGGCGGCGCTTTCGTTGAACGGGGGGGCGAGCAGTTCGTGGTCCGCGGCGACGGTTGGATGCACAACGAGGAAGACCTGAACGACACCGTTGTGGCCTACCGGGACGGGGTGCCGGTGCTGCTTTCCCAGGTGGCGGCCGTGGTGCTGGCGCCGGAGATTCGCCAGGGCGCCATCAGCCGCGACGGCCGGGGCGAGACGGTTGCGGGCATCGTGCTCATGCTGCGCGGCGGCTCGGGTCGCGACGTCGTGGACGGGATCAAGGAGAAGCTCGAGGTCGCGCGCCAATCGCTGCCCGATGACGTTCAGGTCGTTCCCTTCTACGATCGCAGCGAGCTGGTGGAGACCGCCCTCGGCACGGTTCAGCGAGCCCTTCTCCAGGGCGCCGTGCTGGTGGCGCTGGTGCTCCTCTTCTTCATGGGGAACCTCCGGTCGGCGGTGGTGGTCGCGATCCAGCTGCCGATGGCGGCGCTGGCCACCTTTCTGGTGATGAATGTCGTCGGGATGTCATCCAATCTGATGACCTTGTCGGGCCTTGCCATCGCCATCGGCATGCTCGGCGACGGCGCCATCGTGCTGGTCGAGAACACCGTGCGTCTGATGGGTAGCGACCCCGGCGGCGATCGTCGCCAGCTGGTGAGCCGGGCGGCGGGGGAGGTCCTCAGGCCGATCGTGTTCGGGATCGCGGTGATCATCGTGGTGTTCCTACCCATCGCCTCGCTGCAGGGCATGGAGGGCAAGATGTTCGCCCCGCTGGCGTTCACCATCAGCATCGCCCTGGGCTGTGCCTTGCTGCTCACCGTGACGGTGATCCCGACCCTGTCTTCGCTGGTGCTGCGGCCGGAGCGCCGCCGCGGCGAGGGCAGGTTCACCCACCCGGCTGACGTCGTCCGGCGCATGTATTGCCCCCATTTGAGGTGGGCATTGAATCACTTCTGGATCGTGGTTGGCGGGGCGCTCGTGCTGTTGGCGGTGGCGGCCGCCCTTGCACCGACCCTGGGAACCGAGTTCCTGCCCACAATGGACGAGGGCTCGATCGTCGTCCAACCCTTCCAGATCCCGTCGGTATCCCTCGCCCAGTCGCTGGATACTGTGCGGCGGATCGAGGAGGCGATCATGGAGCTGCCGGAGGTTCGGCACGTGGTGAGCCGGACCGGCAGATCGGACATCTCGGCCGATCCCATGGGCGTCGGGGAGAGTGACATCTACGTGGTGCTGGCGCCGCGATCCGAGTGGACAACGGCGTCCTCGAAACAGGGACTGGTGGACGCGATCAGGGACCGGATGGCAACGATCCCCGGAGTGGATTTCGGCTATACGCAGCCGATCCAGATGCGGGTGGACGAGCTGCTGTCGGGGGTCAAGAGCCAGATTGCCGTCAAGATCTTCGGCGACGACCTGCAGGACCTGGCGCGACTGGGCGACCAGGTGGAAAGCGTGCTCGACGGCATCCCCGGATCCACCGACGTCAAGGTGGAGGCGGTGGAGGGATTGGGCTATCTCCAAATCACCATGCACCGCCGGCGAATGGCCAGGCTCGGCATCAGTGTCGCGCAGGTTCGTTCGGTGATCGAAACCGCCGTCGGCGGCCGGGTCGTCACCACCGTTCCCGAGGGAGATCGGCGAACCGACGTTGTGGTTCGCCTGTCGCGAGCCTACACCGCCAACGTCGACAACCTGCGGGATCTGCCGCTGGCGAGCCCGTCGGGAAGCCGGGTGCTGCTGCGCGAGGTGGCGAACATCGACATGGTCGAGGGGCCCGCTCAGATCTCCCGCGAGGACGGCAAACGCCGGGTGGTGGTGGAGCTCAACGTGGTCGGCCGGGACATCGGCGGCCTGGTGGCCGAGGCTCAACGTCGGATTGCGGCGGAGGTGGAGCTGCCCACCGGGTACTTCATCACCTGGGGGGGCCAGTTCGAGCAGCAGCAGCGGGCCATGGCCAGGCTCAAGCTCATGGTTCCGGTGGCGCTGGTCTTCATTTTCATTCTGCTCTACCTCAACTTCCGCGACACCCGGCCGGTCTTTTTGATCCTGGCCAACATCCCGCTGGCGCTGGTGGGGGGCGTGATCGGTCTCAAGCTCTCCGGGCTCTACCTGTCGGTCTCCGCTTCGGTGGGCTTCATCGCCCTGTTTGGCATCGCCATTCTCAACGGTCTGGTGATGGTGGAGTTCTTCCGGAACCTGGAGAGCGAGGGGATGGAACGGCTGCAGGCGGTGTTGACGGGGGCCGAGCTTCGGCTCCGCCCGGTGTTGATGACCGCCGCGACCACGGCCCTCGGCCTGCTGCCGATGATCTGGGCGACCGGGGTCGGCTCGGAGGTTCAGCGGCCGCTCGCGGTGGTGGTGGTCTCAGGGGTCATCACCTCGACCCTGCTGACCCTGATGGTGCTGCCCGCGCTGTACCTCCGCTACGGGGGCGCCCGCCAAGCCGTCGCCGCCGATTGACACCGCGGTGTCCGGCCGGACGGAATCCCCCGGCCCTCCGGGTGTGTTGCACCTGATCGTCCGGTTCGCAGTCGTGGTGTGGGCCACCGAGTCGAACCCGGCGAGAGGATCCCTGTGAAGGACGACCACTGGAAAGAGTCGAGGGCGATGGACCGGCAGCTGGTCCATGGGTGCCTCCACGGCGACGAGGAAGCTTGGGTCGCCGTGTGGGAGAAATACGGCCCTCTGGTCAAGGCGGTCTCTCGCAGGGTCGGCTGCGACCCTGAGGAGGCTCGCGACGTGGTTCAGAGGGTGGCGCTGGTCGCGTTGCAGAATCTCAAATCGCTCGAGAATCCGGACAAGCTGGCCGGCTGGCTCGCGGGAGTCGCCCGCCTGCAGTCCCTTGAAACGATCCGCCAGCGCAGACCCAACGCGAGTACCCAAGACATCCAACCCACCGTCACGGCCCGGGTGGAGGAACGGTTGATTCGCGATCAAGAGCTCGCCCTTTTGCACAGGGCTTTCGGCCGCCTCGAGGATCGATGCCAACGCATCCTCCACCGTCTCGAGCTCAAGGAACCGGCGGACTCGTACCGTGTGGTCGCGGCTGCCGAGGGCTTGTCGGAAACCTCGATTGGACCGATTCGCCACCGTTGCATGCAGCGACTCCGGAAGATCATCGAGGGTCTGTCTCGAAAGATGGGTGGGGCGCACTGTCCAGATGAGAGGGCACGATGAACCACCTCGGCGAATCACAGATCATCGATCTGATGTGCGGAGAGAAAGGCGGGCAAGCTGCCGATCATCTGGACTCCTGTGTGCGCTGTCGCCGTCTTCACCGGAGATGGATCGGGCGCCTGGAGTCGCTCAGGGATCTCCACCGGGAGACCCTCGACCAGGCAGAGCTCCACAATCTTCGGGTGATGTACCGTCACCTGGGTCCCCGGCCGTCGCTGGGGAGGCGGTGGGCGGCGCGGCTCGTCCGCGCCTCCGATGGACAGCTGGCGGCGGTTCGCGGGGTAGCATCCGGTACGATCCTAGAGTTTTCGGCGGGACCCTACGGCGTCTTGTTGCGGGTGGGAACCCCGGATCGCCGTTCGACGGTCGCGGTCTACGGTCAGCTCACGCGGGGAGAGGACGCCGGCGATCTGACCGGCAGGGCGTCCTTCGCCGCCGGCGACGGGTCCACCTATGTCTGCGATGTGGATCAGTTCGGGGAGTTCTTCCTGCCCGCGGGAAAGCCGGGACGGTACCGGGTCCAGCTGTGGATCGGGGGTGAGATCGTGGCGATCGACGATCTCGAGATTGGCGTCGATGGCCCACACTGAGATCGAGCTGATCCTCCCCGACGAGGTGCTGCGGTTGCTCGGTTCGGGGCAGGAGGAGGCCGCTGGAGAGCGGCTCCGGGAGCATGCCGAGCGGACCGCCCGAACATCGCCACGGCTCGGCCGCCGCTGGTCGCGGCGAGCGGCGTCCGCCCGTTTCGAGCAGACCCTATTCGGCGCGTACGTGAGATGGGCGGCGGGAGCCGTGAACCACCTGCTGGGCGAAACCGCGGCAGCTGAAAAACAGCTCGAAGGCGCCGCCCGCGCGATGGCCCGGGCCGCTCGCTCCGATCTCGCCGACCGGGTTTCCCTGGCGTTGGTGGACGTGTACGGAGAGCAGCTGAGGCTGCGCCGGGCGAGGACGCTGGCGCGGCGGCTTGAGCGTCGATTCGTGGCGAGGGGCGACGTTGAGCGGGGCGCTGCGGCGCTGGCCAATCTGGCCTGCGCCGAGGATGCCGCCGATCGCGTGGATCGAGCGAGGAGCCTGTGGCGAACTGCAGCGCGTCGCATGACGCCGGGTAGCTTCCGACATCTGCTGGCACGGGGAAATCTGGCGAACACCTCCGCGTTGATGGGTCGGTTTGACGAGGCCCTCCGGGAGCACAGGGCGGTCGCGGATGGAGCGCGGGAACTCGGAATGGAGGCACTCGCGCTGCAGGCCGATTTGAATCTCGCCGAGACCGAGTTCGCCATTGGCCGGGTGGGGGCTGCGCTCGGCCGTTGGCACGATGTGATCGAAACTGCGCGGGGACTGGGCGATGAGCTCACGGAGCTGGTGGCCGAGGTCGACCTGGCTTCGGCCGAGACCGACCTGGGTGATTTTACGAGTGCCGAACGCCGGCTGGAAGCCGCGCTCCCGCGAGCCCGCAGGGCGGGTCTCCGGCGCGAGGAGGCGCGGATCGTCCGCCAACTGTCCGTGCTCGGTGCGGCTCGCGGGAGCCGCGGGGAGGGGCGGCGGGCAGCCCGCCTCCTGCGGGGTCCCGAACTGCAGGCGCAACGCGATCTGCTGGCGGTGGATCTGGTGCAACTGGATCCAACCTCCAACCTGGGAAACACGACTCGAGCTGCACGACGACTGCGGGCGGCCGGGATGGGCCACCGTGGTGCGGTAGGCCTTGCGTGGGTCGCGAAACGATACCAGGAACGCAACCGGCGCCCGCAGGCCGTTCGCTGTGCCCGCGAGGCGCTCGCCGGCCGAGGGCGATCGTCCTGGGTCCGGATGGTGGCATACCAGGTACTCGGCAGGGACGGCGGCCCGATGGCCACCCGCTACCTCTTCCGGGCAGTGCACTGGGCTGACCGTCTTTACGGCGGGTTGGTGGCCACCGCCGATCGAACGGCCTTTCTCGAGCTCCGCGTCGATGTCTACATCGATCTCGTGATGGCTCTGTTGCAGCGCAATCGGCCCGGGGACCTGACGCGAGCCCTGGACGTGGTGTCGCGGTTCCGGTCGGGCTGGTTGTTGGATGAGGTCGCCCGGCGCGCCGACCGTGGAGACGATCCGGAGGTTGTTCGATGGCGCGAGCTGCGACGGCGCCTGGCCGCCCTGCTCCACCAGGCGGAGGGACAGGACGAGCCGCGGGTGCGACGGTTCGGGCCGGCCATCGACGGTGAGCTGCGGCGAGCCGAGCAACAGCTGCGTGAGTGCGAGTTGACCATGGCTCGCCGGAGACCCGGACTGTTGCCCCCGGGAGTGGGCGAATCGGTTACCGGCCGGCTGCTGGAACGACTTCCAGACGGGCATCTGTACGTCGAGTACTTTCTCGACGATCGCGACCTGCTGACCTTCGTCGCGCAAGGCGGCAGGTTACGCGCTTTCAAAACGCGGGAGGCCGCCGAGGTCCGCCGGCTGGTGGCATCGGTGAGATTCCATATGGACACCCACACCTGGCGCACCGGCGGGGCGTCGGGGACCTCGTCCGAAGCCCTTCGCGAGCGTTTGGGGAAGCTTGGCGAGGTCCTTCTCGGCTCTCTTCCTGTCGGCGGCTGGAACGCGCTTTGGTTGGCCCCGCACGCGGAGATCTTCCACATTCCGTGGGCGGCACTGGAGCTGCCCGACGGCGGCGGACCGCTGGTGGACAGGGCTGTTTTCTCCCTCATGCCCGGTGCCGGTGTGGCCGCTGTCCTGCTGCGGGACGAGCCGCGGAAGCCAGGTCGATTCGGCCTCTGCGGAGCCGGGGGAGAAGATCTGCCGCTGGTGGCCCGTGAGCTCGCTGCGATCTCGGGTTTCGACACCGCATCGACGGTGGTGGAGTCGGCCACACGGCAGGACTTGCTCGACATCCTCGCATCCCACGACGTGGTTCACCTCGCCGGACACGCCGCCTTTCTCGACGGCCTCCCTGCGGCCTCCGGCCTCCGGCTGTCGGACGGCTACCTCACGGTGCACGATCTCGCAGCGAGCACCATCGCGGCGCAGCTGGTCAGCTTCGGGGTCTGCTCGGGGACACGGATGGCCGACCACGATGACCATCGTTACGAGGGTTTTCTGAGGGCGTTGCTGGCGGGTGGTGTTCGCTCCGTGGTTGGAGCGATCGCCCCGGTGCGGGACGAGGTGGCGTACGATTTCGACCTCGAGTTCTTCCGCCGGCTCACCGAAGCCGGCGACCCCGGCGAGGCCTATCGGCTCGCGGTCGCAGCGCTTCGCCGGGGAGACTCTCATCCCGCGACGTGGGGGAACTTCCACCTCTACGGAGATCATCGTGCCTGGAGGAATGCATGACCGGACGAACAAGTACCGCCGTCGTCGGCGCCTTCGTGCTCATTCTGGCGGCCTCGGCCATGGCCGCCGAGGTGGCAGACAGCTGTCGAGGACACGCAGGCGATCAAGTCACCGTCGTTGTGACCGGTCGCGTGAGCTGGGCCGAGCCGCCGCGCCACTTCGGTCTCGACGGTGGCTGGACGGTGGAGTTCGCCGACTCGTCGAACTGGGTCGAGCGGGCGTCGGAGCTGGTGGCCGCGGGCGAGGCGCCCCAGGTGAAGGTGGTGGGGACCCGGTCCGCGGGAGATGACGGGCGCGTGCTTTGCGCAGGTGGGGCCGTGGTGTTGACTGGGAGGGCGGCGCCGTCCCGGATTGAGCGCGCCGGCGGCGCCCGTGCGGGCCGTCGCGTCGCAGCAGGCCGCCGGGCCCCCAGCCGGGGAGTCGACGGCGGTGACTTCCCCGCCCTCTCAGGCGACAATTCCGAGCTCCGCGGTCTGATCGTGGAGTTCACCGTGGACGGCTTCCGGATGGATGTCGACGGGTCGATCTTCGATGTGGTGGTCACCCAGGACACCGAGTTCGACGGATTCAACGACCTGTCGGAGCTCGTTGTCGGCGACGAGGTGGAGGTCACCGGCGAGATTCAGGGCTCGACCATCACGGCGACTCGGGTGAAGCTCCGATCGGAGCATGGTGAGACCACCCTGCGGGGGTTCATCCTCGGCCTCGGTGGCGACGGCTTCCAACTTGACGTCGAGGGATCCGTGTTTGACGTGGTGGTCACCCAGGACACCGAGCTCGACGGATTCAGCGACCTGTCGGAGCTGTCGGTGGGCCAAGAGGTCGAAGCGAGAGGGACGCTCCTGGGGACGGTGCTGACGGCGACGAGGGTCAAGCTGCTCGGCGGCGAGGGCGGCGGAGGCGGCGTGGATTTCGAGTACAAGGGACTGCTGACGACGGTCCAGCCTCCGGATCGCTTCTCGATGGACGATGGTCGGATCTACACCGTTGATCAGAACACCCTGTTCGATCCCTTGATCGGGGGTTACGGCGGACTGGCCGCCGGCCAGTACCTCGACATCACTGCGATGCGGGGTCCATCGGGTGCGAATCTGGTGATCGAAATCGAGCTCGAGGGCGACGAACAGGGAGGCCAGGGCTACCGCGAGCTGGACGGAGTGGTTCTGTCGGTGAGCCCCACCTCAATCGTTCTGGAGGACGGTACCGCCGTCGCCGTTACCGCGACGACGCGGTTCGTGGGCGACGCTGACTCAGTTCAGGAGGTGCTGCCCGGATGGTGGGCCGAGATCGAGGCGTTGCTGGATCTTGCGGGCGTTTTCACCGCGCTCGAGGTTCGCACCGACGACGAGGAGGCCGCCACCACGGGTGGCCAGGATTTCGAGCCTCAGCAGGCGCTGCTCGTGCCGAACCCGGGTGCTAACGCCGACGAGATCGCCGCCCGGTTCGGTGCCCAGATCGTCGGTCGGGTGGGCGGTCTCGGGGCGCTGCTCTGGTTTCCCGATCCCCTGAGCGATGATCTCCTTGCCGCGCTCGCGGCCGACCCCGAGGTGGCGGCGGTCGAACCCAATTACCTGTTTCAGGATCCCGAATCGGTGCGCCGCCGGTATCCAACAATCGACCGCCACCCGACCACCGCGAAGCTCGTCGATCAGCCGGCCGGCGCTCAGATCAAACTTCACCAGGCCCAGCTGCTTGCGTCCGGGGACGGAATTGTGGTGGCGGTCATCGACAACGGTGTCGATCCGCTCCACCCGGTGCTGCGGCGGCGGCTGCTGGCCGGCGGTCTCGACCTCGTGGACGGCGACCTGTCGCCGTGGGAGGAGCGCGATCTGTTGGATAACGACGGTGACGGGGACGTGGACGAGGCGGCCGGACACGGCACATTCGTGGCGTCGCTGGTCGCCGTCACCGCGCCCGGGGCCCGGATCCTCCCGTATCGAGTGCTCGACGACGACGGAGGGGGCACCGCGTATCACCTCGCGGTGGCTCTGGCCGATGCCATCGAACGCCGCGTCGACGTGATCAACCTGTCGTTGGTGTACCGCGAGCGGTCCTCGGCGGTGGATCTCCTCCTCGAACGCGCCTCGGCGCACGGCATCGTGGTCGTCGCCTCGGCGGGCAACGAAGGCTCCACAGACGTGCCTTTCCCTGCGTCAGACAGCAACACGCTCGCTGTGACCGCGCTGAGCCAGGACGGGCTCGGCCTCGCGGCCTTCAGCAACCGGTCCCACCTGGTGGGTCTCGCGGCTCCGGGGGAGGAGATCTTCGGGGCGCTCGACGAGCAGGCGTTCGGAACGTGGGGCGGAACCTCGATGGCCACTCCGTTCGTGGCCGGGACGGTCGCCCTCCTGCTGAACGCCGACCCCGGCCTCGACGCGGTGCTCGTACGAAATGCCATCGAGCAGGCCGGGGTTGTGCTACAGGACGGCACCTGGACCGGCAGGGTGCTCGACGCCCTGGCGGCGGTGAGCCTGGTGCAGACGCCGTAACTCTGGTGGGGGAGGGATGGGGCCGAAATCGCCCTCCCCGGGGGGCTCCGACCGTGATGACCACGACAACAGGCCGAAACAAGGTAGGCATTGCCCTCGGCGGGATACTGATGGCCGGAGCGCTGGCGGCCGACGCCCAGACGGCCGGCCGCGAACCGCTGCCTGGGATGCCGCAACCGGGTGGAGCCACCTTCATCGACCTCGACCATCCGGTGACGTCGAGCGGCGAGTTGCGAGTGTGGCGCGCAGCGTCGTCGGAGGGAGCACGGGTGATGCTCAAGGTCTACCGGCCCGACGGTGACCGTTTTTTACTGGTCGGCACCTCGCCCCTCGAGACCGTCGCTGCCGGAACCGTGGGCACCTTCGACTGCCGGATTCCGGTGGCCCGGAACGACGTCATCGGTTGCTTCTGCCCGGACTCGAGCTGTGTTGACGCGTATCCGGACGGGCGGATTCTGACCGCCGCAGGTGATTCGGGGACGAGGGACGCGATCGATTTCACCGACGGAACCGGCTCGCCGTCCATTTTCGCCACGGGCTCCCGGTTGGCCGACGTCCCTTCGACTGCTGGCACCGATTTGGTGGTGCCCGCGGTCGGGCGCACGGCGGGCGCCGGCGGCACTATCTGGACCACCCGGCTGGAGTTGTTCAACACCGCGGACACCGCCGCCGAGGTCGCCCTTTTCCTCAACCTATCGGATCGCGACAACACCTCTCCAGCGGCTTCAGCACAGCTCGACGTGGCGCCGCGGGCGACCCTGGTCATCGAGGATTTGGTGTCCGAGGCATTCGGAATGGACCAAGCGGTGGGCTCGGTGGACATCATCGCGGCGGTGCCGGTGATCGCCCACGCCCGGATCGCCAACCTGGGCAGCGACGCCGGCACCTTCGGGCAAGCGGTCCCCGCAATCCCCGCGAGCTGGGCGGTGGGGGATGACGACCTGCCGGGCGCAAATCCCAACGCCGACCTGGTGTATCTCTTTGAGGTGCAGGAGGATGCGGTGTTCCGGAGCAATCTGGGCGTCGCCAGCGTCGCCGCCACACCGTTGTCGTTGTCGGTGATCGCCAGGGTCGGTTCCGATCCCGTGGGATCGCCCCTCGAGCTGATCCTGGATCCCTTCTCACACACCCAGGTCAACCGAGTGCTCGCTGAGATGGGGGTGCCCGAAGGGACTCGCGGGGTCAGACTCGAGGTGCGTGCCGAGGCCGGCAGTGGGGGCCGGTTCTTCGCTTACCTTTCCCGGGTCGACAACGGCAGTGGTGACGCCGTCTTCCTGCTCGGCGACCGCGAGACGACTCTGCCTTGATTGGAGAGTCGAAGGTCAAAAGTCGAAAGTCGAAAGTCGAAAGTCGGAGGTTCCCGCCCACCCAATTGGTCGGTGGGATCATTCAGGCGAAATTCGCAATTCGTCTTTCGCAATTCGCAACGGGCGGGCGATCAACCGAAATCAAAAAAAGCCCCGCCCGAAGGCGGGGCCGGTGTTGAGGGAGCCGGGGATCAGAACTTCCAGCCTGCCGTAAAGGTCGCCCGCTGCACGGTGCCGGATGTGTCGTAGAGGTAGGGCTGGTCGTCCTGGTAGTCGATCAAGCGGTACCAGAAGCGCAGCCACAGACCGTCGGCGAAGGTGTATTTGAGGTTCAGGTCGCCCTCGAGCCGGCTCACGTCCAGGTTCGAGTAGCTGTAGCTGTTGGTGAAATCGAAGGACATGGTCGGGTGGGTCGCGACGTAATCGTCCGCCGGCAGCTCGTACTGAGCCATGCCACCTTCGGCCTGGGTGTAGCCCAGATAGACCCCGACGGTCCAGTTGTTCGGGCGAACCTTGAATCCGCCGAGCAGAGTGTTGGACTCTTCCGAGTAGCGAGCCATGGTGCGAGAGTAGCCATCCTGGCCACCCATGATCGTGCCTGCTCACCCATCGAAGACGGGGATGCACAACGGCGAATCCAGGCTCATGTCCTGGTAGGCGTAGCCCACGTACCAGTCCCAGCTGTCGCCGCCCGGTGACCACAGGGTGATGGTCGCCGATTGACGGTCGCGCGACCAGTCGGTGAGGTCGCCGTCGCTGTTGCTGCCGCTCCACCAGACGTACTTGCCGGTAATTGTGGACTTTCCGGCAGCCCATGCGAGGCCGATGTCGGCCTTGTCCCAGGAGGACGCGGAGGCCGTCGTCTCGGCAATTCGCTCCGCCTGAAAGTCCTGGTATTGCGGCGTGTCCGGGTTGAACGGGTTGGGCCACGGTTCCGACACGAGGGTGGAGCAGGCGCCGTCCACGATGCCGAAGGCGTTGCTGATCTCGCCGTGCTTGTAGCCCAGGTCGAAGCGCAGACCCTTCTTCGGCCGCACCCGATAGCTGGCCCCGAGGATGTTGGTGGTGGTTTCCTTCTTGCCGGGGAGCACCTCGTAGAACTCGCGGTCGATCACCTCGTAGTCCCAAAGGCCGCGCAGGGTGCCGCCCTTGCGGCCGAGGCGGTAGCTGGCGTCCAGCTTGGACTCATAGACGTCCCGGTTGAGGTTGGAGTTCCGCCACTGGTCGAAGGTCTCACCGTACACGTCGTAGTAGGTCAAGCCCGCCTGGGGTCCGGCGAGCGTCACCCGCTGGTTCGGTTCGATCCAGATGCTGGGCGTTTCGGTCTGGTAGATCCTGCCGCGCCACCTCAGCTTGAGGTTGCTCTTGAACCGTTTGGCGATCGTGGCCACGTAGCCGGAGTAATCGGCCTGGTTGCCGCTGGAGATGTTTGTCGTCTCGGCCCAGACGCCGTTGGCCGTGATCGCGAGGCCGTTTTTGCTGGCCCACCGGAAGTCGAGCCGGGCGGTGTCCTTGTCGATGTTCGGCTTGAGATCGGCGGGAATCACGCCGACGTCGCTGTCGTACTGCATCCGGTTGTCGAAGACCGGCGTCTGCAGCTCGGGGTGGAGGTTCTTGTCGAAGTTCACGTCCACCGAGTTGTACCTCTCGGTCAGCTCACGGCTGGTGAAACGGCCCCGGATCGAGGCTCGTCCCCATCCGACCAAGGCCTCGAGGGTGGCGTCGGTGGTCGACTGTTCCCGTTGGTGCGACTGGCTCTTGACGTGGCAGGTGTCGCAATGGGAGGTGGTGAAGGCCTGGGTGTGGCCGGAGCGTTTTTGGTCGCGATACTCCACCGCCAGGGTCAGGGCGCTCAGGCTCGGGAACTGGAACTCGGTGCGGTCATGGAAAACCGCGTACTCGACGGTGTAGTCCTGGTTCGGGCTGAAATCGGTGTTCTGGACCACCTTGCTGTTCGTCGATGTGGACTCGAGGTTGGCCATCGGGTCGTGGCCGAGACGGTGGGGGAAGTTGTTGTAGGTGTTGTGCGACCTCACCATCCTCTTGATATCGAAATTGAGGTGGCCGCTGTTCTCGTCCGAGGCCCGGTAGTTGAACTTGAAGTCCAGATTTCCCCAGTCCTGGAAGGTGTCGAAGTTCACCTTGCCCACGGGACCCTTGTCGGTGCTGAAGAACTCCGCCGCCTTGTCGGGTGATCCATCGACATCGGTCCACACACCGCCGAGCTCGATGCTGCCGGTTGTCTGGTTAGTCGTCGCGTCGCCCTCCTGTGCCGCCACCGCGTACGGAAGGGCGGCGAGAAGCGCGGCCAGCACGAAAATTTTCATTGCTTTCATGCGTGTCCCTCCTTCCTCACCGCACCATGCCGAAGCCTGCGCCGGTCAAGGTCTGGGACGGAAGATCCGTCCCGTGGACCTGGGAGTGGCACTGGCTGCACTTGGTGGTGAATGAAACGTTCATGCCGTGCTCGCCGTAGGGGTTGTCGAACTCACGCCCGCCGACCTCCACCACGTTTTCCTCAGGACTCGTGAGGGCGGCGTGAAAATGGAACTCGTGGCACTGCAGGCACAGCATCGGCTCATTGGCCGTCAGCAGGTTGTCGGCCACCGATCCGTGAGCCGTGTGGCACAGGGCGCACGACTCCTCGACCGGTTCGTGCTCGAACACGAACGGTCCCTCCTGGCTTTGGTGACAGGTGTAGCAGAGGTCGTTGAAACGCATGTCGCCGTTGACGAGCATGGCCTCGGAAGCCGAATGCGGGTTGTGGCAGCTGTTGCACGACATTTTGCCCTCGGGTACGGGATGGTGGTTGGGCAGCTGGAACGCGGCATTGACCTCGGGGTGGCAGGACTTGCAGCTCTTGAGCGGCTTCTTGTCCTGGTGGATGCCGTGGCAGGCGCCGCAGGCCACGTTCTCCATGGCGTGGGTCGAGGCCTGCCATGCGCCCAGGGACGAGCCATCGACCCACACCCCTGTACCGCCGATGTTCCCGTGGCAGGACATGCAGGCATCAACGTCATCCGTGGTCCATTCGGAGAAGGTGCGGATCAGCGATGCATCACCCTCCTCCATGTGCCGGCTGCCGTCGCCGTGGCAGCCCTCGCAGCCCACCTGCCGTCCGTAGACCTCGAACGGCTCGATCCGCATGTGGATCTGGTGGACCATGCCGGCGGCGACCTCGTCGTGGCAGTCGGCGCACACGGGACCGTCGTCCGCCATGGCCGGCCAGGCGAGGGCGCACGCTGCGGCGAGCGCCACAAGCAGAATGCTCCTGTTCATCATCGATACCTCCTTGCTCCAGTTGAGCGAAAAACTCGAACGCCGGTTCCGAACAGAACCGGCGGTAGGTTCACTGATCTGGGATTTCCACGATCTCGAGGGCTGAGCCGTCCGCCCGGGACGGCTGTCAAGGCCTCAGCGGTGGGGTGGTTTCATGGCGAGGGAACGAGGATCCGTCGGCATGGGCAAAAGGTACAGATCTCAAAATGAGTTGTCAAGCGTATACTCTTGTGGTTATAGAACTATACATAGTGTATTACTAGGAATTCAAAGTGTAAATATCTGAGAAAAAGAGAATAAACTGGTAAACTTATTTTGCGAAGAAATCTCAGTTAGCTACCGACCACCTACGAAACGAGAAAAACAATCTCATCATCCTCGCTCGCGAGGCATGGCGATGGACGAAAAAAATCCGGCGGGCTCGAGACCCGCCGGAGAGATGGGTAGGGAGGGGAGAGGCTAGGGGTTACCCAGACACTCTCCGAGTGGGTCTCCCGCTTCGTATCCGAGCGCGACCCAGTCGAGCCTGCCGTCCGGTCCGTGGCAGTCGAGACAGCGAAGGGCGTACTCGGCCGGCCGGACCTCGTGGTTGATCTTCATGTAGCGGATGGTGTCCGCCCATGTGTAGCTGACGTCATCGAGGCCGTACAGGCTCTCGGCGCCCTCCTTGACCGCCCGGTCGACGTCGCCATGAACGTAGAGCTCGTCGACCGTCACCGGCAGCAGCCAGCCCTTGCCGTCGAGCACCGGCAGCCGCCCTCGGTGGACCTTGAACGCCGAGATCCTGGAGTTCGGATCGTCCTTCGACCCCTGTGGGATCGCCATCTCGACCACCCCGTCCCGGTTGCGAACCACCGGGGTCTTGGGCAGCTGCATGCGGCTCGTGCCGTTGAACCAGGCGAAAGTAGGTACCACGTTGTCGCCGAGTTCGATGTACGGGGCGTACTTGCCCTTGTCCTCGGAGAAGTGGACATTCGACCAGTCCCGATGGAGATCAGTGGGCTCGTCGCGGGCGAAGGTGGGGATGTGGCACACCGTACAGTCGACTCGCCGGGCATGAGCGTCGAGCAGCGCCTTGGCGTGGGGGGCCAGATCGTGGCACGCTCCGTTGTCGCAGGTGAGTCTCTGGCCGGGGGTGTCGGTTGACGCGAGGTCGGAGCCGCGTCCGACGACCCGGTGGTCTTGCCCGGCGTGGCAATCGGCACAGGTCAGCCCGGCCCCGTCCTGGGACATGTGGTAATCGAACTCCGGGTCGGGCTCGGCAAGGGTGTACTCGATGTCGCCCCGCTTGAAGTTGGGACCTCCGCCCGAGGCCGCGTGGCAACGCAGACACATGGCGCTGGTCGGCTTGGAGATCCTCTTGGAGACCGAGTCCAATCCCTCCTGGTTCTTCCAGAGGATCGACCTCCACTCCCAGCCGCCGTCCTCGTTCTGGTAGATGCCGCGGCGATACCCGGAGGCGTGGCAGATCAGGCAGTCGATGTTCTCGAGTTGTTCCTGAGTCAATTCCCGCGTGGGCCTGAGGCCGAGGCCGGCGTGGCACTTGGAACAGCCCGCTGCCACGACCGTGCCGTCCTCGTTCTTGATCTCACCGATCCAGCTCGGCATCGGGTTGGTGCAGAAGTCGTTCACCATGGTGAGCTTGCCCTGCTCGGCCCCATGCGAGTTCACCACGTCAGGAGTGTGACCGAGCCACTGGTAGTGCTCGGAGTGAAAGAAAGCCTCCGCCTCGTCTTCGTGGCACCCGAGGCAGGTCGTGGTGCCCTCGTAGTGCTCGAAGTACTCGTTGTGCGAGTAGTCCTTGCCGGCGGCCAAAACCGCCGAGCCGCCGATCGCGAAGACGAGTGCGAAGATGAGGAATTGCCTGGCCATGAGCCGCCTCCCCGGAGATCAGAACCGCGCCATGAATCCTAGCAGGAACTTGTCGATGGAGGAAGGCGAGGGGAAGCCGAGGATCGGCGGCGGGTCGGTGCCGAGCTCTTTGGGAGCACCCAGGTGCCAACCGGATTGGCTGTAGTCGAAGTCGTACATCATGTAGTCCAGCTTGATGATGAAGCCCTTGGCGATTCGGTGGGTGAGGTAGGCCTCCCACACGTTGCCTCGGACCGCTGTCTTCGGAGCTCCCATGGTGTCTTCCGCAACCCCCCAGTTGAACCAATACTCGGACCCCTGGTTGTACTCGAGCCCGATCTTGGTCTTGTCGTTCGCGAAGTTGTAGCGCGCGCCGACGTAGAACATGTCGCCGTCTTGCTTTTCAGGAGTGTCGAAGGGGTCGGAGAAGAGGCCGCCGAACGGCGTGGTGATGTCGTTCGGATCGGACTCCATGTAGCTGTAGGTGGCGAACCAGTCGACTGGCCCGTCGTGACGCATAAAGACCACACTCACCCAGCTGATATCGCCGAGGTTGGCCGACGGGGTGTAGCGGATGACCGCGGGAGGCGCGTCCTGACCGCTGATCGGATCGAGCGGCATCACCACCAGACCGTTGAAGCCGTCGGTGACGTTGAACACCCGCAGGGCGGACGCCTGGAGGAACATGTGCTCCTTGTCGATCAGGTCCCAGTTGAATCCGAAGAAGGTGGCGTCCTTGAGCCGATCCTCGGGCCGGAGCTCCTCGGCGCTGCCGAATCCGGACTCGTAGCCGACCCCGTAGCAGAGGCGGAATGTGTTGGACTCGGAGATGTGCCAGCCGAAGGTGATGCCGTCGAACTGATAGTTGACCACCGTCCCAACGGGCGATCCGCCGCGGGGCTCGTCGTTGCGGAGGTTCAGCGGCACACCACCGGTAGACGGACGTCGGCCAATGGACAGGTAGACCGGCGCGCCGCCTATGTTCTTCCAGTTGAAGTAAGCCCGCTCGACCCTCACGATGTCGGAGTTCGGGACCGAAGCGGTGGTGCCGTCGATGTTGATCGAGGTCGGCTGGCCGTTGAAGACCTGGACGCCGGTGGAGTCGCCAAAGACCTTGTACATCGTGAGGCGGCCCTGGAAGTCCACGTTCTTGGCGATTTGCGCATTCATCTGGAGGCGCAGCCGATTGGTGTAGAGGAGGTCGTTGCCGATGTCGTAGCCGTCAGTGTAGGTGTAGGGGAGGAGGGCCTGCATGAGGCCTCCTACCATTTCCGGCGGAAACGAGCCGATGGTCTCCTTCAGCCAGTCGAAGGAGACCACGTTGTTCAGGTAGTAGAGGTAGTCGGCGTAGTTTTCCCGGATCAGGTTGCCCACGTCCTCGGGCGATGACGGCGGCATGCCGGTGGCGCCGAAGTAGAACAGAGTGTCTACCAGCATGCGTTGGAGCTCCATACCGTTGAAGTAGGGGTCGAAGCTCGTGTTGAGGGAGTTGGCCTCGAATCGAAAGTCGCCGGACCAGTCGATGCGGTCCAGGGCCGTCTTGCGCTCGTTTTTCATGACTCGCTTTTCGAGGTCCTTGAGCTGGGCCTTGAGCTCGTCGATCTGCTCTTGATCGACCTCTTCGACGATTGTGACGTCGGTCGTTTCTTCGACGATGGTGGTGTCCTGAGCGAGGCCGGCCGTGCCGCCGATCAGGAGCAGGGTTCCACACAGGGTGAGTGTCTTGCGCATCATTGAAATCCTCCTCGAATTCGCGGCGACATCAGCCGCAGGTCATGGGGTGTTCGGAGTCGGCGGCGTGGTCGATGGTCCAGTCCTTGAGCGCCTCGAGATCCTCGGCCGAAATTGCCTCGGTGACCACGACGTCGCCGTGGTTCGGGTCCTTGACGGTGGAGTGGGTCGCCTCGTACCGCTCGTCGAAGAACCGCTGCCACTGGTCCTGGATCAGGGTCATGGGCGTGTACTCGCCGTTGTCCGACTCTTGCTGATGGCAGGACTTGCAGTATTCCTTGTAAAGGTCCTGCCCCGAGGTCTTCTTCTTGCCCGCCACCGCTAGGTCGGCGAAACCGACGGCCACGACGGCGATCAGGACCACTGCGATCATCCACTTGGTTGCGTTCATGGTGTCCTCCTTGTCCTCGTCTGCACAGAGATGTTGTGGAAGGTTGCTCGGCTCCGACTCCGAGTTCTCAAATCGAAATAAGGATATGTACAATTCCTCATATCGTCAAGAGAAAATAGATGTTAGCAATATTGTAATTGAGGCTTTATCTCAAAATGAACAGAAAATCAGGATCGACCTCAGCGGAACGTTCCTTTGCCGCCGAAAGCCTTTTGGGCCGAGCCCCCGAGCACGCGATTAACAGAGAACGGGGTCAGATTCCCGGTCCGACCGGAGGCGGCGGTGGTCCGTCAGGCGGTGGAGGCTGCTGACCGGAAGACCACCTGACGGTGTCGACTTCGTCGGCTTGCAGGGGCGGAGACTTGAAGACCGCGCCGCCGATGAGGCCGCCGACGGATCCGAAGATTGCACCGAGGAGGAGCGAGAAGAAGATCCCGGCAAGGGCGAAGGTGGCGGGGCCGGTGGACTCCATGAATCGGCTCGCCATCTCCATGGCCTCCGGGTCCATGGTGCCCATCTGTTCCATCTGCTCGAGAATCTGGTTGACGTCGGTGAGGCCGACCATCCGGTTGATTACGGCCCCGAGGCACCCGGCGACGACGCCGTAGACGATTCCCGATGCGAGACCGACCACCGCCCCGTTTCCGGCGGTAAACCCGAGGCCGGCGGCCTTCATGGGCTTCGAGTAAAGGTAGGCCGCGACGAATCCGCAGCTGATGATCAGGGCGCAGCAGGCGCAGTTGATCCAGTCGATAAACGGGATCGCGCCGGCGATACCGAAGGCGATGCCGGCGATCAAGGCCGGCTTGACCATGGACGGGGTTTCGGTGGTCATGACGTCCTCCCTGTGAGTTGTCTATTGTAGGGGATCTGCGCCGGGGATCGCGCGGTTGGGACCGATCCTGCCGATCACGTCGCCGATCCCGTCTGTCAGCAGCAGTCCGAAAAGAAGACCCGGCGGGACGGCGACGAGAAACCTCGGCCAGTTCGCCAGATTGGGCAGGCCGGCAAGGGCCATCAGGAAGTCCACCGCGGAGGGCGTGAGGGAGAGGACCACCCAGATCAACCGCGGGCGGATTCTGATTCCCAGCAGGGCGCCGGACATCAGTCCAACCAGCCCCCCAGCGTAGAGCCCGGAGCAGCGGGCACAGACTGCGAGAGGACCCCATCCCAGGTCGAGACAGCGTTCGGAAATCTGATGGCAGGTCGGCCGATACGCGAGCCTGAGCCAGGACCCCACCGCCCCGGCGCGGCTTTCAAGCCAGGGCGTCAGCGTGAGGCCGACGCAGAATACGGCGGCCACCACGCCCACGAGCAACAACCAGCCCCTGGTTCGATCGTCAAAACGTCTCATCGGTTGCCGATTGTACGGGGGAAACGGCACCGCGGCCCTCGCTGGGATCCAGGCAGAGACTGATGAGGGCGTTTCCCGGCTACAGGAGGAGGTTGGTGAGATCAGCGGGCCGTGATCGCTCTACGCGCGGTCGAACAAAGGCAGCTGCTCGTGATCGTGGCGAACGAGGTTGCTCGCGCCCACGCCAAGTAACCGTACCGAGCGGTTGGCGGCTTCGGTCCGTCGCACCAGCGATTGGGCGCAGTGGGCGATGGCCGGCGCCTCTGCGGTCGGGTTTGACAGGGTGTGGGATCGCGTTCGAGTGGTGAAGTCCGGAAATCTCACTTTGACCGTCAGCGTACAGGCGGCGATCTTCTTCCGCTTCAGACCGTTGGCCACCTCCGCCGCCAATTCGCCGAGGATACCGTCCATCTGGCCCAGATCGTCGACGTCCGATGGGAAGGTCCGTTCGGAGCTCAGGCTCTTCCGGGTGTGGGTGTCACGGACGGGACGGTCGTCGATGCCGCGGCAGTGCAGCCAGAGGGTCCGACCCCAGCTGCCGAACCTCGTCATCAATCGGTCCACGGACAGCGCCCGCAGCTCGGCGACCGTTCGCACCCCCATCCGCTGCAGACTCGACTCGGTGCTCGGTCCGATGCCGTGGAGCAGCCGCACGGGCATGGGAGCGAGGAACTCCGACACCTTGCCCGGAGGAACCACCGTGAGACCGTCGGGTTTTCGGTAGTCGGACGCGATCTTGGCCACCAGCTTGTTCGGTCCTGCGCCGACGCTCACGGTCAGCCCGGTGTCGTTCAGGACCCGGTGCCGGATTTCGGTGGCGATGGCGGTGGCCGACCCGTAGTCCCCCAGATGATCCGTCACGTCGAGGTAGGCCTCGTCGAGGGACATCGTCTGTATCCGAGGGGTGAACTCGCGGTAGATGGCGAAGATCTTCTCGGCCTCGGCGACGTAGCGTTTGAAATCGGGGCGGAGGAAGACAACCTGCGGGCATCGCCGGAACGCCTGGGAAGCCGACATTGCCGAGTGAATCCCGAACGAGCGCGCCTCGTAGCTGGCCGCCGCCACGACCCCGCGTCTCCGGGGATCTCCGCCGACCACCACCGGCTTGCCGGCCAACGAGGGGTCGTCTCGCACATGGACCGCGGCGAAGAATGCATCCATGTCGCAGTGGAGGATGCGGCGGCAACAGCCTTCGTTATCCATGGTATCTAATTTATACCTTATTTATGCCTTTGGCAACCCCTCGACGATGAAGGCGGGTGGCGGTTCAGGTCGTCGGAGAGTTGAAAGTTGAAAGTTGAACGTCATAGGGTTGGTTCATCCTGGGGACGTGAGATGGACGTTTGTTGAATTTCGAATTCCGAATTCGGAAGACCGGTCTCCAGGCGCGGTAGACTCTCCTGGTGTCGTATCTGCTGGAAGCCGGCCCGTTCACCGCCAGCGACGGCGAGGGCCGCGTGTTGTTCGCAAACGCGGAGTTCGGACTGAAAGCAGGTCAAGCGACGGTTCTCGATGGGCCGTCCGGGAGCGGAAAGAGCACTCTGCTGAGACTGGTGTCCGGCCTGGCTCCGGCCGGATCGGAGGCACGTCGCGAGCTTGCCGGTACGGCGTACCACGGGTCGAAGCTCCCGGCGTGGCGGTCCCTGGTGACCCTGATGGCGCAGGATGCACCCACCGTGCCGGGTACGGTGCTGGAGAACCTGGAGCTGCCGTACGGATTCAAGTGCACCGGTGGCCGGACCTTCAATCACGATCGCGCCCGGGAGTTGTTGGATGCGGTCGGTCTGCGACGGCTGCCCGACGACCGAGAAGTGGGTTCGCTGTCCGGTGGCGAGCGACACCGCCTGGCTCTGGTACGGGGGCTGTTGTGGGATCCCCCGGTGCTGCTGGCGGACGAGCCCTTGGCCGGGCTCGACGAGACCACCGCAGCCGCATGTTTCGAGTTGATGCTCGACTTCGCGCACCGTCCGGACCGGGCGCTGCTCGTCGTGCTCCACCACGGCGAGCTCGCCCACCGCACCAATGCGGTCATCCGCCTCCACGATGGCCGGCTGGAGGCGCCGTGAGCGGCGGCGTGATCCCGCTCGGACCCTGGCAACTGGCGCTCGCCACCTTGCTGGTTTTGGCGGCCGGCGCGGTGTCGCTGGCGCTGCGCCTGGGCATGGAACGGCGGCTCGCAGTGTCGGCCATTCGCACCGTGTTGCAGCTGGGCCTGCTCGGAGTGGTGCTCGAGCGGGTGTTCGCCGTCGACAGCCCGCTGCTGGTGGCGCTGTTAGTGCTCGTGATGACGCTGTTTGCAGCCCGCGAGGCGGTTGCACGCGCCGGCCGCCGATACCGCGGGATACGGATCGACGCATGGCTGGTGATGGCGGGGTCCTGTCTGGTGGTGGGCGGCGTCGTCACCCAGGCGGTGGTCGGCGTTCGACCATGGTACGACCCGCAGTACGTGATTCCGCTGCTGGGGATGATCCTCGGCAACTCGCTGACCGGGATCTCGCTCTGCCTGGAACGTTTCCTCGAGCACCTCGCCGTCCGTCGCTCGGAGGTGGAGCTGCACCTCGCCTTTGGCGCGAGCCGGCGCGAGGCGCTGGCGGTGCCGTTGAGATCGGCGGTGCGGACCGGCATGATCCCGATCGTCAACGCCATGACCGCGGCGGGGATCGTGTCGCTGCCCGGCATGATGACCGGCCAGATCCTGGCGGGGTCACCGCCGATGCAGGCGGTGGCCTACCAGATCGTCGTGATGTTCATGATCGCCGCCGCCGTCGCCCTTGGCGCCATGGGAGCGGCAATCGTCGCCGGTCGCCGTCTGGTCGCTCCCGACGGCACCCTCCGCCTCGATCGCCTGGAGGGCACGTAGCGTGTGAGCCGGCAGTCAGCGGATTCCCTTCTTGGGGATGAACACGTTACACGTTAAACGTAGAAGGAACCATGGCGCCCACTCCTGGCCGCGTTCTTCGCTGTGTGATGAGGTATTCGGTGTTGAAATCAGCCCGATTTTAGCCGTCCGGGGACGCCCCTTTTTGGGGGCTGCGCTGCGGCCGACCTTGTCAGACTCTGCGGGAACACCGGATCGTACGGACGGCGAAAATCGGGCAGGGTGGCAAATCAACTATCCGTGAAGTCAGCTTCCGCCGAGCTGACCGTCGGGTTGGCGACAGCTTCATCGGGGTGGGGGAGCATCCACTTCTTGATTGCGACAACCTCCTGCATGTGCTCGATCACCTGAAGCGAGATCTCCTTGGTCAGCGATTCGAGCTCCGTCAGCCCCGGCCCGTAGAAAAGATCGTCGAGCATCGAGCCGGCGAGGTCTTCGACGGCACGCCGTCCCTGGGCTGAGTTGAGGGTGGTGGAGACCGCCTCGAGGGTGGTTTCGAGAATCACCTCGCCGGTGGTGCGAACCAGTGGCCTGAGAATCGCGTTCGGCAGAGGCACTGCGGACAGGGCTTCGGACTCCTCGATGGCCGTGGTGAGGTTGAGCCGGAGCAGAGACCTCAGGTTGTCCAGCGTCTGGGTGTTGGTGAGGGTCTGTTGGATCTGATTAACCAGCACTCGCTGGATGTCGGACCTGCGGGGTTGGACGGTCTCACTGACGATCCTGGCGTGGGTACCGTCGGCGATCTCCTCGTGAAACTCGGCCAGGATCCGCAACGCCACGCGATCCGAGACCTCTTCGGTGATGATGTTGGAGAAGTAGGCCACGGTTCGGCTGAACACGTCCTGGCCGACCACCGACAGCTCGCTGCGCCGGAGCCGCATGTACATGGAGACGACCCGCAGCAGACGAAACACCCGAAAGTAGGCGATCGGGATCAATCCCAGCACGTCGTACCAGTTGACGATCGGGAAGAAGAACCAACTGGCGTAGTCCTCGCGCTTGATGGCGAGCCGCCAACGGGCCAGGAACTCGATCCAGAACAGGGTCAGGAAGGGAAGGTCGATGAGCCAGAAGTAGTCGGTGAGTTCCCCTCCGAGCGCATAGGATCGGTGATAGCACAGCTGCAGAGCCTTGAGGACTTTCGGATCCTGCGCCCGGAGCCGCCGGCTGAGCGCTTCCGGTTCGAGAGGCCAGAACCGGTTCACCGCCTGGTCGAGATTGACGGGATTGTCGAGCGACGCCCTCGGGACCTTCGTCTGGTCGGCGAGGCCCTGGCGCAACACACCGAGGAGATGTTCCTGGCCAGAGCCGGCAAATGGGTCTTCGGCGAAAATCCGCAGCGTCACCGCTCGAAGCTTGATGGCCAAGTTGGTCAGGTCCGGCGATTCGGGGTCGGCTTCGGAGAGCCGCATCGCGTCGGCGCGCAGCTCCAACGCCTCGGAGGTCAACGGGTTTGCCGAAATCCCCTTGACGGGGTCGTACACTGAGGTGACGACAGGAATGTAGGAGAAGTAGTACGGGCGCAGCCAGAGATAGGTCAGGTCGAAGAGGATCAACCAGAGGTTGATGAGGGCCGCCCACACCATGAACACGTCCCACGCCAGCCTGAGCTTGGAGGAACGGCTGAGACCCCGAACGGTTTGAATCAGCATCGGTTTGATCTTACCTGGAAGTCCATTGTATGCCCCGTCGCCCCAAGATCATCTACAATTCCGGGACCGGAGGTGGAGATGCCCGCACTGTCCCCCAAGTCAGCCAGGCTCCAGGCGTCGCCGATCCGCAAGCTCGCGCCCCACGCCAGGGCCGCCGAGGCCCGCGGAATTGGTGTCCACTATCTGAATATCGGCCAGCCTGACCTGCCCACTCCACCCGAAATGATCGCCGCCCTGCACGGCCTTCCGCTGAGCCGGCTGGCCTACGCCCCCAGCGAGGGCCTGGTGGAAGCCAGACAGGCATGGAGTGCGTTCTTCGCCGGCTGGGATATCACCTTCGGCCCGGACCAGATTTTGGTGACCTCGGGGGCGAGCGAGGCCATCACTTTCATCCTCTCCATAGTGGCCGGCGGCGGCGACGAAGTTCTTGTCTTTGAGCCGTGCTACACGAACTACCTGAGCTTCGCCGCGCAGGCCGACGTCCGGATGGTGCCGGTCACTCTGCGGGTGGAGGACGGCTACCACTTCGGATCGGCCGATCGCCTGCGCGCGTGCGTTGGGCCGAAGACCAGGGCCATCCTGCTGTGCAACCCCTCCAATCCCACGGGAACGGTCTACACCGAGGAGGAGCTGGAGGCGGTGGCGCGGGTGGCTGTGGAGGCGGATCTGTTCGTGATCTGCGACGAGGTCTACCGAGAGTTCGTCTTCGACGGCGGCGAGGTGCGATCGTTCACGAGGTTTCGCGACCTCGCCGACCGCATCGTCGTGGTGGACAGCGTGTCGAAGCGATTCAACGCTTGCGGCGTCCGGATCGGATGCATGGCGACCACCAACCGAGAGATCCTCGATGTCGCCCTGAGGTATTGCCAGGCAAGGCTCTCGGTGGCCACCGCCGAGCAGCTGATGGTCGTGCCGATGCTGAGCCACGGCAGAGCCTACTCAGAGGGTCTGTGCTCGGAGTACCAGGGCCGGCGCGACGCCGTCTTCTCCGGTCTCGGCAGGATCGACGGCGTCGATCCTCACCGCAGCGAGGGCAGCTTCTACACCATGACGCGGCTGCCCATCGACAGCTGCGAATCGTTTGCTCTGTGGATGTTGAAGGACTTCGAACATGGTGGCGAGACCGTGTGCCTGGCCCCCGGCGAGGGCTTCTACGTGACTCCCGGCCTGGGCATAGACGAGGTTCGCATCGCCTTCATGTACGACTCGGCGACCCTCACCCGAGCGATGGCGGTCATGGAGGCGGCGGTCGAGGCATACCCGGCGCGGCTCCGGCGAGAGGTGACGGTTTCGCCGTAGCGACCCAAAAAATTCGCAATTCGTAATTCGAATCGATTTCAGGGGTTGTTACTCGCCGATGCGGTCGACGGAGATGATCGGGCCGTCGAGGGACTCGACGTCGCCGAGATCGACCGTGGCCTCGATGCACCACAGGTCTTCACCCTGGGAGTCGCACAACATCTGGACGGCCCGCCAGGTGTGGTCGCCGGTGCGGGCAATGGTGGTCTTGTCGGCCAGCCGCGACCGGTGGTCGATGACCAACGACCCGAAACGTTCGAAGAACGGCGCCATGGCCTTTTCGAAGCGGTCGGGAGACCAATGGTCGGCCGATGCCTCGGGCAGCGGACGAACCGTTCCGGCGGCTTCCTCCCACTCCCGGCGCGACAGGGAAGCTACCAACGCGTGCAGCTCGGCCCGGACCCGAGAGGATAGCCGGCGTTCGTCCTGGATCAGCTCGTGGGCCACCAACCGGCGGTGGCTGGCGTGAGGATCCTCCCCCTGGAAACGCAGCTCCGGGTGGACCAGCGCTTCCCACTCCTCGATCAACGAGGTGTCGGTGCGCTCCAGAACCGACCGCAGGTAGCCGACAACGTCCCACACGCCCGCGGTCTTGAACGGATCCGGCACGTTCTGGTCCAGGGTCTTGTAGGCCTGAGAAAGGTAGCGCAGGAGAACGCCTTCGGAACGCTGGAGGCCGTATCGTCGAACGTACTCGCCAAAGCCGAGGTACTCCTCCACCATCTCGCGGGCGATGGATTTGGGCCGCACCAGGTCGCCCCCAACCCACGGATGGTTGCCGCGGAAATGGTCGAACGCGATGTGGATGAACTGGGCGGCCGGCTGCGGGTGGGTCACCTCGTCAAGCCGCCTCATCCGCTCGTCGTAGGACACGCCATCGGCCTTGAGCTGGGCCACCAGCAGGTCCTTGGCCTTGGCCACCTGGCGGCGGAGCACCACCACCGGGTCCTCGAGCACCGATTCCACCACGCTCAGCAGGTCGAGAGGGTAGGTATCGGCCTCGGCGTCCAGCCGCGAGATGGCGTCCACCAGGAACAGCGACAGATTGTGGAACAGGGAAAAGTCTACCTGGAGGTCATCGTTCACCTCGACCCAGTAGTAGCTGGATGCGGTGTCGCGCACCATGCGCACGATGCCCTCCCGGTGCAGGGATCGCACCAGCTGGGCGGCGTGGGAGACGTGCCCCCGCTTGCGGTTGTCGTCCTCGTGGGAGTCGGCGATCAGGCGGCGGATGGCGTGGAAGTTCCCGACGTCGGGGTCGTTCTTGGCGGCGTCCCGCTGTAGCAGGTCGACAATCATCCCCGGAGTCAGCCTGAACCGGGAGCGGAGCTGTTCCGGAGCTGATTCGCGGAGCCGGGTGAAGGTGTCCTCGGCCCACGACACCTCGCCGTCCGCTCCCTTCCTCGACGTCGACCTGCGGCGCTTCTTGTTGCCTGCGCCGGCGGCTGCCTTGGCCTCCTCCCGCTTGCGCTCAATGGCGTGCTCCGGTGCCTGCGCCACCACCCAGCCGCGATCGTCGAACCCCTTGCGACCGGCCCGACCCGCAATCTGCTGAAAGTCCCGCACCTTGAGGTGGGTCACCTTGCGGCCGTCGAACTTGGCGAGCTTGGTGAACAGCACGGTGCGCAGCGGGATGTTGACGCCGACACCGAGGGTGTCGGTGCCGGAGACGACCCTGAGCAGCCCTTGCTGGGCGAGCTGCTCCACCGTCAGCCGGTACTTCGGGAGCAGGCCCGCGTGGTGGACGCCGATGCCGAAGCCGAGGAATCGCCGAAACTCCCGGCCGTAGGGGGTGTGAAACCGGACGTCACCGAGGGCGTCGCGGATCGCCGCCTTGGCCTCCTTCGAGGTCAGCGGCAGCGAGGTCAGCTTCTGGGCGAGCTCGGCGCAGTCGCGCTGGGTGAAGTTGACGATGTAGATCGGCGCCCGGTCGTCTTCCACCAGCTTCATCACGGTCTCGTGCAGAGGGGTTTCGAGATAGTCGAACTCCAGTGGAACCGGCCGCTCGCTCGACGTCACCTCGACCGCACCGACCCCGGTGACGTCCTCGATGTGGCGGCAGATGCGGGACATGTCGCCGAGGGTCGCCGACATCAGCAGGAACCGGGTGTTCGGCAGGGTGATCAGCGGCACCTGCCAGGCCCACCCCCTGTCCCGGTCGCCGTAGTAGTGAAACTCGTCCATCACCACGTAGGCCGCGTCGAGCGTGTCACCCTTGCGCAGCGCGAGGTTGGCGAGCACCTCGGCGGTGCAGCAGATCACCGACGCCTCCGGGTTGATGCTGGCGTCGCCGGTGAGCATACCCACCCTGTCCGGACCGAGCTCGTCGCACAGGGAAAAGAACTTCTCGCTGGCCAGGGCCTTGATGGGGGAGGTGTAGAAGCTGGTTTTGCCCTCGCACAGGCCTTTGAAATGGAGGCCGAGAGCGACCAGGGACTTGCCGGAGCCGGTCGGAGTGTTGAGGATCACGTGGCGGTCGGCCATGAGCTCGAGCAACGCCTCTTCCTGGGCCGGGTAGAGCTCGAAGCCGAGGCCGGCCGTCCAGTCCAAGAAGAGCTCGAGGATGCGGTCGGCGTCGTCGGTTCCACCCCGCGGCAGGCGATCCCCCAGGGTTACTCGATCCTCCGGTTGGTCACTCATCCTTACCGCCTCGCCCACATCTCTCTAGACTCTATCGCGTTTCACTTTTCACTTATCGCGTTCCACCCAACGAATCACTGGCATAGAACCTTTCCAGCCGTTCGTCCTTGATCCGCCAGCGTTCGAGCAGCCAGTCGCGCAGCTCGGTGTCGGAAGGTGGGAGGGTCGCCACCGGGAATCTCCCGACGTGAAGGTGGATCCGGTCCACGCAACCGACGATGAACTGCCACAACGTCGGTACCCCGCCCTCGTAGCCGATGGTCACGTCGTAGACCGCGTCGAGGTGGTTGCGAAGGGCACCAACGGTGGCCACGAATCCCTTGCTCCGGGGGGTGAGAAGGTGGCTGAGAGGATCCATGCCGTGCTCCACGGCCCACCGGGCGCTGGCCTGGATTTTCGGCGCGGTGGACCGTGTCCCCTCGACGAAGGACACGAGCCACACCGGGATTCCCTCCTCGATGACGGTGTTGAAGGTGCGGTCGATCAACTCACGGTCCGATGTCCAGTCCCGCCGCAGGAAGGGGCAGCCCAGGAACTGCATGCCCCAGCCGAGACCGGGGACCCACTTCAGGGCGTACTTCACGAAGAATTTGAGATCACCCAGCCGTCCCTTCGAACGGGCCAGCGTCATCAGCGCCAGGATGTCAGGCATCTGCTGGTGGTTGGAAATGACCAGGGCGTTCTCGGCCATCGGAAGGTCGTCGCCGCTGGTCATGATCTCTGTGCTGTTGAACCGCTGGGCGGCCAACACGCACCAGCCCCACCATACGTTGGCGCACCACCGGTTGAACCGTCGAAACGCTGGCTTGGAGAAGGGCACCAGGAGCAGACTTGCGGTCTGCGCCGCGTTGAACAGCAGCAACGAGACGAATCCGAAGGCGACTACCGGCACGACCCTCAGCAGTCGGACGATCCGCGCCGTCCATGACGCGTCATCGATCAGCGGGTCTAACGGCACCGATCTACCGTTGACCTTCGTGTCGCGGTGGCCGGGCGAGTCCGGGACCAGGTTCGTTCATTCATGCTCGATTGAAGGTTAGCAGAGTGGGGGCACTGGCGCAGGGAGCGGGAAACGGCGGATGAGTCGCGTTGGAGCAGTCGACGGCTGCGACAACGTCAACGGCAAACAAAAAAAGGGCGACCCAGGAAGGTCGCCCAGATCTCTAACGAGCCGAACGATTAGTGGTCTTTCTTCGGGTCCTTGGCCGTCTCCTCGAGCTTTTCGCCGGCGGCATTGGCCATGTCGGCAGCCGCGTCGGCGGCGTCACCCGCGGCATCCGTCGCCGCGTCCGTGGCATCCTCGTAGGCCTCGCCGACCATGTCCGCGGCGTCGTCGGCAGCATCGCCAACGGCGTCGGCGGCGTCGTCCATCGCGTCCGCGGTCTTGTCAGCGGCGTCGTGGATCGCATCACCGGCCGTGTCGGCGGTTTCCTTCATTTCGGCCTTCGAGCAACCCAGACCGGCGGCGGCGACAACCATCACGAGCACGATCATCCAACGGTACTTCATCCTTCACTCCTTCCTTTGCGATCAATGTCTGACCCGGTCGAAGCCCCAACCGGGCCGGCCAAATCGGCGGTTAACGCCGTTAATGCCCCGCATGGTACACGAAATCTCAGGTTTTGATGCTTTTTTATTCACCGGCTTGCCTGATCCGCACATCTGCTGCCGCTTTGCGCCAACCCCCGATTCAGTGCGTTTCGGCGCTGAACTGCTCTCCAGCCTCGATCGCGACGGCCAGGTTGTTCTGCGGTGTCGGCAGCGGACAGGTGGCAAAGGCCGTGAACGCGCACGGCGGGTTGTAGGCCAGGTTGAAGTCGAGCACCGTGGAGCCGTCGTCGCCCACCGCTTCGGCCGACAGGAATCTGCCGCCGCCGTGTGTTGTCTCGCCCGAGGTGCGGTCGCGGAAGATCAGAGAGTACGACTCGTCCTCCGGCGATTCGAGGTAGGGCTCGAGGGTCAGCTCGTCACCCTCAATTGTGAAGTGGAGGAGGCCCGGGGCCAGCATGGTCGTCGGCATGCCGATGACCGTGGGGATCTCGACCTCTTTCAGCCCGTCATACGGCTGAAGCCTCGCGGTGACTCGATAGCTTGGGTCGATTGGAAAGTGATCGATGCCCGGAAACTCCGCCCGGGTCCGGGCCTCCGGGTCCTTGACCCGGACCGCGAGATTGCCCTCCCGATCGATGATGTGAAGGTGAAACCGTCCCACCCCCACAACATCGGGACTCCCTTGGCCGTCGGTCTTCAGAATGGCCTCGAGGGTCGGCTCGCCGTTGACCGTCACCCCGGCGTCGGCAAGGGCGCGAAGGAACACCTGGCCGTCATCCTCGATCGAAATGGTCGCGGCGAACGGCGGGATTGAGTCGGATTGAAGAGGAATTTCATAGTGTGCGTTCGACCCGACGCGGTTGAACTCGGGTCCGAGCCAGTAAAGCCCGATCAGCGTCAGCCAACCGTCCTCGGCGGTCAGCCGCTCGAGACGGGCGGCACGCCAGGCTGAGATTTCGGCGCGATACTCGGGATCCACCTCGGGCGGCGGCGCGGCGCAGGCGGTCATCAAGGCGATGACGATGAGGGTCAAGGAATGTCTCATCTGGTCTTTTTAGCACAGCCGGTCAGATTTGCGGGCTAATTGCGCAGCCACTGGATGACCCACAGGGGGAGCATGCCGCCGATGTTGAACAGCGCATGGATGATGATGGCGGGAAGGAGACTCCCCGTTCTCTCACGGTAGCGCGCCGCGATCAGGCCGAGGAACACCACCATCAAGATGATCGGAACTGCCGCGGGACCCATCGACTTGACAAGCACAAGGTGCATGGATCCGAAGAACAACCCACTCACGAGTACCGGCATGCTCAAGCCACGGGTGGCCGAAGCTCCAACCCTGGAATTCCCACTGAGGAGCGTCTGCAACAGCCCCCGAGTGAGCAGCTCTTCGGCGATGCTCGCGTAGACCCAGATGAAAACGACCATCTGGGGTTTGGTGAGGTCAACGAGTCGGGCTGTGCCCTGTCCGGCAGGTGCTGCGAATGCTGACGCGATGGACAGAACCGCCGTCGGCAGAGCCCACAAGAGGATACGGGGGCTGAACTCGTACGTTCCCTTGGTGAACCCATAGAGCTCCAGCCGGCCCTTCGACAGCAGCCACATCGCCGCGATGGATAGAGCCAGCATCACGGAATGGGTGACGAACGACGGCGGCAAGAAACTCCCCGGCGGAAAACGGACGAGCCTCGCCGCGAACATCGCCGCCAGCGCCACGGCCGCCGCGAGCGCAACCGCGATTACCGGCATGAGTGAGTGACGAGTTGTCATCCTTGACCACCATGGTAGCAGCGAGTCTGACCGTCGGGGAACCTCGCCGGCGACGTGTCACGACAACCGTCGCACGAAGTGACAACTCCACCGACGCCGGAAAGAAGGTAGGTGCATCCTGTTTCTCCGAGTAGGTTTCGCCCGCTGCTGCTACCGAACCCGGCCGGAGGGATGGAGCGGGTGAGGCGTGATGCGCCGGTGGCGCTGGAAGAAGTCCCAGATCTCGTCAGGGGCGCTGATGTCGTGGTTCTTGGGCCCGACGATGAGGCTGTACCAGAACGGGAGGGCGTCCGGTCCCGGGGGAGCGTGGCCCCCGCCGTTGATACGGTAGAGCATGACCTCGCTGCCCGCAACGCCACCACCGTAGGTGCAGACGGTGACGGTGGAATCGTCGTCGGGCACGATGTCGGGGAGATCAATGCAGACCGGTTCCGGGTCGGCGCGGTCTTCGCCGACCCAGAAGGCGACGGTGTCCTCGGTGGAGAGCACCGTCCCGCGAACGCACCCGGCCAGACCCACACAGCCGCCGTCCCACGGCATCAGGGGGTCGGCGGTGCCGTTCATTATCAGCACCGGCATCGCCCGAAACGGCCCCGGACATTCGCTGGGATCGGGGAGGTTGGCGATCACGGCGGCCGCTGCAGCGACCAGGTTGGGGGCGTTCATGGCCGTTCGGTAGGCCATCATGCCGCCGTTGGAGGCGCCGGTGACGTAGACGCGATCCAGGTCCAACGGCCACCGGGCCGCCGCCCAGTCGACGGCTGCGGCCAGGAAACCCACGTCGTCGGCGTGGCTCGCCGCGTCCGGCTCGAGCACGTTGCTGCGACAGTCGTTCCAGTGGTGGGCGTCAGGGTTGCCGGGATCCGTACGCCCCTCGGGCAGGAGCAGCACCAGGCCGTGTTCGTCGGCCAGCCTGCGCCAAGCTCTGCCGTCGTCTCCGGACCAGATGCGGGCCGCGCTGCCGCCACCGCCGTGAAGGACGAGGACGACAGGCGCGGGTGCCTCGCCGACCCCGGTGCCCGTGTACCAGCCGAATCCGCGTTCAAGACCGTCATGTTCGAGGGCGGCCCGGTTCAGGTTACTCGTCGCCAGGAACCGGCGGCCGCGTCCAGGCTCGGCATCCGCCCCGGCAATGATGAGCCCGAATGCGACCGTCGCTATAACCCGTTGCCAGTCCACGATGACCCCCAATCCTGTGACGCCGCTCTCCGAGCCGCGTTGACAACCCCCACGATTCAGCGTCGAGCATCGAGCTTCCGATGTCGAGTGCGCCCTTACTCGTACCGCAAGGCGTCGATCGGCTGCAGCTCGGCGGCCTTGAGGGCCGGGTAGAGACCGGACACCAGCCCCACCGACACCGAAACGCCAAAGGCGAGCAACACCCCGAAGGCAGTTACGACGGTGGGCCAGCCCGCGGCGGCGGCGACCAGTCTGGCGACCGCGATCCCGACCACAACCCCGGTGAGCCCGCCCACCAAGCTGATGGTGAAGCTCTCGATCAGGAACAGATTCCGAATGTCCTTGCGTCGGGCCCCTAGGGCCGAACGGATGCCGATTTCGCGGGTCCGTTCGAGCACAGAAGCCAGCATGATGTTCATGATTCCGATACCGCCGACAATCAGGGAAATTCCTGCAATCAGCCCCATCACCAGGCTGAACAACCGCTGGGTCCGGCGACTCTGCTCGAGCAGCGCTTCGGGGACCACCAGCTCGTAGTCCCGGGCTCCACCGTGCAGCCTGTCGAGAAGCTCGGCGATGAGGTTGGCGGACTCGGAGGGATTCTCACCCACCGCCAGGCGGACCGTGATCTCGTCGAGCGGCGCGTCCAGCCGGGGGTGTTCGAACTTGCTGATCGCGGTGGAGGCGGGGATGTAGATCTCGCCATCGGTTGAACCGACGGCGATCCCCTGGATGGTGGTGGCGCCGACACCAGCGAGCACGCCCACCACCTCCAACCAGACGTCGTTCACCTTGAGCAGATTGCCGAGAACCGGATCGGATCCGAAAAGCTGGCGTCGCACTGCGGTGCCCACGACGCAGACCTGGGCGTGGTTGAGTTCGTCGTACGCGTCAAGGAACCGTCCCTCCACGACCTGGAGATTGGTCAGCCCGGCGTATCGGTGGTCGACGCCGTGGACCGTCGCGTCGGTCGTGACGCCGTGGGCCAGCACGACATAGGGGTCGATCTGCACTCGGACCGCGGTCAGGTCGACCCCGGGAACTGCATCCCGAATGGCCTCGGCATCCCGCCGGGAGACTCCGAGCGAGGTGGTGCGAATCTCCTCCGCCTGTTCCTCGCGAAGCTCGACGTCCCTCACCAGCACGTTGCGCACCCCGAGGCGTTCGATCATCTCGAGAGCCTGGCGCTCGGCGCCGGAACCGATGGCCAGCATGGCGATCACCGCCGCCACGCCAAAAATCATTCCGAGCATGCTCAACACCGATCTCAGCTTGTGTCGGGTGAGGTTGTCCGCGGCGGACCGGAGGGCGTCCGCGAGGTTCACTGGAGGCTCTCGGTAGCGTTGGCGGTTGAGGAACGGTCGCTGGCAGACCGCGACGAGGCGGCTTCGGAGTAGGGGTTTCGCAGGGCGATGACGTCGCCCGCGGCGACGCCGGAGGTGATCACGACGCGACCCAAACCGGTGGCGCCCACGGTGACCTCGACCGGGCGAAAGTCGGAGCCGTCGCGGCGATAGACCATCGGAACCCCGTCCTTCTGGACCACCGCCTGACGGGGAACCGTGATCGCCTGTTCGAACTCGGCGAGGGTGATCTCGGCGCGGACGGTCTGCCCCGGTTTCATGAGTCCCGCTTCGGTGTGCTCGAGGGTCAGGATGGTGCGGAAGTACTGGACTGGCGATTGGCGGCGTTTTTGGGCTACCGGATCGACCGACGCGACGGTCGCGCGGTAGGCTGTCGCGGGATGGGCCTCCACGACCACGGTGGCGGGCTGGCCCTCGGCGAGACCGCCCGCGTCGGCCTCGAGCACGAAGACCTCCGCCTCCATGTTGCCGAGATCGGGCAGCCGGCCGAGCACTCGCCCGGACCACACGGCCTCTCCCACCTGGATGGTATTCCCGCTCCAGTCGCGCTCGAAGATGACGATGCCCGCGTGGGGAGCCAACACCTCCAGCCCGAGCAGACCCTCGGTGGCCTGGTCGACCTTGATCGAGGCCTTGCGGCGCTCGATCTCCAGGAGCTCGAGGTCGGCGCGGCTATGCCGGTCACGGACCACCTTGTTTCGATCGGCGTGCTCGCTTCGCTGGTGGGCGAGCTCGGTATCGATGGCGGCCTCGACGATCTCGGTTTTGGAGTACAGCTTCGTGTCGGTGGCCTGAAATCGCTCGGCAACCTCGAGCTCCCGCGACGACAGTTCCGCATCGCGCGCGAGGCCGTGGAGGGTGCCCTGGCGCTCGGCCTCGGCCTTGGCCAGGCGGGCCCGCGCGATGCGCTCCTCGGCCCTCCCGTCGGCGAGCTCGCGTTCCAGCTCTGCCGGGTCAAATCGGGCGACCACGTCGCCGGCCGCGACCCGGGTTCCCTCCGGGATCAGCCACGCCACCTGATAGCGTCCGGTGCGATTGACCGTGGTTGCGAGAGGGGTGTCGCGAACCGCTCTCAGTTGTCCCTGGGCGGTGATCTTCCGAACATACCGGGCGGGGCGCACTTCGATGGTGGCGACCTCGTTTTGAGAGCCGACGCCACCGGCGAGGACGAGACCGACTGCGGCGACCGCTGCGATCCCGCACGAGCCGACCAGCCGGCGGCCGATACGGGTCACGGGGCACCCCAGTCGGGCGGGGCCGAGGTCCGTACGACATCACCAGCCTTGACGCCGGCTACGATCTCGACATCAAAGCGGTTTCGACGACCGAGCTCGACCGGGATGGCCTTGAACCCCGAACCCCGGCGGCGCAGAACCACGGGGCCGTCAGCCGCAATCTGGACCGCCTGGAGGGGTATCACGAGGACGTCGCGCAGGCGGTCGATCTCGATCTCGCCCTTGAATCGCATGGCGGGCCGCATCCTCTCCGGATCGGTCCGGTCGAGGGCGATTTCGAGCCGGACCACCCTCAGCGGGTTCCAGAACGACTTTTTCTGGACGATGCGGGACAGGCCGGCCACCGAACCGCTGTACTCGACGTCCGGGTGGGCGTCGAGCCGCAGCCGAACCGGCTGGCCCTCGGCCAGCTGACCCGCCTCGGCTTCCCGGACCTCGCCGTCGGCTGTCATCCTGGTCAGGTCCGGAATCTCGACGGGCTTACGGTCCCTCCAACAGGTGTCGCCGGTCTTCATCTTCTGTCCCTGCCAGTCGGTGGTGTAGATCACCAGACCATCCCTCGGGGCCGTCACCGTCATCGCCGCGAGCGACTCCCGGATTTCCCTGACCTTGTTCGACGCCCGCTCGAGGTCGCTCTCGAGCCCGGCCAACTCGGCGAGTGCGGCCCGGTTCGAGGACTGCACCTCCCGCCGGAGGGCCTCAACGGCCCTGGTCGATTGTTCCAGATCGAGCAGGTTCTTCCGGTACTCGATGCTCGCGACCAGCCCCGGAGGGAGCTCTGCCATCAGGGACGCAGTCCGAACCGCAGCTTCGGCTTCGGCGATTCTCAACCGGTCGTCGGCTTCGCTCATGGCGAGGTCAATCCGTTGCTTTTCGAGCTGCTTGCTCACCGATTCGAGCTCCGTCATGGTGGTCTGCAACCGTTGCTGGAGCTCGGTGGAGTCAAAGGCGATCACCGGCGTTCCGCTGATCACCCTGGTTCCCTCCGGCACCATCATCGAGATTTTGAAGTTGTACATCCGTCGCACGGTCGGTGGGCCCAGCCGCGCGGACTCGACGGCGCGCAGGGTTCCGGTCACCTCGACTCCGATCACCAGATCCTTGCGTTCCACCTCGGTCCAGTGGCCGGCACTTTCGCCGGAGGGAGCGGCCCGCCAGATCACCACGGCGGTCGCCGCGACCAGGAGCACGGCGCTGGCCCATCGTGTCATCAATCGCTCCCAGCCGGTGAGAGCGATGTTCCCGGTTCGATGTCCCCGTCCACCGCACAGTGGGTGGTGGAGCAAGGCCCGAGGCGGATTTCGCGCCAACGGTCGCCATCCAGGTGAATCCTCGGCGGCGAAGACAGGAAATCGATGGCGGAACGGGGGGCGATCAGGACGCCGGCCGCTGAGTCCAGCGGCACCTCGATTCGGACGGACATGCCGGGTCGCATGGTACCGGGATCGGATCGTTCGAGGCGGACGGTGAGGTCGAAAAACCTCCGTTGCGAGACATAGTCGGGCTCCTGCGCCACCTCTCCCACAGCTGCAACAACACCCGGGAAAACGGTGTCTGGATAGCTGTCGAGGGTGCACTGGACAGCAGTGCCGACCCAGACCTTGCCGTCGTCGACGTCGCTGAGGGCCGCTCGCACTTGAATCTGGTCGAGGATCGGCATGTACCCAACCGGCTCACCGATCCAGATGGCGTCTCCCACCTGGCGCTTGCGACCCTGCCAGCGGTCCTCGGCGACGATGAAGATGCCGTCGCGCGGGGCCGAAATGGACAGGTCGGTGATGGCGGACTTCGCCTCATGCAACTTCCTCAGAGCCTGCTCGAGCTCGATTTCCTCGACCTCGATGTCGTGGGCCGACGCCTTCCGCTGGACGTCGAGGTCGCTCGACGCCTTGGCGAACGCGGAGCGAGCCCGGTCGAGTCGGAGCTGCCGTTGCTCCAGCTCGAACTCGGAGATCACCGATCGCGGAACCGACGCGTCGAGCTCTGCTTTGGCGAGCTCGACGCGCGCGCGGTCGGCGGCGGATTCGGCCCGAACTCCGGCGGCCGAACTCTGGGCCCGCACGCGGTCCAGCTCACGAATGTCGCGGAGGACGTCGAGGCGCAGATCGTCGACGACCGCAGCGGAGGCCGAGCTGTCGAGCTCCGCGAGCGGATCTCCGCGCCGCACCGAGGCTCCGTCGTCCGCCATCCACTGAATCTGGACCTTGCCCTGTGGGTTCACCGGCACCGATAACCTCGTGGATTCCACGGCCTCGAGGGTGCCGGTGAGGAACAGCCGGGGCCGAATGTCGCCCAGGGTCACCCGGAGGTCCGAGCCGCCGGGAGCGATCCCGGCGCCCGGACCCCCGCACCACGAGCATCCGGTCGCCATCGCCACGGCCCAACAGAGAGCGCGTGCCGGTGTCATCACTGCTCCAACACTGACCATTCCGATCGCATCCATTGTACGGGTGCCTCGGCCGATTTATCTGTCGTTCTCCGGATCAGACGGCCAACTGCTAACTGCCAACGGCCTACGAATGAATCGCCCGTTTGTCGACCGCCATCGCCGCTTCCCGGACCACCTCCGAAAGGGTGGGATGGGCGTGGCAGGTCAGCGCCAAGTCCTCGGCCGAGGCGTTGAACTCCATGGCCAGAGTCGCCTCGGCGATCAGCTCGGAGACCCGCGGCCCGACCATGTGGACGCCGAGGATCTCGTCGGTCTCCTTGTGGGCGAGGATCTTGACCATGCCGTCGAGCAGGCCGAGGCTCTTGGCCCGGCCGTTGGCTCGGAACATGAATCGACCGGCCTTGAATGGAACCCCGGCTTGTTTGAGCTCGGCCTCGGTGCGACCCACCATGGCCAGTTCGGGCTCGGTGTAGACCACGTTCGGAATGGTGTCGTAGTTGACGTGGCCGGGCAGGCCGGCGAGCAGCTCCGCAATGGCCATGCCCTCGTCCTCGGCCTTGTGGGCGAGCATCGGGCCGCGGACGAGATCGCCGATGGCGTAGATGCCGTCCATTGAGGTTTTGAAATGGTTGTCCACCTGGACCCGACCGAGATCGTCGAGGGCTACTCCGACCTCCTCCAACCCGGTGCCCTGAGTGTTGGGCCTGCGCCCCACCGCCACCAGTACCTTGTCGCAACGGATGCTCTCGGACTCTCCGTCCTTGTTCTCGACCGTCACGGTGACGGTCTTCTTCGAGACCTTGGCCGCGGTGACCTTGGCGGACATCCGAAATTCGAGGCCCTGGGCTTCGAGGGCGCGCTGAAGGGCGCCGGCCATCTGCTTGTCAGCGAACGGAGTGATCGACGGCAGCATTTCGATCACGGTGACCTTGGCGCCGAGCCGGGACCAGACGCTGCCCAGCTCGAGGCCGACCGCGCCGGCGCCCACGACCAACAGGTGTTTTGGCACCTGGGCGAACGAGAGAGCCTCGGTGGATGAGACGATGCGATCGCCGTCGAAGGGCATGAAGGGCAGCTCGACCGGCTCCGAACCCATGGCAAGGCAGATGTTCGTGGCCTCGAGCTCTACGTCGTTGCTGTCGCCCAGCACGGTGACGCGACCCGGGGCGGTGACGACGCCTCGACCGGTGAAGACCGTCACCTTGTTCTTCTTCATCAACATGCCGACGCCGTCCACCAGCTCCTGGACGATCTGACCCTTGCGAGCCATCATCTGCGGCAGGTTCAACCCGATTCCGTCGAGGTCGATGCCGTGTTCCGAGAAACGGTGGCCGGCCGCGGCGTACAGCTCGCTCGATTCGAGCAGAGCCTTCGAGGGGATACACCCGACGTTGAGGCAGGTCCCGCCGAGGGTCGATCGTTTTTCGACCAACGCGGTTTTGAGGCCGAGCTGGGCTGCCCGGATGGCGCCCACGTAGCCTCCCGGACCGGCACCGATGACGACGAGGTCGAAGGAATCCATGGGCTCACACCTCCAGCAGCATGCGTTCCGGATCCTCGATGCACTCCACGATCCGTCTGAGGAAGGTCACCGAGTCCCGGCCATCGATCAGGCGGTGATCGTAGGAGACCGCCAGGTACATCATGGGTCTGATCGTGATCTGGTCGTCCACCACCATCGGACGTTTCTTGATGGCGTGCATCCCCAAAATGGCGCTGCCCGGCGGATTGATGATCGGCGTCGACATCATGGACCCGAAGACGCCGCCGTTGGAGATGGTGAACACCGCCCCGCTCAGCTCGGACAGTTCGAGGCGTCGCTCCTGGGCCCTGTTGGCAAGGTCCGCGATGGCGAGCTCGATGCCGGCCATGGAGAGCTGGTCGGCGTTTCGGACGACCGGAACCACGAGCCCTCGCTCGGTGCTTACCGCGATGCCGATGTCGTAGTAGTGATTGGTCACAACCTGGTCGCCGTCGATGTACCCGTTCACCCGGGGTACCGTCTTGAGGGCGTCGATGGAAGCCTTGACGAAGAAGGACATGAATCCGAGGCCGACGTCGTGGCGCCGCTTGAAGTCGTCCTTGAAACGGGAGCGAAGGGCCATGACCCCGCTCATATCGACCTCGTTGAAGGTGGTGAGGATCGCGGCGTGCCGCTGGACATCCACCAGCCGTTCGGCGATCCGCTGACGCAGAGGGGACATGGGCTCCCTGGTCTGGCGTTCGGTGGTGATGAGGACTGGTGCCGGCGAAACCGGTGCCGGTTCGGGGCGTTCTCCCGCGATCTCGGCCGAAGCCGGCGGCGGAGTCCCCTCGAGGTGGCGGAGAACGTCGCCCTTGGTGAGCCGGCCGTCCTTCCCCGTGCCACCGACGGCTGCCGGATCGAGCCCATGCTCGCGCACGAGACGGGATACCGCGGGTGACAGGGGCCTCTCGTTGGACCGCTCCGACGGAGGCGGGGAAGGAGCGGCGGGGGGGACCGGGGATGGGCCCGGACCGGGTGATGGTGCAGCCGGCTCGGTTTCGGTAGCCGGCGCCTTGGATTCGGAGGCGGCGGTCGCCGGCGCGGTTACCGCGGTGTCGATGGTGGCTACGACCTGACCCACCTGGACCGTTTCGCCCGCCGCGACCAGAATCGCGAGCCGGCCCGGTTCGGCGGCGTTGACGGTCATGGTGATCTTGTCGGTTTCGAGCACAAGGAGCGGCTCGTCGCGGGATACCACCTCGCCGTCGCCCCGGGACCACTCCGCGAGAATGCCCTCGGTGATGGACTCGCCGACCTCGGGAATCACGACTTCCACAGACATTGGTTTCTCTCCTCGCTGTTGTCGCCTCGGCTCTCAATCAAGCGGCGTTAGATTCCGCGGCGCGCGCGAATCGAGCCTACTGTAACCGAGTTCGAGACCCGTGGCGCCACGGCTTCCTCAGCCGCGCAAGGCCTTTTTGACCAGAGCGGCCTGCTGCTCGCGGTGGATCCGGGCCGAACCGGTAGCCGGGCTGGCGCTCGGGTCCCGCCCCACATAGTGAATCTTGCGGCGGTGGAAGACGTCGAACAGAACCGGCAGCATGTAGCTCCAGCCGCCGCGATTTCGGGTCTCCTCCTGAACCCAGACAATCTCGCGGGCCGCGGAGTATGGTTCGACGATGTCCCGGAAGCTCGATTCGTTGAATGGGTAGAACTGCTCCACCCGGACGATCGCCACATCGTCAGCCCCGGACTCCTCGCGTCCCGCCAAAAGGTCGTAGTAGATCTTGCCACTGCACAGCACAAGACGCCGCGCCTTGCCGGTCGGCGGCGTCGGGTCGTCCAGGATCTCGTGAAATCGACCGGAAATGAGTTCCGAAAGGGGGGAGACCGCCGATTTGTGGCGGAGCAGGCTTTTGGGAGCCATGACCACCAACGGGCGCCGGGTGTTTCGTTTGAGCTGGCGCCTGAGCGCGTGGAAGTACTGGGCCGGTGTGGTGAGATTGCAGACCTGAATATTGTCCTCGGCACACAGGGTCAGGTACCGCTCCAGGTAGGCGTTTGAGTGCTCGGGTCCCTGACCCTCGTATCCGTGCGGCAGCAGCATGACCAATCCGCTGCCGCGTAACCACTTGTCCAGCGCCGCGGTGATGAACTGATCGATGATGACCTGGGCGCCGTTGGCGAAATCGCCGAACTGCGCCTCCCACAGCACCAGCATGTTGGGCTCCACCAATGAGTAGCCGTAGTCGAAGCCCAGAACCGCAGCCTCGGACAGCATGCTGTTGTAAACGCAGAGCCTGGCCTGGCCGTCCCGGATGTGGTTGAGCGGGACGTAGACCTCCTGAGTCTTGTTGTCGAACCACGCCGCGTGGCGGTGGGAGAAGGTGCCGCGGATCGAGTCCTGACCGCTGAGCCGCACCGGCAGCCCTTCGATGAGCAGTGATCCGAAGGCGAGCTGCTCGGCCAGTGCCCAATCCACTTGACCCAGTTCGGTAACCGCCTCGAGCTGTGAGTCGAGCCGGCGTCCGACCTTGCGGTTGAGGTGGAAGCCCTCCGGGACCGTGGTTAGCGCCCTGGCAATCTCCACCAGCCGGGCGCGTTTGACCCCGGTCTCGACCGGCTCGAAGGAGTAGGGGTTGTTGAGGCCGGACCACAGTCCGGTGAAGCCGAAGTCCTGCTCCGACGGCAGCGGGCAGCTCTCCTTGACCTCCCGGAATGCCGCGTAGAGGCGATCGGTGAACTCGGTGGTCAGCCGGTTGCTCTCGTCAAGGGACAGGACACGCTCCGACTCGAGGCGCATCTGGTAGATCTCACGCACCGACGGATGGGTCTCGATCTTCTGGTACATCAGGGGCTGGGTGAACGCCGGTTCGTCGCCTTCATTGTGGCCGTGCTTGCGGTAGCACAGCATGTCGATGACCACATCCCGGCCGAACTTCTGCCGGAAGCGCATGGCCAGGTCGGCGACGTAGCAGACCGCCTCCGGATCGTCCCCGTTGACGTGGAAGATCGGCGCCTCCACCAGCTTCGCCACGTCGGTGGGGTAACGGGACGAGCGGGCCTCACCGGGCAGGGTCGTAAAACCGATCTGGTTGTTGACGATGAGGTGGACCGTGCCGCCGGTGCGATAGCCCTTGAGCTGTGAGAGGTTGAAGGTCTCCGCCACCAGACCCTGACCGGCAAAGGCCGCATCGCCGTGGATCAGCAGGGGCACGACTTTGCGCCTGAGGACGGTGTCCTCGTTCTGGCGCTGTTTGGCCCGGGTGCGGCCTTCGACCACCGGATCGACGGCTTCGAGGTGGCTCGGGTTGGCGGTCAGCGACACGTGGACGACGGAGCCGTCCAAGGTTAAGTAGTCGGAGGAGTAGCCCCGGTGGTACTTGACGTCGCCGTCTCCGCCCACGGGGTCCGGCGCCAGATTGTCCTCGAACTCGTGGAAGATCATGGTGTAGGGCTTGCGGAGGATATTGGCCAGAACGTTGAGCCGGCCTCGGTGGGCCATGCCCATCACGATCTCGACGACCCCTGACGCGGCGGCGGTTTCCATGATCTGGTGCAGCGCGGGGATCAGGGACTCGGCGCCCTCGAGGGAGAAGCGCTTCTGACCCATGTACCGGCTGTGGGTGAAGCCTTCGAAGAGCTCGGCGTCGATGAGCTCTTTCAGGATCGCCGTCTTGCGGTCAGCCGGCAGCTCGGGGCGGCTGCGAACGGGCTCCATCTCCTGCTGCAGCCACCTCCTGACGTGGACGTCCTGGATGTGAAGGTACTCCACCCCCACGTTTCGGCAGTAGGTGTCCCGCAGCACCTCGATGATGTCGCGCAGGGCGATTCGCTGAGGTCCGCCGAGGTGGCCGGTGTCGAAGACCTGGCCGAGGTGGTCGTCGGTGAGACCGAAGGACTCCAGCTCGAGGTACGGGTGCGCCAAAGGGCTGTCCTCGAGGGGATTGACGCTGGCGATCAGGTGACCGATGTTCCGGAAGGCGTAGATCAGGCTGGCAACCCGTGACTGGGTGTCGGCGAACTCGGAACTCCCGACGGTGCCCGGCGCGAGGCCGAGATCGAATCCGGAGAAGAAGAGCTGCCAGTCCTGTGACAGCGAAGATGGGTCTTTCCGCCAGGTCTCGTACATCTCGTCGACAAAATCGGCGCTGGACAGCACCGACAGCGCGGGAGGCGTGGGTCCGGACGACGAATCTGAGGCCACGTGAGACATCTCCTTGGCGGGCCACTGGATGCAACGCGTTGCAGGCAACGCGAAATTCCAATGGTACATGGTATCGCATTGTGGAACCGTTGGCAGTTGGCAGTTGGCCGTTTGCGGTTGGCCGGGAGGGCGTGTGTGTGTGGTGGGGGGGGGCTTTAGACTTTAGACTTTTGACTTTCGACTCGATCTTCAAAGCCGGTGGAACCGCTCCCACACACCCTTGGCGATCTCCCGCGCCTCGCGTGCGGTCTCCTCGACGTCGACGGTCAGCAGCCGGGAGTCCTCCATCAACACCCGGCCGCGAGCGACGGTGTGGCGGACTCGGGCCTCCGCAGCGCCGTAGACAAGGTGCCCGAAAAGGTTCTCCGCTGTGATGGGGGTCGGTGGCGGAGCGTCCACGACCGCGATGTCCGCAGGTGCGTTGACCGCGATCTCACCGAGCTGGGGCTCGTCGAAAAAGCGCGCCGCCACCGCGGCGTTGACCGCGCCGAGCCCGGGAAAGACCTCGAAGCCGATCCGCGGATCCTCGAGCGCGGCCCGTTGCCCGAGGAACCCGGCGCGCAAGGACCGCAGCATCGAGGAGGCCATGCCGTCGGTGCCGAGCCCGACCGCGCACCCGGTCCGGACGGCAGACACCACATCGAGGCGGCCGACGCCGTTGTTGGCGTTGGATTCGGGGTTGTGGATCACGGTGGACCCCGCTGCAGCGATCCGCTGCTGCTGGTCATGCGAGAGGTGGATGCCGTGGGCGAGCAGGGCGCGGTCGTCAAGCAGGCCGAATCGATCGAGCCGTTGAACCGGCCCCGCGCCGTAGAGGGCGTTGGAGACGCGGATGTCAATCAGGTCCTCCGCGACGTGGATGTGGCAGCCGGCCCGGTCGGGTCTGAGCCGCGCCGTGGCCTCGAGGGTCTCGTCGGACACCGTGAAGCTGGCGTGGAGACCCATCGTCCCCCGCACGCGAGGAGATTGCCGGTGGCGGGTGCAGAAGTCGGCGTTCTCGTCGACTCCGGCGAGCGCCTCTTGCGGCCCGTTTCGGTCGGAGGCCTCGTAGCAGAGGACCGCGGACAGGCCCGCCCGGTCGACCTCGCCGGCGATGGTGTCGAGGCTGCCCGAGACACAGGCCGGGGAGGAGTGGTGGTCGAAGACCGTGGTGCAGCCCTCGCGGATGCAGTCGGCGATGGTGAGCCGCGCCGCGATGCGGACGGCGTCCGCGTCGAGGGCACGGTCGAGACGCCACCAGAGGCTCTCCAGGATGGTTCCGAAGTCGTCCAGGGGGACACCGGGATCGAGACCGCGGGCGAACGCCGAGTAGAAGTGGTGGTGGAGATTGACGAAGCCCGGCAGAACCAGCCCGCCGCGAGCGTCGAGCACGGTGGCGTTCGGGTAGCGCTCACGAAGGGTTGCTGTGCGATCCAGGGCGCAGATCCGGTCGCCCTCCCACACCACCGCGGCATCCGACACCACCCGGGGCTGAGGACCTCCGGTGAAGACGGTGCCGTTGACGAGAATCGTCGCCATGACCACTACCCAGCTCCGCGGCGGACAAAGCGGCCGGTGCCGGCCGGGGCGAAGAGCTCCGCACCGTCGGTCCTCCGCTCGTAGGCGCATCTTCCGCGCACGTAGGTGGCCCGGATTCTCCCGGAGAACCTCTTCCCCTCAAACGGTGTGTATCGGTTCAGACTGTGCAGCCCGTCGGCGCGCACCGTCCAGGTGGCGTGCTCGTCGATGACCACGAAATCCGCGTCGTAGCCCCTCCGAATCGAACCCTTGCGATGGTCGATGCCGAAGAACCTGGCGGGCTCAGACGCAGTCAGCTCCACCAGCCGTTCGAGAGTGATGCGATCCCGGCACACGCCTTCCGAATGAAGGTAGGGGAGCATCAACTCGACTCCGGGCACACCGCCGTAGTCGGTCCAGATGGAGCCGGTGCTCTTCTCCTCCGGCCAGCAAGCGGGCGCGTGGTCGGTGGTGACGAAGGAGAGACCGCCGTCGGCGGCACCCCGCCACAACCGCTCCCGATCCCGCTCGCTCTTCACGACCGGGGCGGTCTTGAGGATCGAGCCCAGGCGCTCGAGGTCGGCACGGGCAAACTCGAGGAAATGGGGACAGGTTTCAGCGGAGACGGACAGCCCGCCGCGACGGGCCTCTTCGATCAGGTCGAGGGCCTCACCAGAAGCCAAGTGGACGATGTGGACCCTGGCGCCGGTCGAGCGGCAGGCTTCGATGGCGGCGGAGACGGCGGCCACCTCGGCCGCGGCAGGCCGGGAGTCGGCGTAGGCCGAGGGCGAATCCTGTCCCTGATCCTGCAGGCGTTCGGTGAGGGCGCCCACCATTTCGGGGTCCTCGGCGTGGATTCCGACCGGCAGTCCCAGCCGACGCGTTCGGACCAGAACCTCGACCAGTTGGCTCGAATTCAGGTGATGAAAGGTCTCCATGCCGGAGAGGGTGTAAACCTTGATGGCCGCCACGCCGGCGTCGGCGAGCCCCTCCAGGCGTTGGCTCCAGTCGGATGCGGCCATGGCGTTCGCCGACACACCCCCCCACAGCATGAAATCGACATGGGCTTTTGCGGAGACGGCACGCAGCTTGACCTCGAGCGATGCCGTATCGGTCACCGGAGGAAGGGACGTGCAGGGCATGTCGACAACGCAGGTCACCCCGCCGGCCGCCGCAGCACAGGTGCCGCTGGCAAAGTCCTCCCGGTGGGTGAAACCCGGGTCGTCGAAATGGACGTGGCCGTCGATGGCGCCGGGCAGAACCAGAGCGCCTGAGAGGTCGATCCAATCTTCACCCTCGGCAGCGGTCTCGTGACCGGCCGGGCTGACGCCGGCGAAGCGTCCGTTTTCGACAACGAGCTCGCTCGGTGCGGTCTCGTTGCCGCCCGATGGAATCCGGAGGTTGACGAAGCGGGTCCTCATGATGCGCGCGACCGCGGCGGATCGTCCATCAGTCGGTCCGCCCGTTCGTTGCCACCGGGATCCACGGTGCCGAGTCGCGAATACCCCGAAACAGGGTGAAGAGGACGGCGCACTGGTTCAGGGTCACCGGCTCCGGAGGCGGCGAACCGTCGCGCGCCTCGGCGTCGATCACCTCGAAGGAGAGTGGGTCGATTTGAAGCTCAACGGTTGGAGACTGGTACCGCAGGGTGTCCTCGATGACCAGCAGGTGGCGCATGCCGGAAAAAATCCCCTCGATCCGCCAGACTCCTCCCCGATGGCTGATCTTGAAGGCGTTGTCCTTTTGAACGGCGAACTGCGTGTGATCGAGATAAAGCCGCGGCTTGTCGGCATGGGGTCGTCCGGAGGTGGGGCAGAAGGTCGTGCAGTTGCCGCACTCGTTGCACAGGTCGGCCATCACGGCCACCTGATACGGCTGGTTGACGTCGAACCGCTGCCGGCCGATCACCGTCGCCGAACCTCCCCGCCATTGGAGCACCGGCAGCTCGAGATGGAGCTCGTCCGCGGTGAAGGTGACGATCGCCCGGTTGGGGCACACCGAATCGCAGGTGGAGCAGAGCATGTCGCAGTCGAGGCAGCGCGTCGCCTCGTCCACAGCCGCGACTTCGTCATAGGTTCGGATGACCTCGTCGAAAGAGGAAAGCGGGGCCGAGGGGTTCAACGGAACCGGTCGCCGGAACTCACGGTGTGACCTGCGGCGGAGAAGGTCGGCCATGTCCACCATTCGGCGGGGGGGGACTGCGGGACCTCCCGAACGCCCTCCCGAGCCGCGATGGCCTGCGCGATGCGGCGACCGTCGCCGCAGGCGGAAACGATGGTGGAGGGTCCGTCGCCCGCGAGATCACCGCCGGCGAACACCCCGGGGATGGAGGTCTCCATGGTGTCCGGATCCACCTCGACGAAACCGTTCCCGTTGGTGCGCACGTCCTCGCCGGCGAACAGGGTGAGGTCGGCCCGTTGGCCGGCGGCTACCACCAGGGTGTCGAGGGGGATCTCGTGATCCGACCCCCACATGACGATCGGTCGCCGGCGTCCGCTGGCATCGGGGGCGCCGAGCATGGTGTTCTTGGCCTTGAGCGCCATGATCCGGCCGTCCTGGGAGATCACCTCGTTCGGGACGGTGACCTCCCGCACCGGGATGCCCTCCCGGTCGAGAGCCTCGATTTCGTCGCGCAGGGCGGGCATTTCGGCGATGCTGCGCCGGTAGATGAGCTCCACGTGCTCCGCTCCGAGCCGCCGGGCCGTGCGGGCGCAGTCCACCGCCACGTCGCCGCCGCCCACCACCCCGACCCTGCCGGTGAGGTCCATCAACTGTCCGGTGCGCGCGGCACCGAGAAACACCAGTCCGTCCCAAACGCCCGCGGCATCCTCGCCCGGGATGCCGAGGCTGATTCCCTTTTGGGCGCCGGCCGCCGCCACCAGATAGCGAAACCCTTCGCCGCGAAGGTCGGCCATGGTGAGATCGGTTCCCACCGCCAGGCCGTGTCTCACCTCGATCCCGGCTTCGGTGATTCGGCGGAGGTCCCGGTCCACCACCCGGTCGGCGGCACGAAATCCAGGAATGGTCCCTGAGACCATACCGCCGGCCGCCGACCTGCTCTCGAAGATGACGACGGCGATTCCGGCACGGTTCAGGAACTCGGCCGCCGCCAGCCCACACGGTCCCGCACCGATCACCGCGACCCTCGCATCCGACCGGTCTGGATTCGAAGAAGGCCGTGAGCCTGCAGCGTGATCGGTCACGAACCGCTTGATCTCGCGGATGGCCAGCGGATCGTCCAGGTGGGTGCGCGAGCACGGCAGCTCGCACGGGTGGTGGCAGGCGCGACCGAGGATCGTCGGCAGAGGGTTGTCCCGGCGGATCACCGACGCTGCAGCGTCGAGGTCACCGATCCGGACGAACCGCATGTAGTCGGGAACCCGTTGCTCCACCGGGCATGCGTCGGTACATGGTGCCGCGATGCAGTCGAAGGGTCCGAGGGCGCGCGAGGTCTTGGTGTTGCTGCGCTCGAATCGACTCCTGGACAGAGCGGGGTCGAAGAGCACACCGTCGGCGTACAGTGAGAGGTTCTGACGCGCCGCCTCGAGGATCGGGAGGTTGAAGCGGTCACCGGACTCCTGCTGGCCGGCGGTCCGCATGATCAGCTCGTCGAGATCACGGGCTCCGACCACCTCCATGGCTAGACGGATGTTCTCGAGGTACTGGCGCAGCCGGAGATAACCACCGGGGCGCAGGAGATCGGAGCAGGTGGTCACCGGACACAGGCCGGCGGCCAACAGGTTGGGGGTATTGAAGGCGTCGGAGCCGCCGGCGAAGGAGATTCGGAGCCGGCCGTCGAAGGCGTCGGAGAGCCGCCGCGCCAACCGCACGGCGACGGCGTGAAGCGGGCGCCCCGAGAGGTACATCCGGGTCTGGTCCAGATCGAAGACCTCGCGGTGATTGATCACTTCCAGGGTGTTGCAGACCTTGACCGCGAAGGTGAGGCCGTTGCGTTCGGCCGTGCCCTCGAGCTCCTCGATGATGTGGACCATTTCGGCGAAGTTCGGGTCGTGGGCGAAGGCTTCGTCGGGCACCGCCACGTCGTCGAAACCGAGCTGGTCGTGGAGGATGAACGAGAGCTCCTCCGGCCCGAGCAAGGTCGGGTTGAGCTTGACGGTGGTGTGGAGCTCCCAGCGCTCCATGAGGTGGTTTGCGATGAGGGCGATCTCTTCCGCCGGGCAACCGTGCATGGTGGAAAGGGTGACACCGCCCGCCATCCTGCTTGGCACCTCGGCGGAGGCGGCATCGGGGAAGACGGCGGCGACTGTCGGAACGACACGACCGATGGCCGCGCGGGCGTTTGAGCTGCGCTCCAGGAAGCGCTGCATGTTCGGCTGGCGGACACCGTGCAGGTCGTAGCCGACGCTGACATCGAAGAGCACCCCGGGGAGTTCGCCCGGGAAGTTCAGGTGGCGGTGGAGGGCGTGGACCAGCACCCAGGCTCGAAGATACTCGTCGAAGGACTGGTCCAGGGTCAGCTCTTGAGACCACTCGATGTTGTATCCCTCGTCCTGCATGTCGATGCACGGCTTTTCGACGCCGATCCGATCGAGGGTCTGGACCGTTTTCAGCTCGATCACGCGGGCCCCGCACAGCCAACCCGATACGATGTTGGCGGTCAGCTGCGAGTGGGGGCCCGCCGCGACTCCGATCGGCGTCTCGAGGTTGCGGTCGTGCCAGCGCAGATTGAACGGATCGGTCACGGCGGGGTGGAAGAAGAGCTCGCTCGGGATGCCCAGGATCGACCCCTGGGCGTTCAGCTCATCGCCGATCCAGGAGACGAGCCGTTCGGTGGACAGGGGGCTGAATCGATCCGACATAGGGCACGATTGAGGATATCACCGTCCGAATAGGCAGTAGGGCAAGGGGTCTTGAATTCGGAACTCGGAATTCGGAATTCGGAAAACCGATATTGACGGCCGTGCAAGGATCAACGGCCTTGCCTGCCTCCCGTCACACGACTCCCCGGACGAGCGGGGGAGAGTCTTAGAAGGTCAATCCGGGTGGGCGGGGATATCCGACTTCAGACTTCAGCTTTGGACTTTGGACTCTTGCATCAGCGACGGCGGGACTTTGGGAGCGACGGCTGCGCCGCGGGGGAGTCGCTCATGGGAAGTGCGTTGCGCCAGCGGCCGTCGAATGACCGCAACGCTCCGGCCACCGCGCCCGCCGTGGGGACCAGTCCGATCTCGCCGACGCCTTTGGCCCCGTAGCCGCCCACCGGGTCGGGCACTTCCACCAGGATCACCTCCACCGGTGGAGTGTGGGCCGCCTTCAGGATGCCGAGGTCCCTGAGCATGAGCGATTCGGGCACCCCGCCGGTACACGGGAAGTCCTCGGAAAGGGCGTAGCCGAGGCCCATGTGAACCCCGCCCTCGATCTGGCCGGCGCAGGCCATCGGATTGATGGCCCGGCCCACGTCGTGGGCGGCCACCACCTTTGCCAGTCGGCCGTCGTCGGTGAGGATGACCACCTGGGTGGCGAAGCCGAAGGCCATGTGGGTGACCGGGTTTGGGACGTCGGTGCCCGGAGGTACAGTGAAATCCACCACGTACTCGCCGCGGTACTGGCAACCGGCGAGGTCGGTCAGGGACGATTCCGCGAGCTCCCTGGCGAGCCCTTCCGCCGCCCTCTTCGCGGCCATTGTCGTCAGGGCGGTGGCGCGGGAGGCGGTGGTCATGCCGCACTCCACGGCGAGCTCGCTGGCGGCGCGAACTTCCATGACCGCCGGGTCGAGGCCGGTTTCGTGGGCGACCACCTGGCGCAGGATGGTGAACAGGCCTTGTCCCATCTCGGTGTAGCCGGTGAGAATCTCGAGGCGCCCGCCGGCCAAAACGGTCAGGAGAACCCGGCCGATGTCGTCCATGCCGTTGCCGATGCCGGTGTTCTTGATTCCGCACGCGATCCCCGCGTGGGGAGCTGCCTTGTACACGTCGCGAACGGCCTCGAGAGTCTGGCGGATGCCGCATCCCGAGGTCATTCTCTGGCCGGTGGCGAAGACGTCGCCCGGTCCGAGGATGTTGCGCTCCCGGATGTCGTAGCCGTCGATGCCGACGAGGTTCGCGATTCGATCCAGCATGCCCTCGATGGCGAAGGCGGCTTGATTGGCGCCGAAGCCCCGCATGGCGCCGCAGGGCGGGTTGTTGGTGTAGACCGTCCTCGCCTCGACGTCGACGTTGGCGACCCGATACGGGCCGCACGAGTGGCCTGCAGCGCGCTCCAACACCTTCGCTCCGACCGAGGCATAGGCTCCGGTATCGCCGACGATCCGGGCCCTGACCGCGGTCAGACGCCCATCGACATCGGCCCCGACGGTGTAGCGGAGGGTCAGCGGATGCCGCTTGGGGTGCATCCTCATGGATTGGTCTCGGGTGAGCACCAATCTGATCGGCCGGCCGACCTGCCATGCGGCGACGGCAGCGTGGCCCTGGATCGACAGATCCTCCTTGCCGCCGAAGGCGCCGCCGTTGGTGACCAGCTCGACCCGGACGCGGGCGCGTTCGACTCCCAGCAAGGCGGCGATCTGGCGCTGATCGTCGTGGACGCCCTGACCCTGAGAGTAGATTGTGAACGTCTCGCCGGGGACGGCGAGACAGGCCTCGGGCTCGAGGTAGGCGTGCTCGATGCGTTGGGTGGTGAAGGTCTCGGTGACCACGTGCTCACTGGCGTCGAGAGCGGCGTCGACGTCGCCCCGGGAGAAGGCGCAGACCTCCAGCAGGTTACCGGTCCCGTGGACCAGTGGCGCACCGGGTTGCATGGCCTCGAACGGATCCGTCACCGGCTCCAGAACCTCGTAGCTCACAGCCACCGCGGCAGCCGCACTGCGGGCGCGGAACTGGGTTTCGGCCACCACCACCGCCAGCACGTCGCCCACGTATCGGGTGAGCTCGCCCTCGGCCAACATCAGCGGCCAGTCGTCGACGATCAGGCCGACGTATCGGCGGCCGGGGATGTCCGTAGCCGTCAGCACCCGCACCACCCCGGGCATGCCCAGGGCCGCCTCCGCATCGATTCGTTCGACCCGCGCCCGCGGGTGCTCGCTGAGCACCACCGCGGCATGGAGCATTCCATCCACAGCCATATCCGCGACGTAGGGTTTTTCGCCGAGCACGTGTTGGCCGCCACGGTAGCGGGGAGCGGCGGCACCGACGCCGGTGGCCGGTGAGTGCCGACCGGGCGACGGAACGTCCCCCCCACTGGACGCCTCGCCGGCGCGGCGGATGGCTTTCTCGATGCTGTGATAGCCGGTGCACCGACAGAGGTGGCCCGTGAGCGCCCGCCGGACCCGATCCGGATCCCCGGTCAGGCCCTTTTCCAGGAGGTGAGCCGCCCGGATCGCGATTCCGGGAGTGCAGAACCCGCACTGCACGGCCCCCTCCCGGACGAAGGCCGTCGCCAGGACCATACGCGTCGCTTCCGGCAGACCCTCAAGGGTCGTGATCTCCCGTTCCGCCACCTGGCCTGGATCGAGCAGGCAGGCGAGGGCCGGCTTGCCGTCGAGCAGGACGGTGCAGCAACCGCAGTAGCCCTGGGGCGAGCAGCCGTCTTTCACCGTGGTGATGCCGCAGCACTCCCGGAGCACCCCCAACAGGTGCATTCCGTCGTCGTACTCGACGTCCCTGTCGACGCCGTTCAGCCGGAGCCGTACGTTGGGCAACGAGCCTCCCGCTCCATGATACGGGGATCGGCGGCCGGAATCAGCGGCAGGTGTCAGCGGCAGTGGCAGGGAGACTCAAATTGCGCCCGCGCCTCTGCCGATGCTGATTACAAATTACAAATTACAAATTTCCCCCCGCCCGCCCATGTGCTCTTGGGTGGGTGGGGGAATTTTCAATTTGGAATTTTCAATTTTCAATTTGGAATGGGTGGGCGGAAGCTCCCTACTGACTCGAAACGGTGATGGCGCCGTTGACGGTCTCGAGCGTCACCTTCGCGCCGCCGGCACCGACCGTCCCCCGCATGCTCGACCCGATGTACCGGCCCTTGTGGACCTCGATGCCGAGATCGTTGCGAAGGCTCCCGTTGACGGTTTCCGCGAACAGATCGACGCCGGCGCCCGGCGCGAGGTGGAGGTCGATGCTGCCGTTGACCGACTCGATGGAAATCTCGTCACCGGGCCGAGACGCGTCGAGGGTCACCTCGGTGGCGCCGTTGACCGACTCGATGGCGATCGGGCCGGCCAGGTCACGGGCGTCGATGCTGCCGTTGACGCACTCCACCTCGACGCCGCCGAGGACACCGCGGATGAGCAGGCTGCCGTTCACGAGCTCCAGCTCTGCGAACGCGGTTCGGGGCACGGTGAGTGTGTACTCCACCGACATCCGGCCCCCTCCTCCGCGAGTGGAGGGCAGGTCTGTTTCGATGTCGATGGCGGCCTGGGTGGCTTCGATTTCAATCTCCATCTTCGCCAGGAGGTCGGCGCTGCTGGCCTTCTTGACCGCCTCGACCCGAACCTCGTTGCGATCCCAGACGTCCACCGAGACGTCCCCATTGACGTTTTCGAGGCTGACCTCGACTCCCGACGCGACCGGATAGGTCTGATCGAAGTACTCCTCGTAGGGCTGTTCCGCCACCGCCATCCCGGCGGCGCTGATCACGAACGTACACACGACACCGAACACGATTCTCTTCAACATCTCGTGGTTCCTTCCATTGGGTGCTGATTCTTCGCTCATCTACCCATTCGATGTTGAAAACGCACGAATGGTTGAAGTGGTTCGGATCAGCACCGAATCAGTTTGCCGTTTGCCGTTAGCCGTTGGCGGTTGGCGATCCACCTCCTGCCGGTTTCGAATTGCAGATTGCAAATAGCAGATTCCAAATTCTCCCCGTCCGGCCGTCAGCCTTTGGGTGGGTAGGGGAATTCTCAATTTTCAATTTTCAATTTGGAATTCGAAACGGACCGGCGGCCGGCCGCAATTCGCGCTGGCCACTGGTTTCAAACGGCCAGCGGCCAACGGCCAACTGCTAACTGTTCCGCAGCTGGATAATTTCCGCGGCGATGGAGATGGCGATCTCCTCCGGCGTGTGGCTGCCGATGGACAGGCCCACCGGCGCCGACACCGACAACAGAAAGGTCTCTGCCGCACCGTTCTGCCTCATCCTGGAAAACAGGCGTTGGACCTTGGCGGCGCTGCCCATCAAGCCCAGGTACCTGAGATCGCGGCCCTCCAGGGAACGAAGGGCCACCTCGTCGGCGGCGTGGCCGTAGGTCATCACCACCACCCACGACCGGGGACCCTCGGGGACGTGGTCGGCGAGCCTCGAGTAATCCACCACGCGCAGCTCGTGGGCGTATGAGTTGGCCGTCATCGTGGGTAGATCGGGACGGTCGTCGAGGACCACCACCCGGAAGGCGAGGGCGGCCATGACCCGTGACAGCGCCAGCGCACAGTGCCCACCGCCGACGATGGTCAGGGTGTCCAGATCACCGACGGTGGCTTGGAAGCTCCACCCTGAGGGCTTGGTGGCAAGGGCGGTGGGCGCCGACCTCGCGGGCTCGAACCCGATTCCGTTCGACGAGACCTCCAGGAGGCCCGTGGCGTGGGTTGACAGGGTGTCCACGATCAGCTGCAGGACCGTCGCGGTGTCGGCGCCGAGGGCGATCATGGCCATGGTGTGGCGGCCCGAGCACAGGGACCCGGACCCCTCGGCGGTGTGGACAATGTCAACCAGATCCGGGGGTCCGTCGAAGGTCCGCGCCCGTTCGATCATCTCGTGCTCGGCAGTGCCGCCGCCCACGGTTCCCACCGATCCGCCTTCGGAAACCACCATGGTCGCACCAGTGGTCCCCGGCACCGACCCCTGGTGGTCGACAACGGTCACGAGCACCGCCGTCCGACCCTCTCTCACTTCTTCGAGAGCACGCTGCCATACGTCGATCATGGGCAGGAGTCTACCGCAGAGCCAAAAGTCGAAAGTCGAAAGTCAAAAGTCCCTAACACGAGCCTCAGCACAGCATTGGACTTTAGACTTTGGACTTTAGACTTTGGACTTCTTCAGCAGGCGCGCTCGCCGCAGTCATGGGAGCCTCGGCGGTGATCGACCGCCGACCGTGGAGGGCCATGAGGACCCGCTCGGGAGTCATCGGAGCGTGGAAGAAGGGCGCGAGGGTCGGGCGGAACGCGGTCATCGCGTCGAGCAGGGCGAAGTAGGCGCCGATTCCGTACATCAGCGGCGGCTCGCCGATCGCCTTGGAGGCGAGGACGGCCTTCGGATTGTCGGCGTCGTCGAGGAATACGCACTCGACCTCGGGGGTCGCCAGGATGTCCGGGATCTTGTAGTTGGTGAGATTACCGGAGATGTTGCGGCCGTCGGCAAAGAGCAGCTCCTCGGAGGTCATCCAACCGATGCCCTGAGCCAGCCCGCCCTCCACCTGGCCGAGGTCGACGAGCGGGTTGAGGCTGCGACCGGCATCGTGGACGATTCGAACCCGATCGACGCTGTAGGTGCCGCGAAGGCAGTCGACGGTGGCTTCCACCGCCGCCGTACCGAAGACGTGGTAGGCGAAGGGGCAACCGTGCTCGGTGGAGCGGTCGTAGTGGATCTCCGGGGTGGCGTAGTGGGCCTGCGCCGACAGGCTGATGCGCCTCGTGTAGGCGTCCCACACCACATCCCTCCAGCCGAGCTCGGTTGGCCCGCCGTCCAGGTGAACGACCTCCTCGACCACGGAGATTCGGTTCGGCGTCGCGTCGAGACGATCGGCGGCGACCGCGGTGAGCCGGCCGAGGATGGTGCGGCACGCGAGCTCGGTGGCGCGGCCGTTCATGTCGGCGCCGCTCGATGCCGCGGTGGGGGAGGTGTTGGCTACCCGGGTGGTGTTCGTACTCTCGATGCGGATCCGGTCGGGCCCCACGCCGAGGGTGAGAGCCGCGATGCCGGCGATCTTGGTGTTGACCCCCTGGCCCATCTCCACCGCCGCGGTGGAAACGCTGACGCTGCCGTCGGTGTAGACGTGGACCAGCGCCGACGCCTGGTTGAGGAAGGTGGACGTGAAGGAGATGCCGAAGCACACCGGCATCAGGGCCATGCCCCGCTTGAACCAGGGGGTGGTCGCGGTTGAAGTCGTCGATGTCGGACCGGAGCCGGTCGACGTGATAACGGTCTTCGGCCTCGAGGAACGAGCGCCGCGCCTGGGCCCGTTCGACCGCCATGCCGTACGGGAAGCGGTCGCCGTCGGCAAGCAGGTTTGCGCGCTGGATCGCGGCGCGGTCGATACCGGTCACGGCGGCCGCGCGGGTGATGGCCGACTCGATGACGAACATCGCCTGGGGCGCACCGAACCCCCTGAAGGCGGTGAACGGCGGCAGATTGGTTCGACAGCAGTGGCCGGTGACCCGCACGTTCGGGACGAAGTAGCTGTTGGTGGCGTGAAACAGGCTGCGCTCGAGAATGGCCGGCGACAGGTCTGCGGCCGCCCCTGCGTTCTGGAAGAAGGTCACCTCGTAGGCGATGATCTTCCCTGCCGCGTCGAGGCCGATCCGAAAGTCGGACGAGTATGGGTGGCGTTTGCCGGTGACCGCCATGTCCTCCTCGCGGCTGAGAACGACCCTCACCGGCCGGCCGGTGGTGGTGGCCGCCAGTGCCGCCAGCACCGCCCACGGCGTCGCCTGGTCCTCCTTGCCGCCGAAGGCGCCGCCAAGGCGGACCACGTCCACCTCCACGGCGTTCATCGGAAGGTCGAGCACCCGGGCGGTGATCCGCTGCACTGCGGTCGGGGCCTGGGTGGCGGAGAGCAGTCGAACCCGGTCGCCCTCCTCGGGAATCGCCATCGCCGACTGGGTCTCGAAGTAGAGGTGCTCCTGGCCACCGGAATCCACCCGGCCGTCGACGACCGTGTGGCAGTCGGCCCACGCCCCATCGACGTCGCCGCACTCCAGGGTCCGCGAGGCGGTGATCAGGCGGCCGAGGGCGAACGCCTGCCGGGGGTCGTAGACTCCGGGCTGTTCCTCGACCTGGATGGCTACGGCGGCGGCTCCCAGCCGCGCTTGGGCCACGCTCTCGGCCACCACCAGCGCCACCGGCTGGCCGACGAAATGGACCTCGCCATCGGCCAACAGGGGCTCGTCCTGGATGATGCCGCCGATCTGATTCTGGCCCGGGATGTGGTGTGCCGTCAGCACGGCCACCACACCCGCCAGAGCCTCGGCGGCGGTGACGTCGATCCGGAGGTTGAAGCCGTGGGCCACCGGTGAGGGCACCGCCACCCCGTGCAGCAGGCCAGCGGGCTCGGGCACGTCGGCGACGAACCGGGCCTCGCCGCGGGTGTGGGCGGGGGTGTCAAGGTGCTTCATCCCGCCGCCTCCGCCACCAGGCCTTCCCCAAGGTCGAGCAGCTCGTGAAAATGGGCGAGCACCAGTTGGTGGAGCAGCAGCCGCTTGTAGTCCGCCGAACCCCGCACGTCGGTGATGGGGGAGACCTCCGAGGCCGCGACGGTCGCTGCCGCGCGGGCCGTCTCGACGGTGGCATCGCGACCGGTCAGCCAGGCCTCGGTCTTCGACAGCCGAAGCGGGATGGGCGCAACCCCGCCGGCCGACAGGCAGGCTTCGACGATGCGGGGACCATCCATGCGCAGCCACGCCGCAGAATTGACGCTGGCGATATCCAGGTAGGTGCGCTTGGACACCTTCTCGAAGTTAAAGCGGCCGGCCCGCCGGTCCGCAGCGAAGCGCACGGTCTCTACGATCTCGCGCTCTCCCAGGTCGAGCTTCTTGTACTCGAGATAGAGCTCACGCAGCGGCAAGGTTCGGCGCCGTTCAGGCCCGCTGAGTACGAGGTCCGCATTCAGGGCGAGAAACATGATGGTCATGTCGCCGATGGGGGAGGCGTTGACGAAGTTGCCGGCGATGGTGGCCCGCTGACGGATCGGTTGGGAGCAGATCAGGTCGACGAACGGCGTGATGTCGCCCAGCACCTCCCTCAGGACCTCGGAGCGCTTCAGGTCCTCGGCGGTGACGGTGGCCGAGAGCCGGACCGTGCCGTCCTCCAGCCAGATCCGAGCCGGCAGCTCGCGCATCAGCAGCCGCGGTGACACCGGCTCCATGTCGTGCAGCCGCTGGACGTAGAGGTCGCTGCCGCCGGCCACCAGCGGCGCCGCCGGGTCGGCGGTAGTGGTGGATTTCCCCAGTCTCGCGAGCTGCGCCTTGACGTCGAGGAAGGAGGACGGCAGCACACCGGCCTCGACCAGAGCCTCGACCCGATCCTCGGCAGTCGTCAGGGGACCGCGCAGCTCCTCGATCAGTCGTCCGAGTGAACGCCGGATCGAGGCATAGCCGGTGCACCGGCAGAGGTTGCCGGCGATGGCCACCAACCCCTCGTCAAGCTCGAAGGTGGCTGAGTTGAGCAGGAACTCGGTCATGGCCACCACGAAGCCCGGGGTGCAGAATCCGCACTGGCTGGCGCCCTCGTCCACGACGGAGCGATGAACTGGTCCCAGGGAGCTGCCTGCGAGACCCTCCACGGTCACCAGGTGTCGCCCGGCGGCCTCGCCCAGCGGCAGCAGGCAGGAGGTGAGGCCGCGATAGGCGACCCGGCCGTTGTCGCCGAGCTCGCCCAGCAGCACCAGGCAGGCGCCGCAGTCGCCCTCGCGACAGGCGTGCTTGGTGCCCTTGAGCTCCGCGTGGTCGCGCACGAAGTCGAGCACCGCCATGCCGCCCGGGGCGTCAGTCTCGACGATCTCGTCGTTCAGCAGGAATCGAATCTTCGCCATTTCTTCCTTTGACGATAACCGGTAAGTTCCTAGGGTTCAAGACGGTAGGAGAATTGGTGGGCGCCGAGGTGCTCCTGATTTCGAATTGCGAATTGCGGATTACGAGTTGTCGGCTTCCGAGAACGGAGAGAATTGCAGATTCCAAATTGCAAATTGCAGATTTCCCCCTCCCGCCCACGTGCCCGAGGGTGGGTGCTGGCAAAACACAACGACCCCGGAAGGCCAGAATTGGTAATTTCCAATTTGCAATTCGCAATGGGTGGGTGGTTACCAGGGGTCGAGGACGCGGACGCCGGTCCGCTCGAGGTCGGCCGTGTTGCGGGTGACGACGGTGCACTCGTGGACCCGCGCAGTCGCGCCGATCAGCGCATCTAATGCGGGTAAGGGTGAGCCGAGGGCCTCGGCCTCGCCGAGCATCGCGCCCCAGGCTGATGCGACTGCGATGTCGACCGGAAGGATCCTCTGGTGAAACCGAATAGCCAGTTCCTCCCCGATCCAACTCTCGAGGCGGGATCGGCGCTCACCCGTCGGCAGCTTCGCGATCCCCTTGTGAAGCTCGCCGACAGTCACGACGCTGAGGAAGAGCTGATGCTCGTCCTGGCCCTCGACCCACCCAGAGACGCGTGGGCTCGGTCTCGGTCTGACCAGCTCCGACAGGACGCAGGTGTCGAGGAGGTACCTCACAGCTCGACCTCGCGACCGAAATCCGCCGTCCGTTCGAGGTCCAGCTCCAACTCCGCCAGGGGTGAGGAGCGGAGGAACTCGACGAGGCCAATTTCCGGACGGGCCAGCCGGCGGTACTCCTCGATCGAGAGAACGACGGCTGTCTCCTTGCCACGAAGGGTCACGACCTGCGGCCCCGCCTTCAAGGCCTTTTTGACGACCTCACTGAATCGGTTCTTCGCGTCCTGCAGCTTCCACACCCCACCCATGACACACCTCCGAATCTAGACAGGCTAGCCTGATATCGAGCATACCACACGCGGGAGTCTGTTGGAAGCCCCTCATAGGCGTCGATGACTCCGGCTACCTGCGGGCCCTGATTGAGGCGATTATTGCCGAGCTCAGCGTCGACACCGAGCGCGTGTACCTGCTCGGTTACTCCAACGGTGGATACATGGTCTATCGAATGGCGTGCGACCATGCCGACATCGTCACCGCCGTGGCGTCCCTGGCCGGAGCCACCTACTTCGATCCGGCCGACTGTACCCCGTCGGCCCCGGTGCGGACGCTGCACATCCACGGCACCGACGACAGCGGCGTCGAGTACGGAGGAGGCGTCTTGTTCAACGTACCGTACCCCGGCGCGATCGCGACCACCGAGCAATGGGCTACCTACAACCAGTGCTCGACGGTGCCCGACCTCACGCAGCCGCCGCTCAACCTCGACCGCTTGCTCCCGGGCTTCGAAACCGCGGTCGCCCGCTACGTCGACGGCTGTGCGCCGGGCGGCTCCTCCGAGCTGTGGACGATCGTCGGTGGTCCCCACGACTTGCGCTTGACGATGGATTTTCCACTCCTCGTGCTGGATTTCTTCCTTTCCGAAGGCGAAGGCGGCGCACTGCTCACCCCGGACCTGCTCTTCATGAGCCGCACCTATACTCTCGAGCAGGGCGACGGCGGCGGGACCTTTGGTCAGGGAATGCCCGGCATCGCTGAGAGCGAGATGATCCTGGGTCGCGAGCGGCGCCACATCCTGTTCGCGAGTGAGGACGCAGGGTTTCGCACCAACATCGGGTGTTTGAACGCAGACCGTTTCCAGACCAGGGTCTACGTCGAACTCTTCGACCAACTTGGGACTTCCCTGGATGTGGTCCACCTGGACTTGAGTCCCTGGTCCAACGATCAGCTGAACCGGGCGTTCGCGGACTTCGCCCCGGTGCTCGGCTCTGTCGAGGTATTTAGTCCGATTCCTATGGCGCTGTATTACTGCTACGGCTCTATGCTCGACAACCAGACCTCGGACCCGACCACCCTACCGCCGCAGTAGCGGGATGCGCAGAATGCGGAATGTGGAATTCGGAATTCGGAAAACCGATCCCGGTCCTCTCGGCGATGGGTGGGCGGGGGAATTTTCAATTTTCAATTTGAAATGGACGGGCGGGTGGGGTTTTATCGATTACTCGAGCCCGATGGCGACGGCGATGGCGATGAACACCGCAGCGACTGCCAGGAGCTGCAGAAGTAACGGAACCATGAACCGCAGCCACTTGTCGTAGGGCACCTTGGCCAGCCCGAGAGACGCCATCAGGATCCCGGACGTGGGAATGACCATGTTGGAGAAGCCGTCGCCGCAGGTGAAGGCGAAGACCGCGGTCTGGCGGGTCAGGCCGAGCACGTCGGACAGGGGGGCCATCAGCGGCATGGTCACCGCGGCCTGGCCTGATCCGGAGGGGATGAAGAAGTTGAGCACGCTCTGCACCGCCAGCATGCCCTCGGCGGCGACGTATCGCGGCACGTGCTGGAGGACCGAAGCCGCGGCGAAGATCAGGGTGTCGAGGATCTGGCCGTCGGAGAGCACCACCGTGATGGCACGGGCAAAGCCCACCACCAGCGCGGCCACCGTCATCTCCTCCATGCCGCGGACGGCGGCGCGGGTGGCCCGATCCACCGGGAGCCGACAGACCGCGGCCGCCACCAGACCCATCAGCAGGAAGCCACCGGCCATCTCGGGCAGCCACCAGCCCATCTCCTGGACGGCGTAGAGAATGAACACGAAGATCGCGGCGCACGCCACCAGAGTGACGATGTGAGCCGTCCGCAGGGATGGCACCGTGACCTCCTGCTCCGACAGCTCGGCCTCGTCACCGGCCATGATCGACGCCGACGGGTCGCGGCGGACCTTCGACCCGTACCTGAGTACGTAGGCGAGGGTCACCGCCATGCAGCAGGCGAAGAAGACCAGCCGGAAGCCGATGGCGCTGTTGAGCGGGACCCCGGCGATGCCCTGGGCGATGTTGACGGTGAACGGATTGGTGGTGGCCGCGGCGAACCCGACCTGGCCCGCCACATAGACCAGAGCCACGCCGTAGATCCGGTCGACGCCGATCTCCCGGGCGACAATCAGGAAGATCGGCACCAGGGGGATGTACTCCTCGCCCATGCCGAGGGTGGACCCGCCGATCGCGATCAAGGCCATGAGCACGATGGTGAGCAGCTGCCACGAGCCGCGCAATCGCTCCAGTACGGCGTGGAGGAAAGCGGGGATGGTGCCGGTTTCCTGGAGGATGCCGAACACACCGCCGATGATGAAGATGAAGAAGATGATGTCCGCCGCCTCGATCATGCCGCGGGGGATGGCGCTCAGAAAACCCTCCAGGCTCTCCGGGCTGGCGAGGCCAACCCGCGGGTCGCCGAACACCAGCCCCTTGGCGGACAGGTGCTTCGGGATCTCCTTGTAGGTGCCGGCGATCAGAATCGTCCGTTCGGTGCCGCCGACCTCCATGCTCTCGCGTGCAAACTCTCCCGAGGGCACGACGAAGGTCAGCAGGCTGCACGCGAACACGACGCCCGTCAAAAGGGTGAAAACGTGAGGGACCCGCCACCTTCGGGTTGTGCTGCCCAAAAAGAGCTCCTATTCTCTCTGATTTTCAGATTCGGAAACCGGCATCGCCCTTCGAATCAGGCGGAGGCCTCGCCGGTTTCCGAATCCGAAAATCAGAGCTGATTACATCTCATAGTGTCTTCACCCACGACTTTTGACTTTGGACTTTTGACCCCTCCGTTAGAGTTCCCGCAGCGCGGTGGCGACCGACATGCGGGCGGCGCGAATGGCGGGAAGGACGCCGCCTACGAGGCCCATCAGCAGCGCGAAGGCGATCCCGGCGGCCAGCAGGCCGGGGGTGACCCTGAAGGCGAAGGCGAGGTGCGAGAAGGTCTGCCAGTTGATGGTGCCGGTGGTGAACCCGTTGAGCGGAAGAACGACGATGCACCCGAGGACGCCACCAACCAGTGCGATCAGCACCGACTCCAACATGAACGACAGCACCACGCTGCCGCCGCCAAAGCCGAGCGCCCGCATGGTGGCGATCTCCCGTGACCGCGCCGCCACCGCCGAGTACATGGTATTGAGCGCTCCGAAGACCGCTCCGACGGCCATGACGATGGCCACCAGAAAGCCCAGAACCCGGATCAGAGTGCTCACCACCTGGGATTGCTTGGCGTAGTACGCCTCCTCCCGCTCCACCTGGATTGTGAGCCGCGGGTCGGACGTGAGGCGGTCCTTGAAGTCGTTAAAGAGGTCAGCCGATTTCAGGCGGACCGTCAGGGAGCTGAAAATATTCTCGGGTCGCTTGAAGGTCTGGCTCAAGACGCTGGCGTCGCACCACAGCTCGGAGTCGAAGGCGCTGCCCCCGGAGTCCATAACTCCCACCACGGCCCATGTCTGGCCGCCGATTTTGAGGGTGGCACCGAGCTCGAACCCGCTGTAGATCTTGGCGGCGTTTTTCCCGACGACCAGTTCAGCCAGCCCGGGGTTAAAGAACCGGCCCCGGACTATCTTGACCGACGGCCGCACGTCGAGGACTCCGGGTGACAGTCCGCGAATCTGGACGTTGGCGTCGGTTCCTGTTTTGGCGAGGGGAAACGCACCGATGACGACCACCTCTGGGCTGGCGAGCGGCGTTCCCGAACCGTCTCGCGCCACTTCCTCGGAATCGGCGATGATCTTCGCCTGATCGAGAGTCACCGCGCTGACCATTTCAGAATCGGCGCCCGAACGGAGGATGATGGCGTTTTGGGGCGAGCCCGAAGCCACCAGGGTGGCCTGGAAGCCCCGTGCCATGGCGAGCATCGCGACGAAGACCCCCACCGTTCCGGCGACACCGAGCACCGACACCACCGCGGTCGACCAGCGAGCCGCCACGCTGCGGACGTTGTAAGAAAACGGGATGGCCATCTCACACCCTCCGCAAGGCATCGACGATCTTGAGCCGCATGGCGTCCGCGGCGGGGATCGCGCCCGCCGCCAGACCCACCAGAACCGTCAGTACGGCGCCAATGATCATCTTGTCGGTGCCGAGGTGAAAAATCGGCAGCATGCCGCCGGTGGGATCGCCCCCCATCGTGAATAGCTTGGCCAACCCCAACCCGATGGTGCCGCCCACCAACGCGAGCAAGGTCGACTCGGCCAGGACCAGAGCCAGCACACCGGTGTCGCCGAACCCGAGCGTCTTGAGCACGCCGATTTCAGGAGTTCGTTCGCGAATCGCCATGGCCATTGCGGTTCCGGTCACCAGCAGCAACGTGAACATCACGACGCCACCGATGGAGAGCACGATCAGGCGGATGTTGCCGACCTGTTTGGCGAAGCCGGCAGCGAAGTCCTTCTCGGTCTCGGTGGAGGTTTCCCAGGTTGAGTTGGCAAACCACTCGTCGATGGTCTTCGCAACGGTCACGGCGTTGTCCGGATCGTCGATTTGCACCGTGTACCAGCCCACCGTGCCCTTACCATAGGACCGACTCTCCTCGAGGTATTTCCAGTGGAACCAGTACTGAGAGGTGTCGGTCTCGGCCATCTTCCCGTCGTAGATCGCGCGGATGTTGAACTCCCAAGTGCCCGGCCAGATGGTCCCTTGAAGCGGGATTCGGTCTCCGACCTTCCACTCGAAGCGATCGGCGGTGACGCGTCCGACAACGGCGCCCTCCCGGTCATCCAGAAAGTCCTGCCATTGGTCGTCCGGCATCACGAACTCCGGGAAGACGGTGCGGTAAGTGTCGGTGTCGATGGCGAACTGGGCGAAGAAGTTCTTGGGTTCCTGATAGACGCCACCGAACCAGGTGGCGTGGGTGGCTTCGGTGACGTTGTCGATCTGACGCATGCGCTGCTGGTACGAAAGCGGTAACGGCATGATCAGGGAGACCTTGTTTCGGACCACCAAACGGTCGGCGCCGGCCACCTCCACGCCCATGTTCAGGGCGGTGTCGATGGTCACCAAGAGACCGTAGAGAAAGAGGGCTACCGCGATCGATCCCACGGTCAGCAAGGTCCGGGTCTTCTTGCGTTTCAGGTTGCGGAGGATGAAGGTCAGCCACTTCATGACGCGGCCCCCTGTACGGCCTCCACCAGCACGCCCTTGTCGAGGTGGAGCACGACGTCGGCGCGTTCGGCGGCCAACGGGTCGTGGGTGACCATGAGCACCGTCTTTCCGTGCTCCCTGTTGAGCTCGGTCACCAGATCCAGGATCTCCTCCGCCGATCGTCGGTCGAGATCACCGGTGGGCTCGTCGCACAGAAGGAAGGTGGGGTCGGTCACGATGGCGCGAGCGATGGCGACCCGCTGCTCCTGGCCGCCGGAAAGCTGCCGGGGATAGTGCCTCATCCGATCACCGAGACCAACGAGGGTCAGTGCGGTTTCCACGTGCTGACGGCGTTTTGACTTCGACAGTCCGGTCAGCAGGAGGGGCAGCTCGACATTCTGTGCTGCGGTGAGCACGGGAATCAGGTTGTACATCTGAAAAATGAACCCCACATGCCGCGCGCGCCACGAGGACAGTTTTCGCCGGGACATATTGGTGATCTCGTCGCCGTCGACGGTGACGGTCCCCTTGGTGGGCACGTCGATACCGCCGAGCAGGTTGAGCAGCGTGGTCTTTCCCGATCCGGAGGGACCCATGAAGGCCACGAACTCACCGGGGGCCACGTCCAGATTCAAGCCCTGGAGCACCTCGATGGTTTCGCTGCCACGCTGGTACTTCTTGTTGAGGTTGCGCACCCGAATCAGGCTGCCCGGGGCGTCCGTTCCGTCCACCTTCACCATTCGTCACTCCCTCCGGCTCGCTGTCCTACGGGCCGAGATTTCCACATTTCAAATTGCAGATTGCAAATTGCAAATTGCAAATTGCAAATTCCCCCTCCCACCCATCTGGAGGGAGCGACGGCGAGAATTACCCGCCAGCACGAGCGGATTGGCCGTCGGCGAGCTGGTCCGGGCCGCCGACCACAACCTGTTCGCCGGCGGTGACGCCGGCTTTGATTTCCACCTCGGTGCCGAGCTCCCGCCCGACGCTCACCGCCCGCCGCTCCAGCATTTCGTCCTTGAGCACGAAGACCACGGATCGTCCGTCCATTTGGCGGACTGCGGCCGACGGCACCAACGACTGCGCCGCCGGTTCATCAGGTGTCTCGGAGAGAACTTCGAGAAACGCCACCTTGACCCCCATGTCGGGCAGGATTCTGGGATCGAGCTCGTCGAAGGTGAGTCGGACCTTGACGGTGGCCTTCTGCCGGTCGGCGGTGGGGATCACTGTGCGGACGGTCGCCGGAATGTGCCACGCGGGATAGGCGTCGAGCACGGCGTCGGCCGGCTGCCCGGGGAAGACGTTCGCGATGTACGACTCGTTGACGTCCACCTCGATCTCGAGGGAGTCCATATCGACGATGGTGGAGATGCCGGTCCGGGTGAAGCCGCCGCCCGCCGACACCGGCGACACCATCTCGCCGGGCTGGGCATCCTTGGACACGGCCACCCCGGCGAAGGGCGCCCTCACCGTGTAGTTCTCGAGATCCTGGGCGACGACCGCGAGCTGCGCCTCGGCCGCCTCCAGGCTGCGGTCGGCCACCGCCAGCCGCGCCTCGAGGGCGTCCACCGCAGCGGTGGCGGCGTCCAGCGCCTGTTCGCTCGACACGCCCTTCGCCTTCAGATCCAGAGTCCGGCGGAGGGTCCGCCGGGCGTCGGTCAAATTGACCTCGATCTCCTCGCGGGATGCGCGGGCCACGTCACGGTCGGCGCGGACGGCGTCGTACCGGCGGCGCACGTCCGCGTCGTCGAGTCGCGCCAGGACCTGTCCCTGGGTCACCACCATGCCTTCCTCCACCAGCACCTCGACGACCTTGCCGGTGATCTTGGACGACACGGTGGCCTTGCGGCGGGGCTCGACGTAGCCGGAGGCGTTCAGCACGGTGGCCGCGCCGCCGGCCTGCGCCGGACGGGCGACGGCAACCTGAACCGTCACCGGGCGACCTCGGCGGGCCATCAGAACCGCAGCCACGGCGATCGCGACGACGATCACCGCAGCCACGGCGATCAGCCGGCGGCCGCCGCCATTCCTGGTGCGTGCCTCGCCCTCGATCTTCAGGGCCGACAGGCTGGGCTTCTCGTTGTGAGTCGACGACATTTTGGCTCCACGGGTTGAAACAGCGAAAGCGGCCTGCTGCTTCCGGTGCGGGGATGTTGTGGTACGGACGTGGATGATAGCACCCACGTCACGAGTCTAAAATCCAAAGTCTAAAGTCTAAAGTCTAAAGTCTAAAGTCTCAGGCCCAGAGCCTCAGATGTGAAGCTAGTGACTTTTGACTTTCGACTTTCGACTTTTGACTCCCTAATAGAAATCATGGCTCGCCAGCGGCGCCTCTCCTTTCAACGCCTCGAAGGAATCCGCCTTGATGGAGATGGTCCCGTCGCGCTTCTGCAGGGTGCCCGAGATCACCAGCATCAGCGAGGTCACGATGAGCTGCCGGTTGGCCCGGAAAAGATCCGGCCGAATGATCGCCTGGGCGGTGCCGGTCTCGTCCTCCACGGTGAAGAAGACGAAGCCCTTGGCGGTGCCCGGGCGTTGGCGGACGATGACCGCGCCCGCGGCCCGGACCTTGTCGCCGTCGCGACGGTTTTCCAGCTCGGCCAGCGGCACCACGCCCCGCCGGCTCAGATCAGCCCTGAAGTAGGCCATGAGGTGGGGGCCGGTGGTCATGTGAAGGCCCGAGTAGTCGGCGACGGTCTCGTCGAAGGGGGTCATCTCGGGCAGTGGCGAGTGGTGCTCGGGCGGCAGGTTGGCGAGCAGCGGTCCTCGCCGGCCCGCCACCTCGGCCACCTGCCACAGCGCCTGGCGCCGGCTGAGCCCCAGCGAGGCGAGGGCGCCGACGTGGGCGAGCCTGGAAAGCTGCTCCTCCGAGAGGCTGCAGCGCTGGGCCAGGTCCGCGGTGTCGGTGAAGGGGTGACGCATCCGCTCGGCCTCCACCCGCTCGCCGGCCGCCTGGCGGAGGCCGTGCACCCAGCGCAGGCCGATACGGATGCCCCCGTTCTCCCATCCACAGCGCCAGCCGGAGTGGTTGACGTCCACCGGGTGGACCTCGATACCGTGGCGCTGGGCGTCCTTGACCAGGGTCGCCGGGTGGTAAAAGCCCATGGGCCAGGCGTTGAGCAGGCTGGCGTAGAAGGCGGTGGGGTGGTGGCGCTTGAGAAAGGCCGAGGCGTAGACGATGAGGGCGAAGCTGGCGGAGTGGGACTCGGGAAAGCCGTAGAGCGCGAACGAGGTGATGGAGCGAACGATCTCCTCCTGGGCGGCGTCGGTGATGCCCTGCCTGGTCATTCCGGAACGGAGCCTTTCCTCGATCGCCTTCATGCGCTCGGTGGAACGCTTGAACCCCATGGCGCGCCGGAGCTCCTCGGCCTCGCCGCCGGAGAAGCCCGCCGCCACCATGGCGATGCGCAGCAGCTGCTCCTGGAACAGGGGCACCCCGAGGGTCCGCTTCAGCACCGGCTCGAGGCTGGGGTGGGGGTAGGTCACCGCCTGGCGGCCCTGCCGGCGCTCGAGATAGGGGTTGGTCATGTTGCCGGCGATGGGTCCGGGGCGGATGAGGGCCACCTGTACCACCAGGTCGTAGAAGTGCTTCGGGCGGTTGCGCGGCAGCGAGGCCATCTGGGCCCGGCTCTCGATCTGGAAGACGCCGGCGGTGTCGGCCCGGCGGATCATCTCGTAGGTGGCCTCGTCGTTGGGCGGCAGGTGGGCGAGGTCGATGTCGACCCCCTCGTGGGTGCGGATCATGGGGATCGCCTCCTCCAGCGCGGCCAGCATGCCGAGGCCCAACAGGTCGATCTTGATGAGGCCGAGGTCGGCGCAGTCGTCCTTGTCCCACTGGATGACGGTGCGGTTCTCCATGGCGGCGGGCTCCAGGGGCACCACCTCGTCGAGCCGGCCACGGGAGATCACCATGCCGCCGGAGTGCTGGCCGAGGTGGCGCGGCAGGTGGTGAATCCGCCACCACAGCCGCTTGAAGTGCTCGGCGCGGCGGGAGGAGGGGTCGAGCCCGGCGGTGGCGAGCTCTTGATCGAGGTTCCGTGCCCCCTCGTTGATCTCGGTGGAGGCGTGGCGCCCGAGCTGCTTGGAGATCCGGTCCACCTGGTCGAGCGAGAACCCCAACGCCTTGCCCACCTCCCGCGCCGCCGAGCGGTCGCGGTAGGTGATGACGTTGGCGGTCATGGCGGCGCCGTGGGGGCCGTACCGCCGGTAAACGTGCTGGATGACCTTCTCGCGCTGGTCCCCCGAGGGCAGGTCGAGATCGATGTCCGGCCACTCGCCCCTCTCCTCGGAGAGGAAGCGTTCGAACAAGAGCTCCATCTTCACCGGGTCCACCGCGGTGATGGACAGGGCGTAACAGACCGCGCTGTTGGCGGCCGAGCCGCGGCCCTGAGCCATGATGCCCTCGCGCTGGCAGAAGCGGACGATCTCCCAGACGATCAGGAAGTAGCCGGCCAGGTCGAGCTTCTCGATCAGGTCGAGCTCCCGTGCGAGCTGGGCCTGGGTGCGGGCGGTGAGCGGCCGGTAGCGGGCGCGGGCCTCGTTCCAGGTGACCTGGCGGAGGTAGGAGGAGGGCGTCTCGCCGGGCGGCAGCGGGTAGTCCGGGAAGCGGTAGCCGAGGTCCGACAGGGTGAAGTCCAACCGGCCGGCGAGCTCGGCCGCGGCGCTCACCGCCCGGGGCGTGTCGGCAAAGAGGGCGGCCATCTCGGGCGGCGATTTGAGGTGGCGTTCCCGCTGCGCCTCCAGCAGCCGGCCGGCGGTGTCCAGGGTGACCCCCTCTCGGATACAGGCCAGCACGTCGGCGAGCTCCTTGTCGCGGCGGTGGGCGTAGCGGACGCCGCCGGTTGCCACCACCGGCAGCCGCAGCCGACGGGCGAGATCGGCCAGTGCCCGGTTGCGGTGCTCCTCTTCACGCAGGTGGTGGCGCTGCAGCTCCACGTGGAGCCGGCCCGGGAAAATGGAACCCAGGTGGTCGAGCTCCCGCCGCGCCGCCTCCAGCCCGCGGTGGACCAGCCGCTGCGCGATCACGCCCTCGGGTCCTCCGGTCAGGCAGTGGAGGCCCTCGGTGTGGGCCGCCACCTGGTGCCAGCCGGCGCGAGCCTTGCCCTTGGGCCTGTCCCGCGCCGCCTCGGTGATCAAGCGGCACAGGTTCTGGTAACCGCGGCGGTTTTCGGCGAGCAGGGTCAATCTCGGCAGCGGGGTTCCGGGTGGGGGAGGATCCGGCACCAATCCCAACGGCCCTGAGAGCTTCGATTCTCCTGCTGTTCGTTCAGCGGAGTTGCAAATTGCAGATTGCAAATTGCAAATTGGCTTGCCCTGACGATGACATCCCTCGTGCTGCTCCTCCGGGGTGGGTGGGGGCAATTTGTAATTTGTAATTTGTAATTTGTAATTTTCGTCAAGGACGATTTCGGCGCCGACGAGGGGCTTGATGCCGGCTGCCGTGGCCGCTTTGAAGAAACGTGGGGCGCCGGAGAGGCCGTTGCGGTCCACCAGCGCTACCGCCGCGAGCCCCAGCTCGGCCGCGCGGTCCACCAGGTCCTCGGGCTGGGAAGCGCCCTCGAGGAAGGAGAAAGCCGACGCGCAGTGGAGCTCGGCGTACTTCATCCCCCCCACCCAATTCCAAATTGAAAATTGAAAATTGAAAATTGCCACCCACCCACCCGGGTGGGTTTTGCCTGTTTCCCCGATCGGGTGAGAAAATTTGTAATTTGTAATTTGTAATTTGTAATTCCCTTCATGATTTACAATATAAGTATAAATAAAGCATAAATCAATCTTGCACTTGACAAACGAACTTTCTAGTACTAAATATTTAGTATGACGCGTCAGAAGAGTAGCCGTTTGACCGATCTGGAACTGGAGGTCATGCACGTGGTGTGGCAGTTGGGGCGCGGCACGGTTCGCCAAGTCTACGAGGTGATCCTCGAACGCCGCCAGATCGCCTACACGACGGTCATGACGATGATGAACATCCTCGAGGAAAAGGAGTATCTCTGCAGGAGCAAACAGGGTCGTGCCTATGTGTACGAACCGATCCACCCAAAGGGCGAGGTGATCTCCTCGATGGTGGACGATTTCGTCAGCCGGGTCTTCGACGGCTCGGCCCGGCCCCTGGTGGCGGGCCTGGTCAAGGAGAAACGCCTATCAAAGCGTGACCTCGAGGAGATCGCACGCATGATCGAGGAGGCCGACGGGATATGATCACCGGCAATCTGCTCAGCTATGCGATTCAGGTTCTGGTGGTCCTCGTCGTCGGGTTGGCGGCGCCGCGGGTGTTGGGGTTGCGATCACCAGGTGTGTCGTTGCGCTACTGGCAGGTTCTTCTTGCGGCACTGTTGCTGCTGCCCGTCCTCCAGCCCTGGCGGGTCGTCGATCAGGGATCGGCAACAGTGGAGACCACGGGAACCCGGGTGGTGGCGACGTTGATTCCGGTCGTGCCGGACACTCCGGTGCTGTCGATCGCCCAGTGGCTGTTGCTGGTGGTCGCGGTCGTCTCGGTGGTGCGGCTGGCGTGGATCGGGGTAGGTCTGCTGATGCTTCGCCGAATTCGCCGCAACTCGGTTCCGGCAGACCGGCTGTCGCCGCGGGTTGATGACCTGCGGCGGAGCTCCGGGGTCGGGGCCGAGATCCGCGTTTCGGACCGCATCCCGGTGCCGGTGACCTTCGGGTGGCGGCGACCGGCCGTGCTGGTTCCGCCGAGCTTCGAGGAGCTGCCGGAGAGCCAGCAGATCGGCATCGTATGCCACGAGCTGATCCACATTCGGCGAGGGGATTGGATTTCCGTGCTGATCGAGCAGGGACTCAAGGCCCTGCTGTGGTTCCACCCGGCGGTCCACCTTCTGGTCGCCCGCATCGGGCTCGCAAGGGAACAGCTCATCGACCGCGACGTGGTGCGGATCACCGGCAATCGGCGTACCTACCTGGATGCCCTGTGGCGAATGGCTCGGGTCCAACCGGCAACTGCCTCCGGACCCGCCCTTTTCCTCCTCAACCGGAGCGACCTCTTCGAACGGGTCGCCCTGCTGGCCGAGGAGGCACACATGTCGAAAGCTCGAATCACCGGAATCGTCATCGCGGTCGTTTCCGTGGTCGCGGTTGCCGGTATTTCCACTGCGTCACTTTTTCCGTTCACCAAGGCTGAATCGGCGGCGTGGGCAGAATCGGCGGCACCGGCCGAGCGCACCACCGTTGACGACAGCCAGGGGGAGACCGAGAGGCATCCCGTCCGATACGTCGAGGATGGCGAGCTGTCCGCGCCCAAGGCGATCCACAAGGTCAATCCGAAGTACCCCGAAGAGGCCCGCAAGGAGAAGATCCAGGGTGAGGTGGTGTGCGAGGCGATCATCGATGCGAAGGGAAACGTGGTCGACGCCATCATTCTCGAGTCGGCCCACGAGTCCCTGGAGCAGCCCACCATCGACGCGCTCGAGCAGTGGATCTTCGAGCCGGCGAGGGACGCCGACGGTGAGGCCGTTGACGTCCTTTACAAGATCACCGTCAATTTCAGGCTGCAGTAACGAATCGGCGGAGATGGAGCACAGGGTGATTTCGCGAACCTGAAGTTTGACTTGAGAAATGTGGGGAGGTCCGGTGTGTCCGGCGCCTCCCCACTTCTCTTTTTTTACTTGTGTTCTCTGTCACTCCGCGGTAGCGCCACCGGTGCCGGAGCCTCGGGTACTCGCCGGCCGCTGACACGGCGGGGAACCGGCTGGCATCGGTCCGGGATGCCGTCGCCCGACAAATGGAGCCGACACGACAGGTAGCCGTCGTCGAGCCCGAGCAGGTAGAACTGGCCTTCACCGTCAGCCGCGAGCACGGGGTCGGAGGAGTACACATCAGGCTCGACGGCACCGCGGAAGGTCCAAGACCGGTCGCCGTCGACGGTCGTAGCCCAGCCCGCGGTCCGCAGCAGGGCGTCCGCGTCGTCGAACTGGCGCCACGCCGCCACCATCCGATCGGGAGCGCGCGGGTCGACGGCGAGCGTCGGCTCGTTGGCGGCGTCTCCGATCACGTTCGCCCCGGCAACGACATTCACCTGCACCGGGCCTTCGACGGGAACCTGGCCGGAAGAGGATGCGGCGATGCCGACGAGTACGGCAAGCGCCGCGACGGGCGCGAAAACGCGCCGTTTCTTCACGGCAACAGCCTCCGAGTCGGATGCCGGGGAGCAGGCAGCGGCTTCCGGCAGTTCCGGCAGACGAGCGCGAAGTCCTGGTCGGTGGAGTCGCCACTGTACGGAACGCCGTCACCCGGCAGGCTGGCCGCCGTCACCCTGACCAACGCGAGGCTGCCGGGGGCCGCGATCTGGACGTCCTCCAGGTTGTTGAGGCGGTCGGCGGTGCCGCCCTCAACCGACCAACCGTCGACGATGTGGTTGCCGAGATAGGAAGCTCCCGCCGTCTCGACCATGAGATCGAGGTCGTTGACCAGGGTCGGGTTGGCGCCGGCGGCTGCGGCGTCGTCGGTCCAGGCAAGGGTGACCCGAAGCGGGCGCGAGGGATCGGCCACAATCACCTCCTGCTGCCAGGAGTCACCCGTCCCGGTCAGGATTACGGTCTGGTCGGAGATCCACAGCGGGTCCTGGGACGAGACGATGCGTCCAAGGTCGGCCAACCCCCACCCGACGTCGGGGTTGGGCACGGAGGGTCCCTCGTCGAGCGGCACGGCTGCGTTGACGACCATGGCGCGGGCGGCGGCCGGGCTCGGTGCGTGGTTGAGTCGATTTCTCCGCCACCACTGCGTGACCACCGCGAGCATTCCAGACACGTGGGGAGCTGCCGCGCTGGTTCCCTCGAACGACATGTAGAGGCCGTCGGTGCCCGAGACCTCGTAGATCCTGCCGTAGATCCCCCCGAGCCGGTGCTCGGCGGCGCCCACACGTCGTCCCGGTGCCACGACGGTGGGGAACATCCTTCCGTCGAGCGTCGGTCCGCGGCTGGAGTACTCGACCACGGTGTGGAGGTTGCCCCCCACACGCCAGTTGTCGATGGCGCCAACGGTGATCAGGTTTTTGGCCTCCATCGGCGCCGGAATCGTCGACGGATCAGGGCCCTTGTTGCCGGCGTTGAAGACCATGATGTAGGGCTCTGCCACGTCGGGAGTGTCGAAGTTGCCGTCACGAACCATCAGGTCGTGGACCCGCTCGCTGAGCTGGTAGCCGTGGTTGGTGCCCTCCTGGCTGTTCCAGCTGTTGTTGGAGCCCACCGCTCCGGCCAAGATTCCATCGCGGCTGAGGATCTGCCAGCCACCCGTCGGCGGCCACGGGACGTTCACATCACAGATCGCATTCTGGCTCAGCAGACGTGCGCCGGGCGCGACGCCGAGACCCCACAGGAACCCGTCGGGATCGGTGAATCCACCGGCCGCGGTGCCGACGGCGATGCTGGCGACCGGCGTGCCGTGGCCGGCTAATCCCGGGTCGTCTCCCGGGAGGTCGGTCTCGCACCCGGGGTAGGAGATTCCCTCGAGCCCGGCGAGGTCGGGATGGAGTGGATCGACCCCCGAATCCACCACCGCCCACATCACCCCGGTGCCGTCGTAGCCGACGTCCTCGAGCCACGACCAATAGCCCGGTACGGGTTGGCCTCCGTCGAGCGCTCCGGACACGATGACGCTGGACATCTCGCCGCCGAACACGGGTTTGCCGGGAGCGGGCTCGGCCCAGACCACGCTGTCGTCGGCCATCAAAGTCGACACGTGTTCGGCGTCGATGCGGACGATGGCGATCCACAGTCGGCCGTCGGGCTGGGCGGGGTGGGCACGCTGGAAAACGCCACCCAGGGTCGCGACGAGGGCAGGGAGCTCGACCGCACCGCTCTGGTGAACGTGGAGTACCATCAGGTCCACGACGCCCCGCGTCGGGTCGATGTCGGGGCCTCGCTTGGCTGCGAGCGGGACCCCACCGTGCCAGCGGACGAAGGCGGTCGCGTCGAGGCGCCCGGCGAAATCTCCCGCGGCCGCATCCGCCCAAACGAGGTAGGCGTTGTTCGGGACATAGGCCAGGACCAGGAGCCCCTGCTGCTCGAGCTGGTCCCGCCAGCCGTCGCGGGCAGGACCGGTGAGCTGGACCAGCCGGAGACGGCGGGAGTCGTCGCCGGCCGTCTTCGCTTCAGGGTCGGAAGCCGGATCGGCGTGGTAGCCGCCGACGTGGATCGTGGCCGACTCGGCGGCGTCACCCGGGGAGGAGGGTTGGCTGGTTGGCCAGGCGACGGCTGGGACGAGGAGAATGCAGCTGAGCGTGGCCCAAATCACCGATCGCGACGGGAGAGACGATGCTGTGAAACTGAGCATGATGACATCAGCATACGCCGGTTCTCGGGATTATTTTGGTCTTGAGAAGAACTCACACAATTCGCACAGTGAATTTCAATCGTACATGCCGTCGGCGAACCAATCGCCGGTGGTGCGGTCGCGGTAGATCCGGTAGAGCCCGCCGCCGGAAAGCTCCACGTCCCAGTAGTCGCGCTGGACGGGCTCGGCGCTCCACCAACCGTCCTCCAGGGACCACGGCCCCGCCGCCACCCGCACCAACCCCTGGATTCGCGGCTTTGCTCCGTCGACCGATGCGACCGACATCAACCGAAAATTGAAAATTGAAAATTGAAAATTGAAGATTGGGTTCTCGCGAACCTCGCCTGCCAGGTGGTTGACCGGAAGGCGTTTTGAGTCGTCTTGATGACTCCTTTGGTTGCTCGGGTGGGGGGGCGGAAACCTCGAATCTTCAATCTTCAATCTTGAATCCCGGTCGCCGGTGATGACCTCCAGCGGCACCGCCGGTCGGAGGACGCGAACGGCCAGCAGCCCGCGGCCTTGCCGCGGCGGCCGGCGCAGCTTCGGGGGTGCCGGCGGGTCGAAGGCCGCGATGTCGAAACGCTCGGGCCGGTGGCCGTCGACGGTTCGTGGCGAACCGACCCGGTCGGGCCCGATCCGGGCCGCCAACCGGGCCAGGGTGGCGGCGAGCTTGTCGGGGTGGATCTCCGGGGCGCCGAACAGGGTGAGCTGACCGCGCCGGGGGCGGTCGGGGTGGGCGAAGCAGGCAAAAGCGGCCACCGGGGCGCGCGGTGGCCGCGATTCCAGCTCGAGCCGGATCAGGGCGAGCAGGGCGTCCATGTCCCGGGTTGGCGCCGGCAGTCGGATGGTCCGGTGATCGGCGCCCTCCGGTTCCAAACCCAGCTCGAGCTCCAGCAGGGTACAGGCCAGGTCCTGGCGCTCGAGCCGGCGGCGGATCCTCTCCAGGCTCCGGCTCACCGCGTAGAGCAAGGGCTCGACGGTGACCACGGCCCACTCCAGATCCATGGCCTCGGCCAGGGTGGGGGGGAGGTGGTGGGGGACCAACGGCCCGGGGTCGATGCCCCTGGCGGCGTCGTGAGCGCGGGCGCCGGGTTGGCCGAGGCGGCTCGCCACACGGTCGGCTGGCAGCCGTGCGAGGTCGCCGATTTTGGAAAGTCCCCACCGGTGGAGGGTGGCCGACAGACGCCGGTCGAGCTCGAGCCGGCCGAGCGGCAGCGGCGCCAGGAAGCGCTCCTCCTCGCCGGGCGGCACCACCGTGGGTGATGACGGCAGGCGGGCCGCCACCCGGGCGGCGAGCTTGTTGCCGGCGATACCGGCGCGCACCGGGAGATCCAGCGACTCGGCCGCCACCACGGCCATCTGGCCCATGTCCCGCTCGCCGGAGGAGCCGGGATAGAGCCCCTCCATGCCGTCGACATCGGCGTAGACCAGGTCGTCGCCGGCGTCCTCGACCACCGGGGAGAGGCTCCACGCGGCCTCCAGCAACGCCTCGTGGGCCGAGTGCTCCGAGCCGGAGTCCCGGCCGCGGGCGATCAGCGACGGCAGGATGCCCCGGGCCTGGGCGAGGGTGGTGCCGCTGCGGACCCCGGCCTGGCGGGCGGGTTTCGACGCCGCCACGACCCGGGCGGCGGAGCCGTTGCCCTCGCACACCGCCACCGCCTCGCCGGCGAGCTCGGGCTCGGCGCGCAGCCTCGCCGCCAGCGGAAACAAAGGAACGAAGAGGCAGGCGATGCGCGGCATCAGGGGGGAGAAGGGGAGAGGGGGAGAAGGGGAGAGGGGGAGAAGGGGAGAGGAACCACCCACCGCAGAATTCGGAATTCGGAATTCGGAATTCGGAAAACGATGGCGAGGGTCATGCCGTTCTCCCTCACGTCCCCAGAACCCCGAAAATCGAGTTCCAGCGGAGGAGCAGGGGAGCAGAGGAGAGAATGTAAGGCTCCCGGTGAGACACTCCCCTCAGCCCCTCTGCCCCTTTTCTCCTCTGCCTGGTTTCTGGGTGGGTGAGGGGACTTTTTTGACTTTTGACTCCTCCAGAGCGGGGGGAACTTCTCACCCTCTCACCCTCTCACCTTCTCTCCTTCTCGCCTTCGCTACAGGGAGAAGGCCAGCAGGAGGAAACAAAACGTGACGGCCAGCAGGCCGATGGCCGAGATGCCGACCTGGATGACCTCAGAGTGTCTGGACATGGCGAACCTCCCGGGGGGTTGAAATCTCTTCGATCATCGGCTCGAAGGCGGCCTCGGGCAGAGTGAGGGCAAAGGGCGAGGACTCGTGGGGGCGCCGGCCGCGCTGTCTCGCCACCTCCAGGCGGGCCGCGAGCCCGTGCAGCAGGCGGGGGGTGTCGACGGCGCCGCTCCACCGTCCCCGCCCCCGGCCGGCGGTCACCACGGCCGCGGCCGCACAGCCGCTCAGGCGGTAGGGGGAGCCCACCAGCACCACGGCGCGGTGGGTGAGGGATCCGCGGGCCAACCGCAGCCAGGAGGCCAGCGGAGCCCGGCCGCGAATCGGCGGCAGGCCGAGGTCCACCGCCACCAGGGAGAATCCCGTGCTCACCAGCAGCTCGGCGGCAGCGACGGTGTCGGGCAGAACACAGGGCCGCAACCACAACAACCGGTCGAGGTCGAGGCCCAGCGCGGCCGCCGACTGCGGGTCGAACTGCCCCCCCTGGTCCACGAGAGCCACGGCCTCGCCGGTGTCGGTGACCGTTTTGAGGGTGGCCAGGAGAGCGGAGAAACGGCCGCAGGACCCGCGACCCACCAGCTCCACCAGAGCGCCGCGGGGAAGTCCCCCTCCTAGCAGGCGATCGAGGGCCGGCACCGATGTGACAAGAGGTTCTTGCCGAAGTTGGCCCCGCTGGGCGCGCGCCAGCTCCGAGGCCGGCACCACCGCCTGCCGGAACTCCTCCGGCAGCGCGTCCCGGACGGTCCTGACCTGGTGGTTGCGCTCTTGATCGGCCGGTGCGTGTGCGGTCATCATGGCGGTCTCCGTGGGGTGAAGGGTCCAGTAATCAGTATAGGTGTAAATGAAGCATAAATCAAGGAAAATTCGGAATTCGGAATTCGGAATTCGGGAAACCGACGTCGGTGCGCACGGCCCATTCAGACGGTGGGTGGGGGAAGGCCGGCCGTGTTATAATCCAATCAAGCGCGTAAGTGCCGCCGTTGGGAGGGTTTAGCAACACTATGGTCGAGCCCGCGAGCGAAAGCAGGGCAAAGGTGTGCCGGGGGCCATAGGTGTCCATCAGCGGAAATCTCAGAACCATGCCCTTCCCCGATCTGCTGCAGTGGGTCGCCACCAGCCGCAAGACCGGAACCCTCGCCCTGGAGGGAAACCCCTACAACAAGAAGCTCTACTTCCGCGACGGCCTCGTGGTGGCGGCCTCCTCGGAGAACCCAAAGGAGTTCTTCGGCTACTACCTGGTGGGTTGGGGATACGTGGCCGAGGACGAGCTCCAGGAACTGCTCGACATGCAGGAGAGCCACGGCACCTTGATGGGCGAGTTGCTGGTGATCATCGGCCGCCTCAGCCGCGAGGACCTGCTGCAGATCCTCCAGGTCAAGACGGAGGAAACCATTTACGAGCTCTTCCTGTGGGACGAGGGTGACTTCCGATTTCTCGAGAACATTCTCCCCGCCAAGAAGTTCCAGCCCCTGAACATCCCCGTCGACATGCTCATCCTCGAGGGGGTCCGCCGCACCGACGAGTGGATGCGCTGTCGCGAGAAGATCTCCGACGCACGCTGGATTCCCAAGGTCGTTCGGGCGGTGGACGTCAAGGAGCTCGGACCCACTGAGCTCTCGATCCTGCGTGAGATCAACGGGTCGAACAGCATCGAGGAGATCGCCCTGGCCTGCCGATTGGCGCTCTTCCACGTGCTGCTCTTCGTCTATCAGGGTCTTGCCCACGGGCTGTTCGGCCTGCTGCCGCCGGCCGACGAAGAGGTCACCATCCCGGGCTTCTCCGAGGTGTCGTGGCGGACCTTGATTCGTCATGCCGAGAAGGAAGTTGCTGCCGGCGAGCTGATGAAGGGTTACCAGCGGATCCTCAACCTCCGCCAGAAATACTCGGAGAGGCGAGCGGTGTCCGAGCAGCTCGCAATATTGGAGAAGAAGATCAGCGCCAGGCTCGAGGACCTCAGGATCGACGATTCGGCGGTGCCGGAGCTGGTGATCTCTCCCTCCGAACTCACCAACGAGGCCTTCACTCCGCAGGAAGGCTTCCTGCTGTCACGGATCAACGGCGCCTACACCCTGCGCGAGATTCTGAAGGTGGTGCCGGGGTCGGCGCTGGAAATCCGGCTGATGCTCGATCAGCTCATCAAGCGGGATTTCGTTAGGCTGAAGGGCGGCGGCACCGATACCGATGCGGCGTTGGGTAAGGACTCGAGGTAGGCAGTAGGCAGTAGGGCCAATTCGGAATTCGGAAAACCCTTCTCGACAGTTCTAGTTGCCCCATAACCCTTCCCCTGGTGACAGCATTCCGATCGTCATCATTCAATGTTCGCGGAGAAGTCTCTCGTGGGCGGAATAGAATTCTGCGACTCGATATTGATTGGATCGACGGCGTGACGACGAACGATAAATCCCGACCGATCCGGTCCCACAACGAGGAGGAACAGACAAATGCCCAAACATGAACTGCCGGCCCTTCCCTACGCATTCGATGCCCTCGAGCCGCACATTGACGCTCGAACCATGGAGATTCACCACGGCAAGCACCATGCGGCGTACGTCGCCAATCTGAACGCGGCCCTGGAAAAGCACCCGAATCTGTTCGAGGTCACGGTGGAAGATCTGCTTTCGGATCTTTCGAGCATTCCTGAAGAGATCCGCACCGCGGTCCGCAACAACGGCGGAGGCCACTACAACCACTCACTCTTCTGGCCCCTGATGAGCGGCTCGGGCGGTGGACAGCCGGTCGGTGACCTGGCAGCAGCGATTCATACGACCTTTGGCTCCTTCGACAACTTCAAGGAGCAGTTCGGGACCGCCGCCAAGACGCGGTTCGGCTCCGGCTGGGCGTGGCTCTCCCTGACTCCCAACGGCGCCCTGGTGATCTCCTCGACGGCCAACCAGGACACCCCTTTGTCCGAGGGCAACGTGCCGGTGGTCGGTCTCGACGTGTGGGAGCACGCGTACTATCTGAAATACCAGAACCGCCGGCCCGACTATGTTGGCGCCTTTTGGAACGTGATCGATTGGGAGCGGGCCAACGCCAACTTCACGGCCGCCAAAGCATAGATTCCATCAGCCCATAGGCAGGACTGAGAAACCCGCACCGGGGTTCCGGTGCGGGCTTTTTTGCAGCAACCCAATCATCGGGAGATCACTCGAGGCTTCGAGATTCCCGGGGGATAAATCCCCGGGCCGCAACATCAGCTGTCACAAAGCTCACCAAAGGCTAACGGCCAACCGCCGACTGCAATCACCGACCGAACGGATCGGGGCAGAATCCGCTGTCTGCAAACCCCCGTGCCTGCTCGCGGCGGTCCAGCGGGTCCGGCAATGGAAGCGGGGGCAGCACCCCCAGCGCCACCAGCTGGGGACGGTACTCGTAGCGAATCCGCACGCTGGCCGCCGGCAGCGGCTCGAGGTCGAGGTGGACCCTGCGGACCGGGTTGTCGATCTGGCGGCCGATGCCGGTCGCGGCGAGCTCGTCCGGAAGGCGCTTGGCCGCCGCATCCCGTTCCCCGGCGGCTGCGGATGAGGGGACCGGAGCCGGTGCTCCCGAGGCTTGCCCCCGGCCCTCCTGACGCCTCATTTTCGAGTCCGCCATTTCGTTGGGCAGGCTGCGTTCGCGAAACACCACCGCCTCGACGACCCCGAGGTTGGTGGTTTTTCCGAGCCACGCTCCGTAGGACTTGTCCTCGGTGGTGAAGAAGAACCGGCGGGCCTCCTGCTGGCTGGTCTGCCATCCGTCGATGGTGATCGACTGGTAGGGGTCGAGCACCCATTTGGAGGCCTTGGCCGCCGCCGTCGCGCGAGCATCGATCGAGTTGAGCCCGTCGACCGCAAGGGCCACCGCGATCCTTCGGTTGGACCGGTTGGAAAGACGGATCGAGTACTCGGCGTTCGCCTGCGCCTCGACGTAGAAGGTGCTGCGGGCCGGGTACTCCCGCAGCGGTGCTCCGTTCACCAGGATGTCCAGGGAAAAATCGCCGCTCACAGTGGCGATAGCGGCGGACGGCGCGACCAGCGTACTCACGAGAGCCGCCGTCGAGATCAGGGCGAGCGAGAGAGAGGGGCGAGTGGTCATGGTTTGGGGTCTCCTTTCGGCGATCCGTTGTTCGGTCGCCGATCAGTGAGAGAGCCGCCGGGCCCGGAAGTTCCATGGCGGTTCGGTCGGTCTGCCGAAATCAGCGGACCCTGGATGGGGTTATTCTTGTCGACATGTGGAAGAAGATCGCCGAAGCGTTGGGGTTGGGGGCGTCAGTCGGGACGGACGAAAATGACCAGGATTCGATAGCCGTCCGCGAGATTGCCGATCGCCTCGATGGAGTCTCACCCGGGCGGGCGAGGTTGATCGCCGCCCTCGCCATGGTGCTGGCCAGGGCCGCCCGCGCGGACCTTGAAACCAGCGCTCGCGAGATGGCTCTCATTGCCGCGATCCTCCAGGAGTACGCGGGTCTGTCAGCAGAACAGGCTGATCTGGTGACCGAGATGGTCAGCCATCGCAACCAGCTCTTCGGCGTCACCGAGGACTACATGGCGACTCGGGAGTTTCGACGCCTGGCCACCGACCGTGAGCTCGAGTGCATTCTCAAGTGCCTGTTCGCCGTGTGTGCCGCCGACGACTCGATCTCGCTGGTCGAGGAGGAGGAGGTCCGGCAGGTGGCCAGCGAGCTCGGTCTGACCCATGAGGAGTACGTCGCGGCCCGCGGAGAGTTCCGCGAAAAGAGAGAGGTCCTGAGGGGGCTGCGAAACAGCTGATATGGTGGATGGCGCTGAATGTTGAGGCTTCCCCCAACCCTCGACCGCTTGCTCCGCTTCGGGCTGGTCGGGCTCGTGATCTTCGCCATCGCCCTCGGGCTGACCGCCCTACAGCACGAAGTGCTCGGGTTCTCCGAGGAGCTCGCCTTCGGGATCACCCTGGTGGTCGTTCTGGTGGTCGGCTTCCTCGCCAACCGTCATTTGGTCTTCGACGCGTCGGCCGGCGACGTTCGCCGCCAGAGCGCTCACTATGCTGTGGCGTCGCTGATCTTCAGGGCGCTGCAGTACCTCAGCTTCCTCGCCCTCCACACCTGGCTCGGCATGGCCTACCCGTTGGCGATCACGATCGTGCTGTGGAGTTGGTTCTTCATTAAATTTTTCTACTACGGGGCGAGGATCTTCAAGGTTGCAGAGGGCTCGACACAGGAGTCAAAAGTCAAAAGTCGAAAGTCTAAAGTTGAAAGTTGAAAGTTCCCGCCCACCCACCCGGCGTCTCGCCGCACGAACAAGCTTGACATTGACGACGGCGAGCACCATCTTCTTCCACAAGGGTCTCAACAACAACTGAATGTCCGAGGTCAGGTTCCGGAGATGGGGACCGCTTTCGGTGCTTCCTCTTCAGAATCTCTGCGGGATGAGGACATGGGACACGTCGTTTGTTGGGTGCTGAATTCTTGAAAGGAGACAGAGACCAGGCGTTTGGGGTCCTGCTCGACGACACCATGTGCAACCACCTCGGGCTTGTCCTGGAACAACCCAACCCGACCGGTGACCAGTACATGTTTCCAATCGCGGCTGGGACGGGAGGTTCCTTCACCTTCGGGCTGCCGGTCGTGGCCGGAACCGGGACGCCGACGATTCCCATGGCCGGGATCGATGTGGGACGGGTGGTCATCACCGAGCCCGAATCACTGCGAAACAGCTACGAGGTGACCTTCCCGCAGTACAACCCGCCGTTCCAAGAGTTGTGGGCTCACGCAGGGCTGTACAACCTCGTCTCGCAGGGTGCTGCATGTGAGGACGGAGGAGCTGGCTGCATCGACATGGATGCGTGTTTCGGGAGGCGGCTGTGGGAGGTGCCACCGTTCGAGACCGAGGTAGTGATCGCCGAGGATGGGACGGCCCTCAACTGGGCCTGCAACCCGCTCACCAACGCCGGCGAGATCGCCGGCAAGATCGCCCTCGTCCGGCGCGGCGACTGCACATTCTATGTCAAGGCAAGGAACGTCCTAATTGCCGGAGGCGCCGGCATGGTGATCGTGAACAACGGCGTTTGCGTGAACGAGCCGACCGCCGACCCGCAGGAATGCGTCATTGCGATGGCTCCGAGCGACACTCCCGGCTCAGGCCTCGGTTACGACGTAGATTTGCCCTTCGTCATGATGTCCACCCGGCAGGGCGAGGAACTATTCACGGCGATCGGTGCGAGCCAGACCGTACGGGCCGCCATGGGAGCCGTGCCGAGTGACACGGTCGACGTGTTTCCGTGGGCCTACGATCTGCTCGACCCGAATCTCGACAACGATCTCCAGGTCATCCGGGTGCCGCTGGGCTACGTGTTCGTCGACGGCTTCGAATCGGGCGACACGACGGGGTGGTCGGCGGCGGTCCCGTAATCGGCGAGCGAAGAAGAGGCGGGTTCTGAGTTTTGAGTTCTGAGTTTTGAGTTCCATACGGGAACAGGGGGTTCGGCGCGGAAGGGTCCTCCGGCAAAGGGGCGGGCGGGCGGGAACTCAAAACCAAGACCAAAAAACTAAGAACTAAGAACTAAGAACTAAGAACCCGCCTGTAAGGGCTCCTCGACGATTTCGCCGAGGAGCAGGGTTTCGGTGCGCAGAATTGGTCGGACGTGCTCGGCCAGGAAGCCCTCGATGATCCGGCGCTCGCCGGGGGTGGCGTCCTGCCAGTAATCGGTGTGGGAGCGCATGCCGGCGTAGAAGTTCATCTCCGAGGTGTTGACCAGGATGTGGGTGGCGTTCAACGCCAGGACCCGGCCGGCCAGCTCTGCCGGAGACTGCGAGCCGCGCGCCAGCTCGGCCAGGAGCGGCACGCGGTAGGGATCCTCGACCAGGACCGGCCGGTCCAGGTACATGCTTCGGGGCTCAGCGACGAGGAGCAGTTTGGCATCGGGTGGAAGGGCCTCGTCGACAGCCCGGATGGCCGGGCCGTAGCTGACCCAACGGTCGATGAACGCGTCTTCGGTGGTGGCACCGACGGTCACCCCCAGCCGGTCGAGCTGGAAGGCGGTGGCGAGAACGGTGAGGTTCCAGCCGAACAGTGCCGCCAGCAGCACGGTGAAGATCCTGCCGATCAATCTGCTTCCGGATCCGGAGGTAAGTGCCGCCGCGGCCGCTCCGGAGAGAGCCGCGGCCGGAACGAGCACCGGTAGCAGAAAGCGCGCGTAGTGGACGAGAGACCCCCAAGCCAGCAGCCCGGCAACGGTGGCAAGCCACACGGGGGCTGCGTCGCGGGTCCTCAGTCCGGGCACCGCGAGCGCGGCCGGGATCAAAATCAACCAGTGGGGACCCAGCAGGCCCCCGGATCGCAGCGGCCGGAACGTGCGCAGCACGGGCGCCGTGAAGGTGCCGAGTAGGGAGCCCGCGCCCGGTGTCGCCCCGGGATCGTTGGCGGCGAGCTCCAACGCCACGTCCCGCTCGCACGGCGGACCTCCGAGAACCTCCTGGAGGTAGGGATAGATGGGGTTGCCGGTCCAGACGGTGTTGCGGATCAACCACGGCGACATCAAGACGCCGGCCGCCACCAGGAGTGCCGCCACCCCGGCCAGCCGCCGTCGATCGGGCGGTCTCGAAGCTATCAGTATCGCGGCCAACGCCACCGGCAGCAGGACGGTGGCCAGGGCCAAATACTTGGCGGCGGCCGCGGCGCCCGCTAGCAGGCCTGCGAGCACGCCGCTGCGCCACCCAATCGAACGGTCGCCGCGCGTCAAAACCACCAGCGCGGCGCCCGCCCACGCGGCCAGGGCAAGGTCGGCGATGGCGTAGCCGGCCACCTCGAGGACCACCGGGGTGAGGCCGAAGGTCGCAGCTGCCCAGGTCGCCGCCCTGCGGCCGCCCAGCCGTTCGCCGAGGGTCGCGGCCGCGAGCAACGCCACCAGGCCCATCCACCAGTGGATCGCACTGGCGCCCCAAGGGCCGACGGTGGACAGCGCAACGCCGTAAAGCGAGCCCTGTGCCGCCGGGTAGAAGGAGAAGAGATGGCGGGGAAACTCGATGAACCCACCCGCCGCCAGCCACCGGCTCGGGAACGCCAGGTGGTAGTTCAGGGCGTCGAACATGACCGGGGGCGTCGTCAGCACGGCCAGGGTGACCACCCCGGCGGCCACCAGCAGGACGCCGGCAGGCGAGGCCAGGATGATGGATGGAGGCCGCAGCCGGACCCGGCCGACGGTCAGCAGGCGGACGCCCTCCAGCGCGGCCGCCACGAGCACCGACCGCAGCGGCCATGGGCGGAAGGCGCCGGTCACCGCCATCAGGGTTGTGAGCAGGGACAGGGCGGCCGCTCCCGAGGCGAGCACGACTACCAGGGAAGGGTCGGCATGCCGACCCAGGATTGCCCGAACGGTCCACACTCCGGCGCCACAGCAGGCGGCGGTCCACACCGTCAGCCACAGCACCGGCATCAGCAGTCGGAGAGCCACGTCGACGCCGGCAACGTCGCGGTAGAGCCAGAGCACCACCGCTGCGAGCAGAGCCACCAGCAGGGCGGCTGGTTGCGAGATGGACGGTGAGCGGTCGGTGTCGGGCACTGACCGAAGTATAGCCGTTGCGGGAATTCGGGAAACCGACCCCGACGGCTTGAGGTCGGATGGGCCGGAGAAGAACGCAGAAGGACGCAGAACAGCGCAGCAACCTCACTTTGTGAGTTCTAAGTTTTGAGCTCTGAGTTCTGAGTTACATTCGGGCGGCGATGAATCCGAGTGTCGAGAGCCTTCGGGGCGAGGAGTGGGTTCCGGCCCGTACGTGCGAACTCTCACCGAGCCCTGACTTTAGACTTTAGACTTTGGACTTTTGACTCGATGGGGCACCCGGCCAACTCACCGACAGCAGCAGCCCACAGCCGTGGCCAGGGGGGTCGTCGCGAGGGAGGGGGCTGGCCTACGGCTGTCTGCTGGTGGCGGTGAGTCGCGTTGGAGCGGCCGAAGGCTGTGACAACGTCAACGGCAAACTGCCAACGGCCAACTGCAAACGGTCACACAGTGCGCGAGTAGACCGGCTTGTCCCCGGCCGCTGTGAGGTACTCGTCGAAGGGCATGCAGACGTTGCGCAGGAAGAATCGGCCCCTTGGCGTCACCTGGAGTGAGTGATCATCTATGATCACCAGCCCGTCGTCGGCCATGCCGCCGAGGGCGGCGAAGGCGTCGGCGAAGTGGACCTCGGGGTCGACTCTGAAGTCACGGCGGACGGCGTCGAAGTCGAGCTCGAGGGTGCAGATGATGCCTCGGATGACGGCTCCCCGAAGCTCGTCTTCGGCGGTTCTGCCGACCCCTCGCTCGATCGGGAGCCGGCCCCCGGCGACCGCACGCTGGTAGCGGGCCAGATTCCTCTGGTTGGCGGCGTAAGCCCCGCCGATCTCTCCGATCGCCGTCACTCCGACCCCGATCTGGTCGGTTGCCGGCATCACGGTGTAGCCCATGAAGTTCCGGTGGAGACGTCCTTCGTCGAGGGCCCTGGCGAGCTCGTCGGCGGGGCGGGCGAAGTGGTCGAACCCGACGAACCGGTAGCCGGCTGCGGCGAACTCCTCGGCGGCCCCGGCGAAGAGCGAGAACTTCTCCCACCCGCGCGGGAGGGCCCCCTCATCGAGCTGGCGCTGGTGAGGCTTGATCCAGGGCACGTGGGCGTAGGAGAAGCACGCCACGCGATCCGGGGCGAGCTCCCCGATCACCGTCCGGACAGACGTCCGAAACCCGTCGCCGGTCTGCTTCGGCAGGCCGTAGATCAGGTCGAGATTGACCGATTCGAAGCCGAGGCGCCGGGCCTCCCGCACCAGCTCCCGGGTGCGCTCCACCGGCTGCGGCCGGGCCACCGCGCGCTGGACCTCGGGGTCGACGTCCTGGACGCCCATGGAGAGCCGGTTGAATCCGAGGCCGCGCAGGGTGGCCAGCTGCTCGGCGGTGGTCACGCAGGGGTCGGCCTCGATCGCGACCTCGGCGTCCGGGGTGAGCACGAACCGGTCGGTGATCGCGGAAAAGAGACGTTCGCACTGCTGCGGCGACAGGTAGGTGGGCGTTCCGCCGCCCCAGTGCAGCTGGTTGAGCCGGCGGCGGTTTCCCAACAGGTCGGCGAGCAGGCCGAGCTCGGCCTCCACCGCGGCGAGATAGCTCTCCTCGGGACCGCGATGCGGCGAGATGACGACGCTGCAGCCGCAGTAGGTGCAGCGCGACTCGCAGAACGGGATGTGGACGTACATCGACAGCGGCTCGGTGTCGCGGGCCGAGACCGCCGCCAGCCGTTCGCGGTAGGCCGCCTCGTCGAACCCCTCGTGAAAGTGGGGCGCCGTCGGGTAGGAGGTGTAACGGGGCCCGGGCCGGTCGTACCTGGCCAGCAACTCCGGCGAGATTCCCTCGAGATCGAAGTCCCGACGATCAGCCATTGTTCGACCGCCGTGATGACTTCACGCACCGCGTGAATTTCAAATTCCAGATTTCAAATTTCAAATTGGAGCTGATTCGGACGAATCGCGTCCAAGGGTGGGCGGGGGAATTTGCAATTTGCAATCTGCAATTTGGAATGACGGTCTCAGTCATATCGAAAGTCCTGCACGGTGCGAACGAAGGCTTCGACGGCCGAGACCGGGATGTCGGGGTTGACCCCGTGGCCGAGGTTGGCGACGTAGCCGGTGCGGGGCGCAAGGTCGAGCATGGCCCGGGTCCGCCGCCGGATTTCGTCCTCCGGTCCCATCAAGACCCCGGGATCGAGGTTGCCCTGAACGGCGTGATGCTCGAGCACCGCCGCCGCCCTCGCAAGATCGACTCGCCAGTCCAGGCCGATCACTTCGCAGGGCATCAAGGGGAGGTCGTGGAGGAGGTGCGAGCCGCCGTTGGCGAAGTAGATCCTGGGAACCTCGAGGTCGTCGAGCTGCTCGAGCAGCCGGCGGGCGGGGCGCAGGGCCCACCGCCGCGCATCCTCGACCCCGAGGGCTCCGACCCACGAGTCGAAGAGCTGAACCGCCTGGGCGCCGTGAGCCACCTGGGTGCGGAGGTAGGCCGCCATGGCGTCGGCGAGCCGGTTGACGAGGTCGTCGAAGGCCTCGGGGTGGTTCAGGGCGAGGGACTTGACGTGCGTGAAGGCGCGCGAGGAGGTGCCCTCGACGAGGTAGGTGGCCAGGGTCCACGGCGCGCCGCAGAATCCGATCAGCGCGACCTCGGGATCCAGGCTGGCCCGGACCCGCTCGAGGGCTTCGTCGAGGAACTCGGTGCCGGTCCAGGGATCGGGAATCTCCAACCGATCGACGTCCTTCGGGTCACGAATGGGGTTTCCGATGTGAGGCGCCGGCGAAAAGGTCAGCTCGGCGCCCATGGGCACCAGGGGGGTCAGGATGTCGGAGAAGATGATGGCGGCGTCGAAGCCGAACCGGCGGATCGGCTGGAGGGTGATCTCGGCGGCGATCTCCGGGGTGCGGCACATGGTCAGGAAGTCGCCGGCCTGCCGCCGGACCTCACGGTACTCGGGCAGGTAGCGGCCCGCCTGGCGCATGACCCATACCGGCGGCCGGTCCACCGCCACCCTCCTGCAGGCCTTCAAAAACCGACTCATGAGCCGTTCCAGGGGGCAGGGCGAACTTCGATTGCGAATTCCCACCCGCCCAACCAATGCGAATTGCGAATTCCCCCACCCACCTGGCAGACCTGCACCCGGCAGGCGGCCAATTTGCAATTTGCAATCTGCAATCTGCAATCAGCCATGGGCTGCCGCCCGGACTGCCTCGTAAAACGCGGCGATGGTTTGGTCAATATCGTCTTCGCTGTGGGCGAGGGAAACGAACATGACCTCGTATGCCGATGGGGCGAGGTAGACGCCGCGATCGAGAAGAGCACCGTGAAGTCGGGCGTACCGTTCGGCTGCTTGCGGAGCGATGCACTCGTAGGTACGGGGCGCCTCTCCCTCTTGGAGGGAAAGCCACAAGATCGATCCCTGGCGGACGACGGACCACGGCCCCCCCGCCTCGGCGAAGGCCGAGCGGATGCCGCTCTCGAGCCTTGCCCCCAGCGTCTCGAGGGTCCGGTAGGCCGCCCCTCCATCGCAGAGCAGTCGCTTCAGGGTGGCGATTCCGGCCGCCATCGCCACCGGGTTGCCCGACAGCGTCCCGGCCTGGTAGACCGGGCCGAGGGGCGCCAACCGCTCCATGGTTGCGCGACGGCCGCCGTAGGCGCCCACCGGCATACCGCCGCCGATGATCTTGCCGTAGGTGGCCAGGTCCGGCTCGATGCCGTACAGGCCGGCCGCGCCGTCGGGGCCGACCCGGAATCCGGTGATGACCTCGTCCATCACCAGCATGGCGCCGCGGCGGGTGCATTCGTCGCGCAGCAGCCGGAGAAACTCCGGCGGCTGAATCAGCAGGCCGGCGTTGGCGGGAATGCCCTCGATGATCACCGCGGCGACGTCGTGCCCGCGGTCGGCCATCACCCGGCGAAAGCCCTGCTCGTCACCGAGCTGGATGACGATGGTGTGAGCCGCGAAGCTGGAGGGGACCCCGGCGGAGGACGGGGTTCCGAAGGTAGCGAGGCCCGAGCCGGCCGCCACCAGCAGGTGGTCGGCGTGGCCGTGGTAACAGCCCGAGAACTTGATGACCGCGTCGCGCCCGGTGACGCCCCGGGCCAGCCGGATCGCCGACATCACCGCCTCGGTTCCGGAGGAAACGAATCGGACCATCTCCAGGTGGGGCACCGCGCCGACCACGAGCTCGGCGAGCTCGACCTCGGCGGCGCAGGGGGCGCCGAAGGTGAGCCCCCTGGCGGCGGACCGCGCGACCGCATCGACCACGTCCGGGTGGGCGTGACCGAGGATCAGCGGGCCCCAGGAGCCCACATAGTCGAGATAGCTGCGGCCGTCGGCGTCGGTGAACCGGCTGCCCGAGGCCGAAGCGTAGAACAGCGGCTCGCCTCCGACGCCGCCGAAGGCCCTGACCGGGGAGTTGACGCCGGCCGGCATCAGCTTCAACGCCCGCCGGTAGAGCTCTTTCGAGCGCTCGCCGGCGCTCACAGCCATCCTTCCGCGAGCGCCTGACGGCCGTGGTAGGTGATCAGGATGTCGGCGCCGGCGCGCCGGAAGGCGTGCAGGTTCTCCAGCACCAGGGCGCGCTCGTCCACCCAGCCCCGTTCGGCGGCGGCCTTGACCATGGAGTACTCGCCGGAGACGTTGTAGACCGCCAGCGGCTGGGTGAAGGCCTCGCGCAGCTCCCGCACCACGTCGAGGTAGGCCAGCGCGGGCTTGACCATCAGGATGTCCGCTCCCTCCTCGAGGTCGAGCTCGGCCTCGAGCAGGGCCTCGCGCCGGTTCCTGACGTCCATCTGGTGGGAACGCCGGTCCCCGGAGGCGGGTGCGGAGTGGGCGGCTTCGCGGAACGGTCCGTAGTAGGCCGAGGCGTACTTCACCGAGTAGGACATGATGGCGGTGTTCTCGAGATCCTCTTCATCGAGCAGCCCACGGATCGCGGCGACCCGGCCGTCCATCATGTCGGAGGGAGCGACGACGTCGGCTCCGGCCGCCGCGTGGGCCAAGGCCATCTTCGCCAACAGCGGAAGGGTGGCGTCATTGTCGATCAGGTCGCCACGTACCACGCCGCAGTGGCCGTGATCGGTGTAGGCGCAGAGGCAGACGTCGGTCATGACGACAATGTGGTCGCCGAACTCCCGCTTGAGAGCGGTGACGGCGCTGACCACCAGCGCGTCGTCGGCCCAGGCCGAGCGGCCGTCGGGCGACTTCTCCGAGTCGTCGGGGACCCCGAAGAGAAGCACCGAACGGATCCCGAGTTCGAGGTCGGATCGAACGGTGGACACCAGGCGATCGACGCTTTGGTGGTCGATGCCCGGCATCGCCGAGATCGGATGGGAGACCCCGGAACCGGGCACCACGAAGTGGGGCTGGACCAGCATGTCGCGGTCGATGCGGGCTTCGGCCACCAGGTCTCGGATGACCGGATGATGGCGCAGACGGCGGGGACGGGTGATCAGGTCCGACATAGCTCCTCCGCGAGGGATGTGATGGTTGGTTCGGGCGGGATCCGGCACCGGATGCCGAGGCCGGCGGCGGCGTCCCGGGTGGTGGCGCCGAGCGCCCAGTGTTGCAGCGGCAGTGGATGGCCCCCGACCGCTTCCAGGTACAACCGGGCGGCGCGGGGGGAGGTCACCACCACCGCCTCGAGGCCAGGTCCGAGGGGCGGCAGCTCGCGCGGGGGGGTGGGCACCATGGCGTACACCACCACCGGGTGAACCGCGTGGCCCGCCGCTGCCAGGACGTCGGGCAGCTCGGGACGCCGGTCCCTGCCGCAGGCGAGCACCGCCGAGGTGTGAGGCCGCAGAATCTCCACCAGCTGCTTTCCGAGCCCGGAGCCGGACCCGGGGCCATGAAGGGAGATTTCAAATCCGGCCTCGGTGGCGGCGGCAGCGGTTCCGTCGCCGATCACCGCCACCGGACAAACGAGCAACCGGTCGGCGCCGTGCCGTCCGGCGAGCTTCGCCACCCGCCGCGGGGCGCGGGGCGACGCGAATACGAGCCACGGCGTCCACCGGTGATCCGCCAGCCGATCCGCGACCGTGGTCCAACCCCTGTCATCCTCGACCTCTTCGATCCGGAGCACGGGATAGGGGCGAGTGCTGATTCCGTGGGGCTGCAGCAGCCGCTGCAGCTCGCCGCAGTCCGACGGATGGCGGGTCACCAAAACGGCCCGGTTCACGGTCGGGGACTTTCGGGCATGGCCAGGCGCAGGGCGGCCCGACAGGCCTGGGCGACGGTTTCTGGTGTTGGGGCGGTGGCGGCAACCCGGGCGACGGTGGCGCTGCCGACCTGGTCGTCCACCTCGCCGAGGGCGGCCTGCAACCGAATCGCGTCTCCGTCGTCGGTGGCCAGGCATCCCAACGGAAGATGGCACCCCCCGCCGAGCAGCTGGAGCAGCCGGCGCTCGGCGTCGACGCAGCGCGCGACGCGGTGGTCGTGGAGCTTGGCGACGAGTTCCACCAGGGGATCGTCGGCCCGAGTCTCGATGGCGAGGGCGCCCTGGCCCGGCGCCGGCAACATCACCTCCGGGGGGAGCTCGACGCAGTCCAGGTCGCCGAGGCCGAGCTCGAGGCGGCGGACTCCCGCGGCGGCCAACAGGATCGCGTCGAACTTGCCTTCAGTCAGCTTTCGCAGCCGCGTCGGGACGTTGCCGCGGAGGGCCTCGATGCGGAGATCCGGCCGCAGCGACAGCGCCTGGGCGGCCCGCCGCAGCGACGAGGTGCCGAGGACGGCGCCCTCGGGCAGCCCGAGAGGATCCGCCGCTGTCAGCCGTATCGATGCCGGCGCGGCGAGCAGTAGATCCGCCGCGGGTCCCCGCTCCGGAACGGCGGCCAGCTCCAAGCCCCGGGGTTCCTCCGTCGGCAGGTCCTTCAGGGAGTGCACGACCACGTCGACCCGGCGATCGATCAGGGCCTCCTGGAGCTCCTTGGTGAAAAACCCCTTGCCCTCCATCTTGTGGAACGCCACGTCCTGAATCCGGTCGCCACGTGTCGAGATAACCTCGATGGAGCAGCCGAGGCCGAGCTCATCGCGCACCCGGTGGGCGATCCGGTGCGCCTGCCAGAGGGCGAGCTTGGATCCGCGGGTGCCGATGCGAACGGTGGCCGGCACGGTCACTGGTGGTCCTCCGGGCCGCCGTCGGGATCGGGACCGCCCTCGATGCCGTGGATGAAGTTGGGAATGACGGCGCTGGAGTGATTCCAGGCGGCCCTTTTGAGGCCCCGGAGAGGAACCTGAACCATGCGCCGGGTCATCGCGCGCGCCATCTTCTCGACGGCGCGGCGGTCGGCCTCGCCGAGGTGGGCGAGGTCCTTGTTCAGGGTGTGGCGGACGCTGCGGTCGGCTACCTCGCGGAAGGAGTCCTTGAGGGCGCGGGCCGCCGGCGACAGCTCGCGATCGAAGAGATGGCGCCTGAGTGTCTCGAGCTGGTGCTCCACCAGGCTCTCGCACCGGGTCATTTCGGCGAGCCTCAGCTGGCGGTTGGAGTCGGCCTGCTGCCGCATGTCCTCGATGCCGTGCAGTGTCACTCCCTCGATGCTGCGAGCCGCAGGATCGACGTTGGGAGGCATGGCCAGGTCGATCAGCAGCAGGGTCTCGTCAGGCGGCAGCTGGGCGCGGATCGAGGTCACCTGCCCCGGATCGAGGATCGGTGTTTCGGACGACGTCACCGCTACCACGGTGCCGGCGTGGGGTGGAGAATCCTGAACCTCGGAGAGTTCACGGGTTTCGGCTGAGGGGTCGCCCTTGACCATCGCCACGGCGCGCTCGACGTGACGATTCGCCACGATCACGTGGCGGTTCGGATCGCCGGTCCGGATCAGCCGCAGGGTCTGACCCGCCATCTCGCCCGCGCCCAGAATCAACACCGGCTCCGGTGAGCGTTCGAGGTGTTCGTGGAGGACCCGTTCGACAAGGGTTACCAGGGACACCGGGCGACGGGCGAGCTCTGTTTCGGTGCGGATTCGCTTGGCCAGATGGAAGGCCTCGTGAAAGGTCTGGTCGAGGATGCCGCCGAGCAGCCCCAACCGGTGGGCGGTCTCGTGGGCCTCCTTGGTCTGGCCGGCGATCTGGGCCTCGCCGACCATCATCGAGTCGAGAGCCGAGGTGACCCGGAACAGGTGGCGGACCGCCGCCCGGCCGAACTTGACGTACAGACCATCGTCCTCGGGCAGCTGACAGGCACCGTCGGTGAGGTCGACCAGGCTGCGGCGGAGGTGGAAGAGCAGGGGGTTGGTGTGAATCCTGGTTTCGCTGCGGAAGTAGAACTCGACCCGGTTGCAGGTTCCCAGGTAGACCAGCTCGGTGAACCCCGCCAGGCGGGCCAGCTCGACCAGGTTCTCCTTTTCGAAGTCGGCGGGCAGCAGGGCGGCGGCGAGCGACTCGACGCTCGTCGTCCGGTAGCTGGTGCCGACGATCCCGATGTTGTCCATGCCCTCTCCCGGAGGAGCATGATACGACATAGCCTGTCACGATTCAGTCGGAATCGTCACCGGCGTGTATTTTCTCGCCCGGGCGGGCGCCCGGGCGCCCGCTTCGAAAAGCCGCCCCGTCCCCCCGCCCGGCTTTTCGAAGTTGATTTCTTTCAAGGCCCATTGTGAGGTTGTGAGAATACCCGGCACGGGTTGCGCTGGAACGAGGGGTTAGCTGGCATTCATGAGTGTCAAATTCGACGCAATCACTTTGCCGGAACACGAGTGTCTTCCAGCGGCTGCTCCAGATGGGTGATGTAATCCCGCAGTGCAGAATTGATTAGAGAGCTTGGTAGTTCCCACCACCGGCCTCTCGCACCTGGTCTCTAAACCACGCCAACACATCCTCATCAATTCGGATGGTGATTCGTGTCTTTCCGGCCGATCGGCCGAGACAACCGCCCCACGCTTGCCATTTTTGAAGTCGTACTCTCGTTTCATGGTTTCACCTCGTAGGCCTGACATTCACGGCTCGTGGCCTTCCGAGCCGAGAAAATCCTGAGCCGTTTCGCCTCGATACGTGAAGACGACGACGTTCAGGCGATTTTTTGGATCCCGACACAGAGAGTGATGAAACGTTGTTCGCGACGAGCAGATTTGGTCTTCGATCGTGAGCGCGAGTTCATCTTCGAGCGCGATTGACAGCGTTGCAGCGAAATCAATCCCATGCTTCGTCCGATTCGCCGGGCCTTCGGCGGGTCCCATTCACACTGTCACTTTAATCAATGTATGTACATTTGCACACTATGTCGAGACTCACATTTGGGGTCTCAGCCGACGACTGGCGAGTTCGCCGCGAACCGGCGCCGGGTAGCTCACAACCTCGCGACACCTGCGTCTGGCCGTGTCCCCGCAATCTCGACCACCCGCGGCCCGTAGTTTCCGCACCCACGATCGCCACCGGGTTTCAGAAGAGCCTGACTTCGAAAAGCGGGGTGGGGGCGTGGGGCAGCTTTTCGAAGCGGGCGGGTGGGCGGGCGGCATTGCTACAATCGCGGCGCCGCAAACCGCGGAAAGGGGGCGCTGGTCCCGATGAACCGACTCGCTGGGTGTCTACGAATCGACGCTCGGCAAGAAGGTCCTGATGGCGCTGACCGGCATCATCCTGTTCCTCTTCGTGGTCGGTCACATGCTCGGCAACCTCCAGATCTACCTCGGCGCCGAGCAGATCAACCCCTACGCCGAGCTGCTGCACGCGAGACCGGGTCTGCTGTGGGCCGCGCGCCTGGTGCTGCTGTTCTGCGTCGATGGTGCACATCGTGGCGGCGGTCCAGCTCTGGCTGCGGAACCGGGCGAGCCGGCCGGTCAAGTACCGGGTCTTCCGGCCGCCGGAGGTGGACTACGCGGCCCGGACGATGGTGTGGAGCGGGCCGATCATCGCCCTGTTCATCGTCTACCACGTCCTGCACCTCACCATCGGCCAGGTCCACCACGAGCTTCGTCGAGCTCGACGTCTACCACAACGTCGCGCCGGCTTCTCGTGTCGTGGGTGGCGGCCATCTACATCGTCGCCAACCTGCTGCTGGCCTTCCACCTCTACCACGGCCTGTGGAGCCTGTTCCAGACGCTGGGCTGGGACCATCCCCGCTGGGGCGAGTGGCGGCGCGGGCTGGCCATGCCGATCGCGGTCGTGATCGGCGCCGGCAACGTCTCGATCCCGCTGGCGGTGCTCGCCGGCGTGGTCCACCGTAGGGAGGTGGCGACGATGAAGCTCGACGCACGCATCCCGTCCGGTCCGCTCGCCGACAAGTGGACCTCGCCTGCGAAGCCACATCAAGCTGGTGCGCCCGGCCAACAAGCGAAAGCACGACGATCATCGTGGTCGGCACCGGCCTCGCCGGCGGCGCGGCCGCCGCGACGCTCGGCGAGCTCGGCTACAAGGTGAAGGCGTTCTGCTACCAGGACAGCGCCCGCCGCGCCCACTCGATCGCCGCCCAGGGCGGCATCAACGCCGCCAAGAACTACCAGAACGACGGCGACACCATCTTCCGGCTGTTCTACGACACGATCAAGGGCGGCGACTTTCGCGCCCGCGAGGCCAACGTCTACCGGCTCGCCGAGCTGTCGATGGCGATCATCGACCAGGCGGTGGCCCAGGGCGTGCCGTTCGCCCGCGAGTACGGCGGCTACCTGGCCAACCGGTCGTTCGGCGGCGCTCAGGTCTCGCGGACCTTCTACGCCCGCGGTCAGACCGGCCAGCAGCTGCTGCTCGGCGCCTACTCGTCGCTCATCGCCCAGGTGGCGGCCGGCACCGTCGACCATCTTCCCGCGCACCGAGATGCTCGACCTGGTGGTCGTCGACGGCACGCGCCCGCGGCATCGTCACCCGCGACCTGGTCACCGGCGAGATCGCGTGCCACGCCGGCGATGCGGTGCTGCTGTGCACCGGCGGCTACTCCAACGTGTTCTTCCTGTCGACCAACGCCAAGGGGTGCAACGCGACCGCGGCCTGGCGCGCCCACCGGCGCGGCGCCGGCTTCGCCAACCCGTGCTACACCCAGATCCACCCCACCTGCATCCCGCAGTCCGGCGACTACCAGTCGAAGCTGACCCTGATGAGCGAGTCGCTGCGCAACGACGGCCGGGTGTGGGTGCCGGAAGGCCGGCGACGACCGGCGCCGGGCGACATCCCCGAGGCCGAGCGCGACTACTACCTCGAGCGCATCTACCCGAGCTTCGGCAACCTGGCGCCGCGCGACATCTCGTCGCGCGCCGCCAAGCGGGTGTGCGACGAGGGGCGCGGCATCGGTCCGACCGAGCGTGGCGTCTACCTCGACTTCGCCGACGCCATCCAGCGGCTGGGAGCCGACGTCATCCGCGACCGCTACGGCAACCTCTTCGAGATGTACGAGAAGATCACCGGCGAGGACCCCTACGCGGTGCCGATGCGGATCTACCCGGCGCCGCACTACACCATGGGCGGGCTGTGGGTCGACTACGACCTGATGAGCAACATCCCGGGCCTGTTCGTGCTCGGCGAGGCGAACTTCTCCGACCACGGCGCCAACCGGCTCGGCGCCTCGGCGCTGATGCAGGGGCTGGCGGACGGCTACTTCGTGATCCCCTACACGCTCGGCGACTACCTGGCCGGCAAGCAAGCTCGAGCAGGTGGGCGACCGAGACTCCGGCGTTCCGGGAGGCCGTCAACGACGTCGAGCAGCGAACCCGCCGACTGCTGGCGGTCAACGGCTCCCGCACCGTCGACTCGTTCCACCGCGAGCTCGGCATGATCATGCTGGACAAGTGCGGCATGTCACGCACCCAGGAGGGTCTCGACGAGGCGATCCGCGCGATCCGCGCGCTGCGCGAGCAGTTCTGGAACGAGGTCCGGGTGCCCGGTGACGGCGGCGACCTCAACCAGGAGCTGGAGAAGGCCGGCCGGGTGGCGGACTACTTCGAGCTCGCCGAGCTGATGTGCCTCGACGCGAGCGCCCGCGAGGAGTCCTGCGGCGGCCACTTCCGCGAGGAGTACCAGACCGAGGAGGGCGAGGCGCTGCGCGACGACGAGATTTCTGCCACGTCACGGTGTGGGAGTACACGGGGAGGATCCGAGCCGACCGGAGCGACACACCGAGCCGCTCGAGTTCGAGAACGTCGAGCTGGCGACGAGGAGCTACAAATGAGGTTGACGCTCCACATCTGGCGACAGAACGGACCCGCCGATCCGGGCGGGTTCGCGACCTACGAGCTCGAGGACGTCAACACCCACATGTCCTTCCTCGAGATGCTCGACGTGCTCAACCAGGAGCTCATCGCGAGAGGCGAGGAGCCGGTCGCCTTCGAGCACGACTGCCGCGAGGGCATCTGCGGGTGCTGCGGCTTCGTGATCAACGGCGTTGCCCACGGCGGCCAGACGCGGCAGCACGGTGTGCCAGCTCCACATGCGCCACTTCTCCGACGGCGACGAGCTCTTCATCGAGCCGTGGCGGGCGAAGGCGCTTTCCGGTGATCAGGGACCTGGTCGTCGACCGCAGCGCCTTCGACCGCATCATGCAGGCGGGCGGCTTCATCTCGGCGCGGACCGGTCGGCGCCGGACGCCAACGCGATCCCGATCGCCAAGGACACCGCCGAGCTGGCGATGGACTTCGCCGAGTGCATCGGCTGCGGCGCCTGCGTCGCATCGTGCCCGAACGGCGCCGCGATGCTCTTCGTCAGCGCCAAGATCGCCCACCTCGGGATCCTGCCGCAGGGCCAGCCGGAGCGGGAGCGGCGAGCGCTGGCGATGGTCGAGGCCATGGAGAGGAGGCCTTCGGCGCGTGCACCAACTTCCGCGCGTGCGAGGCGGTGTGCCCGAAGGAGATCTCGATCTCCGGCATCGCGCGCATGAACAAGGACTGGCGACGCGCGCATGGTGTGGGGGTCGGGTCGAGCCAGCGGGAAACGCGGGTAACGAAACCGGAAATTCGGAATTCGGAATTCGGAATTCGGAAAACCGGACTCCACGGTGCCGGTTGCCTCGATCGTGCGCGGTACAATGGCGGCATGGCGAAGAACAAGGTCCGCAAAGCCCCCAAACCGGCACGCCGAAAGAAGAAACAGGGCTACACCCCAGGGGAGTGGTTCATGGTCATCCTCGGCCTGTCCCTGGTCGTGCTGTTCCTCGGGATCGTCGTCACCTCTGTCCTCGGCAAGTGACACCTCGGCGTTCGAGTTGTCACCAACCTGCCCGACCGGCACCCCTCAAAAATATGTGTTGAACTCAATTCCCATGTCTGACATCACGACAACGTTGGACAATCATCCTCGATGTCGCAGCTGGGGACCATATTGGTCCCACAACAGTCAGACATGGGAATTGAGCCTTCGATCGTCTCGCGTTGGAGTCCCGCCGACGACGGTGCCGCACTGCGTCAATATGGCGTGTATACATGTAAACATGGCACGTTCGCCTACTCGATCACCGAATGGTCAACTGGTTAATCAAATGCGGCGAGACCGCCCGGAATCCCTGTTTTCCGGGGCGGCCGCAAAGGTGGGCCATAGGGTGGGCTTAATGGTGGGATGGTAAAGACGAGGGACGAACCGAGGCCCGTCCGTGCAAGGTGGGGCCGCTTCCAGTCCTTGAAGTCCGGCGGACTTCCTCGTAAACTGACGAGCAGGGAATAGAGGACGTTAGAAGCATAGCACCCGCAAATGATGCAATCACCGTGCCAATAATTTTCAGGGAATCGATGGCCGGGTGCGTACGTATGGGACAGTGGAACGGCACGGTGACCAGACGGTGAACCCAGGAGGCGACAGATGAGTGATGGCATGGACAGCGCAGAGGGGCGCCGCAACGTCTTCGAACGTATTGCTGCGAAGGTCCCCGGACTCGAGAAGCTACGTCGACCGGGAGCTGCGTCGCGACGTCGACAAGATGCAGCGGGACTGGCTGGCCGAGCAGGTGGACCGTGGCCGCCGCGAGCTCAACGCGAAGGTCCGCGATTGGTCCCGCAGCGGCAACCTGGCCAACCTGGACCTCGCGTCGAGCATCGAGAAGGCGCTCGACCGGCTCGCCAACCGAATTCGCCACGCCGACTACGGCTACACCGGGTTCTTCGATCCGGTCAAGATCCGCGAGGACGAGCTCGACCGGCTCTACGCCTTCGACCTGGCGCTGATCGACACCGTCGAGAGCCTCGCGGCAAGGATCGAAGGACTGCCGGCCACCGCGCCGGGCCGGACCTGCTGAGCCCCTCGACGCGGTTCAGGCGGCGGATCGGCAGTTCGACGAGCGGGCGCGGGTCTTTGAAGACGTGACCCAGAAGGGAGGCTCCTGATGGCCCAGACGCTGGAAGTCATCGAACATCACGATCCCACCGGTGAGGAGATCGTCTACCGATTCCCGCCGCAGGGCAGCGCCGAGATCAAGATGGGCGCCCAGCTGGTGGTCCACGAGACCCAGGAAGCGGTGCTGTTCCGCGACGGCAAGGCGCTCGACGTCTTCGGTCCGGGCCGCCACACCCTGACGACCCAGAACATCCCGCTGCTGACCAAGGTGCTGGCGTTGCCGTTCGGCGGCACGTCGCCCGTTCCGGGTCGCGGTGGTCTACATCAACAAGCGGACCTTCCTGGATCAGAAGTGGGGGACCAGGGAGCCGGTGGTGTTTCGCGACGCCGAGCTCGGCATGGTGCGGTTGCGGGCCTTCGGCAACTATGCCTACCGGATCGCAGACAGCCAGCTCTTCATCAACACGGTGGTGGGGTCGCAGGGGCTGTTCGAGACCGACCGGCTCAAGGACTTCTACCGCGACGTGATCGTGTCCCGGCTCAACGATCTGCTCGGCGAAACCCTCAAGACGATCTTCGATCTGCCCCGCTACTACGATGAGCTCGGCACCGCCGCCAAGGCCCGGCTGGCCGAGGACTTCGCCAAGTACGGCGTCGACCTGACCGACTTCTACGTCAACTCGATCACGCCGCCGGACGAGGTTCAGGAGAAGATCGACGAGCGCTCGGCCATGGGCGCGGTGGGTGACATGAACACCTACATGCAGTTCAAGGCGGCCCAGGCGATTCAGGATGCGGCCCAGGGCGGGGGCGGCGAGGGTGGCAGTGAGGCCGGGGCCGGCATGGGCCTGGGGCTCGGGGCCGGCTTCGGCGCGATGATGCCGGGCATGATCGCCGGCGCCATGCAGCAGGCCCAGCAGGGCGGTGCGGCTCCGGCTGCCGCCGCCGGAGGAGGGGCGCTGCCGCGGCCAAGCCGGGCGGGTTCTGCACCAACTGTGGAGAGGGGGTGCCGCCGGGGGCGAAGTTCTGCCCGGGCTGCGGCACCCAGCAGGCGGCGGGCGGCTGCTCGGGGTGCGGCCAGCCGGTTCCCGAGGGCGCCAAGTTCTGCCCGACCTGCGGGACCAAGCAAGAGGGGTAGCGGGTGCAGGTCGGCTGCACCCAGTGCGGCGCCGCCATCACCGTCCCGGCGACGGAACGGCTGTTGGTGTGCCCGTTCTGCGACACCGCCCTGGTGGTGGACGGTTCGGCCACCCTCTTCCACGAGGTGATGGTGCCCACCGTTCAGCCCGAAGGCGCCGCCGCCCACCTGCGTCGCTTTCTGGGCGGCCGGGACACGGTGGCCAATCTCGATCGGGAGGCGCGGCTGGAGGAGCCGGCGCTCGAGTTCTTCCCGTTCTGGGCTTTCACCGTCGCCGGTGCCGGCGGTGATCGGGTGGTGCTGCAACCGGCGGCCCCGTCCAGCCTGCAGGGGTTGCAGGGTCTGACCTTGCCCACCGGAGAGGTCCGACCGATGAGTCCCGAAGCGACCGGCGGCGCTCCCGTGGTTCGAGCCCGAGGTGCCGGTAGACACCGCCCGCGAGTGGTTGGCAGGCAAGCTCGGCGATGATGTCGCGGTTCGGCGAAGCGTGCTCTACCACCTGCCCCTCTACCTCATCTCGTACTCGTGGAAGGGTTCGACCTACCGCGCGGCGGTGGACGGCGTCTCCGGGAAGGTCCTGCCGGCCGACTTTCCGGCCAAGGCCGAGGCGCCCTACAGGCTGGTGGTGGCGCTGGCCCTGATGGTCTTCGGGATCGAAGGCCTGGTGATCTCGAACGTGGCGTTCAAGCTCGCGGCCTACGCCGTTTCAGCGATCCCGATCATCGCCGTCGCATGGCTGGTCAGCAAGAAGGTGTGAGGACGTTGCAAATTGCGGAATTGCGGAATTCGCGAATTCGCGAAAGACCGATTCGACGGCCATGCTGGCTCCGGTCCGGTCGAGACGCCGATCGCAGACGCATGTCGACCAATCCGACGCATCTGCAGCGTCTGCCGGGAATCCGCAATTCTTCAATTTTCAATTCCAATTGTTCCCCCGAATTGGCGGTTTGGTATGAAGGACCAGCCGACCGCCGTGGCCAAGCCGAAGGTGCTGACCGGCCTCGGTTGTGCGTCCTGTGGCGGCAGCGTGGATGTCGAGGAGGGCCTGCACCAACGTCGTCTGTCGGTACTGCGGCACGCCGCTGGCTCTGGTGGGAGAACGCGGCGTCGTCCGGCTCATGGTGCTGGACAAGGTCGATCGTGCCGGGGCGACGCGGGCGGTCAGGAACTGGTTCAAGAAGGGCATTCGCAAGGCGCCGGCGCTGACCCGCGAGGCTCGCTTCGAGGAGGGTTTTCTGGCCTTCTTCCCGTTCGTCAGGATGCGCTTCGACGTGGTCGGCTGGGTGCTGGGCTACCCGCAACCGAAAACGCAAGCAGGGCAATCGCTGGGTGACCGAGAAGGTCCCGGTGGAGCACCAGGAGGAGCGCCAGGTCGACCTCACCATGGCGTGCGCCGACATGGCGGAGTTCGGCGTCCACCGGGTCGACCTGGCGGGCGACGAAATCGTTCCCTTGAACGAAGACGCCATCCGGAAGCGGGGCATGGTCTTCCGCCCGCAGAAGACGGCGCAGGAGGTGGGCGAGCGACTCGCCGGGACGGCGCTCGAACGTGCCAGGACGTCCGCCCTGGTGGATCACGTCACCTTCTCGTGGTTCGCCTCGGTTCGCCGCCGGATCGCGGTGGTCTACTACCCCCTGTGGGTCATCCGTTACAGCTTTCGCGGCCAGACCTTCCAGGCCCTGATCGACGCCGAGGACGGGACCCTGGCCTACGGCAAGGCGCCGGGCAACCACCTGGTCAGGGCCCTGTCGTTGGTCGGGGCCTGTGCCGGGGCGTGCTTCGTCGGCACGACCCTGCTGCAGAACGTCGGCTGGGTGCTCGATTCCGACGATGGCCTGCAGGCGCTCGGAGCGGTGGGCCTGGCGCTCGCCGCATTCGTCGCCTGGGGCTATCGGCAGTTTCGTCGCGGCGGCATCGTGGAGGAGGGCTCGGGTCTCGCCGACGATGCCCGGGAACCCGACCTGGCGGCCACCATGAAGCGGTTCATCGAGGAGCACACGTGAGCCTGCAGCTGGTGGCCCTCGACTGCCCGGCCTGCGGCTCAGCCATGGGCGGCCGTTCCCACGATGTGATTTTCTTCTGCGGCCACTGCGGTTCGGCCGCTCTGCTGGAAGAGAATGGACTGCAGACGGTGGAGTCCACCGCCCTGCTGCCCGAGCCCGGCCGCCATGCCCGGACCTGGAAGCCCGCCTGGATCATCGAGGCCGACGTCACGGTCGCGGAGCGGATCCGACAAGGCGGTCGCAGCACCGACGGTTGGCAGGGCCCCCGGACCTTCGTCGTGCCGGCCTTTGCGCTGTCGCTGGCGGAGCTGGTGGCGCTCGCCCGGGCCCTGTCCGAGGTTGCTGGAGAGGTGGGGGAGGTGCCGCGGGACCCGATCCACGGCGGCACACTGGCGCGCGAGGACGCGTTGACCTTCGCCCGCCATATCGTGGTTGGCGACGAGGTGCGCAAGCGGGACAAGCTCGCGTCCGTGTCCGTCGTGATCGACGAGACCTCCCATCGGCTGGCGGCGATCCCGTTCGAGGACGTCGGCGACGGCCGGCTCCGCTGCGCCATTACCGGCGTCGTTGTGCGGGTCGAAGACGTGTGAAGAGGTCGAGGTGGGTTTGGACGAGCGGTCGAGCGACACGGGGACATTTGGGTTTAGTTGGCTCCGTGGGCGGTACCTCGCGGCGATGTTGGCCGCGGTGGTACTGGCGAGTGGCCTCACCGTCACATGCCTCAACCGACTGGACCACGTCTACAGCTGGGACCAGCTGAAGTACCAGGCAAAAGCCGTTGAGCTGTCGCACGGTTTTCAATCGTCTTTTCAGGACACCGCCTCCCGGGTGTTCCACACGGTTCGACAAGACGACTACAACGATCTCGCCGCGGTGCCCCTCGCCGCGTGGCTGACGATCTTTGGCGAGGGCCGACGGGCGTACGTTCTTGGGATTGTCTTCCTGTACGCGGTCCCGGCGTCGCTGGCCTTCGCCCTCATGATGGGTGCGGCCCATCGGAGATTCTGCGATCGTGCCGCGAAGCCGTGGCTGACGGTGGGATGGGTCTGCGTTCCATGGCTGATCGGCGCCTTCTGGGCGCCCACGATTCTCGGCCGGGTCGCTGTCGGTGGTCTCGGTTTGGTGTTTGCGGCAGTGACACTCCACATCAGGCGTCCGTTGGAGAACCAGCAATGGTGGGTGCCGATTGGAGTCGGGGGTTTGCTCACTGCGGCGGTCTTGTTTCGACGTTGGTACGGATTCGCGGCGGTCGGCATTCTGGCGGCCGTAGCGGTCGAGACCCTGATTGCGTTGATCCGACCGCAGGTTCGCGCCGGCGATCGGGCCCGGATCGCCGGAAAATTCGGACTGTTGCTGTTGACTCCGGCCTGCCTCGGGACGGCGATTGCCATGCCGGTCGTCGGTCGCGTCCTCTTTTCCGACTATCTCGGGGTTTTCGGGTCCTACCAACAGACCGGACTGATTTCGTTCCTCTGGGGGACACCGTTGAGCCTGGCGCAGCGCCTGGGTCTGCCGTCGATGCTCGTTGTCCTGGCGGCTTTTGTCGTCGGATGGCGGGCCAGAGAATGGCGCCCGTTCCTGGCGGCGGCCACCGTGGCGGGGGCGGTTGCGATGGCGATCTTCGCTCGACTCCAGGCTCCCGGGGTCCATCACGTGATGTTGTGGATCGGCGTCGAGTGCACGATCCTCGGGATCGCGCTGGCGGTGGTGTCGACATGGCCCGGCAAGCCTTCACGGATTGTCGGTGGCGTTTCAGCCGTCTTGTTGGGGACGTCCGTCGCAGCGGTTCTGTTCCTTGACCGGCACACTCCCGGAGGTCCCGACGAGTCCCGGTGGGATGCTCTGGCTCCGACAATGACCGTTCCTGGGTTCTTGCCGAAGAACGTCGATCTGGTCATGGCAACCGTGGGATTTCTGGAAGCCAACGTTCCACCGGGATCATCGATCGCATTGCTGTCTTCGAGCTTGAGCCTCAACGACGAGACTCTTCGTCGAATACAACTCTCCCTGCCGGCCGTGGACATCAACAAGCGGTATCGGTTTCTGGAGACTCGAGCAGCCGGGCTGGGGGGGGGCTTCCCCCATGCCATCTTTAAAGCTGATTTCGTGGTGATCGTCGAACCGGTAACCCTTCACCCCCGACCCGGACAGAACGTCATTCGAATTCCCGCAAAATGGTTGGCCCACGACACTGAACCCTTCGCTGCGTACTTCGAGAGGGTGGCCGGGCCGACGGCTCTTCCCAACAAACGAGAGATCTCCGTGTTCAAGATCCGACCGGGAATGAAAGAGACAGCCGTGAATGTCCTGTCAGAGCACCTCCGGGACACCTATCCCGAACATCCGGTGCTGTTCGATCCATCGTTCGAGGCAAGGTATTAAATCAGTGGGGCAGCAAGACAATCTTCAATCTTGGATCTTCAGTCTTAAATCAGACCGGACGCACACGGGTTGGAGTATTTGAGGATTAGGTCCCGCCACGGCCCGGTCGCCCGCAGCTTGGAGAGGTTGCCGAAGTGGCCGCCGAGGGTGCGGTTGACGAAGATGGCGTCCTGGGGAAACCGGATGTCGGTGGCCTTCGACCAGTTGCTCATGCCGTGCTCCATGAGCTGTCGGTAGAGGCTGTCGTCCTCGCCGAAGGTGTAGGGCGGGTCCGGTCGAGCGATGGGGCCGAGCATCCCGGCGTAGGGGTCGGTGATCTCTCGCGACAGCGGGGCGCCGTCGGTGGTGGAAACGCCGATCTTTCGGAGGATCTCCGGCACCTCCGACTCACGACCGTGGGTCACGGCAAGCAGCAGGTCTGCGTAGCCGGCGGCGAGGGCAGGGGTGATCTCCTTGACGCAGCCGAAGTCGTAGACCACCACTCGACCGTCGTCGAGAAACGCGAAGTTGGCGAGGTTGGGGTCGGCGTGGAGCAGCCGGTGCTCGAGCAGGCCCCTCAGGACGAACTCCATCAGCACGACCCCCCAGCGATCCCGGTGGCGCTGGTCGAAGCGGGCGGAGCAGACCGCCTCGGCGGACTCGCCCTCCACCAGCTCCATGGTCAGGATGTTGCGGGTGGTGGCCTCGGCCACGACCCCTGGAATCACGATCTCCGGGATGTGGGTGTGGAGCTCGGCCATGCGCCGGATGTTCTCGGCCTCGTGGTGGTAGTCGAGCTCCTCGAGAAGCCGGTCGCGGACCTCTCCCCAGATGGCGTCGACGTCGGCGTCGAAGACCAGGGCGATCACCGTCTGGATCACCCGCTTGAGGTTGTCCAGATCGGCCCTGACGATGTGATCGATCAGCGGGTACTGGATCTTGACCGCCACCGGCCGGCCGTCGCGCATCCGCCCGAGGTGGACCTGGCCGATGGAGGCGGCTGCGAAGGCCTCGAAATCGAGCGTTTCAAAGAGGTCGTCGAAGTCGTCGAGGGATCCCCGAATCTCGAGCTCCATGACCTCGGCAGGCACCTTGGGCGCTTCCTTCTGCAGAGATCTCAGCACCGCGGCGACCTCCGGCGGCAGGACGGCCTCGTGGAGGCTGAGCATCTGGCCCACCTTCATCGCCGCCCCCTTGAGCTCGCCCAGAGTCTCGGCGATACGCGCGGCGTTGCGCACCAGATTTTCAGTCCGCTTGAGCTGTTTCGCCGGGCCGGACCGGCCGAGGTCCAGCACCTGGTTGCCCACAACCGACGCCCCCACCCGCCCCGCGAGACTTCCCAGCTTCACGAAACGACCCACCGCTGACGATGTCGGTTTCTTCCCGGCCATGAGAGCATTATCCATCACGAGCCGGTTCGAGTGCTGGATTCGAGGGAGCGACGCGACCGGAGTGAACGGCAGGTGTCAAGAGTCAGGGCACGGTGTTCGACCGGTACCGCGTGTCACCGGTTTCGAAGCCCTGCGCGTGTCTAGAAAGCTCAACCGAGGCGGAGACGCTCGGCGAGCATGGTGTAGCGCTCGCGCACCGTCGCATTGCGGACCGCGCGTCCGAGGGCGTTTCGGGTGCCGACGATCACCACCAGCTGCTTGCCGCGGGTGACCGCGGTGTAGAGCAGGTTGCGTTGGAGCATGATCCAGTGCTGGTTGTGGAGCAGGATCACGACCGCCGGGTACTCCGATCCCTGGGACTTGTGAATGGTGCAGGCGTAGGCGGACACCAGGTCGTCGAGGTTCTTGGCCTCGATTGGAACCGGGCGCCCGTCGAAACGGACCACCAAGTCGCGGGTGTCGGGGTCGATGTGGACGATCCGGCCGATGTCGCCGTTGAAGATGTCGAGCTCGTAGTTGTTGCGAAGCTGCATCACCTTGTCGCCGACCCGGAAGCGGCGCGCGCCAACCGCGATCTCGGGTCCCGGAGGCGTGAGCAGTGACTGGAGGCGTTCGTTGAGGTTGGAGACCCCGAGCTCCCCCTTGTGCATGGGCGCCAGGACTTGAATCTGGTCCACCGGATCGAGGCCGAAGCGGCGGGGGATTCTGCGGGCTACCAACTCGATCGCCAGGTTCGCGGCTTCGGCCGGATCCGACCGCTCGACGAAGTAGAAGTCCTGGAGATCATCGCCGGTGGCCATGAACGGCATTTCGCCGCGGTTGATCCGGTGGGCGTTGACCACGATCTTGCTCTGGTCGGCTTGTCGGAAGATCTCGGTGAGCCGGACCACGTTCACCCGTTTCGACGAGATGAGGTCTGCCAGTACGTTGCCGGGACCGACGGACGGCAGCTGGTCCGCGTCGCCGACCAGAACCAGCCGGCAGGCCGGCGGTACCGCTTCCAGCAGGTGGCGGGCGAGCTCCACATCGAGCATGGACACCTCGTCCAGTACCAGCAGGTCGGCGGCGAGGGGGTTGTCGCGGGCGCGGCCGAAGCTCTGGGTGCTGGGGTTGAACTCGAGCAATCGGTGGATCGTCCTGGCCTCCTCACCCGTGGTCTCCTGCAGTCGCCTAGCGGCGCGACCGGTGGGGGCCGCCAGCAGCACCTTGCGTTTCTTGACCGCGAGGATCTCGATGATCCCCCTGATCAGCGTGGTCTTGCCGGTGCCGGGCCCGCCGGTGATGATGGTGACCGGCTTCACGAGGGCGGTGCCGAGGGCCTCGAGCTGCCGGTCGGCCAGCTCGATCCGGGTTCGGGCCTGGAACCAGCCGAGGGCCTGGCGGACATCGATTTCGGATTCGATCCGCGCGCTCTCGAGCAGGCCGAGGATCGAACGGGCCACGGACGCCTCTGCCTGTTCGAGGGCGGCGGGGTAGACCGCGGGTTCGCCGGCGGCCCGTGGCCTGATCGTCACCGCTTGCGTGGCAGCCAGGTCCCCGATGGCCCCGGTGAGTCGTTCTTCGTCGGCGCCGAGCAGCTCGGTCGCCACCTCGATGGCCTGGTCTCGCGGGAGGTAGACGTGGCCTGCGGCGGCGGCCTGGGCGAGCACGAACAAAATCCCGGCCTCGAGTCGCTGGGGGGCATCGTCCGGAATGCCGAGGTTGCGCGCGATTCCGTCGGCGGTGCGGAAACCGACGCCGAACACGTCGGCGGCGAGGCGATAGGGGTTCTCCCGCACTACCTCGAGGGCGCTGGCGCCGTATCGGGCGTGGGCCTTGGCGGCCACGTTGGGCGTGACCCCGTGGCCGGTGAGGAAGACCATCAACTGCTGGATCCCGTGGTGGGCGGTCCACGACTCCTTGACCCGCTCCAGCGTCTTGCGGCCGATTCCACGCACCGCACGCAGCCGATCGGGGTCGTTTTCGATGACGTCGAGGCTCTCGAGTCCGAACTTTTCGACGATGCGCGCGGCCATCTTGGGGCCGATTCCGCGGACCCGTCCGCTGGCGAGAAAGGTGCGGATGCCGTCCAGCGAGGTGGGCGAGACGTGGACCCAGTTTGTGACCTCGAGCTGCTCGCCGAATTTCGAGTGTTGGACCCACCGGCCGGTCATCCGGAGGACATCGCCGGTCGCGACCCCGAGCAGGGCGCCGACGGCGTTGAACCGGACGCCCTGCTTGGAACGGCACTTGACCACGCTCCAGCCGTTGACCTGGTTCGAGAAACGCACCCGAACCACCGTCGCCTCCACGGCGGCAATGTCGTCACCATCTGGTGGAGTCAGCTCCAACGGGGGCTTGTCATTCTGCACTGAGCGATTGTAGAACAACCGAAGTTCTTAGTTCTTAGTTCTTAGTTCTTAGTTACATACGGTCGAGGGAAGCGCCCGCGCCAGCTGGCCTGAACGAGGGAGGGTGGGGGGAACTCAAAACTCAAAACTCAAAACTCAGAACTAGGACCTCGTGTTCGTAGGGATCCTCGAACAGGCGTGCTCGGCCAGTGCGGTGATCGTCAGCGACGGGTTGACGCCGAGGTTGGCGCCGATCATGGAGCCGTCAATGACGTACAGGTCGTCGTAACCGAAGACTCGACCGGTGGAGTCGATGACGCCGTCGTCGGCGCTCGAGCCGATGCCGCAGCCACCGAGAATGTGGGCGGTGGATGCGGTGTCGAGGAGCACCTCGTTGAGGCTCGACTGAGGGACTGCGTCGAGGTCGGCAGCAAACTCCCTGGCGACCTCGTTGGCGATCGGAATGTACGATGGGATCCCGGGCTGACCCGGCAACGGCTGGGAGGTCAGCGCACGAGTGAACGGCCACAGCGGCTGGCGCTTGCGCACCAGCCGGGTGTAGTTGTCGACGGTCTGCATGGCCATCAGCACCGTCGAGCTGCTGGCCTTGCCCCACGGTTTGGTCGCCCGCAGGAAGTCGATCGGATGGCGGGCGATATTGCCCAACCACCGGAGCTGCCGCGGCATGCCCGATCCGCCGTCGGTGAGGATCGTGCCGAGCAGGAGCACCACGTCGGAGCCGGGAGAAAAGCGCACCGGCTCCATGTGGGTGACCTCGTCCATCTCCATCTTGGAGGTGATGGCGACGCCTTGCCACAGGTCGTCCCGGCTGCGCGAGGTGATGCCGAGCAGGGCCTCGGAGTTGGTTCGCACGACGTTGCCGAGCTGACGGGAGAGGTGGGGGAGGGTGCCGCGGTCGCGGCACTCCATGAGCAGGCGAACGGTGCCGAGGACTCCCGCGGCGACGACGACCTTGCGGGCGGTGAGAGCGCCCTTTTCGGCGGCAATCCGGGAGGTCGACCGCTTCCAGTGCAGGCGGTAACCGCCGCCGGCCAGAGGCTCGATGAGATGGACCTTGGTTTCCGGGACGATCCTGGCGCCGTCTTGCTCGGCGAGAAAAAGGTAGTTCTTGTCGAGGGTGTTTTTTGCTCCGGGTTTACAGCCCACCATGCAGCCGCCGCAAAAGGTGCAACCCGTGCGGGGCGGTCCGTCGCCGTCGAAGTACGGGTCTGGCACGGTGACCTCGGGCTCGCCGAAGAAGATGCTGACGTCGGTGGGGCGAAAGGTGTGCTCTCTGCCGCGACGTGCCGCGGCGCGGCGGAGGGACTCGTCGGCCGGCCCCAGCTTGGGGTTCTCCGCCGCCCCGAGCATGCGCCGCGCCGTGGCGTAGTGCTCGGGCATGACGGCCCGCCAGTCCTCGAGACCCTTCCACTGCGGATCGTCCCACACCGTGTCCGGCGGTTCGAACAGGGTGCACGCGTACAGCAGGCTGCCGCCGCCGACGCCGACTCCGTGCAGGATCAGGACCTCTCTCAGGAGGTGGAAGGACCACGTGCCGTAACACCCTATCCAGGGGAACCAAAAGGACTTGGGGAGGTTCCAGTTGGTGTTCGGGAAGTCCTCGGGAAGCCATCGTTTTCCTTTTTCCAGGACGGTGACACGGTAGCCCTTGCGGGAGAACCGGAGGGCGGCGACCGATCCTCCGAAGCCGGACCCGATGATCGCCACGTCGGTGTCGTAATCGCGCGTGGGTAAGCTGGAGTGGGTCATGTACACCTCGATCTGGAGTGTAGCGTGAATTGCCGCACCTCGGCAACGCCCCCGCCCGTCCACCCGCTCGAAAAGCTGCCCACCCGACCGCCCACCCCGCTTTTCGAGTTCTGAGGATAATATTTCTATTTATGGGTTCATCCGGCAGAGCGCAAACCACACGTTTTCCCGGGTGAACCCAAAGTCATCCGGCTTGTGAAACGTGTGGTGGTTTGGTCATGCGAGAGTGGCGATGAATGGATCGGCGCGTTGAATCGAAAGCAAACGGTATACTCCCAGTCATGAGAGGGTTCCGTTTGGCTGGAGTCGCATCGGTGGTGGCGGCGATTGCGTTGGCCGCTGCGGTGGGTTTGGCGGGCGACCTCCATTTCGTCGACTCCGATCGGACTCCGGTGGGATGGCAGGAGTGGTTGGATTCCCACGGTCCGACCGCCGTGCTGGTTTGGGCGTCGTGGGCGCCAGGTGCCGATGAATGCTCGCGGGCCGTGGGCGAGCTTCGCACGGCGGCCGGGGCTCACGGCCTCGATCTGGTGATCGTGGCGGTCCAGGAGGGGTTCGACGACGCCGCAGCGGTGCTCGAGCGGACCGGCGCCCCGTGGCTCCACGACCGTCACGGCGCGATCCTCAAGGAGTACCGCTTGATCGAGGTGCCGGGCCTGATCGTGGTTGACGGGCAGGGGAGGGTCCAGGCCAAGCTCGACCCGACGCCCGGAGCGCTGGCCGAGTGGCGAGCGGGGAATTGATGGCGCCGAACATCCCTCGACCAACGGCTACCGGAACCGCCCTTGCCCTCGGTTGGATCCTGGTTCCGATCCTCGTCCTCACCGGTTGCGGGCAGGCCGTCCCGCCGGGCGCGCTCGAGGGATCCACCATCGCGGTGGCTCCCATCGACGCCTTCCGGCCTCCCATCCGGACCCAGGTGCAAGCCGGCGACACCATCGAGAGCGTGTCGCGCCGGTTGGCCGGAGACGACTGGCTGCCGTGGCGGGATGCACTGTTGTCCGAGATCGATGCGCGGCGGCTGCTGCCGGGCACGGTGTTCGAGGGTGTCTGCTCGCCACAGGGAGATCTCGAAGGACTCACGGTCGCGCTCGACCGGCGGACCGAGCTAGTGCTCGCGAGCCGGGACGGCGAAATCGTCATCGAACGCCTGCAGCGGCCGATCACCAGCGATCTCGAACGCCTCGAGGGACACGTTTCCTCGTCGCTCTTCGGTGCCGTCGAGGCGGCCGGCGGCCACGCCGAGCTGGCGGTACGGCTGGCTGAGGTCTACCAGTGGGATGTCGATTTTCTGCGGGACCTGCGCACCGGGGACCTGTTCGTCGCGGTGGTGGACCACCAGAGCGTCGACGGTGAGTTCTTCGACTATGGCACTCTCTACGCCGCGCGATTCGTCAACGACGGGAGGACCCTGGACGCGGTGGCCTATCCGGACGGCAACGGCAGGGTTGGCTATTACGATCTCGAGGGTCGCCCGCTGCGCAAGCAGTTCCTCAGGTCACCGTTGAAGTTCAGCCGGATCACGTCGCGGTTCTCGATGAGCCGATTTCATCCGGTGCTCAAGAAGCGGATGCCCCACTACGGTGTCGACTACGGCGCCCCTGTGGGAACTCCGGTCTACGCGACGGCGGACGGCCGGGTCAGCTTTGCCGGTCGCAACGGAGGCGCCGGTCGGATGGTCAAGGTGCGTCACACCAATGGTTACGAGACCAACTACCTTCATCTCAGCCGCTTCGGGCCCGGTATCAGCAACGGAGCCCGTGTGGGTCAGGGAGACGTGGTGGGATATGTGGGTTCTTCGGGATGGTCCACAGCACCCCACCTCGACTACCGTGTCAAGCTCAACGGCAGCTGGATCAACCCGTTGACCATCAGCTCTCCGGCCGCCAAGCCTCTCGAACCCGAGCGGATGCAGCGTTTCCTGTCCCACGCGATCGGGATCATCTCCCTTCTCCAGGGCCATCCGCCGCCGGCGGGGGCGCAATGCTGAGAGGTGAATGGGGAATTCGGAATTCGAAATTCGGAAAACCGTACCCCAGCCATCGCGGCCAAATCCGGAGGGCGCGGTGAGGGTGGTGGTGACGGCGCCGTGCAGAGCGGACCTGGCGGGTGGGACGTTGGACATCTGGCCGCTGGGCGTCCTTCATCCGGGATCGGTGACCGTCAATATCGCGATCGGGGTCCAGGTTCGGCTCGAGGTCGACCTCGACGGCGACCCGGGCTGGGTGGAACATGCGGTCGCCGACGGTCCCTGGCAACGACTTGGACGCGACGACGCTCACCGCGATCTCACTGCTGCGGTCTGCTTCTGGCTGCAGGCGCCGGCCGACGGCGTCAGAGTCCGGGTGAGGGAGCAGGCACCGGTGGGCTCCGGCCTCGGCGGGTCGTCAAGCTATGCGGTGGCGCTGGCGCGATCGGTGCTGGAGCTGGGCGGACGGGAGCTGGATGATCGGACGCTGGTGATCCTGCTGCGTGACCTCGAGGCCCGGGTGTTGGGTGCACCGACCGGTGTTCAGGACCACTGGGCCGCGGTGAAAGGTGGAGCGACCGCGATCCACCTCGACCCTGGAGGGGACAGGATCGAGGACATCGCGGTGGACCTGGGGTGGTTGGCTCAACGGGTTTCCGTCTTCTACACCGGGATCACCCACCACTCGGGCATGGTGAACTGGCAGGTGATTCGACGCCGGTTTGAGGGAAATCGTGCGACCACGAGCGCACTGGCGGAGATTGCAGACGCCGCGAGGAGCTGCCGCAGCGCCCTGGTTGCCGAAGACGAGAGCGGGTGTGGGGCGTCGATCGCAGTTGAATGGGCGGCGCGGCGCCGGCTGGCGCCGGAGGTGTGCCCCGAGGAGCTGGTCCATTTGGAGAGTGTCGCCCTGACGGCCGGCGCCACCGCGTTCAAAGCCTGCGGGGCGGGAGGGGGCGGCAGCGTGCTCCTGTGGCACCCTCCCGGGGTCCGGTCGGCGCTCGGCCAGGCATTGAAATCGGCAGCACCGGGGGGTTGGGTGATTCCAGCCGGTATCACCGCCGAGGGCTGCCGGGTCGAAATCGACGAGACAGACGTTTAACGTGTAACGAGTAACGTTCAACGAGCTCTACGATATGCCGCGGTGGTGCGGAGCGCTCTATTCCGGGATCTTCAGCTTCTGCCCCACCTTGATGAGGTCGGGATTGTCGAGAATGTCCCGGTTGGCCTCGAAGATCTTCCTGTACTTGCTGGCGGCGCCGTAGTACTTCTGGGCGATGGCGCCCAGGGTGTCGCCCGACACGACCTCGTAGATGCGTTCCTCGACCACCTTGGGGGCGGGTGCCGGCGCGGCTTTCGGCGGCGGCTCCACCCGAATGGTGTTGAGGGTGTTGTCGGTCTCCACCAGGCGGTTGAAGGCCGCCATGACCTTGGCCGATGCCTCGCGGTTCGGAGCGTCACCGGTGAGGGTGACAGTCTTCCCCTCCACTTTCGCTCCCAGATTCTTCACGCCGAGGCCCATGGCGTTGACCTGGTCGATGGCCTCGTTGACCTTGGTGTCGAATGATTTCAAGAACTTGTCGAAAAGTCCCATGGCAGTCGCTCCCTTCGGGTGTCTGAATGACGGTCTGGACGGCTTCATGGTAACGGGTGCCGCCGGTTTTGTCACTCGACGAACCGCTTATACTCTCCGTCACCGGCCATGCCGGCGCCCCAACCGAACCCTGCGGCCGGTACGGGCCGGCGAGCGGAGGAACGATGAAACCGTCTGAGCTCTATATCGGGACCGACATCGAAACCGGTAGGCAGATGGGCCTGGATTCGGACCACCTGACCACCCACGGGGTGTGCTTCGGGATGACCGGATCCGGAAAGACCGGCCTCGGTATCGTTCTGCTGGAGGAGCTCGCCCGCAGAGGAGTCCCCCTTTTGGTGGTGGACCTGAAGGGCGATATGGTCAACCTGCTGCTGAATTTCCCGGATCTTAAGGGCGGTGATTTCGCGCCGTGGATTCCGGCGGACCAGGTAGTCGGAGATGACCGTGAGGGCGCGGCCGCCGAGCAGGCAGCGCTGTGGCGGAGGGGTTTGGAGGGCTCGGGCCTCGGCAAGGACGACCTGCGGTCGGTGAGGACCGGAGTTCGTTGGCAGCTGATCACCCCGGGCGCGGCGGGAGTGGCGCCGCTCGACATCCTGCCCGCCCTGTCCCCGCCGACCGGGTGGGATCCGGTGTCCGACCCTGATGCCGCCACCGACCGGGTGAACGGCGTGGCAAACGCCCTGCTGTCGCTGGTCGGCCGGGGCGGCGATGCGCTGACCGATCCGGACGCCGTGCTGGTGGCGTCGATTCTCCTCGAGCACTGGAGCAGGGGCGACGCGCTGGACCTGGCGGGCCTGCTGGGAAGCATCGCCGATCCGCCGATGGACGTGATCGGAGCGCTGCCGATGGAGAGCTTCTATCCCCGCAAGGAGCGCCTCAAGTTGGTGATGGAGCTCAACGCTCTGGTGGCAAGCCCGGCGTTCTCGGCCTGGACCAGGGGTACCCCGCTGGCTGCCGAGGCGTTGCTCGGAACCGTGGACGAGCCGCGTGCGAGCATTATCAGCGTCGCCCACCTGGACGATCGTGAGCGACTCTTCGCGCTGAGTTTGCTGGTGTCGGAGCTGGTCTCCTGGATGCGCCGTCAGCCGGGATCGGCAGGGCTGCGTGCCCTGCTTTATATGGACGAGGTCCACGGCATCCTGCCGCCCCACCCGGCGAACCCGCCCACCAAGGATCCGCTCCTGACCCTCCTCAAGCAGGGGCGGGCGTTTGGCGTCGGGGCCTGGCTGGCCACCCAGAACCCGGTCGACATCGATTACAAGGCGGCGGGCAATGCGGGGATCAAGGTGGTCGGACGGTTGATCACCGAACGGGACCGGGACCGGGTACTGGACGGTCTCGGCCTGAAGAAGCTGGACGACGGATCCGATGCCGACGACCTGGTGGCGGCTCTCGGCAAGCGGCAATTCCTGTTGTACGACGTTCGCGCCAAGCAGCGGGCGACCACATTTTCGTCGCGGTGGGCGATGAGCTACCTGAGGGGGCCGGTGACCCTGAGCGAGATGGACATTCTTATCGACGACCGCACGGTGGAACCGGCCAAAGGGTCGCCCGGTCCGGCGACTGACAAGGGCAGCGTCCGCTCCACCCATCCTCCGGTGTTCAGCTCGCGGGTGGAACAGAGGTTCATGCTCCGGGGGAGCGGACCGGCGGAGCCATACCTGTTCGCCCAATGCCGCGTGGCGGTGCGGCGGGCGAGCCTGGGCATCGAGCGGGAACAGGACGAGCTGTGGCGGGTCCCCTTGGCGGCTGACGGTTCGCTGGACTGGGAAGCTTCGGAGCCGCAGGACCGGATGCCGGATTTCGGCGACCGGCCTGGGCCGGCGGTGAGTTTTCCGCCGGCCGCGCCCGCCCTGCTCGACCGCGACATGAAGGGGGCCGAGTCGTCGTTCGTCAACTGGCGTTCGCACACGCCGGTCACCGTGCTGGCCAACCTCCAGCTCAAGCTGTCGGCGTCGCCCGGTGAGGAAAGGGGCGCGTTCGAGACCCGTTGCCTCGATGCGGCTGACCGCGCCGACGATGCGACCCAGGAGCGGGCGCGCGTGCGGTACCAGCGCAAGATGGCGGCTCTTCAAAAACGGCTTGCGCGGGAGCGCCACGAGCTGGAGACCGATCGCGGCGAGGCGCGGTCGCGCAAGGCCGAGGAGATTTTCGGGCTCGTGGAGGGCCTGTTCTCGGTGCTCACCGGCTCGCGCAGCGTGTCGTCGGCAAGCCGCAAGGCGAGCTCGAAGATGAGATCAGCGAGCACCCGGCGCCGGATGAGCTCGAAGGCGAGCGCCGCGGTCGTGGAGTCGGTCGACGAGATCGAACGCATCGAACACGAGCTGGAGACGCTGGGCGACGAGATGCAGGAGGAAATCGATGGCATCGCCGAGCGCTCCGAGGAGATCGCGCTCGCTATTGAAGAGGTCGCCATCCGGCCGGCGAAGACCGATATCAACGTTCGGGAGCTGCTCTTGGTTTGGGAGTAGCAACGCCTGAATTCGGAATTCGGAATTCGGAATTAGGAAAACCTGCCCCCACACTCAATGCTCCGTTGCTCGTCCGCGCGGTAAGATGGCTTGATGGCGAAACAGAGGTTCGTCGCGATTTGGCTCGGTTTCGGGCTGAGTTACCTGGTGCTCGCGGCGTTGGGTCCCAATGGTCTCCGCCAAGCCGGGGTCTGGCCGCAGACCAACCAGCACCTGCTCCAGGTGAGGGCGTGGCGAGGGGAGGACGTGGAGCTGCCCGACGACGGCGGCTCCTCGGTGCAGCCGATCGAGGTGTCACCGCGCCTCGACGTGACGCCGTACTTCGAGCACTGGGTGGTTGATGACCCGCGGGAACGGGTACTGCTGACCAACATCGCCTGCGGAGTGCCCTCCACCACCGGAGAAGGGCGGCTCCAGCCGGTACAGTACCTGCCGGCGGAGTCCATCGCCGGCCGGCTCCAGCTGCAGCGGTTGGAGTGCCACGTGGGCAGCCCTCTCGGTCCCGCGTTTCTCATGTTCCCGCTGCGCCTCTTGTTCGGGTCCGCCCTCGCCGCCCAATGGCTGGGTGCGCTGCTCGGCGGGCTCGCGGTGGCGCTGATGGACGTCCTGCTGCTGTGGTGGCTGCGGTCGGTTCGGGGTGATGGCAGCGCCGGCGGTGGGGAAAGGTCCATGCTGCTGATTCTCGCCGGATTCGGCACGCTCTGGGTGTGGCTCGTGCCTCAGGGGGAGGTGTGGTTCTTCGCCCAGACGGTGGCCACCACCTGTCTGGTCCTGGCGCTCGTGCTGGCGGTTCGGGGACGGTGGTTGAGCGCGGGCCTGGCATTCGCCATCGCGGTGACCAGCCGACCGCCGGTGCTGCTGGCGGCGCCGCTCGTGCTGGCGATCCTGTTCCTGGGCGCCGGATCTGTCGACCGTGTGCGGAGCACGAGGCGCCGAACCGGACTCGCCGCTGTGATGCTCGCGGGCCTGTTCCCGGCGTTGGTTGCCGGTCTCCACCTGGTTTTGAACCAGCAGCGCTTTGGATCGGTGCTGGAGTTCGGCTATCGGTTCATGTTGACTCCGCCGGAGCTTCGCACCTCCCTTCTGGAGCACGGGCCGCTGAGCTTCGCCTTCCTCACCAAGAACCTCAGGTTCCTTTTTGTCCAACCACCGGTGGCCGTGGTGGACGACGGCGGCGGCTGGATCTTCCCCTACCTGGTGAGCGATCCCCTCGGCATGGGAATCGTGTTCGCCTCTCCGGCCCTCCTGGGAGTGCTGCTGACCCTCGGGGGAAACTGGCGCGGGCGGGGCCTGGTAGCGGCGTGCTGGTTCGCGCTGTTCCTGGTCACGGCCCCTTCGTTGCTTTACTTCAATACCGGGTGGGTCCAGTGGGGCGCCCGTTATTTGCTGGACGCCTGGCCCATGTGGCTGATGCTCGCCGCCCTCGGCCTCGGCCGGATCAACCGGCGGGTGGCCTGGCTCCTGGTGGGGCTGTCGGTGGCGTCGAACGTCTGGGCCGCCATCCTCACCACCTTCGGCTTCTGGCCTTAAGCGGATAGGAAGTTCTTAGTTCTTAGTTGTGAGTTCTTAATTACATACGGTATTGAGTCGATCTGGTGGCACCGGGCCTCCCGAGTAGAGAAGACAAACACGCCAAGTCCTCACCCAAAAGACCCACAACGCCTCGCCCAATCGGATGCGTTGGGCAGACTCAGAACTCAGAACTCAGAACTCAGAACTGCCTCGACCCGGTGCGAGCGATACGGTCGGAGATTACTCGGCCGCCGGGTCGTCACCGACGAGGTACTTCCTGAACCACGCGAGGTCCCACTCCATTTTCGCCTTGCGGTGGGTGTAGGTGGTGAGACCGTGCCCCTCGCCCGGATAGATGACGAGCTCGGTTGGAATCTCGAGGTATTGCCTGAGCGCACGGTACAGCGTTTTGGAGTGGGCAACCGGAACTCGCGGATCGTTTTCGCCGACATGGATCAGGGTCGGGGTGGTGACCCCCCCGAGCCGGTACAGGGGCGATCCGGCGCGGTATTCGTCGGGATCCGTCCACGGCTGCTGGCCGACCATGAAGTTGATGACGTGACCAGGGGTGTCCTCGACCCCCCACTGCATCACCTGATCGATGACCCCGGCACCGCTCGAGGCCGCCTTGAAGCGCTGGTTGGTGGTGATCAGGCAGTTGGTGAGGAAGCCCCCGTTGGACCAACCCATCACCGCGAGGCGGTCAGGGTCGGCGATGCCGCGCTCGATCATGGCGTCGACCCCGGCCATGATGTCCTTGACGTCGATGTCGTTCTCGTGGCCGACCAGCTGGACCATGAAGTCGTCGCCGTAGCCGGTGGAGCCGCGGTAGTTGGGGCTGAGCAGGGCGTAACCGTTGGCCGCCATCAGGGTGCGCCCGTAGATCCAGTACCTGAATCGATACTTGGTGTCGGAAGTGGGACCTCCGTGGAGCTCCACCACCAGCGGCAGCGGGCCGTCCTGGGGACCATGACCCGGCGGCAGCTCGAGGACTCCTTCGACCTCGACCCCGTCGGTGGACATCCAGCGCACCAGCGAGATCTGCGGCAGCTTCCAGGTGTCCACCTGGGGATTGACCTTGGTCAGGCGCGTCAGCCCTCCATCGGCTTTCACCCTGTAGATGTCGTCGGGATCGGTGAGGGTGCTGGTCACGACCACCAGGTTGTCGCCCGAGGACGAGAAGTCGAATGCCTCCACCGCGACGTCCCCCGGAGTCAGGGTCGAGGTGGTGACCGTCGCTCCATCGGACGACCCGCGGGCCACGAACACCCTGGTCCGGGCCCGCTCGTCGCCGAGGAAGCAGAGATCGCCCGAGGCACCGCGCCAGGACAGTGAGCCGCCGCTGATCGAAACCCCGGACGGTCGCTCGAGCTCCTCGAGGTCATATCCGGAGGCAGTCCGCCGGGCGGTGTACACCCTGGTAGGAAATCCGTCGAATGAAATCGAGAAGGCCAGCCGGCGGCCGTCGTCCGACCACCAGACCTCGTTGAGCCAGCCGTAGGGTGAGGGGTGTTCCGATCGCCAGCCCTCCTGGGTGACGATGGTGGTCTCGCTCGTGGCCGGGTCGAAGACCTCGACCCGCGACCAACCCTCGTGGTGGATCAGCTCCTCGTCGGGGGTGGTGACCATGGCGATCAATCCGTCATCGCTCACGTCGAAGGTCCTGACGACTCGCCCCTCGTCGAAGACCGTCCGGGTCCGCCAGCTGGCCAGATCGAGCCGTTGAATCTCGGTGAAGTCGGTCACCCCGTGGCCGTAACGCAGCTCCGGATACTCTTCCCTTAGCGACTTCCACTCTTCGTCGGTGTGCTTTGAAACGATTGAAAAGTGAAGGGTCGTGCCGTCGGTGGACAGGCGAAAGGAACCGATCCCGTCAGTCACCCTGGTCACCGCAAGAGGCTGCCCTCCACCAGGGGGAATGCGCCACACCTGGGTGCTGCCGTCGTAGGGCGGGGCGGTCTCGCCGGGCCTGGAAACACCGGCCTGGTAGTAGATGAAATTCCCGTCGTGCGACCACGTGGGCGCCCTTTCGGTGGCCTCGTCGAAAGTCAGTCGCGCCACCCTCCGGGTGGCGGTGTCCACCGTCCACAAATCAGTCTCCCGGCGGTCGGCCTCGGGGTTCCAGCGTTGCTCGGTGTAGGCAACGGTGCGGCCGTCTGGGGACACTGCCACGGCGATGACGTTGGCCAGCGAGAAGTAGTCCTCGACCGTGATGTCATGGTCGCGGGCCGAATCTTCCGGCGAGCAGGGGGCCGTCGTCGCGACGGTCAAGAAAAGGGTGAGGATCGATACCGAAAGGGTGTGTTTCATCGGGCCTCCTGCAGCCTTGCCAATTGTCAAGAGCCCCGAATTCTACCATCACCGTCGGATCTGATAGGGTTCTCTGATGACGCCCGCGCTGGCGAGGGAAGGGCTGCTGGTGGATCGAAAACCCGAGCAATCAGAAGTTACCGCGCTGGTCGAAGGCGACATCGTGCCGCCGACGATGTCGGTCGCCGACCTCGAGGATCTGGGTCGGGCGGTCAGGTTGCTCGAGAACCCGGGCTTTGTGGCGCGGATCACCGACGCCATCGGCGAGCCGCTCGAACACATGATCGATTTCCTGCCCGCCCGGGCCTCGGACCGGCTTCAAGGTGTGGTGCGCACCGCTCTGGAAAAGCTGCTCGACGTTTCGGTCAAAACCCTGGACAGGGGATCGGGCGGCCCGGCGACGCCGCTCAAACACCGCCTTGCCACCGGCATCAGTGGCGCCGTCGGGGGCTTCTTCGGAGTCGCCGCCCTGGCCGCCGAGCTGCCGATCACCACCTCCATCATTCTCAGGTCGATCGCCGACATCGCCCGCAGCGAGGGCGAAGACATTTCCTCGCTGGATGCGCGGATGGCCTGTCTCGAGGTCTTCGCCCTGGGCGGCGCCTCGTCGTCCGACGATGCCTCCGAAACCGGCTACTTCGCGGTCCGGGCGGCCATGGCCAAGGCGATTGCCGATGCCACCAAGTACATCGCCGAACGAGGGCTCGTCCAGGAAGGTGCGCCGGTGATCGCCCGCATGGTGGCGGTGTTGGCCTCGCGGTTTGGAACCGTGGTTTCGGAGAAGTTGGCGGTTCAGGCGGTGCCGGTGCTGGGGGCGGTGGGGGGAGCGACCATCAACGTGCTGTTCATGGGCCACTTTCAGGATGTGGCCCGGGGCCACTTCACGGTGCGCCGTCTGGAGCGGCGGTACGGCCGAGAGCTGGTTCGGTCGGAGTACGCCAGGATCGCGGCGGCTGGGAACTGACGGCGATGGACCGGGTGGTGACCGTCGTCGACGACGCCACCGGCAAGCAGCTCTGGGCTTCGGTCCGGCTGGTGGGGGAGGACTTCGTGGTGGCCGTCGGCGGTGGCGAACGTCCCCACGTCGGGTGCGTCGTCCTGGCCACGCCCCTGCCGTCCGACTCCAATCCCGGGGGGTGGTCGGCATCGTGCTCGGTGCTGACGATACCGCCCCACAAGGAGGAACCGATCGCCCGTGCCGTGGCGTCTCGGCTGGCCGAAACGACCGGTCGGGTGGTGGTGGCCAGTGCCGGCGCCCACGACGACGATCTCGACCGCGCCGGGATCGATGCCTACCTCCGGCTCGGCGGCCGGCTGGCGGATTCGGTGTGCGCGCTTTTCAAAGCGGGCGATGTGCCCGAGTACAATCGGATGGAATGACCGTCATCCTGTTTCTGTCGGCGGTGGTCGGTGCGGGGCTCGCCGGCTACGCCGTGCTCACCAGACTCGGCCTGGACGATTTCGACGCCTGGGCCGGCGGGCGCACGGCCGGGTTGGTGGTTGCGGCCTTTCCGGCGTGGTGGGCTGGCGTGCTCGGCATGCCCTGTTGGCGGTTGTTGGCGGTGAGCGTGCTGATCGGCATGGCCGGGCTTGGGGCGGTCACCCTCTGGCGCCGCCGCGATGGCTGGCGAGAGGTCGCCAAGGCCGAGGTTGTTTTTCTCGTCGCAGCCACCGTGGTGCTGCTGATCCGGCTTGATCACCCGCAGATCATGGGCCAGGAAAAGCCCATGGACATGGGGATCCTGGCGACGCTGCTGCGCTCCGACGGCTTTCCGCCGCTCGACATGTGGCTGGCCGGTGAAACGCTGCCGTACTACTACTGGGGCGCGCTGCTTTGGACCGCACCGCTGGTCATCGGTGGGCTGAAGCTGGAGGTGGCCTACAACGTGATCGTGGCCCTGGTGGCGGGTGCGGTAGCGGTCACGGTGTGGGCCCTGGGCCGCCGGCTGGGCGGTTCCCACCTGGCCGGCGCGACCGCCGCGTTTTTCGGTGTGCTCGCGGGCACCCCGGACGGCTGGCGCCAACTCGCCGGGGGCGTCGGGATCGGGGACCTGAGCGTCTGGAGCTCATCGCGACAGCACGAGGACGTGATCACCGAGTTCCCGCTGTTCACCGAATGGCTCGGTGATCTTCACCCCCACTACCTGTCGATTCCGATCGCGGTTGCCGCCCTGCTGGTGGCGTGGCGCGCCGGACGAGACGGGCCTCGAGCTGACGACCACCATCGCCCTGGCGGTGTTGTTCGGCGTCGCGTGGGCCGCCAACCCCTGGTGCATGCCACCGACGCTGGCGGCGGTCGGCCTGCTCCTGGTGTGCGGCGACGGCCGCTGGCACTGGCCCGACCGCGAGGGCAGAGGGCGCTGGCTGGCAGCGGCCGGTATTGCTGTGGGCGGCTGGCTGGCGGCGGCGCCGTTCCACCTCACCTTCCACCCCCCGTTTCAAGGGCTCAAGACCGTGTTCGCGTGGACCGCGCCGTCGACTCTGCTGCTGTACGGCGGTTGCCTCCTGGTCCCGGCATTCGCGGCCGTCGTGGTGTCGCTTCGCCTCCGGCTGGGCTCCGACCGAAACCACGCGACGGCCCTCACCCTGACCGCTGCGGCGCTGGTCGTGATGGCGGCGGCGGCGAGCGGGCGGCCGAGCCTGGTGCTGCTCGCAGCCGGGACCGTGATGCTCACGATTCGGGTGGTCGCCGCCGGCGAGGACGTCGAGCGCCCGGCGCTGGCGCTCGCCGCCCTCGGTCTGTTTCTGTTCATGGTCCCGGAGATCGTCTACGTGGTTGACTCCTATGGGGACCGGCTGCACCGCATGAACACGGTCTTCAAATCGTACATCCAGGCCTGGATCCTGCTCGCGATGGCGCTGCCGGTGTTGCTGCGGGTGGGCTTCCCCGACCGACTGGTCCGCGCGGTCCTGACCTGCGCGCTGGTGATCGCCGCCCTCCCGCACCTGGTGTGGATGGTCCTCAACCAGGTTTCGGGGCGTTCGCTCGGCCTCGACGGCATGGCGTGGATGCACCCCGGGGATCGGGCGATCGTCCGCCACCTCCGAAACCAACCGACGGAAACCTCGATGGTCGAGGCGGTCGGTGGGGCGTACACCGAGTACGGGCGGTTTTCGGCCTACTCGGGCGTACCGTCCGTCATCGGTTGGGAGAACCACGAGCTGGTGTGGCGCGGGCACGAGGTGACCGGTGAAACCAATCGGCGGGCCGAGCTGGTTCGCGAGATCTACAGCTGCGGCGATCCGGCCAGGGTCCGTGCCTTGGTGGCGGAGACCGGCGCCGACCTGGTGGCGATCGGCGCCCTCGAACGCGGTGATTTCCCGGTGGAGAGCCTCGACGCCGTTCGACGGGCCGGAACTGTCGTGCTCGAGGAGGACGGCGGGGCGGTGGTTGGGTTTATCGCCGCCGCCGGAGAGATCCCGAGCGAGTCGAGGATGGAGGAGGACGATGGCTGAGCCCGCCGTGCGCGTTCCGGAGCTCACCGTGGTGATTCCGGCCTTCAACGAGGAGGACAACGTCGAGTCCATGTACAGCCGGCTCATCGCCTCCCTCGAGGGCCGGGTGGAAGGACTCGAGGTGTTGTTCGTCGACGACGGGTCGAGCGACACCACCTGGACGAAGATCAACGACATTGCCGCGCGCGACCCGCGGGTCAGGGGACTGCGCTTCGCGCGCAACTTCGGCCACCAGGCTGCGCTGACCGCGGGGGTGGACGCGGCTCGCGGCCGGGCGGTGGTGATCATCGACGCCGACCTCCAGGATCCGCCGGAGGTCATCCCTCAGATGGTGGAGCGCTGGCGGGACGGCGCCGAGGTGGTCTTCGGCCAGCGCCAGGAGCGGGAGGGCGAGACCTGGTTCAAGAAATCGACCGCGGCCGCCTTCTACCGCGTGCTGCGACGGATCACCAATGTGGAGATCCCCGTGGACACCGGCGACTTCCGGCTGATGGGCCCGCGCGCGGTGGCGGCGTTTCGCGCACTTCCTGAACGTAACCGGTTCATCCGCGGCCTGGTGAGCTGGATCGGGTTTCGGCAGGAGGCGGTTCATTACCGGCGCCAGGCACGCCACGCCGGAGAAACGAAATACCCGCTGAGGAAGATGGTCCGCTTCGCCCTGGATGGGATCACGTCGTTCTCGTTCCTTCCGCTGAGGCTGGCGACCCTGCTTGGATTCGCGGTATCGGTGCTGTCCTTCGTGTACATCGTGGTGGTGATCGGGCTCAAGGTGCTCGGCATCAACTGGCCGGGCTACACGTCGATGATGGCCTCGATCCTCTTCCTCGGCGGGGTCCAGCTGGTCATGATCGGGATCCTGGGGGAGTACATCGCCAGGATCTTCGACGAGGTCAAGCGGCGTCCGCTTTACCTGGTGGGGGAGAGCACCGACGGAGAAACAGGAGTGGTGCCGCCGGATCGGTAGGAGAAAAAGCCTGAATTCGAAATTCGAAATTCGAAATGCGGAAGACCGCTCTCGAATGGAAGGAGGTCTCTGTGGACAGCTACTACAAGGCCGAGCATCTGGTCCACTTCGGCGACATCGCCGAGGGAGGCGGCGAGCTGGCGCAGAAGTTCTTCGACTACTACGGGTCGGTGTTCGCCGACGGCGCCCTGTCGGTCAGGGACAAGGCACTGATCGCTCTTGCCGTGGCGCACGCGGTCCAGTGCCCGTACTGTATCGACGCCTACTCCTCGGAGTGCCTCAAGCAGGGCGCCGACCTCGAAGAGATGACCGAGGCCGTCCACGTGGCGACGGCGATCCGGGGCGGTGCTTCCCTCGTCCACGGCCTGCAGATGTTGGAGCACGTAACCCGCTCCTCCATGTGAGCACACTCAGTCCCCGGGGGAGAACGAGCTCATGACTGAAGCGCACGACCTGCCCCTCGACGGGCCCTCGGCAAGCGACGACTACTCATCGACCGATGCCGGGCCCAAGAGAACCACGACCCTGCGGGCGCGACGGTCTCCGCTGGTGTCGCCGGCGCACCAGATCCGGATCCTCGACTCGCTGGATTTGACGGGGCATCCTTACGGCGGCGACTTCCAGGCGGCGGTCGAGTCCTGGACAGAAACCCCCCTCCGGACCGGCGCGGTGGAAATCTTCCAGATCAACGTCGGCAAGCTGTGCAACATGACCTGCCGGCACTGCCACGTGGACGCGGGTCCGGATCGCTGGCAGGAGGTCATGGACCGCGACACCATCGATGCCTGCCTGGGTGCGCTCGACGTGACCGGGGCCCGCACGGTCGACATCACCGGTGGCGCACCGGAGCTCAACCCGCACTTTAGGTACCTGGTGGACCAATGCGTGGCGCGCGGTGTCCACGTGATCGACCGTTGCAACCTGACGGTGCTGCTGCTGCCGCGAAACCGGGACCTTCCCGAGTGGTTCGCCGAGCGAGGGGTGGAAGTCGTGTGCTCGCTGCCCCACCACCGGCGCCGAAACACCGATGCCCAGCGCGGCGACGGGACCTTCGACAAGTCCATCGAGGCCCTGAAACGACTCAACGCCGCCGGCTACGGGAAGGGCGACCCGAGGCGCCGGCTGACGGTCGTCGTCAACCCGGTGGGTGCGGTGCTCACCGGCGACCAGTGCTCGATGGAACGGCAGTGGAAACGGGGGCTCGAGACTCACCACGGCATGACCTTCGACAGTCTGATCGCCCTGAACAACATGCCGATCTCGAGGTTCCTGGAATGGTTGGAATCGAGCGGCAACCTGGAACGGTATATGGAGCTGTTGGTGAGCTCCTTCAATCCCGCCACCGTCGACGCCTTGATGTGCCGCAACACGCTGTCCGTCGGGTGGGACGGAACGGTCTTCGACTGCGATTTCAATCAGATGCTGGATCTGGCAAGCCGGGTCAACGGCAGTCCGTCTCTCCACGTCGCCGAGCTGACCCCTCAGGCACTCGAAGGACGGCCGATCGTCACCGGTCGGCACTGCTTCGGCTGCACCGCCGGAGCAGGCTCCTCATGCGGAGGAGCGCTCGACGCCAAAAGCAGCTCTCAGCTTCGTGAGTGATTGAGTTCTCAGTCCGGGTAAACCCTGATCTCGACGACCTCGGCCAAGGGGATCCTGTCGATGTGGAAGAGGGTCCCTCCGCGGCCCACTTTGATGCCCTGGTGGAGCTCGAGCACGCCGCCGACCACGTCGTGAACCTCACCCTCGTGGTGAGCTTCGTCGTCGGTCACGACGATCGCGCGGTTGCCGGCCAACTGCTTGATTCTGGTGATGTTGGTCGGATCGACCGGCTCGTACCGCTCGAGGCGAGCGTGCCGGCGAATGGCGGCGTCCATGGGCTCGGTGGCAAGCTCGAATCGGATCGCCAACTCGCGGGCCCGCTCCACATTCTGCGCCGCTTCGTCCCAGCGGGCCGCGCCCGCCGCACCGTCGGCCCTGCCGAGGAGGTCAGCCACCAGGGAACGTGCCGTGTCGATGACCAGGTGGGCCTTGCTGTCGATCAGGGCGGCCTGGGAAAGCAGGCTGATGGCCCGGTCAATGTCGCCCTCGCGCTGGGCGAGGCGCGCATCGCTCACCATCGACGCCATGCGGGCGCGTGGACCGGGAGTCGGCGTGACGCCGACCGCGACCGATTCGGTCGCCGGCGTCGGATGTGTCGGGGTCGGGGAGGCCAGAACTTGGGTCGGAAGAGAGGAGACGGGGACCGCAACGGCGAAGCCGGTTCCGTGGCGCGCCTGCTGCCTACGGACGACGAGAACCGAGGCCACGATCGCGATCACCACTGCCACGACGCCCAGGACCACCGGTGTGGGTACGCCTCGAGCCTTGACCGGGTGGTCTTCGGGTTCCGGGGCGGATTCACCGTCCCCGTTCAGTTCGGCAGCCGACGCCCGGGCGACACGGGCCGATGAACCTCGTCCCGGCGCGGGCGCGCGGCCGGTGGATGGGTCAGGCTCCAGGTCGATCAGGGTTTTTTCCACATGGGCAAGCTCTCGAGCCACCGACAGAAAGCCGAGGCTCTCGAACAGCCGGGCCACCGGAAAGAGATCACGGGCAAGGTCCCCGAAGGCCGGCTGGACATCGAGGTCGCCGTTGCCTCCGGACAGCGCCGTAATGACGCTTTCGAGTCGGCTCGCCATCTCTCGAGCCTCGTCGTTTCGCGAGCCCAGCGAGAGACACTTGCGGTGAATTTCCTCGAGACGCGCGATCACGGGACCGAGCTCGGGCGAGCTATTGCGTTTGGTTTCCCGGGCGTCTTCGGTCAACCGTGCCTCCCGGGCTGATTCTATCGCAGTGACGAAGCGGGAGTGGGCGGAGGTATGATGCGCCCCAGTCATGATGTGGTTTCGAAAGGCATGTGATCGCATCGCGGGGGCGCCGTGAGACGCCACCGCGGCGTTTACTCGGCCGCAATGCGCGCGCTTCATCCGGCGACGTGGCTGGGGCTCTTGTTGGTGGTCGCGTGTCACCCGGCTCCGCGACGAACCAGTGGACTCGACGGAATCCAGGAGAGCGGCCGGCTGAGAATTCTCCTCCGCCCGGGCTTCAGCGGCTCGCGGGTTCCCGGCGACGGTGTGACCAGTGAGGTCGAGCTGTTGGATCAGCTTGCAGCCCGTCTCGGTGCCGAGCCGCAGTGGATCAGGGTTCGCCGCCACGACCAGCTGATCCGCTGGCTTCTGGATGGGCGTGGAGATGTGGCAGTGGGCAGGTTCTCGCCCACCGACCTGATCGGAACCGGGGCCAGCCCGACGTCGGCGGTGGCGTGGGTCGATGACATCCTGGTGACCGGGAGCGGCGGCACGGGCCCGATCCGCCACCTCGATCGACGGCTGGTGGTCCACCTGCCGAGGTCGCTGGTTTCGCAGCTTCTGAGCGACCGGCTTGTCGATCTCGGCTACGGAGTGGAACCAGTTCCCGAGGAGGTCGGGGTGGAGGACCTGCTTCGCAAGGTCCGTGCTGGTCGATACACGTTTTCGGTGGCCGACTCGGCGTTGGTGGACGTCGTGGGCGGCCTCGAGGTGGTGGAGACCCTCTCGGAACAACGGCCGGTGGTGTGGGCGCTCCGGCAGACCAACGGCCGACTGAGGCGGGCCGTCGACGACTTCCTGTTCGCCGAGTCCGTGCTGGGACGGACCCGACCGGCGTCTGCCTGCAGGGACCTCGACGAGGTGCGCCAAAAGCGAGTGTTCCGCCTGATCACCAGGAACTCGCCAACGACCTACACCGTGGAGCGGGGAGGGCTGGAGGGTTTCGAGTACCGACTGGCGCACGCTTTCGCCCGCACGATCGGGGTTCGGCTCGAGGTCGAGATACCCCCGCCCGGTATCGACCCCATGTGGTGGCTCGAACGTGGCTTCGGCGACATGGCAGCGCTCCACGAGCCGATATCCCCCGAGGACGAGGGCCGATTCCTCGCTACGATTCCCTATCGAATAGTCGATTTGGTCGCAGTCGGCTCGGCACGCCGCGATCTGCCGGCCGATGTGGTCGAAATGGCCGGGGCCGAGGTGGCCGCTGCCCGGCCGCTGGCCGATCTGTGCGCGCTCTTGCCCCTCGACCCTCCGATGAAGACCTGGTCCGGGGACGGAGCCGTCGACGGTGTGTCGGCGATTCGCGAGATGTCGGTCGGACGCTTCGAGGTCGCGGTGGTGGACTCAGACACCGCGCTGCTGGCCCTGGCCGGGCGGCCCGATCTGAGGATGGGCGCGACGGTGTTGACGGACGTTCCGCTGGTGTGGGTCTTCAACACCTCCGCTCCAGAGCTCCTGAAGCGGGCGAACGGTTTCCTCGAGGAGGCCCGGCTGTCGGGCCTGGTCCGCCAGCTCGACCGCAGCCAACTCGGGCTGTGGCAGCCGCCCCTTGGTGCCGACATTCCGGAGGTCCCTGCCGGGGCCATCACTCCCTTCGACGAGATCCTCCAGTGGGTCGGGCGGCAACATGACATCGACTGGAGGCTGCTGGCTTCCCTGATGTACGAGGAGTCGCGGTTCGACCCCGACGCGGTGGGCCCCGGCGGCTCGGCGGGGCTGTTTCAGTTCATGCCGTTGACATCCGGTGACCTCGAGCTGGAGGACCCCCACAATCCTGGCGAGGCCGCAGAAGCCGGCGGCTGGTACCTCAAGTGGCTGATGGACAAGTTCGCGGACTTGGAGCTTTCAGACCGTGTCGCGATGGCCATCGCCTCTTACAACGTGGGTCCCCGTCACGTATCCGACGCGCGCAGGTTGGCCGGTGAGATGGGGTTCGACCCCGATCGCTGGCGGGGCAACGTGGAGACGGCGATGCTGATTCTCGACGATGCCGAGGTGGCTCGCCGCTTTCCTGCGGGCGTCTGCCGCTGCCGTCGCGCCGTCGGCTACACCCGGCGGATCCTCCGTCGCTACCGGGCTTACACCGAGCAGTTCCCACCCTAGGCGTTTCGCGAATACGTTTCGCGATAACCTCTTCTCTGATTTTTCGCCGCACACCCCAACGTGACTTGCGAAGAGACATCAATCGAGTCGGGTGTGCACCGAAAAATCAGAGTTGACCAACGCCGGCGGTTTGGGCCGAATGGCCTAGATGTGGTTTTTCTGGAACATGTCGCGCAGTGCCAGGAGCGTCTGCGCGAAGTTCGCCTCCTTGAGGAAGTCCTGGAGCTGCTCCTTGGCGGCTCCCTCCCGCATCTTGCGGTCCACCTTCGAGATGATGTCGTAAAAATCCGACAGCGGCCTCAGGCCGAGAGTCGAAAAGCCCTTCTCGTACCAATCGCTGACGGCGACCATTTCCCAGACCCTGGCCGGCGGCGGGATGTCCTTGGTCCAGATGCCCTCGGCGATCGCCGTGACCTCCTTGTACAGCTCGCGAAAAATGGTCTGGTCGTCGCCCGCCGCGAGAGCGTCATTGAAGGTAAGCTCGCGCGGCGTATCGTTGCTGGGCTCCTCAGCGGCAACGTCGGCTGCAGGGACGTCCGGCGGGTCGGCGGCGGCTGTCTCGGGCACATCTGCGGGCTGTTCTTCGGGGATTGGAGGCTCGGCAAGATAAGCCTCCGTTTCGGTGGCGTCGGTGGCTGCTTCGGCTTCAGCAGGAGCAACTGGGGGAGGGTCGGCAACCGGAGCTTGCGGCCGAGGTGGGGAAACCAAGTCGTCTGGCGGCTTGACGGCTTCCACGGGCGGAGGCAGTGGTCGTTGAGGTGTTGCCGGCTGGGCACCCGTTTCCCGTGCCGGCGGCGAGGCAGCGGCCGAACTGTCGGCATCGGTGGTGTCCTGATGGGCGCGGTGGTTTTCGATCGCCTTTCGGAACCGGAGGTGGAAGGTACCGAGGAACGACAGCTCGGTCTCGCTGATGGGCCTGGCCCGGCCGAGCTTGGCGCGCATCACCTCGAGCTCGAGAAACCTGGCGTTGAGCAGGGCCGTGGTGGGGGCGAGGCCGAGAATCTGGGGGAAGGCATCGGCGTTGTGCTCGAGGATCTCGAGTAAATCCGGGAACAGGGCGTAGCTCATGATCTGCTGGTATTCACTCTCGTACCAGTCGATGGCCTTTTCCTGTTCCTTGCTCTCCACCAACCGATCGAGGACTCCCTGGGGGAGCCCGACCTTGTACCACTCCCTGCCGTGGATCCGGTCCAGTCGACTGCGCAAGGTCTCCCGAAGATCGTCGAGAATCTCCGCGATGATTCGGTAGGCGTCCAGGTTTTGTTCCAGCCAATCCATGCCGGTCTGCTCCTCGAGTTCCGGTTTTCGGGCTCGTCTTGTCAGGTTACCATGCCGGTGAATCGATTGTACGGCGAATCGCCGGGGAAGAAGGTCAAATGGACGGTTCAGATCCTATTCGGGAGCTCCTTGCCAGCTCGCAGACGGTGGCCGTGGTCGGGTGTTCGGCCAACCCCGAAAGGGCGTCTCACCGGGTCGCCGCCTACCTGCAGCGAGTCGGCTACCGGATGATCCCGGTCAATCCGGGCTGCGAACAGATTCTCGGCGAGAAGTGCTACCCGGACCTTCAGTCGATCCCGGCCGATGTGACCGTGGACATCGTCGACGTGTTTCGCAGGCCCGAGCATGTTCCGCCGATCGCCGCTGCCGCGGTCGCACGGGGGGCGAAGGCTCTCTGGCTCCAACTCGACGTCATCAACCCGGAAGCCGAGTGTTTCGCCGCTGACGCGGGCCTGGTGGTTGTTGCCGACCGCTGCATCAAGATCGAGCACACCGCCCGCTTTTGAACAGGTTGCCGTTTGCCGTTAGCCGTTGGCAGTTGGCCGTCCGATCTCGACGGTCAGAGAGTTCATCCGACACCAAATGCGAGCCTCCGATTGCCAACTCTCCGACAGCTGCAGCCGACAGGCGTGGCCAAGGGGTCGGGGTTCGGGGTTCGATATTCGGGACTCGGGGTTGGAGGATCCGGGTCCAGGGCACAAGCAAATTCCTCCTGCGCGGTTCCCGCGTTACACGTTAAACGTCGACGCGACCGTTCTCGATGGTCCGTGGCGCCGAGGTTCCTCGGACGTTTAACGTGTAACTTTTAACCAATCATGGGCTGGCCTACGGCTGTCGGCTGGTGGCGGTGAGTCGCGTTGGAGCAGCAAACGGCTGCGACAACGTAAACGGCCAACGGCTAACGGCCAACTGCCAACGGCTAACTGCCGTTAATGAGCATCGCCAAATCCGGCGGGTCGGGGCTGTCCTCCACCAAAAAGACGTGGCAGTTGTCGCAGTCCTGCGGAATCACGTGCTCGCCGTCGGCGGTGGCCATCTCATCGTCGTGACAGCGCATGCACCCTGGAAAATCGTCGTGACCGATGTCGTTTGAGTGGGTCTCCCAGTTGGTGCCCATGGCCGGGAAGACCGTGCGCCCGTAAATCCTGGCCGCAGCGTCGGCGCCCTCTTCCACGAGTCGCTGGTCGGCTGCCCAGACCTCCGGGTACTCCGACTGGTAGAAGGCCACAAGAGTGTCGTTGACTGCCCGCACTCCCTCGGGATGGGAAGGAAAGTCGCTCTGGATGGCCTTGACGGCCTCGCGCTTGAAGTACGGCAGCTTGCGGATCGCGGGAACGGTTTCGAGCACCGAGTCGACGGCCTTGCCGGGAAATTCGAAGAGGTGAGTGGGCCGGTTGTGGCAGTCGATGCAGTCCATGATTCGCGCCCGCTGCTCGATCTCGTCGGGCGGAATCTCGTCGTCTCGTTCCCGGGTGTAGCGGCGAACCTCTCCGGCGGCGGTTGTGAGCTCCACCCAGTAGATCTCCTGGCGGCTCTCGTCGGCGATGTAGCGGATCCTGTTGTCGGAGTAAATGTGCCACCAGTGGATGCCGCCGTGCGTGCCCAGGTCGAGGCTGCCGCCGCCGGTCTTGAGCAGCATGGCCGTGTACAACGGGGTGTTCTCCTCGTTCGACCTGAATCTCGCGAACACCCGCAGCTTGTCGCCGTGGTGCTTGTTTGGCCAGTGGCACTGCTCACAGGTCTCCCTGGCCGGCCGCAGGGCCTTGATGGGGGTCTCGATGGGCCGGGGATAACTGTCGCGCAGGGTGTGCCAGACCTGTTTGAGACCATCCACCTTCGACCGCACGTACCACGACGCCCCGGGACCGATGTGGCACTCGACGCAGGCGACCCTGGAGTGGGGGGAGTTCTGGTAGGCCGAGAATTCCGGCTGCATCACGGTATGGCAGGTCTCGCCGCAAAACGAGACGGTCTCGGTGTGCTCGACGGCCAGGAACGAGGTCGAACCCAGAATCACCGCATTGATGGCGGTGAGGCCGAGGAACACCGTGGCGATCCGGCGCATCTTGGGATCGTTGAAGTCAAGCCTGGGGTAGAGGGCGAACTCTTCCTCCGAGATTCCGGCGCGCACCAGCCCGTGGCGTCGCCACATCATCCCGGCCGGAATGAGTGCCAGGCCGAGCAAGAAGAAGACCGGCAGGACGAGGTAGGCGAACATCCCGATGTATGGGCTTTGATGAAGTCCGCCCATCAGGGTCACGATCAAGAAGATCAAGATCATCACGCCCGACACCGTGGTCAGAGCGATGCCGGCGATGGTGAGGGGGTTGTTGGCGAGATTGAACAGGCGTCCGATCAGCTTGCTGGATCCTGTTGCCATGGGTCCTCCCGATAGTGTCGGCGGTGATTCGGATCGGCGCCCCGCCTTGCGTCGTTGTTCAATCTAGCAAGCACGTGCTGGAAAATGAAGCGCTTGCGTTTCACGACTTGGAAAAATACCATCGCCAGGATTTGAGTGCCGGCGAAAGAGAAACCCATGGAAATGATCCGTGTTCTCATAATTCGGTCTCGTCATGAGCTTGAGAAATTTTCCACATGGCGATATAGTTATTGCTCGAGGAGGACGCCACCTGTGCCTGCCCCCCGTTCCCCTTTGATCCCAACCTTGATCCACCCCTGCAGTGCGGTCCGGTGGACGGTGCCTGTGTTGATCGCCCTGTTCGCCGTTGTTTTTCCGGCAACCGCAAGGGCGCAGTCGAACGAGGATTGCCTGATGTGCCACGAGGATCCCGAGGCGGTCGGCGAGCGCGGAGGCCACGAGGTCTCGGTCTTCATCGAACCGACCTCGTTCACCGCGTCGGTCCACGGCGAGTTCGGATGTATCGACTGCCACATGGATCTCGACGGGGTCGAGCTTCCGCACGACGAGGAGCTCGAGCCGGTGGACTGTGCGATGTGCCACGACGACGTGGCCGAGGTGTTCGCCTCGGGACCGCACCGGAAGTGGGCCGAGGATCCGCTGTCGCCGGCGGCCGCCTGCGTCAGGTGTCACGGCGCCCACGATGTAATGCCCCCCCCTGACCCGTCGTTGCCGACCGGGCCCGAGGCATCGGCCGTGATGTGCGGGACCTGCCACGGCAAGCAGGCACGGGCCGTCGAGCGTGGGATCCACGGCGGCGAACAGGGAGCCGCCTGCTTTTCGTGCCACACCGGCCACGCCGTGGCGATTCCCGCCCACGATGTGGACCAAATTCAGGCCTGCGGCGTGTGCCACCCACAGCAGGCGGACGAGCACGCCCGCAGTCTTCACGGCCGCGCCGCAGCGGCGGGCGACGACCTGGCACCCAGCTGCGTCTCGTGCCACGGCAGCCACACCATCAAGGCACACACTGATGCTGCCTCCCAGACCGCCATCATGAACATCCCCCAACTGTGTGGCTCCTGCCACCGGGAGGGCACCGAGGTCACGCGCCAGCACGACATCCCCCAGGATCGGATCCTGGAGAACTTCTCCATGTCGGTTCACGGAGAAGGGCTCTTCAAGAAGGGGTTGACGGTCACCGCGGTGTGCACCTCCTGCCACACCTCGCACCTGATCTTGGAGCACACGGATCCGAACTCGAGCATTTTCCGCGGCAATGTCGCGACCACTTGCACCGCCTGTCACAGCCGGATCGAGGAGGTGCACATCAAGGTGGTCGAGGGCAGGCTGTGGGAGGAGGAGCCCCACAAAATCCCGTCGTGCGTCGAGTGTCACCAACCCCACAAGATCCGCCGCCGGCCGGCGACCATCGAGGGAGCCGCCAACCGCAACTGCATGAAGTGCCACGCAACCCCCGAACTGGCCATGGAGCGTGACGGCCAGGTGACCTCGATCTTCCTCAACGAGGAGATCTTCAGCCTGTCCGCCCACTCCGGGGTGGCCTGCGCCCAGTGCCACACCGGGGTCACGCCGACCCACCCCGAACGGTCCTGTGCCACGATCACCGCTCCGGTGGACTGCGGCATCTGCCACGCCGAGGTCGTTGAGCTGCATTCGTCCAGTGTTCACGGCCAGCTCGCCGCGGCGGGGGACCCGGAGGCTCCGGCGTGCCTCGACTGCCATGACTACCACGCCACCCAGCCCCACACCGTTCCCTCGTCGCCGACCTATCCGAGACACGTCCCCGAGCTGTGCGCCAAGTGCCATCGACAGGGTGAGCCCGCCGCGGGCAGACTCCACTCCGAGATCCCGAATATCGTGGAAAGCTACACCATGTCGATCCACGGCAAGGGTCTCATCGACAGCGGTCTGGTGGTGTCGGCGACCTGCACGGACTGCCACACCGCCCACCACCCGGCGCGCGCCGAGGACCCCGATTCGACGGTCAATCCCGCGAATATCGCCGACACCTGTGGCCAGTGCCACAACGGCATCGAGGAAATCTTCAAGACCAGCATCCATTGGCCGGGTAACAGCGATACCGATCAGAAATTACCCACCTGCGAGGACTGTCACACCTCCCACACCATCAGCCGCGCCGACGCCGAGGGCTTTCGATTCCGGATGATGAATCAGTGCGGCCGCTGCCACAGCGACGAGGCGGAGACCTTCTTCGACACCTACCACGGCAAGGTGTCGCGGCTCGGCTCGGAGGGAGCGGCCAAGTGCTACGACTGTCACGGCACTCATAACATCCTGCCGCCCAGTAACCCCGAGTCGATGCTGAGCCACGACAACGTGGTGAACACCTGCGCCGCATGCCACCCGGGAGCCCACCGGAAGTTCGCGGGGTACCTGACCCACGCCACCCACCACGACCCGGGGAAATACCCCTATCTCTTTTACGCCTTCTGGTTCATGACCCTGCTGTTGGTGGGGACGCTGACCTTCGCCATCCTCCACACCCTGGCCTGGTTGTGGCGGCTTCTGAGGACCCGCGATCAATGGGTCCAGCACAAGACGGCGCCCCAGGAGAGGCTCTACATCAGGTTCTCGAGGACCCAGCGAATCATGCACCTGGTGATGCTCCTGAGCTTCTTTACGCTGGCCCTGACCGGCATGACCCTCAAGTTCTCCTACATGGGTTGGGCGGTGGTGCTGTCGAAGGTGATGGGAGGTTTTGGGGCGATGGGGATGCTGCATCGGACCGGTGCGGTGGTGCTGATAGCCCTGTTCGCCTTCCACATTCGCCAGGCCTTCCAGTTCAAGCGGGAGTCGGGTGTCGGCTGGTTCAAGTTCATCTTCGGCCCGAACTCGATGATGTTCAACCTGGTGGACATCAAACAGGTCTTCCAGTCCATCAAGTGGTTCTTCGGCAGAGGCCCGCGACCCCATTACGGTCGTTTCACCTACTGGGAGAAGTTCGACTACTTCGCAGTCTTCTGGGGCATCTTCGTGATCGGTTCCACCGGCCTGGTGCTCTGGTTCCCCGAGCTGTTCACCCGCCTCCTGCCGGGATGGTCGATCAACGTCGCCACCATCATCCACTCTGACGAAGCCCTGCTCGCGGTGGCGTTCATTTTCACCATTCACTTCTTCAACACCCACTTCAGACCCGACAAGTTCCCCATGGACCCGGTGATCTTCACCGGACGCGTTTCGGTGGAGGAGCTTCGGCACGACAAGCCAGCGGAGTACGAGCAGCTGATGGCCTCGGGTACCGTCCAGGAGATCGAGGACAAGCTGGTCGACCAGTACAACCCGAAGTTCGAGAAGGTGTTCAGGATCTTCGGTTTCACGGCTCTGGCCATCGGCCTGACCCTCGTCGGCCTGATCCTGTACGCCATGCTCTTCGGGTATCGGTGATTCAGGCGGGTTGCGAGGACTCGAGATTCAAGGGGTTCAACCCGGACCGGCGGCGGCGCCGGTGGTGGCTTTTACCCGGCGCTGTCTTCGACCAGCGGTCGCACCAGCCCTGCGTATCGTTTCTCGACGGTGAACCCGTAGCGATAGAAGAACTGGGGCCGGAAGAAGCCGGTGGTCAGCGACCGGAAGCCGGCGGTGCGCAGGCGGTTACAGAGCTCCTCGATCAACGCCCCCGCGACGCCCTGGCCCTGGAACGCCTCGGCCACCACCACCTTGTCCATGTGGGCCGAGTGGGTCTCCGGCTGGATCTCATAAAAGAGCCCCCCGATCAGGTGGCCGCGGGGGTTGACCGCCACCAGGAACCGGTGGTCGGCTCTGAACTGGACCGGCAATCGCGCGGCCAGGAAGAGCCGGTGGAGCCTCGCCACTTCCTTCGGGCTGATGGCGTGCCGGACCCGGTACGGCCTGCCGTCCCTGTCCTCGAGGGTGACCACCATCTCACTCTGATGAATCCCGCCGGCGTCGGTCTCCACGTACTCCGCCTCGTCCTCCGGGCGGAGGTAGGGGAAGGACAGCCTCGCCAAAAAGTAGTCGTCGTCGTTTTCGAGGGGCAGGCGTGCGCGGAGGTCTGCAACCGCCGAGCTGAGCTCGTCGGGCACGATCGTGCCGGACCGCAGGCGCGCCACGATGTCCTCGATACCATCCACCAGGCTGGCAGGCGAATCGCGGAAGACGGTTGCGAGGAAGAACCTCGGGCGGACCTCGGGGAATCCGGGCTGAAGGTTGCCCAGCTGGTAGGTGTCGAAGATCTCCTGGAGCGTCGCGGCCCGGGCCGAAGGAGTCGCCTCGGAGTTGAGACGCGCCCACTTGCGATATCGTTTTCCGGCGAAGAACAAACGTCGTGGCAGGAATCCGCGTTTCTCGACCGCTGTCAGAAACGGCCCCAGGGCCGCCGTCATGGCGTTGTCCGCACCAGCATCCGGGTCGTTCAGCATCTCCCGCAGCAGTTGAACGCCTTCGCCCTCGCCGACGATCTCGAGGACCGCGGAAAAGACGATGTCCCACCCGGCCAGGCCCGCGAGTCTGGGGTGGTCCCGCTCGATCGGGCGAATGAACTGCTCCTGGAACGACTGCAGCATGTCCTGGAGGGAGACAAAGGGCCGGCGGGCAGAGATCGACACCAGGCGCGACCCGGCGTGGTAGTCGTGCATGGGGACGATCACGTTGCCCGGCGCCGGGTCAACGACGGTCAGACGCCGGCCGGTTCGATTCCAAAAGTCGATGTAGGCCCCGATGGCGCTCCAGGCGGCAAACGGCCAGATCGATTGATACCAGTCCAGATTGTCAGTGCGACGCTCGAGCCGGGTCAGCGCGTGATCGAGGGTCTCGCCCGGAATGAACTCCTCGGTCCACAGATTGTACTCGGCCCAGTGACCGCCGAACATCTCCACCAGCGGGGGCCGTCCTCGCTCGTCGCCGCACACGATCAGCCAGTTGATCTCCTCCTCGACGACATCCTGAGACAGGTCGCGGTTCAGGTTCACCGCCATGTCGAACTGGGCGCCGTCGCGGGTCTTCGCCGCCACCCGGTAGACGGACTTGCCGTGAAGGGCACCGAGCAACCGGACCCACACGCCCTGAGGAAGGATGTCGTCGAGGCGAACCGTGGTGCCTCCCGAAAACAGGAAGATGCCCTCGCGCAGCAAGGTGGTTCGCGCGATCGCGGCCAGCAGCGTCGCCCGTGAGTCTTCATCAACCTCATCGGAGAACGCCACCACGTCCTCCCATCGGTACTCGAGGCCGGTTTCGGGGTCGACGGCAATTCTCGACGGGGGACCGAGCCAGCTGCGGAAACCCACATCGAGCTGCCAGCGGGCGTCGTCGGCCGCGTCCCGGAGATCGACCGCAGTGGCGGACATCGCGGCCCGGGTGATGAAGCTCCGCAGGAGCCGATAGCGACCGGGATGGGTCGAACCGTAGAGCGCAAGAAAATTGAGAATGGACCTTGCCGTCATCGGGTCTGCAGCCGGCCTGCCGTCGCTCTCCCAGCGTGATTCGGCCTCGGTGAGAAAGGCGTCCAGCTGCTCCGGCGAGAGGTCGTGCTCGGCGAGCACCGCGATGGTCTCGGGATCGAGAACGGGAATTTCCCGATCAAGGAACAGCTGCAGTGTGGTCGGGTACCTGGCGGGCTCCTCGCCCAGGGCCAGCACCTGGAAGCCCCGTCGAAGGACCTCCGGGTGAGGCGCGCCCGCACTGCGGCGCAGGATGTGGAGGGCCGCCCGGCCAAGGTCGGCGTTCTCCAGCTCGAGGGTATGCTCCAAAACGCGCACGGCCAGCACCCCGGCCTCTCTGGCGTCGCTCTCGAGAAGGAGGGCGGTGCGGTGGAGGTCCATCAGATCGAGCTGGCGGGACATCAGCAGTCCAGCGGCGCGGTCGAGGTCGCTCCGGCCGGGTGTGTACGGCGTGACCCGGCCGGACCAGACCGCCGGTATACCGCGGCTGCGCCGCCGGTCCCGTTGCCCAGCTTCCAGGGGAGCGAAATCGAAGAGCTCATCGTTGCCGAGCCACAGAGCAGGAATCGACAGCAGCAGCCCGAGATCGAGCGAGCCGTCACCGGTTTGGTATGAGGCTGATCCCACCTGAACATGGCCATCGTCGATTCTGCGGACCCGGAGCGAACCACCGATCGAAGGCAACAGGAGCCGGTCGCCGTCGACGCGAAGCTCGCCGGCGGTGAGGCCGAGAGCCTGGAACAGCCAGTTCGGGAACGTGATCCGGGCACCGGCGAGGTCGAGGGTGGTTCGACGGTAAAGCGGACTGATGGCGTCGGCGAAGTTCCGCTCGATGGTTTTTCTGCGGTAGGTTCCCTTTGGTGTGAGCTCTCCCTGATCCGGGTCGAAGTCGCGGTCGATGACGGCGAAGTCGACGATCCGTTCGAACGGAGCGAGGAAGGTGTTGGCGCTGACCACCAGCGACCGGAAATGCGCCTTTCGCTCCTCTCCGGAGAGCGCTCCGAGATCCTCCTCCTCGAAGCCGGGATTGGGGTAGATCAGGGCGGTGTTGTAAGGCCGGTGGTCCCCGACCAGGAAGATCCTGCCCACCGAGTCAAATTCCCTGAAAAGGTTCTCGATCTTCTGGGGGGCGACGGTCTGGCCCTGGACATTCTTGTAGATCTCCTTCTTGCGATCGACGATGCGGATGTGGCCGGCACTGTCACGTTCCATCAGGTCGCCGGTGTGCAGCCAGCCGTCGGAGTCGAAGGAAGGTTCGCCGTCTGGTGGGTCGAGATAGCCCATCATCACATACGGCCCGCGCACGATCAGCTCGCCGTCGTCGGCGAGCGCAATCTCGATTCCAGGCAACGGCAGCCCGAGCGAGTCGTCGCTGTAGCTCCCCGGGGGGGTCATGGTGATGCCGCCGGTGGCCTCGGTCATCCCGAATCCGCTCATCAGCTCGACGCCGCGGGCCTGGAAGAACCGGAAGACCTCCGGGTCGAGATATCCCGCCGCCGACAACCCGAAGCGGAGCTCGCCGCCGGTGAGCTTGCGGGTGATGCGGTCGAGCTCGCCATCGGGCGCCGCCTCGACGTCGAGCTCCGCCCGCACCAGGTCGTAGAGCTGGATCCACTTCATCGGGATGCTGATGAAGACAGTCGGTCGGATTTCCTGCATCTGCTTGACCAGGATGTCGATGGCGGGGTTTTCGGCGAAACAGTAGGTGGCCCCCCAAAAGACGCAGCCGGTCATCTCGAGGAAGCGGCCGAAGGTATGGAACAGCGGAAGGAAACAAAGGAAGCGGTCATTCTCGCCGATTAAGGGCAGTGCCAGCGCGCGCGCGTATCGTTTGAACACGATGTTGCGATGGCTGAAGCTGATGCCCTTCGGGGTTCCCGTCGTTCCCGAGGTATACATGATCGTCGCCAGATCGCCGATCACAGGGGCGTTGCGGTGGGCGACGAGCTCCTCCATCGGGGTGTCGGCCGCCCGGGCGAGCAGCTCGTCGAAGGCTACGACTCCCTTCGCCGCGGCGGCGTCGTTGTCGAAGGCCACCACGGTGCGAACGTCAGGGGTCTGCTCCCGGACCCTTTGCACCTTGTCCAGTTGCTGCCGGGTGGACACCACGACGGTCCCGACCTTGGCGTGACGGAGAATGTAGGCAACCTCGTTCTCGGTGGCCGTGGCTGGGATCATCACGTTGACGATGCCGGTCGCCAGGCACGCGAGGTCGGTCAGGGCCATCTCCAGCCGGTTCTCCGACAAGATGGCGACGCGGGTTTCGGGATACGTTCGAGTGACTGCCAGCAGCCCGCGAGCGATCAGATCGACCCTGCCGGATACCTGGTACCAGGTGATCGACCGGGTGCCGCCGTGGTGGGGGACCCGGAACAGCACCCTGGAGCCGCAGGCGGCGCTCCGTTGGGCGAAGAGCCGTGGAAAGGTGAAATCGGAGGCATTCACCAGCTCGAGGATCCGGTCGCTCCAATGACCGACGGTGCCGGTCGCGGCGATCCGTTGCAGAAGCGGCGAGCGACGCAGAACGTCCAGCAGAGCCCAGGCCTCGGCCCGGGCCACCGTCGCCGGACCACCGAGGCGGCTGACGCAACGCTGCGCCAGAGCGTCGAGTACGTCGAGGTCGAGGTGTTCGAGAATCGGATCCGCGACCGGGCGGTCCTCGAAGAGCTGCAGCAGGCCGCGGTCTACCGCCGCCAGCGCGTCGGCGTCGGACAGGCGCCCGAGCAGATCGGAAATCTCCGCGGCGGCGTCCTCGGGTGATTTTTCGACGAGGTTGACGAGCGTCTGAACCGCCTCATTGACCGTCGCCCGCATTTCTCACCAGCTTTCTACTTCTGTTTCCGGTTGGATTTCAGACGATCAGCCGTGCGATCCAGCCGTCCTGATAGTCGACGATCTCCCAGTCGGCTCCACCGTAGGTAAACCGCTGACCGATCTCGGGCTCATCGGCAAGATAAAGGAGCAGGGCTTGAGAGGGTCGGTCGTTGACGTCGGCGAAGGCCGGACCGGGCCCGAACTCCACCGGGGGCTGCCCGACCGAGTGGTGGTTTGATTGGCGGGACAGGGGCAGGGCGTCGTCGGTGAGGGTGATCTTCAGTGGCATCGCATCAAGTCTACCTGGAATCGGTCCCGTTTGCAGCGCAGCCGAGTGCTGCCCACTGCCTCGACAATGAAAGGTAACACGGTACCCTTGACGTGGAGGTGGCGGAGATGACGAAGGGTGGACGAGGCTGGGGATGCTGGCTGGTGGGCCTGGGTCTGCTCTGCGGTACGATCTATTTCGGAACCATGATTTTCGAACGACAGATGATCTACTTCCCGACGACGTACCCGGACGGGCTCTGGGACACCGACGCGGCGGCTCTCAACAGCGGCTGCACCATCGCGGACTGCAACTTCGCCGCCGACGACGGCGTCCCTCTCCACGGTTGGCTGTGTACGCCACGGCACGCCGAGGGGATCACCGGGGACATGGTGTTGCTGTGGTTTCACGGCAACGCCGGCAACCTGAGCCACCGGACCGACCTGATGTTCCGGCTGGCCTCGACTCCAGCGCGGGTCTTCATCGTGGACTATCGGGGTTACGGCCGGAGCGGGGGCCAACCGTCGGAGGAGGGCCTGTACCTGGATGCCCGGGCCGCCTGGCGCTACCTGGTGGACGAGCAGCGGGTGAGCCCGGACCGCATCGTGATCTTCGGCAAGTCCCTCGGCGGCGCGGTGGCCATCGATCTCGCCACCGAGGTCACGCCGGCCGGGCTCATCGTCCAGTCCAGCTTCACCTCGCTGCCGGACATGGCGGCCCGGCACTTTCCGTTCGTGCCGAAGGCGCTGATCCGAACCCGGATGGACTCGCTGTCCAAGGTCTCCGAGATCCGGGTCCCCAAGCTCTTCATCCACTCGACGGCGGACGAGGTCGCGCCGTACGAGCTCGGGCAGCGGCTTTATGATGCCGCGCCCGAACCCAAGCGGTTTTTCGTGGTGGACGGCGCCGGCCACAACGAGACCTGGGTCGTGGGCGGCGCCGGCTACTTCGCCGCCATCCGCGACTTCGTCGGCTACTGCCGCCAACGTTCCGGGCGCCCCTAAGGGCAACCGTGTAACGTTTGGTTCATCCGGGAAAGCGTGTGGTTGAGATTCTGCCGTGCCCGTTCCCGTACCCGTTCCCGAAATTCAGTGGCAGCGACAGTATTCAGGGGCGGCGACAGGGAACAGCGGACAGAGAGCAGGGACAGAGAGCGGTCTTCAGCGGCAGCAATCAGTTGCCTCGGCGGCGTGGTACATGGACACCTCCGGGTTGTTCAAAGGATGGAGTAGCCGGTTGACAGCCGATGTCCAGGGCAAGCCTGACTTTTCCGACTCAACAATTAGGATCCATTCCCAGCTTGCTTAATCTCATATCGCGACCTATATTTCCGGTAGAACCTCCAACAACGAGAGGCGCCCTTGGAAACCGTCGTCGACGCTCCAGCCCTCGCGGACCGCATCCGCGATGGAGATACGGCCGCCGAAGACGAGTTCGTCTCGCGGTATTACGGCCGGGTCCTGCTGATGGCGCGAATCCGTCTCGGCGACGAACAGGGGGCGTACGACCTGGCCCAAGAGGCAGTCTTCGGAGCCCTGCAAGGAATCCGTGAGGGCAGGCTCCACTGCAACGAACAGATCGGCTCCTACGTCTATGGCACCGCCCGCAATCTGATCAACAACCGGTTCCGCGGCGGGGATCCGCGACCCATCGGTCTGCCCGAGCACCTGGCTGGAGGTGACCCGCCCGATATGGTCGTGCTCGAGCTGGAGCGCCAAGAGCTGGTCCGCCAGGCTCTCGAAGGGTTCAACCCCGTGGACCGGGCGATTTTGGGCATGACCCTGCTGGAAGGCATGAAGCCGGGCGAGATCGCGGCCCGGCTGGGCATGAAGCCGGAGGTGATCCGCAAACGCAAATCACGCGCGGTCAAGAAGGTGAGGGCTGTGATCCAGAGCACGTCACGAAAGAGAAGAGCTCGCCACTTATCGAACGAGGAGAAGCCTTGAACTGTCACAGGGTCTCGGAGGAACACTTCGCCGAGCGATACCTGCTCGATGATCTCGCAGACGCCGACCGCGAGGCCTTCGAGCGACACTTCTTCGAGTGCGACCAGTGCTTCGCCGAGCTCGAGGCGCTGCGCGCAGTGAAGGTGCGGCTGGAGCGGGACCGGGACAGCGTGCCCGGCCTCGCCCTGCGCCCGCGACCCGTGATTCGCTGGTGGATGCGTTGGCTCGGCGGTCTGCGCCACTGATCCAAACGAACACAGTTTCGATTCTGACGTGCCGACGCAATAAAACCGCCCGATCTCGGGATCGGGCGGAGGAGGAGGGAAGGGAGCGCGCGCGGATCTACGGCACCGCTGCACTCCATCGGGTGAGATCGCCGGACTCGAAGCCGTCCGTAAATACGTTGTCGGTGTTCTCGTAGGCGCCGATGTCGGGTGCGGAGATGCCGTCGCTGGGGCGGTCGTAGCCGCGCTGGTCGGTGGGCGGGTAGTCGAGTGGGTCGCCGGCGTCGATGGCCGGGCTGTCCAGCGGCAGGGCGTGGGTGAGGGTGGGACCGCCGTTGTCGGCGAGGGGCCCGAGCAGGGGTTCGACGTCGGAGATGTCGCCGGTGGCTTCGAGACCGCAGGTGGCGTCGTCGTCGAGGTTGTAGCCGCGGCTGGTGATCGGGTTGGCGCAGTTGAATGGGGAGTTACCGGAGATGATGGTGTTGTGGAGGTAGAGCTCGTTCCAGTTCATCAGGCCGGAGTGCTCGGTGAAGGGTGCGCTGTTGTCGGTAATGGTGCAGCTCTCCACGTCGGTCCGGCCCCACCGGTCGTTGAACAGGCCGCCGCCGGTGTTGCCGCTGATGGTGGAGTTTTCCACCTCGAGATAGCCGCCGCCGCCCAGGTTGGCGATGCCGCCCCCGTGGGCCGCGGAGTTGTTGGTGACGGCGCTGTCGGAGACGAACATCATGCCCTCGGTGGCGATGCCGCCGCCGCCGAAGCTGTCGGCGGTGTTGCCGTCCACGGTGGTCCGCTCGATGATCGAATTGCCGCTGAGGTGCAACCCGCCGCCCCACGGGGCGTGGTTGCCGGAGACCGTGCTGTCGGCGATCAACACGTGGGTGCCCCACGCCGAGCCGACGCCGCCGCCATTCTCGCCGGCGGTGTTGTTGACGACGGCGACGCGCTCCAGTCGAGCCCCTCCCTCATGGTCCACGAACAGACCGCCACCGAGGGAGATGGCGTGGCTGTCGGCGATGACCCCGTCGGTGAAGTCGAAGACCCCGAACGGTGCGACATAGACTCCGCCGCCGAGATTGTTCGTCCCGTTGCGCAGGGTCAGGGCGGACATCCGGAGGTTTTGACCCCAACCGACCCAGATCACGGTGGACGAATCACCGGCGTCGATCACGGTGGTGGCGGCACCGTCACCGATGATCCGGATGGGATGACCGATGCCCAGAGATTCGTGGTAGATGCCGGGGGCGACGAAGATCTGCTCGCCCGGTGCGCTGCGGTCGTGGGCATCCTGCACGCTGGCGCACGGAGTGCCAGGCGTGGCGCAGTCGTTACTCGGGGCGCCGGTGGTGGCGACGTACCAGGTGGAGGGATCGCCGGTGGTGGTCACCGTCAGCGGGGCGGTGAGCTCGCTCACCACGGTGTTCTGGTTCGCCGGGTGAGGCTCGGTCACGGTGCACACCTTCACGTAGTAGGTGGACGAGGCAGCGAGGTCGTAGATGGGCCACCGGCGAAGATGTTTGCCGAGGGTTCGCGCGGAGGTCTCGTACGGCCCACCCGCGTCGGTGGCGACCATGACCACGTATCCACCTTCATCGGACTGGTACGGAATCGGATCCCACGTCAACCCGGTGGAAAGACCGGTCACCCACTCCACGGTCAGGTACTCCGGCGGCACGGTCTGCCTGTCACGCCAGCCGCCACCGAACTTGGCGTCCATGAAGGCGGCGACACCTGGATCGCCGGTGTGGACGCCGTTAAAGTCGATGGTGCTGCCGCCGTCGCCGAGTTTGGTCAGGTGAGTGATCTGGCTGGGAATCTCGCCCACGAATCTGTTGCCTGAAAGGTGAAGGACCTCTAGGGCGTTCAGAGTGCCGAGCTCGGGCGGGAGGGCTCCTTCCAAGCAGTTCCGGCTGAGGTCCAGGTTCCAGAGCAGGCTCAAGTTGCCGATCTCGGAGGGAATGGGCCCCGACAGCCGGTTGCCGGCGAGGACGAGCTGATCGAGATGAGGCAGCGAACCCAGTTGGGACGGGATCGGGCCGGTGAGCCGGTTGTTGTCGAGGAACAGAACAACCAGATTGTTGGTCGGCTGGCCGAGCTCGGCTGGGATCGGGCCGGTAAGCCGGTTTCCCGAAAGGTAGAGCGCCTCAAGAAATCCCGTGCTCCCGAGCCCAGGGGGGATCGGCCCTGAGAGTTGGTTGTCAGAAAGATCGATGACGCCAAGGCTCCCGGAGCTACCCAGATCGACGGGGATCGCCTCGGAGAGCAGGTTTGAATTCAACGCCAACGTCCTGAGGTGCTCGAGGTTGCTGAAGCCGGGGGGTATCGCTCCGGTGAGCCGGTTATTGTCGAGACGCAGGCAGGCAAGCCCGGTAAAGTCAACGAACTCCGAAGGGATGGGCCCTTCAAGTTGGTTGGCACTCAAGTGGAGGTCCCTCAGGTGAGAGAGGTTCCCGATTTCGGGGGGTATGGGTCCGGTGAGGCGGTTGTCGTCGAGCCAGAGGAGCTCAAGGTTGTTGAGGTTACCTAGCTCGGGAGGTATGGGTCCGGTGAGGCGGTTGTTGGCCAGCCGAAGCGTGACGAGATGGGTGAGATTCCCCAGAGCCGCAGGGACGGTCCCGGACATCTCGTTCACTTGCGCATACAGGTTCTCCAGGTTGAGCAGGTTCCCTAGCTCGGCGGGGAGGGGGCCGCCGATCTGATTCCAGGCGATCGAAAGCTCGCGAAGTCCGGGAAGGTCGCCGACCTCGAGCGGCAGGACACCGATCAGGTTGTTGTTGGTGAGGTGCAATCCCTCGACGTATTGGTCTGATGGCCCGCCACCGCAGTCCACGCCATGCCAGGTGCACTCGGATCCCACAGCACCGAGCCAGCCGCCGCTGTTGTTCCACCCCGGTCCACCGGTGGCGTCGTAGATGGCAATGAGGGCGTCGCGTTCGGAGTCCGGGATGGCCCCAATCGCGGGAACCGCCACTAAAACGGCGGCCACGGCCACGGCGATTCGTCCGAGGTGGTTGTCCATGGTGATCTCCTTCCCGGGATGACCAATCTCGATGATCGTTTAAATTGTGAGAGCTGAGCCCAATTTAAGCCACGATGGTGGATTCTTCAAGGGGAATCCGGCGTTACCGGCGTTGATCCTGGACCGTCACGGTCCGCCTCGCCTACAATCGACACATGACTCGCTGGATCACCTCGATGCGTGAGGTCGACTACGACGTCGTGATCATCGGTTCGGGCACCGGCGGCAGCGCTGTGGCCAACGAGCTCGCGCCGTTGGCAGCCGCCGGGGAGCTGCTCGCATCATGAAGATCCGCGGATCCAAGCTGGTTGTTCGGGCCCTGTTGGACGAGGGAGCGCGCTTCGCCTTCGGAATTCCGGGGACCCACAACATCGAGCTCTACGATGCCTTCGAGGACACTGCCGAGTTGACGCCGGTGCTGGTCACACACGAGCAGTCGGCGTCGTTCATGGCCGACGGCCTGGCCCGGACGTCGGACCAGGTGGGGGTGGTCAACGTGGTGCCGGGTGCGGGCGTCAGCCACTCGTTGTCGGGGGTGGCGGAGGCCTACATGGACGGCGTGCCGATGGTGGTGCTGGCCGGCGGAATCCGGATCGACACCGGGCACGCCTACCAGCTCCACGCCATCGACCAGATGGCGGTTTTAGAGCCGGTGACCAAGGCGGCGTTCCGGGTCACCCGCGCCGAGGACATCTATCCCACCGTTCGCCGAGCCTTCCAGATCGCCCGCCGCGGCACTCCGGGTCCGGTCGCGGTGGAGATTCCTTCCAACTTCTACATGCTGGTCCAGGAGGTAGAGGGCCTCGAGTTCGAGCCGGATCCGGTGCTCGAGGTGAAGCCGGACCAGGATCTGCTCGAGAGGGCTGCCAGGATGCTCGGCGAGGCGGAGCAACCCGCCCTGTACCTGGGCTGGGGAGCGGCCGGCGCGGCCGAACTGCTGGTACCGTTGGCCGAGCAGCTCGGCGCGCCCGTGACCACCACGTTCCAGGGGAAGGGCGTGTTTCCGGAGGACCATCCGCTGTTCCTGTGGAACGGGTTCGGTGCCCAGGCTCCGGGTTTCGTGCGGTGGGTGATGAACCGGTGCGACTGCCTGCTCGCCATCGGCTGTCGATTCGGCGAGCTGGCGACCGGAAGTTACGGCATCGAGCCTCCCGAACGGTTGATTCACGTCGACATCAACCCCGAGGTCTTCAACCGCAATTATCGGGCGGCACTGGCCATCCAGTCGGACGCCCGTTTGTTCGTCGAGGGACTGGCCGGGCTGATCGGCGGAGAACGGCCGTGGCGGGAGCTCGGTGAGCGCATTCGGACCGGCCACCGCAGGGTGCGGGCGCGCTGGCATGCCGAGGCCGAGGGCGGTCGGGTGGCGCCGGTCGATCTCTTCGAAGCCCTGCAGCGCCATTGCGAGGCCGACGCGATCTACTCCACAGACTCCGGCAACGGCACTTTCCTTGCCATCGAGCAGCTGCGCCTGAACGGTGGCCCCGGCTGCTTCATCGCTCCAGTGGACTACTCGTGCATGGGGTACTCGGTGCCGGCTGCCATCGGCGCCGCGCTGGCGAACCCGGGCCGCGACGTGGTGGCCCTGCCCGGGGACGGCGCCCTGCTAATGACAGGGCTCGAGCTCCTGACCGCGGCGAGCTACCGAGCGGCACCACTGGTGATGGTGCTGCGCGACGGCAAGCTGTCCCAGATCGCCCAGTTCCAGAAGATCCCCTTCAATCGAGAGCCGTGCAGCAGCCTTCCGGGTTACAGCGTGGAGGGCCTCGCCGCCACCGTTGGTGCTCAGTTCTTCAGGATTCAACGCGACCACGAGCTGGACTCGGTGATCCCGGCCGCGCTCGAGCTGACACGATCAGGGCGGCCGGTCCTGGTCGAGGTCCTGATCGACTACTCGAAAAAGACCTACTTCACCAAGGGCGTCGTCCGGACCAACTTCTGGCGGCTCCCGTGGGGGGACCGGCTCCGGATGGTCCTCCGCGCCCTCGCTCGAAGAATGTAAGTCAGAAAAATCAAATCACTCCGAATTTCGGTTGCGGAACGCAACTTCGATCGCCAGCGCATTCCGACCGGTTGAGACGGGTGGCAACCGAAATTCGGAGAAACTACCTCTTTGTGTCTCTGTGTCGTCGCGTCTTTCGGAAAATGGTGAGGTGCCCATCCGAGCAGAAAACCTCGAAGCGATCAGAAAGGAAGGGGCGGAGGCAGTCGGCGATGGAGAAGACGACCAGGTCGCGGGTCGAGGCGTCGAGGGCCGCGGCCAGCCGCCGGTAGAAGGCCCGACCCTGGCCGTCCGGCCGAACCGGCCGGTACAGGTAGAGGAAGTCAACTGCAGGCAACGGCGCCTCGAGCAGGTCGGCGACCAACCACTCGACCCTGTCCTCGGGGATGCCGAGCCACTGCTGCAGCCCCATTCCGATGGTCACCATTCGCGAGCTGATCTCCACCTGGACGGTCCTGGCGTGGGGATAGAGCTTCTGAAACAACAAACCCTGGAGGCCGTTGCCGGCACCGAGGTCGGCGCTGACCGAACCGGAGTTGAGCCAGTCTCCGGCCCTGAGGATCGGAGACAGGCCCCCGGCGTGGCACCAGTAGCCGCCGCTGGCATCGACCTGACGCCGCTCGTGGATCGTGTACGGTGCCTCGTGCATGTGGAGGTGGGAGTAGAGCTCGAGGAACTGCTCCTCGATGAGGTCGCTGTCGCCGTGCACCAAGCTGCTAACGAACCTCTCCTTGAGTTCTGCGTACCTCGGAAAGTGGTGGCCGGGGTCGGGAGGGGGAGGCAGCTCATAAAACAGGGCCATCAGCCGGGCGAGGCGAAGCCGTTGCGGGCGTGCGGGACACACGTCCTCGAGCACGGTTCGCAGGCGTTCCTCGACCTCGCGAATCATCGTCGTCGACGTTAGCATGGGCGGGTTCAATCATCCGATCGTGATTGCAGGATCGACCAGGAATGAAAAATTGCACATTCCAAATTGCAGATTCCAAATTGGTTTGGAACCTCGAGATGAAGGGGTGGGAGGGTGGAATTTGCAATTTTCAATTTGCAATTTGAAATTCAATCGAGGTGAACGATGAGAGTTCCGATCTTCCAGGTTGACGCGTTTTCCGATCGGCTGTTCGGCGGAAATCCCGCCGCCGTGTGCCCGCTGCGGGAGTGGCTGTCGGACGCCACGATGCAGGCGATCGCCAGCGAAAACAATCTCTCGGAAACCGCCTTCTTCGTGCCCGAGGGGGACGTTTTTCGACTCAGGTGGTTCACGCCGGGGAGAGAGGTGGACCTCTGCGGCCACGCCACGCTGGCGTCGGCCCACGTCATCTTCCGCCATCTGGAGCAGGGGCGATCCGAGGTCGAGTTTCTCACCCGCAGCGGGAGCTTGACGGTGTCGTACGTTGACGGCCGACTGATGATGGATCTGCCCTCCTACCCTGCGCGTCCGGTCGACCCACCGGCGGGCCTTTTTGAAGCACTGGGCGGTGAGCCTGAGGCGGTGCTGAAAGCCAACTACGTGATGGTGGTGTACCGGGACGAGACCGCAATCAGGGCCCTCAGACCGATCTTCGATGTGATGGATCGCCATGGGTTGGATGAAGCCCTGGTCACCGCCCCGGGCACTGACTGCGATTTCGTATCGCGGTTCTTCGCGCCGGGTTTCGGGATCCTCGAGGACCCGGTGACCGGATCGGCTCACTGCGCGCTGACCCCGTATTGGTCGGACCGGCTCGGCAAGAACCAGCTCCACGCCCGCCAGGTCTCGGTGCGCGGTGGCGAGCTCTTCTGTGAGCTCCGCGGCGAACGCGTCGTGATCGCCGGAGACGCCGTCACTTACCTTGTCGGAACGGTGTCGACCCAAACAGGCGATACACAGGGCGAGTCGTAGAGGGGTCTATACTCGGCGACGGACTCGATCTGGAGGTCGACATGGTGGCAAAAACAACGGTGAACGGAATCCAGGAGCTCAAAGCCCTCGCGGGGAAACATCTCGGCCACAGCGATTGGCTGGAGATGACCCAGGATCGGGTCAACCTGTTCGCGGAGGCGACCAGCGACCACCAGTGGATTCACGTCGACCCCGAACGGGCGAAGTCCGAGTCGCCGTTCGGCGGACCCATCGCCCACGGATACCTCACCTTGTCGTTGCTGCCCTTTCTGCTCGATCAGATCATCGAGGTCAGAGGGGTCGCGATGGCGATCAACTACGGCCTGAACAGGCTCCGATACCCGGCGCCGGTGCCGGTGGGTCGTCGCGTGCGGCTCGACGTCGCCCTGGGTCAGGTCGAGGAGGTTCGCGGCGGCATTCAAAGCCTGCTCGAGTGTACGGTCGAGGTCGAGGGCAGCGACAAGCCGGCGCTCGCCGCCGAGGTGCTGTTCCGCTACTACGCGTAACCGGGCGAGATATTCAGAGACCGTTGAGCCGACTTGCCGGCGGCCTTCACTCGGCTGCGAGGGCAGCCCGGGCCTCGTCGAGCAGGGTCTGCGCGCGACCGATCTCGGGTGCGTCGGGCTGGGCGACGAGCAGCTCCTCGAGGGTGATGATCGCGGCGGCGAAGGCGCTGCCGTTGAACTGGCTCACCGCGCGATTGTAGGTTTCGACGAACCGATTGTGCTCGATGGCAGCCCTGATTTCCTCGATCTTGGCGTCCACCCAGCTTCGTTCATCTCGGGGGCTCCGGCTCTTGAGCTCCTCGAGTAGGGCGAGCGCCTCGTCGAACCGGTTCGACGTAATCGCCTCGTTGAGCTGGTCGATCTGACCGGGGGATGCCTCGGTCGGGGGCTGTCGAGGGGGAGGAAACTGCGATCCGGAATCGGGGTTGTCGATGAAATCCAGAAAGGAGGCAACGGCGTCGGCATGGCGACCGGGTAGCTGCTCGCCTGCGAGGCCTACCAAAACGGTGCGTGCGCCATCGACGTCCCCGGAGTTGAACGCGGCCACCGCCTCGTTGTAGCGGACGGAGACTCGCTGCTCGACGATGTTCGAACGAAGAGCCGCGATGTGGCCATCCAGCAGCTCCCGATCGAGGGCTCCCGCCGCGGCCCACTCCGCATCACTCAAGGCGTCGAGGGCCTGTTCCGGCCGGCCATCGGCCACGTATCGCCGGGCCAGGTCCAAATCAGAGCGCGCGACGACGGCGAGGGCGGTGGCGAGGTTCTCCGGTTCGGAGGCGAACGAACGTTGAGCCACCGAAACGGCCTCCTGCCGCCGATCGTTCGCCAGCAGCAGCCGGAGCAGATTCGTGGTCACGTCGGAGCGGGACGGCAGCAGGCGATGGGCGGTCTCGGCCGCCTCGAGGACCTCGATGGAATGATCCCCCAACGCCATGTAGCTGCCCGTCAGGGCCACCCACGCGGGTGCGTAATCGGGCCACAGCCCGGTCACTTCCCGAAGCGCCGAACGGGCGCGCTCGACGTCATCGCCACGCCGGAGCAGGTAGGCTCCGGCGCGGTAGAGGACCACGGGGTCGTCTGCTCCGGCGTCGAGAGCGCGCAGGTAGAAATCGGTCGCTTCGATCCAGGAGGCCCGGTCCTCGGCCAGCCGACCCAGGGCGGCAAACGCCTGCGCCTGGCGGGGGTCGAGGATGATCGCGGCCGAGAGATAGCTTTCAACCTCCGGCCTGAGCGGGTTCTGCTGGGCCAGCAGGTCGCCGAGTCTGAACAGAACGTCGGCCTGGTCCATCCTGTTGATGGTCACTCCGGTTGCCACCTCGGTCGATGCTTCCAGCTGGAGATACGGGTAGATCGTGCGCCCGAGGTACCTTCGAAACTCGAGCTGTAGGCCGGCGGGATCCGTCGAGTAGGCGCGGGCGAAGGCAACGTCCTCCGGAACTCCCTGCTGGAGCAGGGAGACAAATTGCTGGGTTTCGGCTCGACGTTGTTCGTTACCGATCATGAGGTAATGGACGAGGGCCCAGGCCTGGGCGTAGAAAGCGCCCTTGCGGTCTTCCTCGTTGTAGGCGGGGGAGTCGTGATCGACGGCGAAGAGGGCGTCAATCGGCATGAGCTGCGAGGTTTTGAGTCGGTACAGATGATGGTTGATCGGGATGCCGATTCTGGCCGTGGTGGCGTCGGCCTCGAAGGTCTGGTAGAGCTCCGCCAGCCCCTCTTCAAACCACACCGGGAGATCCGGCAGGTTGGTGGTCGAGTAGTAATGCACGAACTCGTGGTAGACGATGTTCGAGGCATCGCCGCCGGCTCCGCCGTTGATGGCGATGTAATTGGCGTGCTCGCGATGGAGGAAGTAGCCGGTGGTGGCCGCCGGCCTACCCCGGTAGAGCATTTTGAACGAGGTGAAGGCGCGGTCGTTTTTAAAGACGTAGACATAGATGGGCACCGGGCCGGAGTCGTCGAGATCGGAAATCTCGGCGATCACGGCGCGCAACTGCTCGAGGTCGGCGGCGACTCGACGGGTCGTGCGTTCCCCGGCATTGGAGAAGAAGGTGAAATTCCGGCTCTCGAGCTCGATCCAGCGGTCCTTCTGCAACGGCAGGTCGGCGCCCTGGCAGAGGACGGTTGCGAAGGCGGTCAGGGCCGCTAGCGTGAATCGGAGGGCGTTGCTGCACATGGTTGCGAACCAGCCCGCGCGTTCCGGTGGCGGGAGGGACCAGTTGTAGCATGTACGTTGGAAGCGGCGGCGGGTTCAAAAAGAACTCGTCTGCAGCCCGCGCAAGGTGGGAAAGTTGAAAGGTATTTGGTGGGCTGAATCGGCGGGATCGATTCGGTGGGAAAAAGGACGTCGGGCTGCTTGTCAAAACGAGTCACGGTTCTATTGTCAGAACCATCTGATGAAAGAATATACCTAAATAGTCATGCTGTCAACCCCTCATTCCGAAAATATTGGATTTTTCGGAAAATAACCGCCATTTTCGGCACAAATCGGTCAGTTAGAGGGTCACCACCACGCTGCGGTGACGTTCGCCCGCGAACAGATCCAGGGCTCCGACGCCGTTCCCGATGTCAGCCCGGTTCTGGAGTGCCTCGGTCAGCCGCTCCTTGGCGGCTTGCACCGCGACCGCCATGTCGCGACCACCAGCCAGACCCGCGGCAATGGCGGAGGCGAGGGTGCAGCCCGTACCGTGAGCCGCCGACCCAACCGCGACACGACGGCTGCTGAACTCGCGAAATTCGTCGCCGTCGAACAGGAGATCCACCGCGTCACCGTCGAGGTGACCTCCCTTGATCAGCACGCCGCCGGCGCCGAGGGCGAGGATGGCGGCAGCGGCCTCCTTCATGGAGTCGCGGCTGCGAACCTCGAACCCGGCGAGGATGGCTGCTTCGTGCAGATTGGGGGTGATCAGGGCCGCCATGGGCAGGAGCTGGTCGCGCAGCACCGCAATGGCTTCATCCATGAGTAGCTTCGCTCCGGAGGTCGCCACCATCACCGGATCCACCACCAGTTGAACGTCGCGATGGTTCAGGAGCCGGTCGACAACCACCCGGACCAGATCCGCGGAGTAGAGCATGCCGGTCTTGACCGCACGGACGTCGAAGCCGTCGTAGACCGCGTCAATCTGGTCCCCGAGGATCTCCGGTGCGGTCGGCTGGACCGACCGGACGCCGTCGAGATTCTGGGCGGTGAGGCAGGTGACCGCGGTGGCGGCCCAACCTCCCATGGCGGTGATGGCCTTGATGTCGGCCTGGATTCCGGCGCCGCCGCCGGAATCCGAGCCTGCGATGGCCAGGACCACTGGCCGGTGGTTGGATTCACTCATGGGTCCTCCCTGCCGGATGCCGGCTCGGGCGTGGTGAAATGATCCCAGCCCGCGACGTCGAGCGGTCCGGTGGCGCCGTCGCTGCGGCGGAGCACGATCCCGTTCCCGATCACGATCTCGCCGATGTCGAAGATCTCCCGGCCGGTGGCACCGGCGATGACCCTCCGAAGCTGGTCGACCCGCGCCGAATCCAGGGTTACCATCAACCGGTAATCCTCGCCTCCGCCCAAGGCCAACCTGACCGGATCCATCTTGCTGTCGGCGCAGAATCTCAGCAGCTGGTCGGAAAGCGGCAGGGCGCCGACGTCTATGACCGCTCCGACGCCGCTGGCCCGGCACACGTGGCCGAGATCCGAAGCGAGGCCGTCCGACAGATCGATGGCGGCTCCGACCGCACCGGACGAGGCAAGGATCCGTGCCTCGTCGAGGAACAGCTCGGGCCGACAGTGGGCCTCCACGAGGCGTGCCGCGAAGTCGCCGGGCGCCGGGACGCGGCCGAGGAGGAGCTCGAGGCCGGCCGCCGAGTCACCGAGCGTCCCGGTCACTAAAATGCGGTCGCCGACCCGTGCGCCTGAGCGGTAGAGGATCTCGTCCGGCGGTGCGAATCCGGTGACCACGACGTTGATGGCCAGGTCAATCATGGACCCGGTGGTGTCTCCTCCCAGCAGGTTGACGCCCGCCGAAGCTGCCAGGCCTTTGATTCCGGCGTAGAACTCGTCCAGCTCCTCGACCGACACCGATGGCGGGACCGCGATCGACACGAAGGCGTCCAGCGGTGTCGCTCCCATGGCGGCGATGTCCGACAGGTTGACCGCCAGGCTCTTGTACCCCAGATCGCGAGCCGAAATCGCCCCGCGAATAAAGTGAACCCGCTCGATCAGCATGTCGGTCGTGATGACCAGGAGGCCGTCCGGCCCGGTCACCACGGCGGCGTCGTCGCCGATGCCGCACACCACGTGGTCGGGGTCGCCGACGTCGCAACCGGGAGTGATGCGGTCGATGAAGGCGAACTCGCCGAGCTCCCGCAGCTTCACCGGATTTCCCTCCGCCGGACGAGTGCCGCCGCCACCCCGCCGCGGAGCGACGCGGCTGCGGCCGCCGGGTCCGGGGCCGACATGATGGCGCTGACCACCGACACGCCGTCGGCCCCGGCCATCACCACCGACGCCGCGTTCTGATCATCGATGCCGCCGATCGCCAGCACCGGCGCGTCGCCGACCGCCGCCCTGATTCGGCGCAGTCCATCGAGCCCGACCGCGCGGTCGGCATCGGGCTTGGTGGGAGTTAGAAAGACCGGCGATACCGAGATGTAGTCGGCACCATCAGCCAGGGCCTGAAGGGCTTCTGCTCGAGTGGCTACCGACACCCCGAGCAAGACCTGGGAGCCGATCAACCGGCGGGCTGCGGCGGCCGGGAGGTCCTGCTGCCCCACGTGGACACCATCGGCGTCGGCGGCGAGGGCAACGTCCACCCTGTCGTTGACGAACAACGGCACACCGCTTCCGGCGAGGGTCCGGCGAACCTCGTGGACCTCGGCGAGGAAAGCCCCCGCCGAAAGATCCTTTTCGCGCACCTGAACCGCGGTGGCGCCGCCTTGGACGGCCCGCGCCACGACCTCGGCCAGGGGGCGACCCAGGGCGAGATCACGATCGGTCACCAGGTAGACCCGCAGGAAGTCGATCGGCTGGATCACCGAGCCGCCTGGCGGATCCGCGAGCCGACTGTGAGGTCTGCGGGGTGGATCTCGGCGAGGGCGTCATACAACGCGACCTGGAACGAGCCAGGCCCCCTGGCGTGGGCGGCCGCTCGTTCCCCGGCGAGTCCGAAGTACGCCAGCGCCCCAGCGGCGGCTGCCATCGGGTCCGGATGAGCGGCGCAAAACGCGCCCACCAGAGCCGTCGCGGCGCAACCCGTTCCGGTCACTCTGGCCATCAACGAGTGGCCGCCCTCGATGCGAAGGACGGTGCGGCCGTCGGTGACCAGATCCACCTCGCCGGTGATGGCAACCACGGATTCGAGGCGCTCCGCCAGCCGGACTGCCACCCTCTCTGCCTCCCTGACGTCGTGGACCGCATCCACCCCCCTGGTGATCGCGTCGAGTCCGGCGAGGCTGAGAATTTCAGAGGCGTTGCCGCGGAAGACGGCAATCTCCAGTGAGTCCGCGAGGGCCCGGGCGGTGTCGGTTCGGTAGCCGGTGGCACCGGCGCCCACCGGATCGAGCACGATCGGCGTCGAACGCTCGTTGGCCGCGCGCCCGGCGATCTCCATGGCCTCGATCCAGGGGGCGGAGAGGGTCCCGATGTTGAGCACCAGCGCTCCCGCCAAACTCGCCATTTCGGCAACCTCCTCGCGGGCGTGGGCCATCACGGGTGAGGCACCGGCGGCGAGCAGGATGTTGGCCGTCGAGTTCATGACTACGTAATTGGTGATGCTGTGGACCAGCACCCGGCGCTCCCGAACGCGGGCCAGCGTCGAAGCGGCCTCTTCGTTCCAGTCGGTCATCTCGACTCCCATCAAGCACAAAACCGCCCTCGGAAGGCGGCTCGCGTGAGCGGGCTCACACCGCGTTTCCCTCCGCTGGCATGACCCAGATCAGGTTCCGGCGATCGGCTCGGATCGCCAAGGGTGTGGTCTCAGCTTCCCCGCGGGGAAGCACCCCATACACGGTTTCTCGAGCCTATGGAATGCGAGGGCGAGTGTCAACTGGAGTCGAAAGTCGAAAGTCGAAAGTCAAGCGTCGAAAGTCACCACCTGCGCGTTAGCAGACGTGGGATGCGAGGGGCAGCTCCTCGTCCAGTTTCAGGCGAAGAAGAAGCTCCAGGTCCTGGGCTGCCACCGGTTTTTGGATGAAGCTGAGCCGGGCCCGGCCGAACCGCGCACCGACCTCGAACACCGCGTGGTCGCTGAGGGCCACGATATGAGTGTGAGGGCGGGCGGTGTTGGCCAGATTCACCAGACCCAGGGGATCCTCGGCGAGCAGGCGCATATCGATCACCATCACTTGCGGAGGGTCCGCACTGCAGACGAAGCGAGCCTGGGTCATGGTGGAGCAGCCGGTGACCCGGACCTCTGGGGTGGCCTCAAAGGTGTTGAACACGCTCCAGACGACCTCCTGATCAAATGTAGCCACCATAACGTGTTGCGGCAGTCCCGACGGAATCGTCGCAGCACCTTCGACGCTGGCCCTGATGCCGGTGTTCTCGATGCTCATGACGGCCTCCTCGAGTCGGGTCGCACTCGCACCGATTAAACGCAAGAACGGTGCCGGATCCCGGACAGGGCCGGAACAGTACGAGTGTTTCGTTCTGGGATTTGCGGATCAACCGCCAGGGTCGCCGCGCAGCGCCTGGATATTGGTGTAGGCGAGAATCGCGGCGATGATGGCGGACCACAGCCACCCCGTGGCCAGAGCCAGTCCCCCGAGCCCGACGCAGGCGGCGATGGAGAGGATGCGCGCCGTTCGTCGCCCCCGAGGGCCCCACAACAGCTCTGCGAAGGAGGTGATGATGACGCCACCGTCGAGGGGCAGAATGGGCAACAGATTGAGCAGGCCCCAGCCGAGGTTCACCCAAATGACGTACTGGAGCAGCCGGGAGGCCGTCGCGGGGAGCGGGTGGATTGTCGCAGCGGCGAGAACACACGCCAGGCCGATGGCGACACCGACGGCGGGGCCGGCTGCTCCGACGAACGCGCGCTGCCCGGGAGATACGGATCGCCCGGGGAACCAGGTGGTGACCCCGCCGAAGCCGTGGAGCTGGATGGCCGGCTGGAGTCCGAGCCGCCTGACCGCCACCGCGTGTCCCATCTCGTGCGCGAGAACACCGGCAAAAACCACCGGTACCCAGAGCACCAAGCCCTGCAGGTCACGGGGTCCGATCAGTAGCGCGGTGAGAAAGAACCACGGCTGGATGCGAACCGGGATGGTGCCGAGCATGAAATCGATGGTCACCGGCGGAGCATACCATTGGGACCCGACCATCCCACCGCGGTAAAATTGTGGATCTTGAATAGCGAACCTCGATTCCCGACGATCGGTGACGCCCTGCCGCGGCGTGGCAACCTGGTGTCGCAGGCCATTGGGCGAGGAATCATCCGGATGTGGGGTTGGCGGTTCGCGGGCGGGATCCCCAACGTTTCGAAGGCAGTTGTGATCGTCGCCCCTCACACCTCGAATTGGGATTTCCTGCTCGGCATCGCCGGCGTTTTCGCGGTTGGGGTCCGGTTCTCGTTTCTGGGTAAACACACTTTATTCCGCGGCATCTCCGGCGTGTTCATGCGATGGCTTGGTGGGATCCCGGTGGATCGGCGGGCTTCGAGCGGCGTGGTCGACCAGACCGTGGACCTCTTCAACAACCGGGATTGGCTGCTGTTGGGCCTGTCGCCGGAGGGAACGCGGAGCAGGGTCGATCGCTGGAGGACCGGCTTCTATCACATCGCCAACGGCGCCGGTGTTCCCATTGTGCCCGTTTCCTTTGACTACTCGACTCGGGTCATCCATTTTGGTCAAGCGCTGATGCCGAGTGGAGATATGGGAAACGACCTGGCGGCACTCAAGGTGTTTTTCGTCGGCGTGACAGGGAGGCGGAGCGATGCCGGATTGATCGACCCCGGCGGTTGACAGACGGGGTCAATCACCTTAACTTGGAGATAGATTCTCAATTATCCTTTCCCAGGCTAAGGAGGGGACCACAGTGAACGATCCGGCACGGGACACCGTCATCTCGGTTCTCCACCAGACGGCCGACCGGTTCGGCGATCGGCCGGCGCTGCGGTTCAAAAACCAAGCGGGCTGGCAAACCATCACCTGGAGTGAATACCGCGATCAGGTGATGACGGCGGCGCGGGGGCTCATCAGCCTCGGCTTCGACACCGGCGACGGGCTGGTGATTCTCGCGCCGAACCGGCCGGAGTGGGTGATTGCCGACCTCGCCGCCATCGCCGCCGGAGGGATCCCGACGGGCCTCTACACCACGGCCACGGCCCAACAATGCGCCTTCATCACGGATCACTGTGAGGCGACGGTGGCCGTGGTGGAGAATCTCGAGCGCGCGGAGCAGCTCGACTGTGCTCGTGACCGGCTCCGCGCAATTGTCGTGTTGGATGGCGAGGCCGACGGCGAACACTGTATGACGTGGCAAGAGCTCCTCGATGCCGGAGCTGGGGGGGCCGCTGACGAACTGGCCACTCGGGAGGCCGGGTTGGACCCCGACGGCGTCTGCACCTTGATCTACACGTCGGGCACCACCGGGGATCCGAAGGGGGTGATGCTGAGCCACACCAACCTCGTATGGACCACCGGTTCGTTGGCCAGGGAGTTCGGTGTCGACAGCTCACATCGCGGGATCAGCTACCTGCCGCTGAGCCACGTCGCCGAGCAGGTACTGACCCTCTACGCCGCCCTCGTCTCGGGCGGTAGTGTGGCGTTCGCCGAGAGCCTGGAAGCGGTGGGTGACAATCTGCGCGAGATCCGGCCGACCTTTTTCTTCGCTGTGCCCCGGGTGTGGGAGAAGATCCAGGCTCGGATGGAGGCGGTGGGAGCCGCCAGCGGTTCGATCAGGAGACGCATCGCCCGGTGGGCTCGACGGGTCGGCCTGGAGTCGGGTTATGCCGCTCAGCGTGGAGATCCTCCAGCGCGTGGCCATGGCCTGGCGAACCGACTCGTGTTTGAGAAAGTGAGGAAAAAGCTCGGGTTGGATCGGGCCGAATTCCTGATCACCGCCGCGGCGCCCATCGCGCGAGAAACCCTCGAGTTCTTCCTCAGCCTCAAAATGCCAATCCTCGAGGTTTACGGCATGACCGAGTGCTCCGGACCGGGGACCTTCTCCACACCGGAACGATACCGCACCGGAGCCGCCGGGGTCGCCATCCCCAAAACCGAGGTCCGGCTCACCGAGGACGGCGAGGTGTGCATGCGCGGCCCCCACATTTTTCTCGGTTACTACAAGGACCCGGAGGCGACCCGCGAGGCGTTGGATCGCGAGGGCTGGCTCCACTCGGGCGACATCGGGACCATCGATGATGATGGGTTCCTCCGGATCGTCGACCGCAAAAAGGAGCTGATCATCACCTCCGGAGGCAAGAACGTCGCGCCGGTTCCCATCGAGTTGCAACTCAAGAAGATCCCGGGGTTGGCCCAGGCGGTGGTGATCGGCGATCGGCGCAACTACCTTTCTGCCCTGTTGTTCCTCGACCCGGAGGGCCTCCCGGCGCTGACCCGTCGCATCGGCAGCCCGGCCGGCACCCTCGCGGAGGCGGCCGGGTGCCCGGTCGTGGGCAAGTATTTGGACGACAGCGTGGCCGAGGTCAACGCCGGGCTCGCCGGCTATGAATCCATCAAGCGCTTCGCCGTCCTCGCCGAGCAGCTGTCGGTGGAGACCGACACTCTGACGCCGACACTGAAGCTGAGGCGCCGCGACATCGCTCACCGGTACCAGCGTGAGATCGAGGCGTTGTACCGGGATTAGCCCTGCACCAAAGGGTGAGATCCGCCGGTGGAGCCCGGCGACGGCTTACGACTCCTCGGCCAGAGCCGCGTGCAGGGCATCGAGCAGCACGGCGGCGTCGTCTCCGGGGAGCGAGGTCGGCCGCCAGTTGATGCCGAGGCCGGTTTCTCCCATTTTTGGGATGATGTGGAAGTGGACGTGCATCACAACCTGATGAGCGTCAGTCCCGTTATTTTGCAGGATGTTGTACGCCTTGGCTCCGGTGGCTTTTATCATGGCCCGGCACAACCGGGGCAACACGCGGCCGATGGCGGCGGCGGCAGCGTCGCTGAGCTGGTGCAGGAATGGCGTGCGTTCCTTGGGAATCAACAGGATGTGACCGCGGCTCAACGGTCCGATGTCGAGAAAAGCGAATACGTGTTTGTCCTCGTACACGCGATGACAGGGAATCTCACCAGACAGGATCTTGTCGAACACGGTATCACCTGGAACCATGGCCGTTCTCCAATCGGTCCGATCACTCTCCTGGTGGTCGTTGTTCAATTGTAACTCAAAAATGAGTTCCCAACCCCGCGAGCCGGTGGGGATGGGTCATCGACCGGTCCTTTGAGGTTCGGATCAGGGTTGGAGCCGACCTCCGCCCCGGAGGTTGCCGTCGCCCATGACCAGCCGAACGTTGTCCACGTACCAGCCGTCGATGCCGTGGCATCCGTCGACGCCGAAATTGAACCGGATCCGGACGGTGTCGCCGGACCGCACGAGACCGGCCAGGCTTGCCTGGGACTGGCCCCACGAACCGCGGTAGGTGGTCTGGTCGACGCCGGAGAACGCCGGCTCGCCCGCAGACGGATTGTCCGAGGTCTCCGGGCCGTCGAGGATCAAGTTGTAGGGGTTGAACTCGAAGCTCTCGGTCGGAACGAGCTGCCACGGCCCGCCGTTGACGCTGATCCGCAGGTTGCCTCCGTCGGCGCGGGTCTCGGTGGCCACATAGTGGTCGAAGACCAACAGGGTGTGGCCGGCATCGGGAATCGAGATCGGCGGGCTGTCGAGGTGGAGGACTCCCGACTGGTGGTTGTTGATGCAGTTGCCTCCCATCGGGTCGTTGGTGGCGAAGAACGCCCCACCGTTGCCGCCGATGGGAAGGTCGGCGGTCCAGATCCAGTCTCGGGGCACCCAGTCCTCAGGGTCCACCCCAAGGTGGCTGACCGTCCAGCCGGGAGGGGAAGCGTTGTCGAAGGGCTCGAAGAAGATCTCGGTCGAGTGCCTGGGCCAATCCGGGGCGCCGGGATCGAGGATGGTGTCGAAGCGACACTGGGTCGGCACCAGGCGCATTTCGACGGCGTTCATGGCTTCGGCGATCTGAACGCAGTCATCCGACTCGATGACCTCGCCGGAGGTCTCCCCGGTCACCAGGTCGGTGAGCGATTCACCGATCAGGTCGTTGCAGCTCTGCTCGATGAGATCCGCATGATCGATGAAATCGGAAATCCTGGTCTGGTAGACCGACATTGCCCGCCAGTAGATGTGGGCGGCCTTGGTGAGCCCGATTCCCCGGACGGTGTGGTCGTTGTACGCTCCGCCGTCCACCGCCAGCGCGAAGGCGTGATTGGGAACACCGCTGTTGGTGTGGACCCCGCCGCCGTCGTCGGAATTGCACCAGTAGCGGTCGGCGCTGACCTTGCCCGGGTCACCCATGCACTCCGGGTTCCACATGTCTCGCAACCCGCTCCACAGGGTGTCCTCCGCCAGCACCCAGCGGACCGAGCCGTTGTCCGTGGACTCCATGGATACGGTCACGGCCACGCCCTGATCGAGCGCCGCCACCAGGCCTGCGCCGTCGGTTTTGCCCACCATCACTGCGGGAATGTCGAGCCGAGGCCCGTCGCCCGGCATATCCAACACGTTGTCGTTGATCCGGTTGATCACGATCACCCCAGAGGCGCCGGCTGCCGCCGCATTCTCCACCGGTGTGCGGAACATGCAGGATCGAAACTCGAGCAGAGCGATGTTGCCCGGCGTGAAGCCGATCAACTCCTGGCAGCCGTCGCGGGGCTTCGTGCCACCGTCGTCGACGAGCTCCAACAGACCCTGAACGGACCACGGCGGCAGCGGGTTGAACTCGGCGCCACCCGCGTGAAGATCACCGGCCAAGCTCGGCGGCTCGTGAATCACGACGAGCGGCCGGGCGCCGCCGGTCAAAGCCGAACATTCGCCGTCGCTGCGGAGGTCTCCCCCCGAGTCGGTTCCGGCGCCGTTGATTTGGTCGACGATCTCCCCGAAGATGTCGGAGTAGGCCTCGTTGAGGGCTCCGGGCTGCCACTGGTAGATCAGGTCGTGGGTGTAGTCGGTATAGGCGTGGGTCCACTCGTGGGCCACCACGTCGTCGCTCGCCGTCCCCCGGCAGAAGCCGGTGTAGATGCCGACCCACCAGGCATTGGGGCAGTTGAGGTTTTCGTCTTCGTAGATCGATCTCATCTGGGCGTCGAATCCGTTGTACGAGAGAAAGCTGCCGCCGCTCAGGTTGGCGTAGAGCTGGTGTGTGTCCTCGGCAAAATCAATCAGGTTGTTGACCTCGAAATCCTCGGTTTCGCCGAGTCCTTGGAACGGCAGCGCATCGCCTTCGGTCCAAAGCAGCGTGGACTGGCGGCGGTGGAAGACCGCCCGGCGAAGGTGCTGGATGCCGGTGATCTGGTCCACTGGAAAGCCGTCGTGGGCGTCGACGTAGACGAACTCTCGAATGTCGCGGCCGTTGCCCACCTCGATCTCCCACACGAGGTGATCGGCACCGGGGCGGCCGGCGACCATGCCGGCGCGGAACAGCCACTGCCCGAGCGACCAGGCCTCCAGGGCCCAATCCTGCTTCTGCTTGGCCACCAGCGACAGGGCGATCGACTCGGCGTCGGAGGAATCGACACTGGGCACGACGGATTCAATGCGTATATCCGGCACCAGAGTGCCGTTGGCTGCGACCAGCTCGCCCGACCGGTCGAAGTGAAGCCGGAGCTCAGAACCGAAAACCGGGATCCCGTGGTGCCGCTGATGGTAGGCCAGGTGCTCACCGCCGAATGGGTCGGCAGTGCGACGGCCACCCACCAAATCCTGAGCCGCTTCCGCTACGCCGAACGCAGCGCCGTAGCGGGCGAGGAAGGTGGTTGCACGCGCCTCCACCGTGTCGCCTTCGAGGACCAGGGAGCCGGGCTCCAAGGTGACCAGGCGCACGGCGCCGGTGGCTCGGTGAAGCTCGACCCGTGCGCTGCCGTGGCTGTCGAGATTCAGGGCCTGAACGGCGGCGGCATGCCCGGCCGGAACCGTCTCCGCAGCGCCGACCGACGGTGCCGCCAGAAGACCCATGACTCCGATGACGAGGAGGTGTCGCATCTGTTGCCTTCTTCCGCGATAACTTCGACAGGGCCGATATCCACTGCGGACCCATCGTTGGGCAAACTATATCACGATACGTCGATATTCCCGGTTCAGGCGACGCCCGATGCCGTGCGGCTATCATGACCTCATGAATCAACCCGTTTGCGGTGCATTTGCCCCGATTCCCACGCCGGTGCACGACGACGGCACCCTCGACGAGGGGGCCCTCGGCCGACACCTCCGGTGGTTGGCGGGACAAGGCCTCGACGGCGCCCTGATCCTGGGCACCAACGGCGAGTTTCCCTCGTTCTCCCTGGCCGATCGACGACGGGCCGCCGAGGCCGCCGCTCGGGCGGACTCCGGGCTTCAGCTGCTGCTCGGCGTCGGTTCGTGCGCCGTCACCGAGGTCGAGGAGATGGCGGCTGTGGCCGCGGGCTGCGGCTACGCGGCCGTGCTCTGTCCTCCGCCCTTCTACTTCCGCTCGGCCCCGCCCGACGGGCTGGCCGAGTTCTTCCGGAGGTTGCTGGTCGTTTCCCGGCTTCCGGTGCTGCTGTACCACGTCCCCAAGGTGACCGGCGTCCCCATCGACGACGGTCTGCTGGACCGGCTGCTCGGCAGCAGCCGGTTGGCCGGTGTGAAGGACTCCACCGGCGACCCCGCCGAAATGGTGCGACTGCTCGGCCGATTCGCCGGCGGCTGCTACCTGGTAGGGTCCGACTGGCTGGTGAGCCGCTGCCTGGAGGCGGGCGGCAACGGCAGCATCACCGCCGCCGCCAGCGTCGTTCCCGCTCTCGTGGCGAGCATCCGATCGCAGCCGGACCAGCAGCAATCTCTCGACAGGGTTCGCGGGTTGCTGGAAGAGTTCGGGCTGGGCCCTGCGGTGAAGGCGATCCTTCGACGCCTGGGTTTCGGTGATTACGCCACCCGGCCGCCGCTGATGGGACTCACAAGGGACCGGGAGGCCGAGCTGGCGTCGAGGTTCGAGGAGTTGGCCGGCGCCAAACTCAGCCCGGTGTGAGCACGATCTTGCCGAAGATTTTGCCCTGCTTCAGCAGGCTGTGAGCCTCGGCCGCTCGGCTGAAAGGCAACACCCGGTCCACAACCGGCCGGATGCGACCGTCAAATATCTCGGCTGCGAATCGTTCAAGGAGAGAGGTCAGGACCTCGGCCTTGGCCGCGGTCGAGCGCGCCCTCAGGGTGGAGCCGATCAGCCGGAGCCGCCGGGTGAGTACTGTCGCCAGATCGATTTCCGCGCGACTGCCGCCCATCAGCCCGATGGAAACCAGACGACCGTCGTCGGCCAGCGCCCGGAGATTGCGCTGCAGGTAATCGGCGCCGATGCAGTCGAGCACCACGTCCACCCCCGCGCCGCCGGTGGCCTCGAGGCAGCCGGCGAGGAAATCCTCGCGATGGTGGTCGAAGGCCCGCTCGGCGCCGAGCTCGACGCAACGCCGGCATCTGTCCGCGCCGCCGGCGGTGGTGAGAATCCGCGCACCGGCGGCGGCGCCGAGTTGGATGGCCGCGGTTCCCACGCCGCCGCTGCCGCCGTGGACCAACGCGATGCCTCCGGCGTCGAGTGCGCCAAGAATGAACAGGTTCAGATGCGCGGTGGCGAAGGCCTCCGGAAAGGCCCCCGCTTCGGCGTCGTTGAATGCCTCCGGTGAGCTCATCACGCAGCCGGCGGGAACGGCCACCTCCCCGGCATAGCCGCCGCCGGCCAGCAGAGCCATGACCCGGTCCCCGGGCGAAAACCCCACGACGCCGTCCGCCACCCCGACGACGGTGCCCGCACACTCCAATCCCAGGATTGGGGACGCTCCCCGGGGTGGGGGATAGAGCCCCCGGCGTTGCAGCAGGTCGGCGCGGTTGACCCCGGCCGCCGCGACCCGGATCAAAACCTCGCCCTCTCCGGGTTCAGGCGACGGCACCTCGTCGACTCGCAGCACCGACTCATCACCAGGCTCGTCAAAGACCACTGCCTTCATGAACCAAAAATAGCTCATCAACTCGAAAAGCGGAGGGTGGGGGAGCGGGCGGGAGCTTTTCGAGCAGCTGTCGAGGCCGCCCTTCCCGTCATCAAGGACAAAGGGTGGGGGTACAATGCTGCGCGCCGCTGCGGCGGCCGGGAGGTAACATGCGCGAAGCGACCATCGACCCGAAAGACCTGGAAACCTGGGCGGCCTTCCTACTGGACCACTCGCTGGGAGGGATCGTGCCCGACGACCGGGTGATGATCAAGGGAGAGCGGATTTGCTGGCCGCTGATGGCGGTGTTGGAGCGACGGGTGATCGAGGCCCGCGCGGTACCGGACGTCTACGTGGTGGCTCCCAACAACGATCGCGGACGGGTGTGGTCGGCCGCCATGGGGCGCTCGGCGACCAAGGACCAGTTGGCGGCCATCCCCGAATGGCACCGGGCGCGGTACGAGGCTATGACCAAGTACGTCGAGGTCCTCGGCGGCGAGGACCCGGAGCAGTACATGGGGTTGAAGCCGGATCAGAGTGCAGCTCTGGCGTCGGCGGATCGGCCGTTTTCCGACATCCGGATCTCCAAGCCGTGGGTGATCACTCTTTATCCGACGCCGGCGTTCGCCGGGCTCGAGGGGATGGACCTCGACGAGTACACCAGATTTATTGTCGGAGCTTCCACCACCGACCCGCGGCCGCTGCTCGAAGCCGAGCGCCGCATCGAGCCGATCATTGCCGAAGGCTCGATGATGACCGTGGTGACCCAGCATCCCGAGAACGGGCGCGAGCTTCGGCTGAAGCTCGACATCTCCGAGGGTTTGGGGATGATGTCGTACGGCCTCAGGAACTTCCCCGACGGGGAGATCTTCACCTCTCCGGACGCCCGCAGGACCGAGGGTGAGATCTTCGTCGACCTCCCGGTCACCTACGGAGGCCAGGATATCGAGGGGATTTATCTCAAGTTCGAAAACGGAGTGATCGTCGACTACCGCGCCGATCGCGGGCACGAGCACCTGGCGGCGATCATCGAGACCGACGAGGGATCGCACCGGCTCGGCGAGGTGGCGCTCGGCATGAACCCGGGCCTGGACCGGGTTCTCAAGCACCCGCTGTTCGTGGAAAAGGTCGGTGGCACGCTGCATATCGCGATCGGGGCGAGCTACGAGGATTGTTACGTCCGCAATCCGGGTTCTCAAGAAGGCAAGGCGCGGATCAAGGAGCTCGAAGAATCAGGAGCTCTGAATCGGTCGGCCCAACACGTGGACATCGTCACCGACTTCCGTCCCGGCGGATGCGGGCGCAGGGTCGACGTCGACGGCGTCGAGCTCAGGCCCGAGGGCGGGCTCTGGGTGGCGGTCACGTGAGAGGTCCGCACCATTGCGGCCGACGATCGCGGGCTCGAAATCGTATGACGGGAGGCGGGGCAGCCCGCCCGGAGGACAGATGAACGACAGCAATCACACCCAGCCGGCGGCGGGCGCCGCCCAGCTCAGGCGGCTCGATGAGATCAGACCGCCGGAGATCTTCGAGGAGCTGCGCAAGGGGGTCCTCGGCCAGAACAACGCCCTGAGATTCGTGTCGGTGGCGCTGTACAAGCACACCACCGGCAAAGTGCCGGGCAACATCTTGTTGATCGGCAACTCAGGCACCGGCAAGACCACCATCATGAACAACATCCAGAGGATGTACCACGATGTGGCGGAGTACCGGCCGTTCCGAGCGATGACCATCATCAACGCCAATCTTCTGGTGGATGCCGAACGCATGGAGTTCCAGCCGGAACGGTTGTTCTCGGCCGTGGAGCAGCGGGCACGGGGTTTGCTGGGCGACAAGCCGACACCCGATGCGCTGCGCAAGACCATGGAGTTGGCGACGATCTGCATCGACGAGATCGACAAGATGTCGTCCATCGTCGCCGGCAAGCCGAACCCGATCGGAGTCGTCCTCCAGCAAGGCCTGCTCACGCTGATGGAGGGCGAGGAGGTGGCCTACCGCACCTATGCGGCGGTCGACGGCGAAGAGAAGAAGGTCACCATCAACATCAACACCCGTCACATGATGTTCATCTGCGGCGGCGCCTTCGAAGGACTCTACGACCAGGTCTACCTCCGGGTGGTCAACCCCGGCAGCGGCGAGAAGCTGAAGTCACAGGCGATTCAAACGGCCGACGGCCAGGTGAGGATCGAGACCCGGTTCGCGTTGTCCGATTTCCTCAAACCAGAGGATCTGTTCGAGTACGGCATGGTGCCCCAGTTCATGTCGCGCTTCGACAACGTGGTGCTGCTCCTTGAGCTTGGCGTGCCGGTGCTCAAGGAAATCCTGCTCGACTCCCTGGACTCGCCCTTCAACCGGTCCCGGCGGTACTTCGAGGTGATGAACATCCGGCTCGAGATCGACGACACGGCCGCGGCGCTGATCGCCGAAGAGGCGGAAAAGAACACCAGGACCGGTGCAAGGGCGTTGAGAACGGTGTTCGGCAAGATCATCTACAACCTCGAGTTCGACCCATGGCAGCACGAGGGGCTCGAGGCCCTCGAGGGTGGCGGCCACCGTCTGGTAGTGACCGCCAACATGGCCCGCCGCGCGATCTCCACCCGCAACGGCGGCTGAACCCCACATTGGATTTCGCGCGACCAACCTCGCGAGAACCGCGAATTCGTTGTCCTGCCCGCCACCCTTCAGGACTCAGAGAATTCAATAACTTCGAAAAGCGGGGTCGGAGGAAAGGGCGGACCGCTTTTCGAAGAGGGTATATCGCAACCGCCGGGTCGGCTACACTGTTCCAACGCGCGATGATGAATTCTTGGACCCTCCGTGTCGATCTCGATCTCCGCAGCTCGCTCGGCCAGCGGACCTTTCCCAACGCCCTGGTCGTCCAGCAGGACCGAAATCTAGTCATGGGACCGCAGGGCATCCTCGACCTCGACGTCGAGGATGATCTCGACGCCGCCTATTCCGCGGGCCGGGATCAACGTCCGCTGCCCCTGGGTGGAGTGCTGGTGCTGCGCGCTCGGGGCAACGGCCAGCCGTGGACGTATCAGGCGGTGGTGCACGACTTCGAGCTCGACCCGTCGTGCCGGCCGGGCGATGTCCGCCGTTGTCTCTGTGCGGCGGCCAAGGACGCCAGGGAAAGAGGATTCAATCACATCGCCTCCGAACCGCTGGGCCGGTGGCATTCGCGCGGACTGTCGCTGAAGGAGATGGCGGAGGCGTTCGACGCCGCGATTCTCGAAATCTGCCTGTCGTTGGATGTGTCGCTCAAACTGACCCTTCTGCTGGCGGAAATGGACGAGGTGGAAGAGACCTCGAACCTCCTTCGTTCGTGTTTGTTGCGGCGGGCCCGTCGCAGCTTCAGGACAGTGGACGGCGATGCCGCGGTGGTGGAGGTGCGTGACGGCGATGCACACTACCATTTTCATTTCGTGCCCGGCACCCTTTCCGGCTACCTGGTTCACCGGGTGGACGGTGGCGTCTGAAACGGAGGGATTCAGAGTGGGCGGGCTGATTCTCGTTTTCGACCATCCCGAGCTTGGTGAGCAGCGGATCGAGCTCGAAGAGGACCGCGGCTACCGCATTGGTTCCAGTCCCGACAACGACATCGTGATTCCTCAGAAGGACATCTCCCGCCATCACGCCATTCTCAGGGTGCGAACGGGTTCTTCTCACATCACCGACCTCAACAGCAAGAACGGCACCTTCGTGAACGGGAGGAGGACCGCGTCCAGCGGGTTCCAACGCGGTGACACGGTGCACCTGTCGTCGGCTCGGCTGGTGGTGGAAGAGGAAGGCTCGGGAGATCAAGTACTCAAGGACGCCGAAACCTCAGCCGACACCACCGCAGCGGCTCGTGACACGAGCGAGGAGACGATCGGCTACTCGGGTCAGGCCAGCGCCGAAGACATGGTGGCCCTGTTGGCGGTGACCTCCCAGGCGGTTCGCCGCGGCGCGGTCGGGGAGCCCCTCTCGTGGGCGGTGGAGCACCTCGGGCTCGAAGCGTTGGTGGTGCTGTATCGTGACGAGGACGACGGGGTGTCGATGGTGTCAAGCGCCGGCGACCTCGGCCCGCTGATGCGTTCGCCGGGCGCCCTGACCACGATTGCGCGTGAACAGAAGGGGCAGCACGCCGGAACCCGGATCACCCAGCTCAGCGAGCACGGCGAATCTCTCCTGGTCGCCCCCATGCGCCGGCGACACGTTCTGGTGGCTCGTTTTTCCGGGTCGCCACCGGCGGTTGGCGATCTCAGGGCAGTGATCGCCGCGGTGGAAGCCGTACTCTGCTCCGGAAACCCACCGCAGCCGGCGACCTCGGTGCCGGGGGAACGCCGAGATCCGGAACTGCGGCGCTTCGGCAATCCCCTGCACCGGATTACCGGCCTGTCAGAGGCCATCAACGAGTGCAAGAGACGCACCGCAGAGCTGGCGGCTAGCGACCGTGCGGTGTTGATCGCAGGCGAAGTGGGCACCGGAAAGTCGTTGTTCGCTCGCGTCGTTCACGACCTCTCGGGGCGGCGCGAGTCGCCGTTCGTCGTCTGCGACGGGGCAACCGCCATCGAGCCGGACGGTGAAATGGACCGGATCAGTGCCGCCATCGAGGAGGCGCGGGGGGGAACGCTTTACATCCGTGACCTCTCGGGCATGGCCCCCGAGGTCCAGGCGAGGTTGCTGATTCGCCTCCAGCCGACGACCGCGGGGGCTACCCCTCCGGATGTTGACGTCCGGGTCGTGCTCGGGTTGGCGGGAACGGTGGCTCGAGCTCGGGCGGCCGGTGGGCTGCTTGACGAGCTCGCGGGAGCCTTGGGCGGTTTCCGCCTCAATCTTCCTGCGCTGCGTGAGCGGCCGGAGGACATCCCGCTGCTGCTGACCCACTTTCAAAGAGAGGCGGGCGGCAGCCACCGACGTGCCGGCAGCGGTTTTACAGTGGATGCCCTCGAAACCCTGACGTCCTACAGCTGGCCCGAGAATGTTCGGGAGCTGAGAGCCGAGGTCCTCCGGCTGATGACCCGGGCGGCCAGCGATATGATCGTGGAGGTTTCAGACCTCTCTCCCCGGATCAGGGAGGGGATCGTCGTCGGGGATGTTCCGACGCCCGATTTCTCAGCACTGGTGAACAGGCCTCTCAGCGATGCACGGGCGGAGTTCGAACGGTGGATCATTCTCCGAGCGCTCTACGAGGAGGACTGGAATCAGACCCGAGCCGCAGACCGACTCGGCCTGTCCCGGGCGGGTCTGTTCAAGAAGATGCGCAAGCTCCAGCTGGCCGGCCGCAACGAGTGACCGTGACATGGGCCGTCCGTCACCGTACTATTGAGTTGCGGTTGAAGGAGGTGGGCGTCCGCTGCGACCATTGGGACGCAGAGGAAGGTCCGGACTCCAGACGGGCAGCATGCCGGGTAACACCCGGCCGCGGCAACGCGAGGGAAAGTGCCGCAGAGAGCAGACTGCCCCCGGAACCGACCGGGGGTGAGGGTGAAAGGGTGCGGTAAGAGCGCACCGCCTGTCCGGTAACGGAGAGGGCACGGTAAACCCCATGCGGAGCAAGGCCGAATAGGGGGGTCGAGGGTCGCCCGTCCCCGCCGCCCGCCGAGGTGGGCGAGGCCCCCGGGTAGGCTGCTTGAGCCAGGTGGAAACGTCTGGCCCAGATGAATGGACGTCGCCCTTCGGGGTACAGAATCCGGCCTACAGCCTCCTTCAACCGCTTTTTTCATTTTTCATTTTTCATTTTGCCCTGCCGGGATCGGTTATCTTTCTGGCATGACGTCGTCGTCTACCTTCAGGCCGCTCGAACCCGGTGAGCCGATCGGCGTGGTGGGGCTGTCGGGGCCGGTGGACGGCCATCTCCTCGGTGCCGGACTGGAGGTCCTTCGGAGTTGGGGCCACCCCGTGATTCCGGCGCCGAATCTGGCGGCGCGCTCCGGGTATTTGGCGGGCGACGACGAGGACCGCCTTCAAGGTCTGAGATACGTCATCGACCGCGGGGCCCGAATCCTGGTCGCGGCGAGGGGCGGCTACGGTGTCACCAGGCTGCTACCCGACCTGGACCTCGGCGGGCTGGTTCGCCGGGATGTGGTCGTGGTCGGGTACTCGGACCTCACCGCACTGATGAACGGCCTGGTCGCGGCCGAAGGCAGCCTGCACATTCACGGTCCGATGGCGGCGTCCGGGCTCGACCGGAGACCGAATGCAGACCGCCTGCGGGCGGTGCTGACGGGCCGTCTGGTGGGGGAGACGCTGTTCCGGTTCAAACCGAAACAGGTGGTTCGGGAGGGGTGTGCTCGGGGGCGCTCGATCGGCGGCAATCTGGCGATGTTGGAAGCCGCACTCGGGACCCCCTACGAGGCGCCATTCGAGGACTCACTGCTGTTCCTCGAGGAGGTTGGCGAGCCGCTCTATAGACTCGACAGAATGTTGACCCACCTCCGGGGCTCTGCTAGATTGCGAGGGGTGAAAGCATTGATTTGCGGGAGCTTGCGCGGTTGCAGACCGGCGCGAGAAGCGGCCGACCGGTGGCGCGAGTTGGTGGCCGAGGCGGTGGGCGAGTCAGTTCCGGTGGTGGTGGATCTACCATTCGGGCACGGCGCGCGCAATCTCGCGTTTCCGATCGGTGCCGAGGTCGAGCTGGACACCGACGGTGGCACGATCCGATGGAGACGGTGATGGCGAAGTTCAAGACGACTGCGGCGAAACCGAACCGACCCGGGCAGAGCGGGCACGACAGCCTGGAAGCCCTGCGCACTCACTTTGCCGAGGGGACCATCATCTTCTCGGAGGGTGATCTCGGATTGACGATGTATGTGATCGAGGCCGGCGAGGTCGAAATCAGCAAGCGGATCGGGGGCAAAAGCAAGGTCCTGGCGACCCTGGAGAAGGGTGACTTCTTCGGCGAGATGTGCATGCTCGAGGACGAGTTTCCGAGATCAGCCACCGCCATCGCCACCTCCGACGTCGACGCTGTCATCATCGATCAATCGGCATTCACCTACATTCTGAGGCACAACCCCGAGATCGCCGTCAGGATGATGCGCAAGCTCACCGTGAGGCTCCGACGAACCAACGAACTGCTGGAAAACGCCGGCGCCCAGCGCGTCGAGCTGGACGATTCAGCCATCGGTCAACGTCCGCGAGCCAAGCTCAACCCGGCGGCGCGCCTGGTGGAGGTGGCCAGCGGGATCGTTTTTCCGTTGGCCGACCAAAAGGAGACCACGGTGGGCAGGATCGATCCGGTGACCGGGATCAACCCTGAGGTCGACCTGACTCCCGTGGACACCAAACGGTCCACGTCCCGCCGGCACGCGCGCATCCGCCTCGAGGACAACGGGACCTATTCGGTGATCGAGGACGTGGGGACCATGAACGGGACGTTCGTCAACGGGGTTCGGTTGACGGCCGGCCGCGGATTTCCCATCAACCCGGGCGACACGGTCACATTCGGCACCATCCAGTGCCGCTTCGAACTCGAAGACTGAATCGCCGGGTGTCGCCGCAAGCGGGCACCGCCGTCACATGACGACCGACCGCCCTGCACTGGTTCCCTGGGTCTCGGTGGAGAGGCTCAAGGGGATCGGTCCGCGACTGGCCACCGCCCTGGAGGAGCACGGCGTGGCACGGGTGGCGGACCTGGTCCTCCACCTTCCCTCGAGGTACGAGGACCGCAGCCAGCGGACGACCCTCGATCAACCGCTGACGGTCGATCAGCCGATTCTGGTCTGGGGGCGGGTTTCAGTGACGTCGGTTCGGTGGGGCCGCCGTCGTGGCATGAAGATCGTCGAAGGAACCCTTGACGACGGCAAGGGCACGATCCCGGTCGTCTGGTTCAACCAGCCGTGGATCGATCGCCGCCTCGGTGGGGACGAAGTCCTGTCCTTCTTCGGGCCGGTCCGCGCCGGACCGCGCGGAAAAATTCAGCTGGTCAACCCCGAAGTCAACGAAATTGTCGACGGCGGGGAGGAGCGGATCGTCCCGGTGTACCGCAGATTGGGCCCGCTGGGCGGTCGCCGGTTGAGACGGATGGTCGACCAGGCCCTCGGGGCGCTGGATCAATGTCCGGATCCACTCCCGGAGGACATACGGGAGAGGTTCGAGCTGCCCGATCTGCCAGCTGCGCTGGGACGACTCCACGAGCCCTGTCCCGCCCCGGACGAAGACCGTCGGGCCGATCAGGTGATCGCGTTGTGCGAGCACCGGACGGCAGATCATGATCGTCTCGCGTTTGACGAGCTGCTCGCCCTCGCGTGCTGTCTGGCCGAGAACCGATCACGGCGGCTGGCCAGCCGGGCGCCGAGGTGCCGACTCGACCGGGGAGTCGACCGGATCGCGTCCGAGATGTTCCCGTTCGCGCTGACCGGCGGCCAGCGGCGGGTGGTCGAAGAGATTTCCCGCGATCTGGGCGACGCCCGCCCGATGGCCCGGCTGGTGCAGGGGGATGTCGGGTGCGGCAAGACCGCAGTGGCCGCGCTGGCGATCCGGATTGCCCTGGAGAGCCAGCGGCAGGCGGCGTTGATGGCTCCGACCGAGCTGCTCGCCGAGCAGCATCTTCGGACCCTGCGGGGGCTGTTCGAAGAAAGTCCGTTTCCAGTCGAGCTGCTCACCGGCTCGTCGCCCGCACCAGACCGCGACCGGGTGGTCGAGGGGTTGGCGGACGGATCCGTCCGGTTCGTGGTAGGGACCCACGCCCTGATTCAGGACCGGGTGGCGTTCTCGGACCTGGGTCTGGTGGTGATTGACGAGCAGCACCGGTTCGGCGTCGGTCAGCGGCAGGCTCTGGTCGACAAGGGGGTGGCGCCCCACCTGCTGGTCATGACCGCGACCCCGATTCCCCGTTCGCTGGCGCTAACGGTCTACGGCGACCTCGAGCTGTCGATCATCGACGAGATGCCGCCCGGGCGCCAGCCGGTCACCACGGTGGTCCGGGACATCAGTGCCCGCCCCCGCCTGTTTCGCTTCCTGGCTCAGGAGGTGGCACAGGGCGGCCGGATCTTCTTTGTCTTTCCCTCCATCGATGGCGGTGGCGAGGCGGACGCCCCGGCGCTCAACGAACGGGCCAGCGAAATCGCCGAGCAGTTGCCTGACGCCGCCACCGGCGTGATCCACGGCCGAATGGTGCGATCGGAGCGGGACCGGGTGACCGAGCTGTTTCGGCTCGGTGAGATCCAGGTCCTGTTCGCGACAACCGTCGTCGAGGTCGGCGTGGACGTCCCGGAGGCTACGGTGATGGTGGTGGAGGGCGCGGATCGGTTTGGTCTGTCACAGCTTCACCAGCTGCGCGGCCGGGTGGGTCGGGGCCCAAGGAGGTCCTGGTGCGTTCTCATGCCCGATGAAGGGGCGGCGGAGTTGGCGCGGCAGCGCCTGGCGGTGTTGTGCCGCACTTCGGACGGGTTCGAGATCGCGGACGCCGACCTCGAAATCCGGGGGCCGGGCGAGCTGACCGGACTGCGGCAGTGGGGACCGGCAGGCTTCCGCTTCGCCAGTCTCGGTCGCCACCGTCACCTGCTCGCACCCACGCGGGATCTGGCCCGGGAGCTCGCCGAGCAGGGCCGACTCGAACAGGTGGGCGAGGCTCTGTTCCGCTATCATCAGACCGCACGGGGGCCCCATGACGAGTGAGTTTCGACACGATGAACCGACCGTCGAGCCCGTGGGGCTTCGATGAAATCACGCCCCGTCAAGAGAGCGCTCGTCCTCACCCTCGGGTGGCTCCTGGTGGCGCTCGGGGTTGTGGGGTTGGCGTTGCCTGTCCTGCAGGGCGTCCTCCTGATTCTGCTCGGCTTCTTCGTTCTGTCCAGGGAGTCGGAGTGGGCGAGACGCCACTTTCAGGGACTGAGAGAGAGGTTTCCCGGGATCGACGAGAGGCTTCGGAAGTGGAAGCAGAAGCTGCCGTTCTCCCATGAAGACCCGTAGCCTCCAATCCCGAGAAATATTCAGGCGAAGAGCGCGCGAACGGCAGCTGGCGGTGGCAGAATGGGCGGACCGTGGCGCCGACCACGAAGGGCTGTACTGGTCGAGCGTTCCGAGGAGGAGGAGCACCGTGACAAACGATCGGGAGTCTGGCAGACCCGAGTTGGTGGTTGACCCGAGAGAGCTGATTGCGTTGGATGAATCGCCGTCGAGCATGAGCTCGATCCCGGGCAGTCGGATGTTCGAGATCAAAGAGGCTCTTGCCGTCTACCGGTCGAATCACCCGGACGGCGAGATGTTCGACGCCAGTCAGGGCGACGGCGGAGCCAGCCTGCCCGGAGTTCCCGGGGAGCTCCTCGACGAGGCGCACCGCCTTCAGAAGGAGCACGGCACCGGCTACGACAAGCCCTTCGGGACCCAGCTTTTTCGAGCTGCAGTCGTGGAAGACTACTGGGGTCTGGACGCCGCCACCGGCTGGGGCCCGCTCAACGTGATCGCCTGTCAGGGGGGACGGGACGCTTTGGTCAAGGCGTACGACGCTGTCCAGTTCCTCGGCCACGGCCGCCACGGCGACTTCGTGGTCGCTTCCAGGGTGCCATGGATTTCGTACAACTGGGGACCGTATCAGGTGGGCGCCAATGTGATGTTGGCTCCGGGGGAGGAGGATGACGCGTGGACCGTCACTCCGGCCGGAGTCAGGGCGTGCGTCGAGGCGGCACGGTCACACGGGAATCGCAAGGTGTGCATGCTGGTCATCACCAGCCCGGACAATCCCACCGGACGCACGGTGGCGCTCGATGAACAAATCGCCCTCGCCAGGGCGGCCTTCGACGCCGGGGTGCCTTACGTCCTGTTCGACTGGATCTACCACCAGGTGACCGACGGCGAGCCGCACGACCTGAATCAGTTCCTGCTCGCCTTCGACCGCGACGAGCGTGAGCGCTGCATCGTTCTCGACGGACTGACCAAGTCGCTGGGTGCGAGCAACATCCGCAACGCCCATCTGGTGGCGTCGCAGGGTGTTGTCAAGTTCATCCAGAGCCGTGCGTCGCACGCGGTGATCCCCTCGTTTCACAGCCAGGCGGTGGCGATCGCCGCCTACCGAATCGGGTTCAAAACCGCCGCGGCGCCCATCGTCGAACCGACCAATGCCAGCCGGCAGGTGGTTGCCCGATTCCTCGAGGAGCAAAACATCCGGCACATCCTGGGCAAGGGTTACTACGCCTTCATGGACATGGGGCCATGGTTGGACCGGGCCGGCATGGCGGACTCGGCCCAGCTGGGATCGGTGCTGGCGGAGCAGTTCGGGCTGGCCGTGGTTCCCGGGATCTACTTCAGCTCGTTCGGCAGCCGCTGGATTCGTTTCTCCTACGCGCTGCCGCCGGAGGTCACCCGCGCGGCCACCCAGAGGCTGCGGGAGGCGCTATCCTCGTCTGTGACGGGCAACGGCGGCAGCTCACGATTCCGTTGCGCGGCCGAAAGGGGACGACCGGTGGGCGATTCAAGACGACGACTTCGAGGCCTCAGGCGTCGCGAATCGCGAGACGCCGAACAGGTCGGCGCCGTGTTGGTGGTGCTCGGGTTCTGGCTTGCGGTCGCCCTTCCCGTCGCTGCGGATATCTCGGGTCGCGTGCTGGAGGATGGCAGCGACCTGCCGATCCAGGGGGCGATCGTCCACCTGCAGGCCGACCCGTCGTCGCCGATCGTGGTGTCGGCGGCCGATGGGAGCTTCACCCTCCCGGTCAGCCCGGCCGGGGTGGTAACGGTGTCCGCCGGGGTCGAGTACGACCATTCGGCGCCAAACAACTGGGCCACCGGAGGGACCACTGCGGTCGACGGTCAGGTCGGGTTAGTGATCTACCTGGTGAGAATTCCGGACGGGTCGGACCCCCTGTACCAGAGCTTCCTGCCCCAGGTTCAGGACTGTGGCAACTGCCACCACGACCAGGAGCAGCAGTGGCATGACAGCAACCACAGCTTCGCCGGGGATGACGCATGGGTTCTCGACCTGTTCTCCGGCGACGGGACGCCGGGCGGTTCGGCCGGGTACGTGTACCGCGACACCCACGATCCGGGGGAGACCGGATTCTGCGCGACCTGTCACACCCCGCTGGCCGACGTCTTCGACCCGGGAGAGGTCATGCTGAACGAGGTCACGTCGGTGGCCGCCCTCGAGGGCGTGAGCTGCATCGCATGCCATCAGATGGACTCGGTGAACGACCAGGTCCAGAATCTCCACCACATCGGCAACTCCACCTACCGCTTCCCCGACGGCAGCCCCTTCATTCCGACTCAGGAGTTCGTCTGGGGCCCGCTGGACGACGTCGCATTCGGCGGCATGAAGGCGTCGTACGCCCCGCTGTTCGCCCAGTCCCTGGTCTGTGCCTCGTGCCATCAGTACAACCGGCCCGGCACGTCGATTCCGGGTCAAACCACCTACAACGAGTGGCTGGCATCCCCCTACGCCTCGCCAGGCCCCGGTTTCCGCAGCTGTCAGAGCTGCCACATGCCACAGGAGGACGGTCCCGGCTACCTGGTCGAGCCCATCGGCGATCCACCGTTGCGGCCGGCGGAGCAGCGCCACCGGCACCAGATGATCGGAGCCATCGAGGCGTCCCTGCAGGACGCCGTTTCACTCGGCACGACGGTCTCCGAAGGCGGTGGCACGGTCATCGTCGAGTCGGAGGTGACCAATCACGGGGCCGGGCACAACTTCCCGACCGGGGTGTCGGTGCGCAACGCCTTGCTGGTGATCTCGGCGTCATGGAACGGGCTGCCGTTGGCTCAGGTTTCGGGCCCCACGGTGCCCTTCTGGGCCGATGACAACGTACCCGGAAAGCAGGACGGGGACTGGGCGGGGGAGCCGGGGACCGGATTCGCCCGGGTCCTCGAAGGCCGCATCAATGACCAGGGGCCCGTGGTCCGGCCGGTGTTGTTCATCGACGGCGAAGCCATCCACTCGGCCACCCAGCTGCCCGCCGGATCGTCCCACACCTCCTTGGTGACCTTCGCCATCCCGGCCGCCGCCCAGGTCGGGGATGTTGTGGTGGTCGAGGCCCGTCTGCTCTACCGCCGCGCGTGGCGGGCGGTGGCGGTCACCAAGGGGTGGGAGACCACCCCACAGGGTGGGCCGGTGGAGATCGAGGTTTGGCGGACCTACGACACCCTCGAGCTCACCCAGGGGGGGCCGGGCACGGTCGCGATTCCAGCCACCGGACCGGCCGGCACGGCTCTCTTCGTCGTGCTGCTCGCCCTGTCGGCCGTGCTCATCCTCCGCCGCACGATGGCGTGAGAGAATCGAAAATCAAAAGACGAAAATCAAGCCGGAACCAACGGCGATTCTGGAACGGGTTGATTTTCGGTCACAACTCAATTCTCGGGGTCGACTTCCACGCTGCGAGGATCGTGTGAACCTCGACGATGCCCGTGGAACGCGAGCCCGAGAATTGAGCAATCAGCACGACCCCCCGAGATCAGGGGACGGTGAGGGACCAGGCGGTCGTATCGCCCGACTCGAAACCATCCGAGAACTCGACGAACTCGCCCCACTCACCGAGCGGGGTCAGCACCGGACCGGCCACCTTGCAGACGTGGATGTCCACACCCAACACGTCGTGCACACCGCCGCGGTAGTACATCACCACGTCGGTATCGGCCACCGCCTCACCGTTGACGATGCTGCCGGCGTTGATGTCGCAGCCGCCGCCGCTGTCGCCGATCTCGCTGGCATGGTAGAGCGCGACCATGAGGTCGTTTTGGGAAAACGCATCGGCTGGCAGCAGCATGTCCTGGGCGCCCGGGACGAGGCGATAACCGCGGCCGGACTGAGAGTCCTCGACCTCCCACGCCACCGGCGGGTTGTCCCAGGTGCGCTCCGCCTCCTGGGCGATCGGCCCCGGCTGGCTGCCGCCGACCTGAGTCACCGTGTCGCCATCCGACCCGTCGATGTCGAAATCGAGTCGCCAGTAGGCGTGGTGACGGTGGCTGGCGCCGGAGCACGAGGTGTTGTAGGTGCCGAAGCCGAAGCTCGGCAGGATGGTCCCGTCCTCGTAGAACTCCCACCGCATCGAGTAGCGGTACCAGCCGGCCTGGGCCTGACTGGTGAGCCGCAAGTGGTCGGTGTAGTACTCCGCCGAGACGCCCTCGAGGCATGGACCGGGCCCGCCCCACGGACAGTCGCCGGGGGGAACGCTCGGGCTGGTGGCGTGGTCGCACACCGTTTCCGCCGGGAACGGCGGTTCCAGGTAACCGGGCTCGATCTGGTTGTCGGTGCGGTAGGAACGCTCGGAGTCCAGCCAATCCCGGAAGCAGCCGCAGCCGCCGTCGTCGTAATCGACGTTGAGGATCGGCACGTGGCCTCGCTTGAGGACCAGGATGCCGCGGTAGTATGCGTTTCGGATCTCGATCCCCGAGCCGGACGGCCCGCTGGAGTCCTCTGGCCGGACCACGCAGAACTCCCAAAGCGGGGCCCCCTCGGGCCAGCTGATCAGATGCTCGGTGCCGCCCGAACAGTCCGGGGAATCGGCGACGGCCGGCCCGGCGAGGCCGAGGACGACCAGGGCCGCGGCAGCGATGATTGCGGGGCGGTTCATTGGCGCACCCCCTGATCCCAGCTGTCGCGGTAAACGATGGCGCTGGCGGAGTCCTTGGTCAGGTCCACGACCGCACGAAACAGCGGCACCTCGCCCGCTCCCCGGCGGAACGCGAAGATCTGAAGGCATCTGGTGCGGGGGCCACACGGCTTGCCGGCCTCCTCGTCGAGGATGAACCCACCGTCGACGTACGCCTGCAGGTCACCGATGATCTGGCCGAGCACCGGGTCGCTGGTGACGATGCCGATCGCGACGTCGATCTCCTCCCGGGAGGGCGTTGGAACGCGGGGCCCCGGACGGCGCTCGAGGAGGGCGCCGTCTGAGCCATAGACGTTTTCGAATCCCAGACCCTGCTCGTAGTCGAAGATCAGCTCGATCCGCCCCTTGACGGTGCGGTCGCCGATCTCGACGGTCTCGTCCCAGGCCCTGAGCACCCGGACCGAGGTGTCGGCGGCCACGGCCGAGGAGGCGGTGACGATCACCGCCACAGCGGCGACCAGCGCAGCGATTGATGTGATTCTGTTGATCATGATGGGGACTCCTACATCGAAGTTCTGTTCGGTTTCAACTCGTATTCAGGGAATGGTGGCGGACCACCGCGAGGTGTCGCCAGTTTCGAAGCCGTCTTCAAAGGGCTCATCCACGGTCGAAGTGTCCACGACCCGATAGATGGCACGAAGCCCGCTGCGGTCGGCGAGATAGAGCTCGCCAGCCTCGTCCTCGCCGAAGGTGCTGACGCTCATTCCGCTCGCCAGCAGAGGCGAGGTGGACCAGCCGCCGTCGTTGGTGGCGCCCCAGATGGTCCCGGAGCAGTAATCGGCGTAAAGATAGTAACCAACGAGGTTGGGGTAGTCAGAGCCGCGGTAGCGGAAGCCACCGGTGACCGAACACCCCTGGCCGTGGGAGTACTCGAGGATCGGGAAAACGTACTCACCGGGAGGGCCGCAGCCGGAGGTGTTGTAGGTGTGATTTCCTTCGTAGCAGCGCCAGCCGTAGTTCTCACCACCCGTGCTGGCGGCCGGCTGGAGGTCGATCTCCTCCCAGTTGCCCTGTCCGACGTCGCCGATGAACAGGTCGCCGGTGGCGCGATCGAAGCTGAATCGCCAGGGATTGCGTAGCCCCCAGGCCCAGATCTCGTCCGCACCGGGTCCGCCGACGAACGGGTTGTCCGGAGGCGCGGCATAGGGCGGTCCACCGTCGACGTCGATGCGCAGGATTGAGCCGAGCAGGGTCTCCGGGTTCTGGCCGTTGTTTTGCGTGTCGCCGGCCCCCCCCCCGTCACCGAGTGCAATGTAGAGGTAACCGTCGGGTCCGAAGGCCACGTTACCGCCGTTGTGGTTCCAGCTTGGCTGGTGCTGGGTCAGCACCACCATCTCGCTCGCAGGATCGGCCTGGTTGGCGTCCGTGCCCGACACGGTGAATCGGGACACTACCGAGAGATGATCCGCATCCGGAGGGGCGGGGGGGTCGGGGGTGCTGTAGTAGACGAAAAAATATCCGTTCATCGCGTAGTCCGGGTGGAAGGCGAGCCCCAGAAGTCCCTGCTCGCTGGCGCTGGATTGGACCTGCGATCGGATGTCCAGGAAGGGATTCGGCAGCAGCTGTGTGCCCGTCCAGATCCAGATTCGACCGTCCTTGTCGCCGATGAACAGGCGGTTCGAGCCGTCGCCGGCGTTGGCGATGATCACCGGGTCGCCGAGGCCACTCACGACCAGCTGGAGCTCGAGTTGAGGGAGGATGGGGGATCCGGCGTTCGCGTTACGGGGAGCGGCGGCGAGGATCAGGGTGCAGCCGAGCACACCAAACAGGGCTGGGCGGAAAATTTTCATCTCGGTCCCTCCAGAGCCTCTTTCTTCGGTTCAGCTGATCGTGAAAGCGACACCTTCTCAACCTATTCACCGAACCTCAGTATTCCGGACCAACTGAAACGGCTTCGACGGCTCGTGGTATCGTTCCGCCGGTGTACGGGGGGAGGCGCCGTGCCGACCGGCTACGGCAGCATCGAGCGACTCATCAAAACCACATTCGGGAGGCCGCAAAGGTGACGACGGAGGAGTGGGGACGGTTTGCGGAGAAGGTCCGGCTCGCGGTGGAATCCTCCCGCGCCGGCGATCCCGAGGGGGGGACCTCGGGGCTCGAGGTCGAGTTCAACATCCTCGACCAGTCGCTGGCGCCGGTGGAGCGGGTTGGGTCAGGCCCCGAGAGCCGCTCGTTCGCCGACTTCCTGCACGACGATCGACTTCCGGACTGGGCCCGGGACCGATTCCAGCTCGAGGTCTTCCACTGGATGACCGAGATCACCACCCGGCCGTTCTTCGACCCGGTCGCGACGGCCGCCGAGGCGCGCCTGCTGGAAGGGGTGCTGCTCAACACCCTGGCCGACTTACGGATGTCGTTCGGCGAATCGTTCGTCGCCCACCACGGTAACATCGCGCGGCCGGTCGAGGTCACCGGCGACAGCATTCCCGACGGTTGGAACCTTGCCCGGCGGCGGTATCTGCGGCGTTGCGTCGCCCTCTTCGGCAGTCGATTGGCAACCGCCGGGATTCACACCAACCACTCCTATCCCGAGGCCCTGCTGGCGTGGGATTTCGTTCATCTTCCGGTCTCCGATCGGCGCGAGACCTCGCTTCAGGATTATCGCAACAGGGCGGTCATCCGAGCCACCCGGCTGCTTCGTCCGCTGTGCCCGGTGTTCATCGCGGTGAGCGCCGCCTCCCCGGTGGGCTCTGAAATGGTCGAGGGCAAGCCGGCGGCCGTGCTCACCGATGTCGACTCTCAGCGGCTGTTGGCCTTTCCGAATCCGCCGGAGCTTGACGTCGCGTTGCTCTACAGCAGCCACCCCTCCTACCTGGAGATCTCCTACGGGCTGGTGCGCAGCGGCGCCCGGTTCGGTGCCAACAACTGGACGCCGGTGAGGGCGCGTTCGGACGTCGATCCGGTGAACCGGAATATCCTCACCACCTCCGAGCAGCTGCGCGAGCTCTACCGCCGTGGAATCTTCGCGGTTGGCGAGCACGGCAGCCTCGAAGAGGCCGAGCAGACGGTGATCATGGAGAACCTGTGCGCTCGCGTCGACCTGCCGATGAACCGGGTCGAGGTCCGAACCGACGAGGGCGGCGACAGCTTCGATCTATCGATCGCGAAGGTGGTTCTCAAGGAGCTTCTGCTGCTCCGGTTTCACGCCGAACCCGAGTGGGGTGCGGGCTTCACCTACGACGTCGCAGACGTGGCGCGGGCGCGCCGAAACGAGGACATCGCCGCCCGCGACGGCCTCGAGGGTCAGATCGAGGACCCGTGGACCGGCCGACCCACCACGGTTCGGCAGCTGCTCGGCGAAACCCTCGCCGATGTCACGCCCCTGGCAACCGAGATGGATCGCTCGCAATGGCTGGAGCCGCTGCGGGAGATGGCCGGCGGCGGATCCAATCCGGCCGGGTCGCTGCGCCTCTGGTTCAACGGGCAGCTCGGCAACCGGCCGCAGCGCTCGCCGTCGGGTGCGCCGGTGATTCCAGACGAGCTGCTCCGGGAGTGCTATGAACGGCGTCAACGGAGGGTGGCGGCCGACGTCCGCAGGATCGCCGACGACACCTCCCTCGGTGGGGACGACCGGGGCCGGCTCGCCACGCTGCTGGCCCATCTGAGGACCACCGGCAGGGTGGAGCCTGACGCACCGGTACGGTTGCCGCCGAAAAGAACGGCGCCGAGGATCGAGGGTATGGGGGACCGGCCCTCCGAGGTGCTCGGCCTAGCCTCGGAGCTGGTGGCCATTCCCTCGGTCACCAACTGTGCGATCGAACGGCTCGAAGAGGTCAGGACCTGCGGCAGAATGATCGCGGGCATCCTGGCCAAGGCGGGTTGCGAAGTGAAGTTCTACGACCAGGGCAAGTACCCGTCGCTGGTCGCGGGGTTCGCCGGCCACCTGGTGGCCCCGGTGACCCTCAGTGGGCATTTCGACGTTGTCCCGCCCCATCCCGACGACAGCCAGTTCGAGGCGCGGGTGGAGGGGGACTACCTGTGGGGCCGTGGTGCGGCGGACATGAAGACCGTGGTGTCGAGCATGGTGGTGTGGTTGTGTCGCCGGCAGCAGGCCGGGCCACCGTACCCGCCCGTCAACCTGATGCTGGTCGGGAACGAGGAGAACGGTGAGGGCGAGCCCTTCGGGACTCCGCACGTGCTGCGGGATCTCAAGCGGGAGCTTGACTGGGAGCCGGAGATGATGCTGGTCGGGGAACGCACCGGGGAGCGAGGAGACGAGCTTTACGGCTCGGTGTGCGTCGCCAATCGCGGGGTCGTCCGGCTCCGGGTGTTGGCCCACGGGAAGAAGGGTCACACCGGCACCGGCGCCGTGCCGGGCGACCTGCTCGATCGATTGATCGAGATCCGGAGCGTGCTGACTACCCTGTTCCCGCGACACCTCACCCTGTCCAGCTTCGACGGCTGGGAGACCACGGCCCGGTTCCCGTTTTTAAACGTCGGCGAGCCGGGGGTCTACAACATCACCGCTGGCGAGGGCGTGCTCGGAGTGGAGATCCGCCCGATTCCAGGGGACGACGTCGAAGGCCTTGTGGACGAGCTCCGCAAGCTCACCGGGGAGCTGGGCCAGGAGATCGTGGTAGAAACCCTGGAGGCCGGAGTCCGTTGTCCCCAGGACAACCCCCACCTCGGGAGGTTGCTTGACGCGGTGGCCTCGGTGTCGGGGGAGCCCGCCCGAGTCGGTCGCAAGAAGCCGGGATCATCGGCCCGCTTCGCGCCCGGAGGCAACGCGGTGGTGTGGGGCCAGACCGGGATCGGACCCCACGCTGCCGACGAGCGCCACTTCATCCCGTCGATCGAGCCCTATCTCAACGTCCTCGACCGCTTCGCGGACTCCTACCTCGAGACCGACGAATCAACGAGTTTTGAGTTCTGAGTTTTGAGTTCTGAGTTCCCCCCAGCCCACCCCGTACCCGGAGGGCCCATTCCTTCTCGAACCTCCAAAACCCTTATGTAACTAAGAACTCAGAACTAAGAACTGAAAGATCGGAAACTCAAGATCAGTTGCCGTCGAAAAAGCCTCCGATGCCACCTATCTTCCCGAGCACCGACCCTTCGCCCTTGTCCTTGCCGCCGGCCTGGGGCGCGGCGCGCCAGATCCGCCCGGCCAGGCGGCTGAAGGGCAGGGACTGGAGCCAGACCGTGCCGGGCCCGGTCAGCCGGGCGAAGAAGAAGCCCTCGCCGCCGAAAACCGCCGACTTGACGCCACCGACGAACTCAACGTCGTAGTCCACCGACGCGTCGAGGGCGACGATGCAGCCGGTGTCGACCCTCAGGGTCTCGGCAGGGCCGAGCTCGCGCTCGACGATGGTGCCGCCGGCGTGGACGAAGGCCAGCCCGTTCCCCTCCAGCTTCTGCATGATGAAGCCCTCGCCGCCGAAAAGCCCGGTCCCCAGCCGTTTCTGGAACGCGATCCCTATGGAGACCCCCTTGGCCGCGCACAAGAACGCATCCTTCTGACAGATCAGCTTTCCGCCGAGCCGCCTCAGGTCCATGGCGATGATCTTTCCGGGGTAGGGCGCTGCGAATCCCACCCGCTGCTTGCCCTGACCGCGGTTGTGGAAGATGGTCATGAACAGACTCTCTCCGGTCAGCAGGCGCTTGCCGGCGCCCACCAGGGTGTCCATCAGGCCGCCGCCCGCGCTGCTGCCGTCACCGAAGATCGTCTCCATGGCGATGTCGTGGCCCATGAACATCATGCTGCCGGCCTCGGCGACCACGCTCTCGCCCGGATCGAGCTCGATCTCCACGAACTGCATCTCCGAGCCCTTGACCTCGAAGTCGATGTCGTCGGCGACCGGCCCGAGCGACCGCGGCGGCGGGGGTGGGGCGGCGGATCCAGTGTCGATGGCCCGGCGGAGAGCCGCGACCGACCCAGCGGCCACCCAGTCGGCCATCCCGGGACCGAACACGGCGTGTTTGCCGCCGTAGGTTCCGGCCCGTAGGCCGTCCAGCAGCTCCTGCTCGGTCATCGGGCCAACGGTCTCGCCATCCACCGCGACATACCAGGTCTTGTCAGTCATGATGCCTCCCCGTTTGAGTCCTCATATCTTAGATACGCACGGGGTGCGTGTCGAGATCCCACCCGGGCCGTTGGTGCCAGCAACATTCCATTTCAATGTACTTCTCAGTTTTCGGAGCCCGGATCCCGGCACGACCCCCGCGTTCATCCGGTGGTCTTGGGCGGGATCCGGGCACCGAAAACTGAGTCAGTTGATCTCTGACCTGTGTTTCAGCACCCCTTCATACAAAGAGATTTCCCTGATCGACTGGTTCGATACAGGCGGGATCGTCGTTGGCCGGTCGGTTGACGTGGGTGCTCACCGGACGGGCCTCCATCTCCTCCGGCGGATAGGGAACCAGCAGCGTTTCAAGACGACCGTCCGGCAACCGCTTCGGACCGAGCCACTCGCGATGGCGGTCGCGGGCGAGGATGACGGGCATCCGGTCGTGGATCCCGGCGACGAGCCGATTCGGCGTCGTGGTGATGATGGTGCACGAGTCGACCGGCTCTCCGTCGGCCGGACGCCACCGCTCCCACAGACCCGCGAAGGCGAAGACGCGTCCGTCGACGAATCGGATCCAATGAGGCTGCTTGGCGGACCCGGTCTTCTTCCACTCGAAGAATCCGTCGGCCGGGATCAAGCACCGGCGGTACTTGACGGCGGACCGAAATGCCGGCTTCGTAGCCACCGTCTCTCCCCGTGCGTTGATCATCCGCGAGCCGATGGAGAGGTCCTTGGCCCACGACGGCACCAGTCCCCACCGCACCGGCAACACTTCAGTGGCTTCACCACCCTCCTTCGCCCGGGCGATGAGCACCTGTTGGGTGGGCGCGATGTTGAAACGCGGCTCAAACTCAGAGATCTCGGGAACGTCGAACAGCTCCGCGAGCACACGAGCAGAGACCGTCAGAGTGAACCGACCACACATCGACCAGATCATAGCCGAGCGTCGGAGTGCGGGTACAGCAATCAGGGACAGGGTCAGCAACCAGCGGCAGGGTGGAGGTGCCCCTGAATACCGTCGCTGTCCGCTGAACCCTGCCACTGCCACAGATTCCTGACGCTGACCCTGACTGTCAAAAACGGATCACCCAACCTCGCGCTTCCCTGGATGAACCAAATCTCTGAACGTGACTCGACGAGAGAGGTTGGCCTGGGCCCTCACGGCAGCATGTTGTGGTGGCAGCCGTTGCCGACTCCACAGTTGACCACGTTGCCCGCACCGTTGTCATACCCGGTGCTGTGCGAGATGTTGTTGCGGGCGTTGGCGTACATGTTGACGCCGTAACCCGCGTTGGCCCACACGCTGCAGAACGCGACCTGGTTCGCGCTGCCGCTGAGGTAGATGCCGTCGTCGCCGTTAATGCCGGCCACGCACCCGTGGACGACGCCGTTGCCGCCACTGTGAATGCCGTGGCCCCCATTCTCGGAAGCCACGCAGTCGCGGATCACCGAACCCGAGGCGCTGATACCGCTGCCGTCGTTCCCGGATGCGTTGCAGTCCAGGATGAGAGCTTTGGTCGCGTAGATTCCCGCGTTGAGGTTGTCCATTGCGGTGATGTTGTCGACCACGACCCCACCGCGGTTCTCGGTGCAGTGGTCAGGACGTACGACCCCGGACCGGAGATGACGATCGGGAACGAATCGGTGGGTCCGATCTCGATTCGACCATCGTCGGCGGCCATTCCGACCGTCGCGGGCACGACCACGCACAAGACCACGAAAAGAACTCGTCGCAATATCATTGGGCCCCTCCATTTCTTCGCGTAGCAACCAGTTTGGCGTGTTGTGGCGATTGCTCCAGGACCTCCGCACCTCGCGTCTTGAGCACAATCTAGGGCGCGAGGATGGAGATGCCAGAGACCCACGCGACAGCCTCGTGTCCGAACGCGACACTTCGTGCACGCTCGCGACAAGGGAATGATTTGGGGTTCTCAGGCTGCGGCGTACGGAAAGGGCACGGCTTCAGGAAGTGCCTGATCGAGCGCGCAGCCAGGCTGGATACCAGCACCACGACGCGAGTGCAGGAACTTTCAACTTTCAACTTTGAACCTCCAACCTTGGCGCCAGCGCGGGCTACAATGCCGCGGTTCCCGAGGAGGTCCCTCATGAGAATCCTGACCTGGATGACCGCACTGACGTTCGTGCTCGTCACTGTGGCGGCGGACGCCGCCGACAAGCGGGCATTCGAGATCGCGGACTACTACCGAACCGCGTTCGTCGGCGCGCCCCAGCTCAGCCCGGACGGCCTGCGGGTGGCGGTGGCGGTGACCCGGTACGAGCTGGAAAAGGGCGAGAGCTGGTCCGAGATCTGGATGGTCGGCGCTCACGGCTCCAGGCCCCGCCAGATGACCACCGGCGCGTCATCACGACTCCTCGCCGGTCTTTTCGCCCGACGGCAAGAGCCTGGTCTTCGTCAGCGATCGAGCGGACGAGGAGCAGCCAGCTCTTCATCATGCCGGTGGACGGCGGCGAGGCGCGGCAGCTGACCGATTTTCCCACCGGGGTTTCGGCGCCGGTGTGGTCCCCCGACGGCCGCTGGATCGCGGTGACCTCCAAGGTCTACCCGGAATGCGGAGCCGACCCGGAGTGCAACCGGACGACCCTGACGGCGGCCAACGGCGGTCCACTCAAGGCCTACATGGCGGACGAGCTGCTCTACCGGCACTGGGACAGCTGGCGCGAGGGCAGGTACCCCCACGTCCTGCTGGTGGCTGCGGCGACCGGCGAGGTGGTCGCCGACCTGACCCCCGGGCGGTTCGACAGCCCCACCTTCTCGCTGGGTGGCGGCCCCGGCTATGCTTTTTCGCCGGCGTCGGACGAGCTGTGCTTCGTATCCGACCGGGGAAGCGTGCCGGCGACCTCGACCAATGCGGACCTGTGGGTGGTCGCCGTCGGCGACGAAAGCCCGCGCGGCGAACCCCGCAACATCACCGCCGACAATCCCGGCTGGGACGGCAACCCCAGCTACTCGCCGGACGGACGCTTGATCGCGTACTTGAGCCAGGAGCGGGCCGGACGCGAGTCGGATCTGTTCCGGGTCGCGGTCCGCGACCTGACCAACGGTTCGGTCCGGTACCTGACGACCCGGGGCGGATTCGACGACTGGGCATCATCTCTCCAGTGGCACCCGGAGGGTGGCACGTTGTTCTTCCAGGCGGATGTGAAGGGGAAGACCCCGGTTTACTCGGTCGATCTCGAAGACGGCGAGATCCGTGAGATCCGGCAGGACGGCGCCATCTCGGGGTGGCGGGTAGGCCCCCGGGGCGAGACTCTCGTCTACACGAGATCCAAGGTCGGTTCGCCGCCCGAGGTCTTTCGCGCACCGGTGGGCGGCGGAGAAGCCCTGCAGATCACCGACTTCAACGCCGCCCTCGAGGCCGAGGTGGACATCCGTCCGGCCGAGGAGCTCTGGGTCGACGGAGCGGGGGACTACGAGGTCCAGGTCTTCGTGGTCAAGCCCCACGACTTCGATCCCACGAAAAAGTACCCGCTGATCCTCAACGTCCACGGCGGGCCGCAGCAGCAGTGGCTGGACCGCTACCGCGGCGACTGGCAGGTCTATCCCGGCAAGGGCTACGTCGTGGCCTTCCCCAACCCGACCGGTTCCAACGGCTTCGGCCAGGACTTCGTGGACGCCATCGCCTGCGACTGGGGTGGCCGGGTGTACGAGGATCTGATGAAGGTGACCGACGCCGTCGCCGAGATTCCCTGGGTCGACGGCGACCGGATGGCCTCCATGGGCTGGTCCTACGGGGGCTACATGATGATGTGGTTCGAGGGTCACACCGACCGGTTCGCGGCTTCGGCCGCCATGATGGGGGTCTACGATCTGCGGTCCAAGCACGGGGCCACCGAGGAGCTGTGGTTCCCCGAGCGGGATCTCTGCGGCCGACCGTGGGACTCCGAGCACTACGAAACCTGGTCGCCGTCCAACTTCGTCGAGAGCTTCAAGACGCCCTGCCTGGTGGTGACGGGGGAGCGCGACTACCGGGTCCCCTACACCCAGAGCCTGCACTTCTTCACCGACCTCCAGCTGATGGAGGTCCCGTCGAGACTGGTGGTCTTCCCCAACGCCGGCCACTGGCCGAGCTTTTATGAGATGGCCTTCTACTACCTGGTGCACCTGGACTGGTTCCACCAGTGGATGGGCGGTGGCCCGCCGCCCTGGGAACCCGAGGCGTTCCTTCGCAACCGCGTGTTCGGTGAGAGTGCTAACCTTGCCGGATCAGGGGACTAGGAGAGGCCATGGCGGGAATTTTCAAGGCGTACGACATCCGGGGAACCTACCCCGACCAGGTCAACGAGGAGATCGCGTTTGAGGTCGGCTACCACTACCGCGACCTGCTCGATGCCGAGGACCTGGCGCGCGGACCGGTCGTGGTGGTGTCCCGGGACATGCGCTCCCATTCAGTGCCGTTGGCCGAGGCCCTCAAACGGGGGCTGCGGGCTAGGGGGGTCTCGGTGGTCGACATCGGGGTCGCGGACACCCCCCAGAACTACTTCGCCACCGGCCACCTGAAGGCGTCGGGTGGGATCCAGGTGACCGCCAGCCACAACCCGGCGGTGTACAACGGCTTCAAGATGTCCCGCCGGGACGCGATCCCGGTGTCCTACGAGACCGGGATCTCGGAGCTCGAGCGCCTGGTGCTCGAATCCGAAGTACCGCTCGACCTCGAGCCGGAGGCGGGCGAGAGCTTCCAAAACGTTTTCGAGGCTTACTGTGACCACGTGCTCTCCATGCTCGAGCATCACGAGCCTCGACTCAAGTTGGCCGCCGATGCGGCCAATGGCATGGGCACCATCTACCTGCCGATCCTCGAGCGGCTCAACGTCGACCTGGTTCCCCTGTACTTCGAGCTTGACGGCACCTTTCCGAATCACGAGGCCAACCCGCTCAAGGCGGAGAACCTGGTGGACCTTCAGCGAGCGGTCAGGGAGCACGATTGCGACCTGGGAGTGTCCTTCGACGGCGATGCCGACCGGGCGATGATCATCGACGGGAACGGCGACGTCATCACCGCGGACATCATGACCGCGATGCTGGCGCCCCGGTTTTTGCGCGACGACCCCGGAGCGGTGATCGTGTACGACCTCCGGTCGTCGTGGGCCACCAAGGAGGCGATCGCCGAGGCCGGCGGGAAGCCGGTTCGCGAGCGAGTCGGACACAGCTTCATCAAGGCCACCATGCGGCAGCACGACGCTCCGTTCGGAGGCGAGCTGGCGGGGCATTTCTACTACCGCTGCAACTACACCGCCGACTCGTCGATCCTGACGGTCATCGAGGCGCTGGATCTGATGCGGGAAAGCGGGCGGCCGATCGCCGAGCTCGCGGCGCCGCTGAAGCGCTACCACGCCACCGGCGAGATCAACTTCCACGTCGACGACAAGGACGGCATGATTCGGCAGCTCGCGGAGGTCTTCGCCGACGGCGAGATCGACTACCTGGACGGCATTACGGTCCAGTACTCAGACTGGTGGTTCAACGTGCGCCCGTCCAACACCGAGCCGCTGCTGCGGCTGGTCTTGGAAGCCCGAACACGGGAGCTGATGGAGTCCAAGACCGCCGTCCTGCTGGGGTACCTGGGCACACCCGAATAGACGAGGCCAGCGCTGAAGCCGGGTGGGTGCCGCGACTGGGGCTCGGAGAAATATTTGGCGAATTGGGATACAATCGTACCTCCTTGACGACTCAGCTGTGCCTGGAGTGAACACACTACGATGACAGCGATCCTCGGGATCTCGGCCTTCTACCACGACTCCGCCGCCGCCCTGGTGGTGGACGGCAAGATCGTGGCCGCGGCCCAGGAGGAGCGGTTCACCCGCATGAAGCACGACCACGAATTCCCGGTCAACGCCATCGACTACTGCCTCGAGGAGGCCGGTCTCCGGTCCGAACAGCTCGACTACGTGGGCTTCTACGACAAGCCGTTTCTGAAGTTCGAACGGATCCTCGAGACCTATCTGAGCTTCGCCCCGGTCGGATTCCGGTCCTTTCTCAAGGCGATGCCGCTGTGGATGCGCCAGAAGCTCCACCTGCCGCGGCAGATCGACCGCGGCCTCGACGGCGGCTTCGGCAAGCGGATCGTGTTCACCGAGCACCACGAATCTCACGCCGCCAGCGCCTTCTTCCCCTCGCCCTTCGAGGAGGCGGCGATTCTCACCCTGGACGGAGTGGGGGAGTGGACCACCGCCAGCTTCGGCGAGGGCCGGGGCAACCGGGTCAACGCTCACCCACGAGCTCCACTTTCCCCACTCGCTGGGGCTGCTGTACTCGGCCTTCACCTACTTCTGCGGCTTCAGGGTGAACTCGGGCGAGTACAAGCTGATGGGGCTGGCGCCCTACGGCGAGCCCCGGTACGTGGACGAGATCCGGGACAACCTGATCGATCTCAAGGACGACGGCTCGTTCCGGATGGACCTGAGCTACTTCAACTACTGCCAGGGTCTGACCATGACCTCGCGGAAGTTCGACCGGCTGTTCGGCGGCCCGCCCCGGCCACCGGAAACCCCGCTGACCCAGCGCGAGATGGACCTCGCCGCCTCGATCCAGAAGGTGACCGAGGAGATCATGCTGCGGGCGGTGCGGCACGTCCACGCCGTCACCGGCATGAAGAACCTCTGTCTGGCGGGTGGTGTGGCGCTGAACTGCGTCGGCAACGGTCGCATCCTCAGGGAGGGTCCGTTCGATCGGATCTGGATTCAGCCGGCCGCCGGAGACGCCGGCGGCGCCCTCGGTGCGGCCCTGTTCATCTGGTACCAGCTGCTTGCAAAACCCGCGCCCGGTCGAAGCCCCCGACGGCCAGAGCGGATCGCTGCTGGGTCCGCGGTTCTCCAACCGAGGAGATCCGCTCGTTTCTGGACGCCGACCGGTGCCGTGTATCACCGGATCGACGACGAGGGCGCACTCATGCGCCAGAGTCGTGGACCTGATCGAGCAGGAACGGGTCGTCGGGTTGATGCAGGGCCGGATGGAGTTCGGCCCGCGCGCCCTCGGCTGCCGCTCGATCATCGGCGACGCCCGCAGCCGGGCGATGCAGTCGGTGATGAACCTGAAGATCAAGTTCCGCGAGTCGTTCCGGCCGTTTGCGCCGATCGTGCTGCGCGAGCGGGTGAGCGAGTACTTCGAGATGGAGGACGAGCAGGACAGCCCCTACATGCTGCTGGTGGCACCGGTGGCGGAGTCGAAACGGACCGCGGTCGACGGCAGCGGGGTGACCGGGCTCGACAAGCTCAAGCTGATCCGCTCGGAGGTGCCCGCCATCACCCACGTCGACCACTCGGCCCGGGTCCAGACCGTTGACGCCGAACGGCACGGCCTGCTCTACCGGTTGATGAAGGCCTTCGAGGCCCGCACCGGCTGCCCGGTCATGATCAACACGTCGTTCAACGTCCGCGGCGAGCCCATCGTGTGCTCACCGGAGCACGCCTATCACTGCTTCATGGGCACCGACATGGATGTCCTCGTGTTGGAAAACCACCTCCTGTTGAAAGAAGAGCAACCCAAGGAGAACATTCCGGAACGACGCGAGTACCTCGCGCAGTTTGCGCTGGACTAGGTATGACGTTGTGCAGTGCTCAATTCCGTGTCCCAACCTTCCTCGGCGAGGGTCACTCATCCGCGGTCTGCCGGTTGGGACACGGAATTGAGTTGATTGGAATCTCATGAGTGTCGTTCAGATCAATCGTCAGCCGTCGAGGCGGCAGCTGAACCAGTTCGGGTTCATCTGGCTCGGGTTTCTCGTCTTCTTCGGGGCGGTGGCGTGGTTCAAGTTCGGCAACCCGAACCTGGCCAGGGGGCTGTGGGCGGCGGCGGTGGTGGTGCCGGCGATCGGCTGGCTGGCGCCGGCCTTCATGCGGCTGGTCTTCCTCGGCATGTCCTACCTGGCCTGGCCGATCGGGTTCGTGGTTTCCCACGTCATCCTGGCCCTCGTCTACTTCCTGGTGCTGACGCCGGTGGGGTTGGTGATGCGGCTGGTGGGGTATGATCCGATGAAGCGCCGCTTCGACCGGGAGGCCTCGAGCTACTGGATCGCCCGCGACCCATCCGGCGTCGAAGCGCAACGTTACTTCCGGCAATTCTGAGGTGTCGATGAAAGACCACACGCCATCCGACAAGGTCGATCAGAAATCCGCGTTCGAGAAGGAAGCCGGCGCGCGCCGGTCCGGCATCGTCGGCGAGTTCGTCCACTTCTTGCTCAACAACAAGAAGTGGTGGTTGACCCCAATCATCATCGTGCTGTTGCTGGTCACCGTCCTGATAGTTCTTTCGGGCTCGGCCGCCGCACCGTTCATCTACACGTTGTTCTGATCGTCAGCATCACCGAAGCAGCGCGAGGAAGACGCCGGCGGCCACCGCCGAGCCGATCACCCCGGCCACGTTGGGTCCCATGGCGGCCATCAGTGGGTTGACCTCGCCGTCGGTTTCGGTGCTGACGAAGTTCTGAACCACCCGAGCGGCCATCGGCACCGCGGAGACGCCAGCGGCGCCGATGCAGGGGTTGATCTTGCCCGCCTCGGGCAAAACCAGGTTGAGGATCTTCGCGAACACCACACCACCGAAGGTCGAAAACGAGAAGGCGAAGGCACCGAGGGCGAGAATGAAGATGGTCTGGACCGAAATGAAGGTTGGACCCACCATGGTGGCGCCGACGGTGATCCCGAGGAAGATGGTGACGATATTGATGAGCGGTCCGCCAGCGGTCTTGAACAGTCGGTCGGTAACGGTGGATTCGCGCAGCAGGTTGCCGAACATGAGCATGCCGATAAGTGGTGCGCACGCGGGCACCGCGAGCGCGGCCAACACCGTGATCAGGATCGGGAAGAGAATCACAGCGGTGCGCGACACGGGCTTGGTCTGAGGCATGTCGATGGCGCGTTCTTTCTTGGTCGTCAGCGCGCGCATGATGGGTGGTTGGATGATCGGTACGAGCGACATGTAGCTGTACGCCGCCACCGCGATGGCTCCGAGCAGATGGGGCGCGAGGATGGCGGCAAGGAAGATCGAGGTGGGTCCGTCGGCGCCGCCGATGATCCCGATGGCGGCCGCCTCATCCATCGAGAAGCCGAACAGGTAGAACGCGCCGAGGGCGGCGACAAAAATGCCGAGCTGCGCCGCAGCGCCGAGCAGGAAGGTGATGGGGCGGCCGAGCAGCGGCCGGAAATCGGTCAACGCGCCGACCCCGAGGAAGATGATCGGTGGCAGGAACTCGGTGCGAATACCCACGTCGTAGATCATCTGGAGTAGCGCATGGCCAGTTCCGCCGCCGGGATCGTGGCCCAGCGAGGCGCTCAACATGGCGAACGGCAGGTTGGCGAGGATCGCACCGAAGCCGATGGGGATCAGCAGCAGCGGCTCCCAGCCCTTGCGAATCGCCAGGTAGATCAACCCTCCGCCGACCGCGAACATGATCAGGTTCTGCCAGGTCAGGCCGGCGAACCCCGAGTTGGAGAGCAGGGCCGCGAAGGCCTCCATTTTCAGCCCCCGATCGTCAGAATGGACTGGCCGGCCTCGATGTCGGCCCCGATTTCGGCATCGACAGAGAGCACCGCGCCGGCGCACGGGGCCTTGACGTCATGCTTGGCTTTCATGGCCTCCACCGCTGCGACGACCTGGCCGGCGGTGACCTTGTCGCCAACCTTGACCTTGATCTCCACCAGCTCGGTCTTACCCTGGAACGGAGAGAAGACCGGCGTGCCGTCGGCGACCTTGGGTTGGGCGGCCGGGGCCGCGGCGGCTGCAGTCTGGGACGCGGCGCCCGGCGGCTGGATGGTGATCCTGAAGGTGCGGTCGGTGCCGTTTTCCCGCACCGTGCAGGTGGTGGTGATGGGAGCCGTGAACGGCGCCGACGACGGGGATGCCGCCGGCGCGGTTGCCGGAGCCGGCGGAGCTTCCTTCTTCTTCAACGGCAGCACGATCTTGGCCTTGCCCGTGAGCAGGCGAATGCCCTCGTTGAGATCCATGTTCTTGCCGGGGATGGTCGCGGCGGCCACCAGGAAGACGTTCTCCTCGGTCAGCGGCAGGTTGCGCTCCTTGAGCGCCGCTTCGGCCTGAGCCAGGCTGTCGGGGGCCGCCTCGAGGGGGTCGCCGTCGAAGGGTTCCATGCCCAGCTGCTCTGCCGCGACCTTCACCACATCGGGATCCGGCGGCAGGGGAGGCCGGCCGAAGTAGCCGAGCACCGCCTTGCCGTAGCCGTCGTTCATCTTCTCCCAGCGCCCGAGGAGCACGTTATTGAACGCCTGGAGCCAGTACTGCTGGCTGCCGGGAGTCACCGAGGTCCATGCCCCGCCGGCCTTCACCACCACCGGGAACTCGGCGAGCACGTCCGAGTACCGGTCGAGGATGCCGGCCTCCTTCATCATGTGTACGTTCGGGCCGATGGCTCCGCCGGGCATGGGAAAGCCCACGACTCGTGCATCAGCGGTGGTGGTCACCGGGTTGAATTCGTACTCGGCCAATCCCTCGTTGAGCAGGTTCTCGATCTCGTCCATCTTGGTGTGGTCGATGTCGAGGGAGTAACCGGTCCCCTTGAGGGCGTGCCACATCGAGCGGACGTCGGGCTGGACGGTTCCGGACGCCATCGGACGGACCGAAAGGTCGATGCCGTCGACACCGCCCTCGATACCGGCCATGTAGCACGAGACCGCCATCGAGGCGGTGTCATGGGTGTGCTGCCAGAGAATCACCTCGGGAGGCAGGATCTTGCGCAGGCCCCTGGCGGTCTCGTAGCAGGTCGTCGGATCGGTGGTGCCTGAGGCGTCCTTCATGCAGACCGAGTCCATGTGGACGCCGCGGTCCAGCAGCTTCCGGATGATCCCGATGTAGAAGTCGGCGGTGTGAACGGTGTCGTCCTTGAACGGCAGTCCCATCAGCGAGACGCACACCTGGTGGTGCATGCCGGCGTCGACGATCGGCTTGCCGGTCTTCTCCAGGTTGTCGACGTCGTTCATGTAGTCGAAGTTGCGATCCCAGGTGGTGCCGTGCTTGGCCATCAGCTTGGCCTGCAGGGACAATGCCTTGAGCCGCTGGGTGGTGAGCGTCACCCCCGAGACCGACCGGGTGAGGATCTGGAGGTCGACGTCAGGCCCGACCGCGGCGCGCATCTTGTCTTGACAGTCGAAGGGATCCTCACCGACGTAGAAGTAGGGCGCCTGATACCGCGCCCCACCGCCGAACTCGAAGTGCCGGATGCCCGCCTCGCGGGCCGCGAACTCCATGGCGGGCAGGATGTCCTTGAGCCGGGTCTTGCCACCGAACGAGCTCTGCAGCCCGTCCCTGAAGGGTGTGAACATGACCCTGATCTTCTTGGGTTTGTCGGTGAAGATCATCTTTCCTCCTCGATGTGAGTGACGCGGGACCCGGGGAAGACCGAGGCCACGGTCCCGCTGATGGCCGCAACGATGGCCGCATCCACGGCCGGCTTTCGTACCGGGAACAGCATCGTCATGAAATGCATGGTGACGGCGAGAATCGAGAGCAGAATGGCCACGGAAGCGAAGGCGATGGTGCAGATGCTGAGCAGGTTCGGTGCGTCCACGAAGACTCCGATTCAGGCGGTTGGTGATTCGGGTACGGTCTGGTCCGCGCGGGGTGCTTTCGCGACTTCCATCGTTGCGCTGACATGGTACGCGATTATTTTCACAAGGTCCACCGGTCGGGGTGAGTTGGTGTCAGTCCGACGTCTTCGGTTCGTCCATGGCCAAGGACCTGGGCACCGCGACTCTGCGAAGCGTGGCGAGCCACTGGGTCTTCGACGAGTATTGGCCCGGTGCCACCACCACCTCCCACTGGAAGGGGGTCATCAGCCTTCTCACCGAGGCTGCCAGCTGCCGGCTCGCGACCCCGATCTACGTGGAGCCCACCGAGCTTGCCGTGCGCGGCAAGGGGCTGGCCGAGTACAAGAAGAGCGTCAACATGCCGGACCCCTGGCCGGGCGGCTGGTGGCGGCTCGGCGATATCGTCCAGTACGAGCTGGTGTCCATGATGTCGGTCCTCGAAACCTCGGCCACCCACCGTGAGGAGCTCTTGCGGTTCCGCAATCGGCTGTGCCGCAAGGAGCTGGAGCGGGGGAGGCTGGAATCCCCGGCCTACTACGTGCTGCCCGGCCGCCAAAATGATCGCGGGGCGCTGCCGGATCTGGCCAACCTGCTGGCGGCGCACGGTGTGGCCGTGTTCGAGATTTCAAATCGCGCCGAGGTTGGAGGCATGGTGTTCGAGGCCGGAACCGTGGTGGTCCCGCTGGCCCAGCCGTTCCGGGCTTTCGTCAAGGAGGTCATGGAGGCCCAGCACTACCCGGTGAGGCACTACACCCCGGACGGCCAGGTCATCAAACCGTACGACATCACCAGCTGGTCCCTGCCCCTCAACCACGGGCTGACGTACGTCGAGATCGCCGATCGATCCGAGGACCTGGAGTCGCGGCTGAGGCCGCTGACGCCCGGCGGCCTCGATGTGGTGCGTACGACCGAAGCGCTTGGGCTCGAAGGAGGAACATTGCCGGCGGGGAGCTTCGTGATGACGGCCACACCGGACAGATTGAGCGATATCGTCGTCAGCGGGTATGCGGAAAACGAAGAACTGCTGGCCAACCGGCCGGTGATAGTGTGGCTGAGAAAAGGGACGGGTCAACTGGTGCTGTTCGGCTTCAACCCGCAATTCCGGGCCTCGACGCCGGCCACCCTCAAGCTGCTGTACAACGCGCTGCTCGTCCCCGAGCTCACCGACAGCGGGGATGATAAATCCAAGACTGCGACGGTGAACCTCCGACCAGAGTGACTGGAGATCTGCTCGCCCTCGAGTGTGGTCAGCGGACCGGGTACTGGGGGGTCGGTTTCGGCGGGGGCACCGGCAGGGTGCAGTTGAGCCCTTCCGGGTAGCCGGCCCAGAGCGACACCTCATCAGGTGTGGTGCCCTCGAGGAACTTGGTCTGTGACACGGAGGTCCTCACCAGGTCGAGGTTTTCTGCGGCGGTGAGCGGTTTCAGCTCGGTGCTAACGTCGCCGGCGCCCTTGGCCGAGAGATCGAGGGAACTGGCTCCCTTCAGGGCGCAGTGAAACTCCACGTTGGCCATCGAGACGCTGCGTCGATCAGGGTTTGCCCGGGTCGTGAAGTACACCTTTTTTCCCCGCAGGTCGTACACCACCCGCCACTGGTTCAGCTCCTCGATGGCGACGTCATCGAGGATCCCGAAAGCCCGGTCGATCGCGGCCGCCGTTCCCTGGACCCGGGTGCTGTTGAGCTCGGTGGCGGCCCGAACGAAGCGGCTGAGACTGGCGTCACCTTCGGCGGGGGCCACCTTTCCCCCATAACCGAGGCTTGCGTCGAGCGCCTTGATCGACTCGAGGTAGGTGGAGTTGGCCAACACCGGCAGTGGCAGCTGCTCCAGCGCCCGGATCACCGGTTTGCCGTCGAGAAACTCAATGACGGCGCAGGATCCGGATCGGCCGCAGGCCAGGAAATGGAGCAACGCCGGGCTGGAAACGGCCAGCTGCTCGGCGCTGTCCACCACCTGCTGCACGTTCGAAAAGCTGTCCAGGCAGTATTGGACCCACTGCGACGCCTCGATCGCCGGCCCGGTGGCGTCGGTGGGGTAGCCGGTTGAATCGAGCCACAGCACCTGCATGGCGAGGCCCCGCTGGTTGATGCCGCCGATGGGGAACTCCCTGCCGTATTGATTAAAGGTCAAGCTGCCGAAGGCGGACACCCAACTGACCGGGTCAGCGCCGGCAGCGACGAAGGCGGTCTTCTGGACCCCGCGCTGGTTGGCGATCAGCCGGCCGCCCGGCACGTCCCAGTCGAAGTTGACGGCCATCACCCTGACGTCGGGACGGTTGATGAAAAAGCCCGTGCAGGCCTCTCCAACAGATTGCGTCCCGGGAATGCCGACCATCGAAATCAACGCCGCACAGGTTGCTGTCAATCGCCTCATGCCAAAGCCTCCGGCCAGATTCTACCTGTTTTCGTGAATACGGCCATGTCGCGAGCCCTCCCCGATTGGCGAGTCGATCCAGAGCCGGCGACCGTCGACGGTCGTACGAAAACCAACCGCGCACTCTTCGATGCGATCCGGTACAGTGAACTCATGAGACGTGTGACCGCTGCGCTGGTCCTTATGACGGCTGTCGCCGCTTCCGCGACCAGCCAGGAACGTCAGCTGGTATTCAGCGAAAAGAACGCGGCCGGTCAGCTGTGGGCGAATCTCTCGCTCACCTACATGAGGGTCAGTGAGCCCTACCTGCCGATGGTGGTGGGGGTGCAGAACAAGAGCAAGCAGCGGGCGGTGATCGACCGAGAGTCCTTTCGACTGGTTGGGCCCGACGGCACCCGCTACCGGATGGCAGAGCTCAAGGAGGTCCGGCAGGGTTACGACAAGTTCGGCGCCGATCACCGCATCGCCTCCGCCGCCGGAATCCCGGTGGACGTGTGGATTCGGCAACGCCACCTGCGGGAGACCAGCTTCTTTCCGGACATTCGCATGTCGCGGAGACCGACGGTGATCGACTCCGCCACCCTCTCCCGGGGCGACGGCATGGCGGATCTGATCTACTTCGTCACCCCTCGCGGGTTGGCCCCCGGCCGGCCGATGCTGCTGGAGGTGCTGCCCGAAGGTTGGGAAGCCCCGCTACGGCTGCGCCTCGTGCTCGGGGACAAGGGCTGAAAGCCGCGCCCGAGACGCCACCGTCACGCTGACCTTTTTCGAAACCCGCAACACGAAGGTGCTCGGATCGTCGAGGCCCCACTCGACATAGGGAACATCGAACTCGGCCGACAGCTCGATCATGTCATCTCCTGCCGCCGTGATCTCCGCGGGAAAAGAGATCCGATGGGTCCCTCCGTGGATTTCGAGATCGGCCTCCACGGTGACGGTTTTGGTCCCCGACGCCGGCAGTTGACCATTGATTCGAACCGGTTTCAGCACGACGGTCGGAAAACGCTCGCTTTCCAATACCTTGCCGTGCATCTTCTTGTCGCGCTTGTCGTTGTCGGTGTCGGCCGAGCTCGCGATGACCACGATCTCGCCGCTCGCTTCACCGGTGGCGGAATCAAAGGCGATCCGGCCGTGATCGAGGGAGACCGTGCCGTGGACGGTGTGCATGGTGGCACCAAGCTCGAAGCGGATCGAGGTGGCGGCGGGTTCGAATTCAACGACCTGCTGCTCGGCAGCCGCCCACCCGGCACCGGCCAACCAGACGAGAATCGAGAGACTCGAGAGTAGACGCATGACACCTCCGATCAGAATGAGTAGCTGAGCAGGGAGCGAATGTTGACAAGGGGGTCGTTTTCGGCGTCGGTGAGGGGCGGTCGAACCACGTCCAGCGGAGAGTAGAAGGCCTCGAATGCCAGTCGAATCCTCGACGACAGCGGGAAGCTGAAGCCACCGGTCACGGCTACCGTCCAGCCGTCGGTCTCCAGCTTCGTCCGATCGCGCAGTCCGTAGGTCAACGCGTCCACCTGGAAACCGAGGTCCATGTAGGTGGCGTAGATGCCGAAATTGAGCGATGAAGCCCGGGTGTTCGGGAAGTGGTAGCCGACGGTCGCGGCCAACCCGGCGTAACTGACGGTGATCTCGTCATTCGAGGGTTCCTCGCAACCGAAGGCGTTGCCCGAGTCACCCGGTGGGATCGTCGCCTCGTCTGTGGTGCACGTGATGTCGCCCTTGACCGTGCCGTACTGGCCGTAGGCGCGGCCACCAAAGGTCCAGTTGCCGGCCGTGCCCAGAGGCCGCTCCAGCGCGAGGTCGAGGATGTTCGGGGTGAGGCCCTTGACCTCGACGGGAGGAATCCAGGCGGCCTCGAGGGTGAACTTGTGACCCAGACCCAACGCCAGCCGCGGCCTCGGCAGCACGCCCAGCCGGTTGATGTCCTCCACCTTCGTGCCGTTGAACCCCACCCGCCTTTGGTCCTCGGAAAGGGAAGGGATCCAGTCGACCTCCAACGCCAGATCGACCGAGCCGGGCTCGCGGTTCGTCGGCGGTCCGAGACTGGTGAACAGGGTGACCGAAGCAAACCACTTCATCGCCCACGCTTCGGGGCGATCGAAGGAGATCTGCTCGGTTCCCTCGAGGACCGGAGGATCGCCCTCGGCGACGGCGGGAATCGCGCCCAGGGCCAGCAGGGCGATCGGCAGCCAGGCGGCGATTCGAGGCGGTTTCCTGTGGGCCGGTGGTTTCCAGCGGTTACGTGATTTATTCATCTCGATACTCCGGTGGTTGAACGAACCCGCGGACGATCCCGTTCATTCCGAACCGGTGCTCGTGCGGTGCCCGTCACCAACGCCGTACAGTGTTCCAGGTAGAATGAATGAGACATCGACGTGTTTCGCAGGAGGTGCCCCATGGGCGGCCGAGAGAAGTCAGCGTTTTATCTTTGCCTGCTATTCGCATTTGGGATGGTGTGTGTCCCGGGCTTCCCGGCCGGCACGGAAGATCCTCCACAAGAGAAAGCGGAACAGAATGCACAGCAAGAGGAGACGGCGCCTCCGGCCGGCTCTCTGGCGGCTGCGGCATCTCGCATCAAGCTGCAGAGCCCCGGCGAGGAGGGCTCCGGCGCCACCGTCATCAGCGACCAGAACGTCAAGACCGCGGGCAAGGGAGCGGCGGTCTCCCAGGGCAGCGGTGCAGTTACCGGTTCCGCGACACCATCCGCTGCCGCGGGTCAGCCGGCGGCGGCGGCGAACGCCAACGCGGTGGCCGACGAATTGCAGGCGCAGAGGGTCAAGGTGCAGAACATGGAGGCGCAGCTCGCCGATTATGATCGGCAGCTGGCCGAACCCTCACCCGACCCCCACTACCCCAAGGTCCAGGACGCCCCCCAGTTCAGGTCTCCCGGGGTGGTCGATCCCGCCCAGGGCAAGCGAGACCAGCTCGCCCAGCAGCTCGAACAGGAGCGGGCCAAGCTCCAGGAGCTCGAAAAGAAGGCGAAACAGGCCGGGGTCAAGGAAGCCGAACCGATTCCGCCCGGTCAACCGACCACGACCGCCAGATGAAGTAGACCGCCGGATAGACCACCAGCTCTCCGAAAAACGAGGTGACGATGCCGCCCACCATGGGCGCGGCGATGCGGCGCATGACGTCAGACCCGATGCCGGTAGCCCACAGGATTGGAGCGAGGGCAATGAAGGTGGTAGTGACCGTCATCATCTTCGGCCGGATCCGCTGGACCGCTCCCTCCTCGACCGCGGCCGCGAGGTCTGCCGTGGTGGCCATGCGACCTTCCTTCAGAAACCGGTCATAGGCGAGGTCGAGGTAGAGCAGCATCACGACGCCGGTCTCGGCGTCGAGGCCCGCCAGGGCGATCACCCCAACCCACACGGCGATCGACCAGTTGTAGCCGAGGAAGAACAACAGCCACACGGCGCCCACCAGGGAGAATGGGACCGCCAGTAAGACGATCGAGGTCTTGGTCCACGACCGCATGTTGAGGTAGAGGATCAGGACCACCAGCATCAGGGTCACGGGCACGATCACCACCAGCCGGGCCCGAGCCCGTTCCATGTACTCGTACTGGCCGGACCAGAAGATGGTGTAGCCCTCCGGAAGCTCGACCTCTCGCTCGACCACCGCGCGGGCCTGTCGGACCCACCCGCCGACGTCACGGGTCTCCAGGTCGACGTAGACCCAGGCGTTGGGCCGCGCGTTCTCGGACTTGATGGCCGGCGGACCCTGGCGAAAACGGATGTCAGCGACCTGTCCAAGCGGCACCTGTGCGCCGGAGGGCGTCGGAACCACCACCTCGGCCAGCTTTTCCACGTTGTCGCGCAGCTCTCTCGGGTAACGAACGTTGATCGGGTATCGCTCCAGGCCTTCGACGGTCCAGCCCACATTCACGCCGCCGATGGCTGAAGCGACCACATCCTGAACGTCACCCACCCCGAGGCCGAACCGCGCCGCGCCCTCCCGATCGATGTCGATATCCACGTAGTTGCCTCCCATGACGCGTTCCGCATAGGCCGAAAGCGTCCCGGGCAAATCGCGCACCAGCGCCTCTACCTCGGTCCCCAGCCGCTCAAGCTCCTGCAGGTTCGGGCCCCCGATCTTGATGCCCACCGGAGTCTTGATGCCTGTGGACAGCATGTCGATTCGGGTCTTGATGGGCGGGATCCAGGCATTGGTGAGGCCGGGGAAATCCACCGCGTGGTTGAGCTCGGCCACCAGCTTGTCAGGGGTCATGCCCTCCCGCCACTGGGATCTCGGCTTGAGCCGGATGGTGGATTCGATCATGGTCAGCGGCGCCGGATCGGTGGCGGTGTCGGCGCGGCCGATCTTGCCGAGCACCGACTCGACCTCGGGGAACGAGGCGATGATGCGATCGGTCTGCTGGAGGATCTCGCGGGCCTTGGTAATGGAGATCCCCGGGAAGGTCGTGGGCATGTAGAGCAGGTCTCCCTCCCACAACGGGGGCATGAACTCCGAGCCGATGTGAGCCAACGGGAGGGCAATCGAAATCACCGCCGCCACCGCCAGCACGACCACCAGCCACCGGGCTCTCAACACCCACCGCAGCACGGGCGTGTAGGCCGCTCTGAGGAGTCTTGACACGGGGTGCCGATTCTCACCGACGATTCGACCCCTGACGAACCAGAACATGAGCACCGGCACGATGGTGATCGCCAGCACCGAGGAGGCAGCCATGGCGTACGTCTTGGTGAAGGCCAGCGGCCGGAACAGGCGACCCTCCTGCGCCTGGAGGGTGAAGACCGGCACGAACGAGACGGTGATTACCAGCAGCGTGAAGAAGAGGGTCGGTCCGACCTCTTGGGCTGAGCGGAGGATGATCTCGAAGTGGCTGCGCTTGCCGGTCCATTCCTCCATGTGCTTGTGGGCGTTCTCCACCATCACAATGGCTGCGTCCACCAGCACGCCGATGGAGATCGCGATGCCCCCCAGGGACATGATGTTGGCGCCGAGCCCCTGGAGGTGCATGACGATCAACGACAGCAGGATGGAGACAGGGATCGACAGGATGGCCACGAACGCAGACCGAAAGTGGAATAGGAAGACCACGCACACCAGGGCGACGATGACCGACTCCTCGATCAGGGTGCGGGTGAGGGTTTTCACCGACTCCTCGATCAGCCGGGTTCGGTCATAGCCGATCTCGACAGTGACGTCGTCGGGCAGACCGGCCTGGAGCTCCGCCAGCCGCTCCTTGACCCTGGCGATCACGTCCAGGGTGTCGGCGCCGTCGCGCACCACCACGATGCCGCCCACGGTCTCGCCGACGCCGTTCCACTCGGCAATGCCGCGCCGGATCTCGGGCCCGATGGTGACGTGGGCGACGTCTCGCAGCAATACCGGCGTACCGCCGGGCCCCACGTCGAGGGGAATCAGCTCGAGGTCGTGGACGTCCTTGACGTAGCCACGACCCACGACCATGAACTCCTTCTCAGAGAGCTCGAGCAGGCGGCCCCCGACGTCGGTGTTGGATCGCTTTATGGCCTCTCTGATTCGACCGAGGGGGATGCCGTAGCTGAGCATCCGCAGTGGGTCGACCTCCACCTGGTACTGGCGGACGAAACCGCCGAAGGTGGCCACTTCGGAGACGCCTTCCACTGAGACCAGGCCATATTTGAGATACCAGTCCTGCAGGGAACGCAGTTCGGCGAGGGATCGGTCGGGCGAGTTCAGGGCGTACATGAAGGCCCAGCCGACGCCGGTGGCGTCAGGTCCGAGCTGTGGCACGGCCGCCGCCGGAAGCTGCGCAGAGAGTCCGGACAGGTACTCCAGCACCCTGGATCGAGCCCAGTAGAGATCGGTGCCGTCCTCGAAGATCACGTAGACGAACGAGGAGCCGAAGTAGGAGTAGCCCCGCACCGTTTTGGCGTGCGGCACCGACAGCATCTTGGAGGTGATGGGGTAGGTGACCTGATCCTCCACCACCTGGGGAGCCTGCCCCGAGTAGGTGGTGTAGATGATGACCTGAACGTCGGACAGGTCCGGGATCGCGTCGAGCCGGATGTGGCGCACCGTCCACATCCCCCCGGCGATCGCCAGGACGAGTGCAACCACCATCAGGAACTGGTTCCGTAATGACCACTCGATAATTTTGTTCAGCATGGCTCGATCCTCAATGCCCGCTGTGATTGGAGCCGGCAATCATCCGGGAGATCGCCGCCTGGAGATTCGATTCCGAGTCGATCAGGAACTGGGCCGAGGTGACGATTTCGTCGCCCGCGGCGAGGCCGACGAGGATCTCGACGTAACCGTCCTCTCCGAGCACCCCGAGCCGGACCTCTCGGGGAGCGAATCGGCCGCCGCCGAGGGCGACCACTACGAGGTTTCGCTCTCCGGTGCGAAGCACCGCTTGGGACGGCACCGCAACCACGTCGGAGGCGGTCAGCGGATCGAACTGCACGCTGGCGAACATGCCGACCCTGAGCCGGCCGTCGCCATTCGGCACCTCGAGGGTCAGACTGACGGCACGGGACTGCTCGTCGACCTCGGGCTCGATGAAGCGAACCCGACCACTGATCGTCTCCTCGCCGAAGTACGTCAGCTGAACCTGCGCCCGCATACCCACCCTGAGAAAACGAAGCTGGTCCTCGAAGACCTCCACCTTGAGCCACAGGGTCGACAGGTCGGCGATGTGGAGCACCTCCATGCCCGGCTCGATGGCCATCCCCTCGAGGCCGTGCATTCGTTGCATCACCAGGCCGTTGCTCGGCGCCAGGACGGTGATCGTGCGGTGAACCTCGCCGTCGCGTTCGATGGCGAGGATCTGATCCTCGCTGAGCTCCCAGTACCCCAGCCGGGTGCGGGCGGCCGCCACCAGCTCCGTGGCCCGTTCGCGCACGTCAGCCGGCGCCGTGGAGAGGCTGGCGGCGTATCGGATCGCCGACAGCAGCTCATGCTGAGTCTGGACTAGCTCCGGTGAATAGATCTCGAACAGGGGCTCGCCCCGCCGCACCGGCTGCCCGATGTAGTTGACGAATACCTTTTCCACGAAGCCGGGATAGCGGGTTGTGACCGTCACCATTCCATCCTCGTCGTAATCGAGGTGACCGACCGCCCGAATGCTGCGGCGCAGGTCGCGGCGGTGCACGGCTTCGGTGGTGACGTTCATCTGCTGAAGCACCGCCGGTTCGATCTCGACCTCGGCCTCCGAGGAAGTGTGAGCCGCGGCCTGTTCGGCGGCACCGGACTTCATCTCCACCAGATCCATGCCGCAGATGGGACAGCTGCCGGGACCCTCCTGGATGATCTGGGGGTGCATGGGGCAAGTGTGGAGCACGGCCATCTCAGCGTCCATTTCGTGAGCGCCGGCCTGATCACGTCCCATGCCGCGAAACCAGTCATCAATCGGGTGAAGGTGCAGCGGGTCGAGCACCAGAACCACGGTGACGAAGCCACCAATAAGGGCCCACACGACGGCCTTCAACGCACTCTTCATGACGAACCTCCAGCGGCGTTCTTTGTATCCGCTGACCCCGTAGGCTGTTCTTGTATTGCGAATTGCGAATTCCGCATTCCGATTTCACTTGATAGCGTTCCGGATGTCGCTCCGGCGACCGAAACGTCGGTGAGGTTACGAGGCATCACCAAGGGTCCTGCAATAGCGCCCTCGAGCTCGGCGATGGCGACGGCCAGGTCGACCCGGCTGCGCGCTGCGGCGAGCCTGACGTCGAGCAGGGTGCGTTCCGAATCCAGCAGGGCCACGGCGGCGATCCGACCGGTTGCATAGGCGGCCTCAGCCGACCGCAGCGCCTGCTCCGCCTGGATCCGAAGCACCCCCTCGAAGATCTGGATTCGACGGTCGATCTCTGGAATCCGGCCGCGCAGCGCCTCCAGCTCACGGTCGATCTCGGCCACCGCCCCCCGGTGATGCGCCTCGGCGGCCAGTCTTTTCTGCGTGGCCTCCTCGACCCCGGCTTCGATGCCCGCCCTCCACACCGGAATGGTGATGCCTCCGGTGATGCCGAAGACGTCCTGACCATTGTCGGGCACATCAACGTCGCTGCGCGCGTCGACCCACGCATAGGTAACGCCGACGCTGAAGTCGGGGCCGCCCCGGCGGTTGGCGAGCTCGGACTCGGTCTCGGCCCCCTCGATCCTGTCGGAGGACGCTCTGACCTCGGGTCTGGCCGCCAAGGCGCGGCTGCGAACGGCGACCCAGTCGGGTTCCGGCGTGGGCTCGAGCGCCGCGGGAGCAGGCACCAGGTCCGCTCCAGGCCGATCCCTCAGGAGGTTGAGTGCCGCGACCCGGGAGGCTCGCAGTTCGCGTACTTCGGCCGTGCGGGCCTCGATCCGGGTGATGTCGGCCTGTATGGAAACCACCTCCTGCTGGAGGCCGGACCCTGAGGCGTAGCGGGCCCGCGCCAGCTCCTCGAAGTGGGAGAGGGTGGCCCGGTCCGTATCGAGAACCTCGACCGCGGCGTCGAGGTAACCGATTTCGTGGTATTGGCGCCGGGCCTCAGTGACCAGGCGGATTCTCAGCGCCTCGACGTCGGCAGCGCTGGCCTGGGCGCTCTGCTCTGCGACCAACCGTGCCAGCTTGCGCTTGGAGCCTCCCGGCAGTCGTTGGGAAACGCTCACCGCCGCGCGTTGCGGGCCGACCCGGGTCTCGGGCGGCAGCACGAATGCGATCAGCTGCGCCTGGGGATCGGGCAGCGCCCGCCGCTGCGGCGCCACCTGGGCCGCCGCGCCCGCGGCCGCCTCGGCCGCCGAGATCTCCGGGTTGCGCTCGAGCACGTCGGTCAGGACCTCGGCGAGCACGACGTCGGCGACGGCATCGACGATCTCCTGACTCGGCGACGGAGTGTCGTCGGCCCTTACGGCCATCGCTGTCAGCGCCATCACGACGCCAACGGCCAGAAAAACTGTCATCTTCTTCATTGGTGCACCCTTCCTGATCGAGGACTCAACTCCTCACGACGATTTCCGGTAGGGAAACGTCTAGGTCAGGAACGCGCAGTCGAGCAAGAACAGGGGAGGGGGTACGTCGCCGTCGAGGGGAACGTGGTCCGCACCGGCCCGCAGATCGGCGGAATCGGGAGCCGGCCCGATGGCACCCACCCACACCTCGAGCCGCAGCTCGGGAGTGGCGGGGGATGTCGGTGTGCCGACGGCAACGGCTTCGGGGAACCCCGGTGCGTGGAGGCAGTCGCACCCTGCCGGAGCCATCGCTGCCCAGGGGGAGGGTTCGACGTCCTCGGCGCAGCACGAACCGGCGGCACCCTCTGATCGGGCAGCGGGCTCGGCACAGCAGCCGTGGGGCGCCTGAGTGGCCCAGGAGCACGACGAAGCTCCGCCCGGCGTTGCGATCAACGCGGTGAGGGCCACGAGGGCGGCGAAGGCTGAAGCGCGTCGTACCATCGTCATTTGATCAACAGTTCATGTTTACTCCTGATTCCGGACATGTCAAGAGCCATGAAAGCCCGAAATGCCAAAACCGATGACTTGTGATAGATTTCACGTACCCGGCCCCGGCCGGGACACCCTCAAGGAGCCGACAATGGCGCGAATCCAACCGTTCCGCGCGTGGCGGCCGCGACCCGAGCTGGCGGCGAAGGTGGCGAGCCCCCCGTACGACGTCCTCAACTCGGACGAGGCCCGGGAGATGGCGAAGGACAACCCGCTGTCCTTCCTGCACGTGGTCAAGCCCGAAATCGACCTGCCGAAGGGCACCGACGTGTACGCGCCCGAGGTCTACGCCAAGGGCGCCGAGAACCTCAAGCGGTTGATGGACGATGGCGTGTTGGAGCGCGATGCCGAGCCGAGCCTCTACCTCTACCGTCAGCGGATGGGGGATCACGTCCAGACCGGACTGGTCGCCGGGGCGAGCGTGGACGAGTACGAGGCCGACCTGATCAAGAAGCACGAGCACACGCGGCGGGTGAAGGAGGATGACCGGACCCGGCACATCGACACCCTCGACGCCAACACCGGACCGGTATTCCTGACCTACAAGGCCCGCCCGGAGGTCGACGCCCTGGTGGCACGGCTGACCGCCGCCGCCCCGGTTTACGATTTCGTCGCCCCGGACGGGATCCAGCACGTGATGTGGGTGGTGTCGGGCCCGACGGACCGCGACGCCCTGGTGGCGGCGTTCGCCAAGGTCCCGGAGCTGTACGTGGCCGACGGCCACCACCGGTCCGCGGCCGGCACCCGGATTCGGGCCCTGCGCAGAAAGGCCAATCCGAACCACCTCGGGACCGAGCCCTACAACTACTTCCTGTCGGTGATCTTCCCCGACGATCAAATGATGATCCTCGACTACAACCGGGTGGTGCGCGACCTCGACGGCCGTTCGGTACCGGCCTTCCTCGACGCGGTCCGGGAGCGATTTGGGGTGACCCCCGTCGAGGACGGACGCCCGGACCGGGCGAGGTGTTTCGGCATGTACCTGGACGGGCAATGGTACCGGCTGAGCGCCGCGGCCGGGACCTTTCCGGCCGACGACCCGGTGCGGTCGTTGGACGTGGCGATTCTGCAGGACAACCTGTTGGCGCCGATTCTCGGCATCGGCGACCCGCGGTCGGATGAGCGGGTGGACTTCGTCGGCGGAATCCGTGGCCTTGGAGAGCTCGAACGACTGGTGGATTCCGGGGCTTGGGCCGTGGCCTTCGCGGTCCACCCGACCTCCATCGATCAGCTCTTCTCGGTTGCCGACGCCGGCACCGTGATGCCCCCGAAATCGACCTGGTTCGAGCCGAAGCTGCGATCAGGCCTCATCGTACGTCCGATCTCGGACTGACTGAAAGACGGAGGTGTTGTGATGAAAATTTTGATCTCCGACGCGTTCGATCCCTCGCTTGCGGAAAAGCTGAAGGCCTTCGGCGAGGTCACCGACGACAAGACCAGGGTGCCAGAGGTTGACGTCGTGCTGGTCCGGTCGAAGACCAAGTGCGGTCGCGACTATATCGACCAGGCGAAGAACCTCCGGCTGATCATCCGCGGCGGGGTCGGCCTGGACAACATCGACGTTGACTACGCGCGGTCACGGGGCATTCAGGTGTTCAATACCGCCGAGGCGTCGGCGGTGGCGGTGGCCGAGCTCGCCTTCGCGCTGATGATCGCGGTTCCCACCCGGATGGTGGAGGGGCACGTCAGCATGAAGGAACGCCAGTGGCGAAAGAAGGAGCTCAAACGCACCGAGCTCATGGGCAAGACCCTCGGCTTGATCGGCGCCGGAAACATCGGCACCGAGCTGGCGCGTCGCGCGATCGGTTTCGGCATGCGGGTGATCGCCTACGATCCGCTGATCAAGGGCCACGAGATCCTCGATCTGGTGACCTTGGAGGAGCTCTTCAACGATTCCGACTACATCTCGGTCCACGTGCCGCTGACCGATGAGACCCGCGCCATGATCAACCGCGAGACCATCGCCAAAATGAAGGACGGTGTGGTGATCATCAACACCGCTCGCGGCGGCTGCGTGGTGGAGGCGGATCTGGCGGAGGCGCTGAACTCGGGCAAGGTCCGAGCCTACGCCACCGACGTCTGGTACTCGGACCCCCCGGATCCCTCGTGCCCGTTGTACGATGCTCCCAACGTGGTGATGACCCCCCACCTCGGAGCCTCGAGCAGCGAGAACATGCTGCGGATCGGTGACGTCGTGGTGCGGATTCTGGAAGACTTCGACCACCAAACCGCCTGAAGGAGGACGCCATGAGGAGCTGGAACTTCTACGCTGGGCCGGCGACGCTGCCGCTGCCGGCGCTGCAACGCGCCCGCGAAGAACTGATCGAGTGGGACGGCACCGGCATGTCGGTGATGGAGACCTCGCACCGGTCCAAGGAGTACGACGCGGTTCACCACGAGGCCATGGATCTGTTCGGGGAGCTGCTCGGGCTCGACGCCGACCACCAGGTACTCTTCCTTCAGGGCGGGGCCTCGACCCAATTCGACATCATCCCGATGAACTTCATCCCGCCCGGAGGCTCGGCGGACTACATCATCACCGGATCCTGGTCCCAGAAGGCGCTCAAGGAGGCCAACATCGTAGCTTCGGCCAGGGTGGCCGGATCGTCCGAGAGCGACGGGTTCACCCGGATCCCAGCACAGGGCGAGCTGGACCTCGACCCGAACGCGGCGTACGTCCACCTGACCTCGAACAACACGATCAAGGGAACCCAGTTTCAGCACTTTCCCGACGTCGGCGACGTACCTCTCGTCGCCGACATGTCCTCCGACCTCCTGTGGCGGCCCTTCGACGCCAACCGATTTGCCTTGATCTACGCCGGAGCGCAGAAGAACCTCGGTCCGGCGGGGGTCACGGTGGTGATCATCAAGAAGTCGTGGATCGAGAAGGCCAATCAGGGCCTGCCGACCATGTTCGCCTACGCCACCCACTCGGCCAAGGAATCTCTGTACAACACCCCGCCCAGCTTCACCATCTATATGGTTCGCAACGTCCTGAGGTGGGTGATGGACGAGGGTGGGTTGTCCGCCATGGAGAGCCGGAATCGGGCCAAGGCCGACCGTCTCTACGGCGTGATGAAGACCTTCCCGGACTTCTATACCTGTCCGGTGGAACCGGCCTCGAGGTCGGTGATGAACGTGGTCTGGCGCCTCCCGTCGGAGGAGCTCGAGGGGCGGTTCGTGGCCGAGGCCAAGGACCTGAACATGTTCGGGCTCAAGGGCCACCGATCGGTGGGTGGTTGCCGGGCGTCGATCTATAACGCCATGCCGCCGGAGGGCGTCGAAGCACTGGCCCAGTTCATGGAGCAATTCGCGCAACAACACGGGTGAAGCCGTCACACCGAGCTGTTGAAAGTTGCAGGTTGAAAGTTGCAAGTTGGATTGGGAGGGCCGGAGGTCGTCCGACCGTGGTTGTGCCTCGCCGGTCTGGTCACTGCACCGCAGGGTCTCGCCGATAGTCGCTAGCAGAAGCGGTTAACCTCACGTGGCGGTGGACCCCGTCAACTCTCCCGCTTCGCGGTTGCCCACGACTTTCAACTTTCAACTTTGAACTTTCAACTCTCGATTTGTGTTACGCGTCCCGCTGAGATCACTCGCCGCCGTAGATGATCCCGACAATCGCCAGCAGGTCGGCTGCGGTCAACTGTCCGTCGCCGGTCACGTCTCCGCCGGGCGCCGTCAAATCGCCACCGCCGGAGGTCACCACCGCCGTGCCGTCACCGTCGGTCAGCTCGCGAATCAGGGCGGTCAGGTCGGCAACGTCGGTAATACCGTCGAGATTGGCGTCGCCCCCCGGATCGCCGCAGCTGGTCAGGGTCACCGTCCACGGGGCGTGCCCCCAACAGCTGCCGCCGCTGTTGACGTCCACCCAGTAGGGGCCGGGGGCTCCGACGGTGATGGTGCGGGTCGACGCGCCGGTGCTCCACAGATAGCCGGCTCCGGAGGGGGCCGTCAGGACCACCGGTCCGCCGTAACAGACGCCCGCCTGTTGGGGGTCGGGCGGCGACCAGCACTCGCTCACGTTGATCGGCTGTTCGGCGCTGTCGGTGCCACCGTCGTTGGTCAGGGTGAGGCGGGCGAGATAGGGACCCGGAACCGGGTAGGCGTAGAACGGATTGACGGCGCCCGACGTCGCGCCGTCGCCGAACTCCCACAGATAGGTGCAGGGGGCTTCGCAGGATCCGGTGAAGCTGAAGGCGACCTGGTGCAACAGCTGGGGATCGGTGGGAACCGCGGTGAAGGCCGCGGTCGGGGGCAGGGGAGGATCGCCGACCTGGATCGTGTGCTCGGCCTGCGCCGACTCCTGAGCGGTCTCCACGGTCAGCGTCACCTCGTACCAGCCTTCCTGGGCGAACTGGTGGCTCCAGAACGCACAACCCCAGGGTGACTGGCAATCGACCACGTCCGGCGGGCTGCCGTCAGCCCAGGTCCAGGTCGCGGTGAGCAGCTCGGTCTCGGCGCTCGGGGGGGTCACCACTACCTCGAAAGCAACCACCTGACCGGGGTCCGGATTGAAGGGTTCCCAGCTGAAATCGACCGCCAGCGGGATCAACTCGGCGACTGTGAAGTTCGCCAGATCGTAATCGAGATCGCCGGTGGCGGGATCGCGGAGAACCAGCGTCGCGTTGTGCGGACCGGGATCGAGACTGTTCGCGGGGATGGTGCACTCGAGGTCGGCGGGTGTCGAAGGCGGCGGTCCGCCGTTGCACGGATCGAACGGCACATGGTCGACCTTCCAGGTCACCACCGGTGTCACCCCGGGAGCCCAGCGAGATTGATGCCCATCGAGGTACAGAGGTTGGTCGACGAAGATCTGGGTGCTGGACAGGCCGATCTGGGCGACCACCGACTTGACCGTGACCACGGTGCTGTCGGAGGCCTGGTACAGACCGCCACCGGGCGCTTCGTGGGCGAACCGTGCCGTCAGGTCGATGGTCCACGTTCCCACCTGATCGAGAGTCAACGGGAAGGACTCAGAGGTGGAGGTGGGATCGGGGGGCGGCGTCGAATCCGGCTCGGTCACGTACCACTCGTAGGCAACGGGGTGACCCTCGGTGGCGGCCGCGTCACAGATCACGGTCTCGCCGAGCAGCACCGTTGACGGCGCGCCGGACCATCCGGTGACCGCCAGTGCCATCGCACACACCGATGCCAGAACGCGGACGAGTCGACCCTGCATGCGTTGTCTCCACGCCTATTCTATTCCCCTGGGCCGGAGGTTGGGGTGAGCGGGGTCACCGGAGGAGGGTCGGGGAGCAGAGGAGAAATGTGAGTCGAAATCGATCGCCCACCCGATCGGACCAATTGCCTCTGAAAGCTCGGGGCTCAAGGCCAGGGGAAGGGCGGTGGAGATTCGGGAAGAGGGCGGGAGGGAACGAAGATCGCGTCCCCGGTGGTGGCGTCCACCATCGAACCATAACCGACGAAGCCGCCGTCACCGGCCACGATCTCGAGCTCGATCCACGCGTTCGCGGCGGATGCCTGCCCGACCGCGGCGAAAACGTCGTCCACTTGGACCAGCTGGTAGGGGTCGGCGGTGAGCAGGTAAGGATCGCCCAACGGACGGCCGTAGGTGTCCCGGACGGTAGCCCGGACGGTGACGGTCCCGCCATCCACTTCGCAGATACCGAGGTTGGTCCGGGTGGTCGAGGAGGAGTCGGCATGGATGACGGCAGCCGAGCGACCCATGCTGCCGCCCGCGAAGGCGACGAACTGGCCGTAGGTGCCTACCTGGGTGGAGTTGAAGATGCGAGCGGTGGCGGCGATCTCGGCCTGCCCGTCCGGCACCGTCAGCCGCAGCGATCCGACGCCATGGAAAGCGCCGAAGAGCTCCTCCATGGCGTCGCCGAGCGCGAGAACGGTGCCGGGCGCAACGGTTCTGCTGACGGTGGCCGGTTCCCCGGGATCCTCCCGCCGCGGCTTGAACTCGAAATTCAAAACGGCAGGATGGTCCCCGAGATTGGCGATCCGCAGCTCGGTGCGCCAGTCGGTATCGATCTGGCCGAGGGTCCGGGCCACCACCGGGAGCACGAGTTGGCCGACCGGTTCGGGTCGGATGGCGGGAATGAGAATCGCATCGCCGGTCCGGTTGTCTACCGTCGAGGCGTAGGCGACGATCCGACCGGGGCCGTCCACGGTCCGGACCAGGGCATACAGGTTGTCCGCGCTCGCGCCCGACCCGACCCGGACCTGGAGGTTTGAAAACGGTTCGACCACGTGGCGACTGATCCCGACGGCGGCTCCGCCCGCGTCACCGTTGTAAACGCCCAGCTCCACCGTTGCCTGCTGACCGGAGATCTCGGTGAACCCGACGTTGGTCCGAAACGACGAGGTTTCAAAGAGGTGGAGCAGCGCCAGGGGGGCGTCGCCCACAGCCGCTGTTTCGTGCGGCGACGCCGCCCCGACGTACTGGCCGTAGCTGCCGCCGCCCTCGTCCAGGGTGAAGATCCGCGAGGTGGCGATCACCCCCGGCAGATCCACCTGGAGCCGGAGCGCCCCTCGCACGCCGTCGGCGGCGAACCGGCGGGATACCACATCAGGAAGATCGACCACCGTCCGCGGCGGAAGCAGGAGCTCGGTCTGGCGAAACTCGGGCTCGCCGTCCCCCGGGCTTGCCACCAGATAGAGCCGTCCGACGGCAGTCCGTTCCTCCGACGGATTGAGCATCCGCAGATCGGATACCCAGAGCGTGCCGCGCGCTCCAGCGGTTTTGGCGGCCACCGGGATCGTGACCACCTCCACGGCGCCCTGATCGGGAGGTTCGGCGCGTTCGATCCTCAATGCCCAACCGACTATTGAAGCCGGAGTCGATCCCCCGTTACCCGGGACCTCGTCGACGACCTCCAGGGTCCAGGTCCCCGCTAACTCCCGGCCGCCGAACAGGCCGAAGCTGTCCACCGGTTCAATCTCGTCGGGGAAGACGCCCCACACCGCCGGCGAGGCCCCGTCGCCGCCGCCGACTGTCCCGGCCGCGCGGTCGTGGAGTCGAACCGAGGTGCCGTCCGGCGAGCTCAGCACGATGCGAAGCTCCTCTGGGTCGGGGTGAGCGACGTTGAGCAGAACTCGAACCGATCCGACCCGGCCCTCACCGGACACTTGGAGCGTCGAGAGAGCCGGTGTTTCGGCCACGTCCGGGATGTCGACCGGGGGACCGTCAGAGGCGTGAATCCCCTCCGCGAGCTCGAGCGCACGGGCGAGGTGAATCCGCGGCCGCAGCATGCCGCTTCTCTGGTCGAGGGTCGGTACGCCCGTCATTTGGAGCAGCCGACGAGCCCCGGCCGGCGTCAACATCGGAGCGGCCTGGCGGATGACGGCAACGGATCCCGTGACGTAGGCGGCGGCGCCCGAGGTACCGCCGAACTCGACGGTCTCGTCACCCGCGCGTGCGGCGCGAAGGAACTCCGATGGCGCGAAGACGTCGAGCACCGATCCGGCGTTGCTGTAACAGGTCACCGACCCTGCCGGCCGGAAGCTGTCATTGCACACTGCGGTGCATTCCGGGTCCAGACAGAAGCTGAACGAGACGAGGCCCGGCTCGGTGTCCCAGACCGACCCGACGCTGATCACCTCCGCCATGCAGGCCGGTGCGGACAGAGCGGTCGCGCTCCCCTCGTTGCCCGCCGATGCCACCACCGCCACTCCCCCCTGGGTGGCCGCGGAAACCGCGCTGGCCCAGCTGGAAACCAGGCCGTCACAGGGGCCCTGGAAGGCGCCCGACCCGAGGGACAGATTGATCGCGGCAAGCTGGTAGTCGTCGCCGATTCGGTGGAGAACGGCGTCCTCGATGGCAGCGATCACCGCCGACTGGGCAAAGACGCCGCAGTCGGAATCCGGGCTGGCCTTGTAGGCGAAGATCTTAGCCTGTGGGGCCACCCCGCCCGCAAATCTCAGCTGGGGGTTCCACTGATAGGAGGTGCCGGCGGCCACCGATGCCACCGCGGTTCCGTGGCCGCCGCAGTCCATGGGATCGTCGTCAAGATCCGCGGTGTCGAGACCGCGGACAACCTTGGCGTTGGGAATGGTCGCGCCACCCAGGGTGGGGTGGTGGTAGTCGATGCCGGTGTCGATGATCGCGACCGCGGTGCCGGCTCCGGAGAAGCCCAGGTTGTGGAGATCGAAGGCCCCGATCATCTCCAGGCCTTCCTGGGTGTGAGGCCGGTAACGGCGGTCGGGCTCGATGTACGACACCGCCGGGTCGGCGAGCAGCCCGTCCAGGCCGGCGCCGGTCACGACCGCCGCAAACGCGGGCTGGAGCTTGAACGGGCGGACGTGGTCGAGGTCGGTGCGCGACACGGCCGCGGTCAGGCGGCCGGTGGCATCGCCGAGAAGAAGCGCGATCGCCTCGGATCGCGACCGGTCCGCCGCCGTGGTGTGGGGCGAGAGCGCGGTCATGGTCCCATCTGGGGCCGCGATGTGGACGATGACGGGAATGGAGTCGCCGTTTGCGGAGTCCGGGATTCTGATCTCCGGCGACACCCTGGCGAAGGTCATCGCCCGCGCACACTGTTCCCAAAGGTGCTCCGGCGAGGATCACCACCGCAAGGAGTACTGATGTCCTCCGGCGTCGCACGGCGCGAGACTCCTTATCTGGCGGGTCGTAGGGTCAGTATATCCGCCGGGTTCTCTCATGACAACGTAATACGTTCCAGTATCATGCCCTTGTGATCCGCCTCATCATCGCCGACGCCCACGTGGGCCAGCGCCGGGACGACGCCGACGAGATGGCGACGTTGGTCCTGAGGGCCGCCGCCGCCGGTGTCGGGGAGGTCATCTACCTCGGGGACAGCTTTCAGTACCTGATCGGGATGTCGAAGTTCTGGACCGTCGGTGTCAGGACCGTGCTCGGGGCTTGGGATCAGGTACGTTCCAGGGGAGTTCGTATCGTATTGCTCGAGGGGAATCGGGATTTTTTCCTCGACGAGCCGGAGCTTGCGGCACGGGTCGACTGGACCGGCCGACAGGTCCAGTTCGCCGCCGGCACCCGAATTTTTCGCGTCGTCCACGGGGACCGGGTCAACCTGAGGGACTTCCAGTACATTTTCTGGTCCGCGGTGTCCAAATCGCTGCCGGCGCGCCTTTGGGCGCGGCTCCTACCCAGGTCGGTGGCGGTGGCGATCGTCACCCGGATGGAGGCGAGGCTGGCCGCAACCAACCGCAAGTTCAGGTATCACAAACCGGTGCGGGATCTCCGGCGGGCGGCCGAGCAGGCCTGGGCCGAAGGAGTCGACGTGTTGATGTGGGGCCACTTCCACTCCCGCTGGGAGTGGCGGAACGGTGACAAGGTCGCCATGGTGGTGCCGGCTTGGCTCGATACACGAAGCTCGGTGCTGGTTCCCGAGGACGGCGGCTGGCGTCTGGTAGGGGCAGATCTGGAACCCGCCGATCCAAGAGAGTCCTCGCCCCGGAATGTGGGAATCGCCGAATGATCCTGGTCGGCCCCAGGGAGCACCTTCGAGGCTCGGTGGAGGTTCCACGCTCGAAGAGCCTCACCAACCGCGGACTGGTGGCCGCGGCCGTCGCCGGAGGCGGCGCCGTTCGCCATCCTCTGGACTGCGACGACACGCGACTGTTGGCGTCGGCGCTCCGAGCGGCGGGATGGGCCGTGACCTGGGACGACGAGGTGAAAATCGGTCCCAGAATCGGTGGCCCCGATTCGGTCGAGGTTTGGCTCGGCGACTCCGGCACCGGGGCACGTTTGATGATCGCCCTGCTTGCCGCCACCCCCGGTCGGTTCGTAGTGGACGGCAGCGAGCGACTGAGAGAACGCCCGATGGCTCCGTTGATCGACGCATTGCGCGGTCTCGGAGCGACTGTCGAGGGTTCCCGGGGTCTGTTGCCGGTGGTCATCGAAGGCCGCCGGCTCGACGGTGGTCGGGTCTCGGTCCGGCCGGAGGTTTCCTCCCAGTTCGTGAGTGCCCTCCTGCTGGCGGGGCCGTTGATGGCGGGAGGACTCGAGCTCGAGGTGAACGGATTGCTGCCGTCCCGTCCTTATATAGAGTTGACGGTGGATACGCTGACTCGATTCCGTGTGGCGGTTGACCACGAACCCGGTTCCCGCCGCTGGCGGGTGCCTTCAGGTCCCGCCGCTCCGGCCGTGGTCGAAATCGAAGGAGATTGGTCCGCCGCGGCTTTTTTCGTCGCCGCTGCGGCAACTGCCGGCGGTCAGATCGACGTCGAACCGCTGTCGGCAGCGAGCCGGCAGGGTGATCGCATCGTCTGCGAAGTGGCGCGTGATGCGGGGGTGACGATCGCGACGACCGTCCGCGGGATGGCGGTGACCGGCCCGCAGACCCGGGCCTTTCACGCCGACTTGACCGACGCGCCGGACCTGTTTCCCGCCCTGGCCGCAATGGCGGCCGCCGGCCGGCCCGGAACCGAGCTGACCGGACTGGGCCACCTGAAGCACAAGGAGAGCGACCGACTCACCGTGATGGTGGACAACCTCCGACGCCTGGGTGCGGTCATCGAGGTCTCCGGCTCGACCGCACGATTCACACGGTCCCTCGATCCGAAGCCCGCGGCCGTACGGTCGGTGACCGCTGCCGGAGATCATCGAGTCGCGATGGCGATGGCCGTTGCCGCGCTCGCCGCCGGGCCCTTGAGGTTGGACGATCCCGACTGCGTTTCGAAGTCGTTTCCTGGATTTTGGGAAGCCTGGAACAGCCTGGTTGGGGAGCCGGTCGGGTGAGCTGCGGCGGGTCCGGGCCGGAAATCCTGGGCCGGTCCCGGCAGGCCCGCGAGCTGCGGCGATTCGTCGAGGTCTTCGGCCCGACCGACCTCGCAGTGCTGGTGCAGGGTGAAACCGGGGTCGGCAAGGAGGTGGTGGCCGAGGCCCTCCACCGCCGGTCCCAAAGACCTGGCCGATTCGTCCCGGTCAACGTGGCGGCGATTCCATCCGACCTGCTCGAGGCGGAGCTCTTCGGGTCGGTGAAGGGAGCCTTCACCGGTGCGGCCCGCTCTCGGCCCGGCCTGGTTCGGGCTGCCGATGGGGGGACTCTCTTTTTCGACGAGGTCGGCGACCTGTCGCCGCCGTTGCAATCGAAAATGTTGCGTTTTCTTGAAGCCCGAGAGGTCCGAGCGGTTGGGTCGACCACCTTCGATCGAGTTGATGTTCGAGTCCTCTCGGCCACCCACCGCGATCTCCAGACGGGTATCGAGGAGGGTTGGTTCCGGTCAGATCTCTACTACCGTCTGGCATCGGCGGCGGTTGAGATTCCGCCGCTGAGGGACCGCAAGGAGGACATCGGGGTTTTCACCAGGTTTTTCGACAACGAGGTCACCCAACGACTGGGTTTGGCCCCGTGCCGATGGGCCCCGTGCGCCGAACGGTCCCTGCTCGAACACACCTGGCCCGGAAACGTTCGCGAGCTGCGCCACGCAGTCGAGGTCGCGCTGGTGAGGGCTGCCGGCGGCACCGTCACCTCGGACCTGTTGTCGCTGGCAAACGCGAGCCGAATGCGCCCCGCCCTTTGGCATGCCGCGGTCCACGACTTTCGTCTCAGGTACCTCCGGACCGCCCTGCAACGCAACCACGGCAACCGCACCGCAACCGCACGCGAGCTCGGGATCTCCCGGCAGACCCTCCACTATCACATGAGGAATCTCGGGCTTTAGGAAGTCGAAAGTCCAGAGTCCAAAGTCTAAAGTCCCAGGTCCGCCGTCCGCGGCGGAGGGATGCGGAAACTGCCAACAAAAAAAGAGCGGACCGTGAGGTCCGCAGGAGGAAGGAGGAGGTATGATGCGTGTACCAGTTCTTTCAGCGACTGGCTAATCAGACCTTTTAGCAAAGGGCGTGCCAGGTTCCGGCATTGGGGATGACGCCGTGGGACATTTGCCCTCCAGCCTCCGACCACTTCTCCGGGCGTTTCGCAAGGAGGGCACGGTGGAGGTCTACGAAAGGGTCGACCTCAGGGCCTGGACCAGCCTCGGCGTCGGTGGGTATGGGGACCTCCTGATCCGCTGCAGCAATGCATCCTCAGTCCATCAGGTAGTGGATCTGCTGGCCGCACATGGCGTGGGGTGGCTGGTGATCGGCGCCGGCAGCCGGGTGGTGGCGCCCGACCAGGGCTTCCGTGTTCCGCTGCTCAACCTGACCGGCGATCTCGGCCGGTGGTCCGTCGGCAGTGACTCGGCTGAGGCCGGAGCCGGTGCCAAGTTGGCACAGGTGAGCGGCTCAGTGGCACGTTCTGGCCTTGTTGGCATGGGCAATCTGATCAAGGCCCCCGGTTCGGTCGGCGGGGCGGTGCGTTCGGCCGCCGGACGCCGACCGGGACCTTTTCACGACTTGGTGGACTGGATCGAGGTCGTGCGCCCCGGGGTGGGTGAGGTCCGATGCGAGATCGCCGGCGGCGGCGAACCATCGTGGCCGGGCTCGGGCTGGGATCGCCCCGTGATTTCGAAGGTCCGGTTCAGACTCAAGGCCGACCGGGCAGACGGAGGTCGCGTCAGCCCAGGCCCGCTGAAATCTCGGGGGAGCTACCGATTGAGGGTCGGCGCCTTCGTATTCCACGACCCGTCAGGGGGAACCACCGCGGCGGAGCTGCTCGAACGCTCCGACTGCGGCAATCTCCGGATCGGCGGGGCGAGGGTTTCCGAGTACACCGCCAACGCCATCGTCGCCACCAGGGTCTGTTCGGCGGAGGACGTGATCAGCCTGTGTCGCACCATGCGCGACCGGGTCCGAGACAGGTGTGGCGTCGACTTGGAGCCGCGACTGTGTTTCCTGGACGAGATGGGCCGGGAGGTCGGTCTCGACTCATGAAACGGTATCGCACCACGTTCGTCGTCGCCGTGGCCGGCGTCGCCGCTGCGGCGTCCGTTCTCGATGCCGTGGGTTCCGGATGGTGGCGCCGAACTGTGGAGATTGCGTCGGTCGATTCTTCGGCTGGGGCGATCCGCCTCGCCACGGGGCCGGCTCTGGCCATCCCCGAGTCAGTGCGTCGGTCCAGAAGACTCGTGGGGCGGGATCTCGCCACCGCTTCACCTGCCGATCTGACGGCAGCGCTGGACCGGCTGGGGAGACTGCAGCGTGCCTGGTTTCACCCCGATCCGACCGGTTTCAAGAATGCCGCTCGGGCCGCCTTGATCGACGGGCGCCTTGGCGACGCGCTCGGCTGGCTCGAAATGGCGGTCTCCCGCGACCCGACCTCGCCATCGCTCCACCGCCTGCTGGCCTACGCTCTCTCGTTGCAGGGCCAGCGGACTCTTGCCCTGGATCACCTCGCCCAGGCCAAGGGTCTGGCGTCGGGTCTTGACCGACCGGCGGTGGCCCTGACGGCGGAGGAGGATCGGTGGGTGAGATGGGAGGGGCTCGAACGGGCTCTCGCGCTGTATCCGCGGCAGCGGGTGAGGACGGTCGTCGCCCTCGCGCGGCAGCTGCGTCACGATGGCGCCGAGGAGCAGGGACGCGCCGCCCTACAGGCTGAGCTTCCTCATCCCGAAATCGAGCTGGAGCTGGCGGCATGGGACCTCGATGCAGGCCTGACCGACGATGCCCGTGGACGGCTCGAGCGAGTGGCGGACCGGGCGGTCAACCCTGCTCCGTTGCGAGCCAGGGCGTGGGCCCAGATGGCCGAGGTGAGAATCTTGCAGGGGGACACCCAGGGTGCCCAGGAGGCGGCCGGCAAGGCGCTGGCTCTCGACCCGACCTCACCGGCTCCCCACCTCGCCCTGGCCCGCCTGGCCGAACGGAGCGGTGACACTGATCGCGCGCTGCTGCATTTGAGGAGGGCATGGGGGTTGACCCCCACCGACGTGCGGTTGCTCAACCGAATCTCCCAGGCCGCAGAGGCGGCCGGCGACCTCGGTGACGCCCGACTGGCGCTGGTGCGGGCGGTGGAGCTTCAGCCCGACTCGGTGGCCCAGGCGGCGAAGCTGGTGGACTTCCAACTCCGAAACGGTCGATACATGGAGGCCGCCCTCGACCTCGGTCGTTTTCTGGACCGATTTCCGACCGACCCCACTCTCTTGCGATTGGCCGATCGTCTCCAACGGGAAGTTACACGTTAGGTTCATCCGGGAAAGCGTGAGGTCGGGTTTTTCCGTGCCCGTGCCCGAAATGCAGCGGCAGCGACAGTATTCAGGTGCAGCGACCGGGAACAGCGATCAGGGACAGCAATCAGTCTTCAGCGGCAGCAATCAGTGAGCTTCGAGGCATTGCACGTTGACACCTCCGGGTCGTTCAAAGGAAGGAGTAGCCGGTGGGCAGCCGATGTCAAGGGCAAGCCGGCCCAAGGGTCCGGTGTTACACACCCTTGACATCGGCTGCCTCCCCGGCTTGTGAGGGAGGGCATGAACGACCCGGAGGTGACCATGTCCACAGCCGTCACGAACACCAACCTCGTTGCCCACGAGAAAGCCCTCGAAGCAGCAAGCATAGCCATCAAGCTCGTCATGAGGGTTCCCGCCCCTTTGAAACCGATTGCCGATCAGCTCATTCGGTCGGCGAGCTCGGTCCCCGCCAACCTGGCGGAAGGACACGGCCGATTTGGAAGAGACCGCCAGCACCACTGGCGGATCGCCTACGCCTCGGCCAAAGAGGTCGACAGCCACCTGCGACTCCTCGACGCCGCTGGTGCAGTCAATGGAATCGGGGCAGAGAACGCCCTGAAGACCTTTGACCAGGTTCGTGCGATGACGTGGCGCCTTCTCAATCCCATCTGAGCGCACCCTGCTCTCCGATACTGACGCTGTCAACTGACGCTGCCGCGGCTCCCCGCCGCTGGCTTCTGACGCTGTCCATGATTGCTGTTTCCCCGGATGAAGCCGCGGTTCCTCTTCGGGCGGGCGGATGCCGTTTTGAAATCCGAAATTGATCGACCCCCACCTCACGGAATTCCGGATGAGCCACACGTTAAACGTCACACGTTAAACGTTCGGGGCCGTCAATGACGACCCGACAAATCTCGACGATCTCAGACGTTAAACGTTTAACATCTAACGTTTAACTCTTGGCTTCTGACTGATCTTCGCTCGCCTGCGATGCGAGTTGCCCGTCCCCAGACCGAGGTATCTGCTGGGCGGCCCAGTCGATCTGGCGGCAGATGCCGCGCAGGATCGCGACCTCGTTGTCGGTGATGCCTGCCCGGCCGAACAGCCGCCGGAGCTTGCGCAGAACCCGCTCCGGATTCTCCGGATCGAGGAAGCCGATGTTGCCGAGGCTGGTTTCGAGGTGGGTCATCAGACCTGCGACGAGGTCCTGCTCTGCCGGACGTGGGGCGCTGGCAGGGACGGGATCGAGCACCATGCTCAGATGGCCGAGCAGGATGGCGATGGACTGGGCGAGGTTGAGCACCGGGAAGTCGGGCACCGTCGGGATTCGAACCGTCAGGTCGCACCGATCCAGGTCGTCCCGCCCGAGACCGCTGGTCTCGTTGCCGAAAACGAGCGCGGCGGCGGCGGGATCTCGCGACGAAAGGTGTTCCGCGGCCTCTCGTGGGCTGACAACGGGCTGGTTGTCGCGGCCTCGGGCCGAGGCCGAACCGATGACAGTACGGTAGGGCGCCGCGGCCTCCTCCAGCGACTGGTGGCGGCAGATCTCCAATCGATCCAGGCCGCCGCGGGCCCACGCACCAACCTCCGGTTCGGCGGGATCGACCCGGGGTCGAACCAGGTGCAACTTCGGGACTCCGAAGTTGGCGGCGACCCTGATCGCCGCTCCGAGGTTTCCGGCAAGGGAGGTCTCCACAAGGACGATCGCGGCTACGGGCATGGACGCTCCATCGGCGACCTATATTAACCGAGGGGCGATTCGGAACTACATCGAGGAGCTGTGAGTCGATGATCATTCTTCCGTACGGCCACGAGCACACGACGGTGCGGCGCCTCCCGTGGGTGACCTTCACCCTCATGGCGCTGTGCATCCTCGCTTTTCTATTCACCTCCCTGGCGGTCCGGGACGAATCGCAGAACATCAACCAGGAGTTCGTCGAGTTCTCCGAGTACCTGGGCACCCACCCTTACTTGGAGATGAGCCCTGAGATCGAGGAGTTCCTGTTTCGGCTGGTTCCTGAAGACGAGTGGCGGGCCTACCACGAGGCGGCCCGCCAATTCGGAGCTCAGGCGCCCACCAGCCGGCGCCTGCTCCGGCAGGAGCAGGATCGTCTCGACGCCCTCATGGAGCGCCTCCTGGGTTCCCTGGACGACGTGACGAAGTCGCCCTTTTACACCTATGGCCTGGTGCCGGCCCACGTCCGCCCCCACAGTGTGATCACCTACCAGTTCCTCCACGGCGGCTTTTTCCACCTGTTCGGCAACCTCTTCTTCCTTTTTCTCGCCGGGCCGTTCATCGAGGACGTCTGGGGCCGCCCCCTGTTTGCGGCGTTTTATCTGTCCGCCGGAGCGGTTTCCGGACTGATGTTCGCAGTCCACTACCCGACCGTAGACGCCCCGTTGATCGGCGCCTCGGGGGCGGTGGCGGGGGTGATGGGCGCCTTCTTGATTCGGTATTTCAAAACCAGGATCCGGTTTTTTTATTGGTTCGGCTTCGTCTTCACCGGTACCTTCACGGCCCCTGCCTGGCTGATGCTCCCCCTGTGGCTCACTCGCGAGCTGGTCTTCGCCCAGGCCTGGGACGTGATGGCGCCCGGCGGCGGTGGTGGCGGTGTCGCCCACTGGGCCCACGTCTGGGGGTTCGGCTTCGGCGTGTTGGTCGCCGTTGCGCTGGGCCATTGGCGAGTGGAGGAGCGCTTCCTCTATGGGGCGATCGAGGGCAAGATCACCCTGGTCGACAACTCCGGGGTGGAGCAGGCGCTGGTCACCGCCGGCGACGGCAACCACGACCGCGCTTTTCGCCTGCTCGAGCAGGAGCTCGCAACCGATCCCGACAACGTGGACGCCGCGGTGGCCATGTGGAACCTCGCTCTCCTGATGGAAAAGCCCCAACTGGCGGCCGCACCGATGCTTGACGTTCTCAAGCAGGCGACGCGGGCCGACGACCAGGAGCTGGTTCTGGTCCACTGGCAGGACATGATGAACGCGTTGCCCCAGCTCGATATCGACCCGGCGCTTGCGGTCAGGTTGGCGGAGATCATGCTCCGCGCCGAACGGCGACCCGCGGCCGAGGAGTCGGCGGAGATTGCCCAGCGCAACCTCAACGCCGAGACGCCGGCGGTGGTGTTGGTGCGGCTGGCTCGGATCGCAGCCGAGGTTCGGATGCCTTCAGCACGAACGTTGGTGGATCAGACGCTCGCTCGGCCGGACCTCCCCCCGGAAGCGATTGACGAGCTCGAAGCGCTCCGCTCGGGGTTCGTCGGGTTGGACGTGGCGGCGGACGAAACGGGGGACCAGCCGGCCATCGCCGAGGCGCTGCCGTTGTCGGTCTCCGACCGGTCTCACTCACTCCAGGTCATGGAGGCCGTGCCGACGACTCTCGACGGTGAAACTCTCACCATTGAAGTCGACGGGAAATCGCGCCGGATGTCTCTGAATCAGGTAGAGGCGGTGGCGGTGGCCGGGATCCGAGGTGACGGCGAACGTCAGGTGCTGGTGGTGGACTTGATGCTTGACGCCCCGTGGAGCGACCGCGAGGCGCTGCGGGTGGTGCGGTTGCTGAGCACCGGGTTCGACCCCAGGACCCTGGTCCAGGGCGACGACGCCATGGCGGCCTTCAAATCCCTTTTGGAGAATCTGATCGGTCACTCGGGTGCGGCGCCGTTGCCGGATCCGGAGTCGGCTCGCGGCCGACCCTTCAGGTCTTTCGAGTCACTCGCCCATTATCAGCGCGAAGTGCTCGGCATCAACTGACGAGTCAAAAGTCGAAAGTCTAAAGTCAAAAGTCGAAAGTCAATCCTCGGCGATTATCTCGGCGGTGAAGACGTACACGACCGCGTCGGGCGACCGCCAACATCCCGGTTCGAGACCTGCCTTGCGACAGGTGTGATCGAGAAAGGTCGCGGCATCCCAACCGTACCTGGCGGCAACCTGCGGCAGCAGCAGCCCACGCCGGACGCCACACTCGACCAGGAGACCATTGACGCCGACCTGGACCTCCAGCGGGTCGTCTATCCGTTCAAGAGGGGACAGAATCGACAGCTCGATTGCGGCCAGGGGGAGCTCGGCCGCGGTCAGCGGCGGAAAACGCGGGTCTCTCACGGCGGCCGAGATCGCGTTGTCGCGAACCGTCTTCCAAAGGGGTTGGACGCCCTCCACGTACCCGATGCAACCCCTGAGCTGGTCATCGATGGTCAAGGTGACGAAGGCGCCCCGGTGCTCACTCATCGGGCCCCCGACGTCAGCGAGGTCCGGCAGCGGTCGATCGGCAAGGTGGGCGGCGAGGGTGTTGCGGGCGAGCTCCAACAAGGTGATTCGGTCCTGAGGACTCAACCAACGGTCCATGGGCGTTCTCCAGTACCATCAAGATGGTATGGTGCCGGGGTGATCGTCAAGCTCCCGTTCGCAGATGACAGCTGTCCTGTGGACCTCAGGGGAGTCCGGGTCAAGCCGGTCCATTGCTCGGCCCCACCGGGTGCGGCCGACCCCGCGGCGCTGGTGGCATGTGCCCTTGACCGCCCGCTCGAGGGTCCTTCGCTGCGGGAGATCAGTGCCGGCGGCGGGCCGGCGACGGTTGTCGTCCCCGACGCCACCAGGCAGGTCCAGCTGCCGGTGGTCCTGCCGGTCATCCTCGACCGCCTCAAAAGCGGAGGCGTCGCGGAATCTCAGACCACGGTTCTCATCGCCTGCGGCACCCACCCCCCGGCGGACGACCGCGCCATCCGTGCACTCGTGGGAGAACTCCCGAGTGGGGTGAGGTTAGTCCAGCACGACGCCCGAGATGCCGTCGGCCTGATCGAGGTCGGCACGATCGGCCCGACCCCCATCCGGCTCAATCGACTGGCCGTCGAGAGCGCGGTGCTGATCACCGTCTCCGCCGTCAAACACCACTACTTCGCCGGATTCGGCGGTGGCCCGAAGATGATCTTCCCCGGCGTCGCCGGGTACTCGGAGATCCAGGCCAACCACAGCAAGGTCCTGACTGTCGCCGACGAAGAGCGGCGGCGCCACCCGCGCTGCGAACCCGGGATCCTCGACGACAATCCGGTGGCCCAGGAGATCGCCCGCGCTGCCGATCTGCTGCCGCCGAATCTCGCCCTGTGTTTGGTCCAGGGACGGGATGGCCGCATCGCCGAGGCAATCGCCGGACCCTGGCGCGCGGCCTTCGCCGTGGCTGTGGGCTCCGTCCGGAGGTGGTACGAAACGCGCCCCGCTCGGCTCTTTTCCCTGGCGGTGGCAAGCGGTGGCGGAGCGCCGTACGACGCCACCCTGATCCAGGCCCACAAGGGCTTGGACGCTGCCTGTCGCTACCTCGCCGACGGTGGGGAGCTGCTGTTCGCGGCCGACCTCTCCCAGGGTCCGGGATCGCCCGACATGATCCCGTTCCTCGACCAGCCGGAGCCTGAGGCGATACTGAAACGCCTCGCGGCGGGTTGGGTCCAGTACGGCCACACCACCCTGAGGCTGCTTGAAAAAACCTCGCGGTGCACGGTGCACCTGGTGTCTCGACTCGACCCGAACACGGCGCGCCGCCTCGGTTTCAACCCGGTGGACAATCCGGCACAGGTGATCGAGTCGTGGAGGCGGACCCGCCCGGGAGACACCGCCGCCGTGTTCACCGGACCCGCGGTTTTCCCTTCCCGGGCTTGACCCCCGTCAAGGACGAAATCTCCTCGGGAAACCACAATGTCGGAGAACAGGAGGTGATCGGCGTGGAAAAGAAAAACGAGTCGCTTGTTCCCGGGGCGGTATCGAAGCTGTCTGATCTGGTGGCCGTCGCTCCGGAAGCCATCGTCAGTCGGGTGCTCGCCCGGTCCTCCGGCGGCAGCGTTACGCTGTTTGCCTTCGCCGCCGGCCAGGAACTCTCCGAGCACACCGCTCCGTTCGACGCGCTGGTCCAGGTCGTCGACGGACTCATCGAGGTCAAGGTTGGCGGCACGCCGGTGGCGGTGGGGCCGAATGAGGTGGTGCTGATGCCGGCCAACGTTCCTCACGCCTTGAAGGCCGAGGCCGACAGCCGGATGGTGCTCGCCATGCTCCGGGAGCAGTAGATGCCCGTTCGCGAAATGGTCCGCATCGACGAAGAGCTCTGCGACGGCTGCGGCGACTGCGTTCCCTCCTGCGCCGAAGGGGCAATCCAGATCATCGACGGCAAGGCGCGCCTGGTGAGCGACGTCCTCTGCGACGGGCTCGGCGCGTGCCTCGGACACTGCCCTCAGGGGGCCATCACGGTGATACGGCGCGAGGCGGACCCGTACGACGAGCACGCCGTAGCGGAGCATCTGGCGGGTCTGGGCGGGGCGCCCGCGGCCCATTCCGCCACGACGTCGTTGCCGATGGTTGCCGCCCAGGCGCCGACACCGTCGTGCCCCGGTTCTCGTACGGTCGCATGGACCGGACCGGCACACCCGAGCAGTTCGGCGCCCGAGGACTCGCCCTCGGCACTCAGGCAATGGCCGATTCAGCTCCATCTCCTTCCTCCCACGGCACCGTACTTCGCGGGAGCCGAGTTACTGCTCGCGGCGGACTGCGTGGCTTTCGCCGTCGGCGGGTTCCACCAGCGATTCCTCGCCGGCCGTGCCCTCGCCATCGCCTGTCCGAAGCTGGACAGTCAACAGGAGATCTACGTCGAGAAGCTCACCACCATGATCGACACGGCCGGCATTCAGGGGATCTCCGTGATGGTCATGGAGGTTCCCTGCTGCAGCGGCCTGGTGCGGCTGGTCCAGGAGGCGAGGTCCCGTGCGAGCCGGTCGATACCCGTCAAGGCGCTCGTGGTGGGAGTCAGGGGTGACGTCGTCGCCGAGCGGGAGATCTGACGAATTAAACGGTACACGTTATTCGTTCGGCGTTCAACGTTGTCCATTCCAACGGTGTACAATCTGGGACGGGATCCGATCTCGTCTGCGACGACCCCGGCGGTCAACAGTCTGTGGTCGGCAGCGGGGGCGCGGATCGAACCCTGGAGGGCTGAATGATTCAAAGCAGGTTTGCCGCACCGATGGTGATCGTCGCGGCCTTGGTGTGTGCGGCGGGGACTGCCGCTGACGACCAATCCGCGACAGCCCCGGGCCTCCGACCCGAGCCCGCCCGCCTCGAGCTGGGAGAGGTAACGGCCGGCGCCGAAGCCACCGGGACCTTCGTTCTTCACAACGACAGTGCGGTCAACATCCGCATCCTGCGCGCCAAACCCTCGTGAGGGTGCACCGTCGCCGAGTTCGACTCGGTGATCCCGGCAGGTGGGTCGGGAAAGCTCACGGCGAAAATCAAGGTCAGCGCCGGATCGACCGGAACGCACGCGAAATCGATCACCGTGCAGACCGACGCCCCCCAAACACCGGCGCTGCGGTTGTCGCTTGCCTTCACCGCAGTGACCCCAATCAGCGCCACGCCCAACTTCAGGCTGTATCTGAACACCGTGGAGGGCGAGCCCAGTTCGGTGAGGATTCTCCTCCACAGGGATGATGGCGAGCCCCTCGCCGCCCAAATCGAGAAGGTCAGCCTGACCGAAGGCGTCAAGTTGTCGATCGAGGCCGTCCCTGACGGCTCGACGCCCGAGGGTTCAGGCAGAGGTATCGCCGGCGACCTGTGGATCGTCGCGGAGACCCTCGACGGGAGCCCTCCTGTGAACCAGAACGGCGTCGTCGTGCTCACCACCAACCACCCGCAGGCGCCGACTCTCGAGATTCCGATCTACCTGCGGGTTCGGCCGGTGATCGAAGTGCAGCCGAACGCGGTCAAGCTCTGGCCGAGCTCGGGCGGGCCAAACGGAACCTCGACCCGGATCCGGCTCTCGCACAACTTGCGACAGCCGTTCGAGGTCACCGGCGTCGAGGTCTCTGACCCCAAGCTGTTGACCGCCCGGGTCACGAGCCAGGCTGGTCAACCGATCCAGGCCGTCGAGCTGACCCTTGCCGACCCGACGGCGCCGATCGAGGGACAGGTCCGGGCCTCGCTGCGAATCTCGACCTCGGTGGAGGGCAAAGAGCGTATCGAAATTCCGGTGGTGATCACCACTCGCCACGAAGCCCTTCGCCGCCAGCCCCTCCCTGCGGTCAAGCCGGCGAAGCCTACCGCCCCAGCAGGTTCTGGCACCAGCTGAGCTTCGAGTCACTCTCGGTCGTCGAAACCGGTTTTCGAATTTCGAATTTCGAATTTCGAATTCCCGGACGGGGCCGACGAAATGAACTGCCACACCGGGTCTCCCACGATCGGCGACAGCGCCACCTCGGAAACGACACCGGACATGCCGCGAAGGACCGTGCTCAGGTTGCCGCCGTCGGCGACCGTCTCCAGCGTCTCGAAGAGACGGATATCACCACGGCTGAGGCACCCTTGCCACACCGACTCACGGTACGACGGCCGATTGACCTTGAGATTGGGGAGCTTCCCGATCCGATCGAACACGATCCCGACCCTGCGTGCGGCCTCGGCCCGGCCCAGCATCGCGGCCCGCGAGTACGGCGTATAGGGCTTGGGCACCAGTAGGTTGAAGCCGGCGTGGAGCGATCCCATGCGCCCCCGCTGCCGGCCGTAGCGTCTGACAATCGCGAGCGACCGCTCGACCAGCTCGGAAATGGCCTCGAGATCCGAGTCAGTCTCGCCAGGAAGACCGAAAATAAAATACATCTTCAGGCTTTCGATGCCGCAGCGCTGTGCCGTCTCGACCGCTTCGAGGATGGCCGAGTTCGAGATCGGCTTGTTCAGCTTGCGCCTCAGATCGTCGCTGCCGGTTTCCGGTGCGATGGTGACCGAACGGGCGCCGCAGGCGGCCAATGGAGCCAACACCTCGGGCACCATCGCCGGGATCCGAAGCGATGACAGGGCCACGTTCATGCCCAACGACCGACTCTCCTCGAGGATCCTCGCCAACTCGGGGTGGTCGCCGACGGCGGTGGCCACGAAGCCCACCCGGTCGGTGACCGATTTCAACTCGCGAACCCGGTCAACGATGCCCTCGGCCGGGTAGCACCGGAGCCGGCCGTAGTTGTAACTGACCCAGCAGTAACGGCACTTTTCGGGGCACCCGCGCGACATCTCCACCAACCCACGACGGGCGTACTCGGTGTTCGGGGTGACGGCCCAGGACGCGGGGATCATGGTGTGGTCCGCCATCTGCCGATCTCGCTTCTCCACCCGGCGAAGGCGACTCGACGGACGACCCAGGCCGTCGAGGTGGGTCCGCGGAACGAAGTACCCGTCCAGCTGGGCAATCTCATCGAGCAGCCGGTCCCGGTCGTAACGCAACGCGAGCTCGATCAACCGCGGCCAGAGCAACTCGGCGGCGCCGAGGACAAATACATCCACGGCTGGCGCCAGCGGCAACGGGTTGATCGATGCCACCGCCCCACCAAGGACCACCAGCGGATCACGGTAGGAACGCCGGTCGCTGCGCCTCGCGATGCCGGCGGCGTCGAGGGTACGCAGCAGGTTGACCGCATCGAGCTCGAAGGAACAGCTCCACGCCAGGATGTCGAGGTTGCCCAGCGCGGTGCCGGTCTCCAGGGTCGTGCCGGCGAGCTCGGGGTCGGCGAAAAACCTCTCGACCGCAACGTCGGGTTGCTCGGCTGCGATCTCGGCGATCCATTGGTAGGCGAGGGACGACATCGCGACGCGGTAGCTGTTCGGATAGCCGATCCCAACTCGTAGCGCACCATGTTTCGGGAGCGCGATCCGCCGCTGTTCGTCACCGAGAAGGCGAGTGCGATCAATTCTCATTGCAACCGGAGATTACGGTAACCTCGCACGCTTTACCATCATGTCGTCCGCTGCGGGTTGGCGTAGAATGGTCGCCCCGCGTTCCCGCGGGATGGACCTGGGCTAAGGAATAGACCCCGTGAACGACCTCGACGGCCGCAATCCCCTCATCATCGCCATCGACGGCCCGGCCGGCGCCGGCAAGTCGACCATCGCGTCGATGCTTGCCCAGCGACTCCAGATTCCATATCTCGACACCGGGGCGATGTACCGAGCCGTGGCAATGCTGGCGCTTCAGGCAGGGCTTTCCGAACCCCTCGACGGCGATTCGGTGGATCGGATCTGTGCGATCCTCGACCGGCACGAAATCGAGGTCACCGACGGTGAAGGCGGGTTGGAGGTGCGCGTCGATGGTTCGGACGTCGGGGCGAGGCTGAGAACCCCCGAATGCTCGATGATGGCGTCGGCAGTGTCCGCCGTTCCCCAGGTTCGCCGGCGCCTGGTAGCCGCCCAGCGTGAGCTGGGGATGCGGCGGGGAGGCGTCATGGAGGGGCGCGACATCACCAGCGTCGTCTTCCCCGACGCGACCCTCAGAGTTTTTCTGACGGCGGCCCAGGAGGAGCGAGCCAGGCGACGGCTCGAGGATCTCCGGCGGCGGCACCCGGACGTCACCATCGATCAGGTCCGCCGGCAGCAGCGTCAGCGTGATCTGCAAGACACCACGAGGTCGGAGTCCCCCCTCCATGTGGCGCCCGGCGTGGTGGTGGTCGACACCACCGGTCTGACGCCGACCGAGGTCGTGGACGGTCTCATTTTGAAGCTCGAAGGGGTCGCCCGGAACAAACCTTGACAGCCGACCTCGAACACCGTAAAGTCTCGAAACCATGGAAGCTAGGGGATACGTGCGTGTCCTCTTCAGGGAGGAAAGAACTTGAACATCGACCCAGGTATCAACGACGAAAGGGGAAACGGAGAGGAATCGGATCATCTCTCGATGGAAGAGCTGATGAAAACTTCCTTGCAGACCCTGCGCGAAGGCGAGGTGGTGCGGGGGACCGTGGTTGCCGTCACTACGGACGAGGTCATGGTCGACATCGGTTTCAAAAGCGAAGGGACGGTGCCGACCTCGGAGTTCACCGATCCCGAAACCGGCGAGGTGACGATCGCGGTGAACGACGAGATCGACGTTTTCATCGAGCGCTTGGACGAGATGGAGGGACGGCTGCGACTGTCTCGCGATCGGGCCGCGAAGCTCAAGGTCTGGAGCTCCATCGAGGAGTCCTATCGGGCCGGCGAGGCGGTCACCGGAAGAGTCCTGGAGCGGGTCAAGGGCGGTCTCTCCGTCGATATCGGGATCCGCGCATTCCTCCCCGGGTCGTTGGTCGATCTCAGGCCGAATCGCCGGCTCGAGGACTACATCGACACCGAGATCGAGGCGCGGATCATCTCCTTCGATCGTCGGCGGTCGAACGTCGTGTTGTCGCGCAAAGCGGTACTGGAAGAGGTTCAGGGCAAGGTCAAGGACGCCACCATGGCGGACCTCGAGGAGGGCAAGCTGGTCGTCGGTGCGGTCAAGAACATCACCGACTACGGGGTGTTCGTTGACCTCGGAGGCCTCGATGGCCTGCTCCACATCACCGATATTTCCTGGGGGAGGGTCGGACACCCCAGCGAGTACTTCAAGGTCGGCGACGAGGTCGAGGTGGTGGTGCTGCGCTTCGACCGTGAACGAGAAAGGGTCTCCCTCGGTTACAAACAGCGCTTCGAGGACCCCTGGGTGTTGGTGCCTGAGAAGTACCCGGTAGGCAAGCGGATCAGTGGCAAGATCGTCAGCATCGTCGATTACGGTGCGTTCGTCGCTCTCGAGGAGGGGGTGGAGGGGCTGATCCACGTCAGCGAAATGTCCTGGACGAAGAAGGTCAAAAACCCCAGGTCCCTGCTCGAGGTGGACCAGGAGGTCGAAGTGGTGGTGTCGGAGGTGGACGCCGAGAAGCGGCGCCTGTCGCTGTCGTTGCGCGCCACCGAGGCCAATCCGTGGGAGAAGGTCGCCGAGAATCACAACGTCGGCAGCCGGGTCAAGGGAGTCGTTCGGAACCTCACCGATTTCGGCGCCTTCGTGGAGATCATTCCCGGAGTCGACGGACTCGTTCACATTTCGGACATGTCCTGGACCCGCCGCATCAATCACCCTTCAGAAATCGTGTCCAAAGGGCAGGAGGTCGAGGCGGTCATCACCTCGGTCGACGTGTTGAACCAGCGGATCTCCCTTTCCATGAAGGAGCTGTTGCCGAACGAGTGGGAGGAGTACGCCAACACTCACGGCGTCGGCGACGTCGTCAGCGGGCACATCACCAACATCACGGACTTCGGTATTTTTGTCGAGCTGGCGCCCGGGGTTGAGGGTCTGTGCCACATCTCCGAGATCGATCGCGACTCCGGACTCGCCCTGGCCGAGGTGTTCACTGCCAACCAGGCGGTGGCCTGCAGGGTCCTTCGAATTGACTGGAACGAGAATCGAATCGGGCTGTCCATGCACGGCGTACCGCAGGACGCCCAGGATGCGGTCGCAACTGGCGAAGCCGTAGACACCGCCAAGCCGGTGGAGACTGCGATGGCGGCAGCCCTCCGGGCGGGAGGGTTGGTCGAGGAATCGTCCGCTGACGAAGGCGAGCCCGAGGCCTCCGAGGAGCTGGTGGAGACCGCCGACGGCGCTGAAGACGAGGCAGCTGTCGAAGAACCTACTGCAGAACCCCTCGCGGAGCCCGAGGTTTCCCAGGAGGCCGCCGCCGAGTCCGAACCGGACTCAGAAGCGGCGGCTGCGACCGACGATGAGGACGCGGCAGCGGTCGCTGCGGATGACGGCGCCCAGGCCGAGGAGGTGGACGAGCCGGAGACGGAAGAGCCTCCGTCCGAGATCGAGGCGGAGCCCGATGCCGCGATGGACACGGAGCCTGTGGATTCAGAGGAGGCCGCAGTTGAAACCGAATCGGAACCCGAACCCGAAGAAGAGGTTGACGCCAAACCGGTGAAGGAAGGCTGACGACGGTCGCACCGGGAACCCTCGCCCGAGCAAGCAAGGAGAAACGTACAATGACCATGACCAAGGCCGACCTGGTGGAAATGGTGGCGGACACGGCCGATGTACCTCGAAAACAGGCGGACGAAGTGGTGCAGGTCATTCTCGAAAGCATCATCGCCGCCCTTCACCGCAATGAAAAGGTGGAGCTGCGGGGCTTCGGTTCGTTCCGAATTCGTCAACGCGGCGAGCGGACCGGCCGCAATCCGAAGACCGGTGAGCGCGTCCACGTTCCTCCCAAGAAGATCCCCTACTTCAAACCGGGCAAGCACCTCCGGGAAGAGCTGCTGAATCAGTAGTCCGCGATGGCCCTCATCCTCTTCGCTCCGTGGCGCTTGACGTACGTCATCACCTCCGAGGAGTTGGCTACGACTTTCAACTACGTCACCTCAGCGCCGCAAAGGGAGTCGTGCTGATGGCAAAAGAGGAGAAACCAGGGCCGGATGGAGCCAACGAGCGGGAGGTGCGGTCGGCCCCACCAGCACTGCTCGCGGCTGCTTGGCTGATTCCGGGGCTCGGTCACTGGTTGCTCGGCAAGCGTCGGAGGGCCTTCGTGTTCGCCTTGGTGATCGTGTGCGCATTCGCAACCGGCGTCCTGGTGGACGGCGAGCTCGGGACACCCCGCCCCGGTGAGCCCTTCTCGTGGCTTGCAACCATCGCATGCCTCGGCAACGGAATGCTGTACGCCATCCGCCTGCTCTGGCTCAACGGCTCCGCGATCTTCAGCGACAGCTTCCCCTTCCGACTCGCCGGTGGAGGCGACCCGGTGGCGGCCGGATTCGTGTATGGCAACACCTTCCTCTACACCAGTGGGTTGATGAACCTCTTGGCGGTGTTGGACGTGTCCGACATCGCCCGCGGCGAGAAAGACTGAGATGGATCACCTGTTTCTTCTGATCTGGCACGCCCTGCTGATCTCGGTGTTCTTCGCGTTCCTCTGGCGGCGTACCACCGCCGAGCGGACGAGGTTCTTTCTGAAGACCGTACTCATCATGGTCGGGGGAGCCGCTCTGCTCGGCTGGCTGATGTACCCGTTCCCGTGATCCGTGCCGTCCCTTCCCGCACCTCCGCCGGTCTTCCCCGCCGAATCGGGGGATTCTCCTTTGTTCCGGCGCCACCACGTGCGTAACGGCTCATTCCGCGCCCTGCTGGTCAATCTGGGGTACGCGATCATCCTGGCGGCCGTGTCGCTGGCGGCGACACCGCCTCGGTTGCCGGTTCTCAGTCGAACCGACTGGCTGGCCCATGGCCTGGCCTACGGAATCCAGTTTCTCCTCCTCCACGAGTTATTCAAGAGACGGGTCGGACCCCGGACCGCTGTGGCGGCGGCGATGGGCGTCGCCTGCCTGTTTGGTGCGATTGTGGAGACCCTGCAACTGCTCCAGCCGACCCGGTTCTTCGAGACCTCGGACCTGGCGGCAAATGCGGTGGGCATCTCGGTTGCCGCGATCCTGATGGTGGCTGTTGGGTCGGTTCGAGGCGGGCACAGGTCGGAGAGGGCGTCGTGAAGCGGATCCTGGTCGTAGCAGGTGAGGTCTCCGGTGACATCCACGCGGGGAACATGCTGACCGCACTGAGTCGACTCCAACCCGAGGTTGAAGCCTTCGGAGTGGGTGGCGACCGGCTGGCGGCCGCCGGCCTCGAGTGCCTGGCCACCACCGAGGAGCTTTCCCACATGGGCCTCGTCGAGGTACTCAGAGAGTTGCCCCGAATCAGACGCATCATGAAGACCGTGGTCGAAGCCGCCAAACGACTTCGGCCGGCAGTTGCCGTCCTGGTGGATTCACCGGACTTCAACCTCCGGCTCGCCACCCGGCTGCGCCGGCTCGGCATTCCCGTGGTGCTTTACGTGTCGCCCCAGCTGTGGGCCTGGCGTCAGGGGAGGGTCCGGACCGTCCGTCGCCTGGCCAGCGAGGTGCTCTGCATCCTCCCCTTCGAGGTTCGGTTTTACGAAGAACACGGGGTTCGTGCCCGATACGTGGGCCACCCCCTGGTGGACGACGTGGCGCTCGATGGGACGGATCATCCCAGGTCCAAACGCGCCGGCCGGCTCGCTCTGCTGCCCGGCTCGCGTGCCATGGAGGTCCGCCAACTCCTACCGGTGATGCTCGAGGCCCTGGACACCCTCGGACCGGATGAGGTCGCTGAGGCGGTCCTGATCGAAGCACCAGGCACCCGCCCGGCGGTGGACCACGCGCTGGCCAACCACGGCCGCGACCCGCGCCTGGAGCGGATCACCGGCTCCGGCCGGCGGCCGGCCCACGCCGCCAGCGTGCTGGCCTGGACCGCCTCCGGCACCGCCACCCTGGAGTGCGCCCTGCTCGACGTGCCGATGATCGTCGGGTATCGCCTGCAGCCGGTATCCGCTCTGCTCGCTCGGTTCCTGGTCCGGGTCCCTCACGTCGCCCTCGCCAACCTGATCGCGGGCGAACGGGCGGCGCCGGAGTTGCTGCAGCGCGACTGGACCCCCGGGACGTTGACGGCCGCCACGCGGGAGTTGCTCGCCGGAGGGGCCGCCCTCCAACAACAGGCGCTGGCGCGGGTTCGGGAGCGCCTCGGTGGCACCGGAGCTTCCGAGCGAGCGGCCGAGGCGGTCGCCGAGTACATCTCGTGAACGTCAGGTCAAAAGTCTAAAGTCTGAAGTCTAAAGTCCGAAGTCTAAAGTCAAAAGTCGGGGGCTGTTGGTGGGGAGTCGAGGGGGTGCTCGATCCCCGAATGCTAGAATCCCCCGGCCTGGAGAGTTGATGATACGGAGTTCCAACACATCGGCCGATCCATCACCGACCCCTGTCCGGGTGGGAATGATCAGCCTCGGCTGCGCCAAGAACCTGGTGGACGGCGAGGTCATGCTCGGTCACCTGGCAGGGTCCGGAGCTCTGGTGACGGCGGATCCCGGCGAGGCCGATATCGTGGTGGTCAACACCTGCGGTTTCATCGACGACGCCAAACGGGAGTCGATCGAAGCCATCCTCGAGGTGGCGGGGGCCAAGCAGGCGGGTGGTGTTCGGCGACTGGTCGTCGCCGGATGCATGGCTCAGGCCTACGCTGCTCAGCTCAAGCAAGAGATACCCGAGATCGACGCATTCGTCGGCCTTGACGAGCTGGAGCTGGTGGTGGAGGCGGTCAGGGGCGAGCTCGACGATCACCTTCCGGACCAGCGCGGAGCGGTCAAGCTCTACGATCATCAACAGCCACGGTTGCTTTCGACCGCCAGCTACGCCTACCTCAAGGTGGCCGAGGGCTGCGACAACCCCTGCACCTTTTGCCACATCCCCGCCATGCGTGGGAGCTTCAGATCGCGATCCACCGAAGACCTCGTGACCGAAGCCAGAAGTCTGGAATCACAGGGGGTCAGGGAGCTGATTCTCATCGCGCAAGACACCACCCGGTACGGTGAAGATCTCGGAATGAACAATGGCCTCAGGTCGCTGGTCACACGGCTTTTGTCCGAGACCACGATTCCGTGGATCCGATTCATGTACGCGTATCCGGCGACCCTGGACCTGTCCCTGTTCCCGCTGATGGCCGAAAACGCTCGGTTCGTTTCCTACCTCGATATTCCGTTACAGCACGCCAGCCGGCCGGTCCTGAAGGGGATGAAAAGGGGAGGGGATGGGCGGAGCTATCTCCGCCTGATCGAAAATGCGCGGGCGCAGGTCCCCGACATCGCCCTGCGCACGACCTTCATTGTTGGCTTCCCGGGTGAGGGAGAAGCCGAGTTCGAGGAGCTCCTCGCCTTCATCGACGAGGTCCGCTTCGACCATCTGGGCGTTTTCACCTACTCGTGGCAGGAGGAAAATCCGGGTGCCCACCTTGGAGACCCAGTGCCCGAGGAGGTCAAATCCATACGGCGCGACCGGGTGATGGAAATGCAGCAGAAGATCGCCCTCGAACGGAATCGTGAGCTCGTCGGCCGGACCCTACCGGCCCTGGTGGCCGGTCCCTTGGCCGAGATGGAGCTTCTCACCGAAGCCCGGCTTCAGCGGCAAGCCCCCGAAATCGACGGCCGGCTCCTGATCAACGACGGCACGGCCAGGGCCGGCTCGCTGGTGGAGGTCGAGATCACCGAGGCCTTCCCCTATGACCTGGTGGGTCGCCTGATCTCGGTGACCGCGCCCGGACGCAGCGGCCCGCCGGGGCTCAGCTTGCCGGTGCGGAGCTGAATCGATCGTGAAGGTCTATCGCGACCCCCTCGGGCTGGACGATCCGCCGCGCGGCGCGCTGCTCAGCATCGGCAACTTCGACGGGGTTCACATCGGTCATCAGACGGTGCTTCGACACGTGGTAAAGAGAGCCCGGGAACACGACGCGGTGGCAGTAGCCATGACCCTCGACCCGCACCCGGTCAAGCTGCTTCGGCCGCGCGAAGCGCCGCTTTTGGTCACGACCCTCGATCAGCGGTTGCAGCTCATCGCGCAAACCGGCATCGAGGCGACCATGGTGGTGCCCTTCACCCACCGGCTGGCGAGAATGTCCGCCGAGGACTTCGTGGTCAACGTCCTGGTGGACCGGCTCGCGGTGCGCGAGGTCTATATCGGCGCGAACTTCCGGTTCGGCGCAGACCGGGTTGGAGACGTGGACCTGCTGGTGCGCATGGGCAGGGAGCTGGGATTTTCGGCGGCCGCCGCCCCGACGGTGGAAACCGACGGCGCGGTGGTTTCGTCCTCGAGGGTTCGTGGGTTGATTGCCGAGGGACGGGTGAGCGAGGTATCCAATCTCCTCGATCGATTCATGTTCGTGGACGGCCGGGTGCTCGAGGGGAAAAAACTCGGGCGCAAGCTCGGATTTCCAACCATCAACGTCGAGTGGGAAAACGAAGCGATTCCCTCGCGCGGCGTCTACGTTACCGCGACCCACATCCCGTCATTTCATCGCACCTTCCCCTCGGTTACCAACCTCGGGGTCCGACCCACGGTCTACGAAAATTCCGTGGCCACCATGGAAAGCCACCTGCTCGACTTCGCGGCGGACGTCTACCAGGAACGGGTCCGCCTTTTCTTCCTCAAGCGCCTCCGCGACGAACTGCACTTCTCCTCCACCCCGCAGCTGATGACCCAGATCAGCACCGACGTCGAGGCGACTCGCCGCTGGTTCGGCGAGAACCCGGTGTCGGAGCTCGGCCTGGTTCTCCCCTGAGGAGATTGTCAAAGCTGTGTTGAAGGCGACCACTTCGGCCCACGACGGGGATAGGATGGTTGAGTGAAATCCCGACGGGTCTCGGAGATGAACGAGGCCGAGCTGCTCGAATATGCCAGGAGCGGACGGCTCGATGAACAGGGCGCCCTTGATGCGTTGCGGAATCAGTTCTGCACCGCGGAAACGGCGGAGCTGATCGCGGACTGCCGTCAGCTGCTGATGTCGAATACGGTCCGCGAGCTCCTCGGGGGATTCCGGGGTTTGCCCTTCGCCCGCGCCATGGACCTGATCGCCACTCTGCCCTGGATCTCCCTGCTGCGCCTCGCCCAGGACCCTCGAACCCCGCCGGTGGTTCGTCGACACAGCGAGAAAAAGCTCACGGGACTCATCGCCACCATGGCCCTCGGCGAGAAGGTCGCACTGGCTCGCCGGGTTCATAGGCCGCTGCTGCGATGCCTTTTGTCGTCGGCCGACGGACAGGTATTGGGCGCCCTTCTCGACAATCAGCGGCTCACCGAGGATGACGTCCTGCTGATCTTGAACACCGCGAAGGCGCCGGCCGATTTTTACTCTCAGGTTGCCCGCCATCACCGTTGGGGGCAGTGCTACGGGATCCGGCGGGCACTCGTGACGTGCCGCCAGGCACCGCTTCCCATCGCCCTCGCTGCCCTGGTTCAGCTACGGGCCAGCGACGTCGAAGCAATCGCGTCGAGGCCGGACGTCCCGGACCAGGTTCGGTTCGCCGCCAGGGCCCTCAAAGAAAAAGAGGACAGCGGTTTACGGAGGATGGTAAGATCCAGGATGGATGATTCTCGAAGCGACGCACCACCAGGATCCTAGTTGGTTTGGGAAGGTACTCCGTGGCCAGCGCGAGGCGTCCGGAGTCTCTCTTGACGCCATCTGCGAGGAGACCAAGATCTCGCGGCGAATCCTCGAGTCGCTGGAATCGGGCACCTTCGAGTACCTTCCCGAAAAGGTCTTCTGCCGGAGCTTCGTGACCCAGGTCGCGACCGCCATCGGCTGCGATGCGACGCCACTGCTCGCCGACTTCGACTCGGCCTGGGAGGAGTTCGAGCTGGAATCGGGCGAGTTCGCCCTGCTCCAGATCCCCGAACCGCCGCCCACGTCGCCGATCAGGTGGAGTTTTTGGTTTCCCATGGGAGTCGGTGCCTTGATCCTGACCTCGGCAGCGGTAGTGATCCTGAGCGGCTCCGAGCCCGGCCAGGAGACACTGGTGGAGACGGCCCGCCCGCAGGCGGTAGCCTCCTTCCCAAGCGTCACGCCCACCGGAATCGCACGCGTCCCATCTGTGGTCGCCGAATCGATTGGTGCCGAGGGGAGGGAGGCGGAGGACGTCGTCACCCTGGGCATCCGAGTTGACGGCGAGAACGAGTGCTGGATCCACTACCGAGACCGGGAAGGCCACACCGACCAGCGCCTGCTGGCCGGTGGCACCAGTGTTCAACTCGAGCTCGACGGACCGGTCAAGCTGACCATCGGCAACGCCGGTGCCGCGACATTGTCGGTCGGCGGCATCGAGTACACCGGCCTCGGAATACCGGGGCAGGTGGTTCACACCGAGGTCAGCCGTGACGGAGTCCGGACTCTCGGCTCACAGGACCGGCATGACTGAACAGCAGGCGACGACAGGGGAGCAGCTTTATCGCGGCATCCTCGCCGGACGCGTGCCACGACAGGTGCGATTGTTCGCCGCCCAGGGCCTGCTGCCTGTGCCCCGCGAGGACCTGCTCCGCCTGCAGGTCCTGCTCTCCGCCGATCCGGACACAGAGCTCGCCGGCGTCGCCAAACAGTCCATCGAGAACGAGGAGATGAAGACCCTCACCAACTGGATTTCCCAAACCGATGTGGAATCCATGGTCCTCGACCTGCTGACCCGCCTGCGCAAGGATGACGAGATCTGGTCCGTCGTCGCGGTTCACCCCAACGTGTCCGACGAAACCCTCCGGGTGCTCGCCCGTACCGCCGACCTGGTCCTCCAGGACATCATCATCACCAATCAAGTGAGGTTGCTGGGGTGCCTGGAGATCCTCGAGGACCTGAGGGCCAATCCCCGCGTGAGCCAAGTCAACCTGCGCAGGGTGAAGGAGTTCGAAGAGGAGTTCATCGAAAAGGCGATCAGGGGAGAGATCGAGGACACCGGCGAGTCGCCTTCGATCGAGGAAGCCCTCCAGTCCCTGCGGAACATCGGCGCTCACATCCCGCTCGAGCAGACGATGCCCTACCTTCCCCGCGAGGACCCGGCCATCAAGGAGGAGGCGCGGCGCTTGGGGCTGAGCACCTACGGGAAGCTGGCCAACATGTCGGTCAAGGAGCTGATCGTGGTCGCTCTGAGGGGGACCCGGGACGAGCGGACGGTGCTGATCAACTCGCGCAACCGGCTGGTTGTCCGCGCGGTGATGGGAAGCCCGAGGCTCACCGACTCCGAGATCGAGAGGTATGCCTCGTTGAGAAGCGTGTCGGACGAGGTCATCCGAGTGATCGCGAGCAACCGCAAGTGGATGCAAAGCTACGGCGTCGTCCACGCCCTCGCCCAGAACCCCAAAACGCCGGTTCAGACGGCGATCAGGATCTTGCCGCGACTGTCGGTGCGAGATCTCGCCCGGCTGGGCAACAACCGGAACATCAACCCCGTCGTTCGCCGCCGGGCCCACGATTTCCAATCTCGCCGACGGTAGGCCGATACTCCTGGAGCGGGGATCCACACGCGGGATGCCGTCGGTTTGCGCGTGCGGTGTAGCTGTGGTAGACATGAACGGTCAGAAGGACAGCACAAAAGGTCAACAGGATGGCACATCGAATCACCTTGTACGACACCCTGGGCGTGGAGAGAGATGCCAGCGAGCAGGACATCCGCGCGGCCTTTCGGCGGCTGTCCCTGAAGAACCATCCCGACCGTTTCTTGGGTCGTGACCGAGATGTCGCGGAGGAGCGGTTCCAGGGAATCACCGAGGCGTTCAACGTGCTCAGCCGCCCCGAGAGCCGTCAGAAATACGACACCGAGCTGTCGATGCAGCCCGGCGGTGCGGCGGGTGGGGGAGGCAAGCTCGACGCCAAGGAGATCGCCCGCCGGTTGACCGCCAAGGGGGTGGAGGCCTATCGCGGAGGGAGCCCTCAACAGGCCATCGAGCACCTCCAGCTCGCCATCGACCACGACAACAACGCGGACCGGGCTCATTACTTCATGGGTTTCGTCCTGTGCCAAGTTCCTGGGCGGGAACGAGACGCGCTGCGGCACCTCGAGCGGGCGGTCGCCCTGGATTCGCACAACACCACGTACAAGGGACAGGCCGCCGTTGCCGCCCTGGGCGTCGGCATGGCGAGCCGGGCCGAGCGCCTGGCCCAGGACGCCCTCGCCCTCGACCCCACCAACAAAAAGGCCCTTGCGGTCGTGGCCAAGCTCGGAGGAAAGCAAACGACGAAGACGGACGGCCTGCTTGGAAGGTTGCGGCGGAAGGGATGAGGCGGGTGGGGGAAGCAGCCGTACACAACATCGTGCTCGAGGTTTGGGGCACGACCGACGTCGGCATGAAGCGGAGCGTCAACGAAGACGTGTTCCTCGTCGACGAAGACCTCGGTGCCTTCCTCGTCGCCGATGGAATGGGCGGCCATGCCGCCGGTGAGGTCGCTTCACGGCTGGCGGCCGAAGAGATCGCGCGCAGCCTGTCCGAACATCCGACCGTGGACAACGAGACCTGGCCGGAACACTGGAACATGGCTCGCAGCGCCACCGCCAACCTGCTCGTTGACGCGATTCTCGCCGGCCACGACCGGGTCACCCGCGCCGTGGGCCGTGACTCCAACCTGCGGGGAATGGGGACCACGGTCGTGGTGGCGGTCCACCCGCCCCGCAGCCGGACGCTGATCATCTGCCACGTGGGAGACAGCCGGGGCTACCGCCTGCGACGGGGCAAGCTGGAGCTGTTGACGAAGGACCATTCGTGGGTGCACGAACAGGTTGCGGCGGGGTTCTTGAGCGAAGATGCCGCCCGATCTCATCCGCTGAAAAATGTCGTCACCCAGGCCCTCGGTGGCAGTGCAGACCCGCTTGTGGACATCCTCGAAACCGAGATGGACGACGGGGACCTCTACCTGTTGTGTTCGGACGGCCTCAACTCGATGCTCGTCGACGACGAGATTCGCGACGTGTTGGTCGACGCGGAATCGCTCGAAGACACGGCGAACCGATTGGTCGCGGCCGCAAATGAACGCGGCGGCCACGACAACATCAGCATCGTCCTGCTTCGCCCCCACATCTCTTTGCTGCGGTGACCGATTTTCACCTCGACCCTGATCCCTCGTTCCCCGGCACCGCCGGTCCCTTGGTGCTGGTGATCCTCGACGGAGTCGGCCTTTTCGCCGGGCGCAGCGATGGCTACGACGCGAACGCCTTCGACCTCGCCGAAACGCCAAACCTCGACCGGCTGCTCCGCGACGCTCCCGTCAGTCTCGAGCTGATCGCCCACGGCAAGGCGGTCGGAATGCCGTCGGATGCGGATATGGGCAACTCGGAGGTCGGACACAACGCGATCGGGGCCGGCCGCATCTTCGAACAGGGGGCGGCGCTGGTCAACGCGGCGATCGCCTCCGGGGCGATTTTTCGCGGGCCTGCGTGGCAAGAGCTCATCGCCAACGTCCGCCAGCAGGGGTCCACCCTGCACCTGATAGGTCTCCTGTCGGACGGCAACGTCCACAGCCATATCGATCATGTGGCGGCACTGATTCGGCAGGTCACCGCCGACGGCATCGGGCGTCTTCGAGTCCATCCACTCGCCGACGGACGGGACGTGGATCCCGTGACCTTCCATCTCTACCTCGATCAGCTCGAGGCGATGCTCGTCGAGGCGCGGGCGGGCGGCGTCGACGCCCAAGTGGCGTCGGGCGGGGGCCGCATGGCGATCACGATGGACCGGTACAACGCCAACTGGGGCATGGTTCGTCGGGGCTGGGAGACCCACGTGCTAGGACGCGGTCGGGGGTTCGGCTCCGCCGGTGAGGCCGTGGCCACCTTGCGAGCCGAGAGTCCCGGGGTCATCGACCAGGATCTCCCGCCGTTCGTTGTCCTGGATGCCGCCGGCGCTCCGGTCGGCCCGATCCTTGACGGTGACTCGGTGATCTTCTTCAACTTCAGGGGCGACCGTGCCATCGAGATCTCGCGCGCCTTCACCGAGCCGGGCCTGGACAGCTTCGATCGTGGATACCGCCCCGAGGTTCTGTACGCGGGAATGATGGAATATGACGGCGATCTGCGGATCCCGGCTCGCTTCCTGGTGACGCCTCCCGCCATTTCGTGCACCATCTCCGAATATCTGGTCCACAACGGGGTCTCCCAACTCGCCGTGGCCGAGACGCAGAAGTTCGGTCACGTCACCTACTTCTGGAACGGCAACAACTCGGAGCCTTTCGACGCCGCGATGGAGGAGTGGGTGGAGGTGCCCTCGGACGACGTTCCGTTCGAGCACGCGCCCGCAATGAAGGCCAGGGAAGTCTGCCAGGTGGTGATCGACAGCCTTTCCTCCCGGCGGCACCGGTTTCTGCGGGTCAACTTCGCCAATCCGGATATGGTGGGTCACACCGGCGTGCTGCCGGCCGCGGTTTTGGCCATGGAGGTCGTGGACCAGTCTGTCGGGCGGCTCGAGGAGGCCGTTCAGGACGCCGGCGGGACGATGATCGTCACCGCCGACCACGGCAATCTCGAGATGATGTGGGAGGTCGTTGGCGCGACCGGGAAGGTCAAGCTCGACCTGAACGGAACGCCGGTCGTGAAGACCAGCCACACTCTGAACCCGGTGCCGTGGCTGCTGGCGGGGGCCGACGCCGCGCTGTTCGAGCCGAATCCCGAATTGAATGCTCCCGGACTCGGAAATATCGCGGCCACCATACTGCTGCTGCTTGGTTTCAAGGCACCGAAGGACTACCTCCCCGCCTTGATTCGCCGTCGCGCGCGCAAAGCGGCCGATTGACCCTTCGTCGCGCTGTCTGCTAGAGTCGGCCGCCATGGCTGCACCCACCATTCCATTTTTGGAGCCCATTGAGAATCTCCGCGAGGAGATCGCCGGGTTGGAGTCGTTGGCGGGATCTGACCGCAATGCCGCGACGCGGCTTCGGGCCGCCAGGGGCGAGCTTGCGGTCGCCATCGAAACGGTTTTTTCGAAGCTCACCCCTTGGCAACGGTGTCAGATCGCTCGCCACCCCGAACGACCCTACACCCTGGGATATATCCACGGGATCTTCACCAACTTCATGGAGCTTCACGGCGATCGGCGGTTTGCCGACGATCCCGCGGTGGTGGCCGGGTTCGCGCTCTTCGACGGCGAGCCGGTGGCGATCGTCGGCCACCAGAAGGGGCGCGACACCGCCGAAAAACTGATCCGGAACTTCGGTATGCCGCGGCCGGAGGGCTACCGCAAGGCGTTGCGGATCATGCGCTTGGCGGCCCGATTCAAACGCCCCGTCATTTCATTTGTGGACACGCCTGGGGCCTACCCCGGGATCAACGCCGAGGAGCGCGGCCAGGCTGAAGCAATCGCCAACAACCTGGTGGAGATGGCCAGGTTGCCGGTTCCAATCATCGTGGTGGTGACCGGCGAAGGCGGCTCCGGCGGGGCGCTGGCGGTCAGCGTCGGTGACCGAATCCTGATGCTCTCGAACGCCACCTATTCGGTCATTTCCCCCGAAGGATGCGCCGCGATTCTCTGGAAGGACCAGGCGCGGGCCGAGGATGCGGCGAAGGCGCTGCGCCTCACCGCCGAGGATCTGAAATCTCTTGGGATCGTTGACGAGGTCATCGCCGAGCCCGCCGGCGGTGCCCATATGGACCCGGGAGCCATGGAGACATCCGTGGCTGCGGCCATCCGGCGCCATCTCAAGCAGCTTCGCAAGGTCAAACCCGAGGCGCTGCTCGCCCGTCGGTACAAGAAGTACCGCGCCATGGGTGTATTCTACGACCGGTGACCGTCACGAAATTCCAACGGCGGGAACACGACCCGCAGCTCAAAACCTGGTTGCGCCATCTGACGACCGTGCTGATCGTGATGATCCTTGTCGTCTTGGCGGGGTTGGGAGTCCAGCGATCGCGAAAGCTGACACGCCCGGTGGGCGATCACCTCGCGCCGGAGCTCCTGGGCGGAGACGGCGACCAGGCGATCGGCGTCTACACGGGCTTCGAGTACATCGAGAGCGTGGCCGGCAAGGCGATTTTCGCTCTCCGGTCGATTAGAACTCTCGGCAAGTCCTCCGGCTGGCACGACATCGAAGGGGTCCAGCTGCAGCTGTACGAGGACGGCCGCCCCGGTCCGGTGGTCACCGCCGACGGCGCCAGTTTCAATATCCAAACCAGGGATGCACGGCTTCGGGGGCCGATCCATATCACGTTTCCGGACGGGGCGACCCTGTCCACCGATCGCGGCAGCTTCGAGGCGGCCGCCCGCCGGTTCACTTCCGACTCCGACGTGCTGTTCATGAGCGGCGACACGGTGATGCACGCCGGCCGGGTGATGTACTTCGTCGAGGACAGCCGCGTGGTCCTGGAAAACGACGCCGTGCTGACTTCGGGCGGAACCTCGCTTCTGGCCAGCAAGATCGACTATCTGCGCGAACAGGGCACGGTGTTGTTTCCGGACGGTTGCCGGGTCATCCACGGCGACGGATGGATGGAAGCCCCGGAGGTGACTGTCAATCTGGTTGAGCCCGATGGACCTCCGTCGAGAATCGAGCTCGGCGGAGGGGTCCACATCGGGCACCCGGGAACCCCGGATGGGGGGTCCCTGCAGGCATGGGCCCAACGCGTCGCGGCGACACGGGATGCCAGCGGCAACTGGCAGGTGGTCGCCACGACGACCTCCGACTGGATCAGCGTGACGCTTGGACCGGGGACCGGGTACTTCGAAAGGACGATCAAGACCCGCAGCCTGCGCGGAGTGGTGGCGCCTGACGGTCTGCGCAGCCTTCGTGCGTCACTCGGCACCTGCCTGTCCGAAGTTCCCCTCGAAGGGGCTCTCCGCCGTGCCGAGTCGTGGGCGGCGCGGGTCTGGTTCGCCGAAGGCCAGGCCACCGACATCGAGCTCGACGGCGACGTGAAGATCACCGGTCAAGGCATCAACGCTAGAGGCTCGAGGGCGCGGGTGGTTTCCGAGGCCGGGATCACGATGCTGTACGGCGATCCCACCGGCCTGAGGCGGGCGCTCGTCGAGGCTGATCGCGGCAGGATCACCAGCGATCAGGTTCAGTTCTTCGATCACGAGCAGCGCATCGAAGCCCGCGGCAACGTCCAGGGACAACTCCTCGGAGTCGCAATCCTCGGCGCTGACGGCGCCGGCACCAAGCAGCCCATGCACTTCGCCGCCGGGGTCCTGGACATCACCGAGAACGGCGAGCATTTCCGACTTCGAGAGGGGGCGCGGGTGTGGCAGGGCCGTCGGCTTCTGATCGCCGACGACCTCGCCTACGCGCGCGGGGCCGAGGTGGTGGATGCCTCGGGGCACGTGCGTGCCACCTTTCCGGCCGATCAACTCGGGTCCCAACCGCAATCGGACGACGACGTCGTGGTGATTTCGCGATCGCTCCGGTACGACCGCCCGGCCCGGCTCGCGGTGTTCGAGGGCAACGTGAGGTACTCCGATTCCGAACATGTGCTTTCGGCCACCGAGCTGCGTGCGAACTTCGACGCCGACAGCACCATCACCGAGATCCAGGCGACCGGTGATGTCATCATCGAAGAACTCACAACCGGCCGCACCCTGCACGCGCAGCAGGCGACCAGAGATGTCGTCGCCGGTTTGATCCATGCAACCGGGTCGCCGGTTCGTCTGACGGATGCGAGCGGCACCACGATCTCGAGCTCGTCGTTGACCTGGACCGAGGCCGATGGTAGTGTCGCCGTCGCCGGCGGAACCGAGACGATTTACTATCCGGAGGAAGAACCCTGACGCCCAACGCGCTGGATCTGAAGGCTGTTGGCCTGCGCAAGTCGTACCGCGGCCGGCGCGTGGTCGACGGTGTTTCGGTGACCATCGCGCCCGGGGAGATCGTCGGCCTGCTGGGTCCCAACGGCGCCGGAAAAACCACGTCGTTCTACATGATGGTGGGTCTGGTCGAACCCGACGGCGGCCGGGTCACGCTCGGCGGGCGAGAGATCACCGACTGGCCCATGTATCGACGCGCGCGGGCCGGGATTGCGTACCTCGCTCAGGAACCGAGCGCTTTCAAACGGATCAGCGTTCAGGACAACATCTGGATGGTCCTCGAGGTGCTCGGCGTGGACGGCCGCGAGGCTCACGAGCGAATCGACACATTGCTCGCCGATTTCGGCCTCACCCAGCTCAGGAAACAGAGAGCGGAGACGCTGTCGGGCGGAGAGCGCCGCCGACTCGAGATCGCTCGTGCGCTCGCCATCGAACCGACCTTCATTCTGCTCGACGAACCCTTCGCCGGCATCGACCCGATCGCCGTCATTGACCTCCAACGAATCATCCGACATCTCAAGTCACTGGGAATAGGTGTTTTAATCACGGATCATAACGTTCGCGAGACGTTGAAGATCACCGATCGCGCCTATATAATCAAGGACGGCAAGATTTTTGCTACTGGAGACCCGGTCGAGCTGTCCGAGAATACTGACGTGCGGCGGATCTACCTCGGAGAAGAGTTCCGGTTGTAACCGCGACCGAGCGGCAGCCCGACCGAGTCAAGCAGAAGGTGCGACTCTCGCGAATGGCACTCGAACAAAAGCTTCGGCTCAGGCTCGCTCAGCGTCTCGTCATGACGCCCTCGCTGCAGCAGGCGATCAAGCTGCTGCAGCTGTCGCGTCTCGAGCTCGAAGAGACTTTGTCACAGGAGATCCTCGAAAACCCCGTGCTGGACGTGGAGGACCAACGAGAGGAACCTGAAGACGTCCAAGACAGCCAGCAGGAGGAGGGCGAGACCACCGGCACCGAGTCGGAGGCGGGGGAGGGGCCGGACGAATCCCCGTCCCCGGCGCCGACCGCCGAGACCGGCGACGGAGAGGACGGTTTGCCGTCGGCGGAAGAAACCTACGACGATATCGACGTCGAGGCGTTCTTTGCCGATTACCTCGCCGACAGCAGGCCGGAGGGGCCGTCGATGGCAACCTCCGCAGCGACTCATGACGTGCCCCTTGAAAACGTCGTATCGGCCACACCCGGCCTTCATGACCACTTGCTGTGGCAACTGCGCATGACGGCCTGTCCGGCCCGGCTCGTGGCCGTCTGCGAGTTCATCATCGGCAACCTGGATGAAGACGGCTTCCTCAAGGTCTCGGACGAGGAGATCGGTGACGTCACCGGCGCCAGGGCCGACGACATCGCAACGGCACTGTCCATCGTGCGCGCCATGGATCCTCCCGGAGTCGGATCGCGAACCCTCCGCGAATGCCTGGTCACCCAGATCGACCTGTTGATTGCCGAGTCGACGAACGAGGCCGAGGTGGCGTTGCTGAACCGGGTGCGCGGGGTGATCGGCGAGCACTGGGATGATCTCCTGCACCAACGTTGGGAAAAGCTGGCGGCGAAGATCGGTTGCGAGATCTCCGATTTGAAGTTTGTGGTGGAGGTGATCCAGGGTCTGGAGCCCAAGCCCGGGCGAGCATTCACGACCGACCGCAACCAGTACATCGAACCCGACGTCTACGTTCGGAAGGTGGACGGCGAGTTCACGATCACGCTCAACGACGACGGCTTGCCCCGACTTCGAATCAACTCGAAGTACGCACGCATGCTCGAGGGCGGTGAGGTGGACCCCCAGGTCGGCAGCTACCTTCGGGAGAAGATGCGGAATGCGATCTGGCTGATGAAGAGTATCGATCAGCGGCAACGCACGATCTACAAGGTGGCCCGCAGCATCGTGTCCTTCCAGATGGACTTCCTGGACAACGGTATCGAGCATCTGAGGCCGATGGTCTTGCGTCAGGTCGCAGAGGATATCGGGATGCACGAGTCTACGATCTCCCGGGTAGTCAGCAACAAATACATGTACACGCCGCGCGGGCTTTTCCCGATGAAGTTCTTCTTCCACTCCGGGGTCGATTCCGCCCGCGGCGAAAACGTATCGTCGCTGGTGGTGAAGGAACGGATTCGAAAGGTGATCGAGGGCGAGGACCCGGGGCGGCCGTTGTCCGATTCGAAGATCATGCGGTTACTCCAGAGGGAGGGAATCCGGCTGGCGCGTCGCACTGTGGCAAAGTACCGCGAGGAGATGTTGATACCCTCCTCGGACAAGCGAAAAAAGCTATTTTGACAGGGGGTTTGAGATGAAGATCGACTACGTCGCGCGCAAGGTGAACCTCGACGCCCAGGTCCGCGAGTTGTCGGAGAAGAAGCTCGACAAGATCAGGAAGTACTTCAACGACATCCTGGACGTCCGGGTCGAGGTGAGCCAGGAGCGCCATCTCTATGTCGCGGATCTTTCGATCAAGGGAAAGGACTTCAATATCCAGGCAACCAGCCAGAACAAGGATCTGACGACGGCGATCCAAGACGCGATCGACAAGCTGGAAATCCAGGCCAGGCGGGCAAAAGCACGTCTCAAGGACCACAAGGGGCGGCAGGGTCGCGGCGCCTACCCGGAGTGGTCGGTGGATGTCATCGAGTCCGAATCCGCGGCCGCGGGTGAGCCCCGGATCGTGGAGCAGAGCAGCATCCCGGTCAAACCCATGAGCATCGAGGAGGCCGTCATGCAGCTCGAGGAATCCAGCGACGATTTCTTCGTCTTCCGCAACTCGGCCAACAACAAGGTGAACGTTCTCTACCGCAGACCCGACAAGAACTTCGGTCTGATCACACCCGAGCTGTAATGAGGTTCGGAGATCTGATCGACGCCGACCGAGTGCACCTCGGAGTCGACGCGACCGACCTGGTCGAGGCTCTCGACGTCGCGGCGTCCACTGTCGAGGCCGAGGTCACCGTCGGTCGTGCAGAGATCGTCCGCGCCCTGCTCGAGCGGGAGCGCCTGGGATCCACCTCGGTGGGCTCGGGGTTTGCCATTCCCCACTGCAAGCTGGACCCCCTGAAAACGCTCACGGTGTCGCTGGTTCGTTTCGCCGAACCGTTCGATTTCAGTGCCCCCGACGATCTCCCCGTGCGCTTCTTCTTTGTCGTATTGTCCCCGCCCGACCAGCCGGCGGTTCATCTCCAGATCCTGTCCCAGATCGCGCGCGTGTTGAAACGGGATGACCTTCGCTCCCAGCTGCTGACAGTCGAGACCCCGAGTGGGATCGTCGACGCGATTCGCGCTGCGCTTCAGGCGGAGGGCTTGTGACCAGCGATCGATCCATCAGCGTCGGCGAGTTGATTGCGAACGAACGTGTCCAGGGCCTGAGCCTCGAGATCCTGGCCGGCGCCGAGAGCCTCAATAGCCGATTGATCACCAACCCGAGGATCCAGAAGCCCGGCCTTGCTCTCGCAGGCTATCTTCCGTACGTCAAGCCGGGCCGGGTACAGATCCTCGGGGAGTCGGAGTTTGCCTACCTCGCGACCCTCGGTGAAGCAGAGGCCGCCAACCGCCTGCTCAAGCTGTCAGACCTCGAGATTCCGTGCATCGTCTTGGCGAAAGGGCTCAGGCCCAGCCAGGAGGTCATCGCCCGGTTCGACGACAACGGAGTTCCGCTTGCAGCCACCCCCGCACAGACCTCGGACCTCATCGAGGTCCTGTCGGCCTACCTGGAGGACGAGCTGGCGCCCCGGACTCAGATTCACGGCGTGCTGGTTGACGTTTTCTCCTTGGGAACCCTGATCATCGGTGACGCCGGCATCGGTAAGAGCGAGTGCGCCCTGGAGCTGGTGTATCGGGGTCACCGCCTGGTGGCCGACGATCTGGTGGTGGTGCGCAGGACTCACGCCCAAGGTCTGCTCGGATCTCCCCACGAGCTTTTAGAGCATTACCTCGAGCTGCGTGGGGTGGGCATCATCGACATCCGCAACCACTTCGGCATGACGGCGACCCTGCCGGCAATTCCGATATCCCTGGTGATCCGCTTGGTGAAGCTGAGCCCCCACGCGAAGATGCTCGAGCAGAAGTGGCGCGAGCAGATCATGGAGAATCCCCAATCGTGGGCGACCACCGAGAATATCCTCGGAATCGAAATACCGCTGTACACGATGGTTGTGGCACCGGGGCGGGACCTGGCCATCATGGTGGAAACTGCGGTCCGGAAGTGCCTCCTGGCCCAACGCGGCATCCAGGACGAACGCGATTTCCTCGACGTCATCAACGAGGTTGCCGCCAAGCGAAGTCTGGAGCAACCGGAGGCCGACAGTGACTGACGACGAGTTCAGCGGTCCGTTCGTCATTACCGGACTCTCCGGATCGGGTAAGACCGTCCTCAGTCGAAGCCTCGAGGACCTGGGTTATCAGTGCGTGGACAACATCCCTCTCGAGTTGGTTCCGGAGTTGTTCTCCTCCCAGGAGGTCGACCTCACCCGTCTGGTCGTGGTCGTGGACGTACGAACCAGGGGATTTACCGAGAAGGCCCCCGAGATCTTCAAGGCGCTCGTCGAGCAATCGCCGACCCTGAGGATCGTTTTCGTGGAAGCCTCACCGGTGGTCCTTCTCCGACGTTTTTCGATTGCCCGCAGACCGCACCCGTTGCGAGATCGCAGCCTCGAGCAGGCGCTCGCCGATGAACGGGAGTCCCTCAAGGCCCTTCGAGAGGCCGCCGACCTGGTGATCGACACCACCCATCTGACTCCCCACGACCTCAAACGACACATCCTGACCTTGGCAGGCACCTCGGCGGGGGAGCACCGAATGATGGTCACCCTGCAGAGCTTCTCCTACCTGCAGGGCGTGCCGGCGACGGCGAGCCTGGTCTTCGACGTCCGGTTCTTGCCGAATCCCTATTTTGAGGCCGATCTGAGATCGCTGGCCGGAGACGATGATGACGTGGTGACCTGGTTCGAAGCCAGCTCCGAGGTGTCGGATGCCGTGCACCGACTGGAGGACCTGATACTCTTTCTGCTGCCGAAGTATGACCACGAGCTCAAGGCCGAGATCACCATCGCCATGGGGTGCACCGGCGGGCGCCACCGTTCGGTGTATCTCGCGAATCGCATGGCGGAAGTGGTGAAGAAAGCCGGTTATGATGTGGTCGTTCATCATCGAGATAAGGATCGATGGAGGTACTCATGATCCCCGTGCTGGTGCTCACCCACGGTGAACTCGCGGTCGCCCTGCTGGACGCCGCCAGAACCATCGACCCTCATCTCGGTGGTGGAGAAACCGAGGCGCTCGCCCTGCCCTGGGACGTCGACTCCGATCAGGCCAGCACGACCGTCAAGAAAATGATCAGCGATCTCGATCAGGGCGACGGGGTCCTGATCCTCACCGATATGTTCGGTGGCACCGCGACCAACCTCGCACTGCCGTTCCTGGATCCGGACCGGGTGGAAATCGTCACCGGCGTCAACCTGCCCATGCTCATCAAATTGGCCTCGATCCGCGATCAGAGCTTGTCCCTGGCGGAGGTGGCAGGACGATTGACCGCGGCCGGTCAGAAGAGCATCCGGGTGGCGAGCGAGTTCCTGCGATCGAGGAGCGCGCGCGCCAGCTGAGTGAACCCTTACAATGAGAATGGCCTGGGCTGCCCTCGGGAGTCCAACAATCGGCAGCCGATCAACGCAACACTCTGGAGTTACTGGACATGACGCAGCAGCAGGTGGAGATTACGAACCGATTGGGGCTGCACGCCCGGGCGGCGGCGAAGCTGGTCCACACGGCGAACAGCTTTCGGGCGGATATCTTTATCGGCACCGGCGAGGAGGAAGTAAATGCCAAGTCCATTCTCGGTCTGCTCACCCTCGCCGCAACCCGGGGGACTCCCCTCACCGTGCGTGCCGATGGGGTCGACGAGCGGCAAGCGGTGCTCGCGGTGGTGAACCTGTTCGAGGACAAGTTCGGGGAAGGTGAATGAGCCACGGCTACCTCTCGGGGATGGGCGTCAGCCCGGGGATCGCCATCGGCGAACCGGTGGTGCATGAGAATCTCCCGATTTCGACCGTGCGAATCTCGCTGGCATCGAGCGATGTCGAGGCCGAGGTCCTCCGTTTTCGAAACGCCGTGGACACTGCGGTGGAGATGATTCGGGACAACCAGACACGGGCAAAAAAACAGATGGGCGAGGAGTACGCGGGGATCTTCGAAGCCCATCAGTTGATCGCATCGGATCCATCGTTCCTGGGCCCGATCGAGAAAATCATCCACGATCAACAGGTGAACGCGGAGTGGGCGTTGGACCGGGTGGTGGCGGGCCTCGTCGAGCGGTTCGAGGCGCTGCCTGACGCCCACCTGGCGGACCGTAAGCTGGACGTCCTCGATGTCGCCACCCAGATCCTGAACGCCTTGCACGGACTGGATCTGGGCGAGCTGGAGGCTCTCGATCGCCCGGTGGTGTTGGTGGCCAACGATCTGCCGCCATCGACCACGGTCCAGCTTCCCCTGGACAAGGTGCTCGGATTCGCTCTGGAAATGGGCGGGCCAACTGCACACACGACGATCATCGCGCGCTCTCTCGGCATCCCGGTGATCGTCGGCGCGCACGGGGTCTGCCAGCTGGCCCAGCACTCGCGGCGGCTGGCTCTGGACGCCTTCGAGGGTAAGATCGTCTTCGATCCCAACCCGGCGGAGATCAGCGAGTACGAGTCCCGTCAGAAGGAGTACCTGGACCAGCAGGCCCGTCTGTTGCAGATGAGGGCCATGCCTACGGTGACCCGCGACGGTCACTCCATTGAACTGTTGGCCAACATCGACCTGCCCGCGGAGACAGCCACCGCAGTCGAGTGGAACGTGGCTGGCGTGGGGCTGTATCGGTCCGAGTTCCTCTACATGAAGATGAGTCCGAACCTACCCACCGAGGAAGACCACCTCGCGGTCTACCGCGACATGGCGGTGACCATGGCCGGTCGCCCGGTGACGATCCGGACCTTCGATCTCGGAGGCAAGAAGCTGGCGCGTGAGGTCATTGGCAACACCGAGGCCAACCCGGTTCTGGGTCTGCGCGGCATTCGGTTGTGCTTTTCGCAGCCCGAGTTCTTTCGCACTCAGCTGAGGGCTCTGTTGCGACTGGCCGGCGAGTTCGCCCAAGGCCAGATCAAAATCCTGTTTCCGATGATCTCCGGAATCGAGGAGTTCCGGATCGCCCGCCTGCTGGTGCGCAAGCTCCGATCCGAGCTCAGGGAGGAAGGTCGAGAGGTGCCGGAGCACATCCCGCTCGGGGCGATGGTCGAGGTGCCGTCGTCCGCGATCATGTCGCGCGAGCTGGCGCGTGAGGCGGACTTTCTGTCGATCGGGACCAACGACCTGATCCAGTACTCGCTGGCCGTCGACCGTTCAAACGAACGGGTCGCATCACTGTACCGACCCACCAATCCGGCGGTGCTGCGACTGATCGCAGGCGTTTTGGCCGCCGGCAAAGCCGAGAAGGTGGATGTCACCATGTGCGGCGAGATGGCGGCTGACCCGCTGATGGTCCCGATTCTGGTCGGGCTCGGGCTCACCAAGTTCAGCATGAATCCGCAGGCGGTCCCCGTCGCTCGAGCGCTCATCCGCCAGGTGTCCTACCGCGAGTCTGCCCACATGGCTCGACAGGCGCTGAAAATGGAAACCGGCCGCGAGGTGGAGGAGTACCTGCTCGAGCGGCTGGCCATCACACTCGCCAAGACCAAGATTCGTGTATAGGTGTTATATGACAAAGACGGACGCTCGATTCGTCAACAAACCGTGGGGCCACGAGGAGATCTTCGCCGAAACTCCGCGCTACGTGGGCAAGATTCTCTTCATCAAGGCCGGCGAAGCACTGAGCCTTCAATATCACCGGATCAAGGAAGAGACCCTGCGGGTGCTCGACGGCAAGGTCGAGTTCGTGGCCGGTCCCGATCAGGATCACCTGGTCGCCCACCAGCTCGAGGCCGGGGAGGTCTTCCACGTCGGTCCGGGCACGCTGCATCGCATGACCGCCCGGACCGACTGTCGCCTGCTCGAGGTCTCGACCCCGGAGCTTGACGACGTCGTTCGTCTGGAAGATCGCTATGGCCGCAGCGGAACCAGCGACCCGTAGGGGAGGTGCATCATGACCGTTCAACGAGGCTTGTGGTCGAGGGATCAGGTGGCGATGGCTATGGTGATCGCGTTGGTGGGAGCGGCATCGGTCGCGGCCCGGGCCGATCCCACACCCACACCCAGTCCGTCGCGCACACCGATCGTCATCACCAACGACAACCTCGCCGACTACGCTGCCAAGGGCAACGTCACCAGCGCCGACGATTCGTCGAGCGCCGGCAAAGGGCGCCGACCGGTCCACGAACCGGGAACCGACGCCTCGAAGATCCACGCGGTCGACGCAGTGGAATCGGCCGACACCCTCGCCCAGGACGAGAAGATGAGGTTTTGGCGATCGCGGTACGAGAGGCAGATCAACCTGTTGGCTTCCATCGAGGAGCAAATCGCGATCCTCGACTGGGAAATCCCGGGACTGTGGCGCGATTTCTACGCCTGGGACGATCCGGCTTACCGGGACGGCGTGATCAAGGTCAAACTGGACGAGTTTTTGGCGCGCAGGGAACGACTGGAGGAGCAGCTCAAAATCGAGCAGGAGCAGCTCGAGAAGATTCGTAGGGACGCCCGCAAGGACGGCGCGCAGCCGGGCTGGTTTCGGGGCATCGAGAAACCGACGCCACGACCTATCCAGAAGAAACCGACGTCACGAGTCGGGGTTCAATACTGAGGGTTCGGGATCCCGGTTGGTCGAGTTATAATCCGCCCCGGTCGAGGATGTTAATGAGATTCTATTTCATCGAAACCTGGGGCTGTCAGATGAACCACCATGACAGCGAGCACCTCGAGGGGGAGTTGCGCCGCAACGGCCTCGAGCCGTCGAAGGACGCCGGCTCGGCGGATCTGGTGCTGCTCAACACCTGTTCGGTGCGGGAAAAGCCGGTCCAGAAGCTGCTGAGCCGGATCGGCGAGCTGGCAAGTGCCGATCGACCACCGGTGGTGGGGGTCTGCGGCTGCGTTGCCGAACAGGAGGGGCGCGAATTGACAGCCCGGTCGCGAGGGGTCAGTTTCGTGCTCGGACCTGGTCAGGTGGAGCGGCTCACAGAGGCGCTGATGATGGTCGACCGCGGAGCTCGGCCGGTGCTCACCGGCTTCGATGCCGACCGCGACTTCGAGAGCAGACCGGTGGTTCGCAAGAGCGTTACCCGGGGCATGGTCACGGTGATGGAGGGTTGTAACGAGTTCTGCACCTTCTGCATCGTGCCCTACACCCGCGGCCGTGAAATCAGTCGAAACTTGGACGAGGTGATGCGCGAGGTCCGCGACCTCGCCGGCGCCGGCCTCAAGGAGGTGGAGCTCCTCGGCCAGACCATCAACGCCTACCGGTGTCCCGCCACCGGGGCCGATTTCGCCGACCTGATCGAGGCGGTGGCACAGGTCGACGGGCTGCTGAGGGTCCGCTACATCACCTCCCACCCGAGGCATTTCGACGACCGGCTGATCGATGTCCTGGCCCGCAACCCGAAAGTTTCTCGCTACTTGCACCTGCCGATCCAGTCCGGCTCGAACGGTGTGCTGAAGAGGATGCACCGGCGGTACACTCGCGAAGAGTACCTGGACCTGGTATCCCGTATCCGTGGGTCGGTGCCCGACATCAACCTGTCCACCGATGTGATCGTCGGCTTTCCCGGCGAGACCGAGGGCGACTTCATGGACTCCCTGAACGTCCTCGAGCAGGTTCGTTTCGGCCAGGTCTACGCCTTCGCCTACTCACCGCGGCCGAAAACGCCTGCTGCGCGGTACCCGGATCAGGTCACCGCGGCCGAGGCGAAGGTACGTCTCCACCGGCTCTTCGAGGTCACCGATCGTATTTCGCTGGAGCTGAATCAGGTCCTGGTCGGGTCGCACCGCCAGGTTCTCATCGACGGTGAGAGCCGGCGCGGCGGCGATTCGTGGCAGGGGAGGGGAGAGGACAACCGGGTGGTGAACATTCCAAAATCTCCGGGCGAACGAATCGGCGACGTCATCGACGTGCGGATCGTTCGAGCCAGCCCCCATTCGCTGGTGGGTGAGTCGGCCTCCGAATCGCGAGGTCTGCCGGTGAAGCCGATGGCGACGGCATCTTGACAAGCGGCTCCGGGACCAACACATTGGTTTCATGACGCACCCCCGAACTTCCACCCAACCGGTGAAGATGAACGTCCGTGCACTGGTTCTCGATCCCGTTTCCAACATGCCCGTCGTCGTCCTCGAAAACCCCGACAGCAGCGCCTTCCTGCCGATCTGGATCGGTGTCTGCGAGGCCAACGCCATAGCGCTGGTCCTGGAGGGAGTCACCCCGCCCCGGCCGATGACCCACGACCTGATACCGGCGTTGCTTGGCGCGACCGGTTTCACGGTGGACCGCGTCGACATTCACACCCTTGCGGACAGCGTGTTCATGGCGTCGATCCGGCTGATCAACCTCGAGGGTGAAACCCAGGAGGTGGATGCCCGACCCTCCGATGCCCTCGCGGTGGCCCTGAGGACCCGATCCGACATCTTCGTCGACGCTCAGGTCCTCGACCGTGCGGTCGTCACCGCGGGCTCCGAGGACGATGCCATCCGTCTGATCCTCGAAAAGCTCCGGCCCGAGGATCTCGGTGAGTACGAGATGTAACGACCGGCTTCGTCGCCGCCGGACGCACGCGCGATCAATCCCAAATTGACACGTCTTCGCAGTCGCTCGTATAGTTGGGCCGCGATCGGAGGAAGCCCCAACAGATGATCATCGCCATAACGAATCAAAAGGGTGGGGTGGGGAAGACCACCACCGCCGTCAACCTGGCGGCCGGGTTCGCCCAAAAGGGCCTCGACACCTTGCTCATCGACCTGGATCCCCAGGCCAACTCGAGCATGTCCTTCGTCGACCTCCGCGAGCTATCGGGCAACATGTTCGATGTCCTGCGCGGCGCGATGCAGATGAGCGACGTGATCGTGCCGGCCAATCGTGACCACCTCTGGATCGCCCCGTCACGAATCGCGATGGCCAAGCTCGAGGTCGCCATGGTGGGGGAGCTCGACGCCCCATACCGGCTCAAGGATGCCCTCGATCGCATGGAGGCCGGATTCGACGCCATCGTCATCGACACGCCACCCACTCTCGGTCTGACCACCGTCAACGCCCTCGTCGCCGCCAGCCACGTCCTGGTGCCCATCCAATCGTCGTACTTCGCCCTCGAGGGGACCGACGACCTGCTGGAAACCATCGACAAGATCAAGGCCCGCCCCAACACCGAACTCCAGCTCCTCGGCGTGCTGGTGACGTTGTTCGACCGGCGAACCATCCTGTCCAAACAGGTGTACAAGGAAATTCGCAAGGTTTTCGGACCGCTGGTTTTCAAGACGCGAATCACCAAGTCCGTCCGTCTCGAAGAGGCGCCGGCTCACCAGCTCAGCATCTTCGACCACGCGCCGCGTTCCAGCGGCGCTTACGAGTATTACCGCCTGTGCGAGGAGGTCGTGCAACGTGTCGGATCGGAGTAGAAGGCCGGGCCTCCCGCCCAAGAAACGCATGCGCCACGACCGCCACTTCGTCGACGAGTTGGCTCAGCGGATGGGGGAGGGATTCGGCAAAATGGTCCGGGTCACGGCGATCACCTCGAACATCGACCAACCCCGCACCAACATCGGAGACCTCGAAGACCTCAAGATGAGCATCGAAAAACACGGCATCCTCGAGCCCCTCCTGGTGCGGCCGAGGAAGGGCGGCTACCAACTGGTGTCCGGCGAACGACGGTTCCATGCCGCGATGCAGGTCGGTCTCTCCGAGGTGCCCTGTATCGAGCTTGCCGTCAGCGACGAGCAGGCCCTCGAAATCGCACTGGTGGAGAACCTGCAGCGACAGGATCTCAGTCCGTTCGAGGAGGCCGACGGATTCGCCACCCTCATCGACAAGTACGAATACACCCACGAACGGGTGGCCGAGGCCGTCGGCCGTTCGCGGGTCACCGTCACCGAAACGATCCGCATCCTCAAGCTGCCCGATGACGTCCGGGAAGGCTGTCGGCGTGCCGACATCACCGCCAAGGGAGTCCTGCTCGAAATCGCCAAGGCGCCATCCCACGCCGCCATGCTTCAGCTCGTCCGCGAGATTGAGGAGCACCAGCTCGATCGTGAAGCAGTCCGCGCCCGCCGGCGACAGCTGGCGGCCGACCCCGAGAACGAGGAGGGCACAATCCGTCGGACCCGGCCTTTTACCTGGCGGTTCAAGAGCCCGGACCGAACCTTCAGCATGTCGCTGTCCTTCAGGACTGAAGGCGAACCCCGGCGCGAGGAGGTGATCCGCGCGCTTGAGGCCATCATTGACGAGCTCCGCGACGAGGAGGGGCCCGGGTCCGAGTAGGGTTGTGGAGAGAGAAAAACCGGGGTTTGTGGTGATTGAGTTTACATAATATATCTTATCGGACATTACAGACTTGGTTGCGGCCTGTGGAAAAACCCTCCCCTGTGGAAAAGTTGTGGAGTCTTCGCACCCACCTTTTGCTGATCCCGTCGACCGGCTAGACTGGCGGCGCGTCCCGGCGCGGAATCGGGGTTCGAAAGGACCCCGGCAATCGAGGGATTCCCTCCACATCGGGAACGCGATCGGAGCCTGCCCAGAATGAAGCTCGATCGATACGTAGCCAGTGAGGTGATCGTCCCGGCGACTCTGGGGTTCGTCACCTACACTTTTTTGCTGATGATGCGGGGTCTTTTCGCCCTCATCGAACAGATCTTCGTCCGCGGCCTGCCGGTGGTCGAAGCCCTCACGGTCCTCGCCGTGACCCTCCCCCACGTGGTGGTGCTGACCATCCCCATGGGATACCTGTTCGGTGTTCTGCTCGCTGCCGGCAGGTTGAGCGGCGACAACGAAATCGTGGCCATTCAGGCGTCCGGGATCTCGGTCCGCCGGTTACTCCGTCCGATTTTGGTGCTCGGGGTGCTGCTCGCCCTGCTCAACGGGTACCTTTACCTCGTGGTCATCCCCAAATCCAATCGATCACTCAAGGACCTCCGGGTCCGCCTGTTCACGTCGGCCCGAAATCTGGGTCGGATCCAACCGGGGGTCTTCTACGAGGAGTTCCCGAATCTCCTGCTCTACGTGCGAAATGTCGACCCGAAGACCACCGAATGGGACAGGGTCTTCATCTACGACAGCCGGGATGCCGCCGAGAAACGCCTGACCCTGGCTCGACGGGGCCGGGTGATGACGACCGCGCCGCGGGAAAAGCCCGGCGGTAGGTCCCGGGTCGACGCGCCAGACAGCTCGGCGGTCAATGAACGCGGACAACCTTGGATCCTGCTCGAAGAAGCGGTCACCCACCAGTTCACACGGGCCAAGCCCGACACCTACCGGGTCAACGCGAACCGCGAACTGATGTTCAGACCAGACATTCAAAACCAGGGTACGACCCGCTACGCCGTGGCGATGAGGGAGCGAGACTCCCTCGAGCTGGCCGATTTCCTGCTGACGGGGCAGATTGAAGGGGCCGACGGCGATCCGAAGGACCTCGAGGAGCTGACGCGGGCCGCCAAGGTCGAGCTCAACCGGAGGCTGTCGGTGCCTGCCGCGTGTATCGTCTTTGCGCTGTTGGCGCTGCCCCTCGGGATCGGATCACGATCGGGCGGCCGAGGGCGAGGGTTCGTGCTGTCGGTGTGCGTGGTCCTGGTCTACTACGTCATCGGCAACAACGCCGAAATCGCGGCCACCCAGGGCAAGCTCCCGGTGTGGTTGGGAATGTGGCTACCGAATCTGGTCCTGGTGGTGCTGTCGATCTTCCTGATGACCCGAATGGGCCGCTGGTTAGGTGAACGCCAACGCCGCGAAGGGCCGGTGTCGAAGATCCGTCGGTGGTGGCGCCGAATCGCGAATGCAGCGGGAGGCAGCCAGGTCCGCTCCCGGGCACGACCGCCCCGCCGCACCTTCGCCCAGAGTCCAGGCCGCAGGCCCGCGCCGGATCGCCTTTCGATTTCCGGCCCTCCTGGACCGTTATCTCACGGTCCGCCTGATTGCTCCCCTGCTGCTGGTGCTGGCGAGCACCGCCGGTCTCTACATCGTGGTGGACCTCACCGATCGTATCGAAGACATGGCCAAAACCGGGCCGCCGATCAACGTGGTCCTCGCGTACTACTGGAACCTCATGCCCCAGATGGTCGTCGACGTGCTGCCTTTCGGCATGCTGATCTCGGTGTTGATCGTGCTCACCGTTCTCGAACGGCAGCGGGAGTTGACCGCCCTCAAGGGTGGTGGAATCTCGTTGTTCCGCGTGATGGTGCCGGTGATGCTGGTGGCGTCGCTGATGGGCGTCGGCATGTGGTTGCTCGCCGAGAACGTGGTTCCCGGGGCCAATCGGGAGAAGGACCGGCTGCTGGACGTCATCGAGGGCAAGGTGGCCGCCAGGTCGTACCAGGCCACCGACCGCCAGTGGCTGCTGTCGAGGGACGACTCGACCTTCTACAACTTCCTGCGCTACGACGCTGAGATCCAGACTCTGCTTCGCTTCACGATGTACCGGGTCGATGATGACATGAGGCTCCGCTTCCACCTCTACGCCCCACGAGCCAGGTTTCTCGACGGAGAGTGGGTCGCCGACGGAGGGTGGTTTCGCCAGTTCTTTCCGGACGGGACCGATGAGTTTCGAAGGATCACTAAACCCATGCAGCTCGCTATCGTGGAGGATCCGTCGTACTTCGGACAGGAGTACAGCAGTCCGTCGGAGATGTCCATCGGCGAGCTGCGGCAGTACATCGCCGAGCTCGTCGAATCGGGGTACCAACCCAACGAGCTGACCGTCAAGTGGCACCAGAAGCTGGCCTATCCCCTCTCCGCCGTGATCATGGTCTGCCTGGCCCTGCCGTTCGCTCTCAACCGCGGCGGCCGGAAGGTCACCACCATGCAGGGAGTCGCCCTCGCCCTGGGCCTCGGCTTCGGATACTCGATCGTGGTCACCGTGTTCGGCAAGCTCGGGGAAGCCGCGGTGCTGCCGCCGCCGATCGCCGCCTGGGCGCCGGTTCTGCTCGGGTTCCTGTTCGCCGTCAACCGCGCGACGACGTTGCGAACTTGAACCTGCGTTGTGCCGCGCCTACTTCGAGGAAGTCGCTCGCCCGCCCCCCAACCCTCGCGCTTTTCGAAGTCAGTGAGTCCCTAAGGTCTCAGGTACGCTTCGGGATCTCGGTTCATCCCGGATCGCGTCGTTCGTCGACCCACCGTTCGTCATTCGACAGATCGCGGGCGGCCAGCTCGTGGAAACGGCGGCGGAGTGGATGGAGGTCGACGTCGTGGAAGCCGGGGTGGTGGCGGTTGGTGAGCAGAACGAATACCGCGTCCAAATCGGGGTCCACCCACACCGACGTGCCGGTGAAACCGGTGTGGCCGAAAGCTCGGGGGCCGAGCCCCGGACCGGCTGAGCACCCGGCAGTCGACGCCAGCTGCCAGCCGAGGCCGCGGATCTGCTGACCATCCACCGCCACCGGTCGAGTCGCCGCAGCAATCTCCTCGGGACGCAACAATGCACCTTCTCCCGACGCCAGGTACTGGGCCGCCAGGGCGAAGACGCCCCGCGCCGTCCCGAACAGACCCGAGTTGCCGGCCACGCCCCCCAGATACCGGGCGTTGCCGTCATTGGCCCGCCCCGATCCGACCGTGGGCACCGCATCGCCGGCGAACCCGAGCTCGACACACATTCGCGGCTCGGGGTCGGCAGAGCCGGCGCCTCCGGCGAGCGTGGGGTCATCCTCCCGCGGGACGAACGCCAGGGCGTCCTCCAGCCCGAGCGGTGCCGTCACCCAGCGCCGAAAGCTCGCATCCAGCGTCGCGCCGAGGAGGCGTTCGAGCATCGTCCCCGATCAGGATGAATCCCGGACAGCTGTAGACGACCTTCGCGCCGGGTGCCGACTCCAGATCGAGAGCGCAAATCTGGCGCGCCACCTCGGCCGGCTCCCGTGCGCGAGCGTACAGCGGCACCCACGCAGGGAGCCCTGCGCTGTGGGAGAGGAGCTGCGCGACGGAGGCGCCGGCCAGCCGCGACCGGGCAGCCTCCCCCACAACCTCCCCCACCTTTTCGCGAAGGTCGAGGGTCCCGCTGCGGGCCGCGAGCAGCGACAGGGTCGCGGTGACCAGGGGCTTGGTGAGCGAGGCGAGGTCGTAGCGGGTGTCCGGCTCCGCCTGCTCGCCCGTCGAGCCCGAGTCGGGCTCTGCCGGTACATTCGACTCTCGGCTCTTCGACCGCCTCGGCCCCACGCCGCGACCGCAGACGGAGCGCTGCCCGCGGCCACAGCCCGCCGGAGCAGCCCCGCCACCGGCACCGCTCCCTGCCGGCTCACCGAGACCCGACGTCGCCCCCCGGTGCGGGGCCAGCGGATCGGTCGTCCCGCTCTGTCGACGTTGACGTAGGTGATCTCGGCGTCGGTGACCCGCGCCACCGTCCTCCGGTCCCAGTGTCTCGCCGCCTCCACCGAGACCTTGACCGTGACCGAGGTGCGGCCGCAGCGCACCAGGCTCGTGTAGAACGACACCAGGTCGCCGACGTACACCGGTTCGTGGAACTCGACCTCCTTCATCGCCACGGTGACCACCCGGTCCGCGCCGTGGAGGCGTGCCTCCTCGGCGCCGGCCTGGTCGATGTAGGAGAGGATGACCCCGCCGAAGATGGTGCCAACCGGGTTGGTGTCGCGGGGCATCATCATGACCCGAATCGCGGTGTGGGAGTGAGGGTCGGTCGTCATGGGCCAGTATATCTCCCGGAAGCGCCGCGGCTCTGCCGGGTTCCGCGACGTTGAAGTCCGGACCGCACGACCGATCTCCCGCGTCCCGGGCGGAGGCGAGCGCGACACGACGGTCCCGACCCGCAGTCCCGACCGCGCCCCTGAATACCGGTCGCTGCCGCTGATCCGGCATACTGTGAGAGGTGTGGCTGCCCGAGATCGTCCGCAACCGTCCCCGCGCCGCTTCGGTTCTGAGGTGGATGGTCCGGCGGAGCGGACCGCGCGATCCGCCAAACCACGGTCCCCGGAGTCCTTCGCGTCCGGAGCCGAGCTCGCCGGCGAAGCCGCGCCGGGTCCTGGACGGTGGTGGTGCCGTGGCGAACCCTGGTCTACGGCTTCATCCGACGGGATGTGGACGAGACGGCGACCCTCACCCTCCTCCGATCGGAGACCACACTGGGAGCTCCGGCTCGACTGTCTGCCGGTGGAAACCCATGCGGCCCACGCCGCCGGAGCGGCCGGAGCGCGCTGGCCTGGCGGCCGCGACCTGGATGATCGGCGGCTGGGCCGGGGGCATCCTACCCGGCCTCACCGTGCTCGTCGGCGGCCGGTCTGTGGACGGACGCCACGCGGGTCATGGCCCTGCGGCCGCTCGAGCTCAGGCTGCGCCGGCTGATCACCGACGTGGGCCTCGACTGTGGCCCGACACTCCGGCGGAGCTGCTCCCGCCCCCAGCTCGGCCCTCGTTCTGACCCAATCCCGTTCCACCCTCTCCGTTTCCGCGCCCGCTTCCGCGCCCGAATGGGATCACGGGGCAACGAGGCATCGAGGTATGCGCGAGAACCGCCATGGCGCGATGCTCCGATTCGCATGCCGACGGCGCGGGTCGCTCACTCGTCGTGGCCGCCGGGAGCACGCCCTCGATCCGAGATCCTGGATCCTCCTCGCCAGATCGCGTCGTCCGCTGCGATCAGCTCCTCGGGATCCGGAAGGTCCTCGGGTCGGTCGAGCCCGAAGTGGATCAGGAACTCGTGGGTCGTGCGGTACAGGAACGGCTTGCCGACGACTTTCTTGCGGCCGGCGACCCGAATCAGAGACCGGTCGAGCAGGGTGCGGACGACCCCGGTCGAGTTGGTGCCGCTGATGAAGTTGATCTCGGGGATCGTGACCGGCTGACGGTGGGCGACGATCGCGAGCACCTCGAGCGCGGCCTGCGAGAGCCGCTGGCGGGCCGAGACCCCGTGGAACGCCCGCAGGTAGGGGTCGAGCTGCGGTGGCGTGACGCACCGCCAGCCGCCGGCGACTCGCTCGAGTCGGATCCCGCGGTCACGGTCGGTCCCACGTCGCCGTGCACCGCAGCGACACTCTCGGTCCAGCTGCGCCGGCGTGAGTCCCGTCATCGGCCAGCGTCTCGACCACCGCCTCGATCGTGACCGGGCCACGTCGCCGTCAGCAGGACCGCCTCGACGAGGGCCCGCAGCAGATCACTGTCCATCGGTCGCCTCATGCCCTCGACGTCGAGCGCATCGAGGTCGAGATCGTTGGGGCCCTGGCGCAGGTAGATCTCGGCGAACGGCCGTCCCTGCTCGGCACGGACGGCGCCGAGCCGGACCAGTTCGAGGGCCGCGACGAACAGAACCACGACCTCCTCGGCGTCCGACCGCTGATGGAGATCACGCAGCAGCGGCAGCGAGTCGTCGATGGGCACCCGCCGATAGATCTCGCGCATCTTGTCCCGAACCCGGAACCGCAGTGGAATCACCTGCAGCGGCGGCGGATGGGCGACGGCGAATCGCTCCATCGCCTCGAGGTAGGCCGTCGCGAGCACGCGCAGATCGACGTCCTCCCAGTCGAGCTCGACCTCGCCGGCTTCGACGTCGGCGTCGAAGCCGGGTGCCCAGAGGCAGCGGCGGACCACGTCCTTCTCGTACGATCGCGGCCGCGAGCTCCTTGACGCGACGGTACTCGAGCAGCCGTTCCACCAGCTCCTCCCTCGGGTCCTCCTGCTCGTCGTCGTGACGCGGCAGCAGGAGCCGCGACTTGAGCTGCAGCAGCCATGACGCCATCCACAGGAACTCGCCGGCGATCTCGAGATCGAACTCCTGCATGGCCTCGAGATGCTCGTGATACTGGTCGCAGATCTCACGATCGGGATGTCGTAGATCGACACCTCGTTCTGCGGATCAGGTGCAGCAGCAGGTCGAGCGGTCCCGCGAACACACCCAGGTCGACCGGAGGGCCGCGTCGCGTCCTCGAGTCGATGGTGCTCGGTCGCATCCATCGCGAGAGTATAGACGTCTTCCAGATTCGGATTGCGGAATGCGAAAATTCCCCGGCCTCAAACCCGGAGGTCAGATCATCAGGTTACGGTGACGGGCGGCCTCAAGTCACACCGTCGCGACCAACAGGGCGCCGACCTCGGCACGACGGACGTGCCGGGTCAGTCCCCCAGCTCGAGCGCCTCGATCGATCCGGCCAGGCCGGCGACCTCGGCGGCGAGACGAGCCGTGCCGCCGCTCGTGCCGGGGCTCGCCGGCGCGCGCCACGGTAGTCCGGGCGCCTGTTCGGCTGCACTCGCCGCGATCCGCCGCTGTAGCTGGGGACGCACAACCCGGTCGCGCGGCGCCGGAAGTCGTCCTTCCCTTCGCCGATCTCGGACACCAGGCCGATCTCCGGCATCCGGTAGAAACGAAGATCCAACGGCTCGAGACTCCTGCTCGATGGGGTGATCTCGTCGACCGCCGGCCGCGCACCATCCGGCCGCGGCGCAGCGGATGCCGCGTCAGGTCCACCTCCCGCCACTCCGTCTCGTCCGGCTCGCGAACCAGGTGGAGATGGCCGGAGCGACGCACCTGCCACTCGCCGAGGTCGACCGCAAGCCAGAGGGCCGCGTGCAGGCAGCGGCGCAGCCCGACCGCCGTCGTCGCGTCGACGGTGGCGGGAGCCAGCAGCAGCGGTGAGTGGACCACGACCAGCATGACCCCCATGCTACACTCGGCCGCCGCACCGGGAGGACGAGTTGGAGATCTGGGACGGCCAGATGGGGCTGTTCGACGACAACCCGCAGCGGGAGGTCGCGCCGAATCGCAGGGTGGTCGTCTTCGACCTCGAGACCCAGCGATCGTTCGACGAGGTCGGCGGCCGCAGCCAGCTGGACGAGCTCGGCGTTTCGGTGGGGGTCGCCTACCGCTACGACACGGACGAGTACCTGGTCGTGACCGAGGAGAACATCGAGCAGCTGATCGACCTGCTGCTCGACGGCCGACCTGGTCGTCGGGTACAACATCCGCGGTTTCGACTACGAGGTGCTGCGCGCCTACACCGACCACGACCTCCAGCGCCTGCCGACCATTCGACCTGATGTACGACCTCGAGGAGCGGCTCGGCTTCCGGCCCAAGCTCGAGAGCGTGGTCACCCCGACCCTCGGCGCCGGCAAGAGCGCCGACGGTCTCCAGGCCCTCGAGTGGTGGCGCCGGGCGAGATCGACAAGATCATCGAGTACTGCCGCGAGGACGTGCGGGTCACCCGCGAGCTCTACGACTTCGGCAAGCGCAACCGCTGCGTCATGGTCTCCCGCTTCGGTGGCAAGCCCCGCAAGGTCGAGGTCGATTGGTAGCCCGGCTGAGTATTGCAGATGCTTCGAAGAGTGTCGCCCCTCCCCTACCCGCTTTCGGAGCTCGGATCACAGCTTCAGGATCTCGCGGGCGCGCCACTCCATGTCGGCCGGGTCGGGAGTCCGAGCTGCGCCATCCGGGAACGAGTGCGACCCTGCCGTCGGGAGGCGAGAATCGTCCGGAGCTCGCTCCCGCGCGGTCCTCGCGACCAGCCTGCAGGCACTCGGCCATGAGGAATCTCACCTGGAACAGCGTCGGGTCGAGGTAGCAGCGCCGCACGGTAGGATCCGCGGGCCGCGTCGAACGCACCCCGACCGCTGCCCGTCCCTCGATGGCTCGCCGCACGGGGTCGTCGGGCGACCGCCGACAGGCCTCCGCGACCCGGGCGACGGCCTCTTCCCTGTCACCCCCTTGACGCTCGCCGCGGCCTCGCCGGCCACCGGCCCACCGGCGGTTCACCCCCCATCGCCGGACCCGCCGCCGCGGGCACGCGGGGTGATGGAGGTGTCACCGGTGCGAACTCCTCCGGTCTCCCTGCCCACCGCCTCCGGGTTCTCGGCGAGCCGGTAGCAGAAGCAGTCCCCGAGGTCCTGGGCCCGCAAACCGGTGTCCAGCTGCCAGAGCGACTCCGATGGCCCGAGGAAGAGGTAGCCGTCGGCGGCCATCATGCCGCGGACCGCCTGCGCCACCCGGCGCTGGGTCTCGGGACGGAAGTAGATCAGCACGTTGCGCAGGAAGACCACGTCGAAGGGTGCATTTCGCGGCAGGTCCGGGGATCCGTGAGATTGTGAGGTCGGTAGTCGATCCGTGCCAGCAGCCCTGGTGGAGTCGAAATCGGCCGCCAGCGAGTGGATCGAAGTGGCGATCCACCAGCTCGGTTGGGACTCTGGCCATCGCTCGCTGACCGTACTCACCGCTCCGGCCTCCGCGAGCGCCACCTCGTCGACATCGGTGGCCACGATCGACCACTCCCACCCGACGCGCCGGACACTCCGCGAGCACGATCGCCAGCGTCGCGGCCTCCTCGCCCCGGGCACAGCCGGCGGACCACACCCGCAGCCGGCCGGACGGCCTTTCGGCCATCAGGCGCGGGACCACCGTGCGGGCGACGGCGGTCATCTGTTCCGGCCGCGAAAGAGATAGGACTCGTTGACCGTAATGTGGCCCAACAACGCACGCCATTCGTCCGAGTCACCGCCGTCGGCGAGATAGCGGACATATCGGGCCACCGAACCCTGTCCGGAGGCGGCGGCCCTCTTCTCGGCCACCGATCCAGTCGGCCGATCTCCCGGTCGGGGATCGCGATGCCGGTGACCCGTTCGATGAGATCGACGAGAGTGCTGACATGCTCCATCAGCCGGAGCCCCCGGCTGACTCCATGAGAAATCGTCCGATCGCGGTTGGAGACATCACCAGATCGGCGGCGCCGATCTCGATCGCGATCCGCGGCATGCCCCAAATCGCCGCCGTGGGCTCGTCCTGAGCGATGGTGATCGCACCGGCGGCCTTGAGCTCGTTCAGGCCGAGGGTTCCGTCGGAACCCATCCCCGACAGCAGGATGGCGGCGGTCGCCCGAGCTTCCGGTTGACCAGGGACCTGAACAGGACGTCGATCGACGGACGGTGTCCGTTGTAGGGAGGGATCCTCGAATCCAATCGCAGCCGGTCGTGCTGATCCACCGTCAGGTGACAGTCTGCCTGGGCCAGTCGGATGCAGCCGGGTCCGAAGGTCTCGCCGTCAATCGCCAGCGCCACATCGAGACCGGTCTCGGCCGCCCACCCGTGGACCAGCACCCTCGAACCCCCGCGCGATGTGCTGAACGACCGCGACCGCCGCCGGGAATCCGCGGTCCAGCTGACTAATTCCCACCAGTGCTCGCGGTCCGCCCGTCGAGGCGCCGACGGCGACCCTGCGGATGATCCGTCCGCGGCTGTCGACCACCCGGGGCGCCCCCGTCGGTCGAACCGAGGACGCGGTTGCGAGCGATCTGCTCGAGGGTCTGGCCGAGGGTGTCGGCCATGTTTCGCCACTGCTGCGGCACGGTGGGCTTGGCAAAAACCGCAACCACTCCCTTGCTCAGCGTTCGGAATGTGGCCGCCATCCGGTCGCGGTTGCGACCGGTAGCGATCAGCACGATCGGCGTCCCGTGCCGCGCCAGGATCTCCTCCGATGCCGGCCGGCCGTCTGCGACAACCAGGTCGGCATCCATCACAACCGCGTCCGGGCGCAGCTCCTGGGTACGCAAAACCGCCTCATTGCCGTCTCGAGCCTCACCCGCCACCTCGAGACCCTCGACCCCCTCCACGATCCGGCGAAGCACGGCGCGAACCGAGGGCGAGCTGTCCGCGATCAGGACCCGAACCCCGCTCACCGCCCTCCCCCGCCGCCCGGCGAACCAGCGAGATCAGCTCGTGGGCTTCGAGACCCTGCTTCGACAGGTAGGCATCCGCACCGGCATCATTCCGGCCCGGTGATCTGACAATCGATCCCGGGTGGACACCACGATGATCGGCAGGTCCTCGTAGCGCTCGTCCGCCCGCAGGTGACGGGTCAGGTCGAGCCCGTCCGTTTCGGGCATCTCGATGTCGGTGATCAGACAATCGAACTCGGACTGCGCCAGCAGATCTCGCGCCTCCTCGGCCGATCGCGCGAAGGGGTCACGGCGAAGCCGGCGTCCTCGAGCAGCCGCCGGATCATCTCGCGAGTCACCCTCGAGTCGTCCACCAGCAGCACTCGAATGGACTTGCCGTGGCTCAGTCCGGTCGGTGGCTGGCGCGCGGTTTCGTCGTTCAGTGCAATGCGTTGCCGGAAAGAACCGGGACCGGCCGGCCGTCTGCGAGGACAGCCATGCCGTCGTACACGGCCGGCACTCCACGCCCGCCGGGATCGATCAGCCATCAAAACCTCCTCCGATCCGATCAGGCCATCGGCCACCACCGCCAGCATGACGCCGGACAGGCCGCCGACCACCACGACGGCCGGTTCTCGCGCTGCTTCTGCAGCGACGTCCGTCAGATACCTCAGCGGCATGCGCTCGCCATCGATGAGCAGGAACGATCGGCCATTCTCGGTCAGGGTTTCGGTCGGGTCCAGGCGACGATAGCTCCGAATCGGCGCCGCCGGAAGCGCCACCACGGATTGCCCAATCCGCAGGGTGATCACCTGTTCGCCCCGCCGGGCGACGGGGACCTCGACGGTCACCGTAGTGCCGAGGCCGAGCTTGGAGTCGATCCACAGGTCTCCGCCGAGAGCCTGCACGGCGCCGGCGACGGCGTCGAGGCCGATCCCCGGCCCGAGACGTCCGTGGCTTGGGATCTGGTGGAGAACCCGGGCCGGCACGGCCGACTGGAGCGCCCGCGCCTGGTCGAGCTGTTCGGCTTCGTCGGGCGCCAGGATTTCCCGCGCCACGGCGGTCGCCACGACCTCTTCAAGATCGACGCCGCGGCCGTCGTCGCTGACCGTCAGACGGACGCGGTCACCCTCGGACGTCGCCTCCACATCGATCCGCCCGACGGCGTTCTTTCCCGCCCGCAATCGCTCCTCGGGGCATTCGATGCCGTGGTCGACGGCATTTCGCACGACGTGGACGAGCACCTCCAGCAGACCACTGATGATTCGGCGGTCGAGTTGGGTCTCGCCCCCCGACAGCGAGACGCGGAGCTCCTTCCCAGCGTTTCGGAGAGCTCGCGGGCGTGCCTGGCGAGCGACTCCAAGACCGGCCGTAACGGCCGCACCTGTTGCCGGAGGAGGGCGTCCAGCAGACCCTCCGACAGCCGCTGGATGCGGCGCTGGCCGGCGTCGAACTCGACGCCCAGTCGGCGCAGGGACGTGGCCAGGGTGGCGAGCACCTGCTGAGGGGCGGCCTCGCCGACCCCCTTTTCGGCCAGGTGGGCCAGCCGAAAAACCCTGTTGACGAGGCTCGCGCTACCCACCGACAGCACACGCATCCTGGCGCTGCGTTCCGACATTCCGTCAATCACCTCGGTCGGTACCCGAACCTCGGTGGCCAGGTGGACCTCAAGATCGGGGTCGCCCGGGCCGGGGTGGAGCTCGCGGGCGGGATCTTCGGGCCGGGGCGGTTCGACCTCCGCCACCACCCTTCCCCCGTCAGCCATCTCGGTCAGCCGGCGGTGAATCTCGCTGACCTCCACGAGCCCTTCCGGGTTCGGATCCTCGAGCAGGGTCTCCGCGCGATGACAGAGTGCCGCGAAGTCAACCAGGCCCAACATTTTGCCGGCGCCCTTGAGTGCGTGAAGTTCCCTTCGGGCCTGGATGAGATCGGCGGCGGCCGAAGGCGCGGCCAGCAGTCGACCCGGCCGGTCCAGTCGCTTCGCCGGCTTCAGCGAGAAACAGGGGCAGCAGGTCGTCAAAACCCTCGTTCACGGTTCCCACCGTCAGATTCTGGTCCAGTTGTCGGCGTTGACGTCCATGCCGAAGGTCCCACGCACCTCGGCGTCTCGGCCGACCACCGCGGCCGCCACGGTGAAGCAGCTTTCCTTGGTCAGAAGCGATTCATACGTCGGCGTCACCACGGTCCGACGCTCCCTCCGAACGGCCTGGTGCCAGGGCCGGTTTGCGTTAGGATTGCCCGGCCTCCACCAGACCCGGGTCGATTCCGCGAGGCGGATCTCCGGGTTGACGGCAAAGGCGATCATGGTCCCCTCCCGGTCCACCAGGTATGCCAGCTCGAGATAGGGACAGTCCCCGAGGAGCTCCTCGAGCATGATCTCCACGGCCTCGGGATTGGCCATGTGGTCGACGAGCCTGCGTGCCCACAATGCCGCCAGGTGCTTGAGCGACCGGGGGGAGTTCGAGCCGGAACGTCTGGGTGAGGAGCTGGATCGACAGCGCCAGCTGGTTGAGACGATCGGCCGCGCCGGTGAAGCGGTCGAGCCCCTCTGCCATCCGCTGGATCACTTCGCTGACCTCTTTCAGGGTGAGCACGACCTGGTCCGAGGCGGTGCGCTGCTCCTGGGTCGCGAGGGAGATCTCGCGGGCGGCGGTCGCGGTATCGGCCAGACGCTGCGGAGCTGCGCGATCGACCCCTGGGTGGCACGGCTCTGGTCGAGCACCTCGATGGCCGCCTTGGTCCCCTCCTCCGTCGCACCACCATCGCCCGGATCGCAGACGAAAACTCGTCGAGCAGCGTCCGCACCGACTCCACCGATTCGCGCGACCGCTCGGCCAGGCGCCGCACCTCCTCGGCGACCACCGAGAATCGATGTCCGTGCTCGCCGGCCGAGGAGGCCTCGATGGCCGCGTTGAGGGAGAGGATGTGGGTTTCCTGGGCGATCTCGGTGATCAGGTCGAGAACTCGGTAGATCTCCCGCGAGCGGCTGCCGAGCGGGTCGGCACGGTCGGCGATCCCGGTGATGCGACCCTGGACGGCCTCGACGCCCAGCGCCGCGGCCTCGACCGATGCGCCGACGTTCCCGGCCGCCTCGGACCGCGCCGACAGCTCGGCCTGTGACGACGCGTTGTCGGCGATCTGCGTGCGGTCCGCGCCAACTCCTCCATCGTCGTGGTGATCTCGACGACCGCGGCCGCTTGCTGCGACGAGCCGGCGGCCAGCTCGGAGGCGGTCTCATGGACACTCCCGGCCGAGGTGGCGACGTCGATCGATGAGCTCTGGATCTGGTCGAACAGGCCCGCGAGGGCTCCCGTGGTCTCCATCACCGACCGCATCTCTCCCGGGAGCTCCCGCAGCGGCTCCAGTGCGACCACAAGGTCTCCGTGCCGGAGCTCGGTGAGCGATTCGGTGAGTGAGTTGCACTGCGCCTGGTACCGCTCCTCCACCTCCTGCAGCCGACGTTCGAGGTTGCGCTCCGGCAGGAAGACCAGCAGCAGGTAGGCGGCGACGGCGAAGAGGCTGATCACAAGAAAGGCTCGAACCAGCCATGTCTCGGGCCCCTCGTCCGCCGCGACCTCGAGAAACGCGCCCGCGACCACGACCACGACCAACAGCAGCGCAGGTCCGAGGAGACTCCTGGTGGTCGGAAGCTGGTTTTCATTCTTCATCTTTCCTCCCTTCCCCGCCTCACCCCGTCGATCTGTCATTCCGGCGCCCCGCCCGAACCCGAGCTCGATGATGGCCCGACCACCCGTTCGGGATCCACGATTCGAACCGGTCGCCCCTCGAAAACGGTATCGGCCATGATGACGCCCGGCGCCCGTCCATCGCGGTTGACGGCAGGCATCGGCACCATCTCCAGGGCCTCGTCGATCGCCAGGCCGACGGTGTAGTCCCGGCCCGGGGTGTTCATCAGCAGGATCAACCGGTGGTCCTCCGCGCCGGCCCGCCCCTCGATCAACTCCTTTTCAAGTCCACCACAACCACAGGTTCGCCACCCACCTGGGCGAGACCCACCATCGGAACCTCGGATCCCGGCACGGGATAGACGGGATGGTTTCGCAACACTCTCAAAACGCACCCGGTGGAACCCCGAACTGCTCCCCCTCCGACCTCACCACGAGGCAACTCGATCCCTCGACGGCGCCGAGGTTTGCGGAATCAGACGTGGTCGACACGATCCAACGAGATATCATCAGACCGGCTGGAGTTGCTCGAACCCACTCACCTCACAGGGTTTGCTCCACCGGGGCCGAGGCCGCTTCCAGCTCGGCCAGTCGAGCTGGGACCCTCGGAGGCTGTCGGGAACCAGAAGAGCCCATCATCACCACCCCACCCCAGCACCACGGCGACACCGGTTCGCCGGCTGCCCCAGAGCGCGAGCAGAGTCACCCGCGGGAGCCACGCCAGCACCGCCACCGCGGTCTTGTTGTCGGTCAGATCTTCGCCGAAGGGCCAGCCGGTCCAGAAGGCTCCGAAGGCGTACTTCTGGACGATGGGGCCGAGCAGGAACCCTCCCAACACCAGCAGCATCATGGATGCCAGGACCAGCGAGGAGCCGGCGCACTGCGGCGCGGACTCAAGACCTCGAGCAGAGCTGGGTGGCCAACAGCATGCTGCCGAACATGGCCAGGATGTGAGGAATCAGGACGGACGCCGGCACCTCTCCCCGGAACCGCGCCACGACCGCCTCACCGGGGGGCACCTCCAGCTGGCGCGCACCGTCTTGAATCACCAGCCGGTACTCCACCTTGCCGGCGGGCGGCTGGTGGGGAATCACGGCGACCAGCGAGCGACCATCGTCGGCCAGGTCGACCGTGCGCCAGGGTTCTTCCGACGGAAAGCGCCTCCACACGACATGCCCGCTGACGGCGCCCCCGGCCGCAGGAAACCCGACCTCGAGCCCTCCCTCCCCGCCGTGGGTGCGCGGCAGCTTGTAGGACAGCTCGGTTCCCGCCACCACCACCGTGCCCCGCTTGGCGTAGGTCGGCCCCGTGGTCCGCTGGAAGTAGCCGAGGGCCGCGGCGAGCAGGAACGCCGCGATCCAGAGCAGGGCGGAGCCCGTTCTTCCGGCCACCAATTCGACCTCAGCCGGATACCGCGTCGCGGATCATCGACTCCATCACCCCCGGTTCCACCTCTTCGAGCTCGTAGGTGACGCTGGCGATGGGTTTGTTCACGGAGATGATCCGCTTGAGCTGAATGGGAGTGCCTTCCACCACGACGTCCGCGTCGGCGGCGTTGATAGTGGCTTCCAGGTCCGGACCTGCTGGCTCGCCATAGCCCAGGGCAGGAAGGATACGAGACGCATTGGGGTACTTCTCGTACGTCATCCTGGATCGTCCCCACCGCGTACGGGCGAGGATCGACGATCTCGGCGGCTCCGGCGTCCTTGGCCGCGAACCAGCCGGCGCCGTAGCTCATTCCGCCGTGGGTAAGGGTCGGGCCGTCCTCTACGACCAGGGCCCGCTTGCCTGCCACCAACTCCGGCTGGTCGATCTCGATCCGGGAGTCGCAGAGGATGATCCGGGCGCCGGGGTTCTCTCGTCGGGAGTTGGCCACGACCAGGTCGACGTTCTTCGGCTCCGCTGTCTGGACCTTGTTGACAACGATGAGGTCCGCCATGATCCAGGTTCGTCTGCCCGGGATAGTAGGTGACCTCATGCCCGGGGCGGTGGGGGTCGACCAGGGTGATGTGGAGGTCGGGGCGGTAGAACGGAGTGTCATTGTTGCCGCCGTCCCAGAGGATCACATCCGCGTCCTTCTCCGCCTCGCGCCAGAATCAGGTCGTAGTCGACGCCGGCGTAGACGATGAAGCCGTTGTCGATGTGAGGCTCGTACTCCTCCCGCTCCTCGATGGTGCACTCGTGTCGATCCAGATCCTCGTAGGTCTCGAAGCGCTGACAGGCCTGCTTCACCAGGTCTCCGTAGGGCATGGGGTGCCGAATGGCGACGACCCGCTTGCCCATCGACTTCAGAATCCGCGACACGTAACGGGTGGTCTGCGATTTTCCGACCCCCGTACGCACCGCCGTAATGGCGATCAGCGGTTTGGTGGACGGCACCATGGTCCTGGTGGCGGAGCAGACCCCGAAGTGCGGGCCCCATCCGATCACCTGACTGGCCTTGTGCATCACGTAGCTGTGCTCCACATCCGAGTATGAGAACCAGACCTCGTCCACGTCGCTGTCCACGGATCAGATCTGCTTCAGATCCTCCTCCGGCGCGATCGGAATGCCTTCCGGGTAGAGCGAGCCCGCCAGCTCGAATGGGTAGGTCCGCCCGTCGATATCGGGGATCTGGGTGGCGGTGAACGCCACCACCTCGTAATCCTCGTTGTCCCGGAACAGGCAGTTGAAGTTGTGGAAGTCACGGCCCGCCGCGCCCATGATGACGACCTTCGTCTTGGCCATGTTGTTTCCCCTTTAATTCTCGGACCGCCAGGGCTGGGGTCCTGTCCGCCGGGTAAAGCTGAACCGGCGGGCCGCCGGCATTTAGCACCCCGCCGAATCGTCTACGCCATGAAGAAGAGCTGGTGCTGGTTTCTCGAAAAGCTCCCCACCACCCGCCCACCCTCCCGACTTTTCGAGTTCTATTGACTTGGATTCGAATTCCGAATTCCGAATTCCGAATTCCGAATTCCCCTGCCTACTCCCACTCGATCGTGCCCGGCGGCTTGGCGGTGACGTCGAAGACCACCCGGTTGATGCCGGCGATCTCGTTGACCACCCTCCGGGCGATGTGGTCGAGAACATCCGGGGGGAACCGGAACCAGTCGGCAGTCATGAAGTCGTCGGTGGTCACCGCCCGGATCGCCAGCACCTCCTCGTAGGTGCGTTGATCTCCCATCACCCCCACCGACCGCACCGGCAGCAGCACGCACAGCGCCTGGGAGATCTGGTCATAAAGGCCCGCACGCCGGATCTCGTCGATGACGATGGCATCGGCCTCCTGCAGCGTCGCCACCCGCGCCGCGCTCACCGGGCCGAGAATCCGCACCGCCAGACCGGGGCCCGGAAACGGATGCCGCCACACCAGCTCGTGCGGCAGGCCGATCTCCTCGCCGAGCCGCCGGACCTCGTCCTTGAACAGGTCCCGCAGCGGCTCCACCAGCTCGAGGCCGAGCCGCTCGGGAAGGCCGCCGACGTTGTGGTGGGTCTTGATCACCGCCGCGGTGCCGCGGACCCCAGACGACTCGATGACATCCGGGTAGAGGGTCCCCTGGGCCAGAAAACGGGCATCGGGAAACCGGGCGGCCTCGCCTTCAAAGACCTCCACGAACCCGCGTCCGATGATCTTCCGTTTCTCCTCCGGGTCAGCGACTCCCTCCAGCTCGGCCAAGAACCGCTGCGAAGCGTCGACGTGGTCGAGCCGGATGCCGAAGTCCTCGAACCTCGCGATCACCTTGGCGCCCTCGTTCTTTCGCAGCAGACCCGTATCGACGAAGATCGGCACCAGCCGGTCACCGATCGCCTCGCGCAAGAGGGCCGCGGTCACCGTGGAGTCGACCCCGCCGGAGACGCCACAGATCACCCGATGATCTCCGATGGTCCTTCGCAACTGGTCCACGCTCTCCTGGCGAATGGCGGCCGAGTTCCAGTCCCTGCTCGCCCCGGCGAGATCGATGAAGCTCTCGAGCAAGCTGGCGCCGTGAGCCGTGTGGCGGACCTCCGGATGAAACTGAAGGGCCACGAAACGCCGTTTCAAATCGGCGATGGAGGCCATGTCCGTGTTGGAGGTCCGGGCGAGAACCTCGAAACCGTCCGGCAGCGAGGTCACCGAATCGCCGTGGCTCATCCACACCCGCTGCAATGTCGGCGTGCCGACGAAGACCGACTCCGAGCGAACCACCTGAAGCTCGGCGAGGCCGTACTCCCGCCGATCCGAGGACCGCACCGACCCGCCGAGCATCTGGGCCATCAGGTGCATGCCGTAGCAGATGCCCAGCACCGGCACGCCGAGCTCGAAGAGAACCGGGTCCGGGACCAGGGCGCCCTCCTCGAAGACGCTCGCCGGTCCACCGGAGAGCACCACGGCGATCGGTTTCAGCCCGGCCAGTCGCTCCCCCTCGAGGTCGCCCCGCTCGATCACCGTCTTGACCCCGAGCTCGCGCAGCCGGCGGGCGATCAACTGGGTGTATTGCGAACCAAAATCGAGGATGAGGATGATCTCGTGGTCCATTGTCGACGACCTCCGTGGCCGGGCGGAGCATAACAGAGAGGCCGGCCCTGCGGGGGTCAATTCCCGGTTGTCTAAGTTGACGGTTCAGACCCTGATCGCTAGGATGCGCGAGGTGCGATTTCTCACCGGCCCGTGGCGTGCATCGGGCTCGGGGAAGGTGACATGGCCGAACAGTTCCTTCCGGTTCTCATCACGATCGGCGCGGCGGCGTTCATCGCCGTCGTGATTCTGTCCCTGGCCGCGATCGTCGGCCAGCGCTCCAGGCATGAGACCACCGCCAAGCGGGAGATCTACGAGACCGGAGTCCCGGTCCTCGATCGGGCGCACAAGCGGATATCGGTGAAATTCTACCTGGTGGCGCTGGTGTTCGTCGTGCTCGACGTGGAGGTCGCGTTCCTCTACCCGTGGGCGGTGACCTACCGCGAAATGCTGATCGAGCACTCAGCGGTCATTCTGTGGGACATGCTGGCGTTCATGGCGCTGCTGGCGGTGGCCTACGCCTGGTTGTGGAAGACCGGCGTTTTTGATTGGGGTCGCAAAAAGCAGGCCGCGGGGAGCGGCGACTGATGGCCCAGTCGACCACGGCCCCGCTCGCGGTGGTGCCGGCCGATCAGCTGGTGGAGGTCCGCTTCGATGCCGAGATGGAATCCGCCATCGACGACATCCTGTCCCGCTACCCCACCACCGCGGCCGCCCTGCTGCCCGTCCTGTGGCTGTGCCAGGATCGTTGGGGCTGGATTTCGTCCGGCGTCACCCGCGCGATCGGCGACCGCCTTGACCTCTCCCCGGCATTCATCGAGGGCGTGACCTCGTTCTACACCATGTACCGGCGCACCCCGCCCGGGCGTTACCTCCTCCAGGTCTGCACCACCCTGTCCTGCCAGCTGTGCGGCGCCGGTGAGCTGGTCGACGCACCTCAAACAAAAGCTCGGTATCGATTTCGGTGAGACCACGACCGACGGACGATTCACGCTGGTCGATGTCCAGTGCCTGGGCGCCTGTGGCGAAGCTCCCATCATCCAGATCAACAACGATTACCGCGACGGGCTCGACGTCGACACGCTCGACGCCCTGCTCGACGGGCTCGAGTAGGGCCGGGAGGCGACATGGAACCCATCCTCCTGCGCGCCCGCGGCACCAAAAATTCTCGAGCTCTGGCTTCCTATCGCGCGGCCGGCGGATATCAGGCTCTGGTCAAGGCCCTTGGCCTCAAGCCGGCCGAGGTCATCGACGAGGTCAAGAAGTCCGGGCTCCGAGGGCGGGGCGGCGCCGGGTTTCCGACCGGCGTGAAGTGGGGCTTCGTGCCCAGGGACTCGGCGCGGCCGAAGTACCTCATCTGCAACGCCGACGAGTCCGAGCCCGGCACCTTCAAGGACCGCGAGATCATCCACGTCGATCCCCACATGTTGATCGAGGGGATCGTGATCTCGTCCTACGCCATCGGCGCCAACGTGGCCTACATCTACATCCGCGGTGAGTTTTTCGACGAGACCGTGATGCTGCAGACCGCCATCGACGAGGCCGCCGCCGCCGGTTTCATCGGCAACGACGTGCTCGGCAGCGGCTTCGACATCGCGATTCACATCCACCGCGGCGCGGGAGCCTACATCTGCGGCGAGGAGACCGCGCTGATCGAGTCCATCGAGGGCAAGCGGGGCTTACCCCGGCTCAAGCCCCCGTTCCCGGCGGTGGTCGGGCGTGTTCGGCTGTCCGACCGTGGTCAACAACGTCGAAACCCTGGCCAGCGTGCCCCACATCGTCGACCGCGGCGGCGAGTGGTTCGCCGGGATCGGAACCCAGAGGAGCACCGGCACCAAGCTGTTTTCGGTGTCCGGTCACGTCGAGCGGCCCGGGGTCTACGAGGTTCCCATGGGCATCACCTTCCGGGAGATCATCGAGGACATCTGCGGCGGGGTGAAGGGCGGCAAGCAGCTCAAGGCGTTTATTCCGGGCGGATCCTCGTGCCCGGTGTTGCCGGCGGACCGGATCGACATCGGTTCCGACTTCGAGTCGGTGGCGGCGGCCGGTTCCATGCTCGGCTCCGGCGGGTTGATCGTGATGGACGAGACCGTCGACATGGTGTGGGCCCTGGAAAACCTGCTCATGTTCTACGCCCACGAATCCTGCGGCCAGTGCACGCCCTGCCGCGAAGGTTCGGATTGGGCGCTCGACGTGGTGCGCCGGATCCGGCGCGGCTACGGCAGGCCCGAGGACATTCGAGACCCTCCGGCGGATCTCGCGGTACGCCAGCCAGGGGATGACCATCTGTCCACTCGGCGACGCCTTCTGTGCCCCGATTTCCGAGCTTCCTCGATCACTTCGGCGACGAGTTCGAGGCGGCGATCGCCCGGGCCGAGCCGATGTCACCCAAGAAAGACCCCGTCCTGCCGGTGCGCTCCGGTGGCGGCCGCTACGGCGTGTAGGAGACCGATCGTGCTCAGCCTTTTAATCGATGGCAACGAGGTTCGGGTGGCCCAGGGCACCAACCTCGTGGATGCCGCCGCCGAGGCGGGCATCGAGATTCCCACCTACTGCTACCACCCCGGCCTGAGCGTGGTCGGTCAGTGTCGCATCTGTTTCGTCGAGGTGGAGGGCATGCCGCGCCTGGTCACCGCGTGTTCCACCATCGCCCAGGACGGCATGGTGGTGTTGACCGATTCCGAGCGAGTGAGGGAGGCGCGCGAGGCGGTGATGGAGTTCCTGCTCGAGAACCACCCCCTCGACTGCCCGGTCTGCGATCAGGCCGGAGAGTGCTTTCTCCAGGACTACTCGGTGGAGCACGGCCTCGACACCACCCACATGGTCGACGACCGTCGGACCTATCCCGGGTACGAGCGGCGGCTGATCGGGCCGCACGTGATCCAAAACCAGAACCGGTGCATTCACTGCACGCGCTGCATCCGGTTCACCGAGGAGATCGCCGAGACTGCGGACCTGACCATGAAGTCCCGCGGCAACCACAGCTACATCGACACCTTCGACGGCGAACCCTTCGCGAACCCCTGGTCGGCGTGTGCGGCCGACGTCTGTCCTGTCGGGGCGCTGACGGTGAAGGACGTTCAGGTTCCGCGCCCGGGTCTGGCACCTGGAGGATACCGAGTCGATCTGTCCCGGCTGCAGCATCGGCTGCAACGTGACCCTCGGCCACCTCAAGCGAGTCGTCCACCGTTTTCTGCCCCGCCACAACGCGGAGGTCAACGGCTGGTGGATGTGCGATTACGGCAGGTTCCTGGCAGACGGGCTCAACCAACGCGACGTCGAGCGCCCCCGGATCCTCACCGCGGACGGCCCCCGGCCGCTGCCGTGGCGCGAAGCCGAGACCCGTCTCGCCGAGTTGCTGAGGAGCGATCCGAAGACCAGGGTGGTGGCGTCGGCGAATCACAGCAACGAGACGCTCTTTCTGGTCAAGACGCTGCTGGTCAACCGGCTCGGCCTCGAGGTCGTGGTCCCGGTCGAGCCGGGCGAGGCGCGTGCGATCAAGAACGGGCGTCGCGAGTGGATCCGCAGCGAGGACGCCCATCCCAACGCGGCCGGCGCCCACCGGCTCGGCCTGACCACCGTCGACGCCACCGGGCTCGGTCGTTTTCTGGCCCTGGCCGAAGGGCCGATTCTGGTGCTCGACGAACATGCCCACCCGTGGCTCGCAACGGACGAGGCGGCCTCTGCCGCCAGCGGCAAGACCCTGGCGGTGGCGGCGCGCACCGAGACCGTTCTCACCCGGACGGCGGAGATCGTCGTTCCGCTGGCGTCGTGGGCCGAAGCCGACGGCACCTACACTTCGTCCACCGGCGCGGTTCAGCTTGCCGGACGGGCGTTCCCTCCCGCCGGCCAGGCGGTGCCACCATGGCGCCTGCTGCACGGGCTGTTCTCCGCCCTCGGATTCGAAGCGCCCGCAACCGCCGGAATCGAAGCCATCTACGGCGCCTTGGCCGCCGAGCACCCGGTCTTTGAGGCAGTCGATTTCAGGCCGGCCTCCACACGGTTCGGCCTTCCGGTGATCCAGGAGGTCGGGAATGTGGGTTGAGCTGCTGGTCATCACCGTCAAGATGGGCGTGGTGCTGGTGGCCCTGCTCACCACCATCCCGATCATGGTCTGGGTGGAACGGCGCGCTTCGGCGCTGATGCAGGACAGGCTCGGCCCGAACCGGGTCGGCCCGTTCGGGCTGCTGCAGCCGATCGTCGACGCCGTCAAGCTGATCACCAAGGAAAACCTGATCCAGCAGGACGTCAACCGGTTCCTGTTCGTGCTGGCGCCGATCGTCGCCCTCACCGTGGCTCTCAGCACGGTGATCGCGATCCCCTTCGGAAACGACTCCGGCCTCGAGCTCTTCGGCCAGGCGGTGCGCGGATTCATCGTCGCCCCGGATCTGAACATCGGGATCCTCTACATCTTCGCCATCGCCTCCCTCGGGGTCTATGCGACCGTCCTCGCCGGTTGGTCGTCCAACAACAAGTACTCCCTGTACGGCGGCATCCGCGCCGGGGCGCAGACGATTTCCTACGAGCTCGCGATGACGATCTCGGTGGTCGGCGTGCTGATGGCCGCCGGATCGCTCAGCCTGCACACGGTGGTGGAGTCCCAGCAGGGGGCGTGGCTCGGTGTGCTCCCTCGCTGGAACGTCTGTACTCAGCTGCTCGGCGCCATCACCTTCATGGTCGCGGTCTTCGCCGAGACCAACCGCGTCCCGTTCGACCTGCCGGAGGCCGAAGCCGAGCTGGTCTCCGGCTACATGACCGAGTACTCCTCGATGAAGTACGCGGCCTTCTTCATGGGCGAGTACGTCCACATGGCGGTCGCCTCGGCCCTGATCACGGTTCTCTTCTTCGGCGGCTGGACCCTGCCCTGGGTGGAGCTGCCGTTTTCCGGCTGGCTCGGGGGTCTCGCTTCGATCGGCATCTTCGTCGCCAAGTTCTCGTTCTTCCAGTTCTTCTTCGTCTGGGTCAGGTGGACCCTCCCCCGCTTCCGGTTCGACCAGCTGATGGCGCTGGGTTGGAAGGTGATGGTGCCGTTGTCGGTCCTCAACTTCCTGTGGGTGGGAGCCGCCATGGCGCTGGGCATCCTGTAGGGAGTGGATGATGGTGCCCTACATTTTCTTCGTCGCAGCGGCCGTCGCGGTGATCTTCGCGATCATCACCATCGCCCACCGCAGCCCGATCATCAACGTGCTCTCTCTGGTGATCGTGTTCTTCGCCATGGCGGCGATCTTCGCGATGCTCGGCATGGACTTCCTCGCCGCCATCCAGATCATCGTCTACTCCGGAGCGATTCTGGTGCTCTTCCTGTTCGTCGTCATGCTGCTCAACATCCGCAGTGTGGAACGGCTGGGCAGCGGTCGCCGCATCCAGGCGGTGCTCGGAACTCTGGTCGCGGTGGCCCTCGGGGTCGCCCTGCTCGCCGCGGTCTCGCTGCTGATCCCCGAAATCGGTGTGGTGCTCCCGTCAGCGGCCGAGAGGGGCACGGTCGCCCCGATCGGCAGGGCCCTGCTCACCACCCACCTCTTCGCCTTCGAGTTCATCACCCTGCTGCTGGTGTCGGCGATCGTCGGGGCGGTCTACCTGGCCCGGAGGGAGTCGTGATGGACCCGATCCCGATTCCCCACACCTGGGTGCTCGCCTTGTCGGCGGTGCTGTTCGCGATTGGAGTCCTTGGCGTGCTGCTGCGCCGAAACGGAATCGCCATCTTCTTGTCCCTGGAGATCATGCTCAACTCCGCCAACCTGGCCTTCGTTGCCTTTGCCCTGGCCTTTGCGGCCCAGCCCGGAATGGCGGCCGCCGCCCTGTCCGGGCAGATCTTCGTGTTCTTCGTCATCGCCGTCGCCGCGGCCGAGGCCGCCGTCGGGTTGGCCATTTTCATCGCCCTCCACCGGCTCAAGGAGTCGATCGACGTGGACCGGGTCAATATCCTGCGCTGGTAGGAGGACGAGATGCTCGGAACCCTCTGGTTGATCCCGATCCTCTGCCTCGCCGGCGCGCTGGCGAACCTCGCCCTCGGCCTCGCAGGCGCCCGCAAGCCGGCGGTGACCGCGGTCGGCGTGGGCTCGGTGGGGCTCGCCACCCTGGCCGCCTTCGCCGCCCTCTGGCAGTATCTCCACCAGCCCGCCGTGGTACTTCGCGAGACCTACTTCACCTGGATCGCCGCCGGGCCACTGGTCATCGACGCCTCCTTCCAGCTCGACCGGCTGTCGGTGGTCATGATCTCCTTCGTGACCTTTGTCGGCTTCCTGATCCACGTCTACTCCGTGGGCTACATGCACGGCGAGTCCGACCGCGGTTTCGCGCGCTACTTTGCCTACCTCAATCTGTTCATGTTCTCGATGCTGGTGCTGGTGCTCGGTTCGAGCCTGCCGGTGATGTTCGTCGGCTGGGAGGGCGTCGGGCTCTGTTCCTACCTCCTCATCGGCTACTACTACGAGCAGGAGTGGTGCGCCGCCGCCGGCAAGAAGGCGTTCATCGTCAACCGCATCGGCGACCTCGGGTTCCTGCTCGGGATCTTCGCCTGTTTCGCCACATTCGGGACGGCGGAGTTTGTGGACATGGCTCGCGCGGTGGCCCACGATCCGGGTGGGCTGAGCACCGCGGCGACGCTGATCGGCCTGCTGCTCTTCGTCGGTGCCGTCGGCAAATCGGCCCAGGTCCCGCTCTACGTCTGGCTGCCCGACGCCATGGCCGGACCGACCCCGGTGTCGGCCCTGATCCACGCCGCCACCATGGTCACCGCCGGCGTCTACATGGTGGCGCGAACCAATTTCTTCTACCAGATCAGCCCTGCCGCGATGTTGACGGTGGCTGTGGTCGGTGGCGTGACGGCGATTTTCGCCGCCACCATCGGGCTGGTCCAGAACGACATCAAGAAGGTCCTCGCCTACTCCACCGTGTCCCAGCTCGGCTACATGTTCCTCGGCGCCGGCGTCGGCGCCTTCGCCGCCGCCATTTTCCACGTGGTGACTCACGCCTTCTTCAAAGCCTGCCTCTTCCTCGGCTCCGGATCGGTGATCCACGCCTGCGGCGGCGAGCAGGACATGCGCAAGATGGGCGGGCTGAAGAACTTCATGCCCACCACCTACTGGACCTTCGTCGTCGCCACCCTCGCACTAGCCGGAATTCCGATCTTCGCCGGCTTCTTCTCCAAGGACGAGATCCTGGCCAGGGCCTTTGCCGCCGGCGTCACCGACCTCAACCACTTCGGCACGATCTACGGGGTGTTGTGGGCGCTGGCGGTGGCCGGCGCCTTCATGACCGCTTTCTACATGTTCCGGGCCGTCTACATGACCTTCCACGGCGAGTTCCGGGGTGGCGAGGAGGCGGAGCACCACCTGCACGAATCACCCCGTTCGATGACCGGCCCCCTCGTCATCCTCGGCGCGCTGTCGGTGGTCGGGGGAATTCTGATCGGTTTTCCAGGCCAGCTGTTTAACAAGCCCGAGCTCAACTGGATCGACGGCTTCCTCCATCCGGTGACCACCCTCGGCGGGACCGGGCACGCCGCGCCGGCCCACGGCGAGGCGGTTCACGCGATCAGCCTGTCCACCGAGTGGGTGCTGGTCACGGTGTCGGTGCTGGTCGCCCTGGCCGGTTGGATGCTGGCCCGGCGGTTCTATACCGGAGACGACGCCGGGGCCAGGCCCGCGGCCCTCGCCGAACGCTTTGCCTTCGGCCACTCCTTGCTGCTGAACAAGTACTGGATGGACGAGATCTACGACGCCCTCGTGATCGGGCCGCTCCACCGGTTGGCGGTCTTCTGTTGGAAGGTGATCGACGTGCTGATCATCGACACCCTGGTGGTCAACGGCAGCGCCTTCGCCGTCGAGCTGACCGGCGACTTCATGCGCTTCCTGCAGACCGGGAACGTCAGGAACTACGCATTGTCCGTGGCGCTGGGCATTCTGCTGCTCGCCGCGGTGCTGTGGTAGGCGGAGGCGACCGTGCTTGATTCCTCGCTGTTGTCCGCCATCACCCTCACCCCGGCCGCCGCCGCGATCCTGCTGATCCTGATCCCCGGGCGCCCGGCGAACCTCCACCGGTGGTTGTCCCTGCTGGTCTCGGTTGCAGTGTTCGCGCTCTCATGCCTGCTGTGGCTCCGATTCTCACCCGACAGCCCCGGCTTCCAGCTGGTCGAGAAAATCCGCTGGATTCCGCAGTTCGGCATCTCCTACCACCTCGGAGTCGACGGCATCTCGCTGCTCCTGGTGATGCTGACCACCCTGCTGGTGCCGGTGGTGATCCTCGCCTCGTGGACCTCCATCGACCGCCACGTGAAGGCATTCCACATCGTTCTGCTGCTGCTGACCACCGGCATGATCGGCGCATTCGTCGCCCTCGACCTGTTCCTGTTCTACGTCTTCTGGGAGCTGATGTTGATTCCGATGTACTTCATCATCGGGGTCTGGGGCGGACCGCGCCGGATCTACGCCGCGGTCAAGTTCGTGCTGTTCACCATGGTCGGATCGCTGCTGATGCTGGTGGCCATCCTCTACCTGGCCTGGTTTCACCACTTCCACACCGGCGTCTGGTCGTACAACTACAACGACCTCGCGGTCGCCGCGCCGCATCTTCCGATGGCCGGCCTGTGGTCTCCCCAGACTCTGGTCTTTCTCGCCTTCGGTCTCGCCTTCGCCATCAAGGTCCCCATCTTCCCCTTCCACACCTGGCTTCCCGATGCCCACGTCGAGGCCCCGACCGGCGGGTCGATCATCCTCGCCGGCGTCCTGCTCAAGCTCGGCACCTACGGCTTCCTGCGGTTCAACCGCGCCCTCCTTCCCGACGCCTGGAACTACTTCGTGCCGCTGATCACCGCGCTCGCCGTCATCGGCATCCTCTACGGTGCCATGGTGGCGCTGGTCCAGCCGGACATCAAGAAGCTCGTCGCCTACTCGTCGGTGAGCCACCTCGGGTTCGTGATGTTGGGTTTGGCGGCCGGCACGGTGGCCTCCACCGAGGGCGCCATCCTGCAGATGGTCAACCACGGCCTGTCAACCGGTGCGCTCTTCCTGCTGGTGGGCGTGATCTACGAGCGCCGCCACACCAGAATGATCGCAGACTACGGCGGCATCGCGGGGGTGGTTCCGGTCTACACCGGGATCTTCCTGCTGGTCACGCTGGCCTCCATCGGCCTGCCCGGATTGAACGGGTTCATCGGCGAGTTCCTGATCCTGGCCGGCAGCTGGCAGGTCTTTCCGGCGGCGGTGGTCTTGGCCGGTCTCGGCATCATCTTCGGCGCCGTCTACATGCTCTGGATGTTCCAGCGGGTGTTCTGGAATCCGCTCGTCCACGAGGAGAACCGCTCCCTGACCGACATCAACCCGCGCGAGCTGATCGCGGTGCTGCCGCTCCTGATCCTGATCGTGTGGATCGGGGTCCATCCAAACACCTTCCTGTCGCCCATGGAGGCGGCGGTTCGCGCCCTCGTGGGTTCATGAGGAGGCCGCGGCCGTGATCATCCCGACCCCCACCGATCTTCAAGCCGTCGCGCCCGAGATCATTCTCACCGTGGCCGCCGGGCTGCTGCTGCTGGTCGAGGCATTCCTGCCCGGCCTGCGGCGGCTGCTGGCGCCGATCGCCATGCTCGCCGCAGCACTGGCCGCGTTGGCCCGTCTCCAGGGCGGGTTGCCGGGACCGGTGTGGAGCGGCATGGTCTCCATCGATCGGGTGGCGGCCTTCGTCGATCTTTACATCCTGGTGGCCGTCTTTCTCACCGCCTGGATGGCCGCCGCATTCCTCCGGCGCTGCGGCGTCGAGCGAGGAGAGTTCTACGCCCTGTTGCTTCTCGCAGCGGTGGGCGCCATGGTCATGGCCTGCTCGGTGGACGCCCTGCCGCTCTTCCTCGGCCTCGAGCTGCTGTCGATCCCCCTCTACGTCCTCAACGCCTATCTCCGACGCATCGCCATCAGCGTCGAGGCCGGCCTCAAGTACTTCGTGGTGGGGGCCTTCGCCTCCGCCTTCGTGGTCTACGGTTTCGCCCTGATCTACGGCGGTACCGGCACCATGAACCTGGTGCAGATGGGCCGGGTGGTGGCCGACAGCGGCCCGCTGTCGCCGCTGCTGGCCATCGGCATCGCCATGGTGATCGGCGGCCTCGGCTTCAAGCTGGCCGTTGTCCCGTTCCACGGCTGGGCGCCGGACGTCTACCAGGGCAGCCCCACCCCGGTGACCGCATTTTTGTCGGTTGTCCCCAAGGGCGCCGCCCTCGTCGCCCTGCTGCGAGTGGTGGACGGGATGGATCTGCTCCACGTCTCGCCGGGGTGGATCACCGCGGCGGCGACCATCGCCGTGGCCTCCATGACCCTCGGCAACGTGGTCGCCATCGTTCAACGCGACATCAAACGGATGCTCGCCTACTCCGGGATCGCTCACATGGGGTACGCGATGGTGGCGGTCATCGTCGCCGGAACCGATGGCGGCGCGGCGGTGCTGGTGTACCTCGCGGCCTACACCCTGATGAACATCGGGGCGTTCGCCGCGGTCGCCCTGATGTCGGAGCGGGAGAACGAACCCACCCTCATCAGCGACCTCGCGGGCCAGGGTTGGATTCGCCCGGTGACCTCGCTCGCCCTCACTCTGTGCCTGGTTTCCCTGGCCGGCGTACCGCCGCTGATCGGCTTCACCGGCAAGTTCGTCGTGTTCCGAGCCGCGATCAACCACGGCTTCGTCTGGCTCGCCGTGATCGGGGTGGTCAACTCACTGATCTCCGCGTTTTACTACCTCAGGGTGGTGTATGTGATGTACATGCAGCCCGCCCCGAGACGCGAGCCCATTTTCCTCCCCGCCTGGTCCTTGACCGCAGTGGCGTTAGTGGCCGCCCTCGGGGTGCTGCTGCTCGGCCTCTATCCGGTACCGATCCTCGATGCGGCGACCCAGGCAATCCTCGATCTCGCGAGATGATGCAATGACATCCTACAAACGTCACGTCGACACCAAGGCCATCTCCGATCTCACCATAGCCCGGCTCTCGGTCTACCTGCGCTGCGTCGAGCGCCTGATCGAGCTCGGCCTGGATACGGTGTCTTCGCAGGAGCTGGCTTCCCGCTTCAACCTCAACTCGGCCCAAATCCGCAAGGACCTGGCCTACTTCGGAGAGTTCGGAGTGCGCGGCGTCGGGTACAACGTCCGCGAGCTTCGCCAGTACATCGTCGAGATTTTAGGGCTCGACCGCGAGCGCCGGCTGGTGATCGTGGGCGCCGGCAACCTGGGCACCGCGCTCTGTCACTACTCGGGCTTTTCCGGCGGCAGCTTCCTGGTGGTGGGCGTGCTGGACTCCGACCCCAACCGGATCGGCGATCCCACCCCGGCCGGTCTGCTGGTGGAGGACGCGTCCCGGCTCCCCGAGATCATCCGCCAACGGAACGTGGAAATCGGGGTCATCACCACCCCACCGGGAGCCGCTCAATCGGTCTGCGACCAGATGGCGTCTGCGGGGCTCACCACGATCCTCAACTTTGCTCCCATCCGCGTCCGCGCGGCAGAAAACGTGCTCGTGAAGACGGTCGATCTCAAGGTTCACCTCGAGGAGCTCTCGTTTTTTATTACTCACTCCCAGTGACGGTCGAAAGGGTACTTCGCTGGTGCCCCGCGGCCCGTCCGCGTTAAAGTAGACGGATATGGACCATCCCCGCAAGATCGGCAAGTACGAGGTGATCTCCCAGATCGCCGCCGGGGGGTTCGGCGTCATCTACAAGGGGTGGGACCCCTATATCAAACGCGCGGTGGCAATCAAGATGTGCGCCGTCCCGGACGAAGAGGTGCGCAAGCGTTTCCAGCAGGAAGCCCAGTTCGTGGGCAACCTGGTCCATCGCAACATCACCCTCGTCTTCGACTACGGGGTCGAGGACGGGGTGCCGTTCATCGTCCAGGAGTTCCTCACCGGTTTCGACCTCGATCAGCTGGTCCGCTCGGGAGCGGTCCGCGAGCCCAGGACCGTGGTGGCGATCCTCATGCAGGTCTGCGAGGGGCTCGAGTTCGCCCATCACCGGGGCATCATCCACCGCGACATCAAGCCCTCGAACATCCGGATTCTCGAGGACGGCACGGTCAAGATCCTCGACTTCGGCATCGCCAAGTCCCAGGCGGCGGGCCACAAGCTCACCCAGACCGGAATCGCACTCGGGACCGCCGGCTACCTGGCTCCCGAGCAGATCCAGGGCGGCGCGGTCGACCCGCGGACCGACATCTTCGCCCTCGGCGTGGTGGCCTACGAGCTGGCTACCGGTTCCCGGCCCTTTCACGGCACCTCGCTGAGCAACGTCCTGTACAGAATCCTCAACGAAGAACCGGCGCCGCCGAACCGGGTCAACCCGGGCTGCAGCACCGATCTCGCTGCGATCATCGTGCGTTGCATGGCCAAGGACCCGGCCGAGCGCTTCCAGACGGTCCCCGAGCTCTTCGACGCCCTGCGGTCGGTGGCGCTGCTCGAGATCGACGAGGCTGATTCGGAGCGGGAAATCACCACCGGTGTGTTGCGGGAGGCGGTGCTGCGCATGGACGGCGCGCCCGACCACTCCGGCGCCCACGACGCCGCCACCACCGACATCTCGAACCCGGATCTGCTGGCCACTCCCACCCACACCGAAATCGAGCACTCGCCGACGGTCGACGAGCCCGAGTCGGAACGTCGAAGCCCGGCGCTGATCACCTTCCTGTCGCTGGTGGCGATCCTGCTGGCGGCGGCGGGGACGCTGTATTTCTCGACCAACCTTCAGACCAGGATCTTCGGACCGGAGGGGGCGCCCTGGAAGCCGACCGCGACGCCGACGCCGACTGTCACCCCAACGCCGACTTCAACCGCCACCATCACCCCCACTCCCACCATCACGGCGACCCCATCCCCCACACCGACCCCGGGCCCGGTGACGGTGCAGCTCATCGTCGATCCTCCGGCCCTCGTGAGGATCGACGGCAAGGCATTCGGCGCCGGCCGCACCAAGGGCGGCACCGTCGATCTTCGACCGGGTCTCCACACCTTCACGGTGGCGCTGTCCGACTTCCCCGAGCGGACCTTTTCGCGCGAGGTGACCGAAACCACCGAGGTCATCTCGCTGGTCCTCGAGGTCGGCCTGCTGACCGCGATGGTGGACCAGACCTTGGCCCCACCGGGAGGGGTGGCCTACCTGGACGGCCGCGAGCTCGGTCCGGTTCCCTTGGTGCGCCACAAGGTGCCGGCCGGCGAGCACGTGCTCGAGGTGCGCTGGCCCGGCGACATCTCTCCATACCGTCGAGTCATTATGGTTCCCCTGTTGCCCAATGAGTTGCGACTCCCGCCGGTGGCCCCGGGGCGGTAGCGTCAGAAGCCAGGTTTCCGACGGCTGCCCAATACCCACCTGGGCCGTAACTGCACAATCTCCCTTTCCGATTGTCGCCCAATACCCGGCCCCTGATTTCGTGGCGGTGACCGCGAGGCGCGGCGGCGCACTGCTGCAGAAATCAGGGGCCGCGTATTGGGTTTGGGTCCTACGGCTAGAGCCGACCACGGCCGGTTTCGCGAATCTCGAGGTCCGGATTTCGAATTCGGTCCCCCATCCCTCTCCAGCCTCGGAGTCGTTCGGAATGAAGGTTGGGAAAATACGGCGCTCACATGACGTGCGACGCTTGGCTTGATCCCTTATCAAGTTTCGTTTAGATCATTGCGCCTCGTCGGTGAACGGGCAGCGCGTTCGTAGGAAAACAAACGCGGCAAACACCCCTAGGAGCACGAACGACACTATCCAACGCATCTTGTCGCTGCTTGGCATGTCTGGATCACTTTGCAGCACGCGGAACGCCCACAAAAGGACCACGCCCGTGGCGATTATCGGAGTCCCGAAGAGAATAATCGTCGCAGACAAGTCGCCATACGGCCATTCGACTCCCAGCCCCCAGTTGGCGATGAGCCAAATCGGGAGCACCATCGAAGCGGCGAAGAGTGCGTACAGTGTGATTCGACCTGGATTCATCATCCCTAGTGCGTCTCGTTGTCCGCCGTGCCGAGTCTACCGGACCGGCACCGTGAGCCTGATCTCGGGTCCTTTCGGGACCGAAGTTCGCCAAACGCCCGCAATCAGCAGGCTTACGAGCCGCAACCTGACCCCGTGTCAGGTTGAACCCGAGGCGAGAGGGGGCCAGCAGGGCGCGGCCGTTTGAGGTCGCTTGGCCGGCGGGCGTTCTGAGGGCGCGACGTACCCCGCTGTTGTGTTACGGAAGGGTGCTCAGTCGAAGCTGCAAGCGGCAAAATCGAACATTCGTTGACTCCAATGAGGGAACTTCCAATTTTCAATTTAGTGTCATATAATGACACCATGGCGCTGACCCGCAAGCACCGGAGGACCCTTGTCGCGATCTTTGAGGAGCCGACCCGGAACGACGTCCGATGGGCCGATGTCGAGGGCCTCATGAGGGCCCTGGGAGCCGATCTGAGTGAAGGGCGCGGCTCCCGGATTCGAGTCGCTCTTCAAGGTGTCAGAGCGGTGTTTCACAGGCCGCACCCAAAACCCGAAACCGGCCGCGGGGCACTCCGTTCGGTCAGGAGATTTTTGAAGGAAGCTGGCTGCGGACCAAAGGAGTCACATGATGCTTGAGTACAAGGGATACACCGGGCAGGTCGAGTTCGACGACGAAGCCGGGATTCTGCATGGCGAGGTCGTGGACACCCGCGATGTTATTACCTTTCAGGGCACGACCGTCGACGAGCTCGAGGGCGCTTTTCGGGAGTCGATCGACGATTACCTGGAGTTCTGCGCCGAGCGTGGTGAGACACCGGACAAGCCCTTTTCCGGGCGCCTCATGGTTCGACTGTCCCCAGACCTCCATCGCCGGTTGTTCATCGAGGCCAAACGCCTGCGCAAGTCCCTCAACCAGGTCATCTCCGATCGTCTGGCACGCTCAACCTGATGTCGTTTGAGCGGACCCGAAACCAAAGGTCGCGCGGCTCTGGTCCGCTGTAGCACCCTGACCACCCACCCGACCGAATCCGATTCCCGGGCCCCGATTCCCGAGTCCAGAGTCCCAAACCCCTACGTCCATCCCCTACCCAATCCCTACAAATTCCCTGGCGAATCCCGATGACTCTGGGAAATCGCCGCGCCACCTTGTCTCCATCAACCCAAGGAGGCAGCAGATGATCACGAGTCGCAACCCATTGTTCGCCACCGCCCTGGCCCTGGGGCTTGCCGTGGCAGCCCTTGTCACACCGCAGGCCGGAGCCGACGTACTCGCCAGCGGCAACCTGCCGGGCACTTTCGGACTCAGGTTCGGGCCGGACGGCATGCTCTACGCCTGTACCAACGCCGGGCTGGCGGTCTTCGACCTCACCATGGGTCAGATGGTGGACCTCATCGGGCCCGAGCGCGGAGTGATCGGCCCCGAGGACGTGATCTTCGGCCCCGACGGGTCCATGTACTGGGCGTCCATGTTCACCGGCGAGGTTGGGCGGATGACGACCGATGGCATCGTCACCACCCAGATGGTCGCACCCATGGTCAACTCTCTGGTCTTCTCGGAGGACGGCCGGTTGTTCGTCACCGAGCCCTGGATAACCGACTCCTTGTGGGAGCTCGATCCTGCCTTCTTCGATCCACCCCAACAGCTCGGGGCGGGGTTCGGCGGCCTCAAGAACCCGGAGTTCGGTCCGGATGGGCTGCTCTACGGCGCCCTGATGTGGGGTGGTCGGGTTGTCAAGATGGATGTGGACGACCCGTCGAACACCACCGAGACCATCGCGGACGACATCCCGGGACCCTTCACAGCCCGCTTCGGCCCCGACGGCATGCTCTACGTGGTCGAACGCACCGGCTTCACCGTCCAGCGGATGGATCCGGCCACAGGCAGCCATTCCACATATATCGAGCTGCCATTTGGTCCTGACAACATCGTCTTCGCCCCGAACGGCATGATGTTCGTCAGCTCCTACACCGACGGGGTGGTGGCCATGGCGTTGCCCGACGGCTCGATCCAGGAGATCGTGCCCGGTGGACTGATCCTGCCGGCTGGCATCGCGGTCCAGGAGCGGGCCGACGGCGAGTCGGTCTATGTCGGCAATCTCTTCTCTTTTCGCGAGTACGATGGCGCCACCGGTGCTCTCCGCAGCGTGGAACGCTATCGCTTCCCGGCCGTCGAGTTCGGCGGCGCGGTGTCGGTGGCCAGCATGGGCGAAAACCTGGTGCTGACCAATTTCTTCCCGCCCGGCGGTGCGAGGGTCCAGGTGTGGGATCCCGTGGCTAGTGAGTTGGTGGAGGAGGTTTCCGGCATCGCGGTGCCCATGAACGCCATCGCGTTCGGGGACGACCTCGTCGTCGTCGACGTGGGAGTCGCGGAGGGCGAGGCGAGAGTCGTGCGTGTTGGATCAGGCGGCAGCACCGTGCTCGCCGATGCCACTGATCAGATCTATGTTCCCCTCGGTCTCGCGGCCACCGCCGATGACCTCTGGGTGGGCGACTGGGCGACGGGCGTGATCTGGCAGCTCATCGGTGATGGTCAGGCGCTGGCCCAGCCGATTCCGGTCGCCCAAGGCCTCTCCGGACCCGAAGGCATGGCCGTCGACCGGGACGGATCGTTGCTGGTGGTGGAAGGCACGGCCGGACGGGTGTCCCGGGTACGGCTGACCACCGGGGCGATCACGCCGGTGGCCACCAACCTGTTGCTGTCGGCACCCGGGGCAGGCATGCTGCCGCCCTTTGGTCTCATCAATGGCATCGACGTCGGTCCATCCGGCGCGATCTACGTGCCCGGAGACATGGGCAATCTGGTCTACCGGCTGGTGCCGCGGACCCTCTATCTTCCCGGGGCGGCCAACACGCCTGGCTTCAACGGCAGCCGCTGGACCACCGATCTCGAAGTACATAACCGGGGCCAGGATGCGGCGTCCTACACCGTCGAGCTGCTGGTGAGTGGCCAGGCCAACGCTTCGCCGTCGGCCGTCGCCTTCGATCTCGCGCCCAATATGAGCGTGCGCTACCGCGATGTGGTGGGCGAGCTCTTCGACATCGACGGAATGGGCGCGCTGCGAGTCACTGCGGTTGGCGGGGATCTGATGGCCACCGCCCACACCCGTACCGAGGATGGAGGCGGATTCTACGGTCAGTACATCGAAGGTGTGGACGCAGATGACGCCGCCGGAGACGGGACAGAGCAGCGGCTCATCCAGCTCGAAAACTCGACGGCGGCCCGCACCAACATCGGTGTGGTCAGCACCTGCGCGATCCCGATCACCGTGCGTGTGGCATTTTTCGAGGCGGACGGCACGGCGGCCGGCGACATCGAGTTCGATCTCGAGCCCTTCGAATCAACACAGACCAACGATCTCTTCCACAGTCTTGGTGGCGCGGCTCTCGAATCTGGCGGCGACGTGTACGCCGTCGCGAGCTCGTCCACACCGGGCGCCGGATTCCTGGCCTACGCCTCGGTGGTGGACAACGGCACCAACGACCCGATCTTTGTTCCGGCTCGGTAGGCACCGGCACCGGGCCCGGGCCGGACACCCGGGCCCGTTTATCGAGGAGGTCACATGACGCCGGGCAGGCAGATCGGACGCTGGAAGAAGACAAGCCCGGGTGGTGTGGTCGTGCCTTTTCCTGACTCCAGGCGGCGTCGGGGATACAATGATCGGTGCATGCGTCCCATGGCAGAGCCGTCTCGCCAACCGAGCGGCCCCTTCCGGCTCGGCCGGTGGACGGTGCGCCCCGAACGAAATCTCCTCGAGTTCCCGGACGCAAATCAACACCTCGAACCAAAGGCCATGGATGCGCTGGTCCTGCTCGTCGACCGTGGCGGGGAGGTCGTGACCAAGGACGACTTCATCGACGAGGTCTGGGAGGGTCGGATCATCTCTGAGGGAACCCTCACAAACACCATCGCCGAGCTCAGGGGCGCTCTCGGTGACGATGCCAGGAAGCCCAGCTTTATCGAGACCATTCCAAAACGCGGCTACCGACTGATCTGTCCGGTGGAGGAGCTGCCTGCTGGCGAGATATCGAGCGCCGAGGAAACCGGAGGCTCCGGCTGGCGGTGGATCGCGATGGCCGTCGTCGCCATGGTCGCTTGTGTGGGGGTGATCACTGTATTCGTGAGGTCTCGGTCTCGGCCACTCGATCCCGAGGTGGTCCTGGTGAGCCCTTTCGCCAACCGCACCGGCGACGAGACCCTGGCCCCCCTGACGACGCTCGCGAGAGACCGCATCGTCAGCCTGCTCTCCGGATCCGGGCTCGCGAGGCCCGTGACGGCCGGTGTTGACTCGGCGCCCGCCGATCTCGATGTGCTGTGCGATCTGGCGCGTGTGGAGGGGGCGGGCCTTGCCCTCACCGGAGCGCTCTACCTGCACGAGGGCGAGATCGAGGTGCAGGCCCAACTGGTGGATGTGGCCGAGGGTGCGCTGCTCTACGCAGTGCCCGCCGTCAGCGGCCCGCGGGAGCACGCGGCCGACTCCCTGGAGGAGGCTGTTCAACGGGTGCTCGGTGCCTTGGCCACACATCTCCACGCGCACGCCCATTCGAGCCTGTTGTCCCGGCCACCGGTGTTCGCAGCCTATCGTGAGTTCATGGCAGGCTCGGAGCTCTTCGGCCGAGACATGGCGGGCGCCATTCGCCACCTGAAAACGGCGACCGAGATCGACCCCGACTTCACATCGGCACAGTTCAGGCTCGCGATGGCTCTTCGTGCCGTTCGTCGCGCCGAGGAGGGTCGCGCCATCCTCGAAGGTTTGGAGGGCCGGCGAGGAGAGCTGACCAACTTCGAGAGGCTGTGGCTCGACGCTTTCACGGCCGGCTTCGACGGGCGGTGGGCCGAATCTCTCGCCGCGCTCAACGGTATCAAGAAACTGGCGCCTTCCGACTGGACGGTCATACACCTCATCTCGATCCGAGAGCTCGATCTCAACCGGCCGCGCCGGGCGGCCGCAGCCATCGAACAGCTCCATGCGATGGATCTTCACGACTTCATTACTCGTCACCCCCTCTTCAAGAACAGCTTCCGGCACCTCGCCCAGGCCCGTCACATGGTGGGCAACCACGAGGCCGAACTGGCGGCCGCCCGCTCCGGTCGCACCCGTTTCCCGACCGATCACAGCCTGATGGTGTGGGAGGCCAAGGCCCTCACTGCGCTGGGTGATATGGAAGGCCTCGAGGCACTCGTATTGGACGCTCAATCCACACCCATGCCGCTGACCGCCACCAACCTGCTGGTTGAGGCGGCGGCCACGGCCCGCGCCCACGACCGGCCCCAGCTGGCCCGTGAGCTCGCTGAACGCGCGGTGGAAGATCTCGACTGGACAGATGGCCCTCCGGCGAACCCGGAGGAGAGCTTTCTGCTCGCTGAGGCTCTGGTGTATATGGGCCAGATCGACCGCGCGCAGGCGGTCCTCGAGGGATTGGTCCCGCAGCTCTCCGAGCGGCGCGGCTACCTGCCGGTAGCCGCCCGGGGCTGGCTGGGGTCGGTGGCTGCGCGACGCGGCGATCTGGAGACCGCACGAACCATGGATCTCGAATTGGCCGGGATTGAAGATCCATATCTGTACGGTAGCCCTGTGTATTATCGCGCCGCCATCGCGGCCTGGCTCGGCCATCGTCAGGAGGCCATAGAGTTCATTTGGGCGGCCCGTGCCGAGGGTTGGTCGGCGTTTTTCGTGCTCCACGATGAGGAACGCGTTCTGTTCGAACCCCTCGAGGGGATGGCTGAGTACGAGGAGATGCTGCACCCCACCGGGTGAACATGCGACCAGCGTTTGAACCCACGATTCCAACCGTGTCAACGAACCCTCGTTCCGCACGAATGCCCTCACGTCCGTTGAGATATGTTGACAGCCTTCCCCCGACAGTTTTGGGCTATGCTGACCCGGTTGGCCTCAGTCTCCCGCGCTGGTCAAATCGTCGTGCAGGCAGGCTCAAATCCCGCACCGCACCCCTTGCCCGCAACGTTCGACTTTTGACTTGAGACTCTAGACTTTCGACCTTATCCCCGTCAGTCGACAGCCGCCCGGGTCGCTTCGGCGCCACTGGCAAGCGCCTCCGCCGCAAGTGCGGCACGCGCCCGTTCCAGGTTCGCGGCCCAGACGACGTTGGCGGGATCCAGGTCCGACGCGCGCTCCAGCAACGCCACCGACTCGGCATACCGTTGCTGCCGGTAGACCGCTGCGGCGAGCATATTGAGCGCCGCCGGGTCGGTCGGCCTGAGCTCGACCACGCCGCGCAGCATCTCCTCCGCCGGCGCTTCCGCGCCTCGTTCCAGCAGCAGGTAGCCGCGAACCACTCCGAGATCACCCCGGTCGTCGGCCGGAATGTCGGCGATCGCCCGCTCGGCCTCGGCAAACAGTCCGTTGGCCACCAGCGCAGCGGCGAACGCGCGCTGGATATCGGGCGGATCGAATCCGGCTCCCTGGGCCGCCCGCAGCTTGTCCAGAGCCTCGTCGGCGCGACCGAGGGCGAGCAGTGCCTGGCCGGTGCGACCGGTCAGCTGGAGATCCTCTCTGAGCAGGTTCCGCGCGGCCTCGAAGGCCTGCAGCGCCCCGGCCGGGTCGCCATCGGCCAGCAGCAACTCGCCGAAGGCCAGCTGAACCTCGGGCAACAGCGGATTCTCGTCCAGGGCGCGGGCGAGCTCGGCGCGCGCCCGATCGTCGTTGCCGATTCTGGCGTCGAGCAGACCCAGGGCGGCCCACGACCGATCCGAGTGCGGGAAGGCCTCGGTCAGCTCCTGGAAGATGTCCCTCGCGGCCGAGGTCTCGTCCATGGCGAGGTAGACTCCGCCGAGGCGAAGGCGCAGGTTGAGGTTGTCCGGTTGCAGGCCGAGAGCCGACTTGAGGGCGAACTCGGCGTCCTTCCAGCGTCCGCTGCGAACCGCGGCCTCGGCCATCAGCTCCAGTCCGGCGACGTTGGTCGGCTGGCGCGCCACCGCCTCTCGGAGGAGACCGAAAGCGGTCTCGACGTCGCCGTCGTCAAGCAGCCGGTTGGCGCGGAGAATGAGGTCCGGTATGGACAGCGTGTCCGGGGGAACGTCGCCGAGGCCGGAGTTCCCATAGGCGTGGAGCATCTGGCTGGCCTCGTCGTCCCGACCCAGGCGTCGCAGCAGCTCTGCCCTGAGAGGCAGCAGCCGCCCGTCCTGTGTGTAGGCGAACATCAGCCGTTCCACATCGGCCAGCGCGCCCTCGAGGTCGGCGCCGGAATCCAGCCGTTGATTGATCGAGGACAGGGTCGCCTCGAGGTCGGGCGCGGGCGACAGGTCGGTCTCTCGTACCGCAGTGCGGGCTCGCCGGCTGGTGGAGTCGAAGAGGTCCATGAACTCCCTGGTGTAGTAGTCGGGAACCAGCGTCAGGTCGGGGTCCTCCACCAGAGCGGCCCTGAGATGGGTGTCGACCTCTCCCTGGCGGCCGAGGGCGAACAAGGTCCAGGCGATGCTGACGTGGAGCTGCGCTCGGTGTGATGGGTCTTCGGTCTCCGACAGGGCCTTGGTGTAGAGCTGGACCGCCCTGCTGAAGGAGCCTTCCCGATAGGCCTGCAGAGCCGCCTCCTCGCTCGGGGTTGCGTGTTGAGCTTCGGCGAGGGCTCCCCCGAGCACGGCGGCGGCTATCACGCAGCAGGCGGTGATCTGGATCACATTCCGCGTCATAACGGCTTACTCTACATTGTCTTAGGAGTAACTCGCAAGGTGGACGGCAGAATTCGGAATTCGGAATTCGAAATTCGGAAAACCGGGGCACCCCGGTCGAGCGGGAAAACGCCCGTCCGATCCCAGAATATTGAGCTGACCACCTACCACTGTGGAGATACCGCGACGGTTTGCTAGCCGACTCGGGAGATCGCCCGGACCATCTGCCGGGCGGCGTCGGCCGGCCGGTGCCCGGACTCGTAGGCGGCGCGGGCCCCGGCGCGCCGGGCCGGCCAATCCCCGGCCACCCGCACCTCGGCCAACAGGCGCGCGAGCTCGGCCATCGCCGCCGGACCTGGGGTGACTCTCGGCGCGGCCAGCTGCGGCCACTCGAGAAACTGCCGGACACCGGTCACCGCCACCGGCGTTCCACAGGCGAGGAACCTGAGCACCGCCGCCGAGGTCTCGCCCGCCGACGGCGAGCGCAGGACCACGCCCAGGTCAGCCGCGGCCGGAAGCCTGCAGAACACCTCGTTTTCCACCCATCCGCTGAAGGTCACGGCATCGGCGATCCCAAGCTCCCGGGCGACGGCTTCCAACCCGCCCCGGGCACCTCCCTCCCCCACCACGAACAGCCGTGCGGCCACTCCCTGCCTGCGGGCCACGGCCACCGCCCCCAGCAGGTCGCCAAGGCCCTTTTCCGGCGTCAGATAACCCAGGTGCATCACCAGAGTCTCGTCGCCCGCGACGCCGATGCTCTGCCTGACCGCTGCACGGTCGATCGGACCCGGATCGGCGACCGCCAGGCACACCCGGGCCACGGCGAGCTCGGGGAGGTCGCGGTTCACCTGGGCTTCGGCCCAGCGGGAGTGCACCAGGACCGCCTCAACCCCCTGCAGAAAGGCGCGCCGCGCCGGAAACAAAAACGGATCGCGGGACCCTAGCGCGCCGACCGCTCGGGCGCGGACCAACGCCTCGGCGTCCGGGTGAGCCTCGAGCAGCATGCCTTCGAAGCGCCGGTCGTCGCCGACCGCCAGCGTCGCCTCCACCAGCAGATGATGGAGCACGGCGTCGTGCAGCACCACCGATGTCCTCGGCATGGCCAGTCGGTCGAGGAGCCAGCCGTGGTAGGGGTTGTTGCCGAGGTGAACGAGGTGGATCTCGCCGTCGTCAGGGTGCACCGACCCGGCGACCACCGGACAGCCGGCGAATCGGGTCCCCGGCTCGGGGCCGTCACCGACCGGCGCCGCCACCACCCGGACCTCGGCGAGTCGGCTGAGCTCGGGCAGCAGCTCGGCCGCGTAATCGGCCACCCCGGACCGAACCGGGGGTAGCGGCGAGGCCCACAGGATCCTCACCGGGGTCACCGTACCACGACCGGGGCGGGCGGGAACGGGAGGAAGGCCGCCGAGACGGCACGGCGAGTTTGTGGTGCAGCCGGGGCGTCCGCACCACAATTCGACTCCGCTGCCCCGATGGATGACGGTTTTCCGAATTGCTCGCGGCCTTTGGCCGCGGCGACCCACCGCCACCAGCAGACAGCCGTAGGCCAGCCCCAGCTCCCTCGTCTCTTCGCTCCTCGGGACGCCGTTCCGCCACTCGCCGGCTTCGCCGGCTGGTCTCACGGCGCCTCGCGACGACCCCCCTGGCCACGGCTGTGGGCTGCTGCCGTCGGTAGGTTCCGAATTCCGATTTCCTTGGCGCTGGCTCCTGGCCTCGCGCCTGACTCCGACCCCACCCTCTTCAGCAACGAGCCGGACTATCATGGTCCCGTGAAGGCGTTGCGGCTCGTGCTGGTCGTGCTCTACATCGGCTACCTGGTCCAGGTCGGGTTGCTGATGATCTGGCTTCCGTGGTCAAGGCTGTGGGCCCTGTTGATGGTGCAGCTGCCACAGAGTGCGGCGTGGTTCCTGGACGCACCGGCGGTCCGCGGATCGATCACGGCCTTCGGGGTGCTTCATTTGGCCATGGTCGTGGCCGAGCTGGTCGACGCCGGCGCTCGCGACGCGTCCACTCCCACCTGATCGCTGCGGTGTCCAACCGCTATCGCAGCGGACCCCACGATCTTGAACAATGGGCGTTCCGGGCGTACACTCGAAGGAGATGGGGCGCCGCGTACTGATCGTCGATGACGAGCCGTACCTCCTGCGCATCCTGTCGTTCAAGCTGCGTCGCGAGGGCTACGAAACCGTCGAGGCGCGGTGCGCCGAGGAGGCCGAGAGGGCGATCCAGCACCGTCCGGTCGACCTGATCATCCTCGACGTCGCGCTGGCCACCCCGACCAACGGCTTCGATCTCGCCGCCAAGCTGCAACCAACGCCTCCACTCGCACATCCCCATCATCATGCTGACCGCGCGCGGGTTCTCGACGGACGTCCTGCGTGGACGTGAGGTCGGAGCCGCCGGCTATATCACCAAGCCGTTCTCCACCACCGACGTGATCGATCGGGTTCGGGCGATCCTCGACGCTTGACGCTGCCGATCCGCCCGCGTAGGCTCGCACGACCCGCCGATCGCCCGTCGAGGATCGTGCGGCACGAACCGCCATGCGAACCGCCCTACCCTGGATCATCGCCGCTGTTGTCGTGACCCTCGACCGGGTCACCAAGAACCTGGTCATGGACCGGCTCGAGGTCGGCGGCTGGATGCCGATCATGCCCGGGCTCGGGCTGACCCACGTCCACAACACCGGAATCGCCTTCAGCCTCTTTCGCGACGGCGGTTGGCTGTCCAGGATCGTGCTCCACGGCGTCATCCTGACCGCGGTGGTCCTGATCGCCTGGATGGCGGTCAGGCACGGCCGCCACAAGCTCATGGCCGGCTTCGCCTTCGGGCTCATTCTCGGCGGCGCCGTCGGCAACCTCATCGACCGCGTGCTCTACGGCTGGGTGGTGGACTTCGTCCACGTGTGGGTCCGGGTCGGCGGGCGAGCATGGTCGTGGCCCGACTTCAACGTCGCCGACAGCGCCATCACCGTCGGCGCCGGGCTGCTCATCCTCGGCGAGCTGCTGCGCGCACCCCGCGACGACGAGGCCTAGATGCATCCGATCCTGATCGACCTGGGCTTCTTCCAGATCCCCAGCTACGGAGTGATGGTGGCGCTCGGCGTGGTGCTCGGCCTGTTGGCCCTCAAGCGGCGAGCCGACCGGCGCGGCCTCGACGGCGCCCTGCTGGTCGACGTGGCCCTGTGGCTGGTGATCTGGGCGCTGGTGGGCGCCAAGGGGCTGCTGATTCTGGTCGAGCTGCCGCGCTACCTCGACGACCCGGCGTCCATGGTCGGCGTCCTGCGCGCCGGCGGCGTCTTTCTCGGCGGCTTCATCGCTGCCGTGATCGCCGGGGCGGTGCTCTTCCGTCGCCACCAGCTGGCGCCGCTCGCCACCATGGACGTGATCATCCCGTCGCTCTCCCTCGGCCACGCCGTTGGCCGCATGGGCTGCCTGCTCGCCGGCTGCTGCTGGGGCAGAGTCTGCAATCTGCCGTGGGCCATCACCTACACCGACCCGGTGGCCGCAGCCAACGTGGGGACGCCCCTCCACGTCGCCCTGCACCCGTTTCCGGCGTACGCCGCCCTGTTCAACCTCGGGCTGTGGGCTCTGCTCGAGTGGCTCTACTCCGGAGACCCGCGTCTGGTCGGGTGTTCGCCACCTACCTGATGGTCTACGGCGCGGGCCGCTTCCTGCTGAGTGGACCCGGGGCGACGCATCCCGCGGCTTCGTGCTTTCCGGCGCGCTGTCCACCAGCCAGCTGATCTCGTTGGGGGTGATCGTCCTCGGTATCGTCCTTCAGCTCTGGATCTCGAAGAACCGAAGGACGTGAGCCCGCCGTTTCGCTTCACCGTGCCCGAGGAGCTGGCGGGCACCCGCCTCGATCGCTGCCTGTCCCTGCGCTCCCGAGCTGGTCGCGCTCACGGGCCCGGCGCCTGATCGATGACGACCGCGTGACCGTCGAAGAAGGACCGGCAAGCCCGCGTACCGGGTCGAGGCCGGCGACCGCATCGTGGTGGACGAGCCGCCGCCCAGGCCGCTGGACACGGCGGCCGAGGACATCCCGCTCGACATCGTCTTCGAGGACGCCGACCTGCTCGTCATCTAGAAGCCGGCCGGCCTCGTCATCCATCCGGCCGCGGGCAACCCGTCCGGCACCCTGGTCAACGCCCTGCTCCAGCACTGCGACGACCTGTCGGGCATCGGCGGCAGCGAGCGGCCGGGCATCGTCCACCGCCTGGACAAGGACACCTCCGGCCTGCTGGTGGTGGCCAAGAACGACAGCGCCCACCAGGGTCTGTCGCTGGCCTTTCGGCGCCGCAGACGACCAAGACCTACCTCGCGGTCTGCTACGGCGTCCCGCATCCGGCCGACGGCGTCGTCGACGCCCCGATCGCTCGCCACCCCAGCGAGCGGAAACGGATGGCGGTCGTCGCATCGGGTCGGCCGCCGCCAGGACCCTCTACCAGGTGGCGGAGCCGCTTCACGGCACCGCCCTGATCAGGTGCCGCCTGATCACCGGCCGCACCCACCAGATCCGGGTCCACATGGCGCACGTCGGCCACGCCCTGGTCGGCGACCCGCTGTACTCGGGCCGCCAGTGGCGCAACCTGACCGATCCGCAAGCCCGCGCCGCCTGCCGCAGCTTCCCGCGTCAGGCCCTGCACGCCTGGCGACTCGGTTTCACCCACCCCGTCACCGGCGAGGCCCTCGAGTTCGAGGCCCCGCCGCCGGCCGACTTCCAGCAGCTCCTCGTCACCTTGCAGAGGCAGTCCAAAATCCAGAATCGAGATCAGCTTTTGATTCCGGCGGTCAGGCGGTGCGCTGGGCCTCGAAGACGACCAGCGCCTCGCGCGCGGTCGGCCAGCGGTCCACCGGATCGGGCGCCAGCAGGCGCTCGACGAACTGCCGGAGCCACCGTGGGCAGCTCTCCGGCAGCTCCTGGTTCGTCCGGCCCGGGGTCGGCCGGGCGCCGGTCAGCAGCTGGCGGACGGTCACGCCGAGACTGAACAGGTCCCACGCCGGCGCCGGGTCGCCGCCGGCCGCGTGCTCGGGCGCCATGTAGCCCGGGGTGCCGACCCCGGCCGTGCCGCCCTCAGGGTCGTCGAGGCGGTCGAGTCGGCCGGCGAGGCCGAGATCGGCGAGCTTGAGGTCGCCGCGGTGGTCAGCAGCAGGTTGGACGGCTTGACGTCGCGGTGGATCAGGTGCTGCTCGTGGAGGAAGGCGAGCACCGAGAGCGCCTGACCGGTCCACTCACACCACCCGGCCCGGCGGCTGGGCGTTTTCGAAGCGCGGCACCCTGGCCAGGTCGCCACCCGGCACGAACTCCATGACCGCCACCAGGTGCTGCTCGACCTCGAGCACCTCGTACAGCAGCACCAGATTCGGGTGCTGAAGCAGCAGGCCGAGCCGAACCTCGGTGATCGCCCGCTTGCGCACTCCGGATCGCCGCACGGCGGGAAAGATCTTGAGCACGACCTGCTCCTCGAGCTGCAGGTCTTCGGCCACCCAGACCTGGGTCTGGTGGCCCGTGGGCAGCTGCGCCAGCAGCCGCCACCGCTCCGAGAGCCGCGGCATGCGGCTCTTCCGCCGGTCCCCCCGGTCATGCCCGTCCCACTATGGACCTGCCAGCCGCTCGGCGCAGTCGCATCGCCAGCCGGGCGGAACCCCGGCCGCGGTCAGATCACGGCACAGGTCGGCGACGGTGTCGAGGTCGGACAGCGCCTCCAGCTCGCGCCACCCCACCCCCAGGGCTGCAACGCGCCGCGGGCGATCGAGAGTCTGGGGCGTCGACCACGGCACGACGCGAACAGATCGACCCCTGGACTGCGCTGGCCGACCGCCCAGTAGCCGCCGTCGGTCGCCGGTCCGAGCACCACCCGGTGCTCCGCCAGCAGATCGAGTGCGCGCGAGGTGCCGCGGCGGAGAGCCCGGCGCAGTCCGAGCCGACGATGACCACCCGCCTGCACCCCTCGGCGAAGCGGCGGCGAACGGTCCGCCATCCGGTCACCCAGCCCCCCGTCGCTCTGAACCTCGACCGCTGACCTCCGAGGAGGCGGCCCAACCGTCCCGGACTCGCCGGCCAGCGACAGCACGACCTCTTCGCCGGTCGCCGCGGCCACGGCCAGGGTGTGATCCAGCAGCACCACGTAAACCTCAGCGCCGCGTCGGCCCCGATCGCCGACGCCAGGCGGGTCTTGACCTTGCCGGGAACCGGCTGCCGGCCGAAGACGACGATGCAGCTCATCGAACCTCACCGTACCACCGCGCGAGCCGATGGGGCGCCACGCCGAGCCGGAACAGCCACGGGAAGCTCACCGTCATCAGCCGGCTGCGCACCGGTCGTCGTTCGAATCGGCGGCCCGTGGTCCGGACCGCCAGCGGCAGATGCCGAATCCGGCCACGCCTGCGGCACGCCCGGGCCAGCGCCAGGTCCTCCATCAGCGGGATCGCCGGGAATCCGCCGACGCCGTCGTAGACCTCACGACGGAGAGCGAACGCCTGATCGCCGTACGGCAGTCCCGACCGTACGACCTCAGATCGAGCAGCCTGAGCCAGGCGCGGCGCATCATCCCCGCGGCTCCCGAAGGTGCGGTCTCCAGTCGGAAGCAGGCGAGGGTCGTGGTCGGCTCCCGCAGGGCCGCCACCACCGCCTCCAGCCAGCCCGCCGGCAGCCGGCAGTCGGCGTGAAGGAAGAGCAGGATATTCCCCGACGCCGCCGACGCACCGCGGCGCATCTGTTGGCCCCGACCCGGCGGGCCTTCCACCACGATCACGCCCGGTTGGGACCGGGCGATCGCGACCGTCCCGTCCACGCTGCCGCCGTCGCTCACCACGATCTCGACCCGCGGGCCCTCCCCCACCGACTCCAGGCAACCCGGCAGGGCCGCCTGCTCGTTCAAGGTGGGGATGACAACGGTCACCATCGTTCCGTCCGCCTTTTCATCAGTCGGGGGATTGTACGACAACCATCACCCGGAATTACAAATTGAAAATTGAAAATTCCGAACTCCGAAGTCCGGGTTACGGATTTCTTCGCGCGTCAATCTCATCGATCCGTGGTTCCGTTACAGTCAGCCTTACGCGTGCGGGTAACGTGCTCGGACCCTCATCCGTATCACCCCTCGCTCTGCGGTACCCTGAGGGTCATGCAACTGCTCGCCTCCATCGACGACATTCCGCGCACCGGCCTGAAGTTCACCTACAAGGACGGGCCCTTCGACGAGGAGGGCATCCTGGTGAAGGTGAACGGCGCCGAAGTCCGGGCCTACAAGAACGAGTGCCGCCACCTGCCGATGCCGCTGGACGATCGCGATCCGGGCGAGCTCTGGGATCCCGCCCGTCGATACCTGGTGTGCAACTCGCACGGCGCCCGTTACCGGCCCGACGACGGCCTCTGCCTTGCCGGTCCCTGCGAGGGCTCGCACCTCAAGTCCCTGCCGATCCACGTGCACGACGGCGAGGTCTTTCTCGACACCAGCAAGCTCGGCTCGTTCTTCGACGTCTGATTGCGATCAGTTGCGCCGTCGGCAGTTGGCCGGCGACCTGAACCGAGCGTTCAGAGCGACCATCCGGTCCGCGGTGTGAATTGCGAATTCCTAATGCTCGAAGCTGGCCGTCACAGGCTCTGCACGAAGCCGTCGATCTCTTCGAACGCCTCGCCGATCGACTCGACCCACCACAACAGCGGCTGGTAGGTGGTGATCGGGTAGGCGGTGTCCTTGGCCGCAGAGGATCGAAGCGCCGCACCTCGACCGCACCGCTCAACGCGTGCTCGAGCTCGCCGTAGCTGGACAGCAGCCCGGCGCCATAGGCGCGCAGGCCGTCCCCGGTCCGGAGCACGCCGTACTCGATGGTGAACCAGTAGAGGGTGGCGAGCTGCTCGACCTGGGCGTCGGTCGCCCCCGCCGCCCCCTCGCCGATCTTCTGCGACAGATCCGCGAAATCCGGGATCGCCAGCATCGGCGCATGGCCCATCAGCTCGTGCACGATGTCGGGCTCGGGGGTGTAGAACGGCTCGCTGTGGTGGCGGATGTACTGGGTCGAGCAGAAGGTCCGGTGCGCGAGCTTGCCGAGAAACTCGCGAGCCGACACCAGCCCCGCCACCGGCTGCAGAGAAAAGCCGGTGCGCTCCTTGAGGAACCGGCTGACGTCCGCGAGCTGCGGGATCTGGTCGGCGGAGTAGCCGAGATCGCCGATCACCGCATTGAACTCCGGGCAGGCGTGGGTCGGGTAGAGCGAGGTCAGCTGGCCGAAGACGGTGGCCCAGGTCTCCTTCTCGGTGTCGGTGTACTCCACCAGCTGGGGCTCCCCGACCCCGGTAATGGGCGGCGCCAGGCTTGCGATCTCGTCCCGGCGCAGCCGGTACGCGGGATCGTGGAAGCCGGGATGGTCGGCATCGAGCTCGACGACGTAGTCCTTCATGGGCACCCTCTTGCGAGTCGATCTCCAACGACTATGGCATGACCGTCGAGATTTCCGCAACCGCCTACCAATAGTGAGCAAAGGTCAAATTGTGCTATAACTCAATTCCCGGTCCGGATTCCCAACTGACCGGTGAACCGTTCCAAACTGACCGGGAATCCGAGCCGGGAATTGAGAAATATAATCTGTCTGGAGGGTGCACGACCGTTGAGGAGTATCGTGACAGCTCAGGATTCGACCGTCCCGCTAAGGATCGAGCAGGAGGATCGTTATGGGTGAAGAGAAGAGACCCGAGGAGGCACCTTTGGAAGCTGCGCTCGCCACCTCCGAACCCGCGACGGCGCACTGGCTCGAGCCGATCTACCGCGACCACTCCGCGGTGGTGCTCCAGACCGCCTACCGCGTCACCGGCAACGCGGCCGACGCCGAGGATGTCCTGCAGACCGTCTTTATCCGCCTCGCCCGGCGGGCCGATCCCCCCGATCTCTCGCGGGCGCCGTCGGGTATCTCCGGCGCGCCGCCACCAACGCCGCCCTCGACATCGTCCAATCGCGCACCGTGCGATCCTCCTCACCACTCTCCCCGACCAGCTCTGGGCGGCCGACAAGGGACCGACTCCCGAACGACTGCACTACAGCTCACAGCTCGCTGACCGGTTGCGGCGATCGCTGGCGGGTCTCAGCAGGCGCCACGCGGAGATGTTCACCCTGCGCTATTTCGAGGACCTCGACAACCGCCAGATCGCGGAGATCTTCCAAACCACGCCGGGCACGGTGGCGGTCACCCTCCACCGGGTCCGGACGCGACTGATGGACGAGCTGGGCTCGTTCCTCGGAGGACCACAATGACCGAACGAAACGTTCATTCCGATGCTCTTGACGCCGTCACCGGCGAGATCCGGGGCAGCGGCCTCGACTCGGCCGAGGTGGATCGCATCACCAGCCGCAGCTGGCGCACGATCGCCGGCGAGCTGGACCGGACCCTGGGCAGCTGCGGTGACTTTCAGGCGTTGATTCCGGCGTTGATCGCCGGCGAGCTGTCGCCGGCCCGAGCGTTGCTGGTGGAGGACCACACCGGCGGCTGCGTCGCGTGCCGGCGGGCCCTGCTGGAGGCGCGCGGCGGGGTGACGGCCACCGCCGCCGTGATCCGAACTGCCAACGCCGGTCCGCCCCGCTGGATGAGACTCGCCGCCGCCGCCGTCGTCGCCCTCGGACTCGGCCTGGTCGGTTTCGTCACGATCGGCAACGTGGTTGCGGACCGAAGCCTGACCGCCACCGTCATCAGCCTCGGTGACGACCTTCAGCTGGTCGGCAGCTCGACGACCAGCACCGTGGCCGACGGGTCGGTGATCTCCTCCCGCCAGCTGCTACGCTCGCCCAAGGACAACGGCGCAGAGATCGTCCTCGCCGATGGGTCGGTGGTGGAGATGGCACCCCGCAGCGAGCTCGATCTCGTCGGTGATCGCGCCGCGGCACCACGGTGCGGCTGCGAAGGGGCAACATCATCGTTCGCGCCGCCGAGCAGCACGGGGGCCGCCTGTTCGTGGCCACGGACGACTGCCGGGTGGCGGTCAAGGGAACGGTGTTCGCCGTCGACCACGGCTTCAAGGGCTCCCGCGTATCGGTGATCCAGGGCGAGGTCGAGGTCCGGAGTGCCGGCCGCACCGACGTCTTGGCGCCGGGCGAGCAGATCACCACCAACGACCGGCTGCGGGCGGTTCCCATCGAGGAGCAGATCGCCTGGAGCCCGAACTCCCAGCGACACGCCGCCCTCCTCCGGGAGCTCACCACCCTGCAGCGCGACCTGATCGACGCCATCGAACCGCGGGTGCCCCGGACCTCGTCGCGACTGTTGGCCGCGGTGCCCGATGACACCGTCGTCTACATCGCCCTCCCGAACCTCGCGGAGGGGCCTACCGAGGCGCGCGCGATTCTGGCCGACCGGTTGGCCGCCAGCCCGGTGTTGGCCCAGTGGTGGACCTCCAACGTGGTCGCCAACGGGATCGACCGTCAGGTCGACGAGCTCCTCGACCGGCTCCAGGCCGTCGGCGGAACCCTCGGCGACGAGGTGGTGGTCGCGATTCCCGCGTCGGAGTTCGCGATGGTGAGCGAAGGCCCGATCGTGTTGGCCCTGTTGGCAGACCCGCCGGCCTTCAAGTCGATGATCGGCGACGAGATCGCTCGCGCCAACGCTGCGGCGTCGGCGCCGGTGCTCGCCCTGCTGGACAGTCCCGACCAGGCCGTCGACCCGACCGCCGAGGTGTTGGTGTGGGTGGCCGAGGACATGGTCGTCGCGGCGAGTCGGCCCGCACAGCTGGTGGCGGTTGCCGAACAGTTGGCATCGGCGGGCGAGGGTTCCTTCGTCGACACCGATCTGTACCGGCGCCTTGCCGAGGCTTACGACCGCGGTGTGTCCTGGCTGGTGGGCGTCGACATGGCGGCGGTGATGGATCAAACCACCACCGTCTCGACCGACCAGCACGCGGCGTTCATCGAGCGCATGGGCATCATGGACGCGACCTCCGCGGTCGCCGGCTACTCCCGTGACGGTGACCGGCGGAGTGTGTCCGCAGGGCTTTACTTCGACGGCCCGCGCCGCGGTATGGCGGCCTGGCTGGCAGAGCCGGCGCCCATGGGCAGCCTCGATTTCGTGTCGCCCCAGGCAAGCCTGGCCGCCGCGGTGGTCACCAAGGACGCCGCGGTGGTCTTCGACGAACTGCTGGCGGCGATCGTCGAGCTCGATCCGGAGGCCACCATCGAGCTGGACGAGTTCGAACGGGCCATCGGTCTCGATCTGCGGGCGGACCTCGCAGCCACCCTTGGCGGCGAGGGCGCCTTCGCCGTCGACGGTCCGATCCTGCCCGTTCCTTCGTGGAAGCTGATCCTCGAGGTCTACGACCCCGAGACCCTCAACGACACCATCCGGCGACTGGTGGCCGCGGTGAACCGCGAGCTGGAGGCTCACGACCGCCAAGGCATCGAGCTCGTCGACGCCGAGATCGGCGGCCGCAGCTACCGAATTCTCCGCCACCCGGAGAGTGGCTTCGAAATCGCCTACGCTTTCGAGGACGGCTATCTGGTGGTGGCCCCCCGGCCGGCGCTCATCGAGGAGGCCATCCGCTACCGCTCCACCGGCGTCACCCTGGCTCGCAGCTCCACCTTCCGGGGCCTGCTGCCCGACGACGGCTACAACGGCTGCTCGGCGGTGGTGTGGAAGAACCTCGCCGACGTGCTGGGCTCTCTCCCGGCACAGGTGCTGGAATCGCTCCCGGCGAGCGCCAGCGTGCTGCTCGATGAAGGTGGCGAGCCCGGACTGTGGTGTGCCTACGGCGCCGGGGATCGGATCCTGGCGACCGGCTCCGGCGGCGGTCTCTTCACCTCCGTGCCCCTGGCCGGTCTGCTCCACGGCGTCCAGAACCACGCCGCCGGAACCAAATCGACAACCGACCCGTTATCATCGGCGGGATGAAAGCCAGCGGGCACCACGTGCGAATCGGTGATCGAGCTGGACGGTCTGTCCGTCCAGCTCGGTGGCCGTGCGATTCTCACCGACCTGCGGACGCGGATGGGCGGACGGGCGATCGGCCTGCTCGGCCCGAACGGAGCCGGCAAGACCACCCTGCTCAGGACCCTGCTCGACTTCTTCCCACCGTCGGCCGGCACCGCGACCGTGCTCGGACAGTCCATCACCGGCAACGGCAAGGGGCTGCGCGCCGAGATCGGCTACATGCCCGAGAGCGACGCCTTCATCGCCAACCTGACGGCGGTCCGGTTCGTGAGGTACATGGCGGAGCTGAGCGGCCTGAGGCCGGGCCCGGCCCTCGAACGGGCCCACGAGGCCCTGTTCTATGTCGGCCTCGGCGAGGCCAGGTACCGCAAGGTCGGCACCTTTTCGACCGGAATGAAACAGATGGTCAAGCTCGCCCAGGCGCTGGTCCACGGACCACGCCTGCTGATGCTCGACGAGCCCACCAACGGCCTGGATCCGCCGGCCCGCAAACGGATGCTGGACCTGATCCGCTCCATCAGGGACCGCGGCGAGACCCACATTCTGCTCTCCTCACACCTGCTCGGCGATGTCGAGTCGGTGTGCGACGAGGTGGTGATCCTGAAGGCCGGCCGGTTGGCAGCCTCCTGCGACCTGGAGGCCGAGCGCCGCACCAACCGGTCCTTCGTCGAGATGGAGCTGCAGCGTCCACAACCGGGTTTCGGTGAAGTGTTGGCCGGTGAGGGCTGTGAGGTCGCCGTGGTCCAGGACCACCGGTTCAAGCTGGTGTTGCCGCCCAGGGTGACGGTGCGGCGGCTGTATGAGCTGGCCGACCAGCACGGGGTGTCGATCCGTCGCCTGGACTGCAAACGGGACAGCCTGCAGGACATCTTTCTGCGCGCCATGGAGGATCCCCATGGCGGTGTATGACCGTACCTGGAAGGGATTCACGGGAAGCCTGACCCCGGTCAAGGGTCGATTCCTCGTCATCACCCGCTTCGGGCTCGCCGAGGCCTTCTCGTCGCGCCTGTTCACGGCCTTCTACGCCGCCTGCTTCCTGCCGTCCCTGGTCGCCCTGTTCCTGGTCTACCTGAGGCACAACCTGGGTCTGCTGCAGCAGATCGGCCTGACCCAGGACATGCTGGGCAGTCTGACCATGACCTTCTTTCAGTTTCTCTTTCTCTGGCAGGCACTGCCCGCCTTCTTCCTGATGGTGATCCTCGCCCCCAGCCTGGTCTCGCCGGACCTCGCCAACAACGCGCTGCCCCTCTACCTGAGCCGTCCCATCAACCGCTCCGATTACGTTCTGGGAAAGCTCGCGGTGCTCTTCATCCTGGTGTCGCCACCGACCTGGATCATGGGCCTGCTGATCTTCGGCCTCCAGAGCTACGAGGAGGGCGGCGGCTGGGGAGCGTCCAACTGGAGGATCGCCCTCGCCTACACCGTCGGCCACCTGGTGTGGATCCTGGTCATCTCCCTGCTCGCCCTGGCGGTTTCGGCCTGGGTCCGCTTCAAGCCCGCCGCCCGCGGCGCCCTGTTCGGCGTGCTCTTCATTCTCAGCGGCTTTGCCCAGGCGGTGAACGGCATCACCGGCACCTCCATCGGCGACCTGGTCCACCTCAGCCGGGCGATAGGCAGCGTGGTGATGGCGTTGTTCGGGGCCCCGACCCCAAGCGGCCTGCCGGTGATCGCCAATTGGGCGACGCTGGCGGTGGTCGCGCTGATCAGTGTCGGGCTGCTCAGGCGCAAGCTGAAGGCCCACGAGGTCGTGCGATGAGCGGTGACGGGATCGTCTTCCGCAACGTCTCCAAGTTCTACGGAGAGGTGCTCGGGGTCAACCGCGTCAGCCTCGACCTCGCTCCCGGATTGACCGGCCTGGTGGGACCGAACGGCTCCGGGAAGAGCACCTTGATGCACCTCCTGACGGGGCTGCTGCGGCCCACCCAGGGCACGATCTCGGTGCTCGGCGTCACTCCGGAAGAACCAGAGACCCTGTTTAGGGATGTCGGATACTGTACTCAGTACGACTCGTTCCCCGCCGGTGTCACCGGGCTCGGATTCCTGCGCCACACCATGGCTCTGCGGGGCGCCGACCGAGCCGAGAGCGATCGGCGATCGTGGGAGGTTCTCGAGACTGTCGGGCTCACCGACGCGGCGCGGCGCCGGATCGCCGGGTACTCCAAGGGAATGCGCCAGCGCATCAAGCTCGCCCAGGCCTTCTGCCACAGGCCGCGCGTCCTGGTGCTCGACGAGCCCCTCAACGGGCTCGATCCGATGGGCCGGGCCGACACCATCCGGCTGTTTAGGGAGCTCGCCGACGAGGGCCGGTACGTGATCGTCTCCAGTCATATCCTCCACGAGGTCGACATGATCTCGGACAACGTGGTGATGATCCACGGCGGCACCGTGGTCGCCGAGGGCAGCATCCGGGCGGTTCGCGAAGAGATTACCAGCCAGCCGATCCAGGTGCTGGTGCGGTGCGACCGGCCCCAGGAGGTCGCCGCCCGGGCCTTCGGACTCGACCACGTGGTGGAGGCGAAGATCGTCGATGACGGCGGCGGCGTCCTGATCCGCACCCGGAATGCCGACGACTTCTTCCACGCCCTCACCCGGATCATCCTCGCCACCGGGACCGTGGTCGAGGCCGTCGCTCCCGCCGACGAGACCGTGGGCGCCGTATACGACTATCTGATCGGGCCGCCCGGAGCGACGCCGTGAACACGCCGGGCTGGCAGCTGTGGCGCCACCAGGCGTGGGTCGTCGCGCGCCACGAGTTGGTGCGATCGATCGCCAGTCGCCGGGTCGTGCCGGTTCTGCTCCTGATCGGGATGCCGGTTTCGCTGGCCCTGATGCGCGCCCTCCTCATACCCGCCGGCCGACGCGCCGACGTGGCCCAGACGACCTCTGATTTTGCCGAGCTGTTCTTTTTCTTCCAGCTCCGGTTCGTGATCTTCTTCGCGTGCGCCGTGCTGTTCGTCAAGCTGTTCCGGGGAGAGATCCTGGAGAGGAGCCTCCACTACAACCTGCTGGCCCCCATGCGGCGGGAGGTGCTGGTGGCCGGCAAGTACATCGGCGGTCTGATGTCGGCGTTGCTGGTGTTGCTGTCGGCCACCGCCGCTACCTTCCTCCTGTTCTACCTCGCCAACGGGTCCGCGGGGCTGGCGTGGGTGCTGTCCGGCGAGGGTCTGTCCCAGCTTGCCGGTTATCTCTGGGTGGTGGCCCTGGCCTGCGGCGCCTACGGCGCGCTCTTCCTGCTCGCCGGCCTCTACTTCAAGAACCCCATGATTCCGGCCATCCTGTTCCTCGGCTGGGAGGTCGCGACCCCCTTCCTGCCACCGCTGCTCAAGGCCCTCAGCCTGGTCCACCCGCTCAGCTCGCTGCTGCCCGTGCCACCGACCATGGGACCGCTGGCGATCCTCGCCCAGCCGATGGATCCCTGGTTCGGGGGAGCGGTGTTGGTCGTGGCGATCCTCGCCCTGTTGTACGCCGCCGCGCGGGCGGCGAGGCGTCTCGAGATCACCTACTCGGCCGAGTGAGTCTTCGAAAAGCTGCCCACCCGCTCCCCCGCCCCGCTTTTCGAACTGATTGAAGACTCCCGTGGGGCGGTCAAAGGACACTCGCGGTCGCTCGCGGTGTTGGCAGTTGAAAGTTGAAAGTCGAAAGTTCCCACCCGCCCGCCCAGTTTTACTGCAGATCTGCGATCGCTTCCTCGAGTTTGCTTCTTTGAACCTCGAGACTGAGGAGTTCAACTTCGAGCTCCGCGATCGCGGACCTAAAATCCCTGAGGGACTCTTCAAATTCAATCGCTCGTTGTTCAAGATCGGAAGCGATCTCGGTCTTTTCGTCGTTCGTCAGCGCCATCCCCGTGGTGGACAAATCGTCGAGTCGCCCTCGAACGCCTTCGATTGCAAACAGCGTTGCACGCTCCTCCTTCTCGATCTCGGCATGCCTGCTCTCTACCACACCGATTCGCGTCACTGTTGTCTCGTAGATGGACGCGATGACGTTCGCCTTCGAGGTCTCGACCAGCTCCTCAAGGAGAGCTTCAATTCGAGCCAGGGATTCCTCGACCCCCGCCAGCCGATTGTCATCCGAGCCCTCCGCCGCACCGGCGACTCCAGCCAGACCTACCACACCGATGACTGCGACCACGCCGACGAGTTTCGTTGCGTTCATTGCAAACCCTCCTCGGAGCGAACCCACTCCAATGTGCGGCCCGATCTTCACCGCGTCAACCACCTTCCAATTAAACCAACCACGCCCGACCGACAGGCCTTCAATCCAAGCCCGATGCCCAACCCCCCTCGACCTTCGCCATCCGACTTTCGACTTTTGACTTTGGACTTTTGACTCCGCACCTATTCGTCGAGAGGATTCGAACGATCGAACCCGAGAAAGACCGGCTCCGGCTGCAAGAGAATCCCGAAGCGGTCCCGAACCGCACGACGAATGTCCCTCGCGAAGGCGATGATCTCGCGCGCCGTGGCGCCGCCGCGGTTGACCAGGGCGAGGCAGTGCCGGGTGGACAGGCCGACCGCCCCGCGCCCGTGTCCCCTGGCGAAGCCCGAGTGCTCGATGAGCCAGGCTGCCGAGACCTTCACCCGCCCGGGTTCGGTCGCGTACATCGGCACGGCGCGGCCCTCGCCCAAGCCCTCGACCCGACGCTCGAGCTCGGCGCCGGCCCACGGCTCGATTACGGGGTTGACGAAGAACGACCCGACGCTGCGACGGTTCGGGTCGTCCGGCTCGATCACCATCGACTTGGAGCGCCGCAGCTCGAGCACCGCCTCCCGAACTTGGGCTGGGGACGGGGCGGCAGCATGCACCTCCAACGCCCGCCGCAGCTCGGGATAGCGAACGACCGCGTCGCCACCCCTGGTGAGCCGAAAGCTGACGTCGAGCACCACGAACCGGTCCGGAGTCTCGCGCAGCCGGCTGGTGCGATAATCGAAGCCGAGATCGCCGGGCGACAGGATGGATACCTCCAGGGTCGATCGGTCCACCACCCGGACCGAGTCGATGACGTCGGCGATCTCCTGGCCGTAGGCGCCGACGTTCTGGATCGGGGTCGCACCCGCCGATCCGGGAATCCCGGACAGGCACTCCAGACCCGCCAGGCCATCGGCCAGGGAATGTGCGACGACGCCGTCCCACGGCTCTCCCGCCGCCGCCGTCAGTAAGGCGGCGTCACCATCTCGTTGCACCCGGATCCCGCCGAGGCCGACTCGGAGCACCAACCCCTCGACCCCGGCGTCCGCGATCACCACGTTGCTGCCCCCGCCGAGGACGGTGACCGGCAGCCCTTCGGTCCTCGACCACCCCAGCGCCTCCAACAGCGCGCCCTCGTCATCGACCTCCAGATAGTGACGGGCCGGTCCCCCAACCTCCAGAGTGGTGAGTGACGCCAGGTCGACTGCGTCGCGAGTTTTCACGGGGCGCATGGCCCGGTCGAATTCCATCCGGGCCAGTGTGCCCTAAGGCACGCCCCGCCTCAAGCCCAGCCCCCGCCCACCCACCCGGATGTCAGTTGGCCGTTTGCCGTTGGCAGTTGGGAATTCCCGCCCGCCCACCCGGCCCAGCCGATGGATGTCATTGGGAACGGGAACTGAAGGGTCACGGAAGAACCTGGGCAATCTCGGGAATCGTTCGGCGCGGATCGGTTCGTTATGTGCAACCGAGTCGTCCTGTTCGGGCTCTCTCGAGTGGTTTATGGCATCAACCGCTGACCCAGACTTGTCCTGAGCGAGAGAAGCGAGTCGAACGGATCCCTCCTCGGCCCTTCGGCCCTCGTTCGGGATGACAATGGAAGGAGGCGTCGACGGGAGCCTTCCCCTTCTCCTCATCTCACCCAGGTGGGAGGATGGGTTTCCCTATCCACATTCAGGGTTTTTTCTTTCTCCTTTTCTCCCCTCCTCCCCTTCTCACCCGGGCGGGCGGGGGAAGTCAGTGTTTCTCTGTGTTTTTCTGTCTCCAATGATGGGAGGGCGGGCGGAACGTTCAATTTCCAACTCACCGACAGCAGCAGCCAACGGCTGCGACACCGTAAACTGCCAACGGCTAACTGCTAACGGCCAACGGCTAACGGCCAACTGCTTCCGTCGGCGTGCCGACATCCCGCGGACCTTGTACAATGCCCGCCCTTGGAGGACCGCATGCGTTTTTTCGCCACTTTCTGTCTCTGCTCGCTGATCGCTCTACCCGTCTTCGCCGATGAGGCGGATACCGGCGATGGGACCTTTCAGCCCTTCGCGACGAGCCGCCACGCGGCCGAGGCCGAGGCCAAGCGAGCCTCGCACGAGAAGGCGCTCCTGATGGCCATGGCCCAACCGGAGAACTGGGCGCCGGTGCCCGACCCGTCGCCCATCGACGTCCTCCATTACCGACTGGACCTGCTCCTCGATGTCAATCGTGAGGTGGTCTCCGGGACTGCGGCGGTGGACATCGCCGCCGTCGAGGACGGTCTGCGATCAATCGAGCTCGACGTCGCTCTCGGGCTGAGGGTTATGGCGGTGGTGCTGCTGTCCGACAGCGCCTTCCCCGGGGACTCCCCGTCCTCGCTCAACTTCCAGCACGCCGAGGACCGCCTCACCGTCGACCTCCCGCGGCCGCTTTCGGCGGGCGAGTCGGTACGTCTTTTGATTCCCTACGGCGGCCACGGCTCGCAGTCCGGCTACGGCATCAACTGGTCGTACCACACCGGAGCGCGGTCGATCTTCACCTTTGCCGAACCCTTCGGAGCGCGGGTCTGGTTCCCGTGCAACGACCGGCCCGACGACAAGGCCACGGTGGACCTGATCGTCACCGCGCCGGCGGAGCTGACTGTCGCCGCCAACGGGCTCCAGACGTCCCGCATCGACAATCCGGACGGCACCGCCACCACGACCTGGTCGTCGCAGTACCAGGTGGCCACCTACCTGGTGGTCATGAACCTCTCGGACTACGCCTACCGCGAATGGACCTACAACGCCCTCGACGGATCCACCATGCCGGTGGTGGCCTACCTGTACCCGGAGCTCGCCGATGCCGGTGAGGCCGATCTCGCGATCACCCCCCAGATGATCGAAAGCCTGGCCTCCCGGTTCGATGAGTACCCGTTCGTTGAAGAGAAGTACGGCAATCTCACCGCCAACTTCGGCGGCGGCATGGAGCACCAGACCCTGACCACCATCGGCAACTTCTTCGGCGATCCCTGGATGGAGTGGCTCAACGTCCACGAGCTCGGCCACCAGTGGTGGGGCGACTGGGTCACCTGCGACGACTGGCGCGAGCTGTGGCTCAACGAGAGCTTCGCGAGCTACTCGGAGTTTGTGTGGGCCGAAGATCGCTACGATGAGGACTTCGTCAGGCAGTACGCCGAAGACGCCGACCCCGCCCAGTTCTTCACCGGTCCCCTCTACGACAACCCGGTGTCGTTTTCACGAACCGTCTACGACAAGGGCGCCCTGGTGCTGCGGATGCTGCGCGACGTCATGGGCGACGACGCCTTCTTTCCCGGCCTGCGCGCCTACCGTGAAGCGTTCGCCGAGGATTCCGCCACCAGCGAGGAGCTGCGGGCCGTGCTCGAAGCCACCTCCGGCACCGAGCTCGACTGGTTCTTCGACCAGTGGGTCTACGGGTCCAACCGGCCCAGGATCCAGTTCGACTGGCAGGCCGTCGCGGGTCCGGCGGTCCGGCTCACGGTAACCCAGGAGCATTCGAACGCACCCTACTTCAGAATCCCCATGGACGTGGCGGTCACCACCACCTCTGGCACCGAACGCCACCGCATCGACCTCGAAGCGGTGGCCGAGCAGGTCATCGATCTCCAGCTGGGCGCGACCGCCACCGGCGTCGAGCTGGACCCGGACGGCATCGTCCTCAGCCACCTGAGCCATTCGTCCCAGCCCGATCTCGACTTCGGTCCCGATGCACCCGACCTCGACGCCGGCCAGGTGTGGCGCGGACAGCCCTCTACCGTCGTCCTGCCGATCACCAACACCGGCGGCAGCGACCTGATCATCGATGACCTCGCGATGAGCAGCGGTTCGCGCTTTTCGATCACCTCCCCCACCGACCTGCCGATCACCCTCGCCGCCGGCGAGTCCTTCGATCTGGTGATTGAATTCAGCTCGTCGTCGTCGGGGGAGCAGTCCGACTGGATCCTCTTCTACACCAACGATCCCTCGTACTTGGGGGGCTTTGCATACCTGCCCATCACGGGACGCAGCGCCCTGTCGGAGAACCCGCGCCTGGTGTCTCCCTCCACCTCCAATGCCGGAACGGTTCCGATCGGAGACTTCGGGCAGGCGATCGTCGCCGTCCTCAACTTCGGTGCGGCGCCCCTCGCGTTGAGCGCTCAGCTGACCGGCGCCGGCTTCAGCATGGGCACTGCCATTCCCGAGGCGATCGCGGCCGGAGACTCACTGCCGATCTTCATTCGGTTCGCGCCGGAGACCGTGGGCCCGCACGCCGCCGTTCTCACCCTGCTGAGCAACGATCCCGACACCCCGGAGAAGCAGATCCAGATCTCCGGAACCGGCGCCGGTGCGCCCCGGATCGAAATCTCCCCGGCGCCTATCGGCTTCGGCGTCACGGTCGAGGGAGCCTCCCGACCGGTGACGGTCAGCAACACCGGAACCGAAGACCTGACCGTCCTGGATGTGCAGGTCGACGGCCCCTTCGCCATCGTTAACGGGCCATTCGGCGCCGGGTCGGTGCTCCCGCCCGGGGCCAGCGGCGAGCTTTCGCTGGTGGTCGAGGACGGGGGCTCGGCGGACCCGCGCGGCAGCTTGACCGTGTCTTCAGACGATCGCGGTCTGCCTCGCGCGATCGTGCCGGTCAGCGCTCACCTGGTTGGGGATGTCCAGGCGGTCGAGGAGTGGGCCTTCCCGGCGGCGGCCAGCACGCCCGGACTGGGCGGATCCCAGTGGCGGTCGCGCGGTTTCTTCCTGAATCCCACCAACACCGACCTGATGGTGGACCTGAGCTTCCGGCCGACCGCCCCCCGCACCGACCCCGGGCCCGACCTCACCATGTCGCTGCCGGCTCGCAGTCAACGGTCGCTGGCCGACCTGGTCGCCGCCACCGGCCACCACGGGGCAGGCGGCATCGCCATCCGTGCGTCGGGGTCCGGATTCGTGGGCGTGTCGCGCACCTTTTCCGACGAGCAGGGCGGCACCTACGGCCAGTACATTCCGTCGTTGGCCCGCGGGGCAGCGCTCCCGGGCGACCGGTCGTACGTGCTGCCGGGCCTGGCCGGGAACGGCGGCTTCCACACCAACATCGGGGCCTTCAACTTCGGCGACCAATCCCTGGTGTTGCTCTACGAGCTGTACGGCGTTGACGGCGCCGTGCTGGGGTCGGGGACCCTGACCGTCGCGGCCGGTGCGTTCGCACAAAACAACGAGGTCATTGCGGAATTCACCACCGAGGCGGTGCGCGGAGGCTACGCGGTCATCTCCGCGACCGACGACAGCGCACGCTTCTCCGCCTACGGTTCGGTGGTCGACGACGGCTCCCACGACCCGACCCTCATTCTGCCGGTGGATGCGACAGACCTGCCCGCCGGCCGGTTGGTCATCCCGGTCGTCGCCTCCAATCCAGGCGACAACCAGACGATGTGGAGGTCCGATCTCTCGATGGTCAACCTCAGCGACGTCGCGGTCGACGTCGGCCTGGTGTTTCACCCTGCCGACGGATCAACGACCGCCGAATCCAGCCGCACGTTGGCCGCCGGCGCCGCGCTGCTGCTCGAGGATCTCGTGCGCCAGGTCTTCGCCACAACCGGATCCGGGTGGTTGGAGCTGATGCCTGCCGCTCCCGGGATCACGGCATCGAGCCGCACCTACAACGATGCCGTTGCCGGGACCTACGGACAGCTCGTGCCGGCGGTCACGGATTCACAGGCGGTGACGGTCGGGCAGGCCGTCGTCCTCGGCGGGCTCAGCTCGGCCGACGGTTTCCGCACCAACCTCGGCATCACCTCCTTCGCCGGCGAGGCGACCACGGTCGCGGTGCAGGTCTTCGCCGACGGCGGCGCCCTGCTCGGAGAGATCTCTGTTCCGCTGGTCGCCGGAGGGTTTTTCCAGGTGACCAGGATCCTCTCAAGCGAGCTTGGCCACGTCGGCACCGCGTGGGCCGTCCTTCACAGTGACGACGCGGCTGCCCGCTTCGTGGCCCATGCCTCGGTGGTCGACGGCGACAGCGGCGACCCGGTCTACATTCCGGCTTCGGCTTCAACCATGGAGGGTGCGTACTGAAGTCGGTATAATCTCTGGGGATGTCGGCTGGAAGCAAGAAACAGGTTCTTTTGACCCGGGTGGACGACGCCACCCACCGCCGGGTGACCGAGCTGCTGCGCACGGCGCGGGTCGATTTGCATTACGCGCGATGGGACCGCACCACTCTCGAGCTGGTCCAGGGCACGTCGTTCGACGTCATCATCATCGGCTATCCGGTGTCGAAGGCCGCGCTGAACAGGTTTTTGGACACCGCCCGGGCCCCTGGCGCCGCCTGCCGCCGTGCCGGCCTGCTGCTGATCACCGAGGGCGAGCATTCCGACGCGGCTTCGACGCTGATCGGCAAGGGGGCGAACCGGGTCGTCCTGGATCGGGAGCTGGAAAGCAAGATCCTGTCCGCCGTCGAGGAGCTCGCCCGTCCGGCGCCGCGCGTGTCGGTGCGCATGCCTGCCCGAGTTCAGCTCTTCGCCGACGGGCGCCCGCTCCGCCTGATGGCCCAGATCGAAAACCTGTCGGCGTCGGGCATGCTGCTTCGGGGGGTCACCCAGTTCCCGATCGGGACCACCCTCGAGTTCGAGATCGTGGTGCCGGACGAACCCAACGCGATCCGCGGCTCCGCCGAGATCACCAGGACCACCGATCCCCGGCGCGAGATGGTGCACGGCGTGGGGGTCCGCTTCGTTTCGTTCGAGGGCTCTGACCGGCTGCGGCTGGAGATGTTCGTCGACAGGAACCTCCCCGCCAGAGCCAGCGCCGGCGATTAACGCTTCGAAAAGCGGTCCCCCGGTTCGTCATTGCTGACAAGAACGGTGGCGATTGTCTCTTCGAAAAGCTGCCCCCTTCCCTCCCTACCCCGCTTTTCGAAGTGATTTTGTTTCTTTTGAGCCAGCCTTACCGTCGCTGACTAGCGGCTCGTTCCGGTCCCTCGTATCAACCTGGGGCATAGCTGAGAGTCAACTCTCCCGCGGCGATCTCGGTTTTTTCATTTTCCATTTTTCATTCTCGATTTTCCGCTCGATGACGACGGCATTGTCGCCTTCGCCCGGGAAGTGCTCCGAGTGGGTCGACCGTGTTTTCGAGTAGCCGTCTGGAACGGGCGACTCGGACCACACGACGTCGCGGCGGCCGGGGCGCTTGACGACCAGGGCGTTGGCGCCATCGCCCGGGCACGCCGGGTTGTGGTAGACCGCCACCACGACCCAGCCGTCGGGAACCCCACGATCACGGCAGACCACCCGGTTGCGGCTCGCCCGATCAGACACTCGAGCCGCCGGCGCGTGCCCGCCACATCCGTTCGAGCTCGTCCACCAGCTCCACGTCCGCCCGGATTTGGTTGACCTGGTTGATCTGGACGATCGTGGTCGGCGAGGTGAAGTTGACCTCGGTGAGGTGCTCCCCGATGAAGTCGAGCCCCAGCAGGTGAAGCCCCATGGGGTTCAGGTCGGCAGCCACCGCGTGACACGCTTCGATCTGCCGCGGGGTCGGCTCCAACCTCGCCGCCGACGCCCCCTGGTGGAGATTGGCCAACCGAGACCCTGGCGCAGGAACCCGGAGGACGGAGCCGAGGATGCGGTCGTTGATGGTCAGAATCCGCAGGTCTCCACTGGCCTCGATGGCTTCGAGATACTGCTGGACGATCACCTCCGGGCGCCAGGCCTCCCAGAACTCGCGCAGCTCGGCGGCCGCCGCGCGGTTGGAGACGAAGGTCACGCCGATTCCGCAGTAGGTGCTCTTCGGCTTCAGAACCACCTCGCCGGGCATCGACCGGACGGCCGCCGCCAGCTCCTCGAAGCTCGTCGCCACCTCAGTCGGGGCGGCGTAGTCGGGATAACGATCGATGACGGTGTGCTCGGAGAGACCGTAGGTGGCCGGCGGCCGGTTGATCTGGACGATGTCCTCGGGGACTTGCTCGAAGTGCCGGCTGAAGGCCACGAACCGCTCGTCGACCGGGGGGTCCTTGCGCTGCAGGATGACCCGGTACTCACCGACCCTCGCCACGCGCTCCTCGGCCAGCACCCAGAACGGATCACGGCCTGCATCCGAGGACAGGATTCGGCGCACCGGGAGGTTCGACAGGTAGTCATTGCTGGCGAGGGAGACGTCGCTGGCGAGCAGGTCGAGGTAATCGACCGTGATGCCCCGGCGGATCAACTCCGCGGCGACGCACACGCCGAGGTCGAAGGTCGGGTTGAGGGTTGACACGGGGTCGGCGACCAGCAGGTAGCGAGTATCCATTTCCCGATCTTAACGCGTTGGCGCCCTTCAGTATTCGCGTTTCCTCCAGTTACGGTCCGTTGACCGGAGGTTGGGGTCCTGGCAACATCGGAGCATGGTGGAGATTTGGCCCATCCCGGTGCTCGGCGATAACTACGTGTGGATCCTCCAGTCCCCAACCTCCCCGGACGTCGTGGTGGTGGATCCCGGCAGCGGTCCCCCAGTGGCGGCGGAGCTGGCGGGCCGGGGCTTGACGGTTGCCGCCGTTTTATTGACCCATCACCACTCGGACCACGTCGGTGGCGTGGCGAGCCTGGTCGAGGACCGGAGAGCCCCGGTACACGGTCCGGCGGGAGAAGCGATCGCCGGGGTCGACCGCCCCGTGAACGGCGGTGACCGGTTGGAGTTTTCCGCAGTGGGCGTCGCACTCGAGGTGCTCGACGTTCCGGGCCACACCGCCGGCCACATAGCTTTCGCTGGGGACGGCTTCGTTCTCTGCGGCGACACCTTGTTCGCGGGAGGGTGCGGCAGGGTCTTCGAGGGCACCCCCGCCCAGATGGTCGGTTCGCTGGCTCGCCTGGCTGCCCTGCCTTCGGGCACCCGGATCTACTGCGCGCACGAGTACACCGAGGCGAACCTCCGATTCGCCGCGATGGTGGAGCCCGGCAACGCCGCGCTGGCCGCACGCCGGGATCGGGTCCGGGAGCTGCGCGGCCGCGGCCTCGCGACGGTGCCCTCCACCATGGCTGACGAGCTCGGTACAAATCCGTTCCTGCGCTGCGCCGAGCCTGACGTGATCGCCGCCGCCGAACGGCACGCCGGGCGAGCCATGGCCGACCCTGTGGATGTGTTCGCCACCATCCGAGCTTGGAAGGATGGGTGGCGGGGGTGATCGGGGTATGGCCGAGATTGGCCGGCACGAGGAAATTCGGAATTCGGAATTCGGAAAACCGAATTCGAAAACGAAGACGGTTCGTTTCGGACGGCTGGTCGGAGCGGCGGTGAATAATCGGGGGGTGACGGCCGTTGGTCATTGGGAGCTGATGAGTTTGCACAACGGTCATCGCCGCGATTCGGTCGTTTCCTCTCCACCAGGGGCGAAGGGCTGATGGGGACGCCGCGCACCCGTCTGAGGCTCGTCCTGCTTCAGGTGCGGGAGGACGGATTGCCGCTGCGCCAGGAGCAGGGCTGCTTCATCGAGCGTTGTCGGGTGGCCCGCCGCCAGTTCCGGTTCATCAACCTCGTCGACGAGCCCGAGGTCCTCTGGCGCGACGTGGCCGACGCCCACGCGGTGATCATCGGAGGCGCCGGGGCCTACTCGGTCACCGAGAACCACCCCTTCACCGAGCCCCTCCGGCAGGTCCTCCTCGAATTGATCCACCGTGACCGGCCGGTCTTCGGCTCCTGCTGGGGTCACCAGTTCATGGCCGTCGCCGGAGGCGGCACGGTCATCGAGGACCCTGACCGCACCGAGATCGGGACCCTCCCCATCCGGCTCACCCGCAAAGGTCGAGCCGACCCCCTGTTCGACGGTTTGCCCGACGGCTTCCACGTCCAGTTCGGCCACAAGGACCGGGTGTCCTCGCTCGGTCCCGGCTGGGTCGACCTCGCGGTCTCGGATCTCTGTCCCAACCAGGCGATCCGGCTCGCCGGCAAGCCCGTCTACGGCACCCAGTTTCACAGCGAGATGAACGAAGAACGGCTGCGCGAGCGGCTCGACGTCTACGTCGACAGCTATGTCCCCGACCGGGAGAGCTTCCTCGAGATCATCCGGCGGCTGCGACCCACCCTCGAAGCCGACGCCATCATGCGACGCTTCCTCGAGCTCTACGCCTGAGTCTGCTACAGTTGATCGACTGACACAGGAGATCAACCAGAAGGTGAAACTCCCCACCATTTTTCCGGGTCGCAAAGGCGAGGCGATGTCCACCGTGGACGCGGCGTGGCTGCGCATGGAGGACCGCACCAACCTGATGACGATTACCGGGGTGATGACCTTCCCGGAACGCCTCGACTTCGCCCAGCTCAAGGGGGTGATCGAGGACCGGTTCATCTGCTACGACCGTTTCCGGCAACGGGTGGTGGGCATCCACTCGGCCTTCGGCCACCCGCGGTGGGTCGAGGACGAGCACTTCGCCCTGCGTTCCCACCTGCAGCGGGTCGCTTTGCCCGACCCCGGCGGCCAGGTCGAACTCCAGGAGATGGTCTCGGATCTGATGAGCACCCCGCTGGACACCTCCAAACCGCTGTGGCAGATGCAGTACATCGAGAACTACCGCGGCGGCTCGGCCCTGGTCGGCCGAATCCACCACTGCATCGCCGACGGCATCGCTCTGGTGCGGGTGCTCCTGGGTATGACCGATGACTCTCCGGTCGGGTCTCCGGTGACGCGGCGCCAGCGTCGCCGGAGCAAGCCCCTCGGCGGCGGCACCTGGCTGCCCGAGGTGGTCAACGATACGGTCCGATCCGTGCGACGGGCCACCGGGCCGGTGATCCAGCAAGGGATCCAGACCCTCACCCATCCCGCCAAGCTCGCCGGGCACCTCCGCGACGGGGCCCAGGCTGCGGGAATTGTCGCTCGCCTGGCCGCCCTCTCCGCCGATCCCCAGACCCCGCTCCGCGGCAAGCTGGTCACCACCAAGCGGTGCGCCTGGTCCGAGGTGCTGCCTTTAGAGGACGTCAAGAGGTTCAGCAAGAGCAAGGGGGCGACCATCAACGACGTCTTGCTGACAGGCGTCACCGGCGCCCTCAGGCGCTACCTGATCGATCGGCAGGGCTCGGTGGCCGAGGGGCTCGACATCCGGGCGGTGATCCCGGTCAATCTCAGGCCCGAAGACGAGCCGGAGAAACTCGGCAACCGTTTCGGGCTGGTCTTCCTGTCGCTGCCCGTGGGCGAAGCGGACCGATGGCAGCGGCTCAGGCTGCTCAAGGAGCGAATGGATGAGATCAAGGGCTCGTCCGAGGCCGTGGTCACCTTCGCCATCCTCAACGCCCTGGGCATGACCAGCCCCGACGTGGAGAGCGCCGCCGTCCAGTTCTTCGGCTCCAAGGCCACCGCCGTCATGACCAACGTCCCGGGTCCCCGGGAGACGATCTACCTCGCCGGAGTCCCGATGCGGAGCATGATGTTCTGGGTGCCCCAATCGGCCAGGCTCGGCCTCGGCGTAAGCATCCTCAGCTACGCCGGACAGGTTCGACTCGGTGTGGCCACCGACGCCGGCTTGATTCCCGACCCGCAGTCCATCATCGCCGCCTTCCACGACGAGATGCGGGCCGCCCTCGCCGGCCAGCGAGGCGACGACGAGCCGAGCTAGCCCGCTGCGGTATAGGGTCACCGTTGTCGCATGAATGAACGAGGGGTCCGTTCGTGCCCTGCCTACGGGTGAAACCAAAGGGCAGGGCCGACAGTACATTCATGAGGGGGTCCGATGCGACGATCAACCCTGCCGTGCGTCATCGTTCTGTTGTTGACCGTGCTCGTCGCCGGCCCGGCCGCCGGCCAGATGGAAAGGGCACCCATGGCCCCCCGAACCGTGGCTCCGGTGACCCCGGCCGAGCTCTCAGAGGACGTGCCTCCCCGCCGGGCGAGCGGGCGCGACCGCGCCCAGGGAGACCCCTTCGAGTACCTTTCGAGCCAGTCCCTACTCGACACCCTCGGGGAGCTGACGGCGATTCGCCCTCACCTCGGGTGGCGCCAATCCACCACCCTCGGCGAGGCCGACGCCATGTCGTTCGTCGAGGACAGGCTCTCCCGAATGGAGTTCCTGAAGCGCTCTGGCCTGCACACCTGGCGGCAACCGTTCCGGACCTTCACCGGCGTCGAGTTCTGGGAGACCAGCGTCGCGATCGAACTTAACGGCGAGGTCTTCGTCGCCCCGGCCGACGGCATGCCCGGGCACCGGGACTGGATCGACCTCGCCCTGCGCATCGATTCCGACGGCGAGCTCAACGATCGCAGGCGCGATCCCATGGTCGTGAGGGGCCGGCCGCTGGTGGTGCGTTCGGCCAATCAGCTCTACGGACTGTCGCCCGATCGGGTGTCCGGCCGGGTCGTTCTCCTGGACTACGCGGTGATCGACCGGTCGATCGTGACTTTCAACGAAGCCGTGACCAGGGCCTGGGTGTTGATCGAAAAGAACCCCGCAGCGGTGGTGATGATCACCCGGTTTTCAAACGTCAACGGCGAAAGTCACGGCAGCTTTGCAGGTGATTTTCCGGCGCCGACGTGGGTCGAGGTCGGGTACGAGATTCCGGTGCTCAGCCTCCGGATGGAGGACCTGGAACCGTTCGGAGTTCACGGCTGGTCCGACCTCGAGACCCTGGATCGGGTCGAGGTCACCTGGGACGTCGACCTGTTCGCCCCCGGGGATTCGCAGTTCTTGGCGGCCCGCATCCCCGGCCGGGATTCATCGCGGGCGATCATCCTGGGCGCCCACATCGACTCCTCGAACACCCCCGGAGCCTTCGACGACGGCAGCGGATCAACCGCACTGTTGGAGGTGGCGCGGGTGCTGGACCGGGCCTGGGTGATCCCCGAGGTGGACCTCATCCTGGCGTGGTTCGGGTCCCACGAACGAGGGCTCTACGGGTCCTACAACTTCACCGCTCACAACTCTCAACTGCTCGACCGCACCATCGCCATGCTCCAGATGGACTGCCTCGGCCATCCGCTCGACGGCATCACCAACGAGATCTGGCTGGAGACGTGGTCCTTCGAAGCCCAGGGCGACGGGAGCATTCCCTGGCCCGCTTACCTGCAAGATCTGGCCTCGGACCGGGGCATCGCCACCCGCATCGCGGACGTCCACGGCCTGGTCTCGGACAACTCGAGCTTCTCCGGCTACGGCGTTCCCAACGCCAACATGATCTTCATGAACCCCTTCGCGCCGGCGGAGGTGCACTATGGCAACCACCTCCACGATCCCTACGACGGCATGGATCTGGCCGAGCTCGAAGGCGAGCCTTTCGAGCAGATGGCCACGGTCATGCTGGCGGCCGCCCTCCACACCGCGGCCGACGATCCCGACCTCGAGGTGACGCCGGCACCGGACCGCCGGGCCCTCTTCGTCGGCAGTCACACCGAGGGCATCCACATGTCGCCGGCTGGCTTGACCGAGTTCGGCATGACCCTGGCCTGGGAGGGCTTTGACGTCGACATGATCCCGTACGGCGAACCGGTCACCGCCGAGGCGCTCGGGGACGCCGACCTGGTGGTGCTGTTGCCGGTCCACGACTACCCGACGGCGGGAGGTGATCTCTCCCTCTATGACGAGAGCTGGCAACCCTCCGAGGTCGACGTCATCGAGCAGTACGTTGCCGATGGCGGCGTGCTGGTGCTCACCGACCACCGTCCACCGGCTCAAGTACCTCAACCTGACCTACGACGAGAACGAGGACCGGCTGGAGGTCAACGACGTCGCCGACCGGTTCGGGGTCGCCTACCAACCGACGGTGTTGCAGACCAACCTGGCCTTCACAACCGGCAACCACCCTCTGGTCGCCGGCGTGTCCGTTATCAGGATGGCCGCCGACAACGGCCTCGCCGATCAGCGCGGCCGGCGGTCAGTCCCTGGCCGAAATCGACGGTGAAATCGCCGCGACGGTGGTGCAGCACGGCGCCGGCACCGTGGTGGTGCTGGCGGACCTCGGCATGCTCGGCGCGACCCAGGATCCGCCGGCGAATCTCGCCTTCTGGCGGAATCTGGCACGATTTGCCAGGTAGCCGGGGTCGGCTTTCAGAATACCGGGATGTACAATCCGCGTTGTGGTGAGTGGCATGAAGCTCGTACGCTCGTCCGGTCGTGCGGTGACCCTGTCGGCGGCAGTGCTGCTCGGGGTCTGCTCCGGTGCCGGTGAGGCCTCGACCTTCGGCGTCGACGCCCACATCCCGTCGGATCCCGTTGCCGACGAGATCGCCGCCGCCGGCATCGAATGGGTCCGAATTGACGTCGTCTGGGCCCTCATCGAACCCGAGCCGGATCGCTACGATTGGCATCCGGATCGACGAGCTCATGGATCGCCTGGAATCGAGGGGCCTCAGGGTCTTCGCCACCGTCTCGGGCACTCCCCTCTGGGCGACCGCGGGATCCGAGTTCAGCGGAGTACCGGAAAACCCGGCGGACTGGCGCGATTTTTGTTACGTTCTCGCATCCAGGTACCACGACCGGGTCGACGCCTGGGGGTTCTGGAACGAACCGAATCTCTATCACTTCTGGGAGGGCAGCCGCAGTCAGTATCTGGATGAGATCCTGCTGGCCGGCATCGAAGCGGTTCGAACCGTCGACCCGGATGCCTTCGTGGCCGCTCCCGATCTCGCCCACCTGGTGAGCGCCGACTGGGACGACTGGCTTGACGACATCGTCTCCAGAACACGGGATCTGCTCGACGTGGTCACTCACCACGTCTACCCGTCCGACGGCACGAGCGGCGACGTTCGGGAAAAGCTCGACGAGGGCGGCCAGTTCCCCTGGGACCCGCCGTCGGTCCGCTCGGTCCTGGACGATGCCGGCTGGTCCCAACGTCCGGTGTGGCTCACCGAGACCGGCGTTCAGAGCGGCGAGTTCGGCGAAGCCGGTCAGGAGGACTTCTATCTCGGCGTGCTCGAGGGCTGGTTCGGGGAGGATCGGGACAACACCTGGCTTGCCAGGGTTTTCTTCTACGAGATGGTCGACCCGGCGTCCAACCCAGCCAATACCTGGGGCATCCTCGGGCCCCCGCCGGATCTCGAGCCCAAGCTCGCATACCACGCCTATGCCTCTTTCATCGACACCGCCGATATCGACGACGCCGAAGTCGCGATTCACGGCGTGCCCGCCACCCTGGGGTCGCGGGAGTCGCAACCGATTCAGATCGAGGTTCGGAACACCGGCACCTCCACTTGGAGGGCGGAGGATGGCTACTACCTGATCTTCGATGTCTCGGAGCAGGGCTGGACCCACTCGGTGGACCCCGTCGCCGTCTCAGTGCCGGTGGGCCCGGGCGAGACGCAAACCCTCGACGGCGTGCTGATCTCGACGTCGATCCGGCCCGACCAGCCCAATCGGACGGTCGGCGTTTATGCGCGCCTCGTCCGCATTGGCGGTCCACGATTCGGCGATGCGGCATTCAACACCGTGACCCTCACCGCCCACGAGCCGCCGGAGATCCTGGCCGGCCCGACGGCCGCCACGGCGCCATTCAACGGTTCGACCGCGTTTTCGGTGGTGGTGGCGTCGGACAGCGAGATGTCGTACCGGTGGCGCCGACACACCATCGCCCTCGAGGACAACCACCGGATCTCCGGCGCCACCGGCCCGGAAGTCACCCTCCACGGTCTCGGCTATGAGGATCTCGGGGACTACGACTGCGTGATCACCAATGCCGCGGGCCGGTTGGTGACCAACCCGGCGACTCTGTCGATCATCGGGTCGCCGGTTCGCCGGTCCTCTGGTCGCGTCACCTTCGACCCGGCAGCGACCATGATCAGGTGGCTCGAGTTCCGCGCCCGCGGTCACCGTGCCGGCACCGGGTCCTCGACCAGGGTCCCCTTCGCGACGCTGACGGGTCCGCGATAAACTCTCCTCCCGGATCATCGTAGATTCCTGGAGCCCGATGGATTCGTTGAGCCGAAGGAGAGATCATGCCCCCACGCCCGCGTTCAGCCGTCGTCTTCGCCGCCCTTCTCCTGGTCGCCACCGCCGTCACCGCCTCCGAGCTCGAGGTCGAGTACCAGATCTTCACCCTGCCCAACGGGCTGACCGTCATCCTGCACGAGGACCACTCCCTGCCCCAGGTGGTGGTGAACACCTGGTTCTACGTCGGCTCGAAGGACGACCCGCCCGGGCGCAGCGGCTTCGCCCACCTCTTCGAGCACCTGATGTTCATGGGAACCGAGCGGGTCCCCGGAAGCGGCTACGATGACATCATGGAAGCCGGCGGCGGCGCCAACAACGCCTCCACCGGCATGGATCGCACCAACTACTACATCTGGGGACCGTCGTCGCTGCTGCCGACCCTGCTCTGGCTCGACGCCGACCGCCTCGACGGTCTCGGGCGCGCCATGACCCTTGAAAAGCTCGACCTCCAGCGGGACGTGGTGCTCAACGAGCGCCGGGAGAACTACGAAAACGCGCCCTACAACAAGGCCTACATCATCATCCCGAAGGCAATCTATCCCCCGGATCACCCCTATCATCTGTCCGGGATCGGCGAGACCGAGCACCTCCAGGCGGCCACCCTGGAGGACGTTGTCGACTTCTTCAACACCTACTACGTACCCGCCAACGCCAGCCTGGTGGTCGCCGGCGACATCGACCCCGAAAAGACGAGGCAGCTGGTTCTCGCCACCTTCGGGGCAGTTCCGATCAGGCCCGCGCCGGAGCACGTGACCGTCCCGCCGGTCACCCTGGATCGCGAAATCCGGCGCGTCGAAACCGACCGCGTGGACGCGGCCCGGTTCTACCTAGTGTGGCCATCGCCGCCGGCCTACTCGCCGGGAGACGCCGAAATGGACTTGGTGGCGTCGATCCTGGCCGATGGACCGTCGAGCCGCCTGTACCAGCGACTGGTCATCGAGGACGCGACCGCTCAGGACGTGACGGCCTACCAGGCGTCCGAGGGCCTGGGATCGATGTTCTTCATCGAGGCGACCGCCGCCGCCGACGGCGACCTGGAGCTGATCAAGCGCGCCGTCCTCGAGGTCATTGGCGGGCTTCAGGCGTATGGGCCGACCGCCCAGGAGCTTGCGAGGGTCAAGGCGGCTCAGGAGGCTTCGTTCCTGAGAAGCATGGAGAACCTCGTCAACCGTGCCGATGCCCTCAACGCCTACCGCGACCAGTTTGGTGAACCGGACTCCTTCGCCCGCGACCTCGCCCGGTGGACGGGTGCCACCCGGGAGGGCGTCCGAGATTGGTCCCGCGAGGTTCTCACGTCGGCTCGGCTCGACCTCCGGATTCTGCCCGAGGCGGCTGCCGAGGTCCAAGCCGACCTCGATGTCCGTCCCACCGACTGGACGTCATCGACCTACCGTCCCCCCTCGTCAGAGTCCGTCACGCTCGCCAACGGCATCGAGGTGGCGCTGATCAGCCGCCCCGGCACCGGACTGTTCGCGGGCGCGCTGCTGGCGGACGGTGGGGAGCGGATGGTCGCGGCGGACAGCGCCGGCCTGGCCGCGTTGGCGGCCTCCATGTTGACCGCTGGCGCCGGGGGCCGATCGGCCGTGGAGTTCGCCGACGCCGTCGCATCCCTCGGCGCCGACGTGACGGCCACCGCAGGCTGGGACGATTTTCAGGTGAAGGTCCAGGGCCTCTCGTCCCGCCTCGATGCGACCCTCGATCTGTTCGCTGACGCGGTGCTGAGGCCCAATCTCGGCGAGGAGGACTTTCGTCGCGAGCGCCGCCTCGCCCTCGAGCGAATCCGCAGCCGGGGTCAGAACCCCCACTCCGTCGCCTACCTGGCGGCCGGCGCCATGGTGTATGGGCGGGACGACCCGCGCGGCCGTCCCCGCTCCGGATATGAGGAGACCGCGGCTGCCGTCGAGCTTGAGGACGTCCGGGCGGCGCTGCCCCAGCTGCTTCACCCGGCGCGTTCCCGGTTCGTCTTCGCCGGCGATGTGGAGGCCGAGGCATTGAGAAACGCCCTCAACCGGCGATTCGGGTCGTGGCGCGCGCCGCCACCGGAGTCCATGGCGATGCCGGCGGCGGTGACCGAAGCCGCTGCCGGGCTGGCCATCGTTGACCGGCCCAACGCTGCTCAGACGGTGATCTTCATGCTCCGTCCGGTGGCTGCTCCCGAAGACGGGGCGGAGAGGATCGGGCGGCGGTGCGTCAACACCCTGTTCGGCGCCACCTTCACCAGCCGCCTGATGCGCAATCTCCGCGAGCAGCACGGCTACACCTATCATGCCGGCAGCGCCCTCGATCAGCGCGGCAACCAGTTCGAGCTCTACGCCTACTCCGCGGTCCAGGCGGAAGTCACGGCGGCGGCCCTCGCCGAGCTCAGAGAAGAGTTCGCCCGCCTCGCCGAAGGAGACATCAGCGCCGACGAGCTCGCCAAGGCCACCAGCACCGTGAGCTACGAGCTGATCAAGACCGGTGAGAGCACGAGATCCCTCGCCGCCACCCTTGTGGCTTTGGCCGCCGACGGGAGACCGTTGGACTCGGTGGCAACCGACCTTGGCAGCCTCTCCGCCGTGGACCTCGAGCTGGTGAACCGGATCGCCCGTTCAGGCCTGTTCGACTGGAACGGGTTCCGGATAGTCCTGGTTGGCGACGCCGAGGCTGTCGCCTCCCAGCTGGTGGAGGCCGGATTTCCGGCTCCGCAGGTGGTGGACCAGCAGGGCAGGCCGGCCGACTAGCCCCTGGTGGATTACGAATTGCGGATTGCGGATTGCGAATTGTCGGCGTCCGAACTGCAGCGGCAGGGACAGAGATCAGTCTTCAGCGGCAGCGATCAGTTGCCTTGTCGGCACAGCAAATGACCACCTCCGGGTCGTTCAACCCAGAATTCTGATTGGAACTCTCTGCACCGGCCATTCTGGAGGCTGACGCTGAAGACTGCCGCCGTCGCTGGGCCCCGACGCGGGCGCTGGGCCTGCCTCGGGTGGGCGGGCGGGAACTTTCAACTTTCAACTTTCAACTCGCCGACAGCAGCAGAAAGCAGATGAGCAGGGTCGACTAGCGCGGATGAGGCCGATCCCGGCGGCGCCGTCCCAGCCCCAGGATGCGTCGCACGGTTCGGACCAGATCGTCCGCATCAACCGGCTTGTTCAGATAGCCCTCGGGGGGCCTCGTCGGGCGGTCGTAGATGACCCGGCGAAACTCCGGGTGGCCGGTAATGATACACACCGGAATCTCCTCCAACCCCGGCGTCCCGCGCAGCTCGCACAGCGCCGCCACGCCGTCCTTGTGCGGCATCGAAAGGTCGAGGGTTATCAGGTCCGGACTCTCCCGCCCGGCCACCTCGATCGCCTCGTCGCCGTCCTCCGCCTCGCAGATCTGGGCACCGGCATCGGCCAGGACGGTCAGCAGGTAGGTCCTGGTGTCCTCGTCGTCGTCAACCACCAGGATCCGATATCCCGCCAGCGGGAGTTGACCGGTGGGCCCGGCCGGGGTTTTGAGATCGTCCATTATCCGCCTCCTAGGGTCCGGCACAACAGGTCGGCGCCCTGCCCCGTCGCCTCACCGAGTGCCGCGAGTCCTCGGCGTCGGTTGTCGTCGCGATCAATCCCGGCGGGCTGCTGAACCAGAGCGATTCTCATCGGACCCAAGTGTAGCCCACGAAAACCGAAGTCTCACCTGCGGTTGACAACCGGCCTTTCTCGATTATATTCTTAGATGGTTATAAGGTATGCAAGACGGGACTGACTCCACATCATGGCTCCGGCCCAACCCGGTCATTCAGGCGCGGAGGGTGGTCGAGTTCCTGTCGCGCCCGCTCGGCCTCTTCCGGGACTACGACCGCTCGAATCTCACCCCTGATCTGATCGCCGGCGCCACCGTGGCCGCGGTCGCCGTCCCCCAGGCCATCGCCTACGCCTCGATTGCCGAGCTCCCGCCCCAGACCGGTCTCTACGCCGCCGTGGTAGCCGCCGTGGTGGGATCGTTGTGGGGATCGTCCAGGTTTCTGGCCACCGGGCCGGTCAACGCCGTTTCGCTGCTCGTTCTGCCCATTTTGTTGGCGGTGGCCGAGCCCGGCACCGCCACATTCGTGATCGCGGCTGCAACCCTCGCCCTCATGGTCGGGGTGTCGGAGATTCTGCTCGCCGTGCTGCGATTCGGGGCCCTGGTGACCCTGGCATCCCGCGCCGTGCTGCTCGGATTCACCGCCGGCGCCGCGGTCCACATCGCGGTCGGTCAAATGAAGAACCTGCTGCAAATCAAGGTCCCCTCGTCTCCGGAGCTTTACAACACCGCGATCAACATCGCGGCTCAAATCGGAGACACGCATTTCCTGAGCCTCGGCCTCGGATTGGCGACTCTCGTCCTCCTGCTCGTCCTCCGGCGTCTCGGCCCCAGGGTCCCCGCCGCCCTCGTCGCGGTCGCGGCGGCCGCGATCGTGGTCTGGGCCTTCGCCCTCGACGACCGGGGAGTCTGGGTGGTGGGATCCATCCCCCGCTCGCTGCCGCCGTTCACCTTCAGGTCCTTCTCGGATCTGCCGGATCTGTCGACCATTCGAGCCCTCGTCGTGGGATCCCTCGCCGTCACCGCGCTCGGCCTGGTCGAGGCCGTCGCCTCGGCCCAGACCCTCGCCAAGCGGACCAACGACCGTCTCGACAGCAACCAGGAGTTCTTCGGACAGGGCCTCGCCAACCTGGCTGCCGGGTTCTTCTCCGGCTATCCGACCTCCGGCTCGTTCACCCGCTCCTCGCTGAATCAGCAGGTGGGAGCCAAGACGCGCATGGCCGGAATAGTCACCGGGTTGACGATCCTCGGCGCGATGCTGGTCCTGGCACCCTACGCGCACTTCATTCCGAAGGCCAGCATCGCTGCCGTGCTGCTGGTGGTCGCCTGGGGGATGATCGATCGCGAGGGCACCCGGAAAGCGATCAAAACCTCACGGTCCGAGACGGCGGTGATGGCGATGACCTTCGCCGCCACCCTCACCCTGCCCCTCGATTTCGCGGTCCTTTCCGGCGTCATCCTTTCCCTGGCCATCTTCGTGATTCGTTCGAGCATGCCCAGCGTCTACCCCACCGTTCCCGACCCCACCTTCCGCCACCTGATCCGCCGGGTAAACGAACCCGTCTGCCCGCAGGTGGGCGTCATGAACATCCGCGGACCGCTGTTTTTCGGCGCCGTCTACCACATCGAGGAGGAGCTCCGCCTCAACCTCGAGGACAACCCGGGTCAGAACGTCCTCTTGCTCAGGATGCACGGGGTCGACATCATCGACCTGAGCGGAATCGAGATGCTCGAGGCAACCGTCGCCACCTACCGTGCCTTCGGCGGTGACGTCTTCCTGGTCCGGCCCCGGCAGCCTGTGCTCGAGGTCATGGAGCAAAGCGGCTTCATAGCTGAAACCCTTGGAGAGGGACACATCCTGCCCCAGGAAGGCGCCATCGAATTTCTGTTTGACCACGTGGTGGATCCGTCGGTCTGCAGTTACGGCTGCGAGCACCGGGTCTTCGCCGAGTGTCAGGCGATCCAGAAGCACCCGTCGTCAGAGCAGCTGCCGATCCTCCCCCACCGCAGCCTCGATGCCACCCGGTTCGTCAACGCCGCCACGTTTTGCGACCTGATGGAGTCCGCCAAAGCGACCGTGATCGACGTCAGAGAGCCCGAGGAGTTCGAAAGGGGGTACATCACGGGTTCCGAGCTGAAACCGCTGCGGACGCTGTACTCCGAGATCGACAGCCTGCCCCGCGATCGAACCATCCTGATCGTCGATCGATCGGGCCGCAGAACCGCGCGGGCCATGCAGACCCTTCGCGAGCTGAACTTCGAGAGGTACTACGGACTCAAGGGAGGAATCCTGGCCTGGCGGGCTGCCGGACTGCCGCTCGCTGTCGAGTGATTCGGTTGGGCGATCATTCCGGGCGCCGCAGGGTACCAAAGACCTGGAGGGAGGCACGGTGCGCCTGCCGTAGCATGGGATATTGATGAGCTTCTTGCAATCAAACGCCGACGGAAACTCCCCGGATTTCGGTCAGGTGACCCTGCCCGAGGGGGTTTCGATCAAGCAGTGGCGGCCCGAAATGGAGGGGTGGCAGAACCCCCGAATTCGGACCTTGCTCGGCTGTCTTCGCAGGATCAGCAGCGCGTTGGAGAGCAACACCGCCATCCTCTACGCCTCACCCACGCGGCTGTTGGCAATCTGGAAGACGGTCCGCGAGGTCGCCGAAAGGATCGAGAACGACCTCGCTCCGCTGATCGACAGCCCATCGGTGGTGCCGAAGCTCGAATCGGCGCGCCAGGCGGTGGCCACCAACCTCGCTCACCTGCAGCTCACCCTGCTTGCCCAGATCGACGATCTACCCGCCGATCCCCAGCCTCGAGACGAGGATCAGCTGCGGCGTTTCCTGTGCGTGGCCGTCGGCCAGCTTCACGCCTTCCTGCAGGACTCCTTCGGCAGCCTCATGGCCAGCGACCCACGCGGCTGCCACGATGCCGACTACTACCTGTCCAGGGAGTTCCCGCGCGACGTCGAAGAGTCGGAGTGGCTGTACACCTCGGTGATTTCTCTGGACGCGGATTTCCAAAAGATCGAAGCCGAACGACGGCAGCTCTTTCCTCCGTTCCTCGAGAAGATCGCCGGCCGCCAGCGGATTCCCGAACCCTCCGACTGGGCGCCCATGGACTCCTTCCTCCGTTTTCTCTCCGCCGACCTCACCGACCGTCTGAAAAAGACCCTCTCGCTGCGCGCCATTCGGCTGACCGAGCTCGACCTGCTCAGCCACCACGCCGTCGAGATGCCGGTCAACTGCCGATTGCTCGTCGAGCTCTACGAGGCCGGACGCCAGATCCTTACCGCCCTTTCCCTGGGACGCGAGGGGCCCGAGGATTCGACGCCGCACGCCGCCGCGGTGAGCGCCACGATCAGCAGCAGGTTGATCCCCTACCTCCGCGGCCTCGACGACTCGCTGCGTGATCTCGGCACCTTCATCCCGCTCTGGCGCCAGGGCATCAGTCAACGCCGCGCCCTCGCATTTCGCAGCCCTCGCGGCCCACGCTCATCCCAGGAGCGTGAGTAGAAAAACCACCCTCAATCCGATCCGGACCATCGTCAGTCGAGTGGCAGCGACTGTTGACCTTCGACGCGTTCCAGCCACAGCAGCCGAAACTCGCCGTCCCCGAGAGGTTCGAGCTCGAAGTGGGGCGGACGGTGCTTGATCCACGGAACCAGGCCGTGGCGCTCGAAAAAGGACCGGATCCGGGACGATCGGAGCTCCGGAGCCGTGCTCCAAAAGCTCTCGGTGAGGTTGATCTGGGCAGGTTCCGTCTCACCCGGAAGGTAGATCGAAACCCGGCTCCACTCCGGGCGGAAAAACAGACTGATATTGTCCTCGGGAACCCGAAGCCCGAATCCGCCACCTCCGTCATGCCACGCCGAGACGATCATTGGATCGTCTCATGGTACCTCAGTCGGACGCATCCCCGAAGGAAATACCGAGATCCCTCGCCGTGTCGACGATGTCGCTATCCAACGGAACGGTCTTCATCCGGCTGGTGGCCTCCTCCAGAGGCACCGCCCGAACATTCGGCGGATCGAGGGCCACCATGTGTTTGAACATCCCCTGGCCCACCAGCCGCACGGCGGCGGCGCCGAATCGCAGCGCGAGCAGACGGTCGGTGGTGGTCGGCGGACCGCCCCGCTGGAGGTGTCCGAGGACGACGGTCCGCGTCTCCTTGCCGGCCAGGCGGTGAATCTCCGCCGCCACGTGCTCGGCGATGCCCCCCAACTGGGCGTCGCGACCGACCTCGTGGTTCTTGATCACCACCTTTCCACCAATCGGAATCGCACCTTCGGCCACCACCACGATGGCGAATCGCTGGCCTTGGGCTTCGCGATCGTTGATCTTTTCGCACACCGCCTCGATGTCGAACGGAATCTCCGGAATCAAGATCACATCCGCGGTCGCCGCCACCCCGGCGAACAGGGCGATCCAACCGGCATACCGCCCCATCACCTCGGTGACCATGACCCGTTCGTGGGCCTCGGCGGTGGAGTGGAGTCGGTCGATGGCTTCGGTCGCCACCGTCACCGCGGTGTCGAAACCGAAGGTGGCGACGGTCCCTGACAGATCGTTGTCGATCGTCTTCGGGACCCCAACGATGGGCATCCCCTTGGCGGCGAACTGGGAGGCGATCTTCATCGAGCCGTCGCCGCCGATCGCGATCATGGCGTCGATTCGAAGCCGCTTGAAGGCCTCCATGACCTCGTCGGAGCGGTCCACCAGCGTGACCTCCCCGCTGGGCAACTTCACCGGGAAGCTGAAAGGGTTTCCGGTGTTCGTCGTGCCGAGAATCGTGCCGCCGATGTGGGTGATGCCGCGCACCGAATCCCGGTCGAGCTGGATGATCTTGGAGGTGTCGAGCAGCCCGGCGTACCCCTTGTGGATTCCCAACACCTCCCACCCCCGGCGCAGCCCTGACAGCACGATCGCCCGAATCACGGCGTTGAGGCCCGGGGCGTCCCCTCCTCCAGTGTTGACGGCAATCCGGTGGATCCCACGAGTCATTCACTCACCTCCACAAACCGGCATAGCATACACGTTTCGAAAAATCGCAGGCGGCAATAACAAGAGCCCCCGGAGATCCGGGGGCTTTCGATAACACGATCTGGAGATGTCAGAAGGAGGCCAGCAGCTGGTCGGCCTCGTCGCAGGTCTTGCGCACGCCGGCGACCGACTTGGCAAGGGCGTCCTTCTCTTCATCGGTCAGGTCGAGCTCGATGATCTTCTCGACGCCGTTCTTGCCGACGATGGCCGGCACGCCGACGAACAGGCCGTTGACGCCGTACTCGCCCTCCAGCTTGGCGCACACCGGGATGATCTTGCGCTTGTCGAAGATGATCGCCTCGGCCATCTCGAGGGCAGCCCAGGCCGGGGACACGAAGGCCGATCCGAAGCCCAGCAAACCGACCACCTCGCCGCCCGCCTTGCGGGTCCGCATCTCGATCTTGGCCAGGGTTTCGTCATCCAGGAACTTGCTGACCGGAACGCCGGCGATCAGGCAGGAGGACCGCACGGGAACCATGTCGTCGCCGTGACCGCCCAACACCATGGCGTTCACGTTCTCCACCGAGACATTGGCGGCCTCGGCGACGAAGTAGCAGTACCTGCCGGAGTCCAGCTGCCCGGCCATGCCCATGAGCTTGTTCTTGGCTGGAGCCAGGGCCTTGTCCAGGGTGTAGACGATAGCGTCGAGCGGATTGGCGATCGAGATGATCGTCGCGTTCGGGCAGTTCTGCTTGATGCCCTCGGCGACCGCTTTGGTCACCTTCAGGTTGATGGTCAGCAGCTCCTCCCGGCTCGGGAAGGTACCGTCCGGGCGAGCCTTCCGCGGGACCCCCGCCGTGTTGATGATGAGCTCCGCACCGGCAAGGGCCGAGTAGTCCTTGGAACCGACGCAGCGGATGTCGCTGCGGATCGTGGGCAGCCCTTCCGCGATGTCGAGGCACTTGCCCTTGGACACCGACTGCTTGGCCACGACCTCCTGCCGCTCCGGCGGGTCGTCCGGGTTGACGAAGGGCGCCGGGTCGGACAGCCCGACCTCGCGGGCAAGGCGCCGTTGGGCGATCTCCTGGGTCAGGACGCCGCCGATGTACCCGCCTCCGATGACACCGATTTTCTTGAGCATCACTCACTCCTTTCCCTGCTGCTGTGCCGTGCTCGGGGTGTCGAGGCTCCCGGCCGGCCAGTGCGTGTGAAAAAATGCACGAGCTTTGACACGGCACGGAGCATACCACCTCGGCGGCAAATTCGGAATTCGGAATCTGGAATTCGGAAAACCGTCACAAAAACGGCCGGCGCCAAACGAATAACTCTGCTAACAGCCCAATTTCGTGCCTCTGATTCGCGGACCACCGCGGCGAATCCGCAGCGATTTGCAGTCGAATCAGAGGCACGAAATTGGGAAAAACCGGCAGAATTCTAAATATCGCTCGTCCGTCGGGTTCGGAACCAGTCTCCGAGTCGCCTGAGTCCTTCATCCATGCTGACTCGAGGCTCGTAGCCGAGGTCGCGGCGAGCGGCCGAGATGTCGTACCAGTGGGCGGTGGCGAGATTGCGGGCGATGAACCGGGTCATGACCGGATCGTGGTCGCCCGGCAGCACGCGGTGCACCGCCTCCAACAGGCTGCCGGCGGCCAGCGCCACGGCCAGCGGCAGCGACCGGTTTTCCGGCGGCAGGCCCGCCGCCGCCAAAATCCCGTTGATCACCTCTTTCAAAGGCCTCGGCTCCCCGTTGGTGATGAAGTACGGCCGGCCGGCGCACGGCGCGCCCGGCTTCAGCCGGTCGGCGGCCAGCAGGTGGGCATCGACCGCGTTGTCGATGTAGACCGTATCCACGAGGTTGTCGCCGCCGCCGACGAATCGCAGGCGACCCGCCCTGGCGCGGGCGACGACTTGGGGCACCAGGTTGGTGTCTCCCGGCCCCCAGATCAGGTGCGGCCTCAGCGCGACCGTGGCCAGCCGGGGCCCGTTGGCCGCCAGCACCGCCCGTTCGGCGGCGGCCTTCGACTCCGGGTAGGGAGAATCAAAGGTGGTCGGGTACGGCGCCGTCTCGTCGGCGCCCTCGATCGACTGCCCGCCGTGAACCACGCTCGGCGTGCTGGTGTAGACGAGCCGGCTCACGCCGTGGCGGTCCATGGCGGCGAGGACGTTGCCCGTGCCGTCGACGTTGATGCGTTGGAAGTCGTCGTATCGTCCCCACATCTTGACCTTGGCCGCGACGTGAAACACCAGGTCGCACCCGGCCACCGCCCGATCGACCGCCGCCTGATCGGCGATGTCACCCCGGATCTGCTCCACCCCGAGGTCGTCGAGAGCCGGATACTGGCCGCGCTGCAACGTCCTCACCATCCACCCGCGCTCGACCAGCCGGCGGACGATCGCCCCGCCGAGGAACCCCCCGCCTCCGGTGACCAGGGCCTTCACTGCTCGCGTTGAGGTCAACATCAACGATTCAGCTTTTTCGCCGCCCACCGGGCCAGCTGCCCCCGCCCGATCTTGGCGTTGTGGCGAATGTCCACCGGAAAGCCCGGATGGCACAGGAATCGGTGGATCGACCTGGTGTGCTCGAATCGCCCGCCGAGCTCCTCGAGCTCCAGGATCAGCTGCCGCCTGCTGATCGAAGAGGTCTTTTCGAGCTCCACGCAGATCACCGGCTCGACGTCGCCACCGTCACCGACCCCCACCAGCGCGCTCCGGTACACCGCCGGGTGGGTGTTGAACACCCCCTCGCACTGATCGGTGTAGAGGGTGCCGCTCGCGGTCACCACTCGCTGAGACTTGCGGCCCACGAACCACAACCGCCCCCGATCGTCCCGGTACCCGAGGTCCCCCATGCGGTGGCGGACGCTGCCGTCGGTGTCCCGCATCTTCGACAGCCGGTCGTGGTGGGGAGAGTTGAAATAGGCCGTGGTGACCTGTTCTCCTTTGACGACAATCTCGCCGATCTCGCCCGGGGCCACCGCGAGCCCCGGATCCCAGGCCTGGATAGGCTCGTCCGTCACTCGGATCAGCTCGAGCTCGATGCCCGGCACGGCTCGTCCGACGCACACGCCGGCCCCCCGGTCGGTGCCGGATCCCGTCTCCCCAAGGATCTCGTCCGATGAAATCACGGCCACCGGCAGGGCCTCCGAGGCCCCGTAGGGTGTGAGGATCCGGGCATCTTCGGGGAGCATCCCGGCAAACCGGGCGATCACCCGAGGCGGGACCGGTGCGCCGGCGGAGAGCACCCGTTTCAGCGACGGCAGGCGGACCCCGTGCCGCTCGCCGTACCTTCCCACCGTGTCCAGCAGCGCCGGCGAGCCGAACATCATGGTCACCCCGAAGTCGTCGATCGGTTCGATGATCCTCCGCGGATCCACCATCGCCGGCCGGGTGGGATCCATCCGGGGAATGATGGTGGTCATGCCCAGCGCCGGGTCGAACAGGGCAAACAGCGGGAAGGTCGGGAGATCGACCTCCCCCGGCTTCAGGTCGAACATCTCTCGGATCGCCTCCACCTGGGCGGTGAAGTTGCGATGCCGGTAGACCACGCCCTTCGGCGGTCCGGTGGATCCGGACGTGAACACGATCGCGGCCATCTCGTCGGCGCCGGCGTCCACCGGCTCCCGGCGGCGAACCGCGGCGCCGTCTCTCTCGATCTTCGCCAGGGTGATTCCGCCGCCGGGAACCTTTCGACCGGCCGTCACGCGGCGGCGCACGGTGCCTCGTCCCCACCCGAACGCGAGGCTGGCCAGCTGGGCTTCGGGAACCCCGATGAACGCCTCGGGTCGAGCGTCGGCGATACACCGCTTGAGGTGGCGGCGTCCGATGCCCGGGTCGATCAGGATCGGAACCGCCCCCACCTTGAGCATGGCGAAGACCAGAGAAAACAGGTCGAGCCCGGGTCGGACCATGAGCACCGTCCGCACACCGGGGCCGATACCACTCAACGCCAGGCCGTTGGCGATATGGTCGGACCGGGTGTCGAGCTGGCGGTAGGTCAGGTGGGCGTAGCTGGTTCGACCGCCAGCGTCGCGCCCGACGGGACACGCCACCGCCATGGCGTGGGGCCGCTCGGAGGCTCTCCGCGGCAGGTACGACGCGATATTGACCGGGCCGCTCACCGTGCGGTCGAGTCTAACACCCGGTCGGCGGACAGGAAGGCACCTACCAGCCCGACGATCTCGTCGCCGGAGTCCTCGAGCACGTAATGCCCGCTGTCGGGGAACTCGTGCACCTGGGCACCGGGGTAGATCCGGCGCCACTCGGCCAGGAAATGGCGGTCGAAGACGAAGTCACGCAGGCCCCAACACACCAGGATCGGCCGGTCGGCGAGCTCCCCCAGCGACTCCTGGATTTGGGTGATGACCGGGTAGGCGGGGTCCCCCGGGCCGAGCGGAATATCCTGGACGAAGCGGAGGGTGGCGATCCGGTTCGTCCAGCTGTCGTAGGGAGCGCAGTAGGCGTCGCGTTCTGCCTTGGTCAACCGCCGCCGGGTGCAGGCAACGTGGGTGGCTCCCCGTGCGAATGCGTTCAGGCCGCGCACCACGAACGCGCCGGCCGCCGTGTCGCGAACCAGCCTCAGCTGCCACGGCAGCTTCTTCCCGGCCGGCAGATGGAACGCCGCCGTGTTGAGGATCACCAGGCGCCGCACTCTCTCGGGATGTCGCACCGCCCAGCCGAGCCCGATCGCGCCTCCCCAGTCGTGGACCACCAGATTGACCCCGGTCAGCTCGAGGTCATCCGCCAGCGCCTCGAGATCGTCAATCCTGCGGGCGAGGGTGTACGCATAGCGATCGTCACCTGGTCGATCGGAGAGCCCGCAGCCGACATGATCGGGTGCCACCACGCGGTGGCCGTCCCTCAGGCTCAGGATCAGCCGACGGTAGTAGAACGACCAGGTGGGATTGCCGTGGACGCAGAGCACCGGATCGCCCACGCCCTCGTCCACGTAGTGCATCCGCACACCCTGCACCTCAACGTAGTGCGGTTCAAACGGATACAGCTCTTTCGGCACGCTCTTCATGAAATCTCAACCGTCGAGTCAGTCTAAAGTCTCGACGTCAAAAGTCCAAAGTCGTCTGAACCTGATCGTCGGGGAAAGTCGGTGCGCTGACCTCGGACTTTAGACTTTTGACTTTAACTTTTGACTCCGCCCTACCAGATCACCTCCGCCATCGTGCAGTTGATCCCGCTGCCGATGCCCATCATGGCGATCCGATCTCCGGCTGCGGCGATACCTTCCTTCCCGAGCTTGGACAGCACGATGGCGACCCCGGCCGGGCCCACGTTGCCGTAGGTCGGGTACAGCCGGTAGACCTTGTCGAAGTCGAGCCCGAGGATGCCCGCGACCTTTTCGGCGTGGCCCTTGCTCACCTGGTGCTGGACGTAGTGGTCGTGGGTGTCCGTGGTCCATCCCAGCACCTCGGCGGCGCGCCTCCAAGTCCGCATCGCAAGCTCGAGGCCGGCGACGGTCAGCGCCTGGGTGTCGGTGACCATCCGGTCCATGTTGCCGCAGCACAGCTGGCAGTTCTCGGTGGCCGCCAGGGTGACGCCGCCCAGATAACGATGTCCCTCCGGCGCCAGGTCCGAACGGGCCAGCACCATCGCCACCGCCCCCGAACCGAGGGTGAGGCTGGCGAAGTTCTCGCGAAAGGCGGTTGCATCCATCGACCCGTCGAGCAGGCGGGGGATCGTCGCCTCGATCAACTCCCGACTGCTCTCGGCGTCGACGACGATGCCGTACTCCACCTGACCCCGTTCGATCATGTTGCCCACGACATCCATGCCGTTCATGAAGCCGAGGCAGGCGTTGGAGACGTCGAAGTTCATGCAGGTCTCGGGCAGGCCGAGGCCATTGTGGATCGCACAGGCCGTTGAAGGCTCCAGGTAGTCGCGTGACACCGAGGTGTTGACCAGGACGCCCACCTTCGACCGGTCCAGGCCTGCCGCCTGGATAGCCCGCTCTCCAGCCGAGGTCGCCGGAACGCTCGGCGTGACGCCGGGGTCCCACAGCCGCCGCTCGACGATTCCGGACACCTCGACCAGCAACCCGGGTCGGATTCCGAGCTGGCTGATCGCCGGGCCGAGCCGCCGTTCAATCTCCTCCGAGCTGAGCCTGTGCGGAGCATCCACGTGCTCGACGCTCAATATGCTGACGTTTTCGAATCGCATCTCGCTCCATCCTCTCGAATCGACGCGCACCCGCAGGCCGCGAACACCGCAGAACCCCAATTGAGTGAGCCGTTTGACCGGCGCCGGGCAGGGTACCACCCGTCGCCGTGCCGGCGAAAGCCACGCTGCGGCAATCGCGACGTGAAAGTGAAACGTGAAAAGTGAAATGTGACATGGCATTTGGAACGTCACCAATCTGGTCCCACTTTTCACCGTTCATTTTTCACGTTTCACAGAGATATCTCGGTCCACCTGCGACCCTGCCACATGGAGATGAAGACCAGGCTCTGCAGCCCCCGGTAGACCGCGTGGGCGACCCACACCGCGGTCATCCCGACCCCCAGCTGTGCACCGAGCACCCAGGCAGTCGGCAGAAAAATCAGCCACTGCAGGGACACCGTCACCATCATCACCCGCCTCGAGTCGCCGGCTCCGAGCAACGAGTTGAGCAGTACGAGGCCGATGGTGTCCACCCACATCGCAACGGCGAGGATGCGAAGCGGGGTGCGGGCCAAAGCCAAGGTCACCGGGTCGTGAAGAAAGAAGCCGAGCAGGAAATCGGGAAACACGAGGCCGAGCAGGGAAATGGCCCCGACCGTGGCGACGCCCAGCCGCACCACATCCCAAGCCCAGGCCCGGGCGCCCTCGGGGTCGCCTCTGCCCAGCGCCTGCCCGACCAGGGAGGCCGACGCCATGCCGAATCCGATGCCCGGGAGGATGGCCACCAGGAGCAGCTGAACCAGCACGTTGGATGCGGCGAGCTCCGCCGTCCCGATGCGACCGAGAATCCAGAACAGTGCCGTCATCCCGGCCGCGAAAAAGAACTGCTGGATCCCGGCCGGGACCGACAGCCTGAGCATGGTGAAGATGGTCGAACGGTCGGGCAGGCCGCGCAGAAAACCGTTGTCCCGCGCGATCCGCGAGCCCTGGTACAGGTACAACCCGGTGCCGACGAAGGTAGAGATGGCCGACGCGACCCCAGCACCGGTGGCGCCAAGCGCGGGGAAGCCCAGGTGACCGAAGATCAGCACCCAGTTCAACACGATGTTGGTGGCGTGCATCACGATCAGGGTGCGCATGTAAACCTTGGACAGTCCGACACCGTTCCAATAGCCCCGGAAGGAGAAGTTCATCGCCAGCGCCACCATCGCGACCAGTCTGGCCTGGAGATAGGGAACGCCGTGCGCCACCACTTCCGGGTCGGCCACCAGGAACGGGAAGAAACTTGCACTTTCTGCGATCAACAGCATCGACCACGGAACGGCCACCACCAGCGCCAGCAGGAGGCCCCCATTCAAGGGCACCGCGGTCTCTGAGTGACGGTCCTCGCCGAGGCGTCGCGCCGCCATCGCCTGAACCCCGGCCGACAGACCCATGATGAAGGCTGCGGCCATGAAGTTGGCGAAGCTCGCCATGCCCACCGCAGCCAGCGGCGCGGCGCCCAGAAGTCCCACCATGGCTGTATCCACCAGGTTGAGCACGTTCTGAGACGCCATGCCCCCGATGATCGGCAGGGCGAGGCTCAGGATCCGCCCACGGCGGTCTGCAGTCAGCACGAATAGAAGACCATTAAACGAGGAGCCTACCTGTTCCGTATACCAATTGCCACGGTAGAGCCCTCGGGGAAGACTGTGCTTTGGTCACGAACATGACCGGCGTTTCCTTCCCCACCGGCGGTCCGTGGCGGATCAGAGGGTGAAGACGTCCAGGAGGTGGGCATGGCACGTATCGGTTCTCGGTTTCTACTCGGCGGTGTGGCGTTACTCGTAGCGGGCTGGACCGTCGCCCAGGAAGCGACGCCGGTCCCGGCGCCGCGCCGCGGCGGCCGCGCGGTACCGGCGCAGCAGCCGACCCAGGTTTCGACCAATGGTGGCGGAGCCCGCAAAGTTGCAGACCGGGCGATCGCAGAGCTGGTCGGTTGGAAGACCAACGCCGGCAAGAACATCCTCGACGGCGCGAGGCAGCAGTACGGAGCGACGCCGGAGTTCAAGACCGCCACCGGCCTGCTGCGCTACAACGAGGGCAAGCTCCAAGACGCCGTCGACCTGCTCCAGGCGGCATCCACCGCCGATCCCTCCGATCCGACGGCCGAGTATTTCAAGGGCGAGGTGCTTCAGGCACAGAAGAAACCCGACCCCGCTCGAGCCGCCTGGACCAAGGCGCGCGACCGAGCCAAGGCGCTGGTGACCGCCCAACCGAAAAACGCCCACGCTCAGTTCTACCTCGGTGCGGCGTTGGTCAGGCACGAGCAGCCGGGACCCGCACGCACCGCGCTCGCCGCCGCGGCGCAGGAGGGCTTTGACAAGAGAATGACCGGCTACCAGACCGGGCTGACGTATGTGCTCGAAAAGCAGTGGACCAAGGCCGTGGATGCCTTCACGGCGGTCATCACCCTCGACGACCGCTTCGCACCAGCGTTCTTCTACCGCGGTCTCGCGTGGTCAAAGCTCGATCGGAAGGACCTGATGCTAGACGACTTTTCGCGGTTCCTCGCCCTCGCCCCTTCGGCGCCCGAGGCGGACACAGCACGCGCGCTCTCGGCAGCCTTCGCAGGCTAGTTTTCAGAAGTTCGTTCCCAGACCGAAGTAGTACTTCGCCCCGGGCGAGCTGATGTTGGGGTTCGCAACGGGCCACGCCACGTCAGCCCAGAGAGGGCCGACCGGGGTGGACAGCCGAAGCCCGAAGCCTGCCCCGACCGAGAACTCTAAAGTGGCGTCCCCCCACGTTTCCCACACCTGGCCCACGTCCGCGAACACCGCCGCCCGAATGTTGGCCACGATCGGGATACGCACCTCCTCGTTCAACACGAACAGCGCCCCCCCGCCTTTGGCCTTGTACCCGCCTCCCCCGGCCGGAATCACCGGCCCGATGGAATCCAGGTCGAAGCCCCGCACCGTCGCCTGACCCCCGGCCACGAACTTGCGGTTGAAGACCGGGATCATTCCGCCGAGACCCTCGACCCCTCCCAGACGAAGCGTCTGGGCCCAGGTCCAACCGCCCCTCGGTTCGGTGACCAGCGATCCGGTCAGCACGAGGCGAAGGTCATTCAGATCGGACCCCAGGTTCGGCGCGTTATGGCTCAGGTCGACGGCGACGGCTGACCCGCGCCGGGGATCGAAGGGGTTGTCCATTCGGTCCCAGACGAATTGAGATCCGACGATGGTCTCGTGGCTGGTCACTGGATCGGGCGCCAATCCCGGGGGGAGATCCTCCGGGTGTTTGAGTTCTGTTACGGTCCTCTGCCTCCTGAGGTAACCCCGCAGCGAGGTCGTGTCGGTGACCCTGTAGGTCGCCTCCACTGCGCCGCCCACCTGTTCCTCCTTGAACGAATCGGGGCTGGATCTCGAGTCGCCGTCAAACCACAGGAAGTTCCCGACCATGGACCAGCGCCCGCCCGGAGGCGGGGGCAGCGACGCGTACAGTGTCGCCTGGTGCTGCCGTTCGTCCCATATGGTTCGCAGGCTCAGCCCCGCCCCTCGACCCAACAGCCCGTCGTCACGGAACCCGGCCTGCACGCTGGCCCCCCGCTCGGTGCTCCAGCCGGCGCCGGCCTCCACCGCCCATCGTGTCTTTTCCGTGACGTCGAAGGTCACGTCCGTCACATTCAACCCCACGTCTCGGGTGTTGACGTTCGCCTTCTCCACCGGGGCGAAGAAGGCCGTCCGGACCGCGCTGGTGTCCAGGTCCGACGCCAGCAGGATCTGGCCGGGCTCGACGGTCAGCCCCTTCAGGATCACCGACTCGCGGATGTAGCGCAGACCGGTCACCTCCACCTGGCGAACCGTTCGTTGCGATCCCGGCTCGAGGGTCACCACCATGGACGGTTCCGCTGTGTCGCCGCTCTGCAAGCTCATCGAGACGGCGACGTCCGGGTACCCGGCCGCACGGTACCTCGACCGCAACCGGCCCAGGGCCTGATCGATCGCCCGCCGGTCCAACGGCATCCCGGCCTCGACATCGGGGACACCGCCTGAGGTCAGCCCCAGTGGGTCTTCCCCCACCACCTCCACCCGGCCCAGCCGCTGGCGGGGTCCGGGATCGATCCTGAGATTGACCCAACGGGTGCCATCGTCGCGGTCGGTCACCCACACCTCCTCGAGCTTCGCCTCGGGATATCCCTCGACCCGCAGCCAACGCTCCACCAGCCGGGCGGCCAGCTCCGGCTCCCGGACCAACTCGGCCAGCATCAGCGCAGTCCCGGCATGGCGTCTCAGGGACGCGGAATCGGCGTCCGACAGACCCACCACCAGCGGCCCGTTGAGGACCGACTTTTCTCCCCGGTGGCTGGTCACGACGACTGCATCCGCGACTCGCTCCACGGTGACCTCCGCGTCCGGAAAACCCTCGCCCAGCAGGTGGCGGATCACGGTCCGCCGGATCTCGAGGAACGAGCCCTCTTCGAGGGGCGGCTCCAGGTACAGGCTAGTGGCGGCGCGCCTGACATGGGCGGGAATCTGATCCCCGGTGAACTCGAAGTCAACGCGGGGACCCGGATCGACGGTGAAGATCAGGGCCGGCAGCTTCGGGTCCCCCGCCGCCTCCCCGCGCACTCTGGCTCGGGAGTAGCCGAGCTCGGCCAGGGCGCCCTCCAGCCTGAGCCCGGCCGCGAACAGGAGGAACGGTTCGAAGGGCTCTCCCTTCCGCAGGCCGGTGGTCTTCAGCAGGCGGCGCCGACCGATCGGCCATTCGCCGTCGAACTTGATCTTCTGGATCACCGGCCGGTCATCGGTCCCCGCGCCACCTCCCCAACGGTAGCGCTCGATGAGGTTGCCACCGTGGTCGGCCTCCCCCGTCTTGGTGTACCCCTGGAGCGCCAGCCCCGGCAGGCCGCGCAGATTCCACAGCTGGAGCATGGTCGTCTGCCTCTGCACGTCGCTCAGATCGGTGGTCAGGAAGATCGCGACGTTCCTGGTCAGCCGCTGGCCGGCGGTGAAGGCCGAACTGGCGTCGGTCTGGGTCTCGAAGGCGACCTCGGCGGGCTGGAGGGTCGTGTTCTCGAGGCCGAGCACCGAACCGGCGCTGCGGGCGAGGGTCTCGGCGGCCAGCAGCCTGGTATCCAGGCCACCCCCGCCCTCGCTGCCGCCCAGGCCGACCGAGTACTTCTCGGGCACGATCTCCATCACCGGGTCGGTGTCCGGATTGCCCGTGAAGTCCAGGGTCGCCCGGCGAATCGTCACCGTCTGGCCCGGCAGATTGACGGTTCCGCCCGGGGCCAGCCGGACCGTCCCGACCAGGTCGGGTCGGGCAACCGTGCCCCCCACCTCGAGGATTCCCCAACTGGCGTCGAAGCGCCCGAGGTTGTTGTCGACCTTGATCCCGCCATATCCCGCCACCTGAAGATCGAGGCCGATGTCGGCCAACGGGTCGTCCTCCTCCGGAGCGACGTCGTCGGAGCCGAAGAAAGCCCCCTTGAGGTCGAAGGGTCGCTCCCAGACTCCGGCGTTCAAACCGAGCTCGCCGACCACCAGTGCCAGGCGCTCGGGATCCGGCTCGATGGCGACGGCCCCGCTCCAGCTGGTGACGATGCTGGTGCCGAGCAGGGCCTTGACGTCCTCGAACTCCAGCACCACGCCCTGCCGAATGGCTGGGTCCCAGCCGCCGCCGATCCACAGCCGCCCCTGATTGAGCCCGGCCTCCCCGTCCTGGATCCACACCACCCCGTCGTCGATCTCCACCCGGAGTCGGAGATCGGTGAGCTCGACGGCCGGATCACGCATCACGATCGACCCGCCCTCGTGGTCCACCAGAAGAGTGGCGGTGAGACCCTCCATCGGGCCGTCCACACCGGCCTGGATTCGGATCGGACCGGTGGCACGAATCGGAAACGGCAGCATCTCGACGACCCTGGCGTCGAGACTGAGGTCGGCGGCGCCCACCAGACGGCGGCTGCCGAGGTCGTAGACCCCCCCGAGCTCGACCCTGCTGCGCGGCCCGACCAGGCTGACCGACTCGACCTCGAGGCGGTTGTCGAGGAATCGCAACCGAACGGTTTCCTGGGCGGTCAGGTCCATGTGGGCGCCCTTGGCGGTGAGCCCGTCGATCTCGACCAGTACCAGGCGCGACCCCGGGCCCGACAGATCCCAGGCCACCTCCACGTTCACGTCTCCCGATGCCTCTCCCGGCAACGGGTCCAGCCCGAGCGCCGCCACCAGCGGGCTGGAGGTGAGCCCGATTCCGGTCAGCCGGGCCCGGATCGGCCCGGTCGGCGAATCGGGCCAGAACCACTCCGGCCGCGGCAGGTCTCCGAGGGGAATGTCGACCTCGGCCTGGATCGGTCCGGCGACCGTCCGCCAGGTCTCGGTAACCGCTTCGAACCGGCCGCTCTCTAGGGTTAGGTGCATCCGCACCGGGTCGGCGATCGCCACCTCGGCGTCGTCGGCCCAGTCCAAATCCCCCACCAGCACCGGTTCGGATGGAGTTCCGCCGACCGCCACCGTCGCCCGAAGGCTGCCCCGCGCCGCCTCTCCCAATCCCAGTTGGCCGAGATCCAACCCTTCGACCCGCACCGCGGCTTGAAGATCCCCCTGGAGGCTCAACGGCAGCAGATCGGCATCCAGCTCCAGCGTGGCCGTGCCCATCCGCAGTCGCGCGTCGGCCACCGACCCGCCACCCGGACCCAGCTCGAATCGCGCCGACGCCTCGTCCACCAGCCAGCCGCCCACGCCAACGTCGCCGGCCTCCGCGAACCCGGCGACCTTCCAGGAATCCCCCCCTTGCCACCGGAAATGGCCGGTCGCGGCGAGCTCTCCCGAGATCTCCTGAGGCAACCATCGTCGAACCAGCTCGAGGTCAACGATCGAATCCACCGTCACCGCCCACGATCCAGTGACGCTCAGCTCCGGGAAGCCGGCCCTGCCATCCGCCGACACGAGGGCACCAGGACCCGGCCGCAGCTCCACATTCCAACCCAGATCATCGAGGGTCCCCGAAATCGCAGCCCGGAGCTCGTCCATCGACGCCCCGCCGACCTCCGGACCAATCCAGTCCAGATCGGCTTCGAGATAGGGGTTTTCCAATGCGCCCGAAGCCCTCAGGTCGAGGGAGATCGGCCCACCACCGACCGCCAGCGCGGCGATCGCAGGAACCCACGGACCGGCCGCCCGGGCCAATGCCGCGGGGTCCGTGATCTGGATGTGGACATCCGCAGTGATCGAGCCGCCGGCAAGCGCACCCCTGCCGGAGCCAATCGCCCCCGGCACCTCGAGCTCCAGCCGGCGCAGGTCCCAATCCCGGCCGCCGCCCGATCCTTCGATCTCCACGTGGCCTTCCGGCCAGCGGACCACGAGCCGCCCACCGGCCGCGGCGGTCTCCAGGTTGATCGGCATGACGAAGGTCGCCTCGACCTCACCGCCGACCGTCAACTCCTCCGGCAGGACATCGATGGCCGGGCGGTTCACCAGGGCGAGAAGCCGGGCGATCCGCACCTCACCCACGTCGGCCACCAGTCGGTAGCCTTGCGCTCCGACGGACGCCAGCTCCACCGTTCCCAGCCCCACGAGCTCCGCCGAGGCCCGGGTGACGCCCCCGCCGTGCTCCACAGCGAGGTTGCTGACCGAAAACCCTGAAATGCCAACCGGATCGCCGCGCTGATGGATGTTGATTTCGAACCCGCCGTCCGGGGCGTACGAGATCCCGGCGTCGATGGCGAGACGACCTTCGGGCGAGAAAACGTCAACCAACCCGGGATCCCACCAGCTCACCAGAGCTGGGAGGTCGGCCTCGGCGGTGATCGTTCCTGTTCCGGCGACCGCGGGCGATACCGAGAGATCACCGGATGCGATGAGCCGTGCATTGGCCCCGTCGAGCCGAACTCGGTCCAATGTGACGCCCGAGGCCGCCGCTCGGGCGGCGATGACCAACCTGCCTGCATCCAGCCGTCGGCCGTCCCGGTCGACCGCCAGGCTCCCGGCATCGATCTCGACCTCGGCGGTGCCTTCACGCAGCGCCCCGGCGATGCTGAGCCGCTGCACGTTCAGGCCCACTCCCCCGCCCGCCGCCACCAGCCGGCCGTCCGCCAGGCTGAGCTCGGCGATCTCGAGGGTCCGCCAGGGATCGACGGCTGGGGGCTCTTGAGGAGATCCTGTTGGCTCGGGAAGCTCAAACTGGGTGCCGTCCACCTCGAGCCCTTCGATCACCACACGGTCGACGGAGCGCGGCGTTCCCATCAGCCGCCGCCAGCTAAAACGAATCTCCAGGTGGTCGGCGGCGATCGGCTGCGCGTCGCCCGTTCCCATGCCGAAACCGTCGATCACCAAGACGGCCGGAAACAACCGGAAACGGACGCTCCGAGCCTCGAGCCGCCAGCCGGTTTCGGCGGCCACCGACTCCACGATCTTCGACCAGGCACGCCGCTGGACCGGCGGGAGGTGGACCAGCACCAGCCCGGCGGTCATCACCACCAGCAGAACCGCAGCCGCAGCCACCAACCATCGCCGGACCCTCTTCACCAGCGCAGTTTACATCCCGGGGACATTTTCTGTTCTGGCAGGGAATCGGACAACCCCGTTGACCGCCGGGCCGGTCGATGGCGCGGGGCTTTGCCCTGTCGGGCCCGGCAGTGGTATGTTTGATCGAAGCGTGAACACACAACGAGAGGGATTCACCACGCCCGTGTCACCGTCCCCACAGCGCGACGACGCCCGCACCCGCCAGGTGAAGTGAGCCATGACTTGGCGCGACCTGCTGGCCCGCCTCCGTGGAATGACGGACTCAACCGGCCCGGATGTTCAGGACTCACCTCCCCCTGCAGCCAGCCGAAACGTGGTGATCGTGTCGGGCGACCGGGAACTCGCCGACATGGTCGCGGGCGTGGTGGTTGAAATGGGGAATGTCGCCCACATCGTTCCCGATCCCGACGAAACACGCACCGTTGTGCGCTGCAGCGCGCCGTCCATGGCCGTGGTCGACTGGCGCCTGCCCTCGGCGAACCTCAGGGAGATCCTTGCCGAGCTCCGACGAGACGAGTACGCCGGACCCCAGGTTCTCGCCATCGTCCCGGACCACGACGCCGGCACCCTCGAGGAGGTGCTGGCCCTCGGCTGCGACGATTTCATTTCCCATCCAGTTGCTGTCGAAGACATCACGACCAAGCTCAGATTCCTTGCCGGCCGGATCGGTCACGTGGCCGACATCGTCGACTCGAATCGGGAACTGCGATCCGATTACGACCGATTCGTGATCGCCTGCGGTGGCCAGGACGACGGGATCTGGGATTGGGATGTCGACCACAACACGGTGCACTACTCCCTCCGGTGGAAGCAGATGCTGGGCTACTCGGGAGACGAGCTTGGATCGACCCCGGAGGTCTGGTTCGACCTCGTTCACGAGGACGACAGAGAGCGCCTGAGGAACATGATCGATGCCAACCTGGCCGGCAGCATGACTCCCATCGAGCATCGCTACCGGATCCTCCACAAGGACGGCGACTACAGGTGGATGCTCGCGCGCGCCGAGATGCTGCGCGACGCAACCGGTGCGGTCCACCGGATTGTCGGCCGCCAGATCGACGTTCACTCCGAGGAGCCGAACGGAGAAATTCGGATCGGCGGTCTCCACGACCCCCTCACCAAGCTGCCCAACCGTACTGTGCTGATGGATCGGCTGCGACTCGCGTTCGCGCGCGCCCGCCGCGATCCCAGCCGGCCGTTCGCGGTGCTGTTCTTCGACGTGGACCGTTTCAAGAACGTCAACGACAGCCTCGGCCACCTCACCGGCGACCGCCTGCTGAGCGCCATCGCCCAGCGCGTGCAGTCGGCCTGCCGCCCATCGGACACCGTGGCGCGTTTCGGCGGCGACGAGTTCGTCATCATCGTCGAGGACATCACCGATGTCCGCGGTGCCACGGTGGCCGCCGAGCGTATCCACGAGGAGTTCCGGATCCCATTCGACGTCGCCGGCCTCGAGGTCTTTTCCACGGTCAGCATCGGCATCGCCGTCTGGAAGCCGAGCTACGAGCGGCCCGAGGATCTGCTCCGCGACTCGGACACCGCCATGTACCGCGCCAAGGCGATGGGCCGCAACAACTTTGCCGTCTTCGACGAGGAGATGCACGCCAAGGTGGTGGCAACCCTCAAGCTCGAGACCGACCTCCGCCGCGCCATCGCCCGCAACGAGTTCGAGGTCTACTACCAGCCGATCGTCTCGATCGCCGTCGGGCGGATCACCGGGTTCGAGGTTCTGGTCAGGTGGGACCACCCGGAGCGTGGACTGCTCCTACCCGGAGAGTTCATCCACGTGGCCGAGGAGATGGGCGCCATCATCCAGATCGATCGATTCGTCTGCGAAGAGGCCTGCCGGCAGCTGCGGGCGTGGCAAGGCCAGTACCGTCACAATCCCCCCCTCAACGTCAGCGTCAACGTCTCGGGCACCCAGTTCATGCAGCCCGACCTGGTGACCCGCATCGACCACATCCTGCGCAAGACCGGGCTTTACGGCCGCAGCCTGACTCTCGAGGTGACGGAGAGCGTCCTGATGGAGAACGCTCAGTACGCGTCGGAGATGCTCGACCAGCTGAGATCCCTGGATATCGGCATCAGCATCGACGACTTCGGAACCGGCTACTCGTCCCTCGCCTACCTCCGGCGGTTCAAGATCGACACCCTCAAGATCGACTACTCCTTCGTGTCGCGGATGCTCGCCGACGAGGAGAGCTCGCAGATCGTCAAGACCATCACCACCCTAGCCGGCAACCTCGGCAAGCAGACGGTGGCCGAGGGGGTCGAAACCCGCTCCCAATTCGACGCCCTTCGCGACCTGGGAGTCGACCGTGCTCAGGGGATGTTCATTTCGGCGCCGGTGCCCGTAGAGGAGGCCGACGAGCTCCTGGCTCGAACCCTCAAGGAGGAAAACCACCTCCGCAAGATCCTCGACGACCGGATGCAGACGCCGACCGGTTGATTCCCAGCCCCCCCACCCACCCCCCCGGTTGAAAGTTGAAAGTTGAAAGTTGGGCTCATCCGAAATTCCGTGAGGTGGGGGTCGATCGAGTTCGGAGTTCACAACGGCACCTGCTCGCCCGAAGAGGAACCGCGGCTTCATCCGGGGAATCAGCAATCAGGGACAGCGTCAGAAGCCAGCGGCGGGGACCCGCGGCAGCGTCAGTTGACAGCGTCAGTATCGGAGAGCAGGGTGCGCTCAGATGGGATTGAGCAGGCGCTAGGCAACGAGGTTGGTGTTCGTGACGGCTTTGGACATGGTCACCTCCGGGTCGTTCATGCCCTCCCTCACAAGCCGGTGAGGCAACCGATGTCAAGGGTGTGTAACACCGGACCCGTGGGCCGGCTTGCCCTTGACATCGGCTGCCCACCGGCTACTCCTTCCTTTGAACGACCCGGAGGTGTCCATGTGCTATTCCGCCAAGACAACTGATTGCTGCCCCTGAATACTGATTGCTGTCCCTGATCGCTGTTCCCGGTCGCTGCCGCTGAATACTGTCGCAGCCGCTGCATTCCGGGCACGGGCACGGCAGAACCCCGACCTCACGCTTTCCCGGATGAACCCAACTTTCAACTCTCAAATTGGGAGGGAGGGCGGGAACTTTCAACTTTCAACTTCCAGCCTTCAACCCCTACCGACGGTCGCCGATCCCGACGTCCAACAAGGCTTCGACCAGCGTCTCGGCGAAAAGAACGTGTCCGGTGGCGTTCGGGTGGGGGTCGTCGCCGGACACCGAGAAGGTCCGAATCCAGCCCGCGCGGCTCGGCTCGATCCCGTGCCGGGCCATGAATTCCAGGTATCGCGGGCCGGCCGCAACCACCTGGAAGCCGTGTTCTCCGGCCACCGCAGCCCCGGTCTTCCAAGGCTCACCGTCGACCTGGAGGGTCAGGAAGACGACCGGGACCGATCGGGCGCGCGCACCCTCGGCGAGCTTCGCCATCGCCCGCCGGAACGGCCCCTCACCGGCAAGGTGGGCGTACTTCTCGCGGACTCGCGCACCTCGCCGGCCACCCATCTCGGCGACGTCGCGGGGGCTCACCCAGCCGCCGCGATCCGCCACCGCCGTCCAGCCCCCGGTCACCAGATCGGCCAACCACAGCCGGTCCAGGGTCCACGGATCAGCCGATTCGAGCATGAACCTCGGCAGATCGAGATCATTGTTCACGAAGTGGATCACCACGGCGTCGGGATCGAAGCGCACCGCCAGATCCTCGAACAGCGCCACCTGCATCGCCGTGTTGTACCCGGGGACTCCGAAGTTCAGGAACTCCACCGATGATTGCCCCGGTTGTTTCGGCGCCAGCATCCTCTCGGCAACCCGCATGTAGCCATCGTCCACGCGGACCCCCCAGCCGAACATGACGGAGTCGCCGAGTCCGACCACTCGCGAGGTCCCATCCGCCTTGGCCAGGGTCAGCTCGCGGTCCCGCATCCCGAACGAATTGGTGGTGACCTCCACGCCCTTGAACACCCACTCGAGGCCTGATCGAAGCTCGTAAATCCGGTCGGGATCGGCGCTGGGCTGCAGCAGATCGGCCAGGCCCGCCTGACCGGCCGTCGTTGCCGGAGGCGCGGACAGCGCCCGGGATAGGTCCTCGGAAACCTCACCGGTGGCGCCGGACCACAGCCGCAGTCCCACCTCGGCCGCCGCCAGGGCGGCCAGCGCCCCGGCGATGACCAGCCCCCCGCGGATCAGGAGTTTGGTCGCTATAGCCATCGGCTGGCTCAGAGTACCTCAACCCGCTGCTCACCCCATCACACCGGGTGCGCGGCGTTGGGCAGCGGAAACAGGACGGGGCACATCGCTGTTATCATCTTTCGAACCCGGCAACGGGCTCATTACGACAGAGGTGAACATGGCATCAGACCCTGCACGGACATCGCAGCAAACGCAACTTGACGCGATCGAGACTCAGGAATGGATCGACTCGCTGGAGTGGGTCCTCTCCCACGGCGGACCGGACCGGGTCCGGCGATTGCTCCAGGACCTGCAGATCTACGCCCGCAAGGCCGGCGTCCAAATTCCGTTCTCCGCCAACACTCCTCACATCAACTCGATCTCTCCCAGCCAAGAGGTGCCGTACCCCGGCAGCCGCGAAATCGAGCGCCGCATCAAGAGCCTGATCCGGTGGAACGCCATGGCGATGGTGGTCCGGGCCAACTTCGAGGAGGACGGCATCGGCGGCCACATCTCCACCTACGCCTCGGCGGCCACCCTCTACGAGGTGGCCTTCAATCATTTTCTACACGGCAAGAGCGAGCACTTCGACGGCGACCAGGTGTACTTTCAGGGTCACTCTTCACCCGGGATCTACGCCAGGGCGTACCTGGAGGGGCGCCTCGACCGGGACCATCTGCTGAACTTCAGGCGGGAGGTGCGGGCGGGCATCGGTGCCGGACTCTCCTCCTACCCCCATCCCTGGCTGATGCCCACCTTCTGGGAGTTTCCCACGGTGTCCATGGGACTCGCTCCCATCATGGCCATCTACCAGGCCCGCTTCAACCACTACCTGGAGGATCGCGGGCTCCACCCCAGATCGAACCACAAGGTGTGGGCCTTCCTCGGCGACGGTGAGATGGACGAGCCGGAGGCGCTCGGCGCCATCACCCTCGCCACCCGCGAAAAGCTCGACAACCTGATCTTTGTTGTCAACTGCAACCTGCAGCGGCTCGACGGACCCGTTCGTGGCAACGGCAAGATCATCCAGGAGCTCGAGGCGGCGTTCAGAGGGGCCGGCTGGAATGCAATCAAAGTGATCTGGGGATCGGACTGGGATTCCCTGCTCGCGGCCGACACCGACGGTCGTCTGGTCCGTCGGATGAACGAGGTGCTCGACGGCGAGAGCCAGAAGTTCTCGGTGTCGTCGGGCGAGTACATCAGGGAGCATTTCTTCGGCGTCGACCCGGAGCTCAAAAAGATGGTGGCCCACCTGTCCGACGAGCAGCTGCGCCGGCTGCGGCTCGGTGGACACGATCCCCAGAAGGTCTACAACGCCTTCAAGACGGCCGTGGAGCACCGGGGCTCCCCGACCGTGATTCTCGCCCGCACCATCAAGGGTTACGGGCTGGGCGAGGCCGGCGAGGGCCGAAACGTCACCCACCAACAGAAAAAACTCAACCAGGAAGAGCTGCTCGAGTTCAGGACCCGATTCGGCATTCCCATGTCGGACGACGAGGCCCGTGACGCCACCTTCTACCACCCTCCGGAAAACAGCCCCGAGCTGGTCTATCTCCAGCAGCGGCGCAGCGAGCTGGGCGGGCCGGTGCCCACCCGCGGGGTGCGCTGCGATCCGCTTCCCCCCGTCTCGGCCGAGATCTTCGAAGAATTCAAGGAGGGCTCGGACGGCCGCCCCATTTCCTCCACCGGCGCCTTCGTCCGGATCCTGACCAAGCTGCTCAAGGACCGGCAGATCGGCAAGCTGATCGTGCCGATCATCCCCGACGAGGCGCGAACCTTCGGCATGGAGTCGTTGTTCCGGCAGATCGGGATCTACTCCCACGCCGGCCAGCTCTACGAACCGGTGGACGCGAACACCTTGATGTACTACCACGAGGCCAAGGACGGCCAGCTGTTGGAAGAAGGCATCACCGAGGCCGGCTCCATGTGCTCCTTCATCGCCGCCGGCTCCGCTCACGCCACCCATGGCATCAACACGATCCCGTTCTTCGTCTTCTACTCGATGTTCGGTCTCCAGCGGATCGGTGACCTGATCTGGGCCGCCGGCGACATGCGGGCGCGCGGCTTCATGATCGGCGGCACCGCCGGCCGCACCACCCTCAACGGCGAGGGTCTCCAGCACCAGGACGGCAACTCCCATCTGCTGGCCTACACCGTGCCCAATCTGAAGGCCTACGATCCGGCCTTCGCGTACGAGCTGGCGGTGATCGTTTCCGACGGAATCCGCCGCATGTTCACCGAGCAGGAGGACATCTTCTATTACGTGACCGTCGAGAACGAACCCTACCCCATGCCGGAGATGCCGGCCGGCGTCGAGGAGGGCATCGTGCGCGGCATGTACCGCTATCGCCGGGCCGAATCTGAGGGCGGGCACCGCGCCCACCTCTTCGGCAGCGGCGCGATTCTCAACCAGGTACTCGCCGCCCAGCAGATCCTCGGGGAGCGCTACGGCGTCGCCGCCGACGTGTGGAGCATCACGAGCTTCAAGGAGCTCTATATGGACGGCCTCGCCTGCGACCGGCACCGACGGCTCCACCCCGGTGCGGATCAGCCGACGCCCTGGATCCGGCAATGCCTGGAGCAGACCGACGGCGTCTACGTGATCGCGTCCGATTACGTCAAGGCCCTGCCGCAGTCCATCGGGCGGTGGTTCCCGAGACCGCCCGCCGCGCTGGGAACCGATGGTTTCGGCCGCTCGGACAGCCGGCCCGCTCTGCGCCGGTTCTTCGAGGTCGATCCCGCCCACATCGTGTTGGCGACCCTGCACGAGCTGGCCGAACAGGGTTCGGTCGGGCACGACTTGGTCGAGGCTGCAATATCCGACCTGGGCGTCGATCCCGACGCCCCGAACCCGGTCACGGTCTGAGGGGGTGGGCATGGCGGCGTTGCTGAAGGTCCCCGAGTTGGGTGAAGGAGTCGATGCGGTCGAGGTGGTGAAGGTGCTGGTCGTCGCCGGTGACCGGGTCGTCGTCGACCAGCCGATCGTCGAGGTGGAAACCGAGAAGGCCTCGGTGGAGGTCCCGTCCGAGGTCTCCGGTGTGGTCACCGAGGTCCACGTCAAGGTCGGCGACAGCCTGAGCGCGGGCGATCCCATCGTCGCTATCGAGCCGGCAGAAGGGGCCCGGGATGAGCCCGAAGACACCGCTGAACCGTCTGATGCGGTCGCCACACCGGACGGTTCCCAGGCGGACGAAACCGACGCCCTCGCGACCGGCGCCGGAGCGGAAGCCACCGAGCCCGCCCGGCGGGAGCCGGTCGCAGCCGAGCCCGCCACTCGCGCGGACGAACCCGATCCTCACCCGCCGGACGACGATCTCCTCGCACCCCGCTGGAGCGTGCCCGAAGGGCCGCGGCCGGCCGTGCCGGCTGCGCCGTCGGTGCGCCGGTTCGCCCGCGAGGTCGGTGTCGATATCAACACCGTCACCGGGTCCGGTAACGGCGGGCGGATCACCATCGACGACGTCAAGGTCCACACCTCGCGGCTGCTCGGTGGGGCCACCTCCGGCATGCCGGCGGGCGCGGCTCCCCAGTTGCCCGACTTCACCGTGTGGGGACCCGTCCGCCGCGAGCCGATGTCGAAGATCCGACAGGCCACCGCCCGCAACCTCGCGCGCGCCTGGGCTGCCGTGCCCCATGTCACCCACAACGACTGGGCCGACATCACCGCCCTCGAGGAGCTGCGCACCCGCTACCGGGGCCGTGTCGAGGCCGCCGGCGGCAAGCTCACCATCACCGCGATCCTGGTGAAGGTGGCGGCGGCGGCGCTGAGAGTCTTCCCCAAGCTCAACGCCAGTGTTGACCAGGCGGCCGGCGAGATCGTCTACAAGGACTTCGTGCACGTCGGTGTGGCGGTAGACACCGAGCGCGGCCTCCTCGTTCCGGTGATCCGGAACGCGGATGCCAAGAACATCACCGAGATCTCGGTTGAGCTGGATGACCTCGCCCGGCGAGCCCGTGAACGCAAGCTGTCACCCGCCGACATGCAGGGCGGCACGTTTTCGATTTCCAATCTCGGCGGCATCGGCGGCACCGGGTTCTCGCCCATCGTCAATTGGCCCGAGGTGGCCATTCTCGGAGTCTCTCGGGGTCTGATGGAACCGCGGTGGTCCGGGGAGTCCTTCGAGCCCAGGCTGATCCTCCCGTTGTCGCTGAGTTACGACCACCGACTGGTGGATGGCGCCGACGCCGCTCGCTTTGTGCGGTGGGTCGCGGAGGCGCTCGAACAACCGCTCCTGCTCGTCCTCGAGGGCTGACCGAGCACAATATAACGTTAAACGTTACAGGTTAAAGGTTAAACGTTCGAGGTCGCCGAGATCCGCCGGGTCGTCTCAGACGATTCCGGACGTTTGACTTTTGGCTCATCTGGAATTCGGTGAGATGGGGGTCGATCGAGATCGGATTTCACAACTGCACCCGCCCGCCCGAAGAGGAACCGCGGCTTCATGGGCGGAAGCGGCTATCAGGGACGGCGTCAGTTGACAGCGTCAGCATCGGAGAACCGGGCGCGCTCAGATGGGATTGAGCAGGCGCCACGTCATCGCACGAACGTGGTCAAAGGTCTCCAGGGCGTTCTCTGCCCCGATTCCATTGACTGCACCGGCGGCAGCGAGGAGTCGCAGGTGGCTGTCGACCTCTTTGGCCGAGGCGTAGGCGATCCTCCAGTGGTGCTGGCGGTCTCTTCCGAATCGGCCGTGTCCTTCCGCCAGGTTGGCCGGGACCGAGCTCGCCGACCGGATTACCTGATCAGCAATCGACTTTAATGGGGCAGGAACCCTCATGACGAGCTTGATGGCGATGCCTGCTGCTTCGAGGGCTTTCTCGTGGGCAACGAGGTTGGTGTTCGCGACGGCTTTGGACATGGTCACCTCCGGGTCGTTCATGCCCTCTCTCGCAAGCCGGTGAGGCAGCCGATGTCAAGGGTGTGTAACACCGGACCCGTGGGCCGGCTTGCCCTTGACATCGGCTGCCCGCCGGCGATTTGTTCCTTTGAACGATCCGAAGGTGTCCACGTGCTATGGCCGCCGATGCAACTGATTGCTGCCGCTGAAGACTGATCTCTGTCCCTGCTCGCTGTTCCCGGTCGCTGCCCCTGATCACCGCCCACAGTCGCTGTCCGCTGAACCCTGCCACCGCCACTGAACGCGGCCGCTGACCCTGAATGTCGGAAACGGATCACTCGACCTCACGCTTTCCCGGATGAACCTGACTTTTAGCGTTTGACGCCCCAATCTGGACACCGCGGTCACGCCATGAGACGATGTCGCGCTCTGGAGGATGTCGTGAACACGATTCGAACCCTGGTCACCCTAATTTTCGTTGCCGTCGTGGTCGGATGTGCCCCCACCACTCCACCGCGGACTTCCGAAGCTCCTCCTCAGGCCGAATCGGCCGGACCGAAGACCTACCAGCCGGATCCTCGGGAGATTCATCTGTCCGAGCTCACCATGCTCACCGACGGCGGCGAGAACGCCGAGGCGTACTTCTCGTTCTCCGGAGACCGGCTGATCTTCCAGTCCACCAGCCCGCCCTACGCCTGCGATCAGATCTTCACCATCGGCGTCGACGGCTCGGATCGCGCCCTTGCCTCCACCGGCAGCGGCAGGACCACCTGCGCCTACTATCTCCCTGGGGACGACAGGATCCTCTACTCCTCCACCCATCTCGGCAGCCCCGAGTGCCCGCCGGTGCCGGACCACAGCCGAGGCTATGTCTGGCCCCTCTATCCGGAATACGACATCTTCACCGCCAACGCCGACGGCACCGAGATCGTCCGGCTCACCGACACTCCCGGCTATGACGCGGAGGCGACGGTGTCTCCGCTCGGTGACAGGATCGTCTTCACCTCGACCCGCGACGGCGACCTGGACATCTACACCATGGACTTGGACGGCTCCGACGTGGTCCGCCTGACCGACCAAATCGGCTACGACGGCGGCCCCTTCTTCTCCCCCGACGGCACCAAGATCGTCTACCGGGCGCGCCACCCGCAGGACCCGACGGAGATCGCCGACTACCAGGCACTGCTGGCCGACGGCCTGATTCGGCCGAAGATGCTCGAGGTCTGGGTCATGGATGCCGACGGGTCCAACAAACGGCAGGTCACCAATCTCGGCGTCGCCGCCTTCGCTCCCTTCTTCCTGCCGTCGGGCGACCGGATCATCTTCTCCACCAATCACGGCGACCCTCAGGGTCGTGAGTTCGACCTGTGGATGGTGAACCTCGACGGCACCGGCCTCGAGCAGGTGACCTACTCGGGCGGATTCGACGGCTTCCCCATGTTCGGACCCGATGGCGAGACCTTTGTCTTCTGTTCGAACCGGCACAACTCAAATCCGGGCGAGACCAACATCTTCGTCACGCGATGGAAGGACTGACGATCGAATTTCTACCTCTCGCTGCGCACAGGTCATAAGAAATCGATCGACGGACCCGCCGCGATTCGGGATCGGTTTTCCGAATTCCGAATTCCGAATTCCAAATTCACTCCCCCCCGCTTCTGGTAATCTCGACGGAGTCATGGCCCCACTCGAGCTGTCCAGCCGCTACGGAATGCGCACCGAGGAGTTCTCGGCGCTGATGAAGCACCGGATCATCGAAATCCTGCTGGTGGCCTCCCACTACGACGCCTTCGTGCTGGAGGAGGACGGGCAGCTCACCGAGTTGGTCTTCGAAGAGTACCGGAATCTCGACCTGAACCTGCGCTACGCGCCACGTTTCACTCGGGTTTCCTCCGCCGCAGAGGCCTGCAAGTACGTTCAGGAACGCGACTTCGACATGGTGATCACCACCCCACGGCTGCAGGACACCGAGCCTGTGGATTTCGTCCAACGGTTGCGGGAGATCGAGCCGGAAATCCCGGTTGGACTGGTGGCGGCCCACGCCTGGGAGCTGCCGTGGTTGGAAGAGCTCAGATCGACCGGTGCCGTCGACTGGGTCTTCCTCTGGCAGGGCAACGTCCAGGCCCTACTGGCCATGATCAAGCAGGTCGAAGACCGCCGCAATGCCGACCACGACATCCTCGAGGGCGGGGTCCAGGCGATCGTCATCATCGAGGACGACGTGCGCGCCTACTCGGCCTACCTCCCCCAGATCTACACCGAGGTCACCTCCCAGACCAGCCGGCTGATGGCCGACGGCCTCAACCTCTCACACCGCATGCTGCGGATCAGGGCGCGGCCCAAAATCCTGCTCGCACAGACCTGGGAGGAGGCGTGGGAGCTGTACCGCAAGTACGGCAAGAACATCCTGGGCGTCATCTGCGACGTCTCCTTTCCGCGCGGCGGCAAGCTGGACGAGCTCGCCGGCATCGAGCTCGCCCGCAAGATTCGATCGGAGGACGAAGACCTGCCGATCCTGCTGCAATCGGCGGACAAGACCCACGAGCCGCAGGCGATCGAGGTGAACGCCGAGTTCGTGTGGAAGAAGTCGGCCACCCTGCTCGAGGACCTCCGCCACTTCATCCAGGACCACTTCGGGTTCGGTGATTTCGTCTTCAAGTTCCCCGACGGCAAACCTATCGCCCGCGCCAAGGACATGCGCGAAATGCTCCACCTGCTCGAATCCATGCCCGACCAGTCGCTGGTGTACCACGCCAGCCGCAACCACTTCTCGGCATGGTTGAAAGCGCGAACCGAGTTCGAGCTGGCGTCGGCGATGCGGCCGCGCAAGGTCTCCGAGTTTGCCTCGTCCGCCGAGCTCCGCCAGTTCCTCATCCAGACCATCACCACCTATCTCCGGGACATCCAGAGCCACGTCATCACTGATTTCGACCCCGCGACCTACGACCGTTTTGTGGCCTTCGCCAGAATCGGAACCGGGTCCCTCGGCGGCAAGGGCCGAGGCCTGGCCTTCATGCACAAGCTGCTGGCCACCGGTGATCTGGAGACGGCGGGCGTCCGGGTGTCGGTCCCGCAGACCGTGGTGCTCGCCTCCGATGTCTTCGAGGATTTCCTGGACGGAAACGACCTGCGGCGGTTGGCCCTCGAGGCCGATCTGCTGACCGACGCGGAGATCCTCGACGAGTTTCGCAGCGGCCGCTTCGCGCCGGGCCTGGTCTCGCAGCTGATCGCTTTTCTCGAGTCCAACCACGATCCGCTGGCGGTTCGGTCGTCGAGCATTCTCGAAGACTCGGTGTACCAGCCGTTTGCCGGCGTCTACTCGACCATCATGCTGCCCAACACCCACCCCTCGCTCGATGTTCGGCTGGCTCAGCTGCTCGAGGCGGTCAAGACCGTGTTCGCCTCCACCTACTTCCGGCACTCGCGAGCCTACATCGAAACCACCCCCTACCGGATCGAGGAGGAGGTGATGGCGGTGCTGGTCCAACGTCTGGTCGGCCGGCGATGGGGTGACCACTTCTACCCCACCCTGTCCGGCGTCGCCTCGTCCTACAACTTCTACCCCTTCGGCAACATGACGCCCGAGGACGGGGTCGCCCAGGTGGCCCTCGGTCTCGGCAAGAGCGTGGTCGAGGGCTTCGAGGCGCTCCGGTTCTCGCCGGCCTACCCTCAGTCGTTGCCCCAGTTTTCCTCGGTCCCCGACATGTTGCGCAACGCCCAGCGACGGTTCTACGCCCTGGACATGTCACGCGGCGACGTCCTGCCCGGTCTCGAACCCGACGCCAACCTGGTCCACATGGAGACCTCCGTGGCCATCGCCGACGGCGCCGCCAACGCCATCGTCTCCACCTATCGACGTGCGGACGACAGGGTCACCGTCGGTTTGGAAGACGGCGGCACCCCCCTGATCACCTTCGGGCCCATCCTGAAGGGCAGGATCCTGCCGCTTCCGGAGGTGCTGCGCCGGCTGTTGCCGGCCTGCGCCGAAGGCTTGGCCAGCCCGGTGGAGATCGAGTTCGCCGCCGACATCGAGCCCGGCCTGGGCCGAATCCAAACCCTCCACGTTCTTCAGCTCCGGCCGTTGGTGGTGGAGGACATGAACGTCGAGATCCACCTCGATCCGAAAACCCTGGAAAAAGCTCTGGTGCGGTCCGAGATGGCCCTCGGCCACGGCCGGAGAGAGACCATCTCCGACGTCATTTTGATTCACCCGGACGGCTTCGACCGCGCCGCCACCGCCCAGGCTGCGAGCGCCATCGAGGCCCTCAATCGAAGCCTCCGGCTGGAGGGTCGCCATAGCATTCTGATCGGCCCCGGCCGTTGGGGATCCAGGGACCCGTGGCTCGGGATTCCGGTCACCTGGCCCCAGATCTCCTCCGTCAGGGCGATCGTCGAGACCGATTTCTACGATCTGCAGGTCGAACCCTCACTGGGATCGCATTTCTTCCACAACCTCACCTGCTTTGGCGTCGCATTTTTTGCGGTTCACGCGCACTGCGATCAGGGTACCGTCAACTGGCCGTGGTTCGACGGCCAGGATACAGTCGCCACCTTGCTCGACGGCGTCATCAGGCACATCCGGCTGGAGCGGCCGGCGCAGGTTCTGGTCGACGGCGCCTCCGGCCGCGGGGTGATTCTCGAGGGTGCCGCCGACTGACGGGGGGCGGGCTATCGACAGTCGCCAAATCCCCCGGTTGTCATCGTTGGGCCGCAAGAGTATCCTCGCTGGCCATGGAGCGTCCACTCCAGCTTTCGTCACGAACCCGCGTTCCTCACCTGCCCCCGACCGAAGAGTCGTCGCTCGAAACTCGGATCATCACGCTGTCATCTGACCACCCGTCGCCGCACGGCAATCGGTTCGGCAGTCGAAATTTCACTCAGGAAGGAGTCACGCAATGAGGCCAGTGGAGAGGTTGTTCGCAGAGCAGTTCATGAGGGATCTGATCGCCAGGAACCCGGCGGAACCCGAGTTCCATCAGGCCGTACAGGAGGTCGTCGAGTCGTTGGTTCCGGTCCTTGAACGGCACCCCAAGTACCTGGATCACCGGATTCTCGAACGGATCGTCGAGCCGGAGCGGGTGATCATGTTCCGCGTGCCCTGGATGGACGATCGCGGTGACGTGCAGGTCAACAAGGGATTCCGCGTCGAGTTCAACTCGGCCCTGGGACCGTACAAGGGTGGCCTGAGATTCCACTCCACCGTCAATCTCGGCGTCCTCAAGTTTCTCGGCTTCGAGCAGATCTTCAAGAACTCCCTGACGACCCTGCCCATGGGGGGCGGCAAGGGCGGCTCCGATTTCGACCCCAAGGGCAAGACCGACGCCGAGGTCATGCGCTTCTGCCAGAGCTTCATGACCGAGCTCTGCCGGCACATCGGGGCCGACACCGACGTTCCAGCCGGCGACATCGGTGTCGGGGGCCGGGAGATTGGCTACCTCTTCGGGCAGTACAAGCGGATCCGCAACCGCTTCGAGGGCGTGCTCACCGGGAAAGGCCTCAACTGGGGCGGCAGCCTGATCCGGCCCGAGGCGACGGGGTACGGCTGTGTGTACTTCGCCGTCGAAATGATGGCCACCCGCGGCGAATCCTTCGACGGCAAGCGGGTCGCGATCTCCGGCTCGGGAAACGTCGCCCAGTATGCCGCCGAAAAGTGCGTCGAGCTGGGCGCCAAGGTGGTCAGCCTTTCCGACTCGTCGGGATACGTCGTCTTCCCCGACGGCATGTCCCAGGAGATGTGGGACGACGTGATGGATCTCAAGAACGTCCGCCGCGGCCGGGTCTACGAGCTCGCCGAAAAATACCCTGGTGTGACGTACCACGAGGGCACGGGAGTGTGGGGCATTCCCTGCGACGTCGCCCTGCCGTGCGCTACCCAGAACGAGCTCGACGGCGACGACGCCCGGACACTGGTGGAGAACGGCTGCCTGTGCGTGTCCGAGGGCGCCAACATGCCGTCGACCCCCGAGGCGGTGGAGTACTTCGTCGACAAGAAGATCCTCTACGGCCCCGGCAAGGCTGCCAATGCCGGCGGCGTCGCGGTGTCGGGTCTCGAGATGTCGCAGAACAGCATGCGGCTGTCCTGGACCCGTGAGGAGGTGGACAACCGGCTGCGGGACATCATGAACCGCATCCACACCGCCTGCGTCACCACCGCTGCCGAGTACGATCAGCCCGGCAACTACGTGATCGGCGCCAACATCGCCGGTTTCGTCAAGGTGGCCGATTCCATGATCGACCAGGGACTGACCTGATCTTAAAATCGGCTCGAATCAAACGGCGGCCTTCGGGCCGCCGTTTTGTTACTCCATACTCGGAATTCGAATTCCGAATTTCGAATTTCCTCCTTCACCCTCCCCACCCCCATACTCTCTCCACCCCCGTTCTCAAGATGTGCCATCATCGCTCCGAGGGGGTCCATCCCGATGAACGACACCGTTTTCAATGCCTTCGCAGTCGCCCAGACCCAGTTCGACAACACGGCCGACCTGATGGGACTCGACGAGCCGGTGCGGCAGCTCCTACGATCCCCCTTGCACGAGCACCACTTCGCCCTGCCGGTGAAAATGGACAACGGCAAGGTCGAGGTCTTCAGGGGGCACCGGGTGCAGCACAACGACGTGCGGGGCCCATTCTGGGGCGGCGTCCGCTTCCACCCCCTCGAGACCATCGACACCATCAGGGCTCTGGCCATGTGGATGACCTGGAAGACCGCGCTTTTGGACCTGCCTCTCGGCGGCAGCATGGGCGGAGTCTTGTGCGACCCCCACCGGCTGAGCCCGGCGGAGCAGGAGCGGCTTTGCCGCGCCTGGGTCCGCAAGACCGCCCGCTACCTCGGTCCGGGCCGCGACGTGCCGTCGCGCGACATCATGTCCACAGCCCAGCACATGACCTGGATGCTCGACGAGTACGAGACGGTGCTGGGCGAGCACGCTCCCGGTTCGCTCACCGGCAAGACCATCGGTGCCGGAGGCTCCCTGGGACGGCCCGAAGCCACCGGCTACGGGTTGGTCTACACCCTTCGCGAGGCGCTCAAGGAGGTCGGCCTCGACCCTGCCGCCACCACCGCATCGGTGCAGGGATTCGGCAACGTGGCCCAGCACGCCATCGAGCTCTATCAGCGGATCGGCGGCAGCCGTGGTGTGCGTTTCGTGCTGGGATCACGGTCGCGGCGAGGCGGTGGCGTTCCGCAAGAACGGTGGCGTCGACCTCGCGGAGCTCCGAGAAGCCTCGGACCGTCTCGGCGACATCGACCGCGACAAGGCGTCGAAGCTCGGGTATGAAGTGCTGGCGGGCGATGCCTGGCTCGAGCAGGAGGTGGAGATTCTGATTCCCGCCGCCCTGGAGCATCAGATCACCGCCGACAACGTAGTCCGGGTTCGGTCGACGGTCCGGATCGTCGCCGAGGGCGCCAACGGACCCACCACCCCGGCCGCCGAGCAGATTCTGCTCGATCGCGGTGTTTTCATCATTCCGGACATCCTGGCCAACGGCGGCGGCGTCACCTGCTCGTACTTCGAGCAGGTCCAGGGCGCCATGAACTACTACTGGCGGCTCGACGAGATCCTCTCCAAGCTCGACCGCCAGATCACCTCGGCGTTCATCGCGGTCTCCGAGCTCAGCCGCAAAAAGGGGCTTACCATGCGCGAGGCCGCCCTGGTCATCGCCGTCGATCGGGTCGCCACTCTGTGCTATGAACGCGGGTGGGTCTGAACTTCTCGAGAAAAAAGTCTAAAGTCTAAAGCCCAAAGTCTAAAGTCCTGGTTGCCGCTCGTCCTTGCTGATTCGACCCGAGTCAATGGATTTTTGACTTTCGACTTTCGACTTTTGACTCGCTCGGAAGGTCATTCCGCTCGTACGGTGCGAGCCCTCTGCTTGACATCGTTCTGTCTCGACCGCACCCTGGACAGGTCATGACGAAGGACCCGTCGCGGGACATCCCGCGGTTCGATCGCACCTTCACCGAGACCGGTGAGACCCTCACCCGGATCGGTACGGGTGCACTCGGCGGCAAGGCGAGCGGCCTGCGTCTGATCGACGCGGACATCCTCCCCCGGCTTGATCAGGGGAAGTATCCCGGGATCACCGTCACGGTGCCGACAATGACCGTGATCTCCACCGATCTGTTCCGCGCCTTCATGGATCAAAACCAACTCCGCCCCGTGGTGACGTCCGACGTCTCGGATGACCGCATCGCCCACGCCTTCCAACGAGCCGAGCTCCCCGCCGAGCTGGTGGGCGACCTGCGAGGCCTAATCTCGTCGGTCCACACTCCACTGGCGGTTCGCTCGTCGAGCCTGCTCGAGGACGACCTTCGCCACCCCTTTGCCGGGGTCTACGCCACCAAGATGATCCCCAACAACGAGATCGAGGAGGATGCCAGGTTCCGCCGCCTGGCGGAGGCGGTGAAGTTCGTCTATGCGAGCACCTTCTTCTCCGCCGCCCGGGATTACCACCGTGCCCTCGGCCACGACACGCCGGCAGAGGAAATGGCGGTGATCGTTCAGGAGGTGATCGGCGAGCGCGTCGGTGACCGTTTCTACCCAACCGTGTCCGGGGTGGCGCGCTCGTTCAACTTCTACCCCACCGGCCGCGCTCGGGGCGATGAGGGCGTGGTCTATCTGGCGCTCGGGCTGGGCAAGACCATCGTCGACGGCGGCCTGTGCTGGGGTTTCTCGCCCTCGGCGCCGGCTGCGCCGCCGCCCTTCAACGACGTCGGCGACCTGCTCAAGAACACCCAGCGGGAGTTCTGGGCGGTTCACATGGGGGACCCGCCGCTGCCCGACCCGGTGCGGGAGACCGAGTACCTGGTGCGGCCCGGCCTCAAGGAGGCGGAAGCGGACGGCTCCCTCAACCACGTCGTCTCCACCTACGATGGAGGTTCCGACCGGATCAACCCCGGAATGGGGGGTCGAGGGCCGAGAGCCCTCACCTTCGCCCCCCTGATCGGCTCGCGGTGGGATGGCTTCGTCAGCCTGATCACCGATCTGCTGAACCACTCGAAGGCGTCGCTGGGGGCCGACGTCGAGATCGAGTTCGCCGTGCGCCTCCATCGCACAGATCTCCTGCCCGCGCGATTCGGGTTTCTCCAGGTTCGGCCGATGCGGGTGGGCCTCGAGGAAGTGCGCGTCGAAGATGCCGATCTGACCGGCGACAACGTGGTGATTTCGTCCACCAGGGTGCTCGGCAACGGCGAGCTCCACGACATCAGAGACATCGTCTACATCCGCCCGGACGCCTTCGATCCCCGCTCTACCTCGATCATGGCCCGGGACCTGGAGACGATCAATCGGAACCTGCTCGCCGACGGGCGCCGGTACGTTCTGCTGGGCTTCGGCCGCTGGGGCACCTCCGACGAGCGGCTCGGCGTTCCGGTGGCCTGGGGACAGATCAGCGGCGCCAGGGTCATCATCGAGGTCACGACCCCCGAGATCGACCCGGACCTCAGCCAGGGCTCGCACTTCTTCCACAACGTGCTCAGCTTCCAGGTGCTCTGCCTCGCCGTCGAGCACCACCGCCCGGGCACCGTCGACTGGGCATGGCTGGAGTCGCAACCCGCCGTCTTCGAAACCGACAACATCCGTCACGTCAGAGTCCCCAAACCTCTCGGCGTCCGCGTCGACGGGAGCCGGGGACGGGGAGTGATGACCCGCCATGACTGACTCCGAACGGCCGGTCGAAAAGCTGTTGGCATCCCTCCAGGAGCGCGCCAAGGAGCTGAACTGCCTGTACGAGGTCGAGCAGATCTTCGGCCAGCTCGACCGCCCGCTGGACGAGGCCCTCCAGGCCGTGGTGAAGGCGATTCCCCCCGGCTGGCAGTACCCCGACGTTTGCCGGGCGAAGATCCATTACGGCGACCGCCTGTTTCAAAGCCCCGATTTTCGCTCCACCCCCTGGGAGCAAACCACGTCGATCACCACCCAGGACGAGGTGGTTGGCAGCCTCACCGTCTGCTATCTCGAGGAGCGCCCCCGGGAGGACATCGGGCCGTTCCTGAAGGAGGAAGAGCGGCTGATCCGGACCATCGCCGAGCGGATCGGACACTTCATTCTCTACCAGCGGCTCCGCGACATGCGGCTGGAGTGGACCACCGCCGGAATGGACACCGAGGATCAGGTGGCCGACCGTTGGCGGGGTCCCATCGACCTGCTCCGCCACACGGACCGCAAGCTCTACCTGCGGATCGCCCGCAAGATGGTCAACCACCTGCGGTGGGCCGGTGTCGACGGATCCCAGGCGCTGCTCGAGGAAATGTACGGGGAGGTGGAGCCGGCACAGGGTGTCACGGGTGAGGTCAATGTCCCCGGTCCGGTGGGTCGAATCAACGAGCCAATGCTCCTGGGGGGCAGACCTTTCGAGCTGGCGTCGTCGGTGCTCGGCCACAACGAAGTGTTCAACCTGATCCAGGGGTGGATCGTCGAGGACAACGCCAGCTTCCTGCCGAAGGTGCTCAACAACCCGAGGTCCTCACTTCCCGAGGTCTCGGAGAGCTTGCAGCGCTTTCACCACCTCGTGTCCGGCGGCACTGAGCTGTCGCGGTCCACCGTCGACGGCCTGACCGTCGCCCTCATCCGACGGTTCCTCACCGAGCAGCTCGAGCTCATCACCGTCGCCAAGGAGGTCCTCGACATCAGCGACTTCCTCGACCTGCTCGACCACGTCATCCTGTCCTCCGACAGCTACGGCAAGCTGGGCGGCAAGACCTCCGGGCTCTTCCTCGCACAGAAGATCCTGACCAAACTCCAGGATGAAGACCGATCCGTAGGCACCGTCAAGGTGCCTCGAAGCTGGTACGTGGCTTCCGAAGAGATCATGAACTTCATCGAGTACAACGACCTCGAGGAGGTTCTCCAACAGAAGTACCGCGAGATCCAGCAGGTCAGGCATGAGTACCCCAACATCGTCAAGCTGTTCAAAAGCTCCCGCTTCCCACCCGACATCGTCCGCGGCCTGTCCATGCTGTTGGACGAGGTCGGAGAGAACCCTCTCATCGTGCGCTCGTCGAGCCTGCTCGAGGATCGGATGGGCTCCGCCTTCTCGGGTAAGTACAAGAGCCTGTTCCTGGCCAATCAGGGCGACAAATCGGAGCGGCTGCGCGCCGTGCTCGACGCCATCACCGAGGTCTACGCGTCCATCTTCGGACCCGATCCGATCGCCTACCGAAGGGAGAAGGGCCTGCTCGACTTTCACGAGGAGATGGCGGTGCTGATCCAGGAGGTGGTCGGACGCCGGGTCGGCGATTACTTCTTCCCGGCCCTGGCCGGGGTGGCCTTCTCCAACAACGAGTTCCGCTGGTCGCCGCGAATCCAGCGCGAAGACGGCCTGCTGCGGCTGGTCCCCGGCCTCGGCACGCGCGCCGTCGACCGGGTCAGCGACGACTATCCGATCCTGGCGGTTCCGGGGCAGCCGAGCCTCCGAGTCAACACCACCATCGACGAGACCATTCGCTACTCGCCCACCCAGATCGACGTCCTCAACCTGACCACAAACTGCTTCGAGACAATGAGCATCAAGGACCTCCTCCGATCGTGCGGGGGCGCGTATCCGGCCTTCGACAAGGTCTTCTCGGTGCTCGAGGACGACACCCTTCGGAGGGCGGTGCCGGTGTTGGTGGATCCCGAACGAGACGAGCTGGTCGCCGACTTCAACGGGCTGATCTCGGACACCTCCTTCGTTCGTGACGTGGGCAACATCCTCAAAATCCTGGAGGAGCACCTCGGCACCCCGGTGGACATCGAGTTCGCCTTCGACGGCAGTGATTTCTACCTCCTCCAATGCCGGCCCCAGAGCTACTCGGCCCAGGACACTCCTGCCCCCATCCCGATGGACATCGCCGAGGAAGACAAGGTCTTCCGGGCCAACCGCTACATTTCCAACGGCTGGGTTCCGGACATCACCCATATCGTCTACGTCGACCCTGACGGCTACGGCGCCCTGCCGGAACGGGCCGACCTGGTCGCGGTCGGCCAGGCGGTCGGCAAGCTCAACAAGGTCCTGCCGAAACGCCAGTTCATCCTCATGGGGCCGGGCCGCTGGGGCAGTCGCGGCGACATCCGGATGGGCGTCAACGTCACCTACTCGGACATCAACAACACCGCTGTGCTGGTCGAGATCGCCCGTCAAAAGGGCAGCTACGTGCCCGATCTCTCCTTCGGAACCCACTTCTTCCAGGATCTGGTGGAGTCGTCCATCAGGTACATCCCGCTCTACCCCGACGATTCGGCCGGAGTTCTCAACCAGCGTTTCCTGCTCCGGGCGCCCAACCTCCTGGCCGAAATGGCGCCGGAGTACGCCCACCTCGAGTCGGTGGTCCGGGTGATCGACGTCCCCATGTCGTCGCACGGACGGGTGCTGCGCGTCCTGATGAACGCGGATCTCGACGAAGCCGTCGGATTCCTCGCTGATCCCGAGGCCGGGCGCGGTACCTCCGATTCCCGCCCCGGAGGTCAAACACCCGAACGGCCCGGCGGGTTCTGGCGGTGGCGGATGCGGATGGCCGAGCAGATCGGGCGGGAAATCGACGCTGAGCGCTTCGGCGTGAAGGCCTTCTACGTCATCGGCAGCACCAAGAACGCCAGCGCTGGCCCGTCGTCGGACATCGACCTGCTGATCCATGTCAACGGTTCCGCGGATCAACAGCGAGACCTCAAGACCTGGCTCGACGGGTGGAGCCTCTGCCTTGGCGAAATCAACTACCTGCGGACGGGTTACCGGAGCCGCAGGCTGCTCGACGTGCACTTCGTCACCGACGACGACATCACTCGCCGGACCAGCTTCGCCGCCAAGATCGGTGCGGTCACCGATCCCGCCCTCAAGCTGCCGCTGGGGAAAGCACCCGATTGATCGGTGCGTCCGCGGACAGGCGATCGAAAGATTGAAAATTGAAAATTGAAAATTGAAAATTGCCCCCACCCACCCGCGCGGAAAAGGGACACAGCAAAACACCAATCATCGGGGCTCGGGATTCGGGGATCTGGAATCTCGGCGCCCCAAAGCTCATCGCCCCATAGCCCCTCCACCCCGGCGGGCGCGCGGGGATCTTCGATTTTTGATTGATTCAGATCAGCTGACGCGTGGCGTTGTCCAGATCGTTCAGATCAAAACGGATGAGCGCCAGCTCGGGCCCGTTGTGAGCGGCGTTGAAGGCGTGGGTTCGTCCGATCTTGTCACGCCATGAACCGGTGAGTCGGGTCGACTCGTGGACGTGGCCGTGCAGGGTCAGCAGCGGCTGGCGCTCTACGATGAAGCGCGAAATGGCCACCGACCCCACGTTGACGTCCAGCGGCACGTGGTCAACCGCCTTTCCGTCGAGGGCCGCCCGATCCAGCGCCGTCCGGTAGGGCGGTGAGTGGAAGAGGATCACCGCCCGCGACACATCACGGTCCGCAGCGAGGCTCGCGAGGTCCGCGGCGATGGTTCGGTCCCGGGCCTCGCCGGCCGCAACCGGCACCGTGCGCCTGCCGTGCTCGGGAGAGACGCAGCCCGGGTCCACATGACGCGACACGTCGTACCGTTCCCAGTCCTTGAGCATGAACGGCGTCGGCGGGACAAAGCAGTAGCCGGTGAAGCCAAACCCTCCGATCTCCACCGACCGCTCGTTCAAGTAGGTCCAGAGACCCGCCGCATCTCCCTCAAGCAGCTCGGGCTCGCGGTCGCGGGGATCGTCGTTGCCGCAGATGATCAGCACCTTTGGCGCATCGCTGCCGAGCCGATCGACGAGCTTTGAAAACTCAGGTCCCATCACCTCGGCCACGAAGCTGCCCCCCGCCCACTGGCGCCCGAAGGGCAGCAGGTCGCCGCCGATCAGCACTACATCGGGGCGCTCGTCCAAGGCCGCCGCCACCAGCTTGCCATACCGCTCGGATCGCCCGTGGAGGTCCGACACGAAGAGACAGCGCAAGCCGCTCACCCTTCTTTCCGCCCGCTCACCTCATCGACCGGCGGACCGCACGGTCACCCGGGCCACATTGCCATCCACCCTCAGGGCATCGGTGGAGCTGACCGTCGGCGTCGTCAGGTCCAGCACCACGTAAAGGGTCGCCGGCCGCAGCTCGGGGTGGTGCCCGATCCGCACGGCGGCAAGCTCCGGCGTGCCGACCTCGATTTGAATCGGAGCGTAGGGCTTGCCGATGCGCCGCAGGCGCACCAGGACCCGCGGCGGGTCGGTCAATCGACTGGCGTCCACCTGGCCCGGATCGAAGGGGCCGTTTCCACGGATGACCACCTCGGTGGCGCCGGGCTCCGAGCTCCACTCGACCGCGGTGACGATCGCCGCCGGTGCGGCGGATGATGAGGCTACAGCCACCGTGGGTACGGTCTTCGGTTCCACACCCTCCGTGACCTCACCCTCGGACTCCTCGATCTGTGCGGCGACCACCGGAACCGGTGCCGACTCGATCGCCTCGTCCGGCACCTCTGGGCCGCCGCCGATCAACAGCACCACCGCTCCGATGGTGAGAATCACGAGCGCCCCGGGAAGCACCAACCAGAGCCGATTCCAGCCGACGGAATTGACGGTGGACCGTCGTGCGCTAGAAACCCGTCGATCCGGCCGCGGCGCAGTTCCGGGTCCATCTCTCAAGCTGTCGTCGTCCCCCAAGAACGGCAGCAGAGATTCCCAGGGCGCGGTTTCAAAACCCGACCCTGAGCCGGTCCGCACCTGGTCCGGCTTGGGACTGGCGATCCGCAGCTCCTCCCGCCACTCGTCCAGGATGTCCGGAATCTGGTCCCCATTCCCGTCCTCCCAGGAAACGCCCGCGGCGCTGTCGGCGGGTTCGTCGCCGGCCGGAACGTCGCCGGTGGCCGGCGCAATAACCGCCGCAGCGATCGCCTGATCGATGGCTCCCACCTCGCCGGGATCCGGCCCTCCACCGCCCTGCGTCAAGCCCGAAATCGCCTCTTCGAATCTGAGGTCGACGACGCCGGTGTCGTCGTCACCGGCGTCGGCCGCGGTTGCACGTCCCGTCCAGGCTCCGGCCGGCAAACCTCCAAGCTCGGCATCCGGCAGCCACCTTGGCGACGCCGCCGTCATCTGGGTCGACTGATCGAGGACGTCCGTCGGGTACACGTCCCGGATGCCGCGCCCATCGAGGTCGAAGAGCTCGCCACCGGTCGACAGGTGGGCGTCGATGACCGCATCGATGGTCTCCCGCGTGTCACCGTTGATATCGCCGAACTGGACGGCCATTCCGGGGGGCCCCTCGATCGACCCCGGCAGCCGGGTCCACAGCACGGTACCCCACCCCTGAATCAACACCACACCATCGGCCAGAACCACGCGGAAGCCCACCGCGGACCCCGCCGAGGCCGGGTCCTCCGTCTCGATGAAAAGACCATCCGGGCAGAGTCGCGGCGCGACCCCCGAGTAGAGCTCGTCGACGGAGTCGATCACCAGGGTCAGGTCGACCCGATCGCTCGCTTCCGGCACCCCTTCACCTCCCGGCGCGCCCGCTCGCGGTTTTGTTGCTGCGGCACCTCACGGGTGGCGCGCTGCTGCCGACCGTTTCGTGCAGTGTACCGCAGCAGCGCGCCGCCCATCCATCGACAGTCCCCGCCGTCGCGGCGATGATATTGTGGCCCGGTGCTCGCCGCACTGTGGTCACTGCTCGTCTTGACGCCCCTCCCGACTCCCCTGCCGACAGAGGTCGAGATGCGGCCCGTCCGGGTTTACGACGGACACGCCGCCATCAAAATCCCCGCCGGTTGGAATGAAATGCCGGCCGAGCTGCTGGACTTCCTGTCCACCCGCACCGCCGAGCTGAGCGGAGGCCGCATCACCGAGCACTACCAGTACGGATTCCGGCCCGCCGCCACCGAGTCGGGATTCGAGCTACCGCAAGTCCTAATCCAGATCCGGGAAAACGGGCGGCTGCCGCTCTCCCAATTCGTGAATCTCCCCTCCTTCGACGAGGTCGAGGCGGAGTCGCCCGGCCTGCTCAGGGATCAACGCGGGCCGTTCCTGAAGGGAATGGAGCTGGACGGGGTGAGCTTCGACTCCGGCCGCACCTGCCTGCGCGTAGACAGCACCATGGACCTGCTCGTGGAGGGAATGACTGCGGTCCGGTCGGCGAGCTTCCTGACCGAACGCGGGGTGTTCGTGGTGCACTGCTACGACCACGCCTCCCGCATGGCGTCGAGCGCCGATCTCTTCGATCGCATCATCTCGAGCGTCAGCTTCGATGAGCACACCGCCTACCGGGTCCGGTGGAGCGATCGCTGGACCGGCAGGCACACCTCCGTGGTGTTGTTCATCGCGGCCGCATGCCTCGGCCTGATTGTCGTCGCGCTCCGCCGCGATCGCCGCCGACCCGGTGTTTCCAACGGCGGGGGGCCGGCTCCTCCCTCCTCGCCATGAGCGCCACCGTCGACCTCGACGAACGGCGGATCGACGCCAGCGTCGGCGATTTGCTCGGCGAGCCCGGGCAGCGGGCCATCGGTCTCGCCGGCACCGGCCTGACCCGGCTCTGGATCGGCCAGGAGCTCCACCGGCGGGTTCAGGAGGAGATGGCGGCCAGCCAGCCCGACTACCGCCCCGAGGTGGCGGTGGCGGCGGACATCGAGGTCGACGGTTGGACCGTCCATCTCACCGGCCGCGCCGACGGCGTGCTCTTCGAGGATGACCGCCCCTCTCGGGTCGACGAGATCAAAACCCTCCACTTCGCAGTCGATCTCCACAATCTCTACCTCGAGGAACGGCTCGAACGGTTTCGTAAGCAGGCCCGCCTCTACGCGATGGCCTTGTCGGAACCCGATCACCCGGTGGACCTTCAGCTGATTCTAGTGGACGTGGTTTCCGGCGATGTCCAGACAGATCAGGTCGAGTGGGAGCCCGAGAGCACCCGGGCCTGGCTCGCCCAGCAGGTGCACCGGCTGGTCGCGGTCGAACGGCGGCGGCGGGAACGGCTCGAACGGCTGCGCACGGCGGCCGGCCTGATTCGCTTTCCCCATGACGAACCGCGGCCGGTCCAGGAGAGGATCTCCCAGGAGGTCGAGGACTCGCTGGCCGAGGGCCGCCACGTGCTGCTTCGCGCCCCGACCGGCTGCGGAAAGACCGCGGCCGTGCTCCACCCCGCCCTGAAGGTGGCCCTGTCGCGCGGCCAGAGGGTCTTCTTCCTCACCGCCAAGACCCTCCAGCAGAAAATCGCGGTGGACACCGCCCGGGCCATGCAGGACGGCCTGTTCAGGAGTCTCCAGCTGCGCGCCAAGTCAAAAATGTGCGCCAACACCGAGATCGTCTGCCACGAGGAGTTCTGCCCCTACGCCCGCGAGTATGGCCCCAAGTTGGTGCGCAGCCAGCTGCTGAAGCACCTCCTGGCCGACGATCACCACCTCGACCCCGACCGGATCTTCGGCGTCGCCTCCCAGCACGAGGTCTGCCCGTTCGAGGTGAGCCTCGATCTGCTCCCGGAAACCGACGTCGTGGTCTGCGACTACAACTACGTCTTCGACCCCGATATCGGCCTCGGCGCCGTGCTCCACGCCGGCGCCCTGCGCGACGCCGTGCTGATAATTGATGAAGCCCACAACCTGGTGGACCGCAGCCGCGAGTACCACTCCCCCGAGCTCGACACCAAGATGATGGAGCGGGCTCAGGCCTTTCTCCTCACCCGGGACAACGAGGTCTTCCGCAGCCTGAAATCCCTGGTGACCGAGCTTGGGTCCACCATCGCCGAGGTGGTCGCCGGGGCCCTCGGCCCCGGCGAGACCGGCGACCGGGTGGTGGTTCTCCCCGCAGATCGCATCGCCGACATCCGGCTCGCCTTCGACGGCGCCCTGCTCAGTTACTTCCTGTACAAGCGCGAGCAGGAGATGTGGATGGCCGATGACCCGGTGATGGACGTCTTTCTGGCGCTGATGCGCTTTCACCGGGCTCTGTCCCACGGCGGCGACGAGTTCGTGCCGCTGGCCACCCGGCTGCCCGGCGGCGTCGAACGCCTCAAGATCTGCTGCCTCGACGCCTCCCGCTTCGTCGGCAGGATCCTCGACGAGAGCGCAGGCGCGGTGGCCATGTCGGCCACCCTGGAGCCCTTCGATTTCTACCGCGATCTGCTCGGCTTCGACCCCCACCGCACCGACGAGCTCCACGTCCCGTCCCCGTTTCCGGCCGAAAACCGCCTGGTGCTCTGCATCCCGGACGTGGACACCACCTACCGCCAGCGGGCCAACCACTACGACCGGATTGCCGCCTGGATCGAACGCCTGGCCCACCCCGAGCACAACGTGCTCACCCTGTTCCCGAGCTACCGTTTCCTCGACTCGGTCCGCGACCGGCTGCCCCCCACCCGCCACCGCCTGCTGGTCCAGGAGCCCGGCTCCACCGACGCCAACCAGCGAGAGGTGCTCGAGGCCCTGTCCAACGGCGACCCGCACCTAGTTTTCGCGGTTCTCGGCGGCATCTATGCCGAGGGCATCGACTACCCGGGCCAGATGCTGTCCCAGGTGATCGTGGTCTCCCCGGGGCTGCCCCAATTCAACACCGAGCGCGAGCTCCTGAAGATGTACTTCCAGGAGTACTACGGCCACGGCTTCGGCTACGCCTACCTGGTGCCCGGCCTGACCCGCGTCGTCCAGGCCGCTGGCCGCATCTTCCGCTCCGACACCGACCGCGGCGTGATCACCTTGATCGGCCGCCGTTTTCAGGACCCCCGCTACGCGCGCCTGCTGCCCGAGGAGTGGACCGACGATGATCCCACCTCCATGCTCCGCGAGGATCCCGCCGCCGAGATCCGGCGGTTCTTTGACTACTATTGACCGCCCGCCCACCCACCCAGTTGAAAGTTGAAAGTCGAAAGTTGAAAGTCGAAAGTTGAAAGTTCCCGCCCACGCACCCGGGAATTGGACGCGGAAGAACACAGCGATCAGTGACTCCGACCACAACCGAGCGCAGCACAACCACCATGTCATCCCGAACGAGCTGCCCTCTGATGCAGCCGCCACCACGCTGTCATCCCGAGCGAGGCCGAAGGCCGAGCCGCAGTGGTGCTGGCGGTGGTGCCGAATCACATGTTCCTTCGTCCCGACCCAGAAGTGTCCTGAGCGGCGAAGCGAGTCGAACGGACCCTACACTCGCCATCTCGCTCCGCTCTGCGGCTCGGTCGGGATGACCTCCGGGTCGTTCTGCCCTCCCAGAAGTCTGAGGCGTGTCAAGGGGTAACCAGGAACTCAAGACTCATAGCTCACCACTCCGCTTGGTCCCGGTCGCTGCCCCTGCTGTCGCCCGCCATGCGAGATCGGGCTCCCGAACCCCGAACTCCGCTTTCCGAATTCCCCGACGGGACTATCATGGAAACAGCCATGCGATCGACGTACACCTTCCTGCTGTTGGCATTTCCGGCGTTGGCGCTGCTCAACGCCTGGTGGTTCGGTCGCGAGCTCAAGCGCTTCGTCGACCAGACCCCGGCGATCTCCGCCACCTCGGACATCGAGAACATGAAGGTCGTGGTAGCTCGGCAGATGTACGCCGCGCTGGCCCAGATCGTGCTCCTGGCAGCCGGCCCCTTGATCTTCGTGCTCGGCCTGACCCGCGGCGTGCTCGGACCGGGTGACGTGCTCTTCATCATCATCCCGTCGGCGGCGGTCATCGTCGCCGGGAGCGTCTACAAGCGGGTCGAGGTCGCCGCCCGCAACATCGAGGCCAACGATGACGAGCTGGCCCGCCAACGCGACGCCATCGTCTCGACCTGGCTGAAGAAGCCGTTCCCCGATTGGTAACCGCTATCAGTCGCCCCCCAAATGCGAAATTCGAAATGCGAAATGCGAAAACCTTTCCCGACGGTGGAGTCGGGTCTGGATGAGCATGGTGCTTGCGTCCGCCTCGCCGGTACACCTCGACCACAGAGCGAACTCGACGCGATTCTGCAGCACGTCTGAGATTCTGAGTTCTGTGAGTTTCTCCGGAAGGCTCTCGAAATCGGGGATCTGCTGCTCGTATGTAACTAAGAAATCAAAACTCTAACTGCATAACTACGAGATGCTGCGCTTGCCTGCGGCCCATACCCACCGCCACGTCGAAGGAGGTTTCCCGAATTCCGAATTCCGAATTCCGAATTCTCCGCCGACCCTTGACCCCACCCCTCCGTCCCTCTACCGTCGACCTTCGTGGCCTCGCCAACCGATCCCCTGCGAGCTATTCGACCCGGTGATCGCCCGGTGGTTCAAACGAGACCGTCGGCGAACCCACCGAGGTCCAGCGCCTGGCCTGGCCGGTGATCGCCGCCGGAGATCACGTCCTGGTGACGGCGCCGACCGGCAGCGGCAAGACCCTGGCCGCCTTCCTGTGGGCCCTCGACCGGCTGCTGCCCGGGACTGGGAGGGCGGCGGGATGCGGGTGCTCTACGTGTCGCCCCTGCAGGGCGCTGGGCAACGACGTCCGCCGCAACCTGCTCGTCGCCGCTGGCCGAGCTTCAGCCGGCTGTTCGCCGAGGCCGGCGCCCCCGGCCCATCGGTGCGGGTCATGACCCGCACCGGCGACACCTCGCAGGCCGAGCGGCGGCGGATCGCGACGCAGCCCGCCCGAGATCCTGATCACCACCCCCGAGAGCCTCAACATCCTGCTCACATCGGCCGGCGGGCGCGGCTGCTCGGCGGCCTCAGGACCGTGATCCTCGACGAGATCCACGCCGTCGTCGGCTCCAAGCGCGGGGTCCACCTGATGACCGCCGTCGAGCGGCTGGTGCCGCTGTCCGGCGAGCTCCAGCGGATCGCGCTGTCCGCCACCGTCCACCCCCGCGAGGTGGTGGCCCGCTGGGTCGGCGGTCGCGTCATCGAGCCATCGGCTCATCCGGCGAGCCTTCCGCCCGCGGCCGGTGCCGTGGTCGTCGCGCGCCAGCCCCAAGACGCTACGAGCTCGAGCGTCGCCCTGCCGGTCGGCCGAGCCCGAGCCAGCCGGGAGCCGGACGCGCCTGTGGGCCGAGCTCACCGGCCGGCTCAAGCGCACGCGTGCGCGCGCAACCGCTCGACCCTGATCTTCGGCAACAGCCAGCGGATGGTCGAGAAGGTGGCCCGCTTCCTCAACGAGGACGAGCCGCCAGCAGCTCGCCTACTCCCACCACGGCGCGCTGTCGCGCGAGATCCGGGCGGTGGTCGAGGAGCGCCTCAAGGCGGGCTCAGCTCAAGGCGATCGTGGCCACCAACTCGCTCGAGCTCGGCATCGACATCGGCGCCATCGACGAGGTGGTGCTGGTGCAGACCGCCGCCCGTCGGTCACCGTCGACGGTGCAGCGCCTCGGCCGCTCCGGGCCACGGCGTCGGCGAGACCAGCCGCGGCACGCCTCTATCCCCTCCACGCTCACGCGACCTGCTCGAGCGCGGCGGTGCTCGTCCGGGCGGTGCTCGACGGTGACATCGAGCCGGCGCGCCCGGTCACCAACCCCCTCGACGTCCTCGCCCAGGTGATCGCTGTCGATGACCGTCGCAGCGGACCTGGCCGATCGACGAGCTCTATTCGACGCCGTCCGTGCGCTGCGACGCCCTACCGCCACCTGCCGCGGCACCAGTTCGACCTCGTCCTCGAGATGCTCGCCGGGCGCTACGCCGCCACCCGCTGCGCAGCCTGCGGCCCGCTGGTCAGCATCGACCGCGTCGACGGCACGGTGCGCGCGCCGCCCGGGCGCCGAGCGCCTGATCTACCTCTCCGGCGGCACCATCCCCGATCGCGGCTACTTCCACCTGCGGGTCGACGGCAGCGGCGCGCCGCTCGGTCGAGCTCGACGAGGAGTTCGTCTGGGAGCGATCGGTCGGCGACACCTTCACCCTCGGCGTGCAGACCTGGCGCGATCGAGCGCATCACCCACAACGACGTCTTCGTCGCGCCACGCCGACGCGCGCTCGGCGATGGCGCCGTTCTGGCGGGCCGAGGAGCGCGACCGGTCGCCATTCCTGTCCGAGCGGATCGGTCGATTTCCTCGAGCGCGCCGGCCCAGACTGCGAGCACGACGCCTTCGTCGCCGAGCTCGTGCGACGGACTTCCACCTCGAGCCCGCCGCGGCCGCGGAGCTGCGTCCGCACTGCTCGCCGAGCAGGTGGCCGCCACCGGCACGCTGCCCCACCGCCACCAGGTGGTGGTCGAGCACACCGTGGGCGCCGGCAGCCGCGCCGGCGCACCGCCAGATGGTGCTCCACACCGTGTGGGGCGGCCGCGTCAACCGCCCGTTCGCGCTACGCCCTCGCCGCCGCCTGGAAGCGCCGCGCACGGCACCCGCCCCGAGATCATCCACGACGACGACTGCCTCGTGATCACCCACCCCGCCGATCCGCGCCCCGGACGACCCCTTCGCGCTGGTGCCGCCGGACCGGATCGAGGAACTGCTGCGCGGCCCGCTCGCGCAGCACCGGGTTCTTCGGCGCCCGCTTCCGCGAGGCCGCCGGTCGCGCCCTGCTGCTGCCGCGCGGCGGCGGCCGCCGCCGCACGCCGCTGTGGCTCAACCGGCAGCGGGCCAAGGAGCTGCTCGACGTCGTCTCGGAGCTACGGCGACTTTCCGCTGGTCCTCGAGGCCTGGCGGGAGTGCCTCCAGGACGAGTTCGAGCTCGACGTCCTCGGCGATCGGCTCGACGGAGCGTCGCCGACGGCCGCATCGCGGTGCGCCACGTCCACACCGACGACCCCGTCGCCCTTCACCGCGCAGGTGGCTGTGGCGCCAGACCAACGCCCTGATGTACGAGGACGACGCACCCTCGTCGCGCAGTGGGGGTCGATTACGGGGCGACCTGGTCCGGGAGCTGGCCCTGTCGTCCCACCTCAGACCCAGGATTCCCGACCGACTGGCGCGCGAGCTCGAGGCCAAGATCCAGCGCACCGCGCCCGGCTACGCGCCCCGCGACCACCAGGACCTGCTCGACTGGACCCGGGAACGACTGATGATCCCGGACGCGGAGTGGGGCGAGCTGCTGGCCGCCATGGAGCGGGACCACGGCCTCGCGCCCGCCGACGCGCTGGTCGGAGTCGCGAACCGTGTTGCCGCCTGGCGGCCACACGGAAGCGACGGTCCAACTCTCGTGTGCGCGGTGGAGAACATCCCGGTGCTCGCCGGAGCGTTCGGCATCCCCATCGACAGCCGGCACCTGCTCTCAGCGTCGCTGGAAAATCGTCCGGCCCGCCAGGCGATCACGGCCCTCCGTGCGATGACCGCCGATCGGATCGTCGAAGCCGCCGACCGGGACCCTGCCGAGCTGCTCGCCGAGTGGCTCGCCTTCTACGGGCCGGTGACCCGGGACGTCATCGCCCGGGTGCTGCCCGTGGATCCGACCGAGATCGACAGGGCGATCGAGGAGCTGGCCGGCGAAGAGGTCGTGGTGGTCGACCAGATCACCGACAATTCGAACGCCGTCCAGATCTGCGATCGCCAGAACCTCGAGCGTCTGCTCCGGATGGCCCGGGCCGCAGCCCGGCCGTCTCTGCGACCGCGGCCGGCAGATTTCCTGCCGCTCTTCCTGGCCCGTCACCAGAGTCTCGCCACCAGCAACCCCTCCCTGGAGGACCTCAAGGGCGCCCTGGAGAACCTGATCGGCTGGTCGTCTCCCGTCGACACGGTGGAAACGGAGCTGCTCCCGGCCCGCATCGACGGCTACCAGCCCCAGTGGCTGGACACCCTGCTGGCCGAAACCGACCTGGAGTGGTTCGGAAGCGGGGACCGGAGGGTCACCTTCGGGCTGTCGGGCGATCGAGACCTGCTGACACCCGATTCCACGACCGACCCCACGACGATCGACGAGATCTTCCCGACGTCGATGGGGCGGTACACCCTGACCGAGTTGCTCCAGCACTCCGGCCTGGAGTCCTCCGTGCTGGTAGAGCTGCTCTGGAAGGGCGTCTGGGCCGGCGCCGTCTCCGCCGACTCCTTCGCCCCGGTCCGCCACGGAACCGCGACCAAATTCAAGGCCGAGCCGGTGGCGGTCGACGGTCCCCGTCACGGCCGCCGTCGGCCCCGATTCGGCCGTTGGAAATCCCGGCTGCCGGTGACCGGGGCCTGGTGCCGACTGCCACCCGGAGACCCACCGCTCGATGCCCTCGACGCCGAGGAGGACGACCGGCAGCGGGCGCGGTTGGTGCTGGACCGATACGGCGTGGTCTTTCGCGAGCTGGTGGAACGCGAGCTCCCCGCCCTCCGGTGGGGCGCGCTCTTCCGCTCGCTGAGGATGCTCGAGCTCGGCGGAGAGGTCGTCGCCGGCCGCTTCTTCGACGGCGTGCCCGGCCTCCAGTTCATGTCGCTGTCGGCCCTTCGAGCCCTCCAGGACGGCCCGGCCGAGGACCACGTGTGGTGGCTCAACGCCGCCGATCCAGCCTCTCCGTGCGGGCTCGGTGGGGTGGAACTCGGCCTCGATCTCCCCCGCCGCGTACCGTCCAATCACCTGGTGTTCCACGGCCGACGGCTGGTGCTGGTCTCCGAGCGCCGAGGGGCGGTCCTGAGAATCCACGTCCCGGCCGACCACCCGCGGCTGAGTGACTACCTCGACTTCCTCAAAGCCCAGCTCGGCCGCGCCGTGCGGCCCCGCCGCTTCATCGCCGTCGAGACCATCAACGACGAGCCGGCCACCACCAGCCCCTACCGCCAGGTTCTGCAAGACCTCTTCCACGTCGCCCGGACTCCCCAGGCGCTCAGAATTTCTCGGTTGTACTGAGCAAGGTTCCAGTTCACCGCCTCTCTTGAAGAAAGCGGACAGTGCCGGCGTGATTCGGAGATCGGTAATTGTGCACGTCCCCGGAGGAGGAAGAGATGTATCAGAAGCTAGCTGTCCATCATCGTGGTTTGGTTCAACGGATCCGAACGGCTACAACCGGGCTCGGCATCGCAGTGGTAGTCACGGCTGCGCTGGTGGCGACGACGACGCCGGCTGCGCTGGCAGGCAACCGAGATGAATGTAAGCAAGGAAAAGTCCTGATCTGCCACATCCCGCCTGAGAACCCGGACAACGCACATGAGATCTGTGTCGCGTCCCCGGCAGTCGATGCCCACCTCGCTCACGGCGACCACTTCGGGCCGTGCCAGACCACCGATTGGTTCGCGTCCCTCCGCCAGCTCGAGGCGGAGTCCTTGCGTCCGGCGGAGGTCCGCATGGAGGGGACGATTCCGACCTTCGTCGCGGCCGCGGTGCCGATTCCCTCCAATCTGCCGGACGACCCGGTCATCCACGCTCTCGATTTCCTGACCCGATTCAAGGACTTCTATCGGTTCGAGGATCCCGGGGAGCAGCTGTACCTGAGCCGGATCAACAGGGAAGAGGTCAGACCCGGTCCCGACCTCCCGGCCGGCGAGCTGCGCCACCTGACCTTCGCCCAGAAACACGATGGAATTCCGGTCTTCGGAGCACAAGTGGTGGTGCATGCGGCCGACGATCGGTTGATCGTGGCGACCAGCGGCCGATACGTCCCCGAGATCCCCCGGCTCCCCCCACCGGAGCTGTCGCCGTCGGCTGCCGGGCTGGTGGCGGTCGAGCTGGTGGACGGCACGAACACCGAGGTCATTGGAGTGACAAAGCTCATGTACGTGGACCTCGCCCTGCTCGGAATGGCGCCCGTGGACGACAACCCGACCCGGCTCGCCTGGCGCGTCGTCGTCCGTGGGCTCCGTCCCACCAGCGGGCTCGGAACCACCTGGATCGCCTTCGTGGACGCTCATGACGGCAGCCTGATCCTGGCGATCGACGACCTCCAGGCCGAATCGCCCGACCTCGACCTGGACATCCAGACGGCCAACTTCACCACCTCCCGGACCTGCTGGGACGCCCTCGGCGAAACGGCGGACGACGACTGGTTTGACGAGGACGGGGAAGACGGGTACCCGGGGCCTGACTACGACCTCGACCTCGACGGCCTGGACGCCAATCACCTGTCCCGCTACATCCATGACTGGTTTCACGGCGTCCAGGGCTACCACATTCACTCGTGGGACGACGATGAGGAGCAGGTGGAGATCATGGTCCACGTGGCCGACCCGGACACCGGGAACCAGTCGGTGACCAACGCCTGGTTCAGCCCATCTTGCGAGCACATCAAGTTCGGCACCGGCATGGTGACGATGGACATCATGGGCCACGAATGGACTCACGCCATTGACAACTACCACGGCCAGATCATCTACAGCGGAATGTCGGGGGCCATGGAGGAGAGCTTCTGCGACATCTCCGGCGCCATGATCGATGGCGACGACTGGCTGCTCGCCGAGGGCAGCTGGGGAGGCGTCTTTCGTGATATGAGCGACCCGCCGGCCTACGACCAGCCGGATCATCAGAGCGAATACAGGGTCGTGGGCTCGAACGACGACAACGGCGGTGTCCACACCAACAGCGGCATCCCGAACAAGGCGTTCTACCTGCTCTCCGACGGAGACCAATTCCACGGCTGGCAGGTGGCGGGGATCGGTCGGCCCAAGGCGGGACCTCTCTACTTCCAGACCTTGACCCAAGACGTGGCCTTCGTCGCCCTCTTCCCCCTCGTTCGGGACCTCCTGGTCAACAGGGCCATCATGTTTGCCCATCCCGAGATGGTCTGGTCGTGGTGGCCCCCGGGCGTGACCATATTGGGATTCACCGACCACGATGTATGCCAGGTCAAGAATGCGTGGGCCGCCGTGGGTGTTTCCGAGCACCTGGGCGACGCAGACTGCGACGGGATCGCCGACGAGGCGGAGGCCGACAGCGACGGTGACTACGCTCCGGACTGGGACGACAACTGTCCCCATATTCCCAACGGACAAACCGACAGCGACGGCGACGGTCTCGGCAACGCCTGTGATCCGGACATGGACGATGACGGGATTCTCAACGATGAGGACAGCTGTCCCGGCTGGCCAAACCCCGACCAGAACCCCGCCTACTGCACCGATACGGACGGGGATGGTGACATGGACTTCTGGGACAACTGCCCCCACGACCCCAACCGCTACCAGGAGGACGACGATGGCGACGGCGTCGGCGACGTCTGCGACGACGATGACGACAACGACGGTGTCGCGGACCAGGTGGACAATTGCCCATTCACCGCCAACCCGGATCAGCAGGACAACGACGACGACGGTCTCGGTGACGGCATCGGCGACGCATGCGACAACTGCCCGACGGTGGCCAACCCGCATCAGCTCGACTGCGATAATGACGGCATCGGCAGCGCCTGCGACAGCTCCGGCGACTTCCCGATGCCCTTCCACAGCTGCAGTCCTCCCTACTTCGAGGCCCAGAACGCCTTTGTCCACCCCGGCGATGTCATTCAGTTGGGCGTCTGCGACGGATGCCCGGACTGGCTGCCGGCGGACTTCGGAGTCCGGGTGCGGGTTGCAACCCCGTTCGAGGGACGGGTCACGGTGGTGGACGACCGCGGGTATGTGGTTGACTCCAGGGTCGGTACCGATCAGACATTGCGCTTCCGACCCGGCGCCGACTTCCACTACCGGGTTCCGGGATCCGGCAGCGAGGCTTTTCAGGGAGCGCAGTACTTTCTTCAGCTGCCGATGACGGCCGCTGGAGGCGGCTATGAGGTCGAGTTCACGATCGAGACGGTGCAGAGGTAGATGACGTCGTGACCGGGAACCGGGTCCGGTTCCCGGTCACCCCTGCCGCACCGCCTGCTCTACCTCGTCCACCGACTTGGGGATGCCGGGGCCGAGCACCCGCGAGCCCGTCTCGGTGATCAGCACGTCGTCCTCGATCCGGACGCCGCCGAAGCCGCGGAAGGCCTGGACCTTGTCGTAGCGGATGAAGTCGGCGTGCCGACCTTCGGCGCGCCAGCGGTCGATCAGCGCCGGGATGAAGTAGATCCCGGGTTCGACGGTGATCACGAAGCCGGGCTCGAGGCGACGGGCCAGCCGCAGCGCGTTGAGTCCGAACTGGGTGGATCGGCTCTCCCCGGCCGGGTAGCCGACCTCGTCGCCGAGGTCCTCCATGTCGTGGACGTCCAACCCGAGCATGTGGCCGATGCCGTGGGGAAAGAACAGGGCGTGGGCCCCGGCCTCGACGGCCGCGTCCGGATCGCCCCTCATCAGGCCGACGTCGGTCAGGCCCGAGGCGATGGTTCGCGCCGCCATCAGATGGACGTCGCGATTGGTCACCTCGGGCGATGCCGTGGTGATGGCCGCCAGCTGCGCCGCCAACACCACCTCGTAGATGTCCCTCTGCTGAGGTTCGAAGTGGCCATTGACCGGGAAGGTCCGGGTCACGTCCGATGCGTAGCAGCGCCGGCTCTCGGCGCCCGAGTCGATGAGCAGCATGTCGGCGGCGGACAGGGTGTTGGCGTACGACTCGTTGTGGAGCACCTCGCCGCGCACCGTGACGATAGGCTGGAACGCGAGCTGCCGGTTGGCCGCCACGGCCGGTCTCACCAACTCCGCGGCGATCCTCGGCCTCGGTGACCTCCGGTCTGGTGGCGGCCATGGCCGCCGCGTACATCGCCGCCGTCACGGCCAGAGCATCCTCGATCTCGGCGACCTCGGCGTCGCTCTTCACCGATCGCTGGCGAATCACCGCGCTGACGAGCTCGTTCGATGCCGCCTCGCGGGCGGCGCCGGGCTCGATGCCGAACAGCTCCGCCAGCCGGAGCACCCGCGCCGCCCGGTACGGAGGCAGGAAGTGCACGGTTTTACCGGCGTCCCTGATCTGCCCGACCCGAGCCTCCATGTCCGTGATGCTGCCGTGATCATCGAAACCACCCGCCTCGGCGTGGTCGCCGACGCCGGGCATCGGCCCGAACCACACCAGGTCGTCCGCCTCGCGACGGGGCCCGTAGAGCGTCGTCCGCCATCCGGCCCGATCATCAAGGCCATGCCCGGTGAGCTCGCACCGCCGTAGTAGAGGAAGTTCGAGTCCTGGCGGAACGGGTAGACGTTGTCGGCGTAGTTGCGCGACGCGTAGCCGTTACCGAGAATCAGAATCTCGCCGTCTGAAACCGCCTGGCGAAGAACCCTCCTCCGCTCGCGGTACGTATGTGCATCCATGCGTGGCCTCCCAAGCGCGTCCGATCATTATCCACGATTTCGCTTCGACTGTCTCGCTGTGGGAATGGCCTGGCGGGTTGGGAGAACCACCGCACCTGGAACGGGCTGGTAACTCAGGCACTCGCCTCATCACCCAAGAGCGTTTGGGCTGTCCCCATTTTTCATTTTCAAAGCCTTTGCTCCAACGGAATCACCCACCTCCACACCTCGTTGTGGTGGTAGATGCCAACGAGAACCACTCTCACGATTGCCGCACTCGTCCGTGGCCCTGGTCACCGGCTGGGTGTGCGTGCCTCCGACGAACCGGGAGATACAGCCGTGACCAACCGACTCGCCGACGAGAAGAGCCCCTACCTGCTGCAGCACGCCGACCAACCCGGTGGACTGGTACCCCTGGGGCGAAGAGGCCTTCGAACGAGCCCGGAAGGAGGACAAGCCCATCTTCCTCTCCATCGGCTACGCGACCTGTCACTGGTGTCACGTCATGGAGCACGAGTCCTTCGAGGACCCCGACGTCGCCGCGCTGATGAACGAGGCGTTCGTCAGCATCAAGGTCGACCGCGAGGAGCGACCGGACGTCGACCAGGTCTACATGACCGTCTGTCAGATGCTCACCGGCAGCGGCGGCTGGCCGCTGACCATCGTGATGACCCCGGACCGGAAGCCCTTCTTCGCGGCGACCTACCTGCCGAGGACGAGCCGCCAGGGAAGGATCGGAATGCTCGATCTCGTGCCCCGGATCCAGCAGCTGTGGCACGCCGACCGGGCCAAGCTGCTCGAGTCGGCGGCTCAGATCGTCGGCCATCTGCAAGCTGCCTCGACCGCCTCCGGCGGCGCCGCCCTCCCCGCCGACCTGCCCGAGACGGCCTATCCGGCAGCTCGAATCCCGGTACGACGCCCGCTACGGAGGCTTCGGCGACCGGCCCAAGTTCCCGTCGCCGCACAATCTCATCTTCCTGCTCCGATACTCGACTGGCCACCGGCGACTGCAAAGGCCCTCGAGATGACCGAGAACACCCTCGAGGCGATGCGGCTCGGCGGCATCTACGACCAGATCGGGTTCGGCTTCCACCGCTACTCCACCGACCGCGAGTGGCTGGTGCCGCACTTCGAGAAGATGCTCTACGACCAGGCGATGCTCGCCCTGGCCTACACCGAGGCCTTCGAGGCCACCGGCAACCCGGAGTACGCACGCACCGTTCGCGAGGTCCTGACCTATGTGCTGCGGGACATGACCTCGGCGAGCGGCGGATTCTACTCCGCCGAGGACGCCGACAGCGAGGGCGAGGAGGGGCTGTTCTACCTGTGGACTGTGGCTGAGATCGGTGAGGTCCTCCAGGAACGAGACGCAGCCTGGGCCGTCGACATCTGGAATCTCGACGCCGAGGGCAACTTCCTCGACGAGTCCACCGGCCGGGCCACGGGTGCCAATATTCCGCATCTGAAGGAGACTCCTGCCGAGGCCGCCCAACGCCTCGAGCTGGAGCCGAGCGACTTCGACGCCCGCTACGCCGCCATCCGTACCCGCCTTTTCGACCACCGGGAGGCCCGGATTCACCCGCTCAAGGACGACAAGGTGCTGGCCGACTGGAACGGGCTGATGGCGGCCGCCATGGCTCGCGCCGGCCGTGTTCTCGGAGAACCGCGCTACATCGCAGCGGCGGCCGCGCGCCGTCGATTTCGTGCTCACCGAGATGCGCGACCCCAAGGGCCGTCTGCTCCACCGTTTCCGGGACGGCGAGGCCGCCATCGGGGCCTTCCTCGACGACTACGCCTTCCTGACCTGGGCCTGCCTCGAGCTCTACGACGCCACGTTTGAAGTCCGGCTACCTGAGCCGCGCCGTCGAGCTCCAGCAGCGCGCGATCGAGCTGTTCTGGGACGACAGCGGCGGTGGCTTCTTCCTCACCGCCGACGGCGCAGAAACACTGCTGGTGAGGCCCAAGGAGTTCTATGACGGCGCCATGCCGTCGGGCAACTCGGTGGCCATGGCCAACCTGGTCAGGCTCGGCCGGTTGACCGGGCGGGCCGAGTTCGCCGCCCGCGGCGACGCGCTGGCCGCCGCCTTTGCGCCTGACCTGCGGTCAGCGCCGTCCGGCCACACCCACATGGTGTCGGCTGTTCTGGCGGCTGCCGGGCCGTCCCTGGAGATCGTGGTCGCCGGTGATCCCGGCGCCGACGACACCCGTGTCCTGATCGACACCATTCGCGCCCATTACCTGCCGAACGCGGTCATTCTGGTGGTGCCTGACGGGACTGCGGGCGAGGCCGTCCGGAAGCTGGCGCCGTTCACCGAGCACCACTCGTCGATCGACGGCAAGGCCGCCGCCTACGTCTGCCGGGATTTCGCCTGCAAGCTCCCCACCACCGATGCCGCCGAGCTCGCGTCGATGCTGCAGAAAGCCACCTCACCAATCGGGAGCCGTGGTGCAGATAACGACGGACACAGTTAGCCGTTTGCCGTTTGCCGTTTGCCGTTTGCCGTTTACGTTGTCGCAGCCGTCGGCTGCTTCAACGCGACTCACCGCCAAAAGTAGACAGCCGTAGGCCAGCCCCCTCCCTCGCGACGACCCCCTCGGCCACGGCCGTGGGCTGCTGCTGTCGGCGAGTTGGCCGTTAGCCGAGCTTTTGAAGCCCCTCGGCGATGGACGCTCGAACGCCGTCGATCGACTGCGTGCCGTCCACCTGTATCAGCTCGGTCCCTGCCAACGCCGCCGTAGAACGAGGACAGCACCTCGGTCTGGGCGTGGTAGTTGGCAAGCCGATTGCGGATGGTGTCCTCCTTGTCGTCGTCCCTCTGAATCAGCGGCTCGCCGGTGACGTCGTCTTTGCCCTCGACCTTGGGCGGTTTGTACACCACGTGGTAGACCCTCCCGGAGCCCGGGTGCGACCGGCGGCCCGACAGTCGCCGCACGATGTCGTCGTCGGGAACCACGATCTCCACCACCGCATCGATCGCCACTTCGGCGTCACGCATGGCCTCGGCCTGGGCGAGGGTTCTGGGAAAGCCGTCGAACAGGAAGCCATTGGCGCAATCGTGGTTGGCGATGCGCTCCTGCACCAGGCCGATGATGACGTCGTCGGCCACCAGGCCGCCGGCGTCCATCGTGACCTTCGCCTTGAGGCCGAGCTCGCTGCCCGCCGCCACCGCAGCCCGCAGCATATCGCCGGTGGAAATCTGGGGAATCGAGTAGGTTTCGCAGATGGCTTGCGCCTGGGTCCCCTTGCCCGCACCAGGTGGTCCTAACAGGATCAGTCTCATGTCGCCTCCAGAGTGTCGTCGTCCCCGCGTGAGCGGTTCGAGCCGATCCCTTCGCACGATCGGTGCCAGGTCCGGGTCGCCCAGTACGGTCGATTCCGGCGTGATCGCGCCACCTACCACCGTGAATCCCCCTGATCTCCCGTTTCCGGCGTGGAACCGTTCCCCGCCTGTAACGCCGCAGCCGCTTCCCTATGCAACGGAAAACAAGCGACTTCCGAATTTCAGCCTATTTCGCGTCACTGTTTCGTAACAAACGAAACCCTCCGCGAGACGTAAATATCCGCAAATGTTATAAGTGAAGGATTTCACAAAACTCTGGACCCTCAACCTAACCCTCCCCTTTTCATTCAGTTACACCACCTCGATCCGACCCCGGAAGAAACTCAGCGGCGGGGGGACTCGCCCACCCCGGGAAAGGCCCGACTCCCGGCACGGCTCCAGACCCCGGCCGAGTTCAACCATCCCTCACCATAAATATCTCACAAATAAATGGATAACCACATCCGGCGATCCACTGAGTCCCCGCTTGTGAACTTGGGCACAAGAATTGCTTCGTGATAGGCGTCCGAAAAGGAGACCTGGCCCATCGCGGATGCCAGACCACAATTCGCAGCCCTGAATTGAAAGGAGGATTGAGTTTATGCCGAGTTTCGTGAACGTGGAGAAGTGTGACGGGTGTAAGGCGCTGGACAAGACCGCGTGCCAGTACATCTGTCCCAACGACCTGATGGTCCTCGACAAGGAGAAGATGAAGGCGTACAACCGCGAACCCGAAATGTGCTGGGAGTGCTACAACTGCGTCAAGATCTGCCCGACCCAGGCAGTCGACGTGCGTGGCTACGCGGACTTCGTGCCGATGGGCGCGTCCGTGGTCCCGCTCCGTTCCACCGACTCCATCATGTGGACGGTCAAATTCCGCAATGGAACGGTGAAGCGATTCAAGTTCCCCATCCGCACCACACCCGAAGGCCAAGCGGTGCCCACCGGCGGCTTCAGCACCGATCCCGATCTCGAGGGACCGGTCCTGTTCACCGAGCCGGACTCGCTCGGCTGCGATGTGTGGATGAAGTAGGGAGGGGATCATGCAAAACTTCGAAACTGTCCAGGTTGAAACCGATCTTCTCATCCTCGGCGGAGGCATGGCCTCCTGCGGCGCGGCCGTCGAGGCCGCCCACTGGGCCAAGAAGCACGGCCTCAAGGTCACCCTCGTCGACAAGGCGGCGGTCGATCGTTCCGGCGCCGTCGCCATGGGCCTGTCCGCCATCAACCAGTACGTGGGTCTGAAAGACGGTCAGAACACCGTCAAGAACTACGTCGACTACGTGAGGAACGACCTCATGGGCGTTGCCCGCGACGACCTCGTCGCCTCGATCGCACGCCACGTGGACGGCTCGGTCCACCTGTTCGAGAAGTGGGGCCTGCCGATCTGGAAGGACGAGAACGGCGGCTACGTGCACGAAGGTCGCTGGCAGCTGATGATCAACGGCGAGTCCTACAAGGTGGTGGTGGCCGAGGCCGCCAAGAACCACCTGGGGACCGACAATATCTACGAGCGCGTCTTCATCGTCGGTCCGATCATGGAAGGCGAAGAGTGCAAGGGCGCCTACGGCTTCTCGGTGCGCGAGAACAAGTTCTACATCTTCAAGGCACGCGCCGTGTTCGTGGCGATGGGCGGTGCGGTCCACGTCTTCAAGCCGCGGTCCTCCGGTGAGGGCCTCGGTCGCGCCTGGTACCCGCCGTGGAACTCCGGTTCCTCCGCCTACTTCACCCTGAAGGCCGGCTCCGAGATGACCTGCCAGGAAGTGCGCTTCATTCCGGTCCGGTTCAAGGACGCCTACGGTCCGGTCGGTGCGTGGTTCCTGCTCTTCAAGTCCCGCGCAACCAACGCGTTCGGCGGCGAGTACATGGTCGAGCGGCGTCCCGAGCTCGACAACTGGAAGCCGTACGGCCACGTCAAGCCGATTCCGGCGAACCTGCGGAACTGGCTCGGCATGCTGGACGTGATGGAGGGCAAAGGCCCGATCTACATGCGCACCGAAGAGGCGATCCAGAAGATCGCCGAGCAGGCCCCCGACGAGAAGGCCTTCAAGAAGAAGATGAAGGAGCTCGAGAGCGAGGCCTGGGAAGACTTCCTCGACATGACCATCTCGCAGGCCATCCTGTGGGCGGCCACCAACACCCAGCCCGAAGAGAAGTCCTCCGAGATCGCGGCTGCCGAGCCGTACTTCATCGGCTCCCACTCCGGCGCCTCCGGTGCCTGGGTGAGCGGTCCCGAGGACCTGGCGCCGCCTGAGTACTTCTGGGGCTACGAGAACATGTGCACCACCAAGGGCGTGTTCGCCGCCGGTGACGCAACCGGTGCGTCGTCGCACAAGTTCTCCTCAGGTTCCCACGCCGAAGGTCGGATCGCCGGCAAGGCCGCGATTCGCTACCTGGTCAAGGAAAACCCGCCGATGCCGACGGTCGACGACGCCACCATCGAGGCGCTCAAGGAAGCGACCCTCAAGCCGCTGGCGACGTATGCCGAGCACAAGGACTTCACCTCTCAACCGGACGTCAACCCCAACTACATCGTGCCGAAGATGTTCATGTTCCGGCTGCAGAAGCTGATGGACGAGTACGCGGGTGGCGTGGGATCCCAGTTCACGACGTCCAAGTTCCTGTGCGAGAGGGGCCTCGAGCTTCTCGGCATGCTCAAGGAAGACGCGGCCAATCTCGGCGCCGCCGATCTTCACGAGCTGATGCGTGCCTGGGAGAACGTGCACCGCATGTACCAGGCCGAAGCCCACGTCCGGACGATCCTGTTCCGCGAGGAGACCCGGTGGCCGGGATACTACTTCCGCGCCGACTTCCCCAAGCTGGACAACGAAAACTGGCTGTGCTTCGTCAACTGCAAGATGGACCCCGTCACCGAGGAGTGGGAAATGCTCAAGCGCCCGATCATCTCGCTGTTCGCGGATGATGCGGATCACGAGCTGCTCGGCGGCTAACGTCAATCATCAGGGGCACCGGGCGCAGCCGCGCCCGGTGCCCGTTTTTTCATCCGAATCGATACCCTCTTGACATCATGAAGACACCAACCTGCCCCCACTGTGGCGACGACCTGAAACGATTCGAGCTTCCCGACAACACCGGGTGGGATGGTGAGTTTCAGCTGGCGTGCTTCAACGACGAGTGCCCCTACTTCGTGCGCGGCTGGCAGCACATGGAAGAGCACTATGCGGTCAAGGCCTCGTACCGTTATCGAGTCGATCCCACCAGCGGCACGGCGACGCCGCTCGCGGTGTGGTCGGCGACGGCCCTCACCGACCGCATCCTCGACGACACCGGGCAAGAGACCGCGAACTCGAACGGGATCCACGAGGGGTCCGACCAAGGGAGCTCTGGATGACTCGTGCCGATGACGCCCTCCCCGAGATCCTGAAGGGCAAACAGCAACTCTCCGAAAACGACCGTTTCCCATTCACCTGCCACCCCGGCGTTCCCTGCTTCAACTCGTGCTGTGCCGACGTCAACATCGTGCTGACTCCGTACGACGTTCTCCGGCTCGCCCGCAATCGGGGCATGAACACCAGAGATTTCCTCGAGACTCACACCCTCAATCCCATCACCAAGGACCTGCAGCTGCCCATGGTGATGCTCAAGATGCGCGACGAGCCCGAGCAGCGTTGCCCCTTCGTCGGCGAACAGGGATGCGAGGTCTACGACGACCGACCCTGGGCCTGCCGGATGTACCCCCTCGGCATGGCGATTCCGCCGGCGCGCGCGGGCGAGGAGCCCGAGCCAGTTTTCTTCGTCTTCGAGGACGAACACTGCAAGGGGCGTCACCAGAGCGACGCCCGCCAGTGGACCGCAAGCGACTGGATGACCGATCAGAAGATCGCCGAGCGCGACCAGATCGAGGCCGGATTCAGGGAGCTCGTCTCGCACCCCTGGTTCATCGGCGGGCGACAGCTCGACCCCAAGCGGATCGAGATGTTCTACATGGCCTGCTACGACCTCGACACCTTCCGGTCCTTCATCTTCGAATCGTCGTTCCGCGACCGCTTCGAGCTCGAACCGGCGCTCGAGGAACAGCTCGCGAACGACGACCTGACCCTGCTCGATTTCGCCTTCCGCTGGCTTCGCTTCGCGTTGTTCGGCGAACCCACAATGAAGCCGCGGCCGAGCGACGCGGCGCAACTGGAGTGAGGCATGAAAAAGACCAAACCGATTCTCGTGATCGGAGCGGGCATCGCGGGCATCACCGCCGCGCTGGAGGCCGCAGAAGCCGGGGCGGATGTGGTGCTCGTCGAACGCGATCCGACCGTCGGCGGCCGCGTCATGCGGACCCACAACTACTTCCCGAAGATGTGCCCCCCCACCTGTGGCATGGAGATCAACATCCGCCGGCTGGAGAGCAACCCCCGCATCCGGATCTTCACCTCCACGACCGTGACCGCCGCCGAGAGCTCCGGCGACGGCTGGACGGCGACGCTGACGACCTCGCCGGCCTGGGTCAACCTCAAGTGCACCGCCTGCGGTGACTGCTCTGAGGCCTGCACCACCGAGGTGGACGATCCCTTCAACCTCGGGCTGAAGAAGGTCAAGGCAATCCGCCTGCCCCACCTCAACGCGTGGCCGCGCCGCTACGTCTTCGATCGCGCCGCCTGCTCCGACGACGAGGCGGCCAGAATCGCCAGCGCGTGCACCTACGATGCGGTAGACCTGGACGCCGTCGCGACCACCGCGACCATCGAGGTCGGTGCGGTGGTGGTGGCCACCGGCTGGAGGCCCTACCCCCTGGACAAGCTCCCCGAGCTGGGGGGCGGCCTTGCCGACGTGATCGCCAACGTCCAGATGGAGCGCCTCGCCGATCCCCAGGGACCGACCGGGGGCAAGATCCTCAAGCCGTCCAGCGGCGCCGCCCCGCAGAAGGTCGCTTTCGTGCAGTGCGCCGGATCACGGGACGTCAACAACCTCGACTACTGCTCCGGCGTCTGCTGCATGGCGACCCTCAAGCAGGCCCGCTACGTCAAGGACCAGCTGCCTGAAGCCGAGGTCACGATGTACTACATCGACCGCCGGACGCCGGGCCGCAACGAGGACTTCCTCCTCGCCGCCGCCGAGCTCGACGGAGTGCGGCTGATGAAGGGCAAGGTGGGCAAGATCGAACAGGCGAACGGTTCGCTCAAACTCCGCGTCGAGGACGTCGAGGCCGAGCGGGTCATCGACGCCGAGGCCGATCTGGTGGTGCTGGCCACCGGGATGGTGCCCAACGCCGCTGATGACGACCTGGCGGTGTACACCCGCAAGGACGACGACGGGTTCGTGCTCGACGACCACGATGCGGCGGTCACCGTCGCCGGGGTCGCCCGGCGTCCGGAGGACGTGGCCTCCTCGGTCCGAGACGCCACAGGGGCCGCAGCCCGCGCCATCGTGGCCGCTGGAAGGAGGGCGTAATGGACAAGAACGGCGTTTTCCTGTGCAGCGGTTGCGGGATCGGCGACGGTCTCGATCTTGACGGGGTCACCGGTGTCGCCGGCGAGTGCGGCGCCACCACCACCCTCACCCATGAGTGCCTGTGCGCGCCCGAGGGTTTGGAGGCCATCAAGGCGGCGATCTCCGAGAACGCGCTCGAAGGTCTGTTGATCGGGGCCTGCTCGCCACGCGCCAAGAGGGAGGAGTTTTCGAGCCTCGGTTTCGACGCGGCCGGCCTCTACCGGCTGCCGCTGCGCGAGCAGTGCACCTGGTCCCACGAGGCCGGCGACGAGAACACCCAGGCGCTGGCCGAGGACCTCGTCCGAATGGGGATGGCCCGGATGAAGGGCGCCAAGCCCATCGTGCCGCTCGCCGAAGAGATCAACGACACCGTGCTCGTGGTCGGTGGCGGCCGGACCGGCCTGGAGGCCTCCCTCGCGGCCGCCGGCATGGGCCAGCCGGTCGTGCTCATCGAGCTCAGTGATTCACTGGGCGGGCGCCTGGCCCTCCAGAAATCCCTGCTGCCCGAGGAGCCGCCCTACGACGCCCCCGTCGAGAACAACGTCCCTGCGCTGGTTTCCGAGGTCGTCGCTCACCCGGAGATCACGGTCCTCATCTCGACCACGATCGAGAAAATCACGGGCCAACCGGGACAGTTCAAGGTGACCCTCGCCGGCGCCGGAGACCTCGAGATGACGGTAGGCGCCATCGTCCAGGCCACCGGCTCGGCGCCCTACGACGCCAACAAGCTCGGTCATCTGGGCTACGGCGCTTCGCCCGACGTGATCACGTCGGTTGAGCTCGAGCAGATGCTGGTGGCCGGCGCCGTCACCAAACCGTCCGACGGCAAGACCCCCAAGCGCATCGTGTTCATCCAGTGCGCGGGCTCTCGGGATCCCGACCACCTCCCCTACTGCTCCAGCGAGTGCTGCGCCACGACCCTTCGTCAGGTGGCGGAGATCTCCAAGGCGCAGCCCGGTACCGAGCTGGCGGTGATCTACCGGGATATTCGCACCCCCGGCCACATGGAGTACTTCTTCGTCGGCGTCCAGAAATCGGCCGGCATGATGATGACCCGAGGCGACGTCGAAAAGGTCGAAGCCAACGGCAAGCTTTCGATCCACGTCACCAACAGCCTGCTCGGCGAGCAGGCGGTGATCGAGGGCGATCTGGTGGTGTTGGCGGTCGGACAGGTCCCGGTGGCGGCGGACGGAGAGCTGATCCGCAAGCTGCACGATGCCCGCCACCAGGCCGAGCACTCGGAGAGCTCCCAGGTGCGCGAGACCTCTGCCAAGACCGCCGAGGAGCTCGCCGTTCACGAGGGCACCGAGATCCTCCACCTGGGATACCGGCAGGGTCCGGACCTGCCGGCCCTCAAATACGGCTTCCCCGACTCCCACTTCATCTGCTTCCCATACGAAACCCGCCGAACAGGAGTCTATGCCGCCGGTACGGTGCACTCGCCGATGGACCAGTCCCAATCCGCCGAGGACGGATTCGGCGCCGCCATGAAGGCGGTCCAGTGCATCGAGATGGCCAAGCGGGGCGAGGCGGTCCACCCGCGATCCGGGGACACCGCGTTTCCCGACTTCTTCCTACAACGATGCACCCAGTGCAAGCGCTGCACCGAGGAATGTCCGTTCGGGACCCTCAACGAGGACGCCAAGGGCACTCCGGAGTTCAACCCCCTGCGGTGCCGCCGCTGCGGCATCTGTATGGGCGCCTGCCCGGAGCGGATCATCAGCTTCCAGGACTACTCGGTCGCACATGGTGGCCGAGATGATCAAGGCGATGGAGGTCCCCGAGGACTACGAAGAGAAGCCGCGCATCGTCGCCCTGATGTGTGAAAACGACGCGGTTCCGGCGCTCGACGCGGCTGCTGCAAACGGCGCAAAGTGGAACCCCTGGGTGCGGGTCATCCCGATCCGCTGCCTCGGGTCGACCAACATCATCTGGATCGCGGAGTCGCTTTCTCGCGGCATCGACGGCGTCATCCTGATCGGCTGCAAGCGGGGCGACGACTACCAGTGCCACTACGTCCAGGGATCCGAGCTCGCCAAGACCCGGCTCGGCAACGTGGAGGAAACCCTGCAGCGGCTCGCCCTGGAGCCCGAACGCATCAAGGTGGTCGAGCTTTCGCACGACGAGTTCCACCGCGTGCCGCAGGTCCTGGACGATTTCGCGCAGGAGTTGGACGAACTTGGACCCAACCCGTTGAAGGGTTTCTAGCAGAAGGGGGGACCCATGGCCTCGATCCCCATCATCCAGACGTCGTCGGAGTTTCGCGACGCATTCGCCCAACGGGGCGGCGACATGGCGAACCGGTGCTACCAGTGCGCCACCTGCTCCAGCGTCTGCGCGCTGGCGCCGGACGAGGCGCCGTTCCCCCGACGTCAGATCCTGTGGGCCCAGTGGGGCCTGGTCGACCGGCTGATTTCCGATCCGGGAGCCTGGCTGTGCCACCAGTGCAACGACTGCAGCGTCCGCTGTCCGCGCGAGGTCAACCCGGGCGACGTCATGGCCGCCACCCGGGCCATGGTCGTGGAGAAGCTCGCCAGTCCCGGCGTTCCATGGGATCGCTGGTCGGCAACGTCAAGACGACCTGGCCGCTGTTGGTGTTCGGACCGATACTCTTCTGGATCGTGCTCCTCGGTCTGACGACGGGTTTCGAGATGATCGAGCCGCCACTCGGGACATGGACCCGGACCCTGCGAAGGCCTGTTCTTCTACGACCAGTTCGTGCCGCACGTTCTGATCTACTCGGTCTATTTCACGGCCGTGGGTCTGGTGCTGCATCGCCCTGTTCGCCTCCGGTATGAAGATTCTGGAATCTCCTCGGCAACGGCGTTCGGCGGCAGGGCTCGTTTGTCGGAAATCTCATCCCTGCGTTGATCGACATCGCCACCCACAAGAAGTTCTCCCAGTGCGACGGCGGCGTCCCGAAGCGCCGCTGGGGGCACTTCCTGGTGATGTGGGGTTTCGTCGGCGCGGCCGTGACATCCGGCTTCGCTGTCGTCTACCTGTACCGGGAGACTGTGTTCTTCTCTTGGCTGAATCTGCAGTACAGCTACCCGGTGCCCATCACCCACTGGGTGAAATGGCTCGGCAACATCTCGGCGGTGGCCCTGGTCGTCGGCGGCATCCTGCTCTTCGTCAACCGCCTGGCCAGCCGGCGACAAGCTCGTCGGCACCACCACCGCCTTCGACCGGTTCTTCCTGTGGATCGTCCTGGCGGTGATCGGGACCGGGGTGTTCACCGAGGTGTTTCGCTTCGTGGCCGTCGAGCCCGATCGTCGGCTTCGCGGTCTACATCGTCCACCTGGGGGTGGTGCTCTGTCTCTTTCCTGACCCTCCCCTACTCCAAGTTCGCCCACATCATGTATCGCACCCTCGCCATGGTGCACGCACGCATGGCTGGACTGGAACACAACCTGACGATCACGTCGACGCAACCAAAAGGAGGCTGTTTCACATGAGTCAACTCGTTCCCCCACACGGAAGTCCGGAGCTGAAACCACTGCTGCTCGAGGGCGCCGACCTCGCCGCCGAGGTCACCCGCGCCAAGGGCCTTAAGCGGGTTCCGCTGACCAGCCGCGAAACCGGTGACCTGATCATGCTCGGCATCGGCGGCTTCACCCCCCTCGACGGCTTCATGGGCAAGGCCGACTGGCAGGGCGTCTGCGACGAAATGAAAATGCCCTCCAAAAACGGCCTGTTCTGGCCCATCCCGATCACCCTGTCGGCGGACCAGGCGCTGGCCGACTCGATCGCCATCGGCGAAGAGGTGGCCCTGTGGGACGAGGAGCACGACGAGCTGATGGCCACCATGAAGGTGACCGAGAAGTACACCATCGACAAGGCCCATGAGTGCCAGCAGGTGTACACCACCACCGACGAGGCCCACCCCGGCGTCAAGATGGTGATGGAGCAGAAGGCCGTCAACCTCGCCGGTCCGGTCAAGGTGCTGTCCGAGTCATACTTCCCCGCACAGTTTGAAGGTCTCTACCAGCGGCCCGCCGAGTCCCGCAAGATGTTCGAGGAGAGAGGTTGGTCCACGGTCGCCGCCCTCCAGCTCCGCAATCCGATGCACGGCTCCCACGCCTACCTGGCCTGGGTCGCCATCGAGGTCTGTGACGGCGTCTACATCCACCAGCTGGTGGGCAAGCTGAAGCCCGGCGACATCCCGGCCGACGTTCGCGTCAAGGCGATCAACGCCCTGGTCGAAAACTACTTCCGCAAGGAGCGCGTGGCCATGGCCGGCTACCCCCTGGACATGCGCTACGCCGGTCCTCGCGAAGCCCTGCTGCACGCCGTCTTCCGCCAGAACTACGGCTGCTCCCACCTCATCGTCGGTCGCGACCACGCCGGCGTCGGCGACTACTACGGTCCATTCGACGCCCAGAAGATCTTCCTCGAAATCCCGACCGACGCACTCCAGCTCAAGCCGCTGTGCATGGACTGGACCTTCTACTGCTACGACTGCGGCACCATGGCCTCGATGAAGACCTGCCCGCACGAGTCCAAGGCGGTGATCGACGAGAACGGCCAGTATCAGGGGGGCTCCCGCCTCCTGCTGTCGGGCACCTTGCTTCGCAAGCTCATGAGCGAGGGCAAGCCGGTGCCCAAGGAGTTTTCCAAGCCCGAGGTGATTGCAGTCCTCAATGAGTACTACGACAACCTCGAAGAGAAGGTGGAGGTCAAGCTCCACGGCGCCGCCACCGGCGACGTCAAGAAATAGGCTCGGTCTTTTCTCGACGTTCTTCCCTTGCCTCTCGCCCCCGCCTCCCGCGGGGGCTTTTCTTACCTCACCTCCACCTGGTGATGGGTGGGCGGGGACTTTCAACACACCGACGGCAGCAGATCACAGCCGTGGCCATGACGGTCGTCTCGAGGGAGGGGGCTGGCCTACGGCGGTCTGCTGGTGGCGGTGGGTCGCCGCGCCTGCAGGGCGCAAGCGACTTTCAACTTTCAACTCCACGGCCGAGTTATGCAGCCGGGACGGCCGCTCCAAAACACCGATTGCCGGACCTCCCGATCCGTGATCGAGGTCTTGACGTCGTTGGTCGGTGCGGGCATTATCCGCTCACGCCGAGTCTGTGGTGGAGGGTCCATCGTGACAGCAAAGCAGGTTCCGCTGTGGTTCGGGTTCCTTCAGGCCGGAAGCAAGGGCAGTCCGGTGGTGCTTGACCCATCTCTCGACACGTGCAGACCCAGCACCGTCTACCTGTTCAACCTCAAGAAGGGTCGCATACTGGAGTACCGTCGCGACATCGTGGAGTCGAAGCTTCGCGAGCTCACCGCCGACGAGGTTGATGTCCAACCGGCCCTCGAAGAGGCATTCGCCCAAACACGTCCGACCTTCAAGCCGCGCACCGTGCCTCGTCCCGTTTCGACGACTCCGCCGAAAAAGAAGCGTTTGGACGACGAGATTGCCGAGTTCGACCTTGACGACGCGGACATCCCCGACCTCGACGGGGATGACGATGAAGACCTCGGTGACGGGGACGACGACCACGACGCGTAATACCCAAAACCCATCGATGACTTCGAAGCTACCCGGCGCGGACCGATGCCGGAGACCGGATTCGTCGACGCCGTGACAAAGCATGACCGAAATGCCCAGGACGTCTGTATACTCCATCGGTCCCGAACAAAGGAGGATCCCCGTGAAAAGAACCACTCTGATCGTCGCCTTGTGTGTCCTGGCCGTGTGCCTGGCCACTTCCAGCAGCCTGTTGGCCCAGGAGCAGAAGACCTCGCAGGAGCTCAAAAAGGAATCGAAACAAGCCAAGATCAACGAGGTCGCCGCCGAGACTCTCGAGAGCCTGTTCGCCGAGAACGCCAAATCGAAGGACCTCTATGACGACGCCGTCGGCTGGGCGGTGTTCGACAACACCAAGGTCGCCTTCGGCCTGTCGGGCGGCGGTGGCAAGGGGGTGGCCGTCGACAAGAAAAGCGGCCAGCGCGTGTACATGAATATGGGCACCGCCGGAGTTGGACTCGGCCTCGGCGTCAACAAGTTCCAAGTCGTGTTCCTGTTCCAGGACGAGACCACCCTGAAAAACTTCGTTGACAAGGGCTGGCAGGCCGATGCGGGGGCCACCGCTTCGGCGGGCAAGAACGCGGCCGAGGCCAAGACCGCCTTCGTCAACGGCCTCGCCATCTACCAGCTCACCGAAAAGGGCCTGATGCTCAACGCCGACATCGCGGGCACCAAGTACTGGCAGGACAAGGACCTCAACGAGTAGGCCGTTAGCAGTTGGCCGTGGGCCGTTGGCCGTGGGCCGTTTGCCGTTGGCCGTGGGCCGTTTGCCGTTGGCCGTGGGCCGTTTGCCGTTGGCCGTTAGCCGTGGGCAGTAGCCCGAGGGCTATGAGGCTCTGAGGACCCACCCGCCCACCTGGTAGCGAAGCGGTGATGTGGTGAATGAACCACCGCGCCATTGCTAGGCCGCGAAGCGGCCGGCCACTGCTTCATCGCTCGCTGCCCACGGCAAACGGCCAACGGATGACGGCCTAGGGCTGTCTGCTGGTGGCGGTGAATCGCGTCGGAGCAGCCTACGCCTGCGACAACGTAAACTGCCAACTGCCAACTGCCAACGGCTAACTGCCAACGGCCAACTGCCAGAGCCTCGAGAGGTGTTTCGATGATTCGTCACTGCTTGATCCTGCTCACCGCTCTGGTGATTGCCACTGCTCCGGTTGCCGCCGAGGAGAGGGACGAATGGCAGCCGGACCCCCCTCCCCAAATGCCAGAAAATTGGGACTGGGTCCAGACCACTTCCGACGAGTGGCTCAAGGGGGAGATCCTCGACATGTACAAGGAGAAGCTCACCTTCGACAGCTCACCAGCCTCGATTTCGAGCTCACCAAGGTCCTGGATTTCGAAATCACCTGGGTTTGGGACCGCATCCAAGATCCTCGGCAGAACCTCGACGGCGGCTTTCCCAACCAGGACGATTACCGCCTGTCGTTCATGCTGGGATTGGATCTTTGAGCTCTGAGAGGGCCTTTGCGAGCAGTTCGTACTCATCGATCCGGTTGTAGACCTGGGCCGATATGCGGACCAGCCGGCGGGGCGGCGCCGGCCACGGAATCACCGGCACTTCGATGCGCCACCGTTCGAGCAGGGTCTCCTGGAGTGGATCAGCGTAGAGCGCCGACGTCGGCGGCGTCGGCGAACCCGGCGGCAATGGAATCGAAGCCAGGGAACCGATCATTTCGCGGGGGCAGGGATCCGGGACCTCCAGCGCCGCGGACACCAGGTCGCGCCCCTGCAGCACGAGCTCGCGATTGCGCCGCCTCAGCTCGGTCCAGCCGCCGGGCAGCAGATCTCCCAGAAAACGAATCGCCTCGGGCACGCACAGTGCGGCACTCGGATCGTCGGTGCCCACCCAATCGAACTCCTCCAGGAAGCGCGACCGGTCGGTGCGCGGTGAGTTGGCGCCGTGGCTGATGACCGGGGGCCGCACCACCGATTGCAGGTCCTCGCGAACGTGGAGGAACCCCGCACCCTTCGGGGCGCACAGCCACTTGTGGCAGTTGCCCGTGTAGAACGCAGCTCCGATCGAATCCACATCCAGGTCGAGCATCCCCGGGGCGTGAGCGCCGTCCACCAGGGTCTCCACCCCCTTCGCCGCGAGCTCACCGACGAGCCGCGCGACGGGCAGCACCAGCCCGGTCTGGCTGGTGACGTGATCGATGAGCGCCAGCCGGGTTCGATCCGTGATCCGATCCACCACTCTCTCCACGACCTGGTCCGGTGACTCCACCGGGAATGGAATCTCCGCCACCACGACGTGAGCGCCGCTGCGCTCAGACGCCCACTCGAGGGCGTTGCGGCACGCGTTGTACTCGTGGTCGGTGGTCAACAGCTCGTCCCCCGCCGAGAATCGCAGCGAGCCCAACACGGCGTTGACTCCGGTGGTGGCGTTGTTCACCCACACCAGGTCCTGCGGCCGGGCGCCGACGAATTCGGCGAGGGTCCGGCGGGCACGACCGATGAGCTCCTCGTGGTCGCGGACGAAGAACTGGACCGGCTGGCGTTCCATCCGTTCCCGGATCCGCTGCTGTTCCTCCAACACCGGCTTCGGGCACGCCCCGAACGAACCGTGGTTGAGAAAGGCAACCTCGGGATCCAGTAGCCAGTGACGTTTCAGATTGGATTCCGGGTCGTCCACATTCCACCTCTCGCCATGCACCTTCGAACGTTAGCCAGGGGACGCGGGTTCTGCAACAACTCCCACGCGCCGGGTACAATCACACCAGAACCGACGGAGGCTCCACCATGCGCTTGATCAGGAGAATGCACTCCCCGGGAACCGCCCCCGGCACCCTTGCCGAAACTCCCCTCCCGGAGATTCCGGTTCGACTGATGGCGACGACCTACGACCGCGACCGTATCTTGGCGGCTTCGCTCGGCGCCCATGACCCGATCCCGGGGCCGACCCCGGGATCGGTCATCTGGCTGGATCTGGAGGGCAGCGACTCCGGTGTGATCGCCAGGGTCGGCGAGCGGCTCGGCCTTCATCCCCTGCTCATGGAGGACCTGGTCAATCTCGGTCAGAGGCCCAAGTTCGAAGATTTCGAGGACAACCTGTTCATCATCGTCGAGCACTTCTTCCGCGACCAGGAAGACGGCCAGCTGATGCACGAGCAGGTGGGAGTCGTCGTGCTGGAGGATGCCGTTCTGTCCGTTCGTGAAACCGCGGGTCCGCTCTTTGACCAGATTCGAAAACGGCTCGAGGGCGGAACATCCCGAATCCGGGGCGGCGGACCCGCCTATCTGGCCTACGCCCTGATCGACACCGTCGTCGACCACCTGTTCGTCGTCCTCCAGGACGTCGGCGAGTCGATCGAAGATCTCGAGGAGCTGATGCTCGAAGAGCCCAACCGTGAAAGCCTCGCCACCCTGCATGACCTCAAGCGCGACATCCTCATGCTCCGCAAGTCGGTGTGGCCGATGCGTGACCTGATCGGCCAGATCATCCGAGACGACAGCGAGCTGATCGGCGACGAGACCAGGCTCTTTCTTCGGGACGTCGCCGACCACACCGCCAGGGCGCTGGACATCGTGGAGACCTATCGAGAGATGCTATCGTCGCTCATGGACCTCTACCTCTCGAGCGTTTCTAACCGCATGAACGAGGTCATGAAGGTGCTCACCATCATCGCCACGATCTTCATCCCGCTGTCATTCATCGCGGGCCTCTACGGAATGAACTTCGACCCCGGCGTCAGCCCGTTCAACATGCCGGAGCTCGGTTGGTACTGGGGTTATCCGGCGGCGCTGGCCGTCATGCTGGGAGTTGCCGGGGGATTGCTGTTGTTTTTTCGAAGGAGAGGCTGGATCTGATGCCAAGCGCCGGCCGTCGGTTTGGCAGCGCCCGGTGGGCCGTAAATGCCACTGAGAATCCGATCCTGCCCTCGGATCCCCGCAGGCCCGCGAGGACCGCCGCATTCGTTTGCGCGCGGGAGGATCCACCACCGCCACTGCGCCTGTGCGCCGCCGCCGTGGCCGTGGCCGTGGTGCCGAACGGTTCAGTTTGGGACCGTCTTGGTGCCGTGACGCAGCAGGTATCGGCGGTGTGGAATACCCAGCTCGTGTCGGTGGACGGCAGATCATTGACCGTCGGCAAAATGACCATTGCCCTGCTCGTGTTGACGTTGGGCATGCCTGTAGCGCGAACCGTCACCCGGCGGGTCGCCCGCCGGCTGTTCAAGGGCATCGGGATGGAACCGGGAGCGGCGTCGGCCTTCGAAACCCTCGCCTTCTACGGCGTGATGGTCGGGCTCGGCCTGTTCGCGCTCTGGGTGGCAGAGATCCCGCTCACGGTCCGATTGGAGTCCGATGATCGCGTTTGAATCACTAGCCGTGTCTCTTGGCGCTTCGAGGGGATGGCACCCATGCAGTTGATCAAAACGCCACTCGAGTGGATCCACGACCTGTTCGATCTCGAGACCGTCGCCAGTCAGCGGCTTCTCACCTCGCTCCTGATCCTGGTCACGGTCTTCGTCCTGCGGTGGCTGGTGCTGGCTCTGGTCCGCCGCCGCAAAGACGACGTCAAGATTCGCTATCGCTGGAAGAAGACCAGCCAGTACGTGGCGGCGGTGATCGCGGTCATCCTGATCGGCCGCGTATGGTTCGAGGGCTTTCACTCGGTGGCCACCTATTTCGGCATCCTCTCGGCCGGCCTCGCCATCGCCCTCAAGGAGCTGGTGGCCAACTTCGTCGGCTGGGCGTTCATTCTGTGGCGGCGGCCGTTCGAGGTCGGCGACCGGATTCAGATCGGAGACGTGGCCGGCGACGTCATCGACCTTCGCATCTTCCAGTTCACCCTGCTCGAGATCGGCAACTGGGTGGACGCCGACCAGAGCACCGGCCGCGTCATCCACATCAACAACGGCGCCGTATTCACCCTGAACCTGGCCAACTACAGCAAGGGGTTTCAGTTCATCTGGAACGAGGTCCCCGTACTCGTCACCTTCGAGAGCGACTGGCGCAAAGCTCGCGGGATCCTGACCGAGATCGCCGATCGCCATGGTCAGGACCTCAGCGAGGCCGCCCAGGAACGGCTTCGCGAGGCCGCACGGAGGTTCATGATCTTCTACACCAGGCTCACCCCGGCGGTGTTTACCACGGTCAAGGACTGCGGGGTGATGCTCACCATCCGTTACCTCTGCGACCCCAGGCGCCGACGCAGCACCGAGCAGGCCATCTGGGAGGAAATCCTGGACGCGTTCGCCGCCGCCGACGACATCGACTTCGCCTACCCCACCCAGCGCTTCTACCACAACGCCCTTGAAGGCAAGCCGGGCGCCCGGGCGGAGCTGCCGGGAACCCAATCGCCTGGTGACCCGGTCGCGGGTTGAGGACCGTGCTCCGACGCCGAGCCCTGTACAATCGTTCAACGGAGGACATTCATGGATGACGGGTCAGCGCTCGAGGTATCAACTGTGGCGGTGCGCCTCGGTGCGACCCTGTTCTTCGTCCTGCTGAACGGCTTCTTCGTCGCCGCCGAGTTCGCGCTGGTCAAGGCCCGGCGGTCGCGGGTCCAGGCGCTCGCAGACGGGGGCAACCACGGCGCCCGGATCTCGATGGCGATATTCGGTCATCTGGACCTCTACCTGTCGGCCTGCCAGTTCGGCATCACGGTGTCGAGCCTGATTTTGGGCTGGCTCGCCGAACCGGCCATCGCCAGCCTGCTGGTGGCCGGAGCCGAGGCGGTCGGCTGGCCGATCGCCCACAACGGCCTCCTCCACGTGGTGTCGTTGGCAATCGCGCTGACCATCGTCACCACCCTCCACATGACCCTGGGCGAGCAGGCCCCGAAGATCTGGGCGATCCAGCGGGCGGAGGCCACCAGCCTGATCGTCGCCCGGCCTCTGCGCCTGTTCACGATCGTCTTCAGGCCGTTGATCTGGATCATCAACCAGATCTCCAACTGGATGCTCCGCCTGGTCGGCATTTCGGCTTCGGAGCAGCACGAGGCCAGCTTCAACGCGGACGAGCTGCGGGCGATCCTCGCCTCGTCGGCCCAGGCGGGGTCCATCTCGACCCGCCAACGCGAGCTGGCCGAGAACATCCTGAGTTTCGTCAACCTCCAGGTGCGACACATCCTGGTGCCACGACTGGACGTGGTGTGGCTGGCGGCAGACAGCCCGGTCGAGGAGAGCCTCGCGGTCATCCGGACCAGCGGGCACTCTCGGTTCCCCCTTTGCGAGGAGGACCTGGATTCGGTGATCGGCATCGTCCACACCAAGACCATCATGGCGGCCCTCGGCACCGGGGAGCCGGTGGATCTCGTGGCGATGGCGAGGGAGCCGGTCTACATCCCAGACACCCAGCCCCTCGGCCGCATGATCGTCCATCTCCAGCGCGCGCGGACCAAGTCTGCCATCGTGTTGGACGATCACGGCACGGCCATCGGCATGGCCTTCCTGGAGGACGCCCTCGAGGAGATCGTCGGTCCGATCCAGGACGAGTTCGACGACGAGGAGCCGGACATCAGCCGCCCTTCACCGAACGTGATCGAGCTGCCGGGCGACACCCCGCTGCCCGAGGCCGTCGACCTGCTCGGGCTGGACGACAGCGGCGACGACGACACCATCGGCGGACACGTGGTGTCCGTCCTGAGGCGCCTCCCCGAGGTCGGCGATCAGCTCACGATGGGCGAGCACCGCGTCACGGTGATCGAGGTCGTTCAGCGGCGGGTGGGACGGGTGCGATTCGAGCGTCTCGACGACGAGGAGACGCTGGAGGAGGAGTGAGCGCCCGCCCGACCACCCAATAGAAAATTGCAAATTGAAAATTGCAAATTTCCCCCGCCCACCCAGCCGAGTTGAAAGTTGAAAGTTGAAGGTTCCCCCCCCGCCCACCCACCGATACGCTCGTTCGATCGTTACAGATTGAGATCACTCGGGCGGAAACCGCGAAGGAACCGCCCTTTCGAACAGCCGACAACCAGGATTGTTCGACGTGTGGTGCAGGCGGGACGCCCGCACCACAAACTGTTGCGCAATCCAACCCGCAGCCACCGCGCACGGTTGTGGGCGGGGGGACTTTCAACTTTCGACTTTCAACTCAAAACGAGGTTGACCGGCAAACTCGCCCGAAGGATCTTCGGCCCGTCGTTACAGCGTGTTCATTTCGACGTTGCCGAAGTTCCGCCCGTAGTACTCCATGTAGTCCACCTTGCGCGCCATGGCTTCGATCACCTCCCGGTTGAAGTTGACCTTGGTGAGCTTCTGGGCGCTGCCGAGACCGCCCGGGCTGAACACGTTGATCTCCATCAGCTTGTCGCCGACCACGTCGAGCCCGACCAGGAACATTCCGTCCTGGACCAGCTTGGGCCGCACCATCTCGGCCAGGCGGAGCGCCTGGTCGGTGACCTCTGCCGCAGCCAGCCTGCCGCCCGCGTGGATGTTGCTGCGCATGTCGTCGCCGGTGCGGACCCGCCGGAAGGCGGCGTACTTTCCCTTCACCCGGAGCGGACGGCCGTTCATCATGAACAGCCGCATGTCGCCCTCCTGGGCGGCCGGCAGGTACTCCTGGGCGATCACGAACCCGTCCCGCGACACCGCATCGATCATCTGGTTGATGTTCGACAGGTCGTCGGGCCGCACCAGGAAGACGCTCGCCCCTCCCGAACCCTGCAGCGGCTTGAGCACGATCGTGCCCAGCTCCTTGGCGAAGGCCTTGATCTCCTTGTGGTCCCGGGTGATCAGGGTGCGTGGCCGAACCTCCTCCGGGAATAGCTGCAGGTACATCTTCGACGACGCCTTGGCCAGCCCGTTGGGATCGTTCAGCACGATCACGCCGCGGCGCATCGCCACCCGGCCGAACTCGGTGGCGGCGGTGGTGGCCCAGGGTCGCGCGATGAAGTCGTCCGACGGCACGTTGCGCAGCATCAGCACGTCGAGCTCGTCGACGGTGACGCGGACGTTCTGCGCCTTCGGCCCCTGCAGGTCCTTGAAGTAGCTCTCGTGCGAACCGTAAGACTTCTCGGGGCAGCACCTTGGCCCGGGCGCGGACGTGCTCGTCCGCATCGTAGGCCACGTCGCCGACCCCGAAGACGAAAACCTCGTGACCCATATTGACGGCCTCGCAGCCGAGGCGGGTGGTGGTGAACCCGACCTTTTCGGTCATCACGTCGTTGACCAGGAATCCGATCTTCATTTCTCTCTCCTTTCACACAGCTCGGCGACCGACAGACCGCCGCGCACTCTTTCCAGACGCCCGACGGCTTCTGGGGAATCCATGTATCGGGGGGCGAGCGGCGGGTCTTGAAGGACCCGTCGCCACCGCAGCTCGCGAATGACGGGGATGTGCTGAGCCCCGATCTTACCGACGAACAGGGGCTCCAGTCGGCCGCCGTTCGCGAGATAGTCCAGGATCTGTTGCAGGCCACGCAAGTAAACCACATCCTTGGTCAGCCCGCCACCCCGATAGGTCCGCATGGTGATCACGAACGCGGTGCGCTGGGAGAAGCCGTGGTTGAGGTCGAGCTCGCGGAAGGTCTCGACGAAGGAAGCCCCGGCGATCATGTGGCGAGCCGCGATCACCCGCCCGGCCAGCAGGCGGAGGCGAGGACGGCTCAGCCCGCCCACCAGGTACTCGGCGAGCACCGCCAGGCCCTCCTGGAGAGCGTCGTAGCCGGCGAGCCCGGTGTAGAGGTGACGCAACCGCTGGACCTTGCCGTTGTGATAGGTCAGGACGTGGGTGCCCACCTCGTGCTGGATCAACGCCTCCACTCTCGAGGCCGGGATCCTCGACTCCGCGCTGATCAGGAGGTTTCCTCGCGACACCATCAACCCCGTCACGTCAGGCCGAACCTCGACCCTCGCCTCGATCGAGGGCAGGCTCTGGCGGAAGAAGGCGATCTCCTCCTCGGCCCGGCGCGCGAACTCCTGGGCACCCACCGGCCCTCCGTCCGACGGCTCGCGGCTGCGCGGAGGAATCGACTCCAGCAGCTGAACGGCCAGGGTCGTGAAGTTCGTCCTCAACCGGTCCGTAGAGCTGGATGCTGCCGGGCAGGAATCGGGAGGTGTTGCGATCCTCGAGCATCGTGATCTGGCGGTCGATCTCGTCCAGCTTCTCCCGGAAGATCATCGCCAGGGCCGGATCCTCGATGCGCTCCACCGGAGCGCGGTAGAGCTTCCGTTTCAGCACGACCGGCTCGTCCAGGTAGGGGCCGGTAGAGGAATGCGGGAGGTCGTTCGAACCGCCTGCGCTTGAACTCGTTCCACGCCTCGGAACCGTTCACCGGCGTAGTCTGGAGCAGGAAGTCGAAGGACTCGGAGACCTCCGCAAGGATTCGATCCACGTCCCAGACCGCCTTGACCACGGCTCGCCGCCCGAGGGCGTGGAAGTGGCGCGGCCGGTGGGTTGTCTGGTTGTGGGCGAACTCGAACAGCGCCCGCCGAAGCGCCACCGTCACGCTCCTGCGGAGCAGCCTGAGGATCCTGGGAAAAACCTCCCCGGATTTCGGGTCCCGGTAGACCGGAGAGATCTCCAGTCCGTAGACCTGGCAACCGATCTCCGCCGCCTCCCCGGGCTGGAGCACCGGCGACATATTTCGCGGACAGCAGTTCTTGCTGGTGGAGCTCACCACCTCCGACCTGCGCCGGTCGAGCCGAATCCGACCCAGGGCGGAGCCGAAGGCATCAGCGACCGACCGTCTGGAAGCCCCTCGCTGGGACACGATGCGGAATCGAGGTCGAAGATCGGCGGTGGTCACCGGTCCCTCGGTGGCGACGGCCGTTCCGGCCCAGATCTCCAGCACGAGAAAGGCACCGAACTCCTCCACCATGGTCTCGGCCACCCCCCGGACGAGCCGAGACACTCCCGCCTGGAGCTTCTTTTGGCCGGGCGCCAACAGGTACGAAGCCTCGCTGGTGGCGAACTTCGAGGTGCCCTCGTCGGCCGCTCGAACCGGTAGCCGGTAGACGATGAGGAACGGCAGCTGGCGGTCGATGGCCACCCGGCCCGAACCCGGCAGGCTCATCCGAACAGCTTTGTTCGCCCTCAGGCGCCCGCTCACCGCCGTGATCACGCCCTCCGAGATCACCGCGCTCGCCCGGCCCGCCGCCCCGGAAGAGGACCCGCCGGTCACAGCCCGGCCAGCTCCTCGAGCACCCCGTCGACGGTGGCGGCGAGGGCCTGCCCGATGGCGGCGTGCCGGGTGGAATCCACCTCGCCGGTCCACTCGTCCATGAAGAACTTCTTGACCTCGATCGAGAGCACGCAGGCCGAGTCCGGAAAGACGGCATGGGCCCATTTGCCGCAGTTGCCGCCGCGAAATCGTACGTTCTCGCGTACGTCCAGGCGCCCGCCGGGAAAATCGAAGGCGGCGAGGTCGGAAATGAAGCGATCGATCACCGGGGCCCAGCGGTCGCGGTCGGCCATGGTCCCGGTTCCCACGTTGACCTGTGGGTTGAGCGCAGGGTCCGCAGCCTCACCGTCTGCGCCGTCCCGGCGGTGATTGTAGGAGTGGAGGTCGAAGACCACGAAACGGCCGTGGCGGTCCGCCAGCTCGCGGTAGAGCTTCCCCAAGTCGTCGTAGAAGGCGTCGTACTCCTGAAGCGATCGCTCGACCTCGGCCTGTGGGATCGAATCGGTCCACACCTCGAGGCCCCAGGCGTCCGCCGGCGTGCGATAGACCGCGCCGTCCCGCGCCCGGTTGAGATCCACCTCGAATCGCGACCTGGTGCCCACCACCCGGGTCGGCGCCACTCGGGTCCAGTCCGCGGTGAACGGGTCCTCCTCGCGCAGACGCCCGGAATCGGCGATCGCCATCAATCTCCGGATCTCCGGCCGCACCTCGTGGCCGTCGTGAATCGCTGTCGCCACCAGCGGCCCCGGGCCCTGTTCAATCCACCAGATTCTCTCGGTCATGGGTCGTGCCTCGCCTCCTGTTCGTCTCCCGGCCGAAGATCGCCGTCACAGGTCGTCACCATCTGCGGTAAGACCCCTTTCGGGCCGCAGAGTGTACCAGCAAAACAAACCGGTCCCCCCTGAAAGATGTGCGGGCTACAATAAACCGAAACAGAATCGCGCCGCCGGTGGTATCTTGCGCGACCGGGCAGGGGTGTTCAAAAGGCGCTTCAGAGGACCCGCCAACGAGCGCCGGACCGACCGGCGGCGGCGATTCGAATCCGCGATCAGTGCGGACGACGGAGGCTGAGACGGTGGACGACGGCAAGACACCAGACCAACCGATCGATGGTCAGACCCGGCTCCAGCTGGTTTCGATCCTCGACGGGGCATCTCCCGAGACGACCCGGATTCCGCCCGAACTCGAGGCCGAGCGGCGGATCGCCACCGATCCGTCGGTCGCTCTCGAAGACCGGCTCGAAGCTTATCGAAAACGTCATCGACTCGGAGATCGGCGACACCCAGCTGACCCGCGCCCGCAACGTCGAGCGGGAGTGTGGGCTCCGCCAGCTCTTCCTCAAGTTCGACGGCGGCAACCCCACCGGCACCCAGAAGGACCGCATCGCCTTCGCCCAGGCCATGGACGCCCTGCGGCGCGGCTACGACACGATGACCGCGGCCACCTGCGGCAACTACGGCGCGGCGGTGTCGCTGGCCTCCTTTTTCGCCGGTATCCGTTGCGTGATCTTCATCCCTTCGGGCTACCGGAGTCGCCGGGTCGACGAGATGCGCTCCCACGGCGCCGAGATCGTCACGGTGGACGGCGATTACGAGGCATCGGTGGTCGCCTCGCGAGATACGTGCCGAGCGCGACGAGCTCTACGATGCCAACCCCGGAGGCGCCAACACCATGATCCAGATGAGGGCCTACGGCGAGATCGCCTACGAGATCTACGACGAGCTCCGGGACGCGCCCGCGGCGGTGGCTGTACCGGTTTCCAACGGCACCACCCTGGCCGGAATCTACCGGGGCTTCCAGAGCCTCTACCGCCGCGGCAAGACCTCGCGCATTCCCCGAATGGTGGCCGGCTCCTCCTTTCGCAAGAACCCGATCGTCCAGTCCTTCCTGAGGAACACGCCGGAGTGCGAGGACCTCGACCCGGTGACCGTCCGGGAAACCGCCGTCAACGAGCCCCTGATCAACTGGCACTCCATCGACGGTGACCTCGCCCTGACCGCGATTCGCGAGACCACGGGCTGGGCGGCCTACGCCTCCGACCGCGCCATGGTCGTCGCCGCCCGGGCCCTGCGGGACAACGAGGGTCTGAGCGTCCTTCCCGCGTCCACCGCGGGCCTGATCGCCCTGCTCGACGAGCACCGTCGCCAACCGCTGAACAACGACCGGTTCGTCATCGTGATCACCGGGAGGAAGGCATGACCGACTCCGATCCTGCCCGAGGGCAACGCCATCGTCTACTGCGAGGGGGCGTTCGGGACGACCAACGGCAAGACCGCCCATGGCCTGGTGCGCCGATCCCGTCGCTACCGGGTGCTTTCGGTGGTCGACTCGAGGCACGCCGGTGGCGACGCAGGAGAGGTGCTCGACCGGCGGGCCAACGGTATTCCGATCGAGGCGGACATCGACGCCGCCCAACGCACGGCGCTGGCGAGCCCAAATCCAGCAACCCACCTCGTGGTGGGGCTGGCGCCTGACGGCGGCCGCCTGGCGGCCTCCGCCCGAGAGGACCTCAAGCGGGCGCTGGTCCTTGGCCTGAACGTCGACTCGGGGCTTCACGATTTCCTATCGGAGGACCCCGAGATCGTCGAGCTCGCCGCCCGCCACAGCGTCGTGCTGCGCGACATCCGCAAACCGCCGCCGCGCAGCGAGCTCCACTTCTTCACCGGCAAGATCGACCAGGTCGACTGCCTCAAGGTGGCCCTGCTCGGAACCGACTCCGCGGTCGGCAAGCGGACCACGGCGTGGCTGATGGTGGAAGCCCTGGAGCGGGCGGGGCTCAGCGCCGAGCTGGTGGGCACCGGTCAGACGGCGTGGCTCCAGGGAGCCCGTTACGGCATCATCCTGGACTCGCTGATCAACGACTTCGTGGCCGGCGAAATCGAGCACGCCGTCTGGTCGGCCTGGCACGAACGGCGGCCCGACGTGATCGTGGTCGAGGGCCAGGGGAGCCTGATGAATCCTGCCTATCCGGGGGGCTTCGAGATCCTGGCGGCGGCGAGGCCTGACGTGATCATTCTGCAGCACGCCCCTGCCCGAATCGAGTATGACGGGTTTCCCGGCTACCCGATCCAGCCTATCGAGCACCAGATCAAGGCCCTCGAGCTGGTCTCCGGAACCCCCGTCATCGCCATCACCGTCAATCACGAGGACATTCCGCCGGACCGGGTGGCCGAAACCTGCCGAAAGCTCGGAGAACGGGTCTCCCTGCCCGCGGTCGACGTGCTCACCCAGGGCGCCGACGGTCTCGTTCCGGTGCTCGCCTCCAGGCTTGGTGGCCAAGTGCGGAGGCAACCATGAGCGCATCAATCGAGAGCCTGCTGGTCATCGACCGGCTCGAGGTCGGCCCGGTCCGAGTCGAGCCGCGCCGTCTGACGGCCCGGTACCGGGTCGTGCGCGACGGCGTCGAGCACGCCACCGAGCTCGGCTACCGCTGGGAGGAGGACGTCTTCGACCCCGACGACCAGGAGGCGATCAACCTGGCCTCCATGATCTCCGCCCAGGTGGCGCTGAACTACGGTCTCTTCTGCCGTCAGATCGTGCTGCACGGACCGTTCGACCGGCACGACCGCCACTTCCTCGAAGAGATGGCCCGCAACACCGCCCGTGAGATCTATGTCAAGAAGTTCCTCGAACCCAACCCGTTCCTTGTGGGGGCCGCCGCCGCGCTCGAGCCGGAGCGCCGTGGAAGCTACCTTCAGTCCGAGCTGGTGTTTCCCGACCCGGTGGCGGGCCGTCCCAGGCCCTGGAGATCGGACCCGACCAAGATCGCGGTGCTGTCGTCGGGCGGCAAGGAGAGCCTCCTCAGCTACGGGCTGCTGAACGAGCTCGGCAGCGAGACCCACCCCGTCTTCGTGAATGAGTCGGGCCGGCACTGGCTGACCGCGCTCAACGCCTACCGTCATTTCCAAAAAGAGGTCCCGCACACAAGCCGAGTTTGGACCAGCTCCGACCGGGTGTTCTCGTGGATGCTCCGCCAGCTTCCCTTCATTCGGGAGGACTTCTCTTCGGTCCGATCCGACGAGTATCCGGTGCGGCTGTGGACGGTCGCGGTTTTTCTGTTCGGCGTGCTGCCCCTGGTGCGCAGCCGCGGCATCGGCCGCGTCGTCATCGGCGACGAGTACGACACCACCGCCCGCACCAGCCGCGCCGGAATCACCCACTACGACGGTCTGTACGACCAGAGCCGGTACTTCGACAACGCCCTGAGCCGGTACTTCCGGCGCAAGGCGTGGCGCGTCTCCCAGTTCTCACTGCTCCGTCAGCTGTCGGAGCTGCTGGTCGAGAAGGTCCTGGTGGATCGTTACCCCGACCTCCAACGGCTGCAGACCTCGTGCCACGCCACCCACACCGAGGGGGATTCGGTTCGCCCCTGCGGCAAGTGCGAGAAATGCCGCCGGGTGGTGGGCATGCTCCGCACCCTCGGCGCCGACCCTCGGCGATGCGGCTATACCGATTCCCAGATCACCGCCTGCATGGCGCGCCTGGTGTCCGACGGCGTCCACCAGGAGGGCCCCGCGGTGGAGCACATGCTGTTCCTGCTGCGGCAGTCCGGCCAGCTCCCAGAAAAGCCCGGGGCCACCCGCGCCCCCCGCGCCAGACCGGAGGTCATGAAGCTGAGGTTTGATGCCGAGCGTTCGCCCATGGAGGGCATCCCGGCGGACCTCCGACCGGGGCTTTTCCGGCTCCTGCTCGACCACGCGGACGGCGCCGTGCGCCGCAGCGGCCGCCTCTGGGTGCCTCTGGGGCCACTCTCGGACGCCCGCCTCCACCACCCGTACCCGTACGAGGTGACCCCCAAAACAAACGACACCGCGAATGGAAAATCGCGGTCCTCCGCCCGCCCTCACATCCTGGGCGAGCTCACCTGGCCGGAAGCGGCCCAGCGGCTGCGTGAAGTGGACATCGCGCTGCTGCCAGTCGGAGCCACCGAGCAGCACGGCCCTCATTTGCCCCTCGACACCGACTCCTTCGATGCCGCCCACCTTGCCGACCGGGTCGCCGAGGCCTGCTCCGACCCGAAGCCCCTCGTCTTACCCCTGATTCCCTACGGTGTGTCCTACCACCACGCCGATTTCCCGGGCACCATCAGCGTCGGCAACGACGCCTTGTCGAGGATGGTCTATGACGTGGGCATGAGCTGCGCGCGCAACGGCATCACCAAGCTGATCGTGATCAACGGCCACGGCGGCAACGCCCCCACCCTCAAGTTCGCCGCCCAGACGATCAACCGCGATGCCCATATCTTCACCTGCGTGGACACCGGTGAGACCTCGGATGTCGATCTCGACGAGATCTGTGAGACACCCAACGATGTTCATGCCGGAGAGATCGAGACCAGCACCACCCTGGCCCTGCGGCCGCACCTGGTGCGGATGGATGCGGCCCAGCGTTTCGTTCCCGATTTCTCGAGCCGCTATCTCGATTTCTCGGCCCGTCGCAGCGTCGAGTGGTACGCCCAGACGGTCAGCATCTCAGGCAGCGGCGTCCTCGGCGACCCGACCAAGGCCAGCCGTGAGAAGGGTGAGCGGATCTGGAAGGTGATGATCGACAACCTGGTGGAGCTGGTGGAGGAGCTCAAGGGCCTCACCCTCGACGAGATCTACGAGAAACGCTACTGATGAAGATCACCAGCGTGATCGCCCACCATGTGGCGCTCGTTCTCGAGGAGCCATACACCATCGCCTACGAGACGGTGGACCGGGCGGACAACGTCTTCGTGAGCATCGCCACCGACCGCGGAGTGACCGGCTTCGGCTGCGCCGCACCCGACCTGGAGGTGACCGGCGAAACCGCGGCGTCGGTCCTCGTGGCGGTCGGGGACATCGTCGAACCGTTGCTCCGGGGCTCAGACCCGCTGCGCACCGCCATGCTGCTCGAACGCCTGCGCGAACCACTGGCCGCCCAACCCTCGGCCCGGGCGGCGGTCGACATGGCCCTCCACGACATCCTCGGGCGGGTCGCCGGCCTGCCCCTGTGGAAGCTCCTCGGCGGCTTTCGCGACCGAATCAGAACCAGCGTCACCATCGGCATCCTGCCCGTTGACGAGACTCTCGCCCAGGCCGTGAGCTGGGTGGACCAGGGGTTCACCTGCCTCAAGATCAAGGGTGGACTCGATCTCGACGCCGACGTCGAGCGCCTGCTGCGGGTCCGCGAGGAGCTGGGGCCCAGGATCAGCCTGCGCTTCGACGCCAACCAGGGCTTCACGGTGGACCAGACCCTCGAGCTGGTGCGACGGGCGCGCCGCGCCCGCCTCGAGCTCGTCGAGCAGCCAACACCGCGCGGCCGGCCGGACCTGATGGGGGACATCACCCGCGAGGTGCCGGTGCCGATCATGGCCGACGAGAGCCTGATGAGCCTCCGGGACGCCTTCCGCCTGGCCAAGCACGGCCTGGTGGACATGGTCAACGTCAAGCTGATGAAGGTCGGCGGCATCGCCGAGGCCCTCCAGATCAACAGCGTCGCGAGATCGGCCGGGCTCGAGGTCATGGTCGGCTGCATGGACGAGTCGGCCTACGCCATCGCCGCCGGCCTCCACTTCGCCCTCGCCCGGCCGAACGTGGAGTTCGCCGATCTCGACGGCCACATCGGCCTCATCGGCGACCCCGCCGCGGCGGCGGTCATCATCCGCGACGGCTACCTCTACCCCACCGGGAAGCCCGGCATCGGGTTCGAGCCGGAGCTTTGACCGCCGCCCAAGAAAAGAGTCAAAAGTTGAAAGTCGAAAGTCCAAAGTCTCGGGACAAGGGATGACGTTGTCGCTGTCGTCGGAATGTATCCCCCGGGGACTGCTCGATGGGGTTTCGTATACTCGGCTCACGATGAATACGAGGAAGCTCCACGTGGGGTGCGGTACAGCCGCCCTTTCCGGCTGGGTCAACATCGACATCGAATCTCTACCCGGTGTCGACCTGGTGCGCGATGTTCGTGATGGTCTCCCCTTCGATGAAGCTGGGTTCGTATTTGCGGAACACTTCATCGAGCACCTCGATTTTCACTCCGGCTTCCAGTTCCTCCGAGAATGCCGGAGGGTCCTGAACGACTCCGGGGTGTTGCGATTGTCGACTCCAAACCTGGATTGGGTCTGGCAGAACCAGTACCACCCCGGAGCCTGGCAGAACGACGCCGAGGCGGTTCGGGACTGTTTTTGGATGAACAAGGCGTTCCGAGGATGGGGTCATCAGTTCCTGTATAACCAACAGGCTCTCACCGAGGTCCTCAGGGACGCGGGCTTTGCGGCAGTCGAATCTGCGACCTATGGCGAGAGCCGGCACCCGGAGCTCCAAGGCCTCGAACGACACGAGGAGTACATCGACACCCCGGAAGTTCCGCACATCATCATTCTCGAAGCTTCGGGCCGCTCCGACACCTCATCCGAGGCACTTCGCGACCCGCGAGCCGATTTCGAGCAAGCGATCGGCGTCAGCCCACCGGAACATCACCAACCCGCCAAGAAGACCTTGTCGAGCCTCCTGGGTTTGTTCGGGAAGGACGGCTGAGGGTTTAAAGGTACCGCCCGCCCCCCAATTGCAAATTGAAAATTGAAAATTAAAATTCTCCCCCGCCCGCCCGTGAAAAGAGTCAAAAGTCGAAAGTCCAAAGTCCAAAGTCTCGGGAAACGGTGTTGCGTGGTCGCAGCCGTCGGCCTAGACCCCGCGGGATCCACTATGGACAGAGTTGACAGCTTATCCCCCGGGAGCAGCGGTCATCTGGGCGGAAACCATGAAGGAACCGCCCTTTCGAACAGCCCTCATCCGGGATTGTCCGAATTGTGGTGCAGGCGTCTCGCCTGCCTGCACGGTCTTCAGGCCGGCACTGGAGATACTGCCGACCCGGGTCAGTCATCGACCGTACCAAGCGGAGGTTTCAAGGTCCCGGCCCTCCATTCTCGAAGGACCATTTCGGAGTCCAATCCGCCGATGCCGCCTGCTTCCGCGGATGCCTCCAAAACCGGAATTCCGCGTTCATCTCCGAGAGCGAGCAGTTGGGATGCGACCCAAGTGCGAACGTGTGGTGACTCATCGCCAAGCAACGCAACGAAGGCCTCTTGGCCTTTGGAACCGTGGCTTTTGAGAACCTGCCACGCGTGCTCCATTTCTTCGAAGAGAGCGTGATCTCTGCTTGCCGGTTCGGCGAAATCACCCTTCTGGTTGGCTGCGCGACAGAACGTTTCTATGGCCTCTTGGACTTTCATGTTCCTCGATCGCATGATAGTTCAAACGGTCCCCTCACGGTTTCTGCCTTCGTGATCGCAGAACCCCGGGCTGCTTTCAACTCTGTCCATCGTGGATCCCGCGGGGTCTAGGCCAACGTTTGTGACAAAGCAAACCCGTATCCCTCGACTTTGGACTTTAGACTTTGGACTTTTGACTCTTTACTCGGGTGGGCGGGAACTTTCAACTTTAAACCAAAAAAAGCGCCGAGTTCCCCCGGCGCTCGAAGTAACGTTGAGCTTTCGCCCTATCCGAAATGCACCGCGTACAAAAGCGGCGCGATGATCATCGCCACCACCGAGATCAGCTTGATCAGGATGTTGAGCGACGGCCCGGAGGTGTCCTTAAAGGGATCGCCCACGGTGTCGCCGGTGACGGTGGCCTTGTGCATCTCGTCGTAGTCGTCGCCCCACACCGTGTGCCCCTGCTCCTTGACCTGCTTCTTGGAGTTGTCCCAGGCGCCGCCGGCGTTGGACTGGAAGATGGCCAGGCAGACGCCCGAAATGGTCACGCCGATCAGCAGGCCACCGAGCATGTCCACCGAGACCAGTCCGACGATCACCGGTACCAGCACCGCCATCAGGCCGGGGGCGACCATTTTCTTGATGGCCGCCGCGGTGGCGATGGACACGCAGTGTGAGTAGTCGGCCTTGCCGTCGGCGGCCTTGATGAGCGCCTCCTCCTCGGCGGTGGGCTCGCGCTCTTCACTCTCCGCGTGCTGGGCTGCGATCAGCGCCGGCCTCAGCTCGGGGATGTCGCGGAACTGCCGTCGGACCTCCTGAATCATGTCCTGGGCGGCCTTGCCCACGGCCACCATGGCCATGGCTGAGAAGCGGAAGGGCAGCATGCAGCCGATCAGCAGACCGACCAGCACGTAGGGGTTGGCGGCATCGATGTCGACTTGGCCGCCCATCTTGGTCAGGAACGCCGCCGTCAGGCTGAGGGCGGTCAGCGCCGCCGACCCGATCGCGAAGCCCTTGCCGATGGCGGCGGTGGTGTTGCCCACCGCATCGAGCTTGTCGGTACGGGCGCGGATGTCGCGGCCCAGCCGGGCCATCTCCGCGATGCCGCCCGCGTTGTCGGCGATCGGGCCGTAAGCGTCGGTCGCCAGCTGGATTCCGATGGTCGACAGCATGCCGAGCGCCGCCATGGCGATGCCGTACAGGCCTGCGAAGGCGTAGGCGATCAGAATCGCGGCACTGATCACCAGGATCGGCAGGGTGGTGGAGTTCATACCCACCGCGATGCCCTGGATGACGGTGGTCGCGGCGCCGGTCTTCGACGCCTCGACGATGGTCCCCACCGGCTTGCGGAAGGTGGCGGTGTAATACTCGGTGATCATGCCCACCAGGATGCCGGCGATCAGGCCCGCCACCACGGCGGTGGCGATGCCCCACCACTGGTAGGTGACGGCTTCACCGGTGATGATGTCGTTCACGGTGACCCCGGAGGCGGGGATCATCTGCTTGATTGCCACCAAGGTGCCCACCACCATCAGGATGCCGGCACCGAAGGTGCCCCGGTTGAGGCCCTGCTGTGGATCGCCGCCCTCCTTGGTGCGCACGAAGAAGAAGCCGATCACCGACGCCACGATGCCGATCAGAGCCACCGCCAACGGCAGGAAGACGCCGTTCATTCCGGCGCCGGGCTGGGCCGCCTCGAGACCCACGTACCACGCGGCGCCGAGGATCATGGATGAGATGATCGCGCCGACGTACGACTCGAAGAGGTCCGCGCCCATGCCGGCCACATCACCAACGTTGTCGCCCACGTTGTCGGCGATGGTCGCCGGGTTCAGCGGGTGATCCTCGGGGATGCCGGCCTCGACCTTGCCCACCAGGTCCGCGCCGACGTCGGCGGCCTTGGTGTAGATGCCGCCGCCCACACGGGCGAAGAGGGCGATCGACGACGCGCCCAGCGAGAAGCCGGACAGCACGTTGAGCACCAACATGGTGGCGTTGCCGCCCTCCATGGATGCCGGGTACATTCTGGTGTAGACGGCAAACAGCCCGCCCAGACCCAGCAGCGCCAGACCCACCACCGACAGGCCCATCACCGAACCGCCGGTGAAGGCCACCTGAAGCGCCTTGTTGAGGCCGTCCCTCGCCGCCGACGCGGTTCGGGTATTCGATGCCGTCGCGGTCTTCATGCCGAAGTAGCCGGCTAGGCCGGAGCAGACCGCACCGAGCACGAACGACACCGCGATCAGAGCGTTGGTGTTCTGCTCCGCGCCCACATAGGCGTTCGAGACCCCGAGCAGAATCGCCACTGCGACCACGAAGATCGCCAGCACACGGTACTCCCTGGCCAGGAAGGCCATGGCGCCGTCGGCGATCCAGCCGCCTATGACCTTCATCCGGTCGGTACCCTCGTCCTGCTTCCTCACCCACGCCGCACGAATCGCCGCGTAAATGAGGGCGAGGATCGCCACCACTGGAACGAGATACAAGATGGTCGTGTTGTTCACCGGTTCCTCCTCCTCAACCTGGAATCTAAATTGCGAAAACCCCGCGGGGTTCGCGCCGGCTCCTCCTCCAACGTACCGACCGCGGTTCACGAGACACCCCGGTCACCAAACATGTGAATAATAGTACAATCCGCGATCGATCGCCAGCGCCGTAGGCCGGTATTCTCAATTTCCCATCCCCAATTTCGCAACTCCCCCTGATCGCGTGGAAATTCGCCGACCGAAACCCGGGAGCGGAGCACGCTTGCAATAGCCCTCGGACAGACCCATACTTACCTCAGGGTTTGTGACTTCCTTCACGAACAAGGAGAACATTGCTTCGATGCAGACCCTGAGCCTGGTCACCAGCCGCCTCCCCCGCCTCCTCGAGGCACTCAAGGAGTGGGGTACGTTGTGGGCACCGGTCCGCCACGGCGACAACGACCATCGGCTCGCCGTCATCGACGACGTGTCGCTGGCGAGACCGGATGCCCTGCGCACCACCCTGCCGTTCAAGAAGCTGCTCCTCAAACCCTCCTTCGTGATGCTCGAGGGCCCGGTGGGCGGGGCGGCGAAGGACCCCGGCGACAACCGGCGGGGCGACCAGGTGCTGTTCGGGGCTCACGCCTGTGACATCCACGCGCTGAAGATCCTGGACCTGCTGTATCTCGGCGGGTACACCGATCCCTACTACCTGGTCAACCGGCAGCGGCTGACGGTGGTCGGTTACGGGTGTTGGCCCGACGACCGGTGCTTCTGCACCTCGATGGACACCGGTTCCACCGACGACGGCTTCGATCTCTTCCTCACCCCCCTCGAGGGCCGGCTCCTGGTGGCGGTGGGCTCGTCGAAGGGCGACGACATCGTCCGCGCCAACCGCGAGCTTTTCGACCCCTCGACCGCCAGGGATACCGAGGACTACCTGCTCCGGTCTCGGCGCCGCGGCGATGCCTTCCAGCTGGAGGTGGACACCTCCGATCTGCCCTACATCCTCGAGCTGAAGCGCGACGACCCGGTGTGGGACGAGATCGGCGCCAAATGCCTGTGCTGCGGTTCGTGCTCCTCCGTCTGTCCCACCTGCTCCTGCTTCAACGTCGCCGACGAGGTGATCGACGACGGGGTGGCGCGCCGCCGCCGGACCTGGGACTCGTGCCTGTTCCGGGACTACGCCACGGTCGCCGGAGGCCACAACTTCCGCAGCGACCGGTCCGAGCGCGTCCGCACCCGGTACTACCACAAGCAGGAGGCCTTCGTCCGCGAGTTCGGCATGCCGTCCTGCGTCGGCTGCGGCCGGTGTATCGACAACTGTCCGACCGGCATCAACGTGGTCGAGGTCTTCGCCAGGGTTCGGGGTGAGCTGTGAGCTCCTCGAGCCGGTTGTCGCTCGACCCGCCGGTGTCGGCCGCACACACCCTCACCGATGTGAACCCCTACCTGCCGGCGCCGGCCAGGATTCTCGACGCCCGAGACCTCGCACCGGACACCCGGCTCTTCGAGCTCAGGTTCGAGGACACCGAGCTCGCCCGGTCTTTTCGGTTTCTTCCCGGGCAGTTCGTGGAGCTGTCGGTAATGGGCGTCGGCGAAGCCCCGTTCTCGTTGCCGTCCTCCCCCACCCGAGCGGGCACCTTCGAGCTGGTGATTCGCCGGGCGGGCAGTCTCACCGGGTACCTCTTCGACCACCTCGGGGCCGGTGACACGGTCGGCATCCGGGGTCCCCTGGGAAATGGATTCCCGGTGGATCGGTTTGAAGGATGCGACGTCCTGCTGGTGGCCGGCGGCCTCGGAATGGTCCCCCTGCGCGGCCTGCTGCAGTACCTGGTGGACCTGAGACAGCTGTTCGGCCGGATCACCCTGCTCTACGGCAGCCGAACCCCCGACGCAGTGCTCTTTGCCGACGAGCTGTCCTCGGTCTCGGATCGCGGGGATGCCGAGGTGCGGCTGGCAGTGGACTCGACCAATGACCAGCCGTGGGACGGCGAGGTGGGATTCGTCACCGAGCTGGTTGATGGGCTCGAGGTCGACGCCGCGCGCACCTACGCCGTGTGCTGCGGCCCGCCGGTGTTCTACAAGTTCGTCCTGGACCGGCTGGTGAGCAAGGGATTCGGCAAGGACCACATCTTCCTCAGCCTGGAGCGGCGGATGGAGTGCGGCATCGGCAAGTGCGGCCACTGCGCCGTCGGCTACACCTTCACCTGCCTGCACGGCCCCGTCTTTTCCTACTGGGACGCGATCAATCTGCCGGAGCTGATCCACCCATGAATGACCGTGAATTCCAAATTGCAAATTGCAAATTGCAAATTGCAAATTGCAAATTTTCAGCTTATGGGGAGGGAGCTGCCGGTTTTTGTTGGTCGCCCGCCGACGACGATCACGGCACGGCGGAGACCCGGCTATGACCTGCAACCGAAGGCCGCGGGTGGGGATCTTCTCCTTGACGGGGTGTGCCGGCGACCAGCTCCAGATCCTGAACTGCGAGGACCAGCTCATCCGGCTCGCCTCCGAGCTCGACATCGTCGACTGGGTCATGGCGATGTCGAACAACGACCACGAGACGCCGCTCGACATCGGTTTCGTCGAGGGCGTGGTGGCCACCAGCCGTGACCTCGAAAACCTCAAACGCATCCGACAACGTTGCACCCGACTGGTCGCACTCGGGACCTGCGCCGTCTGGGGCGGCCTGCCCGCCATGCTGAACAGCCTCCCACGGGATGTGCTGGTGGACGAGGTCTACCATTTTGACGCCGACTTCATCGACACCGTCGAGGCACGACCAGCCACGGATTTCGTCCACTTCGAGGTCGAGCTCCCCGGTTGCCCCATCGAACGCGAGGAGTTCCTGAGGGTGGTGGCCTCGATGCTGGCCGGAACCGTCCCCGAGTTTCCCGCAGTGCCGGTGTGCTGGGAGTGCAAGATCCGCGAAAACCCGTGCCGCGTTTTGGAGTACCACGAGGTCTGTTGCGGAGCCATGACCAGGGCGGGCTGCAGCGCCCGCTGCCCGTCCCTCGGTGTGGCCTGCGCCGGCTGCCGCGGGCCGTTGGAGGAGCCCAACTACGACGCCAACGCCAAGATGTTCTCCGACCGCGGCCTGTCCTGGATCGAAATCGGCGGCCGGATGCGCAACTTCTCGGCCCCGGCCTGGATGCGGATCGGGCTCGAAGGCGAGGTCTCGCGTCATGAGTAACGCTCGGACCATCACGATTCCCCACATCGGACGGGTCGAGGGCCACGGCGGCATCCACGTCACGCTCTCCGGCGACACGGTTTCATCCGTCGAAATGGACATCCACGAGGGCAGCCGCTACTACGAAGCCCTGCTCGTGGGCAAGAGCTTCCTCGAGGTGCAGGGGATCATCACGAGGGTCTGCGCCATCTGCTCGGCGGATCACACCGTGGCCGCTCTCGAGGCACTCGAGGATGCGCTCGACGTCAAGGTCTCCGACCGGACCAGGTTGCTGCGGGGACTCATGCTGCGCGGCGCCGCCGTGGAATCCCACGCCCTCCACGTCTTCGCCCTGGCGCTGCCCGATTTCCTCGGCTACGGATCGGTCATGGAGATGGCAGCGACGCTGCCCGCCGAGGTCGCGTCGGCGTTGCGTCTGAAACAGCTCGGAAACCGGATCCAGACGCTGGTCGGCGGTCGGGCCGTGCATCCGGTCAACGCCCTGGTGGGCGGTTTCGGATCGTTGCCCGCCCACCGCGATCTGGAACAACTCCGCGACGAACTGGCGGTCGGCCTGCAGTCGACCCTCGAGCTGGTGGAGGTGGCGAGGTCCGTCCCCGTCCCGACCTGGGCGACCGGTGAGCGGATCTATGTCGCCTTGAGACCCTCTGGGGCTGACTACGGCTTCCGCGGCACGTCGATCTGCACCTCCCGGGGAGAGGAGTTCCCGGTTGCCGATTACCGGCGCACGACCCGGGAGTTCACCGTCGAGCATTCCCATGCGAAGCACGCCGCACTGGAGACCGGGGAGACCTACATGGTGGGATCCCTCGCCCGGCTCCAACTGTGGGCCGACCGCCTCGAAGGGCACGCCAGACAGACATTCGAGACCTTCTTCCCCGACGGTCCGTCCGACAACATCCTGCTCAACACCTGGGCGCAGCTGGTGGAGATCGTGTACGCGCTCGAGTCCGCGGCCGCGATCTGCGACTCCCTGCTCGGCATGCCGGAAGCGGCCGTGGAAATGGCCGAGTACCGGGTCCGCGCCGGCCGGGGAATCGCCGCGGTGGAGGTCCCACGGGGGACCCTCTTCCACGAGTTCGAGCTCGACAAAGACGGCACGGTCGTGGCGGCCAACGTGGTCACCCCCACGGCCCAGAACCTGGCCAATACCGAGCTCGACCTGCGCCGAACCGCACAGCGATTTCTTGGCTCGGGCGACGGTGAGGACCAACAGCTCAAGCTCGACCTCGAAATGGTGGTTCGCGCCTACGACCCCTGCATCTCCTGCTCGGTTCACGTCACCCGACTCGGCAGGTGACCTCGAGCGTCGACGTCGCGGGGGATGGGAACAAGAAATTGCAGATTCAAAATTTCAAATTTCAAATTCGCCCACCCACCCCTATTTCAAAGATTTCTCAATCTGCAATTTGCAATTTGCAATTTGCAATTTGCAATTCAGCCGATCACTTGGACCGGAACGCATGACCGACTGCCGGTGCCTCGTCGCCGGCCTCGGCAACCCCCTGATGGGGGATGACGGCGTCGGTCCGGCGGTCGTCGCCAGGCTTTCCCTGGTCGACCTACCGTCCGGGCTCAGAGCGGCCGAGGTCGGCGGCGACGTTTCCCGGCTGCTGGCGTTTTGGAAAAGGGAGCCCAGGATCTGGCTGGTGGACGCCATCGACCTCGATCGGCCGCCCGGTTCGATTCACCGGATCGAACACGACCAGCTCCTCGACCTGGAGGACCACCGGTCCTGGGTCCATCAGCTGGCGGTGCCGGAGCAGCTGCGCTGGCTGCTTCACGGAGTTCCCGAACTCGCCTCCGCACAATTCACCCTGTGGGGCGTCGTCCCCGAGTCGATTGCCCCCCGCCCGCACCTGACCGATACCGTCAGCCGCGCCGCCGACCGACTCGCCGCCGAAATCCTCTCCGCTTGGGAAATATGCGACTGAAACTCTTTAGCAAACGGTATTATATCTTGAGATGAAGTATTACGAAGATGGATTTGTATTGACACCATCACTGCACCGCAATATCCTCATCGACAGCAATATCAATCACCCTATGGGTGCATGAGGGAGGAGGTTGCCATGGGTCGAATGGAACACCTGTTGCGTGGTCCAGACGGTCCCCCCGTGGAGGGGGTGGACCGGAGGGACTTTCTCAAGGTCTGCATGTTGGCCGCCGCCACGGTGGGTCTGCCGGCGTCGGTAGGCCGTCAGTGGGCCGAGGCAGCGGAGGCCGGCCTGAAACCGGTCGTGGTCTGGCTGCACTTTCAGGAGTGCACCGGATGTACCGAGTCTCTGCTGAGAACCTCGTTCCCCGGCATCGGAGAGCTGATCCTGGATCTGATCTCGCTCGACTATCACGAAACCCTGTTCGCCGCGGCCGGCCACCAGATCGAGGATGTGCTCAACGAGACGATCGCCAAGCACGAGGGCGGCTACGTGTGCATCGTCGAGGGAGCGATCCCGACCAAGGAAAACGGCATCTACTGCCAGATCGCCGGCCGCACCGCGATCGACATTCTCCAGGACGTGGGCGGCAAGGCGGCGGCGGTGATCGCCATCGGATCGTGCGCCTCCTGGGGAGGCATTCCGTCCGCCGATCCCAACCCGACCGGCGCGGTCGGCGCCAAGGACATCCTCACCGACAAGCCGGTGGTGTGCCTCCCCGGCTGTCCGGCCAACCCGTACAACCTGCTCGGCACGGTCCTGCAGTTCGTCGCCCTGGGCAGCCTGCCCGCTCTCGACGACCAGAACCGGCCGCTCTTCGCCTACGGGCGCACCATTCACGAGCACTGCCCCCGCCGGGCTCACTTCGACGCCGGACGGTTCGCCCGCGAGTACGGCGACGAGGGACATCGCCTCGGCTACTGCCTCTACGCGCTCGGCTGCAAGGGCCCGGAGACCCACGCGAACTGCTCGACACTGACCTTCAACGAGATCCCGGACTGCTGGCCGATCGGGATCGGTCACCCGTGCTTTGGGTGCACCGAAAAGGGCGTGGGCTTCACCAAAGGGGTGCACGAGGCGGCGCTGCTACCGCCGGACGCCCACCCGCCGATTTTCCCCGACCATCGAACCAGCGCGGGCGCGGCGTGGACCGGGGTCGCCGGCCTCACTGCCGGGGCCGTCATCGGCGCCGGCTTGATGGCCTCCAAAAAGCTCAACGAGCAGGAGGGGGAGTGAGATGTCCATGGATCGCCGCGCACTGTTGAAGGGGCTCGCCGTCGCGGGCGCCGGCGCGACGGTGGGTGTCAGACCCATCGAGGCGTCGGATGTGCCCCAGGCGCCGGCCGACGCGGTGGGGATGCTCTACGACGCCACCCGCTGCATCGGTTGCCGTGCCTGCGTGACGGCGTGCAAAACTGCCAACGACCTGCCGGGCAATCTGTATGATCCGCCGAACGACCTCAACGGCGAAACCAAAAACATCATCAAGAAGTACGAAGTCGATGGAGAGCTCGAGTCATACATGAAGGCCCAGTGCATGCACTGCCTGGACCCCGGCTGCGTCAACGCCTGCATGATCGGCGCGTTCAAGAAGGTCGAGTATGGAATCATCACCTGGAACCCGGGCCGCTGCATCGGCTGCCGCTACTGTCAGGTGGCGTGCCCGTACAACATTCCCAAGTTCCAGTGGGAGTCAAACAACCCGAAGATCGTCAAGTGCGAGATGTGCCTCCATATGATCAAGGCCGGCAAGGAGCCGGGATGCTGCCAGGCGTGTCCCAAGGCGGCCGTGATCTTCGGCACCTACGAGGAGCTCAAGGCCGACGCCCAGCAGAGGATCGCCCAGCATCCGGACCGCTACTGGCCCCAGGGAGACCCGAAAATCTTCGGTCTCGACGACGGCGGCGGCACCCAGGTGCTGTACCTCGCCGCGGTGGACTTCGAGCAGCTCGGCCTGCCCAACATCGGCACCGAGCCGTCGGCGAAGCTCGCCCGCTCCCTCCAGCACGGCGTCTACAAGGGCTTCATCGCGCCCGTCGCACTGTACGCGGTGCTCGGGGCGGTGCTGTGGCGCAACCGCAGCTCGGCCCAGAAGGAAGGAGGTGAGTGATGGCACACGAATCGGGCGCCAAGCCTGTCGGGGGCCCGCTGCTCACCCGACCCTACAAGTGGTTGATAGCCTTCATCGGCCTCTGGCTGGTGATTCTCACCTGGCGTTTCGCCGCCGGCATCGGCGCGGTTTCCGCGCTCACCGACGGTTACCCGTGGGGCATCTGGATCGCCTTCGACGTTGTCACCGGCACCGCGCTGGGTTGCGGCGGATATGCAATCGCGATCCTCGCCTACATCCTGAACAAGGGCAAGTACCACCCCGTAGTTCGGCCCGCCATCCTGACCAGCGCCCTGGGCTACTCGATGGCGGCACTGGCCATCGTCATCGACGTCGGCCGTCCGTGGTTCGTGTGGCGGATCCCGCTCGGCGGCTTCCCCGACATGGGCAAGTACAACTGGAACTCTGCCCTGCTCGAAGTTGCGCTGTGCGTCATGGCTTATATGGTCGTGCTGTGGATCGAGCTGTCACCGGCCTTCATGGAGCAATGGAAGGAGTCCTCGAGCGGCTTTTTGAAGAGCTTCTCGGAGTGGGGGCTGCGCTTCATGGACAAGGCGATGATCTTCATCATCGCCCTCGGCGTGTTGCTGCCCACCATGCACCAGTCGTCCCTCGGTACTCTGATGCTGCTGGGAGGCCACAAGCTTCACCCGTTGTGGTACACCGGGTGGATCCCCGTGCTGTTCCTGATCTCCTGCGTCGGCATGGGATACGCGGTGGTGGTCTGGGAGTCGGCGGTCTCGAGCGCGGTGTTCAAACGGCAGCGCGAAACCGCGATGCTGACCTCGCTCGCCGGAGTGATGATCATCGTCAACCTGCTCTACCTCGGCGTCAGATTCGGGGACATCATCTTGAGCGGCAAGACGGTCCTGATGTTCAACCAGGGATTCTACAGTTTGGTGTTCTGGGGGGAGATCGCGCTGTTCGCGGCGCCGATCATCATGTTCATGCGCGGTCGCGATTTCCGAACCCTGTTCGCGGGCTCAGTGCTGCTCATGCTCGCCGGAGCGGTCTACCGTTTCGACGCCTACCTGACCGCGTACAACCCGGGCCCGAACTGGTCGTACTTTCCGAATCTGCCCGAGCTGCTGATCACCCTTGGCGTCATCGCACTGGAGATCGCACTCTACATCTACATCGTGAAGAAGTTCCCGATCCTGGCCGGCGTCCCGGCCAAGGAATCGGCTCAATAGGAGGGGGTCGAGATGGCCAGAATGATCACTGTCGACCCGATCACCCGCATCGAAGGGCACTTGCGCATCGATGTCGAGGTGGATCGCGGCAAAGTCCAAAACTCCTGGTCCTCCGGCCAGATGTGGCGGGGGATCGAGAAGATCCTCGAGGGGCGTGATCCACGGGACGCGTGGATCTTCACCCAGCGGATCTGCGGCGTGTGCACCACGGTGCACGCCATCGCCTCGGTCCGGGCGGTCGAGAACGCGCTCAACCTCGAGATACCGCTGAACGCTCAACTGATCCGCAACATCATCATCGCCGCCCACGCCCTCCATGATCACATCGTGCATTTCTACCACCTGTCGGCCCTCGACTGGGTGGATGTGGTGTCGGCCCTGCAGGGCAACCCGGTGAAGGCGGCGATCCTCGCCAACTCCCTGTCGCCGTGGCCCCACAACAGCGCCGCCGAGCTTCAGGCCGTCAAGGACAAGCTCAACGACTTCGTGGCCAAGGGCCAGCTGGGGATCTTCACCAACGGCTACTGGGGCCACCCGGCCATGAAGCTCCCGCCGGACGTCAACCTGCTGGCGGTTCACCACTACCTGCAGGCACTCGAGTACCAGAAGAAGGCGCTGCAAGCAGTGGCGGTCCTGGGCTCGAAGACCCCCAACATCCAGAACCTCGCCGTGGGTGGTGTGGCCAACGCGATCAACCTGGACAACCAGGCCACCCTCAACATGAACAAGCTCTACATGATCAAGGAGCTGTTGACCGAGGTGAAGACCTTCGTCGAGCAGGTCTACATGCCCGACGTCGCCGCCATCGGCGCCATGTACGCACCGTGGCTCGGCTACGGCGCCGGCGTCACCAACTACCTCGCGGTGCCCGACATGCCGCTCAACACCCTCGGCACCGAGTTCGACCTGCCGGGCGGCACGATCATGGGCGGCGACCTGGGCAGCCTGAAGACCATCGAGACCTTCGACGATCCCTACTTCCGCGACAACGTGGCCGAGTCCATCGCCCACTCCTGGTACGACGGCGACTGGAGCCGCCACCCGTGGGAGGAGGACACGGTACCCGCCTACACCGACTTCGACCCCGCAGGCAAGTACTCGTGGGTCAAGTCGCCCCGATTCGACGGCCAGCCGATGCAGGTCGGCCCGCTCAGCCAGGTGCTGGTGGGTCTGGCCTCCGGTCACGAGCCCACCGTCCGCCGGGGCACCTGGATGCTCGAGACCGCGGGAAGATCGCTGGCGCCAAGCTCGGACCGTCGGTGCTGCACTCCACCCTCGGCCGCCACGCGGCACGCGCCATCCGGTGCGCGGTGCTCGCCGAGCTCGCCCTCAAGCACTGGGACCTGTTGGTGGCCAACATCGCTTCCGGCGATACGGACATCTTCACCCCGTTCGAATTCCCGTCAGGGATCCAGCAGGGGTTCGGATTCCACGAGGCGCCCCGCGGCGTGCTGTCCCACTGGGTGGTGATCGAGGACGGGAAGATCAAGAACTACCAGTGCGTCGTACCTTCCACCTGGAACGCCGGTCCGCGCGACGGCAACGACCAGATGGGCCCGTACGAGGCGTCGCTGGTGGGCAATCCGGTGGCCGATCCGGAGCGTCCGCTGGAGGTGCTGCGCACCATCCACTCCTTCGATCCGTGCCTGGCCTGCGCCATCCACACCCTCGACCCCGAGGGCAACGAGGTGTCGAAGGTGAAGGCTCTCTGATCATAGGGTTGGTATTTTCGACTTCCGGGGCCAGGGCTCTCCCTGGCCCCTTTTCTTGGGCTCGGGTTTTCTAAAATCCCGAGTCCGTACAATGGTGACGATGACGATGAACTCCAAGATCCGCATTCTGGGAATGGGCAACATCCTGATGGAGGACGACGGGCTCGGCCCGTTCGCGGTCCGGGTCCTCCAGGCCGGGTACGAGTTCCCGGACGGCGTCGAGGTCCAGGACGTGGGCACACCGGGCCTGGATTTCGCGCCCTACATCGACCAGGCCGCCGCAGTGATCGTCATCGACACGGTGAGCTCGGACGGTCCTCCAGGCTCCATCAAGCGCTTCGACAAAACCCAGATGCTGGCCAAACCGCTGCCCAAACGGACCAACCCGCACCAACCCGGCCTACGAGAGACCCTGATGGTAGCCGAGCTCACCGACTCCAGTCCCGACGAGGTGATCGTCATCGGCGTGATTCCCGAGAGTACGGGCAACGTGGCCCGGCTCGGCGATGCGGTTCGCGCGGCGGTACCCGACGTCGTCGAGGCGGTGATCGCGGAGCTGCGTCGCCTGGGAGTCGAGCCGGTCCGGCGGGCGGTGCCGCTCGATCCCGAAATCTGGTGGGAGTGATCCATGAAGCTGACCGCCGTCCACGAGCGCCTGCTCATTCTCCTGGTCTCGCTGCACAGCGCCATCATCGGCGTGGTCTTCATATTCGCTCCCAACTGGCTGATGCAGTTCGGCGGCTGGGAGGGCATTGATCCGATCTTCTTCGGCCGCCAGGCGGGAGCCTTCCACCTGGTCCTCGCAGGCGCCTACCTCATCGAGTATTTCAAGTACCGTGGAGTGACCATCCTGGTCTCGGCGAAGACCTTTGCCATGTTCTTTCTCCTCATTTGCACCTTCGTCGACTCGCTGCCCTGGGCGGTGCCCGTCTCGGGAGTCGCCGACGCCCTGATGGCGCTGGTCGTGTGGTGGGTGCATACCAGGGTACGAGGCAGCGAGAACTAAGGTACGAGGGCGCGCGATCGAGTCCGCTGACCCCGCACCCGATCAAAAATCGAAAATCGAAAATCGAAAATTCCCCAACCATCCCAAACTGGCGATTCCGATCCAAAGTCAGAAAAAATATGGCTAAATTCTGAGTGCCTACCCACCGTGAGATCAACACGGCTCGCGGAGTCTCAGCTGCGGCGACAGCTTCAATGGCACTCAGAATTTAGAAGATGAGCGAAAACCACCCAAGCCAGCTCGAACCGTAGGCTACCCGAACCCTCAGCAATAATCGCCACTCAGTTCGTCGTAGATCTCCATCACCTGGTCGCACCCGAACTGAACGGTCATGGTGAGGTAGTTCCGCAGCGCCTCGTCGAGGCCTTGGGACTCCGGGTCCCTGTTCAGCACCTCGACGCACGTCTGGTCGAGGAGGGTCAACGCGCGGCAAACCTCCTCGGCTGCGAACGCCTCGTCATATCGTTTCTCCGCCAGATCCCTGCAGTAGGCTGTGAACAGGCCCTTCTCGCTGGTTCGTACCGCGTTGAGGAGGTGCCGCAGCACCACGGTGAACCGCCACTCCAGGATCTCCTTCGAGACGTTCTGATAGGAGGGAAATGGGGTGGCACCGGCTGATCCCGCGAGCAACGCGTTGACGAACCGCCTCCGAATCTCGTCGTGGTGCTTCTCCAACAGCCGGTGAATCCTCAGGTTGGGACGCACCCGAATGTCCTTGAGGGCGGCCTGGTTGCGCCGGTGCCACTCCAGTGGGTCGGTCTTCAGATTCTCCACCATGAACGGTACCCGCCGCTGCACGCAAAGCCGCTCTCTCGGACGCCAGTCCAGCTTGCCCTGGGTCCGGCTGGAATCGACCGCCAGTACGAAATCTACGTACTTCACCATCCAGGGCCGCTCGAACGGCCGGTTGCCGAGCATCCGGCCCAGCAGGTCGCGACCCCACACCCCGACCCGCGCCAGCGGCGCCGGCATCAGAACGGGCTTCCGGCGAACGCCCCGAAAATTCAAATTGGCCAGGTCGAACAGCTCCCTGTGGTTGACCGTCTCGTTCGGGCTGCAGATCAGCACCTCACGCTGACCCACCCCGTCCAGCCGATCGAAGAGCCTGCGGAAGAACATCGGAACCTCGCGAATATGGAGGTAGGGAACCGCCGACTCCCCCCGGCCGCCCAGAATCCGCGCGTTCCACGCTTTGGAAAGCCATGTCTCCAGGAAGATGTACATCGGAGCGTACTCGCAGTAGTCCGAGAACATGGCCGCAAAACGCACGATGCACGACGGGACGTCGTCGTACTCGGCCAGCATCTCCTCGCCCTGGCGCTTGGTGATTGCGTAGATGTGATCGCCGTCGGGAGGGTTGTCCTCGTTGAGACGCACGCCCCTCGGAGGAAACTGGCACGCCGCCACCGAGGAGGCGAATATGAAGCGTTTCAATTCGAGGTCGCGGCACTCCTCCAGCACGTTGCGAAGTCCATCCACATTGGTTCGCCAGTACTCCGGGTGGTCCTCGCCGGTGAAATCGTAGTGGGCCGCCAGGTGGAGCACGAAGTCCGCACCCCCGCTGTCGCGGACGAACTGAAAGGCGGTCCGGGTGGACTCCCGATCACCGATGTCAATCTGGTACCAGGTGATGTTGTCGTGAAACGGGGCGCCGCTTCTCAGCTGGGACCGCCGCGCCATGCCGACGATCTGGAAGCGCTCCTTGAGCCCGTCCAGCAACCGCCGGCCGATGAAGCCCGAAGCACCCGTGATGATGAGACGAGGTAATCCCATTGGCACACATGATTGTACACACCCTCGCCCACCCGCCCGCCCGCTTCGAAAAGCTCCCCCCTCCCCACCACCCCGCTTTTCGAAGTTATTTGGACAGTATTTTGTGGGGCTTTGGGATCTCGGATGCCGTGAATTTGTAATTTGCAATTTGGAATTTGGAATTTACGGTCCGCGATCGACCAGACAAGTGAGGTCCCGAGCGTCTCGCTATACTGAGCGGGTGCACGAAATGAGCATCGCTCTCGAGATCCACCGGGTGTGCCGGGAGGTCCTGACCGAGCACGGCGGCGGCCGGCTCGAAATGGTCCGCATGGCGGTCGGCGAGCTGTCGGCCATCGAGCCCGATCTGCTGGACTACGCCTGGCAGGCGGTGGTCGCGGACGGCCCGGACGCCGGCGCCCGGCTCGAGGTCACTTGGTGCCCGGCACGCCAGCACTGCTCGACCTGTGGCGAGGACAAGTCCCGCTCCGAGGGCAGCTGGCTGAGGATCTGTCCGGACTGCGCCATGCCGCTCCAGGTGAGCGGGGGCGACGAGCTGGACGTGCTCGAGGTCACGATCCTCGCCGACGACGATTGTGACAACCCGGGCACCGCCGAGGTCCGGGTCGGGGAGGGTTCATGAAGCAGGTAGTCACGGTGAAGCGCCGAGCCCTGGCGGCCAACGAAGAACGTGCCGATGTTCTGCGTGCTCGGTTCGCAGAGGCGGGGACCCTGGTTGTCAACCTGATCTCGTCGCCGGGCTCGGGCAAGACCACCCTGCTCGAGGCCACCGTGGCCCGGCTCAAGGCCGACCATCGGTGCGCCGTCGTGGAGGGGGACGTTGCCACCGAGCGGGATGCCGACCGGATTCGCGCACTCGGCGTCCCGGCTCACCAGATCCTCACCGGCGGCGGCTGTCACCTGGATGCCCGGCAGGTCGATCGGGCGCTCGAGGAGACTCCCCTGCTGCCGGCCGACATCCTGTTCATCGAAAACGTCGGCAACCTGATCTGCCCGACCACCTACGACTTGGGCGAGGACTTCAAGGTCGCCGTGCTGTCCACCACCGAGGGCGACGACAAGCCCTTCAAGTACCCGGCGATCTTCGCGCGGGCCGAGGTCACGGTCATCACCAAGATCGACCTCCTCCCCCACCTCCCGTTCGACATCGAGGTGGTGCGCGAGCAGCTTCGGTCCCTCAACCCCACCGGCACGATCCTCGAGACCTCATCCACCACCGGTGAGGGTGTCGACACCTGGTGCACCCTTCTTCGGGATCGCCTCACCGCGAAAAGGGGTGCGGCGTTCAAGACTGATGGTTGAATTGCAAATTCCAAATTGCAGATTGCAAATTTGTGGTGTCCCCGGTCGCAGGAATCATGGGTGGGTGGGCGGAATTTTCAATTTTCAATTTTCAATTTTCAATTTCCCCCCGGGAACTCACGGTTGACCGAACGGATCATGCGCCTACGGGTCGTCTGCCGGGGTGCCGTGCAAGGCGTGGGATTCCGGCCGACGGTGCATCGGATCGCGTCCTCGATGGGGCTCGCCGGCTGGGTCGTCAACGATCCCGCCGGCGCCACCGCCGAGGTCGAGGGCCCCCGAGCCGTGGTTGAGGCTTTCCCGGACCGGCTGCGGGCGGGCATGCCGCCCCTGGCGCGCCTCGACCAAATGTTGATGGAGGAGGTCAGCTGCCGGGGAGACACGGGATTCGAGGTTCGGGACTCCACCCGGGGACGCCGAGCAGGCGCCCTGGTTCCGCCCGACGCCGCCCTCTGCGATGACTGCCGCCGGGAAATGGAGAGCCCCGCCGATCGCCGCCATCGCTACCCCTTCACCACCTGCACCAACTGCGGACCTCGATTTTCCTTGGTCCACCGGCTCCCCTACGACCGACCCCAGACGGCGATGGGCTGCTTTCCACTCTGCCCGGAGTGCGAGCGCGAGTACAACGACCCCACCGATCGCCGGTTTCACGCCGAACCCGTGTGCTGCCCCGCGTGCGGGCCGCGAATCTGGTTCCAGGACTCCCGGGGCGAGATCGCCGCCGAGGGACCTGCGGCCGTGGCCCACTGTCGACAGGCCTTGATCGACGGCGCCATCCTCGCCGTCAAGGGGTTGGGGGGGTTTCAGCTCGCCTGCCGCGCCGATCGTGCCGAACCGATCCGCCGACTGAGGGAGCGCAAACGGCGCCCGACCAAGCCGTTCGCGGTGATGGTCCGTGATCTCGGCCAGGCCGACCGCGTGGTGAACCTCCGGGCCTCGGATCGCGCTTTGATGACCTCTCCGCGATCCCCTGTCGTGCTCGGACCCCGGCGGACGCCATCTCCTGTTAGCGATGTCGTGGCCCCGGGTATTGACGACCTGGGGGTCATGCTCACCACCACCCCGCTGCACGTGGAGCTGTTCGCCGACCCCTCCATGCCGCCGCTGGTCATGACGTCGGCGAACCTCTCCGAGGAGCCAATCTGCCGGTCCAACCGGGAGGCGTTGCAGCGCCTCGCCCACATTGCCGACGGGTTCTTGATACACGATCGCGACGTGGTGCGGCGGGTCGACGACTCGGTGGTCCGATCCGCCGCCGGCGGACCGATCGTGCTGCGTCGGGCCCGCGGCTGGGTCCCGGAGCCGTTGCCTCTGCCTGAACCCAATCAGGTGCCGGTGCTCGCCGTGGGCGGCCACCTCCAGGTGACCGCCTGCCTCGCCGTGGATGGTCAGGCGTTCCCCTCCCAGCACGTCGGCGATCTCGACTCCGAGCCGGCCCGTGCCTTTCTCCGCGAGGTCATCGAGAGCCTCGAGGACTTTCTCCAGGTGGCGCCGCAGCTGATCGTGGCCGACGCCCACCCGGACTACCCGAGCTCCTGGCTGGCCGCCGAGCTTGCCCGGGATCGTGGCGGGGAGGTTCTCGAGGTCCAGCACCACCTGGCCCACGCAGCGGCCGTGCTCGCCGAGCACGGCCGGTTTCCGGAGGGTGGCGACCACGCGCTCGCCATCTCCCTCGACGGCACCGGGTGGGGTCCGGACGGCACCGCGTGGGGCGGCGAGTTCCTGCGGCTCAACGGCCGTCTCGAGTGGAGCCGGCTCGGCTACCTGCAGCCGCTGCCGCTGGTGGGCGGCGAGCTGGCGGTGCGGCAACCGTGGCGGGTGGCGGTCGCCGCCCTCTCCCTGGCCGGCATGGCGTCCGACCTGGATCGACTGCCGCTGGCTAAAGCCCTCGACTCCGGCGAGGTCCGTCGGGTGTGCCGTCTCGCCGCCAACGGAACCTGGCCGATGGCCTCCGGCGCCGGCCGCCTCTTCGAAGCCGGGGGTGCCCTGCTGGGCCTGGCAATCGACAACGACTGGGAGGGGGAAGCCGCCGTCCGTTTAGAAGCGCTGGCCTCGACCTGGGTCGAGCCCGCAGAGGTTTGGGACATAGCACTGGACCCGGAGGACGATTCAACGACCCTGCCTTCGGCCGAGCTCGTCGCCGAGGCGGCTCGGCGCCTGCTCGACGGCGAACCACCGCCGCGGGTTGCCGCCTCCTTTCACGCCACCTTCTGCGCCCTGGCCGTCGAGATGATCCGACGGATCTCCCCCGAGGCCGGCGGTCCGGTGGCCCTGGGGGGAGGTTGTCTGGCGAACCGTCTGCTCCGAAGCGGCCTTCGCCTGGGGCTCGAGTCAGCCGGCTTCGAGCCACTGCTGGCGACCTCGGTGCCGCCCGGCGACGGCGGACTGTCCTACGGCCAGGCGGTCCTCGCGTGCGTGGCGTCCGCTCGCGGCGTCAAGCCAGCGGTCGAACCCGGCAACAGGAATTGAAGCGGTGGAGCAGTGAAGAAGTGCCTCCTCCGCGATCCAGTGTTACACGTTACTCGTTGCACGTTGAACGTCGACAGTAACGTGCTCGATGGTTCGTGTCGCTGAGGTCCCTCGAACGTTTGGTTTATCCGGGAAAACGTGTGGTTGGGGTGCTACCGTGCCCGTACCCGGAATGCAGCGGCAGCGACAGTATTCAGGGGCAGCGACAGGGAACAGCGAACAGAGACAGCGATCAGTCTTCAGCGGCAGCAATCAGTTGCCTTGGCGGCATAGCACATGACCAACCCCGGGTCGTTCAAAGGGTGGAATAGCCGGCAGACAGCGGGGCAATGGAAAATTCCGAATTCCGAATTCCGAATTCCGAATTCACCAAGGTTCCATCTCACGGGAATCCGCATGAGCCGGACATTTAACGTTTAACGTTTAACGTTTGACTTTTAACCATGCATCGGCTGGCCTACGGCTGTCTGCTGGTGGCGGTGAGTCGCGTTGGAGCAGCCAACGGCTGCGACAACCTAAACGGCAAACGGCAAACGGCAAACTGCCAACGGCCCCCGCTGAGGTATCATCGGGGGTCGGGGCATCCCGATCGGACAAGCCTGGAGGGCGCCCGTGTGTCTGGCAATACCCATGCGACTCAAGGAACGTGACGAAATGGAGGGCCTCGTCGAGCTCGACGGCATCGAGCGGAGGATCTCCCTGATGCTGCTGCCCGAAGCCGCCGTGGGGCAGCACCTGCTGATTCACGCCGGCTATGCCATCGGCGCTGTGGACGAGGACGAGGCGGCGAAGACCCTCGAGCTGCTGCGGGAGTTTGCCGATTCCATGGTGGACTTGTGACCTCAGACAATCTGCTTCACGACCGCAGGGCGGTTTCCGGCCTGGTTCGCAAGATCGAGGAGGCGGCGCGGCGGTTGGGACGGGCCGCGGTCATCATGGAGGTCTGCGGGACCCACACCCACACCGTGGCCGGCGCCGGTCTTCGGCGCATGATGCCTCCTGGAATTCGGCTGGTTTCGGGACCCGGCTGCCCGGTCTGCGTGACCCCGGTCGGATTCCTCGACCGGGCGCTGGCCGTCGCGGGCCTGCCGGACACCATCTTGTGCACCTTCGGCGACCTGATGAGGGTCCCGTCGAGCACCGTGTCCCTCGAGCAGGCGCGAGCCCAGGGCCTCGAGATTCAGGTGGTCTACTCGCCGCGCGACGCCCTGGAGATGGCCCGCGACCTGCCCGGCAAAAACGTCGTCTTCCTGGCGGTCGGGTTCGAGACCACGGTACCCACGTTCGCCGCCGCTCTCGCCGAGGCCGAGGCTCTCGGCGTCCAGAACTTCATGATCCTGCCGGGCAACAAGGTGATCCCGCCCGCAATGGTGGCCCTGGTGGAGGATCCTGATCTCGAGGTCAGCGGCTTTCTGCTGCCCGGCCACGTCTCGGTGTTGACCGGATGGGAGGTCTTCAGATTCCTGGCCGATCGCCACAACGTACCGGGCGCCGTCGTCGGCTTTTCCCCCACCGACGTGCTGCAGGGGGTGCTGGAGTTGATCGAGCAGAATATCGACGGCCGGGCGTCGGTGGAGAACCTCTACGGGAGGGTGGTTTCGCCGGCCGGCAACCGCGCCGCATTCGCCCTCGTCGACCGGTTCTTCGAGCCGGTCGACGACGACTGGCGCGGTTTCGGGACGATCCCGAAATCGGGCCTCGCCCTGCGCGAGCAGTGGTCCCACCGCGACGCCGGACGGCTTCCGGTCGAGGTCGGACCGCCGCGAGAGCCCGTCGGCTGCCGGTGCGGCGACGTGCTGCGAGGCGTCATCGACCCGCCGGAGTGTCCCCTCTTCGACTCCGGTTGCTCCCCAGACACTCCGGTGGGAGCCTGCATGGTGTCCAGCGAGGGCACCTGCTCGGCCTGGTTCCGCCACGAACGTTGGGGCGGCGACTGACATGGGTTCCCGCGTGCCCGCCACGGTCCTCCTGGCCCACGGCTCGGGCGGACGGCTGACCCAGGAGCTGGTGCGCGAAGCCTTCGTGCCCGTCCTTGACAACCCCTTCCTGTCCTCCCTCTCCGATGCGGCGATCCTCCCGGAGCTGCCGCCGGGACGTCCGGCCCTGACCACCGACGGCTTCGTGGTCGACCCGGCGGTCTTTCCCGGCGGCGATCTCGGCTATCTCAGCGTGGTCGGGACGGTCAACGACCTCGCGGTGGCCGGCGCCAGGCCCCTCTGGCTGACCTGGGCCCTGATCCTCGAGGAAGGGGCGCCGGGCGAGCTCATCGAGGCCTGCGCCCGGGGGACGGCGCGCGCCGCCAAGGAGGCCGGCATCCAGGTCGTCGCCGGCGACACCAAGGTGGTGCCGAGGGGCAAGGGCGACGGCATCTACGCGGTCACCGCAGGCCTCGGCGTGGTCCCGCCCGGACGGGACGTGGGCGACCACCGCATCTGCCCGGGCGACGCCATCCTCGTCTCCGGGCCGATCGGCGATCACGGCGCGACCATCATGGCGTGCCGCCACGATCTCGGCAGCGCCGAGCTCCGGTCGGACTGCGCTTCCGAGACCTCCCTCGTGGAGCACCTTTTCACCTCCGAGGTCGAGGTGCACGCGATGCACGACCCGACCCGAGGGGGCGTGCTGACGGTGTGCCACGAAACCGCCGACCGCACCGGGCTGCGAATGACCCTCTCCGAGGCCGCCATTCCGGTGCGCCGCGAGGTGCGGGCCGTTTGCGAGATCCTGGGCCTCGAGGTGCTCAGCCTCGCCTGCGAGGGCCGCATCCTGGCCTGGGTCGCGGCCGCCGACGGTGAGCGCGCCCTGGCGGCGCTCAAGAGCCACCCTTCGGGCCGCGACGCCGCCCTGATCGGAGTGGTCTCCGAGCGCCAGCCCCGCGAGGTCCCCCTTGTCTTGGAGACCACGTCGGGAGGCCTCCGTCCGCTGGATCTCCTGTCGGGGAGTGATCTCCCGAGGATCTGTTGAGGTTAGCGGGAGCCCGGAGCTTTTCAATCGACGCTCAATTCACGTCGCTACGCTCCGCGAATTGAGTTGATTCTATTCTGACCTGTCGGAGTTGCGAAGCGCGGCGGAGCAGAATGAGCACTGCAAACCGAACGATGCGGCAGTTCGAACCGGGCATGCTAGAGTCGCCACCAGCAAGGGAGGACAGCAGATGAACGTGCCTCGACGATCCCTCGGTTGGGTCGCAATGCTCGCGATCCTGATCGCATCATCCGCCCCCTCGTTCGCCGGCGACACCGGCAGCGACCCGGGTCTTGCGGATCCCAAGCTCGCCACCGGGACCGCTCCTGATTCCTTCAGGGTGAAGGTGGAAACCACCAAGGGCGACTTCGTCATCGAGGTCTTCCGCGACTGGGCGCCACACGGCGCGGATCGTTTCTACAATCTGGTCAAAGTCGGCTACTACGAAGACATCGCATTCTTCAGGGTCATCGAGGGCTTCATGGCCCAGGTCGGCATGAACGGAGACCCCAAGATCCAGGCGGTCTGGTCCGACTTCCCAATCCCCGACGACCCGGTCGTGAAGGACAACACGCGCGGCATGGTGACCTTCGCCGCCAAGTCGTCGCCGAACTCCCGGACCACTCAGATCTTCGTCAACTACGGCGACAACACCCACCTCAAGCGGTACGGCAAGTTCGCCCCCATCGGCCAGGTCGTCGAGGGCATGGAGGTGGTGGACTCCCTCTACTCGGGCTACGGCGAGGGTGCGCCCAAGGGTCGCGGACCGTCGCAGGCGGCGATCATCCAACAGGGAAACGCGTATCTGAAGAAGGAGTTCCCCGAGCTCGACTACATCACTCGGGCGACCGTCGTGACAGAGTGATGATCACGGCTGCCGTCGGCCCGGAGAGCGGATATCATCACCTCCAGAGGAGCCATGGGCCTGACACCGGATGATGTCCTGAGGGCACGCGCGGCCTTCGACGAGAACGCCGCGGAGATCCTCCGCCTGGCCGTCGAACGAGGCCTGATCTCAGCGGTGGAGGCCGACACCGCCATCACTCACGCCCACGTGGAGGTCACCCAGACCGCCGACGGTACGCCGCCTCCGGTGGTCGAAGCGCTCGCGCACAGCGGTGTGTTGGACCCCAGCACCCTCGCGGGACTGGCGCGAGAGCTGGGCCTGCCCGACGATCACGCCCCCACCTGGGCGGGTCTCGAAGGCGACGCCTACTCGAATGTATTCGATGTACCTCCGGTCAAGAACTGGGACCGCTACGAGATCGTCGACTTCATCGGTCGCGGCGGCATGGGCGACGTCTTCAAGGCGCTCGACCCGCGGCTCGGACGATTCGTGGCCCTCAAGTTCCTGCGCCGCGACACCCCGGAGATCGTCCACCGGTTCCTCCGTGAAGCCCGGGTCCAGGCCCGGATCGACCATGACAACGTCTGCCAGGTCTACGAGGTCGGCGAGGTCGAGGGCCACCCCTACATCGCGATGCAGTACATCGCCGGCGGTTCGCTCAAGGAGATCAGCGACCTGCTGACGATCCCGGACAAGGTCCGAATCATGGTGGATGTGGCGGATGCCCTGCATGCCGCCCACCAGGCCGGCCTGATTCACCGCGACATCAAGCCCGCCAACATCCTGGTCGAGCGCAACCCCGACGGCGGCTGGCGGCCCTACGTGGTCGACTTCGGAATCGCTCGCGAGGCCGAGGGCCGCGACGTCACCATTTCGGGAATGGTCCTCGGCACGCCGGCGTTCGCAGCCCCGGAGCAGGTGCGCGGCGAGATCGATCGGCTCGACCGCCGGACCGACCTCTACAGCCTCGGGGCCACCATGTACTGGTTCCTCACCGACCGGGCGCCCTACGAGGGCGGCTACCCCGAGGTGCTCGCCGGCATCACCGACCGCGAGCCGGTGCCGCCCCACCGGCTCAAACCGGAAATCCCGGTGGACCTCGAGACCGTCACCCTGAAGTGCCTCGAGAAGGAACAGGACCGGCGTTACCCGACCGCCCGCGCCGTCTCGGAGGATCTGCGGCGGTTCCTCGCCGGAGAGCCGATCAGCGCGCGGCCGGCGACCTTGATCTACAAGCTCGGCAAGAAGGTCCGCAAGCACAAGGGTCTGACGGCGGCCGGCATCGCCGTATTTCTTGCCTTCGCGTTCGTGGTCGGCTATGCGGCCCGCTCGAACCTGCGGGCGCGGCGTCAGGCGGCGATCGCCCAGGATCTGCTGATCCGGGCCAACGAGATCGACGACCTGGCCCGGATCACGGCGATGATGCCGCTCCACGATCGTCGCCAGGAGGAGAGCAGCATCAACCGCCGGCTGCTCGAGATCGAGGAGGAGACCGAGCGGCTCGGCCGGCTCGCCTTCGGGCCCGGGCATTACGCCCTCGGCCGTGGGAACCTCGCCCTCCAGCGCTACGACCAGGCCCTCGAGCACCTCCGGCTGGCCGAGGAGTCCGGCTACCGCAGCCCGGCGGTGTCCTTTGCCATGGGGATGGTGCTGGGCAAGCTCTACGAGGCCCAGCTGCAACGCGCCCGCGAGCTCGACGACGAGGTGCTGCGAAGTGCCTTCCGACGCTCCATCGAAACCGAATATCGGGAGCCGGCCCTCGGCTACCTCAGGGACAGCGGGACCTCCCAGCCGGAGGCCTCGGCCTACGCCGAAGGGCTGATCGCCTTTTATGAACGGCGTTACGACGAAGCCCTGGCCAAGGCCCGTGCCGCTTTTGACGAGGCCGACTGGCTGTACGAGGCCAAGAAGCTCGAGGCTGACATCTTCCTCACCCTGGCGACCGAGAATCGGTTTCGCGGCGAGTACGACCAGGCCCTCACCGAGCTCGAGCTGGCCGGCGAGGCGTATGTGACCGCCTCCGACATCGCCCGCTCGGATGCCAGCATCCGGGACGGCGAGTGCACCCGCTGGATCGAGGTGCTGGAAACCGAGACGGCTCGAGGCGACCCCGCCCGCGCCACCTTTGACCAGGCCCTGGCCGCCTGCGAGCGATCGCTGGTGGTCAATCCGGGCCGGGCCGACGCCCACGAGCAGCTGTCCTGGCTCCACTGGCGGTGGGCGGACATGGTCAACGACCGGGGCGACGATCCTTCCCCATTTCTCGGACCGGCCATCGAGTTCGCCCGACGGGCCATTCAGATCGACCCGGGCAGCGCGTCGGCCCACCACAAGCTCGGCGGTGCGCTGCTCGTCGCCGGGGTCCACGAGATGGGCCAGGGGCACGACCCCAGGTCCACCCTCGAGCGGGCGGTGGCGAGTCTCCAGGCTGCGGTCAAGGCCGACCCGGGCATGGTGCCGGCTCACGACGACCTCGGGTACGCCTGGGAGCGGATCGCACGCTATGAGCTGAGCGCCGGGCTCGACCCCCGCCCCTCCCTCGACAGCGCGATCGCCAGCTTCGACCGCGCCATCGCCATCAACCCCGAGTTCGCCAATCCATACAACAACAAAGGAATCGCCCTTTGGCGACGGGGTTACTTCGAACTCAAGACCGGGCTCGACCCGGAGCAATCCCTCGATCAGGCCCTCGACGCCCTTTCCGCCGCCACGACCCTCAATCCCAACTACGCCTACGCCTACGCCAACCGCGGTCTCACCTACCGCACCAAGGCCCTCCACCTGCTCGAGCTCGACGAGAACCCGACGCCGTGGCTCGACCAGGCGAGGGTCAATTTCGAGAAGGCCCTGTCGATCAAGCCGGGAATTTTCTGGGGCTACTTCGAGCAGGCGTCGGTCGAGCTGCTGTCGGCCCGCTGGGCGATGCGTCAGGGCGGTTCGCCGGAGCCCTTCTTTGAGGCCGCGGCCGCCGCCGCCCGGCAGGCCCTGGATCTCAACCCGCAGAATGCGGCCGCCTACCAGACCGCGGCCGAGGTCCACCGCTGGCGCGCCGAGTGGCTGCGCTCCATGCGCCGCGACCCAAACCAAGACCTGACCGAGGGTCGCAGACTGACCCGCACGGCCCTCGGCCTGAACCCGGCGCTCGCCAACGCTCTGGTCACCGACGCCGCCCTGTTGATCCTGCAGGCCGAGGCTTCCGAGTCTCCGGCCGAGCGGGACACCCTGGTCCGCTCCGCCAACCGGTCGCTGGACCGCGCAACCGAGATCAACCCGGTCCTCGACCGCGAGGCCCGGCAGCTGCGTGAGCGCGCCGAGTTGATCTGACGCGGGCCCGGAGAAACCGTCGCTGCCGGGCGCTCTCTGTGCTAGGCTGCCACGCGAAGATGTCTGCCCCCAGTTCGGGCACGACTGGCCTGTCGAATTGAATGGAGGATGAGATGAAGAAGACGACTCTGCTGTTGGTTGCCGTCGGAATACTGCTGCTCGCCGCGCCCGCCGCCCGCGCTCAGGAAGACATCATTAACAACGTGATGACCGCCTGCGAGCCGGAGATCACGAACTACTGCAGCCAGGTGACGTTGGGAGAGGGGCGGTTGCTGGCCTGCTTCTACGCCCATGAAGACAAGCTCTCGGGCCGTTGCCAGTACGCCCTCTACGAAGGCGCCGCTCAGCTCGAGCAGTTCGCCGCCGCGATCACCCACCTCGCCAACGAGTGCTGGGACGACCTCGAGAAGTTCTGCGCCGAGGTCGAGCTCGGCGAGGGCCGGGTGGGCACCTGCCTGCTCGAGCACAAGGCGGAGGTCACCGAGGGCTGCCGCCAGGCCATCGACGACACCGGCCTCACCGTCGCTGAAGACTGACCCAAAGAGGGTCCCCTTTCCCGATAGGCCGGCGGATGCCCCGCTGGCCAATCGACGGCATCAGACCGACGGTTTTCGCATTTCGAATTTCGAATTCTCGCTAGGGCACCGTCACCGACCACTCGGTGGTATCGCCGGACTCGAAGCCGTCTTCGAAGATGGCCAACGAACCCAGGCTGCCGTCGCCGTTGACGTTTTGGGCGAGGATGTCGCCGTCGGAGAATCCGCCGTCGCTCCACGCGTAGGCGGCAAAGCCCTGGGTGCTGAGGGCGCCCACGAGCCGTGACGACTCGGTGGGCAGGATGCCGACCTCCGTGATCGGCGGAACCCACGAAAAGTCGCCGTTGGCGTCGACCCGGATGGCGTACACCGGGTCGTTGCCGAAGGTGACGCTGTGGATCCAGGCCACCATCGCGCCGTCGTCGTACGGCAGCGCCACCACGTTCATCACCTGGTCCGGGCTGATCGGCATCAGCTCACGCCCGCCGTCCGTCCACTCTCTGGTACCCCCGAAGTGGATCTTCTGGCCGTACAGCCCCGACTGGCTCTGGGTCGAGTTGAGCTCGGTCCAGAAAACCGCGATCGACTCATCCGGCAGGAAGGCGGCGCTCGGGTTCACCCTGCGCCGGGTGGCGTTGATGGAAACCTCGACCCCCTGATGGGGGAACGCCTCGGCCCCGTTAATGAAAACCCGCTGCACCCGGCACTGCAACGACGGCGAGTTGGTGTACCACGAGAACACCGCCCCGCCCTGGCCGTCGGTGATGAACGGCGGACGGTTGGCCGTCTGCAGCGAGCCACCGCCGTCGAAGACCTGAACGTGCCCCGCCCCCCACAGCACCGCCCCGTCCGCCGCCGCCAGCTTCTGCGCCCACAGGTGGAACGGCCCCAGGGAAGTTGCCGACGACGAACGAGAGGATCGCCTGGCCGGCCAACGAGGCGCGGAGGTCGCTCAGGGTGAACGCCTGGGCGCCCGCGGCCAGGGTCACGCCGCTGCCCCACAGCGCCGCCCCGTCGGGGTCGAGCTTCTGGGCCATGACGTCAGCATCGCTGGTCCACGCCACCACCACGTTGCCGTCGGTGGTGCCGGCCACCTTGGGCACCGCCACAAAGGCGCCCCCGGAGGAGACCTGCACACCGTCGGTCCCCCACAGCAGCGTCCCGTCGGGAGCGACCTTGGCGACCGTGATCCGATCGTCCGCCGAATCGATCGTCACGGAACGCCAGCAGCGCGTTGCCCACGGTGTCGATGCTCAGACCGTAGTCCTGGGTCGAGCTGTAGGCGCGGTCCGCCACCAGCACCCCGTTGTGGACCCACTGCTCGTCGCCCGCTGCGTCCAGCCGCTGCAGGTAGACGTCGTAGCCGCCGGCCGAGTTGTCGAACCAGCTGATGTAGAATCCGCCGTCGGCAGTGGCCACGATCTTCGGCTGAGCCTGCTCCCCGGAGCGGTCGGCCACCACCAGGTTGTTCGCCGGATCGTTCGACCATTCCCCAAGGCCGACCGACGCCACGGCGATTAAGATCAACGACACCAGCACCAGATTCCGTCGCGCGGGATGCATCTCAAACCCCCTTACCGTCTTCACCTTCGACCGAGCCCATCAATGGAGAGCAGAATCCGCCGGACACATCATTGCATGACTTCGTGGGCAACCGCCAGGGCGGTGTGCGCCGCGCATCAGCGGCAAGCGGGCGACCAACTCCTCCGCAGCCGGTGGAGTCTTGAATCGAGTGGTCGGGCGACAGCGGCCAAAGCGCCAAAGTCCTTGGGCAAGGCTCGATCCGACCCGAGGGGAAGAGTTCTCCCTCGTCCGGACTACAGCGGACACACGTCGCCCGGACAATCGCCCGCGAACGGGCAATCGTTGAACGGGCAGTGGGCTTTTCTGAGCGTCTCCTTGGCGTGGGCCCAGTCGACCTCCGGGGCGGGTTGTTGCTGCCGTCGCTGGAATGTCGCCCGCATCTCATTTTCATGGCCCAGGTAGTGCTCGAGCGCGCGCTCGACGATCTCCGAGCGAGTGACGTTGAACCGGCTGGCCGCGTCAATGACCCACCCTGCGGTCTCGTCAGAAATTTCGGTACGGAACCCGGCCACTTTGCCTCCCCTGGTATCAACCCACCAGTTGATAACGAATCTCACCCCAGGCAACGGATTCTCACAACATACGATTCCAGCTCGCGCGGGGAGATGTCGGTACCTGTTTCAACCACCTTCACATGAACCCGAGATAACGAATTCGGGGCCTCTCGGTGAAGACGGGAGGAAGCGGGATGGCGGGGCTAGCAGGACTCGAACCTGCGACCAATGGTTTAGGAAACCACTGCTCTGTCCACCTGAGCTATAGCCCCGCACGGGGAGTCCGATGCTAAGCCGAGGGCCTCCGGCTGTCAATCAACCGATGGTGCGATGCGCTTGGATGGGCCGCAGAAGAACGCAGACGAGACGCAGATGAACGCAGTTCGACTGCCCTTCACCGAAATCCGCTTGACAATCCCGACGCGCGAACACATTTTCTAGGTAAGCAAGCCAGAACCGAGGAAACGAGGTGACGTCATGAGAAGACGTTTGATCCAGTCGCTTCTGATCACCCTTCCGTCCATCCCTATCACCGTCCTGGCGGCGGTGTTGGTCGTCGGTGTCGGCTCTGCCGGGGCCAACGGCCTGGTGCTCCATCTGCCGCTCGATGACGGCCCTGGGTCGTCGGTCGCTGTCGACACGTCCGGCAACGGTCATCACGGCGCGCTGGTCAACATGGACCCCGCTTCCGACTGGGTGTCCGGTCAGGCTGGTCTCGCACTCGACTTCGATGGGATCGACGACTACGTCAGCGTTCCTGACCACGCCGAGCTCGACTTCGGTGCAGGGGACTTCACGGTGGCGGTCTGGGTGTTCAAACGCAGCCCCACGGCGGGCTACGACAACAGCTACGCGGTCAGCAAGTGGAGTACCGGGGCGTCTCCCGGCATCAACGAGTGGTGTCTGTTGGTGGGCAGCGGTCTCGCCACAGGTGATACGCCAGCATTCACCGTCGAAATCGGCTTCGACAAGTTCAAGGTGATCGCACCGGTGGATATCTCGCTCAACGCGTGGCATCACGTGGTGGGCGTGAGGAGGGGGCAAAGGACCGCACTGTACGTCGATGGCGTCCTGGTGGACGCCAACGACTCGCTGCCGCCCGGAGGTGCCGTCAACAACGTCGGCAGCGAGCTCCGCGTCGCCGTCAACCAGCCCGTTGCTCCCATCTACCACACCGACGCGGTCTTCGACGAAGTGCAGATCTATGGTTTCGCTCTCAGCGACGGTGGCGTCGCCGTGGGCGAGACCGCCGGGGGCAACATCGCGACTCTTTACGCCAACCCTGGCCTATCCGTGGCGGTCTTCCTCGACGGCTTCGAGTCCGGCGACACCTCGGGGTGGTCGGCGACGGTGCCGTAGGTCAGGATCGGGGTTCGGGGCCCGGGTGTGAATTTCGGCGATTTCGAATCTCGAATCCCGAGCTCCGAAACCCGGTCCCTCTCACCGTGTCTTGACATCGGCCTCATTTCGAGGCAACCTCAATGGGTGATGATGAGACCGATTATCAAGGAGGGACCATGTCACTCAAAAAGCGCTACTTGAAGTCGAAGCCGATCTGCAAAGTTACCTTCGAGGTGCCGAAGCAGGCCGCCTCCCATGCCGACTCCATCCACCTCGTGGGCGACTTCAACGGCTGGGACGGAACCGTCACTCCCCTCGAGCGAAGAAAGTCCGGTTCGTTCAACGTCACGGTGGACCTCGAGTCCGGGCGGAACTACCAGTTCCGGTACCTCATCGACGGCGCCAGCTGGGAGAACGACTGGGCCGCCGACCGTTACGTGCCGACCCACCTGCTCGGGGTCGAGAACTCCGTCGTCGAGGTCTGAGGACGCCCAAACCGGACGCAGCGGAAGAACCCGCCGTCGGGTCCACGAATCCCCAAGGCGCCGAAGCGCCGAGATCCTTCGTCTGCGAACGCGCCAACGTGAGCTGTGCGCTTCCCCATAACAGGACGTCGGTTTTCGGAATAGCTTGCCGCGTTCGGCTGCGAGCAACTTCCAACCTTCAACTTTCAACTCGCCGGCGGCAGCAGGCCACAGCCGTGGCCAAGGGGGTCGTCGCGAGGCGCCGTGAGACCAGCCGAAGAAGCCGGCGCGTGGCGAACGGCGTCCCGAGGAGCGGAGCGACGAGGGAGCTGGGGCTGGCCTACGGCTGTCTGCTGACGACGGGGAGTCACGTTGAAGCAGCCAACGGCTGCGACAACGTTGACTTTCAACTCCTACCGCCGTTTCTGACTCCCCCACCACATCGTTCGTCGGACAATTTTTATAGTGATTGGTGTGATTATACTGTTTATAGTGGTACTATTGATTTTGAAGAACGATGAGTCCTCCGAGCGACAAACCCATGCTCACCTTCGTGATCGAACGCGAGCTGCTCGACCGGGTCGACGACTTCCGGTTCGACAACCGATTTCCGACCCGGGCCGGAGCCATCAGGTGGCTGCTGGAGTGGGCGTTGAAACGGGCGCCCTCCCCCGGAGCGAACCGACGGAGCAGGTAGGAGGGGAATCCGCGACATGGCTTCGACGTGGAAAAACCGCCGATTCGTCTCCACCCTGGACCCGCAGGTCTACTCCAAGGACCGTGCCGGATTCCTGCGCGGCCTGCGCGAGATCGACCGCGCCGCCGGCCTCGGCTGGGACACGCGCCACTCCTACCTGATCGTCGAAAACGACCGCGTGGTTGGCATCGGCGGCTGCCGTCCCGCGGTCAAGGCGTCAACATAGCCGCTGGAAAATCAGCGCATTTCCCGCGGTTTTTCTTCACGACCTCGTCGAGATCTTCAGGGACTGCGAGGCTCACGGCACCGTCGCCGACCACCGCGAGGTGTCGCCGGACTCGAAGGAGTCGGCGAAGACGTCGGTGCTCTCGAACGGCACGCCGAGAATCTCCACGTCGTCGACGTTCCAGCCACAGTAGGTCCACCCGTCGTCGGTCGTGCCCATGGTCCAGCGGACGTAGACGGTCTCCTGGTCGTCCGCCACATCGGCGATGTCCAGGTCCACCTCGGCCCACGAATAATCGGCGACCTCACCGTCGTTCTCCCAGACCGTGATCCAGTCGACGCCGTTGTTGGACACCCTGACGTAGGCGTGGTCGTAGCTCGGCTGCTCCACGCCCAGCCACCTCCGGAACTTCAACCGGACGCCGTACAGCTCGGTGCAGTCGATCGCCGCGGTGGTGAGGTGCGTCTCCGGCAGGTTGTTGGCGTAGTCGCCGGCCAGGTTGTAGCCGAAGACGTTGCTGCCAGTGAATCCCGAGTTCGGATCGGGACCACCGTGACTGCCGCCGCCTCCCAGTGGTTGGCCGAAGGCCCACTGGCCCTGGGTTGTCCAGCCGGGATCGGAGTCCATTCCCCAGCTCAGCTGCACCGACGGGTCACCCACCAGCAGCATCACGTTGCGGCTGGTGTCGCCCACGTGGTCGGTGAGGTTGGAGAAGTCGATGGTCGCCATGTAGGCGCCGGCCTCGAGACCGGCCGCAGCGCCGTTGATCTCCACCGTGATGTCGGCGGTGGCCAGCGGCGCCAGGGTCCCGGAGGTGGCGCCCGTCAGGGTCAGCCACGGAGTGCCCGCCGCGTCGACCACCTCGTAGTCGATGCTGTGGCCGTTGTTGTTGACCACGGTGAAGACCGCCGAGCCGGGCTCGAAGGGCCCTCCGACTGGACCGCTCGCCCGCAGCACCGCCGATCCCCGGACCTTCATTCCGGCTTCCACGGTCAGGCCCTTGATGCAGAAGTTCGCGGAATCGTAGGTGGAGCTGGGCTGTTCGAACACCAGGTCCTTCCAGACACCGCCGTCGCGGAAGAAGCTCTGGTCGGGAGCGGCCGACGACGGCACGATGGTGCGGCCCTCGGCTCCGAGCAACACCGGGACGTCGGAGGTGCGGTCGAAGGGCTGGCCGCCGTCCGACAGACTGAGATACAGGTAGAAGTCGTCCCCCGCCGTCAGGTTCACCGGCACATTCAAGTCGACGGTGTGGAAGCCCCTGTCGGTGAACGAACCGCTTGTGGTGGACAGGGGGTCGGCGAGTGCGCCGGCTTCGAACCGGTCGTAGACCGTCACGGTGTAGTCGACGTTCTCGGCTGCCGTGAAGAAGCTGACCGCCGCCAGCAGCTCGTCGACGACGGCGGTGAACGCGTTGAAGGCCTCGCTCGCGTCGACCTTGGTGTCACGCCAGCCGTGGTAGTCGTGGAAGTAGACGCCGTCGTACCTGAACGGCTCCACGTCCTGGAACGACACCGCACCCATCTCGGGATGCTGGCAGCTGTACTTGTCGTAGTAGGAGATCCAGAAGTAGCCGTCGTAGCCCCATCCCGTGCCCCAGCTGTTCTTGACCAGCCAGGCGCCCGGGCCCGCCGGCGCTTGGGTGACCCGGTTGTCGTCCCAGCCGACGATGGAGATGGCGTGGTTTGGGTCCATGGTGCTCGACGGTGGCTGGTAGTGGTTGTAGCTGCCGTCGATGAACTGGGAGCTGTAGGCCATGCAGGTGCCGACCACACCGTGGTTCATCACCGCGGTCTTGATGGTGTCGATGTTGCTCGAGATCGATTTCCGCCACGTACCACTCGATGTCGCGCGGGTAGTAGTAGTGGTAGCTGGGATCGCTCCGCAGCGGAGGGGTGGCGTAGCTCTGGCCATCGACGTCTCGGACCGCACCCTCCACCCGGGACAGGTAGGCCGAGGTCACCATGTAGTCGCCACCCTCGTGAACGGTGAGCCCGGAGCCGGTGGGGGGATCCGCATCGTCGTTGTTGTGCTGATTGAATCCGTTCCACCAGTCGAGGTGGTACTCGGCGAGGTTCGGCTCGCCCTGCTCGCCGGCCGCCGTCCACGCTCCGGTCATCAGCAGGTTGCCCTCCATGGAGGCCATGGCGCCGTGGGTCCAGCAGGTACCCCCCTGCTGCGACTTCACCGAGGTGACGTAGTTCACCCCGTCCACGTCACGGAGGTCGTAACTGCTTGGAAGCTGGGCTTGGACCAGCGCGGCGGCAGAGCAGACGATCAAGAAAACGACAGCGACGGACCTCGTCATGGGTAGCCTCCCGGGGTCGATCAGATTTTCCGTTCAAACCGGCCGGTCACATTCTATCAACACTGTAGAGATACAACGTCTCAATATAGACCGGTCGCCTGCGCCCGCGGACGTTGCGACGATCGTACGATGGGGTATCCTGCAGGCGATGAGTACGATCCACCCTCAGCGTGTAACGCGTACCGCCCTGGTGCTTTTGGCCGATTGGTGTTCTGACCGCGGCGCCCCGGATCGCTGTTTCGCAGTCGCCCCAAGATCAGAGCTCGAGTCGTGGCGCTCCCCACGCCACCACCGGCCGGGCCGAGGTCTCACCCTGGGTGGTCACCGCCACGGAGGGAACCGGGACCGCCGAGGTCCTGGTCGTGCTCACCGAGCGGGCAGACCTCGATTCGCTGTCTCCCCAGGTCACGAAGTCGGCACGCCGACGCCTGGTTCGGGATTCCTTGTGGGATACCGCCCTGCACAGCCAGCGTCCGCTGCGGCAGTGGCTGGATGACCGAGGGATTCCCTACCGGCCCTTCTTCATCGTCAACGCGATTCTGGTGTCCGGGGCCGACAGCGCCCTGGTGGACGAGCTGGCGGCCCGTCCCGACGTGGCGAGGATCGCGGCGAATCCACGGGTGCGGCAGATCCTCCCCGTGCCCGAATCCCCGCCGGCGACCGAGTCCGGCGAGGCGATCGAATGGAACGTCGCACAGATCCGGGCGCCCGAGCTGTGGGCACTGGGCATCACCGGGGAGGGGGTTGTGGTGGGCACCCAGGACACCGGCTTCGACTGGGAACACCCGGCCCTGATCCGCCAGTACCGCGGGTGGAACGGAGCCACCGCCAGTCACGATTACAACTGGCACGACTCGATTCATAGCGGCGGCGGCGGGTGCGGTCCGGACTCCCCGGTGCCCTGCGACGACTACGGCCACGGCACTCTCACCACGGGCGTCGTGGTGGGCGACGACTCCGGCGGCAACCAGATCGGTGTCGCGCCAGGCGCTCGCTGGATCGGCTGCCGCAACATGGACGAGGGGGTGGGGACGCCAGCCACCTATCTGGAGTGCCTCGAGTTCTTCCTCGCGCCCTACCCGGTGGGCGGGACGCCCGCCCAGGGGAATCCCGACCTGGCCCCCCATGTCACCAACAACTCCTGGACCTGCCCGCCTTCCGAGGGTTGCGACTGGGACACCCTGCAGGCGGCGTTCGAGGCGCAGCGAGCCGCCGGCATCATGACCGTGGTGGCGGCCGGCAATTCGGGCTCGTCCTGCTCGTCGGTGGATATTCCGCCGGCGATCTACGACGCGGTGTACACCGTTGGCTCTACAAACCTCTTCGGCGAGATCTCCAGCTTTAGCGCCCGCGGGCCCGTGCTGGTCGACGGCAGCGGTCGGCTCAAGCCCGACATCTCGGCGCCCGGTGAGGACGTCCGTTCGAGCGCCGCCGGAGGCGGTTACCAATCGGCGTCCGGAACGTCACTGGCCTCCCCCCACGTGGCTGGAGCGGTCGCCCTGCTGTGGTCCGCGTCGCCGACGTTGATCGGGAGGATCGACGCCACCGAGGCGATCTTCAACATCACCGCCGAGGGCTGGACGAGCGACCAGTGCGGAGATCCGGCCGACGCCGTGCCCAATAACGTGTACGGGTGGGGCATCCTCGACGCCCTCGCCGCCTACGAGGTCTTCGACGACGGCTTCGAGTCCGGAAACACATACTTCTGGTCCACCTCCGTCCCGTAGCAGCGCCGCTGCCCCGTCTTTGCAGCGCAAGAACCCGCCGGCTGACGGTCGTGCTGTTGACGCCGCGCGTTTCGGGAACCACATTGTCTGATGAAACCCCAAACGGGAGGCCACCATGCGCATCGTCGTGCTCGTCCTCACGGTGACGTTCCTCGCCCCGAGCGGAGCGTGGGCCCAGAGCATCTTCGCCGACGGATTCGAAACCGGTGGGCTGCTTCCCTGGAGCGCGAGCGTCGGTGCGACCTGGGAGGACGAATGCGATCTCGTCATGCAAACCGGCTGTTTGTCGGGTGAGAGATGTACGTTCATCGTTACGTCCTTCAATCCTCTCGAGGGTTATGCGGGGTGCGCGGGCGACGGCTCTATTGCCGCGGGGGGTTCGTGCACGGTGGATGGAGACACCGGGATGGACGACTGCGTCGCCGGCCTGGTATGCCAAGGCGGCATCTGCAAAGAAATATGCGACCTGGTCCCGGATTCGTGCAACAGCTCCGAAGTGTGTTGGGGTTTTGCGTCCACACTCGACGGCCAAACCGTGGCCGCGTGCAGCCAGCAGTGTGACCTCTTCGCTCAAGATTGCCCGAACGAGGAGTCATGTTTCATCCTGGTGGCCCGAGACGGCTACCCCACGCTCTGCCTCCAGTCGATCCCAGAACCGGCCCCACCGGACGGCTGCGGAGATGGTCTTCCTCCCCCGGGCGCCCAAGGCGAGTGCTGCAGTTACGTGAACACGTGCAACACCGGCAACGGTTGTCTCCAGGCGAACGCCCCGTCCTTCGAGAACCTCGTGTGCGCCAGGCACTGCGATCCGACCGGCACCCTTGGCTCGGACGACTGCGTGCAGGTGCTCGGAATATTCTTCTGGTGCATGTCGATGAACGCGTTCTACACAAACCTGGATGACCTGCCCGACGCCTACGGTTTCTGCATCGACTGGAGGGTTTGGGGTCCGCCCGAGTGCTACAACGGCATCCAGGACGGGCACGAGGACGGCATCGACTGCTGCCTGGAGCCCGGAGGGGATCCGGACTGCCCCTGCGTATACGAGTGCCGTTAACCAGCTCTCTTGCCGGTCCGTTCCGGATTGATCCGGACCGCATCGCTGCCGTTGCGGCACTTGACTACATGTAGACATCGCAGTTAGTATCCGTCTCCGAAGGGGGAGCGAGGTGCGAGTACAGCCAAAACCGGATACGGCGACCGATGATCAGAAGGTGTTCAGCGTCAGGATCGACCCGATCCTGATCCGCAAGCTCAAGGTCCACGCCGTCCTCGTCGATCGTTCCATCCGCTCGGTGGTCACCGACGCCTTCGACGAGTACCTCTCCAATCACAAAGATGAGGCAGAAAAGCTCTAGATAGCCTCTCGAAAAGCTGCCCGCCCCTCCACCCACCCCGCTTTTCGAGTTTTTCTGATTTTAGATTTTCGGTTTTTCCGTTTCGGGAACCGCGGAACCGTCGACCCAGAAGATCCCGGGAAGGCGCAGCAAGAATTGGAGCCGCGCCTGGTCGACGTTCGGCACCCACAGGGGCACGCCGCGCCGATGGGCATCGGCCGCGAGCCGTTCCACCAACAGACCCGCAGGCCGTCCACCGCCCGCTTCGACGGCGAGCCAACCCGGAACGCGATGGGCAGGTCCCGCCCCGGCGCCGGCAGAGATCCGATCCTCCAACCACTCCTCTTCTCCGTCCCCGCCCGCGAGGCGCCACCTGAATCCGTGCGCTGTCGTTCCCGCCGGAATTGCGAGCCATCCGGGGCCGTGATCCCCTTCACCCAGGTCGGCCGGCGACCATCGTCCCACATGGCGTCCGCTGGGAAGCTCGCAGACGGCGCGCGCGAATCCCGCATCCGACGGTGGCGATACGCTCTCCCGGTGCCCGGCCAGCGCCGCCATCGCGACGGAGGCCATGCCGCAGTGTCCCTCCCAGGGTCCGCAAGCCACCACCGAGACCCCCTCCGAAATGACCCCAACGCGCTCGGTGACGGCGGCCCAGGCAGGGCCGAGCTCGTCGTTGCTGTCGGCGGGCACCAGCAGGGCGGGCCACGGCAGGATCGCCGGCGGCACCTCGAGCTCGGCGGCCAACTCCGCCAGCAGGGCCGCCATCCGCCGCTCCCCCACCTGGCATCGCCAGAAGGCGCGGTGAATCCAGGACACCGCGACCATCGGCCGATCCGGCCCCGCCTCCAGGTCCGCCAGCCACGGATCGAGAGCCGGCGCGCCGGTGTCAACGAGCTCGCTGGCAGCAAGGGCGGCGGCGGCGTCGACCGTCGATGGCGGCAGCCACATCGCACCGCCAATCCCGAGGCGAACGGCCGTCACCAGGGCGGCCTCGGTGCGAACGGCGACTACGGCGCGGGCGCGTTCGCCCGGCGCGGCCGTCGCCGCCTGCCGCACCCATTCCCCCGCTTCGTCCTCCACGGCCACCCACGCCGGCTCGGCGGCGCCTTCGGCCACCGCCTGGTCGAAGACCGACAGGATGGCGTCGGTGGCCCCGCCGGCCGCGGATCCGATGATCCGGATCATGCGTCGGGGACGATCGCGAACCCCACCAGATCCTCGATCTCACGGTCCTCGGCGGTCGCGTCCACCCGCTCCACCACCGACAGACTGGGGCCGCGGTTCAGCACCGCCAGCAGCTTCTCGTGCTCGCCGGCCGAACCGTCGGCGAGAACCTCCACCGTCCCGTCGTGCCGGTTTCTGACCCATCCGGCGATCTCGAAGCGCTGCGCCTGCCGCCAGACGAAGGCGCGGAAACCCACGCCCTGTACCCGCCCGTGGACACGGTAGCGTCGCCTGAGGGTCATTCGTCGGCCTCGCCATCGGCGGACGCCGTCGAGGGATGAGCGTGGCGGCCGAACCGGTGGATCGCCCAGAAACCGCCGACCAACAGCACCACGAAGACGATGGACAGCCAGTTGAACTGGGTGTACAGAAAGTCCCGAATCTGGTCACCGAACAGCGCCAGCAGCACGCCCTCCGCCATGAACCGGAAGGTCCGGGAGGCGATGGAGGCGAGCACGAAGATCTTGAAGTTGATCTTGAACGCCCCGCCGGCGATGGTGAACACCTTGTACGGGATCGGAGTCAGCCCGGCGATGCCGGTGGCCCAGGCGTTGTACCGGTCGTACAGCCGTTCGACGGCGCGGATCTTGTTGGTGTTGAACACCTTGAAAAGCAGCGGCCGGCCGCCGAACAGGCCGATGCCGTACCCCAGCATTCCGCCGAGCACGCTGCCGAGGGAGCAGACGAATCCGTACCAGATCGCCCTCTCCGGGTTCGCCACGCCGAGGGTGATCAGCAGGACGTCCGGCGGAATTGGAAAGAACGAGCTCTCGGCGAACGCCAGCAGGAACAGCCACCACCCCGGGTGGGGCGCGGCCGCGAGCTGGTCGATCCAGGCGAAGAGCGTGTCCTTCATCCGTTCCCCTCCTCCCAACCGTGGCGCCCGATCAGTGGCACGAAGCACGCACTCTTCAGCTTGTTGACGATTGTCCGCTCGCCCCGGCGCTCGGCCACCCACACCACCTGGGTCTCCCGGGATCCTACCGGAATCACCAACCTGCCGCCGTCGGCCAGCTGGCCGAGCAGCAACTCCGGGATTTCGGGCGCGGCGGCGGTCACCACGATCGCGCCGAACGGCGCCTGGGCGCTCCACCCCAGGGTGCCGTCCATCACCTTGACGCTCGCGTTCTCGACGCCGAGACCGTCGAGGCGCTCCTTGGCCGACCGGGCGAGGCCGGGGATCCGCTCGACGGTGAACACGAATCGCGCCAGCCGCGCCAGCACCGCTGCCTGGTAGCCGGAGCCGGTGCCGATCTCGAGCACCCGGTCCTCGGCACCCACCCGCGCCGCCTCGGTCATCAGCGCCACCATCCGAGGCTGCGAGATGGTCTGGCCGTCGCCGATATTGATGGAAACGTCGTCCGAGTAGGCCAGGTGACGGTACGACTCCGGGACGAAGAGGTGGCGCGGCACCTCCCCCATCGCCGCCAGCACCCTGGGGTCAAGGACGCCGGCGGCCCGCAGCGACTCCACCATGCGCTCGCGGCGGTAGCCGTGGGCGTCGACGGCCGTCATCCCGAATCTCTCCGGTCCTCCTCCTCGGCCCAGCTCGGCCGGTCGTCCTCGAGCGCCTTCAGGAGGCTGAAGCCGGTCATGTCCAGCTGGAGCGGTGTCACCGACACGTAGCCCTGGGCCACCTCGTGGAAGTCGGTGGCCGGAATCGGCTCCCAGATCGGCTCGCCGCCGCCGATCCAGAAGATCTGGCGGCCCCGCGGATCGATCTGCTCGATCACGCCCTCGGTGTAACGGCGGACCCCGAGCCGGGTCAATCGTACGCCGCGCGGCCGGCCCACCGGTACGTTGACGTTGAGGAGGGTGCTCGGCGGCAAGCCGTGCTCGATGATCCACTCGGTAAGCCGCCGTGCCTGGGCGGCGGCAACGTGGAACGAGAAGCCCTCCCCGGCTTGCTGCGACACGGCGAGGGCGGGGAAGCCCAGGATCACCCCTTCGAAAGCGGCGGAGACCGTGCCCGAGTAGTGCACGTCCACCCCCATGTTGCCGCCGAAGTTGATGCCCGAGACCACCACGTCGGGGGGCGAGCCGTCCATCAGGCTCGAGATTCCCAGCGTCACGCAGTCGGTCGGAGTGCCGTCCACCGCGAACCGCCGCGGTCCGAGCTTTTCGATGTGCAGCGGCCGATCCAGGGTGAGGGCGTGGGAGACCGCGGACTGCTCGCTGTTGGGCGCCACCACCCACACCTCGGCGATCCGCTCGAGAGAGTCGGCCAGCACCTGGAGGCCCTCCGAGGTGTAGCCGTCGTCGTTGGTCAGTAAAATGCGATGCGTCTCCGCCATGGCGGCGATTATCCCACGTCCCACAATTGACTGGCGGAGGATCGAAAGCCAGATGTGTGGAGTCTCAGGTCGAAAGTCCAAAGTCGAAAGTCCCCCCCACCGCCCCACGCAGATAGCGGGTTGTTCGATGACCTTTGACTTAGACTTTGGACTTTGGACTCAAGGCGAAGCCCAAGTTCGGCCGCGGGGAATCATCCTCGCGCGTCGGCTCGCCGGGTTAGAATGGCCGGCGAAGGAGGCCTGAGATCATGAAGCGAGAGATCCTCCTCGGCGACGAGGCGGTTGGCCTCGGGGCCATCCACGCCGGCCTGAGCGGCATCTACGGCTACCCCGGCACACCGTCGACCGAGATCTTCGAGTTTGTCGACCGGCGGACGCGAAAGGCCGGCGACGTGCACGCCTTCTGGAGCACCAACGAAAAGGTCGCATACGAGGAGGCCCTCGGCATGAGCTGGGCCGGCAAGCGCGCCCTGGTCTGCATGAAGCACGTCGGGCTCAACGTCGCTGCCGACGCCTTCATGAACTCGGCGGTCACCGGCACCAACGGCGGGCTGGTGTTGGCGGTCGCCGACGACCCCGGCATGCACTCCAGCCAAAACGAGCAGGACAGCCGCTACTACGCGCAGTTCGCTCTCATCCCCTGCTTCGAGCCCCGCGACCAGCAGGAATGCTACGACATGATGTTCGACGCCTTCGACCTGTCGGAAGAGCTGGCGGTGCCAGTGATGGTGCGCCTGGTGACGCGGATCGCCCACAGCCGGTCGGGGGTCGAGGTCCGCGGTCGGCGGCCCCAAAACCCGCTCGAGCCGGCCCGCGATATCAAGAAATGGACCCTGCTGCCGGCCAACGCCCGGGTCCAGTACCAGCACCTCACCGAGAAGCAGCCCGAGCTGCTGCGGCGAGCCGAGGAGAGCCCCTACAACACGCTGGCCCTGGCCGGGCAGAAGGGCGTCATCACCTGCGGCATCGCCCAGAACTACTACCTGGAGAACATGGGAGCCGAGCACGATCAGTCGGTGCTGAGCCTGGCCCAGTACCCGATCCCGGCTAACCTGGTCCGCCGGCTGGTGGAGCACGTGGACGAGTTGCTGGTGATCGAGGACGGCTACCCGCTGGTCGAGTCCACAGTGCGCGGCCTGTTCGGCCTGCAGAATGTCCGGGTGCGAGGGCGGATGACCGGAGAGCTGCCCCGCGCCGGGGAGCTCAACCCGGACATCGTTAGGGCGGCACTCGATCTGCCGGCCCACCCGTCCTCCCACACCCCGTCGCCGGAGCTGGCCAATCGGCCGCCGGCGCTGTGCAAGGGATGTCCGCACACCGACACCTTCAAGGCCCTCAACGAGGCGCTCAGCGGCTTCGACAACCCGCAGGTCTTCTCGGACATCGGGTGCTACACCCTGGCCGCACTGCCGCCGCTGGAGGCCGTGCACTCCTGCGTCGCCATGGGCGCCAGCATCGGCATGGCCGCCGGTGCAGCCCACGCCGGCTACTCGCCGGCGGTGGCGGCCATCGGAGACAGCACCTTTTCCCACGGCGGCATCACACCCCTGCTTTCCGCCGTCCAGCAGCGGGTCAATCTCAACGTCATCGTGGTCGACAACAGCACCGTCGGCATGACCGGAACCCAGCGGTCGATGTCCACCGGCGAAACCCTCGACCAGCTCATCATCGGCGCCGGCGTCCAACCCGAGCACATGAGGATCATCGAGCCGACCCCGAAAAACCACGACGCCAACGTGCAGGTCATCCGTGAGGAGCTCGCTTTTGACGGCACCAGCGTCGTCATCGCCCGCAGGAGCTGTATCGAGGCCCTCAAGCGACGCGCCAGCTAGCCTCGTCACTGGAGCGATTCATGCAGAAGAACATCATCCTCGCAGGGGTCGGCGGCCAGGGCATCCTGTCCATCGCCTACGTGATCGACAACGCCGCCCTCGACGCCGGCTTCCACTTCAAGCAGGCCGAGGTCCACGGCATGGCGCAGCGGGGCGGCGCGGTCCAGTCCCACCTCAGGTACTCCGACGAGCCGATCCACTCGGACCTCATCCCCACCGGACGGGCCGACATGGTGCTCAGCGTCGAGCCGCTGGAGGTCATGCGCTACTGGCACTACCTGTCGCCCGGTGGCTGGGTGGTGACCAGCGTGACCCCGTACGTGAACATCCCGGATTACCCCGAGATGGACCTCCTGCTCGGGGATCTCACCGGTTTTTCGAACGTGATCATGGTGGACAGCGCCCTGGTGGCCAAGGCCGCCGGCAATCTCCGTGCACAGAACATGGTGGTGGTGGGTGCGGCATCGCCCCAGTTGGACTTTCCCGAGGAGACCCTGCTCAAGTACGTGGGGTCGCTCTTCGCCAGTAAGGGAGAGCGGATCGTCGACGTCAACCTCCGCGCATTCCGGCTCGGCCGGGCCGCCGGCCTGTTCTTCCGCGGCCTGGTGGACGGCGGCGTCCACCGGACCCGGGCCATCAACCTGTGCCAGAAGATCGACCCGGAGACCTTCGACCCGTCGCTGGCGGCGTCCTGGGCCGAAGCCATCGGCAACGACCCGAAGCTCGTGGATGCCGTGCTGTCCACCTCGGGCACCACGCCGTGCGACAGGATCGCAGCTGAAGTGTGACCGACCACGGCGCCCGGGCGCGCCGTGTGACGCCGATCGACCAGGGGGAGCTCATGCCATCCGTTGACCTCGAACACATTCGACAGATCCTCGCCAGCGCCCACGACGAGGGCCGCAGCGGCCTGTACGAGCACGAGTGCTACGACCTGCTCACCGCCACCGGGGCCGAGGCCGCTCCGGCCTGGCGGCTGATCCCGGCGGGGTCCCGGCCCACCCGTGCCGACCTCGAGGCCCTGTCCTCGGACCTTGTGGTCCTCAAAGTGGTCTCTCCGGACATCGTCCACAAGACCGAAGCCCGCGGTGTGCGCATTGTCGCCCGCGAAACCGGCGCCGTGGACGCCGCCTTCGAGCTCATGCGGCGCGAGGTCCCTGAAGCCTACGGCGACTGGATCGCCGCCCACTCCGGCGAGCGCCCCTCGGCGCTGGTCGGACTCCAGGGCGAGGGCCTGCGCCGCCGGATCGCCGATCGCACTGTCGGCACCCTGTTGTGCAGCTACGTGGAGCCCGATGCCGGCGGCTTCGCCACCGAGCTCTTCGTCGGAATCCGCACCACCGCCGAGTTCGGACCGATCATCTCGGCCGGCCTCGGCGGCGTCGAGATGGAGATCCTCGCCCGACGGACCCGGCGGGGCGCAGCGGTGGCCATCGCGCCCACCGGCACGGTCGACGGTGGGCAGTTCCTCGAGCTGTTCAAGCGAACCCTTTCCTATCAACGCCTGGCCGGCCGGATGCGGGGGTCCGGGAGGTTGGTGAGCGACGCGATCCTCCGGGAGTGCTTCCAGGCGTTCATCGACACCGCCAATCACTTCTCGGAGGTCAACCCCGGCGCCCCGTTCCACATCCACGAGCTGGAGGTGAACCCGTTCTCCATCTCGGGCACCCGGATCGCCCCGCTCGACGGCGTGTGCAGCTTCGGCCCGGCCGTTTTGGCGCCGCCGCCGCGGCCTGCGGCCAAGATCGCCAACCTCCTGAAGCCGAGCACGGTGGCGGTCATCGGCGTGTCCGAGAGCTCGATGAACATGGGGAGGATCATCCTGGGCAACATCCTGGCGGCGGGCTTTCCCGCCGACCACGCGACCATCGTCCGGCCCGGTGCGGAGACCATCGACGGGGTCCGCTGCGTGCCGTCGATCCGCGAGCTGCCCGAACCGGTCGACCTCTTCGTCGTCGCCGTCGCCGCGGCCCAGGTGCCCGAGGTGACCGCCGAGCTGATCGAGCACGACCGCGCCAGGGCGGTCATCCTGGTGCCCGGCGGGATCGGCGAGAAAGAGGGCAGCCAGGACCTCGAACAGCGGCTCAAGCAGTCCATTCGCGACGCCCACATTTCCGAGGGCGGCGGGCCGGTCTTCCTGGGCGGCAACTCGCTCGGAGTGGTCTCCCACCCCGGCCGGTACGACACCATGTTCATTCCGGAGGCCAAGCTGGCCAAATCCCGCGGCGACCGGCGCCGTCCGGCGTGCTTCATCTCCCAGTCGGGAGCCTTCATCATCTCCAATCTCAGCCGGCAGCCGTGGCTCGATCCCGCCTACTCGCTGAGCATCGGCAACCAGATCGACCTCACGGCGTCCGACCTGCTCGGTTTCCTCAAGGACGACCCGGAGCTGGAGGTCTTCGCGCTCTACATGGAGGGATTCCAACCGGTCGACGGCCTTGCCGTCGCCCGCGCCGTGCGGGCCGCGGTGGAGCTGGGCAAGGACGTGGTCTTTTACAAGGCCGGGCGGACCTCCGAGGGCCGTTCGGCCACCGCGGGGCACACCGCCTCGGTGGCGGGAGACTACGCAGTCTGCGCCAACGCGCTGGAACAGGCCGGCGCCATGGTGGCCGACGATTTCAACGAGTTCTCGGACCTGCTTCGGCTCTGCCTCCACCTTCGCGGAAAGGAGGTCCGCGGCAACCGCCTGATGGCCGTGTCGAACGCCGGCTACGAGTCGGTGGGGATGGCCGACTCCATCCGCCACCACCACGCCGAGCTGCGGCTCGCCGTGCTCGGCAGCCGCACCGAGGAGAGCCTCGGCCTCGCCCTCGCCGAGTACCGGCTCGACGGCCTTGTGGACGTCAAGAACCCCTTTGACGTGACGCCGATGGCGTCCGACGCCGCGTTCGCGCGGCTGCTGTCCCTGGTCACCGAGGACGACGGGGTGGATCTCGTGGTGGCCGGCATCGTACCGCTGACCCCGGCCATGCAGACCCTGGCCCCGGGCGAGGGTCATTCCGAGTCGATCCATCACCCCGAGTCGATCGCCCGCCAGCTGCCCGAGGTGGCCGCCGCCACCGCCAAGCCCCTGGTGGCGGTCATCGACTCCGGCGTCCGGTTCGACCCGCTCGCCGACGAGCTCACCGCCGCCGGTCTGCCGGTCTTCAGGTCGGCCGACCGCGCCGTCCGCGTCCTCTGCAAGTGGACCGATACGAAGCTGCACAACCGGCAGGTCCAATCGCCGGCCCCATGAAGACCATAATTTTCTCCGATTTTGGCCCGTCCTTTCAGGCTCCTGCACGGCGGCCCCGACCGTTCGAAGCCTCCGATTCGCGGGCCAAAATCGGAGTAACAATGCACACCGACCGGAAAGGCGCAACCGCATGAGATCGCTCACGAGGTATCTCGAGATGAGGGTTCCGGAACGGATGGGCTTCGTCAGGATCACCGGGGAGGTGGAGCAGGCCGTTCGAGATTCGGGCGTCCAAGAGGGCTTGTGCCTGGTGAACGCCATGCACATCACGGCCTCGGTGTTCATCAACGACGACGAGTCCGGCCTCCACCGCGACTACAAGAAGTGGCTGGAGGAGCTGGCCCCGTTCGACCCCTCCCCCGAGCGCTACCACCACAACCGCACCGGCGAGGACAACGCCGACGCCCACCACAAGCGCCAGATCATGGGCCGCGAGGTGGTGGTGGCGATCACCAACGGCCGCCTCGACCTCGGCCCCTGGGAGCAGATCTTCTACGGGGAATTCGACGGCCGCCGCACGAAACGGGTGATGGTCAAAATCATCGGCGAGTAATCTCGGGAATCGCCGTGGTATAACCGAGTTTTCCACGGGCGAGCCGAAAACCCATAAGCCGAGGCGAGCCCTTCAGGACCGGAGAAACCGATGACGGCAACACCGCGCCGGGCAATCGGCGTCCTCGCGGCACTCGCGATTGTCGCCCTGCTCGCAGCACCCAAGGTGATTCAGCTCCGCAGGGCCGATTCACCTCACGACGATGCGTCGTCAGAGAATATCCTGAAGGTCAGGGTGCACCGGGTTGTGCCGACCCAACTCACCGAGCGGCTTGCGACCACCGGGACCCTGCGAGCCAACGAAAGGGTCGAGATCGTCAGTGAGATCTCCGGCAAGATCTCCGCCATCCTCTTCGAGGAGGGCAGCCGGGTGGCGGCCGGCGAACTGCTGTTGAAAATCGATGACACCGAGTTGGCCGCCGAACGGCTGCGGGCGGTTCACGAGGTCGAGCTCGCCGAGCGAAACGAAGCCCGACAGAACAAGCTCCTCCAGGACGGTGTCATCAGCAACGAAAACCACGACGTGGCGCTCGGTGAACTCAACGTCCTGCGGGCCGAGCTCCAGCTGATCGAGGCGACTCTGCTCAAGACCGAAATCCGGGCTCCGTTTGGCGGCATCATCGGCTTGCGGTGGGTGAGCCCCGGAAGCTACCTCTCGTCGGCGACCACGATCGCCTCGTTGAACGACGTCGATCCGGTCAAGCTGGACCTGACCGTTCCCGAGAAATACTCGACGTTGATGCGGGTGGGCAGTGAAATCTCGTTTGCCGTTGATGGGTTCGAGCGTAGCTTCGTGGGAACGATCTACGCCATCGAGCCCAGTGTCGACCCCTCCACCCGGTCTCTGCGGATGCGCGCCACGTGCCCGAACCGCGATGGCGCTCTCGTTCCCGGGATGTTCGCAAATGTAGATCTGGTCGTTCGGTCGGAGTCGAATGCGCTCGCCGTCCCGTCGATCGCGGTCATTCCGGAGCTTGGCGGCAAGAAGGTGTTCGTCTATGAGGGCGGGAGGGCTCAACCGCGCGCGGTGGAGACGGGGATCCGTACCGAAAGCGCAATCCAGATCACCAGCGGAGTCGGCGAGGGGGACCTCGTCATCACCTCCGGCCTGTTCCTGTTGCAACCGGGACTCGAGGTCCAACTCGAGGAACCCGTCGCCGCCGACGATCCGGTGTCATGACCCTCTACACCCTCAGCATCCGACGTCCGGTCCTGGCCATCGTGATGTCGATCACCATCGTGCTCTTTGGCGTGCTCGGATTCTCCTTTCTCGGTGTGCGCGAGTTCCCGTCGCTCGACCCGCCGAACATCACCGTCTCCACCTCGTATCGGGGTGCCTCGGCGGACGTGATCGAATCGCAGATCACCGAGCCGCTCGAGGCGTCGATCAACGGGGTCGACGGGATCCGTACCCTGACCTCCACCAGCCGGGACGGCCGCAGCACCATCCAGGCCGAGTTCGGCCTCGAAATGGACCTCGAGCGCGCCGCCAACGACGTCCGCGATCACGTGTCCCGCGCCATGTACGATCTCCCCCCGGACGTCGACCCTCCCATCGTCTCAAAGGCGGATGCGGATGCGTGGCCGATCGCCGGGCTCAGTGTGGGCAGCGACAGCCGCAACCTGCTCGAACTCAGCCGGTTGGCGGAGGAGGTGTTCGTCGAGCGCCTGCAGACCATACCGGATGTCGCCAGTGTCGACATCTGGGGTGAAAAGACCTACTCCATGCGGCTCTGGATCGACCCCCAGAAGCTCGCAGCATACCGGCTGTCGCCGATCGACGTTCGTGATGCCGTGGCTCGAGAGAATGTCGAGCTGCCTTCGGGCCGGATCGAGGGAATGGATGTCGAGCTTCCGGTGCGAACCATGAGTCGCCTCAATACGCCGGAGGATTTCAACAACCTCATCCTCAAGAGCGAGTCCGACCGAATCGTCCGCCTGCGCGACGTCGGCTTCGCGGAGCTCGGTCCTCGCAACGAGCGCACGGTGCTGAAGATGAACGGCACCTCGATGGTGTTGGTCGTCGTCCGTCCGCAGCCCGGGGCCAATTACATCGCGATTTCCGACGAGTTTCGGCGCCGTGTCGACCAGATTCGGAAAACGCTGCCGGCGGACATCAAGGTGACCTGGGGTTTCGACGCCACCCGCTTCATCCGAAAGTCAGTGGCCGAGGTTCAGCAGACCATCCTCGTCGCCTTCGCCCTGGTCATCATGATCATCTTCTTGTTCCTCCGCGACTGGCGCACGACCGTGATCCCAGTCGTCGTGATTCCGGTTTCGTTGATCGGGTCGTGCTTCGTCATGTACGTGGCGGGCTTCTCGCTCAATGTCTTGACCCTGTTGGCGCTGGTTCTGGCGATCGGCCTGGTGGTGGACGACGCCATCGTGGTCGTCGAGGTCATCTACGCCAAGATCGAGGCGGGCCGCGATCCGATGAACGCCGGCATCGAGGGGACTCGGGAGATTTTCTTCGCGGTGGTGGCGACGACCGTGGCCCTCGTCGCCGTGTTCATGCCGATTCTCTTTCTTGGCGGCCTGGTCGGGCGGCTCTTCCGCGAGTTCGGCCTGACCCTCGCCGGGGCGGTCGTCATCTCCTCGTTCGTCGCGCTGACGCTTACGCCGATGCTCGCGACCCGTCTGTTGAAGAAACGCCAACGTCAACCGTGGCTGTATGCGGCGACCGAGCCGTTCTTCCGCGCCCTCACCTCCAACTACCGGGCAGCGGTGACGGGCATCCTGCGTCGGCGCTGGCTGGCCGTACCGATCATCCTGGTGTGCTTCGGCACGGTGGCCCTCTTCTTCGATCTGTTGCCGCGTGAGCTGGCTCCAATCGAGGACCGGAGCTCGATCAGGATCTCCGCCCGCGGTCCGGAAGGGGCGACGTTCGCCTACATGGATCGGTATATGGACCGGCTGGTAGCCCTCGCTCAGACGGAGGTTTTGGAAACCGACAACATCATCTCGGTCACCGCACCGGGTTTCGGCGCCGCATCGGCGGTCAACTCGGGCTTTGGCCGGATCTCCCTGGTCGAACCCGATGAGCGACGAAGGACCCAGGGGGAGATCGCCGACGCCCTGACCCTGAAGATCGACCGGCTGACCGACGCACAAGCCTATGTGTCGGAGTCGCCGACCATCGCCGTCGGGAGAAGACGCGGTCTGCCGGTTCAGTTCGTGGTCCAGGCGCCGAATATGGAGAAGCTCCAGGAGGTCCTGCCGTCGTTTCTCGCCGCTGCACAGGCCGATCCGACCTTCGACTATGTCGACGTCAACCTCAAGTTCGACAAGCCGGAGCTCCGGGTCACCATCGACCGGGAACGGGCGCAGGACCTCGGCATCTCCGCCCTTCGAATCGCCGAAACCCTGCAGCTGGCGTTGAGCGAGCAGCGGCTCGGCTACTTCGTCATGGACGGGAAGCAGTACGAGGTGATCGGGCAGGTCATGCGCGATGCCCGCGACGAGACCGTCGATCTCCGCAATCTCTACGTGAATTCCGCCGGGCGGCCGCCGGTATTGTTGGACAAGCTGGTGACGGTTTCCGAGACGAGCAGTCCTCCCCAGATCTACCGCTTCGACCGGTACGAGTCGGCCACCCTGGAGGCCGCTTTGGCGCCCGGAAAGACGATCGGCGATGGAATCGACGCCATGAATCGAATTGCCGACCGGGAGCTCGATGAGACATTCGCGACAACTCTCGCCGGTGAGTCGAGAGATTTCGCCGAGAGCGTCAGCAGCCTGTACTTCGTGTTCGCGCTGGCGCTGGTCCTGGTGTACCTGGTGCTGGCGGCGCAGTTCGAGAGCTTCCGAGATCCCCTGATCATCATGTTCACCGTGCCGCTGGCATTGGCCGGAGCGCTGCTCTCACTCTGGTACTTCAATCAGACGATCAACATCTTCAGCCAGATCGGCATGATCATGCTGATCGGACTGGTGACCAAGAACGGCATCCTGATCGTCGAGTTCGCGAACCAGCGGAAGGCGGCGGGGAGCTCGGTGACCGATTCCATCATCGAAGGGGCCACGGCACGCTTCCGGCCGGTGCTCATGACAAGCCTCTCTACCGTGCTCGGAATCCTGCCCATCGCCCTCGGCCTCGGAGCCGGGGCGGAAAGCCGCATCCCCATGGGGGTGGCGGTGATCGGTGGCTTGGTGCTGGGAACGCTGCTGACCCTGTTCGTGATCCCCGCGATGTGCTCGTTCTTGACCAGCAGGCAGGGACGAGTGCAACGCCTGGGCTGAGCCCCTCCACCCGCCCAACCCGACGCGCGAACGTCTGAGTTCTTAGTTCTTAGTTCTTAGTTCTTAGTTGCATACGGCTGTTGATTGTTCGAATCGTCGAGGGCCTGCCGGGGACGAGAGGGTGGTCGGGGGGAACTCAAAACTCAGAACTCAAGACTCGCGGCAATTCCCGCCTTTTCATCCGACCAGATCGAATCCCTCGCAGTGCCTCCACTTCGTTGTCCAGCGTCCAAAACCCTGGTATAGTCGTTTTCCAAGAAACGACAAGCCAAGAGAGATCGGTGAAGTGACTGCGACTGTAATGGCGCGATGACCACTGAACCACCTCCGTGTGTCCGGATGAGAGACGCCGATGTGATGGTGCCTCCGATGCGCCGATCGTTTCTTGCGGAGCATCTGATCCTCAGGATCTCCTCAGGTATTGCTCAGGACTTCTCTGATGATGGACCCATATTTGAACCATGGCGCCGCATCGTGCCGCGCGTCGACGGCCTTCTGCTCATTGCCACCGGCGAAGCTACGCGGTTCGCCCTCCGGCTTCGGAAAGGACCCGTCTCATGGCCGACCGACTCGTCATCCGCACCATCATTCCCACCCTAATCCTGATCGGCTCGGCGTGGGCCTCTGCCCAGGAGCCCGGGACCCTTAAGTGGAGCCATGCCCTTCCCTTCCCACTCGATGTCTCGCCGGCCATGGCCCGGGACGGCACGATCTACGTGGGAGACTACTGGGATCACTTCTGGGCCATCAACCCCGATGGGACCCTGAAATGGATGGTTGATACCGACGACTATTTCGAGGCGAGCTCCCCGAGCGTGGCCCCCGACGGCACGGTGTATGTGGCCGATGCGGGCGAAACGCTGTATGCCTTCAATCCAGATGGAACCGTGAAGTGGACGTTCGACGCTCCGAATCAGGATCGCTTCAGCACGACCCCGGTGATCGGTTCCGACGGCACCATCTACGTCGGTGTGTTCGAACACTGGATAACCAACCTCTATGCCATCAACCCTGATGGCACCCTCAAGTGGTCCGCACTGACCGGTGACGAGGTCACCGCGCCACCGTCGATCGGCAGCGACGGCACCATCTACGTAGCTTCCTACTCGAGATTCCTCGAGGCCTTCCGACCTGACGGATCGTTGATCTGGCAATTCGAAATGGGGGATTCGGGGTGGCCCGAATACAACCAATCGGCGCCCGCGATCGGGCCCGATGGGGTTATTTACTTGGGAGGAGGGGATTGGGACGATCCGGCGATCTTTGCAGTCAACCCAAACGGAACGCTCCGGTGGAGATTCGACACCTATGGCCAGGTGACGTCGTCGCCGGCGATCGGCTCGGACGGCGCCATTTACGTGGGTGACTGGAGCAACCAGCTCTACGCCATAAACCCCGACGGCACCTTGAGATGGCTGTACCCCGCGGGCGCTCAGGTGAATTCCTCCCCCGCCATCGGAAGCGACGGCACCATCTACGTGGGTTCCGGCGATGAGTTCCTCCACGCGATCAACCCGGACGGCACACGCCAGTGGCGCCAACCCGGCGCCCGGTGGTACAGCTCACCCGCCATCGGGCCGGACGGGACCGTGTACATCGCCGGAGTCGACCGCGTGAACGCGTTTTACTCGTCAAGCAACAGCCCGGCAAACACCACATGGCCCATGTACCGCCAGAACGCCCGTCACACCGGAGCCTGGGATCACGTGGTCACACCTCTGGAAATCGGTGCGACGGTCCAGACCACCATTCCTCTGAATGGCGTCCATTACTACTCGCTGGAGACAACGGCGGTGGAGTCGCTCCTCGTTTCGGTCGACCCGGGAGCAGGCAGCGCTCGACTCGGGCTGTACGGGCAACTGGGTGCCACGACCTACTCCAGTGAGACCCCAAACCCCATGGGCCGGTACGAGTTGAACATCGCCCAGACAGTCGACGGACGGTATCTCCTGACTGTATTCGGCACGGATGTGGCGGCAAACGGTGGCCAGTACACCTTGGTTGCCGACTATGTCGATCGCCATCTGAGCGATCTCTCACTTCGAGCGGCTGGGAACTCAGGGGAGGTCATGCTCGACATCACCGGTCTCGGTTTCGACGAACCGATGACGGTAGAACTTCTGGGCCCGGAGAACATCTCAGCCCTCGTTGTCAGCGGTATTACGAGCTCGCGCCTGCAGGCCGTATTCGACCTCGCGGGAGTCACCGTCGGCACATACGACCTCCGTGTGACGTGGCCGGATATGGGTAGTCTCACGATGCCGGACGCCTTCGAGGTGTTTCCCGGGCTCGGCCCCCAACTCGCGGCCGAGCTCCATCCACCCGAGGAGGTTCGGTCGTATCGCACCTACGTGGTGTGGCTGGAGTACGCCAATACGGGCGACGCCGACATGCCAGCGCCGCTGTTCACTGTGCGAGGCAATGTGCCCGTCTCGCTGGACCGCGCGGACATTTCCAGGGATCGCGTCGAGGTGCTGGGAATCGGATCGCCAGCGTCACCTGGAACTCTCAGAGTTGGGGAGTCGGGGCGCGTCCCGATCTACTTCACCGCAAACCTGGCCGGTACGGTCGAACTCGAACTCTCCACGACCATAGATTCGCCTCAGCCTATCAACTGGGCCACTTATCAGGATCTCATGCGTCCGCCGGACATGGATCCCGGCCTGTGGGATGCCCTTTGGCCCAACCTGGTGGCCCGTCTGGGACCAACGTGGAGCGACTATCTCCAGGTGTTGCGGTCCGGAGCCGACCGAACCGGCCTTCGAGGCCAAATGCTCCACGACGTCGCGCACCTTCTCAGACTCGAAATGCTCCAGGCTGCGGGCCTCCCGGACACGGCCGTCTCCGGCACACTGCGACACGCCACGGGCAACCAACTCCTTCCCGGAGTCACGCTCCGATTGCGGGCGTTGGACGGCAGCGTGGTCATCCAGTCCGAAACCAGCTACGCCCCACCGGGCCGGTTCGTTTTCGAGGAGGTGCCGGACGGCAACTACGAAATCTGGGTTGACGGGTATGTCTTCGATCACGTGATCTCGGTGAACGTCTCCGGATCGGACGTCGTGGGATTGGAGCTCGTGGCTGATGACATCCCGCAGCAACCGGGCCTGCCCGTTCCAGAGGTGGCGCAACACGGCCCGCGGATGACCTCCGACGGCGCGGGCACCCTGTACATGGTGTGGGAGGAGAACGAGCAGATCGGCTGGGCCGTGGACCCGGGCAGCGGATGGTCCATGTGGGGCAGCATCCCAAACGCTCTGGGATCCCGACCGGTCATCGCGTACGACGCCGGGCTCTTCGACGCAGGCATGACGCCAGGGGTTTTTGTCGCCTGGGAGTCGGCGACCTCGGATCAGCCCACTCCGCCACTGAGGATCCAGTGGTCGGTCGGAAGAATCGAGCCCGGAGGCATCGCCTGGAGCGAACCCCAGGACCTCACAGGAGACGGATTCGACGACACCGGCTCGGCGGTTGTGGTCGACGACGCTCATGCTCCCGTCGTGGTGTGGATGCAGCGGGATTTCAGCCTGAAGGACGACACCGACCTTTACTACCTCATCGTGAACCTCGGCGCGGAGGCGGAAACCGCTCCGTGGTTCTCCGGTGACTCGGCAACCGGCCCCATGCCCGATTTCTGCGTGGGCTTCGACTTCACACCTGGCACCGACGCCTTTCCGGACATTCCCCTGATCGGTGGCAAGTACGAATTGGGTCTCGCCGCCTCCTGTTGCGGCAACATCGACTGCACCTCGGCCCTGGCCTGGGGGGGCGCAGTCAATATCAAAACCGGCGATGGCATCGATATCACGGCCGACGGCACGGTTCAGAACCAGTGGGTGACGATGCAATGCCCGTGCAGTTTTGTTCTTGATGCCACCTCAGCACAGCTCACGTTGAGCAGCGCAGTCGCTCTCGCCGAGCTCAAGAAGGTCATCCTGGTGTACGGGATCCCGGTGGCCTCCTTTTCCATCAAACCGATCGTCACGGCGGCCCTCGGTGGCACCCTCACGTGGAAGTCGAACTTCCCGGCCTGGCCCGATGAGGGCGACGTGTCCTACACGGTGGGTCTTGGAGGTGAGGGCGAGGCCAAGCTCCTCGAGGGCCTCCTCGGCGGCAAGGTCACTCTCATCGGTGAGGTGCAGGGGAAATTCGCAGTCCCGGATCCCGGCCCGGGGGTTTGCCTCTATCAGAGAGGGCCGTGGTGCTTCATGGGTTACTGCGTCAGGCTCGAAACCACTGCGTCGGCCCTTTACGAGCTGGCGCCTGGACTCGCGGTGAGCTGGAAAAAAGGATGGGGGCCGTCCTGCCCGCCTCCAATACCCGTCACGAGCCCCTTTGCCCATCAGACCAGCTCTCAGGACATCTTTCGGATGGAGAGGATGTACTTCGGCGAGGGTTTGGAAGACGTTCCGATCTACGAGGTCCTGGAGTACATCAAGGATCCGACCCCCGGCACGGGCTCTGTGTATGAGGGTCTGCCCCTGCTCGGCGACATCTCGGCCGACGTCTGGCACGACCGTGTCCCCCACCTCGCCCGAAGTGGGTCAGGAGAAATCCTGGTGGTGTGGGCCAAGGACGAGGAGCCCACCCTGCTTGGTTCGCGCATCTGGGTCGCCGAATACGCCGCGGGGGTTTGGGGAACCGCAGAAACGGTCACGCCATCGGTGGAGTTCCACAAGGACCCCGCCATCGCGTTCGACTCCGGCGGCGACCCGATGATGGTCTGGGCCAGCGCTCTGAACGACGGTCTCGACTATGTGACCAGCCCTGTCGAGGACCTGGTGAACGCCCAGCAGATGACCGATCTCGTGTACTCACGACGGACTGGCGGCGTGTGGTCGGCACCCGCCACCCTCGCCACCCTCGACGGCAGTGACACTCAGATCGCCATGGCTGCAGGACCGTCAGGCGAGTTGGCGGTCTCGTGGCTCAACGCGCTCGACGGGCTCTGGACCGTCTACGCGTCGATCTGGAACGGATCGGCCTGGTCCGTCCCGAATCCGGTTGCGGCCACACCCCTCGCCGCCAAACCCACCCTCGCGTATCGCGGGAGCACGCCCATTGTCGTCTGGGCGCAGGACGATGACAGCGACCTCGATACCTCGGATGACTGGAAGCTCTACTCCTCCACTTGGAATGGCTCCGCATGGACAGAGCCGCAACCAGCAGGGCTCAGCCTGACGGACGAAAGCGCCGTCTACGGCACGGGATCACCATCTCCGGAGGGCATCATTCCCCTACCCGATCCCCCGGCTCACTGCTGCACTGCGAGCTGCGATGATCCCATTCCGGCCGACCCACCGGCAGATCAGCAGGAAGAACTCGACAGCGAATCGACGCCGATCATTTTCTCGATTGACCCCAACGAAAAGACGGGGCCCGCAGGCCTTGGCCCCGAGCATTTCATCGATTCCGGTGACCGGCTGGATTACCTGATCTACTTCGAGAACCTTCCCACGGCCACGGCCCCGGCCCAGGAGGTCTTCGTCACCGACTGTCTCGACCACGATCTCGACTGGACGTCAGTCACCCTGGACGATGTGGCGTTCGGAGGCGTCATAGTCGGCAACCCCGGTACGGAGCCTCTGTTTGAAACCCGAATTACCATCGCCGACTACCGCCCGGGGGAGAGCAAGGAATGGTGGGTTGAAATCACCAGCGAATTCGACCTCGGCACCGGCTGCCTGGACGTCACCTTCCGCACCCTCGACCCGGACACCGGAGAGCTGCCCGAAGACGTCTTTGCAGGGTTCCTGCCGCCGGAGGACGGCACCGGCCGCGGCCAGGGTCACATCAGCCTGTCGGTGGATTCCAAGGCAGACCTCGTTGACGGCACTGTCATCACCAACCGCGGCACCATCATTTTCGATATCAACGAGTCCATCGTCACTAACGAGGTCTTCAACACCATCGGCGGTCCGCTGGAGCCGGTGCTCACGGTGAACCTGGCGGGCCCCGGCAACGGCGTGGTGACCAGCGACCCACCCGGCATCGACTGCGGCGTCGACTGCACCGAGGCCTATCCAGTAGCCACGGTCGTCGACCTCGAGCCGACCCCGGAGCCGGACTCCGAGTTTGTCGGCTGGTCGGGAGATCCGGATTGCATCGACGGCAGCGTCACCATGGATGGCGACAGGAGCTGCACCGCCACCTTCGACCTGCTGCCGTCGCTGCCCTTCTCCGACGGCTTCGAGTCCGGCGACACCTCGGCGTGGTCGCGGACGGTGCCGCAGGAGCTCGGGGATCAGCCGACAGGCGAACCTTTTAGTTCTTAGTTCTGAGTTCTGAGTTCTGAGTTGCATACGAGACGAGATCGTTCGAGTCGTCGAGGGCCTGCCGGGGACGATGGGGTGGGCGGGGGGAACTCAAAACTCAGAACTCAAAACTCGCGGCAATTCCCGCCTTTTCATCCAACCAGGTCGATTCCCTCGTAGCCCCTCCGATTAGTTGTTCAGCGTCAAGAACGCTGGTATATTCGTTTTCCAAGAAACAACAAGCCAAGAGAGATTGGCGCAGCAGATGTGGTCTCCAGGGTGCGATATTGGCTCAGGTGTGCAACCGAAAGGACTCCTGCAATGGCCCATAGCGTCCCGGCTCGTGTCGTCTTCACGGCCCTGATTCTGATCAGTTCGACGCTCAGCTTCAGTCAAGAGCCAGGGACCGTGAAATGGGTGTTCAGCCCGCCCAGTACTTGGGAGCTGGACTCGCCGCCGGCGATCGCCCGTGACGGCACGATTTACGTGGCGGATCGCTACCGCTACCTGTGGGCCCTCTACCCCGATGGGGGTCTCAAGTGGCAGTTTGAGGCGCAGGACGGTTTCACCACGACAGCGCCGGCAGTCGCATCGGACGGAACGGTGTACATCGTTGACGACGAGGACAACCTCTATTGCATCCGCCCAGACGGCACGCTTCACTGGTCTTGGACCGGCCCGGATAACCAACATTTCCAATGGACGCCCGCGATTGCTGCCGACGGAACGATCTACCTCACTTCAACCGACGAAGGTGTGGACAATCTCTTTGCCTTTAACCCTGACGGCACCGTCAAGTGGTCCACTGAGGCAACAGACTGGATCACCTCGTCGCCAGCAGTTGGCAGGGACGGCACGGTGTATGTGGTCTGCGATGACAGGATTCTCGACGCTTTCAACCCCGACGGTAGCCCTGCCTGGAGCTATCAGATGGACGTCGAGGGCAACTCCCAGTGGATCAACTCCTCACCGGCCATTGGACCTGACGGAGCCATCTACGCCGTGGGCGGGCCGTGGGACGATCCCGCCGTCTTCGCCGTGAATCCCAACGGGACCCTTCGTTGGAGATTCGACTCCCCGGCAATGATCTACTCTTCTCCCGTCATCGGACCCGATGGGACAATCTACATCGGGTCCTCGGGCAGTGGACTTCTTGCCATCAGTCCCGATGGAAGTTTCCTGTGGAATCATTCGCTTGGAGGGTCGGCCCTCTCCACGCCGGCCGTCGGCTCGGACGGAACGATCTACGTGGGATCGGATAATCACTTCTTAACAGCGGTCAATCCAGACGGTACGCGGCAATGGCGACACGAAGGTTCTTGTTTTAATTACAGCTCGCCTGCGATCGGTCCCGACGGGACGGTTTATGGCGGAGGCCAGCCCTCGCTCTATGCCCTCTACTCCAGCAGCGACGGCCTCGCCGACACCTCATGGCCCATGTTCCAACAAAATGCCCGCCATACGGGAAAGTGGGAGAACGTCGTCACCCCCCTTCTCATCGACGACCCTGCGGAGAGTACTGTCCCCCCGGGGGGAATCCACTACTACTCCGTGGAGCCGGACTCCGGATACTCGCTCCTCATTGAGCTTCAGCCAGGCGCAGGGGCCGACAACCTCTTGCTCACGGGGCAGCTTGGTGCCTCGGTCTTTTCCAGCCAGACGCTGACACCAAACGGGACCTACGAGCTGTTGATCTCGCCGACCGCCTCGACCCCCTACACGCTGACCGTTTACGGGGTCGACGTGGGAACCAATGGCGGCGCCTACACCATCACTGCGAGCTACGTCGACCACCACCTCAGCAACCTGTCGCCGCGAACTGCTGGCAACGCCGGAGAGGCGCGCTTGGAGATCACCGGTCTGAGATTCTCCGATCCCATGCAAGTCGCCCTCTCCGGACCCGCGTCCATCGGCGCAACCGAAGTGGCCGTCGGATCTCATTCCGAGATCCTGGCACGTTTCGACCTCACCGGCGCCCCAACCGGCACCTTTGACGTCACCGTGACCTGGCCGGACATGGCCTATGTGACGCTCCCCGACGCATTCGAGATCGTCGCCGGCACCGGTCCCAACCTGGAGGCGCGCCTGGTGGCTCCCGAGGGGCTGCGGGCTCTGCGGCGCTACGTGGTCTGGCTGGAGTATGCCAATACCGGAGATGCCGACATGGCGGTTCCGCTATTCACCGTACGAGCCAATGTTGATGTTTCGTTGAATCATGACGACATCGTGGGGCACAGCGCCGAGGTGCTCGGCATCGGCGGCTCTGCGAATCCCGATGTCCTGCGAGTCGGCGAGTCGATGCGGGTTCCCATCTACTTCATCGCACCGAACCTCGGCAGCGACGCGGAGTTCGAGCTCCTGGAAACCCTGGATTCCCCCGACCCGGTTGATTGGCCCAGCCTCAAGGACGCCATGCGCCCTCCCGACATGGATCCCGGCGTGTGGGACGCCATCTGGCCCGACCTCATCGCCCGACTCGGGACCACGTGGAGTGACTATCTCCAGGTGCTCAGAGACAACGCCAGTCGAGCCGGATCATGGGGATTCCCCACCCATGATCCTTCCAGTCTGATCGATCTCGAGGTGCTGCAGGCGGCCGGCGAGCCGCACGCTGCCATCGCCGGCACGCTGCGCCTCGGCACGACCAACGAGCTCCTTCCGGGTATCACACTGCGTCTCCGTAGCCTCGACGGCGCTGTGGTCAAGGAAACCGACACCACCTACACCCCGCCGGGCCGTTTCGTGTTCAACGAAGTTCCGGACGGCAGCTACGAGATCTGGATCGAGGGCTACTACGTCGACCCGGTGACGCAGGTCGAGGTCACCGGCACCGACGTGACCGCAGTGCAACTCGTGGGTTACCCCTACGAGCAGGTGGAACTCTCCGAGTTCGCGCTGCCGCAACACACGCCGGCCATGACCTCGGACACCGCCGGAACGCAGTATCTGCTGTGGAAAGAGGGAGCCGAGATCTGGTGGGCCATCAACACCGGCGGTGTCTGGACCCACTCCGGGCCAATCCCCGATGCCGACGGTTCGAAGCCCAAGGTCGTGTATGACGATGCGTTGCTGGATGGCGGAATGACCCCCGGGCTGTTCGCCGCCTGGGAGACCGGTGGGATGGAGAGCACCATCGCCTGGTCCGTGGGCCGGTTGGTGCCGGCGGGCATCGAGTGGAGCGAGCCGGAGGCGCTGACCTCTGACCTGGCTGACGACTTTTCCGTCGCTCTGTTCACGGACAGCACATCGGTGCCCGTGGTGCTCTGGCTGCAGCGGGACTACGCGATCAACGACGACACGGACCTCTACTACCAACCCGTCGGTCTCTCAGGAATGACCGTCAACGGTCTTTTCTTTGACGCCGCTTCGATGGCACCGGATCCAGGCGACTGGCCATTCTGCTCGAACCCCGGACTCAAGGCTCTCGCCGAGCTTCCAAAAGGGATACCGATCGTCGGCGGGCACTGGGGCTGGAAGGTCATCGGCAGCGGCTGTGCTCCCCTGACCACCTGCAACCCGGTTCTCGCGCCCAACTGGGAGATCGAGATTCCCCTGGGGCAGCTCGCCAAGTTCGTCGGCAACGCCGGCTTCACCTTCAAGTTCCAACTGGAACAATGCCCGTGTTCCTTCATGCTCCACGAATCCGCCATCAACGCAGGAATCGGGATCAACATCGACGTGCCGGTTGCCGAGGTTCCCCTGATTCTCGGCAAGATTCCGGTGGGGTACGCCATAGCTACTCTCGGTGTGGCCGGCAACCTCGGAGGCAGCCTCGTCTGGCACTCGAACTTCCCAATTTTGGGCTCCAGCGACGGCGTCCTCAACCTCGATGTCGGCTACGTTGTGACCGGGAAATTGACCTTCTTCTTTGGTGGTTTGGAGGGCAAGGTCACCGGAGACGCAACCGTCTATTGGACCCAGCAGCAGCCCGACTACGGGATTCGCTTCCTTGGGGAGTGCGTTCGCTTGATCGGGACCGCGTCAATGGGATTCGGCGTTCTCGAGGAACCCTACCTGATCCAATGGGGATCGAATTGCCCACCTCCGCCCAGCATGGAATTTGAGGATGTATATTCCCGTTCAGGGAATTCCGGTACATCGCGAGACGTCCAAACCGAGTGGCAGATCGAGTACGTCAAGGCTCAGTTGATAGGGACCGGCACGACCTACGAAGGCAACCCCGTGCTCGGCGACATCTCGGCAGACGTCCATATCGATGGACCGCCCTCTGTTGCCGCCAGCGCCTCGGGAGATGCTCTCCTCGTCTGGGCCAAGGCCGAGCCACACCAGAACCTCGGCGCCAAGGTCTGGGCGTCCACCTACACCGGTACCGGCTGGTCTGCACCGGAAGCCGTCACTCCGGTAACCGATTTCATCAAGGACCCATTCGTCGCCTATGATTCAAACGGCAACGCCATGGCCGTGTGGTCCGAAGCCTCCAACGCAGGCCTCGATTTCAATACCAGCCCGGTGGAAGACATCGTCGCGGCGACCGAGCTCGCCGACATCTGGTACGCACGAAACACGGGGGCCGCCTGGTCCTCACCGGTCCGGCTGGCTATCCTCCCCGGCCGTGACGAACAGCCATCCCTCGCGAGCGGACCCTCTGCACAGATCGCCGCCGCCTGGCTCAACCAGGACGACCTCGGCGACTGGGCGCTCTACGCCGCGATCTGGTACGGAACCTCATGGTCCACGCCCGCCATCATCGCGACGCCACCCATCGCGTACCGCCCGCTGGTTTACTACCAGGGCGGATTTCCTACGGTTCTCTGGAGCCAGGCCGATCCCGACGTCCCCGATTCGTTCAACGACTGGAGGCTCTACTGGTCGACGTGGAACGGTGTGTCCTGGTCGACTCCCGAGCCGGTGGGCCTGGCCGCGCCTTTGGAGGGCTCCAACAACCCGACAGAAGCGTTCGCGATGCTGGACCTGCAATTCCCGGATCCTCCGTCCTACTGTTGTCTGGACAGCTGCGATGATCCACTGCCCCCGGATCCAGCGGCGGGTGGTGGCACTCAGATTCCGCAACACAGCACATTCTCGCCGGTTGTGGCCTCTGTCGATCCCAATGAAAAGACCGGACCTGCCGGCTCAGGCGACGAACACTTCATCGATGCCGGTGACCGGCTGGATTACGTGGTCTATTTCGAAAATCTGCCGGCGGCCGCCGCCCCGGCCCAGGAGGTCTTTGTCACCGACTGTCTCGACCACGATCTCGACTGGACCTCGGTCACCCTGAATGAGGTGGCGTTCGGCGACGTCATCGTCGGCAACTCCGGAGCGGAGCCCCTGTTCGACGCCCGAGTCACGATCCCGGACTACCGGCCGGGTGAAACCAAGCAATGGTGGGTGGACGTCATCACCGACTTCGACCTCGGGACCGGCTGCCTGGACGTCACTTTCCGCACCCTCGACCCGGTCACCGGCGAGCTGCCGGAGGATGCCTTCGCCGGCTTCCTGCCGCCGGAGGACGGCACCGGACGCGGTCAGGGCCACATCAGCCTGTCGGTTGATTCCAAGGCAGACCTGGTGGACGGCACCGTCATCACCAACCGCGGCACCATCGTCTTCGACGTCAACGAGTCCATCGTCACCAACGAGGTCTTCAACACCATCGGCGGCCCGCTGGAGCCGGTGCTCACCGTGAGCCTGGCGGGACCCGGCAACGGTACAGTTACCAGCGACCCCGCCGGAATCGACTGCCCCTCCGACTGCACCGAGGCCTATCCAGTGGCCACGGTCGTGGACCTCGAGGCCACCACGGAGCCGGACTCCGAGTTCGTCGGCTGGTCGGGCGATCCGGATTGCATCGACGGCAGCGTCACCATGGACGGCGACAAGAGCCTGCACCGCCACCTTCGACCTGCTGCCGTCGCTGCCGTTCTCTGACGGCTTCGAGTCCGGCGACACCTCGGCCTGGTCGCGCACCGTGCCGTAGGGGCTCGAGGCTCGAGGGGTATTCCGGTCGGGCGCCCGTTGGAGGTTTGAGAGAATCATCTCGCGTAGGACCTGGACTGCTCTTCTCTCAACCTCCGTGATACGATTGCGGCTCACGAATGGGAATTCTGATTCCTGCAATCAGCTATGTTCGCGGAATTTCGCTGACGGCCCGAGGGGCCCAGACGCCGGGACCCCCCGGAGGTCGCTCTCTGTTCCTTTCTCCCCACCCCAAAAAGACGCTAAACGGGAGGTGGCACCGCAGTTGCGGCGATCCTCCCGGATTTTGAATCTCGTCAAGGAGGGTTCAATGAACGCCCATCGCATCCTGCTCGCCATTGCACTGTTGATTTTCTGTACCGCGGCCGGGGCCGACGACCTCGTGTGGAACGGCAGGGCCGATGTGAACTACTGGTACTGGTTCAACGCTGAACCGACCCCTCCCGGCGAACCCTGGCCAGTGACCTGGGCCAACAACTGGGGTGAGACGATTCTGCAACCCTTTGGCGGAAATCCGCCGACTTTCGGATCCTGGGACTGGCCCGAGGGCGTCGATACCGTGACCATCGACATGGATGGCGCCGAACTGCACAACGCGATCGGCGCAGCTGTGGCGAGCGCGAATGTGGGCCTCGGCGGGAGATTGACGCTCTTCAGCGACCTCCAGTGCACTACGCTCAACACCGCCGGCATCGTCGAGGTCGGCCATGACGCCGTGATCTATCAGTGTGCCATCCAGAACAATGGTGGCACCGGGGTTCTGCGGACGGTCGATCCCTGGAACAACACCCTGGCCGATGCCGTGCTCCACGACGTGATCATTTCGGTTCCGGTGGAGATACCCAGCGGAATGGAATTGGCTCTTCTCGGAGACATCCATCTCAATGACGTGATCTCCGTGTTGGGGGACCCGGATTCGGCCCAGCTGAGAATCGATGGCGACGTCACCCTGACCGGTAACGGGTGGATTCAGACCGCCGATACCGCCGCTGCCAGGATCACCGCCAACGGCTATTACGGCCAGGTCTTCACCAACCAAAGCAGCATCTACGCCGCCGGCGAACTGGGCTACGGCTTGCTTTCCATCACCAACGAGGGGCTGATCGTCGCCGACCGCACGACCATGCTCATCGTCGACCCTGAGGATCAGACCGGGGACGGTCATCCCGGGTTCATCAACACCGGAACGCTGCGAGCCGCAGACGGCGGGACGCTGCGTCTCAATCAGGGAAGTTACGAGAACGCGGGCGGTGTGATCGAGGCCCAGAACGCCTCCGTGGTCGAGCTCCACCACTACGCAACTGTCACCGGTGGCGTCCTTCAAACCTCGGGCACGGGCGAGATTCGAGCCACCGGAGTCGATCCCGTGGTGAGGGACCTCACCCTGGCCGCCGGGAGCGCCCTCGTGATTCCCAACGGCGGGCTCCTCGAGCTCGATGGTTCGGTCACCATCGATGGGGAGCTGAGGCTCCAAAGCTCTGGGGGGGCAGCGGTGCTGATCGTGCGCAGCCCGGTATCGCTAGACGGCGCCGGGGAGGTCGTGCTCACCGATGCCACCGGCAATCGCTTCAGCTTCAACGGGGTCGAGGCAAATTATCGGCTGACCACATCGATCCCGATTCGCGGCGCCACGGGATCCGTCTACGGCCTAGCCCACGGCATCGCCATCACCAACCACAGCACGATCACCGCCGACGGGGTCAACCCCGTGCTCATCAATCCGTCGAACACCCCGATCGACGGCCAGGCCGGCGTGATCAACACCGGCACGCTGCGGGCAGTGAGCGGTGCGACCCTGGAGCTTGAAGATGGGAGCTTCGACAACACCGGCGGCGTGATCGAGGCCCAGGACGGCAGCATCGTCGAGCTCCAGGCCAGTGCCGCCGTCTCCGGTGGCGAGCTTCGCTCCACCGGCAGCGGTGTCCTGAGATCGACCCACGGCTCCTTGCCGCCGACATTGAGCGATCTGACCGTAAGCGGTCGCGTGGAGGCGCTGGGAGGGGCCTCCCTACGGCTCGGCGGCACGTTGGTCAACGACGGCGTCATCGAGACCTCGGGCGAGATCCGGCCCTCCGGAGCGTTGGTGTTCGAAGGCTCCGGAGAGCTGCTCCTGGTCAACGGCTGCCAGATCCGACCCGATGCAACCGGCGTCACGAACGGGGCGGACCACACCATCCGAGCTTCCGGTGCACCCACGAATATCATTCTTCGCGAGCTCGCCCACCAAGGTACCCTCGTGGTGGAATCCGGGGCCGGCCTGCAGTTTCAGGCGGCCTGCAATGCGCAGTCAGGATCAACGACCCGTGTGGAGGGCACCCTTCAACCCAGCGGCGTGTTGATGATGTCCGGCGAGCTCACCGGCGCCGGCACAGTCAACGGCGTCGTCAACATCGGCGCCACCGGGGTCCTGTCCCCGGGCACGAGCACCGGCACTCTCACCACGGGGAACATGACCGTCGGCGACGGAGCCTCCTACCTGTGGCAAACCTCGACCGCAACGGGTTCAGACCTGGTGGATGTCAACGGAGCGCTGGACCTGGGCACGGCGACGCTGACGGTCACGATCGACGTCTTGGATGGCGATGTGCCCGACCGGGTGGTGCTCTTCGAGTACAACACCCTGGCCTCGACCCCGGAGGTGTCGCAGTTCGAGCTGACCGGCGGCTACACCTTCCTCGGCGTCGACACCTCGGCAAACGAGCTGGCTCTCACCGGCGTCCGATACGTGGAGGGTTTGATCTTCGCTGACAGCTTTGAAACCGGGGACGTGGATCGTTGGTCCCTTTCTCGGGGCTCGACCCTGAAGCAGCTGCCCTTTGACCCGACCACCGACGAGCTGAATCTGCGGCTGTGGTCTCCGGACTGGCTGGTTGAGCGGGGCGAGAGATTCCGGCTGGCGGACGGACGCGATGCCGATGGCGAGCCCGTGGTGGCTGTTGAGAGCCGGGCCGGCGCGCTGCGCGTGGGCGTGCGATGCGCCCGGGGCTGGAATTGGAGCGGCTGGCGTTCAGCGGCCGGGAGCGAGCTGGAGCTGCACTGGCAGGGCAGACAGGTCCGGCTGTACGACGGCGAGGGCCTGATCGGCAGCGCCCAGGCCGTCGATGACGTCGCACCGTTGGCTCTCCTGCGGGCCCACTCGGTATGGGAAGTGGAGGTGGACCCGACGCCCGTCGAGGTGCGCTGAGCGCGAGCAAGGAACCGGGCCCGCGGATCTAACAGTCCGGGCGAATCCCCGAGCTTAGAACTCGATCCACAGGGATGCGGGTTCGTTCGAGTCGCCGCCGCTGTCGCTTCCTGCTGCCTTTCCACTGGTTACTCGAGGCGCTGCAGCCACACCATGTCGAAGTCGTCGCCGTGCTTGGTGCCGATGCGCCGGAAGCGGCCGCACTCGGTGAAACCGTGGCGGGTGTGGAAGCGGATCGAGCCCTCGTTGAGGGAGGACACGTGGGCCATGAAGTTGTCCACCCCCATCGCCCGGCCCTCTTCGAGGAGCAACTCGAGCAGCCGCCCGCCAAGCCCCTGGCCGGTGTGGTTCGGCAGGATGAAGTAGGTGACCTGCGCCGATCGCCGCATGGTGGGCACGGGGTGGACCGGGCTCAGGTAGGCGAAGCCCACCAGTCGACCGTCGGTTTCGACCACCACGAACGGGAACGCCGGCAGAGCCAGCTGTTTTTCGCGGAAGAACTCCGGCCCCACCGGCCGGTCCGGATAGGCGGCCGGGCTGTTGACCACGAAGTGGTTGAAGATGGCCGCGACGATCGGCCAGTCGTCTTCGTTCACGGGGCGTATCGAGTACTTCATCGGTTGATAGTAGCCCGAATCGTCGAGGTGGTCGCTCAATACTCGCGTCTCATATCTCACGGCGGCCACGGCAGTCATTCGACCGGTTCGATGAGTGAGATCTGAGACCCGAGTATTGAGTTCTGAGGATTCACATTTTTCATTTTTCATTCTGACCGATCGTGACCACTCGCCGTGTCTTGTCCCGATACACCCCGAGCACTCCGGCGATGATCAGGACCATTCCAGCCAGGGTGGAGCCAGTGATCGGCTCGGACAGAATCAGCCAGCCGAGCACCACCGCGATCGCGGGGTTGACGTAGGCGTAGGTCATCACCACCGCGGTCGGCAGTACCTTGACGGCGTAGACGAAGCACGAGAAGGCCAACAACGATCCAAACACCACCAGATAGACCCACGCCGCCCACGCCTCTCCAGTGGGATGAGGCCTGCCCTCCCCCACCGCCAGCGCCAGCGCCGCGAAGCCCACGCCACCGATGAGCTGCTGCCAGCCGGACACCGCGAGCGGGTCCATCGAGATCCGTCTCCGGTGGAGCAGGATCGACCCGTATCCCCAGCTCACTGCCGCGAAGACCACGGCCAGGACGCCGAGGAAATCTCCGCGCGCGCCGTGGACGAGCATCGGGTAGCTGAGCACTGCGAGCCCGGCGAAACCGACGGCCAGCGACGCCGACAGCAGCAGGGTCGGCGGCCGTCGATCGATGGCGGCTTCCATGGCGGCGACCCAGATCGGCATGGTGCCGACGATAAGGGCCGCGAGGCCGGAGTCCACCCGCTGCTCGGCCCAGTTGACCGCACCGTTGCCGCCCACCCACAACAGCACCCCGGTCACCGCCAGCAGCCCGATCTCACCGCCGGTCGGCCTCAGCCGCACTCCTCGCAACCGGTTGATCCCGAACAGCACGGCGGCCGCCACCAGCACCCGCGAAGCGCCCATCCAGAACGGACCCCACCCCGCACCTTCGCGCACCGCCAACCGGATCGCGAGGTAGGTGCTGCCCCACACGACGTAGAGGACGAAGAGGCTGACCAGACCGGCCAGGGGCAGCCCGGAACCGGACTCGCCGCCGGCCCGATTTGAACTCAAGACCACACGCCCGGGATCGCCCGAAGGCAGTCGGGGCAGTGGCCGTCGTCGAGACGGTTGTCGAGGATCCGGAAGCCCATCCTGCGGATCACCACCCCGCCGCAGCCTGGGCAGGCCGTGTTCTCGGCGGCGTGCCCGGCCACGTTGCCGAGATACACGAAGTGCAGCCCCTCGGCGGTGGCGGCCCGCCAGGCGCGCTCGAGGGTCGGCACCGGGGTCGGCGGGAGATTGGTGAGCCGGTAGGTGGGGTGAAATCGGGTGAAATGAAGCGGCACGTCGGGTCCGAGGTGCTCTTTCACCCAGCCGGCGAGGGATCGCACCTCACCCTCCGAGTCGTTGAGGCCCGGCACCAGCAGGACGACGATCTCCAGCCATACGCCGGAGGCCTTGATGATCTCGAGCGCCTTGAGCACCGGCTCCAGCTTGCCCCTCACCTGCTCGGCGTAGAACGTTTCCGTAAACGCCTTGAGGTCCACCTTGACCGCGCTCAGCAGGGGCAGCACCTCTTTCAACGGCTGCTCCTGGATGTACCCGTTGGACACGACGGTCGGCTTGAGGCCGGCCGCGCGGGCGGCCGCAGCGGCATCGCGCACGTACTCCCAGAAAACCACCGGCTCAGAGTAGGTGGCGGCAGTCAGGCGGGCGCCCGACCGTTGGGCGGCCTTCACCAGCGCCTCCGGTGGCAGGAAGTACGAGCGAACCTGCTCCGGCCGGAACTGGGAGATCTCCCAGTTCTGGCAGAACTTGCACTCCACGTTGCAGCCCGCGGTGGCGAACGACAGGGCGATCTCCCCGGGCATGACGTGGAAGAAGGGCTTTTTCTCGATGGGATCCGCGTGGATGCTGCACGCCAGCGAATGGACCAGGGTGAAGTACGTCCCTCCCCGGTTCTCGCGAACCCCACAGGTTCCCCGTTCCATGTCGGCCACGGTGCAGGCCTGGGGACAGAGCTGACACTCCACCTTGTTGCCGTCGAGCTTCTTGTACCAGCCCGCCTCGCGCGCCGGCAGCTCCTCGCCGTCAACGACGTCGCCCGGGCGAGGGCCGGACGCCGCGCCCAACCAGCCGGGCACCAGGGCACCTGCGGCCCCGCCCGCCGCCAACGTCGCCAGCTGCCGCCGGTCCAGCTTCACGTGGCCACCGTCCGGAGGTCGGCCGGGTCGCCGACCCCGAGTCCGTACCGGGCCGCCGTGGCGATGAAGGTGGGGGCGCGGTCGTCCTCCTGAAGCGTCGGCAATCCCCGCCGCACCCGCTCCTCGTCGATGACCTGCCACGCCCACAGGTCGGCCGCCACCGGGTCGACGCTCGCCGCCACCTTGCCAAGGGGGAACAGGCCCGGTGCGTAAAACGCCGGTCCCCCGCGGCACTGCGCCTGGACCCCGTCCAGCACCGTGAGCCGGAGCTTGTCGGCGAGGAAGGGGTGGCGCATCACGTCCGCGACGTAGGGATCGCAGTTGTTGTCGTGGTACTTGTTCGGGTTGTGGATCACCCCGTACCAGTTCTTCATCCCCGCCGAGACGCCGGCCAGATCGTGATCCTTGACGACCCCGAAGGAGATCAGGGCGCTGCAGGTCGTGGAGACCTCGCGGGCGAAGCACGATCCGATCGCGCCGGAGACGGAGGGCTCCCCGTCCCAGGCGTTGTCCGTGCCGTAGCACAGATACGGCCCGCCCGCCCGGCGGACCTCGAAGCCGGCACGCTCGAGCTCGCGGCTGGAACGTTCGAAAACGACGATTCGCGACCTCGATAGACCGGCCTGTGCCAACTGGTCCACCAGTGCCTCCACGAGCTCGACTCGAGGCGACAGCTGCCTGCCGGCGAGGCAGTTGACCTTGATGCCCACGGTGTCGGACCGGCTGAACAGTCGGGTCAGGCCGTCGCGCGCCCGGTCCACACCCAGCGCCCGCTGCAGGACGAGCTCGATGGCGGCAGTGGCCGATTCGCGGTCGACCGCGCCCGCCGCCAAATCGGCCGTGCCCACCACTCCAACCCTCGGCTCCGCCGCCGATGCGCGATGTGACGACCCGGCCAGCAGACCTCCTCCCACCAGCGCCGCCAGCTCCCGCCGATTCAGCTTCCGGCTCACGAATCCTCCGCATAGACCTGGGCGGTGAAGACCTCGAACTCGGTGCCGTGGCGCCACCCGTCGGGCGGCAACCCGGCCTTGGTGGAGAGATGATCGAGCATCTCATCGCGGTCCCATCCCTGCTCGGGTGCCACCTGGGGAAGGAATACCGCCTTGTGCCGCCCCTTGATCAGTACCACACCGTGAGTTCCCACGACGATCTGTTGTGGGGAGTCGACTCGCTTCGACGGCGACAACACCGATACTTCCAGCTCCACCTGCTCGAGCTCATCGAGCTGGAGCTCCGGAAACCGGGGATCGTGGGCCGCCGAAACCGCGGCGGAGATCACCCCGTCGACCACCGGTTCCCGGGCCTCGATGATGCCCATGCAGGCCCGCAGCTTGCCCTCCCTGGCCGCTCGCCGGCCGGTGTTGTTGACGGTCACGAAGGCCCCGGCGAGCGATCGGAATGCGGGGTCGACACCGTATTTTGCAAACCACAACGCCAGCGAATCGTCGTGGGCCAGGTGGGACCGCAGCGTCGCGCGGGCCAGCTCCAGCAGCCGGTCGCCCTGGGCCTCGTTGAGCTCTGCCGGCTCCGGACCGTCGGCCTGCTCTGTCCACGGCCGCCACGACCCCGAAAACACGATCGACGCATAGGTCACCGACATGTCGAAGCTGCCGCTCACATGCCCCGACGTGGTCACATCCGTGACCGTCCCCGAACCGGCGAAGCAGTGGGCCAGCAGCTCCATGAGCACTGCAAGCGGCCGTCGGCCGCACACCGTGTCGCCGCTGACCTCCACCTGCGACCAGAACCCGTCGGCGTCCACCGCCGCCAAACGACCCGCGGTGGACCGACCCACCGCGAGCAGCTGGTCCCCCAGGTCCTGACGGCCCTCGAACGGGGCGTACCGGTACCGGGCGCCGTGGTGCGTAAAGTCCGACGAGACGATGACTACGGTCTCGTCGTTGAGCAAACGGGCCAAAGCCCGCGCCAACCGCAGGGCGGTTCCTCGATCCGTGTCGTAGCCCACCAGCACTGGAACGATTTTCGCTTCAGGCGCCACCACCTGGAGGATGGGCAGCTCCACCTCGAGGCTGTGCTCCGGGCCGTGGGCGCTGGCCGGACCGCCGAAGTCCGGGTCGGCACGCAACGTCTCGATCGCCGCCAGGTCGAGCTTCACGCGGCCCAGCGGCGTGGCGAATGCCTCGATCCCCTTTCCCGGCAGGGCGCCGCCGCGGAAACCCTCGTAGTGTGACGGCCCGAGCAGGATGACCCGGCGCGGTGGCGAGGCGGCGAGAGTCGTCAGGGCCTTCGCCGCGGTCGGCCCGGAGAACACGTAGCCCGCGTGGGGCGCCACCACGGCCCGGACGGGCTCCCCGGGTTCGCCCCCTTCACCGGCACGCTCCAGCATGTGCTCCACCTGAATCCGAAGGGCCACCGCGTCGTCGGTGTAGAAGGCGCCGGCCACCGCCGGCGGTCTCGTGGCCGCCGCCACCGGCGCCGCCGCCATGGCGGCCGCCGCCAGCAGATGGAAGGTCATCCTCACACTGTCAGAGATAACCCCTTTGGAGAGAGAATGCAACGTTTCGACGGCAGCCGACGTCTCGGCAGCAATGACGGAAAATTCGGAATTCGAAATTCGAAATTCGGAAAACGACCGCGAAGGTGGGAGTTGCGTCGAACCGTTGCCGTTCGGGAGCGGTTTTCGCATATCGCATTTCGCATTTCGCATTTCGCATTCAGACCTCTACGGCCGGGTCTGTTCCTCCTCCGTTCGCGCCAGCGCGTCGGCCTTCTGCTGGTGGCGGGCCGCACGCGCGGGATCGCCGAGGTGGACCGCCAGCCTCGCCAGCGCGAGCTGGATCTCCGGCTCGTCGGGGTACCAACGCTTGGCCCGCCGCAGGCAGCGGCGGGCCGCGCCGAACCGGCCCATCGCCATTTCCGCGTCAGCCATGGCGATCAGGGTGAACGGGTTGGTGGTCTCGTGGGCGGCAGCCCGCAGCGCGTTGTCGGCCTCCTGCGCCAGCCCCTGACTCTGGTAAATGGCAGCCATGTTGGTCAACGCCGACGAGCAACGGGAATCGGCTTCGAGCGCGTTTCGGTAAGCTGAGAACGCGCCGTCCGGATCGCCCTGCCGGCTGCGTGCAACACCGAGGTTGATCCATCCCGGCGACCAGTCGGGGGCAAGGGTGGTGGCGATGTGCAGGTGGCGCACCGCGGCGTCCATGTCGCCGTCCCGGATCGCATCGCCGCCGAGATTTGAGTGGAACATGGCGGTTGCCGTGACGTCGTTCAGGGCCCGTTGACCGACATACGAGGTCGTCGACCTGAGATAGAAGTCGAAGACCCTGTACGAGCCGGGCCCCGCCCGGTAGGTCGCCACCACGTGCCGGTTGATCACCACCAGATCGTCCAGCCGGTCCACCTCGGGAGGCCGCTGCACCGACATCAGAAAGGCCTCGATACCCGACAACCGCGCCAGCGTCACGAACAGAGCGGTGAAGGACATGCAGTTGCCGCGCCGGGCGGCGAACGCCTCGTCGGCGGTCAACGTCAGCGTCGCGTCGTAACGAAAGTCGAAATCCGGATCAAAAAGCGCCGCCTGCAACGTCATCAGTCGGTCGGTGGGAGACGCCGCGGGGCGATCCCGCAGAACCTCCTCGGCCCACACCGCCATCTCCGGGGAAGCGCTGAACGGGTAGACCGCCTCGTCGGGATCGACGGCGAGCCGTTCGAGCTCACGGGCCCACGACTCGCGGTCTGTGGGGTCGGCGGCCCTGCCGAGGGAAACCACCGCCGCCATCGCGAGCATCAACCCGACCCAATGGGCCCTTCTCATACCAATAGCGTACGCCCTCCATGTGCTTTGGTTCCGCCGTCCGCGGTTGGTGATGACCCGGCCGACTGTGCGATCATCACGGCGGGAGGGCAACATGCGAGCGTTAACCACCTGCCTGTCGATTCTGGTTCTGAGCTGCACTGCAGCCGTGGGTCAACCCCCGACCCCATTCGACGAGCTCTTCACCGACGCCACCCTGCGGGTCGATTTTTACCAGGCGGGCGACGCCGATGACGAGATCGTGGCCTTCGACCGACTGATCCGGCAGGGCCCCTGGGCGGGACCTCGCGCCCTTCTCATCGAGCCCTTCGACCATGGACGCTACGCGGCCAGGCTGATCGATCCGGACAGCGGACAAACGGTCTTCGCGCGCGCCTTCGACAGCTACTTCGGCGAGTATCGCACCACCGATGCGGCGATCGACGGAGCCGACGGCGCCTACCACAACACCGTGTTGACCCCCTTCCCCAAACGGCCTCTCCGACTCGTGATCGAAGCCCGTCCCGCCGACGCCGAGCCGCACGAGCTGGCGGCAATCCTGGTGGACCCGTCGTCCATCGACATCGCGACTGAGCCCCCCCTGCCGGGCGTCACCGTGGTCGTCGCCCATCCCGGAGGAGCGACCCACCGAACCCTCGACATCGCCATCGTCGGCGAAGGCTACCGGTCGGACGAGATCGCCCTGTTCCGGGACGACCTCGCCAGGTTCGCCCAGGTCCTGCTCGGCCATGAGCCCTTCAAGACCCATCGCGAGCGCATCGCGATCCGCGGCGTGATATTGCCGTCGGCGGACAGCGGCGCCGACGAACCCACCCGCGGCCGCTATCGAAGCACCGCGGTCGGCATGACCTTCAACTCGCTCGGGTCCGAACGGTACATGCTCACCGAGGACAACCGGGCGCTCAGGGACATCGCCGCCAACGTCCCGTATGACGCACTGGTGATCATGGTCAACCACGAACGCTACGGCGGCGGCGGCATCTTCAACTCCTACTGCAGCTTCACCGCCCACGGTCCGTGGAGCGAGTACCTCCTGCTGCACGAGTTCGGTCACTCCTTCGCCGGGCTCGCCGACGAGTACTACACTTCCGACGTGGCCTACAGCGAGTTCTACCCCCGCGGTCGGGAGCCGGCGGAGCCGAACATCACGGCGCTGCTCGACCCGGAGAACCTGAAGTGGCGGGACCTGGTGGAGCCCGGAACGCCGGTTCCGACGCCTTGGGGGAAGGAGGTTTTCGACCGTTACAGCGAGCAGAGCCAGGCAGTCCGGAAGGAGCTCAACGACCGCATTGCCGAGGCCACCCGCAACGGCGCGCCGTCGGAGCAGATCGCCGAGCTCGAGCTCGAGGCAGAGGAGCTGGCTCAGAGCTCCACCCAATGGGCCATCGATCATCTCGGCAGCTGCGAATATTCGGGCGCAGTGGGTACGTTCGAGGGGGCCGGCTACTCCTCCCAGGGTCTCTATCGGTCGATGGCCGACTGCCTGATGTTTCGGCGTGGGGTCCAGCCCTTCTGCAAGGTCTGCGAACGAGCGGTCGAGCAGGTGATTCTCTTCCACATTGCCGGCTAGCACACGGGTCGACGTACGTTCAACTTTCAACTTTCAACTTTCAACTCTGCGGGGAAGCTCCACCGGTCTCGACCGTGTGCTAACCTCGACTTCCGAGATGAAGAACGACGCCGAGACCATCTACCGGATCACCTTTCTCTGCAAGGGAGAGGTTTACGAGGTCTACGCCCGGCACGTCGGCCAAGGCGGCATTTTCGGCTTCATCGAGGTTGAGGATCTGGTCTTCGGCGAGCGCACGAAGATCGTCATCGATTCCTCGGAGGAACGCCTCAAGACCGAGTTCGACGGCGTCCGGAGGACCTACATCCCGCTCCATGCTGTGCTCCGCATCGACGAGGTCGCCAAGGCCGGCAGGGGACGCATCACCGCCACCGACGGCAAGGTCGCGGACTTCCCCCTCACCTACGTTCCCCAAGGCAAGAAGTCGGGAGACAGTTGAGTCTCCCCTCTCCCACCTTCCCGCTTCGAAACGCTCCCCATCCATCCCCCGCCCCCGCGTTTCGAAGTTATAAATCCCAAACCCCGTCTCCCAAAACCGGGTTTACCGCAACGCCTTCAGGAACCGCCGCCATCTGGGGAGATAGCTGTGGGTAGGATCGACGGAGGCGGCAACGGTGGTGGCCCGACCGACGATCTGCGCTCTGTCCACCGGTCCGAAATGCCGCGAGTCGAGGCTGTGATCGCGGTTGTCGCCCATGACGAAGTAGCTGCCGGCGGGAACGGTGAAGGGCTCGAAGGACCCGTGCCATGGCGAGCGCGGTGAGATCATCACCGCGTGCGGGGCATCGCCGAGCTCCTCGGTGGCGAGAATCGGCGTTGGCTCGTCGAGCGCCAGGCCGGTGACCATTCCGGGTCGAAGCGGCGAATAACCCACCGCGGTTCCGTTGACCACGAGGGCACCGTCGGTGACGGCCACTGAGTCCTCGGGAAGACCCACCACTCGCTTGACCAGGCGTTTGCCGTCGGTAGGCGAGAAGAGCACCACGATGTCCCCGCGTTTCGGATCGTCCCGGCGGATGATCCGCCACCCGGTGTAGGGCACCTTGAGGTCGTAGGCGAGCTTGTTGACGAGGATCCGGTCGCCCTCGAGGATCGTGGGTCTCATGGAGCCGGTGGGGACGTCGTTCCAGTCCGCGACCGCCGACCGGAAGCCGGTGATCACGATGACAATGACCAGGACCGACCGCAACCACTCGCGCCACGCCCTGGCGAGCTTTTCCCAGGCCCGTCGTCTCATTCCGAAAGCCTCCCTGTCACCTGTAAGATACGCCCTGACACCGAGCCGGTTTCAGAGGCTGCCGCGCCATCTCCATCGGCCGACCCCCCGGGGCGGGTGGGCGGGAACTTCCAATTTTCAACTTTCAACCCCACGGCTTGCGATCCGGGCTAGTCGAGGTGGGCCCGGTCGGAGTCGCCCATCTCGACGCCGCCGTCGGGGAAGTACTCGCGCCACCGACGAGTCACCAGCGCGGCGGTCTCGGGGTCGCAACCGACCTCGTCGGGGTACCGGGGTTTCATCCGGGCGTCGATGAGGATCGGAGGGGTGCGGCAGAGGTGGTGGCGGACGACGCGGGTCGCCGCCGCGACCACGTCCGCCGCCGGCTCGAATCGGGTGAAGGTGGTCCACAGAAAGTTGATCGGGCTCGCGGCGACCCGGTCGGGATGGTCGCAGACCACCACCAACTGCCAGCCCCGGAACGCCGGATGGGCGGCGATTCTGGCCGGGAACCCCGGCTCCTCCGCAGCCGTTGGACCTCCCACCACCAGACATCCGCCGCAGAAAACCCGCACCCCGGTCACTCCCGCCGGCACCTCGGCCGCCACGAACTCTGAAGGCAGCTGCCGCACCGGATCGCCGAGCCCCAACCAGACCCCCTTCGATCCCCGATTCACCTCCGGCCCGGTGTAGTCCAGGGTGTCCATAGACAGATTCGACAACACGTAGAGATCGGTCTCGGGATTGGTCCGCGCGAGCACGTGCTCCAGGGTCCCCCTGAAATCCCTCAGATCCACCGGCTGATCCGTCACCAACAGGAACTTGGTGAGGCTCAGCTGGCCCTCGCCGAGAATTCTGAAGGCGGACATCATCGCCTCGCGGGCATACCGCTCGCGGACCACGGCCGCGGCCAGCGAGTGGTAGCCGGTCTCACCATAGGACCAGAGCGCCCTCACCGACGGCATGACCAGCGGGAACAAGGGCGACAGCAGATCCTGGAGCACATCGCCGATGAAGAAGTCCTCCTGGCGCGGTTTGCCCACGACCGTAGCGGGGTAGATGGCGTCCCGTCGCCTCGCCATCCAATCCACCCGGAACACCGGATAGTCGTGCTGCAGCGAGTAGTAGCCGTAGTGGTCGCCGAAGGGTCCCTCGGGACGACGTTCGAACGCCGGCACAAGGCCACCGAAGGCGAACTCGGCGTCGGCAATCAGGGGGTGCGTACCGGGTCCATCGCACCGTCGGACCCTGCCGCCCAGCAACAGCGACGCCAGCACGAGCTCGGGGACGTTCTCCGGCAGCGGCGCCACCGCCGCGAGGGTCAGCGCGGGCGGTCCGCCGAGAAACACCGTTACCGGAAGATCCTCTCCAAGCTGCTGCGCCACCGCGTGGTGGAAGCCGCCCCCTTTGCCGATCTGCCAGTGCATGCCGGCGACCTTCGGCTCGTGGACCTGCATCCGGTAGACGCCGAGGTTGTGGCCCCCTTCTTCCGGATGCTCGGTGTAGACCAACGGCAAGGTCAGGAATGGGTCTCCGTCCCGTGGCCACGAGGTGATGACCGGCAGCCGTCCCAGGTCCACATCACGGGTCACCACCTCGCCGACGGGTCCGCTGCGAACCCGCTTGGGCCCGGTGCGAAGCGCGGCCATGGCGAGGTCGCGAGCGTTCCACAGCGCGCGAGGCGACGGCGGAATCTGGTTGCGAAGAAACTCGGCCGCCCGCCGGACCAGGCGGCCTGGGCGGGATCCGAAGGCCCGTTCGGCGCGAGCCGGCGTTCCGAACAGATTAGTGACCAGAGGGTGGTCCGCTCCCCGCACCCTGGTGAACAGCAGCGCCGGTCCCCCGGCCGCGATCACCCTGCGGTGAACCTCCGCGGCTTCGAAACGCGAATCGACCTCGGCGTCGACGACGCTCAGCTCGCCGCGCGACCTCAAGTCGTCCAGAAACGCGCGCAGGTCTCGAAAGGTGGTTTCCCTCACCGCGTGCAACAGTAACTCGGTTTTTCCGGCCCCTAACAAAATGCCGCAACGCGGCAGGTCCGAGAATCCCCTCGCCAAGGTCCCCAGCGATCTCGTTTCTGGCGTTCTATTTCGCATATTTTCAATAACTTGCGTTTTTGATCTCGGGACCTCTACAGGCCGGTCCGCCGCTTGACATCGATGCCGCACTGCGGTAGTTTCAACTCGATCCCGCGCGCCCGCGCGGCCCTGCGGAGAGACAACATGATCCGACTCATCAAACGCTACGGCAGCCGCAAGCTCTACGACACCGAGGAGAGCCGATATGTCTCGCTCGAGGAGCTTGCTTCCTGGATTCGAAGCGGTCAACAGATCCGCGTCATCGACAACAAGACGTCGGACGACGTCACGCCCCAGACGCTGACTCAGATTATTTCCGAGGAAGGACGCAAGGGCACGTCGCTGCTTCCGAACGACATGTTGCACGAGCTGATCCGCATCGGCGAGGAGGCCGTCAGCAGTGGCGTCGAGCAGCTCCAGAGCAGCGTGGACCGGCTCATGCAGGCATCCATCGACCGGATCGGTCCGGTGAGGCGGGCGCGGGAGGAGATGTCGCGGCTCCGCGAGCGGCTTGACGAGCTCGAGTCGTCGCTCGCCGCCATCGACGTCGAGCGACAGCACCCATCCAACGACGCCGACGCCTCGCGAGCTCCCGGCACCGGGGTCGACAAAAAGGCCGGCGAGTGACCAGGTGAGGCCCATGGACCACGGTCACCCGGGTGCACCGTGATCAAGGACTGCCGTGCAGAGGGTGTCGTCGGCCTGGCCCTCGCGGGCGGCGGGCCCGCCGGATCGATCTATGAAATCGGCGCGATCCGAGCGCTCGACGAGGCCCTGGACGGCATCGACTTCAACCGAATCCCCATCTACGTCGGCGTCAGTGCGGGGGCCTTCATCTCCTCCTGCCTCGCCAACGGACTGACGACGGCACAGCTGTGCAGGGCGATCGTCAAACCCGAGCCGGGTGAGCACCCCTTCGTCCCCGAGACCTTCCTCAGCCCCGCCTTCGGCCACTACGCCCGAAGCAGTGCCCGGATTCCCGGCCTGCTCCTCGGCGCCATTCGCGATCTGGTCGCCCACCCCATCAACGGATCGGTCTCCGAATCCCTGATGCGGATGTCCAGGGCTCTCCCGGTTGGGCTGTTCGACAACCGTCCCATCGCGAACTACTTACACAAGATCTTCACCCGGCCGGGCCGCACCGACGATTTTCGTCAGCTGACCCGCAAGCTGTTCATCGTCGCCACCGATCTCGACTCGGGTCGGGCGATTCGATTCGGTGAGCCGGGGCTCGACCACATTCCGATCTCGACCGCAGTCCAGGCCAGCACGGCCCTGCCCGGGCTCTACCCCCCGGTGGAGATCGACGGCCGCCACTACGTGGACGGAGTGCTGCTGAAGACCGTCCACGCGTCGGTGGCGTTGGACGAGGGGGCTGACCTCGTGATCTGCGTCAACCCCATCGTTCCGGTCGATACGATCAGCTCGGTGGAGCACGGCTTCATGCGGCGCGGGAAGCTCGCCGAACGGGGTCTGCCGGCGGTCTTGTCGCAGACCTTTCGCACCATCATCCACTCCCGGATGGGCATCGGTCTCGCCGCCTACGAGCAGAAGTACGTCGACTCGGACGTCCTGGTCATCGAACCGAGGCGCGACGACTACGAGATGTTCTTTTCGAACATCTTCTCCTTTGCCAAGCGAAAGGCGGTCGCGGAGCACGCCTACCGCAGCACGCGCATCAAGCTGTGGCGGAACCGGCAGCGCATCGGTCCGATCCTGGACCGACACGGAATCGCCCTGCGTACGGACGTTTTAGAGAACGAAGACGCGGATCTGTGGAGGAGTGTCGAGCTCCACAAGCCCAGACGCCCCCGCCGACTGCCGCTCACTCAGCGGCTGGACCGCGCTCTCGAACAGGTCGAGGCTCTCGTCCACGACTCCTGACGTCACTTGTCACGAATTGAACCTCGGACGCTCGAGAATCAACTTTCAACTTTCAACTATTGACTTTTCGACTTTAGACTTTTGACTCTGGAGTTTTGATTTCCGGTGCCCGCACCTTCTCGAGAGTGGCGACGAGGTCCTTCAGGCGGTAGGGCTTCTGGAGGAATCCAGCCGGCGGGGCATCGCCGAATTTCTGCAACGTGTCCTGTTCGCTGTATCCCGAGGCCACGATAACCGTGAGATCGGGCCGGATCTCCATCAGACCCCGATGGGTTTCCTCGCCGCTCATGCGAGGCATGGTCATGTCCAGCAGCACCACGTCGACGGCGTTCGGAGAGCGGCGGAGCCGATCCAGCGCCTCGATGCCGTCGGCGGCGGAGGTCGCCTCGATGCCCACCTGCTCCAGCATCTCGATGGTCAGGGCACGGATCGCATCATCATCGTCGACCACCATCACCGACAGCGGTCCCTCGCTGGCCAGATCTGCCGGACGTTTCCCGTGCTTTTCGATCACGCTCCACCCTTCGGTGGGCAGCAGGATTCGAACCGAGGTCCCCATGCCGGGCTCGCTCTCGACGCGGATGGCGCCCCGGTTTTCACGTACGATGCCAATCACGGCAGCCAGGCCCAGACCACGGCCGGTGAACTTCGTGGAAAAAAACGGATCGAAGATCCTCGCCACGGTGTCGGCGTCCATGCCCGATCCGGTGTCCGCCACCTCGAGAATCACGTACTCGCCGGGAGGGAGGTCCTCGCCCAGTATCGTCGTTCTCAGGAAAGACGGCGAAATGCGTTCGACCCAGGTACGAACTGTCACATGACCGGGCATCCCGTCGAGGGCTTCCACCGCGTTGGTCACCAGGTTGCCCACCATCTGCCGGATCTCCGCGGCGTCCGCGGTAATCGGAGGCAGCTCGCGGCTCAGGCCGTATCGGATTTCCACGTCCTCGGCGACGGTCGCCGGAAGGTATCGCGCGACGTCGTCGACCTGGGCCGACAGATCCACGTCCTCAACGATGAACCGGCCCTTGCCGGCGTAGGCGAGCATCTGCCTGGTGAGCTCCGCAGCGCCGTCGGCCGCCTTCTCGATTGCCCGGACCTGGTGCTGAATCTGGCTGTCCGGAGGAAGCATCTGGCCGGCGAGGCCGGCGCTGCCGAGGATGCTCTGCAGCAGATTATTGAACTCGTGGGCGATCCCGCCCGCCAGCACTCCAAGGCTCTCCATCTTCTGGCTGCGCAGGACCCTGGCGCCTAACGCCCGACGTTCATCCTCCGCCCGTTTGCGTTCCACGGCGATGGAGATGGTCTTGGCCGCGTAGTCCAGCAGCTCGAGGTCCTTCAGCGAGTAAAGATCACGGTCGTGGTAGCTCTGGACGACGATCACACCGATCACGCCGGCTTCGGTCGAGAGGGGCACTCCGAGCCACTGCTTGCTGTCGGTCCCCACCAGCCCGACCTCGCCCGTCCGCTCGAGATCCCTGAATCCGGTCTCATCCAGGAACACGGGTTTCCCGGTCCGGCGTACGAAGTCGGTCAGGCTCTGGGGCAGAGGTTCCGGCTCATAGCGCTCGAGCTCGTCATACTCGTCTGCGTAGTACGGGAACGAGTAGCACCCCGTGCCCTCGTCGTAGAGGGCGACGAAGAAGTTGGTGGTGTCGATCAGCCCCTCGAGAAGGTCCCGAATTCGGGAAATGAGGGCTCTCAGGTCACTCGCCGAGGCTGCGGCGTGGAGGATCGAGGCCATGGCCCGTTCCACCAGCTCGGAGCGTTTCAATGCGGAGATGTCGCGGGCGATGCCGCACAGCCCGATGACCTCCCCCGCGTCATTCCTCAGCGGCACCTTCACCGAGTGGAAATGGTGGGTCACCCCCCCAATGGTCGACGCATTGGACTCCTCCTCGATGCTGCCCGCCAGGACCCTCGCGTCCACCTCACGCACCCGGCGCGCGGTGTCCTCGTCGAACAGCTCCGCATCGGTGGCACCCACGATGTCATCGACCGGCCTGCCGAAGAGCTCCGTCATGGCCGGGTTTGCATGGGTGTACCTGAGGTCGCGGTCCTTGACGAAGACGTAGTCTCGCGCAGTTTCGAAGATCGCCCGCAGCCTCTCCTCACTCTCCCGCAGGGCGTTCTCCGCCTCCTTGCGCGCCGTGAGCTCCCGCTCGAGCTCCTCGCGACTGCGCCCTTCAGTGGATTCAAACATCGCCCGTCCACCCTCCTCCACCGGCCCCGCAGACCCTCATGGGAAGATCCGTTCGTAAAGCTGTTGCGCCAGATCGGCATCGATCTTCTTCAACGCGAGGTACTGTTCCTTGGCCCCCCGCGTATCGTCGGCATAAAGCTGCGACAGCCCCAGACCGTAACGGGCACGGGCGTGATTCGATTCCAACTCGAGTGCTCGCCCGAATGCCTCGACGGCCTCCTCGTACGCGCCGAGATGATACCTCGCCACGCCCAGACCCACCCACGCTTCGGTCAGCTCGGGATCGGCCTCAACGGCCGCCGTGCAGGCTTCTGCGGCGTCGGCATGCCGACCCTGCGCAGACAGCAGAATGCAGCGGTCGTAGTGTGCGACAGCGAGATCGGGCGCCTGCCGGCCGGCTTCGGCAAGAGCGTCGAGGCCGTCATCCAGCCGCCCGGCCGCAACATATACCGTCCCCAGGGTGTACCAGACGCTGGCATCAGTTGAGGCAAGATCACGCGCACTCTCGAGCGGTTCGATCGCCTTTTCGGGCTGACCCATCGCCGCGTAGCTCGAACCTAGCCCGAACAGTGCCTGAAACCTCAGCGGCTCGGAAACCGCTTTTCCCAGTGCGCTCCGGTAGTGGCCGAGTGCCGATTCTCCGTCGCCGGCCTCGAGGGCCTTGTACGCCAGCACGAGCTCGCTGATGCACTCCTGGTCGGCTGGGCCCGGGGGATCTTCGGCCCGCACCACGCCGGCCAGAGACAGCACCGCGGCCAGCAGCAAACCGATCGGGAACCCGCGACTGGAGCTTGTCGTCACCCTCGAAACCTCCTGAGACCATCATATGCTGTGCGACGCGGTCGGGAACCGCGCCTGTCACATGCTCACGTACCATGGGGCAGGTCGCTTCGTACGCTCGACATGCGGACAGGGAGGTTGGCCGTGGAAGAATCCACCAAAAAATGGCTTGCGGGATGCGGCATCGGCTGCATCCTGCTGATTGCCGTGATGGCCGCCATGGTTTTCGGCGGCTACCTCGGGATCAAGAAACTGGTCACCGCTGCCCACGAAACGACCGCTGTCCTGGAGTCCGTGACCGAACGATTCGGCAGGGCCTCGGATTTCACCCCCGATCCTTCCGGGGAGCTCTCGTCCGATCGCCTGGAGGCCTTTCTCCGGGTCCGCGAGCTGTGTGCTGACGAGCGTACCCGTCTCGATGCCAGCCTGGCCCAGCTCAGTGGAACCGATCCCGGCGGCGACGCCTCGTCCATGGGGAGGGTCGCTCGGTCGGTCCGGGCGGGCTTCGGGTTCATGCCCCAGATGATGGCCTACATCAACGCCAGGAATGGCGCCTTCCTCGAAGCGGACATGGGCCTGGGTGAGTACCTCTACCTCTACACCATCATCTACGAATCATGGCTGGGCAAGCCGGTGGATGACGGCCCGCCCTTCGTCCTGGTCGGGGGCGAGGTGGAATCCGCCGACTGGTCCGCAGGCGAGATCCGCCAGCGCCGAAGCGCCGAAATCCGCGGACGCCTCAACCGAACGACCCTGCCCATGCTGCACAACCAGCTCGCGGCTCTGACCGCCAACGGATCGACCGCGGACGCCCTGTGGGTCGAGTCGTTGCGGACCGAGATCCTGCTCATGGAGTCCGACGATCTGCGGCTGCCCTACCAAGACGGATTGCCGCCCCAGACCGCGGCGTCCCTTGCGTCGTTTTACGAGGCTCTCGCCACCAGCTACAGCGCCATGTGCCATCCGGTCGAGCTCGCCGTCATGCAGAACTGAGCGCCGCCGAACAGAAATCGGAATTCGGCATGTCGGTTTTCCGAATTCCGAATTCCGATTTTTCAGCTGGTTCGAGGCTCGTGCTAGCATCCCCCCATGCCCGTGAACGACTCCCCTCCCCTCCACCAGCGATTCTCCGACCGCTTCGGGCCAACCACCGTGACCATCGGCTCCGACGTAGTGATCCGGGGCGAGCTGACCGGCAGTGCCAACGCCCTCTTCGCCGGCACCCTCGAAGGCAACCTCTCGGTCGACGGGATCGTGTTCGTCGAGCCTGAGGCCCGAATCTCCGGCCGGATCGAGGCCGCCGCGGTCGTGGTTCAGGGTCGCATCGAGGGCGAGATCCACGCCTCGGGGAAGGTCGAGCTCGGCCAGACCTGCCACGTCGAGGGAGATATCGTCGCCGGCTCGGTGGCGATCGCCGACGGCGCCACCTTCGACGGCGCCATCACCATGCGTGGGTCATCGGCCACACCCGCCGACCTGACCTTCACCGAAAAGCGGAACCGCGAGGACTGAAAAGGGCGCACGCGGATCACAACCGATCGTCGATGGGCATTGTCTCGCGCCGGGCAACCCGTTATTGTTGTCCAGGTGAACCGGCACAAGACCACTGACCATTGCTTTCTGCCCAGTCGGGCGTCCAGACGTGGAATCGTGCGACCCATCGGTGCGAGCGGCGGAGCCGGTCGGCCGTGAACGACAACGTCCCTCGTACGCCGGTGCCCATCCCCCCGCCGAGGACGAATGCGACGCCCGGCGTCGATTCGGTCGGCAACCCGTTTCGCCAGCTCGTGACCGGGTCCGCTCTCGGGATCAGACCCGGCGAGCGGACGACCGCCTGGCTGTTCTTCGTCTACTTCTTCCTGCTGGCGACGATCCACTACATCGGCAAGACCGTTCGCGACTCGACCTACGTCGACACCCTGGGCGCGACGAAGCTGCCCTACGCCTATCTGGCGGTGGCGCTGATTTCGGTCCCTGTCATCGTGCTCTACGCGCGGTTCACATCCAGGGCCTCACAGCGTTTTTTGATTGTCTCCTTCGCCGTAATTCAGGCGGCGGGTTTGGCTGCCTTCAGCTGGCTTTTCCAGTTCAAGCTGCCTTGGATTCCATTGGCCTACTACGTGTGGGCCGCGGTGGCATTCGGCATCAGCCTCAGCCAGTTCTGGTCCTACGCCAACCACCGTTTCGATCCTCGTCAGGCGCGAAGGCTATTCGCATTTATCGGTGCCGGAGGGCTGCTGGGCGCGGTACCCGCGGGCCAGATCGCCAGTTTCTTCGGCAACCATTCGCAAACCAGATTTGCGCTGCTCGCCGCTGCCGGCCTGTCGATGGCGCTGATCCTGATCGTGACCCTCCTCGAACGGGGTCGCAGCAGCAACAGCAGTCAGCGAGGCCACGGCGCCCTGGAAGAGCTGCGCAGTGCGCGAGGCGGATTTCGGGCACTGCTGGGCTCACGCCTGTTGCTCACCATCGCCACCCTCATGTTCATCGCCATGTTCGTCAACCAGATGGTCGACCTGCAGTTCAAATGGGTGATCGAGGAAAACACCCATGGCCTCGCCGGGCTGACCTCGGCGTTCGGCAAGTTCTACACCGTCATGGGCCTGTTGGCTTTCTTGTTCCAGATCTTCTTCACCCAGCGGATCCATCGCGCGCTCGGTGTCGCTGCGGGCTTGCGGGTGCTTCCGGTGTCCGTCGCCGTGTCATCGATCCTGCTGATCCTCGCCTACGGCGGGCTGGCCGTGATTTCGGTGGTGACCGCCGCCTACGTTCTGAAGCTCTCGGAAAACGGCTTCCGACATTCGGTCGAGCAGGCGAGCCGAGAGCTGCTCTTCATGCCGGTGCCGTCGCAGCTCCGGCTCCAGGCCAAGGCGTTCATCGACATCTTCGTCCAGCGGGTCGGCCGGGGTGCCGCTGCCGTCGCCCTGCTGCCCGTGGCCTACGGATTCGTCGAGTCCAGGCACATCAGCTGGGCCATTCTGGTGTTGGTCGTGCTGTGGATCGGCATCACCATCGTCGCCCGCCGGGAGTACGTCAAGGCCTTTCGGGACGGCCTGCGAGCCGGTGTGATGGACGAGATGCCGATCGTCGACGCCGGCGACGTCAACACCATCACCACGCTGGTGGAGGCCCTCGGAAGCTCGGATTCGCGCCAGGTGCTGCACAGCTTGGAGCTGCTGTCGGCCAGCGGCCAGAACCGGCTGGTTTCTCCTCTGCTCCTCCACCACGAGGATGCGACCGTCCGGCGAAAAACCCTCGAGATCATGGCGACCACCGGCCGCACCGATGTCATTGGGCTGGTGGAGCGCGCCATCCTTGACACCAACATCGAGGTCCGAAGCGCGGCGATTCACGCCCTGGCCGCTCTCAAAGGCGGTGACGCCGCCGAGTTCATGCTGCCGCGCCTGAGCGATCCGGATCCGCGAATCCGGGCGGCAGCGGTGGCATCTCTGGCCCGCATGGAGGAACCAGCGCTGAGAGCAAGGGCGGAAGAGGTCCTCAACGCCATGGTGGCCGACGGCGACGCCTCGGTCCGGCTCGAGGCGGCCCGCGCCGTGGCCGAGATCCCCGAACCCACTGCGTCCGGGTCCATCGTCCAGCTCCTGTACGACGCGAATCAAACCGTGGTCATGCAGGCGATCGGCGCAGTCAGGGCACGCATGCAGAGTGGTCAGACCAACCCCATGTATGTGCCCACCCTGATTTCGCTGATGGGCAACCGACGGCTGAGATCACGGGCTCGCGAGGCCGTGGTGGCCTACGGAGAGTCGGCGATCCCGCCCCTCGCCCTGTTCATGAATGCCGAGGAGGAGCAGATCTGGGTCAGGCGGTCCGTCCCCATGACCATCGCCCAGATCAACTCGCCGGCCGCCGCCACTACCCTGATCGAAGGCCTGGACGCGCAGGATCCGCTGATCCGCAAGAACGTCATCAAAGCCCTGGCCTACCTCCGCACCCGTCACCCCGACATCAGGGTCAGGGCGGACTCGGTGGCCAGGCAGATCCGGCGTGACGCCATCACTTATCTGCGGTGCCTGTCCGACCTCTGGGCGGTCTCGAGCTGGCACGAAACCCGCTTTGAGGGACCCTATGCCCACTGGCAGGCGGCGGGCCGCGTGCCTACCCTCCTCCAGCAGGTACTCGCCCAACGCATGGCCACCGCCGTTGACAACATCTTCGGTCTCATCAAGCTGATCCACACCGCCCGTGACGTCGAGGCTACCTACCGAAGTCTGGCGAGCGGCCAGAAGGGGCTGCGCGCCAACGCCCTCGAGTACCTCGACAACACCCTCGCGGGCACCGTCAGGAGGGACGTGTTCGCGGTGATCGACGACGCTCCCACCGAAGCCAAGCTCCACCAGGCCACCCAGCTTTTCGGCATCACGGTGGAATCGGCGGACGACACCCTCGGCCGACTCCTCGGACCCGAACCCGAGGGCGATCCAGCCGCGGTGATGACCTTCGCCGCGATCCACGCCGTTTACACGGAGAAGATCTCCCGGTATTACCCGGCGGTGATCGAGATCGCCCGCCGGACCGAAAACCCCATCCTCAAGGAAACCTCGGAATGGGTAGCCCGACGGTTGGGGTTGCAGGTGGCGGGAGGGCCGTCCGAATCCGATCGTCAACCGCCCGATGGGACGTCCGAAGGAGCCGTGTCCATGAAGAAAATGGCGCTCATCGAAAAGGTCGTGGTCCTCCAGGGTGTGGATCTCTTCGGCACCTGTAATGCCGAGCAAGTGCTTCAGCTGGCGTCGATCTCCAACGAGATCTGGTTCAAACCCGGCGGTGTCATCTTCCAGCACAACGAACCACCCGATGCCCTGTACTGCATCGTCGAAGGCAAGGTCGATCTGGCGCCGCAAGGGGGAGAGGCGATCCGCCTCGGCGCCGGCGAGACCTTCGGTGTGCTGGACATCCTCCGCAGCCAGCTGCGATCGAACGACGCCACCGCGGCCACCGAGACCCACGCCTTGACCATCGAGGCGGAGGACTTTTTCGACCTCATGGCCATCAACATCGACATCGTCCGGGCGCTGTTCCGGCAGCTGACGGACAGCGGCTCCGACACTCCGCCGGGGCTCAATTGAAGCCTGCCGGCCACACCCGGTTCTCGGCCTTGGCCGGCGCTGCCCTGGTGGTGGGGATGGCGGCGGTCGCTCTGGTTTGGTTGACGGCGCCCGCCCTCGCGACCGAACCCGATGACCCAAACGCAACCACCGACGACCGAGTGGTGGCCGTTGGCGACGTCCATGGCAGCTTCGAGGGTCTGACCGCGATCCTCCGCGAGTCCGGCCTCCTCGACGACGGCAACCACTGGATCGGCGGCACCGCCACCTTGGTCCAGACCGGGGACCTTCTGGATCGCGGGACCCACCTGAAGGAGGTGATGGACCTCCTGATCTCCCTCCAGGCGGAGGCTGAGGAGGCCGGCGGCCGGGTCGAAGTCCTGCTCGGCAACCACGAGACCATGAACCTCCTCGGCATGACCAGAGATGTGAGCCGGGACGCCTTCGCGGAGTTTGTCGACGAACACAGCGAACAGCGTCAGCGCGAGGGCTGGGCGGCCTTCAAGACATTCTGGGGACGGCGGATGCCCGAGCTCGGCCAGATGCCGGTCTTTTCGGACGAAGCCAGAGACCAGTGGCTGGTCATGCATCCGGTGGGGTTCCTGGAGTACGTCGAAGCGATCGGACCCCTAGGCCGCTATGGCTCCTGGCTGCGTCGCCGGCCGGCCGCCGTGATCGTCGGCGACACCCTCTTCATCCACGGCGGCTATGGGCCTTTCCTCGAGGGTGTGACGGTCGAAGAGATCAACCTCCAGGTGGCGGACGAGATCGCCACCTTCGATCGGGCGCGGGCGTGGATGGTGGCCGAAGGCCTGGCCTTGCCGTGGTACTCGGTCCAGGAGATGACTCGGGAGGCGCAGCGGGAGCTGCTGTGGATCGCTGGGCAAAACCCGACCACGGTCCCCGCCGGCCGGCTTCAACGGGCCGAGGAGCTCGAGTTCAAATGGGACTCGTGGTACCTCAGCCACCCCGAGGGACCGTTCTGGTTCCGTGGCGCCTCCGGGTGGACCGAGGACGAGGACGGCGCCATGGTGGGCGCCCTGCTGGATCACATCGGCGTCGCCAGGCAGGTGGTGGGCCACACTCCCCAACCGACGGCCCGAATTCAGCCTCGAGTCGGCGGACGCGTGGTCATGATCGATACCGGCATGCTCGCCGACGTCTACCGCGGCAGGCCGTCGGCGCTGGAGATCGCAGGCGGCACCATCACCGCCATCTACGCCGGAGAACGTCAGGTGCTCCAGACCGGCGGGGAAGCCGCCCCATAGGCGCTCACTTTGGTGCCTGGTACGTGATTACCGCGCTGTGTGGATGGGTGGTGGGCGCGGTAATTACCGCTACCTGGCATCCAAAGTGAGCGCCTATGGGATGCCGCGCCGGGTCCCTGACCTCACGCCGGCCCACTCCCCTTCAGTTTCAGGGGTTTGGGGTACTATTCGAAGGTACGGCCCGGCCGCGGGCGAGGAATGGAAACGCCACCCCAGGTCGTTGTTCCGTAGGGTGGCGGCGCAGCTCGGGCACCGGTGGACGGCAACATGATTTTGACCACGACGACAACCCGACTCGCAGCCCTCGCTGCCGCAATAGTGCTGGGCTTCGGCTGCGCCAGCCAGCAGACCCCACCCACTCCCCCGCCGACCACACCGCCGCCGGCTGAGACGCCCCAAACCCCTCAGGACGCCGGATCCCAACAGGATGGTCCGGCGAACGCCGGGCAGACTCCGGTGACGGGGGCGATTCCGCCCGGGGGCGACGGAGGCTCATCGGCCGGAACCGACCCGCCTTCCGACCGTCCGTCGGAGCAGCGGCAGGAACCGGAGGACCTGTCGGGGTCCGGCGACACCGCGGATACGACCGGGGCGGCCGGATCGGCGAGGAATGGCTCGCCGCCACCCGCGGCCGGGAACACCTCCGGCTCAGACCGTCCCGCCGGCCAACCTGGCGCCGCTACCGAAGGCAGCGCCACGGGATCGGGCTCACTGACCGCGGGCGAGCGAGCGTCACAACTCGACGGAAGCCTCGACAAGGCGCTGGAGGAGTTCGACGGCATGCTCCTCGAAGAGCAGGAGAGGATCGAGCAGCAGGCCGGCGGCGCAGGCGGATCAACGGGCAGCGGGGGCACGGGTCAGGGCGGAGACCCAACCCGGGGAGGGGGCGGCTCCTCCGGAGAGCCATCCGGTACGACCGGGGAGGCGGCGGGTGACGCCGACGGCGGCGGCGCGATCGGCGTCAAGGCCGGGTCCGAAGACACCGGTGCAACCGGGGCCGACCACCGAGCCCCGTCAGATGTGGGCGACGGCAGCGACGACGACATCATTGCGCGACAGTTGCGCGAGGCGGCGATGGCCGAAGAGGACCCGGAGCTCAGAGAAAAGCTATGGGACGAGTATCGGCGATACAAGGAGTCGGCGGTCGACGGTGGTGGCGATTGATGGGGTGGTTCGATTTCATCGCCAAGGCGCGAATCCGAACCTGCACGGGTGCGGCGCTGACAATGGTGGTGCTGACCGCTTGCTCGTCCGCACCACGACCGGCCCAGCCGGCGGACACCGTCACCCTGATCCAGGCCGAGACCCAAATCCCCGAAGACCAACTGCTGGACATCGTGGTCCAGGTATTCGACCCCGGCCTTCCCGAGGAGGGAGAGGAGTTGCCACCGGGAGTCTTCGAAGACGTCAGGAAATCCGAAGCCAGGTTCATGGCCGTCAAGTTGGCCGACACCCTTCAGGGCACGGGCCACTGGGGGGCGGTGCGGGTGGTTCCGGCCCTGCCCGCCAACTCCGATGTCACCGTGTCCGGCTCGATCGTGCTCTCGACCGGCGCCAAGCTGGTGTTGGACATCCGCGCCATCGACGCCACCGGCAATGTCTGGCTGGACCGAAGGTACAAGGAGGAGGCCGATCCGGCGGCTTATGCCGACAGCGCGGTCGGCGGCGGCGAACCCTTCCGGAACATCTACAACCGGATCTCCAACGACCTCCTGCTGGCCCGTCAGGAGATCTCGCCCGAGGACCTCTCGACCATCCGGCAGGTGACGAAGTTGGAGTTTGCAGCCGAGCTCTTACCGGCTGTCTACTCGGACTACCTCACCCGGGACCGCAAGGGGAGGCTGGAGGTGGCTCGGTTGCCGGCGGTCAACGACCCGATGATGGAGCGGATCGCCAAGATCCGCGAGCGGGAGGCCATGTTCGTCGACGTCCTCAACCAGCACTACGCCTACTTCTCCCAGGAGATGAAGGACCCGTACGACAGCTGGCGGAAGTTCAGTTACGAGGAGCTGATCGCCTTCCAGGCGGTCCGCCGCAAGGCGCGAACCCAGAAGATCCTCGGCGCCATCGCCGTGCTCGGTGCGATCGTGGTGTCACCTTCGAGCGGCGCGGAAGCCGCCGTACGCGACATCGCGATGATCGCCGGCATGGCCGCGATCCAGGCGGGGTTCTCCACGTCGAAGGAGGCCAAGATTCACAAGCAGGCCCTGGATGAGCTGGCCGCCTCCTTTGACGCCGAGGTCGAGCCCCTGGTGATCGAGGTCGAAGGCCAGACCATCCGGCTCACCGGATCGGTCGAGGAGCAGTATCGAGCGTGGAGGATGCTCCTGCTGCAGATCTACACCACCGAAACCGGGTTGCCCCTGGATCCGAACAGTCCGGACGAGGCGGGCGAGATCACTGGTCCCCGAGAAGGGTGAGCTGTCGAAGTGGTCAAGCTCACGCCGCCGCCTCGTGCTCCGGCCATCCGCACCCCTGAAGGTCCTGGCGACGGCTCGACGCCGTCCCGGTTCCGCACGTGGGGCACGGCGGCGCTCTTCGCCGCCCTCGGTGTCCTTGCGACGGTGGTCTTTGTGGTCCTGCCGGGATGGGTCGACCGGAACCCCGCCTCCTCGCCGAGTTCCCCGGCGGCTGCCGCGCCCACCGCGACGGTCGTCGAAAACCCGATCGCTGAGGTGCAGGCGACGGACGATCGACCATCCCGGTCCGGCAACGCCGAGCAAGCGACGCCGAGGGAGGGTCGAAAGACCCTCGATGAACCCGCAGCGGACGGCGTCGCCCTCGATCAGGAACGCCAGACGGAGGCCTCCTTCGGCGCCGCCATGTCAGAGGGTCTGGCCGGTCTCGAGGCAGGCGACCCGGCCGCGGCCCGCGAGGCATTCGAGCGAGCACGGTCCATCCGACCGTCCTCGCCCGAGGTGGCGGAGGCTCTCTGGCGCGCCGATCGGCTACAGCGGCGCCAGCGCATCGCCACCCTGCGCGACCAGGCGGCGACCGCCGAGACGCTGGAGGATTGGCGGTCGTCGGAAACCGCCTACGCCGAAGTCCTCACCATCGACCGTCACCTCGCCTTCGCCCAGGAGGGACTGGAGCGGTCCGCGGCGAGGCGTGAGCTCGCCGAGGCCATCGAGTTTTACATCGCCAATCCCCAGCGTCTGGCCAGCGACGAGGTTCTCGCTGAAGCAGAGGCGGTGCTGGAGCGAGCCCAACGGGCGCAGCCGACGGGCCCCCGACTCGAAGACCAGACCGCCCGCCTTGCCGAGGTGGTCGAGGTCGCAGGGACCCCGGTCACCGTTTCGCTGCACTCCGACAACCTGACCCAGGTGGTGATCTACACGGTAGGCAAGCTCGGTACCTTCGCCCGCACCACGGTCGAGCTCAGGCCCGGCACCTACACCGTGGTCGGCAGCCGCCCGGGTTTTCGCGACGTTCGCCTGGAGGTGACGGTCCGGCCCGGCGGCCCCATGCCGCCGGTGATCATTCGCTGCGAGGATGAGGTGTGAGCCTGGTCATCATCGTCCGCAGCCCGGGCGGTTCCTGGACCGCGAGTGCCGGAGATTTTCCTCTCGCCCTCGGCGGGCCGGACACCCGGATCCCCCTGCCCGGCCTCGAGACGGCGGAGCCCGTGGCATACCTGGGCCTCGAGGAAGGCGCCCTGTTCATTCAGCCGACCGGGCACCACGAGCCGGTCCACTGCAATGGGACGCCGATCTCCACCTCGAGGTGGCTCCACCCGGGCGACTCCATCGACGTCGGGGGCGGCCGCATCAGCGTCACCTCCGAAGGCGACGCCACCGCCCTGGCGGTGAGTGGGCGCGCACCCGCCGACCCCTCCGAACCCCCTGGCGGGCCGGTACAGAGCCGTAACGACGACACCCAGGCCACCATCACCCCGATCGCGTTCTCGCCGGCGATCGGAGCGCCGCGCCGTTCTCCCGGGTGGCGGCCGCACCCGCTCAGCGTTGGGCTGGTTGTGTTCTCGGCGCTGGCGGCAGCGGTGCTTTGGTACGTCCTCACCGCGAGGGCGGTCACGATCGAGATCTCCCCTCGACCGGACACGGTCGGGTTGGACGGCGGCCTGATCCGACCCGGATTCGCGGGCCGGTTCCTGCTGCGTCCAGGCGACTACCGGCTGACGGCGGAGCATCCGAATTTCCGCCGTCTCGAGACTGAATTGACCGTGACCGCAGAGTCCGGCCAGGTCTTTCGGTTCAACCTGTCGCCGTTGCCGGGAACCCTGTCCGTCACCACCGATCCGCTGGTTGGCGCGACGGTGGAGATAGACGGCCGGCCGGCGGGCCAGACGCCCCTTGCCGGATTCGAGCTCGAGCTCGGCGTCCACGAGGTTGTCGTCAGGGCCGACCGGCACCAGGTCTATTCCTCCGAGGTATCGATCAACGAACCCGGAGGCCGTCACGAGCTGTCGGTGGAGCTGGTGCCGGCGTGGGCGGCGGTCACCATCCGGTCCGAACCGAGCGGGGCGGAGATAGGGGTGGACGGAACGGTGCTCGGAACCACGCCGCTGACCAGCGACATCGGCGCCGGAAACCACCGCCTGGTGCTGCGCTTGAGAGGTTTCAAAACCTACCAGTCCGCCCTCGATGTCGTTGCAGAACAACCCCAAACCCTGCCTGTAACACGCCTCGAACCCGCCGATGCCGTGCTGGCCGTGACCAGCAATCCGGCCGGGGCAACGGTGACCGTGGACGGCGACTTCGCAGGGCAGACCCCGCTCCGGCTCCCTCTCGAACCGGCGCTCGACCACGTCATCAAGATCTCGAAGGCCGGGCACCGGACCCACGCCGCAACGGTCCGGCTGGAGGCCGCCACGTCGGATCGGCTCGCGGTCACCCTGGAGCCCCTCTGGGGCGAGGTCCAGATCCTCAGCACCCCGGCCGACGCCGAAATCCTGGTCGACGGCGAACCCCGGGGCCGAACCCCTGAGACCCTTCGGCTGACGGCCATCAGCCACACCGTGGAGCTCCGCAAAGAGAGCTTCACCCCCAACAAGATCACGATCCTCCCGGAGAACGGGCTCCTTGAAACCGTCCGCTTGACCCTTCAGCCCGTTGACGACCGGCCGGCTGAGCCGGCGGCCTTCATGACCACCTCCCAGGGTGTTCGGCTGGAGAGGATTCCCGCCGGCCGCGTCCTCATGGGTGCCTCCCGTCGGGAGCCGGGGCGGCGGGCGAACGAGTCGATCAGAGAAGTCGAGATCACCACGCCCTTTTACCTGGCGGTGCACGAGGTCACCAACGACCAGTTCCACCAGTTCTCACCAGGCCACAGCTCCGGGCAGGCCGGCGGCATGTCGCTTCAGACAGGAACCCACCCGGTGGTCGGCGTGACCTGGGAAGCCGCGATCGGCTACTGCAACTGGCTGAGCGAGCGCGAGGGCCTGCCACCCGTCTACATGGAGCGGGACGGCCGGTGGACGGCCCGCGCGCCCCTTCCAGACGGTTACCGGTTGCCCACCGAGGCGGAGTGGGCCCTTGCCGCCCGCATGGCCGGTGGTGGCGAGCCGAGGAAATATCCGTGGGGTGACGATCTGCCGTTACCGACGGGGGCCGGCAACTACGGCGACGTGTCGGCGAGCCGGATCCTCGGCAGCAATCTACCCGCCTACAACGACGGCTTTCCGATCACGGCGCCGGTCGGCAGCTTTGAAGCCAACCCCCTCGGCATCTTCGACCTCGGCGGCAACGTCACGGAGTGGATCCACGACGCGTACACCATCTACCCTCAGGGGTCGGGAGAGATCGCCCGGGATCCCGTCGGACCCGCCGAGGGGGAGTACCATGTAATCCGGGGAGCCAGCTGGATGGCCACCAAGCTCACCCGGCTCAGGCTCAGTTACCGGGGCTACGGCGACGAACCGGCTCCCGACCTGGGATTCCGGATTGCCCGCAACGCCCGCTGACGGCCGTGCCGGGGCACGATTGGAGATGAAATGAGGAAGACCGTGATCGTGATCGCGGGACTGCTGATTGCCACCGCCGTCGTCATCGCCGCAGCCGCGGCCGGTGGCGGCGCAGCGGCGGGCCCCTCCCGGGAATCCTCCGAAGAGGACTTCGTGCCCTCGGAGCAGCTGCCTGCCGACAGCGCCATCTCCTTTCCGGTGGACATATGAAGCGCGGTTACCCGTTGGAGTTCGTCTTTCAGGCCGTGTCCCTGATCCTGGCCGCGATCCTCGTCCATGCCTGCTACGTGACGATCGTCAGGCCCCGGGCCGATGTCGTCCTGGCCGAGCAGTCCGCTCGCATGCAGGTCGACCCCGACTACGTGCCGGAAAGGTCGGTGTGGGTGATCGTCCGTGACTTCGAGCAGGAGACCTGCTTCGTTCTGATGCTCTGGGCAATGGCCATCATGGCCTACACGTGGGTCTCCACCAGCCGCGAGGACCGTCTGCTCCAGGCCGAGCTCGTGCCGATCGGAGACGGCATGCGGATCCTGCCCGAGGACACTCGCGAGTATGCCCGCCAGATCCAGGCCTTGCCGGCATCCCAGCAACGCATGCTGCTGGCGCGGGCCCTGCTGGCCTCCCTGCAGCGGTTCGGCGCCACCCGCAACATCCAGGACGCCTCGGAGACCGCCCACACCGTCTGTGCAACCGAGGCCGACCGACGCGACTCCGAGCTCTCCCTGGTGCGTTACATCGCTTGGGCGATTCCGTCGATCGGTTTCATCGGCACGGTCCGCGGCATTGGCGAGGCCCTCGGCCAGGCCCACAAGGCGGTGGAGGGCGAGATCGCCGGTGTCACCCAGTCCCTGGGGATTGCGTTCAACTCCACCTTTATTGCCCTGTTGATCAGCATCGTCCTCATGTTTCTCCTCCATCAGCTCCAGCTCCAGCAGGAACGCCTGGTGCTCGACACCGAGTCCTATGTGGACCAACACCTGGTCCAGCACCTGCAGGCCTCGCCCGGCTCCGGGCCGTCACCCACCGCGACGTGAAAGCCGCCGCGGTCGAGCTCGCCGACCCCGGGATCGTGGTCGTCACCGAAGACGGCCTGGCGGCAGGACCTTCTCCCGGCATCGCGCTTCTCGACGGTGGGACTCCGGTCGTCGGAGTCGCCGCCGCCGCGCGCCGCCGCCTCCAGCCGCGGCAGATCCACGACCAGTATTGGGAGCAGCTGGATAGCAGGCCCCTGGCCCGGCCCCATCCGGATCACCTCACCACCGCCGACCTCGCCTTCGCCCAGCTGGTCGAGCTCTTCAGCGAGCTCCACCGGAAGGTCGAGGTGGTCCTGGTCGCCGCCCCCGCGACCTTCGATCGGCAACGCCTGGGGCTGTTGCTCGGCATCGCCGAGGCCGCCAGCATTCCGATCCGCGGCCTGGTGGACTCCGCCGTCGCCGCGGCGGTCACCCGGCCCCTGGCTCCCGGCCCCGTCATCCACGTGGACCTCCTCCTCCACCGTGTGGTCGTCACCGCCCTCGCCGTCGGCCACGAGGTGTCCAGGTTGGGATTCGAAACCGAGCAACGCATCGGCCTGTTGGGTCTGCGGGACCTCTTGGCGCGCGCCGTCGCGAGTCAATTCGTGCGTGCGACACGATTTGACCCTCTCAAGCTGGCGGTCACCGAGCAGCAGCTCTTCGACCGCCTGCCCGACCTCGTCAACGAGATCGGTCTGGTCCCCTCCGTTCGGCTCCGAATGGCCGCAGGGGGACGAGAGTACGAGGTCGAGCTGACGCGCCCGACCTTCGAAGACGCTTGCCGCGATGAGGTTGCCAGAATCGAATCTCTGGTCTCGCGTTGTGGCGAAGATCGAGATTTCACGGTGCTCCTCACCCATCGTGCGGCGGCGATCCCCGGGCTCGAGCGGAGGTTCGGCGAGCGCTGGCCGGAGAGGGTGGCCCGGATCGATCCGCTGTCGGCGGCCGGCGGAGCCCTGGCGGCGGCCACCGACATCATCCCCGAATCCGGGGAGATGCGGTTCGTGTCACGGCTCCCGCTGCGCAGTGGAGAATCAGCAGCCGCGCCTGCCGAGGAGCCACGGCGTCGCGGCAGCGCCGGCGCCGTCGCCACCCATGTCCTGTACCTTGGGCGAGCCTACCCGATTACGGCCGAGCCCCTGATGGTGGGCACGTCCGGCGGTGGAGCCGGGCGCCGACTCATCATCTCCGGCACGGTGGCCGGCGTCTCCCCGACCCACTGCTCCCTCGTGTCGAAGGACGGCCGCGCCGTGGTGGAGAACCACGGCACCCAGGGCAGCTACCTCAACGGGTCCCGAATCGAAAAGCGGGCAGAGCTGGTATCCGGCGACCACCTTCGCCTCGGCACCGCCGGCGTCGAGCTGCAGGCGATCTCGGTGGAGGACTGAGACGTGCGGCCGAGGCGGGGCGTGAACCCCATCAGCATGTCGTTCCTGGACGCCATGACCTGCGGTCTGGGGGCCGTCATCCTGCTCTACATGCTGATCAACGCCTCCATTCAACAGCGCGCGAACCTCGTCACCGACGACCTGCGGGCGGAGTCGGCCAGGCTCGAGATCGAGGTGCTGGAAGGACAGAAGAAGCTGGTGGATGTTCGAAATTCGGTCCGCGAGGCGGAGGACGAACGGGTCCTCACCCAGGGTCTCAGCCGGCGAATGATCGAGACCCTCGCCGCGGTCACCGTCGAGCTGGCGACCTTCTCCGAATCCACCCTCGCCCGCCGCGAACACCTCAATCGCCTCAAGACCGACATCAAGACCCTCGAGGAGGAGGCCATGCGCCTGGCCGCCGCCGCGCCACCGTCGGACGAGACCCCCGGCGACCGCACCCGCGTCCACATCGGCGACGGCGACCGCCAGTATCTCACCGGCCTCAAGGTGGGCGGCAGGCGGATCCTGTTCCTGGTGGATTCCTCGTCGAGCATGCTCGACGACACCATCGTCAACATCATCCGCCGCCGAAACCTCCCGGACGAGGACAAAATCAGGGCCGAAAAATGGCAGCAGGCTCTGGCCACGGTTGACTGGCTGGCGACCCAGATTCCCCGGTCCAGCTCGTTTCAAATCTACGCCTTTGACGAAACCGCGCGTCCGGTCGTTGAGGGAACCGGGGGTCAGTGGCTCACCGGGTCAGACGCCGAGGTCTTGAATCAGGCGGTCAGAGACCTGCGCCGGGTGGTCCCGGCGCGGGGCACCAGCCTGATCAACGCCCTCGCCGCCGCGGCGGCGATGAAGCCCGCCCCGGACAACATCACCCTGCTCACCGACGGTCTGCCCACCATCGGCAGGACCCCGCCCAGAGGCGGCACAGTGTCGCCGCGAGATCGGGAGAAGCTCTTCGAGCGGGCGATCCGGGAGCGTCCCATGGGAGTGCCGATCAACATCATCCTCTTCCCCATGGAGGGGGACCCGATGGCTGCGTCGGCCTTCTGGAAGCTGGCGCTGACCACTCGGGGTTCGTTCCTGGGGCTGTCGGAGGACTGGCCATGAGAAGGCGGCGAGACGGCATCTTCACCTTCAGCCTGTCTTTCCTCGACGCCGTCAGCTGCGGCTTCGGTGCGATCGTTCTGTTGCTCGTGCTGACCAAGATCGGCGAACCGGGCGCACTCGAGCAGTCGCGGCTCGACCTCGACGGTCTGATCGCCAAGCTGGAGCAGGAGTTGATCGAGATTCGCGGTGAGACCGTGGTGCACCAGAGACGGCTGGTCAGCATCGAGGAGCAGCTCTCCGAGGAGCGCGAGCGCATCGCCCGCCTGCGGGGGGACCTGGAGAAGATCCGCGGCGAGTACGGCGCCACCCGGCAGCTGTCGGAGGTTCACGAGATCATCGAAGGACGGTTGTTGGCCGCGCAGCAGGAGCTCAGCGAGGAAATGAAACGGCTGCAGGAACAGCAGCGATACCGGCGGCCGAAAGCCGATTCCGTGGGCGGCATCCCGGTGGACAGCGAGTACATCATCTTCATCGTCGACACCTCGGGCAGCATGTTCAACTACGCGTGGCCCGAGGTGGTCCGCAAGATGACCCAGGTGCTCGACGCCTACCCGGCGGTGAAGGGCCTCCAGGTCATGAACGACATGGGGCAGTACATGTTCACCCAGTACGCGGGGAAGTGGATCCCGGACACGCCGGCCCGCCGGCGCGCCATCCTCGACCGACTGCGGAGCTGGAACGCCTTCTCCAACTCGAGCCCGGTCGAAGGCATCAATGCAGCCATCCGGACCTTTGCCTCCACCGACAAGCGGATCAGTCTGTACGTCTTCGGCGACGAGTTCAGCGGCAGCTCCATCGATCAGGTGGTGACCACCGTCGATCGGATCAACCGCCCGGGGGCCACCGGAGATCGGCCGGTGAGGATCCACGCCATCGGCTTCCCGACCGTGTTCTCGGTGGCCGGCGCCGGGGAGCACACCGGCGTCCGGTTCGCGACGTTGATGCGGATCCTCTGCCGCCGCAACGGTGGCACCTTCGTCGGCTTGAACAGTCTCTAACCGTCGAGAGACCCCCACTCAAAAAACGCTTGTCAGCTCCGGTTTTCGGTCATATTGCCGACAGTTCAGCTCAGGTCATCGCTCATATCGCCGTTAAACGTGTCGATTCGGGACCGAAAACCGGAGAAAATCCCTCAATCTCCCTCTGAGTCCTTGAGCTTGGCAACCAATTTCCCGAATGCAAGGTCGAACTCGATCCGATAGGGAGTTCGCGCCTCGTCGGTCGACACCCAAATGCTCATCGACCCTTTGTTGGAGAAGAGCATTTCGTCCTTTGGCCGCGGCACCACCCGCAGCGCCTCCCGCTTGCCAAAAGGGGTCGAAATCGCTTTTCGTTCCACCACCTCGGCCACCGTATCCACGTCGCCATCGCTGGTGACCATGGTCAGAGTGACCGCGTCGCCCGGCTCGTTCACCAGCAGCCTGGTCCGGTAGATGAAGGCCAGCGGATCATAGACATGAAGGCTGTTGATCGGGATCTCCTGTCGTTCGTCGCCCTCGGTGCGGACTACCCGGTGGTTGTCGAAGTCCACCACCCAGAGGCTGTCCTTGGTCTTTTTCTTCTCCTCGGACGTCTCGTGGTAGGTCACCGACGACATCCTGGCGCCGCTGAACACCGACTCGATGCGCGACCTCACCCGGTAGATGCCGTCGAAGAACTTCGAGGTGCGGGCCGTCATCACGATGTGGTAGACCGGGCCGTCATCCGTTTGTTCGACCGAGCTCTCCAAGGTCATGGCACCGCAGTGAATGCCGGCAAAGCTCACCTTGAAGAACATGACATCGTCGAGCGGAATCACGGGTTGGACGACCGCAACCGCGTCGCTGTGGTCGTCCCCGGCCGTCGCCAGAAGGCCGGCGGCCAGCACGGCAACGGCAGCGCCGGCGATCAGAAATCGCCGTCGTCCAGCGGGTGTCGTCACGATCGTCGTCATCGGTCGTCCACGGTGAATCCTAACCTGCTCACCCTCCAGTGGAAAGCAGCCGCGGCCCCGCGTCGCCTTCCGGCCCCATCGAGGATGCAATCGGAATACGGGCGCCGGCCCCGGATCGTCGCGTATACTCAGCGGGCGTGCCCACACTTTCGACGGGCTCGGAGCCCGACCATCAACCGAGCAGGAACAGCCATGAGCGCCATCGACGACAACCCACCGCCACAGTCTTCGCCCCCCGGCGCCAGGCCCCGGCGGCGGGGCTTGTGGCTGGTTCTTGCGGTCGTATTGCTCGTCGTCGTAACCGCCGGGATCTGGCTCTACTCGTCGATGTGGGTTTTCGAGGTCGTTCCAGGTACGGTCTTTCGGTCGCGGCAGCTGAAGCCCGACGAGCTGCGGAAGGTCGCCGTCCGCCACCGAATCCGCACCGTGATCAACCTCCGCAGCAATAACCCGGACAACGAGTGGCTGAGCGACGAACAGGCCGTCTGTTCCCAGCTCGGCATCGCCCACGGCACCGCGACCTTCATGATGGGTGAGTGGCCGCCCAGGCACCAGGTTCGGAAGCTGGTCGACCTGCTCGATTTCGCCGACCCACCCATCCTCATCCACTGTTTCCGCGGCGTCGACCGGTCGGGTTGGGCGTCGACCGTCGCCCAGCTGATGGCGGGCGTTTCGCTGGACGATGCCCTCGCCCAGCTGTCACCTCGTTTCGGCCACATCTGCGATGCCAACGCCTGTCCGCTCCACCTGTTCTTCGCCAGTTACCGCAAACACCTCGACTCCAGTGCCGTGCCCGAAAATCCAACCGTGTTCCGGGACTGGGTGACCGAGGACTACTGTCCGGAGCCCTACAACGCCCGCCTGACGTTGTTGTCGGACCTTCCGGAGCAGGTCGCGCCGCGGCAGCCGATGCGGGCGTCGGTTCGGGCCGTCAACCAAGGTCCGGTGTCGTGGCGGATGACCGACCTCGAAACAACGGGTGTGCGACTGGGCGGCAGGATCATCGGCCCCTACGAGACCCCACCGGCCGATGCCATCGACATCCTGCGAACTCCCAACGGACCCGCCGTCGACCTCTCCCGGGCGGGCCTCGAGTTCGGGGTCATGGCGCCGGCGGCCGAACGCGACTTCGAGCTTCGGTTCCGGGCCCCGGCAGCCCCGGGATGGTACGTCCTCCAGATCGACATGGTTGACGAGCTGGTCCACTGGTTTTCCGACCTGGGCTTCCCCGGCATCCTCCACGAGCTCCACGTCGTCGAACCCGAAACCGGCGATCCGAGTTGATACTCTCGACCTTCAACTTTCAACTTTTGACTTTTGACTTTTGACTTTTGACTCAGAAATTTGGGCGGAGGATCGCTCCCCCGCCCTGCTCTCATCAATGTCGGTTCCGCTACGGCATCATCCGCCCCGCAGGGCGCCGCGGCGGTGTGGCGATCCCCGGAATCGTGTACGGCGGTTCCACCACCTCGAAGTTCGACGTCACCACCAAAGACGCACCGCCGTCGCAATCGCCGAAGGCGAACGGGATGTTCGCGAGGTCGCCGGCGAGGGCCTCCATGATGATCTGCCACACGGTCTTTTCCTCCGGCAGGGGGGTCCCCTGGGGCTGGCCGATCACCTGGTTGACCTCGTCCTCGGTGAGATCCAGGGGCGCGGTGTGAATGTCCTCGGCGTACAGGACGAAGCCGTCGGCATCGTCCACCACATAGGCGCCGTAGCTGCGAAGGGCGAGCAGGACCTGCCGGGTGATCGGCGCCAGCTCGTCCTCGTCGATGGAATCACCCGATCCGTCGACCAGGGTCGGACGCAGCCGCAGGCGCTGGCCGGCGGCCAACGCCAACGGGTTGGTGCTGTACCGCCGGGTCTGGGTGAAGGAGGCCGGGTAGACGACGTCGGTGGCGAGTGGGTCGGCCGGGTCCTGGCTCAGGTTTCGCAGCCCCGGAACTCCCACCGCGAGGGCGTGCTCCACAAGAACCCGGGTGACGTCCTCGGGTAGCAGGGTCCCGGCCAGCAGCGGGGTCGCCGCGGCGCGGGCGCCCCAGGTCAGCAACGGGTTGCTGCCGGCAGAGGTCACGGGGAAGAAATCTGCCTGGCCGGTCTGGGGAATCGACGATCCGGGAAGTCCGGCTCCCTGACTGAGGCACGGGCCGTCGGTCACGGTGCTGGCCTGCCAGAAATCGTACTCGGTGACGGTCAGGGGGTCATACAGCACCAGCCTCCCATCCGAATCGAGGCCCTCGGGGCCGGCGGGACGGACATCCCCGACGCAGCTGGGAACTCCGATCGGACCCCCGCTGGGCAACGCGCCCCACTTGTCGTTCGGCGCCTGGTTGAGGCCGGCGTAGTCGCAAAGCTGAACCTGCTGGGTGCCTCCTCCCGCGATGAACACGGGAATCGAGTCATCGTCGTAGGCCACCCGGATGGCGGGCGAGTCGCTGGTGGGCGGATCGGTGACCGGGTGGTGGTTCGACGTATCACCGCACAAGGCCTGGTAGGTGGCCTGGATCTGACCGGCGCTGTCGTCGTTGACGTCCGCGTCGTTGGCCGGCGCCAGCCACGCGCTGGAGTCTGCGTTGAACAACGGCAGCGGAAGGGCGAAATCACGGGGGTGTTCGGGCTCCACCGGCCCTCCGCCGCCCCCCTCCGGGAACGGCCAGCCGACCCGGGCCGCCTGGAACACGTTCGCCGGGGCCATGTCCACTGTCTCCTGCGCCCAGACGATGATCTTGATGTTCTCCTGGTCGACCCAGTGATCCGGAGAAAACTCGAAGATGGTGTCGACTGCGGCACACTGCCCCGGATCGAGATCGACGTCCACGGTCGGCGCCGCTTGAACCAGGGTATTGCGCGAGTAGGACGGCTGACCGGGGTAGTGATCCTGCGCGTGCACGGCGTAGATCCGCATCCGCTTGCGGGCCCCGCCCGACTCGATGCAGACCTCCGAGGTGAAGGACCATCGGGTGGTGTTCAACTCGGTGGCGGTCACCTCGATGGTGACGTCGGTGGGCGCGGCCATCTCCTGGATCAGGTCGCGTTCGTAGTCGCCGATACTCAGGGGGAACCAGTAGCCGTCGTACATCATGACCGGAATCGCGGTGCCGCACCAGCCGCCGTAGAAGTTGTCGATTCGATCCTGACCCCACGGTGTTTCGAATCCGTCTCCCTGGGTGTGCATTTCGAGGGCCACGAACTGCTCGGAGTATTGATCGATCATCGACGAGACCACGGGACCCGTGGCCGCGCAATCGGCTCAGTAGAGGCTCGTGAAATACTCGCCAAGCACGACCCTGTCGGCCGCCCCGGCGTTGACCGCGACCAGCGCCATCAGAACGGCTGCGAGCAGCGCACCGCCGGTTCGTTTCGTTCTCTTGGACAGGTTCGTACCAGCCATCCGGCAATCTCCCCGGGGATCGAATCCCCTCGCGTGATTGGTAGCGGGCGCCTCCGCGTGGGCTCGAGAGGCCACCCAGTCAACAGCGAGTCGATCTCAAAACAACTCGCCGACGCCCTCCCCCGAAGGATAGCGTCCGCTGACCGGAAAGTCTATGCCCATATCGTCCAACGGTAGTGCCACGAACTCTGAGGGATGAGTTCTTAGTTCTTAGTTCTTAGTTCTTGGTTCTTAGTTTTGGGTTCTTGGTAGCATAAGGGAGCGGGAGGTCCGGGTTGTCGATGTGCTGAACGGATGAGGGGTGGGTGGGGGGAACTCAGAACTCAAAACTCAGAACTGAGAACTGATCAGAAGCGCCAATTGAGGGTCGTCCACATCCCCTTGAACGGGGGCTGCTCGCGGCACTGGCCTCCGGCGCACACCAGCCCGCCGGGATCGCTGCCGACGAAGAGTGTGAGGGTGATCGCCCGGCTCGGCAAATACTGGATCTCCCCTCCCCAGAACTCCTCCTTGGGGAGGTTGGTCTTGTCGCGCCAGGCGTACCGGACTCCCACCGATCCCCACGGCGATACCGAGAACGAAAGGTAGGACCGGTGATCAGCCCGGGCCGCGTAGTTGGAGCTCTCCTTGCGAAGGTCGTAACCCACCGCCACGTCACCGCGGCCGCTCAGGGTGGTGAGGTGCAGGTTGCCGAAGGCGTGCTCCTCGGTGATTTCGCGGTTCGTCCAGTCGCGGTGGAAGTAGTCCGCCTCGAGGTAGATCGGACCTGCGGTCTCCTCGACCGCCACCAACCACTCCACCTGGCCATCCCCCTCGCGACCGCCTAACGACTCGTCCTTCTTGTGGCTGTTGAAGTCCCCAAAGCTCCCGGTGATCAGGGTCCCGGTGGCCAGGATGTTCCCCGACACCAGCAGCCGCGGGCCCTTCACGTCCGAGTGGGCGTAGGACTCGGTGGTGGGTCCGCAGGTGGGCGGGTTGTTGTACCGGTAATCGAATTCCCAGTAGTCCTTGTACTCGCCGAGGATGGTCACCAGCCCGACGGTCGCGCTCGCCGACAGGTAGCCGCCGTACCCTTCCCCGCTGCGGGAGCGTTCGACCTTGTCGATCTCGGCCCACTCGCCGTGGATGTCCAGCACGCCGCCGAGCCCGTAGCCGCCGGCGGCGACCGACCACAGATCTGCCTGGTCCTGCTGCTGGCCGGGAAACAGGCTCTCGAGATCTGCCTCGACGTAGGATGCAGAAATGTAGGTCTCGTGGGGCAGGTTCAACAGGGCCCGACCGCCCCGGATCGTGTCCTCGAACTGTCGGTTGAACGCGTCCTCGAGCAGGGGATCGGTGACGTTACCGCCGATCGCCTCGATCTCCACCGGACCCAGCTCGGCGTTCAGGTCGAAGCCGTGGATCGGCTCGTCGAGCCCGAGGACCTCGTTTTTCTGGACATAGAGGGTCATGCCATACCCGAAGGAGGTGAAGAAGGTGCCCAACCGTCCCTTGAACTGGTCGCTGACGTAATCGAGCCAGTACTTCCGAAGGTCGAAGCCGTCCCTCACCCGGTCGAGGTCCCCGGGGATCGCCAGCTCGGAATCAGAGTAGTAGAGGTACTCCAGCTGCACCCCGGCCGAGAGCATCTTCCAGCCCAGGTTGAAGCTCAGCAATCCCTTGTACTTCTGATAGTCGCCGTTGTCATCTCCAAGCAGCTCCCGGGTGCGGTTGTTTTCGAAGAGAGTCGCCAGCGTGCCCGAGAGGCTGATCTTCTCCCTCTCCTTCTCCTTGGCCGGGGCCTCCCCGGAATCTGACCCGTCGACGTCGCCGACGTCCTGGGCGGAAGCCGGAGCCGCAAGCGCCGCGATCAGCAGCGCCATGATTCCGGCGACGAACCAGCTACGCATCGGCCTTTCCGGCGGCGGTTCCGGGCGCTTCCTCGGGCGGGGCTTCGGCATCGCCAAGCAGCTGTCGGACGTACTTCTCGACCATTTTCTCGTCACCGGTGCGATAGCCGGCGAAGGTCTTGAAAATGTTGCCGTCACGATCGATCAGCACCGCGAACGGCAGCTCGCGGGTCGGGTTGTACGTGTCGAGCACGTTGTTGTCCGGGTCGAGCACCGTCAGGTAGGTCAGCCGGTGGCGCTGGACGTACGGCTTAATCTTGCTCTTGGCCGATGCCGGGTCGGTGTTGACGCCGACCACTATCAGCCCGTCATCGCCGAACTCCTGCCACAGCGCTTCCAGGTGGGGCATCTCACGCCGACAGGGCACGCACCAGGTGGCCCAGAAGCTGACGTAGATCACCTTGTCGCCGACTTGGTCATCGAGACGGAACCACTGGCCGTCCAGGTCCTTGAGCTTGAAGTCCGGGGCATTACCGGCTTCGGCCGGGCCGCAGGTGAGCAGCACGAGGCCGAGCACGAGACACGCCGCGGTCCTCAGGGCGGAACCACGGATGGACTTCAACCGGCAGTCTGAGTCTGACATGGGATCTCCCTCGGCCGCCCGCTGGGCGGCGCCACTGTTCACACGGTACCGCGATGAGGGCCGGCGCTCAGGGCACCACAACCGACCAGCCCGTCAGGTCCCCCGACTCGAAGTCGTCGGCGAGCACGGTCATCGAGATCTTGGCCGCCTGGTAGGCCTCGCCCCAGCCGCTGGCGGGGGTCTGGGCCCACGCCACCACCTCGACGCCTGGCCACCGGTCGAGCTCGATCATCGAGAACGTGAAGGTGCCATCCACCTGGACGCATTCGCCCGGAACCAGGTCGACCACCTCCGGGCCGTACCCGTTGCGCAGTGTTTTACGGTAGATGAACGGGTAGCCCTCCGGGTAATTATCCACCGTGTGGGCGATGTTGACACCAACCGTGCGCGCCGTTCCAGTTGGCTCCATGCACACCTCGGCGGTGAAGGTCCACTGCTCCGGTGAGACCCGGGTCGGGATGATGTCGATGGTGATGTCGGTCGGAATCGGCAGCCGGGCGTCGACCCGCGACTCCCACTGGGAAGCTGTCGAGCCAATGTAGAAATCGACCCCTCCATCGAAGATGACCTGCGGAATGGTCATCGAGCCCGGATAGTAGGCGTTTCTCCTCGCATTGCCGAAGGCGGTCTGGTAGCCGTCACTGAGGTGAATCGCCAGGAAAGCGACGCTGTCAGGATAAGTTTCGTCGACAAAGGGCGTGACCACGAGCCTCATGGCCGTTGTGCAGCCCCCTCACCAGGTCGCGTTGAAGTACTCCACCAGCACGACCCGGTCCGCCGAAACAGCATTCCCGGCCACCAAACTGATGGCCACCATGGCCACCAACGGCATCCACATGCTCGACCTTGTCTTGGACCCCATGTCTTGTCCCTCCCTTGTACCGGCGCGTGCCGGCCAAAAAATCTCTCCTCTGATCTGCTACGGAATGGTCAACGTCCACCCCGAGGTATCGCCCGTTTCGAAACCGTCGTCGAACACGGCGGTCTCGATGAACGGCCATGGCGAGACCCTCGCCTGGTGGGCCTTGGCCGGAATCGAGGCTGCCGGTTCCTGGGCCCAGGCGACGATCTTGACGTCCTCGATTTGCGCCATGCTGTCGGCGTCGAAGGTGAAGCTGCGCATCACCTGAGCACACTCGCCCGCCACCACCGCCACGTCCTCGGTCGCAGCGGCTTGTTTGAAGGTGTTGCGAGAGTACGCCGGCAGGTTGGGATGCCCGTCAACCACCCACAAGGCGTCAAGCACCTGCACCATGTAGACCCGCATCGTCCGGTCGCTGCCGCCCGCCTCGATGCAGACCTCGGTGGTGATCTCCCAGGTGTCCGGCGTCTGCTCGACCCCGGTCACCGTCATCACCACGTCGGTGGGGTCAGCGAGCCGCTGCTGGAGCTTGGTTTCGTAGGTGGCGATCGGCCAGGCGTCATAGAGCCCGTCGTAGGCGAACCAGGGGATGCCGTCCCCCCAGATGTTGTAGAAATCACCCCGGTCGTCGCCCCACACCGTGTGGTAGCCGTCGTCGCCGACGTGGTACTCCACAACGGCAAAGTGTGGGTCGTAGTTTTGGATGAGCGTGTTGACCACGGGACCCGCGGCCGCGCAGGTCCCTCACCAGGTGGCCGTGAAGTACTCTCCGAGCACCGTCCGTTCCGCAGCCACGGCGTGTCCCGCGGAGCCGCCGATCACGACCATCGCCAGCAGCCCGACAACGACCACCGACCGTATCGCACCACCGGAACCAACCATGGACAGCCTCCTCCTGCGATGTCCGGGCGGATTCCACGGTCTCGGGTTCGCCACGTCGGTCGACGCATTTCACCGCGAACGCGGAGCCGCCAAGTCCTGGTCACGATATCCAATTCGCACAAATATCGCAATAGGCATATAGTTATCGAGATTTGGACGCAAAACCACGATTCCCCGCTCTCCCTCCCAATTGAAAATTCCAAATTTCAAATTGAAAATTGAAGATTGGAGACCTTCGACTTCCGGGGGCGAAGATCAATCGATCGCAGCTGATCCTCGATGGGTTTTCTGGAAACCAACCGGGTCGGGTCATGCGGAGTCAATGGACCTTCTGTCCTGGGCGTTCAGGTCCCATGGGCGGGAGGGGGAATTTTCAATTTTCAACTTCAGGCTCATCCGAAATTCCGTGAGGTGGGAGTCGATCGAGTTCGGATTTCACAACGGCACCCGCTCGCCCGAAGAGGAACCGCGGCTTCATCCGGGGAATCAGCAATCAGGGACAGCGTCAGTTGACAGCGGCGGGGACCCGCGGCAGCGTCAGTTGACAGCGTCAGTATCGGATTTCCGGGCGCGCTCAGATGGGATTGAGCAGGCGCCACGTCATCGCACGAACGTGGTCAAAGGACTCCAGGGCGTTCTCTGCCCCAATTCGATTGACTGCACCGGCGGCGGCGAGGAGTCGCAGGTGGCTGTCGACCTCTTTGGCCGAGGCATATGCGATCCGCCAGTGGTTCGACCGATCTCGTCCAAACCGGCCGTGGCCCTCGGCGATGTTCGCCGGAACCGAGCTTGCCGATCGGATCACCTGATCGGCAATCGATTTCAAAGGGGCGGGAACCCTCATCACGAGCTTGATGGCTATGCCTGCTGCTTCGAGGGCTTTCTCGTGGGCAACGAGGTTGGTGTTCGTGACGGCTTTGGACATGGTCACCTCCGGGTCGTTCATGCCCTCCCTCACAAGCCGGTGAGGCAACCGATGTCAAGGGTGTGTAACACCGGACCCGTGGGCCGGCTTGCCCTTGACATCGGCTGCCCACCGGCTACTTCTTCCTTTGAACGACCCGGAGGTGTCCATGTGCTATTCCGCCAAGACCACTGATTGCTGCCCCTGAATACTGCTCTCTGTCCCTGCTCGCTGTTCCCGGTCGCTGCCGCTGAATACTGTCGCAGTCGCTGCATCCCGGGCACAGGCACGCAGACGGGCACGGCAGAACCCCGACCTCACGCTTTCCCGGATGAACCGAACTTTTAACTTTCAACCTTCAGCCTTGGACTTGGGTGATCGCGACGGCGGCTCCATTCCTTGCGGTCGGCGAGTCGGCCCGTGCCGCGCCCGCTGAATGAAGCCGAGCACCCCGCCGGCGACGGCGAACAGGGCGATCAGCACAAACATCAAGGCGGCGATGCCGGCGATCACCTTGAGAACCGTCACCGGACCCCCCAGAAACCGAGCACCACGGCCTGGAAGGCTTCGGACTCCTCCAACGGTGAGAAGTGGCCGCTGGAGGAAAAGACCACGAACTCGGACTCCGCCAGCCCGTCGTGAAACTCCCTCACCTTCTCCGGCGGGAAGCTGTCGTGGGCACCGGCCACCACCAGGCAGCGGGTGGTGATCTCGGCAAGACGATCGCGGGCGTCGAAGACCGGCGCCTCGCGGTTGGCCCAGCGGGCGTGGGGCCAGCTGAACTCCACGTCCAGATAGTAGTCGGCGAGCCGGGGGCCCATGACCGCCGGATCCGCGCAGCTGGCGGAGAAGAACTCCCCGACCCAGAAGGCCTTCATCAGACCGGTCGCCTCGTCATCGGTCAGCTCCCCCGACTCGAGCTCCGTTTGCAACGCCGCGAACCGTCTGAAGAGCTCGGGTTGGCTCTGAGCCCACTGCCGCATCTCCTGCTCACCGAAGTTGGCAACACCGTGGAGAAACACGGCTGACTCCAGCGTGTCCGGGTACTGGGCCGCGAGCAGAATCAGGTTCATGGCGCCGTTGGACCAGCCGATGGCGTGAACCCGGTCCAATCCGAGGTGTGCCCGCAAGCTATCGAAGTCGGACCGGACCGCGGCAAGCCCCATGTCCTCGGGCACCTCGACCGGGCCCGACCCTCCCATGCCCCGGGGGTCGAAGTAGACCATCGTCACGTGGTCCTCGAACGGCCGGTAGAATCCCCGCAGCCCGTCCAGCGCCAGACCCCACGAGTTGGGCACCGCCATCACCACCGGGCCGGACCCGTGCACCTCATAGTGGATTTTTTGGCCGTTGATCTCGGCCGTGAACGAGCCGTTCTCCAGCCCTCGGTTGACCACCTCAGCCACCTCCTCGCGCTGCCGTGGCGCGCAGCCGCAGAGAACGACCGTCACACCAAGCGCGACCAGCCACCACGTCCGAATCATGACGCCCTCCCCGGAACCGAATTCCCGATACGAATCTCCGCACAGCATACCCGAGTGCGGCCACCGACCCGTGCTAGCCTGACCCGGTGACCCACCCCCGCGCCCTACTTGCCGCTGTCGGGTTGGCTCTGGCCTCGGTGTGCGCCATGGCCCAGTCGCCAGGCGCCGCCGGCCTGGAATCGTCGATCGCCGAGATCGCCTCCGATTGGCAGGTCCCGGGACTGGCGGTGGCGGTGGTTCGACGGGGCGAGGTGATCCTGGCCGCCGGGTTCGGCGTGCGGGAGGTGGGATCGGATCTTCCGGTGACCAGCGCCACCTTGTTCAGCATCGGGTCCTGCACCAAGGCCTTCACCGCGGCCGCGATCGGCACCTTGGTGGAGGAAGAGCGCCTGAACTGGGACGATCCCGCAATCCGCTATCTGGATGACTTCGCGATGCCGGATCCCGCCGACACCGGCCGGGTGACCGTTCGCGACCTGCTCGGCCACCGCACAGGGTTGACCGGTGGCGACCTCATCAGCTGGGGCTCCTCGTTCTCGCGCCGGGAGATCGTCGAGCGGGTACCATACCTGGAACAGACCGCGCCGCTGCGCAGCGAGTACCACTACGACAACAACACCTATGTGGCGGCCGGCGAGGTCGCTGCAGCGGTGGCGGGGATGAGCTGGGACCAGCTGGTCTCCCGTCGTCTCCTGCTGCCGCTCGCAATGGACGCGACGGTCACCACCATCACCGCGATCGCCGATGGGGCCGACCGAGCCTCGCCCCACGCCGTGGTCAACGGCGAGCTGCGCCCAATCGCACCGATGAACGAGGACAACTGCGCGGCTGCCGGTTCCATCTGGTCGTCGGTCGACGACATGACACGGTGGATGCGGATGCTGCTGGCCCGAGGCGCCTGGGAGGGACAGACGGTCCTGGGCGCCGAGGCCGTCGACGAGATGTTCCAGATGCAGACCCCGATCCGCAGCGAGAAATCCGACACCTCCCTGCCGCCGGCGGTTCGCCCCACCTTCGAGGGCTACGGAATGGGTTGGGAACTGCTCGACTACCGAGGGCACAAGGTGGTCAGACACGGCGGCCAGACCGACGGAATGGTGGCCCAGGTGACCCTCGTTCCGGACCTGGATCTCGGCCTCGTCATCCTGTTGAATCGGCACGACTCTGACGCCTTCAAACCCGTGGAGTACCTGATTCTCGACGCCATGCTCGGGGTCGATCAACCGGTCGAATGGAGCCGGGTCATGCGCCCGCCCGATCCGTCCATTCCGGCGGCCCCTTTGCGCGCTGCGGCCGCCGCACGACCGCGAGGCCCCGGTTTCAACGAGCGTTACACCGGGCGCTACACCAACCCGGCGGTCGGCTCGGCAGCGATCGTCGTCAAGGACGGCCGGCTCAGCCTCGTCCTGGACCGCACTCCCCTTTACGGTGGATCGCTCGAGCACCTCACCGGCGACACTTTCCTGGTCCGCCGGAGCTATCCGCTGGTGGATCCGTCACCAGTGGAATTTCACACCGACCCTCACGGCTCGATCGTGGGCTTCACCATGCTTCCCGACGCCACCGAGTGGCTGGCGTCGATGCCGTACCGGTTCGACCGGTCGCCTCCCGAGAATGACCAGCCAGATGATTAGCTGGTCGAGCGTTGCGGTGTTCGCTGCAGCGGCAGCGGCTATTGCCGCGTTCGGCGGGTTCGCGGCGACCTCGCTGGCCGAAGGCGAACGGCGCGCTGCGCGTCGCTCGGCAATGATCGCGGTGGTCACCGCGGCACCGTTGCTGACCTCCGCCTTCGCGCCGCTGGCCTTTCGGTTGGCGGCCCTGACGTTGCTCGCGATCGCCGGCGCGGCGCTGGTCGCCGTATGGCTGTGGCCCGTTGGGCGGCGGGTTCCCGACGGCGGGCGTCCTTCGGGCAGGGTCGACGAACGCGACATCATGTTCGCCCGCGCCCGTCTTCGACCCGGCACCGCACAGTTCGAGACCTACTACGCCATGAGGCCGGAGCATCGCGCCGGAGACGACCGCACCCGGGCGCTGCCGGGGTTGTTGTCGCCGGATGCCGAGCTTGCCGATCCCGTCGTCTTCGCGGCGGCCACATCGTGCTTCTCGATCTGCGAAGCTCTGCGCCCCATGGCCGATGGCGAGATTGCGATCGAGCGCGTGGCGGCGACACCGCAGCAGTGGACCGAACGGATCAAGGAGCTCACCCGCTACCTCGGCGCGGTCGACGTGGGTGTCTGCGTCCTCCGGCCCGAACACATTTACACCCACATCGGCCGGGGCACGGGCACCTGGGGCGCCCCGGTCGAGCTCGACCACCGCTGGGCATTGGCCTTCACGGTGGAAATGGACCACGAGGCCGTCTCCCACGCACCCGCCGCCCCGGTGGTCCTGGAATCGGCGCGGCAGTACGTCGCCCTCTCCCGGATCGGCGTCGAGTTGGCCGGCCTGATTCGCTCCTGCGGATATCCTGCGCGCGCCCACACCGACGGCAACTACCGGGTGATCGCACCCCTCGTGGCCAGGGACGCCGGCCTCGGCGAGATCGGACGAATGGGTCTGCTGATGACTCCCCGCCTCGGCCCGCGGGTTCGAGTCGGTGTGGTGACCACGGACCTTCCACTCGAGGCCGATCGACCCGGCGACGAGGTCTCGGTGCTCGACGTCTGCACCATCTGTGAGAAGTGCGCCGTCAACTGCCCGGTGGGGGCCATCCCCCACGGCGATCGCGAGACCGGCGACCACGGGCTCCGCTGGAAGATCGACGGCGAGACCTGCTTCCGCTACTGGAACGTGGTGGGCACCGATTGCGCCGTCTGCATGCGGGTCTGCCCCTACTCACACCCGGACAACGCGGCCCACAACATGGTTCGCGCCGCCATTCGGCGATCCGGCGGCGCCCGGCGTGCCCTTCTCAAAGCAGACGACGTCTTCTACGGAAGGAAAGTCTAAAGTCCAAAGTCGAAAGTCGAAAGTCGGTGCCCTACCCATGGGTGAGTGGGAGCCTCCGACGTTTAACGTTTAACGTGTAACGTTGAACTCTTCCGCCGGTTTCACCCTCGGCGAATCGACTCGCTATCGTGGGTCTCCTGCCAACTCCACGTCCCAGTTGAGCACCAGCGTCAACGGCTCGGCGCGGCCGGCGTCCACCGCCCGGTTGATCAGGAAGCTCTGGCCGTCGGGGGCGACGTCGAAGGACGGCCTGAACCCCGGCGGCCTCACCCACGAAAAGAGCTCCTTCATCTCGCCCACCACGAAGCTGTCCCCGGTGCCATCCACGTTGACCGCCCACAAGGAACCGTTCGGCGTGCGGAAGAAGAGCTCCCGACCATCCCTGCGCCAGCGTGCCCTGCCGCCGCCGTCGGTCGAAATCTGCCATCGCCGCGTTGGTTCGGGGAAGGTCGTCACGTAGGTCTCGGGTCGGCCCGACTCATCGGAGACGAAAGCGAGCCAACGTCCGTCCGGTGAAAGATCCGGAGCCGATTCCCTGAATGACGAGGCGACCACCGGAATCGGCTCTCCGCCGGTCACGGGAACCGCCCAGATGTCCGGGTTGACTCCATTCTCAACCCTCAAATACACCATCCAGCCACCGTCCGGCGTCCACGACTCCGGTCCCAGGTTGTGCCCGGGAGACTGGAGCAACGGCTCCTCGGGGCTCGACCCGCCCACGTCCTTGATCCAGATGTCGAGCTCGCCGCTGCGTTCCGAGGCAAAAGCAATGCGCTTCCCGTCGGGAGTCCACGCCGGGAACCAGTCCATGGTGGGATCGAAGGTGAACCGGGTGCGGAGCTTTCGGTTGAGGTCGTAGATCCAGATGTCGGCGGTGCCGGTGGCCTCGTCGAGGATCTCCGCCGCAGCGAACTTCCCGTCGGGAGAGATGCGAAGGTCGCGGTGGAGCACTCCACCGCCCAGCTGGCTCAGCTCACGCCCTTCGCGGTCGACCCAGACGAGGTCGCTCTCGCGGGCCATGGCGCCGGTCTGATAGGCCATCAGTCCGGTCTTCGACGCGGAGAACACGCCGCAGCGGGCTCCGCCGAGGTAGAGCACGTCCTCGGCGATGGGGACTGCTTCACCGGTGACCTCGGCCGTGGATTCGTCGAACGGCTGCGCCATCAGCGTCCCCTCGCGAACGAAGAGCAGCTGGCCCGACGCCACGACAACGTTGGAGGCGGCGGCCACCACCTCACGCCCCGGCCCCACCTTCCCGATCTCGGCCACCATGATGCGGTCGGATTCGGCGCCGGAGGCGGACCTCGAAAGGAACAGAAACCGACCGCCGGACAGCCAGGTCGGAAACCTGTGTCCCACAACCCCCTCGGCCAGCTCGGTCACCGGCTGGGGATCGCCGCCGGCTGCGCTCACCACGGAAATCGGAGTGTTGTGCGCCGGCGCGAACAAAATCCGTCCCTCGGGCCCCCACGATCCACCCTTGCCGTTCTCCGCTCCGCACAATGTCACCGGGGGGCCGCCCGCGGTGTCGATCTTGCGCAGCTTGTTGTCCTCGGAGAAGAAGGCAAGGTGTCGGCTGTCGGGTGACCAGAAGGGATAGGCGGCGCCGTCGGTTCCGGGCAGGGGGCGGGCGGAAAGATCGCCGACTCGGCGCACCCAGAGTAGGGTCGTGCCCATCTGGTCGGTGGCCGAGTAGGCAATCTGCGATCCGTCGGGGGCGACGGCGACCACTCCCGGGCTCGACGGCTCGAGGGAGAACGTGGTCTCCTCCGGGGCCGGAAGGAAGGCGCTGAGTACGGTCTGCGGTGCGGTTTCCCTCCGCAGGGCCATCCAGGACAGCGCGGCGGTTGCGACCAACAGGATCGCTGCGACGCCCTGCCACACGCGGACGCCGGAGCTCCGCCGGGCAGCGATCTTGGCCTCGGGCTCCGCGTCCTCGCCGCCGGCCTGGATCTCCTCGATCTCGATCCGGGCGTCGGCGATGTCGTGCAACCGCTGGTGCGGGACCTTGGTCAGACACCGTTCGAGCAACCGTCGCAGCCGCCGCGGGGCCTTCGCCGGCAGCGCATCGAGGTCGGGCTCCTCCTTGAGGATCGACGCCAGCACGTCGGACACGGTGTCGCCCTTGAAAGCCTGGCTTCCGGTGAGCATCTCGTACAGCACGCAGCCGAAGGACCAGATGTCGGCCCGCTTGTCCACCTCGATGCCGCGCGCCTGCTCCGGGCTCATGTAGGCCGCGGTACCGAGCACCACACCCGCCGCCGTCATGTGGGCGGTGAGGGTCGGCGATCGAGTGAGATCCAGCTGATCAGCCGTCGGTTCGAAGGCCTTGGCGAGACCGAAGTCGAGCACCTTGACCCGTCCGCCCACGGTCAGCTTGACGTTGGCGGGCTTGAGATCACGGTGAACGATTCCCTGCCCGTGCGCGGCCTCCAACGCCTCGGCGATCTGGCGCCCGATCTCGAGACCTTCGTCCACGGGCACCGCGCCGCGGGCGATGCGCTCCTCCAGGCCTTCGCCGTCCACCAGCTCGAGCACCAGTAGCTGTCGGCCTTCCGCCTCCTCGATACCGAAGATGGAGGCGATGTTCGGGTGGTTCAGGGCGGCGAGCATCTTGGCCTCGCGCTCGAACCGCGACAACCGCTCCGGATCGTTGGCCACGGCTTCGGGCAGTAGCTTGACCGCCACCTCCCGGTCGAGCTTGGTGTCCCGGGCCCGCCACACCTCTCCCATGCCGCCCTTGCCGAGCTCGTCCGTGATCTGAAAATGCTTGAGTGTCGAGCCGATCATCGCGTGAATCCCCTTGGTGGTTGCGAGCGTGTAATCTCCTGACCTTTTCGAGATTTATCTCGGTTCTTTTGCAACAGCCAACCGCTCGATCCTCTTCCTGAACCTGAAAACCCGGTACCAACCCGGTACCAGGTCCGAGGATCTCGTACCAGGTCCGAGGATCTTGGGAAGTTGCCGCGCCGATCAGTTTGCCAATCATGTCCTAGCGCTCCTTCTGAGGAGTGGAGAAAACCAATGCCCCGTGCTCCCCGAAACCTCATCGAAGGTGGCATCTACCACGTTTACAACCGAACGATCGAGGCCCTGCCAGTATTTGATGAACCTGCGGCGGTCGAGGTTTTTCTCGACCTGTTTCGGGAAATCAAGACCCGGGACGGGTGGGTCGTTTTCGCGTGGTGCTTGATGCGAAACCACTACCATCTCGTGGTCCGGTGCGGCGTCATTCCGTTGTCGCGAGGCATGCGATCCCTTGACGGTCGGTTCAGCCAGTGGTTCAACCAGACACACGGTCGCCGCGGACCGCTGTGGCAACACCGGTACAAGAGCCGATGGGTGAACGATGGGAAATACCTCCGGCAGGTCATTATCTATGTTCACCTCAATCCTGTCCGGGCAGGAATCTCCACAAGCCCTGTCGAGTATCTGCTGAGTGGGCATAGTGAAATGTTGGTGTCCACACCGGGGAGCCTGACCGACATGGATGACTCACTCCTTGTCTTTGGAGAGACAGTTCTTACCGGTCGCCATGCCTACGCCATGAGCTTGGCAGCCGCAGTAGGTCAAGAGGACTTCACGCACGCGGTCGAGCTCAAACTCTGGCAAAGTGACGAGGATCGAGCTCTCAAACCCGCAGCAGCGGCGTGTATCGATCCCCTTGGCAGAAGCACCGGACACGACCGCCCGACGATACGACCGGATCTGTTTGTCTCAGCGTTTTGTGAATTGACGGGCACGGATTTCGAACGCCTTGCCGGACGCCAACGCGACCAGGAAATCGCCCGGAACCGCCAACTTATCGCCACACTCGGGATCGAAAGGTGGCGACAGAAAGCGTCTGATCTCGCGAAGGTACTGAACAAGAACCCCGACGTGGTGAGTGAGTGGGCGACACGAGGGGGCCGCCACAAACCACCTCCCGCGGGGTGGGCCGCGCAAATCGACGATCTCGACGAGCGAATGGTGGCATTCTGGTGCGAAGGCGGCGGGCTGACATCCTAAGATGCTTGGACCTGGTACCGATCACAACTTCCTGGGATCCTCGGACCTGGTACCGACCGGGTGCCGATCGGGTTCAAACCTCACGTTTGTACCGGGTATCCTGGAGCGACCCAATGAGACGACGATCGTTTCTCGCGGCGAACTGGAAGATGCACCTCGGTCGGCCCGACGAGGCGCGGGCCCTGGTCCGCGCCATGAGGTCGGCGTTGAGTCACACGGCGAACGTGGACGTGGTTCTCTTCCCGCCGTTCACCGTCATCGCCCAGCTAGCAGAGGTGTTGGGGCCCTCCCCCATTGCCCTCGGTGCCCAGAACATGCACTGGGAAGATGGCGGGGCCCACACCGGCGAGATCTCTGCGAGGATGTTGAAGGGACTGTGCGAGTACGTGATCGTCGGCCACTCGGAGCGGCGCGCCACCGGGTCCGCCGACGAGACTGACGCTGCCGTCAATCGCAAGGTCCACGCTGCCCTCTCCGCGGAGCTGACACCCGTCGTGTGCGTAGGCGAGAAGCTCGAGCAGAACCAGTCCGGCGACACCCATCGGGTTGTCGGCGACCAGGTGGCCGCCGCGCTCGGCGACCTGCAGACGGAATCCGCCGCGGGCTGCGTCATCGCCTACGAGCCCCTCTGGGCCATCGGCAGCGGTCGCGCCGCTACCCCGCCGGCGGCCAACCGCGTCATGGGGCTGACCATTCGAGGCCGGCTCGCCGAGCTTCACGGCACCGCGGTCGCCGAGTCTGTCCGGGTCCTTTACGGCGGCAGCGTCACCGCCGCCAACATCGCCCAGTTCATGGCCATGCCGGACATCGACGGCGCGTTGGTGGGAGGGGCGTCCCTCGATGCCAAAGGCTTCATCCAACTCGTGCGAAATGCCACGGGAAGTCAGAGGACCGAGTTCTGAGTTCTAGTTCTGAGTTCTGAGTTCTGAGTTCCCACCCTCCCCACCACCCTATTCCGGAAGGCTCGAAACAACACGAGCAGATTCCTCACCGTATGTAACTAAGAACTAAGAACTCAGAGCCCGCTGTCAGCGGGCGAGGGTGACCTCGTCGATGATGCCGACGATGACCGCCCGGATCGCGCCGGGGTCCAGGCCGAGGACCTGGCGGGCGCCGTTGCCCTCGTCGATCACCAGCACGGTGTCGCCCGGACCGGCCTGCACGGTGTCGACCGCGATGTCGTAGCCGCCGGTTTCGCGGCCTTCGAGGTCGAGCTGATCCACCAGCAGCAGCTTCCGCCCCTCGAGGTGGTCGATCTTCACAGTCGCCACCACTGTGCCGATGACCTTGCCGATGTACATCTCAGCCGCTCCGCCGCCAGGTCGCGGTGGGCCGGTCGCGCCTCGGACCGGTCGCCACGTCCACCTGGTCGACGATGCCGGTGATCGCCAGGTCCACCGGCACAAACAGCTCCGGCATGGCCTGGGCACCCTCTCGACTGGCCACCATGAACACCAGATGACCCGGCCCGGCCTGGGCCGTGGCGTCGGCGGCCACCTCCGGCAGGCCGGTGGGCTGCCGGTCCCGATCGAGCGGCTGGACGAGCAGGAGCTTGACACCATCGAGGCCCTCGTACCGCCGGCTGGCCACCACGGTGCCGATCACCCGGCCGAACTTCACAGCTTCTCCAACACTCTGGCTGAGAATCGCGAAGCGTCGGAGACGTTCTCCCACATGGCGCCGTGGAGCTGCGGGATGACCACCGTGCGGATGAGCTGGTCGGCGACATCGAGGACTCCGGCACCGATCTCCACCGCCGCCTCCACATCCGCCACCACCCCCGAGAACAGCACGACTCCCTTGCCGCCGAGCCCGTCGGCCAGGCGTATCTCCACCAGGCTGACCGAGGCCCCCTTGATGCCGGCGTCGGCGGCGCGGATGACCGAGGCCGCCGAAGAGGTCTCCACCACACCGAGCGCGTCCGACGGCTCCGGCATCCTGCCGCCGCCGATGGCCTCAACGACCTCGGGGTGAACGCCGGGCAGGTAGACGTGATCCACCACCTGATCGCCGCCCAGCTCGAGGCCGGCCGCCAGCGACTCCTCGACGTCGGCCACCGCGCCGCCGATCAGCACCAGGTATCTCCCCGGCTGCACCGTTCCGGCGCGGATCACGCCGATTTGGGCGCGCTTCACCATGGCATCGGCGGCCTCGATGCCGGCCGCGATGCTGCGGAAGTCGATCAACGCCAGGGCTGGTTCGATCATCGGTTGTTGTTTCCCCTTCTCTACACGATCCTGAAGCTGTCCTTCAGCACGCACCGCCGGATCCGGCTGAAGCTGATCGGGTTGGTCAGGCCCTCGCCAGTGGGGCTGGCGATCGTAAAGGAGCAAAAGCCCTCGCCGCCGTAGCCCAGACCGTCGTAGGAGACGCCGTTCTTGACGAATATGCTGCAGTCCATCTCACGCGCCATCCGGCTCAGGTTGTCCAGGTTCTTGGAGTGCATGACCGCGGTGTGGCGGAAACCGTGCTCCGCCGCCTTCGCCAGGTCGATGGCCTCGTCGGCGTCGCCCACCCGGACCACGGGCAACACCGGCATCATCTGCTCGGAGAGTACCAACGGGTCGTCCCGCTCCACCTCCGCCAACACCAGGCGCACCTCGTCACCCACCTCGACTCCCACCTCGCGCAACAACACCGCGGCGTTTTTGCCGATGAAGTCCGGGTTCATCCGTCCGTGCTCGCCCCGGCCCGGGCTGTCCCGGAAGATCGACTGCTTGAGCCTAGCAAGCTGCGATCCATCGATTTCGCAGGCGCCGTGGGACCGCATCACGCGCTTGAGCTCGTCGGCGATGGCGGCGACCGCGAAAACCTCCTTCTCGTCGGTGCAGATGATGTTGTTGTCGAAGGAGGCGCCGCGCACGATGTCACGTCCCGCCTGTTCCAGATCGGCGGTCTCGTCCACCACCACCGGCGGATTCCCCGGTCCGGCGCAGATCGCCCGCTTGCCGCTCGCCATCGCCGCCTGCACCACCGCCGCGCCGCCGGTGACCACCAGCAGGTTGACGTCGGGGTGTGCCATGAGCGCCTGCGCCGAATCGATCGTCGGCTCCGCCACCGCGCCCACCAGGTTGGCCGGCCCGCCCGCATCGACGATGGCGTCGTTCACCAGCCCCACCGTCCGGTTCGAGCACGCCCGGGCTCCGGGGTGGGCGTTGAAGACCACCGCGTTGCCGGCAGCCACCATGCTGATGGCGTTGCAGACCACCGTCGAAACCGGGTTGGTGCTGGGGATGATCGAGCCGATCACTCCGTAGGGCGCGAACTCCACCACCGTCAGCCCGCCGTCACCGCTCCAGGCCCCGGTGTCGAGGAACTCGGTACCGGGCGCCTTGTTGGCGTTCAGCAGCACCTTTTCGATCTTGTCCTCGTAGCGACCCATCCCGGTTTCGGCCCACGCCTCGTGGGCCAGCGGTTGGGCGTTTTCCCGCATCGTCCGCCTGACGGCAGAGATCATTCGCTCGCGCACCGACAAGGGCAGCTCTTTGAGCTGCAGGTACGCCTGGCGGGCGGCCGCCACCGCCTGATTCACATCGGCGAACAGCGACCCGCCGTGACGCGCCTCGGCGGCGGGGCGCGGCGTTCGCTCCGCCCCTTGAACCTCCCGACCCCACCCGTGGGTGCGAGACCCGCGGCCCAGCTCGGCCATCACCCGCTCGATGACCGCGTCGATCTCGGCGGGGTTCATGGTCAACCGTCCCTCGCCTTGTCGTAGGTCACCCGGCCGTCGACCTCGAGGATATCCACGATGGCCATCACCACGCCGTCGCACGGCCGTTTGTCCGTGAACCGGGTCTGGCGGGCCGAGCTCCCGGTGGCGTAGAGCACGACCTCACCCACCCCGGCGCCCACCGCATCAGCGGCAACCCGGTAGCCCCCGGTCGGGGAACCGTCAACGTCCAGCTGCTTGAGCACCAGGAACTTCAGTCCCTCCAGCGTAGGCTCCTTACGGCTCGCCACCACCGTTCCGACGACTCGTCCCAACAGCATCTGCCGCTCCGTTCTCCGTCGCCCTTATCTCACCCGGCGATCAGCGTTTCGAGGCCTTGCCGCCCTGCCGGCCGAGGGGCAGCGCGGTATCCACGTTGCCGTGGGGCCGCGGGATGACGTGGATCGCCACCAGCTCGCCGATCTTCTCGGCACCGCGGGCTCCGGCCTCCACCGCCGCCTTGACCGCCGCCACGTCGCCGCGGACCACGGCGGTGACGTACCCGCCGCCGGTCTTCTCGTAGGCGACCAACTCCACCTTGGCCGCCTTGACCATGGCGTCGGCCGCCTCCACCATCGCCGGATAGCTCCGGGTCTCGATCATTCCCAGAGCTTCGATCGCTCCATACTCTTCAGCCATCGATTCCTCCTGTTTTCAAACGAGTGTGCTTCATCTCGTCGCTCGATTTCACGTCCTGCGCTTGGTTTCCAGCTCGCGGCCGCTGACGCCCTCGATGGCCGCCACCGCCGCGCCATAACCTGCCATGATGTCGCGCTCCTCACCGCCCAGGTAGACCCGTCCGAAGCTGCCGAAGGCGCGCACGTCCAGAATGTTGATGTTGGCGGCCTTCTCGGCCTCGTTGGCGGCGAGGGCGGCGTAGCCCGCCGGCTCAACCTCCAACACGTACAGGGTCTGACCGGCCAGCAGCATGTGACCGAACCGCATCCGGTTCACCAGCTGGACCTGGTGGGCATCCACGTGGCGGATGATCTGGCTCGACACCACCTTTGGTTTGATCCGATCCGACTCGGCCACCCCGAGGGCGGCGAGAATGGCGTCTCCTGCCGCCCGGACCTCGGCCTGCTCCTCGTGGTGGACCTCGAGCAGGCCGAACAGCCGCTCGACGATCTGCATCCCGGGCCGAACCCTGGTCGATTTCAGGGCGATGTCGGTGATCCGGTTGATCTCGATCCCCGGCGAGATCTCGATCCACAGCGAGGTATCGCCGGGCAGCGGCAGGAAGCCCTTGGCGACGGTGCCCAGGTAGGCCGCGTGCTGCGGCTGCAGATTATCCAGAAAAACGTAGGACCTCAGGTCAACCGACATCTGAAAACTCCCTCACGACGCCTCCCCCTGCACGATCTTGACGCTGGCGCTGGCTCCGATTCGGCTGGCGCCGGCGGCGATCATCCTTTGTGCGTCCTCCCGGGTCTTGATGCCCCCGGCAGCCTTGACGCCCATCCCGCTGCCGACCACCCGTCTCATCAGCTCCACGTCCTTGACCGTGGCGCCGCCGGGCCCGAAACCGGTCGAGGTCTTGACGTAGTCGGCGCCGGCCACCTTGGCCAGCTGGCATGCCGCCACCTTCTCCTCGTCGGTGAGGAGGGCGGCCTCGATGATCACCTTGAGGATGGCGCCGCCGGCGTGGCAGACTCGAGCGATGCCGGCGATGTCGAGCTCCACGGCCTCATAGTCTCGGGACTTCAGGGCGCCGACGTTGATCACCATGTCGACCTCGGTGGCGCCGTCGCGAACCGCCTTCTGGGCTTCGAACGCCTTCGACTCGGGCGAGGTGGCGCCGAGCGGGAAGCCCACCACCGTGCACACCAGCACCTCCGATCCCTTCAGCAGATCGGCGCACAGCTTCACGTAGGACGGGTTGACGCACACCGAGGCGAAGTCGTGCTTCCGGGCCTCGTAGCAGAGCTGGGCGATCTGATCGTGGGTGGCGTCCGGCTTGAGCAGGGTGTGGTCGATGAAATGGCTGAGGGCGCCGTCGGTCGGAGCCACGCCGAGGGTCGCCGCGATCCGGTCCGCCCCGGCGCTGATCACCGGCTGCACGTGGTGGACGTAGTTGCCGGCCGACAGAGGCGTCTTCGCGGCTTTCCCCGGCTCGGGCCGCTCACCCTGCTCCTGGACGAGGATCAGCACCTGCCGGGTGATCTGCTCGATGATCCTCTCCAGGGATTCGTCGTCCAGCTTCATCGGGTGACCTTCCTCCGCTCACGAGAATACCTCTGCTCGATCTGAGAGATCTTGTCCACCCTGCGCTGATGCCTTCCGCCCCCCGCCGGTGTCTCGAGCCAGGTGGTCACGATCTGGCGGGCCAGCTGCTCGCCGATCAGACCCGGCGCCGAGGGTCAGCACGTTGGCGTGGTTGTGCTCGCGGCTGTTGCGAGCGGTCGCCTCGTCGTAGCACAGCGCCGCGCGGACACCGGGCACCTTGTTGGCCGCCATGCACGAGCCGATCCCGGCGCCGTCGACGACGATCCCCCGCCAGGCGCGACCGTCGGCGACCAGCCGAGCCACCGCCAGCGCCAGGTCCGGATAGTCCACCGACTCCGGTCCGTTGGTGCCACAGTCGACGACCCCGTATCCGGCAGCCTCGAGATGCCGGATCAACACGTCCTTGAGCAGGTAGCCGCCGTGGTCGGCGCCCACGGCCACCACCCTGACCGGGTTCGTGGTCCCCGTCCCACTGGCCCGCGGTTCTGCCCTGGCGGCAGGCTCGGCATCCACCAGTTTGACCCGGCGCTCGAAGGCCGCCTGCCGGGCCAGCGGCGTCACCAGCCGACCGTTAGGGACGGCCAGCTCACCGCCCGGCGGCACTCGCTGGACGTCTTCGGCCGTCACCAGCCGCACAACCGGGCTGGGCACACCTCCACCGCTCCGCCCCACCGTCCGATACACGACGCGGCGCACGAGCTGGCGGATCCTCTCCTCGTCGGTCACCGTGGCCGTCCGATCCTCCCTCTCCGTCGAGGGGCCATTCTCCGCTGCTTGGTCGATTCTCTTCGCCGCCCCGATTATGTCCGTGCCGGCGGGTGGGATCAAGAGATCGGGGGATTCTCGGCTCGCTCTCCGCCTCCGGCGCACCGGTTCGGTATACTCTGGGCCTCGAGGAGGGATCAGTCCATGAGACCCACATCTGCTCGTTCTCGACCAGCTTTCTCATTCCTTTGGCCATCTCGCAGCCGGCGCTTTCCGAGGAGGCCGCCGGACCGGGCGCAGGCAGCTCTGAGGGCGCGGGCCGAGGCACCGGCGGATCCGGTTGCGGCAGACCGGAGCTTCGACGACGTTCCGGTGGCGACTCGGCTGTTCTACATGCGGGCCACCGAGCACGTGCGCTCCGTGCGGTCCATCGCCGACGTGACCGGTGACTTGCTGGACGAGGTCATCGCCACCATAGACACCTCCCAGTCGGACAATGTCTTCTGCCTCGACGGATCGAGCTCGGAGGTGGCGACGATCGCCTGGAGCACCCGACCACTCGGCGGCGTCTCCAACGGGTCGCCCTACGCCGAGGGATCGGTGGTGCCGAGCTCGGACGCGGACGACAACGGCTACGACAACCTCCTGGTCGGCACCGCCTGGGGCGGCCGTTCAGCGTACAACCTGGACGGCTTGGACGGCGCCGAGCTGTGGATCCTCGACACCTACCTGACCTCCGACTCCGGCTGGGTCTACTCCCTCACCGAGCTCAACGACATCACCGGCGACACCGTTGCGGAGGTCGCCTTCGGAACCGGCTCCTTCAACGACCGGGTGTACCTCGTCGACGGGGCGAGCAGCGGCGCGGCGACCGTGCTGTGGTCGTACTACGCCGGCGACGTGGCTTACAGCGTCAACGACATCGGTGACGTCAACGGCGACCTCCACCACGACGTGCTCGCCGCCATCGGCGACAACGTGGACCGACTGGTCTGTCTTGACGGCGGCACCGCCAACCCGGCCGGCCACGTGCTTTGGACCTACAATCCCGGTCAGAGCATCTACTCTTCCGGCGTCCTCTCGGACATCACGGGCGACGACGTCGACGAAGCCCTGGTGGTGCTGTGGACCCTCGGCGGGGGCTCCGTCAGCTGTGTCGACGGCGCCGCCGGCACCCACCTCTGGACCAGCACCAGCGTCGCCGACTACGGCATGATGGTGGACACGCTCAAGGATGTCACCGGAGACGGCCACGACGAGGTGGTCGTCAGCTCCTGGGAGAACGCGGTCACCGTGCTCAATGGACTCACCGGCGAGCTGCTGTGGAAGACCCCGGTCGGCACCACCAACGGCGGCGACGTGTGGGTCGCCCGGGCCATCGACGACCTCAACGGCGACGGCAACCAGGACGTCATCGCCGGTTCCTTCGACACCACCGTCTACGCCATGGACGGGAAAAACGGCACCATCCTCTGGACCTTTCCGACCGGCTATCGCGTCTACAGCGTTTACCCGGTGGGTGACCTCACCGGCGACGGCGTCCCGGAGGTCGTCGTCGGCAACCAGAACCTGAACGGCACCAACAACATCGTGGTGCACGTTCTCGACGGCGGCGCCGCCTGGCCCACCAGCTTCTCGGACGGCTTCGAGAGCGGCGACACCTCGGCCTGGTCGGCGACGGTGCCGTAGGCTGTTGGCCGTTGGCCGTTGGCCGTGAGCAGTTGGCAGCAGGGTTGAATTCGGAATTCGGAATTCGGAAAACCGTCAACGAATCGTCACTGCTCCGCGCTCCACCGCCTCATGGCCTCATAGCTCCACTGCCCTACTGCCTCACTTCCCCGGGACGTAGCTCAGATCAGGTCGATATGCCACGACGAAGTTGTCCTCGGCCAGGATCGCGTCGCCGAACATCGAGCGCAGCATCTTCGCCTCGGTGTCGCCGAAAACCTCCTCTGCGACCTCCCAGAGCCCGGGCTTCGGGGGCTCGAAATCGGCCCAGCCCGAAAGTGGAATGGCGAGGGTCAGCTCCAGGCCGGACCCACCGACCGCCACCCTTCCCCACGAGTACTGCAGGGGCAGTTCCTTGTCACCGATCATCTTGTGCATCTTTTTGATGACGAGGAAGAAGTCGTCGGCGTGGGCGTAGTCGACGGTGAAGGTCGTCACCTCCGCCATCTTCGGCGGTTCGGGTCCTTCCGGCCACCGCGAGAGATTCGTCATCCACTCGGTGACCATGCCCGAGACGCTCTGGACGTGCGGCGCCACCGCCGCGTTCAGATGTTCCTGGTCCTCCGGGACGTCGGCATCGTCATCGAGGGAAGCCCACGTGTGTCCGAAGGACCGCAGGTAGTACCTGCCGACGTGCTTGCCCGCCACCACGACCCAGGCCTCGCGATTCCACGGGTCTTGGGCCTCGGCGTGCATCGCCATGTGCGCCTTGTAGCCCTCCTCGAAGGCTGCCTGGTGCCCCGGCAGGACGTCGACGACGAAGGTCATCGCCAGGCTGCCCTGAGGCGCTGCGGCCTCCTGACCCGGGGCCGGCGCTGCACCGACCAGCAGAACCACCATCATGATCGTCATTCCAAATAGCTTCTTCATGTCGCTCCTCCTTTTCGGTTTCGTTTCGCACGGCGACTCCGACCCCGTCGCGCTGAGGCGCCGACCACCAAATCAAGCGGTGTTTCTCCGCTCCATCATCTGTTGAGATTTCTTCGCATAACGTAGGTCCCGAGGGTCTTTTCGTCAAGCCGCGGCGCGGCAAGCCCTTTCCTGTCGTCACGACCAACCCCTTGGCTGGACATTCGAGCCCTCGCGACAAAACCCGCTGAGAACTGCGTGTTAGGCTGTGATCATGCCAGTCGTTCAAAGGCCCGGGGCAACCGTCAGCTACGAAGTCGCCGGGTCGGGTCCGCCCGTGCTGTTGGGTCACAGCCTGCTCTGCACCGGGAAGATGTGGGACGGGGTCGTGGCAGCACTCCAATCCCGGTTCCGGTTCATCAACGTCGACCTGAGGGGCCACGGCAGGTCCACCGCCGAGGCGCCGTTCACCCTGAACGACCTCGTCGACGACTGGCTCGCGATCCTCGACCGGGAGTCGATCGACCGGGCGGTCTTGTGCGGATTGTCCACCGGCGGGATGACCGCCATGCGCCTGGCCCTCCGAGAGCCGCACCGGGTCCTCGGGCTCGCCCTGCTCGACACCAGCGCGGCGGCCGAGCCGACGCGAGCCCGCCGACGTTACACAGCCCTCGCCTGGGTTTACCGGTGGCTCGGCCTGCTGCCGCGCCGGGCGTTGCTCCAGGCGATGTTCGCGCCGTCGACCATCGCCGGTAGGACGGGCATGACCTCCGGTCTCGTAGCCGAGGTCCGCCGGCTGGACCGGGCGGCGGTCGGTCACGCGATGAACGCGGTGTGGGGCCGGGACGGCGTCGATGTTCGTCCGATCAGCGTTCCCACCATCGTTCTGGTTGGTGAGCACGACGCCGCGACGCCGCCCGCCTGCGCGAGAGCCGTCGCGGGTTCGATCGACGGCGCCGAGCTGCACATCATCCCGGGTGCGGGGCACTTGACCGCCGTCGAGCAACCCAGTGAGGTCGCAGCTCTGCTTGGACCCTTCTTTGAGCGGTGCTCCGGAGAGACGTTCGAGATCTGCGAGCTCAGTCTCTGACCGGATCGTCGCTGCTCCGGACCGCAGTCTCGAAACCTATGAACATCTGAGAATACTTTCAAATGATAATCATTTCGTTTATCATGGCGCGCAATCAACGATGAGAAAGCCTGAGACACCTGCCGATTCGCCGCCACCTTCCGAACGGATAGCGTCACCATGAATCGACCGAGCGCTCGGCACAGCGGCGATTCCTGGAAGGTCAAGTCGGGACGGTACCCGGGAGGTCACCGACCGAAGCTGGTCGACGGGTCCAAGGTGGCCGTGATGGGCGGCGGGCCGGCCGGCTCGCTGTTCTCCTACTACATTCTCGCGTTGGCCGAGATGGCCGGGCTGAGCCTCGAGGTCGACCTGTGGGATCCCAGGGATTTCCTGGAACCCACCCCGAGCGCGTGCAACATGTGCGGCGGCATCATCTCGGAAACCCTCGTCCAGAACCTCGCCACCGACGGCATCAATCTGCCGCCGACGGTCGTCCAGCGCGGCATCGAGTCCTACATGCTGCACATCGACGGCCGCGCCGTGCGCATCGACACCCCGGTTCAGGAGAAACGGATCGCCTCGGTGTACCGGGGCACCGGCCCGCGCAAGCTCGACCTGAGCCTGAAGACCTGGAAGAGCTTCGACGGTCACCTTCAAAAGCTCGCCATCGACCGGGGAGCCCGGCCGATTCGTCAACGGGTGACCGATGTGGAATGGGTGGACGGACGACCCCGGCTGAGCTCGGGCAAGGGCCAGGGAGTCTCCGAGGTCTACGATCTCCTGGCGGTGGCCACGGGAGTGAACTCCCCGGCCCTCAAGCTCTTCGACGAGGCCCCCGTGAGCTATCAGCCGCCAGGGACCACCAAGACGTTCATCCGCGAGTACCATCTCGGCGAAGAATCCATCGAGCGGCGGCTCGGCAACTCGATGCACGTCTTCCTGCTCGACATCCCCGGGCTCGAGTTCGCCGCCATCATCCCGAAGCTCAACTGCGCCACGGTCTGCCTGCTCGGTGAGAGCATCGACAAGGAGATCTTCCAGCGATTCCTGGATTCGCCCGAGGTCAAGCGATGCCTTCCAGGGGATCTTCTGATGCACGATTTCGCCTGCAACTGCTCGCCGACCATGAACGTGCGCGGGGCGAGGAGGCCGTTCGCCGACCGGATCGTGTTCATCGGCGACAGCGGCGTGACCCGTCTTTACAAGGACGGCATCGGGGCGGCCTACCGGACCGCCAAGGCCGCCGCCCGAACCGCCGTGTTCTCAGGAATTTCCACACCCGACTTCGAGCGCCACTTCCTGCCCACCTGCCGGAGCATCTCGGCCGACAATCGGATCGGCCACGTCGTCTTCGGCGTCACCGGGCTCATCCAGAAGCTCGACATCGGGCGTCGCGCGGTGCTGCATATGGTCGGCCGGGAGCAGGCGGATCGCCGGATCCCCCCGCGCATGAGCACCGTCATGTGGGACATGTTCACCGGCAGTGCGACCTACCGCGAGATCTTCCTGCGCACCCTGCACCCCGCCTTCCTCCTCCGGTTTGGAGCGGCCATCGCCGCGTCCGCATTGCGACGCCCGGCGCTGTGCGACACCGCCGCGCCGTTGATCGAATCGGGCGCCGCGGGAGGTGATCTTGGCGAAGGGTGATCTCGGCAAGCTGTTTACCGACGGCGAGATTCTGTTTCGTGAAGGCGCGCCCGGCGACCACATGTACGTCATCCAGTCCGGGCGGGTCGAGGTGATCACCACCCGAAACGGGACCGAGGTCCGCCTCGCGACTCTCGGCGAGGGGGACATCATCGGCGAGATGGCGATCTTCGGGCAGGAGCCGCGGTCGGCAACGGTGCGTGCCGTCGGCGAGGTGAGGGCTCTGACGGTGGACCGCAAGAACCTGCTGCGGAGGATCTCCGAGGACCCCTCCATGGCCTTCCGGGTCATCCAAATGCTCACCAGACGGGTCAGGGAGCTTAACGACGAGATCGTTCGCTTGAGCTAGTAGCCTGTCCGTCTCACCAGCTTTCCGCAGCGGGCAGCGGCGCGCGAGTCATCACTGGAATTTCTCGCCTGCTCGGGCTATCATCCTGGTCTCGAGAACGACGACCCGGTAGGTGCAGCTGGATGATCATGTTAGAACCCGAACCCGAACCGCTGCGGTTCTGGAGCGGTCGTGGATTGCGGGACTTCGTCGGGAAACACAACATCTCGATTGCGGACCTGGCGATCCGGGCGGGCCTTCGCCCGTCCACGGTGGCCAAGATCATGTCTTCCCGAATCGAGCCGTCGCTGTCCACCGCCGCCCTGATCTACCGGGAGTGCCGGCTCGACGATCCGACGGTGTCCTTCTCCGAGCTGTTCTTCGACTCTCCCGGCCTCTGGCGCGACCTGTGATCGATCACCGATCGGACCGCTGGCATCGAAAATGCGAGCCGGTCGGTTGAGAGGCCGGCAATTTCGTCCCAAACCTCGAAACCGAGAATAGGACGATAATACAAAGCGTTTCACAAAGCGAAAGGAGATCTAAAATGAAGAAAGCGTTTGGATTACTCATCGTTCTGGGCCTGGCCGCAACACCGGCCCTCGCGCAGAAGGTCACCATCGACTACGCCCACGACTTCGACTTCAAGACGGTCAAGACATTCCAGTACGTCGAAACCGAGGAGTCGGATGCCAAGAACCCGATGATGCAGGACCGGATCGTCAGCGCCATCAAGAAGGAGCTGGCGGAAGGTGGTCTCAAAGAGGTCACGGAAAATCCTGATCTCTTCGTCACCTCCCACGTGACCTCTCAGGAGAACACCGTCTACAACACCACCAGCTTCGGCTACGGCGGCTACGGCGGTGGCTGGTACGGATGGGGCGGCGGCATGGGTTCCGCCACCACCACCGCGACCAATTACACCGAGGGTACGCTGATCATCGACGCCTACGGTCCGGACGACAAGAAGATGGTGTGGCGGGGCACCGGCACCGTCACCGTCAAGTCCGCCCCCGAGAAGCAGATCCAACAGGTCGACAAGATTCTCGCCAAGCTCGGCAAGAAGTGGGACAAGATCCTGGCGGGTCAAGGCAAGTAGAGCCAAACCGACAACAACCACCAAACCCGGCCTTCTGGCCGGGTATTTTTTGTTCCTGACAATGCTATCCTTGCCCCGAGATTTTCACATTGGTTGGGGGAGGTAGTCATGGCACAGACATCGATCGGTCGTCTGGCGGGCATCGCGGTGCTCGCCTTTTTCGTGGTCTCGTTCGGTGCGGTCGGCTTCGCGCAGGAGGAGTCGGTCGCCGATGAACCGGAGGAACAGCAAACCGCGCTGGAGGAAGACAAGGAGGCCCCCCTTGGGATGAGGACGGTGATCGAAGAGATCGTCGTGACCGCCCAGAAACGAGAGGAGAACATCCAGGATATCCCGATCTCGATTTCGACCCTTTCGGGGGAAGATCTTGACGTCATCACCACCGGCGGCGCCGACGTCCGGGCGCTGTCGGGCCGAGTGCCGAGCTTGGTGATGGAGTCCTCGTTCGGTCGCGCCTTTCCGCGCTTCTACATCCGCGGCATCGGCAACCCTGATTTCGACCTGAACGCGTCGCAGCCGGTGTCCATGGTGGTCGACGAGGTCGTGCTGGAGAACCCGATCGTCAAGGGGATGCCGCTTTTTGACCTCGACCGCATCGAGGTGCTGCGCGGTCCGCAGGGCACGCTGTTCGGCCGCAACACTCCGGCCGGCATCGTGAAGTTCGAAACCAAGAAGCCGACCCAGGAGTTTGACGCCTACGCCAAAGCTTCGTACGGAACCTACGACACCGTGGACATCCAGGGCGGGGTTGGCGGCGGCCTGAGCGAGACCATCTCGGCGCGCTTCTCGGGTCTCTACCAATCGCGGAGCGACTGGGTGGACAACAAGTACGAGCCCGGACCGGAGAGCAAGCTTGAAGGCTACTCCACCACCGCCGCCCGGCTGCAGTTCCTCTGGGAGCCCAGCGATACGTTCTCCGGCCTGCTCAACCTGCACGGTTGGGAGGTCGACGGCACCGCCCGCATCTTCCGGGCCAACATCCTCAACCAAGGTGTAGGCGGTCTGGTGGACGGCTTCGAGCAGGACGCGGTATACCACGACGGTCGCAACAAGCAGGAGATCTCGTCAATGGGCGGCGTGCTCCGCCTCGAGTGGGGCCTCGGCAGCTCGACCCTGACCTCCATTACCGGCTACGAGAGCATCGACGACATGTACAGTCGCGGCGACATCGACGGCGGTTTCGGAGCCGTCTTCCTGGGCGAGGGCAACTACGGCCCAGGTTTCATCCCCTTCGCGGCCGAGTCCGCCGACGGTATTCCCAGCCTCGACCAGTGGACCCAGGAGCTGCGGCTCACCAGCAATGGCGGCGGCAGCTTCGACTGGTTGGTGGGAGCGTTTTATTTCAACGAGGATCTCCGCGTCGAGTCGTTCAGCTACGACAGCCTGGCCGACGGTGCCGACGACGGCTTCGGCTACCAGAACCAGACCGCCGAGTCGTACGCACTGTTCGCCTCACTGGATTTCCACCTGTCCGACGACTGGGATCTCAAGGCCGGCATCCGCTACACCAGTGATGAGAAGGACTTCGAGGCCCAGCGGGTCCAGCCGCTGTTCATCAACACCCTGCTGTATGGGACCCAGCCCTCGGTCGTCATCCCGGTCAACGTCGACGACAGCTTCACCAGCTGGGACCTCAGCGCCACCTACAAGGCCAGCGACACGGTCAACCTCTACGGCCGGGTCGCCACCAGCTTCCGGGCACCGTCGATCCAGGGTCGAATCCTCTTCTGCAACGACATCGACGGCACTGATCCCAACACCAACTGCGTCTCGGTGGCCGACACCGAGGACATCCTGTCCTTCGAGGTCGGCGCCAAGACCATCCTCGCCGACAACAAGGTGCGGCTCAACGTGACCGGATACTGGTTCGAGCTCAACGACCAGCAGATCACGGCGGTCGGCGGTGAGCTCAACGTCGCCAAACTGCTCAACGCCGACAAGACCGAGGGCTACGGCCTCGAGGCCGACATCGAGTGGGTCCCCACCGGCAACTGGATGATGACCTTCGGCTACAGCTACAACCCCACCGAGATCAAGGACCCCAACCTTCGAATCGCCCAGTGCGGCAGCGGCTGCACCATCACCGACCCGATCGACGCGGACGGGCTTGTCGTGCTCGACGGCAACAGCCTCGCCCACTCTCCCGATCACATCTTCAACGGCATCATCAACTGGCAGTCCGACCCCGCCGCCAAGAAGTTCTTCGCGACCCTGGACTGGGCCTACACCAGCGAAAAGAGCTTCTTCCTGTACGAGTCCAAAGAGTACAACGACGACTTCTTCGAGCTCGGGTTGCGGATCGGATACGCCTTCAGCGACGCGAAGTACGAGGTCGCTCTCTTCGGCCGCAACATCACGGATCAGGTCAACGTCAAGGGCGGCATCGACTTCAACAACCTGACGGGCTTCACCAACGATCCCACGATCATCGGTCTGGAGTTCGTCGCCAGGTTCTGATTGCCGGACGAACCCTCGCCCTCATCGAATTGCACCAGGCCCGGCCGACAACGGCCGGGCTTCTGTTTCTCGGTTGTCAACAGATCGGGTTGATTGGCACGTTAAACGTCGAAAAACTGAATTCGTGAGGCGGGCACCCGCTTCGACAGCCGATCCATGCTCTCCCCCACCCGGGTGACGATCTCGGCCTTGTCGAGGGTCATCAGGTCCCGGTCGCGCATCACCACCCGGCCGTCGCAGATCACAGTCCGGACGTCTGGTGCCCGCGCCGAGTAGACCAGGTTGGCCATCGGGTTGTGGGTTGGCTGGTTGTGACAACCTCCCAGGTCGACGAGGATGATGTCTGCCAGGAAACCAGGGGCGAGGTGGCCGAGATCGTCGGGGCGACCGAAAACCCGGGCACTGCCGCGAGTGGCGATCCACAGGGCCTGATCGACGGTCATCTCAGTCGGGTCGCCGCTGTGGTGCTTCACCACCATGGCCATCAACCGCAACGACTCGAGAAGGTCCAGGGTGTTGTTGGACGCGGCGCCGTCAGTGGCGAGACCCACCGCCACGCCGGCATCCCTCAATGCCAGAACTGGTGCCGAGCCCATGGCCAGCTTGAGGTAGGTCTTGGGCGCGTGGGCGACCCCACAAGGTCGCCGGGCCATGAGCTCGATGTCCTCGGCAGTCACACCGCAACAGTGGGCCAGAATCGCTGGCCGATCGAGGACTCCCGTTTCGGCCAACACCTCGATCGGCGTCTTGCCGTGCGCCTCGAGGCTCGCCCGGGTCTGCCCGGCGGTCTCAGCAGCGTGGATGTGGATTCCCAGGTCGAGTCGATCGGCCTCGGCAGCCACCGAGCGAAGGAAGTCGTCGTCGCAGGTGTACGGCGCGTGAGGTGCGAGCCAGCCGGTGATCCGGCCATCCGCCGCCCCGTCGTAGTCCCTCGCGAACGACGCCGTTCGTTCCACCCCGGCCGATCCCTGATCACCGAATACCGCCCACCCCAACGCCGCCCTGGTTCCAGCCTGCTCCACCGCTGCAGCAACTCGATCCATGTGGAAGTAGTGATCGGCTACCGACGTCACCCCAGCCTCGATCATCTCGGCAAGACCGAGCTGCATGCCCCACCCAACGTCGTCCGCGGTGAGATTGCTCTCTAGGGGCCAGATGAAGTCGTTGAACCAGGTTTCGATCTCCACGTCCTCGGCGAGCCCCCGGAAGAGCACCATGGGGACATGGGCGTGGGTGTTGATCAACCCCGGCATGGCCAACATGCCCCGTCCTTGGACGATCTCGTCCGCCGACCCCGTATCGACGGTGCCGGTCGGCTCGACCGCGGCGATGCGGTTGCCACGAACGACCACGTCGTGGTTTCGAAGGAGGTGGCATCCATCCGCCTCGCACCGCAGCACATCCACGTTTCTGATCAGCAGCTTGTTCATCGAAGTTCATTGTGAGCCACACCCGGCCCCATCGCAATCGCCGGGAAGTGAGGCGCAGCGCGTCCGGAATCACCACCGTTGTTCGTGCTGCTGCCTGTTCCCTTCTTCCGACGACCTCGATCGGGATCCTGTACTCTGCTTCGAACCGGTTCATCGACATGAATGGCCGCCGGAACGCCGATTCGAACCGAAACGAGGAGTGACCACCAGTGGGAAACACCACGCGACACTTCTTCAGCACTCCCTTGGGGGAAGTCCATTTCGTGGATGCCGGCACGACCGATGGCGTGCCGGTGGTCCTGCTCCACCAGACTCCGCGATCGGTGGACGAGTTCGCCGAGTTGATCCCGATCCTCGCCACCCGCCACCGCGTCATCGCGCTCGACAACCCCGGTTACGGCTGTTCCGACACGCCGCCACGACAGCCGACCGTCGAGGAGTACGCCGACACCGTGGTGGCGTTGCTCGACCACTTGGGGATCCCGAGCGCTGTTCTCGTCGGTCACCACACCGGAGCCATCCTCGCGGTGGACATCGCCGCCAGACACCCCGACCGGGTCGACCGGCTCGTCCTGTCGGGACCGCATTACATGGACGCCGAGATGCGGGAGCTGTTGCACCGGATCTCGATCCAGTGGCGGATCCGACCGGACGGCTCGCATATGACCGAGAAGTGGGAAAAGTTCTCCGAGTGGACCCCGGATCCGGCCATTGTTCAACGCGTTGTGACCGACCTGCTGCGTGCGGGAGAGACCAGCGAGTACGGGCATTTCGCATGCGCCGATTACCTGATGGAGAACACCCTGCCGCTGGTGAAGGCACCGGCCCTGCTGATCGTTGGCCGCAACGACCCGTTCGCCAACCACCCGAAGAACGCGGTCTTCGCCGAGACGCTTTCACAGACCGAGCAGGTGGAGCTGGACGGCGGCATCTTCCTTCCAACCGAGTCCGCCGATGCGTTTGCCCGGGTGGTGCTGGAGTACCTCGACCCGGCCAGTTGACTCACTCCGCATGACACCTGTGCCGGGTTTTCCACCGACGATCGGTCGGTGTGCGGTCTGATGGAGTGCAACCGAGGGAGGTTTTCCGAATTCCGAACTCCGAATTCTCTGAAACGGCCTCCAGCCTGTTGACCAGGCAGAGTCGGTGATATCGTCCCCGGGATGGACCTCGCCGACCCCCGCACCTTCGAGCTCTTTCTTCAGGTCTACGGCACCCTACCCCGTGCAGGACCCGGAGCCGACGACCACACCGTGCGCGCCCTGGGCGCGGTTCCCGGTGGCCCTCCCCGCACAATCCTCGATTTGGGCTGCGGCCCAGGTGCCCAAACACTGGCCCTGGCCCGTGCCGTACCGGATGCGGAGATTCTGGCTGTGGACATTCTGCCCGCCATGGTGGAGGAGGTTTGGCGCCGCGTCCGCGACGCCGGGGTCGGCCACCGCGTCCGAGCGGAGACTGGTGACATGGCCTCCCCTCCGGTCGACGCCGGTTCACAGGATCTCGTGTGGTGCGAGGGCGCCATCTATTTTCTCGGCGTGACCGCCGCGCTGAGCGCATGGCGGCCGCTGCTGACCACCGGCGGCTCGATCGCGTTCACCGAGGCGATCTGGATCGACCCTTCACCCCCACGAGAGGTCCGCGACTGGTGGCAGGAACAATACCCGGCGATCACCGACGATCAGGGCGTGCGCGCGGCGGTTCGGGCCGCCGACTTTGGCACCGTCGACTCGTTCGCACTGCCGGCGAGCGCCTGGTGGGACGAGTACTACGCTCCCATGCAGGCGCGCATCGCGGACCTGCGAACCAGTCACCCTGACGATCCGGCCGCCATCGAGGTGGTGGAGGGTGCGGAGCAGGAGATCGACTACTTCCGCCGATTCTCGGATTGTTATAGCTACGGCTTCTTCGTCGTTCAGCCCCGAACCGACCGCGATCTCGTCACACGAGACACTGAACACCACGGCGGGTAATCGCGTATACCGGGGCGACGGAGGGCACCGACGTGCACGCAGGAAAATCGGTCCTCTGGCTTCCGATTATGGTCGCCGCCTTGCTTCCGGGGTCGGCCACCGGTGACGACCTCGACGACACGATCGGGTCGCGACCGGTCAAGACGGTTCGATACGACCCACCCCGCGTGGAGAGCACCGCCAAAGGCGGCTCCATCCGCACCTACGTCGGCCGCGGCGACAAGGGCGAGCCGAGAGTCCACCAGATTGTGGAAATCCCGGCAGGTTGGACCTTCGTCGACCTCAGTTCGCTGATCAGGGTGCGCGGAACCTGCGTGCACGAGGCAACCGGCTTCGAGGTCGGCTTGGTCACCCAGGTCGACGAGGGACACTTCTGCCGGACCCACGTCGCAGCGACCGTGGTTGAGGAGGGAATCAAGGACGGCGTCCCGTACTGCATCCTGGAGTTGAAAAACGCCAGGGAGTGGACCACCCAGCAGAGGATTCTCGCCGACAACGACCTGGACACCGTCCAGGCGGTGGAGTCGATGTCCGGCGACACCCTTCCTCCGAAAGGCTCCAGCATCGTGCACTTCAGCTTTCAGATTCCACATGCCACGGGCTGGCTGGCGGCTGCCGAGGTGGTGACCGACGATGAACGGGTCCTCATGGAGGATCTCGTCCTGTCGGGTCTTCGGGTTTCCTTTCAGGATCCCTACGCGGACCAGAGTCGACACGCCGTGCCGCGGCCCAAAACGGACTGAACCCGCCGACCGTCGATCAACGTTGCACGAGGCGTGCGCCGCGGACCCGGTTGATCTCCTGTGAGACCTTGATGCCGCGGTTGCGGAGAGAGAACCAAACCAGCCGTTTGCGGTCCATGACGAAAAATCGTCTTCCGAATCGACGCAACGCCCGCCGATCAACTGTGAACCCGAGACCCGGCGTGGTCGGAGTGGCGAGGCTGCCGCGGTCGTGATGGAACGGCTCTCCGAGAATGCCGTCGCGGGCCTCCACCGTCCACCCGGGCGGGCTGAGCGGATACTCGAGCTCCTTCTCCCCGGCGAACCCGCTGGCGGACATCAGCTGCAGATTGATCGCGAAGCCGATGCCGTTAGTCCAGGTGTGCGGCGAGTACCCCAGCCCGTGCTCCCGGCAGAGCCTGGTGACCTCGAAGGTCTGGGCGATGCCCCCCGTAAATACCGCGTCGGGTTGGAACACGTCGTAGCAGCGACGCTCGATCATCATTCGAAGCTCCGGTAGTCCGGAGCTGTGGAGCTCACCCCCGGCGATAGGAACCCTGCTGTAATCGGTCAGTGTGCTGAGGGCGTCGTAGTCGGTCATGCTCAGCGGCTCCTCGATCCAGGCGACACCGCAATCCGAGCATGCGTCGGCGAAGCGCTTGGCCCGGTCGAGGTCCCACAACGGCGCGTCTGCGATGATGGTCACCCGCCAGCCCTGGTTGGCGTCGACAGCCACCTTCATCCTGTCCCCCACCGCCTTGGCTGTTTCGGTCACGTGCCGGATGTCCACCGCCTCGTCGAAATCGTGAACCCGGAGCTTGATGGCGCGAAACCCGTCGCTGTAACGCGCCTCGGCCTCGTCGATTCTCGCCTCCGGGCTCTTGACCTCGCCGCACGAGCTGTACAGGCGAACGGTCTCCGGGCGCCCGCCGAGCAGCTCACACACGGGCTTGCCGGCCAGCTTGCCCTTGATGTCCCAGAACGCGGGTTCGACCCAGTAGTTTCGCCATCCGAGGTATGAGATCTCGCGCAGCCTCTGCTGGACGAGACCGATGTCGGTGGCGTTCTCACCGATCAGGTAGGGACCGAGGAGGTCACCGAGGCCCGCTCGTTCTCGGGCGATGGCCGGCCCGGCGCTGTAACCCTCCACCCCGTCGTCGGTGGTCACCCGAATCAGGGTGAACCGGTTCTCGGTCTGCGGCATGCCCGGAATCCAGCTCGGATAGAAGGGCGCCGGCAGGGGAATGGCCACATGAAACAGCTCGATTCGCGCGATCGTGCTCATCTGCCGCTCCTCAGTTGACTCTGTTATAAGTCAATTCGCGTCAACGCCAAAGTTTCACCGGAGGCGACAGTGACCGAAAAGCGGAACTCAGCCAACCCAGAGGGGGTCTTCGAGCCCTTCTCAATCGAGGAGGTTCCCTGGGACGAGTACTCCGAAGGCGACCGTTTCGGGATCCGGTTCAAGCAGCTCGGGGAGTTCGGCGGCTGCAGTCACGTGGGCGTCTGCATGGAGGTGCTCGAGCCGGGCAAGCAGGCCTGCCCCGCCCACTACCACATGCTCGAGGAGGAGCACCTGCTGATTCTCGAAGGCGCGCTCACCCTCTGGCTCGGCGATCAGCCATTCGAGATGTCGGTCGGCGATTATGTCTGCTTCCCGGCGGGCCAGACCGTCGGCCACAAGCTGGTCAACACCGGCGACGCCCCCTGCCGGTATCTGATCATCGGCGAGCGCGATTCCAATGACGTGATCGTCTACACCGATTCGGGGAGGGTGAGCGTCCGGCTGACCGGCGAGGGCTACCGGAAGTTGGCGACCATGGAGTATTGGGAGGGAGAGGATCTCGACACGGAGTGAGGTTGTCGGAGGCTGGCGGCGGGCAGCCAGTGTTTGATTGAAGATTGAAGTTCGCAATTCGCAATTTTGAACGGGTGGACGGACGCCTGGCTAGACGACCTCGATGACCGGGGGACCGTCGACGACCGAGCCGATCCGCGCGGCAGCCGGCACTCCCGCGGCGGACAGGGCGCGAAGCAGGGCATCGGATTGGGCCTGAGGGACCGAGAGCAACAGCCCGCCCGAGGTCTGGGGATCGAACAGGAGTTCCTCCTCGGTCCTCGACAGCTTCACCCGAAGGCTCAGGTCGCCGGCGACCATGCTCCGGTTGGGAAGATTGCTGCCGGTGGTCTCACCCTTGCGGTACATGCGGAGCGACCCCCGGTGGATCGGGAGAGTCGCGAACTCCAGGCGAACGGTCGATCCGGAACCCCGCGCCACCTCAAGGCAGTGCCCGGCGAGACCAAACCCGGTGATGTCGGTGCAGGCGTGTAGATCGAATTCCAGCGCGGTCTCGATCGCCTTCCCGTTCAATGCCGCCAACGCCGGCAGGACCTCCTCCTCGATGTCGGCCAGCTTCATCCGGCGCGAACGCACGGCGTTGAGCAGCACCCCGGTGCCGATCGGCTTGGTGAGGATCAGCGCGTCGCCGGCGCGTGCGCCGGCGTTGGTGATCACCCTGTCCGGGTGGACGATGCCGTTGACGCTCAGGCCGTACTTGGGCTCTTCGTCCTCCACGGAATGACCCCCCACCAGGCAGGCGCCGGCCTCGACCACCTTGTCGTGGCCCCCGTGCAGAATCTCGCGGAGCAACCCCATATCCAGGTGCTTCGTGGGGAACATCACCAGATTCAGCGCAATGATCGGCCTTCCACCCATCGAGTAGACGTCCGACAGGGCGTTGGCCGCAGCGATCTGGCCGAACCAGTAGGGGTCGTCCACCGGCGGGGTGATGAAGTCGGTTGTGCTGATGATGGCGATATCGTCGGTCAGTCGGTAGACCGCCGCGTCATCCGAGGTTTCGATGCCCACCAGCAGATTCGGATCGGAGGGGACCGGCAGACCTTGTAACGCGCCCGACAGATCCGTCGGGCCGATCTTGGCCGCTCAGCCACAGGTGCGGGCGAGATCGGTGAGGGTCTTCTTCTTCTTCAGAAAAGCCATGGTCAACCTCCTTTCCCAACCCGGCTGCACGCGGTGTCCTCCACCACCCACCAGGTTGCCGACCGGCGCTCGAGCACGCTCATCCGGACGACGGGAAACCCCGGCCGTGACCCATTGTGGCATCGATCAGCCCCGAAGAACAGACGCCGTGAGCCGGCCGCAGGTCGGAGTTCTTGACAGGCCCCACCGCTGCGTTTAACCTGTAGACTGAATCTCAATTTTGAAGTCGAACCCCGATCAGTGTCCCGACCTCCATGACAAGCAGACAACATCGCTCCAGGGGGCCAGGACACACAACCACCTGAAGGAGGACCACATGAAGAACATCACCCTAGCAGCCCTGTCGATCGTCCTGGTCTGCGCCGCGTGCGCGCCGACCGGATCGCAGTACGGCGCCGCGATCGTCGCCAGGTCCGACGGCTGGCAGACCGCGTTCAATGCGGGCGACATCGACGCCCTGGTGGCGCTCTACACCGAGGATGCCCGGATTCTGCCTCCCAACGCCGAGCTGGCCCAGGGCAGCGCCGCGATCGGAGAGGCATTCGGCGAGATGATCGCCTCCGGAGTCGGCATCGGCCTCGACACCATCGACGCGCACATCGCGGGCGACATCGGCTACCGCGTGGGCACATATACGATCATCGCGCCCGATGGCTCGGTCGCCGACCAGGGCAAGTACGTCGAGACGTGGCGCCTCACAAACGGCGAGTGGAAGATCAGCAACGACATCTGGAACAGCGACCTGCCGCCAGTATTCGCCGGCACGACCATGATCATCACCCACGAGGTGAAGGACGGCGCGCGGTGGGTCGAGGCCTTCCAGCCGCCGGAGAACCGACAGGAGATGTTCATGCGGAACGGGGTTGCGAGCGTCAGGAACTTCCAGAATCCCGACGACCCGAACCTGGCCGGGCTGCTGCTCCAAGTCACGGACATGGAGGCCCTCGCGACGCTGATGGCGTCTCCCGAGGCCACCGCCGCCAAGGCACAGGACGGCGTCAAGGACGCCACACTGCGAGTGTTCATCGAGGTGCAGTGACGAGCGCTGTGTTGGGATCCGGGGCGCCGTACACCTCGGCGCCTCGGCCCTGAGACGAATCTCGGTTCGCCGAAAGGAGGCCCCGCATGAGTCCGGAGCTGTTTTATCTGGCGTTGGTGACCACCTTCACGGCCGTGATGTGGGTCCCCTACATCCTCAACATGATCCTCGTCAGAGGGATCGCCGATGCGGTCGGCTACCCGGAGGACCCCAAGCCGATGGCGGTCTGGGCGATCAAGATGAAGGCCGCCCACGCCAACGCGGTGGAGAACCTCGTGGTGTTCGCGACCCTGGTGTTGCTCGCGTTCGCAGTCGGTGCGTTCAACGAATGCACCGCCACCGCCGCCGCGGTCTACTTCTGGGCGCGGGTGGTCCACTTTCTCGCGTACACCTTCAGGATCCCGTGGGTCCGCACGCTCGCGTTCGCGGTGGGCTGGCTCGCCCAGATGGCGTTTGCCTGGCACATTCTCACGTAGGCCCCCCCGCCCATCGGGACACTGGAACCAGCGACCAGCGACGAGAGACTAGTGACCAGCGACACGATGCCGGATGTTCGCCTGGGGCTAGCGGGTTGATCGGCGGGTGCTGCGCACGCGCAACATCAGCAGGGTGACATCGTCCCTGATCTCCGCGTCGCCGCGGTGGCGATCCGCCGACTCAACCAGGCTCGTCAGCGCCTCATCCGGCTCAAGCGCTCCCGCGCGAGCGAACTCTCGCCGCACACGGTCGTAGCCGAACGGCTCCCCCTCCGCGTCCGGCACCTCGGCCAGACCGTCGCTCATCAACAGGATCGAGTCGCCCTCGCCCACCGACACCTCATGCTCGCGCCACGTCGCGCCCTGAAGCGTGCCGAGGGGCACCCCCGGCAACAGGATCTCCTCCACCGACCCCGAACCATGACGGCGGATCAGCACCGGCGGCATTCCAGCCGACGCGATCCGGAGCGTCGAGCCGTTCAGCCGCACCAGCACGAGGGTCATGCTCGCCCGTCGCTCGTTCAGCGAGACAAGGCCCGTGTGGATCCGATGCAGCGTCCGGCCGAGCCCGCCGGCACCGTTGGCGGACTGCAGGATCCCCTTGGCCAAACCGACGACCATTCCTGCGTGCAGCCCGTGCCCGGTGGCGTCCCCGACCGCGATCGTCCAGTCGTCGTCGGCGCCGCGGAGGAAGTCGTAGTAATCGCCGCCCACCTCGCTCGCCGTGGTCATGTGAACCGCAATTTCGAAACCGGGGAGCACAGGCAGCGCGAGCGGCAGCATCGCCAGCAGCATCCGCCGAGCCTCCTCGAGCTCGGCGGTCTTTCGCAGGTTGTCCGCCTCGAGCACCCGCCGCATGATCTCCTGCTCCCTCGCCGCCCGCTCCTGCTCGAGAGCCCGCGAGGTCAGATCCTGGACCTCGACTAAACGCCTCTCGAGCTGTCGATCGGTGTGAGCGACCCGCCGGGTGAGATAAACGGAGAACGACAGCGCCAGCGCGCCGAACCCGCCGATGAACATGGGCCACGGAGAGACCTGGATGACGCCGATGTTGCGCAGCAGGGCGCCGAAGAAGGACAGGGTAAGGGCAGCAAAACCGGCGGCGACCACCCACGCATCGCGCTCGCGGCGGAGCAGGGCACCAAACGCCAACCTCAGCATGTCTGCCAGCCCGAGCACGAGAAACCCGGCAACAACCGGCCGATCCGTCAGCGCAGGCTGCGACCACAGCCATCCCAGGGTGACAATCCCCGCGCCGGCGATCACCCAGAAGGCAATGTCCAAGGGCTGGTCGAAGATCCGGCGCTCGAGCAGCATGGCTGTCACCACCAGAGCGAACATGGCGCTCATCTCGAGGTTGAAGGCCACCCGATAGACCGCCAGATCGATCTGCGAATTCATCCACAGCTCGGCGCCCAACACGGTCACCAGCGATGCGCCGAACGCCACGAAGCCGAGGTTCTCTCGCAGCGACGGACGGGACAGAAAAAGCAGCAGGTGGAGCAACACGAAGGCCCCGAACATCCCGATCGCTCCGGCCATCAGACCGGTGTAGATGCGCACGAAGCCGACCCCCCAGGTGACCATCTCGTGAACACCGCCGACCCGCACGTCGAAGCCGCGGAACCCTCCCGAAAGCACATTTCCCGTGCTGTTGGAGAACCTGACGGCGAACACGTGCATCTTTCCCGGCGACAGGGCGATCGAATCGAGGACTTGTGGGGAGACTGCCCGCTCGACCGTCGGGTCCGCGGACACCGTTCCGAACCGAACCGCCAGCACCCCGTCGACGTACAGCTCCGATGCCCCGGCTTGGTAGAAGTGCACACCGATGTTGGTCGTCTGGACCGCCGGGTCGATCATCACCCTGCGGCGAAACCAGCCGATCCCCGGCCATCCGCCGGGGATCTCGTCGGAGGTCTGAAGGCTCGGCCGCACCACCGCCCACGACGCGTCGTCGAGTGCCGGATCAGCCCACGCCGGGTCATCCCCCGGGTGGTAGCTCCAACCCTTGGTCAGCAACAGCACCCGGTCCAACCGCTGCTGTGTGAGCACCACCGGATCCTCGCGTTGCTCAAGCCCCTCGCCGGCGGCGGCCGCCGTCGGGAAAATCACAACCATGGCGACCGCGAGGGCGGCGGAGGCACCCGACAACGCGCGTACCGTCCCACGCGTTGGTGTTCGATGTGGCGCCATACTCCGGGTCGCCTCCCTTTCATGATGGGTACGTCCCTCCGGCCGTGAGGTTCTGGGCAAAGACCCGGACGCGACCTGAACGGTCGCTGGCCTCGAAACACTACAATGATCGAGTGAGTGCAAACGACCGAGGTGGCGCCTACGGTGTGGCCGTGTACCACGGCGAGGATCTGGCGCGGTACGGCTTCGGTTACGGCCATCCCTTCGGCATGGACCGGCTGGACACCTTCTGGACGGCGGCGACGCGAGAAGGCCTCGTTGACCGGGTGTCGGTCGCGACACCCGTCGAGGCTTCGCGCCGGGATATCGAGAGCTTCCACCTCCCGAGCTACGTGGACCTGGTGGTCGAGCGGTCTCGGACCGGCGCCGGCTTCCTGGACTACGGTGACACGCCCGCCTTCCAGGGAATATACGAGGCCGCGGCCTTCGTCGTCGGCAGCACTCTCGACGCCGTGCGGACGGTGGTCACTGGCGAAGCGGGACGGGCCTTCGTGCCCATCGCCGGCCTCCACCACGCCCGCCGCGACACCGCCGGAGGCTTCTGCGTCTTCAACGACTGCGGGACCGCGATAGAAATCCTCCGCTCGCGCCACCACCTGCAACGAATCGCCTACGTGGACATCGACGCCCACCACGGCGACGGCGTGCTCTACGCCTTCGAAAACGACCCCGAGGTCTTCATCGGCGACATCCACGAGGACGGCCGGTTTCTCTATCCGGGCACGGGATGGGCTCACGAGACCGGAACCGGACCGGCCGAGGGAACCAAGCTCAATATCCCGCTACCTCCAGGCGCCGATGACCGGCAGTTCCTCGCCGCCTGGGAACGGATCGAAGCCCACATCGACGACGCCGCGCCGCAGTTCGTGATCCTCCAGTGCGGCGCCGACGGGCTCGCCGGCGACCCCCTCACCCACCTCCAGTACACGGCGGCGGCCCACCGCCACGCGGCCGCGCGGCTGGTCGCCCTGGCCGACCGCCACTGCGACGGCCGGCTGATCGCCCTCGGCGGCGGCGGCTACAGCCCGCGAGGCATCGCCGAGGCGTGGTGCGCGGTGGTCGATGTCCTCGCCGGAGGTGTATGAGTCCTGGGGAATCCTCGCCAGCGGACCTACTGGCGCTCGTACAGGATCTCCATTGACTTGGCCTCGCCGGCAGGCGTGATCATGTACATCTCCATCAGCTCGTCGCCGCCGTCGAGGCGGCGAATGACGGTGCGAGTCTCCTGGACCTCCCCCGTCATCGGCTCGATGTACTCCCCGTGGAAGGTGCCGATCCCCGCTTCGTCGTCCCACTCGCCGTAGGAGGTCATCAGCCCGGTGGACATGCTGTCGATCCAGCTCCCCCACCACTGGCCGGCGACGTTGTCGTAGCCGGTGACGCCTCGACCCTCGAAGGGCTGGTCCATGACGGTTCCGTTCACCGTCTCTTCCAGGTACCGGCCGCCCAGAATCATCTTCCGCGACGCCTCGCCCGAGGAAACCTGCGGCTCCGAACCCGGATCCATATACGACTTCACCGTGAGCTTGAATTCGCCCACCATTTTGGCCATCTCGGCATGTTGCGGGCCGGGCGTCATGGCCTTCTGCCACGCCGCCATCGCCGCCTGCTGCTCCTCGCTCATCGCCGGCGCATCCCCGGCGAGAGCACCGCCGCCAACGAGCGCCAGGATCGCGACGAAAAACGCCGCCCTTCGAAACGTCACCGTCATGTCCATGTCGAGCCTCCGTGGTCGAGAGTTCGTTCCGGTCATCCTACCGGCTCCGGTCGAACACGGCAATTCGAACGGGCCCGGTGCCGCCCGGGAGTTTTCGTCCGCTGACACCGACGTCCACGCTCAGCACGAAGCGGCTCGTCTGTTGACAGGCTCCTGACGTTGCGTAGAATAGCCTCAGACACCTGCAACAGGGCAAATAGGAGAATTTCTCTTTTTGAGAACCGGTGACCCATGGTCCGATCCGGCCTGGAGGTGTGACATGCTTCGAATCCCCACCCGGCGGTTGCTCATCGCGGTCTGGCTCGCGGCGCTGCCCGCCCTGCCCTCGACAGCCCAGGTTCAGTGGACCTCGTCGGTCAACGGTCAGCCCTGGGTGCAGGGAATGACGGTCGTGGTCGAGACCTGTGACACGGTGCAAATCGTCGATACCTTCACCAACAGTAGCGGGGGCGCGGTGGTGGTAGATCTGCATCAGGCCTTTGTCGCGAGCGAGGTTTCCTACCTGGGACACTCCGCGACCGGCGGCACCGTCACCCAGCCCGCCGGTCAGGTCCTCTGGGCGGTCACCCTCGCAGCCGGTCAGTCGGCGACTCTCACCGTCTGGTTCCACGCGGACCAGTGCAACTGGCCCGCCAGCACCATCCAGAGGCTCTGGGTCGGACCCGACCAGCACCGTGACGTCACCCTCGACAAGTGGCTGCACGACCTCTGGATCGGCAGCGGCTACGATCCGCTGGTGTTCTCCGGCCAGCCCGCAGAGTTCCAGGTGAACGCCGGCAACGGAGGCGGCTACGAGAACAACGTCGAGATCTGGTGCGGCTTCGCGCCGGAGGCGCCCTTTGGCGGCGCGTCACCGCCCGCGGACTGGGTGGACCCCACGAGTCTCAGCGCCAGCTGGACGGTCGGCGACCTCGCCACCGACGCCAGCGTGTCGATCGACATCACCCTGAACGTCGGAGCGGACCTCCCACCGGGAACGCCGGTCACCTCCATCTGCTCCGTCCGCGATCATACGGGAGCGGTGGCGGCCGAGACGGCCATCAACCAGGTGACGGGAACGACCACCCTGTGGAGCACCCAGGTCGACGCTCAGCCGTGGGTTCCAGGCTTCACCGCGATCCACGAGACCGGCGACACGATCGAGCTGGTCGAGGAGCTGTACAACCGTTCGGGAGCCGCGACCGAGGCGCTGCTGTCGCAGTCATTCGAACCGTCCCAGGTGTCGCCGGTGGACGTGACCGTGAGCCACGGTGTCGTCACCCAGTACCCGGGCCTCACCGAGTGGGCCGTCCCCATCGCCCTCGGTCAGACGGTCACCATGACCGCCCTCTACGTCGTCAACCAGTGCACCTGGACGGACAGCGAGATCGTGTCGATGCTGGCCGAGGGCGGTGAGCTGCGGGCGACACTCATCCACAAGACGCCGGCTGACCTGTCGATCGCCAGCTTCTATGAGCCGCTCGTCGTACCCGGACAGCCGGCCTTCATCGGCCTGGAGTTCGGCAACCTCGGCGGCTACGAAAACAACGTGGCGGTGTGGTGCAGCTTCCCGGACGAGGCCCCGTTTGGGGGATCCGATCCACCGCCTGACTTCGTCGATCCCGGTGGCGCCTCGGCCAGATGGGATCTGGGAGACCTCGCCAACGGCGCGGCCGGAGGGATCGGCCTGACCGTGGACATCCAGGAGGGTCTGCCGCCCGAAACTCCGATCGAGTTCGCCTGCTCGATTCACAACCATGTCGGCGATCCCGTGGCCGAAACGGTGGTCCACCTGCTCACCATCGACGCCCTAGCGATCTTCGAGGACGGCTTCGAATCCGGCGACACCTCCCTGTGGTCCCACACGGTGCCCTAGCCCGAATGATTCACCAGTTTTCCGCTGCGGTCGGCCTCGGCGGCGTCACCGCCAACCGCGGGGGTTGTCGTCCAGTTCCTTTTGCCGCGCCTCGAACATTCGCTGCATTCGGTTGAAGACCTCCGGGTGGCGCGCCGAGACGTCGTAGGACTCGGAGGGATCGCGATCCAGATCGAAAAGCCAGGGTCCTCGCCCGACGTAGAACCCGAGCCGGAAGTCCGGTGGATTGCCGAAGGGCACCCGATGGCGATCGTGGTACTTGAAGCGCCCCTCGCGGACCGCCCTCAGCCGGCCCACCTGGTGAAACCAGATGGGTCCCCGGCCTTCTCCCCTACCCCCATCAAGTCGTTGAAGAAGGCTGCGGCCATCGATGACGCGGTCTGAGGGAGGCGAAATGCCCGCCAGCTCCAGCACAGTTGGAAAGAGGTCGATACCGATCACCGGGTCCTCGTCCACCCGCCCCGGAGCGATACGGCCAGGCCACCAGGCGAGGAACGGCACCCGCATCCCGCCCTCGAACACGTCGAACTTCCGCCCGCGGGTGGTCCCCGGGCTGCCCTCGAACCAGGGACCGTTGTCCGAGGTCACCACCACCAAGGTGTTGTTCTCCGCTCCGGACCGCGCCAGCGTGTCGAGGATCACTCCTGTGCTCCAGTCGAGCTCCTCGACCACGTCGCCGTACAGTCCCGCGGCGGAGCGGCCGCGACGATCCGCCCCGACGTGAAGGGGGACGTGGGGAAAGGTGTGGGGCAGGTAGAGGAAGAACGGCTCCTCCCGTTCCTGCTCGATGAACGCCACCGCCCGTTCGGTGTAGCGCCGGGTCAGGGTCGTCTGATCGATGGGGTGTTGCTCGACGATTTCGCGGTCGTTCCACAGCACCGGTTCTCCCTGGTCGTTGCTGAACAGCAAGCCGAAGAACGAGTCGAAGCCCACGTCGGTCGGCAGCGACGGCGACTCGTCGCCCAGGTGCCACTTGCCGACGACGGCCGTGGCCCAGCCGGCGGTCTGCAGTACCTCCGCCAGGGTGATCTCCTCGGCCGGGAGACGGCGGTTCAGCCCACCCAGTCGCTCCAGGTTGTCCTGCCACGAGCCCGGAACCTGCACCACGTGATCGAGCGCGGTGTGAACCGCGTAGCGGCCGGTGAGCAGCCCGGCTCGGGAGGCCGAGCAGTAGGGCGACGACGAGTAGGCGTTCTGAAACAGCATTCCCTCGGCTGCAATCCGATCGAGGTTCGGGGTCTCGATAGCCCGGCCGCCATATGCCCCGAGGTCTCCGAGGCCGAGATCGTCGAACAGGATGACGACGATGTTCGGGCCCGGCACCGATCGATCCCTGAGGGAGGACACGTGCTCCAGATACTCTCGTTTCAGCGCCAGGTGTCGGGCGTCATCAACCTGGTGATAGAGCACGATTCGGGATCCAAGGTAGATGACGGCGACAACGACCAGCACGCCGACAACGACAAGCATCCGCCGCCCCACAGGGCGGGCCTGCCGACCCAGCCCCGCCGGCGGCTCGATCGGCGGCACTGAAGGTTCCATGCTGCTCCCTCGATCTGCGTTCGAGGATACCGCATGACAGCGATCGACGCCGACACGACCAGCGGGTAGGACAGGTGGAGGCCCGGCAGACCGAGGGCGAACCGGCGCCGGTCGTCGTCCTCGGCGACGAGATCTCCGATGGTCGCCACGCTCTCCGGTTCGGCGTTCACCACCTCGGTGCCGACCGCCCCTTCCCTCGCTGGATCCCGCGACGGATCGGGCTCGGCACACACCGCCTCGATGCCGAACAGGGCCGGGTCCTCGAGCTCGCCCGCGGCAACCCGCGAGGCCACCACCTCGCCCACCACCGAGCGTCGGTCCCGCTCGCGGTAGCTGCGCCGCATGGCGACCACCTGCGGGTCGTCGAGGCGGTCGCACCTCAAACTCACATTTTCCATCATAAATTGGACTTTCAAGAGCCTGGCACAGCCTCAGGTCGTTTTTCGTGGACCTGGAACCGATTGGCGCCGGAGATACGGGTTAGAATTGTCGTGGGTTCCGAGGTGGTCGGTGGGAAACCGTCGAAATCGAGGAGGCAGCGATGGCCGACGAACGGAGAGACGAGGAGCGGGTTCCGACCTTCAGGCAGGTCGAGCTGGTCACGAAAGGGGCTCTAGGAGAGGCGTCATTCCCGATCATCCTGCGGGATTCGGGGGGTGCGGGGATCGGCGGAGTCTACGTCGGTCAGGGTGATTTCCTGCCTCAGGGCGACGCAGTTCTGAGGGACGTCGAGGGCGACGATCGCGTCGTCCAGGTCATCTGGACCAAGAAGGTCGCCGACTACGTCTTCATCGTGGGCCTGGAGGTCGGCGCCGCCTGAGCGAAGTGCGCGGCGGGGGCCGGCGATCCTCATCCCGGGACCGTGACCCAAGACGAATGGCACTGAGCGGTCGTGGAGCTTCGTTGCGCCCTCAGTCGGCGGCGGCGCCCGCGGGTGGGCACTCACAATCCGGGCAGCCGCGGTCGAAGACCACCATCCAGCTGCCGTCCGGCTCCCGCCGCCACACCGAGTTGAAGGTCCCGATGCGGCTGCCGTCCGGAGCGAAGACCGGCCCCGAGGTCAGGCCGAGGGTGCCCGAGTCGAGCACGGTGGCGGTCTCCGGTCGCCACGAGAATGGTGCCTCCGGTCCTTCGAAGAGAGGCTTCCAGGCCGCCGCCACCGCCTCCCTGCCGCGGATTTCCCCACGCCGACCGAAGAAGATCGCGTCCTCGGCCAGGAACGACACGAAGGCCTGATAGTCACGGTCGGCCATGGTCTGGGCGAAGGCCTGCTCGGTGGCCTGCAGTCCTGCCGCGAGGTCAGCGGTATCGGGGCCGTCGCCGGCGACGACGACTCCCGGCAGGCCCAGGGTGACGGTCAACACCGCGGCAACGAGGGTGGTCGACAACGACTGGCGCATGAAATCCTCCATCGATGTCCATTGTACGAACCGGTAAGTCGCAGGTTCGAAGCGACCTTCACCATCGCAGCAGACTGTGAGGTCGAGACGATCCGGATGAGGGCGACGAGATCGACGACTCCCACCTCGTCAATTGGACCCAGGGTCACAGCCGGCGCAGTTCTTGAATTTCAGGAAGATTTGGCTATATTGCCAAATAATGAGGGTGAAGCGAAAGCTCGACGGCCAAACCAGGATCCACATGGAGGCGAGAGCCGCGGTCATGAAAGCGCTGGCCCACCCCAGTCGGCTGTTCATCGTCGACGAACTGTCGCGCGGCGAACGCTGCGTGTGCGAGCTGACCGAGATGATCGGTGCGGACGTGTCGACGATCTCGAAGCACCTCGCACGGCTCAAGAAGGCCGGGATCGTGCTCGGCGAACGGCGGGGGGCCCAGGTCTTCTACCGTTTGCGCGTGCCGTGCATCCTCAACTTCTTCGGCTGCGTGGAGGCGGTGGTCGAGGAGGTTGGCCGGAGTGAGATCGTGGAGATTCGCTGAGAGGGTGAGTCAATTCAATGATGGCGAACTCGCCAAATAGAATGCCGTCAACCAACGGAGGCCGCGGTTGATTGACTGGAAGACCGAGTGGAGGCCCCTGGCGGGGATGGCGGCCGCCTTCGCCATCTTCTTCTGGCTGCCGGTGGGCTGGCCGCGTTTCGACAACGCGGTCACCGAGGCCCTCGCGCTCACCAGGTGGTATGCCCGCGAGCATGTACTGCTGTGCCTGGTGCCGGCCTTCTTCATCGCCGGCGCCATTGCCAGCTTCGTCAGCCAGGCCGCGGTCATCAGATACCTCGGCCCGCGGGCTCCCAAGGTGGTGGCCTATGGGGTCGCATCTGTGAGCGGCACCATTCTGGCGGTGTGCTCGTGCACGGTGCTTCCGCTGTTCGCCGGCATCCACCAGATGGGCGCCGGGCTCGGTCCGGCCACCGCCTTTCTCTATTCCGGCCCGGCCATCAACGTGCTCGCCATCGTGCTCACAGCGAGCGTGCTCGGCGCCAAGCTGGGGGCGGCCCGGGCGGTGGGCGCCGTTGTGTTCGCAGTGGTGGTGGGCGCGCTGATGGCCCTGATCTTCAGGCGTTCGGAGCGGGGTCGGTTAGAGGCCGCGATGGCTCTCCCCGAACCCGACGCGGCGCGACCGCTGGTTCAGATCGCGACGTTCTTCGCCGCCCAGGTCGCCATTCTGGTCTTCGCCAACTGGGCGCGCCCTGACGATCCGGCGGGTGCGTGGTTCGTTATTTGGCGCGCCAAGTGGTGGCTCACCTCGGCCGCCGCCGTCGCCCTGGGCGTTATTCTGGTGCGCTGGTTCGGCCTCAAGCCGTGGAAGGCGCTGGCGATCGCGGCGCCGACCGCCGTTCTCGCCTTAGCCCTCCCCCACCAACCCGCGCTGGCATTCACCGCCGGCGTGATTGGTCTGTCGCTGGTCACTGCGCGGGATCAGGGTGAGCTGGGTGAGTGGTTCGCGTCGAGCTGGGGCTACGCCAAGCAGATCCTGCCGTTACTGCTTGGCGGCGTGCTCGTCGCCGGTCTGCTGCTCGGACGGCCGGGGCACGAGGGCCTCGTGCCACCGGGTTGGGTCGAAACCGCGGTGGGAGGCAATGGGATGGTTGCGACGCTGTTCGCCTCCCTGGCGGGCGCCCTGATGTACTTCGCCACCCTCACCGAGGTGCCGATCCTGCAGGGCCTCATCGGTGCCGGAATGGGTCCCGGCCCGTCCCTCGCCCTGCTCCTGGCCGGCCCAGCTCTGTCCCTGCCCAACATGATCGTCATCGCCAGTGTCATCGGCTGGAAGAAGACCTCGGTCTACGTCGCCCTGGTCGTCGTGATGGCCACAGCCGCCGGCCTGATCTACGGAACGTTCATCGCATAGGAGGTGCGTCGTGAAGAAGCTCATCGTCCTCGGCCCGGGATGCCCGCGCTGCGACGCGTTGGCCAACCTCACTCGGCTTGCAGCCGATCAGCTCGGCATCGAGTACCAGCTGGAAAAGCTCACCGACATCACTCAGTTCTCGAAGTTCGGCCTGATGATGACTCCTGGGCTTGTCGTCGACGGCGAGCTCAAGGTCCACGGCAAGGTCCCGTCACTCGACGAACTCAAGGCCATTCTGGCGTAGGAGGCGAACATGAGACACTCGGACCCCCACCCTGTCATGACCATCCTCGCTCTACTGCTCGCCGCCGCAGTGCCGGTCGTCGCGACCTCGGTTGAGATGCCGGCCGCGCCGGGCGACACCGCCACCGATGCCCCGACCTCCGCGATTGTCGCGTACTACTTGCACGGCAACGCGCGATGCGCGACCTGCCGCAAGCTCGAGGCCTACTCCGAGGAGGCGATCACCAAGGGGTTCCCGGACGAGCTCGCGTCCGGGCAGCTCGCGTGGCGGGTGGTCAACACCGACGAGCCCGAAAACAGGCACTTCGTCACGGATTTCGAGCTGGTCACCAAGTCGCTGGTTCTTGTCGAGTACCGCGACGGCAAGGTGGTTCGCTTCGAAAACCTCAAGCTGATCTGGCAGCTGGTGAAAGACCAGGACGGCTTCCTCACCTATGTTCGCGACGCCACCCGCGAGTTTATCGGGGAGAGCTGATGGACTCAGCCTGGCTGACGGTCGGATCTGCCCTGTGGCTGGGTATTTTGACCTCGATCAGCCCGTGCCCCCTGGCGACCAACATCGCGGCCGTATCGTACGTCGGCCGGCAGGTCGGCAGCGCCCGATCCGCCATCCTGGCCGGCGCTCTGTACACCGCCGGGCGCACCCTCGCTTACCTGGTGCTCGGCGCCGCAGCGGTGTGGTCGCTGATGTCGGTGGTGGCGGTCTCGAGCTTTCTGCAGGGTGAATTTCACCGCGCGCTCGGTCCCCTTCTGATCGTTGTCGGCCTCCTGCTGCTGGGTCTGATCAAGGTCGGCCTTCCGGGCTTTGGCGTCAGCTCCGGCCTCCAGCAGCGGATAGACCGGTCGGGAGTGTGGGGCGCAGGCCTGCTGGGTGTCGTCTTCGCGCTGTCGTTCTGCCCTGTCTCGGCGGCGCTGTTCTTCGGCAGTCTGGTGCCTCTGGCAGCCGAGCGCAGCTCGCCGCTGCTGCTGCCGGCGGTCTACGGGGTCGGGACCGCGTTGCCGGTGACGGGGTTCGCGGTGCTGCTCGCCGCCGGCACCGGCCGACTGGGCAAGGCACTCGACCGGGTACAGGCATTCGAGATCTGGGCCCGCCGTGTCACCGGCATCGTATTCATCGTTGTCGGGATCTACGAAACCCTGCGCTCGACCTTTTACCTGATCTGATCTCGATCGGCACCACGTTCCCGGATCCTGACGCGTGCGACTCGGAGTTCCTCAACCGACGATCCCAAGAAACTCGGACCTGGAAACTGTCCTGAGAACCTCGTGGGCGCCGGCTTCGTACCAACCCGGGAGGTCGAGAGGGGGAAACCCATGGACATGGCACGGCTTTGGGGCGTCGCGTTTTTAGCACTCACTACGATCTGTGGATGTACTCCTCGAGAAGATCATCCGGCCGATACCACGGTCCGGTATTCAAGCGATGGAGTGGAATTCGAATCGCTGGCATTCGGCCCGGTGGTGAGCGATCGCAACAGCACCGGCGGGGTCAGCGTGGTCGACTATGACGGTGACGGCCTGCTCGATCTCGTCATCGGGAACTGGCCCAACTCCCCCGGCCCCGAGGAAGAGAACCTGGTCTTGATCAACCACTCCACCGGCGGCTACTGGCTCCGCGTCAAGCTCACCGGAACCACCTCGAATACGTCGGGGATCGGTGCGCGAATCGAGGTCACGGATGAACGACTCCAGCCAGCAGGTACCAGGTGTAGCCGATGTAACTGGCGAGTAATGCCCCTCCTTCGAGCCGGTTGATGCGGCCGCCGGCCCCCCGGAACCCATAGCCGAAGAGAAAGATCGAGACGGTGAGCCCGGTCATGACCGAGATATCCCGAGAGAGGACCTCCCGTCCCACGGTCATGGGGTCGATCGTCCCTGCGATGCCCACCACGGCCAGGGTGTTGAAGAGGTTTGATCCGAGCACGTTGCCCAGGGCGATGTCGTGCTCGCCCTTGCGGATGGCGCTCAGCGACGAGGCCAACTCCGGCAGCGAGGTGCCCACAGCCACCACAGTCAAGCCAACGACCAGATCACTCACCCCGAAACCGTGCGCGATCTCGACCGCCCCCCAAACCAGAATTCGGGAGCTCCCGATCAAGAGTGCCAGGCCAGCGATGAGCCAGACAACAGCCCTCGCGACCGGCGTGGCTTTCGATTCGAGCTCCTGTTTCACCTCGCGACCCAGGGCGTCCGCCTGACGCCTCATTCCCTGCCACACGGTCCATGCCATCAGGCCGCCAAACAACCCGATCAGCACCAGAGATTCAAGGCGCGAAACTCCGCCGTCCCAGAGCTGAAAGGCCGCCACGGCAGTCACGGCGGTGAGAATGGGCAACTCCTTCCGCAACACCTGGGAATGAACGGTCAGGGGACTGATCACCGCCGTCAGCCCCAGAATGAGGCCGATGTTTGTGATGTTCGAGCCGTAGGCGTTGCCAAGTGCCAGACCGGGATTGCCCTGCGATGCCGCGAGGGCTGAAACCACCATCTCGGGTGCGGATGTTCCGAAACCGACAACCACCATGCCGATGAGGAGGGGCGGCATCTTCAAATACCGCGCCGTGGCGGCCGACCCCTCCACAAACCGATCGGCGCCGTAAACAAGCAGCGCCAAGCCGAGCAGTACGGCTACGAATGCCAGTGTCATGCCCCGAAGTCAACCTCTCTGTTCCGAGTGCAGGGCCCGTCATCGTTGGTACTGCCGGCTGATCCGATCCAACGATCGGCGAGACCTGCTTCAGCTTCATGAACCACGGTAGCATTGTGGAGAAAGGAGAACGCCATGTGGTACGACGCCTGGCTCGACACGTTGAAGGGCACCCTGAGCACGGTGAAGGACAACCTGCCGTTGATCGGAGGAGCCGTCCTTCTGATGCTCGCGGGCTGGGGGATGGCCCATCTCTGCCGGCGCTGGACCCGGAGGTTCAGCGACCGCCTGCTCAGCCGGCTGGGTGCCACAAGCTCGTTGTTCGGCAAGGCCGTGGAAAGCAGCGGTGCTCTCGCCGGCGCGCCGCGCATCGTGGCGGGCTTCGTCTACTGGTTCGTTCTGCTGGTGTTTCTGGCGGCCGCCGTGGAGACCCTGGGCTTGCCGGTGATGACCGATCTCCTGGGCAAGCTGGCCGCATACGCTCCCAACCTGCTGGCCGCCACTCTCATCATCTTGGGTGGCCTGATCGCCGGGCGAGTGGTGCGATCGGCGGTGCTGCAGGCGGCGGAGGCGAGGAGAATCGAGCAGGCCCTCGGAATCGCCGCTACCGCCGAAGGCGTCATCATCGTCTTGGTGGCCGTCATCGCTCTCGAGCAGCTCGGCGTCAATGGTCGAGTGCTCGAGCTGACGGTAGGCGTCACGGTTGGCTCCGCCCTGGCGGCGGTGGCCCTGGCTTTCGGGCTCGGAGCGCGGAGCACGGTGGCCAACCTGATCGGCGCTCACTACGCCGCCCGGATGTTCCGGGTCGGCCAGAGCCTCAAGATCGACGGCATGCAGGGGACGGTGACCGAGCTGACGCCGACCGCCGTCGTATTGGAGACCGCGGAGGGCCGTGTGGTCGTCCCGGCCCAGAGGTTTCACGACGCCGCGGCGGTGATCGTATCCAAAGAGGGCTGAAATGGAAGCACAGCGAATTCTGGCATCCAGATACGCCGCGGACTTTCCGGCAGAGACCGCACGCCGGCTCGAGACTGTTCCACCTGCGGAGGTAGCGGCGTTTTTCGGCGCCCTGTCCCCCGAGGTGGCGGTCGGCGCGATCGACTGTATGTTCCCCTCCACGGTGGCTGCAGCGCTCGAGGGGATGGGATCGGATGAGCTGTCGCCGATTCTTGCCACGCTCGCTCCCGCCCGTTGCGTCCTCGTCCTGCGTGCGGTTGCACAGGCCGAGCGGGCTCGAATGCTGGCCTTGCTCCCGGAAAAGCGCGCCCTGGCAGTCGAGCGCCTGCTGCGCTCTGCCAGAGGATCGGTCGGCGAGATCGCCGAACCGATCCCCGCCGAGCTCTCCCCATTCATGACTGTGGGTGAAGCCGCTCACGTCGTGAACAACGTCACCGCCCTGTACGTCTATGTTGTCGATGACGACCACAGGCTGGTCGGAGTCATCCACCGTCGCGATCTCGCGACGAGTGGCGAGCGAGCCCGGGTCCGCGATCTTATGACCGCAGAGGTCATCCGGCTGCCCGCGGCGGCCCCCCAAAATGCGGTGATGGACCATCCCGCATGGAAACGGCTCGACGCCCTGCCGGTGGTGGACAGTACCGACGTACTGGTGGGTGTGATCCGCCACAAGAACCTGCGGCGGCTCGGCGAGACGCCGACCGCAACAGCGAGCGGGCAGCCGTCCGCGCTGGACGCATTCCTCGACCTCGGGGAGCTGTATTGGGGCACCCTGGCGTCGCTGATAACCGCGACACAACGTCAGGCCGGGCCCGGGAAACAGACGGAGGTGGAAAATGGACGCTGAATCTCAGGCCGCCGCGGCGGCAGTTGCAGACGACTTCGTTCGCTGTCACCCGCGGCTGGCTGCGGCTGAGCTCGAGGACCTGCCGGCAGATCAGATCGCCCAGTTTCTGAGCGACCAGGCGAAGGACACCGCGGTCGCTGTCCTCGAAGCCCTGCGGCCGGAGGTAGCGGCCGAGGTGATTGTGCAACTCGACCCCCCGCGTCGAAGCGAGTGGTTGTCCTGGGCAGACCCGGCGCGAGCGGCCATCATCCTGGGCCGCATCGACGAGGCGACCCGCTCCCGGGTTCTCGACAGCCTCGATCCGCGCACGGCACGCGAGCTGGCCGAGATCATCAGCTTCCCGGCCGACACGGCCGGCGCGATCATGGACCGGCGGGTCAGTCACTTCCGCACGGAGACTTCCGCTGAATCGGCGCTGGGGCGCCTGCGAGGACTTCGCCACCTCCGCATCAACAGCCTGCACGTCGTCGATGATCAGGGCCGATATCTGGGATCGGTGAGAGTCCAGGATCTCGCGGTGGCGGACCCGGATCAACCGCTTCGAGAGCTGATGGCGGTCGCGCCGGTCAGTGTACGGGCCATGGCGTCCACGGCGGAGGTTGTGGAGCTGCTGGAGAAGCACCGCCTGACCACGGTGCCGGTCGTGGACTTCGAGGGCCGCCTGGTCGGCGTCATCCGCCACGACGCCCTGCTGTCTGCGGTGGAGGCCGAAGCCTCGGCCGATATCCAGACCATGGTCGGGGCGAGCCGGGACGAGCGTGCCCTTTCTCCGATTCCGTTCGCGGTCAAAAAGCGCCTCCCGTGGCTACAGATCAATCTGTTGACGGCATTTCTCGCGTCCTTTGTGGTCGGTCTCTTCGAGGACACCATCGCCCGAGTCACAGCGCTGGCTGTGCTGCTGCCGGTGGTGGCCGGCCAGTCGGGGAACACCGGCGCTCAGGCGCTGGCGGTGACCATGCGCGGGCTCGCCTTGCGCGAGATCCGGGTCCGGCAGGCCGCACGGGTCGCGGTCAAGGAATCCGCGGTCGGGGCGGTGAACGGCGTCGCCGTGGCTCTGGTCACCGCAGCCGCAGTGTTCGTGTGGAGCCGGTCAACCAGTCTGGCAGCCGTCATCGGCGTGGCGATGGTCATCTCGATGCTCATCGCCGGCCTCGCCGGCGCGACAATTCCCATGCTGTTGACCGTGCTCGGCCAGGACCCGGCCCAGGCCTCCTCCATCGTGCTCACCACCGTCACCGACATCGTAGGCTTTCTGAGCTTCCTCGGCCTCGCCACGATCTTCATGAACCTGCCCTGAGAGAGCACCTGCACTCGGGGATTCGTGCTCTTTGATTCTTCGGCGGATCGATCGGATGACCGATCATGGCCGCGCGGCAAATGACGACTTCAATCGAAGAAATCGGTTCACGTCAACCCTGCCATCGGGCGACGGCATCCAGGCTCGCTCTGAGCCCGGGATCCGGAACCGCACGCCGCGTGCGAGCCGAACTGTGTCGGCTCACCGCGGTCGCATGCACGAATCTACTTCTTCGCGGCTGGTTTTTTGGCGGCCGGCTTCTTGGCAGCGGCCTTCTTCGGTGCGGCCTTCTTCGCGGCCGGCTTCTTGGCAACAGCCTTCTTCGGTGCGGCCTTCTTCGCGGCCGGTTTCTTAGCGACGGCCTTCTTCGGCGCGGCCTTCTTCGCGGCCGGCTTCTTGGCGACAGCCTTCTTCGGTGCGGCCTTCTTGGCGGCCGGCTTCTTGGCGGCAACCTTCTTCTTCACAGCGGTGACTTTCTTGGCGACGGCCTTCTTGTCAGCCGCAACCTTCTTCTTCACAGCAGCGACTTTTTTCTTGACCGCTGCCTTGACCGTCGCCTTCTTGGCGGCGGGCTTCTTCGCGGCCGGCTTCTTGGCAACAGCCTTCTTCGGTGCGGCCTTCTTCGCGGCGGGTTTCTTTGCTTTCGCGGTACCGGTCGTTTTCGCCATCTCGATCCTCCTCGTGGTGTTCAGTTCGAACCCTATCTACCTGATGATTTGATCTTAACACGCAACTCGGAAAATCCCGTGCGAAGTGCGCCCAAATCGCAGCTACTCAATCACGGCCTCCGGGCGCATGGTAACCTGAGATCAGGAAAAGCTACCTTCCCAGCCCTTGGATTGTCGTCATGAACGCGAAGAAAAGGGATTTTAATTCTCGCCCGTGGCGTTCAGACAGAAAGCCAGAGAGGATTCTGGCAATCCGCCTCCATGCCCTCGGAGATACGGTCATAACTTTGCCTTATTTGCAGAGTTTGAAAAACAATTATCCTGAAACAGAACTTGATTTCCTGACCTCCATAGAATATAGGACAATACCAGACAATCTCGCCATGTTTCAAGACGTTTTTGCCCTGAAAGGTGGATGGAATTTCAGAGCGCATATGCTGCACGGTCTCCTCATTCTTCCAAAACTCAATCGACGACGTTACGATGTGATTATTGATTTGCAACGCAGGACTCTCACGCAGTGGTTTCGGAGGGTCCTTCGCCCTGTGTGCTGGAGCGAATTCGATCGGTATTCCCCGATACCGGCAGGCGAACGTACTCGCCGTACGATCGAAGAAACAGGTTTAGGGCCTGTCCAAATTGCTCCTACAATTTTGAAACACGAAAAGTTGGGTATTGACAAACTGATAACGGCGGGTTGGAGCCCGGATAATGACCTGGTCGTTCTGAGTCCAGCAGGAGCTTATGAGACACGGAACTGGCCGATTGAGAATTATGTGGAATTTGCACGAAGATGGATGTCTGAATATCCCGCTACTCAATTTGCAGTTTTTGGACCGGAAAGAATGATCTCGAAATCGAATTTCTTAAAAGAAAATTTGGGCGATCGGCTCATCAATTTGGTAAATATAACTACCATTGAAGAGGGATATTCGATTGTTCGAAAAGCCAGATTCGTCTTGGCTGAAGATGGGAGTCTTTTGCACATGGCGTGGACGAACTGTCGCCCCACTCTTGCGTTATTGGGTTCTTTCAGGAGTGACTGGGGTCAGCCTTTGGGAGTGAATTCTGATTTTCTGGATTCTTCGGACCTGCCCTGTGGAAACTGCATGAAAAGCGCATGTCCTGATGTTCAGTGTTTGGTGAGGTACTCGCCTGATGAAGTATTTCAAAGAGCGCGAGACTTGATCAACAGAACCTCCATTTGAAAATTCGATCCCGATGTCAGTCCGCGTCCGACGGGTTCTCGCACTCGGTGATGTGGTGCGCCGGCGCCAACCTCTCCACCACCCAGTCATCGGCCTTCTCGACGGCCCGATTGACCATGCGAATGCTGCCATAGGTGAGCGACAGCACGCCGTCGTGGATCATCCGAACCACCTTGGTGGGTGCGGCGATCGGCGGGATCGACTCGAGCACCCGAAACGGTTTTCCGGCCGCGTGGCGGTGGTGCTTCTCCACGAAGCTCGCGGTGCGCTCCACGCCGTCGTGGATCAGTCGCCTGAAACCCCTGAGTCGATCCCAGCCTTGTTCATCCATCGTCACTCACCCACCCTTCGATGTGGTCGTAGACGGCCGGGTGCCGGGCCAGGGCCAGGTGGTCCAGCCCCGGCATCAACTGCACATCGGATGCCTCGGGCGCACCGGACTGGCAGCCGCGGGCGACGCCGGCGGCACTCTGGGGCCGCACCACGGCATCGCCCAATGTCCTCGACCCCGGCAACGGCCAGGCCCACGACGCGATGATGGCGCGCGGTGGCGAGCCAGGGAATGGCGACGCGGCGATCGTTCATCAGCTCGTCCGGGTCACAGACGAGCCAATCCTCCTCGACCAGATTTCCGAACCGAAGGTCCTTCACCCCGGCGCTGCGGGTGTTGAGCAGATCGCGAATCACGCGGGTGGCCGTGGTGTCGAAGAGACCGAGCATGTGGGTCGCCATGTTGGTGGTTTTTTCCAGCGGTGCTCCCAGGTGGGGAGAGCCCAGGTAGACCACGTGACGCACCCTCGACACCCAGTCGTGGCCCTCCTCGCCGGCCAGATGGCAGGCGCTGCGAATGACCAGCCCGCCCATGCTGTGCCCGATCAGCAGCAACTCGGTGACTGCGGCGCCCTGGCGCGCGCAGAATTGGTCCAAGAGAGCAGCCAGCCGCGCACCGTTGTCGGAGACGTGCAGTCCGGTGTTGAAGCGGAGATACAGAGGAAGGTAGCCGCAGCGCCGTTCTAGCAGCCGACCGTAATCGCCTCCCTCGCGGGGCGCTGGGAATTTCCATGACGACTCGTTGCAGCCCAGTCCGTGCACCAGGACGCAGACCTTACCGGTCGCGGGCGCCGCGATTTCTTCCGGCGCCAGCGGTCGGTTGTTCCGGAAAAACGCCATCGGCTGCTGGAGCTCGTTGTCGGTGTGTGAGAGGTAGTCGCCAAAACAGGCGTTGAGCACGCTGATGGCACGCTCCACCAACCCCCGTCCACTACTGCCCCGGCCGTTCGCCTTGGTCCGTCATCGGCGAGAGTCTACCAGCGCTTCGGCTCCTGCACCTACGACACCTGACTGTCGTCCTTTGACGCCGTTCCCGTCGATCCCAGTTTCATTAGCTGTGTTGCGACAATAACAGGTCGACGAACAACGACGTGTTAAGATCTCCATCAGAGTTGAATTTCCAGGTCGAGGTATTCGGATCATCAACGGACGGCGTTACGGCACCCTGCCGGGCGGCAACCACAGAATCGAGGAGGAGAAGGACATGCGGACGAAGACCGTTCTCATCATCATGATCGCACTGCTGGTCGTTCCCGCCATAGCCGACGCCCAGAGCTGGATCTTCAGGGTGCGGGGTATCTCGGTCCAGCCCAACGACGACAGTAACGAGATCGGCGACACCGGCAGCACGGTGGCCGTCGGTTCCAAGAGCACTATCGAGGTCGACATCACCTACATGTTCAGCCCTCGGGTCGGCCTCGAGGTCATTGCCGCGACCACCGACCATGATCTCACTGCGTCCGGCGGGGCCCTCGCAGGCGCCGACCTGGGCACGGTCTCCGTGCTACCGCCCACGGCGACGCTCCAGTGGTACCTCGTCCCCGAGGGGAGCTGGAACCTCTACATCGGGATCGGCATCAACTACACCCTTTTCTACGATTACGATCTTTCCGACGCCCTCGCCGGCCTCGGCGTCACCGGCATCGACTTCAGCAACTCTTTCGGTTTCGCAGGCAACCTCGGCCTCAACCTCAACCTCGGTGATCGTTGGATGATCAACGCCGACCTCAAGTACATCCAGATGTCCACCGACGCCCAGATCAACACCGCCGACGGCGTACTTGACACGGTGGCAACGGACATCAACCCATGGGTCTACGGAATCGGCGTCGGCGATCAGGTTCTAGCCAGCTCGTCTCGCCAGGTTTCGTCGAGAGAGCCGCGAATGGACCGCCAATCGTGCACCTGGCGCTGAATATACTGTAGCGTCGGAGGATCACAGCCTGACCATCGGCGACTTGGAGGGATATGACGACCGACGCACCGGCGCAGCAACCTGCCCACCGATTCGGGACCTTTCTCGGGGTCTTCACGCCGAGCGTGCTGACCATTCTCGGGTTGATCATGTACCTCCGCTTCGGCTGGGTGGTCGGCAATCTCGGCCTTCCGGTGACCCTGCTGGTTGTGCTTCTGGCGAGCTCGATCACCTTCATTACCGCGCTGTCGGCATCGGCGGTGGCGACCAACATGACCGTCGGAGTAGGCGGCGAGTACTTCATGATCTCCCGCAGCCTCGGTCTCGAGCTCGGCGGCGCCATCGGGATCCCCCTGTTTCTCTGTCGGACGTTGAGCATCACCTTTTACAGCTTCGGTCTGGTCGAGGCGATCCTCGCCGTGTGGCCCGGTCGGTGGGGTGAGATTCCGAGCGCCGCACCGCAGCTGTTGGCCGCCGCCATCATCATCATCATCACGCTCGTCTCCGGCAAGAGCGCGACACTCGCCCTCCAGCTCCAGATCCCGATCATGGTGGCGGTGGGCGCATCCCTGGTGGCGTTGGCCGTCGGCGCCCTGGCGGAGGGAACCCAGGCGCCGGAGTTCGCGATGACGTTGCGGACCGCACCGCAGGGCTTCTGGTACGTCTTTGCGGTGTTTTTTCCGGCGGTGACCGGATTTACCGCCGGCATAGGCATGAGCGGCGATCTCAAGGACTCCCGCCATTCGATCCCCCGCGGCACCCTGGCGGCGGTCGCCACCGGCACCGCGGTCTACCTTGCGGTCCCGGTGTTGTTGGCCGTGACCACCCGGATCTCACCTGAACAATTGGCCGTGCCGGGGGTGGTGTGGACGAGCGTCGCGGTCTTCGGGCCATGGCTCGTCTTCCCCGGCCTTTGGGGCGCCGTGTTGTCGTCCGCCTTCGGCAGCGTGCTCGGCGGACCACGGGTCCTGCAGGCGCTGGCCGCCGACGGCCTCGCACCGTCATTTCTCGCCCGCCTGTCGAAGACCGGCCAACCCACGATCGCCACCTGGGTTTCAGGCGCCATCGCGTTGACCGCGGTCGCCCTTGGCGGACTCAACGCGGTGGCGCAGTTCGTCACCATCCTCTTCCTCACCCTGTATGTGACGATCAATCTCGCGTCGGCTCTCGAAAGCCTGGTCGGCGACCCCTCCTACCGGCCCACGATCCGGGTGCCGTGGTACGTGTCGCTGCTCGGTTCGGTCGGAGCGATCGTGGTGATGTTCCTGATCAGCCCGTGGGCGTGCCTGGCGGCCGTCGTGCTCGAAAGTGCGCTGTACGCCTACCTCCGCAGGCGGTCGATGCGAAAGCGGTGGGGTGACGTCCGTGCCGGAGCCTGGGTGGCACTCGCCCGCTGGGCGCTCCTCAAGCTCCGCCGCCACGAGCTCGACCCGCGGAACTGGCGGCCGCAGATCCTGCTCTTCGCAGGTGATCCCGGCAAGAGGGCCGCGCTCGTCCGACTCGCATCGTGGTTCAACCAGGACCGGGGAGTGGTCACGGTGTGCCGACTGCTGGTGGGCGGCCTGGAGAGGTTCAGGGAGATCGACCGGATGCGAGACGAGATGGATCGCGAGCTCGAGGAGGCCGGCGTCGTCGCATTCCCCGAGGTGGATGTGGTGCCGGATTTCGAATCCGGAGTGCTCGGCGTTGCCCAGGCCAACGGCATCGCAGGGCTTCACTCCAACACAGTGATGTTCGGTTGGTCACGGCGCCGGGAGCGACTCGAGTCCCAACTCAGGATCATGCGTGCCATGTCCTACGCAGGGAAGAACACCATTATCACCAGGCTCAACTGGGCCCACGAGCCGGGCAGCGAAAAACGTATCGACATCTGGTGGGGTGGCCTGCAGAACAACGGCGACCTGATGTTGTTGCTCGCCTACCTGCTGCGGCTGAACCCCGGATGGCGGGGCGCAAGGATCTGTGTGCGATCGGTGGCCCGCGACGAGGAGGAACGCCGACAGCAGCTTGAAGGGCTCGGCAAGCTGCTCCCGGAGACCCGAATCGGCGCCGAAACAGAGGTCATCGTCAACCCCGCAGACCGCAGCATCACCTCTGTTCTGCACGAGATCAGCGCCAACGCCGATGTCGTCTTCCTGGGACTCCAGGAACCTGAAGAGGGTGGAGAAGCCGGTTACGCGGATCGTATCATCGAGCTCGCCAGTGGCCTCAACACGTGCATCTTCGTGCGGTCAGGCGGTGAGTTTGCCGGCCGCCTCGTCTGAGTTCAGGGCGATTTTTGAGGCCGCACGGCGGGTGCCGAGTTATCCCTTCGGCCGGAGGAATTCCTCGAACGGCTCGTAGCCGTGCAGCGAATCCAGCCACGGATTGCGGTGGAAGGTGAGGTTGAACTGGAATCCGGCGTCGAGGGCGGCGTGGAGCTGCTTCACTGCCTGCTCGCGCTCGCCCAGCTCGGCCGCAATGCAGGCGCGCATGTAGTGATCCTCACCGTACAACCGGGGGCTGGCCAGCTCATCGATTCGGCGTAGCACGCCCAGCGCGTTTTCCCGATCTCCGAGCCGCGCCGCCATCGCCCCCACCGACCCCACGTGAACGACGTTGTCCGGGGTCTGGGCAGCCACCGCGGAAAAAAGCGCGAGCCCGTCTTCGGGGCGATCCACCAGGAGCAGCAGGACCCCCTGGACCCATTGCGTCCGTGCGGGCAGGGCGGGGTCAAGCGGCAGCCGTTGGAGAGCCTGTTCGGCGATCTCCCGGGCGGCCCCCGGTTGGCCGTGGGCCCGCAGCTCCACGCTGGCGTTCAGCGCCAACCAGGCGCCGACGGGTGCTGATTCCTTGCTGTGTTCTGCAAGCAGAACCGCCAGCTCGTCGCTGCGTCCCAGCGCCCCGAGGGCGTTCACCTGATTAAAGAAGAGCCCCCAGCGGATTTCTCCCTGGAAGCGAGGGAACCGCGTCAGAGCCTCCTGGGAGACCTCGAGCTCGCGGTCGTGCTCTCCGAGCACGTGTAGGGCCAGGCATATGGAGAAAACGTGAGGGATGTCGGGCTTGTCCAGATCGCCGAGACGCTCCAGCACCGAAACCGCCTCGCGCGGGTGGTTGGTCCATGCCAGGGCGTCAACGTAGCCGATGGTAATGTGCGGGTTCAGCGGATCGAGGGCCACGATCTCCCGCAGCAGCGGCAGCGCCTCGGCATACCGGTGCTCCCTTCTGAGCAGGACGCAGTCAAGGCAGAGGCGATCAAAGGAGCTCAGCAAGTGGCGCCGGTCATCCAGCTCGTCCAGAACGGCCCGCGATTCCTCGTCGCGTTTCAAAAAATCCAATGCGTGACTCGTCATGAGCCGGGCAATGAACGAGTCGGGGTCGAGCTCAGACGCCCTGCGGAAGTGCTCGAGGCCCACCTCCGGCTTCTCGAGCCAGATCTCGAGGCCCGCCGTCAGCTCTCGATAGGCGTCGAAGGTGGACGCGGTGAACTTGGCGATGTTGGGGTCTTTGCCTGCGAGGAGGCCCAGAATCTGCTGGCGCAGCGGCTCCACCACCGACATCGGGTCCGAGATCGGCCCGGCCACCGGGTCGATGGAGTGGAGGAGCTCGCCGGTGGAGGTGGCCGCGATCTCCGCCTTGATGCGAAGTTGATCGCCCTGCCGGTAGTAGGTGCCGGTGACCAGCGTTCCCGCGTCGAGCAGCCGTGCCACGTCGAACGACCCACCGGAGCCGCCGCCGACTCGTCGCGTCGCCGCGATGGCGCTCGAGCTGGCAATGACGTCGATGCCGACGGTGTCCGGCATGCCCTGGGTGAGCCAGTCGGCCGCCATGAGGCCGATCACGTCCTGGTCCGGGTCACCGGTTCGGTTCTCGAACGGCAGCACCACCACCCGGCCCGGGTCGAGCTCCGGGCCCGCCGGCTCCGAACGGGGGCGCAGCTGTGGTCCGACGAAGACCAGTGCCAGTGCGGCGATCACAACGAGCACAGCGACGACCCCCAGGGCGGCGATTCGCCGATCCGCCCGCGACCCGGGCGGGAGCGGAGTGGCATTTGATGCCGATCCTGAGCCACTGCCAATCGCGCGCAGGGCGAAGGCAAGGTCGGCGGCGGACTGGAAGCGAGCATCGGGGTTCTTCTCGAGGCAGCGGGCAACCGTGTGCTCCAGTGGATCGGGCAGCACGACCCCGATCGACGACGGTGGCGGCGGCTCCTCGTGCAGCGTCGCCCACACGGTTCGCTCCGCCGTCTCCCGGAGAAAGGCGCGACGGCCCGTGACCATTTCGCACAACACGCAGCCGAGGGCGAAGATGTCCGACCGGGCATCGGCCCGTCCGCCGCTTAACAGCTCGGGCGCGACGTACCCCATGGTGCCCAGCAGGGTGCCGGTCTGGGTCTGGGTCACGTTCTGTTCAAGCTCGCCGATTGGTCTTTCGGATGACGTTTCTTCCTGTAGTCGCGCCAAGCCGAAGTCCAGGACCTTGGTCCTGCCGGCCGACGTGACGAAGACGTTGTCCGGCTTCACATCACGGTGAATGATGCCCCGGTCGTGAGCGGCGGCGAGCGCCTCGGCGATTTCGGCCCCGATCTCCACCACCGCCTGCCAGCTCAAGCCCGACGCGGGGATCCGTTGGCGCAGGGTTTCTCCCTCGAGCAGCTCGGTGACGGCGTAGTGCACCGGTCCTTGCTCGCCCACGTCGTGGATCTCCAGGATGTTGGGATGGGACAGGGCGGCCACCGCCCGGGTCTCCCGCTTGAACCGTTCGAGCCGGCCGGGATCACTAGCAACCCCGTCGGGCAGCACCTTGATGGCGACGTCGCGGGCCAGCGCGGTGTCGACCGCCCGATAGACCTCGCCCATCCCACCCGAACCCAGCTGGGTCAGGATCTCGTAACGTCCGAGACGGTCGCCTGCCGACAGGGGCACACTGATCTCCTGGAATCCAGGACCCCATCATAACCGAACAGGGAGTCGCCGCGGCTGAAGGCCGCGAGCGATGTGGAATGTGGAAACCGGTATCGACGCCGAACCGTCAATCAACGTTCGGTCTTGGTGAGGTCGTCGCACACCTGGAAGCGCATCCTGGCGAGGTTGAGGCCGATCCAGATCTCGTCGCCGTCGACAAGTCGTTCCGGCGTCTCCAGCCGTCGCCCGTTGCGGTGGGTTCCGTTCTTGCTCCCAAGGTCTTCAAGGGTCACCATGTCTCCATCGACGGTGAGCCGGGCATGACGCCGCGAGACTTCGGGGTGGTCAATTCGGATCGCAGCGTCCGCACCCCGTCCGATCAGATTGTCGCCGTCAATGAGCTGGATCTCCAACCCGTCCAACGTCACCTTGAAGCAGGAGTCTCCCCGCGTCGGTTGCCCGGCCGACGATCCCAGGCCGGTCACCGGCGCGATCAACCGATAGCCGCGCTTGGTGATGGTTTCGATATAGGTCGGGCGGTCGGCATGGTCGCCGAGTGCGCGCCTCAGCACGGCCACGGTGTTGCGCAGCACCGCCTCGCCGACGAACCGGGTCTGCCAGACGCCGTCGATCAGGGTGTCCCGGGATAGCACCTCGCCGGGATTGTGGGCGAAAAACACCAGCAGGTCCATCGCCCGCGGCTCGAGTTGGACGACGTCCGACTCGCTGGACACACGGTTGAGCGCCGGCTCCACCAGCCAGTCGCCGAGACCAAACGGACCGTCCACGTTGCCTCCGCTCGTTCCGGATCGGGACTCTCGGAGACGATTATATGCAACCGCACCGTTCACCAACCGTCGACTGCGGACTCGCCGACCAACCGGATCATGCCGGATCCGTGCAATGCCCTCACATTTTCCGTGCGTCGAACGGACTGCCGAGCAGTAGATTCTGAGGTAAGGACGGACATTCTGCTGAAGGTCGATCGAACGGACGGGTAGCGTCAGGCCCGTTGAAAGGAGGACGTGATGAGATCGCACAGTTGTATCCGAATCGTGGCAGTCCTGATTCTGGTGCTCGCGGCCACTGCGGTTGTGAGCTCCGCCGAAAACCCGAAACCTAGACCGTTCAAGGGGAACTTTGCTGGTGAGGCCAGCTTCCCCGCCTCGGACGCGTGTTTCGACGTGACAGGGGTACCGTACCAGACGTTGACCGCCACCGAGGGCAAGATGACCCACCTCGGTCGCACGACGCTCAGCACCGCGCATTGCTCGACGGTTGACGGCAGCGCCGCGGTGGGTGGAGAGGCCACTTTCACGGCCGCGAATGGGGATCAGGTGTGGGCCGCCTACACCGCGGTCACCGTGGAATGGCCGGTGCCACCGCTGATGCTGATCGTCCAGGAGTCCGAATTCACGATCGTCGGCGGTACAGGCCGCTTCGAGGGCGCGTCAGGGCGCCTGCTCGGGCTGGTCTACGTGACCTTCGAAGGGTTCGACGATCCGTCGTGGCCGATCGAGCTCGTCTTCGCAGGCACGATCGCCTATTGAGCGCTGCGGCTGAGGTCGAACGAAGGCGCATCGACCGGACCAACGTCCGAAAAGGAGGAATTGACATGCTCAGGAATTGCAGTCTCGTCGCTCTCGCCCTGCTGGTGCTGGCGACCCCCGCAGCGGCCCAGCTCATCACCGACCTCGTCGCCTTTCCCGTTGTGGCGCGCGGATCTGGACTCCACGGCACCGAGTGGGTCTCAGACCTGACCCTCTTCAACCCCGTGGACCACGGGATGAACGTCTTTGTCGGTTTCCTGCCCGCGAATCAGGACAACAGCGGATCTGAGTACCTGACTGTCGTCTTTTTAGATACCGGTGAGACCCTGATCGTGGAAGACGTGTTGCAGACCACCTTCGACATCGACACGGACATCAAGGGGATGCTCACCCTCAACGTGAATCCCGACTTGACGGGGAACGCCGAGGGGTCGGTGGTTTATGGGGTCACCCGAACCTACAACACCGGCGGCGGCGAGGGGACCTACGGCCAGACCGTTCCGGGGCTGATGCCTGCGTACAATGTGGGCTGGTCCTCGTCATTTATCACCGGGGCTCGCAACGACGGCTCCTTCCGGTCCAACCTCGGCATCGCCAGTGCATCCTTAACCACCCGAATTCGAGTTCATTACAGGATAACCTCCGGTGACGGCACATTGCTGGCGGACGGGTTCAAAACCATCCACATCCAGAGCATGAACCAGTGGTCGTTCGACGAGCTCGGCGTCGGGTCCGTGGAGGGTCCGCTGACCGTGGAACTGTGGCTCGACCCGGTGTACGCATCCCAGGACCCCTGCGCCGGGTTGTTCACCAACGGCTTCTTCGCCTATGTCTCCAAGGTCGACAATCTCACCGGCGATGCCGAGTTCATCTACGCATACCCCATGGCCCCTTACCTTTGCCCGGAGGATTAAAGGTGTTCAGGGCGAGTCGGCTCAAAACCCTGGAGGCTCCGCCGGCGTACATTCCGTAGGAAGACGAGCCATGAAATTACGAGCCCGGGTGAAGCCACGTCACGCATCAACAACTCTGATCGTCGCCGGGCTCCTCGCCTGCATTTTGCCGGCGGCGGCAATCGCCTCCCCTCCCCTGGCTCCGGCCCCGATCGGTGGCGCGGTTCGGGTCGAGACGGGCATGATCAGCGGCCGGGTCGTGCCCCCTCAGGGTGACCATCCTGCCCTCAACCTCCTGCTGGAAAACGTCGTGACCGATGTGGTGACGGTCGTACCACTCGAGCCGGGACAGACGACCTACTCGGCGGCCGTCCCCGCCGGCTGCTACCACGCCTACACCTGGTTGCCGTCCTTCGATCTCATGGGCGGCTACACCGCCTGTGAGGGTGGTCCCCCCTGCGACGACCACACTCTTCGCAACGTCTGTGTAGAAGGAGGCGACAGCGTCGACGGCGTGGACATCGCCGACTGGCATGTGCCGGAAACCCCGCTCGTCGTGCTGAGCGGACGCGTAATCGACGGCTCCGGCGCGGATCCGATCGAGGATGGGTCAGTCGTCTGCTGGGGCCGCCACATCATGGCGGCAGGACAAGCGCGGGAGCTCGCGACTCCGCCCGGGGTGCGGCGCTTCGATCTACCCGGGACCACCATCCTGCCGGGCTTCATCAACACCCACGTCCACAACAGCTACCGGCGAGACAACCTGCAGGCATGGGCCGCGGCCGGTGTCACCACCGTGCGTGACCTCGGGGCTCCGGTGAACCTCCCGTGGGATGTCCTGCGGGAGCGTTTCACGAGCGATTCTCGCAACGCCTGCATCCTCGCCGCCGGTCCGCTGGTCACGTGCCCCGGCGGCTATCCCATCGCCGGCAATAACTTCCCCTCCTTGACGGTGGACTCTGTGGAGGAGGCCGAGCGTGAGATCGACGGTCTTATCGACCGTGGCGCGGACGTCATCAAGATCGTCATCGAGTCGGGCGTCGGGGAGCTCTTGTCCGTGGAACTCGCCACTGCGATCGTCGAGACGGCCCACGCCCGAGGAATCCCGGTAACCGTTCACCTGGTCCTGGAGAGGGATCTCGTGAGCGCTCTCGATGCCGGGGTTGACGACATTGCACACATGGCCCTGGACTACGTACCCGACAATGTCATTCAGCAGATGGTGGATGCCGATGTGAGCTGGGTTCCAACTCTGGCGGCGCTCACCGGAAACGGGACCCAGATGTACGACAATCTCCGGCGATTCGCTGCGGCCGGCGGTAGGGTCGCCCTGGGCAACGACGCCGGCTACCTTCCGGGCCTGACCATCGGCATGCCCATGACGGAGATCGAGTGGATGGAGTTCGCCGGGATGACCCCGATGGAGATCATCGTCTCCGCCACATCGGACGCCGCCGTCGTCTGCCGCCGCCAGGATCTCCTCGGCACGCTCGCCACCGGCAAGCTGGCCGACATCCTCGTCGTGGATGGTGATCCGCTTTCCGACCTGAGAGCCCTGCAGGAACCCCGCCTCGTCATTCATGAGGGCGCCATCATCCGGCTCGAGCAGCCTGCACCCCGCCGCGTCAGCGGTCGGCTGCAACTTCCCTAGCCCGCACTGCTCACCGGGTTTCGCAACAAGAATTCAGTACCAGGTCCGGGGATCCGAGGAAGTTCCGACGTCGACTCTCAGAAGGCGTGGGCGAGGAAGGCCTCGGCGCAGCGCAGGCCGTCGATGGCCGCCGACATGATGCCGCCTGCGTGGCCGGCACCCTCCCCCATGGGGTAGAGGCCGGCGGCTGATGGTGACTCCAGGGTTTCGGGGTCGCGGACGATCCGCACCGGACACGAGCTGCGCGACTCGGGGCCGACGATGATGGCCTCCGGATGACGCAAGAGCGGCAGCCGCTTGCACAACCCCGACAGCCCGGCGCGCAGCGCCTCGAGAACCCGCTGGGGCAGGAACTCTTCAAATGGGGCGATGGTCAGCGGCAGTGGGTAGCTCGACTCGGGCAGGGGGCCGGTGGTCAGCCGCGCCTCGAGGAAGTCCACGAAGCGCAGCGCCGGAGCGCCGAAGGGGTGCTCGGCCAGGGCTGCCGCCCGCGCCTCGATCCGCTCCTGGAGCTCGATGCCGGCAAGTGGTCCCTCGCCTCCAAAGCTGTCCAGATCGAGCGTTATCACGAAGCCCGAGTTCGCGAAGCGGCCGCGCCGTCCGAGCGGCGACGCGCCGTTGACGCAGATGAAACCCGGCTGCTCGGTGGCGGGTAGGATCTCGCCGCCGGGGCACATGCAGAAGCTGAAGACGTCGCCGCCTGGGAGCTTGGCCACCAGCCGGTAGTCGGCCGGCGGCAACCGAGGGTGGTCGCAGTACGCACCGTACTGCATGCGGTTGATGACCCGTTGCGGGTGCTCGATGCGGGCGCCGAGCTGAAACGGCTTGCGTTCCATGGCGACGCCGTCGTTGTGCAGACGGCGGATGGTCTCACGGGCAGAGTGTCCGAGGCCCAGAAACACCGCGGTCGCGGCAAGCATGCCGCCCGGTTCGAGCTCGACGCCGCGCACCCGGCTGCTTTCGACGACCAACCCCGTCATGCGGGTCGAAAAGCGAAATTCTACGCCGCGGTCGGCGAGTCGGCGGCGCAAGCGGCGCACTACCGACGGCAGCAGGTTGCTGCCGATGTGCGGCTTGGATTCATAGAGGATCGACGGCGGCGCGCCGCTTTCCACCAGGGCCTCCAGGACCTCGCGCACCCGCGGGTCGCGAACCCGCGTGTAGAGCTTGCCGTCGGAGTAGGCGCCGGCGCCGCCCTCACCGAACAGCAGGTTGCTCTCGGGATCGAACGCGTCGCCACGTAGGAAGCGGTTCCATCGTCGGGTCCGCTCAGTGACGTCGGGTCCGCGCTCGATGACGGTCGGCCGGAGACCTGCCTCGACGAGCCGCCAGGCGGCGAAGAGCCCGGCGGGACCGCAGCCTACGACAACTGGGGGTAGTCCGTGGACGGCGGCCGGGAGTGCGCGCACGACCACCCGGGGAGCCGGGACGAAGACCTCCACCGGCGCGGGATCGCGGTCGAGTAGGGCGGCCTCGACCCCGGGATCGAGGTCGAGGGCTAAGGTGTAGAGAAATTGCGGCTCGCGCCGACGGCGAGCGTCAAGGGACTTTCTGACAATGGCGTGAATGGTCAACCCACCGGCGTCGATGCCGAGAGCCGCAGCCGCGGTGGGTGCCAGCTCGGCCTCGTCCAGTTCGAGCGGCACCGGCAGGTTGCGAAGGAGAACCGTCATGGTGGTTGTGGCTTCTCGGCCCCGGCCACCAGGATACCCCCGTTCCGAGCGAGCTCACCTTCGCTCGTATACTCTCGGCGGCATGGCGGCGCTCATCACCGTTCGCGAGTTGACCCGGTCGTACGGGTCCCGAACCCTGTTCACCGGGCTGGATCTCACCATCTCGGACGGTGATCGCGTCGGAGTCATCGGACCCAACGGCGCCGGCAAGACCACGATGCTGCGCATCCTGTCGGGCGCCGAGGAACCCGATGACGGCGAGGTCCACCGCCGCCGCCGGTTGCGAGTCGCCATGGTTGGGCAGGACGACGTCTTCGAGCCGGAGGCAACAGTCGTCGAGGTGGCGACGCACGGCGCGATGGTCGACTCGGAGGGGATCAAGGACGAGACCGAGCGGCAAGTTCGGGTCGGGATCGTGCTCGACCAACTCGGATTCCGGTCGCCCGAGCAACCGGTGAGTGAGTTGTCGGGAGGTTGGCGCAAGCGGCTGGCGATCGCCGCCGCCCTCGCCGGCGACCCTGAAGTGCTGCTCCTCGACGAGCCCACCAACCACCTTGATCTGGAGGGCATTCTGTGGCTCGAGAAGATGTTGTGCTCGAGCCGCCTCCTCGCCTACGTCGTCATCAGTCACGACCGCACCTTTCTCGATCGGGTGACCAACAAGGTGATCGAGGTGGCGCCCCAGTACCCAGGCGGCACCTTCACGGCCGCCGGCAGTTACACGACGTTCCTAAAACGGCGCGCCCAGTTTCTGCAGGCGCGCGCCCAGTATCGCGACAGCCTCGCCAACCGAGTGCGGCGGGAACTCGAATGGCTGGGACACGGACCCAAGGCGCGGACCACCAAGGCGCAGGCGCGGATCGACGAGGCCGAGCGCCTGGCGGCTGACCTCGCTCAGGTTCGGGCCGAGCTGGCGACCTCCCAGGTGGGCATCGAAATGACCGGCTCGGGCCGCCGCACCAAGCGGTTGCTGGTGGCGTCCGGAGTCGACAAGACGCTCGGCGGCCATCAACTTCTCCAGGGTCTCGACCTCATTCTGCAGCCCGGCCAGCGCCTTGGCGTGGTGGGTGCCAACGGGAGCGGCAAGAGCACTCTGCTCAAGCTGTTGGCCGGCGAGCTCGATCCCGACAGCGGCGTCATTCGCCGCGCCGAGCACCTCCAGGTCGTGCACTTCGATCAGGCCCGGGCACAGCTCGACCAGGCCCTGCCGTTACGCCGCGCATTCGCTCCGGACGGAGACACCGTGCTCTATCGCGGCCGCGAGGTGCACGTGGTGAGCTGGGCCCGCCGCTTCCAGTTTCGCGACGACCAACTCGACCAACCGGTCAGCGAGCTTTCTGGCGGTGAACAGGCGCGCGTTCACATCGCCCGCCTCATGCTGCGACCTGCAGACCTCCTGCTGCTTGACGAGCCGACCAACGACCTCGACATTCCGACACTCGAGGTGCTCGAAGAAAGCCTGCTCGAATTCCCGGGTGCGCTGGTGCTGGTCTCGCACGACCGCTACCTGCTCGATCGGGTGAGCACGGTTCTGCTCGGCCTCGACGGCGCCGGCGCCGCAACACCCTTTGCCGACGTTGATCAGTGGATTGCACACCGCCAACCCGAGGCAACGGCACCGCGCCGGACGCGGTCCGACCGGCGTCGCGAGCGGCCCCGGCGCACCGGGCTCACCTACCTCGAGAAACGCGAGTACGAGGCGATGGAGGAAACCATCCTCGAGGCCGAGGCCGAGCTCGAAACAGCGGCGGAGCGTCTCGCCGATCCCCGGGTGGTGTCCGACGCCGACGCCGCTCATGACGCGTTCCTCGCCCACGAGGAAGTGCGACAGAGGGTCGCCGAGCTCTATCGGCGCTGGGCCGAGCTCGAAGACAAAGCCTAGCCGGTATCTCTCACCAGCCATTTGGCGAGAACAGGTCCGCGGAGTCGCTGGCGCGAAGGCATCCCAACCCCGAGCCGCCAACGAACTGGCATCCGGCAACAGGACGATCGCCAACTCTGTGACGCGACGCTCGGGCGTCAGTCGACCCCTTCGCCGACCGGAACCAAGTAGATGGTCGGGCCGTCGCCGAGGAATGCGTCGTCCGCTGGATCGAGCTTGTTGACTCGCATGATCGAGTGCAACGATTCGACGTAGGCCTGGCCCCGCTCCGAGTACCGATCCAGGCTCTCGGCCAGCTCCCAGCCGCTGATTCTCTCGCCCCGAGCTCGCAGCTCAGCGCGCAGCGCCCGCAGCCCGGCGTAAGCCGCATGGGTGTTGAGGTTCAACATGTAGGCCATCACCGATCCGAGAGGGGTCTCGAAGGCTGCAATGCGGTAGTCCCCCATGCCCGCGCGCTGCTGCTCCGGCTTGATCCCGGTGCCACCCCACGACCACTGGCCGAACAGGGCGTTGCCTTCAGCGGCGAACCGCGAGGTGCCCCAGCCGCTCTCCTCCGCACATTGGCTCAGCGCCAGCGATACCGGCACCGCGTCCACCCTTTCCATGAGCTCTTCGAGGGTCCTGTCGTCGGTTTGAGCCTGGTCTTCCTGGGCGACGCCATAGCGGGAGGCCAGCTGCGCGAACCACTGTCTGTCCTCAGCGGTGATCTCTCCCCCGCCGTCCAGCCGGCTCCGGAGGTCGGCGAGTCGGGCACGGTCGCGCAGGATCAGCTCGTTTGAGCGCAGCGCAAGCGGGGCTAAAGCGCGGAAGAAAATCCGCTTCTTGGTCTGCACCGACACTTCGTTCGACACCCGTTCGCGCCACCTCGGCGCGACGTTGGTGAGGTAGACCCGCGGCACCTCGCGGATGCCCGCCTGCCAGGCCTCCGGCGTGTAGCCGATCTTCTCGAACAGCTCCCCCACCTGCGTGTACGAGGTGAACTCGAATCGCTCCTCGGGACGCGTCGCGGCCTCCTCGGGGCCCGTCGCTGGCTCTTTGGCGCACGCCATCGAAACCAGGCCTCCGGCGAGAACCATCCACATCGCAGCCGACCCGGCCGATCGTTTGTTGGGCATGGTCTGGAATCCCCTTTCAGGGAGAGATCGTAGCAGGTGACCGTTGAAAACATCTGGTCGTGACCGGGCGGCGAAACCCGGAAGCGAGCCGCACGGCGGAGAGCCTGCTGGATCTGTTTCGGCTCGAGGGGATTCCGCTGACATCGTCCGAATCTCCACGACATTGAGAAGCGATCCGCGGGCAGGCGAATTCCACCGCTCGTGCAGTGTGACCATGGCCGCCCGCAGCGGCGTGGGCCAATATTTTGAAACGAAAGAGGTGACGTTTTGAAGACTCTCGGAAATCTGAGCTTCAGTCCGAAACGCGCCGGCTCCGCCGCGTTGTTGGCGGCGGTCGTTCTTTCGCTGGCGGCGTGACCTCACTGTTCATCGATCGAGTCGGGAACCGGCACCGTCCTGATCGGCAGCGAGGCATGAAATAACCCCCTTGTCGAAACCCCGTCAGACAATCTGACATTCGTGATCAGAGGCAAGAGTGAGGCTGGACGAAGTATCCCCTATCAAGAGGGGCATATCTTTGGCCGAGGGCCTCGATTTCTGGGTTATAATCGAGAACCGGTCGCAGCAGGTTGCGACCTCAGCCCAACTTGAATAGAAGGAGTCCAATATGAAGTATCTGATTCAGTGGCGCGTACACGAGGACAAGCGGCACGAGGTTCTCGGGGCCTTCGCCGCGATGACCAAGGCCGACGATGAGAAGGACCTCGGCGGCGTCAAGCTCATCGGCCGTTGGCACGACCTGGTCGGGTTCACCGGCGTCGCCATTGCCGAAACCGACGATCCCAAGGCGCTTGCCAAGTGGCTGCTCAACTGGAACGGAGCCATCGACCTCGAGAGCACGCCCGTTCTGGACGATGAGGAAACTCGGGCGGTCGGACGCTCGATCGACGGCTAAAAGGACGCCATTTCCGGATGAGTCTTCGTCCTCGGTGTCGTCTTCGAGCTCGGTGCCGGCGTCGTACAGCACCTTCCACAGGCCTTCCAACGGCGACTCTCAGATTCGGCTCAACCACGACGCACTCCCTTAGAATGGGCTGCCCTACGGGAAGGACATCATGCTCGAACCAGGAGAGACTCTTCTGCACTACCGCATCGTCGACAAGCTCGGCGAGGGCGGAATGGGTGTCGTATGGCGCGCCGCCGACTCAAAGCTCGGACGCGAGGTCGCTATCAAGGTGCTGCCCGAAGAGCTGGCGCGCAGCTCGGACCGCCGCGCGCGGTTCGATCGCGAGGCCTCCGCGATTGCCGCCCTCAAGCACCCGAACATCGTCACCATCTATGCCCTGGAGGAGGATGCCGGAGTCCACTTCATCGCCATGGAGCTGGTCACTGGGGAGGCCCTGGGCGACCTGATTCCCCACGGCGGTCTCGCCCTTCCCTCCTTTCTCGAGCTCGCCGGCCAGATCGTCGACGCGGTGAGCAGTGCCCACATCAAGGGCATCACCCACCGCGACCTCAAACCTTCCAACATCATGCTCGACGAGGACGGTCGCGTGAAGGTCCTCGACTTCGGCCTCGCCAAGCTGGCGGAGGAGCTGTCCGACGATGACGCGACCATGTCCATCGAAGACCGAACCGCCATCGGCCAGATCCTCGGCACGATCGCCTACATGTCTCCCGAGCAAGCCGAGGGCCGTTCTGTAGACCACCGCTCGGACATCTTCTCCCTCGGCATTCTGCTGTACGAAATGGCCACCGGACAGCACCCGTTCAGGCGCGACCGGAACGTCTCCACCCTGTCGGCGATCCTGACCGCCGAGCCGACACCGGCCGTCGAGATCAACGACTCACTGCCCACTGAGCTCGGGGAGATCATCGCCCGCTGTCTGAGACGGTCACCAGCCGATCGGTATCAATCGGCGGCCGAGCTGCGGGACGATCTCGCCGATCTCCAGGCCCAGGCCAGCGGGATTCCAGGTGCGCCCGCCCAGCCGGCCGGAGTCAAGGACCTGATCCGGCGCCCGCGGTTCGCGATCCCGACACTCATGCTGACGATCGGCCTCATCCTGGTCGTCGCCTGGTTCAGCCAGCGGGCAAGCCGGCAGCGTTGGGCGCGGCAACAGGCCCTCCCGGAGATCGAACAGCTCTTGGATTCGTCGACCGGATACGGGGACCTCAGCAGGTGGCAGGCATTCCAGCTCGGTCGGGAGGCCGAGCGCTTCATCCCGGATGACCCGGTTCTGAAGCAGCTGCGAGAACGGTACTCGGACAGAGTAACGATCACCTCCGACCCACCGGGCGCGAGGGTGTTCGCCAAACCCTACGCGGATTCGGACGAAGACTGGGAACCGCTCGGGGTGACTCCGATCGAGGACATGCCCTTCGTTGCCGGCGTGCTGCGCGTGCGAATCGAGATGGATGGTTACGAACCGATCGACGACCTCTACTGGGGTCGGGTCTTCGTGAGCGAGGGCCGCGGCTATGTCCTGCGCCTAGCGGGCGATGTGCCCACGGAGATGGTGTGGGCTTCGGCAGAGGCGCCACGGATGGAGACCTCGTCGGATACGGAAGGCATCCACATGCCGGGGGTCGAACACCTACCGCCCCAGGAAACCGGCGATTTCTTCATCGACCGGTACGAGGTGACCAATTCGGAGTTCCAGCGCTTTGTCGACGCAGGCGGATACTCCAACCCCGACTACTGGCGTGAACCGTTCGTCGACGACGACGGCCGCGAGCTGACCTGGGACGAGGCGGTGGGCCGCTTCACCGACACTACCGGTCGGCCCGGCCCTGCCACCTGGGAGGTGGGCGACTTCCCTTCCGGTGCCGCCGACCTTCCAGTCACCGGCATCAGCTGGTTCGAAGCGGCGGCCTACGCGGCATTTGCCGGCAAGAGCCTGCCCACCATTTATCACTGGGAACGCGTCGCGATGACCTGGGCCAGCGGCGACATCGTGCCGCTGGCCAATCTCACCGGTGACGCACTCCTGCCCGTCGGCAGCACTCGCGCCATGAACCGTTATGGTGCCTTCGACCTCGCCGGCAATGCCCGCGAGTGGTGCGCCAATACGAGCAGCCGCGGAGGGTACCTGATCCTCGGCGGCGGCTGGGACGACCCGGCCTACGCATTTAACGATGTCTACGCCCAGTCCCCTTGGGACCGCTCCCCCACCAACGGAGTCCGTTGCATCCGCCAGCTCGGCACGAACACCGACTCCCAGCGGCTGGCACACACCATCGAGATGCCGTTTCGCGATTTCCTCAACGAGCCCCAGATCTCCGACGAGACCTTCGCTCTGTACCTCAACCAGTTTCTTTACGACGCCACTGCCCTCAACGCCGAGGTGGAAGAGCGGCTGGCAGAGCCCGACTACATCCGCGAGAAGATCAGCTTCGATGCCGCCTACGGCGGCGAGCGGATGATGGCCTATCTGTTCCTCCCCAAAGTGGGAAAGGCGCCCTACCAGACGGTGGTTTACTTCCCGGGGTCCGGTGCCATTCACCGGCGTTCGAGCGAGAACATCACACCCGGCTCCAGCGCCTGGGTCCCCAAGAGCGGCCGGGCGTTTTTGTACCCCATCTACAAGAGCACTTATGAACGCGGCGACGACCTGGTGTCGGACTATCCTGACGAGACCGCCAAGTGGCGGGACCACGTCATCATGTGGGGCAAGGACCTCAGGCGGTCGGTGGACTACCTCGAGACCCGCGACGACATCGACCACGACCGGCTGGCCTTCGAGGGCGTCAGCTGGGGTGCGGCCATGGCGCCGATGATGATCGCGGTGGAGCCCCGGATCAAGGCCGGCATCGTCGTCGTCGCCGGCTTCCTGTTCCAACCCGCGATGCCGGAGGTCGACCAGTTGCCCTACATCACGCGGGTCACGGTTCCGATCCTGATGCTCAACGGGAAGTACGACTTCTTCTTCCCCTACGAAACCTCGCAGGTGCCCTACTTCGAGATGCTCGGCACCCCCCCCGAGCTCAAGAAGCTCGTGATCGACGAGACCAGCCACTCCTTTCCCAATACCGACCGCGCCCGCGAGTCCCTCGCCTGGCTGGACCGGCACCTCGGCCCCGTGAACTGAACGTCGATCACCTTCGCGGCAGCCCACGGCCGGTGCTTTAGACCGGGGTCGCGAGCAGCAAGACACCGCCGGAGCACATTCGATAAAACTCGGCGATGGTCCGTGCGTCGGCAGCGTTCGCGGTCCGGATTTCCACGGCCGGTTTCATACGTCACGGCAGCAGCGGGGAATCGCACCTTGATTGGGTAATCAGCCGGGGTCAGAACGAAGCTCGAACGCCTCGAGGCGTTCGGCGAGCCCACCAGACGGTTCGCTCTTGTGCAGTGCATCCGGCGCACTGCCACGTGAGTATTGGATCTTTGATGAAAGGGCGGCACCCGAGGATAATCGAGGCATGAGCTTGGCGGATCGGTGGCTGGTGGCGACCTTGACGGGATTTTTGGTGACTGTCTGCTCGTGGTCCGACGCTCAGTCGCCTTGCGAGATCGGACGGGTGGCGGGGGGAGTCGACGTGGTCGCCGTACCGGCCACTGACGATGTCGTCATCATCGCCCAGGGACTGCGCGTCTTCCGGTCCGTGGACGGCGGATTCACGTTTGACGAAGAGCCGCTTGGTGTCGAGGGCTCGTGGCCCAGCGTCGTGGCCCGCGGCGATCGTCTATTCGTGGCCGCCGGACGATGGGGCGACCCCAATGTCGTCTATCTGCTGCGCTCGCACGATGGGGGCGTCACCTTCGATCCTCCAATCGATGTGCTTGTGTCCGCGGACAACCAACTCATCGACCCCGAACTACTCGTGCTGTCGAGTGGTGACCTGTTCCTTTTTGTCACCGAACTCGTCACAGATTCGAAGACCTTTGTGGTCCATGCGTTGCGTTCCGATGATGGAGGAGTTTCCTGGCATCTGATCAGCGACCCCGTGGTCGGACCCACCGGTATCGCCATTGAGGACCCCAAAGCGTACGAGCTGCCGGGCGGTGAGCTGCTCCTGGCATACGAGTACGAAATCCAAAACCTGGCGGCGTCACGGATCGAACAGGTGCGATCGACGGATGGAGGTGCTACCTGGGGCGAACCGTCCGTGATCTGGGACGACGTCGCCGGGTCAGACAACGAACCCGGTGGCTACCAGCGGGTATCCGCGGACGAGCTGTGGTTCCTGGCCTCCACCGATGAAGACTCCATCGAGACCTACACCAACGCCGTGGTCAAGCGCAAGGTGTCTGATGACGGGGGCGTCACATGGAATTCCAAGGCGACGTTGGTGGCCGTCCCCAACCAGATCATCTTCGGTAGTACGACGCTGCCGAGCGGGTTGATCGGGCTCGCCACAGTGCGTTTCTACACGGAGGGTCCCCGCACCCTGTACAACTACGCGGTGGATCCCGACCGGGTGGGCGCCTGGTTTTGCGGTCCGGTGCTGTTTGCAGACGGATTTGAATCCGGGAACACCTCGGCGTGGTCACACAAAGTGCCATAGGCGAGGACAACGTGGCGAGATAACGGATTGGGGTGACGACTCTCCGGCTCTTGAATCACTCCACGCTGATCGTCTGCAGATCCACCGGCACGATGCACTGGTCCGGAACGCCACCGGACTGGGCAGTGGGCGGCGCAAACACCACCGCCAGATCGGGAACAAGCGATTGGGTGTTGCAGGAGTACTCCAACGCCCACACCGGCGGCGAGGTGTCGATCCCCTGGATGCCCACCGTCGCCGATGCCCCGTTGGTCTGGTTGGCGTCGTCGTTGGCCGGTTCGGCATACTGGAGAATGACCGAGCCGTCGGCAAACAACACCACCTCGAACTCCATGGCGTCGTCGGTGCTGCCGAAATCGCTCATGTTGTGAAACTGGATCACCGTGCACTGGGAACCGGTGGCGCCGACCGGGCAGGTGGCAAAGGTCTGGTAGTAAATTTCACCATCCGCCTGCACCTCGAGATCATCGTGGTACACCCCGATAAAGGTTTCGACCCCGTAGCTTCCCTGTGTCGCCGGCAGCGGGCACACATTGCCGAGGCCGAGGTAGACATCGATGAAGAACACGACCCCGTTGGACCCGACGTAGAAGTCCGTGTGGGGTGTCCCGTAGAAATCGAAGCTGAATCCCATCGGGAACGGGCCCGTGTGACCGTCGTCGACGCCGGCCAACGCCGTCGCAGTCCCGGTGCCGGTGATATCGACGTAGTTGTACGTCCCCATGCATGGACCCTCGGCCGTGTCCATGAACACGTAGCCGAAGTCGTCGGGTCCGCCGGCACCACGCACCTGTCCCCCCTCGTTCGACGGCCCCGGACTGTTGGTCTTGTCTTCGGCCTGCCCGGCGAGCGGCGCCGCCATGACGACCATCGCCAATACGATAACGATATACATGCGAGCCATTGCCTCCGGCCCTCCTTTCTGCTCTGCTCCTCTGTCCAGCGATTATACCGCCTCGCCGAGAGAAGGAACAGAGAGCCAACCACATCCCCAGTGCCAACGTCGACAGTTTTTACAGCTTCGGACGGAGCCGTCCGACATCCAGCTGACCGCAAAGTGTCAAAGGTGTCGGCCCTGGCACTCACCGAGTTTGGGACTGGAGGCGCTCGATGGCGGCGATACCGTTGATGTTGTCAGGGTTGAGCTCTACCGAGCGGCTATAAAGTTCGATCGCTCGCCCTGTCTCCCCCTTGGCCGCATAGGCTTCACCCAGACTGTCGTACACGTTCCAGGAGTCGGGATATGCCTCCACATTGAGCGCGAAGATCGCGATGGCCTCCTCGAAACGCTGTTCGCCGAGCAGGCGGTAACCGAGAGCGTTGAACTCGTTCTCGGAGAAGTACACCTCGCCCTCGGGCTGCCGTCGGAGCTCTCCGTAGAGATCGAGCGCAGCTTCGAGACCCACCTCATCGAGAGTCTCGGCGACCAGAACGGCGCCGTTCTCCTTGAGCTGACGCCAAAACCGCTCAACATTGGCGAGGTGGTAGGTCTGAAGCCGTTCCTCGTCAACCACGTCTTTCACCGCCGCTGCCGCCGCGGGCGACATCGGTAGCCGCTCCCCTGCAACCTCGAGGGTCACCCCTTCGGCCTCGAGGTCTTGCACATCCCGCCACAGCTCAGCGATGTAGTCGCGCCACACGATCAGTTCCTCCGGCGACCAAAAATCATGCTGGCCGGGTATCACCGTTGCTACCGGAGCGTCCCCATCGAGGATCGTTCCAAAGACCTCGAGCCACTGATCCACGTCGAGCTGCGGATGAAAGCCGAACACGGGAAGATCATCCACGAGAAAGAAGAAACAACCCAGCAGCAGGACCCCTTCCTCCGGGAGAAAGACCACCGTATCGGTCGCCGAGTGGCCCCGTCCGAGGTGGTGAAACTCGAGGGTGACGTTTCCCAGGTCGAGATCGAGGCGCTGGGAAAAGGTGAGATCAGGCGTCCGCACCTCGAACCCCGGCTCGGTCAGACCGGTCAGTATCCACTCAGCCTGCTCGATTCTCTCCCGGGCCCCTGCAGCTTCCGACGAGCCGGCATCCACCTCCGCCAACTCCGCCTGCGCTTCCTCAAGCTGCGCCCGGAACCGCGCCAGCCGCGGTTCCACGAACGGAGCCGTCGCCTCCATGACCGCCACCGAATCCTCGTGGCCGATCACCAACGCCTCGGGGAACGCGACGTTTCCCCAGCTGTGGCCCCAATGGTGGTGGTGGTTGACGACGTAGGCGATGTTGCGCTGTCCGAACTCACGCGCGATCGCTTGTCTGAGCAGCCGCGCGACCACCGGCGAACCGCCCGGATCGACGAGCACCAGTCCCCGATCGGTGGTGATCACAACGTGGTTGCTGCGCCAGGGCGACTGCTCGGTGAAGACTGTCACGTTGTCCGTCACCCGCGTGACATTGAAGGGAGACGTCCCGGTATCGGCAAACGTGGGAGCCGACATCACCATCAACAGAAAGCCAACGAAGATACGAGACGACGATTTCACCATCGCAATCCTCCTGAGATGCCGATGCAGACTTTACGATCGCTCACCAAGGAGGTTTCGATCATCGCATCGAACCCATCGGGTTTTGTTACATGATCGATACAGGAGCATGGGTGGTTGTGAGAAACCGGCCGATCGTGCAACTCGTAAACCTGATGAGGAGCATTCAATGAAACTCCGCACGATGTGGTTCGTTTTGGCTGCGTTGCTGGTGCTGCCGCTTGCGGCGGACTGCGAGGCACAGGCTGAAACCGGCGTTGCCGACCTGAAGGTCGACCTCGACGGCACGCCGCTGAGGGTGACCGACATCGAGGGGGTCGAACAAAACCTCTACCTTGACGGGCGGGTTTACGTCAGCGGGCAACCAACGAAGGAGGCCCTGGCGGTCTTTCGCAAGCGCGGCGTGACGGCGGTGGTCAACCTGCGGACGCCTTCGGAGATGGAGAATCGAGATCGGGTCCCGTACGACGAGGCGGCCGCGGTGGCGGACCTGGGCATGGTTTACGTGTGGATCCCGCTCGGCGGCGACGATCACCCGTACACGCCAGAGGCGGTGGATCGCTTTGCGCAAGTGCTCGCCGACCATGAGGGTGCCGTGCTCCTACACTGCACGATGGGCTGGCGGGCCGCCTACCTGTGGGTCGCTTATCTGGTCCGCGATCGTGGGTTCTCGCTCGAGGACGGGTTCGCCCGTGGCCGCGAGATCGCGATCTCGCCGACTCCCCTCGAGGGTTTCCTGGATCGTCCCATGAAGCTCGTGTGGGCCGAATAACGGGCATACCCGCAATGCAGCACCAATCGGTGCCACGGAAAACGGTGGGAAAAAGGTGCCTGGCGGGAAGGCTCTGTCGCTTCCACCAACACTGCAGGCTAGAGCTCGGCCACCGAGTCTCCAATCCACGTCGAGAGTTGCTCGAGATTGCAGTCTCCCGCTTCGAGAAGCCCGTTGAGGAAAGAGTACGCTTCATCGGCATCGACCTCGAGCCGCCAACCGTTGAGGCGCAGGAACACGTCGGTGGCAAAGAAGGCAACTCGTTTGTTGCCGTCGACGAAGGGGTGGTTCATGATAAGCGACTCGAAGAGAGCGGCGGCCATGCTGGCCAAGTCCTCGTAATAGCCCGACTGCGGACGGTAAAGTGCGCTCTCGATCAACCCGAGATCCCGCACGCCATCCGCTCCACCAAATGCCCCAATCACTCTCTGGTGAATCGCGAGCACCTCGTCGAGGCTGAGAAACTGAACGTTGTCACTGGGCAAGAAAACGACCCAACTCCTCGTTTTCTGCCAGCGAGGCTTCAAGGTGTTTCAGGACCTCCGGGCGGACTCGCCGACGGCGAACGTAGTCCCGAATCGCCTCGGTGAGCAGCCCTCCGATGCTCTGGTGAGACTCCTCGGCAATCGCCCGGAGCTCATGCCACACCGATTCCTCGACCTTCGAGCTGATCTTGACGGCCGGCACAACGTACCTCCTTGACAAATCAAGATATGTCAATCTACCTGCGACTGTCAACCAACATCTGCGTCATTGTGACAGCGGCACCCATCATGGAAGACTCGACTGGGGTATGGTGGCGAGGTATGAAATCGGCAGACTTTGCGTTTCAAACCGCGGACGGGACGATTCTTCACGTGAGCGGCTGGGCGGTCGAAGCGCCCAAAGCGGTTGTTCAGGTGCTGCATGGGATGGCCGAGTACGGATCGCGGTATGCGCGTCTTGCGGCGGCGCTTGCCGCTTCGGGGTACACCACCTACGCGCACGACCATCGGGGGCACGGCAAGAGCATCCCGGACGTGAGCCCGCCCGGACACATGGCCGATCACGACAGCTGGAATCGAATCGTCGAGGACACGCACGGCGTCAATCGAGAGATCGCCAGGCGCCATCCCGCCCTTCCGATCATCGTGCTCGGCCACTCGATGGGGTCGTTCGTCTTGCAGCAGCTGCTGTTCGAGCACCCGATCGACATGGTTGCCGCAGCGCTCTCCGGATCGAACGGCAAGCCTCCGGCGATCGCAGCGGTGGGCAAGCTGGTCGCGCGTATTGAACGGGCACGCGTCGGCCGACGTCTTCCGAGCCCTATCATCCAACGCCTCACCTTCGGCGGGTACAACCGGGCGTTCGCACCCACCCGCACCGAGTTCGACTGGCTCTCGCGCGACCCCGACGAGGTCGACGCGTACATCGCCGACCCTCTCATGGGCTTCGCGGTGTCGACCCAGACGTGGCTCGACATGTTGAACGCCCTCGACCGGATCGCTGACCCGAAAAACACAGCCAAGGTCCCCAAGGGACTGCCGCTCTACCTCTTTGCCGGCGACCAAGACCCGGTAGGCGACAAGGGTAGGGGCATGAAGCGGCTCCACGACGCCTACAAACGCGCCGGGATCGTCGACGTTCGGCTGAAGCTCTACCCCGACGGGCGACACGAAATGTTGAACGAGACCAACCGCCAGGAAGTGATGGCGGATTTCATCGCCTGGTGCGACGAGATCGTCGCGGTTCAGAACCCCTGACCCCCGGAATCGCGATCCCTTGCCGCTCGAAGGCTCGCAGTATCGGCTCCAGATCCTTCTTCTCGACGTGGACCTCGCCCGAAAACCGATCGGAGAGGTGGACCGTCCAAAATCGGCGAAGCGGGTTTGTCTCGTTCACGGTCTTGAAGTATTTGAAGCCGTGATTCATCGGGACCACGCGGCTCAGCTGATCCCAGCGGAATACCTCATCGAACTGACCAGGCCTCCTCGGATCCAACCTTCGTTTCTTGATTCCGAGTTCCGTCAACTGATATTCGACCTTCTCGATCACGCCAGGTACGGCAGCTGCAACTCCGGCCGCCGCAGCGATGACCAGCGCTTTCGCCCCCGTCGCCGAGTGAAAGACGAAAACCGCCAAAGCAATGAAGACCGCGAAGACAACAACAACGTAGAGAATGACGGTCGGTTGGACCTTGCGTGCAGACCAACGTTCCAACACTTCCGACGCGTCGCGGTTCGATGCTGTCGCGCCACTCTCCATGGTCCCTTCCCCCGTTTTGAGCCTGTCAATCCAACAGTATCAGAATCAGCGCCAAAATCTGGTGCCAGATGGGATGAGTATTCAACCGATTCATGACGCTCACAGATCAACAAATGTGAACGCACCCATGAAAAAGGGTGGGTAATGACCCACCCTCTCGCAATCGTCAGCAATGACGGCGGCTACGGCATCGAGTAGCTGTTGGCCCAGGTGCCCATGCTCGCGGATTCACCGAAGCTGGCCGTGGTTTTCCATGTACCCGTGCCTTCGAGGCCGTCGAACCGGCCGTAACCCCCGTAATAGCCCCACACCCCGCACAGCTCCGGGCAGTCGGCGGTACCGGCCTCCTCGACCTGCCACCAGTAGGAGTAACCGTGGCCGTCGGCGGTCTTGGCAAAGCACGAACCCGAGCCCGAGGTCACCGCACCGGAGGCGTTCATCCGCAGCGCCCCCACACACTCGGCCGCCGTGTTGGCCGAAGGGTGACCGGCCGGGTCGGCGACCATCATGCTGCTGTAGTGGAAGAGCTGCGCCATCGAGCCGTCCGGCATCTCGGTCAGCGTGACATCCTGAAAATAGTTCGTGAAGTGCCCGCTGCCGGAACCGGGTTCCCCGGCGCCGGCGGTCAGTGAGCCCGCGACGACAGCGACGACCAACGCAATCAAAACTCTCTTGGACATATTTTCCTCCGTGTCTCCAAGCCGTCGGTGGCCGGCCTGATCCATCTTCATCTCGAGCACCATGCCACCGCTCGATGAGTCATCGTCGTGCTGAGCGTTAAGAAACTGAGACCAAGTATTGACTGAATTTGGGAAATGTCAACCGCGATGCGTATCGGAGGTGTCACGATCAGGAACTCGCCGATGTGGGTCATCCACCCGGTGCTCTCACGCAACGTCATCGTCCGTGGTGTGAGAGTCGTTTCCTCCGGTCCCAACAACGACGGCTGCAACCCGGAGTCTTCGACCGACGTGCTGATCGAGGACTCGCTCTTCGATACCGGGGACGACTGCATCGCCATCAAGTCGGGGCGCAACGCCGACGGCCGACGGCTCGCCGCCCCTTCCGAGCGCATCGTGATCCGGGACTGTCGGATGCGAGCCGGGCACGGCGGCGTGACCGTCGGCAGCGAGATCAGCGGGAGCGTGCGGGACGTCTTCGTCGAGCAGACCGAGATGAGCAGCCCCGATCTCGACCGAGGGATCCGATTCAAGACCAACGCGGTGCGTGGAGGCGTGATCGAGAACGTCTTCGTACGCGACGTCGAGATCGGCGATAGGCGCGTGACTTCACCTTTTCAGTGCTGAGGAGTCAGCGCTGCACCCGGGCTGAGCCGCCTTTCGCGAAGGTCTCGACCTCCGCCAGCCGGCCATGGTCACATCTCCCGGGAATGTGGTGAGCAAGGCTCCATGGGCCCAGCCCAGACGGACGACTTCATCCAGCTCCCGTCCATCCAGCATGCCGTAGATCAGACCGGAGGCAAATCCGTCGCCGCCCCCGATGCGGTCGATGACACCAAGCTCACAGGTCGGACTGATGGCCCGCTTCCCATTGCACCAGATCACGGCCCCCCACTGATGGCGGTTGGCGGTTTCAACCTCCCTGAGGGTGGTGGCCACCATCTTCACGTCGGGAAAGTCACGATTGACCTCAGCGATCATTTCGAAAAAGACGGCCGTGTCGAGCTTCGACTTCTTCTCGACATCGGGACCCTTCACGCCCAATCCCATCTGCAGGTCTTCCTCATTGCCGATGAGGACGTCCACATGCTCGACGATCCGTTTGAACGTTCGCTGGGCGGCCTCGAGCCCGCCGATGGACTCCCACAGTTTTCCTCGGTAGTTCAGATCAAAGGACGTGACGGCGCCATGTTGCTTCGCCGCCTGCATGGCCTCGATGATGAGCTCCGATGTCGTTTTCGACAGGGCCGCGTAGATGCCCCCGGAGTGGAACCAGCGGACGCCTTCACCGAAGATGGCATCCCAGTCGAAGTCGCCCGGTTTGAGCATGGCGCCGGCTTCATTCGCCCGGTTGTAGAAGACCACCGGCGGCCGCACGCCATAGCCGAGATCACTGTACACGGTGGCGATGTTCGGTCCGCGGGCGCCGTCATGGTCGAACCACTTGTAGAAAGGTCTGACGCCCATTTCCCTCACACGGGTCTGCACCAGTTCGCCGATGCCGTAGTTCACCATGGCGGTGGCGATCCCGGTCTTCAGAGCGAAGCAGTCCGACAGGTTGGCGGCAACGTTGTACTCACCACCCGAGACGTGGATGGTCACCGAACGTGCCTTGCGAAACGGAATCCGGCCCGGATCCAGGCGATGGACCAGCGCACCCAGGGACAGGAAGTCCAGAGCACAGTTGTCTTGTTTGATGTTCAGTTCAGCCATGAGTTCTCCTCTTTCAGTTCGACATTACTTTCGCAACCGGTGGAGCATCTCGCCCGCCTTGGGGACATAGAGAACGCCTTCATCCTCCCGGTCCTTGAACGCCTCGATGTCAATGCTCTCAGGATCCCGGTATCCCAGATTGATCTCACGGCACTTCTCTTGGGGGATGCCCGTCGCCAAAATGACGTTGACCCGCGGTTTCTCGACACCGTCCTCGTAGGTGCCGATCCCCTTGACGTGGGTTGAATGCGCCATGATCCCGCCGGGAATGTCCCCAAAACGCTCGGGCTGACCAACGAAATAATCCCGTACGTGATACCCGATCTTCTCGATGATTTCACCGTGGGTCACCGACACCTCTTTGATATGCGGCGCGTAGATGATGAGATCACCCCCATCGGCCACGACCGGCTCCAGCTTGTACATGCACTTTCCGCCGGTCCAGAGATCGTCGTACATCTGGGGAGCCCGCGAAAGCACCGTATGGAAGCTGCGGTCCTTGTAGACGATGTGGAGTTCTTTGGAGAGATCCGCCGCCGCCTCCCAGGCTTCCTCGGGCGTTCCGATATAAAGGCCGGCCAGGTCTGCGCCCTTGACCACCAGGCTCATGCACATGCGTTTTACGGGCAGAAGAGCCGCTGCCCGGTCGACAACGGCCCTGACGGGCGTGTACTTGGCCCCGATGATCTCGGGGTTGGTGATGAGGGCGCCCAGCCAGTGGAACATGTCGATGATCTCCTGACCGGCAAGCCCCGGAAAGAGATACTTGTTGCCGCCGGAAAAGCCAACCACCTCATGGGGGAAGGTGGGCCCGATGATGAGCAGCAAGTCATAGTCGTAGACCATCTTGTTGATGGTGACCGTGACCTCCTCGTTGATCCGGCCTCCCGACATTTCAGCCACCTCGTCGGCGCTGAATGTCCCCGCAGCCACCAGCTGTCCGGGGTCCTTCCAGCGGTGGTTGAAAAACCGCGCCTTGGGATACCGGCTGCCTCGTTCCTCCTGGGTGATACCCACTCGACGGTTGATGGCGCTGTCGCTCATCGGCGGATGGGTCGCCAGGGCGACGACGAAGTCAAGCAGCCCGACTCGCGCGGCCAACTCCTCGTACACGACCCTGAACATGAGATCGATGGGCGCGGTTCTGGTGTGGTCCGGGATGATGCAGAGGACCCGTTTCCCGTCCACATTCCTCGCGGCGAAGGCCTCCTGAACAAGCGCCACCACCTCCGGCTCAGAAAGCAGCCTGTCCGTATTGCCGATCCCGATGACCTGAGACATTGCCAGAACCCCTATACGACGTAGGTGGAGGCGGAGGTCGTGCCGCCGCGGCCGGTCCAGTTCGTATGGAAGAACTCACCCCGCTGCCTGTCGATCCGCTCGTAGGTATGGGCACCGAAGTAATCCCGCTGCGCCTGGAGCAGATTGGCGGGCAGGCGTCCTGAACGATACCCGTCGTAGTAGGCCAGTGCCGAGCTGATCGCCGGCATCGGAATACCCAGCTCCACGGCCTTGGTCACAACCCGGCGCCAGGCGTCCTGGGCGTTGACCACGGCATCTCTGAAGAAGGGATCCAGCAGCAGGTTGTCGAGGTCGGGATCCTTGTCGAACGCTTCCTTGATCTTGCCCAGAAAAGCGGAGCGGATGATACAGCCGCCGCGCCACATGAGGGCGATCCCACCGTAGTTCAGATTCCAGTCATAGCTTTTTGCCGCGGCCCGCATGAGCTGATATCCCTGGGCGTACGAGACGATCTTGGACGCATAGAGGGCTTGCTCAAGGTCAGCGATAAGCTGGGCTTTCTCGCCGGCGAATTTCACATCGGGACCGGTGAGGATCTTCGATGCCTTTACGCGTTCCTCTTTCATGGCGGACAGGCAGCGGGCAAACACCGCCTCGCCGATGAGGGTCAGCGGCATGCCTTCATCCAGGGCGGCAATGGCCGTCCACTTGCCTGTCCCTTTCTGACCAGCCGTATCCAGGATGAGATCCAGAGTGGCTTTACCATCCTCATCCCGATATCCCAGAATGTCCCGGGTGATCTCGATGAGATAGGAATCCAGCTTGCCCTCATTCCAGCGGCTGAACACGGTTTCCATCTCCTCATTGCTCATGTCCAGACCGTATTTCATCATCTGATAGGTCTCACAGATCATCTGCATGTCGCCGTACTCGATCCCGTTGTGGACCATCTTCACGAAATGTCCGGCGCCACCCTGACCCACCCAGTCGCAGCATGGCTCACCTGCATCGGTGTGGGCGGCGATCTTCTGGAAGATGGGCTTCACGGAATCCCAGGCCGTCGGGCTGCCACCGGGCATGATCGAGGGACCCAACAGCGCACCTTCCTCACCGCCCGAGACGCCGGTGCCGATATAGAGCATGCCCTTGCTTTCCACATATTCCGTTCGGCGAATCGTGTCCGGGAAATGTGAGTTACCGCCGTCGATGATGATGTCCCCTGCTTCGAGGAAGGGAATGACCTGATCGATGACGGCGTCGACACCGGCGCCGGCCTTGACCATGAGCATGACCTTGCGGGGCAGCTCCAGGCCCCGGCAGAAGCTCTCCAGGTCATGGTATCCGGAGATGTTCTTCCCTTTGGCCCGATCAGCCATGAAATCGTCGACCTTGCTCGTCGTCCGGTTGTAGCAGGCGACATGAAAGCCCTTGCTTTCCATGTTCAAGATGAGGTTCTCCCCCATCACCGCCAGTCCGACGACACCGATGTCAGCTTTTCGTTCATTCACTTTTTGGCTCCAATCCCCGGGTGTGGAAACCTGGCTCTTTTCCCGGGCGCCCCCTCGATCCGTCTTCGCCGTTTGACTCAACGGCGGCAAGAGAACGGTCTGATGCACCTAAACTCCGCTGAAGGCTGAGAAACCTCCATCCACGGGCACGACGATCCCGCTGACGAACCTGGCCGCATCCGAGACCAGCCAGACAGCGGTTCCCACCAGATCCTCAGGTGCACCGAAGCGTCCTTGAGGTGTGTGGTCCAGGATCTGCCGGCCCCGGGGAGTCAGCTCACCGGTCCGCTCATCCGTCAGCAGAAATCGGTTCTGAGCCGTCAGGAAAAACCCGGGCGCGATGGCATTGACCCGTATCTCGGTCGAGTACTCCTGAGCCATGTGCACGGCCAGCCACTGGGTGAAATTCGAGACTGCTGCCTTGGCGGCTGAGTAGGCGGGGATCCGGGTCAACGGCCGGAAGGCGTTCATCGAGGACACGTTGAGGATGACGCCCGTCTTCCGTTGGGCCATGTGCTTTCCGAACACCTGACAAGGCAGCACCGTACCGATGAGATTCAGACTGGCAACAAACTCCAGGCTTTCCTTCGGAATATCAAAAAAAGGCATGTCCGGATTGGTGGTCGCCTTGGGGTGATTTCCGCCGGCTCCATTCACCAGAATGTCCACCTGGCCGAATTCCTCGGCGCAGAAATCGTATGCCTTCTCGATACTGTCCTTCTCGAGAACGTCGATCCCGGTTCCCCGGTGTTCACTGCCCAGTTCCGCGGCCAATTCACCAGCCCTTTCCTCGACCAGATCCAGGAGCGCCACCCGTGCACCGGCTTCAGCGTAGCCCCTGGCGAGAGCCGCTCCCAGCACGCCGGCTCCACCGGTGATGGCGATGGTCTTCCCGCTCAGACTGAATTGACTCATCGATACGGTCTCCTTCAGTTCTAACATCCGAACAGCCCGGGCAACGACAGGGAGATCCATCCACCATCGATGGCCTCCACTCCCCTAAGGTGTGCGGCGGCTATTCGTCATGCCGTCATTGTAGCGACGTTTGACCCGATTGGCCACCGGTGGCATTATGTTCTCCGGAGCGAGCAGCTGGGAGAGGAAGCAGTTGATGCAAAAGTACTTTGGGAGTGAGGGCAGCGACGGCATGCTGCTGCAGGCGAGCGAGCGCGCTCAGATCGCCACGGCTCTGACAGGGCACCTGATGGACCTCGTGATCTACGAGCAGAGTGGCACCGCCGTGCCGGGTGGTGTGGTGTTCGCGGCGCGAGACGGCGAAGCACGCAAGCTGGTCGTGTGCGGCAAGGTAGGCGGCTTCGACGGCGTCGGCAACGAGATGGCAGGTGTGCAGGTCCTGGTGTGCGACGCCGATGAGCCCAACATGGCGGCCCTGCGCGAGCGCATCAGCTGGCTGAGGCCCAAGCTGACCGGTACCACGCCGTCGGTGGGCCTGGGTGACCGTTTGGGTCTGGCAACGCCTGGGCACATCGCCGCCGACCCGGATAGCGGCTTCATCCTGGTGCTGGCGCAGCAGTCGATCCGCGAGATGACCCGTACCGAACGCACCGCACAGCAGGTCATGGACGAAGCGGTGTTCGGCGTCTTCGAAGTCGGCTACGACAGGGGTTTCGGCAGCGACGCCGACCACCTGAAGACGATGGCCGATGTGGACGTCGTCGCCGAGGCCGGGTTCACCTGGTTCACCATCGATCCGTCGGATTACGTGGACGACACCGTGGATGAGGCCTCGCCGGCAGAGCTGGCCGAGCGTTACGAACGGCTCATCAGCGACGGAGTGCCCGGCGCCGAGGGGTGGAAGAGGGATTACGTAGATCGTTCCTTCACCGCGGGCGGGCTGACAGTCACCTTCGACGAAGCCTCCCTAGTCAAGGCCGCGGTGAAGTACGGCCGCGCGATCGCCCACACCGTGGAAATGGCCGCCTACATCGAAGGGAGGGTTCCCGTCAGCGAGCTGGAGCTGTCGGTGGACGAGACGGATTCGCCCACCAGTGTGGTCGAGCACCTGTTCATCGCCCGCGGGATCGCCACGCGCGGCGTCAATCTCATCAGCCTGGCTCCCCGCTTCGTCGGCGCTTTCGAAAAAGGCATCGACTACAAGGGCGACCTGGCCGAGTTCGAAGCACGATTGAGAGACCACGTCGAGATCGCCAGGCACTACGGTCCGTACAAGATCAGCCTGCATTCGGGCAGCGACAAGTTCGGCGTGTACCCGATCGTCGCCCGCGTGACCGACGGGCTGTTGCACCTGAAGACCGCCGGCACCAGCTACCTCGAAGCCCTGCGCGTGGTCGCGCGCCACGACGTGCCCATGTTGCGGGAGATCATCCGCTTTTGTCGCGGCCGTTTCGAAACCGACAAGGCGACCTATCACATCTCCGCCACGCTCGACAGCGTGCCCGAGGAGGCGAGCCTCTCGGACGGCGACCTAGAGCGCTATTACCTCGACGAAAACGACGGCCGCCAGATCCTGCACGTCACCTTCGGCTCCGTGCTCACCGCCCGCGACGCCGGCCGGCCCATCTACCGCGATCGGCTCCTTTCGCTGCTGAATAGCGAAGCCGGGACCTACGTCGAAGTGCTGACAAAGCACATCGGGCGGCATATTCGGGGTTTGATGGGGCGGGGCGGCGGCGTCAATCTCACGGACGAGGCTGAGTAGAGGGTGACATGAGCTACGCGAACAAGCAGCAATTGACGATCAGTGACGTTGCTCGATTGTCGGGCGTATCGAAGCGGACCGTCTCGCGGGTCATCAACAACTCCCCGAAGGTGGGGAAGGCGACTCGTGAAAAGGTCCAGAGCGTCATTGATGAATTGAGCTTCAGGCCGAACGCGCAGGCCCGGGGTCTCGCAGCCAGGCGCTCCTATCTGATGGGGATGATTTATGACAACCCGGATGCGCTCTTCATCGACGAAGTGCAGCGTGGTGTGTTGAGTGTGTGCCGTGAGTTGGGGTATGAGCTCGTGGTTCATCCTTGCGACAGGTATAGCGACAGGCTTGTCATCGAAGCTATCGGTTTTGTCAATCGGTCTAAGTTGGACGGTGTAATCGTCCTGCCTCCAATCTCTGAGGACAACGATCTGGCAGGTGCTCTTGGGAGGGCACAGGTACCCTACGTTCGGTTGGCTTCCGTTGCGCTGGACACCGCTGATCATGTCGTGATTGCCAACGAGAGATCAGCGGTGGCTGCAATGGCCGAGTATCTGGTAAAACTCGGACACCGAAGGATCGGCTATATCGCGGGGCCAGCAGGCAGGAAATCAACGCGTGAGCGACTCGAGGGCTTCTGTGAGGCCCTGAAGAAGCACGGATGCGCGCCTTGCGAGGAAATGATAGCGCGCGGGGCGTACACCTTCGAATCGGGGATAGAGTGCGCCCAGGCGCTGCTGACGAACCCCGAGCGGCCGACGGCCATTTTTGCCAGCAATGACGAGATGGCCGTAGGTGTGATTTACGCCGCGCAGGAGATGGGATTGAAGGTGCCGGGAGATGTATCGGTGGCGGGATTTGATGACAGTGTGCTGGCAACGAGGATTAGGCCGTCGCTTACAACGATCCGCCGGCCCGTACGGGAGATGGCACGATTGGCGACGACAAAACTGATCGCGTCGATTGATGGTCGGGAGGACGAGGCCCGAGTGAGGATCCTGCTGGACCCGGAACTGATCATTCGCGGTTCCACGCGCTCCAATCAGTGAACGAGGGAAGAGACTCCCCTGCCTCAGCGTTGACAAAGAGGATTCTGATGGAAAACCACAAGTGGACCGAGGAGCTGGTACGGGCGCGGGCGGCTGCCGGATGAGTGGTCTGATCCACGAACGGTTCCTGCTTCAGAACGACGAGGCGGTCCGCCTCTACTTCAACTACGCGGCCGAGTTGCCGATCATCGACTTTCACACCCACCTTCCGCCGGCCGAGATCGCCGCAGACGCCCACTGGGAGAACATCACCCAGGTCTGGCTCTACGGCGACCACTACAAGTGGCGCCAGATGCGCACCAACGGCGTTCGAGAACGCTTTTGTACCGGGAACGCGACCGACCGGGAGAAGTTCGACGCCTTCGCGGGCATCGTGCCCTACCTGCTGCGCAACCCCCTGTACCATTGGTGCCACCTGGAGCTCGCCCGGTACTTTCAGATCGACGATCTTCTGCTCAGCGCGGAAACCGCCGATGCGGTGTGGGAGCGAAGCACCGCAGTGCTCCAGAGTGGCCTCTCCGCCCGTTCGCTGATCGAAGACCAGCAACGTGGTCGCCGTCTGCACCACCGACGATCCGATCGATTCGCTGGAGCACCATGCGGTGGTTGCGGCCGACGAAACGTTCAACGTCCGGGTGTTTCCCACCTGGCGTCTAGGCCGGATTCTGACGTTCGCCGATCCCGAATCGTGGAACGACTACGTGGACCGGCTGGCCGCCGTCGCCGATGTGGAGATCGGGAGCTACGACGATCTGATCGAGGCACTCACCGCGCGCCATGATTTCTTTCACCGAGCGGGCTGTCGGCTCTCCGATTACGGACTCGCCACCTGTGTTTTCACACCGGCCAGCGACCGGGAGATCCGAGCCGTTTTCGACCGGGTCCGGTCGGGGACGGTGCTCTCGGGCGTCGAATGCTACCAGCTGGCCACGGCCCTGCTCCTGGAGATGGGTCGGCTTAACAGCGAGAAGGGCTGGACCAGCCAGCTGCACATCGGTGCCCAGCGCAACAACAACAGCGCGATGTTCGCCGAGCTGGGGCCCGACAGCGGATTCGACTCGATCGGGGACCGGCGGTACGCCGAGCCCCTGGCGCGATACCTGGACACGTTGAGCTCAGCGGGCACCCTGCCCAGGACCATCCTCTACAACAACAATCCGCGGGACACCGAGATGCTGGCCACCATGCTCGGCAACTTCCAGGACGGCTCCGTGCCCGGGAAGATGCAGCTCGGTTCCGCCTGGTGGTTCCTGGATCAGAAGGACGGTATCGAACGCCAGCTGGAAGCCATCTCGCAGATGGGCTCGCTGCGCCGGTTCGTGGGCATGGTGGCCGACAGCCGTTCGTTCTTGTCGTTCTCCCGTCACGAGTACTTCCGTCGCATCCTCTGCAACGTGCTGGGAACCGACATGGCCGCGGGGACGCTGCCCCGGGACTTCGACCTGGTGGGGAGCTTGGTGGAGGACGTCTGTTTCCGGAATGCGGCAGCTTTCTTCGGATTCGAATTGGCGCGACCGGACTGGGTCGCCCACAATCGCGCCACCAGATAACCGCCGAGTTCTCAACGCTTGTTCCCACCGGTGATGGTGATGTTGACATCGTCGAGGCTGCGTGGCGCGAGGTGGAACTGGAACGGTTTCGAGTAGACCAGGGCGATTGCCCGTCTGGGTCTAACCGACACGAATTCGCGTTCCTGAAGCCTGGCAGCTGCGCAGATTCCAGGTCGACACCTGTGAACGTGGCACCTGTCTAATCGGTCAGTCCACGCCCAACCGCTTCCTGATCTCCTCGGGAGTCATCTCTCCCGCCAGGTGAACAAACTCCACGTTGTCGTAGTCAGAGACCTTTTTCCCGGCCGCCAGCAATTCCCTAGGGGATGGCAGCATCACCGCCCGTGCGCTCGGTTCGCGTTCGCAATAACGTGCGAATGCAAAATCGGTTTTGCCGATGTGGTTCTGGAGCCAGCGCCCGATGAGTCTCTGCAACGACTTCACCGTGACCACGTGGTCAGCCCCCCCAGACTGGATCGATCGGCTGACCTCTGAGAGTTGCTTCCGAATCTCCGCATGTTCACGGCGGTGGTCGTCGAGTGCTTCGTGGCACGAGCCGACCATAGCGTATTCTCCCGAATCGAAGTGGTACCGGGTATAGGCGATGAGAAACTGGTCCGCTCGAAGCACCGTGCCAGGATGCGGCTCGGCTCCGTCTACGACCAGAATCGACCTCGCCCAGTTGATGAACGCGTTATGCTGCCGATCGATGCCGGCGATTCCCGTCATGAGCTGCCGGCGAAGTTCCGTATTCATGGCGATGAAGCTCCTTCGGAGAACCCGCGTCGTTCCCTACTAGTGCAGCATTACCACCAATGAAATTCTGGCCGCCTTGAATAGGGCCACGTTCACGTCAGTTAAACCCTTTCGCCGCCCGGAAGCTAGCGCTTCTCGAGCATGGCAAAGGTGACGCCGGATGGATCGTTGAACAGGCAGATCCAGGTCCCCGGGCTGATCTCGTACGGCGGCTCCACGAGCATACCGCCGGCCTTCTCGACGAGCTCGGCCCTCGCCTCGATGTCGTCGACCAGAATGTACACCGCCAGAAACGCCGGCCTGGCCTTACGCATGGTGAACACGCCACCGTCGATTCCGCCGCCCTCGCCGCCGGTGTCGAGGGTGTGGAAGAAGGTCTTCGCTCCGTCCACCGGAGTGGATTCCCATCCGAAGACGGTGGTGAAGAACTCCAGCGACTTGGGGCCGTCGTGGGTGCCGAGCTCCCAGAACACCACGGGGTTGGGAGGCGTTGATTGCGCCTCCGAGGGCGCCTGGTCATCGGCGTAAACCGGTGGCGCCAGCCACAGGGCGAGAGCCAGAGCTGCCATCACGCGTCCATACGGTGCCATCTCGAACCTCCTCGGTACGCGGCGATCTTCGCCGCTGATAAGGGTTGTCACCGCTGGTTACGGATCCCAGAACCACAGGTTGCGACCTGCTCCGCTCGGCTCGGTACAATCCGCGGACCCGATCCGTGATTCGATTCAACTTCCCAAGATTCGAAAGCCCGGCACCCTTTCAGCACCCATCCGTGGTGATCATCGACACAGCGCGGATTGCGATTCGGGCGCATCCTGAAGGTGCAGATGCTCGTGACCCGGAATCGCCCGCGCTCCGCCGCCTTGGCCGCGGCTCTCATCTGGGCGGCGGCCTGTGCCATCGCAGAGGGCCAGGACCGGGCACCCTCGGGCGCGCAGCGGCCCGAGATCGTAGTCGCCGACGGTGCCTGCAGCTGTTCGTCGGTGGCCGGAACCTTCGTGGCCCTGTTCGATCCGGCGCGTGGCGTGCTGCTGCTGTCCGGCGCACCCTTTCCCGGAGGACGCGAGGCCGCAGCGGCGACGGGCGCCGCAACGAGCGTGGCCCTGCCCGGGAACAGGACGTGGATGCTCGACCGCGTCGCGAGCGCGGCGGGATCGGGGCGGCTGTGGGCAGCGCGCTACTCGACCCGCTTCGGCACCCACAGCGGCTGCGTCGGCTTCGACAAGCAGCGATTCTCGGCCGAGGGTGATCTGTTCAGCTACGCAAGATGGCTCATCGAAACGATCTATCTCGAGCTGCCGGCCGAGGAACGCGAACGGTGGCCGGGATTCCGTCTGTCGGACCGCCAGGTGAGGTTGCGGATCGAGCGCGCGGGCTTCGCCCCGTTTCACTTGAGCGGGAAGGAGGGGGCGACCCTTGCCGCCCGCTACCCCGACCGCGACGGGATTCTGCTCTTCATGCCGTTCGTGCTCGATGAGGCATCCGGACGGGTGGCCGTCAAGGTCGGCACCAGCGACCGCCCCTACTGGGAGGAGGGCGACAAGACCTCCCTCGGCTTTTTCATCGCGTCACAGAGCGAGCCCGCCACGCTTGCAGAGCCGTCGCTAGTGATCGCGGTCGAGGGCGTCGAGGCGGCAGTAACTTCACCCTGAGAGAAGGAAGGCCAGAACCGGCTTCTGCGGCACCGTCCCAGCCCACAAGGACCCTGACCCCAGCCCCCGACCCACCTTTCCACAGCTACACACAGCCGCGACGACGAGATTCTCCTCTTGACTCTTTATAGAGGTACCGAATTCATTGAGAAGACGAACATCGGCGTTGACGCGGACGATCCGCCGGGGCCGTACATCACGGTGGGCGAGCCGGTGGAGTGGACCTACACGGTCCGCAACACCGGCAACGTGCCGCTGATTGGCGTCACCGTGGAGGATGACCAGCCGGGGGTCGAACCCGATTGTCTGCCGTTCGATCTCGGGCCTGACGAGGAAGTGGTGTGCACGGCGGCCGGGGTGGCGGTGGAGGGTCAGTACGAGAACGTCGTAACCGCGACAGGCACGCCGCCTGTGGGGCTGCCGGTGGCTGATACGGATCCCAGCCATTACCTCGGCGTCGGCGGATTACCATTCTCCGACGGCTTCGAGTCGGGCGACACCTCTGCGTGGTCGGTGACGGTGCCATAACTCGAAGTCCACGCGCAAATCCGACAGATTCCGTAGCGGTTCAGTACCAGGTCCGAGGATCAGAGGAAGAGGGCGAAGGTGTTGGCGGCGGGTGCTCCCCCCGCGGCACCTCCCCAAGATCCTCTGACCTGGTACCGCATCGCGGGCTTTTAGCTCAGGTCCTTGATCTTCTTGACCTCGCGGACCATCCTGCCGAAGCGGCGCTCTCGAGCCCGAATCTCATGGCGCTTCGACTCGTCGCGGCGTCGTTCGAGGTTCTCCGCCTCGCGACGAAGCCGAACGAAGCTGTCGAGGCGGCGCGGATCGATGTCACCGGCCTCGACCGCCCGGTGGACGGCACAGCCCGGCTCCGACTCGTGCCGGCAGTCATTGAAGCGGCAGCCGCGGGCGGCCTCGTCGATCTCCGGGAACACCGCGCTCACCGCCTCGCGGTCGAGCCAGAGCCCGAGCTCACGGATGCCCGGGGTGTCGATCACACAGCCGCCGCCTGGAAGCACCACCAGCTCGCGGTGGGTGGTGGTATGGCGCCCCTTGGAGTCGCCGGCGCGGACCTCCCCCACCGCCAGTCGTTGCTCACCCAGGAGGCGGTTGATCAGCGTCGATTTGCCGACTCCGGACGGCCCCAGCAGGACCGAGGTGGTGCCGGTCGGCATCCTCGCCGCCACCGCATCGATCCCGTCACCGGTCACGGCCGAAGCCGGGAGGACGTCCGAGTACGGTGCGCCCTCCCGCGCCCGCTCGACCGCGGCCTCGCGATCCCGACAGGCATCGGCTTTGGTCAGGACCACCAGCGGCGTCGCGCCGCCGTCCCAGGCGAGGGCTGCCGCGCGCTCGATCCTCCTCGGGCTCGGCCCGCGCTCCAGGGACTCCACCACCAGCACGAGGTCGACGTTGGCCGCTACGACCTGTTCGGCGTCGGCCGATCCGGGCCGCCGGCGGGCCATCGTCCCCGCCCGCGGCAGGATGAGGCGAATCACACCGCCGTCGCCACTTGGCTCGAGGCCCACCCAATCACCCACCGCCGGCGGGCCGCTCTCTCCGTTCGGAGAGATGGTTCCAGCCGTGGCGGCCCGGATCGTGCGCTCACAGGTCTGAGCGGTCGCGAGGCCACGATCGACGCGAACGACACGAGCGGGCACGAGGCGCTCCGTCGCCGACGACTCGAAGAGCGATTGCAGTCTGTGGTTCCATCCGATGGATTCGAGGCTCACCGCCGTTCTCCCATGGCTGCACATACAGCCATTACGTAGTATCCGCCTTTGTACCACGGGTGATGTGAGAAATCAGGACGGGAGAATCCGTACCAGGTCCGAGGATCCGAGGAAGTTCTGCGCTTACCGGCCCCTCGGTCAGGTCCCAGCGCAACTTCCCAAGATCCTCGGACCTGGTACCGTATTTTCAGTCCACGATTGCTGACCAATTCAACATGTCGCCCGACTCGAAGCCGTCGGAGAACATCATCGCCTCCGGTCCTGCGCGTAGAATCTGGAGGCCGGCAAAGCCATCGGCCACGTACGCATAGTTGCCTTGAGCCGTGAGATCCCAGGCGTCGCCGGGCAAGCGGATCCGGTCGAGCTCATGGATGTTGTCCAGATCGCTCACGTCGTACAGCCGTAAGTGCTGCTCTCCGGTCGTCCCCGTCGTGATGAAGGCCAGGTTTCCGGACACCGCCACATCGCCGAACTGGAATACCTCGTAGAAGCTTCCGGCCAGGGTCGGATTGGCGGGATCGCTGATGTTCAACACCAACAGACCCTGGTGGAATGACGTCACATACGCATAGTTCCCCTGGATCCAGACATCCTCACCCCAATCAACGGGATAGAAGGCGTCTTCAAACGGATTATTCGGATCTGCGACGTTGATGATGTGCAAGCCCATGTCGTAGAACTCGATGGCAAAAAGGTGGTCGTTTGCGTACTGAACTTCGAGAACGTGGTGTGACACCGGGATGGTGCTCAGCTCCACCGGCGACGCGGGATCCGTCAGGTCGAAAACGTGAAGGTAGTACAACTGCGTATCGACCGAGAAGCGCGTCGCGTACAGGTGCTCTCCGTCGGTCGCCAGATCAACCGCGGTGAAATCAAGGATGCCGCCCACCTCGACCGGGTTGGATAGGTCGCTGACATCGAGCACCCGCAGTGCAGGTGTGTACCAGTCCGACACGTAAAGATGGTCGCCGATCAGCAGGGACTCTCCGTCCGCGGCACCACTGTCGGACCGGCCCGCGACCACCACCGCGTTCGGGTCGCTGACATCCGTAATCACGAGGCCATCGGTGCTCTGGCCGAGGAAGGCGTAGTCGCCCGCGATCGTCACCCTGGATGTGGTGCCCACCGTGTCGTAACCGCCCATCGGAACGGGGTTGTGCGCGTCGCTGATGTCGACCACCTGCAGGCCGCCGTCGTCGCTGGCCACGTAGGCAACCTCGCCGTCGATTCGTACACGATATCCCGGGTCATATCCTTCGTCGGGCAGCGGCAGAGACGCGATCTGCTGCGGCTGCTGCGGCGTGGAGACGTCGAAGATGAAGAGGCCGTCGCGGTTCACTCCCACCACGAAGTTCCCGGTCAACGCCAGATCGTTCAGACCCTCGGACACCGCCACGCTCCCCACCGTGTTTGGGTAGGTGGAGCTCACCTCGACTACGGCCAGCTCTTGAGAGTTGCCCGCATACGCGTAAGATCCCTGAACTTCCACGCAACCGGCATCGATGTAGGTGTTCTCGCCGACCTTTTCGAGGGTTCCATTCGAGTGGATGAGGAACTTCGCGATGCCGCTGCCCACGACGTAGGCGTAGTCGCCATCGACGGCGACATCGTCCGTGTCCCGCTCGTAGGTGTAGTACCAGAATGGACCGGCCTGCACGCCGAGATCGACGGGGTTGGCGGGATCGGAGACGTTGAAGGCGTGGACGCGGGCGTCGTTGGCGTTGACGTACAGGTAGTCACCCGTGATGGCCAGCCCATCGGTCGGAAAATCGGCGTCCGTGCCGGCGTAGTACACCGGCACGGCGCTGACCCGCACCGGGTTCAGAGGATCTAGGACATTCCAGATTTCGAGCCCGCCCCGCCAATCGGCCACATAGAGGAGGTGGTCGGCACTGACGTACAGCAGATCGCGAACGTGGCCGTCGGTGAACAGGTCTTTTCCCACCAGCTGCGGCACGGCTGGATCGCTCACGTCGAGCACGAGAATGGCCCCTCCGCTGCCGAGAAAGACCAGATCGCGATCGGCATCGACCGCCACGGCGCGCGCCCCGGCGTAGGGCCATCCCAACATACGCTCCAGAGAGGCCTCGGCCCCGGCAGTGGTCGAAAACGGCAGCGTCAAGGCTATGGCTACGGCCGCCCACAGTGCGTATTTGTATGTGAGTGCGAACATGACTGGCCTCCTGAGATAGCTCGATTCCTTCAGACGCCGCCGCTTCGTTTCACTTCGCCTGCCGTCACACTGCGTCTGTCTCTCATCTCAGTATTTGTCCTCGACATCACGATGTCATCACCCGGATGTAACAAAAGTCTCACATTCCCCCAGCCGTTCCTTTATTTGGTTCCGCCTGATTTAACGCGCCTGGCAAGCTCGACGAACTCGACTCCGCGATTTCACGCCGAATCTGACAAGTCAACAAGTGTGTTCGTGGCACCCCATTGTACGTTGCAGATCACGAAAACGGGCTACGAGTCATCGACGTCTCGACGCCCTCAATCCCCGTCGAGGTGGGCTTCGTCGACACCCCGGGGGAGGCCTGGGGCGTGGCCGCCTCCGGCAGCCACGCGTACGTCGCGGACGGTTGGGATGGCCGTGATGGCCGTTTGCGAGTGATCGATGTGTCGACGCCATCAAGTCCCGTCGAGGTCGGTTTCTTCGGAATACCGGGGCATGCTTTGGACGTGGCCGTGTCCGGCAGTCATGCCTACGTCGCAACAAACGCCGGGCTACGGTTGGTCGACGTCTCCACGCCCGCGAGCCCCATTGAGGTGGGATTCGTCGATACTCCGGGGCGGGCCGTTGCCGTCTCCGGAGGCTACGCCTATGTCGCAGATTCCTTTTGGGGCCTGCGAGTGATCGACGTCTCCACGCCCACGAGCCCGATCGAGGTAGGCTTTTTCGATACCCAGGACGCCTGCGGGGTCGCGGTTTCCGGAAGCTACGCCTATGTCGCGGTTGGCTGGAGCGGCTTGTGGGCAATCGACGTGAGCGATCCCTCCTCTCCCGCCGAGGCGGGGTACCATCAAACCTCCGGGTACGCAAATAGCGTCACTGTCTCCGTGGATTCTTTCTACGTCGCGGATGGCGAAGCCGGTGTTGAGATCTTCACCGCTAGACACTGCCCCGGATATGTGCCGACCTCCCCAGCACCCCGCCGTGGAGGGAGGAGAGTGACACCGTGACCAAGAATTTGGCCGAATTCGGTGACACCTCGGCGTGGTCGTACACCGGGCCTTGGCCATCAGCTCCCCGCAGCCTCACAGTTCATTGTTGCCACAAGAGGACCCCAGGTACACATTGATCGATTAATTGGGTGCCAACAAGTGTGGAAGTGAGTCCGTGGCACCCTTTGCTTTACTCGAGGATTCACCATCAGTAGGATGCCTGACACCTCGTTCCAGCGGACCGTCACCCATCCCGGGTTCGATCCGCTGAACTCCGACCGTTCTGTGAGTAAAGAGTATGGACATGTTTGAACAACTTGAAGGCATCAACACTCGACCTGAACCGTTTGAGTGCTACACGGCAAAAGATCTGTGGACCGACGATCATACGTCAGAGCAGATGCTCGCCTACCATCTCAAAGCCGATGTCGATGTGTCATCTCGTCGAGTTGAGTTCATAGACCGATCAGTTGCATGGATCGGCTCGCATTTTGATGTCGGCACTGGTACCCGGATCGCCGATTTCGGCTGCGGCCCCGGACTCTACGCTAACCGGCTCGCAAAGCTTGGTGCACGCGTAACGGGCATTGATTTCTCCAAACGCTCGATCAAGCATGCGCGAACGGTTGCTACAGAGGAGGGATTGACGGCCGCATACGTTGACCAAGATTACCTGGAATTCGAAACCGAAGATCGGTTCGACATCATCCTGATGATCATGTGCGACTTCTGCGCCCTCAGCCCTGCGCAGCGCATGACGATGCTTGAGAAGTTCCAGGGCCTTCTGGCGCCAGGGGGATCAGTCCTGCTCGACGTCTATTCCGTGAATGCTTTCGCACAACGTGAGGAGGCCGCCTCCTACGAGGAGAACCTGCTCAATGGATTCTGGTCACCCGAGAAGTACTACGGTTTCCTGAACACCTTCAAATATGACGACGTCGGCGTGGTCTTGGACAAGTACACCATCGTCGAGGCCAAGCGTACGCGGACAATCTACAACTGGCTCCAGTACTTCTCCCCGAGATCCCTGCAGAGCGAGTTCGAGAAAGCGGGATTCACCCAACACGTGTTCTACGGCAATGTGGCAGGGGCACCGTTTGCTGAGTCTGCTTCAGAATTTGCCATCGTGGGAAGGCGGAAATGACCATCCCAGACCAATGCGATGAACCTGTTCAGTGCCACGTTCACAACGGATTGGATGGTCATAATATGTCTCAGTATTCAAGCAGGCCAATCGAGAGTTGGAGGGAGCCGTGAGCGCATACATCATCATCAGCTACGACATCGTGGACGCCGAGGGCTACGAAGGCTACGTGCCGGCAGTCATTCCGCTGCTCAACAAGCACGGCGCCGAGATCCTGGTCGCCGACTACGACGCCCGAGCCCTGGAGGGCGACCGGAGGAACGTGTACGTGGTGCTGCGCTTCGAGTCGGAAGGGGCAGCCCTCGCCTGGTACAACGATCCGGCCTACGAGCCGGTGAAGAAGATCCGCTTCGACTCGTGCGCCAATACAAACGCGGTCCTCGCCAGGCAGTGGGCGCCACCGACCTGACGCCGCCGTCTGATTGAAGCTCCAAACCTGCGTACCAGGTCCGACAATCGCGTGAAGTTGCTTGGCGCGGTCCCCACGCCGCCCTGTGACACTGCAACAATGCGGAACGAGATGCCGTATCAAAGACAATCCGGAGGTCATGATGACGATTGAGCCGTTTCGAAAGTCGATCGAGGTGAGCTGCGGACAGCGAGCGGCGCTTCGTCACCAATTCTCTCAGGAAGGCTGCGTCATCGCTCTTCACCGGGCTTCTCCGCAATCCCCAAACGGACCGTCGGGACCCTCTCCCAGAACTCCGACACCTCGTCGTGGCGCAGCAGGTGCACGGTGCCGTCACTGCCGCGCACCTTGAAGGAGCGGTGATCTGGCCCTTGCCACCGGTCGACCACCTCCACAACCTCGACCGCCACCCCGGACGAGATGAACCGCCGCGGCTCCTGCTCGCCGCGGTATCCCGCGTAGCATTCCACCCGCACGACGTCGGGAAGCGGCAATGCCCGGTCCTCGCCCACCCAGCCATTGTGCAACAACTCACTCCGTTCACCCAGCCCAAACAGCCGCTACCTTGCGATCAGATGACCGGTGCCACGTTCAGGATGGAGGCAGATTTGCGGAGTTTGCTGAGGATCCAACTTCGGCTGTCGAGTTGACCTGCATGAAACCGCCAGGTTCGCAAACATGGCACCTATCAACTGACGACGATGGAACGCTCAACGTGGCGCCCTTCGGCACCCTTCCCTCTCTATCAGCTGCTGCCCTCGGGCCGGGTCGACCGCAACATGTTCTCCGTGGTCACCCGGGAGCAGGCGCAGCGGTGTGTGGAGCTGGGCGTCTCGTTCGGTGTCGCCCCGGGATTCAACCCGGAGACCGTGCGCCTGTTTCAGAAAAACGGGGTGCCGTTCATCCCCGGGGTGCTGTCGCCCTCGGAGATCGAATCGGCCTTCGGCCTGGGCTGCACCCTGCTCAAGTTCTTCCCGGCTGGTGCGGCCGGCGGCCCCAAGATGCTGCGAGCCCTGGCAGGCCCCTACGCATCCCTGGGTGTGCGCTTCTGTCCCACCGGTGGCGTCAATGTGGACAACATGAACGAGTACCTGTCCCTGCCCGAGGTGTTTGCCGTCGGCGGGTCGTGGATCGCGAGCAAGCGGCAGATCGCCGAGAAACAATGGTCGGTCATCACCCAACAGACCCGGGAGGCGCTGGCCCGGGCGCGGGAGGTTGCCGGATGAGTGGTCTGATTCACGAGCACTTCATGCTTGGAAACGACGAGGCGATCCGTCTCTACTTCGACTACGCGGCCGAGCTGCCGATCATCGATTTTCACACCCACCTGCCGCCGGCCGAGATCGCCGCGGACGCCCACTGGGAGAACATCACCCAGGTCTGGCTCTACGGCGACCACTACAAGTGGCGCCAGATGCGCACCAACGGCGTTCGAGAGCGCTTTTGTACCGGGAACGCGACCGACCGGGAGAAGTTCGACGCCTTCGCGGGGATCGTGCCCTACCTTCTGCGCAACCCCCTCTACCATTGGTGCCATCTGGAGCTCGCCCGTTACTTTCAGATCGACGATCTTCTGCTCAGCGCGGAGACCGCCGATGCGGTGTGGGAGCGGAGCACCGCAGTCCTCCAGAGCGGCCTCTCCGCCCGTTCGCTGATCGAAACCAGCAACGTGGTCGCCGTCTGCACCACCGACGATCCGATCGATTCGCTGGAGCACCATGCGGTGATTGCCGCCGACGAATCCTTCAACGTCCGGGTGTTCCCCACCTGGCGTCTGGGCCGGATTCTGACGATCGCCGATCCCGAATCATGGAACGACTACGTGGACCGGCTGGCCGCTGTCGCCGATGTGGAGATCGGGAGCTATGACGATCTGATCGTGGCGCTCGCCGCACGCCATGATCTCTTTCACCGGGCGGGCTGTCGGCTCTCCGATTACGGACTCTCCACCTGTGTTTTCACACCGGCCAGCGCCCGGGAGATCCGAGCCGTTTTCGACCGGGTCCGGTCCGGAGCGGTGCTCTCGGGCGTCGAATGCTACCAGCTGGCCACGGCCCTGCTCCTGGAGATGGGTCGGCTCAACAGCGAGAAGGGCTGGACCAGCCAGCTGCACATCGGTGCTCTGCGCAACAACAACAGCGCGATGTTCGCCGAGCTGGGGCCCGACAGCGGATTCGACTCGATCGGGGACCGGCGGTACGCCGAGCCCCTGGCGCGGTATCTCGACGCGCTGAGCTCTGCGGGCACGCTGCCCAGGACCATCCTCTACAACAACAATCCGCGGGACACCGAGATGCTGGCCACCATGCTCGGCAACTTTCAGGATGGCTCCGTGCCCGGAAAGATGCAGCTCGGTTCCGCCTGGTGGTTCCTGGATCAGAAGGACGGTATCGAACGCCAGCTGGAAGCCATCTCCCAGATGGGCTCGCTGCGCCGGTTCGTGGGCATGGTGGCCGACAGCCGTTCGTTCTTGTCTTTCTCCCGTCACGAGTACTTCCGTCGCATCCTCTGCAACGTGCTGGGAACCGACATGGCCGCGGGGCTGCTGCCCCGGGACTTCGACCTGGTGGGGAGCTTGGTGGAGGACGTCTGTTTCCGGAATGCGGCAGCTTTCTTCGGATTCGAGCTGTCGCAACCGGACTCTGGAAAGCTATGAAAGGAATCTTGTTAACGGTCGCCGTTTCATCTTTGATCGTGCTCCCCGCGACCGCTGCCGAGACGGTAGATGCGAAAAGTGCCACGGTCACGCCTGTTGAATTGTGCTGATTGCTCGATATCGAGGTTTCGCCGATCAATGCCGGTAATGGTGGCGGTTACAGGGCAACAAATGTGGAAATGTGTACGCGGCACCCGATCATCCGAGTTTCTGCCCAACCAGCTCCGACATGGATATCTACCTGTGGGGCCATCTTACACCTGTCGAAGTGACCGATGTGGAATGCCTGCGGGGCGTGAGCAGGGCGAATCGACCCGCCCACCCCTTCGTCGTGTCGGCCGTCGATTCCGCGCTCCTGACAATCGGACGGAGAATTGATATCGTTGATATCAGGAGACAGCCCAATGGTCGAGTGGCGTGAACGTATCGTAGTGGACGCGGAGGTGATGATCGGAAAACCGGTTATCAAGGGGACCCGTTTGACCGTCGACCACGTCATTGGCCTGTTGGCAGAGGGCTGGAGCACGACGCAAATCATCGAAGAGTATCCAGGTGTCACGGCTGATGATGTCGCTGCCTGTCTGTCTTATGCCTCCGAGTTGATAAGGTCTGAAAAGGTCTACCCCGCTCGCGCTGTCTGATGCAGATCCTCGCCGACGAGAACATACCGCGTGTCGCCGTCCTTCGGCTGCGAAGGGACGGGCACGATGTTCTTTGGATACGCGAGTCGTCTCCAGGCATCAGCGATGAAGCCGTCATCGAGCTGGCGGCCGCTGAGGAACGCATCATCGTCACGTTCGACAAGGACTTTGGCGAACTCGTGATCGCCCGAGGAGCGCTGAACCCACCGGGGATCGTCCTTTATCGAATCTCGATGGAGTCTCCTGCTGCCGTCGCAGCCACGATCTCCGCGACCCTGGCCAGCAGGAATGACTGGCCCGGCCACCTCGCGGTAATAGACGACACCCGGATCCGCATGAGACCGCTTCAATAAGCTAAAGAAATCCGGGGCGAGTTGACCCGTCGTGAGGTCGGGTGGGAGAGTGTCGCCGAGCTAGCCCGGGCGTAGCTCTCGGCCAACGTGGTTGTTGAAGGGAGGAGTCCGGCTTCGCTGCGCTTCGCCGTGACAGGCTTCGTTCTCTCTCGATGGTCGAGAACGAAGCCTGGTGCCGGAGGGGAGATTCGAACTCCCACGGGCTTACACCCAGGGGATTTTAAGTCAGTCAATTTCCTCTATCGACCACAACCCTCGACATGTCTCACCACGCTGGACAATCATCAAAATTCTGATAGACAGTCACTTAAAGCATTTTCATCTTATGGCGGTCGATGTTGGCAATGTGGATTGTTGCGAAAAAATTATAATGTCCCATAGACCGGTCAACGCAATCTGATCCTGCACAGAACACTTGGTTTTCAAAGGTCCTTTCGAATTCTGATGGGACGTGGCGTGAAATCGGTGCGCAATGAACCCCGTACTGCGGCCAGCCGACGCCCTTGGAGCGAGTCAGGGCGGTGAGGAGGTGCTCCTTGAGCCCTTTTGACCCCGAGGCGATCCGGTGACCGGCCTCGTCGGGGGTCGCCCCTGACTACTGCACCGGCGCGGTCAGGCGTGCCAACCTCACCCCGAAGCGGAACCACCAGGGCTTGCGATCGTACTCCCCGGGCTCCATCAACCGCGATTCGGAGAAGTCGGCCTCGAGCATGCTCTCGACCTCGGAGGCGAAATCATCGTCGGCGACCACCGCCGTGATCTCGAAGTTGAGGCGGAACGAACGATTGTCGAAGTTGGCGGTGCCGACCGCCGCGAACGAGTGATCGATGAGCATGACCTTCTGGTGCAGAAAGCCGTCCTGGTAGCGGTAGAACTTCACGCCGGTGCTGCCGGACTCGTCGAGATAGGCGAAGGCGGCCAGGTAGACGCCGAGGTGGTCCGGCATGTCCGGAATCAGGATGCGCACATCGACACCGCGCAGCCCGGCGAGCTGGAGCGCGGTGATCACCGGCCGGTCCGGTACGAAGTACGGGCTGGTAATCCAGATCCTTTCCTTCGCGAAGTTGATGGCTTCCACGAACATGAGGTTGGCGGTCTCGAGCTCGTCGGCAGGTCCTGAAGGAATGATCAGAACCGGAACGGCGTCGTCGATCGCGGCCACGGGACGCCAGCTCACATCGAGCCGCCTGCCGGTCGCCCAGTACCAGTCCTCCGCAAAGGAAAGCTGAGCGCCAAGGGCGGACGGCCCCTCGATCCGCACGTGGGTGTCGCGCCAGTGCCCGAACTTCGGGTCGCGGCCGAGGTACTCGTCACCGACGTTGTGTCCGCCGATCCACGCCACCTTGCCGTCGACCACGACCACCTTGCGGTGATTGCGGAAGTTGAGCTGGAATCGGTTGCCCGGGCCCTTCTGAGTGTGAAAGTCGTAGACCTCGATGCCCGCCTCGCGGAGCTCGTCCTTGTAGCTCGCCGGCAGGTCGTGGCTCCCGACCTCGTCGTACAGGAAGTACACCCGCACGCCGGCCTTGGCGCGCTCGATCAGATGCGTTTTGACGTCACGGCCGATCTCGTCGTCGTGGACGATGAAGAACTGGAAAAGGATGGAGTCCTGGGCCCGATCGATGCCCTCGAGGATGCTCGCAAACGTGGCGTCGCCGTCGATCAGCAGCTCGACCGCGTTACCGCGAAGGGAAGGGATTCCGGCCAGGGCCTCGGCTGCGCGGACGGCCTGGCTGACCTCCTCGGGCGGCAGCATGAACTCGCGAACCGCGGCCCGGGCGTCGTCGCTCAAACCGGCAATCTCCGCCATCTCGCCCTGCCGCGCGGTGACGTAACCCTGAAACCGGCTCCGCCCCAACACCCAGTACGCCGGCACCGCCACGTAGGGGAAGGTGTTGAGCGCCACCGCCCACGCGACGGCGCCCTGCTCGGTGCGCGTGCTCATGATCGCGTGGATGGACGAGAGAAAGCCGAGCACGTGAAACACCACCACGGCAAGCACGATCATGATTCGTCGTCTCCTCTTCTTTTTCACCGCAGGGTCGGCCCCCTCGCCCGCAGGTGCCGCGGCAGCGGCCTCAGGTGTTGGTTTTCCCAAACTCATCACTCCACCTCTGGCACCGCTCGGCACGACGCACTGCTGCTGACGAGGACGTTTCCCCGTCTCTGGGGAGGACCCACCGGCGACCGTTACCGGGGTTCGGCCCCGGTCTCGGTTCCTACCCCGGCGGGGTTCAATTCGAAGGGGTTACTCGAGTTTGTTGACCATCTTCCGCGCGGCCGAGGCGATGGAGATCATGGCGAAGCCCGCAAACAACATATTGATCCCCACCAGGGTCCCGATCGCCCACAGCCCAGACAGGGGCCATTCCTTGAGCAGCAGGATGCCGAGCAGGAAGCCCATGGCGGCGCTGACGAACATCCAACCCCACCCCTTTTCGGGCCGGACGTGGAACGCCAGCACGGCGCCGAAGATGCCGTCCACCAGCAGGTAGGCGCCCACCATCAGGGTCAATACCGCGAGGCCGACGCCCGGCCGCGCCACCAGAATCACGCCCGCCAGCAGGGTCAGGGCGCCGCCGATGAAGGCGAGGGTGCCGCGCCCGAACGAGCCGGCCTGGAAAACCCCGACCAGCCGCGCCACGCCGCCGACAACCATCGCGAACCCGACTAGGAAGGCCACCCCGACGCCGCTCACCCACGGCATCACCAGCGACAGAAAGCCCGCGATCACCGTCAGTACGCCCAGGATGACAATCATCCCGGCGTTCTTCTTCGTATCCTCCGCCCACCCCGTCAGTGTTTCTCTCATGTCTTCCATTTTTCTCCTCCTCGTGTTGTCAGGTTGAAAATTGATCTCGACTCGAACGCTCGAACGTACGGGCTGACTCCTTGTGCCACCATCACTCACCAATCCGGATCCTTCTGACATTTCCCGAGACAGAGGAACTTGAGCTGGTTGGTGAGGAAGATCGCGCCGATCTCGAAGCGCGGGCTGCCGGCGCCGCTGAAGCTGTCGCCGTAACTCGCGGCGATAATCACGCGCCGGCTCTCCCAGCGCACTCCCAGCCTCCACGTCGGCTCGGCGTAGGCCTCCCCCGTGGTGCCGAAGACCTCGCCGACGATCGCGGAATGGGGAATGATCTTGTAGACCGCGACCCGCGTCGAGTAGGTCATTCCCCACGCCGTCTCTCCGCTTTGGTCCTTGTCGAGGTTGACGAGAAACCCCGGCAGAAGGTCCCAGGTCACAGCCCCGTCGCGGAACGGGATCGTGTAGACGGCGTTCGCCCACCACGACTGGAAGGTGTCGGTCACCTCACCCTTCTGCAGGTAGGAGGGGTTGACACCGGTACCCCCCATCACTGCCCAACCGCCGTTGCCGGCCGCATTCTCGGAGAGCCGGCGTTTGACGTAGAAGATGCCCGAGTAGTACCCCTCGGTCAGATCGAGCGGTTTATCATAAAAATGGGTCACACCGATATTGAACTCCGTTTCCGGCAGCAGGGCGGCAACGGCAATGAGCATCGAGTACTCCTGGCCTACTGAGAGCGCAAGAGTTCCGACCCCGTGCGGCGCGACCCACTGGTTGTCCGCGTTGAACTGCTGGGCACCGGCCGGCCCCCCGGTCGCGACGACGAGTGCGAGCAACAGTCCCCACACCGGGCCGACTCGAATTCTCGAACGGAAATCGCTCATGTCGTTCATGTCACCTCCAAGCGCTCATGCGAAATGTAGCACCTATGCACGTCTCAGAAGATGTACTTGACCATCGTCTGGACGCGGGTGGCGCTTCCATCGTCGCCGTCGGCGTTCTCGCGCGTACCCCACATGAACTCGATGCCCGTGCTGAGCTTCTCGCGCGGCGTCCAGATCAGGTTCAGATGGCCGACACCGCCGCTCTGGATGGCGTCCGCTTCCCGCCCGCCGATGTTCTCGAGGTCCGTCCACGCGAGGGCGAAGTTCGACGCCAGGGTGTCGGACCACGCGTGACCGAGCCCGAGGGCAACGCTGTAGCCCTGTCGGGTGACGAGCCGGCCGTCGAGAGTCAGGTTCGCGTTCGCGTCACTGCCGGTCAGTGCCATGATGGTATCCGGCGTGCCGTCGCCGTAGGCCAGGTTCCAGGTGAAGAAGTTGGCGCTGCTGCCGAGGTTCTGGCGGCCGCCGAAGATCAGGGCCCACCCCGCCGCGGTCGCGTCAGGTCCGACTCCTTCGCCGTCCCAGTGGAGCTGCTGAACGAGGCCGGCCAGCGTTCTCACGCTGTTGGGCCGCGTATGGGTGAGGCGCGCGGCGAGCACCGGCAGCTGTGGGCTCGCGCTCCCCCCGAAGTTGTACGGGTTATAGATGCCGGAGTCCTGCAGCATCTCCAACCCGACGGCCCAGCTCCAGCTCGAGTTCACGTTCTGTTGCCAGCGGACCTGCGGGGTACGTGTCCCGAACAGCGCGTCGCCCGCGGCGAAGTCGATGGTGAAGGGCAGCGACGCCAGCTCGGCAATCGTGGTCCAGGTCTGACCGACGAGCAGGTTGCCGTAGATGATGTAGGCGTGCCGCAGCCGCGGTGAGAACGAACTCTCGTCGAAGAAGTCGACCTCGAGGAAGAACTGTTTTGCCGGCCCGTCTTGCCCGGTCTCGCGAACGTCGAGGTTCAAGCGCGTTTCGCGCACGAACATGTTGTAGTAGCCGGAGGCCTCGGCCTCGGGCGAGCCGTCGACAGGGATCTGGGAGATCAGGAACTGGTACTCGTCCCCCGTGCCGTCGAGATCATAGAGCGCGTCCAGCTTGAAATAACCACCGATCTTCATCCGGTAATCGGTGCCGAACAAGGGCCACGACCCCAGGAAATCGTCGTCCTCCAGCTCCGCCGCGGTCATGACCTGGTGCGAGTCCTTGGTCTGATTCAGTTCCTCCTGGAGCTGTTCCGGCACGATATCGTCCGATGCGTCGATCGCCTTCTCCTCCTCAACGGTTGGTGCAGCGTCGGGCGCCGCTTCCTCTTCCGCGAGCGCAGCGTCGAGCCGCGCTTCCAGCTCGTCGAGCCGCTTCATCTGCTCCTCGAGACGCGCCCGCTCCGCGGCGAGTTCGCGGCGAAGCGCCTCAGGGTCCTCGGGACTCTGCGCGACGGCGCTCGACACGCCGAGACAGAGCACCGCCAGAAGAAGAGTTGAGTAAAGTCGCCAGCGCATCTTAGGCCTCCTGAATTCGAATCCTGGAGTTCCAGCCCCGCCGTTCGATCAAAAACGACCCCGCCCCGCGGCCGCGCGCGAGGGCGGGGATGTCTGGTAGTTGTCAGTCTATGTGAGGCAGAGTAGCGGGCGATCCCACTTCACTCGGCTGTGAACCCGGCACGCCGCCGCCAAAGTCGATGGGGGAGGCATAGTAGGTATTGTTCCACCCCTCTATGGTGAGCGGCTCGAACTTGCTCTCGACCGGCGCGAAGCGGATTGGCTGTCCGGGATTCACACCTTTCAAAGGTTCCTGGTCTTTCATGACAATTGTCCCGTTAACAATCACATGCTGAATCCCTGTGGACGGAAGCGTACCTTTGGCATAGGTCGAATTGTCCCTCACAGTTTCAGGATCAAACATCGTGATGTCGGCCACCATGCCTTCCTGCATGCGGCCGCGAACCTGCATGGCTTTTAAACCCATATCGCCTAGAGGCTTGGCATAATTGTAACTGGTCATGGATACGGCCTGCATCAGCGGAATATTGTTTTCCCTGGCAAGGCGAAGCACTGTGCCAAAAGACCCGGAAGTTCGCGGGTGGGTATTGGGGAGGTCTTCGAAGGGAGTGTCCCAGGTCAGGTTGTCGTCGGGGATCATGGGCATGCCGTCACTGCCAATGGCAACGCCGGGCATTTTGATCCAGTCAACAATCGCCGATTCCGGGATCTTGTAGACAAGCACGAGACGTGTGGGTTCTTTTTTGAGCATCTCCTCACGGGATTTCTGGGTGTAGAATTCGCCGGTGGCAACATCCTGAAGAGTGTCTTCGTATTTGTTGCCCAAGGCCTTTACCCAGACTTCAGGTTCGAGAAAAACGGCATTCAAAGCCGTAGAACCTGCAGCATATGGATAGATTTCACCCCAGACGTTGTAACCCCGTTCCCGCATCCGCACCAAAAGCTCATGCACCATGTTGTATCCCGGATTGTTGAAATGGGAGGCGATGGCCGGTGTCCCTAATGCCGCCGCATTGGCCAGCATCTCCTGAATACCGTTGACTTCGGTGGTATCATCACCGGGCGTATAACGGAAATGCATGGCGATAAAACGGCCATAGCGCCCGCCCAGCTTTTGCAGTTCGAATATCTCCCGGGCCGATACCCCCGCGCGCATGTAGCCAACGGTAGAACCAATTCCAAGTCCTCCCTGCTGCAGGCCTTGGTCAATCAGGGCCAGGATCTGGTTACCCTGCTCCAGGGTCGGCCTGGTCTTCGACCACCCCTCCTTTGTGGAACGGGATTGCGCGGCGTCGGGAGTGTAAAGATATTTCCAGTCTTTAAAGCCGTCCAACACCTCCGCCCGCGCAAATTCGTGAGCCACCGCCACACCGAAATTCACCGGTGCATTTCCTTCACGCCGTTTGTACCACTCGTCGACTTTTGGACCGTGAGCGCCGATCTCCGTGTCCAGAAGCGTCGTACGACCGTCGCGCAGCATCAATCGGTATTGATAGGGCTCAATACAATGTTGGTGTCCGTCGATAAATCCCGGGGCCACGACCAGGCCCGTGGCATCGATCGTCTCCTTGCCGCTGATGGCGTCTTTGGTGATGACGGCGATCCGGCCGTCCTGGATGCCGACATTAGCGACATCGTCATACATTGTTTCCGGGTCCATGACCCGCCCGTTGAGAATGACGAGGTCGTAGTCCTGGGCCACGGCGACATGCGCGCCCGTCATGAGTCCGCAGATGAGCGCTGCCGCGGCGATGATCGTTGAGAACTTCAATTTCTGTTTCATGGTCAATTTCCTTTGTTTCGTCGTGTCTGGGGTTGGTTGTCGAGCCTATGATCTTCAATTAGGATCCAACACTGAGCAGTGCGCACTGTATTCCAGAGAGCTGTCCGAGAACAATAAGTGCCAGGTCCGCAGTTCCGTAGTTATGATACGGTAAGGCCGGGAGGGGAGGGATGCCTCGCGGCCTTAGGTGCTTTGTAGAGGGCGGGATCTACCACGTATACAACCGGTTTTCGAGTGAAGAACCGGTCTTCGCAGATCCCGAGGAAGCGCTCGAGTTCATCGAGCTCTTGCGGTACATCAAGCAGCGAGACGGTTGGACGGTTTTTGCGTGGATTTTGATGTCGAACCACTACCACCTCGCCATACGGAGCAGAGCGATCCCGATCTCGCGGGGATTCCAGTATCTTCAAGGTAGATTCAGCCAGCGATTCAACCGAGGGCGAAGACGCACCGGGGCGCTTTGGCAGAGTCGTTACCACGCGAAACCGATCAATGAGCAGCGATACCTCGATCGGGTCATTCTCTACATTCATCTCAACCCGGTAGCAGGCGGATTGGTCGCTCGCCCGGTCGACCATGTCTTCAGCGGCCACCGAGAGATCGTCAAGGGGATCTCGAACCCCATCATCGACGTCGACGACTGCCTGCTGAGCTTTGGGCAGAAGCAGCGTGATGCGCGGAAGGCCTACCTGTCGGCGATCCGGCAGGGGTGCCGGGATCTCGGGGCGGAAGCGGGTCGAGAAACAGGCCTGCCTGAAATCTGGTTTCGGCCGGATCGAGACTTGGCTCCGGATGACGAGGGGCCCTATATCGACGTCCTCGGAAGGAGCACCGGGCCGGAGCGAGATGAACTCTCAGCGGATCAATTCATCCGACATTGCGCCGATATCCTTCACCTCAAGGTCGAAGAGCTCGCGAGTCGTTCCCGCCTGCAACCACTGGTCGAGGCCCGAAGGTTAATCGTAACCTTGGGACGGGAACGGTGGGCACAGAGCACCAAGAACTTAGCGTCGGCACTCCACAAAAGCGCGGACACGGTAACCTACATTCAGCGTGAAGGAGTCAAACAAAGGCTCGACGACGAACATTTTCAGCAACGGTATGAGAAGTTGGATAGGCTGTTGATTGGTGACGATCGTTGATTCGTAATAACTACGGAACTGCGGACCTGGCACCTATTGAAATGGAGATGACGAATATGTTCGATGACGAC
>CAVQOJ010000002.1:0-979502 GCA_963714385.1 uncultured Holophagae bacterium | reverse complement strand
CCCTTGTTTCGAAGGGGGAGAAGGTCGCCTCACAGGACTTCCTGCTCTTCAATACCCAGCTGAGGACCTTGTTGCGGGCCGGCCTTCCGCTGGCGCAGTCTCTCGATCTGTTGAAGGAGCAGCAGACCGACCCGCACTTCGCTGCGCTGCTCAACAAGATCTATCAACAGGTGACCACCGGCGTTTCGCTGTCGGATGCGTTTCTCGCGTTGGGAGACGTCTTCCCCAGGCTCTACGCGAACTCCCTGCGCGCCGGCGAGCGGTCGGGTGAGCTGGAGGCGGTGCTGGGCAGGTATGTCGAGTACCAGCGCCTGGTCGAATCCGTGCGCAAGAAGATCGTGGCGGCTCTCACCTACCCCGCGGTCCTGATCGTGCTCGCCCTGGGCCTGGTTGTGTTGTTGGTGGCGTACGTGATTCCGAAGTTCGCGGACTTCTACATCGGGTTCGGATCGGAGTTGCCGCTGCCCACCAGGATCGTACTTGGGGTGGCCCACTTCGTGCAGGGAAATCTGGTGGCCATCCTGGTCACGATCGCGGTCGCGGTCTACGTCATCAAGTGGTGGAAGGGCACTCCCCTCGGAACCCGAATCATCGACCGCTGGACCCTGCGGACGCCGATGCTCGGACGGCTCGCCCTCCTGTTCGCCATGTCCCAATTCACACGTTCCATGTCGGTCTTGCTGAACGGCGGCACGCCGATGGTGCCGGCGCTGGAGACCGCTTCGACATCGGTCAAGAACGCCCATATCTCGGAGCTCTTCCTGCGGTGCGTTCAGGAGGTCCAGGAAGGCCGGGCGCTGTCCGCTGCGCTGGACGACACCGGCGTCGTCCCCGGTCTGGCGCTGGCCATGATTCGGGTCGGCGAGTCCACGGGCGCACTGTCGGAGATGCTGGAGCACACCTCCGACTTCTTCGACGAGGAGATCGAGTTCTTTCTCACCAGGGTCGTTTCCCTCTTCGAACCGATGATTCTGGTAGTGATGGCCGTGATCATTGCGGGTCTGCTGCTGGCGGTCTATTATCCCCTGCTCAGGCTCGTTTCGACGATTGCGTGAGGATGAAAAATGGCCACCGACCCGCATCTTGACAAGACCTTGTCCATGCTCGACCAGGAGGTGGTGGCGGACGTGCACGTCGACGTCGAGAAGGCGAGGGCGCTCGCCGGCAAGCTCGGCCTTCCCTTCGATCCTCTCGATGAGTTCCACGTTGACCCGGAGCTGTTCCGCGCCATCCCGGTGGAGGTCATGCTCAGGTACCAGTTCATGCCGCTGAAGGCGGATGGTGACGTGCTTCACGTGGTGATGGCCGACCCTTCGAACGTCGTCGACCTCAACGAGATGGAGCTGGCGCTGGGGCGGCCGTTAGACGTGGTTGTGGCCCCGAGATCCCGGATTGCCGAGCTCCTGGAGAAGTCGGAGTCGACCCAGCGCGTGCTCGACGAGGCCACCGAGGGCTTCCAGATGCAGTTGGTGCAGGAGGCGGAGGACGGCGAGGAGGTGCTCTCCATCGATCGGATCACCGCCGACTCGTCGCCGATCATCCGGCTGGTGGACTCGGTTCTGTTCAACGCCATCCAGCGGCGCGCGTCGGATATCCACATCGAGACCCAGGACCGTGAGGTTGTCGTCAAATATCGAATCGACGGCGTGTTGTACCAGGCGATGCAGCCGATCGACAAACGGCACCACTCGACCATCGTCAGCCGCATCAAGGTGATGTCGGAGCTCGACATCGCGGAGAAGAGGATCCCGCAGGACGGGCGGTTCAAGGTCCGTTTCTCGGGCCGGACCATCGACTTTCGTGTTTCGATCATGCCCAACGTCCACGGCGAGGACGCGGTCATCCGGATCCTGGACAAGGAGTCCACCAACACCGAGTTCCGAACCCTCAATCTGAGTGTGCTGGGCCTCGAGGAGGACACCAGAAACCAGCTCAGGAAGTTCATCCGCGAACCCTACGGTATGGTGTTGGTGACCGGTCCCACCGGATCGGGGAAGACCACGACCTTGTATGCCTGCCTGTCGGAGATCCAGTCCTCCGAGGACAAGATCATCACCATCGAGGATCCCGTGGAGTACCAGCTCAAAGGGATCACCCAGATCCCGGTCAACGAGAAGAAGGGCCTGACCTTCGCCCGCGGACTGAGGTCGATCCTTCGCCACGATCCCGACAAGATCATGGTCGGTGAGATCCGTGACGAGGAAACAGCCGGCATCGCGGTCCAGTCGGCGCTCACGGGCCACCTCGTGTTCACGACGGTGCATGCCAACAACGTGGTGGACGTGATCGGCCGTTTTCTGAACATGAATGTCCACCTCTACAACTTCGTGTCGGCGCTCAACTGCGTGCTGGCCCAGCGGTTGGTGCGCAAGATCTGCACTCACTGCAAGCGGCCGGCAACGGTTTCGGACCTGGTCCTCGAGGATTCCGGCCTCGATCCGGATCGGTACCGCGATTTTTCGTTCTACGAGGGGTCCGGCTGCATGGAGTGCAACGGAACCGGTTATCGCGGCCGGCTGGCCATCGCCGAGCTGCTCAACCTTTCGGACAACATTCGGCAGCTGATCATCGACCGCCGGTCGGCGGCGGAGATCAAGCGGGCGGCCAAGGCCGAGGGCATGCGGTTCCTCCGCGAGTCGGCCCTCCAGAAGGTCTTTGCCGGCGAGACCACGCTTCACGACATCAACAAGGTAACCTTCGTGGAATGACCAACTGGAAATCCCTCCTCCACAGCCCTCCACCAACCACCTGTTGGCTGGTGGACGGTTCTCTCGTCTCGGTGCTGCGCCGGGACAAGAAGGGAGGGCTTCTGTGGGCAGCCGAAAGTGCGCCGCCGGGGAGTTTCGAGGTGGGGCACGCGGGCCTTCAAGCGGTGGATCGACGCAAGCTATCGGCGGTGTTGGCCTCGCTCCAGGCGCGTATCGACGGGCCGAGCAGGGCCGCCCTGGTCACGCCGTCGGGGTGGACCAGGAGCTACGTGCTGAACTTCGACGACCTCCCTCGCAACCAGGTCGAGCTGAATCAGGTGGTCCGGTGGCGATTGAAAAAGCTGCTTCCGGTGCCGCCGGCGGAGCTGCGGCTGTTCACCGAACCGATGCAACGCGCCAACGGTTCGCGGTCCGTGGTGTGCATGACGGGAATCGATCGGGCTTTCGGCGGGCTCGAAGCTGCGTTTTCGGACGTCGGGGTCGAGCTCGGGCTGATCACCACCCGAGCCTTCGCCCTGGCACATCGGCCGACGATTTCTCCGAGCATCCTCGTTCAACAGGAGGACGGGTTTGTGATGGTGTTGTTGATCGTCGACGATCACCCTCGTCTGATCCGCACCAAACCCCTGGCGGCGTCGCGCAATCCTGGCGAGACCACCCGACGCGAGCTCAATCTGACCCTCGGGTTCATCCGGGAAAATCTCGGTGTGGACGGAGACATCCAACTCCAGGTTTCGGCGGAAAACAAGGAGCTCCTGGGGGAGATCGAGGACTGGCGGGCCGGGGTGGAGGGCCTCTCTAAAAGCACGGGTGCATCGTTGCCGACGTTCTCCCAAGGGGGCGCCGGAGATCGTCTCGGTGCCGCGCGCATCGAGCCGGCCTATGCAATCCTCGCCGAGGTCGAACAGTGATTACCCCCAACCTCGCCTCACGCCCCTTTCTCAACACCAGGCCGGTATGGTTGGTGACGGCCGCGGCCGGGCTCGCAGCGCTGATCCTGTTGGCGGTCAACGTCGGGTTCTACATCAATAGCAATCGCACCCTACGTCCCCAGATCGAATACCGGAACCGTCTCCTGGCCGAGGAACGGGCCCTGGCCACGGATGTGGGCGGCCACGTGACGGAGCTCGAGGACGTGCCGTGGGGATCCCTGACGGCACGGGTTGGCGCGACCAACGTGATCATCCGCGAACACGCTTTCTCCTGGCTCAAGCTGCTGGACGACGTCGAGCGCGTGATGCCCTACGACGTCCGCATCGTCAGGATCTCGCCCAACGTCGGACCGTCCGAGGTCGAGCTCGGCCTGTTGGTCGTCGCCCGCACCCGCGACGCCATGTTGGAGTTTCTGGAGAACCTGCTGGCGGATCCGAGCTTCTCGCAGCCGACGCCGAGAAACGAAAAGACCCCGGAGGAATCGGACGCCCCCGGCTACACGCTGGCGCTCAGCGTTCGCTACAACCCGGACGGGGGCGGCTCGTGAATCGCGCCCTCCTCCCGTGGCGACGGCTGCTGCCGGTCTGGCTGCCGACGGTGGCGCTGTGCCTGATCGCGGGCGGCGCTCTGATCTGGCAGACGTCGGAGTCGGGTGGGCGAGCCGCCTTGATTCGCAGCAGCATCGCCGATCTCGAGGCCGAGCTGATGCGGCTCGAACAGGTCCGCGCCCGGGCGGAGGGCGAACGAACCGCGGTTGCCGAGCTCAACGAACGTTTTCAGGAGCTCTATGACGAGACCTTCGGCGACCTCGAGGTGCGGCTGATTCCGATCCTGAGAGAGGTGGGAGTGGCGACCCGAGAAGCGGGCCTGTTGCCGGGCGGATACAATTACATCGCCGAGCAGGACCGGAAGCTCGGCTACACCCGATTCACCATCCAGTATTCGGTCAACGGGGAGTACTCCCAGATTCGTCAGATGCTGGCCTCCCTCCAAACGAGTGAGCAGTTTCTGGTCATCGACAGCATCGGCTTCGCGGGGGAGGAGGACGGGACCGGGCGCGTTCTCCAAATTTCGGTCAGGGTCTCCACTTATCTTGCCGAGGCCGATCCGAAGACCCTGGACCGCCTGACCGGCGGCATCAAGATCGACGAGGTCAGCGATGGCGAAGCCGAAGGCTGAGCAGATTCGGCTGTGGGCGGCGGTCACCCTGATGGTGATCCTGTCGGTGGTGGTCCTGGTCCGCCTGTTGGGCGGCAGGGGAGGGGCCGGGAGCGCGGCCGAGGGCGACCGCATCGCGTACACCGGTCACGACCTGCCGAACCTGGAGAGCTCCGGACGCCAAGAGCTGGAGCCGAACAGTGCCGAGTTTCGGCGCAACCCATTCATCTACGGTGTACGGCCGACGTCGACACCACGTCCGGTAACGCCGGCGCCAACCCGCCCGCCGGTGCAGCGGACGCCGCGGCCCACCCCAACCCCGCGCACCTTTCTGGGCGAGGATGGCAGGCTCAAGCCGCCGCCGCCGCCCTTCGACCGTGACTTCATCGGGCATTTCGGGCCGATCGATCTTCAGGTGGCGGCGTTCAGGCTGGCCGGCGCTGATCCGGAGATCACGGAGATTGAAGTGGCCAAAGTTGGGGACGTGCTCTCGGACGTCTTCATCGTGCGTGAGATAGGATTCGAATCGGTCATGATCGGCTTTGTCGGTTATGACCAATCGGAGGACACCCGTGTTCCGTTGGCTGAGAACTGACGTCACGGCGAGCCGCCTCGCGGTGGCCGTGCTGGTCCTGGCGATCTTTGCCGGGTGCTCGACCGGGCGGAAGGCCCGGGCGGGTAAGGACGCCGTCCAGAGCGAGAACTGGGATGCGGCCGTATACAACTACCTGGAGCTGGTGGCGAAGGACCCGGAAAATCTGGAGTACCGGATCGGTCTCCGCCGGGCTCGGCAGAAGGCGGCCAACGAGCACTTCCAGCGCGGCTTGACCTTTCGCGAGATCGGCCGCCTCGGCGAGGCCCGAAACGAGCTTCAGATGGCGATTCAGCTCGACCCGGCTCACCAGTACGGCGCCCAGATGCTGGCGGAGGTGGAGGCCGAGCTCGAGCTGCTGTCTCTGCCGGACGGGCAGCTCGCCCTCGAAGAGCTGAAGCGGAGGGCGCGGGAGGCCAAGGTCCAGCCGCCGATCCTCAACCCGAGCTCGACCGAACCCATCACCCTCATTTTTCCCAAGGCGAAACCGGTCAAGGAGATCTACGAGGCGATCGGCAAGGCATACGGATTCAACGTCATATTCGACCCCAAGCTCAAGGACGACCGGCTTGCGGTGGAGCTGCGCGACGTCAGGGCCGAGCGTGCCCTCGAGATCGTGATGCAGGCGGCCGGGCACTTCTACAAGGTGCTGGACGAAGTGACCATCATCGTCGCCGAGGACACGCCGCAGAACCGCAGGGAGTACGAAGACCTGGTGATCAAGACCTTCTTCCTGTCCAACGCCGACGTCAAGGACGTGGACAAGCTGCTGCGGTCGCTCATCGAGGCGCGGCGGCTGGCCACCAACGAGCAGCTCAACGCGATCACCCTCCGCGACACCGCCGACAAGGTCGCCATCGCCGAGAAGCTGATCGCCGTCAACGACAAGGCCAAGGCCGAGGTGCTGGTCGACGTCGAGCTGATGGAGGTCGACATTGCGGATTCATCCGAGCTCGGGATGACGCTCTCCAGCTACACCTTCACCCTGGCGGCGGACACGGCGCTGGTGAGCCCCGCCGCACCGGGAGGCGCCTCCTTCCTCAGCGATCTGGGCAACATCTCCAGAGAGAACGTCTTCGTCAACGTACCGAGCGTGATCATCAACCTGATGAAGCAGAGCGGCAAGGCATCGATCCTCGCCCAGCCCCAGCTCAGAATCACCGAGGGCGAGAAGGCGTCGCTCCACCTGGGCGACCGGGTTCCGATCCCGGTCACCTCGTTCAACACCGGGAACACGATCGGCGGCAATGTGGTGCCGATCACGTCCTTCCAGTACCAGGACATCGGCATCAAGATCGACGTCGAGCCGAGGGTCCACCACAATCGCGAGGTGACCCTGAAGCTGACGGTCGAGGTCTCCCAGCTCGGCGATACCGTGCCGGTGGGTCCCGATCAAGAGGCGGTCACCATCGGCACCCGGACCATCACCTCGGTGATCCGCCTCCAGAGCGGTGAGTCGAGTCTGCTGGCCGGGCTGATCCGGCACGATCGCACCGAGGGCCAGACCGAGACGCCGGTGCTGTCGGCGATCCCCATCATCGGTCGGCTTTTCACCAACAAGGCCGTGAGGGACAAGAAGATCGATCTGGTGCTCACCCTGACCCCGCACATTATCCGGTTCCCCGACATCGGCGAGGAGGACCTCGCTCCAGTGTGGGTGGGAACCGAAAGCCGGATCTCCTTCTTCGGCTCAACCTCCCCTCGGGTCCAATCCGGGCGCGCTCCCCGGGGACCGTTCGATCGATCGGAGCAGCCTGCCCCCGAGGAGGAAGGCCAAAGTCCCTCGTCCGGAGGTGAGGATCAGGAGTCCACGCCCTACGGGGTCCGCAGGCGGACCGTCGCACCGAGGCGGCCGACCCCCGACAGCGGCGGCACTGAGCTCGTCCCCAAGGGCGAGATTCGCGACGGCGACATCGACCCGGGAGACGGCGGCGAGGAGTTCCAGTTCGACGACGAAGCGGTGTCGGTGATCGACTCCGCTCACCCGCCGTTGATCGTCGGCCTCGAACCGTCGGTGTTGGCGCTCGAGGTCGGAGCCGAAACCGACGTCCAGTTGGTGGTCCGGAACGCCCCGGGCTCCTACCGGCTGCCGCTCGGGCTTTCCTTCGACCCCCGCCGGGTGACCGTGGACTCCTTCGAGCCGGCACCGGGTGTGGACGTGATGGAGGGCTCCATCGAGCTCGATAACGGTTGGCTTTCGCTCGACCTGATGGTGGCGATCGCCGACGACGCGCCCCAGACGGTGGGCACCCTTCACGTGCGGGCGATTGCCTCCGGGCCGGTTCCGCTGGCCCTGACCTCGGCCGGCGCCGTGGCGTACGACGGCGCGCTGTTGCCGGTGGCCTCGAACGACGGCGCTATGTTCGTGTCCGGCGGGGAATAGGGGAGCGGCTGAGATGATGATGCGCCGCCGACGCGAGCGGGGCTTTACCCTGGCCGAGCTGGTCATGGTGGCGGCGCTCATCGCCGTGCTGTCGACCATGGCTCTGCCGGTGGCCAAGTTCACGGTCAAGCGGCGCAAGGAGGCCGATCTTCGACTCAGCTTGAGGCTGATGCGCACCGCCATCGACGAGTACAAGCGGCTCTCCGATCAGGGCCTGATCCCCCTGACCCTGGGTGGCGAGGGGTATCCTGAGAATCTCGAGGTGTTGGTGGAGGGCGTCGATCTCGTGGGTCAGGAGACCAAGCGGAAGTTCCTGCGCCGGATCCCCCTCGATCCGATGACCAAAGAGGAGGAGTGGGGCCTGCGTTCCTACCAGGACGACTGGGACTCCACCAGCTGGGGGGGCGAAAACGTCTACGACGTGTACTCGACGTCCGACGGCACGGCGATCGACGGCACCCAGTACAAGGACTGGTAACCATGGCAGATTCAAGATTCAAGATTGAAGATTCAAGATTGACCCCCGCCCACTCAAGCAACTGTGACGGGTTGGCCGGATCTTCAATTTTCAATTTTCAATCTTCAATCAGGGGGCGGCGGGAGGGCGGGTTCACGCTCATTGAATTGATGGTGGTCGTGGCGATCATCGGGATCCTCGCGGTGGTGGCCCTTCCGGCCATGCGCACCGCCCCCTTGAAGGCCCGCGAGGCGGTGCTCAAGGCCGATCTCTACACGATGCGGTCGTGCATCGACCAGTTCCTCGGCGACAAGGGCCAGTACCCTGAATCGCTGCAGGGACTTGTCGACGCCGGCTATCTCCGGTTCGTGCCCTTCGATCCGATCACAAGGTCCCCGGACACCTGGGTCGAGCTCCAGGCCTCACCGAGCGAGTTCGAGGAGCTCGAACCGATCGACGAGGATCTCGGCGGATTCGTCGGGATCATCGATGTCCGATCCGGCGCTGGAGGTATCGCCCTCGACGGAACCCTCTACTCGGACTGGTAACCATGGAAGATTGAAGATTGAAGATTGAAGATTCAAAATCCGGCCCCTCCCACCACGGACGGGGGATCGTCCGCGGACAGGAATTTTCAATTTTCAATTTTCAATTTTCAATTTCGGGCGGGGGCGAGGGTGGGTACACGTTGGTGATCGTGGTGCTCACCATCGCCATCATGTCGATCATGATGACGGTGGCGGTCCAGACCGTGGAGTTCCAAATGCGCCGCGAGCGCGAGGCCGAGCTGATTTTTCGCGGCGAGCAGTACGTCGAGGCGATTCGGGTGTTCAAGGCAAGGTACGGTCGATATCCGGTTCGTCTCGAGGAAATGTGGGAGGCGAACCCCAAGGTGATGCGCCAGAAGTGGAAGGACCCGATGACCGACTCCGAAAAGTGGGGCCTGCTCTTCCTGGGCCAGGAGGGTCGGCGGATCGGCCCCCAAAACGCCTTTCCGGGGACTCCGGTGCCCACCGAAACGGTGACCCACCAGGGGACGGGATCCCAGTTCGACGAGCAGTCGGCCTTCGGCGGTCCGGGCCTGGAGGGCGAGAAGATCGGACCCATCGTCGGGGTGCACTCCACCCTGTGCGAGGACAGCGTCAAGATCTACGAAGGCCGGAGCAACTACTGCGAGTGGCAGTTCGTGTTCCGCGAGAAGGGACGGGGCCTCGGCACCACCAGACCCGTCCTGCCGGGTGGCCAGCCCCCGGGAACCGAGCCCACCAAGATCGGCGGCGGTCCGGGCGGGCCGGGCGGTCCGGGCGGCGGTGGGTCGGGAGATCCGGGAGGCCCGGGCGGATACCCGCCGCCGGGCTACACGCCGACGGTGTATCAGTAGGCAGTCGGGCAAGATTCGAAATTCGAAATTCGAAATTCGAAAAACGACCCGAAACAAGCTGAATCCACGAGCGCGGTTTTCCGAATTCCGAATTCCGAATTCCGAATTCCGATTCCGTCCGCTGCGTCTCCGGGGTCCTTTTGCTACACTCCGCCGGCATGACGTCCGACGCCCGCGACCTGCCGGCACTGCTGGTGCACCCGACCCCCGGTCGAAAGACCGTCACCGCCGGGGTGTGGATCGCCTCGGGCGCGGCCCACGAGCCCGATGACCTGGCCGGCGCGACCCACCTGGTGGAGCACCTGACCCTGCGCCGGTGCGGCGGACGGGACCGGTTCGATCTGGCCCGCACCGTCGATCGCCTGGGCGGCGATGTGGACGCCTGGACGAGCAGCGAGCTGATGGGGGTCTCGGTCCAGACGACGGTGGACGCGACCGCCGAGGCCCTGGAGCTCCTCGTGGACGCGGTGCTCGAACCGAGCTTTCGCGATGACGACGTCGAGCTGGAAAGGCGCATCGCCCTCGCCGAGCTGGAGCTGCTGCAGGACGATCCCGGGGAGCGGGTGGAGGATGAGCTGCTCTCGGCCGCGTGGGGCGGCCACCCCCTGGCGAGGCCGGTCATCGGCACCGCGGGTACGCTGTCGAAGCTCGATCCGGCCAAGCTCCGGGCCCACCACTCGGCGATGATCCGGCCGGGACGGGTGCTGGCGGCGGTGGCGGGTGATGTGGAGCGCAAATCCCTGGAGGGGATGCTGGCTAGGCTTCCGCTCCACCAGGCGGTTCGTCCGCCGGCGATGCCGCCGGTCGTCTGGCAGGGGAGGCACCGGGTGATCCACCGGCCGGTCACCGACCAGGCCCACGTGCGGCTCGCCTTTCCGACCGTGGCCGCCGGCGACCCCGGGACTACCGTTCTGGCGGTGCTGAACAGAATCCTCGGGGTGGGTTCGTCGAGCCGACTCTTCCAAAGGCTGCGGGAGGCGGAGGGACTCACCTACGACATCTGGACCAGTCCCGCTCTCCGCCGGGCCGGCGGGTTGTTGGAGATCGGCTGGACCTGTTCGCCGGCGGTGTACGGCGACGTTTGGACCCTCGTCGACGAGGAGCTGCGCAGGGTTGCCGTAGACGTCGTCGACGACGAGGTGGAGGTCAACAAGGAGGGCATGGTGCGGGGCCTGGCCATGGACTCGGAGCTGCCGGCCGGCCGCTGCGCGATGGATGTGGCCGAGCTGCTCGACAGGCAACGCCGATTCGATCCGGAACGCATGCGCGACGAGATTCTCGCGGTGAGCACGACCCAGGTCCGCCGGCTCGCGGCCGAGCTGCTGCGTCCCGAAAGGATGGCGGCTGCGGTGTGCGGCCCCGAAGGCCTGTCGGTTCGGGTGGCCTGATGATTGACGGGCGGCAGATCGCCTTCCTCGGGAGAAAGCTGGCGAGAAGTGCGGGTTAAGGTGAGGGTTCAGCGCCTTCCCGGCGCCGAGGATCTTCCTCTCCCGAGCTACCAGACCGAAGGTGCGGCAGGGGCGGACCTGCGCTCGGCCGAGAACGGTCCGCTGGTGATCGGCCCCGGCGATCGGGCGGCCGTGGCCACCGGCCTGGTGCTGGAGATTCCCGATGGCTTCGAGGCCCAGGTGCGGCCCCGATCCGGCCTGGCCGCGTGCGCCACGGCCTGACGGTGGTCAACGCCCCGGGCACTATCGACTCCGACTATCGCGGCGAGGTCAAGGTGCTGATGGTCAATCTCGGCCGCTCGCCGGTGACCATCGAGCGGGGTGACCGGATCGCACAGCTGGTGCTGGCGCCGGTGACCCGCGCCGAGTTCAGCGAAGCGGACGAGCTGGCGGAAACCGGGCGCGGCGCCGGCGGCTTCGGGTCCACCGGAAAGTGACGATGGAAGCGCTGGTGCTCGCCTCGGGGTCCTCCGGCAATGCGGTGCTGGTGCGCAGCGGCGATGTGGCTGTGCTGGTGGACGCCGGCGTTTCGGCGCTGCAGATCCGTCGCCGGCTGGAGTCGTTCGGGATCAGCGCCGGCGAGCTGACGGCCGTTCTGATCACCCACGAGCACTCGGATCACGTGCGCGGGCTCGAGGTGCTGCTGAGGCGCGACCCGGTTGGGGTGTGGGCGACCGCGGGGACCTGGGCGGCGATGGCCGTGCGGTCCGGGGCAGGGGGCGAGCTGGCGTCGGGCCGACGGCAGGATTTCGGCCGGCTCAAGGTGACCCCGGTGGCCACCAGCCACGACGCCCGGGAACCGGTGGCCTTTGTCTTCGACGACGGCGAGCACCGGTTCGGCCTGTGCACCGACACCGGAACCTTCACCGGGCTGCTCGAGCAGCGGATGGCGGCGTGCGATGTGCTGCTGGTGGAGGCGAATCACGACGCCGATCTGCTGCGGACCGGACCCTACCCGTGGCCCCTCAAACAGCGGATCCAAGGGCGCCTCGGACACCTGTCCAACGATCAGTGTGCCGAAGCCCTGGACCGGCTGCGCTCGCCGGCGCTGCGCGCCGTGGTCGGCCTCCACCTGTCGGCCGAGAACAACCTGCCGACCCTGGTGTGCGACGCCCTGGGCTGCCGGGTGGATCGCGGCGTCCCGGTCGAGGCGGTGCCTCGCTCCGAGATGCTGCGCGTCGCCTGCGACGGCAACGGTGTCGTCCTCGATCGCCGCCCGATCCCCGCCTCGAACCGATCGCGGTCCTGAACCCCCATTCCTTTCGAGCGACGTTGCCCCCCGGGGACGAATCACGAACCGAAAGTCTAAAAACAAGTAACTCAATTCACGGAGCGTAGCGGAGTGAATTGAGCATCAATCGAACCCGACCCCCAACACCTCGAGGGTCAGGTATGATGGAAGTACCTGACGAAAGCGAGGGTCTGACCATGAGGTTGGCGCGCCGAGGAACGATGTTGGCGGTAGCGATGTCGATCGGTCCTGACGGCGGCACCGGGTGCGGCACAGACCGTCAGCCGACGTTGTGCTGATGCTGTTCAGCGCGCCAACCCGAACACCGGGTCGGTGTGGGTGGTGACCGCCCTGAGCCGTGGAGACCAGACCGTGCTGAACTGGCAGTCGGCTTCAGGCCGGGTGGGGACCTGCACCATGGACGCCGCCGGCGATGATCGTCGACGTCAAGATCACCGGCCGCAGGGATCCCGCCGCGCGCGATCCCGGAGATCGGGCCCGGCGAGGCTCCGGCGCTGTTCGAGCCGTACCTCGTGCGCTGCGAGTCCGAGGATGGGGGCCGCGTGGAGTGCGATGTTCAACCCTTCGCCGTGGTCACGCTGGTGGAGGTCGTTGGCGACGCCGAGTGCGTCATGGAAACCAGCTGGGGTCACGACGGTGAGGTGGTCTGGGTGGACGCCGGCTGTCGGGCCGCCTTCGACGTTCGTCCCCGGCAAATTCCGGTCGCGCTCGAGCCGCCGGCGGCAGCCGGCGCCGACCTCCGGGACCGGGTGGGCGAGCCCGAGCTGAGGACCCTGGAGGGCCGGGCACAGGACGCCTGCCTCCGTGCCGCCAGGGGACAGGGCATCGCGGTGACCAACGTCTTCGGCACCCGCGCCGAGGGTGCCTACGTGGTGGTGCTGATGGCGGTTGAGAGCTGGGCCCAGAAGGGCGAGGTGACCTGCCGCTACGATCCGACCAACGATCGGACAGCCATCGCGCGGTAGCGCGTCGTAATCGCTCCTCTCCCGATTTCCGACCCGCTCTCTCCCGAGGATCGTCATGCCTCGCCGCGACGGGTCTTCTTGTTGGGAGAGAGCGGGTCGGAAATCGGGAGTGTTTGTTTTTTTCCGAGTGGGCTTCCCCCGGTAGGCACTGCGCACACCGATCTCTGCTCGAAAAACTCAATATTTCCCAATACCCTGCCCCGGAGACCCGGCGTCAGTGATGAGTGTCGCGTGGGCCCCACCTGGGGATCCGGGGCGGGTATTGGGTGAGGATCTCCACCGGTACTTCACGCGTCAACGACTCTGTTCACACCACTCGCGGGCGTTTTGGAACAGCTTGAGCCAGGGCGAGACCTCGAGGTCCCGGCGCCACTGGGGAGGCATCCACCCCCACTGCCACTTCAGGAAGGTCCGCTCGGGGTGAGGCATCATCGCCAGGTGCCGGCCGTCGGGCGAGGTGAGACCGGCGATGCCGAGCGGCGAGCCGTTGGGGTTGAAGGGGTAGCCCTCGGTGATCTGGCCGCCGTCGTCGACGAAGCGAAGCGGGGCCAGGCCCTCGGCCAGGATCCGGTCGAGCACCGGAGCCCTCCGGGAAGTAGGCGCGCCCTTCGCCGTGCTGGACCCAGATGCCCAGGGTCGAACCCGCCATGCCGCGGAGCATCACGGCGGGGCTGTCCTGGATGGTGACCGTGGCGAAACGGGACTCGAAGCGGCCGGAGGCGTTGTGGATGAACCGCGGCTGGTGGGCGTCGGTGAGGCCGCGCCAGGGCAGCCAGCCGAGCAGCGCGAACAGCTGGCAACCGTTGCAGACGCCCAGTGAAAAGGTGTCCGGACGATCGTAGAAGGCGTCGAACTGGCGGCGCAACCCGTCGTCGAAGCGAATCGTGCCGGCCCACCCCTTGCCCGAGTCGAGAACGTCGGCGTAGGAAAAGCCGCCGACCGCGGCCAGTCCGCGGAATCGGTCGAGCCGGACGCGGCCGGCCGCCAGGTCGGACATGGTGACGTCCCACGCCTCGAAACCGGCCAGGTGGAAGGCCGCCGCCATCTCCCGGTCGCCGTTGGAGCCCTCCTCCCGGAGGATGGCCACCGGGATCCGCTCGCCGCCCTGGACGATCGCCGGGGCGGTCTCCCGCGGCGTAAAGCTGAGAGCGAAGGGCGGCGAAGCGCGTCGGCGAAGACCGGCCTCCTCCTGCTCCACGTGGTCCGGATCGGCCTGCAGCCGGTCGAGCTGAAAGCTGGTGGCCTCCCACAGGTCGCGCAGGCCCCGGACGTCGTCGTCCAGCACCGGGCTGCCGTTGACCCGGATCTGGATCCGGGTGCCGGCCGCGGTGCGGCCGATCGCTGCGCAGGGGACGTCGTCGGCGGCCAGGGTCTCCATGACCTCGTCGAGGTCGTCCCGGTCGACCTCCATCACCAGACCGAGCTCCTCGGAGAACAGCACCGCCAGAGGATCGTCGTCGCCGGTGCCGGTGTGGACGTCGACATCGAGGCCGCAGTTGCCCGCGAAGGCCATCTCGAGCAGGGTGGTGATCAGGCCGCCGTCCGAACGGTCGTGGCCGGCGGTGACCAGGCCGGTGTCGATCAGGGACTGCACTGCGTCGAAGGCGCGGGCGAGCAGGCCCGGTTCGTCCAGGTCCGGGGGCCGGTCTCCGAGCTGTCCGAAGACCTGGGCCAGCGCCGACCCCCCCAGTCGGTGGCGGCCGCCGCCGAGGTCCACCAGGACCAGCCGCCCGCGTCCGGGAAGCTCGAGGTCCGGCGTGATCGTCCTGGTGATGTCGGGACAGGTGACGTACGCCGAAAGCACCAGCGAACCCGGCGCCTTCACCGTCTCGCCGTCGGGCGCCAGGGCCGCCATCGAGATCGAGTCCTTGCCACCGTCCACCGCGATGCCGAGCTCGAGCATGAGGTCGCGCATGGCCTCGGCCGCGTCGTACAGGGCGGCGCCCTCCCCGGGCAGCTTGGCGGCCCACATCCAGTTGGCGGAGCACCGGATGTCCCGGCGTCCGCTGACCTTCGCCCAGACCAGGTTGGTCAGGGCCTCGCCCACGGTCAGCCGGGCCATCGCCCGCGGGTCGAGGAGGCCCTTCAACGGCTGCTCGCCGATGGCGGTGGCCGCACCGGTGGTCTCGAGGTGGCTGTGGGCGATGACCGCCACGTCGGCCACCGTCAGCTGGAGCGGGCCGGCGCACTGTTGGCGCGCCACCAGCCCGGTCACCGCGCGGTCCACCTTGGTGGTGAGGAATCGTCTTCGATCCCACCGACAGCAGCCGCAGCACCCGGTCGAGGGCCGCCCGGACGGTGAGGCCCGGCGGCAGGACGAGGGGCTCCCCAACCCGCCGGATCCGGTCCAGCTCGAAGGTCTTCTGCGGCATGTCGCCGAGCACGTCAGCCAGGTTCAGGTCGACCGGCGTCGATCCGTCGGCCCCATCCCAGACCACCACCCGGCCGTCGCCGGTCACCCGGCCGACGAATGCGACCGGGACCTTTTCGCGGTCGCACAGCTCCCGGAAAGCCTCGGCGTTGCCGTCTCTCAGCAGCAGCGCGTCGTTCTCCTGGTACTCGGCGCCCCAGATCTCGAGCACCGACAGGGTCTCGTCACCGACCGGGATGTCCCGAACCTCGATGCGCGCCCCTTCGGGTTCGACGATCTCCTTGAGCACGTTGCAGTTGCCGCCGGCGCCCTGGTCGTGGATGCTGACGATCGGATTGTCCGGCCCGAGCTCCGAGCAGGCGCGGATGACCCGGTTGAGCTTCTGCTCCATCTCGGCGTCGCCGCGCTGCACGGCGTTGAAGTCGAGCTCGGCCACGTTCTCGCCCTGGACCATGCTGGAAGCCGCTCCGCCTCCCATGCCGATCCGGTAGGCGGGTCCGCCCACCTTCACCACCCACATCCCCGGCCGGGGCGGTTCCTTCCTGGTGTGGCGGGCGTCCATCCGTCCGATGCCCCCGGAGAACATGATCGGCTTGATCCACTCGCGGCGTTCGCCGCCCGGCAGGCGGAGACCGAAGGACCGGGTGAAACCCTGGACCACCGGCTCGCCGAACTTGTTGCCGTAATCCGAAGCCCCGTTGGACGCTTCGATCTCGATCTCCAGGGGCGACGCCAGGTTGCCCGGGTATTGGAAGGCGAGGTCCTCCCACGGCATGGGGTCGCCGGGAATCCTGAGGTTGCCGACGCAGTAGGCTGCCGTACCGGCGGTGAACAGTGACCCCCTGCCGGTGGCGTGGGTGTCGCGAAGGCGGCCGCCGGTCCCGGTCTCGGCGCCGGGGAACGGCGCCACACCGGAAGGGAAGTTGTGGGTCTCGGCGGTGAAGATGACGTGCTCGTCGAGGGTCGCGGTCACCATCGGCGACGGTCGGCCCGGGAGCTCGGGGTGCAGGGTGCGGACGACGTGGCCTCGAATGGCGCTCGAGTTGTCCTCGAAGGCGATCACGCTGTTGTTCAGGTCGGCCTCGAGGGGTTCGCGAATCATCGCGATCAGGTGGTTCGGCGCCGGCTGCCCGTCGATCACCAGCCGGCCCTTGAAAAACCAGTGACGCGAGTGCTCGCTGTTGGATTGAGCGACGTCGAAACACTCGACGTTCGTCGGGTTGCGGCCGATCCGGTCGGCAAAGAGATTCGTGTAGTAGTCGAGATCCCAGTCGTCGAAGGCGAGGCCCAGATCCCGGTTGATGCGCTCAAGGGCCGCCCGGCCCTCCTCGAGGACCGGCACCTCGAAGACCGGTTCCGGACGCACTCCGGTGGCGAAGCTGGTCAACGGCTCGGGATAGGCGCACTCGGTCATTCTGTCGTGAACCGTGGAAATGAAACGTTCGAGCCCGCCGTCAGGCAGCGTCTCGGTGGTCACCAGCAGGAACCGTCGCGAGCGCTCGATTCGTCGCACCAGGGCCAGGCCGCAGGCGCGGCAGATCGCCACCGCGTTGGTGGACCAGGCGGTGGTGAAGCTCAAGCGGGGCCCGACCTCCACCAGCACTCCCGTGGCGGGATCGAGGCAGCTGGATGGGCCGAATCCGCCGCCGTCGAAGGTCTCGGCCAGCAGCCACGCCAGCACCCGGGAGTCGCGGTCGTCGAGCGGCTGCCGAGACCTCGATGTTGAAGCAATACTCGGTGTCGAGCCGGTGGATGGTGACACCCGTCGCACGGCGGGCGGTTTCCAGAAGGGCCGCTCGTCGACCGTCTGACAGACCCGGAGCGCGGTAGAGGTGGATCATTCCCATGAGCGCTCTTGTACCAGGAACCTCACCGAGAGGAAAGGCGGGGGGCGGTAAGGGAGAATTCGGAATTCGGAATTCGGAATTCGGAAAACCGCACTCAATCGTGGAGAGTCGCGTTGGAGCAGCCAACGGCTGCGACAACGTGAACTTTCAACTTCCAACTCCCTGTTGCCTCGATCCGAGCCCTCGGCCTGTGGTTGCCAGGGGATTTCGACGGGGCTATTGTCAGAGTGGTTTTGTGTCATCCGGCGCGCCGCCGGAATTGAGCAGGGCAGGTGGAAATCATGACCACGTACAAGGATTCCGGAGTTGACATCGACGCGCAGGACCGGGCACTCGACAGGGTGAAGGAGATGGTGCGGGGCACCTACACCGACGGTGTGCTGTCGGATCAGGGGGCCTTCGGCGGGATGTTCAGGCTCCCCACCAGGGGCTTCAAGGAGCCGGTGCTGGTGGCCTCGGCGGACGGGGTCGGGACCAAGCTGAAGGTGGCGTTCGCCGCGGGCCGCCACGACACCGTGGGCCGAGACCTGGTGAACCACTGCATCAACGACATTCTGGTGCACGGGGCGAAGCCGCTGTTCTTCCTCGACTACCTGGCCACCGGTCGCCTCGATCCGGAGGTGGTGGCCGAGGTGATCGGCGGGGTGGCCGGAGCCTGTGCCAAGGAAGGGGTGGCCCTGCTCGGCGGCGAAACCGCCGAGATGCCCGGATTCTACGGCGACGGCGAGTACGACCTGGCGGGGTTCATCGTCGGCGTGGTCGACCGCCGGAGGATCCTGGACGGCTCGGCCGTGTCGGAGGGCGACGTGCTGGTGGGCCTGCCCTCCACCGGGCTCCACACCAACGGCTACTCGCTGGCCCGCAAGGTCTTCTTCGAGATGCTCGGCTGTGACCCGCGCGGAGACGGTCGACGGGCTCGACTGCGGCGTCTGCGAGGAGCTGCTCAAGATCCACCGCTGTTACCTCGGCCCGGTGTGGCCGCTGGTGGAGAAGGGGAGGGTCAACGCCATCGCCCACATCACCGGAGGCGGCATCACCGACAACCTGCCGCGAGTGATCCCCGATGGCCTGCGGGCTGTGGTCAAGGTGGGCGCGTGGGAGATCCCGCCGGTCTTTCGGATCCTGGCCGAACGCGGCGAGGTTCCCGAGCGCGAGATGTGGCGCACCTTCAACCTCGGGGTCGGAATGGTGCTCGTCGTGGCCCCGAAACAGCTCGCAAAAGTACTGAAGCAGCTCAAGAAGGCGGGCTGCCCGGGGTTCCCAATGGGCAACATTGTCCGCGGCGAGCGGGGCGTCGAGTACGACCACCCTCCCGCCGGCTATCCGTCCGGTCTCCGCTGATCGAGTCAAAAGTCGAAAGTCAAAAGTCAAAAGTCAAAAGTCGCCGGCCACCCGCCCAACACCTCAGCGATCGGTTCACGGGACTTTAGACTTTAGACTTTGGACTTTGGACTTTGGACTTTAGACTGCCGTCGGGTTGATTTTCGGTGGTAATTCGGTAGAATGCGTGTCCCGCCGCGTATGCGGCGAGGACACAACTCCTTGCTCCGGACCGGGATTCGGAGCCATATGTCCGAGAGGAGGACCCATGCCACTGTACGAACTGGGGGTCATCATCGACCCCGAGGTTGCCGCGGAACAGGAAACCGAGGCCTTGGAGCGCCTGGAGGCGATCATCACCGAGGCCGGCGGCACCATCGAGGATCGGGACGCCTGGGGGCGCCGGCAGCTCGCCTACCCGATTCGCAAGAAGAACTGGGGTATCTACCACTTCTGGAAGTTCGAGGTGGACGGCGATGCGCTGGGGAAGCTCAACTTCGAAATGCGCACCAACGACGCGGTGATGCGTTTCCTGACCCTGAACCTGGACCGGGAGCTGCGTCGCAAGCGCAAGATGGATGCGAAGCTCGAGGCCAAGGCCGCGGCCAAGGCGGCCAAGCGCCAAGCCGCCGCCGAGGCGGCCGCGAGGAGGACTGAGATGGCGATGAACAAGCCCAGGCGGCGCTTTCGGCGGCGCGTCAAGGTGTGCCGGTTCACGGTCGAGAAGATCAACTACATCGACTACAAAGACGTGGAGCTGCTGAGGGAGTACACGCCGACCAACGGCAAGATCCTGCCGCGGCGGGTGACCGGGACGCGGCCGGCCTTCCAGCACAAGCTGACCCGCGCCATCAAGCGAGCGCGCTTCATGGCGTTGCTCCCCTACACCGGGCACTAGCCGGAGGGCCCGTCTGCGCGCCGGTCAGGTGCGCGGCGGGAGCTGGACACCAATCGTGGCCTCTCAGGAAGCCGCCGAACCGCGGCTCGACGAACAGGCGCAGCCGCCCATCAGGCTGCCCCGCCTCGGTGTGATCGCCGCCGGAGCGGTCTCGTTCCTGCTCTCTGCAAGCCTGATCGTCGTCTCGCCGATCGGGCTGTTCGTCGCCCCGCTGGCGCTGGTGCCGATCGTCCAGTGGGTCGTGGTGGATGCCCGCCGGGGCGTCCTCGCCTGGGGTTGGGTGACCGCACTCCTGGGACTGTGCTCGGCAGCCGGTGTGACCGTCCTGGGCGCCTCGGCGTGGGTCTACCTGGCCGTCTACCTGCTGGTGGTGGCGCTGCCGGCGGCCAGCCTCGAGGCGTGGCGGGCGCTCGGGTGGACCGAAGGTCGCTGGGTCGCGCTGACGACCTTGGCAGGCGCGGTGGGGACCCTTGCTGCGACGTTCGTCGCGGCCCGGCCGTTACCTCCGCTGGAGGCGCTGAGCGAGTGGTTCCACCGGACCAGGGAGTTCGTCGAGGAGTCGTACCGAGGGGTGGGCGTCGCCACCGGCGAGCTCGAGCTGGCATTCGACACCGTCGGTGCCGTGGTGCCGTGGATCGCGCCGTCGGTGGTGGTCGCCTATCTGGTGGCGGTGTTGTTCTGGCTCCGCCCACGGCTGCCGATCCTGGGATTTCCGATGCCGGTGGAACCCTTCGAGCTGTACCGCGGCGACGACTGGCTGGCGGCCGGATTCGCCGTCGGCGGGCTCGGAACGGTCTTTTTGGAGGGCACCCCCCGTTGGCTTGCGGTCAACCTGTTGATCGGGGTGCTCGTGTTGTTTTTCGTGCAGGGTTTGGCTATGATTCGGGCCCATCTCGTGCGATGGGTCGGACGAGGATGGATGGTCCGGTGGGGAGTCGCGCTGCTGTGCCTGCAGGGTCCCCTGCCGCTGGTGGTGGCAGCGCTCGGGATCGCCGACGGCTTCTTCCGGCTGCGGCCCCGGATCGGTGATGACGGAGGAACTCAATGAAAGTGATACTGAACGACCACATCGAGCACCTTGGCGAACGCGGCGATTCGGTAGTGGTCAAGCCGGGATACGCCAGGAACTACCTCGTGCCCAAGGGGCTCGCCTACCTCGACACGCCGGGCAACCGCATGCGCTTCGAGCAGGAGCAGAACCGTTGGGAGGAGATGGACCTGCACCGGAAGTCCGCGGCCGAAAAGGTCGCCGCCGCGATGCACGGTACGGAGCTTTTATTCGAACGTCGGGCCAGTGAAAAGGACGTGCTCTTCGGTTCGGTGAACGCGCCGGACATCGCACGAGAGCTCGCCAATCGCGGCTTCGAGATGGAGCGGCGCAGGGTCAAGCTGGACAACCCGATCAAGGAGCTGGGCACCTTCCCCGTGGAGATCCACGTTCACCGTGAGATCACCGTCACGATCCCGGTGCACGTGGTCCGGCCCGGCGAACGGCCGGGGGAGCCCGCCGAGGAAGAGGTTCTGGCCGACAGCCCCGAGGTTGTGGCCGCCGCCGACCCGGTGGAGGAAACCGGAATTTCCGGCACCCCGGAGCCTGCCGTTCCCGACGAGTCCTCTGATCCGGACGTGGCGGCCGGCTAGCCATGGCCGGCGGAAGCCGGGACGAATCGTCCAACGAGGACGCCAAGGGTCCGCGCCCGAGCCTGGCGAGGACCCTTTTCCGTTTGTCGCCGTGGGGTCTTCGCAGAACGCTGGAGGCCCACGATGAGACCATCACCGGCCTCGCCCGGCGATTGGACGCCGCCGAACACCAGCGCGATCTCACGGATCGACGCATCGGCGCCATCGAGCGGCGGCTCGATGGTCTGGAGGAGGCTTTCCGAACCCTCCAGGACCATCTGGAGCGGGTCGAACGACAACGTCTGGTGGGCATCGACACCAGGCTTGACGGCACCGAGGCGATCCTTCGAGAGGTCAGCCGGTTGGCCGAGAGGACCCGGGATCACGTGATCCCCGCCGTGGTGGACCGGGGCAATCTGCTGATCGACCGGCTCGCCTCTGAGCTCGATGAGGTCGCCTCGCTGGTGGAGCGGTCACTGCTGGCCGAGCCGCTGCCGGCGCCGAGGCCGGACCCGTCGGAACGAGAGTTGAGCGCCGCCCTGCGCGACGTCCAGCCCCGTCTCCTGGAGGCCCTGCGGGGCTCGGAGGAGGAAATCCGTCACCGGCTCGACCGGTATCTGCCGGTGCTCCGGGAGGCCGGGCCGGTACTCGACCTGGGCTGCGGTCGCGGCGAGCTGCTGCTGATGCTCCGCGACCAGGGGGTCGAGGCGGTCGGGCTGGAGCGGGACCCGGCACTGGTCCAGGCGGCCCGGCGACGCGGGCTCGAGTTGATCGAGGGAGACGTGATCGCCAGCCTTCGCGAGCAGCCGGACGACCACTGGGGGGCGGTGACCGCCATCCACCTCATGGAGCACCTCGGCCCGGTCGACGTGCTGGGCGTGCTGACGGAGGTGAGACGGATCCTGCGCCCGGGCGGCCTGCTGGTGGTGGAGTGCCCGAATCCCCACACCCTCCGCGTCGGTGCCGCGGAGTACTGGATCGATCCTACCCACCGGCGGCCGTTGCCCCCGGAAACCCTGCGGCTGTTTTTGACCGCCTCCGGCTTGAAGGTCGACCGGGTGGAGTTCCTGCATCCGTTCCCCGCCGATCAGCGGCTGTGTTCCGATGCCGCCGTGACTGCCGCCGTGACTGCCGCCGACGGTGCCGTACCGGACGAGGCGGCGATCCTGAGCGGCCGGCTCGACGACCTCAGCCGTCGGCTCGACGATCTGCTCAACGGCCCGCGCGACTTCGTGATCACCGCCTCGAAACCAAGGGTCGCGAGCTAGAATTCCGACCCGGGAGGTCCTCATGAAATTCTGTTTCGTTGTTTTCTTGACTGCCGCCCTGGCGGGGGGCTGCGCCCAGCGTGACCGGCAAGAACCCGAGGTCGGTCTCCTTGTGGCGCCCGACATCGAAGCCCGGCGGGGCCAGTTCGTTCCCCAGATCCTGTCGGCCGAGGTGGACCATCTTTCGGAGGGTGACCGGGAGGCGTTGCGCCACCTGTTGCAGGCCGCCGAGGCGGTGGACGAAATTTTCGCGCTCCAGGCGTGGGCCGGCGGTCCGGCATTCCGGGAGCGTCTCGACGGTTTGACCGGACCCGGCGCCGGTGCGGCGCGCGAGTACTACCGGATCATGTACGGCCCCTGGGACCGGCTCGTCGGTCGCGAGCCCTTTATCGGTGAAGCGACCCATCCCGACGGTGCCGGCTTCTATCCCGAAGACCTCACGAGGGGCGAGTTCGAGGCCTGGCTGGAGCAGAATCCCGAGGACCGGGAGAGCTTCCGGTCGCTGCACACCATCATCCGGCGCGACGGCGATCGCCTGGTGGCGATCCGCTACTCGGTGGCCTACTCCGAGCAGCTGGCCCGCGCCGCCGAGTCGCTGAGGGCAGCGGCAGCCGCCACCGACAACCGGAGTCTGGCACGCTTCCTCGAGCTGCGGGCCGAGTCCTTTGCCAGCGACGACTACTTCGAGTCGGATATGGCCTGGATGGACCTGGACTCGGACCTCGAGGTGGTGATCGGGCCGTATGAGACCTACGAGGACGGCCTGTTCGGCTACAAGGCCGGATTCGAGGCGTTCCTGTGCGTGACCCAGCCGGAGGACTCGGCGCGGTTGGAGATATTCAAGGCCGAGCTGCCTTTCCTCGAGCGCAACCTCCCGATCCCCGACCAATACAAGAACCTGGACCGCGGGACCTCCTCGCCGATCCGGGTCGCCGATGAGCTGTTGGCCACCGGTGAAACCCGCGCGGGCGTCCAGACCCTGGCCTTCAACCTGCCGAACGACGAGCGGGTAAGGCAGGCCAAGGGGTCGAAGAAGGTGATGCTCAAGAACGTGATTCAAGCCAAGTACGACGGCATTCTGGTGCCGATCGCCCAGGCGGTCCTGGTACCCGACGAGGTCGACCGGATTTCCCAGGAGGCGTTCTTCCAGTTCACCCTGCACCACGAGCTGTCCCACGGCTTGGGTCCCGGCCTGATCGAGGTCGACGGACGCGAGACGGAGGTCCGGCTGGAGCTCCGCGACCTCGACTCGGCGCTCGAGGAGGCCAAGGCCGACGTGCTGGGGGTCTACAACATCGAAGCCCTCGTTCGCCGGGGGGTGATGGAACCGGAGATCCTCGACAGCCTGCCGTGGACCTACACCGCGGGCATGTTCCGGTCGACTCGTTTCGGAGTGGCCGAGGCGCACGGCCTCGGCGTGGTGATCCAGACCAACTACCTACTGGAGCGAGGTGGAGTGGAGATCACCCAGGACGGCCGGTTCAGGCCGGTTCCCGAGCTGTTCTTCGCCGCCCTGGGTGAACTCGCCGGCGAGATTCTGGTGATCCAGGCGCTCGGGGACTACCAGGGCGCCGTCCGGCTTGTGGAAACCTACGGCACCGTGAATCCGGTCATGGAGGCCGCGTTGGCGAGGATCACGGAGATCCCCGTCGACATCGATCCCGTTTACCCATTGGACGGCCTGTCGTGAATCTCGGTCTCGATGGCCGGGTGGCGGTTGTCGGGGGCGGATCATCCGGTCTCGGCTACGCCGTCGCCGAGCGGTTGGCCGTCGGGCGTGACCGGGGTGGCACTGCCGTTGGACTGCGGCTTCCGGAGAGGCCTTTTCTGATGGTCGAAACGCCGAGAGCAACCGACATTTCACAGGGTGGACTTTTGTTGTGAACACGTTCACAATCGCTAGCGGAGCGGGGAAAGCCCGCACAGGGAGGCTGTATCGATGCCGACACAAGATCTGACATTCGCCATTGTGGGGTCGGGTGGTGACGGGGTGATCACCGTGGGCGACTTCATGGCGCAGGCTGGCGCTCGTGAGGGGCTGCACTGCATGAAGGTCGAGGCCTACGGACCGCAGATTCGAGGGGGTGAGTCCTCCTGCACGGTCAGGATCAGCGCCAAACCGATCTTTGCCCAGGGCGACCTGGTTGACGTCATGGTGGCCTTCAACTGGGCCGACTTCGGCCGGTTTCGCGGTGAGATTCTGGCGTCCGCGAACGCCGTCGTGCTCTTCGAAGAGGATGACGACACGCCCCGGGAGGACGTCGAGCCCCACCTCGGGACGGCGGAGGGCTCGAAGTGGATCCCGGTGCCGTTCACCAAGCTCGCCAAGGAGAGCGCCGGCACCGCGCTGGCCAAGAACATCGTGACCCTGGGAGTCATCACCGAGCTCTTCGGCCTTCCCAAGGAGGGTCTGCTGGCGGCGATCAAGAACAAGTTCTCCAAGAAGAAGGCCGAGGTGCTCGAAGCCAATCTCAGGGGATTCGAGGCCGGGATCCAGTGGGCGACCCAGTACTCGGGCCAGGTGGGCGACAAGAAGCTGAGCTATGTACCCGGTGAGCCGATGCTGCTGATGTCCGGCAACGAGCTGTCGGCGGTGGCGGCCCTTCACGCCGGCTGCCGGTTCTTCGCGGGCTATCCCATCACACCGTCGTCGGAGATCCTCCACCTGCTGTCGGAGTGGATGCCGAAGGTGGGTGGTTACCTGGTGCAGACTGAGGACGAGCTCTCCGCCATCGGTGCGGTGCTCGGCGGTTCGTTCGCCGGCGTCAAGTCGATGACCGCGACCTCGGGACCCGGGTTGGCCTTGATGACCGAAATGCTGGGCCTCGCGGCGATGGCCGAGATACCGGCGGTGATCATCGACGTCCAGCGTGGCGGACCCTCCACCGGCCTGCCCACCAAGAGCGAGCAGTCGGACCTGTGGCAGGCGCTGTGGGGCTCCCACGGCGACGCGCCGAGGGTGGTGCTCGCCCCGTCGGACGTGGAGGACTGCTTCCACACCACCGTCGCGGCCTTCAACATCGCCGAGGAGACGCAGCTGCCGGTGATCGTCCTGTCGGACCAGTTCATCGCCCAGCGGCGCGAGACCCTCTCCATGTTCACCCTCGATCACGAGGTGGTGGGCCGCCAGGTTCCAACGGCGGGTGAGCTGAGGGACTACAAGCGGTACCGCGACACCAGGTCGGGCGTGTCCCCAATGACCTGGCCGGGATTAAAGGGCGGCGAGTACCAGACCAACGGGCTGGAGCACGACGAGTCGGGCCAGCCCACCTCGATGCACCTGACCCACGAGAAAATGAACGCCAAAAGGTATCGCAAGCTCCGCCAGGTGCGCGACAAGTACAGCTTCTTCCGGACCTACGGGCCCGAGGACGCCGACGTGGGCGTCCTGTGCTGGGGCTCCTCCAAGGGGCCGGTAAAGGAGGCCGTGCTGAGGGCCAACGGCAGGGGAGAGAAGGTGGCCGCCTTCGTGCCGCAGTTGCTCTACCCCTTCCCGTACCACGAGTTCAAGCGCTTCCTGCGCGGCATCAACGACATCATCATCTTCGAGCTCAGCTACTCGGCCCAGTTCTATAAATACCTGAGGACCTTCCTCGATCTGCCCGAGGGGCACACCTACCTCTACAAGCGGTCCGGCGGTAAGAACCTGACCGTCGGCGAGGTCGAGGACAAGATCGGAAAGGTGATCGAGATGGGCGCCATGAGGCGGGAGGTGTTGATATGACCATGTCACTGATGGATGTCAGGCTCAAGCCCGGAGACTACAAGTCCGGACTGGGCCCGGTGTGGTGCCCCGGGTGCGGGGATTTCGGCGTCCTCAACTCCCTCTACCGGGCGATGGCCGAGCTCCAGATCGAGCCGTGGAACACCGTGATTCTGTCGGGAATCGGGTGCTCGTCGCGGCTGCCGGGGTACGTCAAGACCTACGGCTTCAACGGCGTCCACGGACGCGCCCTCACCCTCGCCACGGGGGTCAAGGTGGCGCGACCCGAGCTCACCGTGATCGCGGTCGGCGGCGACGGCGACGGCCTGGCCATCGGCGGCAACCACCTCCTCCACTCGGCACGGCGCAACCTGGACGTGACCTACATCCTCATGGACAACGAGATCTACGGGCTCACCAAGGGTCAGGTGGCGCCCACGACGCCGATCGGCGACAAGACCAAGTCCACCTACTGGGGCAACCCGGAGCCCTCGGTGGATCCTTGCGAGCTCGCCATCTCCACCGGCGCCACGTGGGTCGGTCGCGGCTTCTCGGGCGACGTCAAGTTCACCACCCGGCTGATGGTGGAGGCCATCAAGCACCAGGGATTCTCGTTCTTGAACGTGATGTCGCCGTGCGTGACCTGGCGAGGTGACAACCAGTTCAAGGCGTTGAAGGAAATGCTGGCGTACATTCCCGAGGATCACGACAAAGCCCACCGGGCACCGGCCCTCAAGTACACCCGCGAGAAGGGCGTGCTCACCACCGGGGTGCTCTATGAGGTGCAGCAGCCGACGCTGGTGGATCGCCTCGAGGCGATGAAGCAGGCGGCTCTCGCCGCCGCCCCCGAGCCGAGCACCAGGGAGATTCTGGAGTCCTTCGTCCCGAAGTTCTGACCCGAAAGCGATGATTCCATCCCCCGGCGACCATGCCGGGGATTTTTTTTTGCCAACGCCGCCGAGCATCGATCAGGTGAGCCTTGCCTTGTGAAAGTTTTCTCATTTAGCGTGTATTGATTGGGCTTGACGTCTTGATATCCGCGACTTAATTTAACTAATGGTAGTAAATTATTAACCTGGTAAACCTTCGACGAGGTCAACCATGGTCCCGCGCGGCGAAAAGGCCGCTGTCGTTCACGCCGGTGTCGGTCGCCGATCGACACCGCTGAACGGCGAGATCTACCGTTTTCTCAGATGCGGCCACATGCTCGGCTCGCTTCTTCGCGAGATCCTCGACGAGTCCTACCTCCGCGCGCGGTGTCCCCACCCGCTGAATCGCGTCCAGTTCTGTCTGCTGAAGCTGATCTCGGTGAATGCGGATCTCCAGGCCAGCGAGGTGGCGCGCTATCTCGGCGTCTCACCGGCTGCGATCACCAAGAACGTCGACAAGCTGGAGCGGCTCGGTCTCGTGATCCGCACCTCATCGGAGCGGGACCGGCGTGCCATTCTGCTGTCGGCCAGCGACGGCGGCCTGAGATTGGTTCGGGAGTTCGAGGAGTTCAAGGCCGGGCGCGTTCTTCCAGCAGTGGAGAATGTGAGTCCGGAGGATCTGGACGAGATGTGCGACCTGCTGGAGGGCATCTGCTTCGAACTCTGCGAGGCGAGCGCAAATGCGCGAGGATTCTGCCTGCGGTGCGCCGGTTACTACGAGCCGGAGTGCTCCCTGCGCTATGCCCAGGGAGACTGCGCCTTGAGCCCACGTTGCGAGCAGTCCACTGAAACAAACCCAAGGGAGACGGCATGACGACGAGATGCCCACCGGACCGCACTACCAACCTCGAGTCGAGTCCACCGGAAAGGAGCCGGCCATGAGGTACTGGCGAAAACCCCTCGACATGGACCAGGTCACGATTCCCAGGGGAGACGTGGTCATCATCGCGGATCGGTGCAAGGGCTGCGGCTTCTGCGTGGAGTACTGCCCGAAGGACGTGCTGGTAATGTCGGAGGGATTCAATCGCAAGGGCTACCACCCCCCCGAGGTGGTCAAGAGCGGGGAATGCGTCAACTGCAACCTGTGCGAGATGATCTGCCCGGACTTCGCGATCTTCAGCACGGCCGTCGGGGAGCTGGCCGGGCCAAAGCCATCCAAGAACGAAAAGGAGGCGGACGTTGAAAACTGATGCCGCAGGGGTGCTCACGGGTGTTCACTACCTCGACGGCGACTACGCGTGCGGCGAAGGCGCCATGGCGGCCGGCTGCCGGTTTGTCGCCGGGTACCCGATCACGCCGTCTACCGAGGTGGTCGAACGGATTTCGCAGCGGTTCCCGATGATCGGCGGGACCTTCATTCAGATGGAAGACGAGCTGGCCAGCATGGCCGCGGTGGTCGGAGCTTCTTGGACCGGCACCAAGTCGATGACCGTGACGAGCGGCCCCGGGTTCAGCCTGATGATGGAGAACATCGGGCTGGGGGCGATGATGGAGATGCCGTGTGTGGTGGTGAACGTGCAGCGGGGGGGGCCGTCCACCGGCCTTCCGACGATGGTCGGACAGGGGGACATGATGCAGGCGCGGTGGGGGTCGCACGGCGACTACGAGCTGATCTCCATGTGCCCGCAGTCACCTCAGGAGGCCTTCGACCTCACCATCGATGCGTTCAACCTGTCGGAGACCTACCGGGTGCCTGTGATGTTCATGATGGACGAGTGCGTCGGGCACATGACCGAAAAGGTGGTGATCCCGCCGGCCGACGAAATCGAGGTCGTGCCGCGTGTTCTCACCGACAAGCCACCGGGGGAGTTCAAGCCGTACAAGCTGAACGGCAGACCGGTTCCGGAGTTCGCCCGCGCCGGCGACGGCTACCGGTTCCACGCCACCGGACTGACCCACGACGAGCGTGGCTACCCGATGATGACCGTCGAGTGCCAGGAGTCAAACGTCCGCCATCTGATCGACAAGATCCGACTCAACGCCGATGACATCATTCGCTTCGAGTCCGAACAGGTGGACGACGCCGAGGTTGTGGTGGTCGCCTACGGCATCACCGCACGGGTGGCGCGCATGGGAATCGACATGGCGCGGTCCAAGGGCGTGAAGGTCGGGTTCATGCGGCTGGTGGTGGTGTGGCCGTTCCCGGAGCGACGCATCGCCGAGCTCGCGGGGTCAATCGGCGCGTTTGTCGTTCCAGAGATCAACTACGGGCAGATCTCGCTCGAGGTGGAGCGCTGCGCCGGCGGCAAGTGCGCCACCGTCCACGTTCCGCACGGCGGCGGTGGAGTCCACGACCCGACAGCCATCTGCGACGCGATTGTGGGGGCCGTACGATGAATGCTCAACAAGCACCAGTTCAGAACACGGTCGAGGAACATCCCATCGCTCCATTTCTTCGCATGGACCGGATTCCCCACATCTGGTGTCCAACCTGCGGCATCGGCACGGTGGTCAAATGCTACGCCACCGCGCTGGAGGGTTCCGCCCTCGACCTGAACAAGGTCGCCATCGTGTCGGGGATCGGCTGTACCGGTCGGGTCGCCGGTTATATGAAGCTGGACGCATTCCACTCCACCCACGGCCGAGCCATTCCCTTCGCGACCGGGCTGAAGCTCGGCCGTCCGGAGCTCCAGGTCACCGTATTCTCCGGCGACGGCGACCTGTCGGGAATCGGCGGCAATCACTTCATCCACGCGGCGCGTCGCAACATGGACCTGCTGGTCATTCTGGTCAACAACTTCATCTACGCCATGACCGGCGGCCAGAATGCGCCCACAACTCCACTCACGGCGCGGTCTTCTACCATGCCGTTCGGAAATTTCGAAAACCCGTTCAATCTTCCCCATCTCGCCGCCACCTGCGGCGCCACCTACGTCGCGCGATGGACCAGCCTCCACATCAGACGGCTGACGAAGTCGTTCAGCGAGGCGCTGCACAAGAAGGGCTTCCGGTTCATCGAAATCGTCACCCCCTGCGCCACCCTCTACTCGCGCCTCAACAGGCTCGGGTCCGGCCTCGACCTCATGCGCTTCTATCACGACAACGCCGAGATCCGCCATGGAGCGGACACGAAAGAGCTGGCCATCGGGTATCAGGACCGGATCATCTGCGGCAAGTTCATCGACGAGGATCGGCCCACCTTCCTGGAGATGAAAGACCAACACTACGAGAAGGTCCTCGGTGACCGATATGTCCCGATGGGCCCCGAGGGAGGTTGGATCCATGAGTAGGACCGAAATCCGAATCACCGGCTTCGGCGGCCAGGGAGTCGTGCTGTCGGGTCACATCATCGGTCACGCGTGTGCCGTCAACGCGGACAAGCACGCCACCATGATCCAGAGCTTCGGACCGGAAGCGCGCGGGTCGGCCTGCTCCACCACCCTCGCGATCTCGGACACCGAGGTCCTCTACCCATACATCCATCGTCCCGACATCTTCGTGGTGATGTCGGCGGAGGGGTATGAGAAGTTTGCTGACGAGCTGAAGGACGACGGGACCTTGATCTACGAAAAGGACCTCGTGCGACCGACTCCCAAGGAGGGACAGCCCACCTTTGGCGTTCCCTCGACCAGGCTCGCGGAGTCGTTGGGTCGGTCCATTGTCCAGAACATCGTCATGCTGGGTTTCTTTGCGGCCGTGACCCGAATCGTCGATCGCGAGGCGATGCGGGAGGCGGTCAAGGAGTCGGTCCCCCGCGGAACCGAGGAGCTGAACCTGAGGGCCTTTGACGCCGGTTGGGAGTACTTCGAGAACGAGTATGGAACCGGAGGCCACAAGCAACCGAGTGATGAGGCCGTCGTGAGTGCGGCCGACTGACTGAGGCTGGGGGTTGAAAGGATGGAAATCCGATCCATCGAGTCACGTGAGATCGAGATCGACGACACGCCTGCGCCCAAGCGTCGGGCGCTGGTGATCGGCGGAGGGATCGCCGGTATCCAGGCGGCACTCGATCTCGCGAATGCTCGCATTCCGGTGACCCTGGTGGAGAAGTCACCGTCGTTGGGCGGCCGAATGGCCCAGCTCGACAAGACCTTCCCCACCATGGACTGCGCGATATGAATCCTCGGGCCTAAGGCCATGGATGCCGGTCGGCATCCTCTCATCGAGGTCATGACGAACGCAGAGGTCACCGGCTGCGATGGTGAACCGGGCGAGTTCACCGTCCGGATTCGCCAGCACCCGCGGTTCGTCCGCGAGGACCGCTGTGTTGCGTGCGGCCTGTGCGTCCACAACTGCCCGCAGGTGGGAGGCAACGAGTTCGACGTGGGCTTGATGGCGCGCAAGGCGATCTACCGACCCTTCCCCCAATCCGTCCCGGCAGCCTATGTCATCGACCCCGACGCCTGCCTCAACTTTTTGAGCCACCTCACCGAAAAACAGAAGAAGAGAATCAAGAAGATCGAGGCCTTCAAGAGGAAGCAGGACCCCGAGTATCCGCCCAATATCCTGCCTTGCGGCCACTGCTCGGACGCCTGCGATGTGGATGCCATCGACTTCGACATGCTGCCCCGTGATGTGGAGATCGACGTCGGATCGATCTTGGTTGCCGTCGGATTCCAGGAGTTTGACGCCCGGAAGCTCGGCAACTACGGCTACGGAAGATTGCCCAACGTCGTCACCAGTCTCGAGCTCGAGCGGATGCTCAATGCCTCGGGAGTGACCCGGGGCCACGTGGTCCGGCCGTCGGACATGGAGACCCCGAGGCGGGTGGTGTTCATTCAGTGCGTCGGAGCGAGGGGTGAAGGGGGTCGACCCTATTGCAGTCGATTCTGCTGCATGAACGCCGTCAAGGACTCGATGTTGATGCGGCAGCACGATCCCGGCATCGAGGAGATCACCATCCTCTACACCGACATTCGCGCCTTCGGCAAGGGCTTCGACGAGTTCGTGGAACGATCCCTGACGGAGCAGAGCGCGACCTATATCCGCGGCCGTCCCGCAAAGGTGGACCACCTGCCCCAGGACGACAGCCTCGAGATCTTCGTCGAGAACACCCTCGAACACTCCCAGCAGCGGATCGCAGCCGATCTGGTCGTCCTGTCGGTGGCTGCCGCACCCAATGACGGAGCCATCAAGCTGGCCGAGATCCTCGGCATCGAGACCGACACCAACGGATTCATCGCACGCCGAGATCCGGCCGTGTCCGCGGTTGAGTCGACCCGCGACGGCATCTTCGTCTGCGGCAGCGCGGTCGGGCCGCAGGTCATCCCCGACTGCGTGGCTCAGGCGTCGGCCACCGCTGCCCGGGCCGAGCTGTATCTGGCGGGTCACCGCGTCCAGGAGCAGGAGAAGCCGGTCGATCCGCTCGACCTCTCGGGGCCGCCGAGGGTGGGGGTGATGGTCTGCCACTGCGGCGTCAACATCGGTGGTGTGCTCGACGTCGAGGGGTTGGCGGAGTATGCCGGTTCACTGCCCGATGTCGCGGTGGCAACCGCCGACCTGTTCTCGTGCTCATCCACGGGTCAGGACCAGCTGGTGGAGATGGTGCGCGACCACGGGCTCAACCGGATCGTGGTGGCCGCCTGCACGCCCCGGACCCACGAGCCCGTCTTTCGCGAGGCGCTGGCCCGTATCGGCTTCAACCCCTTCCTTTTCGAGATGGCGAACATCCGCGATCAGTGCTCGTGGGTGCACGCGGGCGAGCCCGGTGCCGCCCAGGAGAAGGCGCGGGCGCTGATTCGGATGGCGGTGGCCCGGGCTCGCCACCTCGAACCGCTGCAGGCCGGTTCAGCGCCGATGAGGCGAGCCGCGGTGGTGATCGGAGGAGGGATCGGTGGGATTCAGGCAGCCAGCGACCTCGCCGTCCAGGGCTTTCCGGTCACCCTGGTGGAGAAGAGCGATCGTCTGGGCGGTCGGCTGGCCGCGCCCAACTTGAATGTGCTGTACCCGAATCTCAGGCCGGCAACCGATGTTCTGGACGAGAAGATCGCGCGGCTGAATTCCAGTGGGGCCAGGGTCCTGCTCAACACCGAGGTGACGAACATCGAGGGTTTCGTCGGCAGCTTCGAGGTGACCCTTCGCGGCGAGGTTGACGAAACCATGCCGGCGGGAGCGATCATCCTGGCGATGGGCGCCGATCTCCACGACCCGACCGGGGAGTATCGGTATGGCGACGCGCTGAACGTGATCACCAGCGAGCAACTCGAGCGCCGGTTCTGCGAGGGCGGCGAGCTCGAAATCGCGGGCGTCAAGCCGCAGAGCGCCGCCTTCATTCTGTGTGTCGGATCGCGCGAGCCGGAAGGCTTCAAGGGCTGCTCGCGCTACTGCTGCCCGACCGCGATCAAACAGGCCATCGAGCTCCACAGGCGCGGCATCGACACCACGGTGTTCTACCGTGACATCCGCACCATCTCCACCGGGGCCGAGGAGATGTACCGGGAAGCCCGGGGCATGGGGGTCCTGTTCGTGCGGATACCGCCGAACAACAAGGTCGAGGTGGTAGGCGGCGAGCGGGTGGAGGCGGTTCGCTGCTTCGACGACCTGTTGGGCCGCGAGCTCGAGGTGGCGGCGGACCTCGTCGTACTCAGCGTCGGAATGAGGCCCCGCCAGCCTGACACCAAAGTGTTCCACGAGATGCTCAAGGCGAGCGTCGGGCTCGATGGGTTCTTCCTCGAGAGACACCCCGAGCTGGCGCCGGTGGAGACGGCGGTCGAAGGGGTGTTGCTCGCGGGCACCGTTCAGGGACCCAAGGACATCGTCGACACGGTGGCTCAGGCTTCGGCCGCCGCCGCCAAGGCCGCCGTGTTCCTGGCTCACGACCGGGTACGACTCGATCCGGCCGTGGCGGAGGTGGATGCCGAGCTGTGCCGTGGCTGTGGTGACTGTGTGGCCATCTGCGACTTCCAGGCGCCGAACCTCAGCGAATCGAGCCCGGGCGTCTTCTGCGCCGCCATCAACCCCTCGCTGTGCAAGGGGTGCGGCACCTGCGCCAGCTGGTGTCCGTCCGGGGCGATCACGGCGCGACACTTCACCGATCGGCAGGTCAACGCCATGATCGACGCGTTTTTCGAGGAGGCCAGGCCATGACGGCCGCGATCGAGCCCGCACCGGGAAACGCCCCGTCCCCCTGGGAGCCTCGGATCGTCGTGTTCGCCTGCAACTGGTGTTCTTACGCGGGCGCCGACACCGCCGGTGTGTCACGCATCCAGCACCGACCGAACTTCCGCATGATCAGGGTCATGTGCTCGGGTCGGATCCAACCCGGGTTCGTGTTTCGTGCATTCGAGAAGGGAGCCGACGGGGTGCTGGTCTCGGGCTGTCACCTCGGGGACTGTCACTACATCTTCGGCAACGAACGCGCGATCGAGCAGTTCGAAAAGACGATGAACGTAGTCAAGATGCTGGGGATCGGGGACGGTCGGCTCAGGCTGGAGTGGATCAGCGCCGCCGAGGGCCTTCGATTCGCCCAGGTGATCGACGAGTTCACGGAGCAGGTCCGCGCCCTCGGGCCGAGTCCCCTGGTGGGCGCGGCCGAACCGCTCGAAGCGCCCGAGGAGGTCGCATGATCTCCGCTCGCTGCCGGTTACTCACCCGCCCGAGCCGTCGGTTCAATGCGGAGACGGTCCGGGCCACGGGTGCTCAGGAAGGTCAGGAGATGTTGCGATGCAGCAGCTCGTGAAAGACACCAACGCGTGGGCCTGCTACGACTGTGGCAAATGCACCGCTACCTGTCCGATTTCTCGCAGCGGGGCGGCCTTCAGCCCACGGCGGCACGTGCTCGCCTCGAATCTCGGTCACCAGCAGCAGATCGCCACCGACGACTCGCTGTTCGCGTGCCTGACCTGCTGGCTGTGCGACCACCGCTGCCCGGCAGAGGTCAACTACACCGAGCTGGTCTTGAAGCTGAGGGAGCTGGCCCGGGGCGAGCGCGGAGAACCGGAGTGTCCGCACGGCGGAGCCCTGCAGTCGGTAATGCGGATGATGGCGAAGGGCGGGACCCAGCAGAACCGGCTGGGGTGGCTCGATGAAGGGTTGAAAACCGACCCCAAAGAGGGCTCGGTGTTCTACTGGTCCGGCTGTACGGTCTATTACGATGCGTTCTTCCCGGAGTTCGAGCTCAACACCCTCGACGGCACCCGCGCCGCCGTGCGCCTGCTCAACACCCTCGGAGTCACCCCGGTCGTTTCACCCGAGGAGCGTTGCTGTGGGCACGATCTCCTGTGGAACGGCGACCGCGCCAACTTCGAGGCCCTGGCCAAACACAACATCAAGCTGGTTCTCGACAGTGGCGCGACCCAGATCGTGACCTCCTGCGCCGAGTGCCTGAGGACCTGGAAGGTCGACTATCAGCCGTACATGGAGGGCATCAGCTTCCACGTGGTTCACATCACCGAGTACCTGGCCGAGCACCTTGACGAGCTGAAGTTCAACTCGAGGCATGATCTACGGGTGACGTTTCAGGATCCCTGCCGGCTCGGCCGTCATCTCGGGATCTTCGATCCGCCCCGGCAGGTGCTGGGAAAGGTGCCGGGTGTCGAGCTGGCCGAAATGCGCCGAACCGGTCCCACCGCCGCATGTTGCGCGGGCGGCACCTGGTCCAACTGCGACCGGTTCGCCAAGCAGATCCAGGTGGATCGGTTGCGCGAGGTTCGATCCACCGGAGCCGAGGTGCTGGTCACCGCGTGCCCCAAGTGCCAGATCCACTTCAAATGTGCCATGAAGGACCCGAATGTTGGCGAGGAAATCGCCATCGAAATGCGCGACGTCGCCGAGCTGGTGGTCGCCGCCTTGGACGGGGAGGGAACGACGTGATGAAAATCCTGCGAGATCGGGAAAGGAGGGGCTGATATGCCCTCGTATCCGACCGACGGTGAGCTGCGGATCGGCGTCTTCGTCTGTGATTGCGGGCTCAATATCGCCGGCGCGGTGGACTGCGCGGCGGTATCGGAGTACGCCGAGACGCTGCCCGATGTGACCTGCGTTGTTCGCAACAAGTACACCTGCGCCGACCCCGGTCAGAATGAGATCAAGGACGCGATCCGGGAGTTCAAGCTGAACCGGGTCGTCGTCGCCTCCTGCACGCCACGGCAGCACGAGCCGACGTTCAGGAAGTGTGTGCTGGAGGGTGGTCTCAATCCCTACCTGATGGAGATGGCCAACCTCAGGGAGCACTGCTCCTGGGTCCATCCCGGGGATTGGGATGGGGCCACCGAAAAGGCGAAGGACCTGGTCGGCAGCGCGGTGGCTCGCGCCCGATTCCTGCAGCCGCAAGAGGAGATGTCGGTGCCGGTGACCAAGGCGGCACTGGTGATCGGCGGCGGTGTGGCGGGCATCGAGGGGGCACTCGAGCTGGCCGACGCCGGTCACCAGGTGATTCTGGTGGAGAGGGAACCTTCCATCGGTGGGATCATGGCTCAGCTGGACAAGACGTATCCCACCATGGACTGCTCGATATGAATTCTCGGGCCTAAGGCCATCGATGCCGGTCGGCATCCAAATATCGAGCTGCTTACCTACTCCGAGGTGGAGGAAGTGTCCGGATTCGTGGGGAACTTCACGGTCAAGATCCGCCGGAAAGCGCGCTTCGTGGACCCGGACCTCTGCAACGCCTGCGAAGAGTGCACCAAGGTCTGCCCGGTGGTTCGACCGGACGAGTTCCAGATGGGGCTGTCGTCGAGGAAGGCGATCTACATCCCGTTTCCGCAGGCGGTGCCGTGCTCGTACATCCTCAACATGGACGACTGCCTCGGCAACAACCCGATCGCGTGCGGCAAGTGCGCCGACGTGTGCGAAAAGAAGGCCATCAACTTCGACGACAAGGACGAGATCGTGGTTCGCGACGTCGGGGCGATCATCGTCGCCATCGGCCTCGACGTGTACGACCCCACCGAGATGGACGAGTACGGATACACGCGCTTTGAAAACGTCATCACGTCAATGGAGTTCGAACGCCTGATCTGTGCCGGAGGACCCACCGCGGGGCACTTCGTGCGGCCGTCGGACAGCCAGCGGCCGAAGCGGATCGGCTTCATCCAGTGCGTCGGGTCCAGGAACCCGAAGATCGGAAGGCCCTACTGCTCGAACATCTGCTGCATGAACACCATCAAGGACACCCTGCTGCTGGCCGACCACTACCCGGACACCGAGAACTTCGTGTTCTACCAGGACATTCGCGCCTTCGGCAAGTCGTTCGAAGACATGTATCAGAGGTCCAAGGAGGCTGGGACCCGGTATATCCGCGGCCTGCCGGGTGACATCGAGGAGAACCCCGAGACCGGCAACCTGACGGTGGTTGTGGAAAACACCACCGCCGGCGCCCTGGAATGGCACGAGCTCGACATGGTGGTGCTGTCGGTGGGAGTTCAACCGCCGCGCGACCTCGCCAAGATCTCCAGCCTGCTCACCCTGTCCAAGACCTCCGACGGGTTCTTCATGGAATCGCACCCGAAGCTCAAGCCGGTCGATGCACCGACCCGCGGCGTCTACTTTGCCGGTTTTTGCGAGTCGCCGAAGGACATCAAGGACTCGGTCTGCCAGGCCGGGGCGGCCGCGTCGCGGGCGGGCGCCCTGCTCAACGCGGGTAAGATCACGATCGAGGCCATCACCAGCATCATCGACGAAGAGACCTGCCAGAAGTGTGGAATCTGCGCCAAGGTGTGCCCCTACGGCGCCATCAACTGGCGGAAGGGGGAGTTGGCAACCGTGATCGAGGCGGCGTGTGCGGGCTGCGGCAACTGCGGAGCGGCCTGCACCTTTGGCGCCATCACCATGCGTCACTTTACGGACGACCAGATCATGGCGCAAATCCGTCAGATCCTGGCCGCTGATTCACAAGAGAAGGTCTTTGGATTCGCCTGTAACTGGTGCTCCTACGCAGGAGGGGACATGGCCGGCATTTCGCGAATTCAATATCCGTCCACCAATCGACTGGTGCGCACCATGTGCTCGGCCAGGGTGTCCGAGGAGATGGTGTTGGAGGCGTTTCGATGCGGCGCGCCGGTGGTGCTGGTGTCGGGTTGTCACTACGCCGACTGCCATTACATCAACGCCAACCGCGAGACGGTCAAGCGAGTCCAGAGGCTGTGGAACAAGCTCGAAAAGGCGGGCGTGAGACCCGAACGGTTGCAGCTGGAGTGGATCAGCGCCGCCGAAGGTCAGAAGTTCGCCAAGGTCATGAAGCAGATGGAGGAGCTTCGAAAGACGGTGACCATGGACGAGATCGAGCTTGCCAAGGAGGCTCTGAAGCCGAAACCGAAGAAGAAGGCAGCCGCCAAAACCCAGACCGAAGGGGCGGTGCGGGCGTGAGCGAACCACCGGCAGTCATCTCTGTGGTGGAGACGGGCACGGGGGTGTGACATGGCAGTGATCACCATCGAGAACTTCAAATGCATGATGTGCGGCCACGAGTATGAGGAGAAGGTGGAAAAGGAAGAGGACAAGGAACGGTCGTGCCCGAAATGCCGGTCCAACAGCATTCGCCACCTGAAGCGGAAGAAGGCACCGGTGAACTAGATGACCACGAAACCCGAGGGTGACGGCGTGGTTCGGGTCGATTTCGCCTTCAGGCGGGAACTGGCCCGGAAAATCGAGGGCGATCTCGCGAGCTTCTGTTACCAGTGCGGAGCCTGCGTCGGCGATTGCCCGGCGAACACCTACTCCGGAGGCGTTTTCAATCCCCGAGAGATCATGCTGAAGGTCTTGTACGGCCTCGGAGACGAGCTGATTCGACCGGACTCGATCCTCTGGCAGTGCACCAACTGCTACAGCTGCCACGAACGTTGTCCGCAGGAGGTCAAACCCGTCGAGGTCATCATTTCGTTGAAGAACATGTTGACCGACAGCGGGATGGCGCCCGCCGCCGCCGAGAAGGTGATTCGCACCTTTGAAAGCACGGGACGGACGGTGCCGCCCAGCCCGGCCGTTGACAAGCAGCGAGCCCGCTTCGGGCTCCCTCCTCTCGGGGAGGTGCCGATGGAGGAGATCTCGAAGATTCTCGGCCCGGACCGGGGAGGGGCATCGTGAAGAAATTCGCGTTCTTCCCCGGCTGCCTGATTCCGGCGCGCCATCCCGCCATGGAGTTCGCGATTCGCGAGACCCTTCCCAAGCTCGGCATCGAGATCGTCGACCTCGAGGGCGCGTCGTGCTGCCCCGATCCCATCTACTTCAAGTCCAAGGACAAGCTCGACTGGCTCGCGGTGGCGGCTCGCAACCTCACTCTGGCCGAGGACAAGGGCCTCGATATTTTCACCAACTGCTCCGGTTGCACCGCCACCCTCTCCGAGACCTACCACCTCCTGCAGGACGATCAGCTGCGTGCCCGGGTGAATGAGCGCCTCGGGCGAATCGGCCGTGAGTATCGCGGAACCAGCAGGGTCCGGCACATCGCGACGGTGGTGCGCGACGAGGTGGGTTATGACGCCGTCCGAGAGACCGTGATCCGCCCGCTTGGATGGGCTCCGCGTGGCGATCCACTACGGGTGTCATCTGCTCAAGCCGAGCCGGATCATGCAGGTGGACAATCCGGACAACCCGGATGTTCTGGAGCAGCTGGTGACGGCGCTGGGTGCGACGCCGGTCCGACATCGCAACTGGTACCTGTGCTGCGGCAAGGCGTGTCAGGCCGACGACCTTTCGTCGACCATGATGCGTGACCTGCTGACGACGGTGCACGAAGAAAACGCCGACGTGCTCGGCATGATCTGTCCCACCTGCTTCGGTCAATTCGATCACGGCCAGATGAAGGTCGGCAAGCAGTTCGGCGAAGACTTCGGGACGCCGCCGATCTACTACTTCCAGTTGTTGGCCTTTGCCCAGGGGGTGCCCTACGAGGCCCTCGGATTCGAACGACAGCGGTTCAAACCGGACGCCCTGAAACGCTTCGAGGAGGTGACGGCGGTGGGCTGACCGGTGACGGCACGTCAGTGGAGGACTTTGAATGGCGAGGCGAACACCCCGATCCGGGGATGATTGAGAGTCGAGCATGGCGCGTGTTGGGGTCTTTGTATGTCACTGCGGCGAAAACATCGCGCGGACCGTCCAGGTGCAGCGGGTTGTGGACTTCGTCCGGTCCATTCCGGGCACGGTGGTCATCTCCGACTATCCCTACATGTGCTCCGCCCCCGGACAGCAAGAGGTCATCGAGGCGATTCGGGAGCATGACCTGGATCGGGTGGTGGTGGCGGCCTGCTCGCCGCAGCTGCACGAACCCACCTTCAGGGTGGCGGCGGCCCAGGCCGGTCTCAATCCCCACCTCTGCGAGATGGCCAATATCCGGGAGCATTGCTCGTGGGTCCATCCCGATCCGGAGGAGGCGAGCCGAAAGGCGTGTCAACTGGTGGCCGCGGCCGTCGAGCGGGTCAAGCGAGCCCGGCCGCTGGACCCGATCGAGGTGCCGGTGACCAAGGCCGCACTGGTGATCGGAGGCGGCGTGGCCGGCATTCGCTCCGCCCTCGACATGGCCAACGCCGGCTACCCGGTGGTGGTGGTGGAACGGTCGCCCTCCATCGGCGGCAACATGTCCCGGCTGTCGGAGACCTTCCCCACGCTGGACTGCTCCCAGTGCATCCTCACGCCGTTGATGGTCCAGGCCTTGCGGCATCCGAACATCGAGCTGCTCACCTACTCCGAGGTGGAGGAGGTGAGCGGCTTCGTCGGCAACTTCAAGGTCAAAATCCGCAAGAAGCCACGTTACGTCAGAGCCGAGGACTGCACCGCCTGTGGCGACTGCACCGACGTCTGCCCGGAACCCGGCCCGAACGAGTTCGATATGGGCCTGGCAACCCGCAAGGCCATCTACATACCTTTTCCCCAGGCGGTTCCCTCGACCTACACCCTGGATGCGGACCGCTGCCTCAACGCCAAGCTCGAGTCGAAAACTGGGTTTCGGGTGCTCGCGTGCGTGCGTTGTCAGGAGGCCTGCCAGGTCAAGGCCATCGACTTCGACATGCGGCCCGAGATCGTAGAACGCGAGGTGGGTGCCATCGTGGTGGCCACCGGGTTCCGCCTCAAGGACCCGGAACACGCCCGCGAGTTCGGTTACGGCAAGTTCCCCGACGTGATGGACGGCCTCGAGTTCGAGCGTCTGCTGTCGGCGTCGGGTCCCACCAATGGAATGGTCCGCAGGCCGTCCGACGGTGCCGTGCCCGAGGACGTCGTGTTCATTCAGTGCGTGGGATCGCGAAACCCGAAGCACGGCGTGTCCTACTGCTCGCGGATCTGCTGCATGTACACCGCCAAGCACGCCATGCTCTACCGCCACAAGGTGCCGGAGGGACGGGCGACGATCTTCTACATGGACATCCGTGCCGCGGGCAAGGGCTACGAGGAGTTCGTCCAGCGGGCCATGGAAGAGGAGCGGGTCACGTACGTCAGAGGACGGGTCAGCCAGGTGGTGGAACGCGACGGTCGGCTCGTCGTGTTTGGCGTGGACACGCTGTCGGGCCGTCCGATCGAGGTGGCCGCGGACATGGTCGTGCTGGCCAACCCCATGGAACCTGCCGATCGAGGTGAGGTGGCCGGCACCCTGAGGATCGCCGCCGACGGCCACGGTTTCTTCAAGGAGGCCCACCCCAAGCTGCGGCCGGTGGAGACCCTGACGCCGGGGATCTACCTGGCGGGGGCTGCCCAGGCCCCGAAGGACATCCCCGACACGGTGTCCCAGGCGTCTGCGGCGGCGGCAAAGGGGATGGAGCTGCTGTCCAGGCCGATGCTCGAGCGGGATCCGGGCACGGCACACGTCAGGCAGGAAACCTGCGCCGGTTGCTTCGAGTGCCTGCTGGTGTGTCCCTATCAGGCCATCGAACGAGTGGAGATCAGGGACCGTGACGGTCAGCTGGTGCGGATGGTGGCCTCCTCCAACCCGGCGGTGTGCGAGGGCTGCGGCGTGTGCACGGTGACCTGCCGCAGCGGCAACATCGACCTTGACGGTTGCAGCGAAGAGCAGATCTTCGCCCAACTCGGGGCGCTGGCCCCGTTTCCGGAGGAGTTGGCGAGATGACGGAATCGGCACATCGCGAGGTCGTGCGCTCCTCGACCCAACCGACGGCCAGGGCCGAAGGGTGGCAGCCGCACATCGTCGCCCTGGTCTGCAACTGGTGCAGCTATGCGGGAGCGGACATGGCGGGTACGACGAGAACCGAGTACCCGGCAACAGTGAGGTTGGTTCGTTTTCCGTGCACCGGACGGATGAGCCCATTGGCGATCATCAAGGCATTCGACCATGGGGCTGACGGGGTCCTGGTCTCGGGCTGCCATCCCGGCGACTGTCATTACGTCCAGGGCAATCTGGTGGCGCGGCGGCGGTTCACCCTCTTCAGGTCGCTGATGGACTTCATGGGCCTCGACCTGCGACGGCTCCACTTCGCCTGGGTCTCCGCATCAGAGGGCCGCAAGTGGGCTGAGGTGGTGCGCGATGTGTCCGAGGCCGTGCACGACGCCGGCCCGCTGCCGAGGTGGCACGACCAGGGGCGAGAGGGTGCGATCGAGCTGCCCGGGTCGCCGGCGCCCGCCGACGACGTCGGGGGCCATCCGACGACCGAGGTGGCGGAGCGGATGCGGGTCGCCGCGGCGAATCTGTTGGCGACCGACGAGGTGGGTCTATTCCTGGGTTATCGGGTCGGTTCCCGGCCGGACGCCCTGGTTCCGGCCATGGTGACCTCGGCGGATCAGGTCGGCACTCTCGAGTGGGGGCGGGGGGCGGTTCACAACCTGGCGGTCTACCTGTCCGCCGCCAGGGAACGCGCCGGCGCAGTGGGCATGGTGGTGAAGCGGTGCGATGTTGCCGCCGTGGAGGGCCTCGTCCGAGAGGGCCAGATCCGGCGCGAAGACGTTCGCCTGGTGGGCGTGTCCTGTTCCGGAGTGCTGGAAGATGGCGTATCGCCCGCCAAGTGTGCGACCTGCTCGGGCGAGGTGGACCCGATCTGCGACGTCGCGATTACCGGCGCCAGCGCGGCGAGGCCGATGTCCACCGAAGGTGGCGGGGATCCACGCGACGAGCAGGTGGCGTTCCTCGAGTCGCTGCCCGCAGCCGATAGGTGGCGATACTGGCAGACCCAGTTCAGTCGCTGCCTGCGCTGCTACGCATGCCGCGCCGCCTGCCCGTTGTGCTACTGCTCTTCGTGCATCTCCGAGCAGCACCGCCCGCAGTGGATTCCGACCACCATCGACGAACGCGCCAACACCGCCTGGAACGTGATCCGCGCGATCCACCTGGCGGGCCGCTGCACCGGCTGCGACCAGTGTTCGACGGCCTGTCCGGCGGAGATCAGGCTGGATCTGATCAACCGCAAAATGGCGCTGGAGGTGGAACGCCAGTTCGGCGGCGGTTTGGACCCCGGCGAGCGGGCGGCTCTGACCGACTTTCGAATGGAAGATCCGGAGGGCTTCATCCTGTGAACGATGCAGCGGTCGGCACGTCGTGGCGTTTGACCGAGGCCGAGCTGAGGGCCTGGCTGGACCGTCTCGCACAGGCCGGTGCCTCGGTGGTGGCGCCGGTCGAGGAGGAGTCGGGCCTGACCTTGTTCCGCGAGATCGGCGATTCTGATCAGGCCGTGCTGGAGCCCTCGGGCAAGTGCCGGTGGTCGCCCAAGGAGTTTCTCTTTCCGATGTCGGAGCCGCTTTACAGCTTTACCGTTGCCGGACCTACCGTGCAGATCTTTGATCCGAAGGAGTTCGACCACGACCAGGTGCTGATCGGAGTCAGGCCGTGCGATGCGGCCGGTCTCGCCCGCCTCGACGACATCTTCATGACCCGCCAGGTGGATCCCATGTACCGGCAGCGCCGCAGCCGCACCACCGTGATTTCGTTGGCCTGTTCCGCTGCCGACCCCGAGTGCTTCTGTACCGCCGTCGGCGGCTCCCCTGTCGGCACGGCCGGGAGCGACCTCCAGCTGGTGCGACTCGACGACGGGTGGCTGGTCCGGGCTCTCGGCGACCGCGGCACCCAGCTGCTCGGTGACGATCCCCAGGACTGGCAGCCCGCCGGCGAGGGGGATTTGGAAGCGGTGGCGGCGATCGGCCGGCGGGTCTGCGACGAAATCACCTGCAGTCCGGTGCTGCGTGAATGGTCGGAAATCCTCGAAGGCGGTTTCTCACAACCGATCTGGGACGAGCTCGCCTGGAGCTGTATGGAGTGCAGCGCCTGCGCCTACGTCTGCCCTTCGTGCTCCTGCTTCGACATGAGTCAGCACGGCGATATCTGGGGGGGCGAGCAGTCGCGGACGTGGGACAGTTGCACCTTCGAGCTGTTCACCCGTCACGCTTCAGGCCACAACCCGCGCGGGTCGCGCGGCCATCGCTACCGCCAGCGGGTGCTGCACAAGTTCGCCTTCCGTGACGATGAGCAGCAGGATTTCCGCTGCGTAGGTTGCGGGCGTTGCATCGCCGTGTGTCCCGCGGGGATGGACATCGTGGAGGTGGTGCGGCGGGCGGTGGGGGCCATTGAAGGAGGTCACGATGGCGCAGCCGGCTAGTCGGGCTCGGGCCATGGAGAACCCGTACCGGCCTCATCTGGTGCGGATCAGCGGCATCAGGGACGAGACGCCGGACGTCAGGACCCTACAGCTGGAGTTCACCGACGAGGGGACCGTCGGTGAGTTTCAAGGCTGGGGCCCCGGCCAGTTCGGGGAGTTCACCGTCTTCGGCGAGGGCGAATGCGTGTTCGCCATTTCCAACGCGCCGTGGAGCCCGGGATTGCCCGACCGGCCCGTTCCCAGCGTCGAGTGCACCTTCAGGGCCGTCGGCAAGGTCACCCACGCGCTGAGATCGCAGCCGGTGGGCAGCATCGTCGGCTTCCGGGGTCCCTACGGGAACCAGTTTCCGGTCGAGGCGTGGCGAGGGAGGGACCTGGTCTTCCTGGGCGGCGGCATCGGCATGGCAGCGTTGCGTTCCGCACTGCTCGAGGTTCTGGGCCGCAAGGAGGAGTTTGGCGAGGTGGTGATCGTCAATGGGGCCCGGACGGTGGCCGACCTCGTCTACACCGTGGAGATGACCGACTGGAGCGAGATCGACGGCGTGCGGGTGGTGCGGACAGTGGACCCGGGCGGTGAGACCGAAGGCTGGGACGGCGAGGTCGGCGTGATTCCGACGGTCTTCGAGGGTCTCGGCTTGGATCCCGGCAACCGGATGGTGGTGGCCTGTGGGCCGCCGATCATGCTCCACTACCTGTTCCTGTCCCTCGACCGCCTGGGCTACCGGCACGACCAGGTGACGACCACCCTCGAGAACCGCATGAAGTGCGGAATCGGCCTGTGTGGCCGGTGCAACGTCGGGCCGTTTTTCGTCTGTCGGGACGGTCCGGTGCTGACCTGGCAGGAGCTGGATTCGCTGCCGAAGGATTACTGATGGAGCAAAAGAAATGAGCGCGAAGATCACCCCGGACTGGGACATCAGGGACGCGATCCTCGAGGCCGGTGCCGGCGAGGCCTACCGCTGTTACCAGTGCGGCAACTGCATGGCGGTCTGCCCGTGGTACCACGTGGATACGGTCACGTTCCCCGTCTACCGCATTCCGCAGGCGGTGAGGCTCGGCGCCATCATGACCTCGGAGGACACCGCCGTCATCGAGCGCGAGGTCAACGAGGTCTACCGGTGCGTCGGGTGCGAGTCGTGCACCTCCTGGTGCCCCCACGAAGTGAGCCTGCCCAACGTCATGCGGGCCATCCGGAGGATCCTGGTGGAGTTCGGATCCTATCCGGCCGAACTCTCGGAGTCCGTGTCGAGGATCCAGAGCTCGGGCAACCCGTTTGGTGAACCACGGCAGAACCGGGTCCAGTGGACCGAGGGCATCGAGGTGCCGGAGTTCGGCCCCGAGACCGAGTACCTCTTCTCCCCGTGCTGCGTGCCGGCCTACGATCCCCGGGCCAAGAAGGTGGCCCAGGCCACGGTGGCAGTCATGAAGGCGGCGGGTCTTTCCTTCGGAACCCTCGGTGCCGCCGAGTCCTGCTGCTGTGAGTCGATCCGGCGAGCGGGCGCCGAGGACGTCTTCCAGGAGGTGGCCGGAGCCAACGTCCGTGCGTTCCAAGCGGCGGGAGTTGCCAGCGTCGTGGTGACCTCGCCCCACTGCCTGACGACGTTCAAGCGCGAGTACGGCGAGCTTGGGGGGGACTTCGAGGCCTTTCACCAGACCCAGGTTTTCCACCGCTTGATCAGCGAGCACCGCCTCGAACCGAGCAACGAGCTGGCCAGGAGGGTCGTCTATCACGATCCGTGCACCCTCGGCAGGATGAACGGCGTTTACGACGAACCGCGCGAGGTTTTGCAGAGCATTCCGGGTCTCGAGCTGGTGGAGATTCCGAACTTTTCCCGCGAGCACAGCCTGTGCTGCGGCGGCGGCAGCGGCGGCGTCTGGCTCGAACGCCCCAAGGGCGAGCGGCTGTCCGACGTCAGGGTCCAACAGGCCGTCGACACCGGCGCCGAGATTCTCGCAGTGGCCTGCCCCTTCTGTCTCCAGATGTTCGAGGACTCGGTGAAGACCATGGGCGTCGACCTCGAGGTGCGGGACATCTCGGAGTTGCTGGCGGAGTCGCTGTGAACCGTCACGCGATTGCGGGGCGTGGAGTGATCGGGTGGGCGGGGACCCCCCGCTGGAACTCGGAATTCAAAGGGGGGATCGGATCGGTACGGGCATCGGCCCGCGAAAATCACCGTGCTGCCGTTGACTCTGGATGCCCTGGACCCTATGTTGTATTCAAATAGAGGTGTGCGGGCCGAGGTTCAATCGCGGGACGACAGCGGTCGTTGGTGTGGTTAATTTTTGGGATTCTGGTCATCGGCAGGTCCGGTGAGCGAGGGGGTTGGAATGCAATGTATCCACTGTCGCAACGTGTTCCAGGAAATCGGTGATGCGTTCAACTCGCCGGTGGATGCGGTCGGCATTCTGGAACGAGCGGCGGCGATCCTGGTGGATCAGTTCCGGCTGAAGGGTTGTCATTTCCGGCTGCTGAGCCGGGACCGGAGCGTCCTGGAGGATGTGGCGTCGGTCGGTCTCAGTGCCAAGTTCCTCGGCAAGGGCCCGGTGGACGCCGAGAAGAGCGTCGCGGAAGCCCTCGAGGGCAGGGTGGTCGCCGTGGCCGATTGCGCCACCGACCCGAGAATCCAGTACCCCCAGGCGCACGTCGAAGAGGGCATCGTCAGTCAGTTGACGGTGCCCCTGTCGACCCGGGGACAGGTGATCGGTGTGATGCGGCTGTCGACGTCGGAGAGGAGGGAGTTCAGCGAGGAGGAGATCGACTTTTTCAACGTCTGCGCCCTGTTCTGCGCGAGTGCGGTGACCCACGCCATGTTCCATCGGATTCTCGAACACGTCACGGAGTCGATAAAATCGTCGCTCGACCTGGACGAGGTTCTGAGTGCCATCGCGCAGGTCGTGGCCGAAGACCTCAAAGCCAGAGGCTGCACGATCCAGCTGTTTGACGAGCGAGGAGACCTGCTCAAGCTCAGAGCGTCGTTCGGCATGAGTGGGCACTTCAACGACGCAGTCGGGCCGGTGATCAGCGCGGCGGCGGCGGAGGCGCTCGGCGACGGGCGCTGTGTCGCGATCCTGGATGCCCGCAGTGACTCGCGGATTCCGTACTCCGCCGAGGCGGTCCGGGAGAAGTTCACCTCGATGCTGTTTGTGCCCTTGATGTGCCGAGATCGGGCGATCGGGTTGATGGTCCTGTTCACCCATCATCCCTATCGGTTTTCGGGTGAGGAGACGCAACTGATGATGGCGATCGGCGAGCAAGCTGCATTGGCGATTCGCAACGCCCAGATGTACGCCGCCATCAAACGCCGCTACGACAACGTGGTGGACGACTTTCATCAGTGGTTCGAGCACTACTGCGTGTATCCGACCCATTGAGCCGAACATCGCAGTAGAATCACGCCGATGGCGCAGGTTGACGACCGAATCCGCGTCTCGGCGGTGCTGATCACCAGGGACGCCGAGAGGCACCTCGAGCGGGTGCTGGAGCCGCTTGCGGTGTGCGCCGAGATCGTGGTGCTGGATTCGGGGTCCGTCGACCGCACCCGCGAGATTGCCTCGGCCCACGAGGCGAGGTGGCACGAGCATCCGTTTGATGGTTACGGCCCGCAGAAGCGACGGGCGGTGGCGCTTGCTCGCAACCACTGGGTGTTGTCCATTGACGGGGACGAGGTGTTGGACCGGCGCGGGGTCGAGGCCCTGCGGACGATCGACTGGGATGGCGAGGATCCGCAGACCTGCTGGGAGATTCGGCGACGGCCGTTCATCGGCGACCGGGAAATCCGCCACGGCGACTGGGCGCCGGATTTCGTGGTGCGCGTTTTCAACCGCCAGTACCACGGATTCTCCGGGGCGCTCGTCCACGAGTCGGTGACGCCCACGGGCAGCGTGCGGCGCCTCGCCGGCAGCCTCCTTCACTTCACTTCAGTCGACCTCGCCGGGATCTTCCGCGGCGACTACTATCGGCTCAAAGCCGAGATGTACCGGCGGCAGGGCAGGAGGGCGGGCGGTGTGGTTCTGGCCGGCCGTGCGGTTGGGGTCTTTTTGCGCGGCTATCTGCTGCGCAGGGGGTTTTTGGACGGTACCGCCGGGCTCGTGGTGGCGCTGGCCGGAGCGGTGAACTCGACGGTCGGGCTTGCCATTGCCAGCGAACGGTCCCCGGTCGGCGCCGCACCGGTTGACGATTCTCGTTTCCGGCGTTAGGTTCTTGAGTGGGAACCTCCGCGGACAATCAACTCGGCCATAGTGGTCGGCTGGGCCGAAAAAGGGCTGCGGGTCCCGATCGGGGGGGATGATGATCGAGAAAACAGTCACGCTGAAGGACGGCTCCCAGGTGGTGATTCGAGGCATGGTTCCGGGCGACGCTCAGAGGTCCTTCGAGTTCTTCGCCGGCCTGCCCGCGGACGATCGGAGATACCTTCGGGTCGACGTCACGCGCTGGGAAATGGTGGACCGCAGGACCCGGGAGCTGGATTCGGGCCGCGTCGTGCGGTTGGTCGCCGACGACGGCGAGAAGATCGTGGCCGATGGGACCCTCGAGCTGGAAGGACACGGCTGGGGCAACAACGTCGCCGAACTGCGAGTGATCGTCGCCCGGCCCTATCAACGCCTCGGCCTCGGCACGATCGTGGCTCGCGAGCTGTACTTCCTGGCGGCGGAACGAAAGGTGGATCGCATCGTCGTTCGAATGATGCGTCCCCAGGCCGGGGCGCATCGGATATTCAAGCGCCTCGGATTCGCCGACGAGTTCCTGATCCCGGAGCACGTTCGTGACCAGGACGGCAACTGGCAGGATCTGATCATCATGCGCTGCAACCTCGAAGATATGTGGCGGGAGATGGAACGGCTGTTGGAGGGATCCGACATTCAGTGGCACCGGTAACCTGAATCCGGTTTCCCAACCCTACGCCTGCGACAGGTCCCCCCCGGGGATAAACCCCCGGGCTGCAACCGTCTTTGCCTTCCAGCAGACTGCCAACGGCGAACGGCCAACTGGAAAACGCGACTCAATAAGCCTCTGCTATGATTCCGAATCGGGAGGAACACATGACGGAACAGGGTTCCGGACTCGGGATCATCGGCTACGACAGTTACGAATTCGTGGTATCGGATCTCGACCGCAGCCGGCATTTCTACACCCGGATGATGGATGTGGTCGAGACCGCGCGCCTCGGCGATAAGCCGGCGGCCCAGCGCGGCGAGAACGCGGTGATCTTCGATGCCGGCAAGGCGCGGTGTGTGTGCGTGAGCCCGTCGGAACGCGACTCGGCCGCCGACCGGTGGCTCCGGCGCCACCCCGACGGGGTGCGGACCGTGGGATTCCGGGTGCGCGACGTGGAGCACGCCCGGCGAGTGCTCGGCGAACGGGGCGCGGCCGTGTGCACCGGGCTCGAGAGCGTCGTCGACGGCGACGGCAACCCTTACCGCTGGTTCGACATCGCCACCCCCCTCGGCGAGGTCCGTTTCCGTTTTATCGAACGGGCCGGGGATGCGCTGCCGCCGGGCTTCGAGCCGCTGGAGGCGGGCAATAACACCAATCGGCACGGATTCCAGGTGATCGATCACATCACCTCCAATCTCCTCACCCTCGAGCCCCACGTCACCTGGCTGCGGGACGTGATGGGTTTCTCGGAGTATTGGAGGGTTCACTTCCATACCGCCGACATCAACCCCGACACCGGCGGCTCCGGTCTCGCCTCGATCGTGATGTGGGACCCCTCCTCCGGTATCAAGCTCGCCAACAACGAACCGGTGACGCCGAACTACGAACACAGCCAGATCTACACCTACGTCGAGGCCAACAACGGCCCGGGGGTCCAGCACGTGGCGTTTCACGTGCCCACGATCTCCCCGGCTGTCGAGGGGCTGCGAGATGCCGGCATCCAGTTCCTGGATACCCCGGCCACCTACTACGACATGCTGCCCGCCCGACTCGACGCCCAGAGGGTGAGCAACTTCTCCGAGAACCTCGCCGAGCTCAAGCGTCTCGGCGTGTTGGTGGACGGCGAGGACGGCAGGTACCTGCTCCAGATCTTCATGGTGGAAGGTGGTTTGCTCTACGAAGACCGCCAGGCGGGACCGTTCTTTTATGAGGTGATCCAGCGGCGCGGGGCGCGCGGCTTCGGCGAAGGAAACTTCCGAGCGCTGTTCGAGGCCATCGAGCGCGACCAGCAGCAGCGCGACGCGGTCCGCCGGCAGCTCGATGCAGGCGCTGGATCTTAAGGGAGAGTCCAAAGTCAAAAGTCGAAAGTCCAAGGTCCCCACCCACCGGATCGTGATGCTTCGAGGCAAATGACTTTAGACTTTGGACTTTAGACTTTCGACTGTGGTTGGAGGGAATCTGAGATGATCCATCGGTTGACGCGAGGTGTGATCCCTGAGAAACCGCACACGGTCTTCGAGGTCGACGGGAAGCTGACCTACGAGCATTGCGTGACCCGGCAGGGATTCGACGCCATCTACACCATTCAGTGGCACCGCAAGCCGCCGCACTGGATCGAGGGCGAGGAGGATCTGGGCGACCACCCGGGTTGGGCCGCTCCGGCCTGGCGAGGCCCGCTGCGCCGCTGTCACTTTCTGACCGGCGGGATGGCCGAGGAGGGCACTCCTTTTCTCGGCCGCAAGCTGCTGATGGCGAACGCCGACGTCGGGATCTGGGGGTGCCGTCCCACCGACGGCGAACCCACCCTCGTGGCCAACGCGGACGGTGACGAACTGACCTTCGTTCACGCCGGAACGGGGCGGATCGAGTCGCCCCTGGGGGTGTTGGGCTTCGGTCCCGGCGACTACGTGTACGTTCCTCAGGGCATGCCCCACCGCTGGTCTCTCGACTCGCCGGCGCACCTGCTGATGGTCGAGGCGCGCAGTGCGCTGCGAATTCCGAAGCAATTCCGCAGCCCCGAGGGCCAGTTGAACATGTTCGCTCCCTACACCCACCATGACTTCCGCGAGCCCGTGTGGCCGGACGGAGGCCCCGAGAACCTCGGAGCTCCACGCCGATTGGTGGTTCAGAGCGGTGGCCGGTTGACCGCCTTCCAGATCGCCAACGACCCTTTTGACGTGGTGGGCTGGGATGGCCAGCTGTGGCCGTTCGCGTTTCCGATCCTGGCCTACCAGCCGAAGACCGGGTTGGTTCACCTGGCGCCGACCATCCACACCACCTTCGCCGGCGCCGGTTTCGTGGTCTGCTCCTTCGTGCCGCGGGTGGTGGACTTTCATGACCGGGCCATCCCGTGCCCCTACCCGCACTCGTCGCCGGACTGCGACGAGATCCTGTTCTACGTCGAGGGCAACTTCACCAGCCGCGAGGGGGTCGGGCCGGGGTCGATTTCGCTACACCCCAGGGGCGTCCCTCACGGGCCGCACCCCGGGACCTACGAGGCATCCATCGGCACCTCACGGACCGACGAGCTGGCGGTGATGGTGGATACCTTCAAGCCGCTCGTGCCGACCGAACACGCCGCGGCGATCGAGGACCGGGCCTACAACCTGGGCTGGGTGAAGTAGCAGGCCATCGACGGAATTCGGAATTCGGAAAACCGAACCCGTACGGCGGTGCTTGGATTGGCCGCAGGAGAACGTAGAGGGACGCAGACCAACGCAGCGGGATTTGGTCTGAATGGGACACAGAAAAACACGGAAGGACACCGATTGCCCTCGCCTACCCTGGTGAGAAGGGGAGAAGGGGGAGGCTCCCGGCGACGGTTCCTTCTATTGTCATCCCGAACGAGGGCCGAAGGGCCGAGGAGGGATCTGGGTCAGCGGCTGATGCCACAGACCATTCGAGAGAGCCCGAACAGGACGACTCGGTCGCACAATTCGATCCGATCCGCGCCGGGCGATTCCCGAGATTGCCCAGATTCCTCCGTGACCCTCTGGGTCCCGTTCGGAATGACACCATCGGCTGTGCCGGGTGGTCGGTCGAGGGATCCGGCATCTGCCATCTGTTATCCGGGTGGGTGGGACGTTTAACGTTTTACCTTTAACTTGTGACGTTTTACCTGCTTATTCGATGGGGGCGGTAGCGGGATCGGCAGCCAGCGCCTCTGCCTCACGGCGCCGCGGCCACGCCGCGAGCATGGACAGCATCGAGAGTGCCCCCAGACCGAGACACCAGCGCAGGTCACCGGTCAGGAAAGTGATGACCAGGCCGATGATCGTAGTGCTCTCGCGCAGGGCGAAGCCCGTGATGATTGCCACCCTGAGTGAGGCCAGTCGGTCGCCGACGGTTGATTTGGAGGCGGCGCTGCGCTTCAAGGCGGAAGTGACAGCGGCTGCCACGGGAATCTGAGCCACCGCGATCGCCGCGAGGATCCAGGGGACGGCTGGACCGACCCCTGACGTGTAACCATCGGGATTCTGGCCCACCACGACGTAGGCCACCACGATGTAGATCGGAACCGCGATCAGGATCGCGAGGCAGATCACCGAGGCCACTCGCATGAACAGGTCGATGGACTTCCGGTCGGTGGCAGTCATGTCTTCCTCCACGACATTGTTGGTCCGAGCCTAGCACGCTACCAACATTCCAAATTGCACATTGCAAATTCCAAATTCTGGACTTTCGAGTCGAGTTTCGTAAATCCAATCTCCTCAGTTGAGGGGAGAGCTTGGGAAGCTCATGAACTTCGAAAAGCGGGGAGGGGGAACGGGTGGTGGCTTTTCGAAGGGGAGGAAGGGGAATCGGGGCCCTGCCGAGAACCGCCAGGGTTGAGACGTCGTATTATGGTGCGGATGCTTCGACCCCGTCGACGAACCCTCGCCCTGCTGGCGCCTGGGATGGTTGCGTTTCTGATCGCCGTCCTGTCGGTCGCGGACATGTTCCTGCCGCGACCCTACGACGGGGTCGTGCTCGAGGCGGACAACCCCAAGGCCAGGGTGGTCAGGCAGGTGGTGCCTGGCTCGGGCGCCGACCGTGCGGGAATCCGGCCGGATGACGTGATCGTCGGCATCGACAGGACCTTTCTCGACGACCAAACCAACGCCCAGACCCTGCTCAACCGGCACCGATTCGGCGAACGGGTGCCCTACCTGGTGCGTTCCGGAGGCCACATCTTCGAGGTCGAGGTCGAGATGGGTCGTCGCACCATCGGCGACCTCTCCTACCTTGTGGCCTGCCTGCTCGGGCTGACCTTCTTCCTGGTCGGGTCTTTCGTGGTGGTGCGTCAGCCGAGAATGCCGGCGGCGCGGGTCTTCGCGACCATGTGCAGCCTGTTCATGCTGTTCCTCGTGTGCCGGCTGCGGCCGGCCTCCTACTCGTGGGTGGACACCCTGGTGCTGACCACGGGTACGGTGGCTTTGCTGTTCCTGCCGGCCGCCTTCCTGCACTTCTTTCTGATTTTTCCGCGGGCCATCTGGGAGTGGCGTCGCGACCCCATCGCCAACACCCTGGGTTGGATCGCCCGGCGAAGCCGGCGGATGGTCCCGCTGTACCTGGTGCCGCCGCTGGTCTACGTGGCGGCCTTCGGATGGTCGCGGATGACCGGCCGGCCGCTGGCCCTGATCAGCGGCGCACCGGCCGCCAACTGGTGGGTGATGGTCGGCTACATGGTGCTCGGGCTCGGCGCCCTGTACATCAGCTCGCGCCACCTGCCGGACTTCCAGCAGCGACGTGGGCCCGGGCTCGTCTTCGTCGGCTCTCTGTTCGGTGTGGTGCCGTTTCTGCTGTTCGCGGTGGCCTTCCCGTCGTTCCTCGACACCGAACGATTTCTGTTCTACGGCGTGGTGCCGCTGATCCTGGTGCCCATCACCTTCGCCTACGCCATCATCCGTTTCCAGCTGCTCGACATCCGGGTAATACTGCGCAAGAGCCTGCTTTACACCGTGACCACGGCCCTGGTGACCGCGGTCTATGCGCTGGGCATCGCGTCTTTTAATCTGCTGTTCCGTGGCACGCAGCTGGCGGCGTCCCCGTTCTTTCCGGTGGTTTTTGCCCTTGCCATCGTGCTGCTCTTCGAACCGCTGCGCCACCGGGTCCAGGGCCCCATCGATCGCTTTTTCTTCGCCGAGCGGCTCCGCCTGCAGCGAGCCATGGTGGAGATGGGAGAGGCGTTCACCAACGAGGTGGAGATCGAGCCAGTGGTCAGTCAACTGGTGGAACGCCTGCCGCACCTGCTCGGCGTGCACTTCGCGGCGCTCTACCTCATCCAGGGAGACCGGCTGGTGCGGGTCGCCGGGCCGGTGGAGCTGCCCCTTCAGCTGGCCAACCTGAATATCCTCTATGATCACCTGAAACGACACGCTTCGCTGGTCCGGCTCGACGACCTTGCCCCGCTCCGGCTGCTGTCGAGAGACGTGGACCAGCTCGCAGACCGGCTCGGCGGAGCCGGGGTGGAGGTGATCGGCGTGCTGGCCACGACGCGGCGAACGGTCGGTATCATGGTGCTTTCGGGCACCACCCGGCAGACGACTCTCGAGCAGGACGAGACGCAGCTGCTGCGCGGACTGTTGAATCAGGCATCCATCGCCCTCGAGACCCACCTCCTGCTCGACGAGCGTGCCCGGCAGGCCGAGTTCGATCGCGAGCTCAAGATCGCGGCGTCAATCCAAGCTTCGCTGCTGCCGGCGTCGCTTTCCGAAGTCGATGGGTGGCGGCGGGCAGCGGTCTGTCGGCCCGCCCGCGAGATCGGCGGCGACTTCTTCACCGAGCTCCCCGGGCCCGAGCCCGGCTCGCGAGCGCTCGCCTACGGCGACGTCTCGGGCAAGTCGATCTCGGGCGCGCTGATGATGATGGCGTCGCACGAGGTTCTGCACTCGTTGGCCCTGATCCACCGCGACCCTGAAGAGCTGCTCCGCCTCGCCAATTCGCGACTGCACGAGCTGAGGGGGCGCGATCGCGGCATCCACGGGGGCAGCTTCGTGGCCCTCGGGTACCTTGTCTTCGCCGCGGGCAACGGAACGGTTCGTTACAGCCTGGCGGGCCAGCCACCGCCCTTGGTCCGCCGGGCGGACGGAACCGTCGAGGAGCTGCGGTTGCCCAACCACAGGGTGCCGTTGGGGGCGTTGGGATTCGGCGGCCACGACGTGCTGACCACCACCCTCGGCCCGTCGGACCTCATGGTCGCCTACTCCGACGGCGTGGTGGAGGCCCAGTCGCCCGAGGGAGAGTTCTTCGGCGAGGAGCGCCTCTGGCGGGCTCTCGAGGAGGCTCCGGACGAACCCAACGATGCGGTGAACTGGATCGTCGAGACCCTCGAGGAGTTCACCCGCGGCCACACCCCGTATGACGACGTCACCCTGGTCGCCGCCCGCTGGACTGGCTAATCGATGTGCTGAAATGATCGTAGCGGTTGTCGCTCAATACTCGCACCCCAGATCTCACGGCAAATCGGAGATTCCTCGGCCGGACTGCGGTGTGAGATCTGGGGTGCGAGTATTGAGTTAAGACGAGTTCTCTATTCAGCGAAACCCGCGGGTCTGCAGAGTCGAGGACACCGCATTCTCGATGGAGGGGGTTTTTCGAATTTCGGAGCGGATGATCACGGTCCCGTACATCCCCATCTCGAAGTGCAGCACGGTGTCCACGTGGCAGTGGTACGCGTAGCTGCCCGCGTGTGGCGCCACGAACGAGTAGGGGAACGAGGTGCCGAGGCTGGAGTACCCATCAACTCGACCGAAGCTCATGCCACCTCCGCCGTGACCGTGACCGACATAGCCGGAGGTGCTGGGCACCCCATCGTTGGCCTGGTCCACGTCAAGGCCGTGAAAGTGGATCGTGTGGGGCATCACCGAGGACAGGGTCACTTCGAGGGGTTGGCCTTCGACCCCTTCGATCACAGGGCTTGGAACCGGGCGGTCGGCGTTGAATCCGCGACCGAAGTGCCAGGTTCTCAGCCGCCGTCCGTCGGCCATGGTTTGGAATCCCATCATCCCAACGTCGAGAGATGCGCGGCCGGGCCCGAGGAATGAAAACGTCCGTTCACCATCACCGGGAGGCCGGTCAGGGACCTGGCGACCGCGAGGCCTCCGGAGGGTCTGCGGGGTTGGGTCGTCGCTCACTTCGTGATTCCTACGTGGCGCTCATCAGGATAAGCGCGCCCCCGTACGGGTTCACGTAGGCGCCGTTGGCCGTCACGCCGGGAACATAGTGGGTGTGCAGCGGGTAGGCGCCGGGCTGATTGCACGGCAGGATGACGTCGACGCATTCGCCGACGTTCACCAGCACCGTGTCCTTGGTGACCACAGCGGTCTCCGGGACGCGGTTTCTGGTCGCCACATCCACGTGATAGCCGTGGAAGTGCATCGGATTGGTGATCACTCCCGCGGCGAGCATGCGGATAGCCACGTTTTCACCGACACTCATCGAAACCAGGGTGTCGCCGTCGGACGCGGTGTTCGGGAAACTGAGGCCATTGACGAAGAAGTAGTTGGGCTCGTAGTTGTCCATGTTGTAGGTGCCGCCTGCTGCAATCGCCTGATTGAGCCGGTCGTCGAATTCCTGGCAGACCAGGGTGTACTGACGGTCGAAGCTCGGCCCCCCGACGTAGAGTCGATCCGACCCGTCCGCGGGCATCACCACGAGCGGGCCCGCCAGCCCCATGGCGCGGCTGATCTCGCCGTTGAGGTCGTCGAAGTACAGGTAGCTGCCCGCGGCCGGTGCGGTGAAGCTGTAGGCTTTCGAAGCTCCGGGTGAAACCGGCGGGGTGCCGTCGAGAACCCCGGGTATCACCAGGTTGATCGGCCGATCGATGTCGTTGTACACGGTGATGTCGACAGCGTCGCCCTCCATGACGACGAGACCGGAGCCCAGATCCCCGGGCCCGGAGCCAACCAGGTCGCGGAATTGCCAGGTGAAGATCGATGTCCCGTCGACCAAGCTCTTGAACACACCCTCGGCGGCAAAGCTGACGTTGATGGCGGCGGCGCGCGCGTTCCTCGGGATGAACGTCGTCAGCCCCGACAGGCCGAACGCTGCCGTCGCGAACGTCGACCGCTTGATGAACTCACGTCTGTCCATACTATCCTCCTACGACCTTCGGTCGCCGGTGCTGCCGGACCACGCCGACAGGTCACCAGACTCGAAGCCGTCCGTGAAAACCCCGCCCCCGGCCTCTCCACCCCGAATCGAGGTGCTGGCCGAACCGATGACGCCGGCGAGCCGAATGTCGAAGTACTCGACCGTGGCCGTCCGATCCGTCGCCGGCGGCATCTGAAACAGGAGGTCGTACCGTTCACCCGGCGCCACGAGTTGCTGGGTTGTCGTGACGGGTGCAGGCAACGGCCGACCGTCGCTGGCGATCACCTGAAACTGGAGTCCCCCGAGCTGGACCAGGGCCGGCTGGTAGCCCATGTTGTTGGTTCGGGTCAGGACCGTCTCGCCGGCTGCGGCGGAGATCGCGGTCGTCGGATCGGTCAAGGTGTCGGCTCCGTCACGACCGTTGATCATGAAGTAGTCCGGGCGGTGGCGAACGGTGCCCGGTCCACTCACCGGCATCCCACCCTGGTGCCATGAGCTATCAAAGGTGTGGAGGTGCCAGACGTACTCCTTGTCGAAGGTGGGACCGCCTTCCCACGCGACGTTGGCGCTGCCGTCGGGCGGGCGGATGATCACTGTTCCGTACATCCCCATCTCGAAGTGCAGCACGGTGTCCACATGGCAGTGATAGGCATAGGTGCCCGCGTGCGGGGCCATGAAGATGTAGGTGAAGGGAGTCCCCAGGTTGGTGTAGCCCTGCACCCTGCCGAAGTTCCCCATGGCCATGTGCGCCACGTACCCGGAGGTGCTCGGGACCCCATCGTTGGCCTGGTCGACATCGAGGCCGTGGAAGTGAATGGTGTGGGGCATCATGGAGTCGAGGGTCACTTGCACGAGCTGTCCCTCTATGGCCTCGATTACCGGGCTTGGCACCGAGCGATCGTTGTTGAACCCGCCACCGAACGTCCACGTTCTGATGGACGCGCCGTCGGCCATGACCTGGTTGCCCGTCATGTTGACGTTCAGAAAGGCGGAGTTCGGTCCCAGGAAGGTGAATGTCCGACCGCCCGTCATCTCCGTTCTCCGCAATCTTGCGTGTGATGTTCCAACGACCGGTCCCTTCTCGCCCTCGGGCCGCTCACGGCCCAACTGCCTGCTTTCGGCATTTGAGCATATAAGCAATTGATTTGCCAGGGTTGTCTGTGTTGGCCACTCGATCTCTCGCGAGGAGAGCCGGAATGTCGAATTCAGCTGGGAGGGCGGCGGATTACTTCCCCTGCATGGCGGCCAGCAGGTCGAACTCCTTGACCTGGTAGTCGGCGGGGGGTTCGTAGATGCCCTCGGGAGGTTCGAGGGTGTCCACCGAGACCGTGATGTCCACGCTTCTCATCGAGGCGTCACCGGCCATGGGCATGGTGGTCACGCTCTCCTCCTCGACGACGAAGCCTTCGATCGACGTGATCTTGGCCAGCACGTCGGTCATCCCCGGCTGCAACGAGATGATCTGGTGGAACAGGCTGTAGTAGGCCTCGCGGTCGATCTCGACCTCGGTGGAGGCCCACATGGTGTTCTTCACGGTCGCCATCTTCGAGGTCATGACGACGTCGTAGCGGCGGGCCGTCCACGGGCCCACCATCTTGGTCTCGTCCGAAGGAGTGATCTCGACTTTCAGCTCGAGCATGCCGAGCATCTGTTCGGCCACGCCCTCCGGCAGCAGGGTGCCGAGGTCGATGGGAAGGTCGACCGAGCTCACCGTTTGGACGTCGTGATCGATGATGTACAGCAGCTGCAGGTCGGCGCGCACGATGAAGGAGGCTCCGACGTCGTCCATCCTCAGCCGGTCGGCCCCGACCCAGATCACCCGTTTCGAATCGAAGGCGGGCTGCTCCTGGCCCACCACCGTGAAGGCGTCGTGGTGGGACTCCTGGACGATCCTGGTGTCGGCCAGAACGGCGGTCGATAACCCAAGTGCCAGGGACAAACAGAGGAACATCGAGCGATAGGACATCAGGCCTCCCGGATTCAATCGTCAGTGACGGATTTTACCAGCCGTCGTCGTCGAGTCGATAATCGAGCTGGTAGGGTGGGAGATTTTCCCCGGATTCCATCACGTAGTGCTCCATCCACCTCAGCAGGCGCAGCATGAGGTCGTACCGGGCCGCCGCCTTGCGATTGCCGTGCCCCTCACCGGGGTAGAGCACGAGCCGGACCGGGGTGTCGCCAACGATTTTGAGCGCCCGGTAAAGCTCCTTCGATTGGGTCACGCTGACCCGCGGATCATCCTCGCCGTGCATGATGAGCAGCGGAGTGTGAGCCTGCTTCACATAGCTGATCGGGCTGCGCTCGAGGAAGAACGGCACGTCGTCGTAGACCCTCGTGCGGGCGTGGACGTAGAACTCCTCGTCTGGAATGTCGGTGGTTCCGATCTTCGAGAGCTTGTTGGAGATGCCGACGAACATGACCCCGGCGGCGAAGCGATCGCTGAACCGGGTCGCGCACCATGCCGTAGCGTACCCGCCGTAGGAGCCTCCCGTCACTCCCACCCGGGCCCGATCCACGAGCCCGATGCTCACCAGATGGTCAACGGCGTCCACCAGGTCGTCGAACTCCGCGCCGGCAGGGTCGGCCTGGCTGGTCAGGGAGAATTCGGCGCCCCTGCCGGTGCTGCCTCGGTAGTTCGGGTAGAAGACCGCGAATCCCCGCGCGGCGAAGATCTGCGCGGGTCGGCTGTACCGGCTCATCCAGCCGTTCCGGTAGTGGGACTCCGGGCCGCCGTGCACCACCAGCACAAGTGGAACTCTGCTGCCCGGTTCGCGGTCGAGAGGTTGAATCAGAATGCCCTCGAGTTCCAGGCCGTCCCGGGCAGCGAAGCGGACAAGCTCCTGTTTTCCCAGGGGGACTCCGGCGAGCCACGGGTTCGAGTCGGTGAGGCGGCGGGGTGGCGCAGATCCGAGATCCCAGGTGAAGACCTCGCCGGGATGGGCTGCCGATTCGCCCACCAGGGCTGCCCTGGAGCCGTCCTTCGCCAGGGTGAAGGAGGTGAACACCGGAGCGCCGGCCAGCTTCATTGGAGCGGGCGATGCGCCGCCGTCCGCGGGAACGATGAAGAGGTCGGTGGCGGTGCCCACATCGCCGAGGAACGCGACCGTGGAGGGGTCTTTCCAGGCGATTCTGTTGACGTGGCCGGCGAAGTTCCGGGTCAAGTTGATAGGTGTGCCGCCTCCGGCGTCAGCGACGAAGAGCGAGGACTCGGCCGGGTCGTGAACGTTGATTCCGGCAATCATCGCGAGCTTGCGGCCGTCCGGGCTCCAGGCAAAGCGGCCGAGCTTGCCGGCATGATCCACAACTCCCTCCACATGCCCAGAAGCCACCGACACCACGTTCACCTGTTGCCGCATGTACTCATCGTCCACCAGCGGCCGCGGCGCCAGCGCCAGGGCCAATCGATCGCCTGCCGGGCTCCAACGGGCCTGGAATGCCGATCCGTCCACCGGCAGCCGGGTGGGCTCTGTGCTGTCGCCGTTGATCGGCACAATCCACACCGCCCGAGGTCGCCAGTCCTCTTCGTACACTTCCTGGGTGAACCCGGCCTCCTCGAGCTCCTCCTGGTGGTCCTCGGGCGGCACCGTGGCGATGAACGCCACCCGGTTGCCGTCCGGGTTCCACGAGTAGGAGAGGATGTCGGAGCCGAAGGCGACGATGCGCTGCGCCTCGCCGCCGGCGACCGGAATCGAGTACAGGCAGGTGTGGTCGTCGCCGTTGCGTTCGGCCAGGAATGAGATCGCCGTGCCGTCCGGCAACCACTGGACCCCGCTCACGTTCACCTCGCCGGTCACGAAGGGATGGACGGTTCCCGTGGTGGTGTCGATCACGTGAAGCTCCGCCCAGGAAGCACCGTTTTCCTGATCGAAAAGCGTCCGCGGAACGCTGCGCACCACGGCGATGTGAGCACCGTCGGGTGAGATCTCCGCGAGGACCATGGATCGCAGTTGGGCCAGCTGTTTCGGGGTCATGCCGCCGTCCGCGCCGGAGCCGAATCCGGCCACGGAGAGGACGAGGGCGGCCATCGCCGCGGTGACAATCGATCGGCACCGTTGGCTCGTCGTCATGAGGGTCCTCCTGGTGGAATGGGCAGGAAAACGGTCAGGGTTGGCGGGAGTGAACGATGGGGCGGTCAATCGGAGTCGCCGCCGAGTCGGTTGCAGAACTCGGCGAAGCCGAGCACCGTGGCGTGCAGGCGCTGCTCGGTCTCCCGGTCGGTCATCCGGCCCCCGTCGTCGATCAGGGTGCCGACCATCGGCAGGAAGCAGCTGCGTCCGTAGAGGTGGGCGTGGCGATACTGAAAGACCGTCTTGAGCTGCTCCACCGCCCGGATACCCCCCCAGCGGCCGGAGGAAAGACCGACGAAGGCGACGGGCTTGTCCGCCAGGCTGGCGGGGAAGGGGAGCATGTCGATGAAGTACTTCAGGGCCCCGGGGTAGGCGCCGTTGTACTCGGGAACGACGGTCAATATTCCATCCGCCTGCAGGATCGCGTCGACGAAATCGGCCAGCTCGGGCGGTTTTTTTGCATAGGCCTCGGGGGCGAACATGGACCCCGGTAGATCTGCGAGATCGAGATGCCGGGTCTGGACGCCCGCCTCCCGGAGCATGTCGTCGACGATTCGCGAGACGAGGCGGGTGTTGGCCCCGGGCCGGTTGGTTCCTGAAATGACGACGATCATGTGGGCTCCCGCGACCGGTCGTGGTCGGGCAACGATTTTAACAGGCTCTATTTCCCTGGTGATTCGGCGTGCCAGAAGAGGGGCAGCTGCCACTTCGTTACACTATCCGCTGGAGGACCCATGAGACTGCTTGCGAGACTCATCACGACGGCCGCGGTGATGGTCGGTGACCGCCGCGGCAGCGGCCGAGGCACCCATTCACCACCACCTCTCGGTACGACTGGATCTCGTTGACCACCGGATCGAGGTGGTGGACGTGATCCGGCTGTCCGGCCTGGCGCCGGATGCGGAGGATCGAGGGTTCCGGTTCGTGCTGCACGCCGGGCTCGAACCGGAAGTGGTGGGCCGGGATTGGCGGCTGTATCGGCTCGAGGAGGAGTCGCCGGCGGCCTTCCTCGGCATCAACGCCACCTCCGAGACCGCCGGCAGGGAGCTGCCCCTCGAGGTGTGGCGGTTGGTTCCCGACGAGTTCGCCGCGGAGTCGGTGGTGTTGCGATACGGCGGAGAGATCAACCACCCGCTGGCCACCAGTGGCGAGGAGTACCAGCGCAGCTTTTCCGAAACGCCGGGCTCTGATCGACGAACGGGGGGTGTTCCTGGCCGGCGCGAGCTTCTGGGTCCCCACCTTCGGCGACCAGCTGATGACCTTCGAGCTCGAGGTCGGATGGACTGACCCCGCCGTGGGACGTGGTGAGTCAGGGCCGGCGGATCCGCCACGAGCTGGTCGACGGCGAGCGCATCACCGGCTGGCGGGCCGACCGACCCACCGAGGAGGTCTACCTGGTGGCCGGGCCCTGGCACGAGTACTCCGACCGCGCCGGCGAGGTGGAAATCCTCGCCTTCCTGCGCGATGACGATCCGTCCCTGGCAGACAAGTACCTGGAGGCGACCCGGCGCTATCTGGCGCTCTACCAGGCGATGCTGCCCGATTACCCGTACGGCTCCTTTGCCCTGGTGGAGAACTTCTGGGAAACCGGGTACGGCATGCCCGGCTTCACCCTGCTCGGACCGCGGATCATCCGTTTCCCGTGGATCCTCACCTCGTCCTACCCCCACGAGCTGCTCCACAACTGGTGGGGGAACGGGGTCTACGTGGACTTCGACCGGGGCAACTGGTGCGAGGGCCTGACCGCCTACATGGCCGACCACCTGTTCGCGGAGCAGCGAGGTGAGGCGGCCACCTACCGCCGGGCGACCCTCAAGAAGTACTCGGACTTCGTTTCCACCGGCAAGGACTTTCCGCTGTCCGAGTTCACCTCCAGGCGATCCGCCGCTTCCGAGGCGGTCGGGCTACGGCAAGAGCCTCATGCTCTACCACATGGTGCGGCGGGCGGTGGGCGACGTCGCCTTCCTCGAGGCCATGTCGGCCTTCTACGATGGTCACCGATTCAGCAGAGCCTCGTTTGATGACATCGCGGTCGCGGTCGAGTCGGTCGCCGGCGGAGACTGGCCGGAGTTCTTCGCGGCCTGGGTCGGACGCGCCGGAGCCCCGTCCCTCGGCATCGTCGAGCTGGCGGTCGAGGAACAGCGGCCCTGGGCGGGCCGTGGCAGCTCCGCCTCCAGCTCCGCCAGAATCAGGCCGAGGCAGCCGTTTCCGTTGACGGTGCCGGTGGCGGTCACGATGGAGGGCGTCGAAGAGGCGCTGGTGGTGGAGGCCGGCTCCTGCCAGCGGGACTGCGTGGTGGAGGTTCGAATGTGCGGCGCGGCCACTGCGGGTCGACGTGGACCCCGAGTTCGACGTGATGCGGCGGCTGGATCCCCTCGAGGTGCCTCCGGCCCTGTCTACGGTCTTCGGCGCCCCGTCGCCGCTCTACGTGATCCCTGCCGGCGCTCCCGAAGACGAACGCGCCGCCTGGCGGGAGCTGGCCGACGCCTGGGCACGCCCGGGGGAACCCCGGGTCGTCCTCGACACCGAGCTCGAAGAGATGCCCGAGGGCCCGGCCTGGATCTTCGGGTGGAGCAATCGCTGGGCCGCAACCACCACCGAAAGGGTGGCGGAGCAGGGGGTGAGTGTGGATTCCGACGGCGTGCGTCTGCCGAATGAGGAGCTGCCCCGTGCCGATCACTCGCTGGTGCTGGTGGCCCGAAGTGCCGACGATCCCGCCGCAGCGGTGGGCTGGGTCGCGGCTGACCCCGTGGCCGCCATTCGAGGGCCTCGGCCGCAAGCTGCCCCACTACACGAGGTACTCCTATCTCGGATTTCGGGGCGACGAGCCGGAGAACGTCGCCAAGGGTATGTGGCAGCCGCTGTCGTCGCCGCTGGTGCGCCATCTGGGTGAGGGGGACCCGCCCCCGCTGGTGCTGCCCGATCGGCTGCCGCTGGCGGAGCTGCCCGCCGTTTTCGACGCCGCCGAGATGTCGCGTGCGGTGACCTTTCTCGCCGATCCGCGATCTCGAGGGCCGGGGCCCCGGTTCCCGGGGCCTGGCGGAGGCGACCCGCTGGGTGGAGGAGCGATTCTGGAGGCATCGGCCTGCTTCCGCTGGGCGATGGCGGGTTTCGCCAGTCGTGGCAGTGGACTGGAGGGGACCCCGAGCGCGAAATCGACCCTGCTCAACCTCGTCGGCGGGCTGCCCGGCACCGACGAGAATCTCGCAGACCAGCCGGTGTTGGTTTTGGCCCACCTCGACCACCTTGGCCGGGGCTGGCCCGACGTGCGCGCGGGCAACGAGGGACGTGTCCACCCGGGCGCGGACGACAATGCCTCCGGGGTGGCAGTGCTGTTGGAGCTGGCGCGGTCCATGGCCGACGAGCCCGCGCGGCTCGCGGCCGGTCGTGTTCGCGGTCGTTACCGGTGAGGAGGCCGGGCGCGTCGGCTCGAAGCACCTGCTGGCCGGGCTGATCGAGGAATCGGCCCCGCTGGCCTGCGTCAACCTGGACTCGGTGGGCCGGTTGGCGGACGGCAAACTCTTCGTCCTCAATGCCGATTCGGCCCGTGAGTGGCGGTTCATCTTCATGGGGGTGGGCTACACGACCGGGGCACCGGTGGAGGTGGTGGCCGAGCCGCTGGACAGCTCCGACCAGATGAGCTGCATCGAGGTCGGGGTGCCGGCGGTCCAGCTGTTTACCGGTCCGCACGCGGACTACCACCGGCCGACGGACACCGCCGATGCCATCGACGCCGAAGGGATGGCGGTGGTGGCCGAGGCGGCTCACGAAGCCGTCGCCTACCTCGCCGACCGCACCGAACCGCTGACCGTGACCATCGCCGGAGCCGACCCGGCAGCCGGCGGCGAGGAGCGGGGCGGGTCCAGGACGGCCAGCCTCGGCACCATGCCCGACTTCTCCTTCGAGGGGCCGGGAGTCCGGGTCCAGCAGGTGATGCCCGGTTCGGCCGCCGCCGCGGCCGGGATCCAGGCGGGCGACGTGGTGGTGGCCATCGACGGCGAGCCGGTGGCGGACCTGCGAGGCTACTCGGCCCTGCTCAAGGCACGAGCACCGGGAGACCGGGTGACCGTCACGGTCCTGCGCGACGGCGCCGAGCAAACCGTCTCGGCGACCCTCGGCGAACGATAGCCCGCAACCCGCCGTTCGACCCGCGACCTGGCCGTAGTCTGAAGATGAAATCACTTCGAAAAGCGGGGCGGGGGGTGGGCGGAGCTTTTCGAAGCGGCAGCACGAACGGCGGGGAATGTAGTAGGGTGTGTGGTTGTTGCCGCGGGAGATGCCGCCGCGGCACTCTGGAGGGACGATGATCACCTTGACCGACGTCGCGAAGCAAAAGGTCCGTGAGTACCTGGACCAGAGCGAGAGCGAGTGCATCGGCCTGCGGGTGACGGCCGACCGTCACGGCAAGCACCACTTCCGATACAACCTGGCGTTGCTCGGCGAGGTTGACGTCCAGGAGGGCGATCTGGTCCTCGACCAGGGTTCGTTTACCGTTCACGTCGACCCGAACACGGCCGAGATGCTCGACGGCACGATCATCGACTTCGTGTCCGATTTCTCAGGTGCCGGTTTCAGGTTCGACAACCCGCAGGCGGTCGTCAGCTGGGACGATCCGGTGGCGACGCGGGTCCAGCAGGTCATCGACGAAAAAATCGCGCCCTCGGTGGGGGGCCACGGCGGCTGGGTCGAGCTGTTGGCGGTCGACGGCGACACGGCGGTGATCCAGTTCGGCGGCGGCTGTCAGGGCTGCGGCATGTCCCAGGTCACCCTCAAGGAGGGCATCGAGCGGATGATCCTGGAGGATGTGCCCGAGATCAAGAGGGTGGTGGACGACACCGACCACGATTCCGGCACCAGTCCCTACTACGCCGGCTGAACAGTTGGCCGTTAGCCGTTTACGTTGTCGCAGCCGTTGGCTGCTCCAACGCGACTCACCACCACCAGCAGACAGCCGTAGGCCAGCCCCCTCCCTCGCGACGACCCCCTTGGCCACGGCTGTGGGCTGCTGCTGTCGGTGAGTTGGCAGTTTGCGTGGAGTTCGTGCCCAATCGAGTCAAAAGCCTAAAGTCAAAAGTCTAAAGTCAAAAGTCTGACCGGTCGAAAGCTCAGATTCCTCCACCGTTCTCGAACGCTTCCGTCCGCGGACGGACCTGAGAGATGCGAGTTCCCGGGGGCACGTCGCGGGTCAGCCACACGTTTCCGCCGATCACCGATCCGGCGCCGATGGTGACCCGGCCGAGAATCGTCGCCCCCGAGTAGATGGTGACGTCGTCGTCGATGATCGGGTGCCGGTCGACGCCCTTGATGGGGCGGCCCTCGTCGTCGAGCGGGAAGCTCTTCGCGCCCAGGGTCACCCCCTGGTAGATCTTGACCCGGTCGCCGATGACGCAGGTTTCGCCGATGACGACCCCGGTCCCGTGGTCGATGAACAGGCTCTTGCCGAGCCGGGCCCCTGGGTGGATGTCGATTCCAGTGCGGCTGTGGGCGTCCTCGCTGATGATTCGCGGAATGAGTGGGACCTTCAACGTGTACAGCTCGTGGGCGATGCGATGGCTGGTGAGCGCCAGCACCCCCGGGTAGCAGAAGATGGCTTCCGCCGGACTCGACGCCGCCGGGTCGCCCTCGTAAGCGGCCATGGCATCGAGCGCCAACCGGCCGCGAATCTCGGGCAGCTTGCCGAGAAACGCCGTCGTGATGCGCTTCGCCCGCGCCATGCAGTGGGCGGGGACGCCCTCGCCCGGCGCCGTTTCGCAGGCGAAGCACAGGCCGCGCTGGACCTCGTCGGCCATGATCAGCGCGACCCGGTCCAACGTGGCCCCCATGTGAAACTCCAGGCTCTCCTCGGTGACGTCACGGTTGCCGAAGTAGCCGGGGAAGATCACCGAGCGCAGCAGCTCGACCATGAGCACGATCTCGTCGCGCGACGGCATGTGGTGGCCGCGGTAGGTCTTGCGCAAAGGTGTGGCGAGAGAGTCCGACTGCCGGCGCAGCTCTCGGACCACCCGCGGCAGCAGCTCGGCCGCTCCCTCCCGATCGTCCGCGCTGTCAATAAATTCGATCTCAGCCATGTCGGATCTCCACTGAGGAAAACACGCCGGGACTTCAGTTCGTTCCGGGAGTGGGACGTGAAACGTCAGGTTCATCCGGACAAGACAACTGATTGCTGCCGCTGATGACTGTCCGCTGTCCCTGCACGCTGTTCCCTGTCGCTGCCCCTGAATACCGTCGCTGGTATCTGGTATCCGGGTGGTTGGGGGACCTAGAATCCGCGTCCGGCGGGGCGGGCGACGGCGCCGGACCGGGCGGCGGATCGCTTACGGTCGTCGGTCGCCATGTGGCAGGCCTTGTACTTGCGGCCGCTGCCGCACCAGCAGCGATCGTTGCGACCGAGGTCGGGGACGAGCTGGGGCTGAGGTCCGGTGATGACTCGCTTGAGGGTGTCGAGAATGCTCATTAACTTGTCCTTCTGGGGTTCAATTCCGCCGATATTGCGGAATTCACGCGCTTGGCGGCCGATACCTTAACAGCTGTGGCCGGGCCGGTCAACCGGGTCGACGAGCTCAGGATGCGGGGGGGATCTCGTCGGACCCCAACAGCTCGGCGATGCGTCGTCCGATTTCGGTGTTGTCGAGAACCCCTCCGAACCGGGAGGCTCCGGGACCGAAGGCGAAGAGCGGAACCCAGGTGGAGGCGTGATCGTCAGAGGACCAGCGAACCGTGGCGAACCCCAGATCGAACTCCCCGTCGACGATGGTGGGGGTTCCGGTGTCGTGATCGGCCGTGATCAGAACCAACGTGTCGCCGCGCTGGGCGGCGACGCCGAGAATCTCGGCCACCGCCGCGTCCAGCTCCACGAGCCCGCGCACGACGCGGTCCAGATCGTTGTCGTGGGCGCCCTCGTCGGTCTCTTCGCACTCCACCACCAGCAAGAACCCCGATGGGTTTCGAGCGAGGAGGTCGATCGCGACCATCGCCGACCGGGCGAGGTCGGGGCCGTGGGCGTATTGGTGACCGGGTCGGGGGGCAAAGAAGCCGATCAGCGGCGCACTGGCACTCGCCAGCCGGGCCGGGTCGCGGATCACCGTCCACCTCTCCGGCGCGGCCGTTTCCAGGGTTCGCGCGAGCTTGATGTAGTCCGGCTTGAGACTGGCCCGCGCGTGGTTGGTGAAGTCCCCGCCGATCAGCACGTCGGCGCTGGACTCCAACATGGCCTCGAGAATGAAACGGTAGTCGTAGCGGCTCGGTGCATGAGCGAGGAAGCCCGCCGGGGTGGCGTCCACCAGACCCGACGTGGTCACGAAACCGGTGGCCAGACCTCGGGCGGCGGCGATCTCGAAGAGGGTCGGCGGTGTGTTCCCGTCCGGCGTCATCGAGATGACCTTTCGATCGGTTTTCATCCCGGTGGCCATCGCCGAGGCCGCGGCGGCGGAGCCGGTGACCAGGTCGTTTGCGGCCCATGTCCTGACCAGTCCGATCACCGGCGCGGACTCCACCGCAAGCCCGCCGCTGGGGCCGTAAACGAGGGTCGAGACCACGCTGAGGTGGCCGATCCCCATTCCATCCCCGATGATCAGCACCACGTTTCGGGGGGGGCCGGGGGTCGCCGGAAGATCAAACCGAGGCTGGGATTGAGGGCTCCGGATGACGGGGTTGCCCGGAACGGGAAACTCGAAACCCCCTGACCGGCGCGCGTTGACGGCGAGCTCGTCGACCTCGGACTGGGCCCGCGTGGACCGGGAAGCGATGATCACGGCCAACGCCACCAGCAGAATGACCAGCAGCAGCAGTGTGAACAGCGAACGACGTTTGGACGGCACGGCACCCCCAGTGTATGGATGATAGCGCGTCTGGAGGTTGTGGTCGGTGATGTTGCCCCGTGGGTCGCGACCTCATCGAGCTGCGGGAAAAACTGGATTGGGAGAGAAGAAAGCCGGCCTCCGAGATGTTATTTTCAGTGGGAGGACCGGCGGCAGGGAGCCGGCCCGCCAGGAGGATTCAAGAGATGATGTTCGATCCCATGTACTTCATGTTTATCATTCCGGCGCTGCTGCTGTCGCTGTGGGCCAGCTTTCAGGTCAAGCGCAACTTCTCGAAGTACTCCAAGGTGCCTACGGCGTCGGGCCTCTCGGGAGCCCAGGCCGCCCAACGCTTGCTGGACGGCGCGGGCATCGGCGATGTGGCCATCAAGCCCGCCCGTGGACTGCTCACCGACCACTACAACCCCGTCGACAGGTCGTTGAACCTCTCAGAAGGAGTCTACGGTTCCCGGTCCGTCGCCGCCATCGGGGTCGCCTGTCACGAGGCGGGCCACGCCATCCAGCACGCCGTCGGGTACAAGGCCCTCGCTCTGCGTTCAGCACTGGTGCCGACCGCCAAGATCGGCTCCAGCCTCGGCTACATCGTCATGTTGGCCGGCCTGTTCCTGGCGTCCACCAACACCGTTTTGGTGGGTGCGGTGCTGTTCTCGGCGGTGCTGCTGTTCCAGATCGTGACCTTGCCGGTCGAGTTCGACGCGTCGAACCGCGCCAAGGCCCTGGTCTCGGAGTACGGCATCGTGACTCGGCAGGAGCAGCAAGGCATGGACAAGGTGCTCAACGCGGCGGCGCTGACCTACGTTGCGGCGGCGGTCTCCACCCTGATGACATTGCTCTACTTCCTGCTGCGGGCGGGACTGCTCGGCGGCAAACGCGATTAGGCAGCATTCGGAATTCGGAATTCGGAATTCGGAAAACCGTCCTCGATCGGCACCCGACGGCTGCGACAACGTAAACGGCCATCAGTCGTAGAGCACTGCGGCCTCACTTTGCGATTCAATGAGCTCGTCGATCAGCTCGACGATCGTTCCGCGCCGGGTCCACAGGGCGTCGGTGGCCTTCGGGCTGAGCCATTGCTTCATCACGGCGTCGAGCTGATCGCGATCGAGGCGCCGCAATGCCTCGACAGTCGACCGGCGAAACCTCGACAGGGTGTCGGCCCGGCGGAGCTTCGAATCCGCTCGGAACGCCCTTGAGTTGTCGATCTTGTACAGCTTCCAGTTGCCGTCGATGACGATATTCGAGGTGTTGTTGTAGTCGGTGTCCCAGTCGAGCTGGAGGAGGAACTTGATGTCGTGCATTTGGTTGTTGTAGGCGATGACGTTGGGCGGCTGGATCTTCTGTTCCTGTGATCGCTGCCACTCGGTCATCGCCCCCTCGACCCACATGCAGAGGGATCCGGTGGTCCCCCTGATCCTGCGCTCGACGCACGGCGGCACCAGCCCCAGGTCGAGCAGCTTGTCCAGCTCGTAGGCCGCGATCTCGTGCTTGTAGGAGTCGAGGAGATTGATCAGGGTCTTGCCGGTGGTCAGCTTTTCCTTCTTGATGAGGTTGTCCACGTCCTTGAACACGGCGTGGTAGGTGCGCTGTCCGTCCGACAGCGTGGCCTTACGCGGCTTGGTGATTCCCTTGTTGTCGAACTCCTCGAGGGTCACGACCTCGGCCGTTCGCAAAAATTCCTCGGCGGCGCTTCCGGTCAAGGGCAACCCGGTGGCCGGAAAGGACGGCGGCGAAACGGCCTGCGCGGCCACAATGAGCCATACCGGTGCGACGAACATGATCGATGACCTCCTGGAAACTGCGCTCAGTTTATCACTGTGGGTTGATACTGCTTTTCAGGAGTCAGTAGAGCACTGTCACTAAACGCCCGGCGCGGAGAGTCCGTAGAAGGTATGAGAGACAACGACACGCATCGTAGCTCTCCTCCTTCCAACGACCCCGCCGGTCCCCTCCCGGCGGGGTCAGTCTTTGGGACGGACCGCACGCGCTTGGAAATCGTGGCACGCCCCCGTTCTCCCGCGTCCGGTATACACTCTCGACCCGGAGGGGTGGAGACATGAGGATCGCCATCGCACAGCTCGATCTCACGGTCGGCGCCTTCGGCAGCAACCTCGACAAGATCCGGGACGCCGTCATCGGTGCACGAACCGAGCAGGCGGATTTGATCGTCTTCTCGGAGCTGGCCACCATCGGCTACCCGCCCCACGACCTGCTCGACCGGCCGGACTTCGTCGATCGCAACCTGGAGCAGCTCGAGCGGATCGCCGCTTTGTCCGGGGACGGATTGGGCATTCTCGTCGGGTTTGCGGATCGCAATACATCGGGCAGGGGAAAACCCCTCCGCAACGCCGCCGCCCTATGCGTCGACGGACGGGTGGTCGACCGCTGCAACAAGTGCCTCCTCCCCACCTATGATGTTTTCGACGAGGCCCGTTACTTCGAGCCCGGTGGAGACGTTCGGGTGCTCCACTTCAAGGGGGTTCGGCTCGGGGTGTCGGTCTGCGAGGATGTCTGGGCCGACCCCGATCTCGACGGCCGGAGCCTCTACCACCGAGACCCGGTGATGGAGCTTCTGGATCGCGGTGCGGACATTCTGATCAACGTCTCGGCGAGCCCGTTCGAGCTCGGCAAGGCGGCCCAGCGGCGCGACCTGATCCGGAGGTACGCTGCCCAGTCGGGCCGCTTCTTCGTGTATGTGAACCAGGTCGGCGGCAACGACGAGCTGGTATTCGACGGGCACTCGATCGTGGTCGACCCCGGCGGCGGGGTCGTCGTCCGCGCCCGCGACTTCGCGGAGGATCTGTTGGTCTACGATGTGCCCCCGAGCGGTGGAGCGGTCATGACCGGGGAGCTCCGACCGGTGGCCGAAAGCGAGGAGGAGGAGGCCCTCAAAGCCCTCGAGCTCGGCCTGCGAGACTACCTGGCGAAAACCGGATTTGAAAGGGTCGTTCTGGGACTGTCCGGTGGCATCGACTCGGCGCTTACTGCGGCCGTCGCCAGCCGGGCCCTCGGGCCGGACCGCGTACTCGGGGTGGCCCTGCCAACCCGATACTCCTCCCAAGCCAGCCTGACCGATGCCGAGGAGCTGGCGTCCAACCTGGGCATCGAATTTCGGCTGATCTTTATCGACGGAGTCTTCCAGACGTATCTTGATACGCTCCAGCCTGCCTTCGAGGGTCGTCCCCAGGATGTGACCGAGGAGAACATCCAGGCGCGGATCCGTGGCGCGGTGCTGATGGCACTCTCCAACAAGCTCGGGTGCATGCTGCTTGCCACCGGCAACAAGTCGGAGCTCGCGGTGGGCTACGCCACGCTTTACGGCGACATGTGCGGGGGGCTGGCCGTGTTGGCCGATGTGCCCAAGACCCTGGTCTACCGGCTTGCACGCCACCTCAACGCCGACACCGAGGTCATTCCCACGTCCATCTTGAACAAGGCGCCCTCGGCCGAGCTGCGGCCGGACCAGACCGACCAGGACAGCTTGCCGCCCTACGACGTGCTCGACCGGGTGGTCCGGGAGTACGTGGAGCGGAATCTCTCGGTGGACGAAATCGTCGAGCTCGGACTGGACCGGGTCGATGTCGAGCGCGTGGTGGGGCTGATCAACCGATCCGAGTACAAGCGGCGACAGGCTGCGCCGGGCATCAAGATCACCTCGAAGGCCTTCGGAATCGGCAGGCGATATCCAATCGCGGCAAGGGTGTAGCCCGTACCGCTCGCCGGGTTAAAAGCCGGGCTTCATCTTCTGCCACTTCTTGGCGATCTTGGTGACCGCCTTCTCGATTTTCTTCGCGTTCTTCTCGGGGTTATTCGACACCACCGCGGTCGCCGTGCCCCGCCAGATCAGGGTCTTCTCCCGCGCAAGCCAGATGTCGATAATCAGCGTGCCCTCGGTGTAGGTGCTGACGCTGGTGGTCGAGTACGCACCGCCCCAGTAGGGATCCCAGTACCAGCTGCCGGGGTAGCCGTAGCCGAACGAGATCGTGTTGAACTGTAGCTGCTCGTTTGTACTGGCGTGGTAGGTGACATAGAGGTCGGGGTCATCTTCCACGAACTTCAGACGGCCGCTGGAGATTGTGTTGATGATCGTGTTCTTGATCCTCTCGTCCACCAACTGGGATACGCCCGCCAGCGAGGTGTCCATGGTGTCCACCCAGGCGATGGTCTTGTAGGCGGTGAATCGGGCCATGCGGTCGTAGTCGATGTGGACCTGTTGGGCAGCGGCCGGGATCGCCACCATGGACAGGACCGTCGCAATCAGGAACATCCTCTTCATGAAACCCTCCCTCGAATCGGTCGGCCGATGGTAGCACCGCCCGACCAGTCGGTCGGGCTATTCGGGTTCGTCGCCCTCGTTGCCGGTGTGCTCCCTGAGCGGGTCGAGGCGGAGGTAGCGCGACAGGTAGTGGACGCCGACGTAGAACGGCACGGTGTCCAGCGCCGCGACGACGAACTTGAATGCGTAGCCGGTGGCGATGAACAGCAGCAGCTGTCGTCCCACCGGCTGCAGGGGGTCGATGGGCAGGGCGTGCGCGTAGTAATGGGTGATCAGAATGACCGCGGTAGTGTCCACCAGCTGGCTGACCATGGTGGATCCGTTGTTTCGAACCCACAGCAGCCGCCCCCTGGTGACCCGCTTCCAGAAGTGGAAGACGTAAACGTCGCAAAACTGGGCCGCCATGTAGGCGAACATGGAAGCGGTCACCGCGCCGAAGGTGAGTGCACGGATCTCGAAGAACACCGGCAACCGACCGGCCGCGTCGCGGAGCATTTCTCCGGTGGCAGGGTCAACGGTCTCGAATCCGGGCAGGGCGCCGCCCAGCCACAACACCAGCACCACCCAGAGGTTGAGCAACAACCCGACGAGCACCACGAAGTTGGCTCGTCTCCGGCCGTAGAACTCACTGATGAAGTCGGTGCACAGGAAGGTGATCGGATACGGGAGGACGCCGACGGCGATGGCGAAAGTCAAGGTGGCGCCGCTGTCGGTCGCCACCTCCAGCAGCTTGATGAACCGGCTGATGCCCAGGATGTTGAGCATCGTGAGAGTGCCCAGAAAAAAGCCCGCGAAGACCAGAAACACTCGCTCCCTGCGGGCGTGCAGGTGCGACGCCTCGATCGGATGCAGCTGATCCCTTGGATTCGGCACTCTGACGAGCATATCGAATCTCACGGGTCCACGATGGGCCGGGGAGTCAAAAGTCTAAAGTCTAAAGTCCCCGCCCACCCAGCCATGGGGTCGGGCGTCGAGACATCTCTGACTTTTGACTTTTGACTTTTGACTTTTGACTATGTTTTCGAACTCCTGCTCCCACGCTTCCATCTCGTCGTCGGACAGGCCGAAGTGGTGGCCAATTTCGTGCAACAGGGTGAGCTGGACCTGGCGGATCAGGGCTGGTCCGTCGGCCGTCGCGTCCATCAGGGGTTGGCGGTAGAGCACGATCACGTCCGGCAGGACATTACCGTACCAGCCTCCCCTCCGGTCCAACGGGACGCCGGTGTAGAGGCCGAACAGGGTGTCCCGTTTCGGATCGAGGTCCAGGTCCAGAAGGGTGGCACGGTCCGGTGCTTCACCGATTTGGACGGTGATGTTGCTCATCAGTTCGGCGAATTGGGTGGGCAGGCGGTCGAGCGCTTCCGCGACGAGCTCCTCGAACCGGGACCGCGAGACGTGCATCGAGCGGCCGACGATCTACTTGTGGGCTCGGCCCTTGAAAAGATCGACGGTGTTCCAGCCCAGGATCCCGCCGAGCACGGCGCCGGCGACCGGTCCGATGAGCTCGCCCTGGCTGCCGAGCAGCATCGGCCCGTACTTGACTCCGGCGGCGCCGCCGACCACCGCGAAGATCACCAGGAAGATCGCCCTCAGAAACCGCACGGTTTCGAAATCCATAGGCATGGGTCTACTCCATCGGGTCCGGGCGAGACACGTCCCCGAACCCGAGGCGATTATACAGCCTGCCCGACCTCGCCACGGGGCTTTGCAGCCCGGAGCGTGTAAAGTTGCAGCGCCATGAACCACGGGGGATCACCATGCACCTCATCGGATTGATCGGATTGTTGGCGTTGTTGGGGCTCGCCTGGGCCATTTCCTACCACCGGAGGTCCGTGCCGTATCGCACGGTGGCGTGGGGAATCTCACTTCAGGTCCTGTTCGCCGTGATCATTTTGCGCAAAGATGCCTGGAGCTTCGCCGGGATGGTGGTCTTCGGCCTGCTGCTGCTGGTCTACATCCTGCAGCAGGACCAAGCCGCACTCGGCCGGGGTTGGACGGCGACGGCGCTGCTGGCCGCCGCCGGAGTGGCGGTCGGGGCGATGTTCGTCTTTTTGATGCCGGGTCTCGTGCCCTTTGTGTTCGGGGCCACCGTGGTCGCTCTTCTGGTCAATGGCGTTTTCCGGCTGGCGCAGCCGGCCCAACGGTACCTGGCATCCCTGTTCGTGGTCCTCGGGGTGGCGTTCCTGATATCCCGGGGCTTTTACGGGCAGCTGATCTTCGCCGGATTTTCGGACAGGGTGGCGGCGTTCTTGAGGCTCTCGGACTACGGTGCGAGCTTCCTTTTCGGAAACCTGGTGGATCCCAGGTATTTTTTCCCGGGTGAAGCCGCCGGCTGGCCCGGCTTCGGCTTTCAGTTCGCATTCAAGGTGCTGCCCACGATCATTTTCTTCGGCGGCTTCATGAGCGTTCTCTACTACTTGGGCGTCATGCAGCGGGTGATCGAGGCGATGGCGAGATTCATGCGCTGGACCATAGGCACCAGCGGCGCGGAGACCCTGTCGTGCACGGCCAACGTCTTTGTCGGTCAAACCGAGGCTCCGCTGCTCATCAAGCCGTTCCTGGACGACATGACGCGATCGGAGCTGCTGACCATCATGGTTGGAGGGTTCGCCACCATCGCCGGCGGCGTGCTCGCCGGCTATATCGCTCTCGGCGTTCCCGCCGGGCACCTGGTCGCCGCCAGCGTGATGTCGGCTCCTGCCGCTTTGGTGATCGGCAAGATCATCTACCCGGAACTCGCCCATTCGCAGACCGCCGGCGACGTCAAGATGCCGGACATCGAGGTCGGCGGCAACGTAATCGAGGCGGCCTCCAACGGGATCATCGACGGCCTCAAGCTGGCGGTCAACGTCGGTGCCATGCTCGTCGGATTCATCGCCCTGATTGCGGTGGTCGATACCGCCCTGATCTGGTGCGACGCGCTGATCGATGGCCGCCTGTTGGGCGGAGAGTACGTGGCCTACTCCTTCGAGACCATGTGGTCGCCGGTCAGGGGAGAGTACCTGGGGTTCTTCCCCGGCTCGCTTCAAACCGTGTTCGGAACCCTCCTGCGTCCGCTGGCGTGGATGATGGGCGTGCCGTGGGCCGACGCCACCGCGGTCGGCAATCTCCTCGGTATCAAGCTCTCCCTCAACGAGTTCGTGGCCTACGGCGCCCTGGGATCCTACATCCAGGAGGGCGCCATGAGTGAGCGTGCGGTGATCATCTCCACGTACGCGCTGTGCGGATTTGCCAACTTCTCGTCGATCGGCATCCAGATCGGGGGCATCTCGGCGGTCTCTCCGAAGCGCAAGTCCGACCTGGCCCAACTCGGCCTGAAGGCCATGCTCGGCGGCGCTTTGGCCTCGTGGCTCACCGCCACCATCGCGGGCCTACTTCTTTAGGGCAATGGGGCGGAGGGGCAGAGGGGAGGGGGAGTCCGATTGAAGATTGAAGATTGAAGAATGATGATCCCCTCCGCCGGGGGGCGGCCGAATAGCCCTGCCCGTGCCCGTTCCCGAATCCACCGTTCTCGGACGCCGACAGTTCGTAATTCGCAATCAAATGTAAGATACCTTCCAATGGAGGCATCGATGATTCGACGGACCCTGACGGCACTTCTCTTCCTGATGCTGGTGGTCAGCGGTTGCGATCTGCTGAACCCTGCGCGGCCCACCCCCCACGACGACACGATCCTGTTCGGCAACCTGATCGAGGTGGGTGACGAAGAAGGCGAGCCCGGGGTGTGGTGGGCGAGAATCCGGATCGGGCTGCCCAGGGCCTTCGCCAGGGCCGAAGCGGCCGAGGGCAAGCCGACTCCGACCATGGAGCAGGGAATGGTGGCCGACGTGAGGGTCACCGCCGACACCGTCGTGCTCGTGAACGGCCGACCGGGCTTGATTTCAGACATCTTCCCGGGAGGGGAGGTGGTGGTGATTCCGGTGGCGGGCAGCACACGGATGATCGGGACCTCGAACATTTCGGTGGAGGCCGGTTACGTCACCGACTTCGACACCTACCGCCGCTGGCAGCTGCCCGGACTCGGCCTGGAGGAAGATCCCGATCCGAGGGAGGACCCTGCCAGGATCAACTCGGCGGGGGTCGAGGGCTCGCCGGTGCCGGTGGGCGACGGCAGCGTGCTCTACTTTTCAGCCCGTCTGAGGCTGCCCGCCCGCGCCGACGGAGCATGGCTGGGGGCGCGGCGGGAGGGGATGGTGGAGCCGGGCCCCGAATCCATGGTGGTCGAGAGGACCTACCGCACGGAGCATCGAGAGGCTGGTTGGAGCCGACCTGAGCTCGTCGCCTTTCCCGCCCTCGACGGGGCGGCCGGGGTCAGGGTGTCCTGGGTCTCAAACGACGAGACGCAGTGCCTCGTGACCGTCACCGATGTCGAGGGACGGTCATGGGTGGGGTCATCGGAGCGCGTCTCGCCGGAGTCGAGCTGGGGCGCGGCTCAGATGATGTCGACGCTGACCAACGAAAATCCCAGCGATGCGGTCTACCTGGCCGGCAGCACCTCCAAGATCGTCTACGTCGCGAGCCTGCTCGGAAACTCGACCACCGATCTCATGCTTTTCGACCCGGGCGTCGCCGACACGCCCCAGTTATTGACCCCACCCATCAACTCGGCGGCCAGCGAATGGGGTCCGCGGGTCGGACCCGACAACCAGTTGTTCTTCGTTCGCGGCGACCGCCAGTTGATGATGGATGCCGGCGCCGCCCGAGCGGTGGGAATTCCGGTTCCCCACCGTGCCGCCGTGACCCAGGCGGCGCCAACCGCCGACGGGCAGTGGGTCTTTTTCTGCATGCCCGATTACACCCCGGCAGAGCTCGATCAGGACATCTACGTGTCCCGCTGGATGGGGGAGAATCGCCTCGGCGAGCCGGTGCCCGTAGATGAGTGGCGGCCCTGATCCTCCCTGGGCGAATCAGCGGCTTGACAATATTTAAGAAAATTCTAACATACCGATATGTCGAATGATTCGATGATGCACCCGAACCGGAGAGACCATTGAAGGAACGCGTCGACTGCGTGGCTCCGGATCGCTCGCCGCACGAGCTGATGGCGTTTCGCGAGGCCCTGAAGGTCAATCGCCGGCGACTTCGGGGCGCAGCTGAGCACTATGCACTGTTGGCCGGCGAAACCCGGCTCAAGATCCTCGCCCTGCTGCGTCACGCCGGCGAGCTCTGCGTCTGCGACATCGCCACGGTGCTCGACATGACACCGGCGGCGGTGTCGCAGCACCTCAGCCGGCTCCGCGGCGGCGGCCTCGTGGAGGGCCGTCGAGATGGCATGACCACCTACTACCGCTGCCTGGGAGACTCCTGCCCGCTCCCCGAGGTGCCGGTGCTCGGCGGCGAACGGTGAGCCCGGTCGTCAGGTCTGCCCTGGCGCTGCTGTCGGGAGTGCTGCTGCTCGCGTGCTCGGGCGGCGGAACGCCCGATGGCCAACCCCAGGTCAGCATCGTGTTTCAGGTGGAGGGTATGCACTGCGACGGTTGCTCGTCCGCCATCACCCAGGCTCTCGAGGGCGTGGACGGCGTCCTCTCCGCCGCGTCCGATCACGAGGTGGGCACGGCCGAAGCCCTGTGCCAGGCGGGCACCGTGAAGCCGGAGGAGCTGGCGGCGGCCATCGAGGATCTCGGCTACACCGTCACCTCGTGGCGTGCCGGATCCCCCGGCGCTGATGCCTGACCGAAACGAGGAAGTCGGCAGTCCGAGGCCGGTGCGATCCGCGGGTCAGTAGCTGATGCAGAGATACACCAAGAATCCGCTGTACCGGTAACTGAAGCTCCACGGATCCTCGCCAGTGTCCGCGACACCGAGGTCGGTGGTGCTAAGGCCACCGCCGTGGAGTCGAGGCCGATGAGAAAGCTCCCCACCTTGAGGCTGAACCGATCGGTGATGACCGGGGTGTCGGCGAACCTGGGATCGACGATCGTCTGGCCGGACAGCTGCGCCTCCACCGGGGGCGACAGGGACATCGCGAGGATCCAGCCCAAGCCAACCACCCAACCGAGCCGACATCGCTCGAAACACCGGTCCGCCAGGCGCCGCTCGTCCATAACCCCCCCGTCTGGATCGTCGAACGACGGTATCCCATGAATCACAGCCGATAGTCAACCTCTTGACCGAGGCTGAAAGCGGCTGGTGTCGGGGAGCAGCGGCAGCGACAGCATTCAGGGGCAGCGACAGAGAACAGCGGCGGGGAGCCGCGGCAGCGTCAGTTGACAGCGGCTGCGGGGACTCGCCTGCATACTCGCCGGCTGTCCGCTGCCTCTTTGGGTCCGGCGGAACCACCGGAGACGGATTCCCGATTGCCGCTGAGCTACAATCCCCCCGCCAAGGAGTGAGCCATGTCCGCTGCCGTCATCACCATCGCCGAGCTCGCCGACCACGTAGGGGAGGACGTCACCGTCTGCGGGTGGGTCTACAACTGGCGCAAGAAGGGCAAGCTGCGCTTCATCATTCTGCGGGACGGTTTCGGCTACCTGCAGTGCATCGTGTTCCGGCCCGAGGTCGACGAGGCGGTGTGGGAGACGGCGGTCGAGCTGACCCAGGAATCCTCGCTCGAGGTCACGGGTCGCCTGGTGGCCGACGACCGCGCCCCCGGCGGATTCGAGCTCAAGGTCAGCGCCCTGAAGATCGTGCAGATCGCCCCCGAGTACCCGATCGGCAAGAAGGACCACGGCCCCGACTTCCTGCTCAACCACCGCCACCTGTGGCTGAGGTCCCGGCGGCAGCACGCCATCATGCGGGTCCGCTCCGAGCTGTCCCAGGCGATTCGCGACTTCTTCCACAGCCGCGACTACACCCTGATCGATTCGCCGATCCTGACCCCGGCCGCTGCCGAAGGAACCTCGACCCTGTTCGAGACCGAGTACTTCGGCGACACCGCCTACCTCTCCCAGTCGGGCCAGCTCTACCTCGAGCCCGCCGCCGCGGCGCTCGGCAAGGTCTACTGCTTCGGCCCGACCTTCCGGGCCGAGAAGTCGAAGACCCGCCGCCACCTCACCGAGTTCTGGATGGTCGAGCCCGAGGTGGCGTGGATGCGCTTCGACGGCCTGCTCGACCTGTGTGAGGAGTTCCTGTCTGAAATCGTTGCGCGGGTGCTGGACCGCTGCGCCGTCGACCTCGAACGTCTCGAGCGCGACACCGGCGCGCTGGAACCGGCCACCCGTCGGCCCTACCCCAGGATCGACTATGGCGACGCCATGGCGAAGCTGAAGGAGCTCGGCCAGCAGGTGACCTTCGGCGAAGACCTCGGAGCCGAGGACGAGACCGTGCTCGCCAGCCAGTTCGACCAGCCGGTCATGGTCACCCGCTACCCGGCCGACATCAAGGCCTTCTACATGCAGCCCGACCCGGTCGATCCGAGCCGGGCGCTGGCGGTGGACGTGCTCGCACCGGAGGGCTACGGCGAGATCATCGGCGGGTCGGAGCGATCCGACTCGCTGGAGCACCTGGAACGACAGATCGCCGCCCACGACCTGCCGCGCGAGGCCTACCAGTGGTACCTGGACATCCGCGCCTACGGCTCGTTCCCCCACGCCGGCTTCGGTATGGGCATCGAACGGTGCGTGGCCTGGATCTGCGGGGTTCCCCACCTCCGAGAAACCTCGGCCTACCCGCGCCTCATCAATCGGCTGTATCCGTAGGCAGTTCTGAGTTCCAAGTTCTTAGTTCTTAGTTCTGAGTTCTTAGTTACATATGGGTGCAGATCGTTCGAATCGCTGAGAGTTTGCCGGGGAGATGGGGGTGGGAGGGTGGGAACTCAAAACTAAGAGCTCAAGACTAAAACCTCACGCTCGAGATGGGTCGTCGGCGTCATTTCGGAGGCGGGCGATGGTGGCACCCCAGCCGCCGCGGTCGGCGGTGGCATCCGAATACTCGTCCACCAACGGGTGCTTCGCGAGCACGTTGCGAACCCGCTCTCGCTGCACGCCGATGCCGCGGCCATGGATCAGCCGAACCTCACGAAACCCCGCGGCGTGGGCCGCGGCCAGATACTCGGTCACGACGTCCGGGATCTCTCGAGGCGAGAACGGGTGGAGGTCGATGAAATCCTCCACGGGCAGTTCGATGGGCGCCTGTGGATCGGGTGGCTGGTCATCGTCGACCGCTTCGTCAGTCGGTGCCGCAGCGCCCCCCATTGCGAGCACAGCGGTGCCAAGGGCCAACAGGACCACGGCGAAAATCCCAAGCCCCCACCACGCCTGAGGGCCGACGACCCTGGATAACGGCCAGGTGGCGAGAGCCGCAGCCGCAAACACGGCCACCTTCGTCAGGATGTACGCCCTGCGGGTCTTGGGGTCGCTGAAGATGCCTCCTGTCATGGCGGCAGTATAGCTTCGGGTACCTTGGGGGGACGTTCAACTTTCATTTCAACTTTCAACTTTCAACTTGGAAGGCCGGGACTGTCGCCTCGTTCGATCGGGCTGGACGTCCGAACCGTCTCGATGCAGAATGGCTGCTCGGATCTGGAGGTTGTTCAAGACCATGGACTCAAACCGTGATCTGAGGCCGAACCGGGAGCGCTTCGACGAGCTGGCGAGGCAGTACGACGTCGTGCCGGTGGTGCGGGAGCTGACCTCGGACACCGTCACACCCTTCAGCGTCTACTCCAGGCTGGCCGCGACCGGACGCAACGCCTTCCTGTTGGAGAGCGTGGAGGGGGGCGAGCGGGTGGCTCGCTACTCCTTCGCCGGCGTCGACCCCTACCGGGTGGTGGAGCTGCGGCGCGGGGAGGTCTACGTCGACGGCGCGCCCCAGCCGGGGCCGGCGATCGAGGTGCTGCGCCAGTCCACCGACCAGGGGAGGATGGCGCCGGTGGACGACCTGCCGCCCTTTGCCGGCGGCGCCATGGGCTATGTGGGCTACGACGCGGTGAGGGTGGTGGAGCGCATCCCGGACACCGGCCGTGATGAGGGCGGGCTGCCTGACGCCTGGTTCGGCCTCTACGACGGCGTGGTGGCCGTCGACCGGGCCCGTCAGCGACTCCAGCTGATCGCCCTGGCTCGGATCGAAGGCGACCCGGATCGCGCCTGGCAGGACGCCGTGAGCCGGCTCGAGTCGCTGCACGCCGCGCTCCTGACCGGCGGTGACCCACCGCTGCCCCACGCCGTCCCCCGTCCCGCCGGCGATCCCTGGCAGGACTGGCGGGCGACCCCGGCCAACGAGGATTATCTGGCGGCGGTCCGGCGCGCCCGGGAGGACATCCTGGCGGGCGACATCTTTCAGGTGGTCCTGTCCCGCCGCTGGCGGCGGATGCCGCGCTGCACCGCGGCCGAGATCTACCGGATGCTGCGGCTGACCAATCCCTCGCCCTACATGTTTCTGTTCGACACCGGCCAGGCCCGAATCCTCGGCGCCAGCCCGGAGATGTTGGTCAGGGTTCGGGACCGGGTGGTGGCCACCTGCCCGATCGCCGGCACCCGCCGTCGCGGCCGGGATCACGACGAGGACCGGAGGCTGGAGGAGGAGCTGCTGGCCGATCCCAAGGAGCGGGCCGAGCACGTGATGCTAGTGGACCTGGGGCGCAACGACCTCGGCCGCGTGTCGGAGCCCGGCTCGGTTCGGGTCAGCAGGGAGGCGGAGGTCGAGCGTTACAGCCACGTCATGCACATTGTGAGCGAGGTCGAGGGACGGCTGCGCCCGGACGCCGACGCCTGGGACGCGCTCTTCGCCTGCTTTCCGGCGGGCACTCTGAGCGGCGCTCCCAAGGTCCGGGCGATGGAGATCATCGATGAGCTCGAGGAGGTTCGCCGCGGCGTGTACGGCGGCGCAGTGGGCTACCGCAACGTCAACGGCGACCTCGACTCCTGCATTGCCATTCGGACCCTGGTGGAACGGGGCGGCTCGGTCCAGGTCCAGGCCGGGGCGGGCATCGTGTACGACTCGGTCCCCGAGGCCGAGCTCGAGGAGTGCCGCAACAAGGCCAGCGCCCTCATCGAAGCCGTCGCCATGGCCGAGTCCGCAGCGTCGAGAGGCAGCGGGAGCGCCAGGTGAATTACAAATTACAAATTGCAAATTACATATTCCCTCCGTCTGTGACTGAGTTGGTCGTCAGCGGGTGGGCGGGGGAATTTTCAATTTTCAATTTTCAATTTTCAATTCCTGGATGGGGGGGAGGGGGGCGATGATCCTCGTCGTCGACAACTACGACTCCTTCACCTACAACCTGGTGCAGGAGCTCGCCGAGCTGTCGGGCGCTCGGCTCGAGGTGGTGCGCAACGACGCCGCCAAGGCCCCGGAACTGGTGGGTCGGGCTCCGGCGGCGATCGTCATCTCGCCCGGGCCCGGCGTGCCCGAACAGGCGGGTGTGAGCATGGATTTGATCGCCGCGGCCGAGGATATCCCGGTGCTCGGGATCTGTCTCGGTCACCAGGCGCTGGCCGCGGTCCACGGTGCGGCGATCGTCCGCGGTCCGGAGCCGGTCCACGGCAAGACCTCCCCGATCCACCACGACGGCGAGGGACTCTTCGACGGCGTCCCCAACCCGTTCGAGGCCACCCGTTACCACTCGCTGGTGGTGGACCGAAGCACGATTCCCGATGTGCTCAAGATCACGGCGTGGACCGCTGACGGCCTGGTGATGGGGCTCGAGGACGTTTCACGGCCCCACTACGGTCTCCAGTTCCACCCCGAGTCCTACCTCAGCCGAGAGGGTATGAGGCTGCTGGCCGCCTTCCTGCAGGCCGCTCGCATCCCGCTCACCGACGAAGGACGACGGAGGCTCGGTGACCAAGTCCGAGGCTGACTCCCGGCAGATGCTGCAGCGGCTGATCGAGCGCAAGGATCTCGAAGCGGCCGAGCTGCAGTGGTTCATGGGCGAGGTGATGGACGGCAGGGCGGAGCCGGCACTGGTCGCCGCCGTGCTGGCGGCGCTGAGGGCCAAGGGCGAGACCCCGGCCGAGGTGGCGGCCGCCGCTCGGGCCATGCGGGAGCGGCTGGTCCCGGTTCCAGTGAGGAACCCGGACCGTGTGGTGGACACCTGCGGCACCGGTGGTGACGGTGCCGACACGTTGAACATCTCCACCGCCGCCGCGCTGTTGGCGGCGGCGTGTGGGGTGCCGGTGGCCAAGCACGGCAACCGGTCGGTGTCGTCGCGTTGTGGCTCCGCCGACGTGCTCGAGGCCGCGGGCGTGCGATTCGACATCGGCCCGGAGGGACTCGCCCGGCTCCACCACGAGGTGGGAATCGCCTTCCTGTTCGCACCCCGCCTCCACCCGGCGATGGCTGCGGTGATGCCGGTGAGGCGAACGCTTGGAGTGCGCACGGTTTTCAACCTGCTGGGTCCGTTGACCAACCCGGCGAGTGCGGGGCGGCAGGTGGTGGGGGTCTGGGGCCGCGAGGTGCAGCCGCTGATCGCCGGCGCGCTGGCCGAGTTGGGGGCGCGCCACGCCCTGGTCGTCCACTCAGACGACGGCCTGGATGAGATCTCGGTGATGGCGCCCACCTCGGTGATCGAGGTTCGGGACGGCGAGGTCACCGGTGACTGGCGGGTCGAGCCGGACCGCCTCGGGGTGACGGCGGACCGACCCGAGTCGCTGAGGGGGGGAACGGTGGAGGAGAACACGCGCCGGTTGGAATCGATCCTGGCGGGCGACGAACGCTCCGCCGCCGCCGAGGCGGTGGCTCTCAACGCGGCCGCCGCCCTCGTCGTCGCCGGCCTGGTGGGCGGCCTGAGGGAGGGGCTTGAGCGCACGCGCGAGGCGCTGGCGGCCGGTGTCGCCCTCGATCGCCTCCGCGAGCTGGCCCGGCGGTCGACGGAGTTGGCCCAAGATGGGGGCTGACTCGATGCTCGATCGGATCGTCGGGTCGGTCCTCGACCGGCAGCGGGCCTTCGAGCCGGCAACCGGCCTCGAGGAGCTTGCCGTGCGGGTCGCGGAACAGCGATTTCGGTCCGACCCGAGGTCGTTGCGGGCGGCACTGGCGCGGCCCGGGATTTCGGTGATTGCCGAGTGCAAGCACGCGTCGCCGTCGGCGGGGGTTCTCAGGGAGCCTTTCGACCCGGTCTCCCTGGCCGAGGCCTACCAGCGCGCAGGGGCGGCCGCCGTCTCGGTGGTCACCGAGGTCGATCACTTCCGGGGGCAGCCGTCGTGGCTGGCCGCGGTGCGGCGGGCGGTGTCGCTGCCGGTGCTGCGCAAGGACTTCGTGGTCAGCGAACGTCAGCTTTTCGAGACCGCCATGACCGGGGCCGACGCCGTGCTGCTGATTCAGCGGATCCTCGAGCCCGCCCGGCTGGCGGAACTGATGCGGCTGGCGGCCCGACTGCACCTGGAGGTCCTGCTCGAGATCTTCGCCGACGAGGATCCCGAGATCGCGGTCGCCTCGGGCGCCCAGATCATCGGAGTCAACGCCCGCGACCTCGGCTCGTTCGCCACCGACCTCGGCCGCGTCGAAGAGATGGCCGGCCGGATCCCCCGGGACCGGGTTCGGGTCGCTGAAAGCGGCATCCGCGGCCGGTTCGACGTGGTGCGCCTCGCTGCGGCGGGCTTCGACGCCTTCCTCGTCGGCGAGCATCTCGTCCGCGCGTCGGACCCCGGGTCCGCCCTCCGGGCGTTGATCGCCCCGGGAGATAGGGAGGGTTAGCAGTTGGCGGTTGGCAGTTGGCCGTTGGCAGCATTTCATTTCTATCGACTCGCCCTTGGTCGGGTGGGTGGGAATTTTCAATTTTCAATTTTCAATTTTCAATCGGGTGGCCAGTTTTGCTGATCAAAATCTGCGGATTGACCCGTCCGGAGGACGCCGAATGGGCGGTGTCGGCGGGTGCCGACATGGTGGGATTCGTCTTCGTCCCAGGCACTGTGCGGGCGCTGACCACCGAGGCTGCGCGGTGGGTGCGGAGAATCACCGGAGCGGCGACCGTGGGAGTGTTTCGGGACGCCTCTCCCGGCGACATCGTCGCCGCTCGCGACGCCCTCGAACTGGATTGGGTCCAGCTTCACGGGAGCGAATCCGACGCTCTCATCGACGAGCTGGGTCCGCGGCTGATCCGCCGGGTCGACCCCGGGGGGACGATGTGGCAGAGGGTGGAGGAGCTGGCGAACCGCTGTTTGCCGCTGCTCGACCCGGGGGCCGGCAGCGGAGTGAAGGTAGACTGGAGCGCCCTTCCCGCGCCCCCCCGCGGGGCCCGTTTCGGTCTCGCCGGCGGGCTCTCGCCCGGCAACGTGGCGGACGCCGTGCGCCGGCTTCGGCCGGCCATGGTGGACGTTTCCTCGGGGGTCGAGGTCGCTGTTGGGGTCAAGGACCCCGTACGGCGTTCGCCGCAGTTCGTCGAGAACGCGCGGGCCGCAGCAGTCGAGATCGGGCTCGAGGACCAGTTAGAATCGGGCGGTATGGACAGGCGATGACCAAGATTCCAGACCCTCGGGGGTATTTCGGAGAGTACGGAGGGAAGTTCGTTCCCGAAACGCTGATGGAGCCCCTCGCCGAGCTCGAGAGGGCCGTCCGGCGCTCCCGGCGCGACCGGAGCTTCAGGAAGCGGTACGACGACCTGCTGGCCTGCTACGTGGGCCGGCCGACGCCGCTGTTTCGGGCGCAGAGCCTCTCCGGCCGGCTCGGCGGTGCCGAGATCTGGCTCAAGCGGGAAGACCTGTGTCACACCGGGGCGCACAAGATCAACAACGCCCTCGGTCAGGGCCTGCTCGCCGTTGTGCATGGGCAAGGAGCGGGTGATCGCCGAGACCGGCGCCGGCCAGCACGGTGTGGCGGTGGCCACCGCCGCCGCCCTGCTCGGGCTCAGGTGCCGGGTCTACATGGGCACCCACGACATGCGCCGCCAGGAGATCAACGTGTTTCGGATGCGCCTGATGGGCGCCGAGGTGGTGGCGGTCGAGGCCGGTGCGAAAACCCTCAAGGACGCGATCAACGAAGCCCTTCGTGACTGGGTGGCCAACGTCGCGACCACCCACTACATTCTCGGCTCGGTACTGGGCCCTCACCCGTTTCCCGAGATGGTGCGCGACTTTCAGTCGGTGATCGGCAGGGAGGCCCGTTCCCAGTTCAGGAAGCAGGCGGGAGGCACTCCGGAGATGGTGGTCGCGTGCGTCGGCGGCGGATCGAACGCCGCCGGGATCTTCACCGCCTTCCTGGCCGACGACTCGGTTCGGCTGGTGGGTGTGGAGGCCGGTGGCCGGGGCAGCTCGCCGGGAGAGCACGCGGCGCGGTTCGGCGGCGGAGGAGCGCCGGGAATGCTGCACGGAACCCGGACCTGGCTGCTCCAGGACGAGGACGGGCAGGTGCTGGGCACCCACTCGGTGTCCGCCGGTCTCGACTATCCGGCGGTGGGCCCGGAGCACGCCCACTGGCACGACACCGGGCGGGTCACCTACACCAGGGTGGACGACGAGCAGGCGCTTGACGCCTTCCACCTGCTGGCGGAGGCCGAAGGGATCATTCCGGCCCTGGAGTCGGCCCACGCCATCGCCCACGCGGTGAAGGTGGCCCCGGCGATGGGCAGGTCGGCGCGAATACTGGTCAATCTGTCCGGCCGGGGCGACAAGGACCTGGAGGAAGTGGTGCGCGTCGAGGGCGGGTCGTGAGCCGGATCGGCGACGCGTTCGCCGCCGCCCGCCGGGCCGGGAGGGCCGCCTTCATCCCCTACGTCACCGCCGGCGACCCCAGCCTCGATCGGACGGTGGGCATCGCCCGCGCGCTGCGCCGGGCCGGGGCGGACATCCTCGAGCTCGGCGTTCCATTTTCGGATCCCATCGCCGACGGTCCCACGAACCAGCTCGCCGCGGAGCGGGCCCTGGCCGCCGGGGCCACCCTGGCAGGCGTCCTCGATTCGGTGGCCGCGATTCGATCCGAGGAGGACCTGCCGTTGGTCCTCTTCAGCTACGCCAACCCGGTGGTCCAATACGGGGTGGCCCGGTTCGCGGAGGACGCCGCCTCGGCGGGGGTGGACGGGGTCCTGTTCACCGACGTCCCGGTGGAGGAGATGGAGCGCTTTTCTCCCGACCTCGGGCGCGCCGGGATCGATGCGATCCTGCTGGTTGCTCCCACCTCCACGAAGGAGCGAATCAAGGCCGCCAGCCGCCACGGCGGCGGCTTCATCTACCTGGTGTCCACCACCGGCGTCACCGGAGCACGCAGCGTCCTCGATCAGGAGCTCGCCCACAACATCCGCACCGCGCGCAGGATCTCCAAGCTGCCGGTGGCGGTCGGCTTCGGCATCTCGACGCCGGCCCAGGTCTCCGAGGTGGCGGCCCTCGCCGACGGGGTCGTCGTCGGTTCTGCGATCGTCGACCGGATCGCCCGGTTCGGCGATGCGGCGGGCCTCGAAGACATGATTCAACGCTTCGTCACCCCCTTGGCCGAAGCCTGCCGTCGGTAAGAAAAAATGCAGCTCAATACTCGGCCCTTGGCTTCGTTGAGGACCCGGGGGCCTCAGTGTTCGGAGATTTTTCAGACATTCAGGTTGCACGACCCAGTCCAAGGGCGGAGTATTGAGAAATAGGTGATATGAGCAGGACACGGCAGAGACGCCTCGGACAGAACTTCCTCATCGATGGGGAGGTCGCCGAGCGAATTGTGGGGTTGCTCGATGACGAGCCGGGACGGGTGCTCGAGATCGGTCCGGGCAGGGGGGCGCTCACCGGGCCGCTGGCGGAACGCTTCGGCAGGATAATGGCCCTCGAGCTCGACGGCGAGCTGGCCGCGCGGATGGCGGCGGACCCACCCGGTCCGGCGGTGGAGGTCATCCGCGCAGACGCCCTGCACGATCCCCTGGAGCCCCTCGTGGCGCAGGAGGCGCCGTGGCAGGTGGCCGCCAACCTGCCGTTCTCGGTGGGGTCGGCGATCCTGCGGCGCCTGCTGCCCCGGCACGACCTCTTCACCGTGCTGGTGGTCATGCTGCAGCGCGAGGTGGCCGAACGGGTGGTCGCCTCACCGGGCGGTCGCAACCATGGCCTGATGGCCCTCGAAAGGTCGGCCTGGGCCGAAGCCTCGGTCGCCTTCGAGGTCCCGCCGCGAGCCTTCAGGCCGAGGCCCAAGGTGATGTCGGCGGTGGTCGTGCTGCGCCTTCGCCCGGCGCCGGCGGATCCGGCCGCACTCGAAGCGGGCTTCCGGCTAGCCGCGCACGCACTGACCAAACCCCGCAAGATGCTCGGCAACGCACTTCGTCCGCTCGGCGACCGGGATGCCATCGCTGCGGCGGGCCTCGATCCCGACCTTCGACCCGGCAAGCTGTCGCTAAAGGACTGGATCCGGCTCGCACAGGCCGTCACGAATTGAAGCAAAGTGCTACAATTCAAGTGGTTATGCTGGTCCGTCTGTCGACACCACTGGACGCTTTCAGCCTTCCGTGCGCTCGGGAATGGTGCTGGAGGTGAGCGTGGTCGACGCCGTGCTGCTGGGCCTGCTTCAGGGGCTCACCGAGTTCCTGCCGGTTTCGTCGTCGGGCCATCTGGCCGTGGCTCAAATGCTGATTCCGGGCTTCAGCCAACCCGGCGTGCTGTTTGACGCGATGCTCCATGTGGGCACCGCGTCGGCCGTGGTGTGGTTCGAACGACGCCGGATCGTGCGCTGGGCCGGTACCGCCGACGGTCGGCGACTGCTCGGTCTACTGGTGCTCGGCACCCTGGCGACCGCCGTGGTGGGGTTCGCCCTGCGCGGAGTCGCCACGGCCGCCTTCCACCGCGCGTTGTGGATCGGCACCGCGCTGATCGTTACCGGGGCGGTGGTCGGAGCTACGAAGTTCCTGGCTGGCGGTCGTCGTGGCGAAGAAGCAACCACCTGGAAACAGGCGATCGTGGTGGGGCTGGTGCAGGGCATCGCCGTGTTCCCGGGCCTGTCGAGATCGGGCCTGACCATCGCGGCCGGCCTGGGCGTCGGTCTCGAACGGGTCTGGGCGGCGAGGTTCAGCTTTCTGCTGGGCGTGCCGGCGATCGCCGGCGCCTCCGTCTTCGAGCTGGCCTCCCACGGCGGCGAATCGGCTTCGACCGCGCCAGTTTTTTGGCTTTCGTGCGCTTTCGGGATGGCGGCAGCCGGCCTGTCGGGATACCTGTGCCTGCGGATCGTCCTGTGGGCGGTTTCGGATCGGGTGTTCCACAGATTTTCCCTCTACTGCGTGCCGTTGGGTATCCTGGTGGTGGTGTTGAGCTCGAGGTTGACCTGATGCGCGACCGGATCCTCCGTGAGGCCGGTGCCGTCGCCCTGCTGCTGGGTGCGATTCTGGTGGCGGTGGCCCTCGTCTCCCACTCGCCGATGGACCCGAGCCCATTTCACGCCTCGAGCCTGAGGTCGAACCCGATCAACTGGGCCGGCTGGCTGGGAGCCACTCTGTCGGCGGCCCTGCTGAGCCTGATCGGCGTCACCGCCTTCCTGCTTCCTCCGATCGGGGTCACGCTGGGTTGGCGGATCCTGAGGCAGCGACCCCTGGAGAATCCGACGGTGACCTTGGTGGGGTGGTCGGTAATCATTCTCACCCTGCCCGGGTTGGCGGCGTTGCTGACCACGGATCTGGGGTACCGAGACGGGTACATTCCGTTCGCGGGGTTGGCCGGAATCGCCTCGTCGCAGCTTCTCGGAGGCTTCGCCGGTCCAGTGGGACGGCTGGTGATCCTGTTCTTCCTGCTGCTCTTCGGCGGTCTCATGGTGTCCGGCAGGTCGGCCGCGACGGTGGTCGACGCGCTGACCGGCACGTTCGAGGGACGGCTCTCCCGGCGGAACCGCGAGAGGATCCGCCGACGGCGGGAAAAAGAGCAGCTGCAAAACCAACGCAAGGTCCTGGAGCGCCAGCTGCGCCGGATCGATGCCGAAGACGGGTACAAGGGCTCGTTCACCGTCAAGAGGGTCGAGGGCAAGGGTCGGTTTCGCATCGTGCGGCGGATGGCGCCGGCCCTCGGCGAGGACGTGATCGACGACGGCGAGGAGGCATCCGAGACCGCCTCGAGATCCGCTCGGCGCCGCAGCTCACGCACACCGGCCGGCGGGGCCGCGGCCGCGACCAAGAAAAAGGTGGTCCAGGAGGAGTTCGACTTCGTCGACGACCTCGAGTCCTACGACCTGCCGCGCGTGCAGTTCCTGGACCAGCCCGAGGACGAGACGCCTCGGAACTCCGATGCGATGATCGAAATGTCGAAGCTGATCACCGAGAAATGCCAGGAGTTCAGAGTGCGGGGCGAGGTGGTTAACATCCGAACCGGACCGGTGATCACGACCTACGAGTTTCGGCTCGAGCCGGGGGTCAAGATCTCGGCGGTGCAGAATCTGGCCGAGGACCTGGCGCTGGCCCTGCGTACGGAGTCGGTGCGGATCGAACGGGTGCCGGGGCGGGCGACGGTGGGGATCGAGGTTCCCAACCCGGATCCGGAGATCATCCGGTTGAGAACCCTGGCCGAATCCGCCGAGTTCCAGCACGCTCAATCGCTGCTCACCCTCAGCCTCGGGGTGGACATTCGGGGCAAGCCCTTCTTCGCCGACCTGGCGCGCATGCCGCACCTGCTGATTGGTGGGTTCACCGGATCGGGGAAATCGGTGGGCCTCAACGCCATGATTCTGTCGATCCTGTACAAGGCTCGGCCCGAGCAGGTGAAGTTCATCCTGGTGGACCCGAAGATGGTGGAGCTCGGGGTCTACGCCGACATTCCCCATCTGCTGACGCCCATCATCTCCGACCCGAAGAAGGCTGCCAACGCCCTGGGGTGGGCGGTCACCGAGATGGACGGGCGCTACCGCCGGCTGGCGGCGCTCGGGGTGAGAAACCTGACCCAGTTCAACCAGCTGGTGAGCGACCCGGGGCGGCTGAAGAAGATCAAGGCCCAGCTCGCCGTGGAAGACGAACAGCTGGCCGAGGAGCTCGAGCCGCTACCCTTTATCGTGATCGTCATCGACGAGCTGGCGGACCTGATGTTGGCCTCGTCCCGGGCCGTCGAGGAGTCCATCACCAGGCTCTCCCAGAAGGCGAGAGCGGTTGGAATCCACCTGGTGTGTGCGACCCAGCGACCCTCCGTGGACATTCTCACCGGAATCATCAAGGCGAACTTCCCGTGTCGGCTGTCGTATAAAGTCCGTTCCAAGTTCGACTCCCGGACGATCCTCGACGCGATCGGCTCCGAGCACCTGCTCGGCCGGGGGGACATGCTCTACCTGCCGCCGGGTTCGTCGGCGCTGATCCGGCTCCACGGTCCCTACGTCTCCGAGAAGGAGATTGCCACGGTGGTCCGCTATATCAAACGGTTCGGCAAACCGGACTATCAGAGGCAAGTCCTGACCCACGCCCCGCTCGGCGGAAACGACAGGGGCGGGCGGCGAACAACTGTCGATGATGAAGATCAGCTCACCGACCCCATGTACGATCGGGCGGCGCGCCTGGTCGTCGAGACGCGCAAGGCCTCGGCCTCATACATCCAGCGCCGGTTGCACCTCGGCTACACTCGGTCGGCTCGACTTTTGGATATGATGGAACGGGAGGGGTTGGTGGGTCCCCTCGCGGGATCGAAAGGCAGAGACGTGCTGGTGCCGAAGAGCCACTTCGAAGAACTGGACGAATCCCACCTGCTCAACGATGGTGGCGTCGACGAGAGGTAGGTGCCTTGATGACCATGGAACTGTTCGAGTTCAGCCCATCGATGACGGTTCAGCTGCTGGGGGCCGCCGGCATCTTGATTCTGTTCGTGCTGCTGGTGATCAGCTTCATGTCCCGGGCCCGCGTCTTCTGCCAGTACCTCAAGCACATGACCGGGATCGAGCTCAAGCCGGTGACCGTGCGGAGGGTCTATCGACAGAAGGGTCGCGGCGGGGTCCGGGACTTTCTGATCTCGCTGCTGATTCAGGAGGACCTGGCCGACCCGGGCCGCATCGTCACCCCGGACTCGGTCCCCGACACCTCGATGTACGACGCCAAACCCTGACGCCTCACTCCACCGTCGAGGCGAGTGCGCAATTCACCGCGCGGACTCGGTGTATTGCGAATAAATGAAAGAAGCGCTGTAACTCAATTCTCGCGTCCGGGATCTCACGGCGGGGTCGCTGACTGCGTCTCCAACGGAGCCGGTGAGATCTCGGACGCGAGAATTGAGCGATCAACGCGACATTCGTGCTCTCTCGAACGGTTATGATATGCCGGTGCCGCGAATCAAAGTTCTGCCCGATGGGCTCGTCAACCGCATCGCTGCCGGAGAGGTGGTCGAGCGGCCGTCGTCGGTCGTCAAGGAGTTGGTGGAGAACAGCCTCGACGCCGAGGCGACGCGGATCGAGGTCGAGCTGATCCAGGGTGGCAGGAGCCTGGTGCTGGTGGTTGATGACGGATCGGGTATGGAAGCCGACGACGCCCTGCTGGCCCTCGAGCGCCACGCGACCTCGAAAATCGCTACCGTGGAGGATCTCGACCACATCTCGTCGCTCGGCTTCCGAGGGGAGGCCCTGCCGTCGATGGCCGCGGTGTCCCGGTTCTCCCTGCTGACATCGGCGGATCCCGCCGAGGGGGGTGTGAGGATCACGGTGGAGGGCGGGCGCATACTCTCGGTGGAGGGAGCGGCGCGGGCTCGGGGCACGACGGTTGAGGTCCGGGACCTGTTCTTCAACACCCCGGCCCGGCGCAAGTTCCTGCGCGCCCCCGAAACCGAGCTGCGACACGCCCAGGAGACGATCTGGGCGGCGGCCCTGGCCAACCCCGAGGTGGGCTTCGTGCTTCGGCACGGGCCGCGGACCCTGATCGAGGCGCTGCCGACGACGGACCCCGGAACGCGGCTACGCGACCTCTGGAGCCGTGTGCCCGGGCCGGTCCACCGCTTCGAGGCGGCGGGTGGCGGGGTGGAGGTATGGGGCCTGTTGGCGGCCGGTACCGGATCCGGGAGGCCATCGCTGACGATCATCGTCAACGGTCGCGCGGTGCGCGACAGGCTGCTCGTGGGCGCGGTGCGCCGGGTGCTGGGTCAGGCGGGCGGTGGGCTCGGCGGCGCCCGCGTCGTGCTGTTCGTGACGGTGCCGCCCGACGAGGTCGACGTCAACGTCCACCCGGCCAAGGCAGAGGTTCGGTTCGCCAACGGCAGGTCGGTCTTTGCGGTGGCCGAGCGAGCGGTTCGCGCCGGGGTGACGGCATCCAGGGGCCACGAGGTGGTGGACCGTGTGGAAACTCCCCACTGGGTCGCCGAGTCGGCCGCCGTGCCGGGCAGTGAGCCGATCGCCGGCCCCTATCGTGGCGGTGCGAGCCTGTTCGCCCACCCGGTGTACACCGGCGCCGCCGATGCGGACGGCAGCGACCCGGGGCCGTCTTTCGTGCGCGACTCCCACCTTCCTCGAGGACCCGGCCCCCGACCCGCGCCCCCCGACACCCCTTTCGGTCGCCTCATCGGGCAGTACCGGGGTTCGTTCCTGCTGCTGGAGGACGAGTGGGGGCTGGTCATCGTGGATCAGCACGTGGCCCACGAGAGGATCCTCTATGAGCGGATCTTGCGCGGGCTGGCGGATGGCACGGCGCCATCCCAGCGGCTGCTGGACCCCGTCCTGCTCGAGCTGGACGAGGCGGCCGTCGCCGCTCTGGGCGGAGTTCAGAACCTGCTGGGCGGGGTCGGCATCGAGGCCGAGCCGTTCGGTCCCACCACGATCCGGCTGTCGGCGTTACCTCCCGACGCTGACCCCGGCGAAGCCAAGGAAGTCGTCGAGGAGGTGCTTGAGCGAGCCACCGCCCTCGACGGGGTGCCGGAGCGCGCGGTGGAGAAGCTGAGTCACGAGCTGGCGGCTTCGCTGTCGTGCCGCCAGGCCGTCAAGGTCAACGACGCGCTGACCGAGCAGGAGCAGCGGGTTCTGCTGCAGGATCTGGTGGCCACGGAGAACCCTTACCGGTGTCCGCACGGTCGGCCCATCGTCCTCAGGCTCAGCCAGGAGGAGATGGAACGCAGGCTGGGGAGGCGGTGATGCGCCGCGAGTACTGGCACCTGACCGAGGGACTGATCTTCGTTCATTTCGCGGTCTTTCTGCTGTCCTGGGCCAACCCCGCGGGTCTGCAGGGGCTGGCCCTGGTCCCCGGCGCGGTCGCCGCCCGCCCCTGGACGCTGGTCACCTACCAGTTCATTCACGGCCAGAGCATGTTCTGGTTCTTCATCTCCATGTTGGTGCTGTGGGTGATGGCCAAGCCCATCGAGGACTCGTGGGGTTCGCCACGATTCCTGGTGTTCTGGTCGGTGGCCACCTTTGGTGCCGCCGTGGCGGCCCTGGTTCTGGGTCGGCCGCTGGCCGGCGACACCGCATTCATGGGGTCTCTGCTGTTCACCTACGCCACCCTCAATCCGGAGATGGAGTTTCTGCTCTTTTTCATTCTGCCGGTCAAGGTGAAGTGGCTCGCCCTCGTCGGCGGGGGCTTCCTGGTGGTGTCGAGCTTCATGTCCTTCGGGGTCGGCGGCGGATTCGTCAACATGGCGGGCATGTCGGCAGGGTATCTCTTCTTTCTCGCCACCAGGCATTTGCCCACGCGCCGCAAGATTGCGTTCGAGGTAAAGAAACGCCGGGCCCGGATCGAGGTGGCGGTGGAGGATGCCACCGCAGAGCGACGCAATTCCGCCTGGGACCCGCTGGTGCGCGAGGCCGAACAGCGGGCGATGAGTCTCGGTGGGGTGGCGGACCAGGACCGGGCGTTGCTGGCCGAGCTCGACGGCGCGCGTGATCCGTCGATCACCGTCTGCGCACCCTCGGAGTTCGGCTTCACCGACGACGACGTGTGCCGCAGCTGCACCGGCTTCGCAGAGTGCTCCGCCCGACGCATTCGAATGGCTGCCGAATCGTCGAGTGATTGAGAACCGCCGGAGTATCCACTCGTTTCGCAGACACCGTGAACTGCAAAAAATGAGCTCATCAACGAGAGCGTGGGGTTGGGGTTCTGCCGTGCCCGAATGAGTCAAAAGTCAAAGTATGTCGAAAGGCTCCCGCCCACCCACCCGGATGGCAGATGGCAGATCCCAGATTCCCCACCGGCGTCCGAAAAAAAAGAGACCGCTCTCGCTGTGCCGACCGGGCCCGGTTTTCAGAATTCCGAATTCCGAATTCCGAATTCTACGATTTGAACATCACAACGATATGGTGCGCTGCCGTGCCCTCTCGGCCGGTACCAGCCACTCGTCGGGCTCGCCGTCGCCCAGGCAGGCGATGGCGTGGGACAGCGTATCCCGCAGGTACCTGCCCCAGATCTTGATCGGAATCTCGTCCACAACGGCGGTGGGAGAGATGGCGTGGCAGAGCATGTACTCGATGATCCAGGAGGCGTTCTGGGCGATCCGCCCGGAGTAGCCGGCGCGATCGCGCTGCTCGAGGATCCGCACCTCGTGGATGCCGCGGCCGAACTCGGACTCCACGAGGTCGTCCATCGTGGTGAGAATGAGCTCGAGGCTGAAGGTGCGGCTGCCGGTGGCCACGTACTCGTAGAACTCGTTCTCGAGATCGAAGACCGAGACCCCGCGATCGGCGGCGAAGGACCAGTCGATGTCGTTCATGCCTGCAACCAGCTGGTCCACCGGGGGAAGCTCGATCTCCACCAGGTAGTGGGTGCCCACGTACGAGCCTTCGTGGACCTTCCGGTGGAACGCCCAGGTGTGCTCACGCTCGTCGAGGGCGATCTCCAGGCGTTCGATCTCGGCCGGGGTGGCGATCAGCTTGACCCCGATGACGTCGTCCACCTGCTGGCGCTCGGGGTCGAGGGTGATCTCCATGGATCGAATACGGTCCGCCACCAGCCGCTCGGCCTCGGTGAAGTCGAGGTCCATCTGGGTCGAGCTCGAGACCATCTGGTCCAGTGGCAGGCCGGCGACTCGTGCGCGCTCGGCGGCCAGGAAGCGGGCGGCGCTGCCGATCTCGCCGGCGAGCTGCTCGGCGACGTGTCGGGAGACCTTTTCGGCGATTCGTCGGATCCGCTTGCGACGCACCATGCCCGCGAGGGTGCCGTCGTTGCGGGTGATCAGGCTCATGGTGACCGGAGTACGGGGAAAAACTCCTCCGGCTGACGGCGAAATCGTTCGAGCAGCCGGCGGGCTCGCGGCGAGGGATCCGTCACCGCCGCCACGATGGCCTCGCGGACGGCGTCCTTGTTGGACACTCGCCTGAGGACCAGGGGGCCCGGACGGATGGTGCGCGACAGGTCGGCCACGAGGGCCCGCACCGACGGTGCCGTGATCGCCCGTTCGAAGGCGAAAATCTCGGTCAGGGTCCGCCCGTCCGTGGGCTCGACCCGGCTTGCCAGCCACCGGCAGGCGATGTCGAAGAGGCGGTCGCGGTGAGTGAGGCCGGTGAGGTACATCGTCGGCACGAAACGTTGACACGTCCGTCGTGACGATTCAAGCGTCTGCGGGAATGGGGTCAGAGTGAAAATCTATCTCAGTGCTGTGTTTCTCGAATTCGTGAAGGATTTCACATTATTCACAACCGGACCGGGTGGGGTTATGCTGGAGTGCCGGCTCCACCTCCTCATCAACGTCGGGAGCAAGCCCATGTTCGAGAAGCGAGTCACCATCTTTGTCGGTCACTTCGGCAGCGGCAAGACCGAGATCGCCCTCAACGGGGCTCTCGGGTTGGCCACCGCCGGAGACCGGGTGACCCTTGCCGACCTGGACGTGGTGAAGCCCTACTTCAGATCCCGCGCAGCCCGGGAAATCCTCGAGGAGGCGGGCATTTGCCTGCTCGCGCCGTCGGGCGAGAACACGCACTCCGACCTGCCGATCATCGTTCCCCAGATCCGGTCCGCCCTCCAGGACCCCTCGGTCCGCCTGGTGATGGACGTGGGCGGTGACGACACCGGAGCCAGGGTGCTCGGATCCCTGTCCGACGTCGTTCCCCGGACCGGGACCGACAGCCTGGTGGTGCTCAACTTCAGGCGCCCGTCGACCCCAAACACAGCGGCGGCGGTGACCATGGTTCGTCGGATCGAAACAGCCGCAAAAATCGAGGTGACCGGCCTCGTCTCCAACACCCACCTGATGAGGGAGACGACGCCCGGGATCGTTCTTGAAGGCCACCGCTTGGCGGTGGAGGTGGGACGGGAGCTCGGGATTCCGGTGGTCTCGGTGGCCGCCTCCCGGGAGGTGGCCGACGACCTCAGGGGTCACGATCTCGGATGTCCGATCTTCGTGCTCGACCGGGTCGTCCTTCCGCCGTTCGAGCAACCGCTCCGCACGCGGGCCACGGGCCCGCTTTTTGTCGTCAACTGAGGGGAGGCTCAATGCCCCGAATCGTCATCGCCCCCGACCTCTGCAAGGGATGCGAGCTCTGTGTCGAAGCGTGCCCGCAGCAGATCCTGGGCATGGGAAAGCGGATCAACAACAAGGGGTACTTCTACGCCGAGGTGGTCGAGCAGATGCGGTGCATCGGCTGCCGGCTGTGCTGCATCACCTGTCCCGACGTGGCCATCGAGATGCGGGTCAACGGCACGATGTATCACTATTTTTCGTACTAGGGAGATCAGCGTGGCCAAGAAGCTCATGAAGGGCAGCGAGGCGATCGGTGAGGCGGCGGTGCAGGCGGGCTGCCGGCTGTTCTTCGGCTATCCGATCACGCCGCAAAACGAGATTCCGGAGTACATGTCGATGCGGTTGCCCCAGGTCGGGGGTCGGTTCGTCCAGGCCGAAAGTGAGGTCGCCGCGTCCAACATGCTCTACGGCGCCGCAGGAGCGGGCGAGCGAGTGATGACCTCCTCATCTTCGCCGGGAATCTCCCTCATGGCCGAAGCCATCTCGTACCTGGCGGGAGCCGAGTTGCCGGTGGTCATCGTCAACATCGTTCGAGCCGGCCCTGGCCTGGGCGGGATCTTGCCCAGCCAGAGCGACTACTTCCAGGCCACCAAGGGGATGGGCCACGGCGATTTTCGACTGCTGGTGCTGGCCCCGTGGTCGATCCAGGAGGCGGCGGATCTGGTCCAGGACGCCTTCGATCTGGCCGACCACTACCGCAACCCGGTGATGGTGCTCGGCGACGGCCTGATCGGGCAAATGATGGAACCGGTAGAGTTCCTGGAAGGTCGCCAGCCGATCAAGGAGCTGGCGCCGAAGACCTGGGCGACCACGGGCTGTCCGGGAGATCGCCCGACCAACGTGGTCAACTCGCTCTTCCTCGACCCCGAGGCGCTCGAACGCCACAATTTCAAGCTCAAGGCCAAGTACGATGCCATGGTCTCGGACGAGATCCGGTATGCGGAGTACGGCACGGATGAGGACTACGACGTGCTGATCGTCGCCTACGGCACCGTGGCCCGGGTGTGCTCGACCGCCATCGACGAGCTGCGCGAGCAGGGCGTGAGTGTCGCCATGGTGAGGCCGATCACGTTGTTCCCGTTCCCGTACCGGGCGGTGCGCGAGGCCGCCGTGCGGGCCGCCTCGGTGCTGGTGGTCGAGCTCTCCACCGGACAGATGGTCGAGGATGTGCAGCTCGCCCTGCAGGCCTCCCGGCCCATCCACTTCCACTGCCGGGTCGGCGGGATGCTGGTGTCTCCCGACGAGGTGATCGCGAAGGTGACCGAGATCGTCGCCGGAGTTGGATCGGAGGTGAGCCTTGGCTGAGACTGTTTTCTCCAGGCCGCAAGCGCTGGCTGACGTCACCACCCATTACTGCCCGGGCTGCACCCACGGCGTGATCCACCGGCTGGTGGCCGAGGTGGTGGACGAGCTCGGGCTCAGGGAGCGAACGGTGGGCGTCGCCCCGGTGGGCTGTGCCGTGCTCGCCTACAACTACTTCACGGTGGACTTCCAGGAAGCCTCCCACGGCCGGGCGCCGGCGGTGGCCACCGGCATCAAGCGGGCGCGCCCGGATCTGATCGTGTTCACCTACCAGGGCGACGGCGATCTCGCGTCGATCGGGATGGGCGAGATCGTCCACTGCGCCAACCGTGGAGAGAAGGTCACGGTGGTCTTCGTCAACAACGCCATATACGGCATGACGGGTGGCCAGATGGCCCCCACCACCATGCCCGGCCAGGTGGCCACCACCTGCCAGCTCGGGCGGGACGTGGAGCACACCGGCCACCCGATCCGGGTGGTGGAGCTGCTGTCCACGCTGCGGACCCCGGCCTTCGTCGCCCGCGCCTCGGTCCACACCCCGCTCGAGGCGGTCACGGCCAAGAGGATGCTGCGCAGGGCCTTCACTTATCAGCGGGACGGGGTGTGCTTCTCGCTGGTGGAGATCCTCTCCACCTGCCCCACCAACTGGGGTATTCCTCCCGGCGAGTCCATCCGGTGGCTCGAGAAGAACATGATGCCCTATTACCCGCTCGGCGTGTTCAAGAGCCCGGAGGGTTCGGACCGGGCGCCACTGCCGCAGGCGGAGGCCTGAAATGCAGAACGACGTCGTCATGGCGGGATTCGGCGGTCAGGGCATCCTGCTCATCGGCAAGATGCTCGCCTACGCCGGGATGCGCGAGGGCAAGGAGGTGTCGTGGCTGCCCTCCTACGGTCCGGAGATGCGCGGCGGGACCTGCAACTGCACAGTGGTGATTTCGGATCGGCCGGTGGGCTCGCCGGTGATCCGGTCGCCGCGGGCGGTGCTGGCCATGAACCTGCCGTCGCTCGACAAGTTCGAGGACGACGTGCGGCCGGGCGGGGTTCTGCTGGTGAACTCGTCGCTGATCGGGCGTGAGCCGCAGCGCGACGACCTCGTGGTCATCAAGGTGCCGGCCAACGAGCTGGCCAACGAGCTGGGCAATCCCCGGGGAGCCAACATGGTCGCCCTGGGGGCCTACCTCGGCGCCACCGGCGCGGTGTCCCTCGAGGTCGTGGACGAGGTGATTCGAGAGACCTTCGCGGCCAAGCCTCAGCTGGTGGACGTCAACATCCGAGCGCTCCGGCGGGGCTACGAGATTGGCAGAGCTGTCGCTGATCCGTCCGCGGTGGCCGTGGAGGAGGAGGCATGACCGACCAGGGGTGTGTGGACCTCGGTCCGACCGGTGAGATTCTCGAACGGTACCCGCTCGAGGAGCCGTCGTTGATCCAAGTGCTGCAGGACGTGCACCGGGCGTACAACTACCTGCCCTGTGACGTGCTGGTCAGGGTGGCCGAAGCCCTCGACGTGCCGCTGGGCAGGGTCTTTTCGGTGGCCACCTTCTACAGGGCTTTCTCGCTAAAACCTCAGGGCGACACCATCGTCAGGGTCTGCCTGGGCACGGCGTGCCACATCCGGGGCGCCGGTCAGCTCGTTGAGGAGCTCCAGCGGCAGCTGGGCATTGGACCCGACGAAACCACCGAGGACCTCGGCTTCACCGTCAAGACCGTCAACTGCGTCGGTGCTTGTGCGATGGCGCCGGTGATGATCGTCGGCGACAAGTACTGGGGCAGTGCGAAGCCGGCCCGGGTCTCCAAGTACCTGGCCAAGGGAGGCGCCGGCGATGAGAATTGAATCGCTCTCCCAGTTCCGGCAGGTGCAAGAGGACGCCAGGCGTCGCAATGAGGGTCGCAAGCAGAAGATCCTGGTGTGCTGCGGCACCGGGTGTTTGGCGTCCGGTGCGAAGCAGGTGGCCGAGGCATTCGACAGGGTTGTTGCCGAACGCGGCCTCGACGTGGAGGTCGGGCTGTTCGTGAAATCCACCGGCTGCCACGGCTTTTGCGAGCGGGGTCCGCTGGTGGCGCTGCAGCCGTCCGGCGTCCTCTACACCAAGGTCAAGGCGACCGCCGTCGAGGAGATCATCGACAAGACCGTCATCGGCGGCGAGGTGATCAAGAGGTTGCTGTACAAGAACCCGGCGGACGGCGAGCGGATTGCCGAGTACGCCGAAATTCCGTTCTACAAGCACCAGATGCGGGTGGCGATGCGCAACATCGGGCGCATCGATCCCACCGACATCACGGACGCCATCGCCGAAGGGGCCTACGCCGGTCTGGCCAGGGCCCTCCACGAGCTGACCACCGAGGGGGTGCTCGAGGAGGTCAGGATCTCGGGCCAACGCGGCCGGGGCGGCGCGGGATTCAACACCGCCCGCAAGTGGCGCTCGTGCCGGGAGGCGCCCGGCGACCGCCGGTTCGTGCTGTGCAACGGCGACGAGGGTGACCCCGGCGCCTTCAAGGACCGCTCCATCATGGAGGGCGATCCCCACTCGGTGCTCGAGGGGATGGTGATCGGCGCCTACGCGGTGGGCGCCCACGAGGGATATATCTACGTCCGCGACGAGTACCCGTTGGCGGTGGTGAACCTCACCATCGCCATCGAGCAGGCCCGCCGGCACGGCCTGCTCGGCAACGACATCATGGGTTCCGGCTTCGACTTCGACGTCCGGATCTCGCGCGGCGGCGGCGCCTTCATCTGCGGCGAATCGTCGGCCCTGATGCGGTCGCTGGAGGGCAAGATCGGCGAACCGCGCGCCAAGTACGTTCACTCCACCGAAAAGGGCCTCTTCGATCTGCCGACCGTGCTCAACAACGTCGAAACCTGGGCCGGCATCGGCGCCATCATCGACAAGGGTGGCGCCTGGTTTGCCTCGATGGGGACCGAGAGATCGAAGGGCACCAAAGCGTTCTCGCTGGTCGGCAAGGTCAAAAACACGGGTCTTATCGAGCTTCCCATGGGGACGACCCTGCGCCGGATCATCTACGACATCGGCGGTGGGGTGGCCGGGGATCGGCCCTTCAAGGCGGTGCAGACCGGCGGTCCATCGGGGGGCTGCGTGCCAGAGGAGCTGCTCGATCTCCCGGTGGACTACGAGAGGCTCACCGAGGCGGGATCCATGATGGGATCGGGCGGCATGATCGTCATGGACGATCGCACCTGCATGGTGGACGTGGCACGCTACTTCCTCGGCTTCCTCACCGAGGAGTCGTGCGGCAAGTGCACTCCCTGCCGAGAAGGTCTCAAGCAGATGCTCCTGATCTTCGACCGGCTGGTGGACGGCAAGGGCAGGGCCGGCGACATCGAGGCCATCGAGCGGTTGGCCAGCGGAATGCAGCTCGGCAGCCTCTGCGAGCTGGGCAAGTCTGCGCCCAACCCGGTTCTGTCGACCCTCAAGTACTTCCGAGCCGAGTACCAGGCCCACATCTCCGACCTCTGTTGCCCGGCCGGGATCTGCCGGGAGCTGACGGCGTACGAAATCGTTGAAGAGGCGTGTGACGGTTGCCACGCTTGCTTCAAGGCCTGCCCGGTCGACGCGATCACCGGGACTACCAAGGAGCTGCACGTGATCCACCACGACGCCTGCATCTCCTGCGGCGCCTGCTTCGATGTCTGCCCGACCGAGGCCATCAGGACCTTTCCCAAGGTCGCAGCTCAAGCGTGTGGAGGTGGTGTGATGGCGACCCTGACGGTGAACGGACGACGGGCCACGGTGCCCGACGACGCCACCATCCTCGACGCCGCCCGCACCTTGGGCGTCGACATTCCCACGCTGTGTCAGTTCGACGGACTCGAACCGTGGGGCGGCTGCCGGTTGTGCGTCGTGGACATGTCCTTCGAGGGTTGGGACGAGGACTGGTTCAAGATGGTCACCGCCTGCAATCATCCGGTGGAGGACGGCATGCGGGTGCTGACCCACTCCGACCGGGTGGTGGCCACCCGCCGGGTGGTCATGGATCTGTTGTTGGCGCGGTGTCCCGAGACCCCTTTGGTTCGAAGGGTGGCCGCCGAGCTCGGAGTGGAGGAGACCACCTACGAGCCCAACCCCGAGCCCACCGACTGTATTCTGTGCGGCCTGTGCACCCGGGTCTGCGACCACATCGGCGTTTCGGCCATCGCCTCGGTCAACCGGGGTTGGGGTCGGGAGATCGCACCGCCGTTCCACCAACCGCCGCCGGACTGCATCGGCTGCCTGGCCTGTGCCGAGATCTGCCCCACGGACTTCATCCCCTTCACCGACGGCAACGTCGTTCGCACGATCTGGGGCCGGGAGTTCGAGATGCTGCGCGACCCGGCGACCGGCAAGGCGGTGATCACCAGGGCCCAGGCAGAGCACTTCGCCGAGCGCAGCGGGGTTCCCATGAGCTACTTCGAGACCTCGGATGCGAGCAAGCGGCAGGTCATGGCTAAAACCTTCGCGAAGCTGGAGGTAAAAGAGTGATGTGTTTTCCGGTACCAGGTCAGAGGAAGTTGGGAAGTTCCCGGCATCAGACCCGCGAGTGTCGGGTTGCGCGGTGGATGTCGATACCCGACCATCGCAAATGCGGAACCGGAAACATGGGAACTTCCCAACTTCCTCTGACCTGGTACCGACGAGGAGCGTGACGTGGAGATGATTTACAAGGTCTCGGTCGAGAGGTGCATCGCGTGCGGAAAGTGCGAGCTGGCGTGTGCCTTCGCCCACGGCAGCGAGGGCCGGCCGGCGAAGACGCGAATCAACATCCACCGGCGAGGACCGGAGCTGGGCATCCCGATCGTTTGTTTCCAGTGCGACGAAGCCGCCTGCGTGGCGGTCTGCCCCACCGAGGCCCTGGTGCGCAACCCCGACACCGGGGCCGTCGACATGGTCCGGTCGCGCTGCATCAGCTGCCGGATGTGCGTGGCGGCCTGCCCCTTCGGCAACATGCTGTGGGACGAGACCTACCATTGCGTCCAGAAGTGTGACCTGTGCGGCGGTGATCCGAGGTGCGTGCCGTTCTGCCCGACCGGCGCCATCGCCTGGGTGCCGGCGGAGCAGGCCGCGATCCCGCCGGAGCCGCTCGATCGAGAAGCGCTCGAGATTGCCGGTGGTCTGTAGGTCGATAAGCAACGATATCGAGCGAGGACTTTTGACTTTGGACTTTTGACTTTGGACTCATTCGGGCACGGCGACGGGCACGGGAGGGAACATGAAGCAGGCCAACGATGAGATCCGGGAGGTGCTGCGGAAGGCCTACCAGATTGAGGTGGACGGCTACACCTTCTACTCCATGGCCGCGGAGCGGGCCGACAAGCCTGCGGTCCAGGAGCTTTTCGACAAGCTCGCCCGGGACGAGGTCCAGCACAAGGCCTACCTGAAGAGCGTCATGGGTTCGTACGAGGACAAGGGAGTTGCGGCCTTCAACGTCCATTTGCGGGATCCCGACCTCAAGGCGTTTTCGGCCACGATCTTCACCGACGCCTTCAAGGAGCAAGCCCACGGCGCCGTCTTCGAGCTCGGCGTCCTGTCCATCGGAATGACGCTGGAAACCAACGCCATCAACTACTTTGCCGGGGCGGCCCAGCACTCCACCGACGCCGAGGTCAAGGCCTTCTACGAGTTCCTCGCCGACTGGGAGCGTCAACACCTCGAGGCGCTGCGGGTGATCTTCGCCGGCGTGCGCGAGGACTTCTGGCACGAGGGCGGGTTCTCGCCCTTCTAGGCCATCGTATGCGACGGAAAGAGAGGTCCACGGTTGTCACTCAATACTCGCTGTGCCCTTCTCACGGGCAGGTCAGCGATGGTTCGAACGAGCAGCGTGGTGAGAAGGGCACAGCGAGTATTGAGATTTTTTCCACACTGACTAGCATGCTGCGCTCGGTCATCGGCATCCCGACTTCACCGTGGTCGTGCGCGGACCTGGGCGACCGGCTGTTGGCGAGATACGATGATCGGGGCAACGTCGAGCACGTGATCGGCGACTACATCGGGTTTCCGCTGGCCACCTACAGCTACGGCGGCGATGAGCTGTGGCAGGCCGAGGCGTTTCCCTTCGGCGCCATTCTCGACGAGCAGTCCTCGGGCCCCGGCCACGACCCCCTCCTCCGCTACCCGGGCCAGTGGCGCCTGGACCCGTACCTGGACACCGACGAGCCGGACTTCACCACGCTCTACCACAACTACCACCGCTGGTACAACCCGAGGTGGGGGAGGTATACCCAAAGTGATCCGATAGGTGACGCGATCCTCAACGCCCACGAATTCCAGTGGCCGTCAGACGACAATGAGCGATTCGCCCTGTTCACATACGCGGGCGGAAATCCGCTGCTGTACATCGACCCTCTCGGACTGCTCAAGTTCAAGGGTTGTTCCCCACAACAACAGCAGGCAATCAACGATGCCATGAATGCCGGCTGCGCCAGTGTCGACAGCGACGACTTCGCGAAGTGCATGTGTGAGAAGCCTGGAATTACACGGAAGTTGCGGAAACGGTGCCGCAACCCCAACGTGACGGTCCGCTGTAAGCCGGGAAGCGGCCGCTTCTGCCAGGGGAAATGCGGATATGCCGTACCTTTCGGCCGTACGATTCGGCTTTGCAGCTCTGCGTGGGATGAAGGTCTCTGCGGCCCTCTTGGCTGCACGCTGATCCATGAAATGACTCATCAAATAGGCCGCTTTCGCGAGAAGGGGCCACGGACTGTGGAGAAGTGCCTTGGTCTTGGATGTCGTTACTAACTGGTACGTGAAGCTGGTCTCGGCAGGGTTGACCCTTATCCTCGTGGCCGCGATCGCCGTCGCTGGGATAGCCGGGGAGAAACCGAAAAAAGTGGTGCCGCCGACCCAGATCGAAGTCGCGACCACGTGGATCGGACTATCGGAAGACGGTCACTACATGCTACGACTGTTGCTCCACCGCGATGGGACGGGAGACGGCGCATATGTGTTCCTCGATAACAACCCTACCGTGTTCCATCTGCGCTGGGAGTATCAGAAAGGTCAAATAGTAGTGACCGTCAAAGAGCCAGACGCGGCACCCGATGTAGCGGGCGGGTTCGTCGGCGGCGTGGCGGGCGTAATGCGTATCGAGACGAAGGGTACCGACTGGCGCATTTCATTCTCCCTTCGAAAGGAGTCGGAGATCGAGGCTCGTTGGAGGCGCTTGGTGGAGGTGCAAACCTCACAGCCATAAAATGTACCAGGCACGCAGGTATTGATGTTTTTTGTGCTTTTCCCGCCAAAAGCGAAAATGCGCCCCCAACCGCAATGCAGACTTGAGGCAAGGTCAACGTTGCGAAGGCCGGCGTCAGCCGGCGTGTTGATAGGCGTCGAGGAAGTCGTTTCTGGGGATCCCGGCCTGATTGCAGATGGCGACGCCTGATTCGGCGACGAACGCCTCGAGAAGCTGCTTGCTCCATTACAATGAGCCGGTCGGAGGTACATGGACGGGCGCCGCAAAAAAGACGGTGGCGGAGATCTCGGTCGGACCGCAGTCAATATCCTGCTGATCGACGACGACGAGCAGGATCGGGAGAGCATCCGCCGGGTGGTCAGCCGCGACGTGGCGCCGGTGGAGATCCACGAGGTATTGAACCACGTGGGTTTTTACCAGGCGCTGCAGGAGAATCGCTTCGACGTCGTCATCACCGCGCAGGATCTCCACTGGTCGTCGGGTCGGGAGGTGCTGACCGCCGTCAAGAGCCTGCGGCCGGCCGCACCGGTGATCATGGTGGCGGCCAGCCGAAACGACGAGGTGGCGAGCGCCACTCTCGGGGATGGTCTGGACGCCTATCTGCCGAAGGGAGACGGGTTTTCAAATCGGCTGCGGGCCAGCCTCCGTTTGGCGCTGCGGAGGATCGAGGTCGAGGAGCGCATCGAGGATCTCGAGGAGCGACTGCGCGACCTGTTGAACCGGCTCGACGTGGGGGTCTTCCAGGCGTCGCTCGACGGCACGGTTTTACAATCGAATGCCGCCCTGGAGGGGCTGATCGGCGCCGCCGACGATGGTGGCGTCGGGACGCGATCGCTGGCCGAAGTGTTCGCCGATCCGCAGGATTATGCTGATCTGAGCGGGCGCCTCGTCGCCGAGGGGAAGGTCCGATCGGAGCGGATCCGGTGGTTGAAACCGAACGGCAGTTCAGTATGGGTCTCGCTGAGTGCGACCCTTCGACAGGTGCCGGGCGGCGAGAGGGTGATCGACGGACTGGTGCACGACGTGACCGACGAGCACGAGGCGCGGGAGGCTCTGAGCCGGGCCACCCGGGATCTGCGGGCCATCTTCGAGCACAGCGGAACGGCGGTGGCGGTTCTGGGTTCGGACGGAACCGTCGAGATGGTCAACTCGGCGTTCGAGAGGTTCTCGGGTTTCGCGCGGTCGGAGGTGGAAGGGCTGGTCTCCTGGAGCCGATATATGTCCATCGCCGACGCCGAGCACGATGCCGAGCGCCGACGGGTCCTGCTGGCGGCGCCGGAGAGCGGTCCCCGTGGCGGGAGGCTCGATTTCGTGAGGCGGGACGGCCGCAGCTGTCGGGTTCACATCACCGAGGCGGCTCTCCCCGGCGGTGAGCGATCGGTGGTCTCGCTGGTCAACATCAGCGAACGGCAGCGGATCGAAGACCGGTTGATGCACAACGTCTTTCACGATGGACTGACCGGGCTGCCGAACCGGCTGTCGCTGATGGACAGGTTAGAGGGCCTCGCCGCATCCCAGAACCCGGTCCCCGGGTCCGAGACCGGACTGCTGGCAGTGGACGTCGACGACTTCAAGTCGGTGAACGACCGCGCCGGTCACCGGATCGGCGATCTGCTGCTGAGATCGGCGACGCGACGCATCGAAGGTGCGGCCCCCGCTGCGGACATGGTGGCCCGCACCGGCAGTGACAGCTTTGCCGTGGTGCTGCACCCGGCGGTGGACCGTGACTCGGTCGCCGCCGTTGCGGACGCGATTGCAAAGGCCTTCCTCGATCCCTTCCAGTTCGGGGAGCTCGCCCTCCGCTGCACCGTGAGCATGGGGGCTGCGGTGGTCGCCAACGGACCCCAGATCGCCTCCCTGTTCCGTGACGCCGAGACCGCCATGTACGAGGCGCGCCGCGCCGGCGGTGGACGCTGGCAGTGGCACAACCCCGATTGAGTTCTGAGTTCTGAGTTTTGAGTTCTGAGTTTTGAGGTGTTTCTGAGAGCCAAGAACCAAGGAACGAAAACTCAATCAGTGGAAAGCTCGGCGACCAAATCGACGTACTGCTGCTTCGCGTCGTCGTTGGAGACGCCGCTGAGGGCGGACCAGGCGTCGTACTTGGCCCGACCCACCATGTCGAACATGCCCGGACGGGAACCGGATACGTCTCCTACGGAGGCCTGCTTGTACAGGGCGTAGAGCCTGAGCAGCACATCGTTCGGTTGATTCCCAAGCTCTCTCGAACGCGCCGCCGCCGCCTCGAATTCTTTGTTCACACCCATCGCCATCCCCCGTTCTCCTTCGATCTGTGGCATTGTATCCGCTCCTCCTCCCGCCCTCACGCTTTCCCGGATGAGCCGAATCCTCTACGATCGCCAGGCACTGGAGGTGTGATGGACAGGATCCTCATCGACGGCCGGAACCTGACCCTCGGTGACGTGGAGGCGGTGGCGCTGGACGCCGCCCGGGTCGCCCTGACGGAAGACGCCCGCCGGCGGGTCGCGGCGGCGAGGAGGGTCGTGGACGACATCCTCGCTTCGGGACAGGTCGTCTACGGCGTCAACACCGGCTTCGGCAAGCTGGCGGAGATTCGCATCGCGCCCGATCAGCTCAGCCGGCTCCAGCTCAACCTTCTGAGGTCTCACGCCTGCGGTGTAGGCGAGCCCTTTTCCGAGGCGGTAGTCCGCGCCATGCTCCTGCTGCGGGCCAACGTGCTGGCCACCGGCCACGCGGGTTGCCGCCCCGTGGTGGTGGATCGGCTGCTCGAGATGCTCGCCGCCGGGGTTCACCCGGTGGTGCCGTGCCGGGGATCGGTGGGAGCGTCGGGCGATCTGGCGCCGTTGGCCCACCTGGCGTTGCCGTTGGTGGGCGAGGGCGAGGCGATCCACCTCGGACACCGGGTGCCTGGGGCGGAGGCTCTCCGGAGGGCCGGCATCGCCGAGTTGCAGCTGGAAGCCAAGGAAGGCCTTGCCTTGATCAACGGGACCCAGGCCTCGGCGGCGGTCGGCGCCATCGCCCTCGTCCGGGCGGGTCGGCTACTGGACGCCGCGGACGTGGTGTGCTCACTGACTCTCGATGCGCTGGCCGGCACCGACGCCGCCTTCGATCCTGCGGTCCATGCCGCCCGTCCCCACCCTGGACAGGGCGCCAGTGCCGCCAACATCGCCCGGTTGCTGGCCGGCTCCGCCGTCCGTGAGTCGCACCGCGACTGCCAACGGGTGCAGGACGCGTACTCCCTGCGCTGTTCTCCGCAGGTCCACGGCGCGACGCGGGACGCCTTCGAGCACGTGCGGCGGGTCCTGGAGATCGAGTTCAACTCGGCCACCGACAATCCGATGGTTTTCGACGACGGGCGTGTGGTCTCGGGCGGCAACTTCCACGGCGCGCCGATCGCCGGCGCCATGGACTACCTGGCGGCTGCGGTGACCGCTGCGGCCTCCATATCGGAGCGTCGGCAGGCGCGGCTGGTGGATGCCTCCCTGTCTGGACTTCCCGCCTTCCTTTCGCCGGACCCCGGCCTCAACTCGGGGTTCATGATGGTGCAGGTGGCGGCGGCGGCGCTGGTGAGCGAGTGCAAGACCCTGGCCCATCCGGCGTCGGTGGACTCGATTCCGACCTCGGCGGGGCAGGAGGATCACGTGTCGATGTCGACCTGGGCGGCGCGCAAGCTGGCGGCGATCGTCGACCTTTATGCCGAGGTGCTCGGTATGGAGTTCCTGGCCGCGGCACAGGGTCTCGAGTTCCAGCGCCCGCTGCGGTCTTCGGCACCCCTCGAGACTGCGGTCGCGCGCCTGCGCGAGCGTGTCCCGCGACTCGAGGAAGACCGCTACCTCGCCCCTGACGTGACCGCGGCCGTCGAGCTCGTTCCGAGCCTGAGCGATCTCATCCAGCAGGGCGAGTCCAAAGTCTAAAGTCCAAAGTCCAAAGTCAAAAGTCAAAAGTCAAAAGTCTTTTGAACTCGATACGCGGGGTGGGGGGGCGGGGGGGAGCGTATCGAGCAGTGATCGGAAACGACTATTCCGTCGCAGACGTGACCCCGTACATTTGATCCGGCCCCAACAGCTCGGGGAATCGAGAGCGCAGTTGCTCACGGACCCGGTAGCAGAGATGGCAGGCGTCGGCGTACCCCTCATCGACCGGTACCCCGTACCGGCGGGCGAGCTCGGCCGGACCGCCCGCGAGGATCGGTCCGGTGATCGGGTGGGTTTCCGGTTCGTACTCGGCCCAGAGATCCGCCAGTGGTTGTTGAAAGAGGTTGCCGATGGTGAGGCCCTGGCAGAGGTGCACGAAGCCCAGCGGGTCGACGTGGACCCGTCCGGGATCCCGGAGATCCTCACAGGGGCACTCGGTGAAGGTCTGCCACGAACGGTGGGGGACCTTCACGGCGAGGACGGAGGCTGCTCGCCCGCGAAAACGCACCGGCGATTCGCCGTGGGGAAGCTGACCCGCGGGTTCCTCGGTGGATCCTTCTCCCGCCTCGGAAATGGTGATCACCTCCGCCGGGATACCCAGTCGGGTCGCCGCCCGACACCCGATTCGTGACTGGCGGCTGAGCTTCTCATCGAAATGGAAGAGGTCGCTGCTGATGGAGAGGTCGTGGACCGCGCCGGCCATCGGTCTCAACCACTCCTCGGCATCAGCATCCGAGGTGGCCCAGTACCCGTTGGTCACCAACCCGACCTTGAATCCGGCCTCTGTGGCGCGCTCGATCGCGCGCACCAGAATGGGTTGGAAGAGGAACGGCTCACCGCCTTCGAAGTAGATCCACTCGACGGAGCCGAGATCGAGACTTTGCTGGATGATCCGCTCGATCTGGCCGAGGACCAAAGTGCCCTCCTGCCACGGGCTGCCCCAGACAAAGCAGTGGTCGCACTCGTAAGTGCAGGCCCAGGTGAGGAGGATGTGGACGCCGTCGAGCGTTGGTTTTTCCATCATGCGCGCGCCCCTCCTTGGGTTGCGCTACCTTTCAGCGGTGCCGCGTCTGACTCGTCGATCGATGGTCTCGAGCTCCGAGTTGATGTACTCCAGGAGGATGCTGAACGATTCGTTGGCGTCGAGCTTCTCCGCCACCAGATCGGAAAACGCGGTTCGTCGTAGCGCGATCAGGGAGCTGCGGCGATCCCGGAGGAGGTCGAGATCCGTCTCGGAGGGATCGACGGCGTGCCCCACGGCCTGCAGGTAGTACTCGTCGACGCGGTTCTTCCTTCTTCGCTTGATCCACTCGCGCAGGGCGATGGACCCGGAGTACACACCGACCAGCAGCGTCAACCCGAGGCTGATGGACTCCGCGTACTCCACCAGGAAGGGCGGTTGGGAGCGCTCGTAGTAGGCCACCGAGCCAGGGTGATACGGTAGGTTGACGGCACCCGGGAGATAGTTCTCCCGAATCCGGGAGGCCACGGAGAGCCCCCCATCGTTGCCGGCCAGCCGGGTGCGGCGCTGGATCAGCTCACCGGTCATCCGCCTGACGAACTCCGGGTCGAGGCCGGAAGCGGCCACGAGCTGGGCGGTGACGCCGATGGTGCGGACCGGCCGGGCGGGAAGCGTTCCGTAGGTGGAGCGGGGGATCGTGGTGGCGTGGAGGCTGGGAATGACCAGGGCGAGAGCGTCGGCCTCGTTGCCCAGCTCCTGGGCGTCCCCGAGGGACAAGAACCGGACAGCATCTATCCGACACAGCTCCTCGACCGCTGCCGAAGGGATCGCGGTCAGCAGGAACGCGACGTCGATGGAGCCCTCCTCGATGGCCAGGACCGCCGCCGCCGGGGCGACGTTCAGGTCCACTCCCACCTCGACCCGGAAGTGGTCGAGAACCCGCCGCGCCACCTGGCGGGTGCCGCTGCCCGGCAGCCCGAGGGCGACGCGACGGCCGCCGAGATCATGGATCGAAAGGACCTCGTCGGCGACGTCGGTGGCAATCAGGATGTGGAGAACCTCGTCGTAGAGAGGAGCCACCAGACGGGCGTTCTCATGTGCCGGGGTGTCGCTCTGGATGATCGCCAGGTCGGCTGCACCAGTCTCGATCATGCCCATGTTGGAGACGCTGCCCTCGGTGGCCCTCACCGTCACCTTCTCGACGAGACCCTCTGACTGCAGCAGCTCGCCGATCGCCGATCCCAGGGCGTGGTAGGTGCCGGTCTGAGACCCGGTGGCGATGACGACCTCCGGCAGGGCACGGTCCGGCGATACCGAACGGTAGATGATGACGCCGCCCGCGATCAGGCAGACCGCGACGATGAGGCCGATGATTGCAGCCGGGGAGATCCGGGAACCGGCTGGTGTTTCCGGAGGGGAGGGGACCATCCGAGTACTCCGTTCAGTCGATGCCTGTCGCGGTGTCCGGTGACGATCTCAGGCTATCACGTCGTCCTATGCTATAACCGGATTGCGAGGTCCGCCGCATGACCGACAGCCCCGAGATCCCCGAAGAGCCGGTCGATCCGCGTCTCCTGACCTTCAAACTCTGCGTCGCGGCGTTGTGGGCCGACGGCAAGATGATGGCCGCGGAGCGCGACCAGCTGAGTCGCCTCATCAACAGCGTCGCCGACAGCGAGGCTGAGCGCGCCGAGCTTCGCAGGGTCGCGCTGTTGCAGGACGTCAACCCGCACGAGGTGCTGGCCGAGGTTGACCGCCTGGGTGACGCGGACAAGCGAAATCTCTTCGACCGATGCGTCGCCCTGGTGGCGAGCGATCGTCGGATCGGCCTGGGCGAACGGCGTTTTCTGGCGCGGCTGCGCAGGCGGTGCGGCATCGGGTTCTGGGCTTATCGTCGGCTGGTTTGGGGGGTCACGTGGAAGGTCAGGGTTGCGGCGGCGGTGCTGCTCGCCGCGGCGGCCGCGGTGGTGCTGGTGACGGTTGCCCGGCACGAGCCGGCGGGCTTTCCGCCTTCAGAGATCGAGTACTTCCAGGAGGTCGCGCTCCGGGCGGCACCGCCCGATCGAGTGGTCCTCGAGCCGGAGGAGCTCTACGAGATGGTTCGCAGCTCGGTGGTCACGGTCAACGTGATGGTGGCCGGGGCCGAAGAGGGGAACGGTTCGGGTGCGGTGATTGGTTGGGACGAGCTCGGGCAGCTCTACATCCTCACCAACCGGCACGTGGTCTACCACGAGCTTCCACAGGGGCGGGATTTGTGCTTCGAAGCCGAGCTCGAGTCCGGCGTCCAGCTGCCCGCGATCCTCGATTTCTACTCCCGGCGTCATGACCTCGCCCTGCTGGTGGTGCCGGGGCTCGCCGGGTGGGCGGAGCCGCTCGGCATCCTCCCCAGGCAGGCCCTGAGAGTCGGCGAAAAGGTCTATGCCGTGGGCAGCCCCATGGGCCTCGACCACACCTTCACCGCCGGAGTCATCTCGGCGCTGCGGCCGGACAGCATCCAGACCGACGCGACCGTCTACTTCGGGTCGAGCGGCGGGCCGCTGGTGGACGGCAGCGGCGCTCTGTGCGGCGTCATCACCACCACCCACAGTCACAAGGACATCTCGTTCGCGATCTACGCCGACGCCATTCTCGATTTCCTCGGCGAACGGCGCGAATTTAAAACGTCCGAGTGAGAACAACGGCCGAGATCGTCGCGCAATTCACTCCGCGCGCTCCGTGAATTGCGAAAGAAAATCTCCGATTTTCTATCTTCAATTCAATCATCAAGGTGTCAGGCACCCATGTATTGATGTTGTGCTTTTCCCACCAAGAACGAATGGGTGCCCCGTTCGGTGGTCATGATGGCCCCGCGCTACACTGAAGGGGCTGTGAAGAGCGACCACATCGGGTACCCGATCGCGGCGATTGCCAATGACGGAACAGTGCTCTGGCAGGCCGAGGCCGTCCCCTTCGGCGACCTTCGCGACGACCAGGTCTCGAGCCTCGGCCACGGCCCCCTCGTCCGCTACCCGGGCCAGTGGCGCCACGACCCCTTCATGGACACCGACGAGCCGGAGTTTTCCACGCTCAACTACAACTTCCATCGCTGATACAAACCGGGTCGGGGGAGGTATAGCCAAAGTGAATGGAACGATCCGGTTTCCTGCTTTCCCGCACGGAGGGACGGCGACGACTCTACACCCTGACCCCGAACACATGGAAGTCACTCTTCCTCGACGGGAACGAACGTCTCGCTTGGGTAGTATGGCCGAGGATCTTCAGAGCCCTCGAGCAGGTATGGCCCTTCATCGCGAATGACGCGATCGATGGGCAGTCAGACCTCGAGCGGTCATCCTCGGTTCGGCGCGTCCTCATTGGCGACGTCATCGAACGAATAAAGCGCGGAAGCCACGACTTCCTGTTCGGGGATGTGCTTGCCCATCCCGGCGTCAAGCTGGTTGGGTTCTTCATAGACAGGATTCGCGCGCTGTTCCGGCAGTTGAGCCCAAATCCCTAGGATCATCCACTTGAGGGCTTAACTCACAAGTGCCAAGACATCGGATGATGGGTGCTCACCCGGGAAACGGTACCACCTTCGAACGGCGGATCCTGCGGTCTCGGGTCAGCAGCGGGATGCGGCGGACGACGCTGGTGGCGGCGATCAGCTCGTCCGCCGGATCGCCTTTGAAGTCGAGCCGGGTCGAGGCGTGCGCGACCTCGAGGTCGAGCGGCCACACGTGCACCCGTGACAGGGCCGCCTTGACGCCGGGATCGTCGAGGTCGATGGTGATCCGCCCGAGCTGAGCGAGCTTCGCCAGCTCCCACAGGACGATCGCCGCGATGCTCCACGAGTCGTTGGCGAGCAGCTCCCGCTCACGAGGCCTGACCTCGCCGCGCAGAGCGTGAATGAGGACGTGGGTGTCAAGGTTGAGCATCGGCATCCCACCGGATCCCGGTCGTGAGCACGTCGCCGTGAACCTCGAGCTTGTCCCGAAGGCACCCGATCAGGTCCACCGGCTCCCGGGGGTAGGGAATGACGAGGGCGACCGGTTTGCCGTGCTTGGTGACGATCAGCCCTTCGGGGGCGAGCTTTTCGAGGAGCGCGAGGCACCGCTCCTTGAACTTCGCGGCACCGATTCTCTCCACGACGGACCTCCTGTGGTCGGATATTGTGACCAGTCACATATTATGGTCATATTGTCGTGGCGTCAATGTCTTTTGATTGTCGATTCAATCAAGAGCAGCCGGTGGTTCCGCCGCACGAGTCGCACTTCAGGCAGGTGCCGTTGCGGACCAGGGTGAGGGCGCCGCATTCCGGGCAGGGGTCGCCTTCGTACCCCATGTAGCGGGCCTTCTGGACCGCGGCCGCGCTGCGTGACGACGGGTTGGCGCCGCCGGAGGCGTTCGGCACGAGGGGAATCGCGGCCTGACTCTGGCCGACCGCGATCTGCCGAACCTCGGCGACCGGGCCACGCTCCTTGGGCAGCTTGTGGTCGTCCTTGCCGCTGCCCACGGCGTCGTGGCGAACGTCCTCCGAGGACACCTGGGCGAGGTCGTCGCGGCTCAGGTAGGTGATGGCGAGCTCGCGGAACACGTAGTCGATGACCGAGGTCGCCATCTTGATCCGGTCGTGGCCGCCGACGATGCCGCTCGGCTCGAACCGGGTGAAGACGAAGGCGTCGACGAACTCGTCCAGCGGGACCCCGTACTGCAGGCCGAGCGACACCGCGATGGCGAAGCAGTTCATGAGCGACCGGAAGGCGGCGCCCTCCCGGTGCATGTCGAGGAAGATCTCACCCACCGTGCCGTCCTCGTACTCGCCGGTCCGGATGTAGACCTTGTGACCTCCGACCGAGGCCTTCTGGGTGAAGCCGGCCCGGCGTTGCGGCAGCCGGCGGCGGTGGGCCTGGTGCCGGATCACCACCCGCTCGGCCATGTTCTCGGCCACCGCGGCGATGTCCCCGGCGGCCACGGCCTCGGCCAGCTCCCCGGAATCGTCGAGGGCCATGGCAATGCTCAGGGGCTGGCTGAGCTTGGAGCCGTCGCGGTACAAAGCCACCGCCTTGATCATCTTCTGCCACGCCAGGAAGTAGGCGCTCTTGATGTCCTCGAGGGTGGCCTCGGAGGGCATGTTGATGGTCTTGGAGATGGCGCCGGAGATGAACGGCTGCGCCGCGGCCATCATCAGAATGTGGCCCTCGGCGCGGATGAAGCGGGTGCCCCGCTTGCCGCAGCGGTTCGCACAGTCGAAGACCGCCAGGTGCTCCTCTTTGAGGTGGGGAGCACCCTCCACGGTCATGGTGCCACAGGCCCAGGTGTTGGCGGCTTCGATTTCCTCCGGGGAGAAGTCCATGTGACCCAGCACGTCGAGGTTCCAGTCGGCGAGGTCGGCGTCGGAAAATCCGATTTTCTTGAGGAACTCCTCGCCCAGCACATGCGGAGCGAAGGCGTTGTTGATGTCGAAGCTGGTGGGCAGCGCCTGCTCGAAACGGTCGATGGTCTCCTCGTCGAAGCCGCGGGTGCGCAGTGCCCCGTGGCTGATGGTGGGGCAGCCCACCAGGCTGCCGTGGCCAACGGTGTAGGCGACGATCTCGCCGATTTCTTGGTGGCTGTAGCCGAGCTTCTCGAGGGCCGTCGGGATCGCCTGGTTGATGATCTTGAAGTAGCCACCGCCGGCGAGCTTCTTGAACTTCACGAGGGCGAAATCCGGCTCGATTCCGGTGGTATCGCAGTCCATTACCAGGCCGATGGTGCCGGTGGGCGCCAGCACGGTCGCCTGGGCGTTTCGAAAGCCGTGGGTACAACCCAGCTCGTAGGCTCGATCCCAGGCCGTTCGCGCCGCCGCGAGGAGGGGTTCGGGTGCGGCGGACGGATCGATCCCCATCGGCAGGACCGTGAGCCCGTCATAGGCCTCGGGAGAGGCGCTGTGGGCGGCGCGTCGGTGGTTCGAGATCACCCGCAGCATGGCGTCGCGGTTCTCTTCGAAGCCCGGAAAGGGCCCCAGCTCGGCGGCCATCTCCGCCGACGTGGCGTAGGACTCTCCGGTCATCAAGGCCGTGATCGTGCCGCAGATGCCGCGGCCCTCGTCGGAGTCGTACGGGATGCCGAGGCGCATCAGCAGCGAGCCGATGTTGGCGTAGCCGAGGCCCAGGGTTCGGTAGGTGTAGCTCAGCTCGGCGATTCGGCGGCTCGGGAAGGAGGCCATCAGGACCGAGATTTCGAGCACCATGGTCCACAGCCGGACCGCGTGACGGAAGCCGTCGACGTCGAATTCTCCTTCGTCATCCAGGAACTTCACCAGGTTGAGCGAGGCCAGGTTGCACGCGGTATCGTCGAGGAACATGTACTCGGAGCACGGGTTCGAGGCGTTGATGCGGCCGTCCGCCGGGCAGGTGTGCCACTCGTTGATGGTGTCGTCGAACTGGAGGCCCGGGTCGGCGCACTCCCAGGCGGCGAGGGCGATGTCGTTCCACAGCTTCACCGCCGGCACCCGTTTGGCCACCCCGCCGTCGGTGCGGCGCAGCAGCTCCCACTGGCCGCCGATGTCGAGGGCGTCGAAGAAGGCGTCGGGTACGCGGATGCTGTTGTTGGCATTCTGCCCGGATACGGTGAAGTAGGCGTCGGAGTCCCAGTCCGTGTCGTACTCCTCGAGCGGGTAATCCCGGATGCCCTGTTGGGCGAGCTGGAGCACGCGCTGGATCGAGCCGTCCGGAACGCCGACCCTGCGGGCGGTCGCGATGGTCATACGGAGCTTCGCGTTGTCGGCCGGGTTGACCGCCGGCTTGACGCGGTTGTCCGCGAAACAGGCGTCAAGCACTTCCTGAAGGTGGTTCTTGAGGACCTTCGACCCCGCCACCAGGGCGGCGACCTTGCGTTCCTCCACCGCCTTCCACGAGATGAACTCCTCGATGTCGGGGTGATCCAGATCGAGGCAGACCATCTTGGCCGCCCGGCGGGTGGTGCCGCCGGACTTGATGGCGCCGGCGGCCCGGTCGCCGATCTTGAGAAACGACATCAGCCCCGACGACTTGCCGCCGCCGGAAAGCGGCTCGCCGATGCCGCGGAGGCTGGAGAAGTTGGTGCCGGTCCCGGAACCGTACTTGAACAGTCGCGCCTCGCGGGTCCACAGGTCCATAATGCCGCCCTCGTTGACGAGGTCATCGGTGATGGACTGAATGAAGCACGCGTGGGGCTGGGGTCGCTCGTAGGCGTTTTCGGTCTTCTTGAGCTCGCCGGTGTCGGGGTCGGCGTACCAGTGGCCCTGGGCGGGTCCGGTGATGCCGTAAGCCCAGTGAAGCCCGGTGTTGAACCACTGAGGGGAGTTGGGAGCCGCGTACTGGCCCGCCAGCATGTAGCTCAGCTCGTCTCGGAAAGCCTGTGCGTCCTGTTCGGTGTCGAAGTAGCCGTGGGTGCGGCCCCAGTGGGTCCAGCACCCGGCCAGCCGGTCGAAGACCTGACGCGCGTCCCGTTCGGACCCGGTGACCGGACGCCGGTCCTCATCCATCACGGGGTTGCCCTGCTCGTCCACGAGCTGGACCCCGGCCTTGCGGAAGTACTTCTGGACGAGCACGTCGACCGCAACCTGCGACCAGGACTCCGGAACTCGGACCCCGTCCATCTTGAAGACGAGGCTTCCGTTCGGGTTCTTGATCTCCGAGGATCGGTCGACGAACTTGAACTCTTCGTACGGGTTGGCGCCATGCCGAGTGAACCGACGGCTGACCTTCATCCTTGTTGCGAGCCCCCTCCATCTCAAAAACCGGGCGAAAAATTCCCCCACTGAACGGGCGCCTCGACCCTGACGCTGCAGGTGGGAATAGCCAGGCTTCAACCACTATATCTTGGGCTTTTGTTGCTTGTCAACACTATATCTTGCGGTGTTTTGCCTTGTGGCTAAGTCAATGAAAATCTGTGAGTTGACCGTTTCGACTTCGAACGATGCCCGTGCCTGGAACAGTCATCTCAGGTGGCCCTCGAAAGAGGAGACACCCCCGCCTCACAGCCATCATTGGTGTTCGAGGCCCAGGACAAGGGAAAAATCGCTGTCGCAATTTCCCATTCGGGACTGATTCACCCTCGGTATCGCTTCCGGATGTTCGGCATGAGGTACTCGTCGAACGCCCGTTGGAGGTTGAACCGGGGAGCCAGTCCCCAGTCGCGCCTGGCGGCCGAGTCATCGACGTCGGCGGGCCAGCTGTCGACGATGGACTGACGTTTGAGGTCCGGCGCGAAGGTGATCTCGGAATCGGGGAAGCCGGCGAGGACGAGGTCACGGACCTCCTCAGCCGACGGATTGAAGGCCGAGATGTTGTAGACCGACGCACCGAGCCGCTCCCGATCCGCCCCGGCCAGTGCCAACAGGGCGTCCACCGCGTCGGGCATGACCATGAACGGAATCCTGGTGTCCGGTCGGACGAAGCAGGCGTAGGGCGTGCCCGCCGCCGCGGCGTGGACCATCTCCGGCGCGAAGTCGGAGGTGCCTCCAGAGGGCACCGTGAAGGCCGAGATCAGACCGGGAAATCTGATCGCACGAAAATCCAACTTGCCCGACAGCTTCTCGGCGGCGAGCTGCTTGTAGTGGTCGGCGTAGTAGCGACCGAGGTGTTCGCAGTAAAGCTTGTTGCAGCCGTACATGGTGGTCGGGACGTTCCAATCCGTCTCCCGAACCGCGCCCGCCGCGGCCTTGGTTTGAACGTCGGGAAGACCGTAGGCCGCGATCGAGGACGGGTACAGGAAGACCACGGAGCGGCCGTGGGACTCCCCCTGGAACTGGGCGAAGTCGAGCAGCTTGAGGGTTCCCTCCACGTTCACCTGGTGGGCGGTCAACGGGGTGAACTCGGAACGGGTGGAGAGCAGGGCGGCGAGGTGGTAGACGGCGTCCACCTCGTACTCGGCGAGAACTCGCTCCAACAGGTAGTCTTCGAGGATCGAACCCACGAACTCCCGTTCCACCAGCCGTCCCAGCGACGGCTCCAGAGGTTTCAGGTCGATGGTGATGATCGGCGAGTCGCTGCCGTCCGACAGCTCCTCGATCAGCCCGTGGCCGATCTCCCCGCTCGCCCCGGTGATGAGAGTGACGGGTTTTCGCATGAGCACCTCCGCGAAGCGACCGGGTGTAGGGTGGCGCGAGCCGGGCTGCCATGTCAAGGTGATTCGGCGCCTTTCGGTTTTGTGGCACATTCCTGATTGAAGATTGAAGATTGGGTTCATCCGTGGAGGCTGCGACCAGGGGCAGCGTCAGATTTCAGCGACAGCGACCGGAGGCAGCGCCAGGTGACGGCGTCAGTATCAGAGAGTGGCGCGCCGGGCCTGCCCTTGACATTGGATGGTCACCGGCTACTCCTCTTGGTGAACGATCCGGAGGGGAGCATGCAGCCGTCATCAACCTGATCGCCGCCTCTGCCACGGTCGCTGCCCGCTGAATCCTGACCCTGGGTGCCGGAAATGGGAACGCCAACACCCAACCTCACGCTCTACCGGATAAGGCCACTTGTACAACCACTTCCCGCCAGCCGGCATCCAACGGTCGTGATCCCTCCGGCGAGGGACCTCAACGACTCGACCTTCCCGCCCCATCCAGGGTGACTCAGCGAATCATCCACTTCGAAGAGCGGGGGAGGGGGAATGGGCGGGGAGCTCTTCGAAGCGGGTGGGTGGGCGTGCGGCGGCCCGACGCGAACCGACACGCCGCAACCTGCGTATTGCAGGGTTGAAGCGAGTGAGGAGGGGACCATGGGCAAGGTCATCAAGTGGCTGGCGATTTTGGTGACGGTCGTGGGTGTCGCCGGTGCTATTTACGCATGGAAGGGCCATCGGGCATCGAGTGAAAACGGCTTCAAGCTGGTGGAAGCGGAGCTGGGCTCGATCACCGAGAAGGCCCTTGCAGTCGGCCAGATCGAACCACGCGAGAAGTTCCAGGTGAAGTCGAAGGTCTCCGGCATCGTAAAACGGACTTTCGTCGAGGTGGGGGATGTTGTCGCCGCGGGTGACCCCCTGTTCGAGATCGCTCCGGATCCGACGCCTCAGGAGCTGTTGACGGTGGACCACGGGCTGAGGTCGGCGGAGGCCTCCTACGAAAAGGCGAAGGCCGACTTCGCGCGCGGGGTCGAGCTGCACGAGGATGGCCTCCTTTCCAAGGGCGACCTGGACGCTCTCGCCGAGATGCACGAGCTCGCCCAGGTCTCCCTGGATCAGGCCCAGGACAATCGCCAGCTGACCCGCCAGGGCCGCGTCACCGGGACGACCACCCAGGTGGAGACCACCATCCGAGCTCCGGCGGAGGGAACCGTGCTGAGCCGGGCCGTGAACGCCGGAGACCCGGTGGTGCCCCTGACCTCATACCAGCCGGGAACCGAGTTGGCTGCGGTGGCCGACATGTCGGACCTCATATTCAAGGGCACGGTCGACGAGATCGACGTCGGCAAGATCGCGGTCGGCATGTCGAGCAGGATCAAGGTCGGTGCTCTGCCGGACGCCGTCGTCACCGGGAGGTTGTCGCGGATTGCACCCCAGGCCAAGAAGGACGCCGGGGCGACCCTGTTCGACGTCGAGATCGAGCTCGACCCGGGCCAGGAGGTTGTACTCAGGGCCGGCTATTCGGCCAACGCCGAAGTAGTCGTTCGTGAAAAGACCGATGTGGTGATGATCCCCGAACGGCTGGTGCTCTTCGAGGATGACGGACTGGCCACCTTCGTCGAGCTGCCGGGCGAGGGACCGGAGGCCGAACCGGTCAAGGTGGCCGTCCAGCTCGGCCTTTCGGACGGACTCAACGTCGAGATCACGGACGGGCTTGCCGCCGGCGATCAGGTCGTCCAGCGGCCGCCCCGCGAAATCGGCTCGATGTTCTAGGTGGCTCGCTTTGGAGAATTCCAAATTGCAAATTGCACATTGCACATTCCGCCCACCCGCCCGAGGTGGCGTGCGCTGCTTGCCGGCGCCCAATCTTCAATTTTCAATTTTCAATTTTGAATTGGGTGGGAGGGTGGTGTGATGACCACCTTCGCGTCCTTTCTGCGGGCCCTTTTCAGGGACATCCGTACTCAGAAGATGCGGACGTTTCTGACCACGTTTGGCATCGTGTGGGGCACGGTGGCGGTGGCCCTGCTGTTGGCCTTCGGTGAAGGAATGCACCGAAATCAGCAGAAGAGCTTTGCCGGGCTCGGGGATCACATCGTCATCGCGTGGCCGTCGCGGACCTCGCTGCCGTACCAGGGGCTCGGCAAGGGCCGGCCGATCATGATGGACGAGTCCGACATCGAGTACCTCAAGGCCCATATCGAGGGTCTCGAGGCCATCTCCAGCGAGTACTCGCGGACCATGCGACTGCGACTCGGTGATCAGGGTCGGGGGGTGGAGGTGTCGGGCGTGTCGCCGGTCTTCGGCGAGCTCCGCAGCATGGTCGCGGCCGAGGGGGGACGGTTCATCGACCCCGTCGACATGGACAAACGACGGCGCGTCGGCTTCATGGGCAATCGACTGGCCGAGGATCTCTTCGGCGATGAGGATCCCGTCGGCCGCGAGGTGATGCTGCACGGATCTCCCTTCCTCATCGTCGGGATGCTCAAGGCAAAAGCTCAGGATTCCTCCTACTCCGGCCGCGACCACTCGAAGATCATCGTCCCGGCGACGACCTTCAGGGCACTCACCGGCCAGCGTTGGCTGGACAACTTCATCTTCCGGGCCTCCGATCCCTCTCTGAACAAGAAGGTCTCCGAGCGGATCACCGCCGCCCTCGGCAAGCGCAAGAAGTTCGACCCCACCGACAACGAGGCGGTCGCCATTTGGGACACGGCCGACATGTTCGTCTTCTTCGACAACTTCATGCTCGCCTTCAAGATATTCCTCGGGATCATGGGGGTGCTGACTCTGACTGTGGGCGGCATCGGGGTGTCGAACATCATGAACGTCGTGGTGGAGGAGCGGACCCGGGAGATCGGCATCAAGATGGCCCTGGGGGCGCGAGGTCGGGCGATTCTCGGTCAGTTCATCCTCGAGACGATGTTCCTCACAGCCATCGGCGGCGCGGTCGGTCTGGCCATTTCCTGGGCGATCTGTTCGGCGGTGCCGGCGTTCGGAGTCGAGGAGATGGTCGGAAATCCGGTGCTGTCACCCAAGCTCGCGATGTTGACCGCATCTCTTCTGGGTCTGGTGGGCCTCGTTGCGGGGTACTTCCCGGCGCGTGACGCCTCCCGCCTCGACCCGGTGATTGCGATGAAGCTGTGACTCAGCGTTGGAGGGATATGAAGGTCGTGATGGACTGCTCGATACCCGGGCTCGGGATTCCACGAACTTGGTTTTGCGGGGGGCTCAACGACGTTCGCTTTCCGGTTGGGACTGTTCCGAGCCCGGGTATTGAGTTCATTGGATTTGAATCATGAGGTTGCTGGGCCTGAGGGTTGTTTGGAGCCTCTTTGTGAAGGCTTCATCGCTGCAACGCAAACGGGCGGTTCTCACCGTGGCGGCGATCGCGTGGGGCACGGTGGCGATCCTGATGTTGCTGGCCTTCGGTGAGGGCCTCAAGAACCAGATGATGCGCAGCCGTCAGGGGATGGGCGAGAACATCGCGGTGTGGTGGCCGGGCGTGACCTCCAAGGTGTGGCAGGGTCTGCCCACCGGTCGGCCGATCCGGCCGCGAATCGAGGACGTCGAGTACCTTCGTCGCAAGCTCCCGGATCTGGTGGGGATCGCGGGCGAGATCCACGCGTACCATCCTGCGGTCTACGGAAGGGTGCAGCAGAATGTCAGGGTCGTGGGTGCGAGCGCGGCGTACGGTGAGATCCGCCATCATTTCCCGCGCGAGGGCGGCCGTTTCTTCAACGAGCGAGACGAGGCCGAGAAGCGGAGGGTCGTGTTCCTCGGCAACGACCTCGCCGACGAGCTCTTCGGTGACGTGGATCCCGTGGGCAAGACCTTGGACCTGGGCGGTTCGCCGTTCCTGGTGATAGGTGTCCTCGCAAAGAAGCTGCAGATGGGCAACTACGGCGGAATGGACGCCGATCACGCGACCATCCCGTTGTCCACCTTCGCGTCGATCTTCGGACAACAGAACCTGGAGATGGTCGTTCTCAAGGTCGCCCGACCGGAGCAGATGCCCGACGCCATGACCCGGTTCGCGGACGCGATGGGTGCCCGCTACCGATTCGATCCGACCGACCAGGAGGTCATCCAGGTGTGGGACACGGCCGAGGGCGCGAAGGTGATGAACCAGGTCATGCTCGGGCTGCAGATCTTCCTCGGCATCATCGGAGGTTTGACCCTCATGATCGGTGGCATCGGGGTGGCCAACATCATGTACGCCGTGGTCAAGGAGAAGACCCGGGAGATCGGGGTCCAGATGGCCGTCGGCGCTCGGCGGGGCTGGATCACCGGTCCGTTCGTGCTGCAGGGAGTGGCGTACACCCTGCTCGGCGGCATGGTGGGACTGGTGATCGCGGTCGTGATCATCCTGGTTTTGGAACTGGTTCCGGTGGAGGGCAACCAGGCGCTGGAGTTCATGGGCAAGCCGACCCTGTCGTGGCAGATCGCGGTGGTCACTGCGCTGATCCTCGGCGGGATCGGCATCCTCGCCGGTTATTTCCCGGCCCGCCGCGCCGCGTCCGTCGACCCCGCGGAGACACTTCGGTATGAATAATTGCAAATTACAAATTACAAATTACAAATTGGAGGTGCAGGGTCTCGCCGAGGTGCATTCTTCAATTTTCAATTTTCAATTCGTAATTTTCAATTGGATGGGAGGGTGGGGGAAATGAACTGGCCCCTCAAGAAACGTAACAACGGGGATCCATCCCCCAACGGCAAAATCATCTTTATGAAGACGATCACGAAGGTCTACGACACCGGGAAGATCAAGGTGGAGGCGTTGAGGGGTGTGGATCTCGAGGTGGGGAAGGGTGAGTTCGTGGCGGTGGTGGGTCCCTCCGGGTCCGGAAAGTCGACGCTGCTCAACCTGATCGGCTGCCTGGACACCCCGACCAGCGGCGATTTCCTCCTCGGCGGCGAGGCGGTGGCCGGCCTCGACCGCGACCAGCTCGCCGACGTGCGCAATCGCAGGGTCGGCTTCGTGTTCCAGAATTTCAACCTGCTGCCCCAGCTGACCGCACTGGAGAATGTCGAGATGCCCATGTTGTTCGGCGGTGTCGGCCGTGGGGAGCGTCGCCGGCGGGCCAAGGAGCAGCTGGAGCAGGTCGGTCTTGGAGATCGGGTGGAGCACAAACCCACCGAGCTCTCCGGGGGCCAGATGCAGCGAGTGGCGATCGCCCGGGCGCTGGCGATGGAGCCGGACATCATCCTGGCCGATGAGCCCACCGGCAACCTTGACACGGGTTCCGGATCCGACGTGATGGGGCTGCTCAGCGAGCTCTGGACCCAGGGTCGTACGCTGGTGGTGGTAACCCACGACACGGCGCTGGCTCGACGTGCCAATCGGGTGGTCGAAATTCGCGACGGGCTGGTGGTCGGTGATGCTCGGGAAGAGGCAGAAGGCAACAGGCAGTAGGGCGAATTCGGAATTCGGAATTCGGAATTCGGAAACGTGAACGGCCAACGGCCAACGGCTCACGGCCAACGGCTCACGGCCAACGGCCAACGGCCAACGGCCAACGGCAAACGGCCAACGGCAAACGGCCAACGGCAAACGGCCAACGGCCAACGGCCAACGGCCCGACGCTGGTAACATCCAGGTCCAAGCATGACGAAGGCTCGACTCCTCCCCTTCCTGGTGGCAGCTCTGCGCGATCTCCGTCGCATCTGGCCGCAGCTGGTGCTCGCGGATCTGCTGGCCCGGCTGCTCGCGGTGGCGGTGCTCACGCCGGCGGTTGGGGTGCTCCTGAAGGTCTTCCTGGCCACAACGCCCACCGGCGTCGTGACCGACGAGGCCATCGTGTCGTTCCTGCTCCACCCTGCCGGTCTGACGGCGCTGCTGATCATCGGCGCGGTGTCGTTGGGAATCGTGTTTGCCGAGACAGGACAGCTCATGGTGATCGGTTACGGCGCTGCCGAGGACCGACGTGTGACCTGGCTGGACGCCCTCCTCTACGTCTGCCGGCGCGCGCCGCGGTTGGTCGAACTGGCGGGACATGCCCTCGCGCGACTGCTCGCGGTTTCGCTGCCGTTTGTGGCGGCAGTCGGGGGCATTTACTGGCTTCTGGCCCGCAGGCACGACATCAATTACTACCTTGCGCGTCATCCTCCCGAGTTCAAGGCTGCGGTGGTTGTCGCGGGACTGCTCCTGATGGGCATGGGCATGGTGATCGTCGTGCGGATCGCGGGCTGGCTGCTGTCGGTACCGATGGTGCTCTTCGAGGGGACGGGCGGCACCGCCGCCCTGCGGGCCAGCGAGCGGGCCACCGCCGGTCACCGACGCAAGCTGGCGGGGTGGCTGATCGGTTGGCTGGCGGCGGCCGGCGGGCTATCGGCGTCGGTGACCTATGTCGTGGGCGTCGTCGGAGGTGTCCTCGCGCCGCCGGCCAGTTCGAACCTGACCCTCTTCCTGGCGGGGATGAGCATCGTGATCGTGGTCAGTGGTATCGCCAACCTCGCGGTGTCGGTGTTCTCCACCGTACTGTTTCCGTTGCTCGTGGTGCGCGTGTACCGCACCATCTCCGGCCCCGGCGAGCTGCGGCCCCGCCTCGCTGCGCAGGGTTCCCTGGGGCAGGCGGCCACCCTGCGGATCTCCTTCAAAGCCGTGGTGGCGGCGTTTTCGGCAGTCCTGCTGGCGATTGCGGGGGGGGCCTATCTGGCTTCGGGTGACCTCGACTGGGTGGATCGCTCGCAGGTCATCGCCCACCGTGGCGGGGCCGCGGTGGCCCCGGAGAACACCATGGCGGCGTTCGAACGCGGCATCGCCGACGGTGCCGACTGGCTCGAGCTCGATGTCCAGGAAAACGCCGATGGAGAGGTGGTGGTCGAGCACGACCGTGACTTCATGCGGTCGGCCGGCGTTCCGCTGGAGGTGTGGAGGGCCACCAACGACGATCTGGCGGATCTCGACGTCGGCAGCTCATTCGGCCCGCAGTTCGCCGGTGAGAGGGTGCCGACCCTGCGCCAGGTCCTCGAGCTTGCCAGAGATCGGGCGGGAGTTTTCATCGAGCTCAAGTACTACGGGCGGGACGTAGACCTGGAACGACGAGTGGTCAATCTCGTGGAGGAGACCGGCATGGAGGCCCGGGTGACCGTCATGTCGCTGAGCTACGACGGCCTGCGCCGGACCGCGGCGTTGAGGCCGGGTTGGACCTACGGCCTGCTTAACGCGGTGGCGGTCGGCGACCTGGCCCGGCTCGAGGTGAATTTCCTGGCGCTGACTGCTGACGCTGCCTCGATTCCGATGATCCGACGCGCCCACCGTCGCGGGCTGAAGATCTACGCCTGGACCATCGACGATCCGGTCCAGATGTGGGTGATGATGAGCCGCGGGGTGGACGGCATCATCACCGATCAGGTGGCGACGGCCTGTCGGGTGAAGGAGCTGCGGACGCAGGTGACGCCCGTCGGCCGCTTCATCGTCTGGTTGGCCGGCGAATCAGGGCTTCTCCGGGGCAGGGAGGAATCGTCGCCGGTCGACGACGCGTGACGGTCAAAGACTGAAAATCGAACCCCCCCACCCCAGCTCCATCCTGGGCGGGCGGGGGGAATTTTCAATCTTCAATTTGTAATCTTCAATCACTCGTCTCGACCGCCGACTCGATCGCGACGCCGGACCGGCGCCGGAGGATCCACGATCCGAACCGGTCCATGTAGACGTAAACCACCGGCACTACGAACAGAGTCATGATGGTGGAGGACGTCATGCCGCCGGCGGTGGCCACGGCCATCGGCGCCCGCGCCTCGCCGCCCTCGCCGAGAGCCAGCGCCACCGGCAGCACGCCGAAGATCATTGACAGCGCCGTCATCAGGATCGGGCGCAGCCGAATGGGGCATGCCAGCCGAACGGCCGCCTCCCGGTCGAGTCCCTCCTGCTGTTTCTGGATGGTCAGGTCCACCAGCAGGATCGAGTTCTTGGTCACCAGTCCGAAGAGCAGGATGATCCCGATGACCGACATGATGTTGATGGTGTGGCCGGTCAACCACAGCCCGAGCAGGGCGCCGGTCATGGCCGGTGGCAGGGCGAACATGATGGTGAAGGGGTGGAGCAGGGAGTTGAACTGGCTGGCCAGCAGCATGTAGACGATCAGGATCGCGAGCACGATGGCGAACAGCAGGGAGTTCATGGCGTCTGCGAACTCCTCCGCCTGGCCCGAGGCCTTGGCGTAGTATCCGGCGGGAAGCTCCTCGGCGAGGACCTCCTCCACCGTCTGGAGCGCGCGGTTGAGAGGCACTCCCTCGAGGTTGCCGGTGAGCAGGATCGAGCGCTCGCGGTCGGTGCGATTGATGTTGATGGGTCCCACCCCGTAGTGGACGTCCACCACCGTGTCCAGCCGCACCATCTGCCCGTTCCCGCTGCGGACCTGGAGGGCACCGATGTCTTCGGGCATCCGCGCCTGGTCGGGCACCGCCTTCATCCAGACGTCGTATCGTTTGCCCTCCGTGGTGAAGGAGCCCACCTCGCGGCCGGCGATCATCGAGTAAACCGTCTCGAAGATCGTCGCTGCGTCCAACCCGAGATCGTGGGCGCGCTCGCGGTCCACGGTGACGAACAGCTGGGGCTGCTCCAGGTCGAGATTGGTGTCCAGGTCGACGAAGCCTGGGATCTCGGACAGCCGCTCGACGAGCCTTCGGCCGATTCGGTCGAGCTCGTCCAGCTCGGGTCCGCGGATGGAGTAGGAGAGGGCCCAGTCGCCGCCCTCACCCGCCACGTTGTAGAAGGAAAACTCCACCACCCGGGTGAGAGCGCCCTCCACCTTGGCGAGCTCGCGCCTGAGGCGTTGCACGACCTCGGTTTGTGGCGCCTCACGCTGGTCCGGCTTGACCATGCGAAGGAACATGATTCCCGAGTTGACCTGGCCCCGTTCCTCCATGTCGATGGCGGCGAACGCACCCATCACCTCGGGCTGGGACAGGACGATGCGCTCGATCTGCTGCATGGTGGCGTCCATCGCCGGCAGCGAGGTTCCCACCGGTGTGTCGATCCGGACCATGAACATGGACATGTCTTCCTGGGGGGCGAACTCGCCGCCGATCAGGGGCAGCAGGGCGAGGCTGGCACCGAACACGACGGACGCGATCAGCAGGGTGGACAGCTTGTGGCGGAGGGCCAGGTCGAGGGCTCTCCGGTACCAGCTCTCGAGCCGCTTGAAGCCCCCCTCCAGGAGTTCGTACATGCGACCGTGCTTGTGGCTGACCCTGAGCATCCTCGAGCACATCATTGGGGTCAGGGTCAGGGCCACGAACAGCGAGATGAGCACCGCCGCGGCCACCGAAATGCCGAACTCGAAGAGAAACTTCCCGATCATGCCCTGCATGTAGGCCACCGGGATGAAGACCGCGGCGATCGAGAAGGTGGCTGCCATCGCGGCCAGGGCGATCTCGCGAGTGCCGGTGTGGGCCGCGGTGATGGGATCCTCGCCATCCTCCTGGTGGCGGAAGATGTTCTCCAAAACCACGATGGCGTCGTCGATCACCACCCCCACCGATAGGGCGAGGGCCAGGGTCGTGAGGTTGTTCAGCGAGAAGCCGAAGGCCCGCATGAAACCGAATGTGGCGATCAGCGAGGTCGGGATGGCCAGCGACACGATGAAGGTCGACCGCCAGGAGCGGAGGAAGACGAAGACCACGAGGATGGCCAGGATCGCGCCGTAGGCGATGTCGAACTGAACGTTCGAGATGGACTTCTCGACATACTCGGCGGCGTCGAAGGCCACGTGCCACTCGACGCCTTCGGGGAAGTCATCGTCGAGCTCGGTCATGCGTTGGATGGCGCCTCGATTGACCTCGACTAGGTTGGCGCCGGACCGTGGCGCCACACCGAGGCCCAGCGTCGGCCTCAGGTTGTAGCGGCCGAGGCCGCGTTCGTCGGAGATCCCCAGCTGAGCGAACCCCAGGTCGGACAGCCGAATGGGACGGCCGTCGACGGAGGCGACGATCATGCGGTTGAAGTCCTCGACCGAATTGAAGAGACCGAGGTTTCGCACCGCCAGCTCATAGCGTTCGCCCTCAATGAATCCGCCCGGTAACTCCAGGTTCTCCCGGCCGATGGCGGCGATGATGTCGGTCACCGACAACCGGTGGGCCGCGAGCTTGTCGCGGTCGACCCAGATCCGGATCATGGGCTCCCGGAAGCCGGCGAGGAACACGTTGCCGACGCCTGGAACCGATTGCAGACGGGGCCGGATCACCTGGTCGGCGTAGTCCGACAGCTCCCGGGCGTCGAGCCCGGAGAAGGACATCCACAGCATCGGTTGAGAGTTGATGTCGAGCTTCTGGACGATCGGCGGTTCGGCGTCCAGCGGCAGGTTGCCCACCGCGCCCGCGACCTTGTCGCGGACGTCCTGAGCTGCGATGTCGATGTCCCGGTCGAGGGTGAAGGTGATGGTGATCTGGGACACGCCTTGGCCGGAGTAGGAGGTCAGCTGGCGGATGCCCTCGATGGTGTTGACCTGCTGCTCGATGGCGTCGGTGATGTCCGATTCCACCACCTCGGGTGAAGCTCCGGGGAGAATTGTGATCACCGTGACGATGGGGATGTCGAGAGAGGGCAGCAGGTTGATCGGCAGGGTCTGGTAGCCGAGGATTCCGAATACAATCAGGGCCACCATCAGCATGACCGTGAAAACCGGGCGGCGGATCGCGATGTCGTACAGGTTCATGGCGTCACCAATCGGCTGAGGATTTCAAATCTCACGAGTTTTCGGCCTGACCGACGATTCGTACCGGAATACCTCGGTTGAGACCGGCAGTGTCGGCCACCACCGGCTGGCCTTCGTCGAGTCCGTCGACGATCTCGATCCGGCCGTTGACCCGGCGTCCCACCTGAACGCGATGAACGGTGATCACCCCGTCTGCAACGATCATTACCTGCGACATGTCGGAGGTCGACACCGCCGACACCGGAAGCCACATTGTACGGACGGCCTCTGGCGCTTCCAGGGTCACGTTGGCGAACATTCCCGGGCGCAGGCTGCCGTCGGTGTTCTTCACCACTCCGATCACCTCGAAGGAACGGCTTGTGTCGCTGACCACGGGGTCGACGCTGTACAGCCGCGCGTGGTGGACCGTCGGCGACGTGCCTACCGAAAAATCGAAGCCCTCGAGTCCACTCAGCCGTGGCGCCCAGCTTGCCGGGACCCTGGCCGCGACCTTGACCGTGTCGCCGACCGCCAGGTGGAAAATCGTCTGGCCGACGTCGTGCCACTGTCCGGCGACCACGGCGCGGTTGGTGATGGTGCCCGCGGTCGGGGCTCTCACGACGCTCCTGTCCCAGTTTCTCTGGGCCAGGTCTCTCGCCGCCTCGGCGCCCATGACCCGGGCGGCGGCGAGATCGTAGGCGGCCTTGGCCTGGTCGAAGGTGGCCTGGGCGATGGTCTCGTCGGTGAGCAGGTCGCGCTTCCTTTCGAGCGCCTTGTCGGCCAGGTCGAGGTCGGCGCGGGCCGCGGCCAGGTTGGCCTCGGCCTGTTGGAGATAGATCTTGTGGGTGGAGCGGTCGACCTCGGCCAGGGGTTGGCCGGCCCGCACGCGGTCGCCCACCTCGACCAAAACGGCATCGATCGAACCGGCCACCTCGGGCGAGAGGGACACGGTGTCGAAGGCCCGGACCTCGCCGACGAGACTCAAGGAGGGCCGTTCCTCCTCCGCTTCGGCGGTCACCAGCCGCACCTCACGGGGAGCGAGGGCGGCCTCGCGGGCCGCCTGGGCCTGTTGGGGGTCTTCGGTTCCGCCGCCCTGACAGCCGGCCATCCATAAGCAGCAGGCGACGAGCGCAGAGGTGCAGAAAGCTCGAGCGTTCATGGTGTTTCATCCTCGTTGGATTTGGAAAGGTCGAGGTCCGGCAAAGGTGACAGGCCGATGGCGTGACGCAAAGCGATGGCCTGGTACTCGCGCTGGGCCTTGGCGATGATTTCGGCGTTGGCCGCGTCGATCGCATCCGTCGTTGCCGTCAGCAGGTCCACCGAGGTGGCCTCGCCGACGCGGTAGGCGCGCTCCACCTGGTCATAGGCCTGGCGAGAGGCCAGGTTTCGCTCGTGGGCGGCCTCCAGAGCCGCGGTTGCGGTGCGGTAGGTCACGGCCGCATCGTCCACCTGGTTCTGGATCTCGCGGGTGACCTCAACCTGGAGCCACTTCACGTCACGGAGATCGGCCTTGGCCCTGATGACGCGGGCCTTGGTCAGACCGCCGTCGTAGATCGGTACCTTGAGGTTGAGCGAGAAGGACATCCAGCTGTCCGACGGAAAGGCGGCCTTCTGCTGCAGGTACTGGACGGCGGCGTCGAGCTCCGGAAGCCAGGCGCCGCTCTCCACCTTGATCATCAGCCCCGCCGCCTCGAGCTGGTGTCGGAGGGTGGCCATCTCGAGCCGATGATCCAGGGCCTGGGTCCGCAGCAGCGGGTCGTCGCCGGGGGGCGCTGGAATCGGGCCCGGAGTGCGAAGCTCGCCGACAGCGGGGACGCCGGCCAATCGGGCCAGCCGGCGCCGGGAGATCTCGGCGGCGCCCTCGGCGAGCACCAGACGCTGCTTCGATCCCGCCACCTCGGACCGCCAGCGGGCGGTGTCGGCCGAGGTGGCCTCACCGACCTCGAACAGTCGCTGGGTCAGCTTGAGCTGCCCCTGGTTGGCCTCGAGCGCGGACCGGGCGACCTCGACGGACTCTCTGCGTGAGACGAAGGTGTAGAACTCGGCGGCCACGGCCAGGGTCAGGTTGTTGATGGCCGTCATCCGGTCGAGGTCGGCGATGTCACGGTTGAGCCTGGCGACGTCGCGGGCGCGCCAGTCGCGGAGGCCGTAGAACAGGGTCTGCCTCAGCTCGGCCGACCACACCCAGTCCTCGAGGGGGCGGATGACGAACTCCTCGCCTGGAGCCAGCTCGATGGACTGCTCATCCTTGAATCGCCACCAGGTGGCGTTGAGGTCGACCCGCGGGAGCAGGGCGGATGAGACCAGCTTGACGTCGGCCTGGGCGCGCTGGATGTCGGTGTCGGCGTAGCCCACCACCTCGTTGGTGGCGACCGCCGAGCGGACCAGCTCGGTCAGGGTCGTGGGAGCCGCGACGTCGGCCGCGAGGACGGGCCCGGTGGCGGTGACGAGAGTCATTAGGGCGGCCAGCACCGCCGCCTGAGATCCTCCATTGAACATGCAGGCTCGTACGAGATGGTAGCTGGGTGGTTGCGGACGGTTCATGAGTCCTCCCGGCAGAGTCCATGGCACAGGGCGTCGGCGAAAGCGTCGGTGGCGGGAACCGGGTCGACGGTTGCATCGAACCAGCTTTGGACGCCGAGGCCGTCGAGGGCGCTGACCACCAACGTGGCCAGCAGGTCCGCGTCGAGGTCGGGTCTGAAATCGCCCTCCCGCTGGCCACGGCGGATGACCTTTGCGGTGAGGCCGCGGTACTCCCGGTACATGGTCCTGCAGGCCGTCGAGAACCGATCCTCGAAGGCGCTGCCCCTTGACGCGGCCCAGAAGTCGAGGTTCATGGAGAAGATCTCGCGGTGCTCCGACACGATCTCCGCCGAGGAGCGGAGCAATGCCGTCAGGACGTCCCTGGCGCTGCTCGACTCGTCGATGACGGAGTCCACGCGGCTGCGAATCTCCTGGTTGAACCACTCGAAGACGGCGAAGAAGAGCTCCTCCTTGCTGGAGAAGTACTCGTAGACGGTCCCCTTGCCGACTCCCGCACACTGGGAGATGTCCGACACCCGGGTCGCTGCGAAGCCCTGCCTGGCGAAGACCTCGGCCGCCGCTTGGACGAGGATCGTCCGTTTTCCCGATGGATCTGGGGGCTTGAGATGGGTCATTGGATTCTCCGACTGACTGGTCAGTCGGAATGGAAGATAGTGCCTGTAGTTGACTTTGTCAAGGGTTGGCGGGGAAATCGGAATTCGGAATTCGGAATTCGGAATTCGGACCTCGCTAACGACGGCCGCGAGCAATTCGCGGAACCTCCGTCGTTGGCCGAGGCGATTGTAAGGACGGGGGGTGTCAGATCACTCGTGTCCGCCACCGGCCGCGGCGAAATGCCAGGATGCCGACGACCGCGATCAGCGACTCGGCCACGGTGATGGCGATGAAGGCCCCCGTGGCGCCGAGGGTCGAGGCCGCCAGCACATATGCCAGGGGAATTTGGAACAGCCAGTAACAGAAGAAGTTGATGATCGTGGGCGTGGTGGTGTCGCCCGCTCCGTTGAAGGCCTGCACCATGACCATGCCGTAGGCATAGAAACCGTAACCGTAGCTCACCCACCGAAGACACGACACGCCGTGACGGACCACCTCCGGGTCGGAGGTGAAAACCCGGATCATCGGCTCGGCCCAGGTGACGAAGACCACCGCCACCGTCACCAAAAAGACCAGGTTGTACAGGGCGGCCCGCCAGACCGAGGTCTCGGCTCGGCCGGGCTGACCGGCGCCCAGATTCTGGCCTATCAGCGTCGCCGCGGAGTTGGCCAACCCCCAAGAGGGCAGGATGGCGAACACGATGATCCGAATCGCGATCGTGTAGCCGGCCACCGCGGCCGACCCGAACCGGCCGATGATCCACACCAAAATGACCCAGCTCGAGGTGCCGATGAGGAACTGCATGATGCCGCCGACGGAGACTTTCATCAAGCGCAGCATCACCGGCGGCACGACTCGGATGTCCCTCAGCCGAATGTGGATTCGACCCTTCCCGGAGGTGAGCATCCAGAGCTGGTAGGCGACTCCGACTCCTCGGCCAATGGTGGTGGCCACCGCTGCGCCGGTCACGCCGAGCTCCGGGAAGGGACCGAGGCCGAAAATCAGACAGGGGTCGAGAAGGATGTTGCAGCCGTTGGCCAGCCACAGGGCGCGCATGGCCAGGGCGGGGTCGCCGGCGCCCCTGAATACGGCATTGATGAGGAACAGCAGCATGATGGTGACGCAGCCGCCCAGGAGGATCCGGGTGTAGCCGGCTCCGAACGCCACCAGCTCCGGCGTGCCGCCCATGAGTCGCAGCAGGTCGGTGGCAAAGAGAACTCCCGGGATGGCGATCAGCAACGAGCCGCCGATGCCGAGAACGATGGATTGGGTGGCGGCGATGGTGGCGCCCCGCCGGTCCTTCTCGCCGATCCTGCGCGCCACCATCGCGGTGGTGGCCATGGCCATTCCGACGGCGATGGCGAAAACGACGGTGATCATGGCCTCGGTGAAGCCCACCGTGGCGACGGCGTCGACTCCCAGACGAGACACGAAGAATGCGTCGGTGATGGCGAAGGCCGACTCCATGACCATTTCCAACACCATGGGAATGGCGAGCAGGACGATGGCGCGGCCGACAGGTCCGCGGGTGAAGTCGAGCTCGGTGCCCGACAACGCCAGCCTGATCGTCGCCCAGGCGCCGATCCGGTCGGTCGGGATCTCGTCGGCCCGGCGAGTGATCGGATCCTCGGTCATCGCTCACACCTTACGTCCAAACACCCGGTTGGAGGTCGTACGTCAAAAGTCGAACGTCACGAATAGTCCGAAACGGTTCCCATCACCGAACTTTCAACTTTCAACTTTCAACTTTCAACTCTTGACTTCCAACTCACTCCTCTTCCGGCAGGAGGATGACCTCGATGTGCCGGTCGAGGTCGATCCACCGTTTTGCCGCGGCGCGGATCGACTCCGTCGACAGCCCGTCGACCAAGTCGTCGTAGTCCAGGATCAGGCGCGGGTCGAGCCCGTCCCACAGATATGACTCGAGGCTCGACAGCCAGAAGCCGTTCTCGCGCAGCTGGACCTCGCGGGCACGGCGGTCCTGTTCAGCGACCTTGGCGACGTCCTCGGGGTCGGGGCCCTCCGTTTGGAGGTGTCGGATGCCGTCGTAGACCAGGCCGGTGAGCTCCTCCACCCGCTCCGGGTCACAGCCGAAGCTGACCGCGAACGACGTTCTCTGGCGGGGAATTCTGGTGACCCCCGCCCGGACCGACACCCCGTAGGTGCCGCCCTCGTCCTCGCGCAGCACCTCGCGCAGCCGGATCCGCAGCACGCTCGCCACCGACGCCATGAGAAAGCTGTTCTCCCGCGACCACTGGAATTCGTGTGGGAAGATGATGGTCGCGCGGCTCTTGGGCTCGATGCCCTTGACCACGACCTCCTCCACCACGCCCTCCGGCGCCTCCACCCCCACGTCGCGCCAGCTCTCGTGGCGGCCTGCCGACGGCAGCTGCCCCAGATAACGCTGGACCAGCGGCCGCAGTCCGTCGAGTGAGAAGTTGCCTACGAACACGAAGGTGAAGTCGGAAGCATCGGCGAAGCGATCGACGTAGATCAGATACGAGGTGTCGAGGTCCATATCGTCGATCAGCTCGAGGGTCCACGGCCGGCGGCGAACGTGGTCTTGGGAGACGATGCGGCTGACGGTGTCGCCGTAGACTGCCTCCGGTCGGGCGAGGCGATTCTCCACGAAACCCCGGTACTTGCGGGTGACCGATGAGAACGCCTGCTCGCTGCTGACCGGTTCGGTGAAGTAGAGGTAAATCAGCTGGAACATGGTCTCCAGGTCGTCGGGGGAGGCGCTGCCGGAAATCCCCTCCTCGAGCTCGGAAATGTACGGGCCGACTCCCACCACCTTGTCGGCGAGCAGCTTCTGCAGCTGGGTCAGGTCGAAGACGCCGACGCCGCCCTCGAGGACGACGGTTCCGGCGGTCATTGCCGCCACATACTGATCGTCCTCCACCAGCGACGTTCCGCCGGGGCTGAAAGCGGTGAACAGCACCTCGTCGTTCTTGAACTCGGTGGGCTTGAGGAAGACTCGGACGCCGTTGGCGAGCTGCCACTCGGTCACGTCGATTTCGGGAATGTGGCTCTCGGACACGATCGCCGCCGGTGGGGGCGCCGCGGCCATCAGCGGCTGATCGGAGAGAAGGTCCTCGTATGGCGTGATCTCGGCCATGTCCACGGCCGCCACGATCGCCGCGACAAAAGCCTCGTCCGGTGGCGTTGATTTCGGGTCTTCCGGAGCGCTGATGGCGACCACCCGACTGCCTTGGGTCAGCCACCTCGCGGCCACCGCGTCGACCTCGTCCAGACCGATTCCGGGAACGAATTTCTGGGCTAGCTCCAGCTCCACCGCGATGCCGGGAGCGGCCTCGTCGGTGAGGAAGTTGCGGACGTACTCACCCGCGAAAGCACCGGATTTGACCTTGTCCCTCTCCCTGAAGGCCTGCTCCATGTTCCGCAGGTACGCCGACTTGGCGCGAGCCAGCTCGGTGGTGGTGAAGCCATGCCGTGAGGCGCGTTCAGCCTCGGCGAGGATCGCCTCGAGGCCTCGCTCCAGACCGTCCTGGTCGACGATCGCACCGAGGCCGTACAGCCCTTTCTCACGAACCAGGTTGCCGGCGCCGGCGCCGGCGGCGATGTATGGAGGGTCGGCCTCGCGAGCCCGCTCCTGCAGGCGTTGGTTGAGCATCGTGTCGGCAAGGCCCTCCACCATCGAGCGGCGGAAATCTCCCTCGGTCACCAGCTTCGAGACCGGCAGCTTCTGCATCAGGCCGATCCTGGTCATCGTCATTTCAGGATCGGTCACGATCGTGAACAGGGTCTCCGGGTGGTCCGGCACCGGGTACACGGTTCTCGGCCTCGTTTCTTCCACGGCCTCGATCGGCTCGAAGGCGCTTCGAATCAACTCCTCCATCCATGACCGATCGAAGTCACCGACCGCCACCACCGCCATCAGGCCGGGCCGGTACCAGTCCTCGTAGAACCGCACGATGGTGGCCGGTGGCGCCGATTCGAGGGTTTCCTTCGTACCGATGATCAGCCGATCGGCGTACTGTGAGTCCTTGAAGACCACCGGCGCCTGCTTGTCGAAAATCCGCGCCCCGGCGCCGCGGCCGAGGCGCCACTCCTCGATGACCACCCCCCGTTCCTTGTCGATCTCCTCCGATTCGAAGGTGATTTTCGAGGCCCACTCGGAGAGGATCTTGATGCCCGTCTTCACCAGCTCGGGGTCATCGGTGGGCACCGTGAGCATGTAGACGGTCTCGTCGAAGGAGGTGTAGGCGTTGAGGTCGGCGCCGAAGCGCACACCGATCGACTCGAGGTAGTCCACCAGCTCCTGCTTCTCGAAGCTCTCGGTACCGTTGAACGCCATGTGTTCGACGAAGTGGGCGAGTCCCCGCTGATCGTCGTCCTCGAGGATCGAACCGGCGTTGACTACCAGCCTGAGCTCGGCCCGCTGCCTGGGCTCGTCGTGGGAGCGGATGTAGTAGGTGAGCCCGTTGTCCAGTCGACCGAAGGTCACGGCCGGGTCCAGGGGTACGGCGTCGGAGATGGTGGGGGTTGCGGTGGATGTGGGCGGCGGCGGGGCGAGAGGCGTGGCCGCGGCCGGCGGTGGTGGCGGTACGGCGGAACTGGTCTGGGACCGGGTGCTGCCGCACCCCATGACGGTGACGATCAGCAGGGCAACGAAAACGGCGGAAATGTAGCGACGGTTCATCGGCTCGGCTCCCGGTTGTCATACGTTGAATCGGCGTTCTTTGGTTCGACGTCGTCAAAATGATAGCTTTTTAAGCTGTGCGAGCGAAGGCGCCTAGCTGCCGGCACCCTGCCAGCGGTCGAAGAGGTCCTCCGGCAGTTCGATGCCGAGCACGTCGAGCACGCGGTTGACGGTCTGGTTCACGATATCGTCGATTGACCTCGGCCGGTGGTAGAAGGCGGGCATGGGGGGCATGACCACCGCGCCCATTTCGGCGGCTCGGGTCATTAAGCGGAGGTGCCCGACGTGGAGGGGCGTCTCCCGGACTACCAGCACCAGCGGCCGGCGGTCCTTGAGGGTCACGTCGGCGGCTCGGATCAGCAGGTTGTCGGCGTAGGAGTTGGCAATCCCCGACAGGGTCTTCATGGAGCACGGGATGACCACCATGCCGGCAGTCTTGAAGGAGCCCGAGCTGGGGCCGGCGGCGATGTCGGCGGACCGGTAGAGGTGGTCTGCGAGATTCGCCACAACGTCCATCGAGATCTCTGTTTCTAAAGCCAGCGTCTGTTTGGCGGCGTTGGTCAGGACCACGTGGGTCTCGACCGACGGGATGCCACGCAGCACCTCCAGCAAACGGACCCCGTGGATCACGCCGCTGGCGCCCGTCATACCGACGATCAGCCGGTTCTTCGTGCCGTTGGTTCGGTCGGTCATCGCGTCTGCTGGACGTCGATCAGACGGCCCGGTTCGCCGTCGTACTCATCGATCACGACTCCGCCATCGTCCGGATCGATGCGAAGCGCGGCCGCCGGGTAGATCTCGCCCTCGCCCGAGCCGAAGTCGCCGAGCTCGAAGATCGCCACGCCGAACGGGTACTCCAGGGATTCGCTGGAGTTGGTTCGTTCCTCCACCTGGATCCGGCGGCCGGTGACGAAGAAGTACCGGTGGCCGTCGCGGATTTCCTCGGCCGTCACCAGGCTGACCGGCATTGCCAGCGCGCCGAGCACGAACTGGCCGTCGTTGAGCCCCCTCAGCGACGCCAGCAGAGCTCCCTGGCCTCCATTCGCGAGCACCTTCTCGAGCCGCACCGCATCCTCCATGGAGGTGTAGCGCATGGCAACCAGGGTCACCGGCATGCGACGAGTTCCTTCCCCCGTGTCCATGACCGCCGTGGCGGTGAACTCCTGACCCGCTGGGTTCTCCCACGCAGTCGTCGGCATGGAGGTCGAGACGACGATGGCTGCGAGCAAGCACAGTCGTGTGAGTTTCATAGTCACCTCCGGGACATCCTATCGCGTAGCGGTCCGTTCAACAACAAAGGGGCGATGGGGCCGTGAGGCTATGGGGCCGTGAGGCTATGAGGCCGGGTAACCCGAAATAAACCTCCGCTCGAATCCGCTATTCGAGCCGGAGGTCATCCGATGAATTCAACACTCGAGACCGCAACGTTCGGTGCAGGGTGCTTTTGGGGCGTCGAACAGGCATTCCGGCAACTCGAAGGGGTGGTGGACGCGATCGTGGGCTACACCGGTGGCCACACCGAAGGTCCGACCTACCGCGAGGTCTGCACCGGGACCACCGGACACGCCGAGGCGGTGCAGCTGGCCTTTGACCCGACCCGGGTGACCTACGAGGCGCTGCTCGACGTGTTCTGGCGCATGCACGACCCCACCCAAGTGAACCGCCAGGGCCCGGACGTGGGCAGCCAGTACCGGTCGGTGATCTTCGTCCACAGCGCGCGGCAGGAGGCGCTGGCCCGCGCGTCCCGATCGGCTCTCGACGCCGGAGGGTCCCTGCCGCAGCCGGTGGCCACCGAGATCGCCCAGGCCGGCCGGTTTTGGCCCGCCGAGGACTACCACCAGCAGTACCTCGCCAAGCGAGGCATCGGGAGCTGCCACATTCCCATTTAACAAGCCCAACGTCGCCCCATAGCCCGGGTGGGCGGGAGGGGGGATCAACTTTCAACTTTCAACTACTGCCGATCCGGTGGCCACGACGGCAGCCGCCCCGGCGTCCACGGGCCACCCGCCGCATCGAGCTCGGTCTCCAGCGTCTCGAGCCTGGCGAACAGGTCCCGCAATCGCGAAAGCTGGACGGCAAACTCGTCAACTGCCCACCGGTAGCCTTCCCGCTGGGTCTGGGTCGGGGCGGTCGTGGTGTTCCACTGGCCACCCACGATCCGCTCCACTCGCTGCCAGACGGACGGCGGCTCCGGAACGTTCCTTTTCTGGCGCACCGGATCCCGGTAGAGCCGCAGCATGATCTCGTCGAGGTCTGCCTGCAGGGCGTGGGTCCGCTCGAGCAACCCGGGATCGGCCGCTCCGGCCGCGAGCACGGACGCCTCCACGTGATCGAGGCGGTCCACCGCCTCCTGGGCCGCTTCGACTGCGCCGAGCACCGCACGCCGAAGCTGGGCGACATTCCTGCGGAACGCGAGCACCTCGACGGGGTCGTCGACGGTGATCGACGACAGGTCGAGGGCGATCACCTCGAACGGGACGGGGCCGGCGAGCTCGGTGGTCACCCGGTCGATCTCTGCGGACATTGTGACCGAGTACGTGCCCGGGAGGGCGAGCGGGCCCGGGGAGACCTCGTCGTCAGGCCTCGCCTCCCCTTTGGGGCGCTCCAGATGGGGATCGATCGGCACCGTGGCCGGATAGCGCAGGTTCCAGGCGACGCGGTGAATGCCTCGGCTCCGCGGTCCGGAAACCCGCTGCACCACCTGGCCACCGGCGTCGGTCACGGTGAGGACGATGCGCGGTTCGTCCTCGCGCTCTTCATCGCGAAGCTCCTCCAACGACGGATAGCTTGGATCACGACCGGCCTCGAGAGCTTCTTTCTCTTGATCCAGACGGCGCTCCCGGCGCGTCTTCAGGCCGTCGCGGAGGTAGTAGGTGAAGATGGCGCCGTAGGGCGGGTTGGGAGCGGTCCAGAAACCGTGACCGCGCGACATGTGGCGCGAGCGCATCTCGACGAACCAGGGAACGTCGCGGACATCGAACAGGACCGCATCTTGGGCGAGCAGTTGATCCGACACGGTCTGCAGAGGCTCAAAATCGTCGAGGATGTAAAACCCGCGGCCGAAGGTCGCCACCGCGAGGTCGGTTTGCGGGCGATGAATCTCGAGATCGCGAACCTGGATGGTCGGAAAGTCGCCCGTGAGGGGGATCCAATGTCTCCCTTCGTCGATCGTGAAGTAAAGACCGAACTCGGTGCCGGCGAACAGGAGCCCTGCATTTTCCCAGTCCTGGGTCAGCGCGTAGACGATCTCCCGGTCGGGAAGGTCGCCGCGGATCGAGGTCCAGCTGCGCCCGCGATTTCGGCTGACGAAGACGTAGGGGTTGAAATCGCCGTTCTTGTGGTTGTCGAAGGCGGCATAGACGGTGTCGGCGTCGTGTCGCGAGGCTTCGAGCCGGCTGACGTAGGTCATCTCCGGCACGCCCACAACCCGATCGATTCGCCGCCAGCTGGTCCCTCCGTTCTCGGTGACCTGGATCAGGCCGTCGTCGGTGCCGATGTAGATCAGATCCTCGACCAGCGGCGACTCGGTGAGCGCCACGATGTTGCCGAATGCTGACGTGGACTGGTTCTTCGACACCGCGTCGGGCCCCCAGACCCTGTCCATGACCGGCAGGGAGTCGCGGTCGATGCCCCGCGTCAGGTCCGCACTGACCGCACTCCAGCTGTCTCCCCGATCATCGCTCCGGAAGACCATCTGACAGGCGAAGTAAAGCCGGGTCGGCGAGTGCGGGCTGATGATCAGCGGCGAATCCCAGTTCCAGCGGTTGGGTGCGGCTCCCGGGGATTCCTGGGGCTGGATGTCGATCCGTTCGCCGGACCGCCGATCGAAACGAACCAGGCCGCCATACTGGCTCTGGCTGTAGAGGATGTTGGGATTGGTGGGATCGACCTGGGTTTCGTAACCGTCGCCGCCGACGGTGACGAACCAGTCCTCGTTGGAGATGCCCGAGCTGTTCAACGTGCGCGACGGGCCGCCGAGGGTGTTGTTGTCCTGGGTTCCCCCGTAGACGAAGTAGAAGGGCTCGGAGGTATCGACCGAGACCCGGTAGAACTGGGTGATCGGCAGGTTTTCTCGAAACAGCCAGCTGCCGCCGCGGTCGAAGCTCTCGTACACGCCGCCGTCGCAACCGACCAGCAGGTAGTCGGGGTCGTCGGGGTCGATCCAGAGGGCGTGGTTGTCGACGTGCTTGTGCTCCTCGCCCACCCGCGTGAAGGTCGCACCGCCGTCGGCGCTGACCTGCAGGTAGGTATCGAGGGCGTAGACCCTGTCCACGTCGGCCGGGTCCGCCACCAGCTCGTTGTAGTACTGGGGGCTCGAGGTCATGTAGTCGGAGCGCTTGGTCCAGGTCTCGCCGCGGTCGATCGACCGGAAGACGCCGCCGGCATCACGCACCGCCTCGACGATCGCGTAGATCACGTCGGGATCGACGGGCGACACGGCGAGGCCGATCCGGCCGAGGTCCTCCTCGGGAAGGCCCTTGGTGAGCTTGCGCCAGGTGGCGCCGCCGTCGGTGGACTTGTGGATGCCCGACTCGGGCCCGCCGTTGATCAGGGTCCACACGTGGCGCCGCCGCTGGTAGGCCACCGCGTACAGCGTGTCGGGGTCGCGCGGGTCGAGCACGACCTCGCTGACGCCGGTGTGGTCGCTGATGAAGAGAATTCTGGCCCAGGTCTTGCCGCCGTCGGTGGTCTTGTACAGACCCCGGTCGCCGCCCGAACGCCACAGCGGTCCCTGGGCGGCGACATAGACCACGTCGGTGTCGCGCGGATCGATCGCGATCATGCCGATGTGCTCTGATTCCTCGAAGGCCCACGTTGTTCCAGGTGGCGCCGCCGTCCAGGGTCTTGTAGACCCCGTCGCCGAAGGAGACCGAGCGCTGGCTGTTGTTCTCGCCGGTCCCCACCCACACGACGTTGGGATTGGTGGGGTCCATGGCCAGGCAGCCGATGGAGTAGGAGCTCTGGTCGTCGAACACCGGGGTCCAGGTGGTCCCGGCGTTCTCGGTCCGCCACACGCCTCCCGACGCGACCGCGGCGAAGAATCGGTGGCGCCGGCCAGGGGTTACGGCGAAATCGGTCACCCGGCCCGAGTTGATGGCCGGTCCGATGGCTCGCAGTTGGAGCCCCTCGAAGGTCGCCTCTGACATCGCCGGCTTCGACTTCTCGTCGTCGGTCGCGTCGGTGGCGCCGGCCAGCACAATCGACAGGGAAAGGGCTGCGACGATGATCGCGAACTGCTTCATTGGATGCCCTCCGAAAAAACGAATCTCAGAATCGCGAATGAACTGCGAAATCCGACGTGGCGTGTCAATCTACCATGACCGTCCGAGGGAGCAGAGGAACGAAATTCGGAATTCGGAATTCGGAATTCGGGAACCCTCCCGCTGTACCTGGTAACCTGGAAACAAGATGAACCAGCGACGATTCGAGCACGCCAACAACCCGGACTTCGACTGCGCCCAATCGGTGGTCCTGCTGCCCTTCGGCCGGAGGTCCTTCCTGCCGGCCATCGTCGAGCGTTGCGGCGGCGAAGAGGTGCCGCTGGACGAGACCACCGACCGCATCGTTTACCAGATGCCGGCGCGCGGCGTCACCCTCGTGTACTCGGGCATGGGGGGGCCGGCGGCCGCCAACGCCCTCGAAATGGCGGCGGCCAACGGCGCCCGCCGGCTGGTGGTCTTCGGCGCCTGCGGCGGCGTCGATCCGGGGTTGGAGGTCGGTCATCTGCTGGTCGTTTCGGCGGCGGTTCGAGGCGAAGGGACATCGGATTATTACGCCCCGCCCGGATTTCCTGCGGCCTTCGATACGGCGTTGACCTCGCGCCTTCTCGAGGCGGCTCACGGCGCCGGCGTCGCGAGTCATATCGGAATCACATTCACCACCGACGCCGGATATCGCCAGGGGCCGGAAATCTACGAGGACTGCGCCGGGCTCGTCATGGGGGTGGAGTCCGAGTGCGCGACCGCCGCCGTGGTGGGCGCCCGGCTCGACCTCCAGGTCGGTGCGTTGTTGTTCTGTACCGACAACGTCAACACACCGCGGAGGGCGGATCAGCTCTACGGCGGGTTGCAGGACCCCCGGGTCCGCCACGCCTTCGAGGCGGGCATCGACGCAGTTGTCAAGGTCCTTCAGCGCAGTTCTTAGTTTTGAGTTCTTAGTTTTGAGGTACCTACAGGATGAGACCATCCGGATCGGCGGAGGGCTGCCGGGGACAAGGGGTGGGTGGGAACTCAGAACTCAGAACTCAGAACTCAGACCTCAGACTGGCATCGTCCCCCATTATCTCCCGGACGCTCTGGACCTTGTCCTCCCTGGTCTGCGCCTTGTCGGTTCGGGTTCCGCACCTCAGGTTGGTGGAAACCCTCGGGGCACCCATCTCGTGCAGCATCTCGTGGCATCGTTTGAGCGCGGCAAAGACGTCGTCCCATTCCCCCTCCACGTTGGTGCCGTAGGCGTGGAGCTCGGGCTTCAGCCCGGCGTCGGACAGCACCTGCTCGCAGGCCGCAACGTAGCGGGACAGTGACAGGCCGACCCCGAGGGGTACGATACTCATGTCGGCGATCACGTACATGGCTTCCCTCCAACAGCGGATTGTACGCCGGCGGCTGTCTTTCTACTTTTTCACATTTCACATTCAGGTGCGGCTACACTTCGCCAGTGACACACGGGCCCATGGAGCTCTGGTTGGCGAGACACGGCGAGACGACCGCGAGTGCGGCGCGTCGGATCGCGGGCGGCTCGAACCCCCCGCTCTCCGACCAGGGCCGGCGGGAGGCCGAGGCGCTGCGGGACCACCTGACGGATCACGATTTTGACGCCGTTTGGTCGTCGGACCTCGACCGGACCATGACCACGGCCCGCCTGGCCTGGGGAGAACCGCGGACCGACCCCCGGCTGCGCGAGGTGGATTTCGGGATCTGGGAGGGATATCGCTACGACGAGGTCGATTCGACCATCCGAGCGGTGTTCCTCGAGTTTCGCGAGTTTTCCATCCCCGAAGGGGACTCCTACGCCGGTTTCCGCACGCGGGTCCATTCGTTTGTCGAAGGCCTCGACGGCGGCCGCCATCTGCTCTTCGTCCACGGTGGGGTGATCCGCTTGCTCACCCAGGACATCGGCCTGGACCGCTTCGTCGCCACCGGCAGCCTGGTGGTGGTGGACTGGAGCGACAGCCGGATAGTGTCGGTCTCCGAGCCCGGCAAGCCCCCTGATTTCAAAAGATAGGCTCCCTCCATACCCATTTTCGAGGCCCGCCGCAGTGCCCGTGAAGCGCGAGGCCTGTTAGAATCGACCATATGACCGAGACCGTCCTCTATGTGGACGACGACAAGGCGAATCTGGTGGTGTTGCGGGCGACCTGCGCCGAGGAGTTCGACGTGGTCACGGCGCTGGGCGGGAAGGAAGCCCTCGAGATCCTCCAAGAGCGCGAGGTCGCGGTGTTGCTGGCCGACCAGAGGATGCCCGGGATGACCGGCGTCGAGCTCTTCGAGATCGCTCAGGAGCGCTATCCGGACACGGTGAGGATCCTGATTACCGCCTATTCGGACCTGTCCGACGCGATCAACGCCATCAACCGCGGCAAGATCCGGCGCTACATCCGTAAGCCGTGGGAGCCGGACGAGCTCAAGGCCGTGCTGCGAGAGGGCATCGAGAGCTTCCAGACCCGCCGCAAGATCATGGAACTCGAAACCCGGCTGATCGAGACCGAGCGCACCTACGCCCTCGGGGTGGTGGCCGCCGGCGTCGCCCACGAGCTGAGGAATCCCCTGGCCGCCATGGTGATGGGGCTTGATCTGGCCCAGCTCCGGGTGGAAAAGTTGAAGAGCGACCTACGTCCGGGAGTCGGCATTGAGCTCACTCACGTGGACGCGCTGAAGAGGGTCCGCGGGCAGCTGGACGAGGTTGCCGCGGCCGCGGAGCAGATTTCGGAGATCACCAGGGGCATGGAGCTGGGCCACCGACGCAGCGACGAGGAGGCCTTCGCGAATCTGAAGGAAATCGTCGACCTGACCCTGACCTTCGTGCGGGCGGCCCTGCTCAAGGTCTCTCACCTCGAGGTGAAGATGGACCCCGTGCCGCGGGTGGTGGGTTCTCCCAACAAGCTCGGCCAGGTGATGACGAATCTGCTGGTCAACGCGATGCAGGCCATGCCCGCGCGCGCTCGCAACGAAAATCTGATCTCGGTGACCCTCGGCAAGGACCCGATCCCGGGCTGGGTTCGTCTGTCGGTGGGAGATAACGGCCAGGGTATCTCGAACGACGTTGCCGAGCGCATTTTCGACCCGTTCTTCACCACCAAGATCCAGGGCGGTACCGGCCTGGGTCTCGCGATTTCCAAGAAAATCGTCGAGGAGTCCGGAGGCACCATCGAGGTGGCCAGCCAGCCAGGATCCGGAACCACGTTCACGGTGCGTCTCAAGGCCGCGGAATCTCGCTGAGATCTCCCTCGTTAGTTCGAGAGCCGGTGGTGTTTTGGTAATATCGTTGAGATTGAGTCGCCCCAGGAGGATGAATGATCGCGCTGCAAGTTGAACCGCCCCAGGGCCAGCCTTTCGAGGAGAGCCTGGATCAGGGAGATCACGTCATCGGCCGCTCGTCGCGGGCCGATGTGGTGATTCCAGACCGGTCTCTATCGCGACAGCACGCCCGACTGCGATTCCAGGGCGATCGGTGGAGCATCGAGGACCTCGGGTCCCGCAACGGCACGCTGGTGAACCGGCTGCGCATCGATCGGCCAACCGCCCTGAGGCCCGGCGACGTGGTGAGCCTGGGCGCGAGCACCGTGACGGTCAGGAAGATCGGTGATCAGGAAGCGACGGCGGCCCCCGCCCCCGCCGGGTTCGGCGACATGACGATGTTCAAGCCGGCCTCCGAGGTCCTCGAGGAGTCGAGCGTCAGTCAGCTGCCGGTGACCGGTGCCGCGGACGAGCGAATCCGGGGCTACGCCGAGCGTCTTCGAACACTCAACGAGGTGCACGAGGCCCTGGGCCGGTCGGTTGCCGTCGAAGACCTTCTGGACCTGATCCTCGACCGCGCTTTCGCGGCCCTCCGGCCGGAGGAAGGAGCGGTCTTCCTCAAGAGCGGCAAGGGTGACTACGAGTGCGCCGCCTCGAGGTCGAACAGGGGATCGGGCCACCGGTGCCTCTACTCCAACAACCTCATCCGTGAGGTGGCGGAGAAAGGACTGGCCGCCCTGGTTTTGGACGCCGAGATGGATGATCGCTTCAACCAGGCGGCGAGCATCCTCAACGCCGGGGTGCGCAGCCTGGTGGCGGCCCCGCTGTTGGACCCGGACGGTCCCATGGGGATGATGGTGCTGGGCTCGACCCTCAACGTTCGCCGGTTCGGCGAGGAGGACATGCAGCTGCTCGTCTCCCTGGCGTCAGTGGCCGCCATGCGGATTCGTAATCTGCGCCTGGCCGAGGAGTCCGCCGAGCGCAAGCGGCTGGAGAGCGAGGTCCAGCTGGCAAGGGACATCCAGATGGCGCTGCTGCCGGCGAAGCTGCCCGACATCGAGGGTTTCGCCCTGCACGGGGGCAACCTGCCCTCCCGCGGGGTGTCCGGCGACCTGTTCAAGGTCGTCGAGCGGGTTCCGGGAGAGGAGTGCTTCGTGTTCCTTGCGGACGTGTCAGGCAAGGGCATCGCAGCCTCTCTACTGACCGCCTCCCTCGAAGCGATGGTCGCCAGTCAGATCGAGCTGGGCGCCTCCCCGGACGCCGCATGCGCCCTGGTGTCGCGGCTGCTCTTCGAGAGGACGCCTCCGGAGAAGTACGCCACCGGCTTCCTGGGCGTCCTCGACCCCTCGACAGGGGGGTTCCGGTACGCCAACGCGGGTCACAACTCCGGGCTGGTGATCAGGAGCGACGGTTCCACCGAGTGGCTGGAGGCCACCGGAATGCCCCTCGGCATCCTCCCGATCGGCGACTACACCGTGGACGAGGTGAAGCTCCTGCCGGGGGACACCATCGTGCTGTACACCGACGGCCTCACCGAGGCCGAGAACCCAGACGACGAGGAGTTCGGGGAGGAACGACTGGAAGCGGTGTGTGCCGGCAACCACACGCTGGCCCTCGAGGAGCTCTCCGAGGTATTGTGGAGCGAGCTCAACGCCTTCGCCGATGGGGTCCCGTTCGCCGACGATCGGACCTTCGTCATGGTGCGCCGTCTTGGTGGAGTTGATCACCAGGCGACCTAGCGAGGTGGGGGAGGGATGATGTTCCGCAAGCCGGTGTTCTGGATCGGACTCGCGGTGGTCGCAGCCGCCTGTTTGGCATTCGGTTTCCACTTTTTTCCCAGTGCCTTCCCGATCGCGAACGTCGAGATCGACATGGATCGAGAGGCGGCGCTCGCTGCGGCCGACGAGCTGGCGGCTCGGTTGGACTGGGGACCGGATGGCGCGCGCCATGCGGCGTCGTTCGACCTCGATCAGGAGGTCCAGAGCTTCGTCGAGCTGGAGGCCGGCGGCACCGAGGCGTTCTCCCGGATGCTGGCCGAGGGGCTGTTCTGGCCATACTCGTGGCGGGTGCGCCGCTTCGCCGAGTTCGACGCCAACGAGACGGAGGTGCGATTCTCGCCGGCGGGTCTGCCGATCGGGTTCAAGGAGACCATCCCCGAGGACGATGCCGGCCCGGCGCTGGAGGCGGCGGCGGCTCGCGAGATCGCCGAGCAGGGCGCCGTCACCTGGTGGGGGGTCGATCTCGCCGAGTTCGAGCTGGTCGAGGAGGCGGTGGAGCTGCGACCTTCGGGTCGTGCGGACCACAGCTTCGTGTATCAGCGGCCCGAACCCACCGTGGGCGAGGAAGGGCGGTATCGACTCAGGCTCACGGTCTCCGGTGACCGCTTCACCGAGCTCAGCCACTTCGTCAAGGTTCCCGAGGCCTTCTCGAGGCGGTATGAGGAGATGCGGTCGGCCAATAACGGCATTGCCATCGGGGCGACCGTCGCCGCAGCCGTGCTCTACATCGTCGGCGGCTGCGTCATCGGTCTTTTCATGCTGCTCAAGAATCGCCGGGTCCTCTGGAAGCAGGCCCTGAAGTGGGGGATCGTGGTCGCCGCGATGCAGGCACTGGTTGTGCTCAACCAATGGCCGTTGGCGTGGATGGGGTACGACACCGCCGTTTCGGCGGCGAACTTCACGCTCCAACAACTGGTCATCGCGGTGGTCCAGTTCGTCGGCATGGGGGTGCTGCTGACGGTGTCCTTCATGGCGGCGGAGAGCCTGACCCGAACCGCCTTTCCGAACCACATTCAGCTCTGGAGGTCGTGGGACGCCGGCGTCGCGGGAACCCGCACGATCGCGGGCATGACCGCGGCCGGCTATCTCCTGGTGGCGGTGTTCTTCGCCTACGATGTGGCCCTCTACCTTCTCGCCAACTCCAGCCTCGGTTGGTGGAACCCGTCCTCCGCTCTGTATGACCCGAACGTCCTCGCGACCTACCTGCCGTGGCTGTCATCGGTGGCCATCTCCCTCCAGGCCGGATTCTGGGAGGAGTGCTTGTTCCGGGCGATTCCACTCGCCAGCGCCGCCCTTCTGGGCCAGAGGTTCGGCGGTCGCCGTTGGTGGATCCTGGGTGCCCTGATCGTCCAGGCGGTGATCTTCGGGGCGGGCCACGCCAACTACCCGGCCCAGCCTTCGTATGCACGTTTGGTGGAGCTCATCTTGCCGGCCATCGGGTTCGGTGTTCTCTACCTCGTGTTCGGCCTGCTGCCCGCGATCGTGCTCCATTTCGCGTTCGACGTGGTGTGGTTCGCCATGCCGCTGTTCGCCGCTTCCACCCCGGGCATCTGGATCGACCGTTTCATGGTGATCGCACTGACGCTGATTCCGCTGTGGGTGGTGTTGTGGGGACTCAGGAGGAGCGGTGGGTGGCGGGACGCTCCGGAGTCGGTTCGCAACGGCGCCTGGAGTCCGGCACCGTTGCCGGAAGGGCCCTCGATTCCCCGGGCCGCGCCACCGTCGGCCGGGCTCGGCGCCAAGGCACGGCGCGCCGTGTACGCGGCCGGAGGTCTCGGCCTCGTCGCCTGGCTGCTTTTCGGTGGTGCCGAGAGTCGCGTCTCTGGGCTCGAGACAACCCGCAACCGGGCCGTCGCCGCGGCTCGCGAGGCGATAGCGGCCAATGGAATCGAGACCCCCGAGGGCTGGCGGGAGCTGTCCGCGATTCGGGGACAGCCGGGCCTCGAAGACCGCTTCGTCTGGCAGGAGGGCGGTCCCTCGGCCTACGACACCCTGATCGGGAGCTTCCTGGCGCCACCCCGGTGGATGGTCCGAGTCGTCACCTTCGACGGTGACGTGGTGGAACGTGCCGAAGAGGTCGGCGTGTCGGTCGGCGGCGACGGCGAGGTCCTCCGGCTGTCGCACCGGCTCCCGGAGTCCCGGGCCGGCGCGAGCCTCGACGAGGAAACCGCCCGGGCCCTTGCTCGGCAAGCGCTTCGGGACCGGTTCCGGGTCGACCCCGAGATCCTCGGTGAGATCTCTGCCGAGCCCGAGCAGCAACCCGAACGAGTGGATTGGAAGTTCGTTTTCAAGGATGAGACGGCCTATCCCATGGATCAGGGCGAGGCCCGGATCGCCGTCCACCTGGCGGGCGACGAGGTCGTGGACGGCTATCGCTTCGTTCACGTTCCGGAAGAATGGGAGCGGGCCGAGCGCAATCGGCGCAGCTCCGCCCAGCTGGTTCGGATCGTCAGCGTCGTCACCCTGATCCTGATCTTCGTCGCCGGGGCGGTCGTCGCGGTCGTCCGGTGGAGCAAGGGCCACTTTGCCGTGCGGACATTCGCGATCGCCTTCGGGCTCCTCGCTGGCACCGGTGCCCTCGGTCTGTACAACGGCTGGCTGTCGATCACGGCACAATTCTCGACCGCGCAACCTTATGCATTGCAGTCGGCGATGGTCGTGGCAGGGGGCCTCCTGGTGCTGCTGGGCTCGGCGGTTGGGGTCGCCCTGACCGTCGGCATGGTCCACCGCTGGTTGCCCGAGCAGCCGGCTTCGGCGGGCGTCGCCGGGTTGTTGCCGGGGGCTGCGCTCGGGGTCGCGCTCGCCGGGTTTTCCGCCCTCGCTACACGAGCGTTTCCCAGGCTTGACGCCGCCTGGCCGTCCTTCGATGCGGCGGGCGCCCGCTGGCCGTTCCTGGCTGCGGTGATCGATCCGATCGGCGGCTGGATCGCCGGTGCCGCCGTTTTCCTGCTGATCTTCGCGGCCGTCGACGCGCTGTCGCAAAGGTGGAGCAGGGGGCGCGTGCGGCTGTCGCTGGCGTTGGTTGCCCTTGGGTTCGCCATCGCGGGCGCCGACGGTGTTCCGACGGTCGGGCGCTGGCTGGCGGCGGGCCTGGTCACCGGACTCGTGCTGTTGGGGAGCTACCTGGTGGTTCGTCACCACCTGGCCCTGGTGCCGGTCGCTGCCGCCGTCCTGACCGCCCTGACCATGCTCAGGGAGGGTCTGCTTGGAGCCTACCCCGGCGCCCTGGCCGGTTCGATCGCGGCCGTGTTGATCATCGTCGCCCTCGGCATCCTATGGGCGAGGCGGATCGAGGCCGACGCCGTGAATATTGCCGGTTAACGCCGGACGCGGTAGAGGATGTGGCGGTCGTCGCGGAGGATCTCCTCGAGCCGGATGTCCGACCACTCGGTGAGCTGGCTGGCGGCCTCTGCACCGATCTCCCAACTTCGTTTTTCGAAGGTCGCCGTGGTCCAGTTCTCGGGACAACGGTCTGTGCGAAGCAGAACGTATTCCACGGGCTGTCTCCCGAGCTCGGCGTCGAGCGACGGGGCGCCCCCGCTCTCGACGATCCTCAGAAACGCCGGCGGGCCGTAGGGTGAGTCGGAACGGGTCCAGCGCTCCAGGTAGAGGGTGCGATCCTCGCACCACGCCCAGATCCGGGCCTCCGGCGAGGTGTTCTGAGAGACCCACTCGGTGGCCGGGCCGATCAACCCCCGCTCGGCGAGATAGCTCCTCTCGCCCTTCAGCCCGAGCAGGTAGTCAGGGACCGAGCGGCCGCCCGAGGCGAACATGAAATGGAGGGCGATGGGCAGCGACACGACCACCATCAGACCGATGGTGATGGAGGCCAGGCGCCGGTCGGCGGTGGTTCCCGGCAGCTCTTCGAGCATTCGTGGCAGGAACATCCAGACCAACAGCATCAACGGCAGGTAGATCCGCGGCGCCGGGTTGGCCCAGGCAAGGGCCGCGGTCGCGATGAGCACCGCGAACCACGGCAGGTCGTGCCGCCACCGCCAACCGAAAATCAGGACCGCGAGGTGGAGCAGGGGCCACAGCGGGTGGAGGCGATGATCGCCCACGGCGTCGGCGGTGGCATGGAACAGCCACGGGACCCAGCGCCATACCCCCTCGAGGTCAACGTACTGCGACAGGACCGACGGGTCCTGGGCTGTCTCGTGCCCGAAGCCGAAACCACCGCCGATGGGGAACACCGGGTCGCCGGTGGCGATCCAGTTGCGCAACAGCCAGGGTCCGGCGAGAGCGGTCACGGCGAGGGCGAGGGCCAAACCGACAGCGATCGCCGCAGCAGGTCGGCGGCGCCGGATCAGGCCAACAAACCACTGCAGCGCCAGCAGTCCGACGAACAGCCCCGCCGTGTACTTGATGCCGGCCGCCATGCCCCAGCAGGCCGCCGCCCAACCCATGGCGTCCGTCCGTGCCCCGGCGAGGGACAGCCGGGACAGCCGCCAACCGAGGACGAGGAAGAAGAGCAGCGGCCACTCCACGTAGCAGATGGAGGCGGCGGTCAACGCCACCGGGGTCACCACAAGAAACACGAGGCTGAGGTTCCTGATCCAGAGCGGCGTGCGCCGCTCGGCCAACCAGCCCGCGAGCAGGACCATGGTGAGAGCGGCAAAGACGAGGGTCACGAAGCGTGGGGCCAGCGGTCCCGAGACAGCCGCCGCCCATCCCCACATGAGCTCGCAGTTGCCTGGAAACGCGAGATGGAAGTTGTCGACCGGGCCCCACCAGTCACCCTGGATCGCCCAAAGCTGGGGCAACACCAGGTGGTAGGACAGCTCGTCGCGGGTATCGGGCGGCAGCGAGGCGTGGAGGGCGGCGATGGCCGCCACCGCCGCCATCAGCGCCGACCAGGACCACAGCCGAACCGGGTCGGGCAGCGCCAGGCGGCCGATCTCGGCAAGCCAACGCAGGGCGGACCACCGCGTGGCCACTAGCCAGCCGAGCAGGCAAAGCCAGACAACCGGCGCCATCAACTGCCAGAGCAGGGTGGCATAGCAGCCGGTGGCCAGGGTGATCAGGCCGATCCCGACGACAACGATCCAGCCCGCAGCCCAGCAGACGGCGGTGGAGGTGATCCGATCCAGATCGAAGACCCGTCGCCCGGCGAGTCGGACCACGGTCGCCCCGATGGCGAGCAGCGGCACCGTGCTGTAGATCCCCGCGAGGATCCACAACAGAAATCGGCCGGCCCCCGCGATCGGCAGGGCGAGGTTCCAATGCCGGGTCAGTCCGATCCCGATCAGGAGGAGCGATGCCGCAAGGGCGGCCCACAGCACCAGGCGCGCCATTCGTCCGGGCGGTTGATCCGTCACCCTTCCAGTGTACGCTGCCGCGTCCGAGATCCACTGCGGGTGCTGCGACCGGAACCGCCCGCCAAAACCTGAACGCGGGATGTGCGTAGGATGGCCACATGAAGATCGCGGGTGTGGCATGGATCCTGTGGCTGGCGGCAACGGCGGTGGCGGCCGGGGAAGTCTCCCCTCCGGCGATTCCGGGCACGATCGTCGAGAGGTTGGAGTGTGCAGCGGATCCGTCCCAGACCTACTCCCTCTACCTGCCGACCGGGTACGACCCGGAGCGGAGATGGCCGGTGCTCCTGGTCTTCGACCCTCGGGGCAGGTCGGTGTTGGCCGCCGAGCTGTTCCGCTCCGGCGCCGAGCGGTACGGCTGGATCATCGTGTCCTCCAACGACACCCGAAGCGATATCGGTATGGAGCCCAACCGGAGGGCGGTCAACGGGCTGTGGCCGGAGATCCACCGACGATTCCCCATCGACACGAATCGGGTCTACGCCGCGGGATTCTCGGGCACGGTCTACCTGGCGTTCATGATGGGCAAGGAGACCGGAGGCGTCGCTGGGATCGTGGCGGTCGGCGGCCGCGATTTCGGTCACGCCTACGACCAGACGGAGTACGCGGTGTGGGGAGCGGCGGGGGACGCGGACTTCAACAACCGGGAGATGAGGATGGTCCACGACGGCCTGACCCGGCAGGGAAACCCCAACAGGTTCGAGGACTTCGAGGGCGGTCACTCGTGGATGCCGCCGGAGATGGCTGCTCGGGCGATGGAGTGGCTCGAGGTGCAGGCCATTCGTCGGGGCTTGAGGCCGGGAAATGACGACCTTGTGCGAACCGCTCTCGCCGGAGATCTCGAACGTGCCGAAGAGCTCATCATGGAAGGCCGCCAGCTCGAGGCGGAACGGATGTACAGTTCGATTGCGCGGGACTACGTTGGTCTCGCCGACGTCAGCCCTGCCAGCAGCCGGGCCGCCGAGCTCGCCGGGCAACCTGAAGTGAAACGCCAGCGCAAGCTCGAGGAGCGCTGGGATGCGTTCGAACGGCGGTACCTGGAGCAGATGCAGCACGTGTTTCAGATCTTCCTCCAGGGTGAACGAGCCGAGCCCCCGGATCGCCTTGTCAGGGAGCTCGGCATCGACCAGCTGCGACGCCGTGCGGATCGGGACGGGGCCGAAGGCCTGACGGCGCAGCGGCTGCTCGCATCGGTTTTCGTCACCACATCCTTCTACATGACGCGCGAACTCCTGGGCGAGGGGCGTCCGGACCACGCTGCGTCGGTGTTGGGGATTGCCTGCAGCATTCGAGAGGACGACCCGGTGGTCTGGTACAACCGAGGCTGCGCGCTGTCGTTGGCCGGCCGCCGGAAGGACGCTCTCGCCGCGCTAACGCGGGCCGTCGAGCTCGGGTTCGATGACCTCGAACTCATCGCCGGCGACCCCGATCTCGAGGCTCTCCGCACCACCGACGGCTTCAAGTCCATCCTCGAGGCCTTCACCACGAATTCCGGTGAATAGGGCGGGCTCAAGCATGAGCTCCGCCACCGCGGCGCGGGTCCGCTCGGTGAGGCGCTCTCGATCGGAGATGGTCAGGTCGGCGGTGACGATCGGCTCTCCGAAGCGGACGACGATGTCGGCGCGGGACAGCAGGCGGCCATCCGGCGGCAGGACCGCCCGGGTCCCCACGATTCCCATCGGCAGGATCGGCATGCCGGTCTTGAGCGCCAGAACGAACCCGCCGCGCCGGAATCCGAGCAGCTGCTGCCCGGGTCCGTAGGTCTCCTCGGGGAACACCAGGATCGACTTGGTGTGCGAGGCGCGGCTGGCGCTCTCGGATACCAGTGTGGATGCCGTCTCGCGGTTGACCCGGTCCACCGGCATGTGGCCGAGGGCTCGCATGGCCCAGCCCAGAAAGGGGACCGCGAACAGACTCTTCTTGGCCCACACCACCGTTCGCCACTCGGCCGGTAAGACGCCCATCAGGACCGGAATGTCCAGCGCCGACTGGTGGTTTGCCATCACCACGTAGCGGCCGCTGAGATCGACCGAGGTCAGGCCCTCGATCCGCGCCCGGCAGCCGGTGGCCCAGAGGCAGATCTGTCCCCACAGGCGAGCCACCCGAAAGGTGACGATGGAGCATCGGGGAACCACGGCGAACGCCACTGCCAGCAGGGCCAAGCTCACGGTGGCTGGCACTCCGACCAGCCACGCGAACGCGGTACGGACGACTCTGGCGACAGTCACGATCGGACTATTGTAGAGCGGAGGATCGTAGAAGCGGAGAAGCGGGTGGGATTGAAGATTCCGCCCACCCGCCAGGTCATAGTTCTTAGTTCTGAGTTTTTAGTTCTTAGTTGCATACGGGTGAGGGCGGGTCGAGTTGTTGGGAGCCTTTCGGGAGGGACAACTCAGAACTCAGAACTCAGAACTCAAAACTCAAAACTCACAAAGTGAGGTTGCTGCGTTGTCCTGCATCCCTCTGCGTTCTTCTGCGGCCGATCCAACCACCGCCTTTCGAGCCCGGTTTTCCGAATTCCGAATTCCGAATTCCGAATTCCCGAACCGGATTCACCTGCTCGCCGCAATCAGAGCTGCCCTTGGTCGCCCCACTCGTCGATCATCCGTCCGTAGGCGGGATTGTCGTAGCGCCGCAGGTCGAATCCAGCGGCGTATGTCGGCAGGGTGGCGCCGGTGATGTGGCAGGCGAGGAGGTCGGCGGTCCCGGATGAGGCCATCAGGCCGAAGCCCGACAGGGCGCCGTGGACATAGGCTCCGTCCACGGGCAACGGGCAGGCGAGGGGCCGGTTCTCTCGGGTTTTGGTGTAGTAGCCGCCGTCGACGAACGGCACCGGCAGGCGGTCCAGGTAGACCTCGAGGGCAGGCAGCAGCCGGGTCATCCCGCGCAGGCATATTTCGGCGTAGCCGGGCGGCAGATCGATGGGAAAGACCTCGGGCACCTCGCCCACATGATAGGGCCAGAGGATGATCACGTGCTCTCGGCCCTCGGGGCGCATGTGGGCCCCGGCGGGCATCTCCTCCATCAACCTGCGGGTGTCCTCGGATTCGGCGAGCCGGTCGCGTTCTTCATCGGTCCAGGGCAGGCGCTGGGGATCCTCCCAGACCAGCAGCGGAGCGTCGCGCGGAACAACGCCGAGGTGGTCCTTGAACGACATCTTGACGTGGAGCTCGGAGAACACCGGTAGCGCGACGCCGACCATGCGACCGACCTCTCGCAGCATCGGACCTGCGGCGTTGACGAAGCACGGGGTCGAAATCGGGGTCTCGCCGTCCGTTGACCGGACGCGGACCACGGCCACTCGGCCTCCGGCTGCCTCCACGGCGATCACCCGGCCGGTCATGAGCTCGACACCGGCCTGGCGTGCCCGGTCGAGCTGCTCCATACCGAGCTGCTGACCGGAGAACCAGCCGCAGCGCCGGGTGTGGAGGACCGCGTGCACGTCATTGGCCAGGTAGGGGAATGCCCGTCGAATCAACCGCTGGTCGAGGATCAGGTCGGCGCCGCCGGGACCGCCCCGCCAGTGCTCGCGATGGTGAGCCTGGTAGTTCACCGCGCCCGCGAGATCCCCGTGGACCCTGAGCTCCCCCGCTCCCTGAGCCGACGCCCGTCGTCCGGAGGCCCGGTAGCCTTCGGCCCGCACCGGGTCGGCGGTGGCGTAGACATAACCCCTTCGATTCAGCAGGAAACGGTTGTCACACCCATCCGCCAGCTCCTCCATGAGATCGATGGAGCGGTTCATCAACCGGATCATGGCGTCATCCGGCCCCGGCCACCAGTTCCGGTAGGCCTCGGTGGACTTGTCGCTGGTCAAGGTGAGCGGCGGCCGCTCGTCGACCACCACGATCCGGCGAACGCCGTGGCGAACGGCGAGGTGGTAGGCGGCGGAAACTCCGGCGATCCCGGCTCCGCAGATCACCACGTCGGCGGTTCGAGCTGGCATTATCCGATTTGTAGCACAGTCGATCAGGGACGGCGATCGCCTCCCTCGCGGGGTGCCCGGCGAGCGCTGCCCACCACGATCCGACTTCGCAACCAGTTGGGGCGGTCGGGGGAGCCGCGGCCGATGAAGGTGAAATCAAAATCCGGGATGTCGTCGTCGTCGAGGTCGGCCAGGAAGATCCCGTACCCGACGTACTCGAGAAAGTACCAGCCGTCGAACGGGCCCTCCGGGTCGTCGAGGTAGAGGCTCACGCCATCCTCGGTGGCGTTGAAGATCTCGCCCACCAACCGGAAGTTCTCCTGGTAGGTGAAGTCCCAGGTCCCCTCGTAACGGCTGAAGGTGGCCGGGTCGATCGGATCGGGAATTGGCGGTGTCGTCTCCGGCTCGAGCACGGCATCGGCGATACAGTAGGCGGCGCCCGCCAGGGACTCGAAGCTGTTGGCGAGAACGGCGACGGCGAATCGACTGCCGGCCTCCCACAAAAGGAAGGCGCCCCACCCCGGAATATTGCCCCCGTGCTGGCGGATCGTCAGGTCCCCGAACGGCTCCACGAAGATGCCGTAGCCGTACCCGAATCCCGGTACCAGATCGAGGTCGACCTGCGGGCGTTGCATCGCCTCGCACGAGGCTGGCGTCAGCACCGAATCGCCACCGTCGATCAGGGTGAGCGCCCACCGCACCAGGTCACCTGCCGTTGAAAAGGCGTAGCCCGCCGGCTGGACGACCCAGTTGTCGTAGTCGTCCGGGGCGTAGACCAGCTCGGTTCCGCCGGGGAACCGAAGATGTCCGAAGCTGTAATCGCCATCGGCCATCACCGCAGCGGGGTCGAAGGTCGTCCGGGTCAGGCCGGCCGCACCGAAGATATTGGCGGTCATATAGTCGCGGTAGGGGATACCGCTGGCCCGTTCGAGCACCAGCCCGGCCAAACTGAAGTTGGGATTGGAGTAGTTCCAGAAGGCCCCCGGCGGGGCGTGCAACAGCACGTCGTTCTGGTCGGCTGCCCAGGTGGACAGGGCGTCGTTTCCCGACGGCCCTTGGAGGCTGAAATCGAGATCCGGAAACCCGGTGGAGTGGGTGAGCAGGTGGTGGACCGTGATCCGCTCGGCCGGAAAGATGCCGTCGACCTCGAACTCGGGTATGTGGACGGTCACCGGGTCGGCGAGGGCCACGGTCCCCGCCTCCACCTGCTGCATCACCGCCGCGGCGGTCAGCATCTTGGTGACGGATCCAATCCGAAAGTAGGTGTCAGCATCGACCGGTCCGCCGAGGACCCGGTGCTTGACGCCGTACCCGTTCTGGTAAAGGAGCTGGCCGTCGACCGCCAGCGCCACCGAGGCTCCCGCGGTTCCGACGAGGGCCATGTCCTGGAGAACACACAGGTCGACGGCCTCCTCCAGGGTCGAAGCGCCGGCGTGGGCCTTCATTTCCAGGCGTCCGACCCTGGCCGGGACCGGGCCCTGGGCCGAGCCGGAACGCCGGATAGGACAGCAGCGTCCGGCCCACGTCGTCCCCGTGAGCTTGAATTGCCGGTTCGTGGGCCGATTGGGGCCCTCCTGCGGTCGCCGCGGCGGCGGCCGTGCACAGAACCAAAAGCAGCATCACGTCGTGTCGTTTCATGTTCTTCAATACGGTCAACCCGCCGAGGATGTTCCCGCGTGACACCGAACGCGGCATCCTCTCGTGGCGAGAATACACCAACACCTGTGCTTCATCGGCGACCGTCATTGGAGGCCGGTGCGCGATGCGGGCCAGGTATGGTGCAGCCGGGCCGTATGGCTGAGGATTGTGGTACCATCCGGCTGTCCGTCAATCAACGCTCTTGAGAACCAGAGATCACGGCCGGCGTTCTCCGATAGCAGTCTTTCGGCGCCGGCGATCAGTGGTCGAATCGAAAAGGAGGAGTCGAGGTGAAACTCAATATTGGACGATTCGTTTTGGTGGCGACTGCGATGGTCATGGTCGGGGCCTGTTCCTCGGTGCAACCCCGGTTCGAAGCGGGGTCGATCGATCCGGAGTACTGGGTGCCCAAGGTGGATCAGTTTGCCTTGATCGGGGACGGATCCCTGTCGATGAATGACAAGCACGCCAAAATGCGCAAGCTGGATGTTGCGCAGGCGTTCTTGGCGAGCATGAACGAGACGATTCCGGAGCTCGATTACGACGGCGAGCTGAGGGCATTCGGACGAGGCGAGTGCGGCTCCAAGGGGGCCACCGTCCTGCTCGTCAACCTCCAGGAATATTCCTCGAGCTCGATGGCGGGGCCGATCGGCGGCTTCGAGTGCGCCAACGGCGGCAGTCCTCTCGACAAGGCCATCGACGGAGTGACCGCCGACGTGAAGAACGCCAACGTGCCATCATCCCTGGTCATCGTCAGCGACGGTCGCCACATGGGCAAGAAAGAGGTGGCCGCCGCCGACCGGTTGTCGTCTAACTTCGGTGACAACCTCGCGATCTACGCGGTTCAGATTGGTACCGACAAGCGAGGGACCAAGCTCCTCGAGAAGGTGGTTGCCAAGGGCCATGGCGGCTACCTGGTGAACGCCGACGATCTCACTGGTGCCGCCGCCATGGAGAAGTTCGTCCAGGATGTTCTGCTCTATCCGGACAGCGACGGCGACGGTGTCGCCGATCACCTCGACAAGTGCCCGAACACTCCGAAGGGCGTCAAGGTGGACGCGGTGGGTTGCCCGCTGGACGCCGACGGTGACGGCGTGCCGGACTACCTGGACAAGTGCCCCGGGACTCCGAAGGGTGTGAAGGTCGACGCGGCCGGCTGTCCGCTGGACGCCGACGGTGACGGCGTACCGGACAACCTGGACAAGTGTCCGAATACCCCGAAGGGCGTGACAGTGGACGCGGTGGGTTGCCCGCTGGACAGCGATGGCGACGGCGTACCGGACTACCTGGACAAGTGCCCGGGGACCCCGAAGGGGGTGCCGGTCGACGACACCGGGTGCCCGCCTGAGGGCATCACCGTCATGGGCGACGAGTGGATGGTCCGCGGCGAGATCCTGTTCCCCGTGAACAAGTCCGCGCTCACGCCCCAGGCTCAGGAACTGCTCGGTCGTGCGGTGTCCTTCCTGACGAAGAACCCGCAGTACCACGTGGAGATCCAGGGCAACACCGACAGCACCGGACCGTTGGCGTGGAACATGGAGCTGTCCAAGCTGCGTGCGGAATCGGTGAAGACCTTCCTGGTCAGCCAGGGCGTCGCGGAGGAGCGACTGACCACCAAGGGCTACGGTCCACACGAGCCGATCGCACCCAACGATACGCCGGAGAACCGCGCCAAGAACCGAAGGGTGGATTTCAAGCCCTCGGAGAAGTAAACACTCACGCATCATAATGCAAAGGGCCCGGCGGCAGCGCCGGGCCTTTTTTTGAGTCAAAAGTCAAAAGTCAAAAGTCGAAAGTCAAGAGTTGAAAGTTGAAAGTTGGAAGTCAGAGGTTGAAAGGCAGAGGTCGAGAAGCTGGGATTCGGTTCGTTGGTGCGTTGAGATCAGGAGGCGGGGGAGGGCGGGGGCTCCATCAGGACTGAACGGACGGTGTCGGCCAGCGTATCGGTTCCAAACGGCTTCTGGAGGAACTCCATGCCCTCGAGCTTCGAGTCGGACCCGAGCGGAACGTCCTGAGCATAGCCTGACATCACGACGACCTTGAGCGAGGGCCAGCGGGCGATGAGCTCGCGGGCGATGTCGGTTCCGGAACCGTCGGGCAGGACGTAGTCCGTGAGCAGCAGGTCGAACCCGGGTGCCGGCGGCAGGTAGACCGATTCCTCCCGGCTGCCGACGGTGGTCACGCTGTAGCCGAGGACGCTGAGGATCTCGCGCAGGCCCGACCGCACCGCAGGATCGTCCTCGACCACCAGGATCCGCTGTCCGTCGCCTCGCGGGGAGGGTTGGACGCTCCGCGGTTCGGGGAAGACCTCTTCCGGACCATCGGCGCCTGGAAAGTGGACTCGGATGCTGGTTCCCTCTCCGACGCTGCTCTCGACGGTGATCCGGCCGCCGAGGCGGGTCACGATGCCGTGCACCACCGACAACCCGAGTCCGGTCCCCTTGCCGGGGTCTTTGGTGGTGAAAAAGGGCTCGAACACGTGCTCTCGGATCTCGTCGGGGATGCCCTCTCCGGCGTCCGTGACCTCGAGCCACGACTGGTCGCCCTCGCGGCCGGTGTGCAGGTAGAGGCGACCGCCCTTGGGCATGGCGTCGCACGCGTTGACGGTGAGGTTCATCACCACCTGTTCGATCTGGCCCCGATCCGCAATCAACGGCAGGTCGACATCGATCGGCACGTAGACCAGCTCGATATTTTCACGAAGCAGCCGATGAAGCAGCTTGACCGTACCTCGGATCACGTCGTTGAGGTCGAGCCGTTCCTGGCGCTCGGTGTCCCGGCGGGAGAACAGCAACAGCTGGCGGGTGAGCTGGGATCCTCGGCGGACGTGCTCCTCGAGCTCGGACAGCCTGGCCGTCATCTCGTCGTCGTCATCTCCGGAACGCTGTCGGAGCAGCTCAGTGGCGCCCAGCATGGCCTGCAGCAGGTTGTTGAAGTCGTGAGCAACGCCGCCCGCCAGGCGACCAACCGCCTCCATCTTCTGAGCCTGGAGCAGCTGCACCTCCGCGAGCTTGCGGTCCGAGATGTCGACCATGGTTCCTTCGAGCATCTTCGGCTGGCCGTTCTCGGATCGCCTCAGGCTCATGTTGGCGAGCACGCAGATGTCGGTTCCATCGATCCGCCGCAGCATCAGCTCGTGATTGCGCAGCTCCCCGAGCCTGTCGATGGTCTCGACGAGACGATCCCGCTCGGTGGGATCGCGGTAGAATTCGGTCGCCGCACGGGCCATGACCTCCTCGGCCTTCGACAGCCCGAGGATCTTCGCAAACGCCTCGTTGCACTCCACCATCTCACCATCGACCGTTGACCGGAAGACACCGGCCAGGTTGTTTTCGAACAGGCTTCGATAGCGTTCTTCGCTGTCGCGGAGGGCGTCATTGGCGTGAATGCGTTCCGTCACGTCGAGGAACACCACCGTCACCACTCTCGGCGCCGTCTGGAAGGCGTGGACCTCGTATGCCCCGCGAATGACCTCATCCTCGTAGATGATCTGTTCGGAGTGCCACGGCACGCCCTCGGCCGCAGCTCGCCGGTAGTGGCCCGGGATTTCGGTGTCAGCGAGCGGGGGGAAGGCCTCCTCGATGGTCTTACCGATGTAGCGCTGGCACTCGACGCCGAGCAGGGTGTCGGCCGCCGGGTTGGCACCCACGAATACCAGCCGGTCGGACTCGGTCAGACGGTACATGAACAGGCCCATGGGAATCGCGTTGACGATGCTCCGAAATCGTTCCTCGGACATGTGGAGGCGGGACTCGGCCACGTTGCGATGGGCGTTGGCCAGCGCCTGCGCCACTTGATCCGCCACTGCTCCGGCGAAGTTCACCTCGTCGGACTGCCAGATTCTCGGCACTCCGGTGTGCTCCAGACAGACCACGCCGACCACCCGGCCGCGCAGGCGGATAGGTGCGTCGAGCAATGAGTTGATGCCGAGAGGTTCCAGGTACCCCGGAAGAAGATCTGCAGTCCTGGGGTCGGAACGGGCGTCGTCGGCGTCCACCACCCGGTCGCCCTCCAGCGCCTTGAAGTAGCGAGGGTAGGATTCGGCGGTGAGCTTCTCTCCGGACTGGTGGGAGTCGGAATCGGCATCGTAGAGATCCGCGCAGCTGATCGTCGTGTTGTCGTCGTCAAAGAGCCAGATGCTGGACCGTTGAACCTCGATGGCGATGGCGGCGGAGGTGGTGATCGCCGACAGGGCGGCCGTCAGGTTGCCGCTCACCACGCCTTCGTGGGTTGCGATGGCGACGATCGAATCCTGCTGGCGGGCCAGCCGCAACAGCCGTCTCTGCTTGTCCTCCTCGGCGCGGCGCTGCTCGGTGATGTCCTCGAACTCGCCGATGATGTGGATCACGGCGCCCGAAATGTCGGTGGCTGTCGACAGGGTGACGCGGGCCCAGACCCAGGGTCCGTGCCGGTGTCGGACCCGGACCAGCGCCTGGGCCGAGTTCAACTCGCCGGTCAACATTTTGTTCAGGTCATGGGTGAGCGTCGTCGCGTCGTCCGGGTGGCACTGATCCCGCCAGGCCATGCCCAGCAGCTCGTCCTCGGTGAAGGCCAGCATGTTCTGGAACGCCCGGTTGGTGCGCACGATCTCACCGTCGTAGCTCCAGAGCACCTTGCCGATGGCGGTGTTTTCGAAGGCGCTGCGGAATCTCTCCTCGCTCGCCTCGAGGGCATGCTCCGCCTGCTTGCGCCGACTGATGTCGGAGAACGTCACCACGATGTTGATCTCGTCGCCATCCTTGTGGGCGATTCCCCGGGCCTCGAGCGGCACCCACGTCCCGTCGTCGTGCCGGCCGCGAAGCTCGACGACCTTGGGTTCACCGGGATTCTCCGTGCCCTCGTAGATGGTGGCGACGGCTGCATCACGATCGTCAGGGTGGACGAGATCCAGCGCATTGGTTCCGATCAACCTCTCCGGCCGTCTGCCCAGGAGTCGGTGTACCGAGGAACTGGCATGGCGGATCACGCCGTCCGGGGCCAACACACAGAGGATCTCCGAGGAGTTCTCGAACAGGAACCGAATCAGATCGTCGTGTTGATCGGATCGGGGTTTGGACATGTCGACGCCGGTGGCAATTCCGGTCCCCACGTACTCACGGTCTTCCTCCGCTCCGGCCCCCGTGTCACGAAATGTCCAGCTGATCAGTCGACAGTCGCCCCGCCGGTCATCGAGCAGCAGGTTCCACCTGTCCGGTGAGTCGGCGGGGTTGCCGTCGGCGAGGTGCTCTCGCAGGGCGGCCAGCCGCTCGCCGCCGAGATACTCCCACAGGAAGTGGCCGTCGACCTCGGCCGGGGTCAATCCCACCATGCTGGCGAAGGTCTGGTTGCAGCGCGAGATGAAGCCCTGGCGGTCGACCACCACCACCGAAGCCTCGACCAGATCCATCACATCCGGCCTTCCGGCCGGCGGCACGGATTCCACGGGCTCTTCTGCACTCGATGGGAGACCAGTCAATGGCTTCACCTCACTGAGTGGTTTCGTTTCCGGGCCCTAGAAATACGCTTGGTCGGGAAGAGGAGGGCCCCTCAGCGCGTTGAATCCGGCGGTACCGCGCGTTGTGCCATAATGTGCACCATCAAATTGAGCGGGAATGTCGGCGGCAAGACTGCCGTCGCGTCGGGGGGTAGGCCATGGAAATAAAGAAAAGACTGGTCAATGATGTCGCCATTCTGGATTTAGAGGGCAAGCTCACGATCGGCAGCGGCGATGTGGCCCTGCGCGGGGCGATGTTGAGCGAGATCGAAGACGGACACAAGAAGATCCTGATCAACCTTCAGAAGGTCACGGCGATCGACTCGTCGGGGCTGGGCGAGCTGATCCGCTGCCGCGCCACGGCAGCCACCAACGAAGCCGAGATCAAGCTGTTGCACGTCAACCTGAAGGCGCGGAAGCTGCTGACGATGGCGCGCCTGGTTGGGGTCTTCGAGATGTTCGACGAAGAGGCGTTGGCGGTCAGTTCCTTCTGAGGGAACCCACGTTTCGCTTTCACAACCCTGATCCCGCGCACCGCCCCCATGGCCCCCGAGCCATTCTGCGGTGGGCCATCGTGGACAGGGTGCTGAGGAAGCGCCGGGTCGCGCCGCCGGGACCGCCGGCGCCGGCGATCGATCCGGACCTGAACCTCGTCCTCAGTGACGATCTCGGACCGAGGGTCACCTGGATCGGCCACGCGTCGTTCCTGGGAAGCCTGGGAGGCCGGCATTTCTTAGTGGATCCCGTGTTCGCGGCTGGCGCGGGGGTCATGTACCGGCGCCACGGCAAACCGGGGTTGGCGGCCCGGGAGCTGCCGCCCGTATCGGCGGTCATGGTGACCCACAACCACTACGACCACCTGGACGCGACGACGATCAGAGCGTTACCGCCGGACCAGCCGGTGGTGGCGCCGGCGGGAATGGCATCCTGGTTCGCCCGTCACGGGCGGTGCCGGGTGGTCGAGCTGCGTTGGTGGGAAACCGTGGAGATCGACGGGCTCCGGATCACCCTGGTCCCCTCCCGGCACTGGTCCCGACGCGGCGTGTTGGACACCAACCGTTCACTGTGGGGCGGGTTCGTGGTCGAGGGTGGAGGCGCCTCGGTCTACCACGCCGGGGACACGGCGTGGTTCGACGGATTCCCGGAGATTGGGCGGAAATTCCCCGGCCTTGGCGCGGCCCTCCTCCCGGTGGGAGGGTACGCGCCCGGTTGGTTCATGGAGCACTACCACCTCAACCCCGAGCAAGCCGGAGAGGCGTTCCTCGCGCTCGGTGCGAAGACGTTCGTGCCGATGCATTGGGGGGCCTTCCAGCTCACCGACGAATCCCTCATCGAGCCCGCCGAACGGGTGGTGGCGTGGTGGCGACGGCAGGATCCCTCCGACGGCCGGGAGCTGAGGACGATGGCGGTCGGGGAAACGGTGGTGCTGGCATGATCGACCGACAACCTGTGGCCCCGGAATCGGTGGCGACCGGCACCAGGATCCTCGCCGAGGCGACGCGGCTGTCGGTGCCGCGGTATCCGGGGACGCCAGGCGACCACGAGACCATTGCCGGCGTCGAGCGAGGGCTCAGGGCGGCCGGGCTCGATACCTCGGTGCAGTGGTTTTCCTATGATCTCGCGCCGGCGACCCGAGCGCTGAGACTCGTGCTGGTGGCCGGAGGTCTGATGGCCGCCGTCGCGGGGTTGGTGGCGCAACGAACGCCGCTCGTCGCGGCGTTGGCGCTGGTCGTGGCGTTGGTCCCGGCGGTGTTTTTCCTGGCGTGGTCCCCAAGGCTTGAGAATTTGTACCGTCGCGATGGGCAGACTCGAACCGCCAATGTGATCGGCAGCAGGCCGGCGGGCCAACCGGAGCTCACGCTGATCGTCATGGCCCACCACGACAGCAAGTCACAGAGCCTGAGCCTGCCCAGTCGGATGGGATTGACCTTCTTGGCGGTGGCCGGGGTATCGGCGCTGGTGTTGATGGCGGTCGTTGGAACCTTGTGGGGTCGAATTCCGGGTCCTGGATGGCCGGCACCGGCCCTGGGGTGCACGGTGGCGGTCGCAGCCCTTCTACTGTCCACGATGCGCAGTGGCAACCGCTCTCCCGGCGGTGTCGACAACGCGGGTTCGACGGCGATCCTGCTCGAGCTGGCGCGAACCTTGCCGGGGATGATCCGGGATGAGGTCGAGCTCGTCTTTCTCTCCACCGGCGCCGAAGAGGACCACATGGTGGGTGCCATGCGGTGGCTGGATGTCAACGCGGGAAGCTTCGGCGATCGGCCCGTGTTCTGCCTCAACTTCGACGGTGCCGGCGCCCCCGGGAGGACCGTTCTGATCGAGAGATTCGGGCTCGGGCGGATGTTCTCCCGGACCCTGTCGGCGACGGCACGACGGGCGGCGGGTCGTCTCGACATTCCGGTGAGGGGCATTCTGATGCTGCCCGGAATCGGGATCGACGCCATTCCCTTCGCCCATCGAGGTCTCGACTGCCTGACCCTGTCCAGCGGATCCCTCGGCCGGGCGACCCTGTCGGTCCACTCTTCCCGCGACCTGCCCGACCACCTCGACGCGGCGACCTTGGGCCGCATCACTGTCCTGTCACAGCAGATCGCCCTCGAGCTGGCGCGAGAGGTCAAACAAAGGAAAAAAGAAACTCGATTCTGAGTCCCCAGCTGACCGATACGCCGACGGCAGGGCGATGGTGGGAATCAGAATCGAGCAGAGATATCAGAATATCCGGTACTCGAGAGTGACGAGAGCCGATTTCCGGTCTCCGAAGCCGCCCTGGAGCAACAAAACGAAGTGCTTGGTGAGGCCAGCGACGCCGCCGACCGTGTAGTTCCAGGGCTCCTTGGCTTCCAGAACCACCTTGTACGGCACGGCGCCCAGGAAGGGCAGGTCATACGTCCCCTCGTGGACCTCCTCGATGCTCTGGTGCATGGCGCCGATCCACACCGCCCCGCCGTCGAAGTGGAGCCCGATCTTCGGGGTGAGGATCTGGGCGCTCACCGACGACGTGGTCACGCTGAGTTCGGTCTCGGTGTAGTCGTAGGCCAGGGCACCAAACCAGCTCTTGCCCCCCACCGCGAGCACCAGGCCGGCACCGTACACCGTGCCGTCGTTGTCGATCGACAGGTCATTCAGCCCCACGGGCAGGCCGATGTCGAAGCCCTCGAGGTCAACCCGGGTGGCGCTGTCGATCTTGCCGACAAGCCCGAATACGTTGAGGAACGGCAGCACCCAGTAGTCGACTCGGAAGTGCGTGCTGGTGGTCGAGTTCTCCACCGGGAGGTCGGTCAGCGTCGCACCGTCGATGCCGGGCACCCCGAGCTCGAGGCTCTTGATCTGGTACGGCTGGGTCTGGTTGTACAGGGTCAGACCGAAGCCGAGCTTGTTGGGGATTTCGATGTCCTTCCACGGTGTTTCCCCGTGAACGGGAGCGGCGCCGAGCAGGTGAACCCAGACGACGAGAACCAACGCAGCGATCGATCGTGTCGGCACGACTCACTCCTTCCGGATGGCCCGAGACGTCACGCCCGACCCACCGCGGTGGGTGGCGTTTCGGCTTCCGAATTTATTTCACTACCTCAAGTATTCTGGCACAGTTGGCCCCAATCTGGGCGCTCGGACAGGCAACCGGGATCCGATGGCTGCGTACTTCACGAGGGGCCTTCCCGGGGGCGAATCAACCGAACGGGTAGAATCATCCCGGTCAGCTGGCTGTTCAGGGAGCCGCACAATGACGTCGGATCTGCACCGTCGCATCAAGGAGCTTTTTCTCGTTGCCTGCGAGATGGAGGACGATGATCGCGCCGCCTTCCTCGACCGCGAGTGTGGTGACGACGGTCGGCTCCGGGCCGAGGTCGAGTCACTGCTCCGGTTCCATGTTGATCAGGCGACCGGCGCTGCACCGGCCGGCGGCGACCCGACCGGGGCGCCGGGCCCGGGAATTCCCGAGACCATCGGTCACTACCGCCTGATCCAAAAGCTCGGCGAGGGCGGGATGGGCGAGGTGTACGAAGCGGAGCAGACCGGACCGGTGAGGAGACGAGTCGCCGTCAAGGTCATCAAGTGGGGGATGGACACCCGGGAGGTCGTCGCCCGGTTCGACACCGAGCGTCAGGCGCTGGCCCTCATGGACCACCCGAACATCGCCAAGGTCTTCGAGGCGGGGTCCACCGACCAGGGCCGGCCCTTTTTCGCGATGGAGTTCGTCCGCGGAATTCCGATCACCGACTACTGCGACACCCAACGGCTGACCACGGACGAGCGGCTGCGGCTCTTCGGCACGGTGTGCGAGGGAGTGCAGCACGCCCACCAGCGCGGCGTGATCCACCGCGACATCAAGCCGTCGAACATCATGGTGGCGGTCCAGGACGGTCGACCGGTTCCGAAGATCATCGATTTCGGGGTCGCCAAGGCCACATCCCAGCGGCTCACCGAGCGTTCGGTATTCACCGAGCTCGGCCAGTGGATCGGAACTCCCGAGTACATGAGCCCGGAGCAGGCGGAGATGACCGGCCTCGACGTCGACACGCGGACCGACGTGTACTCCCTCGGGGTCATTCTCTACGAGCTGCTGGTGGGGGCTCAACCCTTCGACTCCGCAACCCTTCGCGAGGCCGGCTTCGACGAGATGCGGCGCAGGATCCGAGAGGAGGAGCCGCTGCGGCCCTCCACCCGGGTCAGCAGCCTCGGCGACAGCTCGGGGGTCGCGGCGCAGCGGCGGCGAACCGACATCACGTCGCTGGTGAAGGAGCTCAAGGGCGACCTCGACTGGATCGTGATGAAGGCCCTGGAGAAGGACAGGACGCGCCGATACTCGACGCCGCTGGATCTGGCCGATGACGTCCGGCGCCACCTGCGAAACGAACCGGTGGAGGCGAGCCCGCCGAGCACCGTGTACCGCGTCCGGAAGTTCGTCCGGCGTCACCGCTTCGGTGTGGCGGCGGGAGCGTTCGTTCTGTTGGCCCTCGTCGCCGGCATCGTCGGCACGACCATCGGTCTGAAACGGGCCCAGCAGGAGGCCGAGACCGCACGGCAAGTGGTTCGGCTGCTCCGCGGCATGTTGTGGGCCACGGGCCCCGGTGCGCCGACGGCCAGCACCGTTCCGATCCGCGATTTTCTGGATTACGGCTCCGATCGAATCGACGAGGATTGGCACGGCACCCCACTCGTCGAGGCGGACCTGAAGTCCGTCATCGGCGAGGTGTATCTCTTTCTGGGCGAGTATCCGCGGGCGGAGCCTCTGTTGGAGCGTTCCCTTCAAATCAGGGTGGAACACCTGGGGCGCGGACATCGCGCGGTGGCGGACAGTATGAATTCCCTCGGTGTGCTCCGTCTCAACACCGGCGAGTTCGCCACCGCCAACGAGCTCTTCGAACAGGCGGTGCCCATTTTCGAGGGCACGATCGGGACCGACAACGCGACCGTCGCCAATGTGCTCGTCAACATCTGTACCGCCCAGTGGCGACTCGGCAACTACACCCGGGCGCTCGCCTCCTGCGATCGGGCCATTCGGGTTCTGGAGGCCGATCAGGGTCCTGACCACATCAACGTTGCCGGTGCATTCTCCCAGAAAAGCAACGTGCTCAGAGAGATGGGGAGGGCAGGCGAGGCACTGCCGCTGGACGAGCGGTGTCTGGAGATCAGAGAGCGAGTCCTCGGTCCGGACCACACCATGGTCGGTTGGGCTCTGTTCAGCCTCGGGATGAACCACCAACTCCTCGGTGATTCGACCTCGGCACGGCCACTTCTCGAGCGGGCGCTCGCGATCCAGGAGGCGTCGCTCGGCCCGGATTCCATCGCGGTCTCGTATCCCCTGCAACAGATGGCGAGGATCGCCAGCGCGGACGGGGACCGGGAGGGTGCTCTCGCCATGTTCGAGCGCGCATTGGCGATCAGGGAGCGGGCACTGGGCAAAGATCACCCGGATCTGGTCTGGGTGCTGAGGCCCTACGGTCTGACCTTGGGGAGGGCTGGCAGGTCGGAGGAGGCCAGCCGGGTACTCGAGCGGGCGCTGGCGATCTCGAAGCAGGCCTTCGGCCAGGACCACATCGAGATCGCCGACTCGCTGTGGATGATCGGTTTCCGCGAGTACGAGCTGGGTCACATCGCCGAGGCGCGCAGAATCCGCGAGGAGAGCCTCGAGATCGCATTTCGGGCCCTCGAACCGGGGTCACGACGACTCGGGATCGCGTTCTACAACCTCGCCTGTCTGTTGGCCCTCGAGGGGCGTCGCGACGAGGCGCTCGCGAGGCTCGGCGAGGCCCTTGCCACCGGCTGGTCGTGGCCGGGAATATTCAAAGACCCCGACCTCGACAGCCTGCGCGGCGATCCCGAGTTCGAGGCACTGCTCGACCAGGCGAGGGCCAACGCCGCAGCGAACTGACCCGGTTCAGAACTTCATCGGCACCGTCGTCGGGTCGTTGGTCGCGTTGTCGATGACGGAGGCGTAGGCGATGACCCCCTCGCCGGCCTCCACCGTGACCGAGGCGTAGCCGGCATCGATGTCCTCTCGCCCGGCAATCCGGAGGAACGGTTCCTGGAGCTGGAGCCGTGCCCGGGGGGCCAGGGTCTTCAGCCTGGCGGCCAGCAGCTGGCCCGATGCGTCGTACAGGCGCACCCGGACCGAGGCTTCGAGATCGGTTGTGTTCAGGAATCCGATGTTGGTCCGGAACGCCTCATTCTGCTGCAGCTGGGGCAGGTACACGGTCTGCCCCAACCCTGCCGTCGCCGCCGGCGACACGCCGTCGAGAAACTGGCCGAAGGTGCCGTCGTCGCTGGTCGAGTAGGTCCGTGACGACACCAGGACCGGCCGGTCGGAGAAGACCTCGAGACTGCCGCCGCCGCTGATTCCCATGCCGCCCACGACGTCGGTCAGAGTCCGCTGCTCGCCGTGGCCGAGGGTGACCATGGCGGTCTCGGCGCCGCCGCCGTCCGCCCGGTAGCGGATCTCGGCGGTGGCGACGGCGCCGGAACGGTTGAGCACGGCCAAATCGGTCCGCCAGGTGCTGCCCTGGGCGCCGCCGGTGTTGGCGGCGGCCGCCACCCACTGGTCGGTGAAGCCCGGGTCGTATTTCATGGGCACGGTCGTCGGGTCGTCGGTCAGATTGTCGATGACCGAGCCGTAGGCGACCACCTCCTGACCGAACAGCACCGAAATCACCGCGTACCCGGAGGTGATGTCGGACCTGCCGCCGATCGTCTGGAACGGCCGGTTGAGCTGGACGGTCGTCATGGGATCAACCGTCTCGATGAAATAGGCGATCGGGAGGCTGTCCCCGTCGAACAGGGCGACCTCGATCTCGGCGGCTCGCCTCCAGCCGTTGTGGAGGCCGATGTTGGTGCGGAAGGCCGGGTTTTCCTGCAGCTGCATGAGCACTACCTGGTCGCCGGTTGTCAGCGCGGCGGTCGGCGCCGTGCTATCGATGAACTGGCCGAAAGTGCCGTTCGGGGCCTGGTTGTAGGTCCGCGAGGTGACCGTGAGAGGCTCGGACGAGAACACGCGGAGCGGCTCCGAGCCGGTTGCCTGGAACTCCGACATGACGTCGACCACCGAGCGGAACTCGCCTGGCGCCAGCTCGAGCTCGCGGTCGAGGGGCTCTTCGCCGTCGTACAGGCGAAGGCGAACGGAGTTGGCGAGGGTCGAGCGGTTGAGGAGGCCGACGTCGGACCGCCAGACGCTGGTGCCGACCCCGTCGGCATTCGCGACCACGGGAACCCAGACCTCGGTGGGTGCCGCGCCCACCGGACTGTTGGACACGCCGACTGACGCCCACAGGTCGTGATCCGGCCAGGTGGTGATCTCGGGAAAGTCGAGCTCCTGGTAGATCGGGTCCTTGTTGGAGAACATGACGAAGGTGATGCCGTCTTCACGCCAGAGGGCGATGGTCTGAACGCCGGTGCCGCCACCGGTGTGGGCGTGGACGTCGAGCCCGTCGTCGAGGTCGGTCAGCCACCCTCCGATGTGACCCTCGATGAAGAACAGGCTCTCGTCGAACCACCCGCGGCCATAGCCCGTGTCCACGCAGGGCTGGAACGGCAGGATGAGCATTTCCTGCCGGGTCGCCGGCAGCAGCAGCCCGCTGGCGTCCTGCGAGTCGAAGAGAGCGGAGAACAGCCGCGCCATGTCGGGGGCCGCCATCACCCAGGTTCCTGCGGCGAGGCCGTTTTCCACGACGGCCCGGTAGGTGTCCCCTTCGAGCCCGTCGTAATCCACCTCGGTGGGCGCGAGCTCCGACTCGAGCTGGCGGCCCGGTCGCGCCCGGCCGACGCCGATCGGCCGGAACACGTGGCCCAGCACGTACTCGGCGAGGGGCTGGCCGGTGCTCTCTCGAACCAGATCACCCAGCATCATGTAGCCGTAGTTGTTGTAATCCCAGTCGGTCTCGGGGTCGAAGATGAACGGGTGGCTGACGATGTACGAAAAAATCTCATCGTTGGTGGGTGGCGGGCCGGCGCCGATCGCGTCGGCCACCAAATCGCCCACATCGTAGATGTTGTCCTCGGAGTACATGCCGCTGGTGTGGGTGAGAAGGTGGTCGACCGTGACGTCCGCGAGCCTCGGGTCGACCGACTGTCCAGGCAGCGGTTCGAGGGCGAGCACCGACTCCACCGACGTTTCGTATTCCAACAGGTCACTCTCGATGAGCTGGTGGATGGCGACCGAGGTGATGGCCTTGCCGATGCTGGCGGTCCTGAACAGGGCGGTGGGCGCTATCGGTTCCACGTCGGGCTCGCCCCAGGTGAAGCCGCGCGCGTACACCAGCCGGCCGTCCTTGACGATGGCCGCTGTGGTGTCGCGGATGTTGTGGGTCTGCATGAGATCCTGGATCATGTCGTCGACCTCCACCAAGCTCGGGCACGGCCTGGCCGGTGGCGGCAAACCGTCGGCGGTCGGTGGTCGCGGGCAGAATCTGGTTGACGATGATGTCGAGGATCGCGTTGATCTGTTGGCCCGAGGTGTTTGGGGCCGACGTTGTGTCGCGAGTGGACCGCGACCACCAGATCGAGGTCTGGCACGCAGAAAACGAACTGGCCGCCGTGGCCCAATGCGAAATGGATGTCGTGACCGGTTCCCCGGTCGAGCCACCACAGCAGGCCGTAGTGCACCTGGTTCAGCGGACCCATTACACCGAGGTTGTTGACGAAGGGATAGGTCGAGGTGTTCACCCAGAAGTTCGAGACCACCCGTTCGCCGGCCCAGGTTCCGCGGTTGAGGGACAGCTGGCCGAGCTTGGCCAGATCCTCGGTGCGGACGACCAGGCCGTGGCCGCCGTTCTGGTAGCCGCCGGTGATCAACCACGCCCGCTCGGTGATGCCCAGCTGGTCGAACAGGTACGCATCCGCGAAGGCCAGTGTGCTCATGCCGGTGGCCTCGGTCAGGATGACCGACAGCAGGTGGCTGGCCGCGGTGTTGTAATTCCACACCGTCCCTGGGGGGGCTGCCAGCGGCCTCGCAAGGATCGCCGCAACCGGATCGGGTCCGAACAGCCACGACTCGACGTCGGCGTTCTCGTCCCACTCGAAGCCCGAGCTCATGGTGAGCAGGTGCCAGATGCGGATCTCGTGCTTGGCCGGGTCGTCCGGGACGAGGTCCTCGGGCAGGTAATCCACCATTCGGGCCGAGATGCCACCCTCGATGAATCCGTGATCGATGGCGATGCCGATCAGGATCGAGATCACGCTTTTTGTGACCGAGCGGGACTGGTGCAGCGACGACGCGGTGCCCGCCCAGTACTCCTCGGCAATGACGCTGCCGCCGCGAACCACCACCATCGAATTGACGAAGTCGAGTTGGTCCGCCGCGGCGAACGCGGCGGCCAGCCCGTCGGGATCGACCTGCTGTGCTTCCGGGGTGGCTCCGGGGCAGCGGCTCGAAGCCGCCGGCAGGGACGGCAAGAGCGAGAAGGGCGATGACGGTCGCGGTCAGGGACAGGGTGCGTTTCATGTGCCGGCTCCGATCAGGTCAGCAGGGCGACGACGATGAAGGCGATCAACACGATCACGGCGGCGACAACCGCAACGGCCGCTTCCGATGGCGCGTCCGGCTGCTCGCTTCCTACGTATTTCGGGTGGTTATGTTCCATCGTCAGGATCCTCAGGGATGTCGTCTCCCGTGGTGTGATGTCCGCCGTTTTGTGTTCGAGCTTTCGGCAGGTATCACTCTCCGATTGATGAAGCGACGCCGGCGCCCCGATCCCGCAAACGGGAGCCGCAACAATCGTCGAATCGCCGCGTGTGACATACTCTGGGTTGCGGAGCCATCTGGTGGAGGACGACCCACGAGCGCGTGCGACCGAGATCGTGTCGGCCCTGACCGAGGTTGGGGTAGCCGACGGTGCGACCGCCGAGGAGCTGATGCCGCTGGTCTACGACGAGCTGAGGCGGCTGGCGAGGGGATACATGAGCCGGGAGACGCCGGGCCACACCCTCCAGCCGACCGCCCTTGTCCACGAGGCCTACATCAAGCTGGTGGATGCGTCGCGGGTCTCGTGGCAGGGGCGCACCCACTTCTTCGCCGTCGGAGCCCGGGTGATGAGGCGGTTGCTGATCGACCACGCGCGCGGCCGGGACCGTCTGAAAAGGGGGGGGCAGTGGCAAAAGGTGACCTTCTCGGAGGCCCTGCCGCACGTCTCGGGCAGCGACCTCGACCTGGAGCAGCTGCTGGCCCTGAACGACGCCCTCGATCGTCTGGCCTCCCTCGATGCCCGCCAGGCGAGAGTCGTGGAACTGCGTTTCTTCGGAGGGCTGACAGTGCCTGATGTGGCGCACATTCTCGGCGTGTCGCCACGGACCGTCGAGGGCGACTGGACCCACGCCCGCGCCTGGCTCAAGCGTGAGTTGGCGCGTTCCTCGGATTCGTGACCCGAGGCGATCCGCCACCGACCAGAACAGGCGATCGTCATACGTTAAACGTCACCACGTTACACGTTAAACGTCGGGACAGCGCTGGCTGACGTTTCACTTTTCACCTCTCACGCACTGACCGCGCGCGCGGGGCTGTCGAACGGAAGAAACCCGCTGCCTAAAGACCGAGGTGAATCGCGACGCCGCACAGGAAGATGGCGAAGCCCGCGAGGGCGTGGGAGAAGCGCTCGAGCCGGCGGGTGGGGAGCCGATCCAATCCGAACGAGAGCAGCAACACCACGGTCACCATGGTGAGAATCGTCACCGCCCCGAAGACGGTGGCGACGAGCACGACGCCGAAGGTGCTCTGGGCAGCAGCCGGGTACATGAGGATCGGGATCAGCGGCTCGCACGGCCCAAAGACGAAGATCGTGAACAACACCCAGGGCGTCAGGCTCACTGCGTTGCCGGTGCCGTCGTGGGGGTGGAGATGTGCCCGGTGGTGGTCGTGATCGTGGAGGTGGACCTCACCGCCCCGGTGTGCGTGGACGTGGCTGTGGCTGCGACCTCTGGTGGCGCGTCGGATGCCCCACACCATGTAGACCAATCCGAAGGCGGTCAACAGCCACGCCGCGACGTCTCCCCTCGTCGATTCGAAGAGCTCCAGGTGCGACACCGCGACGCCGAGGGCGATGCCGATGGTCCCCAGGAGGACCGACGAACCGACGTGCCCGATGCCGCACAGCACGGTGACGACCGCGGTTTGTGCTCGGCTCCACCGGCGGGCGCGGGCGAGGACGGCGAAGGGCAGGTAGTGATCGGGTCCGAGCAGGGTGTGAACAAAACCGATCGATCCGGCCGTGACGGTGAGGATGACGAGTTCCTGCGACACCCGCTACGCCCCCCTTCCGGTCTCAGCGAATCTGGCCCCGACCATAGTCATACCACATCTCGACGCCGGCGACCATGTCCGCGCCGCCTCCCGTACCTCGCGAACCATCCGAGACGTGCGGGTCAGAGATTGATGATCCCCGCCTGCTGGACCTTGGCGGCGGATGCGTCGACGGGCGTGACGAAGGTCTGGTTCGTGGTCCCGACCGGTGCGGTCTGCGCGAGCGCACGGTCTGGGGGCTCTGCGCCGGCGGTGCGGTGACCGTGCTCCCCGAGGTCACTCCGCCGCCGGTGGAGCTGGTTTCCTGGCACCGGACCTGGGTCCAGCCTCCGCGGACCAGGGTGCCGCCACAGTACGTGCGCCCACCGACTGAAAGTTGTTGAGGTACGAAACGACGTCGTAGCAGCTCCCACCGCCGCCGACGGCCACCTCGCAGGTGCCCGCGAACCGGAAGTTGTTCAGGCAGCACCGGGTACCGCCGTCCCCCTGCTGGACCTCGCCGTACCGGACCTGGGCGTCGGCTGCAACGGCGCAGTAGATCAGGATTGCCGCGCAGAGCGCGACGACGAACCACCGCTGGCTGTGGGTTGAGTTGGAGCGATACATGACGATCCTCCGAGCTGTCGAGCCTGTACTGGTTGAATCTTCGGCCCCAAAATATCACGCCGGCGGTCGATACGCCTAATAGCTGTTGTCGTCGAGCCGGACCTTGCCGCGGAAGGTCCAGTAGATGCACCGCCGTGTACGCGATCACGAAGGGCATCCCGATCGAGCGCGATGACGAGCCTGATGGTGAGCGTCTTCGGGCTCGACGCGGCGTTGTAGATCGTGAGCTCGAGCGCGCGGGTCGTTGCTCGCCGTCACCAGGTTCGGGATAGACCGCCAACCCGAACAGCAGACCAGGGTGGCGATCACGAGGCAGCGTGGAGAAGAACGCCTCGCCGTGGTCGATTCCGAGTGCAGTGAGCGCGGGATGTTGGCGACTGCCCAGGACCTTGGCAACACCACCGCGCGCCGCCCATGGGCAGTGCCTCGAAGTTGGCGGTCGCCGCGGTCGGCACCTGCGACCAGCGTCGTACATGGTGGTCAGCAGGTAGAGCACCAGGAAGACGCCCCAGCGTGTGCCAGATCCAGTCGCCGAGCCGCTCCTGCACCGCGCCTTCGGTCTTGAGGAACAGGTAGATCGCCTCCGTGCATGGCGAACAGCGCCACGGCGAGCAAGCCGACCAGGAGCGTGGTACGGGCCGAGCAGATCGAAGAGGCTGCCGGTGAAGACGCCGCGCTCGTCGAGCGGGATCCCGATCATGGCGTTGCCCACCGCCACGCCGAACAGCAGGGTGGCCAGCAGGCTGGAGCGCGAAGAAGCCCCAGTCCCAGAAGCCGGCGCCAGCGCGCGGCGCCTCGATCTTGCTGCCGGAACTCCAGGCTCACCGCGCGGAAGATCAACGCGAAGAGCAGCAGCATGAACGCGATGTAGAAGCCGGAGAAGACCGTGGCGTAGGCCTCGGGGAACATCGCGAACAGCGCGCCGCCGAAGGTGACCAGCCAGACCTCGTTGCCGTCCCACAGCGGCCCGATGGAGTTGACGAACGAGCCGTCGCTCCCGGTCGTCCCCGGGCCAGCGGGTGCAGGATGCCGACGCCGAGGTCGAAGCCGTCGAGAATGGCGTAGCCGGCCAGCAGCACGCCCAGCAGCCGCGAACCAGATCACGGCGCGTCCCCATGTCATGACCGCTCGCCTGCTGGACCTTGGGGCGGGCGTCGGCGGGCGTGACGACCGGTCCGGTTCTGCCGTCCCGACGCGGCCTGCGCCGGGCGGCGGTCTGGGGGCCGGCCGGCTCCGGCCCGGGCGGATCTTCCTGTCCAGCACGAACAACCACGTCGCGAGCAGGCACAGATAGACGAGGCCGAAGCCGACGATCGATCCCAGCACCTGCAAGGCGCTCACCGACGGGCTGATCGCGTCAGCGGTGCGCAGCCCTTGCAGCTCGTCGTACTCGACGCGCCCGGTCTGGTCGACCACCAGGTCTCCGGCCGCCGTCCACTCCACTGGCGGATGAACGATCCACGGTTGACGCCCGATCTCGGCGGCCGCCCAGCCCACCTCGTTGGCGACCAACGGTCCGATCACCGCCGGCACGAAGATCCACAGGATCCACCTGGCGCCGAACAAACCGCCCCTGAGGTGGAGCACGCTGCGACCAGGTGCGGGCGATGAACAACGTTCCGAGGTCGATCATGAGGTGACAGGTGGCGAATGACAGCAGCACCGGAGGACGGTCCTGCGGGCCGGAAGCGGTCGAGCCCGATGACTGACTCGTCGAAGTCGTTATGGAGCAGAAAGCTGAGACCACCGGGGATCGAGATGTTGTATCGGATGGTCTCGCTGCGGTCGTCCGGAACTCCGAGAATGCTCATGTCGGCCGGTCCGGTGCGGTAGTTGCCCTCGAAGGCGGCGAGCTTCGCAGGTTGGTATCGGTACACCGACTTGGCCTGGAAATCGCCCGAAACGAGCGCCGCGAGCGCCGACAGGGTGGCGAGCAGCAGTGCTCCCGAGAACGACCGCTTGGCGAATTCGAGGTGGCGGTTCTTGAGCAGATACCAGGCTGAAATGGACATCACGAAGAACGACCCGAGGATGAAGGCGCCGATCCAGACGTGCACCAGCCGGTGGATGGTGGACGGGTTGCGAATACGAGCGCCCAGAAGTCCACGATCTCGGCCCGCAGCACGGGAGATCCGTCGATCATCAGCGGCTCGCCGTTGCGCAGCACCGGCACGAGTGATGACCCGCCGGCGTCTGCTGCCAGCTGTTCGCAACCACGATCCAGATCGAGGAGAAGATCCAGCCGAGCGAAACCATGACCGTGGCAAAGAAGTGCATGCGGGCGAAACCCGATCCCAACCGAAGACCAGCAGGGCGAGGAACCCGGACTCGAGGAAGAAGGCAAAAATCCCCTCGGCGGCGAGCGCCGAGCCGAAGACGTCACCGACGAATCGCGAGTAGGTCGCCCAGTTGGTGCCGAACTGGAACTCCATGACGATTCCGGTAGCGACGCCGATGGCGAAGTTGAGTGCGAATATTCGCGTCCAGAACTTCGCGGAGGTCTCATAGATGGGATCGCCGGTGCGCAGGTGCTGCCCCTCGAGGAACACCATCACCAAGCTCATTCCGATGGTCAGAGGCGGGAAGATGTAGTGGAATCCGATCGTCAGGGCGAACTGAATCCTGGAGAGGATGACTACGTCCACGTGGTGCGGCCCCCGCGGCCCTACAACACCTCGGCCTCTCCGGGAGGCGTCTGGACCCAAAACCAGCCGCGAAGATCGCCCTCAGCAAATCCGACCGCCTGGTCCTCGGGGTAGCTCTCGGCAATCGAGGCGAGGATCTCTTCGTCGATCATCTCGGCCGGCCCGTGGCACACCTGGCACTCGGCCTTGAGTCGGATCGGCAGCAGGGCGCCCAGCTCTCCGGCGGGCCCCGCGACGTACACGGGCTCCTCGGTCAGCTCGGCGACGTAGAGCTCGGCCCACTCGGGCGCCGCGTTGGCTGGATTGCGGAGCCGGTGGGAGGTGCGGCCGATCTCGAAGGCCGTACTGCTCGGCCACGATGGGCGGCCACCGTCGGCGCCGTGGTCCGGCAGACGCCGATCGCAGCGTCGGGGCCACCGGAATCCAGGGCCGCCACGAGCTCGCCCATCATCTCGGCGGCAAGGGCGTTGGTGGCGGACAGCACCAGCTCCTGCTGGGCCTTCTGGGTGTCGGTCATGTCGAGTGGTGCCACCGGCTGCCACGCGGTGATGTCGGCGGCGATTTCGGTTTCCACGGGCGCGGGTCGCGAGCAGCCGGCCACGGCGAGGCAGAGCGCCAAAAAGGTCACGATCAGGTTCTTCATCACAGCCCCTCCTGTTGAGTCGATTCGTTCGAACGACCGGTTCGTGGCGCCGGCCGTCACCCTAATGTGAGCCCTGGCGACGGCTCTGTCCACCGCCGGCGCCGCGCGACACTGGCCGGACTCGCATCCGGACCCAGGTCAGCCCTCATCGATGGAGCTCCCCTCCTCGACAAGGTGGGCGGCGGCGAGACGGTAGGCAACATAGTACTTGCTGATGTTGCTGACGTACTGGACCGTTTCACGGCCCACGCGCTTCGCGGCGACGACCTCCACGTTGCCGAACCACAGGTTGGGGTCGAGGCCCATCTCGACCGTTTCTGCACGCAGTTTTCGGACCCGTGCGGGCCCCGCGTTGTAGGCGGCGAACGTGAACAGCTGTTGTTCCAGGTCGGGGAGATCGTCATCGCTGAAGTAACGGTCCCGTAGGAATCGCAGGCACTTGGTGCCGGCGTGGATGTTGTTTTCGAGCTCTTCGATCTTCGTGATGCCCACGTTCGGATCCGATGCGGTAGAGCGCAGCAGCTGCATGACTCCAATGGCTCCCGCATTGCTGCGTTTGGACTGGTCGAGCCCGGATTCCTGGTAGGCGAGGGCGGCGAGCATGAGAAAGTCGAAGCTGTAAAGCTCGCCGTAACGTGATGACCTGGGGATTGCTTGTGCTCACGAGTCGGCCTCCCGTGTGATCGAGAGATGTCCGATGACGAACGGTCGGTGCTCGTCCGCCTCAGTCGGCGGCCGCGATCCCACCGACGAACCACGAGATGACGCTCACGATGATCGCGCCGAGCACCGCCCACCAATAGGTCGCGACCTCGAATCCGGGGACCAGCTTGGCGACGAGCAGGAAGGTGAAACCGTTGACCAGGAAGTAGAAGAGCCCGAGGGTGACCACGGTGATGGGCAGGGTCAGGACCACCAGGATCGGGCGAATGACGGCGTTGAACAGACCGAGCACCACCGCCGCCACCGCCAGCGTCTGCCAGGACCCCACCTGGACCCCGGGCAGGATGTAAGCCGTGATCCACAGGGCGAGGCCCGTCACGAGCCAGTGGAGGAGGAATCGTCTCATATTGGGGCTCCCTTCGACGGTTGGGTGGGGAGTATAGCAGGGCTGTTCGAGCCGTGGGGCAGAGGGGCAGAGGAGAGAAGGGGAGAGGGACAGAATTCGGAATTCTGAGTCGTCTCTCCCGAAATGCCCTCGACAATTCGAGCCGCCTTCACCCGTATGCAACTAAGAACTAAGAACTAAGAACTAAGAACTACCCGAGGTCGCCCCTCAGCGGTCGAAGGACTCCCGGCGGGCCGGAGCAGAGAGAGGAATCAGGTAGGCCAGCGGATCGGGCAGCACCTTGCGGCGCGCGGCGTCGAGGGAGATCTCGCCGGCGTAGCTGACCGAGGACTGGAGGTGGCCCCTGATCCGGCTCAGGATGTCGATCACGCTGCCCTTGTACGGAACCTGGATCTCCTGGCCCTCGGCCGGGGTGTCGAAGATCGCGTCGTCCACTGCGCCGTTGTCGTCGTAGTGAGACTCGAAGACCGCCTGCGGGGAGGTCATGCCTCGATAGATCTTGCGCTTGGAGTGGGTGGATGGATCTTCGATGACGTGGCCGGGCGACTCGTCGGTGCCGGAGAGGGCGCTGCCCAGCATGACCGTGGAGGCGCCGCAGATCAGCGCGAGGAAGATGTCCTTGTCGTGGATGACGCCGCCGTCGGCGATGATCGGCACCTCGTCGCCCACCGCGCACCAGGCCTCGCGAATCGCCTGCAGCTGGGGGACGCCGGCGGCCGTCTCGAGGCGGGTGCGGCAGCCGCGGCCCGGACCGACGCCGACCTTGATGGCGTCGGCACCCCGTTCGGCGAGGAATCGCGCACCGTCGGCGGTGGCCACGTTGCCGCAAATCAGCTGGATGTCGCTGAACGCCTCCCGCACCGATTCGACGGCCTGGCCCATGATCTGGGAGTGGCCGTGGGCGATATCGATCACCAGGCAGTCGACCTCGGCGTCCACCAGCTCCCGCGCCCGTTCGAGGAAGTCGCCGCGGGCGCCGATCGCGGCGCCGACGAGCAGCCGGGCCCTTGCGGTCCTTCGATGAGAACGGACGCCGACGGAAGAACAGGATGTCCCTCAGCGTGATGAGGCCCCGGATTCGGCGGTCGGCGTCCACCAGCGGCAGACGCTCGATCCGGTGGTCGAACATGATGCGTTCGGCGGCCTCCTCGGAGATTCCCGGTGGACTGGTGTGGAGTTGCTCGAAGGGCGTCATGAACTCGTCGACCGGGCGGATCCTCGAGCTCGGGCAACCAGGGGATGTCCCGGCTGGTCAGGAGGCCTGCCAGGGTGCCGCTGCCTTCTCGGTCCTCGATCAGTATGGCGTGAATGCTGTGGCGCCGGGCAAAGGCCTTGGCCTCGCGGATGGTGGTGCCGCGGGGAAGACGGAAGGGCTGCTCGATGACCGCGCCGTAGCTCCGCTTGACGCGACGCACCAACTCGGCCTGACGGTCGATGGTCATGGCGCGGTGGATGATACCGATGCCGCCCTCGAGGGCCATGGCTTCCGCCATCTCCCAGCCGGTGACGCTGTCCATGTTGGCGGACACGATCGGCAGCTCGATCTCGAGGGCGGCGGCGAGCCGGCTCGACAGCGCGGTCGCGCGCCGGGATTCGGCGACGCCCTGCTGCGGCCGGAACAGGAAATCGTCGAAGGTGCGGCCGATCCAGGCGGGCTCAAGTTCGGTCTGGCTCACGGATCCCTCCCAGAGTGTCTCTCGACCATCGAGCATATACCACTCGAGGGAGTCGGGATTCGATCGCCATTCTGGATCCGGGTATCATCTTCCGGCGGTCCTGCTGGCGGTGTTGATCTCGCTTCCCAATGACGGGCTGTTCTCGGCCCATTCCGGGGCCAAGTACTGGCAGACGTTGGCCTTCGCCGAGGGTGACGGTCGCCCGAGGACCTTCGAGTACCCGGCGGCGACCCTGGACCCGGGCTCCGGTACCTGCCCCCATTCACCGCCGGTGTGAATGGACGTCTCGCCTCGATCTATCCGGTCCTCTTTCCGTTGATCTCGGCGGTCCCGGTGGCCGCCTTCGGCGATCAGGCCCTGCGTGCGGTGCCGTGGCTTGCCGCCCTGGCTGCGGCGTGGGCCGCCGGCCTGATGGCCTCGGCCCTTCGCGGCCGGGATGTGACCGGCGCCGCGGCAGCCGCGATTTTGGCCGCGACGCCGCTCGCCTTCTACTCGGTCACCTTCTGGGAGCACTCGCTGGCGGCACTGCTGGTGGCCGTTGGGCTGTTGCTGGTCGTCGGCGACGGATCGGCCGGGCAGGGCTGGCGGTGGCGTTGGGGCCTGTTCGGGGTGCTGATCGGTGCGGGGGCCTGGGTGAGGACCGAGATCGGCTTCCTGGCGCCGGTCCTGCTGTTGGCCGTCGTGGCCGTCCCTACCGGTCGCCGGGCAGGTTCCTCGTGGCCGCAGGATTCGCGGGAGCCGTCTCGGGAGCCGTCCTCGGTGGATTGGTCCAGTTTTTGGCGCTGGGCCGCTGGCAGCCGCTCCACGTGACCTACCACCTGGACTCGTCGTTCTACACCGTACCCGTTCGTGACGTCGCGGTTGGAGTCGTTGCTCCGGTTTCTCGCGCCCCACTGGTCTGCCGGTCTCGCGACCCTGGTCTGGCTGTTGGCACTCGCGGTCGTGCTCACCAGGGGCGGATCGCGGAGCCGGATCGGCCTCGCCCTCGCGACCGCAGCCGTCGGCTGCTCCGTTCTCGCCGCCATCGTGGTGCCCCTGGTGCGGTGGCTGCAGGGCACCCGACCCACCGAGGCCTTTCCGTTCGCGGCGCCGGCGGCCGCGTGGCTCGTCCTGGGTGCGTTTCCGTTGGTGTTGTGGGGCCAGGACCGGGCGGTGGTCTTCGACCGGCGCCGCCTGGTGCCCCTGGTCGCGGCCTTCTGGTTGCCGGTGGCGGTGTTCCTCGCCCGCGCCGTGCGGTCCTTCGAATGGGGGGGGCGGCTCTTCCTGCCCACGGTGGTGACTTTAGCGGCGGTGATGTTCTCATTTCCGGTCGCCGCCGGATCCCTGAGGGCCGGGCGGCGATCGATCGTCGTCGCGACCGTCGCGGCGGCAGTTTTCATCCAGGGTTTCGGGCTCGTGCTCGTCCACCACGGGACGACGACCCACCAGGGGATTGGAGCCGAGATTTCAGCATTTATCGACCCTTCCGAGCCGGTCATCACGGACGCCTACATGGTGCCTCTGGTGGCGGGCAGGGGCTGGTTCGAAGCCAGGTATCTGTACTGCACGATGCAGCCGAACCTGTCCCAGTTGGTCGCGAGAATCGGCACCGACGGGGCGACCCGGTGGACCTACGCGACGGTGTTGCGCGCGCCGGGATCCCGCCTCGAGATCGATGATCTGCTCGTCGACGACGCCGGGGGGAGGTGGTTGCTCACCGACCGGCTCGAGCGGCCGGTCCGCACCCAGGTCATTCGGTTGCTGAGGTTCCGCAGGGTCGCGGCGGCGCCGTCGACGGGCGGCAGAGCGCGGCCGTCGCAGCCGAAATCTCACCATCAACACGGGTGAGGTTGTCGGCCGCTGCTGAACGTTGGCGCGAAGTCGGGTAGACTTGCGTCAAGGGGGAACTGCGTTCGTGTCTGACCGCCGAGGGTACAGCATCGAGCAGCAAGAGGCTCTGCAGCAACTGCAGCGGTATCTTTCGGACGATATCGCTCCGATGATCTTCACCCAATCGTTGGACAGCCTCTTCACCCTCGAACCGAGACTCATCGCTTCCCAGATCGTGGCATGGGTGGCCTCCCTTCACAACACCAGCGCCGATCTTGCCACCGCCGACTACCTGTTCCACGCCGCCAAGAAGCTGCACCTCTTGGGTGAGCTCGAGCTGATTCCGCTTGAGCAGGCGGCGGGCTGCGTCGAGGCCCTGCGGCCCCACCTGCTTCACGCCTGCCCGGAGCAGGATCGTGCAGGCCTGGCCGGCGATCTCGACAACCTCCACCTCAGCCAGGGGGCCGAATCGACCGCTGGAATCGGTCACGTCCATCGGCCGGAAGGTCAGGAGGTCGCCAGAGGCCCTTCCGTGCGAAAACAGGACGCTGGCCCGGGGGGAACCGCGACCGGCGTCGACGAATCGGTGTCGAGAAGGGCTCCTGAAGGGGCTCGGCAAGGTGAATCAGCTGCTCTCCAGGTTCGCCGCGCGGGCCGATGGGACGCCGGCGGCAGGGGGGGGTGCCGCTGGCGGTGGAGCCGGCTCAGCGGATGCCGCCGCGACCGAAAGCCTGGCGGCCAGAATCGTCGCCGAGGCCGCGGACCACGCCGCCGATGCCAGCCAGCTCGACGGTTCGCTGGCGGAGCTTCGCAACCAGGGGTTGCAGATTTCGCCCGACACCATCGTTCGCCTGCTGGCCCGGAATCTGCCGGACTGGGCTCCTCCCCGGTTGGACGGCGAGGAGTCCAGGGAGCCCCAGGGTGCGGTTCGGGCCATGCGTCAGATGATCACCATGTCGAAAACGTCGGGCGAGAAGGCCCACCGGTTCCAGGAGCTGGTGGCGTCGGCCGTCGACGAGTTCAACAAGGGGTCGCTGGGCCGGGCGGTCACCATGGTGGATCTCGCCGAACGGATGGCCGAAAGCGATGAGGTCGAGGCGTCGGTCGTGACGTCCGCCCACAGCCGGGCCTACGACCAGATCGACCAGAAGATATTGCGTCAGTACGTCGAGGACGACGACAAACACCATCTGCTGCGGAGGGTGCTCCGGTTCTTCCCCCATTTCGCGCCGTCGGAGCTGTTCGCCGAGCTCGAGATGTCCGACAGCCGGGAGCGGCGCCGATTTCTGCTCATGGTGCTCAACGCCATGGGTGAAGCCACCCGGGAGGCGGCTCTCGAGGCCCTCGAGGGGGGCATCAGCGGCGAAGCCTCCTACCCGTGGTTCTTCGAGCGCAACCTGGTTTACCTGCTGCGGACGACCAAGCGGGCAGGTGGCGAGACTCCAGACCGGGAGATCGACGTCCTGATTCACATGTCCGACCTCAAGGCCCCGATGCCGTTGGTTCGGGAGGCTCTGGCGACGCTCGGCCAGATCCAGCACGACCGGGCCGTCACCGCCCTCGTAGCGAGGGTCTCGGAGCTCGAAGACGCCCTGGTGGGCTCGGGACAGCTGCCACACGACGAAGACGACATGCGCTCCCTGCTGGACAGCGTGGCCGCCGTGCTGGCACGGAACCCCTCCAAGGTCGCGAGACGGTGCGTGGTGGCCCACGGGGTCAAACGGCAACCCCAGCTGGGAGACACCTACGGCAGGCTCAGCAAGCTGGCGGGTCAGGACCTCTCGGAGGACAGGCCCGCAGTCGACCGGATCGTCCGGGCGCTTCGGGACGAGCTGCCCACCAAGGTGCTCGGGCTGACCATGGTCACCGGCAAGAAGGCCAAGGGGGTGGAGCGGATCATCAAGTCCCTGTCGGGCACCGACACGCCCGCGGTTCGCGACGTGCTGCGCGAGATCTCCGACAGCTTTTCGGGTCAGAACTTCGCCGCCGAGGCCGCCAGGACCCTGGCGCAGCTGGGCTCGGTGGCGCACGTCGACGAGGCTCCGAGCGCCGCCCTGACCGGCGATCTCGAGCTCTTCGGCCTTCCCAGCCTGCTGCAGAATCTGTCCGACTCCCAGCTCAGCGGCACCCTCACGGTGCTCGATCCGACCGGTCAGACCGCCGCAGCCATCGAGCTGGTCGCCGGCTATCTGGCGAGTGCCGAGGTCGGTCAGCTGCACGGCGAGACGGCCATCTACCAGCTGATGGAGCGGCCCGTCCGCGGTCGTTTCATCTTCGTCAGGGACGACTCCGAAGCCCAGGCCGACGGCTCGGTTCCCGGCGCCAAGCCGGTGGCTCCCATGCTGTTCGAGGGCATCCGGCGCTACGACGAGTTCATGCGTGCGGCCTCCCTGGCGCCCGACGATGCGATTTTCAAAACCACCGGTCAGAAACCGACCAACCTGGAGGACGAGCCCAACACCGACCTGGTGAGGGACGTGTGGCAGCGGCTGCTCAAGGGGGCCTCGCCGGCGGTCGTCGAGAGCGAAATGCCGGTGGACAGCTACCGGGTCCGCCGGCTGGTGGAGCACTGGGTCACCGAGGGGTCACTCGAAGTCCAGGCGTGACCGAGGCGCCCGCACCCTCCCAACCACCCGGTGCCCGTACGAGTCCAAAGTCGAAAGTCAAAAGTCAAAAGTCAAAAGTCAATGGTCCACCGCCCGCCCACCCGGGCTATGGGGCTCTGAGGCTATGGCGGGGTCATCCGGGTCGAGAGTAAGAAGTTGGGTTCATCCGGATTTTCGTGGGGATGGACGCTTGTTGAATTCGGAAAACCGGGCTGCTACGGCAATGGTTGAATTGACCGCAGAAGAACGCAGAGGGACGCAGAAAAACGCAGGTGAGTTTGGTCTGAAACGGACACGGAAGAAAACAGAAAAACACTGATTATCTCTTCCGACGGACCAAGCACAGCGAGAGGATGTCATTCCGAAAGAGGCCCGGCGGGTCGAAGAGGGATCTGGTCAATCACTGACTTCGAGTTTCGCTGGTTGGATCGAATTGTGTGACCGAGTCAATGCCGGTCGGATCGGCTCGTTCAGTGGGCAGGATCATTTGCCAAACCAGGTCCCTTGTCGGCCCCTTCGGGGCCTCGCTCGGGATGACAACTCGGGGGCTTGCGCTCAGCCCGAATCCCGAACCCCGAGACAAGCGGGCGGCGGACTTTGGACTCTCGACTTTGGACTTTTGACTCAACCCGGCCGCCTCAAACGTTGAAGAGAAACTCCACCACGTCGCCGTCGTTGATCACCGATTCCTTGCCGACGGTCCGCAGGTGACCGCGGGCGCGGATCTCGTGCAGGCTTCCCGCCTCGCACAGCTCGTCGGCGGACACCACCTCGGCGCGGATGAAGCCGCGCTCCATGTCGGTGTGGATCTTGCCGGCGGCGTGGGGCGCGACGGTTCCGGTGGGCACCTCCCAGGCCTGAAGCTTGTTCTTGACCACCGTGTAAAAGGTGACCAGGCCCAGCAGCCGGAAGGCCGATCGGATCAGGAGATCCAGGGCCGACGATTCGAGCCCGAGATCGGTCATGAACTCGGCGCGTTCGCCGGGTTCCATCCGTGCCAGCTCGAGCTCGAGATCGGCGTCGATCGCGACCCAGGCGACCTCCGCGCGTTCTCGGCACAGCGCCGCCACCCCCTCCGCTTCGGCCTCGTCGGCGGCGTTGGCCACGTACAGCATCGGTTTGCCGGTGAGCAACCCGGCCGTCTTGAGCTGAAGCCTGTCCTGTGACGACAACTCCAGGTCCAGCAGCGGCGTGCCGCCCTCGAGGGTTCGTCGATAACCCATGAGGCGATCTCGCTCGGCGGCGTGGTCCTGGGGGTGAGTTCGCCACTGCGTGTCCTGCTTGTCCATCGCCCGTTCGAGGACCTCGAGGTCGGCCAGGACGAGCTCGGTCGAGATCACTTCCGCATCGCGGACCGGATCTACCTCGGCGAAGACGTGGGCCACCTCGGCCGATTTGAAACACCTCAGGACGTGGGCGATGGCGTCGACCTGCCGGATCTCGCCGAGGAACTGGTTGCCCAGGCCCTCGCCGCGGCTCGCCCCCTTCACCAGCCCGGCGATGTCGATGAATCGAATGGTGCAGGGGGTGACCTTGTCGGGCCGCAGGGCCGCAACAAGTCGGTCGAGCCGCGGGTCGGGGACGGGAACCACGCCCACGTGACTGCCGATGGTGGTGAAGGGGTAGTTGGAGACCTCGGCGTGGCCCGAGGTCAGGGCGTTGAACAGGGTCGATTTACCCACGTTCGGCAGGCCGATGATGCCGACGGAGAGCACCCCTCCATTCTACAGGTAGGTTGGCGTCGGAACGGTTCAAAGTCAAAAGTCAAAAGTCTAAAGTCTAAAGTCAGTCAGCCGACTCGACCTCCGCAAGCAGCTTTTCGATTTCGTCCATGGCGCGGTTGACGGCCTGGATGGCGATCTCGAATGGTTGCGAGGTGGTGAGATCGACGCCGGCCTCCTTGAGCAGCTCGATCGGGTAGTCCGAGCCGCCACTGCCGAGGAACCGGAGGTAGCGCTCCGTCGCTCCCGGCTCGCCGGCCAACACCTGCTCGGCGAGGGCGGTGGAGGCCACCATGCCGGTGGAGTACTGGTAGACGTAGAAGCGACGGTAGAAATGGGGGATGAAGGCCCACTCGACGCCATACAGCTCGTCAATGGTCATCACGCCCTGATCGTGGCCGTGGTAGGCGCGGAGCAGCTCGAGGTAGAGGGTCGACAACGACTCTCCGGTGAGGGTCTCCCCGGCCTCCACCCGGCGGTGGATCTCGAGCTCGAACTCGGCGAACATGGTCTGGCGGAACACCGTCTGCCGGAATCTCTCCAGAAAGTCGCCGAGCACCATCATCCGGAAGACGGGGTCGGTCTGCCGGGCCAACAGATACTCCTTGAGGAGGGCCTCGTTGAAGGTCGAGGTCACCTCGGCGCTCATGATCGAGTACGAGAAGGTGGGGTACGGCTGGGTTCGGACGGACAGCCTGGAGTGCATGGCGTGGCCGAACTCGTGGGCGGTGGTGGACACCGAATCGATGCTGTCGACGTAGTTGAGCAGGATCCACGGGTGGCCGTCGTACCAACCGCCCGAGCTGTAGGCGCCGGCACGCTTGCCCGACGCGGGGTAGACGTCGACCCACGAATCCCAACCTCCTTCGACCGTCGCCACGTAGTCCTCGCCGAGCGGAGCGAGGGCACCGAGGACGATCGGTTTGGCCTCGTCCCAGGAGTAGGTGGCCTCGACCTCCGGCACGATCGAGGCATAGATGTCTGAGTACTCCAGGGTTTCCAGGTCGAGAATCCGCCGGCGCAGCTCGAGCATCCGGTGGAGGACCGGCAGGTTGGCGCGGACGTTTTGGATGAGGGAGGTGTAGACCTCCACCGGGATGTTCCCCGGCGAAAGGGCAGCTTCGACGGTCGACTGGTAGTCCCGAGCCTGCGCGTAGAACCAGTTCTTCTGGACCTCGGATCCGAGCAAGGTCCCGAGGGTGCTCTCGTAGTCGGCAAAAGTGTTCCAAAAGGCGTCGAAGACCGCCTGGCGAACCGCCCGGTCTCCCGATCCTCGGTACTTCACATAGCTCGGCTGGTCGAGCAGGATCTCACCGATCCCGGGCAGGTCGACGGTCGGGTAGGGCAGGTCCGAGATGGTCAGCTGCCGGTAGACGTCGGAAAACTTGCCCGAAAACAGGCCGACGCGGGACAGCAGATCTTCCTGATCCGCCTCAAGAGTGTGAGAGGCCTGGCGGAGAACGTCCTGCAGCGGGAAGGCGTAGATGGCGAGACTCTCGTCGGCGGCCAGAAACTCGTCGATTCTGGCTGCCCCGACGTCGAGAATTTCAGGATCGATCCAGGAGGTGGCGGTGGCCAGATCGACGCCGACCCGCTGGGTTTCCCCCCGCAGCTGCTGCGCGGCGGCGTCGCGCAGATTCCGGTCCGAGTTGAGGCTGGCGTAGATCGCCAGCTTGGCGTAGTCCTTGCTGAGCTGGTAGTAGAGATCGAGGCACTCGTTCATGCGGGCCGCCGAGTCGCCGAGGGTCCCTCGGCAGGCCGCGATCTGCGGGATCCGTGCCGCCACCGCGGTGCGCTGAGCGAGAAAGGAATCGGTGTCCGGGAACATCTCGGCGAGGTCCCAGGCGGTCGTCGGCGACTGGGCGGCGCCGGGAAGGGCGCCGGTGAGGACGGCGGCGATGGCGAAGATTCTCAGTGCGACGGTCGTGGGGCGCATTCTGGCCTCCGGTTCTGGGGATTTTCAAGTGACCGGGCCCGAGCCCGGACAGTCGTAGATTGTAAGGCAGAAAACGAAATTTCGTTCCCAGAGCTGATGACCGTTCTCATCGAGCGAGCTTCGCTTGAAACGCGTTTCTCACCCGATATCACCTACAGGCGGCCCACGTCGTCAAGATGGCCTGGTCTTCGCGAGTGGCGGGCAGGGTCCTGGGCTGGTACCATTTGGCAGGCTCGCGGCCGTTCTCGGGTTTCGTGCGGTCCGGGCCTGGGCCCGACGTGCTCACCGGGCTCCACATCGACCGAGGAGGGTTCAACGCAATGAAGTACGCAGCTCTGCTGTCGTGTCTGCTGACGTTGGTGGTCCCGGGTCAGATCGAGGCGACCGAGCCCGCCCGGGCCGGCGAGTACGTTCACCAGGTCTTCCAGACGCCCCATCCCTATCCCACCTCCGGCACGGACGAGCCGGTCCTGACCTGGGTCGACGAGGTGGTTTTCCCGGGTGCAACGTACATCTCGTTGCACTTTGCCCATCTCGACCTCGCCGACGGCGATTTCGTCGTCGTGCGCTCGCCAGACCACTCGCAGAAGTGGGTCTACGAGCATCAGGGGCGCAAGGGGTTGGGGGCCGTGGACGGCGGGTTTTACGCCACCCACATCCGGGGCTCCCACGCCATTGTCGAGCTGCACACGGCAGGCGACGCCAATGCCTACGGCTATCTCATCGACTACTTCGGGCGGGGCTACGACGACTACGAGATCGAGATGATGTGGGCCCAGGGGATTGGCGAGAAGGCCAACATTCCGTACCCGCCGGACGATCCGGAGTCTCTCTGCGGCGCCGACGACACGCGCAACGCCAAGTGCTACGAGTTGAGTGATCCCGGTGCCTACGAGACCTCGCGTGCGGTGGCGAGGCTGCTGCTCAACGGCAGCGCCTGGTGCACCGGGTGGCTGATCGGCAACGCCGGCCACGCCATGACCAACGAGCACTGCATCAGCTCCCAAAGCGAGCTCAACAACATCGACTTCGAGTTCATGGCCGAGGGCGACACCTGCCAGACCAACTGTGCGTACTCGCTCGCCTGTCCGGGAGTCATCGAGGCCAGCGGCGGCACCTTCATCACCGACGACGCGGATCTCGATTACTCCCTGATGATCCCGGACACCTCGACCGGAGGCGGCACCGACCTGCCGGCCACCTACGGCTACATGAGGCTGCGACAGTCGGGGGCGGTCCTGAACGAACGCATCTACCACCCGCAACACCCCGCCGGTTGGGGCAAGCGGATCGGCATGGAGTCCACCTACCCGGCCGACGTGGCCATGGGCGGCTATTGTTACGCCTCGAGCTTGAACGAGGTGCCGTGCTCGGGCGGACCCGGGGACGTGGGCTACTGGACCGACACCCAGGGCGGCTCCTCGGGCTCGCCGGTGCTCGGCTACTCCGACAACAAGATCGTCTCCCTTCACCACTGCCGGGGCTCGGCCTTCTGCACCACCGGCAACCCGGCACAGGACGACCGCAACCGCGGAGTGCCGGTCCCCGCGATCATCGCCGACCTGGGAACCAACATGCCTCCGGGGGCGCTCTGCGACCCCTTTGACGGACCCGCCGGGCTGACCGCCGCTCCGGCCGGGGACAACCGCGTCGACCTGACGTGGGACCCGGTGGCCGGTTCGAACATCAGCTACCGGGTGCACCGCGCGGTCGGAGGCTGTCCCCAGTCGGAGTACGAGACGATCGCAACGGACCTGGTCACAACGAGCTTCTCGGACACCACGGTCTCCGGCGGCACCACCTACGCCTACACGGTGACCGCCTTCGCCGAGACCGACGGGTGCGAATCGGCCGCCAGCCCGTGCGGTGACGCCGCCGCCACCGGCCTGTGCATCTGGGCGCCGGACTTCGACGGCGTCGAGAGTGCGGTGAACCAGGCCTCCGAAGACTGCGGCGTCGCCCTCGAATGGTCGATCGGCGTCCCCAACTGCGGATCCGCAGTCACCTACAACGTCTATCGATCCGAATCCTCGGGCTTCGAGCCGGATGCGAGCAATCTCCTGGCATCGTGCCTCACCGACACCACCTTTGCCGACGAGGCTGTGATCAGCGGCGTCGAGTACTTCTACGTGGTGCGGGCCGAGGACGACTCCGGCAACGGCGCGGGTCCCTGCATGGGCGGCAACGAGGAGCTCAACTCGATCGAGCTGTCGGCCGTGCCGACCGGCCCGGACGAGCTCTTCTTTGCCGACGACATGGAAATGTTCGTCTCGGACAACTGGTCCACCGACGGCACCGGGGGAACTCCGTGGTCGATGGTCACCACCAGCAGCCACTCGCCGACCCACAGCCAGTTCTGCGCCGACCAGAACTTCGTCAAGGACCAGCGGCTGATCATGAACCGGTCGGTCGACCTCTCCGGGGCGCCCTCCGGCGCTCTGAAGTTCTGGCACCGGTTCGACATGGAATCCTCGTGGGACGGCGGCGTGCTGGAGTACACGGTGAACGACGGAGCCTCCTGGTTCGACATCCTGGCCGGCAACGGCGGCACGATTCCGGCGAACTCGGATCGCATCGTGCAGGGGGGCTACACCCAGACACTGAACTCGAGCAGCAACCCCATCGGCGGTCGTCAGGCGTGGTCGGGTGCCAGCACCGGCTGGGAACAGGTTTTGGTGGACATCTCCGACTTCGCCGGGCAAACGGTACGGTTCCGCTGGCGGCTGGGTTGTGACGGCTCGGTCTCCGACGTCGGCTGGTGGGTGGACGACGTCGAGGTCCTCCAGGGTTCGGACTGCGGCTCGTCGGTGATCTTCCTCGACGGCTTCGAGAGCGGCGATACCTCCGAGTGGTCGCTGACGCTGCCGTAAGCAGTGAACCGTGAGCCGTCAGCCGTTGGCCGTTAGCCGTCGGCAGTTGGCCGTTTGCAGTTTTCCCCCGCCCAACCACCCGGCGTGGCGGGTGTAGAGCCAATCCACATCCTCCGCACCTTCCACGCCGTTGTCCCGATCGGGGCGCGACGGCGCTCAACGTAAAACGGCCAACGGCAAACTGCCAACTGCCAACGGACAGGAGTACTATGATCCCGCACTGAACCGTCATTCAGTGCAGGGTCGCCGTGGCGGTGATCGACGGCACGACCTTGGAGGCGAACCGTATGAGCGAGGTCCTCGACGAGCTGTTGAGGTTGCTGGAGCTGGAACAGGTCGGAGATGGGATCTTCGTCGGCCAGAGTCAGGATCTGGGCTGGGGCCGGGTCTACGGGGGTCAGGTTCTGGGGCAGGCGCTGTCGGCGGCGGAACGAACGGTCGACCGGACCAGGCTGGCGCATTCGCTCCACGGCTACTTCCTGCGGCCGGGCGACCCTCGAGAACCCATCGAATACCGTGTTGAAACCACCCGCGATGGACGCAGCTTTTCCACTCGCCGCATCCGGGCGGAGCAGCGGGGCCGCCCGATCTTCTTCATGGCGGCCTCCTTCCAGATCCCCGAGCCCGGGCTCGAACATCAGGAGTCGATGCCGGAGGTCCCCGGGCCGGACGGTCTGCTGTCGTACCGCGAGCTGATTCACCGGTTCGCCGACGTGTTGCCGGATTCGGTGAAGGACTGGGCCATGCTGGAGCACCCCATCGAGATGCGGCCGGTGGAGGTGTCGAACCCGATGGATCCCGAACCGAAGGAACCGGTGCAGGCCGTGTGGTTCCGCAGCGACTCGCCGCTACCGGACAACCCCGCGCTCCACCGATACCTGCTGGCCTACGGCTCCGACTTCTACCTGCTCGACACCGCCCTGCTGCCGCACGGTCGGAGCTACTGGCAGGGCACGCTCCGCATGGCCTCCATCGACCACGCCATGTGGTTTCATCGTGACTTCAGGATGGACGACTGGCTGCTCTACTCCATGGACAGCCCGTGTGCGGCGGGCGCGAGGGGCCTGGCCCGTGGCCAGATCTTCGATCGCTCCGGTCGACTGGTGGCGTCGGTGGCGCAGGAGGGGCTGATGCGCCCCGTGGATCGCGGTTGACTCGCTACCCCCACAGGCTCGCGGGATAGACGCCCCGGTTCACCAAATCGGCGACGAAGGCCACAACCCGCTCGCGATCCTCACGGTAGGTGATGCCGCACCATTGACCGGAGCTCGACAGAACCTCGACCCGCGCCCGACCCGCGGTGATCAGGTCCTGGATCGCCGCCGGCAGCAGGAACTCCCTCTTGGGGTCGAGCAGGGAGGTGTCGAGAAACGCGGTGAAGCCTCGGCGGAGCTCGCCGAAGACCGCCGGGGTGAAGGCCCACATGTTCATCGACACCGGTTCGTCGCCCCGAAGAACGTGCTCGACGCCGTCGTCGTCGGTGTAGCGGCCTCCGTCGCCGTGCTTGAAGACCTCGAGGATCTCGGCGATGGTCCGCAGCCGGCCGTCGGGGTCCACCTGACAGAGCCCCCTCGAGACCGATCCCACCGCCGACAGGGTCGGTCCGATTTGAAATCCGTGGAGGGCGAACTCGGTGGCTGCCCTGCGGTCTGTGGCCGCCAGGAATCGGGCCAGCGACCGGTAGGATTCGGCGCCGTAGAAATCATCGGCGTTGATCACCGCGAACGGCCCGGGCACCGCCGGCTCGGCCGTCAACACCGCCTGCCCGGTGCCCCAGGGCTTGCGGCGACCCTCCGGCGGCCGGTGCCCTGCGGGGAGGTCCTCGAGGACCTGGTGGACATATCTCACCTCGAGCCGGTGCGCCAATCGCTCACCCACGGATTGGCGGAACTCTGCCTCGGTTTCCGGGCGGACCACGAACACGATGCGGTCGAATCCGGCTCGAGCGGCGTCGAACACCGAGTACTCCATCAGCGTCTCGCCGGACGGTCCGACACCGTCGAGCTGTTTCAGACCGCCGTAACGGCTGCCGACGCCGGCCGCCAGGACCACCAGGCTCAGATCCATGTCACCCACTCCGCCTTTGACCGCAGACCATTCGCGCGCGATCCTAGCACGGGTGGTCACGTCCGACCGGTTTCTCAACGGCGGCGGGTGGACTCTCCCGGGCGGCGACGGCGTCATCGAGTTGATCAACCCCGCCATAAGGCGGGTGTAGCATGGATGCCATGGACTTCGCCCACGTCCTCCGAATGCTGCGGGGGTTCTTTTCCGGCTGCGACCAGCCGTTCGCTGTTGTTGGCGGTCTCGGGTTGGCTGCCCACGGCATCGGCAGAACGACTTTTGACATCGACATCGTGGTCGACGTTGAGGTTCAGGAACCACTGATCGGTTTCCTCGAGAGTCAGGGTTACGAGACGCTCCACCGATCCAGCGGGTACTCCAATCACTTGAATTCCGAGGCCCTCGGTGGACGAGTGGACGTCGTTTACCTCCGGGGAGAAACGAGTCGACAGATATTCGAAGACGCGATCCTCTGTCCAGGTCCGGGTGGCCTCGATATGCCTGTGCCGAGACCCGAGCATCTGGCCGCCATGAAGGTGTTCGCGATGAAGAATGACCCGAGCCGAACCCTCGGTGAGCTCGCGGACATTCGACAGCTCCTTGGTCTCCCTGGCGTTGATCGCGAGGAAATCAGGTCCTATTTCATCAAGTACGGACTGGAGGGAGTTTTTGAGCAGCTCGAAGACCTCCGCTGATCGGGCCCTCCTCGACCTTGAGCGGGACCTGCCGACGACCGCCGCCGACGTCCGAGCGCTGCGTGAGTTGCACCAGGTCCTGCACGAGAACCTCCTTGTCGATGTCAACCGGCTGGTGGCGCCGACCTGGAGCCGGCAGATCGTGGCCAACCGGCCGACCTTCGAGGGTAGCGAGCCGTTCGAACTCCAACCTGGTGAGTCATGAAAGCGTCCTGACCGGTCGGCAACCAGCTCTCTCAGCCTGATAAGATCTCGGCGCTGAATCGGGATTGGTTTTGGTCAACAGCGGGGGCGGGATGACATCGAGAGACCGCGCGACGCAGGTGAGGCCCGGAGAGGAGCTCGACACCCGCCGGTTGGTGCCGTTCCTCGTGGAGGCAATTCCCGACCTCGAAGGGGATCTGGAGGTTCTTCAGTTTCCGTCGGGATTCTCCAATCTCACCTACCTGCTGAGGGCCGGAGGCCGGGAGCTCGTCCTCAGGCGGCCGCCCTTCGGGAGCAAACCCAAGAGCGGCCACGACATGAAGCGGGAGTTCACGATCCTATCCGCGTTGAGGGGTCGGTTCCCCTACTGTCCGGAGCCGTTGGCGTTCACCGAGGATGAGTCGATCATCGGGTCGCCGTTTTACGTGATGAGCCGGCTTGAGGGCATCATCGTGCGCCGGGACTTCCCACCGGGGCTCGACCTGACGCCCGACGAGGTCGGTGCTCTGTTCGACCGGGTCGTCGAGGTTCACGCCGAGCTCCACGCCGTCGACTACCGAGTCGTCGGTCTCGAGGACTTCGGTCGGCCGGAGGGCTACGTGGAGCGACAGGTGGCCGGCTGGTCACGAGCGCTACCGTGCGGCGCGCACCCCGGACGTTCCGGACGGCGAGCGGGTGATGGCCTGGTTGGCGGCGAATCGGCCGTCCGACTCCACCCGTCCGAGACTCATCCACAACGACTTCCGGCTCGACAACGTGGTGCTCGACCCGGCGAACCCGTTGCGGATCGTCGGCGTGCTCGACTGGGAGATGGCCACCATCGGCGACCCGCTCATGGACCTGGGCGCGTCGCTGGCCTACTGGGTGGAGGCGACCGACCCGCCCGAGCTGCAGGCCTTCCGGATGATGCCCACCCACCTGCCGGGAGCCCCGACCCGCCGCGAGGTGGTGGAGCGCTACTGCCGCGCTGTCGGCGACCGCGGTGGACAGCTTCGACTTCTACTACTGCTACGGCCTGTTCCGGCTCGCCGGCATCATCCAGCAGATCTACTACCGCTCGTACCACGGCCAGACCCAGGACGGACCGCCGCCCGTCGATCCGGCGTTCGGCCGTTTCGATTGAAAGGGGCTACCTTGCTCATGAGCTCGACCTGCCCGCCATTCCCTCAAGGTAGTGTCACCTTTCGTGCAAAGCATGAGGGGAAGGTACGGTCCAGGTACGGATTGTCCTCCACCCGCCCGACCGCCAATCGAAAATCGAAGATCGAAAATCGAAAACCCAACCGGGAGCAGGGGCAGGGGGTTGGCGGCCCGATTAAACAACAGCCGGCGGGCTCGGTTTTCCGAATTCCGAATTCCGAATTCCGATTTCAAACAGGTGTGGTCACCAGGGTCACCAGGTGGGTACCGTCTCCCAGCCGGGGAAGGGGTCGTGGGAGAGGGCCCAGCCGGTCGGGGATTCGTGGTCGCGGACGACGCGGAGGTTGGTGAGGGTCTCGAGCTTGGCGAGGAGCTCGTCGTGCTGCAGGGTGTGGAGCGGCGGCCTGGAGAGGTCGGGCATGGGCCAGATGCGGACGGTGGCGTCCTCCCCGCCGGTGGCGATCCAGCGGCCGAGGGGATCGATGTCGATCGACCAGATCCGCCCCTCGTGGCCGAGCAGCAGGTGGGGTTCAGAGCCATCCGTCGTGCCAACCCGGAGCACGCCCTCCTTGTCGCCGGTGACGACGGTCGTTCCCGCCGCATCCATGGCGACCGACCACACCTTGTCGCCGTGGCTTGCGAGGTGGGTCTGGGTGCCGGCGTCGAGGTCGAGGAGCAGGACACGAGCCGACGCGACGAAGCCAAACTCGGTCTGGTCGGCAACGACCATCCGACTCCCATCCTCGCTGACCGCAAAATGGTGGCACTTGCCCTCGAAGAGCTGCTCGGAGCTGCCTGTGGCCGGATCGAGGATCCACAGCCCGGACTGCCGGGAAAACACGACGCGACCATCGCTGAGGAATCGTGGCGATGCGTAAACCGCGCGTTCATCGTTGTAGACGATGCGTCTCTCTTCGCTGCCGTCGCTGTTCAGAATCTGGAGAGTCGGGGTCCCTCCGTCGCCCATCCCGACAAGGGCTGCGAGTCGACCATCCGGGCTGTAGCCAACACCATATACCGATACCACGTCACCCGCAGGGTAGGATGCTCCCCCCTCGAGTGAAATGACCGTGGCACCGTAAACCTCTTCACCTACCAGAATCTCGGTGCCGTCAGGTGATGCCGCGATGGAAACGATCGGCGACGGCCGCTGGCCTACGTCGCGACCTGATGCGGGGACTTCCCCGTCGAGAGGGGTGAGCCGCACGATGCCGTCGTGACAACCGGAGGCCAGCCACCGACCGCCGGGACCGAACGCCACGCTCCAGACGGGTTTCTGGTGGGCCCGGATGACAGACGGGTACGGACGACCGAGCGGCCAGACCATCAGGCCGGAAAGGTCCGCGGTTGCAAGCCATTCGCCATTCGGGTGAAACGAGTGCCACCAGTCCAGACCTACGTCCCCCCGGTTCAAAGTGACCGGCGCCGCGTCTGCAGGAGCCGACAATGACCACACCCGGGTGGTTTTGCCAGGTCCACTCCTGGCGTACCGGTGGCCGGACGGGTCCCAGCCCCAGATCTGCCGAAAGCCGGCGTCTCCTGCCTTCCCGACATCGATCGTCCGCAGCAGTCGCGGGTCGCCGCTGACGAACGAGTACACCCGGATTCTGAAGGCACCGTCCTCTTCGGCGCGGACTGCGAGACGCGGCTCGTCGCCAAAGAGCCCTATTCTGTCGATGTCTCTTGGACCCTCGATTGCCAGCGGTGGTGACGTGCCAGTCGGGTCCCATATCCTGATCTGCCCATCCGAGCTCGACGTGCCGAGGAACCTGCCCTTCGGGTCGAAGGCCATTCGGTGGCCGGTGCCCGAATGCCGGCCCAGCATCCGTCGCGCGGAAAGCTCATGTGCTCCGATCTCTTGAATCGATATCACGCCATCGTCCGCTGAAGCGAACCAGTGTCCGGTTCGCAGATCCATGGCCCTTCGGAAATACCCGCCGGCCGTCTGAGCTTTTCCGCCCATCGTTGTGAGAAGCTCATACGAGCCGTCGAAGTTGAAGGCGTAAATGCTCTCCCGATCGCCCTCCCGCACCAGTGCCAGAAACCGATCCCGGTTCCATCCAGTCACCCTGAGGTTGAGGACGGAAGGCGGATCGACGTGCACATCGCAGAGTTTGCGGCCCTCCGGAAGCGACCAGAGTACGACGTGCTCGGGAGCGCCCGACCGCAGCTCCGGCTTGGAGAAAAGGACGGTCCCCTCGGGATTCAAGAACGCGAGCACCATATCGAACTCGAAGATCTGATCGAAATCAGTCCTCGATCCGTCTTTGGCCACGATACCGAGGTGCTTTCTTTTGAACGTTTGGATCGACTGAACGAGCCGGTCGCCATCAGGCGTAAATGCCGCGGCACGGCTCGGGTCGGTGTTGACGACGAAGGCGCTCGGACCCTCCCACAGCGCCTCGAGGCCGAGCCGCCTCGCCTCGGCGGTGTCGGCGAGCTCGAGGCTGGCGATGGCGTGGGCGAGGGTCGCCGTCGGATAGTCCTCGAGCCGGAGCTGGCCGAGAGCGACGAGCTTCTGTGCCTCGGCCCTGCGGTTCTCGAGCACGCCCTGCCGCCAGAGGATCGCGAACACCACCGCTACGACCGCGGCGACGGCGAGTGCGGCTGCGCCGGCAACCCGACGCCGTCGACTGCGTCGTCTGGCAAGGGCGACCGAGGCCGCGGCGAAGTCCTCCTCGAGGTCGGTGAGCCCGCCCGGATAGTCCTCCTGCCAGAGGTCGAATGTCTTGAACGCCTTGCCGGTCCACAGATAGTCGTTCGCGCGTTCGTGGTCGTCCCAGATCCGGGCGGCCTGCCGGAGCTCGTCCCGCAGCCGGGTGCTGTCGGCGTCCTGGGTCTGCCATCGCACGAGGCGAGGCCATGAAGTCAGCAGCGACTCGTGGATGATCTCCACCCGCCGCGCCGGCCGCTCGTCCTCACCCTCGACCCGATAGCCGGTCAGCAGCCGGGCGTCGACCAGCGCGCGCAGCACCTCCTCGGCGGACACACGCTGATCCTCCGCGAACACCGACAGCAGCTCGTCCACCTCCCGCACCGCCCGCGTCCCTTCGGCGGTCACCAGGTTGCGGAACAGCTCCCGCACGATCGGCAGCCGCTCGACGCCGATTCTCTCCAGGGTCGCTTCGGCGTGCCTCGCCAGGGCTCCCGCCACGCCGCCGATGCGCTCGTAGGCCTCCCCGGTGAGCAGTCGATCGTCCCGGTCCCTCTCCTCCCACAGGCGGTGCACGGCGAAGGCCATCAGGGGCAGCGCGCCCCGCTCACCCTCCACCTCGGCGATCATCCGGTCCACCAGCAGCTCGCTCTCAAAACGGTAGAGCTGCCGCGCCGCCGGCTCTCGCAGCGCCCGCCGCAGCCCCTCAGGGGTTGGCGGCGGCAGCGGGGTCAGGTCCTTGAAGATCGGCGCAACCTGCTGGTACTGCTGGCAGCGGTAGAGGTAGTCGTCCCGCATGGCGAGCACCAGGTGGACGTCGGCGGCGTCCACCAGCCGGCTGAGCAGCTCGATGAAGCTCGCCTGCACCTCGGGCGGATTGAGGGTGAACAGCTCCTCGAACTGGTCGACGACCAGAACCGCTTCATTGAACTGCCCCCGCCAACGAGAGACCACGGCGAGGGCGGTGTCGGCGTCGGCAAAGCCGAGCAGTCGCGCCATCGCCGCCGGGTCGCCCGAGTGATCAGGTGCCAGGGCCCGCGCCAGCGCCAGCGCCGGCGCCTCGCCGGGGGTGAAGACCACGACCCTCCAGCCGGGCGACGCCCGCGCCGCCACCCCGGCCCGCAGCAGCGAGCTCTTGCCCACCCCCGACGGTCCGATCACCGCCAGCAGCCGGCGCGAGGTGATCCTGCGCCACAGCGCCGACACCTCGGCCTCGCGGCCGAAGAAGCGGTCGGCGTCGGCCTCGGTGAAGGCGGCCAGCCCGGGGTATGGGTTTCGCTCCTCTTCCGGAGAAAGAGTGGTCTCGGGAACTGGGATCGACTCCTCCGAAGGCGTGGTGACCGGCCGGACCTCCGCGATCAGCCGGTAGCCGCGCTTGCGGATGGTCTCGATGTAGCTCGGGTTCTGGGCGTCGTCCCCGAATACATCGCGGAGCTCCGCGATCCGGCCGAAGATCGTGTTGTCGGAAACGAACTCGGTCCGCCACACCGTGTCGAGCAGGTCATTCTTCGACACCACCTCGCCCGCGCGCTCCACCAGGCACAGCAGCACGTCCATGGCCTTGAGCTCGAGCTGGATCGAATCGCCGCCACGGGAGAGCCGATTCAGGGTGGGATCGACGAGCCACTCCCCGACGAGGAACGGCTTGCCTTTCTGGGCGATCGTCGCAATTTGGGCGGACACTCTGCAGTTATTGTAGCTGGAGCACATTGAAGATTGAAGATTGAAGATTGAAGATTGGTTCCTGCCTGCAGGTTCACCACGGTTTGACCCTTGGGATCGAAATGGGATGACTTTCGTCATGATGCGAACCCCATCGACCGCATGCAGACCGCTCGATCAACCCTCACCTGTCATCCCGAGCGAGGCCTGTGGGCCGAGTCGAGGGATCCGGGGGGGGGCCATCCCCTTTGACTCTCCCCCGCCCAGATCCCTCCACTTGCCATCTCGCTCCGCACGACGGCTCGGTCGGGATGACAAACTATGGAAATGACTGACCCGGCCGGTGTCGGTTTTCCGAATTCCGAATCCCGAATTCCGATTTCGCCCTATTGCGGCAAGATCGTCGTCGGATCGCTGGTCACGTTGTCCAGCACCGACCCGTAACAGTAGAAGCTCCCGCCCGGCATCGGCGTCCACACGTCCACGTAGCCGTCCACCGGCCGGTAGGCGTCGAAAATCCGGTTGCGCTGGTCGTTGGACCACGCATCCAGGACCATGTTCGCGGTCTCGAGCGATGTTCCGTCGGCGTCGAAGAGTTCGAGCCGGACCACGACGTTGTCGGAGCCGCCATTCTGACACCCCACGTTGGTGCGCAGGTCGACGTTCTCGCTCGCGAACAGGATCCGCCGCCGCTCGCCGTACCGGATGAAGTCGTCCGGCGCGACCGCGGGCATTGCCTGCCCGTAGGTGCCGGCCTGATCGCCGCTCGGCGTGTTGTAGGTCCGGCTCATGGCCAGCAGGTCCGGGCTCGACGACACCAGAGCCAACGCGCCCAGGGAGTCGGGCTCGAGGTCGAAGACCTCGGAAAGCGCGTTGGTGTAACGGACGCTCATGCCTGCCCCGAGGCTGAAGGTCTCCGACGTCATGGGCTCGCTGTTGTCCTCCCCCCGCGGCAGCCACATGAGCTGGTACTCCACCGGCTGGCTGCCGGCGTTGTTGAGGTCCACGTCCGTCTGGTAGAACGCCCCCTCGGCGCCCGAGGCCACCGCCGCCGCCGGGATGAACCGGGCGTGGCTCAGGCCGGCCACGCCGGGGCCCCAGTCCGAGGTGGCGTAGGAGATCAATTGGATCGATCGATCCGATTCGTCTTCGTGCGAGTACCACATGTGCCACGTGGATCCGTCGAACACCACAGTCGTCCGAAAGGCCCAGTTGTCAGCCGTCTGGATGACAGGGTTATCACGGTGCTTGGTCCACGTGGTGCCGTCGCTCGAGAAGGCGTACCCGATAAATAACCCCCCGCCCGGAGGGGCCTGCTCAATGCCACCTACGTACCACATGTGGTAGGTGGATCCGTCGAACACAACCCAGGGATTGACGACCAGCGGGTCCCAAGCGCCGGGGAAGGCTCCCGGCGACAGGACGGGATCGGAGCGCTGAGCCCAATTGATCCCGTCTTGTGAATCTGCATAACCGATGTGAAGGGTGGACGTGCCTCCAAAGAACCACATCTTGAAGATGTCGCCGTCGTTGATGACCGTTCCCGGGCGCACGATCCGGTCGGTCCAGGATCCTGCAGGTCCAACGTCCATCACGGGATTGCCGGCATGCTTGGTCCAGACGGTGCCGTCTGGTGACGTCGCGTACCCGACGCGTTCGTAACTGCCATCCCCGCCCGAGTACCACATGCGGAACTGGTCGCCGTCATGGATCACCGCAGCCCCGAACACGAACTGATCGTCCCACTCGCCGGGCTCACCGCGAGTCAGCACCGGGTTGGCCGGGTCCATGGTCCAGTTCACGCCGTCAGGAGAGGTTGCGTGGCCGATGTCTGCCAGCAAGGGACCGTCGTCATACCCCTCGAGCCACATGTGGTAGATCGACCCGTCGAAGACAACCGTGCCAGCCGAATGACCGCCTGCTCCCCACGACCCCGGATCGCCCGGCCCTATCATCGGGTTGTCCGGGTGGTCGACCCAATCGGTCTGTCCAAAGGTCAGACCCACGCTACACAGGATGATCGACACCACGATCGCGATTCTCCGTTCTCTCATGATCTCCTCCTTTCGGCTCTCGGCCTGACTGCCAATGTGAGGCCAAGAGGAGACAAAAGAATGTGGAAAAGCTTCGGAAAACCTGCGGATTCTGGTCTGATTGAAGATTAAAGACTGAAGATTGAAGATGAGAGATTGAAGATCCCCGCCCACCCACCCGCCCATGGCGAATTGCGAATCACGAATTGCGAATTCTGGCCTCTCGGGGTCCTTTCCGATGATCACCTCGACGTCGGAGATTCGTACTACGGCCTCGGAGTTTTGCCGCGGCGCGAGCGAGCGACGGTGAGTCGATCGCCTACCTGCGTCAGGCCGCAGAGCTTGGTTGGACCAGGGCGAGCATCCTCACCGATCCGAGCCTTGCAGGACTGCGCACAAACCGGAGTTCGAGTCAATCGTGGCCGAGGTGACAGAGCGCCTCGACTTCTGAGGTGGCACCCAAGCACCACACTGTCAAATCAGGGGACGCACAGTCATAAAGTGATACGTGGCAGCCAACACAAATCAACACGTGTGGACGTGGCACGCTTGCGCTTCAGAGCCTCCATTTGATCGATGCCGCCATTTATCACGCGTCACAAAACTGCGAGCGCCGCACCCAACGCACCGACCAGCTGGGGATGGGGAAGCACGGTGATGGTCCGGCCGAGCGTCGCGAAAGGCATCGGTCATGGCCCGGTTGAGGGCGACGCCGCCGCTCATGAAGAGCTCGGTGTCGTCGGGGATCCTGCCGGCCAGCGCCGCGATGCGGGTCGACAGCGCGTGGTGCAGGCCGACGACGATGTCCTCCACGGGTTCGCCCTGCGCCACCAGGGAGATGACCTCGCTCTCGGCGAAGACGGTGCAGGTGGAGGAGATCGTCACCTCGCCTCTGGCCCGTGCCACGAGCTCCGGGGCCTCGTCCAGCGCCACGCCGAGGCGGCCGAGGATGACCTCGAGGAACCGGCCGGTGCCGGCGGCGCACTTGTCGTTCATCCGGAAGTCGGTGACCTCGCCGCCGGCGCCGATCCGGATCACCTTGGTGTCCTGGCCGCCGAAGTCGATGAGGATCCCGGGCCGCAGAATCAGGTGGTACGCGCCGCGGGCGTGGCAGGTGATCTCGGTGAGCACCCGATCGGCGCCGGGGACCCGCTTGCGGCCGTAGCCGGTGGCCCCCACCGGCACCGACGCGCCGGTGCCGGCGGCGGACCGCAGCTCGTCCAGCAGCCGCCCGGTCTGCTCCTCGATGCGCGGATTGGTGGGCTCGACGGTGTGGGCCAGCACGCGACCGTCGGCGTCCACCGCCAATCCCTTCCAGGTGGTGCTGCCGATGTCGACACCCAGCGCAGCGCACCTCCCTCCGCCCGCCATCAGAAGCTCTCCATGAAGGCCTGGAGGCGGTTCTCCGACTGCTCGGCCGAGTAGGCCCGCGGGTCGGCGTGGTCCGCCTCGAGCATGACCACCTTGACGCCATTCTCACGGGCCAGGGTGTCCTTGATGTCGACCTGGCCCACCGAGTATGGCTTGCACGAGCGGTCCGAGTGGAGCACCACGCCGTCCACCGCGAAGTCGCGGATCAGGTTCTTCATGATCTTCAGCTTGTTCGGCAGATCCCGGTTGAGCAGCACGGTGGACAGCATGCGGGCGGTGGACTCCGTCCGATGGTCGGGATCGAAGCCCTCCCAGCTCTCCGACCACGCCCGCGAGTAGGTGGCGCAGACGAAGGCGAAGCCGTGCTCCGCGAACAGCTTTGAGAGGTCCCTCAGCTTGTACCAGATGGCGATGTTGTCCCACAGCAGCCGGTGGCGCTCGTCGGTGATGCCGCCGATGCCGCGGTCGACCCGGTCGGCGAGCTCGTCCCGGAGCTCCCGGTAGTAGGCGGTGCACTCCTCGGAGCCGCGCAGTGCGACGATCGGGGCGAGGTGGACGAAGTGGTCGAAGGCGGTCCACGGTGCCGGCCGGGCGCGGCCCAGGTCGAGGCACTCACCCCACAGGGTGGACGCCCGCCACGCCTGGTCCACCACCGCCGCGGTTTGCTCCTCGGAGGCGGCGGCTCCGCTGACCTTCCCGGCGACCTCCGCCAGCTCGCCGAGCTGATCAGTGACGTACTGCAGGTGGTGGGGTCGGAAGTCCCCGTAGACAAAGGGCGTGTCGATCAGCACGAAGGGCACGCCGAAATGGTCGGCGAGCGCCCGGAACCAGTAGATCACGGTCTGGCAGATGTTGCTGCAGGCGCACACCACGTCGGGGTCGGGGCACTCGTCCGAGCGGCGACTCTCCGGCGAGCACGCTGCCGATGTCCACCCGGGCGTAGGCGCACAGGTCTCGCGAGTAGCCGGCCTCCTCGGCCACCTCGGCGAAGCTCGGTCGCCTGGTGGCGGGCCGAGCACAGAGCGCCGTGGTTCTCGGGGTAGACCGTGTAGAAGCCGTGGGCGCGGAGGATCTCCACCGGGAAGCCGCTGGTCACCCAGGCCACCGGCACCGCGCCGTCGGCGAACCGGCCCCGGTAGTAGAAGGTGCCCATCAGCTGCTTGAGCCGGTGGGCAGCTCTCCAGGGGCGGTCCGAAGGGCCCCGGCCGGCGGCTTCGTCCGCGCGACCTTCGGGCCGCTCGCCAGCCGTCGAGGGCCATCAGCATCGGGCCCACCACCCGTCCGGCCATCTCGTACTGCAGGCGACGGGTGATCACGCGGTCCTCCTTGTGGCCGAGGAGGCCAGCATCTCGACGAAGGCCTCGATGCGGGTAATGGTCTGGCCCGACAGCTCCGGCTCGAGCTCGCTCTCGATGGCCAGGACCGGGATGTCGCGCGCGGCGAAGCGGTGTCGGATCACCGGCTCGTCGAACAGCTCGGGCTCGCAGAACTTGACGGTGTGGATGACCACGCCGGCGGCCTCGGACTCGTCGAGGAGGTTCTCGAGGTGGTCGGCTCGCGCCACCTGGTTGGACTGCCGGGTGGAGCACGGCGGGCCTGAGAAGGCGAGGTCCACCAGGGTGTCGAGGGGATCCGCGGCGGCCGGCGGCCGGTAACGGTGGATCCGGCGGCCGACGGCGGCGTAGTCGTCCGCCGCCACCCACGCGCCGGCCTCGTTGAGTGCGTCGAAGATGGTCATGGGCTCCGGCACGATGCCGGTGACCAGCACCGGCGCGCCGGTCTGGACGGGCTCCGGCTGAATGGCCTGCTCCACCGCCCGCAGCTCCTCGAGGTAGTGTTCGGGCCACAGGAACTCGCCGCGCCGGAGCACCGTGTAAAGCTCGCGATCGCCGAGCGCGAGGTGGGCCCTCCGGTCCGACAGCCGGGTGCGCACGGCGTCGATCTCGGCGTGCAGCTCGATGGCGTGGCGCAGGGCGTCGGACGCCAGCGCGACGCCGGTGAGGGCTTCGAGCTCCGTCACCAGGGCCTCCAGCTCTGCCCGGAGGAACCGGCGGGCGCTCGGCCGGTCGTCGCCGTGGGCGTGGGTGAACCGGAAGACCGGCTTGTCCCAGCCGCCCATGTCGGGAGCCACCGTCGCCAGGCCCTGAATGGAGTCGCAGGTGTGCGGGAAGAGCACCCCGTCCACCGCGTCGGCGCCGCCCGCGGCCATGAAGGCGAGGGCGTTGCGCACGACGGCGCAGACGTAGCTCTGGATGCGGCCGGCGTCCGGCCCGCGGGGCGGACCGGGCGGGCCCCACAGCTCCACCGCCAGCATGTTCATGGCGGTGAGGATCTCCTTCGGATAGTGGATCGGGAGCACCGCCAGGACCTTGCGCCCGGCCTCCTGTTGCGCGCGAATGTACTGGTTGCGATTCATGGCACCTCGTCGTTCCTCATCATCCGTCGTCGCGGATTCCGGCAAGCCGCTTCGCCAGCGCCATCTTGGTTTGAATGCCCATCTGGCGGGCGATCTGAATTCGTTGCGCCTGGGGCGACCCGGCGCCGTGGAGCGACTCCACCAGGTAGCCGACCGCGTTTCGGCCGAGAGTCATGTTCTCGATGAGGCGGAGCATCCGCATCCGCTTTTCCGCCGTGGCTCCCGGCCGGCCCACCAGGTACTTCTCCAGCAGCGGGCCGGTGGTGGGTGAGCTGAGATCCTTTTCCGAAGGGCAGGTGGCGATCAGGCCGCCGGCGAGATCCTGGGCCAGGCGCGCCAGCTCATAGGGGAACCGGGTCACGTTGTGCTTGCACACGTTGGCGAGCAGATCGTCGGGCTCGCAGTTCCCCGCGGGCCGTTCGGTGGACTCGTGGGAAGCGGCGATCCCGGCCGAGTAGATCGTCTCGTTGAGGTGGGTCATCTCCACCAGCTTGTCCTTGACGTGAGACGCCCCGCCACAGCCGTTGTAATCGGCGATGGTGGCGGCGGCTCCGATCAGCACGTCGCCGACGCCGGTCTTGCAGACGTAGCTGCGGCGGTGGTAGGCGGTGAACCGTTCCACCAGCGGGGCGGCGAACTCGGTCTCGCCGCACATGAAGACCCGCTCCCAGGGCACGAAGACGTCGTCGACGATGATCAGCGCCTCCTGACCGCCGAAACAGGTGTTGCCGGGGTCGATGCTGCCGCCCTCGAGGCTCCGGGTGTCGCACGATTGGCGACCGCAGATGAACGACAGGCCGGGGTCATCCACCGGAATCGCGGCCACCACCGCCCAGTCCGCGTCCTCGGTGTGCAGCCGAATGGTCGGCATCACGATGATCCAGTGGGAGTTGATGCACCCGGTCTGGTGAGCCTTGGCGCCGCGAACGACGACCCCGTCGTCGCGGCGCTCCACGATGCGGAGGTAGAGATCGGGATCCTCCTGTCCCGATGGGCCCTTGCTGCGGTCCCCCTTGGGGTCGGTCATGGCGCCGCCCACCACCAGGTTCTGACGCTGGACCTGCCGGATGAACCGGGTCAGCCGCTGGTGGTACTCGGTGCCGCGCGCGGCATCCATTTCGTGGGTCACCGAGTACAGCGAGTTGAAGGCGTCCATCCCCACGCACCGTTGGAAACAGGTGCCGGTGAGCTGGCCGAGCCGCCGCTGCATCCGGTTTTGCATGACCACGTCGTCGGCGCTCCGGGTGATGTGGGTGAATCGGTTGACGGGCCCCTCGACGAACGGCGACCAGGCGGTGGCCAGCTCCGGATCCTCGGCGGCCAGGTCGTAGGTCGCGGCCATGGCGTTGATCGACGGCCGGATGATCGGATGGTCCACCGGCTCGTCGATCTGCTCGCCCAGCATGAAGACCCTCATGTCCCGACCGCGCAGACTCTCGATATAGTCGGCGCCGGTTCGAATCGGCGGGTGGTCTTTCATCGGTGTCCCTCCATCGGGTTCTCGATCCGCAGCGTTCGGCGGTCTGGTCGGCGGCGAATCCCGAGGCTGATGATGCCCGGGGCTGCAGCGGAGTCGGTCCTGCCGTCCGATCGAGGCTATCATGTGTGCCACCGCACCGGACGGCGCGAGGAGACATCATGGATTTCTCACTGTCGGAGACGATGCAGACCACCCTGGGCATGATCGACGAATTCGTGACCAGGGAGCTGGTGCCCATGGAGCAGGAGTTCCTGCGTTCGCCGTTTCGCTCCCTGCTGCCCGAGATTGCCCGCAAGCGGGCCTCGGTCAAGCAGATGGGCCTGTGGGCGCCGGGTCATCCCGTGGAGCTGGGCGGCATGGGCCTCGGCCTCGTGGATCTGGGACTGGTCTCCGAGGCGCTCGGGGGAACGCCGTTGGGGCACTTCGTCTTCGGATGTCACGCACCCGACGCCGGGAACATCGAGATCCTCGACATGTACGGGACGTCCGCAACAGCGGCAGCAGTGGCTCGAGCCGCTGGTGGCGGGCGAGATTCGAAGCTGCTTCTCGATGACCGAGGTCGAGCTCCCCGGCTCCAACCCGGTGATGATGGACACCACCGCGGTGAAGGACGGCGACGACTACGTGATCAACGGCCAGAAGTGGTACACGACCGCGGCCGACGGCGCCGCCTTCGCCGTGGTCATGGCGATCACCGACCCCGAGGCGCCGCCCCACCGCCGAGCGAGCATGATCATCGTGCCGACCGACACCCCCGGCTTCGACCTGGTGCGGAACATCAGCGTGATGGGCCACACGGGCGAGGACTGGGCGAGCCACGCCGAGATCCTCTACCACTCGTGCCGGGTGCCGCAGTCGAACCTCCTCGGACCCGAGGGCCAGGGCTTCGCCATCGCCCAGGAGCGGTTGGGCCCGGGTCGCATCCACCACTGCATGCGTTGGATTGGGATCTGCAACCGCGCCTTCGACCTGATGTGCGCGCGGGCCAACAGCCGGATCATCGCTCCCGGCGAGGTGCTTGGCGAGCGCGACATCGTGCGCTCGTGGATCGCCGACAGTGCGGCGGAGATTCAAGCCGCCCGGCTCATGACCCTGCACACGGCGTGGAAGATCGAGCAGCGGGGCTGGCGGGAGGCGCGCCAGGACATCTCGATGATCAAGTTCACCGTCGCCAACACCATGCAGCGGGTCATCGATCGCGCCCTCCAGGTGCACGGCGGACTCGGCATGACCGACGACACCCTGTTGGCGTTTTTCTTCCGCCACGAACGGGCCGCCCGCATCTACGACGGTGCCGACGAGGTTCACAAGATCTCCCTCGCCAAGCGGATCCTGCGCGAAAAACAGTTGGCCGTTAGCCGTTAGCCGTTGGCCGTTAGCACACGTTGCGAATGACGAATTGCGAATGACGAATTGGCGGCATCGGAGGCCGGCACGATTGTCCCTTGGTGGTGTCCAGAATTCGGTAAACGCGGAATCACCTCACCGGTCTCGGCAGGCGGTCAATTCGTAATTCGCAATTCGCAATGGGAGGAAGGGGGGGCGGGCGCAATTTCCATTTGGCCACCAGCGACCAACGGCTCAAGGGCGACCGCCAACTGCCAACGGCCAACTGCCAACTGCCAACGGGCTAATCTGCTAGACTGGCTCAGCTTCGGGATCCGAGAAAAACCAACCGCAGGAGACCTTCCGAGGGGGTGAGCGATGCAGTTCAAGGATTTCCAGAACGTCCATCACATGCTTCAGGAAACGGTGGATCGGCTCCCGAACCAGGAAGCGTACCGCTGGATCCTCGACGACGGCACCACGCAGGCGGTGACCTGGGCGGACTTCGACGCCCAGCGCCGACGAACCGCCAAGAGCCTGATCGCGCTCGACGTGGGCAAGGACGACAAGGCGTGCATTCTGTCCTACACCTGCTACCGGTGGGTGCTGACCGACGTGGCGCTGATGTCCATCGGCGCCATCACGGTGGGGATCTACCAGTCGAACCTGGCCAAGGACTGCCGCTACATCATCGACCACTCCGACGCCGTCCTCGTGTTTGCCGAAAACCACGAACAGCTCGCCAAGGTGCTCGAGATCCGGGAACAGATTCCCCGCGTGCGCAAGGTGATTCTGTTCGAGGGAGCACCGCCGGCGGGTGACGATTGGGTGATCACCTTCGATGATTTCCTGGAGCTTGGCGAGGACGTTCAGGACGAGGCTCTCGAAGGCCGGGCGTCGAGGGTGGCTGCGGAGGACCCGGCCGGCATCGTCTACACCTCGGGCACCACCGGCGTCCCCAAGGGCGCCGTGCTGACCCACGACAACATCACCTTCACCGCGCAGTCGGTCTACCACAGCACCGACATTCATCCCGGCGACAACACCCTGCTGTTCCTGCCCCTGGCCCACATTTTCGCGAGGACCTGCGCCTACGCGACCCTGTTCTCCGGGTCCACGGTGACCTTCGCCCGCGGCCTCGACACCGTCGCCGACGACTTCAAGATCGCGCGGCCGGACTGGTTTCCGAGCGTGCCGAGGATCTACGAGAAGGTCTACTCGAAGATCATCAGCGGCGCCGAGGCCAAGGGTGGGTTGGCTCTCAAGATCTTCCGGTGGGCGTGCGCGGTGGGCGCCGAGGTCAGCGATCTGAAGCAGCGGCGACAGCCGATTCCGGCGATCACGGCCTTCAAGTACCGGCTCGCCACCAAGCTGGTGTTTTCCAAGGTCCACGCCGCCCTCGGCGGCCGCGTCCGCTGGTGCATCAGCGGTGCGGCGCCGCTCAACCCGGACATCGGACGCTTCTTCCACGCCGCCGGGGTGCTCATCCTCGAGGGCATCGGGATGACCGAGAACACCTCCTTCACCAACGTCAATCGGGTCGACGACTACCGGTTCGGTTGGGTCGGGCCCACCGGTCCCGGTATCGAGCAGATGATCGCCGACGACGGCGAGGTCATGTACCGCGGTCGCAACGTGATGAGGGAGTACTACAAGATGCCCGAGGAGACCGCGGCGACCCTGACCGCGGACGGCTGGCAGTTGACCGGCGACCTCGGCGAGATCGACGACGAGGGATTTCTGAGGATCACCGGCCGCAAGAAGGACCTGATCGTCACCGCCGGCGGCAAGAACGTGGCGCCGTCGGCCATCGAGGGCGCCATCGCGACCTCGAAGTACGTTTCTCAGGTCTGCGTCATCGGTGACCGCCGCAAGTACCTGACGGCGCTGATCACCCTCGATCCGGAGAACGTGGGAGAGTTCGCCGGCGACAACGGGATCACCTTCGAGTCGCTGACCGACCTGCAGACCGACCCGAAGATCGTGGACCTGATTCAGAGTGAGATCGACCAGAAGAACGCAGAGCTTCGCCTCGTACGAGACCATCAAGAAATTCCGGATCGTCGACGAGTTCTCGATCGAGAACGGGATGCTCACGCCGACCCTCAAGGTCAAGAGGAACATCGCGTTGGAGAGGTTCGCCGATCTCATCGAAGGCATGTACGACGAGGGTTGACCCGGGCAGGAGTCAAGAGTCTAAAGTCCAAAGTCAAAAGTCGAAAGTCGAAAGTCTAAAGTCCGCAGCCCGCTCTGTCTCGGGGTTCGGGGCTCTGAGGGCCTGGGGGGTTGCCAGTTCTTTGTTCTTAGTTCTTAGTTCTTAGTTTCTGCCCGGAGGCTCTCGACACTCCGACTCGTCACCGACCGTATGTGACTCAAAACTCAGAACTCAGAAAGTGAGGTTGCTGCGTTGTTCTGCGTCCCTCTGCGTTCATCTGCGGCCAATCCAACCACCGCCGTACGGGGACGGTTTTCCGAATTCCGAATTCCGAATTCCGAATTCTGCCCTACCGCCCCACAGCCCCACTGCCCCATGGCCCTGCCGCCTCGCTGCCGCCAACCGGAGAACTGAATTCTGTGAACCTGTCTCAGCGGTCCTGGCACCTCTCCGCTAGAATGACCGCCGCGTGTCGGATCAATCGCCGGCGGAGGAGGAATCGATGGTGGGCAAGGTGTTCTCGACAAGGGTGACCGAGGAGCTGGGGATCGAGCACCCGGTGATCCAGGGTGGGATGATGTGGGTCTCCCAGCCGGAGCTGGTGGCGGCGGTGTCGAACGCAGGCGGCCTGGGGATCCTCACGGCACTGACCTTCGAGGACGCCAAGGGACTCGAGCGGGCGATCGCCCGCACCCGGGAGCTGACCGACAAGCCGTTCGGCGTCAACCTCACCTTCCTGCCGACCCTGGTTCCCAAGGACTACGGCAGCCTGATCGACGTCATGGTGGGCGAGGGCATCACGATCATCGAGACGGCCGGCCGCAATCCCGAGCCCTACCTCGACAAGCTCAAGTCGGGCGGGGCGAAGGTGATCCACAAGTGCACCGCCGTCCGGTTCGCCCTCAAGGCCCAGAAGATCGGCTGCGACATGGTGAGCATCGACGGCTGCGAGTGCGCCGGTCACCCGGGTGAGGACGACATCACCTCGTTGATCCTGATCCCGCTGACCGTGGACGCCGTCGATATTCCCGTGATCGCCTCCGGCGGCTTCGCCGATGCCCGCGGTCTGGTGGCTGCGCTGGCCCTCGGCGCGGACGCCATGAACATGGGCACCCGCTTCGTGGCCACCCAGGAGTCGCCGGTCCACCCCAACATCAAACAGTGGCTGGTCGATGCCACCGAGCTCGACACCATGTTCGTCATGCGGTCGCTGCGCAACACTGAGCGGGTGCTCCGCAACACCACGGCGGAGAAGGTGGTCGCCCTCGAAGCCGAGGGAGCCGGCATCGCCGAGCTCGCGCCCCTGGTGGCCGGCAAGAACGGCCTCAAGATGGTCACCGAGGGCGACACCGAGTGCGGCCTGATGTCGGCAGGCCTGTGCGTCGGCCTTGTCCACGACATTCCGACCATCGCCGAGCTGATGGATCGGATCATGACCGAGGCGCGCGAGATCGTCGACGGCCGGATCGGCTCGATGCGCGGCAGGTGAGGCAGGATGGGAATTCGGAAATCGGAATTCGGAAGACCGGTCTCGATCCGTTCCTTGATCCTCGGTCGTCTCAGCCGGCCCGGTCGTCGCGGAGCACGGAGGCGAGGGCGAGGTCGGTGACCTCCTTCGCCACGTTGGGTCCGGACAAAGGCCCGGTGCTTCGAAACCAGCGGGCGATCCACACCACCATGCCCAGGATGCTGAAGGTCGCGACGGAGGTGTTGATGTCGCGCAGCTTCCCCTCCTCCCGGAGCGCCTCGAGGGTCGCCTTCACCAGGTCGAAGTGGGATTTCATGCGGTGCTGGATGATGCGCCGGTCCTCCGGGGTCAGCGCGTCGGTTTCCGCGGTGACCAGGATGGTGAAGGCGCCGTCGTTTTCCTCGGTGATCATCCGGGCGTGGGTGTTGATGATCCTCCGCAGCCGATCTTCGTGGTCGGTCGCTGCCAGGGTCGCCGCGAGGACGTTCTTTTCCAGCACGTCCAGGGCGACGCTCATCACCGAAAACAGCAGGTCCTGCTTGCTCTTGAAGTGGTAGTACAGACCGGGCTTGGTGATCCGACAGCGCTCGGCGACCTGGTTCATCGAGGTCGTCTCGTAGCCCGACTCGAGGAAGATCTGGGCGGCCTGCCTCAGGATCTGGACTCTTCGGTGATTGGAATCGGCCACCTTGGCTCCCTTTCACGACACGATCGGGCGACTGCCGACTGACCGACCGTACGGTCAAGCGTATCCTTGCATGTTCCTGCTGTCAAAGGGCTTTATCCCCGCGAGCATGGTTTGACCCTACCGATGACTCGCCGATCACTTCAGGCCGGTGGGCCGCGTACAATTGCCGATTGACGAAAGGACCGCCGATGACACACGCCCTCAGCTTTGGACTCGACGGCAAGGTCGCCCTGATCACCGGTGCGAGCCGCGGCATCGGGGCCGCCATCGCGCGCGGGTTGGCGGCCCACGGAGCCGACGTGATCCTCGCCTCGCGTGGCCAGGAAGACCTCGATCTGGTGGCGGAGTCGATCAACGAAGCCGGCGGCGGCCGGGCCGTTGCCGTCGCCTGCCACACCGGCAGAACCGAGGCCATCGAGCGGCTCTTCGAACGGGTTCGTGGTGATTTCGGTCGTCTCGACGTCCTGATCAACAACGCCGCCACGAATCCGGAGTTCGGGCCGGCCGTGGCGACCAGCGAGGAGGCCCTCCACAAGACCCTCGAGGTCAACGTCAAGGGCTACTTCGTCATGTCCCAGCATGCCGCTCGCATGATGATCCAACAGGGTTCGGGTTCGATCATCAACATCGCCTCGATTCTGGGGATTCGCCCCCAGCCCAACATGGTGGTTTACGCCATGACCAAGGCCGCGGTGATCAACATGACCGCCGGGGATTGGCCAAGGAGCTCGGCGGCTTCGGGAATCCGGGTCAACGCCATCGCGCCGGGAGTCATCGAGACGAAATTCGCCGCCGCGTTGTTGGACAATCCGGTCCTGATGAGCCAGATTCGTGCCGTCACGCCGCTCGGCCGCCACGGCCAGCCCGAAGAGATCGTCGGCGCTGCGCTCTTTCCTGGCCTCGGATGCAGCCTCCTACACCACCGGCGCGGTGATCGTGTGCGACGGCGGGGCCACGGCTTGAAAACTGGGGTTCATCCGGGGAGATGTGGTTGGGGTCCTCCCGTGGTCGAATGAGTCCAAAGTCCAAAGTCCAAAGTCTAAAGTCCGCAGCCCGCTCTGTCTCGGGGTTCGGGGCTCTGAGGGCCTGGGGGTTGCCAGTTCTTTGTTCTTAGTTCTTAGTTCTTAGTTTCTGCCCGGAGGCTCTCGACACTCCGACTCGTCACCGACCGTATGTGACTCAAAACTCAGAACTCAGAACTCAAAACTCAGAAAGTGAGGTTGCTGCGTTGTTCTGCGCCCCTTCTGCGTTCTTCTGCGGCCAATCCGCGCACCGCCGTACGTGTTCGGTTTTCCGAATTCCGAATTCCGAATTCCGAATTCCGAATTTCCCACCTGCCAACTGGGTGATCAGGGCTCGTCGGAGACCTTGATGATCAGCTTGCCGTCGTGGGATCCGTCGAACAGCCGGTTGATGTTCCTCGGCGCGGTCTCGAGGCCGTCGTAGACGTCGACCTTGTAAATCAGTCTGCCCTCCCCGTACCACCCGATCATCTGTTGGATGGCCTCGGCGGCACGGTCCATGTAGTCCGTCACGATGAATCCCTCGATGCGGGCCCTTCTGATCAGCACCATCGGGAAGGCGTACGGTCCCGGAGTCGGTTCGGTGGCGTTGTACCCGGAGATCAAACCGCAGATCACGATTCGGGCGCCCAGGTTGATCCACGTCAGCTCGGCGTCGAGGATCTCGCCACCCACATTCTCGAAGACCACGTCGATGCCGTCGGGGCAGTGTCCGTGGAGCTTTCGGACCACGCTTTCAGTCTTGTAGTTGATGGCGGCGTCGAAGCCCAGCTGCTCGGTGAGCCACGCACACTTGGCGTCGGTGCCGGCGATGCCCACGACGCGGCAGCCGACGATCTTGCCGATCTGTCCGGCGATGGACCCCACCGCACCGGCAGCGCCGGACACCACCAGCGTTTCCCCGGCCTTCGGTTTGCCCACATCGAGCAGCCCGAAATAGGCGGTCAGTCCCACCATGCCGAACAGCCCGAGGTGGGCGGTGAGGGGCAGCGGCCCCGGCGGGATCCTCCGCAGGTCGGTGCCGTCCGAAAAGCCGAAGTCCTGCCAGCCGATCGTGCCGGCGACGATGTCGCCCTCGGAGAAGCGCTCGTTGCGTGACGCCTCCACGACCCCGACGGTGAGCCCCCGCATCACCTCGCCGATGGCCACGGGTTCCACGTAGGACGGTCCCTTTCGGACCCAGCCGCGGTTCGCCGGATCGAGGGACAGGTAGATGTTCCGAACCAGCACCTCGCCGTCGCCGATCGGCCGGACCGACTCCTCCACCCACTGAAAATCCGACTCCTCGATGAGGCCCTTCGGCCGTTGTGCAAGCCGCCACTGGCGATTGATCCGTCGATTCACGATGGACTCCTCTCGGTCCGGGTTTGGTCCCCGACTGCTCCTCGTCGGCTGGTAGTATCTCACCGTGCGGTACGAAGGCACGGTTTTCAGACCGCCGTCCGAGGCCGGGTCGCTGATCATCCAGGCGACCATAGGGTGCCCCCACAACAGGTGCGCCTTCTGTGCCATGTACACCGACAAGAAATTCAGAGCGCGGCCGGTCGAGGAGGTGGTGGAGGACCTCGACCTGGCGGTCGCAGCCCACGGTTCCGGCGTTCGGACCATCTTCTTGGCCGACGGCAACACGGCGGCGCTGGCCACCGCATCGCTGGTGCAGATCGGTGAGGCCGCGAGGGAACGGTTTCCGAATCTCGAACGGATCACGCTGTACGGCTCGGCGAAGTTCCTGGTCAAAAAGAGCCGCGAGGAGTGGCGGAGTATCGGTGCCGCCGGTATCACCCGAATCCACTCGGGGCTCGAGTCCGGCGACCGCGTCACCCTCGAGGCGATCCGCAAGGGGGTGGATCCCGAGTCCGCCGCCGAGTCCTTCAACCACGTGATGGGAGCCGGCATCGAGCTTTCGGTCTACCTCATGGTCGGGGTGGCCGGCGTGGAACGGTCGGGCGAGCACGCCGAGGGAAGCGCCGCGGTGCTCAATCGAGCCAGCCCCGACTTCATACGACTGCGGACCTTCGTGCCGGTCCTCGGCACCGACTGGTGCGAACGTTGGCGCGCCGGCGACCTGACGTTGCTCGACGCCCACCAGGCCCTCCGCGAGACCCGGCGGCTGGTGGAGCTGCTCGACGGGCCGACGGTGCTTTTGTCCGACCACATCAGCAACTTCTTCGACGTCCACGGTCGGATCCCCCACGACAAGGCGTCGATGCTCGAAGCGCTGGACGAGGCGATGGGGTGGCCGTTGGAGCGATTTCGGCCGCCCACCGACAAGCTCGTCGGCATGATGCTCTGATATTCGGTTAGCCGTTAGCCGTTAGCCGTTAGCCGTTAGCCGTTGGCGGGCCTCACCCTGCCATTGCGAATTGCGAATTACGAATTGTCGGCGTTCGAGATCGCCGTTGGTTGCCAGCGAGAACGACCTCGGTAGGCCAGAATTCGTAATTCGCAATGGGTGGTCGGGCGGGCGGCGCAATCCGCTCCGGCCGACATGAATGCGCCCACGAAGCGAGTGGTCCGGGTCGCCGGGGTGATGCCGCGGCGTGGGCGGCGATGTGCAGATCATCAGTATCGATCACTACCCATCACGACCAACCGACCCTTACCAGATAGCGGGACTATCGGCGCCCCCACAGTGCTGCCGATTTCCACAACTTTCAACTTTCAACCTTCAACTTTCAACTCTGTGGGCACGGGTCCACCGTCTGCTGTTTCATCGTTCTGTCCTTTTTCATTCACCCTCAGGTGTTCGTTCCAAATCGGATTTGACACAATGGCCCGTAAGCTTCCTTTTCTAACAATGACGGAGAGCCGCGCTGGATGAAGATCGGAAACGGGATGGGGGACGAACGGGGGCACCGGAGCCCTGTAACCCTCGACGATCTCGACCGGGAGTACCGGACGGTCGGCATCGGGCCGGTGATCCTCGGGGAGGTCCGCGAGGTGGTCCGCGGGGTGGTGCGCGGCTACGACCCGGTCGTCTACGGGCAGGTGGCCAGCTGGGAGCTGGGTCTGGAGGACCTCGTCCAGGAATTTGGGCTCGACGTCCTGGTGGCTCAGGGCCAGCTCGATTATGCGATGGCGGTGGCCGGCGACCGGCTCCATTTTCGTCGCCTCATGGCACGCCAGGTTCGGTACCTGCTGGCCCGCCGCCGACGCAGGACGATCGTCGACAATCTCCTCGACCGGGCCAAGAAGCGGGTTCAGGGGACACCGTTTCGACTGCTGGCCGGTCGCAGCGAGTGGAGCTACACCCTCGAACACAAGGATGTGGTTCCAGGTCGCGTCAGCCAGGACGAGGCCCGGAGTCTCGCCTACGGCATGTCGGACCTGCCCGTTGTCCGGTCGCGTCCCCGCCGGCGAGCGCCCACGGTGTACTCGGAGAACACTCTGGCAGAAATCCTCGAGACGGTGGCTGCCTCGGTGGCTCATGCCGTTCGGGTTTCGGACCTTGACCGGATCTTCGGCATGATGCTGGCCTCCTGGGTGCCCAGTTTTCTCAAGGACAGCGGGAGGGCTTTGGCGCGGGCCGAGGCCGGCGGCCTGAACTCCGAGGAGCTGGCCATCGTGAACCAACTGGCGCAGCGGATCCTCGGCGCGTTTCCCGTGGGCCACCGCGAGGTCCTGAAGCTGAAGCTGGAGGGATCTTCGGACCGCGAGGTCGCCCAGGAGCTGGCCCTGAGCCGACCGACGGCATCCAAACGCAAGCGGGAAGCGATGCGGGTTCTCGAGAGGGGACTGGACGGTCTACAGGACGACCTGAAGCTGGCGGTGATGAACGCGTTGGGAACCCGGCTGACCCGCAGCCGAGGGGAGGGACCCGGTGAGACGATCTGAGATCGAGTCCCCATTGTGGGTCCAAGAAGCCAATCGGCGCCTGAGCCGGCGGCGGCGCCCGGTGGTTGTGGACGACTGGCCGGCAACCCCCGAGGTCGGAGAGGTGAGAGTCGCGGACACGACCGAGGACGGGGATGTCCGGCCGCGATTGGTGTGTGTGCTCAGCGTCGATCGACGCGTCGGTGCGGCCCGGGTGGCCCTGGTCAGCAACGAGATCGAAATGACATGGGAGGGAGACGTCGTGGTGCCCGGGTCCGGCTGCGGCCTGCCCTTCGGTGTCCTGGTGGAGGCCCGGGTGACCGGCTCGCTGTGGTGGATCCAGATCGGACGGAAGGTGGGACGGCTCGACGACCGCTGGACCGATACCGTGAGGCGCGCGGTCCACGCCGTTGGGAAAACGGCTACGCGGGCATCGCGGGCCGGCGAGGGGTCGCCGCGGGCGGTATTGCGGGAGTTTCAGCGGGTTGAGGCCGCCCGGCTTCGGACGGCCGCCGCCCGCTGCGAGGCGGCGGCTACACGAGCAGTCCGGGATGTGCCGGTGGTGGTGGATCCACGGCTGTTCGCCGGTGGTCGAAACGAAGAGACCGCACTGCGACCGCAGAGGCTGCTGCAGGTCGCCCGAGAGCTCGAGGGATCGCGGATCGCGGCGGTCCCCCGGGAGGGCGTCGGCGCCGTCATGGCGGCCTGCGAGGCCTTACCGGGTCTCGGTCCGGATCTCGCGGCTGCGCTACGGCCGCTCCTCGAGGGGGCGCTGTCGGACCTCGGCGGCGGATCCGCCGAGCGCGGCGTGGAGTTCGAGCCTCGAGGTTGTCGGGATCCGGGCGGCGCCGACGGTCGCCTCGCCGCAGCTCTGGAGAGACTGGGAACGGCGGACCATGGTTCGATCCGCCTCGTGACCGACCGGGGCTCGTGGGTGGACGAGGCCGGCGAAGACCCCGATCCGGTGGCCGTCCGCTGCGGCGGGAGGGGCCGGATCCAGATCGTTCGGAACTTCCTGGAGGTGCACCCGTGAGGGACGACAATCACCACACCCTCCGCAGCTGGCGGCTCAAGAACTTCAAGGCGGTGGAGGACGCGGGTGTCGAGCTGACCCCCCTCACCGTGCTGGTGGGCGCCAACTCGACGGGGAAGAGCAGCTTGATTCAGTCGATGTTGTTGGTGGCCCAGGCCGCCTCCGCCGGTCCGGGTGAGCCGGATCTCGCTCTGAACGGCCCCCTGGTGGAGCTGGGGGAGTTCGGCGAGGTTCGGCGCCAGGGGGCCCGGGCCGCAGCGAGGGTGGCCGTCGGTTGCGAGATTGAGGTGAGAGACCTGCTGGGGTATGCCGGCGGCGGGCCGGCCTCCGGTACGGTCCGCTGGCAGGCGGAGCTGGTCGGCGCGGGGCGCGAAGGAGATCCGGGACGGGCCGTGCTCCACGGCGTCGAGCTCGAGGTTCCCGGTCCCGGCGGGTCAGCGGTGGTGTTCGAGGCGAGCCGGCGGGGCCGTGGCGGGTCCGCGGATCTCGGGCGGCCCGCACCCTTCGATCCGCACGCGGCGGTGGCGTTGCCGGGACGGGTCAAGCTCTCACGAAGGGTGAAGGGTCGGTCGACCTTTGCCACCGCCGGCGTCGTTCACCGGGGCGGCATTCCGGTGTCGATCCTCGAGACGGTCGCGCCCCCAACCGCAGCGAACGCCGCCGCCGACAGCGAGACGCCGGTGGCGAACACCTCGCTGCCGGACACTCCCCTCAGACGGCTTCAAGCCGGTGGTCGGGCGCTGGCCGAGTACCTGGCGACCCGGATCCTGCACCTCGGGCCGCTGCGCCAAGACCCGCAGCTGCTGTACCTCAGCACCCCGTCTCCGGTTCCGGGCTTCGTCGGCACCAAGGGTGAGCGCGCCTTCGCCCTGCTGCACCGCTATGGAGACCGGCAGATCGCGTGTCCGATCCGGGGTGGCGGCGAGCGGCAGATGACTCTTCGTGAAGCCGTGAACCACTGGCTCGGCGAGCTCGGGGTCGGCAGTGCGGTGACCACAGTCCACCGCCCGCGGCTGGGATTGGAACCCGGGGTTCGGATGGAAGGCCTGTCGCGCCCCCTGAGTGTCGCCGCAGTGGGAGTTGGGGTCAGTCAGGTGCTGCCGGTGGTGGTGATGGGGCTGGCGGCCCAAGCCGGTTCCGTGTTGCTCCTCGAACAGCCCGAGCTCCACCTGCACCCCGCGGTTCAACAGCGGCTTGGAGATTTTCTGCTGGCCTGCGTTGCCGGCGGTCGCCAGGTGATCGTGGAGACCCACAGCGATCACCTCCTCACCCGGCTTCGCAAGAGGGTGGCCGAGGACGTGGACGACCGGCTCATGAGAACCGTGGGCATCGTGTTCACCGAACGAAGCGCAGGCACGACCCGGTTTCTCAAGCTCAGCACCAACCGGTACGGAGGGCTTGACGAGTGGCCGGCGGGGTTCTTCGACGAGGCCGCCCGGGATGCGCAGGATCTCGTCATGGCCGGGCTGCGGAAGCGAGAAGCTGACGACTCCGCCGTTTAAACGGCAAGGGGAGAATTCGGAATTCGGAATTCGGAAAACCGTCCCCGTACGGCGGTGCTTTGACTTTGGACTTTTGACTTTTGACTTTTGACTCAATCGGGCACTGGCTCGACCGCACTCGCCGTTCATAGCCTCATAGCCCAGGCGGATGGGAGGGGGGAACTTTCAACTTTCAACTTACAACTGGGTGGGTGGGCGGGTGGGCGTAGAATGCACCAATGCGAACACGGCTTCTGGTCGCTGCTGTTGCCATCGTCGTCGTGACCGTTGGTTTCCTGGCCTTCCAGCGCTGGCGGTCGGTGGTTTCCGGGCCCGAGAGTGATGGTGTCGCCCAGGCACCGGCGACCTTCGCGGGGCGCCAATCCTGCGCCGAGTGCCATCCCAACGAGACGGAGCTCTGGCAAGGGTCGGACCACGACCTGGCGATGCAGATTCCCAGCGAGCAGACCGTGCTCGGGGACTTCTCGGGAACTACATACAATCACTTCGGGGTCGAGACCACCTTCTTCATGGACGAGGGCCGGTACATGGTTCGCACCGACGGGCCGGACGGCAAGCTCCACGATTACTCCGTGACCTACCTGTTCGGCTTCGAGCCCCACGAGCAGTACCTGATCGCATTTCCGGACGGCAGTCATCAGGCGCTCAACGTGTGCTGGGACAACGCGCCGGCGGAGGAGGGAGGGCAGCGCTGGTTCCACCTCTATCCCGACGACCCGACCCCGTACACCGACCCGTTCCACTGGACGGGCACCCTGCAAAACTGGAACTTCATGTGTGCCGAGTGCCACTCCACCAACGTCGACAAGGGATATGACCTCGTCACCGACGGCTACCACACGACCTACTCGGAAATCGATGTGTCGTGTGAGGCGTGCCACGGCCCGGGCTCTCGCCACGTGGCGATCGCGACCGCCGCGAAGAGGGGACAGCGTCCCGCGGAAAACGCCCGCCTCGGCCTGGAGGTCTCTCTCAAGGACCCCAACGCCGGCGTCTGGGAGATGAACCCCGAGACCGGGAATGCCAAGCGCAGCCGACCGATCGGCTCCCGGACGGAGGTCGAGACCTGTGGCCGCTGCCACGCCCGCCGCAGTGTGGTCCACGACGACTACATTTTCGGCCGACCCCTGATGGACACCCACCGTCCGGCCCTGCTCACCGATCCGCTCTACTACGCCGACGGCCAGATCCAGGACGAGGTCTATGTCTACGCCTCGATCAGGCAGAGCAGGATGTACGCCCACGGCGTGACCTGCTCCGACTGCCACGACGGCCACAGCCTCGAGCTCAAAGCCCCCCAGGATGCCGTGTGCAGCCAATGCCACCTGCCGTCGACGTACGCCACTCCCCGGCACCACCACCACAAGCAGGACGGCCCCGGGGCGAACTGCCTCGACTGCCACATGCCGGCCACCAAGTACATGGTGGTGGACCCGCGGCGGGATCACAGCTGGCGGGTACCGCGCCCGGATCTGACCCTCAAGATCGGATCTCCCAACACCTGCAACTGGGAGGGCTGTCATCCGGATCGATCTCCCGAGTGGGCCGCCGAGGCCATGGACGGGTGGTACCCGGACGGATGGCGCAAGCCTCATTACGGCGAGGCCCTTCACGCCGCCAGGATTGGTGCGCCGGGGGCCCGGGATGCTCTGCTTTGGCTGATCGGTGATCCGGAGATGCCGGCGATCGTCAGGGCGACGGCGCTGTACGAGCTGCCGCCCTACCTCGATGCGGTCTCGATGCAGGCGGTGCTTCGCGGGCTGTCTGACGAGGACCCCCTGGTGCGACGCTCGGCGCTGACCGTCATGGAGGTATTGCCTGCCGACCAGCGGCTGGCGGCCGTGCCGCTGCTCGCCGATCCCGTTCGGGCGGTGCGGGTAGAGGCGGCGAGGCAGCTGGCGCCCGTTACCGCCGACATGGTTTCACCCGAGCAGGCCGCGGCCATCGAGGGTGCGATTGGCGAGCTCGAGGAGTCCCTGGCGGTGGACGCAGATCGCGCCGGGGCCCACCTGACCCTGGGTGCCGTGCACGTCGACCGGGGGCGCCTCGACGAGGCCGAACAGGACTACCGGACCGCCCTCCGGCTCGACCCGCGGTTCGGTCCGGCTGCGGTCAATCTCTCCGATCTCTACCGCAGCCAGGGCCGGGACAAGGAGGGGGAGCGAGTGCTGGTGGACTTCCTGGCCCGCAATCCCGATGACGGGGTGGTGCACCATTCACTCGGTCTGCTGCTGGCGCGGGAGAAGCGTTACCAAGAGGCGGTGGAGGAGCTCCGGCAGGCCGCCGAGCTGCGCCCCGACGACCCCAGGTTTGCCTACGTCTACGGCGTCGGATTGATATCGGTGGGGGAGCAAGACCGCGCCATCGAGGTCTTCGAAACCGCTCTCGACCGTCACCCCAACGATCCCGAGCTGTTGAGCGTCATGGTGACGACCCAGGCGCAGGCCGGCCGGAGTGCCGAGGCGATCGAGTACGCCCGCCGCCTCGCCGAGATTCGGCCGGATGACCCGAATGTCCGTGCTCTGATTGCCAATCTGCAGGGCAGATAGCCCTACCGGCGATTCCGAGGTCTCCGGACGATCAAGAACCCGGCAACCGCTGCCATGGCACCAACGACGACTATCAGTACCAGGAGCTGCACGAAGATGCGGTCCACGAGCCGGGTCAGGGCGTCCTCTGAGAGTCCGCCGACGGTCTGCCGGAACTCGGCCATGGTGGCGACCCGTTCCTCGTGGATCGCCTTCATCGTGGCGATGCGCTCGTTCGTCAGCGCCTCGAGGACGACGCGCCGTTCTTCGGCGAGGTCTTCGGTGAACGCCGCAACGCGCTCCCGGCTGATGAACTCGTAGGCCGCCTCGAGCTCATCGCTCAACGTCTGGAGGGCGATCACCCGCTCGGCTTGCAGGGCGACGAGAATCGCTGTGCGCTCCTCGCTGACGAAACCAGGTGTCTGCTCCACCGTAGCGGCGATGCGATCGATGGAATCGGTGATGGTCCCAAATTGATCGAAGACCTCTCCTGGATCCCGTCCGCCCGCCACCTCGAGCACCATGAGCTCGGCCTGCCACCGCGCTTGCTTGGGAAGGTAGGCGCTGTACACGTCCATCCGACTCCACACGTCGCCGAGGCTGGTGGTAAGCGCTCCGACGGCGGATCCGATTCCCGGCCGGGCTTCGGCAGTGAATTTCGCGAGCTGCGCCGCGGAGGATGGACGTGTGGAAAATGTCTCGTCGACGTGGGATCCCCCGGCCAGTTCCTTGACGAACTTCCTTCCTTCCTCGATGTTCCCGGTGGCCGAGATCGAACGCGCGAGCTGTTCAATCTGTTCGTCCATGCGGTCGATGGCTTCGAGGGCGTACAGGCGCCCGAGACGTCCGTCCTCGCTGCCGGCGCCGGCCTCGAAATAATCCCGCATTTGAGCCAGCAGGACCCAGGCGTCGAGGAGGGCCGCCAGGGGGTCCTGGGCGTAAAGCGCTCGCTGCATGGCTGGAATGCCGTTGATCTTCCACAGCAGGGCTTTTTCGATCCAGATCGGTTCATCGATGTCCCCGATGAAGTCGTCCGCGGCCTCTTCCATGATTCCCGAAAAGGGCACCGCCAGCGCGCGGACCTGGATCCTGAGCTCCTCGGCCGACACGGTAACATCCTCTCCTTGCATGAACTTGGTCTGTCTGGGGGCGCTCGTGCTGCAGGCGGTGAGGGTGATCCCGATCGCCCCGACGATTGCGCACAGCCGACAGGTGGTTCGATGAGGCGTGGGCGAATCCGACATGTCGTTCTCTCCTCGGACCGACGCGGGCTTTCGTAGATTGTGGGGTGCGCGTCGAAGGAAATTTAGCACAGCGCGAGTCCGTCTCCCTGCTGCTATCCTCGGCGCGGACACACATCGGGAGGTCGCAGTGAAGAAAGTGAAAATCGTGGCGACGATCGGGCCCGCGAGCTCGGATCCGACCATCATCCGGGGTCTGATCGCGGCGGGCATGAACGTGGCCAGGTTCAACTTCTCCCACGGTGACCACGATCTCCATCGGGTCAACTTCGAAACCGTTCGGCGCGAATCGGAGCGGGCGGGAGTCGCGGTGGCGGTGCTCGCGGACCTGAGTGGTCCAAAGATCCGCGTTGGGACGATGGACAATGGCGGCGTGCTCCTCGAGGAGGGCGCCCTGCTGACGGTGACCACCGAGGACGTAGTGGGAACGCCGGGCTTGATCTCCACAAACTACAACCGACTTGCCGAGGACGTGCGGGTTGGCGACCCGATCCTGTTGGACGACGGGTTGATTCGCCTCGAGGTTGAATCGACCGGGGGAGGAGAGGTGCGGTGCCTGGTGCGGGTCGGCGGGATGCTCAAGGACCACAAGGGTATGAACCTGCCGGGGACACCGCTGTCCACGCCGGCGGTCACGGACAGGGACCGCAGGGATCTCGAGTTCGCCCGGGATCTCGGGGTGGACTACTTCGCCCTGTCCTTCGTGCGGCGGCCCGAAGATGTTCTGGAGGCACAGGCCCTGGCCGGCGACGTTCCGGTCATCGCCAAGATCGAGAAGCCGGAGGCGATCGAGCAGCGCGAGGCGATCGCCGATGCCGCCGGCGGGCTGATGGTGGCCCGGGGCGATCTCGGAGTCGAGGCCGGCTTCGACAAGGTGCCGCTGATGCAGAAGCAGCTGATCCGGGACGGCGCCGCCCGGGGCAAGCCCGTCATCGTTGCGACCCAGATGCTCGAGTCGATGATCTCGAGCCCGGTGCCCACCCGGGCGGAGGTCTCGGACGTGGCCAACGCGGTGCTCGACGGCGCCGACGCCTTGATGCTGTCCGGCGAAACCGCGGTCGGCGCCTACCCGGTGGAGTCGGTCCGGAGGATGGCGGCGGTGATCGAGGAGGTGGAGTCGAGCGAGCTGTTCCGGCTCCAGCCCGAGCCGCTCAAGATCGACGAGTACAGCTTCGACAACGCCATCGCCAGGGCCGCGGCCAAGGCCACCCGGGACCTCGGCCTCAAGGCGCTGGCTGTGTACACCGAGAGCGGCCACAGCGCGGCGCTGGTGAGCGCCTACCGCCCCAGTGCCAGCATTCTCGGTCTGTCTCGCCACGATCGATCGCTGCGCCGAATGGCCTTGATGTGGGGCGTCCACCCGGTGGGCATCGACCACTGGATCACCGACGTCCAGGAGGGCCTCGCGGTGGTCGAGGAGACGGTGACCCGCCACGGGTTCGCGAGGCCGGGGGACGACATCGCTGTCACCTTCGGGATGCTCGAGATCAGCGGGCCGGGCCGGACCAACGTGCTGACCCTGTGGAGAGTGCGGCAGCCGGTCGTTTGATTCGCGACAACGAAGCGGCACCGCCTCCGAACTCGGACCCTACAACAGAAAATGAGGCAGTCTCCGGATACGATCCGGAAGATCTCCGGCGGCTGCCTTTCAGCCAACTTCGCCCTGGTCTTCGGGCCGATCATCGCGGCCTGCCTCCGCCATCGAGGCTGGCTGTTTGGGGAATTCGGTCTTGAGGTGCAGGTCCCGTTGGGGAAAGGGGATTTCGAAGCCGGCGTCGGTCAGAGCCCGGCTCATGGTCACGACGAGCTCGCTGCGGACACGCACGAAGTCGGCGAGCGTCCAGGCGCGGAGCTCGAAGTTGAGCGCGCTGTCGCCGAAGCCCAAGAAGAGGGATGTCGGCGCCGGGTCGTCGAGCACGTCGGGGTGGTTTTGGGCGACCGCGAGCAGGGTGCTCAGGACAGCCTCGGGATCGCTCCCGTAGGCGACACCCACGGGGATCTCGATCCTTCGCCGCATGTCGAAGAGGGTCCAGTTGGTCAGCTCCTTCGAAATCAGGTCGGCGTTGGGTACGATCACCTCGGCCCCCTGCCAGGTCTTGACGATGCTGGCCCGGGTTCCGATCCGCTTCACCTCTCCCGAGATCGATCCGATCTCGATCTTGTCGCCCTCCTTGATCGGCCGTTCAAAGAGCAGGATCAGGCCGGACACGAAGTTGTTGACGATGTTCTGCATTCCGAATCCGACCCCCACGCTGAGGGCGCCGGCGATGATTGTGAACTTCGTGAGGTCGAGACCGAGCATGGAAACGATGACGAAGAAGCCGATGGTCAGAATCACATAGCGGGTGCTCTTCAGGATGGTGTTGGCCATCCCCCGGGGCAGCGAGACCTTTTCCAAGACGTCGTTTTCGAGAACGAAATTGACGAGCTTCGAGATTGTGAAGGTCAACCAGACGGCGAACAACACCGGAATCACCATGAACGGATGGAAGGTCTTGCCGAAGAGCGTGATTTCGGCCGCGACGACCTTCTCGATGAGCTCTGCCGCCTCCAACCTGAGACCGAAACCGTGGAGGGCGGCGCCGATCCACACCGCGACTGCGATCAAGTTGATGGCGTTGACGGCGTTGCTCATGATGAGCTTTCGATGCGATCGAATCATGTTGAACCGGTTGGCGAATCCGGTACGGAGCACGACCGCCACCGTCCCGCTGAGGACCAGGGTGCCGGTCCACAGCAGGAGCCCGAAATATGTGCAGACCAGAACGCCCTGGATCAAGATCCCAGCGAGGTCCACGCTGCCGATCACGTCGGCCAGGGCGGCGACCAGCAGCATCCCGATCCCGACCTTCGAGGCAGCGGTGGCAGCGCGGATCCACCGGGGGTACCGCGATCGTTGCGGATCGCCCACGCGATGGACGACCCAGGCCAGCGATGCGGCGGTGGCCAGGGCGAGCACCAACATCACGAGCCGGTAGAGCAGGGCCTCCTGGGGCACCAGGATCGCGAGCTGTTCGATCAGGAAGAGCACCACCAAAAGGACCAGGCCGGGGCGGAGTCTGGATGGCAAGATGGCCGGCAACAGGCGGCAGAGTGCCACCAGCAACAGCAGGGTGAGGGCATCGGACCAGGCGGAGGGCGCCTGGGGGTGGAACCACTCCTGAACCAGCGTGCTGATCAAAACGGAGGTGGCCACGGGCCGCCGGAGCAGCCGGGCCGTTGCCTGGAGCGACGCGTCTTGCTCGGCCGACACGCTGGCCCGTCGGCCCAGCATCCGGAACCCGATCAGAAGGACGAGGAACCCGAACACGTGGTTGGCCACCCGACCGATGTGGGTGCTGGCGTAATCGGAGATGGACTGAAGGTCGTCCCGCCTCGCCTGGCGGATTCGCTCGGCGACGGTTTCGTTGCCGTCCTGCTGCCACGGGGTCTTCCAGATCGGTGGCTGGTTGGGAATCAACACGCTCCGGCTCTGCGCCTTGATCCCGTCGCGAATCGGAATCAGACCATCGCTGACCTGGGTCGCCAACCTCGACACCTCGATTTGGAGGGTGAGCACCTGGTCGCGCCTGGCACTCACTCGTCTGCCGGTGTCGGCGGCCGTGTTCAGGGTTGCCCGGACGGTGTCCAAGATGGCAACGGGCAGCGCCTGCCCACCGGCACTGTCGAGGGTCAGCTGCCACAGCTCCTGGATCGTTCGAACATTGGCGAGGTCGTTGTCGAGCCCCTGGGCCCGCGCCTGCAGGGCGTCCTGCCATTTCTTGACGACCGTCTGCTCCGTGAGCCAGACGTTTTTGCAGCTCCTCCAGGGAAGATCTGGCGGCTCCGGCGGCAATCTGGCTGTCGGTCTGCTTTTCCAGGTGGTCGATCTTTTTGGCTTCTTCATTCACAGAGTCCTGGATCTTGGTGACGCTGCCCCTGGCCTCGGCCCGGGCGGCGATCTCCTTCAGTGCGGCGGTCGTCCGGACGGATTGGGATGGAATCTCGGCCGTCGGGATAGGCGAAGGTGCCGGGGTCGGAGCTGGAGTTGGGACCTCGGTGGTGATCTCCTCAGCCCGGACCATCGACGAAGAGAAAACGATGCACGTGGTGGCACAGGACCGTGGCCAGAGCCAGGAGGCGCACTCTGCGGGGGGCGACCCACGCCATCATGTCGACTTCACTTTCTCGGGCAATGCCCGGCTGAGGATCAGGAAACCGACGACGCCGGAGACCAGCGAGGCCGCCAGAATTCCCACCTTGGCGTTGGCGATGAGTGACTCGTCGGCCCACGCCAGGTCGGCGATGAACAACGACATGGTGAAGCCGATGCCGGCGAGGCAGCCGGCCCCGAAGACCTGTGTCCAGTTCATTCCGGCGGGCAGATTGCCCCGCCCGACCTTGAGGGCCAGCCAGCTGAGGGCGGTGATGCCCACGGGTTTGCCGATCACCAGGCCCGCGATGATGCCCAGGCTGATCGGGTTCGCCAGAGCCTCGAGAATGTGGCTGTCGATGCGCACCCCGGCATTGGCGAGGGCGAACAACGGCAGGATCAACCATACCTGGACGGGGTGGAGGGCGTGCTCGAGCATGAGCCCTGCGGGCAAGGCGTCGCCCGCGCCGGTGTGGACGAACTCCAGGGCATGGAGCTGCTCACGGTCGGTGACGATACAGCTTTTCGATTCCTGCCGTTGTTTCAGCTTTTCGAGGACCGCCTCGGCGTCCGAGACGAACTGCTTCGGTCTGACCATCGGTCGCACTGGGATCACCATAGCGAGCAGGACCCCGGCGATGGTGGCGTGAACGCCCGAGGCGAAGATCGCGAGCCACACCACGACCATGAGTGCCAACACGATTCCCCGGCGCTTCACGCGCAACCGGACGACGGGGTAGAGAATCGCCAGGAAGGCCACCGCAACGGCGAGAGCGACGACATTGATCTGCTCGGTGTAGAACAGGGCGATGACCGCCACCGCGCCGAGGTCGTCGGCGATGGCCAGGGCGGTGAGAAAGACCTTGAGCCCCAACGGGGCCCGGGTTCCGAAGATCGCCAGCACGCCGAGGGCGAAGGCGATGTCGGTGGCCATGGGGATCCCCCAGCCCGCGGCGCCGTCTCCCCCAGCGTTGAATGCGGCGTAGACGACCGCCGGCACGAACATGCCCCCCATCGCCGCCGCGACCGGAAGGACCGCCTTTTCGACCGACGACAGCTCACCCACCACCAGCTCGCGCTTGATCTCGAGGCCAACGACGAAGAAGAAAATCACCATGAGCCCGTCGTTGATCCAGTGATGTAGCGACAGCTTGAAGACGGAATCGCCCCACGAAATTCCGATATAGGTGTGGAGCAGTTCGTCGTAGGCGCCGGCCCACGGCGAGTTGGCGATCAACAGAGCCAAGACGGCGCACGCCAACAGCAGGATGCTGCCGGTGACCTCCGAGTGGACGAACCACTCGAAGTAGCCCTTGAAGGTGATTGAGGTCGGTTGGTCGTGTTGCTCCATTGCTTCCTCCGCCGGTTCGTCGGGATCTGCATGGGCGGGAATCCGGTGGATGGTCCCGCGTGTTTCCCGAAAGCGAAATCATGATAGACGAAACCGATCCCGGGCACCGGTCGGTCGGGAGCGGCTTGACGCCGGGACGATGGGTCAGGGAGAATGACCCGCCATGAACAAATCAACCACGACGAGAATCCGCCGGGTGATGGGCCGCCTCTGTCTACTGCAGCTGGTGCTGATCGCCGCGGGCTGCCGGCCGCAACCCGAGACCGTCCCGCCGTCCCCTCCCGAGGTGGTCGTGGCCACCCCCCAAAACCGGGACGTGATCCTCTTCGAGGACTTCAGCGGGACCACCGAGGCCATCGAGTCGGTGGAGATCAGGGCGCGGGTCCAGGGCTTTCTGGAGAGGGTCGCCTTCGAGCCCAGCAGCTTCGTTACGAAGGGCCAGGTGCTCTTCGTCATCGAGCAGGGGCCCTACCAGGCGCAGTTGGACCGGGCGGCAGCCTACTTGCAGTCGGCCGAGGCCGGGCTCCGGCGAGCCCAGTCCGACCTCGATCGTCTGGAGGAGGCCGTCCGCACGAATGCGGTCAGCGAGCAGGAGGTGACGCGGGCCCGGGCCGGGCGCGACCAGGCCTCGGCGTCGCTGCTGGAGGCTCAGGCTGCGCTCACCACAGCAGAGATCCAGCTCGGCTACACCACCGCGACCAGCCCGATCAACGGGATGGTCAGCCGCCGCCTGGTGGATCCCGGCAACCTGGTGGGGGCGGGGGAGGCCACCCTGCTCACCACGGTTCGCAGGATCGACCCGATCTACGCCTACTTCGACATGAACGAGCGCCTGATCGCGAGAACCCTCGAGGAGCGAGGCGGCCACCAGCGCGAGGGGGTTGGCGAGGATGACCTTCCGGTGACCCTGATGGTGGTGGAGACCGGTGCGCGGGTCGAGGGCTACATCGACTGGGTGGACAACACGGTCGACCCGGCCACCGGCACGATCCGGGTCCGCGGGGTCTTTCCGAACCCGGACGCCACGCTGTTCCCGGGGTTCTTCGTTCAGATTCGGGTTCCGGGAGAGCTGATCGAGGGCGCTCTGTTGGTCGAGGAGACCGCTCTCGGCACCGATCTCGGCGGGCGGTACCTGATGATCGTCGGCGAAGGTGATGTGGTCGAGCGGCGGTACGTCCAACCCGGTCCCCTGCAGGACGACAACACCCGGGTAATTCTGGAGGGGCTCGAAGCCGGTGATCGGTACATCACCAGCGGCCTCCAACGGGCGCGGCCGGGGATGCCGGTCAGCGTTCGAGCGGGCGGGTCGTCGTGATCGGCGCATCCTCCACATCGGTCAGGGAGCGGTAGGGTGTTCAGCCGCTTCTTCATCTACCGCCCGATCTTCGCGTCGGTGATCTCCATCGTCATCGTGCTGGTCGGGGTGCTCGCGATTCCGCTGCTGCCGGTGGAGAGCATGCCCGACATCACCCCGCCTTCGGTGCAGGTGTCCACCTCGTACCCCGGCGCCAGTGCCTCGGTGGTGGCGGAGAGCGTGACCGCGCCGCTCGAAGAAAAGATCAACGGCGTCGAGAACATGATCTACATGTCCTCGAAGTCGGCCGCCGACGGCAGCTGCAAGATCACCGTGACCTTCAACGTGGGCACCGACGTCGACATGGCCACCGTGCTCACCCAGAACCGGGTCAACGAGGCGCTCCCGGTGCTTCCGGAGGAGGTCAAGGTCCAGGGAGTGAAGGTGGAGAAGCAGTCCACCAACATCACTCTCATGGTCAACATGGTGTCGCCCGACGGGACATACGACGAGCTCTACATCTCCAACTACGTCACCACCCGGATCAAGGACGTGCTCGCCCGCGTCGCCGGCGTCAGCAAGGTGGAGATTTTCGGCGCCAAGGACTTTGGCATGCGGATCTGGATCGATCCGCTGCTGCTGCGGGCTCGCGGCCTGACCACGATGGATCTGATCCAGGCCCTTCAGGAGCAGAACGTCCAGGTGGCGGCCGGCCAGATCGGCGGCCCACCCGCGCCGTCGGATCAGCCCTTCGAGTACGCCATCAACACCCTCGGCCGACTGGAGACGGCGGACCAGTTCGCCAACATCATCGTCAAGCGCGGCGAACACGGCCAGTTGGTGCGGGTCCGTGACGTCGCCCGGGTCGAGCTGGGCTCTCAGTCCTACAAGTGGTACGCGCTGCTCGACGGGGCGCCCTCCATCGCCATCGCCATCTACCCGGCGCCGGGAGCGAACGCGCTCCAGGTCGCCGACGGCGTCAAGGCTCAGATGGCCACCCTGGCCGAGGATTTCAGCGAGGGACTCGAGTACCGGATCATCTACGACACCACCGAGTACATCACCCAGTCGCTCAAGGAGGTGGTGACCACCCTCATCATCGCCGTCCTGCTGGTAGTGTTCACGGTCTACGTCTTCCTCCAGGATTTCCGCACCACCCTGGTGCCGGCCATCACCATCCCGGTGTCGCTGCTCGGCACCTTCGCGGTGATGCTCGCCATTGGACTGTCGATCAACGGGCTGACGATGTTCGGCCTGATTCTGGTGATCGGCATCGTGGTCGACGATGCCATCGTCGTCGTCGAGAACACCATGCGGATCATCGACGACGAGGGCCTCGGCGCCAAGGAGGCCACCGCCAAATCGATGGTGGAGATCACCGGTCCGGTGGTCGCCACCACGCTGGTGCTGCTGGCGGTTTTCGTTCCCACCATCGTGATGCCGGGAATCACCGGCCGGCTCTACCGACCGTTCGCGATCACGATCTCGGTCGCCACCCTGTTCTCGTCGCTCAACGCGCTCACCCTCAGCCCGGCCCTGTGCGGCATGCTGCTGAGGCCCTCGAAGGAACGAACCAGGGGGTTCTTCGGGCTCTTCAACCGGATTCTCGACCGGACCACCTCCGGCTACACCACGGTGATCACCACCCTGCTGCGGCGGGTGGCGTTCACCGCCCTGATCTTCGTCGGGCTGCTGGTGGCCACCTGGTTCGGCGTTACCAGCCTGCCCGTCGGGTTCGTGCCGTCGGAGGACGAGGGGTGGTTCATGGTGGCGGTTCAGCTGCCGGACGCCGCGGCACTGGGGCGCACCGAAAAGGTGATGAGCGAGGTCACCGCGATCGTGCAGGAGGCGCCCGGAATCCGCGGCGTGATTACCATCGGCGGGTACAACGTGCTCGACGGCGTCGTCTCCTCCAACGCCGGCGCGCTCTGGGTGGTGCTCGATCACTGGGACGAGCGCGGCACTCCCGAGACCCAGATCCAGGCAGTGGTGGACAACCTCAACCGGCGCTTCGGGTCGGTCGAGGCTGCCGTGGTGTTCGCGGTGAGGCCGCCGCCGATCCAGGGCCTCGGCACGACGGGCGGTTTCCAAATGGAGCTCCAGGACCGCGGCGGCGCCGGCGTCGAGCTGCTCCAGCAGGTGGCCCTCGACCTAGTGGGGCAGGGGAGAGCCAACCCCGTGCTGACCGGAATGAACACCACCTTCCGCGCCGGCGTGCCCCAGATCTTCCTCGACGTCGATCGCGAGAAGGCGAAGAAGCTGGACGTCCCTCTGAACGTCATCTTCAACACCCTGCAGGCCAACCTCGGCTCGGCCTACGTCAACGACTTCAACCTCTTCGGTCGGGTGTGGAGGGTCTTCGTCCAGGCGGACGAGGAATTCAGGTCAGATCGCGCCGACATCAACCGGCTCGAGGTGCGCAGCGCCAGCGGCAAGATGATCCCGCTGTCGACCCTGATCACGATCAGGGACACGGTCGGACCGACCACCCTCAGCCGCTACAACCTCTACACCTCGGCCTCGATCACCGGTGACGCGGCGGCCGGCTACAGCTCGGGCCAGTCGATCAAGGCCATGGAGGAGATTGCGAAAGACAACGTGCCGCCCTCCATGGGCTACGAGTGGACCGGGGTCACGTACCAGCAGCTGGCGGCTGGCGGCGCCGCCGGCGTCATCTTCGCCCTGGCCTTGGTCTTCGTCTACCTTTTCCTGGCAGCCCAATACGAGAGCTGGACCTTGCCGCTGGGCGTGATGTTCACCGTCCCCATCGCCGTGCTCGGCGCCGCCTTGGCGACGCTGATTCGCGGCATGGACAACAACGTCTACATGCAGATCGGGCTGGTGCTGTTGATCGGATTGGCGGCGAAGAGCGCGATTCTGATCGTCGAGTTCGCCAATCAGCTCCACGCTCAGGGGAAATCCGCCTTCGACGCGGCCATGGACGCCGCCAGACAGCGATTCCGGGCGATTCTCATGACCGCCTTCTCGTTCATCCTCGGGGTGATGCCGCTGGTCGTGGCCACCGGCGCCGGTGCGGCCAGCCGGGTGTCCCTCGGCACCGCGGTCTTTGGAGGCATGTTGCTGGCCACCGTCGGCGGCCTGATCATCACCCCGTTCCTCTACTTCGTGGTGCAGGCCGCCAGCGACAAGCTGAGGGGCCCCGGGGAGGTTCAACCGGCAACCTCGGAGGGAACCGGGGCGGTGACGCCATGAAGTCCCGCCAGGAGTCGACCGGAACCCGGCGCAGGTCGGTGTGCGTCCTGTCGGTCCTCGTTGTCGTCGCCGGCTGCATCACGGTGGGGCCCGATTACGAGACCCCCGACACGACCGTCCCCGATGATTGGTACACGGCCGCCACAAAGGGCCTCGTCGATGGCGACGCGCCCCTTCAGACCTGGTGGACGGTGCTCGAGGATCCGATCCTCGACGGGTTGGTCGCCCGCGCCGTCGAAGCCAACCTCGATCTCGAGTTTGCCGTTTACCGGTACCAGGAGTCGTTGGCGTTGCGCGGAGTGACGGCCAGCCGGCGCAAGCCCGACGTCGTCCTGGAGGGAGGGCCGTCCAGGTCCGAGCCCAGCGACGTGGGCGTTCTCGGCGATCTGGTGCCGGAGGGTGAGAGCCTGGAGGCTCAAAACCTCTACGACCTCTCGGCGGTGGCCTCCTGGGAGATCGATCTGTGGGGGCGGATCCGCCGCTCAGTGGAATCGGCGGATGCGGCGGTGGGGGCGTCCCTCGAGGTGTATCGGGACGTGATGGTGTCGCTGCTTTCCGAGGTCGCCGCCACCTACGTCGAGGTGCGGACCCTGCAGGAGCGGATCGAGCTCGCCCACGCCAACGTGGAGGCTCAGCAGGACACCCTCCGCCTGACCCGTGACCGATTCCGGACCGGGTTGGTGTCGGCGCTGGACGTGGCTCAGGCCGAGTCCAACCTCGCCAACACCGAGTCGCTGATTCCGTTTCTCGAGATCAACCTCGAGGCGGCCCTCAATCGACTCGACGTGTTGCTGGGTGAGGCGCCCGGTGCGGTCCACGTCGAGCTCGGTGGGCCCGGCGCGGTACCCGCCGACCCGGGCGGGGTCACCACGACCCTGCCGGCGGACCTGCTCCGCCAGCGGCCCGACGTCCGCGCCGCCGAGCGCACGCTGGCGTCGCAGCATGCCCGCATCGGCGTCGCCACCGCCGATCTCTACCCGTCCTTCTCGCTCAGCGGTTTGATCGGATTCCAGACAACCGATTTGGACGATCTCGGCGGCGGCGACGCCCTGACCTGGAGCGTCGGGCTGCCGGTGCGGTGGAATCTGTTCACGGGCGGCCGCGTCAGGAGTCAGATCAGGGTCGAGGAGGCCCGAACCCAGCAGGCTTTGGTTGCCTACGAGCAAACGGTCCTGCTGGCGCTGGAGGAGGTGGAGAACGCCATGGTAGCGTACCACCGAGAGCGGGTCCGGCGCGACAAGCTCGACGCCAGCGCCGACGCCACCCAGCGTTCCCTGGCGCTGGTTTTGACCCAGTATCGGGCCGGTCTCACCGACTTCCAGAACGTGCTCGACACCCAGCGGTCGTTGCTCAGCCGGCAGGACGAGCACGCCAACAGCCGGGGCCTGGTGATCCAGAATCTGATTCGCCTCTACCGGGCCCTCGGTGGCGGCTGGTCCGCGGAGGACCTCCCCTCGACCGAATAGGCAGGTTGACAAAGGGAATGGGTGCTTTGCAGCGCCGTATACTCGATCGATGAGGCGTTGTTGCCCATGGTGTTGCGAGCCGCTCGGGATCGCCGGGAGAGCCGCGACCCGGTGTCCGAGCTGTGATCGGCCGCTCGAGGACGACCAGGGTCGCGAACTGCGGGCGATCGATCTCCGTTTTGACAGGGTGGAGGCCAGACTGTGGGAACGGTTTCGGCGCATGCTCCTGGTGGGAGTTCCGGTGGTGGTGGTCCTGTCGTTGGCGCTGTCGGCTCTGCACGTCGCCGCGATCGCCGTCGCTCCGCTGCTGGCGGTGGTTCATCTCGTGGTGGTCCGTCTCTATCTGGTGCGCGAGCCGCGGCGGTCTGCTGGGGTCGGCCCGCCGGCGGTTTCTGCGGTGGCTGGGACGGCTCGGCTTTCTTTGGGTGGGGGTTCCGGGGTACGCCACGGCGGCAGTGCCGCTGGTCGGCCTGGTGCCCTGCGCCGGCACCTACGCGGGACTGACCGCGGCGGCCTGGGCCTACACCCGGTGGAGTCTGGCGAAGGAGCGCGATCGGCAGCCCCTGGCGCGGTGGGAGAGGTGGCTGCTGTGGGGCCTGGTGGCGGTGACGTTCGTGGATCTTGGCAGCGCTCGCCGGCCGTGGCGGCGCTGGTCGGCTGGTCGGCCGCCGCCCTGTTTTCGGGGTGATCGACCGATGCGGGAGGGGTCGTCGGCCAGTGCTCAGGAATGAGTGATTGCGAATTGCGAATTGCGAATTGCGAATTGTCGCATACCGGGATCGTGGAGAAACTTCAGACACACGCGACCTCGGAAGACCAGAATTTGCAATTTGCAATTTGCAATTCGCAATCTGCAATTTGCAATTTGTTACGTGCGGTGGGTGGGCGTGCGCAATTCGGCCTCGATCGGAACGATAGACTGGAGAGACCATGACGACGCTGATGACCTACATGTCGGCATTCGGCCTGGCGTCGGGCGCCGGGGCCAAGGCCTGTATCCCGATCCTCGCCCTCGGGGCGTTCCACTACACGCCGTATTTCGAGCTCTCCGGACGATTCCTCTGGATCGCGGACCCGGCCGTCATGGTGGTGTTGGGGGTGCTGGTGGTCCTGGAGATAGTCGTCGACGCTCACCCGGACCTAGGCCCCTGGTCGGACGTGGTCTCCTACCTGCCGAAAATCGTGGCCGGCTTCATCGGTTTTGCCGCCGTGGTCGGGACGATTGACAGCAGCCTCGCGGCCCTCGCCGGCTCCGGTCTGTTGGGGGCGGGCACCGCGGCCGGGATTCACTGGACGCGCAACACGATCAGGTTGCCGTTCCGGGACACCGCCGAGGACCTGCACGAGGGAGTGGGCAAGCTGGCCTCGTTGTCCGAAGCCGGGGTGTCCGCCGCGCTCTCCGGGTTCCGCGATGCTGGCGCCCCCGGTTGCGGCGGTGATGGCAGTCGGTGTCGGGGCCGGTGCGTTGGTCGTTGGTCGCGCCATGGACCGCCGCCGCCTGCCTTGCCCACACTGCTCAGAGCCCATTCGCCCAGGTGCCGTGGTGTGTATCCACTGCGGGCGTGATCTTGATGCCTGAGTCATACCTCGTGCCGGACCGCGCCGTGCTACGATTGGGAGTACTCATTGAGGGGGACCGTGAAGTTCAAGGTTGGCGACAAGGTTGTGTACCCGAGCCAGGGCGTCTCGGTGGTCGAGGAGATCTCCGATGAGGAACTGGCGGGTACGACCATGGAGTGCTATCACCTACGGCTCCTGACGACCGAATCGAAGGTGGTGGTTCCGATCGTGAACACCGAGAGGGTCGGGCTGCGGACGCTGGCTGAAAAGGCTGAAGTTGACCGGGCCATGAGGCGGTTGAGGGCGGGCGAAATCGAGGACCCCAACAACTGGAAGGACCGCTATCGGGCCAATCTCGAGCGGATCAAGACCGGCGAATTGGGCGAAATCGTGGATGTCCTCCTCTGCCTGGCAGACGTGGCGAGCCGGAAAACCCTTTCCTTTCGCGAGCGGAAGATGTTCGACCATGCTCGCCAGTTACTCGTCTACGAAGTGGCGGAGGTGCGGGGCAAACCCGTGGAGAAGATAGACCGCGACATCGAGAAGGCCCTCAAGGTGAGCTTGGAGCCGGCCGAGGAATAGCCGGCCGCTGCTTCTCCGAGTCAAAAGTCGAAAGTCAAAAGTCAAACCCCCGGAAACGGTTTTCCGAATTCCGAATTCCGAATTCCGAATTCTGAATTCTGCCAACCCACAGATGGTATCCTCGACGCCTGATCGACTGGAGGCTCGTGCATGGCCGAACCGTCCGAATCCGGGATCCGCGGCGGTGGACCCTGGTTCTCCAAGCTGCACTGGCAGGTTGTGATCGCGCTTGCGGCGGGGGCGATGTTCGGCCGGTTGGCCCCTGGTGCGGCGTTGGGCATCGGCTTCATCGGTGACCTTTTTCTCAGGCTCCTCAAGATGATCATCATTCCCCTGATCTTCACCTCGCTGGTGAGCGGCATCGCCAGCCTGGGGAATGCCCGCAGCGTCGGCCGGATCGGTATTCGGACGCTGACCTACTACATGATGACGACCACCCTGGCGATCACGGTGGGCCTGACGCTGGTCAACCTCTTTCAGCCCGGCCGCGGGCTCGACCTCGGGGTCTCCGCTGAGCTCCCGGAAGGATTCTCGACCGCCACCCAGTCGCTGCCGGAGTTCCTGCTGCGAATGGTGCCCGACAACATCGTGGCGGCCATGGCGGCCGGCGAGGTGCTGCCGGTGATCGTGTTCGCGATCCTCTTCGGACTCTTCATGACGCGACTCAACGGTCCCAACGTGGATGCCGTAAACAGGGTCGTGGAGGGAGTCCTGGAGGTCATCCAGACACTGACCCTGGCCATCGTCCGGCTGGCGCCGGTGGGTATTTTCGCCCTGCTGGCACGGGAGGTCGCCCGCAGCGGCTTCGACGTGATCATCGCCCTCGGCCCATACTTCGTGACCGTGGGTGCGGGACTGGCCGTGCACGCCCTGGTGACCCTGCCGTTGATTCTGATCGTGTTCGCCCGGCGCAATCCTCTCCACTACGGTCGAAAGGTGCTGCCGGCAGTTGCCACCGCGTTCTCGACCGCGTCATCGTCCGCCACCCTCCCCCTGAGCATGGAGTGCGCCGAGCGGGAGGCCGGAATCCCCAAGGGGATCTCGAGCTTCGTTCTGCCGCTGGGAGCGACGGTCAACATGGACGGGACGGCGCTGTATGAGGCGGTCGCGGCCCTGACCATCGCCCAGATGTACGGCGTGTCCGCTGAGTCTTTCCCAGCAAGGTCTGGTTTTGCTGACGGCGTTGTTGGCTTCGGTCGGGGCAGCGGGCATTCCGATGGCCGGCCTGGTGATGCTGGTGGTTGTGCTGCAGGCGGTCGGGCTGCCGCTGGAGGGCATCGCGACCATCGTAGCGGTGGACAGGATTCTCGACATGATGCGAACCGCGACCAACGTGTGGAGCGATCTGGTCGGCACGGCGGTCATCAGTCGATTCGAAGGGAGCTCCGCATGAAACGACTGGTTCTCACCCTGATGTGCGTCGTCGTCGTTGCGCCGAATGTCCGGGCCCAGTCCCTGAGCCAGAACCTCAGGCAGCAGGTGAGGATTCAGCGTGAGGTTCTGCGGAACGATTTGCAGGACTTGCAGGACGAACGGGCCAAGCTCCAGGAGGCTTGGGACCGCGTCGAACGCGGGATCGCCGACATGCTGGCCGCTGAGGATCAGGGTGAGAGCCTGGAGAGCCTGGAGCTCCGTGATGAGGATCTCAGGATCGCGGAGTCCGAGCTGATGATGCAGCTCTTCGTCGTCCAACGACTGCGCGGCAAGTTCCTGGAAGGAGAGAGCCTGATTGCGGTCACCGAAAGCGAGATTCGGCGGCTGGAGCGCGAGGTGGGTCCCGGGGTTGATCCCCTGTCGGGAACCTGGCGAGTGGTGATGGAGCCGGGCGGCCAGGAGGGCCTGATGTTCCTGCAGCTCAACGGAACTCTCGTCCAGGGGACCTATCGGCTGTCGGGGAACTGGAGCGGATCACTGCGCGGGTCTTTGGTGTCCGGCAAGGTAAGGCTCGAACGCGTCGACTCGCAGCTGGGTTTTGTGGCGACCCTCTATGGGAAACTGGTCGGCGCCGGTGACTCGGCCACGCTCGAGGGCAGCTGGGAGGCCACTCAGCTGGCGGTTGGAATGCCCTCCGGAGGCGCGTGGCTGGCGGAGAGGGTCGACGACGAGCTTGAGGAATGATCCGCCGGGCGAGCCCTGGCGGTCGAATCGGGTGGGGGGAGAGTTGACTGTGTTGCAGCGGGTCCTGCTGGTGGTGGTGGTTCTTCTGGTGGTGTGGCGACTGCTGTCGGCGCGCGGCCGCCGTTTGAACCGCGACGCACCGGGAGCCGACAGCTTCAGCCGGTTCTCACCGCGCAAGCGGCGTCAGCGGCGCGATTGGGCTGCCGGCGATGCCCCCGGCGGACCGGAGCAGCTCGTGGCGTGCTCCGAGTGCGGAACCTACGTGCCGTCGCGACGGGCGCTGGCGTCGGACTCGGGCCGGGTGTTCTGCGGTCCGGCCTGCCGAGAGGCCTCTATCGCCGCCTCCGGACATGGCGACTGATCACAGCCCCGGACTGTTCGGTCGGTCGGGCTCCCCACTCGCGGACCGAGCCCGGCCCGGAAATCTCGACGAAGTCGTGGGGCAAGATCGGCTGGTGGGCGCCGACGGGGTGCTCCGGTCCCTGCTCGAATCCGGCGAGCTGCCGTCGATGGTGTTCTGGGGTCCTCCAGGGACCGGCAAGACGACTCTCGCAAGGCTGATCGCCGACGCCGCGGGCGCGGAGGTCGTGGCCTTTTCCGCCGTGCTTTCCGGGGTCAAGGAGGCACGCGCCGTGATGGAGCAGGGCCGGCAACGGCTCAGGCTTACCGGCCGGCGCACGGTGCTCTTCGTCGATGAAATCCACCGGTTCAACCGAGCCCAGCAGGATGCCTTCCTGCCGTACGTGGAGACGGGCGACGTGGTGCTGATCGGCGCCACCACCGAGAACCCGTCCTTCGAGCTCAACCGCGCCCTGCAGTCAAGGCTGACCGTGTTCATCCTGGATCCGCTGTCGGAGGAACACCTCCTGCAGATCCTCCGCCGTGCTCTCGAAAATCCCGAGTGGGGGCTTGGCGAGGCGTTTGTGGCGGTTGACGACGGCGCGCTGGCGCACATCGCCAGGGCCTCGGCCGGCGACGCACGCCAGGCTCTCAATCACCTGGAGATGGCGGTAGGGGTCGCGGTGACCGACGGTCTCGACGCGGTGGATGAGGAGTTGACCAGGAGGGTCATGGGCAGGGTCGCGGCGGTCTACGACAAGGGACGGGAGGAGCACCACAACCTGATCTCGGCGCTCCACAAGTCCATCCGGAACTCGGATCCTGACGCCGCGATCTACTGGTTGGCCAGGATGCTGGAGGGCGGCGCGGATCCGCGCTACGTGGCACGTCGCATGCTCCGGGTGGCCTCCGAAGACGTGGGACTGGCGGATCCGCGGGCGCTCCAGCAGCTGGCCGCGGCGGCCCACGCCGTCGAACACATGGGGATGCCGGAGTGCGAACTGGCACTGGCTCAGGGCGCCGTTTATCTGGCACTGGCACCCAAGTCGAACGCCCTCTACCGGGCCTACGGAAAGGCCAAGGACGAGGTCCGCAGCCGGCCCGGGCTGGCGGTGCCGCTGCACCTGCGCAACGCTCCCACCGCGCTGATGGAGAAAGCGGGCTACGGCCACGGTTACCGCTACGCCCACGACGAGGCGGGCGGTGTGGCCGACATGGAGTGCCTGCCCGAGGGGCTCGAAGGAACACGCTTCTACAGTCCCACCGAGAGCGGTTGGGAAGCCCGGATCCGCGAACGCCTCCGCGAGATCTCTGCCGCCCGCAAGCGAAGGCAGTAGGCAGTGGGGAGCTTCGAGAGTCCCTCTCCGCGGCTGAGACTCAGAGAATTCAATAACTTCGAAAAGCGGGGTGGGGGCGGCGGGGAGCTTTTCGAAGAGTGTGGTTGGGTGGGAATCGTCAATCTCCAACCGAGCTCGTGCTAACGTTGGCGCCGTATGAAACGCCTCATCGTCGACATGCTCTTGGTTGCTCTCATCCTGCCGGTCGCGGGGTGTGGATATCACCTGGTGGGGACGGCGAGCACGCTTCCGGAAGACGTGTCCACGATCTACGTGGACCGGTTTCAGAACCAGACCAGCTGGGTGGACATCGATCAGCGGCTGGACGAAGCGTTGTCTCTGGAGTGGGTGCGCAGGCGGCGCCTGGCCCTGGTGGACAAGCGGGCAAATGCCGACCTCGAGCTGGCCGGGGTGATCCTGCAGGTGTCGGTGGTTCCGGTGAGCTTCGACCAGAACGGGCGCGCCACCGAGTACCAGATGAACCTCAGTACCTCGGTGAAGCTCAACGACATCCGGGGCGAGGAACCAAAGCTCATGTGGGAGGACCTCGCTTTCTCCCGCCGAACCTCCTACCTTGTGGACCCGGACGCCGAAAACTACTTCGACCGGCAGTTCCTGGCCATGGATCGTCTCGCCCAGGAGTACTCGGCCGCCCTCGTCTCGGCCGTCCTGGAAGGGTTCTAGGCCACCGCCCACCCACCCAGTCAAAAGTCGAAAGTCGAAAGTCAAAAGTCGGGGAGGCTGGAAGAGAGGCGGCGGCGTCGATCAGGGATGCTGTCCCGCTTGGCTTGGCGCGCCGCACGAACCGGAGACTGCGGAGAGTGGCCCCCCCACCGTCTCCAATATTGCGGGGTTGGCATACCGTTCGGCCACCCCTCGAGATTCGTCCACCGACTTTGGACTTTGGACTTTGGACTCTGCGGAGCTGACCCTCCCGAGGTTCTATCTGGTAGGATCTGCCCATGCCCAGCCGATTGCCCGGTCACGTTCGCGCCCGCATCGAGCCGATTCGGCTCTTGGTCCTTGATGTGGACGGTGTGCTCACCGACGGCACGCTGTACTACTCGCCATCGGGCGAGGAGATCAAAAGATTTTCGGTCCGTGACGGGCTCGGGATCCGGATGCTGCTGGACGCCGAGATCGAGGTGGCGGTGATCACCGGACGGTCCTCTGCCGCCCTCGCTCGACGCTGCCGAGACCTCCGCGTGCGCGACGAACTGGTGGTCCAGGGGAGCCGGGACAAGGACGCCGACCTCGATCGGGTGGAACAGATGCTGGGGGTGGCCGATCACCAGGTGGCCGCCATGGGCGATGACCTGCCAGACCTGCCGATGCTGGGACGGGTCGGGTTCTCGGCCTGTCCCGCCGATGCTGCGCCCGAGGTGGTCGCGTCGTGCGACCACGTGTGCGGATCCCAAGGAGGAAAAGGCGCGGTCCGCGAGGTGGCGGAGCTACTGCTCAAGGCCCAGCGGCATTGGCAGGGGCAGGCGGGCCGCTGGCTCGGTCACGGCGAGGAGCCCGGGCGCAGCGAGCCATGAGGCAGTACCTCGATCTTCTTCGCCACATCGTCGACCACGGGGTCAGAAAGGGCGATCGAACCGGCACCGGGACCTTGAGTGTCTTCGGCTACCAAACGCGATTCGACCTCCGGCGGGGTTTTCCGCTGCTGACCACCAAAAAGCTCCATTTGCGGTCGATCATCCACGAGCTGCTTTGGTTTTTGTCCGGCGACACGAATGTCCGCTACCTGCACGACAACCAGGTCAGGATCTGGGATGAATGGGCCGACGCCAACGGCGACCTCGGGCCCGTTTACGGACACCAGTGGCGGTCATGGCCGACCCCCGACGGCGGCCACGTCGATCAGCTCTCCAGGGTCATCGACCGGATCAAGGCCGACCCCGACTCGCGACGCCACATCGTCAGCGCCTGGAATGTGGCCGATTTGGACCGAATGGCATTGCCGCCCTGCCACGCCCTGTTCCAGTTCTGGGTGGCCGACGGCGGACTCAGCTGTCAGCTCTATCAAAGGAGCGCCGATGTGTTCCTGGGAGTGCCCTTCAACATCGCGTCGTACGCCCTGTTGACGTTGATGGTGGCGAGGACCTGCGATCTCGAGCCGAGAGAGTTTGTCCACACCTTCGGCGACGTTCACCTCTACCTGAATCATGTCGAGCAGGCCGAGCTCCAGCTCGCCCGCGATCCTCGCCAGTTGCCGAGGATGACCATCGAAAGCGGCGTGGCCTCGATCTTCGACTTCACCTTCGACAGCTTTCGCTTGGAAGAATATGACCCGCACCCCCACATCGCGGCGCCGATCGCGGTCTGAAGGACCGGCCGTGCTGTCGATCATCGCGGCGGTCTCCGACAACGGCGTGATCGGTCGCGACCAGGAGCTGCCCTGGCATCTTCCGGCCGACCTCAAGAGGTTCAAGAGCCTGACCTCGGGCCACCACCTGATCATGGGCCGCCGAACCTGGGAGTCCATCGGGTGCCGGCCGCTGCCGGGCCGCCCGACCATCGTGGTCACGCGCAGCCGATCGTTTACGGCCCAGGGGGCGCAGGTGGCGCACTCCGTGGGCCAGGCCGTCGAGATGGCGGCGGACGACGACGAGGCGTTCATCGCCGGTGGGGAGGGGATCTACCGGGCGGCGATGTCCGTGGCAGATCGCATCTACCTGACGCGGGTCCACGCCCGGTTCGACGGCGACACCCACTTCCCGGATTTCGACATCTTGCAGTGGCGGCTGGTGTCTGAGGAACGGTTCGAGCCGGACGACAAGAACCCCTACCCCTGCACCTTCCTGCTGTATGAGCGTCACCGCGAGAACGAAGAGTAATTCGGAATTCGGAATTCGGAATTCGGGAAACCGCTTCCGGGAGTTCTTAGTTCTGAGTTCTTAGGTCTTAGTTACAAGCGGGTGTAGATGGTTCCATCTCGGAGGGCCCTTCGGGAAAGGGGTGGGTGGGGGGAACTCAAAACTCAGAACTCGATTACTTCAATGCCCCCTCGCAGGGCAGCGTGACTTTTGACTTTGACTTGAGACTGTTGACTCGTGGCTACCGGATGGCAGTGCCTGGAGGAACGTCTCCGTCCACCGAGAGCAGGAACGGCGCGCCGTCGACCGATGCCGCCAGCAGCATGCCGCGGGACTCCACGCCCATCAGCTTGGCCGGCTTCAGGTTCGCCACGACCACGATGCGTCGGCCGACCAACGACTCGGCGTCGTACTGCTCCGCGATGCCGGCGACCAGCTGGCGCAGATCAGGCTCGCCGAGATCGACCATGATCTTCATCAACTTCTTGGACTTGGCAACCCGCTCGGCCTCGCGAACGACGCCGACGACCAGCTTGACCTCGGCGAACCGGTCGATGGGAATCAAGTCATCCTCGGGCTCGAGTGCTCTCTCGTCCACGACAATCTCCTTCAGGTAGGCCGCGACGTCGACCCTGGGGAACAGCGGCTCGGATTCCCCGAGTGTGGCGCCTCCCCGGACCGAGCCCCACTGGGTTGCTTCGTTCAGGTCGACCGGAGCATCCTGTGCCCCGAGCTGTTGCCTGAGCTGTCCGGCGACCGTGGGCATCACCGGGTCGATGAGCAGAGAGGTGATCCGCAACCCTTCCATCGAGGCGGCGAGGGTCTCCTCCAGCTCGGGCCGGGCGCCGGCACCGGACTTTGCCAATGCCCACGGCTGGCGCTCCTGGATAAAGCCGTTGAGGGTGGCGAGGAGCTGCCACACGGCCTCGAGGGCCCGGTGGGGCTCCATGGACTCCATCCGGCGGTGGTACTCGGCGACGGCTGCGGCGGCGGCCGCCGGAACCGGACCCTCCCCGGTGGGTCGCGGGATGCGGCCGTCCAGATAGCGTCCGACCATGGCGATCGTGCGTGAAGCCGTGTTGCCGAGGGCGTTGGCGAGGTCGGCGTTGAATCGCTCGAGAAAGGACTCGTCGGAGAAGCTCGAGTCCTGGCCGAACGCCATCTCCCGCGCCAGGAAATAGCGCAGCGCGTCGGCGCCGAAGCGATGCATCAGATTGTCCGGGCGGACCACGTTGCCGAGTGACTTGGACATCTTGGCCTCGTCACGCAACCACCAGCCGTGCCCGAAGACCCGCTGCGGCAACGGCAGGCCGGCCGACATCAGGAATGCCGGCCAGTAGACGCAGTGAAACCGCAGGATGTCCTTGCCCACGAGGTGGACGCTGGCCGGCCAGAATTCGTCGCAGAGTCCGGTGTCTTCGGAACCGAACCCGAGGGCCGAAACGTAATTTGTCAGAGCGTCGAGCCAGACGTACACTACGTGTTGGTCGTCGCCCGGAAACGGTACTCCCCAACGCAGCGAAGCCCGTGAGATCGAGAGATCTCTCAGCCCCGACTCGACGAAGCTGACGACCTCGTTGTACCGCGTCCGGGGCTGGATACAGTCGGGATTCGATCGGTACCACTCCAGCAGGCTGTTCTGGAAGGCCGACAACCGGAAGAAGTAGCTCGGCTCGGCCAGTCGTTCGACGGCGTAGCCGGTGGCGGTGTCGACCCCATCCTCGACCTGGGAGTCGGGGACAAAGGCCTCTTCACCCGAGCTGTACCAGCCTTCGTACTCGCCCTTGTAGATGTCCTCGGCGGCGGTGATCCGGCTGATCATCTCCCAGACGCCGCGCCGGTGCCTGGCCTCGGTGGTGCGGATGAAGTCGTCGTTGGAGATGTTCAGGTCCCGCCACAGCTGGTGGTAGCGCTCCACCACCCGGTCGGCCAGCTCGATGGGCTCGATGGCCTGATCCCGGGCCGACCTGGCGATCTTCTGACCGTGCTCGTCAGTCCCGGTGAGAAAGTGGACCTTGTGTCCACGAAGCCGGTGGTACCGGGCGAAGAGATCGGCCATCACCGTGGTGTAGATGTGCCCGATGTGGGGCATGTCGTTCACGTAGTAGATTGGCGTCGTAATGTAGTAGGGCTCGGACACAGGACCTCCCGACCGGTCGACGACTGCAGAGCATAACATCTTCGAGAAATGCAGGCCGGATGCCCCAAATGTGACTCGCGTCACAGAACGGGCGGGCCCGATTCGTCAGATTAGAAGGGGGTTCCTGCGTGGGGCGCCCGCGGCGTCGGCAAAATCTGCCCTCGGTCATCCGGGCACGGCGAAAGGAAACGGTCCATGGCAGCCAGGTCACGACGGCTTCGTCTCCTCGAGAGTCTTCGCCACACCCTCAGCGAGAAGCTCCACTCGCAGGTGGGACGTGCGGCGACCGATTGCGGTCGCCACCAACCTGAAAACACAGCTGAAATCTACGCCATGGCCGCTGCGGCAACTCCGGAGCTCCTCGATCAACTGCTCCTCGTTCACCACCGGGTAAGAGAGGAACGGGGCGAGGTCGTGGTGGCGCCGGAGCAGCCACCGGTGGACGACCTCGAGCGCAAGCGCATGCTGTCGGCTGTCCGGGCCACGGTCGATCGGGTCTCGCTCAAGGTCGGGTGCTGAATCCCACCCACCCACTCAGTCTAAAGTCTAAAGTCTAAAGTCGAAAGTCTAAAGTCTAAAGTCGAAAGGCATCCTGCCGGGCGGCGGTGCATTGAGGTGGTCGAGTTCTTAGTTTTGAGTTCTTAGTTTTGAGTTCCCCCCGCCCACCCCTTTCCCGGAGGGCTCTCCGAGATGGCATCACCAACACCCGTATGTAACTAAGAACTAAGAACTCAGAACTGGTTTAAACCCAGAGACCTTAAAACCTCGATTAGAGGGTGAGCCGAAGCCCCCCCATCAACCGTCGGCCGACGGCTGGGTAGCCCTGAACCTCCTGGTAGGACCGGTCGAGCAGGTTGAGGGCCCGGAAGGTGATGTAGAGCTCCTTGTAGGCCTGCCAAGCCAGCGCGAGATCCACGGTGGGGAATCCTGCCACTTCCACCCGCTCGAAGGTCGTCGGGTCGATGTCCCATCGGGCTCCGGTGTAGACCAGGGTGAGATCCCCGCGCAGGTTATTCCAGAACGACCCGGTCAGGGTGTAGGAGCCGCTCCACTCGGGACGTCGCAGAAGGGGCCGGCCTTCGTCGTCCTCGGTGTCCAGCCAGGTGAACTGGATGTGCTGGTAAAAGTCGTTGGTCAGGGCGCTGTCCATCGCCAGCTCGGCGCCGAAGATCGAGGCCTTTCCGATGTTGATGTTTGTGTAGTCCACGAAGTCGAACTCGATCAGGTTCTCCAAGTCGGTGCCGAAGACGTTGAGCTGCCACCGGTTTTGGCCGTTCTTCGACCTCGAGACCAGATCGATCTCATAGGACTTCGATGTTTCCGGCTGGAGATCCGGGTTGCCCGACAGCGGGAAGTACAGCTCGCCCAGAGACGGCTGGCGGAAGGCCTGTCCGTAACCGGTTCTCAGCTCGACATTCTCGGAGAGCTTCCAGCCCAAATAGGCTCGAGGGGAGATCTCGGAGCCCCAGGTCTCGGTGTCGTCCCATCGCACGCCGAGGATCAGCTGCACCTTTTTGCCGGCCTGGAAAACGTCCTGCAGGAAGCCGCTGACCACCTGGTCCGTTTCGCCGTCGAGGTTCGCACCGAGGTTGGACACGTCGGTGACCTCGTCCTCACGCCACGCGCCTCCCCAGGTGAAGGTGTGGGCCCCCAGAAAGTGGTTGCTCGCCAGCCGCGCCTCGCGGGTGTCGGCGTCGGTCTGGGAGTCGGTCAGACCCCACGGGTCTTCGGGGTCGTTGAACACGAAATTCCGAGTCACCTCTGACGCGGTGATTTGAAGCTGCCACGTTTTGCTCGGGGCCCACCTCAATGGGACGGCCACCAGTCGCTGTTTTGACTGCTGGTGTCGATCGGGAGTCTCGGCCGCAGGGGTGACGAAGGGGATGCCGGTCTCGGTTTCCACGTTTTGGGCCACCACCGACAGCCGGCTGCCCGTCCCCCAGTTCCAGCCGCCGTTCACCAGCCACTGCTGGGTTTCGAAATCGTCGTTTGGAAGCTCCCCGTCGCCCTGGCGGTGGAGGCCTGCCGCATACAGGTTGAAACGCTCGGAACCGAGGCTGAGATCGGCGTCGAAGCGATACCAGCCGGTGCCGCCGCCCTCACCGGCGAGGTTCGCCGAAAAACCCCCGCCGGCGGCCCTCGGTATCGCGTTGATGACTCCACCGATGGCGTCGGCCCCCCAGAGGGCCGAGTAGGGACCCCTGGCCACCTCCACTCGGTCTAAACCGGAGGTCGAAAGCAGGCTGAGGTCATAGCCGCCCAGGTAGGGCGAGTTGATGCGAACGCCGTCGAACAGCACCAGCGTCTGGTTGGAGTTGGTGCCGCGCGTGAACACCGAGGTCACCTTTCCCTCGTTGCCCGATCGCATGATGGTCATTCCCGGGACCCGGCGCAGCAGATCGGACACGCTGGTGTGCTGCGAGTCCACGATCTCGTCGCGCGAGATCACGGTGGTCGGTGCCGGCACCTCGGTGGTCTCGGTCGCGATCCCAGTGGCGGTGACCGTGATCTGTTCCTTGAAGGTGACCGGTGTCGGATAGCTCGGATACTGCTGGGCGATGGTTTGCGCCCCTGCCGGAACGAATCCGAGCACCAGGATGAGGACGAGAGCGCCTAAAACGTGTGTGGATCGAACAGGACCGACCATGACGAAACCTCCCGTTTCATTCGGCAACGGCAGGTCTCCTGGCTCCCGGATCGGCCTACTTCCCGGACCTTCCCATCGCGTGCGACAGTGGCGTACCCGGATTTCGTCCCCGGTGACAGTGGCGGGGGCCGCGCCGGACTTGCACCGGCTTCCCTCGTCCGTTCCAACGGCGTCCACCGTACCGGCGTTCAACTGGACCGTCAAGGGACAGGGCCCTTGTGCTAGGCTCCACCGTCGAGAATGAAACGACGCACCGCTCTTGTCGGGCTCTTGATTGAGCTGGTGGCTCTCGAGGTGGGGGCGCTGGAGGTCCGGGTGGTGGGTCCTAACGGATCGCCGCTCGGCGGTTGCCACATCGCGGTGGTGGGTCGCAGCGGCTCGGTAGTCGCCGACCGTGACGGAATCGCCGTCCTGGACCCCGACCCCGTGCCACCGTTCACGGTGCTGGTGTCCAGATCCGACGGTGTGGCCCTCAAGCCTGTGGCGATCAAAATGCTCCCCGAAAATGGCCCGTTGGAGATCCTGGTCAAACCTGCCTCGGGAACCCTGACGGTAGTGAGCGGCGTGATCCCTGATCTCGAGATCGCACCGGTCGCTGCGGCCACCATCATCGGCGGAGCGGACCTCCGCCAGCGCAGCCCGGTGCGCCTCTCCCAGGCGTTGGAGAACGTGCCTGGGGCGGGTCGAACAGGCGACGGCCACGCGGCCGTACCCGGCTTGCGCGGGCTGCCCAAGCACCGCACCCTGATGCTGCTGGACGACGCCAGAGTGTCCACCGAGCGCCGCGCCGGACCCTCCGCCACCTACCTCAATCCGGCCACGGTGGAGGAGGTGGAGGTGATTCGTGGGCCGGGGTCGGTGGCGTACGGTTCCGACGCATTCGGAGGGATCATTCGAGCCCGATCGAGGATGCCCAGCCCGGTCGGCGGCAGAGGCCTCGACTACGGGTTGATGGCGGGTACGGTGGCCGACCAGTTTGGGGCCAGCGCGGAAGCGACCACCGATTTAGCGGGCGGAGGGCTCCTGATCGGAGCCCAGTACCGGAACTTCGACGATTACTCGAGCCCGGAGGGCACCGTGCCCAACTCGGCGGCCGAGGACCTCGGCTTCAGGGTGGGGTACCAGCGGGCGTTGGGTGCCGGGGTGCTGCGCGCCGGTTGGCGGACCGACCTCGCCCGCGACGTGGGCAAACCCGCACCGGACTGGGACATCGAGAGGGTCTTCTATCCGAAGGACGATTCGAACCGGTTCAACCTCGGCTTCGAACGGCCGGGGCCGGGGAGCTGGACCCGGCTGTCGGCCAGCGTTGCCTGGGACAACTACCGGTTGATCCTCGGCAAGGACCGGGTCGCCGGTGGCGGCGACCCCAGGACGGTGAAGGAGTCGGACACCACGGCCCAGGATTACGAGCTGCGAATCGAGGCGGAGCGGAGGGTGGGTGAAGCTCGATGGGTGATCGGGGCCAACTCGTACGGCCGATTCGACCTGCACTCCGCGGAAACGGTCACCCTTTATGGCCCCGGTGGGGAGGTTGGGGAACAGTCGACTGGGGTGCCGATCGACTCTGCGAGGCGTGACGATTTCGGCGTCTTCACCGCGCTCGCCAGGGATTGGGCGCGGTGGGGTCTGGCCGCCGGCCTCAGGGGCGACTGGATCCAGGCCTCGAACAGCGGCGGGTTCTTCGGGGACGATCGGGTCACCACCAGCGGCGGATCGGGTTTCATCGCGGTGCGTTGGAGCCCGGTCGACGACCTGGAGCTGTCCGCCCAGCTGGCGCGGGGCTTCCGCGACGCCCTGCTATCCGATCGGTTCTTCAAGGGCGAGACCGGCAGGGGGACGATCACCGGAAATCCCGACCTCGAGCCCGAGACCAGCCGCCAGCTCGACCTGGCGGTGCGGTACGGCGGCCATCGGTGGCAGCTGGCTGGCTTCGGGTACGTGTACCGTATCGAGAATCTGATCGAGCGATATCGCGATGGCGATGACTACTTCTTCAGAAACCGCGGGGAGGGTGAGATCCGCGGCGTCGAGCTCGAGGGTTCCTGGGCCCTGACCGAGACCCTCCAGCTGCAGGGCGGGCTCTACTGGCTCGAGGGCGAGGTGCTCGACGATCACACCGCCACCGACGATGTGCCGCCGCCGGGAGCGTTCGTGGTGCTCCGCTCGGACGGCTCGGGTCGCTGGTCGTGGATGGTGCGTGGAGCGGTCTTCGCGCGCGGCGACCGACCCGGCCCCACCGAACGGGAGACGCCGGGCTACGGTGTGCTCGACGCATCCCTGGGGGTCCGGCTGTCCGATGCTCTGCAGCTCCAGCTGCTGGGCCGCAACCTGCTCGACAAGACATACTTGGCTTCTGCCGACACCGACACCGTGCTCGCCCCCGGTCGCTCCCTCCAGCTCGGCATCCAGGGCCGGTTCGGCCTGCAATAGCTGAGGCCACCTGCCGTTCGCCCAGTGGATGCTCCTTTTGCCCTGTGGAGGTGGCCGGAGTACCCTGCAGCCCAGGAGGTGCCGTCGTGAAGGTCGTGAAACTCGGGTCGGTTGTGATGTTGTTGACTCTGAGTGTTTCCGCAGGATGCAGGAACGCGCCCGAGCCGGCGGATCTGGTGGTGCTGGGCGGGAAGATCATCACCATGGACGAGCACCGTCCCAAGGCGGAGGCGCTGGCCGCCCGTGGCCAGGAGATCGTCGCGGTGGGCGACGAGGACCAGGTTCGGAGATTGATCGGCCCCGTCACCGAGGTTGTGAACCTGGACGGTGCGACGGCGGTGCCGGGGTTGATCGAGGGCCACGGCCACTTCCTGTCCCTCGGCCGGTCGAAGATGCAGCTCGACCTCCGGCAGGCGGCCGACTGGCCCGAGATTGTCGAGATCGTCGCGAACGCGGTGGCGGAGGCCGAGCCGGGCGAGTGGATCTTCGGCCGCGGCTGGCACCAGGAGAAGTGGGACGCCGTCCCCGAGCCTTCGGTGGAGGGTCTTCCGGTTCACGACGCGCTGACCGGCGTCGCTCCGGACAACCCGGTGATGTTGACCCACGCCAGCGGCCACGCGGTGATGGTGAACGCCCTCGCGATGGAGCTGGCCGGCATCGGGCCCGCCACACCCGACCCGGCGGGCGGCGAGATCGTTCGTGACCGGGACGGACGGCCGATCGGCGTGCTGCGCGAGACGGCCGAGGATCTGGTGACGGCGGTTGCGGGTTCCGGTCCGAGCGAGGCGACCCTGCGCCGGATGGCACAGCTGGCGGCGGCCGAGTGTCTCGCCAACGGGATCACCTCGTTTCAGGACGCGGGTTCGAGCTTCGAGCAGGTGGAGGTGCTGCGCGGGCTGGCGGCGGCGGGAGAGCTGCCGGTTCGGCTCTGGATCATGCTCTCGGACGACAACCAGATGTTGGCCGAACGATTGCCCGGGTACCGCGTCATCGGCGAGGGTGGCGACTACCTGACCGTGGGCGGCATCAAGCGCTGGGTTGACGGCGCCCTCGGCTCTCACGGCGCCTGGCTGCTCGAGCCCTACACCGACCTGCCCTCCAGCACCGGGCTGAACATCGTCACCGCGGAGGAGCTCCGCGCCAGCGCCCGGCTGGCGGCCGAGTACCGGCTCCAGCTGTGCTCCCACGCCATCGGGGACCGGGCGAATCGCGAGACTCTGGACGTCTACCAGGAGGTCCTCGACAGCCTTCCGAATGGCGCTGATCGCCGCTGGCGGATCGAGCACGCCCAGCACCTTCATCCCGCCGACGTCGGTCGCTTCGCCCAGCTTGGAGTGGTGGCCGCCATGCAGCCGGTGCACTGCACCTCGGACGGGCCCTGGGTGCCGGTGCGCCTCGGGGACGACCGCGCCGGGGAGGGAGCCTACGTGTGGCGCGACCTGCTGGACTCTGGCGCGGTGATCGCCGCCGGCACCGACGTGCCGGTGGAGGCCGTCGATCCGATCGCCAACTTCCATGCTGCGGTGACCCGACTGACCAACACCGGCGCGTCGTTTTACCCGGATCAGCGCATGACGCGGATCGAGGCCCTGCGCTCGATGACCCTTGACGCCGCCTTCGCGGCCTTCGAGGAGGACCGAAAGGGGAGCCTCGAGCCGGGCAAGCTGGCCGACCTCACGGTGCTGAGCCGCGATCCGCTGACCGTCGCCGACGACGAGATCACCGGGATCCGGGTCGTGGCCACGGTGGTCGGCGGCCAGGTGCGGTACCGCGCCAACCCTTGACGACCGTCACTCGACGGTTGTCCCTCACTGCCGTATCGTTGGGGTGAGCGAGCACCGATCACGATGGCTGGATACACCCACACCTGCTCCAACTGCGGCACCGAAATGAGTGTGCACGAACGGTACCTCGGCCGGACATTGAGGTGCACCGGCTGCCGAACCGAGTTCGTCGCCGACCCGACGGGTGCGCCCTCCGCCGGTGCCTCCGGTCCCCTGCCGGAGACCGTCCGTCACACCTGCACGGCCTGCGGGACCGAGATGACGGTGGCGGCGAGGTACTATGGCCGGACCCTGCGGTGCACCCAGTGCGGCGAGGAGTTCACCGCCCGCCTCCCTGTCGTGCTCCGCGAATCCGATGAGCCCCGGGACCAGCAGGCGCCGGTGGAGCCGGCCGCGGCTCCTGACGTGGGCCCCGAAGCCCGTTCCAGGCGCGTTCGGAGGCTGGGTGGGGCCACCGTGGTGGTGGCGTTCCTGGCGGTCGTGCTGTGGTACCTCGGCGGCAACCGGGACGAGGGGTTCGGGAGCTTCCTGTTCAAAGCCGAAAAGGCCCGGACTCACACCGGCCAGCTCCGGTTCGGTGATTCGCCGACGATCCTGGTGGCGTTGGACCGGGACGGGGTCGAGCGGCTGCTCGCGGCCGCCAGGGCCGGGGGCCGCTTTGACCCGTCCGAGCTGGCGCAATCCCCGGGCTTCCTCCCGGTGGCTGCCGGGACTCGGGTGAGGGTGCTGGAGCGCCGCCGCGGCGCCGAGGCCAGGGTGCGAATTCTCAACGGACCCCAGAACAGCCGGGTGGTCTGGGTGCCCATCGCCTGGGTCCGGTAAACGGACAAAAAAACCGCGGCGTTGCCGCCGCGGTCTTCATCGAGTCATCCTCGATCGAGTTTCGTTGATTACTCCACGCCGATGGACATCAGCTCCACCGGAACGTCGTTGGTCGCGACCGCGCCGCCGCCCCACTGGAGCAGCCCGCCCGGGGTCGTGGCGCCCATGGTACCCACCAGGGTGGTGGCACCCGTCGCCGTGTCGCAGGTGCGGAGCTCCGCCAGGAAGACACCGTTGTTGAAGCCGAAGATATAGCAGGTGCCGTCGTCGTGGTCGAAGTCCATGCCCTGACCGAAGTTGGCGTCGAAGCCGAGGGCGCCGATCAGGGTGCCGGCGCCGGTGGCCTTGTCGATGCCATAAAAGCTGTCGTCAACAATATCGTAGCCCCACATCGCGCCCGCGGTGTCCACCGCACACGCGATCATGGCGGCCGAGCCGGTGATCGTTCCCACCAGGGTGGCGGCGCCGGTTCCGAGATCGACGGTCAGCAGCGACGACGCGGCGACGTCGGTCGTGCACATGTACATCGTCGAGGTGGTGGCGTCCCACGCGAGGCCGGTGATTGTCTGGGCGCCCGGCGCCGTGAAGGTGCCGATGGCGGTCCGGGTGGCGTCCGCCGTGCTCAGGGTGAAGAAGTTGCCTCCGGTGTCACCGCAGTACAGCTGAGAGAAGTCGTTGTTGGCGAAGTCGCAACCGCCGACGAAGTCGGTGAAGGCCACCGCGCCCACCGAGGTGAGCACCTCTGGGGTGTTCAACACCATGTAGTCAAGGCTCCCACGCTGGGACTCGGGGCCCCAGGCGTTGTCGGTGGGACCCTCGACCCCGCCCGCCGCCCCGGCCGGGTTGTAGCAGGCGTCGATGTACTCCTGCGACGGGGCGCCCGTGGACACCGGGATGTTGGCGCAGTCCACCTGGGCCAGCGCGGGCGCGCCGGCCATTGCCAGGACCGCGATGACCATTCCTACTATTTTGTAACCACGCATCTTTCTTTACCTCCTTGGGTTCCATCGGAACCTATGATGATCTTGAACGAAAGGGAATTTCAGCCTACACACGCAAAGATCTACCACTGACCGGATATGAGTATATACCATAATTCTGCCAAGTTGACTTGATTTTCCTCACTCTGTGCCGACCAGATGATTTGAACGGCGGGTCGGGCGGACGCCCTATTCTGATTCGATCGCCAGGAATCGACGTGTGCCGCGGAGCAGCTCCAGCTCGGTTGCGGCGCTGCAAAACGCGGCGTCGAGGCTGTCGCGGTGGCCCTCGAACGATGCCTCGACTGCCTTTGGAAGCCCGTCGCCCCAGGGCAGGCGCCGGGGGTCGGACGCCATCGCCGCCAGCTCCGTCTCCAGCTGAGACAACCAGGCAGGATCCGGGCTGCCGCGGCGGGCGGACTCGAGCTGCCGGGCGAGCATGCTGCCGGTACATTCGTGGATCCTCGTGTTGACAGGGCTGCCATCCATGATGCCGGTACGCGGACCGGGATCGATCAGTTGGTTGTGATAGGCCGTCAGGTAGATGTAGCTGTACTCGCCGAGCCCCATCCCTTGGGCCAACAACGCGCGATTCCGGACTTCGTAAAGGTCGCCGAGGGCCGGGCCGAGACCCATGGCGCCCGCGGTGGCCTTGCCGGCCAGGGCGATGATCTCGGTTCGCGATACATCGTGGTTGTCGTCCAACTCCTCGAGCCGGCGCATGGCTGCGGATCGCCGCTCGATCTTCCGGCACGGCTCGGAGAGGGCCGACCGGACTCGCAGGAAGACCTCGATGCGGTCTCCCGTCACGGAGCCGTTGGCGGCCGGGGTGAAGGCGCACTGATCGCCGAACCGGGAGTCCAGCTCGGCTCGAATCTCGACGGCGTTGCCGAGGGGAGTGATGACTGACATGACCCCGCCGATGGCGAGCAGAATCCCGATCACCATGAGAATTCCGCACCCGACCGCACAGCTCTGGACCCAGGATCGACCTTTCTCCTCCAACGGCCAACCTCCACGAGTTGAAACGACAGTGTACGGCTGAGGTTAACGGGGGAAGAAGGGCCAGATCGGAAAATGAAAAATGAAAAAACCCGGTCACGTCTCACCTTTCACGTTTGACCTTTCACGTTTCACCGTGAAACCAACGCCCGTGTGTTCCGTAATAGAATCTGTTATGATTGTGTTTGAGATTACGAATCATTTGCTCTTATCCGAAGAGCCATGAAGGGAGATTCGAAAAATGAGGAAAACGGTTATTTTCGGTTCTGTGCTCGTCATTGCGCTGGTGGTGGCGGCCGGTGTGGTGGCGTGCGAAAAGTCGAATGCGGCGGCCGAGGCGGCCTACGCCAAGGCGGTTGAAGACGGCGGCTGCGCCAAGACTGCTGCCAAGGCGGCCTACGATACCGTGTACGAGCAGACCGGCTGCGCCAAGACCGCCGAGGCAGCCGTTCAGCATGCGGTGGCCAAGGCGAGCTATGACGAAACCCTCGCCAAGACCGGCTGCGCCAAGACCGCCCAGGTCGCCTACGACGAGTCGGTGAAGACCGCCAAGGGAAGCTGCGCCTACGACTCTTCCGCTGCCGCCAATGCCCAGCAGGCGTCCAACACCGGCACCTGCTGCGCAAAGGACTGTGATTCGTCCTGCTCGAAGTCAGCCGCCAAGGCGGCCTATGCCGCTACGCTCGAGGAGTCGGGTTGCACCAAGACCGCGCAGGAAGCCTACAAGAACACCCTCGCGGACACGACCTACGCCAAGAGCTATGCTGCAACCGGGTGCTCAAAGACCGCAACCAAGGCGGCCTATGATGCCGTCCTTGCCGACACCGGCTGCGCCAAGTCGGCCACCGCCGCTGCCCAGCACGCCGTGGCCAAGGCCGCCCACGATGAAACCCTGGAAAAGACCGGCTGTGCCAAGTCGGCCCAGGAGGCCTACGACAACGCCGTCAAGTCCGCGGAAGGCATCGAGCTCGCCTCCAACCAGGAGGAGAGCCTCTAAGAAGGGTTCGACAACCTCCGGACGGCAGCCGCCGTCCCGCAACGCCCGGGTTTTCCCGGGCGTTGTTTTTCAAATTAAAAAATCAAAAACCTCCTGCACGACGACGGCTCGACAGAGGAGCCGGCGGCGGCTACACTCGACAAGGTCCGACGGCCCAGGGAAGACGGTGAAAGTCCGTCGCGGGCCCGCCGCTGTAACCGGGGACGAGCGCCGGGAGATCCACTGTCGCGCCCGCGATGGGAAGGCCCGGCAGGTAGGACGATCCGGGAGCCAGAAGACCTGCCGCCGGACCCGTGGCAGACCCCGGGGATTGGGTTCGAACCGCGAATACCGAGGATGAAAAACGGCATCCCGGTCCGGAAGGGACAGGGGATGCCGTTGATCGTCGATGACCATAGAGCCCGTTGGGCCCGGAGCTTCCCGGCGATATTACTGCTGGTGGTGGTTGGTTGCCGACCGGCGGGAACCGACAGGTCACCAACACCTCCCCGGTCCGGGGAACCTCACCGCATCGTGTCGTTGGCTCCGAGCGTCACCGAAGTGCTGTTCGAGCTCGGTGTTGGGGACCGTTTGGTGGGCGTGACTCGGTACTGCAGCTTGCCGGAGGGACGTGGTGAGGTGGCGGCGGTCGGCGGGTACCTGGACGTCAACCTGGAGGCCATCGTCGCCCTGCGGCCAGACCTGGTGATCGTCATCCAGGACCACGCTGCTCTCCGTGCCCGTCTCGACGATCTGGGCTTGACCACGCTGCTGGTGGATCAGGGATCCCTCGCGGGAATTCTCCGGTCGGTGATCGAAATCTCCGAGGCCTGCGGGGTGAGGGACCGCGGGGTGCACACGGTCGACGACATGGAGGGTCGCCTCCAACGTGTGGCGGAAACGACGAACGGGCTCGACCCCCCCAACACCCTCGTGGTGGTGGGCAGGGAGGTGGGCGGGGGTTCCCTGACCAGCGTCTGGATCGCCGGGCGATCGACATTCTACGACGACGTCCTCAGGCTTGCCGGGGGTCGCAACGCCGCGGCGCCGTCCGCGGTGGCCTACCCCGAGCTGTCGCGGGAGGGACTGCTCTACCTGGACCCGGACGTGATCCTCGACCTGCTGGCGGACCTCGGCGACCGCCGCGTGGACGTCGAGGCCGCCCTGGCGGACTGGCAGTCCCTGCAAGCGCTGCGGGCGGTGCGGACCCACCGGGTCGTCGCAGTCGAGGACCGGTTCGCGGTGGTTCCGGGACCGGGGGTCGTGGACCTGGTGGAGAAGGTGGCCCGCCTGCTCCATCCCGGGGCCGGTTGGTGACGGCTCCGGCATTCGACGTCCGTCGGCTCACCGTCCGAATCGACGGTGCGCCCATTCTGAGCGCCGTCGACGTGGCGGTCGGCCGCGGCGAGTTCTTGTCGGTGATCGGGCCCAACGGTGCCGGGAAATCGACCCTGATTCGCTGCCTCGCGGGTCTGATCGCGCCTCGCGGCGGCGAAATCGTACTCGCCGGGCGACCCCTGGGGGCGTACTCGAAGCGGGCCCTGGCGCGGGTCGTGAGCTACGTCCCGCAGGCCGACGCTCGCGAGCTGCCCTTCTCCGTTCGCGCCTTCGTGGAGATGGGGAGGTATCCGCACCTCGGGTCGTGGGCCTCCCTGCGCCCAACCGACCTCGAGGCGGTGGGGACCGCCCTCGCGCGCACCGACACGCTCCACCTGGCCGACCGGCCGGTGGGCTCTCTGTCCGGCGGCGAACGCCAACGGGTCCTGATCGCGGCGGCCCTGGCCCAGGGGGGCAGCGTCCTGCTGCTCGACGAGCCCACCACCTTCTTGGACTACCGTCACCAGATGCGGATTCTCGAGCTGCTCGAGAGCCTGCACTCGAGTGAGGGCCTGACCATCGTCACCGCCACCCACGATCTGAACTGGACGGTCGCCGTGTCCGACTCGGTTCTGGCGCTTCGGGGGGGGCGGGTGCTCTTTCACGGCCCGTCGGCCGAGGTGTTCTCCCAGGATCGGCTCGAGGCCATCTTCGCCAACCGTTTCAATCTGGTCGAGGTCGGGGATCGCGCAGTTCCATTGGTTCTGCCGGCTCGCAACGGCGCATGACGCCGGCGCGCCGCGTCGTCTTGCTCGCAGCGGCCTGCACGGCGGCAGTGTTGGTGCTGCCATTCATCGGCATCGAACAGGTTCCATTCGGGGTGGTCGCGGATCCCCGGGGGGACGGCGTCGCGGCGGTGATTTTCTGGCAGATCCGGGTACCCCGGGTGGCCGCAGCTCTGCTGGCGGGAGCGGGTCTCGCCATCGGGGGTGCGGCTTTCCAGGCCCTGTTCCGAAACCCACTCGCCACGCCGTTTACCCTCGGGGTGGCCAGCGGCGCGGCGTTCGGGGTGGCGGTGGCGACCCGGCTCGGGGCGTCGATAGCCCTTCTCTCGCTGCCGCTGAACTCGGTGGCGGCCCTGGCTGGAGCACTGGTGGCGGTGGCCGTGGTGTGGCTCTTGATTCACCTCCGGCCCGCAACCTCGGCCACCGTCTTGCTGCTGGCCGGTGTGGCCATGAGCTTCTTCTTCTCGAGCCTGATCCTCTTCCTCCAATACACCGCCTCGCTGGGCGATTCATACCGGATCGTTCGTTGGCTGATGGGCGGGCTCGCCGGGGTCGGTCAGGCAGAGCTGCTGAGGATGGCGCCGTTCGTGGCCGTGGGAGTCATCGCGCTCGGATGGCGGGCGCGGGAGCTGGACCTGCTGTCGGTGGGAACCGACCTGGCGGCCAGCCGGGGTGTGGACGTGGTCCGGACCCGCAAGCTGATCTTCCTCGCCACCTCGGTGATGGTCGGTGGGGTGGTGGCGGCGTGCGGGCCCATCGGATTCGTGGGCATGATGGCACCCCATATCTGCAGGCTGATGGTGGGCTCCGAACACCGGTTTCTCCTGCCGGCCTCGGTGCTCTTCGGAGGCGCCTTCCTGGCGGTCTGCGACACCGCCGCGCGGTTGGTCATCGCCCCCGCCGAGCTTCCGGTGGGCGTCATCACAGCGTTTCTCGGCGGGCCGTTCTTTCTCTGGCTGCTGCTGCGACGAGTCTCGTCCCGAGAGTTCGGTTAGCCGTCAATCCCCGAATTTCCCGGCGATCAAAGCCGGGGAACGGACGGACCAGTCGAGAGGGGATCTCGTTGCGGGAACCCCCGGGCGCGAGTATGATCCCCCTGTCACGAAATGTTGATGGTCATGGAGAAATCATGAAAGCTGTGAACCGCGGTTCGATATTGAGCGCTGCCCTCGCCATGGTGTTTCTCGTCGGAATCAGTGCGCCGGCCCACGGGGAGGAGGAGACTGCGCCCTGGAAGTCCCTCAAGCAGGAGTCCAAGCGGGTGAAGATCGACGAGATGGCGGACGCCGCCCTCGCCGAGCTGTTCACCAAGAGCATCAAGGCCGAAACCCTGTTCGACAAGGCCTACGGCTGGGCTGCCTTCGACAACCTCAAGCTGGCCTTCATTTTCTCCGGAGGGGGAGGCAACGGCGTCGCCATCGACAAGGTCACCGGAGAAAAGACCTACATGAAGATGGGGACCATCGGGGTTGGGCTCGGCATCGGGGGCCAGACGTACCAGGTGATCTTCCTGTTCCAGGATAAGGGGACCTTCTTGAACTTCGTCGAGAACGGCTGGCAGGCCGATGCCGGGGCCACGGCTGCCGCCGGGACATCGGGCGCCAACGCCCAGACGACCTTCGTCAACGGGCTCGCCGTCTTCCAGATGACCGACAAGGGTCTGATGGCCAACGTGGACATCGCGGGAACGAAGTACACGAAGAACAAAAAGCTCAACAAGTAGTCCCTCGAGATTGCTCCGCTTACGGTGTCCGGCAGGTTGGCGCCCTTGGGGGGAACCCCTCGAGGCGGAAATCCGCGAATCCCGAACCCCGAACCCCGATCCCGGGGGGCCCCCACGTTGATCCCGCCGGCGCGTACCGTTAGGATGGCCTGAAATCAAAACCGGAGGATGACGCGAATGGCCATCGAGCTCTCCCAGCGGCAGCAGAACACCGTTGCGGCAGCGATCACGATCCTGTCGGCGGTGGTCATCGTGGTCGCTTTCGGGACCCTGTTCTGGTTGATCGGCGCTTTCTTCAGCAGGTTTTCGAACGTCTTCCTGCCGCTTGCGGTGGCAGCGGTGGCGGCCCTGGTCTTCCGCCCCTACTTCGACTTCTTGTGCCGGAAGCTCAAGCTCGGCCGGGGCATGGCGCTGGTGGCGCTGTTCCTCTCCGCGATCATCCCCCTGGTGGCATTTCTGTGGTTCTTCGGGGCGCTGCTCGTCGACCAGCTCAGCGATCTGGTGAGCCGGTTGCCGGAGTGGTGGGCGGCCGGCGCGGTGTGGTTCAAGGAGCGGGCGCCGAGGGTGGTCGAGTTCATCGACCAGAATCCATATGCCAGGCAACTGCGGGCCACGATCACGGGACAGCAGGGATCCATCATGAGCGGGCTCGGGGCCGTAGGACGTGGAGCGCTGTCTGCGGGAGTCGGTGTGATCTCCTGGGTGGGGGCGTTGTTGTCCTGGCTCGTCGCGCCCGTCTACTTCGCGTTCATCCTGGTGACCGACACCAGGGTCGCACTGGACCTCGAGCGCTTCCTGCCGTTTCTCAAGGCTGACACCCGCAAGGATGTGGCCTACCTGGTCAATCAGTTCGTCGAGATCGTCGTCGCCTTCTTCAGGGGGCAGCTGATCATCGCCTTCCTCCAAGGCGTGCTCTTCGCCATCGGATTCAGCGTGGTGGGACTGAGGTACGGCGCCGTGATCGGGTTGGTCCTCGGCTTCCTCAACATCATTCCCTACCTCGGCAGCATCGTCGGGTTGGCGACCGCTTTGCCGCTTGCCTTCTTCCAGCCTGGAGGGGGACTGCAGACAGTGGCGCTCGTGCTGGTGGTCTTCACCATCGTGCAGCTCATCGAAGGCTACGTGCTGACGCCCAGGATCATGGGGAATCGAACCGGTCTCCACCCAATGGTGATCATCCTGGCGGTATTCTTCTGGGGATCGGCCCTGAACGGCATCATGGGGATGATCCTGGCCATCCCGCTGACCGCGTTCCTGGTGGTGTTCTGGCGGCTTGCCCGGGAGAAGTACTTCACCGAGCTGGTGTGATTGAGGTCCGACCGAGTCAATTCACCAGCGGGATGTCCTTGGTGAGCTGGGCGTCGATGATGGTGTCCAGCTTGTTCTCGATCTGCCACAGGCGGAGCACCTTGCGCGCCGGAAGCACCTCCAAAAACTGCCGGGTGTAGTACTTGCGGAGGTCCAGGAGAGCCTGGTTCTGGGCACCCCACTCGCCCAGCATGGCGGTCGCCTCGTCGTCGCTGATGGCGCGTTGGATCTTGAGGAACCTCACGATCAGGCTCACCTGTTGCGCGTCGAGGGCGTCGAGCTCTTCGAGGTACGCGTCGTAGACCGGGGACAGGGCCTTGAGCTGCTCCGACCCGAGATCCAGCGCCTCCATGACCAGGCCCTTGCGCTCGGTCTGGATCACGTCGTACGTGAGGATGGTCTCGTCGCTGACCTGGGCGAAGAGAGGGCTGGCGGCGACCACGGCCACGAGGCAGCAAAGGCTGATGATGTGCTTCATGCGAGACTCCTTCGGGTGCGTCGTTCCGGGGCGCACCGCGGACCATGATAAACGATCCTACTGCCCGCGTTCGGTCCCAGGTCCCTCCTCGGCGGCAGCTCCCTCCTCGGTCGCGGCGACCATCTCCTCGGCGGTCCACCGCTCCGGCGGGTCCTCCCAGTGCAGATACTCGACGTCGAGCACCGAAGTGGGGGTGTCCGTCAGCAGCATCACCGCCCGCAGGCCGTCGGTGAACCAGGGGTCGCCGGTGAGGTTGCCGCGCGGTTGATCCGGAGTGGCCGCGCCCACTCCCTTGGCGTAGGCGAAGGCGGCCAGCGACTGGGAGTAGATGAAGTCCTGGATCAGCGCCGTCCGGGTCTCGTCCACGTCGGGATCGATCTTGTGGGTGGTCAAGGTGGGACTCTTGGTTGTGATGCGGGTGCCGATGTCGCGGCTGATCTGACCCACCCACACCGGCAGGCCGCGAAAGGTCACCGGCGTGGCCCACAGCCGAAGGTGGTTGCGCAGGTGGATGCTGTGCCTGGACCTTCTGGAGGGCGATGTCTTGAGGCCGGTCGAAGACGTAGAGCGAGCTGATGGGCGCGTATCGGTAGGTGCCGCCGAAAAGGCCGAAGAGCCCGGTCTTGGCCGCGGTTCCGGTGGTCAAGGTGGCGGTCGGATTCCATCGCTCGCGCAGGAAAGCGGGCCAGATCGCCTCGCCGGTTCCGATCACGACGATGTTGAGAGGGTCGCCGGTCTTGGTGCCCTTGGCGTTCTGGGTGCAGCACGGGAGCTCTTCGATCCACGCGCGGAGCCCCTGCTCGTCGAGATCGACGAAGTCCCATTCCTCGACCAGATGGCCGTAGTCCTGGATCGCCCGCAAGTAGTCCGCGTTGAATCCCGGGACCTCGACCACGAAATCGAACCGTTCGGCGTACTGCTCGCCGACGAGGTCCACCACCACCAACCTGGCGCCCTTGTCGCGGGTGCCGAGGACGATCCCCGACCGGGTCGCTCTGGCGGGGATCTCGAACGGCATCTGATGGTCGAAGAAATGCAGCTCCATGGCCCGGTTGGCCTTCTTGTTCCAGGTCCAGCGGCTGCGGTAGGCGCCTTCAAGCGCGGAGATGTATTCGGGGTCGACGCCAGCCGGCAGGAAGATGATGGAGCTGTCGCGCCGGTTTTCGATCTGCACCCAGATCGGTTGGATCTTCTTCTTGTAAAGCTTGACGTCATAGGCCAGCTGGGCCTCGTCCGCCGACAGCACCGCCACCGACACGGTGACGTCATCCGTGGCCTGGGTCTCAATGCGGTCGTGAAACGGGATTTCGGAGAGAGGGGTGGGCGAGTAGCTGCTGAAGGTCTTGCACCCGCCGACGACGAGCAACGCCGCAAGCACTGCTGTCGCCGCTGCCGTCCGCTGAAGCGGTCGCGTCATGGCAATCTCCCGACTTTTTTTCATTTTACATTTTCCATTCTGTCCTCCGGCCTCATGTGAACCTCAAGGACAGGCATGTGAGCCCCCCGTCCATCTTCCGGCTCTCGCTCATGTCGAGCTCGATGACCGGCATACCGAGGCGGCTCAGCTGATCGACGACCCGGGGGAACCCGAGCGGCGCGATCAAGTGGTCGTTCACCAACAGGGTGTTGGCCGCATAGCTTTCGCCGTCCTCCAACAGGATGCCGTCGAAGCCGCGAAATTCCTCGATGTCGGCAAAAGCCCGGGTCGCGATGACGCTGTTATTACCAACGAAATTGACGCTCGCCCTGAGGTGCAGCCCTTCGCCCACAGCGATCGGCGTCCAGGTGTAGCCGAACCGCTCGACGATGGTCCCCAATTGGCGAGCACCGTGCTCGTTGGTGCGTCCCGAAATGCCGACGAAGAATCTGGTGCCGATCTGGAGGACGTCGCCGCCGTCGAGGGTTCCCGGTTGTTCGATATTGAAGATCTCTCGATACCGGGAAACTACCGGTGCGATGGTCTCGGGTTCCGTCGATCTCGAAGGGGCGCCGGGCCGGGCGATCACGGCCGCTTCCCGGAAAACGACAGCGGTGTCCTCGACGAAGTGGGCGTCCGGGCAGCCGGGCAGCGGCGCCAGGACTTCCACCTCCAGGCCGAGATCGCGCAGCCTCCCGACATAGGCACGGTGCTGCTCGATCATCCGGTCGAAGTCGGGCACTCCGAGGTCCGCGGCGGTGATGCCGTGGGCAAAATCCGGTCCCGGCTCGCGGGCGATGGCTCGCGTGAAGGTCATGGTGGCGCGCCCCGCTTTCACCGATCGATGGCTATCGACGATCGGGTTGATACTGTATGGTACCTGCCCGTCCGGTTGGGGACGACCGCCGTCAGAGTTTTGCCCGGCGACAGGCCGGTGCCGGCGCCAACACCAACGCCCGCCGAAGTGCTCGCAAGGACGTGACGATGGACCACGACGCCGATCTCCTGAGACCGTTCAACCGACCCGCCGCCATCGCGACGATCATCGCCATCTTCGCCATCGCACCGGCCGTGTATCTGATGCTCCCGGCCTTCGTCGGCGCCCTCGCCGAGACCTATGGCTTTTCCGAGTCGCAGTTGGGTCTGCTGGCGTCGGCGGATCTCACCGGGATGGCGATCGCGGCGGTCACTGCGCTCTACTGGCGGACTCGGTGGAACTGGCGCTGGGTGGTGGGAACCGCCCTCGCCTGGGTCGTGGTCGGCAATCTGCTCAGCACGGGCCTCTCCCAGTTCGGGCCCCTGGTCGCGCTGCGCCTGCTGGTCGGCTTCGGGGGTGGCATGGCCGTGGCGCCCTGCCTCGCCTTTCTGACCTACACCAGGGATCCGGATCGCGTGGCGGCGGCGTTGGCCTTTTTCCAGATCGTGTTCATGGTGGTTTCGTTCGCCGTCGCGCCGGCGGTCGTCGGCGCCTGGGGGGTCAACGGCGTTTTCCTCTGCCTGGCCGGCCTCACCGCCCTGTTGATTCCCATGGTCCGGATGGTGCCGGCGGGACCGCCCGGCGAAGGCCAGCGGGTCGGCACCAGGCCGAGCTTTCGCCGCTACGTCCCCGGACTGGTGGTGCTGGTGTCGCTGGGGTTGTTTCAGCTCGCACAGGCCGGCGTCTGGGCCTTCGTCAAGCTGATGGGTGAGGCCGGGGGCCTGTCGGGCGCTCGGGTGGCGGCCGCGCTCTCGGTCACGGCGCTGATCAGCCTGAGCGGGCCGCTTGCGGCGGGGATCGTCGGCGATCGGTTCGGCCGATTCCTGCCGCTTGCGCTGTCGGTGGCGATGCAGGCGGCGGTGCTGACGGCGTTCGGCCTGGGCGGGCTCGGCTTCCCGGCGTTCGTGGCCTGCATAGCGGTCTTCCAGGTCTTTTGGGGCCTGTCGGTACCCTACCAGTACGGGGTGATGGTCCAGGTGGACGACACCAAGCGGCTGATGGTGCTCGCGCCCACCTTCCAGGCGACCGGCGTCGCCCTCGGTCCGGCCCTGGTGGGGTTCGGCATTCACGCCGTGGGATACGTCGCGGTATCCTTGATCGCAGGCGTGGCGCTGCTGCTTCACGCCGCCCTGATCCTCCCCGGGGCGAGGACGAAAGGGTCGGTGTGACCTCTCGGTGAATGCTGCGGGTTCACTGACGGTTGGGAAACGTAGCGTGGAGTCGAGTGATCCGGCGGTTGGAGGGAGGCGGTGATGGGACCGCTCGAGGGCATCAGAATCGTGGAGATCGGCGGCATCGGACCGGGGCCCTTTGCCGCCATGCTGCTCGCCGACCTGGGTGCCGAGATCGTACGCATCGACCGACCGGGTACGTGGTCGCTGTTCGGCGACCCGAGGTTCGACGTGCTCCATCGGAGCCGGCGGTCGGTGGCCCTGGACCTCAAGAAGCCGGCGGGCGCCGCGGCACTGCTGCGCCTCGTCGAGCGGGCGGATGTCCTGATCGAGGGCTTTCGGCCCGGCGTCATGGAGTCGCTCGGCATCGGGCCCGAGCCCTGCCTGGGGAAAAATCCGAGGCTGGTGTACGGCCGGATCACCGGTTGGGGCCAGCATGGACCGTTGGCCCGGACCGCCGGCCACGACATCAACTTCATCGCCCTCACCGGCGCTCTGCACGCCATCGGACGGCCGGACGACGGTCCGGTGCCGCCGCTCAACCTGGTGGGCGATTTCGGCGGCGGCGGCATGTTGTTGGCCTTCGGCGTCGTCTGCGCGCTGCTCGAAGCCGGCCGTTCCGGCCAGGGTCAGGTGGTGGATGCCTCCATGGTCGACGGAGCCGCCGCCCAGATGGCGCTGTTCTTCGGGTTTCTCGCGTCGGGCCTCTGGCGTGATCAGCGGGGCTGCAACCTGGTGGACGGCGGCGCCCACTTCTACGGCTGCTACGAGACCGCCGACGGCAAGTGGCTCGCGGTGGGCGCCATCGAGCCCCAGTTCTACGCCATGCTGTTGGAGCTAGCCGGTATTGAAGATCCGGCCTTTTCAGCCCAACTGGACCGTGACCGCTGGCCCGAGTTCAAGGAGAAGATGGCGGCGGTGTTCAGGACCAGGACCCGGGACGAGTGGTGCTCGATCATGGAGGGCAGCGACGCCTGCGTCGCCCCCGTGCTGTCGCTCGCCGAGGCGCCGCTTGATCCTCACAACGTCACGAGGGGCGCGTTCGTCGAGGTCGCGGGCGTGGTCCAACCGGCGCCGGCGCCTCGATTCAGCCGGACTCCCGGAAAGGTCCAGAGCCCGCCGCCGACCCCGGGCGGAGACACCGAATCGGCTCTCCTCGATTGGGGCTTCAGCCGGCAAGACATCGAGGCCTTGCGGACGGGTGGAGCCATCGAGTGAGCGTTTGCCGTGGGCCGTTAGCCGTTTGCCGTGAGCCGTTGGCAGAGTTGGGTGGAGCGCTCCTTGCTTAATACAAGGAGGCAACCATCATGGCAGTTGGACACCCCAGAGGGTCTTATCGCGAGGTGATCGCCTGGCAGCGGGGCATCGAGTTGTGTCTGGCGGTTGGGCTGACTGCTCGAAATGTCCGCCCGCAAGGTCGCCTCAACCCGACGAGTATTCTCAGAGGATCGACCGACCTGCGGCAAACTGCCAACTGCCAACGGCCAACGGCAAACGGCCAACGGCAAACGGCCAACGGCAAACGGCCAACGGTCAACGGCCAACGGCCAACGGCAAACTGCCCACGGCAAACTGTTCTGGCTGATGTATCCTCGCCGACGGAGGCCTCCATGCCCCTGCGCCGCACCATCATGTTGACCATTCTGACGACGGCCCTCGCCTGCACGTCGTCAACGCCGACCGGAACACCCGGTGTCACCCAGGAGGGGAAGAACCGCGTCTGGTACCAGGGGTCGGACCTGGCGGTGGAGATCTACTACGCCTCGCTCCCGAATTCTCTCGGAGACCAGTATGCGGTGCCCAGGATCTCCTTTTACGGCCCCGCCGGCACCACCGAGATCTCCCGCACCAACATCCGGCTGACGACTCCGGATGGGTCGGTGGTGGTGCCCCTCGACCAGACCGAGTTCCGTAAGGTCTACGGCGGGCTTCGGATGGCGATCGAGCGAGAGGGCGCCTGGTATGGACCGTCGGCACGATTCACGGCGTCCCGGCAGCCGTGCGACCGCTGGTTCATCTACCCGCCGACCGCGTCGGACGACGGCTTCACCGGCCAGCGCCACGGCTTCGACACGATCTTCGTGTCCAGCTTCCAGGTCTGCGGCGGACCGCTGGTCTTTCCGGTCCTGAAGGGGATCCAGCCCGGCCGTTGGGTTCTCACCGTGGAGCTCGAGGAGACCACCGCCCGCGTCCCCTTCGAGGTCGAGTTGCCAGTTAACCGTTAGCGGTTAGCCGTTTGCCGTTGGCAGTTGGCCGTTGGCCGTTGGCAGTTGGCCGGGGGCCGTTGGCAGGATTTGGTGGAGCGCTCCTTGCTTACTACAAGGAGGCAGCCATCATGGCAGTTGAACACCCCAGAGGGTCTTATCGCGAGGTGATCGCCTGGCAACGGGGCATCGAGTTGTGTCTGGCGGTTTACTCCGTGACAAGAGAATTCCCCGACCGCGAGCAGTACGGCCTCACGGCCGAGCTCCGAAAAACGGCTCGATCAATCGTCTACAACATCGCGGAAGGTCATCGCCGCCGCTCGTCAGCGGACTTTTCCAGGTTCTTGGATATCGCACGCGGATCTCAGGCTGAGGTGGACACGCAGCTCGTACTAGCCAAAGAGTTGGGTTATGTCGAGGGCCCAGCGTTTGACAGGCTTGTCACCCTCAGCGACGACGTTGGCGCACTCATTTACACCCTGAGCAGGGCGGTTCGGCGAATGGGTTGACTGCTCGAAACGTCCGCCCGCTAGATTCCCTCAACCCGACGAGTAACCTCAGAAGATCGACCGACCTGCGGCCAACTGCCAACGGCTCACGGCCAACGGCCAACGGCCAACGGCCAACTGCCAACTGCCAACTGCCAACGGCCAACGGCCAACGGCCAACGGCCAACTGCGCTCGTCAGCGGTCGATGCCGCCGATGCACAGGTACTTGATCTCGAGGTAGTCGTCGAGGCCGTACTTGGAGCCCTCGCGGCCGTTGCCCGACTCCTTCATACCGCCGAACGGCGCCATCGTGTTCGAGATGACGCCCTCGTTGATGCCGACGATGCCGTACTCCAGGCCCTCGGCCACCCGCCAAATGCGACCTACGTCGCGGGCGCAAAAGTAGGCCGCAAGTCCGAACGCGGTGTCGTTGGCCATGGCGATGGCCTCCTCCTCTGTGCTGAAGCTCACCAGCGGTGCCACCGGACCGAAGATCTCCTCGCGGAAGACCCGCATGTCGGAGGTGACGCCGGACAGGATCGTTGGTTCGACGAAGCTCCCGCCGAGAGAGGACCGGCCGCCTCCGACCACTACCTTGGCGCCCTTGGCCACCGCGTCGTCGATCATGCCGCGCACGGTGTCGGCGGCGGCCAAGTCGATCAGCGGGCCCATCGTCACTCCCTCGTCGGCCCCGTTGCCGAGCTTGAATCCAGCCACCGCTTCGGCGAGCATCCTCGAGTACTCGTCCAAAACGGTGTCCTGAACCAGGATCCGGTTAGCGCAGACGCAGGTCTGACCTGCGTTGCGGTACTTGGTTGCGAGCGTCGCCTGCACGGCGTTGTCGAGGTGGGCGTCGTCGAAGACGATGAAGGGGGCGTTGCCGCCGAGCTCCATGGAGGTGCGCTTCATGGTCCGAGCGCAGTCCGCCACCAGCTTCTTGCCGACCTCGGTGGAGCCGGTGAAGGTGAGCTTGCGAACGATGGGGTTCGAGGTCAGCTCGTCGCCGATGGCGCCGGTGTATCCGGCGAGCACGTTGATGACGCCGGCCGGGATGCCGGCGCGGTTCGCCAGCTCCACCATCGCCATGGCGGACAGCGGCGTCGAGCTGGCCGGTTTGCACACCGTGGTGCAGCCGGCGGCGAGGGCGGCGCCGACCTTTCGAGCGAGCATGGCGTTGGGGAAGTTCCACGGCGTGATGCAGGCGACCACGCCCACCGGCTGCTTGATGACCACGATGCGGCGGTCGTTGGCCGGCGGTGCGATGACGTCGCCGTAAACCCGCTTGGCCTCTTCCGCGAACCACTCGATGAAGCTGGCACCGTAGGCGATCTCGCCGCGCGCCTCGAACAGCGGCTTGCCCTGCTCGGCGGTCAGGATCTGCGCCAGGTCCTCCTGGTGCTGCATCATCAGGTCGAACCACCGGCGAAGGAGTTTGGACCGCTCGCTGGCGGTCTTCTGCCGCCATTCGACGTGGGCCTTCTCGGCCGCCTCGATGGCGCGGCGGGTTTCGTCGGCGCCGCACTTTGCGACTTCGGCAACGACCTCGCCGGTTGCCGGGTTGGTGACGGGCAGGGTCTCGCCGTTGTCGGCATCGATCCAGCGGCCGTCCAAAATGGCCTGAGTTTTCAACAGGGTGGTGTCTCTGAGCTCCACGGTCGTTCCTCCCGGTGTCTCCGGCCGTGCGCGAGTCCGGAACGATCCGATCATCGCACACGTACCTGAGCGTCAGAATATTCAATCACTTCGAAAAGGGGGCGGAAGGGCGCGCGGATAGCTTTTCGAAGCGAGAATTTTCAATTTTCAATTTTCAATTTTCAATTCTGCCCCGAGGGGATAGGCTACGATGCCCTTCAGCACCAGAACCGGGACCCTCGAAAGACACCGGTCGAAAGGACGAACCCAGTGAACAAGTCGATCGTGATGATGACCGTGCTGTTGTTGGCGGCGCTGCCGGCGGCGGCGCAGAAGATCTACGTGGACTGGGACCGGGCAGCGAATTTCAATTCGTTCAAGACCTTCGCCTGGGCCGAGACCGCACCCACGTCGCTGGAGGCCAACTACCCCCTGGTCCACTCGTTGATCAAGAACGCCATCGAGTACGAGATGGCTTCCGGCGGGCTGGTGGAGAAAACCGACGACCCGGACCTCTACGTCACCTACCACACGTCGTCGAATGAGAGCGTCCAGTTCATGACCACCTCCTTCGGTTACAGCTATGGGCCCTACTGGGGCGGCAGCGGCGCGTCCTCTGCAATGACCACGAGCTGGGCGAAGGGCACCCTGGTGGTCGACATCTGGGATGCGCGCAAGAAGGAAGCGGTTTTCCGGGGTTCCGCCTCGAAGGTCCTGTCCGAGGATCCGAACAAGGCGCTCAAGCAGATTGACGCGTCGATCACCAAGATTGCCGACAAGTTCCGAAAGATGCGCGCGAAGGAACAATAACCGTCTGCCGAGCGAGCGGTGATGTGTTGGTTCTGAGTTCATAGATCTTAGTTCTTAGTTTTGAGTTACATACGGTGTGAGCGATGGTCGAACGGACGGGGCCCTCCGGGATCGAGCTGTCAGGATGTCGGAAACGCACGGACCCGGTGGGAAGCCCACCAATCCCGGCAGGCCCGTTATCGTCCGAACTTCAACCGACCGTTGGTAACTCAGAACTCAAAACTCAGAACTTTGTTGTAACGGCGAAATGATCGCCACCTGCTGAGGGACCTCAAGGGACCGATGAGATGACACCCTTCGAAGAACCCGGTGACCGAAGGCAGTTATGGATCGACCTGACGATCCTACTGGTGCTGTGTCTCGTGTTGTTCTTCTCCCTGCTCGGCGACCGGCCGCTGTGGGACGCCGACGAGGCCACGCACGCCCACACCTCGAAGGAGATGGTCCTCACCGGTGACTGGGTGACGCCGACCATGAACGGCGAGAATTTCTACGACAAAACACCGCTGTTCAACTGGCTGGTGGCCGCCGCCTTCCTGGTCTTCGGCTTCACCGAGTTTGCCGCGCGGCTTCCCGCGGCGGTGCTGGGCACTCTCACCGTTTTCGCGACCTACGTTTTCGGAATGCGGATGTTCGACCGCCGGGTCGGCCTTCTGGGCGGCGTGGTCCTCGCCACCAGCCTCGAGTTCCTGGTGATGTCGAGGGTGGTGGTTCACGACATCGCGTTGGCGTGCGCCGTGACCCTGTCCCTGCTCTTCTTCTGGTGCGCCTTCCACGACCACGATCGGCGCAGGGCATTCCTGTTCGCGTTCTACGTCGCCGCCGGAATCGCAGTGGTGGCGAAGGGGCCGCTGGGACTCGTGCTGGTGGGCCTGGTGGTGGGACCGTGGCTGGTCGTCCGCGGGCGGCTCGGGTTCGTCAAGGAGATGGGCCTCTGGTGGGGCGCCCCGGTTTTCCTGGCGGTCGCCGCCCCGTGGTACGTGGCGGTGATGCGCGCCAATGCCGACTTCGGGACCTACTTCTTTATCCAACAGAACTTCATGAACTTCGTGTCGGCCGAGTCCCGCCATCCCGAGGCCTGGCACTTCTACCTGCCGGTTCTGCTCGGCGGTTTCTTCCCGTGGACCGCCTTTCTCCCGGTCGCCGTGACCCGGGCAGTTGAAAGCCGCAGCCGGGACTCTCTGGGGCGGTTGTCGTTCCTCGGGCTGTGGGGCGGGATGCCGCTGCTTTTCTTCTCGGTGGCGAGCTCGAAGCTGCCAACCTACGTGCTGCCCCTGTTCCCGGCTCTGGCCCTGCTGGTGGCGGTCTTCTTCAGCGACCTGCTGGGGGATCAGACGGACCGGCTGCACCGGAAAGCGCTGGTTTCGATGGCGGTGCTGGCTACCCTCCTGGCGTCAGGGGTGGTCTACGGCCTGCTCTTCGAGCTGGCCGACGCCCGGGCGAAGTACCGGGTCGAGGCCTCGGTCTTCCTGCTGCCGATCGCCGTCCTGGTGGCGGGAGTCGGGCTTGCCTTCGTGCTCTGCTGGTTCAAGCGCAACCTCGCGTGCTTCGCGTCGATCGCCGCGATGGTCGTGATGTTGATCCTGGTGGTAAACGTGGTCGTGGTCCCCGCCTTCAATCCACAAAGGACCACGCGCGAGCTGGGCGAGAGGCTCGACGCCGCCCTGCCCGAGGGCGAGCGGCTCGTCTTCTACTGGGACCTCAGGGAATCGATCCTGTTCTACACGCCCCGGCTGGGGATCGTTTTGGGAACCCGGGTCGAAGTGATGCGCCACATGGCTCAGCGGGAGCCGGCTCACATCGTGGTGGGCCTGGACCACTACCGGAGGGCCGACCCCATGACCTGGACGGGCACCTGGATTGTCGACACCGACGGAGCCAAGATCGTCCTCGCCAACCGACCGACTCTCGACGATCTGGGTCGGTGATCGCGGAGTCCGTCTGTCAGAGTTCAGAGTTCTTGGTTTTGAGTTCTGAGTTACCTACGGTCGGTTGAAGTTCGGGCGGTGACTGGCCTGCCGGGTTCGTGCGACTCCGAAATGCCGATCGAGCGATCCCGGAGGGCCCCGTCTGTTCGACCATCCCTCACACCGTATGTAACTAAGAACTAAGAACTAAGAACTGAAAACTCAGCAGCGCTTACTCGGACGGCCCACGAACGACGACGTAGTGGTCCCTCCCGACCCAGAGATCGCGGACGATGCGGGTCTGCCAACCGAGCCGGTCACCGCCGAAGATCCAGTCGGTGTCGTCGTCCTGGATGAGCACGATGGATCCCGGGTGTACCTCGAAGAAGCCCTCCACCTGTGATTCGCTTTCCAGCAGCTCCACCCGGGCTTCGGCGTAGAGGCCGAACGATCCCATTTTCCGGAATCCGTACTGGCTGTCGTTGTAGACCAGGCCCATGTATCGTTCATCGCCCAGCTGCTCGCGGATCCAGCGTCCCCCGGACCTGGCGGACTTGACGGGATTGGCCGCCGGCAGCAACCAGGCCAGCAGGAGGATGTAGACCAGGACGTGGCAGACGCCGGTGCGCACGAGCACCTCGCGGGTGAGCCGGCGCCGCGCCGCGATGCCGATCCAGAGGCCGCCGGCGAGCAGCCCGGCTCCGAGCACGGTGACCGGAGCCCCGAGCGCCTGAGCGGCCTGGCGAACGTGGGGTGAGGGATCGGTAGCATCCAACACGGGAACCATGCCGGTGCCGGCAGCCACCAGGGCCACCCCGGTGACCACCAGCAGGGCGGCCACCGCGAACCCGAAGACCCGGACCGGCCGGGGCGACGGTCGATCGGTGGCGGACGTGCCGGGCCGGAGGACCGCGGCGATCCAGATCCCCAGCAGGAGGGCGATGGCCGGGTAGGCCGGGACCAGGTAGAGCTGCCGCTTGGTGGCGGCCAGCGACAGGAAGACGAAGAACGCGGCAAACCACCAAAGCAGCAGCTGGACGTTGCGGTCCCGCCAACCGCGAGCCCTGTGGATCCACCACAGGGCGAAGGGCAGCAACAGGGACCACGGCGCGAGGTCGCCCCAGATGTTGACCAGGTAGTAGTGGATCGGCTTGCCGTGACCCCGATCGGCGCCGACGAAGCGGGCGAAGTTCTGGGCGTAGAGCTCGAAGAGGATGTTCTCCGAGCCCATGGCTCGGGCGCAGGCGACGAACCACGGCAGGTACACCGCCAGCGAGACGAGGGCCAGGGGAGCCAGCTCCAGCACTCTTCGCCACTCCCGCCGGCTGCCGTGCCACAGGGTCAGCACCAGCCCCGGCAGCAGCAGGCCGAGGGGTCCCTTGGACAGCATGGCGAGGCCGAAGAGGGCGAACCCCGCGACCCGCAGCAACCAACGCGGACGGTCGCCGGCGCCGGCGGCATACACGACGAACCCGGCGGTGATGGCGAGACCGAAGAGCACGTCGGGACGGTAGCCGACCGCCTGCTGAACGAACTGCTGGAAGGTCAGCAACGTGAACCCCGCCCACAGCCCGGTGGCGGGATCGAACCACCGCGAGCCCAGCCAGCAGGTCAGCAGCACCAGGGCGACCGCGGCGAGGGCGTTGGGTAATCGCAGGGCGAACTGGTTGAAACCGAGCAGGTGAGCGGAGGCGACCCCGGTCCAGTAGACCAGCGGCGGGTAGTCCACCCAGATGACGCCGATCCGGCGGGGGGCCACCCAGTCGCCGCTCTCGTACATGGTCTTCGAAACCTCGGCGATGTCGGGCTCGTCCGCGTACCACATGTCGCGCAGGCCGTTGAAGGGTACGAACACCGTCAATCCGATGAGGGCCAGCAGCAGCATGCGCCGGCGAACCGGGAATGGCGCGGTTGCGGTCGAGGGGGATTCCATCGGTCCCGCGCGCCTAGCGCGCGAGCTCCTCGGGGATCGCGCCGAGCTCGGTGACCGCCCGCCGGACCCGATCCGCGATCCAGTCGATCCGATTTTCGCTGAGCTCGGGATAGGCGGGCAGGTGGAGCACCTCAGCCTCGGCCCTGGCCGCGTTGGGGCAGCCGACGTCGCCGCCGTCACCGATGGCCGTGCAGTCCCTCATGTAGTGGTGCTTGGTGTCGACCCCGAGCTGGAGCAGGCGTTTCGTCACCTCGGCCAGCCTGGGCATCAGGGCGGTGACCAGCATGTAGTTGGATCTGACGTCGTTGTCGGTGTCGCGCTGGAACCGGACGGTGCCCTCGAGATGGCCGATCAGCCGTTCGGCGTTGGCGATCCGCTTCTCCAGCTGCGGCGTCACCGTTCCCATCTGGTCCAGGCCGAGGACCGCCTGATACGGCGTGTAGCGGCCCATGCGACCCTCCATCGTGGTCTCGTCGGGCTGGTAACCCGAGGCGAAGCGCTCCGAATCCTCGCGGCCGGCCAGCAGTCGCAGCGCGGGGTAGACGCCGAGGTTGAAGACCAGCGGGTTGGTCACCGTGGCCTCGAAGGTGGTCTTGATCAGCCGTTTCCTCAGCCACGACCGGTGCTTGGCATCTTCGGCTCGGGCCACCCGCCGCACCCTCCGCCCCAGCTCGACGTCGTTCACGGTGACCATGCCGCCGCCCATGGTGTTGACGGGCTTGGAGGTCTCGAAGCTGAAGTAACCGAAGGTGCCGAAGGAGCCCGCCAGCCGGCCATCCACCGAGGCGCCGTAGCAGTGGGCGCAGTCCTCGATCAGAATCGCCCCTTGAGCTCCGACGATGTCGCGGATCTCGCGGATCCTCGCCGGGACGCCGAAGAGGTGGGTGGCGATCACCACCCGGGTGCGGTCGGAGATGATTGCCTCGAGGGCCTCCGGATCCATGCCCAGGGTGTCCAGCTCGCAGTCGGCGAAACGGACGGCGTAGCCGAGGGAGTGGGCCAGGTGGGGCACCACGGGATAGGCGAAGGCCGAGCAGATGACCTCGGCGCCCGGCTCGAGGTCGAGGGCTTCGAAGATGAAGCGGAGGCCGGCCCGGCCCGACGGAACCGCCACTGCGGCGGGGGCGCCGATGAAGTCGGCAAAGGCGCTCTCGAATCGGTCCATGACCTCGTTGCCGGCCCCGTGGTCCGAGAACCCGGCGGCGATGGCACGGCGCCAGGCGTGCGGTGGAAGATGGATGCGCTGTCGGGCTATGGCCATGGTGAGTCCTCTTCGAGTTTTCCGGCCGGTGCTGCCGGACGCGACGGGGCATTATAGATGGATTGCAAATTACAGATTGCAGATTGCAGATTCCCCCGCCGCCCCGTCTGGTTGAAAGTTGAAAGTTGAAAGTTGAAGGTTCCCGCCCGCCCGCCCCACCGGTTTGACCAACAGCCGCTTCGACCCGTAAGATCGAGCGCCGTGACGAAGCCGGATTCCCCCCCGCCGTTACTTCCGACGAGCCCCGCAGCCCCGACGACCCGTCGCACGCTGTTGCAGCGCAAACTCAGCCGATGGGAGCCGACGGCGAGGCCCCGGAACGGTCGGTGTCCGGGTGGCAGCGGTGGGCGCGATGGGTCGGACTGGCCATTCTGGTCGTGGTCTCTGCGTACGGCATCCGCGAGTTCATCACCGGCGATGCGGCCGCGGTGACGGCCTTCTGGAGACACCGCTACACGGTGCTGCCGACGGTGCTGATCTTCGCCATGGTGGACGTGACCGTCGAGATGATCGCCTGGATGTGGGTCTACACCCGGTTCGGAATGAAGGCGATCGACCGGGTCGGGCTCGCCGTCGGACTGTCCGGCAAGGCCGGGCTGCTGCTGCCCGCTCAGCTCGGCCGCCTGATCCGGCCCGACGAGATGGTCCGGCTGGGACGGGGCACCCTGGCCCAGTGCCTCAAGGCGGAGGCGGTGGTCTTCGTGCTCGACTCGGTGTCGGTGCTGGCCCTGTTCGCCGGGCTGCTGGCGTTCAGGGTCCACGGCGCGCTGGCGCCGCTGGCCGGCGCCGCGGTCATCGGGGTGGCGCTGTTGATGGGGAACTGGATTTTGAAGGTGCTCTCGGGCACCACGCTCGCGCTGCCGAGGGGCTTCTGGTGGAGCTGGGTCACCTTCCTGATCGTGGTCGTCCAAACGACGGGATGGATGGCGCACGGTGTCGCCTTCTTCATCCTCGCCTCCGACCTCCCGGGGAACGTGAACCTGTGGGATGCGCTCTTCTTGGCGCCGGGCTCGGCGGTGCTCGGCCTGGGCAGCGGTGTGCCCGGCGGGATCGGTACCACCGAGGCGCTGCTGGGAGCGTCCATGGGGTTCAAGGGGGTGCCGCAAGAGCACCTGGCCATGGGCGTCGCCGCCTTTCGGATCGTGACCTTCTGGGTGCTGCTGCCCCTCGGCTGGCTGGCGCTGGCCTATGTCGGCCGCCGGGCCCGAAAGCAGCGCGAAGCTGCCCACCTGCTAGTGACCCCGGACCCTGAACACCGACCACCCACCACCGAAGGCAACGCTTTATGAACAACGACCGCGAAAACAGGCGTTACCCCATCGCCGCAGTCCGTGAGCGGCTGCGCCGGCAGCCCGGTCCGGTGCTCGACTTCGCGGTCGGCCGGCACCGTGAGCGACCGCCGGCGGCCCTGAGGGATCTGATCGCGAAACACACCGACGAAGCGTTGCTGACGCCGTGCAGCGCCGACGAGTTGGAGTCGTTCTCCAGTGCCGCGGCGGCCATGCTCGACAGGGTTTATGGGCTGGACATCCCGCCCACGTCGGTCATGGCCGTGCCGGGCGGACGGACGGCCATGAGCTTTTTGGCCTCGACGTTGATCCGACCCGGCGACGACGTCGTGGTCGTCGAGCCCGCATATCCGGCCTTTGCCCGGGTCGCCCGCCAGATCCACGCCAGAGTCCACGACGTGCCCCTTGACTGCCACCGGGATTTCGAACCCGATGGCAGCGTCTTGAGCGCCGACGAAAAGGCTCTGACCTCGTTCGTGGCCCTGAACTACCCAAACAACCCCACCGGTGCGGTGATCTCTCCGGCGGCTCTCGCAGGCTTCCTCGGGGCATTCGAACCCGGCACGATCGTGTTCAACGACGCCACCTACGGGCCGTTGGTCTTCGACCGGCCTCCGTGGTCGATGCTCGCCGAGGCCGGGGAGTCCAACGGCAGCCTGCGGTTCGTCGAGCTACACTCCCTGGCTAAGCTGTTTGGACTCGGTCCGATGGCGGTGTCCTTCGTGGTGGGCGAAGAGCGGATCATGGCCGAGCTGCGCGAGTTCTCGGAGTATGCCTGGTCCGACCAGAGCTCGCTGCAAATTCAGGTCGCCCTGGGTTGTATGAACGACGGGGAGCGATTCGAAGTCGTCCGCCGGGTCTTTTTGGAGCGCTTGGAACGGCTTCGCACGACTCTGGAAGGACTGGGATTCGAGCCGTTCCCTGCTGCATCGGGTATGTACATCGTGTGTCGCACCCCCTCGGCGATTGGCGGCAAACCGGTTGCCGATGCCGAGGAGGCGGCCGAGGTGCTTTTGCAGGACCACGGTGTCGCCATCGTGCCGTGGCAGGTCCGTCCGACGAGCTATCTCCGATTCTCCTCCCAATACACCGAGGAGGACCTTGTCTCACTCCAAGGGTTGGGGCAGCACGGACCGATTGCGAGCCCGTGATACGGGCTGAGTTCTGAGTTTTGAGTTCTGAGTTACCTGCGGTCAGTTGGTTTTCGGTCGGTGACGCGCCTGCCGGGATGGGTGGGCCTCCCGCCCGGTGCGTGCAATTTTGACATCCCGACCGCGCGATCCCGGAGGGCCCTATTCGTTCGACCACCCCTCACACCGCATGTAACTCAGAACTAAGAACTCAGAACTAAGAACTCAGAACTAAGAACTAAGAACTAAGAACTAAGAACTGCCTCTGATCGTCGTCCCTCGTAGACCTTGCAGACCGTCTCAAACACCTGGTCGACCGTGATCCGCTCCATGCAGATGTTCCGTCGACACGCTGACTGCCGGTCGTTGAAGGCATTGACGCAGGGGCTGCACACGAGATTGGCCCACAGCAGGTGGCTGCGCGGCGTCCGGGCCCCGAAGACCGCGGGCGTCTCCGGCCCGAACAGGGTCACCACGTCGATCGAGGTCAGGGTCGCGTAGTGGGCCGGGCCGCTGTCGTTGGTGACCATCAGCTCGGACAGACCGTAGAGCACCATCAGCTGGCGGAGGGTGGTGCGGCCGGCGAAGCTGCGGCACCGATCGGATCCGATCTCGGCAGCCAGGGACTCGGCTTCCGGGGCTTCTGACGGCGCCCCGGTCAGGACGATTCGCAGCTCGGGGTAACGGGCGAGAATCCTCCCCGCCAGCTCAACGTAGCGATCGTTCGACCAGCGCCGCAGCGGCAGCAGGTCGCCGCAGTTGGCGTTGAGCAGGATTACCGGTGGCGTTTGTTCGACGTCAAAGACGTCCCGGAGCATGTGACTGACCTCGGCCACCTCGTCGGGATTGGGCGTGAGGCGGGGGAGGGGCAGGTCCGCGGGTGGTTCCAGGTCGCAGGCCGGGAAGACCGCCGCAGGACGGCGGAGGGCTTCCACCAAAACCTGAAACATCTCGGCGGCGTGGAGGAACGGGTTGAGCGACAGCCGGTGGGTCATCAGGTCGCCGCGATAGGACGCTTCCCCGAATGAAGCGTGGTATCCGGAACGGGCCCTGGCGCCGCTGAGGTAGGAGAGGATGGCCGACGAACGGGCAAAGAACTCGAAGTCCACGGTGGCGTCGATTTTCTCGCTCCTCATGCGAGCCACCGCACGGAGTGTGTCCAGGACGAGGGTCACGAGGCCATCGGTACGGATGGCGATGACGTTTTTCGACGGCACCACACCCAGCAAGTCCAGGATGAAGCGGTTCTCCGAAAACACGACGAAGTACAGATTGTCTTCCCCGACCATGTCGCGGGCCCGCACCAGCGCGGAGTAGGCGATCACGGTGGCGCCCTGCTCGGCGAGCTTGATGACTGCGATACGCCTCGGACGGTCGGCAGGGGCGCGGCGGAGCAGCAGATCGTCGAGCCTTCGCACCAGCGTCAGCACGGCGCACGCCGGAGCACCGATCCACCGATCGACCCGACGCATTGTGGTCACATTCACCGCGATCACGCCTCCCGCCGGCGGCAAATTTAGCACGACGGGCGGTACAGTTCTGAGTTCTGAGTTCTTAGTTACACGAGGTTTGCGGGGCGGTCGATCGGCGGGGGCCCCCGCGGTGGTCACGAGTGGACCAACGACTCTCACACATGGCTGACGTTGCGGGTAGACTGAATTCACATTCGTGTATTGGAGGACGGTGATGGGAGAACATTCCCCCGAACGGACCGCACCGCTTTCTGTCGTGATTCGGAAATGGGCCATCAGGGTCGGCATCGCGGCGCTGGTCTTGGAGGTCTTCTATCTCATCGCGGCCAACGTCCTCCTCCGCACGGGTCTGCTCACCGATCTGATCAACAAGAAACCGGAGAAGACGAACATCACCTGGGATTCGGCGGTGACGTACCTGCCCGGTTTCGCCACGGTCAGCAATTTCGAGCTCCGCAGCCAGACCCGGAAAGACCAGATCTATCTCCGGGTTGCCGAAGCCGACGCCCGGATCAGCCTGGTCAAGCTCATCTTCAAGACCATCCACATCCGGGGTGTGGATGCCAAGGATGTCGATTTCAGGTATCGCCGGCGCCTCGATCGGCCGCCCAAGGCCGGTCAGGAGGAGGATCCGGACAGGGAGCCGGAGGACACCGCGTTCTGGCCGGAGATCCCCGGACTCTCCAACCCGCCGGACCCGAAGCCCGAGGACCTCTACCCGCTCAAGAAGAAAAAGCACCCGTGGACCATCAAGATCGCCGGTGCCGAGGTTGCGGGGCCGATCAAGGCGGCGTTCGGCAGTGTTCGGATCGAGGGCGACGGATGGGTCGGCGGAGGGGTGACCGTCAAACCGAGAGAGACGATCAGGATCCACCGGGCACGGCTCGGTCTCGACTCGACGCGGGTGACCTTCGGACCCGAGGTGGTGACCGACGATCTTTCGATCGACGCCGATCTGCGTTTCGAGCCCTTCCCGGCCAAGGGTGCCAAGATTTTCGATATCCTTGGCGGTGTCACCGGCGAGCTTTCCGTGGCCGGGAACCTCAGCGAGAAGGTCGCCGTGAGCCACGTGATCACACCGGGCATCTCGACCTTCGGCGCCGGGAACGTCACAGCGGATCTCGAGCTCAAGAAGGGCATCGTCAGGGCCGGGTCCGAGTACTCGCTGCAATCGGACGCCTTTCACCTGTGGGTGATGGGGCTCGATGCCGGCGGATCGGCGACGGTGTCGGGGAATACGGTCAAAGAAAACGGTGAGCACGTGACCCGGATGCGTGTCGACCTGGGCGCATTCCAATTCGTCGACCCCGACGATGGCTCGGTGGACATCTCCGGCACGGGCATCGCACTCGACGCCGAGTGGAGCGGGCTTTCCATCGCTGGCCACGTGCCGGCATCATCGGTGACGCTCGACCTGCCGACCGCTGAAATCCACGATGTCAGCACGTTCAACGCGCTGATCCCGGACGACGCCGAGTTCACCCTCGACTCGGGGACCGGGAAGGTCACGGCAAAGCTCGAGATCAAGGAGCGGGTGGCGAGGGGAACCATCGACCTCGTGGCCAAGGAAATCGCTATGGACAGCCGCGGGGATCAAGTTATGGGCGATCTCGAGGTGCATGCGAATCTCGCCGAGGGAGACTTGCCGACCATGCGCTTCGATCCGTCGGGGACGACGGTCCTGGTCAACAAAATCGTCAACAAGGACCTGTCAGAAAAGAAACAGGGGAAGCTGGACCCCTGGTACTGCAAGGTGGGGTTCGAGAATGGCCACATCACCTTCGGTAAGCCGCTTGCGGCGGACGGCAGCGTCACGATCAACATGTACGACACCCGTCCGATCATGCGTTTGCTCAAGAAGCTCGATGCAGGGCCCGGGTGGTTGAGCCTGGCGCCAACCGTCAAGAACGTCGACGGCACATTGGGGGTCAAGCTCGGCAAGGGCTATTTTGGTTTTGACGATCTCGTCATGATCGGAGACGGCTTCGAGGCCCTCGGATGGATGGATGTCAGGAACAAGATCTCCAACGGCAGGCTCTTTGTCAGGTTCAAGTCGGTGATGGCCGGGGTGTCCTTCGACGACGGCAAGTCCAAGGTCCACCTCTCCAAGCCGCGCAAGTGGTACGAGGAACAGCCCAAGGGTCCCCAATCGACTCCCTCACCACCCGAGGCGACACCCGAGAAACCCGTCCCTGGCGGGTGATGCGATGACGAAACGTCGGAATCGTCTGACCCGACGCGGATTGAAGGGTCAACCTCCTGAAACCAGAGTGGCCATTTCGACGACCGCGCCGATCGCCCGATCAAGATTGAACTCCTTGTAGTCACGCTGCCTGAGCACCGGCCGCAATCTGGAGGTGACCTGCTTGCGCAACATCAATATCCTGCGCTCACCGACATCGACCGGGTTGTTGCCGGGGATGGCGATCTTCTTCCGGACGAGGTTGACCATCTCGGGATCGGCGGTACGAAGACCAAGGTGGGTGACGGCGCGGTCAATGTCGTAGAAGTCGCGGATCGCCACCTCGCGACGTGTCAGGGCTGCACGAAACTTCTCGGCGAAGGCTTCGACCCTTGACATGCAGAGCACCGACGTATCTACGACAAGTGGTTCGCCGGAGACCGGGTCCAGAAGCGCCGTTCGCGCCGCACCGTGCTGCGCCGGCGTCAGCAGAGGCTCCCGGAGACCGACCTCGATCTTGATCGAGTCTTCGCCGTTCTGGTGCACTGACGAGTATCGAACGCTGCCGAGGTATTGTCGCGATTGGTTGGCGCCACGAAGAGGTTCGGAAAGGCGCAGGCCTGATTCTTCCTTCTCAATCGTCGCCATGGAGTGTTTGAGACCGGCAATCAGACGGCTGCGTTGGGACCGACTGCTGGTCGTCTTTATCGGAATGATGAAGTCGAGGTCCTCGCTCATGCGGTAGAACGCCGCGTGAATCTTGGCCAGACAGGTACCTCCCTTGAAAACTAAGGGTGAACCGGGGATCGCCGCGAGGTGTGCGAGAAGCACCGTGCAGAAATAATCCTTCTCGATCAGCCGGGGAGAGAAACCGGTGTGAGCTGCCGTGAAGCGGATTGCTTCGCGAAAGAGCACGACATCTTCATGGACGCGAGGAGCGAACCGATCACCGCCGCTCATTGAGAATCACCCCCCACCGCGCGTTCTTTGGCCCCCTTTTGGGATCACCGGGAACCGCAGCGATCACGCTCGTTGACAGCCTGAGGCTCGCTTCCAGTGCGTGCAGCACCTCTTCATCAGCGCCCTCCTGTTCCAGCAGCGCGCCGATCCGGCGGACCGTCCCCTGGTTCCCGTACCTCACCGCAACGTTCGCGAGCTCTGCGGCCTCGACGCGATGAGTCGCCAGCTCGCTTCGAATCCAGGCGTACCCGCGCGGCAGACTGTCAAACCGCGACCAGTCGTAGACGGCATCCACGAGGGTGCGGACGCGCGACGAGTAGAGCACCCTCATGTACGAGGCGGATCGGACCTCTTCCGTGCTTCCCAGGCGGCTCGTCGCCACCTTGATCAGCGTCAGCTCGAGCGTGCCGATCTTTGTGTCGCCGGAGAGGCGGTCGTTGTAGGCGTACACCCGATTCGGGACCTGTTGGTCGAATCCATGGTAATTGAAGGCATTCGGCCCGCACACCTGGTACAACGCCTGTCTGTCTTCCATCAAGGTGTTGATGGCCAGACCGAGGTCCGGGCTCCAAACGCCACCGAGCGGCAGACTGGGTGGAACCAGATACAGGCCCCGCTTCACCTTGGCGATGATGCCGGCTCGTGCCATGCGGCTCAGCAGCTCGCGTTCCTGTTTTCGGGTGATTCGAAGTGGATCCGTGAGATCGCCTATCCGCACCGTCGCCAATCCGCGCAGCTGGCAGTAGGCAAGAAGCTGAGCTTCCATGCGGCCGAGGGTTCGTTTCATGCGAATATTCTATTTCTCAATAATTGCTTGTCAAGCAATTTACTCGAAATAGAATACCCAACGACCAGGTCAGACGTTTCGACGAGTTTGAGAACGGATCGAGAGACCACGACCCACCCACCTGGATTGCCCTTGGATCACGCAGATGAACGCAGATATTTTGTGGCCTGATCTGCGTCAATCTGCGTCATCTGCGCGCAGCCATAATTCGGTGGTCCTTATCCCGACTACCCGATTTTGAAAATCCTATGTCCGCACATCAACCGGTCGCACTCGGCGAGGTGGCGGAAAGATGGTGCTTATCCGCAATTGAATTGCGAATCAGCACTCAACAGAGTGCGGCGCAGTGGGGTCCGCACCGCCGCTGTGCAAAAATACACCCATGTCCACGAAACCGGCTGCCGTGCCCTCGGTGTTCCAGGAGCGTCTGCGCTTCGAGGAACTGCTTGCCGACCTGTCGTCGAAGTTCGTCAACCTGCCGCCCGCCGAGGTGGACCCCGCGATCGAGGACGCGCTGCGCCGCGTCTGCGAATGCCTTAAGATCGACCTTGCCGTGCTGTGGCAGTGGTCGGCTGCTGCCCTGGATGTCATCGCGCCCACCCACGCCTACCCCCCCGTGGAGCAGGTCCTTCCTCCCGAGCCGTTGCATGAGGAGCAGTTCCCGTGGATCCGGCAGGAGATTCTGGATGGCAAGGTGGTTGCTCTTTCAACTCTGGCGGAGTTCCCGCCGGAAGCCCACGTAGACCACGAGTACTGCAGCCATTACGGCGTCAAGTCGCATTTGAGCATCCCTCTATCGATCGGGGGCGAACCGCCCGTCGGTCTCATCGGCTGGAATACCCTGCGTGTGGAGCGCTCTTGGCCGGATGCGCTGGTCAATCGGCTGCAACTGGTCGCGCATGTCTTCACCAACGCGCTCGCCCGCAAGCGCCACGATCTCAACCTTCAGGAGAGCGAGGAGCGACTGGCCATGGCTGCAGACTCCGCCGGGGCGGGGTTGTGGATCCTGGATCTCAGCACCGGCGTCTTCTGGGCCACAGCCAGGGCACGGGAGATCTTCAGCTATTCGCAGGGTGAGATCATCACCCTGGAGCGGTTCGAGGCGTCGGTCCATCCTGACGATCGGGATCAGATTCGCGCAGCCATCGAGCGGTCCGTGACGACGGGTGAGCCCTTGCACGTGGACTACCGAATCGTGGCAGGCGACGGTCGCGTGGGGTGGATCTCTTCCCGTGGGCGGCCCCGGTTCTCGTCCACCGGCGAGCCGGAGCGTCTGATGGGCGTCTCCATCGACATCAGTGAGCGAAAGCGCAGCGAGGAGGCGCTTCGCGTGAGCGAGGCTCGGCTAGCCGCCGGAGCCGAGCTCGCCGGTCTGGCGCACTACGAGGCGGACTTCGAAGCGGGTGTCATGTACATCGACGATCGACTGCGCGACCTTTGCGGGATTCCCCGTGACCGCGAGGATGGCCTGCAGGCTCTTGAATTCTGGCTGGAGCACCTGCACCAGGAAGATGTGCAACGAGTGATAGACCTCCGTGATCGGTTGCACGATGGGCGACTTGAGAACGTCTATCTCGAGTACCGTTTTCTGCACCCGGAACGTGGCGAGAAATGGATACAGCACCTGGCTCGCGTCTCCAGACGTGACGCAGCCGGACACGCGCTCCGCACCTTCGGTGTATTTCGCGACGTCACGGAACGTAAGCGAACCGAGGACGAGCTGCACGACCTGAGCCGGCGTCTGATCGGCGCCCACGAGGAGGAGCGCGCACTGCTCGCGCGCGAGCTGCACGACGACCTGACGCAGCGGGTCGCCGTGCTGGCGATCGAGGCCGGCCGCGCCGAAATCAACGCCTCGGACGCAACGCAGGCAGAGTCGATGAGGACGCTTCGCGAGGGGCTGGTACGCCTCAGCGAGGACATCCACTCGCTGGCGTACCAGCTCCACCCGTCGGTCCTCGACGAGCTCGGGCTGGCCGAGGCGCTGCGGGCGGAGTGCGAACGGCAGGGTCGGCGGGGCCGGCTCGAGCTCTTGTTGAATCTCGATCTGCTGCCGGGGGTCGGGAAAGAGGTGGCGCTTTGCCTGTTCCGTGTGGCGCAGCAAGCGCTGAACAACGTGGCCCGCCACGCTGACGCTGGCGCTGTCTGCGTCACCTTGCGCCAGGTGGACGATGGCCTGGTCCTCGCCGTCCGTGACGACGGCGTCGGTTTCGATCCGCAGAACTCGGAGAGACGAAGGACTCTCGGCCTGGCGAGTATGCGCGAACGGGTGCGGCTGGTGAACGGCACCCTCGACATCGAGAGCGCACCCGGCCGGGGAACGGCGGTCGTTGCCTGGGTGCCCGTCGGAGAGGGGGCGCCGTGAGTCCCGAGCGCCGCCCGCGGGTGCTCCTCGCCGACGACCATCTCCTGGTGGCCGAGGCGCTGGAGAGCCTGCTCGCGCCCGAGTTCGACCTGGTGGGCGTGGTGGAGGACGGGCGCGCGCTGGTTGAGGCGGCCGGGAAGCTGCGGCCGGACGTGATTGTCGCCGACGTCACGATGCCCCACCTCAACGGCATCGACGCTCTGGTCCAATTGCGACAGGGTGGAGATCGAACGCCTGTGGTGTTTCTCACGATGCACCGAGACGTCACCTTCGCGAGACGGGCGCTCGATGCCGGGGCGTCCGGCTTCGTGCTCAAGCACTCGGCGTCGGTCGAGCTGGTTGCCGCCATTCGCGCCGCCCTCCAGGGCAAGACCTACCTCACGCCACAGCTCGCGGGGGAGGTCCTGGAGGCCATGAAGGAAGGGCCGGAGCGGGCCGGCGGCCCGGTTGCGTCCCTCACGCCGCGGCAGCGCGAGGTCCTCCAGCTCCTGGCGGAGGGGCGCTCGGCGAAGGAGATCGCTGCGAACCTCGGCATCTCGGCCCGGACGGTGGAGTTCCACAAGTACCAGATGATGGAGACGCTGGACCTCCACACCAACGCCGAGCTGATCCACTTCGCCATCAAGCACGGTCTCGTCGAGCTCTGACTGCCACACGATCTTGCGACGGTTGACTCCGGATCCCAAAGCAAGGATCCTCGTGGTTTTCCCAGCGATGCGCCCCGTAGGATCCCGAGGTGACAGCGCCGGACCCTCACTCTAACCTCACAGATCGAAACCCAGTGCCGGCAAAGATCGCGGCAGACGTGATCGCGGAGAGGAAAGGGTTTCGATTTGGACATACACGAGAAGGAGGCGCTGAACATGAAGGAACTCGAGTCAGACATGTCGGGGAGCTGTTTCGCGGCCAAACGGGTGCTGGTACCCCTGATCCTGGTTGCCGGAATCTGCTTCGCGGCCACTGCAAGCGTTGTTTCCGCGCAGACAGAAACGCCCGCTTCCGTGGTCGCGGACAGGCAGCTGCCCCAGGGTAAGCAGACCACCCTCGGACTCTACGTGACGGCGAAGGAAGCCTACGAAATGTGGCAGGCCGCGCCGGATCAGGTGAAGATTATCGACGTGCGCACGCCGGAGGAGTATGCCCTGATCGGCCACGCGGAGATGGCCTGGAATGTTCCCCTCGGCTTCATTACCTATCAGAGAACAGATGGAAGATTTGAGCACGGCGCCAAGATGAACCCGGATCTTGTCGCCGAGGTCAAGGGATTGGCCGGACCGACCGACACCCTGCTCGTCATGTGCCGCTCGGGTGGCCGATCCGCCATGGCGGTCAACCAGCTCGCGGGGGCCGGCTTCACGAAGGTCTACAACATCACCGACGGGATGGAGGGGGACAAGGTCGAGGATCCCGACAGCGTCTTTGTCGGCAAGAGGATGAAGAACGGGTGGAAGAACTGGGGGCTGCCCTGGGTCTACAGTATCGATCCCGACAGGATCCTGATCGAGGAAGGCACCTCCAAGCAGACAGCTGCAGAGCGGTAATACGAGAACGCCAGAGCATCATTGAGATGCCTGACGATCGATCGCGTGGTTTCGGCGATGCACCCCAGGGCTTCGGCGGGGCTGTCCTTCGGCGGGTAGGCGCGGCCTGGGGTGGTTTGCGGGCTGGGGGTTTTCCCAGCGATCCGCCCCGTAAAACCCCGAGTTCACAGCCCAACGAGTTCCAACTAACCTCCGGTTGATGCCGGTTGCAGACAGACGACGTGTGGAGCACGACCGCGAAGAAAGAAGGCCTCGATGTCCGAGATGCCTCTGAGCTGCGTTCTGCTGGCGGACCGCCACCACGGTCTCACGGAGGGCGTTCGCGGGCTGCTCGAGACGGCCTTCGGTACGGTGGTCATGGTCGCCGACGAGGCGTCGCTTCTCGAGGGGGCGGTTCGACTCCAGCCCGAGGTGGCGGTCGTCAACCTGTCCCTGGCCCGGGACAGCGGTCTGGGCTGGTTGCGAGCGCTGCGGCAGCGCTGCCCCGACCTCAAGGTGATCGTCCTCAGCGTCCACGACGAGCAATGCGTGCGGAGCGCGGCGATCGAGGCCGGCGCCGACGCCTTCGTTCTCAAGCGGGCGATCGCGACCGACTTGTTGCCGGCCGTCGATGCCGTCCGCCAGGTTCGAAGTCATGAGGGAGAAGGAGTGGAAACATGAAGATGTTCGGATCCCGGGTGACGTCCTTCTGTGTCGGGGGAGCCTTGTGTCTGGCGCCGGTGGCCGTGGCCCAGGCGCCCGCGAATGCCGCGGACCCGCCGTCAACGGGTGGTTCAGCCGCGTCAGCCGGTTCGACGGCGACCGTGGTCTGCGCTTCGGGCGCCGATGAGCACCAACACTGCCCGGCCGACACCTCGGCGGGGGTCCTGCTCGCGCGGGAGACCGGTGAGGCCGCCTGCCTGCTCGGCAGGACCTGGGGCTACGACGCCAAGGGCGTCTGGGTCACGGAGGGCTGCGGCGGCGAGTTCCTGGTGGCCGGCGCCCCGCTCGCGCCCGACGTGGACATGAAAGCTGCGGCAACGACTCCTGAGGACACCGCGGCGGTGAGCCCTGACGCGTCTCCGCCGCCGGACGGCGGTGTCGCGGAGGTCCCGGCCAACGAGACCTGGGGTCTCTACGATCCCGGCAAGGGGTTTCTCGTCGGTAAGAAACAGGGCGGGGAACTCTCCATCAGCGCCTACGCGCTGCTGCGGTATATGAACCAAATGCCCGCCGACCAGATGTTCACCGACCACCTCGGCAACGAGCATCCCGTCGACGCCAGGCGGGATATCTACTCGCACCGGGTCCTTGTGTGGCTGAACGGCTGGGCAGGAGTCCCCAAACTTCGGTACAACATCGCCTTCTGGACCGTCAACACCACCAATCAGAGCGCCATCTTCGGCAACATCGGCTACCAGTTCAGCAAGGGCTTCAACCTCTACGGCGGCATCTTCGGTAATCCCGGTTCGAGGTCGATGTTCGGCTCCCACCCCTACTGGCTCGGCAACGATCGGGTCATGGCGGACGAGTTCTTCAGACCGTTTTTCGCCCAGGGCATCTGGGCGAACGGTCAGATCACACCAGGTCTCTGGTACAGCGCTTCGGCCGGAAACACCTCGAGCACCCTGGGCGTCACCGCCAGCCAGATCGACCGGCATTTCACCTTCGGCGGCTCGGTCTGGTGGATGCCGACGACCAAGGAGTTCGGCCCCAGAGGCGGCTACGGCGACTGGGAGTGGCACGAGGACGTGGCGACCCGCTTCGGCGTTTCGACGACCCTGAGCCCCGAGGAACGCTACACGTCGATCGGCACCAGCCCGGGAAACACCGCTTTGAAACTCGCGGACAGCCTGAACCTGTTTGCGGAGGGGTCTCTGGCGCCGGGTGTCACGGTGACCAACGCGGACTATCAGGTCCTCGCGTTCGATGCCGGCCTGAAGTACCGAGGTTTCTTCTTCCAGACCGAGTTCTACCACCGGACGCTCAACGGGTTCCAGGCGGACGGCGCCTTGCCGGTCGACGAGATCGTGGACACCGGTTTTTATGTCCAGGCGGCGTTCTTCCCCATCAAACAGAAACTTGAACTCTACGCCGCGACCTCGCAGATCTTCGGCGACGAAGACGCGGGCTTCGACAACAGCTCGGAGTACCTGATCGGTACGAACTGGTACCCCTTCAACACGCGGAACCACCGGCTCAACCTCCAGGTCATCGATGTCAACCGGTCACCGGTCTCGAGTACCTTCGGCTACTACACGGCCGGCCAGGACGGCACCACCGTGTCGGCGGCATTTTCGATCTTCTTCTGAGCCACCGGAGACGAAAGGACAGAGGCAGTCACATGAACCCGCACTTTCACAAAAAACTCGTCACCTCCCGGTATTCAGGGTGGGCGCTCGGGCTCGCTCTGATCCTCGCGGCCGCCTTCACGAGCGCGCCGGCCGCGGCGCAGGTGCCGGCGGACGCCGACTTTCACGACGCCCACTTCCACCTGACGAATTACATCCAGGAGGGCACGGACATCCACGACCTGGTTGCGATGATGGGCACGACGATCGGCCGTTCCACCCTGTTCGGCATTCCACTGCAACAGATGTGGTCGTACGGCAACACCGGCGACTTCGCCCCGACCTACTACCTGCAGACCGACGCTCCGCTCTACTACTACTCGTTCACTGACGCTCACATCGCGATGGCCTACCGGTCGCTGACGCCGGAGCAGCAGCTGCGCTTCGACCCGATGATCACCGGCTTCAACCCCGCCGACATGTACGCCGCCGACCACATCAAACGGGTACTGCTGACCTTCCCGGGGGTCTTTTCAGGAATCGGCGAGTTCACCATCCACAAGGAGTTCGTGTCGGGAAAGGTCGCGGGCGACGTCGCCAGCCTCACCGACCCTGCGCTCGACCGCATCCTCGATTTCGCCGCCGAGGTCGGGCTGGTGGCCATCCTCCACAACGACATCAACATGCCGTTTCCGAAAGAGGGTCAGGAACCATACATGCTCGCTCAGCTGAAGGAGCTGTTCGTCCGCCATCCGGACACCACGATCATCTGGGCGCATCTCGGTGTCGGCCGGGTCGTGCGGCCGCTCGAGCAGCAGGCCGCGATCGTCGAGAAGATCTGCACCGATCCCGCCCTCGTACACGTGTACCTGGACATCTCGTGGGACGAGGTGGCCAAGTACGCGACCGCGACACCGGAGGCGACCCGGAGGATGGCCGACATGATCAACCGCTATCCCGACCGCTTCCTCTTCGGCAGCGACGTGGTGGCGCCGAGTTCGGTCGACGCCCAGGTCGCGGTCTACGACGCCTACGCGCCGCTGTGGGCGTTGCTGACGCCGGAGGCGAGCTTGAAAGTGCGTAAGGGCAACTACGAAACGTTGTTCGACGCGGCCCGGGTCAAGGTGCGGGAGTGGGAGCAGGCGCACGTGAACGACCCTCACGTCGTGCCGCCGTGGACCCCCGTATCCGGCACGGGCGCGAGAGATTGATGGAAATGAGACGACCGTGGCCGGGCGGACTGCAGCTGCACTACGCGACCAAAAACGATCGTACGGAAATTTTAAAATCAAATCACTGAATCGGATCAACGAAAGGAGAAACACATGAGGATCGATGAACTGAGAAGGCTACTGGCGGCCGGAGGTGTGGCCCTCGCGCTCCTGTTGCTGCTCGCGGCGCCACCGGTCTTGGCGGCCGACGACCCGCCGGAGCTGACGGCAGAGACCGCCATGAAGTCGGAGACGGATGACGGGATCGATGCTGAAGAGGCGGAGAATGCCAAGTCGCGAACGGAGATCTACGGCTTCGCGATGACCGACGTCGGCTACCGCACCGGCCAGATCGACCCCGACTGGTTCGACGTCATGCGGCCGACCAAACTGCCGGCCTTTGAAAACGAATACGGCTCCGACGGCAGCGCCTACTTCAGCGTCCGCCAGACCCGTTTCGGGGTCAAATCGTGGTTCCCCACCAAGCTCGGCGAGCTGCACACCATCTTCGAGTTCGAGCTCTTCGGTGTCGGCGACGACGCCGGCCAGACGACCTTCCGTCTACGCCACGCCTACGGCGAGCTCGGCCACTTTGGTGCCGGTCAGACCTGGAGCCCGTTCATGGACATCGGCGTGTTCCCGAACTCGCTCGAGTACTGGGGCCCGTCGGGCATGGTCTTTTTCCGCAACGTCCAGGTGCGCTGGATGCCGATCAAGGGCGACACCCGTATGACCATCGCGCTCGAGCGTCCCGGCGCCAGTGGTGACCAGGGGCGCTACGATGACAACATCGCGCTTGACGACGTCAAGGCCCGCTTCCCGCTGCCCGACCTGTCGGCGGAGTACCACCTCGGCCGCGACTGGGGCTACGTCGAGATCGCCGGTATTCTGCGCCGCATCGAGTGGGACGACCTCGGCACCGACCAGTACGACCTGGCGGGCAGCGCCACCGGTTGGGGCCTCAACCTGAGCTCGAACCTCAAGCTCGGCGATGCCGACACGCTCAGGATGCAGGTGGTCTACGGCGAGGGCATCGAAAACTACATGAACGACGCCACCGTCGATATCGGCATCGAGCCCAACCCGGGTGACCCCACGGCACCGATCAAGGGCGTGACCCTGCCGGTCCTCGGCGTGGTGGCCTTTCTCGACCACAACTGGAGCAGCGAGTGGAGCACCGCCATCGGCTTCTCCCTGATCGACATCGACAACGCCTCGAGCGCCGATGCGAGCACGTTCGCCAGCGGCCGCTACGCGTTGGTCAACCTGCTTCACACCCCGGCACCGAACGTCATGGTCGGCGCCGAGCTGCAGTATGGCTACCGCGAGAACTTCACCGACGGCTGGACCGTCGACGACTTCAAGGTCCAGTTCTCGTTCAAGTACAACTTCTCTCACACCTTCGGAGGTAACTCATGAACTCTATGAAACCCGTTCGTAAAACCGGCACATGGTTGCTTGGTCTGGCCCTGGTGGGAATGGTGCTGCTGCCGAATTCGGCGTCCGCGCAGTCTGCGGCCGTGCCCACTGCACAGGATTTTCAGCGCCTCGTGGACGAGGCGTACAACCAGTTCAAGGATGTGAAGGAGGGCGCCAACGCCAACTACATTCCGATCCTCGATACCGTGCCCAGCGAGTTGTTCGGCGTCGCCATCGCCACCCGCGATGGCAAGATCTACTCGGCGGGCGAGCAGGAGTACCGCTTCTCGATCCAGTCCGTCTCCAAGCCCTTCACCGCGGCGCTGGTCATGAACCAGCAGGGGCCCAAGGTGATCCGCGAGAAGATTGGCGTGGAGCCCACCGGTATGGCCTTCAACTCGAAGCTGGCGCTAGAGCTCTACCCTGATCGTTCGGTGAACCCGCTGGTCAACGCCGGCGCCATCGCGGCCGTCAGCCTGGTTCAGGCGGAGTCCGAGGACGCGCGCTGGAAGCTGGTGCACGAGAACCTGGAGGGATTCGCGGGCGGCCAGCTGCCGGTGCTCGAAGAGGTCTACGACTCTGAGTATGAGACATGCTGGGGCAATCGCGGCATCGCCAACATTCTCTATAACTACGAGCGGCTCTACTGCGAACCCGAGGAGGCTTTGCGGGTGTACACGCGCCAGTGCTCGGTCGGCGTGAACACGCACGACCTCGCGGTGATGGGCGCGACATTGGCCAACGGCGGCGTCAACCCGCTGACGGGCCGCCGGATGATGCCGGCGGAGCACGTCCCCGAGCTGCTGGCCATCATGGCGACAGCGGGCTTCTACGACGAGTCCGGCGAGTGGATGTACAGCGCCGGTCTGCCGTCGAAGACGGGCGTCGGCGGCGGCATCGTCTCGGTGGTGCCGGGCAAGTTCGCCATCGCGGCATTCTCGCCGCGCCTCAACGAGGCCGGCAACAGCATCCGGGCGATGAAAGCGATCAATTTCATTGCGGGACAGCTCGGTGTCGGCCTGTACGGGCCCAACACGGAGGAGTAAGCCCCGACTGTCGCGCCCCTGAGCGCGCGGTTTTTTCAGAGCAAGGACGGGGCGCCTTCGGGCAGGCGCCCCGCTCGCGTACGGGGGTGTCGGCCTTCGCAATGTCGGAAATCGCGGTGGACGGCTCGAATGATGAGGGAAAGGAGCTGCTGATCGACGAGAGTCCGTACGATGAGCCCGCCGCTCATGGCGGTCTGCCGTTTTTTCTTACGGCGGGTGGGGTGGAAGCAGGCGGGAGCAAGGGCTTCCGGATCGGGCTCGAGTCGCTGCTGCGTGCGAGGCCGGGTTCGAGAGTTGTCGAAACCACACGATCACCTCGTAGTTTTCCCAGTCACACGCCCCGTAAAACCCCGAGTTCACAGCACAACGAATCCCGACTAACCTCCGGTTGAGGCCGGTGAAAGACGGACAACGCGAGAAGCACGGTCGCGATGAAAGAAGGCTTCAATGTCAGAACAGCCTCTGAGTTGCGTCTTACTGGCGGACCGTCACCACGGTCTTACGGAGGGCGTGCGCGGGCTGCTCGAGACGGCATTCGGGTCGGTGGTCATGGTTGCCGACGAGGCGTCGCTGCTCGAGGGGGCGGCCCGACTTCAGCCCGACGTGGCGATCGTCGACATGTCCCTGGCTCAGAGCAACGGTCTGGGCTGGTTGCGGGTGCTGCGGCAGCGCTGCCCCGACCTCAAGGTGATCGTCCTCAGCGTCCACGACGAAGACTGCATCCGCAACGCGGCTCTCGAAGCCGGCGCCGACGCCTTTGTGCTCAAGCGGGCGATCGCAACCGATCTGCTGCCGGTTGTGGATGCCCTTGCCGGCGCAAAAGGGGCGAACATGGCGTGAGGACCATGGCGAGATGTTCGAGTGTTTTCGAGTTGAAATACAAACACCCATCGAAAAGGAGAAAGAGACATGGCAACTGCAAAGAAGAAACCGGCAAGGGCGAAGAAAATGACCGCCGCCCAGGCGAAAAAGACGCTTGCGGACCGGATCGACCTCAATGACCCGCGGGTGAAAAAGCTGGTCGGCGCAGTACTGGGGGCGGCTGAGCAACTCGACAGCGATCTGGTCGAGCAGCTCGTGAAGTCCGTCGAGATGAAGACGGGCAAGACAACGGCTGCCAAGAAGGCTGCGGCCAAGCCGGCGAAAGCGAAGGCGGCGGCAAAGAAGGCGGCGGCAAAGACGACCAAGAAGGCAACCGCGGCGAAAAAGGCGCCCGTCAAAAGAGTCTCCACGAAAGTGAAACTGAACTGGAAAGAAGTGTGGTTCACCAACTGCCCCATGGTCTCTGCCAACAACGTTGACCAGGAGCTGGGGTGGTGCCGCGAGGAGTTCAAAAAAATCGGCGTCGAGTACGCCTACTTCCGCCACGCACCCGAGAACAACTGGTACCCGCACTATGTCCACAACCTCGATAACCTGATCCGCTTCGGCGGTCTGTATCCCCCGATCCAGGTTCACGCCGACCTCCGCCGCACCGTGCTGCTGGGGGCGACGTGGGTCTACGAGGGTGGGGTTATGCAGGTGCGCGCCCGCGACAAGATCTTCCGGGTGAAGGATCTCAAGGGCAAGAAGATCGGCATCACCAAGAGCCTGAACACCATCAAGAATGACTGGTGGCGCATTCAGGAACACATGGGCATCGAGAACATCCTGATGCTCAACGACATGACCATGGATGACATCGAGCTCGTCGAGTTCCCCTATCCGGATGACTGGTATGACAAGCCGGAGATGCTGGTTCCGCCGATGAACAACCCGTCCGAGTTGTGGATGAGGCGTGACCATAAGCGTGATTACGCATTCCGCCCGCTGGAGAAGGCATTACTCGACGGTACCGTCGATGCTATCTACAACCAGATGGGACAATTGGGACAGCTCTCGGAGGCCACGGGCAAAATCAAAGCCATATTCGACCTGTCCAAGCTCCCGGACTGGACGATTCAGGTCGCCAACACTCCCGCTGTCATCACCTGCACCGACGTGATGGCCGAGAAGCACCCCGAGCTGGTCGTCGCCTACATGAAGGCCATGGTCAAGGTCGGGCGCTGGGCAAACCGGAACAAGCACGCTGCCGCAGAAATCCTCAACCGGCAGACCTTTTACCTGGACGCCGAGCACACCTACCAGGGCATCAAGCACGTCGATATGGTGCCAAGCCTGAGTGCACAGAACCTGGAATGCATCAAGATCGGCAAGGATTTCATGTTGAGTCACGGCTACATGAAGAACGACTTCGATGTGAACGAGTGGGCGGCCCCGGAGTTCCTCGAGCAGGCTGCGATGGAAGTGCTCAAGGAGGAGTGGGAGAAAAAGAGCTGGAGCAAGCTTCCCAAGGGCGGCGGGCTCGAGGTCGAAGGCACACGTCTCGGGTAGTCGGCAGGAAGCAGCTCAGCAGACGGCTCGGAGCAAAACCCTCCGGCGTGCCCGTGCGGCACGCCGTGGGGCGCTCACGAGGATGGGAAAACGACGGTAGAAAAGGGGAGCGATCATGAAAGTCATCATCGTGGGTGGAGTGGCAGGAGGGGCGTCGTGTGCGGCGCGTCTGCGCAGGCTGGACGAAAAAGCAGAAATCCTCATGGTGGAGCGCGGACCGTACCTCAGTTACGCGAACTGCGGCCTTCCGTATCACGTCTCGGGCGTGATCCCGCAAGAGTCGAGCCTCCTCGTGGCCAACGAGCAGTACTTCAGGCGAACCTGGCGATCGACGCGCGGACGAACTGCGAGGCGATCGCCATCGACCCGCAAGAAGAAGACCGTCGATCTGAAGAACGTCACGACCGGCGAGGTGACGACCGAACGCTACGACAAGCTCGTCCTCTCGCCGGGTGCGCCGTCGGTCCGGCCGCCGCTGCCCGGAATCGACCTGCCCGGGATCTTCCAGGTGCGGACCGTTCCCGACGCGCGGTCGATCCGCGAGTGGATCGAGAAGGGCACTGAGTTCCTGTCGGGGATGTTCAAGTACTCCGGGATCCAGTTCGTCAAGCCGGCGCGGCGCGCCGTCGTCATCGGCGGCGGGTTCATCGGCCTCGAGACGGCCGAGAACCTGATCCACGCGGGGTTCGAGGTGACGCTCGTCGAGATGCTCGACCAGATCCTCGCCCCGCTCGACCGCGAGTTCGCCCGCCTCGTCGAGGAGTACGTCGAAGCGGCACGGCATGACCCTCGCCCTGGGCGACGGGGTGGCCGGTTTCAAGCAGCTGGAGGGTGGTGCGATCGAGGTCACGACGAAGTCCGGGAAGGCCTACCCGGCCGACGTCGTGATCCTCGCTCTCGGCGTACGGCCCGACACGACGCTCGCGAAGAGCGCCGGGCTCGAGATCGGCGAGCGCGGCGGGATCCGCGTCGACGACCAGATGCACACCTCCGACCCGGACATCTTCGCGGTCGGCGACGCCATCGAAGTCAAGGACTGGGTAACGGGCCAGTGGAGCCTCATCGCCCTCGCCGGGCCGGCCAACCGGCAGGGGCGGATCGCCGCCGACGTGATCGCCGGGCGCGACTCCCGCTTACCGCGGCACCCAGGGGACCTCGATCATCGGTCTCTTCGGGGGCGCGGCCGGCTGGACCGGCGTCAGCGAGAAGACCTTGAAGCGGCTCGGCGATGACGACTACGAGAAGATCTACATCTTCCCGAACTCGCACGCCGGCTACTACCCGGGCGCCAAGATGATCGGGATGAAGGTGATCTTCCGCAAGTCCGACGGGCGTTTCCTCGGCGCGCAGGCGCTCGGCGAGGACGCGCCGGCGGTGGACAAGAGGATCAGCGCGCTGGCCATCGCCCTGCAGATGGGCGCGACGATCTACGACCTCGAGGAGGCCGAGCTCTGCTACGCCCCGCAGTTCGGCAGCGCCAAGGACGCGGTCAACTTCGCCGGGATGGTCGCCGCCGACGTCCTCCGCGGCGACATGCCGCTCGCCCACTGGGACGGGGTCGACGGCGCGTTCCTCCTCGATGTGCGCCACCCGGTCGAGCTCGTCGTCGAGAAGGTGCCGGGCGCGGTCAACATCCCGCTCCACGAGCTTCGCGCGCGGCTCGGCGAACTGCCGAAGGACCGCGAGATCCTGGTCATCTGCCGCTCCGCCCAGCGCGCCTACTACGCGACCCGCGATCCTCCTGCAGAACGGTTTCAACGCCCGAAACCTCTCCGGCGGCACGCTGGCGCGGGCGATGGTCTCGGCGGGGTGAGGGCTATTCGTTTGAAAACAAGATTCACGAGGTTTGCACGACAGAATGAAAGGAGCCAGCACCATGGCTGAAGCAAAGAAGAAGACCGCGAAACAAGCGAAGAAGAGCCCCGCCGTGAAGGCAATGAAGAGCCCCACAGCGAAAGCGAAGAAGAACTCAACAGCTCGGGTCAAGGCCGACACCGCACGGATCGATCGCCTGAAAGAGCAACTCAGGATCGACCCCTGCGGAGGTCGATTTCGAGCGGATCAGGATCATGGAGGAGGTGTACGCGGCGACTCAGGGCGACCAGAACATCATGCGTCGCGCCAAGTTCATGGCCACCCTGCTGGAGCGGAAGAAGCTCTACATCGACGACAACCTCTTCGTGGGCAGCATGGCCAGCACCGTCAACGGCATCTACACGTATCCGGAATGGAACATCGACTGGATGAAGGACGACAACACCGTCGAGAAGTGCAAGGACCCCGAGGACAAGAGAGTGAACCAGTGGGCGCTCGACTACTGGGAGAAGCGGGCGCTCAAGCCTCGCACTCTGGAGATCTTCGAGAAGAAGTATGGGTTCGATCCGAAACCTTGCTACGACTCCGGCTTTGTCATCAGCTTCTTCGACTGGCCGGGTGGCGGTGGCAACCTGAACTACCCCAGGATCTACAACCATGGCCTGGCCGCCATGATCAAGGAGGTCGAGGAGCGTCAGGCGGCCCTCGAGATGCGCCTGCCCAATGCCAGCAAGCTCTACTTCTATGAGGCCGGCCTGATCGTCATGAGGGCCATTGTCCGCCTGTCTCATCGCTATGCCGAGCTGGCCCGGGAGATGGCGGCCAAGGAGAAGAACGCGACCCGCAAGGCCGAGTTGATCGCGATTGCCGAAACCTGCGAATGGGTGCCGGAGCATCCGGCCCGGAACCTGAGAGAAGCGATTCAAACTCACTACTTCTGCCACCTCTGCGCGGAACTCGAACAGGTCGGTTGCGGCTACTCCGAGGCCTATCTGGGCCAGAACTTCGAGCCCTACTATCAGCGGGACAAGGCGGCCGGACTGATCGGTCCGGAGGACGCGACGTTCATGCTCCAGAACCTCTTCATCAAGCTGAACGAAATCGGCTACTACTTCGGCGAGAAGGTCGCCTTGCAGAACTCGGCTGACCTGGGCCAGAGCATCTCCCTCGGCGGGTATACCGAGGATGGCGAGGATGCCACCGCCGAAATGGACTACCTGATTCTCGATGCCTCCAAGTACCTCCATTTGCCGCAGCCTCCGCTGACCTGTGTCTACACGGAGCAGATGAGCGGCAAGTTCCTGGAGAAGGTGCTGGATGTCATCGGCACCGGTGTGGGCATGCCCCAGTTCGCGAATGCCGATGTGATGATGGCGCGTGCCCTCAATCTGTTCGCCGACTCCAAGAAGGGCCTCACCCTGGAACAAGCCAGGCGCACGTGTATCGGCGCGTGCGTGGGCTCCTACATTCCGTACGAGACCGGCCACCCGGTGGAAGGCCAGCCGAACCTGGGGAAGATCATCGAGGTCACGATGAACAATGGCTTCGATCCCCGTACCAAGAAGCAGATCGGCCCCAAGACCGGGGACCCCGAGACCTTCAAGACCTTCGAGGACCTGTATGCGGCTTTCGAGACGCAGCTGCAATTCAATGAGGATGTCCTCCGCCGGGGCGCCTGGATCGCCAGCATGCTGTGCGCTGACTTCCTCCCGGTTCCGTGGCGCTCGCTCCTGACCGGCGGCTGCATCGAAACCGGCACCGAGGTGTGGAACGGCGGGGCCAACTACTACACCATCGCCCAGATTGTGGTGGGTGGTGTGGACGCGGCCAACTCGCTGATGGCGGTCAAACACCTCGTATACGACGAAAAGAAGCTGACCATGGCCGAGCTCAAGAAGGCCCTGGCGGCCAACTTCGAAGGGAAGTACGAGAAGGTCCGGAAGCTGTGCTACGAGGGCGCGCCCAAGCACGGCAACGACATCCCGGAAATGAACCGGATGACGCACCGGGTGTACGCGAGCATCCTCAAGGCCTTCAACAGCGTCGACGGCGGCGGCAACTACCTCAGCAAGGACATCAAGTCGACGCCGGATGCGTACACCAAGAGTGTCCACAACCTGATGGGCCTGGTGACCGGGGCGCTGCCGAACGGCAAGAAGGCCGGAGTGGCGCTCACCGACGGCAGCCTCTCGGCGATGCCGGGCACGGATGTCAACGGACCGACCGCGCTGGTGATGTCCGCGGCGAAGGCCCAGGACGCCATCAAGTACACCGCAACGCACATGAACATGAAGCTCCCGCCCGATCAGCTCAAGACACGCAAGGGCCGGGACAACTTGCTGCGGCTGGTGAAGACACTGTTCGACAACGGTGGCTATCACATCCAGTTCAACGTCCTGGACACCAACATCCTCAGGGACGCCCAGAAGCACCCGGAGAACTACCGCGACCTGGTGGTGCGCGTCGCTGGTTTCAGCGCGTTCTTCACCAAGCTGGCGCCGGGCGTGCAGAACGAGGTCATCGAACGGACACTGCAGACCTTCGAGTGATATCAACGGAACTTGTACGGCGCGACGTTCGGTCGCGCCGTACCGTTCTTTTCTTGACGATCGTCGCAACCGGGACCGAGCGAAGACGATGAGAGTGGATCACATAGCCACGGACAAAGGACGTGAACGATGAATCAACAGATAGGACACGATAGTTTTCTCAGGCGCATCGCCATCATGGTGGGCGCCGGCCACGTTCCGGGGATCAACGCCGTGATCATGGGGGCGGCTCGGGCAGCGGGCATCCTGGGATGGGAGATGGTCGGCATCCGGGACGGTTTCGACGGTCTGCTGTACCCGGAGCGCTACCCCGACGGCGGGCTGCTGACTCTCGATACGAAGCTGATCGAGAACCTGGACCCGTCCGCCGCGGGCCTGCTCGGGCAGGCGCCCAGGGTCGACCCGTTCCACGTTCGCACTGTCAACGAAGACGACATGGTCGAAGAAGTCGACATGTCAGACGCGCTGATGGAGAAGCTGGAGGCGGAAAACATCGACGCCCTGATTGCGGTCGTCGGCGGTCGCGGCTTAACCATCATGTACAAGCTCCATCGCAAGGGGCTCAACGTGGTGTGCGTGCCGCGCTCGATCGAGAACGAAATCGCCGGCACGATGGTGTCCTTCGGCTTCAACAGCGCCCTCAGCACCACCATCGAGCTGCTCGACCGCGTTCGAGAGGCGGCCCGGGCCGCCCGCAAGATCGGCGTGGTCGAGGTCCTGGGAGAGCAGGCCGGGTGGATCGCCCTCCAGGCCGGCATCGCCGTGGGCGCCGATGCAGTGCTGATCCCGGAGATGCCCTACGACCTGCAGGCGGTGGCTTCGAGGTTGCAGGACAAGGTGACAGTCACGAGACCGTGGGGCCTGGTGGTGGTGGCCGAAGGGGCGAAGCAAATCGTCGGCGACGGCAAACCCAAGGAGAAGGCCTCGTCCCTCAAGGCGTCGCTGTCGCCGCTAGCGACGGGTGATGCGAGTGACCACGTCATCCGGCGCTCGGGCAAAGCGGTCGAAACCGTGGCCAACGGGCTACAGCTCCAGCTTGCCCAGGAGACCTTTCCAATGGTCATGGGCCCCTGGGTCAGGGGCGGCGCCCCCACTGCCGTCGACCGGCAGCTGGCGATGGCCTACGGCGTCGGGGCCATGCAAGCCGTGAAGGAAGGCAGCTACGGGTCGATGGTGGCCTTTATTCCACCGGACGTGAAATTCGTACCGCTGGCCGAAGCCATCAACAAGGTCAGAACAGTGCCCGTAGACGGCGGGTTCGTGAAGATCGCCCGCTCCCTCGGGATCTTCCTGGGGAGCGAGTCATGAGCAAAAAGAACGTCAACCCATCCGCTCCCACCGGAATCGTCCTCAACATCCAGCGCTACTGCAGCCACGACGGCCCGGGCATCCGGACAAACGTCTTCCTGAAGGGCTGCTCGCTGCGCTGCAAGTGGTGCGGCAACCCCGAGAGCATCGCCTTCAAGCCCGAGCTTTCCTACGACCCCAAGAAGTGCACGGGAAAAGAAGCGTGCGGCGTGTGCCTGAAGAAACCCTTCCCCGAAGGTGCTTTCTATGTGGTCGAGGGTTCCGATGACACCATCCATGTCAACTGGGATCTTGCCGGAGACTGCGACGAGGCACTGGCTTCGCTCTGCCCGACGGGTGCTCTCGAGATGTTCGGCAAAGAAATGACCGTCGACGAGGTGCTCGAGGAGGTGGAGAAGGACGAGTCGTTCTACCGGTCCACCGGCGGCGGCCTCACGCTGAGCGGTGGCGAGTGCCTTCTGACGCCGGACTTCAGCGCCGCCCTCCTCGAAGGGGCCCACGAACGCGGCATCAACACCGCCATCGAGACCGCGGGCAATGTCCCCTGGGCCTTCATGGAAAGGGTTCTCGCCCACGTCGACACCTGCCTCCACGACCACAAGCTGACCGACCCGGAGCGTCACAAGAAGTGGACCGGCGTGCACAACAAGCGCATCCTGGAGAACTTCAAGAAAGCGTACGAGACCTTCCCGGACATCGATTTCGTCGCCCGCACGCCGCTGATCCCCGGCATCAATTCCGACGAAACAGCACATCCGGGCGGTCCTCGAGTTCATCCGGCCCCACAAGAACGTCATCGACTACGAGCTCTTGCCGTATCACCGATTCGGCCTCGGCAAATACCTGAGCCTGGGCGTGAAGTATGAGCTGGAAGACTACAAGACGCCTTCCGACGACGTGGTCAAACACCTCCAGTCGATCATCGACGAAGCCTTCGGCCGCAGCGGCGAATCTGATGCTGATCCGAAGTGACCTCGAGCCCTGACAAAGGAGATGCTCGATGAGCACGCCTGAAGAATCACAGGCCATCTGGGAAAGCCTCTTGGAGCGGATGAATCAATCCGCCCCATGGGCGTGCGGCGGAGGCAACAGGTCATGAACACCGTCATGGAGTCTTTGCAGGCAATTTTCAACCCAGTGGTGATTGTCTTTACCATCTCGAACCTGGCGAGCATGGGGCTTCAAGTCAACATTCCTCCGGTCCTCAAGACACTGCGAAATCTGAAGTTTCTGGGGCTGGTCCTCGTGTGGGGCTGGGTGGTGGGGCCGGCTCTCGGCTATCTGATCACCCGGTTCATTCCCCTGGCGGAGCCATTTGCAGTCGTGGTGCTCATCACGAGTCTGGCGCCGTGCGCGCCGTTCCTGCCACCCATGGTCGGGAAAGCCCGTGGGAACGCGGACTTCGCGGGCGCCTTCATTCCGTTGGCGGCGCTCGGCACGGTGGTGTTCATGCCGCTGATGGCGCCACACCTGATCAAGGGGTTGACATTGAGTGCCATGGCGCTCGCGAAACCCCTCGTCTTCACAGTGTTGATCCCGTTGCTGATTGGCGCCTTGATCCGGACCTATGCCGCGCCGGTGGCCGAGAAGATGTTCCAGCCGGTCAAGGTGCTCGCGGGCTTGTCCACGGCCTTGACCGTCCTGCTCTGCGTCGTGCTCTACGGCAGGCGGATGCTTGACACGGCGGGCAGTTTTGCCCTCCTCTCGATGACCCTGTTCATGGTCGTGATGGGCCTAATCACGTATCGCTTCGGCTTCGGCCTGAAACAGAATCAGCGCAGCGTCATGGCTCTAGGGATGGGCACACGCAATATCGCAGCGGTGTTCGCCGGGGTGCTTGCCATTCCGAACGGAGATCCGCGCATGGTGGCGATGGTCGTCATGTGGACCTTATGGTCGTTCGTCCTCGCGTTGGTCGTTGCCCCCATCATCGGCAGACAGGTCGACAAGACCGTTGTGGGGGATGCGGCATGAACCGCCGTGTCTACTCCGGAAGGATGGAGCGGTCCTCCCATGAATGAAGCTACTCCCAGCGTGTTCGCCAGGATCAGCTGGCCCAAGCCCTTCGTGGGACTGCGGGGCATCGCGCTGGCCGACGTCCCCCGGGAGGTCTCGGCGGGCTTCACCCTGGCCGCCCTGATGATCCCTCTCAACATCGGCTACGCGCAGGTTGCCGGCCTGCCCCCCGTGGCCGGGCTCTATGCGGCGATCATTCCACTGGCGGTCTTCGTCCTGTTCACCAGCTCGCGCTACCTGGTGACGAGCCCCGATGCCTCCATCGCCGGGCTGGTCGGGGCCGCCCTGGTCGCCTTTGCGGCGCCCGGGGACGCGTTGCGTCTGCAGTACGCCCTGGCCATGGCGGTGATCTGCGGGCTCTTGTTCTTGATTTTTTGGATCTTCCGGCTGGCGTTCCTCGCCAACTTCCTCTCGCGTGCCGTGATGGTGGGCTTCATCACCGGCCTCGGGATCGAGGTGTTCACCAACCAGGTGCGGAAGATCCTCGCCGCCCCCCACGTCACCGACGCGGGGTCGGGCGTGCTCGCGGCGGCAGAACAGCTCCACGGGGCCATGGCGAGCTCGGTGAACACCGAGGGCTACTTCCTCGAACTCGTGGCCCTGTTCGACTCGATTCCCCATGCCAATCTGTGGTCGGTGGCGATCGGCGTCTCCGCCTTCCTGATCGTCCGGCTGATGAAACGGTATACGCCCAAGATTCCAGGGGCGTTGGTGGCCCTCGTGCTGCTGACGGTCATCGTCGCCGTCTTCGACCTCGCTGCCAAAGGGGTCGGCGTGCTCGGTGCGATGCCCTCTGGCCCCCCGGCGTTGACCCTGCCGGCCATCCCTCTGGCGGATTACTTGCGGTTGTTGCCGGGCTCCCTGGCGGTGGTGGCCATTTTATTGTGCGAAGGTCTGCTTCTGGTGCGGAGCTACAGCGCCAAGCACGGCGACAAGGCGGATGGCGACCAGATGCTGTTCGCCTACGGCGTGGCCAACTTGGCCGCCGGTTTCACCGGCTCGCTGGTCACCGGCAACAGCCCGTCACGCTCGGCGGCAATGGAGGCGTCGGGCGCGCGAAGCCAGCTGCCCAGCCTGGTGGCGGCCGGGACCATCGCGGTGGTCATGCTGTTCTTTACCGACGTGTTGGCCTATCTGCCGAACGCGGCCCTGGCCGGGATCGTGGCCAACGCGGTGCTGTCGCTGATCGAGGTCCACGAGCTGCGGGAGCTGTGGCGGATGCGCCGGTCGGACTTCTGGATCGCCGCCGTCTGTCTCCTCGGCGTGCTGGTGGTGGGCCCGCTGCGCGCCGTCCTCATCGCCTTTCTCCTGTCCACCATCGACGTCATCCGGCGCGCCTCCCGTCCGGACACATCGTCGCTGCTGGAAGCTCCCGACGGCAGCTATTTCGCCCCCGCGGGGCACGGCGACGGCACCAGTACTTCAGGTCTGGTCATCTATCGATTCGGGGCTCCGCTCTACTTCGCCAACGCGACCCTCTTTCTCGACGAGATCGAGCAGTTGGTCGCCCGGGCGCCCAGCCCTCTCCGCTGGTTGGTTCTGGACGCGGAGGCGATGACCGACATCGACACCACCGGCGCGGCGGTCCTGCGGCAGGCGATCACCCTGTTGGACGAAAGCGATATCACCTTCGCCGTCAGCCGCGCCAATCAGGCCTTTCGCTCATGGCTGGAACGCTACGAGCTGATAGAGCTGATCGATCCCGACCGCTTCTATCCGACCAATCGCCACGCGGCGGCAGCGTTTCGCGAGAAACCGGAGTAGGTGCCAGTCTCAACGTCCGGGTGTCGCGAGATACCTCGTGGTTTCCCGTCGACGGACCTCGTAATTTTGCGAGTCGCGTTCCCAACCTCTTCGTGCAATTGTGTGCCGCAGGATCCCCTGAACCGGACCTCCCAAGAAAGCCGGAATCGCAGCGGCCCGGGGGGATTCCGGAGCGGGCACCGGTCAGGACGGTGCCGAAAGGACACGCCAGTGGCAATTACGAAAGCCAGAGACACCGCTATCGTGGACTGCACCGAGCAGAAACGACTGAACGAGGCGCGCGAGAAGGGCATCCCCTGGAAGAAGTGGGGCCCGTATCTCAGCGAGCGGCAGTGGGGGACGGTCCGCGAGGACTACAGTCAGGACGGCAACGCCTGGGACTACTTCACGCACGACCAGGCGCGCTCGCGGGCGTACCGGTGGGGCGAGGACGGCCTCGCCGGGATCTCTGACGACCGGCAGCTCCTGTGCTTCGCCCTCGCGCTGTGGAACGAGCGGGACCCCATCCTCAAGGAGCGCGCCTTCGGCCTCACCAACAGCGAGGGCAACCACGGCGAGGACGTCAAGGACTACTACTTCTACCTCGACTCGACGCCGACCCACTCGTACATGAAGTACCTCTACAAGTACCCGCAGCGTGAGTTTCCCTACCAGGACCTGGTCGAGACCAACCGGAGGCGGACGAAGGAGGAGCTCGAGTACGAGCTCCTCGACACCGGGATCTTCGACGACGACCGCTACTTCGACGTCTTCGTCGAGTACGCCAAGGAGGGACCCGACGGCGTCCTGATCCGCATCTCGGTCCAAAACCGCGGCCCGGAGGCGGCCCGGCTGCAGCTCCTGCCGACGCTGTGGTTCCGGAACACCTGGTCGTGGGGCGACGAGGGGGAGAAGCCGATCCTGCGCGAGGCCGGCGGTGCGATTGCGGCCTCACACCCCGAGCTGGGCGATTTCACGCTCTCGTGCGACGGCGCCCCGGAGCTCCTGTTCACGGAGAACGAGTCGAACGCCCACCGGCTCTGGGGGCAGCCGAACCCGACGCCGTACGTCAAGGACGCATTCCACCGGTACATCGTCTCCGGGGAGCGCGACGCGGTGAACGTCGCGCAGACCGGGACAAAGGCAGCGGCGCGCTACGTCCTCGAGGTGCCGGCGGGGGGCTGCGAGGTCGTCCAACTCCGGCTGACACAAGGCACGACCGGCGGGGCGTTCGGCGCGGCGTTCGATGAAGTGGTCCGTCAGCGGCTCGGCGACGCCGACGAGTTCTTTGACCGGATCGCGCCCAACTCGCTGGACGAAGATCAGCGCCGGGTCCACCGCCAGGCACTCGCGGGGATGCTCTGGACGAAGCAGTACTACTACTTCGACCTCGACCGCTGGCTGAAGGAGCACCAGGCGCACCCGCTCCTGGGCGGTGCGGGTCGCGGCGTGCGCAACGCCGAATGGTTCCACATGCTGAACGGCGACATCATCTCCATGCCAGACAAGTGGGAGTACCCCTGGTACGCGGCCTGGGACCTGGCCTTCCACACGATCGCGCTGTCGCTGGTGGACTTCGACTTCGCCAAGGAGCAGCTCCTTCTGATGCTGCGCAGCCTCTACAGCCACCCCAACGGGCAGATGCCCGCCTACGAGTGGAACTTCAGCGACGTGAACCCCCCGGTGCACGCCTGGGCGACGCTGTTCCTCTACAAGATGGAGAAGAACCTGGGCCGGGAGGATCTCAAGTTCCTGGCGCGCTCGTTCCAGGGACTGCAGCTCAACTTCAACTGGTGGGTGAACCGGAAGGACCCCCAGGGACGCAACGTCTTTGCGGGTGGGTTCCTGGGCCTCGACAACATCGGCGTCTTCGACCGCAGCGCCGAGCTCCCGACCGGCGGGTCGCTCGAGCAGGCGGACGGGACGGCGTGGATGGCCTTCTACAGCCAGAACATGCTGGAGATGGCCCTCATCCTCGCCGACCACGACGACGCCTACGAAGACATCGCCTTCAAGTTCCTCGAGACCTTCATCTGGATCTCCTACGCGATGGACAAGGCCGGCGACCAGCGGGACGACATGTGGGACGAGGAGGACGGTTTCTACTACGACGTGCTCCGGCTTCCGAATGGTGAGGCGTTCCGTCTGAAGGTCCGCTCGATGGTCGGTCTCCTGCCGCTCTGCGCGAGCACCATGATCGAGGAGGACACGGTGACGCGCCACCCGAAACTGATGGAGCTGATCGCGCTCTTCCGGAAGCGCCACCCCGAGGTGCTCGCCCAGGTGGCTCCGACAGTCGAAGGGTTCATCGGCCACGCCGGCCGCCGGCTGCTCTCGCCCCTCACCCGGGCGAAGCTCGAGCGCATTCTCGGCTATCTGCTCGACGAGAAGGAGTTCCTTTCCCCTTACGGCATTCGCGCCCTGTCTCGCCACCACCTCGAGCACCCGTTCGTGTTTCACCTGGCGGCCCAGGAGTACCGCGTCGAGTACGTCCCGGGCGACTCCAACAGCGGGATGTTCGGGGGGAACTCGAACTGGCGCGGCCCGATCTGGATGCCGGTCAACGGCTTGATCGTCCGCGGCCTCCTGAATCTCTACGCCTTCTACGGCGACGACTTCACGGTCGAGTGCCCGACCGGCTCCGGAAACCGCATGACCCTCTTCGAGGTGGCGAAGGAGATCTCCCGGCGCCTGGCGAACATCTTCCTGCGCGACGGGAGCGGTCGCCGGCCGGTCCACGGCAGCTCGGCGAAGTTCCAGGACGACCCTCACTGGCGCGACCTGATCCTCTTCTACGAGTACTTCCACGGCGACATCGGCGCCGGCATCGGTGCCAACCACCAGACGGGCTGGACGGGCCTCATCGCGGTCCTCATCGACCTGTTCGGGCGGGTGACGGCCGAGGCCGCCCTGGAAACCCCCAAGGAGAAGCTCGAGGCCCGCCTGGTCCGCGAACAGGTCGCCGGGGAGTAGGGGGGAGCCATGCCCGCGACGGCAATGACCTGCTCGAGCGTGGACCTCAAATCGTCCTGCAACCATGGTCCCACCATGTCTTTGAATTGGAGATGAACCGATGAAAGCGATCACTGTCGAGCCCCAGACACCGGGGAGCGTCCAATACGGCAATTTTCCCGAACCTGACGTGCATCAGGGCTCGATCCTGGTGGAGGCCGTGGCTGTCGGCGTATGCGGGACGGACGTCGAAATCGTGGAGGGCAAGTACGGCTGGGCGCCCCCCGGCGCGACTCGCCTCGTGCTCGGCCACGAATCCCTCGGCCGCGTCATCGATCCGGGTCCGACCAGCCCCCTCCAGAAGGGTGATCTTGTGGTCGGCATCGTTCGTCGTCCCGATCCCGTGCCCTGCCCCAACTGTGCGGTAGGGGAGTGGGACATGTGCCGCAACGGCCGGTACACCGAGCGCGGAATCAAGGAGATCCACGGTTTCATGTCCGAGCGCTGGCGCATCGAACCCGAGTACGCCATCAAGGTCGACCCTTCTTTGGGGATCCTCGGCGTGCTCCTCGAGCCGACCACCGTGATCGCGAAGGCCCTGGAGCACGTGGCAGTCATCGGGCGCCGCTCATTCTGGGAACCGAAGACCGTTCTCGTGACCGGTGCGGGCCCCATCGGTCTTCTGGCGGCTCTCGGCGCCAGGTCGGCGGGTCTGGACGTCCATGTCCTCGACCGGATGGAGTCCGGCGCCAAGCCGGATCTGGTGCGCGCCCTCGGTGCGACATATCACTCGGGCTCGGTGAGCGAGATCGGCTTCGAACCGGACGCCATCGTCGAGTGCACCGGGGTGGGAACCGTGATAGCCGACTCGATCCAGGCGATCGGCGCGAGCGGGATTGTCTGTCTGACCGGCGTCGGACACGGCGGCGCCGCCCCGACAGCCGCCATTGCCGACATCGCGGCGGCCGCGGTGTTGAAGAACATCGTGATCGTGGGCAGCGTCAACGCCAACAAGCGGCACTGGTACAAGGCCGGCAACCTGCTCGCTCGCTCGAACCGGAAGTGGCTGGCCGGCCTGATCACCCGCCGTGAGAAGCCGGAGGATTTCAGGCAGGCCCTGGAGAGAAAGCCCGATGACATCAAGGTCGTGATCCAGTTCTCCGAGGTGTGAGATTCAAGGGACAACGACACCCGTGCCAGGCAGGAGTATGCGGCGGTCCGAGAACGTCGTGTATGTCGGGACCTACACCGGCGCAGGGAGCGACGGCATCTCCGCCTTTCGCTTCGACCCGACCAGCGGTGAAACAAGTCCGATCGACCTCGCAGCCACAACGGACAACCCGTCCTTTCTCGCGGTCGATCCGAGGGGCCGCTTTCTGTATGTGGTGAACGAGCTGGATACGTTCCGCGACGAGCCGACCGGCGCGGTCAGCGTGTTCGCGATCGATCGGGAATCGGGCAAGCTGGATCTCCTGCAGCAGGTCTCGTCGCTCGGTGGAGGTCCGGCGCACCTGTCCCTGGACGCGGCGGCGCGGTACCTACTGGTGGCGAACTACAACGGTGGGAACGTAGCCGTGTTTCCGATCGGCCCGGATGGGCGGCTGGGCCCGCACTCCGCCTTCGTGCAGGACGTCGGGTCGAGCGTAAACCCGGAGCGCCAGGCGGGGCCGCACGCCCATTTCATCCAGGCCACCAACGACAACCGCTTTGCCATCGTGGCAGACCTCGGGCTCGACCAGCTGCTGATCCACCGATTCGACGCCGCCACGGGTTCACTGACGCCCGGCAGCCCGGCGTTTGTCATGATGGATCCCGGCGCGGGGCCGCGCCATGTGGCCTTCACCCCTACGGGGAAGTTCGTGTACGTGGTGAATGAGCTGGCGTCCTCGGTCACCGTCTTTTCCTACGCCGCGGGGCCGGGAGTGCTGCGCAGCGTGCAGACGATCCCGACGCTCCCGAGGAATTTCGCCGGCACGAACACGGCGGCGGAGATCGCGGTGGATGCGAAGGGCAGATTTCTGTACGTCTCGAATCGCGGGGACGACAGCATCGCTGTGTTCGGCATCGACCCGAGCGACGGGAGCCTCACGTCCCTGGAGTGGGTGACGAGCGGAGGTAGAACACCCCGCCACTTCGCGATCGACCCGACCGGCCGGTGGCTGTTCGCCGCCAACCAGAGCTCGAACACGATCAACCTCCTGCGGATCGACCCGACGAGCGGCCGGCTGACGCTGACGGACCGTTCGCTCACCGTGGTCTCCCCCGTCTGCGTGCGCTTCGTCCCTTTCGAAGAGGCCGGCGGCATGATCAGGGAGGAGATGGAACCCATGACGACGACGACCGGGACCCGCACCCGAGGAACGACCGGACCGGTGGGCAGATCCTCCGGCGGTTGTTTGTTTCCGTACTGATCGGGCCGATGGCCGGATTTTGAATGGGACAGTGAAGCCCTGGCGGGAGCGCTGGCGGCGGTGCGCTACAAGCAGGGCAGGCACCTCGGCAAGATGGAGGCCCTCGGGTTCGTCTTCCGGACCGAAGCGGACCTCGCCACGCTCACCGCCGAGGTGGTGAAGTCCTCTACCATCGAGGGCGAGAGCCTCGACCCCGACGAGGTCCGCTCGTCGATCGCTCGCAAGCTCGGGCTCGATGCCGCGGGCCTCCCCGAGCCGGGGCGGGAGATCGACGGCATCGTCGAGATGATGCTCGATGCGACGAGGAACTCCGACGTACCAGGCACTCTTGATTCAGAACGTGTAGCTGCCGCCGATCGAGTACATGTAGACGTACTCGGCGCCTTCGATATCGAAGTACTCGACCTCGCCGCGGATCGCGAACGACTTGATCCTGAACTGGACGCCGAGGCCGTAAGCCGGGTCGGTCCCGTCTTCGGACTCGCTCTGGGCCTCGCCGCCGACCTGCCCGGAGATGCTGGCGTCCCAGGAGATGAACCCGACCTTGGCGAAGATGTCGGCGATGCCCAGGGGTAGCAGGCCGACCGCGAATGCGTCGTAACCGGTGACATCGGTCTGGACAGTCCCGTCGAGGGCTTCCAAGTAGTCGTCGGGTGCGCCGAAATCGACGTAGCTGCCCTCGACGGCGAGGAAGGTGAGGAAGCGGAAGCCGGCAAACACCTTGAAGGCGGTGGCGCTACCCGAGAAGTCGACGCCGTCGAGGTCGTCGTCGACGTCGTTGATCTTGATACCCGACTGGCCGAAGCTGGCGCCGAGGTAGAAGCCGTTGTCGGCCGCCGCGGCCGGCAGGGCGAGCAGGGCGATGAGGCCGGTCAGAGCGATTGAGCGTCCGAACTTCTTCATACGTACCTCCGGTATGGGTGCAAAGGGCGCGGGGTGATTGTACTCAACCCCGACGATAGCCGGATATCGAAGGGTTGTAACCTCGAAAAACTACGGGGTCTACACCAGTATCGAGGGTGTTCGGGGCGGGCGGTGGCCGCCGTGCGGTCGAGTCATGTCATGCTACCGGACCCGGTGGTTTTGCGAGTTCTTGGGGAACCGCCGGCACGCTATACTGCGGGCGAAGACTGAAATGGCCTCGTGGGGGCGCCCGGCGGAAGGCGAGCGACCGGAGACCGTCGACCCGAGAGGCGCCCAACGGAGCCAACAACCAGTGCGGTCGGCTCGCACGGATCCGTCGATGCCGCCACCGCTCAACCGACTCCGGATCCAACGTCAGACAAGGGAGATTCAGGATGATGACTACGTGTCGAATGAGTGTCGTATCGACCCTCCTGGCGATCACCTGCGCGGTGCTCGCCGTGGTGCCGGCGGTGGCGCAGGACGAGGCCGCCAAACAGATGGTCGACGTGAAGGGCGAGTACATCCGACTCGGGTACAACGAGGAGGGCTGGGTGGTGCTCGGGTATCGGGTGGCCAACGGCTCCGTGGGCCAGGAGTGGCTGCTGCTCGAGGTCGGAATCACCCTCATGGGCAGTGTTCCGAACCAGGTGCTCGCACGCGAGGACCTGACAGTGACCGTACCCGACGGAGCCTCGATCCCGCTCGCGAGCCAGGAGGAGTTCTCCAAGGCCTCGCTGCGGGCCCTGGACGCCAGGGCCAACACGAGTCGTGACTCGATCAACTACTTCCCGGTCGGCACCGACCACCCGTGTCGGATCGGGTTCTTCACCGACGTCGCTCAGCCCGGCCGTGGACTCGCCTACGACACCGTCGATCTGAGCTCGAACCGGGCATGCGTCGGCCGCGTGTACTTTCACGTTCCCGGCGGCATCCAGTACGGGCAGCACTTCCTCAATGTCCAGTTCGCGGGCGGCGCCGTCCACGTGCCGTTTCGGATCATGACCAAGGAGGAGCTGAAGGAGAACAAGAAGAAGTGGAACGAGCTGCAGAAGCAGCTCAAGCAGCAGAGCAAGAACGAGGGATAACCGAACCACGCCTGCAGGGCTCGGCGACCCAGGCGGGCAGAGGCACAACGCTCTGCCCGTTTTCCACCCGTACCTCAGCCGCTCGCATCAACCTGCACATTCATCAGAACGCCAACTGAAGTCCCGCCGTCAGCTCGCCCTGACCGAACCCGCTGCCGGAGAAACCGACCACGCAGCCGCCGGAGCAGAAGACCGCGCCGCCGGTCTCGGTGAAGGTGAACCACCCGCGGGCCTCGAGCCGGATACCGACCCTATCGGAGGCGTGGAACAGCAGGCCGACGGCAGCGCTGACCGAGAAGCGCACCTCCGACCCCGCGCCGTCGATGCCGGGCATCATGAAGGTGCCGCCGAGACCCAACGAGAGCAGGGTATCCAGCTTGGGGTTCTTTGTGGCGAAGGGCACCATGCCGCTGAGGTGGAGGTAGTGCACATCGAGGTCGAAACCGGGATTCCCGGCAGCCGTGGTGCCGGCAGTCGTGTCCTGCCAGCTCCAGATGAGCTCGAGGCGGGACCGGTTTTTCAGGTTATACGGAATCCCGAGAATGACGCCGTAGCTGAGCCCGTCGTCCACGTCGACGCCGGCGCCTGTATCCAGGTCGGTAAAGCCGCCGCCGAACCGCCATCCGCCGAACGGCGTGATCTCGAACTTCTGTGCCGCCGCAGTCGAGGTGAAGCCGAACGCAAGCACGCAGCCGGCAACCATCATCGCGCGCTGTATCCGCATTCGCGGTCTCCCCTCAACCGAGACCGTAGACCGAATTCGATGGCCTGTAAACTCGGAATCCTCGGAGTCGGGAGCCTGGAGAAGGGGTCTTCTTGGCGACTATGCCTGTCGGCTGGCTGGTGTTCGAGCCCGCCTTTTCCCGTAGTTTTCCGAGTTCCCAGGACGGCGAGAGGCAGCTACCGTATGATGGGCGGCCGAAAAGCACTCGCGCTTGCTTCCCGAAGGTGGCCGACCAGGGGATGCGGCGCGAAAAGGGGGCTTCAAATCATGGCAGTAATGACCATCATTTCCCAACCTGGAAGAAGGGCTGTCGCGATGATCGCGATCGCAGCCGTGATCGTGCACATGTGCGGCGCGGCCCTCGTGCTGGCGCAGGAGCCGGCCGCCGCGACCGAAGGGGCGCCGGCCACGATTCCGCCGGAGGAGCTCGACTCGTTGGTCGCCCCGATCGCCCTCTACCCCGACCCGTTGCTGGCGCAGGTGCTGGTCGCCTCGACCTACCCCCTCGAGATCATCCAGCTCCAGCAGTGGCTCGAAAAGAACACCGGGCTCGAGGGCGATGCGCTGGCCGAGGCGGTGGCGAAGCAGCCCTGGGATCCGAGCATCCAGTCGATGGCGGCGGTGCCCGAGGTGGTGACGCGCCTCGCTGACGACGTCCAGTGGACCACGGAGCTCGGCAACGCCTTTCTCGCACAGCAGCAGGACGTCATGGACGCCGTGCAGCGGATGCGGAAGAAGGCGCAGGACAACGGAGCCCTCGAATCCAACGAGCAGCAGGTGGTCGAAACCAAGGTGGTCGAGGAAAAGACCGTCATCATCGTCGAGGCCGCTCAGCCTGAAGTGATCTACGTGCCGTCCTACAGCCCGACCGTGGTCTACGGCCCGCCCCCCGTCTACTACCCGTACCCGCCGATCTACTACCCGCCCTACCCGGCCGGGGCCGCATTCGTATCGTTCAGCGTCGGGGTCATGTGGGGCGCCGCGATCTGGGGCGGCTCGTGCTGCGGTTGCGGCTGGGGACACAACGACATCAACATCAACGTCAACAACAACTTCAACCGGAACACCAATATCAACGCCGGCGGCGGCGGCAACTGGCAGCACAACGCCAATCACCGCGGCGGAACGCCGTACGCCGACAAGGCGACGGCGAACAAGTACGGCGGATCGGCGCGCGGCGACTCGGCGAGCAGCCGGCAGGCGAGCGCCCGCCAGCAGGGCGGAGCCGGCAGCCGACCGGGGGGTGCCAGCGCCGGCACCGCCAACCGGGCGGGCAGCACCGGGCCGAGCGCCGCCAACCGGGCGGGCAGCACCGGGCCGAACGCCGCCAGCCGCGGGTCCGCCGGCGCGACGGCCGGCCGCGGCGGCAGCGACAATATCGGCAGCCGCAGCATTCCGTCGAGCAGCGGACGGAGCGCCGGTGGTTTCGGCGGCAGCCCGAGCGGCTACAGCGGCGCGAGTGCCCGGTCGGCGAGCTCGCGGGGCGCTTCCAGCATGGGGTCCATGGGTTCTCGTGGTGGTGGCGGACGTGGCGGCGGCGGACGGAGGTGAGCGCGATGATCTTGACACACAGTGACCAGAATCTTGTTCGGTATCGTGCGCGTCTCGTGCGTTTCGGGCTTTTCCTCGGGTTGGCGGCAGCGGTGTTGGCGCCGGCCGGCGGGTTTGCGAACGGTTCCGGCGAGACGCCTGTCGCCGTCCACGAGGCATTTGATACCCCCGAAGAGGCGGCCGAAGCGCTCATCGCCGCGGCCGAAACCTACGACGTCGAGGCGTTGACCCGGATCCTGGGGCCGGACGGCGTGGATCTGGTGGTCACGGGCGACCCGGTTCACGACCGCAACCAGAGCCTGGCCTTCGCCGCCGAGGCCCGCGTCAAGACCGAGGTCGACCGGGTTCCCCTGGACCCCAGAGTCGCTATTCTGTCGGTGGGGGAGGGGGATTGGCCGGTGCCGATGCCGCTCGTCGAGGAGGGCGGGCGCTGGCGATTCGACACCGAGGCCGGTCGTGAGGAGCTGCTCTTCCGCCGCATCGGGACCAACGAGCTCGATGCCATCGACGTCTGCCTCGGCTACGTCGAGGCGCAGCGCGACTACGCCGCGGTCAAGCACGACGGCGTCCGGGTGAACCAGTATGCACAGCGCGTCGTCAGCACCCCCGGCACCCAGGATGGACTGGCGTGGCAGGACCCGGACGGAACCTGGCAGGGGCCGGTGGGCGAGGGGATTGCCGGGGCGATTGCCGAGGGCTACGACGAGAAGTCCAGCCCGTACCACGGCTACTACTTCAAGGTTCTCAAGGGCCAGGGTCCGGACGCGCCGCACGGAGAGATGGACTTCGTCGTCATGGGCGCCATGATCGGTGGGTTCGCCCTTGCGGCCGCCCCGGTGGACTACGGTGTGACCGGCGTCAAGACGTTCATCGTCAGCCACGACGGCGTCGTCTACGAGCAGGACCTCGGGCCGACCACGCTCGAGCAGTTCCACGCCATGAAAGTCTACAATCCGGACCCGATGTGGGACCCGGTAGCCGAGGAGTGACTGGAGAACGAGGGCGGCCGGGGTGATTGCGGAGCCGTTGAGCCGGGTGCTCGCTACCGGCCCCCCCCCCGTAGATTTGCGAGTACCCAGGGGGCACGCGACCAGCTAAAGTACCCGCGATGATCGGAACTCTCGCGCGTGCTCCGGGAGTTTGCATTGTGGCCCGCGTTTGAGCGCATCCGGCGATTGCGCCGAGTGGGACACGGAAATGGAGATTCAGATGTGGGTGAAACGTGGATTCGTACTTCCAGTGTTAGTGGCCCTCGCGGGCCCGGCGGTGTGGGCGGACGACCTCTCCAATTCGAATCGGTTGCTGTGCTCTCCCGTCCAGGCGACGGTGTGCTACGACGACGGTGAGTGCGAAATCGACCTGCCGTGGAACCTCAACATTCCGGAGTTTATCGAGGTCGACCTCGATGCCAGGCGGCTCAGCACGACGGCGGCATCGGGCGAGAACCGAACGACCCCGATCGAAAACGTGAGTCGTCGGGACGGGCTCATCGTCCTGCAGGGGTTCGAAATGGGGCGGGCCTTCAGCTGGGTTATCTCCGAACAGACCGGCCAGGTCACGGCCGCCATCGTTTCCGTAGGCCGCGCGGTGACGGTCTTCGGCGCCTGCACGCCGATCGCAAGCGCCGCCGAATCCGGTAGCAAGTGAAAGGAAACGACACCATGAAATTGAGGACCACGTTCGCAATCGCGCTGATCACCACCGTCGCCGGAGTGGCCCTGGCGCAGACCCAGCCGGCCCCGCAAAAGACCCTGGCAGCCACCATCGACGTGTACGTCTTTCCGACCGAGGGCCAGACTCCCGAGCAGCAGTCGACCGACGAGGCCGCCTGCTACAACTGGGCGGTCCAGAACACCGGCAGCGATCCCTTCGCCCTGCAGCAACAGGCTCAGCAGCAGCAGCAGCAGGCCCAGCAGCAGCAGCAGCAGATCGCGGCGGCCGGCCAGGGCGCGGGGGTCAAGGGAGCGGTGGGCGGGGCCGCGGCGGGTGCCCTGATCGGCGAAATCGCCAGCGACGACGCCGGTAAGGGGGCCGCCTACGGCGCCGGGGCCGGCGCGGTCGTCGCCCGCCGCAAGACGAAGCGGGCCAAGGCGGATGCCAGCCAGCAGGTGGAGCAGCAGAGCCAGCAGGCCCAGCAGGCGACGGCGGAGCAGATCGAGAACTTCAAGAAGGCGTTCAGCGTCTGCCTCGAGGGAAAGCAGTACATGGTCAAGTTCTAGGTCAGGCGGTGAACATCGGCGGAAAGTCGGGGCTGCAGGGGAGGCAAGGGATGGGACTTAGATCAACACTCGCGGTGCTCGCGGCAGCTGCAGCGATGCTGACCTCACAGCAGGCGGCGGCCCAGTCCGGCTCGGACGGCTGGCAGTACAACATCGCCCCGTACCTGTGGGCGGCGGGCATGGACGGCTGGATCACCGTCAAGGGCATCGACGAAGCCGTTGATTACCCTTTCAGCGAGGTCATCAGCGATCTCCACTTCGCGGCAATGGTCCACTTCGACATGAGGAACGAGCGCTGGGCGCTGTCCTCGGATCTGATCTACGTGGATCTGGACTCGAGCACGGATGTGGCCCAAGGGACAGCGACGGCCATCGTCACCCAGACCCTGTTCGAGGTCGCCGGCGGCTACCGCGTTTCGCCCGCCGTCACCCTGCTCGCCGGCGGGCGATGGGTGGATCTCACCAGCGGGTTGCGGTACTCGGGACCAAACGCTGACCCCAGTATCGAAGAGGGCAAGAGCTGGATCGACCCGTTTGTCGGCGTCCACCTCTTCGCACCGCTGGCGGAGCGTTGGTGGATCGGCGCGCGCGGTGACATCGGCGGCTTCGGAGTCGGCTCGGACCTCGCCTGGCAGGCCTACGCCGACATCGGCTTCCGCGCGTCCGACCTGGTGTCGGTCATCCTCGGCTACCGCGCCATCGACATCGACTACGAGGACGGCAGCGGGTTCAACCTCTTTCGCTGCGACATGCTCATCTCCGGTCCGCAACTCGGGGTCGCTTTCAGCTTCTGATGGTCAGCGAGCAGCCACCATCAACATCTACGTCTTCCCGACCGAGGGGCAGGCTCCCGAGCGGCAGTCGACCGACGAGGCCGCCTGCTACAACTGGGCGGTCGAGAACACCGGAAGCGATCTCTTCGGCCTGCAGCAGCAGGCCCAGCAGGCCACGGCAGAGCAGATCGAAAACTTCAAGAAGGCCTTCAAGGTCTGCCTCGAGGGGCAGATTTTCCTGGTCAAGTTCTAGGTCCGGCAGTGAACATCGGCGGAAAGTCGAGAATCGAAGGGGCAATGACGTGAACGTGAATGGCGCACCGATCGCGGTGTTGCTGCTCGTTATGACCGATTCTTGAGGCTCGGTGACGGGTCGGGAGTAAAGAGGGCATGTAACGTGTTCGGATTTGAGTGATAGCTTCCTCGGGCTGAAGCGAACCACCGGCGCCGCAACCCGTATGAAAATCGACAACCAGCCACCCTCTCGAGGGCGGAATTTTAAAAGCGGCTCATCGAGCCACCAAATCAAGGGAGGATTTCATGACTCACAGGACAACGCTACGGATCACCAGGACGATCTACGTCGCCGGCCTGACGCTGGCGCTGCTCGCGGGGGCCGCAACCGTCCAGGCCCAGGACCGGGAGGGGAGGTGGGAGTTCACCCTGGGGACCTTCTATCAGCTCGGCACGGGGTTGGAGACCGCGAGTGGCGAGAGCAGCTCGACTATCGACATCGATGACGATTTCGGATTCGCCCTCGGCGGTGGTTACAACGTCAGCGACAGGCTCGCCGCCAACTTCGGCCTCCAATGGGCGGGGGTGGGTTACGACGCCATCGTGAACGAGCCGGAATCCGTCAGCAGGATTTCGGGCAGCTACGACCAGTTCACGCTGGCGGGCAACATGATTCTCAATTTCGGGGACGGTCCGCTCACGCCGTACCTGGGAGCCGGCATCGGCTGGACGTGGATCGACACCAATATTCCCAACGGCCCTCCGGTGGGCGGATGCTGGTGGGACCCCTGGTACGGCTACGTCTGTTACTCCAGCTACCCCACCAAGACCACCGACGCCTTCTCCTATCAAGTGCTGCTCGGGCTGCGCTACACGCTCAACAACGACATGACATTCTTCCGGCTGGGTTACACCAGCCAGTGGATGGACTTCTCCAACACCAACAGCACGCCTCGCTTCGACGTGATCGCGCTGGATGTCGGCTGGATGTTCTAGGTCGCGCAAGGCAAAAGCAATCGCGGCGCCCGGGAGAGTCTCCCTGGCGCCGTTTGTTTTGATGGCCGGGGCGAGCAGCCCACCGGAGGCAACTCAAAACTCAGAACTCAAAACTCAGAATTCAAATGCTGCTGCACTAGAATGCCGGTGAGTTCAAAGGGAAGGGACCAGAGAACGTGACTTCCAAAACTCTCATGGTTACCGGCGGCGCCGGCTTCATCGGCTCCAACATCGTCGCGGCGCTGTGCGAGCGGGGCGACTCGGTGGTGGTGTGCGACCGCCTGCGCCAGGGAGAGAAGTGGCGCAACCTGGCCAAACGCGAGCTCGAGGACGTGGTGGCCCCGGAGAACCTGCTCCGCTGGCTGGACGACCATGGTGGGGTGCTTGACGGGGTGGTCCACATGGGGGCGATCTCCTCCACCACCGAAACCGACGCCGATCTCATCGTCGAGGTCAACTTCAGGCTCTCCCTGGATCTGTGGCGGTGGTGCTCCTCGACCGGGACCTCCTTGATCTACGCGTCGTCGGCGGCTACCTACGGTGACGGCACCCAGGGCTTCGACGACGACAGCTCACCGGAGGCGTTGGCCAGACTGCGACCGCTCAACGCCTACGGCTGGAGCAAGCACCTCTTCGACCGGAGGGTGATCGGTTCCATCGAGCGGGGCTGTCCGTCGCCGCCGCAGTGGGTCGGCCTCAAGTTCTTCAACGTATACGGCCCCAACGAGTACCACAAGGGAACCATGCGCAGCGTGGTCGCCCAGAAGTACCCAGCGGCCGCAGAGGGCCGGCCGGTGACGCTGTTTTGTTCCGACCATCCCGACTACCCCGACGGCGGCCAGCGACGGGATTTCGTGTACGTCGACGACTGCGTGGACGTGGTGCTGTGGCTGCTGGACCGGCCGGAGGTGAGTGGGATCTTCAATCTCGGGACCGGCGAAGCGCGCACCTTCGAGGACCTGGCGCGAGCGCTGTGCGCTGCGGTCGGATCCGAGCCGAGCATCGAGTTCATCGAGATGCCGCCCGCCATCCGGGACCGGTATCAGTACTTCACCCAGGCCCGCATGGACCGCCTCAGGGAAGCCGGCTACCAGCGGCCCTTCACGTCGCTGGAGGAGGGCGTTCGAGCCTACGTCCAGGGCTTCCTCGCCCAACCCGACCCGTATCGTTAGGAGCGTCCGTCGTGCCGATCCGCCACGTGATTCTGGACCGCGACGGCGTGCTCAACCGCGAGGCGCCGGGCGGCGGTTGGGTGACCCGTCCCGAAGACTGGGCGTGGGAGGCCGGCGCCCTCGACGGCCTGCGGCGGCTGGCGGAGGCGGGGATTTTGATCACCGTGGTCACCAATCAGTCGGCGGTCGGCCGCGGCATCGTGGACATGGAGGCGGTGGACCGGGTCAACGACGTCATGCTGTCCGAGGCCGAGGCCGCCGGAGCACCCATCGACGGGGTTTTCGTCTGTCCCCATGCCCCGGAGGAGGGCTGCCCATGCCGCAAACCGGCGCCCGGACTGATCGAGGAGGCGGTGCTGTTCTCCGGGGTGTCGCCTGCAGAGACGGTGGCGGTGGGGGACGCCGGGCGGGACCTCGAGGCGGCGCGCGCCGCCGGGGTGCGGGCGGTGTTGGTGCGCACGGGCAAGGGCCGGCGCACCGAGGGCCGGCTGGGAGATGTCGGCGTCGCGGTGTACGATGACCTTCGGTGCGCCGCCGAGGCCATCGTGGCGGAGGAGTGATGTCGGATTCTCACCAGCAGAACGTGCAATCGACGATCGCCGGCAGCTTCGACGAGCACGGCATCGTCATGGCCGAGGCCGCGCGGTCCCTGCCCGCCGTCCTCGAGCAGGTGGTGAACGCCGCCCTGGCCTGTTTGGCCGGCGGGGGCAAGGTACTGGTGTGCGGAAACGGCGGCAGCGCCGCCGACGCCCAGCACCTCGCCGCAGAGCTGGTCTGCCGGTTCCGGATCGACCGGGCGGCGGTTGCGGCCGTCGCCCTGACCACCGATTCATCCACCCTGACCGCGATTGCCAACGATTACGGGTTCGACCGGGTCTTTGCCCGCCAGGTGGAGGCGCTGGCGAGAAGCGGCGACATGCTGGTGGCGATCAGCACCAGCGGCAACTCGCCGAACGTCGTCGAGGCGGCCATTCAGGCTCGCGCCATGGGGTGTGTCGTGGCGGCGCTGACGGGCCGCGGCGGCGGCCGCCTCGCTGCGCACGCCGACTACCTGGTGGCGGCGCCGTCCGACACCGTGGCGAGGATCCAGGAGGTCCACGAGCTGTGCATTCACGTGCTGGCTGAGGCTGCGGAGCAGGCCGCCGGTAAGAGCGACTCGCCGTGAGCTCCGAACGAAGCTCCGAGGGTCTGGCCGAGGTCATCGGACGGTTTCCGGACCTCCAGGTATGGGTGGCCGGCGACATCATGCTCGACGAGTACGTGGTCGGAGAGGTGGACCGCATCTCGCCCGAGGCGCCGGTTCCGGTGGTGCACGTCCGGGAGCGGATGTCGCGGCTCGGCGGATCCACCAACGTCGCCCGGCAGATCGCCGCCCTGGGCGCCCGCGTCAGCCTGTGCGGCGTCATCGGTTCCGATGTCGCGGGTGAGACCGTGCTGAAGGTGTGCGCCGACAACGGCATCGACACCAGGGCCGTTGGCCGGCTCGAGGACGCCCCCACCACTCACAAGATCCGGGTGCTCGGCCACCGGCAGCAGCTGCTGCGACTCGACTGGGAGGACGCGCGCCAGTGTCCGTCCGAGGTTGCTTCAGAGCTGATCGGCAGGCTTGGAGAGGGCGAGGCTCCCGACGTCCTCATCCTCAGCGACTACGCCAAGGGGTTCCTCACCGACGACACCGTGCGAGCTCTGATCGCGGCTGCCGCCGAGCACGGTGTGCCCGTCCTGGTGGATCCCAAACGCCGAGACCTGACCGGCTACCGCGGCGCCCACGTTGTCACGCCCAACCTGCGCGAGCTCGAGGCGGCGACGGGACTGGCTCTGGCGACGGCCGACGACGCCACCATTGCCGAGGCCGCGGGGACGATCGTCACCGAGGGGGGATTCGAGGCGCTGGTCGTGACCCTCGGCGAGCGCGGCATGCTGGTGGTTCCCTCCAACGGTGCCTACACCCCCGTCCGGGCTCAGCGTCGCGCGGTCTTCGACGTCACCGGCGCCGGCGATACGGCGGTGGCGGTGCTGGCCCTCGGGGTCGGAGCGGGTGCCGGGCTCGAGGACGCCGCCCGGCTGGCGAACCTCGCCGCCGGTATCGTTGTCGGCGAGGTGGGCACCGCCGCGGTGCCCGCGGCAGACCTTCTGGCCGGACTCGAAGGTCGAACCCGGGGCAAGGTGATGACCCGCCGCGGTCTCGCCGCCCAGGTGGAGTCGTGGCGGATGCAGGGCAAGCGGGTGGTGTTCACCAACGGGTGCTTCGACCTGCTGCACCTGGGGCACCTGTCACTGCTGCGCGAGGCGGCCCAGCTGGGAGACGTGCTCGTGCTGGCGATCAACAGCGACGAGTCGGTGCAAAGGCTCAAGGGCGAGGATCGGCCGCTGATGCCCCAGAGCGACCGGGCGGCGCTGCTGGCGGCACTCGACTGCGTCGGCGCGGTGACCATCTTCGATGAGGACACCCCGCTGGAGACCCTGCAACAGGTCCGGCCGGATGTCCTGGTCAAGGGGCAGGACTATCAGATCCACGAGGTTGTGGGCCGCGAGCTGGTGGAGTCCTACGGCGGTCGGGTGGAGCTGGTTCCGGTGCTGCCCGAACGATCGACGACCGCGCTGATCGATCGAATTCGACGGACGAAAAACACTGACTGACGGCCGCGGACTTCACCCGCGGGGTCTCACTGGAGGATGGCGTGAAAAAAGGACTTGGACTTGGACTGGCGGCACTGCTGCTCGCGGCGTCCGCCGCGGCGACGGATGTCTATGTGGATTACGATCGATCGGCCGATTTTTCGGCGTACAAGACCTTCAAATGGGGGTCGGCTCAGAAGATCTCCTTCAGTGATCAAAACCCCCTGATGCACTCACGGATCAAGAACGGAATCGAGTACTACCTCGTTCAGGGCGGCAAGATCGAGGTCAATGAGGATCCCGACCTGTTGGTGACCTACTACACCAGTACCACCGACGAGCAACAGTTCTCGGTCGCAGGTGCGGGTTATGGCTTCAGCACCGGCTGGACCTGGGACCCCTACTGGGGCGGCATGAGCGGTTTCAGTGGCGGCGGGGGTGCGACGACGGCCACCGTGTCGACCTACAAGCGAGGGAGCCTGGTCATCGATATCTGGGACGCCAGGACCAACAACCTCGTGTGGCGCGGTACCGCCGAGGCCGCCATTCCGGATAACCCGAAGAAGGGCGCCAAGCAGATCGAGAAGATCCTCAAGAAGATGGTCGACCGGTTCGGCAAGATGAAGGCTGAAGCGGCCAAGTAGCCAACGGACAGTGCCGTAAAATAAGGTTGTACCGGTCGCCTAATTCCGCATCGCCTGTCGCCCGATTCCGTATCGCCAGGCACCCTTTCGAGTTGCCGGCGAACCCATCGGGAGCGATACGGAATTGGGTTATTTTTTTTCGGAGCGCGTGTAGGCTGGTGGGAATGAGGTCGTCCCCGATTGCGCTTGCGTTGTGCCTGGCTCTGGCTGGTCTGGTTGGGTCGAGCCGAACTGCCGGGGCGGTGGACGAGGACGTCGATCTGGCCCTGCTGCCGCGAGATGCCGGGACCATCGAGGACGCCGAGGCGAGGTCCCTACAGATCTACCGGATTCCCATGTCCTTCAACATTCGTCGGCTCGAGGACAAGCCCTGGGGGCTGCGGGTCTACGTGCCCGTCTCTCTGGGCGCCTACGAGCTGGAAGCCTCGACCGATGTCCAGGATTTCTTCGCGCGACTGAACTCCATCGCGGTCGTTCCCGGGGTCGAATTCCTGCTGCCGGCGGGTGACCGATGGGTGATCAAACCGTTTGCCGAGGTTGGAGTCGGTGACGACTCGGCCACCGACACCGTCAGCCTGCTGTACTCCCTTGGGCTCCGTGCCCGGGGTGAGTATCAGCCGCGGCCCTTCTCTGTGATGGTCGGCAGCGCACTCAGGTACCGCAACAACACCACCTCGCAAGCGATCAAGAACTGGTACTCGACGGTGGAGTTCGGTGTCGACGCCCAGCTGCCGCTCGGATTCTCGCTCGGATCGAAGGCGGCCCGCGGCGGGGCCTACGTGATCCTCCGCCATTTCTCCGATCTGGAGTTCGAGCTGATCACAGACGGCCCGATCTCGGTGGACTGGAACTACGAGGTGGGCTTGAGCTTTTCCACCGATCCGGTGCTCAAGCTGTGGGTCGTCAACATGCCGTGGATCGGGCTCGGCTATCGCTGGGGCGATGGAGTTCGGGGCGTCCGATTGAATTTTTCCTTCCCGTTCTAGCCGCTCCAGCGCGTCGAGGTTTTTGCTCAATTCTCGCGCCTCAAATTTCACGGACACACCAAGCGTGCCTCGAGTTCATAGAGATGTGAGATCTGAGACGCGACAATTGAGTGCGGAAAAAAATCAAATCAACGCAATTCACGGAGTCTGCGGAGTGAATTGCGCGGAAGGCTCTATTGGTGGTTTCCGGCGGTTCTCTTCAGCTTCTTCTCGGCTTGGTTGATCGCCTGTCTGCACACGTCTTGCTCGGCGGTAACCCGGTCGAGCAGGCCCTTGGCCAGCAGCGACAGACCTCCGGTGACCACGGCGAGGCCGGTGGAGGCCGTGGCTTCGAGGGGCTTCATCGCCACCGACGGTTTGGACAGGGTGCCACCGACCTTGATGTAGGGGTTGGTGATCAGGCTCGCGCTGACGCCGATGCCCTGGCGGGGCTTGGTCACCCAGTCGAAGTCGATCTTTTCCGTCGACAGGTCGACCTTGCCGTCTCCGAGAATCGTCACCTTGTCGGTCTGGATGGCCATCGGGTCGAAGACGACGGCGCCGTCGGTGACGTCCGCGATGATCACGGCGCACCGCAACATCGTCGACGGCGCCTGCTTTCGAAACGGGTTCAGGGTTTCAAGCAGCCTGACCACGACGTCGGCCGCCAGGGCCTCCACGACGTTGTTGTCCATTACGCCCTCACCCACGACCAGGACCAGCCGGCCGTTCGCTGTGCTGGCCACTTCTCGTGGCGAGTTTCCCAAACCCGTCAGGGTCAGGTCGATGTTGATGCTGGGCCATTGCTCCGGTTCGTCGTCGATGGCCGACATGTCGAACCGGCCGTCGGCCAGATTCACGCGTGCGCCGAAGGAGTGGCCGCGACTCGTCGGGCGCAGGGTGAGGCTCCCGTTCAAGGATCCGCCGTGCGCCCCGGTGGCTGTCACCGGGTCGATGCCGAGGCTTCCGTTTTCCAGGGTGGCTGCGACCCGCAGGTCGCGGAAGGTGCTCGTCGGCATGAACAGCTCTGCGACCGACCACCGCAACGTGCAATCCATCCGACCGAGCGTGGCGAGGTCGAAGGGCTTGTCGGAGATGATCCGGCCATCGTCAGCCCCGCGCTTTGATGTGGTCGACTCGGCCGGCTGGTCCTCGGGATTCGGAACGAGGAGCTCGCGAATGTCGACTCGCTGTGACTCCAGGCTGCCGTTGAGCCGTGGCCGGTCCGCCAGATCGATCCGGAAATTCCCACGGACGTCACTGGACCCCAGCGTCGCTCTGAAGCCGTCGGTCTTGAAGCGTCTCGGGGTGCCCTCGAACCGGCCGTTGAGGCTGAACGGCTGATCGGGCAGGTCCGCGATGCGGGCGAGCTGTGACACCAGAAGCAGACTTGGTCCGCTGGCCTGAAGCCCAAGGTCGGTGCCGATCCGGAGAGGTGGTTCGCCCAGGATTCCATCAGCCTGTAACCGGTAGTCGCCGAGTTGAAGGCGCAGGTTGTGGAATCGCAATCCCCGCTCGCGGCGCTCGAGGCGACCGTTGATCCGAAACGGCGCCTCCGGCACCGAGACCCCGGTCAACGCGGTGACCAGAGGCATGCTCGGGCCGTCGCCGGCAATCGTCAGATCGGTGCCCACGAGGTTTGGCAGGCGGCCGAGGGTCCCGGTGACGGTCGCGGTCGCCTCGGCGAGGGTGAGGTGAAGATCGCGCAGCACAAAGCCGGCGTCCTTGACCGCAAATCCACCGGCGAGCGAAAACGGCTCGTCGGGCAGCACCGGGAGCTTGGCGAGGCCGGACGCCGAGATCGCAGAGCCCACCCCGGCCAGGGACGGTCCCTCGATCGCGAAATCGATATCGGTGTCGCGCAGGTTTTCAGAGGCGCTCATGAAGCCGGTGATCTCGGCCCGGGCTTCGCCGAGCGAGGCCGTGATCCCGTCGAGTCTGTAGCCTTCCGATTCGATCGCCAGCGAGCCCCGAGCGGAGAAGGGGAGGGACGGAAGGTCCTGCTGTCCCACGATGGGGCCGAAGGTCGCAATGTCCGGTCCCTGGAGATCGAATCGGATCGTGGTGCCTGTGAAGCTCTCGACCGGAACGATACGCCCGGACACGGTGGCCCGCGCCGCTCCGATCTGGGCCTGGAGGTCATCGAGATCGAACCCGGCGTCCGATCGCTTCAACCCGCCCTCGATCCGGAACGGTTCGGCGGGCGTGCCGGAGATTCCGGCCATCGATGCCGGGATCGACGCATCGGGACCCTCGGCTGCGAGCCTCAGGTCGGTGCCGGCAAAACCCGGCGACAGGCTGATCCGCCCGTCGAGCCGGGCGGTGACCTCGCCGACTCGCCCGTTGACGGCGTCGAGACGGAGGCCGCCGGACTCCACCCTCACGCCGCCGACCAGGCGGTAGGGTCTGCTCGGGAGGTCCTCCAAGCCGGTGACCGGCTCGAGCCAGGACAGGTCGGGTCCGGCCGCGTCAAGCTGGAGCGTGGTGCCTTCGAATCCGGCAACCGCCATCACGGTTCCGTCGAGGCGAGCGGTGTTGGGCCCGAGCCGAGCCGACACGCCGTCGAGCCTGATCGAGTCGCCGTCGGGCATCAGTCGCCCCTCGGCCTCGAAGGGAAGCTGCGGGAGGGCGATGCCGGCGAGGCCGGAGAAGGCCGAGAGATCCGGCCCCTTGGCCTCGACGCGGAGATCGGTTCCGGCAAAGGCTGGCGGGTCGCCCAGGCGGCCGTGCACCCGGATCTCGGTCGGCCCGACGGTGGCCTCGCACCGGTCGATGCCGAGAGCTCCCTCCAGCCTGGTCAGGTGGCCGGTCACCTGGAAGCTCTCGGCCGGGAGATCGACACCGGCGAGCAGGGCGATCGCCGAGATGTCCGACCCGTCGGCTTTGAATCTGAAGTCGGTGCCGGCCATCATCGGGGGCGCTCCGAGGGTGCCGTTCAGCGACACGGTGTTGTCGCCGACATTCAGCTCGACGCCTTCGAAGCTGATCGGGAAGCCCTGCCAACGCAGATGTCCGGAGATCGACCACGGTTGGTCGGCAGCGCCCTGGATGCCGGCCACGGCAGCGACTGCCGCCAGGCTCGGCCCGGAGGCGCGAACCTCGGCGTCGAGCAACTCCGGCGCCAGCAGGGCGTCGGTGGTCCCGGTGGCCTCCACGGTGACTTCGCCGAGAGTACCTGTGAGGTCGATGGCGGACCCCTCCTTCGACGGACTCGCCCTCGCGGCGATGTGAAACGGTCCGCCGCCGAGGTCAGGGAGCCCCAGCAGGTCGGTCACTTCGGACATTGCCCTTCCATCGATACCGATCTCGAGCTCGGCACCGGCGAAGGTCGCCAACCGACCGACCCGGCCACGGCAGGTCAGGGAGACACCGCCCAAGTGACCGTCGAGGTCCGCCGAGGTCTCCTCCGCAGCCAGCAGCCCCTCGAGAGTCCCGATCCGGCCCGCCAGGGCGAGGTCGGTCTCGTTGAGTGTGCCGGCGAGGTCGAAGTCGAGCATGTCCGCCGCATCGGATTTGATGCGAAGGGAGCTGAGCCCGAGTTGCAGCGGCCTGTCGAGCGCCGGTCCGCGGTAGCTGATATGGGCGTCTTTGAGGTCGACGGTTCCCACCGAGATGCGAATCGGCTTGGAGGTTTCGCAGGGCCCGGGCGGTGCCGTATCGAACACCCAGTTGACCCGGCCATCGGCGGCCTCCTCGAAAACGACGGTCGCACCCGAGATGGCCAGTCGGTGGATCCGGATCGGTCCGAAAAGCAGCGACCACAGGTTGATCTCGAGCTCGAGGCTGTCGAACGACACCATCGACGGCTCGGTGCTCCATTCGGGGTTGGCCAGCGTGATCCCGCCGGCCTTGATCTCCGGGTCGAAGCCGAAGTCGACCTCGAAATCACCTGCGATCTTCACCTCGCGACCCAGCGAATCACTGAGCAGGCTCTCGACCGTGCCCCGATACCTGCCGAGATCGGCGAAGTTCAGGTACAGGAAAGCCAGCAGAATGAGTCCTACGATGGCCCCGGCAAGGATGGCCGCGGCGATCAGGATCTTTCGTTGCATCATTCAGTCTCCGAGCTACTGACCGACACAGTATCACCTCGAAACAACGAGGCGCGCGCCGCTGCCGACTATGGCGGCGATGTGAGTGAGACGGATGGGAAGTACGTCCGGAAGCGGTCGCGATCCGCGGTGGCGAGCGTCCATCCCATGATTTCGGCATGAGCTCCGATGAAGAAGTCCGGGAGCGGCATGACCGGGGCCGACGGGCCGGGCTGCGACGTCCGCCGCTTCCGATACCGACGGTAGGCCTGCGCACACACCTCTGCGGCGGCGGTGGGCACATCGAGGATCTCGACGCCCCAACTCCGGATCCTGTCGGCGACCGTCGGCGGGTCGGCGTCGCCAACACAGATTTCGGTCAGGCTCACGGCGCTGATGGCCGCGCCGTCACCGGCCACGGCATCGGCGATCGTCTCTTGAGCCCACCGGCAGAAGGGCGAGTCGGAGTCAAAGGCGTAGATGGGTACGTTCGTGTCGAGCAGGATCATGGCTCACGCGTCAACTCGCGCAGTTCCTCCCATGTCATCGTCGGGCGCAAGGGGGATCGGCGCATGGCATCCAAGCACGACTTTCGGCTCATGCGGCCGGTCTCCGGTTTCTCGAGCCGGACCAGCACGAAGCGCCCTTCGTCCTGCTGTTGGATGTCAAAGATATCCCCCGGGCGGCCGTTCGGCAGGACGATTCGTTTCTTGGAGTCGACCTTGGAGGTGCTCATGGTGGGATTATCCCACCAGCCCGTCGCGCCTGTCAAGGGTTCCTGCGACGCCGCGAAGAGTCGGTTAGAAGGCCAAGGACCGCGATCACGCCCAACGATTTCCTTTGCGCCAGGGCGACGAGATTCCCACCGCCCTGGACGGCCTACGACGTGCGGTGAAGCGTCGAAATGACTGTCGTGGTGCGGACCTCGTGTACGGGGAGCCGACCCCCGGTTCAAAAAACCACTCGCTTTGGGTTCCCGGCAGCGTTATGATGTGGCAACAGAGTTACTCAATCGAAGGAGTGAGCCGTGAAAACTAAGATCGAATCCGTCGCCGCCTTTCTGGTGTGCATCGCTGTGGCGCTCGTGATCGCCGCGCCGGCCGAAGCTCAGCGTGATTTCGAACCGCTGTTCGACAAGTTCAACCTCAGGCTCGAGGGTAGCTGGGTCGGGTTGACAACCGAGATCCGACTCGATTCGGAGGCGCTCGGCAGGGGCACCACCCTCACGTTCGAGGACGACCTGAATCTGGACAGCAGCAAGACCATTCCGTCGTTGGCGTTCGAGTGGCAGATCAGCAAACGCCATCGTCTCGGCGCTCGCTGGCAGGACATCACCCGCGACTCGACCTCACAGGCCCTGACCGAAATCAAGTGGGGCGATGAGATCATTCCCGTTGATGCGCAGATCAGCCTGGGCTTCGACGTAACCCAGTACTTCATCGACTGGACCTACTATCCGTGGGTCAAGGAGCGGTGGGCTGCGGGGTTTGGTCTTGGTCTTCGCGTCATGGAGTTGTCGTCTACCCTTGCATGGAATCTGGACGATGGCGACAATCAAGGCGAGGGAACGTCCGACGTGGCGGGCACGGGGCCGCTGCCCTATATCAATTTCGAGTACCGGCGGTTGCTGTCCGATCACTGGCGATTCACGGCCGGGCTCGGTTGGCTGTACGTCAGTATCGGAGACATTTCGGGCGGCCAATGGATCGGTCGTTTCGGGATCGAATATCTGCTGGGCAGACATTGGGGATTCGGAGGCGCAGTCAACATCGCCACCATCGATGTCGACTGGGACGGCGTCGAAACCGACGAGCTCGGCAATCTCCTCAACGCCTCCATCGCCTACGACATCAACGACTTCAGCGTGTTTGTGCGGTTTCAGGTTCTGAGCCGCAGAACGGTCGGGATTTCGGCAAGCGGGGCTCGGGATTCGGGATGTTTGAGGTCAACCCGCCGTTGCCGTGATCCCGGGGTCGTTCAGCGCTGCTGAGGTCACCGGAGCCGACCTGATGTAGCTGCAGGCCGGCTTCATGCGGACCTGGCAGCGTCAGCCTACGGCGATGGAGCTGAGGGGGGAGCTCGAGCGGTACGTCCGCCAGGAGGTCCTCTACCGCGAGGCCCTGGCCCGTGGCTACGACCGGACGATCTGGTGGTGCGGCGTGCCATGCAGCGGAAGATGGAGTTCCTCGCGGCGTCGCAGGCCGTTCGCCAGCGTGCTGATCGCTGCGCTCGGTGGCTGACGGGAGGTCAAGGAATCGAAAATCGAAAATCAAGAACCCCGAGTTGCTGGTCACCTATCACACCGAGGTGACCCAGGTTCCTCGGCAGGCCCTAAGTCTCCCTCGGAATGAGAGCGGAAACGGGGCCCCGGAGTATGGCGAGCCGCAGAACCTCATTCCCAGCTTGGCGACCGAGTCGGGTTTTCCGATTTCCGAATTCCGAATTCCGAATTCCCGTTTCTGCCACCGCGGTCAATCATCAACCGCTGATCAGAACCGGTTGCCAATTACGAAGTGGAACCTGTCCCTTCCGCCCTCTGTCCACCCCCATGCGAGATACGCGGGTCCCAGGGGAGTGTCGGCAGCGACGAATACGGCTCCGCTGGCTAGCAGGCTGTCGAGCGAGACGTTCTCTTCCCGGTCGTAGGTGTTGCCGGCCTCGAGCGACAGACCTGCGTGGAACTGCACCTTGAACCCCGCGAAGGTCATGTGCCAGAGCCGCCGGCGGGTGGAAAACCTCGCCAGGAGGACCTTCTCGCCGAGAAGCTCGTCGGTTCCCAGGCCGGAGAGGCGGCCGATGCCTCCGAGGCCGAACAGGTCGAGAACGCTGTTCACCGGCGCCAGGTTCTCGCCGTACTCCAGATAGGGAGTGAGCGTGAACTCGCCGATGCTGTAGGCGTGCGCCCCAGAGGCCCACACTCGCTCGAACTCGCTTTCGGCGCCCAGCGCGGCCGAGGATCTGCTGTAACGGGCCCAAACCTCGGAGCCGGAGCGGGGGAACGCGACCTGGTCGACCGTGTCGATTCGGAAGCCCAGCTCGCCACCGCCCCGGCGTTCCCGCTCGGAGGGGAAGAGCGGATCGCCGATCCGGGGTGAGCCGTTGACCTGCGAGATAAACGCGGTCAGGCGGATCTCGCCCCACGTGCCCAGAACCCGGCCCGCTGAGAGGTCCGCCCTCGAGGTGTCGATCAGGTATTCGGCGACGGGTTGCCCGTCGTCCCAGAACTCGAAAAGCTCGCGCCGGAATTCGGCCGACGGTACGAAGAACCACCGCATGCCGGCGCCGAGGGGCTGGTAGAGCTCGCTCGCCACCAATCCGGTCGTGCCGAGCTGAACAAAGTTCTGCCACTCCCCACCGCGTCGGTTGACCGGCAGCATCTGGTGCCGAAAAAGGAGGTCGTAGCCCGACCCTCCCGCGAAGTCGTCGCTGATGCCAAGGGCGAACTGAAGCGAACCCCTGCCGTACGGCGGCGGTGGGGTTTCCACCACGAGGGTGTTCCCTTCCGGCGATCGATCGATCACGAACCCGATCGAGCCGAAGTACCGGGAGTTGTACAGCTCGAGCAATTCCTGGCTGAGCTTCTTGGCGTCGAGTGTCGCTGGCGGATCGATGGAAAGGGCCGAGCGAACCATCCTGTCGTCGATCGAGCTGTCGTTCTCGATGTGGACCTGGTCGATCTGAATGGGCTGATCCAGCTGCGCCCTGGGGCGGGTGGCGAACAGCACCCACGCGCGCTCGCCGACGGCAAACCGGCGGAGGTCCTCGGCGTGGGCGCGGGCCGCCTCGACACCCGACGCCGTCGCCTCTGCCGCCCTGCCAAAGTCCACGAAGCTCATGTCCCCGAGCTCCGGCCGGATCAGCAGGTCCCCCGGGCCGAGCAGGGCCACGTCACGCTCGACGTTCCTCGCCGTGAGCAGGCTGTTGAGGTGGTTGTAGATGGCCAGGAATGAACCGAGGTCTTCCTGGGTCACCAGAGGACTGGAGATGTCCACCGCGATGATCGCGTCAGCTCCGAGGCTGCGGGCAATGCCCACCGGGAGATTGGCGGAGATGCCGCCATCCACCAGTTCACGGCCGCCGAGTTTCACCGGCGGGAAGGCGCCGGGGATCGACATGCTGGCCCGCATGGCGGTCGCCAGGCTGCCCGAGTCGAGGACCACAGGATCGCCGGTGGCGAGGTCCGCGGCCACCGCTCGGAACGGGATGGTCAGTCGATCGAAGTCGGTCGACGGTATCGACAGCGCTTCGAGCGCGCTGAGGATGAGGTCGAGCTTCTCCGCACGGATGACCCCGGACGGCAGCACCGGCTTGAGGCCGTCGAAGTGAAGCCGGGTCTGGATCATCACCGGCCGGTCGTCCTGCTTGCGCCGAAAGGACAGGTCCTTGCGGGCCACGCGGTCGGAGAACACCGACGACCAGTCGATCTCGGCCACCAGCTCCTCGAGCTCGTCCGGACTCCAGCCGGCGCAGTAGAGCCCTCCGACCACCGCTCCCATGCTGGTGCCGACCACCATGTCCGGCACCACGTGGTGCTCCTCGAGGACCTTGAGGACGCCCACGTGGGCGATGCCCCGCGCGCCGCCGCCCGACAGCACCAGCGCCAGCTTGGGTGGGCTTTCGGGTGCCGGCGGCTCGGCCCCTGAGCTGACCACCGGCGTGAAGACCATCGCCGTTAGCATCGGCCAGTTGCGGCCGCGGTCGACATCGTGATCGGGCTGGCATTCATCGAGTTTGCATTCTAACCCCGCCCACCGATCGGGAATTGCGAATTGGCGCCCTTCCGAGGCCGCAGGTGACACATGACGGGTCTCAGGTCTCAAGGCTCAGGTTTCAGGGCTCACATCCTTACTGCCCCGGCCCCCGGCCCTCGGCCCCTGGCCTTCCCCCTGCCCCCGGCCAACCGCCGACGTCCACGGTGGGTCATTCCGAGCGAGGAGCCCCGGAGGGGCGACGACGAGGAATCTGGTTCAGCGGATGATCCGCCTGATCTGTCGAGTTCACTCAAGGACGGCGATCCTCAATTCGATCCTTCGTCGGCCCCGTTGGGGCCTCGCTCGGGATGCCACGGGGGGCGTACTTGGATCACGTGATCGGACGCGGGCGCGGGCGCGGACGCGGACTCGGGCACGGGGTCGGGGGAATCTGGAATACTGAGAGGGCCCGGATTGCTTGCGGACATCGACTCCGCGGCCGGGCCGGGCCGCTGATTGGATGGTCGCGTGGCACAGTACCTTCGAATCCTTCAATGGACTCTCGTCGCGATTGGAGTCGTGCTGGTGGGGATCTTCCTCGCCGCTCGGCTCCACCGCGCGGTGGGTTCCCAGGACGAGGTCGAGAGTTTTGAACGTATGCGCCGGCAGCTCGCACAGGCAGCTCCCGCGGCAGCCCATCCACTGCCCACCGAGCTTCCGGTGGACACCGAGCTTTGGTCCCCGGATCGCATCGCCAAGTACGAGGAGAGCCTGACCGTTCCGTTCGACGGCCCGCTGGCCATCCTGCGGATCCCGAAGATCGGCCTCGAGGTCGCGGTGCTCGACGGAACCGACGAGCTCACCCTGAATCGTGCCGTGGGGAGAATCGCCGGCACCGCCACCGTCCAGACCATGGGCAATCTGGGCATCGCCGGTCATCGCGACGGCTTCTTTCGAGGGCTGAAGGACGTGGCGGTGGGCGACGAGCTGGAGCTCGAAACCCTCACCGGATCCTCGATCTTCGTCATCGACGACATCTCCATCGTCGCACCCACCGACGTGTACGTGCTGGCGCCCACCGACCATCCCACCATCACGCTGGTCACGTGCTACCCGTTCTACTACGTGGGCAAGGCTCCCAAGCGCTACATCGTGCGCGCCACCCTCAGTAACTGATCCCCTGTTTTCTGTTCAAACTCAATACTCGCGGCTCAGCTCTCACGCGTCGATGCTGGCGCACGGTGGCGGGTGACGATGTGAGAGCCGAGACGCGAGTATTGAGTGACGAGCTTTGCGATCGTGTGTCACTGAGGTTATTTGATCGCGAACTGATAGCGCAGCACCCAGATATTGGCGTAGCCCGAGCTCTCGACCCTCGAGTGGATCCAGTTGAACTGGAATTTGGACATGATGGTCGGGTACCAGTTGACGCCGACCGTGAGGTCGCGGATCGTTCCGCCTTCGACCAGACCTTCGTCGAAATCGACCGTGGAGTACCTGGCGGCCACCTCCCACTCGCCTCCGTTGGTCTTCTTGAAGGGGTTGCCGCCCCGGTAGTTCTCGTCGGGACGGACTCGCCCCCACACGCCGAACAGGTGGTCCCATGGTCGCGACATCCCGGTGAGGAACTGCCCGACCTGGATCGCGAAACCGCCGAAATGAGGGTCACCGCCTGCTGACGAGTCCACGTTGGCTCGAATCCACTCGGCCTGTGCCCAGGTGGAGTCCTTCCTCCAGGCGGCTTCGAGTCCGACCAGCAAGCTGCGGGTGGAAGGAACGTCCCCGGTGTCGGCGAAGGGCCGCACGAATCGGGCCTCGGGCCGGGCCTCGTAACGGACCTTGTCGCCGGTGGGCGCCCTCGAGCTCAGCGAGACACCGAGATGGAGAGTGTGGGTTCCGTCGTTGTGATGCACTGGCTGGAAGCCGAATCGTCCGGTGAGCGAGAGCACCGACGTGGAAGCGTTGTCCGAGGTCTCGCGGCCCCACGAGAAGGCACCGGCGGCCCAGGTAAACCTGTGGTCCTTGGACGCGTCGTACACCATGGCTCCGATGTTGCTACCGGGCCCGATAGCGGCGATGGGGAGCGACACCTCGGCGAAGGTCGTGTCGAAGGTGCTCATGTTGTTTTCGAGGCTGAAGGGCTCCTGAAAGAGGCCGTATCGGAACTTGCCCAGGAGGTGTCCCCAGATCTCGAGGCCCCCCTCTCGCCCCTCGAGGTACACCGACTTGAAGCCGGCGTCGGCCCCAAAGTCGAACTCGGCTCGAAAGTACATCGTCCCGAGGATTCCCTCGGCGAAGATGCGGGCCCGTCGCATACCGACATCGTCCGGCATGTCGCCGAGCGCGGCTTCGAGCTGATCGGAGGGAGCCACGAGAGCGCCGTCGCCCTGGACCCGGAAGCCGAGCCGGAACCGCAGCTGCTTGTCGAAGAACGAGTACTGGGTGATCCCGCGCAGCCCGCTGACGAAGTTGTTCCACTTCAGCTTGACAGGCACCTCTTCGATGTCGAGTGGGTCCCTGTACTGGATCCGGTCGGACGAGGCCTCCCCTTCCTCCTTGGGGACGGTCCCCTCCCGCGTTTCGGGTACCGAGTCGTCCTCCTCGGGGGCGGCCGTTTCCCCGGCTTCGGGGGTCGCACCGTCGTCGGTCACGTCAGCGGCATCGCCGAGGTTGGCGGCGGGAGGTCGGGCGGGCTCTGCCTCGCGCGGAGGGTCGGTCAGCCCGGCCTGCGCGAACGCCCCCGAGGCGATTCCCAGCACCGTGAGCACCGCGAGAGGGACCAGCAGGCACCTGAGCTGCTGACGAGGGTGCAGGCTGGCGGGAATGTCCGGTCTCACAGGAGCCAGAATAGCATTGGTCACTGACGTCGGGAGCCGGTCTCCGCCCGCCCGCCCACCCAGGGCGAATTAACGAATTGCGAATTGCGAATTACGAATCGTCGGCGTCCGAGGTCATCGTGATTGAAGATTGAAGATTGAGAGATCCCCACCCATCCACCCGCGCGGATGTTGGACGTCGGGTGACAAAGACCAGGTGACTTTCCAAACCGTTGAGGTGCGGTGGAGCAGTGGAGCGGTGGATGACTCACTGCTCCAACGCCAGGTCGCGCAGCGGCCGGCCACTGCTTCACTGCTACCCCCCTGTTCCCCCACGTCTAGCCCCCGGGTTACTTTTAACCACTCATCGGCTGGCCTAGGGCTGTCTGCTGGTGGCGGTGAGTCGCGTTGGAGCAGCCAAAGGCTGCGACAACGTAACGGCCACGGCCACGGCCCGGCCCCGCGCGGGTGGTCACCCTCCCGAGACCGGGTCCTCGGCGTCTGCGCCGGGCGGCGTCGCGTCGTCGAGGTCGTCGAGGAATCCGGGCGGCAGCACGACCTTCTGGGTGCCGGCCCGCTTGCCGCGGCGGAACTCGTGGGCGTTCTCCGGGTAGGGCTCGTCACGGTCGATGTCCAGCGAGGCCTCCTCGAGCTCGGCGAGGCTGTCGACCCGCATCAGCCGGTCGCGCAGCGGGGCGCTGTTGCGGAAGCCCCTCGTGTACCAGCCGGCGTGCTTGCGGAACGCGAGCATGGACGGTTGCTCGGCCTCGAACCACTCCACCAGCAGCCGGGCGTGCTCGAGCATGATGTCGGCGACCTCGCCGAAGGTGGGCCGGGTCGAGGGCTCGCTGCCGGCGAAGGCGTCGGCGAGGTCGCGGAACAGCCACGGCCGGCCGAGGCAGCCGCGGCCGACGACGACGCCGTCGCAGCCGGTCTCGGCGACCATGCGCAGCGCGTCGTCGGCCCGCCAGATGTCGCCGTTGCCGAGCACCGGGATCGTCGGACCAGCTCCTTGAGCTCGGCGATCGCCGACCAGCGGGCCGCGCCGTCGTAGAGCTGGGCGGCGGTGCGGGCGTGCAGCGTGACCGCGGCGCAGCCCTCCTCCTCGGCGATCCGGCCGGCGTCGCGGAAGGTGAGCAGGTCGTCGTCGATGCCGATCCGGAACTTGATCGTCACCGGCACCGTGCCGGCGTTGGCGACCGCCGCCCTGACGATGTTCCCGAGCAGACGGGGTTTGCCGGGATGGCGGCGCCGCCGCCGCGGCGGGTGACCTTGCGCACCGGGCAGCCGAAGTTGAGGTCGATGTGGTCGACACGGCCCTCGCCGACCAGCCAGCGGACCGCCTCGCCGACGTACGTCGGGGTCGACGCCGTACAGCTGGCAGGCTGCGGGGCGACTCGTCGGGGCCGAAGTCGGCCAGCTTGCGGGTCTTGCGTGCCCCTCGACGAGCGGCCGGGCGGTGATCATCTCGCTGACGAACAGGCCGGCGCCGAAGCGCCGGCACAGCGACCGGAACGGATAGTTGGTGACCCCGGCCATGGGCGCCAGCACCACCGGCGGCGTACACCGTGAGCGGCCCGATCTGGACAGGGGGGGAGGCGGTGGGCGAGGTCGCCTGGTCGGGCAGGATCCAGCGAACGCTGCCCCTCCGAGCCCGATCCCGCCGCCCGGATGCGGGTCGGGACGGCTCGAGCTCGGGTTCGGAAGAGACTCGGACCGTCCGGATCACTACTTGAGAAGGTGCTGCAGGTACGCCACTGTGAGCACGACGCCGAAGCCGGTCGCGCCCTTCGGGATGGCCGTTGTGCTCCTTCTCGAGGTAGGCGACGCCAGCGATGTCGAGTGGGCCCACGAAACCTTCTCGGGCACGAACTGCTTGAGGAAGGAGCCGGCGGTGACCGCGCCGCCCCACCGGCTGCCGGCGTTCTTCATGTCCGCCCAGTCGCTCTTGAGGTAGCTGAAGTACTCGTCGTACAGCGGCAGCGGCCAGACCCGCTCGCCGACCTCCTCGCCGATCTTCTTCAGCGTCTCGATCAGCTCGTCGTCGTTGCCCATCATGCCCGGCCGCCTCGTGCCCGAGGGCCACGACGCAGGCGCCGGTCAGGGTCGCGAAGTCGAGGATGACGTCGGGGTTGAAGCGGCCGGCGTAGTGGAGGGCGTCGGCCAGCAGCAGCCGACCCTCGGCATCGGTGTTGTCGACCTCGACCGTCTTGCCGCTCGCCATGGTGATGATGTCGCCCGGCTTGACGGCCGTCCCCGAGGGCATGTTCTCGGCGGCCGGGATCAGGCCGACGACCTTGATCGGCAGGTCGAGCTCGGCGACCGCCCGCATCACGCCGAGCACGGTCGCGGCGCCGCCATGTCGTACTTCATCCAATCCATGCCCTTGGCGGGCTTGATCGAGATGCCGCCGGAGTCGAAGGTGACGCCCTTGCCGACCAGGACGACCGACTTCTTGGGTTTCTTCGGGCGGTGCTCGACAACGACCAGTCGCGGCTCCTCGATCGATCCCTTGGCGACCGCCAGGATGCCGCCCATCTTCTCCTTCTGCAGCTCCTTGAGGCCGAGGACGGTGACCCGAAGACCCTCGACCTGCTCGGCCATCTCGCGGGCCGCTGACGCGAGCCCTCGGGGGTGAGGTCGTTGCCTGGCCGGTTGGCGAGGTCGCGGCCAAGCTGCACCGACGGTGCGCAGCAGTCGCACCGCGTCGAGGCGCTCCTCGAGCTCCTCCTCGTCTCGCCGGCCAGCGGCATGATGTGGAGGCCGTCGATCTTGTCGAACTCGTTCTTCTTCGACTTGAAGTGGTCGAAGGTGTAGTCCGCCAGGGAGGCCTCGCGGAGCGCGAAGAGCCGCGACTCGGCGTCGGTCATGCCGTGCACGCGAACCGGAATGGCGATACCGATCTGGTACTCGCGGTTCTTGGTCGCCTGCTTCATGACCCGCCGCAGCGCCGACGCGAAGCTTGGCGTGGGTGAGCTGCGTTCTCCTCCCCGAGGCCGACGAACGTCATGCGGTGGGCGATCGGCAGCGGGCACTCCCCGGAGATCACCTCGCCGTCCTCGCCGCGGGGTGCGAGGGCGTTCGCCTTCTGCTTGAGGCCTTCCTCTCCTTGGCCGAGAAGTCGAGCCCGGAGATCGGATCGTCGCCGGAGCAGTGGATGATGTAGATGCAGTCGAGCGGCTCTTCGGGTGCCGTTCGAACTGGAAGAGATCAGCCATCGGTGTAGAAACCTCCCTCATGCATTCGGGCGGGGATTGTAACACAGATTGTCAATTGGCGTAAATGTCTCAATTCATTGCTTTAAATGGTGTTTTTCGGATTGATCAGAGGCGGGACGACGAATTCGGCACGATCGTTGCTTACCCCATATCGTCGAGAGTTCCCGAACGACGAGATGATCGCGCAATTCACTTCGCGGACTCAGCGAATCGCGTAGAATCGTGTGATTATCAGAACTCAATACTCGGTCGGGAGTTCCGTGGCCGTTTCCGCGGCCGGGGAATCCCCGGCCGAGTATTGAGCGACAACCGCAACCATCCGCGAGGTCGCGACTACCCTCAGCTGTCCGAACCGGCAAACCTTGGTCGGCGTTTCTCGAGGAACGCCCGGGCACCCTCCTCGGGATCGCCGGCGGCGAACAGCAACCTGAACGTGGCGAGTTCCAGTGCCCGACCCGGTCCGCCGGTCATCCGGCAGCGCATCAGATCCCTGACGGCCGTCAGCGCGGCGAGCGACAGGCTCTCGGGCAGTGGCAGCGGAGCACCGATCGGAACGAGCTCGTGAACCAGACCCGTCCGGAGGGCCTGGGATCCGTCGATCCGTCCCCCGGTCAACAGGCCGAGGGCGAGAGCGCCGCGCCCAGCGCGGGCGAACGCCCACGTCTGGCCGGCGGTTGGCGCCTCGCCGGCTCCGGGGAGGACGAGCGTCGCCCCGCGCGGAGGTAGATCAGGTCGCAGCACAGGGCCACATCGAGGCCCGGGCCCGCGAGATCCCCGGTCACGTCGGCCACGGTCACGGCCCGTGTTCGGGTCCACGGCTGGATCTCCTCCCAGGTCAGGGATCTGCCGGTCGTTTGGCCCTCGAACTCGACGATCACCACCCCGATCTCGCGGGTCTCGCAGAGCACATCCGCCAGCTGATCGGCAGCGTTGTCTTCGGTGTTCCACTCGATCACCTTCATGAGCCCAAGTGTAGCCCGCTTCCCCTCCGGTGTCTTTTCCCCGCGCAGACGATGAGGTCTGCGACACCCTACAATGTGAATATGAGTTAATTTATTGAATTCGGAAAGCGGGGTGGGGGATTGGGAGGGAGCTTTTCGAAAGGGGAGACGACATGGCGCTGGCCAGCATGACCGGATTCGGCCGAGCCCGAGGTGATCTGTCGCGGCGTTTTTCGGCCTCGGTGGTGATCCGATCGGTGAACCACAAATACCTGGACATCCAGGTGAGGACCAATCTCCGCGAGGAGACGCCGGAGCTCGAGGCGGCGGTGCGCGCAGCCCTTTCGGCGGCGGTGCAGCGGGGTCGCATCACGGTCCAGCTCAATCTCGAGCGGACCGTGGCTCAGGAAACCACGGCGATGGTGGACGTCCAGGCGCTGTCGAATATCGTCGAGGAGCTCCGGGAGCTGGAAGTCATCGGCGGCAGAGAATCGTCGGTCGAGCTGCAGGGATGTGCTGGCGATCCCCGGTCTGGTGACGGTGACCGCCCGCGAGACCCAGCTCGATGAGTCCGAAATGGCATCTCTCTGACGCCGTGGTCGGCGAGGCGGCGGAGCGCTTCGTCGCCATGCGGGAGCAGGAGGCCGATCGGCTCGAGGATCAGCTCTCGGAGGAGCTCGGGCGAGTGGAGTCTTTCCTGGACGAGCTCGAACCCGAGCTCGACGACATCAGGACCCGGATTCTCGACCGGTTGCGGGACCGGATGGAGACAGCTGCTCGGCGCCGATGCCCAGATCGAACCTGAGAGATTGCTCCAGGAGGCGGCCATGGCGGCCGATCGGGGAGATATTGCCGAGGAGGTGACCCGGTTGCGGTCGCACCTGAAGACCTTCCGGGATCGACTCGGACAGGGTGGGGCGGTGGGGAGGACCCTCGACTTCCTGTGCCAGGAGATGAACCGCGAGCTGAACACCGTTGGTTCGAAGTGTCGCGAGGTGGGAGTGGCAGAGCGTCTCGTCGAAGCGAAATCAGCGTGTGAGCGGCTGCGCGAGCAGGTGCAGAACCTCGAATAAACCTGCCCATTGCCCGATGACGGGTCAACCCAGCAGGATCAGGACCCCGGTGGCGACGCTGAAGAAGACTGTCAGCGCGAGCGAGTCGTTGATGGTCGACACCAGCGGCCCAGAGGCCACCGCCGGATCGATCCCCGCCATGTCGAGGACCAGTGGCATGGCCGCACCGAGAAGACTCGCCGCAGACATTCCGATGGCCATGGCGATTCCCAGGGCCAGACCGATGACCGGATCATGGCGGAACAACATCGCCAGCAGCGAAGCGACGATTCCGCACACGATGCCCATCAAGAAGGCCACCGCGATCTCGCGCACGACGTGGCGCAGGTATCGGCCGCGGGGCAGGGTGTCGAGCGCCAACCGGCGCACGGTGGTGGTGGCCGACTGCAGGGAGGTGTTGCCCGCCATCGCCATGATGGCCGCGGTGAACACCGACATCTGCTCGTACAGGCCGACCCTGCCCTTGGCAACCTGCAGGACGGTCGTCGACAGCTGGGTGCCCAGCAGGCAGATCAACAGCCAGGGCAGGCGGAACCGGGCGACGTGGAGGATCGACTCCGACTCCTCTTCCTCGGCCGAGGAGCCCGCCATCTTGTAGATGTCCTCGGTGGCCTCGTCCTCGATGACACCGAGCACGTCGTCGACCGTGACCGCCCCCATGAGATGTCCCTCGGCGTCGACCACGGGGACGGCGATGAAATCGTACTTGTCGACGAGGTCGGCAACCTCCTCCTGGTCGGCATCGACGCGCACCGAGATGACGTCCCGGTCCATGATGTGGCCCAGCTGGGCCGCCGGATGGGCCGTGACCAAACGACGCAGGCGGACGAAACCGATCAGCTGCCGCAGGGAGTCGACGACGTAGAGGACGGTGACGAAGGTGTCGGCGGCAGCCGACCGCAGGTGGCGGATGGCGTCGTCGACGGTGGCGTCCGGTTCGAGGGCGACCACGTCCGGATTCATGATGCCGCCGGCGGTGTCGTCCGGGAACTCGAGCAGGTGGCGGAGGACCTCCTCGTCTTCGTCGTCGATGTGATGGAGGACCTGCTCCGAGTCGGGTTCGTCCAGCTCTCCGATGAGGTCCGCCGCCTCGTCCGGCGGCATGGCCTCCGCGATACGAGCCAGCCGTTCGGGCTCGATGTCATCCACCAGCCCGGCGCGGATCGACGCGGTGGTGTCGGTCAGCACGGTACCGGCGGCCTCGTGGTCGAGGCTGGACAGGATCCGCTGTCGCTCGTCTGGGGGTCAGCAGGTCAAGCCAATCGGCGATGTCCTCGGGGCGCACCAGGCGCAGGAAGATCCTGAGCGCGTCTTCCTCGCCCTCTCGCAGGAGGGCGTGTAGCTCCTCCATGAAAACCTGATCGGTGGTGTGATCGGTCACGGATTCTCCGGCCGATGAGTGTACGATCAGGCGCGGAGTGGCGCCGAGCGATCCCGGTTTTTCAATTTTCAATTTTCAATTGGCCGAGTCGTGGCCCCGGGCGGCGAGCGACACGATTCACGCCTGAACCGCTTGAAGAACCCCGCGCCGGCCTTGCCGCCGTCTTGGATTTTCTGATTGAGCTCTCGGATGCGCTCGTTGAGAAGGTTGATCTTCTGTTGGGATTCCTCGCGAATCCGCGCCGCCTCGGCCTCGGCGTTCTCAACCTTTCGCTGCCACTCCTCGGTGGTCTCGCTGTTGTCCATCATCAGACCGCGGAGCTCGGAGATCTCGTTTTCCAGGTCCCGGACCTGGGTGTCCTTCTCCGCGAGCTTGAGGCGGTGGCGTTCCTCGGCATCCTCGTAGAGCTTCTTGGTTTCCAGAAGCTCGGTGATCTGTGAAAAATCAGCCGGTGACGGTGACATGTCTCCCTCCCGGAATCGGTCCTCGATCTTGGGGAACATCTTGCGGAGCTTCAGCGACAGGTCGTCGGGCTCCAACGATGCCCCGACCGCCTGTTCGTACGTGATCACGTCGTGGGCGAGCAGAGCGATAAGACTCTGGTTCATGGTCTGCATGCGGTAGTAGCTCACCGAGTTTTCCATTTCCTCGGTGATCTCCTTGATCTCGCCGAGCTCGATGTGCTTTTGGATCTTCGGCGAGTTGATCATGATCTCGCACGCAGGCAACCGCTCGCTGCCGTCCGCGCGCTCCACCAACTGCATCGAGACGATGGCACGCAGCACCAGGGCGAGCTGACCGCGCACCTGATCCTGCTGGTCCGGCGGAAACGAATCGATGATCCGGTCGACGGTCTGGGCCGACGAGTTGGTGTGGAGAGTGGAAAAGACCAGGTGGCCGGTCTCGGCCGCGGTCATCACGGTGGACATGGTCTCGAGATCCCGCATTTCGCCGACCATCACCACGTCGGGGTCCTGCCGGACCGAGTTGCGGAGAGCCTCCTTGAAGGTGGGGGTGTCGGTGCCCACCTCGCGTTGGGAGATCGTCGCCTTGTCGTCGGTAAACAGGAACTCGATCGGGTCCTCGATGGTCACCACGTGGCAGGCGCGGGTCTGAGAGATCCTCCGGATCAGGGCGGCCAACGTCGTGGATTTTCCGGAACCCGTGGGACCGGTAACCAGTACAAGACCTGCCGGGTAATCGGTGAAGGTCTCGATGACGTCCGGGAGGTTGAGGGTGTCGACGTTCTGAATTTCGAAGGGCACCCGACGGAAGACCGCGGCGATCGTGCCGCGTTGGAGGTACATGTTGCATCGAAACCTGGCCACGCCGGGGACGCCGTAACCGAGGTCCACCGCGTTTCGCTGCTCGAACTTCCGTTGCTGGGCCGGCGTGAGGATCGAGAACAGCATCTCCTCGACCTCCTTCGGCTTCATCGGCTTGGCCTTGATCGGAATCAGCCGGCCCTGGATCCGCAGCAGCGGCGGACGCATCGGCTTGAGGTGCAGGTCCGAAGCACCCTTTTTCGTCATGAACATGAGTAGCTCTTTGAGCTCCACCCGGGCGTCCTCCTTGCTACCGAATGTACCATGAGGTCTCGACGGACATACAGTCTGGGCCGGTGATGTGGATCATCCAGACGTGGCAGAGCGAGGCATTGAAGATTGGAGATTCCCACCCGGCCACCCATTGCGATTTGCGAAATACGAATTGTCGCCTCCCGAGATCGCAGTGGTGTCATATCGAAAGCGAGCTCCTGGTGGCTGGAATTCGCAATTCGCAATTCGCAATTCACAACTCGCGACGGGAGAGCGGGATCTCAGTTCGTCGGCTTCTGTGAACACGTGTCACTGCCCGCTCATGTATCATGCCGTGCGTGAAGATCTACACCAAGACCGGCGACCGGGGGGAGACCTCGCTGCTCAGCGGAGGCCGGGTGGCCAAGGATCACCGCCGGATTTCGGCCTACGGCACCCTCGACGAGCTCAACTCCGTGATCGGAGTGCTGTTGGCGGAGGGTGTACCCGAAGGTGCGGCGGTCCAGTTGGGACAGGTCCAGCGGGTTCTCTTTTCCATCGGGGCGGCGCTGGCGGATGTCGAAGGCCGCCATGCCGGCGACAGGACCGATTGGAACCCGGAAGCCATCGAGGGCTGGATCGACAGCATGGAATCCCAGCTTCCGCCGCTGACGAACTTCGTCCTGCCCGGTGGTTGCAGGGCCGCGGCGCTGGCTCACGTCGCGCGCACGGTGTGTCGGCGGGCCGAGCGGGCAGCCGTGGCCGCTGAGCGAGATACGGGCGGACTCCAGCCGGGAGTGCTGGAGTATCTCAACCGTCTTTCGGACGGCCTTTTCGTGCTCGCCCGGTGGCTCAACTCGCAGGCCGGCGTCGCCGACTGCCCGTGGCGACGGGACGAGGGTTGACAATCGGCCGATGGGTTTTCCGAACCCCGTGGCCGGCGGTTTCCGATGCCCGCGATCGCGCTGTGTCGACCTTCCTCAGCCGCCCGGCTGCTACAATGTCGAGTCGAGGGTGCGGGAAGCGGGTCCCAGCGGGCATTCCCGGCGCACCTTTTGTGCGCACCCCAGGAACATCGCAACCGGTGGATAGCCAGGAGCAACCTCCCAGTCGATTGAGTTCCCGCGGTCGGCAGTGCGTCTCGGACCCACGACCGCCGGGCAAGGGTGTGTGGCGATGCAGCGGTTGAAGGTGACCGAAGGCAATGCCGAGCGGCTGTTCGGCACCAAGGACGAGAATCTCCGGTACCTCGAGGAGCGTCTGGGTGTCACCGTGAACGCCAGGGGGACCGAAATTTCGTTGTCGGGTGACGAACGATCCGAACTCATCGCCGCTCGAATGCTGGAGTCCTTCGACCGTCTGCTGTCGTCCGGGGGTGTGGTGGGCAAGGACGAGTACCGGACCGCCGTGCGGGTACTGGAGGAGGACCTCGAAATCGACCTGGTGGATTTCTTTTTGGATGCGGACATACCGGGTGCGCTGAAACGTCTGCTGGTGCCGCGCAACCTCAACCAGAGGCGGTTCATCCAGTCGGTGTGTCAGCACGACTACGTGTTCGCCATCGGACCGGCGGGCACCGGCAAGACCTATCTCGCCGTCGCCATGGCGGCGGCTGCACTGATCGATCGCCAGGTCCGGCGGATCGTGCTCGCCCGGCCGGCCGTAGAGGCCGGCGAGCGGCTCGGCTTCCTGCCGGGCGACCTGGTCGAGAAGATCAACCCCTACCTTCGCCCGGTCTACGACGCCTTGTACGACATTCTCGGCTACGACAAGGTCTCCAAGCTCATCGATCGACAGGTCATCGAGATCGCACCGCTGGCGTTCATGCGCGGGCGAACGCTGAACGATGCGTTCATCATCCTCGACGAGGCCCAGAACACCACCCACGAGCAGATGAAGATGTTCCTCACCAGGATGGGGTTTCACTCGAAGACCGTGATCACCGGCGATATCACCCAGATCGATCTCCCCGGTGGCCAGGCTTCGGGGCTGGTGGAGGCGGTCGAAATCCTCGATGGCGAGCCCGGGTTCGCCTTCCTTCGGTTTACCCACCGGGATGTCGTCCGGCACCGTCTCGTTCAGCAGGTCGTCGATCGTTACGACCGTTGGGAGGCGGCCAACAAGGAGAAGGGGAGGCCGTCGTGACGAATAACCACGGCTCTCGCTCCGACAGCCGGGCGAGCACCAGGATCGAACGGGGGCTCGAGGAGCGTGCGACCCTCTGGGGCAAGCTGCTGAACCTGCCGCTGTTGTGGGCGATGCTCGCGGTGGTCACATGCTCTCTGATGCTCATGCCTCGCCTCGGCCGCCATCTGCCGCAATGGGAGCCGGGGGAAGTGGCCTCGGCCGACGTGGTCATGCCCTTCGATATCACCTTGCCCGACGAGGCGGCCACCGAAGCCGTTCGGGCGGAGGCGCGGGCAGCGGTACTTCCGGTCTACGATCTCGAGCCCAGGTTGCAGGTCGAGCTCACCGAGGGCGTGTGGAAGCTCTTCGGACTGTGCCGGGCAGGTGTCCAGGGGGAGGACCTCGCGGCATCCTCCGATCTGAGAATCGACGAATCGATGTTGAAGGTGCTCGAATCATCGGCCTGTGATCCGGCCCTCGAGCGGGCTCTTGCTGAGGTCATCGTGCAGATCGATTCGACCCGAGTCGTCGATGATCTCCGCGCCCTGGAACGTCGTGGGGCTCAGGGCGTGACGCTCCGCAATCTCGAGATCGGCACCGAGCGAACGGTCAACCTGGGCGACCTCTCGGGCGCCGTCGACGTGAAAACCGGACTGGAAAGCGCACTCAGGGCGAGGCTCCTCGAGCAGGACGCCGTGGCGAGGCGCTGGATCAAACCGGCCCACGAGTTTCTCGAAGCGAATTCCGGCCCCAATCTCGTCTACAGCCGCGGTGAGACCGAGCAGCGGATGCGCGCCGCCGCCGACGGAGTACCGCCGGTGTCCCAGGTCTTTCGTAGAGGCCAGGTCCTGGTTCGCCGGGGCGATTCCGTGACGTACAACGTGGCTAGGACCTTGCAGCTGCTGAATCGACAACGCGAGGACACGACCAAGTACTTGAAGGCGGTCGGCCTGGTGCTGTTGGTGACGATGATCGCGGTTGGTTGGTGGAAGATCCAGGGGCGATTCGTCGGCCCGTCCGGCGGGTGGCAGGAGCTGTCGACCATCTACCTTCTGATGATCCTGTTCGTGGGGATGAACAAGCTTGGGGTATTCGTCGCCTCGGCCATCGCCACCTCGGGCGCGGGTGGATCGTCGGCGGTGGGCGTCTACCTCTGGGCACTGCCGTACGCGGCGGGGCCGATCACCGTTTTCGTGCTGCTCGGGATGCAGCCGGCGGTGCTGTTCGCCGTGTTCACGGCTCTCACCGGCGCCATTCTCGAGGGTGGCAACTTCGACGTGGTGATCTTCGCCCTGTCGGCCGGACTGGTCGGCGTTCTCGCCCTGCAGCGGTTCAGCGACCGAACCCGGTTGAGCCGGGTCGGCGTCGCGGTGGGTGTGGCGAACGTCGCGGTCGGCGGCATCGTCGCGCTCTACCGTGGTCTGCCGGAGATGCCGGCCACCATGGCGATGTCCGCGGGAGTCGCCTTCGTCGGCGGGCCGCTCGCCATCGTCGTCGCCTCGTCGCTGCTGCCGGTGCTCGAGTGGATGTTCGGCATCACCACCGACATGCGGCTGCTCGAGCTGAGCAACCAGAACCTGCCGCTGCTCAAGCAGCTCTCCCTGGAGGCGCCGGGGACATACCAGCACTCACTGGCGGTGGGCAATCTCGCTGAAGCCGGCGCGGACGCCGTGGGGGGCAACGCATTGCTCCTTCGGGTGTGCGCGTACTACCACGACGTGGGCAAGGTCCTGAAGCCGGATTACTTCGTCGAGAACCAACGTGGGGCGAACCCCCACGACTCGCTGTCCCCTTCGATGTCGGCCCTGGTCATCCAGAGCCACGTCAAGGAAGGCCTGGAGATGGCCCGCAAGGCCAAGCTGCCGCTGCCCATCCGTCAGGGCATCGCGACTCACCACGGCACCAAGCTGATTCGGTATTTCTATAACAAGGCGATCGAGCAGACCAAGCCAGGGCTCAGCGAGGTCAGGGACAGCGACTACCGGTATCCCGGTCCGAAGCCCCACACCAAGGAGCTTGGAATTCTGTTGTTGGCCGACGCGGTGGAGGCGGCGGCGAGAACCCTGGATACCACGACACCGGACAAGATCCAGGCGATGATGAACAAGATCTTCACCGACGCCCTGGAGGACGGCCAGCTCGACAGCTGCGACCTCACGTTTTCCCAGCTTGACAAGGTGGCGTCGGCCTTCCTGTGGGTGCTTACGAACATGTACCACCACCGGATCGACTATCCTGGGTTCGACTTCAACCGGAGGCAGAAGAAGCGTGATACGGGTCCACTTCAGGTGGGATCGAAGGCCGTCGCAGCCGGCGAGTGAGGCACTGCGTCGAGTTGTCGTGGAAGCAGTTCGCCGCGCCGACGGTCCCAGCGGCGAGGTGCACGTGCTGTTGACCGGCGACGAGGAGATGCGGAGCCTGAACCGGCAGTTCCGCGATGTCGATCGCACTACCGACGTGCTGTCTTTTCCCGATGGCGATGAGCTGCCGTCAGGCGGCGTCCTGCTGGGACAGATCGTGGTCTCCCTCGATGCGGCGCGCCGGCAGGCGGCAGAGCTCGGCCACGACGAGATTCGCGAGCTCGGAGAGCTTCTGCTCCACGGCACGCTGCATCTGTTGGGCCATGATCACGCCCGGGACCAGGGTGAGATGGACGGGCTCGAAATGAGGCTACGAGAGGCGCTCTTCGCATGAACGGCCAGGTCGGGTCGTGGCTGTCCCACCCCGTGACCGTGGCCCTGGTGGCGACGGTGCTGGCGGTGATTTTTGGGATGATCGAAGTGTTGTTGCGAAGTCTCGCGAGCATGGGCAACGTGAGGTTTCAGGGGATGTTGGATGACCACGGCCGGCTGCTTCCCGTGGATGGCGATGCCGCGCTGCACCTGTCGCGCTTGCTGGACGTGCTGCGCTGGCTTCAGCTGGCGTGTGCCGGCCTGATGTGGTTGGTGATCTTCCAAATTCCGGGTCTCGAACCGGCCAGGGCCTTGATGATCGCGGTGGCGGTTCCCGTGGTCCTGGTGGTCGTCTCGAGGTTGATCGGGGCGGTGTCGCAGGATCGGGTGGCAGGCCTCACGAAGTTGGTCCGCCCTGCGGTGTGGCCCCTGTTAAGGGTCGTGAAGGGGCCAGTTACTCGCCCGGTTGATCCCGCGCCGGAAGGCGACGACGAGGAGGCCAGCGACCGCGAGATCCAGGCCTACCTGGAAGCGGGTCAGGCCGCCGGCATCTTCGAGCAGGACGAGGGGGAGATCGTCGGCTCGTTGGTGGATTTCTTCGATACCGTCGTCCGCGAGGTGATGACCCCGCGCACCGAGATGGTGGCGGTTCAGGACACGGCGACGGTCGACGAAGTGCTCGATCTCATCAGCACCACCAACATGAGCAGAATTCCCGTTTACCAGGACACCGTGGATCGGGTGGTCGGCGTGGTTCACGTCAAGAACCTGGTCCGGCACCTCACAACCGGCGGCTCCGTTCCGATCACCGAGCTGGCCCACGACTGTCTCGTGGTGCCGGAGAGTCGGGAGCTCGACGATCTGCTCCGTGATTTTCAACGGGAACGGCAGCAGATGGCGATCGTGGTAGACGAGTACGGCGGAACATCGGGCCTGGTGACCCTGGAGGATGTGCTCGAGGAAATCGTGGGAGAGATCCAGGACGAGCATGAGCCGAGGCAGCCTCCCGAGTGGCAGGAGTTGGAACCCGGCGTCTACCGGATGCAGGGACGCGCCCTGTTGGAGGCTCTCGGGGAGATCTTCGGGACGGCTGTCGAGGAAGGAGACGTGGACACGGTCGGAGGGTTGGTGTTTTCGAGTCATGGAACGGTGCCCAAGCCCGGCACGGAGGTTCAGGTACCCGCCCACGGGCTGGTGTTCACGGTGGACGAGATGGACGAACGCCGGATCGTGAGTGTGACCGTCCGCCGGATGGACCCCGTGGAGCCGGCGTCTCCCGACGAAGAAAAGTGATCTCTGTTCGTCACCGAATTCGGGAACGGGCACCCAGAGAACCGGAGATGCGGGGAAAGAGATGACGCAGGCTAGCCGCTCCGGCACGGTGGCGCTGGTGGGACGCCCCAACGCGGGCAAGAGCACCCTCCTCAACGCGCTGCTGGGCGGCAAGGTGGCGATCGTCTCCGATCGACCCCAGACCACGAGAAACCGGATCGTGGGGATCCTCACCGAAGGGCGGGGCCAGGCGGTCTTCTTCGACCTCCCCGGCGTTCATCGACCCCTCCACAAGATGAACACCCGGATGATGCAGGAGGTGCACTCGGCCCTCGAAGAGGTCGACCTCGTGCTTCACCTGCTGGACGCGTCGGTCTCCTGGGGGGGCGGCGAGGAACACCTGTTCTCGATGCTCGCACCGGTCGGTGCGCCGGTCATCGGGGTGCTGACCAAGATCGACCTGGTGCGGCCGAAATCCCGGTTGCTGCCGATGATCGAGGCGTACCAGCGACAGCGGCCCCGCGCCACGGTCGTCCCAATATCGGCGGTGGAGTCGAACGGCCTCGGTGATTTGCTGACGGAGCTTTTCACCGTCCTTCCCGAGGGGCCGGCCATGTTCCCTCCGAATCTAACGACGACCCAGACCGAGCGCTTCTTTGTCGCCGAGGTGGTGCGCGAAAAGCTCCTCGCCCGGGCCCGGGCCGAGCTGCCTTACACCACAGGCGTCCTCGTGGAGAACTTCGAAGACCACGGTGAGTTGGTGCATGTGGACGCCGTCGTTTTCGTCGAGAGGTCCAGCCAGAAGGGGATCGTGATCGGCAAGGGCGGGTCGATGATCAAGGCGGTCGGCCAGGACGCGCGACAGGATCTCGAAAGGCTGCTCGGAGTCCGCGTCTACCTCGGGCTGCGGGTCAAGGTCCACCCGCGGTGGCGGGAGGATGCCCGCCTCCTGGTCGAGATGGAACCCGGCGCCGCCGACCTCTCACATTTCGGAACCGTCGAGAGCGAATGACAGAATCAGTCCAAAGTCGAAAGTCCAAAGTCTAAAGTCCCTTGGCTCCACGCTCGAAGCGTCGGTCGGAGACTTTTGACTTTCAACTTTTGACTTTAGACTCGTACGTGATGAGCACACTTGATTCGATCATGGTGTACGTCGCGGATGGTTGCCCGCACTGCGAGGCGTTGGTTTCAGATTTCCGGCGCCGCGGCGTGGTGTTCACCGAGGTCAACCTGAGCCGTGAGCCGGAGCGGATGGAGGGGCTTCGCGCGCTGAGCTGGGAGCACCGGCTGCCGGTGGTTGCCGACCACGAGCGGGTGTCCATCGGCTTTCGAGGCGGTTCGTCCACCTACGCCGAGCTCGGCCTTGAGTGAGCGCTTGTTGGATGGGCCGCAGAAGAACGCAGATACACACAGATGGGGTTGTGCCGGGTGCGGGTGTCGCCGCCTGACGGCGGCTCCCCGGCCCCGTCGGTGAGAGCCGTCGAAGAGCGGGCTTTTCTCCGTCTCTCTCCGCCGGTCCCGGCCGCTGCTCCGCATCGGCACCCGCACCGTGGGTGTCATAGCCGACCTAACTTTGCTATTCAAAAAGATAGAAGTACGCGAATGCCGTCCCACACAATAGAATGCAGTCCACCGGCTCCCCGCTGGAAGCGGGGCGGCCATCAGGGGGTCACCCGGGCGGAAATCGGGATTTTCGTTCCGGGTGACCCCCTGGTGGCATGTCCGCGGCGTCGCCGCGGACACCGGTGGATGGTGAGGGTTCATTGTCCAGTCGATGTTTGATCCGGAGAACCATTACGATCGCTCAGTCGACCTCTGGTCCGCGTTCATCAGCGTTCATCTGCGTCCAATTCAATCCTGGGTGGGTGGGGGGATCTGGTATCTGGTATCTGGCATCCGGGTGGGCCGGGAGGACTGCGTTCTTCTGCGGCGGATCGTGCCGCGCACAATCGGCACATTGTGGCCAACACCGTCAGCTTTAACGACGATTTGTTTCAACTGCGCGTCTTCCGCGAGGTCGAGTACAATTTGCAGACCCTCGACTTTCAGACCGAGTTCACCGTTTGGAGCCTCTCTTGCCCAACCTACGCCAACGTCTCGCAGCTATCTCGCACCTCACGGCTGCGATCGTCGTCTTTGCCCTGACCAGTGGCGGTCTCGGCTACCGCTCTCTCTGGCAGGACGAGCTCGATACCGCCGAACGCGCGAAAGCCATCTGTACGTCGGGTCTGCCTTTGGTCATCGATCGCCAGGGGATCGCGTCGCTGAGCGTCGGCGGCCAAGAGGTCGAAGATGGCAATCTCCATCGGTACCAGCCGTGGGTCATGTTCTACACCGCGGCCGCCGGTCTCTGTATGGCCGAAACGCTCGGATTGAGTCCCGATGCCGCCGTGCGTCTTCCCAACGTCGTTCTGCACTCCGCAGCCAGCGGGGTCGCTTCGTGGGCTTTGGCCACGAGCGCGGGCTTTCCTCTGATCCTGGCCAACGCCACCGGCGTGGCGCTCGGGGTGCAGTCAGTCCGCATTGCCCACAATCGCACCGCCCGCTATCATGCACCGCTCGATTTTCTGGTCGTTGTCGGAATGGCCGCCCTCGGTGCACTGCGTCGCGGCAAGGGCTGTGGTTGGTATGGCCTGGCGGCGACGATCCTGCTGTTGCCCTGGACCCACTCGATCAGTGGTGCCGTCTTCAGCTTGAGCCTGGGGTTCTTTGCGGCCCTCATCCTGGCGCAGCACCTGGACTGGCGCGGGCGCGAGTACCGGACCAGGATTTTCGCGTTCGTGGTCGTACCGGGTGCGCTCGCCGCCCTTTCGATTGCAATCCTCAGCCGGCCCTGGGCTCAGTCGATGGGCAACGATTTCCAGTGGCCGGGAATCACCGGGGTGCGCGATTTCAACGGCATTTGGTACGCCTTCCTCCTGCCCCCGATTCTCGGCATCTGGGCCTGGCGCCGAGGCGGCATCGTCAAGCTGGGCAAAACCTATGTGTGGTCCTGGGCCTTTCTATTGCTGGTCGTCATACTGGCAGACATTCACTCCTTTACGCGACCGCGTTATTTCCTGTCTATTGCCGTCATGGCGCTGTTGTGGCCGGTCGCGTTCGGCATGGACGGCCTGTCGACCCGCGCCAGAACCGGGGTTCGGTGGGTTATCTTTCTGGTGGCTCTCGCACCCGAGCTTGGACTCGGTCGCATCGCGATGAGCGGTGAGCCCCCGTTCGATCAGTTCCAGGGTGTGCGTCTGGTGCACAGTGACACAAGGGACGAGCGCCTGGGCACTCGGCAACCGATTCACGAGGCGATCGCGTGGCTGCAGCAAAACGCAGCTCCCGGGGATCCCATCCTGTTCGACTACACCCCCCAGTTCGCGAACTGGTATCTTCCGGGTCGCCCTGTCGCCCTGATGCCGGATAGTTACTTCCACAGTGGTCTCAACATCGACCACGAGATCTGGACGCGGTCGATCGAAATGCCTCGCTGGCACCTCTGGTATCCAGAATTTGGCTCGGGAATCTGGAAGTGTCTCGACGAGTGCGACTTCGGTGCCGAAGACTATGACCCACAGACGCGCCGCTATACGTTGCGCTCCACCGTTCTCGGGATTCGTCAGCCGATGTGTCCGGCCGAGATCTGGGCCACCCACTATTGGAACAACGCGCCGTTCAAGAATCTCGAGCGCTCGGCCTTCCGCCCCGAAGGGGACGCTTCGGGAATCTTGCTGCTGGCCGAGCCCTGCGAATGAACAAGTCTCGAGTCCTGCTTGGGCGGGTCGATTCCGGGTCAGACGGTCCCGACGATTCGCGTCAAGGAACGCCACCAAGAGTTCAGCAGGCTGACGGGAATCCGTTTATCGGCAAGTGGGGGAGCCGCGTCCATCTGCGCGTTTCTGCTATCTTCTGTTTCCCGTTCCGCATGGCAGGTACAATCGGCCCATGGTGACCGGCACCCTTCCAATCAACGACGACCTCGAGATCCCGGAAGGCGAGCTCTGCTTCCGCTACTCGCGGAGCTCCGGGCCGGGGGGACAGAACGTCAACAAGGTGGCCACCAAGGTCACCCTGCTGTTTCCGGTCGTCGATTCGGCGGTGCTGTCCGAGGACCAGAGAGCGCGCATCATGGCGCGGCTGGGATCCAGAATCGCGAAGGACGGCACGCTCCACGTCACCTCGGAACGGCACCGCACCCGGTCGGCGAACCAGCGGGACGCCACGCGGCGATTCACGGAACTGCTCGCCGAGGCCCTCGTTCCCGAAAAGGAGCGGCGTCGGACCCGGATGCCTTCCTCCGCGAAACGTCGCCGCCTGGAGTCCAAGCGCCGGCGGTCCGAGACCAAGCGCCTCCGCCGACAACCGACGTCCGACGATTGAGCCGTCTCTTCAGCATGGTGGGCCGCAGACGAACTCTGTCCTCCCCCACCCGGGATGGGACGCAGATGAACGCAGATACACGCAGATGGGTTTCTGCCGTGCCCGTCTTCGTGCCTGTGCCCGGAATGCAGCGGCTGCGACAGTATTCAGCGGCAGCGACCGGGAACAGCGGTCAGGGACAGCAATCAGTCTTCAGCGGCAGCAATCAGTGGGTTTCGAGGCATAGCACGTGGACACCTCCGGGTCGTTCAAAGGAAGGAGTAGCCGGCGGGCAGCCGATGTCAAGGGCAAGCCGGCCCACGGGTCCGGTGTTACACACCCTTGACATCGGCTGCCTCACCGGCTTGTGAGGGAGGGCATGAACGACCCGGAGGTGACCATGTCCAAAGCCGTCTCGAACACCAACCTCGTTGCCCACGAGAAAGCCCTCGAAGCAGCAGGCATAGCCATCAAGCTCGTGATGAGGGTTCCCGCCCCTTTGAAATCGATTGCCGATCAGGTGATCCGATCGGCAAGCTCGGTTCCGGCCAACATCGCTGAAGGCCACGGCCGGTTTGGACGAGATCGGTTGAACCACTGGCGGATCGCATATGCCTCGGCCAAAGAGGTCGACAGCCACCTGCGACTCCTCGCCGCTGCTGGTGCAGTCAATGGAATCGGGGCAGAGAACGCCCTGGAGACCTTTGACCACGTTCGTGCGATGACGTGGCGCCTGCTCAATCCCATCTGAGCGCGCTCGGTTCTCTGATACTGACGCTGTCAACTGACGCTGCCGCGGGTCCCTGCCGTCCGTGTTTCTCCGTGTCCTAGTTCTACCCCGTTTCCGCACGCGTCGTGTTTCTGCGTCCCTGTTTGCTGTTTCCGCGGATGAAACCGCGGTTCCTCTTCGGGCGGGTGCCGTTGTGAAATCCGAAGTCGATCGACCCCCACCTCACGGATTTCCGGATGAGCCTAACGTTTCACGTCTAACGTTTAACTCTTGTCACATGTCACATTTCACACGTCACTTCAGAGAAGACTCTCGATCTCCTCCGCCAGCTCCTCCTCGTCGCCGAGCTCGAACCCCAGGTGGTAATAAACCACCCGCCCGTCACGGTCGATCAGGAACGAGGAGGGGAACGAGTAAACCCCGAAGATCTCGGCGACCACCTCGGCGTCGTCCTCGCCGTTTTCCAGCAGGGTGTAGCCGAGGCCCTTGTCCTCGATGAACTTGGTGGCCCGTTCGGTGTCTCCCTTGGCCTCGACGGCAACCACTTCGAAGCCCTGGTCACGGTAGGTCTCATAGAGGGACTGCAAGCGTGGCAACTCCACGCGGCAGCCGCCTCACGTGGGGAACCAGAAGGCCAGCAGGGTCACCTTGCCCTGGCGCAGACCGCTCAGTGAGACCGGTGCTCCCTGGTAGTCGGTGAGGCTGAAGTCATCGATCGTTCGGGCAATCTCCCGGCGGGAGCTCAACAGAAACTCTTCGTACTCCTGGGAGCCGTCGTTGGCGGCGGCCCAGGCCTCCCGGAGGGCGGGTTCCGCTCCGTCCACGTCGCCGAAAATAACCTCGGGGGTGAGCACCTCGATGGCGCGGTCCGCTTCTCCCTGCCGCCACAGGGCTTCGCCCCAGTAGCGTGCGAGCGGTGTGCCGGTGACACCCACATAGTTCACCTCGGCGATCGCGTCGGCCTCCTTGAAGGCGGCCATGGCGTCATCGACGCTGCCCAGGTTGTACGCCGCCCAGCCCTTGTTGGCCAGGGCGGTGACCCGGCGGCTGTTCGCCCGTCGCTGCAGGTCGTCGGCCTCGAACTCGTGGTCCGGATAGTCCGCCTGGAAGGCCTCGGGCGTCGATCGAGCCAGGGCCGCGTCCGCCCAGCTGTCCATCAACTCCCAGTCGCCGAGGCCGGCCGCCGCGGTCAGGACCTGCGAGGCCTGGTCGAAGTCGAGCTCGCCTTCCGCCTCGAGGTCCGCGATCAGCCCTTCCAGATCCAGGTCGCGACCGACGTCGGCGGCAACCGGGGCCAGATTCGTGCCCAACCAGAACCGAACCTCGGGGTCCTGGGCCTGATCGAGAACTCCGGCCACGATCGAGTAGGCCTTTTCCGGGTCGCCCAGTTCATCGGCGTAGTAGCCGATGACGTCCGCCGCGAAGTAACCGCTGTTTCTGTGGTCCGGCCACTCGGTGATGAACCCCTCCACCAGGGCCACCTGATCGGCCCGGTTCTCCGAGTCGAGGTAGGCCTCACGGAACTGTGAGTAGGCCGCCTTGGCGGGATCCTCTGCAGGCTCCGGATTCATCTGACCGCAACCGACGGCGAAGATCACGCCGACGATGACCCAACATAGTGCTAGCCGATGTCTCATGTTTCCCTCCAAGGCCGCCCCCCGCAGCACCGGCGGGCGCCGGGGCAGTATACGGGAACCGTGAGCTGGGAGCCGGTGTCGAATGTGGAATGTGGAAACCCGCCCGAGTCTGCGCTCGAAACAAATCAGAAACGAAAATCGAAAATCCCCCCAACCACTCTCGATTCACCACAGATTGCGAATTACGAATTACGAATTACGAATTGTCGGCGTCCGAGATCGTGTGTGCCGGGGAGGACCTCGGTAGGCGGGAATTCGAAATTCGCAATTCACAATGGGTGGGAGGGCGGGTGGGCGCAATTCTCCACCGACGTCTCCTGTCCCCTGCTCACGGTTCCCCGGGGGTTGACGTGTGAGCCATCGCGACCCACACTTGGAGTGGCGCGAACGCCTAGGGGTGGCCGAAGGGCCTGAGATCACACCCTGGAACCTGATCCGGATCGTACCGGCGTAGGGAACGGCAGACAGGTCTCCACATTCGGGCGCCGGTCACCGACCGCGGCGTTGTGCTTCGCCTCAGGGGGGCGAGCGTGTCTGGAGACCTTCTCATGATTGGAGCCATTCGGGGGTTGCGGATCCTGGCGGCCGCCGCGTTGATCGTGGCGGCCCCCGCCGCGGCGGGCGTCGGCGGTCACCCGGTGGACGGCGTGGTGGTGGACCGGACCGGTGCCCCCGTCGAGGATGCCGCGGTGGCCGTCGGTGGACCGATTGTGACCGCCACCGGAGCGGACGGCACATTCAGCCTGACCCTCGACGCCGGAGAGTGGGAGATCACGGTGAGCCACCCCGCCTTTCGATCTGTCCGCCACCCGCTCACCGTGACCGGCGCCGTCAGCGGGCTGCGCATCGAGCTGTCACCGGCGATGGCGGTGTCGGAGTCGATCACGGTCACCGCCGTTCGGGCGGGCGACGAGGTTCCGGTCACGGCCCGCAACCTCGATCGCGAGGAGATCGAGGAGCTGAGCTTCGGTCAGGATGTGCCGCAGTTGCTCCAGGGCACGCCCTCGGTCACCTGGTACTCCGACTCGGGATTCGGCTCGAACTACTCGTACCTGAGCCTGCGCGGGATCCAGCAGACCCGCATCAGCATGACCTTCGACGGGGCGCCTCTCAACGATCCCGCCGAGGGCGCGGTCTACTTCAATAACTTCAGCGACTTCACCAACGCCGTCGACAGCATCCAGGTCCAGCGCGGCGTCGGCACCTCCAGCGTCGGAGCGCCCGCCTACGGGGGATCGGTGAACTTCGCCAGTACCGGATTCACGCCGGCCCCGGGCGGCGACGCCCGCATCGCCCTCGGTTCCTACGACACTGTCAGGGCCTCAGCGGGATTTCAGTCGGGCCTCCTCCTCGACCGGTTCAGCGTGTCCGGCAGGGCATCCTACAGCCGAACCGACGGCTACCGCGACAGCTCGGGCACCGAGCACACCACCATTTTCCTGAATGCCGGCTGGCAAGGGGAGAGTTCGACCCTCAAGCTGGTGTCGTTCAGCGGTCGCGAGCAGTCGCAGCTTGCCTACCTCGCGGTGGATCCCCATACCCTGGACGAGAATCCCCGGTTCAACCCGCTCGGCGCGGAGGATCGGGACAGCTTCGGCCAGGACTTCGCCCAGCTTCAGTTCACCCGCCGGCTCGGGGCGAGGACCGCGCTCATTGCCTCGCTGTACTACAACGGCGCCGACGGCTGGTTCCAGCTGGGGGACGAATCCGCGGCGCAGACGGATCTTCTCCGGTTCGGCATCGACCAGAGCTTTGTCGGCTCCATGGTCACCGTGACCACCGGCACCGAGAAATTCACCGGTACCTTCGGCGTTCACTACTCCGATTTCGAGGGCGATCACACCCTCGACATCGGCGAGGAGCGCCAGTACCTCAACACCGGATTCAAGAGGATCGCCAACGGATTCGCCAAGGCCGAGTACTGGCTCGGGCCGTGGCTGCTGTTCGGCGACCTCCAGCTGCGCTGGGCGGAGTTCGAGTACGAGGGGGATGCGGACCTGGGATCGGTGGACTGGACCTTCATCGATCCCAAGGTCGGTGCACGCCGGGTTCTGACGCCGAGCCTCAGCCTGTACGCGTCGCTCGGCCAGGCGCAACGGGAGCCCACCAGGATGGACCTGCTGCTCGGAGAGGACAACGCCACCGTAACCCACGACCTGGAGGGGGTGCGGCCGGAACGGGTGGTGGACCTGGAGGCCGGCGTCGATTACAGCACCCAACGGATGGCTCTGCAGGCCAACCTGTTCTGGATGGACTTCGACGATGAAATCGCGCTGTCCGGAGAGCTGTCGGAAATCGGTCTGCCGCTGCGGCGCAACGTCGACGAGTCGTACCGGCGCGGCGTCGAGCTGGACCTCCGGTGGATCGTCGCTCCGCACTGGACCCTGACCAATTCCACCACCCTGAGCAGGAACAGGATCCGGGAGTGGATCCAGTTTTACGACGTGTACGACAGCGACGGTGAGTGGATCGACACCGAGGCCGTCGCCCACCCGGATGTGCAGCCCCTGCTGACCCCGGAGGTGATCATCAATCAGGGGGTGGAGTGGGAGCGGGGGAGCTGGGCCGCCGCCGCGGTCGGACGGTACATCGCCGACTCCCACCTGGACAACACCGGCAGCGACCGGTTCATCGCCCCGTCTTACTTCAACCTCGACCTGAGGGCCTCGCTGGTGCTGCACAGGTGGCGAGCCGTCGGGCGACCGAAGATCACCGTGTTCGTCAACAACGTCCTGGACGACCTCGACCAGTATCCCAGCGGTTACAGCTATCAGTACTTCACCCGGTCAGCGAACGGCGGGCAGGTGCTGGAGGGAATCTCCTACTACTATCCCCTGGCGTCGAGGAACGTCGTGGTCACCATGGAATTCAGCTTCTGATGGGCCTCTTCGAGCTCGCGGCGGTCGCCCTCACCCTGCTGGCGGTCTACCTGACGGCGCGGCTGGTGATCTGGTGCTGGCCGCTGGCCATCGTCAGCGTCGCGATGTACGCCGTGGTCTTCTTCAACGCCAAGCTTTACGCGGATATGGGCCTCCAGGCGGTCTACCTGATGCTGGCGATCTACGGCTGGTGGGCCTGGCTCCACGGCGGGGCCAATCGCGCCGAGCTCGAGGTTTCGCAGGTGTCGGTGGGGTTCGGCGTCGGCCTGTTGTGTATCGGTGCCGCGGGTGGGGCCGGCATGGGTTTCCTGCTGGAGCGTTGGACCGACGCTTCCCTGCCCTTCATGGACTCGACCCTCAGCGCGTTCAGCGTGGTCGCCCAGTGGATGCAGACGCGCAAGCTGCTCCAGGCGTGGCTGCTCTGGATCGCGGTCGATGTTTTCTACGTCGGGATGTTCGTCTACAAGGGGCTCTTTCTCACTGCCGGTCTTTACGGCGTCTTTCTCTACCTGGCCGTGCTCGGCTATCGAAGTTGGCGACAGTCGATGGCAGCGGGTTTGATTCAAGATTGAAGATTGAAAATTGAAGATTGAAGATTGCGGCCCCGTGGAAGGCAGAGGGGATCGGCGACGGTTTTCCGAATTTCGAATTCCGAATTTCGAATTCCGAATTCGACTCGGCCATCAAGACGTCTCAGACGCAGGAACCCGCCGCACGCTCCGGGAACAGCGAGAGGAGCCCGGCGGCTGAGGCCTCGCAGACGCCGCGGTCGGTGATCAGGCCGGTGACGAGTGAAGCCGGAGTGACGTCGAAGGCGTAGTTGGCCGCAGGGCTGCCGGCGGCGACGATCTCGACCTCCTCGACCGCCCCGGATGGGGACCGGCCCTTCATGTGGGTGACCTCACGGGGGTCGCGCTGCTCGATGGGGATGTCCCGGATGCCGTCAGAAATCGACCAGTCGATGGTGGGGTGGGGCAGAGCGACGAAGAACGGCACGCCGTTGTCCCGTGCCGCGAGCGCCTTGAGGTAGGTACCGATCTTGTTGGCGACGTCGCCCGAGGCGGTGGTCCGGTCAGTGCCGACGATGCACACGTCCACCAGCCCGCGCTGCATCAAATGCCCCCCGGCGTTGTCCACGATCACCGTGTGCGGCACCCCGTGGGCGCCGAGCTCGAAGGCCGTCAGAGCGGCCCCCTGATTCCTCGGCCGGGTCTCGTCGACCCACACGTGGACGTCGATCCCCGAGTCGTGAGCCATGTAAACCGGAGCGAGGGCGGTCCCCCAGTCGACGGTGGCCAGCCAGCCGGCGTTGCAGTGGGTGAGGACGTTGACCCGGCCGCCGTCCTTCTGTTGGGCGAGCTCGCGCAGGATCGGGAGGCCGTGCTCGCCGATGCTGCGGCAGATCTCGACGTCCTCGTCACAGATCTCCGCCGCTCTCCGGTAGGCGGCCGCCGGGCGCTCGTTCGGATCGAGAGGGGCGACCGCCTTTACCATCTCACCCAGGGCCCAGTGGAGGTTGACCGCGGTCGGCCTGGTGGCCGTGAGAACCTGCCTGGCGCGGTCAAGGGAGACGTCGGACGGGTCCCTGCCGAGGGCGAGGCAGACACCGTAGGCCGCGGTGGCTCCGATCAGCGGCGCCCCCCGCACCAGCATCTCCCCGATCGCCGCCGCGGCGTCTTCGAGGGTGGCCAGTCGGGCCGTCTCGAAGCGGTGGGGGAGGCGGGTCTGATCGATGATCTCGACCGACCGACCGTCGTCGGCAAGCCAGATCGTCCGGTAGTGTTTCTCGTTCACGTTCATTCGGGGAGTCTACTTCGCACATTGTGAGGAGTACAGACGCGGCGGAGTCACCCGTCGGCGTGTTGTGAATTGCGAATTACGAATTACGAATTGCGAATTACGAATTTCGATTTGCGCATTCCAAATTGCCGGTGCCCGAACGGCAGAGGGGCAGAGGGGAAAAGGGGCAGAGGAGAGGAAACGACCTCGGGCAGACCAACCACTATTCCAGAGGCGATGGATTGCGGTGCGGGCGCCCCGCCTGCACATCGCATCAAATCGGCCCACCGGTCGGCTGGGCGGGGACTTTTGACTTTCGACTTTCGACTTTGGACTTAACGAGCGGGAGGAATCCGAACCAACAGTGCCCGTTCGTCGGCGATGGGAGGCGTCGAAGCGTCGATGACCTCGGTCCACGCGTTGTCGGAGATCAGCCACAACGACCCGTCCGGCGTCACGGTGATCCCCTCCACGTTGTTGTTCCACCCATCCTGTCTCACCGAGCGCAGAAAGTCCGTCATTTCCAACACGACGCTCCACGATCCGCTGTCGGGATCGATCTCGATGACCTCGTAGCGCTCGCCGGGATACTGGGTTTTGAGCGCCAGCAACCGGTCTTTCCACAGCTGGAGGCCGGTCAGCCGCCAGTTGCAGTCCGCGAGCTCCACCACGATCGGGTCGGCGGTTGCCGTCAGAGCCGAGTCGTCGATGGCCAGCGGGTAGATGGTGGACACGCAGCCGCTGGCCGGATCTCCCGACCGTTCCAGCAGCAGCCAGAGCCGGCTCCCGTCGGGCGTTACTGCCAGCCCCTCTAACCCGATCTTCCCGGCCGCGACCGTCGGCCCCTCGAGGGTGAGCGACCGGGCCGGCAGGCTCCCGGATTCAGTCGCTGACTCGTCCTGCAGGTCGACGCGGTAGACCGCCGCATGGGCCTCATCGCAGAGGAAGAGCGTGCCGTCGGCGAATGCGATCCCCTCGAGCTCGGTGTGGCGGGGCACCTCCAGGGCGATCACCCGCGCCGCCAGCCCCTGTTCGGGGTCGATCTGGAGCACCCGCCAGTACTTTTCCGATGTGGCGTACAGAAAGCGGTCCGACGCGGTGAGTCCGGACGCCTCCAGGGCTCGATCCTGGCCGAAGGCCTCGTCGTCGGCACTCCACGTCAGGATCTGTGCGCCGCCGAGATCCCATCGTGGCGTTGGTTCGGGTCGGTATTGAGCCGACCTGCAACTGACGAAAGACAGACCAAGTGCGAGGGCTACGAGAGCATTCCTGGTGTGCATCGCCGCAGTATAGCCGGCAATGATCACTGCGTATGCGCTTGTTCTTTTTTTCACATTGCAGTAGGATCTCTGTGCGACCCGTCGCGCCGGCGCTCCTTGCCAGAGAGGCCTCCCCACGACGGGCGCGGCCGATTCCGAGGGATGCCCATGGCCCACATACCAAGCCCGATCCAGCCCGACGCCCGGCGCGACGTCGCCAGGATCGCCGAGATCTCCGGCGAGAACATCTTCGAGTGCATGCAGTGCGGAACCTGCTCGGCGGTCTGCCCCATGGTGGAGACCATGGGGATCACCACCCGGCAGGGGATCCTCTTTCTGCAGTTCGGACGTACCGAGGAGGTCATCGATGCGCGCATTGGCGAGTTCTGCGCGTCCTGCCACACCTGCGTCGTCCGCTGCCCGCGCGGCATCGATGTGCCCAAGGTCTACGAGGCGGTCCGGCAGCTCACCCTGCGGCACAACGTGGATCTGATCAAACCGCAGGAGATCCCAAAAGAGACCATGGCCCAGGCGCCGCAGATCGCCTTCGTCTCGACCTTCCGCAAGCTCACCTCGTGAGGACATCATGACCCTCGGCTACTACCCCGGCTGTACCCTCAAGACCAAGGCCGCCAACCTCGAGCAGGCCGCCATGGCGGCCTTCGACGCGCTTGGTGTCTCCTACCTCGAGCTCGACCGCTGGAACTGCTGCGGCGCGGTGTTTTCGCTGGCCCAGGACGATCTGATCCACCAGGTGGCGCCGGTGCGCAACCTGATCCGGGCCCAGCAGGCGGGCTGCGACGACCTGGTCACCATCTGTTCCCAGTGCTACAACACTCTGGCCCGGGCCAACCTGCTGGTGCGGTCGGACGAGGAAAAGCGGGACACCCTCAACCGGTTCATGGACGAGGAGCCCGATTACGACGGTGGGGTGGAGGTCTACCACTACCTGCAGATCCTGCGGGATCGGGTCGGCTGGGACCGGCTGCGCGAGGCGGTCAAGGTGCCGTTGGAGGGCCTCAGCCTGGCCCCGTTCTACGGCTGCACCCTGGTCCGTCCCACCGAGGTGGCCATCGATGCCGGGGACGAGAACATCCTCGAGGACTTCCTGGAGGCCCTCGGGGCTCGAGTGGTTCCCTTCGACGCCCGTCGCGAGTGCTGCGGGTCCTACCAGATGCTCGCCCACCCCGCGGAGGGGATGCAGCGCGCCCTGAAGGTGGTGGAGGCGGCCAACCGGGCACAGGTGGACGCCCTGGTGCTGAGCTGCCCCCTCTGCGAGTACAACCTCGGCACCAAAGGCAACGACGTGGCGGCCCTGTCGGAGGGTTTGGCGCCGGTCCCCACCTACTACTTCACCCAGCTGCTCGGTGTGGCGCTGGGGCTGGATCAGGACCTCTACCGGCTCGACCTGAACGGCGACGGGGCGAGGTCCCTGCTCGCCCAACGGAACCTGATCGCGGCGGTCGGCGCCTGAGCGCGACCGCGGAGGAGAACCCAGACCATGGAAACAGCCACCGTCAACAACGAAGCGGCGACCGTCACCATCCCGATCTACATCATGGGCAAGCGGTACGACGTGCCGTCGACGCTGACCATCATGAAGGCGATGGAGCACGCTGGCTACCAGTACATCCGCGGCTGCGGGTGCCGCGGTGGAATCTGCGGCGCCTGCGCCACCGTGTACCGCAGGGCCGGCGACTACAAGATCTACACCGGCCTGGCGTGCCAGACCGTGGTCGAGCCCGAGATGTACCTGACGCAGATTCCCTTTTATCCGGCTAACCGGGCTGCCTACGACTACGAGGCTGTGGAGGCGACCCCGGAGACCGTGTACAAGCTCTACCCCGAGCTCTTCCGCTGCGTGGCGTGCAACGCGTGCACCAAGGTCTGCCCCATGGACGTCGAGGTGCTCGACTACGTGTCGGCACTCAAGCGGGGCGACCTGGCGGCCGCCACCGAGATCTCGTTCGACTGCATCCAGTGCGGGCTCTGCGCCTCGCGCTGCATGGGCGAGATGGCGCAGTACCACATGGCCCAGCTCGCCCGGCGGCTGTACGGCGGCAAGCTCGCGCCGAAGGCCGAGCACCTGCAGGCGATGGTGGAGGCCATCGACAACGGGGCCTTCGGTGAGCCGCTCGCCAAGGCCATGGTGATGGACAAGGAAAACCTCAAGACGGTCTACACCGAGCGCGAGATGGAGCCCCACATGAGCGACGAGAGCTGGCGGCCAGCCGACGGCTACGCCCTGCTCGGCTGAGGAGAACGACCATGCCATACACCCCCGAGTTGAAAGAGCTGATCAAAAAGGTCGAGGCTACCAGGGCCGAGCGGGTGAAGCGCAAGGAACGCGGCGAGGAGGTTCCTTTCCTCGATCTCGATCAGCGCAAGGAGCGCCTCAAGTTCCACCCCGACTTCAAACAGGAGGGCCGACGCGAGCTCAAGGTGGGCCCGTCCAAGGGGTACGCCATCGCCCACGAGATCGCCGACCTGCTCGAGGCCACCAGTCGGGTGGACCCTGACAAGGTGGATCTGAGCAGGCCCGCTTATGAGACCGATGTCCTGATCATCGGGGGCGGCGGGGCCGGCACTTCGGCGGCCATCCTGGCCGCCGAACAGGGCGCCAAGGTGTTGCTGGCCACCAAGCTGCGCCACGGCGACGCCAACACCATGATGGCCGAAGGCGGCATCCAGGCGGCCTCCAAGGGCGAGAAGGACTCGCCCTACTACCACTACCTGGATGTGATGGGCGGCGGACACTTCACCAACGTGCCCGAGCTGGCCGCGACCCTGGTCAACCGGGCGCCGGACGCCATCCGCTGGCTGGAGAACCTGGGCGTCAACTTCACGAAGGATGAAAACGGTCGCCTGATGACGATTCACGGAGGCGGCACCTCCCGCAAGCGCATGCACTACGCGGCCGACATCACCGGCGCCGAGATCATGCGCACCATCCGGGACGAGGCGCGGAACCTCGGCGACGCAATCACCGTGCTCGAGTTCTCGCCGGCGGTGGAGCTGGTGCTCAACGAGCATGGCCACTGCGCCGGTGCGGTGCTGTACAACATGGAGACCGAGGAGTACTTCCTGGTCAAGGCCAAGGCGGTCGTGATGGCCACCGGCGGCTGCGGCCGGCTCCACATCCAGGGCTTCATGACCACCAATCACTACGGCGCCACCGCCGACGGCATCGTGCTCGGCTATCGCGCCGGGGTTCCGGTCTCCTTCCTCCACACGGTCCAGTACCACCCCACCGGCGTCGTCTTTCCGGAGCAGGCCGAGGGGATCCTGATTACCGAGAAGTTCCGAGGTTCGGGAGCCAACCTGGTCAACATCGAGGGCAACCAGTTCGTCAACGAGCGCGAGCCGCGCGACGTCGAAGCCGCCTCGATCATCAAGGAGTGCGTCCACGAGAACCAGGGCGTGCCGACTCCCACCGGCCGGCTCGGGGTGTGGCTCGACTCGCCGATGATCGAGATGCTCGCCGGTGAGGGCACGGTCAAGAAGGAGTTTCCCGGCAAGTACATCCTGTTCAAGCGCTACGACATCGACATCTCCAAGGAACCCATGCTCATCTACCCGACCCTGCACTACCAGAACGGCGGCCTGGAGTTCAGGCAGACCGGCGAGACCGGCGTCCCCGGCCTGTTCGTCGCCGGCGAGGTGGGCGGCGGCATCCACGGCGCCAACCGGCTGATGGGCAACTCGCTGCTCGACATCATCGTCTTCGGCCGGATCGCCGGCACCTCCGCCGCCGAGTTCATCGCCACCGACCTCAAGGAGGGTGCGCTGACCCTCGACCACGTCAGGACCTACAACAAGGAGGTCGAGGCGGCGGGTGTCGCGGACGGACGGGTCTCTCCGGCGATCATCCCCGACTACACCAACCCCGAGGTGCGCGAGCGCCAGCTCACCGCCCACTACGTCGGCAACGTTCGATAAATCCCGGGCTTTCGAGTCTTTCAGTGCCGCCCTTCGGGGCGGCGTTTTTGTTCCCCGTCCGCCGGGCGAGGTGTCAAAAGTCCAAAGTCCAAAGTCCAAAGTCTGGCCGTTCTCGACGGTTCGTGGGGCTGGTGTTGAACCGACTGCGGTGTTTTCCCCGGGGTGTCGCCTTTTCGAGTAGACGGACAGAATCGGTCCGGGCGAGGTGTCTGGAGCCGTTCGCCGCTGCGCGCGTAGAAACTGGTTTGGAGGTCATCATGGCAAGAGTGATCAAAGGCGGTCTCGTTTTTCTGTTGCTGTCGGCGATGGCGGCAAGCGCCGCGGCCGAAACCTACTGGGTGGCCGCGGTGGCCCACACCCCCGGGGTCGGTGGCAGCCAGTGGCGAACCGACGCAGGGATCCTGAACCTCTGTGACACCGACGCCGTCGTCGAGATGCTGCTGCACACCGACACCGGTGTGTTCCGCGAGACCTTCACGATTCCGTCAGGGCGGCAGCAGATCTTCCCCGACGTCGTGGCGCTGCTTGCAGGGGGCAACCACACGGGGGCGCTCGAACTGCGCTCCAACGTCGGCGTGACGGTGACCACTCGGACCTTCAATCAAACCATCGACGGCACCTACGGGCAGGCCATCGACGGGGTCACGGCGGCCGGTGGCTTCTCGGCCGGCGAGAGCGTGTACCTGCAACAGCTCAAGGAGGACACGGCGGCGCGCACCAACATCGGTGTGCTGAACATGGGTGGATCCACGGCCACGGTGACCATCACCCTGTTTGACCGTCTCGGGGATGAGGTGGGCAGCTTCGCCGTCGAGGTCGAGGCCGGCCGGACGATCCAGGACAATCGGCCCTACCGTGAACGATTCGGCCGCAGCGACATCGTCGGCGGCTATTCCCGGATCACGGTGGACGTGGGTGAGAGCCTGTTCCCCTACGGATCGGTGGTTGACAGCGAAACCGGCGACCCCACCACCATTCTCCCCAGGGTGGAGGGCGAATGCCCGGTGGACATTGCCGTCCGTCTGGCCGCGATCGAAGGCCTGACGGTGACCGAACAGCCCACCGAGCACGAGGGCTACAGGTACTTCGAGCTCCATTTCGAGCAGCCGGCCGATCACGACAACCCGGACGGCGAGCAGTTCACGCAGTACATCACGCTGCTCCACCGTTCGTACGATGCACCGATGGTGCTGCGGACCCTGGGCTATCACAACAGAAGGGCCGACCAGAAACACGAGCTCACCGAGCTGCTGTCAGCCAATCAGCTGGTGGTGGAGCACCGGTACTTTTCAAACTCGACACCCTCCTCCGGCGATTGGGAATTACTGAATATCCGGCAAGCTGCGGCTGATCACCACCGCATCGTCGAGGCCTTCCGCCCTATCTACGACGGGAAATGGGTCAGCACCGGGCACAGCAAGGGCGGAAAAACCGCGATCTTCCACCGCCGCTTCTATCCGGACGATGTGGATGCCACCGTGTCCTATGTGGCGCCGTTTTCTTTTGGTCTGGACGACCCAAGGTACATTGATTTTCTCGACAACGTCGGGCTCCCCCAGTGCAACCAGGAGCTGTGGGACCTCCAGGAGGAGATCCTCGAGCGCCGTGACACGATGCTCGACCTCTTCGAATCATCGACGGCGACGCTCAGCTACGACTGGATGGGAGGCAGGGAACGGGCGTTCGAGACCACCGTGCTCGAGGTTCCGTTCGCATTCTGGCAGTACGCCGGAGAGATTTACTGTTCGACCCTCCCCGACGTGAACGTCAGCGATCAGGTTCTGTACGACTTCGTCGAGGCCGTCGTCGGTTGGTTGTACCTGGCGGACTCCTCCCTCGATTACTACTCCGCCTACTACTACCAGGTTCACACCGAGTTCGGATATCCGGCCGTGAACACCCAGCGTCTCGATCACCTGCTCGTCACCGATCCGCCGTCGCCCGAGGCCGGCGCACTGCCGCCGGGCGTCGTCGCGACCTTCGACCCGACGGTGATTCCGGACGTCGCTGACTGGGTTGCGACCCAGGGTGAGCGGATCCTGCTCATCTACGGAGAGTGGGACCCGTGGACCGGAGGGGCGATCGATCTCGGAAACGCGGTGGACTCGTACACCTTCATGGACTCTCACGGTACCCACGGCTCCTACATCAGGACCCTCGAGCCGGAGGACCAGTCGAATGTCCTCGACATCCTCCAGCGCTGGACCGGCGTCACACCGGTGCCGCCGACGACGGCCGAAGCGACACCGGAGCGATACCCGCCGTGGCGCCGGATGCCTCCGGGCGTAGAAGCCTCTGGGTTGTAAGCGCGGGGTCGTATCCCGCTCGAAATGGTCGTCCTCAACCTGAACGATCATGGTGATACGATCGGCCCGCTCTCGCCGTCGACAGCCGGCGGCGGTGCTCGGCGGGTAGGGGTCGTTGGGTTCTGACGAGGAGGACGTCGATGAAGGTCCCGGTGATTGTGCTTTTCGTGCTCGCATTGTCAACCGCGGCCCCGGTTGCAGGGGCGAGCCCTCTCACCGGGGACGATCTCAGGATCGCTGTGCGCTTCGAGGAGCAGGGACGGCACCTCGAGGCCGCCGAGGCCTACGCCAAGATGCTACGGCTCGAGCCGGGAAACCAGAAGGCGAAGAAGGGCCTGGCCCGGGTCGGGGACAGGGCCGTCGACGAACGGGTGGCCACCGCCGCCGATCTCGAGGAATCGGGCCGGTTTGCCGACGCCGGCGACGAGCTCGGCCGGGCGCAGGCGATGGTCGACCGCATGGCCGCGGCGGGGATCGCCACCGCTGCGGGAGAGCAGGTCGCAGTGACTCTGGGGGCTCTGACGACGCGTTGGGTGGCGAGCCTCGAGATCGAGGCAGTCCGTGCCCTGGAAGACGGCCTCTGGAGTGTCGCGATCGGTCACCTGCGGCAGATCGAATCCCTGCGACCGGACTCCGGGGACGTACGTCGTCGGCTGACGGAGGCGTGGGCGGCGTGGGGGCGGCAGGACCTCCACGAGGGGCGGTACAGGGCAGCCGCAGAGCGTTTCATGGAAGCGGCCAGGGTGCCGGGAGCCAAAGCCGATGTCGCCTCCCGGCAGGCCGCGGCCATCATGGCGAGGCTGGGGGAGGACGCCGTCGGGCGAGGCGCGTGTCGTCGAGCGGTCGCCGATCTCAGAGTCGCGACGCAGCTGGAACTCGATGCCGTCGATGCAGGGCTGCTGGCGCGCGCCGAGGCGTGCGCGGTGACCTGCCTGGTGGTCGCTGTCATATCCGAAATCGAGGTCGGGCTCGAGGCGGACCGGGTGGAACGCTTCCGGACCGACATTCGTGGACGGCTGGCGGCCGAGGGCACCGAGTTTCTCAGGATCGACGAACGGTCCTCGGCGCCCCGTGAGCCCTGCGGCCTGGATCTGAGCTCGACCTCGACCTCGGGCTCGACCGCGCGGTGGTTCCGCGCAGCCGTCGCGATCACGTCGCAGTCCGTGCTGCGAGAGCCCGCGACGTCGCGCACTCGCGAGTTTCGCTCGCGGCGCGCGATCGACAAGCACACGGTGGTCGAGAACACGGTCGTGGTTCGTCAGTACGAGGAGGTGTTCTCAGGGTCGATGACCGGGTCGGTCACCTTGACCGATCGCCGAACCGGAAGCGTCAGTCCGGCGATCCCGATCCGGGTGACCGCCGAAGAGACCGCGGTGTGGATCAAGGAGCTCCCGACGTCGGTCGTCGGTGGTCCGGTGCCACTCGGCATCACGTCAGCCGGGACGGCCCTCAACCCGGAGCTCCAGCGCCTCGCCCGCATCGACGAGCAGCGCCGGGACGCACGGGCCCGGCTGGGCGAGCGCCTGCTCGACGAGTTCGCCGCCGAGGCCGCCCGCATCGCGCGGGAGATGGTGGACTCCGAGCCGGACGTGGCGCCACCGGCCGTCATCCACCTGCCGGCCGAGCTCTTCGAATCAAGCACCGGCGGGGAGTGATCTCTCCTCCGAGCGGATGGCCGGCGACTGGCGCGGGTCACTTCACCAGTGCACGATGTCTTGGCACCTGTGAGTTACTCGTTAAACGTCAAACGTCGACGTGACCGTTCTCGATGGGTTGTGTCGCTGAGGTCCCTCGGCCGTTACGTTTTACGTTTCGCGTTTCACCTTTAACCACCGGCAAGAATCCCGGGGATAAACCCCCGGGCCGCAACCATTTTGGTCTTCTAGTAGTTTGCCTGCGGCCGACGGCCGACGGCCGACGGCCGACGGCCAGCGGCCTACTGCCGACGGCTCACTGAGTAGATACCCGATTCAGGGCACCGTCGCCGACCAGGCGCTGGTGTCGCCGGACTCGAAGCCGTCGGAGAAGGGGAGGGTGGGCGTCTCCGGCTCGAAGACGTACACTGCCCCTGTGTCGTCTTGTGTCGGAAAGTCGTAGCCCGACGCCGCGGACACCACGGTGCCGTGATCGACGGCAACAGCCGAGCCGAAACGATCAGCCCAAAAGTGGTTCTCCGGGGTGAGCTGCTGCACGAGGGACCAGGCGTTCCCCGACCGGACGAAGACGTAGGCCGCTCCGCGGTTCAACCCGGCACCGTCCTCAGAGAAGGCGCCCACGACGATGGTGTTGGCCGAGATGGCGACCGAGATCCCCAAACCGTCGCCGTCTTCTGCGTCCGACGCCGTCAACTGGGCCTGGAGGCCCCAGGCGGCCCCGAACCGGACGAAGACATAGGCCGAGCCGGCGCCGTCCCTGCCGGCGTGGTCGTCCCTCTGAGCTCCGACCACGATCGTGTTGCCCGCCGCTGCTACGCTCACGCCGAAACGAGCGAGGAGGCCAGGAACAGGAGCGGTGAGCCTGGCCTGCTGGCCCCAAGTGGTGCCCGATCCGACGAAAACACGGGCGGCACCAGCCTGCGAGACTCCCGCGACCCTTTCCCCATTTGATCCGGCGACCAGCACGCCGTCCGACATCGAAGCCAAACGGCCGAAGTAGTTCTGGGTTCTTGCGGGAAGGGCGAGGGCGTGCAACGTGTTCTGCGCCGTCCACAGTCCGCCGCTTCGTTGGTACGGGACCGCCGATCCGGAGTCTGTCCCGCCGTTATGGTCGTCGTGGGGAGCGCCGGCCACGAGATCGTCACCCGTCACCGCCACCGAAGATCCGAAGAAATCCCCGTTTTCAGCCACCCCCTCGCCCAGCTTCTGCTGCTGCGACCACACGGTGCCGACCCTGGTGAAGACAAACGCCGAGCCGGCGTCGGCGCCGCCAACGTGATCGTCGCTATACGCGCCGACGACCACGGTGTTGTCCGAGATCGCCACCGACCGGCCGAACTGATCGCCCACCACCGCATCGGCCCCCGAGAGTCGCTCTTGACGAATATGTAGACCGCGCCGGAGGAGCCCCCCAGCGCATCCTCCTCCGGGGCCCCGACGACCATGGTGTCGCCGTCTATCGAGACCGCAGATCCAAAGCGGACATCGTCCTCGGCGAGATCCGCGAGGGGGATGAGATTCGCTATCTCCAGGAGCGCTGGATTCCGGTTGCTGTCCTCCGCATCGAGGAAGCCCGCGGCCAGGAACCCGACCACCACCAGGAAGACGACAGGAATGCTCATTCGGTGTGACATGGTTGATGCTCCATTCGGTGGGCGGAGGCCAACCGGGGGCCAGCCACCGCACTGGATAATCGACCTACTGGTTCAGTCGCGTCCTCATTTTCCTTTTTGACCTTGAGATAAAGGTAAGCCGCCTGGGGTGGATTGTCCACCGTCACGGGGAGTGGCCGGGTCCGTTGGGCGGAGCCGGGAGGGCGCGAGCAACTCCGGGCTGCTTGACAAATATGGAATTGAGATGCATTCTTGTTTGGTTCGCAATCAAAATGGACGGAGTCAAACATGGGTTACCGGCAGGTCTTGGGTCTTCGAATTTTCAACCGGAACGGTTCACGCGGGTTCAGCGGGATCGATCTGAGCAGCGGGCTGGTCGCGCTCGCGGTCGGAGTGAGCCTATTGGCGACGGGAACGGTCTCGGCGCGCGGCAAGGGTGAGGTTCCGGCGGCGCCGACCCCCGACCAGCAGGTGGCGCAGCTCGAGTCGATGTGCGCCGGAGCGGCCGACGCGATGAAGGCGCGCCAGGCGCAAAGCTCTCTCTACGATCGACTGGGGGGTCGTGAGTCGATCCTCGTCGTGGTGCAGGACGTGGTCCGGCGGCACCTGCAGAACGAGGCGATCGTCCGGGTGATGGAAGGGGTGGACACCGACCAGCTGGTGGTGCAGGTCACCGATTTCCTTTCGGCCGCCACCGGCGGTGACGTCGCCTACAAAGGGGCCGATATGGTATCGGCTCACGCTCACCTCGGGCTGACCAACGCCGACTTCCTGGCCGCGGGCGGCGACGTCGAGGCCGCGTTGGCGGCAGCCGGCGTCGGTCCGGCCGAAATCCAGGAGGTCATGTGCGCCTTCGTCAGCCTCCGCGGTGAGGTCGTCACGAAGTAGCCGATCGAAGCCCGCAGCGCGTCTCCGAAAGGGCGCGAGCAGCGCCCGACTCCGGGATACGGTGTTAAACGTTACTCGTTACACGTTCAACGTCGGAAGAGACGTTCTCGATGGTGCGTGGCGCTCAGGTTCCTCGAACGTGTAACGTTTGGTTCATCCGGGAAAGCGTGTGGTTGGGGTTCCCGCCGTGCCCGTTCCCGAAATGCAGCGGCAGCGACAGTATTCAGGGGCGGCGACAGAGAACAGCGAGCAGGGACAGGGATCGGTCTTCAGCGGCAGCAATCAGTTGCCGTGGCGGCATCGCACATGACCACCTCCGGGTCGTTCAAAGGAAGGAGTAGCCGGTGGGCAGCCGATGTCAAGGGCAAGCCGGCCCACGGGTCCGGTGTTACACACCCTTGACATCGGCTGCCTCACCGGCTTGTGAGGGAGGGCATGAACGACCCGGAGGTGACCATGTCCAAAGCCGTCACGAACACCAACCTCGTTGCCCACGAGAAAGCCCTCGAAGCAGCAGGCATAGCCATCAAGCTCGTGATGAGCGTTCCCGCCCCGTTAAAGTCGATTGCCGATCAGGTGATTCGATCGGCAAGCTCGGTCCCGGCAAACCTGGCGGAAGGACACGGCCGGTGTGGACGAGACCGATCGAACCACTGGCGGATCGCCTATGCCTCGGCGAAAGAGGTCGACAGCCACCTGCGACTCCTCGCCGCCGCTGGTGCAGTCAATGGAATCGCGGCGGAGAACGCCCTGGAGACCTTTGACCAAGTTCGCGCGATGACGTGGCGCCTGCTCAATCCCATCTGAGCGCGCCCGGTTCTCCGATGCTGACGCTGTCAACTGACGCTGCCGCGGGTCCCTGCCGCTGTTTGCTGCCGCTGTCCCTGATTGCTGTTTCCGCGGATTAAGCCGCGGTTCCTCTTCGGGCGGGCGGGTGCCGTTCCGAAATCCGACGTCGATCGACCCCCACCTCACGGAATTCCGGATGAGCCTAACGTCTAACGAGTTACCTTTAACACGTCGTCATTGGGCCAACGACCAACGGCAAACGGCAAACGGCAAACTGGCGACCCTAGCATGGACCTGATCGGTCGGGATCTCGGGACCTGCGAATCCGTACGCGCCAACGGCCGCCCGAGGGCGGCCGCGCGGTCAAGTCCCTGACAGGTTCGGAAGACCGATTACTCGACGCTGATACTCATTAGCTCGACTGGAATCATCTCGACGAACAGGCACCACTGGTTGAGAACCCCGACGTCGCCGCCGGCGTTGTCCGAGACTCCGAGGATCCACTCCCCGGAGACGTCCTCTCCGTCGAACGCCGCCATGAGGGAAGCGTTGGCCGGATCGCCTCCAATGAACAGCCCCTGGATGGTGGGTACGGCCGCCGCGCACTCGTCCTCGACCGGCGAGGTCGCCTCGTCGTCGATCTCGGCGTCGAGGTCGTCGCCGCTGCAGCCGAAGGTGGAGGCCGGAACCCCGGGACGGTCGATGAAGGTCACGGTTGTCGCGGTGTCCGCGTGCTGGAGAATGAAGATGAGATCACCGACAAACGTGTGGGTGACGTCCACCCAGACGGCGAGGTCGCCAATCAAATAGCTGTCCGGCACAACCTGAAAAGGTGTGATGCCTGAAGGATCGTTATCGGGGATGGCGAGGTTGGGGGTGCTGCAGTAGCCGCCGCCTCCGCCGCGCTCCACGGCCGGCACCGGCGGGCCGAGCCGCTGGTCGGCGAGGGCGCCCTTGCCCTGGGCCTGGACACCTGCGGCGACCAGGACCAGCACTGCAAACACAATCACGACGGTCACATTCAAACGACGCATCACGGTCCTCCTCGTTGTTCAGAGTTCGAAAAGTCATGGCAATGGAAGAATATCTATACTCATTATCAATTAAATCTGTATCGCTGTCAAGCACTCGCGCAGTTTCCGGTTTCGAGCGAACCGAAGGCGCCGCCCTCGCCGCCCTTCCTGGACCAGAACCCCTTGCCAGGAAGGGTCGGTCGAGATACCGTTCCGGCCATGTTCGGACTGGGTGATCGGTCGTGGCCACTGGTGGCCACCTGCAGCCGGGGGCTGGAGGAGGTGCTCGCCGACGAGCTCCGCGCCCTCGGAGCCTCCACGGTGGCTGTTGGCCGGGGCATGGTGTCGTTCTCGGGCGGGCTCGACACGGTGATCGAGGCGAATCTTCGCCTGCGAACCGCCATTAGAGTGCTGGTGTCGCTGGTTCGCGGCCGGGCCGGCTCGCGGGACGAGCTGTACGACATGGCGGCATCGGTGCCCTGGGACGATGTCCTGTCCTCCGGTCAGACCTTCGCGGTGGAGGTGGCAGGGCGCGCCCGCGCGTTCAGGGACACCTCGTTTGCGGCGCGGGTCGTCAAGGATGCGGTGGTGGATCGGCTGCGCGCTCGGCACGGTACACGACCGGACGTGGATCGGGACGACCCCGAGGTGAGGATCCACCTGCACCTGTCCGACGGCGCCTCGAGCCTGGCGGTGGACAGCTCGGGAGAACCGCTGTCGCGCCGCGGCTACCGGCCCCGGAGCGGGCCGGCGCCGCTGAACGAGTCCCTGGCCGCCGGTATCCTGCTGTTGGCGGGCTACGACGGCTCCGAGCCGTTGCTCGATCCGATGTGCGGCACCGGCACCTTCGCGGTGGAAGCCGCCCTGATCGCCACCCTGACCCCACCCGGGTTGCTGCGCGAGTTCGCCTTCGAGAGATGGGCGAGCCACGATCGCAGGTTGTTCGAGGAGTTGGTTCGCCGGGCGAGCCACTCGCACCGGGAGGCTCCCTGCCCGATCGTGGCCCGCGACCGCGACGAACGGGCCCTGAGGGCGACCCGCCACAACCTGCGCACGGCGAGGATGGATCGCTGGGCGCGGATCGAGAACGCCGACCTCAAGGACTTCTCGTTGCCGTGGGGAACCGGCGGCATGGTGGTGGTCAACCCGCCCTACGGCAAGCGGGTGGGAGAGGTGAAGAAGCTGGGCGGGCTCTACCGGCGGCTGGGAGACGCCTTCAAGAAGCGGGCCCCCGGGGCCACCGCGTGGGTGCTCGCCGGCGAGCGCCAGCTGGCCAACCAGATCGGTCTCAAGCCGTCGCGCCGGATCCCGATCTTCAACGGTCCGATCGAGTGCCGGCTGCTCAAATACGAGCTCTACGAAGGATCGAAGCGGCACACCCCTCCGCTCCCCCCAGTTGGAAGTTGAAAGTTGAAAGTTCCGTTCGGGCGTTGATTCTCCATCGCCGCGAGCCCTCCGGGTGTGGGACAGGTGGGAGAACTGAGAACTCCTCTCGTCAGGTCTTCCGAATTCCGAATTCCGAATTCCGAATTCAACCCTCAATTCAGCCCCCCGATTACCCCCAACGATTGAATCGAGCTACAATCGCCGAATGAAGGTAGATGTCCGCCACGTGGATGACGTGATCATTGTCGACCTAGCGGGCCGGCTGGTGCTCGGCGTCGGTGACGAGCTGCTGCGCGATGTGATGAACGAGCTGCTGGCTGAGGAGTGGAAGAAGATCGTGCTCAACCTGCGCAAGGTGACGATCATGGACAGCTCCGGAATCGGCGAGGTGGTGGCCGGCTGGAAGCTCGCCCGGCGATTTGGCGCCTCGGTGAAGCTGCTGCGCCCCGGTCCGCAGATCCAGCGCACCCTTCGTCTCACCCAGCTGCTGCCCTTGCTCGAGGTCTATGACTCCGAAGACGAAGCCGTCGCCAGCTTCGACCCCAACTGAAAACCCACTCGAATGGCCCTCGCGTCCGTCGAACGTGGAAGTGGCCCAGATTCCTCGTCGGGGCAGGGCCCCTCCTCGGAATGACAGGGGGGATGGTATCCGAGGTTGATCCGCGTTCACCTTCGTTCCGGTCACGGTCTTTCAAAAATCGGCAACCGTCGAGATTCCCGGGGATGAACTCCCGGGCTGCGGTCCCCAATCGATCCGTCATCCCCGGCGCACTGGGCGGGCAGGGTACGTCGATTCTCGATTTTCGATTTTCGATTTTAGACTCTAAACTCCCAACATCACCAGGGAGGACCCATGTTCACCAACTATAAGGAACAGTTTGCCGCCGAGCTCGAAGCCATCCGCGAGGCAGGCACCTACAAGGTCGAGCGGGTCATCCGTTCACCGCAGAGCGCCGCCATCCGAGTGCCCCAGGGAGAGGTGATCAACTTCTGCGCCAACAACTACCTGGGCCTGGCCGACAATCCCGAGATCATCGCCGCGGCCAAGGCAGCACTTGACGAGCGCGGCTTCGGCATGGCCTCGGTGCGCTTCATCTGCGGCACGCAGGACCTGCACAAGCAGCTCGAACGGTCGATCTCCGATTTCAACGGCACCGACGACACCATCCTCTACTCCTCCTGCTTCGACGCCAACGCCGGCCTGTTCGAGACCATCCTCGGCGACGAGGACGCGATCATCTCCGACCAGCTCAACCACGCCTCGATCATCGACGGGGTGCGGCTGTGCAAGGCCGAGCGCTTCCGCTACGCCAACTCCGACATGGCCGAGCTCGAGGAGATCCTGCGGCGGACCCAGGGTCACCGCCGCCGGATGATCGCCACCGACGGCGTCTTCTCCATGGACGGCTACCTGGTCAAGCTGGACCGGATCTGCGATCTGGCGGACCGCTACGACGCCATGGTGATGGTCGACGACTCCCACGCCACCGGCTACATCGGCAGGACCGGCCGCGGCACCCCCGAGCACTGCGGGGTTCAAGGCCGGGTCGACGTGATCACCTCGACCCTCGGCAAGGCGCTGGGCGGCGCTTCCGGAGGCTACACCACGGGACGCCAGGAAATCATCGACATGCTGCGGCAGCGGTCGCGGCCCTACCTCTTTTCCAACACTCTGACCCCGTCGCTGACCGCCGCCGGCATCAAGGTCTTCGAGATGCTGTCCGCTTCCACGGCGTTGCGCGAAAAGCTGATGGCCAACACCCGCCACTTCCGGGCGAAGCTGGAGAAGGTGGGCTTCGACGTGCTGGCCGGCTCGACCGCCATCGTGCCGGTGATGCTCTACGACGCCAAGCTCGCCACCGATTTTGCCGACGCGATGCTCGAGGAGGGGATCTACGTCATCGGCTTCTCATTCCCGGTGGTTCCGAAGGGCCAGGCCAGGATCCGCACCCAGATCTCGGCGGCCCACGAGGTCGAGCATCTGGACCGTGCGGTGGACGCCTTCGAGCGGGTGGGCAAGCGCCTCGGTGTGATCTGACCGGGGTCGATTGTTGGGCGTCACTGCTCCGCCTCCCGAAGAGGCCTGGACCGTTTGGGGAGGCAACGGACGGGTGCTCCACTTCGCTCACGCCAACGGCTTTCCAGCCGCGAGCTATCGAACCCTGATCGAGGAGCTGACCGGCGCCTTTCACGTGGTAACCATGGAGTCCCGTCCCCTGTGGTCGAACCAGGAACCCTCGGCCATCGGTGACTGGCGGCCGCTGGTGGACGATCTTCGATCCGGCTTCCACGATCGTGGTCTGACCGGGGTCCTGGGGGTGGGCCACAGCCTCGGCGCCACCGTCAGCGCTCTCGCCGCAGCCGCCGATCAACACCTCTTTGCGGCGCTGGTGTTGATTGACCCGGTGATCTTCACGGGCTCGCGCAGCCGGCTCTGGCGGGTTGCCAAGGCCATGGGGCAGGGGCACCGGCTGCCGCTGGTTCGCAAAGCCCGAGCTCGGCGCGACATCTGGCCGGACCTCGAAGTGGTCGGCTCCGCCTACCGCCGCAAGCCCGCGTTCGCGTCGTGGAACCGGCGGGCCTTCGAGGACTACCTCGCCGCCGGCTTCGTACCGGCGTCAGAGGGAGGCCTTAAGCTGCGCTATCCCCGAGCCTGGGAGGCGCGGATCTTCGAGGTCAGTCCGGCGGATCTTTGGCGGCGGCTGCGACAGATCCGGGTGCCGGTGCTGTTTCTGCGGGGAGCGACGTCGGATACCTTCCTCGAGGCCGCGGCCCGCCGGGCGGTCCGGGAGCTTGCCGACGCCCGGGTAATCGAGTTCCCGGGCGCCTCCCACTTCCTGCCGATGGAGCAGCCTGAGGAAGTGGCCGAAGAGATTCGGATCTTTGCGGCTGAGGTGCTCCCTTGATCGATGTTGACGCCGAGCTCGTAGCGGTAGAGAGGTTTCTCGAGGATCGGGGCAACGCCGTACGGGCGGAAGGGGCCAAGGCGTACCTCAAGAGCGAGTTGCACTTCATCGGCGTCGACGCCAAGGGAATCCGAGCCGCTGCGCGAGAGGTGTTCGAGCGCAATCCTGGGGCCGATCACGACGGGTCCTTGGCCTTGGTACGTGCGTTGTGGGATGCACCGTGCTTCGAGATGAAGGCGGTCGGCGTAGGCCTCATGGAGCGGCGTCCAGATCTGCTCAGCCCAAACGACCTCGGTCTGGTCGAGGAACTGTTGAGAAGATCTCAGACCTGGGCCCTGGTGGATTGGCTGTGCACCAAGGTAGCGGCGCCCATCGTCTCAGGCGAACCCTCCGCCAAGGCGGTTCTCCGTCGGTGGTCCACTGACGACGACTTCTGGATTCGCCGGTCTTCGTTGCTCTCGTTGCTACCCGACCTGCGCGCCGGCGCCGGCGATTTCATGCTCTTCTCGACCTTTGCTTCGCGGATGATCGAGGAGCGCGAGTTCTTCATCCGAAAGGCCATCGGCTGGGTGCTGCGTGAATCCTCGAAGAAGCGACCGGAGATTGTCTACCGATTTCTCTCCGATCACATTGACCGGGTGGCGGGGCTGACCCTTCGGGAGGGATCGAAGTACCTACCGGTGTCGCAACGCAAGGAGCTCCTTGAACGGTATAAGGACAGGGGGTAGGGCAGTCAGCCAGGAGGGCTGAATTCGGTCTCGGAAATCTGACCCCGATCGCGGGATTCTGGGGGATCAATCCCCTGACCGCATCCGACTTTCAACTTTCAACTTTCAACTTTCAACCCTTTTCACTTTTCACACGCGAATCAAAACGTGTACTTCGCTGCCAGCCGGAGGTTCCTGCCCGGCTCCGGCCGGTTGTTGTAGGTCTCGGCATAGAGCTTGTCGGTGATGTTCTCCACGGCGGCGATCAGTCCGAGTCCGATAGTGAAGTCGTAGCCGGCCCGCAGGTCGTAGACCGTGAAGCCGGGGCTCCGGTCGATGCCGTCGGGCACCTTCTCCTGGTCGGCCACGATTCTGGTCCGCGCCTCTGCCCACCAATTGGGTCGCTGGTAGCGGACGCCGAGGGTCACCTTGAACGGCGAGATCAGTCCGAGAGGCTGGTCCTTCGTCTGATTCCGCCCTTCGGAGTAGTTGACGCCGCCGAAGGCGGTCCACCAGGTGGCGAAGATGGTCTCCAGATCGAGCTCGACCCCCCAGATGTAGGCGTCCTCGATGTTTCGGAACTGGGCCAGCTCGAGCCCAGTGTCCGGGTCGGGGCCGAGGAACTCGGTGCTGATGAAGTTCGTGAGGTCGTTGTAGTAAACGCTCAAGCCGCCGAAGTAGCGATCGTACCGCACCTTGAAGCCGGTTTCCCAGTTGAGCGCCCGTTCCGATTTGAGGTCCGGGTTCTGGAGGATGAAGGTGTCGCCGGTGGTGGCCAGGCCGGTGAACGAGCGCTCCTGGAGATTGGGGCTGCGGAATCCACGGCCCACCAGGGCGGTGTAGGTGACGTTGTCGGTCAGCGCCCAGGTGATCCCCAGATTGCCGGAAACGTCCGAATCGGTGACGTCGAAGACCTCGCCGGTGTAGTCGGGGTCGTCGTCGGTATTGAAGTCGAACGTGTCGCCGCGCAGGCCGGCCTTGAGTGTGACCTTGTCGCTCAGCGAGATGCTGTCCTCGATGAACACGCCGAGTCCGGTCTGGGTTCCGTCCGGGACGGCAACCTCGTTGCTCGAGCCGAAGTTGTTCTCGGCCACGGTGGTGTCATCCACGGTGTCGCGGTAGAGGTCGAGGCCGAAAACCAGGTGGTGTCGCCCGGTGTTCTTGACGCCCTGGAGATTGAGGCCGAGGGTGTCGATCAGCGACCGACTGGTGTTGTTCGAGAAAAAGAAGCCGAACGCGAAGTTGCGGACACTCTGCTTGTCCACCTGCTGGTAGTACGTGGTCACGATGATGTCGTCGAGACCCCACAGCGGACCCGATTCCCAGCCGAGCCCGATCTTGTCGCGGTCGAAGTTGGGGAAGTAGATGTCGATGCCGGATGACGGGTCAAAACCGGGGAAGCCGATGTCCTTGGTCCGCACGGCCTCGACGTTGACCCGAAAGACTCCCGTGTCACCGGTGGCGAATCGAAATCCGCTCTGGAAGCTCGTCTGCTCCATTCCGCTGTTGTAGACCTCGTTGTCCTCGTTGACGTAGGAGCCGAAATCCTCACTCTCCGAGGCGCCGTCGGCGGCCGTGTAATTACCGTATTCCTCCCACGATCCGATCACGTTGAAGGAAAAGCCGGTGCCGGTGCCGGTCACCGCCACCTGCGCCCGCTGGGAGTCGGCGGTGGAGCCGTAGCCGTACTGGAGGTCGCCGCTGAAGGTGAACTGGTCGGCGCCCAGGTCCGGTTTCTTGGTGATGATGTTGATCACGCCGCCGATCGCGTCCGAGCCGTACTGGACGGATGCCGGACCGCTGAGCACCTCGACGCGCTCCACCTGGCTCATGTCCACCAGTGCCGGCTGGATGCCGGCGAAGTCGGTGGATTCGCGGGCGTTGTTGAGGCGCTGGCCGTCGACCAGGATCAGGATCCGGTTGCTGTCCAGGCCGCGAATGATCGGGATGCCGCGGAAGGGCCCCTCACCCGTGATCTGGACACCGGGAAGCTCTTTGAACAGGTCGGCGATCTTTTCGGGCTGCTGGGTTTCGATGGAGGCGGCGTCGATCACCCGGATCGGTGCCGGGGTGGTCGCCGAGGCCTGCTCCCGGCGCGACGCCGTGACGACCATGACGTCCTTGAAGACGCGACCTTCCCCGATCTTCTCGATCTCGACCTCGTCCACGGTCGTGGTGTCCGGCGATGCCTTTTCCTCGCCCTCGGTCGAGTCCGCCTGCTGGGCGAAGACAGGGGCGATGCCGAAGGCAATGGCCAGGGTAAAGACCAGTGAAAATCGTACTCGCGTCATGATTTCTCTCCTCGTTTCGTGGTTCGGTGACGCCGAAGCGACAAAGTCTCACGAACTATAGAAAAAATAACCACGCCCGGGGAGCTCCCGGTCGAAATTTGACGCTGTTGTGACGAATTCCGTCCGCGATTCCCCTCCCAATCTTCAATCTTCAATCTTCAATCTTCAATCAGCTCCGAAGGTAGTAGACTTCCGGACGCCGCCGTCACTAAACCCGGAGTCGGGCGGCCACGCGAAATGGGCCAGCTTCACCTCCTCGTCGAGCGGCGCTTCTGGCCGCTGTTTTGGACGCTCTTCCTGGCGGCGTTCAACGACAACGTTTTCCGCAACGCCCTCGCCATCCTGGTGGCGTACCGGGCCATGTCCTTGGCAGGGCTCACGTCGGACGAGTTGTTGGTGGCCTTCCCCGGGATCTTCATTCTGCCCGTCTTTCTGTTTTCTGCCACCGCCGGCCAGCTCGCCGATCGGCTCGTCAAGGCCCACATCATTCGCGCCATCAAGGTCGCCGAAATCGGGATCATGGCCCTCGCCGGAGTGGGATTCGCCCTGGCCAGCCTGCCGATTCTGGTTTCGGTTCTGTTTCTAATGGGCCTGCACGCCGCGTTCCTTGGACCGGCCAAGTTCTCGGTGCTGCCGGAATTGCTGGATGAGCGTTCCCTGGTCGGCGGCAACGCGTTGTTGGAGATGGGCACCTTCCTCGCCATCCTCCTGGGAACCGTCGCCGCCGGGACGTTGGCCTACCTGTGGACCGATTGGACCCGGTGGGTCTGGGTCGTGGTGGCGGTGGTGGCCGGGCTCGGGCTGGTGGCCTCGCTGTTCGTCCGGAACACTCCGGCGGCAAACCCGGGGCTCCGGATCGGCCTCAACCCGATTGCCAACACCATCGAGGTGCTTCGGGTGGCGCTGGCCGACCGCACCTTGGTGCTGACCATCCTGGGTCTGTCGTGGTTCTGGTCCCTTGGAGCCGCCTTTCTCGCCCTGCTGCCGGCCTTCGCAAAGAACGTGTTGGGGGGCGACAAACCAGTTCTCACCCTTTTGTTGGCGACCTTCTGCATCGGCATCGGAGTCGGCGCCCTTTTATGCGAACGCCTGTCGTTCCGGCACCTGGAGCTCGGCCTGGTTCCACTGGGATCGATCGGGATCTCGTTCTTCGCCCTCGATCTGGCGGTGAGCTCGAATCTCTTTGCCGCGGCGGGCCGCACCCCCGGTCTGCTTGGCATCGCCGACTTTCTCTCCCAGCCCGGATCGTGGCGGGTGGTGGCCGATTTGGTGGGCGTGGCGGTGTCCTCGGGCTTTTATACCGTGCCGTTGTTTACCTTGATTCAACAGAGGCCCGAAGCAGACCGGCGTTCGCGGGTGATCGCGGGCAACAACATCGTCAACTCGATCTTCATCGTCTCGTTCTCGCTGTTTCTCATGATCCTGCTGTCGGTGGGCTTTGACATTCCTACGATCTTCCTTGTGTTGGCGCTGCTCAACGGCGCGGTGGCGATCTTCATTTACGCCATTCTGCCCGACTTCGTCCTTCGCTTCGTGGCATGGGGTGCCGCCCACCTGATGTACCGGCTGAGTGTCCGCGGCGAGGAACGGATTCCCTTGGACGGTCCCGCCGTGCTGGTGGCCAACCAGACCAGTTACGTGGACTGGCTGATGATCGCCTCGGCGTCGGCTCGCCCGGTGCGGTTTGTCATGGACAGCTCGTTCATGGACAACGGGCTGGTCCGGGCGGTGGCCCGCGGTGCGAGGGTGATCCCCATGCCCGCGCGGGGCGACGATCGGGAACAGGTGGGGGCCGCTCTCGACCGCATCGCGGACGACCTCCAAGACGGCAGGATCGTTTGTCTGTTCCCGGAGGGCAGCATCACTCGGGACGGCCGGATGCAGCCGTTTCGAAGTGGGGTCGAGGAGATCGTGAGGAGGACGCCGGTGCCGGTGATCCCGGTCGCCATTTCGGGAATGTGGGGCAGCTATTTCAGCCGCCGCTGGGGTCGTCCCATGTCACGGCCCTTTCGCCGGATCTGGTCCCGGGTCCGCATCACGGTGGGAGAGCTGGTGCCACCGGAGGAGGCGACGGCGGCGGTGCTGGCAGGGCTGGTGGCCGAGCTTGGTGGGTGGGACCCTCCGGAACCGTTGGCAATCCCCCCGGACATATTCGCACCCGGAGCCGGCGGGGAGGGCGGCAATCAGTTCTTCGCCGCGGTGCCCAAAACGCCACGACTGCACAGGTAGATCACCCTGGTTCGAGATGTAATAGGGGCCGACCAGATTTGATTGGTGCCCCCCGCCCAGCCGCCCAGCCGTCGATTGCGAATTACGAATTACGAATTGTCGGCGTCCGAGATTGTCGAGGTATTTTATCACAAAGGACCTCGGACGACCGGAATTCGCAATTCGCAATTCGTAATGGCTGGATGGTTGGGTCTACCACATGTTGATGGCGACTCGCGTGCCGTCATCCACCTCAACCGTGACCAGGTTGCCCGCGGAGGCCGCGCCGAGAATGTCGAAGACGATGCTCGGCTCAAAGGTCTCCCAGTCCCATTCCTCGAGGGCCTCGAGGACGCCGTCCACCGGGATTGTGCAGCGCACTCTGGCATCGTCGGCGTCGACCGAGACCACGAGATCATCGCCGCGTTTGGCAACGTCCACCCGCGCGTCGTCGGCATCGACGCTGACCAGGGTGGCATCGGGGGTCTCGGCCAACGACCGGACTGCCGCGAGGATGAGCTCGCGTTGCTGTCGCATTTCCGGCGGAACGGTAGCTTCGCGAAGTGCCTCGTCGGGTACCAGGCCGGCCGCCAGCCGTCCGGCCAACAGCGGAAACGGGACCTTGATGTGGATGTTCTCGGGCTCGGGGGTTCGAACCTCGACCACCATCCAGTCCATCATCAGCACGGTGGCGAGGACACCGGCGAGCCCGGCCAGCACCACCGCCCCGACGGTTGAGACGCCGCGTTGCCCGGACACTATTCGACCCAAACGCGGACGTTGGCCTCGTCGGACTGGACCGTGACCAGATCACCGTTCGGCAGCTGGTCGAGACCGTTCAGCAACGCCGCGATGTCGATCTGGTTGTCCTCGTCGATGTGGAGCGAATCGATGATCGACATCGGCAGGGTGACGTTGACGGTGGCGTTGGCCTCCTCGGTTTCCACCACGGTCACGTAGAGGGTTCCGTCCCTCTTGGTGACCTGGACGTTCGCATCGTCGCTGGTCACCTTGACGAACTCCCCATCCGGGGCCTGCTGGACGGCGGCGAGCAGTTGGGGCCAGTCGATCTCGACGTCGGAGATCTCGAGGTCAACCTTGCCGCCGTGGAAGTTCTCGACCTCGACGCTGTTGATGACCGCCAGGATCAGGCTAAGGGGAAGGTGGACCTGGACGTTTGTTCCCTCGGCCGCTTCCGTGACGTGAACGTTGAGCCAGCGGGTGCCCTCGGTCGCCGTCAGCGGCACCGCCACTAGCACGAAGATTGCGATCAGGGTTGTGAGCTTGCTTTTCATGGTCCGGCCCTCCTTGGGTTTCACTTTCAAGAACGGTTCGCTCTGTGAAGTGTTAACGGAGGGCAGAGTCATTCGGTTCGGGAGATCCCGGAATTAAACGTTAAATGTTAAACGTTAAAGGTTTACGTCGCAGCGGCAGTCGACAATCAGTGATTGGCGTGTAACGTATAACGTATAGCGTGTAACGTTGAACACTCGCCATCGGCATGTCTGCGGGTCCCCAAAGAGAACCGGGTTACTCTTCCCGGGGCATGACAAGCCAGAGAACCAGGTACACCAGGATCCCAGGGAATGCCGCCGACAGCACCGACACGATCACGTAGAGAACTCGGAAGGTCGTGGGGTTCCACCCCAACCAATTGGCGAAACCGCCGCAGACCCCGGCGATCATGCGGTTTGTGCGGGAACGATGAAGCGGAACGCGACCTGGTGTCATCTCACATCCCCTCTGAGCTCAGTTACGTATCGAGATCGAATTTGTTCCCTTTGCCAACTGCCAACTGCCAACGGCTAACTGCCAACTGCCTCACGCTTCGCGTCGAGACGATTCGTGACCGCGATGTAGGCGAGCAGTGCGACGAATGACAGCACGCCGATGCCCGCGTAGGCGAGCCACAGGTAGTAGGCGTGACCGTAGGCTTCGGGCATGGGACCCTGGCCGGCCAGGGCGGCGGCGTGCTGCGCCTGCACCGCGGCGGGCAGGGTGGAGGGTTCCGGGCAGTACGCGCTCAGCAGATAGCCCGAGAAGATGAACCCGAAGATCCATGCGAAGAAGGTGTTGACGTGGGCGAAGCCGAGAAAGACCCCCTCCTTGCCCGGGGGGGCCTGCTTGGAGGCGAACTCCAGGTACTTGGGGCTCAGGAAGCACTCGGCGAGTCCCTGGATGGCGATGCCCACCACCATCATGGCGGTGATCGGGTGAACCGACATGCCGAAGATCTGGACGTTGCCCTTGAACAGGATCGACGACGCCATGGCGAGCGACGACATCGGGATCAAGGCCATGGCGACGAGCATCGAGTATTGCGGCTTCCAGCTGCGGACCATCTGGGTGACGGCGACCACGAACAGCACCACCACCAGAGGGTTGACGTTGGCGTACCACTCCGGCTTGTAGGTCTCACCGGCCATCCTGAGCACGTAGTCGGGCATCGAAGCGTAGAGCTGACCCTGAATCGACCAGAAGCCGGCGGTGATGAGGATCAGCCCCAGGAACCGCAGGTTGCTCATGGCCATCCACATGCCCTGCAGGGTCTCCGCAAGGGACTTCGGTCGAGCCTCCAGGTCCTCCGGCGGACGGAAGACGAAGAAAACGACGATCAGGGCGAGCAGGCTCGCGCCGGCCGAAAAGAACGGCACCGTCTCGACGCCCATCTGGATGCGCATGGGTGCGACGATGGTCTTGCCGGTGAACGAGCCGATGTTGACCACCATGTAGAAGATGCTGAATGCCCGGGCTCGGTTGGTGGAGTCCGAGGTCTTCGACACGGTGCCGGTGATCACCGGCTTGACGAAGGCGCCACCGAGCACGATCAGAGCCAGACCGACGAGCACCGGGCCGAGGGTGTGGAACACTCCCAAAGTCCCGTAGCCGAGGGTCAGCAGGGCGAAGGCGAGCATCAAAGCCTTGCGGAAACCCATCCGGTCGGCGGCGGCCCCTGTAAAGAACGGAACCAGGTAGATCCAGCCGCCGAACAACCCGGCGATGATTCCGGCCTGGATGTCGTCGAGGCCGACCGCCCGGATCAGGTAGGTCCTCAGGGCGATGAAGGTGCCGTAGTAGGCAGCCCGCTCGAACAGCTCGGCGGTGTTTCCGGTCCAGAAGGCTCGCGGAAACCGCCAGGTTGTGGTGCCGTCGTTCATTCGGTACTCCGTTTTCGGACGAGAAACTCTACCACGAGCCGCTCACCACCCCCCGCCCACCCCCTGAGTTCTTAGTTTTCAGTTCTCAGTTTTGAGTTGCAAACGGTGTGCGGTCGCTCGATCGGGCACGGGCCTCCCGGAATCGTCGGAGACCGGCGACAAAGAACTCAAAACTCAGAACTAAGAACTCAGAACCAAGAACTGAGAATTTTGCCCTGGAACCACGAACGATGCCGGGCGTACTACACTCTGAGACCATGAAGGCAATCAAATGGCTCGTGGCGGTGGTGGCGGTGGCGGCAGCGGTCGTGGTGCTGCGCCTGACCGTGCTGGCGGCGAAACCGGTGGCGGTGAGCACGGCAGTGGTGGACCGGGGCGTGGTCGAGGAGACGGTGACCAACACCCGCGCCGGAACGGTCAAGGTGCGCCTGCGGGCGAAGCTGTCACCCCAGATCGGTGGTGTGGTGGTGGAGCTACCCCATCGCGAGGGCGCCACAGTGAACCGAGGGGACCTCCTGCTGAGGTTGGACGATCGCGCCCAGCGGGCGGACCACGAGCTCGCGCGGAGAGACGTCCTGGCATCCCAGGCGCAGGCCGAGGAGGCCTGCCTGACCGCGCAGCTGGCGGAAAAGGAGCTCGATCGAACCGACGCGCTGCACACCCGCGGCATTGCCAGCGACCAGAACCTGGACGTGCTGAGCACCGAGCGCGACCGGTCCCGGGCGGGATGTGCGGCGGCCCGCGCGGCCGTGGAACGGGCCCGGGCCAGGGTCGCATCGACCCAGGTCCAGCTGGAGTTTGCCGAGCTGCGAGCGCCATTTTCGGGCACCATCGCCGAGGTCAGCACCGAGGTCGGGGAGTGGATCACCCCGGCGCCGCCCGGGGTCCCGATTCCGCCGGTGATCGACCTGCTGGACGGGGCGTCGATCTACGTCAGCGCACCGATCGACGAGGTGGACGCCGAGCGGGTCAGGATGGGCCAGCCGGCCAGGATCACCGTTGACTCGAGGCCGGGTGTGGATTTTGAGGCACGGCTGGCGCGAGTCGCCCCCTACGTGGTGGACGATCTCGAGCAAAACCGCACCGTCGAGGTCGAGGTGGCCTTCGAGGGTGCGGACAGGACTCCGGGCATTTTGCCGGGCACGTCGGCGGACGTGGAGATCATCCTCGACCGCCGCGAAGACGTGCTCCGTGTTCCGGCCGCAGCGGTCGCCGAAGGTGGCCAGGTGCTGGTGCTGGCGGACGGCGTTCTCGAGGAACGCACGATCGACGTCGGGCTGCGGAACTGGCAGGTCGTCGAGGTCCTCGGCGGTCTGTCCGAGGGTGATCTGGTGGTCACGGCCCGGCACTCCACCGACATCCGAGCCGGCGCGAAAGCGATCGCAAAGTGATGGTGCGAATCCGCGGAACCAGCGTGCGCGTTTTTCGAATTTCGAATTTCGAATTTCGAATTGGTCGGTTGGGGACATGATCCACCTCGAGCAGATCTGGCGGACGTACCGGGTCGGCGACTCCGAGGTCCACGCCCTGAAGGACGTGGATCTGACGATCAACTCCGGTGACTATCTGGCCGTGGTGGGGCCATCCGGGTCGGGAAAGTCGACCCTGCTCAACGTCCTTGGCTGCCTCGACCGGCCTACCGGCGGCCGGTACTCCTTCCGCGGCCGTGAGGTGGACGGGATGACGGAGTTGGAGCGCACCCGGCTGCGCCAGCAGGACATCGGCTTCGTCTTCCAGTTCTTCCACCTGTTGGCCAGGCTGACCGCCCAGGGCAACGTCGAGCTGCCGATGCTCTTCGCCGGGGTCCCCCGCGCCGAGCGCCGGCAGCGGGCCGCCGAGGTGCTCGGGGCGGTAGGCCTCGCGGCTCGCGCCCACCACCGGCCGGACCAGCTCTCAGGTGGCCAGCGCCAGCGGGTGGCGATAGCCCGCGCCGTGGTGATGCGGCCCTCCCTGCTGCTGGCGGACGAGCCCACCGGCAACCTCGACCGGACGTCGGCCGGGGAGGTGATGGAGCTGCTCGACGGGATGAACCGCGACGGCCAGACGGTGGTGCTGGTCACCCATGATCCGGAGGTCGCGTCCCGCGCCCGCAGTCGGGTCCGCATGGACGACGGCGCGATCGTCGAGCGGACCTAGCATGTACTTCCAAAGTCCAAAGTCCAAAGTCCAAAGTCCAAAGTCATACTCCCACCCGACGGCAGACACCTTCGACCGATTCGCGATGCCCGACGGACTTTCGACTTTCGACTTTCGACTTTCGACTGGGAGGGAGGGCAGGTGGCAATCGGTGACCTGATCGCCTTCGCCACCGGTGCGTTGCGAGGCCACCGGCTGCGGACAGCACTGTCCATCCTGGGGGTGGCCGTGGGCATCGCGGCAGTGGTGGCGTTGACCGCTCTCGGCGAGGGGGCCCGCGAGTACGTGGTTCAGGAGTTCATGTCTCTGGGATCCAATCTCCTGATCGTCCTGCCGGGGAAGGTGGAAACTTCCGGCGGGATGCCGTGGGGTAGCACGACGCACGACCTCACCATCGAGGATTTTCGGGAGGTTGCCCGGAGAATCCCCGGCGTGCGCCGAGCGGCCCCGCTGGTAACCGGCACCGAGACCGTTCGTTTCGGTAACCGGGGCCGATCCGTGGTGATCATGGGCAGCACTGCCGAAATGCTCGAGGTGAGACGCCTCGAGGTCGCCGCGGGGAGATTCCTCTCGCCGGGTGATCCCGACGCCGGGGGCACCGAGGTCGTCCTCGGGATCAAGGTGGTTCGGGAGCTGTTCGGCAGCTCGAACCCGCTGGGCCAGGTGGTGAGAATCGGACAGTGGAGGTTTCGGGTGGTGGGCGTGCTGGCGCCCCACGGCCGGTCGCTCGGGTTCGACTTCGACGATCTCGTCATCGTGCCGGTTCGCACCGGGATGCGACTGTTCAACCGATCGTCGCTGTTTCGAATCATGGTCGAGATGCGTTCGGCCGGCGAGCTCGATGCGGGCAAGCGGGCCATCGAGGACCTCATGAGGCAGCGCCACCGTGCCGAGGACATCACGGTGATCAGGCAGGATGCCGTGGTATCGACCTTCTCGTCGATCCTGAACGCTCTGACCCTGGTGCTGGTGGCCATCGCCTCGGTGTCGCTCACCGTGGCCGGGGTAGGCATCATGAACGTGATGCTGGTGGCGGTGGCGGAGCGGCGGCGGGAGATCGGCCTGCTCAAGGCCCTCGGGGCCAGCACGCGGCAGATCTTGGCGGTTTTTGTCGCCGAGGCGGCGGTGCTCTCCACCCTTGGAGGATTACTGGGATTGGGGGGTGGGTGGGCAGCAGTTCGCGCCTTCGTCAGGGTCTATCCCACCTTTCCGGCGGCACCTCCGGTGTGGGCGGTCGCGGCCTCGCTGGTGGTGGCGATGGGGGTTGGAATCGTCTTCGGCACCCTTCCCGCCCGCCGCGCCGCTCGGCTCGATCCCGTCACCGCCCTGGCAGGACGTTAGGAGGCACGAATTGCGGATTGCAAATTTCAAATTTCAAATTGCAAATTTCTGTTGCTCCCCCAACGAGGCAGAGGGGCAGAGGGGGGAAGGGACGCAGGAGCAGGGGATCTTCGGACAGGGTGCAGCGACAATCATCAACCTCGGGGTGGGTGGGGGAATTTGCAATATTCAATTTGGAATTTGTAATCCCCCGAAGGTTGGCGGATGGACCTGATCGAAGTGATCCGCTTCGTCGCAGGGGCGCTGGCCGGTCACCGGCTGCGCTCGTTCCTGTCGGCTCTCGGGGTTGCCATCGGGGTGGCGGCGGTGATCCTGCTGACCTCGCTCGGGGAGGGGACCCGCGACTACATCGTGTCCCAGTTCACCCAGTTCGGCACCAGCCTGATCGGCATCAATCCGGGGAAGGTGGAGACCGTCGGGATTCCCGGAATATTCGGCGGCACAACCCACAAGCTGACCATCGATGACGCCGAGGCCCTCCGGCGCCTCCCCGGCGTGGCCGAGGTGGTCCCGGTCGCCGGCGGGCCGGCCCGGGTGGTGGGTGGGGGAAGGGGCCGTAGCGTGACCATCTTCGGCGTCGGCTGGGAGGGCGCCGCTGCGTGGCGGTTGAACGTATCCCAGGGCAGCTTCCTGCCGAAGATGGACCCGCGCCGCAAGGGGTCGTTCATCGTGCTTGGTGCGAGGCTGGCCCGCGAGCTGTTCGGCGAGGAGTCGCCGCTCGGGGAGCGGGTGCGGGTGGGCGGCTGGTCCCTGCTCGTCATCGGGGTCATGGAGGCCAAGGGCCAGATGCTCGGCTTCGACTTCGACGACACCGCGTACGTCCCGGTCGCCACCGCCTTGGATCTCCTGAATCAGGTCGAGCTGATGGAGATCGACGTGGTGGCCACGAGCACCGACGACATTCCGATGGTGGTGGACGGCATCCGCCGGGTGCTGATGGAGCGCCATCGTGGGGAAGAGGATTTCACCATCACCACGCAGACCGAGATGCTGGACACCTTCGGTCGGGTGATCGGCATGATCACCATCGCCGTATCGGGAATCGCCGGAATCTCCTTGTTGGTCGGGGCGATCGGGATCCTCACCATCATGTGGATCTCGGTCCACGAACGCACCGGCGAGATCGGACTGCTGCGGGCGCTGGGGGTCGGCGCCCCGGCCGTTCAGCGGCTGTTCTTGCTCGAATCGGTGGTGCTGGGCACCGCCGGCGGGCTGTTAGGCCTTGCACTGGGGTTCGGGCTCGGCGCCGCGTTGGGCGTGTTGATTCCCGGCATCCCGCTCAAGACCTCCTTCAGCGCCGTGGCGGCTGCGGTTCTGATGAGTCTCGTGGTGGGAGCGGTGAGCGGGGTGGCCCCGGCTCGACGGGCGGCGTCCCTCGATCCCATCGAAGCGCTGCGGGCGGAATGATGCGAGATCGGGGTGGGTGATTGATAATTGAAGATTGGAGATTGGAGGGTCACGCGGAGGTTTCGCTTGGGTGGAAGAGTGGAGGGGAGGGAAAACCCGCGTGGCGCGGGAACGTAGTTTTCTTGCGGGCGAGTCGCTTAGCGCCGACACCTGTCGGCCCGGGAAGGGCGAGCCCGGATTCGGCGACGTTTTGCTGACCGCCGCGTTGACTCGCGCCGAGAGCAGGTATCATCCAGAGCGTGGGAGGTGTGGATGACCAACAGATTGGTGGTTCTATTGTCCGCGGTGATGGCCTTCGGCGTCGCCTGTCAGCCGGGCAGCGGAGTCTGGTTCAATGGCAGTGCTGTGCAGGCCGTCGATGCGGCGAAAGACCGCGGAACCCTGGTCATGATGGAGTTCTACACCGACTGGTGCAGCTGGTGCCGGCGGCTCGAAAGCGACACTTTTTCCAATCCAGAGGTCGTCGCCGAGCTCAAGATGCTCGTCCCCATCCGAGTCGACGCCGAGGGTAGTGGCGAGGAGCTGGCGAGCCGTTTCGGGGTGGATTCCTATCCCACCGTGGTTTTCGTCGATTCCGAGGGTGAGGAGGTCGATCGAATCCTCGGCTACCTGCCGCCCGAGGAATTTCTGCGCCAGATGCGCCGAATTCGAACCGGCGACACCTTCATGGCGTGCCTGTACCGGCTGGGAGAGGATCCGGCGGATGTGGACGCGTTGTCGAGAGCGGTGACGGGGCTGCTCGAACGGTCGGATCCCGAAGGCGCGATCGCGCGCATCAAGTCGTTCCATCACGCGGGCGACGGCCACACCCACGACGCCTGCAGGGGGATGATGTTCCAAGCGCAGGCGGCCCTGCAGTCCCGCCTCTACGCCCGCGCGGCAAAGCTCTATCAAACCGGTTGGGGCGCAGGATTCGTCGTGCCGGACATGGATGGGACCAGACGCCTGCACGCTGTCGTTGCCGCCGGGGTCGGTCAACTGGAACCCCAGGCCCAGTCGGAGCTGCTGCGGTCCGCGCGCTTCGACGATGCGGCCGAGCTGCTCGAGACGATCGACCTTGGCGCCGTGGCGGCGGATCGACTGGTCGACGTGGCTGACTACGCTTTCCAGAACGGTCACTACGATTTCGCCGTCGATGTCTATTCACGCTGGTTCGGCGAGGTTGGGGACCGCGCCGCCGCGGATGATCTGAACTCCGCCGCCTGGCAGCTCTACCTGTCGTCCCGGTCGTTGGATCTGGGCCTGGCGATGGCCCGCAAGGCGTATGAGCAGGACCCGTCGACCGATATCGCCGATACCCTGGCGCGATTGCTTTACGTGACCGGAGATGTGGCTGCCGCCCTGGATCTCGAGCGATTCGCAGCCCGGGGGGCGAACGAAATTGACGCGGCGTTTTTCAATGAGGGCCTGATGCGGATGGAGGCCGGTCAAGACCTCGGCGACCGCCCCGACTTCGATGGCTATCCGGGTGAGCGCGTCGAGAACCTCGCCGGTCGGTCGCGCAGCATCATCTGATTGCCCACCCGCCCACCCGCACACCCGCCCATTGCGAATTGCGAATTACGAATTGCGAATTACGAATTGGCGCCTGCCTGCTTACCCTCCGCCGCGCCGATGCGACGAACCAGTATGAGTTGAGACGTCAGTACAGCGTCGCAGCCTCGCCGTACATGGCGATACGTTCCTGGGCAAGCTGCAGAAGTCGGCCTCGTCTGTGCCAGAGGGTTTCGATCTGCTTGTCGCTGAGCCACGGCCCCAGGGCATCGTTCATCGATGCGCTATCGAGGGTCCCCAGCGCGTGGAGGACCTCGCGGGAGAACCGAGAGAGGCTCGCCTCCTTGCGGAGGTTGGGATCTGCCCGGAATGCCATTGAGGAGTCGATCTTGTACAGTTTGAAGTTCTCGTCGACCAACAGATTCCGGACGTTGTTGTAATCCTGATCCCAGATCAACTGGAGGAAGACGCGGATGACGTGCATTCTGTTGTTGAACTCGACTGCATCGGGTGGTTGGATCTCCCGTTTAATGCGATCAGATTCGGTCATCGTGTTCTCGATCCACAGACAGAGGGAACCGGTCCGGCCGTGAATCGTCCGCTCCACACAGGGAGCCACGATGTTCAGACCGAGCATCACGTCGAGTTGGTACGCCGCGATCTCATGCTTGTATGAGTCCCTCACATTGGTCAGGGTACGGCCGTCGCCGAATCGGAACTTCATGTACACGGTGTCTACGTCTTTGAAGACCGCGCGCGCCGTTGTCGCGCCGTCCGTCAACGTCACCCGAATGGGATCGGTGATCGCGAGGGAGTCAAACTCCTTCTCCAATCTCCCATCGATCTTGGCCGTGCGCAGGAATTCGACGGCTCCATCCCCTGTGAGCGACCCGACTGGCACCGGGGCCGATGTGCACGCCGTCAGAAGGGCAACGATGAGCAGTGCGATGGGCAACGACATCCCGCACCTCCGGGGTTTGGGTCTCGACGACCTGGCATGTCTGAGGACCGGTTGTAGCTATCTTATTTTACCCTGATGAGGACGACCACACCCTGCCGGTCGGTCGCGCAGCATCATCTGATTGCCCACCCGCACACCCGCCCATTGTGAATTGCGAATTACGAATTGCGAATTACGAATCACGAATGACTTTCGACTTTCGACTTTCAGACTTTGGACTTTCAACCGGGCGGGTGGGTGGGCGGAGGCCTACCGCCCTGCCCCGACGGTGGTGCCGAGCCCGTGCCGGTAGACCAGCGAACCGCCGTGATCCGCGGTGAGCAGCAGGAGCACCATCGCGGCGGTCGACGCCAGTAGGGCGAGCAGCCGGAAGAAGCCGAGCTTGATTCGCCAGTCCTCGCGACCAAGCCAGGTGACGGCTGACCGCAGCAGCGTCACCACACAGAAGGCGAGCAGGGTGAGCAGGGCGAGATCCTGGTGGTCGGCGAGCACGGCCTGGGCCTCGCCCGCCGTCTTCAACATCCCGGCGGCGGCCATCCGGCCGGACTGGTAGGCAGCCCCGGCGCCGACCGTACCAAGGAAATACATGGTGGTCGCCGTCCGGTCGAGCCAGATCCTCTTGCGGAAGATCAGACAGCCCATGTCGAGCAGGAGAGCGCACGGCAGCAGGGCCACCGGGAAATGAACCGCCACCGCGTGGAGGTTCGGGAACGACGTCGCCGAAAGCCAGGCCTGGATGGTCTCCATCATCGCGCCGGTGCCTCGCCGTGCTCGACCGCAGGCGCGACGAACATCCGGTAGAGGGCCAGCCCCACCACCGCGAAGACGCCCATCAGCATCACACCGCCGAAGAACGGCGCCGGTGACGGCGCCAGGCCGGCGTCCACCGGATCCTGGATGAAGCGCTGGTAGAGCCAACCGGCCCACGGACCCGAGTACAGGTTGCCGATGAAGATCGCGAAGAAGGAGTAACCGAGGTAGACGGCCACCTGGTCGGACGGGGCGATCGAGCCGCAGTACTCGAAGAACCGGGCCGAGCAGGTCATCTCGCCGATCGACCAGACCACGAGGCCGATCGCCACCAGGCCCGCCGCCGGCGAGATCGCCGGGAAGATCCACGACAGGGTGGCGATGGTGGTGCCGACGAACATGGCGCTAATCGTGCGCCACCTCCTGGTCAGGTAGGAGATGACGGCCTGGAAAAGGACGATCAGCAGGGCGTCGATCGAAATGAAGACTTCGGGGTTCAACCAGTGTCCCGCCCAGTTCGAGATCGGCAAGACCCGGTCGATGGCCGCTTCCACCCCCCCCAGGTCGGTGAAGGTCTCGAGGTAGAGCGGCATGAAGCCGAAGAGCACGTTGATCATGCCCCAGAACCCCGAGAAGATGACCAGCAACAATACGAAACGCCAGTTGGCGAGCACCATGACGATCTCGGCGAAGACCTTGCCGATGGACTTGCCGGCGGCCCGCTCATCGGCCGAGACCGGCTCGCGAAAGGCGAGCAGCGCCTGAACCAACATCAGGGCGCAGGCCGCGGCCGAGACCCAGAACACGTAGCGGAACTCGGTCCGGTTGCGCACCTGGGCCGCGATCACCGGGCCGATGAGGCCGCCGGCGTTAATCATCATGTAGTACAGACCGAAGCCCACCGGGCGGGTGCTGCCCTCCTTGGTGGTCCGGGTGACGGTGCCGGAAATGGTCGGTTTGATGATCGAGCCGCCAATGGCGATGAGGCCGAGGGCCGCGCAGACGAGGCCGAAGCTGGTCGCGCTGCCCAGCAGGAGGTAGCCGGCGGTGAGGGTGGCGAAAGCGACCACCAGGGCCGGCTTGTAGCCGAACCGGTCGGCCAGGGCCCCGGCCACCAGCGGCAGCAGGTAGAGCGCTCCCGTGAACAGGCCGTAGACCCAGCCGTACAGATCCGCCGGGATTCCCAGGTTGTCGACGATGTAGATTCCGAGCACCAGCACCATGCCGTAGTAGGCGAGGCGCTCGAAGAGCTCCATCACCACGGCCGAGTACAGCGTGCCGGGAAGTTGTTTGACGAGCTTGAGGTCCATTCACACCCCCTGCGCGCGGCGAATTGTAGCGCGAAAGGGGCATGAACAACCTAACATCTGACCACCGTTCGCCGTCCTCGTAGCGAAACCTGGTCAAAAGTGCGGGCTAATTGCTCTGGGCGACCGGCTCGGCGGGCTTGGTGACCTCTGACGCGGAGGTGCCGAAATCCTCGAACTGCAACCACTTGACGTCTTTCCAGTAGTCGTTGGGGATGTCGGGCGAGCCGGGGTCGACGATCTCCACGTCGAGGAAGCCGAGCAGGGTTCCGGTGGTCACCCGGTAGGCGATGTTGGCCTTGCGGTAGCTGAGATAGGAACGGATCAGCGTGAGCTCCGCCTCGGCGAGATCCTCCTGGATCTGCAGCACCTGGAAGTTGGTGGACAGCCCGTTGTCGAACTTAGTCTGCTCCGCCTCGAGGTTACGCACGGCGAGCTCCCGGGAGGCCACGGCAGCCTCCACCGAGGCTGCTCCATCCTCCAACGCGCGCACGGCATAACGGACCTGGGAGATGACGTTCTGCTTGAGGGCCGCCAGCTCGACCTTGCTGCGGTCGAACTCGAACCGTCGCTCGGCGAGTCGGCCCTGGGCGTCGTTGTTGCCGATCGGCAGCCCGAACTGGACGCCGACTCTCCAGTGGGGGAAGTCGGCATCGGTGATTTGACTGATCGAGTCGGGAAAGCCCTCATCGATGATGATGGTCTCGCCGGTGTCCGGGTTTTCGAGCGTACCCTTGCCGCCGACCCCGCTCCAGCCGTAGCTGGCCTGGAGGTCGAGGCTGGGCATCACCGCGTTCTTGGCGGTTCGCACGAAGTACTCCAGGATTTCGTTCTGGAGCATCTTCTGCCGAATTTCGGGTCGCTTCTCGAGCCCGGTCTCGATCGACTCCGCGAGGTCGGGAAGAAAAGGACTGAACTCGTAGGTTTCGGTGGTTTCGACGGTGGTCAACCACTCCTGCGGCGCGTCGAATCCAAGCACGGCCTTGAGGGCGTCCTCGGCGTTGGACGCGACGTTGCGGGCCGTGATCAGCGCTTGCAGGCGGGTGGCGACCCCGGCCTCCGACTGAACGAGGTCGATGGGTGCCGAGGTTCCGACCTCGACTCGTTCGTTGGTTTCCGAAAGCAGCTGCTTGGCGAGGGTCAGGGACTGCTCGGCCACCAGCACCGCGCGGCGAGCCGCCACCAGGTCCCAGTAGGAGCTCTCCACCTGGGAGAGGGTATCCACCACCAGCACCTCGAAGGCCTCGGCGGTCTGCTCGCGGTTGTTTTTTGCCACTACGATGCCGGTGCGGTTCACCAGGGTGCCGAAGCCGCGCAGCAGGGGCTGGGTGATGGACAGCGACAGGTCGGTGTTCCAGCTTGGGTTGATGAAGAAGAAGGTGGAGTTGGTCTCCATCCGCCGGGTGCCGATCTGGGCGTCCCACCGGGTGCCCGACGGCAGCAACCCGTCGAAGCCGAGCCCGAAGCTGGTGTTGCGGCTCTCCGGGATCAGCGAGCCCTCGAGGACCGTGGTCGACGGGGATCGGGTCCAGTCTCCATTGACCCCGAACGTCATATTGGTGTCGAAGATCCCCGATGACGTGTGGATGTTGGCGTCGGCGGAAGCGATGCTGTACCGGCCCACCTGGAGGTTCAAGTTGCGGCTCATGGCCATCTCGTAGGCCGCCTCCAGGTTGAGCACGAGCACGTCGCCCCCGGTGTTTGGAGCTCCGGGAATCGGTGCCGGGAGCGCCGGAATGTCGATGGTCTGGGCGTGTGAAGAAGGCGTCAAGAGGGCAAGAACGGCAATCGATCCCGCGACGAAGATCCTGAGGTTCACGGCGGCTCCTCCTTGGGCGTCCGATTCGCAAATAACTACGCAGGTCACCGGGAAAGGTTCCCGGCGCCGCGCTGTGTTCGGCTGTCGAGCGCAAGTCTACACCGAACGCCGGCGTCGGCTCGATAGGATAACGATCCGACAGCGCAAACGTGAACCGAATGGCCCTACTCCAGGCGGCAACAGCGCAGAATTCGGAGTTCGGAATTCGGAATTCGGAAAACCGAACCCGATCGGCCCCGCTCAACTCATCGGCGAACAGCCAACGGCTGCGACAACGTAAACTGCCAACGGCAAACGGCAAACGGCAAACGGCAAACGGCCAACTGCCTTCGTCCACCGGGGGTCCCGACCGCGTCAGAGTGTGCGGATCTTGCCTTTGAGCAGGTAGACCTGGAACGCGAGGTCAGTTTTCGCCACCAACCGGCGCAGGTGGTCGATGGGGGCGTCGGCGACGCCGCCGTCACGGTTGTCTCCGTACAGGAAGCCGAGAGGCTTGTTGCCGACGTACATCGGGAGGATCAGGCACTCGGAGGGCGGAATGCCCCCGAGCGCCCGGATGAGCGGCTGGTCGCCCGGCATCCTGGGCAGGGGGCCGTGCCAGTAGTCTGAGGCCTTGGCAATCCGGCCGAAGATGGACGGCCGGTCGAGGGGTATCGAAATCGAGCGTACGGCGCCGCGGTCGATGTCGGAGCCTTCTCCTCGCCAACCAATGACGTGTCCCCGCCGCACCACCAACAGCAGGCGGCGCTTCAGATAGGGAGCGCAGAAGGCGAGCAGGGCGTCGCCGATGTCCTCGCGCATCTCGGCGTTCTGCATGGCCACCGAAGCTGCGTCCAGCCTCTCCTCCGGGCTCACCGGATTGGTCGGCGGCGCGATCACCCGGTCCAGGCTCGGCTCGGCCGCGCTCTCCGTTGCGGTGTCGTGGGCGGCGCGCAGAGAGGGGAACTCGTCGAACTCCTCCTTGGAGATTTCGAGGACCAGGCTGTCGTCTGGTGATCGCCTGGGCAGTCCGCTTCGCTGCACCGGGCCGGTGTCAAGCGGCCGCGGCTGGGTGTCGGATCTTGAAGTCGAACGGGCCGAAGCGGCCCTTTGACCGTTGACCGGAGCGGTGTCGATCCGGTGAGAGCCGTTCTCGTTCAACCTCTTGAGGACTGACGAAACCTGAATCGACGGCTCGATGCCGTACAACCGGGCCATCGCCTCGTAGAGCCGGACCTCCAGGGTGACGAAGGTGGCCACCATCGAGTTGGTAAGCAGGCCGATCTCGTCCTCGATCAGAAGATCTCCGGGGGTGAGGGTTGCGATGTTGATGATCTTGCCTTCGACCTTGAACGGCACCACCAGTAGTCTGGAGGCAACCCTCGGCGAGATCAGTCGAGCCACGTCGGCACGAACGCCGGCGAGCTCGGTCTTCGATACGATCCTGGCGGAGTGGTAGCGGCCGAGCGCCTGCAGCAACACCCCTTCGGCCACCAGACCGAGGTCGAGCAGAACGGTGTCGAGGCGGCCGTCCATGGAACGTTGGGTGTCCAACGCCTGACGGAGGCCTTCCGCGTGGAGGATGCCCCGCGTCACCAGGAATTCTCCGAAGCCCCTGTCGTTCATCCCAAACGACTCTCCTTTTCGCTCTTCAGTGACCTGTGGTGGGGTTTTTCGTACCCGAACCGGCCCTTCGCGAAGGCGAATGCCAGCCATCAGAATTCAGGGAATCGTCAACGGCGGGGACGGTCAGGACCGGACATCCCTCTCCGTTGTCGAGTCAAACGTTACACGTTAAACGTTCGGTTCATCCGGGAAAGCGTGTGGTTGGGGTATTCCCTGCCCGTCTCCGTGCCCGAAATGCAGCGGCAGTAATCAGGGGCAGCGACAGGGAACAGGGACAGGGACAGCGATCAGTCCTCAGCGGCAGCAATCAGTTGCCTTGGCGGCATAGCACATGGACACCTCCGGGTCGTTCAAAGGATTCAGTAGCCGGTGGGCAGCCGATGTCAAGGGCAAGCCGGCCCAGGGGTCCGGTGTTACACACCCTTGACATCGGCTGCCTCACCGGCTTGTGAGGGAGGGCATGAACGACCCGGAGGTGACCATGTCCAAAGCCGTCACAAACTCCAACCTTGTTGCCCATGAGAAAGCCCTCGAAGCAGCAGGCATAGCCATCAAGCTCGTTATGAGGGTTCCCTCTCCCTTAAAGTCGATTGCCGATCAGGTGATCCGATCGGCAAGCTCGGTCCCGGCGAACATCGCTGAAGGCCACGGCCGGTTCGGGCGAGACCGGTCGAACCACTGGCGGATCGCCTATGCCTCGGCCAAAGAGGTCGACAGCCACCTGAAGCTCCTCGCCCACGCCGGTGCGATCAGTCGGACTGGGGAACGTGATGCTTTGGACGCCTTCGATCAGGTCCGTGCCATGACCTGGCGTCTACTCAACCCAAAGATCTGATTGGAGCTCTCTGCCCCAGCCATTCTGAAGGCGGTCGCTGAAGACTGCCGCCGTCGCTGTGCCCCGGCGCTGGCGCTGGGCCTGCCGCTGGAGGGAGTTTAGAAATGCAAGAGAGGGCGGTGCAATGGAAAATTCCGAATTCCGAATTTGCCAACTGCCAACGGCCAACGGCCAACTGCCAACGGTTCCCTGCTACAACGTCGACAAGGGGTCCACGTCGACGATCATCTTGACCGTTCGCCCCGGCGGATTGGACTCGACGGCCTCGATCACCCGGCGCAGGGCCTCGCGGTTTGGGGCGTTGAGGAGGATCTGCCAGCGCCAGGCACCGCGGATCCTCTCGATCGGCGCCGGGGCCGGGCCCCGCAGCCGGACTCCGTCGGGCAATGGACCTGCCGATCGGGCCGCGGTCTCGGCAGCTGCGCGAGAGGCCGCACCGTTCTTGGATTCGAACCGGATGACCGCCATCCTGGTGCTCGGCGGGTAGGAGAACGCCCGCCTGAAAAGCAGCTCCTCGGCCATGAAGGATGCGTGGTCGTGCCGGCAGGCGTGGCGGACGGCCGGGTGATCGGGGTAGTAGGTCTGGATGATCACCTGGCCCGGCTTGATGCCACGACCGGCCCGCCCTGCGGCCTGGGTGAGGAGCTGGAAGGTCCGTTCACCGGCGCGAAAGTCCGGCAGGCCGAGCAGGGCGTCGGCCGAGATCACCCCGGTCAGGGTCACGTCCGGAAAGTGGTGGCCCTTGGCGACCATCTGGGTGCCGACGAGGACCTGGAGTCTGCCGCTGGCGAATGCGCCGAGGCTGTCGCGAAGCCCGTCGCGGCGCCGGACCGTGTCGCGATCGAGGATCGCCATCGACACCCCCGGATGGAGCTCCGCCAACCGTTCCGCGACCTTTTCCGTGCCCGCTCCCAGGGCGTCCAGGAGATCGCCGCCGCAGGACGGGCAGGTCTCGGGGAGTCCGGCGTGCCGGCCGCAGTAGTGGCACCGAAGGTCGTGGCTCCTCAGGTGAACCACCATGGAAACCGAGCAGGCCGGACACTGGATTTTGGCGCCGCAGTCCCGGCACATCAGAATCGGCGCCCAGCCCCGGCGCTGCATGAGGAGGATGATCTGGTCACCGCGCTCGATGGTGGAAGCGACCGCCGAGCGCAGGCGCGCGCTGAACAGGGTGCGACCCTGTTCCCCGGGATCCGGTGGCTCGGCCCGGAGATCCACCAGCTCGACCTCCGGCAGGGTCCCCCCGGCCACCCGCCGCGTCAGCCTCAGGTGGCGGGCCAGACCCCGTTGGACGAGCGCGGTGGACTCGGCCGATGGGGTCGCCGAGCACAGCACCACCGGAACCGCGAGCCGGCTGGCGAGCACCAGGGCCAGATCGCGGGCGTGGTATCGCGGAGCATCCTGCTGCTTGTAGGCCGGGTCGTGTTCTTCGTCGACCACGATCAGACGCAGGTCTTTGAGGGGCGAGAACAGGGCCGATCTGGGTCCCACCACCACCCGTGCATCACCGTCCTGGGCACGACGCCATTCGCGCCAGCGTTCGCCGTCGGACTGGGCCGAATGGAGCACCGCGGCGCGGCCTCCGAAACGACGCTCGATGGCACCCGACGCGGCCGGTGTGAGCCCGATCTCGGGCACCAGAACCAGCCCGCTGCCGCCCCGAGAAAGGACCGACTCCAGGCAGCGGAGGTAGACCTCGGTCTTGCCGGAACCGGTCACGCCCTCGAGCAGGAACGGGGCGTAGCCGCCACCGGAGATCGCCTCGTCGATGGTGTCGACGGCCACGCTTTGTTCCAAAGTCAGCCGGTGGCGCTCAGCCTGTGAGAGGAGAACCCAACGCGGTGGCCGTGGGGCCGGCTGGGTGAATCCGACCACCGCCCCCCGCTTTTTCAGGGCTCGAATGGTCGCGGCCGAGCAACCGACCGCCGCCCTGACCTCTGTCGCCAGTGCGGGTCCGCCGTTGGCAGCCAGCCACGCCAACACCTCCCGCTGCCGGGGAGCCCGGCCGCAGGCTTCGAGAAGCTCGTCCAGGGGGGTGTCCGGCAGCTGGAGGGCGGTGACCTCGGCGGTCGGTGGTCGGTCCCGGCGGCGGCGCCGGAGGCTGATCAAACCGTCATCTGCGAGCGCCTCGAGAGCGCTCCGGTCTCGGCTGCCGGTACGGGCCATGAGAGTTGAAAGCCGCATCCGGCCGCGATCGCGGAGCAGCGTCAAGACCGCTGCCTGGCGTTCGGCCCGGTTTTGGGGATCGGTTCGGGCACCGGCAACCGTAAGCTGGGCCGATTCACTGTCCGACCGCATCAGGGAGGCGGGCAGCATGGCAGCCAGTGTGGTGCCGAGAGGACAGCGGTAATAGTCCGCGATGAACCGCGCGAGCTCCATCAGATCGCCGGGTAGGACCGGTTCGGCGTCGAGGATCTCCTCGAGCGGACGGATCACCGATTCGTCAAGATCGGTGCTGTCGGTGACCTTGATCAGGATGCCGGTGACGTGGCGCGACCGCATCGGCGCGCGGACCCTGACGCCGGGCACCGCGAACTCCTCGAGCTCGGGAGGAACCGCGTAGATCAGCGGGTCCGGAGCGCTGCGCGGTATGGCGACGTGGGCGAACACCCGCAGATCGTATCAGCACGGAATTCGGAATTCGCAATTCGCGATGGTTGGGAGGGGGGATCAGCCCATGGGGAGCACGAGGCGGCCGAATGTGAGTACGGCAAAGGTGGTGATCACCGCGCCCGCGATGTTGGGCCAGATACCTTCGCGAGACAAGTCGGTGGCCCGGACCCGGCCGGAGCCGATGACCACGGCGTTCGGCGGCGTCGCCACCGGCAGCATGCAGGCGTACGAAGCGGAGATCGTCGCCGGAACCATGAGCAGGTAGGGATGGACATCGAGCACTTGCGACAGCGCCGCCATGACCGGCATCAACAGTGCCGTGGCGGTGTTGGACAGCCACATGGACAGCATGGCCGTGGCCATCAGAAAGCCCCACACCAGTCGCCTGGGGGAGGACCCGACGGCGTCGAGCACGGCGAGGGCGATGCGCTTGTGGAGTCCCGAACGGCTCCGCCGCAAGCGCGAGAATGAACCCCCCCAAGGAACAGGAAGATCAGCGGCCCGAGCACTCGCCCGACGATGACGGACGACAATCGGGGATCGCGGGTCATCCGGACGACCGATTCCCAACGTCGATCCAGCGGTACCTCTCCAGGTCCAGGGTGCCGTTGTCCCGGAACTCGATGCCCTCGTCCTCCAGCATCGCCCGCTGGAGGCCCTGGGGGAAGTTCGGCAGACGGTCCGTGGAGCAGGCGCCGGAGGCATTCACCACCCGCTGCCACGGCACGTCGTCGGGGCAGCGGTGGAGCATCCAGCCCACGGCCCGTGGCGACAGCCGGCTGGCGAGGGAGGACGCCACCTGACCGTAGGTCATCACCCGGCCGCTGGGAATCCTCCTGACCAGGGCGAAGACCGACTCACGCGCCGAGATCCGGTTGCCCTCGATGTCGCCGTGAACGCGTTTGTTGCCTCGCATCTGCTCCTTCGACCGGGTGCAAACGATCGTAGCATTGACTAGGCAGAGGGGCAGAGGGGCGGAGGGGATTGAAGATTGAGGATTGAAGATTGAGGGTCTCCTCCCGCCCGCCCGTCGGCGCAGTTCATAGTTTTGAGTTCTGAGTTCTGAGTTGCATACGGGGTGTGATCATCCGGTCGACCGAGAGCCTGCCGGGGTCGAGGGAGGAGAAGAACTCAAAACCAAGGGCTTCGAGCCCTCCGGGAGGGCATTTCGGGTGGGTGGGGGAACGTTGAACGTTTAACGTGTAACGTTTAATTCAGAGTCGTACAGCGCCAGCGGTCGAATCTCCCCGATCAGTCCCAACCGCCGGCAACGTTCCCAGAACGTCGTGATCGCCTTGAGTTCGCGCTGGCCGAGATCGTAGCGGAGCAGCCGCCCAAGGTAGTGCTCCGCCAATGGAGTCGGCCATCCCGCGGCCGGAGCGTGACGGGCAGCCACCTCCGGGATTCGACTCAGGTTGAGGGCGCGCCGGCGGGTAAGGAGTCGGGGGAGATCACCGAGATCCGAAGACGGCCGTGCCATCCAGGCCGCGAACACGAAGGGCAGTGAGGTGAGCTCTTTCCAGGTCGCGCCAAGGTCGAGCTGGTGTGGAAGATCGGGGGCAGCGTTGACGACCTTGTCGCCGATCAGAAGCACCGCATCGATCCCGTCGGGGAGGGCCGAGGGATCGATGCCGGCGAGCGGAACCACCTCGATCAGCGATCCGTGGAGCTCGTCGAAGATAACCTGCAGGAGCGCCACCGAGGTCCGGCTGTCGCCGTCCACGGCGACCTTCGTGATTTCGTCGAAGGGACGCCTGGCGAACACCCGGACCGTGAGCGTCATGCCGTCCGAACCGATGGCGCCGACCGGAACGATGCACAGTGGCTCGGGGGAGGTCTGGAAATCGATGATCGGAATCAGCGCCGTCTCGGTGGCCCCGGCCAGGAGCCCGTCCAGCAAGCGGCTCGGCACATCGGCCACGACCCGAATCCCGTCGGCCTCGTCAATTCCGTCGACCAGAGGCCTGGCGTTGAGGTAGCTGACGCAGCCGATCGTTCGCATCCAGCGTACGGTACCAGGTCCGCCCGGCGCCGCTCAGAACTAAGAACTAAGAACTAAGAACTAAAAACTAAGCACTGCCCCGACGGGCGGGCACGAATTTTCAATTTTCAATTAGGTGGGTGGGGGCCTACGGATCGTGCGGCATGTTGCCGCGGATCGAACGGAGGTAGGCGAAGGGTGTGGCGTACATGAAGTTGGAAACTCGCGAGGTGTAGATGTCGGCCGAGGCCTCCACCTGGCGGGCGAGGTGGCTTTTGTCGTTGCCTGCTCGCAGCAGCAACCCCCAGCGCGGATTGTCCACCTCCGCGGCCCGCTTGGCCAGGGGCGCGATGTGCTCGTCCAGCCCCATGATCCGCTCCTTCAGGGTGGCCATGCGATGGCCGAGCTCTCCCGCTGACTCTGCGCTGAGGGGTCCGTAGGCCTGCTCCCGGCGCTGGAGCTGGAGGCGCATGCCGCTGTACTCCTCCTCCATGGTTCGTTTTTCGGCCATCAACGCCGACAGCTCAGCCTCTTGATGCCGGAAACCCTCGATGGCCGAGATCTCGTGCTCGAGTTCGCGCAGGATCAGCGCGGTGCGCCAGCGAAGGATGCTCTTGGACATCCTCACATCGGCGAAGATGTGGTCGCCGACGTAGAGGATCTCCGAACCCGACATCCCCAGGTACTGCTCGACGCACGAGGCATCCCCGCCGAGGTACAGACCGGGCCTTCGAATGCCCTGGGGTTCGGGCTTCAGCAGACCGCGCTCCTCGTCCGCCACCGAGAACAGTGGCAGCGACGAGCTGAAGAAATCTGGCTTGCGGGCGCCCACGATCACCAGCTCGAAGAGATCTCTCCACCCCATTCCGGCGGGCAGGTAGGGGTCATAGGCGAAGGACATCATCTTTTGTACGTAGCCCCACTCTGCGTTGGAGATCAGCATCAGCCGCTTGCCCGAGCGCAGCTGGTCGAGCAGGGCCACCGGTGCGTCCGGATCAACCTCGACAAAGGTCTCCGGGTTGGCCATGATCTCGGCCTTCAGGGTGCCCTCGACATGGGTCTGATCGAGGTGGCCGACGATCCGACCGAACAGGTCGTGGTAGCCGTGGACGTCCGGGAAGGCCTGGCGGTCGTAGAGATCCACCAGCTGGGCGAAGAGGCAGCTCCCCGACAGGGAGAACAGGGTGTTGAGGAAGAAGAACCTCGATTCGGAGAGGTCAATTGGAAGGTGCCGGTACGCCTCACGTTGAGCTTCGAAGCTCATGGCGGCCGTGCCGTGGGCTGCCCGCATCACGAATCCGAATCGGTTGGCCTTGACGATGTTGCCGAGCTCGGTGTCGAGGATCAGGCCGCGGGTGACGAGCTCGGGGTCGAACTCGAGGTCCGCCACCGGCCACCCCTCGTCCGCCAGCAGCTCGCGGATGTACTCGTACGCTCGGCGTTCCCACGCCTCGACCCGATAGTGGACGAGGGTGTAGTCCATGTCGTATCCGACGGCGCCGATCGACCGCAGGTTCAGCGTCCGGTTGCAGTAGATCCTGCGCTCGGGGGGGACACCACTTCCGGTTGTGATTTGTTTGCACACAGGCACAGGATAGCGCTGATCGTGCAGTCGTCGTGCATTTTCCCAAAAAAAAGCAAGCCCGAATCGGGCTTGGGAAGGAGGAGATTGGTTGGTGCGTCCGACTCTGAATATAGGGCACGGGCGGCGAATCCGCTGTGAGCCACATCACAGCGGTCCCGTCCTGCGGGATACCAGATGCCAGATACCAGCAGGGCAGAGGGGAAGAGGAGAAAAGGAGAGAAGGGGCGAGGGGACGGTGACCCGCTCGGGCGGAATCTCCTCTGCCCCTCTGCACCTCTACCTACCCGGTCAATCACAGACTTTGGACTTTCGACTTTGGGTTCATCCTGGAAAGCGTGAGGTCGGGGTTCTGCCGTGCCCGTCTGCGTGCCTGTGCCCGGAATGCAGCGGCTGCGACAGTATTCAGCGGCAGCGACCGGGAACAGCGATCAGGGACAGCAATCAGTATTCAGGGGCAGCAATCAGTTGTCTTGGCGGAATAGCACATGGACACCTCCGGGTCGTTCAAAGGAACAAATAGCCGGCGGGCAGCCGATGTCAAGGGCAAGCCGGCCCACGGGTCCGGTGTTACACACCCTTGACATCGGCTGCCTCACCGGCTTGTGAGGGAGGGCATGAACGACCCGGAGGTGACCATGTCCAAAGCCGTCTCGAACACCAACCTCGTTGCCCACGAGAAAGCCCTCGAAGCAGCTGGCATAGCCATCAAGCTCGTGATGAGGGTTCCCGCCCCTTTGAAATCGATTGCCGATCAGGTGATTCGATCGGCAAGCTCGGTCCCGGCCAACATCGCTGAAGGCCACGGCCGGTTTGGACGAGATCGGTTGAACCACTGGCGGATCGCATATGCCTCGGCCAAAGAGGTCGACAGCCACCTGCGACTCCTCGCCGCTGCTGGTGCAGTCAATGGAATCGGGGCAGAGAACGCCCTGGAGACCTTTGACCACGTTCGTGCGATGACGTGGCGCCTGCTCAATCCCATCTGAGCGCGCCCGGCACTCCGATACTGACGCTGTCAACTGACGCTGCCGCGGGTCCCTGTCGCTGGCTTCTGACGCTGTCCCTGATTGATGATTCCCCGGATGAAGCCGCGGTTCCTCTTCGGGCGAGCGGGTGCCGTTGTGAAATCCGAAGTCGATCGACTCCCACCTCACGGAATTCCGGATGAGCCGGACTTTGGACTTTCGACTTTCGACTTTGGACTGGGTGGGCGGGAGAACCAAGATCCAAGATCCAATATACTGAGAGACCTGTTACTCCAAAGTTGGCAGGGCAAGGGGGCGGGTGCATGGCAACCAAATCCAAGAAAAAGAAGGTCGCGACCGAGGCGGAGCCGCTGGAGGGATCCACCTCGAGGATCCGGGCCGTCGTCGAAAGGGTCGACTCCCTGGGCGATGCCCAGACCATCATCGATCAGATTCAGGCAGTGCACGAGGGCATGAAGAAAAAGGACCGCAGCGAGGTGATCGATGCCGCGCTCACCAAGTACTTCCGGGCCGAGCTCCTCAAGCCCTATCAGGCCGAGTTGATCAAGCTCCAGCAGCACATCGAGCGCACCAACAAAAAGGTGATCATCCTGTTCGACGGGCGGGACGCCTCGGGCAAGGGCGGTACGATTCGGCGGGTTTCGCGGTTCATGAACGAGAAACGCTACCGCGTGATCGCACTCGGCAAGCCCACGATTCACCAGCGAACCGAGCTGCACATGAAGCGCTACATCGAGCAGTTCCCTCACGCCGGCGAGATCGTTCTGTTCGATCGGAGCTGGTACAATCGGGCTCTCGTCGAGCCGGTCATGGGGTTTTGCACGCCCTCCCAGTACAAACGCTTCATGGATAAAGTCGTCGGCTACGAGGAACGGATCATCGCCGACCAGAAGACAGTGCTCATCAAGCTTTACTTCTCGGTGTCGAAGGAGGAACAGGCGCGCCGATTCGAACGACGCAAGAACGATCCCCTTCGACACTGGAAGCTGAGCGAGGTCGACCTTCAAGCCCAGGAGCATTGGGACGACTTCACCCAGGTGAAGTACCGGCTCTTGAAGAAGACCCACACTCCGGCGACGCCGTGGTTCGTCATTCGCTCCGACGACAAGGCGCTCGCCCGGCTGGAGACCATCAAGCTCATCCTGAATCAGGTCAAGTACGCGGGGCGCAGCCGGACCCTCGACTTCACACTGAACCCCGACGTCGTCATCCGCGGCGACAGGGAGCTCAAGATCATGCAGAAGCAAAAGCGCAAGTCCGGGAAGTTCGTTCGGTGAGAGTGTTTCCCGGCGGAGCGGAGGGAGAGGCGAAGTCATGAAAAAATCCTCGAGGGAGAAAGAAGCACCCGCCAAGGGATCGTCCGCGGACCCCTCGTCGAAGTCGGGACGCGTCAAGCTGCGCGAGCACACGGCGTTCAAGAACAGCGGCAAGGAGAAGGAAAAGGGCCGGGTTCCGGTGTGGGTGAAGGAGTCCACCCTCGACTACGAACGGCAGCTCCACGACCTCCAAATCGAGCTCATGAAGATGCAGTCCCGGGTCCGGGCCGACGGCCTGCGGATCGTCATGCTCTTCGAGGGGCGCGACGCGGCCGGCAAGGGGGGCACCATCAAGCGCTTCACGGAGCACATGAACCCCCGCGGCGCCCGGGTGGTCGCACTCGAGATTCCCAGTGACAAGGAACGCAAACAGTGGTACTTCCAACGTTACGTCGCCAATCTGCCGACGGCGGGCGAGATCGTGTTCTTCGATCGCTCCTGGTACAACCGCGCCATGGTCGAACCGGTGATGGGATTCTGCACCGACCAGGAGAACAAGCGTTTTCTGAAGGACGTGCCGCTGTTTGAAAGGATGCTGGTCAAGGACGGCATCAAAATGTTCAAGTTCTATTTTTCGGTATCCAAGAAGGAGCAGCTGCGTCGGTTCAGGTCACGCCACGGCGATCTGCTCAGACAGTACAAGATCTCCCCGGTTGACGAGCTGGCGCAGGAGCTCTGGGATCAATACACCGTCAAAAAATTTCAAATGCTGTCCGAGACCAATCGCACCATTGCACCGTGGACGATCGTGCGTTCCGACGTCAAGAAGCTGGCGCGGCTCAACTGCATCAAGTTCGTGCTGTCGCAAATTGACTATTCCGACAAGGCCTCGGCCGAGCTGCTGACGGTCGACCCCGACATCATCATCTCCGGCATCGACGAGCTCAAGATGATGGAGGATAACTTGATGAAGCCCAAGTCCCTTCCGGGTTAGGCGATCAGTCGTTTGGTTCGACGACTCCGATGTAGGGCAGCGTTCGATACCGCTCAGCCCAATCGAGTCCGAAACCAACCACCCACACGTCGGGAATCTCGAATCCCAGGTAGTCGATCTGGGCATGGACCTGGCGCCGATCGGGCTTGTGGACCAGCACACAAGTCTTGAGCGAGGCCGGCTGGCGGGCCGCGAGATTGCGCAGCAGATAGCTCAGGGTGTAGCCGGTGTCGACGATGTCCTCCACCACCAGGACATGCCGTTCGGTCACGCTGCGCCGCAGGTCCATGATCATCCGGACGGCGCCGGTGGTTTCGGTGGCATCGGCGTAGGTCGAAAGGGCCATGAAGTCCACGGAGCGAGGGATGGTCAGCCGCCTCGCGAGGTCGGCTAAGAAAATGAACGACCCCTTGAGGACGCCGACCATCAGGAGGTCGTCGACGTCCGCGTAGTCTTGGGAGATCTGACGGGCAAGCTCGGTGATCTTTTCCTGAATGGCCTCATCGCTGATCAGGACCCTGGGTTCGCTCACGGTGACGCCTCCCGGAGCCACGTTAGCACGACCAGGAACATGCGAAGATGATCGCCGGTTCTGGGTTGATGGAGAGAGCATGAAGGTTGGCCAGACAGGCGACGACGGCAAGCAGCGATCGGGACCGAAACCGGGGTCGATCCTGCGGTTGATCCGGGAGTACGCCTGGAAGCACCGTTGGAGCTACCTCGCTGGCGGGATCTTCGTGTGGCTCACCAATTACGTGTCGGTCAGCATTCCGGGCCAGATCGGCCACGCCATCGATGCGCTGAGGGCCAGCAGCCCGGTCGGCGGCCACGTGCTCGCGATCGCGTTGATGGGAGTCGCCGTGATCGGCGTTCGGACCCTGTCGCGAATTCTGATCTTCAACCCGGCGAGGGATCTCGAGTACGACCTCCGCGGCGCCCTGTTCGCGAGGTTGCTGCGGCTCCAACCCTCCTTCTACGCCCGCCACAAGCGAGGCGACATCGTCAGCCGGGCTTCCAACGACATCAGCTGGGTGCGGACCCTGGTGGGGTTCGGAGGTCTCCAGGTGATCAACGTCACGATCGCGGTGGTGCTCACCGGTTGGAAGATGATCGCATTGTCGCCGCAGCTCACCCTGCTCGCCGGCCTTCCGGTGCTGCTCGGCATTGTCGCGGTCCAGCTGGCAATCCACCGGGTGTTCTTCCTCAGCCGACAGAACCAGGAACAGCTGGGGGAGATTTCGGAACACGTGCTGGGCAGCCTGCAGGGCATCGCCACCATCCAGGGATTCGTCGCCGAGGAGGCCTTCGTCGAACGCTTCGAGGAACGCAACCAGAGGTGGCTTCGCACCGGCATGAAGCTGGCCATGATTCGCGCCGGGGCGTTGCCGCTGCTGGTGCTCAGCGGCGGGGTGGCCATGTTTGCCGTGGTGGCATTCGGCGGCCCGATGGTGATGGCGGGCGGTCTCACCGTGGGGCAGCTCGCCGCCTTCACCGCTCTGCTGACGGTGCTGTTGCCTCCCCTGAGGTCCTTCGGCTGGATGTTGTCGGTCATTCAGCGCGGCCGGGCCGCTCTCGACCGGATCTTCGAGCTGATGGACGAGCCGGTGGAGCGACCCGAAGGCCACCACGGTCTGTTGTCGCAGCCCGGTCGGGGCCCCGTCATCGAATTTCGGGATCTGAACTTCGGCTACCCGGATGCCGCCGACCAGTTGGTTCTGAAAGGGGTTTCGGCGTTCATCCCGGCGGGCTCGGTGGTGGGATTATTCGGCCGAACCGGCAGCGGCAAGAGCACGATGCTGCGTCTTCTGACCCGGCTGTTCAACCCACCCAGGGGGAGCATCCTGGTGGACGGCTCGGACGTGGTCGAGCTCGACCTGGACTCGTGGCGCCGAAGGGTCACCATGGTCCCGCAGCGACCCTTCCTGTTCTCGGACTCGATCGCCTCCAACGTCGCCCTCGGCGAGGAGCCGGACAGCGAGCGGGTGCGGCGGGCGGTGGCTGCGGCCGCGCTCGGAATGGACCTCGAGGTCTTGCCGGACGGGCTCGAAACCGTGGTCGGAGAGCGGGGCATCATGCTCTCGGGCGGACAACGGCAACGGGTGGCCCTGGCCCGCGGGCTTTACCGGGGTGGAGATGTCCTGATCCTGGACGACGTTCTGTCGGCGGTGGACCACGAGACCGAGAGCCGGTTGGTGGAGACCATCGCCGCCATCGCCGGCGGGCCGGGGGCGCCCACGGTGTTCATCTCGAGCCATCGGCTGTCGGCCTTCCGCAGCTGCGACGCCATCATCGTGCTCGATCGTGGGCGGCTGGTGGACCACGGGACGCACGACGAGCTGATCAACCGGCCAGGGCCCTATTGCGACGCATGGTCGGTTCAGAGCCAGCGGCCGGCGGTGGAGGAGGCTGCGTCGTGAGTGACCTGAAGCGCATGAAGCGCCTCTGGCCCTACCTTCGTCCCGACGCGTGGGCGTTCGCGGTGGCGCTGGCCCTGACCCCGCTGGCGGCTCTGCTCAGCCTGGTGCAGCCCTACCTGTTGAAGCGTGCCATCGACGACCACGTGGTGCCGGGTGTCGGGGCGGGGTTGATGACGGTGGCCCTGGTTTACCTGGCAGCGGTCGCGGCGGGATATGTGCTGCAGGGCGGGTACGTGCTCGCGCTGGCATGGGGGGCGCAGCGGAGCATTGTCCGCCTGCGCTCCGCCATCTTCCAACACCTGCTCCAGCTCAAGCAGAGCTACCTCGATCGGGAGCCGGCGGGGAGGTTGCTGACCAGGGCGACCAGCGACATCGACGCCCTCGGCGAGGCGGTCAGCTCCGGAGTGATCAACATCGTGCTCGACCTGCTGCTGATCGTCGGGACGCTGGTAGCGATGTTGTGGCTCGATGCGAAGCTGACGCTGGTCCTGCTGCTGCTCGCACCGCCCCTGCTGGCGATTCTCGAGATCATCCGCAGGAAGCTCCGGGTGCTTTTCGTGGAGGTGCGGGATGCCCAGGCCGAGGTCAACGCTTTTCTCGCGGAACGGGTGGACGGGGTGGAAGTTGTGCAGCTGTTCTGTGACGAGCAGGTTTCCGAGCGCCGGTTCGACCTCCGCAACGACCGTTTTCGACGGGCCACCAGCCGTTCCAACGTCTATGACTCGTTCATGTTCGCCCTGGTAGACGGGGCTGCGGCGATCTGCGTGGCGGTGATGCTGTGGTACGGATCCGGTCTCGCAGCCAGGCTGGGAATCGGCGCACTGGCCGCCGAACCGATCACGGTGGGGTTGTTGGTGGCCTTTATCGAGTACCTCGACCGGCTGTTCCGGCCGCTGCGGGAGCTGTCTGCACGGATCGCCGTTCTGCAGAGGGGTGCGGCGGCGGTGGAGAAGATCTTCTCTCTGCTCGATGTCAAGGAGACGGTGCGGGGGGGTGGCGAACCACTCGGGAAGGTGCAGGGCCACCTGCGTCTCGAGGACGTCTGGTTCCGCTACCGCGAGGACGCTCCCGACGTGCTGCGGGGCGTGTCCCTGGAGGTGAAACCCGGCGAGGTGGTGGCCGTGGTCGGCGCCACCGGTTCCGGCAAGACCACCCTGACCCGGCTGCTGGATACCTCGTACGGCGGATACCGGGGGAGCATCACCCTCGACGGCCACGAGCTGCGGGAGGTCGACGGCGATGAAGTTCGCCGTCAGGTGGCCGGGGTGAGGCAGGACGCTCAGCTGTTCTCCGAGAGCGTGTTGTTCAACGTCGACCTCGGCCGGGCAGAGATCTCCCGGGAGAGATCGGTGGCTGCTGTGCGGCTGGTGCACGCCGACCGGATCGTGGAGCGGGTCGGCTGGGACCACGTGCTGCGGGAACGGGGCTCAGACCTCTCGGTGGGAGAAGGTCAGCTGCTCACCTTCGCCCGGTCAATGGCCCACGACCCGGAGTTGGTGATCCTCGACGAGGCCACGGCCAGCATCGACAGCGTTACTGAAAAGCTCATTCAGGATGCGCTGCAGCGGATCTTCAGCCGCAAGACGGTGCTCATCATCGCCCACCGGCTGTCGACGGTCGAACGCGCGGACCGGATCGTGGTGCTCGACCGGGGACGGGTGGTGGAGCAGGGCAGTCACGCCGAGCTGATGGCGGCGGACGGGCCGTACGCTCGCCTCGTGAAGGCCGGTGAGGAGCTTCTGGTCGCTTGAGCGGAAAACAGAATTCGGAAAACCGAACCCGATCGGCCCCGCTCGACCCATCGGCGAACGGCCAACGGCCAACGGCCAACTGCCAACACTGCGAATCCATTGGCACGAACGGTTCGGGACGTGTACCATGATGCCGATCCACATGGACGTCGAACCGAGTTGGAATCGACTGGTCAGTTTTTGCGGAACGGGTGGCCCGAGTCCGCGGGAAGGGGAGCCTCGATGAAAAACGTGAGATGGCCTGCGTGCCTCGTTCTGGCCGCGGCGTTACTTGCCGCGTCCACCGTGTCGGCCCAGATGTTCCCGGAGTCGGTGGCGTCGGGTGATCCGACTCCCACCAGCGTCGTTATGTGGACCCGGGCGGTGACCTCCGACGGAGGTTATCCGGACGGCGTTGATCTCGAAGTCGCGCTGGACGCGGACTTTCAGGATGTGGTGTTCACCAGAGCGCTGGGGGTGGACGAAGCCTACGACGGTGTGGTCAAGGTCAAGGCCGACAACCTGCAGCCCTACACGGTGTACTACTACCGGTTCACCGCGGAGGATGGGGGCACCACCGAAACCTCGCCGGTGGGCCGCACCAAGACGGCTCCCACACCCGACATGGACGTGGACGTCAGGTTCGCCGTGGTTTACTGCCAGGACTACATCGGTCGGTATTACAACACCTACCTCAAGCTGCTGATGGATCACGACGAGGACATCGACTTCGTGGTCCACCTCGGCGACTACATCTATGAAACAACGGGGGATCCGGATTTTCAGGACCCCGACTCTGACCGGACAATCGAGTTCGATGATACCGAGGGTGCGATCCCTCTGGGAGATCCGGCCGATCCGTACTACGCGGCGGCGAGCCTGTCCAACTACCGGCAGCTCTACCGCACCTACCGTTCCGACCCGGTCTTGCGGGAAGTTCACGAACGCTGGCCGATGATCGTGATCTGGGACGACCACGAGTACTCCAACGACCGCTGGCAGGCGACGGCGACCTACACCAACGGTCGCACGGACGAGAACGACCCTGACCGGCTGCGCAACGCCGAGCAGGCGTTCTTCGAGTGGATTCCGATCGACGTCGGGCTCGGCACCGACGGAACCCTCGACATCGATGCCAGCGTGCTCTATCCGAACACCGTGATTTACCGGGACTTTCTCTTTGGCCAGCACCTTCACCTGGTGCTGACCGACTCCCGGGAGTACCGGCCTGACCACCTGGTGCACGAGGACGCATTCCCGGGGACGATCGCGGTCGATGAGGCGGGAGCCATCATGGTGCTCACCGAACCGGTGTGGCAGCAGGTGAGGGACAGCTTCGATGCCTATGTCGACATGGACCTCCTGGGCGCCATCTTCCCCATCATGAAGCAGACGGCGACCCTGATCGCCGCCCAGGCCTACATCGCTGAGAACCCGGCCCTGGACACCTTCGAGGCGGTGCGCACCGCCGAGGCTGCACTCACCGGCAACATCAGCACTACCTTCCTCAACGCACTTTACGAGGCTGCGGGCCTTCAGCCGCCGTTCTCCAGCGGCACCATGGCCATGCTGCCTCGGGGAATCTCCTATCTGTTTATGGGCAAGACCGCCATGTACTCCTCCAGCGGCGCGCGGAACCAGGTGATCTGGGACCCGTTCAACATCTTCGCAGCGTATTTGTATCTGACGACAGCCGGCGCCGCCCAGGACACGCTCGGCGGCCAGCAGACCGCGTGGCTGCAGGGCACCATGTTGGGCAGCCCAGCCACCTGGAAGGTGCTGGGGTCGACCGTGATGCTGACCCCGCTGCTGGTGGACTTCACCAACCCGCTGATCGCGGCGCAACTTCCGGACGACTTTCCGGACGCGCTGCGCACCAAGCTCGGAATCACAATGGACCAGTACGACGGCTTTCCCCAGAAGAAGCTCGAGCTGTTGGGCCTGATGGCCGCCGTTCCCAACTCGGTGGCGATTTCGGGGGATATCCACTCCACCTTCGTCACCGACCACACCAATGGGGTCTATGAGTTCACGGCTTCTTCGATCTCCTCGGCCACCATCCAGGACGAGGTGTCACGCCGGATTTCGTCCGACCCGATCCTCGGCGACATCGAGGGCATTGACGACCTCGTGGCGAACCTGGCGCTCCTGTTGCAGATCTCGACTCTCGACGACGGCGTCACGCCCTCGGACATCGTCTACACCAACACCGCGAGCATGGGGTTCTCGGTGATGGACGTCGGGCCCGACGCCCTCCACGTCACCATCTGGGAGATCGCCTCCGACGAGATCGGCACCAGCTACTACGATGATCCGGATGCGCTCGACGACCTCTTCTGGTCGACCTCGTACACCGTCCAGGACGGGGAGCTCATCCCCGGCGAGTGATCACGGTCCATCATCGGACACCACAGGGCCCGCTTCGGCGGGCCCTTTTTCGTTTGGCTATGGGGCTTTGAGGGATTGGGGGCTTACCAGTTCTCAGTTCTTAGTTCTTAGTTTTTGCCCGGAAGCCCTCGACACTTCGATTCGTCATTGCCCGTATGTAACTCAGAACTCAGAACTCAGAACTCACAAAGCGAGGTTGCTGCGTTTTTCTGCGCCGGGTTGCGTTCTTCTGCGGCCCATTCAACCTCAAACCGTCGGGAACGGTTTTCCGAATTCCGAATTCCGAATTTTCACCCCCCTTTCCTTTTTGCCGGGCTGGGTGAGAATGGCGGGGTGAATAACGATTTACGCCCGGCCGCTGACCGCCCTCGGCGCCACCGACCGGCTCGGTGGGCGGGCCCGCGAACGACGTCGGCCCCCGGGGGGTCGCGACGACCCGAGAAACCGGCCATGTTTCGTGGAGTCTGGCCGCTGGCCGTCGCGCTGCTCCTCGTCTGTCCTCCGGCTACGGCAGCAAATCAGGGACCGCAGGCTGTCTGGCCGTCGTGGGAGGTGTGGCGCGACCTCGCGTCGCTCGCCGTGATGCCGGACGGCGACCGGGTGCTGATGCAGTCAAGCTACTGTCCCGACGGTTGCGCCCAGGACCGCCACGCCTCGGGTGACAGCCGCTTCCTCAGCGTCGACGGCGACGAGGGGCTGATCTTCGACCACCGGGGCCCGGGAGCGATCACCCGAATCTGGATGACCCAGGGAGAGCGCGGCGTGAGCCACCCGCTCGACCCGGAAATCTGGATCAGGGTGGTGGTCGACGGCGAGATCGCGGTCCAGCTGCCGTTGCCCGACTTCTTCGGAGGCGAGGTTCCGCCCTTCACGCCGCCTCTGGCCGTGGATCGTGATCGATCAGGAGGCGGCAACATCAGCCACGTGCCCATCCCCTACCGGGAGAGGTGCAAGATCTCACTGCTGGGTGCCGACGACGCGAAGCTCTGGTTTCAGGTCACCTACCACGAGCTGTCGGATCGGTCACCGGTCGAGCCCTTCACCGGCGAGGAGAATCTGGCCGGGTGGCGGGCGCTCCTCGACTCGGCGGGGGACGATCCGTGGCCGGTCGGATCCCATCCCGCACACGGAGGGGAGCTCGTCCTGCGTCGGGGAAACCGGGTGGTGATTGGCGCCTTTGAAGGCCCCGACATTATCAATGGGATTCTGCTCAGGGTCGACCGCCGCGACTGGGCGGACCTCTCCATCCGCCTCATCTTCGACGACTCGGCCACCGTGGACGTGCCGCTCGAGGACTTCTTCGCCGTTGGCGCCGCCTCGGCCACTCCCACCCGGTCCGTTCTGGTGGGTGCCGGTGACGACGGTGGTCTCTACAGCTTCTTCCCGATGCCGTTCTTCGAGCGGGCGGTTGTCCAGCTGTGGCGGCACCGACACGGCGGCCGGCGCAAGGTGCCTGTGGAGTTTGCCATCCGCAGGCTGGGCCGGCCTCCCGCTCCCGGCAGCGGGCTGTTCCGAGTGCAGCGCTCGGTCTCCCCACCCACCGTTTCCCAGGCTGGCCATCAGGTTCTCGTCGCGACCGGACGAGGCCGGTGGGTCGGCGTCTTCGCCGAGCTCGGTTCGGTAGGCGGCGGCGGGCGGGACTATCTGGAGGGCGACGAGCAGGTGTACCTGGACGGGAGTGCGGAACCCCTGCTGCACGGCACCGGAGTGGAGGACTTCTTCGGTGGAGGCTTCTACTTTCGGGGCAACGACTCGCGGCCCACGGTTTTCCGCGGGGCGCTCAACGGCATGACCTACGACCTCGACGCACCGCCCGGAGAGTGGACCACCGGCATGTACCGAATCATGCTCACCGACGCACCGAGCTGGTCCGAGCAGGTGCGGGTCTTGCTGGAGTCCGGCCCGGTCAACCGCACACCCATGCGGGCGAAGACGGTCGCCTACTATTACTTGCAGCAGTCGCCCGTCTCAGGTGACGACGAACAGCACCAGGCTGGCAACGCCGAACAGGGTCAGGATGAGCGCCGCGGGAACACCGGCGGATCGTGACCCGAAGGCGATCGCGTACACCCCCTTCATCAGGTTGTTGACCGCCGCCGCGATGACCACGGCCAGCGCCGCCGTGCCGAGGGCCAGGTCGGTGCCGGCCTGCTGGGTGATGCCGAGGATGAACGGGTCGACATCGGCGGCGCCCATGATGCCGGCCAGCACCAGCACCCCGGTGTCGCCGAAGCGGTCGGCGATCAACCGGGTGACGACCAGGATCACCACGAAGAGGACCGCGAAGGCGAACGCCGAGGTCGGCTCGAGCGGGTTCGCGGTCGTCCCGGAGTCGATCTCGGTCTCGGTTTGGGCCGACGACTCGCGGGCCCGCGTGATGCGATTGAGGACGATTCCGGTGCCGACGGCGCAAACTCCAAGGACCAAGAAGGGCACCGCCAAACGGACGGCGAGGGCCGAGGCAAAGAGAGCCACCAGCGCCAACAGACGGAAGTACATCATTCCGGTCGCAGCCACGATGGCGCCGACGTACCGGCCCGGGGCGTGTCGCCGCCGGCGTGAGCTTCGAGCCAGGGCCACGGTGGTGACGGTCGACGAGTAGGCGCCGCCCAGAATTCCGGTCAACAGCAGGCCGTGACCGCCGATCCACACGTACTGGAGGAGGTAGCTCAGGTATGAGACGCCGCTCACCGCGACCACCACCAGCCAGAGGGTGAACGGGTTGAGGTGGAAGTCGGTAAAGGCCTGGTTGGGCAGTGCCGGCAGGATGACGGCGGTGAGAACCAGGAACCGCACCAGAGTCTGGAGCTCACCGGACGGCATCCGGTGGGCCCAGCCCTCGAGCCGGGTCTTCTCCTGGAGCAGCACCACCGCCAGCACCCCGGCGGCGATGGAGATCCAGAACATGCCGCGGGCGGAGGCGGCGCCGATGGTGAAGGTCAGCAACGCGGCCGTTTCGGTGGTGATCCCGGGCTCGCCGATTTTGACGGAGGCCGCGTGCGAGATGGCGATCAGCACTCCGACGACGACCAGCCCCGTGGCGAACGGCAAGGTGGAGTCCGGGAAAGCGGTGACCAACAGGAATCCGCCGAGGCCGATCAGGGGGAAGGTGCGGACTCCGCCGAGCCCCTTCGGCTGGTGCCCCTCACGCTCGAATCCGATCAGCAGCGACAGGCCGAGGGTCAGGGCGAATCCCGAGAGCTCCGGCGGCAGGATCTGAAGCAGTGATTCCATCGGACTATTTTACCCCCCGCACGACCGACCATTGCGAATTGCGAATTGGCGGCGTCCGAGATCGCCAACGAGAGGATGGGCCGCAGAAAAACGCTGATACACGCAGAACAACGCGGTCGAATTTTCTTTCCTTGCTCCTGAACATTCAACATTCAACTTTCAACTTCCAACCAACTGCTGCAGAGACGTTCAACGTTTAACGTGTAACGTTTAACTCGTTACGTGTCACGCCCCTACTCGCCGTCGAGAAGGGAGTCGACGAAAGAACCGTCGGCGACGGCCGGAACCGTGATGTGGCCACGGTCGGTGTTGGCGGCATTCCACTGCGAGACCGTCCCGATGGCGTTCGGGTTGCGCGCCCACGCCCGGCGCGAGACGCCGCTCATGACGTCCCAGTCGAGGGCTGTGTCCAGGATGCGGTCCACCCGTTGCGACCCGTCGAGAACCAGGCCGAAGCCGCCGTTGACGGCCTTGCCGGTGCCGACGCCGCCGCCGTTGGAGAGCACGGCAACGGTCATGCCCCGGGCCGCATTGCCGGCCCAGCAGTGGTGGGCCATGTCCGAGGTGAGGTTCGAGCCGTCGTAGATATTCGCGGTCTCCCGGTACGGCGAGTCGGTGCCGCCGGTGTCATGGTGGTCTCGTCCCAGCATCACCGGGCCGATCTCGCCCTCCCTCACCATTCGGTTGAAGCTACGGGCGATTCGGGTGCGGCCGTCGGCATCGGCGTACAGGATGCGCGCCTGGGTCCCCACCACGAGGCGATTCGAGTTGGCGTCCCGGATCCACTGCCAGTTGTCGCGGTCCTGCCCACGCCGTTCGGGATCGATGCTGGCCATGGCCGCCTGGTCGGTTTTCCGAAGGTCGTCGGGCTGTCCCGACAGACAGACCCAGCGGAACGGGCCGTATCCGTAGTCGAAGCACATGGGGCCCATGATGTCTTCCACGTACGACGGCCAGATGAACCCGTCGTTGGTGTCGTGACCGTTCTTCGCGACGGTCGGCACCCCGGCGTCGAACACCGCCTTGAGGAAGGAGTTGCCGTAGTCCCAGAATCTCATACCTCGATCGGAGAGCTTGCCGAGGACCTCGAAATGCCGCCTCAGGCTGTCGTCTACGAGCCGTCGGAATCCATCGCGATCCGATTTGAGCAGCTGCCTCCCATCGTCGAAAGCGAGCCCGGCAGGCGTGTATCCGCCGTCGTAGGGAACATGACAGGACGTCTGATCCGACAACAGATCGACGTGAGCACCACGGCGGTCAATGTGCTCGAGCAGGTCGACCACATTGCCGTGGTAGGCCACCGACAGGGCCGCTTGGCGATCGCGGGCGTCCATCATCCAGCCGACCGCTTCGTCGAGGTCGCCGGTGACCTTGGAAACCCACCCCTGGGAGTGGCGTGTCTCGATCCGCGATGGGTCGACCTCGGCGATGATCCCGGCGCCGCCGGCAATCTCGAGGGCCCTGCCCTGGGCGCCCGACATGCCGCCGAGACCCGACGAGACGAAGGTATGTCCGCGAAGATCGTTGCCATCGGGGATCCCGAGGTAGAGGCGGCCAGCGTTGAGCAGGGTGATGTAGGTGCCATGGACGATGCCCTGGGGGCCGATGTACATCCACCCCCCGGCGGTCATCTGGCCATAGTTGACGCATCCGAGGGCTGCCAGGCGATGGAAATCCTCCGGGGTGTCGAACATGCCGACCATGAGCCCGTTGGTGATGATCGCGCGCGGCGCTTCGGGCGGTGAGGGGAACAGGCCGAGGGGGTGGCCGGAGCTGACCACGAGGGTCTGGTTCGAGTCCATGACCTCGAGATATCGCTTGATGAGCAGGTACTGCATCCAGTTCTGGCAGACCTGGCCGGACTCGCCGTAGGTGACCAGCTCATAGGGATAGAGCGCCACCTCGAAGTCAAGGTTGTTGTCGATCATGACCTGCATGGCGCGGGCTTCGATGATCCGGCCTTCGTAGTGATCGATGGGGCGACCGAAGATCCGGCCTTCCGGGCGGTACCGATAACCGTAGATGCGGCCGGTGGTGCGCAACTCCTTGAGAAACTCCGGCCCGACGGTCCCGTGGTGCTCGCGTGGTATGTAGCGGAGCGCGTTCTTCATCGCGATGGCGGTGTCGCGTCGGTTCAGCGTGAACCCTCGGCTGGGCGCCCTCCGGACGCCCGGCGCGAACGACTTCTCGTCGGGAAGCTCGGTCAGCTCGACCTGGAATGGCTGCAGGCTCATCTCGGCCTCCTCCCTGGCCTCGGATTGTATCGTCGTCATCGATCTGAAATCTAGTCTCGATAACCATCTGAGAGCTGAAACGACGATGTCCAAGTTGGCCTTGTCGTCGAGAGGGGTCAGGAGTAGGGAAATGAATGTCAGCACAGGGGTTAGCATTCCGGCGGTCAATCGGTTATCATCGGCAGTCGGAGGGCGCTCGCCCAGATGATGACTCTCGACACGGTGGACATACGGCGGACGGCCAGGGTGATCCTCATCGAAGGAGGTCACGGGGTCTGGTCCCACCTCAACACCCTCGGCATCCACGTCGGGGACTGGTTGACCGTGGTGGAGCGCGCGCCGTTCAGGGGGCCGGTTCTGGTGGAGGTGAACGGAACCAGGGTCGCCATCGGGAGGGGCATCGCCAGCAAGGTGAGGGTCGAGGTCGACGGTACCGTTGAGAGCCTGGCAGACGCGGCCCGGGTGGGTCGGGCTGCTCTGAGATGAAGTTTGTTCTCGCCGGCCAACCAAACTCAGGGAAAAGCACGATCTTCAACGCGGTGGCGGGCTACCGGTCGGCGACGGCCAACTTCCCGGGTTCGTCGGTGTCGTTCACCTTCAGCCGTGCCCTGGTTCTGGGTCGGGAGGTCGGCATCGTCGATCTTCCCGGAGTCTACTCCCTCACCTCGTCCGAAGCGGTGGCCGGCGAGGCCGAGAGCTACCTCCTCGATCAGGATTACGACCTCATCATCAACGTGGTGGACGCCAGCCGCCTCGGCCGCTCGCTCGAGCTGACGCTGCAGCTGATCGAGCTCCAACGGCCGATGATCGTGGCGCTCAACATGATGGACGAGGCCGACCACCGGGGGATCGAGATCGATCACGAGGAGCTTCAGCGACGGCTCGGGGTGCCGGTGGTCCCGACGGTCGCGCGCCACGGGCGCGGGCTGCGGCGCCTCTTCAGAACCGCCCTGCAACGCGCCCATGCCGGAGAGATCGCCCCCGTCATTCCCCTGGATCGCGAGGTCGAGGAGGCGGTCCAGAAAGTCGAGGCCCTGCTTTCCAGCGAGGCCATCGAGCCCGGAGCGCCGCCGAGATTCACCGCGGGCAAGCTGCTCGAGGGAGATCTCCACTTCGAAGATCAGATCTACGGCTGGTATCCGGGGCTCCGGTTGGCGACGGCGGTGGTCGCTGCGGACCTCGAGCACAGCCACGGCTGGACTGCGGATCAGGTCGTGTCGGGAAGCCGGCATGCCGTGGCCCACGGCATCGAGGAAGCCGTCGCGTCGGTCGGCAAGCCTCGGGCCGGCGTGCGGGAGTGGCTGGACCGCGCGCTGTTGGGCCCGTGGACCGGTGGGCCGCTGATGGTGGCGATTCTCGCGGGTCTCTTCTGGATGGTGTTTGGCGTCGGCCGGAGGATCGAACAGCCGCTGGTCGCTCTTTTCGATCGGCTCAACCACGGACTCGCCCAGGTCTTCGAACCGGGATCTCTGGCGGGAACTGTCACCAACGGGGTCGCGATGGGGCTCGCCGGCGGGGTCGCCATCGTGCTGCCCTACCTGGTTCCCTTCCTGATCGGACTCGCCATTCTCGAGGACACCGGGTATCTTCCGAGGATCGCCTACATCCTGGACAACTTCATGCACAGGATCGGGCTTCACGGCAAGTCGGTGCTGCCGTTGATTCTCGGATACGGCTGTTCCGTTCCGGCCATCATGTCGACCCGGATCCTCGAATCGAAGCGGGACCGGCGAATCACCGGCGCCCTCGCTGCGTTCATCCCGTGCTCTGCCCGAACGGTAGTGATCTTCGGACTGGTTGCGGCCTTCATCGGCCCCCTGTGGGCGCTGTTCATCTACCTGCTGAACATCGCCTTCGTGGTTCTGCTCGGGACCGTCCTGGGACGCCAGCTGCGGGGGAGCTCACCCGGTCTCATCCTGGAGATGCCCGAGCTCAGCCTGCCCAGCATCCAAACCCTGGCGGCGAAGACCTGGCTCACTTTGCGCGAGTTCATCACCATCGCCTGGCCACTGTTGATCGCGTCCTCGGTGATCCTTGGTCTGCTGGAGTGGGTCCATGCCCACGACACCATCAACGCCATGCTCTACCCGCTGACGGGAGTGATTCTGGGGCTTCCCGCCGCCGTCGGAATGACTCTGGTGTTCGGTGTGCTCCGCAAGGAGCTCACCATGGTGATGCTGGTGCAGGCCTTGGGCACGACTCAGGTGAACACCGTTCTGACGGTGGCCCAGATGATGACCTTCACCCTGTTCGTGGTGTTTTACGTTCCCTGCGTCGCCACCGTGGCCGTGATGGTGAAGGAGATGGGCTGGCGCGACACCCTCTGGATCTCGGGATTGACCATCGTGGTGGCCACGAGCATTGCGGTCGCCGGACGGGTGGCGTTCACCCTCCTGGCGTGACCTGGATTCGTACGAGGCAGAATTCGGAATTCGGAAAACCGAACCCGATCGGCCCCGCTCAACTCATCGGCAAACGGCAGACGGCCAACGGCTCACGGCCTGTTACCTGCCGCCTGTGCAGTACTCCGTGGGATCGGGGACGCCCGCAGTTTCGAACCCGCGGCGACGGAGCTGGCATGAATCGCACTGCCCGCACGCCCGGCCGGCCGGATCGGGGTCGTAGCACGACCGGGTGAGGGAGTAGTCCACTCCGAGTTGGATGCCGCGCCGAATGATCTCCGCCTTGGTCAGGTCAATCAGCGGCGCACGCACTCGAAATCGAACACCGTGCTCGGTTGCCGCCGCCGTTGCAGAGTTGGCCAGCCGCTCGAAGTCGTCGAGGAACTCTCGACGACAGTCCGGGTATCCGGAGTAATCCACCGCGTTGGCGCCGATGAACAGCTGAGGTGCACCGATGACCTCGGCAAAGCCCAGGAGCAGGGCCAGCAGGATGGTATTACGGGCAGGCACGTAGGTCACGGGGACCCCCTGGGCGCCGGGGATCGAGTTCTTGGGGACCTCGATGGTATCGGTGAGGGCGGAGCCGCCGATGGCTCTGAGGTCCAGAGTCAGCGCGCGGTGGCTTGCGGCGCCGAGCGCCCGTGCGACCCGGCGGGCGGACTCCAGCTCCGCACGGTGCCGCTGGCCATAGTCGACCGTGAGGCAGTGGCATTCGAGACCTTCCTCGAGCGCGATCGCCAGCACCGTGGCCGAGTCGAGGCCGCCGGACAGCAGCACCGCCGCCCTCGCGACGACTTCCGGCGGATTGGTTGTCACCATGTCGCTCCTTCGCTCGGGGTTGCTGGTCAGGACGAGGCCGCGGACCGCCGGGCACGCTCCCAGAGCTGGGCCACCGTCTCGTCGGGCGGCACCGGAACGGCGGCGGCGTTGCGCAACAGATCCCTGGCAAGAGTTCCGAGCCTCGAGGTGGTTTCAACAAGACGGGCGTTGAGGCTTGGATCGGCGCTCACGGCCTGTTCGATCATCGCCATGATGCCGGGAAGCTGATCGAAGGCCTTGCATACGAGGACCCCGTGATTGCGTGCTCGGAGCGCTTCCACCACCAACTCCGGAAGACTGCCGATGTGGGAAAGGGCACCCATCTCGAGGTCGTCGCTGAGCACCACCGGCGAGCCCGGCAGTCGCGCTGCATGCTCGACGGCGCGTCTGGAAAGGGACGCAGGCCGGTCGGCCTCTCCCACCGCCGGGGAGATGGCATGGCCCACCATGACCAGCGGGATTTCCTCGGACAGTGCGGAAAAGACCGCCAACTGCTCCTCACCGGCGGCTGACACGAGCGTCGGGAGCTCCTCGTGGGTGTCGACGACGACTGATCCGAGCCCGGGAAAGTGCTTGAGGCAGCCAGCCACACCCCAGGTGGCGAGGCCGTCGTTGAAGACCCTGGCGAGGGTCGCCACGCGCGCCGGGTCGTCACCGAAGCAGCGGCCCTGGCGGGGAATCAGACCATCGGGCCGATCGAGGTCGACCACCGGGGCCAGGTCGAGGTGGATGCCGAGGGCGCGGCAGGACGCCCCGGCCGCCTGTCCCAGGTCACGGACCGCACGCCGGCCGGCAGCCGCGGCTGCGGACGGTGACGGCAGGTCACCCCAGATGCCCGACAGGCGGTTGACGACTCCGCCCTCGAGATCGACCGCGACAAACGGACGCCGCTCGAGCTCCTTGAACGTCTCCACCAGCTCTCGGACCTGGTCGGCGGTTTCGACGTTCCTGGCAAACAGGATGATGCCGGCGGGGCGGACGTGCTCGAGGATTTCGAATTCGGAATATTCGAGGTGCGGACCGGGCACTCCCACGATGAGGGGCGAAAAATCAGTCGTCACCGGCGATCCGTTTGCGAAGGTCGGCGAGGACGTTCAGGGCTTGAAGCGGCGTGAGCCCCTCCAGGTCCAACCGGCGCAGGCGATCGGCGACCTCCTCGGCCGGGGGACGAAAGAGGTCCATCTGTCGGATGCGATCGGGCCGCTCGGCCGAGGTGGACTCGAGGGCGGGGTCTCCCGACACGTTGAGCTCGTGCCGTTCCAGGTTGGCAAGGACTTGCTCCGCCCGGGCGCAGACCGTTCCGGGCACGCCCGCCAGCTGAGCGACGTGAATCCCGTAAGATCGATCCGCTGGTCCGTCCACCACTCGGTGAAGGAAGAGAATGTCGCCGCGCCACTCCTTGACGGCCATCGACCGGTTCACCAGCCGCGGCAACCTGCGGGCGAGGTCGGTCAGCTCGTGGTAGTGGGTGGCGAAGAGCACCAGGGCGTTACGGCCGGGTTGGTCGTGAAGGTACTCGACGATTGCCCACGCCAGTGAGAGACCGTCGAAGGTGGCGGTTCCCCGGCCGACCTCATCGAGGATGACCAGCGATCGGGGAGTGGCATGGTGGAGGATGTTGGCCGCCTCGGTCATCTCCACCATGAACGTCGACTCACCCATCGCCAGCTTGTCCGAAGCGCCGACCCGGGTGAAGATCCGGTCGGTGAGCCCCACCGTGGCGGAGGAGGCGGGAACGAAGGACCCGGCGTGGGCCATCAGGGTGATCAGGGCGACCTGACGGAGGTAGGTGGACTTGCCGCCCATGTTCGGCCCGGTCAGCAACACGATCTGCGACAGCTCGGGATCCAGCAGGCATTCGTTTGCGATGAACGGGGGGGACCGTTGGATTTCCTCCAGCACCGGGTGCCGCCCTTCACGGATGTCGAGGCCGGGCGCGTCCTCCATGACCGGTCGGCAGTAGTTCCACCGTCGCGCCCGGTCGGCGAACGAGGCGATGACGTCGAGGCGGCCGATGGTGGTCGCACTGGAAGCGATCCTCCTGGCGTCGCGCGCGAGCTCGGCGACGAGCTCTTCGTAGAGCCCGCGCTCACGGGCCGCCGCCCGTTCCTCGGCGGACAGGATTCTGGCCTCGAGCTCCTTGAGCTCAGGGGTGACGAATCGCTCGGCGTTGGTCAGGGTCTGGCGCCGTTCGTAGTTTTCCGGGACGCGACCCAGATTCGACTTGCTGACCTCGATGAAGTACCCGAAGACCTTGTTGTATTTGACCTTCAATGACCCGATACCGGTGCGATCCCTCTCCACCGACTCGATGCCGGCGAGCAACTCCTTGCCGCCTCTGGCGAGGTGCCGCTGCTCGTCGAGCTCGGGATCCCACCCGCCGGCGATCACACCCAGCCCAGGGACCGCCGCAGGCACCGCGGCCAGCCGTTCGTGGAGCATGGCCGCGAGATCGGTCAACGGATCGAGGCTCTCCGACAGTGAACGCAGCAACGGCGACGTCGCCCTGGACACCGCTTGCTTGACTGCAGGAAGCAGGTCGAATCCGGCTCGCAGCGACTGTAGCTCGCGAGGCGTGGCCAGGGTCATGCCGACCCTGGCGGCGAGCCGCTCGAGGTCCGGGATGCCCTCCAGGCCCGATCGCAGGCTGTGGAGCAGCTCCGAGTCGTCGGTGAGCTCGGCGACCGAGCGGTGTCGCTCTCCGATCTCCTCGCGGTCGACGCTCGGTCGAGTGAGCCAGTCCCGCAGTCTCCGGGATCCCATCCGAGTGCGCGTGGTGTCAAGAATGCCGACGAGGGATCGCTCACGGCAGCCGTCGGCAGCGCGTTCCACCTCGAGGTTGTTGAGGCTGGCCCGGTCGATGGTGAGGGCGTCGTCGGATTGGCGCCGGACGAAGGCCTCGAGATGACCCAGCTCGCCCCGTTGAGTGCCTTCCACGTAGGTCAACAGGGCGCCGGCCATGCCGACCAGCCGCTCGCCGGATTCGAGGCCGAATCCGCGCAACGACCCGACCCCGAGGACCCGTCGTAGCCGGTCCTCCCCGGCCGACGGCGAGAACTGGTCGGGAGGAAGCGGGGTCACCGTCGGTGTCGGCAACTCCCGTGGCCAGAGATCGGTCCAACCGTCCCAGCCTTCGGCCACCAGGATCTCGCGCGGACGAAGGCGGGCGAGCTGCTCCGAAACGCTCGCCCGTTCGTCGCACCGGAGGCCCTCGAAAGTGCCGGTGCTGACCTCGAGCCAGGCCAGCGCGAAGGAACCGTCGTCGCCGCCGAAGGCCGCGAGGAAACAGTGTTCGGAGCCGTCCAGGAGTTCGGTCGACGACACGGTGCCTGGGGTGTGAGTGCGAATGATCTCCCGTCGCACCAGCCCCTTCGCCGTCGCCGGATCTTCAACCTGCTCTGCCACCGCGACGCGGAATCCGGCGTCGAGCAGCTTGCCCAGGTAACCGTCGAAGGCGTGGTGGGGCACGCCGCACATGGGCGCCTCCACCGCATCGTTGTGGCGCCGCCTGGTCAGCGTGATCCCGAGCACCGGCGCCGCCTGCTGGGCATCCTCGAAGAACAGCTCGTAGAAATCTCCCATCCGGTACAGCAACAACGCCGATCCCGCCTGCTCCTTCAGCTCGAGGTACTGGCGCAACATGGGAGTCATCTTCACCGGAGCATTATTGCGGAACATCCACCAAGAAGCCAGGCCCGCGTCAGCCCAACTGGGCTGCGGTTGGGTCGCCGACCTGCCCGCGGGGCGGCTCCTGGGCAGCGTGAACGCGTCCCTTGCCCCGGAGCTTCGCTTGATACAGAGCGCCGTCGGCGAGCCTGAGCAGCTCCGAGGGTGTCTCGATCCCGGCCCGGACCTGGGTGACTCCGATGCTCATACCGACTGCGAGTCCGTGGTCTTTCACGAGCGATCGCGATCGCACGGCGAACGCGGCTTTGATTTCCGAGGCGACCGCCGCCGCACGCGAAATCGTGGCGGCGGGCAGCAGCACGACGAACTCGTCGCCGCCGATTCGATATGCGGAGTCGGCCGGCCGGATAGACTCGGTGATGCAGCACGCCGCTTCGATCAGGACCCGATCGCCTGTGCCATGACCGAGCGCATCGTTGACCTGCTTGAAGTCATCGAGGTCGATCATCATGATGGCGCTCGGTCGACCGCTGCGTCGGAAGTCGCCGATCGCGGTTTCGAGTGCCGGCTCGAGGTGTCGCCGATTGAGCAGGCGGGTCAGTTCGTCGTGCGAGCTCAAGTGCTGGAGCTCCTCGTTGGTGCGCGCGATCTCCCGCAGTTGGGCGAACTCACGCCGTCGGGCCCACTCGAGGAGGAAGCACGCCACCAGCCCGATGTACGCGGTCGTGATCATGAACGTGAGGTCGGTGGCGGCAGTGGAGGCGTGAGTGGTTTCATCGGACAGAATCAACCTGTGGTACGCCATCACCAGGATGAACGTGGCTGCCATCGCGTGTGGCAGGCGCACCTGTGCGAACACGTAGGCCGGGAACAGAACGAGAATGATGCCCACGTAGTAGGTTTGCGAAACCGGAGGATCCAGAACGAGCATCATCCAGATCACGCACGACCCGAGCACGAAGGTCACGGTCAGGCCGACCAACTTGAGATGCGGCCAGAGCCGCCTGATAAGGGTGATGGCCAGCGCCATCAAGATCGTCGGTTCTCCGACCATGAACCGAATCGACCACAGCGACCTGGTCTTGTCCCCTCCGACTGCCGCATCGAGGATGCCGAAACCGGCCCAGATGAAGATCGCGCTGGCGTAGCAGAACCGGGCCAGCGGAATCGTCGAGCTGCAGTCGTGCACCTGAAACTGGCGTTCGAGCTCGCGGTCCTCGAACCGAATGGGTCGCAACCAGCGTGCAACCATCGCGCGCACGGGGCGTCTCGCCGGGCGCATCAAGGCAGCTTATCATTTTCGGTGCATCGAGCACCCCGATCGAGAGCGATGGCGATCTGTGCGGCAAACCCGTGGGTCTTCGTCATACCTCCTGCCCCGGGTCCGTCCTGAAGACGAATCGTTGATAGATCAGGGACACAATGATGAGGGAAGCGGCGAGCCCGACGAGTGAGCCAACCCGGTAGAGGTCCTCGAGTTCGCCCAGATCGTGCAGAAAGACCTTGCCGAGAGTGACAACCAAAAGCCCGAGGCTCAACCATCGCATCGAGCTGCTGCGCGACCGGACGCCGATGGCGAGCAGGACGAGGGCATAAATCGCCCACGCCACCGATGTCGTCGCGTCGCGGGCGGGCAGCCGTTGAAGGCTGAGCTCCAGATTGGGGCCGGTTGCGAAGATGTCCGCGATGGCGAGATTGATCCACGCGAATACCACCGCCACCGCGGCGAGGCCGCACGACGCCGCGCCGATCGCGCGGTTTGCGGAGTAGAAACCCTCCTCCCAGTCGACGAGTCGGTCGACTTCCCTCGGCTTGAAGAGGCGACGAGACAAAACCAGTGCCAACGCCGGTACGAAGTAGGTGTAGGCAAGCCAGTTGAGAATCGGCGCTTGGGCGCGGATGTGATAGCTCAGGACCGCCGGGTTGGCCACCAGTCGGGCGGTGGCCACCGCCAGCAGGGCCAGCCCGTAGTACTTGAGCCCGGGGTGATCGAGCCGGACCCAGAGGGCGATGATCGCGAGCCCGTTCAGCGCCAGCCCGATGGTGATCCACTCCTTCTCGAGCTGGAGGGGGATCGCCACCGACAACATGCTGAGAACGACTGCCAGATACCACACGACGGCGGTTCTTCGAATGTCGGCTTGGCCGGCCAGGCGCTGCCTCGCCCACAGCACCGTGGCGAGGGCGACCGCAGCCAGGCCGATCGGGAGCAGGCCGATGGCGTCATCGCCGAAGCGGGAGATGAAGGCCGATTTCAGGGTGACGAACCAGAGCGGCCCGGCGAGCGCCCCTCCCCACCACGCAAACCGATCGTTGCGGAACGAGGCGGCGGCCAACGCGGGCCACACCGTGAACAGGATGGCCGAGAGCGCCAGCAGTCCGAGGACCGACCCCGACGCCGGGTCCGCTGCCGGGTGTTGGTGGACGTCGAAATAGACGATCATCTGCCAGAAGGCGGCCGTACTCGTTGCGGCGAAGAACCAAACGCCGGACGGGGTCCTGGTGGCGGACGACGCCGCCAGCAGCCCCAGAACCAGGATCGCGGCGATGCTCGCCTCGGAGGCGGACCGGTCGGCAGACGCCACCACGGCGGCGGCCACCATCAGAGCGATGGCGGTCGAGGCGGCGGTTCGTTCCGCCCAAGTCCGCCTCTCCTCGTCTCGGGTCAGCACGGCGAGGAGTTGACAGACCAGCGCGACGGAAACGATGAGGGCCAGCCACGCCCATGCCTCGAGAGCGGCATCCTCGCGGCCGTGAGCCTCGACCGCGAGGAGAAAACCGAGCGCCGGGCCGAGCCCGGCCGCGAGCTGCAACCAGGCGCGTCCAGGCCACCGCGAGTGCAGCACCAGCAAACCGGCCAGGATCGCCCAACCCGCGATCCACGGCCACGGCCTCACTACCTGGGGCTCGGTTGTCGCCAGCACCAGCAGCGTGAGAAATCCGAGGCTCGATACCAGGGCGGCCGAGCCGAGGCGGCCGGCGCCGGGATGCCCACGGGAGATTTCGGCTGCGATCGAGAACAGTGCCGCGAGGGCTCCGCACAGGGCCACCGCTTGCCAGGCGAGCGTCGGGGAAACCTGATGGTTCAAAAACCACAGGGCCATGATGCCGAGGCAGGCGCCCGCCGCTGCCACGGCCACGTCCTGCGTCTCCCGCCGGGCCAACCAGCACGCCCCGGCGCTCAGGATCAGCAGCAGCACTCCGAGCGGCCAGGGATTTTCCGCGAGCCGAGTCGTTCCGGCAAAGTGAAGTGCAAAGGCAAAGGGAACCGCCACGCCTCCGGCGCGGGTCGCCCGCCACAGCAGTGACTGTTCGCGATCGCCGCTGCCGAAAAGGAGGAACGCGAGTCCGAACACGGCCAGCACGCCGATTCCGAGGGCGGCGCGTTCGTCGTCCATCGAGGTGAAGATCCAGAGTGCCTGGTGAACAGCCGTGCCGGCGAGGCTGAGGACGGCGAGGAGCGGCCAGCCCCGGGCACGGGCCAGCCACAGAAGACCGAGGTCGAGGAGCAGGATGTAGCCGAACAGGGCCGCCGGGCTGTCCACCTCCGACGCGACGAGAATCGGTGTCGCGAAACCGCCGAGAAGTCCGAGGACGGCGACGAAGCGGGCGTCACGCCTTACCGCCAGGGCGACGCACACGACGGTGATGAGGACCATGAGCACGAAGGCGGGCACCGCACCGATCAGGCCGTAGAGGTTCTGGGCGGCCCAGGTCGCGCCGTACAGGATGACGACCCCGGCGCCGGCCAGCGCATTGGCCGCCGCCGCCTGGTTTCGCTTCACCAGCCACTCCGAGCCGACGAGGCAGCAGATGCCGACGATGACGCCGAGCACCACGCGCATGGCGGGCGAGATCAACCCGTGCTCGATCGAGTACTGGAAGAAGAGCAACGCCGCCAGGGAGAGCACGATGCCGCCCGCCGCGGCGGCGCCGCGCACGCCGATCCAGCGTTCCCACTCGATCCGGGGGCGGGGGGCCGGCCGCGGCGCGACCGGCAATGGCTCGGCCGCTGCCGCTCCGGTGGCTGGCGGCGGGGGTGCCGAAGGTGGGGCTTCGGGCGGCCCTGGTTCCTGAGGCCGATCCCCGATCGGGGCCGGCGGTGTGAGGGGCACCGGCGGAGCCTCCGCCGGCGGCTCGCGTGGAATCTGCGAAACGGAGAGGGCGGGTTCGGCCTGTGCCGGGACCGGCTCGACCGCCTCCGGAGGGTGCTTCTCGAGAGCCGCGACCCGCTCCTGGAGGTCCTGGATTCTCCGCGAAATCGGGTGATTCGGCCCGATCGGCTGTCGGCTTTCGAACTCGTCGACCCGTTTCCGGAGGCGACTTGCCTGCGCCGCGGCCGCGAGGGCGACGATCAATCCGGCGAGGCCGAGAATCGGGATGCTGATCACCAACAGGACGAGCAACATCTGCATGAAGTGCCGACCTTTCGCAAACGACCGACCATCAAGACGGTTGCGGTTTGGAAATTACGATCGAATCATCCCGACGATCATATCCCGACCCACCCGCTCATCTTGGCGGGGGGCCGCGGCGGGAGGTGGGGTGGGGGGCCGCGGTCAACCGAAGGTGAGATTCCCATCGGCGGAGTCAGAGACGAGGAAAGCCGCCCGAAAGGGCGGCGAAATCGACGTCTCTGGTGGAGCCGATGGGGATCGAACCCACGACCTCAGCATTGCGAACGCTGCGCTCTCCCAACTGAGCTACGGCCCCACGGGCCGGCATCCTAGCGCGAAAGACCCGGTGGCGCAAGCGGGGCCGGACATTGTCTGATGTTTGAGGTTTGAAATTCGCGGTTCTTGATCCAATTTCGACTTTTGATTCGTTCAGCCGTCAAGATTCTGGTTCGCCGTCGAGGCCCGACCAGCGGTTCCAGGCGGAGTCCAGCGGCTCACCACCGTGCCAGATGGCCTTGGTGAAGCTCTCGACCCACGGGTCGAAGCCGGGCACGATCCGCAGATTGTCCTCCACGGCGAGGGTTTCGGGATCGTTCGGGAGCTGATCGAGAGCGGCAGCAGCGCGCCGCAGCCGCCAACCCCAGGACGACTCCTCGTGGCACTGGTCGAGGCGCCGGGCCCACAGGCGCAGCTGGGCCGCAGTGCGGACGGCGCGCGCATTGTGATGACGCGGCACCAGACAGGGCAGCACCGGATCCATGTCCACCGCGTGGAGAGAAACGCCCGCCAGGCGTTCCAGGGCGTGGAGTCCGCGGCTGACGTCGGCGTGAAAGAGGCTGTTCTCGAGCTCGTCCTCGATGCCGGTTCCCTCGCAACCATCGAGAATCCGATGACGGTCCTTGGGGGTGAGCAGGAGGGGCGCGGCGACCGCGAAGCCGGCTCCGGCCTTTTTCAGCTGAGTGATCCTGCGCTCGACCTCGTCGGTGGCACCGGGAAACGGGAACAGGCCGAGAACGGCTCCCCAGCGCGCCTTTCGCCAGGCCGAGGGAATCCGAATGCCGTCGCTCAAGGGGAAGGGCAACACCGGCAGGAGCACCGTCAATCGAAGGTCTTTGGAGAACCCGTCGAGGCCGAGGTCTTCGGGAGTGATCGACGGATCGTCCATCACCAGCAGCGCGGAGCTTCCCCTCTCGAGCAGCCGTAGGAAGACGTCGTTGCGATCGCGCGCGACGCGGGCGAAGACGATGGCGCGGACCGGGTCTCGCGGCACCGACCCCTCGGCCGGCAGCACCCGCCGCGGCGCCTGCTCCCACACCACACCCATGCGGATCGGGTCGAGCGCCACCCGAGGCCCCGGCAGGTATCCCGGCCGCACCAGGTGGGTCACCGGGAAAAGGTCGGGATAGGCGGGCTCGATCCTACGCATCGCGATCTCCAGGGCCGAAAAATTCGTCGAGAGCCGACCGCTGGGAGCCGCCGAGGTGGCGCGCCACATACTTCGCCAGGACGTCGGTTTCGATGTGGAGTCGTTCTCCTCTTTGGCAGAAACCGAGGGTCGTGGTCCGAAGCGTCTCGGGGATGAGTGCGACCTCGAACCAGCCCGATTCCACCGCGGCCACCGTGAGTGAAACCCCGTGCACGGCGACACTGCCCTTCTCGGCAACCTCCCGCTCGCACTGGGCCGGGAGCGAGATCCGCCAACGGGCGAATCCTCCCTGATCGCGAATCGTCAGCAGTTGCGCGACGCCGTCGACGTGACCCTGTACCAGGTGCCCGCCAATCCGGTCGCCGAGGCGAAGAGCACGTTCGACGTTGACCTTCGCGGCGGTGCGCAGGGATCCCAGCAGGGTCCGGTCGAGGGTTTCGGGAGACAGGTCGGCCGAGAACCGAGCCTTCGTCACCTCCAGCGCGGTGAGGCATGCACCGTTGACCGCCACGCTGTCACCGGGGCGCGGCGGCAGGTCGTCGGGCCAGCTGACCTCGACCGTCAGTCGGGCTCCGGAGCCCGTCGCCGCGAGGCGGCCGACCGACCCGACCGCCTCAACCAGCCCGGTGAACATCCGCTTCCTCCGGTCGCACGGCGTGGACCTCGAGATCATCGCCGTGGCGTGCCAGATGCTCGAAGTGCAGGCGGGGAGCCAGGTCGAGGTCGGCAACCCCACGCCCCGCGACCGCCGAGGGCCCCGGTCCACCGATGAGCAGCGGGGCGATGAAAAAGACCGCTTCGTCCAACAAATCCGCGTCCACGAAGGAGCCGTGGGTCGTCGCACCACCTTCCACCAGCAAGGCCGAGATCTCGCGCCGGCCCAGTTGTTCGAGGAGCTGGTTGAGCTCCACCCGTCCGGCCGAGTCCGGCGCGATTTCCAGGAGACGGACACCGCAGTTGGCGAGCCGGGCGCGGTCGCCGGGACTCGCTTCCGCCGTATGGGCGATCAGGGTCTGGTCCGGGTGTTCACGCACCACCGCTGCGTCACTCGGGGTCCGCAGCCTGGAGTCAAGCACCACCCTGAGCCAACGATCCGACGGATTCAATCCCAGGCGGCGGGTCAACCGAGGATCGTCGGCGAGCACGGTCCCCACCCCCACCAAAATGGCATCGTGCTCCTCGCGAAGCTCGAGGCTGCGGTGTCTCGCCTCCTCGCCGGTGATCCACTTGGATTGGCCGCTGCGGGTGGCGGTTCGACCGTCGAGCGATACGGCGGCCTTGAGGGTGATCCACGGGCGGCGCTCCTGCTCCCAGGTCAGCCACCTCCGATTGAGGACTCTGGCGGCGTCGCTATCCCCACCGATGGTCGCGTCCACACCCTCGGCGCGGAGTCGTTCGAGCCCCCCCGCGGCTGCGGCGTTGGGGTCGCGCATGGCCGCCACTACCCGCCGGATTCCCGACGCCAGGATGACCTCAGTGCACGGGCCCGTGCGCCCGTGGTGGGCACACGGCTCGAGGGTCACGTAAAGGCTGGCACCGGTGGCGTGGGCGCCGGCCTCCCGGAGTGCTATCACCTCGGCGTGGGGGCCGCCACACACCGCGTGATAGCCCTCGCCGACGATGCGCTCCTCGGAGTCCACGACCACGGCCCCAACCATCGGGTTGGGGGAGGCTCCGAACCGGCCCCGCGCGGCCAGCTCCAGCGCTCGTTGCATCCAGCGGGCGTCGCGGGCGAGGTCGGCGCCGTTCATCGGACGGCCCGTCGCCGAACATCGACTTGAATCATGAGGTGGAAATGGGAATCGGGCGCTGTGTGGCGACGAAGAGGGACGGCAGTTCCCCCTCCGAAATGTCCCGTCAACGCCATGTGCTGGGTCCCCTTCAACCGCGAGCAAACGGTCAGAAAATCAACCTGGGGATGGTATCACGCCTCGATGGCGAGAAGCGAATCCACGAAATCCTCGGGATCAAAGGGCAACAAGTCGTCAACGCCCTCGCCGACCCCGATCCAACGGACCGGCAGCTTCAAGGTGTCCGCAATGGCGAGCACGACTCCGCCCTTGGCTGTTCCGTCCAGCTTGGTGAGCACGACGCCGGTCACACCGGCGGTGGCGCCGAATCGCTGGGCCTGCTCGATGCCGTTGGATCCGGTGGTGGCGTCGAGCACCAACAGAACCTCGTGTGGGGCTCCGGCGACCTCGCGTGCGGCCACCTTGCTGACCTTTTCGAGTTCCTTCATGAGGTTCGCCCTGGTGTGGAGCCTGCCCGCGGTGTCGACCAGCACCTCGTCGTAACCGCGTGACCTGGCCGCTGCGATGGCGTCGAAAACCACGGCCGCCGGATCCGCCCCTTCCTGTTGGTGAACGACGGGAGCCGACACCCGGTCCGCCCAGACCTTGAGCTGATCCACCGCCGCCGCGCGAAACGTATCCGCCGCCGCGAGGACGACGGAGCTGCCCTGCTCCTGGAGCCGTTTTGCCAGTTTCGCCACGGTGGTGGTCTTGCCGGTGCCGTTGACCCCGACCACGAGCGTGACTCTTGGAGCCTCGCCGGTGCGGGGGCGCGCGCCCAGGGTGCCCGCGTCCACGAGCAGCTTGAGAAGCCGCCGGCGAACCTCCGGCCGGAGCTCGTCGGCGTTGGTGATCCGCCCGTTTCGAACCTGCTTCCGCAGGTCGTTGACCAGGTTGACCGATAGACCGACACCAGCGTCCGCGGCGATCAGCGCCTCCTCCAGCCGGTCAAGGTGGGCGGGTTCCACAGGTCCGGTGCGCTTGAGCGAGTCGCCGACCCGCTCCAGGAACTCGGTGTGGGTCATCAAGAGCCCGCGCTTGAGTTTTTTGATGAACGTGGTCGCCATCGTGCCCCCGGTCGGTGATGGAACGTCGAGCCTGGTTCTTACCCTGCTCAGATCTCGTCGGCGATGATCCTCGCGGCGCGGCGCAGGTGAAAACCGGCGACGGCGAGGGGGCTCGTCCGGTGCGCGACGAGCACCACATAGTAGCCGTCGGCCAAGACCTGCGTCAACGTGGTGAGTCGTTCGCCGGCGAGGACGTAGCATTCCAGCCCACCGCCACCGGCGGCGGCGGTCGCCTCGGCGATCTGGCGCTTGATGATGGAATGGCAGGCCCCTTCGACCTTCAAGTAGTAGGGCTCCCCCTCACGGCGGCTGACCCACTCGATGGCCTCACCGTCGGCGTCGAGGAAGATCGCCCCCACCGCACCCGGCACGTCCGCCAGGAGATTGGTGAGCACATAGTTAAACGGCATCAGGCGGAATCGAGCAAGCCGGCGGCCAGCCGCGCCCGGTCGGACCCGGGTTCCTTCGAAATGACCTCCTCGAGATAGGGCCGGGCCTCGTTCGTCCGGCCCAGCTCCATGAGCAGCTTGCCGAGCTGGTAGGTCGCCTCCGGCTCGTCGGGGAACTGGAGCTTGGCGTCTTCGAGGATTTCCAAGGCTTCAGCAGGGCGCCCTTGCTCCACCAGGACGTCGGACAGTCCGACGAAGGCCTGGAAGACCGGGAACGGCGCGGTGACCGCCTTGCGGAAGTTCTCCTCGGCGGCGCCGAGCTGATCCTGTCGGAAATAGGTCATCCCGAGGTTGAAGTAGACCTGGTAACGGTGGGGGTAGGTGGAGTCACCGAGAACCGCGATGAAGTCCACCTCGGCCAGCTTGAGCTGGTTGAGGGTGAGATAGGTCGTCCCGCGGTTGTTGCGGGCATCGGAGTAGGACGGAACGATCTCGAGGGAGGTGTTGAAGGCGTCGAGGGCGCGGTCGTACTCTTGCTTTCTCAGGTAGCAGATGCCCATCATGTTGAACACCGTCGCGTTGCCGGGTGCGATGGTGTTCGCCTGATTGAACTTCGCGAGGGCCTCGTCGTACTGTTGCTGCTGGAGCAGGACGGATCCCTGGCGCATGAGGGTGAGCGAGTAGAGCGGATCGGTCCTTTGCTGCTGTTGGGCGGACGAGCTCTTGCCGCTTCCTCCCTTGGCGGTGGTCGATGAGGAGGGCGTGGATCCGCTCCCCGCACAGCCGATGAGGGTCAGGGCCAGGACACTGATAAAGAGCGAGATCGAACGGGTCATGAGACCTCCTGATTGACGTCGGGTGGTGGGTCGAGGTTCGGCGGTGTGACGTCGCCGGCGTGAACCGCCGCCAGCAGCGCGTCGACCGCCCTCGGATCGAACCGGGTGCCCGACATCGCGCGCATCTTTTCGAGCACGAACTCCAGGCTCTTCGCCTTCTGATAGGGCCGGTTGGTGGTCATCGCATCGAAGGTATCGGCGACGCCGATGACTCTCGCCACGAGCGGGATGTCCTCGCCCACGAGCTTGTCCGGATAGCCGGTCCCGTCCCAGGTCTCGTGGTGGTTACGGATGCCGGGAATGATGTCCTTCAGCATGCGGATCGGTTCCATGATCTGGGCGCCGATCTTGGTGTGTTGGCGCATGACCTCGAACTCCTCCTCGCTAAGGCCGCCCGGCTTGTTGAGGATGCCGTCACGAATGCCGAGCTTGCCGACGTCGTGGAGGATCGCCGCCGTCCGGATGCGGAAGACCGCTTCCTGGGACAGGCCGAGGTGGCGCGCGATGGCCATGGAGTACGAGCTGACCCGCTCCGAGTGGCCCCTCGTGTAGGGGTCTTTGGCGTCGATCGCCGCGGCCAGGGTTCTGATGGTCTCGAGGAACAGCTCCTGGTTTTGTCGGAGCGCGTGCTTGAGACGGCGGACGAGAGCTTCGATGCTCCCCGCCATGTGGTTGAAGTTGCCGGCGAGCTTGGCCAGCTCGTCGTCACCGCTGATCTCGGCCCGGACCGCGAAATTGCCGTCTGCAATCTCGGACGAGATTCCAGCCAGGTTCTGGAGCGGGCCGACCAGCCGGCGGCTCAGAGCGAAACCCAGGGCGAGCGCGATCAGCGCCGCGAAGGCGCTCACAATGGCGGTTTTCTGCTGCATGACTCGCACCGGCGCCAGCGCTTCCTCCAATGGGCGTTCCACGAGAATTCCCCACCCGATTCCCGGCACTGGAGCAACCGAACCAAGGGTCTCCCTGGCCACCGACGGGACCGGGTGCTGATAGGTGCTGGAAAGGTGAATCGGTCGAACCAGCATGTCGCGCACCAGCGGCGATGAGGAGAGATCGCGCCCGGCCAGCCGGTCGTGGGTGGATACAAGGACGGTCCCCCTTCCGTCGAACAGCGTGACGATGAACCCGGCGAGTGCGCTGTCGGTGAACCGCGGCTCGATGCCGCCGAGATCCAGAATCCCGATCAAGCTCCCCCACACCGAGCCGTTGGGCGATCGCAGCGGGAACCCCAACACAGCCTTGGCGGTGTCCTTTGCGGGGAGATCGGGAACCAGTCCCTCGATGACGTCGCCCTCGAGGGCTACGGCGTGAGCCGCTGCCACCACTTCGTTGAGGACGGTCGCCGCATCGAGATTGAACTTCGGCGTCCTGACGAAGGTTCCCTGCCCGCGCGCGTCGAGGACCTGCAGGTAGATGAACCAGCGGTCGGATTGCGAGGCGATGCCTCGCAACAGCTCTTCGAAGTTGGTCTGGTCGATGGCGCCGCCGGCTTCAAGCCCGCGCACCGTGCTCCGGAGCTGGGTACGATGGCTCTCGACAAACTCGGCCACCTCGCCGGCCAGACCCCTCGCCTCGAGGGAGAGGAATTTCTTCTCCACGGTCCTGAGGTGCTCCCGGTTGAACGACGCGAGCCGCCAACCTACCAGGGCAACCGGGACCACCGTCACCAAAACGAGGGTCGCCGCGATTGGGTAGGTGAGGGACGATCGGAGGCGCGACAAGAGTCCCATGAAAGTCGGGAAAACTATATCATGGGCGATGTTACCTTCAGTGTGAGTCAGGCACCGGGGAGGTGGGTTGGCCCTCGATCGAAACACCGCTGCCAAAGCCCTGCGAGAGATCGCGGGCCTGTTGGAGGTGCATGCATCGAACCCGCACCGGGTCCGCGCCTTCGCCAACGCGTCACGGGCCGTCGAACGGATCGAGGGAGACCTCGACGAGATGATCGACGACGGGTCGGTCCTTCAGATCAAGGGCATCGGCCGGAGCACGGCGGGAGTGCTCGCTGACCTCGCCGCCGGCAGGCGGCCCGACGTCCTCGTCGAGCTCGACGAAAAGACGCCGTCCGGGGTGCTGGAGCTGCTCGAGGTTGCCGGGCTCGGACCGAAAAAAGTCGGAGCCCTGTGGCGGGGCCTCGGCATCACGAGTGCCGGTGAGCTGGAGTACGCATGTCGGGAGAACCGACTTGTGGACCTGCCGGGGTTTGGGCCGGCGAGCCAGACAACGCTGCTGGAGTCGGTCCGGTTCCATCTGGCGAGTCGCGAAAGGACCCTGGTCCATCAGGCGTGGGCCGTCGCCGACCGGCTGATCGCTCGGATCGCGGCCCAAGCTGGGGCAGTCGAAGCCGTGATCGCCGGTGAGCTCAGACGAGGCTGTGAAACCGTCGGCCAGATCGACGTGGTGATGGTCGGGGGCGCCGAGGTCGGTGACCTGATCGAGCAGCTGATTCAAAATGCTGTGCGAGTCGGCAGTGATCGGTGGCAGGGCGCGACCGAGGACAAATTTCCGATCGAGGTCTGGCGGGCGTCGCCGGACCGGGCCGCCGCCATGCTGGCCTGGGCTACGGGGACCGGGGCTCACCTCGCGGCCCTTGACATGCGGGCCCGAGAGATGGGGTTGAGCTTCGACCAGCGGGGCCTTCGCTCCGGCGAGAATCTCCTGAATCTCGAGCGCGAAGAAGACCTCTTCGAAGCGCTCGGGTGCGAGTGGATTCCGCCAGAGCTGCGGCAGGACGGCAGCGAGGTTGACGCCGCGGCGGCCGGCAGCCTGCCCCACCTGGTCGAACCGGGGGATCTGCTGGGAGCCCTTCACAACCACACCACGGATTCGGACGGTACGGCGTCGGTGGCAGCCATGGCGGCGGCGGCGGGTCGGCTGGGCTGGCGGTTTCTGGGCATCGGCGACCACTCGCCGGCCGCCCACTACGCCAACGGCCTGTCGGCTGACCGGCTCCAACGCCAGTGGGAGACTATCGATCGATTGAACGAGCAGCGGAACGGACCGCGGGTGGTCAAGGGGCTCGAGGCCGACATCCTGCCCGATGGTCGGCTCGACATCCCCGACGGCTGCGAGTCAGGCCTCGAGTACGTGGTCGCCTCGGTCCACACCTCCTTCCGCCTCACCGAGGCCGACCAGACCGAGCGGATCATCGCTGCCCTGCGACACCCGGCATGCCGGGTGCTTGGGCATCCCACCGGTCGGCTGCTGCTGGCGAGGAAGGGTTACGAGGTCGACCTCGAACGAGTGCTGGTCGCAGCTGCCGAGGAGGGAGTTGCGGTCGAGATCAACGCCAGTCCGTACCGGCTCGATCTGGATCATGTCTGGGCCCGCCGGGCCATCGAGCTCGGCATCCAGCTGGCCATCAATCCGGATGCGCACTCGGTGGAGGGACTCGAGGATCTGCGCTGGGGAGTCACCGTGGCCCGACGAGCGGGGGCGACCTCGTCCGACGTTCTGAACTGCCACCCACCCGACACCTGGCTCGACGTCGGGTAACTCCGGTGGAATGATCGGTTCCGAGGAGTTCAACACTACAAGGTAGAGGTTAAGTTATCCGGGGAAACGTGTCGTTGGGGTACTCCCGTGCCCGTGCTCGATTGAGTCCAAAGTCAAAAGTCGAAAGTCCAAAGTCACCCGCCCACCCGCCCGCCACGCCGGGAAGCGGGAGCAGGAAGGTCCAGAGGATTTGGGGGCTTACCAGTTCTTAGTTTTTGCTCGGCAGGCCCTCGACGATTCGACTCATCACCGCCCCTATGTAACTCAGAACTCAGAACTCAGAACTCAGAACTCAAAACTCAGATCTCACCAAGTGACGCCGCTGCGTTGTTCTGCGTCCCTCTGCGTGCTTCTGCGGCCAATCCATCCACCGCCGTTCGGGTTCGGTTTTCCGAATTGCGAATTCCGGATTTGCCCCGCCACCCCTCGGGCCATCTGGAACGACGGGCCCGTCGCAAAGTAACGCTCAGGCCTCGGACCTACTCCCCGGGCGGGGCGAGGGTCTCGACGTACCAATCCTCGAGGTTGAAGTAGGGCGACGCGTCGTTGAACCGGGCGCCCCGGACCCTCGTGTTCATCCCGACGAGGCGGCTGGTCTCGGCGAGGAAGGTGTACGGCTGATCGGCGACGATGAGCTCCTGGATCCGGTCGAACAGTGGTTTCTGGTCCTCGAAATCGGGTATTGATGCCACCTCGTCGAGCAGCCGGTCCACCTCTGCGTTCGAGTATCCGCCGGTGTTGAGGGTGGGAGTCCCCTCGGGGGCGGTGTGCCACAGCTCGTCGAGATCGATCAGGGTCGGCTCGATCCAGCGGCTGACGATGGCGTCGAAATCGCCGCGGGACTCCAGGGCGAGCAGCGTGCCCCACTCGACGAATCGCGGGGTCGCGCGAACTCCCACCAGCTTCAGATTCTCCTCGACCAACAGGCAGATGTCCTGTCTGAGCTCGTTTTCCGTGTTGGCGAGGATCTCGAAGGCGAGATCGGCGCCGTCGCGATCCAGGACGCCGTCGCCGTCGGAGTCGGTCCAACCGGACTGCGCGAGCAACGATCGCGCGCCATCGGGGTCGTAGGGCAAGGGCTCGAGCCGGGGGTTGAAGGCCCACATCTGCGACAAGATCGGACCCACCGCGAGTCGGGCGAAGCCGCGGTAGACGACCTGGTTGATGGCCTCCCGATCGATGGCCATGGTGAGTGCGCGGCGGGTGCCGGAATCCGAGAACAGCCGGCGCCGCAGATTCCATCTGATCTGGCTGTAGCCGCGATCGGGGTAAACGGCCAGCTCGAGACTCGGCGTGTCGATCACCCGTGCGGCGTCCCCAGGTGCGATGCCGTTGACCACGTCGAGGCCGCCGGTCCTCAGCTGGGTGAGGAGGCTGGTCCGAGACGGCACGGTTCGCCACACCACCCGGTCGAGAAAGGGCCGGTTCGGCCTCCAGTAGCGGTCGTAGCGATCCAGGATCAGCTCCTGCTGTGGGCGATGTGACGCCTTCCGGAACGGGCCGGCCGACACCACCCGGTCGCGCCAGTCCACCTCCCGCCACTCCTGGTAGGGGATTCCCCGCCAGGCGTGGGCGGGGACGATCAGACCTTCGTTGGCGTCCATCAGCTGATAGGGATAGACCCTCGAGAACCGGAACCGCACCGTGTGGGAGTCGAGGGCGCCGACCTCTGCGATGGCGTCCTTCGAGCCCGCGATCGGCCAGCCGATTTCGGGCGAGATCTGGGTGCGCCAGGTGAAGACCACGTCGTCGGCGGTGACCGGAGTGCCGTCGGTCCACACCGCGCGCCGGTCGAGGTGGAAGGTGAGCTCGAACCCGTCTTCTGACCACTCCCAATGGGTTGCCAGTCCGGGGGCAAAGGAGGGAGGCCGGAGCTGGTAGTCGACCTGCTCGATCGCCAGCGACGGATAGACCAGGGCGAGGATCTCGATGGTGGTCTCGTCCTCGGCGAGGTAGGGGTTCCAGGTCGTCAGGTCGCCGATCTCGCCGATGACCACCGTTCCCCCGGGTACCGGCGGTCCGTCCGGCGCCGGCGGCGGCTGCGCCGGGCGCGGACAGCCGAGGGTGGCGACCAGCAGCAGCGCGAAGCCCGCATTGCGTCCCATGGCGACCTCCGGTTTCATCGTATCTCAACGCGCGTTCGACCGCAGCGGAGGCGTGAACGAGAAAGGGATGGGACGCAGATGAACGCAGACGGGCGCAGAGCAACGCAGTAACCTCACTTTGTGAGTTCTGAGTTTTGAGTTTTGAGTTCTGAGTTACATACGGGCGTTGATGAATCAGAGCGTCGAGGGCCTCCGGGCAAAAACTCAGAACTAAGAACTAAGAACTAAGAACTAAGAACTAAGAACTGACACTCCCCCGCCCACCCGAGGCACAACCCTCCTGCTGTCATTCCGAGCGAGGCGCCCGCAGGGCGCCGACGAGGAATCTGGTCAATCTCGAGGATGGACCGCCTCGAAAGCGATCGAATTGTGTTCTTGAACCCCCGCCCGCCCAAGAACGAATTGGACGCAGATGAACGCAGAGACACGCAGATCCCCCTCCCCCCCATTGAGAGCCCACAGATCACACAGATAGACACAGATGGGGGATTGCCGGGTGCGGGTGTCGCCGCCTGCCGGCGGCTCCGCGGGACCGTCGGATCGAGTCGTCGAAGAGCCGACTCTTCTCCGACTCTCTCCGCCGGCCCCGGCCGCTGCTCCGCATCGGCACCCGCACCGTGGGAGTTAGCGCTGACCACCCTTTTCTTTCAAAATGAGAGAAGAGCGAGAACACCGCCTCACCCAACAAAAAAGGAGTCAACCGGCGCCCCGCTGGAAGCGGGGCGGCCAGCAGGGGGGCACCCGGGACGAGAGCAGGCTTTCGTACCGGGTGCCTCCCTGCTGGCATGTCCGCGGCGTTGCCGCGGACACCGGTGGATGGTGGGGGTTCATCATCCGGTCGGTGGAGGATCCGGGAAACCGCGACGATCGGTCAGTCATGAACTAGTCAGTGTTCGTCCGTGTTTTTCTGTGTCCAATCCGTTTTCGGGTGAGCGGCGGAGTCTGCGTTCATCAGCGTTCATCTGCGTCCGATTCGTTCGTGGGCGGGGCAAGCGGAGCTTGCCACTGACCGGCGCGCGGGGATAGGGTGGCTGGATGAAGGGGCGACTGCCGCCGGGCAAGGTGCCGTGGGATCTGGTCGCGGAGTTCATGCCGTCCTCCCTGCCTCCGGAGGTGGTGCTCGGCCCCGCTGCCGGAGAGGATGCGGCCCTGATTCGGATCGGCGGCGAGCTCTGGGCGGTGGCATCCGATCCGATCTCGTTCACCGCCGAGGACGCCGGCCGGCTGGCGGTGGTGGTGAACGCAAACGACGTCGCGGTTCGGGGGGCACGGCCGACCTTCTTCGTCGCGGTGCTCCTGGTGGCGGCGGGCGAGGCAACCGGGGATCGTGTGGGAGACCTGCTCCGACAGGTTTCGGACGCGTGCGACCGTCTGGGGGTGACGCTGATCGGCGGCCACACCGAGGTCGCTGCGGGCCTCGACCACAGCATGGTGGTGGGAACCATGCTCGGACCCGTCCTCGACCGCCCGATCACCACCGGCGGGCTCGGCGACGGGGATCTGGTGGGTATGACGCGGTGGGCGGGACTCGAGGGGACCGCCATCCTGATGGCCGAGTTCGGGGATCGGCTGGGTGCCCTCCACGGCCGCGATCTGGGCGACGACGTCGACGCCATCCTTTCGGGCGATTGGCTGAGCGTGGTCGAGGAAGCCCTGGCGGCCGCCGCCAACCCGGCGGTCACGGCTCTCCACGACGTCACCGAGGGCGGGATCGGCGAGGCCCTGCATGAACTGGGGCGTGCCTCAGGGCTGACTGTGGAGGTCGATTCCGCCGATGTCCCGGTGTTGCCCGTAACGCGCACGATCTGCCGTGACCTGGGGCTCGATCCGCTCGGGCTGATCGGTTCCGGGTCGTTGCTGGTGGGATGTCGGGAAGAGGGTCGGGAAGGGCTCGAGGAGTCGTTCACAGAGCTCGGGGTTCCCCTGTCGTGGATCGGGCGCGCTGTCGCAGAGCCGAAACCCGGGGCGCCGACCGTCGCCCGGTTCGCGCGGGACGAAATCCTCAAGGCGTTCGCGGTGACCGGCTTTCAGGCGGTGGTCTTCGACATGGACGGGACCCTGGTCGACTCGAGCTACGACTGGCCCGACATCCGGCACCGGCTGGGGGTCGCCGGCGGCTCGATCATCGACGATCTCAACGGATTGCCCGACCCCGAGCGGTCGCGCCGGTGGGCGGAGCTCGAGGACATCGAACGCGCGGCATCCGACGGGGCCGCGGCCAAGGAGGGGGCGCCGGAGTTGCTCGCCCTGCTGGCCGACCGCGGGGTCGCCACCGCCCTCGTCACCAACAACTCGGCGGAGAATACCGAGCGTCTCCTGGACCGTTTCGGGCTTCGATTCGACGTCGTACTGACCCGGGACTCGGGGCTGTGGAAGCCGTCTGGGGCGCCGGTCACCGAGGCCATGCGGCGTCTCGAAGTCCCTCCGAGTCGGTGCCTCGCGGTCGGGGATTCCCGGTACGACGCCCAGGCCGGCCGTGACGCAGGGTGTGGGGCCGTCTGTTTGCTGTACCAGGGGGCGCGGGCCTACGACGGGGAAGTCGAGCTCAGGTTCGCCGATCTGGCCGGACTCACCAGGTACCTGGAGGTGGTGCTGTGAGCGGGTTGTTCATCATCGCCGTGGTCGCCGGTGCCGTGGCGTCGCTGCTGGTGGCGATCCGCGCCGGAGAACGCGCTCTCGAGGTGCTGTCCAAGGCCGTAGCTTCGAGCGGATTCGTCGTTCTGGGTCTGTCCCGGTGGTCGGGAAGCGGCGGCGTCGGTACCTGGATCGTGGTCGGACTCCTGTTGTGTGCGGCGGGAGATCTGCTGTTGGTGGGCCGCCGGACCTTCGATCCCGGTCTGTTTTCGTTCCTGATGGGGCACGTGGCCTACATCGTCGCCTTCGCCATGGCCCTCCCGATCACCGGCTGGCCGCCGCTCTTCATGGCGCCGATCGCGTTGGCGAGCCTCGGGGCGGGGTCGTGGCTGTGGCCCCACCTGGGACGTCGCAGGGTCCCCGTGACGGCGTACATCGCCGCCATTTCGGTGATGGTGTGGGGTGGGCTGGCGGTGGCAGCGGCAGGCGTCATGCCGTGGACCGTGGCCGTCGGCGCCGTGCTCTTCTTCCTGTCGGATCTGGCGGTGGCTCGGCACCGGTTCGTCAAGGCGGAGTTTTTGAACCGTGGCGTCGGCCTGCCCCTGTATTACGCCGGGCAAGTCCTCATCGCCCTCGCCATCTGATTGAAAATTGCCTCATCCGGGGGAATGTGGTTGGGGTTCTCCCGTGTCCGAATGAGTCCAAAGTCGAAAGTCCAAAGTCCAAAGTCGAAAGTCGAAAGTCAAAAGTCCCCCGCCCACCCACCCGGCACGCCGGGAAGCGGGAGCAGGAAGGTCCAGAGGATTTTGGGGCTTGCCATTTCTTGGTTCTTAGTTTTTGCTCGGCAGGCCCTCGACGATTCGACTCATCACCGCCCGTATGTAACTCAGAACTCAGAACTCAAAACTCAAAACTCACAAAGTGAGGTTGCTGCGTTCTTCTGCGGCCAGTCCAACCACCGCCGTACGGGTTCGGTTTCCCGAATCCCGAAACCCGAAACCCGAACCCCGAGACCGGGTGTTCTATGCTCGAAGCTGCTGGAGGACTGACGATGGCCCGTCGAATCGCGCTGGGTATCCTGCTCGCCCTGGGTGTCGCCGGTGGAGCGGCGGCTCAGGACAGCTGGGCGGATCACACGGCGGCCGGAGAGTGGGCATTCAGCCGGGGTGAGCTCGACCGGTGCGAAGCCGAGTTCCGAGCCGCTCTCGAGGCGGCCCAGGCCCTTCCTCAGGGGGATCGCCGGTTGGAGATCAGCCTCGGCAACCTGGCGCGTTTTTACGAACACCAGGCCAGGTGGAACGACGCCCAGCCGCTCTACCAGCTGCTGCTGGCGGCTCAGGAAATGCGCCTCGGTCTTAACGACCCGGCCTTGCTCGAAACCCTGTTCGCGGTGGCCCGCTCCAGCGTACCGATCGGCGACGCGCCGTCGGCCGAGGCGAGTCTGACGCGTTACCTCGTTATCGCGGATGTGTCGGGGCCTGACGATCCGGCAGCGCGGTGGCAGGCCGCCAGCCTGCTGGCCCGGGTGCTGAGCCTCCAGGACCGGCGGCAGGAAGCCCTGGCGTTCCAGCGATCGGCGATTTCGGCACTCGCCGACGACGGCTTCGCCTCCGACCTGGACCGCGCCGCCCAGCTCGAAACCCTCGCCCAGCTCGAGATCACTGACGGTACGGCGGAGGCCGTCGAAGCGCTGCTCGACGAGGTGGTGGAGCTGCGGGTGGTTGCGGAGGAAGACAGCGGCGGCGTCGAGGTCTACGGCAGCGCCGCTTCCGCGGCGTTCGGGGCCGGTGAGTTCGAGCTGGCCGAGCGGCTCGCCTCGAGGGCGATCGCCGCCAGCGACAAAGGCCCGGACTCGCTGACCGCCTGCCGGGTGCTGGCCGACGTTTCGTGGTTGAGGATTCGCCGCTCCGGCGAGCTGGCCGACCTGCTGGCGGCGGAGGCGGACCCCCAGGACACAACCCTGGCCATCGATCGGCTCCAGTCCCTCCTCGAGCTGCAGGACGGCGCTGGGGACCCGAGCCATCCGGATCGCGTGGAGACCTTGTCCCGGCTGGCCCAGACGGCCGCCATGGCGGGTGACCTCGAGGCCGCCGCCCGCTGGCAACGATCCTATACGGAGGCGGTGGCCGGCGGCGGTGGGGACCGCCCGTGGGTGGCGATGGACGGACTGGCCTACCTGCTCACCGAGGCCGCGCTGATCGACGAGGCACTGGAGGTGAACTCCGACCTACTCCGGCGGCTCGAGGAGGCGTGGGGCGCCGAGGATCCGAGGCTGGTGCCGGTCCTGAAACGACAGCAGCTGCTGCTCGCCGAGGCCGGCCGCAAGAAGGAAGCCAAGGCGATCCGCAAGCGCCTGGGCAAGCTCGGCGGTTGACCTCAAAACCGGCCGAGGTTGCGGCGGAGCCGCTCAGACCCCATAATTGGTGGGGACAACCGATTCACAACCGTCGTTTCCGGGTCTCGGAAGGGGGAGTCCTTGATCGGGGAGACCATCTCCCACTACCGGATCATCGCCAAGATCGGCGCCGGTGGCATGGGGGAAGTTTACAGCGCCCACGATCCCCGGCTTGACCGGCAGGTGGCGGTCAAGGTGCTGCCCACGGCCGCTCTCGACGATCCCACCCGGCTCGGCCGTTTCGAACGGGAGGCCCGTTCCACCGGCGCCCTCAATCACCCAAACATCGTGGCCATCTACGACGTCGGCCAGCACGAAGGCGTCCCCTACATCGTCACCGAGCTGCTCGAGGGCAGCACCCTGCGCCAGAGGCTTCGGGAGGGCGACGTGACCGTCCGGCGGGCGGTGGAGTACGGCATCCAGATCGCCGAGGGCCTGGCGGCGGCCCACTCCAAGGGCATCATCCACCGCGACCTCAAGCCCGAGAACATCTTCGTCACCCGGGACGGGCACATCAAGATCCTCGACTTCGGGCTCGCCAAGCTCCGCCAACCGGCGACGAGGCTTGCGGCGAGCGAGCAGGTGACCCAGACGGTGGAGACCGAGGTCGGCGCCATCGTGGGAACCCTGGGCTACATGTCGCCGGAGCAGCTGCACGGCAAGCCCGCCGACCACCGCTCCGACATCTTCGGCTTCGGCACCGTGATGTACGAGATGCTGGCCGGGCGGCGGGCGTTCGCCGGCGACAGCAAGGCCAACGTGGTGGCGGCGATTTTGCGAGACGACCCGCCCGCCTTCTCCGAGTTCTCGCGACCGGTGCCGATTCAGCTCGAGCAGCTGATTCGGCGTTGCCTCGACAAGCGACCGGAGGGCCGCTTCGAGTCGGCCCATGATGTGGCGCTCGCCCTGCGGGCGATTCACGACGCCGGTGACTGGCACACCACCACGCTCAGGCTGCCGAGAGTGGCGACCTGGCCGCGGATCCCGGCGATCGCGGGCGGAACGCTTCTGGTTGCGGTCATTGCACTCGCGGTGTGGAGCGTGACCAGGGTTCGACACCCGGCCTCCCAACCGGCGGAACCTGCTCCACAAGCGGTGTCGGTTCCGGTCGAGAGGCGCGTGGCGGTGCTGCCGTTCGACGGATCCGGAGCGGACCCGGGCAGGGCGACGCTGGCCCGCGGGATTGCGGCCTTTGTCGCCGACGCCTTCGTCGCGGTGGAGGAGCAGACCAACGGCGAGGTGTGGGCGGTGGCTCCCCAGAACTTGCCGTCGGAGGATCTCGATCGGCTGCGACGCCAGCTGGGGGTCACCGTGGCGATTGACGGGGAGCTCGAGCAACAGAATGACGGCTGGCACCTCCGGCTCTCGCTGCTCGATCCGTCGACCGGCAATACCTTCGTCAATGAGTTCGTCTCGGCCGACGATTCCAAGCCGTGCGCCCTGGCCGTGGCGTCGGCGAAGGATTCAGTGCGGCTGCTGGATCTGCCGTTGGATCCCGCGACCACGTCCCGGATCGAAGGACGCATTCCCCGGTCCGAGGAAGGCTGTGCCGCCTTTCTCGAGGGGCTCGGGTGGCAGGTTGGTGCACCTGATCAGGCACGGCTCGAAGCGGCGGTGAGAGCGCTCGACAGGGCGGCCGCCGCAGATCCCGAGCACGGCCCCACCTGGACCGCCCTGGCCACCGCGAGCAACGGGTTGTTCAAGATCACCGAGGAACCGGCGTGGCTGGAGCGCGGGATCGATGCCGCCAACCGGGCCACGGCTCTCCGGACGCCCGACCCGGATCCCTGGATCGCGTTGGCCCACCTGCAGCGCGCCGCCGGCAATCTCGACGAGGCCAACGTGTCACTGAAGCAGGCCGCGGCCCTCGGACCGCGACGCGCCGACGTGCACGCCGAGCTCGGCCGCGGCTTCACGGCGGCCGGCCGGTCGGACGAGGCCGAGCGCGCCTTCCAGCGGGCGATTCGTCTGCGACCGGGCGATGCCGCCCTCCACCAGGACCTCGGGTACCTGTACTGGGAGCTCGGCCAGCGCGACGCCGCGATTACCCAGTTTCGGGAGGCGCTCGAATGCGCGCCGGGAAATGCCCTCGCGGCCAGCAATCTGTGCGGCGTGTACCTCCACTTCGATCTCGAGGCGGAGGCGAGGGAGATGTGCGAGCTGTCGTTCGAGCTCGAGCCCAACTACACCGCCCTGTCGAACCTCGGCTTTCTGGCATTCGCCCAGTCCAACTTCGGCGAGGCCGTCGACCGGTTCGAGCAGGCTCTGAAAATGGACGACGGGGACTACCTGTTGTGGGGTAATCTCGGCTTTGCCTACCACCACATGGATCAGAGGGAGCCGGCGAGGATCGCGTTGCAACGGGCGATCGAGCTGGCCGAGGAGCAGTCGCGCGATCGCCCCCCCGATCCCTGGCTGCTGGTCGACCTCGGCAGCTACCACGCGGTGCTCGGCGACCGGGAACAGGCGCTGGAGCTGCTCGCCGGCGCGGCGGCTTTCGACGTCGACGATCCCCGATTCATGGCCACTCTCGGCGAGGCATTCGAGGATGCGGGCGAGCGGGCGCTGGCCCTCGAGTGGTTGAGCCGCGCCGTCGCGGCCGGCCTGGCGCCAACCTTCATCGAAAACAACCCGACGCTGCGGAAAGTGGAGGCCTTCCGCAACCTGGCGGAGCAGTACGTGACCGGCTCGTGATTCACGACCGCGTGGAAGCGAAGGGGCAACCCGGGGGCGTTGCGGTATCGGTGGTACGACTGATGAACTGTTGGGTCTCGGAAGGGAATGTGTGGAGATGAAAGAAATTGAGGTTGAGTCAGTTGGCGAGCACGTGGTGGTCACCCCCGGCCGGTTCGAGGCCTTTGCCGGGGACGAATTCAAATTCAACAACAAATATGCCGGAAAAATCGAGGTGATGTTCCTACACGATAACCTGCTGGAGGGTGCGAAAGGAGCCAATATTCGTTCGACGGTTTGGTGCCCGGTTCCCGTTCAAGGGACGTCGGAGGCGTTCAAGGTTATGAACGGGGTGGCGGCTGGAGAATACGAGTACATCGTCAAGTACGTGGTCCAGCAGTCGACGCCGAACAGCGTGAAGGCGCGCCTTGGGAATGCAAAGGTCGGTCTCGCGATCGGCGGCTCCAGCCCGCGGATCATCGTGAAGCCTCCGCCGGGGTAATGAAACACCGGGGCCGAAGGGAAATCCAGCAATCGATCGGCCTGCTGCGCCGGCGCAGAGAACATCGCAGCTGGCACGGGATCCGTCACCTGGTGCATTAACAGTCGTGAAAAGGAGGAAAACATGAGCCAATCTTCCAACCAATACCGGCGTCTCTCGCTGTTGGCGACTGCATTTGTCGTCGCCCTCGTCATGATCACCGGCTGCGCGAAGGGCCCTCCCGCCACCGAAGCTCTTCCAGGGGACCAGGGCGCTGAGTTCGTCGTTCCCCCAACCTCCACGCCCGATCCTGGATTCGTGAAATGCGATCCGGACTACGTGATCTTCTTCTCAACGATCAAGGACCAAACCAAGCTCGTCCCGTGCGAGCTGGATTCGACCGTGACGAACGACTGCGTCGGCTTCACCAATTACACCGGCACGCAGCTCACGGTCACCGGCGTCAAAGACCTGTTCGGAGAGGAGACGGTCGAGATTCCGGCATACGGAACGGCGTCGCGGGTCATCATCGCGGCCCCCCCGAGCCCCAACGAGGTGTTGGTGTTCGAGTACGAAGTCCCCGGTGCCACCTGCTACGAACCCAGCTCGACCCCGCGGATCATCGTGAAGGCCTCTACGCAGTAGGATTCGAAGTCCAGCAGAACCGTAGGACTTACAAAAAAATCAACTCAAAAAGCGGGGGTTGGGCGGGTGGGGGGAGCTTTTCGAGCGATCATCGCCCACGAACCGCTCCTCGGAAACGTGTCGGCCTAATCGGCATACCCCACAAGCGCATAGATGATCGCGGCGAGGAACGACGCTTCGGCACCCGCGGCGAACTTCTGGCCGAGGGTCAGCTCGGACCAGGAGCCGCCCGACGCCAGGAAGCCGAGGGTGGATTTCGACTGGTCACCGATGGCAGTGGTCCCCAGCCCCAGACCGACCATGCGGCCGCCGTTGACCAGGCCCTCGCGACCGAGCATGGCCTCGGCCTCGGCGCGGGAGTAATACAGCCGCCCCATGGGCGCGTTCCACAGCGCGAGGGAGAACTCCTTGGCAGAGCGGGGAGTCATCGCGCTGCGGTAGACCAGCGCCTCGCGGTTGTGGTCCTCGACGTCCGCCACGATGCCGCCGGTCCCGCCGACCGGGGCGCTGTCCATCACCGGGAGGTCTTCGAGCTGCCGATCCAGCTCCCCGAGCCCGAGCGAAAACCTCTCCTGCGCCGCGGCTGGAGGGGCGAACAGGAGCAGGGCGAGAACGGCGGCACAGAGTCGCATCGGCTTGTCCATCATATACGGCTCTGCCGCCTGGCCGGTTCGCCGGCGAGTCCGTCACCGGCGCCTTCCGGTTTCGGTTCCGTTTCACGCAATTCACTGAGCTCGCGAAGTGAATTGCGCGACCATTTTGGCCGTGGAGGGAACCCGACGGCCATGGGCGACTCTAAACTGGTGCCATGAGAAAACCACTCACCGTCCGCCGCGCCGCCCTGATCGCCCTCCTGCCCGTCCTCGCCCTCGCCGCCGGCTTGCACGCGGTGGCCCCGCCGGAGGAGGATGACACTCGAATCGCCGCCGGGGAGGCAACGCCCGTGACCTGGGACGACGTGCAGAAGTTGATCTCGGAGCAGAAGTTCCAGGCGGCCGCCGAGCAGGTGGCCGCGGTTCGCTTGTCGGCGGTCGAATCCGGCAACGCGGACGATTGGACCAGGGCCCTGGTGGAGGAGGTCAAGCTGCGCACCGCCCTCCACGGGTACGAGACGTCGGTCAGATTCCTGCGGGAGCAGCCGTGGCCGGACGACCCCACCTCCCGCGCCGTGCTCGATCTCCAGTACGCCCACAGCCTGGTGACCTACGCCCAGGCCTACTCCTGGGAGATCCGCGGCCGCGAACGGGTCGCGTCCGATGACGAGGTCGATCTGAAGAGGTGGACCCTCGAGCAAATCGTCGAGGAGGCTCATCGGGCCTTCGGTCGAGTCTGGTCCGAGCGGGCGGCGTGGGGTGAGCAGTCCGTCGGCACGCAGGCGCGATATATCCAGCAGAACTCCTACCCGCCGAGGATTCGCGGCACCTTGCGTGACGCGGTGTCCTACATGTGGGCCGAGCTGTTGGCCGACAGCTCCCTGTGGCGTCCGGGTCAGGGCGGCGATCTCTACACCCTCGATCTGGCGGCGCTCATCGACGGCAGCTTCGCTTCGGCGCCGGGCATGGATTTGACCGATCCCAGGGTCCACCCGATCACCAGGATGGCCGCCGTGCTCGGCGATCTCGAGTCGTGGCACCGCGGCGGCGGCCAGCCGGAGGCGGCGCTGGAAGCGCGCCGGGAACGCCTCGAGCGGCTGCACGCCGCGTTCACCAGCCGGTACGATCGGCTGGCGATCCGCGACGACCTGGCGGCTGTGCTGGCCGACTTTGATGCCGCCTACCCGTGGTGGTCCATGGGCCAGGCGACGCTGGCGGAGTTCATTCGGTCCGAGGACGCGCCCGACGCTCTGGTTCGAGCGCGCGAGGTCGCACTCGCCGGAGCCGATCGCCATCCCGACAGCGTCGGTGGGGCGCGCTGCCGGCACATCGTCGCCGCCATCGAGGCCCCGGCCTTCGTCTTCCAGGCCATGGCCTCGGATGCGGCCAACCGGAGATCGGTCAGGATTCAACATCGAAACCTGTCCAGCCTCTATTTCCGGGCCTACGCATTCGATCTCTTCGAAGCCGCCGGAGGCGCCGAAGACTACAACCTGCTCCCCAATTACCGCGAGGTTCCGGAGTGGATCGACGATCGTCGTCCGGACCACCAGTGGTCTGCCGGGTTGCCCGCCACCCCCGACTTCAGGGACCACGCAAGCTACGTGGTACCGCCGATGACGGTGCCCGGAGCCTATCTGGTGGTGGCCTCGGCGCGGGCCGACTTCGCCCGCGAGGCCAATCAGATGGTGGCGGTCAACGTGGTGGTCGGGGACCTGGTGCTGGTGACTCGCCAGATGGGTGGCGGTTGGGAGGTCTCCGCGCGATCTGGAGGAACCGGCCTGCCGCTGGCCGAGGCCGAGGTCTACCTCTATCAGGCGGACTGGAACCGAGGCCACCTGCTGGTGGATCGCAAGAGCACCGGCATCGACGGCCGGGTCCTTTTCGAGTCCCTGCCGGTGAGGCATCAACGCTACTTCCTGCTGGCGCGCTGGCAGGACCACGTGGCGCTGGATGCGAGCTTTCTGTATCCCGCGTCGGAGGTGCAACGGACCGAAGGCAGCGGAGCGTTCATCTACACCGATCGGTCGGTCTTCCGCCCGCAGCAGACGGTGCGCTGGAAGGTGGTGGCGTACCGCGGCGGTGGCGAGGACAGCCGCTTTCGAACCTGGCCGTCGACCGGCCTCCGGGTGGCCCTGGTGGACGCGAACAACGAGGAGGTCGTTGCCGAGAACGTGACCACCAACGGCTTCGGGTCGGCGTCGGGCGAGTTCGAGATTCCGTCCGGCCGATTGCTCGGACGGTGGCGGTTGCGGACCTCGCTGGGCGGCAACACCGAGATCCGGGTCGAGGAGTACAAGCGGCCCACCTTCGAGGTGGCGGTGGAGGATCCCGTCGAGACCCTGCGATTGAACCGGCCGGCGGTGCTGGAAGGATCGGCGCGCTACTACTTCGGGCTGCCGGTGTCGGCAGGCGGCGTGGGCTGGCGCGTGACTCGCGAACCGGTCTACCCGCGTTGGTGGTACTGGTGGGGATACTCGCCGGTGTCGGAGGCGGTGATCGTGGCGTCCGGCACGGCCGAGCTCCGATCGGACGGCGGCTTTTCCATCGGCTTCACCCCCGAGGCGGACGAACGGGACGCCGGGACCGCCGGCCTCAGCTATCGCTACCGGTTGACCGCGGAGGTGACCGACGAGGGCGGCGAGACACGGTCGGCGAGCCGGGTTTTCAGGCTCGGATTCGTTGCGGTGGAAGCGCGCATCGATTCGACACACGCCTTCCTGGATGAGAAACAACCGAGCGTTCTGACGGTGTACCGGACCGATCTCGACGGAACCCCCAGGGCGGGCGCGGGTGCCTGGCGGCTGGTCGTCCTCACCCAACCCGAGCGGACCGTTCTTCCCGCCGACGAGCCGATCCGACCCGCGCCCGGTAACGAGGATCGGTTCCGGACGCCGGGCGACCGGCTGAGGCCGCGCTGGGAAACGGGCGTGGTTCCGGACGCCGTGATGGCGGGCTGGCCGGAGAGCCGCGAGATCGCGGCCGATGAGGTCGTACACGGGGACGACGGGACCGGAACCCTGACCTTGCCCGGCCTGAAGCCCGGTGCCTACCGCGTGATCTACACCACGGTGGACGACTATGGGGCCACCTTCACCACCAGCCGGGATCTCATCGTCGCCGGAAAACGGCAGGCCGAGGTGGCTCTGCCCGCGCTTCTGATGGCCGAACGGTCGACGGTCGGGGTGGGGGAGACCGCCAGGCTGCTCGTCCGGTCCGGTCTCAAGAACCAGACGATGGTGCTGGAGACCTACCGAGACGGCCGCCGGATCTCGCGCCGGGTCCTGCACTCCGGCTACGACGACGAGCTCATCGAGCTGCCCATCGTTGAATCCGACCGTGGTGGATTTTCGGTGGTCCTGACCGTCCTGCGCGACCATCAGCTGATGCGCCAGAACGCCACCATCTTCGTGCCCTGGGACGATCGCAGGCTCGACGTTTCCTTCGCGACCTTCCGGGACACCATGCGCCCGGGGACCCGCGAGACCTTTCGGGTGACCGTGGCGGGCCCTCAGGACACGGTGGTCGACGCCGGCACCGCGGAGCTCCTGGCCTATATGTACGACAGGTCGCTGGACATCTTCGCCCCGCACACACCGCCGAGCCCGATCAGCCTGTACCCGAGCCGGACCGCCATCGGTCAGCTCCAGAGCACCCTCGGCGCTGCTGGGCAGGCGTGGCACTGGTCGCAGGGATTCGCCGGCGTGCCCGGCTACCCGTACCTCGCCACCGATCGGCTCATCACCCTCGACGGTTACGGCATCGGCGGCATGGGCGTGCGCTATCACATGGCCGGCAAGGGTGACTTCCTCGCCGCCCAGCGCATGCCGTCAGCCGCGATGGCGAATGACGCCGTCGTCGGCGAGTCCCTTGAGGAGGACCGCGCGGCCGAAAAGAAGGCGACCGCCGATACCCCGGCCGAAGCTGCGGCCGAAGACGGCGTGGAGCTGAGAGAGGACTTCTCGGAGACCGCCTTCTTCGAGCCCCACCTGCTGCTGGGCGCCGACGGCTCGGCGACGGTGGAGTTCGAGGTGCCGGACTCGGTGACCGAGTGGAACCTGTGGGTCCATGCCGTCACCAGCGACCTCAAATCGGGGTCGACCGTACGCCAGGCACGGTCGGTCAAGGAGCTCATGGTGCGGCCGTACCTGCCGCGCTTCCTCCGAGAGGGAGATCGCGCGGCGGTCAGAGTGGTGGTCAACAACGCCGGTGAAGAGCCGCTCACGGGCAGCCTCGATTTTCAGATCACCGATCCCGAGACCGGCGACGATCTGCGGCCGCTGTTCGGCCTGGCCGCCGACCTTGCGACTGACGTGGCGTTCTCGGTCGACCCCGGCGACGGCGCGACCCTCGAGTTCGCGATCGCGGTGCCCTCGCGGATCGGCACGGTGGCCTTCACCGCCACCGCCGTCGCCGGCCAGTTCTCCGACGGCGAGCGCCGGCCCTTGCCGGTGCTGCCCGGACGGATGCACCTCGCCCAGTCCCGCTTCGTCACCCTGCAGGACGCCGATCGGCGGGAGCTCGACTTCGCCGACATGCGGGCCGACGATCCGACCCTGATCACCGACCAGCTGGTGGTCACCGTCGACGCCCAGCTCTTCTACTCGGTGCTCAATGCCCTGCCGTACCTGGTGAGCTATCCCTACGAGTGCACCGAGCAGACCCTCAACCGTTTCCTGTCCACAGGAATCGTGTCGTCGCTGTATGACCGGTACCCGGCGGTGGAGCGGATGGCGAAGAGGTTCTCCCAGCGGGACACTCGCCTGGAGACCTGGGAGGCCGACGACCCGAACCGCCGGATGGAGCTCGAGGAGACCCCGTGGCTGGTAACCGCTCGCGGCGGCCCGGAACAGGCCGACGATCTCATCAACGTGCTCGATCCGAGGATCGCCGACGCCCAACGCCGGTCGGCCCTCGCCAAGCTGGTGAAAGCCCAGACCTCTCTCGGCGCCTTCCCATGGTTCCCGGGCGGGCCGCCGTCGCCCTACATGACGCTCTACGTGCTCTATGGCTTCTCCAAGGCCCTCGAGTTCGACGTCGAGGTGCCTCGGCCGGTGGTGGAACGGGCGTGGGCCTACATGCACCGTCACTACGTGGACGAGCTGGTGGAGCTGATGATGTCCCTCGACTGCTGCTGGGAGACCATCACCTTCCTCAACTACGTGCTGTCCAGCTACCCGGACGAGTCGTGGACCGGGGGCGTGTTCACCGCCGACGACCGGCAGCGCATGCTCGACTTCTCCTTCCGTCACTGGAAGGGGCACCAGCCGCTGCTCAAGGGCTACCTCGCCCTCACCCTCGAACGCGCCGGCCGCTCGGAGGACGCGCGGTTGGTCTTCGACTCGGTCATGGACTCGGCACGGACCGAACCGGATCTGGGCACCTACTGGGCGCCCGAGGACCGGGCATGGCTCTGGTACAACGACACCATCGAGTCGCACGCCATGGCGCTGCGCACCCTGGCCGAGCTCGAACCCGACGACGCCCGCCGCCACGGGCTCGTCCAGTGGCTGCTGCTGAACAAGAAGCTCAACCACTGGAAGTCCACCCGCGCCACCGCCGAGGTGATCTACTCGCTGGTCCACTATCTGGAGCAGGAGGGCCAGCTCGGCCAGCGGGAGGATCTCACGGTCACGGTGGGACCCATTCAGCGGGCGTTCGTCTTCGAGCCCGACGAGTACACCGGCGCCCGCAACCGGGTCATCGTCCCCGGCCCCGAGGTGGACCCGCGGACGATGTCGACGGTGGTGGTGGAGAAGGAGTCCAAGGGCTTCGCCTTCGCGTCGGCCACCTGGCACTTCTCCACCGAAACGCTGCCCGAGGAGGCGCGGGGCGACCTGTTCGCGGTGACCCGCCGCTACTTCAAGCGCAGCAACGTCGGCGACGAGTGGCTGCTCGAGCCGCTCGACGACGGCACGGTGCTCGAGCCGGGAGATCAGGTCGAGGTCCAGCTGTCGATTCGGGCCCGGCACGCGGCCGAGTATGTTCACCTGCGCGATCCGCGGGGCGCCGGCTTCGAGCCCGAGAAGCTGACCTCGGGCTGGCGCTGGGATCTGGGCATCTCGGCCTACGAGGAGATCCGCGACTCGGGAACCAACTTCTTCATCGAGTGGCTGCCCGCCGGTGAGTACACCCTGACCTACCGGCTGCGGGCCAACATGGGCGGCGCGTTCCGGGTCGGCCCGGCGACCCTGCAGTCGATGTACGCCCCCGAGTTCACCGCGTACTCCGCGGGGAACCGCCTCGAGATCAGGTAGTGGATTTGGTGCTGCACATCTACGTCGATGCCGATGCGTGCCCGGTCAAGTCAGGAGGTCTACCGCGTGGCCGACCGCTATCGGCTCGAGGTGACCCTGGTGGCGAACTCGTGGATGCGGATTCCAGACAAGAACCGGCTCCGTCTCGAGGTCGTCGAGGACGGCTTCGACGCGGCCGATGACTGGATCGTCGACCACGTGACCCCCGACGACATCGTGATCACTGCGGACATCCCGCTGGCCAGCCGGTGCCTCAAGCAGGGCGCCAGGGTCCTCGGTTCCACCGGCAAGCCGTTCACCGACGCCAACATCGGTTCGGCGCTCGCGACCCGGGATCTGCTGTCGGAGCTGCGCGACCTCGGTGAGATGGGGGGAGGGCCGCCGCCGCTGGAGAAACGGGACCGGTCGCGATTCCTGCAACAGCTCGACGCGATCGTCCAGGAGGTGCGCCGGAGGCACGGGATTTCGAGTCACCGGTAACATCGCGCATGCGGCCCTCGATCCGGGTCCTCGAGAAATGCGGGTTCTCTTTCGTGGGGCAGGGGCTCGAGGATGGTGCCATCATGTACGAGCTGCGCCGAGATCACCCCGACAGGGTGACGTGAACTCTCGCAAGCCGACGCGAAGGAGCAGCGATGTCGAAGAAGAACACGATGACGTCACCCAGACGCCGCCGGGAGCATGAGCCGCCGCCGGCGATCGCCAAGTGGGGCTGGCGTTACCACCACCTCGGGATCCCCACCAACGAGCCGCGGCCCGGCGAGGTCTTCCTCGAGGAGTACGGCGTGCACGTCTGCGGATTTTCGACCAGCCCCTACGGCGTGGAGTGGATGCGATTCGAGCCGGACAGCCCGATCCACGAGCTCATCCGGCGGGCCCCGCACCTCGCCTTCGAGGTGGACGACCTGGACAAAGCGCTCGAAGGCAAGGAGCTGCTGGGCGAGCCGACGTCGCCGATGGCCGGTGTCAGGGTCGCCATGATCTTGCACGACGGTGCCCCGGTGGAGCTCATTGAGTTCGATGTGGAGACGTGATGGTGGGGCACCAGCACATCCTCGCCACTGTGGGAAGCCCTCGCAAGAAAAGCAACACCGATATCCTGGTGGACACGATCCTGGAAGGGGCCCGAAGCAACGAACATCGTACCTCGAAGGTCTATCTCTACGATCAAGAGATCGGCCCCTGTAGAGACTGTCGTGGGTGCAAGAAGAATGACCTCGTGTGCGTTGTCAACGACGAAATGCAGGCCCGTCATCCCCTCATCGATCGTGCCGACGTCATTGTGTTCGGTACCCCGGTCTATTGGTTCGGTCCGTCGGGCCAGATGAAGATGCTGATCGATCGACTTCGCCCCTACTAGGCTCCGGCCGGCTCAAGGGGAAACGGGGGGTTGTGGTTGCGCCTGCCGGCGATGGGCCGGACGAAGCGGACCTCCTGGTCGAGATGTTTCAGCGGTCCTTTGCTGCCTTGAAGATGGAGTCAGCCGGGGTCGTCCTCGGAAACGCGTTCGACCGTGGGGAAATCCTGAAGGACGAAGGGGCTCTGCTGGCGGCTCGGGAGATTGGGGCCTCTCTGTGACGAACCGATTGGGCTGGAACGAAACGAGCGACGAGTATCAAGACCGCCACGCCACGGACCTCAATGAACGGCCCATGGCGTGGGGGGTGTGGCGGGTTCCCGAATCGGAGCTCCGAGTCCTCGGGCAGGTGGCGGATCGTGACCTCCTGGAGTACGGATGCGGGGCTGCCCAGTGGTCGATCGCCTCGCCTCCAGCGGTGCCAGGGTGGTGGGTGTGGACCTGTCCGACCGACAGCTGGTTCACGCCCGGCGTCTTGCCGCGGAAGCCGGGATCGGGGTCCAGCTCGTCCAGGCCGACGGTGAGTTACTGCCCTTCTGTGACGGTTCCTTCGATGTGGTCTTCTGCGATCACGGAGCCATGACCTTCGGCGATCCGCAGCGCACGGTCGCAGAGGCGGCTCGACTACTCAGAGTTGGCGGGTTGCTGGCGTTTTGTATGGCAACGCCCTGGGTGGATGTGTGCTGGGATCCGGAACAACGGGTCGTGTCCGAAAGCCTGGTGGAGGACTACTTCGGACTCGGTCGCATGGAGGACGGCGGCAAGACCTACTTCCAGCTCGGATACGGGGACTGGATCCGTCTTTTTCGGGCTCACAACCTGTTGGTTGAGGACCTGATCGAGCTTCGGGCGCCCTCGGATCGAAAGACCTCCTACGAGGATTTCGTCCGCCGTGAGTGGGCCCGCAAGTGGCCGGCCGAACACATCTGGAAGGTCCGAAAAGTCAGCGGGAGTCAGCGGTGACGGCGTACACCTGGATCGTGTTCGACGCCGACGGCACGCTGTTCGACTTCGAGCACGCCGAACAGTCGGCCCTCGCGCGTGCACTGGGCCGCTTTGGGATTCGTCTCACGCCGGCAATCCACCTGGCGTACGATCAGATCAGCGCTGAGCTGTGGGCGAGGTTCGAGGTCGGCGACATCGATTCGCAGCGTCTCAGGGTCGAGAGGTTCGAACGGCTCATCGACCGTTTTTCTTTCGACGTCACCCGCCGACGTCAGCGGCCATTACATCGAGAGCCTCGGCAGCGAGCACCGGTTGTTGCCGCAGGCACGATCCGTGGTTGAACGCCTGGCCACCGACTTCGGGCTGATGCTTGCCACCAACGGAATCGCCGAAGTCCAACGCCGGCGGTTTGAAGCTTCGCCGATCCGTCCCTTCTTTGCCGATGTGGTGATCTCGGACGAGATAGGTGTCGCCAAACCCGCCTCCGGATACTTCGACGAGGTGTTCGCGAGGATGGGCCACCCGAACCGTACCGAGGCCCTCATGGTGGGCGACAGCCTGAGCTCGGACATTGCCGGCGGCAGCGCCTACGGCATCGACACCTGCTGGTTCAATCCCGACAATCTCCCGAACGGATCCCAGCCTCGGCCCACCTACGAGATCACCGGCTGACCGACTTCTGACGATCGTGTGACCACCCCGAGCCCGGACAGACTCCGAGTTCGCTGAGTCCACTGATTTTCAATCTTCAACCTTCGGTCTTCAATCAAAAAAAGGGGGCCGAAGCCCCCGTTTCGAGTGTTGTTGTCTTCGTTCGCGTTACTGCGGCAGCACCGTCGTCGGATCGGAGGAGTCGTTGTCGAGCACCGAGCCGTAGGCGATGAACGCCGCGTCCTCGGTCTCGGTCCAGACGTCGATGTAGCCACCGACCACCGGAGCCTCACCGGAGAACACCCGGTTCAGTTGGACGTTGCCCCACGCCGGAAGCTCGGCCTCGGCCTCGTCGACCATGCTGCCGTCGGCGATGTAACGCCGCCACTTGATGGTCATGGGCGCGCCGGTTCCGTTGAGGATGCCGATGTTGGAGCGGAAGTCGGGGTTCTCGGTGAAGAAGAGAATCCGCTTCATCTCGCCCGACGGGATCAGCTCGTCAGCAGCGAATCCTGGAATCGCCTGACCGAAGGTTCCGTCGTCGTTCTGGTTGTAGGTGCGGGAGAAGAACTTCAGATCGCCGCTGTCCGAAATGAAGGCGAGCGCGCCGACGGCATTGGTGCCGTCCTCGACACCGAAGGCCTGGCCCAGAACGTCCTCCCAGCGGACGGCCTCGCCGGCCGATCATGAGCGGGTCGGTCGCGACGGGCATGGAGTTGTCGGTGTCGCGCGGCAGCCACAGGACCTGGTAGGTGGCCATGGAGCCGCCGGCGTTTTGAACTCAACATCGGTGTAGAAGAAGGAGCCCTGGGCGCCGGATGCGCGGGCCGCGGCCGCGACGAAGTAGAAATTGTCGAGTACCCCGATGTCGGCCACAAGACCGGTCGCGTAGGCGGTGTACACGCCGCCGTCGGCGAGCATGACGCCCGGCATGGACGAGCGCCACGTCCATGGTTCCGGCCATACGGGCCTCGAGATCATAGGATCCGGCGGGAACTTCAGGTACGCCGTTCCCTCCTGGAATGCCACGTCGGAGAAGAGCACCGCGCCGTCGGCCACAGCGATGTCCACCGCCGGAGCGTCAGGCGAACCGTGGAAGAACCGAACCCAGGCCCCGGACGTCGGCGCCGACCGTCCGCCGTCAGGATGATCGGAGTGATGTCGGCGAGATCGTCGGTGGCAACGACCGTGTAGTCGGTCATCGCGTCGAGGGTGAGGTCGGCTTCGATGACGACCGGCATGGTCTCTCCAGCGGGAACGACCTGCACGTTGTAGCTGCCGGCCGGGACTTCAGCAAAGTCGGTGATGTCTTCGAATGCGATGTTTTCGAAGACCCGGGTGCCGTCGACCCAGACGTCGACCGCCGGAGCGTCGGGTGACGCGTGGACGACTCTGACGCGCGCACCGCCCATGTTTCCTGCCGGGTCGTCTGCGCTGAAGATCGCGTTCAGCGGGGTTGCGGCGTCGGCGGTCCCGCCGAGGCCCAGGGTGAGTAGTAGAGCGAACCCTGTGATCATCATGATTCTCATTTTTCGTTCCTCCTTGGTATGCCCTGATCGGGCTTTTCGTCGATCTGATTGTCAACGTCTAGATTTTATCAAGTATTCCAATTACGTGGAAAATTTGCGTTTTTCGTGATAAAATAACCTAAATTCAATTAAAAAAGTAATTTAAAGTCATCTTGAATCGATCAAAGGCGATCGGTGGATATCAAAATATCTAGAAATTATGATCCGGGGTCGAGGAAGGAACGGTGGTGCGCGGACCGGCGGGGCCGGGATATCATCCCGGTCAACGGGTCACGGAGGTCGGATGCAGATCAAGGTCATGCTGGTTGGATTCCTGTTGAGTGCCTGCTCGATCGCGTGTGCCCCGGCGCCGGCGCCTGTGCCCGACGGGGCCGACCTGCCGACGATCGTCTTCGTCCACGGCGCGTGGGCGGGGGGCTGGCACTTCCGAAAGGTGGAGCCCTTGCTCCGGGCCGCCGGTTATCCGGTGTACCGACCGACCTTGACCGGCCTCGGGGAACGCGTCCATCTGGCCGAACCACGGATCAACCTGTCGACCCACGTCGAGGATATCGTCAAGGTCATCGAGTTCGAGGACCTCGACGGGGTGGTGCTGGTGGGGCACAGCTATGGCGGGATGGTGATCTCGGGAGTTGCCGAACGGGTTCCCGATCGATTAACTCAGCTGGTCTACTTTGATGCCATCGTGCCGGAGGACGGGGAGTCGGTGATGGACCTGGCCGGCGATCGGATCCCGATGATGGCCGAGCTCGGCGGCCCCGGGGACGAGCCGTGGCAGCTGGTGCCGCTGTGGGTGAAGGAGGGCAAGCCGCCACCGGTGGACGTCCCTCAGCCGCTCGCGACCTTTACCGAGCCGATCCGGCTCGGCAACCCCGATGCGCGGCGGATCCCGACCACGTTCATCCTCACCACCGAAGCAGGCGAGCAGACCGATGCCTTCGACCCCTTCGCAGCCCGCGCCCGGAGCCGCGGCTGGACGGTGGCCGAGATGGAGGGCGGCCACAACCCCCACTGGTTCCAGCCCGAGGCGTTCGTGGAGGTCCTGTTGGAGGTCGTCGCAGAGAGGCGGAGCAGCAGCGGCGGTTCAGATTGAAGACTCGACGCTGACGCACGGCACGGTTCCAGGTACAGTGTTCGGGAACGACCTCAGGGGAACGCGTTCGAAGGGGAATACACGATGAAGGTCTCGAAGCCGAACTCCGTTGTCCACAGCTACACGCAGACCATCCACAGTCCGCCTGAGGAGGTCTTTCCGCTGATGTGCCCGGTGCGGGAGAAGGAGTGGGTCAACGGCTGGAATCCGCGCCTGGTGCTGACCGAATCGGGGGTCGCGGAGCCCGGCTGCATCTTCGTCACCCCGGGCCTCCCCCAGGACGCCGTGTGGATCATGACCGACGTCGATCCGGAATCTCTCCATCTCGAGATTCTCAAGGTCATCCCCGGCGTGGTGGTCGGCATGATCGACATCCAGCTCCGGGCCGACGGAAAACGGTCGACGTTCGCCGACATCAGCTACACCTACACCTCCATCAGCGACTACGGCGACGAGATGCTCGCGGACCTCACCGAGGAGCACTTCCGCAGCTTCATGGAGACCTGGGAGAACGAAATCAATCACTTCCTGACCACGGGCACCCTGCTCGACCTCGGCTGATGGGACCGTGAACAAGGCCGTGCTCCTGGTTTGCGACGGCGTCGAGATCCACGCGGTGGGGGCGGTTGACGATATTCTCGGGGGGGTGTGTGTCAGGCAACGAAACCACCGAGGTCGACCCGGCGGTGATGAACTTCGACCGCCGACAACCCGAGAGGAGGCATCATGCTCGACCATCTGATCATCACGGTGTCCGACTTCGAACGGAGCCGAAGCTTCTATCTGACGGCGCTGGAGCCTCTCGGCTACGAGGTGCTGATGGAGTTCGGCAAGGGCGTCGGATTCGGCGTCGGCGGCAAGCCGGATTTCTTCATCCGGGAGGGTGATGGACTCGAACCCCCGTTCCACCTCGCCTTCGGCAGTGAAGATCGGGAGTCGGTGGACCGATTTTACGAGGCCGCCATGGCCGCCGGAGGACGGGACAACGGCAAGCCGGGACTGCGGTCCGAGTACCACCCGAACTACTACGGCGCCTTCGTGCTTGATCCGGACGGAAACAACATCGAGGCGGTCTGTCATCGGCCGGAGCCGGCGATCGCTGATTCCTGACCGGGAGGAGGACGATGGACGAGGCCGCGATGGCGGGATCCCTTGCCAGGACGCTCCTGCTGCTGGTCCTGGTGGTTGCGGTGGCGTACCCGGTGGCGGTGTGGCGACTGCGCCGATACCACGAGACCGCGTGGCGATCCCTGGGCGAGCCGCGCGCCTTCGGGTCTCCGTTCGCCGCTTCCACGCGGCGTCTGCTGGCGTTCGCCATATCGTTCAAACACCTCCGGTTCAACGACCTGACGCTGAGTCTCGCCTGTGTCGGTTTCACCCTGGGTCTGTTCGCAGTCGTCGCTGCCCTGGCCGGGGTTCTGATGTGGGTGCTCACCAGAAGCTGAGGAGGAGAGGATGCGGTTTTCACTGGGACAGAAACGGGCGACCGTCGGCCACACCATCACCATCAAGGTCACCGCCGGTGCCAAGGAGGAGATCTCACGAGTCGTCACCACCCTCGACGGGCGCAAGCTCGAGTCCGAGACCCTGAGCCCGCCCGAGGTGCAGTACGAGCGGATCTTCAACCAGGTGGGCGGGGCGGGCCCGGGTCAGCGCCACGCGCTCACGGTGAAGGCGACCAACACCGACGGACGGACCAGCGTGGCCAGCCGTCGCTGGAACGACGTGTCGTGACGGTCTACCGGCGCACCCAGTTCGGGACCGTCAACGTGGTCGCCCTGGTCGCCGCCATCGGTCTGGTGGTGGTGATCGGCGGCCGCGTCGGCTGGCACCCGGTGTCGGTGGCGGTCCCTGGAGTTCTCGCCATCGCCCTCCTGCTGTTCTGCACGCTCACCGTCGACATCGACCGCCGGCGGCTCCGTTGCTCCTTCGGCCCGGGCCTGATCCGGAAGGACTTTCCGCTGGCCGAGATCGTGGCCGCCCGCCCGGTGCGAAACCAATGGTACTGGGGCTGGGGAATTCGGCTGACGCCGTCCGGCTGGATGTTCAACGTGTCGGGGCTCGACGCGGTGGAGTTGGAGCTGGTCCAGGGGCGTCGTTTCCGGGTCGGCACCGGTGAACCGGATGCGCTGGCGCGAGCGATCACCCAGGCCAAGGAGTCGGCATGATCGAGTTTCGACCCATCGCGATCATGGAGACACCGTTCAGCGAACCCACCGGGATGCCGATCCAACCGTCCCGCGGTCGTGGCGTGCGGGGGGCGGTGGTGGTCTTCCCGGAGTTCGTCGACGGGCTCGCCGATCTGGACGGCTTCTCCCACCTCATCCTTTTGACCCACCTGCACCGCGCGCGACCTTTTCGGCTCAAGGTCGTGCCCTACCTGGACACGGTCGAGCGGGGGCTGTTCGCCACCAGGGCGCCAAGCCGGCCAAACCCGATCGGGCTGTCGGTGGTGCGGTTGCTGAAGGTCGACGCCAACCGACTCGAGGTGGAGGACATCGACCTGCTCGACGGGACCCCGGTCCTCGACATCAAGCCCTATGTGCCGGACTTCGACGCGCCGGTCCGGTTCCGACTGGGCTGGTTGGAAGAGGCGAGGCGTCGACAGGGTCGGGCGGATGATCGTTTCGAGACCCCGCCGGGATAGAATTCCTTCCATGCGATACCTCCTGCTCACCCTCGTGCTGGCAGCCAGTGTGGCGGGCGGGTTCTGGTTGGGCGGGGCCGAGGATGCATCGGTGACGCCGGCAACGGTGATCGTGCTGTCGATCTCGGTTCTGGCCGCAGATCTGCTCGGCCCGCCGAAGAGCAGAAACGGCCGGATGGCAGCGGCCCTGGTGGCGGGCGCCCTCTTCGCCGCGGGCTGGCACCTGGGAGGGCGCGAGCTCGATGCCGCTCTCGACGACTGTGCGACGAAGGTGGAGACGGTCCGGGTCGCCCTTGAAGAGCACCGAGAATCGACGGGCGAGTTCCCGGAGTCGCTGGACGAGCTGGAGGGGGTCGAGCTCCCGGGCAGCAGGCTGCTTCGTGGACACCTGCTGCAGTACTCGAGGACCGCCGGCGGTTACGTCCTTTGGTACCGCGACGGCGCCAATCACTTCGCAGCGACCCAGGACCGCCAACTGGCTCTCGAGCGGAGGTACGAGTGACCCTGGCAGGGGATCTCGGGTGACCCGCTCGGCCGGGGGCGCCGATCGGACCTTGCTGGTCATCGATGGCGTTGTGAACCTTGGCCTCGGTCTGTTGCTGATAGCGAGTCCGGGCCGGCTGGTGCGAGCCCTCGGGGTTCCCGGATTCGGGGACCGTTTTTACCCATCGATTCTCGGCGGGGTGCTGGTGGGCATCGCCCTGGCCCTGCTCCTCGAATCACGACGCCGGCAGGGCGGCGCGACCGGCCTGGGTCTCGCCGGTGCGGTGATGATCAACATCTGCGGCGCCGGCGCGTTGGCGATTTGGTTGGCGTTGGCCTCGGATGCGGTCTCAACGCGCGGTCGGATCACCCTCTGGGCGATTGCCATGGTGGTCCTGGGCATCGCGGCAGCCGAGATCGCGAGTGGGGGCCTGCAGGGGCGACGTCGAGATCGGAGCTAGCGATGCAGCGAACCGTGGTGGTGTGTCCCAATCCGGATTGTCCCGACCTGGAGGCTTCCGGAGTGCGCGGAGAGTACGTCTCGGAAACCAGCGTGTGCCCGTACTGCGGGGCCGGGCTCGTGGACCCAGCATGGGTCGAAGCTCAAGAGCGCGAAGGAAAGGTCCGGACTCCGGACCACGGCGACCCCGAGCTGGAGCCCGTCTTCCAGTCGGATGATCCGGCGGAGATCCAGATCGCGCGATCGATCCTCGACGGGGCCGGGATCCCCAGCGTGACCACCAACGACAGCGCGAGCGATCGGATTCTGCCGGGGTTCGACCCTTTCCGCTTCATGCGGGGCGCCCGGGCGGCGGTGTTCTGGGTGCCGGTCGATCTCGCCGAGGAGGCCCGGGCGCTGCTCACCGAGGTCGCTCCCGACGACGACGGGGACGCTACCTCCGTTTGACCGGGGCGGCTGCGGTTTGAGTTACACTGGGCCGACACCTCCCATGGGAAACGGGGCCCGGGATCAACCCGTAGGTTTCCTTCCTCCGACTGAACGCGGAGGACCACTCTCGATGGCGGATCCGGGCGCGGTCGGGGCGGCGGTTCTTCGACTCGAGGGTGCGCTGAGCCGAGGTACATATTGGATTCTGGTCGTCCGGGGGGGATTGTAGATTGACCGAAGGGACCGGCTCGCCAGACGAGCCGTCCAACCATCATCAAGGAGGATGCCGATGCCCACCGAGTCCGCGCTGGAGGCCATGTCGATTCTGAGGGACGGGAGCCTGTTCCAGTGGTACGTGATCCCCCTGTTCGCGCTCGTCGTTTACGTCTACTCCGTAGAGATCGAACGCCGCAACTCGGGGCGATCCTCGGCTGGATCTGAGCTGGGCATCTGATTGACCAGGACCTATATTTGATGCAGTAGGGTCTTCACTCGGCTGAAATCGACGATCGGAGGGTGACGATGAAACAGCGATTGCTGGTTCGGCTCGTGATTTCGGGTGCGGCCTTCGTCGTCCTGACGGGGTGCCTGTGCGAGCCGTGCTCCAAGGCGCGACGCAACGAGGAGACGGTTCGTCTCGCGACCGAGATGATCATGGCCGGTGACTACGATGCACTCGACCGGGTTTTTTCGGACGACTACGTCAGACACTGCCAGGCGACGCCCGAGATCGCGGACGCCAATCTCGAGCAGTTCAAGGCGTTTTTGGAGGCCGATCGTAGTGCGATCCCCGATCAGACTATCGAGGAGGTCCATCTCTTCGCCCAGGGTGAGTTCGTCGCCTACTGGGGGATCTACCGAGGCACGCATCAGGGTCAGATGGGCCCCTTCCCGCCCACCGGACGGTCGATCGAGCTGGATTTTGCCGCGGTTCACCACCTGGTCGGCGGCAAGATCGTGGAGACCTGGGTGACCTGGGACAATCTGGCGATGCTGAACCAGCTGGGCCTGTTCCCGCCGCCTGCACAGGAGGACACACAGCCGTAGGGCGCTCGTCATGACGTCCTCCAGTCCTCGAAGTGAGACCGAGTATACAGATCGAGGGTGAATAGTCCGGACGGGGTCCGTGTTGTCCATCAGAAGGTGGTGCGATGAACGCCAGTGGTGATCCGGAGACCGGGCAACAAACACGGGAGCCGTCCGTCGGCCGCAAGCTGCAGCTCGTCAGATTGGTGGGCGCCTGCCTCGGGCTTCTGTTCGGAGTGGTGTTCTGCCATCAGTTCAGTGGCTTCCAGCTGCAGAACTTCGTGTACGGCGCCGGCATTTCGGCGTCGCAGCTGCCGCCCGCGTGTCGCTGGTTCGCCTTCCAGTCCCCGTGGTTGCTGATCTTGCCTCCGGTGATCCTCCTGGTGGGCAGCCGACGGTTACTGCGGGAAAGGACCCCGTCCGTCTACCTCGAGGTGCTGCAGATGGTGACCGTGCTGCTGGCAGTGGTCCTGGTGCTCGGCTGCATCCTGGCGTGGCAGGTCCCTTATGCGGTGCCGGTGGGTGAGGCCTTCTGAACGGTCAACGTGTTGCCTTAACTCACCGTCGAGTGAGACGTTAAACGTGAAACGTTGAACCTCCTCCGGCCCAAGTTGAGAATCAACGGACCCATTGACTTCGAAAAGCGGGGTAGGACGGGAGGGGGAGCTTTTCGAAGCAGGGCGGGCGGGGGATCCCCTAACGATCGTCGGAGTACCAGTACCGCCGGATGAGGTCGGTGCGGGTGCCGGGCTTGGTGAACATCGGCCCGAGCAAGTGGAAGATCAGTCGGATGTAGTGCCACTCCCCAAAGGTGTCGAACTTGCGGGTCGACGAGATGGCCTTGGCGCTGGTGACTCGCGCCAGACGCTGTCCGCGCCGGCGTCCGAGGCGCCTGAGGTCGTCCAAAAACTGGACGTCCTCGCCGAACGAGCGTCGCTCGTCGTAGCCGCCGATCGCCGCGAAATCGTCGCTGAGGCAGAACACCACGCCGGTGTCCATACGCAGGATCCAAACCCAGGGGACCATGAGGGCATAGGTCACGGCTATCCCGACCGACCATCGTTCCAATGTGACCCCAGTGGCGCCGGCCACGTACCTGCCGGTTGCCAGGGTGTCCTCGATGGCGTCGAAGGTCGTCGGGTGGACCTGCATGTCGGCATCGACAAAGGTCAAGATCTGTCCCCGCGCCGCGGCAGCGCCGCCATTGCGGACCGATGCGATCTTTCGCTCCGTGACCTCGACGACCCGGCACCCCCTCGCTGTCGCCTTGTCGACGGTCGCATCGGTGGAGGCGTTATCGGCGACCACGACCTCGACCGCGTCCGGGCCCCGGCGATACCCGGCTCTGGCGGTATCGAGGGTGTCGAGCAGCCTCGGCAGCAGTTCCTCCTCGTTCCGCGCCGGAATGATCACCGAGAACCGGGGAATCGAGCCCTCATCCACATCACCATCCTATGCCGGATCGACCGCGGCAGACATCGTCGCGTGCACTGATTCGGATTGGACACAGAAGAACACGGAGGACACTGACATTCCCCCACCCACTCAGTTGGCCGTTTGCAGTTTGCAGTTGGCAGTTCCCGCCTCCCGCCCGGGGCACAGCCCCCCCTTGTCATTCCGAGCGAGGCGCCCGCAGGGCGCCGACGAGGAATCTGCTCGGATCCTGAGGATCGACCGTCGCGAAAGGGATCGAATTGTGTTCTTGAACTCCCCAACCGCCCGGGAATTGGACGCAGATGAACGCAGAGACACGCGGATGGGGGGTTGCAGGGTGCGGGTATCGCGCCGCCTACCGGCGGCTTCCCGGCCCCGTCGGTGAGAGCCGTCGAAGAGCGGGCTCTTCTTCGACTCTCGCCGCCGGTCCCGGCCGCCGCTCCGCATCGGCCTCCGCACTAAGGGAGTTGTCGCTAACCCGGTCTCTTCCTTCAAGAAAAAGGGGAGCGGGAACACCGCCTCACCCAACAAAGTAAGGCGTCCACCGCGCCCCGCTGGAGGCGGGGCGGCCAGCAGGGGGTCACCCGGGACGAGAGCTAGATTTCGTCCCGGGTGACCGCCCTGCTGGTATGTCCGCGGCGTTGCCGCAGACACCGGTGGATATTAAAGACTCAGCATCCAGTCGGTGGAGGATCCGGGAAACCGCGACGATCGGATGATCAACACCAAATCAGTGTTCATCTGCGTTTTTCTGCGTCCAATCCCTTCCGGGGCGGGTGGGGGAACTTCCAACTTTCAACTCGTGGGAACTTCCAACTTTCAACTCACCGACAGCAGCAGCCCACAGCCGTGGCCAGGGGGGTCGTCGCGAGGGAGGGGGCTGGCCTACGGCTGTCTGCTGGTGGCGGTGAGTCGCGTTGGAGCAGTCAACGGCTGCGACAACGTGAACTTCCAACTTTCAACTGGATGGTCGGGTGGGTGTCGGACTTTTGACTCCAGACTTTCGACTTTTGACTCATTCGGGCGCGGACACGGGCACGGATGCGGACTCGGGGCGGGCGGGAGAAATGCAAACTGCCAGCGGCCAACGGCCAACTGCCAACTGAGCGATCAGTTGACGACGCCGGACTCGCCGAGGTTTCGTTCCGCAAAATCCAGCACCCGCTCGTACTCCTCGTAGTCCTGGCAATGGCTCTGGAGCAGGTGGAAGACATCGGTGGCCTTCTCCATTTCGCCGGCGCTGCCGAAGGACACCATGAGGTGTTCCAGCGACTCGCAGTCGCAGTGGCGGGCGAAGGCGGCGGCTTCCGAGAAGACCAGGCCGGTTTCGGTCTGGTTGCTCCAGTTGAGGCTCAGGTTGAGAAACGTGAAGATGTTGCCGATGTAGGTCTCGTCGTAGACCTCGTGCATGTAGGGCAGGCACCGCATGAAGTACGGGGTGGCCTCGGCGAACCGTTTGCCGTCGAACAGGATCACGCCGAGCGTGTAGCACGACTGGCAGTACACGCTCAGGACCTCGTCAAACGTCTCCAGGTAGACCTTGTAACCGGCCACCGACTCCTCGAGCACCCGGGTGGCGGGTTCGATTTCCTCCAGATCGTAGTGAATGGTTCCCACCAACCCGAGCAGGAAGCACCGCCAGTTGACCTCCTGCTCGATCTCGAGCAGGCCCCGAAGCTGTTCGATGTCTTCGTGGTCGGCCGTGCGGCCGTCCATCCTCTCGATGATCGACTCGATTCCCGCCGCCACACGGCCGGTGTCGTCGCTTCCGGTGTACCACTCGGGGATTGTCATCGCCTCCACCTCGTCCCTGACGAGGGCCGAGTTTAGCCGCAATCTCGCGGTGGGTAAACCGTGACGATCCCGGTGTGGAGGATCATTGGTGAGGCGATTCGACTGTGGTAAGCTCGCTGGTGATACGCCGTCTCATGGCCCTGCCGAGACGCAGGTCATTGGAGTACACCGCGTGGGTTGCCTCAAGGGAAAATCAAAAGCCAAGCCGAAACCAGGCCGGTTTCAGTGCGAGGATTGCGGCGCCGTGGTTAAGGCGAAGAAGGACGCCTGCGAACCGAAGAAGATCAAGGGCGGCCAGAAGCCCGCGCGCAAAGGAAAATAGCGCCCATGCCCCCGTGGCGAGCGGGATCGAGTCGCCGCTCCGGTATGGCATGGGCGCCTTTTGAACGTAGCGGCGAGTATACGACAATCGCCTGTCAAGTGACCACCTCACCGGCGGGTTGTCTCGGAGGAGTCGAGATTCTATTCTCGAAGGCCTGAATCGGCCCTGGAGGTTGCGAAAGGCGCGTTTAAGATGAACAACTCACATGTCCAGGTCAACTATCGGGGGCAGATCCACCGAGCAGCCGCAGGGATCCGGGTCGAGGACTTCTTGCGCGAGGTGGACGGTGAAATCCCGGATACCGTTCTGTCGGCGCTGGTCAACCGGCGCCAGGTGATGCTCGATTTTCCGTTGCGCGGCGAGGTCGAGCTCGATCTGGTGCGGTACGGCGACCGGGAAGGGGAGGCCGTCTATAAACGTTCGGTCAGCCTGCTCTTCTACGAGGCGTGCTTCGAACTCTTCGAGAGTGCCCGACCCATGATCGGACAGTCGTTGGGGAACTGCTACCACTACCAGGTGCGCGGCGAACACCCGCCGCTGGCCGAGATGGCCCCGGCAATCGAGACCCGCATGCGCGAGGTTCATCAGGAAGCCCGTCCCTTCATTCGGTCGACGGTCACCCTCGAGGAGGCCGAAAATCACTTTCGCGAGGTGGGGTACGAGGGCAAGCTGCAGCTGCTCGCGACCCGCCGGTCGTCGACAGTTCCCACGATCACCTGCGGACGGTTCGTGGATATCGCCCAAGGAAGCTATGCCCCTCACGCGGGGTGTCTGCCCACCTTCGGGGTCATGCCCTACGAGGATGGACTGGTGCTCCGATTCCCCCGCCGCGGCGACCGCAGCCGACTGCCTGAGTTCACTCCCCGGGACAAGCTCTTCAGGTCCTACCTCGAGACTCGATCGTGGGAGGAGCTGCTGGGAGTCCGGCAGGTGGGCCAGCTCAACGCGCTGTGCCTCGACGGAGGAATCCGTCATATCGTACGAATCGCCGAAGGGCTTCACGAAAAGAAGATCGCTCTGATTGCCGATGAAATCCTGTCGAGGAGGCCTCAGGTGCGGTTGGTTCTGATTGCCGGGCCAACCAGCTCGGGGAAGACCACCTTCGCCAAACGCCTGCGAACCCAGCTCAACGTCAACGGCATCGAGCCGGTGTCGCTGTCGATGGACAATTACTACGTCGATCGCGATGCCACCCCGCTCGATGAGGACGGTCAGCCGGATTACGAGGCGCTCGACGCCATCGACCTCGAGCTCCTTCACCGTCACGTCGCGGAGCTTCTGTCGGGGTCCGAGGTGGCGACTCCGCGCTTTGATTTCGTCCGGGGGCGACGCAAGCCGCAGTCGGAGTGGAGACCGCTCCGGTTGGAGGACCACCAGCTGCTGGTGATCGAGGGGATTCACGGCCTCAACGAGCGATTGACCGAAAACGTTCCCGCAGCCCGGAAGTTCCGGATCTTCATATCGGCCCTGTCCCAGCTCGCCATCGACGAGCACAACCGAATCTTCACCGCAGATGCGAGGCTGATTCGGCGCATCGTCCGGGACCACCGCTATCGAGGATTCTCGGCAGAGCGCACCCTCGCCCTGTGGGAGGGAGTGCGGCGGGGCGAGGCCCGCTGGATCTACCCGTTCCAGGAGGACGCGGACGTGATGTTCAACTCGGCCCTGGTCTATGAGCCGGCGGTCCTCAAGACCTATGCCGAACGGTTCCTCCTCCAGATTCCGAGGACCAGCCCGTCATACCCCGAAGCATTTCGGCTGCTCAAGTTCCTCTCCATTTTCGTGCCGATCTTCCCGGACGAGGTTCCCCAGACCTCGATTTTGAGGGAGTTCATCGGTGGCAGTGCGTTTGATTATTAACCGTTGGCAGTTGGCAGTTTGCCGTTTACGTTGTCGCAGCCTTCGGCTGCTCCAACGTGACTCACTGGCGGCGGCGACGTCGTTGGATACTCGTCGATTGAGCGAGCTCGCGAGGCGAGTGGCTACAGACCGACCTTGCGGCAGACGGGATCCAGGGCGCAGCCTTCGCAGCGGGGTCGGCGTGCGGTGCAGACGCGGCGGCCGTGGAGGATCAGTCGCAGAGAAAAGGCGATCCATTCGGATCGTGGGATGAGCCTCTCCAACTCGCCGGCGATCTTCTCGGGATCTTGCTGCCGGGTCAGGCCGATCCGGTTTGCCAGGCGCCGCACGTGTGTGTCTACGGTGACGCCGGCGGCGATCCCGAACGCCTCACCGAGGACCACTTTCGCGGTCTTGCGGCCAACTCCCGGCAGTGCCACAAGCTCATCGATGTCGCCCGGCACGCTGCCCCCGTGTTCGTGAACGACGGCCCGCGCGGCACCCTGCAGTGATCGCGCCTTGTTCCTGAAGAAACCTGTGGGCCGAACGACCTCCTCGATCTCGCCAAGGTTGGCCGCGGCCAGGGAAGCCGGATCCGGCCATCGTTTGAAGAACCCAGGTGTCACCTGGTTGACTCGCACGTCGGTGCACTGAGCCGACAACACCGTGGCCACCAGCAGCTCCCAGGGGTCACGGTAGTCCAACTCGCACTGGGCGGCCGGATACTCCTCGGCCAGCAACTCGACGACGGCCTGCGCACGTTCCCGTTTCAACATCGCCAGGATTCTACCTGCCCGCCTCCTTGCCCGTCTCCGTGCCCGTGCCCAAAACGCAGCGGCAGCGACAGAATTCAGGGCCAGCGACAGGGAACAGCGAGCAGGGACAGCGAACAGGTACAGCGATCAGGCTTCAGTGCGATGGAAGATCCCGAACCCCGAATCCCCCACATCCTCGGGCGGGTGGGGAAAATTTTCAATTTTCAATATTCAATTGGGTGGGCGGCCGGGCGGCGGTTCGGTCCTCCACCGCCGATGCATCCACACCCATTGCGCCGGGTGGGCGCGAATGTGTCGCTCGATGCCGGCCGTGGCGGCCGCGGTGAGCTCCGTCACGCGGTCCTCCTTCGATCCGGCGGGCGGCTGCGGCAGCGGCGGGTGGACCTCGATGACGTGGGTGCCGTCGTGGCGGCGGTGGGAAAACGCCTGAACCACCGGAGAACCCTTGTGCAACGCGAGCGACGCGGCGCCGGATGGCGTCCACGCCGGCCGCCCGAAGAACGGTACGAACACACCCGGGATGTCCCGAATATCCTGGTCGATGAGCAGCCCGATGACGCGGTTTTTCCCCAGCGCGGACAACATGCGACGGCCGGCGTCGGCTCCGCGGGGCACGACGTCGGCGCCGAACCGGGATCTGATGTCGGTCGCCATCCGATCGAGACGTTCGTCGTAGATGTCACGGACCGCGATTGTCATCGGGAACCCTGAGGCACCGAGCCAGGCGTTCAGGATCTCCCAGTTGCCGCAGTGTCCGGTGAGCAGTGCCGTGCCGTTGCCGTCCTCGATCGCTTGCTCGAGGTGCTCCGCACCGCTGGCTGTGCACAAGCCCAGGACCGCGTCAGGAGTCGCCCGCGACAACCACGCGACCTCGGCAGCCACGGCACCGAAATGGCGGGCGTTGGCCCGCATCAGTGCCCGCACCTCAGCCTCCCCCAGTTCCGGGAATGCGATGCGAAGGTGGCTGTGCGTGCGCAGTCGATCTCGAGGGTTGAACGCCATCGCGAGGCGCCCCGCGGCAAAACTGACGGGTCGCGTCACCGCCAGGGGCAATCGGCCCGCCACCGCCATGAAGCCCCGGAGGGCATGGAATACGAGATCGTCGCGAAGGGTCAGTTGCCGTTCCATGGTTCGATCTTGACGATGGTGGCCGTCACCCCATCCAGCTCGACCTCCTGACCCACCCGTTGGCCGATCATCTTCTGTGCCACCCCGCTGGCGTTCGCGAAGACCCTCCGGCCGACGTCGGCGTCCCACGCCCCGAGGATGGTGACCGGCTCCACCGGGCTGCCGTCGGTCCCCGACAGGTGAACGATCGTACCGATGTTGACCTGGGAGCTGTCCGCCGTGCCGGGCTCGAGAATACGGACACGGCCAAGGTCCTGCTGCAGCCTGGCCGCCTTGGCCGACTGCAGCTCCTGCCGGTCTCGCAGCATGTGGTACTCGAAGTTCTCTCGGAGGTCGCCCTCGGCGGCGGCGGCGTTGATGCCCTTGAGGGTCTTCGGAATCTCCACCTCGAGCAGCTGCTTGAGCTCCTTCTGCTTGGCCTCGACCGAGAAGCGGGTGGCGACGAAAAGCGGGGTCTCCACCGTCTCCACCGCCCCGCCCTGAGCGGCGGCCTGCTGGAGGATCCGCAGCCGCTGCGGCTCGACTGCGGACAGGCGGCCCAACCGGTTGATGAACCGTTCCGCCTGCCTCACCGATGCCGACGACATCAACAGCTTGACCGCCGCCTGGCCGCCGTCGAGCAGGGCCTTGGCCCGACCGCGGATCGGGCCGAACTCGGGTCGGCTCAGCGCATCGGGAATTTTCTCGAGGAGCGAGGGTGTGAGCCGACGTTGCATGGTTTCGGGCGCGCCGTCCCGGGCCATCGCCTCACAAGCCCAGACGAACTGGGCCGGATGCTCGGTGTGGTTGCGGAAGATGGCCTCGAGGGCGGCGTCGGCGAGCTCTTCCGCTCCGGCCTCCTCGACCGCGGACATCACCCGGTCCAGGACCGTCGGGTGGCTCTCGTGCAGGATCCAGTCGGACCAGATTTCGACCCAGTCGTCCGGCCGAGCCTCCCGAATGGCTTCAAGGGCCGCCTCACGCTCACCCCGATCCTGGATCCCCGACAGCAGCCCGAGCGGCGGTGACGAGGCGATCAGCTCCGCCCGAAGACCGGCCACCCGGGCGGCATCCGCCGGCAGCGTGGCCATGGCCCCCGCCGTCTCCCAGGCGAGGCCCGGCTCGGCGGCCGAGAGGTCGGAGAACGTGCCGTCGAAGATGGCGAATGCCGCCGCCGCGGTGGTTCGGCTGCGCGTCGCCAGGCGGCGGGCGATGGCCAGCCGATCCCGGGGCTCGGCGGCCAGGAGGTCGTCGAGCAGGGCTTCGTCTGCGGCCTCGGCGCTGGCCTCCACAGCGTACTTCAGGCGTGATCCGGATCCCGACGTGAGCAGGCGAGGGTGCTTGCGGGCGCGATTCCACCATCCGGTCCATGCCTGGGGCTCCACCATACCGTCGAGCGCCGCCTTGATGGTGGCCACGTCGACCGGCTCGCCGAGGCTCTCCAGGAGATGGGCCAGGGCATCCCCCGGGCTGTCCTCGACCTCGCGCAGCAGGGCTTCGCGGTCCTCGACCGACCGGCGGCGAAAATCACCTTCGGGCAGGCGGCTCACGTAGCGGGTGATCGCCCCGAACGGAACCGAAACCGGCTTCGGGCCGCCCACGTCCACCTTGAGGTTCTCCAACTCGAGGTTGACGTCTACCACCGTACCGACGCCCTGGCCGACGACCTGGACGATGGTGCCGAGATCGTGGTCGAGCCAGAGTTCAATGGACTCCAAGGCTTCCAACGGCCGGCGCGATCGGGCCAGCGGATAGCGCTCCAGCACCGGGGCCAGGGACGGGCTGCCGGCTCGATCCCGGGTCACCGTCCGTTCAAGCCGCTCGACGAGGGTCGTTTCGCCCTTGGCGGCCAGCCGCACCAGCTCCTTGAGTGCCGCGAGGGTCGCGGAGTGGTCGTCGCCGCTCTCCAGAATTTCCACCAGGAGATCGAGGAGGGTCCGAGCCTGGGTTTTGTGGCCGTCCTTCCACAACAAACGGCGAACCTCGAGGAGCTGATCCGTCGGAATCGGGTCCAGCTCCAGCGCTTCCAGCCAGAGCTCCTCGACGCGCTCGGTGTCACCGGCGTCGAGGGCGTCCTTGAGATCTCCAGAAATGTCGGTTCGATCGGGCATGACAACACTCCGCCGACGAAAGAGTGGATTGTAGCAGGGGGACGGGGTGTTGAGACGTCGGGTTTGCGAACCGCCCGGCGGTCGCGTATCGTGGCGCTTCGCGGGGAGGAGATCGTGATGAGATGGGCTTGGATCATGCTGATGTTGACCATGGCTGTTGCCGCGGCGATGCCGGTGGCCGCCGACGAGCTTGACCTGTTGCCGATCGGTGACCCGGAGCTGGCCACGTTGCTCACGTCCGCCCAGCCGGGCACTTTCCTGGACTGCAGGGGGGATCGCACGGTGACGCTCGAGGAGCTGGCCGCCCGGCTGGTGCAGGCGAGGGTCGTGCTGCTCGGTGAGGCGCACACCGACTTCCAGCAGAAGGAGTTTCACGCCGCCCTCCTCGAGGCGATGGCGGGAATCAAGCCGCAGCTGGTGCTCGGGATGGAATTCTTCCAAAGATCGGATCAGCCGGCGCTCGAATCATGGAGTCTGGGCGAGATGAACGAGGAGGAGTTGCTTGATGCGACCCAGTGGTACGACCGCGGCACCTACAACTTCGGCTATTACCGGCCGGTCATGGAGGTCGCGCGCCAGAGGGGCATCCGAGTGGTGGGCCTCAACGTACCTCGTGAGGTGGTCCGCGCGGTCAACCGGGGCGGCCTGGAAGGGCTCAGCGACGAGCAGCGGGCCGAGATCGGCGAGGTCGTCACCGACGGCTCTGGGGAGCACCGCTATCTGATCGCCCGCTACTTCGGCGAGACCGTGGCCATGCTGCCGCCCGGCTGGTTCGACAACATGTATGCGGCCCAGTGCGTGTGGGACGTGGTGATGGCGCGGTCGATCCTCGCCGAGCTCGGCGAGGACCAGACCATGGTGGTGATCGTGGGCAGCGGCCACGTCGCCTACGATCTCGGCATCGCGCGCCGGATCTCCGACGAGGTCGCCGGGACGGACCGGGCCGACGTCTCCGTGGCGACCTTCTGCCCGGTGACTGCACCGCCCCCCGATCCTGACGACGACCCGCACGGCCACCCCATGGGCGACCACGGGAAGGGCGGCGCGGCGGAAAAACCGGCTCAGCTCACCCGATCGCTGGCTCACTTCGTCGGCGCCTTCCGGGACACCGGCGGCATCGAGGCCTACCCGCGTCTCGGGCTCCAGCTGAAGGAGGACGATGACGACCAGGTGGTGTCCATGGCCTGGCCCGACACCCCCGCCGCCGCGGCCGGCTTCGAAAGCGGTGACAGGATCCTCGACCTCAACGGAGTCGCATTCGCCAGCCTCGCGGAGCTGCGGACGGCGCTGGCGGGGATCGGCTGGCGCCAGCGGCTGGGCTTTCGGATCGGTCGCGGCGACGCCGAGCAGGAGATTGCGGTGCTGCTCTTTCCCCGGGTCGACATCACCGAGCACGAGATCGCCCCCGGCTGGACGGTCGAGCAACTCGCGACCTTCGACCCGGTCGATGGCGTTGTATCCGAGGATTCCGTGGCGACCTCGCCGCAGACGGTCATCCTGATCAGCCGAGACGACAGTCCGAGCTGGGTCGAGGTCAGGTCCGGGGACTCACTGGACGGGACCCACGAGCTGGACGGCGGCGGCCGGGTGGTTCGGAGTCTCTACCGGCAGGCGCTCGAGGACGGCACCGTCGATATCCGCTACGAGCGAGACGAAGCCGGCGAGGTGGTCGCGGCCGTTCGTTTCGATCGGGCCGGTCGGGTGATCTCGGAGTCACGTTAAACGTTACACGTTGAACGTTAAACGCGGGCAGCTACCGCGACTCACACTGTTGCAGAGTGGTTGGAGAACGCGTTAGTGATCTGCAACTCCGAGATACGCGGTACCGAGGAAGCTAGCCATTCTTCCGCGACCTCAGGTAGTCGCCGGGGGTGACCACCAGGACTCCCTGGAGACGTTGGTCGTAGAACTGCCCGAAGTGGGTCACGTCCCCCGTGACCAGGTGGGTCGCCCGCGCGTTGACGGCGGCCCGCAAGATCGGCCGGTCCTTCGAGGGCAGCCGGTGTTCGTCATCAAAGGTCCTCTCGTCGACCTCTTCGACCACCTCGGTGGTCACCAGGAGCGAGTCGAGACGCGATCGTTGCTCCTCGGTGAGAAGGTTGCGCTTCGCCTCGGCGACGGCATAGCGGGAGGTGATCACAAGGGCTCCGCGCAGCTTCCACAAACCTACGAGACCGGCACCTTCGCGGTAAGCTGCCGAGAACAGTACATTCGCGTCGAGAAACAGCCGATCCAAGGGTCACTCGTTCGGCTGATGGCGTCGATGGGGGATGGAGTCGGGATCGAGCCCCATGCGTCGCACCTCGTCGACGGCGTGCCGATAGTCCCCCTCGTCGACGGCGTTGGTCAGCAGGAACTCGGCGCGGCGCTCCGGGGAGTACACCTCCACCGGCACAGCGACCGCCGGCCTGAGGAGAATCCCGTCTTCGCGCTCCTCGGCGATGACAAGCACACCCTCGTCGAGACCGTAGCGCTTCCTGAGCCGTGCCGGCACGACGATCGTCCCCCGTTTGCCCACCCGGGATGTCAGATCCGCCATGTCCGTACCTCCGATATTCAGTTTATCAGAAAATCAGAGAAACAGCAACGAGGATAATCACCCTGTCCGAAGCGCAAGGTGCGGTGGCCGGTGAATCCGATGGCATTCTGCAGCTTCGGGATACGTGGTACCGACAGGATCCGAGGGCGACGGCTGAACTTCCTCGGATCCTCTGACCTGGTACGGGGAATTTGTACATTAGGTACTGAATGTCCAAAAGTCCACGTGGCGAGTCGGCGCCCCGGTCACTCAAGCGCCGGAGGCGTGATGAGCCGTCTGCAGCCCCAGGTGTCGAAGACCAGAAGGCCGTCCCCTTCCTGCGGCGTAGACATACCTTCCTCGCCGATCGATATCGAAAAGCGCTTGGAAGCTTGTGAGGAAAACATCATCGCCAAACCTGCAATATCCCTCAGAAATCGAGGCCACCTTGACGGGATTTGAGGGGTCGCTCACGTTGTACACATCCAGGTGACCCCCCCCGTTGACGATGCAGACGCCGCGTAGAGAAGGTGTCCTGCAGCCGCGATCGTGTAAAACGTGCCCCCAGCTGTCACTGAAAACAAGGTTCGCAATCACTGATGGCGACGAGGGGTCGCTCACGTCGACAACGATCATGCCGCGCGGCCCGTAGATGAAGTGACAATGGTACATAAGGTAGGCGTAGTTTCCAGACACCTCGACATGACCAAAAGAACACTCGGTACCTTGGACAACGCCAAGCTGGACAATGCCGACCTGGAAGGGTGCCGACGGACTGCTCACGTCGATCACCTCCAGGAATCCCGATTCGGTGGAGTTCCCGCTGGTCACGTAGGCATAGTGGTCGGAAACCTCGAGGTCGCTCAGAACATAGCCCTGGTGGGTTTCGAGGAAGCCCACCTCGATGGGTGATGTCGGATCGGTAATTTCGATCACCCACAGGCCCACATCGGGTTCGATGGTGTAGGCGTAGCCGTCTGAAACAGTCGCGATCCGGCCCACCCCGCTGAGAACTCCCACCTCGGAGGGCGAGGTCGGATCGCTCACGTCGATCACCCGCACATCCATAACCCCGTCGTAGACGGGATCTCCGCGGTTGACGTACGCGTGGCGGCCGGAGACCACGACATTCCCGGCGCACATCTCGAGAGTGCCCGCCTCGACCGGCTCGGACGGCGTGCGCACATCGATCACTCTGAACACCCCGTCCCCGGAGTGCTGATCGCAGTGTTGTGTCGTATACGCGTAGCCATCGGCGACCGCGACACTGTAGGCCGGTTCATAGGGCCTCTCCATGAAGTTGGCCAAATTCGGGCACTCCTGCGCGATCACGGGGATCGCGAAGGCACAGGTGAACAGAGTGGCCGCGAGAAGGGCAGCAGCGTGGGCCGATCGGGTCGTCGTCATCGGTTTCTCCCTCGTTTCCGGTTGGCGTCGCTGTGAATGTAGGCTCCGGGAAGCGAAGAAGAATGAGGGAAACGTCCTGAAAACGTCCGGATCGGCCGCCACTTCAGCGGGCGCAAGGGGGAGAAGGGGAGAAGGGGAAAAGAGGGGGAACATGTTTGAGGTGAGAGGTTTGAGGTTTGATGGCTGAGTTGGGCGGGAGGGGGATCCGGTATCTGCAGTCTGTCATCCACCATCTGAGTGGGTGGGGCGGGGGACTTTTGACTTTCGACTTTTGACTTTGGACTGGCCAGACAGCCGGGAATCACCAAGTGGGTACCGTCTCCCAGCCGGGGAAGGGGTCGTGGGTGAGGGTCCAGCCGGTGGGCGACTGTTCGTCGCGGACGACACGGAGGTTAGTGAGGGTCTTGAGCTTGGCGAGGAGCTCGTGATGCGGCAGGGTGTGGAGCGGAGGTTTGGAGAGATCCGGCATGGGCCAGATGCGGACCGTGGTGTCCTTGCCGCCGGTGGCGATCCAGCGGCCGAGGGGGTCGATCTCCACATCCGAGATCAACCCCTCGTGGCCGAGCAGCAGGTGCGGCTCCGCGCCGCTCGTCGACCCGACCCGCAGCACTCCCTCCCTGTCACCGGTTGCCACGATGGTGCCCGTGGCGTTCATGGCGACCGACCACACTTGGTCGCCGTGGCGCTCGAGGTGGGTCGTGGTGCCGGTGTCGCGGTCCAGGAGAAGGACTCGGCTGGGTGCACCGAGGGCGCCCCCATCGGCCAGTTCGACAAGCACGATCCGTCGACCGTCCGCGCTGACTGCAAATCCCGGAAGACCATCGCATTCGAACAAGTGCTCGTGGGAACCTGTCGTCGGATCCGAGATCCAGAGACCGGATGACCAGAGTGCCGACACGATTCGACCATCGGGGAGGAAGCTTCGCTTCTCGTCCACCCAGATGGAGGCCTTGGTCGCTTCAGGCTCGAGAACGGCGACCTCCTCCAGCGTGTCGGTGCTGTAGACGTGGATTCTCGTGGCGCTGTCGTCTCCATAACCGGCCGCGACCGCGAACCGCCCGTCAGAGCTGAAGCCGACGCTATACACAGACGTCAGAGACCCGAGCCGGGCGGACGCGCGGCCGTCGAGAGGAATCAGCCAGGCGCCGACATAGTGGGCACCCACCAGGAGCGCCGTGCCGTCAGGTGATGAGGCCACCCTGTGGATCCACGCCGAGGCGTCGTACTCAAAGGAGCTCTCTGCGGGCACTTCCCCGGCGAGCGGCGACAGGCGAACGATGCCGTCGTCCGAACCGGAGGCGAGCCAGGCGCCGTTTGGCCCGAAATTCACGGTCTCCACTGGACTCGTGTGCGGCCGGATGACCCAAGGGTACGGCCTGCTCAATGGCCATAGGGTCAGGCCCGGTATCTGGGCGGTGGCGATCCAGCTGCCGTCCGGGTGGAACGAGTGGCCGAAGGCGGTTGCGGAGCCCCCGCGCCTGAGCACGAGCGGGTCGGCACCGGCCGGCGCCGACAGCGACCACAGTCGGGTGCTCTCCCCCGGCCCAGACTTGGCGAACAGCTTGTGAGATGGGTTCCAGCCAACTCCGAGACACAAGGAGTAGAGGTTGTTCTCGGTGCCACACTCGAAGCTCCGCAGCAGTCGTGCGGCGCCGTCCTCGAGCGACCAGACCCAGGTGGTGACGGTCCCGTCGTTCACCGAGTACGCCTCGAGCCGGGACGCCCGGCTCGAGATTTCGAGATCGTCGATGTTGGGCGGACCCTCGAACTCCAATGGCGGCTTGTTCCCGGTCGGTTGCCAGATCCTGATCCGTCCGTCCGAGCTGGAGGTGACAAGGAGACGGCCCTCAGGGTCGAAAGCCACTCGGAGGCCAGTACCCTCGTGACGGCCGAGGAGGCGTGGCTTCGAGAGGCTGTGCTCACCGATCTCGAAGACCACGACCCGGTTGCCGTCCAGGGTCGCGAACCAGCGGCTTCTGTTTCGATCCAGGGCGGCACGGCCGTGCCAGAGTTGTTCCCTGACCTCGAGATCGAGCGTCCCGAGCCGTTCGGTCGTGCCGTCGAAGTTGAAGGCGTGGATCGACGGTCCCTCTTCGTCCCCCACCGGGATCAAAAGCCGATTCGGGTTCCAAGCGAACTCCCACGACCACAGCGTGGTCGGTGGGTCGAACCATGTCTCGTTGATCCGCCTGCCGTCGGACAGCGACCACAGCACGAGGTTCTGGTGTACTCCCGCTTCGACATTCGGCACCGTGTACGCCACGTCTCCGTCCGGGCTGGTGTAGCCGTGGGCCATCGGAGAGTCGTGGACGCGCTCGAACGGAATGCCCGAACCGTCGCTGGTCACGATGCGAAGGTGACCCTCGGTGAGGCTTTGAGTGACCTGGACGAGCCGGTCTCCACGGGCCGTGAACTCCGCCTGCGAGGCGTCATCCTCGTTGACGACGAACGCGGTTGGACCCTCCCACAGCGCCCGGAGGGCAAGGCGTCTAGCCTCCGGAGTGTCGGCGAGCTCGAGGCTCGCGATGGCGTGGGCGAGGGTGGCCGTTGGGTAGTCCTCGAGCCGGAGCTGGCCGAGGGCGAGCAGCTTGGCCGCCTCGGCGCGGCGGGCCTCGTGGACGCTCTGCCTCCAGAGGATGCCGAATAAAACCGCCACAACCGCGGCGACGGCGAGGGCGGCTGCGCCGGCGACGCGGCGAAGTCGCTTCCGTCGCGTGGCGTGGGACGTCATGGCCGAGGCGAACTCCTCCTCGAGCGCGGTGAGCCCACCGGGGTAGTCTTCGCGCCAGACGGAGAACTCCCGAAACGGTTTGCCGCTCCACAGGTAGTCGCTGGACCGCTCGTGGTCGTCCCACAGGCGCGCGGCCTGCCGGAGCTCGTCCCGCAGCCTGGCGCTGTCGGCGTCCTGGGTCTGCCATCGCACCAGGCGAGGCCAGCTGGAGAGCAGTGACTCGTGGATGATCTCGACGCGGCGCATTGGCCGATCGTCCTCACCCTGGGCCCGATAGCCGGTCAGCAACCGGGCGTCGATCAGCTCGCGCAGGACCTGCTCGGCTGCCTCACACTGGGTCTCGGAAAACACCGAAAGCAGCTCGTCCACCTCGCGGACCGCCCGGGTCCCTTCGGCGGTCACCAGGTTGCGGAACAGCTCCCGAACGATCGGTAAGCGCTCGAAACCAATTCGCTCCAGGGTCGCCTCGGCGTGCCGTGCCAGCGCGCCCGCCACGCCTCCAATGCGTCTCGTAGGCCTCCTCGGTGAGCAGCCGTTCCTCGCGGTCCCGCTCCTCCCACAGACGGTGCACGGCAAAGGCCATCAATGGCAGCGCCCCCCGCTCGCCCTCCACCTCGGCGATCATGCGGTCCACCAGCAGCTCGGACTCGAAGCGGTAGAGCTGCCGCCCCGCCGGCTCCTTGAGCGCCCGCCGCAGCCCCTCGGGCGGTGGGCGGCGGCAGCGGGGTCAGGTCCTTGAAGATCGGAGCGATCTGCTCGTGCTGCTGGCACCGGTAAAGGTAGTCGTCTCGCATGACGAGCACGAGGTGAACGTCGGCGGCGTCCACCAGCCGGCGCAGCAGCTCGATGAAGCTCGCCTGCACCTCGGGCGGGTTGAGGGTGAACAGCTCCTCGAACTGGTCGACGACGAGCACGGCCTCCTTGAACTGCCCCCGCCACCTGGAGACCACGGCCAGCGCGGTGTCTGAATCGTTGAATCCGAGCAGCCGTGCCATGGCGGCCGGGTCGCCCGCGTGGTCGGGCGCCAGCGCACTGCGCCAGCGACAGCGTTGGTGCCTCGCCCGGGGTGAAGACCACCACCCGCCAGCCGGGCGGTGCCCGCGGCGCCACCCCGGCCCGCAGCAGCGAGCTCTTGCCCACCCCCGAGGGTCCGATCACCGCCAGCAGCCGCCGGGCGCTGATCTTCCGCCACAGCGCCGCCGCCTCGGCCTCGCGACCGAAGAAGCGGTCGGCGTCGGCCTCGGTGAAGGAGGCGAGGCCCGGGATACGGGTTGTGCTCCTCCTCAGGAGATGGCGGCGCCTCGGGGACCGGCGGTGCGACCCCGTCGGCCGTGGTCACCGGATGAACCTCCGCGATCAGCCGGTAGCCGCGCTTGCGGATGGTCTCGATGTAGCGGGGGTTCTGGGCGTCGTCACCGAAGGCGTTGCGAAGCTCGCCGATCCGGCTGGTGATGGTGCTGTCGGACACGAACTCGGTCTGCCACACGGTGTCGAACAGGGTGTCCTTGCCGACCACCTCGCCGGCGTGCGCCACCAGGCAGAGCAGGACGTCGATGGCCTTCGACTCGAGCTGGACCGAGACCTCGCCCCGGGTGAGCCGGTTGAGGGTGGGCTCGACCAGCCAGTCCCCGACGAGGAACGGCCTGCCTTCCTGGGCGATGGTCTCAATTTGGGCGGACACTCTGGGGTCATTGTAGCTCTGGCTGATTGAAGATTGAAGATTGAAGATTGAAGACCTGGTCACGGCGGAGCATGACGAAAACCTCCGGTTAACGTCCGGATCAGGCGTCGTCCGGGTCCGCCGCGAGGATCCGGGTCAAGCGGCGTTCCGCCGCCTGGCGATCGCGAGGGTCCATGGCGCCGTGCTCGAGCAGCCGGCGCACGAGATCCTCGGTCTCCTCGCGCTCATCCGAGGTCGGGTCCTCCAACCGCTCGAGCTGCCCGTCGACCACGTCGGCGGCGGGGATGCGCGCGAGGGCGGCGGCAGCCGCCTCGGCGAGGTCCTCGGTCGTTCGAGTCGAGGATGCCGACCAGGGAGATCAGCACCTGGAAACGGTCCTGAACCTCGACCGGAGCGGCGTCGATTTCGGCCAGCAGCCCGGCCGCCAGCAGCCTCGAGTTGGGGTTGCGGTCGATCAGGGCGTCGGCGAGGTACGGAACCGCGGGCGGTCCGATGCCACACAGTGTGGTCCGGCACGCCGTGCGCACGGTCTCGTCGCCGTCCTTGAGCTGGGCCGCCAGCGCCCGGGCGGCGCGAGGGTCGGCGAAGGCGGCGAGCCCGGCGGCCGCCGCGGCCCGGCACGTCGGCGCCCCGTCGCCGAGGGCGGCGAGCACGGCCCGGAAGCAGAGCTCCCGTGTCGCTTCGTCCCCGGTCGTACCCGCAAGATCGAGCAGGGCCGAGATGGCGCGCTGCCGGCAGGCCTCATCGTCGCTCTGGGCCGCGTATTTCAGCGGCTCGGCACCGGCATCGCCGAGATTGACGAGGAGGCCGAGGGCGCGGTCGCCGTTCGGTCCGGTCAGAGCGGTCGCGAGCGCTTCGGCGGCGCCGGTGCCGAGATCGCGAAGCGCCGTCTCGGCGGCTCGGTCGACCGCCGGGTCGGCATCGCCCAGAACGCCCGCCAGCGCCGTCGAGCTGGCGCCGCCCTCGAGCTCGACCAGGGCGTCGATGGCGGCGACCCGATGCTCGCTCCGGGCGCCGGAGACGAGGATGGCCTCGAGGCCTTCGACGTCGCCGCGTTGCCTGAGCTTGTCGATCTTCGGTCCGAACAGGTTTTGGAGGAGGCTCATCACGGTCCTTCCTTGGCGACCCAACCCAACACCAGGATAACCCGGTGCCAGGGCCGACACTTTGACATTTTGGAACACCGATCTCCACGTCCCCGTGATGACACACGACACCGAGCCCGGCAATTGATGCCAGAAAAAGAAACGGTTATAAGTATCAGTCGGGATGGTCATGAACAGACCGCGTTCGCATGATGATCTGATCGTTTCGCAGCGGACGACTGACTGGAGGCGGTGATGAAGTACGAGTGCTCGGTCTGTGCGTACGTCTACGATGAGGGGGCCGAGGGCACGCCCTGGGCCGAGCTGCCCGACGACTGGACCTGCCCCGTCTGCGAGGCGGAGAAGGAGGGCTTCGAGCCGGTGGGCGGGCCCGTGGATGGAGCTTCCTCGCCGGCGGTTCCGCCCTGACCGTCCGCGGGTAGCCCGTACTTCTCGCCACTCTTCGCCGCCCTCGTCGCCAAGCCTGGTGGGAAGTACGGGCTACCCGCGGACGCTGGAGCCTGGAATCTGGAGCACGTCGCCGGGGTAGATGCGGGAGCTGGTGAGGCCGTTGGCCCGCCGCAGGGCGGAGATCGAAACCCCGAACCGCCGGGCGATGTCGTAGAGGGTGTCTCCCCGTCGCACCCTGTACGTGGTGCTGCTGTTCGAGGTCGACCTCGAAGCAGGCTGTCGTGCTACCGGGGCCGGGGACCGTGAGCTTCTGGCCGGGTCGGATGGTCGCGCCCCGTGACAGCCCGTTGGCGGCGCACAGGGCATCGACCGAGGTGCCGAAGGAGCGCGAGATGTCCCACAAGGTGTCGTTCCGCTGGACCAGGTAGCTGCCGCCGCTGGCGATCCGCTGGGTGCTCGGCGGCCGGCTGTCGCCGAACCTCGGAACCACGAGGGTCTGCCCGGGGTGGATGAGGTTGCCCCGGATGCCGTTGGCCTGGCGGATGGCCGACACGCTCGATCCGTATCGCTGGGCGATGGAGTACAGCGACTCTCCCTTTCGTACGGAGTGCATCATCCGCGGCGCCCACTCGGAGGTCGGGGTGGCGGCCAGGATCGCCTCGGCCGTCTCCTGGTAGCCAAGGGGCAGCCGGATGGTCGTGCGGCCGGCGGCCGGAGTGAGGTCGCGCCGGATCGCCGGGTTGAGCTCTCGCAAGGTCGCCAGATCGAGGTCGATCTTGCCGGCCAGGAACTCGAGGTCGAGGGCATCGGCGACCGTGATCTGGTCGAAGGCCCAGTCGGATTCAATCGGCGTGGTGAAGCCGTACAGCTCCGGCTGCTTGGCGACGATCACCGACGCCATGAAGGCCGGAACGTAGTTCCTGGTCTCACGCGGCAGGTACCGCTGGAGGGTCCAGAAATCCCGGCTGCCGGAGCGGCGGATGGCGCGGCGGACGTTGCCGGCTCCGGAGTTGTAGGCTGCCAGGGCCAGATTCCAGTCGCCGAATTCACCGTACAGGTCGGTCAGGTAGGCAACGGCGGCATCGGTGGCCAGCTCGGGATCGCGACGTTCGTCCACCAGCGACCCGACGTCGAGGCCGTAGTGCCGTCCGGTGCCCGATATGAACTGCCACATGCCCAGGGCTCTCGCCCTGGAGTAGGCGGTGGTCGAAAACGCGGATTCGATGAGGGGCAGATAGGCGAGGTCCTGCGGCAGACCGGCGTCGAGCAGCTTGGCGCGGATCATCGGCAGGTAGATCCCCGCACGACCCATGCCGGCCTCGATTCGGTTGCGGTACTCGGTCTCGCCCGTCATGGCCTCCAGAAACCGGAACACGGTGGGGTTGAGCTCGAGGGGGAAGTCGCTGGCCGGCAGCAGGGAGTCCACCGCGCTCGCGTCAGCCAACTCCAGATCGGAGGTCGCTTCGATTGGGGGCAGGTCCACCAGCTCCCCGTCCTGTACGGCTGCCGAGAGAAGATCGAGATCCTCTTCGAGGGACGCTGCCTCGGCGATCAGTCCCGCCGCCCAATCCAGGTAGGAGGCCGAAATCGTGTGGCGTGGCGGTGGTTCGAGCGCCTCGCACAAAGCCTCGTCGACTCGGGCGAGTGCCTCGAAGGTCAGGCCGTCCGCGGCCAGGGATCGCGATTCCTCGAGCAGCTGCTCGACCCGAGCGCGGGTTCGGGACTCCCATGCCTGCTCTTCCGAGATGGTGGAGTTCACCGCCGAAGGCGGCGTGCTGACGGTTTGGCTCGTGGCGGGAGGTCGACCGGAGCTGCAGGAGAGACCTACGGTTGCGAGGAGCAGGAAGGAAGCGGGTTTCGCCAAAACCGCCCTGCGGCGCAGCTTCACTGGGAGTTCTCCAGATCCAGCAAAAAGCGGAGGGTCAACTTCTCGAGATTGCCGGCCTTGGTGACGGCGACCGTGAGGGGATCGATGTCGTGGATGGTCTCTCCGTAGCCGTCCCGGATGCGGACGGAAACCTCGAGTCCCCGCATTCTTTCGAAGATATCCGAGTTGAGAGAGGCCTGGAGGCGTTCCCGAAGCTCGCGCACGGGATCGCTGCCGGCGAGCAGTGACTCGATGTCGACCTCGCGGTCGTCGGCGCGGCTCCAGCGCGAGCCAGATTCCATGGTGGCCTGCTTGCGAAGGCCCTCGAGCTCGGCCAGGATGTCCATCTGGTTGGACACCTGCACGCGCTTCATGGGAGGAGGCGAGATATCAGCGGCTTCGCCGGCGGTCTGGTCGAACTCCACCGCGACCTCGGTGTCCTCGCCCGGCGGCCGCGCTTCGTCCGCCACGTACGGGTCTTCAGTCTCGACGGTGGGGGAGGCATCGTGCTGCGGCTCGGACCGGACATCGTCACCCGAGAAGGGCTCGTCGAAGTCCGGCATCGGGGCATCTTCGGCCGCCAAATCGGCCCCGGGAACCTCGACAACGTCCGACAGGGCCTCGCCGAAGGGTCCTTGATCCGCGGGGGAAACGGAAACCTGCCCCCCTACGGTGGCGGGCGCGTCGGGCGCCGGACCCGCGGTGGCGCCAACGCCCTCCTCGGCAGCTCGAGCCAGCGCCTCGGCCGACACCGACGCCGGCCGTTTCGGCGCCGAGATGCCGGGGCGGGCAGCGGCCCCGGGAGCCCGCGGCGCCGGCCCCGCCGTGTGGGGCGCCACCATCCGCTTGCGGAGCTTCTTGAGGGTGAGCTTGGTGATCTCCTTGAGGGTTTCGAAGACGCCGATGCCGTTGATCGCTTCGGCCTCGAAAAACGGGTACGCGTTGTCGGGGTTGAGGTCGCTGTTGAGCTCTTCCACCGCGAGGGTGTTTTTCAGGTCTCGTTTGTTGTACTGCAGCACGATCGGCAGGTCTTTGGTTTCGAGCCCGAGCTCGGTGAGGTTATCCACCAGGCTTTCGAAGCTCTCGATGTTGGCCTCGCGCATCGGTCGCTGGGAATCCGCGACGAAAACCAACCCGTCCACACCCTTGAGAACCAGCTTCCTGGTGGTGTTGTAAAACACCTGGCCAGGCACCGTGTAGAGCTGGAGCCTGGTTTTGAAGCCACCGATCGTCCCAACCTCGATCGGCAGCAGATCGAAGAAAAGGGTTCGGTCGGATTCGGTTTCCAGCGAGACCATCTCGCCCCGTGAGTTCGGATTCGTTTTTGCGTAGATATAGCTCAGGTTTGAGGTTTTGCCGCACAGGCCCGGACCGTAGTACACGATCTTGGCGGCCATCTGCATCGTTGCCCAATTGAAGAAAACCATCAGTGATTACGACCTCGATTACCACTCCCAAGCTAGCATAACGCCTACCGGGGGTCAATTTGACGAAATCCCCGTGGGTACAGCGTTCTCGGCCGTCGCCGGCGGTTGGATAACGACCGTGAATTCAACGCCATTTCAATCGACCGGTGCGGATGTTGTCACGAGCTTCCCCTGTGATGCAAGATCCAGACCGATCCCGCAGCGATGCTAGAATGGTCGAGGCCTCAATCCGTGTCCTGTTTTTGGGCGTTCGCGAGGCGCCTGAGCGAGGTGGTTGACGGCAATTCTGGGGAGTGATTGTGGACTTGACGGCGAGGGAACTCACCATCTTGGGGTGCATCGTGGAGCAGTACATCAGCTCCGGTGCCGCGGTAGCGTCTCGCCAGATCGCGAGTTGCTCGGGTTTGGGTCTGTCCTCCGCCTCCATTCGAAACGTCGTCGCCCGGCTGGAGGCCAGGGGGCTGCTGTCCCGCCCCCACACTTCGGCGGGCAGCGTGCCGACCGATCACGGCTTTCGGATCTACGTCGACCTGCTGCGGCCGCGGAACCTGCCGGCGACGACCCGGCAGCGCCTCGAGCAGCGGATGAGGACCATGAGGCGGGAGCTGGTGGAAGACCTTGAGTGGGTCGCGCGGGTCACCGCCGAGGCCACCCAGGAGGCGGGCATGGCGATGCGCCCGATGGGAGAGGAACCCGTGATCGAGGCGGTGTCGTTGGTTCCCCTTGACGACCGCAGGGTGCTGGGGATGATCGTGACCTCGGACGGTGCCATCGAAAAACGGGTGTTGAGGCGGGACGACCGGCCACAGTCGCAGACTCTGCTCGAGGAGAGCAATTTGCTGACCCGTCGGTTCCGGGGCCAGTCCATCCGCCAGGTCCGTCTATTGGTGGAGGGTCGCGCCAAGACCGACGATTGTGACGAAACAGTCGAAGACCGGGCGTTCATGGCGGTGGAGCGACTCCTCGACGACGACAGCGATGCGGTCGAGCTTCAGCTCGCCGGCACTCACAACCTGCTCAACTCCGACGATTTCATCGAGGCAGAGCGAGTCCGTTCGTTGTTTTCCACCCTGCACGATCGGAGACGAATCGCCAGCGAGTGGCGCCGAGCCTTCGATCGTGGCCCGACGCAGGTCATCATTGGACACGAGTCGGAGGTGACCGCTTCCGGGAATCTCGGCATGGTCGTCACGTTGTTTTTCAAGGCGGGCCACCGAGCCGGGGCTCTCGGAGTCGTCGGACCGCTGCGAATGGACTACGGACGGATCGTGCCGGTTGTCGAATTCATTGGAGATACCCTGACACGAATGCTCGAAGAGCCTGGAGCGACGCATGCCTGAGGAAGACCAGGGACCTGACCGATCGTTGATCGACGACTCCGACGACGAAATCGAGATCGAGTTTGTCGGGCTGGACGAAGACGAGACCGGCCTCGCTCCGGCAGCCCAGGATGGCGCGTCGGCCTCGGCGGTGGCCGAGAACACGGTGGAGACGCTGCGCGCGGAGGTTGATCACCTCAGGGAGATGTACCTCCGCAAGTTGGCCGAGTTCGATAACTTCAGGAAGCGAACCGATCGCGAACGCCAGGAGCTCAGGCGGACAGCCGCAGAGGGGCTCATCGGCGAGCTGCTGCCGGTGCTCGACAACTTCGAGCGGGCGGTCCAGCACGCCCGGGAAAGCGAACCCGCGGCGTTTCTCGAGGGGGTCGAGATGATCGCGCGGCAGTTTGCGGACATTCTCAGGAGGAGCGGCCTCGAGTCCATCGATCCCTCGGGCGCCCTCTTCGACCCCGAGCTCCACGAAGCGGTCCAGCGGAACGAGGGTTCCCAACATCGAGCGGGAACCGTGGTTGAGGTGTTCTCCAAGGGCTACACCTTGGGCGGGAGGCTGATCCGACCCGCCATGGTGTCCGTCGCGGTCGATCCGTCGTCCGGGTTCGGGAGTCAGTCGCCGCCGGGAACCGATCCCGACGACGAGGGGGTTGGCGCGTGAGCAAGATCATCGGCATCGACCTCGGAACCACCAACTCGTGTGCGGCGGTCGTGGACGTGACCAAACCCGTGGTCATCCCGAATCGGGAGGGCGCCAGAACGACGCCTTCGGTGGTCGCATTCACGGGAAGCGGCGAGCGGCTCGTCGGTCAGATCGCGCGCCGCCAGGCCATGACCAACCCCAGGAACACCGCCTACGCCGTGAAGCGGCTCATTGGCCGCAAGTACGACTCGGACGAGGTCAAGTGGGCCCGCACCCTCGTTCCCTACGCGATCGTCGACGCCGAAAACGGCGACGCCCATGTGGAGTTTCAGGGCCGGCTGTATAGCCCTCCGGAGATCTCGGCTCTGGTGCTGCGCGAGATCAAGGAGTTCGCCGAGGAGTTTCTTGGCGAAGAGGTGACCCAGGCGATCATCACTGTCCCGGCCTACTTCGACGACAGCCAGCGACAGGCGACCAAGGATGCGGGGACGATCGCCGGCCTCGAGGTACTGAGGATCATCAACGAGCCGACTGCTGCGTCTCTCGCCTACGGTTTCGGCAGGGACACCCACGAGGTGATCGCGGTCTACGACCTCGGCGGCGGCACCTTCGACATCTCGATCCTCGAGATCGGGGACGGAATCTACGAAGTGAAATCGACTGCGGGCGACACCTTCCTCGGTGGCGAGGACTTCGATGCCCGGGTCATGGAGTTTCTGCTCGACCAGTTCAAACGGGAGACCGGCCTCGATCTGTCCGAGGACATGATGGCCATCCAGCGCATCAAGGAAGCGGCCGAGGCGGCAAAGTGCGACCTGTCCACCGCCGAGGTGACCGAGATCTCGCTGCCCTTCATCGCTGCCGACCACACGGGTCCGAAGCACCTTCAAGTCAAGCTCGCACAGAGCCAGCTCGAAGAACTGGTCGGCGATCTCGTGGAACGGACCCTCGATCCCTGTCAGAACGCTCTCGAAGCAGCCCGGGTGGACAGGTCCGCGATTGATCAGGTGATTCTGGTGGGGGGCCAGACCAGGATGCCCCTGGTCGTCAAGATCGTCAGCGAGTTCTTCGGCTGCACGCCGTGTCAGGACATCAATCCCGATGAGGTGGTTGGAGTCGGCGCCGCCCTGCAAGCCGGGATCCTCCAGGGCGAGGTCAAGGACCTGATCCTGCTCGACGTGACCCCGCTGTCGTTGGGCATCGAGACCCACGGCGGCCTGTTCACCAAGATCATCGAGCGCAACTCCACGATTCCTACAAAGAAATCGATGATCTTCACGACGGTGGCCGACAATCAGACCACGGTCGAGGTCCACGTTCTCCAGGGCGAGCGGGGGATTGCGGGAGAGAACCGGTCGCTGGGTCGATTCGACCTGATCGGGATTCCGCCGGCCCCGCGCGGAGTGCCCCAGATCGAGGTCACCTTCTCCATCGACTCGAACGGCATCGTGCACGTCGGCGCAAGAGATCTCGCCACCGGCAAGGAGCAGAGCATCGAGGTCCAGCCGGCCGGCGGGCTTTCCAAGGCGGAAATCGACACCCTGATCGCCGAGGCCGACAAGTACCGGACCGACGACGAAAAACGTCGCAGCGTGCGGCAGCTGCAGAACCGCCTCGAGGGGCTCCTCTACACCAACGAGAGGGTGGTCCGCGAGTTCGGCAACAGCCTTTCCTCGGAGGATCGGGAATCGGTCCGGGCGACGCTGAACCGGGCCCGCAAGGCTCTCACCAGCGAGGAACGGACCGTGCTCGAAGAGGCAATTGGAGCCGTCAAGGACGTTTCACAGATCCTCACCGAGGTCGTCATGATCAACCCGCTCGCGGCGCTCGGTGGCGGGCCCGGCGACGACGGCATCGGTCAGGGAGACGATTTCTCAGACGAGGACTAGCCCGAAATCAATGACACCAGGAACGAAACGGGATTACTACGAGGTCCTGGGCGTCCCTCGCGACGCGTCGGTGACCCAGATCAAGCAGGCCTATCGCGGGCTGGCGGTGAAGTTCCATCCGGATCGCAACCCCGACGACCCGGCGGCCGAGGAACGGTTCAAGGAGGCCTCGGAAGCCTATGCCATCCTCTCCGATGCCGACAAACGAGCCCGCTACGATCGCTTCGGACACGAGGGAATATCCGGCAACGGGTTCACCGGCTTCGACCCGTCGGCGTTCGGTGACTTCGCGGATATCCTGGGAGATCTGTTCGGCTTCGGTTTCGGAGACATCTTCGGCGCTCGTCGAGGCGGGGGCCGCGGCGGTCCGAGGCGAGGTCGTGACCTCCAGTACACCCTCGGCTTGACCCTGAAGGAAGCCGCGGAAGGGCGCCGAGCGCACGATCCGGATTCCCCGTCAGGAATCCTGCGGCACCTGCGACGGGACGGGCGGCGCGCCGGGGACCTCTCCGGAAGCCTGCGGGACCTGTCGCGGAGCCGGCCAGGTGCTTTTCAGGCGAGGTTTCCTCTCGGTGTCTCAGACCTGCCCGACCTGCGGCGGTGTCGGGCGCGTCAACCGGCATCCCTGTTCCCAGTGCGCCGGTCGGGGGCAGGTTGGAAAAGGAAGCGAATCTGAAGGTCACCGTCCCGGTCGGGGTCGACACGGGAATGAGGCTCAGACTGGCGGGCGAGGGGGAGCCCGGTGACCAGGGCGCACCGGCGGGAGATCTGTTCGTCGTGCTGGCGGTGGAGGAGCACCCGAGCTTACAGACGTGACGGATCGAACCTCCACCTGGAGGTCCCGGTGTCGGTCTTCCAGGTCATGCTCGGTGCGTCGATCACGGTGCCGACGGTGCTGGAAGAAGATCGAAAGGTGGAAATCCGTGCGGGTGCCCAGCCGGGAGACGTAATCCGAGTGAAGGGTGCCGGCATGCCGCGGGTCGATTCCGGCCGCCGGGGAGACCTCTTCGTTCACCTCAGGGTTGTCGTGCCCGACCGGCTGACGGCCGAGCAGAGGAAGCTCGTCGCCGAGGCGGCAGGCCACGGTGACGGACTTAACCGGGACGACGAGACCGGGTTCTTCGACCGACTCAAGCGGGCATTCGGCGGAGACGAGTGACCGAATCGACCGCACCCATCGGAAACCGTGACCGATTATCTCGAACTTCGCTGCCTGTGGCCGACCGACCGCGACGAGGCCCTCGCCCTGGTCCTCGAGTCGGCGCCGATCCTCGGCGCCCAAACCGGAGATGTCGCCGACGGTCATATGGAGCTGAAGGTCTTCATGACGAAGGAGCGGGTGGTCGAGGCGGCTCTGCTCGGCGAGGTCCTCAGCTCGTCGGGCGCCCTGGGGGTGGGAATATCCAACTTCGAGGGGCGAGACTGGCTGGCGGAATATCGAGCCTCGGTCAGGCCTTTCGCGGTCGGGGAGCGGTGGTGGATCGACCCCCATCCCGATACTCCGACCCCGGCACCGCCCGGGCGATTGCGGCTGGCGGTGGAGCCGCGGGCGGCCTTCGGCAGCGGAACCCACGAGTCCACCAGGCTCGCGCTGTGCCTGATCGAGGGGGTCGAGGTGCGGGGACAAGCGGGTGCTCGATGTCGGCACGGGCTCCGGAATCCTGGCCATGGCGGCCGCGGCGCTCGGGTCTCGGTGGGTCGTCGGCCTGGACATCGATCCGCAAGCCGGGTTCGTTGCCCGGCAGACCCTGAACCAGCAGGGCGTGGCACTCGAGGTAGCGGTGTTCGCCGGTGAGATCGTTGCCGTCGCCCGGGGCACCATCGACCTTGCCCTGTGCAACATGATCTCGAGCCGATTCCTGCCCCTCGTGACCGACCTCCGCGATGTGCTCACACCGGCCGGCAGGCTGGTACTGGCGGGTTTCCTCAGCAGTGAGGTTGAGCTCGTCAGGGAGGCGGTGGCGGCGGCCGGACTCGTGGTCGAGGCAGTGACGACACTGGGCGAGTGGTCTGGGATGACGGCGGTGCTCCATGGGCAGTGAAACATGGCTGATCGTTGATTCGATACCCCGGCAGCCAGGTGCCGTCATCGTGCTGGGGGGGAGGAGTCCCGGCACGCGGCGGGCCCGCTGCGGCTGCGCCCCGGCGACGAGGTCACCCTCGCTGACGGATGCGGGCGAACCGCCGCTGCCGTGCTGCGGACGGTCGGTGGCCGTCGGTGCGACGTGGAGATTCTCGCGTCTCGGCTGCATCCGGCATGGCCGGGTCGTGGTGTGACCGTCGCGCTCGCCGTGCTGCACGGCCAGGCCATGGACTGGGCGGTGCAAAAGGCGGTCGAGATCGGAGTCGCAACCTTGGTTCCGGTGATCGCTCAGCGCTCCCAGGTTCGGGCGAAGACGGCCGGCGGTCGGCTCGATCACTGGCGGCGGATCGCCCGGCAGGCGATCAAGCAGTGCCGGCGACCATGGCAGATGGAGGTCGGTGATCCACGGTCACTCGCTGATCTGGTTGCCGAATCCACTCATCGATGCGGATCGGTCGCGGACCCCGAGGGAAGCCGCCTCGCCGAGCTGCCGGGTGCGCCTCCCGATCTCCTGCTCGTCGGGCCCGAGGGAGGATTCGGCCCGGACGATCTCCAGATTCTCGAGCAAGCCGGCTGGCCGAGGATTCGACTGGGCGCTTACGTTTTGAGGGCTGAAACCGCCGCCATCGTCGGCGCCGCCGCTCTCATCTCGGCTCGTGATTGGCGGCCGGCTGAATAGCCCAGGCTCCAAAAGTCAAAAGTCAAAAGTCAAAAGTCAAAAGTCCGAAGTTGCCCGCTCAGCCGCCCGTCCAGTTGGCAGTTGGCCGTTTGCCGTTGGCAGTTCCCCCGCCCGCCCGGTTGGCAGTTGGCCGTTTGCCGTTGGCAGTTCCCCCGCCCGCCCGGTTGGCAGTTTGCCGTTTACGTTGGCGCAGCCTTCGGCCGTTCCAACGCGACTCACCGCCACCAGCAAACAGCGGTAGGCCAGGCCGCTCCCAACCGAGGCACAACCCCCCTTTGTCATTCCGAGCGAGGCGCCCGCAGGGCGCCGACGAGGAATCTGGTCAATCTCGAGGCTCGACCGACTCGAAAGGGATCGAATCGTGTTCTTGAAACCTCCTCCCGCCGGGGATGGGACGCAGATGAACGCAGATACACGCAGATGGGGGTTTGCCGGGTGCGCGTGTCGCCGCCTGCCGGCGGCTCCGCGGGACCATCGGTGAGAGTCGTCGAAGAGCCGACTCTTCTCCGACTCTCTCCGCCGGCCCCGGCCGCTGCTCCGCATCGGCACCCGCACCGTGGAAGTTAGCGCAACCCTCGGGATCGGTTTTCCGAATTCCGAATTCCGAATTCTGCTCCCGTGAGCCCCCACCGATGCCCATCAGTCGCACCCTGCTAGACTCCCCGCCATGGAGACCCGTCCTTTGTGGATCGACTCGCACGCCCACCTCACGATGTTCGAGCCGGACGAGGTGGATGCCGCGCTGGACCGCGCAGCGGTGGCCGGCGTGGGTGGGGTCTTGGTGCCCGCCACGGGGCCCGATGATCTCGACCGCACCCTCGAGCTTTCAGCCCAGTGGCCCGATCGGCTGGTTGTAGCGGTGGGCGTCCACCCCCACGATGCCTCCGCGCTGGGCGCGTCAATGAAACGCCACATCGAGCAGGCGGTGAGCGTTCAGGGAGTCGTCGCCATCGGAGAGATCGGGCTCGACTATCACTACATGAACTCTCCCAGAGAAGACCAGGTTCGCGCACTGCAGTGGCAGCTCGACCTGGCGATGGAGGTCCAGCGTCCGGTGGTGCTGCACAACCGGGAGTCGTGGGTCGACCTCGAACGGAGCCTCGCCGAGCGAGCCAACAGTCTGTGTGGCGTCTGTCACTCCTTCACCGAGGGACCCCAGGAGGCTGCTCGGGTGCTGGAGCTCGGGCTGCTGGTGGGGATTTCGGGTATGGTGACCTTTAAACAGGGCCACAACATCCGGGAAACGGCGGCCGTCCTGAAGCCGTCGCACGTCCTTGTGGAGACCGACGCACCCTTCCTGGCGCCGGTTCCCCACCGCGGGCAACGCAACGAGCCCGCCTACGTGCCGCTGATCGGCAAGCGGCTGGCCCAGGAATGGAAGCTGCCCGTGACCGAGGTCGCGGAGGCGACAACCGGTAACTTCAGAGAGCTCTTCGGTCTCGGACCGGACTGGCCTGCCGGCTCAAATTGAGCCCGAATATCAGGTCGTTTTCGGGCGTCTTCCGCGGCGTCGCTGAACGGTTTTCATGCTGATTGTCAACATGCCGTCGGCCTCATCCTGGCCGACGTCGAAGCGCTGCGATTCCTCGAAATCCAGGCCGTACTGGGCGAAGAAATGGGGTGCTTTGAGGCTGACGGAACGTCTCCGTCGAGAAAGCGGAAATGCTCCCGGTTCTTTCTCGCTCTTGGTCAATTCAATCCCGATGAGCTTCCGAGTTTTGTCGAAAAACAGCACAGCGTGGGATTTCTTTGCGAGGTTGAATGCCTCGACCGAAGCCGCGTCGAATGAAATCAACCCACTCGGTCGAATTGTCGCCCGCGGCCGCGCTCCAGCTGTTTGCGGAGGTACGAACCGTTCAAACGCCATCAGTCACCTCCCGAGACACTGTGTCCAAGGTAGATGGAATCTCCTCAAGAGTCAAGCAATTTTTTGTGATTCAATTGTCAAACATTTGGTTTGAAATGTGCGAAAAATCGACGACGAGGCCCTTGCATTCAAGTCGAAATTGAGCCCAACTGCGCCTGATCAGCGACGAATAATGAAGGAAAATTGCTCATCGATTCTCGATAAAAACTCCCTTCGTGGCCGTGCAACGAGAGCCGCCAACCCACCGGTTCACGGTCGCGCTAGTGGCAAGATCGGAGTACACTTCGGTGGATGGTCAATCATCCCGATCGCTGTCAGTGGATTGAAATCAGCGCACCGGCGCTTGAAGAGAATCTGTTGGAGATACGCACGATCGTGGATCAGGGATCCGGGATCATCGCGGTGGTCAAGGCCAACGCCTACGGCCACGGGCTCGAGCAGGTGGCGCCGCTGGCAATTCAGCAGGCGGATTGGCTGGGAGTTCACACTGCGGACGAAGCGCGTGGAGTGCGTCGATTGGGCATCAAGTCTCCGGTTTTGATCATGGGTTTCGTGACGCCGGCCGAGCTTCACGATCTCGATGTTGATGTCCATGTTTTGGTGTCATGCGAGGAGGTCATTGAGTCGCTTGGTGCCTACCGTAGATCGAGTGGAATTTCGCTTCCGATTCACCTCAAGATCGACACCGGGGCAAAACGCCAGGGGGTGACCTCGGCCGGGATTCCCAGACTGTGTGCCGCGACCGCCCGAGAAGGCCTTGAAATCGTCGGGGCAGCGACTCACTTCGCCAATATCGAGGACACTCTGGAACACGATTTTGCGCGCTATCAGATCGGTCTTTTTCGGGATGGAATCGAGGTCGTGAGACGGGAACTGGGGGAAACCCCACCGTTCATTCACGCTGCCTGTTCGGCGGCAACTCTGCTGTTCCGGGAGACGGATTTCACCCTGGTCAGGGTGGGGATTTCCATGTACGGTCACTGGCCGTCTCGCGAAACGAAGTTGACGTGGAAGCTGGACCACCGAGACGACCGACTGACCCTCCGACCGGTGCTGACCTGGAAGGCGGTGGTCGGCCAGATCCAGCGCGTGGGCACCGGAGAGACCGTCGGGTACGGCCGCTCGTGGACCGCTCTGCGTCCGACCACTCTGGCGGTCGTTCCGGTGGGCTACGCCGACGGCTATCCCCGGTCCCTCGGCGGCCGGTCGAGGGTGCTGATCCACGACCGGCCGGCACCGGTTGTCGGTCGCGTCTGTATGAACATCCTGATGGCGGACGTGACGGACATCCCGGAGGTCGTGGTGGGCGACGAGGTCGTCCTTATCGGACGCCAGGGACCATCCGAGGTTACCGCGGAGGAGCTTGCTCAGCTGAGCGAGACAATCAACTACGAACTGCTCGCCCGGCTGTCGCCGGCCATTCACCGGGTGGTTCGCTCGGGTACGGTCGAAGGAGAGACGACGTGACGAGCTCCTTGCCTTCGGCAAGCGTCGTCATACCTACGTACAACCGACTTTCGGACCTCCGGAGAGTCGTCAACGCGGTGAGGAACCAGGCGGTGGCGGGTGTCTGCGACCTGGAGTTGGTGGTGGTCGACGACGGCTCCAGCGATGGAACCGCGGCGTGGTTGGAGATCGAGCAGTCGCGGGGCGATCTCACCGTGATCACCCAGGCCAACGCCGGTCCCGCCGCGGCCCGCAATCGCGGCGCCCGGAGTGCCGGCCGCGACGTTCTGCTCTTCCTGGGCGACGACACCCAACCCGATCCGGGGTGGCTCCATGCTCATCTGGAGGAGCACCGGCTGCACGGTCCGGGAGGGGCACCGCTCGCGGTGGTCGGGTACACGGGGTTTCCCGCCGCCGACGATGGTCCCTTTCTCCGTTTCATCAACGAGCAGGGGGCGCAATTCGGATACCAGCTGATTGAGGACCCGCTGCGGGTTCCCTTCAACTTCTTCTACACGTCGAACGTCTCTCTTCCGCTCAGCTTCTTCCTCGATCTCGGTGGCTTCAGGGAGGACTTCTCCGCCGCCGCCTGGGAGGACATCGAGTTCGCCTACCGCGCCTGCGCTCGGGGTCTCGAGATCCACTACCGACCAACCGCCCGAACCACCCACCACCACCGTGTCCGGCCGGGGACATTCTGTCTCCGGCAGAGGACGGCGGGCAGGGCCGCCGCCGTTTTCGCACGACTCCATCCGGAGCTCGAGGATTTTCTCGGTGTTTCGCGGGCCCGAGCCGGCCGGTCGGCAGGCGGCTTCAGACGGGCATTGTTGCGAGCCGCGATCGAGATGGGTGAGCTGATTCCCGGCCTCATGCCGCCTTCGATCTACCGGACGTATCTCGATCAGGCCTATCTCCAGGGACTGGCAGCCGGATTGCATGATCCTACTGGGTGAGGTGTGCGGAGGTTGGATCATGGGCACTGACCGAAGAAGGTTGATCGTCGTGATGGCGGCGGCCGGAGTGATCGCGGCGGCCGGAGTTTACGCGGCCGAAGAGGGCGCCGAACCCGGCAGCGGGTCCTCCCCGGTGAAACCGGCGGCCATCGAGGTCATGTGCTCGCCGGTGAACATCTCATGGCCTTCATCCGGCACGCCATCGGCCCGGGAACCGGGTCCGACGCTGTCGGTGGTCAGCGCCGACTTCAGGCCGAAAGACGTGCCGCTGTTCCTGGACGGACGGTTCGTCGGACGGGCCCGCTACTTCAACGGCAAGAAGGGCTTTCTCTACCTGCAGCCGGGACGTTACCAGCTGGTGGCCGCTTCGGACGGGCTGAAGACCGAGGTCTTTTCAATCGATGCGCGACCGGGTTGCCGGTTCGATATCAAGCACCGAATGGTCAAGGGTCAGCAGGGCCGTGAAGAAGGCTACGAGGCGCCGCCGGGGCAGGGCAAGCCACAGCAGTGGATCTACGCCCCAACCGGGCCATCGCCCCAGGCCGAAGCGGTTGGCCGCCCCAGCCCGGGACCGGACCCGAGCCTGCGGCCGGACCTCGGCGGGACGAAATCCGCCGCGGACTTAACCCGGCATCCCTCAGGCTCGTTGAGAGTCCGGGTGCAGCCGTCATCGGCGACGGTCTTCATGGATGGGCGATTGCTCGCGACCGGCGAGGAGATCGCCCGGATGGTCGGACCGTTCGCGGTTCCAACCGGGCCGCACACGATCCTGGTCCGAGCCCCCGGGTTCACTGACCGGACAGTCACGATTGAATTGGGGCAGGGAGAAACTGAAGAGCTGGAGGTCGTCCTCGCTCCGTCGGGATCTTGAACTTCCTTGACGTTCTCGAGAATGCCCAATGTGGACTTTACATGGCGCTGACCGTTCGGTATAATGAGTCAAGATTTGATACATGGGAGGGATCCGGGAAGGCTTTCCACCTTGTGCCTACCAAGACCGGCCTACCTTTCAAGGCCAACCTGTTGACATCCTTTCATTTTTGGTCCTGCCTTAAAAGCTGAACGGACCCTCCCGCCTCAGACCATCCCCGGCCACACACGGCCGGGTTTTTTTCGTGGTATTTCACTTACCGAATGGTCAATATCGTGGCGGCAGCCCGGGGAGATCTGCCGGTTCATTGGGTGACCGTGTTCGTGACCGTACCCGAAAGCTGAGCTGCCCGCAGGAATCGGACACGGAGACGGAAGGACGGGAGGGTGGACGTCAGCTCGGCGCGCCTGACCCGAGGTCGACCAGGTTGCCGGGCTCGACGCCGATCGACCGCAGGGCGGCCTTCCAGCGATCCTCCAGCGGTACGTCGAAAATGATCGAGGTATCGAAGGGCGCCACCAACCAGGAATTGTCCTCGATTTCCTGCTCGAGCTGACCCGGATACCACCCGGAGTAGCCCAATAACAGGTAGTACCGCCCCTCGATCGTGCCCTGTGCGAGGCTCGCCAGAGTTTCGGTGCTGCCCGAAACGGAAATGTCGGTGTGGATTCGAAGCGCGGTCTCGTCTGATGCTTCCCCCTGTCCCTCGTAAAGGACGAACCCGTGATTCGGTTCCACGGGCCCTCCGGCGAGGACTTGCGGGTAGCTTCCCTGGTCCACTGCCTTGTCCTCTCCGAGCTCGGCGAGGATCTCACCCAGCTCTACGTCCAGGGCTCGGTTGATCACCAGCCCGAACGCGCCTTCATCGCTTGAGTGAACTCCGACGAGGACAACGGCGTGCCAGAAGTTGGGATCGGCGAGGGTCGGCATCGCGATGAGCAAGCTGCCGACCAGGGGCGTCGTTTCACCGCTCATGGCGGCATGCTACCAGAGAACATCGCGAAACACGAAGCTGGCGCCCGGGGTCAATCCCCAACCTCGAGCCGCTTGATCCGGATCAGTCGCAGCATGGCGACTCCCTTGGCAAGGCCCGGCGGTCTCGGTGGCCGGGGGTGACCAAAGGCTGCCGAGGCAGTGAACCCCGGACGTTCCCAGGACATCACGAGGACGTTCTCTTCGTCGGTCGAGGTGATCGAGGTCGACCCCATCACGGCGGTGATCTCCGCCGGGCTGGTTCGCCAGTCGGAGGCGCCGAATCCAAGCCGGTACGGGGTGTACTTGATGAGATTCTCCACGTGGATGACGACTTCGCTGAGCCGGTCCCGGTCGTCAAAGGCGAATCCCCAGACGAGGTATGGGCCGGCGTGGGCGGTGAGGGCGCGACCGTCGGCCGTCGACGGCGAGGATCCCAGGGTCGCCGCGACCTTGGAACGGGGGTCACCGAGGGAGAGACCGAAGAGGCTGCCGGTTTCCAGATCGAGTGCCATGGAGCTGCGGTTGGCCTCGAGCACCTCCCAGACCCCGGCCTCCGCCAGGAACCGGCGTTCCCCGGGCAGAGTGACCGCAAGATAGAGGTCCCGCGCTCCGCTTTTGATGATCTCCGCGAGGATCAGGAGAGCCTGCTCCAGGTCGCCCGTCAGGTACGCCGAGGCCTCGAGATAAAGTGCTGTCTCGGCCCTGTCGGGGTGGATCGACACCGCCCGGCGAAAAAGCAGGTGGGCCTCCTGGTACCTGCCGAGATGAAAGTACGCCCGGCCGAGCTCGGCGGCCACGATGTACCGGAGCTCGGGGTTGCCGGGTGTGTCCTCGAGCCCGGATAGCAGCTCGATCACTTCCGTGAAGCGGTGTTGGCCGGCAAGGCGCTGGGCGGTGGCGATGGTCTGATCGACGGTCGCGGCGGCGCCGAATCCCGTGCCTGTGAGGAGCATCAGTGCGGGCCCCATCAACCAGGGTCTAGACAGCACTTCTCACCAACTTCCTCCCGCGGCCGGCGATTCGCGGCGCCCAGCGGTTTTTCTCGCCTCGGGGTGCTCGACGAACCGTCGAGTGCATGCCGCGTCCGTCGGGTCGAAAACCCCGCCGGGCTCGGCGCTTCGCCGCTTACGCGACGAAATAGAAATGCAGGCTAGCACACTGACTGAAGGTGCGGGTTATCATCCCATCCATGATGGACTCTCAAGAGATCGTGATCTCCCGCCGGGTCGAGCTCTTCGGTCCGAAGGTCGAGGGGCGTCTCAAGGACGAGCTTGGGCGGTGCCCGGATCTGGCCTTTGCCCATTTGCCCCTGGTGCTGGTCCCGGCCCGACAGGAGCGTCCGACGCCGGTCCTCTTCGTCTGGCTCGACCCCGGCGCGCTGCGGTCTCTTCGCTTTGCCCTCAACCTGGTGTCGGAGGCCGTCGCGCGGGCTCTCCCGGACGGTGAGTTCCTCGATGTGGTGGTGCTCAACTCTGCCCCAGAGTTGCTCGAGCGCGTGGAGTCTGCCAACAGCCTGCTGGTCGAGAAAAACCCACAGGAGAGGCTCCGCGCCCTGCGCGCGGCTGCCGACACCAGCCCCGGCTCAGTGGAGCCGAAGAGGCCTTGGTACTGGCCTTTCTGAGTCAAAAGTCAAAAGTCAAAAGTCCTTTACCACAAATGGTTTGCTGTAACGCGACGGGTTGTTAAGGAGTCGCTGACAGTCACGCACACCCTCGGCCCCGCCCTTCGACCTCAGACTTTGGACTTTGGACTTTGGACTTTGGACTACTCGATGGGAATCTCGTGGCGCCAGCCGAACGGGTCGTCGCGGCGAGCGGTCTGGATTCCCACCAGAGTGTCGTAGAGCACCTGCCATCGTTCGTCGAACTCGAAGTCCCAGAAACGATCACCGTCGGCAATCCTGCGGATCCAGGTGATGACTGCGGCGGTACCGCAACAAGCCGCGGCGTCGACCTCCCCGAGCTCCTCGAGGGCGATCTTGCGCTCTTCGGTGGGCCACCCCAGGACGTCGCTGGCGATCTGCAGTAGCGACAGGCGGGTGACCGACGGCAGCACGCTGGAGGATTTTGGGGTGATCAGGCCACCGTCGCGGAGCGCGAGGAAATTGGCGGCCCCGATTTCGTCGATGTAGCGGTGCTCCTTTGGGTCGAGGTAGAGAGCCTCGCAATAGCCGTGGGCTTTCGCCTCCGAGCCCGGGAGGAAGGAGCACGCGTAGTTGCCGCCGGCCTTGACGTGGCCGGTCCCGTGCGGCGCGGCGCGGTCGTGGCGGGTCACCATGAATGCCTTGCCCTGATCGGGTCCGAAGCCGCCGCGGAAGTAGGGTCCCACCGGCGTCACGAAGATCCGGAACAGGAAGCGGGTCGCAGGCTTGACGCCGACGTTGTCGCCGATCCCCAACCACATCGGTCTCAGGTAGAGGGCGGCACCGCTGCCGTGGGGCGGGATGTAAGGGAAATTCGCGGCCGCGACCTCCTCGATGCCGCGTACGAACAAATCCTCAGGGACCACCGCCCCCTTCAGATATTTCGCCCCCGCGGCCATGCGCCGGGCGTTGTCGCGGGGGCGGAAGGCGTAGACCTTGCCGTCGGCCCCGGTCTGCACTTTCATTCCCTCGAACAGCTGCTGGCCGTAGTGGAGGCACTGGCTGCCCTCCGGGAGATCCATTCTCGACCCTTCGAGGAGGCCGCGGACCCGCCAGACGCCGAATTCGTACACCGCTTCGAATCGGTAGGGACAGGGCATGTAATCGAAGCCCAGGCTCGCGAAGTCGAGGTCTACCCTGCGGTTGTCACCGGCGAAGTAGTATCGCGGTTTACCCATGCACACCTCCATGGGGGTCGGGCCTTTTGGCCTCTGGGGTCATCTACCTTACTACATCTCGGGCGGCGCGACCCGGGGGTTACTCCGACAATGGGACGGGAGGCTCCTGTCGGTCTGCGAGCAGGACCATCGGGTCGATACGGGCCTCGTGCCAGCGGGCGCCGAAGTGGAGGTGAGGCCCGGTCACCCGACCGGTGGCCCCGACGGTCCCGATCACCTCTCCAGGGGCAACCCGATCACCTTCGGCCACCAGGATTCGATCCAGGTGAAAGTACATGGTGATGAGGTCGTCCCCGTGGTCGATGAAGACGCTGTTGCCGGAGAAGTAATGGCTGGCCGCGATCACCACCGTGCCCGCCGCGGCCGCTCGCACCGCGGTGCCGGTCGGCGCGCTCAGGTCGACGCCGCCGTGCGGGCTCCTGGGTTCTCCATTGAAGATTCGCCGGGCGCCGAAGCTCCTCGCGTCCGGGAGAGGGATGATCGGAGGGTCGAGCGGCAGCTCGAACACCGGCGGTCCGCCCGACGTCCAGACAGCTTCCACTCGCCGACTCTCGCGCCGAATCCGGAGCGCCTGATCGGCCGGTGGATCGGTCATCTCCGGCGCCACGCTGAGATGTTGAACCGGATAGGGATAGGTGCCGATTTCCACGGTGAAGCTCTCTCGAGTCTGGTTTCGGACCCGTTCAAGATCGATCGGTCCGGGCGGCCGGAGAAGGTCGATCGGGTACCAGCACGCTCCCGCCAACGGCCGCCACTGTCTCGCATCCATCGTGCATGCCGTGATGCCGACTCCGGGCCAGCGCACCACCCCGCCGGGCCGAACAATGACCTGGTCGGGAGGGGAGCCGGGCTCGCCGCTGACGGCAGACATCGTCGACACCGCGACGCCGGCGAGGATGACGAGAACTTTACGGGACCATGTCGACCGGCAGTCAGGATGGTGTTTGGCGAACGAACGAAACACTGGCGATACCTCGCGGGTCAGCGGCTCGACTCGGGCACAGCGACGAAGACGAACCGGGCTGCGCCTTTGACTGCGCAGTTTGTAGACGTTCAAGGGCCGGGACTCGATGTGGGAGCCGGCGGGCTGAAGATCTCCGGCCACCGGATCCGATCCTCTCGATCCTAGCACGGGTGGGACCGTTTGCCTGCGGTCGCGAGTTGAGCGAGAATGGCTGAACCTCATCCGGATTGGCCCGTATGTACGCTCTGGGTGACGCGAGGTGTGGCCCTGTGACTCTGAGATCGGTATTCAATCTGGCATCTGAATTGCAAGTGGTAACGGTGACGTGAAAGGGGGAACCATGAGCTTGAAAACGGGAGCGCGGCTGGCAAGTGCGGTCGGACTGATGGTGGCGATTGCGGCCTGCTCGAGTGCGGTGCCGACCGAGACGCCGGGCGTCGAGCGACTCGGCAAGTACATCCTGCGGGAGAATGTTGCGGACGCGCAGGTGGTGCTGGGTTACAAGTATGCCGACAGCGCCATCAGCAGTGAGTGGTTGATTCTGGAGCTGGCGTTGACATCGCCCGGCGGGAGGTCGGCGAAGTTCGAACGCGAGAACATCTGGGTTCGTACGCCGGCCGGGGTACAGGTACCAGCAGCGAGTCAGAAGGCCTTTGGCGAAGCCTACGGGTCGCTCCGTAACCAGATCAGCCAGGCCAACGTGATGCGGGATCCCATGGACTACTTTCCGCCCAACCGCATCCCCTGCACGATCGACTTTTTCGTGACGCCGGGCGAGGGTGTCTCGTTCGACCAGGTGTCGGTCAACGACCGTCGCGAGTGCCAGGGGAAATTGTTCTTCTTCATTCCCGGGGGCGTTCAGTCGGGGCGGTACATTCTGGGGATGGACCTCACCGAAGACGAGATCAGGATCCCCTTCGTGCTCGGCGAAACACAGTAAGGTCCTCGTGGCGCGATGATCGGGCCCCGGTGGCGACCCCGCCGGGGCCTTTTTCCCGGGATCCGGGATTCGGGGTTCGAGTCGGATGGGCCGCAGAAGAACGCGGCCGGGCGCAGACTCACGCAGCGGAATCTGGTTTGATTGGGACACGGAAGCACACGGAGGAACACTGACTTTCCTCTCCCACCCGCCCAGTTGGCAGTTGGCCGTTTGCCGTTGGCAGCCCCCCCCCACCCGGATACCAAATGCCAGATGCCAGATGCCGATGCCAGATGCCAGATACCAAATGCCAGATGCCAGATCCCCCTACCCGCCCGCGGCACAACCTCCCTGCTGTCATTCCGAACGAGGCCCGAAGGGCCGAGGAGGAATCTGGTCAATCTCGAGGATGGACCGCCACGAAAGGTATCGCATTGTGTTCTTGAACCCCCCTCCCACCCGGGAATGGGACGCCGATCAACGCAGACGGGCGCGGAACAACGCAGCAACCTCACTTTGTGAGTTCTGAGTTTTGAGTTCTGAGTTCTGAGTTACATACGGGCAATGATGAATCGGAGCGTCGAGGGCCTCCCGGGAAAAACTAAGAACTAAGAACTAAGAACTGACACTCCCCTCCCACCCGGGAATGGGACGCCGATCAACGCAGACACACGCAGATGGGGTCGTGCTGGCCTACGGGAAGATACCGCGGTCCCGGTATGACAGCGCGACCTTCTCGATGGCGTCGATCATCGACGCGCACCTCAGATCGTACGTGCCCTGGCCGCGCTGCTGGATCTCCCGGATTCCGTGATAGGCCTGGATCATGGTCTCCTCGAGGCCCGAGTTGACGAGGTCGATCTCGTCGGCCCCGCGGGCGGCACGCTCCATCTCGTGGTCGGAGAAGACCCGACCGGTGGCGTTCTCCACGGCGGTGAGGATCTGTCGAGCAGCCTGCTCGTCGAACCGTTTTTCCATGCGGCCGAATCGAACGTGCTCCAGGTTCTTCAACCACTCGAAGTAGGACACGGTGACGCCGCCGGCGTTGATGTACGCGTCCGGAAGCACCAGGATCCCGCGTTCGAACAGGTGGTCGCTGGCCTTGGAGGTGGTGGGTCCGTTGGCTGCCTCTGCGACGATTTTGGCCTTGATGTTGGACGCGTTGTCCATGGTGATCGCGTTTTCCAGGGCTGCCGGCACCAGGATGTCGCAGTCCAGCTCGAGGCCGAGGTCGCGGTGCTCGAGATCGATGGCGCCGGGGAAGCCGAGGATCGAGCCGGTCTCCCTGCGGTGGGCCATCAGTGACTCGACGTCGATCCCGTCCGGCTTCGAGATGGCGCCTTCATATTCGACTGCACCGACGATGACGGCTCCTCCATCCTCTTGGAGGAACTTGGCGGCGTGATAGCCGACATTGCCGAGACCCTGGACCACCACCCGTTTGCCCTCGAGGCCGGTGGACAGGCCCATTGCCCGCATGTCCTCACCGATGCTGCACACCAGCCTGAGGCCGAAGAACACGCCCCGCCCGGTGGCCTCTACCCGTCCCTCGATGCCGCCCTCCGACACCGGTTTGGCTGTCACACAGCCGAGAGCATTGATGTCCTGGGGTGCCAGGGTGGCATAGGTGTCCGCGACCCAGGCCATTTCCCGAGGACCGGTGGCGAAGTCCGGAGCCGGCACGTCGATGGCTGGGCCGATGAAGTTCTTTTTGAAAAGCTCGAACGTGAATCGCCGGGTGATCCGTTCGAGTTCGCCGTCGGAGTAGTCTCTGGCCGAGATCTTGACGCCGCCCTTGGCGCCGCCGAAGGGCACGTTGACGATGGCACACTTGTAGGTCATGAGGGCGGCGAGCGCCATGACCTCGTCCTCGTTGACGCTCATGGCGTAGCGAATGCCGCCCTTGGTCGGCAACTTGTGCTGGCTGTGTTCGGCCCGCCACCCGTGGACCACTTCCACTGCCCCGTTGTCCCGCTTGACGGGGAAGGTGAAGTGGATGACGCTGTTGATCTGCTTAATTTGCTCGAGGATCCCTGCCGGGTGGCTGGTGAAGGCCGCTGCCTTGTCGAAGTTCCTCGTCACCTGGTCGAAAAATTTGATGGTCTCGGACATTGCATCTCCCTTTGTGGCCGGCGGCTTCAATCCTGGTCTGGCGGGTCGGACATCATCGGACGATGATAACACCGGGGGAAGGGTGCAACCTGGCGAGGTGTTGCGGCAAAAGGAACAATACCGCTCGACCCAGACGGGCGCGGCGACGGGAGGTTCCGGTGAAATCAAGATTCGTGATCGGACTGTTGGGAATTGGGCTGGCGACTACATTGGGGTCCGCGGTACAGGGATCAGAGAACGAACAAGGAGACTCACCGATGACGACGAAGATCGAGGTGTACTCGGTGGAGCAGGGCGGGATGGTCATCAGCGATCGCGTGGAGCTGTCGAACGACGAGTGGAAGGCGAAGCTCACGCCGGATGAGTTTGAGGTCACGCGGATGCACGGAACCGAGCGAGCGTTTTCCGGCGATCTTTGGAACACCAAGGATCCCGGGGTGTACATTTGCGCCGGCTGCGGCAACGATCTCTTCCTGTCGATAACCAAGTTCGACTCGGGGACCGGTTGGCCGAGCTTTTTCGAGCCGGTCAATGCCGCCAACGTCGGGACCCAAACCGATCGCCGTCTCTGGATGGTCCGCACCGAGGTCCACTGCAGCCGGTGCGGCGCCCACCTCGGGCACGTGTTCGAGGACGGTCCGAAGCCCACCGGACTGCGGTACTGCATCAACTCCGCGGCCCTCGACTTCGAGCCGATGGATGTCGACGAAGATCGATAGCTGTTGCCAGGGGAGGCTTCGGGTCTGAATTCGGAATTCGGAATTCGGAAAACCGATCCCGACGGTTGCGGATTGGATCGGACGCAGATGAACGCAGCAACGTCACTTTGTGAGTTCTGAGTTTTGAGTTCTGAGTTTTGAGTTACATACGGGCAATGATGAATCGGAGCGTCGATGGCCTCCGGGCAAAAGCTATGAACTAAGAACCGAGAACTAAGAACTAAGAACTAAGAACTAAGAACCAAGAACCAAGAACCAAGAACTGACAACCCCCTCCCCTCCATTGAGAGCCCACAGATCACACAGATCGACACAGATGGGGTTCTGCTGGTGGCGGGGAGTCGCGTTGTAGCAGCCGAAGGCTGCAACAACGTAAACGGCCAACGGCAAACGGCCAACGGCCAACGGGCAGGTTGCCTATAATGCCCTTCGATTCCGGGAGGACCTGCGATGAAAACGACCCAGGTGAGCTTCACCAACCGAGCCGGTCACCGACTGGCGGCTTTGCTGGATCGGCCGGTGGACGACGATCCCATCGCGTACGCCCTCTTCGCCCACTGTTTCACGTGCTCGAAAGACTACAAGGGCGTGAGCCGAATCAGCCGGGCCCTCGCCGGTCAGGGTCTGGGAGTGCTCCGATTCGACTTCACCGGGCTTGGAGCCAGCGAGGGGGCGTTCGAGGAGACCACGTTCTCGTCCAATGTCGAGGACCTGGTGGACGCGGCGCGGTTCATGGAGGAGGAGCTGGCCGCCCCCTCTCTACTCGTCGGCCACTCGCTTGGCGGTGCGGCGGCCCTCAAGGCGGCCGCCGCCATCCCGTCGGCCAGGGCGGTCGCGACCATTGGCGCCCCGAGCTCTCCCAGGCACCTGCTGCGCCACCTGGGACCGAAGGTCGACCAGATCGAGCAGACCGGCGAAGCCGAGGTGGACCTCGGCGGACGGCCGGTTCGAATCCGCAAGCAGTTGCTGGACGACATCGCTGAAACCAACCTCCGGGATGCCATCGCCGATTTGGGCAGGGCCCTCCTCGTCTTCCACTCGCCGATCGACTCCGTGGTCGGCATCTCCAACGCGACCGAGATCTTTGTCGCCGCCAAACACCCCAAGAGCTTCGTCTCCCTGGATACCGCCGATCACCTATTGACGGATCCGGCCGACGCCGAGTATGTGGGCGCGGTGATCGCGGCGTGGGCGCGAAAGTTCCTCGACCGAACCCAGGAGGAGATCAAGGCTCCGCAACCCGGCGCCGATCAGGTGGTGGCCCGGACCGGGAATGCCGGCTATCGGACGGCGATTGTCGCCAACGGCCACCCGCTGGTGGCCGACGAACCGATCTCCGTGGGAGGCAGCAACACCGGGCCGAGTCCCTACGAGCTGCTCTCCGCCGCGCTCGCGGCGTGCACCACCATGACCCTCAGGATGTACGCCGATCGCAAGGGCTGGCCGCTTGATGCCGTCGAGGCGCGAGTCCGCCACGCCAAGGTCCACTGCACCGACTGCGACGACCCGGACAACCGAAGTTCCCGAATCGACCGCTTCGATCGACTGCTCGTCCTCGAGGGCGCGCTCGATGTGGACCAACGGCGCCGCCTGCTCGAGATCGCCGACCGCTGTCCGGTCCACCGGACCCTCCACTCCGAGATCCGGGTGAGCACTGAGTTGGTTGACTGAATGCCCTACTCGACGGGCGGCTGTGCCTCCGGCGGAGGCTCGGTGACCGGATTGCCGTTCTCGTCGTAAAACACGAGATCAGCCTTCTGGCCGAGGGTCTGGATCAGCTCCGCAGTGGTCATGTTCGTTTTCTGGGTGACCAGCCTCGAGCGGACCTCGTCCTTGACCTCGTCGAGGGGAACGGTGCCCGCGGGCCGCTTCTCTTCGACCACGATTACGTGGTACCCGAACCTGGTCTGGACCACCGCCGAGATTTCTCCGACATCGAGGGCGAACGCGGCCTCCCCGAAGGGCTGAACCATGCGGCCCTTCTCGAAGAAGCCCAGGTCACCGCCGGTCGGGCCACTGGGGCCCTCGGACAACTCCTTGGCCAGCTCGGCAAAGTCCTCTCCCGCCATGGCCCGCTCGCGGGCGACTTCGGCCTTGGCGCGGGCTGCGGCGTCGGTCTCGGGGTCGGCGTCAGAAGCCGCCTCGAACAGGATGTGACGGGCGTGGACCGTCTCTTCGACGGTGAACAGCTCAGGGTGCTCGATGTAGAAGGCGGCGATCTCCTCGTCGGTGACCTGGATCGTCGGTTGAATCTGCTGCACGATGAATGTCCGACCGAGCTCCATCTCCCGGATCATGTTCTCCAGCTGTTCGATGCTGGACCCGCCCGAGGCGAGGTTTTTCGCCAGCGCGTCCCGCCCACCCGCCTGCTGCTCGGTCATCTGCATCATCTGTGCGACCTCGGCCTCGTCGGCGGTGAGCCCGAAGCGGCGTGCCTCTTGCGCCAGCAACTTCTGCTCGACGATCCGCTGGCTGGCGACCTGGAAGACCTCTTCCTGGGAGATCTCACGACCCTGGCTGGCGAGGAAGCCCTGAATGTTCTGCATGAGCAGGCTGACCTCGGCTGCGTACACCGGGTCTCCGTTGACCTTCATGACGATGGGATTGATGTTCTGCGGCGCCGCTCCGGGCGCCTGCGCGAACCCGTATCCGGCGACCAACAGGATTCCGACGGTCGCGATCGTGAACAAATTGGCTTTCATGACGTGGCTCCGTTCCTGCAGGGCGACCCTGCGTCTGGCGGGGGAGCATACCATCTTCCGACGGGTTGACGTCGCCCGCAGCGGTCGCCGGCGATCGACTTTCAACTTTCAACTTTCAACTCTTCGGCTACGGGGAATCCGCGAAGGCGAATGCCCTGATGCTGGATTCGAAGGTGGGCGGCTGCATTACGCGGAACACCGGCAGCAGCCCGACTTGCTCGTCCCAGTACGGGGACCGGCGGTACCACCACAGGTAGCGGGCCCGGGCGTCGGCCGCAAAGGCCTCGTCCTGAAGCGCCGCCTCCCAGGCTCTGCGGTTCGCCTCATCGATCAGCATCTCTCTGGTCAGACCCTCGAGGGTGTCGAGGCCAATGTACTCCTTGCGCTCGAAGACCGTGCTGAGGCTGCCCCAGCGGAGCATGGAATCGGGCGCCTCGGGCTCGAAGAGCTGGACCGCGACTTCGAAGTCGGGCTGGTCCGCAGGGACCCACACGGCCCCGGCGGGGATCGTCCGCCGCTCGGGCTGACGGGTCACGGAAAACTCCTGGACCGGCACGGTTCCCTGGAATGGAAGGTCGAGCAGCACGGGATCCGCCACTCGAATCGTCTCGACGTCGAGCTCGACCGACGCCGGCAACCGCCAGGCCGTCAACCCGTGCTCCGAGATCAACCGCTCGATTTGGGGCCATCCGGGCATCACCAGGTAGCCGCGCGGGCGAATCAGCTCGAGCTCGGGCAGGTGACCGTGGAACCACGGCACGAGGATCTCCTCATAGGTTCCCGCGCGGAACCGTACCAGGGGCCGGCCGGTGACCACCGAGGGCTCCGTCGACCACGTTGCGGCCGGCCAGGTCACCGTCTCGGAGACGACCGATGGGCTCCACTGGACCACGACCATCGAGGGTTTGGCGTCCGCACGCCCCTTGGCGACGGTGGCGTCCTCGGCCTCGGCCACCGCTCGCACCAGCGACGCCGGGTCCTGCTCGACGGCGTCGATCAACGACAACAGAAAGTCGCGGGTGGCGAGAACGCGGTCGGCGTACGGCTTGTGGGCGTGCATCTCGATCAGGATCGACGGCCGGTTCCTGAGGGGGAAGTAGTCCGTGGAGTAGCGGGGGCTGATGGGGAGCCAGGCGAAGCCCTCGGTGGGGTCGCCGGGGTTCCTGAGATCGACGTATGGGCCGGTGAGATGGCCGGCGGCTTTGGTGGCGGCGAGCACAGGGGGGAGCCGGGTGGCGAGCCACCGATCGACCGACGGGGCGATGGCCGGCGCCTCGGCCACCATCCAGGTCAGGACCCAGGCGTGGTCGGAGCCGTTGGTGACGTGGATGTCGACGTGGAGTTGGGGCCGCCAGCGGTTGAAGAGGTCCAGCAGGCCGCGCATTTCGACGGTTGCCACCCGCATGTGGTCGCGGTTGAGATTGATGCCGTTGGCGGTGGTCCTGAAGCCCATGCCCTCGACCGGTCCGTTCTGGTTGGCTCGGTTGAGGGCAGACACGCGCTCGTGGCCATCGGCGTTGAAGATCGGAGCGAACAGCACGATCGTGTTTTTTGGAATCGGTCGGCGACCGAGAGCCATATCGCGGAGGATGATCAGCGACGCGTCCTTGCCGTCCACCTCGCCGGCGTGGATGCAGCTCTGAAGGAGCAGCACCGGCTGACCGGAGGTCTTGGCCGCCGCCGGAGTGAACGCCCCCCGGCCCGAGACCACGACCACCGGCAGCAGTCGGCCGGCCCCCGAGCGTCCGAAGAACTCGAGTTCGATGTCGGGCGAGGCAGCGTCGATTCGGCGCAGCAACTCGATGGTCTGGTCGAAGCTCGACGTCGCCCGGAAATCGGTCTGCTCGGCGACGGTTTGCCAGGCGTCGGGGACGTCCGACTCGGTACCCGCCGACGATCCAATAGCCAGCAGCAGCGAGATGGCAACGGTCGGAACAATACGGTGGTTCGTCATGCCTGTAGGGTCCACAGTCCACAGTCGAAAGTCAAAAGTCTAAAGTCTAAAGTCTAAAGTCGAGAGACCTGTGGCTTGGGTGGGTGGGGGAATTTTCAATTTTCAATTTTCAATTCCGACAACGGCCCCGTCAGCCTCGACTCTTGAGGTGGGTCGCATCGGGGCTCGCCATCATCTTCATCGCCTCCGGACGTGGGCCGCTGGCGGCCACATCCCAATAGGGCGACAGCCGGCGCAGGCGGTCGACGATGTCGGGGAAGACCTCCACTACACGATCGACCTCGTCTTCGGTGTTGTAACGGCTGAGGCTGAACCGAACCGAGCCGTGGATCGCGGTGAACGGAATGTGCATCGCCCGTAGCACGTGCGAAGGCTCCAGCGAACCCGAGGTGCAGGCCGAGCCCGATGACGCGCAGATTCCGTGGCTCGACAGCTGGTAGAGGATGCCCTCCCCCTCGATGAAGTGGCAGGCCACGTTGAGGGTGTTGGACAGCCGCGGCGCCTCTCGACCGTTCACCTTGAGGTGGGGGATCCGGCGGAGGAACTCCCGCTCCATCCGGTCCCTCATTTTTTCGATGCGTGGCTCGTCCAGGTCGTGGTGCTCCAACGTCAACTCGAGGGCGCGGGCGAGGCCCACGATGAAGGCCACGTTCTCGGTGCCGGCGCGCCGTCCGTCTTCCTGGTGTCCGCCCAGGAGGTACGGACGGCACGGCGTGCCGCGCCGGATGAACAGGGCTCCGATCCCCTTGGGTGCGTGCAGTTTGTGGCCGGAGAATGACAGCAGATCGACGTGCTGGAATGCCCCCCTGAGGTCGATGGGCAGCTTGCCCACGGTCTGGGTGGCGTCGGTGTGAAAGACGATGCCCGGATCGGTCTCCTTGGTGATCCGCGACAGCTCCTCCACCGGGAAGATGACGCCGGTCTCGTTGTTGGCGTGCATCACCGAAACCAGCAGGGTGTCGGCCCGGAGCAGCCGCACGAAGTCGGCGACGTCGACCCGGCCGGACTCGTCCACCGACAGGAAGTCGACCTCGAAGCCCCGCCGTTCGAGGTCCTTGCCGACGCTGTAGATCGCCGGGTGCTCCACCGCGGTGGTGATCACGTGGCGTCGATCCGGGTTGGCGGCGATGGTGCCGAAGACCGCGGTGTTGTTGCTCTCGGTGGCGCACGAGGTGAACAGCATCTCCTCCGGTCTGGTCTTGCCCAGGAGCCGGGCGACGGTCTTCCGCGCCTGCCTGATCGCCTCGGCCGGTCCCTCGGCCGCCTCGTACATGGAGCTCGGGTTGAAGTACTCGGTGGTGAGGAAGGGCGTCATCGCCTCCAGGACCTCCGGTGCAACCCGGGTGGTGGCGTTGTTGTCCATGTAGATGATGTCCACGGCGTCCTCCATCGCAGCCCATATCGTACCCCCTCCCGCCCGCCCACCCAGTGCAAAGTCAAAAGTCGGAAGTCGAAAGTCAAAAGTCGTCCGCAGGTTCGACCGCAGAGGGGCAAAGTAGACGAGATGAATGCGAATGCTGCGTCTTCTCACCTTCTCACCGGCACCTCAGCGTTCGAATCGGCGCAAGCAACCCTGGACTTCGGACTTGACTAGACTTTGGACTTTTGACTGGTTGGAAGGCGGGCGAGATCAGACGGCGATGACTCGAATCCTCTCGTCCACCTGGTCCTTGAGAGCCTGCTCCACCAGCATCTTGATGGTGGTGCCGGAGGCCATGCAGTCCGAGCAGGCGCCGGTCATCCGGCAGTAGACCACCATCTCCTTGATGTCCACCACCTCGAGGTCGCCCCCGTCCTTCTTGAGCTGGGGTCGGACGTGGTCGTCGAGCACCCGTTCCACCTCCTTGGCGAACTTGAAGGGAGACATCCCGGCGGCCGGGCTGCCGATCGGTGCTCGCGGGGTGGGCAGGATCGGCAGCTCCTTGAAGGTGGTGGGCTGCCGGCCCCAGACCTCGTGCAGCAGGTCCTGGAGGCCACCCGGCGTGTGGTGGCAGGACATGCAGGCGCCGCCCGCCTTGATGGCGTTGGTGATGTCCGGAATGGTCTTGAGCTCGAGCTCGCGGATCTTGCGCACGATGTAGGGTTCGGTGAGGCCGAAGCACGTGCACACCAGCCGCCCCTCCTCCTGCTCATCGTGGCTGATGTCGATGCCGAGCTCGGCCAGGTCGACCCCGCGCCGCTGAGCCCAGTTGAAGACCGCCGCCTCGAGCGCTTCGGCCCCCATCACCGAGCAGTGGATCTTCTGCTTGGGCAGGCCGTCGAGGTACTTCACGATGTCATTGTTGGAGATGTTGAGGGCGTCGATGGGGGTGTAGCTCCCCTCCTCGATGATGGCGCACAGCGCCTCGGAGGCCGCGATCGCGGACGTGCAGCCGAAGGTCAGGTAGCGGGCCTCGGTGATCACGTCCTGCCTGGGGTCGGTGTCGTGGCGGTCGACCCTGAAGGTGAACCGGAGAGCGTCGCCGCACGAGATGGAGCCGTGCTCGCCGAGGCCGTCCGGGTCCTCGATCTCGCCCATGTGGCTGCCCGGACCCCCCTGGACCGCATTCATGAAGAGCTCGGTGGTTTTTTGCGAGTAGTTCCAGGTCATTCTGCTCCTCCCGCGAGGCGAGGAGTGCATGATACCCGAACTCAGGGCGGTCGGAGCTGCCGTCTTCGCCCACCGGAGGGATTTCCCTGTAAACTCGAATCGTGCAGGAAATACGCAAGTGCATCAAGGTCCTGATATTCGGTTATGTATTCGGGCCTTTGTGGCTGTGCGCGGCGAGTCCGCCGCCGGTGGAGGGGACCGGCGGCGCCGTGGCCAGCGCCGAGGCCGACGCCACCCGCGCCGGGGTCGAGGTCCTGCGGGCCGGCGGGAATGCCGCCGATGCCGCTGTGGCGACCGCTCTGGCCCTGGCGGTGGTCCACCCCCAGGCCGGCAACCTGGGCGGCGGCGGCTTTGCCGTGATCCGATTCGGCGACGAGGTCACCACCCTCGACTTCCGCGAGACCGCCCCGGCGGCGGCCCGCAAGGACATGTTTCTAAACGACAACGGCCAGCAGATCAGGGAGATCTCATGGGTTGGACCGCTGGCCGCTGGAGTGCCCGGCAGCCCAGAGGGTCTGTGGGCGCTCCATTCGCGATTCGGCCGGTTGCCGTGGCCACGGGTGGTGGCACCGGCGATCAAACTCGCCGCCGCCGGCTTCACGGTTTCCCCGCGGCTGGCCCGCGACCTGGTGGCGGAGAAGGACCTGCTCGGCACGTTTGGGTCCTCGGCAAGGGTATGGCTGGCGAACGGTGAGCCCCCCCCGGCCGGCGCGAGGGTCACGTTGTCGGAGCTGGCAGCGACTCTCCAGGCGTACGCCAAGCTGGGACCGCAGGCCATCACCGGCGGGACGGCCGCCGCCGCCATCGAGGCGGCGTCGCGGTCGCACGGCGGAATCCTGACTGCCGCGGATCTGGCCGGCTACCGATCGGTGTGGCGGAAACCGGTCGTGTTGGACGCCTTCGGGTGGAAGGTGGCCTCGATGTCCTTGCCCTCCTCGGGGGGGATCATCCTCGGCCAGACGTTTGGCATCCTCGAGCGGGTGGGGTGGGCCGCCCACCCCCGGTTTGGGGCCGCCCGCTACCACCTGATGGCGGAGTCCTTTCGGCGGGCATTCGCCGACCGCTTCCTGCTCGGCGATCCGGCGACGGCCTTGGCCGGACCGGAACAGCTGCTCGCCCCCGGCTGGCTCGACCTGCGGGCTTCGCAGATCCGCGACCGGCGGGCGACCCGGTCGAAGAAGGTGCGTCCGTGGTCCGGGCCCACCGCGGCCGAGCCTGACGAGACCACCCACCTGTCGGTGGTTGACGGTGACGGCAACGCCGTCAGCATGACCACGACCCTCAACGGCTGGTTCGGCTGTGGGCTGCTGGTGGAGGGAGTCGGCTTCCTGCTCAACAACGAGATGGACGATTTCGCCGCCGCCCCCGGCCGGCCGAACTTTTTCGGTCTGATCCAGGGAGAGGCCAACGCGGTTGGTCCGGGGAAACGGATGCTTTCCTCCATGAGCCCGTCGGTGGCGTGGCGGGGTGGCGATGTGCTGGTGCTCGGCTCCCCCGGCGGGCCGAGGATCCCCACCGCCACCGCGCAGGTCTTCCTCAACGTCGCGGTGGATTCGGACGATCTGCAAGCCGCCGTCAATCGTCCCCGCATCCACCACCAGTGGCTGCCCGACGCGATCTTCGCGGAGCCGGATGCGCTGTCCCCGGAGACCGAGGCCGCCCTCGTCAAGATGGGCCACGAGATCCGTCTCAGGGACGTCATCGGCAGGGTCCAGACGGTGCGTCGCTGGGCCGACGGCCGGGTGGCAGGCGCCGGTGACCCCAGGGGACCGGGCGCCGCCGAGGTTCGGGACCCCGCACCATGGGCAGAGGAGGAACGCCAGTGACGCTGTCGGGTCGGCTTTGGGTTGTCGCCGCCGCCGTGCTGCTGGTACCGGCTGCCGGACTCCAGGCGCAGGGCCTGGAGATCTTCCAGATCCAGGGCTCCGGGATGAGCTCACCCCACCAGGGCGAGGAGGTGACCACCACCGCCAACGTCGTGACGGCGGTGGGTCGCGAGGGCTTCTTCATCCAAACCCCGGACGAGCGTGATGACGACGATCCCCAGACCTCCAACGGTCTCTACGTGGCCTCGGTTTCGCCCGAAGCGGAGGTTGGGTTCTTGGTGGACGTGACCGGGCTGGTGGTGGAGCTTTTCGGCTGGACTCAGCTCCACGACGTCGAGCTGACGGTGCGGGACTCCGGCCGCCCGCTGCCGCGGCTCGCCGACTTTGATGCGACGACACCCGCGTCGTCACAGCCGTGGCCGACCAACGAGCTCGAGCGCTTCGAGGGGATGCGGGTGCGCGTCGCCGATGGCGTGATGGCCGCACCGAGCGACGGCTTCGGCGACGCGTGCGTCGCGGCAAGACCCGGACGTCCATTCCGCGAGCCGGGCATCCTCTACCCGGGACTGGCCGGGTTGCCGGTCTTCGACGGCAACCCCGAGGCGTTCCGGATCGCGCCGGGCGGGCTCGCCGGCCAGTCGGTGCCGCTGGTGGCCGGGGCGGCCTTCTCAGCCGAGGGGGTGCTCGCCTTCGAGTTCGGAGAGTATCGGCTGTGGCCCACCGAGCTGGTGGTTCACAACGTGCCGGTGACGCCGCGCCGGGTGAGGGCGCGGCGCAGCGGCGAGATCACCATCGCGACCCAGAACCTCGAGCGGTTGGGCATGGAGGAGACCAGTCCCCCGGTCGCCGTCCGCCTGGCCAAGCTCTCCGGTCAGATCCGCGAGGTGTTGGGGGCGCCCGATGTGGTGGCCGTTCAAGAGGTGCAGGATCTGGTCGCGCTGACCGCGCTGGCGGATCGTATCACCGCCGACGACCCCCAGATCCGGTACACCCCGCTCCACGAGGAGGCGCCCTGGCAGGACGGCTTCGACGTCGGCTTCCTGGTGCGCGACACGGTCAACGTCGAGTCGCTCGAGCAGATCGGCGCCAACGCCATCTTCGGCTACGACGGGTCGCTGCTCAACGACCGGCCACCGCTGGTTCTGGAAGCCTCCCGGCCCGGCATCGATGCCCCTTTCGCATTCACCGTGGTGGTCGTCCACCAACGATCACTGATCGACATCGAGGAACCGGGCCCGACTGGCGAGCGGGTCCGCCGCAAGCGCCACGAGCAGGCCCTCTGGCTGGCCCGGTGGCTCCAGCAGCGGCAGGCCGCCCGCCCGGACGAGCGGCTCATCGTGGCCGGTGACTTCAACGCCTTCGAGTTCACCGACGGCTACGTGGACGTGATGGGCCAGGTGACCGGTCAGCCCGACCCCCGGGGGGCGCTGATTCCCACCGAGCCCGAGGTGGACCCCGCCTTCACCGACCGCGCGTGGTCGCTGCCGGTCGAGGAGCGCTACACCTACATCTACATCTGTGACGCCGAGGTGCTGGACCACTTCGTGACCAGTGGTGCCGTCGACCCGTGGGTGTCCGGCGTCGAGGTCTCGCGGGGCAACGCCGACGCCCCCGAGGACTGGGAGAACAACCCCACCACCGCCGCCCGCAGCTCCGATCACGACGGGGTCGTCCTCTACCTCGGACCGAGATGGCGCCGGCCCGCGGGCCGGCGATACGTTCCCTGACCGCCACGCAATCGATCAACCCCCTCCCACCCGGTTTGCAGTTGGCCGTTTGCAGTTGGCCGTTCCCCCGCCCGCCCAGTTGGCAGTTGGCCGTTTGCAGTTGGCCGTTCCCCCGCCCGCCCGCCCGGCAGTTGGCCGTTTGCCGTTGGCCGTTCCCCCGCCCGCCCAGTTGGCAGTTGGCCGTTTGCCGTTGGCCGTTCCCCCGCCCGCCCAGTTGGCAGTTGGCCGTTTGCCGTTGGCCGTTCCCCCGCCCGCCCAGTTGGCAGTTGGCCGTTTGCCGTTGGCCGTTCCCCCCTCCCACCCGAGGCACAACCCTCCTGGTGTCATTCCGAACGAGGGCCGAAGGCCCGAGGAGGAATCTGGTCAATCTCGAGGATGGACCGCCTCGAAAGTGATCGAATTGTGTTCTTGGACCCCGCTCCCATCCGGGAATGGGACGCAGATGAACGCAGATACACGCAGATGGGGTTGGGCCCGGTTCGGGTGTCGCCGCCTGCCGGCGGCTCCCCGGCCCCGTCGGTGACAGCCGTCGAAGAGCGTGATCTTCTCCGTCTCTCACCGCCGGTCCCGGCCGCTGCTCCGCATCGGGACCCGCACCGTGGGAGTCATCGCTGACCCCCTGATGGCATGTCCGCGGCGTTGCCGCGGACACCGGTGGTTTTTGGAATTCAGGATCAAGTCGGTGAAGGATCTGGGAGACCGCGACGATCGGTCAGTCGACGACCAGTCAGCGTTCTTCTGCGTTCATCTGCGTCCAATTCGTTCCGGGGTGGGTGGGGGATGATTGGTCACTCGCCGACGGGCTGGCCGACGAATCGAACCCACAGCACGATCGCCACCAGCCCTGCGATCAGTGTGAATCCGGGCGGAACTCCCAAGCCCACCGACGGCAGGTAACCGATCACCAGTGCCAGCGCCGCGCCGAGCAGGGCGTAGGGCAGCTGGGTCCGCACGTGGTCAACGTGGTCGCAGCTGGAGGCCATGGACGACATGATGGTGGTGTCCGAGATCGGCGAGCAGTGGTCGCCGAAGACCGAGCCGCCGAGGATCGCGGCCACGGTGGCTGAGATCATGGCGGGGGTTGCCGCGGGGTTGAGGAGAACCACCGGTACCGCGAGTGGGGTCAGGATCGCCATTGTTCCCCACGAGGTGCCGGTGGCGAAGGAAACCCCGGCCGCCACCACGAACACCGCCGCGGGCAGCAGCACCGCCGGCACCGCGGGCCCGACGACGGCGACCAGAAAGGCGGCGGTGTCCAGCTCTTCGCAGACCTGACCCAACGACCAGGCCAGCACCAGCACCACCACCGCGGTGAGCATGCTCTTGAAGCCCCCGACCGTCGCCGCCAGCGCCTCTCGCAGGCCGAGGACTCCCTGGATCACGGCCAGCCCCACCGCCGCGGTGAGCCCGGCGAGGCTCGCCCAGAGCAGAACCGTGAACGGGTCGGACGCGTCGACGACCTCACGCAGCGATGCGCCGCTGGCGCCTCGCTCTGCGAGCGCCATCGCGCCCGACACGTAAAGTCCCACCAAGGTGACTGCGACCACCAGTAGAACAGGGACCGCGGCGTTCCACCAGCGACAAGGCGTCCCGGGGTCCGGAGTCAGGCCTGCGCTCTCGTAGTCGGCCAGGGGCTGGGCGGTGCTGGCCATGAGCTCGCCCCCGAGGGCGCGGCGCTCGGCGGCCAGCATCGGGCCCCAGTCCCGGCGCGACGCGGCCACCGCAAAGGTGATGGTCAGGGCGAACAGGGGGTAGAAGGCGTACGGCAATGACTGAATGAACACGGTGATCGGGTTCAGCTCCGAGCCCACGCTGTGGAGGGCGTCGCCCACCAGCGACACCTGATAGCCGATCCAGCTCGAGAAGATCGCCACGCAGGCCACCGGCGCCGCGGTCGAGTCCACCAGGTAGGCCAGCTTCTCGCGGCTGATCCGGTGGCGGTCGGTGACCGGCCGCATGGCGTTGCCCACGATCAGGGTGTTCGAGTAATCGTCGAAGAAGATCATCACTCCCATCAACCAGGTCGCCACCTGGGCGCGCCGGGGCGAGGTGACCAGCGACTCGAGGGATCGCACCACACCGAAGGTGCCGCCCGACCGGCTCATGACCCCGACCATTCCGCCGAGCAGCATGGAAAAGAGAATGATGCTGACGTGGTCGGCGTCGGTGAGGGCGCCACGCAGGCTGCTGTCCACCAGCCGCAGGTAGCCGGCCGCCACGTTGCCGTCCGCGAGCATGGTGGTGCCCAGCCAGACCCCGACGATCAGCGAAGCGATGACCTCTCGCACGACCAACGCCAGCGTGATGGCGACGATCGGCGGCAGCAGGCTCCAGAGGGAACCCTTCACCACTGTCGTGGCGGGCAGGATCAGCGTCACCGCCGCCAAAACAGCTGCCACCGCTGCCAGCCTGAGGACCATTCGCACGGCGGGAGGTTAACACGGGAGGAAATTCGGAATTCGGAATTCGGAATTCGGAAAACCGGACCCCTAGCGGTTGATCTCGGCTGCCAACTGCCGGGCGTAGTGCTGGACCTCGGGATCATCGCCGGCGACGGCCACGGCTTGACGGAGCCAGCGGGTGGCGCCGGCGGCGTTGCCCGCGTCCCGCTCCAGGAGGGAGAACAGCAGCAACCGCTTGCCCGCCACCAGGCGGCGGACAGGCTCGATGAGGACGGGTGGCACGTTGCGGATCTGGTCGATGGGCGAGTCGTAGCCCTCGACCAGGAGCCTGGCGTTGGCGGCCCACAGACCGGGCCGGTAGGCCGCCGGGGCGAGGAACTCGAGCCGCGGGTGGAGGTCGGTGGAGGGTGCGCCGGCTGAGATCCGGCGGATCGAGGCCGGATCGAGTTGGAGCAGGGCGGCGATCTGCGCCGGGGTCGCCAGGGAGGAGGCGGCGAGGTCGTCCGGCAGGCCGTGGGTGTCGAGCACCCGTTGCCACCGCAGCCAGTCCAGATCCAGCGGGTCGTCGCTTCCCACCAGCATGGCGTGTCCCAAGCCGAAGAGCACCCAGCTTTCGGCGAAGGCGGCGCCGAAGGTGGCCATCGCACGTTGGAACTCCAGGGTGGGCATGCGGTGCAACGGCAGGTACTGGCAGACGATGCCGCCCGGTCGCAGGCGGCGCCGGCAGAGCTCGAAGTAATCCAGCGAGTAGAGGGAGGCCGAGCCGTAAAGCGGGTGGACGGGATCGCAGGTGATGATGTCGAACCGCTGTTTGGTCAGGAGGAGCAGATTGCGGCCGTCGTTGGCCGCCATTCGCACCCTGGGGTCTTCGTCCACGCGGTGGTTGAGGTGACCGAAGTAACGGGACGCCGCGATAACGTCCGGGACGATCTCGGCAACCTCGATCCGCTCCACGCCCGGGACCGCCGCGATGGTTGCCGTTGTGACCCCGGCACCGTAGCCGATGACCAGCACCCGCTCCGGATGCGGGTGGAGCAGCCCGGGCACGAGCCCGAGCATGCGAACGATCTTGAGGGCTTCGTAGCTCGACCCGATGACGGCGTTGTTGTCGACGTACATGGCGCGGGACCGCGTCTTTTGATCCTCGGTGACGACGACCGTCCCCGCCGGCGACTCCCGGTAGGCGAGCACCGTCGTGCCGCCGCGCCCCACCGTGGAGGGCAACGGCACCGTGGCGAAGCGGGGGCCGACCGCGGACGCAGTGATGAGCACGGTGGCCAAGGCCGCGGAAGTCAACCGGATCGACCTGCGGCTCCAGACCGGCGCGGCGAGGGCGATGTGCAGCCCAGCCAGCAGCAGCAGGGTACGCCCGAATCCAAGCGTTGGCAGGGCGATGAACCCGACGGCGACCGCTCCGGCACCGGCGCCGATGGAGTTCACGACCCCCATCGCGCCCAGCCGGCGGCCGCTGTCGGACAACCGCGGAGTCGCCGCCGCCAGTAGCAGCGGCCAGGCGGCACCGAGCACGATCGCGGCCGGCAGGACGAGCCCCCCGCCCACCGCAAGTGGTGGCACCAGGACCCGGGCCCAGCCCGCGTCCGGACGCAGCACTCTGGCTGCGGCGGCGATCTGCGGCAGCAGCACTGCCTGGCAGATCAGCAGGACGGCCGCTGCTGACTGGAGGCCGGCCCACCAGCGGAGGGGGTGGTCCCTGCCCAGCAGCGGCCAGCCGAGCACCGCACCAACGCCGAGCCCGGCCAGGGTAATGGCCAACAGCAGGGTCAGGGTCGCGGTGGAGTTGGCCATCACCATCAGAAGCGCCCGGTGCCAAACGGTCTCGGCGCCGAGCACGAGCGCGCCCGAGAGCGCCGCCGCCCCAAGCAGGGGCAGCGCGCCGGACGCGACGCTGTCGGAGGTTTCAGGATTGACGGGGCGCGATCGGCTTTGGTCGATCAGAAATTGGCCGAGGAGGGCCGCGACGGCCGCCGCCAGATTGGCCGTCGCGGCCGCTGCCGCCGCGGCCGGAATCCCGCCGGCAGGGAGCACGACGAGGCCGGTGGTCGCGGCGCCCGTGACCCCGCCCAGGGTGGCCGCGGCAACGAGGACCCCAACGTTGCGGTGGAGATCGGCGATGCCGGGTGCCGATGCCCTCGCGAGCAGGGGGAACCCCGCCCCCATCAGCAAGGCTGGCGGCACCAGTACCACCAGGCCGAGGACCAGGCGGCCCAGCAGGAACGGCCAGCGAGTCGCATCCTCGGCGGTCGGAAGGACCGCTGCAGACAGCGAGGGCAGCCGCAACAACGCCAGCGACCACAGCGGACCGATGGCGGCCAGCGCGAGCTCGATCACCGCCACCGCCGCCGCCGGCCGGCGAATCCGGTCGGCGAGCCGGCCGCCCCACGCGTTGCCGATGCCGAGGCCGGTCATGAAGGCGGCCAGGACCGCCGCCACCGCGTACTGCGAGCTGCCGAAGGTGAGCGCCAGCTCGCGGCCCCACAGCAGCTCCAGGGCGAGGGCCGCCGCGCCGGACGCGAACGCCGAGAGGGCGAACAGCGGCAGAGCACGTTGACGACGCCGGTCAGACATGGCGGAGAGTATAGCCATCGCGGACCCGGTAGGGTGGGTGCCAGCTGCCAGCCGCGTTACGTTGTGCTGTGTGGTCACTATTCTGAGATCAATAATCAGTTTTAAATCGAGAATTGACAACGTTGGTCAACATGTCATCATGAAGTGATCATGGCCCTCGGGGGCGCCGAGGATCGATGGAGGAGTTCATGAAACGTACATTTTTGGCCGTCGCCGTTGCGATGCTCTTGGTCGGATCCGTCGTCGCGGCGGACCGGCACTGGATCGCGTTCACCGACGGGCTCGACGAGGCTCGACTCGACGTCGCACGCTCGACCGTGACAGAGGTCGAGTTCGAGGTCGAATTGCCGGGGCTGGCCCTGGCACCGGAGGTCACCGAGGCCGGCGACTTCGTCCGGCTGAGCATACCCGGACTGGGCAGGATCGGCGAGCCTGGAGAGCCGGAGCTGCCGGCGTTGCGCCGCTTCATAGAAATCCCCGAGGGAGCCGAGGTCGAAGTGGACCTGGTTGTCCTCGACCGGGAGGTGGTGGAGCTCGCCCGTGAGGGTCTTCCGTCCACGCTGTACCCCGTTCAGCTGCCGCGGCCAAAGTGCGACTGCGAGGAGGCACGCAACTGGCGCTTTTCCCGCAAGCCGGAGGCCTACCGCGGCACGTTTGGCCATCCCACCAGCAGCCTTCGGGGCCCGTACACCTTCCGCGACCACCGGATGATGTTGCTCACCCTGGCGCCGGTCACCTACGACGTCGAGCAGGCTCGCCTCGAGGTGATCCAACGGGCCCGGGTGACGGTCCGCTTCACCGGCGGCGATGTGGACCGGACCGTCGCGGACAAGGAGCGCCTGGCGAGCCGCCACTTCGACGCCTTCCTTGGGGACGCGACAGTCAACCTGAACATGGACCTGCGCGCCGCCAACTGGTCGTACCCCGACGATGCACCGGTGCAGTTCCTGATCATCACTCCGCCGCAGTTCGTCGCCGACCTGGCGCCTTTCGTCGAATGGAAATCCAGCACCGGCTTCGACGTCACACTGGCCACGACGGACGATCCGCAGGTCGGCACCACCACCTCCTCCATCAAGACCTTTATCAGCGGCCTGTACAACGGGCCGAACCCGCCGGTCTACATCCTGATGATCGGCGACTCGCCCAACCCGCTGGCGACCTGGGTTCACTCGCCCGGGGGCGGTGGTGGAACCGATCTTCCCTACGTTCAGATGGACGCCGACCTCTATCCGGACATGATGATCGCCCGCTGGCCCATCGACGACACCACCGAGCTGATCAACATGCGCGACAAGATCCTGCATTACGAGCAGCCCACCGCGGCCAACTCGGCGTGGTTGAACAGGGCGTTGTTTATTGGTGGCGACGACTACGCGAGTCATGGAATGACGACTCATCAGGACGTGATGGCGTTTCTCTTTGACCCGCCGCCCAACAGTGCTGAGACCGAGTACTGGAACGGCGAAACCGGTCAATTCGATACCGCCGACCTCATCGCGGACCTCAACACCGGGCGCGCATGGGCCGTCTACTCGGCCCATTCTGGTCCCGGCGGCTGGTCCGGGCGTCCGGCGTTGGGCTCGGGAAACATTCCGAGCATGGCCAACCAGGACATGTACCCGATCGGCCACGGGCATTCATGCTCGTCCAACGAGTGGATCAACTACGACGATGTATTCGGCGAGGTGACGGTGATTCAGCCGGATAAGGGGTTCGTGGCTTATTGGGGAGGTTCCGCCTCCACCTACTGGGACGAGGATGACTGGCTCGAACGCGGGTTTTTCGACTCCATGTTCGACCAGCACCTGGCGGGCAACCTGATCACTCTGGACCGCCAGTATTCCAACATCGCGGCCTGCTATTCCGGCCTCACCGAGGTCACTCTGTGGGGCGGTATGGAGGAGTACTACTGGCACTGTTACAACCTCAACGGCGATCCGTCACTGGATCCCTTCACCCGCCAGCCCATCGCCCTCGACGTGGGCGTGCCGGCGGTGGTGCCGCCGGTGGCAAGTGACGACTTCGAGGTGGTGGTCACCGACGCTGCGGTCGGGCCGGTTCCGGTGGCCATGGTGGGCGCCAGCCAGAACGGAGTTCTGCTCGGTGCGGGCATGACCGACGACACCGGGACCGCGACCTTCCACATCGACGCCCCGACCGCCGGCTCGGATCTGCTGGTCAGGGTGACGGCGCACAACCACCTGCCCACCGACGAAGTGGTGGTGGTGGCCGCAGGGTCGGATGGCGTGGTGATCCTCGACCGGTCGGTCTACCGCTGCGATTCCACGGTCCTGATCGATGTCTTCGACGACGATCTGGGGGGCCAGGGCACGATCTCGGTCGTGCTGTCGGCCCAGCCCTCCGGCGGCAGCACGCCGGTGGTGCTGAGCGAGGTCGCGGGGGATGTCGTGAGATTCTCGGGCGTTGCCGTCCTCGGCACGGACCTGACGGTCGCCGACGGCGACACCCTGGTGGCGACCTACCACGACGCGGACACCGGTGGAGGGATCCCGGGCGACAAGACCGATTCGGCCGTGCTCGACTGTGCGGGCCCCCAGATCGGTGACGTCGAGCTGGTGGCGACGGAGGGCGAGCTGACGGTTCGCTTCACCACCGACGAGCCCGGCACGACGGTGGTCTACTACGGGACGACGGTGCCGCCGGCGGAGATGGTTGCAGAGAGCGGGTACACAACCGACCACGAGCTGACGATTTCGGGCCTGGACCCGTGCACGAGGTACTACGTGGGGCTGGAGTCTGCGGACGCGCTCGGCAACGTGAGCGTCGAGACCAACGGCGGGATGTACTTCATGAGCAACACCATGGGTTGGCAGGTCTTCCTGTCGGAGACCTTCGATGCCGATCCGGGTTGGGCGATCGACAACGGCGGCAACGGATTGGGTTGGGCCTTTGGCCAGCCCACCGGGGGCGGTGGCGAGTACGGCGAGCCGGATCCGACGGCGGGCTTTACGGGGTCGAACGTCTTCGGGGTCAACCTGTCGGGGGACTACGACAACAATTTGAGCACGGACCAGCTGAAGCTGACGACAGGGTCGATGGATCTGAGTCTGGCGACGTCGGCGGTCTTGAGCTACCGGCGGTGGCTCGGGATCGAGAGCCCATCCTATGACCACGCGCGGGTGCAAATCTCAGTGGACGGGGGGCCGTGGACGACGGTGTGGGAGAACACCGAGCGGATCGACGGCGGCTCGTGGGTGTTGGAGACCTTCGATCTGAGTGCACAGGCGGCGGGACACGCTGACGTTCGGATCCGGTGGACCTTGGGGTCGACGGACTCGTCGTGGCGGTTCGCGGGCTGGAACCTGGACGACGTGGTGATCGAGGGCGCGTTCCCGTGCCCGGGATCGGTGCCGGTGTTTTCGGACGGCTTCGAGACCGGCGATTGCTCCATGTGGAGCTTCGAGACGCCGTGATGTTCGAGATCGGGTGATTTATGGCGGGCCCGACCGGGCCCGCCTTTTCAATTCGGAATTCAGAACTCGGGAATCCGACCCGGAGCGGAACAGCGAAAAAGTACCGAATGAGAACGCTATTTGTGGTACTCTGACGCGAATGTAGGCTGTTTGGAACGTGGTGGCTGAACGGCAACGATCGACAACCGAAAATGAAGGGAGAGCAAGATTCGGAAGTACGCATTTCGTGAGGATCCTGCCGCACCCCAGGTGCGCATCAACGAGCGGATCCGGCTGTCGCCGGTCCGACTGATTGACGACGACGGCAGCCAGGTCGGCGTCGTTCCGGTCGAGGAGGCGCTTCAGCGAGCCCGCGAGAAGGGCTTGGACCTGGTGGAGGTCGCGGCAACGTCGCGACCGATCGTCTGCAAGATCATGGACTACGGGCGTTTTCGCTACGAGCAGGAGAAGAAGGCCCGCGAGGCCAAGAAGCAGCAGCACCAGGTCGACCTCAAAGAGGTCAAGTACAGGCCCAACATCAACATCCACGACTTCGAAACCAAGACCAATCGGGCGCGCAAGTTCCTCGAGCAGGGCAAGCACGTCAAGGTCACCATCATGTTTCGGATGCGCGAGATGAGACGTCCGGAAAACGGCTACGAGCTGTTGCGCAGGGTCCGCGAAGACCTGCAGGACGTGGCGAAGATGGAACGGGAGCCGTCGAAGGAGCTCGAAGGGCGGGACCTGACCATGGTCTTGAGGCCTGTGAAGAAATAGTCCACGGGTCCGCCTCTCCAAACCACCCATCGCGAATGACGGCTGTGCGAGGTGCGTCCGCCGCGGGCGCGGCCCCCCTCCCACCCGGGAATTGGGACACGGAAGAACACGGAACACACTGACACTCCCCCTCTCACCCAGTTGGCAGTTGGCCGTTTGCCGTCGGCCGTTCCCCCGCCCACCCAGTTGGCCGTTTGCCGTTTGCAGTTCCCCCCGCCCGCCCGGGGCACAACCTTCCTGGTGTCATTCCGAGCGAGGCGCCCGCAGGGCGCCGACGAGGAATCTGGTCAATCTCGAGGCTCGACCGCCTCGAAAGGGATCGAATTGTGTTCTTGAACCCCCCACCCGCCCAAGAACGGGATGGGACGCAGATGAACGCAGATACACGCAGATCTCCCTCCCCCCATTGAGAGCCCACAGATCACACAGATAGACACAGATGGGGTTGTGCAGAGTGCGGGTGTCGCCGCCTGCCGGCGGCTCTCCGGTCCCGTCGGTGAGAGCCGTCCAAGGGCGAGCCCTTCTCCGCCTCTCCCCAACGGTCCCGGCCGCTGCTCCGCATCGGCACCCGCACCGTTGTAGTCATCGCCGGTCTTTCATTCAGATTCAATCACAGCGTTGTTCTGCGTTCATCTGCGTTTTTCTGCGTCCAATTTGTTCCGGGGTGGGTGGGCTGCCTACCGCTCCGATTCGACATTCGCGCGGGCGATCGTGAGGTTTCTCCGGAACTCATCGAACCCAATCCGGTTGAGCGGGCTGCCCTCCCGCCAGCGGCGAAAACCCTCCTCGTCGAGGGCCTCGAGGTCGGCCAGCAGTGGACGGAACCGGTGTGGTGCCGGTTCGAACTCGGGGTGCAGGTCGGCCGGTGCTCTGATGGTCCACGGGCAGACCTCCTGGCAGATGTCGCATCCGGCGACCATCTCACCCACCAGTGGTTGGAGCTCGGCGTCCACAGGCCCGCGGTGCTCCACCGTCAGGTAGGCGATGCAGCGGGTGGCGTCGAGCACGCCCGGGCTGACGAAGGCCTGCGTTGGGCAGCTGTCGAGGCAAGCGGTGCAACGGCCGCAGTGCTCCGCTACGGCCGCGTCGAGCTCGAGGGTCAGCTCGGTGAGCAGGAAGCCGAGAAACAGCTCGGAACCCAGATTCCGATTCAGCAAGCTGGTGTTCTTGCCGATCCAGCCCAAACCGGCCCGGGCTGCCCACTCCCGCTCCAGCAAGGGCGCAGTGTCGACGCAGGCCCGCCACGCGGTCCCGGGCCATTGCTCGGACATCCACTTTCCCACCCGGACCAGCTTTCGCTTCATGATCCGGTGGTAATCGCGGCCCCAGGCGTAGCGCGAGATCCAGACCCGGTCCTTAAGCCCCCGCATGACCTCCCGCGACGGCGGCTCATCAGTGCGGTAACTCATCGCCACCGCCACCACCGACCGGCAGGCCGGCAGGATCTTCCGCGGGTCCCGCCGGAGGTCGGACGTCCTCTCCATCCAGCCCATGCCGCCGTGGCGTCCCTCGTCGAGCCACTTTCGAAGGTGATTTCCTCCGGTGGTCTCGCCGGCTGCGGCCACCCCCACCAGGTCGAATCCCTCGACGAGCAGCCGGTCCTTCAGGCGTCGGGTGAACGGCGACATCGTGGAAGTATGGCACGCACGACGCTGGCTGCCGATGCCATTGAGAGTGGTCAGGTTAAAGTGGATCCATGATGAAGGCTCGTTTCATCGCGTTGGCGGTTGCGGTGGTCTGTTGGGCATCGATTGGGGTCGCCGGGAAGCCCCCGCCGCCGCCGGGCGTCATCGCGATTTCGGTCGGTGAGGTGGTGATCCTGGTGGATCCTCAGACCGGCTTGTCCAGCGCGTTTGACAGCGGTACCGTAGGCTGGCTCTTCGAAGGACCGGGAGGCGCGTTGTTCGCGCCGGACCTGTTGGCCGGTCATACCACCGTCTTCGACCTCCGTCTCGGTGTCATCGCAGACCGGTTCGATGGCGTGACCATGCCCCATTTCGGTCCTCGATCGCCCGATCGCTACGTCGTGGTGGCGGGCGACGTGCTGCTGGTGAGCTACCCGGATCGGGCGGTGATCGGGCGGGTCGAAGCCGGGATCGATTTCCCCTGGCAAGTTCTCATGATCTCGGACTCCGTCCTCATGGTCCTCGAACGAGGGTCGGACGGTACCGGGCCCGCGGTGCTGACGGCGGTGGATCTGGTCAACTCACAGGTCGTCTACCGACGGTCCCTGCCCGGGCGCGTCGAGCGGCTTGCCCTGTCTCGGGAGCTGGGTCTGGTCGCCATCGCGGACGCCGCCGCCCCGGCCGTCGCCCTGGTGGAGCCGGCGACCCTGAAACCGGTGGCCGTCCTGCCGACCGCCGGCCCTGCCGCCGACGTGGTTTTCCTCGCAGGCCAGATGACCCTGGCCGCGGTGTCACCGGTCGACGTTTCCGGCGGTGAGCTTCGAGTCTGGCAGTTGAAGGCCAAGAACGGGCAGCTCGTGGTCAAGAAGGAGCGGTCGGCCACCCTCAGTGATACGCCCACCCGGATCGCCGCCTTTCCCGGCTCGGATCGGGTTGCGATTGCGTTCAGTGGCGGCACGATCGACCTGATCGAGCTGGAAAAGCTCACCGTCGTGCACACCATCGAGCTGCCCGGGACCGCCAGGGACATGGTGTGGTGCGACCCTGCGACGCCGGGTCCGGTGCTGCCAACGTGGTCCGCCGACGAGGAACCGGAGCTGAGGATGGACCCATAGCTGAGTTTTGAGTTCTGAGTTCTGAGTTCTTAGTTACGGACGGGGAGTGGGGGTTCGATTCGCTGAGGGCCCTCCGGGGACAGGGGTGGGCGGGTTGGAACTCAGAACTCAGAACTCAGACGTGTGGTTTTGCTGAGGAGGACTCATTCCTTGGATTCGGGTGTTGGTGGGGTGTCGCTAACCGGCTTCGGGCGCCGACTGCGGCGCCGCCGCCGGGGTTTGGCGTCGCCGGATTTCGGACTCGAGGCCCCGCCGTCGTCACCCGGTCGGCGGCCCCGGCCCCGCTGCCGGTGGTCTCTTGAAGGCCTTCGTTCCTCGGGAGGAAGCACCTCGAGGTAGAGCTCGTCATTCGCGAAGGACACTGGGATCTCGTACCCGATGTACTTGTGGATCGAATCCAGCGAGTACACGAAATCCTCGCAGGCGAGGCTGATCGCCTTGCCCGCGGCTCCCACCCTGGCGGTGCGACCGATCCGGTGGACATAGTCCTCGCAGTCCTGCGGGAGATCCCAGTTGATGACGTGGCTGACGCCCTCGATATGGAGCCCGCGGCTGGCGACGTCGGTGGCCACCAGGATCGGCAGCTTGCCGTCGCGAAAGTCGTCCAGAACGCGCAGACGCTTGGTCTGGATGACGTTGCCGGTGAGGGCCCGTGCGTTGTGGCCGTGCCGCCGGAGGTCCTCCACGATGCGGCGGGCGCCGTGCCGGGTGTTGACGAAGATCATCGTGCGGCTGGTCCCTTCGCGCTGAAGGATCCCCAGCAGCAGGGACATCTTCTCCCGGGAGGACACGTGGTAGAGCTCCTGCTGAATGGTATCCGGCGTCAGGTGCTCCGGATTGACGATGATCTCGACCGGGTTGTTCATTTGCCGCCAGCCGAGCGTCATGACGCGGTAGGAGAGAGTCGCGGTGAACATCAGCGATTGCCGGGACGCCGGGTGGGGCAGGCGCCGCATGATCCAACGCAGGTCGTCGGCGAAACCCATATCGAAGAGGCGATCACACTCGTCCACAACCACGGTTTCGGTCTCTCTCAGCGAGTAGGTGCGTTGCTTGTGGTAGTCGATCAACCGGCCGGGGGTCCCGATCAAAAGGTCGGTTCCACGGGCGAGGATCTGGCGCTGCTTGTGGTAGTCGATGCCGCCGAAGACCACGTGCACCTTGAGATCCAGGTGCCGGCCGAGGTCCTCGGCATCGTTGGAGATCTGGACCGCGAGCTCTCGGGTCGGCGCGACGATCAAGGCTCGGGGTACCTCGATCGGACTCGTTCTCGGGGTGGTGAGGATGTGGTTGAAAATGGTGAGCAGGTACGCCGCCGTCTTGCCGGACCCTGTCTGCGCCTGGGCCACGACGTCCTTACCGTCCAAGGTCAAGGGCAGGACCCGGGCTTGGACCTGAGTCAGGCGGTCGAATCCGAGCTCGGCCACGGCGCGTCGCAGGGGTTCGGGAAGGTCGATGTCGTCGAAGGTGAGGGATGAGAACAGCTCGTTTGATGTATCCGCTTCTGAATCCATAAGGGCGTGATTGTAGCATTCCTGCCAGCCCAGGTCGCGATCTCGCGCCGCCGCCCATGGAGTCCTGATCGGCGGGGAGAGGTTGGTTGTAAACTCGTGCGGCATGAATTCGACGCCCGGCGCGTTGGAGAAAACACGAGGGCCGGGTGGACGGGCCGGGCCCCGGTGATGGAGTGGCATGAACGTTTTGAGAATGGTGTTCGTTCTGGTGATTGGAATCGCGGCGGTCGTGGGCGCGGGCGAGGAAGATGGATCCCCGTCGGCGCCGGCCCCAGGGCTCGACGCTTTCATCAGAGCACGAATGCTCGAGTCCAGTGGCAAGTACCGGGAGGCGGTCACCGCCTACCAGAGTGCCTTGGAGGCCGAGCCGAATGTCCGGGAAATCCGGATCCGCTATGCGTCGCTGCTCCTGGATCTCGGCCTGTCGGACCGCGCCGTCACGATCCTCGCCGACAGTGGCGAGCTCGACTGGTACGGGACCAGGGTCTTGGCGCTCGCGTTGGCCCAGGACTCCGCCCGCAATCCGGAGTCGACCGAGGCTGCCGAGGCGGCCCTCAGGAAGGCCCTCGCCGAGCGCGAGGACGATCCAAACCTCCAGCTTTCGCTGGGCCAGGTTCTCCACCGGCAGGGTCAGACGGCTGAGGCCGAGGAGATCATCTCTCACCTCCGCCAGACCAGGGGTGGCAGCCCTCAGCTCGCCGCCTACCACGGGGCCCTGCTCCTTCAGCTCGACCGAAAACAGGAGGCCGCACAGGTTTTCGCCGAGTGCGCGGCGTCGGACTTTTCGGGCAGTGTCAACTGCCGCGAGTCGCTCGTGCAGCTGTTGTTGGAGCTGGGCCGTCCGGGTGAGGCCGGTGCGCTGATCCTGGAGTGGTCGACGGACACCGACCTGGACCAGTTGATGCGCGCCGCCGGATTGCTCTACGAGGGCGGGCGCAACGAGGAAGCCCTCAGGGTGGTTCAGAGGGTGCTTCGGCTGGCCCCGGATTCACCGCGCGCCAACTCTCTCGAAGCGTTCCTGCTCTCAAGGCTGGGGCGGTATGAGGAGGCGGCGACGCGCCTGCGCCAGTTGCAGCGCAAGCAGAGGAATGACGTCGAGACCTTGCTGGCACTGGCGTGGGCCACGGCGAACATCGGCGAGCTGAGTGAAGCGCGCCGGTGGATCGATCGCGCCTGGGAGATCGCCAACGAGGATGCGGCCTCCGACCAGGCGGCTCGGGTCGCCCTCTCAGCGGCGCGGGTCGAGTTGGTGGCAGACGGCAGCCGGCGGGCGCGAGAGTGGCTCGACCGGGTGGACCCCGTCAGCGAGGGGGCGAATGAGCTCGTCTTCTTGCTGGCCGAAACCTACCGGAGCGACGACGATTGGGAGGGCGGCATTTCGGCGCTGCTCAGGTTGCAGCCGCAGCTCGCGCCCTCGGCGAGGCTCGAGGCGCGCGCCTACGAGGCCGAGTTTCGACTCCGGCTTGGCGATGGGCGGGGGTTCGGCCTTCTGGAACCGCTGTTCGCGTCGGAGGACCGGCGGGAAGTTTTGGTCGGGCTCGGTGTTTTCCAGGTTCTGGAACGGTGGGCTGATGTCGACCGACAGTCCGCCAGCGTGCTCGACCGCTGGCCGGGAGATCGCGACCTGATTTTCATCCGGGCGGCGGCGTTGGAACGGCTCGGACGGGTCGACGATGCCGCCGACCTCTTCCGCCAGCTCGTCGAGTCCGACACCGAGGACGCCGCGGCGGCCAACTACCTCGGCTATACGTTGGCGGATCGCGGGGTCGACCTGGATCAGGCACTCGATTTGATCTCGAGGGCGGTGGCCATCGAGCCGGAGAACTCCGCCTATCTGGACTCCCTGGGCTGGGTCCACTACCGTCTCGGCAACCTCGATCAGGCCGAGTACTGGCTGCGGCGTGCGATCGGTCTCGGGGGCAGCGACGGCACGGTGCTGGCTCACCTCGGCGAGGTCCTGGTGAGCAGCGGCGAGACGGAGGAGGCGCGGATCCTGCTCCGCCAGGCCCTCGACATCGGCTGCGAGCACCCGGAGCATGTGAGGGGCCTGCTGGAGGAGCTCGACGGTGGCGAGTCGCCCTAGCCTCGCCGTTGGGATCGGCGTTCAACTGGTCGTTTTGTGGCTGGTCGGTGCCGGCTGTCGCACCGGTCGGGTCGACCGGGTGATGGGGCCCGAGATGCTCGCCGAGGCTGCAGAGGTTCTCGGACGACCACTCTCGGGTGACATGGGGGCGCTGTACGAGCTCACGATTCCGGCCTCCGGCGGTCTTCGCCTGTCGTTGTTGCAGCTGGGACCGGCCGGCCGCATCACCGTCAGCGAGCCGTTCGGAGCTGCGGTCTCGATGGTGGACTGGAGTGCCTCGGGCCGGTCCACCCTGTTTGACTTTCGACAGGGCTGTTACCTGGAGGGATCCGATCTCGTGAGGTTGCTCGGAGTCGACGCTCTGCCGCTGTCCAACGCCGTCCGGCTGCTCGGCGGTCGATTGCCGGCAGTCGACGGGGATCGGGTGACTGTTCGCCCCGACGGACGACTGGAGGTGTCAGGAAGCGGTTGGTCGGCGGTGGTCACGGTGGCGGCCGAGCCGTGGCGGGTGACCCTTGTCGAGGAGCCCGTCGGGCGGCAGTCCAACGGCTGGAGCTTCCGGCTGAAAGACCACTCCGGATCGGTTCCTGGCTGGATTCGAGTGGACGATGGGGACCGACAGTGGGCGGAGCTGGAGCTGGTCAGACTCCAGTGGGACACCGTGGCCGAGCTGCCCGGGCTGCCGTCCATGCCGGTGTGTGATGTGGAGTCTGGTGAATAATTTGACCTGCCCGGATATCGTGCTGACGAGGGGGTTGGCGGGGAGGGGTTTCGCTTCTGCAGCGGCCCGAGGTTGACCTGGGCGGAGGCGAAGGGTAGTGTGATTTTGCTCGTCAAGAGCGCGTCGAGGAGGACCGGATGAAGGTGACCGAAGTGCGAATCAGCCCTGCGAAGGGCGGCAAGGTCCGCGCGTTCGCGAGCATCGTGATCGACGATTGCTTCATGGTGAACGACCTCAGGGTCATTGAGGGCCGCGAGCGACAGTTCTTCGTGACCATGCCCGCGCGCAAGGCGCGCAACGGCCAGCTGAGGGACATCGCCCACCCTCTGAACGCCGAGACCCGCAAGGAGATCGAGGACCGGGTGCTGTCGGAGTTCGAGCGGGCGGTGGCGGATCTCGTGGTCGCCAGCAGTGCCGGCAAGGGGTCGCGGGGAGGCGGTGACCAATCGATTCTTGCCAGGCTGTCGGGCAAGCTGTTCAACGAGGATTTCTGGACGGCGGACGCGACGCCGCCGTCCGAACCGAAGGGGTAGAATCCTCTCTTCGTCGATTTCTCTGATGTGAGACGGCGAATCGGCTATACTTCGCGGCGCTTGGGGCGTCGGCAAGCGGTAAGCCACCGGTCTTTGGAACCGGCATTCGCAGGTTCGAATCCTGCCGCCCCAGCCAGAGGGCAGGCGGACACATGTTGAAGGAACACCCGCTCTACATCTTTTCTGGCAGGGCCAACGTGCCGCTGGCAGAGGCGATCTGCGGATACCTCCAGATCGAGAGGGGACGGGTGCGCCTCGGCAGCTTTTCGGATGGTGAGATCTACTGCCAGATCGAGGACAACGTCCGCGGCGCGGACGTCTTCATCGTGCAGCCCACGGGGAGCCCGCCCAACGAATCGCTGGTAGAACTGCTGATCATGCTGGACGCCTTCCGGCGCGCGTCGCCGTCGCGGATTTGCGTGGTGATTCCCTACCTCGGCTACGCCCGCCAGGATCGGAAGGACGCCCCCAGGGTGCCGATCACCGCCAAGCTCGTGGCCAACCTGATCACCACCGCCGGGGCCGGGCGAATGCTCACCATCGATCTTCACGCCGCCCAGATCCAGGGTTTCTTCGACATTCCGGTCGATCACCTCTACGCCGCGCCGGTTCTGATCGAGGCGATTCGCCGGAAGAACCTCGACAAGCTCGTGTTGGTGTCGCCGGATGCCGGTGGCGTGGAGCGGGCGCGGGCCTTCGCCAAACGGCTTCACGTAGATCTGGCGATCATGGACAAGCGCCGCCCGGAGGCCAACAAGGCCGAGATCATGAACGTCATCGGGTCGGTGGAAGGCTGCGACTGTGTGATCGTCGACGATATCATCGACACCGCGGGGACCCTCGTGGGCTCCGCCGAAGCACTGCTCGACCGTGGTGCCAGGAGCGTGTTCGCTGCCGGCGTCCACCCGGTCCTGTCAGGGCCGGCCATCGAGAGAATCGCCGCCAGCAGGATTGAAAAGGTGATGGTGACCGACACTCTCGCCCTCAGTGAGGACGCGGCGAGGTGCCCCAAGATCGAACAGTTGTCGCTGGCGGTGCTGCTTGGCGAGGCGATCCGCCGCATTCACGAAGGGGCCTCGGTTTCGAGCCTGTTCGTCTAATTCAAAATATGCAGATCGGTTATTGAGGGAGTCTGAAAATGAGTGGACGCAAAGACATGGTAGTGACGGTTCACAAGCGCACCGAGGGTGGCAAGGGCCACGCCGGCAGGTTGCGGCGACAGGGGATGGTGCCCGCTGTCGTGTACGGCGGGGACAAACCCCCGATCGCCATCACGGTGAACGAGGTCGACGTCAAGGAAATCCTCAAGCAAGAGGCGGGGGAAAACACGATCTTCCTCCTCAAGTTGAAGGGCACCGACGAAGAACGGCGGGCGATGATCCGTGAGATCCAGGCCGACCCGATTTCCGGAAGGTTCCTACATCTCGATTTCATCCGCATCACCAGGGGACACAAGATCACCGTCTCCATGCCCTTTGAGCTGATCGGAGACTGCGTCGGGGTCCGCAACGGCGGGCGCATCGATTTCGTCACCCGGGATGCTGAGATCGAGCTCCTGCCGCGGGAGATGTTCGACAAGCTGGTGGTGGACATTTCCGATCTCGACGTCGGGCACAACATCCGGCTTGGTGAGCTCGAGGACCAGTTGCCGCCGAGCGCCCGGTTCATGACAGATCCGGACAGGGTCGTGGTGATGGTCGAGGTGCCGCGGGTCGTCGAGGTAGAGGCCCCCGAAGAGGAAATCGAGGGTGAGGAACTGGTCATCGACGAGACCGAGGAGCCCGAGGTCATCAAGAGGGGCAAGGACGAAGGCGACGCCGAGTAACCCTGGGGGAAATTCGGAATTCGGAATTCGGAATTCGGAAAACCGGAGGTCGGAGGTTGGCCCGGTTGGCGCACGACATCGGTTCAGGCATGAGCATCGAGCTGGTGGCGGGGTTGGGGAATCCTGGCGAACGATATTCCGATTCCAGGCACAACACCGGATTCCTGGTCGTCGACGAGTTGGCGAGCCGTCACGCAACCGACTCCTGGGTCCAACGGCGATTCTGCGATCTGACCTCGGCATGGCTTGGGCCCCGGATGGTCCTCGCCAAACCCACTCGATTCATGAATCGATCTGGTGAGGCCCTGAGTTGGGCCCTCGATCACCTCGGGATCAGACCCGAGCAGATGCTGGTGGTCCTCGACGACATCGAGCTCGATTTGGGGACGCTGAGGCTCCGCCGGGCCGGTGGCCCGGGGACCCACAACGGACTTCGCGACATCTACGACCGCATTGGGCCTGACTTCCCCAGATTGCGGATCGGGGTTCGTGGTGCATCCGCCTGGGACGACCTCGCTGAGTACGTTCTGTCGCCGTTCGACGAGGCAGAGCTGGTCACCGTGCGCCGGGTTGTCAAAGTGGCGACCGATGCCGTCGAATGTGCGGTCTTGGACGGCATCGACGTCGCCATGAGCCGATTCAACGGACCGCTACAACAGGCTCCCGACGTGTGAACTCGGCAACGCCGTCGAGGACGGTTTTCCGAATTCCGAATTCCGAATTCCGCTTTGGCTTTATCCCCTGACGGCCACCAGGGGCACGGGTGACTTCCTCATGACCGCTTCCGCCACCGACCCGAGGAGCAGGTTTTCAACGGCTGACAACCCCCGGGTGCCGATGATCACCAGGTCGATGTCGTCCCTTGCCGCGGCGGTGACGATCGACTCTCCAGCACTGCCGGTGGCGACCTCGGTTCGGAAGGAGACCCCCTGGAGCAGCTCGGAGGCGGTGGCTTCCAGGGCTTCCCCGGAGCGATCCCTGAGCCGGGCCATCATCTCGCCGGGGAGCAGGTCAATTGCGTAGAAATCGGGGTACACCACGGGCTCGATGACGTGGAACAGGGTCACCCGGGCACCGAGCGCCCTGGCCCAGCTCCCGGCGAGCCGAACGGCGAACGCCGACTGCTCGGAAAAATCGTGGGCCACCAGGATGTGGTGGACGCCGTTTTCCGGCAGTCGAGCACGGCGGTGAACGGTCATCACGGGCACGGGCGCGGTTCGGATCACCTTCTCAGCGACCGAACCCAACAGCAGGTGACCAACCCCGCGGCGCCCGTGGGTGCCCATCACGATCAGATCACATCCGAGCTCGGAGCAGGTTTCCCGAATCACCTCGGTCACGTCCAGGCCGCGGGCCAGGTGAACCTCCACCTCCACCGCGGAATCGGCGTCGGCGGGACGCAGGGCATCCCGTTCCTGGTCGTCCGCGGCACCGCGCAACCGCTCGATCTCGACCAGGTCCCCTTCCTCCAGGTGGGGATCGTCAAGCAGAACCCGGACATGGAGGATGTGAAGATCGGCTTTGAAAGCGCGCGCGAGTGAGAGGGCGGCGCGTTGGGCCCTTTCCGCCGTCTCGGAAAAATCGGTTGCAGCCAGAATCCGCCGAGGCGTCATCACCATGTTGTCCTCCGATCCACAAGTATACGCCGCCGTTTACGTTGTCGCAGCCAAGACAGTGTCACACGAGTTGAAAGTCCAAAGTTGAAACTTTCAACCTTGAACCGTCAACCAGGCCGGGAGCGGAGAGGCGTCAGGCTGAGCCGATCCGGTCCGCCGCTTCGTTGGCCTTTGCCAAGACGCGTTCGATGTCAATGGTCGTGAGCTTGCGGTCCCGGACCAGGGTTTTGCCCCGGACCAGCACATGGCGAACGTCGGCGGCTCGCGCGGCGAAGACGAGGTGCGAAAAAGGATCGAACATCGGTGTGGTGTGGGCCCGACCGACGTCGATGCAGGTGATATCGGCCTCGCGACCTTCAGAAAGGGTGCCGATGCGACTGCCGAGACCGAGCACCCGGGCACCGTCCACGGTGATCATCTCGACGATCTTGCGCGCCGGCAGCGCCGTCGGATCGCCGCTGATTCCCTTGTGAATCAAGGCGGCGATTTGAGCGTCGCGAAGGAGATCCAGGGTGTTGTTGGAGGCCGCACCATCGGTTCCCAGGCCGATCTTGACCCCCTGCCCCACCATCGCCGCCACCGGCGAGATTCCCGAAGCCAGCTTGAGGTTGCTGACCGGATTGTGGGAAACTCCGACATCGAACTCGATCAGAATTTCAATGTCTTCGGGTGAGACGTGGACGCAGTGGGCGGCGATGGTCCGCTCCGACAGGACCCCGAGGTCGGCCAGGTATGCGACCGGGGACAGTCCCTTTTCCTCGAGTGATTTCTCCACTTCCCAGCGAGTCTCCGCAAGGTGAATCTGCATAGGGACTTCGAGCTCATCGGTGAGCTCGGCCTCCTTGACCAGGTTCGCCGCCGACACCGTGTACGGCGCGTGGGCGGCGACCGAGGGGGTGATCAGTGGATGGCCCTTGTAGGTGTCGATCAGCTGCCGTTGCTTTTCGAACATCTCGTCGGTCGAGGCGCACCGCGGGGTGGGGAAGTCGATCAGCGATTCGGCGATCACCCCGCGCATTCCAGTCGCGGCGAGCACGGCACAGACCTCGTCGGCGAAAAAGTACATGTCGGTCGTCGTCGTCACCCCGCCCAACAGCTGCTCGGCGGCGGCGAGCTCGGTGCCCAGGTGGACGGTATCGCGGTTCATATGGGCCTTCTCTGCGGGCCATATGTGTTGCTCGAGCCACTCCATCAGAGGCAGGTCGTCGGCCAGGCCGCGCACCAGCGTCATGGCGAGGTGGGAGTGGGTGTTGACGAGACCGGGCATGATGATGCAGCCGGCCGCGTTCAGCAGCTCCCCGGTGGGCGCGAGGTCGAGCAGCTCCTCTGCCGGACCCACCGCCGCGATCTTGCCGTTCGCGATGGCCACGGCGCCGTTCTGGATGGGCTCGCTGCCATCTTCCATGGTGATGACCGTGCCGCCGAGGATGATCTTTTCCCACGATGCTGCGACGTTCATGAGTCACTCTCCATCGGGTCGATCTCGAATCACGATTGTACCGGAACGCCACCCGCCACCCCCCACCAGCAAATTGCAAATTGCAAATTTCAGATTACAAATTCTGGACGCCCGAGGTCGTGTGCGAAGAATGGCTCAGCGGTCTCGGCAGGCGAGAATTTTCAATTTTCAATTTTCAATCGGGAGGGTGGGCGGGCGGGTCAATCCCCGTCGAGGCCGTCCTTGGCGCGGCGCAGCTGACGACGTTCCTTCTTCTTCGGGGGGCCCGAGCCACGGGCTCGTCGAGGAGGTGCGGACATCCGCAGCATCCGCCTGAGCTCGATCTCCTCGGCGGTCGGCGGTGGGGTGTGGTCGACGTAGAGCTCTCGCGCCCGGGCCCGGGGAACGTTGGTCCGTTCGATGCCAACCACCTCGATGGTCTTTCGGCGACCCCCCGGGAGTGAGATCTGGATTTCGTCGCCCGGTCGCACCAGGCGGTGGGCCTTGCCGGGGTCCCCGTTGACCACCACCCGGCCGAGCTTGCACGCCTGTTGGGCCTGGGACCTGGTCTTGAAGACGCAGGCGACGTCGAGCCAGATGTCGAGACGAACGCTGGGATCTTCGCTCATCACTCTCCGGGAAAGTCCTCCGCCGCCCGTCCCATGGACTCGTAGGCGAAGCCCCGCTCCCGCATTTTTTCCGGCTCGTAGACGTTGCGCACGTCGACGACGACGGGCCGCGCCATGGTTTTCTTGATCCGGTCCAAATCCAGCGACCGGAACTGGTTCCACTCGGTGAGGAGGACCAGGACGGAGGCGTCCTGGGCCGCATCATAGGCGTCGCTGCAGTAGACCACCCCGTCGGGCAACATCTGGCGGGCGTTGTCCATTGCCACCGGGTCGAAGACCCTGACGGTGGCACCCTCGGTGCACAATGTGCGGACCAGCGGCAGCGCAGCCGACTCACGCATGTCGTCGGTCTCGGGCTTGAAGGACAACCCGAGCACCGCCACCGTCTTCCCGGCAACCTCACCCTCCAGGGCGGCGCGGACCTTGTCGATCGACCGCAGCTTGATGCGCTCGTTGACTTCGATCACGGTCTCGACGATGTCGAACGGCCTTTCCGCCTCGCGCGCGATCTCGGCCAGGGCCTGCGTGTCCTTTGGAAAGCAGGAGCCTCCGTATCCCGGCCCCGGGTGGAGGAACTTGGGACCGATCCGTCGATCCAGGCCCATCCCCTTGGCGACGTGGTGGACGTCGGCCCCCAGCCGTTCGCACAGCTCGGCCACCTCGTTGATAAAGGTGATCTTGGTGGCGAGAAACGCGTTGGAGGCGTACTTGATGAGCTCGGACGACTCCACGTTGGTGATCACGAATGGTGTTTCGATCAGGTAGAGAGGGGAGTAGATGTCCTTCATGATGGCGACGGCCTGAGCATCTCGAGCACCGATGACCACCCTATCCGGCCTCATGAAGTCCTCGATGGCAGAACCCTCCCGCAGAAACTCCGGGTTGGAGACCACCGAAAATGGATGGGAGCCGTTGGTCCGCTTCCTGATGGTGTCCTCGATCAGCTGCCCGGTGCCGATGGGCACCGTGGATTTCGTCACCACCACCTTGTATCCGGTGAGGTTTTCGGCGATCGATTCCGCCACCTGGATGACGTAGGAAAGATCCGCCGAACCGTCCTCCCTGGGGGGAGTTCCCACCGCGATGAAAATCGCCAGCGCGCCCTGGATCGCCGGGCCCAGCTCGGTGGTGAAATGAAGCCGGCCGGCCTTGGCGTTTTTGGCCACGAGGGCTTCGAGGCCTGGTTCGTAGATAGGGATCTCTCCGTCCAGCAGCTTGTCGATCTTGGAGTGGTCATTGTCCACGCAGGTGACGTTAATTCCGAAATCCGCGAGGCAGGCGCCGGTGACCAGGCCCACGTACCCCGTTCCGACGACGCAAATGTGCATGAGTACTCCTCCCACACTCTCCGCAGACCGTAAATGTTATCAGAAATTGGACGATGAATCCTCAATCTTCGATCTTCGATCTTCGGCCGGGAATCGTCCAAAAAGGGTATTCTAATGACTCGGAGGATCTGCCCATGCCTGTGCCACTGCTCGATCTGAAGCGACAATATCAGCCCCTGAGGAACGAAATTCGGGAGGCGATCGACCGGGTTTGCGACAGCCAGTACTTCATTCTCGGCCCCGAGGTCGAAGCCTTCGAACGCGAGGCGGCCGAGGCCCTCGGCGTCGACCACGCGGTGGGGGTCAGCTCCGGCACCGACGCCCTGCTGGCCGCTCTGATGGCCCTCGATGTGGGCCCGGGCGACGAGGTGGTGGTGCCGACGTTCACCTTTTTCGCCACCGCAGGAGTGGTAGAACGGCTCGGCGCGACTCCGGTCTTCGTGGATGTCGACCCGGTGGACTACTGCATGGATCCGGCGGGTCTCGAACGGGCCCTGACCCCGCAATCCAGGGCCGTGGTTCCGGTCCACCTGTTCGGTCAATCCGCGACCATGGACGAGATCCGCGCGGTCGCAGGCGAGATTCCGATCATCGAAGACTGTGCTCAATCCTGGGGCGCCGACTACCGAGGGCTGGTGACGGGCGGCATGGGCGCGATGGGTGCATTTTCCTTCTTTCCGAGCAAAAACCTCGGCGGGTTTGGCGACGGTGGGCTGGTGACCGCCCGGTCCGGGGAGCTCGCCGGTCGGTTGCGCGAGCTTCGGGTGCACGGTCAGTCAGGCCCCTACGAACATCCGCGGGTCGGGGGGAACTTCAGGCTCCACGCCCTCCAGGCGGCGATCCTGAGGGTCAAGCTGCCCCACACCCCGTCGTGGATCCAGGCTCGCCGCAGGAACGCCGCGAGGTACCGTGATCTCTTCAACGGGGCGGGGCTCGGCGCCCAGGTCGTCCTACCGGAGGCGGTCGTCGGTCGAGGCCACACCTACAACCAGTTCGTGATCCGCGCGACCCGCCGTGACGAGTTGCGCGCCTTTCTCGGGGGCCGGGGCATCGGATGCTCGGTGTACTACCCGCTGCCCCTCCACCTGCAACCGTGTTTCTCGCACCTCGGTTACGCCGAGGGCGACCTGCCAGTCTCCGAGCAGGCCAGCCGCGAGGTGCTCGCATTGCCGGTGTTCCCGGAGCTCACCGACTCGGAGTGCCAGGAGGTCGTTGGCGCAATCGCGGACTTCTACAACGGCGCCTGATCCAGTTCGGGAGGACTGGAGTGGTTTTCAATTTTCAATTTTCAATTTTCAATTCCCTGGGGGTTGCGTGCGGATCCTGATCGTCACCAGCCGCTTTCCTTTTCCGCCGTGGCGGGGCAACCAGGTGAGGACGGCGGAGTGGCTCGCAGCCCTTGGGGATCACGAGCGTCTCCTGATTTGTCCCACCCCGCGAGGCTCGGGCGACCGTCCTCGCCTGGCGGATTCGGGCGTTGGGCTCCGGCACTACTCGGTGGGACCGGCACAGCGAGTCGCTGCGCTGCCGGTCTCGGTCGCGAGCGGCCTGCCAATCCAGGAGGGGCTCTACGCGACCAATTCCGGGCGGCGGGCCGTGGCACGGACGCTCGAGCAGTGGCAGCCGGACCTGGTGGTGGTCCAAATGGTGCGGTGTGGGTGGGCCGGCGACGTGGTCCGGCGATTGGATCGAGGCACTCCGGTGCTTTTCGATGCGATCGATGCCATGGGACTCCACTTCCAACGTGCGTCGGAGGCGGTTCCGGCGGTCTTGAGGGGGATCTACCGTCGCGAGGCCGCTCGCTGCAGGAGCCGAGAAGCGATCCTGGCGGGCCGTGCCGCACTGACGACGGCAGTCTCGGCCCGCGACCTTCGGGCGCTGGAGCCCAACCGGGGCCTCGTCGTGCCGGTGGCCGCGCGCGAGGTGCCCGCCGACCCGGCCGGCGACCGCGCCCCCGTGGTGCTCCTCTCCGGAAACCTCGGTTACCGTCCGACCGTCGACGGAGCGGTGTGGTTCGCGAGGGAGGTTTGGCCGGAGGTTCGCCGGCAGGTGCCCACTGCCACGTGGACTCTGGTCGGCGCCCGGCCCGCGTCCGCCGTGCGCCGATTGAGCCGGCTGGAGGGAGTCAGCCTCCGGGCGAACGTGCCGGATCTTGCCCCGTACCTTGGGGCTGCCGCCGTCGCCATCGCCCCCATGTCTTCCGGGTCGGGAGTTCCCATGAAGGTCCTGGAAGCCTGGGCGGCCGGGGTGCCGGCTGTCGGCCATCCGTGGATGGCCGGCGGCGTCGCGGCCGAGGCCAGGAGCGCGATGGTTGTGGCCGAGTCGGCCGACCAGTGGCGGTCGGCCCTGATCGACCTGCTGACCAACCGCGAGCACGCCGGGGCCCTGGCGGCCCGAGGACGTGCGGCGTGGCAGCGCTGGTACCATCCAGAGAGGGTGGCTGACTTGATCCGGCAAGCCGCCCGTTCGGCGGTGGATTCGACAGACCGCGTCGAGCCCGGATAACGCGAACCGCCATTTCTGCGTATCGTTATCTGGGGCCGTCGATCGGATCCGAAGCCGTGCAGTGGCGGCCGGCCGCAGTTTGGAGGAGGACATGAGAGTCGAGACGAAGATGCTTTCACGGCTGCTGCCGTGGGTTGTTATGGTCGCGGTGCTGGTTCTCGCCCATCCGGGTTCGGCCCAGCAGGCCGACACCGCGAGCGCCCAGGAGACTCCGGCGACCCAAGGGATCACCTTCACCGACACCGTCGAGGTGAACGTGATCAGCCTCTACGTCACGGTGGTGGACCGCAAGGGCAGCCCGGTGATGGACCTGTCTGCCGCCGACTTCGAGGTGGAGGACGGCGGCCAGACCATGGAGATTACCAACTTCTCCGTGATCGGATCGGCGGCGACCGGCATCGCCGCGGCTGAGGCCTCCCCCGGAGGCGACGACGGCGCCGCCCAAAGCCGGGTGGACAGGGTTGTCCAGCCATCCTACGTTGCGGTTGTCTTCGACAACCCGGGGCTGGAGAAGCGGCAGCGCAAGCGGGTGCTCAAGGCCCTCGAGGACTGGGTTCCCACCGTCGTCGCCGACGGCAACCGGGTGATGGTGGCCGTACTGGATCCGGAGCCGGTCGTTCTGACCCCGTTCACCGCCGATCCATACCTGATCCTGTCGGCCCTCGATGAGGTCAGTCAACGACCCACCCAGGGCGATATGTCCAAGAGCAACAGGCGGGTGCTGACCCGCAACATTCAGGCCGCCCAGACGATCGACTCCGAGTTCAGGATGGTTGGCCCCGACGAAAACCCCAGCCCCAGCGGATCAGGTGGCGGCAGCGGCAGCAGCGGAGGGACGCGCGCCGGGCGATCGTCCACCGGCATGTCGCAGCTCGTCACCCACGGCGAGATGGGCAAGCAGTTGGCTCGCCAGTACTACGCGCAGATCGAGACTCTCAGGCGACAGGAGTACTCGCGCATCGGAGCGAGCCTGGTGGGCATCGACTGGCTGATTCGCGGCATCACCGGACTGCCCGGCCGCAAGGACGTCTTGTGGGTCACCGAGGACCTGATGATGCAGCCCGGGGTCGACGTTTACGAGACCTTCTTCACCAAGTTTGAGACCTGGGCACAGGATCTCAGCCTCGACCAGCCGCCGATATGGGGTTCCAAGTTGGAGCTGAGGAACGAATTTCAGTACATCGCCGGTGTGTCTCAAGTGGCGAGCACCGTGCTCCACGTGGTGGACGCCTCCGACCGGGACCGGGAGGCCGCTTCCGCCGACTACGGCGCATCGGATTCCTCGAGCCACATGAACGTCTCGACGGCCGGAGGAGGGGCCACTGGCGGGTACGACCTGTCACGGGCGTGGACCCAGAGCGAGGGGGCGCAGTACCTGTCGGTGGCGACCGGCGGTTCATTCTTCGGGAACAGCCGGAACTTCGGTGGTTTCTTCGATGAGCTGTCGGGGCTAGTGGGAACCTATTACTCCATCGGATACCGCAGCCCCGGTCCACCCGACGGGATGCTCCACGACGTCTCGGTGAAGGTCCTTCGCGACGACGTCCGGGTGTTGACCCACGAGCGCGTTCCCAACCCGACGCGCGATCAGGTGCTGTCGAACATCGCGATTTCCAGGTTGATGATCAACGAGGGCCCGAACCCTCTCGGGTTGAGCGTTGCTCTGGGTGCCACTGAACCCGCCGACGACGGCAACAACTACATCCAGGAGGTTCTTCTCCGGATCCCTGCCAGTAACCTGCTTTTGGAGCAGGACGGACCCAACCACGTCGGCAGGATCGCGGTTGCGGTGGTGGCCTCCGGCGCCGACGGCAATCCCACGCCGCCGCGGCTGCTGGAGTTGACCATCTTGGTGCCGGCCGATCGCATGACCCCGGGTGTCATCGCCCAGAGTCGATTGCGTCTGATGATGGAGCAGGGATCGAAGAACCTTGCCGTCGCGGTGCGCGACGAAGGCTCCGGAACGGAATCCTCGGCGCGGGCCGCGTCAGGGATCTGAAGGCCCGGAGTTCGGGGGCCGGGCGATTCGGCGATGATCAGCTTTCTGACCTTCTTCGTCGGCCTGGTGTTCGGAGTCCAGAACGTCGAGCTCTCGGTGGCCGATTCGGTGGCGCGGGTGGAGGTGCTGCTCGACCAACGGGTGGTGGCCTCATCCAGTGAACCGCCATGGCGATTCCAGGTTGATTTCGGTCGAGAGCTCCATCCGGCGGTGATCCAGGCGGTGGCCTACGACCGTGATGGCCATCCGATCGGCCGGGACGTCCGTTGGATCAACCTTCCCGAGACGAGGGCCGACGCCGCCATAGTCCCGGAGTTCAACGAGGACGGCAGAATCGTAGCTGCCCTGTTGACCTGGCAGAGCCCGGAGTTCGATGCTCCGAGGCAGCTGAGGGCCCGCCTCGACGGTGAACAGGTGTCGGTTCGGCCACCGTATCGCATCGACCTGTCCCGGGCCGGATTGGACGAGGTTCACGTCCTCGACGCCGATTTCGAGTTCTCGCCCGAGCTGTGTTTGAAACGGCAGCTCGCTTTTGGAAAGGGGTTTGCCGGCACCACGACCTCGGGGCTGAGCGCCGTACCGGTGTCGCTGGACGAGATCGAGGAGCTGCCGGAGCCCGAAACCCTGGCCGGGTGGTTCGTTGCGGCCGGAGAGCCTCTCCGCGTGACCGCATCGGAACGCGACGGTGCCCGGTTGGTGGTCGTCCGTGACCCCGGTGCGGAGCCGATGCTGTTGGAGCTGGGTGGTGATCGCCGGAAGCAGGCCAAGCGCGACCGAGGGAAAGGTGCTGTTCGGGGTCTCGACGTGCTCGACGACGATGCGGAGATCCGGGTGCTGGTGCCGGAGCCGGTAATGGCGGAGGGCAGGCGGAGTCCGACGCTGCTCTTCCCGTACTCCAAACAGGGCCATCCCGGTGGCGAAGGGAATCTTGAAGGCGGCCCTGGCCCCGCGCAACGACCGCATGTTGGGAGTGGGCTTGATGCTGCCCGACGCGGTCGCGATGGCGGGGCTCCACGCGGCCGAGGGCAACAGAAGGCGGGCCGTTCTGCTGATCCTGGGGGGCGAGCGAGAGGACGTGCAGAGGCTCGATCCCGATGCGGTGCGGGCCTTTCTGCGTGATCTCCGGGTGCCGCTGGTGGTGTGGGACCTGTCCGGACCGGGCTCGTCGGCGCCGGAGGGATGGCGGCCGGACCGTGTGATCGAGGACCTCGACGATTTTGACAGGGCCTGCCGCCGCCTGCGGTACATGTTGGAGGAGCAACGGATCGTCTGGGTCGGCGGCCGGCATCTCCCACAGTCGATCGCGTTGAGTCCAAAGGCTCGGGGTATCTCCCTTGTGGAGTGATCTGAAGAATTCGGATAACCACCACCAGAACTGATTCGGGTAGAATCTGCCCTCGGAGGACCGGGCGTGATTGTGGAGGTTGACCCCCAGGAGCCGGAGAGCTGGCTGGTGGGGCAGGCGGCAAACGTCCTGCGCAAGGGGGGCGTCGTGGTCGCTCCCACCGACACGGTCTACGGATTGACCTGTTGTATCGACCAGCCGGATGCGATTCGGCGTGTATATGCCCTGAAGGAGATGGACCCGAAGAAACCGCTGGCGATTCTGGTCGGGGACATGAAGATGGTGGGCCAATACGCTCGAGGCGTCACCACCCCTGCGTATCGCGCCATGAAGCGAGTCCTTCCCGGGCCCTATACCTTCATCTTCGAGGCGAGTCCGGAGGTCCCCAAGATCATGCTCCGCAAGCGGCGGACCATCGGCATCAGAATGCCCAACCACCCGGTCCTACTGGCGTTGCTGGCCGAGCTGAACGTTCCGTTGCTGTCGACGTCAATTCGCAATCCCCAGGACGGCTTCGTCAACGATCCGGTGGAGATCGACGCCACCTACGGCGCCAAGATCGACATCGTCATCGACAGCGGTCCGCTGCTCCCCATTCCCTCGACGGTCGTCGATCTGAGCTCCGGCGAGCCGGTTCTGGTGCGCGACGGCAAGGGCGACGTCGACATCCTCGAGATGTTCGACTGAAATACCCCGCGTCCCCATAGCCCCATGACCCTTCTTTGCCGCACCGCGGCGGGTGTACAATCGCACCGCGATATGAGCCGAGGAGGGTCTGATGAGCAAGAGTGGTCTCGACAAAATCGGTGTTGTCGGTGTCGGGGTGATGGGCAACGGGATCGCCCAGGTGGCGGCCCAGAGCGGCTTCCAGGTCGTGGTCATGGACGTCAACGACGAGGTTTTAGAGCGCGGGCTGGCGAGCATCGGGCGTAGCCTCGATCGGCTGGTGGCGGCGCACGAGAAAAGCGGCGGGGAAAAGGGCATCACCGCCGCCGCCAAGGACGAGGCTCTCGGTCGGCTGTCGACCACCTCGGAGCTCGGCGGTCTCCTCGGTTGTGACCTGATCATCGAGGCGGTGCCGGAGAAGCCCGAGCTCAAGGAGTCGATCAACCGCGAGCTTGCCGGCCTCGGCTACGACAAGGTGCTGGTGAGCAACACGTCGGGCATCAGCATCACCAGGCTGGGAGCCGCCTTCGGCCAGCCGGACCGGTTCATGGGGATGCACTTCATGAACCCCGTGCCGATGCAGCAGGGGGTCGAGATCATCCGCGGCCTGGCGACCTCGGACGAGACATACGACACGGTGGTCGCCCTCTGTCACGACATGGGCAAGATCGAGATTCCGGCCGAGGACAAGGCCGGGTTCGCCATCAACCGGATGTTCGTGCCCTTCGTCAACGAGGCGATCCGCGTGGTGGAGGAAGGTATCGCCTCGGTGGACGACGTCGACAAGTGCACCTACTGCCTGGGCCACAAGATGGGGCCGCTGATGACCGCCGACTACGTGGGTCTCGACACCATGCTGTTCATCTGCGAGGTGTTGGAGACCGAGCTCGGGAGCTTCTACAAACCGAGCCCGTTGCTCAAGCGGTTGGTCGAATCGGGGCAGTTCGGCGCGAAGACCGGTTCCGGCTTCTACAACTGGGAGAAGTACAAGGCGGCCGGCGTCAATCCGGACGTCGCCCGGTATCGCATTAAATAGTCAAAAGTCCAAAGGCAAAAGTCCAAAGTCAAAGTCATGCGTTGAAGGCGTTTCGGCTCAGTTGGCCGTGATGGGAAATCCACCGGGCGCGAATCCGGTTCTGTTGGGTATGAACCGAATCCTACGGACCCAGCGACGATGACGTCGGTCGAGATCGTCGGTTACTCCGGTTCGGTGCTGGTGGGCCTGTCCCTGATGATGGCCAACATCTGGCGCCTCAGGTGGGTGAACCTGTTCGGCGCGGGAACGCTCGCGGTCTACGGCCTGTTGATCGCTGCGTGGCCGGTAGTGACGCTCAACAGCTTCATCGTCGTGGTCGACATCTACTATCTGGCCAAGCTGTCCCGGGAACGGGATGTGTTCTCGTTCTTCGAGGTGCCGCAGAACATGCCGTTTCTGCGGGAGTTTCTCCGATTCTGGGGCGCGGACATCGAAAAATTCGCTCCGGGCTTCGAGCTCCATCGGTGCCGCAATCCCCACGTCCGGCTGATCCTCCGGAACATGCTGCCGGTGGGTCTCTTCGTCTGTGGAGCGGCCCCCAACGGAGAGGCGGAGATCTACCTGGACTACGTGGTCCCCGGTTACCGGGACTTCAAGAACGCGAGGTTCGTCTTCTCCGCCGGCCACGAACGGCTCAGGGCGGCGGGCCTCCACACCTTCGTCGCTACCGCCCGCGTTCCCGCCCAGCGCCGATACCTGCGGCGGGTCGGTTTCGTGCAGGATTCGGATCAACCCTGGCGGTTCACGCGACCGGTCTAACCTCCCGCCCGCCCGTTCTGTCCAAAGTCAAAAGTCAAAAGTCCAAGGTCAGGAGGTCGAATATCCGGATCCTTGAATCAAAAATCAAAAATACCCCCCGCCCGCTCCATTGCGAATTACGAATTGCGAATTACGAATTGACCGCCAACTCACCGACAGCAGCAGCCCCCAAAAGTTGGTTTGGCTGTGTTTTTCTGCGTTGATCTGCGTTCATCCGCGTCCAATTCACGGGTGGGTGGGGGCGCCCCGAGTCCCTACTCCTTGGCGCTGATGGTGCGCAGCTTGGCGACCTGGCGGGCGATCTCGGCAGGGGCGGTCCCCCCGTGCGAGGTCCGGCGCTCGACGGCGGCGCGCGGGTCGAGCCAGGGCTTCAGATCGGTCGGGAACTCCGGGTGGAACTGCCGGGCTTCGCCGCCGTCCAGCAGCGAGAGGTTGCCGCCCTGCTGCTCGCACCAGCGGGCGGCCCGGCCCACCGCCTCGTGGGCGTCGCGGAAGGCAACCCCCCGCTTGACCAGCAGATCCGCCAGCTCGGTGGCCAGGCTGGGATCGCCGACGAGCTCTGCTTCGAAGCGGCCGGAGTTCACCTCGAGGTCCCGCCACATGGCCGCCGTCATCCGCACCGAGGCATCGGTCTGAATGAGGCTGTCGAAGATCGCCTGTCGCTCCTCCTGCAGGTCGCGGTTGTAGGCCAGGGGAAGGCCCTTGACGATGGTGAGGAGGCTTTGGAGGTGGCCGAACACCGGTCCGGCCTTGCCGCGCACCAGCTCGGCGCCGTCCGGGTTCTGCTTCTGCGGCATGATGCTGGAACCGGTGGTGTGGCGGCCGGCGAGACGGATCAAAGCGAATTCACATGACGACCACAGCACCAGCTCCTCGGCCATCCTCGAAAGGGTGCACATGGTGATCGCGCACGCCGCCGCCACCTCCTGGAGGTGGTCGCGGGCGGCCACCGCGTCCATGGCGTTTTCGAAGACGCCGTCGAAGCCCAGCAGCTCCGCGGTCCTCACAGGATCGATGGGGTGGGGAGTGCCGGCGAGGGCGCAAGCGCCCAGGGGGCTGCGGTCGACGCGGCTGATCGCTCCGGCGAGGCGCTCGAGATCGCGGCTGAGGGCCCACGCGTGGGCGAGCAGGTGGTGGCCGAGGAGGATCGGCTGACCCCGCTGGAGGTGGGTGTAACCCGGCATCAGGGTGTCGCCGTCGCCCTCTACGCGGTCCAACAGCACCGCCGATCAGCTCGCGAATCGAACCCATGAGGCGGGCGGTCCGCCGGCGGAGCCAGAGGCGGACGTCGGTGGCCACCTGGTCGTTCCGGGAACGGGCCGTGTGGAGCTTTCCGCCGACCTCGCCCACGAGCTCGATCAGCCGGGCCTCCACCGCCATGTGGATGTCCTCCTGGGTGTCGTCGGGGGTCCAGGTGTCGGCCTCGAAGCTGTCGAGGATGCTCTGCAGCCCAGTCTCCAGGGCCGCAACCTCCTGCCGCTCGAGGATGCCGGTCTCGCCGAGCATCCGAACGTGGGCGATCGACCCCTCCAGGTCCTCGCGGACCATCATCAGATCGGCGCCGAGCGAGGATGCGAAGGCCCTCAGCAGGTCGTCCGGTTCGTCGTCGAAGCGTCCACGCAGCAGGCTCATCGTTCCTCCAAGTGTGGGCATGATACGGCAAAAAGAAATTCGGAATTCGGAATTCGGAATTCGGAATGCGAACACCGCCACGTTTCTGCCTTGGTGATCGCAGTTTCCGGGGAATCAATCCCCGGGCCGCATATCGGCGGGTGGGTGGGGGGTGGGAACCTACTCCCGCCGATCGAGAATGGAGTAGACGGCCGGAACGACCAGCAGAGTCAGGGCGGTGGACGTGATCATGCCGCCGATGACGGTGAGTGCCATTGGAGTGCGCAGCTCGGAGCCCTCGCCGAGGCCGATGGCCATGGGCAGCAGGCCGAGCACGGTGGTGGCGGTGGTCATCAAGATCGGACGCAGGCGGACCTGGCTCGCCGCCTTCAGGGCATCGATCTTGGCGCGGCCTGACCGGCGCAGCTGGTTGGTGTAGTCCACCAGAACGATCGCGTTGTTGACCACGATCCCGGCGAGCAAGACGAATCCGATCAGGGAGACAACGCTGACGGTGACGCCGAAGAGCCACATGGTGACGAGCACACCGATGACGGCGAATGGGACCGAGAACAGGATCACGAACGGGTGGAGCAGGCTCTCGAACTGTGAGGCCATCACCAGGTAGACCATGAACACGGCGAGGGCGATGGCCAGCCTCATGGAGCCGAACGAGGTCTCCATCTCCTGCTCCTGGCCGCCGAGGCTCCAGTCGTAGCCGGGCGGCCACGACATGGTGGCCAGCTGCCGCTCGATGTCGGCGGAGACCGAGCCGAGGTCCCGGCCGTCGAGGTTGGCGGAGATCACCGCTACCCGGGTGCCGTCGGCCCGCCGGATCTCGGCCGGTCCCTCGACCTCCTCGATCACGGCCACGGCGGACAGCGGAATGGCCGTGCCGTCGATGATGGTCACGGTCAGGTCGGCGAGGTCCTGGGCGGAGCTGCGAAAGCGCTCCTCGGCCCGCACCCGGATGTCGATGGTGCGGTCGGAACGGGTGATGTCGGTGGCGATTTCGCCCTGGACGATGGCCCGAAGCACGTCCGAGATCTGGGCCACGGTGAGATCGTAGGCCGCCAACCGGTTGCGGTCGAGTCGGATCTGGAGCTCGGGATGGCCGCCTTCGGTGGAGGACGTGACGTCGGCCAGACCCTCGATGGTCTGCATCCGCCGCGCCGCATCGTTCGCCAACCGGTCGAGCAACTCGATGCTGAAGCCCTCGATTTCGACCTCGACGGCGGTCTTGAAGCTGAAGTAGGAGGGTCGACCGAAACGGGCGGTGATGGCGGGCGCCCCGGTCGGGTCCTCGGTCCGGGCGGCGGATGCCATGCGCAGGTTGTCGCGGTCCACAGCCGCCCGGATCCCCGCCATGGCCGCTTCCTCGCCCTCCCGCGACATCGGAGGGGCGAGGGTCACGGTGAGCTGGCCGACATTCTCCCGGGTGTCTCCCGCCGCACCGCCCTGCTCGTTGGAGGTGCCGGCGATGGTGTAGACGGTGCGGACGCCAGTGGCCGACTCGGCCTGCCGGCCGAGCTCCGCCATCCTGCGATCGGTTACCTCGAGACGGGTGCCGGGCGGCAGCTCGATGTTGGCGAAGAACTCGCCCTGGATGAGCTCCGGGATGAGCTCTGAGCCGAGCGACTGGTAGAGTCCGAGGCTGGCCGCGAACAGGGAGAGGGTCACGGCGAGGGTCGCGACCGGGTGGCGGAGCACGGTAGCGACCGCCTTCGAGGTGAGCGTCGCCAACGCCGTCAGGGCATGGTCGAAGAGGTCGAGGGCAGGGCGCACAACGGCCGCCACGACCGCGGCGAGGGTGCGGAAACAAAACAACACTGCGCGCAACACGGCGGTGGTCGCCGCCAGCGCCCATCCGCCCATCCGCTGCGCAAAGGAGGAGGCGCCCGTGGCATCGTCGGCAGGCTCCGCTGGAACTGCGCGAAACTCGCGGGACGCCAGCATGGGGATCAGGGTGAGCGCCACCACCAGGGACACCACCAGCGAGAACCCGACGGTCAACGCCTGGTCGCGAAAGAGCTGGGCGGCGACCCCCTCGACGAACACGATGGGCACGAAGACGCAGATCGTCGTCAGGGTCGAGGCGGTGATGGCCCGACCCACCTCGGCCGTGCCGACCCGCGCCGCCTCGATCTCGTCGAAGCCCTCTTCCCGCTTACGCTGGACCGACTCCAGGACGACGATGGCGTTGTCCACCAACAGCCCAATGCCCAGGGTGAGCCCACCGAGGGACATGATGTTGAGGGAGATATCGGCGACGTACATCAAGAAAAACGTCGCCACCACCGAGACCGGAATACTGAGGCTGATGATGATGGTCTTCTTCACCGAACGCAGAAAGAAAAACAACACCGCTACCGCGAGCAGGCCACCGTAAAGAGCGGTTGTCAGAACCTCACTCACCGAGCTGCGGATGTAGCGGGCCTGGTCGGTAACCACCTTCAGCTGGAGGCCGGGATCGGTTCTCGCCAGGTCGGCGCTCAGCTCTTCGAGACGACGACCGACCGCATCCGAGACCGTGACCGTGTTGGTTCCACCCTCCTTGTACACCGCCATTTCCACCGACTCGGCGCCGTCGATACGGGTGATGATCTGCCGGTCCTTGTGGCCGGTGAAGACCACCGCCACGTCGTCAAGACGGATGATGGCATCCTGGGAGCGGTGGATGACGATGCCCCGCATGTCCTCTGCGCGGTGGTACTCGTTGACGGTGCGCACGAGGTACTCGGTCTGCCCGTCCCGCAGGGTGCCGCCGGTGAGGTTGATGTTCTCGGACGCCAATCGCGACGCTACCCGCGAGATGTCGAGGCCCAGCGCCGCCAGCTTGCGCTCGTCGATTTCGACCTGGATTTCCTCCTCGAGCCCGCCGGATACCAGTACCGCGGCGACGCCGTCGATGCGCTCCAGGGCTCGTTTGAGGACCTCCTCGGCCTGGAATCGCATCTTGCCCAGATCGGTCCCGCCGTAGAGCCCGATCCGCAGGATCGGATCCAGCGAGGGGTCGAATCGAAGCAGCACCGGCTGGTCGGCATCGGCCGGGAGGTCGACGCGGTCGAGACGCTCCCGAACATCGAGGGCCGCGAAGTCCATATTCGTGCCCCACGCGAACTCCAGGGTCACCTCGGAGATGTCGGCGCGCGACGCCGACGTCACGCGCACCACGTTGTTGACCACGCCGACGGCGTTTTCCACCGGCCTGGAGAGCAGGGTTTCCACCTCCACCGGCGCGGTGCCCTCGTAAGTGGTCCGGATCGTGAGCGATGGGTAGCTGATGTCGGGCAGCAGGTTCACCGCCAGATTGCGGAAGGCGACGACGCCGAACACGACCGCCGCCACCGCGAAGATAAAGACCGTGACCGGTCTGCGGATCGCGAAGTCGACGATCTTCAATTGCCGTCCCCGCCGCGGATGCGGCTGATGGCTTTGGCGATCTCCTCGTCCGACATGCCGCGGTCACGCATGCGCTGGCGGATGGCGGCGAGTCGTTCCGGGTCGGGGGCGGTTGCGGCAGGTTGATCCCGCTGGGGCGGCTCATCGTCCAGGATGCTCACCGGTGTGCCGTCCGACAGCCCGTCCTGGCCCAGGACCACCACTTCGTCGCCTTCGGCGAGGCCCTCGAGGATCTCCACCAGGTCCTGCTCGCGGATGCCGAGCCGGACATTTCGTCGGGCCGCCACCTCGCCGTCCCTGACGTAGACCGTGTCACCGATGGAATCCAGCACCAGTGCCGTACGCGGGATGGCGAGGGTGTCCTCGTGGGTATTGGTGTGGAGAAAGACGCTGGCGAACATGCCGGGCCGTAGCCGGCCGCCGCCCTCGACCTCGAGGGTCACGGTGACGGTGCCGGTGGCGGCGTCAATCGTGGGTCGGATCCGCTGGACTCGGGCCAGAAAGTCCTGATCAGGGAACGCCTCGACCCTGATTCTCGCGGGCTGGCCGACGTGCAGTCGGGACAGGTCCTTCTCGGGAACCTCGATCGGACACAGCAGGGGGGTGAAGTCGGAAATACGAAACAGCGGCGTGCCCTGGGTCACGTACTGCGACAGGCGAACGTGGCGGGCCGCCACCAGAGCATCGAAGGGTGCGCGAATTTCAGTGTAGGCGAGCTCGATGGCGGCGGACTCGAGCTGGGCCTCGGCGGCCTGCAGGGATGACAGGGCCGCGTCGTAGGCCTCCTGACTCACCAACCCCTTTTCGCGGGTCGTGCGGGCGCGATCGAAGGCGAGCTTGGCCTCGTCGCGGGTGACGGTGGCGATGGCGACCTGGTTCTGCGCCTCGCGATCATCGATTCGCGCCATGAGGGTGCCTTGACGAACCGACTCTCCCTCCTCGACCTCGATCGCGGTGATCGGACCAACCGCCCGGGCCACTAGGTCGACCTCGTTCTCCGCCTCGAGGGTACCGCTCGCCCGGAGGAACTCGGAGATCGACCGGCGAGCGACCCGCTCGACCCGGACCGGGACAGAAGCCGTTCGCGCGTCGAGAGAGGCGGCGCCCGGGTCAGGCCCTCGGTGACCGGGATCGTGACCGTTCGACGACTCCTCCTTTGCCGAGCAGCCGCCCATCGCGAGAACGGCGACAATCAGGACGGAGGCCCCAGTCCGGCCGCCGAATATGTCGTTCTTCTTCGTCGTGATCATTTTCCTCCCTCGATTTCGGCCGCGGTCCACGGTTTTGTCCCCGGTCTCCCAAGATGGCTCACGCATGGACCCCGAGCGTCGACTCTCGAACCTCACCGCACCGCCTCCCACAACGCCCGCCGCAGAAACGCGGTGGCGTCGTCCACCATCGAGTAGAGCACGGGAATCACCAGCACGGTGAGCAGGGTGGAGGTCGCCAAACCACCGAGGATCACCAGGCCGACGGGCGCCCAGAAGGCCGCCCGGCCCTCCACTGCTCCGAACACCTGAGGCAGGAAGAACGGCGCCACCATGGGCGACAGACCGAGGATCGTGGTCATGGCGGTCATCAGGATCGGCCGCAGCCGGTGGCGGCCGCCGGACACGATCGCCTCGTCACGATCCAGACCCCAACCGCGCAGACGGTTGATGTGGTCGACGAGCACGATGGCGTTGTTGACCACGATTCCGGCGAGGATGATGAGGCCGATATCGGCGGTCGAGGACCGGGGCTGGCCGGCCAGACGCATGATGATGCCGACCCCGATGAAGGCGAACGGAACCGAAAACATGATCGTGAAGGGCTGGGCGAAGCTCTCGAAGAGAGCCGCCATGACCATGTACACCAGCACCACCGCGAAGGCCAGCATGAAGAGGGCTGCCGACGAGTCCTCCTCGGCGGAATGCCAGTCCTCGCTTTCACCGACCTCATACCCGGAGGGAAGGTCGAGGTTTTCGATCGCGAGCGCCGCCGCGCGTTCGGCGACGAAGGATGGAGTGCCGCCGGCGGCGTCGGCGGTGATGGTCAGCCTGGAGCGACGATCGGAGCGCTCGATGGAACGTGATCCCGCGACGCTCTGGAAATCGGCAACCGCCCCGATGGCGAGCCGATCGCCGTTGTCGAACGACAGCGGCAGGTCGCGCAGCTGGTCGAGCGTCCGCCGGTCCGCCTCCCGGTGCTGGACCACGACGTCGAGCTCGCGGTCGCCGACCTCGAAAAAGGCGACCGGGCGCGAGCCGAGAGCCGAGCTGACACTCTGGCTGATCGCCTGCGACGACAGCCCCGCCTGCAGGGCGCGCTCTCGGTCCGGCAGCACGCGAATCTCCTCGTCGCCGCTTTCCAACGTGGAGTCCACGTTGCCGAGCACCGGAATGGCCTGAAGCGCCGCGATCACTCGCCTGGAAAGATGCTCGAGGATCTCCATCCGGTCTCCCACCAGCTGCAGCTCGATGCTGGATCCGGTGGTGCTGTGGCGACCGCGCATCGAGCGGGAGACGACGAAGCTCACTCCGGCGCGGGTCGGCAGCAGCTGCTCGACCCGGTCGCGGATCGCGCCGGTGTCCAGAGCGCCGCGGGTCTCGTCGCGGAGGTAGAGGTCGATTCGGTTGGTCCCGTGCCATCCCCTGGATCGGCCCGCCGACCGCTGGAACTCGTAGTTGATGTGGGTGACCTCGAGCTCGGACCGGTGTTGGTCGAGGATTTTGTAGACGTCGTCGAATAGGACCCTCTTCTGTTCGACCGAGTAGCTCTTCGGCATATCCACCTGGATCGACAGCTGGCGTTCGTAGGACGGTGGTGACTGGGAGCGCTCGATGCCCTGATACAGGCCCCACGACCACCACAGGACGGCGCCGACAAGAGCCGCGAAGACGAAACGGTGGCGAAGCATGAACCGGAGTGATCGGTCATAGCCTGTCAGCACCCGGTCGAAGAGCGGGAAGCTGCGGGTGGTTTCCCCGCCCACCAGCCGTGCGGACACCATCGGGACCACCGTGATCGCCACCAGGAAAGATGCTGCCATCACGACCACCACGGTCATGCCGACGTTTCGCATGAATATTGCAAACCGGCCGCCGCTGCTCATGAACACCATCGGCATGAAAACGCACATGGTGGTGACGGTCGAGGCGAAGATCGGCATCACCACCTCCGAAGCCCCGGTCAGGGTCGCCGTGCGCCCGTCCTCTCCGAGCTCGTGGTGATGCCTGAAGATCGACTCGATGACCACGATGGAGTTGTCCACCAGCATGCCGACCGCGAGCATCAGACCCATCAGAGTCATGATGTTGAGGGTCAGGTCGGTCCAGCCTGCCTGGCGCGACAGGTACATGATGGCGAAGGTCACCACCAGCGACACCGGGATCGCGATCGCCACCAGAAGGGTGGTGCGGATGCGCCGCAGGAACAGGAACATGAAGAAGATGGCAAGGGCGCCGCCGAGCAGGCCCGTGTTTCGAAGTGCCTTCAACCCCTCCCGCACATCCCGTGAGTCGTCGCGGTAGACGTTGACCTCGAGCCCGGCCGCCTCGGGCATGGCCTGGATGGCCTCGAGCTCGCCATGAACCCCGTCGATCATGTCGAGCAGGTTGGCGTTGGATGCCTTGTACACCCTCACCCCGAGTGCCTCGGAGCCGTTGAGGAACTCGAACTCGTCCCGTTGGGGGTAGGCGAGAGAGACCTCGGCGACGTCCCCCAGCCTCAGACCGCCCGGTCCGAGAGGCAAGTCGCGAAATTCGTCGACGCTCCTCAGACGACCGTCCACCTGGACCAGGAAGGCCTGCGATCCGTCACGGACCGTGCCAACGGTGCGGGTGACGTGGTTGGCGCGCAGCAGCTGCGTCACCTCTCGCGCGCCGACGCCGTGGGCCGCCAGCCGGTCGGACACCAGGTCCACCTGGAGCTGGCGCAGCTCGTCGCCGCGGACTTGGACGTCGGCCACTCCCTCCAGGCGCATCAGCCGCCTGACGACCACGTCCTCGACGAATCGGTACAGTCGGTCCCGGTCCCACGGGGCCGACAGGTTGAAGCGGAACACCGGACGGTTGGAGGACTGGAAACTGCGGATTCGGACCCGCCGGAGGTCGGCGGGCAGCTGGCCGCGAACGCGGTCGACCCGATCTCTCACCTCGACCGCAGCGAGGTCCATGTTGGTTCCCGGGGCAAAGCCGACCCACACCGAACCGCTTTGGGCGGTGGCCACCGCCGTCAGGGACTCGATGCCGGCGATGGTGCCCAGGCTGTCCTCCAAAGGACGCACGATGAGGCGCTCGGTCTCGGCTGGAGACGACGATGGATAGGGAGCCTCCACCGTGATCGTCTCCCAGGTGAAGGAGGGCAGGAACTCCAGCGGCAGGCGGGTAACCGAGAGCCAGCCCATCACCAGGACCCCGAGCACGGCCATGCCCATGGTCACCCGGCGCTCGACAGCGAACCGGATCACCGGGTTGATCCGCACCTGGGGTGGTGACCCTCGATCCGTCATGGGTGATGATTGAAACACACTTCTGCGCTTATTCAGCAGGCACCGTCGGTGGGAGCAGCGCCCAAAGACTGGCGGCGGCGATCGAGATGGTGGTGGGTTGCGCCTTCGGGCTTTCTCTCGAAAAAGGCGGTGGGCGGCCGCCGCAGCGGCCGCCCACCGGATCGAGAGGAGGGTCGATCGTCAGGGTTTCATCTGGCCGCCGCCGTGGCGAGGACTGCGGTGCCGTCCCATCAGGCCGCGGAGATCCTGCAGCTTGTCCTGTTGGCTCGGCGTCAGCACGTTGTAGACCCGCGACATGGTGCGGGCGCTGGCCACCGCCATCTCGACGTGGAGCGAGGCCTGGGACTCGGCAAAGGCTCGCACCTGGGCCTCGTCGAACTGGCCGGGATCGCGGCCCTCCATATAGAGCTCGCGGGCGTCCCGAATCTGGTCGCGCAGGACGTGGATGGCGGGCAGCTCGTCGTCCAGGATCGCCTGGATTTGGGACTGCTGATCGTCGGTCAGCTCGAGGTAGTCGGCGAGGCGCGGCAGCATGTGCTCCAGCCGGTCCAGGCCGCCGCCGGCGAAGGCGCCGTGGCCGCCGAACCCGCCGCCGGGCCCTCCGAATCCCCCGCCGGGCCCTCCGAATCCCCCGCCGGGCCCGCCCTGGGCCAGCAGCGGACCGGTCGCCGACAGGGCGAGCGCCGTCAAAGACGTGATGATGATGTTCCGGATTCTCATGTACACCTCCTGTGGTGTCGCCGCGTGGGCGGCGTTGTCAGTCAGGGAGAGAAACGACCCTGCCGCCTTTTATGTTGACCCGGTTTCCACTGAGAAGTCATAAGAAACTGCAAAGAATAGTAAAGGAAGGAGAATCTCGGGTCTCCTGCGATACGATTCCACCATGAACCGTGTGCTGCTCATCGACGACGACGCCGAGCTGTGCGACCTGCTCACCGAGTTCCTCGCTCAGGAGGGATTCGAGGTCGAATCGGTCCACGACGGGACCGCGGGTGTGCGGGAAGCTCTTCAGGATCGCCATGACCTCGTGGTGCTTGACGTCATGCTGCCGGGGCTCAACGGTTTCGAGGTCCTGCGCGGGATTCGCCGAAAATCGGCGGTGCCGGTCGTCATGCTGACCGCGCGCGGCGACGAGGTGGATCGAATCGTCGGTCTGGAGATCGGCGCCGACGACTACCTTCCCAAGCCCTTCAACCCGCGCGAGCTGGTGGCCAGGATGCGGGCGGTTCTGCGCCGGGTGGGACCGGACGGCAAGGAGGGAAGCGGGGCGGTCGAGGTCGGAGACCTGCGGCTGGACCCTGGCGCGCGGACCGTCGTTCGCGCCGGCGAAGAGGTCGAGCTGACCGGCATCGAGTTCGAGCTGCTGGTTGTGCTGCTGCGGGCGGCGGGGCGGGTCGTCGAGCGAAACGACCTGTCGAAGGCGGCCTTGGGAAGAAGGGCGAGCTCCTTCGACCGCAGCCTCGACGTCCACGTGTCGAACCTCAGGAAGAAGCTCGGGCCATCGGCGTCGGGCGGTGAGCGAATCAAGACGGTTCGGGGGGTCGGTTATCAGTACGTGAAAAGTGAGAAGTGAAAAGTGAAACGTGACAAGCGACAAGCGACAAGTGACAAGTGTCACCTGTCACGAGGGGTTTGGGTGGGAGAGCGATGAGATCGTTGTTTCTGCGGATCTTCCTTTGGTTCTGGGCGGCCATGGCGGTGGTGGTCGCCCTGTTGGTGGTGTCCTCACCGTTCTTCACCAGGTCCCACCCCGGGGTCGATCGTTGGCAACGGGGCGCGAGTGAGGTCCTGTCCGGGGTGGTGGCGCGAGCCGCCGAACGGATCGAGGGGGGAAACGCAGGCGACCCGGAGCCGGACCGGCCTCGGCGGCACCGCGGATTGCCGATGCACCTCTATGTCTTCGACGATGCGGGGGTCGAGCTCCGGGGCCGGGAGGCCGAACGCGAGGCGCGCGAGCTGGCGCTGAGGGCGGTCGCTGTCGGCGAATCGGTGTCCGAGCGATCGGGCACCCTGCACCTGGAGGGGCAGCCGGTCACCGACGCCGACGGCAACCTTCGAGTGGTGGTCGGGGTGATGCGGCGGCCTCCCCGGCCCATCGACCTGCTCGTTCCGCAGATCCTGATTCCGCGGCTCGCGGTGCTGACCCTCGTGGTCGGCCTGTTCTGCCTGCTGCTGGCGCGTCATCTCAGCGCTCCTGTCGCCGCCCTGAGGCGGGCGACCCGAGGATTGGCCGATGGCGATCTCTCGGCCAGGGTGGGGCCGCCGGTGGCGCGCCGCCGGGACGAGATCGGCGATCTGGCGCGCGATTTCGACGGCATGGCGGAGCGGCTCGAGGGCCAGGTGCGCGCCCAGCGCCGGCTGCTGCGCGATGTCTCCCATGAGCTGCGATCGCCGTTGGCGCGACTTGAGGTGGCCCTCGAGCTGGCCCGTCAGCGGTCCGGTGACGAGGCGGCGGATCCACTCGATCGCATCGGCCGCGAGTCCCGCCGGCTCGACGAGCTGGTGGAGGGGCTGCTGTCCCTGGAACGGATCGAGTCGCGGGCAGGTTCCCGCCCGCGCCAGCCTGTCCATCTCGCTTCCACCCTCGAAAACGTGGTCGGGGACGCCCGCTTCGAGGCGGAGGCCCGCGCCTGCGACGTCAGGCTCGAGGTTTCGCGAAGGCCAACGGTCATGGGCCACCCGGAGCTGCTGCACAGCGCCGTCGAGAACGTGGTCCGAAACGCCATCGCCTTCACCGAGCCGAGCCTTGGTGTCGACACCTGGATCGGCGAGCAGCTCTGGCAGGGCGGATCAGTGGCCGTGATTCGGATCCGGGATTACGGCCGAGGCGTGCCCGAAGACCAGCTGAATCGGCTCTTCGAGCCCTTTCACCGCGTCGAGGACGCCCGCGACCGCCGGGCCGGCGGCGTCGGTCTCGGGCTCGCCATCACCCGGCGCGCCGTGTTGGTCCACGGCGGCGAGGTCGAGGCTCGCAACCACCCTGACGGTGGGCTCGAGGTCACCATCCGGCTCCCGATGATTCAGGTGGAAGTCTAAAGTTCAAAGTCCAAAGTCCAAAGTCTAAAGTCCAAAGTCGAGTCGCCGCGGCCGAAGGCTGTGACCCCCAAGGCCCGAACCCCGAGCCCCGAAACCCGAATTACACGACGATATTGACCAATCGGCCGGGAACCACGATGACCCGCTTCGGGTCCTTGCCGTCGAGATGCTTGCGGACCTTCTCCGAGTTGAGGGCGAGGCGCTCGAGGATTGCGTTGTCGGTGTCCTTGCCGACCAGCAACTCGTCACGCTTCTTGCCGTTGACCTGGACCACGATCGGGATCAGTTCGTCGAGACACAGGGCCTCGTCATGGACCGGCCAGGTGGCGTGGGCCACCAGCTCGTCGTGGCCGAGTCGTTGCCAGAGCTCCTCCGAAATGTGAGGGGCGTACGGAGCGAGCAGTCGCAGGAAGTCCGTCACCGTGTCACGGGGCAGGGTGGCGGCGGCGGTGGCTTCGTTGACGAAGATCATCATCTGGGCGATGGCGGTGTTCATCTGCAGGGTCTCGGTGTCGGCTGCGACCTTTTTGATGGTCTTGTGGAGGGTGCGTTCGAGGTCGGGCTCCGATCCGCCGCCGGCGTCTGTCAACCTCGGGCTGAGGTCGCCGGTTCGCTCGTCGACCACCAACCGCCAGACCCGCTGCAGGAAACGGTTGACGCCCTCGACGTCCTTCATCTGCCACGGCTTCTGGACCTCCAGCGGGCCCATGAACATCTCGTAGAGGCGCATGGCGTCGGCGCCGTACTGCTCGATGACCTCGTCCGGGTTCACCACGTTGAGCTTGGACTTGGACATCTTCTCCACCTGGGCCTCGAGAATCTCCCCGGTGGCCTTCGACACCACGGCTCCGTCCTCGTGCTCCGTGACGTCGTTCGGATGGAAGTACTTGCCCTTGGCGTCGCGATACGAGTAGGCCAGCACCATGCCCTGGTTGAACAGGCGGTGGAACGGCTCGGCCGTGTGGACGAGGCCACAGTCGTAAAGCACCTTGTGCCAGAACCGTGCGTAGAGCAGGTGGAGCACGGCGTGCTCGACGCCGCCCACGTACAGGTCCACCGGCATCCAGTAGGCTTCAGCCTCGGCCGACCACGCCTCGTGGTCGTTGTGGGGGTCCAGAAAGCGCAGGTAATACCAGCACGAGCCCGCCCACTGGGGCATGGTGTTGGTCTCGCGGGTGCCGGGGCGGCCGTCGGGCAGGGTGACCCGCAGCCAGTCCTCGCCGGCGCGCGCCAGCGGCGGCCGCCCATCGGCGGTAGGTCGGTACTCGTCGATGGCGGGCAGCCCCACCGGCAGCCATCCCTCGGGCACCGGCACCACCTCGCCGTCGTCGGTGTGGACGACGGGAAACGGCTCGCCCCAGTACCGCTGGCGCGAGAACAACCAGTCGCGCAGCTTGTACTGGACCTTGCGTTCGCCGACGCCGCGCTCGCCGAGCCACTCGATGATCCTGGTCTTGGCGTCCGCGATGTGGAGGCCGTCGAGAAAGCGGCTGTTGATGGCGGGGCCGTCGCCCAGGTAGGCCTGACCCTCGAAGTCCGGTGGCGGCTCGACGGTGCGGATGATCGGCAGCCCGAAGGCCTCGGCAAAGTCCCAGTCCCGCTGGTCCTGGCCCGGTACCGCCATGATGGCGCCGGTGCCGTAGCTCATCAGCACGTAGTCGGCGATCCAGATGGGGATCCGCTCGTCGTTGACCGGATTGACGGCGTACGCCCCCGTGAAGACGCCGGTCTTGTCCTTGGCCAGGTCGGTTCGCAGCAGGTCCGACTTTCGTGCCGCATCCTCCACGTACTCGCGAACGGTGTCGCGATGAGCGTCGGTCGTGATTCGGTCCAACAGGTGGTGTTCGGGTGCGAGCACGCAGTAGGTGGCCCCGAACAGGGTGTCCGGGCGGGTGGTGAAAACCGTGAACTCCTCGTCGTGGCCGTCGATGGGGAAGTGAACGTCGGCGCCCTCGGAGCGGCCGATCCAGTTGCGCTGCATCTCCTTGACGCTCTCCGGCCACTGTACGAGGTCGAGGTCGTCGAGCAGTCGTTCGGCGTAGGCCGTGATCTTGAGCATCCACTGCCGCATCAGGCGGCGCTCCACCGGGTCCCCGGTCTCCACGTAGGCGCCGTCCTTGACCTCCTCGTTGGCGAGGACCGTTCCCAGGGCCGGGCACCAGTTGACCGGAACGTCGGCCATGTAGGCGAGGCCCTTTTCGTAGAGCTTGAGGAAGATCCACTGCGTCCACCCGTAGTAATCCGGGTCGGAGGTGCTGATCTCGCGGTCCCAGTCGTAGCTGAAGCCGAGGCGCTGGATCTGGCGCCGGAAGGTGTCGATGTTGCGGGCGGTGATGTCTGCCGGGTGACTGTTCTCGCGGACCGCGGCCCGTTCGGCCGGCAGCCCGAAGGCATCCCACCCCATGGGATGGAGAACGTTGAAGCCCTGCATCCGCTTCATGCGCGCGACGACGTCGGTCGCGGTGTAGCCCTCCGGATGACCGACGTGCAGGCCCGCTCCCGACGGATAGGGGAACATGTCGAGAACGTAGAACTTGGGTTTGTCGCCGAGCTCGGCAGGGTCCGACGGGGTCCGGAAGGTCCGGCGCTCGCTCCAGATGTTCTGCCACTTCGGTTCGATGGTGGCGGGTTCATAAGTGTGATCGGGCATCAGTTGACTCCTCACAGCGCCCCACGGGCGGGACCGGCCGGCTCGGCGTATTCTACGCATCCGGATCGAAGGTGGCCAGAAATCCGCCACCCAGGCTCCGTTCGAACTGCGGATGTGGCATAATTCTGGCCCGTTGGAATAGGTCCAGTCGCAATCGTGGCGATCCGTTGAGATCGGAGAAGGAGGAGCCCGGATGGAAGACGTAGTCACTGGCATGAAACGAAGCGCCAAGGCGATGGAGGAGTCGTTTTTTGCCCGCGAAAACGAGAAGCTGCTCCAGAAGCTGCGTCGAGAAGCGGAATCCGAGAAGAAGCGCCAGTCGTTCCGGGAGATTCTGCAGATCGACAACGAGGCCGTGCTCGACCGGCTCGTCGAGATGGACCTCACCGCCGAGACCATCATGGCGTTCACGGTCATCCCGCTGGTGGAGGTGGCGTGGGCCGACGGCTCGATCTCCTCGGGCGAAAAGAAAGCAGTGCTGAAAGCCGCCGCCGAACGCGGCATCGAGGAGGGCACCACCAACCACCAGCTGCTGATGAACTGGCTCGACCGGAAGCCGGAACCGAAGCTGTTCGAGGTGTGGAAGCACTACGTCAGGGACTTGTGCGCGGGGCTCGATCCCGCCATCGCCGACGCGGTCAGGGAACGCGTGGTCACCCGCACGACCGCGGTGGCCGAAGCTGCCGGCGGGTTCCTCGGATTGAATCGGATTTCGGACGAGGAACGCGCGGTCCTCGCCCAGGTCGAAGCGGCTTTTTCGTAGCCTTTGAACGTGACACGTTGAACGTGTAACGTTGAACTTGGAACGTCCCCGGTTCGTCACCGTGTCCACGAGAACCAACGCTCGAGGAGCTTCGCCGTGAATGGCGTCAGCTTGGTTCGGTTGTAGGCATCGGCCGCCTTTCGGATCGCCTCGGCGTGGGTGGGGTAGGGGTGGATGACTCCGGCGAACGAGCCCAACCCGATCCCCGACACCATCGCGGTCGTCACCTCCGAGATCAGGTCGCCGGCGTGGCGACTGACGATGGTGGCGCCGACAATGGTGTCGGCTCCACGCTTCAGGTGAATCCTGAGAAACCCTTCGTCATCGCCGTCGGCCACCGCGCGATCCACATCGCTCATGGGGATGGTGATCGTGTCGATCTCGATGCCCCGTGATTTGGCCTCGGGCTCGGAGAGTCCGACGTGGGCGATCTCGGGGTCGGTGTAGGTGCACCGCGGGATCACCAACCGGCTGATTCGCTTCTTCGGCCCCGGAAACAGGGCGTTCTGGAGAACCGCCCGGGATGCAGCATCCGCAGCGTGGGTGAACTTATGCGACAGGCACACGTCGCCCGACGCGAAGATGCGGCGGTTGGAGGTCCGGAGGTGATCGTCGACGGTGATTCCGCCGGGGCCGACCTCGACCCCGGCGGCCTCCAGACCGAGGCCCTCCACGTTGGGTTTCCGGCCCACCGCCACCAGGATGGAGTCGACCCTGATCGAGTGCTCACCGGACGGTCCCCTCAGGACCAGGACGCTTTCCCCACCAGCCGCCTCGACCCGTTCGGCCGCCGTGCTCAGGAGGACGTTCACTCCGTCCCGCTCCAGCGAGTCCCGCACGACATCCGCCGCATCCGGGTCCTCGCGAGCCAGGAATCGGTCGGCCATCTCGACGATGGTCACCTCGCTGCCGAGCCGGGCAAGGGCCTGGGCCAGCTCGCAGCCGATCGGTCCGCCGCCGACCACCGCCAGCCGCGCGGGCAGTTCGGTGAGGTTGAATACGTTGTGGTTGGTCAGATAGCCCGCCTCGGCCAGCCCGGGGATCGGCGGGTCGACCGCCCGGGCGCCGGTGGCGATCACCGCCTTTGAAAAGCGCAGCTGGGTGCCATCGACCTCGACGGCGTCCGGGCCGGTGAACCGGGCCTCCCCGAAGAAGACGTCGATGCCGTAGTGCTCTGAGAACCGGCGGGCAGAGTCGTGGGGCGAGATCTGAGCGCGAACGCCCCGCATGCGGGCCATGACCGCGGCGAAGTCCGCCTCTACCCCGCCCGCCGCCCGCACTCCGAAGCGCCCGGCGGACCTGATGTCGGCCGCCGCCCTGCCGGACCGGATCAGAGTCTTGGACGGCACGCATCCCACGTTCAGACAATCGCCGCCCATCAGATGGCGTTCGACGAGGGCAACCCTCGCCCCCAGGCCCCCGGCGCCGGCCGCCGCCACCAGGCCGGCGGTGCCGGCGCCCAGAACGACGAGGTTGTAACGGCCTTCCCCAGCGGGGTTCCTCCAGTTTGGAGGGCGAACGTTGGCGACCAGCTCCAGGTTGTGGTCGTCGTCGGGAGATATTCCGAGTGATGGATCGATCATGGTTCGAATTCCTGTCCTGAAGATATGTGTTCGTGAGTGTTGGCTCGGATGAAGAGGATATTCACTGCGAGCATGTTCGCATCCATGGGGCATCAGGTTACCGTGACGCGACAAGGTGCAGATCGGCATGAAGCCAAACAACTCAATAGTCGCGTCTCGGCCCTCACATCCATGACCCATCGACCGAGGGTGGGTGCCGCCGTGAGAGCCGAGACCGATCTATTGAGCGATGATCTCGGCGATGCAATTCGGCGCCGACGTTCTGGGAGGGTGAGTCTGCGTCTCTTGACGGGACCTGTGGTTGCAGCGTACGCTGGTCGCGGATTGATGGCAGGAATGACGGCATGGCCGATCTGACCCGACTCAGCATCTCCATCGAACGGTCGCTCGAGGAAAAGCTCGAGCAACTGGTAGAGCGGAGCGGCTACGGTAATCGCTCCGAGTTCATCCGCGACCTGATCCGAGATCGCCTGGTGGAGAAAGAGTGGCAGGGCAACGGCGAGGCGGTCGGTACCATCACCCTGGTTTACGATCACCACGCACGCGGAGTGGCCGAAAAGCTCACCGACCTCCAGCACGACCAACACGATGTCGTGATGGCAGCCACCCACGTCCACCTTGACCACAATCTCTGCGTCGAGGTGATCATCTGTCGGGGTCAACCGCCGGATATCCGTGCCATGGCCGGCCGCCTGCGCCAGCAAAAGGGGGTGCTCCACGGCGCTCTCACCATGAGCTCCACCGGGGTCGGCCTGGTGAAGTGAGATGACCGGCTGCTCGACAGCCGGCATCATCGGCGTGGGATGGTGTCATTCGAGTCGAGGCGGTCGCGCCGGCGGATTGCCAAAACCCGGCCGCCCCGTTCGCGGTATATTTCTTCGAAACGGAGGCGTTCCATGTCCGACACCAGCAAGCTTGCACCAGGCATCTTCGTGGCGCTGCTCGCCATCGTCGTCATCGCAGCGATCTTCGCAACGAGAGGCTGCAGGGGTGGCGGCGATGAAGTCGAGGAGGTTGCGGTCATCGAGGTTGAACCGACGGCTCTGCCGACCCCATCTCTCCAGGAGAGGCTGTCCCAACGGCTGAGGGGCACGACGCTCAACACCAGCGATGCTGTGGTCAGCGAGCTGGTGTCCGCGTTGTCCGCGCGGCCCGAGCTGGCCGCCTGGCTGGTCAACGAGGACCTCGTGCGCCGATTCGTGGCCTCGGTGAACAACATCGCCGACGGCAAAAATCCTCGACAGAACCTCGAATTCCTCCGCCCCGATGAGAGCTTCCAGGCCATCGAGCGCGGCGGGCGCCTGGTCATCGACCCGGCGAGCTACCGTCGGTACGACTCGATGGTGGCGGTCTTCGGATCGCTGGACACCGAGGGGACTGCAGCACTCTACGCCGAGCTGGCGCCGCTGATCGACGATGCGTACGCCGAGATCGCCCCTCCGGGTTCGCGATTCGGTGACCAGTTGGAGGAGGCGTTCGACGAGCTGCTCCGGGTGCCGGTGCTGTCGGGCGATGTGGAAGTGCAGCAGAAGGTCCTCACCTTTGCCTACTCCGACGTCGAGCTCGAGGGGCTGTCTCCGGCGCAGCGGCAGTTGCTGCGGATGGGTCCCGACAACGTCCGGGCGGTGCAGGCGAAGCTCCGGGAGTTGTGGGAGGCCTTTCGCGGCCAGTGAGATTTCAGGGCCTCAAGGACGATCGGGTTTAGAGGTTCAAAAATCAAAGGTGTAAAGGTCTGCCTCATCCGGAGAAATGGGGTTGGGGTTCTGCCGTGCCCGTGCACGATTGAGTCCAAAGTCAAAAGTCAAAAGTCCAAAGTCCCCCGCCCCACGGATAATCCTGTCGAGTCCCGAAACCCGAACCCTAGCCTCGAGTAGGGGTGGGAGGGGGACCTCTCCCCTCCTCCCCTTCTTACCCGGGTGGGAGGGGAGAGGTTGCGAGTTCTCAGTTTTTAGTTTTTGCCCGGAGGCTCTCGACACTCGGATTCACCACCGCCCGTATGTAACTCAGAACTCAGAACTCAAAAAGTGAGGTTGCTGCGTTGTTCTGCATCCCTCTGCGTTCTTCTGCGGCCAATCCAAGCACCGCCGTACGGGTTCCGTTTCCCGAATCCCGAATTCCGAATTCAAAAAACGTCCACCTCACGGAAATCCGAATGAGCCATAACTTCGAAAAGCGGGGTGGGGGAATGGGTGGGAGCTTTTCGAAGCATGTAGCAGTGAGGTTCGCCTCAAAGAAAACGTATCGGGTTTCATTTCCTCCGTTCGACGGGATAGAATCGCCGCCGACAGCAGGTGGGAGGCCGCGATGCCCGGGAAAGCTCTGGTTTCCGTTTCCGACAAGACCGCCCTCGACGGCCTTGGCCGCGCCTTCGAAAGGCTCGGATGGACAGTAATTTCAACTGGAGGAACCGCCAAGGTCCTCCGTGAGGCCGGGTGCAAGGTCACCGAGGTCGCCGACTACACCGGGTTTCCCCAGATGCTGGACGGTCGGCTCAAGACTCTCCATCCAAAGGTCTTTGGAGGCATACTGGCAGCGCCGAACGACGATCATCGTTCCCAGCTCGCGCGCCACGACATTCCCGAGATCGATGTGGTGGTGGTCAATTTGTACCCGTTCAAGCAGACCGCAGAACGGGAGGGAACGTCCCTGGCGGAGGTCGTGGAGCAGATCGACATCGGCGGTCCGAGCCTGGTCCGCGCCGCCGCCAAGAACCACGCGAGGGTGACCGTCGTGGTTGATCCGGCCGACTACTCGGGGGTGCTCGCCGAGCTGGCGGACGGTGGTGTGTGCGACGCCACCCGGTGGCGATTGGCGGTCAAGGCCTTCCGCCACACCGCGGCCTATGACGCGGCCATCGCGGCGAACCTGCCGAAGTTCGACGAGACCGGACACCGTTCGCCCACGGCGGTCGTGGCGGCCGAGCTGCTGGCTTCAGAAGAGGTCGAGCTGCGGTACGGCGAGAACCCCCATCAAGAAGCTGTTTTAGCTCGGATGCTGCCGCCACGAGGGCTCTCCGGGGCCCGTCAGCTCCAGGGCAAGGCTCTGTCCTACAACAACCTGGGTGATGCCACCGGGGCGTGGAGACTGGTGTGGGATCTTCCCGGCCCCGGGGTAGCCGTCATCAAGCACGCCAACCCGTGCGGCGTGGGCCTGGACGATTCGATGGCCAAGGCGTTCCTCAAAGCCCGCGATACCGATCCGGTCTCGGCGTTCGGTGGTGTCATTGCAGCCAACCGTCCGGTGAACGAGGCGTTTGCCGAGGCGGTGACCGAGCAATTCGCCGAGGTCGTGATCGCGCCGGAGTTCGACGAGGACGCGATCGAGGTCTTCGCCCGCAAGAAGAACCTGCGTGTGTTGGAGGCCGAAGAGGCCGATCTCGGGGAGATGGTCGTGCGGAATGCGGATGGCGGGTTCCTGCTCCAGACCTCGGACCGGGGGTGGGAGGGTGAAGAGAGGGAGGTCGCCACCGAGCGGTCGCCGGATGTGGTGCAGCGCCGGGCCATGGAGCTCGCATGGCGGGTTGTCAAGCACGTCGGATCCAACGCCATTGTGGTCGGTGACCAGGACCGGATCCTGGGAATCGGGGCGGGCCAGATGAGCCGGGTCGACGCCGCCAAGATCGCCGTCGCCAAGGCGCTTGAGGTTGGACACGATCTGCAGGGCAGCGTGGCCGCATCCGATGCGTTCTTCCCCTTCCCGGACGGGGTGGAGGCGCTCCACGAGGCAGGGGTTCGGGCTATCATCCAACCGGGTGGGTCGATCCGCGACAAAGAGGTCATCCAAACCTGTGACCGACTCGGTGTGGCGATGCTGCTGACCCGACGGCGCCACTTCAGGCATTGACCGGCGGCCGATTCACAACCTCATCGCCGTGCTAGCATGGTCGGGGCGAAAAAGCGCACTTCGGGGGAGTGGATATGGAGGAGGAAAGCCGGGGAGCGGTCGTGCTCAGATACCGCGACGGACACGCGTTGCGGTGTAACCTGACGAAGGATTTTTTTCCACAGGACCAGCTGCTGGAAGCCGAGACCGCGGAGGGTGACGCGGTCCGAGTGGGAGTTGGGGACCTCAAGGCCGTTTTCTTCCTCAAGGGCCAGGCCCGCCGTGACGCCGAGCTGCACCTGGGTCGCTCCGCCGACGAGGGCCGGGGAGGTGCGGTGGCGACCGTGGAGTTCCTCGATGGCGAGGTCGTGCGTGGACGGATGGAGAGCTATTCGGTGGCCGAAAGCGGGTTCTTCCTCTACCCCGCGTCCGTCGAGAGCAACAACGAACGGATCTTTGTGATCGCGCAGGCGTTGCGGACGCTGTCGATCGAGGGTTAGATTCACCGGATCCACGTTTCACCCGGTTCGGCCGGCATCTCATGCAAATGAACCTTATGATTTCAAGGAAATTCGTGTTGAGTGCGGCGCTGGCCGCGACCGTCGCCATCGCGTCGGGAGGACTGGCGCAGGACGGTCCGGTGACGAAGCTCGAGGTTCTCGGCCGAGCCCTCCGCCTCGAGCCGGCGTGGCGGGCCGGCTACCACCAGGAGTACGTCCCGGCGGGCATGACCCTTGGAGAGGAAGTGGCGGGCACGGTGTGGGTGGCGTGGCCCGATCGGGCGCATTTTCGAGCGGGCGAGCCGTTGGATCGGATCATGGGCCTCGAGGGCCGGCGCGTCCGGCTGGTGGATCTCGGAACACCCAGCTGCGATGACCACGTGCTCAACGACGCGGAGTGGGCGCGGATTCCACTCGCCGCGGTGCTCGACCCGCGAACGGCAGTCGACCACTTCACAATCGTGGACCGGGGCAGTGACGGGTTGACCCTGATTCCCCGGGAGCCCGGTGGCGTCGCACGTGTCGACGTCCGGCTCGGAGAGGACGATCTCCCCAACCGGGTGGTGATCGTTGACCCGGCGGGGTCCAGGAACACCCTCGACTTCGAAGACTGGCAACCGGCATCGCCACCCTCGGACGGCGGCTGGCTGCCCGCCCCGCCGACTGGCGTCGACTGCCTCGAGGACTGATCGCGCGGTTGAATCCGTTGATCTCGGCAGCGGTCCAGAGCCCACCAGGCGGCCTCCCGGGAGTCGACGGCTGGCGTGGTAGACTTCGCCGATGAAGACCCCCACCGTCAGATCCCTCCGTCAGGCTCAGCAGGTCCGCGAGGTGTTTGCGCCGATCTCCGATCGCCTGGAAGCGGTTGAGGAGTTTATCGCTCGTGAGCTCGACGCGGCCCAACCGATGGTGTCCGAGGTGGCGGGCTACGTTCTGGCCAGCGGCGGCAAGCGGATCAGGCCGGCGCTGGTGTTGCTGATCAGCAAGGCGCTCGGGGCGAGCGGTGAGCGCGACGTGAGGTACGGCGCGGTGGTCGAGTTCATCCACAGCGCCACCTTGATCCACGACGATATCATCGACGAGTCCGACCTGCGGCGCGGCAAGCCCACCGCAAACAACCGGTGGGGAAACCAGACGACCGTGCTGGTGGGCGACTGGCTCTACACCAGGAGCATGGCGCTCTGTCTCGAGTTTGGCGATGTCGACGTCATGCGCATGCTCACCTCTGCCACCCTCCAGATGACCGAGGGCGAGATCATGGCGGACCGCGTCCGCGGCCGACTGGATCTGACCGAGGATCAGTACATGGAGATTACCCGGCGCAAGACGGCCGAGCTTTTTGCCGCCGCGTGTGCGTTGCCGGCACTGTTCAAGCCGGCGACCCTCCATCTCACCGAACCGCTGCTCGATTTCGGCCGCGAATTGGGGCTGTGCTTCCAGCTGATCGATGACCTGCTCGACTTCACCTCGGACAGGTCCCGTCTCGGCAAGCCCGTGCTCGCCGACCTTCGGGAGGGCAAGGTCACCCTGCCCATCCTCCTCCTCCTTCCCAGGCTCGACCGGGCGCAGCGTTCCCGTCTCGACCGGGTGGTGGGGAGCGGCAGTTTTGACGCCATGTCCGAGCAGGAGGTTCTCGAGATGGTCAGGACTTCGGGTGTGCTCGACGAGGTCCAGGCCCGGGCAACCGGTCACGCGGAGCGGGCGGTGGCAAGGCTCCAGTGCCTTCCCGTCTGCCGCGAGCGCGATGCGCTGGCGCACGCCACCAGGCTGTTGGTGGAGCGCCAAGCGTAACCGGCCCGCGCTTTTTTCCGGTTCGTTTCTACGGGCGGCGAATCGCGGCGATCTATCGTGTTTTTCTTTGTCGAGAATGTCGGCTCATCATCCCCATGCATTGAGCAGTCGATTGAGGGATGAGTGTGCCCGTTGTGCGTGAGGGTGATGGAGATCATGGCCACAAAGCGTGATGACCTTTTTGTAGCAGTCGACTGCGGAGCCTTCGTCCTCATGGCAGTGATGTCGGAGCAGGCCCTTCATCAACCACGCCTCGGTGTTATGTGAATCCACATCGAGAATACGGTCGAGGAAAATCTCTGCAACTCTCCATCTTTCTTCAGAAATCGCTCGCGCTGCGTGACGACGGTAGATGCGGATCAGGGAGTTATCCTGATCGAGCTCGTGTGGCAGTGGCGGTTTGAGGAATCCGACGTTTAACATTAATCTCTATGTGAAAAATGCACAAGTTCCGGTGAGATGTCAAGGTGTTTTTTCGAAAAACGTGAGAATTTTTAAAGAAATTTCCTTCATTTGGAATCAAGCTCATGGATGAGACGCGAAGAAATCAAATTTTCGAGAGGTGCTTCATCGTTTTTTTGTCGTCAGAATTCGCATCATTTTGGGTCGAAAAATAGTGTGAATATTCGTGGCTTGAACGAGGGCGTCGTTCGGGTCTGGGCGGCGGTGCCACCCGGCTTCCCCGGATCAAAGGGCGATGTATGATGTCCGCATGACGGGAACCCGGACCACACCACCCTTCGTCCACCTCCACCTCCACACGCACTACTCGTTGCTCGACGCGACCATCCGGATTCCGGAGCTCACCAAGCAGGTGGCCGACCTCGGCATGCCGGCGGTGGCAGTGACCGATCACGGCAACGTGTTTGGAGCATTCCAATTCCACCGCCAGGCTCTGAAGGAAGGGATCCGGCCGGTGATCGGGTGCGAGGTCTACGTGGCGGCGGGCGACCACCGGGACCGAACGCCGGTCCCCGGTCGCCGGCGGCCTTACGACCATCTGGTGTTGCTCGCTGAAAACGACCGTGGTTACCGCAACCTGGTCGAGCTGGTGAGCAAGGGCTACCTGGAGGGCTTCTACCACAAGCCGAGGATTTCGAAAGAGCTGCTCGGTTCCCACGGCGACGGGCTGATCGCACTGTCGTCCTGCCTGTCGGGCGAGGTGGCTCGACACCTCATGGGCCGAGATCCCGACAGTGCGACGCGTACCGCCGAGGAGTATCGAGCGCTGCTCGGAGCTGACGATTTCTTCCTCGAGATACAGGATCACGGCATGGCGGACGAAAGCTATGTCCGGCAGGGTATTCGGGAGATTTCGAAATCGACGGGCATTCCGATGGTGGCGACCAATGACTGCCACTTTCACCATCGGGAGGACACCTTTGCCCACCGGGTCATGCTCGGCATCGGTCACAACCGAACACTCGAGGAGCTCGACTATCCCTATAATCCCGAGTTTTACGTCAAATCTCCGGACGAAATGTATCGACTTTTTTCCGAATTCCCAGGTGCATGTGAAATCACCTCGGAGATTGCCTCTCGCTGTCATGTCCTTTTCGACACCGATCGGCTTCATTTGCCGAGATATCCGGTTCCCGATGGGCACACTCTCGAGAGTTTTTTGGCCGATACCGCCAGAAATGGCCTCGATGACCGATTGGCCAAGCTAAGGCAAAGTCGAAACAGTCACGAGGAGTATCGTGCGAGGTTGGAGACCGAACTGGAAATCATCAACAAAATGGGTTTTCCAGGTTATTTTCTCGTCGTGTGGGATTTTATTCGTCATGCTCGTAGTGCGGGCATTCCGGTGGGGCCCGGCCGGGGGTCGGCGGCCGGATCGGTCGTTTCATTTGCGCTGAAAATTACCGACATCGATCCACTGGAACACGATTTACTATTCGAGAGGTTTTTGAATCCAGACCGAATTTCCATGCCGGATATCGACATTGATTTCTGCCAACGAAGACGTGATGAAGTCATCGAGTATGTCCGCCAGACATACGGCTCCGATTCGGTTTCGCAGATTGCCACGTTCAACATCTTGAAGGCCCGCTCTGCGGTGCGGGACGTCGGTCGCGTGATGGGCATGCCCTTTGGGGACGTGGACCGGATCGCCAAGCTGATTCCCGAGGACCTCAACATCACCGTCGAGCGGGCGGTCGATGAGAGCCCTCAGCTCAACGAGCTGGTGCAGTGTGACGATGACGTCCGCCAACTGGTGGAGACCGCGGGTCGGCTCGAGGGCCTGGCGAGGCATTGCGGCGTTCACGCCGCGGGAGTCGTGATCGCGCCCGAACGCCTGGTGAACCTGGTGCCGCTGATTCGTACCGCCAACGGAGAGGTCTGCACCCAGTTCGACAAGGACGACGTGGAATCGCTCGGCCTGCTGAAGATGGACTTTTTGGGCCTCCGCACCCTGACGGTGATCGAGGAGGCAGTGGCCTCGATCCGACGGACGGAAAACCCCGATCTGGACCTGGCGACGATCACCGTCGACGATCCCGCGGTCTACGAGCTGTTTTCGGCCGGTGACACCGACGGCATTTTTCAGTTCGAGTCGTCAGGGATGAAGGATGTGCTGCGCAAGGTGCAGCCGCGGGTGTTCGGGGATCTCGCTGCCCTCAACGCGTTGTACCGGCCGGGCCCGATGCAGTTCATCGATGACTACGCGGAGCGACGGCATGGCCGGAAGGCGATCACCTATGTTTTCCCGGAGCTCGAGGAGATTCTCGGCGAGACCCACGGGATCATCGTCTACCAGGAACAGGTGATGCGGATCGCGGTTTCAATCGCCGGGTTCTCGATGGCCAAGGCCGACATGCTGCGCAAGGCCATGGGCAAGAAGATCCAGGACATGATCGACCGTGAAGGGGAAAACTTCATCGACGGCGCCGTCAAGAACGGTTTCCCGAGGGCGAAGGTGGCCCAGCTCTGGGATCAGATCGTGCCTTTCGCGAAGTACGGTTTCAACAAGAGCCACTCGGTGGCCTACGCCCAGGTCGCCTATCTCACCGCCTACCTGAAGGTCCATTACGGCGCCCACTTCATGGCGGCGATGCTGACCTCGGAGGTGGCCAACACCGACAAGCTCCGGCAGTACCTCGGGCGGTGCCGCCAGATGGGTGTCGAGATCCTGCCGCCGGACATCAACTCCTCGCGACCCGAGTTCAACGTCGAAGGCGGTGGGATTCGCTTCGGCCTCAGCGCCATCAAGGGAGTCGGTGCAGCCGCGGTGGAACCGATCCTGAGAGCGAGGGAGGAGGTGGGCCGGTTCGAGTCCATTGCCCACAGCCTGCGTTCGGTGCCGCCACGGGCCGTCAACCACAAGGTGGTGGAGTGTCTGGCCAAGGCCGGGTGCTTCGACGCCTTTGGCGTTCCGCGTGAGGGCATCATCTCCCACCTCGACGAGCTGATCGACCTGACGAGCCGCGAGCGGGAGCAACACGAGCTCGGCCAGGGGTTTCTGTTTGACGACCTGATGTCGGAGACCCTCGAGGAGCAGCTCAGGGAGGCGCCCCACGCCGTCCAGGCCGAACGCCTGGCCCGGGAGCGCGAGGTGCTGGGTTTCTACTTATCGGGCCACCCGTTGGACGGCTACCGCGACCAGCTTCAGCTCTTTGCCGACTGCTCGGTCGCCGAGCTACCGCAGTGGCTCGCCGGCGGCAGAGAACGGGTGACGCTGGGCGGCTTGGTCGGGGCTCTCAAGGCGATGCCGATCAAGAAGCCGGGACCCAACCACGGTCGTCGGATGGCGGTCTGGCAGCTCGAGGACGCGACCGGCAGCGTGCGGGTGGTGGCCTTTCCCGACGTCTTCGAACGGGCGGAGCGTCTCCTGACCGACGGGGCGTCGGTGCTGGTGGTCGCCTCGATCAAGGGGGAGGGCGAACACGTGGAGCTGCTGGCCGACGAGGTGGCGCCGCTCGACGGCATCGCCCGCCAACGGGCCGCGGCCCTGCGGGTGGTCCTCGACCTGGACGAGGTGGACGAGGAGCGGCTCGAGGGTGTTCGCGAGTACCTGTTGGAGCATCCCGGCGATCTGCCGGTCCGTTTCGAGCTGATTCGGTCGGGCCGCTTCCGGGCTCGGTTGGTACCGCCGCCCGCGCTGTCGGTGGACGCATCCCGTGACACCCGGGAGGGGCTGAAGAAGCTCGTCGGTTCCGGCTGGAGCGAGTTCGAGTTTGACGCCTCGGTCCGGAACGGAGCCCAGCCGGCGCCCGTCGCGGACAGCGGCGGCCACACAGCCGGAATCGTGAACTGATTGAGCCCGCACACCCTCCCGGCCATAGCGAATTACGAATTGCGAATTGCGTATTGCGAATTTTTGTCGTCCGAGGTCGTATTCAATTTCCCCCTGCGACCTCGGTAGACAACAATTCGTAATTCGTAATTTCGGCAGTCTGGTCGCCCTTCACCTCGTTGGTTTGAGGATCTTGTAGTCGCCGTGGATCCAGCGCTCGAGGTCGGTCAGGTAGTACTTCGAAAACCGCCGGCCCGACGGCCCTCCCGGCAGCGCGGTGTGGACCTCGTCGGTGCCGAGGTCGGTGATCATCCGCCAGGAAGGGGCGAAGGTCGTGGCCCTGCCGGCCAGGCGGAAGGACTGGCCCTGGACCACCGTGGCCCGGTTGCCGGGCAGCTCGAGCGGGCCCCAATCGAAGCCCAGCCAGCGCGGCAGGGCGCCGTTGAAGAAGATGTTGTTCATCATGACCCGCTGACGATCTCCCCAACGCGAGACGCGTTCGGGCTCGACCTGCGTCAGAGTCTCTCTCAGCAACTCTTCGAAGACCGCGTTGCGACCGGCCCCCGGGAACCACGTGGGATCGTCGCCGAGCAGCACGTTGTCGAAGACGTGGTAATAGTCGGTGAGGGTGGAGGTGAGGTCCACGATGGCGTCCCAGGTGTCGGCGCCCAGCAGGCCTTCGCCAAAGACTCTGCGCAGCAGCGCCCGGTAGACGTCCTCGAACAGGGTCGCCCCGCGCGAGTCGCAGTCGTAACACAGATCCCAGCTTCGCAACAGCTCCGCCGCGGGGACGTCCGGCAGCAGCGGGTTGAACAGCTTCATCAGGCGTTCGGCGTGCAGCGAGTAGAGGTCCAGCTGGAGCCTCTTCATGTCGTCGATGCCGACGGAATCCGAGGTCGCGAGAACGGCCTTGATGCGGTCGACACGATAGGACCCCATGGGCATGTTGACCACCAGGGGACCCCCCGGCGGGTTGATCTCCTCGTTCGCGGTGGCGACGAAGCCGCACTCCGGATTGACCACGCTGTGAAGCTCCATGGACGGTACCCAGCCCTGCCAGGCCAGGGCGTCGTCCCAGGCCGGGACGGGGTAAAGCCCAGAGTGGCTGCGACTCGGCAGCCGCCCGGATTGTTGATACCCGATGTTCCCGGCGCGGTCGGCGATCACCCAGTTGCAGGAGATGGTGACCTCGCGCAGCACCGGCTGTGCCTGGGCCACCGAATGCGCCCCCGGCAGGCGGAAGATCGCCTCCAGGGACGGCGCGGCGCCGTGACGCTGAGCGGACCACGCCCTGGTGAGATAGTAGCCGTCGGCCAGCTTCTCCTTGGTCGGGTCGGCTTCGAGCACCCCCAGGTTGTTTTCGCGAATGGTGACAGTCACCGGTTCTCCGCCCTTGCGCCGGATGACCTCCTGCCGCACCTGCAGAGGAACGAACTCGTCGCCGCGGCGGCACCTTCCCTCCCGAATTTCCTCGACGAAGTAGTCCACCATGTCCATGAAGCCGTAGGTGAAGCCGAATGCGATGTCGCGACCCCGACCCATGATGAGCCCGGGAACCCCGGGCATGGTGATGCCGATCCTTTCGTCATCCGGTAGGTGGGCCATCACCTCGTACCAGACGGCGGGCAGCCGATTGACCTCGAGATGCGGGTCGGCGCAGCAGATCGGGGCGCCGGTGGCGGTCCTGCCGCCGGCGACGGCCCAGTTGTTGGATGCCGATACGGTGGGGATCATGGGCTGGATTCGCACCTCCTTCGGCAACATCGACTGCACGTATTGGAGGTGCTTGAGAGCTTCGACGATCGCCGGGTCGAGCCCGTCGAGGTGGGGCGACACCAGCTTCTTGAGCGTGTCCGGGGGGACGCCGGCACGGATCGATTGGATGAGCAGCTTTTCGAAGTCCTGCTGAGTCTGGGCGAGTCCGACATAGGTCATGAGCTTGATGGTGACCAGCGTGTCCGCCACCGTCCACGGCTCGGGCCGATAGCCCACCAACCGGAACTCCAGCGGCCTCGACGATCCTGCCAAGCAGGCATTGACCCCCGCCGAGTACGCTTCGGCGAACCGGAGTACCTCCGGGTCACAGGCTGCCGCGTCGTCCGCTGCATCTCGTGCGAACCCCATGTCCCGGGCGAAGGTGTCGATGACCAGGGTCTCCCGGTCGGCCCGCAGGCACTCGCTCAGCCGCCCCTGTCCCACCAGCCGTACGACCATCATCTGCACTTGTCGGTCGTAAGCGTGGACATAGCCGAGACCTGCCGCGAAAGCGTTCTCATCGCCCGCCCAGAGCTGCATTACGCCGTCGGCGTTGCGCGCCGCCTCGACCGTGTGGCCGGCCACGGGAAGGGCCCTGCGCGAGGTGGAAATCCGCATCAGCTGCCTCCACTGGGATGTCATGCGCCGGGGAAGCATAGCAGCGGCACGGCGGGAAACTCACCCGCAGCCGATGCGTTTAAACTGTCAGGGCGCGGCCGCGCGTACGCGACCGTGAAGGGGAATGACATGAGAATCGCCACATCCGTGCTTATCTTGGCCGTGGTCGCCATCCCGCCGGTCGTTGCCGACCAACCTCTCCGACTCGGTAGCTTGCAGCCGGCGCCGTCGCTCGACCCCGCCACTGCGGGTTTCGAGCGGCTCGACAGGCCGCTGGCGATGGTGCTGATCGCGGACGATCCGCTGGCGGCGGCGGTCCAGGCCGGTTTCGATGTACGGAACGGCCGGCTCGCGGTCGAGGTGGTGGCCTCCCGGGCCGAGGTGTCTGCGGTGGCGCGGTGGTTGGAGTCGAGCGGCGCCCACGAGGTGAATTGGCGCGACGGCTTGATCGAGGCCCGGGTGACGCCCGGCCAGCTCGCAGCCCTCGGCGATCGCGCCGGAGTGACCTGGGTCCGACAGCCCCCGGTGGCGGTGGCCCCCCGGCCGATCGTGTTGCCGGCGGGCGGCGACTTGCGGCTGTTGGTGATCTCCGAAGGCGTGGCCGCCACCAACGCCCAGGCGTGGCATGCCGACGGATTTACGGGTGAGGGCGTCAAGGCGGGCGTCATCGACATCCAGGCCTACGGCTGGGAAGATCTGGTGGGCGTCGAGTTGCCCCCGGCCGATCGATTTCACTTCCAGAGATTCGGCGGCAGCGCCAGCGCGCCGGGCGACGTTCACGGCACTGCGGTCGCCGAGATCATTCACGACATGGCGCCGGGAGCGGAGCTCTACCTGGCCCAGGTCGGCTCGTCGAGCAGCAACTTCTCCGCCGCGGTGCAGTGGATGATCGACGAGGGTGTCCGGGTGGTGGCCATGTCGATCACCTACTTCGGCGTCGGCCCGGGCGACGGCACCGGGTTCTACCAGTCGAGGATCAACGATTTCGTCCAGCAGGCTGACGGCGTGTGGGCGCACTCGGCGGGCAACTACCGCGACTCCCACTGGCAGGGTGAGTCGGTGGACGCGGACGGCAACGGCTGGGTGGAGCTCGCCCCGGGCGAGGAGATCGCGCGCTTCGATTATTCGTCGTCGGTGGGCGACGACATCCGGGTTTCCATGCAGTGGGACGACTGGACCGAAGTCGACCAGGACTACAGCCTGCACTTGTTCCGGCTCGACGGCGGAGATTCGGTGGAGGTGGCCTCGTCGGACCGCATTCAGAGCGGAGTCTCCGGCCAGGCCCCCACCGAGTACCTCAGCTTCACCGTCACCGAGGCGGGCGGTTACGGGGTTGGGGTCTTCCGAAAGAGCGTCACCGGTCTCAACGACGTGGAGATCTTCTCGGTCGACGAACCGCTCGACCGGCCGGTCGAGGAGGGTTCGCTGTCCACACCGGGAGACGCGGACGGAGCCCTAGCCACGGCGGCGCTGAACGCCAGCGGCTTCGGCTTGCGGGGCTTCAGCTCGGCCGGACCGACGAACGGGCCCGGCGGGTCGTTCCACGGCGGCGTCACAAAACCGAATCTGGCCGGCTACGACGGGGTGGAATCCGCCTCCTACGATGGCCTGATCTACGGGACATCCTTCGCCTGCCCGCACGTGGCCGGGGCGGCGGCGGTGGTGATGTCGGCCCACCCGGAATGGTCCGGGAGCCAGGTTCGCGGGTTCCTCGAGGAGGTGGCCATCGACCGCGAGGCGGTGGGAGTCGACAACGACACCGGCTGGGGCCGCGTCAATCTTGGTGTGTCGCCGGTGGCCGGTTGCAGCTTTGTGCTGGAGCAGACTCACTTCGATTTCGACAGCGGGACCGATTACGCGTTCATCAACGTGACCACCGACGACGGCTGCTTCTGGTCGGCCGAACGACACGCGGACTGGGTCCGGCTATCGGTCGACGGCGTCACCGGATCAGGCCGGACCATCGCCATCGTCAGCGCCAACGACGGTCCGTCGCGGACCGGCACTCTGCTGGTTGCGGGACACACCGTCACTCTGAGCCAACAGGGATCGGACTGCAGCTACGCGGTCGCTCCTACCGAGGTGTTTTTTCCGAACGAGGGAGGACTCGGCGAGGTCACCGTCGACACCACGTCAGGATGTGATTGGACCGCCTCCACCGCCGCCCCCTGGATCGAGATCGCCGATCCCGCCGGCGGCTCGGGGAGCGGCGGAGTGGCGTACTCGGTGGCGTTCAACGGCAGCGATACCGTCCGCCAGGGGGCGCTGATGGTCGCGGGCACAACTGTGTACGTGAACCAACCCGGCATCACCGAGGGGCGGCGGTACCTGGTGGCCGGAGTCGCCGAAACCAGCGGTGCCGCCGGCTCCAACTGGAAGACCAACCTGGCAATTGCGAACCGCCTCGCGGGGACGGCCCAGCTCACGCTGGTCTACCGGCACGACGGCGGCGAGTCCACCCGGACCGCCGATGTGCCGACCGGGCAGGTGGTGGAGTACGAAAACGCCGCCGCCGAGCTGTTCGGGGTGCCCGACTCCTCGGGCGCCGTGGAGGTGCGGTCACTGTTCCCGGTGATCGTCACGGCCAGGACGTTCAACGACACCGCGGGCGGCACCTACGGCCAGTTCCTGCCCGGGGTCGAGATGTTCGACGGGTTGCTCGCCGGACAGACCGCCGCGCTGTCCCAGCTTCGCAGCTCCTCCGACTTCCGGACGAACGTGGGGTTCGTCAACTTCGGCGGCGACACCGCCGTGGTTCAGACCCGGCTTCACGACGGCAATGGCCAACCGGTCGCCGGCGGCCCCCTCACCGATTCCGTCCCTCCCTGGGGGTGGCACCAGCGCAACCGGGCCTTCGGGTCCACTGTGTGCGAGGGATGCTACGCGACGGTGAGCCTGGCGGGCGGAGAGGGCCCAATCTGGGCCTACGCGTCGGTGGTGGACAACCACTCCGGCGATCCCACCACCGTGCCGATGGAGATCGTCAGCGTGCTTCACGACGGCGGAGAGCTGTTGGTCGCCGGCGTCGCCGAGATCTCCGGAGCCGCGGGGACCGATTGGAAGTCGAATGTGGCGGCGTTGAACCGGTCGGGACGGCACGTCGACGGGACGCTGTTCTACCGGCACGCCGACGGCGTCGCCTCGACCGCCGTCTCGCTCGCTGACGGTGAGCTCGTGGAGTGGGAAAACGTCGCGGCTCTACTCGGAGTCCCCGATTCGTCGGGGGCGGCGGCGGTCGCGGCCGACGGGCCCCTGGTGGTCACCGCCCGCACCTTCAACGCCACCGCCGACGGGACCTACGGCCAGTTCCTGCCCGGCCTCGGCTCGGCGGCCGCCGTCGCTCCGGGTGGAGTGGGCGTGCTGTCGCAGATCAAGCGGACGGCGGATTTCCGGACCAACATCGGCTTCACCAACTTCTCCGCTGACGCCTGCGACGTGCGGATTCGTCTGTTCGGTGCGGACGGTACCCAGAAGGGCGAGGAGATCCTCGTCCAGGACGTCCCGGCCGGTGGCTGGAAGCAGCAGGGCCAAGTTTTTCGGACTGCGGGTGTGGCCGAATGCCCGATCGGGTATGCGGTGGTCACCGCCGACACCCCGGGTTGCGAGCTCTGGTCCTACGCCTCGGTGGTGGACAACGACTCCGGCGACCCGACGACGATCCCGGTGACGGTTGAGTAGCACCGGTGGTGTAGTATCCCGTGCGGTGCGCACAGGGAGGCCGATTTGGATTCGTTGCGGGTGAGCCGAATCGTCAGGGTCAAGCTGGGTGGTGTGGCTCGATGGGGCGTGGTGGAGGGAGATTCGGTGCTCGAGCTGCCGGCCGGGCCGTGGGGCTCCGCGCCCCCGGTGAGCGGCGAGTTGGGGAGGCTGTCCGATCTCGAGCTGCTCGCGCCCACCGCGCCCACCAAGATCATCGGCGTCGGTCGCAACTACGTCGCCCACGCCGCCGAGCACGGGGTCGAGGTCCCGACGGCGCCGCTGCTGTTTTCGAAACCGCCGTCGAGCGTGCTCGATCCGGACCGCGAGATCGTGCTGCCGTCGCTGTCGCAGCAGGTCGAGCACGAGGGCGAGCTGGCGGTGGTGATCGGCACCAGGTGCCGGAGTGCCGCCGAGGAGGACTGTTGGCGGTACGTGCTCGGGATCACCTGCGGCAACGACGTCACCGCCCGCGACATTCAGCGCGCCGACGAGCAGTGGACCCGGGGAAAGGGCTTCGACACCTTCAGCCCGCTCGGGCCGTGGGTGGTGGCGGGGCTCGACGAGGCCGACGTGTCGGACCTCGAGGTGGTGTGCCGGGTCAACGGCGAGGTCCGGCAACGGGGAAGGACCTCGGAGATGGTGTTCTCACCGGCCCGCCTCATCGCCCACATCTCGGCGGTGATGACTCTCGAGCCCGGCGACGTCATCCTCACCGGGACCCCGGCGGGCGTCTCACCATTGGCGCCGGGCGACGTGGTCGAGGTGGAGGTGGAGGGCGTCGGCCTGCTCTCCAACCCGGTGGCATGACCGCACCCATGACCGGCCAGACCTGCGTCATCACCGGTGCCACCTCGGGCATCGGCAGGGCGGCGGCCCAGGAGCTCGCCGGCCTCGGCGCCGAGGTGGTCATCGTGGCCAGGGATGGCGGCAGGGGAGCGCGTGCCCGCGACGAGATCGCCGCCACCACCGGCAACGCCGCCACCAGATTCGAGCTCTGCGACCTGGCCTCGCTGGGACAGATCCGTGGTCTCGCCGATCGCCTGCTGGCGACCTGCCCGGAAATCCACGTTCTGGTCAACAACGCCGGTCTGACCATGGCCCGCCACGCCGTGACCGAGGATGGGTTCGAGCACACCTTCGCGGTGAACCACCTGGCGCCCTTCCTGATGACCAACCTCCTGCTCGATCGCCTGCAGGCGAGTGCCCCGGCACGAGTGGTCACCGTCTCGTCAGACGCCCACTCCGGGGCCACGATCCCGTTCGACAACCTCAACGGAGAGCAGGGTTACTCGGCCTGGTCGGTCTACGGTTGGACCAAGATGGCGAACATCCTGTTCACTCGTGAGCTCGCTCGCCGGACAGCCGGTACCGGTGTCACCGCCACCTGCCTCCACCCGGGCGTCGTGGCCACCGGCTTCGGCCGCAGCGCCCCGCTGGTCATCAAGTTGTTCCAAGTGATCGCGCGGCCGCTGCTGCTCGATCCGAAGCGGGGCGCCGACACCCTGGTGTGGCTTGCCTCGTCGCCCGAGGTAGCGGGGGCCAGCGGCGGTTACTACGTCAAGCGGAAGCTGACCGAGCCGTCGCCGGCGGCGCGGGACGCCGCCACCGCCCGCCGTCTCTGGGAAATCAGCGAGCGGCTGACCTCCCAGAGGTCGGCGACGGGCCTCGACCGGCAGCGTTCGACTTGACACTCGGCCGCCGGCTGCCATACAACCTCTCGGGATCGCGTGATCTCGGTCAGTTCCGACAAAATCATCAGGAGGCGTTCATGAACGACAAGAAGGCGGACCTCGCCGGCCCCGGCATCAGCACCTACGAAGAGGTGGCCAAGATCCTACCCACCGACTATCAGCCGATCCTGCCTCCCATGGAGCGGATGGAGGCGCTTTTTGAGGTCAAGCGCTACATCGAGGACGGCCTCGCCAGGGAGCTCAACCTCAACCTGGTCCAGGTGCCCCTCATCGTCAGCAAGGACAGCGGCGTCAACGACATGCTCGACCGCGACGGGTCGCGGACGCCGGTGGAATTTCCGTGCGGGCTCGGCCTGGACAGGAAGATCGACGCCCAGGTGGTGCAGGCGGCCACCAAGTGGAAGCGGGTCGCCCTGAAGCAGTTCGGGTGCCGCGTGGGCGAGGGCATCAACACCGACATGCGGGCGGTTCGCAAGGACTACTTCCTCGACCACGACCACAGCTCCTACGTGGACCAGTGGGACTGGGAGAAGGTGATCACCGCCGAAGATCGCAATCTCGACATACCTGAAGGACACCGTTCAGAAGATCTGGAAGGTGATCAGGGGCGCCGGCAAGCACGCCCAGGAGCTGTTCCCGGCCCTCAAGACCGACCGCTATCCGGACCTTCCGGAGGAGCTCGAGTTCTTCCACGCCGAGGACATTCTCGACATGTACCCGGATCTTCCCCGCAAGCAGCGGGAGACCAGGCTCATCCAGGAGCACCCGGCGGTGTTCATCATCGGCATCGGCTGGGTTCTGGCCGACGGCTACCCCCACGAAATGCGGGCCGCCGACTACGACGACTGGATCACCGAGACCACCTCGGAGGACGGCCGTCCCATGCACGGGCTCAACGGCGACATCCTGGTGTGGAACCCGGTCACCCGCAGGCGCCACGAGCTGACCTCCATGGGCATCCGGGTAACCAAGGAGACCCTGGTTCAGCAGATGGAGATAGCCGGCCTGCAGGACGACCTCGCGCTGCCCTATCACCAGGCCATCCTCAACGATGCCGATCCCGCTCTCGATCGGCGGCGGAATCGGCCAGGCGCGGACCTACATGTACCTGCTGCGCACCGCCCACCTGGGTGAGGTGACGGTGACGGTGTGGCCCGACCAGCTCAAGCGGATCTGCCGGGAGCGCAACATCCACGTGTTGGAGTAGCCGGGAATCGCCGTCACCCCGCGACGGCGACCACCTCGATCTCGACGCTCACGCCGAGGGGCAGCGCCGATACCTCGACCGTCGACCGTGCGGGTGGATCGGCCGGGAAGTACTCGCCGTAGACCGCGTTCATGGCGGCAAAATCGCCCAGGTCGGTCATGAAGACGGTGGCCTTCACCACCCGGTCGAGACCGCTGCCCGCGGCCTCGAGCACGGCCCCGAGGTTGCGCAGCACCTGGCGGGTCTGCTCCTCGATCGTGGTCGCCTCGACCCGTCCGGTTGCGGGCACCAGCGCGACCTGACCTGCGGTGAAAATCAGGTTGCCGGTTCGCACCGCCTGGGAGTACGGGCCGACCGCTGCCGGCGCCTTTTCGGTCGAAATCACGGTTCGATTCATGTCACAGCCTCCCTCCGACTTTCAACTTTCGACTTTCAACTTTCAACCTTCAACTTTCAACTGGCCGGGCGGGCGGGAAGTGTCTTCCAGTCGCCGCTGCCGACGTCCGAGCCAGACGGCGACGGCGAGCCAGACGGCCGAGATCGGGACCGCCGCCATGGAAAGCCCGGTCATCGCCAGCCCCAACCCGCGGGCGGCGGCGTAGGACCAGGCTCCGACCTGGTCGCCGGCCCGGTAGACGAAGGTGTCGATCAGGTTCTTGGCCTTGTACTTCTGCTCGCGGGGAAGCACCGTGAAAAGGACTTCGCGGCCCGGTCTCGAGATGGCGTAGTTCGAGGTCTTGCGGAGGATCTGAAAAGTGGCGAGGGCGGCCAGGGTGGGCATTGCGGCGAGGGTGAGGAAACCTGCCGCGCACACCACCGGCAGCACGGCCAGCGACACCGCCACCCCGAGCCTTTTGAGGACGCGGCCGGTGACGAAGATCTGGGCCAGGGCGGTGAGCGAGTTCACCGCCAGGTCGATCCGAGCCAGAAAGACCGTGCGGGCGGCTCGATCGTCGCCGAAGGTCGCCGGCACGATCTCGGCCTGCTGGAAGTAGAGGAAGGTGGCGGTGATGGTGTAGCAGAACAGGTACGCGCAGATCCCCAGCAGGTAGGGTGACCGGATGACCGCGGCGATTCCTGCCAGCACGCCGCCGCCGATCGCGGCCTCCGGGTCCGACTTCGGATGATCGGGGGTCGGGAGGTTGGCCGTGGACTCTCCTTGGATTCGACGGGAGCACTGCACGGCTCCCTCCAGGAGAACCACCGTCACCAGCAGCAGGTTGACCGGCGTGATGCGTTCGGCGAGAAAGGCCGTCGTTGCCGATCCGACGACCGCGCCCAGGGTCCCGCCCACCGCGATGAACCCGAACAGCCGTTTGGCCTGGTCGGGGCGAAAGACATCGGCCATGAACGACCAAAACACCGAAACCACGAACAGGTTGAAAACGCTGGTCCAGATGAAGAAGACCCGGGCGATCCAGAGGTGGTGCTCGGTGGGCACGACTCGAATCAGGATGAAGAAGAGCAGCAGGTTGGCCGCGAAGAACCGGTAGATCAGCGGAATGAACCGGCGGCGAGGCAAGCGTGCCACCATCGCGGTGTAGATCGGGTGGACCACGAGCATTCCCACCAAGGTGCCGGTGAACAGCCATGCCAGGTCTCGAACTCCGCCGAGCATGCCCATTTCGTCGCGCAGCGGCCGGATGATGAAGTACCCCGCGAAGAGCAGGAAGAAGTAGAGGGTGGACAGCAGCAGCGAGGAGACCTCCTCGTCACTGACATTCACCACCTTCTCGAGAAAACGTTTCAGCATCATTCTCCAGTGCCGTACGAGTTCCTAGTTCTTATTTCTTAGTTTTGAGTTCCATCCCCGGAAGGCCCTCGGCGATTCGAGAACTTGAGACCGTGTGCAACTCAGAACTCAGAACTCAGAACTCAGAATTAAGAACTGCGTTGTGCCGCGTGCCAAGCTGCGAGCACAGCCTTTTCCTTGTCGGGGTCGAGCCCGGCCCGCGGCGCGGCCCTGCGATCCTCCGGCAACGAGTTCCAATACTCGACGGTGTCGAAGGCGGTGGTGGCGAGAGGGCGGAAGGTCAGGCCGGCGGCGATCGCCCGGGCGATGCTAACGCTGGAAATGCCGGCGTCCTCGCCTTCCGGCGGCAGCCACACGGTCATCTCTGACCACTCCGCCACATCGTGCTCCTTGAGGAAGTCGGTGGGCACCCAGGTGAAGGACACGGCTGCAGAGGTGGTGGCCCGGATGCCGTAGAGCATCTCGGCGATCGACAATGCCGACGCCGGTCCGGTGCCGTTGTAGACGCCAACCGCGTTGTCCTCCACCAACCGGATGTACCACTCGCCCAGGTCGCGGCAGTCAATGAACTGCACCGGATCGGTCGGGTTGCCGGGGGCCATGACCTCGCCGCCTCGGTGAATCCGGACGGGCCAGTAGGTGAAGCGGTCCGAGTAGTCGCCCGGTCCGACGATGAGCCCGGGCCGGACCACGATGCAGTGCCCGGGAAACGCATCCTCGGCGGCTTTTTCGCAGCGGGCCTTGAGCGGGCCGTAGTTCTCGCCGGTGATGTCGCGGTTGGTCTTCACGGCTGCCGTCTCGTCGTCGGAAATCTGGCCCACCGGGGCCGTTTCGTCTTGTCCCGGTTTCGAGGCGTCGGCGTACGCCGAAATCGACGACGTGTAGAGATAGAGACCGGCGCTGTTTTTGAGCAGGCCGGCACTTTCCTGAACCCAGCGCGGGATCATGGCGGTGTTGTCGATCACCACGTCCCACTTCCGGCCCGCCTCAATCGCCGCCGCAAGCGCCGACAGGTCGTCGTTTCGGTCCCCTTGGATTTTCTCCAGATCGGGAAAGAGCTGGGTATTCGTTTTCCCTCTGTTGAACAGCGTCACCTCGTGGCCGCGTTCGATGGCGTGGGCCACCATGGGGGGGCCGATCAGACCGGTGCCACCGAGCACCAGGATCGAGAGCGGCTTGGTGGCGCGACCGATCGGGGACGATGTCGAGGCCGCATCGGCGGCAAGGCCCATGCCGGCGGCGCCGGCGAGGGCCGACAGCTGGATGAAATCACGGCGAGTCGTCGGCATGGAAGATCTCCCTTGTTGGCGGTTTGTCGAATCCTCTCAGGGACGTCTGGGAGTATACGGGAAGCGAATCGCCGGGTTCGCATCTCCGTGAAGGAGGGCAGAGGTGCGGAGGGGAAGAAGAGAAGAAATGAAAAGGTGAGGAGGTGAGAAGGGCAGAGGACCCTCGGCCGGCTGAAAGCGGAATTCGGAATTCAAAATTTCAGAAACCGTCCTTTGATCTTTGATCTTCGATCTTGGATCATACTGGCGCTGGACGAACTGATCATAGATCCTCGATTGCGGAGGTCCTCAACCTTGAAGAACATCGACGACTCGGTTGCATTCATCACCGGCGCCTCGTCCGGAATCGGCGCCGCCGTCGCCCAGGAGTTCGCCCGCCGAGGAGCCGACGTGGTGCTGGCCGCACGCCGTCACGACCTCCTCGGGGAGGTGGCCGAACGGGTTCGTGGACTGGGCCGCCGCGCCCTGCCCGCCGCCTGCGATGTGACCCGCGACGGCGACCTGGAGCGGGCGGTGGCTGCCGCGATCGACGAGTTCGGCAGCATCGACTGGGTGGTGGCCAACGCGGGCTTTGGAGTCGGCGGAGTTCTCGCCAGACTCACCCTGGAGGACTACCGCCGGCAATTCGAGACCAACGTTTTCGGTGTCCTGCGGACGGTGTTCGCGACCCGCGAAGCTCTCGAGGCGAGCCGGGGTTGTCTTGGCATCGTCGGCAGCGTTTCCGGTGAGGTGGCCGTTCCCGGGTCATCGCCGTACAGCATGAGCAAGTTCGCGGTCCGCGCGCTGGCCGACTCGCTGTGGTTCGAGTTCGCCGCGACCGGGGTTGGGGTCACCCTGATCGAACCGGGCTTCACCGACTCGGAAATTCGCCAGGTGGACAACCTGGGCGTTTATCACGCCGACAGGAAGGACCCCATGCCCCGCTGGATCCGAATGCCTGTCGATCGCGCAGCCAGCAAGACGGTCTCCGCCATCGTTCGCCGGCGGCGCAAGGTGGTGCTCACCGGCCACGGCAAGGTCGCGGTGGCCCTGTCCCGTTTCACGCCGGGCTTGCTCGCCGTGTTGGTACGCCGATTCGGCCGCCGGAGGCCGCGATGAGCGGTGGCCTGCCTGGGGTCACCATCTACACCGACGGCGGTTGCCGGCCGAATCCGGGTCCCGGCGGCTGGGCAGCCGTGTTGATCAGAAACGGCAAAAAGGTGGGGGAGCTTTCCGGCGGCGAGCCGGAGGCCACCAACAACCGCATGGAGCTGCGCGCTGCGATCGAGGGCCTGCGCGCGCTCGACAAGGGCCACCGGGTCCGGCTGATCACCGACTCCGAGTACCTGCGCAAGGGAATCACCCAGTGGATCGACCGGTGGCGCGCCAACGGCTGGAAGACCGCGGCCAAGAAACCGGTGCTCAACGACGACCTGTGGCGCGAGCTGGCCGGCGAGCTGGAGCGCCACACGGTGGACTGGGAGTGGGTGAAGGGACATGCCGGGGATCGCTGGAACGAACGGGCCGATCGGCTCGCGTCGGAGGCCATACCACGACCGCCGCTGCCGGTGGAGGACCCCGGCGCCGTCCACATCTTCCTCGGCGTCGCCCGCTCGGCGAAGCGTGACGTGGGCAGCTGGTCGGCGCTGCTGGCCTTCGGCGACCGCGACAAGGCCCTATATGGTCGCCAGAACGGCGCATCGGCCAACCGGATGCACATCCACGGCGCGGTCGTCGGTCTTAACGCGCTCAAACGCCCGGTGCGGGTGCACGCCTACACCGTTTCCGACTATCTCAAGGACGGCGCCACCTCATGGCTGGGCGGTTGGCGGGCACGAAACTGGCAGACCCGGGACGGCCGGCCGGTGGGCCACACCGGACTGTGGAAAAAGCTGGACGAACAGCTGCGGCGGCACTCGGTCAGCTGGCACGTGGCCAGCCGCGGCAACCTTCCCCCCGAGTTGGAGGAGGCCAAGCGGCTCGCAACCGAAGCCCTCGCAGACGAGGGAACGAGCGAAAGCGATTGACGACCGCGCTCCCTCGGGTTCGATTTACGAATGACGAATTACGAATTGGCCGCCTGCCGACCCCTTTGGAAATGAGCACCCGCGATCTTGGATGGCCCGAATTCGCAATTCGCAATTCGCAATTTCTAATGGAGGACCAGGGTCAGGGCGGCTGTCGACCCCCCTACTCGACGATGGTGATGCTGTTGACCCGAATGGGGTTCTTGGGCCGGTCTCCGGGCCCCGTGGGGGTGGTTTCGATCGCAGTGACCACGTCCATGCCGTCGACGATCTTGCCGAATACAGGGTGTTTCGACGGTCCGCCGGAGAACCAATCCAGGTAGGAGTTGTGGGCGGTGTTGATGAAGAACTGGGAGCCGCCGCTGTTCGGTCGGCCGGTGTTGGCCATGGACAGGGTCCCCGGTTCGTTGGAGAACTTGGCGGTCTCGAGGAACTCGTCGTCGATGGTGCCGTGCGGTGGTCCGCCGGTGCCGCAACGCGGGCTGGCCGGGTCTTGGCTGTGGGGACAGCCGAACTGGATCATGAACCCGGAGATGACCCGGTGGAAATGGAGGCCGTCGTAAAAACCGTCCTCGGCGAGTCGGATGAAGTTGCCGGCCGTCAGAGGCATCTCGTCGCGGAAGACCTCCACCGAGAAGGTGCCCTTGGAGGTGTCGAAAATCGCCTTTGGATTGGCCATCGTTGTCTCCTTTCGCCTGCGGGCGCAACCATAGCACGGCCGATTCAGTAAGCTGGTGGTCATGAAGGTGATGCTGCTGCAGGACCGGCGTCCGGATGACCCGAAAATGCTGATCGGGCGCGACGGGAATCGCGGCACCCGAAGTCGGCGGCTTGCGACCGTGGGTTCGATCATCGTGTGGGGTGGCTTGATGGCCGCCGCGATGCCTGCTGCGTTCGGGCAGGAAACACTCGCCGCGACTCACGCTGGCAAGCACTGCCTGTGGCGGGCCCGGTCGGCCACCGCCACCCTGTACCTCCTCGGGTCGGTGCATCTCATGAGGCCCGAAGCCTACCCTCTCGCGGAGGAGATCGAGACGGCGTTCGAGGTGTCGTCGGTTGCGGTCTTCGAGGTAGATCTGGGCGCCGAGGGCACCGCGGCGGCGGCCTTCGGGGCCCTCGCCGCAGGCATGCTGCCCGAGGGAACGAGTCTGCGGGAGGTGGTTTCCGACGAAACCTGGAAGCTTGCGGAGCGGCGTGCGACCGAGAGCGGACTCGATTTCGACGGCATGCAGGGGATGCGACCGTGGATGGTTGCGACCACCCTCGCCCTGACCGAGCTGCAGGGCGCGGGCTACTCGCCCACCGACGGCGTCGATAGGTACCTCTATCGGCGGGCGAGGGATGGCGGCAAGACGGTCCAGGGCCTGGAGACCGTCGAGTTTCAGTTGAGTCTCCTGGCAGGGTTGTCCAGGGAGCAGGACGAGGCCTTTTTGCTCCAGACCGTGCGCGAGCTGGACACGGTGATCCCCATGGTGGATGAGCTTGTCGATCACTGGCGGAACGGTCGGGTGGAGGAGGCCGGGGCGTTGTTGGTGGAGGGATTTCTCCAGTTTCCGGAGCTGTTCAAAACGATGGTCAGCGACCGCAACGCGACGTGGCTGCCGCGACTCGAAGAGCTGCTCGCCGGCGCCGAGCCGGCGTTCGTGGTGGTCGGGGCTCTCCACCTGGTCGGCGACGATGGCGTGATCGAGATGCTGAGGAGCAAGGGCTACACCGTCGAGCAGCTCTGATCTCCCACCCAACCCCAGTCAAAAGTCAAAAGTCAAAAGCCATGGGGCTATGAGGCAACCAGAATCGTAGAGAGGGGTTTTCAGAATTGCTCGCGGCCGCTGGCCGCGGCGACTCACCGCCACCAGCAGACAGCCGTAGGCCAGCCCCAGCTCCCTCGTCGCGTTGCTCCTCGGGACGCCGTTCGCCACGCGCCGGCTTTGTCGGCTGGTCTCACGGCGCCTCGCGACGACCCCCATGGCCACGGCTGTGGGCTGCTGCCGTCGGCGAGTTCCGAATTCCCACCTCCCCTTCTCCCCTTGACGAGCGTACCGTCTCCCAATTTTCAATTTTCAATTTGCAATCTGTAATTTTCAATTCGGTGGGCGGGAACTTTCAACTTTCAACTTTCAACTTTCAACAGGGTGGGCGGGGGATCTCCCACCGCTGCAGCTATACTCGCCCCATGGCGGCGCCCGACACCGAGAATGAATCACAGGCCAAGCAGTCGCTCGCCTGCCGGGCTGCGCGGGCGGTCCGGAGCCGGTGGCGCCGGTTCCGGCGAAAGTGGTGGTGGCACGGTGTTCGATTCGTCTACCACGAGGCCTACGGGGGCAGCCTTGACGCCGTTCCCCTCGATCACCTGCGCGCTCAGCGGGTGCTGTCGTTCCTGGCGGACGAGGGGCTCCTGCTGAGCGAGGACATCCGGGTGCCACGCCACCCCTCGCTGCGCAACCTGTTGCGCGTTCACGATGCCGAGTACCTCGAGTCGTTGCAGTTTCGCGAGACCGCGCTGAGGATCTTCGGCGCCTCGGTCGCCGATGACCTGATGGAGAACGTGGTCGAAATGCAACGAATGATGGTTGGCGGCACCATCCTCGGCACCATCCTGGCACTTGCCAACCGGGGGGTGGCGGTGAACCTGGGTGGGGGGCTGCACCACGCCCGTCGAGATGCGGGGGGCGGCTTTTGCCTGTTCAACGATGTGGCGGTGGCCATCGCCCGCCTCCGGGCCAAGGGTTTCAAAGACCCGGTGCTGGTGATCGACCTCGATATGCACGACGGCGATGGCACCCGGTCCATCTTCGCCCGGGATCCGTCGGTCCATACCTACTCGATCCACGCCGAGCACTGGAGTGAACCGGACGCGGTGGCCTCCACCGATCTCGCCCTGGGGCTCGAGGTTGGCGACGAGCTCCTGCTCGGCACCCTGCTGAAGACCCTGCCGGACGTCGTGGACTCGGTGCGGCCGGGGCTGGTGATCTACGTCGCAGGGACGGACGGTGCTGCCGATGACGCTCTCGGCGGCTGGCGGCTGTCACCGGACGGCATGCTGAGACGGGATCAGTTCGTGATGGAGCTGGTCCGCGGCCGGGGCCGCGCGGTTCCGGTTGTGGTGGTCCTCGGTGGCGGCTACGGCGTCGAGTCCTGGAAGTACACGGCGCGATTCCTGGCCTGGAGGCTGACCAATAAGAACGTCGAGCCGCCGGATAACGAGCAGCTCGTGCTGCGGCGATTCCGTAGGATCTGGGCGACCTTGGAGCCGTCGAGCCTGACTGCCGAGCCCAACGACTTCTCCTGGAACTTCTCGGAGGAGGACCTGGCGGGGATCCTGCCCGAGGCGGTGCACGAGACGCGGTTCCTGGGCTTTTTTTCCCGACACGGCGTGGAGCTGATGTTGGAGAAGTTCGGGATCCTCGATCGGCTGCGCATGTGCGGCTTCGCCCATCCGACGGTGGACGTGGACCTGAGTCATCCGCTGGGGCAGACGATCCGCATCTTCGGCGGCCTCGACCGATCCGAGCTGTTGATGGAGCTCCGGGTCCACCGCACGACGAGGCAGCTGAAGGGTCTCGACCTACTGGCGGTGGAGTGGTTGCTGCTGCAGAATCCGCGCGCCCATTTCGGTCCCTATCGCCAGCCTCTGCCGGGCCAGACCTACCCGGGCCTCGGGATGCTCAAGGAGGTGCTCGGCTGGCTGGTGGTGGTGTGCGAGAAGCTCGAGCTCGACGGGCTCTCCCACAGCCCCTCCAGCTATCACGTGGCAACCCAGAGCCGGCGGATGGTGCGCTTCGTGCGCCCGGAGCACGAGGCCCGGTTCCGGGCGTATCGGCGGGCGCTCGAGGGGTTGCCGCTGGCGGAGGCGAGTCGCGCGGTGGATGAAGGCCGGGTCATCGATGCCGCCACCGGGGAGCCGGTCCCCTGGGAGGGTTTCCCGGTGGTGATGCCGGTGTCGAAGCGGCTCGAGGACATGGTCTTTGGCAGTGCTTACGAGGCCCAGGTCACAGCCACGCTGGACACCCTCGACTACCGCCTGGAGACCACGGTTCAAGATTGAAGTCAGTGCTATCTCGGATGGCGGAAATCTGCAATTTTCAATTTGCAATATGCAATGGGTGTGTGGGGGTTGCTGACATCCTCGCCCAGCCGTGGCACAGTACAAGGAGGGAGGCAATGCCGTGGCTGAGTTCCGTCACGCCCTCGTCGTGGGGGCCTCGTCCGGGATCGGTGAGGCTCTGGCTCGGCGGCTCGCGGCCGGCGGTGCACGGGTCGCCCTCGTTGCCCGGCGGGCCGGTGTTTTGGACGACATCACCGCCTCGATCAACGAAGCCGCAGGAGAGCCGCGGGCGTGGCCCTTCGCCCACGACGTGCGCAACGTGGGAGAGGTGCCCGAGCTCTTCCAGGAGATCGCCCGCGTCCTCGGTGGCCTCGATCTGGTGATCTACGCCGCCGGGGTGCAGCGCCGCGTGGCCTTCGAGGAGTTCGACTCCGGCAAGGATCTCGAGATGCTGGAGATCAACCTGGCCGGTGCGGTGGCGTGGCTGAACCCCACTGCCGAGCGTTTCGGCAGGCTTCGCCGGGGCACCATCGTCGGTATCGGATCGGTGGCCGGCGACCGCGGCCGGTCGGCAAACCCCGGCTACAACACCTCCAAGGCCGGGCTCCACACCTATCTGGAGGCCGTTCGGAACCGGATCGGGCGCTTCGGCGTCAGGGTCCTCACGGTCAAGCCGGGATTCGTGGACACCGCCATGACCGAGGGGTTGGCCGGGTTGTTCTGGTTGATCTCTCCAGACCGGGCGGCCGAGGTGATCCTGAGGAAAGCCCGGCGAGGTGCCGCGACCATCTACCTGCCGGCACGGTGGCGGGTCGTGATGTGGATCATCCGCTCGATGCCGTCATCAATCTTCAAGCGTCTCAAGGTGTGACCGTGCTGTCCCCGGATCGCCTCGAGTGGTTGGAGGGGTGGGGCATGGCGGTGGGCGCGGCCGGCTACGTGTTTCGGCCGACCACGCTCGAGGGGATCCATTCGGCTTTCGACGCCGCCGAGGCAGCCGGCGTGCCGGTGACCCTCCGGGGAGCGGGCTGCAGCTACGGTGATGCCGCCCTGAACCCCGAGGCGGTGGTCCTCGATCTCAGCCGGATGACGCGGGTCCTGGCCTGGGATCCCGCGTCCGGCGTCATCGACGTCGAGCCAGGGGTCACCATCCGCGGCCTGTGGCGGTACGTGCTCGGCGACGGCTGGTGGCCCCCGGTGGTGACCGGCACCATGGAGCCGACCATCGGCGGCTGCCTGGCGATGAACGTCCACGGCAAGAACAACTGGGGGCGCGGCACCCTCGGGGACCACTGCCTGGAGCTCGACCTGGTGCTGCCGTCGGGTGAGCGCCGGACGGTTCACCGCGACGCCGGCGGCGAGATTTTCCGCGCGGTGATCGGGTCGTTCGGGCAGATCGGGGTGATCGTCAGGGCGCGACTGAAGATGAAGAAGGTCGCGTCGGGTCTGCTCCACGTCAAGGCGGTCGCGGCGCCCGATCTGGAAACCATGCTCCGGTTGGCCGATGATGCCAAGGACGACTGGGAGTACGTGGTTGGCTGGGTGGATGCCTTCACCAGCGGGCGGCGGCTCGGCCGCGGACTGCTCCACTTCGCCCGCCATCTCGAACCGGAGGAGGATCCGGCGCCGGCCCAGTCCTTGCGCGCCGACTGCCAGGATCTGCCGGATGCCCTGTTCGGCGGCTTCCCGAAATCGGCCATGTGGCGACTCATCAAGCCGTTCACCAACCGGCCCGGAATGCGCTGGATCAACCGTGCCAAGTACCTGTCGGGAAGCACCGTGGGTAACGGCGCCGAGTACCGACAATCACTGGCGGAGTTCTCCTTCCTGCTCGACTACGTGCCGAACTGGAAACAGATCTACCTTCCTGGTGGGCTGATCCAACACCAGAGCTTTGTTCCCGTGGACGGGGCGGAATCGGTCTTCCGCGGCCAGCTGGAGACCTGCCGGCGGCGCGGTCAGCCGTCGTTCCTCGCGGTGCTCAAGCGCCACCGACCGGACCCCTTCGTGCTGACCCACGCGGTTGACGGATTCTCGCTGGCCCTCGACTTTCCGGTGCTCGAGCGACGCCGGGCCGACCTCTGGCGGCTGGTGCGGGAGATCGCGGAACCGGTTGTCCGGGCCGGAGGGCGATTCTATCCGGCCAAGGACGCCGCCCTCCCCGGAGAGCTGTTCAGAGAGACCTTCGGGGACGGCGAGCTGGATCGATTCGAGGCGGTCCGAGCGAGACTCGATCCGGATGGCCGGCTCGGATCGGCGCTTGCCGATCGTTTGCTTGGCAACCAACGCGGGCGATGAACCCGAGCGAGGAGACCTTCGGCGTCGCCGCAATGGTGTGGACTCTCTGCCTGGTCGTGTGCCCGGCCGCCTGGTCCGCCGATTCGGACCGCCTGATCTACCACGCCGAGACCCTGACCGGCGACGTGGTGGCGTCGCGAGATCCCGACACCCCATTCAACCCCGCGTCCGTGGTCAAGGCGGGGACTTCGCTGTGGGCGTTGGACCGGCTCGGACGGGACTTCCGGTACTCCACGTGGGTCGGGTACCTGGGCGTCTGGGACCGGGCCGCGGGCACCATCCATGGGGCGCTGGTGGTTCGGGGCGGGGGCGATCCCGACTTTCATCTCGAGAACGCGTTCCTGGTGGCGAGGTGGTTGAACGCCCTCGGAGTGCACCGGGTCGCCGGCGACCTGGCGGTCACCGGGACCTTTGCGATGGGCTGGGAGAACGGGGTCGAGGGCGGTCGCGACGATCCCCCGAAACGCGCCCTGAAGATGGGCAGACGGCTGCTGGATGCCGTCGACTCTTCGCGGTGGACGGCTTCCCACCGGCAGGCCTGGGCGGAGCTGTGCGCGAGACGGGGATGGGATCCTGCAACGCAGCCCGGAGTGGCCGTGACGGGCACGGTGCGGTATCTCCCCGATCCGGGTGAAACACAGCCGTTGGTGTTGCATCGTTCGAACCCGCTGTGGGTGGTGCTGCGGAGATTCAACGTGCACTCGAACAACGACATCGTTCGCATCGCCGACGGTCTCGGCGGGGCGGGCGACCTGACCGCCTTTCTGCGCAATCGACTGGCCGCCGAGCCTCTCCAGCTCGAGCTGAGAACGGCGTCGGGGCAGAAGAGTAACCGGATGACGGCGAGGATCGCGGTCGAGTTGATGCGCGGGCTTCGATCGGGGATCCGGACCCTCGGGCTCGAGCTCGACGATATTCTTCCGGTTCCGGGTTGTGATCCCGGCCCGACCGGTCGGATGTTCCCGGATCTGGCAGGTGATCCGAACGGCCCGCGAGCGGTAGTAAAGACCGGCACCCTGACCTCGACCGACGGCGGTGTGGTGGTCCTCGCCGGTGCGTTTGACAGCCTGGACCGCGGCACGATCGTGTTCTGTGTCGCCGCCACCGACACCGGCCGGGACATCACTCGCTGGCGTGCTGTCGAGCAGGACTGGCTGCTCGAGCTCATGGCGTCTCTGGGCGGTACCGTTGCGAGATCGTGCGGTCCGGAGCTGCCGTTCTCCGACAGCGCCGCCATCCTCGAATTCCTCTCGCCACAAGCCACCGATTGATCCGAACCCCTCGTTGGCCTATGCTGACGCCGTTTCAGGAATGGAGAAAGAGATGCTGCGAGACGAGGTGGAGCGGATCTGGCCGGAGCTGGAGTGGATCGAGGACGGGGATCTCCGCGCCAAGACGACCGACTGCTGGGTGCGCGCCTTCGAGCTGTCGCCGCTGAAGCCCGACGACCTCGAACGCATTCCGTTCACCTTGCTGGTGCCCGGCTGTCCGGTGAGCTTCATGGCCCATAAGCGGGCCGTCGTTCACGTCGCCCGCGATGCGGCCCGCTCGGTGGAGGCTTTCTTCGGCGAGGCGCTGCCGGTCGACACGGACGTGGTGGTGGCGGGCGCCATCCTCGCCGATGTCGGCAAGCTTTTGGAGTACGAGGGTGACGGCGGCGGCGGGAGCTGTCAGAGTGCTCGGGGCAAGTACCTCCGTCACCCGTTCACCGGCGTGGCGCTGGCCATGGAGTGCGGGCTGCCTGACGCGGTGAGCCACATCATCGCCACCCACGCGGGTGAGGGCGACATGGTGGCCCGAACCACCGAGGCCTGGCTCGTCCACCACGCGGACTTCATGACCTACGAACCCTTCGTCAAGAGGTTGGAGATATGAACCGACGATTGATGGTTGCTTTCCTGCTGGCCCTCCTGGTGATCGGCGGTGTGGCGGCACAGGAACCGCCCGCCGGCGGCGACGCCGTGATGGTGGCTCTGGACGAGGAGCTCCGGCTCCACCCGGAGCTGGGCGCGACCGACGTCTACAAGTTTATCCACCAGGGGGTCTTCGGCCCCGGCCACGCGATCGAGGACCCCGACGCGGCAGCCCGCTACCTCGATTCTGAGGTGGCGGCCCTGCGTCCGGCGGCGGTCCAGGATCTGTTGTGCCAACCCCTCGGCGGCGATCCGGCCATGGTGAGGATCCACCTGCGGCCGTATCTGGCAGCCGGCGGCGATCCGTCGGCTCTGCTGACTGCGTTCATCGCGAGCGCCGAGGCCGCCCCGGGAGACCCGACCACCATGGACCGGGAGCTCGCCAGGGCGGTGCCCCGGCTCGTCCGCCGAAGCCGGTACCAGCTGGCCGGCCAGCTCGAGGACCTGACCGCCCGGTTGGCCGAGAAGGGTTACCCTCCGGCACACCACAGCGACACGTACGTGGCCGCGTACGCTCCGGCTTACCGGGTCGTCCTCCTGGAGCTCGCCGACCTGCAGGGGTGGTGCGAATAATCTCCCACCCGCCCACCCAATTGAAAATTACAAATTGAAAATTACAAATTGAAAAATGGGAGGCCGTGTGTTCGTCAAGGAGAAGGAGAGAAGGGGAGAAGGGGAGGGGGAAATTCGGAACTCGGAATTCGGAATTCGGAATTCGGAATTCAAAAAATCGGTACGTGCGCTGGCTGTCATTCCGAATGAGGGCTCCCTCATCGGCGCCTTGTGGGCGCCTCGCTCGGGACAGGCTTCGGGCCGAAGAGGAATCCGTTCGACTCGCTTCGCTCGCTCAGGACAAGTCTGGGCCATCTCGGCCGACGCCCGACGCGAACACCGAACGAGTGAGCCGTTTCAAGACGACTCCTGGGAGTCGCGTTGGAGCAGCCGACGGCCGCAACAACGCCAACTTTCAACATTCGACTTTCAACTTTCGACGTTCAACCATCGACTTCCTACTCGCACCACGGATGCTTCGGACTTTGGATTTTTGACTTCAGACTTTGGACTCGTGCCGACAAGGTACGATCGCAGCGTCCGAACGATCACCAACTCGCGAGGAGTCACGATGGAGTGGATCTCCGGCGCCGAAGCAGCCATGAGGACGGCGTCCTCTGGTAGGGTGTGATCCACAGCGCGCACGCAGGTGGTGAGCATGCTCTACCCGTTGTCCCGCAAACTCCTCTTCCGGCTCGACCCGGAGACCGCCCACGGGCTGTCGATCCGGGCGATGGCCCGGGTCGGTGCCGCAGCGTCGCTCCGGAGTGCGGTGGCCTCGGTGTTCGCGGTTCGCGAGGCAGAACCGGTCTCAGCCTTCGGTCTGACCTTCCCCAACCGGGTGGGCCTGGCGGCGGGTTACGACAAGGACGGGGAAGCGTGGCGAGGGCTGTCAGCCCTCGGTTTTGGCCACATCGAGGTCGGCACGGTGACCCCCGAACCGCAGCCGGGAAACCCGAAACCGAGGGTGTTCAGGCTCGTCCCTCAGCGTTCGGTGATCAACCGCATGGGCTTCCCGGGCCGGGGTGCGGCGTTCGTCGCCGACCGGCTCCGAGGTCGCCCGCCCGGCGGGCCGGTCGTCGGCGTCAACATCGGCAAGCAGAAGGCCACGGCCCTCGAGGACGCGGGGGTTGATTATCAGCAGTTGATGGACGTCTTCGCGCCTCTCGCCGACTACCTCGCCATCAACATCTCCTCCCCCAACACGCCGGGATTGCGGCGACTGCAGGAGCCGGTATTTTTGGCGGGTCTGCTGGGTGGGATTGCATCTCGCCGATCAGAGCTGGCCGATCGGCTGGGCAGGGATGTTCCGGTGCTCGTCAAGCTCGCGCCGGACCTCAGCGACGACCAGCTGGACGGGGCAGTGGGGGCGATCGTCGAATCCGGGCTCGATGGCATCATCGCCACCAACACCACTATCGCGCGCGATGGTGTCGACCACCCGCTGGCGGGGGAGGAGGGCGGCCTGAGCGGCGCCACCCTGACCGCAAGGAGCACCGAGGTAGTGGCCCGGGTTGCCGGGCTGCTGCAGGGCGCGGTACCGATCATCGGGGTCGGCGGAATCATGGGACCGGAGGACGCCGTCGCCAAGCTCGATGCCGGCGCGACCCTGGTCCAGGTGTACACCGGGCTGATCTACGAAGGACCGGGCCTCGTCAAGCGCATTGTCCGCGGTCTTTCGGAGCGGGGTCGGTAGTCGATGTCCAGATTCGAAGGTCCCCTCCAACCCAGAGTAAAATTGCGAATTACGAATTCCGAATTACGAATTCCGGCCTGCCGAGGTCGTGGATGGACCCCGGCACACCCGCCCTCGGACGTCGACAATTCGCAATTCGAAATTCGTAATTCGTAATGGGTGGGTGGCCGGGGTTATCCTGCCTTTGTGACATTCGACGTGCGCTCATCTGACGGGGAGGGCCATCGGTGACGATGCCGGCGGTGTCGGTGCTGATGCCCGTTCGCAACGCTGCGACCCATCTCTCGGCGTGCCTCGACAGCCTCGCCCGCCAGACCCTCGCCGATTTCGAGGTCGTGGCGGTGGACGACGGGTCCACCGACGGGTCGGGTGAGCTGCTGGAAGACTGGGCCTCCCGGGATGGCCGGCTTCGGGTCCTGCGCGAGCCGGCCTGCGGCCTGGTGGCGTCCCTGAACCTCGGGCTGGCGGCGTGCCGGGCGCCGCTGGTGGCGCGGATGGACGCCGACGACGTGAGCCACCCTCAGCGGCTCGAGACTCAGGCCTTCTTTCTCGACAACCATCCCGCGGTGGGGGTGGTTTCGTGCCGGGTGTGCCACTACCCCCGGCACGGGGTCGGCGAGGGCTTCAGGCTCTACGAGCAGTGGCTGAACTCGCTGCTCGCCCACGAGGAGATGGCCCGCGAGCGGTTCGTGGAATCACCCGTGGCCCACCCGTCGGCGATGGTGCGCCGGGACGTCCTGGCGTCGGCCGGCGGTTACCGTGACCTCGGCTGGCCCGAGGACTACGATCTCTGGCTGCGGCTGTTCGCGGCAGGCGTCGGCTTTGCCAAGCTCGATCGTGCTCTCTTTTTCTGGCGGGAGCACCGCGGTCGGCTGAGCCGATCGGACCAGAGATACTCCACCGAGGCATTCCTGCGCTGCAAGGCTCACTTCCTGTCCCGCGGGCCGTTGGCGGGCGGCCGTCGGGTGATCGTCTGGGGGGCCGGACCCACCGGCCGGCGTCTCTCCCGCCACCTGATCGAAAACGGAACAGACGTCAGTGCCTTCGTCGACATCGATCCGGCCAAGATCGGCCGAACCGCACGCGGGCGTTTGATTATCGCCCCCGAGGATCTGCCCGACTTGCTGGGCAGCGATACTGTGGTGCTGGCGGCGGTGGCCTCCCGCGGCGCCCGCCAGCTCATCCGCGGGCGGCTGAACGCCCTCGGTCTTGCCGAGGGAACGGACTACTGGTGCGTCGCCTGACTTTCGACTTTTGACTTTTGACTTTTGACTTTTGACCTTAGACTTTAGACCCTCGACTGGAAGCCTCGGCAAAATGAAACCAATCGCGCCATCGATCGTTGGATGACAAATACCACGGGCTGGGGGGTTGAATGATCAAGGTGGAGCACCTGGGCAAGAGCTTCGGATCTTTGGCGGCGGTCGACGACGTCTCGTTCGAAGTGCGCGACGGAGAGATCTTCGGCCTGCTGGGTCCGAACGGGGCCGGCAAGACAACCACAATCAACATGATCTGCGGCGTTCTGCGCCCGGACGGAGGCCGGGTCACGGTGGACGAGCGGGACATCTGGGTCGAGCCTCGGGCGGTCAAGCAATCGCTCGGAGTGGTCCCCCAGGAGATCGCGGTCTACGACGACCTGTCCGCCCGCGACAACCTCAACTTCTGGGGATCGTTGTACGGCCTCGGGGGGAGTGAGCTGAGGCGGCGGGTCGACGAGACCCTGAGCCGGGTGGGCCTCGCCGAGCGTGCCGGGGACAAGGTCAAGCGGTTCTCCGGCGGCATGAAACGTCGCCTCAATCTGTGCATGGGCCTGCTTCACCGACCCAAGTTCCTGCTCCTCGACGAGCCCACCGTCGGTATCGACCCCCAGGCGAGACTCAACATCCTGGAGGTGATCCGCGAGGCGGCGTCGTCGGGGACGACGGTCTTGTACACCACCCACTACATGGACGAGGCCGAAGACCTGTGTGACCGGATCGCCATCATCGACCACGGCAGGATCCTCACCGAGGGGACCCTCGAGGAGCTGACCAGGCTCGCCGGCGAGGGTGAGGTGGTGCGGCTGACGGGTGCGTTTGACGAGGCGGGCGGCCGGGACTGTCTGGGGACAATAGCAGGCGTGAAGGTGCACGCCGTGGAAGACGGCAAGGCGGTGCTGTCGGTGCTCGCCGACGGGCCGGGGCTGGGGGCGATCCTGCCCAGGCTCTTCGATGCCCGGCTCGGCGTGGACGACGTTTCCATTCAGCAACCCAGCCTGCAGAGCGTTTTCATCCGGCTCACCGGCAGGGAGCTCCGGGACTGATGGTCGAGCTGGAGATTCTCCGGCGGGACCTCACACGATGGGTCCGCAACCCGATCACCACGGCTCTCATGTTCGCCGTGCCGCTGACCATGGCGGCGATCTTCTCCCTGGTGTTCGGAGGTCAAGGCGGCGACGCGATCACCCTCCGGGTCCTGGTTCACGACGAGGACGACAGCCTGTTGTCCCGGCTCCTCCAGGGCGGGTCTTCAGATTCGAGATGGGACGAGCGCCTGGAGCTGGTGCCGGTCGGTGAAGAGGGCTATCGGATGATGGAGGAGGGCGAAGCCAACGCCCTGCTGCACATCCCGCCGGGCTTTACGAAGAACTTCCTGACCGGTGTGCCGGTGACCCTGGAGGTGGTCAAGAACCCTGCCCAGCGGTTCCTGCCCCAGCTCGTGGAGGAGGGAGTCGGGGTGGGGGCGGCGGTGCTGTCGCAGGCCTCGGTGGTCTTCGGCCCCGAGCTGGCGACGATCGGGGGTTTCATGGATCGTGAGGGGGTGCCGCCCGATCTCCAGGTGGGCGCCTTCAGCGTCGCGGTGAATCAAAAGCTGAGGGATCTGGAGAGCTACGTGTTCCCACCGATCATCGGCTTGGAAACCGTGACGCTGACGACCGGAAACGACGTCGACTTCAACATCTTGGCATTGATCCTGCCGGGGATGACGATCTTCGGCATCCTCTTCATGGCGCGGTCGGCCAGCCGGGACATCCTGGTCGAACGCGAGAGCGGTCTGCTTCGTCACCTGCTGACCGCACCGGTTGCGGTGGGGCAGTACCTGGCAGGGAAGTGTCTATCGACGCTCGCCGTCACCGCCCTCGGCTTCATCATCCTGGTGGCGGTGGGCATCGCATTCGGGGTGTGGTGGGGACCACCGGCCGCCGTGTTGGTGCTGATCCTCGTTACCTCGCTGGCCGCCGCCGGCACCATGATCCTGATCATGAGCCTGGTGGGCAGCGAGCGACAGGGGGACGCCCTGACCACCATCGTCATCATCGTGTGGTCGATGCTCGGAGGGGCCTTTGTGCCGCTGGACGGGATGCCTTCCTTCATGCTGCCGGTGAGCCGCGCGACGCTCACCTTTTGGGCGGTGGACGCCTTCAACGAGCTCATTCAGCGGGGGGGCGGCCTGGCGGATATCGCCCCGAACCTGGCGGTTCTCGCGGGCTTCGGGCTCGTCTTCCTCGGGATCGGTGTGTTGGTGTTGCGGCGAAAGATCGTGCGCGGGGTGGCGTGATGCGCAACATCTTCACCATCGCCCGCCAGGATCTCAGGCTGGTTCTCAGGGACCGCGCAGCGGTGATGTGGATGTTCGTGCTGCCCATCGTGTTCATCACCTTCTTCGGGCTGGTGATGGGTGGCGGCAAGCAGGGCCAGCCCGTCGACGCGAAGGTCCGACTGACGGTGGTCGACCACGACCGTGGATTCCTGGCACGGGCGCTGATCGAAAGCCTGCACGGCGACCGGCTCGAGCTCGTCGAGCTGAGCCCCGATGAGGCGCTGCAACACGCTCGACAAGATCCGGACTCTGGTGATCCCCGAGGGATTCACCGGCTCCGTCGCCGCCGGCGAGCGAGTCACGCTGCGGCTCGAGAAGGACCCGGACACGAGCCGGGAAGCCGCGCTGGTGGCCCAGGCGAGAATTGTCTCCTCGATCAGCCGGGTCATCGGCCGCATCGTCGAGTCGGCGGGGGAGGGCGGGTCGATGTTGGACGAACCGTCGTTCGCCGCGGCGGGTGGGGGCGACGATCTGATCACGGTCAACAGTCGGTTCGCGGGCGAGTCCCGCGTGCGGCCGACCGGGTTCGCCCAGTCGATCCCGGGCAACACCGTGCTCTTCGTGTTGCTGGTGGCCCTGACCTTCGGTGCGGCGTCGATCGCGGAGGAAAGAACCGGCGGGCGTTTGCGCCGTTTGGTGACCACACCGGTGTCCGGGGTCGAGATCATCCTCGGCAAGATCGGTGGCCGGGTCGTGATCGCCCTCGCCCAGATCACGGTCCTCGTCGTCGCCGCCGTGATCGCCAATCGGGCCCTCGGGATCTTCATCGGTGACCACGTGGCAGCGGCGTACGTCGTGCTGCTGGCTTACGCACTCTGCGTCGCACCGCTCGGGGTCCTGGTCGGCGGCTGGTTTCGCGACCCCAGTCGTGCCGCCAACGTCGGCGTTCTCTTCACCATGGTGATGGGTGCCTTCGGCGGCTGCATGTGGCCGATCGAGTTCGTGTCCCCGACCCTGCAGAAGGTGGCGTTGCTCTTTCCCACCGGCTGGGCGATGAAGGCCCTCCACCAGGTGATCTCCTTCGGCCGCGGGCTGCCGGATGTGGCGCCCGAGATCGGTGTGCTGCTCGGCGGTGCCGTGCTCTTCTCAGCCCTCGCCTCCCGGTCACTTCGCGTGGAGTAGGCGGCGCCCATCCAATTCCAGTCAAAAGTCAAAAGTCGAAAGTCAAAAGTCGAAACCCCGGCGTCATCTTGGAACGGCTCACTCGTTCGGTTTTCGGGTCAGGCGACGGCCGAGATGGCCCAGACTTGTCCTGACTGAGCGAGCGACGCGAGTCGAACGGATTCCTCTTCGACCCTTAGGGCCTCATTCGGAATGACAGCAGGCGTGTACCGGTATGGGTCGGCCGGACTCCTCCCCTTCTCTCCTTTTCTCCAGGGTGGTTGGGGAAAGTCAGTGTCCCTCTGTGTTCTTCTGTGTCCTATCGGACAAAACCGCCTGCGTTGGTCTGCGTCCCTCTGCGTTTTTCTGCGGCCAATCCAAGCACCGCCGTTCGAGATCGGTTTTCCGAATTCCGAATTCCGAATTTTCGCGGGTGCGGCTACCCCCCGTTGCCCGATGGCTCGATCACCGGAACCGGCTCGAGCTGCCAGATCTCGTTGGCGTACTCGGTGATCGACCGGTCCGACGAGAAGTAACCCATGGCGGCGATGTTGCGAATCGCGGCGGCGGTCCAGGCGCGTCGGTCGGCGAACAGTGCGGCCGCCCGCTCCTGCGCCCGGACGTAGGACCGGAAGTCGGCGAGGTGCATGTAGCGGTCGCCGTGCTCCATGAGGGCGGACCAGATGTCGTGCAGCACCACCTCGTCGCCCTGAACGAATGTCCCGTCGCCGATGGCGTCGATGACCTCGGCGAGCTCGGGATCGGCGCGGTAGGTCTTCCACGGACTGTGGGAGGCGGTGGTCAGCCGAGACTCCACCTGGTCGGCAGTGAGCCCGAATATGAAGATGTTGTCCGCGCCGACCGCGTCCCTGATCTCGATGTTGGCGCCGTCGAGGGTGCCGATGGTGAGGGCCCCGTTGAGGGCGAGCTTCATGTTGCCGGTGCCGGAGGCCTCCATACCGGCAGTGGAGATCTGCTCGGACAGATCGGCGGCCGGGATGATCTTCTCCGCGAGAGTCACACGGTAATCGGGCGGAAACACCACGCGCAGCCGACCCCTGACGTCCGCGTCTTGGTTGACCACGTCGGCGACGCCGTTGATCAGCCGGATGATGAGCTTCGCCATGTGGTACGAGGGCGGTGCCTTGGCGCCGAAGATGAAGCTGCGCGGCTGGATTTCTTTGTCCGGATTCTGTTTGATTCGCTGGTACAGCCAGATCACGTGCATGATGTTGAGCAGCTGTCGCTTGTACTCGTGCAGCCGCTTGATCTGGACGTCGAACATCGAGGTCGGGTCGAGCGCGACCCCGGTGAGCTGTTGGAGCTGCGACGCCAGGTGCTCCTTGTTGGCCTGCTTGATGGACCAGATCTCGTCCTGGAAGCTCTCGTCGTCGGCGAGGGGCTTCAGCTCGGCCAGCCGGTCGAGGTCGGTCGGCCAGCCGTCACCGATGCGGTGGGTGACCGCATCCGCGAGCCGCGGGTTGCAGGCCAGCAGCCAGCGTCGGGGGGTGATGCCGTTGGTGATCGCCACGAAGCGATCGGGCCACATTTCGGCAAAGTCCCGCGCCAGACGGGTGCGGAGGAGCTCGGTGTGGAGCTTGGCGACGCCGTTGACGCGGTGGCTGCCCACGATGGCGAGGTTCGCCATGCGGAATCTTTTCTCGCCGTCCTCATGGAGGATGGACATGCGGCGGATTTTGTTGGGGTCGCCGCTGGACCGTTCGCCGACCGACTCCAAGAAACGGCGGTTGATCTCGTAGATGATCTGGACGTGCCGAGGGATCATCAGCTCCATGACCGCCACCGGCCAGCTCTCGAGAGCCTCGGGCAGCAGGGTGTGGTTGGTGTAGCTGCAGCTCGAGCGGGTCAGCTCCCACGCCGTGTCCCACTTGACGCCGGCCTCATCGACGAAGAACCGCATCAGCTCGGCCACGGTGAGGGCGGGATGGGTGTCGTTGAGCTGGAAGGCCATCCGATCCGGGAACAGCTCCCACGCCTCGCCGTGGCGCAGGCGGAACCGGTTGACCACGTCGCGCACCGAGCAGACCACCAGGAAGTACTCCTGGAGGAGTCGCAGGTTGCGGCCGGTCTCGATGTGATCCGCCGGATAGAGCACACGGGTGATGGTCTCGGCGCGCTCACGTTCGACCACCGCGGTGGCGAAGTCTCCCTGGGAGAAGATCTGAAAGTCGAACTCCGACGGCGCCTCGGCTCGCCACAGGCGGAGGGTGGACACCGTCAGGGTGCCATAGCCGGCAATGAGGATATCGTTCGGCACACCGTAAAAGGTCCGCCAGTCCCGCCACGTCGGCCGGTGCTTGCCGTCGGTGGTCTGATCCCAGTCGATCCGGCCGCCGATCATCACCGGCACCGCGCGGTCGGCGCGTTCCACCGCCCACGGGTTGCCCTCTTCGAGCCAGGTGTCGGCCAGCTCCACCTGCCACCCGTTCTCGAAGGCCTGTCGGAACATCCCGTAGTCGTAGTGGAGGCCGTAGCCGAAGGCGGGGTAGTCGAGGGTGGCCAGCGAGTCGAGGAAGCAGGCCGCGAGTCGACCCAGGCCGCCGTTGCCGAGTCCCGGGTCGGGCTCCTCCTCGACCACGGTGTCCAGGTTGAGCCCGAGCATCTGCATGGCTTCCCGGGCGGTCCCCATGAGCCCGGTAGCGAGCAGGTTGTTGCGCAACAGCCGGCCGAGAAGGTACTCCACCGACAGGTAGTTGACGATTTTCGGCAGGATCTGATCGTAGGTTCGGCGGGTCAGGATGGCCCGATCGATCAAGGACTCGCGCACCGCCAGCTCCACCGCCGCCAGGTGGTCAGCGGCCCGTGCGTGGCGCAGCTCCATGCCGCAGGAGTAGCGCAGGTAGTGCAGAAAACGGTCTCGGAACTCCTCGGGCGTGGGTTGTTTCAGGTGTACGGGCGGCAGCATTCGCGGTCCTCCACGGGGACGAAAAATAGCACACCGCGGGGGAGGCGGTGGGCCGCCACCCGCCCTGCCTCAAATTTCAGATTCAAAATTTCAAATTCAAAATTTCCCCCTCCCGCTCCTGAACAGCGGGTTGAGCGAGACAATCTGCAATCTGCAATTTGCAGTCACCCATGACTGAGGGGACTCGGCGACTCTCATTTGAAGTCTCGCCGTTTGCCCGATCGTCTAAGATGATTCGATGCCGACTCTCACCGATCGATCCGCCGGGGTGCTGCTGCACCCGACCTCGTTGCCGTCCCGGTTCGGGATCGGCGATCTCGGTCCCGCTGCAACCGATTACCTCGGCTGGCTGGTGGAGGCCGGCGTCGGCTGGTGGCAGATCCTGCCCCTCCACCCCGCCGGCCCCGGGAACTCGCCCTACTCTGCCACCTCGACCTTCGCGGGTAACGATCTTCTGATCAGCCCCCAGCGGCTGGTGGAGGACGGGTTGTTGGCGGCAGAGGATCTGGCCGGGGCACTGGCGCTTCCCGACCAATGGGTGGACTACGGGGCAGTGGAAACTGGCAAACGGGGGATGCTGCGAGCCGCATTCTCGCGTCACCTCGGCCAGCGCCGCATGGACCTGCTCCAGGACCTTGCCGCCTTCCGGGAGACCCACGGCCACTGGCTCGGCGACTTCGCCCTCTTCGAAGCCCTCAAGAGGGCCCACGACGGCGCGCCGTGGTACGACTGGCCTCGGCCGCTGGCCTTTCGCGAAGCCGGAGCCCTGGAGAGCTGGTCCTCCGATCATCGGGAAGAGGTCGAGCTCGTGGAGTTCAGCCAGTTCCTGTTCTTCCGGCAGTGGGCGGCGGTGCGCGACGTCGCAGACCGGAAAGGCGTGTCGATCCTCGGCGACGTCCCGATCTTCGTCGCCCTGGACTCGGCGGACGTATGGGCTCACCCCGAGTTCTTCCTGCTCGACGAGGAACGCCATCCCACCGTGGTGGGCGGTGCGCCCCCGGACTACTTTTCGAGCACCGGACAGCTGTGGGGCAATCCGCTGTATGACTGGGACCGAATGGCCGAAGACGGCTACGCGTGGTGGGTTGCCAGGATGCGGCACGAGCTGACGCTGGCGGACGCCGTTCGCATCGACCACTTTCGCGGCTTCGCCGCACACTGGGAGGTTCCGGCGGACCACGAGGTGGCCACCCACGGCCGCTGGGTGCCGGGGCCGGGCCGCGCGCTGTTCGACGCGCTGTCGGCGGCCCTCGGCGGTCTTCCGCTGGTGGCCGAGGACCTGGGCGAGATCACTCAGGACGTGGTCGAGCTCCGCAAGGGCCTCGGCCTGCCCGGCATGGCGATCCTCCAGTTCGCCTTCAACCCCCGCGACCGATCGCTTTTCCTGCCCTACCTGCTCGAACGAGACCTCGTCGTTTACTCCGGGACCCACGACAACAACACCACGGTCGGATGGTACCTGGAGGATGCCGACGAGGAGGAATGCCGGTTCGTGCGCAGCTACTGCGGCACCGACGGCAGTGACGTTCACTGGGACTTCATCCGCCTCGCCATGGCCTCGGTCTGCCGACTGGCCGTCGTGCCTCACCAGGATCTGGCCGGCCTCGGCTCCGACTGCCGGATGAATACTCCGGCGGTAGGGGAGGGCAACTGGACCTTCCGGATCACGCCCTGGATGCTCGCGCCGGAGATCCAGAACCGTCTCGCCGAGATGATCACCACCTATGGGCGTGCTTCGACTGGGACGGGTGCCGAGTCGGCTGGGTGACGTCGCCGACTTCGGCACGAGTCAACAAATTACGAATTGCGAATTGCGAATTACGAATTGTCGGCGTCCGAGATCGTCGCGGTTGCGTAGAACTGGCATCTTGATACGAGAGACACATTGATTCCCCTCGGCGAACTCGGCAGGCGCTCAATTCGCATTTCGCATTTCGATGGGTTGGACGAGCGGAATCTCCAATCTTCAATCTTCAATCTTCAATCCCGGTACTGGATCCCGGCAATAACTGCTGATTCGATCCCGTTGGGTATACGATGAGCTCGTCCATGCGCTTCGCCGTCTTCCTCACCATCGTGCTGACGATCTGGCTCGGCCAGCACCTCTACGTGGGCTGGCGGCTGTGGTCGGTTCCCATCTTCGCGGCGCCGGCCGCCCGCCGACTGCTCCTCGTCGGGCTGATTCTCGGCTTGTTCAGCTACCCCCTGGGCCGGATTCTCTACGCGACCGGCTGGCACGTGACCGGCCGGGCACTCGAGTACGCCGGCGCGGTGTGGATGGGCACCCTCTTCCTGCTGCTGGCGTTTCTGGTGATCGTCGATGTCGTCACCCTCGGTGGCACCGTGCTGCGGCCCTGGGTCGGCACCCTCCGCGTCGCCGCCCTGACGTTGACCCTGGCGGCCGCGGTGGTGGCGATTCTCAGCGCTCGCCTCGGTCCGCGCATCGTCCGCCTCGAGGTGCCGGTCGCGCGCCTGCCGGACGCGGCGGAGGGCTTGACCATCGCTCACCTCTCCGACGTCCACCTCGGCACGATCCTGGGGCCGAGCTTTCTCGACCGGCTGATCGCCAAGACCGACGCCCTCGAACCCGACGTTATCGCCATCACCGGCGACCTGGTGGACGGCGACCCCGGAGTGGTGGAGGAGATGCTGCCCCAGCTGGCGACCCTGCGGGCGCCAATGGGGGTGTTCGCCGTGCTCGGCAACCACGAGTACTACGCCGGGCGCGACCGCGCGCGGCGACTGCTCGCCGACGCCGGCTTCACCGTGCTCGACAACCAATCGGTCCAGATCGTGCCAGGGCTGCACCTGGCGGGAATCCCCGACGCCCGTGGCTCGGCGCAGACCGGGGAGCCGGAGGCCGACCTCGATCGAGCCCTCGACGGAGTGGGGGAGGGAGCGCCGGTGGTCCTGCTCCAGCACGCTCCCGAGAAGGAGCGGCGCGCCGCCGATGCCGGAGTCGATCTGATGCTCAACGGCCACACCCACGGCGGCCAGCTGTGGCCCTTCCACCTCGCCGTCAAGAAGGCCTACCCCCATTACGCGGGCCTGTACAAGGTCGGGTCGATGACCCAGATCGTCAGCCGCGGCTCGGGCCAGTGGGGGCCGCCGATGCGATTCCTGGCACCATCGGAGATCTATCTCATCACTCTGCGACAGCCCGAGGGGTGAGTGCGTATTGGTGGAGAGTTAAAAGTTAAAAGTTGAAGGTTGAACGTCTTTGCTCGACAGGGGGCGAGTTGGGGAGGGCCTCGAGCCAGCGCGGACCTTGGGGTCGGTTTTTCGAATTTCGCATTTCGCATTTCGAATTCTCTCCGACAGTCCGGATACTCTCACCGTTCGACCACCCAGATCCAAGATTCCCCCGACCCACCCGGGGCACAACCCTCCTGCTGTCATTCCGAATGAGGCCCGAAGGGCCGACGAGGAATCTGGGTGGGCTGGTGGAATCTTCAATCTCCCAATCTTCAATCTTCAACCAAGACCATGCTGGTCGCCGACAACCCGCAATTTGCAATTTGCAATTTGAAATTTGCAATCGGATACGCGGTGACCGAGGACTTGTCTCCCACCCACACGAATGGTAAATTGCGCGCCGTGCCAACGTAGCTCAGGGGTAGAGCAAGTGATTCGTAATCACTAGGTCGGCGGTTCAAATCCGCCCGTTGGCTCCATCCCCGAATCCCGAACTCGCCGACACCAGCAGATTACAATCTCCGTACCAGGTCAGAGGATCCGAGGAAGTTGTCGAGAATCAATGCGGTCGACCAGGGCGCAACATCCCAAGATCCTCTGACCTGGTACCGAATTCGAGGGTGCTGCCCTGGGTATTGGCCCCGGGCAGCTCCTCCACATATCCGATCCAGCCTCGGTCAACCTGTTGGAATACCCCGGTGAAGTGAGTGTCCATGGCGTGTCGCTCCTCGATCATTGTAAACCTCCGTGCGGCCGACTTCGGACGCTGTGCGCGCTGGCGTCTTTCTGTCACAAGGAACGCACGGCGGTCGAGTGTCAACTCGGGCTTCAGGATTGGGGTTCGAGCTTCGGGATCCGGGAATGGAATCTCAGCAACCCCGAACCGCGGTTGGACACGGAGGCTCCCGGGCATTACGTTATGAAGTGAATCACGATCTCAAATGTAGTGCGAAGCCCACGAAAGGGGGACGAACGATGCATATCCAGATCATCAACTTCCAGCTGAAGGGAGTGAGCGAGGCCGATTACGCTGCGCTCTGTGACGAGTTGGCGCCTGCATTCGCAGCGGTTCCGGGGCTGGTCCGCAAGGTCTGGCTGGCGAACTCGGACACCGGGACCTACGGCGGCGTCTATGTGTGGCGGGACCGGCAGGCGATGGAGGACTACGCCAAGACCGAGCTCTTCAGCTCGGTCGCGACCCACCCGAATCTCGCCAACATCACGTCGACCGACTTCGGCGTCCTCGACGGGCCGACGGCGGTCACCCGCGGGTCGATCTGACACGACGTGAGAGGCAACAGGCAGTAGGGAGTAGGCAGTAGGCAGTGGGGAGTAGGCAGTAGGCGGCGGCGTTGCTGGATTCCCGTTCCCGTGCAACGTATCTCGTTGTTGCACCCTGCCGCGAACCTTCGGAGCCGTTGGAAAAGCCCTGCAACGGTGAGATGCGTGGTACCGATTAGCTCGGCCGGAACAAACGCCAGGCGGTGAGCAGCCAGCCGCCGATCAGGAGAACGCCGCCGATCGGTGTGATGGCCCCCAACCACCGGGCTCCGGTGAGCGCGAGCAGCGCCAGGGTGCCTGAAAAGACCGCGGTGCCCGCCACCAGCAGCCATGCGGCGGTGGTCAGCTTGCGCTCGGGCCATCGATGGATCGCCCACGCCAGGGCCATGAGTCCGAGGGCGTGATACATCTGGTAGCGAACCCCGGTCTCGAAGATCGCCAGGAGATCAGCGGGTATTCGGGTTTTCAGCGCATGGGCCGCGAAGGCGCCGAGCATGACACCGACACCCGCGATCAGCGATCCCAAGGCAAAGACGATTCGATCCATGGACCCTCCGGCCACCAGGGTACCGCCTCCCGCCCGCCCCATTGTGAATTGCGAATTGCGAATTACGAATTGTCGGCGTCCGAGGTCGTTGTGCTTTGCTCGGTGACGGTCTCGGCAGGCCAGAATTCGCAATTCGCAATTCGCAATTCGCAATGGGTGGCGCGGTGGGTGGGCGCAATCCCCTTCCTCAGCGCCTATCTGCGCCGCGCCCAGTCCTGCTTAGGGCACCGTCAGCGACCACTCCGTGGTGTCGCCGGACTCGAAGCCGTCCATGAACAGGAAAGCCAGCACGGTGATGGTGTAGTCTCCAGCGTCCCCGTTGTAGCAGGTGGTGATCACCACATCGTAGGTGCCGGCGTTGAAGAAGATGGGTGCGGTGAAGGTCACCGGCAGGGGTTCGCAACCCCCGACTCCGATAATGTCGTCGCACGCGCTTGCGGGGTTGAACGAACCCGCGGGGTAGCTGGCGAGAACGGGACGATCGACCGTTCCCTCCATGGTGACCATGGCCAGCCCACCCGCAAAATAATCGGTGTAGACGTCGTAGTACACGGCGGTTCCGTTGGATGACAGGCTGCACGGAGGGAAGGATGTGCTCGGCCGGTGAAAGGTCGGGTCCCCGGGGCCGAGGGTGCCGCTCAAAACCGTGACCTGGGCGGTGACGATTCGCGGAACCATCACAGCGACAATGAGCAGCACGCAGGCACAGCAAATCTTGTTATTAGATTGCATGATTGATCACCTTTCGCAAAACCTTCTCAATTGTTGCTCAAGCTCACGGGCAGTCTAACACGGAGCCGGCGCGGCTTCCAAGCGGGCAGAGTGCGGCGTTTCCCATCGCCGCGATGCCGGAGGCCGCCCGCCGATGACGACTGCCGGACCCCCGCTCGCCGCGAGGCCCACGCAAGGACTGGTAGGGGGCCAGCCGTTGGGCGTGCTTGACTCGATGAGCCTGCGTGGATATTCTTGAGAGAGATTCTCAAAAACCAGTGCTGACGGGAGGCCTGCCGTGTCGATCCAATCAACGCTCTTCGAATCGTTCGCTGTCGGCGTCCTGGTGATGCTCTGGGCCCCGAGTTCGCCGGCCGGAGACATGATCTTCTCGGACGGCTTCGAGTGGGCCAACACCGTCGAGTGGTCGAGGACGGTGGACCCCTGCGACGACATTCTGGCGATCGACGACACCGATCCTATCTCGGGTGCGGCCGCGATGGAGTTGTGTCAGCTCTCGGTGGCCGGCTCCCCTGGGCTCGTGAGCGCCGACTACGTGACGCCGAACGGCATCCCGCTGGCGAACTTCCCGGACGGACTGCTCGGGGTCGGCCTGCTCGACGGCTTCGGTCCTAATGTCTCTCCGTCCGGGTCGAGGTTGCTCGCGCTGTCGAGCGGGACCGCCCGCGCGGTGGGCGATCCCGGCTACCAGGACCCCGTAGGGTTTCAGAAGGGCATTGCGTCGGTGTTTCCGCCGGGATTCCCCTACGAGCACCCGCTCTGCCCTGGCGTCACCACCAATCAGCCAAACGACCCGGCGGGGCTGTCGCTCGTGCTCAAGGCGCCACCAAATGCCGAGTCGCTGTCCTTCCGGTGGAAGTTCCACGCCTTCGACTACCCGTTCAATCTATGCGGCAGCTACACCGACATCGCTGCGGCCATCATGGATCCGCCGCCGCCGGGCACCGATCCCACCCACCGGAACATTCTGGTGGATTCGCAGGGGCACTCGCCCATGGGCGCCCACAGCCAGTCGATCACGGTGTGCAGCGGCGATCCGGACTGCGTCGACGGACCTGGACAGCTCGCCGGAACCGGTTTCGAGGACCACGGCGCGACCCCGTGGATCCGTACCGCCGTCCCGGTGACGCCGGGCTCGACGTTCTCCCTGTACTTCGTCATTTGGGACTCGGGCGACATGGTGTGGGACGCGTCCCTCCTGGTCGACGACTTCCAGTGGTCCACCGACCCTGCTTCCGAGTGAGAGTTGAAGGACCAGTTCAGACCGGTTCCAAAACGCGAAAAAGCCCGGCCGAGGGCCGGGCGGTTGATCGTGTATTGGAGCGGGAGACGGGATTTGAACCCGCGACGTCAACCTTGGCAAGGTTGCACTCTACCGCTGAGTTACTCCCGCTCAGCAGGACGCATAATCTAGCAATCAAGCATATTGCCTGTCAACTTACCGCCTGCAGCAGCCCACAGCCGTGGCCAGGGAGGTCGCCTCGAGGCGGCGTGAACTCGCCTCCCCGGCTAGGTGGGAAGAAGTGGTTCCTCCGGTATTCAGCGTTACACGTTACTCGTTACACGTTAAACGTCGACGCGACCGTTCTCGGTGGTTTGTGCCGCCGAGGTTCCTCATACGTTTAACGTTTGGCTCATCCGGAATTCCGTGAGGTGGAGGTCGGTCAACGTCGGATTTTGGAACGGCACCGCCCGCCCGAAGAGGAACCGCGGCTTCATCCGCGGAAACAGCAATCAGGGACAGCGTCAGAAACCAGCATCGCACCCGCGTTGCCGTGGGAGACAACGGGGAAGTAACTCAGGACCGACGGCCAGTTACTTAGGAGCGGCAGGGACCCGCGGCAGCGTCAGTTGACAGCGTCAGTATCGGAGAACCGGGCGCGCTCAGATGGGATTGAGCAGGCGCCACGTCATCGCACGAACGTGGTCAAAGGTCTCCAGGGCGTTCTCTGCCCCGATTCCATTGACTGCACCAGCGGCGGCGAGGAGTCGCAGGTGGCTGTCGACCTCTTTGGCCGAGGCATAGGCGATCCGCCAGTGGTGCTGGCGGTCTCTTCCGAATCGGCCGTGTCCTCCCGCCAGGTTGGCGGGGACCGAACTCGCCGACCGGATCACCTGATCGGCAACCGATTTTAGAGGGGCGGGAACTCTCATGACGAGCTTGATGGCTATGCCTGCTGCTTCGAGCGCCTTGGTGTAGGCGACGAGATTGGTGTTTCCGACGGCTTTGGACATGGTCACCTCCGGGTCGTTCATGCTCACCCGAATGCTGGTGAGGGGGTCGGTGTCAAGGGTTTACCACCCCTAGGCCGGCCGCATTGCGCCCTTGACTCCGGCCCCCTCGCCAGCTATGCCCATTCACCCCGTGAACGACCCGGAGGGGACCATGCAGCCGCCGCACACCTGATCGCTGCATCCGGCCCCAGTCGCTGTCCGCTGTAACCTGCCCCGGCTACTGCCACTGAACGCTGACCCTGACCCTGACGCTGGATTTTTCGTCGGGAACGGGATCGGAAGAACCGACCTCACGCTTTCCCGGATGAACCAAACGTTTAACGTTTAACGTGTAACTCTTAACCGTTCACGGACTGGCCGACGGCTGTCTGCTGGTGGCGGTGATTGAAGATTGAAGATCTCTCCGCCCGCCCGAGAGGGAGGGTGGGCGGGAACTTTCAACTTTCAACTTTCAACTCGGGCACGAGGTGCCTCACATTGAAATCTCGGGACCCGCCCCCTCCTCCTCCTTGGCCCGCGAGGCGTCCCAGATCACGTAGCCGGCGAGGACGGCGAACAGGATCAGGCCGAGCCAGTTGCCGAGCCCGCCGGTGTTGCCGAAGGACCAGATGGTGGCGCCGCGGGCATCGGCGATCCAGCTCAACACGCCGTCGGCCACGCCCGCCAATGCGCCGCCGGCAATCAGGCCGGAGGCGATCAGGGTGCCGCGGTTGTTGCGGGCGCGGCGCGCGTCTTCAGACGGCGCGGATCGACGTACGTACTCGGCGACCAGGGCGCCGAACAGGATCGGCGAGTTGAGCTCGATGGGCAGGTACATGCCGAGGGCGAAGGCCAGGGAAGACACGCCGAGCATCTCGACGATCAGGGCGATCACGGCGCCCACACCATAAAGCAGCCACGGCGCCTCGGCAGAGGCCATGACGCTTTGGATGACCGCCGCCATGGCGTTGGCCTGGGGTGCCGGCATGGGGTTGGGGTGGGCCGCAGTCACCACGTAGCCCTTGGTGGAGGCGAACAGCATGATGGCGGCGGTGACCGTGATCGAGGCGACCGCCGCGGCCAGGATATTCGACCACTGGATCTTGCGCGGGGTGGCGCCGAGCCAGTAGCTGACCTTGAACTCGGTGACCAGGGAGCCGGTCATCGACAGCGCCGTGCACACGACACCGCCGATCAGCAGGGTCGCCAGCATGCCCTCGGGGCCGGTCAGGCCGAGCTTGGCCAGAACGACCGCGGACACGATCAGGGTGGTCAGGGTCATGCCGGAGATCGGCGTCACCGAGATCATCGCCACCGCCCAGGCCGAGACGGCGGCGAACAGGAACGACACCGTCAGGGTGAGGATCAACGCGTACGTGGCGATCTTGGTGGCCTCGGGATTCGCAGCGAGCACCGAGAACCGGAAGTAGAGCCAGATCACCACCGCCACCACCGCCGTCATGACCACCACCAGGCCCATCGGAATGTCGGTATCGGTCCTCTTGGCTTCGGTGCGGAGCCCGCCGGTGACCATCTTGCGGATCTCGGTGAAGGCCTTGCCCAACGCCTGCACCATCACCGGTGACATCTTGACGATGGAGATGATTCCGGCCATGAAGATGCCGCCAATGCCGATGAACCGCACGTACTCGAAGAAGATGTCCTCGGCACCCATTTCGGCGATCGGGGCGGGGCCGCCGCCGACGATGCCGGGCACGAGAGCGCCGATCCAGGCCACCAGCGGCACCAACACGAAGTAGGCGAGGAACGAACCGGCACAGATGATCGAGGCGTAGCGAACGCCGATGATGTAACCGAGGCCGAGCACCGCGGCCGACGTGTTGATGGCGAAGACGGCCTTCACCTTGTGGGTCAAAGGGTCGAGGGCGCGGACCAGCCCGGTGGTGAAGATGTCTCTCCAGGCCGAAAAGGTGAGCGCCACGAAATCGAAGGCGAAACCGATGCCCATGGCCGACACCAGCACCTTGGCCTGCTGGCCGCCACGCTCGCCGGTCATCAAGATCTCGGTGATGGCGGTGCCCTCGGGATAGGGGAGCTTGCCGTGCATCTCGGCCACGAAGTAGCGGCGGAACGGGATCAGGAAGACCACCCCGAGACAGGCGCCGAGGAAGGGCACGATGAAGATCTGGAAGAACGAGGTGCGGTCCTGGAGGCCGAGCACGAAGATGGCGGGCATCGTGAACACCGAGCCGCCGACCAGGATGCCCGACGTGGCTCCAATGGCGAGGATGTTGACGTTCTCCAGCAGGGTCGACTTGCGGGCGAGCAGCGCCGAGAAGCCGATGGCGAGGATCGAAATGGGAATCGCCGACTCGATGCCCTGGCCGAGCTTGAGGGCGATGTAGGCCGCCGCCGCGGAGAACAAGATTCCCATGAAGAGCCCGAACAACACCGACCGCACGGTGACCTCGAGGGTTCCCCGCTCCTCCGGGATCACCGGGGTGTAGGTCTCGCCGGGTTTCAGCTCGCGATACGCGTTTTCGGGCAGAGACTTCGGCTGGTCGGTCATGGGACCTCCTCAAAAAGCGTGGGGGGTATTCTACACATCGAGTGCGGGGTCTCGCAGTGCGCGGCGTGCCGGCCCTGCCGATTGATTGCGAATTACGAATTGCGAATTACGAATTGTTGACGTCCGAGATCGTGGCGACTGCCTCGAAGTGTCTTCTAACGTCGAGAAACACCTGGATTCACCTCGGCGGACTCGGCAGGCGGTCAATTCGCAATTCGTAATTCGCAATGGGGCGGGCGGGGGTCCAGCGACCAGCGACTAGCGACCAGCACATCGCCCGATCGCCCAGACCGCTCAAAGCAGAACATCACCTGTGAAGATCGAGCCGTCCGCGACGGTCGCGGGTCCGGCGGCAGCGGTGATCCGAACGTCACCTCGAAGCTCGACACCCCGCCCGAAGGTGACGTCCCCGTCGACGGTCAGGGAGTCGCAGGCCAGCAGCGACGGCGCGCCGAACGGGAAGCGCGCCTCGAAGTCGTCGATGAGCTTGAAGAACCGCCGGTCCAATGAAACCACCGGTGGCATCCGGCGGGACTCGTCCAGAATGACGCGACCGTCTTCGGTCAGCCGATAGGCGTCGGAGCGCACCGCCAGCAGGTCGTCGGTGTTCTTGACCGGTGAGAACCGGCTCCGCGGGACGCGGATCGCCTCGGCGCCTTCGAACAGGGGCAGCGCGGCGCCCATGGCGGTCTCGAGCTGGAGGACGGCGGGCGAATCGGGATCCCGGGGATCGATGGTCTTTTTGTTGACGATGGTGGGCAGCGGCATCACCCCGGCATGGCGGTCGAGCAGCTCGCGCAGCGACGGCAGGTGCAGCCAGAGGTTGTTGGTGTTGAAGTACCGATATCGTCCGACATCCTGAAAATCCTCTTCCTCTCCCACCGGGCACTGTGCGGACTCGCGCAGGGCGAGGCGACCGTCGCCGAGCCGGCACAGGTGGCCGCCCTTACGGTCGGCGGTGGTGCGGTCCGCCGCCTCGATCAGGAACGGCAGTCGCCGCTCTACCAGGTGGCCGAGGATGTCCAGATCGAGCACCGCTCCCAGGTTGTCGGCGTTGGACACGAAGGCGACGTCGTACCGGCGGTCGAGCAGGTTGGCCAGCAAGCCGGTAGTGTCGAGCGAGGTGTAGAGATCGCCGTGGCCGGGGGGGCACCACTCCAGTCGCGGATCGGCGGGCCAGACGGCCGGTCGGAGGCCGTTCTCGACGACCTTCGGGACGCTGCCCTGGAGGAAGCCCAGGGGGAGGCCGGCAACAGGAATATCCGGGTGGTTCGCCAGCGCCCGTCGGGTGTCGTCCGCCGTGTTGAAACTGTTCATGAGCAGCAGCGGGACGGCGCAGTCGAACCGCCGGCGCAGCGCCATGAGCTGGCGGGCGATGAGGTCGAGGAAGGCGTATCCACCGCGCACCTCGACCAGGGACTTGGCGCGATCGAGGCCCATTGAGGTGCCGAGCCCACCATTCAGCTTGATGACCACGACTCGTTGAAGCGCCGCACGCCCGGCGCTCCCCGCGCCGCCGAGCGATTCCGAGTCCGGCAGCGACTCGACCGGCCAGATGGAGTCTCGGTCCAGGGTGGCCCCGGCTCCCGAGGTCAGCGTGCGCAGGTGGTGGCAGAAGGTGGAGATTGCCCGCGGCGGCAGGCCGGCCGCTTCCATTCGAGCGATGAAGGGCCGACAGCGATCGTCGGAATTTTCGGCTTTCATCTGCACCTCCGGCACACGATTTGTCATAATAACTGGGATGGGTGTTCGATCGGTACTCATTTTGGCTGCGCTCGGCGCAGCGGTCCCGCCCGCGGCGACGGTGGATGCTTCCGCGCCGCCGGCGGCCGACGGGGTGGTCCGGCAGACAGACCTGCGCGAGCTGGTGCGGGAGATCAGCAGCGAACGGGGGCTCGATCCGCAACTCGTGGATGCCCTGGTGCGGGTCGAGTCCGGCTACAACCCGCGGGCGCTGAGTCGCAAGGGCGCCCAGGGGCTGATGCAGCTGATGCCGGCCACCGCGGACCGGCTCGACGTCGACGACCCCTTCGATCCCGAGCAGAATGTGCGGGGCGGGGTGCGCGAGCTGGACCGGCTCATCGACCGGTACTCGGGCAACCTCCAGCTCGCCCTGGCCGCGTACAACGCCGGTGAAGGGGCGGTGGAGAAATACCGGGGGATTCCGCCCTACCGGGAGACCAGGGACTATGTGGCGAGGATCATGTCGTTGTACACGGGCAAGCCGTACCGGATCTCGGGCGGTCGCTTGATCTCCCCGGTCAAGATGACGCGGGACACTCAGGGCCGGACCGTCATCACCAATACCGGCGGGGCGGGCCCAACGGTGCCGATCGCCCGTTTATCGGGAGACGGCGGTACACTCCGCGGGGGGTTCGGCGCCCGCTGACAGATGAGTCGCCGGGAATCGACCTCGGCTGCGGCCGGTTGCAGATCCATATGACGAGGGACCCTTTGAACGTTGATCGAACGGCAACAAACGGTGTGATTCGCGCCGGCCGTCTGATGGTCGCGGTCGGGCTGTCGGCGGCGTTGACCGGTTGCTCGGCGGTGGTGTCGTCCACCACGGGCCGATTGGCCAACAACCTCTCGGAGGCCATCGTCAACCAGAACGACCCCGAAACGGTACGCCAGGCCGCCCCGGCCTATCTGGTGCTCATCGACGGTTTGATCGCCGACAACCCGAACGGCAGCGATGTGCTCCTGGCCGGCGCCGAGCTCTACTCGAGCTACGCGGCCGCCTTCGTCGAGGATCCAGAGCGTGCGAAGCGGCTGTCGGTCAAGGGCCGTGACTATGGGTGGCGAGGTATGTGCGGCACCAAGAAGACGATGTGCGACAGCTGGACCGCACCCTTCGACCGCTTCGAGGCCGCCGTCGGGAGTCTCGGCCCGAAAGACGTCCCCGCGGCGTTCGTGACGGCGGCTGCCTGGACGACATGGATTCGCGTCCACCGGGCCGACTGGTCGGCCATCGCCGACAAGGCCAGGGTCGACGCAATGATGAGACGGGTGGCCGAGATCGACCCTGATTTTCGCGAAGGGTCCGCGTATCTTTATCTGGGCGCTCTGGAATCCCTGCTGCCCGCGGCGATGGGCGGCCACCCCGAGGAAGGCAGGCGCCACTTCGAGAAGGCGATCGAGCTGTCCGGCGGTCGCAACCTGATGGCCAAGACCCTGCTGGCGAGCGAGTACGCGCGGCTGACCTTCGATCGTGAGCTCCACGATCAGTTGTGCCGGGAGGTCATCGAGGCGGATCCGGTGCAGCCGGGCTTCACCCTGTCCAACGCCATTGCCCAGGAAGACGCGCGCCGGCTCCTGGCAGACTCGCAGGATTACTTTGGAGACTGACGAATGAGGAAGCTGACGACCGCCGCCGTTGCCATCACAACCCTGCTGTCGGCCGGCGTGGCTTCAGCCCAGCAGGTGCAGCTGAAGATCGCCACCATCGCTCCCGAGGGATCGACCTGGGTCAACGAGGCCCGCCTCGGCGCCGACGAGATTGCCGAGCGAACGTCGAATCGGGTGACCTTCCGTTTCTATCCCGGCGGCACCATGGGTTCGGACCTGGCGGTGCTGCGCAAGATGCGAATCGGCCAGCTGCACGGCGGGGCGATTCTGTCCGGCAGCCTGGCGTCGGTCGAAAACAACGCCGAGCTTTATAACCTGCCGCTGCTGTTCGAAGACTACGACGAGGTCGACTGGATCCGTCAGCGCTTCGATCAGAAGTTGATCGACAGAATCGAGGATGACGGGTACGTTGTGCTTGGTTTTGTGGAAACCGGATTCGTGTACCTGATGTCCACCAAGCCGGCCCGGTCTTTTGCCGACCTCAAGGGCCGCAAGGTCTGGATGCCGGAGGGGGACAGCATTTCGAAGGCGATCGTGGACGGGGCCGGCTTGTCGCCGGTGCCGCTGGGTCTGGCGGACGTGATGACGGGGTTGCAGACCGGTCTCGTGGACACCGTGGCGGCGCCGCCGGTGGCGGCGGTGGCCCTGCAGTGGTTCACCAGGGCCACCTTCGTGACCGACCTGCCGGTGACGTACGTCTACGGGGCACTGGTCCTCAGCCGGCAGGCCTTCGATCGTCTCAAGCCGGAAGATCAGGCGTTGGTCAAAGAGGTGATGGGCCGGGTGACCGCGACCCTTGACGGCAAGGCCCGCGCCGACAACGCTGGTGCGCGGATCGCCCTGGAGAAGCAGGGCGTGACCTTCGTCAGCCCCACCGAGGAAACGGTCCAGAGGTGGAAGACCATCGCCGCAGAGGCGACACGGTCGCTGATCTCCTCCCAGAACTACGATCCGAGCCTTATCTCCCAGATCCAGGCCGCCCTGACCGCCTTTCGGGCCGAGCACGGTGGGGCCGGGACCGGCCGGTGAGCGACCGCCCGGCTGGCGGCGTTCCCAGAAGCCCGTTGCTGAGGGCGGTGGAGGCGGTGGAGGACGGGTTGCTGGTGGCGCTGCTGGCGGGAATGATCGTTTTGGCGGCCAGCCAGATTCTGTTTCGGAACGTCCTCGGGAGGGGTCTGCTGTGGGCGGACCCCTCGCTGAGGGTGATGGTGCTCTGGGTCGGCATGGTCGGCGCCATGGTAGCGACCCGGTTCGACAAACAGATCTCGGTGGACGCCGTGTCGCGGTTTCTGTCGAAACGGTCGAAGGCGGCGCTCCGCGTGTTCACCGATCTCTTCACCGCCGGGGTTTCCCTGGCGGTGGGCTGGAACGCCTGGCGCCTGCTGCAGAGTGACCGGGAGGCCGGCACCACGCTATTCGCGTCGGTCCCCATGTGGGTGTGCGAGCTGATCCTGCCCGTGGCCTTCACGGTGATTGCCGTGCGTTACCTGGTCTATGCCGGCCACCACCTGAGGGCGGTCCTGGGCGATCGGGGGGATGGATGATCCTCATCGGTCTCGCCCTGATCCTGTTGGCCGTGCTGGGAGCCCCGCTGTTCGCGGTGATCGCGGCCAGCGCTCTGATCGGGTTTTCGAAGACCGGCGTCGATCCGATGATCGTGCCGATGGAGATGTACCGGATCGCCGAAACGCCGGTGCTGCTCGCCATCCCACTGTTCACCTTTGCCGGTTATCTGCTCGGGGAGAGCGAAGCCCCGCGGCGGCTGGTGCGGGCGTCGAACGCGCTTTTCGGGTGGCTTCCCGGCGGGCTCGCAGTGGTGGCGCTGGTGGCCTGCGCTCTGTTCACGGCCTTTACCGGTGCCTCCGGGGTGACCATCGTCGCCCTCGGCGCGCTGCTCTACCCGGCGTTGCGCGACGCCGGGTACACCGAGAAGTTCAATCTCGGTCTGATCACGACCTCGGGCAGCCTCGGTCTGCTGTTCGCCCCCTCGCTGCCGCTCATCCTGTACGGAATCGTCGCCGAGGTGCCCATCGACAAGCTGTTCATCGCCGGCATCCTGCCGGGGGTGCTCATGCTCGGGCTGCTGGCGATGTGGAGCTATCGCGCCGGCCGGCAGGTGACCACCGCAGCGGTGGTGGCCCCTCCCTTCAGCTTTGGCGAGGTCGGAGCGGCGCTGCGCGAAGCGATGTGGGAGGCCCCCCTCCCCGTGATCGTGCTCGGCGGTGTCTACAGCGGAATATTCGCGGTCTCCGAGGCGGCGGCAGTGACCGTGGTCTACGTGTTCGTGGTGGAGGTCCTGATCTATCGGGAGATCCCGATGCGCCGTCTGCCCGGGATCATGCGCGAGTCGATGATGATGGTGGGCGGCATTCTGATCATCCTGGGTGCGTCGCTCGCCTCCACCAACTACATGATCGACGCCCAGGTTCCCACCAAGCTGTTCGCCGCGGTGACCACCCACGTGTCGAGCAAGCTCACCTTCTTGATTCTGCTCAACATCTTCCTGCTGCTGCTCGGCACCATGCTCGATGTGTTCTCGGCGCTGGTGATCGTGGTGCCGCTGATCCTCCCGCTGGCGATGGGTTACGGCGTCGACCCGATCCACCTCGGCATCATCTTCCTGGCCAACATGCAGATCGGCTACTGCACCCCTCCGGTAGGCATCAACCTGTTCATCGCGAGCTACCGGTTCGAAAAACCGATCATTCTGCTTTACAGGGCGGCGATCCCGTTCCTCGTCATTCTGTTGATCTGCGTGCTGCTCATCACCTACCTGCCGTGGCTTTCTCTGGCCCTGGTGCCTTGATCCGTTCGTGGCGGGCGGCGCCGGCTCTGGCGTCCGCCGTGTTGGGTTGGGCGTGCGCAACCACCACCCCGCCACCCCCGGTACCGGCCCCCGCACCATTCGAGGTGGTGCCGGAGAGTCAGTGGCCGTCCCTGCTGGATGACCTGGATCCCGCCAGCTTCGCCGAGGCGGTGGGATACGGTTTGCAGTACCTCGAGGGTCTCCAGCCTGAACGGAGCTTCCTGTTCGGGAGTCACCGACGATCGGCCGCCGAGCTCGCCTCGGGCCTGCGGCTGGCCGCGGCCATCGTGGAGGGGTTTGGGGATCCGTCGACTCGGACCAAGGCCCTGCAGGAGAGCTTCGTCCTGCTTCGGTCTGCCGGCCGCGATGGACGGGGAGAGGTCTTGATCACCGGCTACTACGAGCCGCTGCTCGATGCCCGTCGCATCGCCGAGTCGCCGTTCGTGTACCCGATCTATGTGATTCCCGGCGATCTCATCAGCCTGGACCTCTCCGATTTCGGGGTGGAGTGCGACCGGAAGTCACTGGTGGGGCGACTCGACGGGTCGCGGCTGGTTCCGTTCCCGGACCGAGGCGAGATCGATTTCGAGGAGGGTTTGCCGGCAACTCCGGAGGTTCTCGGCTACCTGGATGACGTCGTGGAGGTCTTCTTCCTGCAGGTCCAGGGGTCTGGAACTCTGGTCTTTCCGAGTGGCGAACGGCTCCGTGCCGGGTACGCTTCGGGCAACGGGCATCCCTACCGCTCGATCGGGCGGCTCTTGCTCGACGAGGGTGCGATGACCCCCGACGAGATGTCCATGCAGGCGATCAAGGCGTACCTGCACGCCCACCCGGAGGAGGTGGTGCGGGTGCTGAGCTACAACCCGAGCTACGTCTTCTTCCGTTCGCTGCCTGCCGAGGGGGGTCCGATCGGCTGTTTCGGGGTGCCGGTGACCGCCGGGCGCTCGATCGCCGTCGACCGGCGCCTGTTTCCGGCGCCGACCGTGGCCTTCCTGCGGGGTCGCCTGCCGTCGCCCTCGGGCGGAGATCAACCGCTGTCGAGGTTGGTGGTCATCGAGGACACCGGCGGCGCGATCACCGGCCCCGGCCGCGTCGATCTCTTTTTTGGAACCGGCGATGCCGCCGGCGACCTCGCCGGCCGCACCAAACACCTCGGCGAGCTCTACCTTCTCCTTCCGAGACATTGACCCTTAAAAACAAAAAAACTCGAAAAGCGGGGGAGGGTTGGGTGGGTGGGCAGCTTTTCGAGCAGCCAGCAGATACGAACCGAACAGTCTCCGCCCGTAGGCTAGGCGTGGAAGTACTTGACGTACTGCTTGAGCCGGAAGTGCCCGTCGTCCTGGAGGTTGACGAACCGGGCGGCGATTCCGGACATCCCCTCCCGGTCGGGATCGGCGCGGCGGACCACCTCGGCGCGCCCTTCCACGGGTCGGGGCTCTGACGGGAGGCGGAACGCGAAGTCGAAGATCGTGCCCGGGGTGAACAGGTCGTCGCCCCGGAGGAGGATGCCGGTCCGGGAGACGTTGACCGTGCGGTAGAGGAGCCGGTCGCGGGCCTCGGACGCCTCGACGTCGGCGTAGAGCATGGATTTGAGCCGCGCCCGAGGGGCTACGTTGAGGAGATCTCCGACCGACTGCCAGAAACGTGATTCCGTCCAATCCAGGCCGACCACGCGGTTCGCTCCCAGTGACAGCAGCGCCTGTGCCGCGTCGAGAAAGCCCGGCCGCGCGAGCAGCAACACCCCTGCGTCGTGGCTCGCCGAGCCTTCCGCCCGGATCGAGTACAGCAGCCTGTGGATGTCCATCTCCGGCAACGGGTAGCCCAGGATCAGGACGTCGAAGTTGGTGCCCATGACCAGGTCGAGGACGATTTCGCTCGGCCGAACGGTGTGGACATCGAATCCGGCGCGCTGCAGCATCGGCGCAAATCGGTCGATGGCGCCGGACGTCGATCCGACGAGCAGGACGTGGCGGTTCCGAAATTCGGAGTTCATCTGCATTTGTGGGCTCGATGGGCGGTCGACCGTGACCGTTCATCTCCCCAATGACTGGTACCACCGAAGGGCCGTCCAGATACGGGAGCGTGTGCTAGCATTTCGACCGACAGGGCTCCGCAGCCCTCGGTTGGGATCAACATGACGGAACCAGAAACCACGGCGACCGGTGACGGCAGACCCAGGCCCAAGGTGTCCGGGATCATCACGTCCTTCAACGAGGAGCACAATATCGGCGACTGCATCGAGTCGATCGACTGGTGCGATGAGATCATTTTGGTGGACTCCTTTTCGTCGGACCGAACCCCGGAGATCGCCCGGTCCTACGACAAGGTGCGGTTTTTTCAGCGTCCTTACTTTGGAGCGGGCGCCCAGAAGAACTGGGCCCTCCAGCACGTTCGATATGACTGGGTGCTGCTGCTGGACGCCGACGAAAGGTGCACGCCGGGTCTCCGCCGCGAGGTGGAAGATCTGCTGGCCAACAAGCCCAAGCACGACGCCTACATGATGAACCGCGCGGTGTTACTTTCTCGGCAAGCGAATTCGGTTTTCGGGATGGCAGCGGGACCGAGTGGCCAGGCTCTTCAGGCGCGGCACCGCCTATTACGAGAACCGGAGGGTGCACTCCCTGCTCCATACCTCGGGAGAGACTCCGATCCTGAAGCACTCCATCGACCACCACATGGTGGATCGAAGCTTCGACGAGTACGCCTTCAGGCTGGCGAGGTACGGCTACTGGGGGGCGGCCCAGTGCTGGCGCGACGGCACCCGTTGCACTGTGTTCGACGTGCTTCTGAGACCCGCGTGGCGGTTCCTGCGGACCTACGGCCTCCAGCTCGGGGTGCTCGACGGATCGCGAGGGCTGGTGTTCTGCATACTCCAGGCTTACAGCACGTATATGAAGTTCGCCATCCTGTGGGGGTGGCAGGTCAACCATGCCCGCGGCATAGAGCCGAAGCTCCCGGAGTTTGACGATGACGATACGACCTGGGAGGGACTGCACCGGATCGAGGAGCAGGTCGACGACCAGTCGTCCACGGTGGAGGGGTCGTGAGCGCCCCAGTGCGCAGCAGTGAGTAACGCGGGTTGACAGTGCGGGCTCAGGGCCGACCGCGGGAGATCGCCCGGTGACCGAGTTTTTTAAACGCTTCGCACCGTACTTCAAGGACTACGTGCCGCGATTCGTCCAGGCCGCGATCGGGGTGGTCCTGGTGGCCGCCACCACTGGCGCTCTCACCTGGCTGATCGAGGACGTGCTCGACGACATCTTCATCAACAAGGACCGGCACGCACTGTTGGTGCTGCCGCCGACGATCATCGGCCTCTACCTGATTCAGGGCATCGCCCGGTACGCCCAGACCTACCAGCTGCAGTGGATCGGGGAGGACATCGTCCGGCGCATCCGGGATCGTCTGCTGGGGCACATGCTGTCGTTCGATCTCGCCTTCTTCAACACCTTTCGGGGCGGCGAGCTGATCTCGCGGATCACCAACGACGTCAGCCGCATCCGTTACGCGGTGGCCAACTCGGTGTCGGTGGTCGCCAGAGAGAGCCTGGTCATCGTGGCACTGATCATCGTCGCGGTGTGGAAGAGCCCGACACTCGCCTTCTGGGGGCTGGTGGTGCTCCCCGCCGCCGCCTACCCGCTGGTGGTGCTGGCGCGCAGGATCCGGAAGCTGGCCCACCGCTCGCAGGAGAAGGACGCCGACATCACCGCACGCCTGACCGAGATCTTCAACAACGTGGAGATCATCAAGGCCCACCACACCGAGGACTTCGAAGCCGCGCGGTTCGAGCGGGACAACCTGGAGTTCCGACGCATCAACATGAAGGGAATTCGGGTTCGCGAGCTGACGAGCCCCCTGATGGAGTTTCTCGGATCGATCGCGGTCGCGCTGGTGGTGTGGTTCGGTGGGAACCAGGTGATCGAGGGCCACATGACCGCCGGCCGCTTCACCGCGTTCGCCACCGCACTATTCCTGCTGTACACGCCGATCAAACGAATCTCGGTGGTGTACAGCGGGCTTTACGAGGCGGTTGCAGCCTCCGAGCGAATCTTCAGCATGATCGACCTGACCCCGCACATCACCGGCGGAACGGCGACCATCGACGGACCCATCCGGCGCCTGGAATTTGACGACGTGAGCCTGAGCTACGGCGACGTCGGCGCCCTCCACGGGGCCTCTCTGGTCGTCGAGCGAGGCGAAACGGTGGCTCTGGTGGGAGACAGCGGCGGCGGCAAGACATCGCTGGTCAACCTGATTCTCAGGCTCTACGACGCCAGCGGCGGACGGGTGCTGGTGAACGGCGTCGACGTTCGCCAGCTCGACCTCAGGGCCCTGCGGGACCGCATCGGAATCGTCACCCAGCGGGTCTACATCTTCAACGACACCGTGGCCGCCAACGTCGCCTACGGAACCGAAATCGATCCCGACCGGGTGCGAAGAGTCCTCGAGCGTGCCGGAGCGTGGGACTTCGTCAACGCCATGCGTGGCGGCGTCGAGGCGGTGCTGGACGAGTTCGGCACCAACCTTTCGGGCGGTCAGCGCCAGCGGCTGGCGATCGCGCGGGCGCTGTACAAGGAGCCCGACATCCTGATCCTGGACGAGGCGACCAGCGCCCTGGACAACCGCACCGAGGCCGCGATCCAGATGTCCCTTCGCCAGATCATCGGCGACACCATCACGATCATCATCGCCCACCGGCTCACCACCGTGGATCTGGCGTCGAGGATCTACGTCCTCACCGGCGGACGGGTGATCTGCGAGGGCACGAGAGAGTCGCTGATGCGGGATTGCCCGGAGTATCAGCGGCTCGCTCGGACCACCGACTGAGGCAGAGGAGGAAATTACAAATTACAAATTACAAATTACAAATTACAAATTGGCGTCTACCGAGGTCGGCGGAGAAGGGCACCTTCAAGCACGGCACACCCGATTTCGTAATTGCAGTTCGCAAAGGGTGGGCGGGGGCAAATTTTCAATTTTCAATTTGTAATTTTCAATTCGTATCTCGGACTCATGGTGGTGGTTGGAAGACCGTGTCACCCGTCCGTGTCTCCTCCCAAAAGATGCTGCGGCCGCGGGCGGAGGCCAGGCCCGCGAAGGTGGCGAAGAGCACGAGCGGCAGCTGCTTGTGGAGATAGGGATCGCCCAGGAAGCCCACCAGGTAGATGACGGCGAGCAGGCAGGCGACGTGGCGGTCGTGGGGTTCCATATACGGCCCGACGACCAGCGCCGCAAACACCGCCAGCAGGAGGACCAGGCCCACCAAACCGGTTTCGGTGGCGGTCTGCAGGTACTGGTTGTGGAGGTGGGGAAACCACGCCACCACCGGGCTCAGCTCCTGGTGCCGCGACTCCAGCAGCTCGCGGAATCGTTCCATGTTGGCGCCGATGCCGGTGCCGAGCATCGGCCGCTCGCGGATCAAATCCACGGCGACCACGGCGCCCGCCACCCGTTTACCCTGGTTGGTGTCGTATCGGCCCTCGTGAACGGCCGTCGTCAGCTCGTGGATGCCGGCGTCGACGCGGTGTTGGAACGGTTTCACCGCGCCGTAGGTCACGCCGAGAGCGATCACCGCGCCGGCGGTCGCCGCCATCGCGAGCTTGGGCGACCGTCGCCAGAGCACGAGCGGGATGACGACGATGACTGCGGCCACGAAGGCCGCCTGGCCGCTGCGGCCGATGTTGATCAGCAGCCCTCCGGTCACCAGGCAGAAGGCCGCGACCCAGGCAGCCCTGCGCCCGGCCGGGGTTGATTCCTCGACGGCGCGGGTCAGCGCGATCAGGGCCGCCACCGCGAGCACCATGCTGTAATCGAGATGGGACATGAACGGTGATGGATTCCCGGGGTAGGCGTCCCGAATCCTCATGACTCCGGCGAACACCAGCCCGGACAACCCCACCGACAGCACGGTCCCCGCAACGAACGAGGATTCCACGAGGGTTCGAATGCGCCCTCTGAGCGAGGTCGTGATGACCGGGATCAGCAGCAGATAGCGGTACTTCTTGAGGTAATCCAGCCCCTCGGCCAGGTCGGCCGTCCAGGCCAGGGAGAGCACGTTGAGGGTCACAAATGCCGCAACCGCGAGGCTCAGCCGGTGTCGCTTGAGGACCGCCGTTTTCTCCGGCCATCGGCCCTCGACGAACCACAGGATGGTCACCAGGGGCGCCGCCGTGGTCACCCACTTTCGATAGAGAGGGATGCTGAAGGCGAGGACCACCAACAGAACGTTGAGGTACCAGTTGACCCGTTGTCGAGCGTCCTCGGTCATCACCGTTGCGTCCTTTACTGACTGAGGACGCGGACTATAACAGAAGCGAGCGGATGGGTGCGGCCTCGAGCGTCACCGTCACCTCGTCCCGATATAGGCGAGAATATCGCCAACCGTGTTGAGCCGGGCGGCGGCCTCGTCGGTGATCTCGATTTCGAGGGCGTCCTCGAGCTTGACCAGCAGCTCGAGAGCGCGAGCCGAATCCAGCTCGAGGTCAGCCACGAGCTCCATTTCCGGGGTGATGGTCGCGGCATCCACCTTGGCCACCTGGGCGACGACCGCGAGCGCTGTGTCCTTGTGATCCATCGCGTCCACTCCTTGTTCTCCAGTCCATCGCGGCGGGCCCTCGTTCGCGCGTTCACATCCGTTCGAGGGTTCCGTCGAGATATCGCTGCCGGACTTCTCCTCGCTGCATTTTCCCACTCGTCGTGCGTGGAATTCGGCCTCGGCGGACGAAGACCAGATCGGCCACCGGCAGTCCCATGTTGCGGCCGATCTTGATCTTGATCTCCCGTGCGATGGCGTCGAGCCGGTCGGGGTCGCTGTCGGCGACCTCCACCACCACCACCACCTCCTCGCCGGAGGGTCCGCGGGCGACCGAAAATGCGGCAGATCGCATGAGGCCGCCGCCGCCGGTCACCGCGTCGGCCAGCCGTTCGATCTCGTCCGGCATGATGTTGTGGCCGTGAACGATCAGCAGGTCCTTGGTGCGGCCGGTGATGTAGAGTTCCCCTCCATTTAGGAAACCGAGATCTCCGGTGGCGAACCAGCCATCCTGCAGCGACGCGGCGGTGGCCTCCGGATCGTTGTAATACCCCAGAAAGACCCCCGGTCCGTTGATGCAGATCTCTCCGATCGATCCCGCCGGCAGCACCGTGCCGTCCGGTGCGCGGACCTCGATCCGGGTGTCCAGGATGGGCTCGCCGTTGCTCACCACTTCGGTCATGTTGAACCCGCCGTCGGTCCCGGCCGGTGCCGGCAGCGTACGGATCCCTGCTCCGCGGACGTCGAAGGTCACCGCCAGGGTTGCTTCCGCCAGCCCGTAACAAGGCTGGAAGGCTTCCGGCCGAAAGCCGAATCGGGCGAACGCTTCGATGAACGCATCGGTGGTCTCCCGCCGGACCATCTCGGCTCCGGTCAGGGCGCTGCGCCAGGCCCCCAGGTCGATGCCCTCCAGCTCCGCGGGTCGCACCCGCTCGACGCAGAGCTGGTATCCGAAGTTGGGAGAGGGGGCAAAGGAAGGCCCATGGGCGGCGAGGTGCTGGAGCCAGAGCTTGGGTCGGGCGAGAAAGGTCGGCGGTCGCAGCAACCAGGAGTCGAGACCGGTCAGTATCGGCAGCATCAGGCAGCCGATGAGCCCCATGTCGTGATAGAGGGGAAGCCAGGACACCATGCACTCCGCCCAGTGGTGGGCAGGTGCGCCGTGGGGCGCGCCGACACTCTCGGTGCTCGCCAGCGGGTTATGGATGGCGCCCCGGTGGGAGATCATCACCGCCCTCGGCAAACCGGTCGACCCGCTCGTAAGCTGGAGAAAGGCGACGTCGCCGCCGTCGCTGGACCCCAGGTGAGTCCCGGTGGATGGAAGCTGCTCGGCCAGCGATTCCGGCGTGATGACGCCGCCGTCGGCGAAGGCGTGACCCTGCCCTGCCGCCTGCTCGGCGAAGGCCTCGTTGGCGACCACGTAACGGGCTCCGATATTGGCCATCACCTTGTCGACCTTGTCGAACTGGGTCTCGGCGGCGGCCATCGCCCCGGCCCCCGAGGCGGCCACCGGCCAGGCGCCGCGCATCATCAGCCCGAACCAGCTCTCGAACCACTCCCAGGAGGTCGGCAGGGCCACCAGCACCGGCTCGTCAGGCTCGACGCCGATGGCCGCGAAACGAGCTGCGGCCTCGACGGCGATCCGGTGGAGCTCCGAGTAGCTTCGGCGGTCGACGGACCGCCCCCGGCCGTCGAAGATCGCGATGCCGCGGTCCGGGAAGTCGGTCGCCGCTCGGCGCAACGCTTCGCGCAGATTGGTGGGCGGGTTGGCCAGGACGTCGCTCAAATAAATCACTCCGGTTCGAGAAACCACCCGGCCGAGCTTTCTTCACGGTGTCGTCCGGAAGCCCGACCTGGGCGGTGCAGACGAGGCTAGCCGTGCGTACGGGTATTCGCAACCCACCCGCGGCGGAATTGAAGATTGAAGATTGCAGCCTGATAGAGGTTTTACGTTTGGCTCATCCGGGAAAACGTGTGGTTGGGGTGTTGCCGTTCCCGTTCCCGAATTGCGGCGGCAGCGACAGAATTCAGGGGCGGCGACAGGGAACAGCGAGCAGGGACAGCGATCAGTCTTCAGCGGCAGCAAACAGTTGCCTTGGCCGTGTAGCACATGGACACCTCCGGGTCGTTCAAAGGAACGAATGGCCGGTGGGCAGCCGATGTCAAGGGCAAGCCGGCCCACGGGTCCGGTGTTACACACCCTTGACATCGGCTGCCTCACCGGCTTGTGGGGGAGGGCATGAACGACCCGGAGGTGACCATGTCCAAAGCCGTCACGAACACCAACCTCGCAGCCCTCGAGAAAGCCCTCGAAGCAGCAGGCGTAGCTATCAAGCTCGTGATGAGGGTTCCCGCCCCTTTGAAATCGATTGCCGATCAGGTGATCCGATCGGCAAGCTCGGTCCCGGCAAACCTGGCGGAAGGACACGGCCGATTCGGAAGAGACCGCCAGCACCACTGGCGGATCGCCTACGCCTCGGCCAAAGAGGTCGACAGCCACCTGCGACTCCTCGCCGCCGCTGGTGCAGTCAATGGAATCGGGGCAGAGAATGCCCTGGAGACCTTTGACCAAGTTCGTGCGATGACGTGGCGCCTGCTCAATCCCATCTGAGCGCACCCGGTACTCCGATACTGACGCTGTCAACTGACGCTGCCGCGGGTCCCTGCCGCTGGATTCTGACGCTGTCCCTGATGGCTGTCTCCGCGATGAAACCGCGGTTCCTCTTCGGGCGGGCGGGTGCCGTTGTGAAATCCGAAAATGATCGACCCCCACCTCACAGAATTCCGGATGAACCGAACGTTTAACGTGTGACGTTTAACTCCTAACTCGTGTGGTTACGCCTGCGCGGTCGCCGCGGCTTTCTGCTCTTCGACCTGGGCGCGGACCTCGTCCATGTCGAGCTCCTTGACCTTGGCGATCAGCTCGTCGAGGGCCTCGGCCGGCAGCATTCCGGGCTGGCCGAAGATCGGGATCTGGTCCCTGAAGACGACCAGGGTCGGGATCGACCGAATCTGGAACATCGACGCGAGCTCGATCTCCTCCTCGGTGTTGACCGACCCAAAGGTCACTCCGTCGTGCTTTTCGGACGCCGCTTCGAAGACCGGCTTGAAGGCCTGGCACGGGCCGCACCACGAGGCCCAGAAATCGATCACCACGATGTCGTTGTTCTCGATGGTGGGTTGGATGTTCTCGTTGTTCAAGGCTGTGACTGCCATGTTTCGCTCCTTTTGGTACGGTCATGATTTACTTCATAACCATTTAAGCATATCATATTTAATTGATCGTTGTTTGTCAAGGGCGATTGAGTACCGGTTCCCGGGATCCTGGATTATTGTGGTCGGGTGTTTTTCGACCGAACTTCCCGAAGAACCCGGGGGTCGTGCCTCTCAGCCCGGCGGAGGGATGGGAGCGAACCGAAATGACGAGCCTGATCGTCATGCTCCGAAATTTTCTCGATACCAGATCGGGGGGGTTTGTCGTCGCGCTGTCCCTGGCCCTGGTCGTCGCCGTTGGATCGGCAGACTACTTCACGGGGTATTTCTTGTCCTTCGGGCTGTTCTACGTCGCCCCGATCGCGCTCGTCGCCTGGTACGTGTCGCGGACAGCCGGAGCCGCATTGGCCCTGTTGTCGACCCTGGTCTGGTATTGCGTGAACTCCGTCTTCACACCTCCTGAGCTCGGCCGCGAGATCCTGATCTGGAACAGCGCCATTCGATTCGGCTTCTTCATCGTCATCTCCCTTCTTCTCAGCTCCCTCAAGGAGGCGTACGCCCGTCAGAAGGACCTGGCTCGGACAGACCTCCTGACCGGTCTCCTCAATCGCCGGGCTTTCGAGGACCATGCCCGAATCGAGCTGATTCGCGCCAGCCGCAGCCGGAACCACGTCGCCGTTTTCTATCTGGATCTCGACAACTTCAAGGCCCTCAACGATTCGAGAGGCCACGCTGCAGGTGATGGGTTCCTCCGACAAGTCGGCACGGTCCTGAGGAGCAGCCTCCGGTCAACCGATTTCGTCGGACGGTTGGGTGGCGACGAATTTGCCGTTCTGCTCGCCGGCACGTCGGAAGCTCAGGTCCGGGAAACCGCCTCACGGCTTCAGGCCGCGGTTCTTCACGTTGCTGGAGACCTCGGAGCTCCAGTCTCGGTGACGATCGGAGTCGCGACCTCAGACGGATCCGACGACATCGAAAGCCTCATCAAACGGGCCGACGACGCCATGTATCGGGGGAAAGCCTCCACCAAGGGGTCCATCATGCTCGACCTGGTGCCCGGTGATGCCTGACCAACCAATCACGGTTTCCCGAATCCCGAATCCCGAAATCAGTTCACCCCTTCGTTGTCGTCGCCATCGGCCGGTGACGGTTCCAGGAACGCCGGCAGGCGGTACCTCAGCTCTTCCGGGAGAGCGTCCAGGGCATTTTCCCGCAGGTCGTCGGCGACCGTGAGCTTGTCGGAGACGTCGGCGGGCAGCTCGAGCAGGAAACGGGAAGGGCTGATCACCACATCCACCCGGTAGCGGTCGCGGGCGATGGAGGGGTGGACCAAGAAGAGCAGGTCTCTGGCTCTGGTGGCCGCCACGTAGAACAGGCGGCGCTCCTCCTCCTCGTCCTCCGCGCGGACCGTGGGGAAACGGCCTTCGGAGAGCCAGATGACGAACACCACCCTCCACTCGAGCCCCTTGGCCTGGTGGGTCGTGGAGAGGGTCAGGACCTCGTCCGGAGGGCCGCCGACGGCATCCTCACCCGACAGGTCGTTGAGCAGGGTCACCTCGGCGAGGAACGTGTTGACGTCGGGGTAGGAGTCGGCATAGAGAGCGAGCTGCTCGAGATCCTCCAGCCGCGACCCGGCGTTGTCCAGGTTGTCGCGCGCCCACTGCCGGTAGAAGCGGTCGACCACCAAACGCAGCGACTCGCCGGGCTGCCGGGCGAGCGGCTCCGCCTGGAGGTCCTGCATCAACAGCTGGAGGTCGGAGAACGGTCCTCGGGCCGCCCCCCGCAGTCCGAGGGTCGCATGGTCGAGGGCGGCGAGCCGGGCGAGAGGGTCGGCGCCGGACATGCGATCCCACAGGCGCCCGGCCAGCCTCGGCCCGAATCCCGGGCGCAGCTTGACGGCGCGGACGAAGGCGACCTCGTCGCGAGGGTTGTCGATCACCCTGAGGTGACACAGCACGTCCTTGATGTGGCGTTGCTCGAAGAACCGGAGGCCCGATCGGACCCGGAACGGGATGTTGCGCCGGGTGAGCTCAACCTGGAGGTCGAGGGAGTGGGAGTGGTTTCGATAAAGGACCGCGATCTCCTCGAGGTCGATGCCCTCCTCGCGCAGCTCGAGGATTCGCTCGGCCACCCAGCTTGCCTGCCGTTCGGGGGTGGGCACCGAGACCACGGTCGGAGGCTCGCCCGCGCTGCGGACCGCCCGCAGCTCCTTGCGGAACTGGTTCTTGTTGTGAACGATGGACGCGTTGGCCAGGTCGAGGATCTTCGGCGTCGACCGATAGTTGGTCTCCAGCCTGAAGATCTCGCACTCCGGATGGCGTTCGGGAAACCCCAGGATGTTGGCGAACTCGGCGCCGCGGAAGCCGTAGATCGACTGGGCGTCGTCGCCCACGACCATCACGTTCTTGTCTGTTCCCAACATTCCGTCGACGATGTCCGCCTGCAGCCGGTTGGTGTCCTGGTACTCGTCCACCAGAATGTGGAGGAAGCGCTCCGCCAGCTCCCTGCGCACCGCCGGCTGCCGGGTCAGCAGCAACAGCCAGTTGAGCAGGAGGTCGTCGAAGTCCATCGCGTCGGCCTGGCGTTTGCGTTCCAGGTAGCGCCGGAAGACGGCGGCCATGGCCTCACCCTGATCGACGTACTGGGGGGCCCGCTCCAACAACACCTGCTCGAGCTCACGGCCGGTGTTGATCACGAAGCTGTAGATGTCCAGCAGCAGCCGGGGCCTGGGGGTTCGACGCTTGGGGAGGTCGGGGCTCAGGTCGGACAGGGCCTGGCCCATGAGATCGGTGGCGTCCTCCCGGTCGAGGATCGAGAATCTCTCCGAGTATCCGAGGAGGGAGGCGTGCCGGCGGAGAATTCGATGGCCGGCGGAGTGAAACGTTCCCCCGGTGACCCGGCCGGCGGTGCCTTCCACCAGATGTTCCACCCGGTCCAGCATCTCCCGCGCCGCCTTGTTGGTGAAGGTCAGCAACAGGATTCGCGCCGGCGGCACGCCGTCCTCGATGAGACGACACGCTCGATAGACCAGGGTCCGGGTTTTGCCGGTTCCAGCTCCGGCCAAGGCCAACATCGGGCCGCCGGGATGCATGACCACCCGCAGCTGCTCCGGGTTGAGCTCGCCCTGGTAGTCGATCCGGTAGCGGCGCGTGGACCGATCCGGGAGATCGGTCATGGCAAGGATGGAGCGCCGAGGATGCAGCGGTCGAAGGGGACGTTGAGGTTGACGCCGAAGAGAATCAGCGTTGATTGGACCCTGGCACCGGCTTCCAGGAGGACCTCTACGGCGGCCCCGAATGGGGACGGGACGGGAACCATGATGCTGGTGGCGCCGTCCTTCAGAGCCAGCTTGAGAGCCCAGCCGAGGGCGACCAGGGCCGCATCCCGGGAGGACCCGGCCACCGGTCCGACCTGCTCTGCGCTGCCGTATCCGTAGCCCGCGATCCTGGACCCCTGGCGGACCAGAGCGGCGCCGAACGAACGGCCCTTGAGCCAGTAGGTGTGGTCCATTTCGCGGGCGATGTTGCGGGTCATGTGGTCGATGCGGTCGATATCGGCCTGGCCGCGCCGGTCGAGCAGATCGGAGGTGGCCTCCCTGCCCTCCAGCCCGACCGACAACGACCGGGCAAGGGCCGTCGCGACCGGTCGTGAGAGCTGGAACTGGAAGACCGAACAGCGCGGCGAGAATCCGTATCGCAACAACAGGCCCTGGATGGCGGGCTCGGGCGGCGCCAGCGCCGCGAACTCACGGGCCCCCGAACGTTCGCCGTAGGCGAGCGCCGTCTTCATCAGCACCTCGCCGGCGCCTTTTCCCCGGTGCTGGGGGAGCACCCAGAGTTCGGCAAGGGTGCACTGGCGTGAGCGGATGAACGAGGCGGCGAAGCCCACGGTCTCGTCGCCTTCGACGGCGGTGATGAAGCCGTCGGGATCCCGGTTCATGAGGTGCTCGAGGTTTGGGTCGACGTCCATGTCGAGGTCCAGCACCGACGGTCGCGTCTGGTAGGCGGCCATCTCCGATGCCACCGAGTCCCGGAGCACGGCGATGCCCGGGAGCTCGTCTCGATGCGTGCGGCGTGCCTTCACCTTGGCCATGCGTGTACCTGCCTGGCGGGCGAGTGTAACAGAGAGCCCGCGCTCATTTCTCGCCCGGATTTGCGATGCTACACTCCGGCCATGCCAAAGTCCCTCGCGGTCGAGGTCCCCCACGATGTGACCTACGAGGCCAATCGTGACCACTGGTTGAACGAGCTCCGGGTGCTGCAGGCGCACCGCGGGCAGATCGCGGAGGGCGGCGGAGAACGCGCCGCCGCGAAGCAGCGGAGCCAGGGCAAGCTGCTCGCCCGCGAGCGGGTCGCCGAGCTGATCGACGGGGATTCCCAGTTCCTCGAGCTCGGCGCCTTCACCGCCTGGGAGATCTACCAGGAATGGGGTGGTGCGCCGGCCGCAGGGGTCGTGGTGGGCCTCGGCAGGGTAAGCGGCAGGGAGTGCGTGGTGGTGGCCAACGACGCCACGGTCAAGGCGGGAGCGTGGTTTCCGCTGACCTGCAAGAAGATCCTGCGGGCGCAGGAAATTGCCATGGAGAACCGACTGCCGATCATCTACCTGGTGGACTCGGCTGGAGTTTTCCTGCCGATGCAGGACGAAATTTTTCCGGATCGAGACCACTTCGGCCGGGTGTTTTACAACAACGCGCGCATGTCAGCCGAGGGGATCTACCAGATAGCGGCCATCATGGGCTCGTGCGTGGCCGGCGGCGCCTACCTGCCGATCATGTCCGACGAGGCGTTGATCGTCGAGGGAACCGGCACGATATTCCTGGCCGGCGCCCACCTGGTGCAGGCCGCGATCGGCGAAAAGACCGACAATCAGGCTCTCGGTGGAGCCGAGGTGCAGGTGGATATCTCGGGCGTCGTGGACGATCGATTCGCCACCGACCAGGAGGCGATTGCCCACATTCGGGCCCGAATCGGCGAGCTGGCCAGGCCTGCCCTGGCCCCCTTCGATCGCATCGAGGGCAGGCCTCCGGCGGTGGACTCGGACGAGGTCCTCGGCATCCTGCCGGTCGACCGCACCCGGCCGTACGACACCCGCGCGTTGCTCGGCCGGCTGCTCGACGGATCGGAGTTCACCGAGTACAAGGCCACCTACGGGCGGACACTGGTGTGCGGAACCGGCCGGATCGACGGGTGGGCCGTGGGCATCGTGGCCAACCAACGCCAGGTCGTGCACCGCCGCCGGGGTCTCGGCCCCAAGGACCGCGAGATGCAGATCGGAGGCGTCATCTACTCGGATGCGGCGGACAAGGGGGCACGGTTTGTCGAGCTGATGAACCAGAAGGGCATGCCTCTGCTCTTCCTCCAGGACGTCACGGGCTTCATGGTGGGGTCGAGGTCGGAGTGCGACGGGATCATCAAGGACGGCGCCAAGATGGTCAATGTGGTGGCCAACTCGGTCGTACCCAAGATCACCGTCTACATCGGCAATTCCTTTGGGGCCGGCAATTACGCCATGTGCGGCCGCGCCTACCAAGCGCGGTTCTCCTACGCGTGGCCGTCGGCGTCGATCGCGGTCATGGGAGGGCAACAGGCCTCCGAGACCTTGCTGGCGATCCAGCTCAAGAACCGCGGAGAAGAGGTGTCCGCCGAGGAACGGGCATCGCGGCTCGCCGAGATCCAGGCTCGGTACGATGACGCGACCAATCCCAGATTCGCAGCGGCGCGCCTGTGGGTGGACGAGATCATCGATCCGCGCCAGACCCGCCAGATCTTGGCGCGCTCCATCAGTGCGGCCGCCCATCAGCCGCACATGCAGCCGTTCAAGACCGGCGTGCTGCAGACCTGAGAGGCGAGGGAAACACGTTGCACCTCAACCCGACGGTGTGGATCCCCGTACTTCTGACGAGCGCCGGCGGAAGGTAACCCGCCAGCCCGGTGTTGCAAAATTGGCAGCGGGAGCGACACCATGTCGCTGCCGTTTGGGATCCGGGACCATTCCGCCGCCGGCGAGGCGCCGGGTGGGAAGCTCGGCAGAGCGAGGAAAGGCGACGACGGTGATGCTGGGACTCTTTCATGCCCGGGTCGTTTCGAGGAATCTCAAGGGGTTCCTCGGGCGCGCCGTTGTGGTCGCCGCCGCAGGGCTCATGCTCGCCGCTGCCGTCGGTGCCGAAGAGAATAAGGAACCGAAGCGCACCACCAAGGACCTGCCGGAGCAGTGGCGGGTCTGGGTGGACGAGCTGGTCTATCCACTGATCACCAAGGAGCAGAAGCGGGCCTTCATCGCCCTCGATACCGAGGCCCAGCGGACCGCCTTCGCCGAACGGTTGTGGATTCTGTGGGGCCGCCAAACCGGTTTCGGTGCTTCCTTTCGCAACATCTACGAGGAGCGGCTGGCCTTCGTTCGGACCGAGTTCCAGAACACCTACGCCGACCGGGCTCGGGTGCTTCTGATCCACGGCCCCCCGATGTTCCGCTTCATCTCCAAGTGTCCGGAGTTCTTCAACCCGATGGAGATCTGGGGCTGGTCGTACATCGAGGGCCTGGGCGAGGACGTGGTGGTCGTGTTCTACCAGTCGGGGGGCATGGGTCAGTACAAGATGTGGTACGGCGTCGAGGGTCGGCGCGTCCTGTCGACCTTCATGATCGGTGCGGACACCAGGGGCTGGTCGTTCAACACCGGATCGAGATTCGACTCTCCGCGCTACCGCTGCCCTGACGGGGACACGCTGATGGCGCTCCTGACGGCCGCGGAGATGTGGGCTCGCGACCCCAGCTACCTGCAGGCGATGACCGAGTACCGCCCGCCCAGGGATCGCGCGAGGGAGGAGTCGTCCTCGAACCGGTTCATGGAGTTTTCGGCCCTGGTGGACAAGAAGTCCGAACCTCTCAATTTCGAGGTCGATGAGCAGTCGTGGGGAGCCCGCGGCGGTCTCGTTCGCATGGCGTTCGGCGTCAGCGTCGATGGCGTGGAGCTGGGCAAGACCTCCGTCGGGGACATCGAGGTGGTCCAACTCGACGTCATCGGCGAGATCTCGCGCCAGGCTCATATGGTGGACCGCTTCCGTTACGTGTTTTCGGTGCCGGCCGCCGATGACGTTCTCGGATTGCGGTTCGAGCGTTATATCCGGCCCGGGGACTACTCGCTGCGCCTCAAGGTCGAGGACGTGCATTCGGATCGGGCCAGTGTGGCGGAGCTCCGGTTCACCGCTTCGCCAGAGTTCTCCGGTGACCTGCCGCCGGGTGCCGCCGACGATCCCTGGCTGAACGACGAGGACGATGTTTCTCTGGATGGTGGTCTGGAGGAAGAGGCCGGGGAGCAGCCGCTGATCAAGCTGGTGGGGCCGGAGGGAGAGGCCATCAGCGGTGTCCGGCGGTTCGAGGCGGTGGTCCTGCCCGAGGTCGGTCGGGTCAGCTTCCTGGTGAATGACGAGGTGATTCTGACCAAGAACCGTCCGCCCTTCGATGTCGATCTGGACCTCGGCCCGATGCCGAGGCTGACCACGGTCACCGTCGTCGGCTACGACGCCAACGGAGTCGAGCTCGGGAGCGACCGGATATCGCTAAACGTCGGCCGCGAGCGGTTCTACCTCCGTCTGGAGCCGTTGTCCACGGCGTCCGCCGCCGACGGCGTCGGCAAGGTCCGGGTGGCCGCGGATCTGAACATCCCGACCGACGTGGATCTGGTGCGGTTGGACTTCTTCTGGAACGATCTCGAGGTCGCGTCGCTCGACGAGCCGCCCTTCGAGGCCTGGGTAAAGCTCGACCGGGAAGGCGATTTCGGCTACCTGCGCGCGGTCGCGATCATGTCCGACGGCAGCATCGCGGAGGACATCCAGTTTCTGAACTCGCCGGAGTTCGGGGAGGTGGTCGAGGTCACCGCGGTGGAGCTGCCGATCACCGTGCTGGACCGGAACGGGAAACCGGTACAGGACCTCCTTCAGGAGGATTTCACCGTCTTCGAGGATGGGGTGGAGCAGACCATCTCTCATTTCTCGCTGCACCAGCAGCTGCCGATCCGGCTCGGGATCGTCATCGACACCTCGGGTTCCATGGCGGAGACCCTGCCGACGGTGCAGCGTGTGGTGATGGGTTTCCTGCGCGATCTCGTGAGGCCTCAGGACCGTGCATTCATCGAGACCTTCTCGGACCAGCCGGATCTGCTGGCCCCGTTCACCGCCGACTTCAAGACGCTCGAAAATGCGCTGCTGGCGCTGTACGCCGATCGCGCGACGGCGCTTTACGACTCGGTCATCATGGGCCTGTTTCAGTTTTCGGGGGTCCGGGGGCGAAAGGCGCTGGTGGTCCTCACCGACGGAGAAGACACGGCCTCCAAGAACAGCTTCGACGCCGTGGTGGGTTATGCCCAGCGGGCGGGCGTCACGATCTACACCATTGGCGTCGACCTCCCGATCACCAAGGTGGCGGCGCGGTATCAGCTGAACAAGCTCGCCGAGATCACCGGCGGCCAGGCCTTCTTCGTGTCCGGCGACACCGAGCTTCAACGGATCTACTCGGAGATCGACCGCGAGCTGAGGACCCAGTACCTGCTGGCCTACACCTCGTCGTCCAACCAGCCGGCGGACCAGCTGAGGAAGATCAAGGTCGACGTCGACCGCAAGAAGGTCAGGGTCCGGACCATCTCGGGTTACTATCCTGGTGGCATCTGATGAGGATATTGGGAGGGAATGACGTCGTGAGACCCACCGGACCTTCGATCTTCGTGATTGGTTGCGTGCTCCTGCTCACCCAGCTCGTGGGCGCGACGGCCGCTACGGCCGGCGATCCCGCCAAGGGGGCGGCGAGTGACCAGATGAAATGGGGATACGACGCCGCCCGCCGCGGCTACTGGCTGGAGGCGTTGGACCGTTTCGAGCGGGCCAACGACCTGACCCCCGGACAGCCCCGGATCCTCAACAACATCGCCGTTGCCCTCGAGGCGTCGGGACGATTCGAGGAGGCCCTCCTGGCCTACCAGACGGCGTTGGCCGTCGCCCCGAATGACCGTGTTCTGCAGCGCAACTTCTCCCAGTTCAAGGAGTTCTACGCAACTCAATTCGCCGAGGAGGAGCCGCCCGGTGAGGAAGCCGAAGGCGGGCAGCCGGATTCCGGACAACAGGATGCCGTCGGTGGGGAGGCGAAAAATGGCTAAACGAGCCCTCATCGGCCTGGCCGTGATTCTCGCCGGCGCATTGGTATTGGAAGCCGGCACCAAGGAGATGCGCATCAACCTGTTCATCGAACCCGAGCTGAAGCTGGACGGTTCCGAGTCGATCTACGTCGGTCCGGTGCTCATTGAACCCAGGGCCAACGAGGACGCCAGCTCTCTTGACCTGGAAGCCAGCCGCGAGTTCGACGACTTCCTGCGCAAGATCATCCGGCGCCGGACTCGTCTCGACGTGGTCCCGACGGTGGATGTGCAGCCGCCGTCGACTGACCCGACGGAGCTGGCGGGGATGACCGATTTCTGGGTCGAGCTCGGCGAGACCACAGAAGCCGACTACATCGTGTCGGCGGCGATCGACGTCAAGGTCCTGGATCGGGCGGGTTACAACACCGAGGAGTACGTGTCGCCGACCGACGGCAAGACGTATTTCCGCCAGGTATTGGTGGAGGAAACGGGATTCAACTTCGACATCCTGCTGATGGTCTTCGACGCCAAGACCGGAGAGCAGGTGCTGAGCGAACAGATCACCGATTTCAAGGAACGCTCGGAACGCAAGCTGGAGCAGTCCGAAGACATGTTCGCCGACCTTTACAACCTGGAGAACCGTCTGCTGGGCATCTTCGTGCCGCGGGGCATGGTCGCCAAGCGAACCCTCTACACCGACTAGGAAGGCGCTGATCATGACAATTGAGATCCGGCCACTGGACGACGCGAGCCAAATCCCGAGGAAAGGGGCGGCCGCCGGAGATTCGGCGATCCACCGACCCTGCGACGGCGGGAGGCGATCATGAGGATCTGGGCGAGGGTGCTGGTTCTGGTCCTGCTGGTGGCCACCCCGGCAGCTGCACAATACCGGTGGATCGGCGGCAAGAACAAGATCCGCTACGACGAATTCAAGTGGTACGCCTACGACACGCCGCACTTCAAGATCTCGTTTTATGACCGGGTTGAACCCAGCCTCGAGAAGATCGCTTCGTTTTCGGAGAGCGCTTACGATGAGCTCGCCCGCAAACTCAACTTCCAGGTGCTCGAGCAGATCCCGATGATCACCTACGCCACCCACGGCGAGTTCGAGCAGACCAACCTGATGCCCGGATTCGTTCCGGAGGGAGTGGGCGCGTTCGCCACCTCGGTCCGCAACCGCATGGTGCTGCCGGTAGACCTTCCGGATCGCGAGCTGCAGAAGCTGATCCAGCACGAGCTGACCCACATTTTCCAGTACGAGATCCTGTTTCAGGGCCGACGGGGACGGGCGGTCTACGCGCGGCCGCCGCAGTGGTTCATGGAGGGCATGGCGTCGTACTACGCAGCCGACGAGGACAGCCTCGACGAAATGTACGTCCGCGATGCGGTGCTGTCCGACATGGTGCCCCCGATCACCCAGCTTCCCAGCGGTTTCCTGGCCTACCGATTCGGCCACAAGGTCTTCGAGTTCATCGAGGAGGAGTGGGGGGAGGATGGGGTCCGCGACTTCGTGTTTGCCTTCCGCGGAGTGGTGGGCGGCGGCATGGCCAGGCCGATCGAGAAGGTCTTCAACATGGATCTCGAGGAGTTCGACATCCGATGGAACGCCTGGCTCAGGAACAAGTACGAGGTGTACGCCGACCGTGGCACGCCGTCGGAGTTCGGACGGCCGTTCGAGGTCGAAGGGACGGCCGGTCGCGGCAACCAGGCCTCTCCCTCCCTGTCGCCCTCCCAGGACCTGGTGGCGGCGATCACCACGTACAAGAACGACGTTGACGTGGCCCTGTTCGGCATTCCGGACCGCAAGCTGTACAAGAACCTCACCAAGGGCTACACCATCAAGTACGAGTACATCATCGCCCAGGGCTTCACGACCGCGCCGGGCGAGGGCAAGGACCTGGCCTTCTCGCCGGACGGCGATCGGGTCGCGGTCTTCGCCCGCTCCGAGCGAACCCGGGACCTGCTGCTGCTCGATGCCCACAAGGGCGGCATCGCGAAGCGTTTCGAGATCGAGCTTCCCATCGACCAGCCGCTGGAGCCGGCCTTCTCGCCGGACGGCAGCACCATCGCGTTCAGGGCGGTGGCCAACGGCCAGTGGGACATCTTCCTGCTGGACGTCGCCACCGGTGAGGTTTCAAATCTGACGAACGACGGGTGGGCCGACTCGGCACCCACATTCAGGCCGAACGGCAAGCACCTGGTGTACACATCACAGATCGGTGAGTACGGCAAGCTGATCGGGATTTCGCTGGACGACCCGAGCGACCGCGAGCAGCTCACCTTCGGGGTTGGCAATGACTCGGGAGCCACCTTCTCCGAAGACGGCGAGCGGCTCTTCTTTGCCTCCGACCGGCAGGATGGCATCTTCGACATCTACAAGCTCGACGCCGAGACCCGGGAGCTGGAGCGGGTCACCTACGTCTTCGGCGCCGCCCTCAATCCGGTGGCGGCGGACACCCTCGAGGGCGAACGGGTAGGCTTCCAGGCCTACCACCGGGGACGGTGGAACCTGTTCTCGGCAGACGCCAGCCAGGGCGAGTCCGTGGGTGTGGAGCGGGATCCGCAGAAGGATTTCCAGTCCGAGCAGTTTCTGCCCGCAGTCAGCATCACGGTGGATCCTGAGGACGCCAAGAGGGTCAAGAGAGGGAAGCTGTTTTTAGAGGATGCGTCGGTGAATCTCGGCTTCGACGCCTACGGCAACTTCCTGTCGAACACCTACCTCACTCTCACCGATCAGTACGCCGACCGCCGGCTGTGGGTGCTGTTCAGCACCATCGATCTGTTCTCGAACTTCCAGGCCGGTTTCATCAACCAGACCAAGCGCATGGGTTGGGGGGCGACCCTCTACGATTATCGGAGCTTCTACCTGACGGGGTATGACTACGAGCGCGATCAATTCGCCGAACGCGAGGAGGCCTACAGGGTGTCCGGAGCGACATTCGACGTGGTCTATCCTCTGTCCCGGTATTACCGGGTGCAGGGTAGCGTCGGGTACTTTGATCGCGCGGCGAGCCTTCCGGTGGTCGGTCCTGATGGCGAGCTCTTCTACGACAGCTTCAGCCAGCAGTCGCCGATCATCAGCGGGGCGATTGTCGGCGACACGACCCTGTGGGCCTACTACGGTCCCCACCAGGGATCCCGATTTGAGGTGCGACTCACCTATGCGCAGGACCTCGACTTCGGCGGTGCCCTCACCCAGCAGGTGGAGGTCGACTATCGAAAGTACTTCGCGCTGTCGAAACGCAACGAGGTCGCCGTCAGGCTGTGGGGCGGATATGCGGACGGCAACAGCCCGACCGTTTACGGCATCGGCGGCACCGACACCGTGCGCGGTTACCCGGTCCGTGCCCTCGCCGGCACCGAGGCCGCCTTCGTCAACCTCGAGTGGCGATTCCCGCTGATCGACCGGATGGACCTGGCCTTCATGAGCATCGGCCAGATCAGGGGCCGGCTGTTCATGGACGTGGGTTACACCTGCTACAAGGTGGGTGGGCGAGAGTACGACTACCGCGGGCTGCCCGGCTGCGAGTTCATCGGAACGAAGGACATCATCGATCCAGCCACCGGCGATGTGATCACGATCGGGGAGGACGGCGCCCTGAACGGGGGCGTGGCCTCGTACGGCTTCGGGATTACCCTCAACCTGTTCGGGCTGCCGTTCCACTGGGACTGGATCAAGCTGTGGAACTTCAAGGAGACCAAGTCCGGGACCGAGACCAACTTCTGGATCGGCTGGCAGTTCTAGCGGAATCCGTCGGGTCGGTATTCCGAATTGCTCGCGGCCTCCGGCCGCGGCGACTCACCGCCACCAGCAGACAGCCGTAGGCCAGCCCCAGCTCCCTCGTCGCTCCGCTCCTCGGGACGCCGTTCGCCACGCGCCGGCTTTGCCGGCTGGTCTCACGGCGCCTCGAGACGACCCCCCTGGCCACGGCTGTAGTCTGCTGCTGTCGGCGAATTCCGAATTCCGAATTCAGGATGGCGCTACTTGCCGGGATAATAGCCGCGAATGGTGTGCACCTCGAGCCCCGGGGTGCGGACCTCGACCTCGATCTCGCGAAACTCCTCTTCGGTCTTATCGGAGGGCGACGGGTACCACACCAGGTACTGGGAGCGCAGGAGGTCGGCGATCCGGTCGTAGACGGCCGGCAGGTCCTCCACGTCCTTGACGAAGAAGGCCTCGCCTCCAGTCTCGGCCGCCAGCTCCTTGAGGGTCCCGCGGGCGCTGAAATCGAGCTTACCCAGACCGAGCCCGATCGGGAAGATCGGCACCCGCATGGTGTGGGCGAATCGCTCCGCCACGCTCCAGCCGGTCCGCGAGGTGGTGTCCTCGCCGTCGGTCAGGAGGACCACGGCCTGGCGGCCGCGGCGGCCGCGGAACTGCTCCAGCGACCGCACCACCGCATCGTGCAGCGAGGTCCCGCCCTCGGGTTCGAAACGGTCGAGGCGGCCCTTGACCTTGCGGATCTCGTCGGTCCAGGTCACCTCCACCTCGGCGTCCCACGAGAATCTGATGAGCACCACCTCGTCGTTGTCCTCGATCAGGGCCTCGGTGAATCCCCTGACCGCCTGTCGGACCTCGGGAAATACCTCTACCATCGATCCGGAGGTGTCCACGGCCAGCGCTAGGGACAGGGGCAGGTCGGCGGTAGTTCCGAACCCCTCGAGGGTGACCTCGCGGCCATCTTCGAAAACCGTGAAGTCGTCCTGGGTGAGACCCACGACGGGTGTTCCCTGCGAGTCGAGCACCACGATCGGCAGCTCGACCAACTCGACCCGGACCGAGCCCACGAATCCGGCGCCCCCGGCAAGGGTGATGACGGAATCCCCGCGGTTGCCCTCGGTGTCCACCGCGTCGGCGGACAGGATCGTGGCCAGGGCGAGCTTGGATACCGCGACCTCGGTGACGCACGGGCAGTTGGCCCAGCGGGCCACCTGCTCAGCATCCAGGCTGAGGGTGACCTCCTGGAGCTCCCTGGCACCCGACACCGAAACCGTGATCTTGCGGTTGCCGCCGGCGATCGAGCTTTCGGGGGCCAGCAGGATCTGGATACCAATCTGGCCGGTGGGGTTGTTGAGCACCACCGCGTCCTCTCCCAGGAACGTGCCCCTGCTGTCGACGGCGACCGCGCGCACGGTGGTTCGGCGCACGATGTTGCCCAGCGGCACGGACACCGTCCACGGCGGCCGGTTGCGGCGCAGAAGCGACCTGTCGTCTTGGAAGAACTCGACGCTGCGGGTGCCCTCGGGCACTTCGACCTCGAGCTGCAGGGCGCCGATGCTACCGACCTTAGGGGGGGGCAGGAATCGGACACCGCCGCGGTCCGGCGGGGTCAGCTCGAGGGCCACTGCATCGGCGCCAGCGCCCTCGGGCGCTGTGAACGGGTCGGTCATCTCGACGACCGTGACATCTCCGAACCAGACCCCGGAAACGTCCTCGGACGATGCGGCGAGAGAGATCTGGAGCTCGTACGTGCCGACCGGCCATTCCCGGTAGAGGATGACCGATCCGTCGCCTTCGAGGGCGACCACGGCAGAGTGACGGTCGACGATCTCGCCGTCATCGACCAGGGAGAGAACGATGCGCACGCGATCGCCGACTCGATCCCGATCCTCCGGGGCGAGCCGGACCACCACCCCTACCACCGTGCCTCCGGGGCCGGATCCAAGGGACTCGGTCTCGGCGATCAGGGCCAACGGGGCGTCTTTTTCATCGTCCTCGGCAGCAGGCGCGGCGAGGGGCAGGGTGAGCAGTGCGATCAGCAGCCAGGTGGTCTTCATGGTCTCCCCAGTCCGTCATGCAGCAACCGCGCCCGCGGGCACCCCATTCCCGGCGCCCAGAGGGGCGGGATCCGTCCATCGTCAATACGAGTCGAGTCGGTCGAAGGTTGGCGGGCAACCCCTCTGCCCCCCGAGAGGGAGAGACGGACTTTGGACTTTTGACTTTTGACCTTGGACTCACGATGGGGGAGGCACCACCCACGGCACGAGGGTCGGACCGTCAGGAACCACTTTCCCGAGTCGGGCGATGAGCTCTTTCGCGGTGGTCTCGGCCGGCAGGTGAGCCAGCACGAGCAGCTCGCAGGGAAGCCTCCCAGCGAGTTCGACCCAGTCCTGGAGGTGACCGTGGCCGCCGAGCCGGGCAGCCACCCGGGTGCCTTCGTCGACGAAGCTGCAGTCGACGACGGCCACCTTCGCATCGAGGAGAGAGGGGTCCTGGTCGAAAGGCAGTACGGTTCCGTCGCCCGCGAAGGCGAAGATCGGGCGTCGATTGTCCCCACCGGACACGGCCCAGCCGAGCGACGGAACCGAGTGGTGGACCTCGAATGCACGAGCCGTCCCGCCGTTAGCGAGGGGAATCACATCTCCCGCCTGTGCCGGCACCACCACGTCCTCGAGCCGAACCCGCCGCCGAACGCCGTCCAGGTCCGGCCAGATCTCCAAAACGCGAAGCAGGGCGTCGCGGCGTTCTCCCGGGACCACGATTCGTGTTGGGGATCCCTCGAAGCGTCGGGTGTGGGCCGACAGCCAGGCCACCAGCCCCGCCACGTGGTCGGAGTGGCAGTGGGTGAGGAGAACGGTCTCCTGGGCCGCCAAAGCGGCCGAACACCGGCCCATGTCGACCGCCGTCCGGAAGCGGTCGACCAGGAACGCCGTTGCCAGGGCCGCCACCGAGGTGCCAGCGAGGTCGTGGCCGGGCACGTGAAGGACCAGCTCGACCGAGGCGGAGTCCACCGCCTCGGGAAACCGGATCCCAGAGAAGGCTTCCATCAGTTTTCCACGGTGATGAGGACCGCGGCCAACACTTCATGATCGCCACCGCTGATGTATCGGATCTCGAAAGCTCCCGATCTCATGGGAGCCGCGAGCGAGGCCGGGCTCCCCTGCGAGGTGAAGAACCAGTCGAGGTGTTGGCGGGGGCCGCTGCCCGTTTCCGCCACCGCGATGAAGTCACCCGGCGAGTCCGGTCCGCCCCAGCTGATTTCGAACCGGTCGCCGACCGAGACGACCGCTGGCGCCGTGATCGCGATCGGCGGCTCACCGACCTCGAGCACCTGCCGGCGGAGGATCTTCCCCTTGCGGCCATCCACATACCTCACCTCCCAGGCGCCCGGGGTCGGCGGTGCCACGAGGGTCGCCGGGCTGCCCCGCTCGGCGAGATGGAGGTTCAGGTACGCGCTGCCGTCGGAATCCGGATCCGCCACCGAGAGGAAATCCGCCGCGCCGGCCGGGCCGTCCCAGATCACCTCGAAGGGGTGCCCTGCCGCGACCTCGGCGGGCACCTCCAGAACCACCCGTTCGGCGACGATCTCGTCGACGGTCGATTGCAGGGCTTCCAGCAGCGAGTCGGCGCCGGTGGTGTTGCGGGTCGGCGCCACCGCGGCGAATCGCTCCACCGCTTCGTCGACAAGACCGATGCCTATCACTCTCAGCTCGATCCCGCCCGCCAGTGCGGCTGCCGCGTCGTCCCCGTCAACCTCGCATTCGTTCTCACCCGACGTGATCACGATCAGGGCGGCCGGCTCCGGCTCCGAGGCCAGGGTCGCAGCGGCGCCAATGACAGCCTGGATGAGGGCTCTCGAACCTGTCGGTTGAATGGTATCGAGGGCTGCGAGCCAGGCATCGGGTTCAGTTTCTCCGGGCTTGATGAGCACGCGGACGTCTGAGCAGGCTTCGGTGTCCGCGTTCTCCGCCGTGCCGCCGACGACGTGCAGTCCGAGGCCGGCCATTCTCTCCTGCTGCTGTTCCGCGATCCACGAGCCGATGGCTTGCCGGACGGCCTCGATCCGCGTCTGCCCGTCCTCGAGCTCCGCCCCCATGCCGCGGGACGAATCCAGGACGAGCTCGATGCGGACCTGGGCGGTGGCCGTGCCCGTCATCAAGACGGCCGCCGCGAGCAGAACGAAGGGGCGTCGGATCACCGGCAGATCTTACCGCGTTCGTCCTCTTCATGCGGAAACCCAGCCACCCCGCGGCGGTCCTTCCACGATGAGCAGCCTGTGCAGCGCTTTCGAAGTGATCTCAAAAAATGGGTTCATCCGGAAAGCGTGTGGTTGGGGTTCTGCCGTGCCCGTCTCCGTGCCCGAAATGCAGCGGCAGCGACAGTAATCAGGGGCAGCGGCAGAGATCAGCGAGCAGGGACAGCGATCAGTCTTCAGCGGCAGCAATCAGTTGCCTCGGCGGCATAGCACATGACCACCTCCGGGTCGTTCAAAGGAAGGAGTAGCCGGTGGGCAGCCGATGTCAAGGGCAAGCCGGCCCAAGGGTCCGGTGTTACACACCCTTGACATCGGCTACCTCACCGGCTTGTGGGGGAGGGCGTGAACGACCCGGAGGTGACCATGTCCGAAGCCGTCGGAAACACCAATCTCATCGCCTACACCAAGGCCCTCGAAGCAGCAGGCATAGCCATCAAGCTCGTGATGAGGGTTCCCGCCCCTTTGAAATCGGTTGCCGATCAGGTGATCCGATCGGCGAGCTCGGTCCCCGCCAACCTGGCGGAAGGACACGGCCGATTCGGAAGAGACCGTCAGCACCACTGGCGGATCGCCTATGCCTCGGCCAAAGAGGTCGACAGCCACCTGCGACTCCTCTCCGCCGCTGGTGCAGTCAATGGAGCCGGGGCAGAAAACGCCTTGGAGACCTTTGACCACGTTCGTGCGATGACGTGGCGCCTGCTCAATCCCATCTGAGCGCGCCCGGTTCTCCGATACTGACGCTGTCAACTGACGCTGCCGCGGGTCCCTGCTTCTGGATTCTGTAAACGTGCCAGGCACCTGTAAACGTGCCAGGCACCTGGGTATTGACCTTATGGTGGCTCATCTGATTCAGGTGGAGGGAGGGGATGGGTCGTCAACCGAGGATTCTATTGCCCAAAGGGATCTACCACGTGTACAACCGGGTGTCTGGCGCGGAGCACGTCTTGGGTGACGAGGACGAGGCCGACAGATGGCACCTTAATGATGCGCGGGTGGGCTCTGGTATAATATAGAGACGCAGTATCGAAAAACTCGTCACCAAAAGGAGCCTGCCATGACGAAAGCCCGAGTTCTTGGTGTAGTGATCGCCTGTATGATCGCGTTCTCCGCCGCCGAGGCGCAGATCGTGTCGCCGTTTCATCTCGTCCCCGTGGTGGCCAAGGTGGCCGGTGCCGCCGGCACCGACTGGATGACCTCCATGTGGATCTCCAACACCTCGGATTCGAGGGTAGACGTCACCGCCACCTTCTACCGGGAGAACACCGACAATTCACCGTTCATGGGACCGTCCCGCGAGTTCAGCCTGAACCCCGGCCAGACCTTGACGGTGCCAGACGTGCTCGGAAACTGGTTCCCCGGGCAGGGCAATACCAAGGGTTTCCTCATTCTCCTCGGGGAGCCCGCCACCGGCGATGGAGACGCGCTGCTTGCGGTGTCCGCCCGGGTGTTCAATAACGCCAACCCCAGCGCCACCTACGGCCAGACCGTGTCGTCGAGCCTGTTCAGCGTTCTTTTCGGGGCGGGCGAGGCGGTTCTTCCGGGCGCCCAATGGGATTCCGGGAAACGGTCCAACGTGGGTGTGGTCAACCTCTCCGGCCAGCCTCTCGACCTCATTATTACCGTGTTCGGGGCCAACGGCTCGGTCGTGGCGACGGCCAACAGGCAGGTCCGGACCTTCTCCCTGGCTCAATGGAGCCTGCAGCAGCTCGGGGTGTCCAATCTGTCGAACCCGGGCCGCGTGGAGATCATGGTGGATCCGGACACCGTGTCGTGGGATCCCTGCGATCCCTTGTTCAGTGGTCCCGGCGGCTTTGGGTCGTTCATGTCGTACATGTCCAAGGTGGACGGCGTGACCGGTGACGCCGAGTTCGGCCTCGCCCAGAACGACTGGACCGCCTTCGCGGTGGACTGCGGTTACGAGCCGGGCGACGACTGCCCGCCGGCCTTCGTTTGGACGCAGAAGAACGCGGAAGAACGCAGATAAACGCTGCAGATATTTCATAGGGCAGCTGAATTGATGGCGACGCCATCAACTTGGGCGACCTCGGCAATTGGGTGAAGAGCCAAGAAGAAGGGCCCGCGGATTGCTCCGCGGGCCCGTTGTTTTGGGATTGTCGATCGATCGCGGTCAGAGCTCCTTGACCGCCGCCGCCAGCTCGAGGATGGCCTTCTTGCCGTCGTTGAAGAACATCAACGTGTTGTCCATGGCGAACAGGGGGTTGGGGATGCCGGCGAAGCCCGGGCTCAGGCTGCGCTTGATCACCACCACCGTGCGCGCCTTGTCGACGTCGATGATCGGCATGCCGGCGATCGGGCTGGAGGGGTCGGTCCGGGCCACCGGATTCACCACGTCGTTGGCACCGAGCACGATGGCCACGTCCACCTGCGACATGGTGGGGTTGATGTCGTCCATCTCGATCAGCTCCTCGTAGGGCACGTCAGCCTCGGCCAGGAGCACGTTCATGTGACCCGGCATACGGCCGGCCACCGGGTGGATGGCGTACTCCACCTTGATGCCTCGGCCTTCCAGCTGGGAGGCGAAGTCGCGAACCGCATGCTGAGCCTGGGCCACCGCCATGCCGTAACCGGGGACGATCACCACCCGTTCGGCGATCTCCAGGACCATGGCGACCTCCTCGGCCGATGCGGACTTGACGGTCTTGTAGACCTCGTCGGCGTCCGGGGTGTCGGCCGTCGGCCCCATGGTGCCGAACAGGACGTTGGCCAGCGATCGGTTCATCGCCTTGCACATGATGCTGGTCAGGATGAGGCCGGAGGCGCCGACCAGGGAGCCCGCGATGATCAGCACCGTGTTGTTGATCACGAAGCCCGTGGCCGCCGCGGCCAGGCCCGAGTAGGAGTTCAGCAGGGCGATGACCACCGGCATGTCGGCACCGCCGATGGACATCGTGAGGACGACGCCGAGGACTCCCGCCACGCCGACGAGGGCCCAGTAGAGCATGCTGTCGTGGGGATTCAAAACCACCAGGACGCCGAGCCCGACCGCCGCGGCTGCGGATGCGAACTTGAGGACGTCCATGCCGGGGAAGCGATCCTTCTTGAGCAGCAGCAGGCCGCCGATGACGACGCCGGAGATCATGAAAATCACCGAATAGAGGCCGACGCCCTGAGCCACGCCGTACCAGATCATGCCGGCCGCGACGCCGAACGAAAATCCGTACTTGACGATCTTCTGCCAGGGATGGAGCTTCCACTTGACGCACAGGAACTCGGCGAGCTTGCCGAAGGCGACGTAGCTGCCGAAGAAGGTGACCGAACCGATGATTCCCGAGAGCACGGTGGCGATCTTCATCTGGAGGTCGCCGCTGGCTGCGGTGCCGGCATTGACCGCCGAGAAGGTGGCGATCAGCGCCGAGCCCGCCACCAGCACCGAAGCGCCGCCGCCGAAGCCGTTGAACAGGCCGACCATCTCCGGCATGGAGGTCATCTTGACCCTGAGGGCGGCCACCGCACCGATGATCGACCCGATGGCGATGCCGAGGATGATGTAGGTCCAGTCGAAGCGGCCGCTGATCAGGGTGGCGGCGATGGCCAGCACCATACCCAGCGAGCCGAGCTTGTTGCCTCGCACGGCGGTCCGCGGGTGGGACAGCATCTTGAGGTCATAGATGAAGAGGACGGCGGCGATGACGTAGGTGATGTTGGTCAACTGCTGGATGTTCATTGTTTGCCCCCATCCCTACTTTTTCTGGAACATCTTCAACATGCGGTGGGTCACCAGGAAGCCACCGACCACGTTGATGGAGGCGAAAATGACGGCCACGAAGGCCATGAACTTGGCGAGCTCGTGATAGCCCGGCTGATCCGCCATCACTCCCGCCAGGATCAGGGCCCCGATGATGGTGATACCGGAGATCGCGTTCGATCCCGACATCAACGGGGTGTGGAGCGTCGGCGGGACCTTGGTGATGATCTCGAAGCCGACGAAGATCGCCAGCACGAAAACGGTGAGCAGCGTGACGAGGTCGGTCATGACGATTCTCCCCCTTGAGTCGTGGCACCCATGGACTCGAGCACCATGGGGTTCACCACCTTGCCGTCCCTGGTAATCAGGGTGCCTGCGGTGATCTCGTCCTCGAGATCGAGCTTCAGCTCACCGTCGTCGATCAGGTGGAGAAGGAACGTGACGATGTTCTTCGCGTACATCTGGCTGGCGTGGTAGGGGATCGACGTCGGGATGTTGAGTGGGCCCAGGATCGTGACTCCGTTGTGGACCACGGTCTCTCCCGGCCGGGTCAGCTCGCAGTTGCCGCCGCGTTCGGCGGCCAGGTCCACGATCACGGCGCGGGTGTGCATTCCTTCGACCATCTCCCTGGTGACCAGGATCGGCGCCTTCTTGCCGGGGACCGCGGCGGTGGTGATCACGACGTCGTTGGCCGCCACGACCGCGGTCATCATCTCGCGCTGCTTGCGGTAGAAATCCTCGCCGAGGGCCTTGGCGTAACCACCGGCGTCTTCGGCGCCGCCCGTCTCGAGCTCCATTTCGACGAACTTGCCGCCCAGGCTCTCCACCTGTTCCTTGACCGCCGGCCGCACATCATACGCCTGCACCACGCCGCCCAGCTTTTTGGCGGTGGCGATGGCCTGGAGGCCGGCGACTCCGGCACCGACGACGAAGACCTTGGCCGGAGAGACGGTCCCTGCAGCGGTCATCATCATGGGGAACATCTGCGGCAGGCTGTTGGCCGCAAGGATGACCGCCTTGTAGCCAGCAATGGTTGCCATGGACGACAGCACGTCCATGCTCTGGGCGCGGGTGATCCGCGGCATCATCTCCATCGAGAACAGGGTGATGCCCTTGGCAGCGGCAGCCTTGTCGGCGTCGTGGGCCACCAGGGGATCGCACATGCCGATCACCACCTGGCCGGAACGCATCGCCGCGAGATCTGCCGGTCCGTTGTCGGGGTTCGCTCCAGGCGGACGCACCTGGACGATCACGTCGGCTTTGGCAAAAACGTCGGCGCGGTTGGCGGCGATCGCGGCTCCCTTGGCGGTGAACTCTCCGTCCGGGAACCCCGCCGCAGCGCCGGCGCCCGGTTCCACGAGCACTTTCGGTCCGGCGCGCATCAGCTGGTGCAGAACACCGGGCACCAACGCCACCCGCCGTTCACCCGGGAACGACTCCTTGACGACTCCAATTATCATCGTGATGCCTCCTCCAAATCCGGGGCGACGAGGACGACCCCCGGGAACTCAAGTCCAAAATTTCACGAGGCGGAGTATAGCGCGGATCCCGTCTGCCGCAAAACTGTGAAGGTTCCCAGATAAATTGAGAATCTATTGCTGGTCATTCGATGTTATTGCGTCATGCGTGAAGAACGGTCTCGGATTCTCTTCCCGATTCCGCCCGCCCGTCCCAGCTGTCCGGAGTGCGCGATTCGAATCACCGTATGGGGACCAGGCGCCCGGATATTCGGGCTGTTTGCTTGGGTGGTTTCCGGGCGCAACCGCAGGAGGCTCGGAAGAAGTCCAGGCTGGATTTGGTTACCAGGGGAGTTGGTCATGCATATGAGAATCAACTTGGGACTGTGAGCGGAGGGAATCGATGAAACGAGCGTTCATGTGCATTCTGTTAATTGGCTTCGGTGGCGCCGCCGCCGCCCAGGACGTGATCAGGTACATCCCCGCGGCTGCCAGCGCAGCCGGGGCCGGCGACTCGTTTTTCGTCACCGACGTGCGCCTGTTCAACCCGGATCCCGCCGAGACGATCACGGTGCAGTTGTCGTGGTTGCGCCGTGACACGGACAACACCGGGGCGGCTGAAGTGCCGGTGGAGATCGGACCCAGGCGGGGTCTGGCCCTCGACGACGTGGTCTCCGGGGTGTTCGGGATCGATGGGGCGGGCGGGATCAGACTGAGGTCGGCGAGCCCGTTCCTGGTCACCTCCCGAACCTACAACCAGGGCGGTGACAGCGGCACATTCGGTCAGTTCATCCCGGGGTCGGCGCCGACGGCGGCTCTCACCGGGGGCATTCTTCTCCAGGTGGAGAACGACCCGGCGGATAGCGGCTTTCGCTCCAACGTGGGGTTCGCCAATCCCAACGATGTCGCAGTGGCGGTCACGGTCAGGGTCTACGACGTCACCGCCGGCGCCCTGCTCGGCGAGCGGCAGCGCACCCTCCCGCCGCTGGCCGTCTCACAGATCAACAACGTGTTCGGCTTCGTCGGCGTCGGCAATGCGGTGGTGGCCAATGCCACGGTGGAGTTCACGGCTGACGCTCCGGTGATAGGCTACGCCTCGGTGTTGGACAACACCTCGTCGGATCCGATCTACGTGCTCCCGTTCCAGGACGACGGAACCCCGGCCCAGGAGAACCGACCGCCGGTCGGCACCATCGAAACACCCTCCGGGGACGAGACCCTGGAAGCCGGCGGTTCGGTCGCATTTGCAGGCTCGGCCAGCGATCCGGACGGGGACGACGTGACGGTCGTGTGGGACTTTGGCGACGGCATCACCTCCACCGAGCTGGTGCCCGGGGATCACACCTACAGCGATCCCGGCAGCTATGCGGTGAGCTTCACCGCCACCGACGAGCATGGGTTGTCCGATCCGACCCCCGACACCCGGACGGTCACGGTGACTGGGCCCGCGGCCACCCTTACCCAGGTCCAGAACCAGATCTTCACTGCCAGCTGCGCCCTCTCCGGCTGCCATGCCGGCAACGCCCCGGCCGCCGGTCTGAACCTCAGCGCCGGTCAGGCCTACGACAACATCGTCGACGTGCCGTCGACCGAGCAGTCGGCGCTCGATCGCGTCGAGCCGTTCGACCCGTCGGCCTCCTACCTGTGGTTGAAAGTCATCGGCGATCCATCGATCAGCGGTGATCAGATGCCGCGCGGCGGCCCACCGCTCGACCAGCAGCGGATGGACCTGCTCCGGGGTTGGATCGAAGCCGGCGCGCTCGACAACTAACCGCTCTCCTGCCGCCGGGATTGGGACACGGAAGAACACGGAGCACACTGACTTCCCCCGCCCACCCGGGAATTGGACGCAGAAGAACGCAGATCACGCAGATAGAACCAGAAACGGGACTGCAGGGCGCGGGTGTCGCCGCCTGCCGGCGGCTCCGCGGTCCCGTCGGTGAGCGGCGGAGTCTGCGTTCATCAGCGTTCTTCTGCGTCCAATTCCGTTCTTGGGTGGGTGGGGATCTGTTGCCTACTGCTTTCCGCCCTCGGCCCTGGGGAGGCGGACGACGAACTCGGCGCCCTCACCGTCGCGTTGCCGGTAGTCGATCCGCCCGCCATAGCCCTCGACGATGGCCTTGACGATGGCGAGCCCGAGGCCGGTGTGACCGCTGTCGCCTCCGTCCGGGCGGTACGAGAAGAACCTGGCGAAGATCCGGTTGCGATGCTCCTGGGGAACGCCGGGCCCCTGGTCGGCGAAGCGCACCTCGATCTCGTCGCCGGCGGAGCCGACGGTTACGGTGACGACGCCCGCCGGCGGAGAGAACGACTCGGCGTTGGCGAGCAGGTTCTCGAAGACCTGGATCAGCCGATCGGTTGATCCCACGACCAGGCCCGAGGGCTCCTCGACGTGAAGCTCGAAACCGGGACCGTCGGGAGACGACCGGAAACGGAAGCTGTCCACCAGCTCGCCGAGGACAACCGGCAGGTCGACGGTCTGCCGGTCTTCTTCGTCGAGGTGGGCGTCGATGGCGGTGATTTCGCGGGCCTCGGTGAGCAGCCGCTCCATGCGGGCGACGTCCCGTTGGATCATCTCGAGGAACCGGCGCCGATCCCGCTCGTCGTCGACCTCGAGGGCCATGTCGGTGGCCGTGCGGATGGAGGCCAGCGGATTCTTGAACTCGTGCGAGACGTCCGCTGCAAAGGACTCGGTGCGGCTCAGGTGCTCTTCGAGCCTCCTGGTCAGCTCCGCCAGGGCGCGCTCGAGGTCGCCGATCTCGTCGGACCGCCGGCTCGGTTCGAAGCCCCCGGTGAGGCGGCCGCGCCGGTCGAGGATCTGTTCCGCACGGCGACGCAGCCTCGCCAGAGGCCGGGCGATAGTGGTGGCGACGAGAAGGGTCAGCACCACCGCCGCCACCAGGCTGGCGAGGAAGACCTTGAAGACGTCCAGCCGAACCGCATAAAGCGCACTCATGATGCGATTCGTCGACTGGGACACCACAACGGCTCCGGCGACCTCGCCGTCGATGCGGACCGGGATCGCGATGTCGAGCATGACGGTCTGCATGTCGTCGGACAAGATCCGGGTTGTCGCGCCGTATCGACCGTCGAGGGCCGCGCCGACCTCGGGGCCGCGCAGAGCCCGGCTCGAATCTCCGGTGCCGGGCTCCGCCATCGGAGGCCGGGACAACACGGTCCTCATAAATCGTACGGGAAGCGACGCGATTCGGTAGAGGAGGCTCTCCTGGGGGCGTGACCTGGCGGGCTCCGCGGTCGAAGGACGGTCGCCGTCGAGCCGAGGCCCGAGCGCAGCCGAGTCGGCCAGCACCAACCCGGTTTCGTCGACGACCCTCAGCCGCGCCAAATGTCGCTGGCCGAGGTGGACGAGGATCTCTTCGGCGTGGCTGGCGTCGAGGTCCGTCGATGCCTCGAGGGCGGCCGCCAGCAGCCGTCCCTCCTGGGCCATGGTCCGCTCCTGGGCTTCCAGCAGGTGGCTCTCGTAGGTGCCGAGGAAGAGCACGCCGGCCGCGGGAAGGAAGACCAGCAGGATGTTGAAGGCGAGCAGCCGGACCGGAAGCCTCGACAGTGCCCCCATCGAGAGGTTCACGGGACCGCCTTCCCGGCCGGGGGCGGGAGCGGCTCGGTCACGAATCGGCCCCCTCCGCGTACCGGTAGCCGAGACCGTACACGGTGTCGATGCGATCAAACGACGGGTCCACCACCAGGAATTTCTTCCTCAGCCGCTTGATGTGGGAATCGATGGTGCGGTCGGACACGAAGGTGTCGTGAGGGTATCCCTCGTCCATCAGCTGTTGGCGGGTCTTGACGTGCCCGGGGTGGCGGACGAGAGCCCGCAGGATCATGAACTCGGTCACCGTGAGCGGCACCACCCTGCCGCTCCACCGGGCCGTGTAGCGTCGCAGGTCGAGGATCAGCCGATCGACCTGGAGCAACTCCTCCGAGGCGTCGCCGGGATCGTTGACAAGGGCCAGGCGCCGGAAAAGCACCTTGATCCTGGCGATCAGCTCCCTCATCGAGAAAGGCTTGCACAGGTAGTCGTCGGCGCCGAGCTCGAGCCCGAGGACCCGGTCGAACTCCTCGTCGCGGGAGGTGAGGAAGATGATCGGGGTCGATTCGGAGGCCGAACGGATGCGGCGGCAGAGCTCGAGCCCGTCCATTCTGGGCATGATGATGTCGAGCACGACCACGTCCGGTGGGCGGTCCTGAAACGACTCCCACGCCGACAGGCCGTCGGCGAAGGTCTCCACCGTGAAGCCCTCCCGCTTGAGGGCGAAGGCGACGTTCTCACGGATGTTCTGCTCGTCCTCGACGATGGCCACGGTTGGGTTCACGATTACCCCCAGGAAGAGCTTACCTCAGGTGGCGCGGCCACCGCGCACAAAAAAAGGGCGCTGCGTCGCAGCGCCCGAGACGAAAGGGGTCGAATGGAAAAGAGAGGGTTTACTTCGCCGCCGGCTTCTTGGCGGTGGTCTTCTTGGCCGTCGCGGTGGACTTGCGCTGAACCGCAGCCTTCGGCGCCGCCGGCTTCGCCCGCATCTTGTCGATGCTCGCGGTGAGGTCCTCGACCCGGCGGGTGAGATCCTCGATTTCGCCCTTGGTGGGCACACCGAGGCGGTGGATCACGGTGGTGACCTGGTCGTCGAGGGTCCGCTCGAAGGTCTCCCAGTAGCTCTCGGCGACGGTCTTCATGCCGGTGACCGTCCCCTTGGCCCTGTCAACGTGCTCCTTGCCGCGTACCTCGAGGGTCTCACCTCTCTCCACCAGGGACTTGAAGAGCTTGCCGCCCTCCTCCTCCGCCATGGCGAAGGCGCCGAGGCCCGCCAGCCAGATCTTGTGCGCCGACTCCGCGAGCTCGGCCTGGACTTTCTTCGCTTTCTTCTTCGCAATCATTTTCTTGGTCCTCCCTGCCGCTGCCGGCGGCGTCGGTGGCGCCCTTTGGCGTCAGGTTGTTTTTTCGAAGCGAACTTGCCGCTGTGCGGCATTGCTTCTGGGGAGAATATAACGCGCTGCGGCATAAGTGTCAAGGGTTTTTTGCCGCATCGCGTCAATATTTCTGTAAATTGTTTTTCTACAATGGATTAAATAAGATATATTTGCTCATACCTGGACCGTTTTGGCGGCTTGGTGGTGGGAAAACAGGGTCAGGTCTTGCCGCACTGCGACAAACCGGGAGATCTCATTTTTTCCCGAGCACGATCCCCGACCACAACCTCGACCCTCCGAGAGAGGTTTTCCGAATTCCGAATTCCGAATTCTCTTCAGTCCCACCCCTTGGGGAACTCGGTGTCGACCGCGATGGCGGAAGCGACCAGCTCCTTCGCCGCCTTGGCGTAGGGCAGGAGGGCGAAGAGGCCCCCTTTGGCAAGCTTCAGCTTGCCGCCCATCAGGCCAACGATCGGGTCGGTCTTGCCGGCCAGCACCGACTTCCAGTTCTCGGGTGTGGCCTTGATGTGGTACGGGGCGTCCTCGAGCTGTTCGGCGCCGGCTGCGGAGGCACCCCTGCAGTCCCCGTGCCACAGGTCCGCAATCACGATCCGTTCCGACGGGATGCCCATGTCTCCGTTGGTGGTCATGATCATCGCGATGGCACCCTCCCACTTGGTCGCGGCCTTCTTGTAGTTCTCGTTGGCGTTGATCTTGACGCCCCATTCACGGGCCCATTCGTCGGTGAAGATTTCGGCTGCCATAGTTGCCTCCGTCGCATCTCGATCGTTGTACGAGAGAGGATACCCGAGGGAGAGTCGAAAGTCGAAAGTCGAAAATCGAATGTCGAAAGTCTGGCGGTTCGTGAAACGTGAAACCTGAAAGGTGACACTGGATCGCGTCCGATTCGAAGACTATAGACTTTAGACTTTGGACTTTGGACTTTGGACTTTAGACTTTGGACTTTGGACTCGTGAGGTTTGTGCTTGTCGGACCGCCTGCGATCGGTATCGCCCGACGTAATCCCGAAACGGTTCGGTGACCGCCCGCGGCAGCGGGAAGTAAACCAGCGTCCCCGGAGCCTCCTGGACCGCGTCGAAGACCCAGTTGGCGACGTGGTCCACCCTGACCCGGGCGAGGTCTCGTGGGCCGAACGCGTGGGCCAGGTAGAGCGGGAGCAGGGTCCGCGCCTCGTCTTCGTCCAGGCTCACCGACCACGGCCTGGGAGCCTCGGTCATCGGAAAACGGCCGTCCTCGAGCTGCGGCGGCCGGCGCAGGGTGTGGCTGAACACGCGCTCGAAGGCCGTCGCCATGAGCCTCGAGTTGATGCAGCGGAAGGCGGGTGCGAGCACCATGTGGTGGCCGGCCGCGGCGTCCTCGCCGATCTGGTCGAAGCTGCCGTCGATGCCGTCCTTGAGGTGCATCAGGTCGGTGACCAGCCGGCCGTCGGCGCTGCGCAGCCGGAGCGGGAAGCACCAGAAGGGTGCCAGATCACAAGTGCCGTTGCCGGGCGCGGGTTGGTGGGCGTAGGACACCGTCCGTTTGCGGTCGCCTTCGATGCGGCAGACCCGGTGACAGCTGGTGCAGAAGTGGAGCACGGCATCGATGTCGAAGGGGTACTCGTGGCCGCAGGTCGGGCACTCCATGGGAATGAAGCGGAGCCCGGTTCCCGGCTCGCGGGCTTGCCCGGGCAGTGGTTCGAGGATCGAGCGGTCGATGTCGGGCGCCGCCGCGGCCACCGACGATGCGGCGCAGTCGATCATCAGCGACTCGCTGATCTGCGGTCCCTCGACGTCGGCGATCCACCACGACCGCCAGACGACGGCGGAGATCTCGTGGGAGAACTTCACCCCGAGCCGAATGATGTCGAGGTCCCGCACCAGCTGCTTGCGGTCAAGCTCGCCGAAGGCGCGCCGCAGGTGGTCGGCGCCGAGGTCGAGGGGCAGGGTCCGCACCGCCTCGTCGCACAACGCTGCCGGTCGGAGGGCGCGAAGGTAGCTCAGCCGCCCCATGGGCGGGAGCTCGGCGGCGGTGGTGGCCAGGGTGGACGCCTCGATGGTCCGAACCGCGAACCTCAGGTCCTTGTCCATGCTCGGCCGGATCCGCCCGAAGGCGACCTGGAAAAGAGTGCCGACGCCGTGACGGTAGGGCGCCAGAAAACGCAGGCGAGGCCGGACCTGGAGCTTCGCGGCCAGCTTGGCGCGGTAGGCATCGGCCCTCCGGCTCGCCGCCGCCTCGGCGGCAGCGACGGCGGCTTCTCCCTCGGGCCGGCTCACCAGGGTGCCGCTCTGACTCATCTCGGTGGTCCCGGCTTCAAGCGGGGCGACGGCCCGCCGGTACAGCTCGAGGTAGTGCCGGTAGCGGTAGTGGTCGAGGATGACCTCGGTCAACGTGGCGTCGTCGGTGACGTGATCGGGCAAAGTCACGAAGAGGGTGTCTTCGTGACCGATCACCAGGTGGTTACTGCCGCAAAAGGTGCAGCTCGCCATGTGGGACAGCACCGGGACGTCGACGTCGGCGCCGCACTCGGTGCAGCGGACAATCACCGCGTAACCGGCCTCCTCCGACTGGGCGTCGGGCGCGTCCTCACGGTGGCGGCCGGACCCGGTCACCACCGTCGCCAGCGGCCGCCGGCCGGCGTGCCGGCCGCTCGATGGCGGCCGATCCGACGCGGCGAGCAGGATCGGGTTGAGGGGCGTGTGGACCGAAGCCCACAGGCCTCCGATGGCGGCGACGGGTAACAGAAATGAGGCGTTGGCGAGCCCCCCCGTCACCAGCAGGCTGGCCTGGGCGAACATCACGGCGAGCACCACTTCCAGGGTGGGTCGACCGGTGGCGGCGAGGCCGGCCCCAGGTGCAATGGCGTTGAGGCCGATGGTGGTCGCGGGCCCCGGAGCCCTGCCGCGGAACGCCACCGCCGCCAAGGCGGCGGCGGCGGGCGGTGCCAGCAGCGAGAGCAGAAACCAACCGGCGGTCACAGCAGATCCTCCACACCTATGGTTCCCCTGGCGAGCGCTTTGAGAAGGGGAACCGTGCGCTGGGTCTCGCCGATGTCCAGTGCGGGGTCGGCGAGGGCCCCTTCCAACAGTACGCACAGGGCGTGGAACGCTTCCGGTCCTCGGCTCCCCGATCGGAGCAGGGCACGGCATGCCTCGTAATCGATTCCTTCCGGAATGCCCCCCTCGAGGACGCGTTGTACGAGGCGGCGATAGGCCGTGGGCGACGAGGATCCGTGATCGTTCGGCGGCATGTCGACCCCATCATATCCGGCATTCGGGAGGTCATCGTGGGAGATCTGAAGGGACGGCGGGTGGTTGTCACCGGAGGCGGCAGCGGCATCGGGCTCGAGACGGCGAGGGTGCTGGCCGGCGACGGTGCCGAGGTCTGCGTCGTCGGCCGTCGCCAGGGGCCCCTGGCCGACGCCGTCGAGTCCCTCGGTCCCGCGGCCTGGTCCCACGGGTGCGACGTAGCCTCTCCGGAACAGATCGCCGGGCTGGCCGAGGCCGTCGACGGCCGTTGGGGCGGCCTCGATGGCCTGGTGAACAACGCGGGGATCGCCCCCATGGCGAGCCTCGACGAAACCGGCGCCGAGCTCTGGGACCAGGTCTTCGCCATCAACGTCCGCGGACCCTACCTCGGCTGTCGTGCCCTGGGCTCGTTGCTCAAGAAGGGTGTGTCGCCGGCGGTGGTCAACGTGTCGTCATCGCTCGCCGTCAAGGCGATCCCGGGCATGGCCGCCTACAACGCGTCGAAGGCCGCCCTCAACCAGCTCACCCGATCGCTCGCCCTCGAGTGGGCGCCGGCCGTCCGGGTCAACGCCGTCATGCCCGCGGTGGTGGACACCCCGATCCACGGCGGCAGGGGAATGGACGAGGCGGCGGTGAATCACATGTCCAGCATTCATCCGCTGGGGCGCATCGGCCAGCCCGCGGACGTGGCCGCGCTGATCGTCTTCCTGCTGTCGGATGCCTCTTCGTGGATGACCGGGGCGGTCATTCCCATCGACGGAGGGATGACCGCGACCTGAGTTCGGAATTCGGAATTCGGAAAACCGATCCCGGACGGCGGTGCTCGGATGGGCCGCAGAACACGCAGACGAGGCGCAGAACAACGCAGCAACCTCACTTTGTGAGTTCTGAGTTCTGAGTTTTGAGTTACATACGGGCAATTATGAATCGGAGCGTCGATGGCCTCCGGGCAAAAACTAAGAACTAAGAACTAAGAACTAAGAACTAAGAACTGGCACCCCCCCTTTGTCCAATTTGTTCCGGGTTGGGTGGGTGGTGGCGGACTTTTGACTTTTGACTTTCGACTTTGGACTCCTTCGGGCACGGGCACGGGTGCAATTACCCTCGCCGCCCATAGCCCCTGCGGCTCGGCTCACTCCGGGGCGGTGATTTCGATGTGTCGCGCACCCTTGTCCGTGACGGTCAAGCGGACCCGCCAGACTCTCGAATCGCCGGGCAGCCAGGTCGCGAGGGAGCCCTTCGGCCACTCCACCGCCACCACCGCGTGCGCGTCGGAGAGCAGCTCTTCGAGGCCGAGCTCCCGCAGATCGGGAACCCTGTCCTCGAGCCGGTAGAGGTCCACGTGGTGCAGCCGGCGGATATTCTCTCCGTTGCACCGGTAGGTTTGGATCAGGACGAAGGTCGGCGACGACACCTCGTCCCGGTCCGCCCCCAAACCCCCGGCGAGGCCCCGGATCAGGGTGGTCTTGCCGGCGGCGAGGTCGCCCTCGAGCAGGATCACGTCCCCCGGCAGGAGATCGGCTGCCAGGGCCTCTCCAAGCCCTTCAGTGGCTTGGGCGGACTCACTGATCACCGGCCGCCGATCGGTCACTGCGCGAGCAGCTCCAGCCAGGCCCGGGCCACCAGCTCGGGTTGGCGGGAGGCCGGTGTGGCGGCAGGGTAGAGCTCCGATCCGAGCTCGCTGGCGCGCCCGTGCAGCCAGCAGCCCACCAGGCAGCTGCGAACCGGATCCAGTCCCTGGGCGAGGAAGCCGCCGATGGCGCCCGTGAGGACGTCGCCAGAGCCCCCGGACGCCAGGGAGGAGTCGCCGGTGGGGTTGAGCCACGCCTCGCCGTCCGGGGCCACCACCAGGGTCCTGTACCCCTTCGCCACCACCACCGAGCCAGAGAGGTGTGCCGCCTCCCGGGCGGCGTCGAGGCGGGCCGACACCACCTCCTCGGTGGTCCGTCCGAGGAACCGTCCGAGTTCGCCGGGGTGGGGGGTGACCACCGCCGGGACCTTCCGCCCGGCCAGTCGCTGCGGTCGGCCGGCTAGCAGGTTGACGGCATCCGCGTCGAGCAGCAGGGGACCCTGCCAGGCGTCGAGGATCCACTCGAGGCAGGCAGCGGCGCCCTGCGAGGTTCCCATCCCAGGTCCGACCGCCAACGCCGTCATCCGGTCGAGCAGAGGTTCCAGGCCGTCGGCATTGGCGATTCCGCCGCCGGCGTCGGCGGCCAGGGGGTGGGTCATGGCCTCGAGACAGGCGCCGTCCACCACCGGCACCACCGGCTCAGGAACGGCCATGGTCACCAACCCCGATCCCACCACCACCGCCGAGCGGGCCGCCATGGCCACGGCGCCGCCCCGGCCGACCGCCCCGGCGACCACCAGCAGGTGACCGAAGCTGCCCTTGTGCGCGTCCGGGGAGCGCACCGGCAGCATGAGGCCGACGTCGTGCGGCTCGACCCAGCGCAGGGTGCAGCCCTTCTCGAGGGCGCCGGGCGGGATGCCGATATCGACCACCGCGACGTCGCCGCACATAAGGCAGGCGGGCGGCAGGGCGTGACACCGCTTGAGGGCCGCGAAGGTGACGGTGAGATTCGCCTCCACCGTGAGGCCCGGGACCTGGTCAGAGGATCCGCTTAGCCCGGTGGGCACGTCGACCGCCACCACTGGGATTCCGGCGTCGTTGATGCGTTGCGCGACCGCGGCCATCAAGCCGCCGAGCGGCCGGTCGATGCCGGTGCCGAGCAGGGCGTCCACGATAAGGTCGGGCGGTGTGTCGCAGAGCGTTCCGTCGAGGACGCTCAGGTCGTCCTCCGCGGAGGATACGGTGATCTCGACGCCGAAGGCTCTGGCCATCTCGAGGTTTGCGGCGGCGTCCGGGCTCAGTCGCGGTTCGGCGCCGAACAGCACCGCCCGAACCTCGTGACCTCCGTTGGCCAGATGGCGGGCCGCCGCCAGCCCATCGCCGCCGTTGTTGCCCGGTCCGCACAGGATGAGGACCGAGACCGCGTCGGGGAAACGTTCCCTGACGGCGTCGACCAGGCCGGTGGCCGCATTCTCCATGAGGACGATTCCCGGCACCCCGAGGTCCTCGATGGTGTGCCGGTCCGCCTCGCGCATCGACTCGTTGTCCAAAATCGGGAGCATGAAAACCTCCCCTGAGAGAATTCTACTCTTCGCCGTCGTCCGGCGGCGTCGCTAAAGCCACGGCCTCAGCCGGGCGCAGGGCCACGAAGGATGACCCGAGCCGATAGTTGAATGCCTGCCGGTAGCGCAGGGCCATGAGCTCCCGCATCGGGCGGGTGTAGCGCGATTCGTGCAGCAGCACCGGCTCGGTGCGGTAGATGATCATGGCCACGGCCCCCTGCTCGAGCTCTTCGAGAAAGGGAGCCTGGTCCCAGCGCCCGGCGTCGGCCAGCTGGGCCATGATGAACGGGCGATAGTGGACCCGCTTGCCGGCGCCCACCAGCAGGGTGGCATCGTCCGACACCACCGGGCCGGGCTCGGTTGCGACCGTTCTAACGAGCTCGGCGTGAAGGGGGAGGGCGCTCCTGGCCGCCTGGTGGGCCCTCATTTGGTCGATCCACGAAGTGGCCGAGACCAGCAGGACCGCCGCCACGCCGAGGATCGCGACGGCGGTCCTCATCGGAGTCCGGCGGGCGAACCACGGCGAGGGGAACTCGTGGGCCGTCCACAACGCCAGGGCGGCGAGCGGCTCGAGGAAGTAGTTCATGCTCGAACCGACCTTGCCGGCCGCGAGGGCGGTGACCAGAGTGAGCAGGGCGTAGACGGCGGTCATCGACAGCCGCCTGCGGCGGGCCGAGGCGACCAGCATGACTCCCAGGACCACGGCCGTCAGCGGGTTGGACTCGACGAACCGACGGTACAACGCGATGGCGCGCGCAACGGAGAAGGGATTCACGTTGGCGGTGACGGTGTGGAAGAGAAACTGGCCGTGGGTGATCAGCTGCAGACCGGCGACCGAGGCCAGGGTGGCGGACGCGAAGATCGCCGTGAACCGGATCGCCGCCCGCCGGTCGGTCGCGAGCCAGCCGAGCGCGATGGCCGCTGGAGCGGCGACCGCCGTTTGCTTGGTGAGCACCGCCGCGACGCACAGCACGGCAGGAAGCACGACGCCACGGTGGGCCGTTGTTCGGGTTGCGACCGCGACGGCGAGGACCGACAGCAGAATCGCCGTGTAGTCCGGTCTGATCACCAGCGACCACGGCCACTGGAGGGGGTGGAGGACGAGGGCGAGTCCGACCAGGACGGCCACCCATCCGGTTCGCCGAAAGCCCGACCAAGCGGCGACGACCGCTACCGCCAGCATTGACAGCAGGGCGAGGAGCCTGCCGGCGGCAAAGCCGTCGACGCCGAGCCCCACCAGCGCCGCCCCGAGGGCGAAGAACCCCGGCGTGTACACCGTGACCGTGAAGGGGGCGGCGGCCGGATCGGGGTACAGGGGTTCGCCGCGGGCGAGCCGAAGGGTGTCGTCCACGGTGTAGCCGTCGACGTAGTTCAGCTGGGCCGGCATGTGGGTCGCGAGGCGCAGGCTATCCACGACGAGCCAGCCGGCGGCCGCGGACAGCGGCAACAGCACGGTCAACACAATGGCGGCGCCGAGGCGGCGGGACCGGTCGACGGGTGACACGATCGAGCGTATCAGAGGTCCGGGCCGTTCGCAGTCCTGCACCCTTCAACACCCCCCGGGGGCATTCGCGACCCAAATCCAACGACTTCAATCGAAGCCGCCCGGCAGGAGAATTGGTCTCAGGTGTATTTTAGAGGTACACTTGGAGAAACACATGGGGGCATGGAGGTGCTGGCATGCACATCAACGACATCCTGAAGGTCGGCGTCGAACGCAAGGCGTCCGACGTGCACCTGAAGGTCGGGTCGCACCCGGTGCTCCGGATCGACGGTCGACTTCAGGTGATGACCGACTTCAAGCGACTCATGCAGGAAGACACCATCGCCATGGCGTTTTCGATGATGTCGTCCCGCCAGAAGGAGCGCTTCAAGCAGGCGCTCGAGATCGACATCGCCTACTCGGTGCCCGGCCTGGGCCGGTTCCGCTGTAACATCTTCCAGCAGCGGGGCTCGGTGGGATTGGTGCTGCGGCTCATCCCGTCGCGCATCCAGACCTTCAAGGAGCTGATGCTGCCGCCGGTGCTGGAGAAGATCGCCGAGGAGCAGCGCGGGCTGGTGCTGGTGACCGGGACCACCGGTTCCGGTAAATCCACCACCCTGGCATCCATGATCGACTACATCAACGCCCGCCGCATCGAGCACGTGATGACCATCGAGGATCCCATCGAGTTCCTCCACCGCGACAAGAAGTCGATCATCAACCAGCGCGAGGTGGACGTCGACACCAGGGGCTTCTCGGTGGCCCTCAGGTCCGCCCTCCGCCAGGATCCCGACGTGATCCTGGTCGGTGAGATGCGTGACTACGAGACCATCGAGACGGCGCTGCTGGCGGCCGAGACCGGCCACTTGGTGCTGTCCACTCTCCACACCCTGGACGCCACCGAAACCGTCAACCGGATCATCTCGGTCTTTCCCCCGCACCAGCAGAAGCAGATCAGGATTCAGCTCGGCGCCGTGCTCAAGGCGATCGTCTCCATGCGCCTGCTGCCCAGGGCCGATGGCCTGGGCCGGGTGCCGGCGATCGAGGTGCTGATCAGCACCGCCTACATTCGCGACTGCGTGGAGAACAAGGAGAAGACGAAACTGATCCGCGACGCCATCAACCAGGGCACCAGCCAGTACGGCATGCAGACCTTCGACCAGTCGCTCTACCTGCTGTACAAGAACGGCCTGATCACCCTCGAGGAGGCCCTGCGCCGCGCCACCAACCCCGACGAGTTCAAGCTCAAGATCCAGGGCATCCAGTCGACCTCGGACATCTCCCGGGAGGAGATGGACGGCGTGCTGGAGCTCGGCGTCGACGCGACCGTGGACGCGTTCTCCGAGGACTCCCCGTTCGAGTTCGGGCAGGCGGACTGAGGAAAATTCGGAATTCGGAATTCGGAACTCACCGACGGCAGCAGCCCACAGCCGTGGCCAGGGGGGTCGTCGCGAGGGAGGGGGCTGGCCTACGGCTGTCTGCTGGTGGCGGTGAGTCGCCGCGGCCAACGGCCGCGAGCAATTCGGAAAACCGGCGCCGGTCGGGACGATGGGGTCGAATTGTGGTGCGGGCGTCCCGCCTGCACACTCCACCTCCTGGATGGGCCGCAGAAAAACGCAGAGGAACGCAGAACAAAGCAGCAGAATCTGATTTGAATGGGACACGGAAGAACACAGAGGGACACAGACTTCCGAGCCCCGAAGCACGGCATCGATTGAGACTTTCAACTTTCAACTCTTGGGGCAGGCGGGGGGATTTTCGTTTTTCGATTCGGACGCGGGCTCGAGCATCCGGCATCCGGGCCGCGGCGGCTCCTCAGCCGCGAAGTGCGGACAGGAAAATTCCCGGAACATGGCGCCAGCCGGGGTCGATGGCGAAGTTGGCCACCCGGCGGGCCGTGGTGTCGGCGGTCCGATTGGTGACGAACCACGGCGGTCTGGGCAGTAGGCTGGGGTCGCCGTGCATCCAGCTTCGCGGGAACTGGTAGAACGGACCCCGGGCGACGGTCTTCTCCGGTTGGTCGAAAAGAAAGGTGTTGTGGACGACGCCGATGCCGCTGCCCACCTCGGCCGGGGTGTGGCCAGGGTAGGCTCCCCACGACGCCTGGGCGAGCAGGAAGGCGACCGCATTCCAGACATTGACGCCGATCGCACCATAGCGGAGGCCGGCCAGTGCCCTGTCGAGCTCCGGGCCCAGCTCGCGTGCGGTCCGAGGGTGGACCAGGATGGTCGCCCCGAGGGTGCCGTCGAGCCGGTCGTTGCAGAAGGCCACGGCGTGCTCGAGGAATGACGCCGCCCCGGCCCCTGGCAGACTGGTCTCCGCCAGCACCGGGCCGAAGACCTCGGTGGTGAAGCAGACATCACCGGCGGCTTCGGGATCGACGTCGGTGATCAGGGTCCGCGGCACCTCGCCCGCGAAGCGCTCCGCCCGGGGATGGTGCGCCGCCGCCCGCTCCTGACGCGCTCCCGAGCCCGGGTAGTAGGCCACCCGCGGCGGCAGCTCGCCGATCACCCGGCGCAGCTCGTCGAGGAAGGCCTGCCGCAGCTCCCACTGGGCCGGCAGCACCAGCACCTGGGCGGCGACGCAGTTGCAGCCCGAGTTGTGGAACTTCATGGTCGCCACGTGCTCCGCCTGGAACCGGAGGTCGGCGGGGCTCCACGGCCCCGGGACGACGATCACCGGGCCGACGCCGCCGAGCTCGCTGGTGACGGTCTTTTCGAGAAGGGGCTCTCCGTGCAGCTTGCGTCGCCGGCCCTCCTCTCCGGACCCGAAGACGATGGCGTCGTGGGTGGCGGCGCTGCCGGTGATGTGGATCGTGTCGATCCCGGAGTGGCGCGTCAGGTATTCACCGACCTCCGCACCGCCCGAGGTCACGCGGAGGTAGCCATTCGCCACCATCGGCTGGAAGACCTCCTCGAGGATCTCCTCCAGGTAGCTGTTGACCGGGTTCAGCTTGAGCAGCACGACCTCGCCGTGGGCGAGCAGCCGGTAAAGCGCGTCCAGCGGCGGGATGCTGTTGATGTTGCCGGCGCCGAGCACCAGCGCCACCGCGCCCGCCGGTTCATGCTGCCGGTAGAACCCCGCCATGTGCTCGGCGAGGTTGCCGGCCTCGATCCCGGGTTCCATCCAGACCTCGGCGGTGATGCCGCTCATCAGCAGCCGGTCGAAGACCGTCCGCGGGAACACCGGCACCACCAGCCGGCCGCCGGGCCCGGGGTGCACGCCGCGGAGATCGGGCAGCCGGCCGGCGGCCACCGCCTCGAGGGTCTCGAGGTAGCCGTTGATGCCGGCGGCGAGCGCCCATGGGCCGGTGACCCACTCCTCGCCGACCCACGGCGACGCCGGGTCGATGAGCTTGCCGGCCACCGACGCGTCGACCCAGCGTCTGGGCGCACCGCCCGAGGTTGGCGCGGCTCGTGCGCAGCATCTCGACCTTGGCAGCGACCGGCAGCCGGGCCCACCCTTCGGCGTGCTCGCCGAGCTCGGCGATCAGCCGGTCGAGCCGACCGGTGTCGACGGGCGATCCGACATCGTCTGGCGGCGAACTTCCTGGGCTGCTCATCGGTTCCTCCTTGCGATACGGCGAGCGGCCTCAGGCCGAACTCCTCGCCGGCACCCGAGCCGCCCACGCGCAGGGTCCATTCCATCGCTGTCTCACCTAAGTTGTCTATTTTCTTGGCTCGATTCTCAGCCCCGGACCTCAGGTTGTCAAGCGGATTCCCGCCCGGAATCGGGCCGAATGCCGGTGTTTGGTTTGCGCGTCAGATGGCCGCGATTCGCCGCCCGCAGTAGAAAGCTGGTGAGAAGTGCGGGCTAGCTTCCTTGGGTCTCCGCAGGCGGAGGCAGCTGGCGCACCGCTGAGAGGAGACCTTCCGCCGCGCCGAGAAGATCCGTGAGAAGGCGGTCATCGATCTCGAAAAACCCCTCGTACTCGGCGAGGTTGCGTCGCTCGTGGCACTTGGCGAGCAGCCGCCACGTGGCAGTGGGGGTCGCCAGAGTATGGGGAAGGGCCTGAAAGACGAGGTAGCGGGAGTTTGACCGGAAGCCGTGCCAGCGCAGTGCTGCAAGAGCCAGTGCATGCGCAGCTCCGTAGGCGAGATCGAAACGGCTCTCGGCCGAGAGCGCCGTCGTTTCCCGCATCCGCGAGTCGTGCGGCGCCTGACTGCACCAGCCCCTCGAATTCCACTCGGGCCGGCGGCTCGCGCTTGAGCTTGCCGATCTTGACGAGGCGCTCGAGCTCAGGCGAGGTCATCGTCTCCCCCGATCACGAAGAGCCTGGGTTGGGAGGAGATGCGGGCGGCGAATGAGTCTTTCGCGCGCCGCTTACGCCGCCACTCGGTGCGGCTGAACACGGTCGGGTTCACGGGCCGCCCGAGAACGCCCTCGGCCGTCTCAAGGGCCCGGAAGACATCCGCATACGCCAGGTCGTCGCTCACCACGAGCAGATCGACGTCACTGCTCGCCCGGTCGGTGCCGTCGGCGACGGAGCCGAAGACAAAGGCCGCCGCGATGCGGCCGGCGAGTGGATGGAGCGCCGCGCGAAGCGGCTCGATCAGGCCGAAGGTCTTGACGGTCAGCCCGTGCAGCTCTTGGAATATCGGCGAGTCGCGCCGTGCCTGGTAGTATTTCTGATTCCCTTCAACGGTGACGTCGACGAGCCCGGCGGCGGCGAGCCGTTGGAGCTGCCGGTGCACCGCCCCCGTGCCGCTGTCGGCGAGGCGGATGATCTCTCCGCTGCGAAACCGCCGGTCCGGCTGACCGAACAGCAGCCCGAGGACCCGCTGCTGCACCGGCGTGAACAGCGCCCCTGCCAGTCCCGAGTTCCCTGCTGTCCGAGCTGTTCCCATTTCGGGAACGATCATACCCAATTCGGGAACACACGACAACTGCAGGCATACGCTCGGCGCGGATTTTTCACCAGGAGGCGGCGTGATGCCGATGGGATACAAGGGCGGGAGAGGTCTCCCGCCCTGCGTGGATGGTCTCTGGCCCAGCTACATCGGCGGTACGGTGGTCGGGTCGGAGGTCAGGTTGTCGAGCACCGAGCCGTAGCAAGTGAAGGCGGCGCCCGGAGTGGTGGTCCAGACGTCGACGCAGGCGTAGCCACCCGTCACCGCGAAGCATCATCGTTACCCCGGTGCCCTGCACATTGAATGTAAGCTATTCTTGACATTATGTAAGGTTAGCTGTACATTCAGGCATGGGCACGACGAACCAGCTGGTCCGAAATCACGTGCGACGCCACCGTCGCGCCGTTGATGGCCTGACCCAGCAAAGTCTGGCCGATCAGGTGGGGGTCACCCGGCAGACGATCATCTCGATCGAGAGGGGCAGCTACAACCCCTCGGTCGGTCTGGCGCTTCAACTCGCGCTGGCGCTCGGGGTCACGGTAGAAGAGCTGTTCGAAATCGCGATGGAGGATGAACATGGCTGAGAACAACCGCGCTTCAAGTATCCCCGCGCCCGCTGCTCTGATCGGAGGTGGCCTTGTCGCCGCCGGCATCGTGCTGTCGCTGTTCGTCGGAATGGGCTTCCTCATCCTGGCCGGCCTGGGTGCGTTCGGTCCCGGCATTCTTCGGGAGCTGGGTTGGCTGAACGATCAGGACGAGTTCCAGAGACAGGCGGCCCGTCGAGCGGGATACCACGCCTACCTCGTAGGGGGCTTCGCCGCGGTGTTGACTGTTGCCGCGATGAAGTTCCGCGAGGCCAACATCGACCCACCCGCGACGTGGGTCGCATTCGTTCTCGTCATCCTCTGGGCGACCTGGCTGTTCAGCTCGCTCCTGGCCTACTGGGGAGCACGAAAGACCACGGCGCGAGTCCTGGTGGTCTACGGCGCGTTCTGGGCGGTCTTCGCCATCGGGAGCGTCCTGGAAGGACCGTCCGCACTCGGCGCCCTCGCGGCGGTCGCGTTTGTAGCCCCCTTCTTTCTCCTCGCCTGGATGGTCGGCCGCTGGCCCCGCCTGACGGGTGCCATGCTCCTCGCCATCTCGGCGATCGTCTTCGGATGGCTGTTCGACTTCGGACGCGGATTCATGGTGCGGCCGAGTCAGATCCTCACGTTCGTGCTGCTCCTCGTCCCGATGATCTCGTGTGGGATCGCGCTTCTCCTGGAGACGCGAGCGGACGACGAGGAGTAGGCGCCCTCACCTCGGATCCCGGCACCTTCGTCCGCCCGACAGCGTGCAGGTACTGCAGCTCGAGTCCGACCATCGGAGAGATCAGCAGCTGTTCCTGCTCCAGCCAGCGCCGCACGCCGGCGGGAAAGAGACCGAGGTCGCTCGCGTAGCGTCGACGCCCTCGCCGGCGTCAAGACCACAGACCACGGTTTTCCGAGAATCGGGGTTTTGCAGGAGGCTCATGTGGCGCGAGAGGAAATGGGCGGGAGAGGTCTCCCGCCCTGCGAGTTCAGAGAATGCCAAAGTGTCGGCCCTGGCACCGCGAGGAGATCCCTCGGCTCGGCCCTTCGGGTCTCGCTCGGGATGACATGAGACCGGCCGGCTCCGCCGGCCATGGTCGAATGTCACCCCGAGGAGTCCGACGACGAGGGGTCTCTTCGCGAGAGGCAACGCCGTCTCGAAAGGTCGGGCGCCTGATGCCTCACTGCGACGCGCCAAGAGATCCCTCCGCCGCCGCTTCGCGGCGTCGTTCGGGATGACGTTCGCGCATGGGCCGCCCGCGGCGGCCGGCCCGCGCTCACGTCACTGCGGCGGCACGGTGGTCGGGTCGGAGGTCAGGTTGTCGAGCACCGAGCCGTAGCAGGTGAAGGCGGCGCCCGGAGTGGTGGTCCAGACGTCGACGTAGCCGTTGACCGGTGCGTAGTCCTCGAAGATCCGGTTGATCTGCTTGTTGGACAGCGGCGCCAGCACCATGGACGTGGTCTCGAGCCGTTCACCGTCGGAGTCGAAGAGATCGATGGCCACCGTGATCTCCGAGTCGGTGCCGTTGACGCAGCCGAGATTGGCCCGGAAGTCGTCGTTCTCGCTCATGAAGATGATCCGCTTTTTCACTCCAGTCGGGATCATCGTGCCTGAGGGCACGCCCGGGATCCCCTGGCCGAAGGTGCCGGCGGCGTCGGCGCCCGGAAGGTTGTACGTCCGGCTCATGGCGAGCAGCTCCTCGGAGCTCGCGTCGATGGCCAGCGCCCCCACCGAGTCGGGCTCGAGGCCGAAGACCTCGGCCAGCACGTTGGCGAGCCTCACCCCCATGCCGGCGCCGAGGTTGAACGGCTCGGACTGGTCCGCCGAGCTGTTGTCCCGGCCGCGGGGCAGCCACCTGAAGGTGTAGGTGATCGCCGAGTCGCCGGCATTCGAGAGGTCGAGGTCGGTTCGGAAGAAAGCGTCGCCGGCTCCCGCCGCCACCGCCACGCCCGGGATGAAGGTGGTGGTGTCGGACGGCACCTGGGGCAGGATGGTGGTCGGGTCGGAGGTGATGTTGTCGAGCACCGAGCCGTAGCAGTAGAAGCTGCCGTTTTCGGTGGCGGTGGAGACGTCGACGTAGCCGTTGACCGGTGAGTAGTCGTCGAAGATCCGGTTGATCTGTTTGTGGGAGTACGGCGGCAGGCCGAGGCCGATGGTCTCGAGCGGGGAGCCGAGGGCGTCGAACAGACTGACGTCGACCGTGATCTCCGACGAGGTGGCGTTGACGCAGCCCAGGTTGGCGCGCAGGTCGGGGTCCTCGCTCATGAAGATGATGCGCCGGGTCTCACCAGCCGGGATCATCTCGGTAGCCCGAATCGCGGGCAGGCCCTGGCCGAAGGTGCCGGCCGACTCGCCGGCGGGTGAGTTGTAGGTGCGGCTCATGGCGATGACGTTCGGGCTGTCGGCCAGCATGGCGATCGCGCCCACCGAGTCCGGCTCGAGGCCGAACAGGGTGGCCAGGGCATCGGGAAGCTGCAGGCTGGCGCCGGGATCGAGAGTGATGATGTCCGACGACAGGGGCTCGGAGTTGTCCTGTCCTCGGGGCAGCCACAGAAAGGTCACCAGGGCGGCCTCGAGGCTGCTGTTGTTGATCTCCACGTCGGTCGAGAAGAAGGCGCCCTCGGCGCCGGCCGCCAGCGCCGCCGCCGGGATGAAGGACGCGGAGACGGTGGGAGAAGTCGAGCCCCCGCACGTTCGGAATATCTGTACGCCGGCCTCGAAGGTCGCCAGGTAGACGTACCCCCCAGATACCGCGACATCCCAGGCAACCCCGTGCGCATCGACGAATCCCACCTCCACCGGGGCCGACGGCGTGCTCACATCGATAACGCTGAGACCCTCCCAGGTCGGCGCGTAGGCGCAGTCGCCGGACACCGCGATATTGCGGGTCGTGCTCATCGTTCGGACAGAGCCGACCTCGACGGGCGCCGACGGGGTACTGACGTCGATCACCCGCAGGCCCCCCGGGCCGTTCAACACGTAGGCGTAGTCCCCGGACACTGCGACAAAATCGGCACCGCCCTCGGTCTCGACGTGTCCCACCTCGATTGGTGCGGGTGGCGTGAAAATGTCGATCACGCGAAGACCGGCATTTCCTGCCGCGACGTAGGCGTAGCCATCGGCCACCGCGACATCGTAGACCACCCCCGTGGTGCCGACGAAGGCCACTTCGACGGGGGCAGACGGCGAGCTGACGTCGACCACGCGGAGACCGGCATCGCCGCCCGCGACGTAGGCGTAGCCGGCTGTGACCGCGACATGCCAAGCGGAGGAGGGCATGTCCACGAACCCCACCTCCACGGGCGACGACGGCGTCCCGACATCGATCACCCGGAGACCGGCATCGCCGGCCGCGACGTAGGCGTAGCCGGCGGATACCTCGACGTCGTCGGTCCAATACGGTGTTTCGACGAAGCCGACCTCGACAGGCGCCGATGGCGCGTCGACGTCGAGCACGAAGAGGCCGGCGTTAAGTGGGGGCGCGCCGGCAACATATGCGTAGTTCCCTGCAACCGCGACGGCCGTGGCAACCACGGCCGGCGAGTTGACGTAGCCCACCCCGACAGGCACCGACGGCGTGCTGACGTCGATCACCCACAGGGCCCCGGAGTCGGTCAACGCGTAGGCGTGGTCCCCCGACACAGCGACTGAAAGGAAACCTCCCTGGAAGAGCGCCACGTCGACGGGGCGGGAGGGTTCGCTGAGGTCGAGCACACGCAAGCCGTCGGAGCCGTCCGCAACGTAGGCGTAATGCCCGGATACCGCCACGTCTCTGGCGTTGCCCGGTGGTTGGACGGCCCATGCCACGAACGGGTCGGAGGGCGTGCTGATATCAACCACCCGCAGGCCGCGGGTGCCGGCTGCCACGTAGGCGTAGTCCCCGGACACCGCGATCCGGGAGGCCTGACCACCAATGTTGACCGATCCCACCCGAATCGGCGCCGACGGTGTGGCCACGTCAAAGACCTGCAGGTCAGTAGTGTTCGCGACGATGACGTGATTCCCGGTCAACGCGACGGTGAAGGCCGCACCCGTATAGAAGGAGCCGACCTCGACCGGCGCCGACGGCGTGCTGACGTCGATCACCTGGAGACCGTTTTGCGTTGCAGTGTATGCGTAGCTTCCGGACACGGCGACATCGGAGACGAATGAATCGGGGGTCTCGAGGACACCAACCTCGACCGGCGCCGACGGCGTGCTGACGTCGATTACCCGAAAACCGCCGGAGTCTGCGGCCACGTAGGCGTGGTCTCCGGACACCTCGATGCCCCGCACGTGTCCATGCCGGAGAAACACCCTCCCGACTTCGTGCGGTGCCGCGGGATCGGAGATGTCCATCACGGCCAGGCTCGACCGGCCGCCGACATAGGCGAAGCTCCCCGCAACCGCCACCACCTCCGCCGGCCCGCCAGGCCACTCGCCGACAGGCTCGAGGTAATCCGGCTCGGGGCAAGACGTCGCGAGTCCACACGCTGCGATCCCGAGGAACGCCATCAGTCGGAAGATGCGCCGATGAACCGTCATGGTTTCCTCCTCATGTTTTGCCCTGTCCATCGATACTAACGTGGTTCCCAATGCCCAAAAAGAAATGAAGAAGATGTGCGGAAATCGTGCGGATCTCGGAAGACCACCGCATGCCATACTGGGGCGCCATGGGAGACCCGGTGTATGCCGCTGCATTGAGGGCGCTCGGCCGGAGGGACCACTTCCGGTCCGAGCTGGCCGAGAAGCTTCGGCGCAAGGGCTTCGAGGAGGATGCCGTCGAGGCCGCGCTGAACCGGTGTGAGGGTGCCAACCTGCTCGACGACGAGCGGCTGGCCGGGCGGTTCGCGGAGATCCGGTCCGAGGCCAACGGCTGGGGCCCGCGGCGGATCGAGGCGGAGCTGCGGCGGCGCGGCGTCGCTCGCGGCACCGCCGAAAAGGCTGCCCGGCTGGACCCGGACAGGCTGCGCTCGGCCCTCGCCACGGCGCTGCGCCGCGCCCAGATCCGCGCTCCCGACGGGTGGTGGCGGGTTTCCGCTCGGCGGGCCCGGATGGTAAGCTCCCTCATCGCGCGCGGTTTCGCAGCCGACGACGCGATCAGGGCCGTCGACCGTCTGGCGGCCTCGCGGGAGAACAGTGATCATGCCTTCGATGACCAGCCGGGAAATCCGTAGCGCCTTTCTGGAGTACTTCGGCTCCAGAGGTCACCAGATCGTCGCCTCGTCACCGCTGCTGCCGGCGGGGGACAGCACCCTGCTGTTCGCCAACGCGGGCATGAACCAGTTCAAGGACGTCTTCGCCGGCCGCGAGAAGCGGGCCTACAACCGCGCGGCGTCGTCGCAGAAGTGCGTGCGGGCGGGCGGCAAGCACAACGATCTGGAGAACGTGGGCTACACCGCCCGTCATCACACCTTCTTCGAGATGCTGGGCAACTTCTCCTTCGGCGACTACTTCAAGCGAGAGGCCATCCGGTTCGCCTGGGAGCTGGTGGTGGACGTCTACGGCCTCGACGTCGACCGGCTGTGGTTCACGGTCTACAACGACGACGATGAGGCGGCCCAGCTGTGGCTCGAGACCGGGGCGCCGCCGGAGCGGATCCTGCGCTTCGGCGAGTCGGAGAACTTCTGGTCCATGGGCGAGACCGGCCCGTGCGGTCCCTGCTCCGAGGTTCATTACGATCGGGGTTCCGATCCGCTCGCACCGGGGCGTGCCGAGCTGGTGAACGGGCCCAACGACGAGATCGTCGAGATCTGGAACCTGGTCTTCATGCAGTACGAGCGGGACCCGGAGGGGACCCTCCACCCGCTGCCGAAGCCGTCCATCGACACCGGCGCCGGGCTCGAGCGGTTCGCCGCCGTGCTGCAGGGCGTCGACTCGAACTACGAGACCGACCTGTTCATTCCGATCATCGGCGCGGTGGCCGACCTGGCCGAGCGGTCGTACGATCCCGCATCGGCGCTGGCGCCGGCCTACCGCGTCATCGCCGACCACGTCCGCGCGGCCACCTTCCTGATGACCGACGGCGTGGTGCCCTCCAACGAGGGCCGGGGCTACGTGCTGCGGCGGATCATCCGCCGCGCCCTGCGCTACGGCCGCAAGCTGGGGTTGGACGGCGCCTTCCTCCACACCCTGGTGCCGGTGGTGGTGGAGCTGATGGCCGACGTCTACCCGGAGCTTCAGGAGCGGCGGGAGGTGGTGACGACCCAGCTCAGGCAGGAAGAGGAACGATTCGCCAGGACCTTGAACGCCGGCACCGACGTGGCCCAACGCGAGCTGGAGCGGCTCAAGCGGGAAGGTGAGGAGGCCGTCCCGGGCCACGTGATCTTCGACCTCTATCAGACCCACGGCATCCCGTCGGAGCTGCTCGAGGAGTTCGCCCAGGAGGAAGGCCTGGCGCTCGACCACGCCGGCTTCGCCGCCGCCCTCGAGGAGGAACGGCAGCGTGGTCAGGCGTCCTGGAAAGGCGACCTTCTGGCCCGCTACCGCGCCGAGCACGAGGACCTGGCCGACGCCGGAGTGACGTCGGTCTTCGACGGTTATGAGCGGCTCGAGCTCGACACCGAGGTGGTGGCGCTGATCGGGACCGACGGTCTGGAGGACCGGTTGGACGCGGGCGAGGAGGGGGAGGTGGTGCTGGCCAGGACGCCGTTCTACGCCGAGGCGGGCGGCCAGGTCGGCGACCGCGGCGTGCTGACCTGGAAGGGGGGTCGGGCGCGGGTGCTCGACACCCAGAAGCCCATCGAGGGGCTCATCGTCAGCCGGATCGAGGTCGAGCTGGGCTGGCTGCTCAAGGGCGCCGAGGTGACCGCGACCGTGGACCAGGGACCGCGGATCGACACTCAACGAAACCACACTGCGACTCACCTGTTGCACGCGGTCTTGCACCAGGTGCTCGGCGACGCCGCCCAGCAGGCGGGCTCGCTGGTGGAGCCGGACCGGCTGCGCTTCGACTTCTCGTGGGGCGAGCCGGTGAGCTCGGAGCAGCTGCGCGAAATCGAGCGCATCGTCAACGCCGAGATCATGCGCAACCTGCCCGTCGGCAAGGAGACGATGCCGATCGACGAGGCCCGAGGGCGCGGCGCCATGGCCCTGTTCGGCGAGAAGTACGGCGACATCGTGCGGGTCGTGACCGTCGGCGGCGGCTCGGTGTCCACCGAGCTGTGCGGCGGCTGCCACGTCGACCGCACCGGCGACATCGGGCTGTGCTCCATCGTGTCCGAGCGGGGGGTGGCGGCCGGCGTCCGCCGGATCGAGGCGGTGACCGGGCGCGGCGCCGTCGAACGGCTCCAACAGCGGGACATTCTGGCGGAGCGACTCGCCGGCCACTACCAGGCCTCGTTCGAGCAGCTGCCCGAGCTGCTGGGCAAGCGCGACCACCGAATGGCCGAGCTCGAGGCCGAGGTGCGACGGCTCAAGCACCAGCTGGCGTCGGGCGACGAGCGGCGGCGGCGAGATCCGGCGCGAGGTAGCCGGCCTCACAGTGCTGGCGCGGCGGGTCCCGGAGATGACGCCGGCCGAGCTGCGCAACCTGGCCGACACCCTCCGTCAGAGGCTCGGCACCGGCGTGGTGGTGCTCGGCATGGAGTCGGACGGCAAGGCCACCCTGCTGGTGGCGGTCACCGACGATCTCGTCGATCGGGTCAACGCCGGCAACGTGGTGCGCGAGCTCGCGCCGATCGTCGGCGGCCGCGGCGGCGGCCGGCCCAACCTGGCCCAGGCCGGCGGTCCCGACGCTGGGGAGATCGATGCGGCTTTGGAGAAGGCATCGGGCGTCGTCGAAGAAATGATCGGATCGTGAACGCCCGTCGAACGGGTCAAAAGTCTAAAGTCTAAAGTCTAAAGTCTGAAGTCTGAAGTCCAGCCCGCCCACCCGTTCCGGTGCAGTGGAGCAGTGGGGCGGAGGAGCCTGTGAGGGCCGGGACCGGTTTTCCGAATTGCTCGCGGCCGCTGGCCGCGGCGACTCACCGCCACCAGCAGACAGCCGTAGGCCGGCCCCAGCTCCCTCGTCGCTCCGCTCCTCGGGACGCCGTTCGCCACCCGCCGGCTTTGCCGGCTGGTCTCACGGCGCCTCGCGACGACCCCCCTGGCCACGGCTGTGGCCTGCTGCCGTCGGCAAGTTCCGAATTCCGAATTCCGAATTCTGCTCCCACTATCCGTTGCCTGTCAGGCGCGCCCTGGTCAGCGCCTCGAGGCCACCGGCGAGAACCAGCTCCTGTGCGGCCGGTCCGAGCGGGGAGAGCCGGTACTCCTGACCCTGCCAGGTGGCCACGGAACGGCGGAAGTCCGCCGCCAGGCCGCCGGCCGGGATCGTTTTCTGGCCCGCTGCGGCCTCGTCAGCGAACGCCGCCCGTACCGCGTCGGAGAGCTTCGGGCTCTCCAGGCAGATGAAGGCGTTGTTGAAGGCGTTGCGCAGGTAGGTCTGGGAGAAGCTGGCGGCGATCACCATCCGGATGCCGCGGTGGGCCAGCGAGGTGGCGGCCTGCTCGCGGGACGAGCCGGTGCCGAAGTTGCGGCCGGCGACGAGGATGTCGCCCTCGTGGACGATTGCCTGGAATGCGGGGTCGTAGTTGGCCATGGCGTGGCCGGCCATCTGCTCCGGGCGTCAGGTCGTCGATGTAGGTGACGTCCTTGCCGTAGATGCCGTCGGTGTTGAGGTTGTCCACCGGCAGCAGCAGGGCCCTGCCCGCGAGCGACTCGGGGAACCCCTCGCGGATCTCCACGGAGCGCGCGGGGGGCGTCCAGCCAAGGTCCCGGAACCGGTAGTCGGGCACCGATCCGCCGAGGTCGGCCGGGCCGGTGATGCGGCCGGCGATGGCCGACGCCGCCACCACCGCCGGGCTGGCCAGGTAGGCGCTCGCGTCGCGCGATCCCATGCGTCCCTTGAAGTTGCGGTTGGTGGCCGAGATGCCGACCTCGCCCGGCTCCAGCAACCCGACCCCGAGGCCGATGCACGCGCCGCAGCCCGGAGGCAGGGTCCTGGCGCCGGCGTCCACCAGGGCCTGCCACACCCCTCGGTCCTCGGCCTCCCGCTGGACCGTCGCAGAGGCCGCCGCCACCCACAGCTCGACCCCGTCGGCCACCTTCCGGCCGCGCAGCACCTCGGCGGCCTCCGCGAGGTCGTCGTAACGGGAGTTGACGCAGGACAGCAGGTAGGCCTTGTGGACCTTCATCTCGTCATCGGCGAAGTCGGTCACCGGCCTGGCGACCGCCACTGTGTCGGGACCGGCGACGTAGGGCGACACCTGGCTCAAATCGAGCTCGATGGAGGCGGCGTACTCCGCGTCGGGATCGGGCCCCGGAGGGTGCTCGTTCCAGCCGTCGATCATCGCCCTGGTCAGGCGGTCGTCGACGCCCCGGGACCTCAACGCGGCCTGGCGCTGGCGCAGGTAGAGGGCCGTGATTTCGTCGTAGGGGAACCAGCCCACCAGAGCGCCCCACTCGGTGGTCATGTTGGCGACGGTCATCCGGTCGGAAATCGAAAGGGTGGCGATGCCCGGACCGTGAAACTCCACGGCGGCGTTGAGCACCTCGCCCGAGGAGTAAAGACCGCACAGGGTGAGGATGACGTCCTTGCCCACCACGCCGGCTCTCAGACTGCCGGTGAGGACCACCCTCACCGAGCGGGGAACCTGCCACCAGGTGCGCCCGGTGGCCCAGATCGCCGCGGCATCGGTGCGCACTACGGGAGTGCCGACCGCAGAAAGAGCGCCGTACATGTTCGAGTGGGAGTCGGAGGCGACCACCAGGCTGCCGGGGTGGACGAAGCCGTTCTCCATCATCAGCTGGTGGCCGATGCCCGCCCCTGCCGGGTGGAAAACGATGCCCTGGTCGCGGGCGAAGGCCTCGATCGCCCCGTACTTGGTGAGGTTGGCTTCGGAGTCGTCCTGGACGTTGTGGTCGAGGGCGAAGACCGGTTGGGCCGGGTCCGCCACGCGCTCGGCTCCGATGGCCCGGAACTTGGGCAGGATGGCGCCGGTGTTGTCGTGGGTCATGACGTGGGCCGGCCGGATGGTGACCATGTCGCCGGCCCGCACCTCGTCTCCGGGCGTCAGGTCGACCGCATGCAGCTGGACCACTTTCTCGGTGATTGTCTGAGCCATCTGGGCCTCCGGGAGGAGAGTCAAAAGTCTAAAGTCGAAAGTCTAAAGTCACCTTCAGTTGCGGACGATGAGCTCGGACATGAACTGGCGGACATCGTCGAACTCCTCGGTCCTCGAGATCGCCGACTGCATGCGCTCGAGATCTTCGGCCGAGGCGATGCCGGCGCCGAGGGCGTGGAACTTCCCCGAGATCTCGGCGTCGGTGAGGGGGTTCCGCGGGTCGCCCTTCGGGTAGTCGAGCTCTTTTTCGAAGCTGCGGCCGTCGGTGGTAGAAATAACCACCCGAACCCGCTGAAGCTCGGGGAAGACCGCCTCGATCTCCGGATCCGCGATCACCTTGACCTTGGCCAACTGCGCCCGGATGGTCGGGTCCATGATCTTGGCCTCGGTGAACTGAAGCGGCGTCACCTGGCGGTCCGCCACCGCCGCGGCGATCACGTAGGGCAGGGAGTGGTCGGCCGTCTCCTTGGTGCGTGGGTCGTACTTCGACGGGTCGGCCAGGATGTCCGCCGCCCGCGCCAGGGAGTGGATCGTGATCGTGTCGACCTGGTCGGGTTCGAGGTCGTGGTCGATGATGAGATCCAGCGTCGCCGAGATCGGGGCGTGGGTGAGCGCCTCGGTGGGGAAGAACTTCATGCCGCACTGGAGGATCCGCCAGGACTCGCCGAGGCCCTCGGTGAGGATCTCGAATCGCCAGTCGGTGTCGAAGACGTGGCTGAGACCCTCCTTGCCGTCGAGCACGTGCTCCGGTCCCGTGTAGCCCCGCTCGGCGAGCAGGGCGGCAAGGACGCCCGATTGGGTGGCCATGGGGTCGACGGTGTTCTTCATCATGGTCAGCTTGCCGGCGGTAACCGACGCCGGTGGTGCAGTGACGGGAGGCGGAGATGCCGATGGCGTGCTGGATCTGATCGGCGTTCAGCCCGAGCATGCGGCCGGCCGCGATCGGCGAGGCGACCGCGGTCAGGGTGGCGTGGTGCCAGCCGATCTCGCGAATGCCCGGGAAGGAGACCTCGCACAGGCGTTGCTCGAACTCGTAGGCCAGCGCGGTACCGAGGATCAGATCGCGGCCCGAGCCTCCGGCCCGTTCGGCGGCTGCCATGGCCGCCGGGATGATGTCGGAGGGGTGGGACGGGTCCTGCTTCCAGTAGATGTCGTTGTAGTCCATGACCCGGATCATGAGGGCGTTGAGCAGCGACGCCGAGACCGGGTCCCAGCGCTCGCCGGTGACCAGCACCGTGGCGTCCCCGGTGCCGGCGATTTCGGACAGCACGGCGCGTGCGATGGCCACGTCGTGCTGCTGTGCACCGCCCAGCGCACACCCGACCGAGTCCATCAGGTAACGTTTGGCTTCGGACACCACGGTGTCGGGAAGGTCGTCGTACCGGGTGCCGGCGGCCCACTCGGCCATGATTCGCGTCACGTTGGGCATTTCGAGGTACCTCCACGCTGGGTGTCTTGGCGTTCGTCGCCGGGTGATTGTAGCGTCTCCCACCCGCCCACCCAACCAGTTGGCAGTTGGCCGTTTGCCGTTGGCAGTTCCCCCGACCACCCTCCCGCCCATTGCGAATTACGAATTGCGAATTACGAATTCTGGGCGTCCGAGTTCGTTTGCAGCGAGAGCCTCGACGATCTCGGCAGGCGACAATTCGCAATTCGCAATTCGCAATCAGGAGTGCGACCTTCGTCCCAAGACGTCACGAACTCTTAACCTCGGGACCCAAAGTGGGGCGGGGGGGTATGATCGGTGCGGGAGGCATCCATGGCCGGTGAACCACGCGGCGCCTGCATCGCGGTGGGAACGGAGCTGCTCGGTGAGGAACGCCTCGACAGCAATTCGCTGACCATCACCCGAACCCTTGCCAAGCACGGGATCCCGGTGGTTGAGAAGAGGGTGGTGGGCGACTCGATCGAGGCGATCGCGATCGCCATCGGCGAGCTGCTCGAGCGGGTCGACGTGCTGGTGGTGACCGGCGGGCTCGGTCCGACCGCCGACGACGTGACCCGCGAGGCGGTCGCCAGAGCCGTCGGCCGGCCGCTGGAGGACAACCCCGAGGTCGAGGGGTGGGTCCGCGCCCGCTATCGGGAGCACGGCCGCGACATGCCGGAGATGTGCCGGCGCATGGCCCGGGTGGTTCGAGGAGCGCGTCCGCTGCCCAACGCGAGGGGTGCGGCGCCCGGCCTCATGCTCACCGTCCGGAACCGTCTGCTGGCGGTGTTGCCCGGTGTTCCCAGCGAGATGGAGCAGATGCTGGCCGCCGAGGTCGAACCCGAGGTCGCGATGAGGAGCCCGGGCGCCCGGAGGTGCAGCAGGACGCTGCTTCTCGGCGGCGTCTTCGAATCGACCGTCGAGGAGAGGATTCGCCCTCTCTACGGCCGATTCGGCAGGGGAGTCGGTCACGGTCCTCGCCTCCTGCGGCATCGTGCGGGTGGTGCTGACGGTGGTGGGAGAGCCGACCGCGGCCGAAATGCGGCTCACCGAGATGGAGGCCGCGTTCCGCGAGGTGCTCGGCGCGGACGTGGCGGGAGTGGACGTCGCCAGCCTCGAAGAGGTCGTCCTGGGCGGACTGATCGCCGACCACGCCACCCTCGCCGCGGCCGAGTCGTGCACCGGCGGACTGCTGTCGGCCCGACTGACCGATGTCCCGGGCGCCTCCGCGGCCTTCCTCGGCGGCGTCGTCACCTACTCCAACCAGGCCAAGGAAGAGCTGGTCGGGGTTCCCCGCGAGCTGCTCGTCGAGCACGGAGCGGTCTCCGAGCCGGTGGCGCGGGCCATGGCCGACGGTGTGCGGAGGAGATTCAAATCCACCTGGGGTGTGGGGATCACCGGCGTTGCCGGGCCCAGCGGAGGGACCCCGGACAAGCCGGTCGGCCTGGTCCACTGGGCTGTCGCCGGGCCGACCAGGACGGTTGCCGCCCACCGGGTGTTGCCGGGCGATCGGGCCGGCGTCCGGCTGTGGAGCGTCCACCTGGCCCTGGACCTGGTGCGGCGTGAGTCCGGGAGGCTCGATTCGTGACCACCCGGACGGTGCGGGCATTCATCGCCCTCGAGATCCCGTCCGTGATCAAGAGCGCGCTGGCCGAGGGCCGGGAGCTGCTCCGCGCCGAGCTGCCCAAGGCGCGTTGGGTGCGGACCGAAGGCCAGCACCTGACCCTCAAATTTCTCGGTGAGGTCCGTTGGCAAGATCTGGATGGACTGGTGGAGGATCTGCGGCCTCGATTGGCGGACTGCGCTCCGGTGACGGTGACCCTGGCAGGCAGTGGTTTCTTTCCGTCTCCCCGGAGACCCCGGGTGGCGTGGGTCGGCGGCACGGCGGACGGCATCGAGCCGGTGGTCGAGGTGGTGGAGAGAGTCGCCAAGGGTCGTGGCTTCCCCGAAGAGCGCAGGCGGTGGTCGCTGCACCTCACCCAGGCGCGGCTCGACCGGCCGTGGCCGGAGGAAGCCGTCGAGCGCTTCCTCTCGTGGGGCCGGAGTCTGCGGTCGGCTCCCTTCGATTGCGACGAGGTGGTGCTGTTCGAGAGCAGCCTCCAGCCGGGGGGTGCCGTGTACACTCCGCTCGAGAGGATGCCTTTGAGATGATCTGGGAGCTCGCGTTGGTGGCGGCGGCGTACCTGCTCGGTTCGGTGCCGTCGGCGTGGCTGGTGGTCCTGCTGGTCACCGGCAAGGACGTTCGCCGGCGAGGGATCGGGCAACGTCGGTGCGGCCAACGCGACCCGGCTCGGGGGACCGACGTGTCGGGGCGATCGTGACCTTGATGGATGTGGCCAAGGGTGCGTTACCGGTGTGGGCGATGTCGATTTTGAACCCGGCCAGCGGGTGGCTCGCCGCGACCATGCTGGCGGTAGTGGCGGGACACTGCTTCTCCGTGTGGCTCATGTTTCGCGGCGGCAAGGGCGTGGCCTCCGCCTTTGGCGCCTTTCTGGTGCTGGCCCCGTGGGCGGCGATCGCGGCGGTCGGGGTGTGGGTAGTGGTGCTTGCCGTCGGCAAGCGGGTGTCGTTGGCATCGCTGGTGGCCTCGGCGGCCTTTCCATTGCTGATGGTGGTTCTCGGCGACCCCACACCGGTGATTCTCGGGGCGGCAAGCACGGTGTCCATTCTGATCATCGTCCTTCACTGGACCAACATCCGCCGACTCATCGACGGTTCCGAACCGAAGATCAACGACCGGAGGGACGCATGAGGATCAGCGTCATGGGAGCGGGATCCTGGGGTACGGCCCTGGCCCACCAGTTCGCACGGCGCCACCACGAGGTGCGACTGTGGGCGAAGGAGGACGAGGTGGTCCGCGGGATCAACCAACACCACCGCAATCCTCTCTTTCTGAACGACATCGACCTGGATCCGGCGGTGGTCGCGGACGCCGACATCGAGGCCGTTGGGGCGTTTTCCGAGACCTGGGTGTGGGTGGTGCCGGTCCAGTTCAGCCGGGCGGTGATGACCGACGTTCGGCCCGTGGTTCACGACCGGGTGGTGGTCGTTTCCTCATCCAAGGGGATCGAAACCGACACCCTCCAGCGCATGGACGAGGTCGCCTGGGACGTCATGGGAGTGCCGCAGCACCGGTTCTGCTGCCTGTCGGGGCCGACCTTCGCCCGAGAAGTGTTGCTCGGCGATCCGTCAGCCGCGGTGCTGGCCTGTCCTGATCTCGAGCTGGCGACCAGGCTGCAGGGCGAGTTTTCCGACCACCACCTCCGGTTTTACGCCGGCAGCGATCTCGTCGGTGTCGAGCTCGCGGGGGCCTTGAAAAACGTGATCGCCATTGCGGCGGGCATGGTGGACGGTCTCGGCTTCGGCAGCAACACCCAGGCCGCCCTGATGACCCGCGGCCTGCACGAGATCACCCGACTCGGCGTCGCGCTCGGCGCGGATGTCTCCACCTTTCGCGGCCTGGCCGGCATGGGTGATCTGGTTCTGACCTGTACCGGCGGCCTGTCGCGCAACCGCCAGGTCGGTCAGCGTCTGGGCCGCGGCGAGTCGATCGAGGAAATTCTGGGCTCGATGCGTGAGGTGGTCGAGGGGGTTCGGACGGCGCCGGCGGCGGCGAGGCTGGCGGCGCGGGAGGCGGTGGAGATGCCGATCACCGATGCCGTGACGGCGATTCTACAGGGCAGAATCGACCCTCCGACCGCGCTGCGTGAGCTCATGCTGCGGGACCTCAAGGTGGAGACGCATCTCTAAGCCCCACCCACCCACCCACATGCAAATTGCAAATTACAAATTGCAAATTACAAATTGTTGGCGGCCCGGCGAGTTGGCGTGTGTGTTGGTGGAATCTCCAATTTTCAATTTGGAATTTGTAATTTTCAATTTGGAATTTAGGCAGACCAATGGTCTCAATCAACCACGATCTCGATTCTCGATTCTCGATTCCCGGGATTAGCCGGCGTTGTACTCGGTCTTCGGAACTCGCATGCCCGGAATGAGGAGGCGCTCCGCGATCACGGTGATCGCCTTGGGCTGCTCGGGGCATGCGAGCTCGCACAAACCGCAGCCGGTGCACGCCCCCGAGCCGACGAGCGGCCTGGTCCCGATCATCATGATCGCCCGGTCGGGGTAGGGGCAGGCGCGGTAGCAGCGGTCGCACCGGACTCCGCGAAAGGTCACGCACCGCCGCGGATCCACCTTCGCGATGCCGATTCGGATGCGCTCCGGCCCGCCCTCGGGGCGCACGAGGGCACCGTCGGGACAGGCCGCGATGCACGGCAGCTCGTCGCACACGACGCACGCCTTCAGTGAGGGAGAGATCGCCGGCAGCCGCTGGTCCGGGCCGACCTCGAGCATCACGATGCACTCCGCGGGGCAGACGGGAACGCAGTCGCCGCAGGCGGTGCACGCCTCGACGAAGGCCTCGTCCGGGACCAGGGCGCCGGGAGGTCGGAGCACCGCCTCCGGGTCGGGCCCGGAGGGAGAGGCGGTTCGAAAGGCGTCGAACAGACTCGTGAAGAGATCCCGTCGCGAGCGGTCGCGGGCCACGGCTCAGGCCCTCCCGGAAGCGGCAAGGACCTCGTCCCTCCACGTCGCTCTGCCGTCGACCGGGTGGATCTCCGTCCGGGCGGCAGCCTCGGCCACCAGCCCGTCGACATCCAACACCTCCTCGGCGGCGGCGAGGTCTGCCGCGTTGGAGCGGGTCGCCGGGTTGTCGGGCAGCAGAAACGAGCAGCAGTCCTGATGGGGCTCGATGGAGATCTCGTAGGTGCCGATCTGCCGCGCGCGAGCGATGATCTCCTGCTTGTCGTAACCGATGAGCGGTCGGAGCACCGGGCGGCGGGCGACGGCCTCGACCGCGGTGAGGTTCTCGATCGTCTGGGACGCCACCTGGCCGAGGGCCTCGCCGGTGACCAGCGCCTTGGAGCGGAAGCGGTTGCCGACGGCGTCCGCGATTCGGAGCATGAACCGCCGGTAGAGCAGGACTCGGTACTCGGCGGGACAGCTGGCGACGATCGCCTCCTGGACCGGCAGCAGCGGCACCAGCGCCAGCCGCGCCGAGCCCTGGCTGCGGTCGAGGATCGACGCCAGGCGGCGCACCTTCTCGATGCTCGCCGGGTTGGTGCGCGGGACCGAGTGAAAGTGGACGAAGTCAAGCCGCATGCCCCGCTTCAGCATGTGCCACCCGGCCACCGGCGAGTCGATGCCGCCCGAGAACAGACAGAGCGCCCGTCCGCTGACCCCGACCGGCAGTCCGCCCGGACCGGGCACCTTCCGGGTCCAAAAATAGATCCCATCCTCGTCGATCAGGATGGTCACCGTGAGCCCGGGTCGGCTGAGGTCCACCGGCCAACTCGTCCGTTGCTGGACAAAGGCACCGATCTCCCGCTCCACCTGTGGAGAGGTCATCGGAAAGCGTTTGTCCGATCGGGTGCAGCGGACGGCGAAGGAGTAGGTGCTGAGGCCATCGAGCTCCGGTGCGAGGGCGGCGCGGAGTTCGTCGAGAGTCTGGCCGGCGAAGTTGACCGGCATGAACGAATTGAGGCCGAATACAGTGGCGAGCCGGCGCGAGACCTCGTCGAAGTCCACCGGCCGGCTGAAGGATACGAGCACCCGCCATGACGGCCGACGGATCGTCTCCACCGGCAGGCCATCGAGGGTGCTGCGAACGTTGTCGCTCAGGGTCCGTTCGAACCACGAGCGGTTTCCGCCCTTGAGGCTGATCTCGTTGGTCGTCGCCAGCACCTGGGTGACCTTGTTCATCGGCACGACTTTAGCACCTGGCGAAATTCGGAATTCGGAATTCGGAATTCGGAAAACCGTCCCCGGCCGACTTTTGACTTTTGACTTTTGACTTTGGACTGGGTGGGCGGGGAGAGATCAGGGGGAGATCCACACCGGCACCGGGGAGAAGGAGACCACGAAGATCAGGATCGCGATCCAGCCGATCCAACGTCGCCGCGGGTCGAGGGGCTGATGCTCGTCGAGCACCGGCGGATGTCGTGGCCCGAGCACGGCGAGCACGATCGACCAGACCCACCATCCGGGCCACAGGAAGCCGAGCCCGATCAAGGCGATCAGGGCGGGCCACGCCGCCGTTCGGTGGTGGCGTCCGAAGAGGGCGTAGGTCACGTGTCCCCCGTCCAGTTGAAAGAACGGCAGCATGTTGAGGGCGGTGACGAACAGCCCGAACCACGCCGCCCAGGCGGTCGGGTGGAGCATGATGTCCTGGCCGGCCGCGAGCTCCGGAGAGAACAGCCACCTGGCGGCGACCCGGAACAGGAGCGGCTCGCCGAAGTAGATGGACGACGCCTGGGGATCCACCTCCTGCACTCCGGACAGAGCGGAGCCCACCAGCAGGAAGGGCAGCAGCGCGACGAATCCGGCGATGGGACCGGCAGCGCCCACGTCCATCAGCTGGCGCCGGCTGCGGATCGGTTGCTTGATGCGGATCACCGCACCGAGCGTGCCCGGGCTGAACGGCAGCGGCAGCGGCATCGGCAGGAAGAACGGCGGCGTCGCCGGCAGCCCGTGGCGCCGTGCGGCGAAGTAGTGACCGAGCTCGTGGGCGAGCAGGATGGTCATCAAAGGCACTGAGAACTTGAGGCCCTCCACCAGCAGCCGTGGGTCCCACAGCCGTTCGAGTACGTCCGGGGTGGGGAGCCAGCCGTAGTAGAGTCCGCCGCAGAAGGTCGAGGATGCCAGGGTCAGCACGAACAGCAACACGTGCAGCCACCAGCGCGGCGGTCGCTCGGCCGGGTGGTCAAACCGTTCCGGTTGGGGAGCCGGGAATGAAAAAGCCCCGGCGGGTTCACCGCCGGGGCCGTCAACAGGCAAGCGAAACGACTGGCTCACGCCTACTGCATGTTGCGCAGAGCTTTGCCAGGCTTGAATCGGATCGTCTTTCCGGGGGGAATCTCGACCTCGCGGCCGGTCTTGGGGTTGCGGCCGATTCCGCGCTTGCGGTCCTTCACGAGGAAGACGCCGAAGCCGCGAAGCTCGATCCTGTCGCCGTTGAGAAGCGCATTTTTCATGCCCTCGAAGAGCGCATTGACGGCTTCTGCGGCCTTCGGTTTCGGCAGCTCTGCCGCCTCCATGACCTTCTCGACAAGATCCGATTTGATCATCCCCTCCTCCTTCCAAATAACACGAATCGTGAACATATCGCCACGCCAAGGCTGTGTCAAGAAATGAAACCTCGAGGCAGGACCGGAGACCGGTCGAGGCCCGGTCAGCCCTGTCGGCGTGCGGCAGCTGGAAGCTGGTGGAAGCTGCGGTCTAGAACGGGACATCATCCACGTCGTCGGGGTAGTCCTGCGCAACCGCGCCGTAGCTTTCCGTCGGCGCCGCGGACGACGAGGATCTGCCGCCGCCGAGCAGCTTCAGCTCCCTGACGTGGATCTCGGTGGAGTATCGTTTTTGGCCGTCCTGCTGCTCCCACGTCCGGGTGCGCAGAACACCCTCGATGTAGAGCTGCCTGCCCTTGCTCACGTACTGTTCAACCACATCCACCGTTCGACCCCAGACGACGAGGGAGTGCCACTCGGTGTGGTCGGTCCATTGGCCGTCTTTGTCACGGCGGCGTTCGTTGGTGGCGAGCCTGAGGTTGGCGACGCGCGTTCCACCGGCGGTGGACCTGATGTCGGGATCCTGCCCGACGTTGCCCACCAGAATCACCTTGTTGATCATGGTGTGTTCTCCTTCCCGCGTGGACGGGGGTGCCGACCATGGTAACACGCCCGATCGCGGCGGTTCGAGCCACGAGGCAACCCCAACCCCTCATTGCGAATTACGAATTACGAATTGCGAATTGTCGGCGTCCGAGATCCTGTGTGCTGGAAACCAACCACGATCTCGGAAGGCAAGAATTCCTCATTCGCGATTCGTAATGGGCGCGCGGAAGGGCGGGCGCAATCCACCAGTGGGCGGTGGGAGCATTGACGGCTCGCGACTCCGAATGCGAGCCCTGCCCTTCTGCCGGCCGCCTCGAGGCGGCCACAACACCGCCACATCAGGTTGGGTTGCTGGTGGTAACCTGCGATGGATGAGTCAAACGCAGCGCATCGTCCGGCACGCGTCGCGGATGGCGGTGGTCACCCTGCTCTGCCGGATCACCGGCTACCTTCGGGACAAGGCCCTGTTCTCGGTGATCGGCGCCGGATTCCTGTACGACGCCTACCGGACGGCGAACAGGATTCCGAACGCCTTCAGAGGCCTGTTCGCGGAAGGGACGCTGCACGCCGCCTTCGTCCCGACCCTGGCCCAGCTGGCGGACGGCGAGGGAGACCGGGACGAGGCGCGTGAGCTGTTCCGCGGGCTGCTGGCGGTGATGGTGCTGCTGGTGGGGGGGGTGGTGGCGCTGGGGATCCTGGTCTCGCCGTGGCTGGTCAAGCTGTACGCACAGGGATTCGACGCCACGCCGGGCAAGCTGGAAATCACGATCCTGATGAACCGGATCATGTTCCCGTACCTGCTCCTGATCTCGTTGGCGGCGTTGCTTCAGGCCGCCCTCAACAGCCACGAGCGCTTTCTGCTGTCCGCCTCGACCCCGATTTTTTTCAACCTGGTCAACGCCGCGGCGGCGTGGGTCTTGGTGCCGCGCATGGACAACCCGGTCCCGGCCCTCGCCGGCGCGGTGTTGTTCGGAGGACTGTTGCAGTTCGCGCTGCAGGCGCCGGCGGTGCGCCGGCTCGGCTACAGCCTGCGCCCCCTGTGGTCGGGGATTCGGGACGCCCAGGTCCACAAGGTCCTGCTGCTCATGCTGCCGGGCATCCCGGTGCTCGGCATCAATCAGATCAACCAGCTGATCTCCAACCGGTTCGCCTCGTTCGTCGACGGTGGCGTCAGCTACACCTATGGCGCCTACCGAGTGACCGAGCTGGTGTTCGGCGCGGTGGTGGTGCAGCTGACCACCGTGCTGCTGCCGCTGCTCTCCAAAGAGCTCAAGGACAACCCGGGCCGCGCGCCCAGAACCCTGTTGGGCACCGTGACCGTCGTCAGCTTCGTTACTCTGCCGGCTGCGGTGGTGATGGCGGTGCTGTCACGGCCCATCATCGGTCTGCTCTTCGGGGGTGGACGGTTCGGCGCCGGCGATGTGGCGGTCACCGGGGCCACCCTCGCAGCGTATTCTTTCTCGCTGGTGGGAACCGGGCACGTCAAGGTCATGGCGAGCGCCTTCTTCGCCCAGAAGAACACCCGCGCTCCCATGTGGGGCAGCGGGCTGGCGCTGGTGATCTTCACCGCCGCGTGCTGGGCCATGGTGGGCCCGTTCGGGATCCCCGGCCTGGGCTGGGCCAACACCCTGGCCATGGCCGCCTTCGGCCTCTTCCTGACGGTATTGTACGGGCGCCGCTACGGCTTCGGCGGACAGTCGCCGTGGCCAATCCTTGGGGCGGTCGCGCGCCAGGCCGCCGCAGCGGCTGCAGTGGGCGCAGGGCTGTGGAGGGTCGCGCCGTGGCTCGCCGGAGTCGAGCGCACCAGCCTCGACGGGGCTCTGCGAATGCTCGCCGTCCTGGTGCCCGCCGGTTTGGTCTACGTGGTCCTGGTGACCGTGCTCGGAGGCCGGGAGATTCCGACCCTGTTGGCCACCTTCAAAAGGGGAGCCGGGTCGTGAGGATGGTGATCCAGCGGGTGAGCCGAGCCGAGGTCCGCGTCGACGGCACGGCGGTGGGGGCCATCGGTCACGGGCTCGTCGTGCTGGCGGGATTCGACCGGGATGACACCGAGGTCCAGGTGGAGCGCGCCGCCCTCCGGCTGTCCACGCTGAGAGTCTTCGAGGACGAGGACGGCAAAATGAACCGCGGGCTGGACGAGGTCGGCGGTGCGGTGCTGGCCGTCTCCCAGTTCACCCTTGCCGCATCGATCCACAAGGGCCGTCGGCCCGGATTCGATCGCGCCATGCCGGGCGCCCAGGCAGAGCCGCTGTTCGACCTGCTGATTCGCCGGCTCGAGGAGCACGGGGTCGAGGTCCGGACCGGGGTGTTCGGTGCGCTGATGGAGGTCGAGCTCGTCAATGACGGGCCGGTCACCTTGATTTGGGAGGATCGGCCGCCCGGCCGCCCACCCACCCGCCCAGTCTAAAGTCTAAAGTCTAAAGTCTAAAGTCTAAAGTCTAAAGTCTGAGGTCCCCGCCCGCCCGCCCGCCCAGTTGAAAGTTGAAAGTTGAAAGTTTCTGCACGCCTACCCAGGAGAGAAGGGGAGCGGCCCATCCTCTCTTTCCCGACCGGGGACGGTTTTCCGAATTTCGAATTTCGAATTCCGAATTCCGATCAGGTCCCGGGAAATCTCTCCCGCCAGACCTGCCACATGTCCTCGGCGTCGGGGAAGTAGTCGAGGGCACCGACGATCTGGTCGTCTCCCTCGATTGCGAGCCGGTAGCCCGCTTCGAGCCCGAGGGTGGCGTTGAGGACCTCCACGTTGATCCCGAGGGCGATGTCGTCCATCGCCTGCTCGTCCGCCCTGAGGTCGGCCACTTGGTCGGCGGTCAGGATTTCTTCACCGACGATCCAGTCGAGGAACCGGTCCACGGTCTCGGAATTCACCTCGAATGCAGCGGCGAACTCGGCCTGATCCTCCTCGGGCACGTCCTGCAACAGGTCGACGGTGAATCTGAAAAATGCGGTGGCGCCGTAGAGCAGGGCCACGTCGTCTACGAGCAGCCGACCCGTAATCTCGACATCGGGGGTGATGCCGCCGCCACCGAGGACCGTTCGTCCGCCGTCGGTCTCGTAAATGGCGGTCGACGCGTCGGCCTTTCCGTTGCGGTGGGTAATGTAGTCGATGAACGAGTCATAGTCGCGCTGAATGCTGCGTCCGGAAGGCGTGTAGTAGTACGCCGTGGTCAGAGCCAGGCCGGTGTCGCGCACCGTGAAGACGGTCTGGACGAGGCCTTTTCCCCAGGTGACCTCGCCGAGCACGAGCCCGCGATCATGATCCTGGACCGCGCCGGCGACGATCTCCGAGGCGGAGGCGGATCCTTCGTTGACCAGCACGACGAGGGGACCGCGGAAGGGTGCGCCGCGACCCGGCGCCGTCAGCGTCGAGTTGTTCTCCGCCGTGCGGCCACGGGTGGACACCACCAGCATGCCCTCTTCGAGAAAGGCGTCCGAGACGCCCACCGCGGCGTCGAGCTGGCCGCCGGGGTTGTTCCGCAGGTCCAGGATGAGCCTGACCATGCCCTCGGCCGTCAGCCTGTCGATGGCGGACCGGATTTCCCGCACGCTGGTGTTGGTGAATTCGGACAGTCGAACGTAGCCCACCTCCGGCCGAATCATGAAGGCGAACCGAACCGAGTCCTGGGGAATCCTCGCTCGGGTGATCGCCACGTCGAAGGGCTCGTCCAACCCAGGGCGCTGGATGGTCAGCAACACCTCGGTGCCCTCGGGCCCGCGAACGAGCTCGACGACCTCGTCGAGAGTCTTCTCCTCGGTGGACTCGCCTCCGACCGCGGCGATCACATCGCCCGTCCGCAGACCCTTGGAAGCGGCCGGCGTGCCGGCCATGGGAGCGATCACGGTGACCTCGCCGTCGCGGCGCGAGATGATGATGCCGATGCCGAAGAACGAGCCCTCCTGTCGGGTCCGCATCTTCTCGAAGGATCTCGGGTCGAGGTAGTTGGAGTGGGGGTCGAGCACCTCGAGCATGCCGTGAATCCCGTCGTAGACGATGTCCGCCGGCTGGGTTTCGTCCGGCAGCCACTCCATGAGGTCGTTGACGATTCTGGAGGCGCGCAACACGAGCTCGGTCTCGTCGGCCGGGACCGTTCGCTCACCGAAGATCAGTCCGGCCGCGGACCCGGCGATCAGCACGGTCGCGACCAGGGTCAGAATGGGGAAACGGTTTTGGAAACGGCTCATGAAAGCAATGACTCCAGTTCACTCACTCGTATGAACTGTAGCTGAGCCCCATTCTAATCCCAAGCGGGATCCGTTCCTTGCCGCTATACTGAACGCGGAGGTTCGTTTGTTCGGTCCGCTGGGTGTTCCGGAGATGATTCTCATCTTCGTCGTGGCCCTCCTGCTGTTCGGCCCGCGAAAGATGCCGCAGATCGGTCGATCTCTCGGCCGGGCGCTGGGCGAGTTCCGTCGAGCTTCCAACGAATTCAAACGCACGATCGAGGACGAGGTTTCGGCCGAGGAGATCAAAGGGGTGCAGCGCGACCTCAAGGAGATCCGGGCCGTGGGCCGGGAGGTGCTGAGGGACGCCGGCGCCCCGCCCCCGGCCGAGCCCGAGTCCCAGCCGACCGAAGGGGACGAAGATCCCGGGGAGCAGGGTTCACGGTGACGTCGGCGGTCCGCGAGCGGCCGGATCGGGGCGAGGAGGCGGCCGACGAGCTGCCGAGGATGACCTTGCTCGAACACCTGGACGAGCTGAGAAAGCGCATCACCAACTCGGTGGTGGCGATCCTGGTGGCGTTTCTGGCCTGCTGGTACTTCTCGCCGCAGATTTTCGGCTGGCTGGAACGGCCGATCATGGACGTGCTTCCCGCGGGCGAGAAGCTGGCCTTTACCGACCTGGCGGCGCCCTTCATGCTCTACGTCAAGGTCGCACTGCTGGCCGCCATCTTCGTGTCATCGCCGTTCCTGCTCACCCAGGTGTGGCTGTTCATTCGCCCCGGCCTTTACCAGCGGGAGAGGCGGCTGGCGGTACCGTTCATCGTGTTCACCACCGCGTTTTTCGTGCTCGGCGGCTACTTCGGATACCGGATCGCCTTCCCGATGGTGGTCCGTTTTCTGCTTGGAGTGGGTGAGCACTTCAAGCAGGTCATCACCATCCAGGCCTATTTCTCGATGATGACGAAGATTCTCCTCGGCCTCGGACTGGTATTCGAGATGCCCATGCTGATCTTCTTCCTGGCCCGACTCGGCATCGTTTCGGCCCGCCAGCTGATCCGGTGGTTCCGGTGGGCGGTGCTGTGCATCTTCGTGGTGGCGGCGATCATCACCCCAACTCCGGACGTGGCGACGCAGACGGTGTTTGCGGTGCCCATGATCGTGTTGTACCTGCTCGGGGTGGCGGTGGCCGCGCTGTTCGGCACGAAGAGGGACGAGGAGTGACGAGGGTCTTCGTCGGCTCGCCGAACCCGAGGCGCGCCGTCGCTTTCATATTCGGGACCCAAGGAGGGTGAGGCGTGACCGAGGAGCATGGCACCGCTACCTGGGAGGCCGGCTGGGAGGTCCAGTTTCCGGCCTCGACCCTGGACGAGATGCTGCTCGCGCTGGTGGTCCGGGATCTGCTTCACGGCGCCTCGTTCGACGTGGAAGGAGAGGGTGGGAAGGCGGACATGGCCCTCGACTATCTGGCCGGCGACGAGCTCGAAGGACAGACATACCGTCTGCTGGTGACGGTGGAGGCGACCGGCGCCGCGGACGCCGAGGCTGTTCAGGAGATCACGGAACAGCTCCTCGACCAACTGGTGGACGAGGCCGAGTCGCTGATCGAAGATCGGGAGCTCCTCGGAACCACCGCCTTCGACGACGTCGACTTCGAGGCCGTGCCCGAGGACGAGGAACGCTGGGACCTCGTGGTTCCTGACTGGCTGGCCCCGGACGGGGCCGAAGTCCCCTATGGGTTTCGGCCGGTTCGACCGCGGAGCCGTGAGCCGTGGCCGGGCGACTCCACACTGGACCGCCACGGGCGGGTGGTTGCCGTTCCATTCGGTGGCGAGCTCCACCTGTTCGCCATTCCGGCGCCCACCGACGACGGGGGAGTCGACCTTCTCAGCGGAGATCTTCCCATCGTGCCGTAGCGAACCACCGCCCAACTCCCTCCAGAATTTCGAATTGCGAATTGCGAATTACGAATTTTCGGCGTCCGAGAACGTCGAGGCTTTCCCGAGGTCACTCCTCGGTCGGAGACACATTCAGGAAACCTCCGCGATCTCGGCAGGCAACAATTCGCAATTCGCAATTCGTAATTCGTAATGGAGGGTTGGCCGGAGGTTGCCGGGGCGCCCGAACCCATGTATACTGCGCGACCCTGGGGGGGCGGTGTACTCGTCTCCCCTTATTCATGGAGGCACACAAGATGGACCTTCTGCGACAAGTTACGACAGAGTACCTGAAGACCGACATTCCGGACTTCCGCCCCGGCGACAACGTGAAGGTCCACGTTCGACTCAAAGAGGGCGAGAAGGAACGCATCCAGCTGTTCGAGGGTCTGGTGATAGCCCGCAAGCACGGCGGGATCTCGGAGACCTTCACGGTGCGGAAGATCTCCTCCGGTATCGGCGTCGAGCGGACCTTCCCGCTGCACTCGCCGTCAATCGCCACCATCGAGGTGTCGCGACGGGGACGTGTGCGGCGCGCCAAGCTCTACTACATTCGGGGCCTGAGGGGCAAGGCAGCGCGAATCAGAGAGCGGGGCAGGTCGCACTGATCGTCGCCCGGCGAGCTCGCACTTCAACGATTCGATAATGAGGGTCAGGAGTCTCCTTGGGGCGAAGGACAGGGTTTGGCTCCGGCGAGCAGGTCGAGTGCTGGGCGTCGACGAGGTCGGCAGGGGTAGTCTTGCCGGTCCGGTGGCCGTCTGCGGGGTTGTTTTCGAGAAGATTCCGACCTGCAGGCTCATCCAGGACTCGAAAACCCTCACGGCGGTGCAACGGCGCGCGGCGGCGGCATGGGTGAAAGCTCGTTGTGCCGATTGGCTGGTCGTGGAGGTGTGGCCCGAGTTGATCGACCGTCTGAATATTCTCGAGGCCGTCCGGCTCGCCATGCGGTCGGTGGTCGAGACCGCCGCGGACGGGCGGACCGTGGCAATCGTCGACCAGGTCGACATCGGTGACGCGGGGTGTCACGTCCACGCCGAGCCGCGCGCCGACGCGAAGTTCTTCTGCGTAGCGGCGGCGTCCATCGTGGCCAAGGTGCACCGAGATGATCTGATGGCCGACCTCGGCCGCAGGCTGCCGTTTTGGGGATGGGGATCCAACATGGGATACGGCACCCGGAAACACCGCCTGGCGCTTGCCGAATACGGTCCCAGCTACCTCCACCGCCGGACCTTCAGGTGGTCGCCTGTGCTACCATGAATTGGCCGTTTACGGCGTAGGGGAAGGTATGGTCGCACGACGGGACAAGATCCTAAAAGACGCCGAAAAGCTCGTCCAGAAGGGAAAGGTCGAGCAGGCGATCAACGAGTACGAGAAGGTCCTGACGCAGCATCCGACCGATGCGAACACCATCAACAGGGTCGGAGACCTGTACGGCCGGATCGGTCAAGTCGATCGTGCGATCGAGCTGTATGAACGGATCGCGGAGCATTTCACCCAGGACGGTTTCACCACCAAGGCGATCGCGATCCTCAAAAAAATCAACCGCCTCGATCCTCAGCGGCTCGACATTTTCGACAAGCTGGCAGAGCTGTACATTCAGCAGGGGCTGGTGGTCGAGGCCAAGAACCAATACCAGATCCTCGCCGACTGGTACTCGCGGTCCGGCGACACCACCAAGGCCGTGGCAACCCACCGCAAGCTGGTACAGCTGGACCCCGGCAACCACATGGCGCACCTCCGTCTCGCCGACCTGCTGTTCAAGGAGGGAGAGGCCGGCCAGGCGATCGAGGTCTACGATCGCCTCGGACGAGTACTCCTCGAGCGGGGGAAGCTGGACGAGGCGGAGCGGCTTTACCGCCATGCCCTGGATCAGGACCCGCCCGACGGAGAGTTCGTGGTTCCTCTGTGTGAGGCCCTTCTCGAGGCGGGCCGGACCACAGTGGCCCGCGAGGTGCTCGACGCCGCCTTCGCCAAGTCGCCGGAGTCATTCGCTCTCCAGACCCTCAAGGTCCGTACCCACCTTTCATTTGGCGAGGCTGACCAGGCGCTGGATCTCGCCCGCGGCGTCGCCGATGCCAGGCCGGACAGCCCGTCAGGACGGGTGCTGCTGGGCAGGGCTCTGCTGCAGTCGGATCGTTCCGGAGAAGCGCGCGAGGTCCTGGTGCCCGCGGTTCAGGAGCTCTTGATCAAGGGCGAGATCGCGTTCGCCCAGTCGGCCGTCGGCGAGTTCCTCGACTCCTTCCCGGAGGATGCCGAGGTGCTGGGACTCGCGGTCCGGGCGTACCGGCCGTCTCCGGATCAGGAGACTCTGCGCGAGTTGATGATGAGGTTGGCGGACATTCACTTCCGAAGCGACGACTACGATCGCGCCCAGCGGTTGTACATGGATGTCCTCACCGCCGACTCCACCAATCAGGCTGCCAGGAAGAGGCTCGCCGAGATCCAGCACGTCGAGCCCGACCAGGTCACCATCGATGCCGCCGCGGTCACCGGGGACGAAGAGGAGATCCCGGAGATCGTCGAGATCGAGGCGCCCGAGCTGACCGGGGCTGGCACCGGCGGCGACGGCGGCGATTTCAACACGGAGGAGCGCCTCAACGAAGCGAAGGTCTTTGCGAAATATGGCCTGCTCGACAAGGCGGTGACCCACCTCGAAGACGTCCTCAACCACGATCCGGACCACGTGGAGGCGCGGCAGAGCCTGGTGGACCTCCAGCTTGATCGGGGCGATTCGAAGGCTGCACTGGAGGCGGCGAGGCCGCTGTATCGCTTCTATACCGAGGCCGGAAACGGCGACGGGCTCAACAGACTCGTCAGGCTGCTGCCTGAACTCGACGGCCGGTCCGCCAGAGCCGGAATCGACGAGCTCCACGACGACGTGATCATCCTCGACCTCGATGCCGAGATGGGGATCGGGGCCGAAGAGTACGACGAGCTTGGCATCCAGGCCAGCCAAGGGGCCGACGATGCGGTGGTGATCGACCTGGATGTCGCGGCTGAACAGTTGGTTGGCGACACCGCGACGCCGCCACCGGATGAGGCGAAAACGGTCGACGAACAACCCGCGGAGGTGGAGGAGCCGAGCGTCTCGGCCGATGCCGGACCCGCCCCGTTGAAGGGTGAGCTCGCCCAGCTCGACTCGTTCATCGAGCAGGATCTCACCGAGGATGCGATCCGGCTGCTCGGCCAACTCGAAGGTGACCACCCGAACCACCCCAAAGTCCGCGAGCGGCGGGCCAAGCTCAAGGCGAAGGGGGTGCTGCTGGAGGAGGTTATCTCCGCTCCATCCGCCGGGCCGGAAGTACTCTTCGCCGATGAGGAAGAGTCCTTCATCGACCTGGCGAAGGAGCTCGAGCAGGAGCTCGCCGAGGAAGAGGCTCTGGTTGAGGAAGCGACCGGCCGGGGCAAGGAGGAGGCCATCCTCGAGGAGGTCTTCCGCGAGTTCCAGAAGGGCGTCGAGGAACAGCTGTCCGAGGAGGACTCCGACACCCACTTCAACCTCGGGATCGCGTACAAGGAGATGGGACTGCTGCCGGAGGCGATCCGTGAGTTCCAGGTGTCGGCGCGAAACCCCGATCTCTTCGTCGAGTGCTGCTCGATGGTCGGGGTCTGCTACATGGAGCAGGGTATGTGGTCGCAGGCCGCGGAGTGGTACCAAAAGGCCCTCGGGGCTCCTGACCTGACTCCGGAGGCCCAGCTGGCACTGCGTTACGACCTCGCGGCATCCCTCGAGTCAGCCGGCGACGTCGAGCGGGCGCTGGGACTTTACCAGGAGGTCGTCGCGCTGAATCCGGCCTACCGCGACGTCTCGAGCCGCCTCGACGATCTGTCGCAGGGCGGCCAGATCAACTGATCGGAATTCCTCCGGTCAAAAGTCAAAAGTCAAAAGTCTAAAGTCGAAAGTCCCCACCCACCCCCAGCTGAACCGATCGGAGTCGGTTTTCCGAATTCCGAATTCCGAATTCTGCGTCTACCGGAACCTGGTGACGCCGACTCGGTCGCAGAGGTCGTCGAGGGGGCAGCCGGTGCAGCGTGGAGATGTTGGGTGACAACGGTTCTGGCCGAAGGTGACCAGGAGATCGTTGATGGGGATCCAGAGATCCCGAGGAAGCACGGACTGGAGGGCGCGCTCGGTGGCCGCCGGCGTTTTCGTGTCCACCAGGCCCAGTCGGTTCGAGAGCCGGTGGACGTGGGTGTCGACGCAGATTGCCGGCACGCCGAAGCCCAGGCCCAGGACGAGGTTTGCGGTCTTTCGACCAACCCCTGGAAGGGCGAGCAGGGCGGACTCGTCGGCGGGGACCTTGCCGCCGTGGAGGTCACGAACGGCGCGGCCGATCTCCCGCAGCTGGCGCGCCTTGGTGTTGTAAAAACCCGCCGGATAGATGGCCTCGGCGATGGCGGTGTCGGCGAGCTCTGCCAGTCCGGCCGGAGTCGAAGCCAACGAGGACAGTCGGCGGCTGGCACCGAGGGTCACCTCGTCCTTGGTGCGCAACGAGATGACGCACGATACCAGGAGCCGGAACGGCGAGCGATCGGTCTTTTCGATCTCGGCAAGGGTCGTGGGTCGGCACGACGCTCGAAACTCCTCGAGCCGGCGAAAAAGCTCCGGGATCCCGTCCGGGTGTCGGCTGTTCACACTCCATAGATAGCAGACCGCGATTCAACGGGCTCATCGAGCACGGGTCTCATTTGACGGCTTCTCGGCCGCGAGGTAATCTTTGCCCCCGCAGGGAGGGATCATGGCACCAAACGGAACCTACGTTTTTACATCCGAATCGGTGACGGAAGGCCATCCGGACAAGATCGCCGACCAGATCTCCGACGCGATTCTCGACGCCGTGCTCACCGACGACCCCCAGGGGCGGGTCGCGTGCGAGACCCTCGTGACCACCGGGTTGGCATTCATCGCAGGCGAGATCAGCACCAAGACCTACGTCGATTTTCCCGGGCTGGTGCGCGAGACCATCCGGGAGATCGGCTATACCCGAGCCAAGTTCGGCTTTGACTATGAAACCTGTGCCGTGATCTCGTCCATCGACCCCCAGTCACCGGACATCGCGCAGGGCGTGGACACCGGTGGGGCGGGCGACCAGGGTCTGATGTTCGGCTACGCCACCGACGAGACCGAGGTCCTGATGCCCATGCCTCTGATGCTCGCCCACCGGCTGACTCGAGCGCTCAGCGAGAATCGACGGAGCGGGGAAATCGAATGGCTGCGGCCCGACGGCAAGAGCCAGGTTTCCATCGAGTACGACGGCCCCACACCGCGCCGAATCGAGGCGATCGTCGTGTCCTGTCAGCACGCGGACACGGTCTCCAACGACGAGTTGAGGGCGGAGATCCAGCAGAAGGTCATCGCGCCCGCCATGCCCGAAGGAATGGTGGACGACGACACCAAGATCTTTATCAATCCCACCGGCAGGTTCGTGATCGGCGGGCCCCAGGGTGATTGCGGCCTCACCGGGCGCAAGATCATCGTCGACACCTACGGTGGTATCGGGTCGCACGGCGGCGGCGCCTTTTCCGGCAAGGACCCGTCGAAGGTCGACCGATCGGCCTCCTACATGGCCAGGCACGTGGCCAAGAACATCGTCGCAGCCGGGCTGGCGAAGCGGGTGGAGGTGCAGCTCGCCTACGCCATTGGTGTGGCGGACCCGGTGTCGGTCATGGTCGACACCTTCGGGACCGGAGCGCTGCCCAATGGACGGATCACCGCTGCCGTGCGGGAGGTTTTTCCCCTGTCGCCGAGGGAGATCATCTCCTACCTTGACCTGCTGCGGCCGATTTACAGGAAGACTGCGGCCTTCGGCCATTTCGGCCGCACCGATGCCGACTTCACCTGGGAGAGCTGCCACCGGGTCGACGATCTGCGCAACGCCTGCGGGGCCTGAGGGCTATTCGGCCCGGGGAATTCGTCGTGGCAGGCTTGTTCGACCGGCTACTCGGCACCGCTGGCTCACTCCAGCGCCAGTACTCGATGGCCACGGCGCTGTTCGCCGTGCTGGTGCTGTCGGTGATCCTGCTCTACGGGCACTTCATCGCCCAATCGTTGTCGCGACAGTACCTGGAGGACGTCCTCATCACGGGTCGAGAGGAGGCCGAACGCATCGCCGATGAGTTCGGAGGTGCCGAGAGTGCGGAGCTGGTCGACGTCGTCGAGCGGCGGCGAGAGATCCTGCGTCGAACTCTCGAAGGACTGCCCCAACGGGAGATCTTCGAAACCGTCGAGGTTCGCGACAGCGACGGAAACGTGCGCTACACATCGCGATTCCACGCCACCGAGGATCTCCCCGACGATCCGGCAACCGATTTCGAGCTCGGGGGCACCCTCACCGACCAGGATGTCACCGAGACGGAAAATACTTATCGGTTGTCGGTCCCCATCGGCGAGGTCGGCGAGGTGGTGTTGAGCGTCAGCAAAGCGAGGGTGGCGGAACGGGTGGGGCGATTAAGGACGGAACTCCTATCCCGCACGGTGGCCGTTGCCGTGCTCACCCTGACCATCTTGGTGGTGGCATTCGTGCTCGTGTGGTACCTGATCCAGCGAACCCGGCGGCTGGAGGAGAGGACCAGGGAGTCACAGGATCTGGCGGCGTTGGGTACGCTGGCCGCGAACCTCGCACACGAAATCAGGAACCCCCTGAATTCGATCAACCTCAACCTGGAACTGCTGGGAGAGGACGTTGAAGGTGCGGCCGGTGACGTGGCCGAGTCGCTCGCCGCCACCAAGCGAGAGGTCGGACGCCTCGCGCGGCTGGTCAGCGATTTTCTGTCCTACGCCCGGCCCTCCGACCTGGTTCTCGAGGAGGTGGACGCCCGCGACCTGCTCGAGGAGGTGTTCGGCTTCCTGCGTGCGGAGGCCGCCAGCATGGGCGTCCACCTGAGGCTCGAGGCCGGGCTCCCGGAGATCAACATTGTCACCGACGACGGCCAGCTTCGGCAGGTGCTGCTGAACCTGGTCCTCAACGCCGTTCAGTCGGTCAGCGGCCTTGATGCCGATCGCCGGGTGGTCGAGCTCGGGGCGGAGCGGCAGCCGGGGCTGGTCGTGCTGGTGGTGCGCGACCGCGGCGAGGGCATTCCGGATGAAGAGCTGGCGAGGGTTCGAACGGCGTTCTACACCAGACGACGTGGCGGCTCTGGGCTCGGGCTGGCGATCGCCGAGCGGTTCGTGACCTCCCAGGGCGGCAGGATCGACCTGGTCAACCTCGATCCCCGCGGGTTCGAAGCGCGGGTCGTCTTGCCGATCGACCCCCGGAGTGTCAAGATGAGCGAGTGATGGCCCGGCACGGCCGTCAGTCAACGGAGGTTTGAATGTCAGCACCTCTCAAAGGTGTCGTCACGTTTTTTGCGCTGGCCCTCGCCGCCCTGTCGGCCGAGGCTTCTTTCCAAGCGGCGGAGCTGATCTACGTGCCTGCAGTCGCCCAGACCGAGGGAGCGCTCAACGCCGAGTGGCGGACCGATCTGACGGTCACCAACGTCGATGACGTCGCGATCGACGTGGCCATGGTCTACCTGCCGTCGGGGCTGTTCAGCAACGCCGGCCGGTTCGTGGACCGCTCCACCTGGCTCGGTGGCCGGGAAGACGAGGGATTCGGCTACGTCGACGAACGCCTGGCCGATATCGCCCCCAATGGCACGGTCGTGCTGAGGGATGTGGTTGGAGCGTACTGGCTTGAGCAATCGGGCCTGAACGGGCTCGGCGCCATGGTGATCTTCGCTTACGAGGCCGGCACGCTTCAGGACGATGGATCCAGCGTCCCTGCCCTGGCGGTCGCGAACGCCCGGATCTTCAATCAGACCTTGATCTGGCGGCCCGATCCCGATAGCCACGGCTTCATCGAGCAACCAGCATCCTACGGACAGACCATGCCCGGAGTGGCATGGTACAACTTGGCAGATCCGGCAGCGGTCTCCGAGGATGCAGATTTCAGCTTCATGGTGCTGTCGGGAGGAGAGGAGACTCCGGACTACCGATTCAACCTCGGCGTCCTCAACGGCTCCGATCCCCAGACCACGATCACCATTTCGATCCAGGCGTTCCAGCCGGACGGCGAGCCATACGTCAACGACGACGGCGACCCCCTGATCGCCGCCCAGGTGGTTCCCCCCCTTGCCCACCTCCAGTGGTTTCGGGTCTTCAGCTCACTGTGGGGCCTTCAGGTTGCGGAATCCTCGATGATCAAGGTTTCCTTTCTGGGGTGGGCGTCGACCAGTCCCAATCCGGTTCCCGCTTTCATCACCTACGGATCGATGATCGACGAGGCCAGCAACGATCCGGCCACCATCATGGGGTCGTTCGCCTATCCCTTTAACGTCGAGTGCATGTTCCCGGATCAGGGAGGTGAGGGAGCCGCCGCGACGACCGCTCCCCGGACCTCGAAACCTGTGGACATGCCGCCAAGATGAAGCCGGATTTCGCGAAGAAATTGACATCATTGAAGCCTGTGGTAGCATCGCCCGAACGACGCCGCCGGGACGCCGACGGCGGGAGAAAAGGAGATCTTAGATGGCAGATCCTGATGACAAACTCCCGGACAATGTGCCTGGCAAGTACTACGTCGACTCGAGCTGCATCGACTGCGACGTATGCCGAACCACAGCGCCCAACAACTTCGCTGCGAACGAGGACGAAGGCTACAGCTTCGTCTCCAAGCAGCCCGCCGGCGATGACGAGCTCGCCCAGGTGGACGAGGCCATAGAGTCCTGTCCCGTCGAGGCGATCGGAGACGACGGCGAGTAAAGACCGAAACTCGACCAACACATCGACGGCCGGCGCCTTGCGCCGGCCTTTGTTCGTTTTGTGAAAAGTGAAAGGTGACCAGTGACAAGTGACACGTTTCACATCTGAGGTCGCCCGTTTTGCTATCATCCGCGCTCGAAAGGGAGGGCCCATGCGAGTTCTGTCGGGCGTCCAACCATCGGGTGCGCTCCACATCGGCAATTACTTCGGCGCCATCCGGCAGTTCATCGAGCTGCAGGATGACCACGAGTGTTTTTACTTTCTTGCGGATCTGCACGCCCTGACCACGGTCCAGGACGCCGGCCACCTGAGGGAGCTGGTGCTGGATCTGGCGGCGGGTTACCTCGCCCTCGGCCTGGACCCGGGGAAGAGCGTTCTCTATCGGCAGTCCGACCTCCCCGAAATACCCGAGCTCACCTGGTACCTGTCCACCGTGACCTCCATGGGCCTGTTGCAGCGATGCCACTCCTTCAAGGACAAGGTGGCCCAAGGGGTGGTGCCCAGCCACGGCCTGTTCTCGTACCCTGTGCTGATGGCGGCCGACATCCTGATCGTGCGATCTGACATGGTCCCGGTGGGTCGGGACCAGAAGCAGCACCTCGAGGTGACTCGCGACATCGCCGCGTCGTTCCACGCCACCTATGACTGCGAAATTTTCACCCTGCCCGAGCCCATGATCCACGCCGATGTGGCGGTTGTGCCGGGGCTTGACGGGCAGAAGATGAGCAAGTCCTACGGCAACACCATCGATCTCTTTGGGCCCGAGAAGGCGATCCGCAAGAGGATCATGTCCATCACCACCGATTCGACTCCGGTGGAGCGGCCGAAGCCCAGGCAGGACAGCGCGCTGTACCAACTGCTCAAGCTCTTTGCTCCGGCCGGGGAGAGGGAGTGGGTCGAACGGGCTTTCGACGACGGTGGCATCGGTTACGGCGAGATGAAGAAACGCCTGTTCGACTATTACCTCGCGACGTTCAGCGGAGCCAGAGCGCGCTTCGACGAACTCCGTGGGAATCCGGACGAGGTGGAGCGGGTCCTCGCCGATGGCGTTGCCAGGGCTCGGGAAACCGTTGCACCGCTGATGGATGACGTCCGTCGAGCCGTCGGTATCCGCTGATGCGTCCGACGTTACACGTCAAACGTTGAACGTTAGACGTTCGACTTTCAACTTTCAACTTTCAACTCTGCTCTCGTGATTCCGACGGCGGCGAGCATCGCGTCCTTGGGGGGCAGCCGGCCGGTGAAGGCCGCGAACTGGGCGAACCCCTGGTGTGCCAGAACCGACCGCCCGTCGACGTAGGGGATGCCGGCCGCGACCGCCAGGTCACCGAGCTGAGGCGGGTGGCGGCCATATACCATATCAACCACCACGGCGGCACGTCCCACCTGAGCAGCAGTGAACGGGGGATCGTCGTTTGCACCTGACCCGAGGGGAGTGGCGTTGACGAGAACCGCCCCGTCGGGGACGGCGGCCTCGAGCTCGGCCCATCCCACCTGTACCAGATTCGCCGTCTCCCTGGACCTGGCGGCGTCTCGGCCCCGAATGACCACCCCGGCGCCGGCGAGGTCCAGCCCGACGGCAACCCCCCGGGCGGCGCCACCGGTGCCACGGACGATTGCAGCTCGGCCGGCGGGGTCGATGCCGGCCGCTTTCAGGGACGCGACGACCCCGTCGGCGTCGGTGTTGTCGGCGAAGATCGCACCGTGGCGAAGCACCAGGGTGTTGGCGGCACCCGCGCGGACCACTCTCGGTGCCGCCAACTGGGCTGCCGCGGCGGCGATCTGTTTGTAGGGTGTGGTGACCGCCCATCCGGCGGCCGGGAGCCCAAGCTGGTCAAACGCGGTCTTTCCGGCGGGGCGGAAGACGAGCTGCAGCTGCTCGGAATCGGGCACGCTGAGCGGAACGAAGAGGAAGGGCAGACCGAGGCTCCGGTAGGCCGCGCCGTGGAGGACCGGGCTGAGGCTCGAGCTGACGTCGCGGCCGATCACTCCGAACAGCTTCTGAGGGGGGCCGTCGAGGTGGCCGGCGATGTCGGTCATCCGACGGACGGGCATCTGTCCCGGAGCGGCCGGCGCGCTCTCGTCCCAACAGCAAAAAACAGCGGGCGACCCGAGCAACGGACCGAGCAGACGGGTGGCCATCCCCACCGGCCCCATGGCGAAGGCGGCGAGGCGGCGCCTGCGGCGAGTGGCCGCGGTGTACAGCGCCAGCACCCGCACCACATCGTCCAGGCCACCGGCGGTGGGCACCACCTTCACCAGGCCGGCGGAGGTGCCGAGCATCGCCTCGACGGTCTGCTCGAGGTCCGCTGGTGTGCCGTCTGGGTCGTGCCACGACAGCACGACCTGTTCGGGCGGGAGGCCGAGCGGTCTGCTCAGCTGACGATCGCGGGCGAACTCGAGGTCGATGAGATCGGCGCCGGCGTCCCGGGCGCGCTCGACAAATGCCCGGCGGTGGAGGGGATCAGTGGAGCCCCGACCCCCCTCGGCGGTGGAGCGCAGAGTCAGCAGTACCGGAAGCGGACAGGCCGCCATCGCCGCCTCCAGATTCAGGTCAGGCAAGAGATCGACCCGAATCTCAACTGCCCGGGCACCCTCGGGAGGATGGCCGAGAGCCGCCACCGGATCGGCGGCGGCTTGGGGCGTCAGCGTGACGATCGGCTCCATGACCGGAGAGTAGCAAAACGGGACGTATGGTTGGGGTACCGCCGTGCCCGAATGAGTCAAAAGTCCAAAGTCGAAAGTCCAAAGTCGAAATGTCGACCGGGGACGGTTTTCCGAACTCCGAATTGAAAAAGCGTCGATCTCACGGGAATCTGAATGAGCCATGACTTCGAAAAGCGGGGTGGAAGGGCGGGTGGAGAGCTTTTCGAAGCGGGTGGGAGGGCGGGTGGCCGGACAAAAAGATTGGCTCCGGGGCAGGAGCCAAAGAAGGAGGAGTTTGATGAAGGTCTGTCGTGGTCTGGCGTTGTCGCCGGTACTCGCGCCTTCAACCTGTAGTACGCACTTTCAGGAGTTTGGTTACAGCAGTTGCGATCTTCAATCTTCAATCTTCAATCTTCAATCTTCAATTCGAGACCGGGCGGCGGCTCGAACGCCGGAATCCCGGTCAGGTATTGGCCGAGCACCAGGGTGTGGATGTCGTGGGTGCCCTCGTAGGTGACGACGGTCTCCATGTTCATCAGGTGGCGCATGATCGGGTACTCGTTGACGATTCCGTTGGCCCCGTGGATCTCGCGGGCTGTTCGCGCGCATTCCCGGGCCACCCAGACGTTGTTTCGTTTCGCCAGCGAAACCGCCTCCGGACGAAGCTCGCCCTGTTCCTTGAGCCGGCCCAGCTGGAGCACCAGCAACTGGCCTTTGACGATCTCGTTGTACATCCAGACCAGCTTCTGTTGCTGAATCTGGTGGGCCGCGATTGGCCTGCCGCCGAACTGGACCCGACTGCAGGCGTAGTCGACGGCCGCGGAGAAGGTGGCCGTGGCTGAACCGAGAGCCCCCCAGGCGATGCCGTAACGCGCCTGGTTGAGACAGTTGAGCGCGTTTGTCAATCCGGTTGTGCCCGGCAGCAGGTTGTCCGACGGAATCCGACAATCCTCGAAGACCAGCTGGGACGTGACGGAGGCCCGCAACGAGTACTTGCCGCCGTGATCGATGGCGGAGAACCCCTCACGACCCCGCTCGACCAGAAATCCCCGGATCCCATCGGGAGTCCGGGCCCAGATCACCGCGACGTCGGCGATCGACCCGTTGGTGATCCACGCCTTCTCGCCGTTGAGGCGCCAGCCGGCGCCGTCGGGCTCGGCCCGCATCCGCATGCCCCCCGGGTTGGAACCGAAGTCGGGCTCGGTGAGGCCGAAGCACCCTACCGCCTCGCCACTGGCCAGAGCCGGGATCCACCGTTCCCTCTGAGCGTCGGAACCCCATTGAAGGATCGGGAACATCACCAGGCTGGTCTGCACCGATACCAACGATCGGAGGGCGGAGTCGCCGCGCTCGAGCTCCTGATTGATGAGGCCGTAGGCGACGGCTCCGATGCCCGGCAACCCGAACTCCGAGTAGGGGGCGCCGAGCAGATCGAGGGCGCCCATCTCGGACACCAGCTCTCTGGGAAAAACGCAGTCCCAGGCCCATTTTTCGATGTTGGGGATGACCCGGTCGGCGACCCAGTCCCTGACGGTGGAACGAATCCGGCGCTCGTCCTCGCTGAGGAGGGCATCGATCCGGTAGAGATCGAAGTCATCGAACCTGGGCATGTGTACCTCCCCTAAACCGACGCCGGTCGAGGGAGATTCTCTCGCGTGGCCCGCCCGGCCGCGGTACCATCGGATCGTGGAGAGCTTCGTCGGCGTGGCCGTTGGATGGTACCACGCAGCCCTGCTCGGGGCGCTGCCGTGGGCGGTTGTGCTCGGCCCCCGGTGGGCGCCCGCCGTCGTCGCGCTGATGCTGGTGGCCCACCTTGTCGGCGCTCGGCCGTCCCGGTCGGACCCGTGGCCCTGGTGCGCGACGGCACTCTCGGCGCTGGTGTTCCTGATCGGCCACGGGAGCTGGAAGATCGCCCTCGGCTGGTCGATCCTGGCGGCGGCCGTCGCCGGTCTCGAGTGGTGGGGGGTGCGCCGGAGTGGCCGCTGGGGTAACGCCTCCAGGGTGACGGCGGTGGTCGGTTGGGCAGCGGCCTTCGTGGCGGCTCCGGACCTGCTGCTGACGGTCAACGGTGGTTGGCTGGCCCCTGCGGTGCTGCTCGTGGCTGCGCGCCGGATCTCATCCTCGGCGGCCGGTGTTCGGGCGACCGGAAGAGAGTTCCTGCTTCCGCCATCTCGGGAGGTCCGGGGAACTCTCAGTTTGCGGTCGGTGGTGGTAGCGGGGCCAGATGGGCTGCCGCGGACGGTCCCGATGGATCTCGAGCTCCGGGCAGGGCAGTCGCTCGCCGTCCTGTGCCAGAGTGCGGGCGACGCATGGGCTCTCGCCCAAACCCTGTCGGGCCGCCGGCCCCCGGTGGCGGGGGAGGTGGCGGTGGATGGAAATCCGCTACGCCAGGGCGACCGGGTCGCGGCCGTGGTGGCGCCGGGCGAGCAGTTCCTGGAGGGAGATCTCGAGCTGAATTTGGCCTGCATGTGCGAGGAGTTCCCCGACCGGGAGACGATCGTGGCGACCATGGAGGCTTGCGCGCTCAACGAGGTGGCCGAGGTCCTCGGCGACGCCCCACTGGCGGCGGACGGCGGACCGTTGTCGACGATCCACCGGATGCAGGTGGCCGCGGCTCGGGTGATTCCATCGAACTATCGCCTGATGGTGGTGGTCGATCCCATGCCGTGGACGAATCCGGTCCACGGCGAGATCTGGCGGTCGACGGTCGTTCGCGCCTCGGTGGGGCGGACCGCAATCTGGTTCACTGCCGATCGTGAGTTGGCGAGCCGAGCCGGCAGAATTCTCGCCTTTCGAAGCGGAGGTCTGCGCGAAGTGGACCTCGCGGGTTAGACGGGCCGCAGAAGAACGCAGCCACACCCTGCTGTACTGGATTGGACACAGAAAAACTCTGTAGAACTCGGACGCGGACGCGAGCACGGGGCAGGGCAGGGGCCTTTCCACCGTCGGTGAACGACGCGTGGGGCCAAACCGGGGTAGGATGGACGGGCGGCGGGCAGACAGCTCGCGGGAGGGTTGATTCATGGGGACATACATGGGTGGATCTGCGCCGGCCATGGCGCGGCAGATGTGTGACGGCTACATCCTGCTGTCTCCAGTCATCCTGAAGCGGCTCGATCTGGACCAGATGCAGCAGCTGGAGTTCGAGCTCGACAAACGGCTGCGAGAGACCAGGGCAGAGGCGGTGGACCTCGAAAATCAGGAGGGGATTCAGACCCGCAACCGCAGGCTCTCCCGCATCGAGGGATCGCTTCGAGTGCTCCGCCACGGCATGCAGCAGCGGCGAATGGGCCGTCTTTGACGGTACCGTGCGGCTGCGGCTGGGAGGCTCTGCTCGGCGATCCCCTGCCGTGGTTGCTCGACGAAACCCAACCCAATCTTCACTGGCGAGTGCTCACCGAGCTGGTCGGCAGACCCGCCGGCAGCCTGGCCGTGCGGCGGGCGCAGGGAGGCGGAAGTGCGGCGGAGCCGGTGGCCTCATTGCTGGCCGATCTCCTGCCGGACGGCACGTGGAACACCGGTGAATCCAACTGGCATCGGTACGCGGGCCCTGGCTGGCGGTTGGTCGCTGCGGTCGCGTTGGGTGCCGATCCGTCGGATCCAAGGCTGAAGGCGGCCGCCGAGTCTCTCCTCGACGCCGCTCCCGGAGACGGAGGGGTGGCCCTCAGGCCGGGGGCGCCGCCTTCGTCCATCGCGACCGCGCGCCTGGTGCAGGCGGTCGCCGGGCTCGGGTTCGCCCGCCACCTGCGGGTCCAGGAGGCGCTGGCCTGGTTCGACGAGGATCCCCGGGCTTGGGAGGGGAGTGAAGAGATGCGCGTGACCACAGCTGTGGCAGTGCTCGGCGCGCTCGCTTCGGCCGGCGAGCTGAGGCGTCGTCGGCTCGTCTCCCGAGCCGTCTCGGAGGTGCTCTCGAATGGCCGCCTGGAGGAGAGGTCCCGCCGGCTCTTCGGGCATCCGAATCTCGCGAGAACCGACTACTGCGAGGCGTTGTGGGCGCTCGCCCGAGCCGGTGTCCGTTTTGAACCTCGGATGAGGGAAGGCCTGCGGTTGCTGCAGTCGGCCCAGCTCGACGGCGGGCGGTGGCCGGCCCGGCGGCCGGTGCCGCCGTCGCTTCCGGTGAGTGACGCCTCGAGGACCCACCCCGGCGACCCTTCACCCTGGATTACCCTGCAGGCGGTGGTGGCGATGAATGCCTACGCGGTCGATGCCGGCCTGCCGCGGCTGTTTCCGCAGAAACCGTCGACTATCCAGTAGGCCGTGAGCAGTTTCCCCTCCCGCCCAAGGGCCCCGATGTCCGCGGGACCGTCGAGTGCGGCCATGATCAGGGACAGGGGCAGGAACCAGCGGCTGTGGCAATAAGAACAGTGAACTGGAAACTAAGAACGGAGGAGGCAGCTGGGGGAACCCCAGAACGACACAGGCCGACTTTTGACTTTTGACTTTCGACTTTCGACTGGGTGGGCGGGCGGTCAGAGCTCCACCCCCATCGGGCCCTTGAACACCACCGCGACGATCATCGTCAGTACGAAGAAGGCGACCATCCAGGCGTAGCTCCACTCGAAATTCCACCCTGCGAAGGACACCCTGCCTGCGGGGTAGCCGATGGTGATTTCACGGATCGAGCTCGTTCGGGTCAGGGGAGGTTCGGAGGGCCACTCGAGCTGACCGAGGAACGAGGAATCGGGGCGAGTCGGCGACAACCGCAACACCGAGTCGGAGACCCTGACGGTCTTGACGACGGTTTCGCCGTCGACGCGGAACTCGAGCTGGTAATCGCCCCATGTCTCGGCGCCGATCTGCCAACTGAACTCGGCGAGCTCGGGGACCCAGATGGCGGGCGTCCTCAACTCGAGGCCCTCCGGTACGACGAGCTCCAATGGTGGCCGCCGCCCATTCCAGCGCTGTCCCCACGAGTCGTCCATGGAGACGGTCACCAGTGCATCGGTTCCGGGCTCAAGGCCCCGAAATCCGTAGAACGCGTGGAGCTGGACCATCAGCAGGACCAGCGGCGGCAGGATGAAGATCATCGGAACCAGGGCCAAACCCTGGTAGTGGAGAACATGGCGCAGGATCTCGCCCTGGGCCCGGAGGATGGCCCGTAGGTCGTCGTTGAACAATCGGATTTCGAACAGACAGGCATGGATCTTCGTCTTGACCGCGGCGATGCGCTCCTGGTTGGAGGTCTTTTTGAAGACCCACAGGGCGAACAATCCCACCGGAATCGACCAGATGACGATGCCCACGACGGGCGGCAGTCCGCTGAGAGGAGCCTGCAGCAGATCGAACAGGGAACGCAGAGCAGCGTTGAGAGCCGACATTCCGATCCGCTACGACATGTAGCCGAGGCCCTTGAGACGCTTGCGAATCTCGTCCTCGTCCGCGGCGTCCTCGAGCAGGGCCAGCTCCTTCTCCAGCGCGTGGGTGATGAACTCCTCGGGCGAGGAGTAGCCGGCGATCTCCGCGTACTTGCGAATCCGCTCGACGATCGACGTTTCCAGCTTGACCTTGGTGTATCCGAACATTTCTACGGTCCTCTCCTGGGGTCCAGCGGCCAGCCACCGCGGGAAGGTCCTCGACATTCTGTGCCGCCGATTGCGGCCGGTGCAAGTGATTCAAGACGCCTCCTCCCATTCCGGGGGTCAGGCGGAGTCGGCAAAGCGGGCCAGGTCGAAGATCGACCGGCCGTCCATGTGGGCGGCAGGCTGGACTCCGAAGAGGCCGAGGGCGGTCGGAGCAAGGTCCACGATGTGGGGATCTTCCGCCGCGATCGGGTGGCTCGACAAGACGATTCCGGGCACGATCCTGGGGTCGACGATGTGGTCGCCGCTCCACGCCTTCACGTTGTCCTCGAAGACCGGTCCGGCCACCACGCCCGAGGCGCAGTTCCAGGAAATCCGGTATCCGTGGTTGTAGCCCACCAGGAGGTCGGGGGCGTTTCCCTTGTACGGACCCCGGTAGAGCCGGTCGGTGTCCCACGCCTGATTGATGGCAACCTGGTCCTCGTCGTCGTCGCGCATCCCGGCGAGCTTCGCGATCAGCTCCTCCTTGAGGGTTGCGGCCTCGTCGCCGGGCTCGACGATGCCCTGTTCTTCGCGGCCGTCCAGGTTGAGGAAGATCCCAACCAGGCCGACGGCGTAAGCGCGGGTCTTCGACCAGTCCACCGACTGCAGCCATTCCTGGGACGGGTCGGCGTCCTCCTTGAGCGCCAGGTAGCCCTCGCCGAGCAGCCAGGCGTTGAGGTTGACTCCTCGCCGAAACGAGGTGCAGCCGTGGTCCGACAACACCACCAGAACATCCCCCGGCCCGAGTCGCTCCATGACCCGACCCACGATCTCGTCGTTCTTTCGGTACTGCTCCTCGATGGCGTCACGGTACTCGGGGTCGATCACGTCGCGCGCGGCCGGGTGGTCGTCCTCCCGGTAGCGCCAGTACATGTGGTTGACCCGATCAGCGGCGTCGAAAACGGTCACCAGGGCGCCGGATCTCAGGCGGTCCAGGGCAGTGTGGAACATCCGCTCGCGCTCGGCATCGATGTCGGAGGTCTGGGTCCAAAATGTGCGGTCGTCGGTCACCTTCTCGTTGAGGGCCCAGGTGTCCTCGGCCAGGCCGAGAGTGGCATAGGGTCCGAGCTTCTTGGACAGGTAGGACGAGTAGTAGGTGGGGTGGGATATGGGCATCGCCGGCTTATCCGGCTCGATGTTGATCGGCGACAGGTAGAGCGAGACGTGCTCGTCCATCTCGGTGACCATCATCCGACAGATGCCGTTGACCTTGATTCGAGCGATGGCTGGAAAGCGCAGGGTGACCCAGTCGGAAAGGTCCCCAAGGACGAGCTCGACCGCATGGTCGCCCACCGTGGCCCGGGCGGTTCGGGCGTCTCGGTCGACCTCCAGGGTCAGCCCGATCTCCATCGGTGGGCTGCCCTCCAGAAACGTGTTTTCCGGACCCTGGAGGGTGCCGCGGTAGCGGTTCTCGCCGTCGGCGGTCAACTCGAATCGAAGCCCTCCCTCCTGGAACGCGGTGGTTTCTGGCCGGGTCGTGAACAGCAGGAAGGTCCCCTGGGTGCCCAGCAGATCGGGGATGCACATCGCCCCGAGCTGGGCGCCGTAGAACGTGTCGGGGGGGAAGGTGATCGGCACCCTGATGATGGTGCTCCAGATGTTGTGCTCTCCCAGGATGGTCCACCACGGCTTTGACTTTCGCAGCAGCCGGATGTCCGGCCTCTTGAGTGGGATCCTGAGTTTGCCGAGCTTGAGCACCCGATCCACGGAGCCGATGTGGGCCGAAGACAGCCTGGGGAGGTAGGTGCGCGGATCCCGGTCGAGGAAATCGAAGATGTTGTGCCGTCCCGGGTTGGTGCCGGTGGTGAAGCTGGACCACGCGACCGGCGTGATCGAAGGATAGGTCGTGCGCAGGCGGCGGTAGCCCCCCAGATCGGCCAGCTTCGAAAAGTTGGGCAGGAGGTCCCTGGCCATCATGGCTTCGGTGATGGCGGCGTCCTGGCCGTCGAAGCCGACGAAAATCAGTCGCTTCACGAGGGGTTTGCTCTTGCGGCGGTGGCGGATCATCCGCCACACCATCCGGAACGGCCAGGCGAGCAAGGCGAAACCCGCCACCAACGTGGTTCCGAACAGCACCGCGAAGGAGCCGAGCACGGCGAACCCTGCACCGGGTCCGATGTAGGCCTCGGCCGGTCCGGTGAGGACGAGGAACAAGACCACCGCCAACCGAGCGACGGTCCAGCTTTGAGCAGTCGATCGCACCCGTGCCCCTTTCGTTCACTTCGAAACCTGGCGCCGGCCGCACCGCCCGACGACACCTTGGTAACCAGATCGTCGGCTTGGGGATTTCGTCCAGGCGAGACGGTCCGCCGACGGCCGTGTAGTATATGGACCGGCCGCCGGCATGGCAAGGCGGCGACCTCGGTTTTTTGACGGCAACTGCCGACCAATGAGAGATTTCGCTGGTGAGACAAGCGGGGCGGAACGGAGAGGATGATGGCGACGTTCGGGGATGTGGTGCGGCGGTTGCGCTACGGCCGTCCGGTGGTGGTGGTCTCCGGGCTGCCGAGGTCGGGGACGTCCATGGCGATGAAGATGCTCGAGGCCGGCGGCTTCGAGGTGGTCACCGACGAGGTCAGGACGGCGGACGTGGACAACCCGAAGGGCTACTACGAGGACGAACGGGTCAAGGACCTTGCCGAGATGCAGGACAAGGCGTGGGTGCGCAGCGCCCGCGGCAAGGTGATCAAGGTGGTCTCGTCGCTGCTTCAGTACCTGCCGAAGGACAATTTCTACCGCGTGGTCTTCATGCGGCGGAACCTCCGGGAGGTGCTGGCGTCGCAGACGAAGATGCTCGACCGGCGGTCCGAGAGCTCTCAAACGTCGGACGACGACATGCTGAAGATGTTCACCAGCCACCTCGACAAGGTCGAGTTCCAGTTGCGGTTCAGGGACTTCTTCGAGGTTCTCTACCTCGATTACAGGGCGGTGTTGGAGGATCCGGTTGGTGAGGCGAGGCGGATCAACGGGTTCTTCGGCGGGGTTCTTGACGAGGGCAGGATGGTCGAGGTCGTCGACCCCGCTCTCTACCGCAACCGGTACCACGGGCAGGAGGCCGGATTGAAGATTGAAGATTGAAGCCCCCTCCCTCCTTCCCGCTTCGAAAAGCTGCCACCCATTCCCCCTCCCCGCTTTTCGAAGTAATTTGGGCTCATCCGGAATTCCGTGAGGTGAGAGTCGATCGAATTCGGATTTCAAAACGGCACCCGCCCGCCCGAAGAGGAACCGCGGCCTCAATTGCGGAGACAGCAATCAGAGACAGCGTCAGAAGCCAGCGGCGGGGACCCGCGGCAGCGTCAGTTGACAGCGTCAGTATCGGAGAGCAGGGTGCGCTCAGATGGGATTGAGCAGGCGCCACGTCATCGCACGAACTTGGTCAAAGGTCTCCAGGGCGTTTTCTGCCCCGACTCCATTGACTGCACCAGCGGTGGCGAGGAGTCGCAGGTGGCTGTCGACCTCTTTGGCCGAGGCATAGGCGATCCGCCAGTGGTTCAACCGGTCTCGTCCACACCGGCCGTGGCCTTCAGCGATGTTGGCCGGGACCGAGCTTGCCGATCGGATCACCTGATCAGCAATCGATTTCAAAGGGGCGGGCACCCTCATCACGAGCTTGATAGCTATGCCTGCTGCTTCGAGGGCTTTCTCGTGGGCAACGAGGTTGGTGTTCGTGGCGGCTTTGGACATGGTCACCTCCGGGTCGTTCATGCCCTCTCTCACAAGCCGGTGAGGCAGCCGATGTCAAGGGTGTGTAACACCGGACCCGTGGGCCGGCTTGCCCTTGACATCGGCTGCCCGCCGGCTACCCCTTCCTTTGAACGACCCGGAGGTGTCCACGTGCTATGGCCGCCGATGCTACTGATTGCTGCCGCTGAAGACTGATTGCTGTCCCTGATCGCTGTTCCCGGTCGCTGCCGCTGAATACTGTCGCCGCAGCTGCATTCCGGGCACGGCCGAGACGGGCACGGCAGAACCCCGACCTCACGCTTTCCCGGATGAATCGTAATTTAATCCCTTGAGTTAGGCACGTTGCGGGATTCCGGGGACGCGCCAGGTGGCGGTGTGCTGGAAGATCAGCCGGGTCTCGATGCGGTCCACCTCGGCTCGGGTGGTAAACGAATCGAGGGCCAGATCCCGCAGGTGGTGGGTATCGCGAACCGCCACGTGGACCAGAAAGTCGTCGGCTCCGGCGACGTGGTAGATCTGCAGCACCTCCGGCAGGGTGCGCACATAGGCGATGAAGGAGTCCACCAGGTGGCGAGAGTGCTCGCTCATCCGCACGCCGATCATGGCCTCGGTGTTGACGCCGAGGGTCGCCAGGTCGATGTCGGCGTGAAAGCCCCGCACGACACCCTGCTCGCGGAGCCTGCGCACCCGCTCGAGACAGGTTGACGGCGCCAGGCCCACCTCCTCGGCGAGACGCTTGTTGGAGATGCGGGAGTTGGCGCTCAGAGCGGCGACGATCGCCCGGTCGAATCGGTCCAGGTCGGGTTTGGTGCTCATTGCCGAATTTTATGCGAATCCTGTGCGGTTCGTGAAGAAGTTTGTCGAAAAATTCGGAATTCGGAATTCGGAATTCGGAAAACCGTCCCCGGACGAATCAGCTGGGGGATGGATTGGCCGCAGAACAACGCGGCAACCTCACCTTGTGAGTTCTGAGTTTCTGAGTTACATACGGGCAATGATGAATCGGAGTGTCGAGGGCCTCCGGGCAAAAACTAAGAACTAAGAACTAAGAACTAGGAACTGACATTCTTCCGCCCATCCCGGGTGGGCAGGAGGGAGAGCGCGTTCGCAAAGCGGTCGAGAGCGCTGCGGACGGCCTCGCGGTCGGCGGTGGTGTGGGGCTCCTCGGCATGGAATGACAGCACATGGAGGCGGCCCGCCCGGCGGTCGGCCTTGAGATCGAGCCGGGCCACCAGCCGGTCGCCCGCCAACACCGGCAGGCAGTAGTAACCGTAGATCCTGTCCGGCTCCGGCTTGAAGATCTCGAGGACCTGGTGGAAGCCGAACAGGGTCTGGACTCGACCGCGGTCCCACAAAATCGGATCGAACGGGGAGAGGAGGACGCCGCGGTCGGGCCGCGGTCGGACCCGGTCGAGTCGGTCGGCGAGCTCCAGGTCCGGCGGCCGGATCCAGCCGCGGGTCGTGCCCCCGTCCTCGCGACGCAGGTCGCAGGGGACGACGGCACCCGCCTCCTGAAGGCGGTCGAGGGCGGTCGAGATGTCCCGGTTGCGTTTGTGCAGGCGCCAGGTCTGGGCGAGGGTGCCCGTGGCCGCCCAGCCGTGGCCCTGCAGGGCTGTCAGCAGGAGGCGCTCGATGGCCGCAGGCTCGTCGACGATCGGTCGCCGCCATTGGTCCGGGATAACCCGCTCCGCCAGGTCGTAGGTTCGCTGGAAGTTCCGTCGCTCGCTGATGGCGAGGGCTCCCGAGGACCACAAGGCGGTCGCCACCTTTTTTGCCACCTTCAGATCCCACCATCCCCGGCCGCCGCCGCCCTCCATGTCGATCGACCGCATCGGACCGTCGTCGCGGATTTGACGCAGCAGCCGGTCGGCGACGTCGGGGTGCTGCCCGATGAGATCGCCCCACCACGGGTGATGCTGGAACTCCCGCCGCCGAAACTCGAACACCGGATAAAGGTCCACGGGAATCCAGCTCGCCTCGTGGCCCCAGTACTCGAACAGCGGTTCTCCGGGGCGCAGGAGCTGCTCGGCCAGGGCCGGGTCGAAGCCTTCGATCCGCGACAGCAGCACGATCGCATGACTGCGCGCACCGGCGACGGAGACCGTGTCGAGCTGGAGGTAGCCGAAGCGGCCGATGACCTTCAGCGCAGCGTTGCGGGCGCGCCTGCCGCTGCCCGCGGCCCTCGTCGGCAATCCCGGTCCACCCGGGCTTCAGCAATCCGGCCCGGGCGAGCGCCAACCGGCGGGCAGCCTTGGTGGAGATGGTCTCCATGGGTCGATGATCGCATGTTCGGAGTCGAGGGGAACCGGCAGCGGATTGCGAATTGCGAATTTCGAATTCCGAATTTCGAATTCTCCTGCGCTCCCGTACCATGAGCCGAAGCCATATCGGGAGGATCAGCCATGACGACGTTTGCCGGATCGTGCCTGTGTGGGGCGGTGAGCTTCACCATCGAGCCGCCGACCCTCTTTTGCGCCCACTGCCACTGCCGGTTCTGCCGGCGGGCCCATGGGGCGGCCTTCGTCACCTGGGTCGGAGTCGCCGAGGATCGATTCGCTTACGAAAGCGGGCAGGACTCGGTCGTCTGGCACCAATCGTCCGAGCAGAGCCAGCGGGGATTCTGCTCGACGTGCGGAACAACCATGCTCTACACCTCGACCCTCTCCCCCGGAGAGGTTCACGTCGCCCGGGCCTGCATCGACGGCGAGATCGACCGCGAACCCAAGGCTCACGTGTTCCACGACCAGCGGGTCTCCTGGTGCGGAATCGGCGACGGGCTTGCCACCTACGACGGCGATCACCCGGCGCTCGCCAAGTACAAGGCGGTCGAGTGATCGAAGCCGCCAACAGCGGCAGGAGTCAGCGTCAGTGTCAGGAGTCAGCGGTAACCGACGAATCGTCTCCACCCTCTCGGGAAACAACTAAGAACTAAGAACTCAAAACTCAGAACTCGCTACGGTCTGACCGTTCGCACGCTAATACCCGTCGTGTTAGCGTGCGATCCAAGCACGATAACAACCCTGCCAACCGCGCCCACTTCGAGTTGTATTATCCTGGAATCAGGAGACATGCGACGAGAGATCTCACTCAACCCGGATCCTGATAGCGCGCTCCCCGAGCACGTTTCCATCCGGTTCTTGAGTATCGCTAACAGTAGTTGGGCGTCGAGGAGACAAGCGAGTGGCTACTGGTCGTGGAACAAAGCTCACGGGCGCCGTCGGAGAGTTCCTCGTCGCCGCCGAGCTCTGTCGGCGAAACCTCGTCGCGACACCATTCTCCGGGAACGTCCCCCACTACGACATCATCGCATCCGGAGAGTACGGTGGTCATCTTGCTGTTCAAGTAAAGACCATCAACGGCGGCAATTGGCAGTTCAACATCCAGCGATACGTTGACGTCCAACTAGACGGAGGCCGCCAGGTGCTTGGCGAACCGAAGCCCGAGCCGTACACAGGGATTAGATTCGTCCTGGTGGTCCTGGGCGATGATGGAGCTCGAGACCGCTTCTTCATCCTGACGTGGTCCGAGCTACGGGATGCTGTCGTCGGGGGATACCGAGAGCATCTTGCCAAGCATGATGGCGTCCGTCCCAGAGCGCCGAAGTCGTTTCACGTTTCGCTCTCGGTGTCTCAGGTTCGAGCCTTCGAGAACCGCTGGCAGACACTCTTGGACGCTCTGCCGCGCGAGCGCGGCTCGCGTCCCCTGAACAGCAATCGTTAGGCACTTGACGTTTTGACGTCCTGACGCTATCTTTCGAGCATGAGCGAACTACGTCGAGCAACCGTCTACCTTGACCCCGAAATCCACCGGGCGTTGAAGCTGAAAGCAGCTTCAACCGATCAATCGATTTCCGTGATGGTGAACGATGCTGTCCGATTAGCCCTGGCAGAAGATGCCGAAGATCTCGAAGCGTTCGACGACCGAGTTTCTGAACCGGACATCGACTTCGGTTCATTCGTCAAGTCGCTGAGGCGTAGTGGCAAAATATAGCGTTCGGCTCAAAGCCTCGGCCGCGAAAGAAATCGAAGACATCGAACCGAAGAAGTTGCGCCGCCAGATCGTCGATCGCATTCGAGGTTTGGCGGAAAACCCTCGCCCACCGAAATGCGAGAAACTCTCCGGCACCTCAGATCGATATCGTGTTCGGCAGGGTGCTTACAGGATCGTCTACTCGATTGCCGACGATGTTCTGACCGTCTTCGTGGTCAAGATCGGTCACCGATGCACGGTATACAGGGAAAAGTAATACGGTGCCAGGGCCGACACTTGTGACACTTTTGAACCCGGCGGTTCTTGAACGATCTGAAACGGTCAAGACTGTCGGCCCCGGCACTCTTTTGTTCGCTCCCAGTTAGACTAGTGACGAGGAAACCAAGTCATGACTCCGACAGTACTTCGAAAAGGGCCGTACCGGATCTACTTTCACAGTCATGAACCAAATGAGCCTGCCCATGTACATGTTGATCGCGACGATGAATCCGCGAAGTTCTGGCTGTCACCGGTTTCACTAGCTCGAAACCTCGGTTTCGGGGCCAAGGAGTTAAACAGGGTTCAACGCTTGATAGAAAAACACGAGGTTGAGCTCTTGGAGGCATGGAATGACTATCACGGAACCTAGAGCCGGCGAGAGAGTAAAAAACGTTCGCTGCACCAAGGACACCTTGATCGTGGACCTCGTGGATGGTCGGTCCATTTCTGTGCCTTTAGCTTGGTACCCGCGTCTCCAGTCAGCGTCATCCGAAGAACGCAAGAATTGGCGAGTTTCAGGAGGCGGTTTTGGGATCCACTGGCCCGACATCGACGAGGACCTCAGCGTTAGCGGTCTACTCCGCGGCGCACCTGCTTCGAGGGGATCGAGGGTTTACCAGCTTGCGACCTAATACGGTGCCAGGGCCGACACTTGTGACACTTTTGAACCCGGCGGTTCTTGAACGATCTGAAACGGTCAAGACTGTCCCCCCGGGCACTCTTTTTGGAGCACGATCAACCTAAATCCGAAGCCTGACTGCCGTGCCATTGCCTCTCCGTCAGCAACAAACCAACTGGACGCACCAACGACAAAGAGATAGTCTGGATAGCGGAGACACCGTGCTGCGAAACCCAGTCATTCTCACGGTCTTTCTCGTGTCTTTTGCGATTCCTTCGCCTGCCCAAGACTGCCCCGAACCTGCTGGACACTGGCCGTACGCTGCCGCCAACACCGTCGCGTATACCGGCAATTACGCGTACTTCGGTGGTCGAGAGGTCCTGTATGTGGCCGATCTGTCACAGCCCTGGACGCCGCGTTATGCCAGCGTGTCGGTCCTTACCGCCGCTGTTGCCGATGTCGATGTATCGGCGACGTACGCTTACATCGCAAACCGAGAAAACGGACTGCGGGTGTTCGATGTCAGCTCGCCCACAACTCCAGTCGAGGTAGGGTGGATCGACACTCCAGGCAACGCCATCGGGGTTGCCGTGTCGGGCAACTTCGCGTTTGTAGCTGATGGCTTTTCCGGCCTCAGAATTATCGACATCAGCACACCTCAAATGCCTGTTGAGGTGGGATTCGCTGAAACTCCAGGCAGCTCGCAAGATGTCGCATTGGCGCCGGGATATGCCTTCGTTGCCGGTGGGTACGATGGATTACGTGTCTTCGACGTTTCAGACCATCAAAATCCGGTTCAGGTGGCTGTTCTTGATACGCCTGGCCCGGCGATGGGCGTTCTGGTCGAGGGCATCTACGCTTACGTCGTGGACTTCGACGGAGGCTTGCGGATCGTCGAAATCTCAACGCCCACAGACCCGGTGGAGGTCGGTTTTTATTTCGCTGGCGATACCATTTACGGTGTTTCTGTTTCCGCGAATCTGGCGTACATCGCACTGGGTGGCCAGGACAGCGGTATGACCGTCGTCGATCTGTCCGTACCAACTCATCCCGAGGCAATCGGGCACATTACAATGCCGGGTTGGGCGTTCTCGGTCGAGGTGGTCGGTGAGTATGCCTGCGTGGCGGACTCGACCGGCGGTCTTCGGGTAGTCAACATCTCATCGCCCACAAACCCTGTCGAGGTTGGAAGTCTCGTGACCTACGGAGAAGCTCACGGTGTCGCGGTGTCCGGGGGTTATGCGTACATCGCTGACATGCACAGCTTGAGGGTCATCGATATGGCCACACCATCGAACCCAATTCCGGTAGGGGTGCTGGAAGGTCTCACATTGGCTTGGACGGCCGTCTTGGACGGCAATTATGCCTACATTCCAGATACCACATCGCTGCGGGTGGTCGATGTGTCCAACCCGGAAGCCCCAACGGAGGTGGCAACCGTCGATACTCCAGGAAACGCGCGAAGTGTAGCCATATCAGGGAATTATGCTTACGTGACAGAAACATACGAGGGTATCCGGACCCTGGATATTTCCGAACCTGCCGATCCAATCGAGGTCGGCGTGACCAGCAGCCCGGGCCACCCATCCGACATCTTTGTCGCTGGAAATCACGCGTACGTTGCATGTTCGTCGGCTGGCGTGCAGGTGCTCGACATATCCACACCTGAGAATCCAGTCGAGGTAGCCCACATCGATTTGCCCGCTTCGGCAAAACGTCTGGTGGTCGTGGGTGACTACGCGTACATCGGAGAGATGGAAGGAGGATTGTGGGTGTTTGATGTTTCGAATCCCGAGGACCCCATCGTGGTTACTTTCATAGGAACCGGGGGTCCCGTTGAGGGCATTGCTGCCTCTCAATCCAACATTTACCTGGGTGAGGGGAATTACGGCCTCCAGGTAATAAGTATCGAGAACCCCGACGATCCCGTCGAAGTGGGAATGAGCAGCATTCCCTCCGATCCTCGGCGGGTGACGGCCGCCGGTGGTTACGTATACGTTGCCGACGGTGAATTCGGCATCGAGGTCTTTCGGGATTGTGCGTGGATCTTTGTGAATGGTTTTGAATCAGGTGACACGTCAGCGTGGTCTTCGATCGTTCCGTAGCGAAATGGGATTCGACGAGCGTCCTTGGGGATCACAGCCAGGGCGAACGATAGCGGACCGTTTTTTCCATCGCCCCTCTTCGCCTGTGCAGTGCCTTGGCCGTGCCCTTCGCTGCCTCGGGACCTCGAGACCTCCCAGGCCGAGCATCATCGTCTCGGACGATTCCAGGTCTCCCGAGCGAAAACTAAGACCAAAGAACTAAGAACTCAAACCTCAGAACTCGACCGAACCCCGATTGCTCGGGCGCGTTGCAATGGGGGTTTTGGGCTCTGCTGCCCGGGAAGGCAGAGTGTCCAGTGCTGGCCTGGAGGTCGTGCAGGCAGGGGAGCCGCCCGCACCACAATTCTTGTTTTGACGGTCTTCAATGATGGATCGCCCGGGCAGCGGTCGCCGAGGTGGATGCACACATTCCCGGAGTTCATTGATCTCGAAAAGCGGGGAAGGGTGGTCGGGAGGGAGCTTTTCGAGCGACCATCGCCCACCTCCCTTCCCGTCAACAAGCTTCAATCTTCCAATCTTCAACCACAACGAACTCGGCAGGCGTAAATTCGAAATTCGTAATTCGCAATTCGTAATCTCGTTCGGATTCAGCAAGGCGCACCAAACCCCTGCCACCCCTGTGGGCAAAGAACTTTCAACTTTCAACTTTCAACTTTTGACGTTTGGCTCTTGACTCCTGCCTACAGCCCCGGCAGGTAGTAACACACCACCTTCGGCTCGGTCATTTCCTGCAGCGAGAACTTGATGCCCTCCCGGCCGAGCCCCGAGTTCTTGATCCCACCAAAGGGCATGGAGTCGAGCCGGTAGTCGGTGGAGTCGTTGATCATCACCCCGCCGCAGTCGAGGCCCTCTGCCAACCGGTGGGCGGTCTCGAGGTCGCGGCTGAAGCCTGCCGCGAGCAACCCGTAGTTGGCCGAGTTCGCCTTTTCAATGGCCTCGTCGAGATCGTCCACCGGATAGAGGTTGACGGTCGGGCCGAAGACCTCCTCGAAGTGGATGGTGGCGTTTTCCGGGACATTCTCGAGCACCGTGGGCTCCACCAGCGCTCGGGTTCGACCGCCGCCGGCGAGCACGGTGGCCCCCTTGTCCGCCGCCTCGGCGATCCACTTCTCCACCCGTTTGGCCTCGCCCTCGGTGATCATCGGGCCCATGTCGGTGGCCTCGTCCATCTTGTCGCCGATGCGGTACTGCTTTGTGCGGGCGACGAAATCGTCGCGGAAATCGTCGTAGACGTCGCGGTGGACATAGATCCGCTGGACCCCGATGCAGTTCTGGCCGGCCGCCCAGAACGCTCCTGAAACGCAGGTCTCGGCAGCCCACTGCAGGTCGGCGTCCCGCCACACGATCACCGGCGAGTTGGAGCCGAGCTCCATGCCGATCTTTTTCAGACCCGCCTTGCGCGTGATCCTCAGCCCGGCCTCGACGCCGCCGGTGAAGGAGACCATCCGCACCCGCGGATCGGCCACCAGGGCGTCGCCCAGGGCGGCGCCGTGACCGGTGATGGTCTGGAGGACATCTGCGGGCAGACCGGCCTCGAGCAGGACCTCGGTGAGCTTGAGCGCCGACAGCGGGGTCACCGTGGCGGGTTTGAGCACCACCGAGTTGCCGCCGGCGATGGCCGGTCCCAGCTTGTGGGCCACCAGGTTCAGCGGATCGTTGAACGGCGTGATGGCGAGCACCACCCCCACCGGAACCCGCTCGTAATGACCCCGGCGTTTTTCGCCGCCGGGGAACGAGTCGAAGGGAATCGTCTCGCCGCTGAGCCGTTTGGCTTCCTCGGCGGAGACGATCAGGGTGTTGACGCACCGCGAAGCCTCCTTGCGCGCCTCGCGGATGGTCTTCGAACCCTCCCGAGCAATCGTGGTCGCGAAGTCTTCCAACGTGTCCGAGACGATGGCGGCGGTCCGGTACAGGATCTGGGACCGTTCATAAGTGGTCATTTTCCGGGCCGTTCGCGCGGCCGCGGCGGCGGCGGCGAGGGCGATCTGGACGTCGTCGACGGTCGCCGCCGGAACGGTGTCCACCACCGAACCGTCGTAGGGATCGTGGACCTCGATGGAGTCGTCGCGGTCGACCCACGAGCCTGCCAGCAGCATCTTCATGCGGACCTCCCGATTGTCAACAGGTCGTTCAGCAGTGCAAAGCCGGTCTCGCGCCGGCCGGCGCCGGGACCGACGATGGTGACATCGCCCATCGTGTCGGTGGTGATGGTCATGGCATTGGTGGCGCCGCCGACTCCGGCCAGAGGATGGCCGAGGTCCATCAGCTGGGGCGCGACCGACGCCCGCACCCGATCCCCGTCGCGCCACACCCTGCCGATCAGCTTGTGGCGTCGACCTTCCAAACCGGCCTTGGCGATGTCGTCGGGGGTGATCTCGGTGATGCCGGTGCACGGGCTGTCGGCCGGGGTGAGGGAGGCGCCGAATACCGTGTTGGCGAGGATGGTGACCTTGGCCAGAGCGTCCCAGCCGAGCACGTCCGCGTCGGGCACCGCCTCGGCGTAGCCGAGCTCCTGTGCCTTGGCCAGGGCGTCGGCGTATGGCAGGCCTTCCTCCATTCGGGTCAGGATGTAGTTGGTGGTGCCGTTGAGGATGCCCTTCATCTCGAGGATTTCCGACCCGGCCAGGGTCTCCCGCAAGAGGTTGAGCAGTGGTGTGCCCGCCATCACCGTGCCTTCGAAGAGAAACCGGAGCTTCCGGCTGGCCGCCAGCTCGATCAGCTGCCTGGAGGCCAGGGCCACCGGTCCCTTGTTGGTGGTGGTGACGTGCATGCCTCGTTCGAGGGCCGCCCGGATGTGGTCGGTGGCGGGCTGTCCGGTCTTGATGTCGGTGTAGGTGGCCTCGAGCATGACGTCGGCGTCGGCCTCGGCGATCATGGTCGGGGCGTCCCAGTTCCGGCCGACTCCCGGCCAATCCGACAACGACTCGCCTCGCTCGACTCGCGCCAACGCTTCCTCGAGATCAAGGCCGGCCGGGTCATGGGCGCTTCCCTTGAGCATGTCGGCGATTCCGACCACCCGCCACTCGAAGTTGTGGCCCTCGGCCAGCACGTCCTTCTTGGTCAGCAGAAGCTCCGAAAGCCCCTGTGCGACTGTTCCGAATCCGACCATGAGAAGTCTCATTCGATCCTCCACTTTTCCTTCGCCTACATTCGTTCCAGGGCCTGATCGAGGTCAGCGATAGTGTCGTCCGGGTGCTCCGCTCCGACGCACAGCCGCACCATGGTCGGCTGGATGCCGGCGAGCCTGCGACCCTCCTCGCCCTGCTGCTGGTGGGTTGAAATGGCCGGAATGGTGGCAACCGATTTGATCCGGCCGAGATCGGTAGCCCGGTAGATTCGCTGGAGGGCGTCGAAAAACCGCCTCGTGTCTTCGGCGCTGCCCTTGATATTGAAGGACATGAGGTGCCCGAAAGCCGGGGATCCGTCGTCCACCACAGTCATGAACCGCCGGGCGAGGTCGTGCAGCGGGTGGTGGGGCAGCCCGAGGTAGTCGACGCGCTCGATCTTGGGATGGCCGGCGAGGTACCGGGCGACCGCCATGGTGTTGGCCGACATCCACTGCACCTTGAGGCGCAGTGTTCTCACCTCGTTCAGCAGATAGTGGGCCGTCGACGGACCCATGCATGGGCCGGAGTCCCGAAACGGCCACAGCTTCAACCACAAGGCGTAGTCGGCTCGCTGCTCGTCGTTGAGGTGGCGGGAGACCACGCCGTGGCGGGCGACGATGCCCCCGGCGATGGCGTCTCCGCCCGCCCCGGCGGTCTTGGACAGCGAGTGGACCACGATGTCGGCACCGTGATTCAGGGGTCGCATCAACGCGGGGGTCGCGATGGTAGCGTCGACGATCAGCGGAATTCCATGGCTGTGGGCCAGCTCGGCGACCGCCGTGAGGTCGATGCAGGCCTGCTGGGGGTTGGACGGCATCTCGGCGTAGAGGAACCGGGTCTGGTCGTCGATCAGCGGTTCCCAGGCTTCGATGCGCCACGGCTCGGTCACCCATCTCACCATGGCCCCCCGTTCGGCCATGCGCAGGTTGAACAGCTGAAAGGTGCCGCCGTAGACCTGTGCTGCCGATACGAAGTTGATCTCCTCCGGCACCGAGCGCCGTTGGGCCAGCAGGGGCTCGGTCGTCTGCTTGATGGCCGCCATCCCGGAAGAGGTGCAGAGACCGGTGGCGTCGGCATCGGCGCCGTAGGACTCGAGCAGGGCGAGGGTCTCCTCGAGGTAGAACACGCTCGGGTTGTGGATTCGCGAGTAGCACCAGGTGGGAATCCGATACGCCAGAGCGGCCTCCATCTCGTCCGAATCGCGGTACGCCTGGGAGGTGGATGGGAAGATGGGCTCGATGATGCCGCCCTGCCCTCCCGAGAAGGCCTCCTCCATGCTGTACATGCCGTGGACTGCGATGGTGTCGAACTTGAGGCGGCGGACGCCGCGCCGGTGAGCCGCCCTCGCGGCCATCATTTCCCGGGCCTGCTCGACGTAACGATCGACCCCGGATTTCGTCGTGGTTGCCATGGACACCTCCCTCGTCACGCTTCGGTTGCTGGTGTGACCACCATTTTGAGCATGAGGGACGGACCGCGCAAGCTTCCGAAGAGAATTCGGGTTGCACGGCTATTGAACGGGATTTACGAATGATATTCGGTTGAAATCTAAATTTTGGTTGAATATTTTTTGCGATTCATTTTCATGAATTTTGCTCCGAACCGCGGGTGGACTGGTGGCGCTCCACGGCCGATGATTCGATACAATCCCGACCTGCTGAAGGGAGACCGTGCCGTGAATCACCTCATCCCCGCCTACGGCGGTGCCCTGGTGGGCTTGAACGCCGACGACCGCCGGCTGCGGGAGCTGCGCGAGGCATCGAGGGACTGGCCCTCGACGGACCTCGAACCGGCGGTGGTCTGCGATCTCGAGCTGCTGATCAACGGCGGCTACTCGCCGCTGTCGGGATTCATGGGCGCCGCCGATTACGACTCGGTGTGCTCGTCCATGCGGCTCGCCGACGGGACCGTATGGCCGCTGCCCTTGACCCTGGGCGTGGGGGATGAGCTGGCCGGCTCGCTGGCGATCGGAGACCGGCTGGCGTTGCGCGATCGCGAGGGCGTGATGCTCGCCGCGCTCACCGTCGCGGAGGTTTTCGAGCCGGACCGGAGGGCCGAGGTCGAAGCCCTGTTCGGCTCGTCGCCAGGAGCCGAGGGTCGAGCTCGGCGTTTTGTCAAGCGGCAACTGCGGTTCGCCGTCGCCGGAACGGTGGAAGGCGTTCAGGCTCCGGTCCACCACGACTTCAGGGATCTGCGGCTGACGCCGGCGGAGCTGCGCCGGGTCTTTTCGCGGCTCGGCTGGCGTCGCGTGCTGGCCTATCAGACGCACCAAACCATGCACCGGGCGCACCAGATGCTCACCGAGCAGGCTGCCCAGGAGCTCGGAGCAAGCCTCTTGATTCACCCCGTGGTGGGTCATAGCCGGATCGGAGACGCCGACCACTACACCCGGGTGCGGTGTTACCAGGCGCTGTTGCCCCACTATCCCAAGGACACCGTGCGACTGTCCCTGCTGCCCCTCGCTCCGCGGGAAGCCGGCCCCCGCGAAGCCGTGCTCCAGGCGATCGTCCACCGCAACCACGGCGCCACTCACTTCATGGTGGAGCCCGGGGACGGAGGGTCGATCCTCGAGACCTCCGGAGCGCCCGCCTACGATTCCGAGGAGGCCCGGCGACTGATCGCGTCCCTCGAAGACGAGCTCGGCATCGAGATGGTCCCCCGGCCGCCCATGGGCTACCTGGAGAGTGCGAGGTCCTACGTACCCCTCGATCAGGTACCAGATGGCGAACGCGTTCGCACCGTGTCCGGTGGGGAGGTCAGACGTCGGCTGGCGGCGGGAGCGGATCTGCCGCAGTGGTTCACCTTCCCCGCGGTGGAGAGGGAGCTCCGCAGCCGCCACCCGCCTCGCCGAACTCAGGGCCTCACGGTGTTTTTCTCCGGTCTTTCCGGTTCGGGGAAATCGACCATCGCCAATGCCCTTCGGGTGAAGCTGCTCGAACGCGGGGGGCGGGCCGTGTCCCTGCTCGACGGCGACGTGGTTCGCAAGAACCTGTCATCGGAGCTTGGTTTTTCAAAAGAGCATCGCGACCTCAACATCCACCGAATCGGTTTCGTGGCGTCCGAGATCACCCGCGCCGGGGGCATCGCCATCTGCGCTCCGATCGCTCCCTACGACGTGGTGAGGCGGCAGGTTCGGGACATGGTCGAGCCGTGGGGCGGCTTCATTTTGGTGCACGTCTCGACGCCTCTCGAGGTGTGCGAGGCCCGCGATCGAAAGGGCATGTACGCCAAGGCGCGGGCGGGGATCATCAAGGAGTTCACCGGCGTGTCGGACCCGTACGAGGTGCCCCTGGACGCCGATGTCACGATCGATACCTCGGACGTCACCCCCGACGAGGCGGTCCGCGAGGTTCTTCTCCACCTGGAGCGAGAGGGCTACCTGACCGCGGAGGGTCCGAATCGCATCGGCGGGTGAGAACGTAGTTCTGAGTTTTGAGTTCTTAGTTCTGAGTTATCGAATACCGTAAGTAACTAAGAACTAAGAACTAAGAACTGAGATCACTCGTAACGTCGTGTCCAGCGTCACGAAGCGCGCCGACCGCCTCGTCCAGGAGAGCACTGCGGACCAGGACGTGGTCGGTGTCGAAGGTGGAGATGACGAATATGGGGATGCCCGCACCGGCCAGGGTCTGCGACAGGGACGCGAGCACCCCCACCATCTCGAGGTCCAGGGGTCCGATCACCCGCAGGCACCGCCAGCCGCGTTCGACGCGGGCGTTGGACGGGGCCAGGGCCTCCTCGCAGACCACCGAGACCTCGTCCTCGGTGAAGGTCACCGACAGGAAGCCCTCACCGAGATCCGAATCCAGGGTCGCGTCCTCGGGCTCCAGCCGACAGATGGCCAGCCGATCGGGCAGGAGCTCGAGCTTCAATCCAGCCGGGTCGTGGTCGGGCATGGGGGAATGTTAGCCGATGGGGGAAGAATTCGGAATTCGGAATTCGGAATTCGGAATGAGGAATGTGGAACGAGGAACGGGAAATGCGGAATGAGCTCGAGGAAAACGAAATGCCGGAGGTTCGGTACACTGCCCCGGGTTGTTTGGCATGGACGTGAAGCTGACATCGACCGCTGGAGCATGGCGCCTACTGGGAGTGATGGTGGCGTTGGCTCTGTGCGTGGTCGGCGGCTGCGCTCGGGCGCCGATCGAGCCCGCGCCACCGAGGGTCACCCAGGCTGATGTTGGCGAAAACGGGCTCGTCAAGGACCTGATTCCGGCGCTGGGCGCAGCCAAGGTGGTGCGGGCCACCAGAGTCGTGGAACCGGGGGATTCCCTCGGCCGCAGGGCTCTGCTCGAGGGGTGGGGAGAACCGGAAGTTCACGGCGAGTCGGGGGTCAGCTTCGCCTGGGCGGTTGCGAAGGAGGCCCGAATCGAGGTCGTTCGGCTTGACGGCGGACCGGCAGAAATCGCCGTCACCGGTTGGCCGTTCCGGTGGTCCGGCTCTCCCGGCCAACAGGTCGATGTGGTGGTGAACGGCACTCCGGTGGGCTCCGGCCCGCTGAGTCGGGGTGGATCGACCGTGACCGTCCACGTTCCCAAGGGGGTATTCCGGGTCGGACTGAACCGCATTGATTTCAAATTTACCTACGCAGAACGGCCTGCGGTCGTGGTCCGGGGATCGACGGACGATCGCGTCCTTGCCGCGGCCATCCAACGGGTGGAGATCTCCGGATCGGGGCGGGATACCGGTATACCCGAGGGCATTCCGAAGAGAGACGGGGACACCCTCACCCTTCCGGTCGACACCGGAGTCAGCTTCAGGCACTTTCCATCGGGCGTCGTGGCCCTCGACCTGGAGGCAACCGCTGCCGGCGGGAGCCCCGACGGTCAGCCCAGAATCGTGGTCTGGCAGCAGCCCGTCGGTGGTGAGCCGTCGGTTTTGCTCGACGACGTAGTGACGGGCCGGTCCTCGGGCTGGCGCCTCTCCCTGGCCCCGGCCGCCACCGGTTTCTCGGAGTTGGCGGTGGCGGCGGTCGGCGGCGGGGTTTCCGTCGGTCGGTTGCAGCTGGTGGGGAAGCCGTCATCCCAATCTCCCCGGAACCTGCTGCTGATCGTCATGGACACGCTGCGCGCGGATCGTGTGGGGTGCTACGGAGGCGCGGCGAGCACGCCCGCCATCGACGGGCTGGCAGCGAGTGGGACTCTCTTCGAACGGGCCTACTCCCACATCGCCATCACCGGGCCCAGCCACGCCTCAATGTTCACCTCGCTGCTGCCCTTCGAGCACGGGGTCCACAACAACGCCCAGATCCTCGCCGAGGATCATCGGACCCTTGCCGAGAGTCTGCGCGAGAACGGTTGGTTTACCGCGGCGGTCGTCAGCCTCGGTGTCCTGATGCGCGAGTACGGATTGGCTCAGGGGTTCGACGTCTATCGGGATGATTTCGAGCGCGATTGGATGAAAAACGCCGGTGAGGTCACCGACGAGGCGCTGATGGTCATCAACGACGGGCTTCCCGAACCATTTTTTCTATGGACTCACTACTCCGACCCGCACGAGCCGTATACGCCGCCGGGGCTCGAGTACCCGACCGCACTTGTTGAGCTCGACGGCCGAGGCATCGGTGAGGTGACCGCCGACGGCCGGGGCTACACCTTCGATCTCGAGCTCGCCCCGGGTCGCAGCCACCTCCGATTCGCGCCCAGGAAGGCCGACCCCAATAGCTGGTATCGGGTGGGAGCGGTCACCCTGCGGTCGAATCACTCGGAGCTGATCGCCACCGATCCCTGGACCGTCATCAAGGACGCCGCCGGATTTCGAACCTACACCGCTCACCTCCCGGCGTCGCTTCAGCTCGTCAACAACGGTCAAGCTTCGGAACGAGCGGAGATCAACTTCATCTTCAAGCGGCGGCTGGACATTCCCGAGGTGAAAAGGCGTTACCAGCTCGAGGTGGAGTATGCCGACCGTGAGATCGGGCGGCTGCTGGCCGGACTCGATCGGCGGGGACTGCTGGACAACACGGTGGTCGTTTTCACCTCGGACCACGGCGAGGGCCTCGGCGACCACAACCACCTGGGCCACATCCATCAGGTCTACGACAGCCTGATTGGGGTCCCGTTGATCGTCAGTTTCCGAGGTGAAATCCCGGCCGGTCGAAGGGTGACCGACCGGGTCGCCCTGGTCGACCTTTTCCCCACAGTGGCCCAAATCCTCGGCATCGAAGGCCCAACGCCTGCGAGCGGCCGCAGCCTCGTCCCGCTGATCGATGGGGTCCAGTTGCCGGAGCCGGACGTCATCGCCGAGACCTACCGTCCGGAGGCGTTCACCGACAAACGCGCCATCATTCGGCACGGGGTCAAGTTCATCCACTCGTGGTCCGACGTTCGGGGCTGGGAAGAGCTCTATGACCTCGACTCCGATCCCGGAGAGCTCGACGATCTGATCGATCGACGGCCCGAGCTTGCCGACACCCTGAGGAGGGCTCTCGACGAACGGCTCCGGTCCTCTCATCACGGACGGGCCGAAGCAGCCGAGCTGTCGGCGTCAGACGTCGATCGGTTGAGGGCACTCGGCTATGTGCACTGATCGAAGTCAGCGCCGGAGAGGCCGCGGCTGGTTCCCACGCCGGGCGGGCCGTCGGGGGGTGGCCGGGTGGGAGGTCCGATCGGTGCTGTTGGCCGTGTTGGCGGCGGTCGCAGCGGGTTGCGCGCCCGCCGACCTGGAGGAACCACTGCCCGGCGACGACGCCCACCTCGACATCCCGATCCTTCAATCTCAACCCTGGGTGGAGCGCTACCTTCCCGGCCGCGCCTGCGAAGGCTTCAACCTGGTGCTCTTCCAGCGCCGGATACCGATGCTTTTGGACATGAACGGCCGGATCGTCCACAGCTGGCCTCTGGTGCGAGCTTCGGCGCGGGCGAGGCTCGATCATCGAGGTCGGCTGCTGGTGCTCGGGATCGACAACGCCATCAAGATCTACGACTGGGACGGACGCCTGGTATGGCGCTTCTCCCTGCCGGCCAAGGACGACATTCCCCATCACGACGTCTCCTGGCTGGTTAACGGCCACGTGCTGGTGCTGGCCCAGGAGCATGCCACCAAGCTCGACTACCTGCTGGAGGTCGATGCCGAGGGTCGGCGGCTGTGGACGTGGCGCTTCGCCGAGCATCTCGATGCCGCTTTCCCCGACCACGACCCCCGCCACGGCGATCCCACCCACGTCAACTCGGTCCACGAGATCGGACCGAATCCCTGGTTCGACGCTGGCGACCAGAGATTTCGGCCCGGCAATATCCTGCTCAGCGCGCGGACCCTCGATGCGATCCTGATCGTGGATCGGCGAACCGGCGACATCGTGTGGACCTTTGACCGGTGGATGGACCGGCAGCACGAGGCGGTGATGGTGCCCCAAGGCCAGGTGGGTGAAGGGCTCATCCTGGTCTTCAACAACGGTCTGGGGAACCGTTTCACCTATCGCCGGAGCTCGATTCTCGCCATCGATCCGGTCAATCGGTCCATCCCGTGGGAGTACCGGGAGCGGTTCTTTTACTCGTCCCTTGCGGGTAGCCAGCAGCCCCTGTCCAACGGCAACGTGCTGGTCACGTCGAGCCACGGCGGCAGGGTCTTCGAGGTCACGCCGCAGGGAGATACGGTGTGGCAGTGGTTGCCCCCGTGGGAGCCCATGCGGGTGCTCCGTTACCCGGCGGACCACTGCCGCCAGTTGGAGCGGCTCGGCGATCCCGGCGGTACCGAAGTTCATCCCAGTGGCGGCGCGCCGTACGTATCCCAGGACCTCCACACCTTTGCGGTGTCCGGGGAGTACCGAAACCGGGAGGTGGCCGGGATGAAGCGCCAGCTGGTCAGGGACACGGGTTCCTGCCGCCAGATGGTGCTGCCGTCGAGTCCCGCACTGTCGGTGGGTTACGGCCTGGTCGGCGACGCTCCAGGAGCGGACGGTGTCGAGGCGAGGTTCGTGATCACGGTTGATGGACCCGACACCGGGGAGCCGAGCATCGTGGTGGACGAGACTCTGACGGTGAGTACACCCGAACAGTGGCGCCAGCCGTGGGTTCCCCTGCCGGATTTCGAGCACCAGACCGTCCTGATGTGTCTTCACCTGGAGACGCCCGCCGGCAACGGCACCGATCCCGATCGGCCGGTGGCGGTGATCGAGAATCCCAGGGTCTACTCGGGGGATCAGCCGACCCTGCCGCGGAAGTGGCGGGACGGCCCGTTATCTGATCAGGAGCGCGCGATCCGGGAGCAGCAGCTGAAGGCCATCGGGTACATTCAGTAGGGGGTTGACGGATCGTGCGGCTTTACAGAGGCGTCGAAGGGAGGCTCGGGTGAGAACAGCGGTCATCGTGGGAGGGGCGGCCGTCATCGCGGGGATCGCCGTTGGAGCGTTGTGGTCTTGCGGCACCCGCGACGTCTCGATGGCCGAGGTGTTGGCAGCCGTCGAGGCCGAGGACAACCCGGATGACCGCCACGCGGAGATCCCCTTCGCCGACGCCGTCGAGTGGGTCGAGGTCTACCGCCCGGACGACGCCTGGAACGGCTACAACCTGGTGCTTTACCGGCGGCGGGTGCCGATGATCCTTGACATGAACGGCAACGTGGTTCACGTGTGGCCGCGGGTTCGGGCACTGGGGCGGTTCCGTCTCGACCGTCGCGGACGCCTGACGGTGATCGGGACCGACGACATCGTCAAGGAGTACGATTGGAACGGCAAGCTCACCTGGGCCCACCGGATGGCCAATGACGACCACCTGCCGCACCACGACTTCATCCGGCTCGAGAATGGCAACTACATGGTGTTGGGGCGGGTCAAGACCGGCCGCATCGACTACCTGCACGAGGTCGACCGGAAGGGCAAGGTGGTCTGGGAGTGGACGGCGGATGATCGGGTGATCGACGCCTTCCCAAACGCCGACCTCGTCGAGGACGATCCGGTCCACCTCAACTCGGTCAATGAGCTGCCCCCGAACCGGTGGTTCGACGGCGGCGACAGGAGATTTCGTCCGGGCAACATCCTCGTCAGTGCCCGCAACCTGGACGGGATTCTGGTCATCGACCGGAAGACCCGCGAGGTGGTGTGGACCTACGACCAGGGTTTGGACTACCAGCACGAAGCGGTGATGATCCCGAAGGGCCAGCTCGGCGAGGGCCTGATCATCCTGTTCGACAACGGCTACCGGAACCGCTTCGCCTATCGGCGGAGCAAGATCGTGGCCGTCGACCCGGTGGCGAAGCAGGAAGTCTGGTCATACCAGGCGCCCGGGTTTTTCTCCTCGGTGGGGGGCAGTCAGCAGGCTCTGCCGAACGGCAACGTGCTCATTACTTCTTCCCACGGGGGGCGGGTCTTCGAGATCACTCCCGGCGGCAGAGTGGTGTGGCAGTGGATACCGCCCTTCGAGCCGATGAGGGCTGCCCGGATCGCCTATGACTACTGCCCTCAACTCGCCGCCTTGCCGAGACCCGAAGCGACCCCGGTTGATCGAGCCGATCGGCCGGCTTGGATCGATCTCGAGCTGCACCAGTTCACGCTGCCCGAGGAGCACCGGGCGCGTGAGCTTTTCGGCGAACGTCGCGAGTTGCTGGCCGGGAGCAGCGGGTGCCGGGAGTTCTGGATGCCGCCCGAACCCGTGCTCGAATTCGGCTACGGATTCAATCCCGAAAAGGCCGGAAACTCCCAGCTCAGGGCGCGTTTCACCGTCTCGTTACGGGGTGAGGGAGAATCCATGGTCCGTCTGCTCGACGACCAGTGGGTGGATTCCCGAGAGGAAAAACCGTGGCGTGACGTCAAGGTCGCACTCGACGGTTATGACGGACGACGAGCCGAGGTGTGCATTCACGTCGAGTCGGAGGATCCGGTTGGCGAGCACGATATTGCGTCCGTAGCCCTGTGGGAGAACCCCACGGTGTACTCCGAGGCCCGGCGCCGGCTCCACCGGGATTGGCTCGATCAGCGACAGAGTCGACAGGAAAAGACCCTCGAACAGAGGCAGCTTGAAGCGATCGGGTATGTTCAATGACCATCGACGTAGCCGAGGGCTTCCAGCATCTCCCGGTCCTCGCTGGTGATCTCGGCGTGCTCGGCGGATGGGCCGATCGCGGGCGGTCTGCTGACGCGGTCGGTCAGGATCATACCGAGAGCCGCAAACTCGGCCGGGTGTTCGAAAACGAGGTTGTACTGTTCGGCGGGATCCGCCTGGAGATCGAATAGCGCCCCGAAACCGGTCGCGGACAGCAGTACCTTCCAGCGAAGGCTGCGCAGCCCGAGCAACGGGATCTGATCCGAGTTTCGGGCCACGAAATACCTGCCTGACGGGTTTGCGCCAGGAACGCCCGACTGGAGCAAGTCGACGCCGTCGGAGGGATCCGGCGCCGGGAGGGCGGCGGTGGCCAGCAGCGTCGGTACGATGTCGGCCAGGGTGACGAGCTGATCCGTATCGACGACCGCGCCCGAAAAACGACTGGGGAGCCTGAGCACGAACGGTACCTGCAACATTTCGTCGTACACCGTCGAGTTGTGGGTCATCTTGCCGTGCTCGAGGAACGCCTCGCCGTGGTCCGACGTGATGAGGACAACCGTGTTCGACCACCGTTTTCGGCGCGCGAGGGCGCCAAGAAGCCGGCCGGTGGCGTCGTCGGCGGCGCGCAGGTTGCCGTCGTACAAGTCGATCAGATGGCCCACACATCGCTCGGTCGAGGGAACCAGACCATTCTCGACGACCGCGAAGCTGTTGATGCGGCCGGTGCACGGCCCGCCGTACGAGAGGTCGGCGAAGATATTGAAGCGCGCCTCCGGCTCGTAGGGTGCGTGGGGCGGGATGTAGTGGACCTGGAGGTGGATCGGGCGATCGTCGTCGTGCGCCTCGAGCCACTCGACGGCCCGTCGGGTGACATAGTGCGGATTCCGTGAGGCGGCGCGCTCCGCCTCCTTCCACAGCTCGTGGAACTCGTCATACCCCTGGTCGAATCCCTTGGCCGCCGAGTTGTTGGGCGAGGCCGAGAAACAGGCCGTCCGGTAACCGGCCGCGGCCAGCGATTCCGCAAGCGTGGTGGCCTCGGGTGCGAGGGTGTCCTGATGTCCCACGACGCCGTGGTCGAGGAACGACATGCCGGTGATCATGGTGGGCACCGAGCACAGGGTGTAGGGCGCCAGCGCGAAGGCGTTGCGAAAGACCAGCCCATGTTCTGCAAAACGGTCGATCATGGGGGTCGTCGGGCGAGGGTAGCCGTAGCACGAGCAGTGATCGGCCCGTGCCGCGTCCAGGGTGATGAGGACGATATCGGGCAGCTCCGCCGGCGGCAGCGGGTCCTGCGCCGGGGTGTCGGCCGGTGACGATCGATCGCGAGAAGGACTCAACCGTGGGCGTCCGAGCTGGACGGTGGCGCCCCGCGGGCGAGGATCCAGCTCGATGATCGCCAGCGCCGTCTGGCCGGCAAACGCGCCGGTGGAAATCCCGATTTTCAGGTTGCGGCTGTCCGGGTCATCGGCAGGGGCAGAGGCCGACGCACTGTGGGTCGACCCGGCAGTGCCGTCGAGGCCTTCGATCCGAATTCCGATCGACGAGGCATCGAGATTCAGCCGGTCCGACACCGCCACATCCAGCTCCAGTTGGTCGGACCCCGCCGGAACCTCGATGGGCAGGGCGAGGGTGCCGCGTCTCGAGACGATAAACCGATCGCGGTCGGCATCCCAGATCTGGGGCGCCGCGGGTCCGGTCGGCGGGTCGGTGGCCAGTCGCTTGACGCGCGGCAATCCGCCGCCCCGCGCCGCGCCACGGGCCAGCCACACCTCCTCGATCACCGCGGCCACCGACCTCGAGCTCTTGCCCCGTCCGGTCTCCCGGGCGGACACGGCGTGCCTGAAGTGCAGTTCGAGGGCATTTTCGCCAACCAAGAGCGCTCCCTCAGGGATGGGGAACGTCAGGGTGGTCCATTCCGGGGGCAGCTGGGTCGTCGGCAGCCCAACGCCGTTGATGGAGAGCCGGATGGTCTGGGCCTCGGCCGATTTCTTTTCGTCGTGAGCACGAATCTGCAGCGACAGGGTGGACCAGTCGGCATCGGCGAGCCACAGGGTCATCCGGGCTCGGGTGCCGACGGCGGAGGTTCCCTGCCGGGTCGGTCTGGTCAGGCCCTCGTCGAGCCGGCACGGCGAGATCGGATAGTGCCAAATGTCAGCCAGGTCCTCGAGGCGATTCGAGATGCCGCAGTGCAGGACACCGCCATGTTGGCGGCCGTCGGGTAGGAAGTGATGCGTCGGCGGCGGGATCGACGGCTCCGGCGTCGGAGCGGGGGTGCAGGACCACACGACGGCGGCGACGGCAGCAGCAGCCGCGAGCTTGACAGAGCCAGAGACCATTGAACGGATTTTCATTCCTCCTTCGCACAGGGCCGCAGTATATCCTCCCACCGATTGGTGGACTTTCGACTTTTGACTTTCGACTTTTGACTTTAGATTCTCGACACTCCCGCCATCGGAAGGGTCAGCTCGAACGTGGCCCCAGGTTGAGACGTATCGATCAGCCTGAGGTCCCCGCCCTGTGCGCGGGCCAGCGACCGGGCGAGGGCCAGGCCGAGCCCCAGGCCCGAGGGGGCATCGGGGTTCGGCGGCCTCTCGAAGGGCCGGAAGAGGAGGTTGCGGACGGAGCGGTGAACGCCGGGTCCGCCGTCGGAGACCCGGACGCACAGATGGTTCGCCTCGGCGGAGATCGTGACCGCGACCCTTCGGTCTCGGGCCGTCCGTGAGTACTTCTCGGCGTTGTCCAGGAGGTTGTCGAGGATTTGGCAGAGCGCGTCCCGATCGAATTCGCCCTCCGCCAGCCCGGGGTCGGCGGTCACCGTCAGGGACATTCCCGGCATCCTCGAGGGCCGGTCTCAGCCGTTCGACGCAGTGGGTGACCGCCTCGACGAGGTCTCCGGCGACGGGGTGGGCCAACGGCGCCCCCCGCTCGAGCTTCGACAGATCCAGCATGTTCGACACGACCCGGGCCAGGCGATTGGTCTCGGGGAGCATGCGCGCCGCATAGGTCGGCCACCGGTCGGGATCTCCGAGCCCGTCGGCCAGCATCTCGCCGTGGAGCCGGAGCGAGGTGAGGGGAGTCTTGAGCTCGTGGGCGGCGGCGGCCGCGAAGCGAGCGCGCTGACGGGCGAGTCGGTCGGTCTGGGCGACGATGGCCACCACCGCGAGTGCGGCCAGCGCGGCGGTCGCGGAGCTCAGGGCGAAGGTGCTCTCGGAACCGGTTGACGATGTCCCTGCCGGCGGCTCTCGCGGCCGCCACCGCCGGGCCGACGTCGGCGACCATGCTCCAGTCGGTGTCGGCGACCGGCGCCGCCGCCATCAGGTCGTGGGCGCGCATGGTCGGCTCGAAGACCGAGTCGGTGCCGAGCCACTCGCCGACGCCGGCGTCGCCGACGACGAAACCCTGGACCAGCAATCCTGCCGGGGTCGTGACCTGACGCAGGGCGGCCAGCGATGGGCCGGCGCCGAGGACGATGGTGTGCCAGCGCAGCGGTTCGACCCGGATCTCCACGTCTCCGTTGCCGACGGCGGACGCCCCCTGGGAGGTTCCGGCCGCTTGAGGGGGCCGTCCGGTGAGGTTGGCATAGACCGCGTCTGCCAGGCGGATCTGGTCCCAGGTGTCGCGATCCAGCACCAGCACCCGATCAGCATCCTCGGCGTCGACCAGGCCCGCGACGGCGGCGCCGTTCTGCCCGTCCAGACGGGCCACGATGAAGCCGTTCTGCAGCTCGCCCAGCACGTCGCAGAAGTGGCTGAACCCCTCGTCGGTGCTGAGCTCCGGGAAGCTCTCACTGACGGTCGGCAGGCTCACCGCGCCCTGCTCGTCGATCTGGAAATGGGCCCAGATCAGGGGGTCGGCCGCCCCGTGGGCGAGCGGTGAGGGAATCACCGCCAGACCCTGCGCCGCCCCCTTCGGATCGTGGAACAGGTTCTGGTAGTGGTAAAAGGGCCTGGCGGACTCCCGCTCGCGCAGGGACTCCAGCCGGGCGCCGAGCCGCTCGGCGTCGACTGCCAGCTCGAGCACGACCTCGGACCTGGCCCGATCCTCCAGTTCCGCGGCGCGGCGGGAGGCCTCGGCCGACCCGCTGACAAACCAGGCTGCCGTGGGGACCAGCACCGCCACCGCGACCAAGCCGCCGGCGAGACCGGTGCGGCGATAGCTACCCCTCATCGGTGCGGCCCCAGGCGTAGCCCGCTCCGGTGACGGTGACCACGATTTCGGGCTCGGCGGGATCCCGCTCGATCTTCTGGCGGAGCTTGGCGATGGTCATGTCCACCGTCCGGGTCTGGAGATCACCGCTGGCTCCCCAGATCTTCTCCAGAAGCTCGGCGCGGCTGACGGCCCGGCTCCGGTGCCGATGTAGCCATCGCAGGATCCCGACCTCGCGAGGGGTCAGGCCGACGATCCGGTCTCCGCGCCGCGCCTCGTGTCGGCCGAGATCGATGGTGCAGCCGGCGACCTCCAACACCTCGTCGGGTGAGGGCTGGCGGTCGGCTCGGCGGGCGAAGGCCTCCACCCTGGCCAGCAGCTCGCGCACGCCGAAGGGCTTGGCGACGTAGTCGTCGGCACCGGCGGCGAAGCCCGCCACCTTGTCGTCCTCGGACCCCCGGGCGGTCAGCATCAGAATCGACAGCTCGGGCCGGATCTGCCGAAGCCTCCGGCAGACCTCGATTCCGTCCATTCCCGGCAGCATGAGGTCGAGCACGACGAGATCGAAGGGCTCGCTGCTGCCCCGCTGGAGGCCCGTCGGACCGTCCTCGACCGCCTCCACAGTGTGGCCGGCTGCGGCGAGCAGATCGCGGAGACCCTCGCGCAGCGTCCGTTCGTCCTCGACCAGCAGTACCTTCATCGTCACACCCAGAATATCGAACCGGTCCCTGAGTCGCTGTCACGATGCTGTAAATCGCCGTTCGAATCGCCAGTTCTTGGTTTTGAGTTTTGGTTCATCCGGAAAAGCGTGGGGTTGGGGTTCCCGCCGTGCCCGTTCCCGTTCCCTTTCCCGAAATTGCAGCGGCAGCGACAGGGTGCAGCGAGCAGGGGCAGGGATCAGTCTTCAACGGCAGCGATCAGTTGCCTTGGAGGCATTGAACATGACCACCTCCGGGTCGTTCAAAGTAAGGAGTAGCCGGTGGGCAGCCGATGTCAAGGGCAAGCCGGCCCACGGGTCCGGTGTTCCACACCCTTGACATCGGCTGCCTCACCGGCTTGTGGAAAAGGGCATGAACGACCCGGAGGTGACCATGTCCAAAGCCGTCACGAACAGCAACCTCGTTGCCCATGAGAAGGCCCTCGAAGCAGCAGGCATAGCCATCAAGCTCGTCATGAGGGTTCCCGCCCCTTTAAAGTCGATTGCCGATCAGGTGATCCGATCGGCGAGCTCGGTCCCGGCCAACATCGCCGAAGGCCACGGCCGGTTTGGACGAGACCGGTCGAACCACTGGCGGATCGCCTACGCCTCGGCCAAAGAGGTCGACAGCCACTTGACGCTCCTCGCCCACGCCGGGGCGATCAGTCGGACTGGGGCCCGTGATGCCATGAACGCCTTCGATCAGGTCCGTGCCATGACCTGGCGTCTGCTCAACCCAAAGTTCTGATTGGAGCTTTCTGCACCAGCCATTCTGGACGCTGTCGCTGAAGACTGCCGCCGTCGCTGTGCCCCGACGCTGGCGTTGGGCCTGCCGCTGGATGAACTTCAGATTTGCGGAGGAGGGCGGTGCGATGGATAAATCCGAATTCCGAATTCCGAATTCCGAATTCACCCAGCGTCCATCTCACGGCAATCCGGATGAGCCAGCACTAGGATCTGAGAACTCGAACCCCGAAATGGTACATAATGCTGGGCCGCGGCGCCTTGCGGCGTTTTCGGAGATAATCACCACGTGGAGAACACCCGCACCTTCTGCATCATCGCTCACATCGATCACGGCAAGTCCACCCTGGCCGACCGGCTGATCCAGTATTGCGGCGGCGTGGGCGACGCGAGTTCCGCGACCAGATCCTGGACTCCATGGACATCGAGCGCGAGCGCGGCATCACGATCAAGTCCAACACCGTGACCTTGACCTACCGGGCGAGGAACGGGGAGAGCTATCTCCTCAACCTGATCGACACCCCCGGGCACGTGGACTTCTCGCACGAGGTGCGGCGGTCCCTGATGTCCTGCGAGGGCGCGCTGCTGCTGATCGACGCGGCGCAGGGGGTCGAGGCCCAGACCGTGGCCAACCTGTACCTGGCCCTGGAGTACGACCTCGAGATCGTCCCGGTGATCAACAAGATCGACCTGCCGTCGGCGGACGTCGAGCGCACCAAGACCGAGATCGGCGAGGACCTCGGTCTCGACCCTGACGGAGCGGTGCTGTGCTCGGCCAAGGAAGGCACCGGGATCGTGGATGTCCTGGAGGCAATCGTCCATCGCCTGCCGCCGCCGAAGGGCGATCCCGAGGCGCCGCTGCAGGCGCTGATCTTCGACGCTCAGTACGACCCCTACCGCGGGGCGGTGCTTCTGGTCCGGGTGATGCAGGGGAGCATCGGCACCGGCCAGAACGTCGACTCATGCACACCGACTCCGAGCACGACGTCGAGGAGGTCGGCCTGCTGCAGCTGAAGAGGGTCCGAACCGAGGTCCTGCGAAGCCGGCGACGTCGGGTACGTGATCGCCGGCATCAAGTCGGTCTCGCGAGATCGACGTCGGGGACACGATCACCGATGCCGAGCGGCCGGCCTCCGAGCCGATCCCCGGCTACCAGGAGGCCAAGCCGGTGGTCTTCTCCTCGATCTACCCGATGTCCAACGACGACTACGAGGATCTCGCCAAGGCCCTCGAGAAGCTCAAGCTCAACGACGCATCGCCTCACCTACGAGAAGGACTCCTCCGCCGCCCTGGGCTTCGGCTTCCGGTGCGGCTTCCTCGGGCTGCTCCACCTCGAGGTGGTTCAGGAGCGCCTGGAGCGGGAGTACGATCTGTCGCTGATCCTGACCGCCCCGTCGGTGCGCTACCAGGTCACGCTCACCGACGGCACGGTGCGCTGGGTCGACAACCCATCGAGTACCCGGACCCCGGCTCCATCGATCGGGCGGAGGAGCCCTACATCCAGACCTCCATCATGATGCCCGAGCGCTACATCGGACCGGTGATGGAGCTCTGTCTCGAGCGCCGGGGGGTCAACACCACGCTTCACTACCTGGCGGCGGGCCGGGTGGAGATCACCTCCGAGATGCCCCTGGCCGAGGTGATCTTCGACTTCTACGACCGGCTCAAGATCGGTGACCCAGGGCTACGGCTCCTTCGACTACGAGATGCTCGACTACCGGGACACCGACCTGGTGAAGGTGGACATCCTGGTCAACGCGCGAGCCGGTGGACGCGCTCGCCCAGCTGGTCCACCGGGACAAGGCCCGAGCCCGGGCGCTGCACTACTGCGAGCGCCTCGCCGACGACGATCCCCGAGCATCAGTTCAAGATCGCCATTCAGGGAGCCATCGGCGGCCAGATCATCGCCCGGACCACCATCAACGCCTTCCGCAAGGACGTCACCGCCAAGTGCTACGGCGGCGACATCACCCGCAAGCGCAAGCTCCTGGAGAAGCAGAAGAAGGGCAAGAAGCGCATGAAGATGGTGGGCAACGTCGAGATCCCCCAGAGCGCCTTCGTGGCCGTCCTCAAAACGGACCGCGACTGATCCGTGCAGCGATTACGAATTGCGAATTGCGAATTACGAATTGCGTCGTCCGAGATCGCGTCGATGTCCCGAGGTTGCCCATCTGGATCCGTGGCTCGATGCTGCCTCGGCGGTCTCGACAGGCGGCCAATTCGGAATTCGCAATTCGCAATTCGCAATCCACCTCCGATCCTCAATTTTCAATCTTCATATTCAATCCCGCGATGACCGCGACGAACCCCACCACGCCGGGCTGTACATTCACGTCCCGTTCTGCACCTCGGTGTGCCCGTACTGCGACTTCGCGGTAACCATCGCCGGAGAGTAACGGCGGCAGGGATACGTGACCACTCTCGACAGGGAGGCGGCCCTCGGTCGGGCGCCGGCCTCGGGTTCGACACCGTGTACCTCGGCGGTGGCACGCCGACGTCGTTGACCGCCGTGCAGCTCGGGCGGCTGCTCGAGGCGATCCGCCGCACCTGGAGATCGCCCCGGACGTCCGGCTCTACCTGGAGGCGAACCCGAGGACGTCACGGCCGAATCGGTGCGTGCGTGGCGCCGGCTCGGAATCACCATCATCAGCCTCGGGGTGCAGAGCTTCGACGATGAAGTGCTTAGGGGGTTCGGACGGCGGCCACTCCGCCGCCGATCGGCCGGGACGCCCTCCAGACGGTGCAGGGGGGGGTTCGACACCGTGTCCGTGGACCTCATCTACGCCTCGACGGCCAGACCGTGGATAGCTGGCGGGGCCAACTCGAGAAGGCGGTGCGGCGTATGGTCGACCACCTCACGTGCTACCAACTGACGTTCCACACCGGAACGATCTTTGGACGTCGGCTGGATCGGGAAACCTTTCGAAAAGACCGACGACCTCCAGGGCGAACTCTTCCAGCTCACCCACCACGTGCTGGCGGACGCGGCTACGAGGGCTACGAGGTCTCCAACTTTGCGGCCCCACCCGATCACCGGGCACGCCACAACATCAAGTACTGGACCCACGCCCCCTACCTCGGTCTCGGCCCATCGGCTCACTCCTTTGACGGCCGCCGACGATGGTGGAACCGCACGCAGGGTTCGCCTGTGGCAGCGTGAGCTGGAGACGGGGCGCCTCCCGCCGGCGGGGGAGAGGATCCTTGACGGACCAGCTCGCCCTCGAGGCGGTGATGCTGGGCCTGAGAACCTCTCGCGGCGTGGACCAGAAAGAGCTGCGGCATCGACTCGGGGTTGATCTTGCAGCTGACAACCGGAAGGCCATCGAGGGAATGGTCGCCGCGGGTCACGTCACAATCGACGGTGATGTCCTCCGGCCCACCGTCACGGGCATGGCGATCGCTGACACCCTCGCGAGATCCCTCGAAGGTGTCGCCGAAGGAATAGACCTCCTTGTCCTCCGGCGGTTGTTCGTGCCGAGCCTGTTCGAGGGCGCAATCACCTCAAGGAGCCACCCCCATGATCAAGGCCTACGCCGCACCCGAAGCCGGAGGCGAGCTGAAGCCCTTCGAGTACGATCCCGGGCCGCTCGGCAGCCACGACGTCGAGATCGAGGTCGAGCACTGCGGCATCTGCCACAGCGACCTCAGCATGCTCGACAACGACTGGGGCATGACCGAGTTCCCGCTGGTGCCCGGCCACGAGGTGGTCGGCACCATCGCCGCGGTGGGCGACGACGTCACCCACCTGCGAGCCGGCCAGCGGGTCGGCCTGGGCTGGCACTCGGGCTACTGCATGACCTGCCCGACCTGCCTGCGCGGCGACCACAACCTGTGCGCCGCGGGCGAGGGCACCATCGTCGGCCGCCACGGCGGCTTCGCCGACCGGGTGCGCGCCCAGGCGGCCAGCGTCGTTCCGCTGCCCGAGGGCATCGACCTCGCCAGCGCCGGGCCGCTGTTCTGCGGCGGCATCACCGTCTTCAACCCGATCGTGCAGTTCGGCGTCAAGCCCACCGACCGGGTCGGGGTGATCGGCATCGGCGGCCTCGGCCACCTGGCCCTGCAGTTCCTCAACGCCTGGGGCTGCGAGGTGACGGCCTTCACCTCCAGCGAGGCCAAGCGGCCGAAGCGCTCGAGCTGGGCGCCCATCAGACCGTCAACTCGCGCGACCCGGCCGAGATCGAGGCGGCTGCCGGACAGTTCGATCTCATCCTCTCCACCGTCAACGTGAAGCTCGACTGGAACGCCTACGTCGCGGCCTTGCGCCCCGAGGGACGCCTGCACTTGGTGGGCGCCACCCTCGAGCCGCTGGACCTCGGCGCGTTCCCGCTGATCGTCGGCCAGCGATCGGTGTCGGGCTCGCCGGTGGGCAGCCCGGCGACCATCGCCACGATGCTCGACTTCGCCGTCCGCCACGAGATCAAGCCGGTGGTCGAGACCTTCCCTTCGACAGGTGAACGAGGCCATGGAGCGGCTGCGGAGCGGCAAGGCCCGCTACCGGATCGTGCTGAGCCGGTAATCCGCCACGTTCAGGGGAGCGAAGGCGCCAACCGGGTCAATGCGAAGACACTGATGCTGTCGGTCCGCCGAGTGGAGAATGGTCCCGGCCCCCGTACAATGCAGGGGTGCACATCCCGGATCTGCTCAGGAGCGGACGATGACGAAGCGGCTCATCAACCCCGAGCTGGACCGGCCGACCGAGGAGATGAACCTCCTGACCGAGGAAGGTGAAATCCCGCCGAGCGGGGGCGAGGCCGGCCTCGACCCCCCGGGTCTGGGCGAGGTGGGTGACGGGGAGCCGCTGGAGGGGCTGCTGCGCGAGATGGTGCGTCGACGGGCCAGCGATCTTCTGCTGATTCCGGGGATGTCGCCGGTGCTCCGCATCGACGGACGGCTGACCGTGATGGATGGCTCCCTGGTGGAACACGACGGTGTCAGGATGATGCTGGTTCTGCACCTCGGCGTGCGCGCGAGCCGGGTGCTCGCCGAGACCGGATCGGTGGACCTCCCGCTCACCCTGCTCCCCCGTCGGCGACGCGGCCGGAGGGCGGCGACTGCGCGTCAACGTCCACCGCCAACGGGGCACGTTGGCGGCGGCCATCCGCGTCCTTGCCAGGAGGATCCCGACCCTCGAGGAGCTGCACCTGCCGGTCGAGCTCGGCAGGCTGGTGCACGTGGCTCATGGGCTGATCCTGGTCTGCGGTCCCACCGGCTGCGGGAAGTCGACGACCCTCGCGGCGCTGCTGGGGGTGATCAACGCCACCGATGTCCGCCACGTGATCACGATCGAGGACCCCATCGAGTACGAACACCGCAATCGCCGGTCGGTCTTCGAGCACGTGGAGATCGGCCGCGATGCGGCCACCTTTCCAGGCGGCCCTGCGCACCGCCCTCCGCAAATACCGGACGTGATTCTGGTGGGGGAGATGCGCGATCTCGAGACCATGTCGACCGCGGTGACCGCCGCCGAGACCGGCCACCTGATCCTGTCCACGCTACACATCGGCACGGTCAACGTGCTGTCCACCGGATCGTGGACGTGTTTCCGGCTGGCCAGCAGGACCAGGTCCGCCTCCAGCTGGCGCTGTCACTGCAGGCCGTGATTTGCCAGCAGCTTGTGCCGCTGGCCGACGGCGGCGGTCGAGTTCCGGCCGGTGGAGATCCTGATGGCCACCCACGCCGTCCGCAACCACATCCGGACGGGCCGCATCGAGCAGCTGTACAACGAGCTGGCGGTCGGCCAGGCCCATGGTATGCGGACCATGGAACGATCGCTCGCCGAGCTGGTCAACGCCGGCGTCGTGACTGCAGAGGTAGCGCGCGCGCGCAAGCAGCCCTGAAAGACCCGCAGAATTGGATCGACTGCTCGGGGGTCGACGCCTGATTCCCCCACGGCTCGGCCCCGCTGCTCGACGGTTTCAGGCTGTGCCTTCCTGGATGGGCACTGTATCTATTGCTGATTCTTGGGCTGTGCAGGCAGGCGACACGCCGGCACCACAACCCTTGAAACAGCAGTCGAGTTGCTCGGAGGGGGATGGGCCGGGGTGAATCGACGCAGCGTGACCCACGCCGGCAACCACATCTCCAACCTCCCCAACCACCAATCTTCAATCTTCAATCTTCAATCAGACTTGGAATGCGTCGGCACCGACATCCACCAGACCACTGCGCTCCGAGGTCGGTACGTTCTCCTGCGATCTCGACGCTCGGTGCTATGCTCGCGCCCATGGTGGACAGCGAGGCGATGAGCGCTTCGAGGGCAGCGGTTTCAGCGGCCTCGTGGTGCGTCGAACTCCCACCCGTCGATCCGGCGGCCGCCGGCGGTTCGACTGGCGGAGCCCGAGCCGCCGGAGACACCGTTCACTGGGGGCGCAACTACCTCGACATGCTGCTGAGCTCGAAACCCCGGACGGTCCGCTCGCCGTGGTCGTCAAGCAGTTCTAGAAGAACCAGGGGTGGCGACGGCGATTGGAAAGGAGGATTCGCGGCAGCAAGGCAGAGCGCAGCTGGCGGGGCGCCCGGGCACTCGCGGTGGCGGGCATCCCGACCGCGGATCCGGCGATGCTCATTGAGTTCTTGAGATTCGGACGGTCTCTTCTGTCTTCATCAGCCGCCGACTTCTTCCGGCGCCCTCCGTGAGGTCCGCCATTTCTTCCGGCGACTCGCAGCCGACCCGACCGCGGGCGAGTTTTTCGAGGTCGATCCGAGGGGCTTTCTGCACGAGCTCGGGCGGTTCTGTCGGCGAGTCCATGACGCCGGCGTGTGGCACCGGGATTCGTCCCATGGGCAATGTCCTGGTCCGGACTCTCCCCCGGACGGCGAGCTGAAGATGCACCTGGTGGACTGCAACCGGGCTCGGGTCGGACGGCGACTGGGCGTGGTGCGGCGGTCTCGGGGACATCTGCCGCTTTCCGATCGTCAACCGGGACCACCGCGAGGCCTTCCTCGGGGGCTACTGGGGTGAGGCGCCGCTGCATCGATCCGCGGCCGGTGGGTCTACGCCGCGAGCGTGCGGGGGTACCTGCTCAAACACGCCGTCAAGAACCGGTTGAAGCGCCTGAAACGGGTCGGACGCCACGGCCACGGCGGCACGGGTTCGACGGTCGCCGTTCCGGAGTCGAGAGCCCTCACGATCGCGGCCGAGCCGGCGGGTTGGACCGCGAGCAGGCGGGGGCGGCGGGTCATCAGCCCGGCCTCGATGAGATCGTCAAAGCCCTTGGCGAGCCCACTGACGATGACCCCGTCGCCGGTGGGCACCACCACCACGTCCGGCGGATCGGAGCCGAGCTGCCGTCCGATCTCGAGGGCGGCGGTCTTCTTGCCCTCTACCGTGAAGGGGTTCAGGGCGGTATTCCGGTTGTACCAGTTGAAGCGCTCGCACGCCTGCATGCAGAGGTCGAAGGCGAGATCGTAGCCGGCCAGCCACCCGGACGACCCGGGCACCGTAGATCACCATCTGGACCAGCTTGGCCAGCGGCGCCGTGGCCGGAACGAAGACCACTGCCCGGATGCCGGACGCTGCCGCCATGGCGGCGAGGGCCGTGGCCGCGTTGCCGGTGGAGGCCGTGGCCACGGTGTCGAAACCGTACTCCACCGCCTTGGCCACAACCAGCAGCGAGGCGCGGTCCTTGGTGGAACCGGAGGGGTTTCGGGTGTCGTCCTTGACCCACAGCCGAGGCAGACCGAGCTCCTCCCGGAGCTGCGGGACCTCGAGCAGCGGAGTGTCGCCCACCGGGAGAGCGGGAAGCAGGGCGCCGGGGGCCAGCGGCAGGAACGCCTCGAGGAAATCAGAGGACGAGGCTTGGCCAGTGGGCCAGTCGGAGGGCAGCTCGTCGAGCACCACCTCGAGGACCCCGCGAACATCGCCCCCCGGCCGCTGCTCTTGAGTGCATTCCGGGCAGGTGTACCGAACCTGGTCCTCGCGGTAGTCCGCCCCGCACTCGCTGCACCGGAATCTGAATCTCGCCATCGAACCTCCGACCGATTGTACTGGACCGGCCAGCGTTCGACGTTCCACGTTGTTTGCTTTTTGGAGTATTATCAGTTATGATAATAAAATGAAGACGGAATCCGATGTAACTGGACAGCTGCGCGAGCGTCGCCAGCAGCTCGGGCTCTCGCTGACGCAGCTCGCGCGACGATCAGATACGTCCGCGGCAACCCTTTCGCGGTACGAGAACGGGTGGACTCGCTTTGAGGTCTATACCCTGCGCAAGCTGGCAACCGCCCTCGATTGCGAGCTCGAGGTGAAGCTGGTCCCGAATCTCAGGCCGGGAAGCAAGCCCCGGAAGTCGGAGGTTGTCAGGACGATCGAACGCCTGTTCTGGGACGTGCCTTTGAAAACCGGACATCTGGAGAAAAACACGCTGTGGGTCGTCGAGAGGGTCCTCGAGTACGGCAACCTCGACGACGTCGCGAGCCTCGTGGCCTGGCTCGGTCGCGAGGCGTTTCTACGGCACGTCGGCGAGGCACGGTTCTCGTCGGACAAGACCAGGGGATTTTGGGAGCACATCCTGAGGAGGGAGGGCATGACGTGCACGAGAAGGTTCTCCCGCGGGGAAGCCGCGGCATCCTGGCGAAGCTTCATGCGCTGAATTCCCCGGAGCTCGACGGCTGGACCTTGGCCGGCGGCACCGGACTGGCGTTGCAGATCGGACACCGCATCTCCCAGGACTTCGACTTTTTTCGGACCGACCCATTCGACACCCGGAAGATCTTCGAAATCCTGCGCCAGGCCGGCAGTGTCGAAATGCTTCAGGAGGACGAGCGCACCCTGACGGTCATCGTCGGCTCGACCAAGATCTCCTTCTTCTCGGTGCCGGATCCCTTCCTGTTCCCGGGACAGCCGTACCTCTTCTTCCGGCTTCCAGATCCTCGTGATATAGCTCTCATGAAGCTGGCGGCGGTTTCCGGAAGGGGAAGCCGCAAGGACTTCATCGATCTTCACACCATCCTGCGGGGAGGACTGTCGCTCGCGCAGTGCTTCGAATGGCTGCCGCAGAAGTACGGCGAGGGGCGAGTCAACACCTACCACGTGCTCAAGAGCCTCACCTTCTTCGAGGATGCTGAACGCGAGCCGATGCCGATCATGCTCGAACCCTTCGATTGGAAGGAATGCAAGGCCTTCTTCATCCGGCAAGCGCACGCCATCGTGCTGCCGTAGACACGCGTCGAATGACGAACGGTGGGCGATCTGTGTCTGTTAAAGATCGGTATTGCGAATAACGAATTACGGATTGTGAATTGAATGCCTTCCGGCAGCTCCTCACGTTGATTGAGACTGTTGACTCGCGACTCGCGGGTCAATAGCTGGCGAGTGGTCCGATCTCGCTTTCGACCGCGTCGAGGATCAGGTGATTGCGGACCGCCTCGAGCATGGCGTTGTGGTCGGCGTGGAGCGGGCGGTCCTCGTCGAGGAAGTCCACGTGGCGCCGGACCTCGGCCTTGGCGGCCAGGGTGCCGTTCCCCGGAGTGTAATCGCGGAAGTCCAGCGCCTGGGCCGCCGCCATCAGCTCGATGCCGAGCACGCCGCAGGCGATGTCCAGGATCTGCCGCGTCTTGAGGGCCGAGTTCATGCCCATGGACACGAAGTCCTCCTGGTCGGCGGCCGCCGGGATGGACTGGATGAAGGCCGGTGCGGAGAGGATCTTCTGCTCCACGACCTGCATGTCCGCGGTGTACTGGCTGAGCATCATGCCCGAGAACATCCCGGCGCCCTTGGTGAGGAAGGGCGGCAGCCCCGCCGACAGCGCCGGATTGGTCAGCCGATTGAGGCGCCGTTCGGAGAGCACGCAGACCATGGCCATGGCGGCGCCGAGGGTGTCCAGCGGCATGCTGATCGGCGTGCCCTGGAAGTTGGCGCCGGTGAGGACCACCTTGTCGTCGGGCAGGAAGATTGGATTGTCGCCGACCCCGTTGGCCTCGATCTCGAGCTGCTCCCGCGTCCATCGGAGCTGGTCCCTCGCGGCGCCGATCACCTGGGGCGTGGAGCGCATGCTGTAGGCGTCCTGGACCCGGGTCTTGTGGGCCCGGTGACCAGGTCCGATCCGTGGATCACCCGCCGGATGTTGGCCGCCGAGGTCACCGCCCCGCGGAAGCCGCGCAGGCTGTGGACCCTCTGGTCGTAGGGTTTGAGGTTGGCGCGGAGGGCCTCCAGGGTCATGGCCGCGGCGATCTCCGCCTGCTTGAGGCGCCGTTCCGCGTCGAAGGCCGCCAGGCAGCCGATGCCGGCGGTCAAGTTGGAACCGTTGATGGTGGCCAGGCCGTCTCGGGCCTCGAGGCCGGGGATCGGGATGTCGGCCCGGTTCAGGGCCTCGTCGCCCGGCAGCCGGTCGCCGTCGACGAACGCCTCGCCTTCGCCCATGAGCAGCAGCGCGATCTGGCTCATGGGCGCGAGGTCGCCGCACGCGCCCACCGACCCCTTCTCGCAGACCACCGGCGTCACCCCACGGTTGAGCATGGCCACCAGTGTCTCGGCGATTTCCGGGCGGCAGCCGGACATTCCCTTGGCGAGCACGTTCACCCTCAGGAACATGGCCGCGCGAACGTGCTCGACCGGGGACGGATCGCCGATGCCGGCGGCGTGGTTGTAGATCAGGTAGCGCTGGAATTGGCGGACCTGGTCGTCGTCGAGCACCACCTCGGAGAACTCGCCGATGCCGGTGTTGACGCCGTACATGATCTCCCGGGCCGCGATCCTTTCCTCCAGGAAATCCCTGCACCGGGCGATTCTGGCTCTGGCGTCGGGCGCCAGTTCGACCTTCTCGCCGCGTCTGGCGACCGCCTCAACGTGCTCGATGGTCAGACCGTCCCCGGTGATGGTGATGGGCATCTGCACCTCCTGCGGCCGCGGGTCGCCGTCACGATTTTGGCTGTGCGTGCTCCTGTCGGCAGTTCCCGTCGGTATCCCCCGATTATCGCCGCGCGATTCAGCCCGTCAAGGAACGCTCGCCGACCACATCGAGGTGTCGCCGGACTCGAACCCGTCGACGAATGTCGATCCCGTCAGGTCCATCCAGCCGTGGCCGTACTCGTTGTCCGGTCCCGCCGGTCCCATGTCCTGTGCAGAGGCGATCAACAGGGCTCGGAGATCGTCAACCGTGAGCGACGGGTTTTCCGACAGCAGCAGGGCCGCCCCGCCCGCCACGTGGGGGCAGGCGGCCGAGGTGCCGAAGAACCCAGTTCCCTCCGGATATGGCGCGCCGTTACTCGGTCCGCTCGTCACCGTGCTGACGCCGTCGGCCCCCAGAATGTGGGGCGCCAGATGACCACCATCCGGCGTTCCACCCGGTCCGAAGGTCGGGCCCCGGCTGGAGAAGCACTCGAGTTCCAGACCCTTCCAAAACGCGGCTCCCACCAGGAGGCCATCGGGGGTCTCAGGCGTGGAGCAGCTGGATTCCGGCCTGAAGTAGCCGAGCGCGGCTGAAGGTGCGCAGGCTCAGGAAATGAGGCTCGGTCGTCGCCACGGCGCGGATCACGATTGCGTACCATTCGCTGGCCGGCGGTGAGTGGGAAAACTCTTCGAAGGGGAGCTGCCCGGGGCAGGCCGTTCTGCGGGTTTTCGGAGGAGGCGAGAATGGTCCAGTCCGAACCGTCCCACATCCAGAGGTCCATGTCGTAGTCCTGGGTGGACCCTGGAGGAGGGGATCTGCGGGCCAGTCGTTCCAGGTGAGGGTCACGTAGTTCTCCCGACCCTGCCACACGTACCACGGGTTCGAGGCTTCGCCGTCGAAAGTGTGCCAGTTCGAACCGGGGAACGGTTCATACCATCCCTGGTAGTTGTGGTCTCCGCGCGCGGTTGCCGCTCGAGGTGACGAAGAGCACCCCGGCGGCGCGGGCTTCCGTCACCTTCTGGTTGACCGGGTTGTGCGGGTCGCCGGCGCCGTCGCCGGGGAATGGATCGAGCCAGCCGCAGGAGTACGAAATCACGTGCACGCCCTGTCCAATCATCCAGTCAACCGCGAGGTAGAAGTCGAGTTCTTCACCGTCGTGGGCCAGGTACAGCTCGGCGCCGGGGGCCATGTCGTGGACGATCTCGGCGCAGGCGGTCCCATGGTCGCCGGGGCCCACAGGATCGGATCCGCCTGTCCACAGCGTCAGATCACCGGCAGATCGTTCCCAATCAGCGCCTGATATCCCGAAAATCCATTGCAGTCGATCACCCCGACCTTGACGAACTCCTCGCCGGTGCCCTGGCCGTGGAGCACGTCGGCGCCGTGCACTGCGACGCCCTCGGAGATGACGTCAGGCCTGCTCCGGTACGGGGTTCGGAGCCTGAGCACGGCAGGATCTCCGGCGAGCGCCGGCAGTCGAGCGATGGGCACGGTGGCAAACACCAGATCGCGGTAGGTGGCCTTCACCTGCCGCCGAGGAGTCGAGCCTGGCTGGCGCCGGATGCCGCCTGGTCGGCCGGCTCACGATCACCACCTCGACCGACCGACCGTCGACCACCAGATGGTCGAGGCCGGCCCTCAGCCCGGGGTCGGATCGCCCAGGAAGGCTCCGTAGAGCTGGTTGAGGACGGGGCTCAACCCGGGGTGGATCGGGCCGGCTTTTCGTGCCCGGGTGCGGCTGGTGGCAGCGGGCCGGTTGGCCCATCACCGGTCCATCCGGCGCAGGGTATGAAGGTCAGAACCAAAGCGACGTGAGGAGACGTTCGATCATATCGTTGACTCCGAGACGGCCGAGTCCTTGATGTTGCCTCAACATACGTCGCCGGTCGCGGGTTGGCAAGTGAGCCGGGCAGCGCGAGCCGACCTTACCGCGCCGAATTCAAATTACAAATTGCAAATTGCAAATTGCAAATTGCCGCTTGCTTAAGGTCGAGAGCTTGAGTGGGTGGGTGGAATTTCCAATTTGCAATTTTCAATTTGGAATCCTTCGATGCGGATTCGATCGATCCGATTCCGGCACTCCCGCGTGGAGCACAGGCTGCAGCAGGGGAAGTCGTCGTCGAAATCGTGGATCTCGGCCCGGCCGGCCACCAGGACCCCCGAGACCGACTTGAGCGGCTGCATCAGGCAGCTCTCGTTGAGGGTGATGCCGATCTCGGCGGGGTCGAGGGCGCCGAACAGCGCCCGCTGACCGCTGACGTGCCAGCCGCAGTAACCCGGGCTGTAGGCGAGAACCGCCGGTCGTGGTCCACCGGTCGCCGCCGTTGCGAAGCGGTGCTCGAGCCTCTCCACCAGGCGCTCGGCGGCCGCCGAGGCGACGGCGTCCAGCATGACCGCCGCGGCGAAGTCGCCCGCGTCGAACAGGCGCCGATCTCGGCCGGACAGCGGCTGGCCCAGGGTGGCCGCGAACAGGGCCAGCCGCTCCGCCCCGGGATAGATCCCGCCAGCGGCGTCTCGGTGTCGTTGCTCGCCGTCGCCCGCGTAGATCGCTCGAACTCGGCGACCGGCGACTCTCCTCGAGCACCGCCCGCGGTCCGGCCAGCTCCGCGAGGCGGCGTGCGCGCCGACGCAGCAGCCGCTCGATCCGATCGGGGAGCGCGGCGGTCGGCGGGATGCCCTGGATCCGAGGACCTCGCCGCGCTCCGGGACGACATCGGCAGCCGCAGGAGAGGATCTCTCTCATGGCTCCCGCGGACGGTAGACGGTCCATGCCCCAGCGGCGCGCTTCTGCGGTCATGATCCTCTCGAGCTCGGTGCCCACATCGGAGTCGATCGGACGGTCCGGGCCAGGCGGTCGACGATGCGATCGACCTCCGTCCGGGCCCGCTCGCCCAGGGTGAGTCCGCCCTCCTCCTGCCAGCGCGACCGGTTGGCGCGGTCGATCACCGGGCCCGGGAAAGGGATCTCGGCGCGGAGGTGGCGCGGGTGTGGTCGGCGATCAGCAGGTGCTTCTCCCGGAGCAGCTCCTCGAAGAGCGGCGCGGCCGGGAAGTCGTCCCGCGGCTCGATGCCGGCCAGCAGGCGCCGGGTCATGCCGCAGATCTCGTTGTCGACCACCAGCTTCTCCAGGCTCTGGCAGCTCTCGAAGTCGAGCATGCCCGGGCCCGGAGATGTTGTTGATCCCGGCAGAGCGCGGCCAGCGTGGCGCCCATGCCGGTCTCCAGGCCGGCCTGGGCGTCGAGCTGCTTGGCGTCGCTCAGCGCGATGTAGGCCTGGGTCGGCAGGCCGAGGTGCTTGCCGATCTCGCTGTAGGCGCAGTCGATCATCATGGTCTCGACCGCGCCCATGGGCGTGGTCTCGTAGCGGATGTCGAAGACGGCCGGCGAGCCGCCGTAGAGCACCGGGCGCGCCCGGGCGGGCGAGCTGGCTGATGACCACGCCGCTCAGGGTCTCGGCCGTGTGCTGGACCAGCGTGCCGACCAGCGTGACCGGCGCCATGAAGCCGGACAGCGGCATCGAGATGAACTCGACCGGGATGCGCGTAGCGCGGCGCAGTCGAGCACGTTCTGGCGAGGTGACGTCGCTCCACTTCAGCGGCGAGGTGGGGCAGCAGGAGAAGACGGTCAGCGGCTTGGCTCGCAGGCTGCCTCGCTGCCGCGCACGGCGAGCTGCAGGTCCTTCATCACCTCGAAGGCCTCGATCGGTGAAGGCGCCGGTGACCACCGGCTTCTCGCAGTAGAGCAGGCTCAGGAAGAGCCGGTAGCTGTCGGAGATCCGCTCGGGCACGTCGGCGGGGATGAAGGCCGTGCTCTGGGAGGCGATGTGCGTCGAGCCCGGCCACCAGCTTGGCGTAGCGCACGTAGTCGGCGGTGTCGGGCTTGCGCATCTCGCCGGTCTCGTCGTCGAGGATGTTGATGGCCGCCGAGCCGGGCGTGAAGTAGACGTTGTCGCCGGAGAGGTCGTGGGTCTGCTCGCCGTCCACGTCGTAGAGCTTGAAGCCCGCCGGAGCCGAGCTCAGCGCGGTGTCCATGATCTCCGGTGTCAGCCAGGCCTTGCGCCGAGCCTCGATCCACCCGGGCGCCGTGGGCGGACAGCATGTCGAGCACCGCCGGGTTGTGGATCTCGACGCCGATGGAGCACAGCAGGTCGCGGGCCTCGGCGACGATGCGGTCGATGAGGTCGTCGTCAAGCAGCTTCAGCTTGGGTCTCATTCCACCTCCTCCGGAACCAAACTACCACCAGCCGGCCACCGCCTGCCAACTCACCGACACCGGCAGCCCACAGCCGAGGCCATCGGCGGCCATGGGGCGATGGGGCCATGGGGCTCATGGGGCCAAGGGGCTATGGGCTCGATCCGCTGTCTCGACCACAGCTCGCAGCGCGACACACCCACGGTTGCGTGACGCGGTCAGCTGACGCCGCCTCCGGTCCACTGTCACTGCCCCCTGTCGCTGCTCTGCCCCCCTCCCCATCGTCAACGCCATGAGTGCCTTCTGCACGTGGAGTCGATTCTCCGCCTCGTCGTACACCACCGACTGCGGACCGTCGATCACCTCGTCGGTGACCTCGCGGCCTCGATCGGCGGGCAGCGGGTGCATGTAGATCAAATGTCCTTGCCCAGTGCCATGTGCTCGGCGTCACAGCGCCACGTGGGGTACTTCTCGATCAATCGCAGGCCCTGTCGCCGACCTCCCGGGTCGTGATCAGCGGTCCCCAGGACTTGGGCACCACCGCGTCGGCGTCGGTGAAGGCGTCCTCGAAGTGGTGACTGATCTCGAAGCGGGCGCCGGCCGCCTCGGCGTTGGCCCTGCCTGATCCTCGATTTCCGGCATCAACCTGAACTCCGGCGGGTAGGCCAGGGTGACGTCGATGCCGAATCGGGGCAGCATCAGGATCAGGCTCTGCGGTACCGACAGTGGCCGCACGTAATTGGGCGCAGAGGTCCAGGCGAACCCCGACCTTGAGCCCGCGCGTCTCGCCGAAGCGCTCCGAAATGGTGAGGTAGTCGGCCATGATTTGGCATGGATGGTAAACGTCGCACTGCATGCTGATCACTGGGATCGAGGCGTGCTCCGCCACTTCGCGGAGGTAGCCGTTGCCCTCGCCGTGGGCGCAGTGGCGGATAGCGATGCCCTCGCCGTATCGCGACAGCACGTTGGCGGTGTCGCGGGCGTTCTCGCCGTGGCTGATCTGCATCTTGTCCGGCGACAGGAAGATGGCGTGGCCGCCGAGTTGGGTCATACCCGTCTCGAAGGAGTTCCGGGTCCGCGTGGACGAGTCGAAGAAGATCATGTAGAGGGTCTTGCGAAGCAGAAGGTCGGTGACCCGACCCTCTCGCCGCGCCGCCTTCAGCTCCCCGGCGAGTTCGATCACCCGGGTCAGCTCAGCGGTCGTCCAATCTTGCGTGGTTACGAAGTCCCTACCGTTCAAGCTGTTCATTTTGTTGTGCTCCATTTCTCACGACTCCGGCCCGGAAGTTGGGAAAATTTACCTGCCTCGGAAGCTCGTGGGATTCCGGGCCGGAGTAGTGAGCTAATCATCACAGTTAACATTTAACAGCATTTCGGGCAGGAGGCTGTAAACAGCTGTTGCTGTGACGAGGTCGTCGACGCTGACGTGTTCTTGGGTGGTGTGAGCCAACTCCTCGCGGCCGGGGGCGAATCCGACGGTGGGGATGCCCAGGCGCCCCATGGTCGCAACCCCGTTGGTCGAGAAGGACCAGGCAGAAATCTTCGGGGGCCGGCCCAAGACGGCCTCGGCCGATTGGCCGACACCGCGAACCAGAGGGTGGTTCTCCTCCAGGACCCAGGTGGGGAAGTAGGTCTCCTGGCTGACCCGGCCGCCGTTCCAACCTTCGCCCTCGTAGTGGCGCAGCTCGACCTCGGCGTCGCCGAGGTGGGGCAGTGCCCGCAGTTCGGCGAGGGTCGTCTCGACGGTTTCGCCCACCGTCAGGCGACGGTCGAGAGTGATGCGGGCCCGGTCCGGCACGGCGTTGAGGGAGGGGGTGGTGCACTCGATGTGGGAGACGATCACCGAGCCCGAACCCAGAAAATCATCGTGAGCGAGTCGACCGTTGAGCGCCTCGATGTCGGAGATGATGGGGGCCATCTTGTACAGTGCGTTAACCCCACGGTCGGCGTGGGCGCCGTGGGCCGACACCCCGCGGGTGGTGATGGTGGCCTCGAGCCGGCCCCGCTGACCCCGGTAGACGTCGAGGTCGGTGGGCTCGCCGAGAATCACCACATCCGGGCGAATACCGCGCTGCTCGATCAGATGGAGCATGCAGGCGCCGTCGCACTCCTCCTCCATGACAGATGCTGTCAGGTAGAGGGTGACGCCCCGGGGAAACCGTAATCGCGCGCGATTCGCGCCCCGTAGGCCATGGCGGCGATGGCGGGCAACTCGTCGACGGCGCCCCGACCCCACACCTGACCATCCGAATGCCGCCCCTCGAAGGGATCGAAGCTCCAGGACGCGGGATCACCGACGCCGACGCAATCGATGTGGCCGTCCATCAGGATCGTGAACCGACCGGTCGCCGATCCTGGCGACGACGGTGCCGAGCTCTGTCGAACCACACTTCGTCGAAGCCGAGGGACTGGTACTCCTGGGCGACCCGCTCGCATCGAGCGCGCTCACGACGGCTTTCCGCCGGGATGGCGATCAACTCCCGAAGAAAGCCGACCAGCGCCGACTCGAGCTCACGCGCAGCCTTCAGGGCAGCGTCACCGTTCGGGACGGCCATTTTTGTCCCCTCCTCCCGTCGGTTGACGGGTGTTCGATTCGCGTTGTGTACTATACGACGGCAGCGCTGTCTGAGGAGGCTATTCGGTGAACGATCAAAACCCCGAACAGATTCTGGAGAACACGGTCCGGCGGTGTCGCGAGCGCGACATCATCATCCCCACCTTCGAGGAGATGATGGACCCGGAGCGGATCCCGGCCGGCATCATCGACGAGCTCAGCGACGTGGGTTTGTGGGATCTCCATCCACGAAACCTGTTTCGGATCTCGTGGAAAAACGAACCGGTGAGGCACGGGGTGGATTCGGCGGCGTCAATTTCGTCGAGCTGCCGCACGAGCTGACCGGTGTCAGGACCCGGATCTTGATGTTGGTGGGGAAGTACTTCCCCACCGGCGCGCACAAGGTGGGCGCCACCTTCGCCCCGTTGGTGGAGCGGTTGGTGTCCGGTAGGTTCGATCCCACGATCCACAAGGCCCTGTGGCCCTCCACCGGGAACTACTGCCGTGGGGGAGCGTACGACGCCCACCTGCTGGCGTGCCCTCGATCGCCGTGCTGCCCGAGGGCATGTCGCGGGAGCGATTCGAGTGGCTGGAGAAGCTGGGTTCGGAGATTCACGCGACCCCCGGGTCGGAGAGCAACGTCAAGGAGGTCTACGACAAGACCTTGGCACTGGAGGCCGAACGCCCCGACGAAATCGTCGTGCTCAATCAATTCGAGGAGTTCGGCAACGCCATGTGGCACTACGCAGGCACCGGGCACGGCCATGGAAGAGGTGTTCACGAAGAAAGCGACCGAAGGCCAGCGCCTGGCGGCGGTCTGCCTGACTCAGGGCTCCGCCGGGACCCTGGGCTGTGCGGACTACCTGCGCGAGAGGTTCCCCCGGATCACCGTGGCGGCGGGAGAGGCGCTCCAGTGCCCGACCCTGCTGTACACCGGTCACGGCGAACACCGCATCGAGGGGATCGGCGACAAGCACGTCCCCTGGATCCACAACCTGCGCAACACCGACGTGGTGGCGGGGATCGACGACGACGCCTGCATGGCCTTGCATCCGACTGTTCAACGAGCCGGCCGGGCGCGCCATACCTGGCGGGGAGAGGGGTCGATCCGGAGTTGCTCGACAGGCTTGATCTCCTCGGTATTTCGTCCATCGCCAACCTCCTGATCTGTGTCAAGCTGGCGCGATACCACGAGCTCGGTGACCGGGACGTCTTAGTCACTGTGGCCACCGACTCCATGGAGCTGTACGGATCACGGATCCGCGAGGAACGGGAGCTGCACGGAGACTACACCGAACGGGACGCGGCCGTGCACCACGAGCGCTACCTGCTGGGCGCGGGTTCCGATCACGTCCTCGAGCTTTCCTACTGGGACAGGAAGCGGATGCACAACCTCAAGTACTTCACCTGGGTCGAGCAGCTCGGTAAGCCCGTCGGAGGAACTGGATGCCCAGTGGGAGGATCCGGACTATTGGGACTTCGAGATTTCGCCTCATGGACCGACCCTGGATCCACAGAATTCGCGCCTTCAACGAGCGCACCAGGCTTGCTCAGCCGGTATCGGTAGCCACCGGCGGGACCTCCTGGACCACAAGCGAAGCGATCACCAGCTGGAACAGACGGCCTATCAGCGCAGCCTTGACGATGTCCGACGTGTCGCGCGACATCGCAGGCTCCAACAGGGCATCGATGAGCGTACGGCGTTTCTCGGAATGATCCCCGGACTGTGCGCCGATGTCCAACGCCACAGCTCGTCATACAGGAGCCAGGCAGCGCTCCTGTGGACCGACGCCAGCTCCCCCTCCCATGCCCGGACGTGCTGGCGGGTGGCCAGTACCATGAGACCCTCGGTGAGGGCACCGGAGAGCAGGCCCATCGCCATCTCCGACGAATCGCCGGCCTCGGCGAGCCGTTCCAGGATCACCCCGCTGATGGCCGAGATGTCGAGCTTGGAGGCCAGGTGGCTGTAATCGCGGCTCGAAATACCGGTCTCAACCCGAACCAGGTAGTCGTGGAACGCGCCGATGACGCGCAGCACCCGGGCGCCGGGTGCCACCCCCCTCGCCCAGCAGGTCGCCCCGAAGCCCCCACAGGCCGGCCGGAGACGGTTCGGAAATGACCAGGGCAAGTGACTCGGACAGGGGCATGGGCGGCTAGGGGACGCGCGAGCGCGTTCGCTGGGGGACCGCAGCGGAGAGGGTCTTGAAGAACTCCTCCTCGAACCATTTCAGCTGAGCGCTTCCCACTCCTCGTCGGGGGTCGGGTCTCCCACCAGCGAGGCCGCCGGCGGTGACGTCGAAGAAATCGAACTGGCCGGCGTCGGGGCTCGGCGAGCCCGTGATCTGAACGCTGAGCTGCACGGCGTCCCTCGACGTTGAACCGTCCGACCACCGTCTTCATGGACTGGTTGGACATGGCGATGCGTCCGGCCCATGGCGGTGATGGCGCTCGACGGCGTACCAAGTAGCTTGCGCGCGTGGAGGAGCCCTAACCCCAGGGATCCGGACGACGCGCAGGCGAGGGAGACGGCGAGCGGCGGCGGTCCAGAATCGGGACGTCGGGGTCCTCCAAGACTAATACGTTATACGCGATGGTGGACCAGCGAGGAATGCATGCCCTCGCGGGGGTGGTCCGACGGCAGTCACGCTGGATCTCCAGCTCCAGGGCCACCGGGGTCTGATCTCGGCCTTTCTGGTGCCCGCCGGCGACGGCGGGTTCGCGCTGCTGGACACCGGGCCGGCGAGCACGTCTGGATGTCCTCGAAGGGGATATCGAAGCGGCCGGACACGCGCTGCGTGACCTGCGAGCGATTCTGCTCACCGACATCCACCTCGACGACGCCGCCGCGGCCGGAACCCTGGCAAGCAGGACCGGCTGCCAGGTCTGGGCTCACCCGACGGGCTGTCGATCTGGGCAGTCCGGAGAGCAAGCTGCTGCCGAGCGCCGTCGCCTCTACGGCAACCGCCTCGAACCTCTGTCGGAGTCATGGAGGCGTGCCCGAGGATGTGCTCCATCCGGTGGTTCACGGAGAGCCGGTGCAAATCGGTGGCTGACCGCCGTCGGGTGGCACACCCGGGCACGCCAGCCATCACGTCGCCTGGCAGGTGGCCGATCGGTGGCCACCGGGGACGTGGCGGAGATCCGGCTGCAGGGTCCGACCACGTCGTCCCGCCGATGCCGCGACCGGACATCGATGTCGAGCTGTGGCTGGACAGCATCTTTGGTTCGCCGCCTGGATCCATCCGATCTGCTGCTGACCGACTTCGGCTGCTGGGATGATCCGGCGCGACAGCTGGACGAGCTGGCGAGCAGGCTCCGGCGGTGGTCCGGGGTGGCTCGCGAGGTGATGGCCGAGGGTGGGGACCTGGGTACGCTCGAGCGCCGACTTGTCCAGCTGGACGACGCCGACATGGAGTCGGCGCCGATGACCGGCGAGGCCCGAAATGCCCGTCGTAGGTTGTGTTGATGGCAGAAAACGTCGCCGGGTTGTATCGGTGGGCCGCCGGGAAGTTGAGAGTGAAAGTTCACGTTGTTGCAGCCGTCGGCTGCTCAACGCGACTCCCCGTCGCCGGGGCAGCCGAAGGCGAGCCGCCTCGCTCACGACGACCCCCATGGCGACGGCTGTGGCCTGCTGCCGCCGGGAAGGAAAGTTAATGTTGAAGATTGAAGATCCTTCCTCCCCTCCCCGTGAAGCAGGGAGGCAGAGGAGATTCGGGAACGGGTACGGACGCGGACGCGGTTCAATCACCCTCGCCGCCCATAGCCCCAACGCACCATCCCCGCAACGCCCCATAGCCTCATAGCCCATAGCCCGGACGGGCACGGTGTCGCCACATTTCGACTGCCGATTGTCTCGACTGCGTCGTCGATCGCCGGAGGGTTCCGCGACAGTGGAATATGGAGGTGGAATCATGGCAGTCGATACCACTGGAAACAATCTTGCCCTGATCTCGCGGTTGAGCCGCCCGGCACGGCTGGTTGGTGTCGCCCTCCTGGCCCTCGCCCTGTTGATCCCGCTGCAGATGGTCCGATCCGTTGTCAGGGAGCGGTTTCAGACGTACCAAGGGGTTGTGGCTGACATTGCAGGCGCTTGGAGTGGTGACCAGCGGGTCGCAGGTCCCATCCTGGTCGTTCCCTACACGGAGAGAGTGGCGGTTCGCGATGAATTCGTCACTCCTCAGGGTGAGAAGAAGGTGACCCAGCGCTGGGAGACACGGGGGCGGCGCGCGGTCATCCTGCCGACTGTCTTGACCTATGACGGCGACCTGTTGCCGGAGATCCGCCGACGGGGCATCTACCGAGTCCAGGTCTTCACGGCCGATCTCGTGGTATCCGGTGCCTTTCGAGATCTTCGAGCGACGATCGAGGCCCTGAGCTCGGCGGAGCAACTGGAAGAGATCCTCTGGTCGGAGGCTGCCGTCGGATTTGGCGTCTCGGATCCCCGCGGCATTGTCGAGGTCGACGGATTCGAGATCAACGGACGGAAGGTGCAGGTGCGACCAGGGACAACGTTGCGCGAGATGTTGCCGAGGGGATTCCACGCGTCGGTCGGCGACATCGCCTCCGACAGCGTGGAGTTCCTGCTGCCGATCGGAATTCGAGGGAGCGGGAGCTTCCGGTTTCTGCCGCTGGGTGCGACCACCCGAGCCTCACTTCGCTCCGAGTGGCCGCATCCCAGTTTCGAAGGGGACGTTCTCCCTGCCGTTCGGGAGATCGATGATGCCGGATTCTCGGCCCAATGGACAATCTCCCTGCTGAATCGCTCGTTCCCCCAGGCCTGGCCGAGCTGCAGGTCCGTTGCCATCGATGAAATCGAGGCGGGGGTTCGGCTCTTCGAACCGGTGGCGCTGTATGATCTCGTGACCCGGGCGGTCAAGTACGGCCTGCTCTTCATCACCTTGACCTTCCTGACCCTGGGTCTGATCGAGTTCGTCATGGACGCCAAGCTCAGTCTGGTGCAGTACCTGCTGATCGGCGCAGCTCTGGCGTTGTTCTTCCTGATCCTGATCGCGTTGGCCGAACACATGGGATTCGGGGTCGCCTATCTCCTGGCCTCGGCAACCGTCGTCGTGATCAATACCCTGTACTGTGCCGCGATTCTGCCGAGGCGTTCCCTGGCGACGGCGATTGGTGGAGTCCTGACGGCGATTTACTGCGTCCTCTACACCATCTTGAAGGCCGAGGACTTCGCCCTCCTCGGGGGTACCTTGCTGCTGCTCGTCGCGCTCGCGGTCACCATGTACTTCACCCGTCGGATCCATGAACCGCGAACCGCGTGATTTCGAATTCTGCGTCCGGGATGGCGTGTTGAACGTTACTTGTTAAACGTTAAACGTTAAACGTTAAACGTCGGCAGGACCGTTTCCGATACCTCCGACGTGTAACGTTGAACGTGTAACTCGTGCTACGGGGTGACTCGCCGGCCGCCGGCGCGCGGAGGTGGCGGGGCGGGAAGCAGCGGCACCCGCCATGCCCCGCGACCGTGGGTGAAGGCGAACAGCCACGGCCGGTCGTCGTCGTCGCGGGCGAGCGTCAGGGCCTCGGTGACCGCGTTGGCGAATCCGGTGTTCTCCACCGCCCAGGTGGCACCGCCGTTGAACGACGTGAAGACACCGAGATCGGTGCCGATGTAGAGCAGGCGGCTGTCGCCAGGATCGACGACGATGCTGTGGACCGGGATGTCGGGAAGGCTGGCCGTGCCGCTTCCGGTCGCGGCCTGCCACGTGTCCCCCCCGTCCCGGCTGCGCCACACGTGGTCACCTCCGAATCCCGCATACGTGGCGTAGAGAGTCTCCGGATCCTGTGGATCGAAGGCGATCCACGAGACGAAGCCGTCGCGGGGCCGGACCGATGGCCACGTTGTGGATTCGTCCGACGCCGCCGCATCGTGGCTGATGTGGATCGACCCCTCGGAGGTGCCGACGACCACGGTGTCGGAGGTCGACGGGTGAACCGCCAGGGCGCTGGCCCAACCGGTCGAGCTCAAGGTCTGGCTGGCGGCACGCCAGAATCCGGCACTGTTGTCGGTCCTCCACAGACGTTGGCCGCCCATCCACAACCGCCGCGGCTCGTTGGGATCGATCACGAAGGGGGTGATGAACAGGAACTCTTCGGTGGACGCCGGAATGCCGGCGGATGCGCTGGAGAAGTGAAGCCCTCCATCCGTGGATCTTCTGATGTTGGCCCGCTGCGATTCGCCGTAGACGATGCTCGGGTCGATCGGATTGATGGCCACGTAACCGCCGTCGCCGCCGATCACGTGGAGCCAGTCGTCGTGACCCGCACCCTCGGTCAGCAGCAGGGTGCCGTTGTCCTGGGTTCCGCCGATGAACCGCTGCGCTCCGGGGAAGACCGCACCGTGGTAGAACTGGGTGATCCCCAGGGAGTGATTCAAGGAGGTCCAACCCATCTCGCCCTCGCCGGGATCGCAGATCGCGTTGGGCCCGCGGGCCACCGGCGAGCTGCTGTCGTCAGTGACGAAGATCCCGCCGTCGTTGGCCGCGAACAGGGTCCGGTTTCCGGCTCCGTCGTAGTCGGGGTGGAACACGATGGCGTGCTGATCGGCATGGACGAACCGCGGATCGTCGCGGTCCATCCACCAGTATGAGGCGAGGCCCCAGCTGCGGCCGCCGTCGTCGGAGCGGAAGAGGTCGACGCCGGCGGCCCACACCACGTCCGGATCCATCGGGTCCACCGCGACCACGTTGGCGTACCAGCCCATGTTGATCCAACTGTTCTGGTTGGACCAGCCGCAGTCCAGGTAGGAGGCCGCCACCGGGTTGGTGAGCAGCAGAGTGTAGAGCTTGACCGGATCGGTGTTGTCGACCTGAACCTGCCAGCTCCCGGGGTCCCCGTCGGCGGCGGATCGGTAGAGGGCGTGCAGGCCCTGCTCGTAGTTGCCATTCGGTCCGCGGAGATTGGAGGCCGACAGCGCATAGATGATGTTCTGGCTCGACGGCGCGATGGCCAGCGTCGTCCGCCCCATGCCCGGTTCCGACAGGATCGGCTGCCACACCCCGCTGCCGGTCATGACCCGGCGATACACCGTGGCCTGGCCGAGGGTGCCGCACGCCGCGAACAACCAGTCGTTGGGCCGGTCGGTCTCGAGCGCGAGGTCGAGACAGCCGCCGTTCTCCTCCGACTCGAGCAGCCGAGTCCAGTCGACACCGCGGTTGTCCGACATCCAGACGCCGGTGCGGGTGGCCGCATAGAGCCGCGTCGGGTGGTTCGGGCTCGTGATCAGGTCGTTGACCCAATGGAAGTTCTCGTCGTCGGTTGCCTGCAACAGCTGCCAGGAGGCGCCGCCGTCGGTGGTCTTGAAAATGCCCGCGCCCCGCAGCGGCAGCCACGTGCCGCGCACCTCCTCGCGGAAGTAGCCCTCCCCCGTGCCCACGTACAGGGTCTCCGGGTCCGACGGATCCATGGCCATCGAGTTGATCGCGATGTTGCTGATGAGATCGGCGAGGGGCCACCAGATCTGGCCGCCGTCGGTGGTCTTCCACACGCCTCCGGAGACCCCGCCGGTGTACATGATGTCGGGGTTCGCCGGGTGGATGATCAGCGACCGGGTCCGGCCACCGATGTTCCCCGGCCCGAGCGGCTCCCAGCCGCCCAACAAACGCAGTGCCGGCCAGTTGGGAGTACCGAACCAACCCCCGGCCGAGATCTCGGCCGCGAAGCTGTGCAGGGTGATGGAGTGCACCGGCATGCGGTCCATGTGGCGTCGCGCAGCCTGTAGCGCCCGGATGCGGTCGTGGTCGGGAGTCGGCCCGCGGCGTTTCAGCAGGTAGTACTCGGCCGCCCCACCCGGTTCGTCGGCACGATCCTCGGAATTGTGCCGGTCGACGACCTCGAGGATCTCGGGGCGTCCGGACTGCGCAGAGGTCGGGGTTTCGGTAGCGCTTGCGATTCCGACGGTCGACATCGCGGCGATCCAGGCAACGATTGACATAAAACGGGTCAGCTTCACGTGTGTCATCTTAGCGTGGACCCCTGGTGTGTTTCCTCGATTTGGAAGTACGGGGGGCGAGACTCAGGGTTCCCAGCAGAATTCGCAATTCGCAATTCGCAATTCGGAATTTGGCAAGCTGCCAACGGCCAACGGCCAACGGCTCGAGAAACCCTCAACCGAAAACCGAGTACGATAGCTGAGAAGGGGAGGAGCCCATGGCGAAAGCCCGCACATTGGTGCTTGGAGTCGGATGTCTTTTGGTGCTGTTGGCGGGGACCGTCTTCGTGCTGGTGTTGCTGGGCCTGAGCACGCCGTCGCTGCCGTCGCAGGCGGTGCTGTCGGTCCACCTGTCAGGGCCCATCCCCGAGATCGTCCCCGACGATCCGCTTTCCGGGTTCGGTGGCGTCGAGCCGATCAGTCTCAGGGAGGTCTACGAGGGACTGACTCGGGCGGCGACGGACGACAGGATCGTCGGCGTGAGGTTGAGAGTCGACTCCTTTGCCGGCGGATTCGCCGTCGCCCAGGAGATCCGGCAGCTGATCGCGGGGGTTCGCGCGGCCGGCAAGTGGACCGCCGCCTACCTCGACACCGCAGGCGAGTTCTCGCCGGGCAACTCGGTCTATCTGGTCGCTTCGGCGTGCGACGAGATCTCTCTCAACCCGGCCGGCGACGTCAACCTCATCGGCTACGCGGCGCGGTCGCCCTTCATGCGCGGCACCCTCGACAAGCTCGGCATCGAACCCGAGTTTCCAGGTCGCGGCGACTACAAGACCGCCCGCTTTTTCTACACCCACCGTGGATTCACCCCCGCCGGCCGGGAGATGACCGAGTGGCTGCTGGGGTCGCTGTCGGATCAGCTGGTGGAGGGAATCGCCGACGGTCGCGGCCTGACCCCGGATCAGGTCCGCGCGCTGGTGGACGGCGGTCCCTACCTGGGCGGCGAGGCACTCGACGCCGGGTTGGTGGATCACCTGGAGGATTGGGGAGATTTCGACGAGCGCATGACGTCCAAGGCGTCCGACCGGGCCGAGGTGATCGGGCTCAGGTCCTACGACCGTCGCGCCGGCAGGCAGTCCTCGGGGCCGCGGATCGCCGTGGTGACCGCTGTGGGCTCGATCATGCGCGGCTCCAGCGGCAAGAGCCTCAACCCCCTGCTGGGCAGTGACATCATGGGGTCCGAGACCATTGCCCGGGCGTTCCGGGATGCCCGGGCGGCGCGCGGCGTGCGGGCGGTGATCTTCCGGGTCGACTCGGGCGGCGGCAGTGCCGTGGCGTCCGAGATCATCCGCCAGGAGATGGTGCGCACCGCCGAGCAGATGCCGGTCGTCGTGTCGATGTCCAACGTCGCCGCCTCGGGCGGGTATTGGATTTCCTGTGGCGCCCAACGGGTGCTGGCGGACCCGGGACCATCACCGGTTCGATCGGCGTCTTTGCCGGTCACCTCAATATGGACGAGTTCTGGTCCGACCGGCTCGGCGTGACCTTCGGCAGGGTCGATTTTGGACAGAACGCCAACATCTACGGCACCCTCGAGAGCTGGACCGACGACCAGCGGAAGATCGTGGATCGCATGCTCGATCGAATCTACGATGACTTTCGGACCGTGTCTCGACCTCCCGGACGCTCACCCGGGAGGATGTGGACGCCGTCGGTCGGGGCCGGGTGTGGACCGGGGTCCAGGCCCTGGACCACGGACTGGTGGACCAGCTCGGCGGATTCTCGGATGCCGTGGAGGTGGCCAAGGAGCTCGCCGGGATCGATCCCGAGGTTCGGGTGAAGCTGGTGGACTTTCCCAAGCTTCGCCCCTGGTGGCAGGAGATGGTGAAGCGGCAATCCGACGACGAAGCCGCGATCCGCGCCGCGCTCGAGGATCTCGAAGCGGCGTGGCGGACCGGAACCCTGGAGACTCCCGGTGTGGTGTGGATGCCGCCGATTTACGTCCAGTAGGCCGTTAGCCGTCTGCAGTTAGCCGAATTCCGAATTCCGAATTCCGAATTCCGAATTGACACCTGCCGGTCGCGCGTGATGCGATGACCGCGGTGATCACTCCCGACCGTTCAACCGTCGTCGTCGCCCGTGGACCACGCGCCGCGGAGGCGGAGCTTCTGCGACTGGTCCGTGAGCTTGCACCACGGTCGGTCGACGAGCTCGCCTCTCCGCTCCGTATCGTCGTGCCCTCGGCCAGCCTCCGCCGCCACGTGGTGGCCCGGCTGGCTTCGGTGTCCGGCCGGTCCCTCGCGGGCGTGAAGGTCCAGACCCTGTCCATGGCGGCGCAGGAGTTGTTGGAACGGGCCAACGATCATCACGTGGCCGCCGGTGAGCTGGCGTCGATCCTGGTTCGGCGGCGCGCCGCCGCCGACTCGGTGCTGGGGCCGGCGCTGGTGGGACTCGACGACGGTTACGGCATCGTCGAGGCGGCAGTCCGCGATCTTCTGGATGCCGGATTCGAACCCGAGCACGCGGCAGTGGTGGCTGACAAGCTCGCCGACCTCGAAGGGCAGGTGACGCCGGATCGGCTCGCTCGCGTGGCAGGCGTGGTGACGGTGGCTGCCGCGGTGGCGCTGGAGCTCGATGCCCTCGGAGCCCGCCGGTTCGAGCAGGCTCCGCAGCGCGCTGCGGAGCTGTTGCGCGCTGGTGGGCCTGCTGCGCTGCCGTCACGTGCGGTTCTCATCCACGGCTTCGCGGACGCGACCGGGGTGGCCACCGATTTCGTTCAGGCCGTGATGGCGGTCGTCGGTGGGGCGGTGATCCTCGATCGGCCGCCGGATCCGGTGCGGATTCACCGGGACGATGCCGGCGTGGTCTTCCTCGAGCGCTTTGCCGGTCATCTCGGCGCCTTCGCTCGAGTCGATGCCGAGGCCGAGCCGACGTCCCCGTGTCTGAAGGCCTTCTGCGCCCCCACGGCCGAGGCGGAGGCGCGCCAGGTCGCTCACCGGATTCGGGCGCTGCTCGACGGCGGGGCACCTCCGGAGGGCATCGGAGTCGTGGCCAGGGAGCTGGAACGAGAGGTGACGGCCTATCGCCGGCAGTTCGACCGGCTCGCCATACCGGTCTCCGGGGCGGACGCCGCCCTGCCCGGGGGCCTGGCGTGGCGGCGGGCGCGGTTGCTCTCCGAAATTCTGCGCCTTGGCATCGAGCTGCCGGCCGAGCTTTGGCTGGAGGCACTTGACGACCACGGCCGGTCGGCCGACCTGGGTTTGGCGTTGCGGACCCAGGGAGTGGTCACCCTCTCCGAGGTGGCGGAGCTCACCACCACCCTCGACCGCCGTCCGACCACGACTCTGCCCCTCCACGATGCGGCAGGAGGAGAGGCCCGGCACGGCAGGAAGATCGAGTCCGCCCAGGTCGCGCGGCTGGCCGCCCGGGCGGCCGGCCTGGCCGGGGCGCTCTCCGCGTGGCCGGAGCGGGGATCCGGCGCCGAGCACATGGCGCATCTTGAACGGGTGTTGGACGGCCTGGGATGGCAGCAGGACACGACGGCGGCGGATCCTGTGTTCGGCGCCATCAACCGTCTGGCGTCGGAGCTCCCGGCGAGTTTCGAACTCGGCAGGGGGGAGATATTGGAGGCGGCGCGGCGCCGCCTGGCGGAGGTGGGTCGGGAGGTCGTGGGAGGGGCCGGTGGCGGAGTCCAGTTGCTGTCGGCCATGGAGGCCCGTGCGCGGACCTTTGACCACCTGTTTCTGGTGGCCCTGAATCGGGGCCGATTCCCGAGGGTCGTTCAGGAGGACCCGTTGCTGCCGGATACGGTCCGTGGGCATCTTGCCGCCGAAATCCTCCCCGAGTTCCCGGTCAAGGCTCGCGGACTTGACGAAGAGCGCTACCTCTTCGCTCAGCTGGTGGCGTCGGCACAGCACGTGGTCCTGTCGTGGCGTGCCACCGAGGACGGCTCTCGGGCGGCGCCGTCGCCGTTCGTGCAGCGGCTGCTGCGGGAGTTGAAGCTCGAGGCGGGGCCATGTCCTGCGCCGCTCGGTGCGCTCGACGACGATGAGCTGGCGCCCCGGCCGGCCTTCGAACACGCCATCCTGGCGGCCGAATCCGATGACCGGAGCGGCCTGATTCCGATCCTCGCCGAAGCGGTGACCGAGGGCGCGGGGCGCGCCGGCGTCGAGGTGATCGAGCCCGGAGAATGGGCGTCCGCTCGCGTCGACGTGCTCGATGCCATCGATCCGGTCCGGCCCGTCGTAGGACCGGGACCGTGGGCCGGTCTGGTGGGCGACACCGTGAGTCGGCCGGGCAGCGCCCTGCCGGCCGTGACCGGGCTGGAGGATGTGGGTCGCTGTCCGTGGCGGGCGTTTGTCGGGCGGCGTCTGGGAGTCGCCGAGATGCCGGATCCCCGCCTCGGATTGCCTGACACCAGGGGTCCGCTGCTTGGCAGTGTCGTCCATATGGTGCTGCAGCGGGTAGCGGAGGAGGCGGTCGGCCCCAGTCGGATTCCGCTGGCGGAGCTCGTCGGGGCGGTCGGCCGCGACGTGCCCTGGCCGGACCCGGCACGGTTGGAGGCGTGGACGGCCGCTGCAACCGAGGCCGTTGTCGTCCGCAACGGACTGGCGGGCACCGGTGTGGCGCCGCTCCTGGCGGCCCAGGTCCGTCCGATCCTGGAGGTGGCGCGGGCGATGGACTGGCCGGACAAACCGGCTCCCAATGTGGTGGCAGCCGAGGTTTCGGGCGAGGTGGAGGTCGGCGAGGGGGTCACCGTGCGATTCCGGGTGGATCGCCTGGACCGCGACGGCGACACCCTCGTGCTCGTGGACTACAAGTCGGGCAAACCGCCGTCGTCGGCAAAGAAGGAGGACACCCGCAGGCAGCACCTGCTGCACGAGGTGGCCACGGGCCGAACGCTGCAGGCGGTTGCCTATGCCCTGGGAACGCCGCCTCCGCTGCTCGGCGTGGGACGTTACCTCTCCCTCAGACCGCAGATCGGCGACGCGCCGCAAGAGGCACGGAGAACCTCGGTGAGGTCGGATGACGATGAGATGGCGGCGGCCTTCAACCACGCCGTCGCGGTCATCGTTTCCGGCCTCAGGTTCGGCGGCCTGCCGCCGCGAGTGGAGGAGGCCCACAAGCCGGGCAAAACGCCGCCGGCCTGTGCACATTGCCCCGTCGTGCAGGCCTGCCTGCGGTCGGATTCGGGTTACCACCAGCGCATCGTGAGCTGGATGGCAGGGGAGGGTGGCGGCCAGAGCGAGGTCGCCGATTCGGCGAGCGCACTGTGGTGGCTCGGCGTCGAACGACCGGACGGGGGCGGGCCGTGATCGGCGATCGCGAGCTCGATTTGGCGGCCGACGAGGAAGCCAGGGCGCTGGCTCAAACCGAGTTCGATCGGCCGCTGGTCATCGAGGCCGGTGCCGGCACCGGCAAGACCGCCCTCCTGGTGGCGCGGGTCGTGGCCTGGTGCGTGGGTCCGGGCTGGGAGGCACACGCGGATCGGGATGACCCGGCCGACGTGGCCCGGAGGGTGGTGGAAGGAGTTGTGGCCATCACCTTCACCGACGCCGCGGCGGCGGAGATGGCGGAACGGGTCGCTCAGGCCTTTTCGGACCTCACGGCCGGGGAGCTGCCGGTGGGCGTCACCAGAGGGCTTCTCCAGGTGGAGGACGACGAACAGCTGGCCGCACGAAGTACGGCCCTGGCCGACGAGGTCCACCGCCTGCGGGCCCAGACGATCCACTCCTGGTGCCATCACCTGTTGCGTGCCTTTCCACTGGAGGCCGGGGTTCACCCGGGGTTCGAAGTGGATTCCGATGGCTCCCGGGTGGAGGAGGCAGTCGCCGACGCCGTCGCCCAGGCCCTGCGGGCGCTGCCTGGCGGTTCCGACGCCACCGACTGGGAGATCCTGGCCGCCGCTGGTGTCATGCCGGTGGACGTCGCCGATGCGGTCCAGCGGCTGGTGTCGGCGGGAATTCCGGCCGAGGTCTTGCTCGAGGACCCGTGCGATCCAGCCAAGATGGCGGCGGTATTGGCCGAGCTGCGCACAGCTCTGGATGCCATGGCCGCTGCCGGCATGAGTGACCTTGCCGAGGCCGGATCCAAGACTGGGCGGATCGGGACGGCGCTTGACCGTCTCCGACAGGACCTCGCCGTCGCCGCGGCCGCCGACCCTGCGGTCGTGGCCCAGGCGTTGAGCAGATTGGAGTCCGAGGTCCGGCTGCGTCTCAGGGACTGGGCGAGGGGCAAGCTCACCAAGACCGAGGGCAGTCTGGTGGCCTCGGTGGCCTCGCTGGGCGCAGCCTCGGCTGCCCTGTTGCCCCTCTTGGAAGGGTTGAAGGGGTTTGCACCGGTGGAGATGGGCGCCGCACGGCGGGTGATCGCGAATCTGGTTGATTCAGTGACCGGCCGTCTGACCCGGTCAGGGGTCGCGACCTTCGACGACCTGCTGCGGTTGACGGCTCATCTGCTGGAATTTTCCGACGGTGTCCGGCGCGAGGTTCGGGCCGGCATCGACCAGCTCCTGGTGGACGAGTTCCAGGACACCGACGACACCCAGTGCCGGATGGTGCGGTCGTTGGCGCTGGACGGTGGCAGACCCGGGCCGGGGCTGTTCATCGTCGGCGACCCGAAGCAGTCCATCTACGGCTGGCGGCGGGCCGACCTTGCCGCCTACGACCACTTCAAGGCAGAGGTGGAGACGGCGGGCGGCCTGGTACGGCCGCTGGTGCAGAACTTCAGGTCGACCCAGGTGATCCTGGACGAGGTGGCGCGATTGGTGGAGCCGGTGATGGTGAAAGAGCCCGGGGTCCAGCCGGAGTTCCAGCATCTCGAGGCCACCGGGGATCGACGCCACGAACCCGGCTTCGATGTCGATCACTGGGCGCCGGTCGAGCACTGGGTGGCTCGGCCGCTCGATCCGGAGACGGTGGTCTGGCGGCCGCCGTCAAGGTGGACGACGCCATCGCCGTGGAGGCGGCGGCGGTGGCGGCGGACATCCGCCGCCTCCTGGACGAGGGTCGCGCGCTGGCCTGGAGACCTGGCCATCCTGGTCCGCAGCACGCCCTCGCTCGAGCCCGTGCTCGACCAGCTCCGCAGAGTCGACGTGCCCTTCGAGGTCGCGCGAGAACGCGAGTACTACCGGCAGCGCGAGGTGGTGGAGACCGCGGCTCTGGTGCGTCACGTCATCGAGCCGGCCGACCAACTGGCGCTGCTCACCGTGCTGCGATCCGATGCGGTGGGCGTTCCCGACGCCGCGCTGGCGCCGCTGTGGGACGCCGGTCTGCCGGGCATCATGGCCCGGATCGACGGTTGGGAAGGCCCGGTGGCGTCCGACCTCGACGAGCTGCATCGACCGTGCGGTTGCGGAGGTTCCGGACGATCTCCCCGGGCTCGACGAAGCTGCCGCATTGGTCGGTGACGCTGCGGATCGCCGCCAGGACGGTGGGTCTGCTGCGGCGAGCGATCCGGGAACAGCCCCCGGACATCTTCGTCGAGCGACTTCGCACCCTGTGGCTGAACGAGTCCACCGCCTCGGCCCGATTCCTGGGGCGGTTCCGGCGGGCCCGGTTGGAACGTTTCTTCTCCGAGCTCGAGACGAGTCTAGCGTCGGACGACGGAAGCCTGATCCCGGTGGCGAGGAGGCTGCGCCGGGCGGTGGAGGAGGGCCGGGAGCCCCAGATTCCGGGCGACCCCGATGTGGCGGCGGACGCGGTCCACGTGATGACGATTCACGGCGCCAAGGGGCTCGATTTCGAGCACGTCTACGTGTGCCAGATCCAGAAGGGCGATCCGGGCGGGGGTGGCGCCTCGACGGTGGAGCTCAGACCAACGGACGACCGGCTCGGAGTACCGTCTCTTCGGCTGGCCCACCCCGGATTTCGGCGCAGCCGACCGGCGACGGGTGGAGCGCGATCGGGCCGAGAGGGTGCGGTTGCTCTACGTCGCCACGACCAGGGCCAAGAACCGGTTGGTGGTCTCCGGCCGCTGGAACCTCGACGGCGAACTGATCGCGGCCCGCGAGGCCGGCAGCTTCGAGGACCTGCTGGCCCATCGGGTGCCGCGCAACGAGCTTCGACGAGCGGGCCCGGGCGGAGATGGCGGCGGTGACCGAGGCGGACCGGCCGGTCCAGTGGGTGCTGCCGGCCCTGGCCCGGACCCCGGTCGCGACGCCAAAGCAGCGGGAGGCAATTTCCGTGCCCTACGACCTCGAGACCCCGGTCCGGCCGCGCGAGTGCCGCCCTGCCTGACGGGCCTGCGGGTCGAGTGCGGAGCGAACGCGCGCAGCTCCCGATCTCGGTGGCGGCTTCATCCCTGCACGGATCGTGGGATGGGTCGGCCGGGGCTCGGGACGAGCCGGTGGGAGAGGCCGCGGCGGCCGTGGGCACCGCCGTCCATCGATTGCTGGAGATCGTCGATCTTCGAGGAGACCTTCCGGCACAGGTCGCGGCGCGGCGAGCCGAGGTGCTGGACTGGGCGGCAGCCGGGGCGGCCGGCGCAGCCGACGTTGCTCGCCAGCGGGCGACGGAGTTGCTGGACCGCCTGATCGAGGGCCGGGCTCTTCTCTCCCTCGAAGCGCTGGCCGACGCCGTGGTGGCCCGGGAACTGCCCCTTCTGGTGGCAGCCGGAGATGACGATCCCGCCGTGTCGGCGATTCTCGGTGTGGCCGACCTCGTGTACCGGCGCGATACTCGGCTGGTGGTGGCCGATTACAAGACCGACGCCCTGTCCGACGATGACGAGATCACGGCTCGGGCGGAATTCTACCGCCCGCAGCTCGAGCTCTACGCCCGCGCCCTGCGCGACGCGCTGGAGCTCGACGACCTGCCGGCGATGGAGCTCTGGTTTCTCTGGCCGGACAGAATCAAGGTGCTCGATTAGTCAGGTGCGTCGAGTGAGAATTACAAATTGAAAATTACAAATTGCAGATTGCAAAGTGGCCCGTTCCTCTTGCCTGGTCCGTAGGGTGGGTGGGGGCAATTTTCAATTTGGAATTTTCAATTTGGAATTCAATTCGATCTCGGACGCCGAGAATTCGCAATTCGCAATTCGGAATTCATCACAAATGCGAGGTGCCCCCCGCTGCGGACCTCGGACCTCAGCGGCCGAAGACCAGGTTCCCCCCAACGTGGCCCAGCGTCGCCAGCACCACCATGCCGACGGCCAGGGCGAGCATGTAGGCGAAGCCGGCGACAACGCCCAGCGGCGAGCCCAGGTCCATGAGCCCGGTGGAAGCCGAGAAGACCCATCCGGAGGCATGCAGCCCGACGGCCAGCGTTCCGACCGCCAGGAAGATCACCGAGAACGCGATCTTCAGGCGGATCAGTCGGTACGGGCGGCGCCGGTAGCGCGTTGTCCAGTCCCGGAGGCCGGAGGCGAAGGTGATCGTGGACAATCCCACCGAAAGCGCGAGCAGCACAAGAGTAGTCTGCTCCAGCAATCGAGCCGGCCGCTCGACGGCGGTAGCGATGCGGTCAAGGCCCAAGGAGGGTAGCGCGACCACCGATCCCAAGACCAGCAGCAGGGCACCCACCAGTGCCAGCGGGTAGAGACCGATCGGCGCGTGGGTGGCCATGGGGTGGATCCGGAGCTTGGGTTGGGGGCGGTTGATCTCGACGTCGTGGACCACCGGCACGGTGTGGCCGTACGGGGTATCGACCTCGATCACCACGCCGCACAGGGGGCAGACCACCAGCCCGTTTTCGTCGGTGTCGTGGAGCGCCAGCTCGAGATGGCAGACCGGGCAGCGGAAGGTGCGGCCCCAGAACCGGCGCTTGAGACGCTGCGCCCCGCGCTGCACCAGGTTGCGAGGCATCAGTGCACCTCCCTGAGCCGCATCAGCTTGCCGACGATGATCATCTTCTGGATCTCCGAAGCGCCTTCGTAGATCTGGTAGATCTTGGCGTCTCGAATCAGCTTCTCGGCGGGCATCTCGTTGGTGTAGCCGTAGCCTCCCAGAATCTGGGCGCATTCGAGGGCCGCCTGCATCGCGGTGTCGGCGGCGAACCACTTCGCCTGGGCGGCCTCGCGGGCATTGTCCTGGCCCTGGTCGAACAGCTGGGCGGCCCGATAGGTGAGCAATCGCGCGGCGTCGAGGCGCGTCATCATCTCGGCCAGCTTGAACGAGATTCCCTGATTCGAGATCAGCTTCCGATCGAAGGTGCGACGCCGTTTGGCGTACGACAGCCCGATGTTCAGAGCGGCCTTGGCGATGCCGTTGGCGCCGGCGGCGACCCCCGGTCGGGTGTGGTCGAAGGTCTTCATGGCGATCTTGAAACCGTCGCCCTCCTCACCGAGGCGAAACCCTTCCGGGACCTTGACGTCCTCGAAGGTAACCCGAACGGTGTTGGAGGCGTGTTGGCCGAGGTTGTACTCCTTGGGGCCGCGGATGATCCCGGGTGAATCGGCCGGGACGACGAAGCCGGTGGGCTGGTCCCCGACTCGCGCCAGCACGAAGTACCAGCTGGCCACCGAGCCATTGGTGATCCACCACTTGATGCCGTTGAGCACGTAATCACTGCCCACCTTGGTCGCGGTCGTCTTGACCCTCGCGACGTCGGACCCGGCCTCCGGCTCGGTGACGGCGTAGGCCGAGAACATCAACTGTTCGGTCATCGGCGCCAGGAATCGACGCTTCTGTTCGTCCGTGCCGGCCAGGATCACCGGGTACTGCGACAGCCCGTTGGCATCGATGGCGGTGGCGATCCCGGAGCAGCCGGTGCAGAACTCCTCCATCACCATGCAGTGGTCGAGCACCTTGTGTGCCGCACCGCCGTACTCGGTGGGGACGTGCGGGTTCATGAAGCCGCGCTTGAACGCCTCCCGGCAGATCTCCAACGGAAACTCCCCGGACCGGTCGTATTCCGCGGCGTTGGGCGAGATCCACTCCCGGGTGAACTCTCGAGCCTTCTCCACCAGCTCTTCCTGCTCGGCGGTGAGGTCGACCGGCATCATGATCCGACCTCCTCCAACGGATCGATCAGCTTAGCGTCTTCAGCCATACCGGCGGCGACGGCCTCGAGGATGTTCGTCCGCGGTCGCCGGTACATGTCCGGCACGTAGGAGGTTCGGGCCAACGACTGTCGGCCGAGCGTGATCCGGAGCCCGAATGACGCCAGGCCCAGGGTGGCGGCGCCGTTGCCGAGGACCACCGCAACGGCGAGCCAAGACGCCAGCCGCACCGGTTGCGTGCCGAAGAACAACATCGCCAGCTCACCGACCAGCAGGGCGCCCAGGACCAGAGACAGCAAGAGCTTGGCCCGGTGGCTCGGGTGCCAGTTGGCATACATGTGATCGCGGTCGGCGATGCCGGTGACGATTGACGGAACCGCGAAAGCCAACGCGCCGAGCAGCGAACCCGGCAGCAAAACCGCCCACAGCTCGGGTCCGAATCGGCCGATCGTGATCTCCAGCGCTTGGAGAACGAAGGCGGCCGCCGCGGTCATCACCAGGGCAACCACCGAATGCACCACCATGGAGTGCAGGTGCAGCCTGTCGCGAGCCATCGGTCCTCCCGCCGAATCGATCCCATAACGGCCGGTTCGCGGGATCGGTTCTGATTGATTTCATGATTGATCATATCATCCAATGGTGTTTTGAGAATTGATCTCTATCAATATCGCGATCGCTCCTGGGGGGAGCGGCTGCAGACGCGGAAGACGGGACCTCCGGTCCCCAGTCACCCGGGGTGTTCGTTCAGCAGGCGCCGGGTGTCGGCGTTCAGGCCTCTCGATAAAACCAGCCTGCGACCACGGTCGCGAGGACCGCGCCCGCCGCCAACTCGAGCAACCAGCCGCCGGCGATTCCGCGCTCGAACGGGGCCCATGTGGCGAGGTAGAAGTTGACCGGGAAGCCGGCCAGGGCGCCACCGATCAGGCCCACCTTGATCGCCGTGACGGGCCCGGGGCCCCACGCCGACCGGACGCCGGCGTACAACGCCGCCAGCAGCACCCCGAAGACGAGGAACTGCAGCATCCAGACGATCATAAAGAAGGGGTAGCGCATCTGCTCCTCGGTGAGCATGGTGCCGGCCTTCATCGCCGCTTCGTACTTGGGCATCAATAGCACGAAGTTGATGATGATGGCCCACACCAGCCACACCACTCCGCCCACGAGACCGCCGATCCACACCCGCTTGCCGTTGACTCCCAACATCTGCTCCTCCGGTGATTTGGTTGTGCGGCCGAGTCTAGCATCACTCGCCGGATTCCGCCTTCGTGGCCCTGCCCAGACCGGGCAGTGTGTGGGAGAGGAGGGGTCGCTGCAATCAGCTGCACGCGCGCGCTCGGAGTCCATCACGGCGCCGTCTGACACACGGCAGCCCGCAGTCGCTCTGGTGTGCGTCCTGCGGGCTGCGTTCGGGCGTGGATTTTGGAGATCAGCAGCGCTGTCATTCAGGGCGTTTTTTCAGCGCGCTGACCTGGGAGTGGGTCCAGGATGCCGGATGTGAGGGTTACTGCACGGGGTCCGGAGCCATGCGGAGGTAGCTGATCTGCTCGGTCCAGCCCATCGGGAACATCGTCTGCGCCTCCTTTTGCGTCAGCGCCGGCGTGGCCAATTCGCCTCGTTGACCCGCGGAATGGCGACGGTCGACGGGTCGGTCAGAGACGGTCAATGCAAAAGCCCGGCGTCGCCGCCGGGCCCGAAAAAACTCACTTCTCCTGGCGTCAAGTCAGGGATTCGGACTCCAGCAGGTTCTTCATGGTGCTTCCGATCTCGGCCGGGGTCGGGGCGACGGCGATGCCGGCGTCGATGAGCGCCGCGATCTTGTCTGCCGCGGTGCCCTTGCCGCCCGAGATGATGGCGCCGGCATGCCCCATGCGCCGTCCGGGAGGCGCCGTCTGGCCGGCGATGAAGGCCACCACCGGTTTGGACACGAACTGCTTGACGAAGTCGGCGGCCTCCTCCTCGGCGCTGCCGCCGATCTCGCCGATCATCACGATGCCCTCGGTGTCAGGGTCCTCCTCGAAAGCCTCGAGGCAGTCGATGAAGTTGGTTCCCGGCAGGGCGTCGCCGCCGATTCCCAGGCAAGTGGACTGGCCGAGGCCGAGCCCGGTGAGCTGGCCCACGGCCTCGTAGGTCAGGGTCCCCGAGCGCGAAACCACGCCGATGGGGCCAGGGATCGAGATGTGGCCGGGCATGATGCCCAGCTTGCACTGCCCCGGAGTGATGATGCCGGGACAGTTGCCGCCGATCATCCGGGTCGGCAGACCCTGCATGATCCGCTGCACCCTGACCATGTCGCGGGCGGGAATGCCCTCGGTGATGCACACCACCACGTCGATACCCGCGTCGGCGGCCTCGAGCACCGCGTCGGCGGCAAACGGCGGCGGTACGAAGATCAGGGAGGCGTTGGCGCCGGTTTCTCTCACCGCGTCCATCACCGTATTGAATACCGGCACGCCGTCCACGTCCTGACCGGCCTTGCCGGGGGTCACCCCGGCGACGATCCTGGTGCCGTACTCTCGGCACTTCTCGGCGTGGAAGCGGCCCTCCTTGCCGGTGAGACCCTGGACGACGACCTTGGTTTCGGAGTTCACCCAGATACTCATGACGTCCTCCCAACCGCGGCCACGACCTTTTCGGCGGCGTCCGCCATGCCCTCCCCGACGATCAGGTCGAGGCCGGACTCGGCGAGCACCCGCCGACCCTCGTCGACGTTGGTGCCCTCAAGGCGTACCACCAGGGGAACGTTGAGCCGCACCTGTTCGGCCGCGGCTACCACCCCTCGCGCCACCATGTCGCAGCGCACGATGCCGCCGAAGATGTTGACCAGCACGCCCTGAACGCTGGTGTCCGACAGCAGGATTCGAAACGCGGCGGCCACCCGCTCCTGGGAGGCGTCGCCGCCCACGTCCAGGAAGTTGGCCGGCTCGCCGCCGTAGTGCTTGATGATGTCCATGGTCGCCATGGCCAGGCCGGCGCCGTTGACCATGCAGCCGATGTTGCCGTCGAGCTTGATGTAGTTGAGGTCGAACTTGGAGGCCTCCACCTCGAGCGGCTCCTCCTCGTGGACGTCCCGCATTTCGGCGATGTCCCGGTGCCGGAACATGGCGCTGTCGTCGAAGCTCGCCTTGGCGTCGAGGGCGATCACCCGGCCGTCGGTCGTGGTCACCAGCGGATTGATTTCGAAAAGCGACGCGTCGGTGTCGGCGTAGGCCCTGGCCAGCGCGTTCATCATCTTGATACCGGCCTTGAAGGCCTCACCCTCGAGGCCGAGACCGAAGGCGAGCTGCCGGCTGAGGTATGGGTGGAGCCCCACGTCCGGGTCGAAGTGGGCCTTGAGGATGGCTGCCGGGTTCTCGGCCGCGACCTCCTCGATCTCCATTCCGCCGAACCGCGACGCCATCATCACCGGGAACCCCTCGGACCGGTCGAGCACGATGCCCAGGTACAGCTCCCGGTCGATGGGGAGGGCCTCCTCGATCAGCACTCGGCGGACCAATCGGCCCTCGGGTCCGGTTTGCTTGGTCACCAGGGTCATGCCCAGAATCTGGCCGGCCAGATCGGCCGCCTCGTCCGGGGTCGCAGCCAGCTTGACCCCTCCGCCCTTGCCGCGGCCGCCGGCGTGGATCTGCGCTTTCACCACGACCCTGCCGCCGAGCTTCTCGGCTGCGGCCCGGGCTTCGCCGGCATCGGTAATCAGGATGCCCTTCGGAACCGCCACGCCGTAGCGGGCGAGGACCTCCTTGGCCTGATACTCGTGGACCTTCATGTTGCCTCCTCTGTGGGCTTGGACTCGATGGGACGAGCCGATCGGTATTGTGCACCTTCTTTCACAAGCGGGCAAGCGATGCGGGTGAAACGTGAAACGTGAAAAGTGAGACGTGAGAGGTGACACGGGTGGCAGTTGTCCCAAGACGTGGTGTTTCGTGTGCCGTGTGGCAAACGTCGAGTTGAGAGTTCTTAGTTTTGAGTTCTGAGTTCTTCCCCGGCAGGCTCACGACGATTCGTACTTCCTCAAACCGTACGAGGATCGGTAACACCCGGCGAGCAGCTCCGGCTCGCCCGCGTGGCCACCGCGCCACACCGGGCCCACGGTGTGGATGACGTACCGAGCCGGCAGCCGAAAGCCCGGGGTGATACGCGCCTCGCCGGTCGGGCAGCGGACACCGGGCCGCACCTCGGGAACGGCGTGACAGGCTTGGAGAAGATCGGGCCCGGCCGCCCTGTGGATGGCGCCGTCAACACCGCCGCCTCCCAGCATCCGCTCGTTGGCGGCGTCGACAATTGCGTCCACCTCCAGCGCGGTGATATCGCCTTTGACGAGCTCGATCGACCCCATGGTGCGAGAACCTCTGCTCAGATCATAGCGGCTCGCGCGCACCGCCGACCGATAGGTCGAGAGTTGAAAGTCGAAAGCTGGAAGTTTGGCTCACCTGGTTGGCAGTGGCAGGAATCAGCGACTGTTGTCAGCGACCGGGGCAGCGGTCGGCCCGGGCGGGCGGGGACTTTGGACTTTTGACTTTCGACTCTTGCGGGCAGAGGCAGCTGCGATGGAAGTGAGCGAAAGGGACTCGAATCCCGAATCCGGCACAGGAGCAGGATGGTCCATCCCAGCATGAGTGAGCCGGCAAGTCCCATCGCGTAGCGGTACGGGATCTCCGGAACGTAGTGGTTGAGTGGGCTGGTGTACCCGAAGAACGCCTGCGCGAACATCACTGCGGCGACCACTGCGTCGGCAATCGCTCCAACCCAGAAGCTGACTCTCAAACAGATATCGGGGTTTCTCACCCGGTCCTTCCCAGCTGTGTGAATCTCAGATCATCGAACGTTGCCACAACCGCACTCAGTACCGAATCAGGAGCGGCAGGTCGGGTCGGAAATCGACCTGGTGTCCACCCCGGCCGTCGTCGAACTCGAGCTCAAGCAAAGGCTGACGGGCGTCGAAGACCTCGACAATGGTGTTTTGGTTCACATAGTCCAACGATGCCGAAGGGTCCCCTAATCCGGGACCTGAGACTCGGATTGACGTGATGCGTGCGACGCCGTTCGGGTGATCCATGAATTCGCTGTACGATCGGGAAAGCTCGGGCCACGCCATAACCGACAGCGCTGGCTCGCTCCATTGCGTTGACCGTCGGCAAGGAGGATCTCCGCGCCCAGCCTCCCAACGACCGCCTTGTACACGGCTGGGATCTGCTGCAGTCGGTGGGGTCGCTCGTGCGCTCCCGGTGCGGCGATTCCGCGGCTGGGGCGAGAACCTGCGGCGAGGTCTCTGCGACTGTTCCCGTCATCGATCCAGATCAGCCGGTAGGCCCCTGGCGCGCGAGAACCTCGCCCTCTCGACTGTTGCCTTTCGACTCTCGCGCGCACGAGGCACGTGCCGCGATGGAATCGCGAACAGGGATCCCATCCCGAATCCGGCCTACCGGTCGGCCGAAGAGCTGGCGCGGACCGGCCAGACGAGCCTTCCGGTGGCTGTGTCGTAAACGCGAATTCTCGCCGGCCGGTCGGTGTAGACCGAGGCGAAGGCGGTCGGTGGGGTACCCTCCACCAGCTTGATGCCGCCGACGACGTTGCCCTCCTCCAGGACCCAGGTGCCATAGTCCCGCTCCCGGGGCATTGCCGCCGCGAATCGATGCCCGTCGGGCGTCCGGTATCTGAGGGTTGCGAAGTACTCGCAGCCGAGCAGGAACAGCGCGTGCTCGGGTTGGATCCACTGCGGCGCGAGACACTTGCCGGTGACCTCCGATCCGATTCGGCGGTACACCCAGCCGACTGTCTCGGGAAGGTCCCGGGCGCCAGCGGCGCCGGGCGGCGCCGACCAGTGGAATCCGATCATGGCGACGGCGTCGGGGTCGTCTGCCGCCATCTGCCAGTAGTTCCTGGCGACCTCGGCCATGTCCTCGCGTTGAAGACCAGCGATTCCGTGCTCGGGGGTCCACCACGCGTCGAGGACGTAGACGAATTCCCGCCCGCGGGCGTGAGCCTTGATGAGATCGACGTTGGTCTGGAACAGCGGGTCAGTTCGCGGGTCGAAGATCCGATACTGGTGATAGCCCACCGCGTCGGTCGGCACCTCCAGACCCTCGAACCACCCGCTGTCAAGACGGCGGCTGAAGGAGGTTACGGTCCTGGCCCAGGGAAGGGTCGCCTTGACCGCGTCGTCGGCGGCGGCCAGCTCGGACCGCGAGATGCCGTTCCATGAGGGTTCATCGGCAACGAAGAAATGTACTGCGAGCGCCCTCAGGGCGTTTCCCCGTCCGGCGATCGCCGCCCGCCACCGCTGACGATGGTCCGGCCGGAGGTCGTAGAGCTGGCGCCCGCCCACAGGCTCGCCGATCGGCTCGAAGAAGGTGTGGTGGGTGGCGACGATGAGCTTGACTCCCCGCACCATCATCTTGGCAACCCATCGCTGATCGAGGAGGCGCGGGTCTTCGAGATCGATCGGGCAGAGGTTTGAGAACGGAGCCGTCTCCTGCACTGAGGTCTCGGTATCGCACCCGCCGGCGAAGCCGAAGTACCTCACGCCCGGCCGCTCGGCCGCCGCGTCGACCGGCACGATCAGCAACAGCGCAACGACCACCGGCACCACCGAGCCGACGGCTGGCCAGCCACCTTGCCTGCGAGCTCCCCGCCTGTCTGGCGATCTCCGACTGGTGATCATGGTGACGCTCCCTTGGGAGGTGTCTCGTTCAGAGTTGAAAGTTGAAAGTTGAAAGTTGAAGGTTGAAAGTTGAAGGTTGAAAGTTGGAAGTTCTTTCTCTCGAACGACTTCGATCAGGGATTTCATTGCAGCCCTCACCAGCCAGATATCGAGCATCGAGGATCCAGCATCCTGTTTCAACTTCGACTCCGCGGTGACAGGTTCAACGCCCGACATCACATGTGCTCGAACGCTTCGGCGCCGATTCCCTTGCCCTGGCGCAGGCCATCGAGAACCCCCCACGCGGTCGCGCCATCGATCTCGGCGGCAGGCATGTAGGCCACCAGCCATGCGATCGCTGTGTCCGGCTGCACCGCGACCTTCACGTTGCCGGTGATGGGTGTGTCCAGCGGACCCTCCTCGTCGAAGAGCACCGGTTTGCCCTCCAGGGCGAACGGTCCGCGCAGGGACTGGTAGCTCTCTCCGCGCCGACCGGACCGCCACGTCATGCGGCCGCCGAAGCTGCCCTCCACCATGACGCAGCACGGCACAACGAGCTCGACGGACAGGCAGTTGTTGAGGTCCACCAGCGGGTGGATCTGCGGCAGCGGTGAGCCCTTTACCAATCGGCGCAACAGAGCCTCCGACGCCGGACGGTAGCGGGTCGGGTCGCATCCCGCGTCGCGGAACAGCCGGCGCAGGGTCGCTGCGGTGGGGTGGGCGCCGATGGCCGACGTGTCTGCGAAGTGTTCGCGGGCGCGGCTCGCGACCAGTTTGCGAAGCTCGGCCAGGGCTTCGGCTTGGTCGGCCTCGACCTCGATGCGCGCCCAGAAGAGTCTCCAGCCGTCGAGGTCCATTTGGACGCTGAAGGGAAGCTGATGCATTGGGGTGGATTGTACCTTGGGTGACAAGTGAAACGTGAAACGTGAAACGTGAAACGTCTGGCTCACCCGGTTGGCAGTGGCAGGAATCAGCGGCAGGGACAGGATCAGTGGCAGGTATCAGCGACTGTTGTCGGCGACCGGGGCAGCGGTCGGCCCGTGCGGGCGGGGACTTTGGACTTTCGACATTTGACTTTCGACTCTTGCGGGCAGTGGCAGCGGCGGTGGAAGCGGGCGAAAGAGAGTTGAATCACGAATTCATTACTGCCCGCTCAGGAAGCCGATCCGCGGGGACCCACCACTCCCGCACCTGGGCAAGCAGACGACCCGCGCGCACTGCCGGGTCGGCATCGGCGATTTCCTGCGCTTCGGCAAGCGTTTCCGCACGGAGAATCGTCAGCCCGACGATCGACGCATTGGGACCCTCACCGAGCCCGCCTGAAACCACGGCTCGACCGCTTTCCTGGATTCGCAGTTGGTATTGGATGTGGCCCGCTGTGATCGATCTTTCTTCCTCGGGTGGGCCCGGAGAGTACTCCGGGTTCGCAACCAGGAAACACACAAAGAACGTGCTCCACTCTTCGGGCAACGGAATATCCGGCGACGCCGCGAGCACTTGGTTGGTGACCTGACCTTCCGAGTCGAAGCACCGAAGGCTGCCCTGCCCCTTGAAGTAGAGCACAGCAGCTCCCTTCGAGTCGGGCCCGTGCAGTGCCACACCGCCGCCCCCGTGGGCGAACTGTGCCACCCCAATCCGCGTCGTGCCGTGCTCGTCATTGACGTACAGACCGGTCCCACCGAGATCGTGGGTCGCCAGCAGGCGGTCGTGGCCCTCCTCGTCCTTGATGAACAGCCCGGGATGACCATCCCGAAAAGCCAACTCGGCCCTCACATCGCCGTTGCCGCCGATCAGCTGGAAGCCACTGGCTCGCAGCACGTCGGCGCGGTCAGCCGCTGTGATAACGGCGAAAAGGACCAACCCGGCGACGGTGACGCCCAGGATCCTGCTCCTCCGTTCGGCTGCATCGATTCGACTTTCCATCGAGACCCTGCGGTGTGTCATATACCCTCCGATCGTGTTCTGAAGCGTCGAAGACCTGCCCTGGGTCGGCGCCGTCATTTGGCTGCTGCTGGTCCAATTTCCCTGGGGTGAATTATATTTCCGCCCCTGTGCTACGCTCCCGCGGCGTGTCGGGATCACGATGATCACCAGGGTTCCGGCGACCATTCGATGACAACTGAATCGACCACCAACCCTGCTTTCGCGCGGATCGGCTACCCGGCGCCCTCGGCCGCGCGGGTCCGGCTGCTGGTGGGGATTCTGTGCCTGATCTGGGGCAGCACCTGGATCGTGATCAAGGGCGGGCTGCGGGATCTGCCGCCGTTGACCTCGGCCGGCGTCCGCTTCGTCATCGCGGCTCTGATCATGGTCGCGGTGGCGGCCGTGCTGAGCCGGGTCGAAGGCGGCAACCGACCGCCGGCTTGGCTCTGGCTCGTTCAGGGCACCACCAACTTCGCCATCGCGTTCGGGATTGTCTACCACGCTGAGACCGTGCTGCCGTCGGGTCTGGTGAGTCTGCTGTGGGGCGTCTTCCCGCTGCTGCAGGCGCTGGCCGGCCACCTTTTCCTGAAGGGCGAACGTCTGCGTCCGGATCAGTGGCTCGGCTTCGGGGCGGCGTTCACCGGGCTGGCACTGCTGTTCTGGACCGATCTCGGGGCCTTCGGAACCGAGGGCGTGCCGACCGCCTTGTTGCTGCTCCTCAGCCCGATCTCGGCGACCATCGGGACGACCCTCATCAAGCGCTATGGCGGTGGCGTGAGCTCGATCCTGATGAGCCGAAACGGCTTGTTCGTCGGCGCGGGGCTCCTGCTCGCGGCCGCGTTCGTGTTCGAACGGGACGCGCAGGTGAACTGGACGGCGCCGGCCATCGCCAGCGTTGCCTACCTCGCCGTCGTCGGGACGGTCGTCACCTTCACGCTGTACTTCTGGCTGCTGCGGCACGCCCCTGCGCACCGGCTCGGCCTGATCGCCTTCGTGACCCCCGCCATCGCCCTCTTCCTCGGCTGGGCGTTGATCGGCGAGCCGATCACGGTGTTCACGCTGGCGGGAGCGGCGCTGATCCTGACCGGCGTGGTGCTGGTGGTCCGCCACAGGCCGTCCGGGTAAGAGGTTCGAGAGAACCCGCAGCGGGACCTCAACGTAGTCGATTGAAGATTGAAGATTGAAGATTGAAGATTGAGATTGAGTCCCTGCCACGGCACGGCGTTCCATCCCGGCGTGTCACGAATCAGGTATTTCAATCCAGCGGATGCAGCAAATCCTCGTATTCGGCCATGCCCTCCAATGGCTCGAAGAGCACCCGCTCCTCGTCGTGGAACGCGACGAACGCGGACCAGCCGGCGGCCTGAGCCGCGTGGAGGAACTCGAGGGCCTCTTCGCGGTGGCCGAGCGAGGCAGCGATTGCCGCTCGATAGTAGACCGGAATCCCATGGATGTGAGGATCCAGGATTCCGGCCAGCTCGCGATCCATCGACCGTGCCGTGTCGAGATCACCGCGCCGCGCCGCCACCGTTCCAAGCCAGCCCCTAGAAGCGATAGGCAAGTAGTCTCGCCCGTCGGAGAGCTGTGCGACCACCACCTCGAGAACGACTTGCGCCTGCTCGAGCCTGCCCAGCAGGACCAACGACTCGGCGAGCAGAAAGCTCTCCTTCGGATCCGCCGGGAGGCCATCAGCTCGGTCGAATCCTCCGACTGCGCGCTCGGCGAGCTCACGGGCCAACTCGGGCCGGTCGTGGGCGCGGGCCGTGGCCGCGGCCTCGACCAGCAGGTTGATCGGGGTCAAGGGCATCGGTGTGGACCTGGCGTCGGAGACGAGTGCGCTGAGGCCCTGGGCATCACCAAGCGCGGCAAGGGCCTTGGCCTCGGCCACCATGAGATCGTGATCGGCCGGGAACCGCTCGCGTCCGGCGCGAGCCGTCGCGAGTTCAGCGGAGTGGTCGCCCACCATATGCCGGGCGAGGGCGAGGCGCCGGAAGGAACTCCTGAAGAGGCCGTGACGGGTGACGAAGTCGGGAAGGCTGAACGAATGAAGTTGTTCGAGAGCTGCAATCGCATGGCGCGGCCTGTTGAGCCCGACTTCTCTGATCGCAATGAGATGCAGCACCGTCCAGTCGGACGGTGCCTGGCGCCGGATGCTGTGCAAAGCGGCGAGTGAGTCGGCCCACCGCCCGCTGAAGTCGGCCATGAAGGCGTCGAGCCACAGCCGTTCGAACTCGGTGAGCTCCCCTCGCCGGCGCTGCAGAGCTTCAAGGATGGCGCGGCCCTCGTCGGTGCGCCGGGTGGATTGGAGCGCCTTCGCCAGCCTCAACTGTGCGGAGGTGAAGTCGGGGTCGATCTCGGTCGCCTTTTTCAGGTGGCGAATGGCTTCGGGCATATCTTTTCCGAACAGTTCCGAACCCGCCATGAACTCCCGATAGGCCTCGAAGGTGGGCGGCCTCGCCTGCAGGCTGGAGTGGGCGTGGGACGTGAGATGGGTGGCGACCGCGCCGAGAATCCGTTGCACAGCCTCCTCCAGGCCTTCGGCCGCATGCTCCCGCGGACAGGTGACGGCGGGTACCGCGTACAGCAACGCACCCTCGCCCACATCCACCAGCTGTGCCTGCACCTCGATCTCGCCTTCGTGCAGGTAGAGCGCTCCGGTGAGGGCGAGGCCGGCCCCTTTCAATCGGGCCAAATCACACAGCTCATCCAGTTTGGCGGCGGCCGCGTCAAAGGCGGCCGTCACGGGTTGTGCGACGTCCGATCCAAAGAGCTGGCTGACGATGCGGTCGCTGGCCAAAGCCGTCAGCGAGTCCAGCGACGCGTCACCGGTCCGGTTGGCGAATGGAGTCACCAACACCACCTTGGGATCCAGCGGGCGTGGCCGTGATTGCATAATCAGCGCGACCGCCGCCACGCACGCGGCCATGACGACGGCCATCGCGATCCACCGCCACGGGATCCGCCGGATCTCGTTCGGCTACCCGGAACCGTCAGCCCGAAGCGCTTTGCACCGGACAGATCAGCCGATACCCCCGTTTTGGGATGGTCTCGATGAAGGTCGGGTTTCTGGCATCGTCACCGAGGGCACCACGGAGCTCGGCGATGGTGTTGGTGATTGTTCCCTCGGAGATGATCCGGCCTTCCCAGACTCCGTCGATGAGCTCGTCCTTCGAAACCACGTCGCCATCCCGGCCGGCGAGGAGGACCAGCGCATCCATCGCCTTGGGTTCGAGATGTCGGTTGGCCTCTGGAGACTCGAGGGTGTTGCGTTCAGGGCGCACCGTCCACTTTCCGAGCCGGAACGGGCCACTCGGCTGTAAAGACGGCTCTGCGACGGATCCCATGTACGGATCATTGTAGCCGCGACGCCGGTGAGAGTCAGGGAACGGCACGACCACACCGCCCGGGCTTCCCCTCCGGCGTCCGATGTGTCGAGCTGGCGCCATGGAAAGCTCTCCAAAACGGGCCCGGGCGTGAAGCCCGGGCCCGGCTCCAGAGCCTAGCGTCCCGGAACGAAGATGGGGTCGTTGGTGCCGTTGTCCACCACCGACGCGTAGGCGAAAAATGTGGCGCCCGGGGTGGCCGAGCTGATGACGGCGTACATGTCGCCACTGGCGTCGAGTTTCGTTCCACCGAGGCTGCCGAAGAAATCGTTGGTCTGTGTGCTGCCGAAGGGTTCGAGTTGCAGCTGGATATTTCCGGCCGGAGTGCCGTCGGCCTCGAACAGGTCCAGGTCCACTGTGATCGGAATGGGGCACGCGCTCACCACACCGAGATTGGTGCGTGCCGCGGCTGAGCTTTCGAGCTGAATCAGGCGCAACTCAGACCCGTCACCGGCGGCGTGATCCACGTTCAGGCCCTCGATGAACTGGCCGTAGGATCCGTCGTCTTCAGTGGTTCGTGTGTGGGCGGTCGCCATCAGATTGCCGCCGACCGCGGTCACTCGCAGTGCGCCGGTCCCGTCGACATTGAACAGTTCGCCAACAACGTCGCGGTACCGAACACTGGTGTCTGGCGCGAGATCGAAGGCCACCGCCGCCGGAGCGGTGTTTTCCTGACCGCTCAGCAGCAGCTCGACGCTGTATGACGCCGAATCCAGACCACGGTTGTGGAGTTCGAGGTCGGTGGTCCAGCGGCTGCCGTTGAAGCCGGGCGTGTTGGCCGCGCCCGGCAGGTAGAAGGTCCGGGGCACCAGTCGATAGACCAGATTGCCAAGATCTCCCGGCACGTAGATCGCGCCCGACGGACCGACGTCGATGCCGTTGATGAGGCCGAAGGGCGGCAGCATGCCCCCACCCTGCGAAGACAGGAGGAGGCCACTGGCCACCGGAGTGATGGCGCCGGTGGCAGGGCGCACCCGGGACACCCGGCCCGCGCCGCCTTCCACCACGAGCAGGGATCCGTCGTGATCGACGGCCATGCCCTCGGGCCCCGACAGGCCCTCGGCCACCGGGAGGGGTTGGGCCAGGACCTGGCCGTCTGCAATGAGCTGCCAGATCATTCCGGTGAGCCAGTCGCCGATCCAGAGATCGTCCGCGGTGGCCGCGAGACCGAGGGGGACATAGATTTGATGGCTCACGTCTGCGAGCACAGTGCTGCCGCCCGATCCCACCCGCACGACCCTCGCCTCGCCCTCGGCGATTCCCATGTCGACGACGATGAGATCGTCCCCGAACCCGATCGCGTTCATGGGTGCCGCAAAGCCGGAAACGTCATCCACCAACTCACCGGCTGCGGGATCCCAAATCTGAACCCGCGCACCGCCGGGGGGGAAGAAGTTGGACAGCACCAGGTTTTCCCCCGCGCTCGCGACGGACACGGCGCCGCCGAACTCGACGGCCGGAAACCGGTAGCGCTCCACACTGCGGACGGCACCGGTGCCACCGTCGTACTCGCGCACCGAAAACAGGTTGCCGACAAAGACCGACTCGCCGTCGGCCCGCGCCTGGACCGCAATTCCGGCCGGCAAGATCAGGCCACCGGGAACGATCTCCTGGATCGAGCCGTCGGGCAGTGCCATGGCGACCACGCCGTCAGTGTAGGAGGTGATGAAGAGGGCACCGGTGGGGGCGAAGGCGATGTTGTCGGGACCGAAGGGCAGCTCGAGGTAGGTTGAATGGCTGCCGTTGGCCGGATCCATGCGCTGGACGGTGAATCCGCTGCGCTCCACAACGTAGAGCATGCCGTCTGGGCCAAAGCGGGCGGTAAACGGTCCGGGTATGTCGTCCGCGATGACCTCGGTGGTGTTCGCCGGGTCCGCCACGTCCATTCGAACCACGCGCCCCGCCCACATCAGGGCGCCGTAGAGCAGCCCGTCCGGACCGAACTCCGGGTTCTTGAGGCCGCCGAATCCGGCGCCGAGCTGCTGCGGCGGATCAATGAAAGACGGATCGAGCTCCCACAAGGTATCGGTCATCCAGGGCTCGGTGACGAACAATCGTCCGTCGTCCGAGAAAACCAGCGAGTTCACCATCGGCCCGACCATCTGGGTGCTGACGGTGCCGTCCGGCGCCATCCGGCCCACCATGCCGGTGAACATGGACGCCCAGTACATGGAGCCGTCGGGTCCGAAGATCACGTCCTCGGGGCCGATGACCCCGCGGTCGGGTCCGATAAGGTCCACCATCTGACCCTGGATGAGGTCGAAGACGGCGAGCCCGGCGTTGGTGCAGACGTAGAGGTTGCCGTTGGGTCCGAACCTGAGCCCGAAGGTTCCGGGGAGGTTGCCGCTGGCGAGCACCTCCGCTCCGGCCGGTGGTGCGACGAGGGTTGCCGCGACCAGCGCCAAGACCAGTCCGGCTGTGAAACAACGCATGCGATTCGTAGTCATCTGCTGCCTCCTTTGGTTCATGGAGGCAATGTGATGTCTGGCTTATCCAGAGTCCTCGGGAATGTCCAGGGAAGTTGCAGGGATAGGGCAGGGGAGTCGGTGCCAGGCAGGAGGCAGTAGCCCAAACCACCGCTGGGTCGCCAATGACGCTGCTGCTGGCAGCTGACTGGCTCCACCTATTCACAAACAGGTATCGCTTGTCGCTCGTCACGCGTCACTTGTCACCCTTGCTACGGAACCACCGTCGTCCATTCGGTGGTGTCGCCGGTTTCGAAGCCGGACGAGAACACCTCCATGGGACCGAGTACGTCGTAGATCACCTGGACGCCCTGCGGGTTGTAGATCACACGCACCGTGTCCAAGGTGTCGACCTCGTCAAATGTGCCGTTCCTCGAACCGGTGGTGGCGAGGATCGTGTAGGGCTGGCCGATTACCGGGTCGAAGCCGATCACCCGCCGCAGCTCGAGGGTGCCGCCGAGGGTGGCGTCGCCGTCGATGGCCAGCAGGTCGGCGCCGGAGTCGACGACGTTGATCAAGAGGTGACCGTTGTCGTGCTGCACATAGTCGCCGTTGAGCTGCAGCGTTCCGACGGCGCCTCGCTCCGACGGCAGCACTCTCCCGTGGTTGTTCAGCAGCGGGGTGGTGATGGCGGGAGGCAGAGTTCCTTCCGGCAACTCGGTGACGCCGGCCGGCCTTCCCGGCCCGGGCTGCCGGGCCAAAATGACGATGCCTTGAAGCTCGGGGACGATCGAGTCGACGGTGCTCTCGTCTCCCAGGTTGATGTCATTCTGGACGTTCACCTGCCCGCTGGGCCCCACCGCAACCAGGGAGTTGTTGTTGATCAACATGGTCGCGAAGAGCTGGAACACGCTGTCGTAGAAGACCAGAAGGTCTGACGCCACATCGACGGCAAAGATGCCGGTCGTCGGAGTGACCGAAACGTTGGCCCCGGTGTCCAGCGCGAGGGTCGACTCCTCCGAGACTCCCTCCAACGCGGCGAGGGCGGGTATGTCACCGCTGCCGCTGAGGCCCACCTTGGTGCCTCCCTTGACCTCCTTGAAGAGCACTCCCCCCGGATAAATGATGACGCCGTTGTCCTCGGCGTTCCAGTCGCCGCCGCCGTCGAGATCACCTTCGGGGGTGACGTTGGTGACGGCTCCTTCAAACCTCAGGATTCCGTTGACGACCCTCACGGTGCTCTCGTTTGTGAAGGTTGTGGTCACCCTGCTGTTGGTGTATACGTCTCCCTCGAGGCTGAAGTCGCCCCTGTTCAAGACGCTCCCAGTCCCGTCGAAGATGACCCCGCCGGTGACCGGTCGTAGGGTCAGCGTCCTGTCGTTCACGAACTGAGCGGTGTTCTGGGTGAACTGGCCCTGTACCTCGAAGTTCCCATAATTGACGATCGGGACGGACGACGCCCCCGGCCCGCCGGAGGTGACGTAGGCCCAACCGTCACTGGCGTTGATGAAGGGTCCTCCACCCGTCAACGTTCCCGAGCGAAATCGAAATCGACCTAAGTTGGTCAGTGCGCCGAAAAGTTCCAATGTGGCGTTGTCAAGCAGGAACCCTCCAGAGCCGTTGTGCAGTGATCCAGTGCCGAGGGCGAAAAGGAGGCTGGGGTAGACCTGCATGTCGGCCTTCAAGTCGACGAGACCGACACCGCCGAGGTTGGAACTGAGCAGGCGGTCCGAACCACCGAAGGTGTTGACTATCTCGACCGTGGAATCCAGTCCGACCTGGACGCCGTCATCGATCTCGAAGTTCTGGCTCCTGATCAACACCTCTGCATCGGAAGCGACCTGCAAACCGATGTTCGTCAGATCTGGATCAAGGACGGTCTGGTCGACTCCGGTCGCCCCGATATTGAGCTGGATGTTCTGCAGCAATCCGCCGTTGATGATGTCGCCGCCCGAGGTGATGCTGAAGGGAAGGTGTCCGGAGCCCGTGATTTCGGCAGCGGGAGACATGGACATCAGGCTCGTAAGACTCGGGGTCGCTCCGGAGACGTCGACCGATACGGTTTCGATCTGGGCGCCGTTGAAGCTCACGGGTCCCGAGACCGTGAAGCTCCCAAAGCCAGAGAGCGTTCCTCCGACGAGAGAGTTCCCCGTGATGTTCATGCGGACCCCCGGCTCGAGGCTGATGCCCCCTCCGGTCATGTTCAGATCGTTAATGACGTTGTCAGTACCCGAGGTGATGGTGAGCACGTTGGAGCCGGAGATGCCGAGGCCGCTCAAGACCTGGCAGCCGGTGATCGTGAAGGTGTGGCCGAGGGATGTGGGGCCCCACCCGCTGTCGATGAAAACCGAATCGCTGGTTCCCGGCCGCTCGGGATCCTGCATCCAGTTGCTCTTGAGCACGCCGGCAGGGGAGCACTGCTGCCACCAGATGGGCAGGGCGCAGTCGCCGTCCCAGATGAACTCGACGGCAATTGAAGGCTGCACTCCCACCGTCAGGGCTGCTGTGGCGGCCAGCCCGACAAACGCCGCGCGTACGAAACGGTCGAGAGTTCGTCCCTTCATCGAGGTCACCTCGTTCAAGTGATTTTCAAAAGAGAACAGTTCTCAATCACAGGGTATTCCGGGTTCCCACGAAATCGAAAATCGAAAACCCGCCGTCGGCGACCCGCGTGACGACAGCGGCAGCGACAGTATTCAGCGGCAGCGACAGGGAACAGCGATCAGGGACGGCGATCAGTCTTCAGCGGCAGCAATCGGTTGCCTTGGCGGCGTCGCACATGGACACCTCCGGGTCATTCAAAGGAACCGAACTGGGGCCCGTGATGCTCTGAACGCCTTCGATCAGGTCCGTGCCATGACCTGGCGTCTTTCCGGATGAGCCCGACATTCGACATTCCCTCAAGTCCCACGCCTGGGTGGGTGGGAACTTTCAACTTTCAACTTTCAACATCCCGATACGATCCCCGCGTCAATGTGCCGCGAGGTCCTCGAACAGCTCCTTGTTGATCGCCTTGTCGTGGGCGGCGCGGGCGGTGACCTTGCCGGCTTCGTAGAGCTCGCGGATGGCGGAGTCCATCTCGATCATGCCGCTCTTGGCGCCGGTCTGAATGGCCGAGGTGATCTGGTTGACGTTGCCCTCGCGGATCATGTTGCCGATGGCCGGGGTGCAGAACAGGATTTCGACCGCTGCGATCCGTCCCCCGTTCACCCGAGGAAGCAGCTGTTGGGCGATCACCGCCCGCAGCGATTCGCCGAGGATGTTGCGGATGCCCTCCTGGTCGCCGGCAGGGAACACGCTGATGATCCGGTCGACCGTCTTGACCGCGTTGTTGGTGTGCAGCGTGCCGAGCACGATGGAACCCCGCTCGGCGGCGCTCAGCGCCATGGAAATGGTCTCGATGTCGCGCATCTCTCCCACCAGGATGATGTCGGGGTCCTCCCGCCCGGCCGCCTTCAGAGCTTGGGAAAAGCCGGTCGCATGGTGGCCCACCTCGCGCTGGTGAATCAGACATCGCTTGTTGGGGTGGACGAACTCGATCGGGTCCTCGATGGTGATCAGGTGGCGGCCCTTGGTTACGTTGATGAGGTCGACGATGGCCGCCAGCGTGGTGGACTTGCCGGAGCCGGTGGGGCCGGTGACCACCACCAGGCCGGTTTGGAACTCGGCCACCTTGCGCACCTGGGGCGGCAGCCCGAGCTGGTCGATGGTCATGATCTTGGTGGGGATGACCCGAAACACTGCCGCGGAACCCCGTTGCTGGCGGAACAGATTGACCCGGAACCTGGCCAGGTCGGGCACCTCGTAGGCGAAATCTGTGTCGCCGGTCGTCTCGAACTCTTGCCACCGCTCCGGCGGTGAGATGGGTTCGAGGAGCTGCTTGAAGTCCCCCTCCTGGACCAGCCGGTAGCGGATCTGCTCCATGGCGCCGGACACTCGCACCATGGGGGGTCTGCCCACGGAAAAGTGGAGGTCCGAGGCCCCGCGGTCGTTCATCAACCGGAGAAAACGGTCGATTCGATAGCTCAGATCGCTCATGACAACGCCCTCGAGTCGAGGAATTCCTGGGTCACGAATCCCTCGAAATCAACCCGGCTGGAAGCGTGGAGGTAGGCGCATTCCGCCGTGATTTTTCCCCGGTCCATCAGCTCGCGAAGGGAGTCGTCGAAGGTGCGCATCCCGTGTGCCTTGCCGATCTGCATGGCTGACGGCAGCTGATATGTCTTGTCGTCGATGATGAGGTTGGACACCGACATGGAACCCACCAGGATCTCGAAGCAGGCCACCCGGTTCCTCGAGCCCTCCACCGGCAGCAGTCGTTGGGCGATGACGTACTTCAGGGACTCGGCCAGGGCGGCCCGTACCTGGGGCTGCTCGTTGCTGGGGAAGCTCGTAATGACCCGGTCGATCGCTTTCGGGGCAGTGGTGGAGCTCAGGGTTCCCAGGACGAGGTGCCCGGTCTCGGCGGCGGTGAGGGCCAACGACACGGTCTCGTTGTCTCGCAGGTCACCGATCACGATGACGTCAGGATTTTCCCGAAGGGCGGCGCGGAGTGCCCGGGCGTAGGAGCGGGTGTCCGATCCGATCTCACGCTGGTTGATCAGGCAGTTCTTGAACGGGTGGATGAACTCCACCGGATCCTCGAGGGTGATGATGTGCTGCTGCCTCGTTTCGTTGAGCAGGTTGACCAGGGCCGCCAGAGTGGTGGACTTGCCGCTCCCGGACGGCCCGCACACGAGCACGAGGCCCTGGTGGTACGAGGCGATGGCGGCGAGATGGCCGGGCAGTCCGACCTCGCTGATGGTGGGCGGCTGCTCGGGAATCACCCGGAACACGGCGTTGTAGCCCTTGTGATCGAGAAAGACGTTGGAGCGATAGCGCCCGGCGCCGGGAACCCAGTGGCAGAAATCCAGCTGCCGTTCCGCCTCGAGTCGACTCCACTGGTCTTCGGTCAATACCTCACGGATCATCTCGGTCACCTGCAGAGGGTCGTAGGCTTGCTCCTGGGCGGTGACCAGCTCGCCGCCCAGACGCATGATCGGCGGACAGGAGGCCGAGACGTGGAGGTCCGATCCGCCCTGGTTGCGGGTCGATGCGAGCAGGGTGTTGAGACGCGGGTCTCCCTCCCCGGTCTGCGCCTGCTGGATCTCGGTTCGCAGCTGGTCGGCGTCCTCGAGCGAGGCCTGGTCTCTGCGTGCCACCTCCTCGGCGAGCTCCAAGGCCCTGGCACGAACGTTGCGGTGCTGATCCGACTTGGCCACCCGGTGCAGGGCTTCGAGGATCTTCGGGTGGTTGAAGTTGGGCAGCGCGAGCAGAACCTCGATCCGGACCTCGGGGGCCGGATCGTTGAGTAGCTTCGACAGCGGTGCCAGCGACCGCGGATCGCCGATTCGGCCGAGGGCCTCGACCGCGGCCCACCGGGTCTCGGCGTCTCCCAGGGCTCCGATCAGGGCGTCGACCGCCCTGGGGTCCTTGAACTGGCCGAGGGTGTCGGCCGCGCAGATTCGCAGCCACCAGTCCGCGTCGGACAGCAGCTCGATGGTGGCTGGGATGATCCGGGGATCGTCAAAGGCGCCGACCACCGCCAGGGCCAGAGCCCGCACCTCCTCGTCGGGGTCGGCCAGCAGCTCGATGGTCGGTTCCACCAGGTCCTCGCCGAACTCCTTCATCGAGTCCACCGCTCGGTCCCGGGCCCAGCCGGCCAGGGTCTTCGAGAACTGGAGGTACTGCCTGACGATCTCGTGGCGGTCATCCATCTCGAGCAGGATCTTGATCACCGCGCTTCGAATGCTGGCCTCGCCGGAAGCCATCAAGGGCAGCAGGCGGTTGATGAAGGTCACTCCTCGGCTCTGCGCCACCTGAGTCAGAGCCGAGATGAGGTGCTGCTGAGTGACGTAATCTACGGATGCCAACTGGTCGACGATTTGATCCACCGCCTCTTCAGGCGCCTTGTCGGCCAGCACCTTGAGGGCGGTGGCGCGGATTATGGGATCGACGTCCGTGGCGACCTGCTGCCAGCGCTGGAGGGCCTGGGGCGACATCTCGGCGGTGGCGAGCTGCTTGAGGAAGGGCAGGCGTCGAGACCCGTCTTCCTCGTTCTCCACCAGCTGCCACAGCAAGGGTGCCAAGCCGGCGGTGACCGGGGCGTGGGTCACCAGCCGTAAGGTGGCATCTCGGACCGGCTCCCGATCAGAGCCGACCCGTGTCGCGAGGTGGGATTCCACGCCGGGAATCCGCAGCGAGAACAGCACCGCGGCGCCGGCTCGCAGGGGCGCGTCCGCCTTGTCCTTCGCCTCGGCGATGAACTGGTCGACGGTGGCGGGAGATCGATGCGGCTTGAGAAGCTCGAAGCACGCATCGCGCAGGGCACGATCCGGGCGGAACGCCATCCAGACAACGTCCCGTGGCTTGAGGTTGTCCGCCTGGCGCACGACCTCGAGCATCTGGTCGCGTTCCTCGGTGGTGAATCCACCCCTGGCAAGGTGCTTCAGACACTCGCTCAGATCGGACTTGAAGAACTGCAACGCCATGAATGACCACCGCCGTCGCGAACCTTTGGGAACGCCGGTTTCGGTTCTCCGACGTTCGCTCTAAAGGTACCGATCGGTTCGATGAGAAGTACACGGGCTTCGTCTTTGACGCTTCGAGGGTGGGCGACGTGAGGGGCGGGACAGGGACAGCGAAGCTACTTCAGAGAGAGCCCCACGTAGCGGAACACCTCGGCGCAGGTCGCGCAGCGCCGGGCGTGGCGTCGCCACCTGCGCACGAACCGCGAGCGGGGCGGCGCCATGGCCAGCTCGTCGAGGTTGACGTGTCCACTCGAGCCTCCCGTGAACGGCAGTCGCTGGTGGCGGATCAGGAAGCCAGGCTCCTTCAGCTTCGCCACCAGCCGGTCCAGGCTCTGTCGTGCGCCGCCCATGGTCACTCCGGATTCCACATCGTCCTCGCCTCCAGTGTACGCGTTTCCGTTGAAAATGAAATCGGACGTGACTGCGCTCCCGCTCCCATCCAGCCTGTTCGATTCGGCAGAGGAGCGGAGGGGCGGAGGGGCAGAGGAGAGCTGCAGAGTCCATCGCCTCTGCCCCTCTTCTCCTCTGCACCCCTACCCTTCGAAACCGGCAGGCGTCGAGTTGTAGACATGCCCGTCGCAGTTCGCGACCATCAGTGCACGTGGCACGTCGAAGGCAAGACCGCTGTTGTCGAGAGATTGCGTTATTTGACGGCAACGGCCACGAGTCGTTCCGCTCCCGGTCCGTAGTCGTGACCTTCGAGGTCGCCACAGATCCGAACCTCGCTGAACCCGGCCGCAGCCAGGCTCTCCTTCAGCTCCCGAGCCGAGTAGATGGTGTGGGTGAAAGAGACCGTTTGGGCACGGTGATCGCGAATGATCGTCCATTCGTTGCGAATCCGGCTCCAGTCGTCGAGGGCAGGGTGATCGGGGATTGGGGCAGGATCAGGGGCAGCGACAGAATTCAGCGGCAGCGGCAGTCATCAGCGGCGGGGAGCGGGGGCAGAGGGCCGCGGTCAGCGCTGTCAGTGGGGCCGGCAGTCGGGAGCCGGCTCCCAGCCCTCAGCGCTTTGGGGCAAAGGTCAAACCCCCGCCAATCGGCGACCGTCGAGATTCCCGGGTGGGTGAAGAGTGACTTTCGACTTTGGACTTTAGACTTTGGACTTTAGACTTTGGACTCTAATCGTCCAGGTTGTTCGTAGGCGACACTCCCCGATTAATTGCGGTCGGGAGGGCAGCTACCAGACGAGCTCGGCCATGGTGCAGTTGATACCGCTGCCGATGCCCATCAACGCGACCCGGTCGCCCGGGCTCAGGCTCCCCGCCTCCACCAGCTTGGACAGAGCGATCGGGACACCGGCCGGACCGATGTTGCCGTGGTCGGGATAGAGCCGGAAGATCTTCTTCAGATCGATGCCGAGCGTGCGCGCGAACTTCTCGGTGTGGGCCTTGCCCACCTGGTGGATGACGAAGTGATCGAGATCTTGGATGGTCCAGCCGAGCACCCGGCGGGCGACTTCCCAGGTTCTGAGGCCGAGGTCGAGGCCGTGGTGGAAGAGCTTCTTGGTGTCGGTGATCATCTGGTCCACCTGGGCCGTACACAGGCGGCAGTGCTCGGTGGCCGCCAGCGTCACGCCGCCGAGGAACCGGTGCTCGCCGGCGATGCCGTTCGCCCTGGAGAGAATCATGGCGACGGCTCCCGAACCGAGGGTCAAGGTGGCGAAGTTGTCCCGGAAGGTCGCCCAGGTGGTGCGGGGGTCGAGCAGCCGCTTGATGGTCTCGAGGACCGCGAAGTGCATGTTCTCGCAGTTGACCACGATTCCGTGTTCGGTCTGTCCCCGATCGATCATCGTCGCCACCATTTCCATGCCGTTGATGAAGCCGAGGCAGGCGTTCCCGACGTCGAAGTTCAGGCAGCTCTCCGAGAGCCCCAGCTTGTGGTGGACGATACTGGCCGTCGAGGGTTCGATGCCGTCGCGGCACACCGAGGTGTTTACCAGCACGCCGAGCTCACGGCGGTCGATGCCGTTGGCTGCGATCGCTTTTTCTGCGGCCTGGGCCGCACCGTCCGACGGCGGGAAGGCCGGGTCGAACATCTGGCGGGACTCGATCCCGGACAGCTTCTTGAGCAGGCCGGGGGAGACGCCGAACCGAGCCAGCGCCGGAGCCAGTCGGGCCTCGATTTCGCTGGACAGGACCCTCAGCGGCGCCTCGACGTGGGCGATGCTCGACATCTTCACCCTGGAGTACTGCATCACGACCTCCGACGGCTGGGCGGATCTTCGCTCCTGTACCATCCGGCCGAGCCGAGAGCCGCAGCGTAGCACCGGTGCGCGGGCGAGGAAAGGCACGCTGCAGCATCTCGCCGGACGCCGTTGGAAGCTGGTGAGATGAACGGGCTAGGCCGTACAATAGGGCACGACCCACGGGGAGAATGCGGGTGTTGGAAACGCCGAACAGGTTGAGGGCGATGCCCGCAGTGCTGCCGATAGTGGCGGCGACGACGACCTTGATCGCGGGCCTGAACCTCGGTTGCAGCATGGCGCCCAGGAGGGCAGACCGACAACCCGACGTCGAGCGGCTGATAGCGGTGCCGGCCGCGTCCTCGACCGGGATGGTGGCGAGCTCCTCGGCCGACGCCAACCGGGTCGGCGTGCAGGTCCTCGTCGACGGCGGCAACGCCGTCGATGCCGCGGTCGCCATGGCCCTGGCCCTTGGAGTCGTCGATCCGGGGGATTCGGGCCTGGGTGGGACCACCTACATCCTGATTCGCATGGCGGACGGCAGGGTCGCGGCTATCGACGGCTCGTCGCCGGTTCCGATGCGTGTGTCGAGGCCCGAGCTGCAGCGAATCCTCGATGCCGGCCAGAAATTCGGTCCGGAACTCTCTTCAACGCCTGGGGGTTTGGCGGCTTTGGAGGCGGCCCGCACCAGGTTTGGGACCCTGAGCCTCACCGAGATCATCGCGCCGAGCATCGCGCTTGCAAAGACCGGGTACCACCTTTCGCCCTTCCAACAGGCGTCCATCGCGAGGTATCTGGAGGACGTTCAGGCCAGCCAACCGCTCGCCTCGATTGTGCTCAAGGATGGCGGGGACCCGTTGGCCGTGGGCACGCTGATGCACTGGCCCGGACTCGCGCAGACCCTTCGCCGGATCAGCGAAGGCGGCATCGATGAGTTCTTCCGCGGCACGATCGCCGCCGAGATCGAGACTGACATGATCCGGCGGGGCGGCTACGTCCGGCGCCCCGACCTGGCGCGGGTGAGGCCACGGCACATCGAACCGCTGCGGGGCAGCTATCGCGGCCTCGAGATCCTGACCTTTCCGGTGCCTGGAGCCGGAGCGGCGGTGATCGAGGGGCTGAACATCCTCGAGTGCTTTCCGCCGAAGAGGCTCCGTCAGGACGACGCCGGCCGGCTGCAGCTGATGGCCGAGGCGTTTCACTTCGCCATCGACGATCATCGTTTCCTGCAGCCCGATGCGCTGCTGCCCCAGGGACCGCGCGCCTCGTGGTACATGAGCAAGCGCCACGCGGCGTCGCGCGCTGAGCTCATCCGCATCGGCACCCCTGTCGCCGCGGATCAATTCCACGGCGAGTCGGGCGCTCCCGAGCTCGAAAGCCAAACCGTGCAGGTGTCGGTGATCGACTCGGCCGGCAACGCCGTTTCGTTGACCCAGACCCTCGGGCGGTTCTTCGGCAACAAGGTGGTGGCCGACGACATGGGATTCCTCTACAACACCTTCCTCGGCGGTGTCGACCCCTCGAGGCCCAGCGCCCTCAGGCCCGGGGCCGTGTTGCCCCTGGACAGCGCGCCCACCATCGTGGTTGCTGATGATCGGCCGATGCTCGTGCTGGGCAGCGCCGGCAGCTCGCGGATTCCAGGGGTGGTGGCGACCGTCATCAGCAACATCGTGGACCGGGGCATGGGGTTGGCCGAGGCCGTCGACGCCCCACGAGTCCTCTGGTCAAAGGGTGTCACCACGAAGGGGCTGATCATCGAGGTGTTCCCGCCGGTGACCCGGCTCGATGCCAGTCTCCTGGAGACCATGGGCTACGAACCGGGCCTGGTGGTCGAGCTCCCCGCCAAGTATCTCGAGCTCGGCAAGTTCGGGGCGGTCAATGCGGTCTACCGCGATCCGGAGACCGGCATCCTGACCGGGGTCGGGGATCCGCGGCGCAACTGCGTCGCATTGGGGGTCCCCGATTGATCACGAATCGGGGTCACGGCTGTCCGGTTCGGCTTTTTCCCCGCCAGTCTCCGTTTCGGCGCTCGTGGTGCCCGAGATTCGCCGGTCTGATCTCCGCCGTTGCCACGGGCGACAGTCTGCCGCACCGGTGGAGGCACCGTCAGCCGCGGCGCAGGATCCTGGAGAAGATCACCTTGGGATCGCCGGGTCCGTAGAAGTCCTCCAGCTCGGCCGCAACGAGATAGCCGCAGCCGAGGTAGAACGCACGGGTCGGATCGTACAGTGCTCTTCCGGCAGTCTCGATCCAGACCCTGACTCGATCCTCGGAGATCATCCAGCTCTCGGTTTCGGTGAGCAGCGCACGTCCGACCCCGTGGCCCTGACGGCCGGGGTGAACCGCGATCCAGTAGAGATCCGCGGAGTCGGCGGTTCCGGGGATCGGTCCCCAGCAGGCGTAGCCCGCCACCTGCTTGCCGATCTCGGCGACGATGAACCGGTAGTGGCTCGCCTCGCCCAGGGCGAGGCCGTCCTCCACCAGCTCCATGGCCACCTCGATCTCCTCGCGGTTGAAATACCCCGTCTCATCCAGCAGGGTCCGCAGCGGCTCGCGGTCCGCGGGCCGTAGATGTCGACGGAGGGAGCACTCGGTTCGTCCGGCCGGGCTCATCAGGGGGTCCATCCGCTCTCGAGGAGAATTCGGCGCACCACATCCTCCGGGGCCAGCCCGGCCGCGAAGGCGGCGGCCGTGAATCCGGCGTCGGGCGAGATACAGGGGTTGGCGTTGACCTCGAGCACGCAGGGACATCCGGATTCGTCGAGCCGGACGTCGACGCGGCCGTAGCCGGCGAGTCCGCACGCCGACCATGTGGCGCGGGCCACCACAGCCAGGTCCTGGGCTAGCCCGTCCTCCTCGGGAGTCAAAAATCGGCGCACGGTGCGTTGGTAGGCCGGTGACGCCTCGTCCCACTTGGCAGCCCAGCCCACGATCCGCGGTTGATCAGCGGGGAAGTCGACGAAGGTCATCTCGGCCGGTGGCAGCACCTCCACGCCGTCGGGACCCCAAAGCAACGACAGATTGAACTCTCGGCCCGGCAGCAGGTGCTCCGCCAGGGCGGGGCCTGCGAACGCCCGAATCAGCTCCCGCGCCCGTTCGACGGCGGCCGCCGGGTCCGAGGTGACGGCGCCGTCCACGAGACCGAGGGAGGCGTCCTCCAAAGCGGGCTTGATGATCCACGGAGGCGCTACACGGTCGAGGACCGCCGGTGCGTCCGGATCGAGCCGTCCCCCCGGGGCCACCGCCACCCCGGCAGCCTGGAGGACCCGCCGGGTTGCCAACTTGTCGGTCGTGCCGTGGATGACCTCGGACGATGAGCCGGTCACCGGCGGGCCGATGCGTTCGAACGCGCGAGCAACTTCCACCTGAAACAGCGGCGCGCCCGGCGCCGACTCCACCAGATTGAAGACCGCCGCGGCGTGTCGGAACAACTTGACCTTTACTCCGTCATCGTCAACCGCCACGACGTCGTGGGGGATCCCCGCCCGCCGGAGTGCGTCGGCGACGAACCCGACCTGGGCGAGGACGTCGCGAGTGGAGGGGTCGTCCGAGCGCGAAACTCGGTTGTGGGCAATGACGATCTGAGCCCGCTTGGGGAAATCCGGGTCAGACATGGGATAGACCGTACCGTCCAGCGGCGGCGTTGACGATCTCGGCCAGCAGGTCCTCGTAGGGCAATCCGTCCAGCCTGGCCATGATGGGGAGGTCGGAGCGCACCGGGTGCAGACCGGGCAGCGGGTTGACCTCGAGGAAGGCGAGCTCGCCGGCGGCATCGCACCTGAAGTCGACGCGGGCGGCGTCGCGGCACTCCAGGGTTTGCGCGACCGCGATCGCGAGCCGGGCCGCGTCGTCGGCGATGGGCTCGTCTCGAACCAGGCGGTACTCAACGCGCCGGAGGTAGTCGTCCTTGTTGAGAGAGGTGTAGGCGTCGGCTTCGGAATGCTCGGTCCAGAGGACTTCCATCACCGCCAGGACGCGCAAGGCCTCGCCGTTGCCGACGACGCCCACCGTCACCTCGCGACCAGGCAGGAACTCCTCCACCAGCAGGCCGGCCGGGAAGTCCCGCAGGAGCTCCGCGGCAACAGCTCCCAGGTCGGCGCAATCCTCCACGATCGACCGCCCGTCGACTCCCTTCGAGCTGCCCTCGGCGAGGGGCTTGACGAACAGCGGGGGCGCCAGGGTCAGACCGCATGCGTCGGCGGCGGTCCGGATCGTCGAAAATCTGGCGGTTGGAATCCCGGCGTCTCGAACGATCCTCTTCGCGAGCGCCTTGTCGAGGGTGACACCGCAGGTCACCGGATCGGAGAAAGTATAGGCCTGGTCGTACAGCTCGCACAGGGCCGGAACCTGCGATTCCCGGGCACGGCCGTGAAGGCCCTCGGCCACGTTGAAGACCAGGTCCCAACGGTCGCCGGCGACCAGGCGTGTCGCCAGCGACCGACCTCGACCGACGCGGCCGATCTGATGGCCGAGGTTGACGAGGGTTTCCTCGAGACCGGCGATTACGCCCTCGTCATCGAACTCGGCCACCTCGAGTCGGCTGTAGCCGGCCGCGAGGTACTCCTCCTTGCTGTCGTAACACAGCGCGATCGACAGACCCACGAGTCACTCCGATGGGCGAGGGTCGACGTAACTGAAGACGTCGCCGGCCCAGTTGCGAAGTTGCCAGACGCCGCCGTGGCGGCCGACCACCGTTTCCGGCTGGAGGGGGATCTTACCGCCGCCTCCGGGGGCATCGACGACGTAGGTGGGCACTGCGTACCCGCTGGTGTGGCCGCGAAGCTGCGCCATGATCTCGAGGCCGCGTTCGATGGAGGTCCTGAGGTGACCGGTGCCCACCACCGGGTCCGCCTGGTACAGGTAATACGGCCGCACGCGCATCTTGACCAGGCCGTGGAAGAGCTGTTTGAGGATTTCCGGGTCGTCGTTGATGCCCCGCAGCAGCACCGTTTGGCTGCCGAGAGGGATGCCGGAGTCGGCCAGCAGGTCGCAGGCGGCCGCGACCTCGGGTGTGATTTCGGCCGGGTGCGAAAAGTGCAGGGACAGCCACACCCGGTGCTTGCGAAGCACCGCGGCGAGCGCCGGTGTGATCCGCTGGGGAAGGAAGCCCGGAACCCGGCTGCCGATGCGCAGCAGCTCGATGTGCTCGATGGCGCGGATCGAACCGAGCAGGGCGTCCAGCCGGTCGTCCGACATCAGCAGCGGGTCGCCGCCCGACAGCAGAACGTCACGGACCTCAGTGTGCTCCCCCAGGTACTTCAGGATCGCTTTCATCCGGCGTGGCAGAGGCTCGAGAGCGCCGTGGCTCACCATCCGCGACCGGGTACAGTACCGGCAGTAGGAGGCGCACGAATCCAGCGCGAGCAGCAGCACCCGATCTGGATACCGGTGCACGAGCCCTTCCACCACGGATGTACTCTCCTCGCCGCACGGGTCCTCCATGTCGCCGGTGGAGACCACGACCTCTGCGTCCGTCGGAACCACCTGCCGCCTGATGGGACACGACGGATCGGTGGAATCCATGAGAGCCGCGAAGTGCGGCGTGACCGAGATCGCGAACCGCCCTCCCCCCATGCTGAGACCGTTGCGCTCGGCTGGGGTGAGCTCGAGCACCTGCTCGAAGTGGTCGAGCCTGAACAGGCGGTGCCGGAGCTGCCATCGCCAGTCGCTCCAGGTCGACGGGTCGTAGCTGAGGCCGAAAACACCGCACAGGTGTTCGCGGCGGTCGTCCGCGAGCTCCTTGGGGGTGGGATTCAGTCTTGAAGACATTCTCAGAGTTCTCCTTGTTGCCCCGGCGGGCGGGATCGCGTCTGGCGAAACCTCTCCGCCGCCGCTTCGGTGGGCGGGCGTCGATGGCGCTGGGCGCGCGGGTGGCCCCGAAGGGCTCGTGGACATGGACTCCCTACGTGTCGGTGTGAGTTCCCCGGTACGACGGCTGTGATGTCTCGGAGGGAAAGCCGACTGGGCGGGTGGTGGCTCGGGCCTCGGCGGCGGTGGCATGAGTCGATCGCGCGGGGCCTTTGGGGCTCCCCGCGACCGACCCGCGCCTACTGGGAGGCTCGTCGGAGGAGGGTTCTCCTCTCATGGCGCGAACCTTACCCCTATTCTCCCGGTTGTCAAGGGGTTTGTGCTGGATTCGGCTGCGTTTTTTTCGCCCCCGCATCAGGGACCCGGAGATCGAAGGCGCCTTCCCACAATCCGGTGAAGAAGTGACGGGCGTTGACGCCCAGATTTCTCACCCGGTATCCGCCCTCCTGAACCACCAGGGTGGGTAGGTGGAGCGCCCCCACAGCTCGGCCGTTGGCTCGGAAATCGGCGGCATTCAGGCTCCAGGTTCCCGTGGGGTCGTTTCGTCCCGTATCGAGCCCTAGCGCGACCACGAGGATCTCGGCGTTGAATGTGGTGATTCGATGAAGCGCTCGAGCGAGCACCCTCCGATACCCGTCGCCGTCCACGTTCTCGCCCAACGCGTAGTTCCGATTGGCGCCGTCGCCCTTGCCGCCGCCCTTTTCGTCTGAAAAACCGCTGAAGTAGGGATATGCGAAGTTGGGATGGCCGTGGATCGATACCGTGAGCACGTCCGGCCGCTGCCAAAAAACGTCCTGCTGGCCGTTGCCGTGGTGATAGTCCAGGTCGAGAATCGCCACCTTGCCGTGGCGGCCCAGTTCCTCGGTGGCGATGGCCGCGTTGTTGAAGTAGCAGAAGCCTCCGAAGGCGCTGCGTTCGGCGTGGTGCCCCGGCGGTCGGACCAGGGCGTACGCAAGGCGCCGGCCTTCCAGCAACGCCCGCGCCGCCGTGAGGGCGCAATCTACCCCACGCCGAGCCGCAAGAAAGGCGTTCTGATTCAAGGGTGTGAAAGTGTCGATACAGTAGTAACCCGCTCGAGTCTCGAGCTCCTTCGGGGGACGGGCGGCATTTCGAATCGGAAAGACGTAGGGGTACACCGACCGACCATCGCCGATCCTCTCGCACACTCGCTTGAGGTAGCGGAAATACGCTGGATCGTGGACCTCGAGGATATGGTGGTCGGGGTGTGCACGGGGGACCAGCTCCTCGAACAGTCCGGTGGGTTCGATCTCGCGGCGGATTGCGGAGATTCGCACCGGCGACTCCACGTACCCTTGCTCGCGAACATGGTGGATCAGGTGCCGGTCGTTGACGACGAGCGCAATTCGCCGTTCGAGCGGGAGATCGAGGATTGGCGGCGCGCCCACCACGTCGTGCTGTTGAACATATGCGAACGGTCGGAGCTTGACCGGGTCGTCGCGGAACGACTTCACGACGCGGTCCACATAGGTTGGTGAGCACAGCTCGCGGTACTTGCGTTCGAGGACCGCGCGGACCGCTTTTCGGATCATCGCTCGACGCAAGGGTCGATTCGATCCGAGCGTGTCGATTACCAGGTACGGCGGGTCGGTATCTGCGTCGGAGAGCGGTTCCTCGTACGCGGTGCCGACCACCGGGCGGGCCCCGAAGCGCTCGTAAAACCGAAGCCTGGCCGCGTTCTGCCGCCGTTTTGCGGGGTTCGGGCTGAGCCGGGGATCGTCAGGGAGGCACTCGAAGAGCACCCCCCATGCACCGAACTCCCAGGCATCGGCGCGGACCCGCTCGTACAGAGTGCCGCCGAGACCTCGGCTGGCCTTGTTCGACCTTGTGGCGATGTAATCGAGCCATACGAAGCCGAGATCCGATTCGTGGTATACGACCGCGAACGCCGTCACCGAACGGCGCTCGGACTCGGCGACGTAGAGAATCGCCTTGAATCCGTGGGGGACGGGGTGGCGGAGCTTCTTGGGAAGGTCCGCCACCTCAGCTTCGTCGAGCCCCGGAATTCGCTTCGTCAGAATCTCCTGAACCTGTCGGATGGCGTTGCGATCGGTGTCGAGCAGGTCGTCGTAGATTCTCCGGATCCGAAACATGCACAACCCCCTTTGGGTCATCCTGACTCACCAGAGGTTACACCCAAGGGGGCGGTCGCGCCGAGGGGCGCGGCCGCCCTGGCGCTGATGCTGCAACAGCGTTTGACGTTTGGTTCATCCGGGAAAGCGTGGGGTTGGGGGTCTGCCGTGCCCGTCTCAGTGCCCGAAATGCATCGGCAGCGACAGTATTCAGGGGCGGCCACGGAAAACCGCGAGCAGGGCCAGAGATCAGCCTTCAGCGGCAGCAATCAGTTGTCTTGGCCGCATAGCACATGAACGACCCAGCGGATCTCGGCGATCTGGAACGTTTAACGTGTGACGTTGAACTCGGTCCCCACTGCCAACTCACCGACAGCAGCAGCCCGCAGCCGTGGCCAAGGGGGTCGTCGCGAGGGAGGGGGCTGGCCTACGGCTGTCTGCTGGTGGCGGTGAGTCGCGTTGGAGCAGCCGAAGGCTGCGACAACGTAAACTGCCAACTGCCAACTGCCAACTGCCAACTGCCAACCGCTAACTGCCAACCGCTACCGGGGTTGGATCCAGGTGGGCAGCAGCGAGTAGGGATCGACCTGCACGCTGTTGTCGAAGGGCACCTGGCTCCGGGTCATGAGCTCCTGGAGCTCGCCACTGACGAAGGCATCGAAGGTCTCGGTGCAGCCGCCGATATGCTTGCCGCCAACGAAGATCTGGGGGATGGTCTTGGTGTTGAACCGGTCCTCGAGGGCGGTGCGGACCTGGCCGCCCCAGTCGTTCTCTTGGTAACTCGCCGAGTCGAGGTCGATGGACCGGAAGGGGATGCCGCACCGGGCGAACATCTTCCGCACCGACCAGCAAAACTCGCACCACTCGAAGGCGAACAACACCACCGGCTCGTCGGCGTTGGTGAGGGCATCCTCGACGAAGGCCGCCGCCTCGGGCGTGACCGGCTTGATCTCTTGCGAGGTCGCCGCGGGTGCGGGCGGCGGCGCGTCGAACCGGAACCTCGGGGTCGATCGGGAGATCTCCATTTCCTCGGCGGTCATGTCCTCCGCGATGTCGTAAAAGAGCGGCGTGGACAGGTAGCGTTCACCTGTGTCGGGCAGCATGGCGAGGATCGTACTTCCCGGTGGCGCCGACGTGCAGAGCTTGAGGGCGCCTGCCAATGTGGCGCCGCCGGAGATTCCGGTGAAGATCCCCTCCTGCCTGGCCAGCTCTTGGGACAGGCGGATGGCCTCGCCGCCGTCGATCGGCAGGAAGCCGTCGATCAGGTCGTCGTCCGCGGTGTCCTCGGCCAGCTTGGGGATGAAATCCGGTGTCCAACCCTGGACCACGTGGGTCCGGAAGCTCGGATGGCTCGAGGATGGGGTGCCGTCGGCCGATCTCTCCTGGCGGATGGCACTGCCGAGGATCTGGGAGTTGTCCGGCTCGCAGACCATCACCTTGGTGTCAGGCCGGTGTTTCTTGAGGACCCTGGCCACGCCCTTGAGGGTGCCGCCGGTGCCGAAGCCGGTCACCCAGTAGTCCAGGCGCTCGCCCTCGAAGTCGTCCAGGATTTCGCGTGCGGTGGTTCGGGAGTGGACGTCGGCGTTGGCTTCGTTTTCGAACTGGCGGCAGAGAAACCAGCCATGAGTTTCGGCCAGCTCCTGGGCCTTGAGCAGCATCCCGGTACCCTTCTCCGATGCCGGGGTCAGCACCACCTTGGCCCCCAGGAAACGAAGGATCTTGCGCCGTTCGATGCTGAAGTTCTCCGCCATGGTGACCACCAGCGGGTATCCCCGCTGGGCACAGACCATGGCCAGGCCGATGCCGGTGTTGCCGCTGGTGGCTTCGACCACAGTCTGGCCGGGCTTGAGCAGGCCCCTGCTCTCGGCGTCCTCGATCACGCCCAAGGCCAGCCGGTCCTTGACCGAACCCATGGGGTTGAAGGCCTCCACCTTGACGTAGAGGTTGGTCCCCTCCGGCGCCAGCTTGTTGATCCTCACCACCGGCGTTCCGCCGATGGTGTCCACGATGCTGTCGAATCTCCTGCCCATGGTCCGACTCCCCGATGAGTTCCTACGATTGACTAAATATTCAAGTCGATGTGTTTTGTTCCACGATCCCCACACTCCGGCGCAGTTCCGGGTGCTGGGGACGATTGTCCAACCTGCCGGCCTTCGCGGAGGCCTTCGGGTGCGAGCCCGGCACCTCCATGAATCCCGAGGAGCAGTGTGCGGTGTGGTAGGGGCGTCCAAAGTCTAAAGTCTAAAGTCTGAAGTTCCCCGCCCGTCGGGGTGAGAAGGGGAGAAGGGGAAGGCTCCCGTCGACGGTTCCTTCCATTGTCATCCCGAGTACCCCAGGGCTCGTTCGGGCCGACAAAACGAGGAAATAACGTGGGAAATAGCGACTCTTTCGCGATTTTAGAGAATCCACGCATGTCAAAGAAAACAAGGAACATAGCCTCTGGCCAGCATTTTAGTTATTTGGAAGCCAGCGCCGAAGGCCCGACGAGGGATCCCCATAGATGGAATGAGAAGGTCGACCTCCGCCGCAGTACCGTTAAGGTCTGCAAATGATTAACGAGCTCGGTTAGGGCTCAAAATATTGGAGGTCGACCATGGCGAAGAATATCACGAGCGAAGCGGAAGTGGTGTGTGGATTGGACCTGGGGGACAAGGTGAGTCGGGTGTGCGTTCTGGGCAAGACGAGTGGAGAGGTATTGGAGGAGTCGAGGATACGGATGACCCCGGCGGGTATTAGAAGTCGATTTGAGGGTGTTCGGCGGATGAGGGTGGCGATCGAGGTTGGTACGCACTCGCCGTGGGTGAAGGAGCTGTTGGAGGAATTGGGACACGAGGTGATAGTGGCGAATCCGCGGAAGGTGCGGTTGATCGGAGAGAGCCGGAACAAGGACGACAAGCTGGATGCGGAGCGGTTGGCGCGACTGGCGCGGGTGGATCCGTTGCTGTTGAGTCCGGTACGCCATCGCGGTAGGGAGGCTCGAGCAGATTTAGGAGTCGCGAGGTCTCGGGAGGCGCTGGTGAAGGTGCGCACGGATTTGATCAATCACGTTCGTGGCTCGGTGAAGCCATTCGGAGGAAGAGTCAGAAAGTGCGGGTCGGGTGCGTTCGCCCGGGTGGCAAACGACACCCTGCCCGACGAACTGAGGGCAGCTTTAGAGCCGATCTTGGACACGATTGCGTCCTTGACTGAGAAGATTCACCAATACGACAAGCAGATCGAGAAGATGGTGAAAGAGCGATACCCAGAAGCGGCGCATGTGCAGCACATCAAGGGGGTGGGATCTCTTACTGCTTTGGTGTACGTGCTTGTTTTGGAGGATCCGGAGCGTTTCGGAAAGAGCAGAGAGGTGGGTCCCTACCTGGGAATGGTGCCGGCACGTCGAGCGTCGGGTAATTCGGATCCAAAACTCAGGATCACCAAAGGGGGCGATCCCTTTCTCAGACGACTGCTGGTCAATGCGGCCCACTACATTCTGGGCCCATTTGGTGAAGACTGCGATTTGAGGAGGTATGGCCTTCGAATTCAGCAACGGGGCGGAGCGTACGCAAAACAACGGGCGGTTATCGCGGTGGCTCGCAAGCTGGCGGTATTGATGCACCGGCTGTGGATTACCGGTGAGGTCTACGAGCCCTTGTACAGCCAGAACAAATACGAAATTACAGCAGCTTGAATATCAAAGGGTCTCAGCACCGATGATCAACTGTTCCGTGGAAATCGATTCATCAGTCCATCGCCCAGTCCGGGTGACTGCGGTATGGGGCTTGGCCTGCCCAAGGAAACCGGCCCATAGATGGCAGCACCCTTTCTGGACGGACACCAGCATGCACCGAGCTTGTCACAGCTCAACAAGAGTGCGAATGGAAGCGGAGCGCAAGGACTCATGATTCGATCTCCCCGATACCAACACCGATACCGTGGACCGCCACGTAGCCCCCTTGACGTGGTTGCCCTTCTCATGGAAGCCTCATAGCCCCTTGTCCAACTGCCAACTTCCTTGCCCTCGGTGGCCGTGATTGGGCGGCATTGCTATCCTTCAATTCGGTTTACGGGGAGGTGTGGCATGGTCGGTCGCGTCACGGCTTTATTGGTTGCGATCGCCGCATCGACGGCAGGGTCGTTGGCGTTCGAGGACCGGGTCCTCAACTCCATGTCCTACCGGCTGGTGGGGCCGTTCCGCGGCGGCCGGGTGACCGCCGTGGCCGGTGTGGAGGGGGATCCCGCCACCTACTATATGGGCACCACGGGCGGCGGGGTGTGGAAGACCATCGACGCCGGGATCAGCTGGCGCAACGTCAGCGATCTGGTGCGCGAGCTCGAACCGAAGGTCGAGCCCGACGTCATGGGCGAGGTGGATCCGTCGTTGGCTGCCCACGGGTTGATCAGAATGCCGTCCTCGGGATTTCCCGACGGCCTGGAGATCCGCAGGGTGCGGCGCGGCGGCGATCCGTTCGGCGTCGGTTCGATCGGTGCGATCGCCGTGTCGCCGTCGGATCCCAACGTCGTGTGGGTGGGGACCGGTTCGGCGTGCATCCGGGGCAACGTGTCGCCAGGCGACGGGGTTTACAGGAGCGTGGACGCCGGTGAAACCTGGCGCCACATGGGCCTGCCCCAAGCGGGCCAGATCGGGCGGATCGCGATCCATCCGGCTGATGCCGACATCGTCTGGGTGGCGGCTCTCGGCCATGCCTTCGGCCCGAACCCCGAGCGGGGGGTGTATCGCACCACCGACGGCGGCCTGAGCTGGACGAAGGTGCTCTTCGTGTCGGAGGAGGCCGGCGCGGTGGACCTAGCCGTGGACCCGTCCAATCCCCGGGTGCTCTACGCCGCCATGTGGCAAGTGGTTCGTCAGCCGTGGACCATGGAATCCGGCGGTCCGGGCAGTGGGCTCTACAAGTCCGCCGATGGTGGAAACACGTGGGTGGAGTTGACCGAGGGCCTGCCCGAGGGTCCCAAGGGCCGGATCGGCGTGGCGGTGTCGCCGGCCGACCCGAAGCGACTGTGGGCGCTGGTGGAGCACGACGATGGCGGGTTGTTTCGGTCGGATAACGGCGGCGACACCTTCCGGCTGGTGAGCGACAATCGGGAGCTGCGGCAGCGGGCCTGGTACTACACCCACGTGGAGGCCGATCCTGTCGACGCCAACACGGTCTATGTGCTCAACGTGATGTTCTGGAGGTCGGACGACGGCGGGGTGAGCTTCCGGCCGATCCGGACCCCGCACGGAGACAACCACGCCCTGTGGATCAACCCGGAGGACGCGAACAACATGATTCAGGGCAACGACGGCGGCGCCAACGTCAGCTCCGACGGCGGCCGCAGCTGGTCCACCCAATCCAACCAGCCCACCGCCGAGATGTACCGGGTGACGGTGGATGACCGGCAGCCGTACTGGCTCTACGGCGGCCAGCAGGACAACTCGGCGGTGGCCATTCCGAGCCGAACTGCGGAGGGTGGAATCGCCCGCCAGCACTGGTACGAACCGGCCGGCTGCGAGTCGGCCACCGTGGCCGTCGATCCGCGCAACCCGGACGTCACCTATGGCGGCTGCTACGGGGGCACCATTGCCCGCCACGATCGAGCCCTCGGCACCCAGCAGGAGATCATGGCGTGGCCGCAAATGGCGGTTGGCCAACAGGCGGCGGACCTCCGTTACCGCTTCCAGTGGAACGCACCGGTCAAGGTCTCGCCCCATGACCCGGCGGTGCTCTATCACTGCTCGAACCGGGTCCACCGCACCGATGACGAGGGCTGGAGTTGGCGGGTGATCAGCCCAGACCTCACCCGTGACGATCCGCAGAAGCAGGGTTACTCGGGCGGCGAGATCACGTGGGACAACACCGGAGTCGAGGTCTTCGATACCATCTTCGCCTTCGAGGAGTCGCCCCACCGCCCGGGCTTGCTGTGGGCCGGGACCGATGACGGCCTGGTTCACATCTCTCAGGATGGCGGAGAGTCGTGGCGAGAGGTCACTCCGGCGGAGATGCCGGAGTGGGCCACGGTCAATGACATCGAGCTGTCGTCCCATGGGTCGGGTCGGGCGTTCATCGCGGTTCAGCGTTACCGGCTGGACGACTTCCGGCCCTACATCTTCCGCACCGACGATTTCGGCGCATCGTGGCAGCTGCTGACCAACGGCCGCAACGGGATCCCTGTCGACCACTTCGTGCGCACGGTGCGCGAGGACCCCGAGCGCAAGGGCCTCCTGTACGCCGGCACCGAGTTCGGGATCTTCGTATCACTCGACGATGGGGCCAGCTGGCGCTCGCTCCAACTCGACCTGCCGGTCACCCCGATCACCGACCTCGCAGTGAAACGGGGTGATCTCGTGGTGGCCACCCAGGGTCGCTCCTACTGGATCCTCGACGACCTCAGCGTGCTGCGGCAGCTGACGCCAGAGATCGCCGAATCGTCGCTGCACCTGTTCGAGCCGCGGCCTGCCATCCGGTGGGCGGACGGCAGCGGTGGATCCGCCCGGGGGGCGGTGGCGGCCAACCCGCCGTTCGGTGCGGTGATCCACTATCTCCTGCCGGAAGGGCTGGATGACGAGGATGCCGATGAGGTGACCCTGGAGATACTCGACGCCGACGGCGAGGTGCTGCGTTCACTGTCGAGCAGGACACCAGAGCCCAGGGCGCCGAATCTGTGGCGGAAGCTCGTTCCCGAGCTCACCGAGCCGCCGTTGTTGGACCACCGGGAGGGTGCCAATCGGTACGTCTGGAACCTCCGCCTGGCCGATGCTCGGCTGGTTGACGATGCGGTGCTGTGGGGAAGCGCCACCGGGCCCGTGGTTCCGCCGGGCACCTACCAGGCGCGTCTCACGGTTGGCGAGTGGACCGACACCGTGAGCTTCGAGGTGACCACGGATCCACGGTTCGAGGTCGACCTCGCACAGATGGAGGCGCGGTTCGAGTTGTCGCGCGCGATCTGGCGGGAGCTCACGTGGAGCCATGACGCGATTGCCGCCGTTCGGTCCGCCAGGGTGCAGGTGGAAGAAGCGGCGGGTCGGGTCGAGGACGAGTCCGTCGCAGCCGAGGCCGAGGCGATTGCCGAGGCGTTGACCGATATCGAGGACCGGATCCATCAGCCCAGGGCTCAGTCCAGTCAGGACGTGCTCAACTACCCCTCCCGCCTGGACAATCAGCTGGTATTCCTGCTCGGCGTCGTCGAAAGCGGTCCTGGAGCGCCCAACCCCAGCTCCGAGGAGCGGTTCGAGGAGCTGTCCTCCCAGCTCGACGCCATCGTTGGGGACCTGGAGATGCTCCTCGACGAGCGGATCCCCGCATTCGAGCGGCTCCTCGACGACACGGGAGCGCCCCGTATCTCGGTCCAGATGCCGCCGGTGGCGGGCGGACAGCAGCCGTAGAGGGCGCCGCGTGACCGACGACGCCCGGCGGGCCAAGGTCGGGGGCTTCTGCAGGGTCGGTTTTCGGCGGTCAACGCGACGGTGTATCATCCTGACGACACACGAAGCCAAAATCGACTCACTACCCGCTGGGGCTGGCCGCGGGAAAAACGAGGGAGGTCATCATGTCTAAGAAATTCTGGTTGGCAACGGTCGTGGTCTTCGTGGCCTGGGAGGCAATGGACTTCATCATCCATGGCCTGCTGCTGCAGCCGTACTACATCGCCACGGCGGGGCTGTGGCGGCCTCAACCCGAGATGAAGATGGGACTGATGGTGGCGGTTGTGCTGATTTCAGCGGCCTGCTTCTGCTTCATCTACTCGAAGTTCATCAGCGGCAAGAGCGTCGCCACGGGAGCCCTTTTTGGCCTGATCTTCGGCATCACCAGCGGGGTATCCATGGGCTACGGCAGCTACTCCGTCATGGCAATTCCCTATCCCATGGCGTTCGGCTGGTTCCTCGGCGCCCTCGTGGAGGCGGTCGTGGGCGGGCTGATCGTTGGCGCGATCGTCAAGGACTGACGAGCCGGCGGATCTCACCTGGCGTAGAACCTGTCACTCACCTGGGAGGGTGCGGTCGAGCAGCCCGATCAGAACCTCGATCAGGCGGTCTTTGTCGATGGAAGCGCCTTCAACGAGCAGTCGGTCGAGGTCGGCGTCCCGCCCGCCGAGGGATTCGAGGTGACCCAGAATGTCCCGGGTGACGCCGTCCGAGCCGATCGCCCCGAGCGCCCAGAGCAGCAGTCGGTGGTCGAAGTGGGTGAGCTCCCGGCGGTCATTGATGGCCGCAAGGTGGTGGGCCAGTGAGGTGACGTCGTCGAGGAGCGAGTCCGCGTTCGGGTGTGGGTCCCCGCCGACGCGCCACAGGTCGATGCGTTCCTTGAGATCGAAGAAGTGAATCTGCTCGTCGAGCCGAAGGCCGCGAAAGGCCGGTGAGCCCATGACGGCGTAGATTGCAGCGCCAGCAGCCTCGAGCTCTGAATCGGAGCCTTCGATTCGTTCGCCGCCGCCCGCGAATCGCTGGCTGAAGGGACCGACGAGCCGACGTGTGCGCAGCGAGCGGCGCAGCGAAGGATCGCTGCCTGCCGGCAGCGGGTGGCCGGCCCTGGCGGCGCGGCCACGTGCGGTTCGAGAGGCGGCATGGCGCGGGATCTCGGCCGGTGCGGACTCTCGTTTCTGTTCGGCCAGTGTGGAGGAACGCGTGACCAGGTTGTCGATGATCAGCCCGTGCTGGGCACGAATCTGGTCGAGGATCTCTCCCTCGGTTCGATGACTGGGGTCGGCCGGCATCTCCCGGCTGGCCACGACCCGGCCTCCGTCGTACACGGTGGTCCGAATCTTGGGATCGTCACCGAAACACAGCTCGGTCTGGATGTGGAACACCCGGCCGAGGATCTCGATGTTCTGGTTGATTCCAGTCGCCATGTTGGCCCTAACCGTCCCCGAGCCCACGGTACCGCCAGCCGGTGGTTTTGAGACGCGGGCCTACGGAAAACCGAACGGCGAGACGTGGTGGGCGGCGGGTGGCTCAGACGTCGTCGAAGTCGTCTCGCTGTCGGCGACGGTCATCACCGTGCCGGCGCGGCTTGCGGCCCTTGCTCCGGCGTTCGCTGCGCCACTCGTCGAACTCGTCAACCTCGTCCGGATCCACTCGGTGGCGTCGCCGCGGTGGCTCGTCGAGCTCGTCGGCCTCGTCGACATCCACCTCCTGACGGTCCTTGGGCTGCTCGTCAAGGTCGTCGTCCACCGTGGGTTCTTTGACCTGTTCCTCGTCGCTGTCAGTTTCTGCCATCGTCGGTCCCTGCGCTCCCTCGTTCGCTCAGTGTCCCCACCCGGATGGGGCCTGCCGGCCTCAACCCTGCCGACCGACCCGGTGACGACAACGGGCTGGTTGAATGATAAACAAAAAACCCGGGCAGGGCCACCGCTCCGGGTTGGTCCTTGCCATTCGCGGGGTATCCGCAGCGAAATTGCTGCCGGTCGTTCGCGATAAGGATGACGACGCCGGGTGATCGGTATCCAGCTCTTCGATCGAATTGTCGGTCCAACGGCCGGCGTACACTGAATCCCGGCGTCGGGCCCGCGACCGACGCGTCTTCGTGATAGCCGGAGGGGGGCGGACGTGGAATCGAAGGGGGCAGACTACCGAGGCCCGGGAGTGGGTATCGGGACGTGTCTTTTAGCAACCGCCGCCGTGGCGGTCGGATGGACGGCGTCGGCGGCGGCAGCGGGCGCCGACCTCCCGATCGGCACTCCCGGCGAGTCGACCTTCGTCATGACCGCGTTGAGGACCTCGGTGTTCCTGTGGTCGGCGGCCCTTCTGGTCTTTGGGGCCAAGATGGGACGGGCGGTCGTCGCGACTTTTTTTGTGATCGTCGGGCTGGCGATCGGGATGTTCTCCGTCGCCCACACGTCCATCCTGCTCGCCCTGGCCATCGCCTGGTTGGTGGCCGCGCTCGGAATGGGCCTTTATCTCCTCGTTCCCCGCCTGCTGATGGCTGTCCTCATGTTCTGGCCGCTGCCGGCGTTGTTCATCGTCCATCGCTACTTCAGCGGGTCCTTCGACCGCGACGTACCTTTGTTGATCGCCCTGTTGGTGGCCGGTGGCGTGCTGGGTGCCGTTTTCCCGCGCCGCAGCCTGGTGTTCCTCTCCACGGCCATCGGCACCGCCCTCTTCCTGTGGGCCGGCCCGATCACCGCGAGCTTCCCGATGGTGGTTCTGATCGCCGCCGCGGCGGTGTCGTGGCAGGCCTTGGGCCTGGGCGCGTGGCGTGGACCCGCCCGTGATCCGCGACTCGCCGGCGTGGCCCGCCGGCTGCCTCGGTTCATCAGCTGGCTGGGAGTGACGCGCTGGATTGCGGGGGCTTTGACCGCCGCGCTCGTGCTGATCGCATGGTTCGCTCCCGCGTACGATGCCGTGTCGGTACCGGAGTCAGGGCGGCTCGCGCGTTTGGCCGCCGACGGCGAGCTGTCACGTCCGGGGCTGGTGGTCGGCCCGCTCAACAACCTCTACCTCTCGAAGGCTTCGGTTGGGCTGGCGATCGTGAGCGAGTCAGGAGGCGCGTTGCCGAGGTTGACCTTTCCCCTCGTCGGCCGCCTCCTCCTCGGTCAAGTGAGGCGCATGAGGGTCGTCAAGGATGAGCTGGAGATCGAAGAGATGAGACAGGCCGCGGCCATCACGTCGATGGCCTTCGAGGATATTTACGACGTCATTCGTCCGGGCCTCACCGAGAGCGACATCGAACAGCTCATCCTCGACTCCTTTTCACGCAATGGAGCGACCGGGGTTGCTTTCCCGTGCATCGTCGGTTCAGGCGCCAACGCCGTTTTACCCCACTACATGAGCAACGATGCCGAGCTGGCCGAAGGATTCGTGGTGATCGACATCGGCAGCTCGGTGAACGGCTACGCCAGCGATATGACGAGGACCTTCAGTGTGACGGGAACCTACACCGAGGCTCAACGCGAGCTGATCGAAACGGTGATCGAGGCCGGCGATGCCGCTCGCGCTGCCCTGCGACCGGGGGCGACCGTCAGACAGATTGATGCCGCCTCGCGTACGGTGATCGACGGCGCCGGCTTCGGCCGCTTCTACACGCACTCGGTGGGCCATCATGTGGGGCTCGACGTTCACGACCCGGGGAGAAGCCCCCTCGAACCCGGCATGGTGCTGACGATCGAGCCCGGGATCTACATCCCCGGGGGGGCCGACACTGATCCCTCGTACTGGAACCTCGGCGTGCGCATCGAGGATACCTACGTCGTCACCGAGGACGGCTGGGAAGAGATCACGCGGTACCCGAGACGTCCCTACTGACCCGTCTTGTGACCGGGGCCTCGAGCGACGAAGATCGTGTGCTTGGGGCCTTTCGCCACCTTCCGCGCCCATACCCGGGTGGCCTCCACGTCGAAGCCGGCGCTGCGCAGCAGGCGTTCGAAGCCCGGGGCCGGTTCGGCGGACCAGACGCCGAACCGCCCGTCGGACCGAAGGCAACGTCGAATGGCGGCGATGCCTGCGGGTCCGTAGAGGTTCTGGTTGCGCTCCACCGTGAAGGCGGACGGTCCGTTGTCCACGTCGAGCAGGATCGCATCGAAGGACCGCGGGCTGTCGGCGATGACCCGGCCTACGTCTGCTTCCAACAGCGTGACTCGCGGATCGTCGAGCGGTGCGCCGGCGAGGTGGCCGAGTCGACTCCGATTCCACCGAACCACCGCGGGAATCAGCTCGGCGACCACGATGGCTGACGCCGGCGGCTTCGCGTCCAGCACGGCGCGCAGGGTGTAACCCATGCCGAGCCCGCCGACGAGGACGCGGGGGCGCCGCTTCGGTCCGAGGCTCGATAACACGAGATTGGCCAGCGCCTCCTCCGATCCGTGGGCGCGGCTCGACATCAGCTCGAGTCCGTCGACCCGGATGGTGAACACCCCGTCTCGCTCGCAGAGCAACATCTCGGCGCCGTCCGGAGTGGTCGCCCGGTCGAGGACGACAGTGGGTTTCATGATCTCGTGATTTTCAGCTGATCACTCGATCGTCGACGAATTCCGACCGAACAGCCGCTCCACCGGGACCGCCGACGGTTGCTCTCCGCAGAGGTCCAGATATCCGGCCCAGTCGCTCTGGGCGAGGATGAACTCGGCATCGCCGGTGACCTGGTCCACCCTGGACATATAGGCCATGAAGATCCCCTGGAGATCTTCGAGGTCGGGATCCTCGCCGATGCAGGGATCCCAGATGATGGAGTCGGGATCCACCTCGACCACCACCCGTCCCGGTGCCGTCAGGGCGTCGACCCCGAGCTGGGTCAGACTCCACTGACCGAGCGAAAACGACCTGACCCGCCTGCTTGCCGTCGCCAGCAAATCGCCATCGGGACCGTAGGTGGAGACGATCACATCCAGCGGAGTCAGCGACAGATTGACCACCCCGACATTGGTCCGGACGAAGTCATCCGACCGCGCGCCGGCCAGGTTCGCGGTTCCAGGCGCCACCAACAAACCCAGCACCGATGACGGAATCGCCTGGCCGTAGGTCGCGGCGGGATTTGCGTTGTTGAAGACCCGCTGGGTGGCGGCCAACATGAAAGGATCCTCCTCCTCAGCGCCGGTTTCACCGAAGACCACCAGAAACCCCTTGGTGTCTCCCTGCGCGGGAAACCACGTTCCCAGCACATCCTGGACGGTCAGCGTTGTGCCCGGCTCAAGTGTGAACTCATGGCTCGGTCCGAACAGCGGGATGTTGTTCTGGTTTTCGCGGAAGAACAGCGCCGTCGCGTCGACTGGAAGATCCCCCAGGTTCGACACCGACAACGAGCTCATCCAGTCGGTGCCGGCCGCACCTGCGAGTTTCGCCGTGACCGGGAAGAGCTGAATTGGCAGTGCGATCTGCGCCGCGCACGGCAGAGCCAGCCCGACGGCGACCAAAACGATGAAGATGGTTCGGCGGTTCATGTCCAGCTCCTTTATATCGGTCATTGGTCGACTCGGGGAGGTACGGCGAAACCCGTGCTTGTGTTTTCCTCGAGCCGACAGTACCCGATGGGTTGTTCCGGGCCGGATCTTACCACCCACCCCGCATCAGGAATGCAGCCAGGTCGCTGGTCTGCTCCTGGCTTGCGTTCTGGACACCCGGCATGTCTACGTCAAAGCGAGTGGTGAGCTCGGCGAGGCGCGCATTCGAGGCGAGATAGGGCCCGGGGTCCTGCAGAAACCGGACCAGCTCGTCGGCATTCCATTGGTTCTTGACCTGCTCGAGGGAAGGCCCGATGACCGTACCGCGACCGTCGTCGCCGTGGCAGGCGGCGCACTCCTCGGCCTCCCACACCAGCCGCCCGCGCGCCACGGCCTCGAGCTCGGCCGCATTCAACCTCGACTCCGACCCTCCGGTGCACGCGGACAACACGACAGGAAAGATGAGAAACGCTATGTTGGTCAGCGCCTTCATGGCGATCAAGGGTACCACAGGGGGCAGACGCCGAAGAATGGACAGGGGCATTCCTGCGAACGGCGGACCACGTCTGCTATCCTCCGCAACCATGGATGTGAAGATACGGAATCGACTCATCATCGGCGCCATCGTGGTGGTGGCCGGCGCGATCATCGGCTATCAGATGTACTACAGCCAGACTCCGCCGCGCCACGCCGACCACGATCACGCCATTTCCAAGTTGAACGCCGGCGGGTTCTTGTGGGTCGAAGCTATCGACGGCAAGCGGCGCAACCTCGTCGGCCGGCCCGGCAAGGTGCTGGTCCTTCACTGGTTCGACCCGACCGCCGAGGGATTTTCAGAGCAGGCGGCCGCGGCGCGGTACGCCAAAACCGCTGTCGCGGACGAAGGGGTCGAGGTGCTGTTCATCGCCCTGGCGCCGTCGTGGGAGGGCCTCGAGGCCTGGGCCGAGGAGATCGGCGTCCCCCGCGACTCGCTTTACCTGGACGCCAAGGGGAAGACCGGGAACCTGTGCGGGGTCAGGCGAATTCCTGAAACGCTGATCTATGATCCGGAGGGTTTTTTGGCCCACCAGGCCCGTGGTCCCATGAGCTGGTCCAACTCCGGTATCGGCGCCCAGGTACATCGCGCCAAGGCCGGGGTCCAGGAGATCCACTAGCCGTTCGCCGAGCGTTTGGCTTGCAGTCGGTCGGCGAGGAAGGCGGCGGCGGTGGCCTCTGCCCAAAAGACGGGCGCCCAGGGCGGGCCGGCAACAAAGCCGACGTGGCCACCGGACGGGGTGAACAGCGACTCCAGCCAGGGGTTCTCGGCCACCTCGTGCCGCGGGATTGCGTCGGCCGGAAGGAACGGGTCGTCCACAGCGTGAATCAAGAGGGTCGGGCACCTCACGTCAGGGAGGTACGGCTTGCTGGATGCGTGGCGGTAGTAGTCGGCCGAGTCCAGGAAATCGTGCAACGGTGCGGTCCCGAGGTCGTCGAAGGCCCTCAGGGTGCGGACCTTGAGCAACTGCTCGACGTTGACGAAGTCCCCCAGTAGATCAGCCTTGAGTCGGACCTTGCGCCGCAGCCTGCGCAGGAAGTAGGGCTGGTACCACCGGCCCCTGCCGAACTCGAGGGTTTCAATGCCCCTGGAGAGGTCGTACGGGACCGAGATCCCCACCGCGGCGTCTGCGGTCCCCTCGTCGCTGCCGAGGCGGGAGCACTCGCCGAGGTGTTTGAGCAGAACGTTGCCGCCAAGGGAGAATCCGATGGCCCCCAACGGACGTCCGGGAAAACGCTCCCTGATGCCGGTGATCACCACCGCAACGTCGGCCGTGTCCCCGGAGTGGTAGAAGCGCGCCAGGCGGTTCATCTCGCCGCTGCACGATCGGAAGTTGAGGGCGACCGAGGCCAGCCCGCGACGGGCGAGCGCTCGAACCGTCTCGAGCACGTAGTCCGAGCTCGCCGAGCCCTCGAGGCCATGGAGGACCAGCACGAGGGGAGCGGCGTCGTCGGGCCGTCTTCCCTCGGCCTCGGCCGTCCAGTCCAGGTCGACGAAGTCGCCGTCCGCCAGCTCGATCCGCTCCCGCCGGTACGTGACCCCGCGCTTGGACCTACGCAACCGCGCCCCTACTGCCTGCAGGTGGGGACCCGGCAGCCACCAAGCGGGTTGGAAGGAGGATTCGCTGGTCACGGGCGGAGATCATACACAAGCGATTGAAAATTGAAGATCGGTCAGATGTATGCTCTCAATCCTGGGAGGGGAATATGAGTGAAACCAAGGTCGTCGTTATCGGAGCCGTGCGGACACCGATCGGGGCCATCGGCGGCGCGCTCAGCCAGGTGCAGGCGCTGGATTTGGCCACCACAGCGATCAAGGCGCTCTTTGGTGCCACCGGAATGGACCCCGAAAACGTGGACTACACCACGGTGGGTTGGGTGGCTCAGGACGCGCGTGCTCCCAACCTCGCCAAGACCGCCGCCGAGCTGGCCGGAGTGCCGTCGTCGTCGGGCGGAACCACCCTCCACGAGAACTGCGCCTCGGGAGGGGCCGCGATCCACAGCATGGCGCGGCGGATCCTGCTCGGAGAAATCGGGATCGGGGTTGCCGGCGGGGTCGAATCCATGAGCAACATCCCGAGGTACTTGTACACGGGTCGACTCAAGGGTCAGCTGTACGGCGACATGACCCTGGTGGATGGACTGTTCTCGGCCCTGACCGACGACTTCGTCGGTGAAGGCGAGCTCATGGGTCTGCTGACCGAGCGGTTGGTCGAAAAGTACGGCGTCACCCGCGAGGAGCAGGACGAGGTCGCGCTTGCCAGTCATCGAAACGCGCTGAAAACCTGGCAAGAGGGGCTCTTCGACGGCTACGTCGTTCCGGTCGAGATAGCCCAACGACGGGGAGACTCGAAGACCGTCGTCCGCGACGAGGGCCCGCGCGAGATCACCGCCGACCAGATGGCGCAGGCGCGCCCGTACTTCAAGAAGGACGGGACCATCACCACCGTCAACGCATCAAGCGTGAACGACGGCGCGGCGATGGTCCTGGTCGCCGGCGAACAGCGCGCTGCCGAGCTCGGTCTCGAACCGCTCGCCGAGCTGAGGTCTTGGCACAACATCGGAGTCCCTCGCGAGCTGATGGGAGAGGGGGCGTTCAAGGTCATTCCGCCGCTGCTCAAGCGAGCCGGACTGGCGATGGCGGACGTGGATTTCTTCGAGCTCAACGAGGCCTTTGCGGCAGTAGTGGCTGCAGCCTACAAGGACCTGCCCGGACTGCCGAAGGACCGCACCAACCTATGGGGAAGCGGAATCTCCCTCGGTCATCCGGTGGGCGCCACCGGCGCACGCCAGGTGGTGGATATGGTGCACCAGCTGCGTCGCCGCGGCGGCTCCATCGGCGTTACCACCAGGTGCGTGGGCGGTGGCATGGGCAGCGGCGAGGTCCTGGTCGCACGCTGACGGCGGCCGTGAGTCATTTGTTGGACGAGGCGGTCACGGTTCTGATCGGCGAGCATGGCCGCCCGGGCCTTCTGAGGTCGTTTCGGACGCCGGTGCACACCGTCGAGGCGAGGTCAGTTGGCGATGTCACGGCGGCTCTCCGCGAGGTGGAGAGGGCGGTCTCCGACGGTTTGAGTGCGGCCGGGTTTCTGGCCTACGAAGCCGCGCCCGGAATCGATGACGCTCTTTCAACCAGGGATCCAGGCGGTCGTCCGGTGGTGTGGTTCGGCCTGTTCGAGACATCGGAGCTGGTGACCAGGCACGACCTCGTGGCGACGTTGGCCGTCGCCGCCGACCCTCCCCAGACGAGCCCTTCCGGTTGGCAACCGTCGATGTCTCGGGCGGAGTACGTCAGGAAGATCGGCCGAATCAAGCGGCTCCTGGCAGAGGGAGAGTCTTACCAGGTCAATCTCACGTTTAAAATGCTCGGAAATTTTTCCAGAGATCATCTGAATTTTTTTTTGAATCTCTCCTCGGACCTTCGGATGACGACATCTTCCTTTATTTTGACCGATGAATTTTCAATATTGTCAGCATCTCCCGAGCTCTTTTTCGATCTCGATGATCGTCAAATTATTTCTCGTCCGATGAAGGGAACAGAGCGACGTGGTTTGACAACGGCCGAAGATGAATTCCTGATCGAAAGGCTCAGAAATTCTGAGAAAAATCGAGCTGAAAATTTGATGATCGTGGATATGATCCGAAATGATCTCGGCAGGATTTGTGATCCCGGTACCGTGAAAGTCAGGGCACTGTTCGATGTGGAACGATACTGGACCGTGCTGCAGATGACGTCCACGGTGGAGGGCGTGACGTCGGCGTCATTCACCGAGATCATCGAGGCCCTCTTCCCCTGCGCCTCGGTGACTGGAGCGCCAAAAATCCGCACCATGGAGATCATCAGGGATCTCGAAACCGAGGCGCGAGGGGTGTACACGGGGTGCGTCGGCTATGTTCTTCCCGGCCGTCGCGCACGGTTCAGCGTCGCCATTCGTACGGTCTGGGTCGACGTCGTTTCCGGCGCGGCCGAGTACGGGGTGGGCGGCGGCATTGTCTGGGATTCCTCGCCGGCTCAGGAGTATGAAGAGTCTTTGCTCAAGGGCCGGGCCCTGGTGGCACCGTTGCCGCAGTTCGACCTTCTGGAGACCATGCTGTGGGAAGCGCAGGCCGGGTACTTTCTGCTGGACCGCCACCTCGGGCGTCTCGCCGGATCCGCCCGCTACTTCGGCTATCCGTTGAACCTCGCCGAGCTCGGGGCGAGGCTCGACGAAATCGAGGGCTCCATGCCCGGGCCACGATGCAAGGTGAGAGTCCTCGCAGCAAGCGATGGCAGTTGGACTATCGGAAGTTCGGCCCTCTCCTCGGATGATGATCGAGTTGAATTACTGGTTGTTTTCGCCGATACAGCAGTTGATTCAAGTGATGTTTTTCTTTATCATAAGACGACCAACAGGATCGTTTATGAAAACGCTATTAATGGAGCTATTTCTGATGATGTAATTCTTGTTAATGAGCGAAAAGAAATTACAGAATTTACTGTGGGAAATATCATTATAGAAAAGGGCGGTAAGCGGCTCACGCCTCCGGTCGAAAGCGGCCTCCTCGCGGGGACTTTCAGAGGCTTTCTTCTCGACCGTGGAGAGATTGAAGAGGCGGTCCTTCGTCCGGAGGATGCATTGAACTCACCAAGGATCTGGTTGATCAACTCCGTCCAAAAATGGACCCCGGTCACCCTCGTAACCAACCTCTGAAATCCGGATGAGCCGAACCCTGTACAATTCTGGATCCGGGAGGGTCACATGACGAAAAGAGACATGCGCGGAGGCAACTACGCAGCCGAACTCCAGGATCCGGCCGTCTATCGCGAACGGCGGCGACGTCTCGCCGAAGCGGTGGGTGACGGGACGGTGGTGTTCTGGGGTGCCGGCGACGATCGCGGTTACGGCGACGTTGGGACCTTCCGCCAGAGTCCGGAGTTCTTCTACCTGACCGGGATCGAGCTGCCCAACGCCGTGCTCGTGCTGAGGCCGAAGGAGGGCTACGAGGCGCTATTCCTGCCGCAACGCAACGAGAACGTCGAGCGGTGGACCGGTCCCAAGTGGGGACCCGGAGAGGAAGCCGCGGCCGCGCTCGGTTTCGATGAGGTCCTTTCCAGCGAACCTACCGAGGTGGTGCTCGACGCCAGGCGGCGGCCGGTGGCGGGCTTCGAAGGCCGCCTGCAGGGGTGGCTGTCGAGCCCGGATGCGATGTTGTGGACGACCTTCCCGGCAATTCCGGCGTCGTCGGTGCTGCCACCGACCCACCGCTTCGTCGCCCGGCTGCGCGAACGGCTGCCCTCCTTTCGGGTGTGCGACGTGAGCGACCACGTCGACCGGATGCGAATGATCAAGGACCGCGGCGAGATCGACCTCATGCGGAAGGCCATTGCGGCCACCATCGAAGGTCAGCGCCGGGCCGCCCGCGTGATCCTGCCGGGCATCGGCGAGGGTGCGGTTGACGGCGAGGTCTATGCCGCATTTCGCGACGCGGGGGCCGAGGGCCTGGCGTTTCCCAGCATCGTCGGCTCAGGAGTCAATGCCACCACCCTCCACTACGATCAAAACGTCGATCAATGTGACGACGGCGAGCTGGTGGTGGTGGATATCGGCGCTCGCCACGGATACTACTGCGGCGACATCACCCGCACCTACCCGGTCAACGGACGATTCACCGATCGCCAGCGCGCGATCTACGGCCTGGTCCTCGAGGCCCACGATCGGGCCGCCGCGGCGATCCGACCCGGGGTGAGCGTCTTCGACCTCCGGAAAATCGCCTACGAGGTCATGGAGTCGTCCGACCTCAGAGACTCGGGTGGAGAACGTCTCGGCCAGTACTTCATCCACGGCCTGGGTCACGGGCTGGGTCTTGAGGCCCATGATCCCCACGCGGACGAGATTCCGCTCGAAGGGGGCATGGTGATCACCAACGAACCGGGGATCTACCTTCCCGACGAGGGCCTCGGTGTCCGTATTGAAAACGATCACCTCGTCACCGCTGACGGCAACGAGAATCTCTCGGCTGCGCTTCCCACCTCTGCTGACGACATCGAAGCCATGATGAGGGAGTAGGCAACACCGCAGAATTCGGAATTCGGAAAACCGATTCCGACGGTTTTCGGCTGAGCCCGACTTTCAACTTTCAACTTTCAACTTTCGACTCGGTAGGATGGGTGTGAGGGGGACTTCTGCCTGTCGCCCTATACTTGAGGCAGTGAAGACCGAACACCCCCGTCCGGGCTCGGGACGCGCGTGGTGGCTCGCGCTGCTCGCGGTGCTACTGCTCGCGAAGTGGCCGGGTCTCGAATCCCACCGGTGGGCGGCGGTGGCGGTGGTCGCGGGTTTGGCGATGCTGGCCAAGCCGCGCGGTAAGCAGTGGTCGGCGTGGCTGGCGGTGGCGGTTGCCCTGTCGGCCTTCTTCTTCCCCTTCGCAGGGACCCCGTCCGGAAAACGACTGTCGTCGCAGTTCGACCGGCACCTGCGGATGATGGTCACGGCGGCCGAAGGTCTGACCGAGAACGAGGAGTTGAGGCGGCTGTTCGAGGCCGGTGGTGAAGCGACGAACCCGGCTCGGCCGTTCGACCTGCTGGACCGCAGGGTCGGCAGCCACCCCGGCCGCAGCGCGTACCTGGCCGACGACCGGGGAATGGTGATCGCCTGGGGCGGAGAGGAGAGGGCCTACCCCCACGATCTGCGACCTCTCGGCGAGCGACGACTCGGGATCTCCTGGTCGGCGGCGGGAGCGTCGCTCTTCGTCAGGGAGCCGGTGCTCGTCGAGGGACGGATTGTGGGAGCGGTGACGCTGTCCGACTGGACGCCGCTGGCCGCGCCCTCGATCTGGGGCATGAAGGGCCCGATGGGAGGTGGGCTGGGACTGGGATCGAACGTATCCGGAGGGCCTCCGGTCGAGGTCACCGCCGGGTCGGGAATCCGGGTGCCGGTGGCCGCGGTGTCGGGCCGGACGAAGACCCGGTTCGTTGTCCAGTGGGGTGCCTGGCTGCTGCTCGTTGCTGCGAGTTTATCGTGGCGGCCGGGGTTCGCCTGGGTGGCGGTCTTCGCCGGCATAGTGGCTTTTCACGTCCCGGAGCAGCCGGTCCCCGAGGTCGGGACTACTCTGGCGGTGTTGCTGGCGGGCGCCGCCATTGCCCGGGCAGGGCCGGTGCTGGCTGCGAGGTGGAGCCGACTGCTGGTGATCACCGGCGTCGCCGCGGCGGCGGTTGCAGTCGTTGTCGACACGGGAACGGGGGCGTCGCCGCTGCCGGTTCATCTGCTGCGCCCGGGGTGGGGTGGGGTGTGGATGGTGGCGGTCGCCTGGGCGGTCTCCGGATGGCCCGGTTTCGCGAAGGGGAAATCTCCGGGTTTGGAGATGAAGCTCGCCACGGCCGCCGGTCTGGCGGTGCTGGCCCTGGGACTCGACGTCGCACGCCTTCCGCTGGCGCTCGCGCGGTCCGGGCGGCCGGTCATCGAGGTGCAACTGCCGAGGGATCGGGTGGACCTCGCGTCCGAGCTGCCGGCGCCACCGTCGGAGTGCCGGCTCGATGATCTGGCGCCGAAGCTCGCCCGCGGTTGGAGGCTGGACCGGTGGCGAACACCCTCCGAGCTGCGCCTGCTCGACGCGACTGATCGGGAGCTTTCCCGGTGGGGAGACCTGGCGGTAGCCGGCGATTCGGTCCGAATATTGCGGTCGTGGCCGCTGGCCCGGCCCGCCGCCGGATCGAGGCTCGAGCTGTTCGTGGCAACCGAGCCGTGGAGTTGGCTCCACGATTGGCGCAGCGGATCAGCGCTGGATGATGCGAAGAACCGCTCGCTGTGGTTCGCGGTGTTGACCCGGTCCGGGTCGGTTGCGGCGACCCTCCATCCGGAGATCGGCTCGCTCGACGCGGTCGCGGCCGGCGAGCTCTTCCACGCCGGAGGCGGTTGGATCAGGATCCCGGTCCAGGGCGATCCGGCGCTGGCTCGGGTGTGGCGGCGGGGGGAGTGGCTGGTGGCCGCTATCGGCCGCTATCCGGCGCCCTCGGCGTGGATTCTGAAAGCCTCGATCGCCTGTTTGTGGGCCTTGTTCGGCCTGTCGGTGGCGTGGCCTCCGGTGATTCGCAGGCAGCAGCTCGTCACCTTCGGCGGCCGCCTCCGACTGTTGGTGGCCGGCGGGGTGGTGCTGCCGCTGCTCGTGCTCACCCTCTTCCTTCAGATTCGGCTGCAGCGGGAGGTGCGGAGGGTCGAGGAGGTGGTGGGGCTGGCAGCTCTGGAGTCCGCCCGTTACACGGCGGATCAACTCAGTGGCGGCTTCGCCGTCGACGACGAGATCGCCCGCTGGGTGTCGACCGGGTGGGGAGGCGAGGTGTTGCTGTTCGACGGGTCACGAATCGTGGCGGCGTCGAGGCGGGATCTCGTGAGTACTTCGGTTCTGCCAGAGCTGCCGACCGCCTCGGCATACCAGACCTATCTGATCGGTCGTGACGATCCCACGGTCGTCCGGGAGGGTGGCCGTCTGGTGTCCGCCGGGACCGTCGAGCTCGAAGGGCGGCGCCTGTTGCTCGAGTTGGTACGGCTCGATCCTCGGCTCGACGAAGCGACGCCCGCGGCGGTCGACTGGCTGCTGACCGGGGCGCTGCTGGCGGCACTGTTGGCGTTGATCCTCACCGCGCGCATCGAACAGCGGTTGAGCGTTTCTCTCCGGGATCTCGTTCAGCTGGCTCGCCGGCTGCTGCACGGAGAGCCCATCCTCGAGGTCCGCCGCCCGGTGGAAACCGACCTTGCAGAGGTCCTCGATGCGGTCCGAACCATGAACGAGGAAGTCCAGCGCCGCGAAACGAGCCTGAGGCATCAGGAGGAACTGCTGAGGATCACGTTGTCGACCCTGGCGCCGGCGGTGGTGGTCTTCGAGGCGGGCGGGGGGATCCGATTCGCCAACCCGAGTGCCGAGCACCTTTTGGCGGAGTACGGGGATCGCCTGCTCGAGGCGGTCCGGGAGGTGGAGCCAAACCAGGACGTCGAGGGTCTGTCCGGCCCAGCGACCGTGATGCCTGATCCGGGCCAGGAGGTGACCTGGCGGGTCGGAGTGGCTCACGCGCCTCTGCCCGACGGCAGCCGCGGGCTGGTGGCGGTGGTAGATGACGTCACCGACCTGGTGCGGATCGATAGGCTTCGCCAACTCAACCAGATGGCGCGGATCGTTGCCCACGAGGTGAAGAACCCGTTGACGCCGATCCGGCTGTGGGTCCAGGAGCTCCAGGAAGCGCTTCGGCGCCGTGATCCGAGATACGAGGAGCTCGCGGCAGATGCCTGCCGGGAGATCTCCCTCCAGGTCGACCGGCTCCAGGACACCGCCAACTCCTTCTCCAATCTGGTGGCCCTCGAGCACTGGCAGCCGGAGATCGTCGACCTCGCCGATCTGGTTGGTGAGATTGCCGGCGGCATGACCATTTTCGGGAGGCGGGGGATCAACCTGGTCCCCGAGCTGTCCGAACACGGCGGGTGCATGGCGCGTCTGGACCGACAGTGGATGCAGCGTGCCGTGGGCAACCTGATCAAAAACAGCGTCGATGCCATCGGTGAAAACAGGGGCACGATTTGGATTCGGGTCCGCCGGCAGCCAGAGGGCGTCGTGTTGGAGGTCGAGGACACGGCCGGTGGCATCGGGCAGGGTCAGCTCGACGATCTCTTTTCACCGCATTTCTCGACCACATCGGCCGGCAGCGGACTCGGGCTCGCCCTCGTGCACCAGGTGGTGACCCGGTGCCACGGCCGGGTTTCGGCCCGGAACGGGGATCGCGGGCTGGTGGTGCGGCTCGAGCTGCCGCCCATAGATTCCTGATACCATCTGGCCATGCGCATCATCGCAGCTGCGGCGATGTCGGCCGCCCTGCTCGCCTCGGCCTGCGGGGGGTCCGACCCACACACGGCGGCCCTCGACGTTCAGCCGAGGCTGCGGCGGACCGTGATCTGGCTCGACCGCGACGGAATCGACGAGATTACCGCTGCCGAGCTGCACCAGGTCGGTGTCGACGAACTGCTGGTCAACCGAGGGGTGCTGAACCTCACCGGGGGCGCGCCGGTGCTCGACCTCTTCCCGGAACCGAACATCGCCGGCGCCCTGCCAGTGGGCATCGTGCTCACCGTCGAGGGCGCGAGGGAGGGTCTCGGGGACGAGATGGCCGAGGCCGTGTGGCGGTCGTTCTCGACCCGCGAGGAGGGAAGGAGGCCGGCCGAGGTCGTTCTGGACCTGCCTCGACTGCCGGCCGGAACGGCGGCATTCATAGCGCGCCTGGTGGAGATCGCCGAGGTGCCGGTGGTTCCGGTTTTGTCGGTCGATCAGCTTCAGGACGAGGAGGCGAAACGGGTGGCCGCGGCCGCCGGGGTGTGCATCGTCCCGGCCTTCGGTACCGGTCATCCCGTGCTGCGAGGGGTTGCCGAGGCTTCAACGCAGCCGCTCGCGAAGAAGCTCGAGCCGTTGGTGGGTCTGGGTGTGGCGGTGCGAATCGGGATCGATCTCCGCCCGCAGGTCGATCCGGCGATCGATTCCTGGGGTGACGATCTGAACCCGCTCACCGAGGCTGGGACCGGAGAGATCACCACCGCCTCTCAGCTGGACCGAACCTTCGTGATGGGGCGGGAGCTGCAGTGGTCGGGCAGGAGTTGGAGCGCGTCAGACAGGGTGGCGATCCGGTGGTGGGACGTCTCCCGCCTGCACGCCAACCTCGCCGAAATCGACCGTCTGGTGTTGCCCGACGTGGTGGGTTGGGATCTTGTGCCGCTTCCCCCCCCCGGCAATCGATTGGGAGTCGGGGAGGAAGGTCTGGTTCGATACCTCGGCGGCGAGGGGCCGGAGCCCGACGTCCGCGTCGTGGTCGAGAGATCGGGGCGATCGTTGAAGGTCTCGCTGACCAACTCCAGCCCGTTCGTGTCGGCAGTGTCGAGTGTGGGCAACTGGCTGGAGGTCTCGGTGACCCAGGGTTCGCTGCTGGTGAGCGACCGGGGGGGCTTCGACTCGGTCGAGCTGGGAACGGCTCGCGGCGGACAGTGGCGGGCGGAGAGCCGTGGGATCGCCGACGCGGTCAGGTTCGTGGAGAACTTCTTGGCCCCGTTCGAGGAGCTCGAGACCGGGTCGATGCGGCTGTCCGTCTCCAGGACTCAGGTGCGGGTGAGGTGGCACATCGTGCTCAGCTCGGGCGAGGGAGTTTTTGGAGAAGTGACCCGCTAACTCGGGCGGCGCGCGATCATGTAAGATCCCCGGCGCCGGCCCCCACAACCCGGGCCGGTCATCCTGGAGGCAACATGAGCGAGCGAACTCTGACCATCATCAAACCGGACTCCGTGGAGAACGGCAACGTGGGCAACATCATCGCCCACCTCGAGCGTGAGGGCTTTCGAATCGTCGCCGGGCGAATGCTCCACCTGACCACCGCCCAGGCGCGGACCTTTTACGAGGTCCACCGCGAGAGGCCGTTTTACAGCGACCTGGTCGAGTACATGACCTCGGGTCCGGTGTGGGCGCTGTCGCTGCAGCGGGAGAACGCCGTTTCCCACCTGCGCCTGGTCATGGGAGCAACCAATCCGGCCGAGGCCGAGGAGGGGACCATTCGGGCTCGCTACGGAACCTCCATCGAGCGCAACGCGATCCACGGTTCCGATTCCCGGGAGAACGCCGCCATCGAAACCGCCTTCTTCTTCGCGACCGCCCAGCTCGTCTGAATCCCCGTCGGCTATACTCGCCGCCATGGAGAGGGTGAGCTGGGACCGGTATTTCATGAACCTCGCCGTGCAGGCGGCGACCAGGTCCACCTGCCCGCGCAAGCACGTCGGTGCGGTGATCGTGCGTGACAAGACGATCCTGTCCACCGGCTACAACGGCTCGATTCGGGGCGCCCCCCACTGCACCGAGGTCGGTTGCCTCATCGAGAACGAGCACTGTGTGCGCACGGTCCACGCCGAAGCCAACGCCCTGGTTCAGGCGGCTCGCCACGGAGTGCTGCTTGAGGGCGCGGAGATCTACGTCACCGCTTCACCGTGCTTCAACTGCTTCAAACTGATTGCCAACGCCGGCATCCGGATCGTGCACTACGGCGAGTTCTACCGCGACGAGCGCGTCCTCCAGTTTGCCGACGATGCCGGCATCCGGATGGACCACCTGGGCCTCGCAGAGGGGGACGCCACCGGCGAACCGGGATGATCGATGTCGATTTGGATGCGGTCGCCGCACCCCTGAAGTGGTCGGAGATCTTCGGACGTGAGGCGTCCACCGAGGTCGAGTTGGGTTCGGGCAAAGGTCGCTTTCTGCTCGAGATGGCCACCGGCCGACCCGAACGGAACTTCGTGGCGGTCGAGCGTTCAGCCAAGTATCACAAGCTGTGCTGTGAGCGGGCCGCCAGGCGCGGGCTGACCAACGTCCGGCTGATTCGGACTACCGCCGAAGACCTGCTCTTTCGCCTGCTCGGCCCGGCTTGTGTGGATGCCATCTACGTTCTGTTTCCGGACCCGTGGCCCAAGAAGCGCCACCACAAGCGGCGGTTCTTCAAGGCGGACACGGTGGCGGCGGTGACCCGGACCCTCGCACCATCCGGGCAGCTGCTGGTCAAGACGGACCACGAAGGGTACGCCGAGATCATCGGTCCCCTGCTCGAGAGGGAACCGGGGCTGGAGTCCTGCGACCCCTGCGTCGCGTTCGAAAATTTGCCGCTGACCGGGTTCGAACACAAGTACCTGGCACAGGGCAGGGACATTTTTTCGTTTGCCGCTCGCCGAATCTGATCGGACATCGCCACCAGTCGCGGCCGCAGCTTCCCTGCCGCCGTGCCGCCCGTTATGATCGTCGGCGGAGGTTTCAATGGCACAGACTGCTCGAGCCGTCCGCTGCTGTGTTGCCCTGATGCTGGTCACCTCGATGGCGCCGGCCGACGACCCGCGAATCGAGGTCTCCTCGGACGGCCACGAGACCGTCGTGCTCCGGGTCATCGATCAGTCGGAGTCCGTTGCCCGCGACGAGGAGGTCCCGTACCCGCTGGTTCCAGACTGGCAGAACACGCTGAGGGTCCAGGTCGGGGGCCTGCAGGTCGCGGACATGAACGGCGATCAGGCGGCCGATGTGGTGGTGGGGTGCTATCAGTCCAGCTCGTTCCCGCCCTACGACGACTGGGAGAATCTGATCTATTTCAACACCGGCGTCGAGCTCGAAGCAGACCCGTCGTGGATCTCGGCCGACGAGGTGTCCACCGGCGACATCCAGGTGGCTCTGATCGACGACGATCCGTTCCCGGACGTGTTCGCCGCCAACGGCGGGTTCGCCATGGCGCCCTCCGTCATCTACTTCGGGTCGGCGACCGGTCCGAGCGCGGTGCCGGGATGGTCGGCGACGGACCCATCGTTATCGTGGACCAACTACGCCAAGATCTTCGACGTCGACCACGATGGGGACATGGACGTGGTGACTGCGAATCAGGGGAACTCCCCGGACGATCCCTACCGGCCCATGTACATGTACCTCAACATCGGTGGCGCGCTCCAGGCGAGTCCCTCGTGGCAGTCGACCGAGTGGTCGATCCAGAACTTCCTCGATTTCGCCGACATGGATGGCGACGGTTGGGAGGACCTGGCGGTCTCCAAATGGGCGAATTTCTCCAGCGGGGTCTACCCCAACCTGACCGGATCACTGGGCACGGTGCCGGTGTGGACCACCGGGGATACCGATTCCGACAAGGGGATCGGTTGGGCAGACGTTGACGGTGACCTCTGGCCGGACCTCGCGCTGGGCCACGACCCCACCCAACTGTTCGCAAACGACGGGGGAACTCTCACCCTCGCCTGGAGCGCCATCGCACCCTACTTCGGACACAGTGATCTGCGATGGCACGACATCGATTTGGACGGTGACCAGGATCTGTCCGAAATCCACTTTTCCAACGGTCAAGCGCATATCTACCTCAACCGTGGCGGCGTGCTGGACAGCACCCCTTCCTGGACCTTCGATTCACCAAGCGTGGGCACGGCCATTGCCTTTGGGGATATCAACGGCGACGGCCTCCCGGACCTGGTGGTGGGCTACTCCGGGGAGCCGTCGGTCGTGGTCTTTTACAACCGGGGAGGGCCGTTCGCTGACGGCTTCGAATCCGGGGACACCTCGGCTTGGTCGGCCACCGTTCCCTGAGGACCGCGACCGGTCGGTCGGGGTTGCACCGGGTTGAGACGGCGTGTGCCATGTTCGAACAGCCACCGCCTCGACCTGACCGCGGGATTGACGCGTGATCTGGCATCGGCCTTGCTAGTGATCCGGCAGGAGGTCAGCAGCATGCGCGAACGACGCCGGAGTCCGAGGTACATCGCAGATCAGGAGATCTACGCCAGGATCAAGTCATCGATTCCGGTGAGGATTGTCGACGTATCGAGCCGCGGCATGATGGTGGAGTCCACCTCGGCGGTGCCGCCCGTGGGTGCGTGCGATCTCTGGATACCCGGCACTCAGGGGGACGTCAAGCTCCGCGTGCGCGTCCAGCGCAGCCGGGCGCAGTTCGTGGAGGCCGACAACGGCAGCCGGGGACTGGTCTACCGGTCCGGCCTCGAGATCCTCGAGCTGAATGAACCCGCTCGCGATGCTCTCGGCTCCATCCTCGAGCAGCTCGGAGGAGCCCTCGACGATGGCGAGAGGGTCTCTGCAACGGTGAGTGCCTTGCCCGAAAGCCCGGATCGCGACCAGGAGCTCGACTTCCGCGTTTCGAGTGCGATCTAACCCCGAGAATCTCACCGAGTTTCGGCGCGAGGCTGGCCAGACTCCGCGACCACGGAACCCCGCGACCCAAGACCGCCGAGAAAGGTATTCGAATCCCGAATTCCGAATTCCGAATTCCGAATTTCGAGAATGCCCTGCCGCCGAGTCCCTCTTGGCGGCCCAGCCGGTCTTTTCCTCGATCCGGAGAATTCGAGATAGAGTGACGCGGTTTCAGGGTAGGGGAGGAACTCGGCTGTGCCGACCGAAGATCACAACCAATCGGTGACCGTGGATGAAGCCGCCCGGCGGGCCGGGGAACAGGCGTTTCCACAGGAGCTGGACAGGTCGGCGTCCACCCTCGATCGGATCGGGCTCGAACCCGAGATCTTCCCGATCTTCAAGGACCCCGAAGGACGGCCGGTGGGTCGGGTGCCTCTGCGCGACCCGGAGGCCCCCGGGGTCTTGGACATCCTTGACGCCATGGTCTGCGAAGACGCGGAGTTCAGCAGCCGAAGGGGCGGGCCGGTGGGCCCGTGGGAGTACGGGATGGCGGACGGCGGCAGGATCACCTTCGAGCCCGGGGGCCAGGTGGAGCACTCCACCGGCATCTATCCCAATGCTGCCGTTGCGATCGCCGATGTACAGCGGGTTCTCGGGTGCCTGAGGGCGACTTTTGCCGCGTGCGACGCGGTGCTCGCGGCGGCCGGCATGGACATCTGGAACGACGTGGCGACCGTCCCCCAGCAGCTTCCCTTCGGCCGATACACAGCCCAGGCGGCTTACTACGACCGGCGCGGCAGCTGGGGGCGAGTCATGATGCGGCATACGGCCAGCCTCCAGATCAACCTCGACCTCGGCGGCCGTGAGTTGTGGCGGCAGCGGTGGCTTGCGGCCAACCTGGTCAGCCCCCTGATCACCGCCACCTTCGCCTGCAGCCCGGGCGAGGGAGGGGTGTCGACGCGGGCCCACGCGTGGCAGCGACTCGACCCCACCCGGAGCGGCTTTCCCCCGGCTCTCGTGGACGGCTCGTGCGCCGATCCGCGGGAGCAGTGGGCCCGCGCCGCCATCGACGCCGACGTGATGCTCATCCGGTCGGATGATGGTCAATGGCACCCGGGAGAGCCGGGCTTCACCTTCGGCCGCTGGATGAGAGACGGGCACCCGGTTCACGGCTGGCCGACCCTGGACGACCTCGATTACCACCTGACCACCCTGTTCTTCGAGGTCCGCCCCCGTGGGTTCATCGAGCTGCGTGCGGGTGAACAGGTTCCCGACTGCTGGCGGGCCGCCCAGGTGGTGTTGGTCGCCGCGATCGTGTACGACGACGTCGCACGCCGGGCGGCGGTGGACCGCATGCAGCCCCTCCTCGGCCGTCTCGGCGAGCTGTGGCACACCGCCGCCAGTGACGGAGTCGGCGACGGCGAGCTCCGCGAGCTCGCCATGGCGACGTGGGAGGACGCCTTGAGGGGCGTGGAGAGGATGGGACGGGCGCGATTCGGCGACGGCGGCATCAACTGCGCGCGGCGATTCCTGGAGCAGTTCACCGCCCTCGGGAAGACCCCGGCTCATCGTCTCGACGAGCTGAATCGGGAGGATCCGGCGCGATCCCTTGCCTGGGCTTCGTCGTCGCAGTTTTGACGCTGCCCGGCGGCGCCCTTTACATTCGGGGCTCGTCATCCTAAGGTCGAAGTATCGCTTCGTCACTCCAACACCGACGGGGAGGTTGCGGACATGGCGCGTGAATCCGATTTCGGTGGCCGCGGCTCAGACAGGGCGCGCCTCGATCTGACTCCAGCATGGCGTGCGCTGACCGAGCACTTCGGGGCGGTTTTCGAGCTCGAGATGCGGGATCTCTTCGACCGGGACGACGACCGTTTCAGCCGTTTCTCGGTCGCTGCGGGGCCGATTCTTTTCGACTACTCGAAGAACCGGATCACGGAGCGGACCGTGGAGCTGTTGATCGAGCTGGCGGAGGCGGCCGGCGTTCGCGAGGCGATCGGGGCCATGTACGCCGGGCGCAAGATCAACTGGACCGAGGACCGCGCGGTGCTTCATGTGGCCCTCAGGAACCGGTCGAACACCCCGATCTTGGTAGACGGCGACGACGTCATGCCGGCGGTGAACGCGGTGCTCGAGCGGATGCGGCGGTTCAGCGATGAGATCCGCAGCGGCGAGTGGCAGGGGGCCACGGGCCGGCCCATTACGGCGGTGGTGAACATCGGAATCGGCGGATCGGATCTCGGCCCGGCGATGATCACCGAGGCCCTGCGGCCCTATCACGATGGTCCGAAAGTGCGGTTCGTCGCCAACGCTGACGCCGGTGACCTGACCCAAGCACTGGACGGCCTCGATCCCGCCGAAACCCTGTTCATCGTCGCCTCCAAGACCTTCACGACCCAGGAGACCATGACCAACGCGGTCACCGCCCGCGACTGGCTGCTTCAATCGGTGGCGGCCGAGGGGGCGGTGGCGCGCCACTTCGTCGCCCTGTCCACCAACCGCGGGGCGGTGGAGGATTTCGGCATCGACCCGGACAACCTGTTTGAGTTCTGGGATTGGGTGGGGGGCCGCTACTCGAGCTGGTCGGCCATCGGCCTGTCGATCGCCGTGGCGGTGGGATTCGAGCGATTCACGGAGCTGCTCGATGGGGCGCACGCCATGGATCGGCACTTCGCCGAGGCTCCGTTCGCCGACAATATCCCGGTGCTGATGGCCCTGCTGGGAATCTGGTACGACAACTTCTTTGGGGCGGCGAGCCACGCGGTCATTCCCTACGACCACCACCTCCGCCGCTTCCCGGCCTACCTTCAACAGGGAGACATGGAGTCCAACGGCAAGTCGGTCGACCGGGACGGGAACCAGGTGACCTATCACACCGGCCCGGTCGTCTGGGGGGAGCCCGGAACCAACGGCCAGCACGCCTTTTTCCAGCTGCTCCACCAGGGAACCCGGCTCGTACCCGGCGACTTCATCGGTGCGATCCGGTCCAATCATCCGATTGGCGACCATCACCAGAAACTGATGGCGAACTTCTTCGCCCAAACCGAGGCACTGATGCGGGGGAGGACCGAATCCGAGGCCCGGGCCGAGCTGCTCGACCAGGGCATCACCGAGGAAGCCCTCGAGGAAACCCTCCCGCACAGGATCTTCGAAGGCAACCGGCCGACCAACACCATCCTGCTCGACCAGCTCACACCTCGTTCCCTGGGCATGCTGATCGCCGCTTATGAGCACAAGATCTTCGTCCAGGGCGTGATCTGGCGGATCAACAGCTTCGATCAGTGGGGGGTCGAGCTCGGCAAGGCGCTGGCGACCACGATCCTCGACGAAGAGACCAGGCTGCTTGCGGGCGAGGAGGTGGACCTGTCCCACCATGACAGCTCCACCGCCGGCCTGCTGCGTCACTTCGCCGACCGGTCGATAGGTTAGTCGACCGTCGACCACCAGGTGGTGTCGCCGGACTCGAAGCCGTCGGCGAAGATCGACCGCGAGTTGACGTACAGGCGGACCGTCCCGTCGCTGGAACCCACAAGGGCATCGGGCAGGCCGTCGGCATTCCAATCGGACAGTGAGGGCCGGGAGCGGGTGCTCGGCAGGTCGATGGGGAGCCCGTCGGAGGTGACCGCCACCGGCGCCTGGAACGCCGGATCCGGGTCGGTTCCGGTGTTGACCCAGAGCAGCAGCCGGCCGTCGGTGTCTCCCACCACCAGGTCCTTGCGTCCGTCACCCGTCACGTCGGCCACCGCCGGGCTGGACCTGAGGGTGCCAACGTTCAAGGGGCCACCCGACGCCATGACCAGCTCCTCCGTCGGGAAGTCCGGGTCGCCGTCGCTGCCCGAGTTCAGGTAGATCCGAACGTAACCGTCGTAGGCGCCCACCACCAGGTCCTTGCGTCCGTCGTTGTTCCAGTCGACCACCGAGGGGGTGGCGCGGCTGCCGACGTCGATGTCGACCTTGAACCCGGGCGGGCCCACCTGGAGAAACCGGCCGCCGTCGAAGGACGGCTCGGCGTCGGTGGCGGTGTTGAGGTAGAGCGAAATGAGCCCGTCGGCCCGGCCCACCGCCAGGTCCTTCAGCCCGTCGTCGTCCCAGTAGGTGACTCTGGGGAATGCGCCGAGGCAACCTTCGGGCGGCGCGACCAGGTCGGCGCCCTCGGACTGGACCATCAGGTAACTGTCGAAGGCCGGCCGGCCGGGCACCCCCGTGTTCGGGTAGACGCGCACCTTGCCGGGGGTCGCGCCACCGCCTTCGCCGACGATGAGATCCGGCAGCCCGTCGTTGTTCCAGTCGAAGGTCGAGGGAACCGAGTAACCGGGGACGATGATGTCCACTCCGCCGTACTGGACGAGCTGCTCCGGTCCGAGCGCGAAGTTCGGCAGATCCGGGGCGGACGGCAACGGTGATTGGCCGACCTGAGCGGCTCCCACGGACCCGTGCGAGATGAGGAGAGCTCCAACGGCCAGCCTGCCAAGCGCGCTCATGGCATCCTCCCAATTGGCGGCTGTCTGTGGTTTTTTGACTCCGCCCCATCCTAACAGATGAGGGAGTTACCGGATTGGGCCTCGGCGATCCTCATTCTGCCCGGCCCGGCCGCCAGGCTGCAGCTTTTGTCTGAGATAGCGGAGAATTCCCGCCACCAGGTAGAAACCCACGATCACCAGCACCGCGATCACCAGCAGGGACGGCATCAGCGCCGGTCATCCTTGCCGTCGGGGCGGTAAAAAGGCGACAGGTTGTCGGGACCGGGTTCTGGCGGTGTGGCCGGCGGAACCGGTCGATCGCCCCGCCGCACCTCGCTGATGTCGCCGTCAAATTCAACCCCTTGACCGGACCCGAGGTCGTCGGACGGCCCGGTTTCCTCCGCTGCCCGTCTCGCGATGCGGACTGCGGTGACGACCAGGGCGATCGCCACCAACGCCAGCGCCACGAAGAGCACCGTAACCACCACGGGGCCATCCTATCAGCGGTCGTTTGGGATCGGAACTTCATGAAACGATGACAGGTCTGTAACGTTTCTCTAAACCGGTCCCACCGGGTGATACAGTTGGCCGTCGGTGGCAAGATGAACCCAACAATGATGCATCACGCGATCCTGGTGATCGAGGACGACCCGGACATCGGGTCCCTGGTGGAGCTCCATCTCAGGGACGAGGGACACCGGGTAGAGGTGGAGCCCAGTGGATCGCGGGGGCTCGAGCGAGCTCTGTCGGGCGACTATGAGCTGGTGATCCTGGATCTGATGCTGCCCGGAGTCGATGGGCTGGAGATCTGCCGCCGGCTGCGCGCCGAGCAGCACCACATGCCGATTCTGATGCTGACCGCCCGGTCCACCGAAGTGGATCGCGTGGTCGGCCTCGAGATGGGGGCCGACGACTACCTGACCAAACCGTTCTCGGTTCGCGAACTCATGGCCAGGGTCAAGGCGCTGTTTCGCCGGATGGAGGCCTACGGCGGCGAACCATCCGCGGCGACCGCCGAAACGATCACAGCCGGCGATCTGTCCATCAACCAGGTGCGTCGGGAGGTTCGGTTGATGGGAGAAGCGATCAACCTGACCGCCAGGGAGTTCGACCTGCTGGCGTTTTTCGCGAGCCACCCGGGTCAGGTCTTCACCCGTAGTCAGCTGCTGGATCGGGTCTGGGGTTACGCCCACGAGGGCTACGAGCACACCGTCAACACCCACATCAACCGGCTGCGCGGCAAGATCGAACCGGACCCGTCGGCGCCGCGCTTCATCATCACCGTCTGGGGGATCGGCTACCGCTTCTGCGGCCCGGACGAGCTCGAGGGAGGCCAGTGATGCTGAGGACCCTGTACGGCAAGATGGCGGCGGTCCTGCTCGGGCTGCTGATCTTCCTTGGTGCGATCTTCCTGCTGGTCAGCGTGCAGTCGACGCAGCAGTACGAAGCCGAGGTGGTGCAGCGGGTCAACCGCGCGCTGGCGTCCAATCTGGTCGGCCAGGACGTCCTGCTGGTCGACGGCGAGGTGAACGAGAACGCGCTGCAGAACGTGTTTCGGACGCTGATGGTGATCAACCCCAACATCGAGGTCTACCTGCTGGACATGGAAGGCCGGGTTGTCCAGCACTCGGCGCCACCCGGAAAGGTGCTTCGCGACCAGGTTTCGGTGGGGCCCATCAAGGCGATCCTGGCGGACGGGGCGAAGCTGCCCATCGTCGGCGACGATCCGCGCAGCGTCGACGGCGTCAAGGTTTTTTCGGTGTCGCCGATCATGGTCGAGGATCGCTACGAAGGATACCTCTACGTGGTTCTCGCCAGCGAACGGTACGACTCGGCCGTGAGCGTGCTCCGCAGGAACCACCTGCTCCGGATCAGCCTGACCGTGGTAGCCGGGGCGCTGGCGGTGGCCCTGCTGGTGGGACTGCTGCTTTTCAACCTGCTCACCCGCCGCCTCACAAAATTGACCGCGGCGGTCGATGCGTTCCGCAACAGCGATTTTTCGGATCAAGAGGTTCTCCGGACCGGGCTCGCGGACGCCGACGGTGACGAGATCGGGCGGTTGGCAACCACCTTCGAACGGATGAGGGAGCGGATCATCCTCCAGGTGCGCAAGCTCCGCCAGACCGACGAGCTTCGGCGGGAGCTGGTGGCCAACGTGTCCCACGATCTGAGGACCCCACTGAGCTCGTTGAAGGGGTACATCGAGACCCTGGAGCTGAAGGACGATCAGCTGTCGGCCGAAGAACGAAAGCAGTTCCTGAGCATCGCGAGACGCCAGAGCGACAAGCTCGGCCACCAGGTGGAGGAGCTGTTCGAGCTCGCCCGGCTTGAATCCAAGGAGATGAAGCCCGAGCTGGAGTCTTTTCCGCTCTCCGAGCTTGTGCAGGACGTGGTCCAGGAGTTCCGCCTCGCCGCCGAGCAGAAGAAAATCAGGCTCGACCTGCGCCTGCCGGAGGAAATTCCGCTGGTTTCGGCCGACATCGGCCTGATCCAGCGGGTTCTCCAAAACCTGATCCAGAACGCGGTCAGCCACACCGAAGAGGGTGGCTCGGTCACCGTGGTGCTGTCCGCCGACGACCAGCGGGTGGCTGTCCGGGTCGAGGACACCGGCTGCGGCATCCCGCGCGACGAGATGGTGCAGATCTTCGACCGCTTCTACCAGGCTGACGGCGTCAACGGGGAGGTCCGGCGAACCGGCGGTCTCGGTCTGGCGATCGTGAAGCGAATCCTCGAGCTGCACGGGAGCGCCGTCGAGGCTGCCAGCACCGTCGGTGAGGGCACGGTCTTCAAGTTCTCTCTCCCCGTGTCGAGCTAGCTTCGACCGCAGCGGCGATTCGATCGCTGGCGGACAACCGAACCCGGCGATCCACCTTCCAAGGTCTAGTTTCAATTACTTCGGGTTCATCCGGGGAAATCTGGTTGGGGTTTTGCCGTGCCCGTCTCCGTGCCCGTGCCCGGAATGCAGCGGCTGCGACAGTATTCAGCGGCAGCGACCGGGAACAGCGATCAGGGACAGCAATCAGTATTCAGGGGCAGCAATCAGTGGGCTTCGAGGCATTGCATGTGGACACCTCCGGGTCGTTCAAAGGAACGAATGGCCGGTGGGCAGCCGATGTCAAGGGCAAGCCGGCCCAAGGGTCCGGTGTTACACACCCTTGACATCGGCTGCCTCACCGGCTTGTGGGGGAGGGCATGAACGACCCGGAGGTGACCATGTTCAAAGCCGCCACGAACACCAACCTCGTTGCCCACGAGAAAGCCCTCGAAGCAGCAGGCATCGCCATCAAGCTCGTCATGAGGGTTCCTGCCCCATTAAAGTCGATTGCCGATCAGGTGATCCGATCGGCAAGCTCGGTCCCGGCGAATATCGCTGAAGGCCACGGCCGGTGTGGACGAGACCGGTCGAACCACTGGCGGATTGCCTACGCCTCGGCCAAAGAGGTCGACAGCCACCTGAAGCTCCTCGCCCACGCCGGGGCGATCAGTCAAACCGGTGCCCGTGATGCTCTGAACGCCTTCGATCAGGTCCGTGCAATGACCTGGCGTCTGCTCAACCCGAAGTTCTGATTGGAGCTCTCTGCACCGGCCATTTTGGACGCTGTGGCTGAAGACTGCCGCTGTCGCTGCGCCCCGACGCTGGCGCGGAGCCTGCCGCTGGTTGGGCTTCAGGATTACAAAAGAGGGTAGTGCGATGGAAATTTCCGAATTCCGAATTCCGAATTCAACCAGTGCCTATCTCACGGAAATCTGGATGAGCCTGACTTCGAAAAGCGGGGTGGGGGGAGGGGGAGAGCTTTTCGAAGAAATCCATCTCGGCACCGCTTCTGGCACAACGTTACAGAAACGTGAGCATTTCGACAGCGCGCCGTGATGAGACGGTGACGCAGGCGTGAACTCCAGGCGCCATAAAGGTGGTTGCAACGTCAACCAACCCGAAAGGAGTTCACATGAAAACGAACGCAGTTGCCAGTTTCAACACGGCGGGCTACGTCCACCTGGTGGTGGCGGCCGCCATCTTGTGCCTCGCGACGATGGCGGTTCCAGCCCTCGCCGCGGAGCAGATCTACCTCGAGCTCGAGGCCGACGGCCTCGAGGACCTCGGCGTCGGGTGGGCGTACGAGGGCTGGGTCATCGTCGACGGGGCGCCGGTCAGCACCGGGACCTTCACGGTAAATGGATCCGGAATGCTCTCGCGCTCGATGTTCGCCGTCGAGGTGGCCGACGCCAATGCGGTGTCCACTTTTGTCCTCACCATCGAGCCGGTGCCGGATGCCGACCCCGCACCTGCCGATGTCCATCTACTCGCAGGCGATTTCACCGGCTCGACGGCAGAGCTGACGGTGGCACACGGTGCCGCCTTCGGCAACGACTTCTCGTCTGCGGCCGGGCCGTTCATCCTGAACGCTCCCTCCGGTGGGGGCGAGGCCGACTACTTCAACGGCATCTGGTGGCTCGACACCGCGACCGGTCCGGGTCCCACGCTGGAGCTCCCGGAGCTGCCGGCGGGATGGGCCTACGAAGGATGGGTGGTCGGTCCCGGCGGACCGATGTCCACCGGCAGATTCCTGATGGCCTCGGGTACCGACAGCGATGCCGGGGGCATCACCTCCGGACCGTACGCCACGCCGCCCTTTCCCGGCCAGGACCTGATCAACCCAGCGGCCGATCTGACGGACGGATATGCTGCCGTCATTTCGGTGGAACCCGACCCGGACAACAGCCCCGCGCCGTTCACGCTCAAGCCTCTGGTCGACGGCGACATCGAGGATGTGGGCGCCGGGGTGCTCCAGGCGATGGTCAACATGGCGTCGGGATTCCCGTCGGCCCAGGCCAGCCTCCTCCCGGAAGCCACGATGTCCGAGATCGCGTACCTGCGGCTCGATCTGCAGGGGCTCGAGGACCTCGGCCCGGACTTCGTGTATGAGGGCTGGTTGATCGTCGACGGGTCTCCGGTCAGCACCGGCCGATTCACGGTCGACGGCGGGGTGTTGTCGGAGTCTTACTTCCCGACCGCCGTCGCATCGCTGGCAGCGGTTTCGACATTCGTACTGACCATCGAACCGGCCGAGGGCGATGATCCCGCACCGAGCGCCGTTCACCTGGTGGGTGGTGACTTCATCACCGGCGAGGCCGCCCTGACAATCGACCACGGGGCCGCCATAGGCACCGATTTTTCAACCGCCTCGGGCGCTTACATTTTGGCGGCGCCGTCCGGTGGAGGTTCGGCGCCCTACCAGAACGGCATCTGGTGGCTCGACTTGGCTGCAGGACCCGGTCCCAGCCTGATGTTGCCTGAGCTTCCTGCAGGCTGGACCTACGAAGGCTGGGTCGCCGGCCAGGACGGCCCGATTTCCACCGGCCGATTCACCTCGCCGTCGGGCGAGGACAGTGACGGGGCCGGCCCTGCGGCCGGCGACGATCCGGGTCCGCCCTTCCCGGGTCAGGACTTCGTCGACCCGGCCACGGACCTGACCATGGGATTTGCGGCGGTAATCTCGGTGGAACCGGTGCCCGACAACAGCGCGGCTCCATTCTCCATCAAGCCGTTGTTGGATCCCAAAATCGACGACGTGGGTGGGGAGGTGCTCCAGCCGATGCACCTCAATACCGCAGGTATTCCCTCAGGTTATGCGGTTCTGATGGATCCACAGGTCATCGCGGCGGCCGCACATACGGGCGGCACCAACGAAACCGTGTGGCGAACCGACCTCGACATCAACAACACGGGGGCCCGAGCTCAGGCGGTGGTCGTCGAGTGGCTGGCCGCCGACCAGGCCAACGAAATGCCCCAGCAGGTGATGCTCATGGTCGCGCCCTATGGCAGCGTCCGTTACCACGACGCGGTCGAGTCGCTGTTTGGGGCCGAGGGGTCGGGAGCACTGCGCATCCTCGCCGACCCGGACTCGATCCGGGTGTCCAGCCGGACCTTCAACGACGCCATCCAGGGTACCTTCGGACAGGGGATCCCATCCGCGACCGAGGGTGATGTGATCACCTTCGGTGAGGTGGCTCGCCTCGTAGGCCTGTCTCAGAGTGACGGCGGCAGCGCGGGCTTCCGGACCAATATCGGTCTGGCCAACCTGGGTGCGAACCAGGTCGAGGTGATGATCGACCTCTACGACGGTAATGGCAGCTGGGTTGCCACCGTCACCAGGACCCTCGAAGCCTACGGCCAGACCCAGGTCAACCAGATCCTCCCGGACGGGACGGAGATCGGCTACGCCGAGGTTTGGACCAGCACACCGGGCGCGCGCTTCCTGGCCTACGGCTCGGTGGTGGACAACATCACCGGCGATCCCACCTACGTGGCGGCTCGCTGATTCGTTGTTCTTCGTGATCGATGGGGGCGGGGAAACCCGCCCCTTTCTTTTGGGCAGAGGAGCGGATTGAAGATTGGGCTCATCCGATTTTCCGTGAGATCGACGCTCGTTGAATTCGAAATTCGGAAAATCGAACCCGTACGGCGGTGCTTGGATTGGCCGCAGAAGAACGCAGAGGGGCGCAGAACAACGCGGCGAGTCCGCACTGTGTGGGTTACTGAGTATACTGAGTTTTGAGTTCTGAGTTTCACAGAGGAGCGCATGAGGAATCACAGACTGTCCCGAGCCTGCCGGGTGAGAAGGTGAGAAGGGGAGAAGCGACCTGCCCCGTTTTGGACTAGGACACCTAGAACTAGCCCGTCGTCGTCGCTGTGCGCAGCCGTGGAAAACGGGGAGAAGGTGCCCCGGTTGCCAAGCCCTGTGAGAAGGGGAGAAGGGGAAGGCTCCCGTCGACGGCTCCTTCCATTGTCATCCCGAACGAGAGCTCCCTCGTCGGCGCCCTGCAGGTGCCTCGCTCGGGACAGGCTCCGGGCCGAGGAGGGATCCGTTCGACTCGCTTCGCTCGCTGAGGAAAAGTCTGGGTCAGCGGTTGATGCCACAGACCATTCGAGAGAGCCCGAACAGGACGACTCGGTCGCACAAAACGAACCGATTTGCGTCGGGCGATTCCCAAGATTGCCCAGATTCCTCCGTGCCCCTTCGGGTCCCGTTCCCAACGACATCCAACTGCTGAGCCGGGTGGGCGGGCGGGGGATCCGGCATCTGCCATCTGCCATCCGGGAGGGTGGGCGGGCGGGGGACTTTAGACTTTAGACTTTAGACTTTAGACTTTAGACTTCTGACCCCTACCCGGTGTGGGGGAGAACTCCGCGGGAGTCGAGGTCGGCGACGAGCAGCTCGCTGCGCTTCGCAAGAGACCGGATCTGCCGGGTCGACAAGAGCCCTTCCAGCTCGGCCTGGAGGGCCCCCAGGTCGAGTCCGCGCAGGTGTTCCGCGACGTGCTCGGGGATCGGAATCGGTCTCTCCTCCTTGAGGGAGGGGAGCTTCTTGTGGGTTCGAAAGGCCCGCGAGTGGTCGATCAGAAAGAACTGATCTTGCCCCGGACGAACCAGGATGTTGGTGAAGTTGCGGTCGATGTTGTAGATCACCGCATCGAGGACGTACATCAGCATCAGCCGCTGCAGGAGCAGGTCGGTGTCGCCCACCTGGAGGTTCCGGTCGATGGCATCCTGCATTTTGACGGAGTTTTCGATCCAATGCTGCAGTGATCCGACCTCGCCGTCGATTTCGCGCAGAACAGTCACCGGAACCAGGCCGATGCCGAGCAGTCGATCGATGCGGTAGGCGGCCACCTCGTAGACGTACTTGTCGGTGAAGATCTGCTCGAGCCGGTTGGTGTAGTGGAGGTCGGTGGAGGTGATGTCGACCGTCTTGAAAATCGCACGGCAGGTCCGCCCGCCCTTCCGGAGGGTGACCCGTCTCGGCCGCGTGATGCCGTCGCCTACCTCCTTCATGTCCACCACGTCGGCCGTCCGTAGGAACTCCTCGAGGTCCTGCTCGCAGCTCATGCCGCCGTGGTCGATGCAGGCGTGAGGTTCGGTGGCCAAGTCGTCGGCAGCGGCCGGGATGGGGGGGAGCGCCAAACCGATGAGAGTCGTTCCGACCAGCGCGAGAAGAGAGGTTCGAGTCATCTCAGGACTCCTCTCGAGTTGATACGTTTTTGACCCCCGAAGGTTATTGCGGTGTGGATTCGCTAGCCGGCCACGCTTGACATGCGAGGCCGCGGACCTATCTTTATTCGTGAGCTCAAAATAAGGCGATCTTCGGCACCGATTGTCTCAATGAGGCGAACGAGAATCGTTTTCGGTCGTCGCGTCTTCTTGGAGTGGGTATCGGTCGGTGCGATTCTCACGGGTTGGAAGGGAGTTCCAAATGCATCGAGCAGCTCTTGCCGCGGGCCTGGTCACGGCCCTGGTCGTCCTGGTTCCGTGCGTCGCAGATGCCGGATCGATCAGCGGGTCCATCAATCTCTGGGGCAGCCCACAGGGTGGCCAGTTCATCGAGGTGTCGGCCCACTCGGACCCGAACGGCCCACCTGAAGAATCGGTGGTCATCGGCGCTTCCGGAGGGGCCTACTTCCTGTCGGTTCCCGACGGCACCTACTACGTGGCGGTCGTCTTTGATCGGGACGGGCTGCAGCAGGAGCCCGATCCAGACGATGTCTTGGTCTGGTACGACGGCAACGGCGACGGCCAGAGGGACACGGTGGTGGCCGGGGCCCCGTCGGGCATCGATGTCGACCTCGGTTATGTCTACGTGGACGTCGACGCCGGTGGAGCGAACAACGGCACCTCCTGGGCGAACGCCTTCAACGATCTCAACGCGGGGATCCAGAACGCGCCGGCAGGCGTCGAGGTGTGGGTCGCCGAGGGGACCTACGTGCCGGGTGCGAGCCGGTCCTCCACCTTCCTCACCAAAAGCGGTGTCAGGGTATACGGCGGCTTCAGCGGCGCCGAGACACTCCGGAGCGAGCGGGATTTCGAGGGCCACGAGACCCTCCTCAGCTGTGAGATCGGCAACCCGGGCACGACGGCCGACAACTGTTTCCACGTGGTCAACGTGGGGGCGTCGTTCTGGGTCGGCGCCATGTTGAACGGATTCACCGTCACCGGCGGGCGGGCCGACGGCGCTGGACCGGACAGCCTCGGCGGCGGCGTTCTGGCCCAGGGCGGCGGTGCGGTGTTGGCCAACATCGTGTTCATCGGCAACTACGCCAGCCTCTCCGGAGGGGGGGTGTACGCAGGGGGAGGCTTCCTCCCGGTGTACAACTCGGGTTTTTACGGCAACCAGGCGGCGATGTCGGGCGGCGGGTACGACGGCTCGGCCGCCGGACAGGCCCTGGCCAACTGCATCTTCACCGCCAACTCGTCGTTCCGGGGCGGTGCCATCGCCATCAACGGTGGGTCCTTCGCGCCGTTCCTGACCAACCTGAGCGTCTACGGCAACACCTGCACCGAGGAGGGTCCGGGACTTTGGGCCAACAACTCGACCTCGGTGTCCTACTCGATCAACAACTCGATTTTCTGGTCGAACACCGGCGGCACGGGACCGCAGATCACCTTCTGGACGATGGCGCCTTCGGTGAACTACTCCATCGTGGAGAATGGTTATACCGGTGGCGGGACGCAGATCCTGACCGACGATCCCCTCTTCATCGATCCCGACGGCGCCGACAACGTGCTCGGCACCCTTGACGACGACCTGAGGGTGCAGGATCCGGACTCACCGGCCGTCGACGCGGGGGACAACTCCGCGGTGCCGGACGATCTCGGCGACCTTGACGAAGACCATTTCAAGGACCACCAGATTCCGGTCGACATCGCGGGACGCGATCGATTTTTCGACCATCCGGAGGTGCCGGACACGGGCGACGGAGATCCCCCGGTCGTCGACATTGGAGCGTTCGAGGTCAACCTCGGTCCGGAGATCTTCGAGGACGGCTTCGAGTCGGGTGACACCACCGCGTGGTCGGTTACTGTGCCCTAGCCCGCATATATAACCGGCTTTCTACTGCGAGCGGTGGTCATCAGCTCGCGGCGGATTCCGTGGTTCTTGATCTCCCGAGCTGATCTGATGCGAGGGACCCGATGGTGCGAATCGCGCCTTCGATGGCTTCGGACCAGAGAACCGAGCAGTTCAGGCGAATGAAGTTTCGGTAGGCGCCGCAGGCCGAGAACAGGGGGCCCGGGGCGAGGCTGATCCCGTGTCGGAGGGCTCTGTCGAAGAGCCGGATAGAGTCCACTTCGGGCGGCATCTCCACCCACAGTACGTGGCCGCCGCGGGGGCGACTCATCCGGGTGCCGTCCGGAAAGTGCTCGCCGACCGCGACGCTGATTCGGGTGACCAGCCCGCGGTATGTCCCGCGAAGCCGGCGGAGGTGGCGGTCGAAACCACCCGACTCCAGGTAGGCGCCCACCGCCATTTGGGTTGGGGTGGGGGACGCCACCGAGGTGATGTACTTCTGGCGCTCGATGGCATCGGAAAACCGACCTGGCACAACCCAGCCGACCCTGAACCCGGGTGCGAGGGTCTTCGAGAGCGACGAGCAGAGAATGACGCCTCCAGTGCGGTCGAACGCCTTGACGGCCCTCGGCCGGCTGCTCTCGAAGTGAAGCTCACCGTAGATGTCGTCCTCGATGACCGGGATCTTGGCCGAGCCCAGGATATCGACCAGCCGCTCGCGGCTCGCCTCGGGCATGGAGTGCCCGAGGGGGTTGCCGAAGGTGGGGACCAGCACGCACGCCGACACCCGGTGCCGCTCGATGGCGTCGACCAGACCCTCGAGGCAGATGCCGTCAGTCGGATCGGTGGCCACTTCCAGAGCCCTCAGCCGCAGGCTTTCCAGCACCTGGAGCAGGCCGACGTAGGTCGGGGTCTCCACGATCACGGCGTCGCCCGGTTCGGTGACCGCCGCAAGGCTGAGGTACACCGCTTGCTGTGCACCGGCGGTGGTGATGATCTCCTCCGGTGCGAGGGCGCAGCCGGCGTCCAGGGCCCGACGGGCGATCTGCGTCCTCAGCGGCAGGTAGCCCAGCCCCTCGTCGTAGGACTGGCTGGTCTCCGGCCGCGACCGCACCTCTCGGGCCAACACGCGATTCAGCGCATCGATGGGCAGAAATCCCGGGTGCGGTCCGGCCGCTCCGAGGGGCACGATGGCGCGATCGCCGAGCTTGCGCATCAGCGTCACGAACAGATCGTCGACGTCGAGATCCACCGCCTGATTTCCGCCCACGGTCTTGGCCGGGGTGGGAAGCAGCGGTCTCGGGCTCCTGACGTAGAATCCCGACTGCGGCCGCGCCTCGATCAATCCGCGGTCCTCGAGCACACGGTAGGCCTCCATGGCGGTGGTCAGGCTCACCGCCATCTGTCGGCTGAGGCGTCGCAGGGAAGGCACTCGTGCGCCGGGCTTGAAGGTCCCGCGGTCGATCATCTCCGCGATCTGCTCGGCGATCTGCTGGTACTTCGGGAGATCGTCAGTGGTTGCTGGCCGCTCTGGGTACATCCTAGGCCTCCAGTACAGTTTCATAGATCTTCAACTGTACTGGTTATAATTTATGTTCTTTGCATCTGTTTTGCAACCCCGATCCGGCATATCTTTGGAAACGTGATGGACACAATCAACCCCGGCCGCGGCACTGGATGGATGACAATCGCGGGGGCTTTCGCCGCGATCTACCTGATCTGGGGGTCCACCTACCTCGCGATCAAGATCGGCCTGGAGAGCCTGCCGCCCTTGCTGATGGCGGGATTGAGATTCGCGGTCGCCGGCTGCTTGCTGTACGGTTGGCTGCGGGTGCGGGGAGTCCCCAGACCGTCGGACCGCCAGTGGTGGTCTGCGGTTGTAACGGGAGTGCTCATGCTGGTCTGCGGGGTCGGCGGCGTTACTTGGGCCGAGCAGTGGGTTCCGTCCGGCGTCGCCGCGCTGCTGGTGACCACAGTGCCGCTGTGGATGATCGTGCTCGACGTCGCGGTCTTCCGGCGGTCTCGGCTGAGGGCCCGGGACATCGCGGGGGTGGCTCTCGGCCTCGTCGGAGTGGTGGTGCTGGTGGGGCTGACCTCCGCCGAACTGGACCGGGTTCACCCACTGGGGGCAGCGGTAATCCTGGTCGGGACCTTTTGCTGGTCGCTGGGTTCGCTTCACTCCCGACGTGCCGACCTGCCGTCGTCGCCGGCCATGACCGTGGCAATCCAGATGCTCAGCTCCGGTGTGGTGCTGTTGACGGTTTCGAGCGCCGTGCGGGAGTGGCAGGTGGGCTTTGCGGTGGCCGATGTGACGTGGAGGTCGGCGGCGGCCCTCGTCTACCTGGCGGTGATCGGCTCCATCGTGACCCTCTGCGCCTACGTGTGGCTGCTGCGCCGGGTGTCGGCCTCAGCGGTCGGGACCTACGCTTTTGTCAATCCCGTGGTAGCGGTTCTGCTCGGTTGGGCGGTGGCCGGCGAGTCGATGGGTCCGCGGGTCCTCGGCGCCTCGACGATGATCGTTGGAGCGGTGGTTTTGATCCAGTCGAGACGGTGGCGGCGGGAACCGGCTGCGGCGAGAACGGACGACAGCCTCCAGACAGTCCGCGCCACAACAGGGACTCTCCCCGCGGTCGGACCCGTCGCCGCCAGCGTGCCTGCACCGACTCCCGTGTGTGCGATCGAGGGGGTCGAACCTTGCCGCTGGCAGGCGTCGTCACCCGGCAGCTGACCCGCGATCGAAGGCTGGAGACCGCAGGCGTCGTCATCGGTCGCGGCGGATCGCCACCAGACTCCAGTCATCGTGTGGCGTCGTCCCGGAGGTGAACCTTGAGAGGGCGGACCCGATCCGTCGGTGGACCTCATCCGCAGTACCGCCGTCGGCCACCAGTGACTCCAGCCGTTCAAAGCCAAAGGTCTCTCCACCCGCGTCGACCGCCTCGGGTATGCCGTCGGTGACCATCACCAAGAGGTCACCCGGGGAGAGCGTGGTGATGCCAGGTGTCGGTTCGATCGACGATCGGATCCCGAGGGGAAGCGAGGCGCTGCCGAGCTGGGACAGCTGCCCCGAGGCGCGCCGAATCAAGGGGTACGGGTGACCGACGCAGATGTACTCGAGGCGTCCGTCGCGAGGGTCGAGAACTCCGTAGAACATGGTCATGAAGTCGCGCGAGCCTCCGGTCCGGTACAGCACCCTGTTCATCAACTCCGCCACCGCGGTTGGGTTCGGATCGACGTCGATGGCCAGCTTGAGCGCAGCATTCGCGATGGCCATCAGAATGCCGGCGGCCATACCGTGGCCGCTGGCGTCCCCGATCACGACTGCGGTCCGGCCGTCCGGCACACTCAGAAAGTCGTAGTAGTCGCCACCGATCGTGTTTGCGGTGGCGTACGAAAAGGCGGAGGAGTAGCCGTCGATGGTGGGCGGCCGATCCGGCAGCAGCGCTCGTTGCAGCTGTCTTGCCACCTCGATCTCGTCCCGGATCACCACCCGATCAGCGAGCTCGAGCACCAGCAGGAGGACCAGCCCAGCAAAGGCGAGGACCATGAGCGGAGACCCACCGCCGATTGACAGCGATCTTCCCGCCACCTGTGCGTCGCAGTGCTGGAGGGACAACAGCGCCACGACGATGCAGGCCGCGAACAGAACTCGCCGAGTCGGCGCCAGCTTGGACGAAAGACCCAGAAACAGGATTCGCGTTCGGTGCCAGAGTCGGCCGGCGCGGCCAGCAGGTTCGGGCCGGTCGGCGTGCTCTCGAGTGAGGATTTGGAAGGCCAAGCCGGCGTCACGTCCGAGGGTTCGGTGGGCCTTTCGCAGATCGACGCCGCCGGTGAAGCTCCTGAGGAACTCGCCGATCCCGTGGTCTTGCTTCTCTTCAGCCATGATGGGTTCGGGCTCGCGGATCGTGGCCACCGCGCCCACTGAGCAGTGTACGTTGATTCGATCGTTCGAGTTCACGCTGTGCGGCTGAGGAGCCCCATAGCCTAAGACCCTGTCCGCGTCCGGAACCGCCGCCGCTGCGGCCACCGACACCGCGACGGTGGGTCAGGCCTACAGGCGGTAGGCTGTGGCGTGAACCACCACAAAGAGCCGGGGCCTGTCCGCCGTTTCACCACCGTTCGCGGTCGTGATCTCGTTGTCCTGCAAGGGAATGGCGATTGACGGATTGCCGATTCGTCGGTAATCTTGGGTCATAACCCGGACAGAAGGGAGTGAAGTCGTGAACCGAATGACTGTCATCGCAGTGGCATTGATGGTGGTGGCCGGCGCAGCGGCGGCTCAGAGCCTTGTGGATGTGGACGAGGACGGGGTGTTCCCGGGGTCTGAAATCCCGGCCCAGCCGGCGCAGCAGGGCACCGGGGAGGGAGTCCCTGCGACCCTGCTCTGCGTGGGATGGTCGTTCTGTCCGGTAGGCACCGTCGACACCGTTACCGGGACATGGACGCCCCTCGGAAACGCCGGCTTTGACAGCTGCAACTCAATGGCCCGGAACGCCGCCGGGGATTATTACACGGTCGGAACTTCGGGGGCGGAAACAGTCCTGATCACCATCGACCCCGCCACCGGCGCGGGGAGCCAGGTCGCGGTCCTGAACCCCGAACTGAGCGTTCGCGCCATGGCGTTTTCGCTATCGGGCGTGCTCTACGTCGTTGGCGACGCCTCGCCCGAAGATCAGCTCTGGGCCTTCGATCCCGCGACCGGGAACGGGACAATGGTCGGAGCCATGGGGTTTGGTTCGGTACAGGGTCTGGCGTTCGACTTTCTCGGCGGAACTCTGTACGCGACCGATAACACGCAGGGTCTTCTCACCGTCGACGCTGCGACCGGAGCCGCCACGAACGTCAATGGATCGGCCGATGGGACCAGCGAAGTCCAGACCATCACCGTTCTTCCCGGCGGCGAGATCTTCGGAATTCGCAACGACGTGTACAGCATCGATCCGGTCACCGGCGTTTTCACCCAGGTGACCTTCGCCGGCACCTTTCCCGACCTGCGCGGAGCCGACTTCGTCGGCCCGGTCCCGGTCGAGCTGATGGGATTCACGATCGAGTAGTAGGCATCGCCACGACTGACGCTCCGCGTGTCACGTGTCGCTTTTCACGTGTCACGTCTCACATGTCACCATTCACGTACGCAAATACGAAGCGCCGTTGACGTCGATAATGGCGCCGGTCGAGAACTCCGAGCCGTCGGCGGCCAGGAACAGTACCGCCGCCGCCACCTCCTCGGGCCTGGCCACCCGGCCGAGGGGGCTCTGGGCCCGGATTTCGTCACCCTGGGGGCCGGCGAGAAAGTCGGCCGCCATATCCGTTTCGACGAACCCGGGCGCCACCACGCCCACGGAAATTCGGTGGGGGGCGAGCCGGCGCGCCAGCGATTGGCTCATGGCGTTGAGCCCGGCCTTACTGGCCCCGTAGGCCGGACCGTCGGGTTCGCCCCGAAAGGCGCCCCGTGACGACACGTTGACGATCTTCCCGCCGCCGTGGTCGATCATGTGCCGGGCGGCGCAATAGCAGACGTTGGCGGGACCGGTGAGGTTGGCCTCGAGCACTCGCCGCCACGCGTCCTGCCACTGATCGTAGTCGACGTCCTCGAGCACGTGCTCCACCCAGATACCGGCGTTGTTGACCACGATGTCCAATCCGCCGAAGGCGGCGGCCGCGTCATCCACCATGCGGCGCACCGACGCGGGATCGGTGACGTCGGCCTGTGCCAGACGATGGGGACCGCCGGGCAGAGATCGGACGGTCTCCTCGGCGGCCTCACGATCGGCTCGGAAGCCGACGGCCACCCTGGCGCCCCGGTCTGCGAAGGCGATGGCGACCGCACGACCGATGCCGCGAGAGCCACCGGTCACCAGTACACGTTTGTCGGTGAAATCCATCTCAGCGCTCCCTTGCGAGTTCGAAGGGATAGTACCTGGTCTTGCGCCGAGGGGGATCGGAGTTCTTAGTTCTGAGTTTTGAGTTCTGAGTCACCTACCGAAGCCGATGTCTCTCTCGCCGCGGACCCTCCGAGATCGGCGTGGGCGGCTGAATCAAGAACCAAGAACTAAGAACTAAGAACTGCCAACTGCCAACTGCCAACGGCCAACTGCCAACTGCCAACGGCCAACGGTCAACGGTCAACTGCCCTTGTCATTGACCGTTGCCGATGGTCGCCGTATTCTCCGTTCGCCGGACCGCGGGCCGGCGGCGAAGGGAGGAGCGACGACATGACCAGGGACGACTTCACCGCTGAGGATTGGAATCTGATCGTTTCCGGCGCGTCGCTCGTGGGTTTGACCGTCAGCGCGGCCAGCCCCAGCGGACCGCTCGGGGTGGTGAAGGAGATGCTCGCCGTCGGCATGTCGATCATGGATCTGGCGAAGCAGCACCCGGACAACGGTCTCATTCAGGAGGTTGTCGAGGACATTCGCCATCGCGACTCGGAAATGCCCCGCCCCGACCGGTCGGCCGGCTTCGAGGACGCCAAGACCTGGGCCCTCGTCGAGCTGGCGCGGCTGTCCGATCTGCTGCCCGCCGATGACGACAGCGGCGAAGCCTTCGAATTCAGGCGCTGGCTGGTGGCGGTTGCCGATCGGGTTGCCGAGGCTTCGAGGGAGGGCGGTTTCCTGGGGATCGGCGGAGACAAGGTCAGCGACGCGGAGGAACGCGCCATCGACGAGGTCAAGGCGGCGCTCGGGGTGGCATGACCCTCAATTCGAGCGGATCGTTCACGCCTATGGGAATCGAAGTTGTGGCGCCGAGCTTTTAATAGTCGAGGAGAAAAATCATGAGTCATTCAGCGAAGCTCTCTGCCGCCGTGGTGTGCGCGGCGATCGTCGCGGTCGGGAGTCTTGCCGGATGCAAGCCCAGCGAGACGATTGTCTACGTCGAGGTGACGCCGGTGCCCGCGGCCACCGAGGTTGCTGAACCACCAGGCGGCGAGACCGTCGAGCACACATCGGAGGCCGTGGCCCCGCAGCCGGTGGAGAGACTTCCCCGCGCAACGACCCCAACGCGCATTCCTCCCACCGTGACCCCGGTACCGCCGACAGCGACGCCGACAGCGACCCACACGCCAACGACGACACCGACGCCGACGCCGATTCCGGTGACGGTGGCCCAGGGGACGTTGATGGATGTGGAGTTTCTCCAGAAGCTGTCGAGTCACGAAAGCGAGGTGGGGCAGGCGTTCTCGGTGCGCATCGTCGAGCCGGTGAGGGTTGGGGGACGGATTGCGATTCCCACGGGTGCGATCATCAGCGGCACGGTGACCGAAGCCAAGCCCGCCAAGAAGGTGGGCGGGCGCTCGACCCTGTCGTTGGATTTCGATTTGCTGGAGCTGCCCTCGGGGCACTCTTACCCGGTCACGGTGGTATTTTCTCAAAAGGGAAAGAGCAGCACCGGCAGGGACGTCGCGATCATCGGTGGCGCCACGGTGGGCGGTGCCATCGTCGGCCACCAGGTGGACGGCGACAAGGGCAAGGAGATCGGTGCGGTGGTGGGCGCCATCGCCGGCGCCGTGGCGGCCAGCCAGACCAGGGCGAAGCCGGTGGAGATCCAGCCCGGCACGGTGATGACCCTCGAGGTCACCGACCCGCTGCACGTCGAGATCATTCAATAGGTGGCGGCCGGCCTCCGTCGACGGAGGTGGCAGTCGGCTGTAGGCGGCGCCGCTGCCGTTTTCACGAATTTCGGGGAATGCTGCTGCCTGCTCCCTCCTCATGACTCCTTAACAAAAGCAGGCAGTGTTCTCCGTCGTGAACGACGACGAGGCCTCTGCGCTGGGCGGCGGCCACCAGAAACCCGAGCAGCCGACTGTTGTCGTCCTTGAGCAGGAAAATCGCGTCGAAGGGGTATCGAGGGTTTCCGGCGATATCGCGAGTGGTCATTACGGTGTGTCTGCGGGCGACGTGGGGGACGAGGACCTCCGAGGCGAGGACGGTGGCTTCGGCCGGGATCCGTTCGGCGCAGCTCGCGACCTCGGCATAATCTTCACGCTCTGACCCGTCCAGCGAGAATTCGATCTTCCTGAATCCCCCGGCGAAGTCGGCGCCCGGCCAGATCATGCCGTAGTGGAAGGTGGTGATGATCGAGAGCATTACCGCAACCGCAAGCGCCCGCGACCGCCAGCTCGGGCTGCGGTCGCCGACGGCGATGAGAAGACCCACGAAGGCGGGCGCCAAAATCACCAGCGCATACTGGAAGCCGAGCTCGAACATCGGCGGGCGAGTGGCCAGCAGAGCCGAGGAGAGGCCGTAGCCAACCAGCAGCACTCCACGAACCGTCCGCAACGGCAGCAGGGCGAGCGGGGCGAGAAGCTGCATGACGTAAAGAACCTTGGTCGGGGTCAGCGCGAACCGGATCGTGAACACCGGGTTCAGGAAGGCGGTCACCAAGGCGCCGGCGGGACCCTCTCCCTCGGGAATCACCTGTGGGAAGTACCAGACGTAGGAATGGCCGCCGGGGGAAAAAAACGGGATCACTCCGTGCTGCAGCACGAGGTAGGACACGGCGCCGGCAGCGACGGCGATCGCGCCGCGCCGCCGGTCGCCGTCGATCAGCAGAACCAGGCCGAGCGCCACCACCAGAAAGCCCATGTCCTCCTTGACCGTCAGCAGCAGAAAAACCCAGACCCAGAACCACCGCCAGCGACCTGTGCGCCACATCCACGCCGCGAAGAAGAAAAAGAACGGGGCGAAGACCACCGCGTGGAAATCGTAGAAGTTGGCCCCTGCCACCCCTGGATGGGCCAGCCAAAGTGACGCCACCACCAACGCCGTCCATCCGCTCCCCGTCACCGACCGTGCAGCGCCAAACAACGGCCAGGCGGCCAGCCCGAGGAGCATCGTCTGGATGAACAGCAGGGTCTCGGTGGCCGGAAACGCCGCGTACAGGGGGGCGATCATGAGCATCGCGAAGGAGGTGTGGACGCCCAGGTGGCTCCCGCCCTCGATCGATGAGTAAAACCAGTCCCCGTGAATCGTGTTCCAAAGGAAGTTCTCGTGGATCCCGAGGTCATAAGCGCTGGTCCCCAAGCCGTAGTGGTGGCGGATCGTGTGCAGCGAGACCCAGCAGATGTAGGCGGTGATCATCACCGCCAGCAGCACCGCCGGCAGCCAGGGTTGAACGTCGAGGCGTCGGATCCGAAACACCAGGGGAGGAAGGTTGGTCCGGTAGGCACTGTAGCTGCAGACGGCGAGGGCCGCACCGTAGAGCAGGACGGGGGCGACCGTCCACACCTGTCGGTTGAAGGCATACGCGGCCAGCGGCAGTAGGGTGAGCGGCCACAGGGTGGCGGTCAGCAGGGCGAGGGTGTCCCTGCGATCAGCCCACGGTCGCCGTCGGGCCGCCGCCAGCCACAGCACGACCAACCCCAGCAGCGAAACCAACGTCCAAATCAGGACCGCCAGCAGCAGGCCGTGCCGCCGCGGGGTGTCGAGGAGATCGCCCGCAACCATGGACGCCAGCGGCGGAGGTTGGAGGAGCAGGGTCAGACCGTAGCCCACGGCCAGGACAAGGGCGAGGGTGTGGGCCGGTCCCGCGTTGAGTTGCGGCCGGCCGTTCTGGATCCTGGTTTCCTCGGATTTTCGGGCGGGATCGCGCATTGCTTTTTCGAGTGTACCTTGCGTCTTGGTAGAATCATCAGAGATGAACGGCAATCGATGGTGCGTGGTCGCGGCTGCGGTTGTCCTGGTTCTCGGATGGGGACCGGGTGTCCTGGCCCAGGATCGACTTTCCGACGCCGGTAAGGGGCTCTCGCTGGACCACCCGGAGGGGGAGCAGCTGCTGCTGATCGAGGACGAAACCGGCCAATCCGCCACGCTGATCGACATCTCCGGCGTCGAGGCGGTCGAACTGGCGGAACGGGCGTTGGCCCTCGGCCGGACGGCGGAGTCGGTGCTGGCTGAAACCAGAAGTCGAGACCTGTTTTACGACGAGGGCTGGCGAATTCGGATGATCGAGGCGTGCAGCGATCTCGAGAACATGGTTCGGAGCCTGAACCTGCTCAGGCCGCCCGATCGGTTTTCCGAATTGTTCGCGGAGGTCGAGGCCGGCGCCCGACGATACCAGCTAGCTGCCGGCATGATGCGATCGGCGATCGCGCGCGACGAGCCGCTTTACGGCGGCGCCTTCGATCAGTTCACCGCGGCCGGGAACACTCTGCTGGCCGGCCTTGTGGAGCTTCGAATAGAAAACGAGCGTGAGGCATCGGAGCAGCCGGCTCCGCTGCTGGATCCCTTCGCCTCGCGGCAGGCGGCCGCGACGTTGTGCAAAGAGAGGTACGCCGGAGGCCCGCGCGCCGGTTACGACAGCTGCATGGCCCAGCAGGCGGCCGCCGTAGACGCCATCGGCGGCCGGTTCAGCTTCTCGGTGGGCGTGGACGAGGCGACCTTCAACTCGATTCGTAACGGCTGCCGCGCCGACTGGCCCGACGACATGGTGGCCAGGAACCGCTGCGAGCTCACCCGCGCCGACGCCGCAAAGCGATAGCCAGGCAGGAAAATTCGGAATTCGGAATTCGGAATTCGGAAAACCGTCCCCGATAGGCTCCGCGTCACTGTCCGCAGTTGGGTTCTCAACTCCCGGACGAATCCTCGGTTCTGGACTAAAATGAAAAAGCAAGACCTGGGGGCTCGGCGCCAATCCCCGTTGTGGGGCGTCCGGGTGGGAGACCACGGAGGTGCCGGCCCCTGGTCTTGCCTCCTCAAGTTCCCCACACCTCGGCGATTAATACAGCGCTCTTCACCGCGCGATCGACCACAGCTGAAACCCACACTCCCATTCGTCGAGGCGGTGTGTCGCCGGTCACAACAACAGGTTTGAAACGATGACAATTACCCGAATCTCGAACTCGCCGACAACAGCAGCCCACAGCCGTGGCCAAGGGGGTCGTCAGAGGCGCCGTGAGACCAGCCGGCGAAGCCGGCGCGTGGCGAACGGCGTCCCGAGGAGCGAGGCGACGAGGGAGCTGGGGCTGGCCTACGGCTGTCTGCTGGTGGCGGTGAGTCGCCGCGGCCGGAGGCCGCGAGCAATTCCAAATTCCCTTTACCGCCGGCCCTGATTTCCGCGTTGGCGGGCTCGGTTGAGATCCTCGAGGGAGCGCCGGAGGTCCGGGTCGCTGATCTCGAAGATCAGTGCCGGGTTGGTCCTGCAGACCCTGCCGAGGTAAATGAGCGCTTCGCTGCGGCGGCCCTGTCCGGCGAGGGCGATCCCGAGGCCGAGCTCGCCCTCCTCGTGCGGCCACAAGGCGTCGGCATAACGAAACGCCTCTTCGGCGCCCCGTGGATCGCCGCGGGCGATCCGCGACTTGCCGACGATCCGCCACAGGGTCCCGGCGGCACCGGGCAGGCGTTGAACTCGTTCCATGATCTGCCACTCGACGGCCGAGGCCAGCTGGTTCCTGCGCACCGGTTCGGTGACGGCGGCCGCAACTCCCAGCGCCCGCTCGAGCTCCGCCGTCCAGACGTCGACGGCCAGTCGGCGCAGTTGCCAGTAACAGCCGGCGCCAGCGATTGCGATCAGGACAACCGGTACCGCCGGACGGAGCACACCGGTCAACCTCGGCAGCTGCGAAGTCGGTCGGGCGGCGAGCAGATATCCCAGCACGATCACGATCGGCACCATCCCGATGGCCAGGTGGGTGGGGTAGTGCAGCAGCAGGAATGGAGTGGTGGCCGCCACGGCAAGAGCGGGAAGTGGGTCTCCTCTGGGCCGGGTCCGCCAAAGGGCCCAGATCAGGGCAGCCATCCAAACCGCTCCGGCGGCACCGAGCTCGGCCAGCACCTGCAGCGGATCGGAGTGGGCCCACTGGAAGTGGGTGGCGCTTTCCCCTCGGCGGCCAACGGCACCTTCTCGCTCGAGCCACGCCAGGCGGCTCGGGTAGAACAGCCGGGTGAACTGGCCGGCGCCGACGCCGAGCAGCGGGTGTCCGCGGACCATCTCGATCGCGGCGGTCCAGCCGTCGCCGCGGGCCGAAAGCACGGAGTACCAGTCGCCGCTTCGGACCAGCTCGAACTGGTGTTGAAACCGTCGCTCGAACCCCGTCGCAAAGGCGAGCGCGACGGCCAAAATGCCGCAGGCGGCGGCTGCGGCCCAGGTCTTCTTCGACCCCCTCTGGAGCAGCCAGGCCACGGCCACCAGTCCGAGGGCGATATAGCCGGTCAGCGTCTGTGAAAGGACCGTGGCCACGGTGAGCAGTCCGATCAGGGTCCACTGCCACCATTTGCGGCGTCCGCCGACCGCCGTCAGCAACAGAATCGGCAGCAACAACGCCGCGGAGGTTGCGAAATCGGCTGGATTACCTGCGAGCCCGCTCATCCGGAATCGGCTCTCGGCGGATCGGCCGACGACCAACAGCGGGATGCCCCCCGCCTGCAACAGCAAGACCACCGCCGAAAGGGAGACCCCAATGGCGGTCAACCATGCCACCCGCTGCCTGTCCTGTTCCGCTGCGGACGCAAGCCAGAAGGCGGCCGCCACCCATGTGGCGGTCACCGCGGCGGTGGCCGCGGCCCGTCGCGGGTCGCCGGCCCACACGGTCGATGCCAGCTGGAGGGCAGGCAGCGCCAGCAGCACCGGGACCAGCGGTCCCCTGGGAATGGTCAGCGTTCCGGCCCGGAGTCTGACCGAGGCGGCGACGGCGACCACGGCCAGGATCCCCGACACCGCGAGGGCTTCCTTGGGCAGCCGGAAGGCACTGACGGCTCCGGGCAGGAACACGACCTGGACCAGCAGGAACGCCACTCCCGTCAGGGTGACCGGCCACGAAGCCGGCACCAACTCCGGCGCCGCCCCGACGTTCTGCTTCTTCGTACGCTTCGCCACGGGACGATCCTACCCCGGCGCGAATCATCTCCCAAGGGGCAGGTCGGAATTCGGAATTCGGAATTCGGAATTCGGAAAACCGCCTTCGATAAGAGGTTGAATATCTCACCAGCCTCGCAATACCTCGTCATACCCGAAGTTGGGTTTCCACCTACCACATCCCGCATTCAGAGTCCGCGATACGAGAAAACTCCAATGTCTCGATCGAGGTTTTCCGAATTCCGAATTCCGAATTCCGAATTCCTCCGTCATTCCTTTGGGGCGAACCGACGAATCACATTTGCTTCGAGAACCGAGTAACCTTGAGACATGTGTGGGATCTGCGGCTGGCTCGACTGGGACGGCGCCACGGACGCCACCGCGGTGCGGCGGATGACCGAGCGCCTTCACCATCGTGGACCCGACGGTGCCGGCCTGTGGCACGACCCATCGGGGCTGATGATCCTCGGGCACCGGCGGCTCGCGGTGCTCGACACCTCGGATGCCGCCGAGCAGCCGATGGTTGACGGGACCGGTGCGGTGCTCTCCTTCAACGGCGAGGTCTACTCCTTTCGTGAGCTGAGGCGCGAGCTCGAGGAGGAGGGTAGGCGCTTTCGTTCGACCGGCGACACCGAGGTGGTCCTGGCCTCTCTCGTTCGCTGGGGTGCCGGCGCCCTTGACCGGTTCAACGGCATGTTCGCCCTCGCCCTGTGGGATCCGGGCCGGCGGAGTCTGCTGCTGGCTCGCGACCGCATCGGAATCAAGCCGCTATTCGTCGCCATGCTGCCCCGTGGCCTCGCATTCGCCTCCGAGATGCCGTCGCTGTTGGCCAACCCGGCGGTCGGCCGGACGCTGGACCGCGACGCCATGGTGCGGTGGTTGCAGCAGGGCTACCCGACCGGCCGCAACACCCTGATCAAGGGGATCATGCGTTTGCCGCCCGGGCACGTGCTCGAAGCCCGGGATGGCCGGGTTCAAATCCGGCGGTGGTATGACCTGCTCGGCAGGGTTTCGCCGCGCCGAGACCTCTCCGAGGGCGAGGCGGTGGAGCAGCTGAACCAACTGCTCGAAGAGGCCGTGAGCCGTCGGCTGGTGAGTGACGTACCGCTGGGTTGCTTTCTGTCGGGCGGGGTGGACTCGGCGGCGGTTGCAGCGGCAGCAGTGAGGTCGGACGCTCGTCCCGAGACCTTGACCGTTCGATTCACCGGAGGTGAGGACGAGACCGACGCTGCGGCCCTGACCGCCAAGGCGTTGACCCTCGTCCACCGTGTCGAGAGCTGCTCACCGGTTGAGATGCTGGAGGTCTTCGCGGCGTGGTATCGGATCGCCGGCGACCCGATCGCCGATCCATCGTTGGCGCCCACGTGGGTGGTCTCGAGGGCCGCGCGGCGCCGATGGACGGTGGCGCTGTCCGGCGATGGCGGCGATGAGCTGCTCGGGGGGTACCCCCGGCTGCGCCTCATGCCCTGGCTCGAAAAGGCGATGGCCGCCCCGCGGGCTTTCCGCTCCCGCCTGCTGCCGGCCCTGCCGGCCGCGCGTTGGGCGGCGAAGCTGCGCGCCGCGGCCTCGGCGAACTCGCCATGGGAGGCCTATCAGGCAATGCAGGGGGTCTGGCCGGCGGCCGACGCAGCTCGGCTGTGCCGCCTGGACGAGGCACCCGAGGTCTGGTCCCCCGATCTCCTGAGCCGGCTCGGAGATTTTCCACCGTGGCTGCGGTATCGGCTTTTGGACGCCCTTACCTTCCTTCCCGAGAGGGTCCTCGCAAAGGTCGACCGGGCGAGCATGGATCACGGCCTCGAGGTTCGGGTGCCGCTGCTCGATCACCAGGTCACCGAGTTCCTGTTTTCCCTGCCCCCGAACTTGACCAACGGCAAACGGGTGCTGCGCAAGACGCTCGAGCGATCCGGCGTCCCGCCACCGCCCCGCCGGAAACGGGGATTCGAGGTCCCGCTCGCGGCGTGGCTCAGAGGTCCGTTGAAGGAGAGCGTCGATCGGGCGTTCTCATCAACGATGATCGACGATCTCGGTCTTGACCGGAAGGTGCTGCGAGCCACCTGGAATGCCCACCTCCGGGAGCAGGCTGATCACGCCGAACGCCTGCTGGCCGTGGCCGTCCTGGTCCGCTGGGCCGACGAGTGGAGCTGATCCGCCCCCACCCAGTTGGCAGTTGGCCGTTGGCCGTGAACCGTTGGCCGTTTACGTTGTCGCAGCCGTTGGCTGCTCCAACGCGACCCGCCGCCCACCCACCGGGTCGGTCGGATCGTTGAGATGGCACCACAATTCGACTCCGAAATCCCGATTGGTGACGGTTTTCCGAATTCCGATTTCCGAATTCCGAATTTTCCTCAGAGACTTCCGGATCGATCGACGACCGTGTAAGGTATCCCGATCATGAAGCGACCCGACCGTCATACGGTGTTTATCGGAACCGGCAGTCATATCCCGGCGCAGAAGGTCCCGAACTCGTGCTTCTTGGACACCCGGTTCTTCCTCGACTACGAGCAACCGCTCGACCCGGCCGACAACGCGGGGACGATCGCCAAGTTTCACGACATCACGGACATCGCAGAGCGTCGATGGGTCGATGACGAGGTCGTGGCGTCGGATATCGCCCTCGATGCCGCAGAGACGGCCGTGAACTCATCCGGCATCGATCCGGAGACCCTTGACTACGTGATCGTGGCCCACAACTTCGGCGACGTGAAAGCCGACGTCCGGATCTCCGATTTCTGTCCCACGTTGGCGGCGCGGGTCAAAGGGCGTCTGGGAATCTCCAACCCGCGCTGCGTGGCCTACGATCTGCCGTTCGGATGTCCTGGCTGGGTGCAGGGGGTCATTCAGGCGGATTACTACCTGGCATCAGGCGATGCGACGCGGGCGTTGGTGGTGGGCGCCGAGACCCTTTCCCGGGTTTCCGATCCCCACGATCGGGACAGCATGATCTACTCGGACGGCGCCGGAGCGGCGGTGCTCGAGGCGATAGGCGGCGGCGAGCCGGTGGGCATCCTGTCTCATTCCACGAGATCGGACACCATCGATCACGCCGGCCTGATGTGGATGGGAAGCTCATACGACCCGGACTGTGACGTCGACGGTATTTTCCTCAAAATGCACGGCCGGAAGCTCTACGAGTACGCCCTCAACAACGTGCCCGGTGTGGTCAAGGACAGCCTCGACCGTGCCGGTCTGACCCTTGGCGACGTGAAGAAGATCTTGATCCACCAGGCCAACGCCAAGATGGACGACGCCATCGTCAAACGCCTCTTCCGGCTGTATCGGGTCCGAGAAATTCCCGTCGACGTGATGCCCATGACCATCTCGTGGCTCGGCAACAGCTCGGTCGCCACGGTGCCGACGTTGCTCGATCTGATCGTCCGGGGCCAGCTCGAAGGACACCGCCTCGAGTCGGGGGACATCGTGGTGCTGGCCTCGGTCGGGGCCGGCATGAACATCAACTCGATCGTTTATCGGTGGCCGTAAGGCGATTGAAGGGTGACGGCGTCGCGGCGTCGTGCCGTCAGCGGTCGGCATTTCCTGCGGGGAATCATCGAGTACGATCGGGGGGTTGTTGGTGGGTGGACGGCGGGGTCTTCCGGGAGGCCTACGCCGATCTCGCCAAGGGGAAGCCAGGTCACACCATGAACGAGACGACAGCCCAGAGTCCAACCCACCGCCCCGCCGTCCGGCGAACCAACCGGCAAGCCCTCGGTGCTGTGGCACTGGCGGTCCTGTTGGCGGCCCTGGCCGCCTGCGGCGGCAACGGTGTGGGGGCAGGAGGCGGGGGAGCGGGTAATCACCCGGGCGGACCGGGAGGCGGAGAGGGCCGCAATGGCCAACCGTCCCTGCCCACTATGGCGGTGGCCGTCCGGCCCGCCGCCCGCGGCGACATCGCGACGTATTACAGCGCCACCGCCTCGCTCGATCCCGACAAGCAGGCGGACATTCTGGCGCGGGTCTCCGGGGTCATTCAGCGGATCGTCGCCGAGGAAGGCGACGAGGTCTCCCGCGGCCAGATCATGCTCTACGTCGAGGACGCCGAGTACCGCCACCGGCTGACCATGGCCGAGGTGGATGTGGAGCAGAAGAGGCTGCGCTTCCAGCGGGCCGAGAAGATTTTCAAGCAGGGGCTGACCTCGGTGGAGGACTTCGAAACCTCCCGCAGTGATCTCAATTCGGCCGAGGCGGCGCTCGAGCTCGCTGCCTTGGAGCTCTCCTACACCCAGGTTCGCGCCCCGTTCACCGGGCGCGTCGTGCGCAGGCTGGTGGATCAAGGACGGACGGTTTCAAACGGAACGCCGCTGTTCACCGTCGCCGACATGAACCGTCTGTTGGCTCGGGTTCACGTACCGGCGAAGGAGTTCCGAAGCATCCGCCCCGATCAGCCGGTGCAGCTGGAGGTGACCTCCACCGGCGACCTCCTGATCGGCCGCATCGACCTCGTCAGTCCCCTGGTGGATCCGGAGAGCGGCACCATCAAGGTCACCGTCGAGGTCACTGAGTACCCGCCCTCGACTCGCCCCGGGGACTTCGTAGAGGTTTCGATCGTGACCGACCGGCACTCGAACAGCCTCCTGGTGCCGAGGGTGGCGGTGGTCACCGAACGGGGCCAGAGCTCGGTCTACGTGGTTGACGGAGAGGTCGCGTCCCAGCGGATCGTGGAGCTTGGATTTTCGGACGATGAGAACTCCGAGATCGTTGCCGGCGTGGAGGAGGGCGATCTGATCGTCGTCCAGGGCCAGCGCGCCTTGCGCGACGGTCAACCGATCAAACGACTCGATGCGGTCGATTTGGACTCCCCGGTTGGAGAGTCTGGAGAGACCGAAGAGACCGACACCGCGGTATCCGGGTCGGGCTGATGCGGTCCCTGGTCGCCCTGGCCGTTCGCCGGCGGGTGACGGTGCTGATGTGCGCTCTCGCAATGGCGGCATTCGGAGTGGTGGGGTACAACCGTCTGCCTCTCGACCTGCTGCCCGATATCAGCTACCCCTCACTGACCGTCCAAACCGATTTTCCGGATACCGCACCGGCGGAGGTCGAGAACCTGGTGACCCGGCCGGTGGAGGAGGCGGTGGGCGTGCTGCGCGGGCTGCGCAGCATCCACTCGGTGTCGCGGCCGGGCATCTCGGAGGTGACCCTGGAGTTCGACTGGGGCGCCGACATGGATCTGCTGCTGCTCGACGTCCGGGAGAAGCTCGACCGGTTGGTTCTGCCCGACGAGGCGGAGGATCCGGTAGTGCTGCGCTTCGATCCGTCCCTCGACCCGATCGTGCGGATCGCCCTCGGCGGCACCGGCGATCTCACCGAGAGCCGCCGGCTGGCGGACCGCAGACTCAAACAGGCCTTCGAGACCATCTCCGGGGTGGCCTCGGCCCGTATCAAGGGAGGCCTCGAAGAGGAGATCCACGTCGAGGTGGATCAGGAGCGCTTGGCGGCCCTCGGAATTCCGCTGGACCGGATCCGGCAGGTGGTCGGGGTGTCCAACATCAACCTGCCGGGGGGCTCGTTGAAGGGCGCCGATACCCAGTTTCTGATCCGGACCGTCAACGAGTACGAGTCGGTGGAGGAGATTGGCGAGCTGGTGGTGACCGCGGCCGGAGGGTCGCTGGTTCGGGTGCGGGACGTGGCCGAGGTCCGCTGGGGTGCCCGGGAGCGTGAGGAGATCATTCGGGTCGACGGCGTCGAGTCGGTCGAAATCGCGATCTACAAGGAGGGTGACGCCAATATCGTCACCACCGCTCGCGCGATCCGAGATCAGCTGCCCGAGATGGGCCGCCTGGTGCCCGAAAGCTACCGCCTGACCATTCTCTTCGACCAGTCCCGATTCATCGAGCAGTCCCTCGACGAGGTCCGGTCGGCGGCGGTCGTTGGTGGGGCACTGGCGATTGTCGTGCTGATGATCTTCCTTCGCGACATCAGGTCCACGGTGATCATCGCCACATCGATTCCCCTGTCGGTGCTCTTCGCCTTCGTCGGCATGTACCGGCTCGACGTGTCGCTCAACATCATGAGCCTCGGTGGCCTGACCCTGGGCGTCGGCATGCTGGTGGACAACGCCATCGTGGTGCTCGAGTCCATCTACCGCAAGCGACAGCTTGGTCTGGGTTTGGTGACGGCCGCCGTCGAGGGAACCTCCGAGGTCGGCGGCGCGGTGGTGGCCTCGACCTTGACAACGGTTGCGGTCTTCCTGCCAATCGTCTTTGTGGAGGGTATCGCCGGCGCCCTGTTCGGTGACATGGCGATCACCGTGACCCTCAGCCTGGTGGCCTCGCTGGTGGTGGCCGTGACCCTGATTCCCATGCTCAGCGCCATCGGCAGCGGTGGTCAGGTCCGGAGCAACGTGGGCGACGATCAGACCGCATCGGACATGCAGCTGGGTGCCGTGTCGAGGGCGTACGACCGGGTCCTGCGCCTTGCCCTGCGGCGACGGTGGACGACGCTGGCCGCAGCATTCGCCGTGTTCGCGCTGGCGGTCGCGGGGATCGGCCGGCTGCAGACGTCGCTGATCCCGGAGATCTCCGAGGGCGAGTTCTACTTCGAGGCCACCCTTCCCGAAGGTACGCCGGTGGGGGCGACCGACCGGGTGATCCGTCAGATGGCGGAGCCCCTCGACGGCGACCCGGCGGTGGCGGTGTCGTACGCCACGGCGGGCAGCCGATTGGTTTCCGGGGGTCAGTCCTTGAGCACCACCGCAGAGCATTACGGACAGCTCAACGTGGTGCTCGCCGACCGTCGCGACGAAGAGGTCGAAAGGGCGCTCGCGGGCCGCCTGCGACGACATTTCGACAACATCCCCGAGCTCGACGCCAAATTCGGCAAACCGACCTACTTCAGCCTGAAGACCCCAATAGAGGTGGTCCTCTTCTCCGATGATCTGGAGGCGCTGTCGGAGTACGCCCCCAGGATCGCCGACCGGCTGTCCGCGATTCCGGGCCTGGTGGATGTCCGCTCTTCCCTCGAAGAGGGCAATCCCGAGCTGCAGGTCATCTTCGACCGAGAGCGGCTGGCCGCCCTCGGTCTCGACATGAGGACCGTCGCCGAGACCTTACGCGATCGGGTGCTTGGCAACGTGCCGACCAGGTTCCGCGAAGCCGACCGCCAGATCGACATCCGGGTTCGAAACCTGGAGCAGGATCGACGCACGGTCGAGGACGTACGCAACCTGGTGATCCCTGGGCCCGACGGACGTCCCCTGCGGTTGCTCACGGTGGCCGATGTTCGTGAAGATCGCGGTCCGGCCGAGATCCACCGCGTCCAACAACAGCGGGCGGCGGTTCTCAGTGCCAACCTGGAGGGCCGGGGGCTCGGGTCGGCGGTACGGCTGATTCAGCTGGCTCTCGACCAGGAACCGCCGCCGGCCGGGGTCGTCGCCGAGCTCGGGGGCCAGGTGGATGAGATGCGGGTGTCGTTCGCGAGCCTGAGGTTCGCCCTCGGCCTGGCCGTCTTCCTGGTCTATCTGGTGATGGCGGCGACCTTCGAGTCGCTGATCCACCCGTTCGTGGTGCTGTTTACGGTGCCGCTCGCCCTGGTGGGGGTGGTGTTCGGCCTGATCGTGACCGGCACCGAGGTCAGCGTCATCGTGCTCATCGGAGTGGTGATGCTGGTCGGCATCGTGGTCAACAACGCCATCGTGCTCATCGACACCGTCAATCAGCAGCGACGATCGGGCCTCGGCAAGCTGGAGGCGGTGATCAGGGCCGGCCACCTGCGGTTGCGGCCGATCCTGATGACCACCCTGACCACGGTTCTCGGGTTGCTGCCGATGGCCCTCGCCGTCGGCGAAGGAGCCGAGTTGCGTGCGCCATTGGCGATCACCGTGTCGTTCGGGCTGATGCTGAGTACGCTGCTGACGCTGGTAGTCATCCCCGCGGTCTACGTGGCGGTGCCGTCCCGCGTTCGCGACGACGATGGAATCGAGGTCCCCGGCCTGTCGATGACCGTCGATCCGCCGGTTAGCGGTGGGGCGGCGCCATGACCCTGCCCGAGCTCGCCATCCGTCGTCCGGTGACCACCTTGACGATCCTTGTCAGTGCCGTGGTGCTCGGGGTCGTGGCCCTCCTGCGGCTGCCCCTGGGTTTCATGCCCGAGGTGAACGAGCCGGTGCTGTTCATCCAAATCCCGTTTCCCAACTCGACTCCGGAGCAGACCGAGCGACTGGTGATCCGGCCCGTCGAGGAGGCCCTCGGCTCGGTCAAGGGCGTCAACAACATGTGGTCTCAGTGCTCTGCCGACGGCGGCCGGATCAGGTTGGACTTCGCCTGGGGCCACGAGATGAGCCTCGCCCGCGCCGAGGTGTTGGAACAAATCGACCGGATCAGAAGAGAGCTGCCCGACACCATCGGCGACATCACCGTGGGCGGGAGCTGGGACGCCGGCGAGGAGGACATTCCCGTTCTCGAGGGTCGGCTGTCCTCCAAACGCGACCTGTCCGAAAGCTATGACCTGTTGGAGCGCAAGATCGTGCGGCCGCTGGAACGCATTCCGGGCGTTGCGTCGGTCCGCCTCGACGGCGTCAACCCCAAAGAGGTTCGGATCAACCTCAGGGTCACGGATCTCGAGGCCCACCGGATCGACATCCGAGAGGTGATGCGGTTGCTGCGGTCGTCCAACTTCGACCTGTCGGCAGGCGTGCTGCGGACCGACGAGCGGCGCTTCAGCGTCCGCACCGTGGGTGCCTTCGAGACGGTGGAACAGGTCCGCAACCTGCCTCTGCGGGGCGACGGACTCAGGCTGTCCGACATCGCGGATGTGGTCTTCGAGGAACCGCCGCTGGAGTACGGCCGCCACCTGGACGGTGATTTTGCCATCGGCGTCACGGTGACCGCCGAGGCCGGCGGCAACGCGGTCGAGATCTGCGACGAGGTCCAACGCCGGGTCGAATCGATGGACGCCGACCCCGAGCTGAAGGGAGTCAAGTTCCTGATCTGGTTCAACCAGGGTGAGGAGATCCGCAAGACCCTCAAGGACCTTTCGTTCACCGGATTTTTCGGGGCGCTGCTCGCCAGCGGTGTCCTTTTCGCCTTCCTGCGCCGCCACTCCATGACCCTGGTGTCGGTGCTGTGCATTCCGTTCTCGCTGATCGTGGCCTGCGGCGCCATCTGGGCCATGGGCAAGACCATGAACACGCTGACCCTGCTCGGACTGATCGTGGGTATCGGCATGCTGGTCGACAACGCCGTGGTGGTGATGGAGAACATCTACCGTTACCAGCAGCAGGGGTTGAGCCGGCGGGACGCCGCTGTGGTGGGCTCGCGGGAGGTGTCAACCGCGGTGATCGCGGCCACCTTGACCTCGGTGATCGTCTTCCTTCCAATGATCTTCAACAAGCCGAGCGAGATGAACATCTACCTGCGCGAGCTGGCGATCACCGTGTGCCTGGCCCTGCTGGCCTCGCTGTTCGTGTCGCAAACTCTGATTCCCCTGGCCACCTCGACCTTCATCCGCTCCCGCTCGCGAGGACGCGCCCGGCTCATGGTCTGGCTCGAGGACCGGTACGAGCGGCTGCTCGCCTTCTTCCTCCGCCACCGCTGGCTGACCCCGGTCATCGGTCTGATCGTCCTCGCGTCCACGTACATCCCGTTCAGTCGCATCGACAAGAACTTCGACCCCAACGAGTCCGAGGTCTTCGTCCAGTTCCGGTACGAGTTCGCGGAGCCGCTCAGCCTCGAGCGCCAGGAGCGCGTGATTACCATGGTGGAGAACGAGCTGGTTCCCCACCGCGACGAGCTCAATGCCGAGCATATCTACAGCTTCTGGTCGGACCGCTTTTCGCTCACCCGCATCTACATGAAGGAGGGGCACACCAACGACGCGTCAATGGCGCTGACTCGAGACCAACTCAGAGAGCTGTTGCCGGAGCTGCCAGGCATCAAGCTGGAGGTCCAGGACCAGTCCGGCCGCGGCTGGTGGCGTGGCGGGGCGAAGCGGCTCGCCTTCCAGCTGGTGGGTGAGGACACCGGTGTGCTGGCCGATCTCGCGGACGACGCCAAGCTGAGGCTGGAGGAGATTCCCGGCCTCAAGGACCCCTGGACGAGCACCCAGTCCGGGGGCATGGAGCTCTTCGTGGAGCTCGATCGTGAGCTGGCCGCCCGGTACGGCGTGCCCCTGAACCAGCCGGCCGAGGTGGTGTCCCTGACCTTTCGGGGCCGGCGTCTGCAGCGATTCAGAACCCCCGGCGGCGAGCGAGAGATGCGCCTGACGCTGGACGAGCGCGAGCAGGAGAGCCTCTCGCAGCTCCACACGCTGCCGTTGTGGAGCGAGGACGGCGCCAAGATCCCGCTGGCCACCCTGGCCGAGTTCCGCTTCGAGCCCGGGCCGGACCGGATCCAGCGCGACAACCGGCGCACCAGCGTCTGGGTCGGTGCGCGCTACGACGAGGGGACCGTCGAGGACTACCTGCCGGCGGTGGAGTCCGCCATGGACGCCATGGACTTTCCGTTCGGATACAGCTGGACGATGTCCGAGTGGGCCAACCGTCAACGCGAGCAGTCGCGGGACTTCCTGGTCAACCTGTTGCTGGCCCTCGGGCTCGTCTTCGCGGTGATGGCCGGGCTCTTCGAGTCGGTGCGGCAGGCGATCGGGCTGATGGTGGCCCTGCCATTCGCCCTCGCCGGCGCCTTTTGGGCGTTGTGGCTGCTCGACACCGACTTCGACCAGCCGGCCGCGGTGGGTCTGCTGCTTTTAATCGGCGTGGTGGTCAACAACGGCATCGTCATGATCGAGCACATCAATATGTACCGGCGCCGCGGAATGGGCCGCACCGAGGCCATGCTCAAGGGGGGTCGGGAGCGCCTGCGGCCGATTCTGATGACCGCCATCACCACCCTGGTGGGGCTCGTTCCCATCGTCGTTCAGCGGCCGGCCCTCGCCGGGGTCTACTACTACTCGATGGCGATCGTCATCATGGGCGGGCTGGTGGTGTCAACGTTCCTCACCAGCCTGCTGCTGCCGACTACGGCCTCGTTGTCGGAGGATTTCTTCGAGCTCGCCGGCCGCGCCGCCTCCCGGTTGTGGATTCTCCTCCGCCCGTGGCGCCGCCGCCCGTCGGAAGCGTGACAAGACGGCTGCGCTCGGTTTCGGTTCCCGGGTCGCTCCAAAAACGGCGACCCAGGACGTCAGCAGAGGACCCCCGGGTGTGGGTGGGGACAATCTTCAATCTTGAATCTTGAATCTTGAATCAATCCGCGGCGATGGTCTCGAGAGCGGCGGCGTTGGCCGCCATCACTGTCAAGAAGTCTCCGCTGTCCGGAACGTTGCCGCAGGGGTCGTAGACCACGCTCGAAACGCCGAACTCCTCCAGACTGGCGATGGTCTCGGGCAGCGGCTCGCCCTCCCAGACCATCCATCTCGCCGCATCCTCCTCCAACAGATGCTCCAACTCGGCAAGGTCCGGCGCCTGATTCGGCTCCCAGTGCACCGACACCCCGTTCAACCCGTAGCGCCGAATCAGGTACTGGTACACCGGGTGAGAGAATATGAGGGGTGTGTTCCCGACCCGTTTCGCCGCGGCTGCCAGACGCTCGTCGAGGGCACGAAGCTCGGACTCGAGGTCGATGAACCGCTCGTTGAAGACGGCCTCGAAGACCGGCAGCCGTGTGATGAGCGCCCGGGTGACCGCGCCAGCATGCTGGGTGGCGAGGGTCGGATCGAGCCAGGTGGTGAAGGCCAGACCGCCGTGCTCGTGCGCCCCGTCTAGACCGTGGCTGTGGGTGACAACGCCGGCCATCGGGATGTAGTCGTCGGCGAACGAGGACGACGTGTCAACTTTCTTTGACGCCGGGAGGGCCGCCCGCTCGATCCACTTCGCGTAACCCGCCCCGTTCAACAGGATGAGGTCCGCGTCTTGGTACGCCGAGACGGTCCCGGCGTCCGGTGTCCAGAAGGCGGGATCCTCGCCCGGCGGCGCCGGGAAGTGCACCTCGACGAGCTCGCCCCCGATCCGCTCCGCGAAGTACGCCAACGGGTAGTTCACCACAAAGACCGAGACCGCCGTCGATGGCGCCTCGGCCGCAGGTCCTGCCTGCTCGCCGGTGCCGCACCCTGCGAAGGTGAAGACAAGAACAACCAGTGAAATCCAGAACCGCGACATCTTGCCTCTCCTTTGTGCTTGCCCCGTAGATATTGAACCGCAGAGACGCGCAGAACGCAAAGCAGCGCCGAGGTTTCTTCAGAGCCTATCCGCGTTTTTTTCGTGCTCCGTGGGTCAACAAGGCCGGATCGAGTCCAGGCGTCGAATCAGAAACCTACATCGACGCCGAGGTGGAACATCCTGCCGGGCATGGGGTAGCCCACCCGGTACTCGTACGCCTCGTCGGCGAGGTTGTCGCCGACCACGAAGATCCCGCCACGAAGATCGAACCCCAGGATCCGCCATGGCACGGTGGCCTTGAGGTTGGTCAGCAGGTAACCGTCGACCTTCACCTCCCCAGTGCTGAAACGCGGATTCAGAATGTAGCGCTCGGCGACCCACTGCAGGTCGATGTTGATCCTCCACCCGGGCTCCGCCGTCCAAGTGAGGCCACTCACCGCCGCCGTTTCGGGGAGGTTCGGCACGGTGGACGGGTCGGCGTCGTTGTAGGTACCTCCCACGAACAGCGACAGACCCGCACCGAGCTCGCCCTGCACCGCCACCTCAAGACCATCCACGGTGTAGGCACCGACGTTCGCGAAGCTCGGTGGCGGGGGCGGTGGCGGAACGAATCGGATGGCATTCTCCACGTCGTCACGAAAGACGGAGACGTCGAGCCGCCAGCGGCCGCCGAGGGGGGCTAGCCAGCCGACCTCGAGGTGGTCGATGGTCTCGGCCCCCAGCTCCTGCCAGCTGTCGCCGAGCCCCCAGCCGCCGTACTGCACCGCCGCATAGACGCCGGGGAGGTTGAAGGCGTGGGCCCAGTTGGCGTAGAGAGAGTGGTTCGAGATGCCCACCTTGACACCGGCCTGGGCGCCCCACTCGTTGCCGAAGTAGCGGCTGTCGTTGTAGCGCACGCCCGCCGACGGCGCCACGGTGACCGACTCACCGAAGCTGTGGCTGAGCATGACGTACGGCGCGGTGTTACGGAACGTGATGTCGGTGGCCAGCCGGTCGCCGGCGGGATGGCGCTCGACGAACGTGCCGCCGTACAGTTCGTGGTCGAGACCGAACACGACTTCGCCGCCGTTCCACGGCGTCACCGTTTCCCGCCACCTGAGGCCGTAGTTGGTGGAGTCGGTGATGCTGCGAAACGACTCGGCTTGGCCCGCATCCCACTGCAGCCAGTCGAAGGTGCCGGCGTCGTAGTAGAGCTTGACCGTGCCGGCCCACTGGCCGTGGCCGTGGCCCAGCTTGGTCAGCAGGAAGTCGTTGCCGATGTCGTAGGTGGGGACAACCGGCGGCGTTGGAAGTCCGATCTGTCCCGGGTCTTCGACCGAGCTTGCGGTGTGTTCGTAGAGCATCGACAGGTCCCAGCCGGCTGCGAGCCGGAGGCCGATCCGACCAGAGAGGGCCGTGGTCTCGCCGCCGGCGTTATCGCGGTGACCGTCGCTCTGCCGTTGTCCGGCCGTCAGGTAGTAGTCGAAGGCTTCCGATCGACCGCCGTACTCGAAGGACCCCACCACCGTGTCGTAGGTGCCGTAGGAACCGCTGAAGCGGCCGCCGGAGCCGGATTGGGAGCGGCGTTTGCTGGCCATGTCCACCGCCGCGAACGCCATGTTGCCGAGCAGCACCGGTTGAGCGCTCCGGTAGATGTCGATCGAGTGCATCGAGTTGACGTTGGCGACGTCGATCAGGGGGTGGGTCCAGACACCGACAAAACGGGGGATGCCGTCGGTCAACATGGTGATCTCGCCCCCCGGCCGGCTCGAGCCGTGGCCGCGGATGAAGAACGCGCCGCCGTCACCACCGCCGAACGCGCCCACCGGGTTGTAGCGCGAGATCACCACACCCGGAACGCGTCGCAGGCTTTGGGTCAGATCCTGGGCGTAGAGATCGTCGATCTGCTGGTCGCTGACCGTCGTCACCAGGGATGCCAACCCGTCGAGATCGGAGCCCTGGACGACAGGTGAGTCTCGAACGACGACGGTGTCTCGAAAAACCTGCCGCTGATCCTCGGTGGCGTCGGCAGCGACCTCGGCCGGCTCGGCCGCATCGGGATCGTTTGAATCCTGCGCCCAGCACGGGCCGAGCTCAACGATTGCCGCGATCACCGAGGTGGCGACGAGGGCGAGGGCGCGCGTGGGCGCCATGGTCACTCCCTTTCAGCCGAGCCGGACAGCTGTTCTTCAGACGTTGTGGTTTCGAACAGGTCGAGCCGGTGCCAACTCGCCCAGATATCCAGGCCGAGCACCCGGACGCCCTCCCAGTATCCGGGGTCGCTCAGGCTGTACTGCTGGAGCAGCTCTGAGATGCGGCTGCGGATCTGGTCCCGGTAGTTTTTCTTCAGTCGCAGGGTCACCGATCGCCGGTTGTAGTCAAAGGTCGCTTCGACGGTGCCGGGAGGGCCTGGCTGGTGGGAGAACAAGCCGCGACCAGGAGTCGATCCCGTGGCGACCAGCAGCCCGTCGTTCAGACAGCTCACCGGCTGGGTGGGCGGGGTCATCGAGAGGATGGTCATTGCATGCGGCGGCGCGTTGAGCAGCTCGGCTGCCCTCAAAGCCATTTTGACGCCGATAATCGAGTAGGCGCCGAGGTGCTCGTGGAGCTCGTTGAGCAGCAGCTGAGCAAACCACTCATCCTCGCCGTTGGCGGCCACGATGGCGCCTCGCCGCTCGCGGACGTCGGGCTGTAGCATTTCTGCTGGCAGAGGCTGGTCGCTCAGGACCACGCGCAGCTTGCGCTGGCGTCCGCGCCGCAGCAGCTCGGCGAGCCGACCGCCCACGTCGACACCGTTGCGGGGGGTGAAAACGTCTCCGGATCCGGAGGCCTCGAACAGACCCGGCTCGATGACGAACAGCATGGCGAGCTCATCGTGGAGCTGACCCAGAGTTTCCAGATAGTGCTGGCGCGCCTCGGGCTCGGCCAACAGCCGGTCGAGGAACGCGTCCCCGATCGATGTGGTGCGCCCAACCGATGACTTTGGGTCCCCCCATGCCGCGGGCTTGGTGGCGTTGCCTCGCGCAGCGACGAACTGGAGGGGAACGCCCGCCCGGCGGACCGACTTGACCGCCTGCGGATCGCGGGCCAGGTTCCAGGTGGACCGGTCCGCGGGATCGCCTGCGACCACGACCCGCTCGATCGACGTCGCCAGTTCGGCATCCTGTTCCAGAGCCGCCGCGAGCTGGGACAGCGGTCCCAGCGCCAGCACGGTGGTCCGACCCTCCGCAATCCGGTATGCCGCCGGCGTGAACGGGAGGCGTAACCACACCGAGGTCTCGGGAAGGGCTGAATCGACCGACTCCTCGGCACGTTCGCGGCACGTGGGGGCGGCCGGGTCCGTGGCCAGGTTCGAGGCGAAGAGAGGAATCTCCTGGCGGTTGAACAGGTCGAGCATGCGCTCGACGGAGTGAACAGCGGTTGCCTGGCTCGCTGCCCCCTCACACGAGATGACCGCCGCGATCTCCAGCCGTGGATCTTGGAGGGCGAGAGCGAGAGCGACCGCGTCGTCAACACCCATGTCGGTATCGATCACTATCGGCGTCGACCCGACCATGTCGTGGGCAGCGACGAACCCGACGGATGTCAGCACGATACCGGTCGCAACACGGATGATCCGCGATGTTCTCACCTCGTTAAACCTCCCGGGCGGACCGTAGCGGGCGCAGGCCACGGTATCTCGCTCGATGACTCTGAAACGCCTCGACTGAAACAGTACATGGTCCGGTCGAATCATACGACTCGCGCACGGCGCACGACGCGGTTCAATACGCCGTCATGGGACAGCTCGGCATCGAGCAAATCGTCAGCGTCGACCGCCGCACCAAAGCTGCTGGTGCTCTGTGCGCGGTCCGATTCTGCAGTGGTTGGGCGACGGGCATGAGGTAATATCCGCGACTGGAGACCGATGAGGAATCTCGCGCGTGGGTTGGCGGTGTGTATCGGCTGGGCCGCGGTGGCTGCCGCGAGCGGCATTTCCGACTCCGAAGCTCCTGACCCGCGGCTGGGCAGCGTTCTCAGCCAAACCTCTACCCTGAGGCCGGAGGTCCTGGAGATGGCACTGACGGCATACGACACGGCGGTGGCCGAAGGGCTCGTGAAACGATCGCGGCTGACCATCATCGACTACGAGCTGCCGTCGTACGAAAAGCGGTTGTGGGTGATCGACATGAAATCCGCTCGACTGCTGCACGAGGAGTGGGTCTCCCACGGCATGGGCAAGCCCAGGGGCTCGGGCGGGGACATGGAACGGGTGTTGAGCTTTTCCAACCGAAAGGGGACCCGAAAGTCGAGCCTTGGTCTCCACACGACGGCCGAGACGTATCACGGCAAGCACGGCTACTCACTCAGGCTCGACGGGCGCGAGCCCGGGGTCAACGATGCCGCCCGGAAAAGGACCATCGTCATGCACAGCGCGTCCTACGTCACGGCCAAGCGAGCCGAGAGCCACAGCGTCGGCCGGAGCTGGGGGTGCCCGGCGGTCCGACCCAAGGTCTCCGAGGAGCTGATCAACGCCATCAGGGGCGGCTCCGTCCTGTGGGTCTACTACCCGGAGGCATCATGGCTCGAGACCACCCCGTTTTTGAACGGCTCTGGCGTCAGTGAGGCTCCCACTTCCGAGTGAGCGTCAACCCCAATCGGGATTTGGAATTCGGAATTCGGAATTCGAAATTCGGGAAACCCTCCCCGGAGGTCCCGCGGCGGACCTATCGATTCGACCCCGCCAGCAACTCATAACTCAGAACTCAGAACTCAGAACTCAGAACTAAGGTCTGCCCCGGTACGGCTCGGGCAAGCCCGAGGGGGAGGCGAACTCGAAGGGAGAGTTGAGCCCCTCGATGATCGCCGCGTCCCGGTTGTACACGTCCCTGAAGAAGCTGACTGTGCCGTCCTCGGCCGCCATCGCGGTCCAGTACAGCAGCTTCACGGTGATTGGCTCGGCGAGGAAGACCGTCGTGGTCATGCCCGATTCGACCGTTTGGTCGATGACCGAACGGTCCCATCCTTGGGTGCCTTGCAGCAGGAGCTCTGCGAGGTCGAGCGGGTTTTGGACCCGAATGCAGCCGTGGCTGGATGCACGGTCCGCCCGCGCGAAGAGACCTCTCGACGGGGTGTCGTGTAGGTAAACCATGTACTGGTTGGGAAACATGAACTTCACCCGCCCGAGGGCGTTCTTTGGCCCCGGTTCCTGGCGGATGGAGTAGCGAAAGGGAGTGTTCCAGTCGATGGTGGTCGGGTCGACGATGACTCCCGATGGGGTGACGACGCTCATGTTCTGCTTTACGAGGTAGTCGGGGTCGGCGCGGATATCCGGCAAGGTCTCGTTTTTCAGGATCCCCTGGGGAATGGTCCACGTCGGGTTCAGGACCAGGTATTTCATCGATGATTGGAAGATCGGTGTGGCGTGATAGGGCTTGCCGACTTGGACCGGCGTCGTCCATACCCGCCTTTGGTCGCGGACGAAGTCGAGGGTGAAGGCTGCAATGTTGACCACCAGGTAGTCCTCCTGGATGTCGCGGAACACCCAACGCGTTCGTTCCAGGCTGGCTCGAATTTGGTCGATGCGCGCAGTCACCGGCACGTTGAGCTCCACCAGCGTCTGCGGGCCGACCTTGCCGTCGGGATCGATGCCGTGGCGGGACTGGAAGCGCTTCACCGCCTCCGCGAGCCCGTGGTCGTAGAAGTTGGAGTCCTGCTCACCGCCTTGGTTGACAACGTCCCCTGTGTCGACCAGGCGCCGTCGCAGGGCGGAGACCCTGGCATCGCGGTTACCGGGCTTGAGCACCGGGCCGTCAGGGACAACCGGCCATCCGCCTCGGGATTCGATCTCCCGGTACTGCTGAAGGGCTGATCGGAGCCTGTTGTACAGGGGCTGCTGTGGTCGGACCTGATCGAGGAATTCGACAATGCGGCCTTCCTGCAGCACCTCTGCGAATATGACGGCGGGATTGTCCAGGTCGAAATCCCTGCTCAGATTCCACACCGGATCGAGCAGGATGGGGTCCAGTTTCCCGAAATGGAGGGTGAACGCAAGTCTCGCCAGGGCGTCGGTGAGCAGCAGGTCGAGCTCCACTGCCGCCGCCGCGTTTGCAGACCGCGGGGCGCCGCCTTCGAGGCGTTGCTCGAGCGTCCCCAGGTGGTAGTCGCGCGGGTCAAGGCCGTGATCGAAGGACCCCCGCACCTCCGCGAGCAGCTGCTCCACCATCTCGGGCCGGGTCCAAAGCAGCTCGAACCCGACCCGTTCGTACAGCCTCGGGATCAGCAGGCGGGCCGCGATCCGAGCGCCCCCGATCTCGAATTTTCCGTGGGTCTCGAGCTGCTCGGTGAGCTGCCTCAGCGCCTCCTGCTCGGGGGTCATGGCATCGACGATCGGGCAGACGGCGATGGACAACAGCGTGGCGAGGAATACCGGTCGAATCATTTACGGCGCCTCCGTTCGGGGCGGTCGCAGACTAGCATCACCACAGCAAGGCAGTAGGCAGTAGGGCGAAATTCGGAAATCGGAAATCGGAATTCGGAATTCGGGAAACCCTCCTCGTTGGGCGCCTGCCGGTTCGATCGATTCCACCCCGTTGGTAACTAAGAACTAAGACCTAAGAACTCAGAACTCAGAACCAAGCCTCGCCAACGGTCGTCCTGGCGTGTAGGTGATCCCGGATTGTCGATCGGGTTGAACCTGCATATCTCACCAGCTGTCTACTGCGGGCTAAGGTCTCTCGTCGCCGACCAGATCAAACGACGTGATCTTCCAGAGGCCGTCGACAGGCGCGATGGTGAGCTGGGCCTGGAATCGGTTTGTGCGCTGGTGGATGTGGCCCCAGTCCAACACCGACGCGGTGACGTTCCAGGTGCAACGGGCGGTGAAGGACCTGCCCGAAGATCCCTTGACCGCCACCTCGGCCATTTCAATATTGGTGACCCCGGCGCGGGTGCCACCCTCGCCGGCCAGCTCGAGGCTGCGCCCAATCTCAAGATACGTTTGGTCGAGGAGCTCGCCGGCGACGCTGTGCTCGAGACACTCGAGGATCATCTCCTGTTCGCTCAGATCAAAGGCACGATAGACGTTGTGGAGCAGGGCAGAGACGATACCCTCGGCCCGCCGGCTGGTGATCAGGGAAGAATGGGTGGCCCATACTGCGAATCCGGCCGCGATCACGAGCAACAGTGCCGGGGCAGCCGCCCGCGCCCACGCCCCTTGTCCGCGGGATGCCTTGCGTACCTCACCAACCAGGACCACTCCGACAGCCAGGACGGCTAACCAACTCAACCCGGTCAGACTCCGTCTCCATCGCGACGGCGGCGGCTCGACCTCCACCAGGGTCGGCGTGTCGGGGTCTTCGAGGACGCTCTGCTGCCACAGGCTGTCGTTCATGGCCTTGGTCAAGAAGATGGAGTCGGCGTCAGAGGCGGAATTGGGAAGCACGAAGCTCAACGCGAACAGCAGTGTCAGCCCGAGACCTCGCGCGGGTGAAATCGCGACAGGGTGAGATGGGGAGAGGTGGCCGGGTTCCATCACCTACGATCTTAACGGTGAACCGAGCCTCCCGCCATGCTGCTGCCGACCGAGGCGGCAGCGAGACCCCCCCATCACAGCGTCACCCCGGGCGGGCGGGGGGAAATCAAAAATCAAAAATCTAAAAAGATATCTGAAATCTGGAATCTGGAATTCAGCCTTGCTTCTTCTGCTCCTTGGCTTCCTTTTCCATCTCCTTGTACTGCTGCTTCAGCTCCTTCATCTCTGCGTTGGTCATGATGTTGAAGGGGACACGGAGGACGCCGCCGTCAAACATGATGTTGAGGGTGTGCTGGCCGTACTGGATCCCGTCGGGGATCTTGAAGTACATGCGGCCGACGCAGGCCCGTTCCCAACTCAGCTCAACCTCGTCGAAGGCCGGCCCGCGTCCATCCTGCGAAGCATCGGTGAAGAACCCGATCCGGCAAGGGTAGGTGGTCGAAGGTGGGAAGTAGTTGATGGAGTCCCCTGCGGCGCTGGCCCTGGCGTCGAGGGCGCGCAGCTTGCCGCGGTCCGCCTGATAGTCCTGTTGGGAGGCCATCGGGATCATGGAGTCGTTTGGCAGGGAGATCGAAAAGGCGTCTCGTTTCAGGACCTGATTCGTGACTCCCTTGGGAACCGTCAATCCGACGTCCAGCAGCAGCCACTCACTGCCCACGGACTGGTTCGCGACGCGATACCCAACGATGCCGTAGCCGATGTTGTTGTAGGCAACGCGGACCCACTCGGCGGCGGGTGCGAATTTGGTCTCGCCTGGATCCGGGGCCTTCTCGTCCTCCGCCAAGACGAGCGTCGGCGCGAGCACGAGCGCGAGGCACGCGAGCGTGGCGGCGGCCATCATTCTTCCGTTGTTCTTCATCTTTCCCTCCTTCGGGACCACACAGTATGCGCCGAGATTGTTCGCTGGCGCAACCGGGGCAGGGTAGAGGGGTTCTTAGGTTTGAGTTGTTTTTCAGTTGCGAAAAGCACCAAAACGGCGATTCCCCGTCGAGGTTCAGCCCTGCCCTCGTATTTGGCGCTGGCGACCAAGTACGGTAGGATTCCGCGTCCGGATCGCAGGCCCGACACAGCCAGGGGGAATCAAACATGGCACTTGGACACCCGAAAGGTCTCTTTGCGCTCTTCTTCACCGAAATGTGGGAGCGGTTGGCGTTCTACACGATGGTCGGCATCCTCTTGCTGTACACCATCGATGCCGAACGGGGAGGCCTCGGCCTGCCGAGGGCGCAGGGCAACGAGATCTACGGCCTGTACCTGGCCTTCGTCTATTTCACGCCTTTCATCGGCGGCATGATCGCCGACCGGTTTCTCGGCTACCGGCGGGCGGTGTTCATCGGTGGGCTGATGATGGCGGGCGGCCTCTTCCTGATGGGAATGCCGGGCTTCACCTATTTCGTCTTCGGCCTGATCGGCCTGATCGTCGGTAACGGATTCTTCAAGCCGAACATCTCGGTGATGGTTGGCAACCTCTACAAGCCCGGGGACCCCAAGCGCGACTCCGGATTCAACATCTTCTACATGGGGATCAATATCGGCGCCCTGGCCGCCACTCTGGTGGTGGCCCCCTGGGTGCGCAACGAGCTGGGCTGGCTGTGGACCTTCCGCGCCGCCGGTCTTGGAGTGTTGTTCGCGGTGGTGCTGCTGGTCCTCAACTGGAAGGTCCTCGATCGCGCGGATCGCCAACCCGAGCGGAGCTCTGACGACACCGGCCTGGGCGAGATCTTCCTCAAGATTTTGGTCCCCGCATTCGTGGTCGGCACCATCGGTTACTTCGTCGCAAAGCAGCTCGATTTCGGGCTGGTCAGACCCTCCGACTTCGGGTTCCTGGTGGGCATGATCCCGGTGGTCTTCTTCTTCGTTCGGCTCGGCATGACGGCCAACGAGGAGGAGAAACCCGGCCTGCTCGCTCTGCTCCCGATCTTCGTGGCCGGCGGTGCCTTCTTCATGATCCTCCACCTCAACGGCTCGGCCATGACCCAGTGGGCCCGCGACTTCACCGACCGCCGCCCCGGATTGGCCGAGAGCGTGACCTACATCCAGCAGGACGCATTTCCGAGCTACTACGCAAACGCCTCCGAGGAGGTGCCGAGGCCCCACCCGGACAGCCTGCTGGTGGTGGACTCTCCCAAGATCGCCAACATGTTCGGCCAGAACCGAATGACGGGATCTGCCGTCGACCGCCTCGCCGAAAGCCCTGGAGTCGAGGTCTTGCGGATCGGCAAGGAAGGCCAGCCAAGGCCCGCCGGCATTCCCGACGACTGGGTCTCACGGGCGGTGAAGGTCTATGAAGACGACAGGGTGACGGTCAGGGAGGAGACGGGCGCCCACGGCGAGCGTGTGGTCACCGTCGCGCTTGCCGACCGCGCGGTGGCGAAGGACAGGGTGTTGCTCGTCCGCGATCTCCAGGACGGCGGACGGATTCCGGTCTTCGTCGTCGATGAAACGACCTACGGCGCGGTCTATGACGGCTACCGCGAGCGCTTCGGTCACGAGCCGGATTACCTGCCGCCGGGTGAGTACCTGCAGGTGGTGAACGCCGAGGTATACCAGAGCTGGAACCCGTTCTGGGTGATCGCACTGACGCCGCTGGTGGTGTGGTTCTTCGGCTGGCGGTTGCGCAAGGGCAAGGCGGTGCCGACCGCCCACAAGCTGCTCTACGGGATGATGCTCACCACGGCGGCGCTGCTGGTCATGGCGCTCGCCGGTTCGATGACCGACGCCGGAGCCGTCAAGGTGGCTGGTCTGTGGATGGCCGCCTTCTACTTCGTCATCACCCTCGGCGAGCTCTGCCTATCTCCCATCGGCCTGTCTTTGGTCACCAAGCTCGCGCCCAAGCGACTGGTGGGCCTGGCCATGGGAGGTTGGTTCCTGGCCACCTCGATCGGCAACAAGTTCTCCGGCTTTTTCGGCGGCCTGCAAAACCACATGGAGCCCATGTGGTTCTTCCTGTTCCTGTCAGGTTGTGCAGCGGCGGTGGCCCTGTTCATCTTCCTGGTGCTGCCGAAGATGGACCGGGCGATTACCAAGTACGGCGCTTAATTTCGAGTTCTGAGTTCTGAGTTTTGAGTTCTTAGTTACATACGGGTCGAAAAGGTGCGATTCGTCGAGGGCCCTCCGAGGTGTGGGGTGGGTGGGTGGGAACTAAGAACTAAGAACTAAGAACTAAGAACTAAGAACTGCCTGGCAGATCACCGCTTGCCCCGGAGCTTCTCAATGGTCCGGTGCATCCGCCACGCACGAGTCGATTCCATGGCTTCGATGAGCTCGTTGAGACGTTCAATCTCGGCATAGGTCCGGCGCAGGTGCTCGTCGCGTTCGGCCACCTCTTGGCGGAGCTGGTCCCGCTCGCGATACAGCTCGAGCGCCTGGCGGTCGTGCTCCGGGTGCTGCCGGTGGTCGGCCACCAACCGGTCCCGTTCCTCGGCCAGGCGGTCCCGTTCGATCCGTAGGGCCTCGCGTTCGCCGTTGATCCGATGGTAGGAGTCCTCGAGGGTGCCGTAGGCATCGCGCAGTGCCGACAGCTCGGCCCGATAGGCGGTGCTCTGCTCGGCCTTGGCAACCGTCTCCGCCCGCAGCCGGCCGATCACGGTGGCGATCAATTCCGGCGAGTGGTGCTTGCTGTGGCGGGCGATCACGTGTCCCTTGGTGACGAAGAAACCGGATTGACTGTCCACCGGCCGTTCACCGAAAACGTGGCGGCCCCCGCCACGGAAATGGCGGTACTCGCAGGTGACCTGGCCGAGGTGGTGGAAGGGAGTGATCCTCGACAGCCGGATCAGGAGATCCCAATCCTCGAAGAACGGCAGCTCGTCGTCGAACGGTCCGGCGTCCGCGAACAGACGACGTTCGATCAACAGCGTGTTGAAGGGGATGTAGTTGTCGAAGAGGAGCAGGTCGGGGTCGAAATCGCGGCTGTAAGGCAGGCGCCGTTCTACCTGCCGCCACCCCTCTTCCGGGTCCATGACGTAGACCCCGACCGCGGCGTCGGTGTAGGCCACCCTGACATCCTCTGCAGCCACGAGCCCCGCCAGGGTGGAGAGGTGATCGGGCTCGGCGAGGTCGTCGTCGTCGAGGAAGGCCACGTAGTCACCGGTGGCGGCCTCGACCCCGGCGTTTGCCGCCGCCGCCCGGCCGCGGTTCTCGGGAAACTCCACTTTGACCACCTCGAACGGGTAGTCATCGGGCACGGCCGGCGGATCGCCCCCGTCGTTCACCAGCACCACCTGGACGTTCCGATAACTGCCCACGGCGAGGCTGGCCAGGGCTTCGGCCAGCAGCCGAGGCCTGTCCTTGGTGCGGACCACGACGCTGATCGGGGGGCCGTCGTGCAGCTCGTGGACGGCGGGACACCCGCCTAACGCGCGAATCATGCCGGCAGCTCCGTGGGTGATGAAGTCGCTCACCCCGAGCTCCCGAAAGCCCTCCGCCGCCGTCACCCCAGTGGGCAGGGAGAGTGTCCGGTAGCGGCGGATGCCGATGGCCGCCTTGAGGTAGTTGTGCAGCTCGAGTTGGCTGGCGTGCTTCTTGATCGCCTCGGTCAGGGCCGGGATCTCGGCGCTCACGTCGACCAGAATGTCGGGATACCCCGGGTGGTTGATCTCGTACAACAGAATCCGCAGATCCCGAACCGCCGCATCGAGATCGCCCTCTCCGCGAACGCTGGACAGAGTCCGGTGGAGGGCGGCGAACGCCGCTTGATGGTCGCGGGTGACCTCCAGCGGCGACACCGCCAGCAGCAGATCCGGCCGGAACTCGATGAGCTCGCGTTCGATGGCGCCGGCGGCGATTCCCGTGTACTGGTCGAGCTCTCCGTCGGGCAGGTCGAGATGCTCGATGTCGGTGATGCCGAGGACCCCGAGGCCGGCCTTCGCTTCCTCGCGCCGCCGTTCGGCGTACTCGTCCCGGTGCTCGGTGACCTCATCGCCGCCGCTCGAGTCGGTCAGGAAAAGAACCCGAATGGCGGCTCTCCGCCTTGCGAGACTGGCCAGCAGCCCTCCGCAGCCCAGGACGTCGTCGTCGGCGTGGGGCGCCAGGACCAGGACCTTGTCGGCGTGAATCTCGGTGCTCGAAGCCGGCAGTTTGGCGGTTGGTTTCATTGCGACGATGTTAGCAGGAGCAACCTCCGACTTTCGACTTTTGACTTTCGACTTTTGACTGGGAGGGTGGGCGGGGGAGGGTTCCTGCTACCATCCCCTCATGCACGATGGTCGGCGGAATTGAGCCGCGCGTTCTTGATCTGCCCCGAGCCCGTTCGAGAGCTCACCGCGGGGGTCGGAACGCGATTCGTCTCCCTGGCCAGGGTGCTGGCCGACGCCGGCCACCGGGTGACCCTGGCGATACCGAACGACCCATCTGAGGCCTCCTTTGACCGTTCCGGTGTCCGGCTGATCCGGGGGGAACCGGATGCCCTCGGGGCTCTTGCCGACGGACACGACTTCGTGCTCCTTCACGGCCACCTCGGCAATCACTACCTGGCTCAGCGCGACGACCTGCCCGTCGCGGTCGATCTGTACGACCCGTTCCTTGTCGAGAATCTCCACTATCACCGGGAGCTTGGTTTCGAGCCGTACCGGACGGATCACGCCACCTGGCGGCTGCAGATGTCGCACGGGGATCTCTTCCTGTGTTCCTCTGAAGAGCAGCGCCACTATTACCTGGGTTGGCTCTCTGCCCTCGGCCGCGTGAACCCGTTGACCCTGGAGGAGGACCCTTCACTCGGCCGCCTCATCGTTGAGCTTCCCTTCGGGACGCCGGAGGGCCGACCGGCGGCGCCGGCGCTCCGCAGCGACGTCCTCGCAGGCGTTGCCGACGACGCCCCGGTGCTTTACTTCGGCGGCATCTACGACTGGTACGATCCACTCCTCGTTCTCGAAGCCCTTCCCGCGCTGCACGCCGACGACGATCGAATCGTCGTAGTCTTTGTGGACCATCCCCACCTCGACCTGACCCCGCATTCCGCCGCGTCCCGAACGCGTAGGGTCGCCGGCGACAAGGGGTGGCTCGGCTCACGGGTGCGGTTCGAGCCGTGGCGGCCGTACGACCGCAGGTTCGAGCTGGCCCAGGTGAGCGACCTCGCCGTTGTCACCCACCGACCCGGCCTCGAGACCGATCTCAGTCTGAGGACCCGTCTTGTGGATCTGATGTGGCTCGGCGTGCCGGTTGTGGTCACCGAGGGCGGAACCATGGCTCGGGTGGTGAGCACCACCGGTGCCGGCCTCGCGGTTCCGCCTGGTGACCCGGCAGCCCTGGCAGCGGCGATCAAGCGTCTGTTGGTCGACCCCGATCGTCGTCACCTGGCCAGCGAAGCGGCGCAGCGGTGGGCCGCGAGCCGGAGCTGGACCAACGTGGCGGCGCCGCTGCTCCGGTTCGCCGAACGGCCGTGGCGCGATCCGCACCGCAAGCGATTCGCAACCCAGGCGCCAGCCGGGTCGTCGGCGCAAGAACCGCTCGAAAACCGCTTGAAGCGGGTCCTGAGACGCCTCGGGGGTGGCCGGTGAGGGCGTCGGTCGTTGTCGTGGTCCACTCCGGGGCCGAGCGGCTCGCCGACGGACTCGCCTCATTGGCGCCATACGCGGGCCGGTCCGACGTCGAAATCATCCTGGTGGACAACGGTGCGCCGGGCGATATCGCCGGCGAGGCCCGCCGACGGTACCCGTGGGCTCGGGTGGTGAAATCGCCGCACAACCTCGGATTCTCAGGCGGCGTCAACCTCGGCGCCGAGGCAGCGGTTGGGGACGTGCTGATCTTGCTGAACGACGACGCCGCCGCCGAGCCCGGCTTCGTCGAGAACCACCTCGACGTGCTTGACGTGTCTCCTGAGGCGGCCGCCAGCGGCGGAAGGCTGGTGAGCTGGGACGGCTCCCGGAACGACTTCCTCCGCGGCCGGATCACCTTCGACGTTCACGCCTTTCAGGTGGGCCAGGGTTGGCCGGTGGGCGAGCTCGAGCAGCCCGCCTCCGGCGAGCCTCTCCCTTTCGCCTGCGGCGGCAATATGGCGATCCGCCGCAGCGATTGGCAGGCAGTGGGCGGTTTCGATCCCGAGCTCTTTGCCTACTTCGAAGACGTGGAGCTGGGTTGGCAGCTGTGGTCCATGGGTCGCAGCGTGGTGGCGGCGCCGGAGGCGGTGGCGCGCCACCGAGGATCGGCCACATCATCCGCCCTCGGAGCATTCCGGCGGGGGGTCCTGTTCGAACGCAACGCCCTCAGGATCTTCCACACCTGTGCCGATGACGAGCACCGGGCTGCCCTGGGATCGGCCGTCTACGCGACCTTTCTCAACCGGATGGTGTCCTTTGCCACCTCGAGGCCGGAGTGGGCGCCTTACGTCACCGACCCCTTCGGATCGACCGGTGGACCGGTGGACCGGCGGCAGCGCTGGTCCACCAGGCTGAGAGAGCGTGGCGTTCTCGGGACTGCCCGTCACGGTCTGGCTCGGATCCTGCTCGGGCCTCGAGCCGGCCGGCCGCGAATCGACGACGGCCACCTGCTGATGCAGCTTCAGGCGGCCCACGGCTTCTTCGAGGGCATCGGCGACACCGAGGCCCGGCGCCGGGTGGTTCAGCGCTCTCGCGTGGTTGCCGATCGCGAGCTCGCCGATCGCTTCCCGAGGCTCGTCGTGCCCACGTACCATGGAGACGAGGCGTGGTTCGGGTCGGATGCTTTCCGGGCCTTGCTGTCCGACGACTGGCCGCTGGAGTTCAAATCACTGGACGAGGTCGTTCACCCGAGTCTGCTGCGTTGACCCCCGGGCGAAGCGAAAATCACAAATCACAAATCAAAAATCGAAGATCCCCCCGCCCGCCCGGAATTGGGACGCAGATGAACGCAGATACACGCAGATCCCCCTCCCCCCATTGAGAGCCCACAGATCGCACAGATAGACACAGATGGGGTTGGGCAGGGTGCGGGTGTCGCCGCCTGGCGGCGGCTCCGCGGTACCGTCGGAGAGAGCCGTCGAGGAGCGGGCTCTTCTCCGACTCTCACCGTCGGTCCCGGCCGCTGCTCCGCATCGGGCCCCGCACCGTGGGAGTTAGCGCTGGCCCGCCTTTTCTTTCAAAAGGAGAGAGGAGTGCGAACACCGCCTCACACAACAAAGGTAGTCCACCGGCGCCCCGCTGGAAGCGGGGCGGCCAGCAGGGGGGCACCCGGGACGAGAGCAGGCTTTCGTCCCGGGTGCCCCCCTGCTGGCATGTCCGCGGTGTTACCGCGGACACCGGTGGTTTTTCGAGTTTTTCCATCCAGGCGGTGGAGGATCCGGGAAACCGCGATGATCGATGAGCCGATGCCAGATCAGTGTTGATCCGTGTTTTTCCGTGTCCGGTCCTTTGTCGGGCGAGTGGCGGAGTCAGCGTTCATCTGCGTTTTTCTGCGTCCAATTCAATCCTCGGTGGGCGGTCGGGAAATTTTCAATTTTCAATTTGTAATTTTCAATTCTCCGAAGCCCGGTAGAATCACGACGTGCTGGAAATCTACGAGAGTGCGGGATCGCCCGCTCACGATCTCGCCTTTGAGGCCTGGATGTTGGACCGTGCCGCCCAGGGCCAACCGTGCCTCCTGCTGAGCTCGTGGCCGGGCCCGGTGGTGGTTCTCGGATACGCCCAGGATCCCCGCGACGCTGACCTCGAGCTGTGCCGGGAACGGAAGATCCCCGTCTTACGACGGCTCACCGGCGGCACCGGCGTCGTCCATCAGGGAGATTTGGGCGTGGGCCTCGCGCTGCCCGAAAGCCACTCCTGGGCGCGCGGCGTAGTGGGTCTCTACGCCCAATTTCTGGATGTCCTGGCTCCGGCGCTGGCAGCCTGTGGGTCGGCGGTCGAACGCAAACAGGACCCGCCCCGGGCCTCCCGGGTGCGTTCTCCGATTTGTTTTCTCGACCAGCTCTCCGACTCTCTCCTGGTTGCGGGCCGCAAGGCGGTCGGCTGCGCCCAGACCCGACGCCGTGGGGCGGTGCTGATCCATGCCGCCGTCCTGCTCAACCTCGATGTGGACCTCATCTCCGGGGTCTTCGGGGTGGCGCAAGAGGTGGTCGCGGAGGGACTGGCGCCGGCCCTTCCCGGGGGCGACGCCGGCACTCTCGGGCGGGAGGTGGCGCGCGGCCTCGCCGCATCGCTGGGGATACAAGCCCAAACGAGGCCACGTCCACCCGTCGATCCCAGCTACCTGGAACCCTACTCTCGAGCCAGGTGGGCACCTCTTAGTTTTGACTGAGAAAGCACTCTATTGGCGGAATATCGATTCGATATACGGAATAGATTCGTTTTTTCGCGATCTGCGAGCTGGATCCCGCGGAATGGCGGTCCGCGGGTCGATGTTATTTTGGTGGAACAGAGACGGTCGAAGGGGAGTTGAATGCCTCGAACCCGGGTGTACGAAGCGGTGACCGAGCGGCTCGAGATTCTCGACGTCGACGGGAACGTCGATGCCGAGTTGATGCCGGACATCGGCGACGATGTTGTGGTGGAGCTGTACCGCGACATGGTCAAGATGAGGGGATTCGACGACAAGGCCCTCAAGTTGCAGCGCCAGGGACGGATGGGCACATGGCCGCCGATCAAAGGCCAGGAGGCGATCCAGGCCGGGATCGGCAAGGCGATGACCGCCGACGATTGGCTGATTCCGGCCTTTCGAGAGCACGGAATCATGCTCGAAAAGGGGATTCCGGGGCACCTCATCTACGCCTACTGGGCGGGAGACGAGCGGGGTTCCTGCTTTCCCGAGGGGGTTCGGTGCTTCCCGGTGGCGGTTCCGGTGGGCAGCCAGTGGCAGCACGGGACCGGGGTCGGGCTGTCACTCAAGCTGAGAGGCGAGCGGGCGGCGGCCGTGGTCTTTGGCGGCGACGGGTCCACCTCCGAGGGCGATTTCCATGAGGCCGTCAACTGCGCCGGGGTGTTCGGGGTTCCGACCGTGTTCGTAATCCAGAACAACCAGTGGGCGATCTCGGTACCACTCCACCAGCAAACCGCAACCAAGACCCTGGCCCAGAAGGCCCACGCCTACGGCATACCGGGCATTCAGGTGGACGGCAACGACATTTTCGCCGTCTGGGCCGCGGCCACCGAAGCCCTCGACCGAGCCAGAAGCGGTCAGGGCCCGACGTTGATCGAAGCGGTGACATATCGACTTGGCGATCACACCACAGCAGACGATGCCAGCCGATACCGGTCGGCGGAGGAGGTGGCGGCGTGGGAGGCCAGGGATCCTATCCTCCGGCTTCGCAGGTACATCGAGGCTCGTGGGCTGTGGAACGACGACGAGGAGTCCCGACTCGCCGAGCAGGTTCAGGCCTGGGTCGACGAGCAGGTAACTGCCCTCGAGGCAATGCCTCCCCAGTCGCCGGCCGACATCTTCACCCACATGTACGGCGAGACCCCGCCGCACCTGTTGGAGCAGATGGCTTCCCTGATGGAGGAGATTGAGGGATGACGACCGAGCCGGTGAAGACGGGCAACGACGGCCGGCGGCGGTTGCGCGCCGTACCCGAGTCAACCACTGAGAAGCTGACCATCGCGCAGGCGGTCAGGGACGCTCTGCGGGACGAGATGGCGCGCGACGATTCAGTGCTGGTCCTCGGCGAGGACGTGGGCATTGACGGTGGGGTATTTCGCGCCACCGATGGGCTGATCGAACAATTCGGCCGCGACCGGGTCATCGACACGCCGCTGGCGGAGAGTGCCATCATCGGAATGTCGGTCGGGCTCGCCGCGACCGGTTTCCGTCCGGTCGCGGAAATCCAGTTCATGGGTTTCGTCTACCCCGCCATCAACCAGCTCTTCGGCCACGCCGCGCGGATGCGCAACCGATCGCGCGGACGGTTGCACGTCCCGATGGTGGTGAGGATGCCCTACGGCGGCGGCATCCACCCCCCGGAGCACCATTCGGAGAGCTACGAGAGCCTGTTTCTCAGCACCCCGGGGATCAAGGTGGTCGTGCCCTCCAATCCCCGCGACACCAAGGGCCTGTTGATTTCCGCTATCCGAGATGACGACCCGGTGCTGTTCATGGAGCCCAAACGAATCTACCGGGCGTTCAGGGAGCAGGTGCCCACCGAGCCTTACACGGTGCCCATTGGAAAAGCCAAGGTCGCTCGCGTCGGCACCCAAGTCACGGTGATCTCCTGGGGGGCCATGGTCCGGGTTTGCCTCGACGCCGCCGAGGTGTTGGCCCATGACGGGGTGTCGGTGGAGGTCGTGGATCTGCGCACCCTCAACCCCCTCGACCGAGACACCCTTCTCGAAAGCGTGGTCAAGACCGGGCGCGCGGTGGTGGTCCACGAAGCCCCCCAAACCAACGGCTTCGGTGCCGAAATCGTCGCCCAGATCACCGAGAACGCTCTGCTCCAGCTGGAAGCTCCGGTGCGGCGGGTCGCCGGCTTCGACGTGGTATTTCCGCTGTCCCAGAACGAGAAGCTGTACCTCCCGTCGCGTGATCGAATCGTTCAAGCCGTGAAACAGACGCTTGTGTTTTGATCCGGGCGAATTGAAAATTGCAGATTGCATATTGCAAATTGCAGATTGGGCACACGTCAATTTTGGAGAGAAACAGAATCCCTGCGCAGTGCCTCCAATTTGTAATTTGCAATTTGTAATTTGTAATTTGTAATTCGGGTGGGTGGGTGGTCGGAGGAGTGAGAAATGGCTTATGTCTTTAACTTTCCGGACGTTGGAGAGGGCATCCACGAGGGACGCGTCGTCGAGTGGCTGGTGGCCGAGGGTGCCACCGTCGCCGAGGACGAGGCCCTGGTCAAGGTCGAGACCGACAAGGCGGTGGTGGAGCTGCCCTCGCCGAGGGCCGGTGTTGTGCTCAAGCTGCACGCCGCCGCCGATGCCCCCATCGAGGTCGGCGACCCGCTGGTAACCATCGGCGAAGCCGGAGAGTTGGCTGCCGAAGCGCCTCAGCCGGAGGCCGACGCGCCCGCCATGGCGTCTGCGGCAGCGCCGCCGGAACCAGTGGTGGAGCGGCAGGCGCCGGCCACCCACAGGCCGTTGGCCACCCCTCGAACGAGGTCGCTGGCCCGCAAGCTGGGGGTCGATTTGGCCACCATCCGGGGGTCGGGATCCGGCGGCAGAATCACGGACCAGGATGTGGAGGCGGCTGCCGGGGGCGAACAGGCCGCCGTCGCATCGACCGTCTCGACGCCGGTGCCCTCCACTCCGGCAGGCCGTGCCGAGTCGACCGCCGAGGGCGAAGTGGAGCGGGTCCCGTTGAGCCACCTCCGAAAGGTGATTGCGAGCGCCATGCGGGCCTCGAAGCAGACCGCGGCCCACGTCACGCACGTGGACGAGGCGGACGTCACCGACCTCGTCGACCACTATCGGGCCGTCAAACCGGTGATCGAGGAGCAGGCCGGAGTCAAGTTCAGCCTGCTACCGTTCTTCGTCAAGGCCCTCGTGGCTACCCTCAAACGCCATCCCAAGTTCAACGCCAGCGTCGACGAGCAGGCCCAGGAGATGTTGCTGAAGAGGTACTACAACATCGGGGTCGCGGTGGACACCTCCGAGGGTCTGATCGTGCCGGTGATCCGCAACGCCGACACCAAGGACATGGTGACCATCGCCGCCGAGATCGCCGATCTGGCCGCGCGCGCCCGAGCCCGCCAGCTGACCCTTGACGAACTCAGAGGAGGCACCTGCACGATCACCAACATCGGTCCCCTCGGCGGGATCTTCGCAACCCCGATCATCAACGTACCCGAGCTGGCGATAGTCGGTCTGCACAAAATCATGGAACGTCCTGCCGTCGTTGATGGCGAGATCGTCATCCGGCGCCTGATGAACCTCAGCGTGTCCTTCGACCACAGGTACGTGGATGGTGCGGATGGGGCGCGGTTCATGACCGACCTGGTGGGGCTGGTCTCCAATCCGGGTCTCCTGATGGCGAGGCTGTGATGGTTGTCGGTTCGGTTTCCCGCGGATGTCAGGTGGCGGTGATCGGAGCCGGCCCGGGCGGATACCTGGCGGCGATTCGGGCCGCCCAGCTCGGCAAGGACGTCATTTTGGTGGAGAAAGAGGCGCGACTGGGCGGGGTCTGCCTCAACGTCGGCTGCATTCCATCCAAGGCGTTGATCCACGCGTCGGACCTCGCCTATGAGGCCGGCCACTCCCGGTCCATGGGCATCACGGTGGAGGGGGTGAGGGTCGACCTGGCGAAGATGGTCAAGTGGAAGGACGGAATCGTCCGCAGGCTCACCGGCGGCGTCAAATTCCTGTGCGAGAAGAACGGGGTCGAGGTGGTTCACGGTTCGGCCCGATTCACCTCCGACCGTTCGCTGGTTGTCGACACCGACGACGGTCAGGTCGAGATTCAATTCGAGCAGGCGATCGTGGCCACCGGGTCGCGTCCCATGGGCCTCGAGGGTTTCCCCCACGACGGGACCTCGATCATCGGATCCAGCGAAGCGTTGTCCCTGCAGGCGGTCCCCCAGCGTATTGCTGTGATCGGCGCCGGCTACATCGGGCTCGAGCTGGGAATGGTGTACGCCAAGCTCGGCTCCAAGGTGTCGATCGTCGAGTTCCTTCCCGAGCTGGTGCCGGCGCTCGATCGCGACGTCGCCAGGGCACTTGCCAAGCGACTCGGTGATTTCGGCATCGACCTCCACCTCAGCCACCGCGCAGTCAGGTACGAACCCGGCAACCCCGGGACCGTCGTCGCCCAGGGGCCCGAGTCAGAGCTCAAGATCGAGGCCGACGTGGTGATGGTGAGCGTGGGTCGCGTGCCCAACGTGGACGGTCTCGGCCTCGAGGAAATCGCCGTCGCGACCGACGACAGGGGGTTCATCGCGGTCAACGAACGGATGCAGACCAATGTGGCCGGAATCTACGCCATCGGCGACGTGGTCGGCGGTGCGCTGCTCGCCCACAAGGCCTATCAGGAGGCCAAGGTCGCCGCCGAGGTGATCGCCGGCGAACCGGCCGCTTTCGACAATGTTGGCATCCCGGCGGTGATCTACACCGACCCCGAGGTGGCGTGGGTCGGCCTGTCCGAGCAGGAGGCCCGGGACCAGGGCCGCGAGGTGGTGACCGGGACCTTTCCGTTCTCGGCATCGGGACGCGCCATGTCCCTGGGTGCCACCGAGGGCTTCGTCAAGGCCATCGGCGACGCCGAGACCAAAACGCTGCTCGGCGTCGTGGCGGTGGGCAGGGGAGTCTCGGAGTTCATCGGCGAGGCGACCCTCGCCCTCGAAATGGGGGCCTTCCTCGAGGACGTTGCCCTGACCATCCACCCCCACCCGACCATGTCCGAGGCGTTTCAGGAGGCCGTCGAGGGCGCTTTGGGCAAGGCGATTCACATGCTGAATAAGTGACCGGGCCGCAGGCGGAATTCGGAATTCGGAATTCGGAAAACCGGTGGCGATCGCGGTGGTGACGGCGGTTCGATTGTATTTCTGCGACCGCAGCAGACAGCTGGTGAAATCAGCGGGCTCAATCCCTATGCCCCACCGCTTGGATGGGTGCGGGGATCTCCTCCCAGGTGCGCACGGCGCGGCGGAGGTGAGGAATCACGATCGACCCGCCCACGACCAGCCCGATGGACAGCACCTCCTGAAACTCGCCATCGGTCACGCCCTCCTCGCGGCAACGACCCACGTGGTAGGCAATACAGTCGTCGCAGCGCAGCACCAGCGAGGCCACCAGGCCGAGCATCTCCTTCGTTTTGGTATCGAGTTCGCCGGCGCGATAGGTCTGGGAGTCGAGGCTGAAGAACCGCTTGATCTCCAGATTGGCCTTTCCCAGTACAAGCTCGTTCAGGGCCTCTCGTTCGGCCACGAACTCTTCGTACGATGTGTGTCCCATGGGCAACCTCCATCCGGCGATTCTATCTTCGGCGCCCGGTCTTCGCGCAATCGCGGTCTGAGGCATCGGACCGCCGAGGTAGGTCTTCCGAATTCCGAATTCCGAATTCCGAATCCCAGCTCGTGGTGGTTGGATTCCCGACACGCTCCGGTTGCGCTACCCTTGGCGAGCACGAAAGGCGGCGATGAACCCAATCCACCCAGGCTCCGGTCGTATCGAGATCGTCTGCGGCCCGATGTTTTCGGGAAAGTCCGAGGAGCTGATCCGGCTGCTCCGCCGGGCAGCCATCGCCCGCCGCCGGCTGCAGGTATTCAAACCGGCACTGGACAATCGCTTCGCCGCCGGCGAGGTGGTTTCGCACTCTCAATGGCGACTCCCGTCCGAGGTCGTGGAGCGCGCGGACGAGATCCTGGCCCGTCTCGATCCACGAACCGAGGTCGTGGGGATCGATGAGGCCCAGTTCTTCGACGACGCGCTGCCCCGGGTGGTGACCCACCTGGCCAACCTCGGCAAGAGGGTGATCGTGGCCGGACTCGACATGGATTACCGGGGCATCCCGTTCGGCCCGATGCCCACCCTCCTCGCCGTCGCCGAGGAGGTGCGGAAAATCAACGCCATCTGCTCCCGCTGCGGCGCTCCGGCGGCCTACACCCAGCGACTCACCGGGGCCGAGGAGCAGGTGGTGGTGGGAGCGTCGGACATCTACGAGGCTCGTTGCCGGCGGTGTCACGAGCCGGATGGCGCCGTGGCCGGTTCGGAGCCGTGGCTCTTCCCACCCCCAGCCAGGGTCGGCGATTGATGAAACGCCGTCTCGCTCTGTGGGCCATCTTCGGGTTCGTCGTCCTGCTGGCGGCGGTGGCCGCAGCCGCGCTGGCGCCAGGGTCGGCATCGGCCGTCCTGTTGGGGATGCTCTTCGTGCTGTGGGTGACGATCTCGGCAGCGATCTTGTTCTGGTACCTCTGGCGGTGGCTCACCTACCGGGTCGGCGTGCGCCTCGTGATCTCTTACCTGCTGCTGGGAGTGACGCCCTTCGTGGCGTGCGGCGCGCTGGCGGGCTTCGGCCTCTACCTGGCCATGGGCCAGTACACATCGGTCCGGTTCGGCTCCGAGATTCAGCGTCTGGAATCCGATTTGTTGCGGGATTGCCACGACGTGATGGCGCGCCTCAAGGCCTCGGGCCAGCCGGCGGCCGTCGAGGCCTTCAACGAGGCGGTCAGCCGGCCCAGGCACCTCGCTCCGCGGGTGCTGTGGACGGCCCGGCTCGGCGGGCTCGAGCTGGTCGGCCCCGAAGCCGAAAGCGTGCCGGACCTCGGGTGGATCACCGGCGACACGTCGACGGTGGTGGTCGACGACTCGTCGATCTTCCTGCTGGTAGCGACCCGCGGTGATTCGGCGCCGAATCTGGTGGCGGCGCTGGTGCCCCTGGATGCCCGGACCGCGCGGTCGGTGATCGACGCGATGTGGTTCGACGTCTTGTTCGCAACCCTCGATGAAGACTCTCCTAATCTCGAAGACGGCGACGAATTGACCATCGGTATGGAGCTCGGGGACGGCACCGCGATGGCCGTCAACCACCAGGACCTTCCGATCGACGAGCTTTGGGAGCCCTGGCCGGAGGGCGAGCAGGGAATCCTGTACAAGCCCTGGGTCTACTGGTTCCGCCTCACCGTCGACACCAGACAGCTCGCAAACGGCGATCCGGCGGATTCGGTGATCTCGCTGCTGCGTACCTCCCCGATCAACGCATGGCGTGATTTCACGAGATCGAAGTACGAGCTCGGCTCGACCCTGTGGGGCGGGCTGGTGGCCCTGACGATCGTTTTTTTGGTGCTGTACGGGCTTGCCCTTGTCATTGCGGCAACCATGATCGGGTCGGTTTCGCGGTCGACCTCCCGGCTCTCCAGGGGCGCACGCGCCGTCGAGCAGGGCAAGCTCGATCATCGCATCCCGGTGAAACGCCACGACCAGCTGGGGGATCTCGCCGCTTCGTTCAACCGGATGACTCAGGCCGTCCAGGACATGCTGGCCGATGTGGCGGAGAACGAACGGCTTGCCAAGGAGCTCGAGCTTGCCCGCGAGATCCAGGAGAGCCTGCTCCCGGACCGTCATCTCAGACACGGTGTGCTCAGCGTCCACGCCATCTTCCGGCCGGCGGCGGCCGTGGGCGGCGATTACTTCGACATCTTCCCCCTGGGTGAAGGCCGGTTGCTGGTGATGGTGGGCGATGTGGCGGGGCACGGCCTGCACACGGGCCTGCTCATGGCGAGCCTCAAGTCGACGGTCGCGGCGCTGGTCTACGAGGGGTACTCGGGAGTCGAGCTGGTGTCGCGGGTCAACTCGTTGCTGTTGGATCGGCGGTCTGGTCCGACCATGGCCACGTTGAGTGCGGTCGAGATCGACACCACCGCCGGCACCGTCGGCATCACCAACGCCGGCCATCCCCCGGCCTTCCTCATCCACGGCGGGAGAGCCGAGGAGCTTTTGATCAGCTCGCTGCCTCTGGGAAGTCCGCTCGCGAGGCCGGGGCACGTTGTTCGACCCTTCCCGGCGGGAGCTCGCATTCTGCTTTACTCGGACGGCCTGGTGGAGGCCGTCGACCAGTCGGGAGAGCCCTTCTCCTACGAACGGTTGGCGAGGCTCGTCGAAGAGGGAGCCGACCTGGCCGGGGGCGAGCTCGAAATTTCGATCCTGACGGCGCTCGACCGGGTGACCGGCGGGGCGCCCCTCGCTGACGACCTCACCGTGCTGGTGGTCGAGCGCGGTGCCGAGGCCAACGGGTCTGAGGTTCCTTCGGTATCATAGAACCAGGATGGTGGGTGAGCCTCTTTCTGGATCGATGGTGGGAAGGTACCGCCTGGAGCGCCGGATCGCCAAGGGCGGCATGGGAACGGTGTGGGCTGCCCACGACACCCGGCTCACCCGCGACGTCGCGGTCAAGCTGCTTCCCCTGACCCTCCTGGAGGACGAGTCGGCCGGACCGAGGTTCGAGCGCGAGGCCCGTGCCATGGGGCGTCTCCAGCATGCGAATGTGGTCAGCGTGTTCGACATCGGCACCGCCGATCCGGGTACCGGCGAGGAGCTGCCCTACCTGGTCATGGAGCTCCTTCAGGGTCGTTCGTTGAACCATCTGCTCGAGGACGGAGCACTGCCGCCGCGGCGGGCTGCCAAGATCCTCCACCAGGTGGCCCTCGCCCTGACCGCGGCCCACCGGGCGGGGGTCGTCCACCGCGACCTCAAGCCATCGAACATCATGGTCGCAGACAGCGGGCACGTGAAGGTGCTCGATTTCGGTCTGGCGAGGTTGACCTACGGCGAGGGGGAGCTGCCGGAGGAGACTCTGACCACCCCCGGAATCGTGCTTGGATCCTGTCCCTACATGTCGCCTGAGCAGGCGCTCGGGGACACGGTGGGCCCGGCTTCGGACATCTACTCCTTTGGGTCGGTGGCCTACGAGGTGCTGTCAGGTCGACGGGCCTTCGAGGGGACGACGCCGGTGCAGGTGATGCAGGCGGTGGCGCGCAGCAGCTGTCCGCCCCTCAGACAGGTGGCCCCCGAAACCCCTGACGCGCTGGCCGCCGTCATCGATCGCTGCCTGCAGCGGGAGCCCGCCAAACGATATCCCGGTGCCGCCGAGCTGGCCCGCGATCTGGAGACCATCATCGAGAGCGAGGACTCCACCATGACCCGGGTGCCCACCATCCTGCACCGGGGCAGTGGCGTTCGTGCCGTGGCGCAGGCGCGGCGCTGGTGGATGGCCCGGGTGGCCGTGGCGGCGGCGGCGTGTCTCGCGGCCGGCCTCGCGGCGGGCTACCTGGCCGGGGGTTTCGGCCGCGAGCCTCGGCGACCGGATCCTGGGGCGTGGGAATATCGCGAGCTGCTCAGGGTCAACGGCGCGTTGCACAGTCCTGCGTGGCATCCGGGAGGGGCCGAGGTGGTCGTGGAGCATCACCACGGCGGGGTGACCGACCTCCTGGCGGTTCCCATCGACGGCGGCGAGTCGAGAGTGCTGATGGCCGGGAAAGTCGGCGAAAGCCCGGTGTTTCCGGCCTTCTCGCCCGACGGGGCGGCGCTGGCCGCGGTTCTCATGGCCGGCGGCGAAATGACCCTTCTGGTGATTCCCGCGGTCGGGGGAGAGCCGGTGGCCGAGATCAGGAATGCATCCCACCCCAGGTGGCTGGACTCCAAGACGATTCTGTTCTCGAGAATCGAGGACGGGGCGTCGGCGCTGTGGACCTACGAACTGGACACCTTCGAGGAGCGGTTGACGCTTGCCGCCCGAGACGATCTCATGTGGTGGGACACAGCGATCTCCGGCGACGGGCGGGTCGCTGTTCTTGGAGGTCCGAGCGACATCTCCGCCGGGCTCTTCGTCGGTTCCCTGGAAAAACCATCCCTGCGGCCCTGGATCGACGTCGGGCACGGTCTGAACGGCTTTTCCTGGTCGGCGAGCGGGGATTCGATCGTGGCCTCGGTGGATCGCGGCCTGGTGTGGCTGACGGCCGACCGGTCGGTGCCGCTGGTTCCCAAAATCATGCCGCTGAGTGAGCCCGCCTTGTCTCCGGATGGCGCCTCGCTGGTGGCGGTGAACCCGAACTCCAGTCATGACCTGGTGGCCGTCGATCCGGACGGTGGCGGCTGGTCCTGCGTGTTGTGCGGGATCCCGGAAATGGGGTGGGGGAGCGTGTCGGCGGACGGGGCCGTGGCCTACCGTCACCGTCGCCGAGGGGTGGCTGAAATCGTCGTCCGGGATTCGGACGGAGGCGAACGCCCGTTGACACCCGCCGGCACCGAGGGATGGTGCCCGTCGTTCTCCCCGGACGGCAAGAGGGTCGCATTCTTGTCGAGTCATCCCGGGCAAACACGGGATCTCCAGGTGATTTCCCGAGAGGGTGGACAGGCGGTGACGCTGGCAACGGACGTGGAGGGCCCCGAATTTCCCTCCTGGTCTCCCGACGGGCGATTTTTGGCGTTCGCCGCCGGAACTCCGATCCGGGTGTGGGTGGTGTCGGCGGCCGGAGGTGAACCGCGGTTGATCACCCCTGACGGCGGTGACTACCCGGAGTGGAGCCCGACCGGCCGGTGGATCGCATACGTGGTCTGGACCGAAGAAACGGACGTCGATCAGGGGGCGTGGGTGGTGGATTCCGCTGGAGGCGTGCCGGTGAAGATCGCCGATGAGCCCACGCGACTGCTATGGAGCTCGGACGGCGCCTGGTTGTACCAGCTTCGTCAGGATGGCGATCGGCTGGAGCTCTGGCACTGCCGCCCAGGAATCTGGCAGTGGAGCCGGCGCGCGGTGCTCGACGCGGGGATCCGGCCGTCGGTTCACGAGCCCTTCCGTCCGCTGACGGTGGATCCGGCGACGGGGGCGCTGATCATGAATCGAAAGGCCAGCGCCGACGTACTCGCCGTGTTTGAGGGGATCGACTCGGATCGTTGGTAAGTCGAGAAGATTGAACGATCTTGACACTATTGACACACTGATTCAAATATGCTTATATAGTAATGTCTTGGCATCATCCGGTGGGCTTGAACCCACATCGACGTGGTGCTAAGGTGCTTTCAGTCCGGCCGCTGAACCGGGACCGGAATGGCGGCAAAGGAGGAAACCGAATGAAGCAGCGGACCATGTTGGGGATTGTTGGATTGGCGGCCCTGCTGGCCATCGGGGCGAATGCGTTCGCGCAGGATCACGCGTACGTCGGAGCCGACAAGTGCAAGATGTGCCACAAGGTGCAGTACGCCTCCTGGCAAGAGACGACTCACGCCAAGGCCACCGCGGACGCGAAGGCCTCTACCGAGCGGACCTTCGAAGCGGCATGCCTGAAGTGTCACGCCACGAACTCCGACGAGGCCATCGCGGGAGTTCAGTGCGAGGCCTGCCACGGTGCAGGCGCTGATTTCCGCAAAATGAGCGTCATGAAGGACAAGGAAATGGCGATCGCCAACGGCCTGATCATTCCGACTCAGGCGACCTGCGACGGTTGCCACACCGGAGACGACCACGCCAAGAAGGTGGTGCTCGCCGACCAGAAGGACAACAAGGCAGCGATCCACGAGTTCAAGAGCCCATCTGGCGAATAGTCGCCGACGATTTCGAACCAAAAACGCGGCTTCGGCCGCGTTTTTTTGGCTATGGGGCAGCAGGGCTATGAGGTTTGAGGGGTGGTGGGGCGGTGGGATGTAAGGGAGCACGGCGTTTCAGTGTGGCCGCAGACGACCCCGAATCCCGAACCCCGGTAGAATCACGGCGTGTTGCGAGTCTCGACCCACGGACCGTTCACCCGAATCTGGATGGCTCGTACCGTGTTCGGCCGCTGGCTGCACTCGGTTTCTGCCTACGTTTTGGGTGACACGTTGGTGGACTCCGGGTGTCCAGCCACCGCGCGAGAGCTGGCAACGTGGTGCGAGGGCCGAGGGGTGAGGAAGGTGGTCCACACCCACCACCACGAGGACCACTCCGGTGGTGATTTCGAGCTGGTTCGACGGTTCGGGGTCGAGGTCATAGCGCCCCCGCAAACCGTGCCGATCCTCGCCGACTTCTACGATCTCCCGTGGTACCGCCGTATGGTGTGGGGGAGGGCGCGTAGCGTTCGGTCGAGGCCCTTTCGCGGCGAGGTGGAGATTGGGCGGTATCGCTTCAATCCTGTGCCTACGCCGGGCCATGCCACGGACCATTGCTGCCTATTCCAACCCGAACACCGTTGGCTGTTCAGCGGCGATCTCTTCATCCATCCCCGCGTCACCCATCTGCGTCGCTCCGAGGACACCGGCGGGATTCTGAGGTCCTTGCGGAAAATCCTCGACCTCGAGCCAAAGCTCCTGATCTGCTCCCACGCTGGGTTCGTCGAGAACGCCTGCGAGAGCCTGGAGCGGCGAATCCGGTTCTGGGAAGACCTGGGCCGTCAGGCGAGCTCGATGGAGGCCCTCGGATTTGGGGCTCGCAGGATCAGTCGGCGGCTGCTCGGGGCGGAGGGCGCGATGACCCTGATCAGCGGCGGCGATTTTTCCAAGACCAATTTGATCCGGGCCCTGCTACGCTCGGGCCGGGAGGAACGACGTGCACTCGTTTGAGGTCGACGGCTCGACGCCCGAACGGTTCGTCGCGGTGGTGGATCGGTCGTTGGAGAACAACGGTCTTGCGGACTATGTGTCCGTGGCAGTTGACGGCGAAGACATGGTCGTTCGGATCAGGTGGCTCGGCACCTCCGAGCTGCGCTACCGGACCCGACCCACCGAGGGAGGATTCCGAGCGGAGCTCCAACGGCAGCGAGTGGCACCTCTCCACGGCGCCTTCCAGGCCAGGTTCGAGGAACGTTTCGAGGAGGTCCTTTCCCGCGTCGGCGCCCGTCTGATCTGATTCCCACCCCCCCAACCAGTTGGCAGTTGGCCGTTTTCCGACCCGGCCAGTTGGCAGTTGGCCGTTTGCCGTTGGCCGTTTTCCGACCCGGCCAGTTGGCAGTTGGCCGTTTGCCGTTGGCCGTTTTCCCACCCGGCCAGTTGGCAGTTGGCCGTTTGCCGTCGGCAGTTCCCCCACCCACCAGGGGCACAGCCCCCCCCTGTCATTCCGAGCGAGGCGCCCGCAGGGCGCCGACGAGGAATCTGGTCAATCTCGAGGATCGACCGCCTCGAAAAGGACCGAATTGTGTTCTTGAACCCCCCTCCTCCCCTTGAAAGCCCACAGATCACACAGATAGACACAGATGGGGTTGTGCCGGGTGCGGGTGTCGCCGCCTGCCGGCGGCTCCCCGGTCCCGTCCGGAGAGAGCCGTCGAAGAGCGCACTCTTCTCCGTCTCTCACCGTCGGTCCCGACCGCTGCTCCGCATCGGCCCCCGCACCGTGGGAGTCGTCGCTGAACCCGTCAGCGTTCATCTTCGTTTTTCTGCGTCCAATTTGTTCCGGGGCAGGTGGGGGCTGGGCCTACGGACCCATCCGGGCACGGGTACGGAGACGGGGACGGGTTCTTGGGCGGGAGGGGACAACGGCAAACGGCAAACGGCCAACTGGAAACTGGCCGGGTGGGGGAATCAGGAACCAGCCTCGGAGCTCTCGTCGACTGCCGCGGCCGGACCCTCGATCATCGCCAGGATGTCGAGCAGTTGCTGCACCCGCACGCTGGAGTCTCCCGCTGCCGGGTAGGTGTAGCTGATGGTCAGCAGGCGGTTTTGGAACGGGTGTTTGAGGAAGACCTCAGTCTGTTCGGTGTCGGTGTTGCCGGCGAGAAACCGGCCGCGCGAATAAAATGCAGTGCCGTAGGGCGTCATGAGCTCTTGGCCGCCTTTGTACTCGGCTTCCGGGAGCTCTTCAATGCTCTGCTGGTGCTTCTTCACCACGGCGATCAGGTTGATGGAGTCGCGCTCCTCGCCGACCGCGAAGGTGATACGGCCCCCCACGGATGATTCAACCGGCACGAGTTCCAGTCGGTTCCCCTCATTGACCGCAACCTCGAAATCCGACGGGACGGCCGCCATCCGAATTCCAAGAGCCTCGTTGGTGACGCTCCGGTCGGGTGGTTTCGAGGGCTCCTTCGATCCGCACCCGAAGGCCGCGAGCAACCCGAAAAGGACGACACAAGCCCTGGTCGATCTCACCCCAGCCCCCAGTCCGTCATTCGGCGACCGCCGCCGGAATGGCGAGCGCCTCGCGCAGGTCCACGGTGTGATCGGTGGCGCAGTGCATGCATCGGCAATGGGGCGTGTCACCGTCCAGGCGGAAGTCAAGATCTCGCGAACCACACGCGCCGCAGATGAAGTTCCTGGAAAAGGACCAGTCCATCACTACGTCCCTGTAAAAGGTGGACTCCTTGTCAAGCTGCCAGGCCAGCGACTTGGCAGACCCGCTGGCGGTGGCCAGCGCCGAGTGGAAACCCAGCAGCATCCTGGTCTTTTTCTTGGACGTGACCAGACCGCCGCCGAAGGTGACGTCCTCGATCATTTCGTAGGGGATGGAGAAGGTCTCTTCCTTGTGTCTGGCCACAATTCGGCGCGAGGTCAGCAGCACTGGGCCCTCATCGGAATTCAGGCGGAGGAAGGGGATTTCGCCCTGCATCACGGAGCCCGAGAACGCCTCGACGGAGGCTTCCGGTAGCGGATGGGTTTCGAGGTACTGTTTGGCTCGAAGATCCCACTCCTCCCTGGCCTTGATCGCGTTACTGAGCGCCTCTTCGAGGCCGCGATCCTGCTGCATCTGCTGGACCTGCTCGCGTTCGAACTTCGAGAAGATCAGGCCGCACTTCGAGCATTCGCTGCCGCCGGCCGGCTGGACGAAAGCGCAGGTCGGGCACGTGTCGGTGGCCACCATCTGCTCGCGGTTGTCCCGGGCCACCGTGTGCGACCGCCGAACCTCGATCAGCGCTCCGGCTTCACCCAGCGCCCTGGCTGCAGTCTGGGCCGAGGCCAGCTCGAGCGCCGAGAATATCGGGGTATCGAAGGACGGTACGGCCGACACGAACTCGTTCTCGGCTCTGCCCGTGAGGCGGGCCATGGCGTTGGCGTAGCGCGATCGGCCGGTGTCCCCGGGATTTCTCAGGCCGATCATCATGATGTCGAACGAGTGCATTTCGATCATGGACCTCTCCAAACAACACTGCCGGCCGTCCCGGCCGACCATCCGCGAGCGGACACTGTCTCTTCTGCGATCAAGTCTAGCATCGGCGCCGACTGGCTGCACGCCCCGAGGCGGGTAGAATGGCAGCCGATCATGAGGATCCGGCTTATTTTTCTGGTCCTTCTCAGCACCTCGTTGTCGGGAGGCAGCGCAGCCGGCCTGGAAGGTCCTTCCGACGGCCAACTCGAGCGGGTCAGGTCGCAGATCTCGACCCTCGAGGCCCGCTTGAGTCGGCTGCAGGCCGAGAGCGCGGACGTGGAGCGGGAGCAGGAGAGTCTGACCACGCAGCTCGAGCTCGCCGAGGCGCGGGTGCGCGAGAACGAGCTGCTGTTGGAGGAGAGCAGCACCGAGGCGGAGCGGCTTCGCGCCGAGGTCTCCGGCATCGCGATCGAGCTCGAAACCCGGCGGGCAGTGGTGGTGAGTCACCTCGAAATGGCGGCCCTGCTCGGCGGGCCCGGCCCGTTGCAGCTGCTCTTTGACGCCGCGAGGGGGGGCGACCTCGAGAATGCCGTGTCGACGGTGGCGGTACTCACGGCCGCCCAGGTGCGCCTGCTCCGCGAGTTCGACGAGCTCGCCGTCCACCACACCGAGCGCCTGTCGGCTTTGAGCCGGATCATGGAACGGGCCGAAGAAGAGGCCCGAGCTCTTTTCGGCCGGCGGCGCGACCTCGAAGAGGTGCGGGCGTCGGTCGAAGCCAAGCGACGAGAGATCGAGCGCAGCCAACGGGCAACCGGGAACGCTCTCGCGGACCTCCGCCAGCGAGAGCAGGCTCTGTCTCGTCTGCTCCAGGTGCTGTCGACCAGGGAGCGGTTGACCGGCAAGGAGGACATTCGGCGTTACCGAGGCGCGCTCCCCTGGCCGGTCGAAGGGACCCTGGCCCGGACCTTTGGGCGGCACTACCTGCCCAAGTACGCCACCTACACGGTGTGCAACGGTCTTCGCTTCGATGCAGCCAGCGGATCGCCGGTGTCGGCGGTTTTCCCGGGGATCGTGGCATACGCGCAGCATTTCAAGGGTTATGGGAATATGGTGGTGATCGACCACGGCGACGACGTGTACTCGCTGGCAGCCGGCCTTGCAACAATCCACGTTCGGCTCGACCAGCGGGTCTCCATGGGAACACGTCTGGGTCTGGCGTCGCCGCCGGCCGAGGATGGCAACGTCTACTTCGAGATCAGGCAGGGGCAGACCCCTCAGGATCCACGTCGTTGGCTCCAGCTTGCGGAGGATCGATGAACCGAACCAGAGCAGCTCTCATGAGTGCCTCGCTCGTCTCCGTCCTGCTCTTCACGGGCTTGCTCGCCGCCGGCCGCGGCGACTCGGACGGGCTGTACCAAGCCCTGGGCAATCTCGCCGAGGTCGTGCACCTCATCCAGAACGAGTACGTAAAGGAGCTCAATACCGAGGTCCTGTCGATGTCCCTCGACTCGGGGATCGTCGAGTCGCTCGACCGGTGGGCCGCAGTTTTGCCTGCCCAGATGACTGACGTCTACCGAGAGCTGGTGGAGTCCCCGCCGGCCTTTGGCCTGGTGCTCGGCAGCCGCCTGGGATCGGCCGCGGTGCGCCAGGCAATGGCCGGTTCTCCCGCGGCCGAGTCGGATCTCCAATCCTGGGAGATCATCGAACAGGTGGACGGCATCTACACCAGAGGTAGGCCCCTGTGGCAGCTGCGGCTCGAGCTGAGGGAGAAGGAAGCCGCGGGTCAGTCGACCACCCTGACCGTCCTCGACCGCCAGGTGGACGAGCGGCGCGACGTGGTCCTGGAACCGACCCAGTGGGAACCCACCAAGGCAACCACCGAGGAGGTCGACGGCGTGACCGTACTCACCATCGACAGCCTCCCCGCCGGTGCCGCCGATCTGATCGCCGAGGTTGTCGCCGGCGATCGGCCGCTGGTGATCGACATCAGGGAACTCGTGTGGGGCCTTGAGCTCGAGGCGATCGCCGTCGCCGATCTCTTCGTCGACGAGGGGCCGTTGGCGGGCTGGACGGGCCGGCGGGCCGGCTCTCAGAGCTACCTGGCGACCCCGGGTTCCATCGTGGACACCCCTCCCATCGTTCTGATCGGTCCCGACACCGAGGGTGTGGGTGAGATCATCGCCGCCGCCCTCCAACGAGCGGGTTGCCGGTTGGTGGGCAATCGCACCATCGGCCATGCTCCGCACATGAGGTTCATCAACGACGGGGACATCACCCTCTGGCTTCCGGTCGGCAAGTGGCTGCGCCCGGACGATACCGCCATCAACGGCAACGGCGTCGAGCCGGGCGAAGTGATTGCGGAATCCGAGGGTGAGGCCGAGGACGAGACCGACCCTGTGCTCGACCGTGCCCTCGAGCTGCTCAGCGAGCCGCTCGAGCAGGCTGCCTGATACGGACGCGAGCATGACCCGCAAGACCCGCAAGAAGCGCCGAAAGGGGAGCTCGCGGCGGGACTGGATGCTGGTTATCGGCGCCGGTGCCGCAGTGGTCGTGCTGGCTTGGCTCGTGTGGGCGTTGATCGGGGAACGTCGATCGTCCGATTCGGATTTCGGGGTCAGGCTGTACGAGCTGGCGGCCCGCCGGGGCGCCGATCCCCAACACGTCACCGCAGACGAACCGATCAGGAAGATCGACGGCGTCTTCGTGCGGTCGTGGCAGATCGGGCTGCCCGATCGACCATCCCTTCAGGCCTTGATTGGAGACATTGCAACCGAGTCCGCTCGGTGGAACGCCACTGTCCGGGAGGCGCCGGTCATCCGCGGTGAAACGGCGCACCTGCGTCTGGACCTGGGGGCGGAGGCATTCGACATCCAGCTCGTGGTCGCCGGGCGCGAAAGGGTGGTCGATCTGCCTCCGACACCGTCGCCTGCTCCCGCCCGTCGGCCGACCGTGACCCCGAGGCCGGAACCGGATCCATCCGCCCGCGGCCGACTCGCCATTCTGCTCGACGATGCCGGACAGAACTCCAGTCTGCTCGCCCAGGCAACCCTGCTTCCTCCCGAAATAGGGGTCGCGGTTCTGCCGTTTCTGCCCCAGTCCGGCAATATCGCCGTGGAAATGCACCGCACCGGCCACGAAGTCTGGCTGCACCTGCCCATGGAGCCCGAGGGCTACCCTGGAAGCGACCCCGGCCCCGGAGCCATCTTCGTCGACATGACCGACGATACGATTCGTACCACGGTGAACTCGGCAGTCAACAACATCCCTTTCGCCGTCGGCGTCAATAACCACATGGGGTCCCGTGCCACCGCCGACCTGCGCACCATGACCTGGGTCATGCAGGAGCTGGCCGGGCGCGGCATGGCCTTTATCGATTCTCGAACCACCCGCCACACGGTAGCCGAGGAAGCCGCCCGTTCCCAGGGGGTGAAGGCCAACAGGCGCCACGTTTTCCTGGACAACGAGCGCAACGCGGGGTCGGTCCGCCGGCAGCTCGACGAGGCGGTTTACCGCAGCCGCGTCGAGGGCGAGATCATCGCCATCGGCCACCTGGCACCGGTCACGGTGGAAGTGCTGGCCGAGGAGCTCCCGAGGCTTGCGAAACGGGGCGCCGACCTGGTCCGCCCGACCGCGCTGGTTCACTAGCCCGGGCGAGATGGACCGCAGAAGAACGCAGCAACCTCACTTTGTGAGTTTTGAGTTTTGAGTTCTGAGTTTTGAGTTACAAACGGGCGATGATGAGTCCGAGTGTCGAGGACCTCCCGGGAATAACTGAGAACTAAAAACTAAGAACTAAGAACTAAGAACTAAGAACTGACACTCCCCCTCCCATCCTTCCGTGTGGTGGTGAGATCCCCCTCCCACCCGAGACACAACCCTCCTGGTGTCATTCCGAACGAGGGCCGAAGGGCCGAGGAGGAATCTGGTCAATCTCGAGGATCGACCGCCGCGAAAGGGATCGAATTGTGTTCCTGAAACCCCCACCCGCCCGGGAATTGGACGCAGATGAACGCAGACACACGCAGATGAGGCTCTGCTGGGTGCGGGTGTCACCCTGATGGTATGTCCGCGGCGTCGCCGCGGACATCGGTGGATGGTGAGGGTTCATTTTCCATTCGGTGGAGGGCCTGGGAAGCTGCCGCGATCGTCTTGTCGGCAACCAGTCAGTGTTCGTCCGTGTTTTTCTGTGTCCAGTCCTTTTTCGGGTGAGCGGCGGAGTCTGCGTTCATCAGCGTTCATCTGCGTCCAATTCGTTCTGGGGGGGTGGGGGAGACTGTGCGCTTTTGCAGTTGATCCTTCCGTGTGGTGGTGCAGAGGTTACAATCCTGCACCGGAGAGTTTGATGACGCCGACTTTGCGTTTCTACAACACGCTGACCCGAAAGCCGGAGCCGTTCGAGAGCCTCGAGCCGGGCCACGCCAGGATCTACACCTGCGGACCGACGATCTACGACTACTCTCACATCGGGAACTTCCGCACCTTCCTCTTCGAGGACGTGCTGCGTCGGACCCTGCAGCTGTTCGGCTACCGGGTCACCCAGGTCATGAACCTCACCGACGTCGACGACAAGACCATTCGCGGCGCCGGCCAGGCGGGTGTCTCCCTGCGCGAGTTCACCGACCGATATGCCGAAGCCTTTTTCGACGACCTCAAGACCCTCGGCGTCGAGCCCGCGGAGCACTACCCCAGAGCCACCGACTGGGTGCCGCAGATGGTCGAGCTGGTCAAGCGGCTCGAAGCGGCCGGTCATTGCTACCGATCCGAAAACTCGATCTACTACCGGATCAGCAGCTTCCCCGGCTACGGCAAGCTGTCCGGGGTGTGCCCGGAAAAAAACATCGCCGGTGCGCGGGTCGACTCCGACGAGTACGACAAGGAGGACGCGCGGGACTTCGTGCTGTGGAAGGCCGCCAAGCCCGACGAGCCGTCGTGGGACACCGAGCTGGGCAGTGGACGGCCGGGCTGGTCGCTGGAATGCTCAGCCATGGCCATGGCGCTGCTCGGCGACAGCTTCGACATCCACTGTGGCGGCGTCGACAACATCTTTCCGCATCACGAGAACGAAATCGCCCAGTCCGAGGGTGCCACCGGATGCTCATTCGTGCGCTACTGGCTGCACGCCGAGCACCTGGTGGTGGAGGGCGAGAAGATGGCCAAATCGCTGGGCAACTTTTTCACCCTCAGGGACTTGCTGTCAAAAGGCTATGACCCAAAGCTGATCAGGTATCTTCTGATTTCGGTACCCTACCGGCAGAAGCTCAACTTCACCTTCGACGGCCTTCACGCGTCGGCACAGGCCATGGAGCGCATCGGCAACACGCTGCGCCGGCTCGACCACACTCCGCCCGCCGCCGACGCAGGCTCCCTCGAGTTCGCCGAGATTGACGACTTCCGCGCCCGTTTCCGCGACGGCCCTCGGCGACGACCTCAACACGGCGAGGGCGTTGGCTGAGGTCCACACTCTGGTCAGACGGGTCAACACCGCCCTCGACGAAGGAGGGATTTCGCCGGCGGTCCGCGAGGCCCTGGCGACGGCGATGGCCGAGGCCGACTCGGTGCTGGGCGTGTTCCCTGCCGAATCGGAGGCATCCGAATGCGGACGCCGAGATTCAGGACCTGGTGGACCGGCGGACCGCCGCCCGCGCCGCCCGCGACTTCGCCCTCGCCGATGCCATGCGGGATCGCCTGGCCGAAATGGGCGTGATCATTGAAGATACGCCGCACGGCACGGTCTGGCACAAGCGATAGTCAAAAGTCACAAAGTCAAAATTCGGAATTCGGAATTCGGAATTCGGAAAACCGATCGCGACGGTCTTGCCTGCCTCAGGGTCTCGGGGGCCCACGGGCGGGAGGGGGAGGACTTTTGACGTTTGATTTTCGACTCTGTGCTCGCTACTCGAGGAGATTCTCTCGGATGTAGGTGAACTTGCCCTTGTTGACCAGCCCGAAGCCCTCCTCGAACTCGTTGATCAGGCGGGAGACGGTCTCCCGACTGGTGCCGATGGAGTGGGCGATGTCCGAGTGGGTGGGCCGGCGAACGACGATCCAGCCTTTGCCCATCTTCTGACCGTGGTCGCGGGCCAGATCCAGCAGGTAGCGCGCGAGACGTCCAGCGACGTCCATGTAGGCCAGAGACTCCATCTTGGAGTTGGCCCTGCGCAGGCGTCTGGACAGGATCGCGAGCAGGCTGCGCGAGATGCCGGGAGAGGTGTCCATCAGGTGCTGAAAGTCGTCGCGTTTGATGACCACGAGATCGACGGTGGTGAGAGTGATCACCGAGGCCGACCTGGGCGCCGCCTCGAGCAAGGCCATCTCGCCGAAGACCTGGCCGGCGCCGAGCACGGTCAGGATGAACTCCTTGCCGTCGGTGGACGTCGTGACGACCTTGACCTTGCCGGAGGAGACGACGTACACGGCGTCTGCGAGGTCCCCGCCGTGAAAGATGACGGTGTCCTTCGCCACCGATCGCGTCGAGGTCACGCCCGCAACTGTGGACAATCCCTCGTCATCGAGCTCCGAAAAAAGCTCGACCTTGGCGAGCAACTCCTTGAGTTCAGCAGTCATTGGCTCTCCCCTTGGGTCGCCTGCAAAATCACATCGGCCAGGGCCGTCCCGCTCACCGGTGACTCCAGAAGGACGCAGGAATCTCCCGCCGCGGAACTCTCCGCGCACCACGGCGGCGGCTCGATATCGAGCAGCCGGCACAAGCGGTCGACGGCGGCGCGGGCTTCCGACGGGGTCGTCGACCGATCGGGATCGAACTGGTGCTGAAGGTAGTCGACCTGCAGCAGACCGAGCCGAACCACGGTCACCACCTCCCGCTGGGAGGGCAGATCGACGATGTCCGACAAGACCGGAGTCTGTCCGCCGCCGATGGCGTTGGCCTCGGGCACCAGCCCCACGAGCACCACCGCCAGCTCCGCCCGGTTCAGGTCGTCAGATTCAAGTGCTTCCTGGACGTATCCGGGGAGGTTCTGGCGGCGCCACTCGAGCTTGACCCGTCTCAGGGCCTGGTCGCGGCCGGGGGTGCCGGCGGGAATCGAGATGTAGAGTTGCATTGCCTCGAAGAGCTGGCCGTTCTCCTCCGCGATTTGAGCCATCAGCATCCGAGCCTCGGGCTCCTCCGCGATCGGGCGCAGCACCTCCTCGGCCGCCTGGTCCCGTCCCAGGTCATGGAGAATCTCGGCTTTGATCATCAGCGCTTGCCCGGCGGTCGGCTGCAGCATCAACACGTCGTCGATCTGCACGAGGGCGAGCTCGAGGTCACCCGATTCGGTGAGGGCCCGCGCGCTGGCGATTCGCGAGTCGACCCAGCGACTTTCCAGCGCCGCCGCTCGTTTCCCCCAAGGAGAGTCTGGCCAAAGGGCGGACACCTTCATCGCGGCCTCGACCGCAACGACCTCGTCGCCGGTAATTTCTGAAGCGGCAGCGAGGGTGGCCCAGGCCGCTGCGTAGCCGGGGTTGGCGGCGCACAATGTGGACAGCCCGGCCAGCGGTGCTTCGCCGTCGCTCATCAGCTGGATCTGCAGTGACAACAGGCTACCGGCGGTGGTGTCGGCAACCTTGCGCACCGTTTTGGCCGCCTGCGCCGTTTTACCGGCTTCGAGCTTGCTCCACGCCTTGCCGATCCTCTTGGTCTGCGATCGCGTCAGCGGGGGCGTTCCCGGCCCGTCAAGGGGGCTCGGGAACGGCACCTGTTGGGATGCGCCGAGAGCCACCGTGGCGGCGGTGACGACGGTGATCACCAGGTGCCGGATTGCGGGCCTTGCCACCGTGCGGGGGCGTCGTCTCGCCAGCCTCGCGACGAAACCCGGTGAGATATGCGGGCTAGTCCCGAGGCTCATCGTCGCCGCCGAATCCACCCGTCGGCGCGATGCTGGCGATGGCGTGCTTGTAGACAAGCTGTTCATGCCCGTGATTCTCGAGGACGACCGCGTACCGGTCGAAGCGTCGCAGAATTCCGGTCAGGCGTTTTCCACTCACCAAATAGACATGGACCGTGCGGGCCTCCTTGCGCAATTGGTAGAAGAACGGATCCTGGATGTTGATGGTGTTGCTGGCCGGCCTGTTCATCATATGCCACCTTCCGTCGTGTGCCGGGTCCATCGCGAGACGACCGCGTCGGCTCCTCCGTCTTCCGCCGGCGGCACCCAGTGCAGCGATCCTTCGCGAAGCGACCGCAGCCAGGTGAGCTGTCGTTTCGCGAAATTCCTACTGGCCTGTTTGGTCTGTTCGATCGCTGTGCGGCGGTCCCACCGTCCGTCGATCGACATGACCACCTGCCGGTAGCCGATCGCCTTCAGCGCGTGGGCGTTTCGTGGAGTTCCCGAAGCGAGAATCCGCTTGACCTCCTCCTCCAAACCTAAAGAAAACATGACATCTACGCGCATCTCGATTTTAGCATAAAGCTCACTGCGGGAGCGCTCGGGAGCCACCATCAGCGGTCGGTATTTGGGCTCGTTGCGGTGGCGGCTCCAGTGCTGAGAAATCGGGAGTCCTGTCAGCCGGTGAACCTCGAGTGCGCGGAGGATCCTCTGCCGATCCCTTCGGCCGATCCTCCTCGATGCCACGGGATCGACGGTCTCGAACTCGGCGGCCATCGCTGAAGGGTCATCGTCCCAGGCCCGTTCGAGCTCCAGCCTGACCGCCGGGTCGTGAGGAGGGGAGGGAAACAGGCCGAGCAGCAGCGCCCGGACGTAGAAGTGGGTTCCACCGGCGATGATCGGAACTGCCCCGCGGCTGCGGATGTCGGAGATCGCGGCCGTTGCTCCTTCAACGAAGTCGCCGGCAGAGAAACGCTCCCCGGGGTCGGCCACGTCCAACAGATGGTGGCGGATCCGGCGCCGCGTTTCCCGGTCGGGCTTGTCGGTGCCGATGTCCATTCCGCGATAGACTGCGAAGGCGTCGGCCGACACGATTTCTCCGGACGTCGCCTCGGCCACCTCCACTGCCAGCCGACTCTTGCCCGACGCCGTCGGACCCATGACGACCAGGATTCTCGGGAGTTCGGCTTCAGAGCTCATCGGTCTCAGCTTACTTCGACCGGACGCCATTGCGAATTCGGAATTCGGAATTCGGAATTCGGAAAACCGGTGTCGACATGTCGTGACTGACAGAGTCGACAACTTCAGAACGACGCATCGGATTTTGACGCTTTCTTCGGATCGCCTCCTTCTTCCTGGACAGGGAGGTTGAATCATGAAGAACATCGATCTGAACAAAAGGACACTGGATTTCGCGGCATCGGTGATCTCGTTCTTCGGCACACTTCCGAGGAACGAGGTTGCTGGGGTTCTGGGACGGCAGATGGTGAAATCGTCCACATCGATAGGAGCCAATTTCAGGGAGTCAGGAAGGGCTGAGTCGAGGCGTGATTTCGTTCACAAAATCGCGCTGGCAGAGAAGGAATGCGCCGAAACGGAGTACTGGCTTGAATTGGCGCGAGTTCTCGGCATCGGCGATGCCGATCGCTTGCAGGAGTTGACCCGCGAATGCGACGAACTGTTGGCCATTTTGGTGTCGATCGGCAGGAAGACGAAGAACCTTCCACAACCACAGGTCCGACCTCGGACATCTCCTCTCTGATGGGCGCCGCCGAGTCTTCACGAACCGCCCACTGATGATCAGCGTTCGAATTTGGTTTTCCGAATTCCGAATTCCGAATTCCGATTTCCTCCTCGGGTACACTCTTGCGGTGCCCGAAACGACCCCAGAGCTCGATTACTACCGCGCCGTGGAGGACCTCTTTGCCTCCCTGCGCGGCGTGGCCCACGTGCTGTCACCAAAGGACTTCCAGTTGCTCCGGTCGTGGTGGCGCGATCAGGTGCCGATGACGGCGATCGCCGCCGGCGTCACCGAGGTCTTCGCCCGGCGCAGCGAACGCGGCGAAAGCGATCCGGTAACCAGCCTCGGCTACTGCCGACACGCCGTCGCCAGGCACGCCAAACGGCTCGCCGAAATGCGCGTCGGCGCGGAAACCGGACCGGAGGAGGAGACCGTGCCGGTGGCGGAAGTCACCGCAGGACTGGCGGCACGAATGCGCGCCGCTGCCGGGTCGGCGCGCGACGCCATGCCGGCTGTAGCCGAGGTGTGTGACGGGGTCGCGGCGCAGGTGGAAGCGAGTGCCGACATGCCACTCGCCGTGTTCGAGGAGCACCTGTTCGCCCTCGAAACCCTGCTGCTGGCCGGATGTTGGAAGGCCCTGTCGGAGGGCGCCCGTTGCGAGATCGAACGCGAGAGCGCCGATCAGGCAGCGGCCTCGGGGGCGTCGGGAAAGGCTCTGGAGCGGACCCGCGTGGCTCTCCGTGACCGTGAATTGCGGCGGCGGCTCGGGTTGCCGCGCCTGGAGCTTCCATGACGATCGCGCCCACCCACCACGAATTACAGATTACAGATTACAAATTGCAAATTGTCGCCCCCAGAGGTCGTCGCCGACGGTCTCGGACGACCAGAATTCTTAATTTGCAATTTGAAATTTGCAATGAACAAATCTGACCGAAGCCGTGCCCTCGACGACGGTCGTATCGAGGTCGTGCTGGAGGCTCGGAAGCTGGTGGGAGGAGGGCGCGCCCTGGCTCACCACGCCGGTGAGACGTGGTTGGTGGCCGGGGCCCTCCCCGACGAACGGGTTCGTGCTTCCCTCGAAGGCCGGCGGGCGGGAATCGTGACCGGCCGGGTGGTCGAGGTGCTCGACAACCCGAACCCGGCCCGCGAACCGGCGGCGTGTCCCCACGCCGTGGCCTGCGGCGGCTGCGACTGGCCCCATGTTCGCCCGGATCACGAGTCTCGTCTCAAGGCGGCCGCGGCCGCCGAAGCGGCGCGGAGCTGGCCCGAACTCGCCGAACGAATCGCTGCCGCACCCATGCGTGGGTCGCCGTCGGCCTATCGGCTGCGGGCTCGCCTGCACTGGGACCCGTTGACCCACGCGCTCGGCTTCTACTCGCCGCGCAGCTGGCAGGTGAGTGCGATTCCGGCCTGCCGGATCATCTCCCCCCGCCTCGTCCGCACCCTGGGGCGTCTGGCGGGTTTGCTTCGGGCGCGGTGCAACGCCGGGTTGGATGTCGAGTGGCTCGAGGACCTGGAGGGCCGCCACGCGTTGGCCGCGTTGCGCCCCGGCCGGCAGGGCCCGGCCGAGATCGACCCCGGTTGGCTGCCCTCACCAGGGGAGGCAGAAGGCACGGTGGACGGCTTTCACCTGCTCGACCGCCGGGGCGCACGAATCGACGGCTGGGGTCTCGAATCGGTGACCATGAACCTGCCGGTTGCCATTTCCGTTCCGATCGGTTCCTTCTTTCAAGGGAACCGCCACCTCGCCGGGTGGTTGTTCGACCGGGTGGTCGAATTGATCGGAACACGATCCCTGCCGACCTGGGACCTGCACGCCGGTGTGGGGTACCTGGCAGCCGCGGCCCACCATGCCGCGCCGCGGGAGCTTCAGCTGGTGGAGCCCTTCCGCCCTGCAGCTGCCGCCGCTCAGCGCAATCTGAGCTCGGCGTCGGTGGCGGTCGGCAGCACGGCCGAGGCCTTCCTGGGCCAGGCGCGCCATCTTCCACGGCAGGCGCTGGCGCTCACCGATCCGCCGCGGGCCGGCATGACCCCCTTGCTTCGAAACCGACTCGCAGACTGGCACCCGGAGCGGATCGTGATGTTGGCCTGCGACCCGGCGACCTGGAGTCGCGATACCCGCTTCCTGACCGAGCGCGGGTACCGGCTCTCCCACGTCGAGTTGGTGGACCTCTTCCCCTCGACCCACCACGTGGAGATCCTGGCGGTGCTGGAGAGTGGGTGAATCCGGCCGGCGCCGAGCGCCGGGCACTGCGACCGCTGTGGATGTTCGCCACCGGAGCGATGCTCGGTGCAGCCGGGTCGGCGGCGGCGCCGATCGAAGCGGGTGCCGGGATCGGCTGGGCGGTGGTCGCCCTTGGCCCGATGCTCGCCGTGACGGCCCTGGCGGTGAAGCGATGGTGGATCGTGTGGCTCGCGGCGGGACTTGCCCTGTCCTTTGGTCGAGGGCTGCACACCTCCCTCCACTCTCTCGAGGTGGACCGTCTGATCGCCGACGGCGAGTCGGCGGCCATCCGAATCGAAGCCACGATCGATTCCGGATGGGAACCGACGCGTTGGGGCCGGCGGGCGGCGGTGAAACTGCGATCGGCCCGACGAGGAGACCGTTTGCTCGATCTCGCGCGCCGATGGCGCCTCGAGGTTCGCAGCGTCGCCTCACCCGGGATCCTGCCGGCGCCGGGCAGCACCGTGACGTGTCTGGCCTCGGTTCGCGGCGACCGGGAGAACCCGTTCCTGGCGGTCGCCTCGCCCGCCATGTTGGACCCCCTGTCCCCCCCGGCGGGGGTGGCCGCGATTAGGGACCGGCTGGCCGGTTCGCTCCTGCGGGCCGCGGCAACGGACCATCGGCGAATCCGGTCGGCCGAGCTGGCCGCCGCCCTCGCCCTGGGGCGCAGGGACCTGCTGCCCGTTCAACGCCGCGAGGGTTGGCGCCGCTCGGGAATGGCCCACCTGTTGGCCGTGAGCGGCCTCCACGTGGGAACGGTGGCGGCCGTTCTGTGGCTGGTGCTGGCGGCTGCAAACCTCCACCCGAGACGGTTGCGCTGGGTGATGTTGGTGGCCCTCCCGGCGTACGCCGTGCTCGCCGGGGCGGCGCCATCGGCGGTCCGCGCCGCCCTGATGGGGGTGGTTTACCTGGCGGGCCGGCAGCTGGGCAGGGCGGTGATCCCAATGGCCTCCGTGCTGCTGGTGGCCGCAGTGCTGCTCATCGGGAACCCGTGGCTGGTGACCGACGCCGGATTTCAATTGACGGTTTTGGTCACCGCGGCTCTCGTCCGCTGGGTGCTGCCGCTGTCCGACCGGTTGCCGGGCCCGCGATGGTTGGCGGGAGGCCTCGCGGTACCCCTGGTGGCCCAGCTGGCCGCCTCGCCGATCGTCGCCCACCACTTCCGGTCGGTGGTTCCCGGGGCGGTGGTCGCGAACGTCATGGTGCCGCCGCTGATCGCTCCCGCCCTGGCCGCGGCCCTCCTGGCGACCGCCCTGTCGCCCCTGTGGCCGGCGGCGGGAGGGCTGATGCTGGACGTTTTGATGTTGATTGAAAAACTGCTTTGGGCGTGCGGCCGCGCGGGGCGTGCGGCGGAGCTGGTGCTGCCCGCCGCACCGCTGGCGGTGACGGCTGCTTTCGTTGTTGCCGGCTGGATCGCCCTCCAACCGGGCCGGCTCGCGCGCCGTGGCGCCGCGGCTTGGGTCGTGGTTCTGGCCGGGTCGACGTTGTGGTGGGCCCTGCGGGCGGGAGCGGCGGGTCCCGGAGTGGAGCTGCTCCCGGTCGGCGAGGGCCTGGCGGCGGCGGTGTCGTCGGCGGAAGGGACGGCGCTGGTGGATGCCGGCCGGTGGAAGCGCGAGGCGGCCGAGCTGCTGGCCGACGCGGGCGTTCGGCGGCTGGCGGCCGTCGTGGTCTCCCATGCCGACGAGGATCACTTCGGTGGAGCCGAGCTGCTTCTCCGCACGCTGCCGGTGGAATGCCTGGTGGTGCCGGCGTGGATGATCGCCGATCCGGTGACCGTTCCCCTGCTGCGCATGGCGCGGAGGCGTGGTGTGGCGGTGTCCCCGGTGACCGCCGGCAGGACCTTGCGGTTGGCCGGCATGACCATCGAGGTGCTGTGGCCTCCGGCGGGCGGGCTTCCGGCCGATGACAACGAACGCGCGCTGGTGTTTCGAGTCCGTATGGCTGGCAGGTCGGTGCTGGTGACCACCGACATCGGAAGCGCGACCGAGCTGGAGATCGCAGGCTCGGGCTCGCTGAGCAGCGAGGTGCTGGTGGTCTCCCACCACGGCAGCCGGCACTCGACCACACCGGTCTTTCTCGACCGGGTCGAACCCCGGGTCGCCCTGATCCCGGCCGGCCCGCTCAACCGGTACCGCCACCCTCACCGGGAGCTTCTGGAGCGGCTCGAAGGCCGCGGCATCCCGTTGAGGTATCCGAAACGAGACGGGCGGTGCGGCGCGCGGGTGGTCGACGGCCGGTGGGTCGTGTACCCCTGAAAATCAAAAATCAAAGATCGAAATTCAGATCACTGCCGACGGTCTACTGGGGCTGTCGATACAGATCATCGATCACCGCCTTGAACTGTTCCTCCACCACCCGTCGCTTGACCTTGAGGGTGGGAGTGAGCTGGCCTCCTTCGATCGACAGCATGACCGGCAGGACGCGGAAGAGTTTGATCTGCTCGAAGCGGGCGAGGGCGGAGTTGACCGCGGCGAGGTCCTGCTCGAAGAGCTCCCGGACCCTGGGGTCTTCCACCAGATCCTCGATCCCCGCGAAGACGATGCCCTGGTCTCGGGCCCATGATTCGAGCTCCTCGATGTTGGGTGATATTAAAGCGACGATAAAGGGCCGTCGATCGCCGATCAGGACCGCATTGTCGACCCACGGCGATCGCTTGATCCGACCCTCGATAGGTTGCGGCGCCACGTTCTTTCCCCCGGCGGTGACGATGATGTCCTTCTTGCGGTCGACGATCAAGACGAAGCCGTCGCCGTCGATTTCGGCGATGTCGCCGGTGGCGAAGAAGCCGTCCTCGTCGAAGACCTCGGCGGTCTGCTCTGGCTTGTTCCAATAGCCGCGCATGACGCTGGGGCCCCTCACCAGTAGCTCGCCGTCTAGCGCCAGCTTGACCTCCAGGTTGTCCAAGGGTCGCCCCACGGTACCCAGCCGCAGCTCACCCGGGCCGGTGCCGTTGCAGGTGATTGCGGGCGAGGTCTCGGTCAGCCCGTAGGCCTCAACCATGTAGATTCCGATGGCGTGGAAGAACTCCGCCACATGCATGGGGGTCTCGGCCGCGCCGGTAAAGCACGCCCTGACCCGTCCGCCGAGCGCGTCCCTGATCTTGGACAGCACCAACCGATCGGCCAGGGCGTGCCGCCGGGCGAGCATTCCAGCCACAGGTCGACCGGTGATTCTCCTGATCGCCACCTCGCGACCCACCCCCAGGGCCCACTTGAAGAGCGATCGCCTCACCGATGACCCCTGCGAGGCCTTTTCGTGGACCGCCTGGTAGATCTTCTCGTAGACCCTGGGCACGGCGAAGAAAATCGTCGGCCGGATCTGGGAGATGAGATCACCGATGTTGTAAATCGAGCAGTAGGCCTTGGAGGTGCTCGTCAGCATGTAGCCGTAGCCCACCATGCGCTCGGCCGAGTGGCACAGCGGCAGCGCCTCGAGGGCCAGGTCGGTGGGCTCGGTGGCGATGCGACGAGTGACGTGGAGGACGTTTTGGACCATGTTGTGGTGGCTCAGCATCACCCCCTTCGGGTCGCCGGTGGTCCCCGAGGTGTAGATGATCGTCATCAGATCGTGCTCGTCGATTGTTGCGGCCCGGTCCCAGAATCTCCCGTCCGCCCCGCCCCTCCTCTCGGACGTCAGCTCGTTGAAGGCGAGTACGCCGTCAGCGGGTTCCCCTTCGATCTGGACGAGGTGGTGCAGACCCGGGCAGCGGTCGCGGATCTCGAGGAACTTCGCCATCTGCTCACGATTCTCGGCCACCACCACCTTCGAGCCCGAGTCGTTCACCTGATAGGCGATCTGATCCGGTGCGAGGGTCGAGTAGATGGGCACGTCCAAGGCCCCTAAATCGAGCACCGCCAGATCCACCATGTGCCACTCCGGGCGGTCGTCGGACAGCAGCATCACCCGGTCGCCTGCAGCCACTCCGAGTTCGCCGAGCGCCTCCGAGCAGGCGCACGTCTTGAGGAAGAACTCGGCGGTCGACAGGGTGCGGCATCCTTCCGGAGTCCAGTGGGCGTAGTGGTCGCCGCGGGGTGCGTCGACTTCGTGGCGATACAGATCCAGGACCGTTCGATCGCTCATCGCTTTTGCTCCATGTGGCGTTGGGATCAGGGTAACACGCGATGCGGGATCCTGACCCTCCATGCCTATTCTCGAAAAGCTCCCTCTCAACGATTCTGCCGTTGTCACCGTCTCGCCGGACTGCTCCGAAAAGCTCCCCGCCCGGCCCCCACCCTCGCTTTTCGGAGTTTTTCTTTCTCTGACTGGAGCCGGCTCGAATGACGCGGTCATCGGATGCCCCGGGCGATGCTGTCGTTGCTGTCTGCGGATTGGTGCTTTTCGCTGGGCATCCCAACACCTCGAACCTCAAACCTGGGTTGGGAGGGTGGGAATTTTCAATTTTCAATTTTCAATCTTCAATTTGGAATTCTTGGGCGGGGGATCACGGCTTGCGGAGGATCGCCTCGAACCGGCCATGGCGTTCGGGAGGGCCGTCGCCATGCCGGTGCTCGGGCCCGAGGCCCTCCCAGTGATGGATCACCTCGAGCCCGGGGAGCAGGCTGAGGACCTCTCCGGGCGCGAGGTAGGTGCGGACCTGGCCCTGTGATCCTCGAAAGGAGTTCCGGCCGGCGGATTCCCAGGTGGCGGCATAATGCGGCAGGGCCGGATCCTCGGTGGTGAAACCGGTGAGCCAGATGGTGCCCGACGGCGCCACGTGGCGGGCCATCCACGGCGCCAGCTGCGCGATCAGCTCGACGCTCAGGTCGGGGATCAGCCCGAAGGACATGGCGGCGCCGTGTCCCCCGACCGGCAGGTCGATTTCGTCAAAACCCCCGTGATGCACGCGGATCGCGGCGTTCCGGTCGGCCGCGATGCCGCCAAGCTGCGCGACCGCCACCGCCGACGGCTCGATCCCGTCCACGGACGCAGCCGAGGGAGGCCAGGTAGAGGGCGTTGCGACCCTGGCCACACCCCACGTCCAGCACCGGAAGGGTTGGGTCGATCAGGTGGCTCCAGTGGATGAGTAGTTCATCCGGAGCTTCCCCGAAATGTGAGGGGTTTTCGGTGTAGAGCCTGTCGTAGGTCATCTGTGCGAACTCCCGATTCCATTATGGGCGATTGATTGCAGTTGCCCTTTTTAGAAATATTGAGCTTACGTCTCAGGTTTTTCTCGATGACGGCTCCGGTTCGCCGGCAGCCGCAGATTAGTGAATCGACGACGCGTGGGCGACCAACCGAAGATCGCACGAGGTCGCGCCTCGCGAGGGAGGACGAAGATGGCTGATCACGGGCCGAACCCGTTCAAGATCGCGTCACCCGAGGGTGGCGGCAGCCAGGTCGTTGAGGATGACGGCGCCGCGCCGGCGATCGAAAGGGTCGAGCGGATGGTGACGTCCGCCGACGTCTTTGTGTTCATGAAGGGGCATCCGAAGCAGCCCATGTGCGGCTTTTCGGCGAACACCGTGGCCATGCTCGATGCCGTGGGTGTGCGCTACTCGACGTTTGATGTCCTGTCTGACGAGGCCGTGCGCGCGGCGGCCAAGGAGTTTGCTGAATGGCCCACCTTTCCCCAGCTGTGGATCAGGGGAGAGCTGGTGGGAGGGCACGACATCGTGTCCGCGATGTTCGCCTCCGGCGAGCTGGCCGGGATGGTGGAGGATCTACGATGAGCGGAGCCGGTAACTCGCTCGTGGTGTTGACCGAGCGCGCGCAGCGCGAGATCAGGGAGATCTTCAGTCGGGAAAGCTCCTCGTCCGAGCCTGGGCTTCGGCTCGGGGTGATTGGCGGCGGCTGCTCCGGGCTGTCCTACGAGATGGAGTTCGACAGTCCGCGCTCCAACGACAACATCGTGGAGTTCGACGGCTTCAAGGTCCTGCTCGACCCGAAATCCTCGATCTACCTCAAGGGCGTGACCCTCGACTTCCAGGACGGGCTCAAGGGCAAGGGGTTCATCTTCGTCAACCCCAACGCCACCAACACCTGCGGCTGTGGTGAGTCCTTCACCATCTGAGGCCATCCGATGGTCGGCGGTACGGGCGCCCTTCGACGGCTGGACCGTGCTCGAGGTCGCCGGCCGCCACCGGGAGCGTTTTCTTCACAGCCAGCTGACCTCCGACGTGCGTTCCCTGCCGACGGGGTCGGCACAGCTGTCGGCCCTGCTCGACCCGTCGGGCAGGCTATGCTCGTTCTGTTTTCTCTACAAGCTCGAGGAGGCCATCCGGCTGCTGGTGCCGCGGGACGTCGCTTGTGCAACCAAGGCTTCTCTGGAAGAACACGTCATTTCCGACGATGTCCGGATCGCGGTGCTCGAGGTCGGTCGAATGAGCCTGCTGTTGGGTCCCCAGTCCGAGGAGATCCGGCAGGCGCTGCCGGCCGATCGCGCGTTCCCGATCACCGGGTACGGGGCCCATTCGGTGGTGGTTTTCGGCGAGATTGACCTGTCGTTTCCGCCGATCCCCGCCGCCGATCTCGAAGGTCGGCGGGTGTTGAGCGGACTTCCCAGTTGGGGAGTCGATGCGGCCGCGGGGATGCTTGTGAATCAGTCTGTCCTGCTCGACACGGCGGTATCGTTCACCAAGGGCTGCTACCTCGGCCAGGAAACAGTGGCCAAGGTGGCCAGCCGGCGAGGTGCGGCCTACGCTCCCATGCTGTTGAAGCTGGCGTCCGACGGCGGCGATCCGCTGGTTTTCGCGGGCCGGGATTTCTCGGTCGGCGAGCGGGACCGGGCGGGCCGGGTGGTTTCGGGGGTCCTCTGGGATGGAGACTGCTACCTCGTGGCGTCGCTGTGGCGTGAGCTGCGGGTCGAGGGAACGGAGATCCGATGCCGGTTCGACAAGGACACGGAATTGGTAGGCCGGGTCTCGAGTCTGCCACTGATCACCACCCCGTCCGCCGAGGACGCGGCGTCCGGCCTCTTCGAGCGAGCGGTCGTCCTGTTTGCCGAAGATCTGGAAGACGAGGCGATCCAGCTGCTGCGTCGGGCGATCGCCGTCTGTCCCGGATTCGCGGACGCCTACGAATGCCTCGGGGTCATGATGGGGCGGCACGGCCGCTACCAGGAAGCGATCGGGTGGATGGACCGGCTGCTGCAGGTGGATCCGGACTCGGTGATGGCCCGCACCAACAAGTCTGTCTACCTCAACCAGCTCGGCCGCAACGATGAGGCCGAGGAGGAGGCGCGGGCGGCCTCCGCCAAGAGCCTGGAGCTGAGCCGGCGGCGGCAACGAGCGACCACCCAAGAAGCACGGCGGCGGGAGGACGAGCGGGAGATCGACCGCCGGCGGCGGGAGGAGATGTTCCGGCAGGTTCTGACCCTCGACCCCGGGGACGCCATGGCGAACTTCGGGATGGGGCAGTTGCTGGTGGAGCGCTCGGCGTTCCGAACCGCCGTCGAGCACCTCGAGCGCGCGCTGGAGACCGACCCGGAGTACTCGGCGGCCCTGCTGTCCCTGGGCAACGCCTGGGAGGGACTGAGGGAAACGACCCGGGCTCGCGAAGTGTACGAAGCCGGCATCGTCGTCGCTGCCCGCAAGGGCGACATGAAGACGGCCAACGCCATGCAGGCACGACTGGCTGCGCTCGGCGAATCAAATGAGAAATGAAAAATTGAAAATGAAAAACCCCCAAACGTCTCGGCATTCGCTGAGTACGTGCTCGGGTTCCCTGCCGTTTGAGCGCAAACCCGAGGGGAAGCTACGAATCCCAAGTATCCGGGGCGTCTTTTCCCGAGGATCCGAGCAGCGCGATCCCGGTTTTTTCATTTTTCATTTACCATTTCTCAATCCGCCCGGCCGCCTTACCAGGACGGATGAATTACCAAAGGTACCGGACTATTCGGATCGCTCCACCCACACGGTGAGGATCTCCAGGGTCGCCTCGACCGCCTTGGTCATCCAGTCCAGGGAGACCCACTCCCGCACCGAGTGGAAGTTCTGACCGCCGGCCCAGACGTTGGGGGTGAGCAGGCCCATGAAGGACAGGCGGGCGCCGTCGGTGCCGCCCCTGATCGCCTGCCGTTTGGGCTCGACACCGATTCTCTGTACCGCCTCGAGGGCGTAGTCGAGGACCTTGGCATCCTCCCGGATCTTGTAAGCCATGTTGCGGTAGGACTCCTGGATCTCGACGTCGATCTTTGCCTTCGGAAACCGCGTGCTCACTTCGGCAATGACCTCGCGGAGGTGTTTCTCACGCTCCTGTAGCTCCTCCACGGCAAACGCCCGCACCAGGACCTTGAGCTCGGTCTTGGTGACGTCTCCGGAGCAGATGTAAGGGTGGAGGTACGGCTCGCGGTCCTCGGTGGTCTCGGGCAGGTGATTCTCGTCGAGCCCGCCGATGATGGCGGCCGTCACCCTGAGGGCGTTGACCAGCTTGTTCTTCGCGTACCCCGGGTGAACGTCGTGCCCGGTGACCGTGACCAGCGCAGTGTCGGCGCAGAAGGTCTCGTCCTCGATCTCACCCAGGTCGGAGCCGTCGAGGGTGTAACCATAATCGGCGCCGAAGGCCTTCACGTCGAAGTTCTCGGTTCCGCGGCCCACCTCCTCGTCGGTGGTGAAGCCGATCCTGACCGGGCCGTGGAGGAACTCCGGGTGGTCCTTGAGCCAGGCGACCACGGTCATGATCTCCGCCACTCCGGCCTTGTCGTCGGCGCCGAGAAGGGTGGTGCCGTCGGTGTGGATGAGCTTGTGCCCCACACACTTCGACAGGTTGGGGTTGTCGGCGACGCGAAGAACCTGACTCGCGCCGAGCTCGATGTCGGATCCGTCGTAGGCGTCGATGATCTGGGGCTTGACGTCCTTCCCCGGGGTTCCGAAGTAGGTGTCCACGTGGGCGATCAGGCCGATGGTCGGGACCTTGCCCGCCGCCGGGTGGTCATCCGGGAGGTTTTCCGGCACGGTGGCGAAGACGTAACCCCACTCGTTGACCTCGGCGTCCCGGCAGCCGAGAGCCTTGAGCTCCTCGGCGAGCATCCGCGACAGGTCCTTTTGTTTTTCGGTGCTCGGGCTGGATGTCGAGGAGTCGTCGGACCGGGTGTCCACCTTGACGTATCGAAGGAAGCCGTCCAGCAGCTGCTGGACGAATTGGGGCTCGATGGTGACTGCCATGAAGGTCCTCCTGGGCGCGTTTGCGCGGCGCACTAGGATAGCAGGACGGAATTCGGAATTCGGAATTCGGAATTCGGAAACTGGAATTCGGAATTCAAGAACTATTGCTGATTTGAGAAACACCGCAAGCGAGCGACGAAGCAACCGCGGGAATGGTATAAGGGACGCCATGCCCGTCCCGTCGCCCGGAACCGCCGTCGATTGGACCCCCCCATGACCCTGATGGTCATCATCATCTGGGGTTTTGCGGCCTTGTGCGGACTGACCGCCGTCGCCGGCCTGATCTGGGCGATCAGGACAGGGCAGATGCGGAGCTTCGCCAGCGGCGCCAACAGCATCTTCGACGGCGACGAGCCCGTGGGCCGGATGACCGACCGGTTTCCCGGGTCGGGTGACCGGCGGAGCAGCGAGGGAGACACCTGATGACCGGGGAACCCGGAGAGGGGAAGTTCACCGAGGTGGCCTGGCGGTCGGCGGTGGATCGTTCGTGCCAGTACCCCGCGGTGGTCTTTTTCGCGAGCGCCGTGATGTGGTTGCTGACCGGATCGGTCCTCGCCCTGCTGGCTTCGATCAAGATGCACGACCCGTCCTTTCTGGCCTCGATCGAGTGGTTGACCTTCGGCCGGTTGAGGCCGGCCCACCTGAGCGTTGTGATCTACGGCTGGGGATCGATGGCCGGCATCGGCGTCCTGCTGTGGCTCGAGGCCCGTCTGTGCAGGGTCAAGCTGCCGCTGCAGCTGCCGCTGGTGGTGGGATGTGCTCTGTGGAATGTGGGTGTTGCGGGCGGGACACTGGCCATCCTCAACGGCGACGGGACCAGTGTCGAGTGGCTCGAGTTTCCCTACCGGTGGTCGTTCCTCTTCGCCGCGGTGTTCGTCGTGATCATGGCGTCGTCGCTGATGATGTTCTCGGGAAGGCGAGTGAGCCACATCTACGTTTCCCAGTGGTACCTGTTCGGATCGGTACTGTGGTTTCCCTTCCTCTACGTCCTGGGAAATGCCCTCATCCACGGCAATCTGGCCACCGGGGTGGTCCAGGCGTCGGCCAACTGGTGGTTTGCCCACAACGTTCTCGGCCTGTGGTTCACGCCAATCGGGCTGGCCGCCGTGTACTACCTGCTGCCGAAGGTGCTGGGCCGGCCAATCCACAGCTACTACCTGTCGATCCTCGGCTTCTGGACGCTCGCGTTGTTTTACAACTGGGCCGGAACCCACCACCTGGTGGGCGGACCCCTGCCGGCGTGGCTCGTTACCGTCGGCATCGTGGGCAGCCTCATGATGGTGATTCCGGTGACAACGGTCGCCATCAACCACCACCTGACCATGGTGGGCTTCTTCGGGAGGCTTCGGGTCAGCCCCACGCTCCGATTCGTCGTTTTCGGCGCGATGAGCTACACGGTGGTGAGCCTCCAGGGGTCGCTTCAGGCACTCAGGGGATTCAACGAGATCACCCATTTCACCCACTACACCGTCGCCCACGCCCATCTCGGCGTGTTCTCGTTCTTTTCCATGGTGATGTTCGGGTCGATGTACTACATCGGTCCCCGGCTGGTGGGCCGGGAGTGGCCGTCGGCAGGGCTCATCAAGGTGCACTTCTGGTCGGTGGCCGTGGGCATCATCGTGTACTGGGTGGGGTTGTCGTGGGGCGGTTTCTTCCAGGGCCTGATGCTTGACAATCCGGACATAGCGTTCCTCGACGTGGTGGCGTACACGGTGCCTTTCCTGTGGTCGAGGACCCTCGCCGGGATCCTGATGACGATCGGGCACGTGGCCTTTGCCGCCAGCTGTTGGCGATTGTTCACCCTCCGCGGCGCCGAGCTGAAGGGACCGACCCTTTTCGACCGCGGTCCCCAGCAGGCGAGGGGAGGGGCCGCATGAACCGGGCGGTGTGGCTGTACGTCGGGGTGCTGGCCACGGTTGTGGCCTCCTTTGTCGGTCTGGTGACGATTCCCCAGCTCCAACTCGGCCCCCTCGAGCCGGTGACCGACGAAGAGGGGCGGGAGCATCCGACCGCCCCGACCGGACTGGTGGCGGAGGGGCGCCGGGTCTATCAGGGTCTTGGGTGCATGTACTGCCACAGCCAGCAGGTTCGGCCGCCGGGGTTCGGTGCGGACCTGGACCGCGGCTGGGGGGTGCGAAGAACCGTAGCGCGCGACCACATTTTCGACCAGCCCCCGCTTCTGGGAACCATGCGCACCGGTCCGGACCTCGCCAACATCGCCGTTCGACAGCCGAGCGACAACTGGCACCTGCTGCACCTGTACAACCCACAGATCACCTCCGCCGGGTCCAACATGCCGCCGTTCGCCTTTCTCTTCGAGGTCGGGCCGGTCCAGGTCGAGGTGCCCTACGACGCGCTCCGATTTCCACCCGAATGGACGGTCCCGGATGTCGTGGTTGCCCCCACCGGTCAGGGCAAGGCCCTGGTCGCCTACCTGAAGAGCCTCGACGCGTCCTACCCGGTGCCGGAGGTCGTGCCGTGATTGACCTCGACACCAACGGTCACGACCTGAAGGATGGCCTGCCCCCCGACACCGGCGAGACCGTGGTGGAGCTCCACGAGCCCATCTACCGCGAAATGGCCGAGCCCCGGGACGGGTTCGAACCACCTCCCACCTGGCTGCTCTTCCTGTGTCTCGCCATCATGGGCTTTGGCGGTTGGTACCTGGGCATGTTCAGCGGAGGTTTTTCGCCCGAGATCTACGACGAGGCCGGTAGGACGGTCGCCGGGCCCACAAGCGATTCCGGGCCGGGCACCGCCGTTGATCCCATGGTGCTGGGCAAGCGGGTCTACAACAACTGCATGGCTTGCCACCAGCGCGACGGGCTGGGCGTCGCCGGAAATTACCCGCCACTGGCAGGCTCGGAGTGGGTCGGCGGTTCGCCCGGGGTGCTCGCCGCCCTGATCCTGCACGGGCTCGAGGGTGCCGTGGAGGTTGGTGGACAGACGTACAACCAGGTGATGCCCAAGTGGTCCCATCTCACCGACGAGCAGGCCGCCGCGGTCCTCACCTTCATCAGGGGGTCGTGGGACAACCGCGCCGGGCCGGTTTCGCCGGATCTGGTTGCCGCGGTCCGTGCGCAGACCTCCGGGCGAGGGCGACCCTGGACCGCCCCGGAGCTCATCGAGGCCGCCGCGTCATTTTCGGCTCCCGCGATCGAATCGATCCCCACAACAGAATCAGTCCAAAGTCCAGAGTCACAAGTCGAAAGTCAACCAGCCGTGGAACCCTCAGCCGACGGTTGATCTCCGACTTTGGACTTTCGACTTTCGACTTTGGACTCCCCATCGATGAATCCCGAATCCGTCGATCCGAACACAGCAACCTGCGCGTGCGGTCCGGCCGAGTTCGACGTGGCGGCGTGGTGGCGGGTGGGTGTCGGGTTGCTCATCGCCGGCAACAGCATGGTTCTGAGTCTGGCGGTGAGCTCGTCGGAGGTCAGCTCGTCCGAGTGGAGGACGATTCAGACGACCCTGTTCGCGCTCGCGGTGGCGAGCCTCATCGTACTCGGGTGGCCGCTGGCGAGGAATGCCGTCCGCGCCGTCGCTGAACGCCGGCTGACGATCGAGGCGATGTTCCTGACCGGCATTTTCGGTGCGCTGGTCGGATCGGTCGTTGCCGCTCTGACCGGTTCGAACGACAGCTACTTCGAGGTCGTCTCGATTCTGTTGGTGGTCTACCTGTTCGGCCAGCAGCTCACCGTCCAGGTGCGGGACCGTGCCCTGGGTGCCGCCATGCAGTGGGCTCCGGAGCTGATGCGGTGCCTGGTGCTCGGGACCGACGGCAGCACGGTCGCGACTGCGGTGGAGGAGGTCAGGGCCGGAAGTAGGATCTTGGTGCCGCCGGGAGAGATGGTTGCCGCCGACGGCGTGGTGGAATCCGGCGAGGCCCTCGTTCGTGAAGCCCACCTGACCGGGGAACCCTTCGTGGTTTTGAGACGTCCCGGCGACGAGGTGTGGGCCGGCTCCCACTGCATCGACGCCGCGCTCGTGATCAGAACCACGACGGATGGCCGTCACCGGCGAATCGATCGCATCCTCGAGGCGGTGGAGAGGGCGAGATTGGTGCCCTCCACCCTTCAAGCCCAGGCCGACCGTCTGGTGGCCCGATTCCTGCCGGTGGTGATGGCCACGTCGGTGTTGACGTTGGTCGTCTGGTGGGTGGTTGACGGGTGGAGAACCGGGCTCTTCAACGCCATGGCGGTGCTGCTGGTGGCCTGCCCATGTGCTCTCGGCCTGGCCACACCGCTGGCCCTGTGGGTGGCGGTGTCGCGGTTGGCGAGCCGGGGGTTGACGGTGGCCCGAGCCGGCTCGGTGGAGGCGCTCGCGGCGGTGGACCACGTGATATTCGACAAGACCGGGACCCTCACCGAGCCGGAGACCAGGCTGGTTCACCTGATCTTGGATCCGCTCGACGGCATGACCGGGGCGCAGCTGTCGAGCGTGATAGCAGCGGTGGAGGGGGCGAGCCGCCACCCGGTTGCAGCGGCCTTCCGCGACCTGGGAGGGGACGGGGGGTGGGTCGTGGAGTCCCTCGATGTGATTCCCGGAACGGGTGTGGGCGCACGAGTCCGCGGAGTCGAGGACCGATCCCTGTACGAGGTGAAAATGGGGGCTGCGGACCGGCTGGGTGTCGGCGATTCCCGCGCTTGGAGGTCCCTCCGCCGTCGCCTGCGGTTTCCGGCGGGGGCGAGGGAGATCGCCGTTTTGGTATCCGGTCGTCCCGTGGCAGCGGCAGCGGTGGACGAGCGGCTGCGGACCAGCTGGCCCGACACCCTGGAGAGGCTGCGCGCCATCGACCTGCCCACTTTGGTGCTGACCGGAGACTCTGCCGACAGGGCGAGCCGCACCCGCGGCGACGCGATCGCCGCCGGGGTCGGGCCGGAGCAGAAGCTCGACCGGGTCGAAGCCCTGAGGTCGGGCGGGCGGCGGGTCCTGTTCGTCGGCGACGGGGTCAACGATGCCGCGGCGATGGCCGCCTCGGACGTCAGCATTGCCGTCGCCGGAGGCGCGGATCTGGCGTTCGAGGTCGCCGACATCGTGTGGCACGGGTCCGACCTGAGGGTCATTCCGTGGGCCCTGCAGCTGAGCAGGGACACGGTGGCGACGATCCGCAGCAATCTCCTGCTCGCCGCGGCCTACAACCTGGTCGGAGTCGGTCTCGCGGTGGCGGGGGTGCTGCACCCCGTGGCCGCAGCCCTGCTGATGACCTGCTCCAGCGTGGTGGTGACCTGGCGGGCGATCGCGGGTCTGCAGGACGACCAACCTGACACCGGCCTCGGTGTCGGTCGGCTGCCGGCGACGGCAATCGGCTGCCGGGAGGTGCCGGCATGAAGAGGCCCACCAAGGATGGTGTGGTCGCGGGGCTGCTGACCGCCGCGGTGCTCGCTCAGGGGGTTGCCCTGGTGGCGATGGACGGGCTCGGCGGCAGGTCCGCGCTTCAGCTGGTCGTCGTTGCCGGAGCGGTGGCGGCTGGTGTGGGCCAAACCTGGAGGGTCCGTCACCGTCTCAACCACCGCGTCGACATGCTGCTGGTGATGCTGGCGGCGGGCGGCCTGGGCATGGTCCTCGGGATGGCGTTGGACCAGCGGCTGGCGGCGGAAACCGCGGCGGCGATGGGTCACCAAACAACGCACCACTGCGGCCACCACGCCGGATCGCCGTTGTCGGCCGTAGCGACCTGGATGACCGGTCTGATGTTGTTGTTGGCGATCCCGGCCAGCCTCGCCTGGACGCGATGCGCCGAGCTCGCCCGATCGGGTTGGCGGCGCTGGGTTTCCACCCACCTGGTCGGCAACGCCGCCATGGTGGTGGCCATGGTGTATTTCGGCCACTGGTTCGGATCGGCCCTTGGTCGCTTCACCAGAGCTGAGATGACCGGTCACCACCTGGCGATGGTGATCGGAATGCTGATCGGGATGGAAGCGGGGATGATCCTCGGCGAGACCGTTCTCGGGCTCCGACCGTGGGCGGAGTTGAGAGTTGGAAGCAATAAGTTAAAGGTTGAAAGTCTAAAGTCTAAAGTCTAAAGTCTAAAGTCCCCGCCCCCAGGTATTTTCCCGGAGTGTCATCCCGAGCGAGGGCCGAAGGCCCGACGAGGGATCCGGGTTAGCATCGGACTCCTCGGCCATTCGTGTGAGCCCGTTTTGCCTAGCTCTGATCTGCTGCCGTCGGCGAGTTCGGGATTCGGGGCCCTGAGGGCTTGGGGGTTTGTCAGTTCTGAGTTCGCAGTACTTGCCCGGAGGCTCTCGACACTCGGATTCATCACTGCCCGAATGTAATTCAGAACTCAGATAACTCGTTTCTTTTTGGGTGGGCGGAGGTTACGCGACCTCGAACTTGGAGGTCCTCAGGAAGGCCTCGGCCTCGCTCGACTCCACCGCCTGGGAAAACAGGAATCCCTGGCCGAGGTTGCAGCCCAGATTCCGAATCGTGTCGAGCTGTTCGGAGGTCTCGATGCCTTCGGCGATCACGTCGAGTCCGAGGGCCTTCGCCAGACCGATAATGACTCGAACGATCTCCCACCCGCCGGTCCTGGCGGAGTTGCCGCTGATGAACGAGCGGTCGATCTTGAGGGTATCGATGGGGAACGAGTGCAACGAGCTGAGCGAGGAGTATCCGGTGCCGAAGTCGTCGATGTACACCCGCACGCCCAAAGCCCTGAGCTCGGTCAGCACCTCCGCCGCGATGTCGGCGTTCTCGACGATCGAGCTTTCGGTGACCTCGAAGCGGAGCCACTTCGGATCGACGTCGTGCTCGGCGAGGATGTGGCGCACCCGGTTCGGGAACTTGGGGTTGGACAGCTCTCTGCCGGAGAGGTTGACGCTCACGTACGGTGCCGCGTCACCAAACGTGTCGCGCCACCTCTTCATATCGCGGCAGACGCGGTGCAGGATCTGCTGCTCGAGGTCGAAGATCGTCCCGATCTCCTCGGCCAGGGTGATGAACTCGTAGGGCGGTATGGCGGCACCGTCGGTCGACCATCTCGCGAGAGCCTCGAAACCTTCGATGTGCCCGTTCGCGAGCTCGACGATCGGCTGGTAATGGACGTTGATGTCCTCGTGGTCCAGCGCCTGCCGGAGCTGCATCTCGAGCTTGAGCCTGGACACTGCGAGGTCGTGCATCTCCCGGTCGAAGATCACGTGACCGCCGCCGGCCCCGGCCTGGGCCCGGAACATCGCGATTTGCGCGTCCCGGATCATGTCTTCCGGTCGCTCGTATCGGGTGGAGGACAGGGCGATGCCGATGCTGGCGGTGACGAACACGGTCTGACCCGCGATTTCCATGGGTGCGGCGAGCGCTTCCTGAATGCGGCGCGCCACCCGCGTTACGTCGTTTGCGTCTTTCAGATCCTCGACCAAAACCAGAAATTCGTCGCCGCCAGCACAGCCGATGGTGTCCTCGGGGCGAATCGAGTTTCGCAGCCGGTGAGCCACCTGGACCAGCAATCGGTCGCAAGCCTCCTGGCCGAGGCTCTCGGTCACCACCTTGTACTGGTCGAGGTCGAGGTAGAGGATGGCGAACAGGTGATCCGGATGGCGGCCTGACCCGGCGATCACCCTCGACAGCCGGTCGAAGAACAGCGCGCGGTTGGGGAGATCCGTCAGGCTGTCGTGAAGCGCCTCGTAGAGCAGCTGGCGTTCCACCTTACGGCGTTCGAGGATCTCGTGCTGCAGCCTGATGTTCGCCTCGAGGAGCTCGGTGGTCCGTTCCTTGACCCGGGTGCTGAGCTCGTCGTGGGCGCTGCCGAACTCGGCTTCCATGCGCTTGCGTTCGGTGATGTCTTCGCACACCGTGACCACCGCCACCGGGGCGCCGTCAGCGTCGAGCACCACGTCGGACAGTAGCTGGACCATGAACCGGCTGCCGTCCTTGCGGAAATTCACCGATTCGCGACGCCAGCTCTTCATGTGGCGCGCTTCCTCGTCGTCGAGGTGGCTCCAGTTGTGGCGCGGAGAGAACACCCTCACCGACTGCCCGAGCAACTCCTCGGTGGAGTAGCCGTGCATGGCGGCGTCGGCCTCGTTGATGTACAGAATCCGACCCTCGAGATCGGTGATCGTGACGCCGAGTTGCATCCGGTCCATAGCCTTTTGGATCGGCAACGTGGCGCGATGGGTCTGGTACTCGGCCTCGAGCCTGTTGGCGCGGCGAAGGGCGGAGCCGATTCTGATGTCGAGCTGACCATTATCGGAGTCACGGTCCACCACATCGTCGGCGCCGGCCTGCAGGGCGAGCTTGTGGGCCAGGGGATCGCCGTCGGGCGTCAACATCACGATCACGGAACGGTCCTTGGGGGCCAGCGCCCGAATCTTGCGACACAGCGAGATGCCGTCGGAGTCGGTGCTCCGGGCTTCGATGATCACCAGGCGGTGTTGTTCCGGGTCAAAGCTGTCGATGGCCGCCGAAAAGTCGTCGCCGGTGTCGAGGTCGACGTCCTGAAGGGACGGCAGCTCCTGCAGGCGTCCCGCAAAGGCCGTGTCGTCGGAGTAGCCGAGAACCCTCATGACACCTTCGACACCGCTGAGCGTCCGGCGGTGTCCCGGAACCCTCGAACTGGAGTCGCGTTCGTCTTTGCCACAGTCACCATCCCAGCTCTGATCGGGGCAATCTCCGTGCCAACTCCCGACCAGATTGGGTGCCTCAGGGGTTGGATATTGATACACAAACGGTTTTTGGGTGTTCCAGGGCGAAGCAGTGCCGACGTTCGGGGACCCGCTTCAGGAATCCGATTCGGCGGCGCCGGTGATGCTGCCCACCATTCCGGAGAACATGATCTTGTGGACCGGGTAGAGGGAGTTCCAATACAGGGTTCCGGTGAGCCCGACCGGGGCGAAGAGCGCCGTTTGCACGAGACGGGTGCCACCGTTTTCCGGGACCGTCTCCCACTGCAGCCAGGCTTTCCCGGGCAGCTTCATTTCCGCCCGCAATCGCAGCAGGTTGGGGGGTTCCACCGCCTCCACCCGCCAGAAGTCAACAGTGTCGCCGGGGATGAGATCGCTAGGGTGGCGGCGGCCCCTGCGAAGTCCCGGCCCGCCGATCAGCCGGTCGAGCAGGCCACGAAGCACCCACGCCCAATTCCAAAAAGGCCAGCCCCGGTCGCCACCGAGTGAGCAAACGACTTTGAAGACCTTCTCCGGGCGGGCAGCGGTCCAGCGGGTGCGGGTTTCGCGCACCAGGCCCATTTCCGTGGTGAGCTGGTGCTCGGGCATGGCGCCGAGGGCCCCGCTCCAACGCGTCGTGACGGCCTCGGCCTCGGTCACGGCGAGGGCGCGACGAACCGCCTCATCGTAGGGGGTAATCTCGATGTCCGGGAAGGTCGTCCGGGCCCGGCTGGTGTCGGCCACCACCGGGTGAACGACTCCCTCGATCAGCGGCACGGCCATCCGATTCGGGATCGGGGTGACCAGACCCACCCAAAGCGCCGCCAGCTTTGGTGCCAGCACCGGCACAGGGACGATCACCCGGCGCAGCCCCCGCACCCGGGCGAACTCCTCCATCATTCCCTTGAACGTGAGTGGATCACCGCCGACGCTGTAGACACCCGGATCGCCCCTTGTGAGGGCTGCCAGCAGGTAGGCGAGGATGTCCCTGACGGCGATCGGCTGGACCTCGTTCCTGATCCATTTAGGGGCCACCATCGCGGGAAGCCGTTCGGTCAGGTATCGGACCATCTCGAAGGAGGCTGATCCGGAGCCGATCACCGGACCGGCGCGGAACTCCACCGTCGGTAGCGCCTCGCGCAGGATCCTGCCGACCTCGGCCCGGCTGGCGAGGTGCGGCGAGATCTTTTCGGCATCGGGTACCAGCCCGCCAAGGTAGATCACCCGGCGGATGCCTGCGGCAGCATCGGCGAAGTTGTGTGCCGCCTGACGGTCGCGCGACACGAAATCGCGGCCTGAGTCCATCAGGTGCACCAGGTAGTAGGCCGCATCGACCCCCTGCACGGCGGAAACCAGCGACGGCGGGTCCTCGACGTCGGCCACCACCACCTCGACACGGTCGGCCCAGGGCTTTGCGGCGACGCGGCCGGCATCGCGGACCATCACCCTGACCTCGTGGCCGTCCTCCACTAAACGTGGAACCAGGCGGCCACCCACATATCCCGTCGCACCGGTGACGAGGACCTTCACGAGAACTCCTCCAGATACCGGCGCACGGGCACCTTGCGACGCGTGTTGGCGGATGACATGTAACGGACCTTCCCAAATATAGCTCGTTCCGGTCCCCAGGCCCGGTCGTGGCGGCCGAGCACCCACATGATCCCGGTCACCGAGTTGGGGTCGCGGCCGTCGAGGGCATAGCGGTTGTTCAGCTCGAACATGATTGCGCGGGCGTCCCGGGGATGAGGGGTCCACTCCAGGATCTTCTTGCCCCACAGCATTCGCAGGTAGTTGTGAATCGTGCCGTCCCGTCGCAACTGGGTCTGGGCTGCGTTCCACAGCTCGTCGTGAGTCTCCGAGCTTCGGAACTCGTCCAACGAGTACTCATACTCCCTCGAGTCCCGGGCGTGCAGTTCGAGGGTCTTTCGGGCCCACTCGGGCAGGGAACCCCACTGGTCGTGGTCCCAACGGTGGCGGCAGAAGTTGAATCCCAGCTCTCGCCAGGTCACCAGTTGATCGAGGAAGGCTTCGGCGCTGTTGGAGACTCCCCACCACCCCGAGCGTCGCCCGTTGGCCGGAGGGTTCACGTCCTCCGGCGTCCATCCCGCATTCAGCATGACCTCGCGGAACACGTCGTGCGAGGAAATGTGGCCGAAGTGCAGGTAGGGTGACAGCCCGCTGGAGATTCCGTCGTCGGGTCGATTGCGAAGGTCCCCATACCGTGCCAGCTCTTCCCGCACGAACGACTGCAACCGCGTGCGAGCGGAGCTCTCACCCCCCCGGAGCCGGACGACGCCGACTTCGTGGTCGATCGGCAGCCGGGCGAGGGTGCCCGGTTCACCCGACAAAAGGTCGGCCTGCGCTGCCGGCCACCGGCCGAGGAGTTCGGTCGGAACCGCAGCGGGCGACGGCAGCTCACAGCACGGTTCGTCGAGCGGAAACCGATCCAGATGCTCGATCAGCTCGCGCTGGAGGAACCTGCGGAACGAGTAGGCCGTGGCGTGCTCTCGGCCGGCGGCGGCCAGCGGCAGCAGCCCGTTCGAATCGACCGCTTCGAGCCGCACATCGAGGGTTTCGCCGGCGGCGGCCACCATCCGGGGGAGGAAGAAGGTCGGGAATTCGTCGGTGACGACAACGGCGGCATGCCGGGCAACGGCGGCAAGCAACCCGCGGCCGGCTCCCTTTTCGTCTTCCACATAGGGATAGTACGCCGCACCCGCGCGCTCGAACGCGCGCCGATTGTCGTCCATGCCGTCGATCACGAAGCGGTGGAACCTGTCCGATGCCCACGGATAATCGCACCGAAGCGCCTCGAGGATGAGCAGCGGTTTTCCCAGGTGACGGGACCAGTCGGCGGCGCGCTCGAGGGCGAAGTTGGAGTGCGGCCGGCGAGCAGCCACCATCCAGTAGAGCACCAACGCCCGGCCCTCCAGGACGGGCTGCTGGTTGACCACGCTGACTCGGGATGACGGGACGGTGGACTGCACGGTTCCTCCGCTGATGAACAAGCGCTCTTCGAGTCAATACCTTCCTGAATTCGAAGAAATATCTAGGTAAATCAAGAATTTTCTAGGAATTTAAGAAGAACTGTGGTCGTTTTGCTGGTCGACACGAGTGACTGTAGCGGACCGTGCCGCGGCAGGGCAACTCCAAGCCGCCTTCCGGCCAAGTAAAGGTAGGAGGTTCTTCATGGCCCATTTGTTTGAACGAAGTCCGGTGGAATCGTGTGGATTGGTGATGTTGTTTCCAGACGAGAACGCCAGCATCTGGGATACGGAGATGAACAGCATCGTCAACGCCGTCGAAGACTCGGTCGAGGGCGCTTTCGTAACCTTCGCCCTCGCCAACGGGCGTCACCCGTCGCTTCTTGACGGGCTTTCGGCGGTTCGCTTCAACGGCTGCACTTCTGCGGTGGTGGTGGTGGTAGGCGCCTACCCTTCTGGCCGGACTCTGAGTGCGGTCTTCCCAGTAAAGTCCGAGTTTCCGGTCACCCTGACCCAGTGTCGCCGCGACGCGAGGTCGGTTGCTGACGCCTTTCTTGATGTGGTGCTGGCGCAGCCGGCAGCGTGCGCATGACCTCCGGGAGGCGATCTGAAGTAGGATGAGATCGATGATGGTCCGAAACGATGTTGCCGGCGAGGCGAGTGAGCGCCTGTGGCCGATGGGTGCAGTCACCCGGCGCACCGGCATCAGCGAGCATACCTTGCGTGCCTGGGAAAAGAGATTCGGCTTTCCCAAGCCGCACCGGCTGTCCTCCGGGCACCGCCGTTACGGCGCCGACCAGGTCCAGCATCTGCTGCTGATTCGGGAGGCGCTGCGGTCGGGCTGCCGGGCGGGCGACGTGGTTCCCTTGCCCCTCCCGGAGCTCGAGTCCCTGCTGCGCGAGTGCGGTCGGGAGGAGGCTCTCACGCGGGAGCCGTCGCCGGCCTGGCTGCAGCGGATCGTCGATGCAGGGCGCGAGTTCGATCGGGGCGAGCTTTCGTCCCAGCTCCGCGTGGAGGCGGCCACCCTCGGCATTTCCCGCTTTCTGCGCGAGCGGATCGGTCCGACCTTGATTGCGGTCGGGGAGGCGTGGGCACGGGGCGATCTCCAGGTCCGACACGAGCACTTCATCACCGAGGTCATCGAGGACGAGCTACGGGCCCTTCGGACCCCGTTGGAGGTCTCCGCGACCGGTCGCCCGGTGGTTCTTGCCAATCTCCCGGATGAGTTCCACGATCTCGGCCTCCAGATCGCAGCCGCAGCCATCGTGGCGGCCGGCCGGGCGATCCGGCTGTTGGGCCGCAACACGCCCGAGAGTGAAATCGTCGAGGCGGCGATCGCCACTGACGCGGCTGCGGTCGGTCTCTCTGTCAGCGAGTTCGCCGTCACCCGAAAGACGGCCGCCGCGATCACGATGATTCGGCGTGATCTGCCTTCCCGCACCCGAATGTGGATCGGCGGGAGTGGCGCGCTCCAGCTCGAGAGGCTGCCGGTGGACATCGAGGTGATGGCTTCGTTCGACGATCTCGACCGGGCCCTTCGATCGCTCAGAAATTGAGCGCTGTCGCTCGCCAAACTTGACGCAACCAGTGCGCACCGCCATAGTGTCGGGCGACCCGCGACCGGTCAAGGCCTCGTCGCGACGTTCAACTGGAGGACGACTGATATGAAACGATTTTTGATTCTCTACCTTGTCATGCTGACATCGACCGTCGCATGCGGCCAGCAACCGGCAGCCGACGCCGCAGCGGCGGACTCGGAAATCGTCGCCCGCTACGGCGATCAGGTCATCACCGAAGCCGAGCTCGACGAGATGGTGTCTTCGAAGCTGATCGCCCTGCGCCAGCAGGAGTACGACATCAAACGGCAACAGATCGAGCAGACGGTGTACGAGCGGCTGGTGGAGCAGGCGGCTGCGGCGGAGGGACTGTCCACCGCCGAGTACGTCAAGGTGAACGTGACCGACAAGATCGGGGACCCCACCGAGGAGCAGATTCAGGCGGTGCTCACCCAGTACCGGACCCGATTGAACCCCGACGAGGCCAAAGCCCGCGAGCAGGTGATGGGTTACTTGCAGCAGCAGCAGACGGCGGTTCTGTCCGCCGATCTGAGAGAACGGCTCTTCAACCAAGCCGAGGTCCAAATTCTGCTCGATCCCCTTCGCTTCGAAGCGGTGGTGGCCGAGTACCACCCGTACCGCGGAGACATCGATGCACCGGTGATGATCATCGAGTACACCGACTTCCAGTGCCCGTTCTGCAGCCGGGTCCAGCCCACCCTGACCGAGATCCTGGAAACCTACGGCGACACGGTGGTTCACGTCTTCAAGCAGCTCCCGCTGCCGATGCACCCGCAGGCCAGGCTGGGCGCCCAGGCCGCCCTGTGCGCCGCCGACCAGGGCAAGTTCTGGGAGATGCACGACTGGCTGTTCGCCAACAAGAACAGCATCAACCGTGAGGCGCTGGCGGCGCAGGCAACCGCCCTCGGGATGGATGCCGACGTTTTCGGAACCTGCATCGACGACACGAAGTACGACGCCCAGATCAACGAGGACATGAAGGAGGCCAACGGCTTCGGGATCACCGGAACCCCGGGATTCCTGATCAACGGGCGGGTGCTGCGCGGCGCGGTACCGAAGGAGCAGTTCGTTCAGATCATCAACGAGGAGCTGCGGAGAGCCGGCGTCGCCATCCCGACGCCCGAAGCCGCCGAAACCGCCGAAGGCGCCAACGAGGGCTGACGGCACGGCTCACAATCAGTGCTGACTCGACGGGCAGGGGCTCATCGCCTCTGCCCGTTTTTTGCCTCCTCTGGGTTCCGGCGTTACACGTTACTCGTTACACGTTAAACGGCGGGAGGACCGTTTCCGGCGGTTCGTGGCACCCAGGTTCATCGGACGCCTCACCTTGAGTGCAAAACTTTCAACCATCCATGAGCCGGTCAACTGCCAACTGCCAACTGCCAACGGCCAACACACCGCGAGCCGCCGGTACCCCTGCCTTCGTGGGGCGGGGGTTCATCCCTCGCCAACTGACGTCCATCGAGATTCCCGGGGATAAACCCCCGGGCTGCACCATCAGCCGGCACGAAGCCGATCAACCCTGCCAACTGCCAACTGCCAACTGCCAACGGCCAACGGCCAACGGCCAACTGCAAACTGTCAATCCAGATCTATGTCGCGGATCGGTTTTCCCGTCGGGGGCGCTTTTTTGGCGTCCTCGACCAGCTGCTTGAAGCGATCCTCCATCAGGCGCTCCCTGGACTGCTCCTTGCGCATGGCTTCCGCCATCCGATCGGCCGCGCTGCGCTTCTGAGCTTCGAGGTCTTTGAGCCGGGCATCGAAGTCCACCTTTTCGTGATGCTCCTTGGGACGGCTGTGGTCGACGACCACTCCCGCCTCGACGTCAATCGTCAGGTTGGACCCACAATCAGGGCAGCTGACTATCACCCGTTCGGCCATTGAGCGATCTCCATCACCTTACATGGGCTTTCGATCCGCCATCATGATACTTGAGTGGCAACCGCCGCGGAACGGACATGGAGTTTGAGTCAATCACTACGAATTTCGAATTGCGAATCGACGAATTCCGGCCGTCCGAGATCGTCGATACAAGAAAAGCAAGAACGACCTCGGTAGGCGGCAATCTGCAATTTGCAATTTGAAATTTGAAATTCACAGTGTGATGGCGGTTGGGCGGGCCAAATGACCTCCCTCGGGGGCGACCCCCCAGGGTGCCCCGCGGTGGTATCCTCGCGATCAGCGGAGGGTGAGATGAACCGTTGCCTGCGGGTCCTGTCGGCCGGTCTGTTGGTCGTCGTGGTCGTCGCCGCCGCCGGCTGCGAAGCCGAGTCTCTCGACCCGGCGGAACGCGCCGCCGTCGAGAAGACCATCGACGGGTACCTCCATGCCCTCGCCGAGTCGTACTCGAATCTCGACGTATCCTCGCTCGAGGGGTGGGCGGCGCCTAACGAGATCGCGGCCGTTCACCAGCTTCTCAGCTCGCTCGCCCAAACCGGTGACCGGGTCGAGTCCACCTTGCGCGGATACCACGTGGAGCACGTGGGGGTGTTCCGGCAGCTGAACGCCACCGCCAGGTTGGTGGAGGTGTGGGACGTGGTCCGGTACAACGCCTACACCGGCGTCGAAAAGGGCCGAACCCCCGATTCGATTCAGAACACGTTGATCCAGCTCCGGCGCGTGGACGGGCGGTGGTTGGTGGTTGGCCGGTCCATCGTGGCACGGGAGACGCCGGTGCCGGAGGGCGGGCCGGAGGACTCGGATTGAAACGACAGCCCGTGGTCGTGATCGTCGGCAGGCCGAACGTGGGCAAATCCACGCTCTTCAACCGCCTGACGGCGAGCCGCCGCGCCCTCGTCCATGACCTCCCCGGCGTCACCAGAGACCGGATCGTCGGAGAGGCGTTGGCTGCCCACGATCGGCGGGTCACGGTGATCGACACCGGCGGCCTTTTGTTGAGCGACGAGGATCGGTTCGTGCCGTTGATCCGGTCGCAGGCCGAGGTGGCGATTCTCGATGGCGATGTGGTCTTGTTCCTGCTCGACGGCGAGGCCGGGCCGATCCCCGAAGACCACGAGATCGCGGACTATCTCAGGACCCTCGGGGTGCCGGTGGTCCCGGTGGTCAACAAGGCGGATCGGGCGGGCGTCGAGCTGGCCGCCCACGAGTTCCACAGGCTCGGATTGGGCGCCCCGGTAACTGTGTCGGCGGAGCACGGCACCGGCGTGGACGACCTCTGGGACGCGGTTCAACCGCACCTTCCCGACCACCAGGCAGGCGAAGAGGACGCGCCGCGGGAGGGCGAGCTACAGGTGGCGATCATCGGGCGGCCCAACGTCGGCAAGTCCTCCCTGCTCAATTGCCTCGTCGGCATCTCGAGGGTTCTCGTGAGCGAGGTGCCAGGCACCACCCGCGATGCGGTTGACGTGGTCATGGAGCGCGACGAGGTTCGCTATCGTTTCGTGGATACGGCCGGAATCAGGAGAAAGGGGCGCACCGATCGTGGGCCCGAGGTGCTGTCGGTCGTCATGGCTCGCCGGCACCTGGAACGGGCGGATATCTGCCTGCTCGTGGTGGATGCCGAGGAAGGGATCACCCGCCAGGACGCCCACGTCGCCGGCTACGCGTGGGACGCCGGACGGGGGGTCGCCATCGTGGTCAACAAATGGGACCTGGTGGAGGACCGGGGCGAGGCGAGGGTCCTGGTGTCGGACCAGATCGCGCGCCACCTCAAGTTCATCCGCCACGCCCCGGTCGCCTTCGTTTCGGCCCTCACCGGCCTGGGGGTCCACAAGCTCTTTCCGCTCATGGAGAGCCTCCATGCCGCGCACCGCGCACGCCACTCCACATCGGACCTCAACCGGATTCTGAAGGCGGCCTGGCAGAAGAGGCCACCGTCGGTGGCGGGCCGCAAGGAGCCGAATCTGTTCTACAGCACCCAGGTGGGAAGCGCTCCGCCGCGGTTCGTGATGTTCACGAATCTCAACATCGAGCCCCACTTTTCGTATCTCAGGTACCTCGAGAACACCCTCCGCGAGGCGCTGGGTTTGGAGGGCGTGCCGATTCGGGTTATGATCAAAGCGCGACCGCACTGAGGGCCTCAGGATGGTTTTTTTCAATTACGCTCTGCGAAAGCTCAACGCGAAAATCGTGTATTACGGGCCCGGACTGTGCGGAAAGACGACGAACCTCCAGTGGATTCACGACCATTTCGAGGGTGGCCAGCGCGGCAAGATGATCTCCCTGTCCACCGAAGGCGACCGAACCATCTTCTTCGACCTGCTGCCTCTGGATATCGGTTCGATTCGCGGCATGGACGTCACCCTGCAGCTCTACACGGTTCCCGGACAGGTGCACTACAACTCGACGCGGCAGCTGGTGCTTCGGGGAGCCGACGGCGTCGTCTTCGTTGCCGACTCCCAGGCCACCATGAGGTCCTCCAACATCGAGTCGTTGCGCAACCTCGAGGAGAACCTCTCCCTCCAGGGAGTCGAGATCGAGAGCTTCCCCCACGTCCTGCAGTTCAACAAGCGGGATCTCGCCGACCTGATCACCATCGAGGACCTCGATCGAGACATCAACCCCCACTCGGCGCCGTTCTTTGAAGCCGTCGCAACGGAGGGGGTGGGGGTTCAAGAGACCCTCGAGGGCATCGTCAAGTTGGTCATGCGGAGCCTGAGGGAGCGCTACGAGCCCGTGGTTGCCGCGGGGCCGCGACCGATCGGCGTCGGCGTTCCGATCAATATGGAGGTTCCACCACCGCCGGAGCCCTACGCTCCGGCCCCTCCGGTCGCCCCGGAGCGCCCGATCGCACCCCCTTACGAACCGCCGGCGATGGCCGAGATTCCCGACGAGCCCGCGGGGCTGCAGGACGACGTCCCGACCGGGGTCTACCCCGCAGGACGCCCGCTGACGGAAGACGAAGACGACCGAGATGTGCCCGGCGCAGCGTTCTGGGATGCCGCAGGGGAGGCGTCCGGGCCGACCTTCGGCGACAGCGACGCCGGCTTCGGCATGGACGACCCCACCGGATCGTCGAACTTCGGGTTCGCCATGCCCTTCGCGGACAACGAGACCACCACCGATGTGACCGATCTCGACGAGGGCGACGGGCAGCCCGCGATCGAAGCTCTGTCTGACTCGATTCCCCAGGATGGCGCTCCCGGGGCCGGCGAATCCCCGTACAGCGGTCCGGGGTCCCCCTTCGAGATGGCCGACCTGACCCCGGCGCCGTTCACCGCCGAGACCGTGTTCGGCGGACCGGTGGACGAAGCTGAAACCGCCGGAGAAGACGAATTGGAGAGCGACGCCGGCGAACCCGACGTCGCCGCTGCCGACTCGTGGTCTGACGACGCCACGTCCGCCAAGGATGTGGCCCCATCGTTCTCAGACGCGCCGGCGGAGGACGACCAGGACGACACCCCGGAACCGGGCCCGGCGAGGGCCACCGTCGACGACCTGGTGGCCAGCGTACTGCGTGCCGACGCCGCGGAATCCGCCGTCGCCACTGAAACGGCCGACGGCGAGGGCGAGCCCGACCGGGACGGCGACGGCAGCGACGAGGCCCCGGACCTCGAGTGGTCGCCGGAGACCGTTGACGGTGGCGGGCTCGCGGACCTGAGCCAGGAGTCCCCGGGCTCCGACTTCGATATCCACGACGAGGAGCCCCAGTACGGGTCGCTCGCCATCGAGGATGAACCCTCTTTTGACGACGGCGTGGAGGAGCAGGGTCAAATCGCTGCCGGCTGGGAGGAGGATACGCCCCCAACCGAGGACGACGACGTCGAGTGGCAGGGTGACGCCGCCGACGGGGTTGAGGCCGAATTTCAGGGTGATGTTGGGTTTGGCGCCGGCGAATTTGCTGACGTGGCCGACCAGCCGGCTGAAAGTGTCGAGGCCGAGCCGGAGTGGACTTCGTCGGAAGAAGGCGCCGGAGAACCCTCGGTGGAGGACATGGACGACACCGGGGGAGACTCCGCCGACGAATGGAACGAGGCCCACACCGACGAAATCCTGGTCGAGGAACCGGCCGAGGAAGAGTCGCAGCTCGATGCAGCGGTCGAAATGGAGGCCGTTGACGATCTCGAAGCGCATGAGGAAGCCCACTTTACAAGCGGCCCCTTCTCGTTCGGCGACGGTGACCCCTTCGGATCCGATCCGGACGAACAGGCGACGCCGGTCAGGTCGGTCGTTGAGCCCCAGGTTTCGGTGATCGCCCCGGTCGAGGTCGGCCAGTCCCTGGTCCGCCCCGGTGACAACCAGCTCCACCTCCGGTTGCAGGGCACCGGCGCCATCGCCGAGTCCGGACAGGTGAGAGCCCTTGACATCGAGGTCCCCGTCCCGGGTTCCTGGGTGGGCAATCGACGTGTTACCCTGCAGCTGCGACTGACACTTTCACCGGTACCGGAGGATGACGATGGCGGACAAGGTGACGCTCCCTGAAGACCAGGAGACGTTCAAGCTCAACGAAGTCTGCAAGCTCGCCAACGTCCAGCCGTACATGCTGCGGTTCTGGGGCACCGAGTTCGAGCAGCTCGAGGCCTCCAAGAGCGGCACTGGACAGCGGCTTTACGCGCGGGACCAGGTGCGCCTCATTCTCGAGATCAGACGCCTGCTGTTCGATGAGGGGCTGACCATCGCGGGCGCCCGCAAGCGGGTCAGTGCTCTTCAGGAGGAGGGCAAACTGCCCGATCCCAAGGTGGAGAAGGCCGAGGGCGCCAAGGCCTCCAAAAAGAAGACCGATGGCAAGGAGGAGGCCGAAGCCGCCGAGAAAGAGGCCGCCGCTGAAGACGACGGCCCGGCCGAGGAGGAACCTCTCGAGGTTGACAACGAAGTACCCGCCGACGTACAACCTCTCGTCGCGACGCTCGAGGACGTCCGCAAGGAGGTCGCCAAGATCGTCGCGGAGCTCAGAGAGTAGCCCTGAGCTTGTAACTCCCACCAGCACGCGCGGCACCTCCACCCCCGCCGCGATCACGGCATCCACGCGACACGCGACGAGGCATTGCCCCACGTGACATTCTAGATTTTGGGCATATATTTGGTGCTATGTGACAGAGCACCAGGGGGGACTGGCCCATGAACAGCTCAGCGCGTCGTGCTGTCTACGGAGTGGCGCTCGTGGTGATCGGTGTGTTTGCTCTCGCATCGCCCGTGCTCGCTCAAGACTGCGGGGAGCTGATCGGCAGCTGGACGTACGGGCCGACGCAGTCCGCCGCCGTTTCGGGAGGTTACGCATATATCGGGAGCGGCGCGATGATGCTGGTCGCCGACGTTTCGGACCCGTCGGCGCCGCGAGTGGTCGGAGACGTTGCGCTGCCCGAGTTTCCGCTGTTCATCGCCGTTGACAGCGGATACGCCTACGTTGCGGACTGGTCATCCGGTCTGCGGGTGATCGATGTGAGGACGCCGTCGGCGCCGGTGGAGGTGGGGTTCGTCGACACGCCGGGGCAGGCCAACGCAGTCGCGGTGGCGGGTGGCTACGCGTACGTCGCGGACAAGCAGGCTGGAGGCCTTCGAGTGATCGACGTGCGGACGCCGTCGGCGCCGGTCGAGGTCGGCTCCATCGACACGCCAGGGTATGCCTACGGTGTCGCCGTGGAGGGCGCTACGCGTACGTCGCGGACGGCGGTTCGGGAGGACTTCGAGTGATCGACGTGCGGACGCCGTCGGCGCCTGTGGAGCTGGGATTCGTCGACACGCCGGGATCCGCTCGGAGTGTCGCGGTCATGGGCGGCTACGCCTATGTCGCGGACTGGGGGGGCGGTCTGCGAGTGATCGATGTGAGGACGCCGTCGGCGCCGGTCGAGGTGGGCTCCATCCAGCCACCGTACCTCGCGATCGCGGTCGCGGTTGTCGGCAGCGAGGCCTACGTGGCGGACTATTATGCGGGTCTTCGGGTGATCGACGTCAGCACGCCGTCGGCACCGGTGGAGGTGGGCGTTGCCCAAACGCCAGGCGGAGGAGGGGTCTACGCCGTCTCGGTTGCGGGCGGTTACGCCTTCGTCGCGGACCTCTTCGCGGGCGTGCGGATCATCGACGTGAGCACGCCGCCGGCGCTGCCCGAGGTCGGCTGCGTCGACGTGCCGGGCGACACCCTCGGGATCGCGGTTGCGGGCGGTTACGCCTAGTGGCGGCGAGGTCTTGGGGGGCTTGCGGGTGATCGACGTGAGCACACCGTCGGCGCCGGTAGAGGTGGGCTTCGTCGCCACGCCGGACTATGGCGCCGATGTCGTGGTCGCCGGCGGGTACGCCTACGTCGCGACACAACTCAGCGGGCCTGCGTGTGATCGACGTGAGCACACCGTCGATGCCTGTGGAGGTCGCCTTCGTCGACACGCCGGGAGGCGCCAACGGCGTAGCGATCGCGGGAAGTTACGCCTACCTGGCGGACTCCGAGTCCGGCCTGCGGGTGATCGACGTGAGGACGCCATGGGCGCCAGTTGAGGTGGGCTTCCTCGATACGCCGGGATCCGCCCTGGCCGTTGCTGTGGCTGGTGGCTTCGCCTACGTCGCCGACAATGACGCGGGCCTGCGGGTGATCGACGTGAGGACGCCGTCGGTGCCGGTGGAGGTGGGCTTCGTCGACACGCCGGGACAGGCCGCCGGTGTCGCGGTCGCCGGCGCCTACGCCTACGTCGCGGATCGGGAGGCGGGTCTTCGGGTGATCGACGTGAGCACGCCTTCCGCACCGGTCGAGAGGGGCTCGGCAGATAGCCCGAGCGCCGCCTTGAGCGTCGCAGTGTCGGGCGACTATGCCTATGTGGGCGACGAGGTGGGTGATCTTCGGGTAATCGACGTCAGTGTGCCGGCGGCTCCAATCGAGGTGGCCGTTGCCGGCACGCCGGGACGGGGCGACCGGGTGACGGTCGCGGATGGACTCGTGTACCTGGCGACCGGTGGGACCGGACTGCACATTTTCTACGAGTGTGGCGCTCCCGATGCCCGAGTGTCGTTCATCTCGGCAGCGGCGGTGGCGGCCGGCGCCGGGGGCGCTTTCTTCCAGACCGACCTCGAGATCAACAACCGGAGCTCCGCGGACGGGGCCACGGTCACCGTCGGCTGGCTGCCGCGCGCCACCGACAACTCCGAGTACGTGACCGCCGGTCCGATCACGCTCGGTCCCGGCCACAGCCGGCGCTACGAGAACGTCCTGACCGAGCTGTTCGGGCTCGGCGCCGACTCGCTGGGCGCGCTCAAGCTGGAAGCCAGCGCCGACACCGTGATCGCCATGAGCCGAACCTACCAGCTCCCCACCGACACGGCGGCCGGCACCTTCGGCCAGGGATTGCCCGCGGTCAGGACGACCGAGATGATCTCCGGCACCGAGCGGCGGCGGATCGTCTTCTTGTCCGAGGACGACGACTCCCGCGCCAACGTCGGCTGCGTCAACGGCACCGCCGACCCGGTCGCGATCAACATCGCCGTCTCCGACCAGAACGGCGCCCAGCTGGACCTCCGGCCGATGTACCTCGGCCCCTACGCCAACAACCAGATCAACCGGATTCTCCGGCCCTGGCAGCCGGTCAAGGGCGCCGTCGAGGTATGGTCCGACAGCGACACGGCGCTCTTCTACTGCTACGGCTCCATGGTCGACAACGAGACCTCGGACCCGACGACCATCCTGCCGCAGGCGCCTCGGAGCGACCGGATCTACATCCCGGCGGCGGCGCTCACGGTGGGTTACGGCGATGCGTTCTTCCAGACGGACGTCGACCTCCAAAACGCCGGCCCGAGCGAGCTCATCTACAGCTTCCTGTGGCTGCCGCGCGGCACCGACAACAGTCTGCCCGCCCGCAGCGCCGCGTTCTCGCTCGCCCCCGGCAGGGGGGTCCGCTACACCAACGTGCTCGGCGAGGTCTTCCGCCTCGAGCCGGACCAGGTCGGCGCGCTGGCCGTCGAGGCGAGCGGACCCGGCCTGGTCGCGATGAGCCGGACCTATAACCTCCCCGTCGCCGGTGCCACGGGGACCTTCGGCCAGGGCGTTCCCGGAGTCCCGGTCGATGAGATGATCCCAGCCGGCGTGAAGCAGCGGATCATGTTCATGGACGAGAACGACGACGCTCGCGCCAACCTCGGTTGCCAGAACGGCTCGCTAGAAACGGCGCAGGTGCTGATCGAGCTCTTCGATCCCGACGGGGTGCCGCTCGAGACCAGGAACATGTACCTCCATCCGCTGTCCAACCAGCAGATCAACCGCCTCTTCCGCGACCACGCGCCGATAACGGCCGGTTACGCGGACGTGCGGACCACCACGCCGGGAGCGACCATCTGCTGCTACGGCTCGGTGGTCGACAACCTGACCTCCGACCCGACCACCGTGCTGCCGCAGTAGGAAGGCAACGCGTCGGCAGCAGGGACGGCAGGGACGCGCCACCGTCGGCTGGAGTATCTCGCCGGGATCGCGTACAATTCGCCGGCGCACGGCGGAGGACCATCCGCCGACTGCATCGAGGTCGGGACGTAGCGCAGCCTGGTAGCGCACCTGAATGGGGTTCAGGGGGTCCGGAGTTCAAATCTCCGCGTCCCGACCATTAAAATCAAACACTTACGACCCGGCATCGAGCCGGGTTTTGAGTTACAGTGCCACCACCGTGCCACGGGCGATGCGGGTTGATCCAGTGAGCTGAGCGTGCGATCGCCCGCACAGCAGCGCTGCACGTTGCACCACAGCGTCACCCAGACCGAGCGCGCGTACGCCCCGCTCGGGCTCGACGATCTGCGGGAAGCCCTGAAGAAGGCCAACGAGACCCAACCCGCCAAGGTGGTGGGCATCGCCGGGGCCAGGGCGACGAAGTGACCCCGGACGACCGCCTGACAGCTCCGGGCTACCGCCGGTGGCCCGGTAGGTTCGCGAAGTCCGCCTCCTTAGCCACCAGCAGCAGCGAGTCGGACTCCTTCAGGAACGCATCCGGATCGGGAACGACCAGCATCTCGTCGTGCAGAACGTCGTGGACCGCCACGACCGAGACCCGATGACGCCGGGGCAATTCGAGGTCCCGTAAGGTCTTGCCAATCCAGGCGCCCGGCACGGCGACCTCCTGGATGCAGACCCCGGCGCCGAGCTCCACGTAGTTGAGGATGTCGGCGCTCGAAATCCGCTTGGCCAGGCGGATCGCGGTCTCGCGCTCGGGGAAGATGGTCTCGGTCGCGCCGATCTTCTCCATCGCCCGGGCGTGGTTGTGAGAAATGACTTTGACGAAGACCCGGTCCACACCGAGATCCCGAAGGGCAAGCACGGTCAGCACGCTGGCGGTGATGTCGTCGCCCGTGCTTACGACTGCAACGTCGGCATCCTTGGCTCCCAGCCGTTCCAGCACCTGTGCGTTGGTGCCGTCGCCGACCAGTGCGCGGGTGACATGGGGGCCAATCGCGTCAACCACCTCCTCGCGGACGTCGAGTGCGGCCACGTCGTGGCCGCTCTGGTACAGCTCCTGAGCCACGCCTGCCCCGAAGTTCCCCAGCCCGATGATTACGAATCGTTTCATAGCTCTCCTTCACCCAACCACCACGTCCTCGCGCGCAAAGCGAACAGCTGGGCCCTTGCGTCGAGCCCGGCGGGCGATCGCCGCGGTGAACGTGAGCGGGCCGACGCGGCCGAGGAACATCAACAGAATGGTCACCATCCGCCCGGTTGAATCCAGACTGCTGGTAACACCCATGGAAAGCCCCACGGTGTTGAAGGCGCTCACCGCCTCGAACGAGTAGCGCAGAAACTCCAGCTCGTGGGACGAGCTGGCGGCGCCACCCACCTCCAGCATGGCGAACACGAAGATCGCAGCGACCACCACGAAGCTGGCCACGACGACGAGCCCAACGGCCCGCTGGACTGTCTCGTCGGGGATCGACCGCTCATACGCCTGCGTGGACCTGTGGCCCCGGATACGGGACCACGCCAGCAGCACCACCAGCGCCAGCGTGGTGGTCTTGAGACCTCCGGCGGTGGACCCCGGCGAACCTCCGACCATCATCAGCAAAATGGTCAGAAAGTTGCCTCCTGCGGTGACGTTGGAGTAGTCAACGGTGTTGAACCCCGCGGTGCGCGCAGTGACGCTCATGAAGAGTGAGTTCGTCACGCGTTCCACTGCGCTCATTCCTGCGAGCCCGGCATTCCACTCCAGGGTGCTGTAGAGAAACCAACCCGCCAGCAACAGTGCCGCGGTCGTTCCAAGCACGAGCTTGGTGTGCAACGTCAATCTCGAAGGGCGACCACCTCTCCCGCGCCTGGCATACAGCTCCTCGATGGTGAGAAAGCCGAGCCCGCCGGCGATGATCAGAAGCGAGATCACCAGCAGGCTCGGAATGCTCCCGGCGAACGAGGTCAACGAGTCGGAGAAGGTCGAGAACCCGGCGTTGCAGAAGGCGCTGACGGCCTGGAACACCCCGTGCCACGCCGCGCTGGCCAGCCCGAAGCGCGGCGTCCAGAGGGCCGTGAGGAGCACGGCGCCGACCAGCTCGAACGCAACGGTGAACACCACCACGTGACGGGACAGGCGGCGAAGGTCGATGTCGGTCACAAGCTCCACACCTTGTGCCGCCGCCTCTTCATGGCCGAGGGTCAGGCGCCCGCCGAGGGCGAGAATGATCGCCGTCGAGAGGGTCATCATCCCCAGGCCGCCGAGCTGGATGAGCAGCAGGATGAGGAGCTGGCCCGCCGGGGTGAAGTGGGTGGCGGTGTCGACCACGGTCAACCCGGTGACGCAGACCGCGCTGGTGGCGGTGAACAGGGCGTCGAGCCACCCGAGCGGAGGCCCTACATACAGGCCCGGCAGCACCTTGAGCCCAACCGTCCCCGCCAGGATCAGGGCGGCAAAGGAGAGAACCAGGAGCTGGGGGCCATTGAGCCTGCGGCCGAGTCGTCTCTGAGCGCGTCCACATCCTGCGATCAGGTCTGCGGCAAGGCCGCGGATGCCTCCTTTGGGCCACGCGAGGCGGGCCTCGAGCGGTCGAGGCTTCTTACCGGTCATCCGATATCCACAGAGCCCCGCGTCCCCCGGAAGAAGACGAGCCGGTCGAGGTTCTGCTTCGCCGGCCGATAGTCAGGCTCGACCTCGATGGCGAGGTGGTACATCTTCTCGGCTTCGGCGCGCTCTCCCAGCAGGTCGTGGCACACCCCAACCAGGTGATAGCCCTCAGGCCGGTCCGGGTACAACGCGACGGCGTGCCGTGCCAGCTCGAGCGCCGCTGGGATGCGCTGCTCGCGAATGTGCTCCCTCGCCCTGGTGACGTCCTCCTGGAAATGGTGCTCGACATCTTCCGGGTCGAGGTCGCGACGCATCACGCTGTCGACGACGGCTCTCAGCTCGTCCGGCGTGAACGGCTTGCGCAGGATGTCGGCAGCGCCGAGCCTCATGGTCTCCAGCGCGCACTCGGCAGTGCCGTAGGCCGACATGATGACAACTCGGACCACTGGGTGATCTGCGACGAGCCGGCGCAGCACCTCGGTGCCCTGGATGCCCGGCAGCCTCAGGTCCAGGAGGACCAAGTCATAGGGGTCCGCCGCGAAGCACTCGAGCGCCTCCTCGCCGGACGCGGCGGTGTCGACGACCCAACCGGAGCCTTGCAGCGCCATGCGCACGGTGCGCGCGATGGCGGGCTCGTCGTCGACTGCCAGAGCTCTGAGCTGGTGACTCATGGTCTACGCATTCCGGCGCCCGTCGCCTGGCGCCCGCCATGCCGGCATGGTGAAGGTGAAGGTCGAGCCCTCCCCGGGCTTCGAGTCCACCCAGATGGTGCCACCCTGAGCGCGGACGATGGAGCGCGCCAGGGTGAGCCCGATCCCGAGGCCCCCAGCAGCTTGATCCCTTGGGCGTATCTGGAAATAGGGGTCGAAGACCCGCGCCTGGTGCTCGGCCGGGATACCCGCGCCGGTGTCCGAGACCGAGACGTGAACGTCGTCGGCGACCGCGAGCGCCGCCAGGCGGATCGACCCTCCGCCGTCGGTGTAGCGCATGGCGTTGGACAGCAGGTTGGTCACCACCCAGACCATCTTCTGAGGGTCCGTGGCGACCTCGGGCAGGTCGTCGGGCAGCTCCGCGGTAAAGACGACCCCTTTGGCCTCGATCTGGCTTCGGATGCTCAGAACCGCTGGCTCGACGAGCTCGGCCACCGAGGTCCGCCGGGCCACCAGCTCGAGCCGTCCCGAGCTGACCTTGGAGAGGTCGAGGAGGTCCTCGACCAGGGCGCGGAGACGCCGCGCCTCCTCGTCTGCGGTGGCGAGCAGCTCGCGCTCCTCGTCGTCGGCCCGCGGTTCGAGTCGCTCGGACAGGAGCTTGAGGCTCATAACCATGCCGGTGAGGGGGGTGCGCAGCTCGTGCGAGGCCGCCATGATGAACTCGTTCTTGAGCCGCTCCGCCTCGAGCAGCCGGGTCAGGTCCTGGAGGACCAGCACCACCCCGAGACTGGCGCCATCCTCTGTCACCACCGGGGTCACGGCACAGCGATAGTGGCTGACCCTCTCCTCATCCTCGTCCCTGGTCAGCCGGATCTCGCCGTCCTCGACGGATGCCTTGCCGGTGGCCGCAGTGGTCTTGATCGCCTCGTAGACCGCGTCGTCCTTGACCAGGTCGATGACTCCCTGACCCTTCGCGTCTTCCGGCCAGACGCCGAATATCCTCGCGGCGGCCGGGTTGATCGAGGCGATGTGGAGACGGTCGTCGATCACCAGCACACCGTCGCCGATGCTGCGAAGGATGGCCTCGAGGCGCTTCCTCTCCTCCATCAGCCGGCCGATGTTGAGATCGTGGAAGCCCTTGAGCTTCTGGCTCATGACCATGATGCGCCGGGCGAGCTCGCCAAGCTCGTCCTTGGTGTCGACCTTGATCGAGACATCGTAATGGCCCGTGGACAGGCGCGAGGTGGCGTCCATCATGTCGCGCAGTGGTTGGGTCAGAATCTCGGCGAGGAAGAGGCTCAGGAGAAAGCCGCCAAGGATGGCCGCGCCCCCGAACAGGCTGATCCTGATCAGCGATGCCCTGGATATGAGCTTGGCCTTGGCCGACTCGGCCACCATGATCTCGTGGTTCATCTCGCGCAGCTTCGAGCATGCCGTGCGCACCTCCTCGAACAGGGGGAGGAGGCGATCCCGGTACAGCCGTTGAGCGTCGTCCGCTTCGGGCACGGCACCCGCCGCGCGTGCGTACTCGACCAGGTAGGCGGAGTACGCGCTGTCGATCTCCTCGATGACCTCCTTCTCGCCGGGGACCGTCACGTTGTCCTCGGCGCGGGCCAGCCAGCGCAGGAACTCCGATTGGTTCTGGTGAAACTGAACCTGCGCCGCCTCGCGCCCTTCGACCAGCAGGAGAAAAGTGGCGCTGTCCTGTCGCTCGAGGTGCTTGACCATGGCGTCGGCGGCCAGAATGCTGCGGTAGTTCTCCCGCAGGATGCCCTCGGTCGCTCCCCCGAGCAGGCGGAAGTCGGTGACCGTCCAGGTCACCATGACGGCGAGCAGGACCACGATCGACCCGTACCCGACCAGGATTTTCTTGCGGAGTGTCATGGTCGCCTCCCTTCAGGAGCGGGTGCCCCTGCGCCCCACGGTTTCTTACGAATGTAGTACAGCAACACGTTAGACATCGATTTGCGCACCGATCTCGACCACCTGCTCGGACGGGATGCCGAAGTACCTGGTCGCACCCAGCGCATTGAGAGAGAGAAAGGAGAAGATCGCCTTGCGCCAACCGGCCATTCGCGCCCCGGGCTGCGGTATCAACCGCTCGCGCCCCGAGAAAGAACACCGCGTCGGTCGGGTCGATGGTCATCCCTCGCTTGCGCGCGAGGGTCAAGGTGCTCCGGCACGTTCGGCTCCTCCATGAAGCCAGTGCGCGTGACCCGGCAGAAGCCCTGGCCGAGCTCTGTCACCTCGACCTGCTCGCTCCGACGCACTCGCGGCGCGTCCGCCGTGACAACAGTCAGCACGACGACCTCCTCGTGGAGCACCTTGTTGTGCTTCAGGTTGTGGAACACCCGCAGGTGGCGAGAGGCCGGCGGTGCCGCGCCAAGAACACCGCCTTGCCGGGCACCCGCGACGGCGGATCCTGCGAGATGCTCGCCACCAGAACTGTCGACAGTGGCCGGTGCGCCGTAAAGCCCCTCGGCGACAAGGTACCTTCCCTTTTTCCATGTCGTCATCACGGTGAACACGCCGGCGCCGATGACCAGAGGGAACCACGCCCCGTGTGCGATCTTGGAGAAGTTGGCACCGAAGAAGGCAAGGTCGACGACGAGAAAGAAGCGGACAAGAGGCCCCAGGCCACAACTCCATCCCCAGCGCCGGCGGGCGACGGCGAAAAACAGCACTGTGGCGATCGACATCGTCGTCACCGCCACCCCGTAGGCCGCAGCGAGATGGCTCGAGCTGCGAAACCGAGAACAAGCGCAATCGTTGCCAACATGAGCAGCCAGTTCACCTGCGGAATGTAGATCTGACCGACCTCTGTGGCCGAGGTGTGGATGATCCGCATGCGCGGCAGGTACCCGAGCTGGATGGCCTGGCGGGTCAGCGAGAATGCGCCGGAGATGACCGCTTGCGAGGCGATGATGGTGGCCGCGGTCGCCAGCACCACCAGCGGACCCAACGCCCACGAAGGCGCCAAGGCGTAGAACGGACCGTCGGCTTTCTCCGGGCTGGCGAGCAGCAAGGCGCCCTGACCGAAGTAGTTGCACAGCAGCGAGGGCAGGACGAGACCGTACCAGGCGACCCGGATGGGCCGGCGGCCAAAGTGCCCGAGGTCCGCGAACAGGGTCTCCGCCCCCGTCACGACGAGGAACACCGCGCCGAGGACGAGGAGACCAGCGAATGAGTTTCGAGCCAGGAAGGCGTAGCCGTGGATCGGGTTGACGGCCCGCAGAATCTGAGGATGGGCGGCCAGGCTGCGTAGGCCCAGTGCGGCGATGACCAGGAACCACACAATCGTCACGGGGCCGAAGAGCACTCCGACACCGCGCGTGCCGCGCTGCTGGAGTAAGAACAGCGCCACCAGGATGACGACCGTGAGCCACACGACCCAGGGCTGCAGGCCGGCGCGGCCACGCCAACGCCCTCGACCGCGCTCAGCACCGAGATCGCCGGCGTGATCATGCCGTCGCCGTAGAGCAGGGCAGCGGCGAACAGGCCGATCATGACCAGGAACCTGGTCGGTTCGCCCGGAGCCCCGTTCTCGATGAGCTGTGCGGTGAGGGCGATGACCCCGCCCTCGCCCCGGTTGTCGGCGCGCAGCACAAAGCTCAGGTACTTGACGCACACCACCATGACCAGCGCCCAGAACACGAGTGAGAGCACGCCGAGGACATTCTCCGGCGTGGGGGCGATGCCGTACTCGCCGTGGAAGCACTCGCGGATGGCGTACAGCGGGCTGGTGCCGATGTCCCCGTAGACGACCCCAAGGGCGGCGAGCGAGAGGATGGCGAGCCGCTTGCCCCGCGCCTCCTGCCTCACCCCGTTGACGCCTCCGAGCGACGCGTCGTTTGTCGCGCCGGATCGAGACGGGCGGCGCTTGTGGCAGGTGGGCATTTTGGGTATGTCCCGTCATGGTCGGCTCTCCCAACACGGATCCCCGGCCATAGAAGCAACCCGGGCAGGCCTGCGCCGCAGAGACGAGGCTGCCGCGCGAGTGCAATGCAGGTTGCGTGCCGCACGACGCCCGTTCTGCGTCGGCAGGCCCAGGGCGCCGACCTTGCGTCTGCAAGATACCCTGCATGCTGCAATGCCCATACCAAGCCGGGTGGGGACTCGAGGTCCGTACCGTTTCCGCTTCCTCCAGGGGTGGAAGGGTCGAATCCCGAGCAGTTCCGCCGTCTTCTCGAGGGGGAGGTCCGCGAGCCAGCGCGACGCATCGGTTGCCGTTCCTCAACCTCCACCAGCGGCTCGAGCCGTTCGTCTCCGTCTCGCCCGGTGCCGCCTTGGCCAGCGCTCGGGCAGATGCGCCAGGCTAATTGTCCGCCCTGGGGAGACCAGCACCGCACGCTCGATGACGTGCGCCAGCTCGCGCACGTTCCCCGGCCACCGGTAGCGAACCAGCCTCCGACCGACCTCTTCGGTCAGCCGTCGAGGGTCATGCGTGGCTTCCGCAGGCGGTCGAAGTCCTCCCAGCAGAAGAACGTCCTCGGGCCGACTGCGCAGCGACGGCAGCGCGATCTCGACGACGCTCAACCGATAGAACAGATCCGCGCGGAAGTCACCTCGCTAACCATCGCCTCGAGGTCCCGGTTGGTCGCCGCAATGATGCGCGCGTCAACGGTACGCTGGGCGCCTCACCGACTCGCTCGTAGGTGCGCGACTCAACCAGACGCAGGAGCCTGCCCTGAGAGGGCCGGGACAGCTCCCCCACTTCGTCGAGAAACAGCGTGCCACCTCGGCCGCCGTCACCTTGCCGACCGCGTCCGCACTGCGCCGGTGAACGCCCCCCGCCGGTGCCCAAACAGCTCCGACTCGAGCAACGTCTCGTGGAAGGAACCGCAGTCCACGGTGACGAAGGGGCCGTCGCGGCGCGCGCTGGCGCCGTGGATGAGCCGGGCGAGCAGCGACTTCCCGGTGCCGCTCTCGCCAGTGACGAGCATCGTCGCGTCAGATGCTGCGACCCGCGCCCCTGTCGAGAAGGTCCGAGCGTATCCGGGCTCTGGGTCAAGAACTCGTCGCCGAAGCGCAGCTCGCCCATGCGCCGGCGCATGACTCCTGACCTCACCGCGCAAGCTCTCGAACTCTTCGATTTGACGGATTCGAAGTCGGACCTGATCCGGGGTGAATGGCTTGGTCACGTAGTCGTAGGCGCCCGCCTTCATCGCCTCCACCGCCGACTCGATGGAGCCGTGCGCCGTGATGATCACAACGTGTGTTTTTGGGTGGCGGGTGCGGATCTGCTCGAGGGTCTCCTCCCCGCTCATGCCTGGGAGGCGGAGGTCGAGCAGCACGACTGTGGATGCCTGGTCGTCCAATAGGTCGAGCGCAGCTTCGCCTGATGCTGCGGATCGGACCGAGTGCCCGTCACCGCGAAGCTGGCGATTGG
>CAVQOJ010000001.1:0-477079 GCA_963714385.1 uncultured Holophagae bacterium | reverse complement strand
ACAGAGATGTCAATTCCGCCTTGCGAGGTGGTGCCTGGCGTGCGGCCGCCCTGATCGGAAAATTGCGAATTTTGGACTGCGGATTGGCAGCCTTTCGAGGGCGTTGGAGATGGGCACCTGCTATCTCGGACGACCCGAATTTGAAATCTGCAATCTTCAATCTGCAATTTGCGTTGGTTGGGTGGGCGGGGGAGTGTGAACCTTTGTTAAGGACTGTCATGTCCGGGTACAGTTTTCGCTCCTGGCCCGATGGTGCCCGCCAGGGCGTGCCCTATACGGCACGATCGTGTGGTCCACGTGATCTCTACCGCTGACACTTGACAACTTCTGTGCTATTCTTTTGTAGCACCTAGGAGGCTTCTGAACTCAAGCTAGGGGTCGAAAATATTTGGCCGCCGCAAACCCATTGGGGTTCGCTGTCGGAGGTTGGATTGGTCAGGGTGTCAAAACTGTTCAGTGTGAGGAACAGATGTCCTCAATCCGGGGCTTCGCGTCGCGTTGTGCAGCACATCGGCGCCAACCCGGGCCGAGCATGCGCATCACACCGTCCGTCTCGAAACTGCGCACTTTTTCTTGGAAGGGGGACTCATCATGAGGACAGGGTCAACTGGCTCGAACCGGACGGCGACCTGCGCTGTACTGGCGGCGCTGGTCATCGGACTACTGGCCGCGACCGCTCCGGTCTGCATCGCCCAGGCGCCGGGTCTCGTCCACCCGAGCGCACTGCCCGACGTCGTCACCGGTCCGTACAAGATCGCCGTCGGCGACGTGCTCGAGATCAACTTCTTCAAGGCGACCCAGATGAGCCAGACCCGCACCGTCGGCCCGGACGGCGAGATCTTCCTCCCCCTGGTGGGTCGGGTCTCGGTCTTCGGCCGGACCGTTGACGACGTCACCGCGGAGCTCACCGAGCGCTACAGCGCCGAGATGGTCAACCCGCAGATCAACGTCAGCGTCGCCGCAGTACTCGGGGCTCAAGGTCTACGTGGGCGGCGAGGTCAACTTCCCGGGCCTTCGCGACTACCGCGGTGGCTTGACCCTGGTTCAGGCCGTGATGGACGCCGGCGGCTTCAAGAACACCGGCCGGCAGAAAGGAAGTCGTCCTGATCAGGAAGGCACCGGACAACTCTCCCGTTGGAACAATCGTGAACTGCAAGGACATCCTCCGCAAGTACCACGTCGATCGGGACGTCCAGCTCGCCCCGTCGGACGTGATCTACGTGCCGCGGAAGACACATCTCCAATGTGAACCTGTTTGTCGAACAGTACATCATCAACAACCTGCCGTTCAGTCTGTCGATGGGCTACTGGGTGAACCCGCAATAGAGGACCATGATGGCTCCCAACTCTCACGACCCGTCCGGCTACTCGGCCACCGATCTCTCACTGAGGGATCTGCTGACGGTCGTGTTCAAGCGCAAATGGCTGATCGTCCGTTTTCGCGTTCGGTGTGCTCGTTCTTGTCGGGCTTGCGACATTCCTCGCACCGCCGGTCTATGAGGTCGAGGCAACGCTGCTGGTCAACAAGGCGCGAGCTGAGATCCCGATGGCGGCACAGGACGCACCGCAGCTCATCGTTCGCCAGGTCAGCCAGGAAGAGCTCAACTCGGAGATCGAGATCCTCAAGAGCCGGCAGTTGTTAGAACAGGTTATTGACAAGCTGGCGCTCGAACAGCCTGTAGATCCGGTGAGTTGGTTCGGCTACGGTAATCGCCTCCGTACGGAAGACTCTTGGTGGAACCCGACTTTCATTGAAGGACCAGATGGTCGTGAATTTGCAGCGGGACCTCAAGATCGAAGCCGTTCGAAAGTCGAACGTCATCCGCGTGAGCTATCGGTCAAAGGACCCGGAGCTGGCGACGCGAATTGTCGGAACGCTGACAGAACGGTATCTCGAGAAGCGCGCCCTGATGTTCCAGTCACCGCAGGCTCTTGCCTTTTTCGAAGAACAGATGGTGGCATCCGAACAGCTGCTGTCCGAGCGCGAATCCGCCCTCGAGGACTTTCTCGCATCAGCGGGCATCACCATGGTGAAGGGTCCCCAAGGCTCGGATGCGCTCGCCACCCAAAAGAGCTCACGTGATGGATCGGCTGGCACGGGTTCAAAATGAGTTTGCAGATGCCGAGGTGGAGATCGGAGGAGAGCCAGTACCGCGTCAGCAATCTGCGTGCGCGACTGGCCGCGGAACCCGAGACGACTCCAGTCTGCAAGTCGACTCGAACCAGGACGCGGCCGTGGAAGAAGTCGAAAAGGGACTGGCGGCCCTCGAACTCGAGCGGGATCGGCTGCTGCAGGATTTCAAACCTGACAGCCGATACGTTCGCGACATCGACACGCAGATATCCACTCGCCCGGGAACGCCTTGCCGAACTTCAGGAGGCCGAGCGGGGCAGTATCGACGGCACCGAGATCAACCCGATTCACCAGGAGCTGACCTCCGAGCTCCTTCGGGCTGAAGCGCAGCTGGAGGGCGCACGGGGAAGTTCCAACTCGCTGCAGACTCAGGTCGCGGAGCTGCAGCGAGAGCTGGACGATCTGAACGAACGGCGTTCGAGGTCGAGCGACTTCGTCGGGATGCCCAGGCCGCGGAGGAGTCGTACCTGCTGTATCGCAAGAAACACGAGGAGGCCCGGATCTCGGCGGCGATGGATCAGCAGAAGACTCATCAACGTCACCGTTGCTCAGCCTGCCCAAAGACCGCTGCGGCCGGTGTCCCGCGAATCTCGAAGCTCACTGTTGCTGGCCGCGCTGCTCTGTCGGTGGTGTCGGGCGGGCTCGGTCTCGCCTTTGGTACCGAGTTTTACCTTGATCACACTTTTACCACGGGCGAGGAGATGGAGCGTCGGCTGGGCCTCACGCATCTGGCGTCCATTCCCGGAGGAGGGGTGAGGCGACATGGTGACGGATCTGTCTGGGCGCTGTCATCGTGCCAATCGAGTGCTCACGGTGAAGGTGCCGCGGTGTCGATCTCCGAAGCGGCGAGCGGCTCCCAGCCGGCGCTCAGAGTGAGGTAGATTTCGATGTACGAACGGTTCTTCGGTCTCGACTGCAACCCATTCGGCATGACGCCGGATCCGCGCTTTCATTTTCAGAGCGCGGCCCACCGGGAGGCCCTCGCTGCCCTCTCCTACGCGGTGAGCGAACGGCGCGGGTTCATGACGCTGGTCGGCGAGGTCGGAACCGGCAAGACAACCCTCATCAACACGCTTCTCGAAGGCCTCGACCGTGTCAATGGTCACGATCCATGTGACCCACACGACCGTGGATAGGGAGGAGCTGCTGACGGATCATCCTCCATCAGCTTCACACGCGTGCCACGGCTTCACCTGCGGTCAGATGTCGTCGGTCAAAGCCGGAGCGACGACGAAGCCGCACGACTCGCGGAGCTGTCGCGGGTCGAGCTGATCAACGAGTTCAACTCGTTCGTCAAGAGCCAGTTCATGGCCCACAGGCCGCCGCCACTGCTGATCATCGACGAGGCCCAGAATCTCTCGGTGGAGGTCCTGGAAGAGGTCCGACTTCTCACCAATCTGGAGGGTCCTCAAAACAAACTGCTTCAAGTTCTCATGGCCGGACAGCCGGAGCTCGAAGCCCATCTCCTGAAGCCGGAGCTGAGACAGCTGAGACAGAGAATCGCGGTCAACGCGCTGCTCGAACCGCTGACCTTCGAAGATGCCCTGCAGTATGTGTCCCACCGCCTGAACGTCGCCGGCCACCCGACGGGTGAAGTATTCAAACGGACAGCGGTCGAGGCGGTCTGGTTTGCGGCGGAGGGATATCCCCGCACCATCAACATTCTGTGTGATCAGGCAATGGTCGCGGCCTTTGCGATGGGGTTGAAGACCATCGATGCGTCCACGGCTCAGGAGGTCATCGAGGACGTGCTCTGCTTGAGTACCGAGCGGCTCAAGTTCCACAAGCCGAAACCCTATGTGGTATCGAACCTCGACCGCGGTAGAGTCCCTGCGGTCGCCGCGCGGCCACCCAACCGGCTCGGTGATCGTCATGAGTAGGTTCTTCGACGCCATGCGGCGCGCCTTCGACGATGAGCCCGGGACGAACCCTGATCGGAATACCGACCGAAAACAGTCCGACAAGACCGATCCGGAGATCGAGTTGGCTCAAATCGAGGCCGAGATCGCCGCGGCGAAAGGGAAATCGTCACAGGGGGCTCAAATGCCTGTGCCGATCCGAATGGGTCGATTCTACGATGCGATGAGGCGGGCCTTTACGGACGAAGCCGAAACGAAGCCGGACCTGAGAGTCCAACGGATGCCGTCCGACAAGACCGATCCGGAGATCGAGTTGGCTCAGATCGAGGCCGAGATCGCAGGCGTCAAGGAGCCCAGGTTGGAGGTGCTGCCGGCACCAGTTCCAATCCGACCGGTCGACGTCAGCACTCCAGCGCTTGACGCGGTCGATTCCAAACCAATCAAGCCGTCGTACGAGAGGATTATCCAGCGGTTGCTCGGGTTTCGGGGAGGTCGGCGTCACTGCGTGATTCTCGTGGCGAGCGCGGTTCCCGGAGATGGCGCGAGCACCGTCGCGAGGAATCTCGCTCTGGCCCTCGGTCAGAGCCAGAACGGAAGGGTGGTCCTGGTTGACGCCAACCTGCGGCAGCCGAACCAGCACGGAGCATTTCAGATCAACGCCACCGGGGGATTCGCCGACGTGTTAAGAGACGAAGCGAAATTGAGCTCGGTGCTGCGGGTGGTGCCGCGGTCAGGTCTGACCGTCCTGCCTGCCGGAGACGTCAAGGACGGGGCTTCTCAACTGATCACGGTACCGGCCGTTCAGAAGGCCTTGACCTCCCTTCACTCCCAGTTTGACTGGGTCATCATTGACGGCCCGGCAGTCACGACGTTACCCCGACGCCTCCAGTCTCGCCGTGGTGGCCGACGGCGCGATCCTCGTCTTGCAGGCCGAGCAGACCCGATGGGAGGTTGCCGAGGAAGCGAAGAAGATCCTGAATCAGGCGGGAGTCAATCTTCTGGGCGGAGTCCTCAACAGGCGCAAGTATCACATCCCTGACTTTCTTTACCGGCGATTGTGAGGAGTGGGGGACATGATGCGAAGCCATGGCGCTGCGCGAGGGAGCTGACGATGCACGAGGCACGTCGCCGCTTTCTGCTGAACTGCCTGCGAACCACCGACCTGGCGGTGATGGCGGCAGCCTTTGCCGCAGCGTTCTACCTGTCGGGTGAAATCACCCACACCGGCAGTCTCGATCAGTTCTTCGCCGTCCGCATCAAGCTGGTGAACTTCCTGTTCTTCGGCGCGTTCGCTGTGCTTTGGAACGTCATATTCGGTGCGTTCGGTCTCTATCGATCACGCCGGGTCGGTTTGATGACCACCGAGTGGTGGGACATCACCAAGGCTGTGGCAACCAGCACGTTGATCTTGTCCGGTCTGGGGTTGGTCTTCAACTTCGCGGCCGTCAATCGAGTTTTTATCGGTGTCTTCTTCTTGACCGCCTGGCTGTCCACGATTTTCCTGAGAACCGTGTTGCGGTCGATTCTGGGTGGTGCTCGCAAGCACGGCCGAAACCTGAGGAACCTCGTCATCGTGGGGTGTGGTCCTCGAGGATCCGAGTTCGGCAAGGAGGTCCGTCACCGGCCGGAGTTGGGTTACCTTCTGCTCGGATACATCGACGAGATCGCCCCGCCGCCGAACCCGCTGCACGGGGGCCCCGAGAAGCTCCTCGGTGACCTCGACCAGGCACGCGAGATTCTCGGTGGGCTCGAGGTCGATGAGGTCATCATCGGGCTCCCCATCAAGTCGTATTACGAGAGCATCTCGAAGATCATCGCGCTGTGCGAGGAGCTCGGGTTGATCGTCCGGATTCCGGGCGATTTCTTCGAATCGCGACTGGTTCACGCCTTCGTCGACAAGGTGCACGACATCCCCGTGCTCACCCTCCAGGCGCAGGCACCTCCTTGGGCAGTGCCGTCGTGAAAAGAGCGATCGACCTGACCGTAGCTGCTGTGGCCATGGTCGTGTTCGCTCCGGTGTTTTTCTTGGTCTCTTTGGCGATCAGGATCGACTCACGAGGTCCTGTGTTCTTCGTTCAAGAGAGGGTAGGGCTGAGACGAAAGCGATTTCGGATGATCAAGTTCAGGACAATGCACGTCGACGCCGAGCACGACAGGCTGAGCTCGAGGCGCTCAACGAGGTCAACGGTGCTGCCTTCAAAATGAAAGAACGACCCGCGGGTCACTCGAGTCGGCCGTATACTCAGAAAGCTCAGCCTGGACGAACTGCCCCAGTTCTTGAACGTCTTCAGGGGTGACATGAGTCTGGTGGGACCTCGCCCCCTGCCCGAGCGTGACGTCACCAGGTTCGACAGCGAATGGCAGCAGCGACGGTTCAGCGTACGCCCTGGTCTCACCTGTTTGTGGCAGGTCAACGGCCGCCATGCCATCGACTTCGAGAACTGGATGGAGCTCGATCTCCAGTACATCGACAACTGGTCACTATCCCTCGATTTTGACATCATGGTCAAGACCATTCCCGCGGTGCTGCGAGGGACCGGGGCCAGTTAGCAGCTTTGTCGGCTGTACCTTCGCTCGACCGTTTGCGCCATCGGAAGCGGTATCGGTTCATTTCTCGGTGAGTTTAATGAGATCAAACAGCAAAGCAGCCAGGCTCAAGAAGATCCTTCGTTTCCTGAACATTGTCCTGGTCAATGTAGTCGTGTTCCTGCTGGCCTTCTTGGTGCTGGAGTACAGCGCCCGGGCCTTCACCTTGATCAAGAAGGGGCGCAGCTTCTTTCGGCCGAACACGTTCATTTCGTGCTGGATCACGACCTACGATTATCCGCCGCCCATGGTGTCATCCGACGGGGAGCTGTACTTCAGACATCGCAGCACGCCGACGGCATACAACAAGCCGGAAAATACGATGAGGATTATCGCAGTCGGCGGATCGACCACCGTGAACGCCGGCGCATTTGAGGCGGCCGGCATCGACTACTCGATGGCGCTCGAGCGGCGATTAAAGAGTGGCTACCAGGAGGTGGATTTCGAGGTCCTCAACGCCGGTGGAGACGCCTTCTCGACGGCGCATAGCCTCATCAACATCCAGTTCCGGCTCGCGGAGATGTCGCCCGACGTGATCCTCTTGATGCACAACATCAACGACAGCACTGTCAACTACTTTCTTGACGGCGCGACCCCGGACTACTCCAACAAGTACCTGCAGAGCTACTTTTTGAATCCGAACCTCCAGGGCACCTTGTCGTTCACCGGCTTCCTGACGCAGTCACGGTTCCTGAGCCGGTTCGGTCTGCCCCAGATCTTGGCCAACAAACTCGGCGACATTCGTCCGGAGAATGACTTTCAGTACGGACTGAGGCTGTTCAGAAGAAATCTCGTCACGATCGCATCAGTCTGCAGACTCCACGGCATTGAGCTGGTTCTGTTGACGCAGCCGTCGTCGATGCAGGAACATCAGTTCGTGAGCATGGACGCATTCCTGGCCTACAACAATGAGATTGAAGAGGTTGCCACCGAGCATGGAGTCAGGTTCATCGACATGTTCTCGAAGATGGGCCACGATGGAGAGTACTTCACGGACGAAGTCCACTACACTCCACTGGGAGTCGAGAGGTTCGCGGACATCGTCGTCTCGGAAATGGGTCCAATGGTGTGTGGATCTCAGGGAGATCGTTGTTGCGGGAACGGGGACGATGCGATGTTCGAGCGGTCGGCCTTGGACGATGATTGAGACCACAGACTGCTCAGGGAGCTGGGTGTTGTCGAGTGGCGTGCGCGACCGCGCCAACCTCCATGCAGCGTGACGGAGAGTTCGGCGTGTCTGGCTCATCGTCGCCTTCGCGCGCCGCGTGGCATGGAATCGTAGTCCTGTACTGCGTCCTGTTCTACCTGGTCGATCACAACTTCAGGTTTTCGCTCGTGTTTGCAGACGGTCGCCGGGCGGACACGACTCTCGGATTGATCAGTTCGGGAACCGCAAAACGGCAGGTGGCCGTCCTGTTGCTTGGTGTGTCCGGCGTCTTCCTCCTCATTTCGAAGAGGCGGCCGATCTTCGTAGTTCCTAAGAGCGTAGGGGCTTTGCTGGGCATTTACTTGGCCTGGACCTGGTTGAGTGCCTCTGGGCTGACGACTCCATTCTCGTGTTGAAGCGGGTAGCGTCGTTCACGATTATGTTTTTTGCGGCATTCGCTGTGTCAAGAGGAGTCTCGAAGCGCGACTTCGCGATGCTGAATTTCTGGATGGCGTTCGCCTACCTCGTGATTGGAGTTGGTGCTGAGAAGGTCCTTGGCACCTTCGGCGCCATTGGTGGAGAATATCGATTCATGGGGACCCTTCACCCAGAGGGTCAGGGTTTCAACTGCGGCGTGCTTTGTCTTGCGTCGCTAGCGCTCGCAGACACGTCCAAAGGTTGGCGCCGGATTGCGTTTGCCACGGTTGCGACGATTGGATTCATCTTTCTCGTGTTGACTGGGTCGCGAGGGCCATTCGTCGGATTTGTTATAGCCTGCGCGGGGTATACGTGATGACTCGCGGTGGGATGAGCAGGGCCAAATTGGCTTACTTGCTAGTGCTGGTCTTCTCTTTCTCACTGCTGGCCCTCGGCTGGTCGGATCTGATGGGGGTCGTGCTGCTTGGGAGGCACGAGCAGGTTTCCACGCTGACCGGGAGGGTGCCGCTCTGGATTGAGTGTTGGAGCTTCGTCGAGCAACGCCCGTTGACCGGTTACGGTTACAACGGATTCTGGACGGAAGACAGGGCGTGGGATTTAACGGACACCCAGGGTTGGGTGCTCGCCTCGAGCCATTCAATGTATCTGGAAACGGTGCTGAACCTCGGCCTCGTCGGCTTTTTTACTGGGAGCCATTCTCGTGACGTCGTGGAGGTCAGGTCTGAGAGAGCTACGGCAGCGACGCGACGGGCAGACGGCGTTCCTGCTCGGGTTGCTGCTCTTGATGTGCGTTGACGGACTGCTTTCGACGCTGGTGATCGGAGGAGGTTTCGTCACGTTTATGCTTATATCGGTTGTCTTCTACCTCTGCTTTTCGCGCTTGGCGTTGCCTGGGAAATCGGGCCCGTCGGCAAGGCCAGTTGACCAGGCGACTTGAGGCTGGACCGAGGGCGCGAAAGGGCCGACCGGTCAGCTCGGGAGGTTGGCGGGTTGTCGCTGGCCGCGCACGATGATTCGGTAGCTGATGTACTTGACAATTGTGGTACCGACACTGCCGGCCAGGATGCCCATTGCAACACCGAGCGGCCCAAGCGCTCTTGCCAGCCAAATGCCGGCAGCCAGGAGGACGATCAGCGAAACCGTGTTGGTGACAAAGTCCACGTCGGATCGTCCAATCACGACCAGTGCTCGAGACACGACATAACGGACTGGAGCGATGAGCAGCTCGAGGGCGAGGGGCACGACGACCCAACCGTGATTGGAATAGGCGTCGCCGTAGATGAATTCCACGAGATTCCCTCCGAACAGCAAGATAAACGCGGCGATCGGAGCGATGATGAGCGAGAAGATCGCGGTCGCCCACCGCATGAAACGTTGCAGTTGGGGGAGTCCGCCACGCGCGAACGCGTGCGCCATTTGGGGGCCGAGTGAGTTCTGCATGCCCAGGATCAGGGGGTTTGCTATGGCGATCACACCGAAACAGGCGGCCCATACGCCCGTGGTTTCCGTGCCGTGAAACGCCGTGAGCAACCACGGATAGAGGGTTACGTTGGATTCCCAGAGAAGTGCGCTCGCGAGCAGCCACTTTCCGATCGACCAGTTCGCCGCGAGATCTTCCCTCACACGTGGGCGAGAGACGATGAACGACCGCCGATACAACACCAGCCAGCTGACAGCCACCACTGCGCTGGCGGCGCCGATGATTCGATACGCCACGTTGGCGGAAACCACATCATTCGCCGCAGCGATGGCGAGCATTCCGAGCTGGAGCACGGCGCTGGCGGTGTCCAGAATGATGGCAGTGCGAAACTGCAGATTCGCGAAGCAGAGCCTGCGGGCGAATTCACGAAGAAGGATGAAAGTGATTGCGAGCAACAACGCGAAAACGACGTTTGCGAGCCCCTTTGGAGCAGTGCTGCGAGTTATTACGACGAGGGCAGTTGCCAGCGCCACCAAGGTGATCAGAGACAGCCCGACCTGATGAACCAGCGTGCTACCCGAGTACACGGCGCCCTGTCGAGCGTTGAGACGAGGCCTGAGGACCGTAAATGGCGCGATGACCAGCGTGTTCTGCCCTGTCATCGCGATCGTCACAATACTGAACCCGAGCAGGTACAAACCAAACTCCGACGGCGCGCAAGTTCGGCCGACGATGACCCCGGTCAAAAAGTTGGTGGCACTCGCTACAATCTGATCGGCGAGCGCTAATCCTGAATCGCGGGTGTGATGCGACTGAACTAGGGCTAGAAGACGGGACCAGTCTCGCCTTCGCTTACATTCTCGCCGGTGGTTGTCGGGGACGTCAGGACCCATTGCTCTCGCCGCCAGCGCAACGAGTTGCCTGCGCTTGAGTCGCATTCAGGGGAGGCCCGGAGTCTACGGGGCGCATCGGAAGCCGACACTTCGTCCCCGGTGTTGTCCTGATTGGCGGTTTCCAACGAACAGGTTCCGCGGCGTGGTGGCGCAGTGCCCCCCAAGAACAGCATCTGCTGGTGATCTTAATAACCCGACGTGTAGGTGTTCCACGGAGACTCCAGCCTGGACGAATTCCTGTCGACTGGCATTGTAATCGTACACTGCGTGACCGAGGCGCTCTTTTTTTTGGACACCGCCGCAAACACTACTGACACCGGTAGCCGTATCATATTTCACTAGGGCCCCGTTCTCGAAAGCGAGTCGCCAGGTTCGCGCCTCGGTGTCGGTGGGAGTCTCCGAGCTTGTTCGAAAAGGCAGAGTTGGATACGGTCGATCGAGATGGTGGCTCCGTGTTGCGGCGAATGGAGGTTCGATGAGTCCTGAACGCCCTGAATGGCCGGGTCCGGGCGGCGAACAGTTCGAAGACCCGACAGCCTCATCGACGAATCGCGGCACGATCAGGATCGCCTGGGTTTCGTACGATTTTGGCCAATACTGTATCCCCCAGGCGACTGCGTTAGCTCGGCATCACCCCGTGTTTCTCGCGTTGGCAAAGCAGGCCGGAAAGTCGTTTTCCTCCGAACCGAGTTCTGCGGTTGACTTCCTCTTGTTCGAGAAACCACGCCTTCGGCAGCCGATTCGGCAGGTTTGGACAATTGGCAAAATACTCAGACGGCTGCGTGCATTTCGACCAGATGTCGTTCACCTCCAATCCGGGCACCTGTGGTTCAACCTCGCGCTTCCGGTTCTCCAGTCGTGCCCGCTGGTGGTAACGATTCACGATCCTCGACACCATGCCGGGGATCGGGAGTCGAAAAAGACCCCTCAGGCGGTGATGGATTTCGGTTACCGCCGCGCGGACAGGGTCATCGTCCATGGCCAGAGCCTGGTTTCGATCGTCCATGAGGGTTTAGGTGTACCACTGGACCGGATCCACTCTATTCCCCACGTCGCGGTCGGCGAACCGGCGTCAACCTACCCCGACGTTGAGGAAATAGAGAGCGAAATCCTGTTCTTCGGGAGAATCTGGGGGTATAAGGGTCTCGAGTACCTGATCCGTGCAGAACCATTGATTTCGCGCGAGATTCCCGGAGTGCACATTACGATCGCAGGTACTGGCGAGGACTTTGATCGCTATCGGAACATGATGCGGAATCCGGATCGATTCACGGTCCTCGATCGGTGGATCGATGACGAGGATCGGGCCGCGCTCTTCCAGCGGGCGGCGATCGTCGTCCTGCCGTACACGTCGGCCACACAGAGCGGTGTCGTACCTCTGGCATACTCTTTCTCCAAACCGGTCATCGCGACCCGCGTGGGCGCGATTCCCGACAGCGTGGACGACGGCAAAACGGGGATTCTGATCCCTCCCCGAGACGCGGAATCGCTTGCTCAGGCAGTGGTTTCGCTTCTGCGCGATCCAGCCAGGAGATTTCGCATGGGCGAAGCCGGACGGCGAAAGCTGGAGAACGAGTGTTCTCCGGACGAGATCGCGAGGCAGAGCATCGAGGTCTACCGCCTCGCAATCCGTGACCGGCGATCGATCGCCCCCGCACCGAGAGGTGGCGGTCGTTGAAACTTCTTCAGATCTACAACCAGTACCGCAGCCTTTTTGGTGGCGAGGAAACAGTCGTCCGCACGATCTCGTCGCTCGTGGAGAAGAACGGCGGTGAGGCACGACTGCTGATGAAGTCAAGCCGCGGGCTCGACGAAACGTTGGCTGGGAAAACACGTGCCTTCGTATCGGGGATTTACAACCCGGCCGCCTGCCGCGAGGTTGGGCGCTACCTGTCCACATTTCAACCTGAGGTGGCCCACGTTCACAACCTGTATCCCCTTTTTTCGCCGTCGGTTTTGGTCGCCCTGCAACGGGCCGGCGTGCCGATCGTGATGACGGTTCACAATCACTCCCACACGTGCCCTCGGACCGATCACCTGTGCGGGGGCAGGCTCTGTGAGCGATGCGTTGGGGGTCGTGAGTACAACTGTGTCCTCCACAACTGTAGGAGGAACATGATGGAGAGCCTCGGTTACGCGCTGAGAAGCGCAACCGCGAGAAAGCTCCGCCTGTTCATCGATAACGTGACAGTCACGGTCGCCCTTAACGATTTCGCCAGACGCCGGCTGATCACGGCCGGCTTTCCACCGGACCGAGTCATCGTGTTGCCCAACATGGTCGACATCCCGGAGATACCGGCCGACCCTATTCGAGGGCACTACGTAGTTTTCTCCGGTCGGATGTGCCCCCGAAAAGGGTGTTTCAACTCTCCTCGAGGCGGCACGGAGAGCTCCCGAGATTCCGGTACGGCTCGTTGGCGCCGGTCCAACCCTCGAAACGCAAAAGGCCCAGGCTCCTCCGAACGTCACCTTCGTCGGGCAGCTTTCCCAGGAAGGGGTCTTCAAGCAGTACCTCGGCGCGCGGTGTCTCGTGTTACCCCAGCTTGCTGTTCGAGGGGTGTCCGCTGGTCATTCTCGAGGCGATGGGTCACGGTCTGCCGGTGATTGCGTCACGGATCGGCGGGCTTCCCGAGCTCGTGGATGACGGCGAGACGGGGTTGCTGTTCGATCCCGGGAATGCCGACGAGCTGGCGGAGAGGTTAAGGTCCGTCTGGAACGACCCGGGAGGCTGCAGGAGAATGGGCGCAGCCGGCCGCCGAAAGGCGGTTCGAGATCATAGCGAATCTGTCTTTTGGGAGCGACTTTCGGCGGTATATAGCGTTGCCGTAGAGGAAAACCAGAGGTTGTCGAAGCCGGCCGAGTGCCGCGAGTAATCAGCTGATGGGAGCCTCGGCGGTGGATGATGGACAGCGAACCGTCAACGCGAGCTTCTCGACTAGCGCATCAGCGACCAGCTTGTGCCCCTCATAGTTCCAATGACCGCTCTGTGGGCGTTGGGTCTCGGGGTCCCATTCGCCAAAATGTAGTGGGATACCATGGCGGAGATAGTGCAATCTGAAAACACTTTGGAGTCCCAGAAACCCGGCGCCGATCGTATTGGAGAACGCCTGCAGATCTTCCTCGAAGCAATCGGCGTTGAAGCCCCGGTCGATCCCACGAAGGTGCTGCTCCGCCTCTGGTCGGTAAACCTCGTCGATACAGACGACAATGAACCGGATGTTCCGGTCGTTGCAGACGGTAGCCATTTTGGCGATGATCCGCTTCGCGAGCTGATAGCCTCTTACAAAGTCGGCGTCCGGACTGCCGGTGCAGAGACTCAGGTGGCCAGGCAAGGTTTCTACGGCAGGGGTGCGATTCGATTTGCCGGCCCTTTCGCGGAGAGTCGCGCGGACCCGATGCTCGGTGAGCCGGGCGGCTGCGAGCGATAGCAGGGCCGAGTTCTGCTTGCACCAGTTGAGTCGTTTCCTGAGCCTGAATGCCTGCGTCTCGGTAAAGCTCGTGTCCAGGGCCAACACACCATTTTCCGACTCGACGAGGAACGGCCGAAGACCATCCAGCGCCGTCTCGGGGAGAGCGTCGGCAATGTCGTTGGGTGGAAAAAAGAAAAGGAGCACCAGATCGGGGGAGAACCGGAGAACCGTGTCCTCCAGGATGATCATCTCCTCTGCCTGCGAGAATCCGGAGCGCCCGAAGTTCATGAACTCCCACCGACAATCAGTTCGCGATTCGAGCTGCGTCTCGGCCAGCTCGAGAAACGTCGCCGAGCTCTCCACCTGAAACGCCTCCACGTAGCTGTCACCGAGTACGGCCACCCTATACACGCCGCTTGGTTTGTCCAATGTCCACTCGGTGTCGCGCCAACCAAAGCTGTTAATGCGCCCAGTAACTGGGTGGTCATTTTCCTTGTGATACCAGTATCGTGATCCAGGCGTAAACCGGTAGCCGATCCGTTGATCGGGTTCCGACCAGGACCGCCTGGCGCCGAGGGCGTGGCTGACCCTGAGGATCACTTCAAGGCCGGCAAGTAGCATCAGGAAGACAGCCACGGAAAACGCTATCCGTGTGGCGATCGGCGCGAGCGTTCTCGACGGCATACGTCAGCCTACCACGTTCGAGAACGGGCGTTTCTGGTCAGAGATCAGCAGCCAAACGGCTGCGTCCTCGCAGCCTTTCGATGAAGCTCTGCTCGGCTTCGCTCGGGGAGAACCTGGCGCCGTCGCGGTCGAAGATGTTGCGATAGAACGAAAACAGGTTCTCAAAATCATTGTCCAGCACCTGCAGAACGACGACGTCTGGTTCAACGTACTTCGCCCGTTCCCTGAACAGCGAAAGCTCATCGGAGATTGTCATCGCATTCACTCCGGCATTCACGATTTCAGAATCAGGCAGGCGCTCCTGCAGGTAGTGTGCAAAATTGTCGCCGTCGTTAGCCGGGTGCCCGAACGTGAAAGAATCTCCGAGCAGCAGGATCCTCTGCCGGGTCTTGGGAAACGCGAGGTCGTGGTCCATTCGGAGGCCTTGGCTGTTGATCGATGCTCGGTAGGGGTGGCTTCCCCCGAGAGCCAGAATCCGGTGGGTGTTCGGGCTGTGGTCGCCGAAAAGGCGTGGACGGTGGCTGAAGCTGAAGGTTGAGCGATGATCGCCTACGGAATTAGAGATCTCCGCCGCGAGGTGTTGCGCCACGATCTGGTTGCCGAATCGCGACAGGTGTCGGTCCTCGGGAATGAGCATGATCGCGCGGGGTGAGTGCTGGAGCAGGTACTGGTTCATGTCGACGAACAAAACGCCAGACTCGGCGCAAAGTCGACTCAGGAATTGAGCATCAGCCTGACGTATCTTGCTCTTCAGATCGTAATCGCCTGCCGTGATGTAGATGACGAGCATTTCGGCGCCAACCGACCGCACCTCCGCCTCGAGCTCTAGGAAGTACCCTCGATACGTCTGGCGGAACTCCTCGAGCAGGTCTCGTCCGTCACTCGAGTACAGCGCCGATTGGAGATCGTCCGGCAACTCGAGGTCATCCACGACATTCCGCGCCGATCGTTCGGCCAGAGTCCTCTTGGCGCGCTGGATCCCATGTGCCACCGCTGACCACTTGCGACCGACGATTTGGAAGTAGGCTGCCCGTGCCACCAACTCCAGCCCGACCGCGGCGATGATGAGGGTCGCCATCGAAAACAGCAGCTTTCTACCGACGCTCACCGTGACTCCCATCTCACTGAGTTCCCGGTCGGGCCTCGGTGTGTTTGGGGTAGCCGAACCATCATCGTGATTCAACCGTCGCCGACCGATCGCGTCGCAGCTCCAGGACCCGGCCGAGGAACATTGCGACGATTGCAATCAGAACGAAGTCGAACGGGATTCGATAGCGGAGACGAGTGAAGAACAGCGCGTTGGCGAACGCGTTGCCGAAATACAGCGCGTACATGAGGACCTCGGCAGGTGCGAAAGGGATTCGCCTGAGGAAGGCGAGGCGATACAGCGAGACGATTAGCAACGGGTAATAACCTGCAAAGACCACTATCTGCCTGAGAGCGGATTCTTCCGACGCCGTCCACAGCTCGTTGCGGAAGTTGAAGTAGTTCAGTGTTTCGAGAAGGTACAGCTTGAGGGCTTCCCGGGGGTTTTCGCGAATCCAAGAAAGAGCCTGTTCGCGAAAGAAGCGATCCCTGCCGATCTCGCCGCGACCTTCGGCCATGGCTCGATACTGCGAGATGTCGGAATTGACGCCTGAGTTTGGTCTCGCATTGTCACAGTTGCCGATCAGCAGGTTTTCACCCCCGTTTGCCGAGACCAGGAGAAGCTGATCGAAACGAACCCAGTTTCTCGTGGTCCAGGATCCGACAACGGCTGACAGACCCAGAACGAAGATGATCGACAGGGTTGCTCGTTGCCGGTAACGGAGATCATTGCTGGCGAAAAGGAACAGGACGAAGATCGGCAGTACCAGCAGAAAGGCGGGGACCGTCAGCACGAGAACTCCATACAGCAAGCCCCCGGCGACCGCATGGCCGGGGGTCAGGGGTTTTCTCGTCGCGAGAAGGATAACCACCAAAAAGACGGCCGACGCCAGGACTTGGGGGAAGAGAGTGCTGGCGGTGTACGAGGCAAAGACCGGGGGTACATCAAAATGAGCGCAAGCGATATCAACCCACCAGCCGGGGTCACCCGTGAGACCAGCCAGAGAACACACAGTGCGCAGACCGCAAGCAGCAGTGAGTTGGCGAGCTTGGCGAGAACGGGTTTGGCGTCGATGGATAGTACACCATCGACAGAAACACCTCCGCGTACCCGGAGCGCGGTAGGCCGAGGGTTCGAACCGGCGGTTACGAAGCCTTTGCCCTCGACCAGTCTGGTGGCAAGTTCGTGGTATTCGCGCTCGTCCGGGTACCGCAGGGTGTTTCCCGACACCAACGTGAAAATAACTCCGGTCGAAATGATGGCTGCCACTAACAGCCAGCGGAGTCGAGCCGAAATCAGGCGGGCCGGGTTCATGAGCGACACCGAGGGATCAGCGATCGGAGGTTCGTCGTGACGAGCCGTACAACGGGAACGGCTCGGTCGCCGGTCAAGACTCGGCTGTTGATTAGACACCTGACCCGAGGATCGGAATCGCATACCATGGGGTGTCAGAATAATACACGATTCCGCGGTTTTCTTCGGTTGGCAGGTTGCTCGACAGCCGCGGATCACGGTGATGGGGTGACAGGTCGATGCCGTACCGCTTGACGGGGTCCACTCGGTTAGGTCTCACGGTGGGCACATGCTGCTCTGTATTCCTGCTCGCCGCGGTTGTGTCCCTGCTGATTGTTCGCCTCTCCGTGTTGATGAACGCCCCTGGTGAATCCGAACAGATGTTCTGGGCGCAGCGGGATTTTCGCGACGCCGTGTACTACCCGTCTCAGGCATTCATCCACGGCGTCAATCCATACGACGCCTCCACGTACTTGGAGCTGTATCCGGCCGGCCAGCACTTCCCGCCCTACTCGCCTTTGACCCTGGTCGTACATCTTCCGTTCGCGGCGTTGCAACTTCGGACTGCGGCGATCAGCTACTTCGCCCTGTCGGTGGCGCTGACCGTCGCCCTCGCGGCGCTGTCCATCGCCATGTGTGGACGACGGCCCGAGGTCGGTCCGGTCTGTCTGTTGTCGGCGTTCGTTCTGTGCAGCCGACCGGGGCATTGGAACGCGCTGTTGGGTCAGACCACGCTATTGCTGGTCATTGGGACGTACCTCGCCTTCTACTTCGCGCGGTCGCGTCCCTGGCTGTCCGCGCTCGGATTGGCGCTCGTTTCGCTCAAACCCACCTTTGGACTCCCGGTGCTTGTTCTCGTGGTCGCCAGTCGGGCGTACAAGGCGGCGGTTTTGGGTGTTGTGATGACCGGCGTACTGACGGTGCCCCTGGTGATGGTTCTGTCCGGCTTCGCGGGCGGGTTTGGTGCCCTCCTGGAGACTACGTGGGAAGGCTACCTGACGATGGCTGACGATCCCTCCTCGAGCCCAGTTCTCAGTCCGGTTCGCGTGGACTTGATCGCTTTGGTTGGTCGGTTCCTCGGTCAACCGCCGGGCCCGATCTTCGAGTTCGCGGTCTTCGTCCTTGGGATTGCGGTCGCCGGAGCGGCCATTGGGCGACTTCGCTCACGGCTCGATGGCCGAGGCAGTGCCCTTCTCTCCATAGGGCTGGCGTCTTCGGCGACTCTCGTACTGACGTACCAGCTCGCGTACAGCGCGCTCGTTCTCGTGTTGCCAATCACTGCGTTGGTGTTCGGGCGATGGACGCCGACCGAAATTCGGGTGCGCCCCCAGACTAGGTGGATTCTCCTTTCCCTTCTCCTCGTTCCGATGGTCAATTATGGTGCCTCGTATTCCGTTCTCAACCGGCTGGACCCGGATTCCGCCGTTTGGCTCGCTGTTGCTTCGGCTAACAGCGTCGCGTTGACAGCCGCCTTCTGTGTGTATGTTGCGCTGCCCTCTCGTCGTCACACCACGTTCGCGACCGGAACCACGCGTGAGTGGCGCTTTCGTCGAACGAAGACAGCCCGGGAGTGCAGAGCCGATCAACGATGGGCGAACTGGAGGATTGAAAATGGTCAGCCCATCCCGGCAACCTTTCCGTTTACACACGAAGATTGACACCGTGTCCAACAGCGGGTTAGCTTCTCTTCAGATGGACGGATGCCAGCAACCGATGTCAAGTCACGGGAGGGGCCTAAAGCCCCCGGTCTCGGGATACCGACCGCGCTGCCGAGTGGTGCGGCGACAGTTCCGCCACGGAGCACGAAGCGTTGTCGACTCGTCATAGGCAAATCATGCAGGACTCCCCCTCCCGGATGAATGTCCTCGGCACACCCGTTGGTGCGCTGAACATGGATTCCGCGGTCGATCTGATCACCGGCTGGCTCGAGGAGGACGCGCGCTGTCGTTATGTCTGTGTGACGGACGTCCATTGCGTCATGCAGGCTCATGCTCGCCCCGAGGTACGTGAGGCCTACAAGCGGGCCGCAGTGTGTGTACCCGATGGTATGCCGTTGACGTGGGTAGGCCGCCTGAGAGGGAATCGGGAAATGAACCGTGTTTATGGTCCGGATCTGATGCTCCGACTCCTTGCTCTGGCCCCTCAACGCGGTTATCGAAATGTCTTTCTGGGTGGTGCAAGCGGGGTTGCCGACGAGCTGAAGAACGCCATGATCCGGCGGTTCCCGGGGCTCCAGGTCGTCGGAACCCACAGCCCACCGTATCGGGCGCTCTCGTCGGAGGAAAAACAGGACCTCGTCGAGGCTCTGAACCACCTTCGCCCGGATCTGATCTGGGTCGGCCTGGGTGCCCCGAAGCAGGATCTTTTCATGGCCGAGTACCATGGGTTGTTGAAGTGCAAGGTCATGATCGGAGTGGGCGCGGCGTTCGATTTCCACACCGGTCGAGTACCTCAAGCTCCTCGTTGGATGATGGGCGCCGGCCTCGAATGGCTGTACAGGCTCTGCGTAGAACCGCGCCGACTCGGTCCGCGGTATCTGCGCCACAATCCCGCTTTCCTGTGGCACATCGTGCTTCAACAGCTCGGACTCAGGCACTACTCAATCGACTGAACCCCGGTCCGGGTGATGGGCTCGTGCTCGCTCACCGAAACAGCATTTTGAAGGGATCCCGTACCGGGAGCTGAAGCGGCTCGGGACCACTGTGAATGGCCGGTTGCACGACCCCTGGGATCTTCGCCTCATGGCGATCGAGACAGGGGCTCAATTTAAGATTCACTCGAGTGGGCAATCGCCGACCTTGAGGTTGCGGGCTACACATCGTTGGTCTGGTGACCCGGATCACTCCATAAGGTCAAAACCAGGAATAAGGTACAGGTCAGCATGGAGGGCGTGTACGTAACCACGGTTTCCACGGGACAAGAGGGCACCTTTCCGATGGAGGGCAAAGGTGAAATCTACATATTTGCGGCGGATCCTGATACTGGCGCTCTCGGGGATCGCGGCGATTCCTGCGTCGGCAGCTACCTACCATCTTCGCGCTGACGGCACGGCACCGAACAAGGCCTCGGCGACGGGATGCGGTTCGGCATCGACGGCGATGCGGTTGCAGGTCCACAACGCACAGAGTTTTTCGCCCGGGGACACGATCGTCCTGTGCTCCCAGGGCGGTCCTTTTCGGGACAACCTGATACCCCCATCGTCGGGGACAGCGGGTGCGCCGATCATCTACCAGGGGAACGGGACTGCGGAGGTCAAGGGGTCGAACCTCGTGACTGGATGGACGCAGCAGTCAGGCAACGTGTGGCGCGCGAGCCTGTCGTCGGCGCCGCAGCAGGTCTGGGTGAACGGCTCGTTCGGAGACCGGAAGGGGAACTCGGGCTCGCTGGTGAACAACAACGACTGGTACTGGTCGTCCGGGACGTTGTACCTCTACTCCTCGGGTGGCGACCCGGACGGGTTGTCGTCGCCGGGTGTGGAGGCAGATCAGCGGTACTGGGCCGTGGCGTTGAGCCGAAGCCACATCGTTTTTGATGGTATCACCGCGAGCCAGACGACTGGCAACGGATTCGATGCCTACAATCCCGGAACCGGTATCACCGTTCGCAACTGCGTTGCCGAATGGAACTGGTACACGGGCTTCGGAGTCAGCGGCAACTCGAACTACTCGGGTATCACCGTCGAGGACGGGACGTTTCGGTTCAACGGAGCGTCCGGGGTTCACTTCAACGGAACCGGTAGCGGGACAAGCAATCTTGTGGTTCGCCGCAACCGCATCTACAGCAACGGTACCTATCAGGGTACGTGGGATCCGATGTTCCAGTGGACGGCCGGTGTCAAGGCGTGGGGCAGTGGAGTGCTCGGGTTGCTGATTGAGGCCAACGAGGTTTTCGATAACGGCCCATCCGTCGATGGCACTCAGGGAACCGGTGTCGGAATCTGGTTGGATTGGGTGGGCGGCTCGGATTCGACTCCAAACATCGTTCGGTACAACTCGATCTATGGAAACTACGGAAACGGTATTTTCATTGAAATCACGAGCCGGGCACGAGTTTACGGCAATGTGCTCAATGACAACGCAAGGGCCCCCGGCTGGGCGGAGTTTCGAGCTGCCGGCATCGTGGTGGATTCGCGGGAGAGTCACACCTCGAACTACAACGCCGTGTACAACAACACGATCGTAGGAGGAGATGTCGGAATCAAGGTTGCGACCTACGCCCAGTCGAGTTCCTGCCGGGTGTCAAACAACGTTATCAAGAACAACATCGTGGTTGGTGCCGACACTATGCTGTACGCGGCGTACGGGGGAGATAACAACGGACCATATGGAAGTGGAAACGTATATGAGTACAACGCCCTCGGGGTGGAGCATTCCGGGTTCATTTTCTGGAATGGATCGCGTTCGACCTACGACGCGTGGGAAGCCGCCTACGGTGGCGGCACGCATTCTGTAGAGACTGACCCACAGTTGATGGGGGGCGGTCTCGGGCAGCAGTACCTTCAGGGCACCTCGCCGTGCGTCGATGCCGGCGAGAACCTCGGATCGTCTTATGATGACGACCTCCGGAGCATCTCGGCGTGGCCCCAATCGGTCCAGATGACCGACCAAGACAACCACGGGAGTGGCTGGGAAATCGGAGCGTATGTCTTTGAAGACGGCGGGTCAACGCCGACGCCGACGCCGCCCCCACCGCAGCCGACGTCCACCCCGACACCGACATTTACGCCGACGTTTACACCTACGTTCACGCCGACCAATCCTCCGCCTACGTTTACGCCTACGTTCACGCCGACCAATCCTCCGCCGACGTTCACGCCGACGTTCACGCCGACCAATCCTCCGCCTACGTTCACGCCGACGATCACGCCGACCAATCCTCCGCCGACGTTTACGCCGACGATCACGCCGACCAATCCTCCACCGACGTTTACGCCGACGTTCACGCCGACCAATCCTCCACCGACGTTTACGCCGACGTTTACGCCGACCAATCCTCCGCCGACCTCAACGCCCACGATTCCGCCGCCAACACCAACGGCGACACCAACATACCCGACGCCGGCGCCACCGTTCCTGAACCCCGAGGCCGTCGTTCCTATCGTCGTTCACTCACCCGGTTCAGGTGACTTTTCGTGGCGGTCAGACGTCGCGATTACGAGTAGCGAAACAGTGCCGGTCGATTTGAGAATTCGCTATAGCCCGTTCTCAGGCGATTCCGCCACGCGCCAGGTGATTCTCTCCCCATCGAGCACCTTGTTTTTTGAAGACGTTCTGACCAGCCTGTTTGGCTCCATCAATGGACGAGGACCGCTCAGCATCGAGTCGCTTAATACATTCACGCCAGCATTGGCAGTGACATCTCGAACCTATGCCCTTCTCCCCTCCGGGACGTTCGGACAAGGCATGCCGGTTCCGAGCCGGCTCGAAAGCGGCGTCGTGTTTATCTCGGGGTTGCGGCACGACCGCGCCTATCGCAGTAACATCGCGGTCACGGCGGGAACCGAGGCCGACGTGACGGCTGTCTTTTCTCTTTTCCAAGGTTCCGCCGGCGTCGTTTCCGCTGAGGTACAGAGGGTCGTCCCTGCCGGTCGACAAGATCAGTGGCCGATTTCAAACCTGTTCCCCGGGGAAATGAGATCCCGGATGCCCATGACATTGAAAGTCACCCTTTCAGATCCTGCGGTTGCATACGCCTCGGTTGTCGACAACGTCTCGGCAGATGCGGTCACCTACCTTGGAGTCGAACCACATCACGAATGGCTTGTTCCTGCGGTAGCCCACATCCGCGGCGGTGCCGGGAGGGTCTGGTCCGCCGATGTGGTCATCGCGAACCCAGGAACGGCGACCGCCGTGGTTGACCTCGAATACCTGCCGGAAGGCAGGGACAACTCAACTGGCGGATCTGCGTGGTCGAATCTCGCCATTCCTCCCTTCGGGACCATCGTTATTGAAGACGTGGTGCAGCGCCTGTTTGAAATCACGAACAGCAAGGGTGTTCTCCATTTACAGTCGAACGAACCGGTGGTCGTGACTGCACGTACGCTGACCGATGGCGACGCGGGTGGCCGAATCGGAAACGAGTTGCGATCGGTCTTCGCTGATTCGCTGACCTCCACCGCCAAAATTTTCCCCGGCGTACAATTCAATCGCGATTACCGAACCAACGTAGGTATTGTCACGGGCGATGTGTCGGCCTTGGTTCGGTTCCGATTGCGCACGTCGAGTGGCGTGGATGTGGATGAGGTCTACCAGGACGTGCCTGCGCGGTCCATGCGCCAATGGGGGGTCGAGAGTCTGTTAACCGCATTTCAACAGGACCCCACGTTCACCGCAGGATCGATCATCGTCGACGCGGATGCGGATTTCCTTGCCTATATGATTTTGATTGACAATCGGTCCCAGGATACGGTGTTTTTCCTGCCCACGACCCAATAAAGCGGGCCACTGCCGCACCGGTCGATCGACGGAGCCCGGGATGGGATCGCAACCTGGCCCGCAGTAGACACTTGGTGACTACTGCGGGCCAGGAGCCTGTCCAAGTACGCCTTGCCGTCCTGCGCCTTCAGTTCCCTACCGCCTTCCTCATCCGCCCGCAGCTCATCCCCTTGTGCGGTGACGGATCTGCCCGAGCCCCGGTGTAGAACAGTCCCACGTAGTCGAAAGTGTTGATTTTTGTGGCAAAATAGACCGAGCAATCGCCAAGTTCGACGGGTGTGAACTCATGCATAGTCAACAGGGAGGCAGTCGATTCTCCGAGTGGCTCGGTCCCCTGAAGGGGATCGCGATCCTCTGGATCTTCTTGAATCACCTCGTGGAACGGATCTTCGGTTTTCCGTTCATCTCGAACCCCAACTCTGTTTGGCCGCCCTTCGTCGACCGCCTCGAGCAGATCGCCCCCATCGATTTCGGGTCGCCGGTCAACGACGTCCTCCTGAATCTCGCCAGGTACCTCGGTTGGGCCGGTGATCAAGGCGTCCAGCTCTTTCTCATAGCGAGCGGTTTCGGCCTCATGTGGAGCGTGCAAAAACGTGGCGGTGAGGAGGATTTCCGGAATTTTCTTTGGCGGAGGTTGGGACGGATCTACCCGTTGTGGTGGGGAGCCCATCTCTTCTTTCTAGTCCTGTCAGTGTTTGTCGGCCGGTACGGGATGCAACCCTTCGATCCGAAGTTCTATCTCAGCATGATCGGGTTCCGTGCGACGCCCGAGATGATCTACTACTTCGCGCCCGCCTGGTGGTACATCGGGCTGATCCTGCAGCTCTACGTCGTGTTCCCTCTGCTCGCGCGCTGGCTCCGACGGGTGGGAGCCAGCCGTTTCCTGATGTGGACTCTGGGAGTTTCGTTCCTGGTAAGACTGGTCGGTCTCTACTGGTTCCAAGGCTACCTCGATGCCTGGTCGCGCGGCGCGATCTTTGTGACGAGGCTGCCGGAGTTCGCGTTCGGCATGGCAGTGGCATGGTGGCTTTTTGAGCATCCTGAGCCGACCGATCGCGCTCTCAGGAGTCGGTGGGTGGTCGCCGCCGCGATCGTGGGATACGGGGTCGCGACCGGCCTCGCCCTGACCCTATGGGGTATGGCGGTCGCCCCCTTCCTGCATGGGGCAGCGGTCTTCGTCCTGCTCTACGGTCTGCTTGCACGGGCAGGTAGACGGCTCGCGAGGGTGATAGCCGCGCTGTCTTGGTTTGGGGCCATCTCGTACTCCCTTTACCTGACACATCACCCTATCACCGCTTTTCTCGTGGAACGAAGGTCGGTTCCGACCCTTGCGGACATCGCGTTCGGTGTGCCGGTGTTCGCTGCCGCCGTAGTGGTGGCTTTGCTTCTCGAGAAGGTGGTTGGCTGGGTGCAATCTGCCGTGATCGAACAATGCCGGCGGAAAGGCGCACGCTGGGTCGTTATCTCTCTGATTGCTGCCGCCCTCGTTGCCGTCGGGCTCCTTCTGGGTGCAGAAGCCGCCGTAAGACACTTTAATCCCACAGAGGCGAATGGGTGGGGCGAGAGACCTTCGTTGGAACCTCATCCCGTATTCGGTTGGAGGCTCATTCCGGAATCGACGACGAGATTGCGCTGGGAAAGCTACGATTATGTCCTCGAGGCCAATGAGCTCGGGTTCCCGGGACCTTTGTACCCGGAGGCTCGCACCACAAACACCATTCGCATCATGACGCTGGGAGACGCCTTCACGAGCGCGGAGGGTGTTGATACCCAGGAGTCGTGGCCGCGCGTTCTCGAAGACCTCCTCAGACGCGCGCCTCGACGACAACCGCGTAGAGGTGTTGAACTTCGCGATCACCGGCTACGGCCCCAACCAGAATGCCGCCGTGTTCCAGGAGTACGGACCCCTCTACCGGCCTGACCTGGTGTTGATCGGGTTTTTTGTGAACGAGTTCTTTGATGCGCTTCTCCCGAACGACGCCTTCCAGTCTGAAATCGGATTTGGGCTGTCCCGCCCAGAATAGCGTGGGCTCGTTTCTCGAAGCGGCCCAGGCACGCAAGCTGTTGCAGCACAGGGTCACGGATCCGCTGCGGGAACTGTTGACGGGGACCCCTCGTTCGTATGGCTATTTCTTGGGTAACTTCCGAGCGTTCGAAACGGAGGCACTGGAGGAACTTCTTGAAGGAGCCGAGGTGGTGAAGATGCGGCTCGCGGAAATCAAGGCCACGGCGGCCGCGATCGATGCGGAGGTGATCGTCGTTTTGATTCCCGCGCCGATTCAGATTTGCGACCCAGAGGACCTCGCGTACTTTCCTCGGGCGGTTGATCTCGGAGATACGGAGAGATTCGACCTCGAACGACCCCAGGCCCTCGCGCGAGTTATCGCCGAGAAGCTGGGCATAGCACGCTGGATTTGAGGGCGCCCCTGCGTGCGCTGCCCGAGTGTCCGTACCAGACCTGGAACATGCACTGGTTACCCGAGGGACATCGTGCAGTGGCATCGTTCATGGCGGACGTGCTGATCGACGATGCGTACATCGGAGAGCGATCGACACCTCACGAGGGAAGAAGATGAAGTACGTCGGCTGGGTGGTTGAGTTTTTTCTTCGAAACGCCGCAGGAGCTTCGTTGTTTTTCATTCTGGCTGGGCTCGGCCTGCTCCTTCAGAAACGCGGGCGCGACGCGACATCAGCGGTCAGGTTCGTCGTGATTTCGCTGTCGGTGGTCTGGGTGGGCGTTCTGTTGGTCCTGTTCGTCAACCATCTCCGGTTTCCCCTTTTCCTCGACCTCATGGAAGGTGTGGTTCTCCAGCACGTCGAGCGGCTTGCCGCTCTCCAGCCTGTATATACCGCGCCCTCACCGGAGTACGTCCCACTTGCGTACAACGTGGGATTCTACGTACTGGCGGTTCCATTCTCGTGGGTCTTGGGTCTGAGCCTGCCGACTCTTCGGCTGATCGCCATGCTGGCGACGATCGGCATCGCCGCTTTGGTTTTTTTCATCTTGAAGCGTGCGACCGGTTCCTCGACGTGGGGGCTCATTGGCACGGGGTTGTTTGCATCACTCTACGTCATCATGGACTCGTACCTCGACACGGCGCACTCGGATTCCTGCTTCGTGCTGTGCGCTCTTGCCGGTACCGCGATGATCGACCGGTGGCGCTCCCGGGGAGTGCGTCTCTTGGCAGTTGCGTTGCTCGTCCTGTCGTTTTGGTTCAAGCAGCACGGTGCCCTGTTCGCGATCGGGGGCGTCGTGTTTCTCACGCTCGACGAGGGATGGCGAAAGTCTCTGCCTTACTGGCTCTTGGCTGTAGTGTTGGGACCGGTAGCGTATCTGTTCGCCGGCCCGGCCCTCTTCGGACCCGAGTTCCATTACTTCACGTACGAAGTGCCCTCAGCCTGGTCCGAGGTCAGCTTGCGGGCATTCCTGCGTTTCTCGGCGTTCTTCGGGCTTCACTATGTTTGGTTGGTGCTGGCTGCCGGCTGGTGGTTCGTCGAAACAGGCCCGTGGCGAATGGCGGATGGCGACAGTGTGGCAGATCCAGCTCTTAGCGGCCGTTGCCACCGCCGCGATGGGCTCACTGGACGATGGATCGTCCAACAATGTTTACATTCCGCTCGGAGTTTGGCTCGTAATCACTGGGGTCTGGGGCCTTTGGATGGTCGAGAGGGAGGCAGACGGCTCCAGATGGGCCTTTATACCGAGTGCGATGCTTGTCTTGTCTTTCGCGCTCTCCGCATACAACCCTCTCAACCTGATGAGGTCCGATGATGTCGACGGGGTGTACACCGACTTTGTTGGATTCCTGCGTTCGGTCGATGGGACCGTGTACGCTCCGACGCTCGGGCAGCTGCCGCAGGACTACTCATTTTTTCCCGCCGCTCACTGGGTCGCTCTCGAAGACATGATCCGGGGTCCTGGCCGGGACACAACCGACCAGCCGATCGTCGAGGATCTGTTGGCACCACTCCTCGATGGCAGCGAATCAAGGTTCATTCTGACGAACTATCCATTGAATACGTTCCCTTTTTTCCGTTATCTCAACGACCACTTCGAGCTCGAGCAGGATTTTGGAGACCGGTTCCGACCTCTCGCAACCCTCCCTTCGCGAGGGGGGAGTCACCTGTGGCCCAGGTACTTCTATCGCCTTGATCCAGCGACGCTGGTGCAGGACGGTAGCCCCCCGGGTTTGAACGATTAGACGCGGGCGACGCGCTGCCCTACTGAACGTAACCAAGCGACCGCAGGGCTTCTCGAGTCGTCTGGTCGAGCTGTGGCTTCGCGTCGATGGGGGCCAGAGCGGGACGGGCCAGGGCGTCGAGGCGTTGCTCCAACAAGGAAAGGAGCCGACGGCCTTCCTCGTGCTGCCGCGGATCAAGAGGGATCGACTCGTTGGGATCCTCAGCCAGGTGATACAGCGTCGACGACCCGGCGGAGTCGCGCTCGAGCTTCCAGTCTTGACCCTGGATTGCCTGCTTCCGCACGATCATCGGCCCAATATCCACCCCTCTTGATTCCACGGCGAGGTTGTACAGCTCCCACACGGGAACCGAGTACTCGCTGATGGCCAGACCGGAGTCGGCCTCTCCCAGTGCGGGCAGGGGCCCCACGTTTGGCGGCCAGGCTGGATCGGGCGCCGCGCGAGCGAAATCGAGGATGGTCGGGAACAGGCTCGCTATGGATACGACGCCACGGTAGCGGCTTCCGGGCTCGAATACCTCGGGAAATCTGACGACCAGAGGTACATGAACCAGGGTCTGGTGGACCGAGAAGGCGTGGCCTAGCAAGCCATCGTGATCACCGAGATTCTCCCCGTGATCGCTCACCACGATCACGACCGTCTGATCCAGAAGACCCCGTCGGCGGATGCTCTCGATCAGCTCTCCAAGACGTTCGTCTTGGTAAGCCAGCGAGGCGTCGTACATCGCACCAAGCTGCCGGTAATCCTCATCGGTCAGCAGTGACCTGTACCCGATAAGGCGATAGGTGTCGCCGTGGCTGAATTTCATGAATGACACGAGCGGAAAAATCTCCGGTCGCTGCTCGGTTCGATCGAATTTCGACCGCAGCCGTGCGGGGGGCCGGTACGGAAGGTGGGCCTCGAGGTAGTTCACGAACGCGAAGAACGGACGCCGGTTGTTGCTTTTCTCCCACTGGTCCAACCACCGGTCTGCAAGCCTGTTCGCTTTCTCGGCTCCTTTGTCCCTCCAACCGACACTGCATACGAACCTGTCGATGACCTGGACAGGCAGCAGCTCCTGAAAAGGAGTTACGGGTTTGTGCAGGAAATCTCCCGTGACCTCGTAGAAATTCTGAAACCCCTGCTGTAAGTTGTGTGAGCGGCCCACTACCGAGTTCGAGCTGAAGCCGACCGTCTCGTATCCGTGCCCGAGGAGGATCTCGGCAACAGTCGTGAAATCGTCTCGGAGCATCCGGTGCTCCTCGGTCGCCTGGTGGATTCGGGGGAGAGGCCCGTGAACATCGACGCGTGACTCGGCAGGGTCCATGGGGCCGGCGAGATCGCTCTCTCGTACACCGTGGCCTGCTCAGCGAATCGATCGAGGTGCGGGCTGGTCGGGAGTTCATAACCGTAGAGTGAGAGCCTGTCCAAACGAGTCGTATCCAGCACGATGAGCAAGATGTTCGGCGGGTCATCACCACGCCATCCCGGCGAGTCGGCGACCGGTGACTGATTGCCCGAATCGATGTCGGTCGGGAGAACGGGTGAGCTGAGAACGGTGTGGAGCCCCGCCGACGTCAGGAGCAGCAGGGGTAAACCGACCGAAACCGTGATGCGTCGCGACACGCGACGCACGGTGAAACACGTGGCGAAGAGCCGCGAATACCATCACGGTCAGAAGAAACGAGAAAACGGCACGGTCGAAAGCAGGTACGTCGGGCAATACAGCATTTACTGCGTCGACGACGACCAACCCGATGAGCACCGCGAAGAGCGCGGCAATCGTCGCGAGCTTCACATAGCTCCAGGTCGGCTGATCATCCGCGGCACGGTCGGCAGTTTCAAACGAACCAAATGTCCATTTGAGAGTCCGCACCACTGGTGGGAGTAGAAGTGCGGCCAACCCAATCGGAAGGACAACCGCCGAAACCGACACTACCAGTTCTTGAATGTACGTGCCGGGGGTCGTCGTAACGGCCCTGAGCCCTTCGGCGAGACCGGCCGTCCCAGCGATCAGCACGAATGCCTCGGTGGTCGACGGCTCCCAAATGTTCCGTCTGATGCTTCATCGTCTCTCTCCGAGTGTTCGAACCTGTTGCAACGCGCCGCATCGAGCTCACAGCTCGCATCGGCATATCCCGTAATCCTCCTCCCTGGTCTCGGCTTCCGTTGGCGCCACTCACGGGCCAAGAATGGCCCTGTCCTCCGAACTCCCATCGAGGTCGAGTCAGTCGCCAACCTTGAGATTGACTACCGCCGAGGGATGTTCGCAGAGGTTGGTGTGCGAGCGTGACGCGATCGTTCCCCGTGAGCCGATGTCCTGACAGTGTCCGTGGATCCTGATGACCGAATGTTGAAGGGCCAGGGTCTTGAGAGTTTCGACGATGATCTCCTGCTTCTGGGATGCTGGGGATCTTCATCGCCGGAAAGAAAGCCAACTCGGGCACGTCGTCGGCGCCAAGGAAGTCGAGCGGATGCAGCAGCAACGACGGTTGGATGTTGGCGGATCGGCACAGGCGAAGAGCGAAACGGAAGTAGAGTGAAGATAGGACCGGTGAAAAAGAAGCGATGTAGAGAAGATAGCTGAAATGAAATGGCACCTTCAGGCCCGGCAGGGTGGTGACCGGGATCTCGAGTAGCTGGTTCTCTCCGACCTGCCAAAGGTAGGGCTTCAACGGTTGCAGGCCATCGCCGAAGCCCCCGAACAGGAGCCTTCTCTGCTGCTTCTCCTCGGCAGTCAGGTGCCGGGAGGTCTGGAAGTAGTAGGCGCGGGCGACCGGACCGAGAAAGGTGGGCAAAGTCGAGGCGTCGTAGAGGTAGCCGCGTTCCGAAAGGACCTCGAGCGTCGCCCGTGACAGGCTGTAGCCCGGTCCGCGGAAGCCGCGAGGGCGGTGACCTGTGGCTGCCTCGATCACCTGTTCAGCGCGGGCGATCTCATCGGCGGTGTGTTCCGAGGCGTCATAGCGGTAACCGCGCTCTGCGAGAACCTCGACGGTTGCCGACGCGAGACCGGCTGTAGCCCGGTCCACGAAACCCCTTGGGGCGTTCGACCGGTCGCTGCCTCAATGGCCTCCTCGGCGCGGACGATCTCGTCCGAGGTTTGGTCCTTGGTGTAGAGGTGTAGCCAGGGCTCGTGGTGGAAGCTGTGGTTGCCGATCTCGTGGCCCGCCTCTGGCGATGGAGGCGAGTGCGTCGCGGTTTTTCTCGAGGGCCGCGTCCTGGCCGACGATGAAGAAGGTGATCTTCCAATCAAATTGACGGAGGATCTCGAGCACTCGGGGTACGACCAGATCCAGATACGAGGGGAATGTCTCCCACCCGGGGTCGCCGTGGGTCTTCATGTAGGACCACTGGTTGTCCAGGTCCAGCGAGAGGCTGCAGATGGGTTTGGCCATTTCAGCCGGACCCCTCGGGTGAGGTGGCCCATGGGAACAGACCTGCGGTGTCGCAGTCGAGGTCCTCGATGGCTTCCTCGGCGAGCTTCACGGTTTCGTTGACGTTCAGTGTGCCGTTGAGAATCTGGGCTGAGTTGACGATGTAGATTCCCGGCAGAGAGGTATGCCGGGGGAGAATTCGTTCCGAGTAATTCAAAGTGGGCAATGCGTACACGAAGCGTTCGCGCGATACTCGGAAGGCGAGTACGTCGGCCGGATCGAAGCCGGGGTACATGCCGGACAGGGTCTCCACCGCCAGCTCCCCCCACTCGTGGTCGGGCACCTCGAAGGCCGGGTCGTCGCTGCCCATATAGCGGGGGAGGTAGACGAGCGAGTTTCCGCCGAACTGGTCGCGATCGACGAACGCCGACATCTCGATGACCGCAGTAAAGGGCACCCACGCGTCCGTTATATTCGTGATGTAGAAGTCGCCAAGGGGCTTTTTGAGAAGCACGGACGAGCACACGATGCCCTGGTACTCGATGCCGTCGAGGAGATTCTGCTCTTTTTGCGAGAGGCCGGGGCAGAGGAGCGAAGCGATCGGTGCAGGAGTCGTCAGCACGACGCGGTCGAACCGTATTCGGGTGCCGCCCTTCATCTCGACCCTGACCTCTCCGGTGGACTCCGGAGCCACCGCGCAGACGTCCATCCCCAGGAACAGATGAACGCCAAGGTCACGGAGCTTCGTGTGAAAGGTGTCGAGGACCCGAGCGTAACCTCCGGGCAGGTACCCGAAAAGCTCGCGTTTCATGCCGGATCGCCGAGCAGCGTACATGCGCTGGATGGTCGCCCAGATGAATGCAGCCGAGGTCCGCTCGTAGGCGTCGCCGAGCTTGGAGCGCAGCAGCGGCAGCCAGATCTTCTCGAAGGTCCTCCTGCCGGAGTACTTGCGGAGCCAATCTGCGACGGGAATCTGCTCGAGCGGCTTCCAGTCCTGGATCCGCGATGCGTGGAAGATCGTCCCGGCGAGGCGGGCCTTGCTGATCAGTCCGAGCGGCCGGAAAAGCAGAAACTCCAACGAGCTCGACATCGAATGCAGCCGGCCGTCGGTGTAGAAGCCGGTTCGGGTGGTGACCCACTTCATGTCGTCGTCGAGACCAAGCTCAGACAGAATCGCCCGCGTGTAATTGTCGGACATCAGGGTCACGTGGTAGTGGCGGTCCCAAACCACATCACCGATCGACCAGGCGTTGGCGATTCCACCGAGGTGGTCACGCTTCTCGATCAGGGTGACGGTGTGGCCGCGCTGCGCCAGGCGCATGGCGAGGGTCATCCCGAGGATGCCTCCCCCGATGACGGCCCAGCGTTGTCCCCCGGTATCGGTCATATCTCGAAATGCTCCAGCATGTTTCTGTTCCCCCCATGTTGCCACAGTCGGGACGATCCATGCATGGAAGCCGGATCCCTCACGACGGCGGATCCAGCTCCTCGACGGTCTGACCGGATACTCGGTAGGGGAGCCGGCACGCCGGGCAATTGACCTCGACCACAGCGTCTGAGATGTCGGCGAAACGGACGATCAGATGTCCGCAACGGCACACGCAGCCAACCGGCCGTGCCGGGTGACCGATCACCAGGTGGAAATCCTCCACGTCCTTGGTGACCAGCGATCCCATGCCCACCATGGCGAAGCGGCCGATGGCGAGGTCGTTGCCGATAACGCAGCCGGCGCCGATGGTCGCCCCGGCCTTGACCAGGGTCGGCAGGGTCTCCTCGTCCGGTTCCGACGGCTTCAGGTGCTTGAGATCGACGGTCGTCGCCCGCGGAAACCGGTCGTTGGTGAAGACGGTGCCGGCGCTGATCATCACCCCGTCCTCGATGGTGACGGCGGTGCAGATGTAGACCATGGCGTTGATCTTCACCAGATTGCCGATGGTGACGTCGTACGCCACGTAGGTCTTTTCGCCGATGATGCAGTCGCGTCCTATGGTCGTACCGTGACGAATATGAACGCTGTCCCAGACGGAGGTGCCGTCACCGATCTGGACGCCTTCTTCGATGAGGGCGGTGGGGTGGATGCGTGTGGCCAAGGTGTCGTCGCTCCCTTCAGATCGTCAAGCGAAGATCGGCTCGCCGTTGGTGACGCCGGTCCAGTGGTCCTGGTTGAGGGACTCGTAGGCGGCCTCGATGACGCGGACCGAAGCCAGCGCGTCGTCGCCGTTGATCAACAGGGTCTCCTGACCGCGGATGGCTCGTCCGAAGTTGGAGATCTGCCGGACAAAGGCGTCCACCTTGTCGTACCCGGAACCGAACTCGATCCAGTCGGGCGACGACGACTGGCGGTACTTCGACTCCCGCCAACCGACGACCACACTGCCCTGGGAACCGTAGATGCTGATGTACCTGTTCAGCTCCTTGTTGATGCTCCACGACAGGTCGATGTTGCCGATCACGCCTGCCTCGGATCGGACGAAGATCTGGACCGTGTCTTCGACCTTGAGGTCCTGACTCCGTTTGCCTTCCATGACGTGAACCTGGGCAAGGGGCCCCAGGAAGTACCGCGCGATGTCCACCGAATGGGTGCCGTTGTCGATCAGCACCCCTCCACCGCTGATCTCCGGAATGGAGTTCCAGCGTTTCGACATGTCCACCCGTGCTGTGAACGCGTTTTCGAACAGGACGATGTCGCCGAGGATGCCCGAGTCGACGATCTGCTTGGCTCGAATGACGTCGTCCACGTAGCGGAACTTCGATGCCATGGTGATCAGGACGCCCTTGGCCTTGCCGGCTTTCAACACCCTCTCCGCCTCGGCGGAGTTGATGGCAAATGGCTTTTCGCACAGGACATGGACCCCGCGGTCGATGAAGTCGACGCAGATGTCCGGGTGGCTGTCCGGCGGGGTGCAGATCAGCACCGCGTCCATTTCGGCGTTGTCCAGCATTTCGGCGTGGGTGCGGTAGGGGCGACATCCGAGAACCTCAGAGAGTGACGCGGCGGCTCCCTTTCGGGTGTCGGCGACGCCGACGACCTCACATTCGTCGCACGCCTGGAAGGCCTGTGCGTATCCGTGGGAAATGGCGCCGGCGCCAACGATTCCGAATCGAGTCATCTGGTCTGTCATGTGATCACCTCGCCAGTCGTCGGGCGGCATCCTGGATCGAGTTGGCGATGTGGTCCAGGTGCTCGTCGGTGTATTTTTCGTTCCAGGGCAACACCAGGATTCGCTCGAGCCCCTGGTAGGCTCCGGGGAACAGGGCCGGGTCGTAGTTGACGGCTTCGGGACGAGCCAGGGTGAAGGGCCAGCGGCTCGAGCCGAAGGTGACCTGGTCGCGCAAGACCTGACACTTGAAGGCGGGCTTTTGGATGTATCTCGGCGCCGAGGCGATGTCGTAGTCCTTGAGAGCCGCACCGAGCCCGGGAGACCCCCCTTCGATGACCCCGGGGTCCACGCTCAGACAGTACTTCCAGTAGGTGTGGACGTCTCCGTCGGCGACCGGTGGTGTGGTAATGCCCGGAATACCCTGCAGGCGTTCGGTCATGAGCGATGCGGTCTTCACGCGCCGCTCCGCCACCCCTTCGAGCTTGGCCATCTGGGCCACCGCGACCGCGCCGGTGATCTCGTTCATCCGGTAGTTCAGCGCCAGGAAGTAGTGGTCCGGATTCTCGATCGCCGTAACCCCAGGCCTTGTTGATGTAGAGGAAGATCCTCCGCGCGATGGCGGGGTCGATGGAAACCGCCAGCCCACCCTCGCCGGTGGTGACGTGCTTGCCCTGCTGAAGGCTGAAGCAGCCGGCTGCGCCGAAGGTCCCCACCTTGCGACCCCGGTGCTCGGCGAGAAACGCCTGGGCGCAGTCCTCGATGACCGGAATACCCTTCGCGTCGGCGAGCTGCATGATGGCGGTCATGTCGCAGGGCGATCCGAAGAGGTGGGTGACGATGATCGCCTTCGTCCGGTCGCTGAGCCTTGCCTCGATGGTTTCCGCGGTCACGTTCAGGGTGATCGGATCCACGTCGGCAAACACCGGGATCGCGCCCTGGTAGGGAATCGGGGTCAGGGCGCCCATGTCGGTGATGGGCGTGGTGATGATCTCGTCGCCCGGCTCGGGGTCGATCGCCGCGATGGCGGTGTGGATGGCTGCCGATCCGGAGGTGCACGCGTAGGCGTGCTCGATCCCCAGCAGATCCGCGAAACGAGCCTCCAACTCCTTGACGAATCTTCCCCTTGGGGGCAAATAGCTTGCCGGCGCCGATCACCTCGGCGAGGAGATCGAGCTCCTCCTGCCCCAGCGTTCGACCGGAGGCCTCCTGGTCGGAGGGCAGGACGATGTTCTTTTCGGTCGCGTTCGTGTCAGTCATTGCACCAAATCTCCTCGTTATTTAATCCACGAGCCGATGGATGCGCCGTCTTACGCCGCGCTCCCCGCCTCGAAGTCTGCCTCAGTCAACTGGACGCCGAGACCGCGAGCGACAGCAGCGACGATCCTTGGTCCGCTGTCCCCGCGGCCGAATGGGTTTTCGATCTCTCGAACCGACGCGACCCACGAGTTGTCCCGTGTGACCTCGTCGAGGAGAGTAGCGAGTCGATCAGGGTTTCCTCCCACCAGCTTGGCAACCCCCGCCTCCACCGCTTCCGGACGCTCGGTGTTTTCGCGCAGGATCAGAACTGGCTTGCCGAGGGTCGGCGCCTCCTCCTGGACGCCCCCGGAGTCGGACACGATGAGCCAACTGTGGGACAACAAATGGATGAAATCTTCATACCCGAGCGGGTTGATCAGGTGAATCCGCGGGTGTCCCTGGAGGATTTGGTCGGCAGAGTCAACGACCGAAGGGTTGGGATGGACCGGGAAGATCACGACGCTGTCGTCGTGATCCTCCACGTAGCGGCGCAGGACAGCGAGGTTGTCACGCATCGCCCGACCCAGGCTTTCGCGCCGATGGGTGGTCAGGACGATGCGCCGCTTGCCTGCGGTTTGGGTCAGGATATCGTCGATGGGGCCAGGCTGCCTCGGCCGACGGAGGATCTCGTGCAGGGCGTCGACCACCGGGTTGCCGGTAACGAAGATCGAATCGTCGGGAACGCCCTCCGACAGCAGCGTACGCCGATTGTGTTCGGTCGCTGCGAAGTGGAACGACGCCAACCGGGTGACCAACCGGCGGTTCATCTCTTCCGGGAAAGGAGAGGCCGGATTGTCGGTTCGGAGGCCGGCCTCGACGTGACCGACGGGAATCCCGCTGTAGAAACCCGCGAGAGCGCCTGCCAGTGTGGTGGTCGTGTCCCCCTGGACGATGATGATGTCGGGCTCGACGTCGTTCAGGATCGGTTGAAGGGCAGCCAGGACGCGGGCGCAAACGTCATGTGGGCTCTGGTTGGGTCGCATGACCTTGAGGTCGCGATCGATCCGCACACCGAGCGTCTCCGCGAACGGATAGAGCAGGTCGGTGTGTTGAGCGGAGGCCACGTTGGTCGTCGAGAACGACGACGGGAATTCCTCGAATCGCCGGATCACCGGAGCCAGCTTGATCACCTCCGGTCGGGTGCCGAATAGTGTCAGGACCCTCACGGGATTCTCTTCCCGATCTGCTGGAAAAGCCTTGCCCATGGTGAGCGAATCAGATCGAGTATGCCGAGGTCGAACCACCAATCCCGACGAAATCGGGGCGTGCAACCACCATGGTTGGAAGATCGATGACCAACGACCGAGAGTTGACCCATTCTCCTCACACAATCTTGCGCGGATATGCCACACACTTGGGCAGCCCTTGAACACAGCGGTACCGTCCAATTTTATCGGCAGCGGGTCGGTTGTCAAGGAGAACCTGAGGCCTGGAACCCCCTGAAATAGCCGAAAAATGAGCCACATGCGCAGCAGATTGCATCGGTGCCGGCCGCGATTCTCACATCCGATACAACCGCAGATGTTCACAGACTACCGACGGGTTTTCAGTCTGAGATCTGCGGCGCTGGAACCTCAACCACACATGTATTATGCTTAGGAATCGAGCACTGCTGAAGAGGAGCTTCGCACATTCCGTGACTGAATTGGCTGACAGCCTGCACTCCGCGCTCACGATCGTGATACCCGTCTTCAACGAGGAGGCGTCTATCCCGACGTTAATCGACGCATGTTCGGAGGTCGAGCATGAGAATAGAATCGAATTCTTGATCGTCGAGAACGGGTCATCCGACGGCTCCCTCGATGTTCTCGAGGAGATCCTCGCCGGTCGCGACAATTTCGGCGTGCTTCCAGTCCGCCCGAACTGTGGCTTTGGGGGTGGCATCTCGCACGGGATTGCTGCCTCGACGACGGATTTTGTCGCCTGGATTCCCGGAAATCTCAAGGTGCATCCGAAGAGTTGTGCGGAGGGATTTTCGCGAATACTCGCGAGTGAACATTATCCAAATGTCGCCGCAAAAGCCAGAAGAACAGGAAGGCCACTGTACGACAAAACAGCGACGATGTTGGTGTCGGTTTTGTGGTCATTGATGACGAGGAGGGTCCTCTGGGACACGGGTGCGCCTCCGACGATCGTGCCGCGAAGGATCGTTTACGGCATTGACTTGCCGCCGGGATACGAGTTGGAGGTGTATGCCACGTGGCTCATCAAGAAATCCGGCGTGCATCTCATTCGTTTTCCGGTTCATTATGGGGCAAGAAAGCACGGTTCATCTAAGTGGAATATGAACCTTGTTTCTCAGATGAAAATGACGGTTCACATTTCGAAATTTGTCGGAGCGAAGATGTTAAAATGAATTACAATAGTAACGATTCCATCATCGGATTGATCCCGGCCGCCGGGAAATCGACTCGCATTCACGGATTGCCCAAGTTCCTGCTACCGGTCCCGGGAGACGAGCACCTTCTGGGTCGGACGATCAACTGGATGCACGCCGCAAACGCCGATCCGATCATCATCGGTTCCTCGCCCGAGAATATCCAGCTGGTCGCGAGATTTGCAGAGACGAAGGAGTACCGCGTTGCCGAGACTCAGAGCATGAACGACACTCTGCTCAGGATGAGAGACTCGCGAAACGGGGTCTACGTGCTCGGCATGCCGGACACGTATTTCAGCGATTTTCTCATCGGCAAGCGGGCGGTGGACCACCTCAGATCCGAGGCAGACCTGGATGTGGTGGTTGGTTTGTGGGCAATCCGCGACGAGCAACGCGGTCAGCTGGGCCAGTGTGACATCAAAAACGGGCGTGTCGTCCGTGTTGTCGATAAGGACCCGAAGTGCCCCTTTGGGTGGAGTTGGGGGATGATCGCGTGGAAGCCCAGGTTTTGGGATTTCATCAAGAAGGAGGACCCTCACACGGGTTACGCCCTGCAGCCAGCTATCGACAGCGGGCTGGCTGTGGGCTATCTGTTGGCGGATGGCAGGTACTGGGACTGCGGGACCATTGACCAATACTGGGATTTCGCAACATCGGTTCGAGAGTCTGAATGGAACGGGGGTCGGGGATCATCGCCGTGATCGCAAGGCGGAGCGGATGAAGTGACAGGGTATTTGGATGCTGCAGGCGGAGTTCGCCATTCCCTGTGGACCGGGTGCCAACCCGGATGGCTGCCATTCCCGGAATCTCCGGGTGGTGTCGTGTGAGTGATGGATCGACCCCCACGGCTGACGTCGGTATCGACGCCACCGATCGCTCCACTGTTCGGGGCCGCACTGACGCCCATCTGCTGACCGTCGTTCTCGAAGATTATTTCAACGTGGCGCCGCTGAAGGCGCTGGTTGAGAATGAGCGCTGGTACCGGTTCGAGCGCAGGGTCGAAGAGAACACCAGAAAAACGCTCGATTTGCTCGACGAGTACGACAGTCGGGCCACATTCTTCGTGCTGGGTTGGACTGCCGAAGAGATGCCGGAGCTCATTCGCGAGGTGGTCGAACGAGGGCATGAGGTCGCGAGCAAGGGTTATGCCCACCGCAGCATCGACCGATTCAGTCGGGAGGAGTTCCGCGAGGATCTGCTGAGGTCGAGGGATGCGATCGAAGGGGCCTCGGGACGCAAGGTCCATGGCTACCGCATTGCCCACCGGTGGTTCGGGCCAGGCGACCTGTGGGCCCTCGACGTGTTGGCCGAGGAGGGGTTTCGATACGACTCGAGTGTGCGCCCGCTCTTCCGTCGATACGCGAATGATCCGAGGTGGCGCGTCCCTCACGTGCGCCGGTGTGGCGACCGTGAAATTCACGAGTTTCCGTTGCCAGCGTGGACGGTGGCCGGCTGGTCTCTGCCCATCGCCGGCGGCAACTACATGCGACAGTTCCCTCACTGGTGGATGAAGAGCAGGGTCGCGGCGTGGATGAGGGTCCATGAGGCGCCGTTCCTTCTGTATTTCCACGTTTGGGAGCTCGATCCTGACCAGCCGAGGATCGCAGCCGCTCCGTTTCGAGAAAAGATCCGGCAGTATCGAAACCTCAAGAAAATGGGCGACATTGTTCGTTACTACATGGGGAAGTACCGTTTCACCGGGATCGCAGACTACCTCGGAATTCCCGCGGCACAAGCTGATGTGAATCCGTCCGCCGAGCCGCATGAAGGCACTGTGAGCCTTCACGGGAAACACGATCCAGCCGATGAGGGATCCACCGCCCGGGTTCCAGTCACGGTCGTAGTGCCCTGTTTCAACGAGGAGCTCATCCTCCCGTATCTCTCGAACACCCTGCTCAACGTGGATTCGAAGTTGGGTCGAGACTACGGGCTGAGATATTTGTTTGTCGACGACGGCAGTGTGGACGGCACGTGGCAGGCCCTCCAGAAGATCTTTGGTGGCAGACCGAACTTCTCCTTCCAACGGCACCCAGCTAATCGCGGTGTAGCGACGGCCATCCTGACGGGCATTCGCGCGGCGGACACCGATGTGGTGTGCTCCATCGATTGCGACTGCACATACGACCCGCTGCAGCTCGGCACGATGATTCCGATGCTGACCGAGGGGGTCGACATGGTGACGGCATCCCCTTACCACCCCGACGGAGTCGTCAAGAATGTGCCCGGATGGAGGTTGCTTCTCTCCAAGTCGCTGTCGTCGATGTACCGCACGGTGCTTCGCCACAAGTTCTCGACCTACACCAGTTGCTTCAGGGTGTACAGGCGAAGGTCAATGACGAATCTCGAGGTCAAGGAGGGCGGATTCCTCGGCGTTGCGGAGGCTCTGGGACGACTTGATCTCGCGGGCGGAACCATCGTCGAGTGTCCGGCGGTGCTCGAGGTTCGTCTTTTGGGCCGGTCGAAGATGAAGACCGTACGGACGATATTCGGCCACTTGCGGCTCCTGGCTCGTTTGGCGGTCGCGCGTCTGGCGCATTCGAAATCCGTGCTGACCCTGGGTGGGAAGGGCGATCGGGTCTGATGGAGTTTCGGAGCGGGGACGAAGCGCGAAGACAGCTGATCCGTGAGTCCTTCCCGGCGCTCGAAGACGAGACGGTGTTTCTGGAGAACGCCGGGGGGTCGCAGGTGCCGGGGGTGGTGGCGGAGCGGATGAGGGAGTACCTGCTCTCGAGCTATGTGCAGCTGGGGGCGGGGTACGAGCTGTCGCAGCGGGCGACGGCGATGGTGGAGGAGGCGAGGGGATTCGTGCGGCTGCTGTTCGGTGGAGTGGACGGCGAGGTGGTGCTGGGGCCGTCGACGTCGGCGCTGCTGCAGATGTTGGCCGACTGCTACGGGAGGGTGCTGGAACCCGGCGCCGAGATCGTGGTCGCCGAGAGCGGGCACGAGGCCAATGTGGGCCCCTGGGTACGGTTGGAACGGGCGGGGGCGCGGGTGCGGTGGTGGAAGGTGGATCCGCAATCCTGCTCGTGTCCGGTGGAGCGGCTCGGAGAGCTGCTGAACGACCGGACGGCTCTGGTGGCCTTTCCGCACGTATCGAACCTGCTCGGCGAGATCGTGGATGTGAAGGCGATCACCGAGATGGTTCACGCGGTCGGAGCGAGGGTCGTCGTAGATGGCGTGGCGTACGCGCCGCACCGGGCGATGGACGTGGAGAGCTGGGGGGTCGACTGGTGCGGTTTCTCGGCCTACAAGGTCTACGGGCCGCACATGGCCGCTCTGTGGGGGCGGCGCGAGGCTATGGCCGAGCTGGAGGGACCGAACCACTTCTTCGTGGCGACGGATGACGTTCCCTACAAGTTCGAGCTGGGCGGGGTGAATCACGAGGGATGCGCGGGCCTGCTGGGTCTGCGGGAGTACGTCGCGTTCCTGGCGGGGGAGGCCGACGCCGACCGGCTGGACCGGGCCGGGGTGGAGCGGGCGTTCGAGGTCATGACCGCCTGTGAGCTGCCGGTGCAGGCGAGGCTGATCGAGTACCTGAGGTCGAGGCGGGACGTGAGGATCATCGGGCCGGAGCACGGGGGCCCCGATCGGGTGGGGACGATCAGCTTCGTGCACTGAGTCCAAGAGCTCGCGCGAGATCACCGCGGTGGTGGACCGGTCGGGCATCGCCATACGGAACGGACACATGTACGCCTACCGGTTGTGTCAGGCGCTGGGGCTCGATCCCGAGGACGGGGTGATCAGGGTGAGCCTTGTGCACTACAACACCGTCGAGGAGATCGAGCGGCTGATCGAGGTGCTGGACAAGGCGTTGGGGTAGAGCTCTGAGGTGAGTGCCGTCCAAGCAGTTCTGATTGCGAATTGCGAATTACGAATTCACGGCGTCCGAGGTCGCTGAAAATAACTCCTGGCTCCCCGCGGCGACTGCTTTTTTGTCATCCCGACCGAGCCGTTGAGCGCAGCGAAACGGCGAGTGGAGGGATCCGGGTGGTGGTGCTAGCTCGCCCCCCCCCCCCAGACCTGTCCTGAGCGAGCGAATCGAGCCGAAGGATCCTTCGACTCGCGGCTTCGCCGCTCGCTCAGGATGACATTCATGGAAATGGGCGGATGGGCGGGAATTTTCAATTTTCAATTTGTAATTCTCTCCCCCGGCAGCGAGAGGTTCCCATCACGGCTGAGTTTGGGGATGGGTCGGTTATGCTGGAGCCACGATGATCCAAAGGTCGGTGGAGGCACTCGGGAGCGATCCGCTGCTGCGAAAAACGTGGGAGGAGCTGGGTCGGCCGCGGTGCTACCTGGCGGGCGGTTATATCAGGGACCATCTCCTCGGTCGGGAGAGTCGGGATTTCGATTTCTCGATGTTCGGGTCGGCGGACGAGGTGGAGGAGCCGGCCCGCCGATTCGCCGGAATGCACGGCATGCGGGCCCATCTGCTGGGCAAGCCGCCGCGGTGCGTGTGGCGGATCGACACCGCCGACCTCAAGGTCGAGCTGTGGCCCCTCGGTTCGCTCACCGTCGACGACGATATCCTCCGTCGGGACTTCGCCTGCAACGCGCTGGTGTGGCAGATGCCCGACGGCCCCCTGATCGATCGGGTCGGCGGGCTCGAGGCGATCGAAACCGGCAACCATCAGCGCAATCTCCAGGGGCAATCTGCAGGACGACCCCGTACGGCTGCTGCGCGCGCCACGGTTCGTCGCCCAGCTTGACGGTTTTCGGGTCGACCACCGCACCACCGAGTGGATTCGTGAGCTGGCGCAGTTGCTGGCGTACGCGCCCAAGTCCCGGATCGGTGAGGAGCTGATCCGGATCCTACGCGCCGACAGGGCCGAGCTGGGGGTGCGCTCGATGCTCGAGCTCGACCTCCTCAGAGCGTCGGCGCCCTCCGACGCCGCTCCGGACGGGGACTGGCTGGCCCGCCACTCCGGGGCGGTTCATCGCCTGGCATTGCCCGGCCGGCACCCGGTTCCGGACGCGGTCCGGTGGGCGGGCGACGCGGCCCGGCTGGTCATTTTGCTGCGGGGTTGGCGTTGCTCGTCGCCGACGGCTACCGCCCCGTACGCGTGGCAGCGCGCGGATCGGGTGGCCGCTCACCGCGCCGAAGCGCTGCTCCAGTGGGCGCTGGCCGCCGTCACCGCTCCTCCGGCAGACCGGCGGGAGCTGATTCACGAGGCCGGGCACGCCTTCCCGGCACTGTTCGCGGCGGCGGCAGCCCTCGGGGTGCCCGCCTCGGGCGAGGCGGCGGCATGGAAGCGCTGGTGGGCCCAGTGGGAGCGGCTCGGGGATCGACTGATCCGGCCGCCGGCGTTGCTCGGCGCCGAGGAGCTGTGCGACGCTACCGGGCTTGGCGAGGGGCCTGAGCTGGGGGTGGTGGTTCGGGCGCTCCAGCGGGCGCAGGTGCGCGGGCAGGTTCGAACGGCGGCGGGTGCCCGGCGGTGGTTGATCGCGAACGGTTGGACGACCGACCGACCACCCAATCAGGAGTCAAAAGTCTAAAGTCAAAAGTCAAAAGTCAAAAGTCCCTTGACACGCGCGTGAGTCGCGCGACTCCCGGGGCCAGATTCCTCGACTCGGCCTTCGGCCTCGCTCAGGATGACACTGGCGATATGGGGTGGGTGGGTTTCCACATTGCACATTCCGAATTCCGAATCTGCAGGCGAGACGCCTGCACCACAATTCGACTTCGCTGTCCCGATCGGCGGCGGTTTTCCGAATTCCGAATTCCGAAATCCGAATTCTATCGTGCCAATCACGACCGATCGTGCTAGAGTCTGCGGTCCCGCCGAGAGGCGGCGCGTCCCGCGGGAGGAATGTGATGGCCGAAGAACGAATCCAGAAAATCATCGCCAAGTCAGGGCTGTGCTCCCGTCGGGATGCCGAGCGGCTGATCGAGGAGGGGCGGGTCACCGTGGACGGCCACCAGGCCAAGCTGGGTGACAAGGCCGATGCGAGCCGCCAGCACCTCAAGATCGACGGCAAGGCCCTCCGCAGGCCGGAGCCCATTCGCTACCTCCTGCTGTACAAGCCACGCCAGGTGATGACCACCTGCGACGACCCCGAGGGACGCCCGACGGTGGTGGATCTCGTGCGCAGCCAGATCCGGGAGAGGGTGTTCCCGGTCGGCCGCCTGGACTACCACTCCGAGGGGCTGATCATCCTCACCAACGACGGCGACCTGGCGGCGCGTGTGTCCCACCCCCGGCACGGCGTCGTCCGCGAGTACCTGGTCAAGATCCGTGGCGACCTCGACGACCAGGAGCTTCGCAGGCTGATGGGTGGCACCGTGATCGAGGGCCACCGGGTCAAGCCCCTGAAGGCGCGCCGTGAGCCGGCGACCCGCGGTCCCAACTCATGGTGGCGGATCCAGGTGACCGAAGGCCGCACCCACGAGGTCCGCGAGCTGTTCTTCCGGGCCGGTCACCACGTCCAGCGGCTGCGGCGGACCGCCATCGGGCCGGTGCGGGACGACAGCCTGCGGCCGGGTGATTTTCGGACGCTGACCGAGGCCGAGGTGAAGAGCCTCAAGGGGGAAAAGGCGACGCCCCCGAAGAGCCGGCCGGCAGGGCGGAAACCCGGCGGCCCGGCCAGGAAACCCTCACCCGGCGGTTCTCGCGGCAAACGGTGATCTGGACGGTGGAGGTTGCCGGGGGATCAAACCCCGGCCCATGGCATGCCGAGGAGCACAATTCAGGTGTCACCCCGACCGAAGGGGCAAGCGCTGCGAGACGCCGCCGCTCTGTCATCCCGACCGAGGTGGCGGGCGAAGCGAGACGCCGCCGCTCTGTCATCCCGACCGAGGTGGCGGGCGAAGCGAGACGCCGCCGCTCTGTCATCCCGACCGAGGTGGCGGGCGAAGCGAGACGCCGCCGCTCTGTCATCCCGACCGAGGTGGCGAGCGAAGCGAGACGCCGCCGCTCTGTCATCCCGACCGAGGTGGCGAGCGAAGCGAGACGCCGAGTGGAGGGATCTGGGTGGGGGCGAATCACCTCGGACCTCCCCCACCCAGATCCTTCGACTCGCGGCTGCGCCGCTCGCTCAGGATGACATGGGGAGGGTTGGCGATCGCCAGAGGGGTAGACCCCCGGCCCGCGGAGGTGCTCGGGTCGAGATTACAGGAGGATGTTCCCCCCGTCCCGCGGCTTCGGCGAGGTGAGTCTCGCCGTGCAAGGTGATCGCGGCCGCGAAGCCCGCGGTTGAAAAGGGCGCCCCGCAGTCGACCCTCCGCGAGAAACCCTGGACGTTCTGTCGCGGAGGCTCAGGATTCAGTCTAAAACATTCAAAAAAAATAACTTATTGAAATTTGCGAAGCAAATTTCCATGGTACAATCACGCGCCTGTGTGGAGGTCGCCGGGTGAGCGAGTCCGAGAAGCAACAGCCGCTGGAAACCCTTCTGGCGAACCGTCGATCGAAGCTCGACGATCTTCGGGAAAACGGGATCGAGCCATATCCCACCCGCTTCCGTGTTTCGGCGTCGATCAGCGAGGTGCGGCGAGAGTTCGAGCCGCGCCCCGCCGAGGAGCTGGAGGCATCGCAGCCGAAGGTGCGGATCGCCGGCCGGATCCATGCCATCCGCGGCCACGGCAAGGTGTCCTTCGTCGACCTGACCGACGGCGCCTCCCAGATCCAGATATACGTGCGCCGCGACAAGCTCTCCGAGATCGAGTGGCAGGTCTTCAAGTCGATGGATTTGGGAGACTTCGCCGGGATCGATGGGGCCGTGTTCAGAACCCGGGCGGGCGAGCTGAGCGTGGCGGCTGACGGCTTGCAGATTCTGTCGAAGTCGCTGCGGCCGCTGCCCGAGAAGTACCACGGGTTGGCCGATCGCGAGGCGCGCGCCCGCCAGCGCTACCTCGACCTGCTATCGAACCCCGAGTCCCGGCGGGTCTTCGAAATCCGCAGCCGGGTGATTTCAGGGATCCGCCGGTTTTTCGAGGCCAACGGCTTCATCGAGGTCGAAACCCCGATGATGCAGCCCATCCCAGGTGGAGCGGTGGCCCGCCCCTTCAAGACCCACCACAACACGCTGGACATGAGCCTCTACCTTCGCATCGCCCCGGAGCTGTTCCTGAAACGGCTGACCGTCGGCGGGTTCGAGCGCGTCTTCGAGCTCAACCGGAATTTCCGGAACGAGGGCATTTCCAGCCGCCACAATCCGGAATTCACGATGCTGGAGTTCTACTGGGCCTACGCCGACTACGAGCTGCTCATGGACTTCACCGAGGAGCTGATCACCACCGTCGCCGAGGAGGTGGTGGGAACCCTCGAGCTGGAATGGGGTGACCAGCGCATCGACCTGCGCCGTCCGTGGCGCCGGATGTCGTTGCGGGAAGCGGTGCTGAGGCACTCGGACCTCACCGAGGAAGACCTGTCCAGCCGCCAGCGGATGGAATCCGCGGCCCGGCGCCTGGGCGTGGAGCGGATCGAGGAACGATCGGACGGCAAGCTGCTGGCGGAGCTCTACGAAATGACCGCCGAGCCGCTGATGATCGACCCGGCCTTCATCACGGACTTTCCGAGGGATATCTCGCCGTTTGCCAAGTCCCGCTCCGATGACGAGGACGTCGTCGAGCGCTTCGAGCTCTTCGTGGGCGGAATGGAGCTGGCCAACGCCTTCACCGAGCTCAACGATCCCGACGAGCAGCGGCGCCGTCTTCAAGAGCAGGCCGAGGCGACCGGGGGCGAGGTGGACGAGGACTACGTGCTGGCGCTCGAGTACGGCATGCCGCCCGCCGGTGGCGAGGGCATCGGCATTGACCGCCTGGTCATGCTGCTGGCCAACCAGTTGTCGATTCGGGACGTCATTCTGTTCCCGCTGCTGCGACCGAAGGACTGAGGGCCACTGACGTTGGAGATGACCACCTCCTCGAGATGGCACCCCAGGAATTACAAATTGCACATTGCAAATTGCAAATTGAACTTCACCTGCCGACGTGGGCGGAATTTCTCAGGGCATGGAATTTTCAATTTTCAATTTTCAATTTGCAATTCTCCACCGTTGCTTGGTGCCACAGACGAACCCCGAAGCACGGATCTCGGGGGGTCGCGGTGAGGGCTGAGCTGCACATCGCCCGCCGCTACCTGGTGGGTCTGCGGCGGCGGACTCACGTCGCCACGGTCACCTTGATCTCGCTCATCGGACTGTCGCTTGGAGTGATCGCCCTGGTGGTCACCCTGGCCCTGCTCGAAGGCTTCCAGTCGGGCATCCGCGGTGAGCTGGTCGAGCGGGCCGCCCACGTCCGAATCGGACCGGCCGAAGGCCGGCGCCTTGCCGATCCCGACGGACTGGCCTCGGTCTTGCAAGGCGGGCTCGGTGATGTGGAGATGGTGAGGGTCGTGCGCGGTACGGGCCTGGTCTCGTCACCGACTGGTGCCGTTCCGGCATCGGTAGTGGGCCGGTCTGACACCTCGTTGGCGTCGTTGGACCAGATTCTCTCCGCCAGGGTCGACGCCGGCGCCGGGGACATCGTCCAGGTGATCTCCCCCCGCCAGCGGCTGACTCCCATGGGCCTGCTGCCGGTTCGGGCCCAGGTGGAGATCACCCACGTTCGCCGCCCCGAGGCCGGCAGTGACGCAGGTGAGCTCCGGCTGCCGCTGGACCAGGCGCAGAGCCTCTTCTGGGGCGAGCCGGCCGTCGAGACCCTCGAGCTGCGAGACCCTGCCGACCCCTGGCATCTCGCCGGCCGGGTCCGTCAGGCGCTTGGTGATCGGGCCGCCCAGTTCCGCGTGGAGGGGCTCGACGAGCTGCATCGGCCGCTGTTGTTGGCCCTCGCCCTGGAGCGGGTGATGATCTTCATCGCGGTCGGCCTGATGCTGGTGGTCGCGGCGCTCAACTTACTGTGCAACGTGGCGATGGTGGCCGCAGAAAAGCGAACCGATCTCGCGGTGCTCGCCGGCCTCGGCATGCCTCCCTCCGCGCTGCGGCGCCTGTTCCTGTTGATCGGCCTCGGCATCGGAGTGTGCGGCTCGCTGATCGGTGCGGTGCTGGGATCCGGGCTGGCCGTCGTGCTCGATGCCACCCAGGCGCTGCCGCTGCCGCGCGGCGTGTTCATGAGATCGTCGGTGCCCTTTCAGGTGAACCCGGGCATGGTGGCCGTGGTCGTGCTGGTGGCGCTGACGCTTTCCGCCGGGGCGTCCTGGCTGCCGTCGCGTCTGGTGGCGCGGCGCGAGCCGGCGGAGGGTCTTCGCTATGAGTGACGGACCCATGGTCGAGCTTCAGGGCGTCACCAAGGGCTACGGCAGCGGCGCGACCAGGGTCGATGTCCTCCGGGATCTCGACTTCGACGTCGCCGCCGGCGAGTTGGTGGCGGTGGTTGGTCCATCGGGGGTCGGCAAGAGCACCCTGCTTCACCTGGTCGGTCTGTTGGACCGGCCGGAGTCGGGGACATTGGAGCTCGGCGGGGAGGCGGTGGGAAGCCTCGACGGCGAGGCCAGGGCCGGGCTCCGCAACCGCCTGATCGGATTCGTCTTCCAGCACCACCACCTGCTCGACGAGCTGGACGCGCTGGACAACGTGGCGCTGCCCCTCAGGATTGCCGGCTGGTCCGCCCGGAGGGCGCGGAGCCGAGCCACGGAGGTGATCGAAGCGGTCGGTCTCGGCGGCCGAGCCGGTCATTTTCCGGACCAGCTCTCCGGAGGTGAACAGCAGCGCGTGGCGGTCGCTCGCGCGCTGATCGCCGGGCCGAGCCTGTTGCTCGCGGACGAGCCCACCGGCAATCTTGATTCTGCCAACGCTCAGCAGGTGTTCGGCCTTGTTCAGGAGCTTCATTTGAAGGGTGGGTTGACTTCAATTATAGTGACCCACAACGAGGCCATGGCCGGCAGGTGCGACCGCGTTTTCCGGCTGGCACCGCTCGGCGAGCGTTCCGGATATGTTTGAGAGATTCAACGAGCACGTTAGGCGAAGCCTGTTTTTCGCCCGTTATGAAGCGAGTCGGTCGTCGAGCCGGTCCATCGGTTCCGAACACTTGCTGCTGGGGATGTTGCGCGAGGCCGATCCGGTGCTGGTGGGGCTGCTCGAGCGACTCGATCTCGGAGTGAAGGACCTGCGGTCCGAGCTGCTCGGCACCCGGGTCTCCCTCGAGCGCGTCAGCACCTCCCCCGATCTTCCGCTGGCGGAGGAGACCAAACGGGCGCTGGCCTTCGCGGTCCACGAAGCCGAGAGCATGGGCCACGCGTCGGTGGGGACCGAGCACCTGATGTTGGGCCTGCTCAGGGTGGAGGGATGCGCCGCCGCCCAGTATTTGACCGCCCACGGCTTCGAGCTGTTCCAGATTCGCGACGAGGCGGTGAGGTACGGACGCGAGGTGGAGGCGGAGGCGACGACCAAGGAGACGCCCCACATCACCGAGTACGCCAGGGATCTCACCCAGATGGCAGCCGACGGCCAGTTCGACCCGCTGATCGGCCGCGACGAAGAGGTCGAGCGGGTGATCCAGATCCTGTGCCGCCGCACCAAGAACAACCCGCTGCTGCTCGGGGACGCCGGGGTCGGCAAGACCGCCATCGTGGAGGGCCTCGCGACCAGGATCGTCGAGGGCAACGTCCCCTCGCTGCTGGCGAATCGGCGGATTCTCGCCCTCGACCTTTCGCTGCTGGTGGCGGGGACCAAATACCGCGGCCAGTTCGAAGAGCGCCTCAAGGGGCTGCTCAAGGAGCTTCGGGAACACGGCGAGGTGGTGGTCTTCATCGACGAGATCCACTCCTTGATCGGAACCGGCTCGGCCGAGGGTTCGCTCGATGCGGCCAATATTTTAAAGCCGGCTCTGTCCCGTGGTGAGATCACCTGTGTCGGTGCGACCACTGTTCGCGAGTACCGGAAGTACGTGGAAAAGGACCGGGCGCTGTCGCGTCGTTTTCAGGGTATTACGGTGCGTCAACCGACCGAGGACGAGACGATCGAGATTCTGCGCGGCGTCCAGTCCCGGTACGAGGAGTTCCACGGCGTCACCTACTCCGAGGAGGCGATCCGCACCGCGGTCAGCCACGCGGGACGCTACATCACCGACCGGGCGTTTCCCGACAAGGCCATCGACGTACTCGACGAGGCCGGCGCCCGGGTCAAGCTGAGACAGATCTCGTCCACCTCCTCACTGCGCCAGGTTCAGGCGGAGATCCAGAGGGTGGTGGTCAGGATGAAGGAAGCGATCTCCCGAAAGGAGTTCGAGGCGGCGGTCGAGCTCCGCGAGGAGGAGCTGCGGCTCCGGGAAGAGCTCGAGATGCTGGAGCAGACCCACGCCGCCCAGCCGCCGCAGGCGGTGGTGGTGGACCGCCCGGATATCGAGGAGGTCGTCTCGTCGTGGACCGGGGTTCCGGTCACGGCTCTCAAGGAGGACGAGGCGGACCGGCTGGCCCGGATGGAGCAGATTCTGCGTTTGCGGGTGGTGGGCCAGGATGACGCCATCAAGGCGCTGGCGCGGGCCATCAGGCGGAGTCGCCTCGGGGTCACCAGTCCTCTTCGACCGATCGGTTCCTTCATCTTCCTGGGACCGTCAGGGGTCGGCAAGACGGAGGTGGCCCGGCAGCTCGCCAGCTTCCTGTTCCAGGACCCGCGCCGGCTGGTGCGCTTCGACATGTCGGAGTACATGGAAAAACACACGGTATCCAGGTTGATCGGATCGCCGCCCGGTTACGTGGGATTCGAGGAGGGGGGACAGCTCTCGGAGAGGGTCCGCCGAAATCCCTACTCGGTGATCCTGCTCGACGAGATCGAAAAGGCCCACCCCGACATCTACAATCTGCTGCTTCAGGTGCTCGAGGACGGCCGGTTGACCGACAACTACGGCAACGTCATCGATTTCACCAACGCCCTGATCATCATGACCTCGAATCTCGGGAGCCGGGATTTGGTCGACGACGACCGTGTGGGATTCGCAGACCAGCGCAAGGGTCTCGAGTCGGCCCGGGTGAAGGAGGTGGTGGACCGCCAGCTGCGTCGCCATTTTCCGCCGGAGTTCATCAATCGGCTCGACGACGTGATCGTGTTCGATCCGCTCTCCAAGGAGAGCATGCTCGAGGTGACGCAGATCCTACTTCGCGAAACGGCGGATAATCTGACCCGACAGCGCATCACTCTGAGGTGCGACGACGACGTTGCGTCGTGGCTCCTCGACCAGTGCGGCATGGATCCCCAGGCCGGCGCACGACCCCTGAGGCGGCTGGTGAAAATGTGGGTGGAAGACGCCGTCGCCGATTTCCTGATCTTGAACAGGATCGACCGGGCGGTGGTGCTTGATGTGAAGCTCCGCGATGGCCGGCCGGCGGTCGAAATCGGTGCCGCGGTGCCTCAGGCCAAGGGGACGATGTGACGAGGTGGACCCTTGTAGCCGTGTTGGTCCTCGCGGTCGCGGTTTCCGTGTCGGCAAAGCAGGGCTCCGGGGACCCGGATGTCGAAGGCCCGATCCTCGCCGACATCGTGGTCGAAGGCGGAGTGACCCTGACCGTGGACACGGTGTCCTACTACCTCGGATTGGAGCCGGAAGATCCGCTGGACGTCGATTTGGTTTCGGAGGGCTTCCACCGTCTGTGGGATTCTGGGCTCTTCGAGGATCTCCGCATCGAGCTGGAGCAGACCGATGACGGCGAGGTGGTGCTTTACGTCGTGGTGGAGGAGCGGCCCTTCGTCACCTCAGTCGAGTTTGAGGGCAACAAGAAGCTGAACGCCTCGGACATCAAGGACCGTCTCGACGAGAAGGGCATCGAAATCCCGCGCAACGTACCGCTTCGGATGGCCCAGTTGACGCGAATCCAGTCGGCCATCAAAGACCTCTACGACGAGGACGGGTACCGCGCAGCGGTGGTGGTCTTCGAGGTGGAGAAGGTCGGATCCAACAAGCGCAAGGTGACCTACTACATCGACGAGGGCGGCAAGGTCAAGATCTCGGACATCCAGTTCGCGGGCAACGAGGTCTTCTCCGACTCGAAGCTGAAGGGAGCGCTGAAAAAGACCAAACAGAAGGGCCTTCTCCAGATGTTCGGCAGCAAGACGATCTTCACCGACATCGCCTGGGAGGAGGATCGCGACAATCTCCGCAAGTTCTATCTCGACCGAGGTTATATCGACATCAAGATCGGCAATCCGAAGATCGAGATGACGGCCAAGAACCCGGATGCCGAGACCCTCAAGAAAAAGGACCACTACCTCGTGATCGTCATCCCGGTGGAGGAGGGCAAGCCCTACGCCATGGGGTCGCTCAAGATCGAGGGCGCCGAGGTCTACAACCCCGACCGCCTGATCGAAATGTTCGAAGTTCAGCCCGGCCAGACCTACAGCAACAAGGCGGTCGAGGGGGGCATGGAGAAGCTCCGCGACCTCTACCACAACACCGGTTACCTCTACGCCTACACCAATCAGGTGTGGAAGCCGCGGGAGGGCGAGGATTACGTGGTGGATGTGGTGGTGGACGTCTTCGAGGGCGAACGTTTCAAGCTGGGTCGGCTCGAGTTTTCGGGCAACACCAACACCCGCGACAAGGTGCTGCGTCGCGAGTTCAGGATCACTGAAGGCTCATACATGAGCATGGGGGTGTTCAGGAGCTCGGTCTTCAAGGTCAACGCCCTCGGCTACTGGAAGCTCGAGGAGGAGCCGCTCGAGTTCGACTTCGACGATGAGGAAAAGCGGGTCAACGTCACCGTCAAGGGCCAGGAGGTGGGTCGCAACGATGTCCAGTTTGGGGCCGGCTACTCCGAGCTCGACGGGTTCTTCGTCCAGGCGCAGTTCAACACGCGCAATTTCCTCGGGCGCGGCAACTCGTTGGGAGTCTCCGTACAGGTCGGACGGCAGTCGGACTACTACACTTTGTCCTACACCGAGCCCTACTTCCTTGATCGTCGAATTCTGCTCGGAGGGTCGATCTTCAAGACCAGCCTCGACGCCATCGGCTTCAAGCGAGAGACCACCGGCGCCACCGTGACCACCGGCATGGGCCTCAGCACCTTTGGGTCGGTCAGCGCCATCCTCGCCTATGAGGACGTGTACTCGGAGTTCGCCGTGACCCGGACAGGTCAGGTTGGTGACGACACCGGAGGTCACATCCCTCCGCTGGGAATCCCGCCGATCGAGCCCGGGGGACAGGATTACGCAGTCGAGGTTTTCACGGGGACGACCACCTCCATCACCCCGGCCTACCTGTTCGACAGCAGGGATGATCCATTCGACCCGAACAGGGGCAAGCGCTTCAACGCCCGTCTGAGGTTCGCCGGAGGGCCACTCGGAGGCGATTTCTCCTACATCCGGCCCAATGTGAGCTGGATTCAGATGGTCCCGTTGAGAAAGAAATTCGTGTTCGCCTACCGGGGAGAAGTCGGCCAGTTCTTTCCATATGACGGCTCGGCAATCCCGCAGTACGAACGTTACCGTCTGGGCGGCGACCGGACCCTCCGCGGATTCCAGTACTACACTGTTCTCCCGCGGACAGCCCAGGGCTTCTACTTCCTGACGCCCGGTGGATCGCGGTTGGGCGGCGACCGGTACTGGCTCACCAATTTCGAATTCCAGTTCCGGATCGGCGGTCCGGTGAAATTGGTGGCGTTTTTCGACGCCGGCAACACCTACGTCGAACAACAGGGATGGAATTTCGAACTGTGGCGCCGATCGACCGGCCTCGAGATGAGGATTTTCCTGCCCATATTCCAGGCGCCCATTCGATTCATCTACGGGGTCAACCTCGATCCCTATTTTGACGAGGATTCGAGTGACTTCTCGTTTTCGATCGGAACCACCTTCTAGATTCGGTCGAGACGCACACCAGGAGGTTCGAAATGAGGAAATCAGTTTTGTGGTCAGTGGTCGCGGTGCTGATCGTGGCGGTCGTCGCGCCGGCGTCGGCCCAGACGAAGGTCGCCGTCATCGACGTCCAGCGGGTCGTCACCGAATCCGATCCCGGCAAAGACGCCCTCCAGCGTCTCCGTCAACTTCAAGAAGAGAAGATCGCTGAGGGTCAGAACCTCCAGCAGGAGCTCGATGCTCTGCGGGATCAGTTCTCCAAACAGCGATTCACTCTCGCCGAGGACAAGCTGGAGGAGTTGAACGGTCAGATCGAGGACAGGACCATCGCCCTGCAGCGTTTCGAGGACGATGCCAAACGCGCCCTCGAGGAGGCCCGCCGGACCTACCTCGGACGGCTCGAAGAGAGCATCATGCCGATCATCAATGACGTTGGAACGGAGCGTGGGATGACGCTCATTTTCAACAAGTTCCAATCGGGTCTGGTGTACGCCGACGAAGCGGTCGACATCACCGACGACGTCATCCGGCGGTTCAACACGGTTCAGTGATGAAGCTGGACGAGTTGGCGCAACGGCTTGGCGCCGACCTGGTCGGCGACCCGTCCTCCTCGGTGGAGGCGATTCGACCGCTTGACGAGGCGGGCCCGGAGCACCTGTCGTTTCTGCACAATCCGAAGTACGTCGAGCAGGCTCGGAAATCGAGGGCGGGAGCGATCCTGGCTCGCGACGCCGCCGGGCTGCCCGGACGGAATGTGTTGGTGTGCCCCGAGCCCTACCTCGCCCTCGCCAAAGCACTGGAGCTGATGCATCCCCAGGAGCGAGTCGAGCCCGGGGTCCACCCGTCGGCGGTGGTCGCCGAAGACGTCGATCTGGGGGACGGTGTCTCGGTCGGGCCCTGCGCCGTGGTGGGACGGGGGAGCCGCATCGGAGACCGTTCGATCGTGGGTGCGGGCTGTGTGCTGGGCCGAGAGGCCGTGGTGGGATCGGACTGCCTGATTCATCCACGGGTGGTGATCGAGGACCGCTGTCGGGTCGGTGATCGTTGCGTGCTGCACGCCGGAGTGGTGATCGGGTCCGACGGCTATGGATTCGCGACCGTCGGCGGAATCCACCACAAGGTCCCTCAGGTGGGAATCGTGGTGATCGAGGACGACGTGGAGCTCGGTGCCAACGTCTGCGTCGATCGTGCGACTCTCGGCGAAACCAGGATCGGCAGGGGCACCAAGGTGGACAACCTGGTGCAGATCGCCCACAACGTGGAAATCGGTGAGGGGTCGTTGCTGGTAGCCCAGGTCGGCATCTCGGGATCCACCAAGCTCGGCCACCATGTGGTTTTCGCCGGTCAATCCGGAGCCGCGGGCCACCTTCGAATCGGCGACCGCGCGGTGGTGGGTGCGAAAACGGCGGTCTACAAGGACGTACCGGAGGGGGCATTCGTTTCCGGCATCCCGGCCCGACCCCATCGGGACTGGCTCAAGACGAATGCGAATCTCCAACGCCTCGAAGCCCTGCGCCAGAGAGTGCTCAAGCTCGAGGCCACGGTCGCCGGCATTCAGGACAGGCAGCGAGAGGACGAACCATGAACGATATCCGCGACATTCTCTCTCTGATGCCGCATCGCTACCCGTTTCTGCTCATCGACCGAGTGCTCGAGATGGACGGCAAGAAGATCCGGGCGATCAAGAACGTGACGATCAACGAGCCTTTTTTCGTCGGCCATTTTCCTCAACACCCGGTGATGCCGGGAGTGCTGATCGTGGAGGCCATGGCCCAGGCCGGTGGTTTCATGCTGCTGTCCGGTGTCGAAGAGGATCGGCGACACGGAAAGCTGATCTACTTCACGGGTATCGACGGCTGCCGGTTCAGGCGGCCCGTGGTCCCCGGGGATCAGCTGGTGTTCGAGGTCGAGTTGGTGGCCGCCCGCTCGACCTTCGCGAAGATGCATGGGCGGGCACTGGTGGACGGCGAGGTCGCGTGTGAAGCGGACCTGATGTCTGCCATGGCGGAGGTGTGATGGGCGCCAAGATTCACCCGACTGCGATCGTCGATCCGGCTGCCGAGGTGGCTGACGGCGTGGTGATCGGACCCTACTCGGTTGTCGAGGCCGGGGTGAAGGTGGGGGAGGGCTGCCGGATCGGACCGTTCTGCCGTTTCACGGGTCTCACCACCATCGGTTCCGGCAACAGCTTCGAAAGCCACTGCTCGGTGGGCGCACCTCCCCAGGATCTCAAGTACGCCGGCGAGCCGACCCGGCTCGAGATCGGCGACGGCAACACCTTCAGGGAGTTCGTGACGTTTCATCGCGGCACCCCGGGGGGCGGCGGACTCACGACAGTCGGCAGCCACAATCTCTTCATGGCCTACGTCCACGTGGCTCACGACTGCCAGGTGGGATCGCACACCATCTTCGCCAACGCTGCGACCCTGGCAGGGCACGTGGAGGTGCACGACCGCGCCACGGTGGGCGCATTCACCGCCATTCACCAGTTTTGCAGGGTCGGCCGCTACGCGTTCTTGGGTGGATTCACGGCAGCGTCGAAGGACTGTCTGCCATTCATGCGCACGGTTGGCGCCCGGCCGGCGAAGTGCTTCGGGCCCAACTCCATCGGACTCGAACGTCAGGGATTCTCAGAGGACAGCCGAAAGGCCCTGAAGCGGCTCTGGAGACACCTCCACAGCCCCAAGCTCACGGCTTCGGAGGCACTCGAGAAGATCAAGACCGAGCTCGCGGGCCAGGAAGAGGTGGACCTGGTGATCCGGTTCATCGAAGGCTCGAAACGCGGCGTGATTCTGGGTCGTGGGTGAGAATCGCTCCCGCCCCCCACACCCATCCATACCGAATTGCGAATTGCGAATTACGAATTGGGGTCTTTTGAGATCGCAGGTGATGATCACGGATGCCCTTCGTCGGCGGTCGATTCGCATCCGCAATTATCCCTGCGGTCCAGAGGCTCGCTCCCCGGAACAAGATGCTGAGGGGGGAAGCCCGGCATGAGTGACTCGATGGCGGGGGCGGTCGATCTCGTCGTGCCCGCCACCGGGGGCGTTCGTCTCGACGTCCGCGTGAAACCTGGCGGCCGGACGAATCGACTGGTCGGGAGTCACGCCGGCGCGCTCAAGGTCGAGGTCACGGCTGCACCCGAACGCGGCAAGGCCAACGGCGCCGTCATCAAGCTCCTCGCCGACCACCTTGGTGTGCGGCGCAGTGACGTGACCATCGTCAGCGGTCTGGGCAGCCGGAACAAGACGGTCGTTCTGCACGGGGCCACTGTTCAACAGATCGCCGGTCGATTGCGGCAGGCCGGCATTCCCGTAATTGAAGATTGAAGATCCCAGACACCCGTGGCTGGCACCACAGTTCGAATCTGCTGCACCGATCGGTGACGGTTTTCCGAATTCCGAATTCCGAAATCCGAATTCTGCTAGAACCGGTACGCCCCGCCCAGTCCGATGATCAGCGGGTCGAAGTCCATCTCGACCGTGTCGATGGGGCCCGACGGACCCCTGAGCGTGACGTCCATGGGCATGGAAATCCACTTCATGTCGAGGCTCAGGATCCAGGCCTTGTTGAGGCGGTAGTTCAGTCCAACCTGGCCGACGGGTCCCCAGGCAAGGCTCGATTCCACCTTGTCGACGCCGATCGCTTCCGCCGCCGAGGTCGCGTCCGAGTAGAGGATGTAACCAAGTGCGACGCCGGCGCCGAGATAGGGATGCCAGCGACCTCGCAGGGGGATCACGTAGTGGATGGTGAGAGAGGTTTCACCGATCCACACCATTCCCAGGTCGAGGCCGTTGTATAGGCCTGATACCACCTGGGTGTCCTGGGGAGCGGCCGTGATCATCCACTCCATCCCCCAGTTTTCTCCGAGCATATAGGTCGTGTCGAACTCGAGAGACCACGCCGATTCGACCTTGATCATCGACCCGGTGTCGAACAGCGGCTCCGACACCGCGTCGACGTTGATGCTGATCAGGCGGCCTCCGGAGCGCCACTCTCCCTGCTCCTGGGCACCGGCCGGGGTCGCCGCCCCAAACGCCACTGCGGCGCAAAGGACCATGAACGCGACGGCACTCTTCGGGGAAGCCATCAGTACACCCTCCCGACTCTCTGGAGGACCGTGTGGGGATCTCCGGTCGTTTCGAGGAGGGCCGAGGCATCTTCCCCGAGAGCCGCGATCACATCCTCCGCCGTGGCGACCGGTTCGCCACCGACCAGGTACAGAGGGGTGCCATTCGGATCCAGGTAGAGACCGTCCGGCGGCTCCACCGCCTCGACGCCGTCGTATTTGGTGGGTGGATCGTCGGCGCGGACAATCGCCCACACCCTCGGGTCGAGGTGGATCATGTCCACAAGCTCTTCCTGCTGGTCGGCTCGTAACGACTGCCACCCCGGGGCTTCTCGATCACCTCGCAAAAGCCACAAACGGCTCATGTCCTGCCTCCTTTGGGGGATAATACTCCCAGGGGAAGCATTGTATCGAACCGAGGGCCGTGAAGTGAGTCGTGTGGGAGAGGTCAAATGAACCAGGAAACGCGGAAAGCAACCGCCGAGTCGCCTGCGTGGCGGGTTTGGCACGACGATGGCGAGGACATTCGGCTTGGGATCTCGTCGTGTCTTCTCGGCCAGAAGGTCCGGTTCGACGGCGGTCACAAGCGCGATCGGTACCTGACCGGGGTGCTCGGTGACTGGGTGCGCTGGGTGGCGGTGTGCCCGGAGCTGGAGATCGGTCTGGGGGTGCCGAGGCCCACGATCAGACTGGAAGGAACCGCCGACGATGTGCGCCTGGTGGAGCCCAAGGCCGGCACCGATCTCACCGACGCCATGCGCGACTACGCAGAAGAGAAGGTCGAACAACTGAAGCGACAGGGCCTCGACGGATACGTCTTGAAGAAGGGCTCTCCGTCGTGCGGCATGGAGCGGGTCCGGGTCTACGGCAAGGGTGGGATGCCGAGCCGGGACGCCGTCGGGGTCTTTGCCCGGGTTCTCCTGGAGAGCTGGCCAGACCTTCCTGTCGAGGAGGAGGGGAGGCTCAACGATCCCGTGCTCCGCGAAAACTTCATCGAGCGGGTCTTCTGCCACCACCGCTGGCGCAGCCTGGTCAGGGGGGACCTGTCGCGACGGCGCCTGGTCGAGTTCCACACCGCCCACAAGCTTCTCTTAAGGTCGCACAACGAGGCCGGCTACCGGCGCCTCGGCCGGCTGGTCGCTGGCGCCGGCCGGAGGTCCGGCGAAGAGGTGTACGGCGAATACGAGCGCGAGTTCTTCGCCACCTTGCGGTGGAAGACTACCGCCAAGAAGCACACCAACGTTCTGTACCACATTCTGGGCTACCTCAAGTCCGACCTGTCTGCCGCCGAAAAACGCGAGATGGTGACCCTCATCGAGGACTACCGCGTCGGCCTGGTGCCGCTGGTTGTTCCAGTGGCGCTCCTCAGACATCAGGTTCATCGTCACGCCGTCGAGTACATGCGGGGCCAGCTCTACCTCGAGCCCCACCCGAAGGAGCTGATGCTGCGCAACAGAGTGTGACCTGACCGCGGGTCGTTATGCGCCAGTCGGTTCCTTGCGGGGCGACCCGACCCCGGCCAGCTCGCGCTTCTTCTTGGCCAGCGATCGCAGCCTGTGGGCGATCGCCTCGGCCTCCTGGGGCACGACCACATCGCTCGACTTGCGGGCCAACTCGTCGAGCTGGTTGGCCTCCTCGACCGCGCGCGTGCGCAGTGCCTCGACCATGGCGTTGAAGGGGCCCTCGATCTCGCGCAGATTATCCCCGCCGCGGAGGGTCAACCGGGTTCCGTACTGGCCCTCACGGATTTCGTCGAGCCGTCGCACCAACGCGAAGGCGGCCCCTGAGGTCCGGTGGGTTTCAATGATGGTCAAGACGAAGACTCCAACCAGGATCACCACCGACGCCACCAGGCCGACGACGAGCTCGGTCTGGTCGCGTGACTCCATCAGGGGCTTGAGCTCGGGGTTGGACGTCGTGATGGTCGTTGTTTCCTGCTCCCGCACCGTGTGCAGGCTGTAGTTCAACGGCAGCAGGAGCAGCAACACCACCACGGCCACCAGGAACGCGGATCGCAGCTGCCGCCTCCGGTTGACCAGGAACTGCCGGCGCGGACTCAGCTGGGAGATGACTTTCCCGAAAGCGGACAGTTTTTTCGGTGTTTCTTCGTCGGAAGCCGGAGTCGGTTGCACCGCATCCCCCTCAATCTCGCCATCGGTCGTGGACACCGTCGTCCTCATGACGTTTCCTCCCGGGCCACCCACCGTCTTTGGTTCCGGATGTTGGTCCCTCAAGTACACCCCAATCATACATCGATGTCGTTTCATACGTCGCAAATTGCCAGGGGGAGTTCGGTCGTGCCTTGGTCGGGAGGTTACTGCGCAAGCCTCCGATCGATCTCTTCGAGGGCCTTCAGAGCGGTGGCGGGGATGCCCACCGCTCCTGTCGGAACACCGGGTTCGCGGAGATTGATCCGCACCAGGGCACCCCCGGTTTCGGCAGCAACCCTTTCCGACGTGAGGCGAACGGTCGGCACTGCGGACCCCGCGCCGAGCTCGATGACCACCAGGCGTGTGTCTTCGAGGCTGTCCAGCCACTGCCCAAACCGGGAGTCCTGCTGCTGGGACCGATGGGGAATCCAACCCCAGTCACCGAACATCAACACGTTGGGCCGGGCGACGGCGCCGCAGGCCGGACACTCGGGAAACGGGGGGCGGGCCCTGAAGGTCTCCTCGTCGACGTCGATCCGGATGGTGTCGGCGTCCCAGATGCGCTGGTCGCACGGCCTGGAGCACTGGAGGTGGTGAATCGAGCCGTGGCACTCGTGGACGCCCTGTTCGCCGAAGCCAGCCTCTTGGAAGTGGCCATCCACGTTGGACGTGAACACGAAGGTCCCGCCGGGCTTGACGCCGCCCCACCGTCTCAGGATCTGGAACCCGAGGTGAGGCTTGGTGGCGCGATAGAGGTTCATGCGGTGGCCGTAAAACCCCCACGCCAGCTCCGGATCCCGTCGAAACCAGGTCGGATTGGCCATGTTGACGAATGAAACTCCGAGCTTGCGCATCGGAGGGTAGGCGCGCCAGAAGCCCTCGTCGCCGCGAAAGTCGGGCAGGCCCGAGTCCACTCCCATGCCCGCGCCAGCGGCCACCAGGATGGCCTCGGAATCCGAGATCGCAGCTGCGGCTCGATCGAGCAGGTCGTCAGGGGGCTCGGTCATGACCGCGGCATTATAGCGATGGTCTCAAACCTACTTTGCTGGAAGCCCGCCGTACTATGCGCCTCCCAGCCCTCCCACCCATTGCGAATTGCGAATTGCGAATTACGAATTCGGGTCTTTCGAGATCGCAGGTGCTCATCTCCAAAGACCTCGGAAGGCGTCCAATTTGTAATTCGCAATTCGCAATTCGCAATAACCAGCGAAAACGGACACGCATCGCGCACCGTTTGTCATTGGAAGAGTAACGACGAGGGGTCTCGCGGAGGTGCGCGCCGCCTCCCCGGCCTAACTGCCGAGGCCAGCCCGCCGTCCACTGGCTGGCGCCGACCTCGAAGAGATCCCTCCTCGGCCCTTCAGGCCTCGTTCGGGATGACATTCCGGCTGGGCTGCCAAGGCCAGCCCGCCGTCCACTGGCTGGCGCCGACCTCGAAGAGATCCCTCCTCGGCCCTTCAGGCCTCGTTCGGGATGACATTCCGGCTGGGCTGCCGAGGCCAGTCCGCCGTCTACTGGCTGGCGCCGACCTCGAAGAGATCCCTCCTCGGCCCTTCAGGCCTCGTTCGGGATGACATTCCGGCTGGGCTGCCGAGGCCAGCCCGCCGTCCACTGGCTGGCGCCGACCTCGAAGAGATCCCTCCTCGGCCCTTCAGGCCTCGTTCGGGATGACATTCCGGCTGGGCTGCCGAGGCCAGCCCGCCGTCATGTCACTCTTCACCCATGAATGGATAAGCGAAGTGCTTCGGCGGGACGAAGGTTTCCTTGATGGTGCGCTGCGAAGTCCAACGGATCAGGTTGAGGTAGGAGCCCGCCTTGTCGTTGGTGCCGGAGGCGCGGCCGCCTCCGAAGGGCTGCTGGCCGACCACCGCCCCGGTGGGCTTGTCGTTGATATAGAAGTTGCCGGCCGAGTGACGAAGCCGACCAGCCATGCGCACGATCTCGGAGCGGTCCTGGGCGAAGATCGCGCCGGTGAGGGCGTACGGACTGGTGGTGTCGCACAGCTCGAGGGTGCGGTCGAGGTCGGCGTCGTCGTAGACGTACACCGTCAGCACGGGGCCGAAGATCTCCTCTTCGATCAACTTGAAATGGGGATCGGTTGTGCGGACCACGGTGGGCTGGATGAAATAGCCCTCGGAGTCATCCCACTCGCCGCCGTAGATGATCTCGGCGTCGGCCGAGTCCTTGGCGAACTGGATATAACCGGTGATGTCGGCAAATGCACCCCGGTCGATCACCGCGCACATGAAGTTGCGGAAGTCGGTGGGGGGGCCCATTTTGATTTCGGCGAGCTGGCCGGTGACGAGGCCCCTGACCGTCGGCCACACCGACTTCGGGACGTACGCGCGGGAGGCGGCGGAGCACTTCTGGCCCTGGTACTCGAACGCTCCCCGGACCAGTGCTGTGGCCAACGCCTCGACGTCGCACGATGGATGGGCGAATACGAAGTCCTTGCCACCGGTCTCGCCGACAATGCGGGGGTAGGTTCTGTAGGACGCGATGTTGTCGCCAACCGTGCGCCACATGCCCTGGAATACAGGTGTCGAGCCGGTGAAGTGGACCCCGGCCAGGTGCGGGCTGGCCATTACCGGGTTTCCGACCTGGCCGCCCGATCCGGGGATCAGGTTGATCACCCCCGGTGGAAAACCAGCCTCCTCCATGAGCTTCATCAGCCAGTGCGCGGTGTAAACGGCGGACGAAGCGGGTTTCCAAAGTACTGTGTCGCCCATCAGCGCCGGCGCGGTGGGCAGGTTTCCTGCGATGGATGCGAAATTAAACGGCGTGACGGCAAAGACGAAGCCCTCGAGCGCTCGGTACTCCACGTAGTCCCAGTGGCCGAGATCGCTGCCGGGCTGTTGCTCGTAAATGAACCGCATGTAGTGGGGGTTGTACCGCCAGAAATCGATCAGCTCGCAGGCCGAGTCGATTTCGGCCTGGAAAACCGTTTTGGATTGGTTCAGCATGCAGGCGGCGTTGACGGTATCGCGCCACGGCCCTGCCAGCATCTCGGCCGCCTTGAGCATCACTGCGGCGCGGTGCTCCCACGGGGTCTCGGACCATTCCAGCCAGGCCTTCTGAGAGGCCTCGATGGCCATGAGAACTTCCTTTTCGCCGGCCATGTGGTAGCGACCGAGGATGTGCCGGTGATCGTGCGGGCACACCGCATCGGCGGTTTTCCCGGTGCGGACCTCCTTGCCGCCGATGATCAGGGGGATCTCGATCTCATCGGCCAGCATCTCGGCGAGCTTCGCCTTCAGCGAGACCTTTTCAGGTGAACCCGGGCGGTAGGCCCTGACAGGCTCGTTGACCGGTTCCGGGATGGGGACGATTCCGTTCGGCATGACCACCTCCGATGGCAGGGTTGGCGTTGGATGGGCGGAGCGGCCGGGGCGCCGCGGCGGCATGGTATCGGCTCGCGGGCCGGATGGCAACGCGTTCCTCGACCCTTCCGGTAGACTGGAACCGACATGGCGGAGGATTTCATCTACCTCGATTACAACGCCACGACCCCGGTAGACCCTCGGGTCGCCAGGGCCATGGAGCCCTTTCTGTCCGGCTTTTACGGCAATCCGTCCTCGGGTCACCGGCTCGGTCGTGAGGCGCGCGCCGCGGTCGACCATGCCAGGGCTCAGGTTGCCGCCTGCCTTGGCTGCAGTCCGGACGAGGTTGTGTTCACCTCCGGGGGCTCCGAGTCGAACAACATGGCCATTCGCGGGGTGGTGGCCGCCCGAGCCGGCGGCCATGTCGTCACCTCGGCGGTGGAGCATCCGGCGGTGTTGGAGGTGGTGCGGGCGCTCGAGAGGGAGGGACGGATCTCGTCGACTATCATCGGTGTCGACCGCCGGGGCAGGGTCGATCCGTTAGACATCGAAAGAGCCCTTCGCCCTGACACCGTGCTGGTGACGCTGATGCTGGCCAACAACGAGGTCGGAACACTCCAGCCGGTGGCCGAGGTCGCCGAACTCTGCAGGCGCAGGGGCGTGCTCGTCCACACCGACGCAGCCCAGGCCGTCGGCAAGGTGCCGGTGGACACCGGGCAGCTGGGCGTCGACCTGCTCACAGTGGCGGGTCACAAGCTGTACGCCCCCAAGGGCGTTGGCGCCCTTTTCATTCGTCGGGGGGTGACCATCGACCCCCTGATCAGGGGCGCGGCGCACGAGATGGGTCGCCGGGCAGGCACCGAGAACGTGCTCTGCGAGGTCGGCCTCGGCACTGCCTGCGAGATCGTTCACAACGAGCTGACACAAGAGATCCCGGCGCTTGGAAATCTCAGGGATCGGCTCGCACAACGCCTCCAACAAGGCGCGGAGGGGACCACGATTCATGGTGATCCCGAAAACCTGCTGGCCAACACCCTGAGCATCGCATTCCCGGGAATCGATGCCAACCTGCTGCTCGCGGCCCTGTCTGACCGGGTTGCAGCCTCCGCCGGAGCGGCCTGTCACTCGGACACGGTCGCAATCTCTCACGTCCTCGCAGCCATGGGAGTAGATAACCCCACCGCAGCCTCCACCGTCCGCCTCTCGGTCGGCCGCTTCACCACACCCGATCAGGTCGACCACGCCGCGGCCACCGTTCTGTCGGAGATACTTCGTTCCACCAGGCCCGTCGAGGGAAATCGTAATTGACTTCTTCCCGGGTTATCCGGATCCCGATTCTTTTCTTGGCTTAGAAACAAGTTAAGTGACGAAAAAAATTGAACGTATACAACGGAGTTAGACACGCAATTAATCGAAATGGGTGGTGTATTGTTATCTCGAGAGACGGGGCACCTCGCTGAATTCACTTTTTTTGGGAGTATCCGTTGATTGACACCACAAGTAATGAAACAGGGCAATCCTCAAGCGATCGCAAGGGCGCTTCACAGTCAGCTATCCAAGCCCACTACGACGTCGGCAACGAATTTTACCGGTTGTGGCTTGATAATCAGATGGTCTATTCGTGCGCGATCTGGGGTGAAGATGACGAGAATCTCGAACAGGCCCAAAACCGGAAGATCGAATACCACATTGGTGCAGCTCGGGCTAGCGGTTGTGATTCGGTCTTGGAAATCGGATGTGGCTGGGGCGCGTGTTTGAAAAAACTGGTAAAAGAACACGGCGTAAATAGTGCAGTTGGGTTGACACTTTCTGAAGCCCAGAGATCCTGGATCGACCAAATGAACCTCCCTGGGGTCGAAACACGGGTTGAAAGTTGGGCGCACCATGTCCCTTCAACACTGTACGACGCAATCATCTCGATCGCGGCCATCGCCCATTTTGTGAGACCTGAACTGGCCAGAGGAGAACGGATTGAGGTATATCGGGATTTTTTTTCAAAATGTGCTGATTGGATAAAACCCCTTGGGAAAATGACAATTGAAACCCAAGTGTATGGGCAAGGAACCTACATTCCAAGCAGTCCATTGTCAGAAATATTTCCGGAATCAGACATGCCACATCTCTCCGAATTAGTCGAGGGTTTCGATGGAATATTTGAACTCGAGAATTTGGTGAATCACCGCCATCACTACCCGCCCACCCTTAAGTGTTGGCTTTCCAACCTGATGAGCAACCGTGAGCAGATCATTTCGATTGCTGGGGTCGATGTATTTGAGCGATACGAGAAGTTCTTAAAAGCCGGAATTCGCGGTCACGATATTGGGGTGTTTAGTTTGGCGAGAATTAACTTATCAAAATCTTGGTGATCTACCGCGCAATCGTGTTCTGTATATTTTTCGCAAATTTTATCGTCTGAATCCGTCATTTTCTTCAGTAATTCCACGTTATTCCTTTTAGGTTATTTCATTAATGTACACTGTGTTTTTCGACAGAATACTAGGGGCTTCTAGCTTGAACCGTTTTGTTTTTACGGTCGTTCTATTCGATTGTATCGCCATGGTGGTAAGATAACTGTGTGCGATACAACAAAGTGAGATTCTCATCAAATGTCTGAAAAGAGGTAGATTGGCGTCTCCGAGGAAATGATGGCGACAAATAATCAGCCCAGAGTTTCCCGGTTCCTTTCAACCGTGTCGCTCTTTCCATCGATTGACGAGAACCTCGCCGATCCCGTCTATTCGAAACGCGGGTTGAGTTTGCACGCCGAACTTCGGGAGCGGCTCCCAGTACTCGCGTGGACTCTTTTGATATTTAACCCGGTTTTCGTAGGGTGGTCGATTTTTGACTACCTGCTAGAACCCGACTTGTGGTTCTTCTTTTTCGAACTTAGGTTGTTGGTTGCGGCTTTTAGTCTACTTGCTGCGGTCTTTGTTTCTCGCGTCTCCCCGGCAGTTTATTCGTGGGAGGCACTGTGGGTCATCGCCTTCTCTCAGATTGCGGCCGTTTCGATTATGTTGCCACTTGTCGGCGAGGGAAACCTATCGCGGTACATTTTGGGATACATATTGGTAATTTTTGCGGTGGGTATTCTCCCATCTTGGCCGGTTCGATGGACTGCTGCGTTTGTTTTTTCGTCGATCACCACCACTGGTTTGATTTTCTATTGGAATTGGAATCCAACGACAACATCCTTCGATGATGTAGTTACGAACGTGTTTGTTGTTGTGACCGCTTGCACTGTCAGTTTGTTGATGGCGGCGTATAGGTATGAATTTGCGAGCCGAGATTATCAACTTCGGGTTCAGTTAGCTGAAACCGCCAGGAAGGAATCTGAAGCGAGAGTAGCACTCGCGAACACGTCGAACGAACTTCAGGGAGCACTTGAAAAGCTGAAGGAACTCGATCGACTAAAGAGCAAATTTTTTGCGAATATTTCGCACGAACTTCGCACACCTCTCACGCTCATACTTGCTCCGGTCGACGAGTTAGCAGAGAGAGTCGAATCAGAGAACGATCGTCAACAGCTTCGAGTGATCCGGAGAAACGCCGAGAGACTTCTGCGACTGATCAGCGATTTGCTTGATTTGTCACGGGTCGATGCGGGGGGGCTGAGGCTAAATCTCTCGGAAATCGACGTTCGATCGGTGACGGCCGCGGTTTACGAAAACAGCGCGCCGGATGCGAGAGCGAGGGGGGTCAACTTGGTGCTGGACAGTAGACCCTCGGGAAGGAAGACGTGGGGAGACGCCCATCGGCTTGAGATCGTCGTTACCAATTTAGTAAGCAACGCGGTGAAATTCACCCCCGAGGGGGGAACGGTTGAAGTGAAAGTGGAGGATGGAACCGACGGTGTCCGCATTTCCGTGACGGATAACGGACCAGGCATCCCCGCCGAGGATTTGCCGCGGGTGTTCGAACGTTTTTTCCAAGTCATGCCAGGTGATCGACGAAGAGAAGGTGGAGTCGGAATCGGGCTTGCGCTGGCGAAGGAACTTGTTGATCTTCACGGTGGTGAAATCTCCGTGGAGAGTGAACCTGGGGTGAAGACCGAATTTGCCGTTTTCCTGCCGTTTGGGCAGAAGCACATTCGTCCGGAAGTGGTTGAGCGTCGTCAGCAGTTTGAGAACATCGTGTCCCTCCGGAGGAGAGCGGAAGATCCCGGTGAGTACATCGCCGATGACGAAGGACCGGTGGTTGTGGGGAGTCCAGACGCCGGGGATACGCTCGAGGCAGGCCATGAACCTAACGAGGGGATGGCAGACGTGCTCTTGATTGATGATCACGAAGAGGTGCGAGACTTCATCAAGGACCTCTTGACTCCTTATGCTCGCGTGTCAATCGCAGAGGATGGGCAGCAAGGCCTTGAGATAATCAGGAGTAGTCCCCCAGATTTAGTAATCTCAGACGTTATGATGCCAAGAATGACCGGCACGGAACTGTGCAGTGTGGTGAAGAGTGACCCTAAGTTGAGGTCGATACCGATCATTCTGCTCACCGCGAAGGCCGGCTCGGAAGCCACATTAGAAGCATACGCCCACGGCGCCGATGACTTTGTCGTAAAACCGTTCCACCCCAGAGTGTTAATAGCGAGGATCAAGGCCCAACTCAAACTCCGGACTCTCTCTCTTCAGCTCGTTCAACAGGAGAAGATGGCGGTCGTGGGCACCCTTGCCGCCGGAATCCTGCATGAACTGAGGAACCCGGTGAACGCCATCCTAAATGCTTCTCGTGTCCTATCAGCGGGTACGGCGTCGAGGGAGACAGCATCGGAGTTGCTTGACGTCATTGGTGACGGTGCATCAAGGATTGTCGAGATCACAGCAGCGCTCGACTCCCACGCCAGGCCCGCCGAGTCCGGCGTAATGCACGCTTGTGACCCGAAAGAGGGTGTGGAATCTACTCTTCGAATCATCAGACACCGTCTGGAGGGGATTCAAGTTCATCAGGCATATGAGACGAAGAGGCTTGCTCAGGCGCCTGCCGGTCCTTTGAATCAGATCCTTCTGAATTTACTCGACAATGCCATCCGTGCAGAAGTTGCTAACATCTGGTTGAGGGTGGAGGAGCGAAACGGCGCGATCATAATCAGCGTCGAAGATGATGGTCCAGGTATCCAAAGCGAACATGTGGACCGGATTTTTGATCCGTTCTTCTCGAATCGAAAAGACGGATCTGGCTCTGGGTTAGGTCTTTATCTCTCAAGGAAAATGGCGGAGGACTACGGTGGAAGCCTCCGATTTCGAAGTAGAACTGGCGGAGGAGCGGAGTTTTTAATTGAGGTGCCGGCTATCGGAAGTTCTAATGAAGGCCGGAATTGAATATCGTGCTGAGGCAGGGGTAGGAAGATGGTCCTCCCAGGTTCGATAGATCGTTGAGCGGGGGATGTGATGGTTAAATCGTACGAAAGTCTCACCGGGGCGGTGGCTCGAGGGGTATTCTACCGACCAGAGCGCCAGCGTGTACGAGAACTGCTTTCAAGGGACGCGCAACCGCAGCTAATGGTAGATGGGGAGTCGTTCCCGTTGTTTGATCTGTCAATGAACGGACTTTCGTTCCTCGCTCCCGGAGGGCCAACTCAGTGGCCAGTGGGCCAAGAGATTAACCTATCGCTACTGCTTCACGGGGAGGAGGTCTACACGGGACCGGCCCGCGTGGCGCGCGCTGAACCTGGGATTCGAAATGGCTCTCTTGTTGGATTGGGGTTGGTAACCGGGTTCCTTGATCTTCCCGAAATCCGGCGACAGGACGACAAAAAACGGCTCGATCGCGAACTCAGCGAGGGCCCGGAGGGAATCAGCGTCGCGGTTCCGCAGGAATATCGAGATGTTATCGCCAGAATCGCACATTTCTTGGGGTATTACAGACGGTCACTTGAAGAATACGAAAAGTACTTACGCACGAATCCCGAAACTCAAAATAGTGGCGTATCACTTGAGGAACGCGCCTATGAGGCGATTCGAGAGCCATGGTGGCGTCTCCAAGTTGAAGCGGCCAGGGCATCTGCAAAGTGCCTTGAAGATCGTGACGTGTTGGTCGCTGCGAAGAGATATACCGAAGACATCGTGACACCTCTTGTGCTCGACTCAGAGTTAGGAATGAGGACCTACACCAAGCCCCTCGGATATGCTGGTGATTACAAAGCCATGCTGCACATTTACAGGAATTCATTCGAGGGCAGCACAGTCTTCGGGCGCGTCATCCACAAGTTTTTTCCAGAGGATCACCCCCTGGGAAAGGGTATTCGGACCCGAAAAGACATGATAGTGGATTCGATGGAGGTCGAGCATCATAGGGTGCTTCAGGGTGGTAGTGAAGCAACCGTGTTTCAGGTGACCAGCCTTGGGTGCGGCCCAGCCGTAGAGGTTTCCGATTTCATTGGTCGCAACAAAACATGGCCTGGTCGGGTGGTTTGGACACTAATAGACCAGGAAGAGGAGGCCTTAAGCGTTGCATATCGGGCGAGTCGGAGGGAAATCGGGAAGTGGGGGAGTAACGGGGATTTGTTTTTGCTGAACTTGTCATTCGTTCAGATGCTGAGCGAGGGTGTTCCATTGAGGGAAAAAGGATCCCAACACCTGATCTTCAGTGCGGGCCTCTTCGACTATTTGCGTGATTCACGAGCCCAAGTGCTTATTGAGGCGTTGTACGACTTCCTAGCACCGGGTGGATTGATGATGATCGGTAATGCATTGGCTCCAAACGAATTCTTCTGGGCCGCGGAGTTTCTGGTGGACTGGTCCCTCCTTTATCGCACAAAGAACGAAATGAAGGGCTTAGCAGCCAGGTTGCCGGAATCCGCTGAGCTTGAGGTTGTCAGGGAACCCTCAGGAGGATATTACTTTTTGAAGATTCGGAAACCAGAATCGCAATTGGATCTCTAGACAACAGTATTCCTGTCGATCCGGAATTGTCCGACATCGAGGACGGTAACCCCGGCCGGATGAACGTACGGCATATTTGGGTCGTCGAGAGCCGGTTCAATTGAACGGTAGAACGTTTGATCACGCCGTTGCAGGGTCAGTTCAATGTCTCCGGGGGGTCTGGCCGATCGTCGTGGTCCCCACCAGGTGTTGGGAGGTCCAACGCCGCGGTTTTCGCAATCTCGACGTCCCGTTTAAGCGCCTCCAATTCCACCGATCTCTCGCGGTATCGGCGGCCCATCCGTCTAAGTTCAACGAAAGCAAAAAAAAGACACCCCCCAACAAACGCAACCACCCCAACAATCAAGACGGGACCGAGATTCATCTTGCCAATTAGGCATCGGGGGTCGTTACGGTGTCAAGTGTAGAGGTTGGCGATCAGCTTCGAGAACACGGTGCGATACGACCGAATTTAGCCAATCCGAATGAACGTGCCTGATCGATCCACACCGACCTCCCCGTGTGTAAACCTACCGTCCGCCACCCAATTCGCCGTTCTACTCCTCGCTGAACCTGACCGCAATACTGTGGTTTGAGACCTCGACTTAACCCCACAGGGGTAAACACTTCCAACTTCAATACAGACACTGATATAGAGCGAAAAATAGAATTGACCTTTTGATTTGGTATTAATCCCCACTCTGAGTCACCAACGAAGCGTGCAGGACCGGTGGAATTGAGCCGATCACAGCTGAGAGGGGGATTAAACCCTCGTTAGATTCGAAATCAGTCCACCCTTGCTTCGGTGTTTAGCTGAATAAAGAGCTCGATCTGCCCTCTTCAATGCGTTCTCCAGGCTGTCAATTTCGGAGTTGATCTCTGCTAGGCCAAAACTCAAACCAAGTCCAGCCACCCGCGCTGTGAGATTGGTGTTCTTCCACTGACTGAACGATGACGAAATTTTCTTGGCCAGATTTTCGCATTGACTTAAAGAAAAACCAGGAGCGAAAATCACAAATTCATCACCACCAAGTCGGACAATATGATCTTTCAATGGAACAATTGACGTGAATAGATTCGAGATTTCTTTTAGCACTCGATCCCCTGTCCAGTGACCCGAGACGTCGTTGACTTTTTTGAAATTATCTAAATCGATAAGAATCAGGGATGATGGTTGATGTTTTTGTTTTAATAACAGAACAAGTTCCTCGAAAAGGAGATTGAGTTGTCTTCGATTCAATAACCCTGTGAGCTCATCGTGCGTGCTTTCTTTCTGAAGTTCATCAGCGAGTTTGACGAGCTTTTCATTGGCATTTCGCATGTCTTTCGTATATACGAATGCGTTCCTTCTGTGGTGTTCCAAGATGCCGCAAGAAAACAGTCCGATGTATACCGCAGCGAGGAGAAAGGCACTCTTACTAACAGTCACGTCGAGAGGGAACCGGAGTCTAAATAACTCTATATATATAAACAAAAAAGATAAGAACACTCCAGCAAAAATTGCATAACGAAACGTCAATTGTCCGAATGAAAATGCATAAATAAGAACTAGAATGAGACCTACAAAATAACCGTGTGTTGACGTAGTAGGAAGGAGATTAACCATTGCGATGATGGAGGCACCGCAGATCAGCGTGACTGCAAGGCCTGTTTCTTTAAGTCGTATCTGCCACGGTGGGAAAAAGGTGGAGATGAAGGCAATGAAAAGAACGGGCAGACCAACGAAATAACGCACGATCGCGAGTTGGGTGGCAGCTTCAGGAGCGACGACGGTGTCGAGCAATCCGAATGCCGCCCAAAGGACGGCTCCACTCGCGTAACAGAACCGGGCCCATTTGGTGTTGCTCACGCAGTCGTGTCGAAGGAACTCTCGTTCTTGTTCTACCTCAGGAAACCGCAAGATCGCCGGGAGCTTCGTCAATCGACTCCCCCAATTCAAATGCACGAAGGTCGACTGTAACACACAGGCGGTTATGAGAAAAGAGCGTAATGAAAACCGTTCTGTTTGACTGTTTGGAAGATGTTGGGGGACGCGGTGGACGAGTTCACAGCGACTCATTGGTCCTTTCCGTTCGAAATCACTCGAAGGCGGGGGATTGGTTGGAATTTGGGTGGGGGAGGAATCCCCTCCCTCTCGATCGAGAGGGGGGGGGGAGCCTCGGTTGTTGTTTTGGGTATTGGCGGCTAATTGACCTTGATGATCATGGGTGACATCGAGGCGACGGCGTTGTCGACGGCGTCGTCGAAGCTCTGCTGGGTGCCGATACGGTTAGGGGCGAAAAGGTCGACGAGGATCTGCCGTGTTTCGTCCTGGGGAGAATTGATGCGGAGTTCCTCGTCACCGCCGCGGATTGTCGCTGCTTCGACGATGCGGGCGGCGGCCTCGGTGAACGGGCTGTTGGGTCCGGTGACTGTCCCGAGGTGACGGCGCAGGTTGGCCGCGACTTCGGCACTGACGGCGTCTTCGAGGCGGCGGCCGAGCTCTTCCATTTCTTCGTGAAAGGGCTCCATCTCGAGGTGAAGCTCACCCATGCGCTCGTGGAGTGGCTCCAACCCGCGGTGAACGGCTTCCATCTGTTCGTGGAACGGCTCCATGTCGACGTGAATTTCCGCGATTTCGCGGTGGAGCGGCTCCAGCTCACGGTGAATGGCCTCCATCTGCTCGTGGAACGGCTCCATGTCGAAGTGAATCCGGCCCATCTGCTCGTGGATGACCTCCATCTGTTGTTGTATCTGGCGCTCGATGTCCTCGATGGTGCCGTCGTCGATGTGGAGCTCGAGGTCCTGCATCTGCCGCTCGAGTTCTTCCATCCGGGCGATGTCAGGCTTCATGTTGACCTCGATTTGTTCGAGGCGCTCGAGGTAGGGTTTCATCCGCTCCTCGATAGCTGCGATGGCTTCGTCGTCGATCTCGATCTCGATATTCTCGAGAGCCTCGATTTCGGGGGCCATCGCGAGCTCCAGCTCTCTGATCCGTTCGAGGTTGGGTTCGAAGCGCGATTCGGCCTCCTCCATTTCGGCGAGGATCTGCTTGATCTCGGGTGATGCGGGTACCGGGTCGGATGGCGCCACGGCGGCCAGGGCCGGGACCAGGGCGGCGATCAGAATCGCTGCGGGTGCGAGCACCGCCAGACCGGCCCTGCGGTGATTCTTGTTGTCGAGAATGGTCATGATGCGTTCCTCCAGGTGGGACTTACGAATGATGTGCAGGCCGTGCGCCGCAGCGACGGGAGTTTGTCCCAATCCCCGGGCGATACCCAGCAGGTGGCAGGCGTAGCTGGATGGCCGCGTGCCGAGGGCGACCACCTCCTCGTCGCAGGCAAGCTCCTGCTCCAGATCGAGGCGGCGAACCGCCCACCACGCCAGCGGATTGAACCAGTAGGCGGTCCTCGCCAGCCGGGCGACGATGCGCAGCGGCCAGTCGAGGCGCGAAACGTGCACGAGCTCGTGCAACAGAACCGCCTCCCGTCGATCACGGTCCCACCTTATGGCGATCGACGGCAGCAGGATGGTGGGCCGCAAGACGCCGACGGTCGCCGGAATGTCGACCTCAGGGCTCCAGGCGAGCCTGACCGGTCGGCGACAGCCCACCCGCTCCGAGGCCCAGGCCAGTCGATCTGCCAGTCGGTGTTGCCGACGGTGGGAGCCTGTCGGACGGTGCGTTCCATGCGCCACAGCCCGACCACGAGGTGGGAGAGAACGGCCAACGTTCCGAGGATCCAACCGACGGCGAGCCACGAGGTACGGATCGCCGTCCGCTGGGTGGTCGCAATCGCCGAAACCGGTGCGCTCAGGGTGACTGCGCCGTCGGGGCCAGATGATGACGATGCCAGAGTCGGTTCGGGGAGAACCGGAGGATGAATGGCGGCTGTCCTTTCGAGGAGCCAAGGGCCACCCGGCAGTGGCAGTGAAAGCGGGGGCAGGATCGGGGCCACGAGCGGGATCAGCAGGGAGCCTGCCAGGGCAGTCGACCAGACCACCACCCGAAGCCTGGCGGAGCGTTTGCGTAGCGCTGTGGTCACACCTGCCGCGGCAACCAGCAGTACGAGCACCTTGAGGGAACCGAACGCGAAGACAACCACGGTGTCCATCAGCGGCCCTCCCGGCGGGCTTCCTCGATCAGGTCTGCGAGGCGCTCCAGGGCTTCTTCGTCGAGATCGGAGACGCCGAGGTCGATCAGCGCGGCCATGGCGCCCTCGGCCGAGCCGTCGAAGAAGGTCCTGACCACTCGCTTGAGGGCGGAGTCGCGGGCCTCCTCCCGGGGCACCGTGGGAAGGAATACGTATCGCGGGCCGTCCTGCTCGTGGCGGAGGTGGCCCTTGTCCTCCAAAATCCTCAGCATGGCCCGAACCGCCGAGTATGACGGGGGATCGGGGAGTCGCTCCAGGACCTCCGCCGCGGTGGCCCTGCCCCGTTCGTAGACGATCTCCATGATCTGGCTCTCGCGCCGGCTGAGGTGGGTTTGTTCTGGCGCCATTTCGCCTCCGGTCCCTTTGATGTCGCTGGCCTACGACTGGTTTGATGCTAGAAATTTAGCATCATGCTGAAAATTTAGCATCAATTATTCGTTTGTCAAGTGGCGACGGCCAATTTTCTCTACGTAGTGGGAGGTGCGAGGGTTCGGGATGGATCCCGATTCGCTGCGCGAGTTGGGTAATCAGGGCTTCTCTTGACAGCGGTCACGCGGGTGGTTCACTCCGATCGTGATAATGGGTTGGGAGCAGGCTATGAAGACACCTGGGCACGCCCTGCATGTGGCACTGGCTGTGGTTTTCGTGACTGGTGCTGCCATGGCGCAGGACGCCGTCGTGCCGGGCGAGGTGCGGGTGGACGCCACCTTTCTCAACGTCGGGGTGGTGTGGTGGATCGGTGGCGACGACGATCTGGACAGCACGATGGTCGCCGAATTCAGGCGGCTGGGAGATCCGACGTGGCGCCCGGCGGCGCCGGCGATGCGCGCCCATCCGGCCCTGATCGTCAACGGTGCGCCACTCGGACTCAACTCGTGGGCAGCCAGCGCGCTGTTCCTCACTGCAGGGACGGACTACGAGCTGCGGTTGACCCTGGGCGATCCGGATGGGGGAGGCGAGGTACGAGTGGTGGAGGCATCGACGCGGCAGGCGCTGCCCGCCTTCTACTCGGGCCGAACGATGTACGTCGTACCCGGCGCTGGCGGCGGAACGGGCACGGTGGGTGATCCCTTCCGTGGCCTGCAGGCCGCGGCCGATTCCGCGGCGGCGGGAGATGTCTTCGAGGTGGCTCCGGGCAACTACGCTGCCTTTCAGGTGCTGGCAAGCGGCACCGAGGCGGAACCGATCGTATTCCTGGGGCCGGCCGACGGATCGGCGATCGTCGAAGGTGGCGGGACCGATCGGGGGATTGTGACCCTTGGGGAGTACGACCAGGCCATCGAATGGGTGGTTGTGGAGGGGCTGACCCTCCAGAACGGCGCATGGGGTGTGGACGCCCAGCACAGTCGGGACATCGTCATCCGGCACAATCGGATTCTCGACGTCGACGACGGGGTGGTGAATCGACGCGGCGATGGCCTCGAGGGGCGCCAGGTGGTTTGTGACAACGTGATCGAGGGCCGCGTTTCCTGGCCGGGGGTGGGCATTCCACCGGAGCGGGGCATCGACCTGAAGGGCTTCGGCAACGTGGTGTGCCACAACCAGGTGAGGAACTTCGGCGACTGCGTGTCGGTCCAGCCGTCCACCGCGCCCTCCTTCGGCAACGACGTGTACGGCAACGACGCTTCCTTTTGCGTCGACGACGGCATCGAGATCGACTACAACCAGGCCAACGTCAGGGTGTGGCGAAACCGGGTCATGAATGCGCGAATGGGAGTCAGCGTGCAGCCGATCCGTGGCGGCCCGGCCTATATCTTGCGCAACGAGCTGTTCAACCTGGAGAGCGTGCCGATCAAGATGCACAATGACACCACCGGGTTCTTCGTCGTTCACAACACGGCTGCCAAGCACGGCGACGGCCACGGCGACAACGGGGCGATGTGGCGGTACGCCACCTTCCGCAACAATGTGTTTCTGGGCACCCGGTACGCCTTCGAGTTCACCACGGTCGCCGACGAGGGTTTCCGGGATCTCGACTTCAACGGGTGGGGCACGACCCGCGAGCAGGGGAACCCCTCGGACCCGTGGTTCAAGTGGGACAATGTCCGCTACGACCGACTCGTGGACCTCCAGGCGGTGGGGGTGGAGCTGCACGGGATGGAGGCCGGATTTGCGGATCTGGTGAACGCCGCTCTGCCGGCGGCCTGGGACCAGCCCGTCGAGCCGGGCAGCCGGGACCTGCGGCTCGCGGGGAATGCCCCCGAGATCGATGCGGGAACGGAGCTGCCGAACCTCAACGATGGGTTCTCGCTGAACGGGCCTCCAGATCTCGGTGCTCTCGAATACGGCGTGGCCGCGCCCCACTACGGTCCCAGGCCCCGGGCCCAGTTTGCCGACGGTTTCGAGTCGGGCGACACGACCGCGTGGTCTCTGACGATCCCATAGGAGGGGACTCGGCGGTCGCGGGTCGAGTGATCGCAGCGGCGCGGCAATCGTGTTCTCGGATCAAGAATCAAAAATCAAAAAGATGTACAACCCGGTGGCGTCGGGGTCGGTTTTCCGAATTCCGAATTCCGAATTCCGAATTCTTCCGTTTGTCTTTCATTGACGGAACGATGACCGGGAACCATACTGTTTCTCAGAACCCAAAAGCTGGAGGAGACCATGCGACGCGTTCTCTTCGGGAGCTTCATGCTGTACCTCTTGGTGATCGCTGGAACCGTCGGAGCTCAGACCATCGAACGGGTGAGCGAGGGCAGTGGTGGCGTGGAGGGGAACGGCGACAGCAACTTGGAGTCGCCGAGACCGGCGGTGAGCGCGGACGGCCGCTACGTCGTTTTCAAGTCCCTCGCCGACAATCTGGTGCCGGACGACAACAACGGCGCCATCGACGTCTTCCGCAGAGATCGATTCCTGGGCACCACGGTTCGGGTGAGCGTGTCGTCGAATGGGGGGGATGCGTTGGGAAACAGCGAGAATCCGTCCATCAGTGGGGACGGCCGCTACGTCGCGTTCCAATCGGATGCGTGGAACATCACTCCGGGCGATGGGAACGGGATGATCGACGTATTCGTCCGCGACATGGATACCGGCCAGACGGTGCGAGCGAGCGTTGACGCCGACGGCGAGGATCCGGACAGCAACTCCACCCGTCCGTCGATCAGCGCCGATGGCCGGCGGGTCGCCTTCAGCTCGTCCGCCACCGACCTGATCCCCGGTGGGACCACAGGGGCGGTCGACATCTACGTGCGTGACCTTGACCTCGACCAAACCTATTACGTCAGCGTTGGCCACGACGGGACCCCTGGAAATGCAAACAGCTGGGTGCCGGCGATCAGCGCCAATGGCCGCTATGTGGTCTTCACCTCGGGTGCCGACAACCTCGTGGCGGGAGACGTCTACGAGGCCCAAGAGGTGTTCGTTCGCGATTTAGCGCTCGGTCAGACCGTTCGAGTGAGCGTGGACGTCAATTTGGAGGACTCGAACGACCGCAACGGCAGGGCTGCGATCAGCGCCGACGGGAGCATCGTGGCGTGGTGGTCACGCGCCACCGACCTCGTCGCGGACGACACCAACGGTCAAGATGACATATTCGTCCGAGACATGGCCGCCGGTATCACCACCAGGGTTAACGTTTCCTCGAATGGCGACCAGGCTTTGTTGGCCGGCAGCTGGCAGCCGGCGATCAGCTTTGGCGGTCGCTACGTCGGCTTTCTTTCCGACGCGGCGAACCTGGTGGACGGCGACACCAATGGGTTTGGTGACATCTTCGTCCACGATCGAGTGACGGGATTCACGAGCTTGGCTTCGATCAACCTTGCGGGGGAGCTGGCAAACGACTTCAACAGCTACCCGTCGATCAGCGCCGATGACCGCGTTTTGGTCTTTCAGTCGGGGGCCTCCAATCTGGCCGGGCCGGACACGAACGGGGTCTGGGACGTGTACGCCGCATTCGGGCCTGCGACCGTGTTGGCCGACGGTTTCGAGCCGGGCGACACGTCGAGGTGGTCGCTGACCGTCCCGTAGGCGTCAACTCGGCGGTCGCGGGCACGGCGCTCGGAATGGCGTGGCGACCGACACCCCCTGATTGAAGATTGGGTTCATCCGGGAAAGCGTGAGGTCGGGGTTCTGCCGTGCCCGTCTCCGTGCCTGTGCCCGGAATGCAGCGGCTGCGACAGTATTCAGCGGCAGCGACCGGCGGTCTTGCGGGCGGGTGCCTTGAATCAAAAATTGAATCCTCCCTCCCGCACCTCCATTACCTTCAACCTCTGCCTGTTGGAATTCCGCACTTCAAATCGCATCCGCACTACCACCTGATGACGGTGTTCCGAATTCCGAATTCCGAATTCCGAATTTGCGATCACTCTGCCGTGGCAGCAGAACGACTCACACCATCTCAAACGATTGACGTTACTGCTGAAGCGACGTGGTCCAGTTCTGAACCACCGTCATTGGCGGGTTGGCCTGGCTCTCCATGGGGGTCAGCAGGAGGAAGCGTTCGCCGTCCGCAGTCGCGGCGTAGCGGTTGCGCTGGACCACCGGGACCAGGTGAGCCTCGAAGAGGACCTCCGGCAGCCCGGCCTTGAATGTCTCGCCCGTGCTGACCTGCACCGACACCAGGTTTTGAACGGCGTCGAGGTAGAAGATCTCGCTCCCGTCAGCGCTCCAAACGGGCTCGGTGCCACCGGCGGTCGAGACCTGCCACTTGCCGCGCGCCTCGGGAAACTGCTGGACGTAAATCTCGGGGCGCCCTGATTCGTCGGATTGGTATGCGACCCACGAGCCGTCCCGCGAAAAGACCGGCCGGACGTCGATGAAGGGCGTTTCGGCAACGGGGAATGGTTCTCCTGGACGTTCCAGGTCCACCGCCCAGATATCCCAGTTCGATTCGGGGTGGAGCCGCATGTAGGTCAAATAGCGGCCGTCCGGGGACCAGCCGCCCGGGTGCAGGGAGAACTGATCCGTCAAGAGCTCCTCGGCGTTTCCGGCGCCGGAGGCGTTCTTCACGAACAGGTCCCGGGATGCGCCGCGGGGGGAGCTGAAAACGACTCGACTGCCGTCGGGAGACCATGTGGGCGACATGTCCGCCCTGTCGTGGAAGGTGAATCGGGACGAAACCCCGCGCTCGAGGTCGTGCAACCAAAGGTCGCGGTTCTCGGACTGAGCGTCGATGATATCGAAGGCGACCCGGCCGCCGTCCGGCGAGATGCTGAAGGTCCCGTAGCGCGCAGGCTCACCGGTGGAGCCGAGCTCGCGGCCGGACCGGTCGCGCCACAGCAGGCGCTGCAATCCTCCGCCTGAGGTCCGAAACACCAGGGTGCCCTGCTGGGAGGCGGTGAATGGGGTGTGGCCGGTGCTCGCGGCCCCGATGTGATCGGCGATCGGCCTGGGGTCGCCGGCCGACGTACCGGAGGCGGCGTCGAAGGGGTGAGCCACCAGCGTTTCATCCCGGATGTACAGGAGGTAACCCGGCTCGACGTACTGGACCCGGGAGTCCACGAGCATGATCTCGGTCGATTCATCCGAGTCGATCCGGCCGAGCATCAGGCGGGTGTCACCCTCCATTGTGGTTTGCAGGAAGAGGAACTTCCGGTCGCCGGGGAGGAACTCGGGCCACGCCACCGAAGCCACCCCGGTCTCGACGTCCGGATTCAACACGGGTTTCGGCACGCCGCCGCCGGCGGGGACGATCTGGATCGAGTTGCCGTCGCCGTCGAAGAGGATGTCCCCCCGGGTGCTCCACGTGCCGTCGGCGCCGCCGGCATCGCAGATGGTCTGGGCCGGGCCGCCGTCCACCGAGATCCGCTTGAGCTTGCCGTCGGCGAAGAACGCGATGTGGCGGCTGTCAGGAGACCAGATCGGACGGGTGTCGGCGTTGGACTCGGTGCCGTTGAGCGGGGTGGTTTCGATGCTGTCCATGGCCCGGATCCAGATCCTGGTGGTGCCGGAGGGGTCGGTGGCGAAGTACGCGATCATCCGTCCGTTCGGCGAGATCCGCGGTTGGCCGACGAAGCTCAGTTCGTTCGGGGTTGCAACCTCGAACCTGGTTTGGGCGGGAGCTTCCGGTGCCCGGCGTGCCCACGCGACGGCGAAGAAGGCGGCCGCCACCGCGGTCAAGGCGAAGGCGGCCCACGCGAGACGCTCCCGGGACCGGCGCCGGGCGGCGACCGGAGCGGGAACGCCCACCACGGAACCTCCCTCGGCGATCCACTGGAGCTGGAGCTTGACGTCGTGGGCGGTCTGCAGCCGGTCCTCCGGGTCCTTGGCCAGGCAGGTCTGGATGACGCGGTCGAGGGCGGGAGAAATCATGGGCTGGATCGACGATGCCGGCTGCGGTTGCTCGTGCATGATGGCGCCGATCAGGCTGGCCTGAGAAGCGCCCTGGAAGGCACGGCGGCCGGTGGCCATCTCGTAGAGCACTGCCCCGAAGGCGAAGATGTCGGTGCGCGCGTCCACCTCCTTGCCTTCCAGCTGCTCCGGCGCCATGTACTGATACGTCCCGAGGATGGTTCCGGCGGCGGTGAGCGGCTGGCTCACGGTGGGCGAGACCGTAAGATCGGCGTTTCCGCCGAGAGAGCTGTCCGCCTTGGCCAGACCGAAGTCGAGCAGCTTGGCGCCGTCGCGGGTGAGCATGATGTTGCCCGGCTTGAGATCGCGGTGGACGATGCCGCAGCGGTGGGCTTTGTCGAGGGCATCCACGATCTGGGTGGCCAGCCGGAGCAGCTCGTCGGCCGGGAGAGGCCCCTTGGTGAGCCGTTCGGCGAGGGTCTGGCCGTCGATGAACTCCATGACGAGAAAGTCGGTGCCCTCATGGTGGCCGAGGTCGTACAGGGCGCAGACGTTGGGGTGGCTCAGGCTGGAGACCGCCCTGGCCTCGCGTTCCAGGCGCTGGCGAAGCTCGGGGCTGGCTGCCAGGTGCGCGGGCAGGACCTTGATGGCGACGGTGCGGTCGAGTCGGGTGTCCACCCCCCGATAGACCTCACCCATGCCCCCGGCGCCGACGGCTTCGACGATCTCGTACGGCCCGAGCTTCGCACCCTTTTCCAACGCCATGAGGACCTCCTCGACGATCGTGATCTAAAGCACGAGATCTAGTCTCTTTATTCCGAGAACAGCGCGAGCTGAAGGACGCCCCCCACCGCTCGACCACTCCCTGCGAAATGTGCGCGGCGGGTGGATGCCAAAGGCAGGCGCCTCAGCGGGTTCGCTGCGGCAACCTCACGGTGTTTTATTGGCTAGCTGTCGATGTCCATCTTGTACTGCTCGATCTCCTTGAGCAGCTTCCTGGCCTCGGCCTTGAGCTCGACGTTGGAGGTCTTTTTTGCGAACGCCTCGACCTCCTTCTCGACGCGGTCCACGGCGGCCAGGGCGGCGGCGCCGGCGTCCGACGCATCGATGCCGGAGACCGCGACGCTCCTCCCCGCCTGCCGGTACTCGCGGGCGGCGGCGTTGAACTCGCCTTTCAGCGCGTTGAGTTCGTGGGCCTCGTCGCTCATCCCTCCGCCCGGCAGGAGCTTGAGCTCGCCGGTCGTCAGGTAATTGAATACCACCAGGGCCACCACGATCACCACGAGAAACATCAACAGGGTCTTCATGAGGGCTCTCCTTGGATCCGCGGAGCACAGTTGGCGCACCGCAAGCAGGCAGTCGACGTACTTCCTGTAACGATTGTGCCACAACCGGACACCAGCGGTTGACCGGGTCCCTCCAGGGTGCTACAACAGCGCGCCCGCTCGGGGGACTGGAAGTGCACCTTGTCAAAAGCAGAATTTCGAAATCTCGCGATCATCGCCCATGTGGACCACGGCAAGACCACGCTGGTCGACGCCATGCTGTGGCAGAGCGGCATATTCCGCGACAACCAGCGGGTCGCCGAACGGGTTATGGACTCCGGTGATCTCGAACGAGAGCGGGGAATCACCATCCTCGCCAAGAACACCTCGGTGCGATACCAGGGCGTCAAGATCAACATTGTCGACACCCCCGGTCACGCCGATTTCGGCGGTGAGGTCGAGCGGACCCTGCAGATGGTGGACGGGGTGCTGCTGTTGGTGGATGCGGCCGAGGGCCCACTTCCCCAAACCCGGTTCGTGCTGTCCAAGGCGCTCGAGCTCGGGCTTCCGCCGATCGTCGTGCTCAACAAGATCGATCGCGCCGACGCCCGCCCCGCCGAGGTCCTGGACGAGGTTTACGACCTCTTCATCGACCTCGACGCCGCCGACGAACAGCTCGATTTTCCGGTGTTCTGCACCGATGCCAGGAAGGGTCTGTGCCGGCGCGGCATCGAGGGAGAGCTCGGCGATCTCAGGCCGCTGCTCGACCAAATCCTCAGCGCCCTGCCCGCGCCGCAAGGGGATCCGGCGGCACCGCTGCAGCTGCTGATCACCAACCTGGACTACTCGGATTATCTCGGCCGGCTGGCGGTGGGGCGCATCGTCAATGGGACCTTGAAGGCGAACTCGGCGGTGGGTGTGGCAAGGGTCGGCGGCATCGACAGGGAACGGATCGGCGTCGTCTACTCCCATGAAGGGCTGCAGCGGGTCGACGTGGAGGAGGCCGTCGCGGGCGACATCGTCGCCCTGGCGGGGCTCGAAGAGGTGGCCATCGGCGACTCGCTGGTGGATCTGGACAATCCGGTGCCGTTGAAGCGGATCGCGGTGGATGAGCCCACCATGGCGATGGTCTTGTCGGCCAACACGTCGCCCTTCGGCGGGCGAGAAGGTCAGTACGTGACCGCGCGGCAGATCCGTGCCCGGCTCGAGAAAGAGGCGCTCCACAACGTCGCCATTCGACTGGAGATCGAGGCCAACGACGCATTCAAGGTGCTGGGCCGCGGCGAGCTTCAGCTGGCGATTCTGATCGAGACGATGCGGCGGGAGGGATACGAGCTGTCGGTGTCAAAGCCCGAGATCGTCACCCGGGAAATCGACGGCTCCTTGCACGAGCCGATGGAGATCGTGCAGGTTGACTGCCCCGAGGTGCACGTCGGCATCGTGACCCAGAAGCTGGGCGGTCGCAAGGGCAAGATGACCGAGATGCACAACCCCGGCCACGGCCGGGTGCGACTGGCCTTCAGGATCCCGTCGCGCGGCCTGATCGGCTTCCGATCGGAGTTCCTCACCGACACCCGGGGCACCGGCATCCTGAACCACCTCTTCGACGGCTGGGAGCCGTGGCAGGGGGAGATCCCCGGCCGGGCGACCGGAGCCCTGGTGTCCGACCGCGCCGGCAAGACCACCACCTACGCGCTGTATCACCTCGAGCCGCGGGGAACGCTGTTCATGGGTCCCGGCACGGAAGTGTACGAGGGCATGGTCGTGGGCGAGAATGCCCGCGACAACGATCTCGACGTCAACGTGACCCGGGAGAAGAAGCTCACCAACATGCGCGCCGCCGGCGCCGACGAAGCGCTCCGGCTGACGCCCCCCCGCGAGATGACCCTGGATCGGGCGCTGGAGTGGATCGACAATGACGAGCTGGCCGAGGTCACCCCTTCCGCCATCCGGATTCGCAAGCGGGTGCTCGCCGCGAACCGGCGACCGAGGCATCAGAACCCAAGTTGAAAGTTGAAGGTTGAAAGTAGAAGGCCACAGGTCGGACGCCTCACCCGCCCGCCCACTTCGAATTGCGAATTACGAATTGCGAATTACGAATTTAGGATTGTTGGCGTCCGAGATCCTCAGTGCTGATCTCGGCAGGCAATAATCTGCAATCTGCAATCTGCAATCTGCAATCTGCAATTTGCAATTTGCAATTTGGAATGTGCGTCTTTCAGCGGAGTGGCCCCAAACCCGACATCAATTGCCAAGGGCCTCGAGCCAGTTCAAAACAACGGTTGTGGGCGGGTTGGACTGGCTCTCCATCGGGGTGAGCGCGAGGAACCGCTGCCCATCCGGCGCGACGACGAACCGGTTTCTCTGGAAAGCCGGAAACAGGCTGGCATCGAACATGGTCTCGGGCTGGCCGGCCCTGAAGGTCGCACCGGTGCTCACCGACACCGAGACCAGCTGCCCGGTGGGGTCCAGGTAGAAGATCTCGCGACCGTCGGCGCTCCAGTGTGGCTCCTCGCCGCCGTTCTTGGAGACCTGCCACTTGCCCCCCGGTCCCGGGAAGGGCCGGACGTAGATCTCGTCGCGTCCGGTCTCGTCGGATTGGTAGGCGATCCACTTGCTGTCCGGGGAGAACGACGGCCGGGCGTTGAAGAACTGCGAGGCGACCACCGGGAACGGCTCGCCCGGGCCGTCAACCGGCAGCGCCCAGATGTCGAATCCCTGCTCGGGGACCAACTTCATGTATGCGATGTGGGTGCCGTCGCGGCTCCAGTCGCAGGCCATCACGGTGTGCTCGTCCTCGAGCAGGAGGGTTGCCTCTCCCGCGCCTGACGCGTCCTTGACGTAGAGGTCGAAGGACCCTCCCCGGTTGGAGCTGAACACCACCTGGCGACCGTCCGGGGACCAGACGGTGTTGGCGTCGTCGGCGGGGTCGAAGGTGAAGCGCGAGGTGACGCCGCGCTCGAGGTCGTGGATCCACACGTCCCGATTGCCGTTCTGCTCGTCGGCGACGTCCACCAGGAGCCACTCCCCGGACGGCGACAGCGTGAAGCTGGCGTACTCGGCGGGTGCCGCGACCGCTCCGGTCTCATGACCCGACCGGTCCCGCCACAGCAGGCGCCGGACGCCGACGCCCTCGGCCCGGTAGACGAGGATGCCGTCCCCGGAGGCCGAGAAGTGGGCGAGGCCGGTGGCGTTCGCCCCCACCTGGTCGGCGATGGGCTTGGGCTCGCCGGTGAGCTTGCCGGAGGAGGGATCGAAGGGCTGGGCGACCAGGGTGTCCTCCGAGACGTAGAGGATCCTGTCCGGCGGGACGAACTGGACCCGGGACTCGGTGGGCCCGAGCACGCTGTACTCCTGGGAGTCGAGGCTGCCGAGGGCGATGTTGCGCTCGCCTTCGGAGTTGTCCATCACGAACAGGAAGCGGCGCCCGTCAGGGAGGAACTCAGGCCACATGACGGCGGTCAATCCTCGTTCGCTGTTGATCTCGAGGACCGGCTTGGGAACCCCGCCCGAGGCCGAGACTCGTTGGATGGGATCGCCGGCCCCACCGTCGAACAGGATGTCACCGGCTGAGCTCCACGTGCCGTCGGCGCCGAAGGGAACGTCGCCGATGGTCTGCGCGGGGCCGCCGCCCACCGGGATCTTCTTCAGCTTGCCGGCCACGAAGAAGCCGATATGACGGCTGTCCGGGGACCAGAAGGGCCGGAACTCCTGTCCGCCCTCGACGGTGGTCAGCCGCACCGGCTCGAGGTTCTCGAGCGAGCGCAACCAGATCCCGGTCTGGCCTGCGGTGTCGGTGGCGCGGAAGGCGATAGCGGTGCCGTCCGGGGAAATTCGCGGCGAGCCGACGAAGGGAAGGTCCGGTGGAGCCTCGATGTGGAAGCGCATGGTTCGCGGGGGCTCGGGGGCGCGCAGGACGAAGCCCACGGCGAGCAGTGCGGCCAGCAGGGCGGTGGCAGCGGCCGCCGCCCAGGCGACCTTCTCTCTCGACTTTCGGCGCGCCGCCACCGGCGCCGGGAGGCCGGCCACCGAGCCGCCCTCGTCGATCCACTGCAGCTGGAGCTTGACGTCGTGGGCGGTCTGGAGGCGGTCATCGGGGTGCTTGGCGAGGCAGGTCTGGATGACGCGATCGAGGGCCGGCGGAACCATGGGCTGGATGGCCGAGGCCGGCTCCGGTTGCTGGTGAAGGATGGCGCCGATCAAGGTGGCCTGCGATCCTCCCGAGAAGGCTCGGGTTCCGGTGACCATCTCGTAGAGCACGGCGCCGAAGGCGAAGATGTCGGTCCGCGCGTCCACGTCCTGGCCTTCGAGCTGCTCCGGTGCCATGTACTGGTAGGTGCCGATCACCGTGCCGACCGCGGTCAGCGGCTGACTGACGGTCGGCGACACGGTGAGATTGGCGTCTGAGCTGATGGCAGCTTCGGCCTTGGCAAGGCCGAAGTCCAGCAGCTTGGCGCCGTCGCGGGTGAGCATGATGTTGCCAGGCTTGAGGTCGCGATGGATGATCCCTGCGCGGTGGGCCTTTTCGAGCGCGTCGGCGACCTGGATGCCGATCTTCAGCACCTCGTGGGTTGGCAGAGGGCCGCGGCCGAGGCGGTCGGCCATGGACTCGCCGTCGATGAACTCCATGACCAGGAAATCGATGCCCTCGTGGTGGCCGAGATCGTACAGGGCGCAGACGTTGGGGTGGGTCAGGCTGGACACCGCCCTGGCCTCACGCTCGAGGCGTTGGCGCAGCTCGGGGTTCTCCGCCAGGTGCCCCGGCAGCACCTTGATGGCCACCGTCCGGTCCAGACGGGTGTCCGTGGCACGGTAGACCTCGCCCATGCCGCCGGCTCCCACGGCCTCTTCGATCTCGTACGGACCCAGCTTCAAACCTCGTTCCAGCGGCATTCGATCCTCCGTGATGCGATCGAGTTCAAGAATACGAGACTTGATCTCGAAATTCCAGCGACCCCTCAAAATTCAAACCACCCATTCTGCGTGAATCGGGAGGCGATGAACCGGGGGCGCGAATGCACCCACCACGAGTTCCAAGTGGAGAACATCTGTGAACCCTAGTTGACGGTTGGAATACTTGGACATATATTCAAGTAACAGAGGTCCACCGGTACCAACAGCACGTCGACACGTCCGATCCAGGCCACGTACGGTGCGGCGGTTCCCTTTTTCCGCCGGTTCATCCAGGAGATCCCGAGCCGGTGACCTCCCCAGGGAAAACCGGAGGTTTGGGCGTCCGCGGGCACGAATGACCACAGTCGGGCGTCCCCCTGACCGGCGGAGGTGCCCATGGTCGTGTGTCGTCAATGTCACAACGTGATTCGCCAGATCGGCAACGGTCTCAACGGCCAGGAGGAAACCCATACCCTGCTGGAGAACACCGCCCGGTCGCTGGTAGAAGAGTTCGAGCTCAAGGGCTGCCACTTCCGGCTCCTCAGCCGGGACCAGATGGTGCTTGAAAGCGCGGCCTCCTTCGGCCTCAGCGAGGCGTTCCTCAACAAGGGGCCGGTGGACGCCGAACGCAGTGTGGCCGAGGCACTCGACGGCAAAGTGGTGAGCGTGCTCGACTGCGCCAACGACCCGCGGATTCAGTACCCGCGTGAGTTTGCCGCCGAGGGCATCGCCTCGATGCTGACCGTGCCGCTGGAGACCCGTGGCCAGGTGGTCGGGGTGATGCGGCTCTACACCGGGGAGCCCCGCGAGTTTTCAAGCGATGACATCGAGTTCTTCATGGTGGCCGCACTGTTCTGTACGAGCGCCATCATTCATTCCATGTTCCACGGCATTCTCGGTCAGGTGACCGCTGCCACGAGGTCGTCCCTTGAGCTGGACAAGGTGCTCGATGCGATTGTCAGCGTGGCCAGTGAGGAGCTCAGGGCCCGGGGATGCCTGATCGAGCTGCTGGACGGGCGCACCGGAAGGCTCGAACCGCGGTCCTCCTACGGCCTGAGCGACGAGCTCGTGCGCCAGGCCGGCTCATTGTTCGCGCCCGAACTGGTCGAGCAGGTGATGGGTGGCGAGTGCCTTCAGATTCTCCAGGCATCCTCCGACGACCGGGTTACGGCGCCGCAGCTGGTCGCCCGGGAGGGGGCGTCGTCGATTCTGCTGGTACCCCTGACCAGCCGCGGGAAGGGGATCGGATTCATCTGCCTGTTCACCCACCACCCCTATCGATTCTCCGAGGATGAGCTGCAGCTGATGGAGGCGATCGGCGACCAGTGCTCCCTCGCCATCGACAACGCCAAGATGTACAGCGCTCTCAAGCACCGCTACGAGTCCCTGGTGGACGACTTCCAGCTCTGGTTCGAGCACACTCAGGCTCATCCACCGCGCGGGGCCTCCGAGCGCTCAGGCTAGAAGGAGGTACTCAATGGCCCGGCTCCTCGATGTCGTCGAGATCGCGCCGGACTTCAAACGGTTCGTGATCAGCGAGCCCTTTGTGGCCAAGAAGCACAGAGCCGGCCAGTTCGTCATCGTGCTGCTGCACGACCACGCTGAACGGATCCCGCTGACCATCGCGGACTCCGATCCCGAGCGGGGCACCATCACCCTGATCGTGCAGGAGGTCGGCAAGTCGACCATGGAGATGGGGACCCTGCGCCCAGGGCAGTCCCTGCACGTGGTCGGACCGCTCGGCAGGCCGACCCACGTCGAACGCTGGGGAGTCTGCGTCTGCGTTGGTGGGGGTGCGGGGATCGCGCCGCTGCTGCCGATCGCCCGCGCTCTCGGCCAGGCTGGGAACAGGGTGGTGTCCATCCTCGGCGGCCGAAACGAGCAGCTGGTGATCCTGAAGGAAGAGATGGAGGCGGTTTCCGCCGAGGTCCGGTACACGACCGATGACGGCAGCTTCGGCTCGAAGGGCCTTGTGACCCATGCCCTTGACGAGTTCATCGAGGAGTCCGGTGTGCCGGACATGGTGATCGCCATCGGACCGGCGGTGATGATGCGCGCGGTCGCCGAGCTCACCCGTCCGCACCGGATTCCGACCCAGGTTTCGCTGAACACCATCATGGTGGACGGCACCGGCATGTGCGGCGGTTGCAGGGTCACCGTGGGCAACGAGACCCGCTTCGTCTGCGTCGACGGCCCCGAGTTCGACGCCCATGAAGTCGATTTCGACCTGCTGATCAGGCGCCAGCGGATCTACCTGCAGCAGGAGGAGGAGGCTCGGGAGAGATTCCTCGCCAGGGGTCTGGGCGGGGCCTGCAGTAGGGAGGCGTCAGATGTCTCGTGAGCTGACGAAAAAGGAGCGCATGGCGCTACCCCGCCATCCCATGCCCAGTCGCGACGCCGGCGCGCGGATCCGTGACTTCGAGGAGGTGGCGCTGGGTTACGACGAATTTCTGGCGGTGGCCGAAGCCGAGCGGTGCCTGGAGTGCAAGCGACCGAAGTGCGTCGATTCCTGTCCGGTGGGGATCGACATTCCAGCATTCGTTCTGGCGGTTCGCGAGGGCAGGTTTGAAGAGGCGCTGAGGGTCGTCATGGCCGACAACACCCTGCCCGCGATCTGCGGCCGGGTGTGTCCGCAGGAGGATCAATGCGAGAAGACCTGCGTCACCGGTACCAAGGGCAGAGCTGTGGCCATCGGGCGGTTGGAGCGGTTTGTGGCCGATTACCAACGTGAGCATGGCACCAGAGAGACGCCCGACTGCCGTGACCCTTCGGGCTTCAAGGTGGCGGTGGTCGGGTCGGGTCCGGCGGGTCTCGCGTGTGCCTCCTTCCTGGCGGCCCGCGGACACGAGGTCACCGTCTTCGAAGCGCTTCATCGGCCGGGAGGGGTGCTGATCTATGGCATCCCCGAGTTCAGGTTGCCGAAAGCCATCGTCGAGGAAGAGGTCGGGACTCTCGCCAAGATGGGCGTCGAGTTCCGGTGCAACTTCCTCGTCGGCGCCACGGCGACGCTTCGGGAGCTGATGGATGAGTGGGGATTCTCCGCGATCTTCCTCGGTACCGGCGCCGGCCTGCCGCACTTCCTCGGCATCCCCGGCGAGAACTTGATCGGGGTCTCCTCGGCGAACGAGTTCCTGACCCGAGTCAACCTGATGCGGGCCTTCGATTTTCCGTCCCATGACACCCCAATCCGCATCGGCGCCGAGGTGGCTGTGGTGGGGGCCGGGAACGTGGCGATGGACTGCGCGAGAACCGCCCTCCGGCTGGGCTGCGAGCACGTCATTTGTCTCTACCGGCGGACTCGCGCCCAGGCTCCGGCTCGGCTCGAGGAGCTGGAGCACGCCGAGGAGGAGGGCATCGATTTTCGATGGCTGAACGCGCCGGTCGAGGTGCTCGGCAGCGACGACGGGGTCGTGACCGGGGTGCGGGTCCGGAGGATGCAGTTGGGAGAAGCCGACGGATCTGGACGGCCGCGGCCGGTTCCGATCGAGGGGACCGACCACGTGATTCCGATCGACACGCTGATCGTGGGCATCGGCCAGAGCCCGAACCCCCTGTTGACGCGGTGCACTGAAGAGCTCGAGGTGGATGACAGAGGACGGATCATCGTCGATCCGGAAACCCTGATGACCTCGATCTGACGGTGTCTTCGCCGGCGGCGACATCGTCACCGGGGCAGCCACCGTGATCCTGGCCATGGGCGCGGGCAAGCAAGCCGGCCAGACCATCGACACCTATCTGAGCGACGCCTCAGGCCCGACAGGCCCTCCCGCGGCCAAGGAGGTCCCCGAGCACCTTCTCGGCGCGTGAAACCCGACGAGGTCGGATGTCCACTCTCCGACCTTCTTGCCGAGCACAACCTCGGCCCATAGCGAGAAGACGAATCTGGGCGAACCTGCCCTGTCCGAATTCCGAATTCCGAATTCCGAATTCTGCTCAGCCCTTGACGGTCCAGCCCTTGCCGCCGAGGACATCGCGCAGTCGATCGCGGTGGTCGCCCTGCAGTTCGACGCGGTCCTCGGCTATCGTTCCGCCGGTTCCGCAGACTCGTTTGAGCTCCTTCGCGAGGTCGCGGAGAAACGCCGGATTCCTCGGGAGCCCCTCGACCACGGTGACCGTCTTGCCCTTGCGGCCGGCCCTCTCGATACGCAGCCGGGCAACGATCCGATCCGGCACCTTCTCGTCGAGCCGTGACGAGCAGCGGCAACTTCGCTCAGGCCATCCGCACTTTGGGCACACCCGACCCACGTCGGTCGCGTACACCGTTCCATCCCGTGGTCGTCTCTTCACGATGAGATCTGCGGCAACCTCACCACTGCGAGAGATCACCGGTTTCGAAGTCGTCCCTGAAGACCAGCAGGTCGTCGATCCGGATATGTCTTGATCTCCCTGGCGTCGATAGTGGCTGCGACCCGCCCACCGGTATGGACGTCGACCTCCTCGAGGTCGGTCTCCGTGAGAGACGTGTGCCATGCCCGTTGGACGAGAAAGCCGTTGGCTTCGATGTCAAACGACTGTGCAGTATCGTTGAGCTCCCACATCCTGACGATAAAACCCCTCGACTCGTCCTCGGCGGGTTTGTACGCGGTCACGACCACGTCATCCGAGCTGACGCTGAGACCCTCCTGCAGGTGGTCCTTCAATGGACCGTTTTGGTTTCTGGGCAATGCCAATGCCAACAACGGATTCTGATGGGCGAGGGCGGCCCGCATCGCGTTCGGAGTGTCCAAGGGGCCTTCAACCCCGCGGAGTGAAAACCTGTTGATGAACAGACCGTCACCACCTTGGTCCTGAGTCTGGGCGCCGAGGGCTTGTTCCATGACCACCACATGGACCTCGTCACCGGTCAGGTCGAAGGTGTCGTTGGTGCTGTCATTGACCTTCATCGCGTAGGCGTCCTGGTTCGAGATCACCAGGTGGTGATCGGATCGGGAAAAGGCGACGAAGTGGTTGAGGGTCATCCGACTCGCGCGGGTACCGGGAAGAAAATCGCCGCCCTCGGTGACGAGCCCGGGCCGGGCGATGGCACCGATTTCTTCAAAATAGATTTCCGAGTCTGCGAGATCGGTGTGGAAGCTGTAGGTCCTGAAACCGCTCACGTTTTCGGTAATCCGGTTTTCCACGTCGATCCGGTCGATTTCGGCGAAGAGGGTCATTCTGACTTCTCGGGTCGGGTTGGCCAGCTCCACTCGAAGAGTGGCCGAAACCGGCCCGACGTTCTCCGCGGCCACCGACTGCACCGTGCCGCTCCCGAAGTCGTTGAGGCCTCGGGATCCGGCGAGCTCGACGTCCGGACCGTCCACTTTATGGAGGGCTTCAACCATCTGGCCGCGGTCGCCGACGACAACTCGATAGCTGCTGTTCTCGATCGTTCGCGAACCCGGGGACACCACGGCGGCCGGTGGCCACGCGGTCGGTGTGCCTGGCTGGTACTTGAAAACCCTGAAGCCGAGGGAAGGAACACCCCGCGCGAGGAAACGCAGGACTGTCTCGCCATCCCGCGAGATCATCTGGTTTGGAACCTCGTCGCCAGTGGCGACGTCAAACACCACGAATGGCCCGGATCCGCTCACCTCCACATCCGCAAAATCGGTTCGTTCATACCCTAACGGATTGAACACCGCGATCCTGTCCACGTTTGGAGTGTCGAAGAGCGCGACCAGTCTGGATTCGGCTGCGGTCAGGGCGCCATCCACCACCGATTCCATGTGTGAGGTCCAGGTTTCCTTGTCCGCCTGCATCTGACTCAAGGAAGGACCGCTGCCCGTCACCGCCCAGCCATGCTCGAAGTACTTCCAGACCGAGAAAAGCCCAAGTTCGATGGAGTCTCGGACCGGGCCCCAGAACTGGTGATCGTAGCGCTGAACCCACGCGGATAGGGCCTCGGCCGATCTGAGCCGCTCGAGAGCGCGGCGAATCCGCGACGTACGTTCGGCGAGCGACGCGGGCCACATGTCCCAGTCGCTACCCCAACCACCCCGCAAAACTCGAAGATTGTCGGCGATGCCGCTCGCCTCGATCGACCGGAAGAAGTCGATCCCGTTCGACACGATGGCTGTGTTCCCCGTGCCGGCGTTGTTGTACGCAACCACCGAATCGATGATCGCTGAACTCTGCCAGCTGACGTCGTCCCAGCCGGCGCCGAAGATCCCGGTAAAGGGGACGCCAGGCATCCGATTCTGGGTTCGGGTGATCTGGAGATTGATTCGATCCGGGTCGCCCAGGTTCGACCGCGCCTCCGAGTATCCGCCCCAGTCCTTGTTGTCGCCGAGGAGGTTGTACCACTTGAACAGCAAGGTCTTTCCGTCCGGACCCTCCCAAAGGAACAGCTCGTCATCGTATCTCGACGGAGCAGATTGGTAGCAGCCGCAGACACCCTTCCAGGTGTATTTCACCTGGCTGCCGGCCCAGACGCTCGCCAGACCCCAGGGGCTGGTGTGATTCTCGCGGTACTCAGCCAACGGAAGTTCCAGATCATACTGTCGGGCGATTTTGGCCGGGTAGTATCCGGCACGGATTGCAGCCTCGGTCGGCAACGCGCCGTAGAGGGTTACGAACGGGTTGATGGGAATCGTGAGGTGTTCGGAACGAATCGCCTCGACAAGCTCAAGAAACTGGGCGGGTGATCGATACTGCTGGTAGAGATAAAGCCACCACCAGCAGTCCGGGACGTAACGGGCCTGCTCTTCGGGGGGGTGATTCGCGGTCGCCGCAATCTGTGCCAGATAGTAGTCGAGCTCCGCCAGCATCGCAGCCTCGTACTCCGCGGCTGTGGCGTTCCAGTTGTAGTCGGTGTGGTTGGAGTTCATCATGTAAACGTCGTGACCGTTCGCCACCGAGGAGCAGAGAAAGATCGCCAGCAACCCTGCGACGGTGATGGCCATGGCGGAGCGGTACGCCCAGGTGCGCCCGATACCGTGCACGGAGAGGCTCTTGAATACAGTATTCACGGGGTTCATGTCGCTTCAGTCTACCTCAATTTGAGGTTGGGGTGGGAGTCGAGTGGGCATTCACGGCTGGAGTTCGTCGGGGCTTGGGAGGCGGACGATTTCGAACCGTCCCTCGCTCAGGATCCGTTCCTCGACCTGTTTTGTCACTGCGTCGCGGTTCTTCATGACCCAGGCGCGGCGGACGTCATCAATGGCCTCGTCGAAGGAGCGGACGGACTGGGGAACCCTGTCCTTGACGCGCACGATCGCGAATCCGCCTTTCAGGAGGCTCGAGTTGTCGAGCACCCTGTCCGTGCAGTAGATGGGGTCGGAGACGGCTCCCTCCTCGATCTGGCGCAGCGTGGTGAGCACCGGCGGACCGAACGCCCCCCATTCCTTCCGCTCGAGAACCCCGAGATCCCCGCCCTGGTCCACCCCCGGTCCAGTTGAGTGCTCCCGTGCCGCATCGGCGAAGGAGGCGCCGGCCCTCAGCTCGGCCACCAGTTTTTCAGCCATTCGTTGAGTGGCGAACCCGTCCCTTCCCTGGGGAATGAAGATCAGCTCCACGTGGGCCTTCTCACCGACGGCGAAGAGCGATGGCCGGGCGTCGTAGAGCTCCTGCAGCTGGTCCTCTGGAATCTCGGTTTCCAGCTCGCGACGGACCTCGGCGAGGCACCGATCGAGCACCGTCGAGCTCACGATGCGTTCGACTTCCTGGTCGACCTCGGGGGACGCGAGTCCGCGGTCCAGAGCCTCCTGGGCGAGCAGGAACTGATCGACGACCCGCCGTTCCACGGCGTCGGCGTCGGCCCCCCCCGGAGCCCGGGCGAAAGCCCGCACGGGCTCGTCCACCCGCCATGAACCGATCGTCCACCCGGAGGGCCCGGTTTCAACCGGAATGCGGCCGCGAAGCTCTTCAATCAGGACGGTCTGCTGCTGTTGGAGCTGGCGCCGTCGGAGCGTGTTCATGGCCGTGCTCGCGGCCCGGTCCTCGGCCATGGGTTCAGTTTCGGTCGCCCGTTCGAGACGGAAGATGTGCAGGCCCGTCCGGGTTTCGATCACGGGGCTGACGTCACCCTCCGACATCGATGCCAGGATGCCGGCGGTGGTGTCGTCCAATGCCGCCGCCGAGGCGTTGCCGATCAGACCGCCCCGCTGGGCGTCCTCCGAGTCCGAGTAATCTCGCACCAGCGATTCGAAATCGGCACCGGAGCGGGCGAGATCAGCGACTCTTTGAGCCCGTTGTCGCGTCGTCTCGACCTCGGCGGGCGACGACGCCCGATCGGTTCTGAAATAGATGTGGCGGAAGGTGTAGAGGGTCCGGATGTCGGCTCGGCTCTGCATCTCCTGGATCTCGGCGGCGAGCTCTTCCGGGTCGGGTTGCCAGCCCTCGCCGAGCTGCGAAGTCACCTTCTGGGCCAGCAGCAAGGACCGTGTCCACGCCCGGAATGCCTGCATTTCTTTGGACCCGGCGATCCTCTGCGCACAACCGCTGGCACCGAGAATCCGCCGCGTCGCGAGCTGTTCCAGGTTGAATCGCGCCCACTCCTGCGAACTCTGGTCCTCGGCGATCTCCCGCCGGGATTCGGGCAAGGAACGCAGATACTGATCAAGGTCGGCGACCGATATCGAGCCGCCGTCGAAGGTCGCGAGCACGTCGGCGGACGGACTGCACGCAACCACGGCGGCGATCGAAAATATAATGGCGAAACCTCTCAAAGCACAGCGTTTCATGGCCGTTACTGACCTCCGAATCGGGAGTCTACCACGGCAGGAGGGACCCCAGGATTGGCACCGTCGGTGGTAGACTCCCCCGGAGCTCAGGAGGTCGACCATGGCGCCACACGATGACTCCCACGGGGCAGTTTCACGCAGACGGTTCCTGATTGCCGGCGGGGCGGCCGCGGCCGCGAGTGCGGTGCCCCGCATCGGGACCGCCGAAGAAGCGGACGAAAAGCCGCGGATCAAGAGGTTCAGGACCCTGGGTCGGACGGGATTCGAGGTGTCCGACATCTCGATCGGAGGCGCCGCCAAAGAGGCGAACGTCTATCGCTACGCCTACGATCACGGGATCAACTACATCGACTCCGCCGAGAGCTACGGCAACGGCGACAACGAGCGCAAGGTCGGTGAGGCGCTCCAGCACATGGATCGCAAGAAGGTGTTCATCACAACAAAGCTGTGGATCGAAGCAAGCGACACCCTTGAGAAGATCCTCGACCGGTTCGGCAAGTGCCAGGATCGACTTCGCACGGACTCGGTGGACGCCCTGTACATGCATAGCGTGCCGACCGTGGCTCTGCTCGGTCACGCGGGCTTTCACGAGGCGGTGCGCACGCTGAAGGCGGACGGCAGGCTGAGGTTCGCGGGGGTGTCCAACCACGGCCCGGACGCCGACGGGGAAGAACCCATGGACGACGTGCTGGTCGCCGCCGCCGAGGATGGGCGGTTCGACTTGATGCTGATCGCCTACAACTTCATGAACCGCGACAAGGGCGATCGGGTGCTCGCCGCCTGCAAGAAGAACAACGTCGGTACCACCGCGATGAAAACCGCTCCCGGCAGCATCGAGATGCCGCCGTTTGACCCGGAAAACCCGGCCAAGAGGTATGCCGACTACATCAAGCGAAAGGTGGACGAGGGCGAAACTCGGGAGCAGGCGGAGGAGACCATCAAGGGGTGGATCGCGGACAACGAGAAGGCCTACGCCGATGCCACACCATTCATGAAGGAGCATGGGATCACCAACAGGAACGAACTGCGAGTGGCCGGCGTGCAGTGGGTGCTCTCGAACCCGGAGATGCACACGGCGTGCATCGGCTTCCGCGACTTCGAATCCATCGACACCTTGCTGCCGCTGTCGGGTACGAAGATCACACGGAACCGAGCCCTCGCCCTCGACCGCTACCGGGTGGCCGCCTCGAGCCTCTACTGCCGCCACGGCTGCACCGATTGTGCCGCGGCGTGCCCCCATGCCGTTCCGGTGAGCACCGTCATGCGATACGCCTATTACTTCACGGAGCAGGGCCGGGAGAAGCATGCGATGGCGAAGTACGCCGGCCTTCCGGGCAGCAGCGGGGGGACCTGCGCCGGTTGCGTCGGCGTGTGTGTCGGCGCCTGCCCACACGGCGTGAACATCCAGGCGAACATGCTGGCTGCGCACGACGTGCTGACCCTGGCATGACGGTCGGTGGCGAGCGCGATACCAAGCGGGGGTTCGTCACCCCACATCACACAAGGAGCTTCAGCGTGATCAAGCGAGCACTTGCAGTAGCGGTTGTCGTGGTGGTCTGTTTGAGCTGTCAAAAGGCGCCCGTCGGTTTTCTCGCCATCGACGGCTGGGCGCCCCAGGGCGAAGCCGCCACCTACGATGCAGCGGGCCTCTGGGAGCTGATCAACGGGGCGGCGGACACCTTCTTGAGCTACGGGTTCGAGGGTGTCACGGTGCAGAACTACGCGGCCGGCGAGGTGACCGTGACCGTCAGCGCGTACGACATGGGAACCCCGCTGAACGCCTTCGGCGTCTATCGCACGGAGGCTTCGCCGGACGGGGAAGCGCTCGCCATCGGGGGCGAGGCGGTGGTCTCGGCGCCGTATCAGTGCCTGCTGCTGAAGGACCGATACTACGTCAAGGTCGACGTCTATGAGGGCGAGATCGGCGACGCCGCCGGGGTATCGCTGGTCGAGGCGATCGCGCGCGCCATTGCGGGCAGCGACGGTCTGCCCCCGGAGTTCGCCGCTCTTCCCACGACGGGGATGGTGGTGGGTTCAGCCCAGTTCACCAAGAGCGGGCTGTTCGGTCTGGCCGAGCTCGACGAGTGCTTGCACGCAGCCTATCGCGATGCATCGGGCGAGGAGTATCGCGCGTTCGTCGTGATGTCAGACGGTGAGGACGAGGCGGATGTGCTGTGGACCGAGCTGGCCGGATCCTGGGTGGAGGCCAACCTCGACGGCGCACCCGCACTCTACCGCGAGGTACCGTACAGCGGTCTGGTGGGGGTGGCTGGAGGCCCGTACGGCCTGGTGGGCGTGGCGGATTGTGCCGATGAAGCCCAGGTGCTGGAACGACTGCGATTCCTGCGAGCGCAGTGACGCGCCCATCCGGGGCCGCGGATTGACGGTGGACGGTCACAGCTCGGAACGTGGAATTTGGGATTTGGAAATGAACCCTGGTCGCAGGGGGAAGGTCGGGGGTTGGTGATGCGTCGAAGTGAAATGGCCGGTGTGGGCAGATCTGCGGTGTCTATCACCGCCCTCATGGTTGTCGTGTTCGTTTTCTCGAGTCTGGCGGGGGTGGCGGGAGCGTGGGACGGCGAGGCGGTGGCGGCCAAGCCGGAGCTGGCGGTGGCGTGCGCCCTGCTGGATGACGACGACGTCCGCCAACGCATGGACGGGCTCCTGGTCAAGCTGCTCATCATGTGCGACCGCACCGAGGAGCTCGGCCTCGTCCACCAGCAACCGGCGCAGGAGCCGATCGCGACCGAGGCCGGTGGAGTCGACATACCGGTGAACGACCCCGGCGGCGACACCTCGGTGTCGTCCCACACCCAGAGCGAAACCTCGATGGTGGTCAACGAGGTCACCGGCACCATCTGCGCGGGCTACAACGACTCCTGGCACTACTTTGCCCAAAGCGACGGGTTCACCGGCTTCAGCCGTTCCACCGACGGCGGGGCCACATTCTCCGACCAGGGAGCGCTCGGCAACAACAGCTTCGGCGACCCGAGCGTGGTATGGCGCCGGCTGGACGGCCACCTCTACTTCGCCGCCCTGCACTCGAACGGCCTGGGGGTTTGGCGGTCGACCGACGACTGCCAGAGCTTCAACTTCCTGGGAATGATCCACTCCGGCTTCTCTGACGACAAGGAGCTGATGGCGGTGGACAACAACCCGGCCAGCCCACACTACGGCCGGCTGTACGTCCAGTGGACGGATTTCGGCACCGGCGGCCTGATCCGTTCCACCTATTCGGACAACGGCACCACCTGGTCGTCTCCGGTCAACATCAGCACCCCCGGCGCAGATGTCCAGGGGGTATGGCCGGTGGTCGCTCCGAACGGCGATGTCTACGCCTCGTGGGTGCGCGACAGGTCATCCGGGCCGATCGACATCGAGGTGGTTCGATCGACCGACGGCGGCGCGACGTTTGGCTTCATGTCCAACCCGATCACCGACAAGGTCCTGCCGCGCGACGCCGCCGCCACCGGCAATTGCGGCCGCGTGGCGCTGCGCGGGAACATCCGCTACCTGCCATCACCGCAGATCGCGGTGGGCACGGACGGAGTGCTGCACGTGGTTTACAGCTACGACCCGGACGGCGCCAACAGCGGGGACGTGGTCGACGTGTTCTACCGGCGATCCACCGACGGCGGCGTCAACTGGCAGGACGAGGTGCGGCTCAACGACGACGCCACCACCAACGATCAGTTCTTCCCGACGCTCTCGGTGGGGGCGAACAACATCGTCTCGACCACCTGGTACGACCGCCGGGAAGACCCGGGCAACCTGCTCTTCAAGTACTACCAACGTATCTCGTACGACGGCGGAGTGACCTGGGGACCGTCGGAGGCAGTGTCGGACGTGGCCTCGCCCGTCTATCTGGACCCCAACCTGGCAACCTGCTACCACGGCGACTACGACACCCACGTTCAGACCGGAACCCATGCCGTCGCGCAGTGGTCGGACGATCGGAACATCCAGAGCGGCCACAACGACCCGGATGTCTACGCCGACCAGCTGCCGGTGAGCGACGATTTCCTGGTGCTCGCCGATCCTCCGGTGGCTACGGTGTGTGCGCCGGACGACGGGATCTTCACAATCGACGTTCCCCAGTTCTCGGGATTTTCGGAACCGGTCACCCTGGCCACCGGCCCGTTGACTCCAGGATTGAGCGCGGACTTTTCGGTGAACCCGGTCACCCCGCCGGGGTCGAGCCAGCTCACCTTGAGCGGCACCGGTGCAGCCGGCGCCGGCACCCACGACGTCGACATCACCGGGACCTCGGCGCCGAGCGCGGTGGTACACGAGACCTCGATCGCCCTGGTGGTCTTTGACGCGCTCCCGGCCAGCCCCGCCCTGGTGGCTCCGGTCAACGGCGCCTCCAATCAGCCGTCCAAGCCCCACTTCCAGTGGGCGGCGGCCGCACAGGGAGGAACCTATCGCCTCCAGGTGGCCACCGATGCCGGCTTTGCCGGTATCGTGCTGGACGCAGCGGATATCTCCGACGTCGTCTTCACTCCGGCCACCGATCTGGACACCAACACTGTGTTCTTCTGGAGGGTGAGCTCGACCAACGCCTGCGGCGAAGGACCGTGGTCGGCGGTGTGGTCGTTCGTCACCGAAGCGCTGCCCGGCGATTGCGCCATGGGCACACAGCCCGAGGCCCATTTCTTCGACAACTTCGAGACCGGCTCTGTCGGCTGGACGCACGCAGCCTTCGTCGGGAGTGATACGTGGGCGCTGGGCAGCGGGGTGAGCGGGCCCCATTCGGGGGCCTCGGTTTATCACGTCGACGACGTGCCCGACGTCTCGGACCAATACCTGGTGTCGCCGGCGGTGGAGCTGCCGGTAGAAGGTGTGCCGATCACGCTCCAGTTCTGGACCTACCAGGCCCTCGAAGATACTGGAAGCGGGTGTTACGACGGCGGCATTCTCGAAATCAGCACCGATGACGGCGGCTCGTGGCTGCAGCTCCAGGGGGCGACGGTCCTGCTGACCGACCCCTACGACGGCGCCATCTCGTCCTGCTGCAGCAACCCTCTACAGAACCTGCAAGCGTGGTGCGGCGACCCGCAGGACTGGCTCAAGTCGGTGGTCGCGCTGGACGCCTACGCCGGTGAGACCGTGAGATTCCGCTTCAGGCTTGGCACCGACAGCTCGGTGGATCACCCCGGTTGGGACATCGACGACGTCGAGGTGAGGTCCTGCGTGGAGGTGTTCAATCCGGACGTGTTCCAGGACGGTTTCGAGTCGGGCGACACCTCGTCGTGGTCGGCCACGGTACCGTAGGAGAGTCTAAAGTCCAAAGTCTAAAGTCTAAAGTCTAAAGTCAAAAGTCCGAGACCCATCCTCAGGGGGGGGCGTGTGAATTGCAAATTGAAAATTGCAGATTGAAAATTCCCCCTCCCGGCCACGAATACTGAGCGTGGTTCGCGGTGGTTGACTTGTCGGCGGCGAGAGGCCACATTGATCCCAACGCTGACAATCCGGAAGGGGGTCGAAAGATGCTGCCTCGAGCGATGTTGCGTGGCGATGTACTCCGGCGTGTGGTGATGACGGCGTGGTGCGTGGGGCTGGTAGCGGTGGCGGTCCCGGCGGCGGCCCAGTACCAGTGGCAGGCGGTGGTGGGCGGCGGCGCTGCGATGGGCAACGGGTTCGGCGATGTGGGAAACCAGGTCACGGGTGCGATGGCGGTGTTCAACGGCCGTTTGTTCGTGGCTGTGGGCGGAAACACTGGCCAGCCGTTCCAGCTGTGGTGGACCGACAACGGCGCGTCCTGGAACCGGCACCCCGACGACGGCTTCGGCGATGCGAACAACGAGGGTGTGGTGGCGATGGCGGTGTTCGGCGGATCTCTTTACGCCGGCACCACCAACCGCAGTGGCTCCGGGTCCCAGGTCTTGCGGACGGACGACGGCGTGGTCTGGACCGAAGTCAACGGCAACGGCTTCGGCAACGTGAACAACCAGGCCGTGACCTGCATGACGGTTCACGACGGCCAGCTCTTTGCCGGGACGGAGAATCAGGCCAGCGGGGGCCAGATCTGGCGCACCGCCAACGGCACGTTGTGGCTGCCTTCGATGATTGGCGGTTTCGGGCTGACGGCCAACCGGGCGGTGGCGTCGCTCCAGGGCTTCGGTGCGCGGCTGTACGCGGGGACCTTCCGGGAGTCGACGCTGTACAACCAGCCGGGAGAGCTCTGGTGGAGCGAGAACCTGACGGACTGGAACAGCGCCGCCACACCGGGCTTCGGCGACAACTTCAACATCGCGATGCCGTCCCTGGCCGTCCACGACGGTCACCTTTTTGCGGGGACCAGCCAGCTGAACTACGTGCTCGGCGGAACCGGCTGCGAGGTGTGGCGTTGGAATGGCGCCATCTGGCAGCTGGTCGGGAACGCAGGGTTCGGCTCGGCTCAGTCGACCAGCGCGGTCAGGTTCTTCCAGTACAACGGCGAGCTGCTGCTGGGCATCGACCACCCCAACGGCGGCAAAATCATGAGGTTCGTCGACCTTCTGGATTGGGACGCGGTGGCGACCGGCGGGTTCGGCAACGCGATGAACCAGGCGATCGTGGCCGGAGCGGTGTTCGATTCCAACCTCTTCGCCGGCACCCTGAACTCCAACGAGGGCTGTGAGGTCTACCGAGAGGTCGCGACGGTATTCAACGACGGCTTCGAGTCGGGGGACACGACCGCGTGGTCGGCGACGGTACCGTAGGTGAGTCCAAAGTCCAAAGTCGAAAGTCCAAAGTCGAAAGTCGAAAGTCGAAAGTTGAAAGTCCAGCTCGTAGCTGATTGGTAATCTCAATATTTACTTTGATATTGACAGGTTGAAACGGCCCGAATACCGTGTGCTGAACATGTCTAAAAGCTGCGGATTCTCGGAGGGCTGGAGGTCGCCATGAGTCGCTGGACGTCCGGATCAGTGCGTGCTCGTCATGTCGGGGTTCTGTTCCTCCTGTTCGGAATCGCCGCCGGTGCCCTGCTTGTTACGGCGTCGAACCCGAGCACCGTGAGAAGTTCCGAGAACGAACCTACGGCGGCGGCCCTTCGCCAAGGCGGAACCCTCTTCCTGCCGGGGGCGGCCCATGTGACGGGTGCGTCAGACACCAACTGGCGGACCGATTTGGAGGTCTTCAACCCGGACGCGACGTCGGTGGCCCACTACGAGATCTCGCTGCTCGTCAAAGACACACCGAACACCTCGCCGGTCACCTTCTCGTATCAGCTGCTCCCGGGCCGATCAGTGCGCTACCGGGACGTGTTGTTCTCGATGTTCGGATTCACCGGTTCGGCGGCGCTCAGGATCACCGCGACCTCGGGGGCGGTGGTCGTTTCGAGCCGGACCTACAACCTGACCGACGCCGGGACCTACGGCCAGTACATCGGTGGTGCACTTGACGTCCGGGCGATCGCCCACGGCGCCGAGGCGCGGATTATCCAGCTGACGCAGAGCGCTTCGAACGACACCGGGTACCGCACGAACATCGGGTTCCTTAACGCGACCGCCACCACCATCGGCGTCGAGCTCGATCTGTACCGATGGGACGGCGTCCACCTGGGAACCCGGACCTACAGCCTCGATGGCTTCACCTTCACCCAGAAGGACCGGGTGTTCAGGGCGGTCACCCAGGACGAGGTGACCGACGGCTACGCAGTGGTGCGAACGAACTCTCCGGGCGGGGCGTTCTTCGCCTACGCGTCGGTGGTGGACAACCGCACGGGCGATCCGATCTACATCCCCGCCGCCGTGGTCGAGGGGGGGGCGGCTCCGACAGCGACCCCGACCAGGACCCCGACCAGGACTCCGACGAGGACCACGACGCCGCCGTCGACGCCAACCCCGACGCCCACCCAGCCGACGCCCGAGCTCAACCTCCTGCCGTACCAACCCGACGGCTGGGATGCTCCACTCGTTGTTTCGGGTCAACCCGGAACGGGCACATCGGGCGGTTTGGTGGGAGGGCAGCCGACCTACGTCGACTGGGCGTTGCTCAACGAAGGCCCCGCCGACGCGATCTTCCCCGCCGGGGAGGGCATTGTCCGACTGACCTACGACGGCTCGACGCTGGTCACATGGCTGTCGCAGAACGACGACTATCTCCTCGAGGCCGGTTTTTTCGTGTACGTCGACGACTACGCCATCAACGACATCCCGGTCGGATCGCACACCTTGAGGATGACCGGCGACCCGGACGACGCCATCGACGAGACCAACGAGGCCGACAACTCGTTCAGTTACACGGGACAGTGGGCGGCTCCCATCAGGGCCGGCGGAACTGTCCCGGGAGCGACGATCGTCGACCTCGGGCGGCTCCCCAAGGCGCCGATCTCGGAGATCTTCAATCCGGTCACCGGCCGGCGGCGGACGGATGCGGAGAAGGCTGCGAAGTTCCGGCTCGCCGCCGGTGGTCCACGGCCCTTTGTCCCGGCCCGGGTGATGGCGGTGGGCGAGGCCATGTACATCCCGGCGACAGCCCACGTGGCGGGCGCGGCGGGCACCAACTGGCGGACCGACCTCGAGCTTCACAACCCTGGTGCCACCCAGGGCCAGTACGAAATCGCCCTGTTGCGGCGCGACCAGGGCAACCCGAATCCCCAGACTGTGGTTTACTCGGTGATGCCGGGTCGATGCCTGCGGCTGAACGACGCCCTGTACGGTCTGTTCGGATTCGACGGCGGCGCTTCCCTGCGAGTCACCCCGCTGTCCGGCTCCCTGATGGTGACGAGCAGGACGTACAACCTGACCGACGAGGGCACCTACGGTCAGTTCATCGGCGGCATCCCGGAGTCCGAGGCGATCGGCCCCGACGAGCAGGGGGTGCTGATCCAGCTGACCCACCACCGGGGCTCAGCAACCGGATTCCGCACCAACGTCGGATTCGTCAGCTGCGTGACGACGCCGATCGTCGTGCGGGCGGATCTCTACCGGGGCGACGGCTCCCTCGTCGGCACGCGAAGCTACGCGCTCGAGCCGAACATGCACCGGCAGGTGGACCGTATCTTCCAGACCGTGCTGCAGGAGGACGTGGAGGACGGTTACGTGGTGGTGTCCACGAGCACGCCGGGCGGGCGGTTCCACGCCTACGCATCGGTGGTCGACAACGCCACCGGTGATCCGGTCTACATTCCGGCAGTGGTGACCGAAGGGGGTGGCGGACCTCCCCAGACGCCGACCCCGACCAGGACGCCCACCGTTCCGGCGGGGGTGCCCGTTGACCCGCGAACGGCGGCCACGCAGATCTTCGAGCTTTTGGGAACGCTCGGCTCCTCGCCCGACCTGCCGACCCTCGAACAGCAAGTCGCCCAGTACCAGATGCTCGGCCTCGATGGCGCACTCAACCTGCTCGTCTCCATGGAGCCGGAGGTCGTGAGCAGGATACCGAATGGTATCGCCCTCGACTTCGGCGCCGGCTTCACCCTCGACAACGGAACCGTGGTTTCGGGCCAGGCCGAGGTGACCTTTACCGAGCTGGTGCACACCTCGACGAGGATCGAGGTCGATGCCAACGCATTCCACCAGAACCTCGTGATCGACGGCGCCTATCCGCTGGTCGACACCGGCAGCGGCAGCGCTCGTCTGGATGTGGACGGCCAGGGTCACGTCGCCGGAACCTACACCTTCACCGGCACCGACTCCACGCCCTCGCTGTCGGGCGACAACAGCGTCGACGGCGACGTCGAGGTGGACACCGCGGTTTGCGAAAACTACCCAATCGGGGGCTCGGTCAACGTTCAACGAGGGGACGACGAGCACGTGTTCAGCTTCACCGACTCGTGCGACGGCACCTTCGGCTACCTCGGCCCGGGCAGTACCGGCGACGTGGCGTTTCGGCTGCGTTGGGACGGGTCCGAAGACCTCGACATCTACGTCAAGGAGCCCAGCGGCGAGATCGTTTACTTCGCGCACACTCAGTCGGCGACGGGCGGCCAGCTCGACGTCGACAGCAACTCGGCGTGCACCACCCACGATCCGAACCCGACGGAGAACGTGTTCTGGCCGGTGGGGCAGGCGCCGCAAGGCACGTACGAGTTCTGGGCCCAGCTGTGGTCCTCCTGCGACGGCACCGAGACGCCCGATTTTACGTTCTTTGTTCTCGAGGGCACCGAGGTGGTGCGGGAGATTCAGGGGACGATCTCGGACTACACCAGCCCGCACTACACCCACGACTATTGATGGGCGGGGACGATCGAGCCGACCCGTTGGCGTTGAGCGAGCGCTGGCGATCACTGGGAGACCGGATCGAGCGACACCTCGAGGCGTTCCTTCCAAAGACCCTCGACATCGCGGCAGTCGAGCGTTTCGTCGGTCCGCCTCGCTGGACCCACGATGCCGCGGTCCACTCCGAGATGTTGTCCGTCCCGGTGTGGGACCTGATCGGGAGGGGGGGCAAGCGTTGGCGGCCGGCGTTCGGAATTCTCCTGCTCGAGTCGCTCGGGTGCACCGCGGAACCCTACGAGGCCATGATCGTCACCACCGCCGAGCTCTGCCACACCGGCGCCCTGATCATCGACGACATCGAGGACGGGTCCGCCATCCGCCGGGGCCAGGAGGCCATCCACCTGCGGTACGGGACCGACGTCGCCATCAGCGCCGCCAATACCCTCTACTTCTTGCCTCACCTGCAGTACCGTGACCATCCCGCGCTCGACGGCCACCAGCGGCTCGAGGCCTACCGGATCATGGTCGAGCAGACGATCAAGGCGCACTTCGGCCAGGCGATGGACATCCACTGGTCGCGCGGCTTGACCGCCGAGAGCTTCGAGCGCTGGCGGGCAGACGGTCTTCCCGAGAAGATCCTCCAGATGTACGCATTCAAGACAGGTTCGGGACTGGAGGGGCTGGCCGAGTTGGTGTGCACGGTCGCCGAGGTGGACGGAGACCTACGCCAGGCGTGCCGCGGGCTGGGGAGAGACCTCGGGGTGGCGTTTCAGATCGTCGATGACGTGCTCGACCTCGAGGGCGCGCCAGGGTGGCGAAAGTCACTCGGTCACGACGTCAGGGCGGGCAAGCTGACCTACGCGGTGGTGAAGGCGCTCGACCGCCTTCCGGCAGGCTCCCGGCAGCGGTTGCTCGAGCTGTTGTGCCGACGGTCCTCGGACCAGGATGAAGTCGACGAGGCACTCTCGTTGGTGCGCGAGTCAGGCGCGCTCGAACGGTGCCGATCCGAGGCCGCGCGGCTCCTCGAGGAGGCGTGGGCACCGTACTCGCAGCGAGTTCCAGCCTCGTCGTCGAAGACGATGCTCGATGATCTGAGCCGCCTTCTGGTCGGGAGACCGCGTGTCGGTTGAGTCGGCCGCGAGGGCGTCGGAGACCGCCCATTCGAGGCAGCTTGGGTTGCCGCCGGCCGGACTCTACGATCGCGTGTGCGGGGCGGAGCGTCGCGCGATCGACCGCCTGCTCGAGGCCAGGACCGCGGAGGGTTGCTGGCGCCAATCATTCGACCTTTCCGCAATGGCCGGCGCGGCGTACGCCGTCATGCTCCGAACCAGCGGGCTGATCGAGCAGCCCGGGGCAGCCCGAGACGAGGCTGCGATTGTCCGCCACATGCTGCACCAGAGGAACGCCGACGGCGGGTTTTTCAAGTTCCCCGGTTCGCCATCGAGTCGCGCGGTCACCGGATTGGCCCAGACCGCGATCCGGCTGAGTCTCGGCCGGGTCGACGCGGCACACCGCCCACAGCGCTGGTTCGCGCACAATCCCCTGGTCGCGGGTGATCTCGCCCAACAACTGGCTGAGGCGGTTGACGGGTGCGAGGCGTTCCTGAACCGACCCCGGGGCGCCGGCGGCTGGCGATTCGAGGCAGATGCCACCCTTCCGGCATCGATCCTCCAGGCGTATGCGGACCCCGTCCGGCACCGGCCGCCGATCTTCCCCCTGGGCCCCCGGATGGTCGCCGCAGGGCAGCGTTTGCCGATCCTGTCGGCGGTGGGACGCCAGTTCAGCGCGCTCGTTCGCCGGGTTCTTCCCGCCGTCGCGATCGTCCATCGATCCGCACGGGATGGACGGCGGCTCGCTCGAGCAGCGGTGCGCTCTGACGACCCTCTCCCCACGTCGCGGCAGCCCGGCCGCGCCTCGCGTGAGCTGGCCCAAATGATCGCAGCTCGCCAAAACCGCAGGGGCGACTGGTTCTACTGCGCCCCGTACACGATGCTCAGCCTGATGGCGCTGCGCGCGGTCGGGCGACCCGTCGACGACCCGGCGGTCACCCGCGCCCACCGGTTCCTTCGAGCGTCCATGGTCCCGACGGAAGACGGCAGGTGCGCGGTGAGCCTCATGAACAGCGATGTGTGGGACACATCGGTGGCGTTGTTTACCTGTCTGACCGCAGGAAGGCGCGTGGCGAACGATCCGACGATTCTGCCGGCCATCGAGTTTCTGTTGGACAATCAGGGTCCGGACGGCGGCTACGGGTGGGGCAGCGGATCAGTCAACGACTGCGATGTCGATTCGACCGCCGCTGTCCTCCGGGCGCTCACCGTCGCCCTGAAATCTGCATCGCCAGGCCTCGCGATTCCCGTTGGTGATGCGGTGGCACGGTGTCGAGGCTACCTGCAGTCTCGGCAGAGCCGGCAAGGGGGCTTCAGCGTGTGGGATCCCACCGTATTCAGGGCGCGGCCCGGCGCCGTGGGTTTCCTTCGCGCCTCGCTGATCGATGTGCCGAGCGCCGATCTGACGGCGCGAGTACTGGCCGCGCTGATCGCGTCCGGAAGCGCTCCGAGCGACCCACCGATTCGGCTGGGGCTGCGGTTCTTGCGGCGGCTCCAGTCGCCGAACGGCGGCTGGTGGTGCCGGTGGTGGGCGGGTTACATCCCGGGGACCGCGTTCGTGCTGGACGCCCTGGCGATGGCCGGAATTCGGTGGAATCGGTCCACGGATGCCCGGGATCGAACAACGGAGAAGCTGTGGCGATCGTTGGCGCGGGGCATCAAATTCCTGCTCGACCACCAGAACACCGACGGCGGCTGGGGGGAGACGATTCGGGCCGATGTGGACGCTCGATGGGCGGGTCGCGGGCCCAGCCAACCGGGCCAGACGGCTGCGGCGCTACTTGGATTGCTCTCGTGCGGCTACCCCGCGACCACGGGGGAGGTTCGGCGCGGTGTCGAGTGGTTGCTGGCATCGGCGATCGACGAAGGGCGGTGGCAGGACCGCCAGGCGACCTACACGATCCTGCCCGGGTCGGCCTACTACGCGCATCCCATGTACGCCCTCACCATCCTGCCGGCTGCCCTGACGGCGTACCTGCGCGCGATCGATTCACAACAATCCGGCCCGAGTTGAGGGGGCGCTGATCCCGGTTCGGTGAGGGCGGGGGAGGGGTATGATCTCAACCGATGAACTTGGAGGTGGCGATGAGAAAGCACCTGTTCTTGATGGCCCTCATCACGGTGGTGGCGTGCCAGGCCTTTGCACAGCGGGTGGTGTTTCCGCCGGAGGAGTACCAGGAGCGGCGGCAGGCGCTGTGCGAGGCTCTGGGCGACGGTACGGTGTTGCTGTTCGGCGACACCATGCCTCAGGCGGGCCTTCATTTCCGGCAGGACAACGATTTTTTCTATTTCACCGGAGTGAGTGACCTTCACGCGGCGGTTTTGATTGGGGTCGAGGATTGCGCCGCGAGTCTCTATCTGCCGAGCCAGGGCGACCGAGAGGTGCGGTCGGACGGCGCCAATCTGCTCACCCAGGGGGTCGAGCCGGAGGCCGTCGGCCTGGCCGCGATCCTGCCCGGGACCATGCTCCAGGAGCACATGGCGAGGTTGAGAGGGGAGGGCCCGATCAAGCTCTGGACCCGGTTCGGGCCGGTGGACGTGGTGGACGAGAGCCGGGACGACACCGGGCTGTATCTGGCTCGCCGCTTCGCCACAGGATTCGGCGGCGCACCTACCGAGAACTCTTGGCGGCTGCAGACCTTGAGGAGCCGCTTCCCTGATTTCCAGCTGCTGGACGCGACCCCCTCGATCGATCGGCTGCGGATGATCAAGACGCCGCGGGAGATCGAGGTGCTGAGGCAGAACGGCAGGATCAGCGCGGAGGGGATGCGGCGGGCCATCGCCGCGACGAGGCCCGGTCTGTACGAGTACCAGATCGAGGCCAAGGCGAGGTCGTGGTTCGACTGGAACGGCGGCGAGGGGGTGGCCTACCCGGCGATCGTGGCCTCGGGTCCCAACCTGTTGGTGTGGCACTACGACCGGAACGAACGGCAGCTCGGGGCCGACGATCTGATCGTGATGGACTTCGGCATCGACCGCGGCCACCTGACCATGGACATCACCCGCACCTGGCCGGTTAACGGCGAGTTCACCGAGCTTCAGCGACGCGCCTACGACTGCGTGCTGGAGGCCGAAAAGGCGATCATCGCCGCCATGCGGCCCGGCATCACCCGCGCGGAGACCGGCGAAATCGGCCGCAAGATCTATGAAAAATGGGGCTTCGGCGATCAGCGGCCGGGACGCGCCGGCCACTTCGTCGGCATGGCCGTCCACGACGTGGGGGACTACACCATTCCCCTCCAGGCCGGCATGGTGATCGCGGTGGAGCCGATCATCGCCATCGACGAGGAGGAGCTCCACGTCCGGGTGGAGGACACCGTGCTGGTCACCGAGGACGGGTCCGAGATCCTGTCGGTCGGGGTGCCCAAGGAGGTCGACGAGGTGCTGGCCCTGGTCGGCAGCGAGGCCGAGTAAGCTCTGAGTTCTGAGTTTTGAGTTCTTAGTTTTGAGTTTTGAGTTGCCTACGAACTCGGGAATTCGATGCGGGTTTTCCGGTAGCGGGCGCTGCCCGTGGTCGTCCATACTGATTCCATGATTACGAATCAGCTGCCTCCGCACGACGAAATGATGGCGGCCTTCATGGCCCGGGATGCCGGTTACGACGGGATTTTCATCACCGGCGTGACCACCACGGGGATTTTCTGCCGCCCCACCTGCCCCGCCAAAAAACCGCTGCCGGACAACGTGGAGTTCTTTTCGAATTCCCGCGACGCGGTGCTCGCCGGCTACCGTCCATGCCGGCGGTGCCGGCCCATGGAGGCGCCCGGCGAAGCCCCGGACTGGGTCCGGGACCTGCTCGACGCGATCGACGGCGATCCCGGCAGGCGCTGGACCGACGCCGACCTCCGCGATCGCGGACTCCACCCGGATCGGGTACGCCGGTGGTTCCAGCAACATCACGGGATGACGTTTCACGCCTATCAACGGGGACGCCGGCTCGGGCTCGCCCTGGGCCGGATACGGCACGGCTCCGACGTGACCTCGTCGGCCTTCGACCACGGCTACGACTCCCTCAGCGGGTTCAACGAGGCCTTCCAAAAGCTGTTCGGGCTCTCCCCCGGTCGCGGCAAAGGCGTCCTCCCCGTGACCGTCAACCGGCTGACGACCCCGCTGGGGCCGATGGTCGTGGCCGCCACCGACGACGCCGTGTGCCTGCTGGAGTTCGCAGACCGGCGAATGCTGGGGACCCAGCTCCGCCGGCTCTCGGCCCGGGTCGGCGGAACCCTGGTGCCGGGCAGCTCGAGACCCATCGAGCGGCTGGCCCGGGAGCTGGCCGAGTACTTTCGAGGCGATCGCAAGACCTTCGAGGTGAGCATCGCCGCTCCCGGGACCGAGTTCCAGGAGCGGGTGTGGAACCGGCTGCGGGAGATTCCCTACGGCGTCACGGTGAGCTACGGCGATCTCGCGCGGGACATCGGCAGACCCTCGGCGTCGCGGGCCGTGGCCGGGGCGGTGGGGGACAACCGGTTGGCGGTGCTGATCCCGTGCCACCGGGTGGTGGGCAGCGATGGGCGGCTGACCGGGTACGGCGGCGGCCTGTGGCGCAAAAAAGCGCTGCTCGACCACGAACGGCAACGGCCCCTTCAATTCTGAGGGCCAGCGGACGTGGGGTTGTGGGGCAGGCACGACCGTTGGATAGATTGCGAATTGCGAATTGCGAATTGCGAATTGCGGAATTGGCGGCGTCCGAGATCGCTGCGATGGTCCCGCGTTTCACAGCGGGTGTTGGAACACTACGAACGAGCATCTTCGAGCTCGACAGGCGGTCAATTCACAATTCGCGCTGGGGACAGGGAGGGGTGGGGACTACCGTCTCGTCGCAGCGATTCGCTCCATCGTCCGATCGCGATTGCGGGTGAAGATCCGGAGCCGTGGGTCCTCGGTCTGTTTCGCGTGCTCCACCGCCTTGGAGTAGTTGGCGAGCGCGTGCTCCAGCCGGCCGGACCGCTCGAGGGCCTCGCCGAGGCTGTCGTAGACGTTGGCGGAGTCCGGGTAGAGATCGATGTTGTAGTGGAAGATCTCGATGGCGTCGCCGATCTCGTCCCGGTTCAGCGCCTGGTAGCCGATCAGGTTGACGGCCAGCTCCGTCGGCTGGACCTCGAACCCGAGCCGGGACGACAGGTCGGCATAGTGCCGCTCCAGCTCGGGCCGGCCGCCGGTGAAGAACCCGGTCTTGGGATCGCGGGGCAGGGGCCAGTCCTCGAAGACCTTGCGCAGCCCCCAGTAGTGGGCGCGCAGCACCACCGAGCCGTGATTCTCGTCGGGCAAGCGCATCACCTGCCAGCGGAAGCCCTCGGCGGACGAGTTCTCCAGCACCGCCTCGAGACGGTCGAGCCGGTTCGGCCGGGGGTCCCCGGTCTCCTCGTTGCCCATGGCGACAAAGAGGGTCCCGTCGAGCTGTTTGACCTCCGCGAAAAAGGAGCTGGACTGCCGGATCGGCAGGTCGTCATCCCACTGGAGGCTGGGGCTCACCGCGATCCACGCGTCAAACAGGGTGGGGCGAGTGAGCATCGCGTTGAGTGCGAAGAGCCCGCCGAAGGAATGGCCTGCGAAGACCCGGTAGGGCAGGGTCCGGTAATGGCGGTCGATGTAGGGGATCAACTCCTCTTCGAAGAAATCGAGGAAGGCCGAGGCGCCGCCGCTCGATGGATAGTCGCGGTCGCTGCCGTCGAATCGAGGGAGGCTGGCCCGGGTGGGGGTGAGATCCCGGCTACGGTCGGTGTTGGTGACTCCGACCAGGATCACCTGGGGCATGAAGCCGTTGGCGAAGAGGAAATCCACGGTGCCGCGGGTGTGGGTGAAGTGGGCTCCGCCGTCGGTGATGTAGAGGGTTATGAAGCCTTCGTCGTTTCGACCGTATCCGGGAGGAGTCGACACCAGGATGGTGCGGTCCTCGCCGAGGATCTCGGAATGCAGGGTGAGGGTCTCACCGATCGTGATCGGCTCGGTAGCGCCGACGGAGGCGGCGATCAGAATCAGCAGTGGCAGCACTCGTTGAGCTCGGTTCATCGTGTCTCCGCTAGAAGTCTCGGCGCTGGGCGCCGATCGGCACGTCGCTCCCCTGTAATACGGGAAGACACCGTTGCGGGTTGCCCGTCCTTGATCTCATCAAAGTGGTGTAGTAACCTGTGGCCAGTTTCAACAACAAGGGTGAAATGCTCTTGCTTTTTTTGGTTCGCGTCGCTACCAGGTCATTCGCCGTTGCCACGGCAAACCACGGAGGCTGCGGGACCGCGGCGCTCCGTCGATTTGGAAGGAGGGGCTTCATGGAACGCAGGATTCTATCGATGCTTGGTGTCTGTTGGCTGCTGGTGGGGGCAATGATTTTGGCCTCTCCACCGCAGGCGAGCGCCCAATCTCCGGAGATGCAGGAGCTGCTCGCCAACGCCAATGCCGGCCCACCGGCGCTGATCCCGGGCGCCGTTGCCCGGCCGATCGACTGCCCGCCGGGATCGGAGCCCGTCCAGCAGTACTTCAACGACTTCGAATCGAATAACGGGGGCTGGATTCCGGCCCTGGATTGGGAGTGGGGCGCGGTCGTGTTCGGTGTTCAGGACGGTTGTGACGGCACCTACGACGAGCCCACCGGCGCCTACTCGGGGACGAACGTGTGGGCCACCAACCTCGACGGGTGTTATTCCAACGCGGGTGATTTTCACAACCTGATCCAGACCTTCGATTTCAGCGGCTACACCGCGCCGATCGAGCTCAGCTTCTGGGACTGGCTCAACGTTTTTGGTACTTTTGACTACGCTGAGGTCTACGTCAACGGAACCGTGGAGTGGACCGTCACCGACAGCGCCACCCACGACTGGTCGCAGCAGGTCATCGACCTGTCGGCCTACGCCGGGAACGCCTCCGTCACCATCATTTTCAGGGTGTGGACGACCACGGTGGTCAACCGGATGGGCTGGTACGTGGACGACGTCGCGATCACGACCTGCGGATCGATCACCGGGCCGCACGTGTCGCTGGTCAAGACGGTGGGCACGGTGCCGGCGGTGTGCGCGGCGACGGACGTCATTACGGTGACCTCCGGCACGCCCGTGTACTACTGCTACACCGCCGAGAACACCGGCGATGTTCCGTTCACCTTCATCAGCCTCGAGGACGACCGGCTGGGCACCATCTTCGCGAACATGCCCTACGCCCTGAACCCGGGGGACACCTACGAGGAGATCGTTTCGACGGTGATCTCCGGGGCGCCGGTCATCAACACCGGGACGTTCACCGCGGCCGACGCTCTCGGCGGCTACTCCTACAACGATTCGGTCAGCTACGGTTGGATCGATATCACCGCAACGGGCACGCCGCTGGGTCTCACAGATGACGGCGAAGCCGACGTCACCATGCCCTTTGACTTCACGCTCTACGGTTCGACCTCGGATCTTGTCTGCATCGGCAACAACGGCGGTCTCCTCGTGGGCCAGGCGGGCTGTTCGATTTCCACCGCTAACGTCGCGCTGCCGAGTGGCAATGTGCCGATGGGCGTTCTGCCGTTCTGGGACGACATCGACTCCGACACCGGCGATGTTTACTACGAGACTCAGGGCGTAGCACCGAACCGGATGTTCATCGTCGAGTGGTATAACCGTCCGCACTTCAGCAACATCGGATCGGCCACGTTCGAGGTGATTCTGTTCGAGGGCAGCAACGAGATCCTGTTCCAGTACGAGGATGTGGATTTCGGTAATACAACCTATGATCTCGGTGCGTCGGCCACCGTCGGTTTGAATATGGACGCGACGACGGCGAACCAGTACTCGTACAACGCACCGGTTCTCGACAACGGTTTCGCGATCCTCTGGACCCCGACGACCCCCTCCATGGCGAGCGCCGTCGATACGGCGACGGTCAACCTGGCGGACCCGGACATCGACGTGACGCCGCTCAGCATGCTGAGCAGCCAGCTGACGAATGAGATCGTGGTGCAGCCCCTGACGATCGAGAATCAGGGCGGGTCCGATCTCGACTGGTCGATCGTCGAGGCGCCGCCGGCACTGCTCAGGGCCCGCAATCGCGACGTCCGGCACAGCGCGCCGGATGATGCGCTTCCGCTCGCAGGGGATGCGGAGGAGCTGCTGGACTGCGCCGAATATGACAACTTCCCCGGGAGAGAGCCCGCGGGCTACGCCGACCAGTGTCTCGACGGTGCCGTGCCGGCCGGAGGGCAGCCGCAGACCGGCTTTTCTCCCACCGACACCGGCTTCGCCCTGGACATCGGTTTCGTCTCGGACAACTTCGTGTCGTTCACCCTGAACGACTTCCCGGGCCAGACGGTGATCGGCCCGAACGCCCAGCCGATCTTCGGCATGGACTTCGACAGCACTCTGACGACCCTGTACGGCCTCGACAACACCCTGCAGGCGCTCGGCACCATCGACACCGCGACCGGCGCGTGGACCACGATCGGTCCGAGCGTCCCTGCTGCCGGTCACACACTGACCGGACTGGCCGTGGACCCGACCAACGACATGATGTACGCGAGCACCACGGACGGCGTCGACTCGTTGCTCTACACCGTGGATTCTCTGACCGGCGCGTTGACGCTGGTGGGTTCCATGGGCACCGCGCTGATGATCGACATCTCGATCAACGGATTCGGTGAGATGTACGGGCACGACATCGGCACCGACATGATCTACACCATCGACAAGGCCACCGGCGCCGCAACCGCCGTCGGCGCCACCGGTTACGACGGTAACTTCGCCCAGGGCATGGACTTCGACAACGACGACGGGACGCTGTACATCTTCCTGTACATCGGCGGAGGGGCCAACGTCTTCGGCACGGTGGACCTGGCAACCGGCGCCGTCACTCCCCTCGCGGTCGACAACCCAACCGGCGAGTTCGAAGGGGCGGTGGCCGCCGGCGGCGCCTGCTCCAATCCGGCGGACCTGCCGTGGCTGAGCGTCGCCCCGGACATGGGCACCAACGTTCCGGGCACCAACACCGTGGTCGACGTCACCTTCGACTCCACCGGGCTCATGGTGGGGCTGTACGAAGGCGTGCTCTGCGTGACGTCCAACGATCCCGACGAGCCGCTGGTCCAGGTTCCGGTGGCCATGGAGGTGCTGATCCCGGTGGAGCTGATGTCCATCGACGTCGAGTAACCCTCCGAAACGACTCGCGGCCAGACCGCGATCGGGCGAATCTCAACACCGCCGCCCTCCGGGGCGGCGGTTTTTTTGACCGTTTTCCTGTGGTGGCGGCTTGTTCTCACAAAGAGCGTGTAGTAAACTCCGGTCGTTATCATTTTTGCCGGCCGATCTGGTCGATTTTGTTTTTGGTTCGTGTTTGTTTGTGGTCATACGCCGTCGAGACGGCAAACCGCGGAGGCCGCGGGGCCGCGGCGCTCCGTTTATATGAAGGAGGAGCCCCATGGAACGTAGGATTTCTTTGATCGCTGGTGTGTGCTGCGCGTTGGTATGCGCCCTGATGCTGCCGGCCGCCGCAATGGCGCAGGGCGAGAACATCGGCGCCTCGTCGATGACTCTCCTGTTGCCGGACCCGATTCCGGCCGGACCGCAGACCCTGTGCTTCACGGTGAACGTCCAATCGCCGGACACCGAGTACATGGACCGGTTCGACATCGACCTGCCCGACGGCTGGTCGGTCGATGCGATCGCGCCCGACAGCGTGCCGGCAGCGAACGGGTGCGGCAGCGCATTGCCGCCGGTCGTCGGAACCGAACCCGGCAACGTCGTGTACTGGCAAAGCACTGGGGTCATCCCGACGGGCTGTGGCGCGTGGCTTGGTGGCGCTGCTCCGGGGACCGACTTCGATTTTTGCGTCGACGTCACGGTCGACGGTGGGGGGGCACCCTGGATGTTCGACTGGAACATCACCGGCGACGGCTGGGGTGGCGATCCGCACTCCGCGGCCGGCAGCTACGGCCCGGTGGCCTACGATGGCGGTGCACCGCCGAACGACCTGTGCTCCGACGCGGCTCCGATCGCGTGCGATTCCGCAGTCGCGGGCACCACGATCGATGCCACCTTCGACGCGTTTCCGACTTGCGGGACGACCAACACCGCGCCGGGAGTCTGGTACAGCATCATGGGCACCGGCGGCGACATTACGGTCGACACCTGCACCGGGACGACCTACGACTCCAAGATCTCGGTGTACACCGACGGTTGCGACCCGGTGACCACGACCTGCGTCGGCGGCAACGACGACTTCTGCGGCCTGCAGTCCTCGGTGACCTGGACCTCGAGCCCGGGCGTGGAGTACCTCGTTCTGGTCCACGGCTTCAGCAGTAACACCGGAGATTTCACCCTCACCACAACCTGCGCAAGTGCCGGACCGGCGATTGCCTTGACCAAGACGGTCGGCACGGTGCCGGCGGTGTGCGCGGCGACGGACGCCATTACGGTGAGCTCGGGCACGCCTGTTTACTACTGCTACGAGGTGGAGAACACGGGCGACGTGACCTTCGAGTTCCACACCCTGGAGGACGACCAGCTGGGGGCGATCTTCGTCAACGCCCCGGTGACGTTGACTCCGGGCGCCACATATGAGGCGATCGTGGAGACGACGGTGAGCGGGTCGTCGGTGACCAACACCGGCACCTGGACGGCGAGGGACGCGATTCCCGGCTACACCGTTGACGACACGATTCAGGTGGACTTTGTCGACATCTCGACCACCGGCACGCTGTTCGCCCTGAGCGACGACGACGACGATGCAGCTGCCGATCGGTTTCAGCTTCGACTTCTACGGCGTGCCGTACACCGACTTCTGGGTGAGCTCGAACGGGTTCATGAGCGATGCCGACTACGGCAGCGGATGCTGCACCGGTCAGTCGCTGCCCGATCCGTCGACACCGAACGGCGTGATCGCCGGCTGGTGGGAGGATCTCGATCCGCCGGATGGTGGAGCGCTGTCTACTACGAGACCATGGGCGTGGCGCCGAACCAGGTGTTCATCGTCCAGTTCACGGACATCCAACACTTCTCGTCGGGCAACCCGGTGACCATGCAGTACAAGCTGTTCGAGGCCGACAACGCGATCGAGGTCCACTATCTTGCGGCGCCGTCTGACGGCGGTACGCACTCGGCGGGCATCGAGAACCAGGACGGGTCTCTCGGCACTCAGTACTACCTGGGAACCGGCCGCGCTGACCACACCGTTGGCGGTGCGGTACGCGCTGACCACGGTTCAGGAGGCGATGGCCAGCGACACCGCGACGGTGAACATCTCGGATCCGGACATCACGGTGAACCCGATGGCCCTGCTGAGCTCGCAGCTGACCAACGAGGTCAACGTGCTGCCGCTGGACCTGGGCAACGTGGGCACCGAGAACCTGGACTGGAACATTCTGGAGGCGGCACCGAGGTCGATTCCGGCGAGCGACGGCAGCTTCGTGCGCGGTGCCAACCCGCCATCCTTCGCCGCGGCGCCGGTCGGACCGCAAGCCGACGCCTGGAGCCAGTGGCGTACCGTTCGAGACGCTGCTTCCGGGGACCCTCGCGTATGCGACGGAGGAGTCGTTCTTGAACCAGGTGTACTTCGACACCGACACGCCTGGAACGCTGGTGAACATCGCTCCGGTGTCCACGTACGTGTGGGCCGGTGATTTCGTCGGCGGCGATTCGACGGTGACGTACCAGATCAAGGACAACAATCAGCTGGTGACGGTCGACACGACCACGGGAGCGGAGACGGTGATCGGGACGCTGCCGACGCGCCTGGCGGGAGCCAGTCGTACACGGGTCTGAGCCTTCGATCCGTCGACCGGCAACACCTACGCGGTGAGCTGCGACATCACGAGCTCGATCTCTGTGGCAGATCGATGTGGTCGCAGCGACGGCGACGAGCATCGGCACGATCACCAACTCGCCATGCTCCATCGCAGTGGCGGTGGACACCGGCGGCACCATGTACACGTACGACCTGGTGAACGACGTGCTGCTGACCGTAGACAAGGCGACGGGCGCGGGGACGACGATCGGGTCGATCGGGTTTGACGCCAACTTCGGTCAGGGCATGGACTACGACCCGACCACCGGGACGATGTACATGGCGGCGTTCAACAACGGCACCTTCCTGGCCGAGCTCCGCACCGTGGATCTGGCGACCGGCAACACGGCCCTGGTGGGCGTGCTGGGGCGCGCGGGTGCAGGCGAGCAGATCGGCTGGATTGGCTTCCCGGACTCGCTGTGCTTCGCCCCGTCCGACGTGCCGTGGCTGAGCGTGGCGCCGGACAACGGCACGATCGCGCCGGCGGGCACGACGCCTGTGGATGTGACCTTCGACTCCACGGGGATGAGCACCGGCATCTACGAAGCGGTGGTGTGCGTGTTCAGCAACGATCCGGACGAGCCGGTGGTGCCTGTGCCGGCGACGCTGGAGGTGCTGATTCCGGTGGAGCTGATGTCCATCGACATCGAATAACCGTACCGACGACGCGCGGTTCGGCCGCGCATCCAAGGCGCTTGACACCGCCGCCCTCCGGGGCGGCGGTTTTTTGCGTCTCGAGCCCACCTCGGCGCCCTGGGTTTATTGATTTTCGATTTGAAATCAGCGATCGAGCCGTCTTCAACGCTTTCAACGAATGCGCCACCTTCGGTGATGGGTTGGCGTGGGGGCGACACTTGATTCCCGGGGGAAACGCAGGGTAAAATTTCTCTGCGAATTTTCGAATGTCCGAAAAGGGGAGGGGTTTCCGATTGGTGGGCTTCTCTGCCCTTGATTTGGCAGGACGGTCTTCAGACGTGATTCGATGGAAGGGGGGAACGAGATGATTGGTGCAGAGCTTCGAAAATACTGGATTGTGGTCGGTGTATTGAGCGTGGCGCTCGTTGGAATGGGCGTGGCCGTGGCCGAGGCGACCGACAATGCCGAGACGCTATTGGAGCAGTCGATGGCACTGGCCGCCGAGCAGGCGGGCCCGTCGGCGCAGCCGGTTGCCCCGCTGTACTTTGGTGCGCCGGTGGATTACCCCCTCTTCATCGGGGTGGATGATCCCGCCGTCACGCAACAGCTCGGCGATGCGATGGGAAACTGGACGGACGCCTTCGTCGGCGCCGACGTCTATGGTTCGGCCTACGACGCGGCCAACGACCGGATTCTCTTCAACGACGGCTCCACCCTTTACGAGTGGCCGGTCGGCGGAGCGATCAACATGTTGGGCACGATCACCGACCCCGCCGGAGCCGCCCAGGTGATGGTCGCGCTCGCCTACTACAACGGTACGCTGTACTCGACGCGGAACATCGCCAACGAGGCCGTGTACACCATCGACCTGACGACCCTGGTGGCGACGGTGTACATCGACTACGTCGACGCAGACTGGGACTTCGGCGGCCTGGCCGCCGATCCGAACACCGGCGAGCTTTACGGCACCAACGACGACGCAACCCCAAACGGCTCGGGGCTGTTCCGCATCAACAACGACGCGACCGCCACACTGATCGCACCGTATCCTTCCGGTCAGACCGATATCGACGGACTGGCGGTGAGCGATAGCGGAGTCGCCTACCTGGTGATCGACGAGCCGGGCGACATCTACCCCTACGACCTGGTGGGTGGGGCCTACCTCCCCGCCTTCCCGAACCCGTGGACGTCCGCCGAGGTCTTCTGCGGCGGCGCATGGATCACCGGGGGAGGGGGCGGCGGAGCCAACTACTGTGATACTCCTGCAGTCGCGATTCCGGACAACGATCCGATGGGGCTCACGGCTTCACAGGTCATCACCGACACCCTCACCATCGATGACCTGGATGTCTTTATCGACGCCCCGCACACCTGGTCCGGCGACCTCATCTTCACGCTGACCCACGTCGACACCGCGACCTCGGTCACCTTTATTGACCGCCCCGGCGTCCCCGCCTCGACCTATGGGTGCGGCGGCAACGACTACTTCGTCACGGTGAACGACGAGGGCCTGGACACCTGCATCGAAGACCAGTGCAGCGACCTGCCGGCGATCACCGGCAGTGCACCGGGAGGCGATCCGTGCAACGCCACGCTGATGGAGGCCTTCGACGGTCAGGACATCGGCGGAACCTGGGAGCTCACCGTGTCGGACAACGCCGGTGGAGATACCGGCACCCTCAACGAGTGGTGTCTGGTGGTGAACGGAGGCGTCGTCAACCCGGCGATCACCCTCGACAAGACGGTGGGGACCGTGTCCGGCGTGTGCTCGACCACCGACACAATCACGGTGCCGGCCGGCACCGAGGTGTTCTACTGCTACGAGGTCACCAACACCGGTGACGTGGCTTTCGAGGTCCATAATCTGGTCGACGATCAGCTGGGGACGATCTTGAGCGGTTTCGCGTTCGTGCTCGCCCCCGGCGCCAGCGTCAACACGGTCGACGCCGGTCTCACGATCTCGACGATCGTCAACGCCACCACCATGAACACCGCGACCTGGACGGCCTTCGTCCCCGGTGGACCGTCGGCCGAAGCAACGGACTCGGCCACCGTCAACGTCCTCTTTCCGGACATCGACGTGATGCCGCTGAGCATGATGAGCAGCCAGCTGTCCAACGAGATCGTGGTTCAGCCCCTGACGATCGACAACCAGGGCGGAGCCGATCTCAGTTGGTCGATCCTCGAGGCGCCGCCGGCGCTTTTCAGGGCTCGCAACCGCAACGTCCAGTACGGCGCGCCGGATGATTCTCGTCCCCTCGACGGGGAGTCGGAGGAACAGCTGGTGTGCGCCGACTACGTTGACTACCCCGGCAGGGAGCCCGCCGGCTACGCCGACCAGTGCCTGGGAGGCGTGGTGCCGAGCGGAGGGCAGCCACAGGTCGGGTTTTCCCCGACGGACACGGGTTACGCCCTCGACATCGGCTTTGTCTCGGACAACTTCGTGTCGTTCACCTTGAACGACTTCCCGGGCCAGACGGTGGTTGGTCTCAACGCCCAGCCGATCTTCGGCATGGACTTCGACAGCACCCTGACGACCCTCTATGGTCTCGACAATACCCTGCAGGCCCTCGGGACGATTGACACGGCAACCGGCGCATGGACCACGATTGGTCCGAGCGTCCCTGCTGCCGGTCACACACTGACCGGCCTCGCCGTGGACCCGACGAACGACATGCTGTACGCGAGCACCACGGACGGTGTCGACTCGTTGCTTTACACGGTGGATTCCTCAACCGGCACTTTGACCTTGGTGGGATCCATGGGCACCGCGTTGATGATCGATATCTCGATCAACGGACTTGGTCAGATGTATGGCCACGACATCGGCACTGACAACATCTACACCATCGACATGGCGACGGGTGCCGCGACCGCGGTGGGCCCCACCGGTTACGACGGTAACTTCGCCCAGGGCATGGACTTCGACAACGACGACGGCACCCTGTACATCTTCCTGTACATCGGTGGTGGCGCCAACGTTTACGGCACTGTCGACCTGGCAACCGGGGCGGTGACACCTCTCGCCACCGACAACCCGACCGGCGAGTTCGAGGGGGCGGTGGCCGCCGGCGGCATCTGCTCCAGTCCGGAGGACATCCCGTGGCTGAGCGTGGCGCCCGACATGGGCACCAACGGCCCCGGCACCAACACCGTTGTCGACGTGACCTATGACTCGACGGGAATCGCGGTAGGAACATACGGCGCGACCTTGTGCGTCCTTTCCAACGATCCGGACGAACCGTTGATCCAGGTTCCGGTGACCATGGAGGTGCTGATTCCGGTGGAGCTGTTGTCCATCGACATCGAATAACCGTACCGACGACGCGCGGTTCGGCCGCGCATCCAAGGCGCTTGACACCGCCGCCCTCCGGGGCGGCGGTTTTTTGCGTTTTGAGCCCACCCCGGCGACCCAGCCGGGTTTTGATTTTTGATTTTCGATGATCGATTGGAAATCAGCGATCGAGCAGCTCCAGGTCGGTGGGCTCGGGCAGCAGCACGCCTTCCTGCCACACCGAATGATCGTCCGAGAGCCGATACCCGCAGTGGGGACAGCGAGCTGTGGTGGCTGGATCCTCCTCGGTGTCGTCCCACTGGGTGAACCACTCGCCGCACTTCGGGCAAACGATCTCGACCAGCTCCGCCGTGATGCTCATATTCGCCTCCCGTCGGTTCGGTCTGTTGCCGGAGTCTCTCCTTCCAATATAGGTCGCGAACGGCCGGGATGCACGCCTTCCCCCGCCCACCCATTGCGAATTACGAATTACGAATTGCGAATTGCGAATTGTCGCCTGCCGAGAGTCGTGTTGGAGCATCCATCGGCTGCGACAACGTCAACTTTCAACTCTTCAACTTTCAACTTTCAACCTTCGACTTTCTGACTTTCGACTTTCGACTCGACTACGGGACTGTGGCCGACCACGCCGTAGTGTCGCCCGACTCGAAATCATCGGCGAACAGCAACCCGAACTCGAAGGCGCCGAGGTCCCGCGCACCGTCCTCGGGACGGAGGGAACCGCGCTGGTGAGGGACGTACTGCCACCGGGGAAGATGGTCGGGAACCGTTTCCGGGTGAAGCGGACCGCCGGCGTCGATCAGGGAGCTCCCCGGGGCGGGTGAGAAGTCTTGATTCGCCGGGTCGGTGAAGCCGGGGTCGGTCCCCTCGCTGTTGGTTCCGTGGTCGATGAGGGTGCCGTCAAAGCTGCTGTGGCTCGTGACCCAGCCTGAGGGCAACCAGTTGTCGAGCAGGTCCATGACCCCGGAGGTGTTGAGCAGGGCGAGGTGGGAGCCGGAGGCCGTGGTGAAGACCACGTTGTCCCGTACGTCCGCGTGCTCGTCGTTGGTCGACAGCCGCATCAGAGTCGTGTTGCCGGAGCGGGTGGAGACCACGGTGTTGTGGAAGAAGTGGAGGGTGCCCTTGCGGTAGTCCGACAGGGTCCCGGAGTCGCCGCCGTAGTGGATGATCTGGCTGTTGCCCTCACCGTCGGCCTCGACGAGCACGTTGCCGTAGACGAAGGTCCTCCGGTAGTCGGGGTGGTTGACCAGCACGGCGCTGTCCTCGGCGTCCACCAGGTCGAGCTGGCGGTTGCCGTCCTCGATCCAGTTGTAACGCACCACCAGCCCGGCCGACCGGTCCTTCAGGTTGTTGCCGCCGCAGTCCTGCCTGAGCCGGCCCATGCGGTTGAACTGGTAGGTGATGTGGATGGCCGCGGTGTAGGTGTTGTGCTCGTAGTAGCTGTTCTCGATGCCGTTGTCGAAGATGTGGTTGCCCTCGATGAGGATGTCCTGGGTGGCGCCGTCGAAGGCACCGATGAACAGGCCGTTGCCGGAGTCGTGCAGCGCGCAGTTGCGGATCGTCAGCTGCTCGGCCTTTTCGACGTAGATCGAGGCCGCGTTGGAAGCGTAAGACTCGACGCCGCCGGAGTCATTGGTGAAGGAAAATGGCGGACGCCCCGAACGGATGTCGAGGTTTTCGATCACGATGTGGGCGGGCAGGGTGTCGGGCGGCACGCTGGCGCCGCCGATCTTGACCACGCCCCGCACCTCGTTCCAGTAGCTCAGGGCCGGCCGGGTGGTGGCGTCGCGGCCGTCGATCACCGGCAGCTCGCCGCCGGGACCGGGGACGCCCGAAACGACGATCGGTTCCGCGGCGGTCCCCCGGCGGCAGATCACCCACTTCTCCCGGTACGGCTCGGCGCGCCAGTGAATCAGCACCCGGTCCCCCGGTGCGAGGCTCTCCCACGGGACGTCGCCGATGTTCGCCAACATGCCCGGCCCCGGGCCCACCTGAAAGTCCGCCGCAACTCCAGTGGTTGGAGCGGCTCCACACACGGCGCTGAGGAGAAGGCAGATCAGATCGCTTCGACGAAATATCACGTCACAGGGCCTCACCATCAAGCTACCCCGGTGTCGTATGTCCGGGGCGTGATCGCTGTCACCGCTCGGTGAGGCAAGTGCTCGGACAACGCAACCCCTGGCGAACCAGCTTTTCGGCGGGCGATCCTCGACCAACTGGTGGTCCAGCCGGAACCGGTGAGATAAGAGTCCGTATCTCCTTCACGATGGGATCCGCCCTCTATAACCATCGGATTTGGAAGGTGAGGCGTCATGAGATCACTGCGAAGTGGTTTGGTTGTTGTGCTGCTGTCGGTCGTGTGGCAGATGCTGGGCTTCGCACAGGACTTCAACGCCGTCGAGCTGACCACCATCAAGCTCACCGAAAACCTCGCAGTGGTGAGCGGTGGGGGAGGCAACATCGGGGTGCTCGTCGGGCCGGAGGGTCTCCTGCTCATCGACACCCAGTTTGCCGAGCTCGAGGGCAAGATCAGGGCCGCGCTGGGCGAGCTGAGCGATGGACCGGTGCGCTTCGTGATCAACACCCACTGGCACTTCGACCACGTCGGCTGCAACGGGTGCTTTGCCGGCGACGGCGCGGTGGTCATCGGACCCGACGGCACGCGGGAGCTGATGGCGTCCGAACAGGAGTTTCCGATGCTGGAGGCGCGGTCACCCGCGTTCCCCGAGCAGGCGTTACCGCAGATCGAGGTCGCCGACACGATGACGCTGTTCTTTGCCGGCGAGCGGGTCGAACTCGTGCACATCGCTGGCGCCCACTCGGGTCACGACCTGGTGGTCTTCCTGCGTGAAGCCAACGTGATGCACGCCGGGGACCTCTACTGGTCTCGGGGTTATCCCTATATCGGAGCCCCCCACGGCGGATCCGTCGACGGCCTGATCGCCGCCGCCGACCGCATGCTCGAGCTGTCGGACGATCAGACCAGGATCATCCCCGGGCATGGTCCGGTGACCGATCGCGCCGCACTCCAGGAGTATCGTGATCTTCTCGGCTCGATCAGGGACGTGGTCGCCGGCCAGATCGCCGAAGGCCGCACGGCGGAGGAGATCGTCGAGTCAAAACCGACGGCGGCCACTGATGAGGCGCGGCAAATGGGCATGCCCCCAGACCTCTTCATCCGCCTCGTCCATCGAGATCTCCACTCTGAAAAATAATCCGCTCAGTACTCTCCGCACCCCCGGTGCGGAGAGTACTGAGAGACCGGCAAAATGCGGCCTTTACGCACCTACGCCGCAGTCATTCGATGGAGATCAGCTCGACGTCGAAGACCAGCATGCCCTGGGGTGCGCCGGCCGCTCCCTTGTAGGCCAGCTTCTCCGGGATCCAGAAGCGGCGGGTTTCGCCCACCACCATGAGCTGGACACCCTCGGTCCAGCCGGGGATCACACGGTTGAGGGGGAAGGTGGCCGGCTGACCGCGAACCACCGAGGAGTCGAACATCTTGCCGTCGGTGGTCCAGCCGGTGTAGTGGACCGTCACGCTGGAGCTCTTCCCAGGGTGGTCGGTGCCGGTGCCCGGCATTAGGACTTTCGATGCCAGGCCGCTCTTGGTGACCTCCGCGTCGGCCGGGGGTGCGGCCACGTCCGCCGGCGCCGGCGGTGGTTCGGGCGGTTTGGGCTGGTTCGTGATCTCCTTGAGCTCGACGTCGAAGACCAACATGCCGGCGGGCCGCCCGGACATATTGTTGTAGGCCAGCTCGGTCGGGATCCAGAAGCGGCGGGTTTCGCCGACCACCATCAGCTGGACGCCCTCGGTCCAGCCGGGGATCACACGGTTGAGTGGGAAGGTGGCGGGCTTGCCCCGGGCCACCGAGGAGTCGAACATCTTGCCGTCGGTGGTCCATCCCGAGTAGTGGACGGTGACCGAATCCCAGGCCTCGGGGTGCTCGGTTCCGGAGCCGGCAATGAGCACCTTGGAGCACAGGCCACTGTCGGTGCACGAGGCGTCCTCGGGAGGTGCGGCGACATCCGGCGGCACAGGGACATCGTTGGCGCTGGCGACCATGGCGAGGGCGACGGCGAGTACGGCGGTGAGGATGATGATTTTCATTCCCGTACCCTAGCGGAGATAAGCGACCTCCGCAATTGCCTCTTCAATTCGCTACGCGAATTGAAGTCATATTTTTTCTGACTCATGGTGCATCGCGGTTGTGATTCGCTTGGCGGTGGTTGGTCCGATGCCCGGGACCGAAGCGATCTGCTCGAAGGTTGCTGCCGCGACCCCGGCCGGGCTTCCAAACGCCGCCAGCAGGGCCTGAGATCGGAGAGGGCCTACCTTGTTGATCGACTGCAGCATCAGGAGTTGGCTGCGGCGGATGCTGGTCGTTCTGCGACCGAAGCGGCGCGGCGGCATGGCCAGCCGCCGACGGAGCTGGTCGGCGGCGAGCAACATCAGGGAGGCCGTCTCCTCGGGTGATCGCGACCGGAGGACCGGCAGCCCGAAGACGAGGGTCAGCGAGATGAGAGTCCCGTGCAAACCGGCCCTGGACAGACCGCCCGTTTGCCCACGATCAGATGACCCCTCGACGACGATGCAGACTCGTTGGGAAAACGGGGCTGCGAGGTTCCGCGCCTGCACGAAAAGCCGGCCGCTCATCACTGACAGGCCAAGGTCCCGGATCGTCTTGCGCTCGACCAGGAGTCGGTTGTCCACCCGGTAATCCCCGACCCTGAGGTGCCCGATCGACACGTCGGCCCCGAGTCTTCGCAGGGCATCCGCGACGCCCGCTTCCCGCTCCCGGTGGTCGATCACGATGCGAGCCGGGTGGTTTGACAAAAAAGGGGGGAACTGCTGCATGGCACACCTCCTGCAGCAGCGTGGTGGGACTCCCTCAGAATAACAGAGCCCGGTCTTCCTTTTCCCGGTCCCATGACGGGCCAGGAGGTGGCTACTACGGCACGACGCTGGACCAGGCGGCAGTGTCGCCCGACTCGAAGCCGTCGGTGAAGATGGTGCCATCAAGCCGGCAGGCGTCTCCCCGGCCGTCCGGCGCGTCCAGCCACTCGCCGTCTACCATGACCATGTCGCCCGTGTCGCTCTGGTCCGCGTTTTCCACGTCGGGACAGTTGTCGCTCACATCCGGGATGCAGTCGCCGTCGGTGTCGTCCCCCCAGGTGATCAGGAAGGGCGCCTCATCGAAGGTGATGACAGGGTCCTGGGTGCACCCGCCGGTCGCGAGCTCGCCGGTGTAGAGGTAGACCGCGAGCTCGGTCCCCGGCGGCAGGCCCAGGAGCGGGCCGACATCGATCTCCTTCGGGCAGTCCGGATTGTCGAAGGAGAGGGCGTTGTAGGGATCGGGCACCTCGTCGATGCACCAGCCGACGGCCGCGTATCCCTGGGCCGGGAGATCCTGCCGGTTCAGGTGGAACCTGTACAACACCACATCGGCGTTCGGCGGGTCCGGGATGATCTCCCCCTCGAGCTCGAATGACTGCGGGTCGGGGAAGATCCTCGCGAGCATCGAATACGCCCCCGCGGCCTCGTGGCGCGCCCGTGGGGGGTCCGGGTCGAGGCGGTTCTCGACGAGGGAGACCGGGGTCGGGAGAAGGATGGCATCGGAGATTCCGGTGTAGGTGAGTCCGACCATGCCGGCGGCATAGCTCCCCACCAGGGTCTGGATGAGGTGGTAGGCGCTGCGGGCCTCCTGCTCCGCCGTATACAGGTTGCCCCACAAGCCGGTGCCGTTGACCCAGGCGGGCTTGACGTCGCGGAGCTGATCCCCAATGTAGGCCATCGCCCGGCTGATCCCCGCCGAGCCGAGCCAACCGTACCTTCGATGCTCGCTGTCGTAGAGGTGGAAGCCGTAAATGTCGTAGTACTGCGGCTGTTCGATGGAGGCTTCGATGAACTCCCGGCCGCGCCTGGCCGGGTTGTTGCTGTCGTTGAACAGCCACCCCTCGATGTCCTCGAAGGTGATCTCCCTGAACCACCACAGGACCTGGATGAGGTGGAGGTTGTAGTGGTTCGCGAGGTCTACGATTTCCTGTTTCTCCTCCACGGTGAAGCCACCGTCGCTGTACTCCTGGTACAGGTCGTGCACTGCCGCCAGGGCAGTTCCCTCCACGCCTCCATAGGGGGCGCCCAGGGCGAGGCGGGCGAGGGGGTTGGCGTCGTGAACCGCCAGTTGGGTTATCGGAACCACCGCGGCGGGCAGCATGATCGTGGACCCGTCATACCTGGTGACCAAAACCGATTCGCCCCCGCCGTACATCTGTTGCGGCGTGCCCTGGAAGTACTGGCCCTCCACGTTGCCCGGCTCGCCGATGGTCTGAAACACGCGTACCTCCGGGCCGTTCACGCCGTTGAAGTGACTCGCGACCTGGTAGACGAACTGGTACCACTGATCCCAGTCTCTGGGAAGGCAGTTGCAGGGAAGCTCGATGAGGAGATTCTGGGGAACCCAAAGGCACTCTACCCACGGGGAATAGGTGCTCCAGCCAAGGTGGTCGTTGCCGGTGTTGAGCGTCAGCACCACGTTGAGGCCTTCGCCGTCGGCCGCCCCGACCCAATCCAGCAGATCGAAGTTGTAGGACGCGGGATCGGACAGGTCGGCCGCGGGGTCCGGAACCAGCCTGCCCCAGTGGGCCGACTCGCTCAGCACTAGGGGCCCTTCCGCCTGGATCCACCGTGCGCCGAGAGATTTGGCGAGGGGGAAGATCTCGTAATCCCACGAAGTCGGATTCTCATCCCACGTGTAGATCACGAATCCGTAGTAGTTATTCGCCGCTTCATCGTTCCAGGACGCTGCCGAACCGATCGGGGAGAGACACAGCGCCATCAGCAAGACGTACTGGGTACATGACTGCAGCGATATTGCCGTCAAAACGCTCCGGCCACAGGCGGGTCGAGCTCGGGGCCGCCGGCTGCCGACTGGCGAGGACCTGTCGTCCAAAACGACGCCTCCGAGTCAAGTGTATCCGAGAGCGATTGAACAGTCATGGAAAGAGCTGCGATGGTTGGCGCCCATCTGAACGGCGAGAATCCTGGCGAGTCAAGATTCGCTGGCGGCTCCGGTGAGGTGTCCGGCCAGCCGGCCGAGGGGTCCGAATCCGGCCAGGCCGACGCCGATCAGCGGCAGCGCGAGGGGGATCCACCGCAGACCCAACCAGCCGTCGCCGCCGACGCCGTCGAGCGCCAGCATGGCCAGCCCGACGCAGGCCACGGCGCAGCCGAGGAGCTGCCGCCAGACCGCTGCCGGCCGCCCGGCGCTGCCGGTGGCGGGTCTTTCGAATCGGGCGAATACGAGCAGGAACGGCAGGCTCGCCAGGGCGTACGCGACGATCCATAGCGGGCGGGTCCACCACCACCCGGCAGTGACCGGCTGCTGGCCGAGGGCCGCCGGAAATTGCCAAAAGGCGAGCCCGACGAGGAGCATCATCACCGTCGAGTGCCACAGGAAGATGGTCATGATCATGCCGTTAATCAGGATCGTGACGGCCCACGGGATGCGGGCCGCCAGCCAGCGTCTGACCGGGGCCTCGAGCATCAGCACCAACCCGATCTGGGCCGCTGCCAGGGCGAGGAGCGGCAGCTTGGGCGGCAGGGTATTGCTGATCTCATCGCTCGGCACACCCACCAGGCTGAGCGGATAGGGACCCAGGTGGGTCAAGGCCACCAGTGCTCCAAGCCCGGCGACAAACAGGGAGAAACCGTTCCGCTCGCCGGCCAGCCGGCCGTCGTGCCACGCATATCCGAGCTGGTGCACCGCAACCCAGACGAAAGGGTAGTTGAGCCAGCCGAGGATGCGAAAGCCTCCGGCAAAGAAGGCCGCATCCACCAACGCCGCGGCCCCTACCGGAATCACGACGGACAGGAACCCCCACCTTTCCCAGGCTGCGCAGGTCAGGGGCACCAGCGCCACAACCATGATGTAGACGGCCAGGAACCACACCGGCACCAACGCCACCTTGGAGCCGATCCGGATCATGCCGGCGCCGACGCCGTTGGAGTGGGCCACGGCGACCATCACCACCCAGGCTACCAGCAGCGGGAGCACCGGACCGATGAGACGTCGCATCCGACTGTCGAACCAGGCGCCGTAGCCGAGGTTCTTTCGTCGAGCAGAGTCCCAGGAGATCCTGTTCGAGAATCCACCGACGAAGAAGAAGATCGGCATGACCTGCACAAGCCAGGTCAGCCACCGTGTCCACGGCGCGAGATCGAGCACGTGGCTGTAGGCCGGCGAGCCGTTGTCGAAGTAGGGCGCCGAGATCAGCCAGTGCCCCAGCACCACGGCCAGGATCGACAGCGCTCGCAGGAAGTCCACATAGCGGTTCCGCGTCTCGGGCGTCCGATCGGCGAACCACAACGCCCGCCGCCACAGGCCGCGTGGCGGGCGATCTTCAGTCTGCGGCTGATCTGCGATCAAGTACTGATCGACCTATTTCGCCGTTTTGGCGGCCTTTTTCGTGGCCTTCGCCGCCTTCTTCTCCTTCGGCGAGAGCTTGGGTTTGTTGCTCTTCTCCTTCTTGACTTGACCCTTGGCCATTTCGGCTCCTCCATTCTCGGCGACGGGACTGCTCGGCTTCGTGACCGACGGTCCCCGCGAGGCGCTACTGTACACCGTCATACCGTTGATTGTGCACCAATTTGGACAGCAGCAGCATTCCGCTGCTCTTGACGGCGATCGCGCCCTACGAGCTCCCGACGACGCTTTTCTCGGACGGTGTCGAGTCCGGTGACCCCTCAACCCGGTCGTCGGGGGCGTGCTGACTCGGCAACACCGACAGCTTCGGTTTCAGCCAGCGAGCCAGCTCGTCGGCGATCAGCTCATGACCGGCCTCGTTGGGGTGCCAGGGGTCGTCGGACGCCAGGCGATAACGGGCCGGAGATTCGGTGCGAAACATCGCGACGAGATCCAGGGTTTCGAAGCCGAGAGATTCGAACCGCGCCACGAGCTCGTCGACCACGGCGAATCCCGACGGCGTGTACTCCTGCCAGTCCTCGCGAGGCCAGGTCGGGTAGACGAAGACGTAAACCTCGATGCGGTTCTCCTCGGCCACCTCGGCAACCTCCTGGAGTGCGCCGCCGACGGCGGACCATCGGTAGACCTGGTGTTGCAGGTCGAGGGGGATCTGGTCGAGACCTCGGGCGCGTGCGATGCGGGCGCGCTGCGCGCGATGCCAACGACGTTGCAGGTAGGCAAGAAACGCGCTCGCGGGCCGGGAATAATATCGACCGAGACCGCCGTCGCCGCCATCCACCCTTGGATCGATCGCGTCGTTGAGGTGGAACTGCCACAGCAGGGCGTCGGGTTCGAAGGACAGCACCTCCGCCCGCAGCAACGCGAGCTCCTGGAAGGTGCCGTATCCCGTCACGCCGAAATTGAGGATTTCGATGTGGTGATTCGGCAGCATCCCATCGAGCGTGCTCTGTAATCGGGTGGGGTACAAGGCGTCGAAGTCCAGTGAGGACTGCATGGTGACCGAGTCGCCGATCACGGCGATCCTGAAGGTGCCTTGGGCCTTGGCACGGTTCCGCTGGCGATCGCGAAAGCCGTGGGAGTTGGTCAGGCGTTTGCGGTTGGGCCGCAGCCTGTAGATCCGGCGATCGTCCACCGCCTCGGTCATCAAGCGGTCGGGATCACGGCCATCGAGGATGTTCCGGCGTTCGCTCGACCCGTACACCCGAAACCCGATTTCTGCGAACCCCACGACGAGCACCAAAGACACGAGCGCCAACCCGATGCGCTGGACCACCAACGCAGTCTGCCACGGCTTCGGCGTCGATGTCACAGGTTCTTCAGCGCTTGGCGAACCGTCTCGAGGTTGGCCTCCAGGGCGTCGAGCTCCGCCTGCAGGGCGTCGGCACGTCCACGCACGGCTTCGACCCCCTCGACGTCATTCAGCTCTTCGAGTTCCTTCTCCATCTTGCGCAGCTCGGAGATCTTGGCCAGAAGTCCCCTGCGCGTGTCGAGCGCTTCCCGAAAGCTCGCCGCCAGGTCTCCGATCTGCGCCGCTGCCTGCTCGTCCCCGGCCAGGCGAAAGTGACGAGAGGCCGCGTCGAGCTCCAGGTTCCAGGCGGAGATCTTCGCCATCTGTCGGTGGATTCGCACCGTGAGGTCGTCGTCCCGCTGCGCCTCGAGGGCGTCGGCCAGCGCCCTCAGGGCTTCCTCGTATTGTCCGAGCGAGGCCAGACTGCGACCGAGGTCATAGCCGAGGAGGGGGTTGTCGGGATCTGCCTCGTACGCCTTTTGCAGCCAAGTCGCCGCGTCCTCGAATCGGCCGGCCCGGAAGGCGGCGTCGCCGGCCAGAGCCATGTACCGGGGGGTCGGCTCGGCCGTGGCCAATAGCTCGGCGAGCTCGAAGCCTCTCACCTGCCAGAGCTCTTTCGCCTCGGACGTCGACTGGTCCTCGGCCAGATCGAGGGCCAGATTGACCGCGCTGCGGCCGACGTTGGAGTCGCTTGGATCGAGTTCGTAGGCGAAGGCGAACTCGGTGAAGGCCCGTTCGCGTGCGTTGCTTCGAAGAAGCGCCACGCCCAGGGCCCGATGGAGATCCGCCGAGTCGTTGGCCGTAGGCAGCAGCGCTTCGAGCACTTCGACGGCGTCATCCGCCTCTCCCAGCTCGAGTGAGGCCTTGGCGCGCAGCAGCGCCACCGAGATCCGCTGCTCCTCGGGCACGGCCGAGCTCTCCAGCTCGTTGAGCACCGAGTCCGCCTCGACGTACTCGCCCGTCGTGATGAGGAACTGGCCCAGAGCCAGCCGGTAATCAACCCTGCCGGGATCCAGTTCGACCGCCGTACGCAGGTTATCTGCCGCAGCCTCTGTTTGTCCCAGCTGTACATAGGAGCTGCCGAGCATGTAGTACGCGATCGCGTAACGGGGGTCGGTCGGGTTTGTTTCGACGTACTTCTTGATCTCTCGAGCAGCCTCCTCATAATCGCCGCGACCGAACGCTGCGAGTCCGGCCTCCCAATCGGCGAAACAGAGGCTGGCGCCTGCCACGAGTGCGGCCACGGTCAACAAGGCGACGATTCGTACGCTCATTTTCGGACTCCCCAAGCTCCCTCAACGAGAGGTGTTCTGGTGATTTCGAAAAGATTATACCGCCGTGACGAGCCGGCGTTGGCACTCAAGGGCGACCTCAAGCCTGGTCGGGCTATTGACAAGAAACCGTGCGCTTCCAGAGACATGCGGGGATCTTCGCGGCGATCGGGTTTCACCCAGCTGCGATACCGTATCTGGATTCATGGATGACCTCATCGGCAGGATGCTCGGCCATTACCGAATTGTTGCCAAGCTGGGCGCGGGTGGGATGGGGGAGGTGTACCGAGCTCACGACGAGCGTCTCGACCGGGACGTGGCCGTCAAGGTGTTGACGGAGCCGCCTCGGCTGTCGCAGGTCGGAACGGTGGTGCCTGCAGCTCTCGAACGGGTGGTCAGCCGCTGTCTCGAAAAGCGACCCGAGGACCGGTTTCAATCGGCGCGCGACCTTGCCTTCCCATTGCAAAGCTCTCTCGACGACTCGGTTGAACGACCGGTCATTTCGATGTTATAATGCGAATGGGACTCAATCATGGATTACCAATTTGGATCCGGGTTTTGGCGTACCGCGCGGGTCGTCACCTTGATCGGGCTGCTTGCGCCGGCGCTGGCCTCGGCTGGCGATTTCGGTTGGCCGCCCGAGGAAATCCTCCTGACGCCGCTGTCGACCGGCGTCCCCGAAATCGGGGACGGCCTCGAGTGGCCCGCCAGCGCTCCGATCATGTGCGGGGGAATCGACACGGGCACCGAGATCGGCATCGCCCCAGATGAGAACTCGGCGAGCTCGCCCGACGATAGACCGTGGGAAGCCGGCGAGATTCCACTGCTGCCAACGGCCGTTGATTCTCCGGGTACCGACACATCGCTTGGCCTCAGGTGGGAGCCGACCATCGCCGTCGACGGCGGTGACCAGGACCGAATGGCGATGGCCCAGTCCCTGTTTTTGCGGGTTTCGACCGATGGCGGCGACAACTTCGCCGCAGCTGTCGACCTCCGGCCGCTACTCCCGACCGGTTACACCGGCTGCGGCGACCCGAGCCTGGCGTATGACAGCCAGGGGCGTCTCTTCTTCGCCTATCTGGGGTGCATCACCGACGGGAGCGGAAACAGTTGGTACGACGTCTTCGTGTCGAGACACAACCCGACCACCGGGGCGCTCGTCAGCGGACCGTTCAACGCGACCCAGCAGATCGGTCTGCCCGCGCCGACGTACTCCAACGACAAGCTGTGGCTCGCCGCCGACGCCAACCCGGGCAACCCGTTTCAGGACCGCCTCTACCTGGTGTGGACCGAGCTCACAGGCAACTCACCAGGCAGTGGTGACTGGACCGTTTACGGCGCCTACTCAGTCGATCAGGGACAGACGTGGACCATGTCGGGACCGGGCGCGGTTCCGGGACCGCTGTCTGCGGCCACAGGCGAGGGCAAACCCTGGCCGGCCCACAACACGGTCGCCCCGAATGGCGACGTTTACATCGCCTACCACTCCCAACCGGGGTTCATCGATCCTGGTACGCGGCGTGTACCGGACGGCGTCTCGGGCCAGGTTTTGGTGCTCCGCTCAACTGACGGCGGGGTATCGTATCCGCAGAAAAGCGTTGCCTTTCAACCCGGGGAAGCCGACATGACCTGGAACGTGAAACACCTCGTCGGCAGCATCCCCGGGGCGAGCTACTGGCTTCAGGGATCAGTCCAGCCATGGATTGTCGCCGATCCGTTTCAGGCAGGGCGAGTCTACGTCGTGGCAAACGACGACCCTGACGACTCGCCCTTCGTGGACGACTTTGCCGACGTGTACATCGTCCGTTCCGACGACAATGGTCTGAGCTGGACCAATCCCAGCCGAGTCGACAGCGGTCCTTTCGACACCCTCCAGCTGCTCCCGAATGCCGCCATCGATCCCGTTTCCGGAAGCATCGTCGTCACCTACTACGACAACCGCAACTGGTTCCCGGACACCAGCCAGCTCGACCTTTATGCGACCCGGAGCGGCGATGGCGGGAACTCCTGGTCGGTAGAGGTTCAGATCAACGACGCGGTCTTCGACACCACCGTGGCCACGAGCTGCCGTTTTTGCTGTCCCGGCGACGGGTGTGCGCCCGGCTCACCGATGACGATGCGGGTCGGGGAGTACAACGGTGTCGCGTACGGCCAGTGCACGGCGCACGCCGTTTGGGCCGGAGTCGCCCTGCCGGGAAACGGCGATACCGATATCTTCTACGACCGCGACCCGGAGATGGGCGGCGATCTCGACCCGCCGATGATCGTCTGTCCCGACGATGAGTTCCTCGGTTGCCTCGACCCCACCGACCCGGCGAGCACCGGCGAGGCCTCCGCGACCGACGAATGCACCCTCGAACCCCAAATCGGTTTCAACGATGTGCTCACGCCGGGCAACTGTCCGCCGAGCACGATCCTGTTCACCATCGAGCGCGTCTGGTCCGCTTCGGATTTGGCCGGCAATCTGGCAACCTGCGACCAACTGATCACGGTCGCCGACTTCGACCCACCGGTCATCGACGTGCCGGATCCTGTCGGCCTGGAGTGCAACGGCCCAGGGGGAGTGCCAAGCAATGATCCAGTCATCCAGAACTGGGCGAACTCGGCGACAGCCGTGGACGCGTGCTCCGACGCCCAGCTGAGCTTCAACCTGCCGCCGGTCTTCCCGTCAGGGTGCCGTCCCACCGGGACCGAGACCAACGTCATTTTTTCCGCCCAGGACGCGTGCGGAAACAGCGACTTTGCGGTCTCGTCCGTACGGGTGATCGACACCACGCCGCCGACCATCAACGTGGTGCCCGAGCAGGTCGTTTTCGACGTGGCCGATCATGAGTACGTCTGTTACGAAGACTTCGCCGCCTCGCTCGACATCTCGGATATCTGCGATCCGGCGCTGTCGATCGACGTCCTGTGCGAATCCGACCAGTGCGACGACGCTCCATGCCCGGAGCACCCGGGCCAGGACGGAGATGGAGACACGATCAACGACTGCACCTACGACGCCCAAACCGACATCCTCTGCGCCCGAGCGGAACGCGCGGACACCAATTTCGAGGGTCGGACCTACACCGTCACGGTGTCGGCGCAGGACAACTGTACGAACCAGGCGGAGTCTCTCGCGATGATCATCCACGTTCCGTGGGAGACCTGCGAGGGCTGCATCTTCGGCGATGGCTTCGAATCTGGGGACATCTCGCGCTGGTGACAACTGCCGATGGCCCGCAGTCGGAAGGCTGTCGCGGCAGACCCGGAGATCCCGTCTACAACAGCTCGCGGAGGCGGGCGTAACCCGATCGGCTGACCGGCACCTTCGTGCCGTCAGCGAGAATCGCGAGCCGGCTGTCCTTGGCGTAGAGCTCGATGCTGCGCAGGCGATCGAGGTTGATGATGAACGAGCGGTGGACTCGAATGAAGTGCCTCGGGTCGAGCCCCTCCTCGAGGGTCGTCAACCGCTGCGCCTTGAGGTGGGTCCGCCCACCGGCGTGGATCGCGACCGTGTCATCGCGAGCCTCGATGTAGTCGATCGCGTCGGCCGGGATGACCCGAACCTCGCTGCCGTCACGGACCAGGATCCGTTCGGTCCGCCGCTGTCCGGGCCGCGCGGCGGCCGCTACCTCGTCCAGCGGGCGCCATCTCGTCTGCCGCGGCCGATACGCTCGCGCGCTCGATCCAGCGCTTCTGCCAGGCGCTCGGCGCTGACCGGTTTGAGCAGGTAATCGACGGCGTGGATCTCGAAGGCGCGCAGGGCGTGCTCGTCGTGGGCGGTGACGAAGATGATCGGCAGGTTGCGCTCGAGCAGCTCGGCAACCTCGAATCCGTCGAGCTTGGGCATCTGGATGTCGAGCAGCACGAGATCGGGACCGTGGTCGGACACCGCCTTGACGGCCTCGAAGCCGTTGGCGCACTCGGCGACGATCGAAATCTCCGGGTGGTCTGCGATGTACTCTCTGCAGGAGCCGCCGCGCCGGCTCCTCGTCGTCGACGATGATCACCCGCAGCTCGTCACTCATCCCCGGTATCCTCCCGTGGCGACTGTCCTGCGATCGCGACCGGCACCGTCACCTCCACCAGATACGAATCGTCCGCTCGGAGGTGTCGCAGCCGTCCCTCGTCGCCGAAGACGTTCTCGAGCCGCCGCCTGACGTTGGCCAGGCCGACGCCGGCACCGGGGCGCGGTCGAGCCTCTGGATCGACCGGGTTTTGAACCCACACGGTCAGCCGATCGCCCCGACGGCGCGCGCCGATCGACAGCTCGCCGCCATCCACGAGCTCGGCAATGCCGTGCTTGAGCGCATTCTCCACCAACGGCTGCAGCAGCAAGGGCGGAACTGCGAGCTCGAGGCAGCCTTCGTCCACGCGTTCCGCGACCCGCAGGCGGTCGCCGTACCGGACCTTCTCGACGCGCCAGGAACCTGCGAATCTGGGCGAGCTCGTTGTCGAGCGGGTGGAGCCTGAGGCCGCGTTCGTTCAAGGTGTGCCGGAGGTAGTCCCCGAGCTGAATGCACATCTCGCGCGCCCGCGCCGGTTCGGTGACCGTCAGCGACGCCACCGAGTTGAGGCTGTTGAAGAGAAAGTGTGGGTTGAGCTGCGCCTTGAGCGCGGCGAGCTCGGCGTCCCGCGCGGCAACCTCGGCCTCCAGCGCTCGCCTCTCGGCGGCGCGCGAAGCCGCGGCGGCGGCAAACAGATAGTGGATCGCCACCGAGAGCAGGTAGAGCAGCAGCCCAACGGTGAACACGAGGCGACCCTGCTCCGAGCTCAGCTCTTTCCCGCCCTGGTACCAACCCACCCGTTCGAGCCCCCTCGCCAGCACCCGCGCCATGCCGACCCACAGCGCCGCCGAGATCACTGCCGTCGCGAGGTGGGTCAACAGGGCGGTGGTTGTCCGGCTGCTGCCGAGCGGCATCGCACCGCACGGGTACCACGCGGCGAGGCAGAGGAATGCGAAGATCACCACCAACGGCACGGCGAAGACCAGAGAGTCTGCCCAACCACCCCATCCGGTGACGATCAGCGCCGCCGTCATCAACGCTACCACCGGCAGCCACGCCCCGAGGTAGAGGGCGAGACGCCGGCGCTTCAGCAGGATCGGATGCACGGGACGACCTCAGAGATCTCTCGGCGAGTCGTGGGGTAGCCGTTCCGGTTGCCGGGCAGACTGCAGGAACGCCCGACCGTTCAACTGGTGAACGTCCAACGGCCGCAGCGACCCGCTCGCTGGGGCGGCGGCGTTCAATTCTTGACCTCCACCCCGCCCATGATCGCGGTGCCGCGGACAATGAGGAGCTTGCGGCCCTCCCCGGCGGTGCCGCGGGTCTTGTCGCCGTATCCTCCGAGGATCGCGAGACCGCGGACCTGGACCTCCCAGTCCTCCGGGACCCGGATGTCGATCCCACCCCAGAAGGCGAAGGTGTCGATCTCCGCCGGCCCACCGTCCGAGCCGCAATCCCTGAGGTCGATTCCGCAGCCACCGAGGATCGCGGTGGCGTCACCGCCTTGGAAGTTCGCCGCCGACAGCCGGCGGTTGGCCCCGCCGAGGATCGCGGTTGCCTCGAAGACGCTCGCGTCGTCGCCGACCGAGCCTCGCCGGAACGGCTTCAAAATCAGGCTGAGACCGGCGATCACCAGGACCACCGGCCACAGATCCCAAATATCGAAGCTCAGGTAACCCAGATTGGTGAGCAGGATGGCGGCGCCCGCGGTGATGAAGATGACGCCTGCCAGATAGCGGCGCGAGCCCGCCGGACGAACGAAGTGGCTGACGCCGACCAGGATCAGAAGCACCGGCCAGTAGGCGAACATCCCTTCGACGTCCGCGAGACCGAAGTTGTCGAGGAGCAGAATCGCGCCGACCGCGAGCACGCCGATGCCGATGATCGCGGTGCCGAATCCACGCCGCCTCGTGCTCGAGTTGCAGCTGTGGTGGCGCCACGAGCCGCAGTCTGGACAGCAACTCTCGCGCTCGCGCGGCGTCTCGCCGTCGCCTCGCCGCGCCGTGTCTGAATTTCGACGTGTCATGCCGTGACTCCTTCCAGCCGTCACTCGGTCTTCCCGGGCCCGGACTTCCCCCAGCCACCGTTGTGGTGTCCTTGACGCACCACCCCACGCAGCAGGAGATTGGCGCCGATGATCACCAGCACCACCGGCCAAAGCTCGCCGATTCCGACCGCGATCAGCCCGAGGTTGTTCACCAGTATGATCGCACCGATCGCGATCCACGACAGCCCCCACCCGATTTTCCGATATGACGAGGGCCGGACGAGACGGCTGACGCCGACCGCCACCAGCAACAACGGCCAGTACGGCGCGATCACACTGCCGTCGAGAACGCCGAAGTTGTCGAGGATCAGGATCATGCCGACGACGAAGACCCCGAGCCCGAGGAAAAAGGAGCCCCACAGGCCCCGGCGGTCGTCGCACCACTCGCATCCGTCCAAACTGTGATGGTGATGATATGCCATTTTCAGCTCCTTTCGCTCTTCGGAACCCAGCATGGGTCCCGTGCAGGAAGGAGTCACGGGCAAATCGGCGAATGGTGGTTCGCCCCCGGCGGGTGGTGGCGACGAGCTTCTACGGAGGTGTTTCGGGTGGCGGTCGAGAGGAATGGGTCAGGGCAGCCGCCGCCCAGTCGGCCGCAGCGGCGGGCTCTCGCCGGGCGGCGAATCCGGCTCCTCGACGACGCCGAGGGCGCTGTAGCCCTCGTAGCCCGGAAAGACCTGGGAGATGTTGGGGTTGCCGAGGCGCTTGATGACGACCTCGGACAGCACGCGCCGAAAGTCGGTGGTCACCTCGAGGTCGAGACCCTCGAAGAGCTGCCCCTGCTCGAGACCCGGCCATTGACCGTGGAGCCCGCCGATGACGTGGTTGCCCAGCACCAACATCGGCACCGCGTGGCCGTGATCGGTGCCCTGGTCGGTGTTTTCCCCCAGCCGCCGGCCGAACTCGGTCATGACCACCACCGTCAACCGATCGGCCGATCCCCGCGCCTCCATGTCGGCGTGAAAGGCCGACAGCCCCTGACTCACCGAACCCACGAGGCCTGCAAATGGACCGCTGGAGCCGGTTCCCTGGTTTTTATGGGTGTCCCATCCGCCGACGTCGACGGCGACGACCTGGATGCCGAGGTCGAGGGAGATCATCTGAGCCGCGAGCTCGAATCGCGAGCCGGCGTCGTCCTCGGGATAAACGGCATCACCGGCGGGTTCGTAGTCGTCGGTGACATAGGCCTGGACGATGTCTACCGAATTGATGGACTGGGTGCCGGCCGCATGGACGGGGCCCGCGTCGACCGAGTAGAGAGCCCGGAGGGCTTCGTGCTGTTCGTCGTTCCAGCGCCGGGGCCCGGTGGCAAAGCTGAAGTACTCGGGATCGGAGAGAGTCAGGGTTTCGCCGCTTCCGAGCAGCGACAACGGTTGGAAGTCCCCCGACGCGAGCGCTGGAATCACGATCTCCTGAGGCAGGTTTGTGGCGGTGGCCAGGTGACGGTGAAGCCAGCCGGAACCGACGGTCTTGTCGCCCGGCGTACCGAGCTCGAGATAGTCCTGGGCCTCGAAGTGGCTGCGAGTGGGATCGTGCATTCCGGTGGCGTGCACGACGGCCAGGCGACCGCTGTCGTAGAGCTGGAGCAGGGGCGCTGCCGCCGGGTGAAAGCCGAAACCGCCATCGAGGGTCAGGGCTGCGCCGTCGCCCGACAGCGGCACCGCGAGGCTCGGCCGCGCGGCCTCGTACAGGCTGCGCTCGGACCCGGAAACCGGCGGCACCAGGCTCATGCCGTCCATGCCGCCGCGAAGGAAGACCACCATCAGGATGTCAGGGTCGGCGGCGCCGGACGCAAGCGCCGGTCGGACGAGGCCGTACGCAGTGACCGCGATGCCGCCTTTGATGAAGCTCCGTCGTGTCGGGTGGATCATCGGCGTTTCTCCTCAGCGCCACAGAAAGTGGGGCGACAACAGGATCAGACCAGCCATCGACCGAAGCCGGTCGGACACGCCGGGATCCGAACGATCGAGCGGGGCGCCGGGGTCTGCACCCTGGGCCATGAAGTCGCTGATCTCGTTCCGCGACGTGTCGTCGATCGAGCGCAGCAGCGTCCGATCGATCCAATAATCAGCGAGCTCCGCCGCCGCGCGGAGATCGGCGGGGGTCGAGCCGGCCAGATCGCACGGCCGCCAGCCCTGAATCTCGACGCCGGCCAGCAGGTTGATCAGCCGCCAGCTGGTGACCAGCGCGTTGGTGGTCAGCCAGACCTCTTTGCGATCCGGAAATCCGGTAGGCGGCGGCCAGGTGTATGGCAGGTTCCCGGTGGTGTAGAGCAGGTAGAAGAAGTAGCGGCTGAAGGTCTCGCCGAGGGGAAGGCTGAAATCGGGAGCCATCGAGCGGACCGCGCTGATGACCAGCTCGAACGGTCGTCTCACCTTGTCGCCCCAGGTATCGACGAACTCGTCCGACAACAGGATGGCGCGAACTACCCGTCGCAGCTGATCCGGCTCGTCGACGGAGTCCAGGAACACCGCGGCGGCAGCATCGACCAGCGATGACGGTGGATCATCGGCGATTAACCGGCGGCACAGCTTGTTGCACACGAATCGAGCGACCCCGGGGTGGCCGGCCAGCAGGTCGAGGACGTCACGTACGTCCTTGAGCGGCGGCTGGTAACTCGGCAGAGTCAGACCGAGGACCTGTTTCGAGCGGTTGTCGTGCCAGTACCAGCGGTAGAGGAAACCGCCGGCCCGCTCGTCGAGTGACCACCCCGTCAGGCAGCGCGCGAGCTCGCGAACGTCCTCGTCGGTGTAGCCCAATGGGATGCCGTCGGCATCGGTCGGCACTTCACTGGAAGGAATGGCGCCGTAGTAGTTCTCCTCACCCAGAGTGTGGAGCTCGAGCACTTCTCGGGCGAAGTTCTCGTTCGGTCCGTCGGCCGAGCTGAAGACGTTGTCGAGGTAGAAGAGCATCGCCGGCGAGGCGGTCATGTCCTCGAGGAACTGGCGGAAGTTGCCGAGGCTGTGGCGGCGAATCACGTCGCGGTCGTAGTGGACAAAGACCGGACCGACAAAGAAGTGATAGCCGTAGACGTTGAAGTGGTTGTGCCAGAAGTCGGCCAGCACCTCGGTCAGCTGGCGTCGGCTGTAGATCGCCCTGAGCATCACCGCGTGCTGCGCCTCGACGATCGGCAGCATCCGGTAGTTGATGTCCTCCTGCTCGAGCAGGTGGTCGGTCCACAGTTCCTCGAGGGTCTTGTCGAGGGTCTCGTAGTGTGACTGCGCCAGCCGGGTTTCCAGCTCGCCGTCATCGATGACGTCGGGCTCGAGCTGCCAGTCCACCCATGCCTCGAGCTGCTGGCGTGGCGTCGAGCCCAGGCTGCGAAAGGTCGCGACGTCAGCCGGCGTGGCGCCGAACGCAGCACGGCTGAAGACCAACGCCTCGAGCGGCGGCACCGAGGCCAGTACCTCCGGCTGCTGTTGGCTGTAGCCGAACCCGCTTCGCAGGGGCGTGGCCCGGAGCCTCTTGGACAGCGGCTCCAATGAAAAGGGCGCACCCCACCCGGTGTGAACCTCGTGACCCAGCACCTCCGCGAGATGTTGCGGGGGTGTCGGACGCCACGACGCGTCCTGAAGCTCGTTCTTCATGCCACCGCCCTTCTTCATCACGGTCCAATAACGGGACTCGTTCCTGAATAAACGTATCGTGGGGGATTTTGGTTGACAACCTCGGGGGGCAATATCGGTACAGGGCACCCGGGGGCGGCGGGAATCAGGGCACCGTTTCCGACCAGGCGTCGGTGTCTCCACCTTCCTTGCGAAACCCGGCGAGACCTGCGGGCTAGAAGCTATAGGCGATGCCGACGCTGAACGAGAAGATGTCGTAGGGAAGAGTCGCCCTGTTTCCCTCGGTATCGTCCTCATTGGTCAGCTCGACGTCGGCATCGATGTAGCGGAGGCCGCCGATCGCCGCCCACCGGCTGTTCTTGCCCAGGGCGATTTCAACGCCAGCCTTTGCGGACCAAGTGTATTCACCGTCGGTGTTGATATACAGGGGATCGCCGTCGGGATCGACGTAATGGAGATTGTCGAAGTCCACCTTTGCGATGCCGGCGCCGAGGTAGAGGTCGAATGCGGGGCTGTTCGGCGTCAGGTGAACGTCGAGGTCGAGGGTGACCACCCGGGTCGACATCGCGTCCTTGAGTGACAGGTGGCCGTATCCCGGGATTTCGGCGCTCAGCTCGACCTCCGGGCTGGCCCAGACTCCCCCGAGCTCGACCCCGATCCGGTCGCTGAATTGATACTCGAGGCTGGCACCAAAACCGAGATCACTCTCACCGATCACCTGCACCTCGTCCGGGTTTTCGGACGGCACCACCTCGTTCAGGTTGGGGTCGATTCCGGCTGCGAAGACCCGAAGGTGCCAGCCCGATTCGCCGGCAAAGGCCGGGGCCGCGAACATTCCGCAGATGGCGATCAATCCCAGAACAACAATCGTTCGTTTCATGATTCCCTCCCGTTATTTCAATCCGGGGATTCACGCTCTTCCCATCTGATAAGGCGGGATTATGGCGAGAACCCCGCAACGGAAGGCCGGTGAGGTCTGCGCGTCAAGGAGTCTGCTTCGCTGGCACCCCTCTGAAGTGCAACAATGGTGATGGTGGCACCCGTGATCCGTTCACTTTCACAACCGGGAGGGACCATGCCGTATCATGATTGCTCACGAAAACTCGTCATCCTGATCGCAGCATTGGCGGTCATCTCTGGCTGTGCGAGTCCGGCGTCACAGCCCGAAGTCACCATCGCCCAAACCGCCGACCAGCCCGCGCCCGTGATGGACACGCTGGTGACGACGGAGTGGCTGAGCCAGCACCTCGATGACCCGGATCTGGTGGTGCTCGACTGCACCGTCCGCGTAGAAATGGACGAGGACGGTAGCGTCCGGACGGTGAGTGGTCGGGCCGACTACGAGGGCGGCCACATTCCGTCCGCCGGTTTCGCTGATCTCATGGGTGATCTGTCCGACGGCGACAGCCCGCTCAAGTTCGCCGTGCCGACACCGGAGCAATTCTGTGCCGCCATGGGCGCACTGGGTGTCGGCGACGATTCCCGAGTGGTGCTGTACGACGGGAACATGGCGGGCTGGGCCGCCCGTGTCTGGTGGATGCTGCGCTGGGTCGGATTTGACCGAGCGGCGTTGCTCGACGGCGGGCTGGGGGCCTGGACCGCCGAGGGTCGACCGCTGTCGACGGAGCCGGCCACCCGACCTGCGAAACGACTCACCCCCGCTCCCCGACCGGAGCTGATCGCCGACCGGGACGAGGTGCTCGCCGCCATCGACGACCGACGCCGTCTTCCTCATCGACGCAATGCCCGAACCCCACTTTCGGGGTGAGATGGTCTTCTACGACCGACCCGGCCATATCCCCGGCGCCTCGAACATCGCCCTCCATGTCGCTACTCGACGAATCGGGTCGCTACCGGCCGCACGACGAATTGGCCGCAATCTTCGATGGCGATCGCAACGCCCGCGTCATCACCTACTGCGGCGGCGGGATTGCCGCATCATCCGACGCCTTCATCCTGACCCGACTCGGCTTCACCGACGTCGCCGTCTACACCGCCTCACTCCAGGAATGGGCCGCCGACCCCGCCAACCCGCTGGTGGTCGACTAGGGTGCCGGAATATGGGTGTCTGGCCTTAGATACCGGTTGATTTCTTCGAGAAGTCCAAACAAAGAGGTGCATTCTCGTGTGGTGGAATCTGAGTCCGCTGATTCAGGCCCGAACCCTTGATGCCAATCGAAAAGCCCACACACACAAAACAGCTGGGAAGATCGTGCCAAACCACGAAACCTCCATCGGGGCTGACCACGGTCCCACCAAGACGGCCCACCCGTTGACGACTCGTAGCAAATGCAGGACGGCGACAATTCCAAAGACAGCACCAGAGACGGCCAAATAGCTTCGAGCATTCATGTCTTTCCTCCGTATGTTCGTTAGTGGCTGTCAGCCACGACCAAGCCGACACCTCGCTGCGGTTTCGTCCACCGTTCCCATCGGCTAAGGCGACAACAGAGCCACAGCCGCCAGCACGATCAGCAGGACGAGGCCGGCAACCCACGTCGATCGTGCAGAGGGTTCGTCGTTGACCCACATGACGTCACTCCTCAGCCTTCCGATCCGTCGAACCGGCGTCAACCTCGCTCTCACCCGCTTCGAGGATCCGGTCGAAGGCGGTCAGCCCGCCCATCGCGCCGAGGCCCATGGTTTCGACCGCGGTGGATGGCACGATGATCATCGAGCCCTTCTTCTTGAGGCCCTCGAAGACCATGTTCATAGCCCGTAGATGGAGGGCCGCCTGGTTGTGCTTGTAGTGCTCCGAGGCCCTCGAAAAGCTCTCGGCGATCTCTTCCTCGGCCTTGGACAGGATGATCCGCGACTGGCGCTCTCGCTCCGCCTGGGCCTGACGGCTCATGGCGTCCTCGAGCTCTTTCGGGATGATGATGTCGCGGATCTCCACCGACTGGACCGTGATGCCCCATGCATTGGTCTTGGCGTCGAGCACCGCCTGGATTTCACGACCCAGCCGGTCGCGGTTGGAGAGCATGTCGCCAAGCTCGTGGCGACCGATGGAGTCGCGCAGGCCCGTCTGCGCCGACAGGGTGACCGCAACCTCGAAGTCCTCGACTTCGAGCACCGACTTCTCGGCGTCCCACACCATCCAGAAGGCGATGGCGTCGACGTTGACCGGCACGGTGTCCTTCGTGAGGGTGGTCTCGGCCTTGAAGTCGGTCACGCGGATCCGCTGGTCGACGTAGTTGGCGACCTTGTCGATGACCGGGAACACCGCAAACAACCCCGATCCACGGAGACCTCGGAACCGCCCGAAGCGCAGAACCACCGCCCGCTCCCACTGGTAGGCCATCTGCAGGCATGGTGAGATCAGGCCGGCGACGACGACCGCGATCACCAGGACCAATGCCTCGGGTCGGTGGTTGAGGTAGGTCAACAGTGCGGCTCCGGTCGTAAACACGACCACCGACTCCCAGACCTGGAAGAGCCGGAACACCACGGCGAGACCGAGGGCAACGCCGATCATGGTGATCACCGCCTCGAGACGGAACGGGAACACGGCCAGGTGGACCGAAAGACCCGCCAGACATACTCCCACCAGGATCATGATGTTCAGCGGCGCGAAGCGAAAATCAGCTCTGAACGAGGTCGCAAACCTCTCAAGAGCGTCCAACTTCATTTGGCTCAGCTTGTTCATTGCAGTCTCCTTGTGTCAGCGTTTTCGGCGTTGTTCGAGATTCGAAAGAACGTCGTCGAGGGTGAAGCCGTGGGTCGAGACCCGCGACAGAAACTCCTGGCAGAACTGGTCGAGTAGACGCCGACGCTCCACATCGTCCCGCTCGACGGGCCTGTTGCCGACGAAGGTCCCTGACCCCATCTGAGTCTCCACCAGACCGGTGAGCTCGAGCTCGGTGTAGGCGCGGCTGACCGTGTTCGGGTTGATGGACAGGTCGACCGCCAGTTGGCGGACCGTCGGCAGGCGGTCGCCGGCCGCGATGGCCTCGGTCGCGATGGCTGCCTTCACCTGGTCGATGATCTGGCGGTAGAAGGGAACGCCGCTCTTGACATCGATGTGAATCTGGATGGACACTCGCCGCTCCTTTGTATCATTGTCCTAGTGAACTATTGTCATAGTGTATTAATACATTCTTGATTGGGATTTGTCAAGGCCTCATCACGGTGTATGGTGGGTTTCGCTTTTCTACCCGCACGAGAACCACGATGAGAAACAACTCCGAGCCTTCGCGTGTTGAGCGAAGAGGGCACCCACAGAATCAGGGGCTCAAAATGGAGGCGTCATGAATTTCAAGAGATCGTTGTCAGTGGCCCGCACCACCGCCTTTGCCGATGTCACGCTGCTGCTGATCCGCACAGTTGGCGGTGTCGCGTTCATGATCCACGGGTGGGGCAAGATCCAGAACCCCTTCGGCTGGATGGGGCCCGACTCGTTCGCGCCCGGGTTCTTTCAGGCGCTCGCCGCGCTGTCCGAGTTCGGCGGCGGGCTGGCGTTGGTTCTCGGCCTGCTGGTTCCGTTCGCATCGCTTGGCGTGGGGTGCACCATGGCGGTTGCCGTCTACTTCCACGCCGTCATGCGCGGCGACCCGTTCGTGGCGGCCGGCGGCGGTGGCTCGTACGAGCTCGCGGCGGTCTACCTCTCGATCTCGCTGGTGCTGATCGCCGTTGGACCGGGCCGTCTGTCGCTGGATCGCATGCTTTTCGGTGCGCGGTCGAGGTAGGGGCCCCCGTCTTTTGTTAACCGAACATCGGCGCTCGGCCCAGTCCGCCCAAGAGTCACAGTGCAATAATGGTGCATGGTACCTCTCAGATCGGTTGTGTGGGCTTGTTTGCATCCGCGGCGACCGATCCGAACCTACGGCCGTATGGGGCGGTGCTTTGTGTGCACGACAGCGCCGACAGCACCGGGGTGAATCCGGACCTCTACTTCAGGGATAACGAAGGCGTGACCGAGAGCCGGGTTGTTGTTCTCGAATTGGGTCTCGGACACGGCCTGCTCTACACCCCCCACCACGCCTGGGTGGGGGAAGTGGTGGATTGGAGTGGGATCGAGAACTAGACGTCCCCCGCGGGATTTCAAAGTATCGACAGTGTCGGCCTCGGGACACGGCGGGGTACAATTTGGCACGACCCCCCGGAAGTTAACCTCTCACCGCCGGGGCGCGTTGTCTTTGTGGAAAAGCTCAGAGGAGGGCGCATGCAGTCTGCCGTGATCAGAGGATCGGCATTGGTCTTGATCACCATCGTTGGAGCCGCGTTGCCGATCGGAGCACAGGTTCAGCTGCCCGAACCGGTCTACCTCGTGAGCCTGTCCGCCAGCTACCAGCCTGAAGAACAGATGGTGACGGGAAGCGAGCGGATCCGGTGGCGGAACACATCGTCGGTCCCGGTTGACGAGCTCCAGTTCCACCTCTACCTCAACGCATTTGCCAACGACCGGAGCACCTTTATGGTGGGGTCCGGCGGCCAGCTGCGGGGCGTCGACTTCCCGGAAGAGGGCTGGGGCTGGATCGAGGTCGACTCCATGCGGTTGGCCTACGGTACCGATCTCATCGCCTCGGGTGTGGTCGAGGGTGGGGAAGGAGCCGACCCGTTTCACCGGCCGATCGCGCCCACCGTTCCCGGAGAACCTGAACCGGTGAGTCTCCAAGACCGACCCGATCTCAAATCGGTCGAGGAGTTCATCAGCCCGGACGATGGCAACGAGGACGACCGGACGGTCGCGCGCTATCCCCTGCCCAAACCGGTCCAGCCGGGCGAGTGGGTCGAGCTCGAGATCGATTTCGAGGCGAAGATGCCGAAGATCTTCGCCCGCACGGGCGCCCACGGCGATTTCGTGCTCGGCGGCCAGTGGTTTCCGAAAATCGGCGTCTTTGAGGATACCGGCGCCCGAGGCCGGCCCGATGCCGGATGGAACACCCACCAATTCCACGCCACCAGCGAGTTTTACGCCGATTTCGGCGATTGGGACGTGCGCCTCCAACTGCCCGCCCGGTACGCGGGGGGTATCGGGGCCACCGGACGACTGCTGGAGGAGAGAGTCGACGGCGACTCGGTGATCGCACATTTTGCCCAACGCGGGGTCCACGATTTCGCCTGGACCGCGAGCCCCGATTTCATCGTCGTCGAGGACCGCTTCGATCCCGACGTCGACGTTCCACAGGAGCAGACCGAACGCATGGCGGCGTTGTTGGGTGTCTCCTCCGACGAGCTGAAGCTGCAGCCGGTGGACATCACCCTCCTCCTCCAACCCGCGCACCGCGGCCAGGCGGACCGCTACATGGAGGCGGCGAAGGCGGCGATCCGGGGTTATGGGCTGCCCCTCGGCGCCTACCCGTGGGACACCCTGACGATGGTGGATCCACCGCGGGGCGGCATGGGAGCCGGGGGTATGGAGTACCCGACCTTCATCACCCTCGGAACTCACCCAATGCTCAACCTGCCCGGCTTTGACGAGGTGCTGGCCGCCGAATCGGTCACGGTGCACGAGTTCGGCCACAACTTCTTCCAGGGAATGATCGCGTCCAACGAGTTCGAAGAGGCGTGGATTGACGAGGGCATCAACTCCTTTTACGAGGCGGTGGTGATCGAGGAGCACTACCGGTATATGATCCAGCTCTTCGGGCTGAGAATCTCGCCCTTCGACCTCAATCGAATCCAGCTCGGCTCCGGTCGCTACACCGACTCCATCGTCCAGCCGGCGTGGTCCTACCGTTCCGACGGCAGCTACGGCCTCAACAGCTACTCCCGCCCGGCGGTGACCCTGCGCCACCTCGAAAACCTCATGGGTGAGGAGACTTTCGCTCGCGCCATGCGGCGGTTCTTCCAGACCTGGCGCTTCCGCCATCCGTCGACCGAGGATTTCAAGAAGATCATCCTCGAGGAGGCCGACGCCGACCTCAGCTGGTTCCTTGACCAGGCCTTCCACACCGACCGAAGCCTCGACTACCGGATTCGGACGGTCCGCTCCCGGAAGCACAAGGGCCCGGTCGGCTGGTTCTGGGGCGAAGACGGCCAGAAGACTCTGCTTGGCATCGCCGACCGCCACGAAAACGACGTCGACCTAGATGATGACAACAAAGCTGGAGACGACTCGGATAGCGCTGCCGAGGACGAGGAAAAGCTGTACCGCAGCGAAATCGTGGTGGAGCGACGGGGCGAATTCATCCACCCGGTCACGGTGGAGTTGGTCTTCGACGACGGAGAGATCCTGCGCCACGAATGGGACGGCCGCTCCCGCTGGAAGAAATTTGTCGAACTTCGTCCGGCCAAGCTGGTTTCGGCCGAGGTCGATCCCGACAACCGGATGATCCTGGACGTCGATCCGCTCAACAACTCGAGGAGGCTCGAAGCCGACCGGAGATCCGCCGCCAAGATGATCACCCACCTGGTCTTCTGGCTGCAAAACGTGTTCCAGCTGACCTCGATGGTGGGGTGAGAAATGCGAGCCTTCCAGACTGTTCGTGAGGGTTTCCGGATCGCAGGCCGGCACAAGCGGCTGCTCCTCGTGCTCTGGTTGGCGCCCCTCGTCCCGGCCCTCGTCCTGGGGGGTATGGCGGCGTCCAACCTCGCGCCTGAGTTCGGGAGGTCGCTGTTCGCCGACCGTGCCCTTCACGGCGACTGGTTCGTGGTGTTGATGGAGTTCCGGTCGTCGCCTCGGGACTCGCTCGATCTCATCATGCCCCGGGGTGTCACGATCATGTTCGTGCTGAGCCTGTTGGTTCAGGTGGTGATTTCCGCGGGGGTTGTGGAGACGCTGCTCGAGCGGCGCGCCGGCAACCCCTTCGTGCTCGGCGTCCGGCAGAACTTCTTGCGCTTTCTTCGCACGTCGGGCGTGTTGGCGGTGCTGACGGTGGTCGTTGCGGTCGGGTGTCGATGGCTGATGAAGGGCGCGTTCAAGCTCGCCGAGGTGCAGGCGGATGGACGAATCGACCTTGTCGGCATCGTCACAGCCGGCGTGCTTTTCTTCATCCTGTGGGCGCCCCTCGACCTGGCCGCCGATCTGTCGCGGATCTCCGCCGTTTGGCATGACGACCGCTCCATGGTCCGCGGGCTCTTCCGTGCCTGGTGGGCCGTGATCCGGCGACCGGGCCTCTTCGTACCGTTGTTTCTGGTCTTCCTGCTGCTGCCACTGTCGGTCAACGTGGTCTATTACGCTCTCCGGTCACCGTGGACCGTCTCGACGGCGGCCGGCATCGCCACCTTGTTCGTCGCCCAGCAGGCGGTCATGGCAATCCGAGCCTTCTTCAAGCTCGGATTCTGGGGCGCCGAGGTGACGGCCTTCAGGGAAATCGAGGAGCCGCGGTGGTGCCGGGCACGCCGCCGGAAACCGGTGGCCGACTCACCGCATGAACCCGAAGGGTCGCAAGAACACGGGCTCGGGCCGACAGTTGTGACAGTTTCAGATCAGTAGAGGACCGTGGGGTTCGATTGGTCCAATTGTGTCGGCCCAGGCACCCTTTCGGACCTCATTCCGTCGTCGCCGGCCGTCGATGCATCAATGCCGCACGTGGCATCCACTTTTGACACCGCAATTGGGACGTTGGTATCAGGGGAAGCTTTTTAGTTGTGACGATGGAGTGTACATGGGGTGTCAGCGGCGTTATAGTAGAGCCCGGAATGAACTCAGATGAAGCCGGAGCCGTCGCTCTACTTCGCAGAGTCATCGGCCGAGACTTCGCCGACACTCAAGGGGGTGAATCATGCGTCCATTCGTCGTGAAGCTCAGTCTTTTGATTCTGGTCGTGGCGGTGGCGGCCCCCGTCCACGCCGCCGATGATCCGCCGGTCTCGACAACGCGCGACGACCATGGCATCTGGTACATCGAGGGCGGTTCGCTCTACGACGTCTATGAGGCCATGGGCTATGCGGTGGCGACAGACCGACTGTTTCAGTTGGATTTCACTCGGCGCCAGGGCAACGGCACCCTTTCTGAGGCTCTCGGTGCCGACTATTTTTCAACCGACGTCTTCCTCCGCACCGTCGGCTACTCGGACGCGGAGCTGGCAGCGCAATTCGACGCTTTCTCTGAGGAATCTCAGACGGTGATCCAGGCCTACGTGGACGGCATCAACCGGCGCATCACCGAGATTCAAAGCGATTGGATGCAGATGCCCTACGAGTACTGGATCGCCAGCTTCTACTATTACTTCATGCAGGGTCTGGGTTTCAACTTCCTGCCGGAAGAATGGGAGGTGAACGATGTTCTGCGCTGGATGATGATGTTTCAGCGGAACTTCGATCCCGAGGGGATGCCCAACTCAAGAAATGGACAGCTCGGGAACCTCGAACTGCTCCAGACCTGGGCCGCGGTCTACCCGTCCGATTACTTGGCGATGTTCTCTGATGTGCGATGGCTCAACGATCCGTCGGCTCTGACCATGATCCCCTCTGAGACCGAGGCGGAGTCCGTCGACGGGCCGCAACTGCCGACCATCTCCGTCGACCGGTACCCCGACGTGAGTGGGGCGACCGGCGATATCCAGTCCCAGGTCGACACCTACAGACAGCGTTTGGACGATCTCGACATTCTGCCCAAGATGGGGAGCTACGCCTGGGCGATCTCGGGCGAGAAGACAGCCTCCGGCAACCCCATGCTCTACTCGGGACCGCAGATGGGGTTTTCGTCGCCGGCCGTCATTTGCGAGGGCTCGGTCCGCGGAGGCGGGCTCGATGTCTCCGGCATGCACGTGCCCGGGATTCCCGGCATCGCCATCGGGCGCACGCCGCACCACGCGTGGTCCATGCAGGTGGGTCATGCGCACACCGCTGATTTCTTCATCGACCCGCCGCAGGCTGTCTTCCTCGACCGGTGGGAGACCATCGACATCGCGGGAGCTGATTCCGTCACCGTCCCGGTGTTCCACACCTCACACGGGCCGGTCATCAACCCCCTGCCGTTCAATCCCGACAATCCGCCCGCGTTCGTCGTCTCCTGGGCCTATGCGAACCGAAACCACGAGCTCAGGATGGCGGAGCTGATGCTCGATTTGGCCAAAGCCCAGAGCATCGAGGACTTCGACGCCGCCGTCGAGATGGGCGGCGTCAGCATGCACACCTGCTACGCCGACCGCGACGGCAACATCGCCTATTGGATGTCGGGTTGGGATCCGATTCGCGCACCGGGCGTCGACCCGCGCTTCCCGCAGATCGGCGACGGCACCCAGGAATGGACCGGAGAACGCCGTCCGCGCGCCCACGACTCGAACACGACCCAGCACTACTACGGCGGCTGGAACAACAAGTCGCAGGTCGACTACGGCAGCGGGCCAAACTCCACCTATTATGGGCCCGCCCACCGCGCACAGGTCATCGAGGATTATCTGTCAACACACGACGATCTGACGTTTGAGGAGGTCCGCGACCTCGCCCTCGACATCGCCACCACCGACTCGTTTTTGAGCGGTAGCGGCGGCGGCAACACGTGGGCGTTCGTGGCCGACGACTTCACGGCGGCGGTGGCGGCCGACCCGACGGATGACCGCAATGCGGCCATCGCCATGCTCGACGCCTGGGACGGTCACTACGTCGCCGGTGGTCCCCAAGCCTGGCGCTTCGGGCCCGACGCCGCCGACGCCTGGGTCCTACAGGACGCGTGGATCAAGGAGGTCATGAGGTTGACCTTCGAGGATGAGTTTGCCGGCTCGGGGTTTGACTGGAACCGACAGTCGAAGGAAATTCTCTTCAACGTTCTGGTCCGCGCCCTCCAGGGCGTTGACGCGCCGCTGCCCACTTTTTACGACTGGTTCCAGGACAAGCTGACCTCCGGCAAACCGACCACCAGCGAAGGCATCATCTTGCTGGCTCTCGACAACGTCATCGCGAGCATGGGACTTGGTCCGTACAACCAGGAGCGCGGTGTAATTACGTTTGGCCACCAGGTCCTCGCCGGGCTCCTCGATCCGCTCCTCGGCAGCAATTTCGCCGAGATGCACACGATTCCGTACTCGGCCCGTTCTACGTATGCCCAGATCGTGGAATTTGGCCAGACCGGCCCGGTCCGCATCGAGAGCATGTTCCCGCTCGGCCCCTCCGGTCAGCTCTGGTTCAACGGGACCTTTTTCCCGGAAGTCGATCCCCACTGCGTGTGCATGGCGCCGGCGTATGATCCCTTCATGCCGCGGCCGTTCCCGGTGTTCGAGTAGAACCTGTCCCTCATCGTCAACCTCGCCCCGCTCTTCGGAGCGGGGCGTTTTTTGGATGTTGACGGTGCCAGTCAAGGTGTGTCGACCCTGGCATCCATTTTGAGGAAAGGGCAGTGCCCATATTGACATCTTCTTGCGATCGTGCTGTATTGACAGCGCAATGGGAAGCCAGAAATCGGCCCCGCTGCGCGCGGTACGCCCTGGTGTGTTGCGTGGCGTCGCTCGAGGCGACGTCCCCGGCTGGAGGCGAAAGCGGCTGATCCCGAGACGGGCGTGGGCTCTTCCTCTGCTTGTGTTGTCGAGCCTCTTCGCTGTCGCCAGCCCTGCCGCGGCCACTGCCCAGCTGTCCCAGGAGATTCGCCGAAATGTCGTATTCGGTCAGAGGGGCTGGACGATTCGCTGGCAGGCGAGAGCCTTCGAGCCGGGAGGGTTCTACCGGCTCTACGTCGGGCAGAGCCAGGACAACCTGCGCCTCGTCGACGTTCAGCAGTCCGTGCTCGGCATCGGCAACTATCAGTACAGCGATGGGCCTGACGGTGCGACGCAGCTGTACTACCAGCTTCGTTACGTCGCCCAGGGTGGCGACGAGCTGATCCTCGGGACCCTCAGACTGGACCTCGACGGGGTCGGATCCCTTCCTGCCTCAATCGGACAGGACGGGTCTGACTTCAAGGCACTGCATGAGGTCGGGTCTCCCCTGTCGCTGGTTTCGAAACGGCTCGCCCACCAACCCGAGGCGGGGCTGCCGAAGACGGAGTCGGCCCAGCCCGAGGTGCCCCCTCCCAGGCCCGGCGTGTGACCAACCGCGCCTGTGTCGCTTTGAGGTGTGGACCTGGACGTTGATGACAAGGTCACGTCGTGCCGCTTCGGACTGGGGTGGACAGGCTCACAGGATCGTTGATCACGGTGCTCGAATGAATGCACTCCGCACCTGAAAAGACCGCAAAAAAAGGAAATGGAGAGAACATGAAACGCTTTGGATTTCTTATGTTGCTCGCATTCGTGCTCGTCGCGGTGCCGGCCGTTGCCGACAACAGCCAAGAGCTGGCATCGGACGCAGGGCCCGGCGTGTTCAACCCGCCGGAATCGCTGTCGGACTGGCTGTGGCCCGTCGTGCTCTACGACAACGGGCCGCTCGTCACCCAACCGGGTGGCGGCGCCGGTGGCGCGGACCTTTCCGAGCTGCAAGTGAACCTGGGTATGAACACCCTGGGCGCTGGACACCAGTTTGCCCTGGGCTACTCGGTTGCCGATGACTTCGAGGTTCCAACCGGCGGCTGGCAGATCGACACCATTACGTTCTTCGCGTACCAGACCGGGTCGCCCACAAGCTCGACCATCACCGGTGTCTACGCGCAGATCTGGGACGGCCCCCCCGATGCTGGTGGGACGGTCGTCTGGGGTGACCTGAGCACCAACCTCTTGAGTTCTACCCAGTGGTCGAACATCTACCGCGCCTCGAACGCCACTCCCACGGACACGAACCGGCCGATCATGGCCAACGTCGCCACCATCGGCACGACTCTGGCCCCAGGCACCTACTGGGTGCAGTGGACGACCGACGGGAGTCTGAGCTCCGGGCCGTGGGCGCCTCCGATCAGCATCCTCGGGGTGACCACGACCGGCAACGCCAAGCAGTACACCACGAGTTGGGGGGATCTGAACGACTCCGGCACCTTGACCCCCCAAGGCCTGCCCTTCATCATCGACGGCGAGGCCGTCCCGGTGGAGCTACAGAGCTTCTCCATCGAGTAGACCCGGCGTCGCTGACCTGTGATCACGGGCCGCCCGGCAGGGCGGCCCTTTTTCGGCGGGCGCCCTGCGTCGCGTTCAGGTCCGAGCTACCTGCCGCCCACCTGTCCGCCCCCGGGCAAGGCCACCCCGGAGGTGCGGGTTCGGGTAGGGGAGAATGAGCACACCCCGACCGGCGAGGAGGTTCAGCCTACCGCAAGTACCTCGGGTCGAGGCACGCCTCGAGGCCGAAGCTCATGTCGCCTCGGCGGATCTCCACCAGGTCGGTGAGCTGGAAGGACCCGCCGTTCCACTCGAGTCGGCGCACAAAGCCCTGGTCGTCCGCGGCCACGTAGATCTCATCGACACCGTCGTGGTCCAGGTCGGCGAGCGTGGTGGCCAACTCCACCGCGGTGGACGAGGCGTCGATCTGCTCGACGGCCCACGGCACCGGCCCCGGCCGCAGCAGCCACACCCCCGAGCGCCGACACGAGGCGATGAGCTCGACCTGCCCGTCGCCGTCGACGTCCCCGGCGCAGAGGAAACGGCAGGATTCGCTGGGAATGGTCGCCAGGTCGACGGAGTCCCATGCCCCCCCGGTGAGGCGATACCTCCTGATCGTCACGTCCCCCCCCCGGTCGTTACCCGGTGCCGAACCCGCTCCCGGGGATTCGATCGCAGCAATCACATCCGGCTGGCCGACTCCCTCGATGTCCGTCACCAGGATCTCCTTGGCGTGCCGATTCTCGAGCACCGCCACCGAAGACGACACCCACTCGCTGCCGTCGAAGACGTACATGACGATCCTGCCCGGCTGAAGGCCGCGGTCCACCCTGTTCGGGGCGCTGGGAGTGGCGAAGATCTCGGCGACGCCGTCCCCGTTCACGTCGCCGAGCTCGATCTCGTGGACGAAGGTGTTGAGGGCTTCGTCGATCATCGTCACCGCCCACTGCTGGCCGACGGTTCTGTGCAGGACCGCGACCACTCCGCGGTCGTGAGTCGCCACCACGAGCTCCGGAACCCCATCGCCGGTAACGTCGCCGATTTCGACGTCTCGGAACCTGTTGAAGCGGACCCCGAAGGCCGCGCTGGACAGGGTCGTGCCCTGCCATCCACCGGGGCCGCGGCTCCAGACCTTCATCAGGGCCGGCGCCGGCGCGGGGTTCGCGCCGATGGTCAGGATGCCGGGTCGCTCGTCGGGAACGGCGAATGGTAGGGCGCGGTGAAAGACGTTGCTCTCCGGGTCCTCGAGCACCTCTACGGTCCACCCATGGTCACCCTGGTGAGCAATGGTGAGGCGGGCTGCGCCGGGTGTGATCCGGCGCTCTCCGTTCGGGTCCGTCTGCTCCTTGAACTGGGCCTGGGCGAGCAGCAGCGCGGGACGAGCTTGGGGTCCCCCGGATGCACTGGTTCGAGCCCGGGACGCCCCGCCGTCACCGGGATTTGGCGACCGCCCGTCACCGCAGCCCGTCGCCAGGAGGGTCGCGGCGAGGAACGCTGCGCCGAGCCCGAGAAGCCCCCTCATGGGGCGGGAGTGTAGCAGGAATGGCGGAGAGGCTGTGTTCAGGGGTGCCCATCCGGCAACCTCGGCGAGTCGGTTTCGTAGGAAGCCATGAACGGTCCTGGCGCTCAACGGGATCTGCGATGGGAGGTGACCGATGGAGGAGCACGGAGTCCTCCGAATTCTCGGTTGGGTGGTCGCCGTCGTCATAATGTTGGCGGCGACGGCGCTCGCCTTCGTCTGGTTCGTCGTCCCGGACACTGCCAAGGACGAGTTCAGGGTCGCCCACGGCTTGAAGGAGGGAATGCCGGAGCGGCATTTCGTTCCTGAGGGCTTCCAGGGTTGGGCCGTCGTGAAGTACGACATTCCGGAGAAACCGGAGTTGCCGGTCGCCAACGGGGTCCTGGTCTTCAATTACCCGGACTCGGGAATACTGGAAACCCAGTCCGGCTGGAATCCCGGCCTCAAACGAAAGGAGTACTTCTCCTACGGCCCGGAAGGACCGGACGCCATACCAAAGCTGGGGCCGGACTGCAGGATCTGGAACGAGTACGAACTGAGCCACGTGATCGACGAGGATGGCGTGGCCGGCAGGAGCGATCGTCAGAGCGGTTTCTTCGTGGGAACGCAAGAGGAGTACAAGAAGGCGGAACTCGTTGCGCCCCATTTCCTTCCCGGGACGACAGTCCCTGACATCCAACAATTCTAAGGTCAGGGTCGCGGGAATGTTGTCAGGGGTGCCGATTCTCGGCTTTCATTCTACGGCGAGACCGCGCTCCACTGCGACAGATCACCCGATTCGAATCCATCTGTGAAGACCGTGGTCACGATCGGGTCGCCCACTACGAAGGTGTTCTCGGCTGCAGGCCCGCCGTTGTAGGCGCTATCCACCGCCTCCAGCGTCCACGTGTAGCTGCCGTCAGGCAGCCCTGACAACGTCCACTGGCTGACGCCGCTCAAGCTCCCGGGCTCCGGCAGCCTCTGCGGGTTCGATACCGGGATGCCGTCGCGATAAAGGCCGAGGTCATAGGTCAGCGCGTGGGCTGGGGTGAGGTCGTCGATCGCCGGTTCCCACCACAGCTGGACGGAGCCGTCGGTCTCATCGACCTGGGCGGTCAGTAGCGACGGAGCAGAGGGCGGTCGGTTCTGACCTCCCGCGTCGTTGCGGTAGACATGCATCTGTGCCTCGACGAGGCCGTTTCCACCCGGCACGAAGTACTGGCCGGCGATGAAATAGTCGAGATCGCCGTCGCCGTCGATGTCCAGCCAGGTGAACGAGCCTCCTCGCGAACCGGACGCCCGCGGCGCAGGCAGCTGGTTGCCCGAGTCCGTGAACACGCCGTCCTGGTTGTCGTAGACCTTCGCGCGGCCCTCGATCTGCGTGCCGGAGTTGTAGTTGCCCGCGACGAGGATATCGACGTCCCCATCGGAGTCGTAGTCGGCCCAGGTTGCGGCGGTCAGATCCCACCAGCCTTCGCAGGAGGGGCACGTGATCACCTCGATCGGAACGTAGGTCTCGGCGTCGTTCCGGTAGACGCGGAGGACCGTGTTGTACGAGCCGTCGGTCTCCTTGATATGGCCCGCCACGAGGATGTCGAGGTCGCCGTCCGAGTCGTAGTCTCCCCACTGCGCCTCGCCGTGTTCGACGGTGAGGTTGAAGAGGATGTCCTCGCCAACGAAGACGCCGTCCCCGTCGTTTCGGTAGCGACGGATGAAGCCGTCCTCGGTCAGTGGCGCCAGGTGGACCAGCAGCAGGTCGAGGTCCAGGTCGTCGTCGTAGTCGGCCCAGGCGCTCTGGGCGTGGCCGGTCGGCGCGAATTCCGCGGTCACCTCGGTGAAGTTCCACCCGCCGGTGCCGTTGGCGCCGTCGTTCCGCATCAAGGCGGTGCGGTAGGTGTACGTGCTGTCGTCCCAGACGGAGGGCAGCAGGAGATCGATGTCACCGTCGTTGTCGTAGTCCGCCCAGGTGATTGAGCGAAGATCGAAGTCGGCCTGGTCGTTCTCCTCCCAGTAGGTGGGCAGCACGGTGTCGGTAGCCGCCAGGGTGCCGGCGTCGTTGCGGTAGATCACCGTCTGGCCGTCGGTACCGACCGCGAGATCCTGGTCTCCGTCGCCATCCACATCGCCCCAGGCGAGATCCGACGCCCCCGCGGTCAGCGTGCCGAGTGGCACGTCGATGTAGGCGAATTCCCACTCTTGGGCATCCGCCGGCCCGTCGTTTCGGAGCAGGACGAGGCGCTCTTCCACGCTCGTGTTGTAGATGACGTAGAACCCGAGGACTGCGATGTCGAGATCGCCGTCGCCGTCGTAGTCGGCGGGCGCGGTGGTGGCCACCCAGAAATCCTCGTTCTGCGGCGTCACGAAGAGCGGATCGAGCGGGGTCACCTCGGTGAAGTCGCCGAAGGTGCCGCCCGGACCGGGCTGGACCGCGATGAACCGGAGGGCGCCGCCGGTGGCGCCGTCGTCATCGGTCACGGTCAAGCGCACGTGGTACGTGTTGGCCGTCGCGAACACGTGCGTCGGGTGTTGCTCGGTCGACGTGTTGCCGTCTCCGAAGTCCCAGTCCCAGCTGACGATCGTGCCGTCGGGATCGGTGCTGGTGTCGGTGAGAGCGACGGACAGTCCCGTGGTGACAAAGCCAAAGGACGCTTCTGGCGGTCGATTCAGCGGCGGCGGGGGCGGCCCCGCGAAGTGCTCGATGTAGCCCTGAAAACCGGCTGTCCAGGCATCCCCTTCCGGCGTGGCGGCGATGGCCGAGAAGTTGCCGAAGCCCGCCGACCCGGTGTCGAGAACGGCCCAGTTCTGGCCGCCCGTGGCCGAGTAGTAGGCCACTCCGGCGTTCGTGCTGACCCACAGCTCGTTGGGGCCGAGCAGGTATATGTCGGTGAGCTGGTCGTTTCCGTTGGGTGTGGGCAAAACCTGCCAGGTCGCGCCCCCGTCGTCGCTGCGAACCGCATACCCCCACCAGCCGACCGCGTAGCCGATGCTCACGTCGAAGAAATCCATGTCCTGGATCTGGAGCGGGGAGCCGGGAAGGTCTCCCTGCATCCACGTCGCGCCGCCGTCAATGCTGCGGTAGTAGCGCCCGCTGACGTTTGCCGCCCAGCCGTTCTGGCCTGCGAAATCCACGGCGACGTAGGCCCCAGAAAAACCGGGAACGGACGTCCACGTGGCGCCGCCATCGGTCGTGTGGAACACGGCCGCACCCCCGAAGCCGAAGCCGGTGACCCATCCGTCGAGGAGGGTGGTGAAGAAAAGATCCTCCGCCTCGAGATTCGGGGGCGTCGTCGCCGCAGCCGCCCACGTGGCGCCGCCATCGGCACTGCTGTACACGCGGGCGGCCTCGTCCACGGCCACGACTTCCTGCGGACCGATGACCTGCACCGCCCGGACGTGAGATGTCGTAAACGGCGCGTGAAGAGTCCACGGCGTCGTGCCCGTGCTGGTCAGAACGGTGCCGTTCTCCCCGACCGCGATCAGGTTGCCGTCGGCGAAGCGATCCATATCGGTGATGGAATTCCCGGAGCCGCTCGAGATCTGCGTCCAGCTGGCGCCACCGTCGACCGTCTTGATGACGAAGCCGGCGCCGTAGCCGAAATAGCCCGTCAGCGGGTCGGCAAAGGCTGGCGCGGCGCTGCCCAGAAAGCTGGGCTGGAGTCCTGGCGAGGCGAAGGCCTGCACCCACGTCTGGCCCGCGTCCGGGGAGTGGTACATGTTTCCCGCGCCGTCGGAACCGACCACGGTCTGCGAGTCCGGCACGGCAAAGGCGAAGGACGCGGCGAAAGCGCCCGGATCCATAACCTCGCCGAGGTCAGTCCAGGTCTGGCCGGCGTCAGAGGACCGGAAGATACGGTCGTCGTAGTCCGGATAGGCGCCGGCCCGGCCCCACGCCAGCACGACGTCGGCCGAGACCGCAACGAGACGACTTCGACCGTCGGCCGATGCACCCGCGGACCAGGTGACACCTCCGTCAGTCGAACGCACGAAGGCACCGTCCACGATGCCCACTGCGACAGACGCCGAGAGGAAGGCCACCGCGTCCGCGTCGCCGGCGTGGACCTGGGTCAACGTGGCGCCGCCGTCGCTTGTGCGGTAGAGGCCGGTGGCGGAGACGCCCAGCCCGGTCAGGTCATCCGCGAAATCAAACGCGAAGATGTCATTCGGTGAGGGGTCCCACGACAGCCCGCCGTCGCGGCTGATGTAGCTGTCGAAGTTGCCCGAGGCCAAGCCGAAACTGGCCGAGTAGAACTCCATGAAATACGTCGAGCCCAGGAAAGGCAGCTCGGTCCACGTGGTCCCACCGTCGGTCGTACGGTAGTTGGCGTTGCCCCAGGTCCAACCATTCAGTTCGTCCAGGAAGAAGATCCCGTTGAGCGGAGAGCCCAGGCTGAAGGGCACATCGCGCTGGACCCAGCTGGCCCCGCCGTCGGCCGACTCGAAAAGAGCACCTCCGTCATCGAAGGAGTTGTCGTCGGTGGCGATAAAGACTCGCTCGGCCGTCGGCGCTGCGACGCCCCGGACATCCAGGTAGGTTGGCAGGGGACTCTGCGTGCTCCACTGCGCTGCGGCCGGAGCTGCCAGCAGAAGAAATACGAGACCGAGGACTCGCTGTAGGCGTTGTGCGGCTTGGCGGTTTCCACGAGCAGCTTGGGGCTTTTTACAGAAGAGGTTCATTGGTCTGAGTCCTTTAGTGAATCTCATGGATCATCTCAGGGCCGCTCCAGATGCCACGGGCGCAGGCATCGAGGTGCGGCTTTCCCCCAGATTCATGTGTGCATTGAACTCTGTCGCCAATGCGGGCTTCACTGAGGGGCATGATCGAATCCATCACTCTACAGTGTGGCCACATTCGAAACGAGACGTTTTCTCGAAAAAATTCCTCGGGCTGCTCAAACAACGCCGTCGCCTCAGTGCCGACGTGCACAGTGCCGGGGCCGACATTCCTGACAGTTTCAGATCGGTGAACGACCGCGGGGGCCAAAAAGTGTCAAAAGTGTCGGCCCTGGCACTCAGTATCGGCACTCAGTTCGAAACCGACGGCGGTCCGTACCTCGTGTTCAACCGGTTGCAGGTGGCGAGCTGGTGGGCGGGGGAGGGAGCGAAGTGCCGGATCAACGACCCGGAGCACGCGGCGGAGCTCGATCGCCCGGACCAGAGCATGGCCGCGACAGCGGCAGAGATGACGGCCCCGGAGCGTTTCGGCGAGACTTTCTAATGGGTGGCACTAATTTCGGTCCCGTGAAACGAGTGTGTTGGGCGTGATTCTCATGTTGGACCTTACAGGCACGCAAATGGTAGCACCAAGCCGAGAAACACCATAGCCAGCAGAAGAAGGACCAGTTGAGCATACACAAGGCTGCCCGCAGTCCATTTCGTGATGGTTGCTTCTGGGGAGCCGGCCCTAAACGACCACAACGCTATCGAAGCTGGGCCCAGGAGGAGGATTGCCCAGACAATCGCAGACCATGGGGCTGTGACTGGCCGATCATGGGCGCTGACGGGCTCTATTCGTAGGAGGGGCAGAGAGAGTCCGTCAGTCAAGCGTGGAAGTTCCTTGCCGTCGATTCCAGTTGTCAGAAGATACGCAGAGCCAAGTTCCGGACCAGCTAAGAACGCCACCGTGACCGCCGCTGTGACCAGGATGGTCGATATGATCACGATCACGCGAGCCGTAACTAATTTCATTACCAAGGGCCTAACTACTGTTGGCGATACTAGAGAATCGGATGGAAACGTGATCGGGGAGCGTGCTCACAGAATCCTGGTCGGGTGAGATCTCTCACCGCATGTCTCCTGATTCCAGGATAATACTATTCGAGGTGGGCGCGGTTAAATTGTTGCCAGGAGAAACGTCGTCAACTTTCTTGAGCGCTGGGCGAATTGTGGAGAAAACGGGGAGGGGAGACCCAAAGCGAACAAAGTTAAGAAGGTCTCTCCTGCCGCCGATGCTGGGACAAGAATCACAGGAGTATATCGAGCCCAGTCGTGAACGTCCGGCGTCAACGTGTCTTCAGTATCTGGAGTTGACAGCATGGGCGCCTGGCACCGATGTCAACGGCTGGATTCGGTCATAGTCAGGTCGAATAAGAATGGGTGAGGCTGTAACATCAATACCCAGGTGCCTGGCACTTTTACGAACCTAACGGTCCGAGTTCAGCGGACCGGACCCCGGAGGGGTTCGGGTCCGCTGCAACGAAATGTCAGGCGAGGGTTGTTTGGTAGCAAACGGCTTCATCCGGCTATCCATCGAGCTGCCCCGGTTTGGCGGACACTGAACTGTGAATCCGTCGAGTCTACGTTTTTTGTAGCAACGGACTACGGAGCTCGTTTGGGTTGCTTGTCATATTTCTTTTTTGTGTCTTGTTCTTGTTTACTCTTCTTTTGTTTCTGACTCTTGTCCTTGTCTTTTTTCCCGCCTTTGTCTCCCATTGTGTACATCCTTTTCTTCAGTACGATACATCGTACCTACATGTTCCTCCGGTACTGCCCGCCCACCTCATAAAGGGCGTTGGAGATCTGGCCGAGAGAGCAGGAGCGGACGGTGGTCAGCAGCTCCTCGAAGATGTTGCCGCCGTCGCGGGCGACGTCCTGGAGCCGCGCGAGGGCTTTGGCCGAATGGTCCGCGTGCCGCCCCTTGAAATCGCGCAGGTGCTCGAGGCGGGCGTTCTTCTCGTCCGGGGTGGCGCGGGTGAGGGGGGTGTCGGAGACCTCTTCGGACTCGGGATCGACGTAGGTGTTGACGCCGACGATGGGGTAGCCACCGGTGTGCTTGAGGCGCTCGTAGTGGAGGCTCTCCTCCTGGATTTTGCCGCGCTGGTACATGGTTTCCATGGCGCCGAGCACGTCGCCCCGCTCCGAAAGCCGCTCGAACTCCTCGAGGACGGCCTTCTCCAGCCCGTCGGTGAGCCACTCGACGATGTGGGAGCCCTGGAGGGGGTTCTCGTTCTTGAGCAGGCCGAACTCCATGGCGTTGATGAGCTGGATCGCGACGGCGCGGCGCGAGGACTCCTCGGTGGGGGTCGTGATGGCCTCGTCGAAGGCGTTGGTGTGCAGCGAGTTGCAGTTGTCGGCCATGGCCAGCAGGGCCTGCAGGGTGGTGCGGATGTCGTTGAAGGAGATTTCCATCGCGTGCAGGGATCGGCCGGAGGTTTGGATGTGGTACTTGAGCTTCTGCGACCGCTCGTTGCCGCCGTAGCGGTTGCGGATGGCGATCGACCAGATCCGCCGGGCAACGCGGCCGATCACGGTGTACTCCGGATCCATGCCGTTGGAGAAGAAGAAGCTCAGGTTGTGGGCGAAGTCGTCGATGTGCATGCCGCGGGCGAGGTAGGTCTCGACGTAGGTGAAGCCGTTGGCCAGGGTGAAGGCGAGCTGGCTGATCGGGTTGGCGCCGGCCTCGGCGATGTGGTAGCCCGAGATCGACACCGAGTAGAAGTTGCGGACGTTTTGGGTGCAGAACAGCTGCTGGATGTCGGCCATCATGCGCAGCGCGAACTCGGTGGAGAAGATGCACGTGTTCTGGGCCTGGTCCTCCTTGAGGATGTCGGCCTGGACGGTGCCGCGGATGATCTTCATGGTGGAGCGGAGGATCTCCTCCCACTCGCCCGCCTCGAGCAGGGGCTCGATTTCGTCCCAGGTCTTGCCGCCGATCACCGGTTGAAACGCCTCGGAGCGAGGGGCATCGAGCCGCTTCGACGAAATCAGCCGTTTGCGTGCCTGCTGGCGGGCCGCAGCGTTGAAGAACATCGCCAGGATCATCGGCGCCGGACCGTTGATGGTCATCGAGACCGAGGTCGTCGGGTCGCACAGGTCGAAGCCGGCGTAGAGCCGTTCCATGTCCTCGACGGTGCAGATGGAGACGCCGGCCTCGCCCACCTTGCCCCAGATGTCGGGCCGCTCGTCCGGGTCCTCTCCGTAGAGGGTGACCGAGTCGAAGGCGGTGGACAGGCGGGTCGCCTCCTGACCTTCGGCCAGCAGATGAAACCGCCGGTTGGTGCGCTCCGGTCCGCCCTCGCCGGCGAACATCCGGGTCGGCAGCTCCTGGGTGCGCTTGAGGGGGAAGACGCCGGCGGTATAGGGAAAAGCCCCGGGCACGTTCTCCAGGAACAGGTAGCTGAGGATGCCGGGCCAGGTCATGCGCCGTGGCGGCTGAACCTTGGGGATCTTGGTGCCGGCCAGGGAGGTGGTGGTCAGCGGCACGTGGATCTCGCGGCCGCGCACGGTGTAGGAGAACTCGTCGCGGGCGTAGTCGCGCAGGATGCCGGGCCACGCCGCGATCAGCTGCCTGGAGTCGTCGTCCAGATCGGCCGCCTGCCGCCGGATCTGAGCGTCGAGCTCGGCGAGCTCCGGCGCGGCCTGGGCCGTGCCGCCCGTGATCTCTTCGAACAGGTGCCACAGGTCCTCGGGGGTCCCGTTGCCCTCGCGGGGGCACAGGATGGCCCGGGCGCCCACCAGCTGGTAGAGCCGGTCCGCCAACCGGACCTGCTGCTCGGCCCATGTCTTGTAGGAACGGACGGTGCGGGAGATCTCGCGCAGGTACCCGGTCCGGTCGCCAGGGATGGTGGGATGGCGGTGGGGGAGGGCCGCCGGCACCGCCGCCGTGCCGTCGAGGGTCCATGGCGGGCCGAAGCGGTCCTCGAGACGGCCTACGATGCCCTGGTAGAGGTGGTTGACCCCGTGGTCGTGGAACTGACTGGCGATCGTCGCGTAGACCGGCAGCTCCTCATCGGCCGGTCCCTCGAAGAGGTCGCGGGTCCGGCGGTACTGCTTGCGGACGTCGCGCAGGGCGTCCAGGGCCTTGGGCCGGTCGAACTTGTTGATGGCCACGAAGTCGGCGTAGTCGAGCATGTCGATCTTCTCGAGCTGCATGGCCGCGCCGTACTCCGGCGTCATCACGTACAGCGACAGGTCGGAGATATCGACGATCTCCGAGTCGGCCTGGCCGATGCCCGAGGACTCCACCAGGATCAGGTCGAACCCGGCCGCCTGGCAGATGGCGATGGACTGCTCGATGTGGGCGGACAGGGCGCGATGTGCCTGCCGGGTGGCCAGCGACCGCATGAAGACCCGCTCGGAACCGAGGGAGTTGAGCCGGATTCGATCGCCGAGCAGGGCGCCGCCGGTTTTGCGCTTGGTGGGGTCCACCGACAGGATGGCGATGGTGAGCTCCGGAAAATCGGCCAGGAAGCGCAACACGAGCTCGTCGTTGACCGACGATTTGCCGGCGCCCCCGGTGCCGGTGATTCCCAGCACCGGCGCCGGCGAGTCGGGCTTGCCGAACTCGACCTCGAGCCCTTCTTCGGCCCGCGTGATGGATCGCGACACCGCCAGCCAGCGGTCCGACTCCGCCCCCATCGGCCCGGGGGACTCGAGAGCGGCGGGGTCGAAGTCGGCGGTCGAGATCATCAGCTCGATCATGCCGTCGAGGCCCATCTCGCGGCCGTCCTCTGGCGAGAAGATCTTGGTGACGCCGTAGGCCTCGAGCTCGGCGATCTCGCGCGGCACGATGACCCCGCCACCGCCGCCGAAGACCTTGACGTGGGTTGCCCCGCGCTCCTTCAGGAGATCGATCATGTACTTGAAGAACTCGATGTGGCCGCCCTGGTAGGAGGACACCGCGATGCCCTGGGCATCCTCCTGAATGGCGGCGTCGACGATCTGAGCCACGGAGCGGTTGTGACCGAGGTGGACGACCTCGGCGCCGTGGGCCTGGAGAATGCGCCGCATGATGTTGATCGCCGCGTCGTGGCCGTCGAACAGCGAGGCGGCGGTGACGAACCGGACGTTGTTCTTTGGTGTGTAGCGATCGGGTGCGGCCATCGGACCTCCCAGCATCGGCCTCGATGATAGCAGGATCGGCGCGGGAGTTTTGAGTTTTGAGTTCTTAGTTCTTAGTTATCAGCGCCTTAGAAATCCGAATTCGGAATTCGGAATTCGGAAAACCTCCCTCAACGAGCTTGCCAAGGGGTGGGTGGGGAAATTTTCAATCTTCAATCTTCAATCTTCAATTTGCCTACGGGACGGTTACCGACCATGCGGTGGTATCTCCCGACTCGAAGCCGTCGGCGAACAGCGGTCCCGGGATCTCCACGGTGTAGCCGCAGCTGGCCAGCGCGGTGGCGATGGCCACCTGGTCCTCGATGGGATAGCCGAGGTCCATGGACGCCTGGAGCACGGCGTGAGCGGCGACGTCCTGGTTCGACCCGGCATTGGTGTAGCTCAGGCCGACGAAGAACGCCCGGTCAGATTGCTCGCGGCCGACGGCGTCCCACACCCGCATCATGCAGCCGGCCCAGATCAGGCCGTTTTGATAGAGGTCACCGGTGAGCCCGGTGGGCCAGGGGTGGGTGTCCACCCAGTTGACGTTTCGGCCGGGCCAGAACGGGTTGTGGCCGTCCCAGTCGAAGACCCAGGTGTACTGGGCCTCGCTCGGCAGCCAGTGGCCGAAGGAGCGGCTGTACGACACCGCGCAGTAGTCGCCCACGCCCTCACTGAGGCCGGTCACCTGGGACAGGCCGCCCGAGGTGAGCCAGTCGTGGAGGCCGTGACCGAGCTCGTGGATCAGCACATCGGCGTCCTCTGCGTCGTCGACGCCGCCCTCGCCAAACGCCAGGCGCCCGGCGGAGGTGTAGTGGGAGTTGTCGGCGCCGCTAAGGCCGCTCGGATCGAAGACGACGCCGGTGGGGTACTGGTACGGCATCACCGGGACCGCCAGGGTCTCGTTGATGTAGCGCATGAAGGTGTCGATGTGGTAGTAGCCCATGACCGCCTCGAAGGCGTCGGCGTTCCGGGTGAAGTCCCAGGTGGACGAGGTCTGACTGAATATCCCCTTGTAGGGCGCCTCGAAGTCGAGGATGTAGGCGTACGGTCCGCGCAGGGTGTAGGTGCCGCCGGCCTCAGTGATGTCCAGCAGGTCGCGGACGAAGGCCTCGGCGGTGAGCTGGGGGGTGTCGGCGTCGCCGCCGTCGGTGAATCCGGTCTGGCCGTAGGTGGCGTGGGCCGAGGACAGCGGGTCGGGGTCGAAGGCCCTGCCGGAGCCGTCCACGTAGTAGGCGATGTCTGCGGCACGGACGATGGTGCCGTCGTGGGCGTCCACCAGCACCTCCCACTCGCCGCGCGGGCTGACCTGCGGAGTCGTCACGAGGCGGTAGACGAGCCGGGTGCGGTCAGCGTCCTGGTACACCATGAGGTTTTGACTGTCGTGCAGGCTCGGACCCTCGACAGCGAGGTGCCGGTTCGCGATCGTCCGGGTTTGGTCGGCGGTCAGGGTCGGCTCGGTGGAGCGGAGGGAGACCCTCGGCTCGTAGGTGCTGGTGACAAAGACCACCTGGTTGTGGTTGTTCAGGGTCACCGTGACCTCGGCGCCGTAGACGGGCACGCCGTCCAGGTGCTGGCGGAAGCGGACGGTGGAGCCGGCCGGGGTGGTCCGGCTGGCGTGGTGGACCAGGTCCCCGAGGGCGGCGTGAAGGAGACCCAGCGTGGCGGCCTCGGCCCGGAGGTACTCCCGGGTCTGGTCTTCCGGCGCTCCCGGACGGACCGCGAAGTCCACCTGGTACAGCGCCACCGGAGTCCCGGTCTCGAGGTTGACCAGCATCCGATCGTGGGCCTGGGTCGGAGCCGCGGCGCGGATCCCCACCTCGAGGCCAGTGGGCTCGGGCTGGCGCACGGCCGACGCCTGGACTGCAGGCAACGAGGCGATGAAGAGGGAGCAAACCACATTACGAATCTGGCGAGCTGTCATGTTTCAATCCTGTTCTCGCAGGGTCGGCGTTCGGGACCCCGCCGGGCGGGGCAGGCGATTTCGCGGCGATTATGCCACGGAACCGGGCCATCGTCTCGTTCGAGCAGAAGCGAAGGGAGGGTAAGGAATTTTCAATTTGTAATTCACCTGCGAACCACGCCTGAAACCCGCGGAATCTCGACCAATTCGTCGATGCTAGACTCCAAACTGGGATGGATCGCACTGTTGCGAACGGCGAGATGGGCGCGGGCCAGGTGTCGCGTTTCACCATCATCGACCGGCTCGGCGCCGGGGCCATGGGAGTGGTCTATCGGGCGCGCGACACGCTGCTCAAGAGGGACGTGGCCCTCAAGCTGATCCAGCCCAAGCTGTCGGAGGACCCGCGGTCGCGGTCGCGCTTCATTCGGGAGTGCCAGGCGGCGGCCGCCATCAACCACCCGGGCATCGCCACCATCTACGAGGCCGGCGAGACCGACGAGGGCTGGCTGTACCTGGCCTCAGAGCTGATCGAGGGGGAGACCCTGAAGACCCGGATTGCCCGCGGCGCCATGCCGCCGGACGAGGTGATCGACCTCGGAATCCAGCTCGCCGAGGCGCTGGCAGCGGCCCACCGGGCGGGCGCCGTCCACCGGGACATCAAACCGGGGAACCTGATGGTGACTCCGGACGGCAGGGTCAAGGTCCTGGATTTCGGGCTCGCCAGGCTCAGCGTGCGCACCGGCCCTCAGGACGAGAACGACGAGACCATGACCCAGACCGCCGCGGGGATGGTCATGGGCACCCCGGCGTACATGTCACCGGAGCAGGCGGCCGGCCAGGAGGTCGATGCCCGGACCGACGTTTTCGCGACCGGGTGCGTGCTCTACGAGATGCTGTCGGGGATTTCACCGTTCAAATCCAAGTCGGTTCCGGAGACCCTGAGGCGGGTGCTGGTGGAGGAACCTCCCCCCCTGGGATCTACCGTGGACCGGTTGCCGCCCGGCGTCGAAGAGGTGCTCCGAAAGGCGCTCGCCAAGGAGGCCGACGGTCGATACGCGACCTGTCTGGAAATGGCGGAGGACCTCAAGGCGCTGAGAACCTCGGAGTTCGTGCCGGTGAGCGTCGCCGCGTCCCGGCGCCGGAAACGCGTGCTCGCGGCCGCCGCCGGGGCGCTGGTCGTCGCCGTCGCGGCAACGGCGGTGGTGATCGCGTGGAATCGGCCGAGCATCGCCTTCGAGCAGCGTGACCGGTTGTTGATCGCGTCGGTAGACAATCAAACGGGCGAAGAGGTCTTCGACCTGGCCCTGCGGACCGCGCTCGAGGCGGATCTCCAGCAGTCTCCTTACGCTGCGGTCATGCAGCAGAGCCAGATCAGGGAGACCCTCCGATTCATGCGCCGGGATCCGCTGTCGCCCATCGACGAGGAATTGGGTCGGGACATCTGCAGGTTCGGCAAGGTCCGGGCAATGCTGCTGCCCAGAATCCTCTCCGCCGGAGAAGCCTACGAGCTCCAAGCCGTGTTGGTGGACCCGGCCACCGGCCACCACGTGGATCAGGTTCGGGTGACCGCTCGCGGTCGGGAAGACGTGCTGCTGAAGGCCATCGACAAGCTGACCCGGAAGGTGCGACGGCGACTCGGCGAGTCGCTGGGGTCGATCAAGAACACGGATTTGCCGGTGGCGCGGGCAAGCACGTCGTCGTGGGACGCTCTGAAGTACCTTTCGCTTGCCAATCAGAATTGGGACGCGGGAGATTTCGAAGGAGCTGCGCCGCTGTTGGAAATGGCGATCCAGGCCGATCCCAGGTTTGCCACGGCGAAGGGGACTCTGGGTCTTTTGTTGATCCAGTTCCTTGACGACAAGGAGACCGGCAAACAGTGGTTGAGGGAGGCGCTGGTTGATGGCGAAGTGCTGCCGCAGCTGGAGTACCTGATGATCCGCGCCGTCAACCGCCAGTTCGTAGATGAGGACCTGGAAGGAGCATTGGAGGAGTACGAGCTGATCTGCGAGCTCTACCCGAATAACATGCCGGCCTTCAACAACCGCGGTCGGATCCTGATGTTCCAGGGCCGATACGATGAGGCGACGGCAATGTTCGAGAGGGCGACCGAGCTGGACTCCAGGTCCGGCGTGGCGCTGCAAAACCTGTGGTTCTTGCACGTTCTTCACCAGCGCAGAGCGAGAGCCTCCGAGGCGGTGGCGCGAAGGTCGCTGGTTTTAGGGCCCGACGTGCCCGGTTTCAATGCGGGCCTCGGTTGGAGTCTCGCAGCCCAGGGCCGATTAACCGAAGCCGTTCCGGCGCTGCGAAAGGCCCTGGCGCTCGAGCCTGATCACGACTACGCCCTGCCGAACCTGGGCCTCGTTTTGTTTGCCCTGGGGGCTGTGGATGAAGCTGCACCGATCTTGCGCCGGGTTCACACGTTGGCCGAAGCCGGCGAGATTCCGAGCGACAGGGCCACTGCCGCCGCCGACCTCGCCATGGCCCTGGTTGCCATCGGTAATGCCGGCGAGGCCGAAATCCTCGTGCTGGAGGAGTCCAAGCGTATGCGCTCGGGGGCAGGGGCGGCATCATTGAAGACGGGAGATCTCCTCGTCCTCGCGAGGTTGGCCGCGGCGGTCGGCCGAGTGGACGAGGCTCGACGGTGGATCGGGCGCGCCGAGACACATGGAGTTGAATCCGCGCGCGACCGGATATCACTGGCCGCGGCGCTGACGTTGGTCGGCGACGAGGACAAAGCCCTGGATGAGCTCCAAGCCACCTACGAAGGGTATGTCTGGGATCCCTATCATCCGCTCGTCATGACGGCTTTCGACGGGTTGCGCGACGAGCCGCGCTTTCTCGCCCTGTTCGGAGTGGAGAAAATTTCGTAGGCAGTCAACAGCAGTAGCGTTTTACCTTGAGACCTTTAAACCAATACTGGCTATTGCTGTTCGCTCGCCTCAAACCCCCGCAGGTCGTCGAGGACCTCGGCGGCATGGTTGGTGGGATCGACCTTCGGGTAGGCCTTAAGCACCGTGCCGTCGGCGCCGACCAGGTAGGAGATCCGCTTTGGCACCGGAATCAGGGTGGTCTTGGCCCCGACGGAGTCGGCCAGCGACTTGTCGGTGTCGGACAGCAGAAGGAACTGCAAGCCGTACTTCTCGGCGAACTTACGGTTGGTCGTGGGGGTGTCGTAGGACACGCCGAAGACCGCGAGGCCGGCCATCTGAACCCCGGCCCAGCTGTCTCGAAAGGCGCAGGCCTCCTTGGTGCAGCCCGGGGTGTCGGCCTTCGGGTAGAAGTACACGAGGTACGGCGTGCCGGCGAGGGCCTCGCTCGAGACGGTCGAACCGTCGTGGGCAGTCAACGAGAATCCGGGAAAAGCGGAACCAGCTGCGATCATTTCTCCTCCTGACGCTGCACCGGCGGCAGCGGCTATCGTACAAGCCAGCGCGATCGACCTCCACATGAACACACCCTCCATGCCGAGCAACGGCAGCCGACTGTGGCGCATTCCCCGCGCGAGCGTACCAAGCCGGTTGGCGGTGGGTGGGCTATTGTGCTGGGCATCTGGCCGGCAAGGGGGCAGATTGCAAATTGCACATTGCAAAATGCAAATTGCAAATTGCAGATTTTCCCCGACCGCCCGGCCGTTTGTCTGGACGGCAGAGGGGAAAAGGGGCGGAGGGGCAGAGGGGCAGAGGAGAATTCGGAATGCGGAATGCGGAATGTGGAAACCGGGAACGTGGTGCGACCGCTCGCGGCGTTCTATTCCCCAGCTCGTTACCAGGACCGCACAGGGCCGTCCGGGGCAATACAGATGTTGACTCCAGGCGAAATTGCCGCCGGTTTCAACATCTCACATTCCACATTTGACATTCTCTATAGCCTCATAGCCTCATAGCCGGGCGGGAGGGCGGGAACTTTCAACCTTCAACTTTCAACTTTCAACTCCCCCAATCAGGCCACCGTGCGGATCTTCTCCAGTTCCTCGGTGATCAGGCCCTTGATGAGAGGGATTTTGTACGCGTTGTTGGCGAGCGGTTCGGCGCCCTCGACCGCGGCCGCAGCCGCCGACGAGATGGTCGCGTCGTCGAGCTCACGCCCGGTGATCGCCTCCTCGATGCCCCTGGCTCGCCACGGCACCGGCGCCGCGCCGGAAAGGAAGACCCGCGCCGAGCGCACGGTGTCACCTTCCATGACGACGGCGAGGGCCGCGCCGGCGAGGGCGAAGTCCCATGCGCCGCGAGTCCGGACCTTTCGGTAGGACGAGCGCAAGCCGGGCTCCGGCGGCGGCACCAACACCTCGGTCAAAATCTCATCGGCCTCGAGCACCGTCTCTCGTCGCGGGTCGACCGACGGTTGAACGTGGAGTGCCTCCACCGGAATCGATCGGGTGCCTCCCGCACCGGAGACTCGGCACAGGGCGCCGAGGGCCGCCAGCGCAGGAGCGGTGTCGGAAGGGTGCGCGATGTAGCACAGGTCGCCGCCGAAGATGCAGTGGTACTGGTTCTCGCCCTCGAAGGCGAAGCACTTCTCACCGCCCTTGCGCAGGCAGTGAAAGTCGCCGCGGTAGTACCAGCATCGAGGTTTCTGGCAGAGATTGCCGGCCAGGGTGCCCTGGTTGCGGAGCTGGGGGCTGGCCACCGATCGCGCGGCCTCGGCCAGAGCCTGGTACCGTTCGGCCACCGCGGGCGCCGCGGCCAGCTCGGCAATGGTCGTCAGAGCGCCGATGCGAAGCCCGCCGTCGCTCGTCGAACGGACCCCACGGAGCTCCTCGATGGCGGTCAGCGACATGACGGTCTCCGCCGAGAGAACCCCGTCGCGAAGGCATCCCAGAACATCGGTTCCGCCGCCGTGGATGGTCGCCGGACGGTCGCCCAGGATCGCGAGGGCGTCGGCGAGGGACTGGGGCTGCACGAAGGTGAACTTCGGAAGCATGTCAGGCCTCCTTCCGCTGGTCGGCGGCCAGCCGCGCGAGCTGCATCGGGTTGAGCGGCGTGTCGGTCACCCTGATGCCGGTGGCGTGAAACACCGCATTGGCGATGGCGGCCGCGGTCGGAATCGTCGCCGGCTCTCCAAGCCCCTTGGCACCCGTGGTGTTGAACTCGACGTCGGGCTCGTCGACGGGCACGCAGGTGTGAGACGGGGCGACGTCCATCATGGTCGGGATCTTGTAGTCGTGGAAGTTGGCGTTGGCCATCTTGCCGGTCTGCCGGTCGAGCACTCGCTGCTCGGTCATGCCGAAGCCGACGCCCATCGCGATACCCCCGAAGACCTGGTTGTCGTAAGTGAGCCGGTTGAGCACCCGGCCCGAGTCGTGGCAGCCGAGGAATCTCAGCAGCCGCACCTCGCCGGTGCGGGTGTTGACCTCGACCTCGCAGAACTGGGCAGCGAACGGCCAGGTGATCTTGCCTTCGGGGTTCGGCTCGCGGTAGCCGGTGCCGACCACCACTTCCTGTCGACGGAGTTTTTCGATGGCCGTCACCGCAAGCCGCCGCTCGGGATCGGAACGATCGACGATCTCCTGGCCGTCGAGGGCGAGGGTGCTCACCTCGGTCTCGAGCTGCTCGGCGGCCATCGTCAGCAGCTGCCGCTTGACCGCGTGGGCGGCGGCTCGGACGGCGGGGGAATCCGAGGGCACCGTCTTGCTACCTCCGGACGGGCCGGTGTACTGGGTTGTGGCGGTGTCTGCGTGTTCGATTTGGATTCGCTGGACCGAAACCCCGAGCTCTTCGGCGACGATCATCGCAGCCCAGGTCTTGGTACCGGTCCCGATGTCCGAGGCGCCCATGTTGAGGTTGACGCTGCCGTCCGAGTAGAGCTTCACGATCACGGTCGACGGCGGACCCCCGGGGTATACCCAGAAGCACGCCGCGGCCCCGACCCCACGTCGGAGGTGACCCTCGCCGCGCTCTTGCGACCGCGCCTCGCTCCAGCCGAAGGCCTCGGCGCCGTTGCGCAGGCAGGCGGCGAGGTGGTTGGAGGTGTAGGGGATACCGTCCTCGATCTGAGCGACCTCGGGGATGTTGCGCAGTCGAAGCTCCACCGGGTCGATGTCGAGCTGTCCGGCCAGTTCGTCCACCGCCTGCTCGAGCGCCCAGGCCGCCTGAGGGAACCCGGGAGCTCTCATCGGACGTACCCTGCCGGCGTTGATGAGGACCGTCGTATCCTCGGTGCGCACGTTGGGGCAGCGATACAGGAACGCCGCCATCGTGCTGGTGCCGGCGCCGGACGGATAGGCCCCGGCCGACCCGAGGCTCTTGTAGTCGAGGGCCGTGAGGGTTCCGTCGCGCTTGGCGCCGATCCGAACCGCAATCGTGTTGGCCGGCCGATTGCCGGTCGCCAAGAAGCAGTCCTCGCGCGGCAGGAAGATCTTGACGGGGCGTCCGGTCATTCGCGCCATCAGGGCCGCGAACACCGTGTACTTGCCGGCCTCGAGCTTGGAGCCGAATCCGCCGCCCATGTAGTGACCGATGACCCGGACGTTCGCCATGGGCAGGCCGAGCGCGGCAGCCAGGGTCTGCTGCACGCCGAACACGCCCTGGGTTGAGTCCCAGACCGTGAGGCGGTTCCCGTCCCACTTTGCCACCGATCCGTGCGGTTCCATGGGCGCGTGGATCTCGCAGGGCGTGCGATAGGATCGCTCCACGATGACGTCGGCCGCGGCAAACCCGGCGTCGAGATCGCCCCGTTCCCGCACCGACGGCGTCCCCACGATGTTGCCGCCGTCGTTGACCTGCGGGGCGGCCGGATCGAGTGCGGCCTCGTCGTCGATGACGAAGGGCAAAACCTCGTACTCGACCTCGATTTCACCCAGAGCGTCCGCGGCCTGGAGCGGGGTCTCTGCGGCCACCGCTGCGATCTCTTCGCCCTCGTGGCGGCAATGGGGATCGAAGAGCCGTCCGTAGAATTCGCCGCGGCGCTCGTACCAGGGGAGGTCGGCGCCGGGGGTGTCGGCGGTGATCACCGCCCGCACTCCGGGCATTCTGCGTGCCCGTGTGGTATCGACGCTGAGCACCCGGGCGTGGGCGTGGGGGCAGCGCAGGATCGCGCCGTGGAGCATGTCCGGCAGCGCGACGTCATGGGGGTAGACAGCGCTGCCACTGACCCGTTCGTAGGCGTCGATGCGGGTCGCTCGGGTGCCGATCACGGTGGTGTCCCGCCAGGGCTCCGGGTACTCGTCGGCCTGAGGCGTTTCCGGCACCGCACCGTCCATCCAGTAGGGGGGATCCTTGAGCATCATCCGTCTCCCTTCTTGAGCTGGGCGGCGCGGTTCACGGCGTTCACGATGTGGGCGTAGGTGCCGCACCGACAGAGGTTGCCGCTCATACCGAGCCGGATTTCCTCGAGGCTCGGCGCGGGATTCCCCTGAAGCAGACCTTCGGCGGCCACGATCTGGCCGGGAGTGCAGTATCCGCACTGGAGCGCGTCCTCCTCGAGGAAGGCCCGCTGCACGGCTCCGAGCTCCTCGCCGTCGAGGAGTCCCTCGACGGTGGTGATCTCGGCGCCCTGGGCCTCGACCGCCAGGGTCAGGCAGGCATAGCGCGGTCTCCCGTCGATCAGCACCGTGCAGCTGCCGCACTCCCCGCGCTCACACCCGGCCTTGGTTCCGGTGATGCCGAGCCGCTCCCTGAGGACGAAGAGCAAGGTCCAGCGCGGCTCGATCAGCAGCCGGTGCGCACGACCGTTGATAGACAGTGCGACCTGCAGCATCTCGTCGGGGGCGGTGATCTCGGGAATCGACTCGGCTCGACGCGAGACACCGGCGGCGGCTGCGACCGCGCCGGCTCCCACGGTTCCGATGAACCCGCGCCGGGTCACTCCTTGGGCCTTGTCCGGGTCCTTCTTCCTGGTGCTCATATCGCCTCCCCGAAGGCCGCTCCTCGCGGCCTGAATACTGAGACTATGTCTTTTTAAGTGCTTGCACGGCAGGATTTTATCATCGCCTGGAGATTCCATTCATCGAAATACGAATAATCGATTCCAGGGTTCAAGGAACGAGGTTCAGGCCGCGTAGCCTCATAGCCCCATGGCTCGAGTCAAAAGTCAAAAGTCGAAAGTCAAAAGTCGAAGGTCGCGTCCTAAGATCGCATCAGCCATGCCTCATGGCCCCATAGCCCCAAGCCCCCAAGGGCGCGAGCAACTTTCAACTTTCAACGCTGCCCAAACGGCCGCACCGCAATACTCCCCGCCGTCTCCTGCCTGGTGCCCGGAGTGCCGACGGGGTAGATTGGCGGTGTGAAATTCGCGGGACTCATCCTGGCCGGCGGGGAAGGGCGGAGGTTCGGCGGGCCGAAGGCGTTTGCCCGGCTGCCCGATCAAAGGACCTTTCTCGAGGCGTGCCGGGACGCGTTGGACGGCGCCGGCGCAAGGCCGGTGACGGCGACGCTGCCGCCTGGACAGACCGGCGACGGCGTCGCCGGACTCCGCGTGCTTCCCCTTCCCGCCACCGGCCTCGACATGCTGGCTTCTCTTCGCTGGGGGTTGCGCCATCTGATCTCGGAGAGGTCGTGGTCGGTGGTGGTGGTGCTTCCGGTGGACCACCCCTTGGTGAGCGCTGGAACCGTGGGCGAGCTGGTCGCGGCGGTGGGGCCGGCGGTGATCCCGAGCTATTGCGGCAAGCACGGCCACCCGATCGTGCTCGCCCGAGAGCCGGCCGAGTCGATCGCTCGGGAACAGCTCGTCGGAGCCACCCTGCGCGACATCCTCCGTTCGCTGAACGCCGTCACCCTGCCTGTGGACGATCCGGGCGTCACCGCCAACTGCAACACACCGGACTCGCTCGCACGTGCGCTGACGAGTCAATAACGCGACCAAAGGCAACTCAGCTCGGAAAAACAGCCGCGCGAGGCGAAGAAAAGAAACTTCCTCGCCCTCCAGGCTACCGCCCCGTGGATCGGGCCGCCGCCCGGGCAGCATCGGTCTCGCGGCCGAGGGTGCGGTAGGCGTCGGCGATACGGCGCCACAGCGAGGCATCGTCGGCTCCTAGCTCCCGGGCGCGTTCCAGCTCGCCCTCGGCCCTCTCCGGGTGGCCCTCGGCCAGTGACAGCTGGGCCGCCGCCAGCCACGCATCGGGGGCCCCGTCGTCCAACCTCAGTGCCGCGGTCAGCGCCTGGCGGGCCCCGATCAGATCGCCGGTGGCGATCCTCGCGCGGGCCACCCCCACCTGCATCGCGGGCCGATCGGGATGCTTGCGCACCCCGGCCTCGAGAATCCTCCTGGCCTCTGCGTCCTCGCCCCTGGCCAGGGTCAGACTGCCGGCCACCAGGGAGGCGTCATGGTCGCCTGGGACATGCTCGAGAACCACGCGGTAGAGCCGCTCTGCCCGCGCCTCGTCGCCTCTGGCCAACACCGCGTGGGCCAACGCGGAGGCCACGGCCGGGTCGTCCGGGAGTTCCAGGTGGGCCGCTTCGAGGGTCGCGATCAGGCGGTCGGTGGGCTCGTCGCCGAGGGTGAGCCGGGCGTGCATGACCCGGGCCATGCCGTTGTCCGGCTCCAGCGCCAGGGTCTGCTCGAGATCCTCCACCAGCTCGTCCCGACGGCCGAGCCGGCTGAGGAGGCGCCAGCGCAACGAGCGTGCGCTCTGCCGTGACGGTTCCACCGCGAGCGCACGGTCCTGGGCCGCCAGGGCCTGCTCGAGCTGGCCGGCCCGCTCGTGCGCCAAGCCTTCGTACTCGTGGTACTTGGCTTCATCGGGTGCGATTCTGGCGGCCCCCGCGAAGGCCCGCGCCGCGCCCGCGTAGTCGCCGACGCGGTAGCGCAGCTGGCCCAGGGTGGCGACCGCTGTCAGGTTCTCGGGTTCGTCCGTGACCACCGCCTCGACGCCGGCAATGCCGGCGCGGGTGTCTCCCTGGGCGAAACGGGTCATGGCGGCATACATGCGCTGCATCGCCCTGATCCGTTGCCGTGGGTCGGGTAGGGGTCCACCGCCGCGGCCGGCTGTGCCGGCGTCATCGATCGACACGTAGCCGAGGGCCGCCAGGCGCGCACGGGTGGCGTCATCCACCTCCACCGAGAGCGCCGTGGTGGTGCCGCTGCCCTCGAGCCTGGCGGCGAGCTCGAGCGCCAGCTGGTGCACCACCTCCGGATGCTGGCCGACCACGTCGACCAGCTCGCCAGGATCGGCCTGCAGGTCATAGAGCTCGGGTCCGGTGCCCTCGACGTACTTCCAGCGCTCGGTCCTCAGGCCGTGGAGGGCGCTCCACCCGTAGCTCAGCCATGGCAGCTCACTCTCCACGTATGCCGGTCGAGGCGACCCAATGCGCCCGCCACGCAGCGCGGGGCCGAGGTCGCTGCCAGTCACCGTGTTGGGGACCGCAATGCCGACCAGTGCGAGCACAGTGGGCATCAGGTCAATCAGTCGCACCGGCGCGGTGACCCGGGAACCTGGAGCGACACCGGGCCCGGCGATGACCAGCGGAATTCGGACGGTGGCGTCGTAGACGAACACACCGTGGGTGTCCTCGCCGTGCTCGCCGAGGCTCTCCCCGTGATCCGAGGTGAGCACCACCAGGGTGTGCTCGGCGCGGCCGAGCGCCCGGTAACCGTCCAGGAGCTCGCCGACGATCCGGTCGGTGTAGGCGATGGTGCCGTCGTAAGGGCTGTCTTTGTATCGGCTCCGCTCGGGCTCGGGGGGCAGGTATGGGGCATGGGGGTCGTAGAGGTGGACCCAGACGAAGGTCGGGCCCGGGGGGCGGCCTCGGAGCCATGACAGGGCCGCGTCGACCACCTCGCCTCCGCGGCGGCGGGCGTACGAGAACATGCCCAGCTGGTCGGTTCCGTCGATGTCGTCGTCGTAGGAGGCAAAGCCCTGGTCGAGCCCGTAACGGGCGTCGAGGACCGCAGCGCCGATGAATGCGGCGGTGGCCCATCCGTGCTCTGCGAGAACCTCGGCCAGGGTGATGGCCTCGGGGGCCAGAGCGAACTCGCCGTTGTTGCGAACACCGTGCTCGGGCGGGTCCTGGCCGGTGAACAGGGAGGCGTGCGACACGAGAGTGATCGGCGACGGCGCCACCGCACACACAAAGGCGGCACCGCGCTCGGCGAGGGCGTCGGCAACGCTGGTCTTGACCGGCGACGGACCGGCATAGGAGTAGCGGTCGGCCCGGGCCGTGTCGACAGTGATCACCAGCACGTCTCGCGGGCGGGGGTGATCGGGGCCCTGCGGCCGCTCCTGGCCAGAGGCGAGACCCACAACGAGCGCCGCCAGCACAGCGCCGACGACACCACCGGCCCAACCGGCCACCCGGAACCACGAGCTGGGGAGCGCTGTCGTCATATGAGATCCACTTCGGCTGCGGCTCTTCTGCGGCCCGACGCCGCGCCAGATCGATCCGCTCCGGGATCGCGTCGAGTGTAGCACCGAAGCTGCCTCGACCCGGGAGCAAGAAAAGGGGGGCCCGAAGGCCCCCAGGAGACTCAGAGAGTCCGAGTCGATCGCCCGGGAACATGGGGAGGGTGGGTGGGAACTAAGAACTAAGAACTAAGAACTAAGAACTAAGAACGTGGGCCGCTGGTGTCCACGCCTACTCAATCGGAGAACGCATGGTGACGAACTCTTCGGCAGCCGTCGGGTGAATGCCGACGGTTCGGTCGAACTGCGCCTTGGTGGCGCCGCACTTCAAGGCCACGGCCATCCCCTGGATGATCTCGCCCGCGTCGGGTCCCACCATGTGGATGCCGAGCACCCGGTCGGAAGCTCGGTCGACCACGAGTTTCATCATGGTCTTCTCGTCGCGTCCCGCAAGGGTGTAGAGCATCGGCCGGAACGCGGAGCGGAAGGTCACCACATCGTAGCCGTCTGCGCGGGCCTCGGCCTCGGTCAGGCCGACCGTCCCGATCTGGGGCTGGCTGAACACGGCGGATGGAATATCGGCATAGTCCATGGCGGTGGGATTGTCGCGGTACACCGTTTCCAGAACGGCCATGGCCTCGCCGATCGCCACCGGGGTCAGGGCTCTGCGGTCGGTGACGTCGCCGATGGCGTAGATGCCCGGGACCGTCGTCTCGGAGTAACGGTCCACGACCACGGCGCCGCGATCGGTGAGACTGACTCCCGCCTCCTCCAGACCCAGCCCGGCGGTGTTTGGAATCCGGCCGGTCGCGCACAACATCACGTCGGTGAGAAGTGCTTCGCCCCGATTGGTGATCGCCCGGAGTCCGCCATCCGCGGGCTCGATCCGGTCGATCAGGGTATCGAAGAGGAGGGTGATTCCGCGGCCGGTCATCGCCTCCGCCATCGCGGTTCGGACATCCTCATCGAATCCGCGAAGGAAGAGCGGACCGCGGTAGTTCAGGGTCACCTCGGTCCCCATGCGGTTGAAGATGCCCGCGAACTCGACCGCGATGTAGCCGCCGCCGGTGATCAACAGCCGACGGGGCTGTCGTTCGAGGTGGAAGATCTCGTCCGAGGTGATGCCGAGCTCGGCGCCGGGAATCGGCGCCTTGAAAGGCCGGCCGCCGGTAGCTACGAGAATGTGTTTCGCGGTGTAGCTCATCCCGTCGACCTCCACCGTATGGCGGTCGGCAAGGCGGGCCCGTCCGTAGTGGATATCCGCCCCCGAACCCTCGAGGAGGCGTCGATAGACGCCGTTGAGCCGTTCGATCTCTCGGTCCTTGTTGGCAATCAGGGTGGGCCAGTCGAACGAGGCGCTGCCCACGGTCCAGCCGAAGCCCCGGCAGTCCTCGAAGGCGTCGGCGAATGCGGAGGCGTAGACCAGGAGCTTCTTGGGGACACACCCGGCGTTGACGCAAGTCCCGCCAAGTGGGCCGGACTCGGCTACCGCCGTGGACACGCCGGTGGCGGCCGCCATTCGGGCGGCGCGAACGCCGCCGGAGCCGGCGCCGATGACGAAGAGGTCGTAGTCGTATCGGGTCATTTTCTCTCTCCATGCTTCGAGGCCAGGCGCTCACACAGCCTACCCGATTCATTTCGGGGAGAGGAAGTTCAGAGGAGGGGAGGAGCAGAGGAGAATTCGGAATTGCTCGCGGCCTCCGTCCGCGGCGACTCACCGCCACCAGCAGACAGCCGTAGGCCAGCCCCCTCCCTCGCGACGACCCCCTTGGCCACGGCTGTAAGCTGCTGTTGTCGGCGAGTTCGGAAATCGGAAAACCGATCTCGATCGATTCGGGATTCGCAATGGGTGGGAGGGGCGGGGGGCGCAATTCCCCCGCGGCGACTCACGGCTCACGGCCAACGGCTCACGGCAACCGGCTCCCGGCGCTGCCACCCTGACCAGCCGGGGTGCCACGGCGGCACGACCACGTCGAAGCTCGAAATCCGACGGCGGCGGGAGACGTCGGCCCGCCGCGATACCGCTAGGCCGTCACCCGGCAATACCGAGATGACGGCCGCGACCTTGACGTTTCTTGGAGAATTCGCCCCATAATGAGGACGGTGGGAGGGAAAACCACCACCGCGGTGTTGTACTGGCCGATGTTCGGGCGAGGGTGTGTTGTGGCAACGAAATTGCTAGGCTGATAACGTGCAGCGTCACGGGAGCTTTTTCCGGCGCGCTTTGACCGCGTCATTCGTGCTGCACCTTTTGCTGCTCTTCGTGGTGATCCCGGGGGCGCGAAAGGTGTGGCCGGTGAGCCTTTCGGAATCGACGCTGTTCAAACCGCAGCTCGTGGAGGGAGCGGAGCAGCCACCGCTCGAGTTCGAATTCGTGGACCTCGCCAACGAGCGGGAGGAGCCGCCGGTGAACGACCGGGTCCCTCTTTCGAACCTCGATCGGCGGGCTCACGGCGGGGCAGGGGAAGCCGCAGCGCCCTCTCCGAGCACTGTGGGCAACACCCCTCAGCTGGTTCAAGCCGAGGGCGGCGACGTCTTCGATCGAGGAGCGCCTCCGCAGCAGCCCGGTCCACCCACCCAACAGGTCCCGCCCCCCGCGGAGCAGCCCGAAGAACCCGTGGAGAGGGAGGAGCCGAGGGAGAAGGAGACCAAGCCCGAGGGAGCGGGCGAGCCCGAAGATCAGCCCCAGGCGCAGGATTCGAGAATTCAGCTGCCTCCTCCCGGATCGTGGGCGCTTCCCCCAGCCGCGGGGGGGCTGCCCGAGAATCCGGACCGGGAGGGAGGAAAGGTCGATGAGGGGGGGCTCTCCTTCGACACCCAGTGGTACGACTGGGGCCCCTACGCCGACAAGATGCTGCGCAAGATCCGCCGCAACTGGCGAATTCCCGAGATCGCGAGGCTGGGGGTCAGCGGCGTCGTCCGGATTCGGTTCTTCATCGAGCGTGACGGCACGGTCACCGGGCTCACCATCACCGACGAGTCGGGCAAGCCCCCCATGGATTTCGCCGCTCGTGACGCCATCGCCAACTCATCCGCCTTCGACCCACTGCCCAGCGATCTCACGGGCGTGACACGCGAGGGGGTTACCATTACGTTCTACTACAACGCGAGTCCCCGCAAGCGGTGACCGCTGCGGCCTCGCGTCCCAAACAAGGAGCGGTTCGTGATTGAAATTCTGAAGTCGGGCGGCCCGGTGATGATCCCGTTGATGGCGCTGTCGCTGGTGGCGTTGGCGATCGTGTTGGAAAAGCTCTGGGTCCTTCGTCGATCCAATTATCTCCGAGACGAAACCGTGTCCACCCTGGCCCACTATCTGGGGCAACGGGAGTTCAAGGCGGCAGTGGGTTTCTGCAAGATGAACCCCGGTCCGTTCACTCAGCTGGTCGCGGCGTTGGTGGAAAACCGGTTCGCGCCCTACGAAGAGCTGCGAGAGATTCTCGAGGACACCGGTCGCCGGCAGCTGCTGGGCCTGCAGCGGGGTCTGCCGGCGCTGGGGACGATCGTCGCCGGCGCTCCACTGCTGGGCCTGCTGGGTACCGTGCTGGGAATGATCAGCGTCTTTCAGGCTGTAGCGAGCGCCGGGACCGGTATCACGGAAGGGCTGTCGACGGGCATCTCGAGGGCGCTCATCACCACCGCGACGGGTTTGATCATCGCGATCCCGGCCCTCTTCACCCATTCATACCTGGAGGCCCGTGCGGTGGCCATTCTCTCCGACGTGGAGGCTCAGATCGTCGACTTCCTGCACCTGGTCCGGGGTCCAGAGAGGGCACCCGGGGCGGTTGAACCTGAGGGTGGGCCATGAAACTGGGATCTCTTCGTCCGACGAGTCGCCCCGACATCCAGATGTCGCCGCTCATCGACGTCATCTTCTTGCTGCTGCTGTTCTACGCCGTCACCTCCCAGTTCGTGACCGACGAGCGGCTCAAGCTGAAGCTGCCCGAGGCCAAGACCGCCGAGGATGCGGGAAGAGGCAGCGAGGAGGCGCCGCCGGTGGTGATTGTCGCCGCTGACGGAACGGTGTGGATCGACGATCAGCTGGTGGCGGAGGAGGACCTCGAGAGCCGAATCGAGGCCATCGTCAAGAGCGCGCCCGAGGGCGCCGTCATCCTCAAGGGTGACCGCGACGCCGACTACGGTGTGGTGGTGCACGTGCTGGACATCGCGCGCTCAGCGGGTGCGAAGATGATCCAGATGTCGGCCGATCGGCCAACCGAACCGTAGCAGTTCTGCCCCTTTTCTCCTCGTTTCACATTTCACGTTTCACGTGTCAAAAGAAATTGGCGGGGGAAGGGGCCCCGCCGAGGAAAGAGGGAGGATTGAGGAGGTGCCGGGGCAACCCCGGCGTGGGTCGCGTGTTGGCTACATCAGTGCCACCGTCGGGCCAGGGCGCCGCGCAGGCGCGAGCGGTCGGTGTGGGAGAAGGACTCGAATGCCGCTCCAACTCCCATGACCTTTTCTCGCCGCGGATCGGCGACGCGGGCTACCCGCGCGCGGCCGCGAATCGGCGATTCCTCTTCCGGAAAGAGCAGGGCGAACTCGAGCAGCGATCCCACCGGCGGCAGGTGGCTGCAGTTGACCAGCATTCCAGACATGGAGAGGTTCTCGGTGTGACAGTAGGCGGTGGTGGTCTCCAGCTCCCGGAGGTGGGAGATGTGGACCGGAGTGCGAAGGTGGAATCTCCGGGGCACGTCAATCAAGGACAGCACCGAATCCTGGACCTCCTGGTCCGGGTCTGAGCGGGAAATGACTCGATTGACCCCGTGGCCCAGGAACTGCCGCCCGAGCTCCGCGACGTCGGCCGAGCCGTAGACGACCAGCCCGGCGTGACGACTGGCGGCGCCCGGTTTGCGCAGGGCGGTGACCATTTCCTCGAGCGACAGCTCGGTGGTCGGCTCGCCGACCACCACAACGTCGAAGCCCGACCGACTGACGGTGCTCAGCAGGCGCTGATTCCACGGGACGCGGTGAAAATCCACCTCGAAGGTTTCGAGCAGCGAAACCAACCGGTGGACCTCGTTGTGGCCAAGCCCTGAAAACAGAATCTGACGTGTCGGGAAGATCATCTCGTCGTGTTGCACTCCCGACTTTCGGTACCCGCAGTCGAACTCGGAAATACCCTCGGCGTGAAGTCAAGAAATACGTGGGACACCCGAGGTGTGACGCGGGTCATGGTCTTTGCGCAGTAGGGCTATGGTCGGCCTCTTCGCGGCCTGGCTATAAGGTTGTGGGGCTATGGGGCAGAGGGGCAGAGGGGCGGAGGAGACGGGGCAGGTTTGAGGTATGAGTTTTGAGTTTTGAGTTCCCCCTCCCAACCCTCTCCCGGCAGGCCCCCGACGAAAAAACCACACCGTCGGGTAACTCGGAACTCAGAGCTAAGAACTAAGAACTAAGAACTAAGAACTAAGAACTAAGAACTTCCCGGCCGGGGTTCCCAGGATTTCAGCCCCCAACCCGGCTCCATGGCCTGGGTGGGCGGGCGGGGAGTCTTCAGCCCTCGTTGGTATGGTCGGTTCCGACGGCCATGAGCTCCCTGACGTGGTCGTCGGCCAGGCTGTAATAGACCATCCTCCCGTCGCGGCGTGCCCGCACCAGGTTGCGGTCGCGCAGCAGCCGGAGCTGGTGGCTCACCGCCGACACCGACAGGTCCGCGATCACGGCGAGGTCGCAGACGCACAGCTCGTCAGTGACGCTGAGAGAGTGGAGGATCCTGAGACGGGTGGGGTCCGACAGGGCGGAAAACAGCCTGCTCAACCCCTCCACCGTGTCCGCGGAGAGGCTTTTGGTCTGCACGAAGGCCACCGCCTTCGGGTTGATCTCGTTGATGGTGCAAAGGCCGGTGTCGAAGTCCTGATCGGTCATGACTGCATTCTTTCAGAATCGTTCTCGCCGGTCAACGGACCCGGACGGTCGGTGCCGCCTTCAACCTCGAAGGTGATGATGGCTGTCTCGGTTGCCGGAGGTCAGGCCGGAACCGCCTTGTGCCCGTAAAAGATCACCCCCGCCTCGCCGTCGGAGGAGATGCGGCGGAATTCCAGACGGACCGGCGTACCGATCTCCAGGGCATCCGGGTCGGCTACATCGCCGATCTGGACCATCACGCGCACGCCGTTGGTCAGCTCCACGAGCGCGATGGGCAGGGGTGACTGCTCGGTGAACCCTGCCGGGGGCACCCTGACCACGGTGAAGGTCAGGACCTTGCCGTCGCGGGGCAGGACCAGATCGTCGAAATCGCGGCCGCCGCACGAGGGACAGATCATCCGCGGTGGATAAAGGATTTTCGAACAGCCCTCGCAGCGGGTGGCCTCGAGGCGGTACCGCTGGGGGAACTCACGCCACGCACGTGCCGGAGAGAACATCAGGCCACCTCCAAAATGTGAACCACCGAGCTGCCGCCGGAGCCGCCCATGTTCTGTGCCAGGCCGATCCGGGCGCCCTCCACCTGGCGCTGGCCAGCTTCACCGCGCAGCTGAGTCACGATTTCGGCGATCTGAGCCACCCCGGTGGCTCCCACGGGGTGGCCCTTGGCCTTCAATCCTCCCGATGAGTTGACCGGAATTTTTCCGCCGAGCGCGGTCAGGCCGCGCTCCACGGCGCGACCGCCTTCGCCGCGCTCGAACAGGCCGAGGGCTTCGGTGGCCATGATCTCGGCGATGGTGAAGCAGTCGTGGACCTCCACCAGATGGATGTCCCGCGGAGTCCGACCGGCCATTGCGTAGGCTCGCTCGCCGGCGAGGCGGACGGCCTTGAGCTCGCCCAGATCTCCTCGGTTCGCCAGTGAGATGGTGTCGGTGGCGAGGCCGGAGCCGGTGATTTTGATCACCGGACGGTCGCCGGCGATCTCTCGCGCCTTGTCCAAGCTCGCAATCACCAGCGCCGCCGCGCCGTCGGTGATCGGCGAGCAGTCGAACAGGTGGAGCGGGTCGGCCACCATGGTCGAGTTCAGCACGTCGTCCACGTTGACCTTCAGGTGATACTGGGCGTGGGGGTTGAGCAGTCCATTGGCGTGGTTTTTCACCGCCACCCTGGCCAGCTGCTCGGAGGTGGTGCCGTAGTTCTGCATGTGGATTCGGGCGAGCATGGCGTAGAGTCCGGGGAAGGTGATGCCGTGGAATCCCTCCCACTCCTGGTCCGCCGCCGTGCCGAGGGCGTAGGTGGCGTCCGAGCCGTCGACATCGGTCATTTTCTCGACCCCGGTGACGAGGGCGACGTCGGCGAGACCGGCGGCAACCTCGGCGAATCCGGCGCGCAACGCCAGGCCTCCGGAGGCACAGGCCGATTCCACCCTCATCGCCGGAGTGCCTGACATCCCGATCTCATCGGCCAACAGCGAGGCCAGGTGCTCCTGACCGGTGAACAGGCCCGAGGACATGCAGCCAGTGGTGATGAAATCAACAGAGTCGACGCCGGCGTCTTCGAGGGCGTTGAGAGCAGCTTCGGTCCACATCTGGCGAAGGGACCGGGTCCACATTTCGCCGAAGGTGACCAGCCCGGTTCCAATAACGGCAACTTCACGCATGGCCACCTCCTACTCCGCCATCCGGATCTTGCCGCGGAGCTTGGCGTAGGTGCCGTAATCCACGTAGATCTTGTTTTCGTCCAACTGCGGCCGGGTCTTGGCCGCCAGATCCTGGACCTCGGGAAGGCGATCGGTGACCCGGAAGATGAAGGAGTCCGAGCCGGCGCCCGAGCCGAATGAGGTGAGCAGGATGTGGTCCCCCGGAGAGGCCTCGTCGAGGATCGCGGTCAGTCCCATCGGCGAGGCGCCTGAGTAGGTGTTGCCCAGCCACGGGGACAGCCACCCAGTGGTCAACTGCTGCTCGGTAAAACCGAGCTTCTTTCCCACCCGCATCGGGAACTTCCCGTTGGGTTGGTGGAACACGGCGAAGGCGAAGTCACCGGGCTCCATGCCGGCGTTCGCCATGATGCCGGAAGCCGACGACATGGTGTGTCGGAAGTAGGCCGGCTCGCCGGTGAACCGGCTGCCGTGGCGCGGGTAGTGCATGTACTCGCGGCGCCAAAAGTCCGGGGTGTCGGTGGTCCACGAATAGGTGTGGAGCACTTCGGCCAGCAGGCGGTCATCCTCGTCACCGAAGATGAAGGCTGCCGCGCCGGCCGCTGCGGAGTACTCGAGGGCGTCTCCCGGGGCCCCCTGGGAGGTATCGGCTCCGACGCCCAGGCCGTACTTGATCTCACCGGCCTTGACCAGCGAGTGGGCCATGTAGAGACCTTCGGTGCCGGCCTTGCAGGCGAACTCCAGGTCCGCGATTCGGACCTCGGGAACGGCACCGATGGCCTCGGCCACGACGGTGCCGGAGGGTTTTACAGCGTACGGGTGCGACTCCGAGCCGATGTACACGCAGCCGATCTCCGCCGGATCGATCCCGCCGGTCCGGGCGAGAGCGTTGCGGGACGCTTCCACCGACATCGTGATCGTGTCCTCGTCCGCCCCGGGGACGGATTTCTCGTGGAGCTGCAGGCCTCGCTTGTAGGACGGAGCATCCGCACCCCAGACCTTCGCGATCTCCTCGACCTTGATTCGGCGCCTTGGAACGAACGCGCCGTAGCCTACGATGCCGACGCTCATGGGTCCTCCAACTGTTGAGATCAGGTCGCTTATGCGATCTGGCACGAACTGCCGGGTCAGTTTACACAGCGCCTCGTGGGGTGTAAAGCCGGCTTTGAATCGTCGCCGTAGCGGGTGGCAACACAGAATTCGGAATTCGGGAAAGAGCCTGCGGTCGTCCATCGCCTACGCCGTTGCAGACGGCGTAAGCCCCGAATGGACCTTGGGTTCATCCTGGAAAGCGTGTGGTTGGAGTTCTCCCTTGCCCGGAATGCAGCGGCAGCGTCAGTATTCAGGGGCTGCGACCGGAAACAGAGAACAGGGACAGCGATCAGTCTTCAGCGGCAGCAGCTCGCAGCCGTGGCCACGGGGGTCGTCTCGAGGGAGGGGGCTGGCCTACGGCTGTCTGCTGGCGGCGGTGAGTCGCGTTGGAGCAGCCATCGGCTGCGACAACGTGAACTTTCAACTTTCAACTTTCAACTTTCAGGTACCATGACCACCGGAGAGGAGTGTGAGTCGATGGACATCCTGATCATCCTGAATGACGCCCCGTACGGCAGTGAACGCACCTTTCAAGGCCTGCGAATGGCCGACGCCATGCAGAAGCTGGAGGAGGATGCGGATCTCACGGTCTACCTGTCCAACGACGCCGTGCTGTGCGCCAAGACCGGCCAGCAGACGCCGGACGGCTACTACAACGTGGAGCGGATGCTCAAACCGATCATCCGCCGGGGATCGGTGATCGTATGCCGCACCTGCGCCGAGGCTCGGGGCTTGTTCCAGGCGGATCTCATGGATGGAGTGCGGATCGTGACCCTGGGCGAAGCCGCGGAGATCGCACTCGAGGCCGACAAGACGCTGGTGTATTGAATTTGGATCGCATGGTCGGCCGTTCCCGGGTAGAATGCCCCGGAACGAACCACAATTGGTGACTGGCGCACCCACGCCAGTCCGCCAACATTTAGCAGGAGGAGATCAATGCACAGTTCGATAAGAGTATTCGCAGGAATCGTCGTGATCGGGCTCGTGGCTCAGCTGTCTGCCGCCGGGGATCTGACCCTGGTTTCGAAGGTGACCTCGGCCATGGGCGGACCCGCAACCTCGACCCAGTACCTCGCCGAAGGCAGAATGCGAATGAGCGGCGGCGGCGACGACACGATCGTCAACATGAAGGCCGGCACCCTGGTCATCATCGACCACAAGAAAAAGACGTACTCCGAGACCACCTTCGACGAGATGAGGGAGCACTTCGCCGAGATGGCCGAGATGGTCAACTCCAATCCCATGATGTCCCAGATGATGGGGAAGGTGTCCGAAGTCGAGGTGAAAAAGACCTCGGAGACCAGGGAGATCCTGGGTTACAACTGCACCAAATACATTCTGAACATGGGTGACAACTTCCAGCAGATTTTGTGGGTGACTCCCGAACTGAAAATCCCGATCGAATACTACGAGGCGAGCAAGGCGATGTACGCCATGATGGGCCCGATGGCGACACGATTTGAAAAGATGCTGGATTCGATGAAGAAAATCGAAGGCTTTTCCCTCGCCACCGAGGTCAAGATGCAGGTCATGGGGCGGGACGCTTCCTCTTCCTCCGAAGTCGTCGAGGTGAAGGAGGGTGCCATCCCGGATGACGTCTTTGCGGTTCCCACCGGGTACAAGAAGAAGAAGTCGCCGTTCGAGGAGTGATTCGAGATTCCGGAAGAGAACAGCCGTCGAGGCTGTTTCGATGGCGAGGGGACTGGAGATGGCACTGCTGCGACCGAAGGATGAGCGAAAGCGAACCAGGATTAAGAAGCGTCCTTTTACGACGCTCAACTGTCCGTTCAACGGCCACCAGGTCACGTGGTGCCGGCATCTCTGCGAGCCGTTCGAAGGCCTCGGGATGTGCGGCCGGACCGCAACCCACGACATGCTCGGTCGGACCCAGATCGCCATTCTGAGCTACCAGGCGCGCAAGGCGGGACCTCTCAGACCGTCCGCAGGAGAGGCGGAATCTCAATCCCCGAGGTTTCGGCCTGGTGAGGGGTGCTCCGGGTGATCCTCGGTAGCCCGCAGCCTTTCTCTCGTCGCCGCGATGACGGGAATCGGGTTCTGGTACGGTAGTGTGTGGGAGGTTCGTATTGGGTAGAAAATCTGGATCGTTCAAGTTCGAGAAGCGGCAGAAGGAACTCAAGAAGCAGAAGAAGAAGCGGGACAAGATGCTCAAACGCCAGAGCAAGGACGGTGAGGAAGAAGAGGCCGCGGCGGCAGAGCCCACCGGTATCTAGCCCGCACTTCTCACCAGCTTCCACGCGCGGTTCGGGGGTCAATCTCGTTGTGGGGTTGACTCCAGTTGACCGCCGCCTTGGAGGCGTTTTTCCAACCAGGATGCGTTCGCCATCCTGATCCGAATCCGCTCGACCTGGCGGTCATAACCCTTGGCTGTGCTGCCGGGGTGCCACAACGACGGCCGGGACAAGGCGGCCGCGAGCTGGGCCGCCTGGTGGGCGTCGAGCCGAGACGGTCGGATCCCGAAGAACTGCTCGGCGGCGGCGTCGGCACCATAGATTCCGGGGCCGAATTCGACGACGTTGAGGTAGAGCTCGAGGATCCTGAGCTTGTGAAGATGGCGTTCGAGCTGCCAGGTCAAAACGGCTTCGCGCAGCTTGCGCAGGGGTGATCTCGACGGCGTCAGCCAGAGGTTCTTGGCCAGCTGCTGGGTGATGGAGGATGCCCCGCGAAGGCGTCGTCTCTTCAGAGCCTCGCGGGCCGCCGTGGCCATCTCCCGGGTGTCGAATCCGTGGTGGTCGAAAAAGCCGATGTCCTCGGCCACCACCACCGCCAGCGCCAGCTCGTAGGCCATCTCGTCATAGGGGATCTGCCGCCAGTGAACCGCAACCCCGTTGCGTCGATCGGCCTCGATGAACGCGGTGGTGACGGGGTTCCGGTGGGCCAGCGACGCGACGTCGGGCCACCGGGCGACCTCAACGGTGAGGAAGCCCGCGGCCGCGACGAGGAGGCCTGCCGCGACCGCCCTCCTCCACCGCCTTCGCCGTCGAGACCGAGAACGGGCCATCACCCGGGAGTCGCCAATCGGGTCAACTTCCGGTGAGGGGGTCGTTATCGCCGGCGCCGAAGAAGTTCATTCCCTCGTAGCGCCCGGCGTGCTCACCGAAGCTGCTGACCCCCCGCGGCCCACAGATAAAGGTGGCGTGCTCGCCGGCGACACGGGAGAAGGCGACCCGGACATCGGCGCCGTCGTGCTGGCTGCACAGGATTTCCACTAGCTTGTCGTTGCCCGGGGAGGTCAGGTCCCCGCGGCAGATCGGACACCGGAAGGTGTGGAGGGTGCCGGCCTGAATGGGGAAGGACTCGGCGAGCACGACCGCGTAGTCTCCGAGGTCCGGGCTGAGCAGGAGCAGGCCCCGGTTCGGTCCCTGCTCGAGAATGAAGATCACCTTGGTGCCGGGGTTGAGCAGTCCGCTGCAGCGCGGGCAGTGATAGGTGCTGGCCATGGGTCGATCTCCTGGGCGGCAGGTTGACCGCGAGCCAACTGTACCCCAATGCGGGCCAGGGAGGTAGGGTCGAAAGGCGGAGGAGCAGAGGAGCGGAGGAGCGGAAAGTGCCGGTAGAGGTCTTCCAGATTCCGAATTCCGAATTCCGGGCGAGCTACACTACGCCGTCGACGATGTTGATCGATCGCCTCCGCGCCGTGCCGCGCGATCTCTCGAACGCGCTGATCGCCACCCTTTTCTTTGGGGCGGCGAGCGGAATTTTCATGGCGACGCTCAACAACTATTTGGCCGATGTCCACGGGTTCGGCGCGGCGGCTCGGGGCTGGTTGGAGCTGCCCAGGGAGCTGCCCGGCTTCTTGATCGTGTTCATCGCCGGGGCCCTGCTGACTGTGCTCTCCGAGGGCCGGATGGCCGCCCTGGCCATGTTGCTGACCGCCATCGGCGCCGCCGGGCTCGGCTTCTTGTCCCCGGCGACCGGTGCGGTGGTCGTCTTCGTCGCCATCTGGTCGTTGGGTGATCACATCATCTTCGCGGTGGAGGGCCCCATCGGACTCAAGCTGGCCAGGGGCGGCAAGGAGGGCCGCCGCCTCGGGCAGTTCGGCGGTGCACGGAACCTCGGAACGATCGCCGGCGTTGGAATGGTCTTCGTCCTTGCCAGGCTGATCGGCGATCGGTACGACGTTTTCTATGGCCTGGCCGCCGCCTGCGCCCTGGTCGCGGGCCTGTTCTACGCGGCGCTCCGGATTTTCAAGGACGGCGTGCGGTCCAGAAGGCTCGTGTTCAAGCGGCGCTACGGGCTGTTTTACGCGATCAGTGCCCTATTCGGCATTCGCAAACAGATCTTCATGGTCTTCGGGGCGTGGGTCCTGGTCCAGGTGCACGGCGTGCCGGTGAGCACCATCGCTCTGCTGTACTTCATCGCCGCATCGCTCGGAGTCATCATGAGGCCCCTGCTGGGAGAGGTGGTGGACTGGCTCGGGGAGCGGATCGTTCTGGCGGCGGATGAGTTACTCCTGTTGGCCGTGTGTCTCACCTATGCCTTTGCAAGCGACCTGCTGCCGGGACCCTTCGACCTTTGGCTGCTTTACGGGGCCTACGTTCTCGATTCGGTGCTGTTCGCCCTGAGGGTGGCGCGGACCACCTACCTCGGCAAGATCGCTGAGGACAAGGCCGACATCACCCCCACCGTTGCAGCCGGCATCACCATCGATCACGCGGTGGCCATGTCGCTTCCGGTGTTGTCAGGCTACATCTGGGAAGCGTTCGGCTTCCGATGGGTGTTCCTCCTCGCCGCTGCTATCGCCGTCGTCGGCTTTTTCGTGTGCCTGCGAATCCGAGTACCGGAAGGCCAACGGTGAGGACTAACGGATCTTGCTGGGGGCGTGGACCTTCCACGCCTTGGTACCGACCTCCGCCTTGACCGCACGCGGAGTGCCAGAGGCAGGAGACGGGTCGCTGAAACGCAGCGCGTAGCTGCCTTCGATGAGATCGGCGATGTAGTCGAGGGTCATCTGCAGCATCCCGGCGTCACCCAAGAAGTAGCTCCGCCCGCCGGTGGAGTCGGCGAGCTTCGCGAGGGTGTTCCTCGTCTTCGAGGGGAACCCCGAATCGCGCAACCCGATGACGAAGATCGGTACCCCCGCCCCGTCGGCGGCCGCCCACACCGCCTTCCAGTCATCCCTCGCGGCGCCGACTTCACCATCGGTCACCACCACCAGCACCGACCGCCCACGGCGCCCTTCGAATGCACCGAGCGCGGTCGTGATGAGCTGTGGAGGGTCGGAGTCGGTGAGGGTTTTGGTCGCGGAGAACGACTCGATGAGCTGATCGACATCCTCCAGCCACACGGGCGTCGCCGTGGCGGCGGGGGCGAGAAGGCTCGCCCCGTCGTCACCGGTGGTGAGGTGAGCAAACCTCGCGATCACCCGGCCAACATCGTCGGCCTGGTCCGGGGTTGATGCGGCAATGCTCACGGCGAAACCCAGGTTCAACGGCGCCGCGGAGGCCGCGCCGGCCTCCTCGATGGTCACGGCCTTGCCGCCGACGCGGAGACTGAACGACGCTGTTTGGAGGCCGAGAACGGGGCGATTGCGCTCGGTGACCATGACCGTGAGGTCGGTCGTGGTGTCATCCGCTGGCCAGCTCGAGGACCGGGTTTGGGGCTCGGGGCTTGGAGTCGGAGGTTCGGGGCTCGGGATTCGGGACTCGGGTTTCGGGGTTGGGGGTTTGGGGCGCGCCGATTCCGCGTCGGCCGCGGTGGCAGCGATCGGAGCCGCGGCGGCGGCCGCGGTTGGCTCGTCAGGTCGAGGTTCGGCGCTCGGGGTTGAGGGTTCGGGGCGCGCCGATTTCGGGTCGGCCACGGTGGCAGCGATCGGAACCGCGGCGGCAGCCGCGGTTGGTTCGTCGGGCCGGGGTTCGGGGCTCTGGACCTCGGGGCTCGGGGTTGGGACCTCGGGAGCGGGAGTGCGGATTTCGGGTTGCCCGGCGGCGGCAGCTGCGGCGCCGGTCGCCGCACCGGCAATCACCACGCCGGCGGCGGGAACCGGAGTCGGCACCGGAGTCGGCGCCGGTGTCGGCTCCTCAGGAGAGGGCGCGGAGCCGGTGGCAGGCACCGTGATCGGGCCGACCCAGACGCCGGTCACGCCCTTGCCGGCGCCTTCGATCTCGACGTGGAGCCGGTAGTCGCCGGGGGGCCAGGTGACCTCGATCGTTGCCCGTCCCTGGTCATCCAGATCCGCGGGCCGGGCCAACCGGTCAACCCGCTGCCCACCACGCTTCAGCTCGACCTGGATCCAGACATCGCGGCCGAGTCGCCGCCGGTCTTCGGGTGCAGCCTGCACCGTGATCGCCACCACAGTGTCGTCGCCGGCCGAGCCTCGCGCTTCGGTTTCGACCAGCATCGCCACGGGCCGGTCCGAAAAAACGGGGATGGTGGCGATAGCCATCACCACAGCGACGAAGATGGTTCGGATAGTCACGGTGATCCCCCACGACGATTGTGACACGGCGATCCCCGGTGCGGGAACGGCGCCGAGGCTTCAATCGAGTGTACGTCTGGCGGGTTCATGGGTTGTGTCACCGGATGATCAACCGTGCTCGCGACCCCACGAAGATCGGCGCCGGTCGCGTGCTAGGATCCTGGTCATGACGGATGCCAGGGCTGCCGACGACCCAGTCACCAACGCGATCTCGAAGCAACGAGGTTCTGATTGTGACGGCGGGGTCGTGCGAGTGGAGGACTCTCGTCCGGAGGGCTACGACGGCTCCTGTCTGAGACCCCTCGGCCTGTGCGAGCTCGGCGGCAGCTGCGATGCCTGCTGGTATAGCCCCGACCACCCCCGATTTCAGAACCGGCCAGACGGGTGAGTGTGAACGACCCGGAGGTGTCCATGTGCTATTCCGCCAAGACAACTGATTGCTGCCCCTGAAGACTGCTCGCTGTTCTCTGTCGCTGCCCCTGAATACCGTCGCTGCCGCTGCAATTCGGGCACGGGCACGGGCACGGGCACGGAGACGAGCACGGCAGAAGCCCAACCCCACGTTCCCCGGATGAGCCCAACCTTTCAACCTTTAGACGTTTAGGGGTGCGCCACCTCGAAGGTCTCGCAGGCGTCGGGATCACCGGTCTCCAGGCCGCGTCGGAACCACCTGACCCGTTGCTCCGACGAGCCGTGGGTGAAGGAGTCGGGCACCACCATGCCTCGCGTCTGGCGCTGAATGTGGTCGTCGCCGATGGCCGCGGCCGCGTTGAGGCCCTCCTCGATGTCGCCGGCCTCCAGAACACCCCGGGTTCGGTCGGCGTGATGGGCCCACACTCCGGCCAGGCAGTCCGCCTGGAGCTCCAGCCGCACCGACAGCTCGTTGGCGGCCGCCTGGCTCGAGCTTCTACGCAGGTCATCCACGTGCTGGGTGATCCCCAACAGGGTCTGGACGTGGTGGCCGATTTCGTGGGCGATCACGTAGGCCTGGGCAAAGTCGCCGGGGGCCTGAAACCGGTTCCGGAGCTCGTCGTAAAAGCCGAGATCCACGTAGACCTTCTGGTCCCCCGGGCAGTAGAAGGGCCCGGTGGCCGCCTGGCCGAGGCCGCAGGCCGACTGCACGTACCCCGTGTACAGGACCAGGGTGGGCTCGCGGTAGGTGGCGCCATTTTGGGCGAAGATGGCCTTCCAAGTGTCCTCGGTGTCGGCGAGCACGACGGCCACGAAGTCCGCCAGGACGTCCTCCTCCGGGGATGACGGTGCCGGCATGGGCGCCTGTTGGGGGACGCCGGTAGTCACGGAGGTCTCCTGCAGGAGGGCCATCGGATCGACGCCGAAGATCATTGCGAGAACAACGATGACGAGCAGCCCGACACAGCCGATGCCCCCGGTGCGCATGCCCCCCGGAATCGGCATCCGCTGACCGCGCCGGTCGTCCACGTTCGCGCTCCTGCGTCCCTGTTGCCACCTCACGTTGTGCCCCCTCTGGGTCCCGGTCCGGGCGAGACGTCGAACCTCAACCCCTGTCGCTGCCGTATCTCTACGTTATACCCCGGCGTGGTCTGTGTTTCAACGCAGCCGAGCCGGAAGCAACCGGGTACACTGGCGGCCCGCTACCGGGGTCGAGTTCGGAGGATTCATGGCCAGACCATATCGATTGCTTACCTGTGTCGTCCTGTTGAGTACGGCGTTGATCGTTGGAGCCCAGGACAGCGATCCGGGAGACGCGGCTTCCTCGGTTCGAACCGCGGCCGATCAACCGGGCGTGTTCACGGATCAGGTGGAGGTGACGGTGACCAACCTCTACGTGACGGTGACCGATCGAGACGGCAAGCCGGTGACCGGGCTGTCTGCCGAGGACTTCGTGGTCACCGAGGACGGCAGCCAGGTACAGATCACCCACTTCGCGGCCTACGCTGGGGAGCCGGACAACGAGATCGAGGCGATCCGGCGAGAGCCCTCGGTCCAGCCGCCCGACGCCGGCGAGGGTCCCGAGGTGGATCCTGCCACCGGTCCGAGGGTGGCGTTGCTCTTCGACAACACCAGCTTGCGCACGAGGAACCGTGCCCGGGTGGTGGACGACCTGGCCATTTTCTGCGAGCGAATGCTCGGACGGAACGGCGAGATCCTGGTGGCGACAGCCGATCCGTCGTTGTCGATTCTGTCCACTTTCACGAGGTCGCCGGAGGTCGTTGCTTCGGCGCTGGACCACGTTCGGGAGTCCAACGTCGACGGTGACGCCCTGGCAGCCCGTAAACGGATGATCGAGAGGGATATCTACCAGGTGAGGATTGTCGATCCCAGCCTGAAGATCCCGGATTACGGAGCCGCCCAGGAGCGGCGGATCGAGGCCGATGTGGAGGCTTACCGGTCTTTGGAGCTGGAGCGCGTGCGCCGGTCTTTCGCGAGCCTGGAGGAGCTGTTGCGGACGTTGAACGGGGTTCCCGGCCGGACCACGGTGCTGTGGGTGGGGGAGGACATGCCGCTCAAGCCCTCGCTGGATCTGTACCGTCTCTTGTATGACAAGTTCAGCGGGGTCGCGCAGATCGACCCGCCCGAGATCTGGGGCACCGAACAGGATCTGACGCGAGAGGTGCAGCGGCTCGCTGGCGTTGCCCAGACCGGGCCGGTGACGGTCCATTTCCTGGACTCGGGGGACCGCGCCCGCGACGTCGGCAGCGCCGACCTCGGTTCGGCCTCCGCCGAGTCGGTACTGGCCAGCGCCACGTCGCTGTCCTACGGCTTCGACCCGGTGCGGATTCAGGACGTTGTGGAGGGTTCCCAATACATGGCGGAGGCCTCGGGGGGGGCGGCGCTGGTGGGTACCCGCAACGTGGCCCCGTATCTGGACCGGCTCGGCGATCTGCTGCAGTCGTACTACTCCATCGGCTACACCCGCCCGGGGGCGCCGGACGGCAGTCTCCACTCCGTGAAGGTCAAGGTCACCCGCCCGGGACTCGAGGTGGCGGCGCAGCAGAAGGTCCGCAACTCGCCGCGGAACGAACGCCTCGGCGACGTCGCCCTGTCCCGACTACAGCTCGACGATGGCGTCAACACCGTCGGCATGGAGCTGACCCTGGGAGCGCCACGGCCGACGGAGGACCGCCGCGGCGTCCTCCGTCCCCTGGGGGTCAAGATCCCAACCGATGCGGTGCTCCTGGTCCCGGTGGAAGGGGGCCTGGTGGGACAGATGATGATCGCCATTCGGGTTCTCGATCGCAAGGGCGTGCCTTCGAAAGCACAGATCGACCAGGGCCCGGTGACGGTTCCCGAGGGGGTGTCCGACGTCTACTTTGAGATTCCGCTGTTGATTCCGCGAGGGACGCAGCGCATCGCGGTGGCGATTCTGGACGAGATGTCCGGCGTCGAGGCCTCCGAGCTGATCGTTCTCGACGATTGATTCGAAGCTGGGAGATAATCACGGACGAGCCGGGATGGCCCTGGCGAGGAGGAACACCATGAAGACAACAGTGGGCGCGGCCCTGCTGATGGCCGCAGGGTTGGTCGCTGGTGGCTGCGGGCAGACAGACATGACGACTGCTCGGCCGGCACCGGCCGAAGTGGTCGACGAGGCAGCGCTTCCCGATACCCATCTCCCAACCCCGTTCACTGCGGACGAGATCCGCCTCGAGTGGATCGAGGGCTTCGAGTTGGTCATGCGCAGGAGCTCCCCCGACGGCGATTACCTCGAACGCTGGCGGGTCGTGAGCGCCGATGACGAAGGCGTCGAGATCGAGTTTGCTGCGATCGACGGTCTCGGAGAGACGGTGGGAGAGCCGCGGCGCCAGCGCAGCGGATGGGAGGAGCTCCGCAACCACGCCGTTTTCGCCGCTGACCGTGCCTCGCGAACCTGGGTGGTGGAGACGACTCCGTTGGGGGAGCTTGAAGGTTGGCTCTACAGCGTTCGCGAGCCCGAGGGCGACACGGTCGCGCATTACTTCTTCGCCGAGTCGCTACCGGGGGCGCCGGTTCGGCTGAGGGTCGTCAGCGGCGACGAGGCCGTGCTGGAGCTCGTCCAAATCGAGCGATTCCGGCCGTCGGAACCCGGTCGGGGATAACCGGAAGACGATCGGGATCCGAATGCCGCGCCACCCTGGGCTCGATTTGAAATCCGACCGACTGGGGGGATCGGTGTTCTCCGACCTGGCGCCGAAGATCGCCTCTCTGCGGGGAGAGATCTACCCGCTTCACGTGGGCGACACCTGGATGGAACCGGATCCGGAGATGACCTGGCGCAGCCTCGACGAGAGGGCCGTGCCCAGACCTCACCGCTACTGCGATCCCCACGGGGTCGCCGCCCTGCTCGACCGGCTCGTCGACAAAGTGGCGGCCGTCAACCGGATCCCCGTCGACGGGGCACAGAACATCCTGGTCACCACCGGTGCGACCGGAGCCCTGACCGTGACCGCGATGGCGTCGATTTCTCCGGGCGACGAGGTGCTGGTTTTGGCCCCCTTCTGGCCGCTGATTCGCGGCATCGTGATCAGCTCCGGGGGAACGCCGGTGGAGGTGCCGATCCTGACTGCGAACCCGGATCCCGAGTCGCTGGAAAAGGCCTTCGAGGAACGGGTCACCCGTCGCACCTCAGCGGTCTACGTGAGCACTCCGTCCAATCCCACCGGCCGGGTGCTGGGTCGCGGGCTGCTCGAGGCGGTGGTCGATGTCGCCCGCCGCCACGATCTCTGGATCTGGTCCGATGAGGTCTATGAGGACTACGCGTATCGCGACCCGCACCTCAGCATCGGGTCGATGGCTCCCGAACGGACGGCGAGCGTCTTTTCGTTCTCCAAGGCCTACGGCATGGCCGGCTACCGGTGCGGTTACCTGGTGGCGCCGGCGACGCTGCTCGCGGCGGCGCGCAAGGCGGCGACCTACGCGTGGTACTCGGTGCCGACACCGTCCCAACTGCTCGCCCTGGGCGCCCTCGATCACGGTGCCGACTGGGTGCGCCGGGCTCGCCAGGCCTACGCCGCCACCGGAGATGAGGCTGCGTCGCGGCTCGGTGTCCCTTCGCCCGAAGGCGGCCAGTTCCTGTTCATCGAGGTTGGCGGGCTGCTCGATGGGCGCGGACTGCGCGGGTTTCTGGAGGACTGTCTGGACGACAAGCTGATACTGGCGCCGGGCACGAGCTTCGGGAAAGACTACGGCACCTGGGTGAGGCTCTGCTTCACCTGCGTGGAGCCCGAGCTGACCCTGCGCGGAGTCGACCGGCTGGCGAGGCGTCTCGGAGTGTAGAATTCCGGCGGGAGGTCTCCAGTGAACCCGCAGTTGATTCTCATGGTGGTCCTGGGTGTGGGCGTCGGCATCGGCGCGGCCTTTTCCGGTCTGGGCGGCGGCTTCCTGATGGTTCCGCTGCTGCTGATGATGGGGTTTTCGGCGCAGAAGGCCGTCGGAACCTCGTTTCTCGGGATCTTCGTGATCTCGGTCTCGGCCCTCCTCGCCCACAACAAGCTCGCCAACGTCGACTGGAAGATGGGCCTGCTGCTCGGTGTTGGCGGCGTGATCGGCGCCCAGATCGGGGCGCGCCTGGTGGAGCACGTGTCCACCGCTCAGTTCAAGAAGATCTTCGCCCTCATCCTGGTGGGCCTCGCCGCCTACATCTTCTTCCGGAGGTAGGCGGATGTCGATGGCGATCCGGCGAACCCACGGCGGAGGTGTCAAGCTGCGATTCGCGACCGCTGATGACACCAGCCTTGTTCTTGCCTTTATCCGGGACCTGGCCGAATACGAGCGAATGTCTGACGAGGTGGTCGCCGACGAGGCCGGGCTGCGGCGCGCCCTGTTCGGTGAGCGTCGCTTCGCCGAGGTGGTGTTGGCCGAGGACGGCGATCAACCCTTGGGATTCGCCCTGTTCTTCCACAATTTTTCGACCTTCCTGGGCATGCCGGGAATCTACCTGGAAGATCTCTTCGTTCGTCCGGAGGCGAGGGGGCGGGGCATCGGCAAGGCGCTGCTGGCCTTCTTGGCCAAGCTGGCTCTTCAACGCGGCTGCGGGCGTCTCGAATGGTGGGTCCTCGACTGGAACGAGGACGCCATCGGATTCTATGAAGGGCTCGGCGCCCGGGGGATGAACGAGTGGACCGTGTTCCGGTTGGACGGCCACGCCCTCGAGGACCTTGCGAGCCAGTAGACGACCGGCATCGAAGCAGAGACGGTTTTCCGAATTTCGAATTTCGAATTTCGAATTTCGAATTTCGAATTCCCCTAGATCCTCACCGCCCCCTCGTCGGGATCGTCCGTTGGGTCGACCTCTTCGGGCGGAATGCCGGGAATTCCGAAATCGGGGAGGGCAAGACTGGGGTCGAACAACGGCGCGGCGAGGGCGCGCGCCAGGGCGCACTCGATGTTGAAGCTCGAACACGCCGCCGCCTCGTCGAAGAGTGCCGCGGCCGCTGCCGGTTTGCCGTCGCCCTCGTAGGCGACTGCCAGTCGCAACGCCACCAGCGGGTCGTCACTCCCGGCGGCCTCGAAGGACTCGATGGCGGTGACGAATTCCAACTGCGCGAGGGAAATCTCGCCAAGCAACCGGGCGCCGAGCAGCAGCGCGACCGGATCCGCGCGATCGGCGGCATCCTCGAGGTCGCCGAGCGCGGCTTCGGCATCTGCGAACCGCCCCTGGGACACGGCGTGCCAGCCCTCGAAAAAGATGAGATAGGTCGGCTCTCCGACGCCGGAGGCCTCGTCTCCCAAGGCGTCGACGGCGGCGGCGTATGTTGCCAGCATTTCTGCGGCGGATTGAGCATCCGATGTGCTCAGCCGGATCGTTAACTGGGCCCGGTTGGCGGCGAGGGCCGTCGCCGGCTCATTGAGGGCCGAGGCCCTGGTCCGAACGTCCTCCAACGCGGAGACGGCGCTGTCGTGCTGAAGCTGGCGGATCCAGGCTGCGGCGATTCGCTCCCTGGCAAGAAGCTCGAACCGGGGAGAGTAGGCCGTCCCTTCCTCGAATCCCAGCTCGTAGGCCCGGCGTGCCATGGCCGGATTCCCGTCCATCACGAGGACGTCGCCAAGGTGTTGGTAGCCGTAGCCGTAGCCCCCCTCGAGCATGATGGCTCGGGTGAGGCCGGCGATCGCCTCGTCGAGCCGTCCTGCCTCGATCATCACATCCGCCAGGGAGTCGCGCGCACTGGGATTGGCAGGGTCGGATGCAACGAACCGGGTCATCGCCTGCGCGGCGAGGTCGAGCTCACCGAGGTCGAGATAGGCGTAGCCCAGGTGATTCCAGGCGGCGAAGAACCCCGGTTGGTCCTCGAGCAGACCCTGCAGCACCGCCAGTCCTTGGCGGGACAGCCCGAGGTCCACCAGGGTGAATCCCAGGGCATGGCGGGCGTAGCTGTCGTCCGGGTACTGCTCGGTCAGCCGGCGCAGCGCGACCGCAGCTGGTTCGTAGTCGCCGTCGGCAAATGCCACCAACGCGGACACCATCAGTCGCTCGCCGGGCGTGGCCGCGGCCGCCAGGTCGAGCGCCAAGGAGGTCCGCCCGGAAGGGTCGAAGTAGAGGAAAGACTCCGCGACGGCCTTGTAGGCCTGTGCGATGGCGAGGTCGGCGTCGAGGGCGAGGGTCTCGTCGAGGAGCTCGTTGGCGCGCTCGAACCACGCTCGGTGAAACGCATCCCTGGCTTGCTCGAATACGGCGCGAGATTCCGGGCTGACCGCTGAGATCTCGATCTCTTGAGACGAAGCCACCATGCTGACCGAGATCGATCCAATAATCGTCAACAGCAAGTGAACCGGGCGGCGTAATGCAGACATCAAACCTCCAGGACGTGACGAGTCGTCGTATCCAGCTTTCTTAAAAGAAACAATACTCGAAAAGCGGGGAGGGCGTGTGAGCGGGGTGCTCTTCGAGCTGTCCGAGTGGGGCTGCTGTGACGGACGGCCCTTCAGGCAGGCACTATAATCCGGGACGGATCAATGGAATAGGGAGGCGTTCATGGCTGATTCGACCGGTCTCGATCGCCGGGCCGTGTGGGCCTGGGCGTTCTACGACTTCGCAAACTCCGCATTCACCACCCTGGTGGTGACGTTCATTTACGCCGTGTACTTCACCGAGGTCATCGCGGCCGACAGCCTCACCGGCAGTGCCCTGTGGTCCCGCGCGGTGGCGGTGACCGCGGTCGTCGTCGCTCTCGGGTCGCCGCTGCTCGGCGCTGTTGCCGACCGGGGCGGTTTGCGAAAGGCCTTTCTACTGGCATCCACCATCGTCTGCGTGATCGGCGCGGCGATGTTGTACACGGTTGGGCCGGGACACGTGACCCGCGCTCTGACGTGGTTTGTGATCGCCAACATCGCCTTCGAGATGGGCCTCGTGTTCTACAACGCCTTTCTCCCGGATATCGCACCGGCGGATCGGATCGGCCGCATCTCCGGTTACGGCTGGGCGCTCGGCTACATCGGGGGCTTGATCGCGCTGGTCCTGGCCCTGGTTGGTTTCATTCAGCCGGAGGTGCCGTGGTTCGGCTTCGCGGTTGACGGCGGTGCCAACGTGCGGGCCACGTGTCTTCTGGTGGCGGTCTGGTTCGGGGTCTTCAGCGTGCCTCTATTCCTGTTCGTGCGCGAGGATCGCTCGCGCGCCTCACGGTCCGGTCGAATCGTCGGTGAGGCGGTGCGGCAGCTCGGGACGACTTTTCGCGAAATCCGGAAGTTCCGCCAGATCGTCCGCTTCCTCGTGGCCAGACTGCTGTACAACGATGGCCTCATCACAGTCTTCGCCTTCGGCGCCATCTACGCCGCTGGGACGTTCAGATTCACGATGCACGACATCCTGATCTTCGGCATCGTGCTCAATGTCACCGCCGGTTTTGGGGCCTTCGCGCTCGGATTCCTCGATGACCGTCTCGGCGGCAAGCGGACGATCCAAATCACGCTTTTTGGGCTCATCGGTTCGACCCTGCTCGCCGTGTTTGCACCGACCCCGCGCTGGCTGTGGGTCGCCGGCGTTCTGATTGGCATCTTCGTAGGCCCGAACCAGTCGGCCAGCCGATCTTTGATGGGCCGCTTCGTGCCTCCGGAAAAGGAGAACGAGTTCTTCGGCTTCTTCGCATTCTCTGGGAAGGCTACCGCCTTCCTCGGGCCGTCGCTTTTCGGGGTCCTGACCACTGCCTTCGGTTCCCAACGGGCTGGCATCTCCGCGGTCCTGGTGCTCTTCGTGTTGGGCCTGGTGGTGCTCTGGAAGGTCGACGAGGCGGAGGGAGTCGCCGCCGCCGCCCGCTCGGCGACCTCCCTCCTGGACGTCTCTTCATCGAGTTAGAAGTTGTGCCTTTAACTCGGTCCCCACTGCTAACGGCCAACGGCCAACTGCCAACTGCCAACTGCCAACTGCCAACGCGCCAACTGGCCAACTGCCAACGGCCTGGCCGAGATAGAATGTCGGGATACGGGGCAGCGTCTTCTCCGAGCGAATAGGGACGCGAGCCGCATATGGAGGTCGCGTGGGAGAGCTGTTACTGGTTCTGGACGTCGGGAACACCAACACGGTGGTCGGCTTGTTCGACGGCGAGGAGCTGCGGTCGCGCTGGCGGCTGACGACGCAGATCGACCGGACCGCCGACGAGGTCGGGCTTTGGCTGCGACAGCTGCTCGACTGGGAGGGGGTCGAACCTTCCGAGCTGACGGCGGTGGCGGTGGGATCCGTGGTGCCGCCGATGGATCCAAGGTTGGACGAGGGGATCAAACGGTACCTGCGCCTGGATCCCTTCTTCGTCGTGCCCGGCATTCAGTCCGGCATGCCGCTGAGGGTCGAGGCGCCCCACGAGCTGGGAGCGGACCGGTTGTGCGATGCGGTGGCCGCGTACGAGCTCTTCGGCGGGCCCTGCGTGGTGATCGACTTCGGCACCGCGGTGACGTGGGAAGTGGTGTCGGCCGAAGGCGAGTACCTGGGCGGAGCTATCGCTCCCGGCCCAGGAGTGACCGCCGACGCCCTCGCCTCCAAGACCGCCAAGCTGCCCAGGGTCGCCATGTCGCCGCCGCCGCGGGTCATCGGCAAGGGAACCGTGGACAGCATCCAGTCGGGCGTGTTCTACGGCTATCTGGGCCTGGTCGAGGGCGTCACTCGACGAATCCTCGATGAGCTCGGACAGGCGACAGTGGTGGCCACTGGAGGATTTGCCGAGAACCTCTCCAGGCACAGCTCCGTGATCGAGCACGTCGAGCCCGATCTCACCCTCCTGGGCCTTCGCCTGCTGTGGGCTCGGAACCGGACGGGGATTCTGTGACCACCGGTACGCCCCATCGGGAGAGGCGGAAGAGGATCCGCACCAAGGTCGAGGAGAAGCTGCGGCCGCTGACCTTGCCCAACTTCATCACTCTGTTCAGGATGGCGATGGTGCCGTTCATCGTGATCGCCGTGAACGGAAACGACTTCAAGCTCGCACTCTGGATTTTCGTCATCGCCGGCGCCACGGACGCCATTGACGGCTGGCTGGCGCGCACTTTGAAATCACGATCTGTGATCGGCGCCTACCTCGACCCGATCGCCGACAAAATGCTGCTCACGGTGGCCTACATTTCGCTCACCATTCCCCAGGGCCAGGCGGTTGTGATTCCGTTGTGGCTGGCGATTCTCGCCCTGTTCCGGGATTTCCTGATCATGCTGGTGGCCGTGATTCTCTACCTCGTGGAGGGCATTCAGCGGTTTCCACCGTCGGTGCTCGGCAAGGCCACCACCTTCATGCACGTGATCACGGTCTGCCTGGTGCTGCTGGCCAACATCTTCGAGGTTTTGCCGGTGGCGCTCACTGTGTGCTTCTACGCCAGCTTCGGGCTGGTGATCGTGTCGGGATTCAACTACCTCTATCGGGCGAGCAAGTCGATCGAGGCGGCCCGCGAGGCCCAGGACGAGGCCCCCGAACCCCCACCGTCGGACTGAGGTCCGAGTTCTTAGTTTTGAGTTCTGAGTTCTGAGTTCTCAGTTCCCCCCACCCGACCGACGAAGACGGGGACCCTCAACTCTCGAATCAATCGAATCCGTGTGAAACTAAGAACTCAGAACTAAGAACTCAGAACTAAGAACTAAGAACTCTTTAGTCGAATGCCTCGGGTGGTTCGAAGGTCGGCATGACTCCTTCGAGGACGCGAACGACGTCGCGGGCGATGGTCTTTTCCTCGTTGGTGGGCACTACCATCGCCTTGACCCGTGATCCGTCGGCCGAGATTTCGCCCTCCCGGCCCACCACCTCGGCATTCCGCCCAGGGTCGAAATCGAGGCCCATGAACTGAAGCCCGGACAGCGCCTCCCGGCGCACCTCGGGGGCGTTCTCTCCGATGCCGCCGGTGAAGAAGACCGCGTCCACGCCACCCATCGCCGCCGCGTATGCCGCTATGTACTTCTTGACGCGGTAGCTGAAGATTCGAAATGCCACGTCGGCGCGCGAGCGCCCGCGGGCACGAGCCTCGAGCACCTCTCGCATATCGGATGACACCCCCGAAACTCCGTACAGCCCCGAGTGCTTGTTGAGCATCGTGTTGACCTGGTGCAGTGTGAGCTCCTCCATGGCCATCAGCCACGGGATGATGGCCGGATCGAGGTCGCCCGACCGCGTGCCCATGAGCAAGCCCTCCAGGGGAGTGAATCCCATCGAGGTGTCGATGCTCTTGCCGCGATCCACAGCAGCCAGCGAGCACCCGTTGCCAAGGTGGACGGTGACCAGTCGCTTCTCCTCCCGCGCCCAACCGAGGATCTGACAGCCGCGGAAGGACACGAACCGGTGGGAAGTGCCGTGAAACCCGTAGCGGCGAAGGTGATGCTTGGTGTAGAGCTGGAACGGGATTCCGTACAGAAAGGCGTGGCCGGGCATGGTCTGGTGGAAGGCGGTGTCGAAGACCGCCACGTGCGGGACTTCGGGAAGGGCGGCGTTGGCCGCGTGGTAACCGCGGAGATTGGCCGGGTTGTGGAGCGGAGCCAGCACCGAGCAGTCCTCGATTTTGGAGACCACGTCGGGGTTGATGAGCACCGACGATGCGAACTCCTCGCCGCCGTGGACCACGCGGTGGCCCACCGCCTCGATCTCATCCACCCGTTCGAGCACGCCGTGCTCGGTGTCGGTGAGGACCCTCAGAGCCCACTCGATGGCCGCACGGTGCTCGAGCACCTCGCGATAGTCCTGGAACACGGGGCGGTCGGGGACCTTGAGCACCAGCCGGGAGTCGGCGAGGCCGATCTTCTCGACCTGGCCGGCGGCAAGTGTGAGGTCGTGGTCCGCCGCCATTCGCTCCAGATCGGTCTCGATGATCTGGAACTTCACCGACGACGAGCCGCTGTTGAGCACGAGGATCTTCATGGTGACTCTCCGTGGAATGTGGTCAGGAGACGCCGGGCTTGTCGTCCGGCAGACGGTCGGTCCGGTGGCCGTTGGCGTCGTAATTGAAGAATCCGCGGCCGGTCTTGGTGCCGAGCAGGCCGGCCCTGGTCAGGCGTTTGAGCAGCGGACAGGGCCGGAATCGTGGTTCCCCGGTTTCTTCATGCATGTGCTGCATCCAGTTGAGGACCCGGTCCAGGCCGGTGCGGTCGGCCCACTCCAGCGGGCCGGTGCGGAATTCGAAGCCGAGCTTGAGCGCGAGGTCAACCTCCGCAGCCTCGGCGACGCCCTCCATGACCACGTGAATGGCCTCATTGATCAATGGCAGGAGGACCCGGGTGGTGACAAAGCCCGGCATCTCGAAGACCTTGATCGGGACCTTGCCGAGCACCCTGGCAAACTGAACCGCCCGTTGGTGGACCTGGTCGGAGGTGAGCTGGCCGCGGACCACCTCGACCACACGGGTGGTGGTGACCGGATAGAGGAAGTGCATGCCGAGGATCCGCTCGGGGTGCGAGCTGTCGGCTGCGAGCTCGGTGATGGACAGGGTGGAGGTGTTGATGACGATGGGGTTTTCCGGGTCCATACGGCGATCCAGCTCGCGCAGGATCTGCCGCTTGTGGCCGTAGTCCTCCTGGACCGTCTCGATGGCCAGATCGGCGCTCCCGGTGGCGTCGAACGAGGTCACCCAGCGGATTCGAGACAAGATTGCCCGCTTCTCCGAGTCGGTGAGACCAAAGCGGGCAATCTCGTGGTCGAGCGACTGCTCGAGCTCGGTTCGGGTGGCATCGAGGGCCTCGGTGGAGACCTCCTTGAGGGACACGTTGAGTCCAGCCTGGGCGACTTTGGTGGCGATCGAGCGACCCATCATTCCGCCGCCGACGATCGCGACATCTCGCAGTTCCCAGCTCATGGGCGGAGTGTAGCAGAGGGGCGGACAGGGAAATTCGGAATTCGGAAATTCGGAAAACCGTCCCCGGACCTCAATTGCCTCATAGATGGAATGAGAAGGTCGACCTCCGCCGCAGTACCGTTAAGGTCTGCAAATGATTAACGAGCTCGGTTAGGGCTCAAAATATTGGAGGTCGACCATGGCGAAGAATATCACGAGCGAAGCGGAAGTGGTGTGTGGATTGGACCTGGGGGACAAGGTGAGTCGGGTGTGCGTTCTGGGCAAGACGAGTGGAGAGGTATTGGAGGAGTCGAGGATACGGATGACCCCGGCGGGTATTAGAAGTCGATTTGAGGGTGTTCGGCGGATGAGGGTGGCGATCGAGGTTGGTACGCACTCGCCGTGGGTGAAGGAGCTGTTGGAGGAATTGGGACACGAGGTGATAGTGGCGAATCCGCGGAAGGTGCGGTTGATCGGAGAGAGCCGGAACAAGGACGACAAGCTGGATGCGGAGCGGTTGGCGCGACTGGCGCGGGTGGATCCGTTGCTGTTGAGTCCGGTACGCCATCGCGGTAGGGAGGCTCGAGCAGATTTAGGAGTCGCGAGGTCTCGGGAGGCGCTGGTGAAGGTGCGCACGGATTTGATCAATCACGTTCGTGGCTCGGTGAAGCCATTCGGAGGAAGAGTCAGAAAGTGCGGGTCGGGTGCGTTCGCCCGGGTGGCAAACGACACCCTGCCCGACGAACTGAGGGCAGCTTTAGAGCCGATCTTGGACACGATTGCGTCCTTGACTGAGAAGATTCACCAATACGACAAGCAGATCGAGAAGATGGTGAAAGAGCGATACCCAGAAGCGGCGCATGTGCAGCACATCAAGGGGGTGGGATCTCTTACTGCTTTGGTGTACGTGCTTGTTTTGGAGGATCCGGAGCGTTTCGGAAAGAGCAGAGAGGTGGGTCCCTACCTGGGAATGGTGCCGGCACGTCGAGCGTCGGGTAATTCGGATCCAAAACTCAGGATCACCAAAGGGGGCGATCCCTTTCTCAGACGACTGCTGGTCAATGCGGCCCACTACATTCTGGGCCCATTTGGTGAAGACTGCGATTTGAGGAGATATGGCCTTCGAATTCAGCAACGGGGCGGAGCGTACGCAAAACAACGGGCGGTTATCGCGGTGGCTCGCAAGCTGGCGGTATTGATGCACCGGCTGTGGATTACCGGTGAGGTCTACGAGCCCTTGTACAGCCAGAACAAATACGAAATTACAGCAGCTTGAATATCAAAGGGTCTCAGCACCGATGATCAACTGTTCCGTGGAAATCGATTCATCAGTCCATCGCCCAGTCCGGGTGACTGCGGTATGGGGCTTGGCCTGCCCAAGGAAACCGGCCCATAGATGGCAGCACCCTTTCTGGACGGACACCAGCATGCACCGAGCTTGTCACAGCTCAACAAGAGTGCGAATGGAAGCGGAGCGCAAGGACTCATGATTCGATCTCCCCGATACCAACACCGATACCGTGGACCGCCACGTAGCCCCCTTGACGTGGTTGCCCTTCTCATGGAAGCCCCAAAGGCAACTGCAAACCGCCTCAGCTTGAGGGTCCCGAGGGAACGGAGTATCATGTGCCCATGAGACGGGTTCTCGTGATTGGGCTGCTGTCCATCGGGCTTCTCGCATCCTCCTCGGCGACGACGGAGACGGGCGATGCTCCGGTGTTTCCCAACATGACCCTGAAGACCCTTGACGGCGCCGGATCCGTAGCCATCGAGAGCTTCCGGGGCAGGCCGGTCCTGTTGAGCTTTTGGGCCAGTTGGTGCGGCCCGTGCCGGGAGGAGCTGCCCGAGCTCCAGCGGCTGTACAACGAGTTGGCCGGCCAGGGATTCGTTCTGCTGACCGTCAACGTCGACGTATCGCCGTTGATCGCCAACAGGTTCCTTGCCCACCTCGGCGTCAAGGTGCCGGTCTACCGGATGGACCAGCGGGACATCCAGGCCCTCGACATCAATGCCCTTCCGACCAACATCCTGCTCGACCGGGAGGGTCGAGCGGTGATGGTGAGCGCCGGATACACTCCCACGGTGTCGGAACAGATCCGCCGCCTGGTCACTCTGATGGACGCCGAGCCCGACGACGGGCCCGAACAGGCATGAGCCGGTCACTCTCGGATAGGCGGCCCGCCCTTGCGGCCTCGATTCGACCCACGATGGTCGTGCTGTTCCTGGCCGGTCTGTGCGTCGGTTGGAGCGCGGACACGATTCGCCACGTGGCGTGGTCGGCGGTGGAGTTCTTTCCCGGCGACCTGCAGCGCCAGGTCCGGCTCCACCACAAGCGCTATGACGCCGGTATCCAACGTGGTCTGCAGGCTCCGCCGTCGTGGCGGGCGGCGACCCCGGGCAGCTTGACCATGGCCCTCGAGGACCAGGTGCGGGTGTGTGCCACCGGACTGCGCCAACCGGTGCCCCTGGCGGACCTGGTGGAGGAGATCGGCGTGCTGGCGGTAAGGGTGCTGGATGCTGCGGACCCGCTGGCGGTTTCCCACGAGGATCCCCGCGAGCCGAGCTACGCCGGTGCCTACCAGGCCTACGTCGATTCGGTCCGCCCCCGCGTTCGCCTCGTTTTCTACGGGCAAGACCAGGCGTTGATCTACCAGCGGGCGGTGAGCTCGGCGGTGTCGGGTGCCGTTCAGAGGGGTCGCGCCCTCTATCCCTACGTTGGCCAGGAGTTCTTCCGCACCGGCGAGCTCCGCGACTGGCGCACCATCGACGATCGTTCGGTCGCATTCGGGGTGGCGGCCATCTCGCTGTCGCGCGGCCTCACCGACCTGGCCAACTTCGCCTCCTACGTGTGGTACTACGGTGGCGGTCAGGTGCCGACGCCGCGGCCCACTCCCCTCGGCCACATCGGTCCGACCGTGACCCTCAGCCTCGACGGCGGCTTCCCCGACCGTGACCGCCCCACCCGCGGCGCCCCGGCAATGCCGAAGGGATCGCTCGTGCTGCCCCCGCCCTGACCTCCACGAGAGCTCCCAGTCCAAAGTCCAAAGTCAAAAGTCAAAAGTCCAGAGTCCAAAGTCAAAAGTCCAATGTCAGGAGTCCGGAGTTCCGTCCGTCCTCCCAGACGGTCCGGTAGCAGTACGGTGGGTGGTTGCGGTGGTGTGGGGGTGAAGCCCGGTAGGCACGAGGACGGTTTTCCGAATTCCGAATTCCGAATTCCGAATTTGTGCTGTGGATCAATCGTACTGCCCGGGCAGGTCCATCGCGATGAGCAGTGCCTTTTCGATCTTCTTCAGGGTTGATGGGGCCAGCGCGCCCCAACGGTGGATGAGCCGTACCTTGGCGATGGCACGGACCTGTTCGCCAAGGGCGATGGAATCGGCCCTGAGGCCTCCATCCGGCGCTTCGATCACGAGTTGACTGGGATAGAGCCGTCGTCCTTCGGACGTCGAAGTGCAGGGCACGATGATCACCACGGGACTGGCCCGATTGATCGCATCACGACTGACGATCACCACCGGTCGCACCCCAGCCTGTTCGGACGCTTGGGTCGGGTCGAGGCGGGCGAGGTACACATCGCCCCGTTTCACGCGTCATCCTCCGCAACCCGCAGCGCCTCCCAATCGGCCGGTTCGTACTCCTTGGCGATGCGTTCTGCGTCGTTCTGATAAACCGGATCTGACGCCATGGCCTCGAACTCTGCGTCGACTGCCATGCGTTTCAGACGGTCGAGCTCGTGCCGGACGGCCCTCGACAGGAAGTCGTTCCGGCTGGTCGCAAGCCCTCCGCGGACGGCTCGGTCCACGTCGGCGAGTAATCCAGTTGGCAACGCGATCGTAGTGCGCGTAGATGCCATCTCTCAAGGCTCCAATTACGACATCAAATATGATGTCTTATTTGATGCGATCATAGCATGTCCGACACCGGTCGTCGAGGAATGCCGGCAGGCGAAGAACACCGCAGCTCGGGGGTCAATCGTCAGGCGACCTGCTCCCGCGTGTGTGGGCGGGTCTTCGATTTTCGATTTTCGATTTTCGATTTGCCGGTGTCAGTAGCGGTGCGACCTCGGACAGAATGACCGCCGCGAGGATCATCCCCGCCCCGGCAATCTGACCGGCGTCGAGCCGATCGCCGGCGAGCAGGTAGCCGAAGCAGCCCGCGAAGACCGGCTCCATGGTCAGGATGATGGCGGCACGGACCGCGGACAGGTGGCGCTGGGCGGTGGTCTGGACGAAGTAGGCGAGAGTCGAGGCGACCAGGCCGGTGATCAGGAGGGCGAACCAGATTTCTCGGGGAGGGACCTCGATGGGCCCCGACGCGGGCCACATGAGCAGGAAGAGCAGGGCAACCGCGATCATCTGGGCGGCGGCCAGGCCGCCGGGATCGTGGTCGGGCGCATGCCGGGAAAGCAACGCCACGTGAACCCCCAGCCACACCGCGCAGATCAGGGTGAGCAGGTCCCCGACGGCGAGGTCGGTGGGCAGTCGACCGGTGAGCAGGGTCATGCCGGTAAGGCTGAGCGCGACCGCGAACCAGCGCACGGCCTTGAGGCGAGTCCGGAACAGCAAGCGGTCGATGACCGGCGCGAAGATCACGAACAGCCCGGTGATCAGACCGGAGTTGGTTGGGGTCGTGAACTTCAGTCCCCAGGTCTGGAACAGATAGCCCAGGGCGAGCACGAGGCCGATCCCGCCGCCGATCAGCAGGCCCCTGCGGTCGAGGCGCCGGCCCCAGATCGCCACGGCCGCGGCCGCAGCGAGGGTGAACCGAACTGCGAGGAAGGGCACCACTCCATAGATCGCGATGGCTTCGTGCACCACCACGAAGGTCCAACCCCAAACGGCCGTGATGCCGAGCAGGGCCACCGTCGCGATCGATCGCCTCATGACCGGCGAGTGTAGCGCGTTCGAGGGTTCACGAATGCAGGGTCTCAGAACAAGGGGTCACCGAGCGGATGTCTCCTTCAAGAACGTGCCGGCGTTGTACTCGGCGAAGGCCTGTCGCAGCTCTGCTTCGGTGTTCATGACGATCGGACCGCCCCAGGCTATGGGTTCGTTGAGGGGTTTCCCCGAAACCAGCAGGAAGCGCATTCCGGTTTCTCCGGCCTCGACTGAGACCTCTTCGCCCCGGTCGAACACCACCAGCGACCGGTTGTCCACCTCTTGCGAAAGATCCGCAGCAATCTGCCCGACGGCCTCGGTGGTCACCGGCCGTGGCTCGGAGGCGTTGCGGAACCGACCCGTCCCGGCGAACACGTAGGCGAAGGCATGCCGCGTCGTTTCCACCGGCAGGCTCTTTCTGGTGAGGGGAGGCACCCAGACATCGAGGTACTGGGGCTCGGCGGCAATCCCATCCACCGGGCCGGTTGCACCCCAAAACTGGCCGCAGATGACGCGCACCCTCGTCTCGTCGTCGTCGACGATCTCGGGAATGTCGGCTGCCCGCACGTCCTGGTAGCGCGGCCCGGTCATTTTCAGCGATGCCGGCAGGTTGGCCCACAGCTGGAAGCCGTGCATTCGTCCGTCGGCGTCGCCGTGGGGCATTTCCTGGTGGATGATGCCGGAGCCGGCGGTCATCCACTGCACGTCTCCGGCCGTCAGGCTGCCGGCGTTACCCAGGCTGTCCCCGTGATCCACGGTCCCGGCCAGCACGTAGGTGATGGTCTCGATGCCGCGGTGGGGGTGCCACGGAAAGCCCGCCAGGTATTCCTCGGGCCGGTCGCCGCGGAAGTCGTCGAACAGCAGGAACGGGTCGAAGTCGGCGGTGTCGCCAAACCCGAATCCCCGGCGGAGTCGCACGCCGGCTCCCTCGATTGTGGGCTGCGGCGTGATCAGACGTTTGATGGGTCGCACGGACATGGGGCCTCCCGGTCGGGTCGCTGCGCTCGCGTTGCGCAACGTGGCGCCCGGGGCCACCATTCCTGGTTGTCCTCCTGAATTGGGGTCCTTCAATTCGGGCTTTCGGTCCGGAAGGCCGGGGGTCCGGATGAGGCGATGTCGGAGGCCATCGCTCACGCCGATCCACCACGGTGGAGGTTCACTCGGACCGGGATCTTGTGTCAACATGTCCACGCGGCCGGTGAACCCGCGTGATCCCTGAGGTCGTCGGGCCGAGGCCGCAGCCGATCATCTCAAAGACGCGAGTGACGAGGGTCGGCCGGGAGGGATTATGGGCCGGCAGATGCGAGAGCAACGGCTGGGGGGTAGGGAGATCTACGCGGGCAGGATCGTCCGGCTCGAGGTGGATCGGGTTCGGCTGCCCACCGGCGTCGAAAGTGCCCGGGAGGTGGTGCGACATCGGGGCGCCGCGGTGATCCTGCCGATTCTAGACGACGGGAGGATCATTCTGGTGCGGCAGTTCCGGTATCCGGTGGGGGAAGCGCTTCTCGAGCTCCCGGCGGGCACCCTCGAACCGCGTGAGGACCCGATTGAATGTGCGGCCCGCGAGCTCGCCGAAGAGACCGGATACGATGCCGCATCGTTGACGGTACTGGGTGGCTTTTACGCAGCTCCCGGTTACACCGACGAGCGATTGATCGCCGTCTTGGCAACCGGATTGGAACCGGTGAGTGGTGTCGAAGCGGACCCCGACGAGATCATCGAGATCGAACTCCTCGATCGGGCTGATGTGCTTCGACGCATCGAAACCGGCGAGATCCGCGACTCCAAAACCCTCGCAACGATCCTTCTCGCCCAGCTTCACGGGCACTTCGGATGACCTTGTGATGTACGACCCGCCATGACACGTGACATGTCGTGAGTGGCGGCTTTTCCGACCACGCGATTGAAAAATGACGGTGGAACGGGGTTTTCCGAATTCCGAATTCCGAATTCCGAATTTTCCTCTACCGTCTCCGCTTTGCGCTCCGAGGAAACCGGTACCTGGGGAGCTCTCCGCCACGAATGCCGCCGTTGAGGCGGACCGGGCAGATCTGGTCGCGCTGGTCGGTGAGGTCATGGATGACCGCATTCCGGAATGCAGTCATGTCGGCCGTTCCGCCGAGCCTCTCCTTGTAGGTCGGGATGTCCTCCAGCCCGATTCGGGCACGGACCTGTCGGGCCGGGCGCGGCACCAGCTCGCCGGGGGCCTGGATATGGTGGAGCCCACCCGAGTAGACGGTCAGCATGAGGCCGTCATCGAGTGCCTCGAGAATCTCGGCAATCCCGCCGCGAATGGTCATAGGCCGACCCGCAGCGTCGAGCCCGTCCTTGCGCATCATCCGGCCTTCGGGGAGCAGCATGATTATCGCGTTTGGGCCGACCCGATCCAGGACCTTATCCCAGGTGTGATCCCGCTGCCGGGTGACCTCGACGACGTGGCGAGCGAGGAGGCTGAAGAACAGCCCGATCCTCCGTTTCATGGTCTTTTCGGCCACCGGCAGCACCCCGTGGCGTGCGAAACGCCAGAGCAGGGCGTCGGGTGCGAATCCGGTAAGAATCGGCTCGTACAGACTGGTGTGGTTGAGGATCAACAGGACCTTGACCTTGGACCAGTCGCCGTCCGGAGGGACGCCGATCCACTCGCCGCGAAACCGCCAGAAGAAGCGGCTGAGCCACTTGGTCGTCGTCAGCAGAAGGTAGACCAGGATTGATCGCATAGGGCGTCATCACGATGCGCAGTGCGCGGGTCCTAGGATACCGCAAACGGTGGGCAGAGGAGAGAAGGGGAGAAGGGGAGCAGGAGTGGTTGAAGTGGATGGGGCTTTACAACTTTCAACTTTCGACTTTCAACTTCATACGGGCGGGCGGCAGCCGAGAACGCGGGACTCTCTACCTGGTGGGACGGAAGATGAGGGAGCCGAGGGTTCGGATCAGAACGATAGCGTAGATGGCCGCACCGTAGTGGCGTAAAAGGTAGAGGTCGAACTCCAGCTTCGCCGTGTGGTCCTTGATGTCCCTGCAGTAGGGCAGGTGGACCTGAGCCCATCCGGTGATACCGGGTCGGACCGAGTAGCGATACGCATAGAACGGAATCTCGCATTCGAGTTGCTCCGCCACATCTGGCCGTTCGGGGCGCGGCCCCACCAGGCTCATGGCACCGCCGAGGACGTTGATCAGTTGGGGCAGCTCGTCGATCCGCCACCGCCGGAGGATGCGGCCGACTGGGAGGACCCGACTGTCGTTGGTCTCGACGAAGATCGGGCCGTCGGCGTCGGAACCGCGCCTCATGGTGCGCAGTTTGTACAGGACGAAGGGCACGCCGAACCGGCCGAGTCGGGTCTGGCGGAAGAACACGGGGCGGCCGTCGGTGACCAATATGGCGAGCGCTGCGGCGACCAGCACCGGGAATCCCAGCACCAGCAGACCGGTCGCGATCACCACGTCCATGAGCCGTTGCACGCGATGAAAGGGTGAGTTGGCGATCGAGGAGAAATCGCCGGTGGCGATGAACCATCGCGAGTCCACCTGCAGAACCGGGATTCTACCTGTGAGAGCGGCGTAGGCGCCGGCGGCGTCCATCACCGGGGTGCCGCGGAAATTGAGGGCCGAAAGTCGGTCGATGGTCGCGTCGTGCGCCAACGAAGCCACCACCACCAGGTCGACGTCGTCCAGGTCCTGTGTGGAAAGCTGCGAGGGTGACCGGTCCGAAGGAGTCGGCAGGTGTTTGGCGATGACGAACGGCGCGTTGGGGCGGCTCTGGAGCTCGACCTGCAGGGCGCCGACAATGGGACCGTCGCCGATGACCAGTGCGCGGCGCGGCTGTGGAAACGCGGCCACCGCCTGCCAGAGGAACCGGAGTGCCGCCTGAGCGGGGGTCGCCAGGAGAAGGGTCAGGGCCAGCAGCCCCCGTCCGAAACGCCAGCCCGGGACCATGTAGACACCAAGGGCCAGCGCGATGGCCAGCACCACCAGCACTGCGAACATCCGCAACAGCAGGTAGTCCTTGGTTCTCCAGCGCTGGGGGCGGTACAGGTCGAAGGCGGTGGACAGGGTCAGCTGAGCCACCAGCAGGTAAATGATGAACCAGCGGTGCTCGAGGATCTGCCCGATTTCGGATTCGAACAATCGGCTGCCGAATCGAATCCAGGCGGCGGCCACCACCGATGCCAGCAGGATCGCCCCATCCGCGGTGGCCAGGATCAGGGCCGTGGTCCGACGATCTTCTTCGAAAGCCTGCATCGACGGTCATTGTGGCGTGTCCACGGGGTCTGTCAACCAGACGGATGTTCACCACCGGAATTTAAGCCTCTGGATGGCCGGTGGAATACCTAGTAAATCGGTGGCAGATTCAATCTACAAAAACCTTGTCACTTTTCTTCACAAGCTCTATACTCTTGGCCGTGACGATCGAAACCGCGCATCCCAATCGAACACAAAACGAGACGGCGAGGGAGTGTCGCTTGGCGAAATTCCGTCGCACCGTCGCCTAAGGAAGGAGATTGTCCATGAAGCTCAAGGAAGTGCTTGCAAAGAAGATCGAGGAGCACCGTCCACGGACGGTTCGACTACTCAAGGAGTACAGCGACGTCGAGCTCAGCAAGGTAACCATCGGGCAGGCAATTGGTGGGGCTCGTGGTGTTCGGTGCCTGGTGACCGACGTGTCCTACCTGGATCCATTCGAGGGGATTCGCTTCCGCGGCCGGACGATCCCGGAGACCTTCGAAGCGCTGCCCAAGGTGCCGGGCCGCGAGTACCCCTACGTCGAAGGCTTCTTCTACTACATGATGACCAGCGATATCCCAACCATGGAGGAGACGTTGGAGGTGGTGGAGGAGTTCAAAAAGCGACGCGCTCTGCCTGACTACGTCAAGGGCATTCTGCGTGCCATGCCTGCCGACACCCATCCGATGACCATGTTCTCGGCGGGGATCCTCGCCATGCAGCGTGAATCCGAGTTCGTCAAGAAGTACAACGAGGGCATGAGCAAGTTCGAATATTGGGAGCCCATGTTCGAGGACGTGCTCAACCTGCTGCCCAAGCTTCCCTCGCTGGCGGCCTTCATCTACCGGCTCAAGTACAAGGATGACCAGCAAATCGACGACAATCCCGCCCTCGACATGGGCGGCAACTTCGCGCATCAGATGGGCATCGAGGAGCCCTACGACGACGTCGCGCGGATGTACTTCATCCTTCACTCGGACCACGAGTCGGGCAACGTGTCGGCCCACACCACCCACCTGGTGGCATCTGCGCTGTCGGATGCCTACTACTCCCTGTCAGCCGGCATCAACGGCCTGGCCGGACCGCTCCACGGTCTCGCCAACCAGGAGGTGCTGAGCTGGACCATGAAGTTCATGGACGGTCTCGAAGGCAAGGAACCCACCGAAGAGGTCATCAAGGAAGCCCTGTGGGCCACCCTCAACAGCGGCCAGGTGATCCCGGGTTACGGCCACGCCGTGCTTCGCAAGACCGACCCGCGTTACGAATCGCAGCGCGAGTTCTGCCTGAAGAACCTGCCCGACTACCCGCTGTTCAAGGTCATTTCCATGATCTACCAAGTGGCGCCGGGCGTCCTCCAGGAGCAGGGCAAGGCGAAGAACCCGTGGCCCAACGTGGACGCCCAGTCGGGAGTCATCCAGTGGTACTACGGCCTCACCGAGTGGGATTTCTACACCGTTCTGTTCGGCATCGGCCGCGCCATCGGCGTGCTCACCAACATTACCTGGGACCGCGCGCTGGGCTACCCCATCGAGCGACCCAAGTCCCTCACCACCGACATGCTCGAGGAAGCTGCCGGCATCAAGTAGTCTCCGGCGGCACTTGGAATTCTCAGGACGCCCTTCGGGGCGTCCTTTCTTCGTGGAAGAGTTCTTAGTTTTGAGTTTTGAGTTCTGAGTTGCCCACGGATTCAGGTATTCCGAATCCCCGAGGGCCTGCCGGAGACGTTTGGGTGGGAGGGTGGCAACTAAGAACTCAGAACTCAGAACTAAGAACTAAGAACTAAGAACTAAGAACTAAGAACTCCTCACCGCTTGTTCCAGCTTGGCCAAATACGCCTCCGCAACTCGATTCGGATCGTTGATGTCGAGGGCCTTCGCCACCTGGATGACAAAGCCGCGAACGTAGACCCGGGCCGGCAAATCGGTGAAGGACTCGGCCTCGAGCAACTCCAGCAGGGAGGACCGGATCTTGGTCTCCTCGGCCAGTTGGGCCAGGGTGGTCCGCCGCGTCAACCGGGCGTGCTGGAGGAACCCGCCCGGCCGCTGGTCGAGGTCGGGAGCAGGCCCGGATGGCGGGTTTACACCCGGTGCGCCGGGACTGTCGGCCGTGGACAGGCCACCGGTCGCGGCTGCGATTCTCCCGAAGGCCTCCTCGATCCTGGCCAACAGTTTTTCGCGGGCGTCGTCGTCGTGGAGCGAGTAGCTGGAAAGGGAGTCGGCGGCGTAGATCGCCTTACGTCTCGAGTAGGCTCGAAAGACCTCTTCGAGCGAAGATCCGGGTGCGATTCCGAGCACCTGCCAGTCGTCGAGTTGCGAGTCAGGGTCCATGGACACCCTCCGCTCCCACGGTGAGTCCGTGGGCCAGCCGCCTGACCGACGTCACAAACGGACTCTCCGGGTACTCGCACGCTGCGGGACGACGATCTCGGATCGATCGCGCCAGCAGCTCGTCCTCTTCCACGTAGGCGGCACACTTGATGTTGCGGCCGAAATAGTCCCTGCAGGCGATACTCATGTCCTCGCCGAGCTGGCGGTGGGCCGGACGGCTGACCCGATTGATAACCAGGGAGGGCTCGAAGAGCTCGGCCTCGGCCATCAGGGCATCTCCCGCCAGCGGATCGAAGCTCGCCACCAGGTTGATCAGATCCAACGGTGAGCGGATGGCGTTGGTGCCGCGTTTCGCCATCGCGAGACCGACCGCGGTGCGGACGCGGTCGCGTGGCTCCACCCGCTTCAGCTTTCTGAAGAACGCCGCCTTGAGGAAGTGGTAGGCGTTTTCCACAGAGGTCGGTTCGGGCACCACCACCAGTAGACCGTGGCGCGCCGCGAGAAAGAAATCCAGGACGTTGAACGAAGAACCGGCGCCAAGGTCGAGAATAACGTGATCCGCGGGAAGCGCGCGGACGTGCCGCAACAACCGCTCCTTGGTCGCGTACTTGAGGTTCGCGATCTCCACGAATGCGCGCGCACCGCTCACCAGCCACAGGCCCTGGACTCGGGTTTGAGTCATCACGTCGTCGAGCTGCTCGACCCGCCGACCAACGAAATCGGACAGGGTCCTCGGTGGGCTTGGCATGCCGAGCAGGGTATGGAGATTGGCACCGCCGAGGTCGGCGTCGACCAGGGCGACGCGATGACCGGCTTGAGCCAGCACCACCCCGAGATTGGCGGCGATGGCCGACTTTCCCACACCGCCCTTGCCTCCCCCGATCGCCCAGATGGTCGCCGCCGGAGGACGGCCCGCCCCGTGGTGCCCGCCTCTGCGCTTCACCACGCCGGTCGTCGTCGTGAGGGGGTTTTCGGGTGGTTCGATCCCGGGCAGGTTTGGTTGGATCGGCGTCTCGTCGTCATGCGCTGACATCGTACCACCTGTGGAGTATGACCGCGGTCACTCGTGATGTACGATGTGACCCTCGGTTCATCCGTATACGTGTCAACATAACCCATCGAGCCGTCGTCCGGCAGAGTGAGGGCGGTTGAAAGGACGAAGACCATGCGGCCGACACAACGAGAACACGACCCTTCCGGCACCGCCGGCAGCCATCCGCCCGGCCGAGAAGCGACGGGTCTGCACTCGGCAAACCTCGGATCGCCCGTGTTCAAGGAACGGTGGGATCGAGGGGCCCCCCTGGACTGGACCGACTTCGTGGCCCGTTGCCGATCGCTCCACGAGCCTCGCTCGGACTGAACCGGGCGGTTCGGCCCCCCTTCATTCCTCGCTCCGGTTGGCACAAGCGTTGCAATACAATCCGGGTGGAGGACGCGATGCGCATTCAGACCCGCCTGTTTCTGGGCACTGCCTTGCTGGTGCTGGCGTTGGTGGCCGTTCAGTGGTGGCTCCACGGGCGGCAGCTGCGCGCCATCGAGCGGGAGCTGGGAGCGGTCGCGGCTACCGTGGGCAAGGACCTGCTGAGTCATCAAATGGAGTTCATCGCGAAATCGGACTGTGAGGAGTCTCCCGAGGGTCGGGCGATGATCTGGGTCACCGCCACCGACGGTGCCCAGACGCCGACCCCGGGCGAGAACGTGCTTCATGAACAGACGGCCGACGTTCACGTGCTGACTCTCCCCGACGGTTCGCCGGCACGAGTGGAACGGCGGGCGCAAAGGCGGATTCTCAACGGCGACGACGACGGTCCGGTGGAGACCATCGAGCACACGGTCAAAATGGACTTGCCCGAGGGGGCGGACTGCGATGTCGATGCCGTTGTGGTCCCGGGTTTCCCGCCCGAAGGAGGGAATGTCGAGCTTCGAGTGGTTCGGGTGGGTTCACCGTCGGCGCAGTTCCTGGTGATCAGCGACGACGCCGGCGAGCGGCGGATCCCGATTCCGATCAGCCCGACCCAGCAAATCGTTCGTGACACCCTGCAGAAAGGCCTGGTTGTCAGCGCCTGTCTGCTGCTGGTTGGAATGGTCGGCTCCGCGGTGATGGCGACCCGACTCACCCGACCCCTGAGGCTGTTGGCCGAGGGTTCCGAAGCGGTGGCGCGAGGTGAGCTTGGGGTCCAGGTGGAAGAGGGCGCCGCGGGCGAGGTTGGCGAGCTCCAGATCGCGTTCAACCGGATGTCTCGACGCCTGCGCGACCTCGAATCGGAACGGGAGGCATGGCGACGGCGGGAGCACCTCGCCCAGCTGGGCGATCTCTCTCGGGGGCTCGCTCACACAGTCCGCAACCCGCTGAACACGCTGGGGTTGGCGGTGGAGGAGCTGGCCGGTGAAGACGACAGCCGGCGGCCGCTCGTGGCGACGGCGCGTCACCAGATCCGGCGCATCGACCGGTGGCTGCGGTCGTTTCTCGCGCTGGGGGCGGGAGACGGAGCCTCGGCCGAGGCGGCCGATTTGGCGTCGCTGACACGAGAGGTCGCCCTCGAGGCCATTCAGGAGGGGGTGAGGGTGGATCTCCGGGTCGGCGTTGAACCGCTGCCGGTGGTGGTCGTCCCTGCGGCGGTGCGATCCGCGCTGGCGAACCTGGTCGTGAACGCGGCCGAGGCGTCGCCGGAGTCTGGAACGGTGGAGATCTCGGTGGTCGGTGACGGTGCCGAGGCGGTCGTGGTGATCGCGGACCGGGGTCCGGGATTGCCGGACGAGGTGCGTGAGAACCTGTACTCTCCTCACGTGACCACTAAGATCGGCGGCTCGGGAATGGGCCTCTTCCTTGCCCGGCAGCTGATCGAAGGGATGCACGGGGGAGCGCTGTTGGTGACCGATCGAGACGGAGGAGGAACCGTGGCCGAGGTGCGGATGGCCGCTGGCCCAGAGCAGTGACGGTGAACACCGTGGCGGCTGACCCGCCGGTGACGGTGCTGGTGGTCGAGGACGAACCCGACCAGCGCGAGCTGATCGCCGGAATTCTCCAACGGGAGGGATTCGCGGTCAGGACTGCGGGGTCGGTGGACGAGGCGATGGCTTCGATCGCCGACGTCGCCCCCGGTGTGATTCTGAGCGACTGGCGAATGCCCGGCCGGGACGGCGGGGAGCTCCTCCGAGACGTCAGGGACCGCGGCGACGACAGCGGATTCATCGTGATGACCGCCTACGGATCCATCGGCCATGCGGTCGAGGCGATTCAGGCGGGCGCCGACGACTACCTGTCCAAACCCTTCGAGCGCGAAGCCCTGCTGCTGGCGGTTCGGCGGGTGATTCGGACCCGTCGGCTCGAATCCGAAAACCGGCGCCTGAGGGCCGTCGCGAGAGACGAGGACCGTTACGGAGAGATGATCGGCCGGTCGCCGGCCATGCAGAGGCTGTACCGAACCGTCGAAAAGGTGGCGGCCAGCGATGCGACGGTCCTGGTTGCGGGGGAGTCCGGCACCGGCAAGGAGCTGGTCGCGCGCACCCTGCACATGGTCAGCCGCCGGGCGAGCGGTCCCCTGGTCGCCGTGAACTGTGCGGCGATTCCGGAGACGCTGATCGAAAGCGAGCTCTTCGGCTACGAGAAGGGCGCCTTTACCGGCGCCCACCGAAGGCGTGAAGGCCGGTTCGAGGAGGCCGACGGGGGCACCATCTTTCTCGACGAGATCGCCTCGATGCCGCTCCAGCTGCAGGCGACCCTGTTGCGGGTTCTCCAGGACCGGCGTATCCAGCGCCTGGGCGGCACCGGCGAGATCGAGGTGGACGTCAGGGTCATCGCCGCCTCCAACCGGGATCTGCCCCGTCTGGTTCAAGACGGCCTCTTTCGTGAAGACCTCTATTACCGATTGAACGTGGTGCCGGTGGAGCTGCCGCCGCTGCGCGATCGGCGGGAGGACATCCCGCTGCTCGCCACGGCCTTCCTCGACGCAGCATCGCAAAGGCACGGTGTGACGGTTGCGGGCATACCTCCGGCGGTGATGAAGAGTCTGATGGAGCACGGTTGGCCGGGCAACGTCCGCGAGCTGGCCAACGTGGTGGAACGACTGGTGCTGCTGGCGGAGGACGGCGCGGTCAGGCCGGAGGATCTGCCGGCAGAAATCTGGAGACCCGATGCCGCGCACGGGGCGCCGATTCGGTTGCCCGCTGCAGGGGTTCTGTGGGACGACATGGAGCGGGGGCTTCTCCGGCAGGCCCTCGCACGGGCCGACGGCAACCGGGCCGCGGCCGCCCGACTGCTCGGGCTCGGCTACAAGCAGTTTCTCTACCGTCTGGAAAAGCACGACATCGCAGAGTCTGATTCGGGCAGCTGACCTGTCCCGGTATGGGGAGGTCATCTCCTCTTTTCGGGAGCACGGGGTCGGAAACGACAGTTTTGAGTTCTGAGTTCCCGCCCTCCCAACCTTCCCACCCGGCGGGCTCTCCGCGATTCGAATGATCTGAGTCCGTCTGCAACTAAGAACTAAGAACTAAGAACTAAGAACTAAGAACTCTGCTCCTCTGCCCCTTTTCTCCTCTGCTCTTCGGCCTGGCACGCACCTTGCTCTGATACCGTGTCGGACGGCCGCTACTGGCCGGAACCGACAACAACGGAGGCAAAAGATGAAACATCTGTCCTGGTCTCATTGGCTTCTGGCCGCAGCGATCGTTCTGGTGGGCGGTGTCGCCCTGCTGTTCGCCGACGGTGAACCCGAGCTGCGGAAGATGGTGAAGGTGAATGTGAACGGCGACCTCGAGAGCCTCGAGCTCGACGATCTGGCCGACGGCGAGACCCGCGAGTTCAACGCCGGTGAGCACACCATCACGGTGACCCGCAGCGGCGACGAGCTCTTCGTGAGGCTCGACGGCGAGGAGATCGGCGGACCCGGCCCCGGATCGGACCCGCTGGTGTGGGTGACCAAGGACGAGTTCATCGAAAAGGGCGGTGACGCCGGCGCCCGCCGGGTGGTGATCATGAAGCGCGATTGCGAGGGCGACTGCGAGGGCGAGGGCGAGTTCCGCACCATCACGGTTCACGCCGACTGTGATGATGAGACCGAGGACTGCGAGGAGATCGACATCGACGTCGAGTCGATGGACGAGTTCGAGATCCATAAGATGCACATGGACGGTCAAGCCCATGCGATGTTCATGACCTCCGGCGACGGATCCCAACCGATGATCGTGAAAACCCGCACCATTCAGGAGGGCTTTGTCCGTTACCGGTGCGAGGAGACCGGATCCGAGTTGCTGGTCAAGACGGAAGATGCGGTGGCGGACAGCTACGTCTGCCCGGCCACGGGCTGCCTGATGGAGAAGGTCATTGAGCCCGAGCTGCAGGTCATCAAGGTGATGCATCGGGTCGAGACCCCGGACGGAGACGACGACTAGTTTCGCCACCAAGGTTCGAGCACAGAACGCCACCCTGCGGGGTGGCGTTCGCTTTCGGTGCCCTGTCCGCTCGAAGGGTGCCGAGTTAAAAGTTGAAAGTTCACGTTGTCGCAGCCGATGGCTGCTCCAACGCGACTCACCGCCGCCAGCAGACAGCCGTAGGCCAGCCCCCTCCCTCGCGACGACCCCCCTGGCCACGGCTGTAGGCTGCTGCCGTCGGTGAGTTGAAAGTTGAAAGTTGCGTGCGAAGATCCCATCAGCGTGCCTCATAGCCTCATGGCCCCATAGCCTCATATGGAGCGTCGTACAATCGGGTCTCGTCCCCGAAGGACGTGGTTGAGAGGTGATGGATGGATCTGACCGGAAAGACCGTGTTCGTAACCGGAGCCTCCAGCGGCATCGGCGCCGCCTGCGCGACCTCCTTTGCTCGGGCAGGGTGCCGGCTGCTGTTGGCTGCACGCCGGCTCGATCGCCTCGAGACGCTGAGCGGCTCGCTGCGCGGCGACCTCGGCGCCGAGGTCCGGGTCGGGGCCCTGGACGTGAGGGACCGGGCTGCGGTGGAAGGCTGGATCGATTCGCTGCCGGCCGCCTGGCGGGAGATCGACATCCTGGTCAACAACGCCGGGCTGGCGAGGGGGCTGGCTCTGCTGCAGGACGGCGAGATCGACGACTGGGAGGAGATGATCGACACCAACCTCAAGGGCCTGCTCTACGTCTCCCGGGCGGTCCTTCCCTGGATGGTGGAGCGGGGCTCGGGCCACGTGATCAACATTGGGTCGGTCGCGGGCCATGAGGCCTACCCGAACGGCAACGTCTACTGCGCCACCAAGCATGCCGTGGTGGGTCTCAGTCGCTGCCTGGCCATCGACACCCTCGGCACCGGCGTGAGGGTCTCCTCGGTGGATCCCGGGATGGTCGTCACCGAGTTCTCCAACGTGAGGTTCCGTGATAACGACGACCGGGCCGCTGCCGTTTATGACGGTCTCGAGCCGCTGCGCGCCGAGGACGTGGCGGATGCCGTGCTGTTCTGCGCCACGCGCCCGGCGCACGCCAACGTCCGGGAGATGATCCTCGTGCCCACCGCGCAAGCCGATGCGGTGCACGTGCACCGCAGCTGAGAAGTCAAAAGTCAAAAGTCAAAAGTCGAAAGTCGAAAGTCGAAAGTCGAAAGTCGAAAGTCCCTGCCTGCCCACCCAACAGCCGATACGGTTCTTCGATCGCCGTAGAACTCAGAACTCAGAACTCAAACCTCTCACCTCTAGCCTCTCACCTCAAACCTCGTCCTCGCTCATTGCCGCACCGCGTCGATTCGCTAGAATGCCACCATGAAAACGATCACGAACTCCATCATCAACGGCGAAGAAGTCAAGGGCCCCGGCACCATCGTTTCGATCAACCCGGCCACCGAGCAGGAGGTCGGCACGGCGTCGGCGCTCGACCGGGAGGGGGCGCTCGCTGCGGTACGGGCCGCCAAGGACGCCTTCCCCGGCTGGGCCGCCACCCCGGTGGAGCGGCGCCAGGAGGTGCTCGGCCGGTGGCTGGAGATCATGGTGGCGGAGGCCGACGAGGTGACTCGGTTGATGTCGGCCGAGATGGGCAAGCCCCTCGCCGAGGCCATGCTGGTTGACGTTGTCCCGGCCTGCGCGACGCTGGACTACTGGCGGCGCACGGCACGCCGCCAGCTGGCGTTCAAGCCGGTGGCTCCCGAGCTGCTGCTGGCATCCCACTGGAAGGCCGGCTACCGCTTCGATCCATTGGGTGTGTTGACCATCATCACGCCGTGGAACTACCCGGTGGCGATCCCGATGTGGGAGCTGGTGCCGGCGCTGGTGGCGGGCAACACTGTGGTGATGAAGCCGGCGTCGGACTCGGTGCTCACCGGGCTGCTGCTCGCCGACCAGGCGCGCCGGGCGGGGATGCCGCCAGGAGTTTTCAACGCCGTTGCGCTGCCGGGGTCGGCCACCGACGTTCTCCTCGACCATCCGGACGTCGCCAAGGTGCTGTTCACCGGCTCGGTGGAGGTGGGCCGCCACGTGGCCCGGCGGTGCGCGGAACGGCTGGCACCGGCCCAGCTCGAGCTGGGCGGCAAGGATGCCGCGGTGGTGGCGGCGGACGCACCCCTCGACAGGACCGCCGCCGGCCTGGTGTGGGCCGGATTCATGAACACCGGCCAGTCCTGCGCCTCGGTGGAGCGGGTCTACGTCGTGGACGAGCTCTACGACCGTTTGGTGAGCAGGATGGTGGACATCACCCGCACCCTTCGCGTCGGCGATCCTTCCGCCCCCGACACCGATCTCGGACCCATGGCCAACACCGGCCAGCTCCGGGAGGTGGTGACTCAGGTGGAGGACGCCTTGGCGCGCGGCGCGCGCGCCCTCACCGGCGGCGAACGGCTCGAGGGGCCGGGCTTCTTCTACCCGCCCACCCTGCTGGTGGACGTGACCGACGACATGAAGGTGATGCGCGAGGAGACCTTCGGACCGGTGATTCCGGTAGTGCGGGTGGCGGACGTCGACGAGGGCATCCGGCGCGCCAACGACTCCCGGTTCGGTCTCGCCGCGTCGGGATGGACGATGTCCCCGGATCTGGCCGAGCGCTTTCGGCGCGAGCTGGACGCCGGCGCCGTCGGCATCAACGAGCACGGCATCGTGGCCGCCGGCGAGGTGACTGCGAGCTGGGGGGGCCGCGGCGACAGCGGCATCGGCCGCGCCCACGGGCCCTTCGGCCTGCACGAGGTGGTCAACGTCAAGTACGTGTTCACCGACGACGGCGCCGGCGGTCCGTCTCCCTGGCACTACCCCTATGACGAGGACTTCTCGAAGTTCATCGGGGCCGCGGTACCACTGCTTTTCGGCAGCGGATTTGCGCGCTACCGGACTCTCGACGATCTGGCCTCCACCAGGAGGTTCTGGAAGCGGGTACGCAAGCTGGAGCTGGTCAAGAACGCCCGAAAGCTCCTCTGAACGAGTCAAAAGTCGAAAGTCCAAAGTCAAAAGTCAAACGCAACTGCCTGCCGCTACGATCGGGTCCGGACCACTTTGGACTTTGGACTTGGGACTCTAGACACCCGAATCGACGAGCAGTGGACCGGCGCGACGCCTCGCCAACTGCGGACCCCGGAGAGTATTTCGAGGGTGGCCTGCTAGGATATCGCGAACGCCACCCGCGCCGAGCGCGTGAATGGGAGCGGCCGTGATCGCGAATTTGATCTTCACCCTGAGGGACCTGGTGTGGGACTGGCCGTCGGCGCTGCCGCTGCTGGTCGTGATTCTGGTGGGCACCGGCCTGATCACCACTCTGCGACTGAACTTCATCCAGATCAGGTACTTCACCCACGGCATCCGGGTGATCAAGGGGGAGTACGACGATCCGGAGCACGCCGGCGACCTGTCCCACTTCCAGGCGCTGACGACGGCTCTGTCGGCGACGGTGGGCATCGGCAACATCGCCGGGGTGGCGACGGCGATCCACTACGGCGGGCCGGGGGCGTTGTTCTGGATGTGGGTCACGGCGGTCTTCGGCATGGCTCTCAAGTACACCGAGTGCACCCTGTCCATGAAGTACCGGATCATCCTGCCGGGCGGCGCCGCCGCCGGCGGACCCATGTACTCCATCGAACGGGGGCTCGGCCGCCACTGGAAGCCGCTCGCGGTCGCCTTCGCCCTGTTCGCGGTCATCTCGTCCTTCGGTTCAGGCAACGCGGTGCAGTCGTTCACGGTGGCCGACCAGGTCCGGCAGGACCTGGGCGTTCCCACCTGGGTCACGGGCCTGGTGCTGGCGTCGCTGGTGGCGGCGGTGATCCTGGGAGGGATCCGCAGGATCGGCCGGGTGACCTCGAAGCTGGTACCGTTCATGGCCGCGACGTACGTGACGACCGCCTCGGTGGTGCTGATCATGCACGCCGCGGAGGTGCCGCCCACCCTGGCGCTGATCTTCAGGTCGGCCTTCGAGCCTGCCGCCCAGATCGGAGGGTTTGCCGGGGGGACCTTCGTGTTCATGCTGACCTGGGGCATCAAGCGCGGGCTGTTCTCCAACGAATCGGGCCAGGGCTCGGCGCCCATCGCCCACGCGGCGGCCAAGACCGACGAGCCGATCCGAGAAGGCGTGGTGGCCATGCTCGGCCCGTTCATCGACACCCTGATCATCTGCACCATGACCGGTCTGGTGATTCTGATCACCGGCGTCTGGAGCGAAAAGCAGGAGCAGGTCGTCGTGGTCAACGAGCAGGCCGACGTCTCCGCCGTGCACGGTGGGGCGTCGATCCACACCAACGGGGTCGCTCGACGACGCCGACCTGGCACGCGGCCGGTACCGGGTGGCGGAGGGTGTTCCCCAGGGGTTCGCCCCGGTGCGGAACCACGCGGTGGTCGACGAACCGCTGCTGACCATCACCTCGGATCCGGTGCTGCAGAGGGACATCCGACCGTTCGACGGTTGGGTCGAGTTTCCCGAGGACGGATCGGGGAAGATGGCCGCGATCCGCGCCACCGACCTCCGGGGCGAGCCGGTGACGGGCGTCTTCGTGATGCAGGGCCTTGCCATGCAGAACGGGTCGCCGTTGACGGCCTGGGCCTTCCAGCGCGGCCTCGGCCGGGTTGCCGGCGGCTACGGTCACCTGCTGGTCACCCTGGCCGTCTTCCTGTTCGGGCTGTCCACCGCCATCAGCTGGTCGTACTACGGGGACCGCTCCATCCTCTATCTTGCAGGACCGCGCTGGGTCGTTCCCTACCGCGTCGTGTTCTGCGTCATGCACTTCCTGGGAGCCGTCAACTCGCTCGAGCTGGTGTGGGCTTTCGGCGACGCCGCCCTCGGACTGATGACGCTGCCCAACCTGCTGTCGATCCTGCTGCTCACCGGCAAGGTCAAAGGGTGGACCAAACAGTACGTCGCCGAGGGCAAGCTCCAACCGCCTCAGCATTGATTGAAGCCGGGCCCGCCCGAGTTCAACGTTACACGTTGGGTTCATCCGGATTTCCGTGAGATGGGCGCTCGTTGAATTCGGAATTCGGAATTCGGAATTCGGAATTCGGAATCCGGAATCCGGAAAACCGACTCCGGTCGGGTCAACTGGGCGTGGACGGGGGGACTTTGGACTTTCGACTTTTGACTTTGGACTCAATCGAGGACGGGCACGGAGACGGGCACGGCAGAACCCTCACCACACGGTTTTCCAAATAAGCCTAACGTCTTAACCACGGTTAACGTTGGCAATGGGGGCAGAACGGCGTTGACCGACCAGCAATCCGACGGTCCCTGAGGTTCGCACCGCAGCACAGGCAGGGCTTGCCGGTCCTGCCGTAGGCTTGCAGCTTGATCGCGAAGTAGCCGAAATCACCCTCCGGAGTCGCGAAGTCCCGGATCGTTGTGCCGCCTTGCTCGATGGCTTCTCTGAGAACATCCTGGAGGTCGGCGACGAGTCGCTGAAGTCGCGCCACAGAGGTGCGACGACCCGGACGGTCCGGGCGGATGCCGGCACGCCACAGAGCCTCCACGGCGTAGATGTTGCCGACCCCCGCCACCAGGCGCTGGTCGAGGAGCAGCGATTTGACGGGGGCGGCGCGATCGTGGAGCAACGGCGGCAGGTCGCGATTCGTCCGCCTCCTCCAGAGCCTCCATCCCGAGGGTCGCCAATGACGGGTCGCTGTCCTCCTCTCCGGGCTCCAGCCAGTGGACGAAACCGAAGCGCCGCGGGTCCACCAGGTGGAGGCTCGCCCCCGGCCCAGGTCCAGCACCAGGTGAGTGTGGGGCAGTCGCGGCGCGTCGGGTGCGCGCAGCAGGAGCCGGCCCGACATGCCGAGGTGAACCAGCAGCGTGCCCGGTGGATCCAGGTCGAGCAGCAGGTACTTGCCGCGGCGACGTGCCGCAACCAACCGTCGATGGGGGAGCTTGCGGCGGCAGCAGATCAACGTCCAGCGGACGTCGCATCTGGACCGCCAGCCCGTCGACGGCGGCGATGGGTTGGCCCAAGACGTGCCGAGAGACGGAACGACGGACGGTCTCGACCTCGGGGAGCTCGGGCACTGGCTCGAACCCCGGTCAGCCCTCGGCGAAGACCGCCTTGAGCATCTGCAGCAACGCCGGCGGAGTAAACGGCGTCAGCGGACCGCCCATGTCGTTCACCGAACGATAGCCCCAATGGACTCGACGCCGCTGCCGTCCCTCTTCTGGATCAGGTAAAGGGTCCTGTCGATCATGAACGGGATCGGATGGGAGGCCTCGATCTCGATCTGGCCGAGGGCCGACATCAGGGTCTTGCCGGTGGGGTCGAAGAGCAGCATGTTGCTGCCACGGGTGATACGCAGCCGCTGATCGCGGATGGTGAGGGTGCGGCCGGGAAATGCCGGCGAGGAGAAGACCTCGATCTCGTCCTCGAGGGCGACCTTCAGCTCCGGGATCTGGTCGACCACCCCCTTGATGTCGGCCACCAGCAGGGCGACGGCGCGCTCGAACCGTCGACCGGTCTTTTCGAACTGCATCTCGTCGGTCTCGGGCAGCTGCGTCTCGCTTTTGAGAATGGCGCTCCTGAGAGAGCTGATCGTCATCTCTTCGGTCATCACTGCCTCCGCGGTCAGTGGATCCGTCAGGTGCGAGACATCCTACACCACCTCGCTCAGGCCGCTGGGGTTTGACGAGGTTCACATTTGCCCAGTTGAAAGTTGAAAGTTTACGTTGTCGCAGCCGTTGGCTGCTCCAACGCGACTCCCCACCGCCAGCAGACAGCCGTAGGCCAGCCCCCTCCCTCGCGACGACCCCCCTGGCCACGGCTGTGGGCTGCTGCCGTCGGCGAGTTGAAAGTCCCCGTCCACCCCCAGTCGACTCGACCGGGTTCGGTTTTCCGAATTCCGAATTCCGAATTCCGAATTAGGGTATGCGCTACCGCCTATCGCCCGGTTCGAATACGGCTCCACGCAGGCGGTTGAGCGCGGCCATCACCTCGTGCAGCCGCGGCCGAGCCAGGTCGCCGTCGGGCCGTCCGGTCAGGGTGTCCCACGTGCCGCTGCCCAGGTGGTTGAGCAGAGCTTCGACATTGGCGACGGGGTCGACCCGGTGACCGTGGGTGTCCGCGAGGCCTGCCAGAATCCAGCCGATCGCCCTGACCTGGGAGGCGTCTTCGATCTGCTCCACCGCCCTGAGATCGACCTCGCCGCGGCCGAAGATCAGGGTGTCCCGTCCCCGCGCCTGGATCCGCATGCGTCCCGGCCTGGTCTCCGGGTCGAGGGTCGAGGTGTCGACGACGCGCCGCACCGGTGCTCGGAGATCGCACTCGTGCTCCTCGGTGCGTCCGGTGGGGTTGTCGGCGGCGATCTGACGGGCTGTGGCGGTCACATCGTGGGGGAGGAAGCCGTTCATCTGGATGACCGTGTCGGCGTGCTCGAAGTAGTCCCCCGATCCCCCCATGACGAGCACGGTTGAGACCCCCAGGCGGTCGCGGAGCTCGCCGACTCGGTCCACGAACGGGGTGATCGGTTCCGCGGCCTTGACGACCAGGGCCTGCATGCGGCGGTCACGGATCATGAAGTTCGTCGCCGAGGTGTCTTCGTCGAGCAGCACGGTGGCGGCGCCGGCCTCAATGGCCTCCACCAGCGCTGCCGCCTGGCTCGTGGACCCCGAGGCCAGCTCGGTGGAGAACGACCCGGTCGCCGCCCCGCCCGGGAGGTGGTCGATGAAGGGAGAGATGTCGACCGCGGCGACCGACCGGCCATCCTCGGCCCGCAGCTTGACCGCGGTGGGGTCGGTCACCACCCGCTCCCGGCCGTCTCCCGGAACGTGGTCGTAGATCCCGGCCTCCAGCGCTCTTAGGAGCGTGGATTTGCCGTGAAATCCGCCGCCGACGATCAGAGTGATGCCGCGCGGCAGGCCCATGCCCGCCACCGGCCCCGAGTTCGGAGTCTGCAGGGTGACCTCGAGCGCTCCCGGCGAAACGAACGGCACTCCGGATCTCAGCGGGCGGTTGTCGATTCCGGATCGCCGCGGCAGGTGAGCCGCGTTGGCGACAAAAGCTACCAGGCCGGCCCCGGCAAGGGCGTCACGAAGGGCCACCTGGTCCTCGACCGCGGCGGCGTGGCGTTCGAGGGCCTCGAGGTCCAGGCGGCGGGCGAGGGCCGCCCGCTCCACCACATCGGGAAGGGCGGTGCAGAGCAGGGCGGCGGCCTTTCGGCCGAGGATTCGGCGGCCGGCAGCCGGGAGGTCGACCGTGAACCGGAGCTCGACGGCGTCGTCGGTCACCAGGCAAGCGCTGCGGTCGAGGACGGTCTGGCGCCCGGCGTCGATGCGGATCGCCTGTTCGGACCGGGAGGCGTCGGCGAAGGCGCGAGCGAGGAAGTCCCGTGTCGCCCGCCTGCGGCTTTCGCTCGCCAGGGCGGTCAGAGGCAGGTCGGCGACGTCGCGCGGCACGATCGCCCGCAACCGGGACGGCGCGGCGTAGGGATCGCCCTGGACGTGATCGATGACGAGGTCGAACACGCGGTGCTCGAACACCGCCCCCTGGAGCTGTTTGTAAGCCTTGTACCCGCGACCGTCGAGGCGGGTGAGGGTTGCCTCCAGCTCGTTCATCACCCGGCGGCGGCGCCCGGGGCACGGTCGAGGACGAGCTCCACGGGGCAGTGGTCCGAGCCCATGACCTGGGGGTGGATCCGGGCGTCGACCACCCGCTCGACCAGGTCCTCCGAGACGAAGAAGTAATCGATGCGCCAGCCCACATTGCGTTCCCGGACACCCTTGCGGTTGCTCCACCAGGTGTAGAGCCCTTCTTCGCCCGGGTGTAGAGCGCGGAAGATGTCCACGTAGCCGTGGTCCACCAGGCGGCTCACCCACGCCCGCTCCTCGGGCAGGAAGCCGGTGTTCTTCCGATTCGACTTCGGGTGGGCGAGGTCGATCTCATGGTGGGCCGTGTTGACATCGCCGCAGATGACCACGCTCCGGCCGGCCCGGCGCAGCGCCTCGGCATGTTGCAGGACCGTCTCGGAGAACTCCAGCTTGTACGGGACCCTGCTCAGGTCGTTGCCCCCGTTCGGGAAGTATCCGTTGAACAGCACGAAGTCACCGTAGTCGGCGATGATCAGCCGGCCCTCGTCGTCGAAGCGCGGCTCCCCCAGGCCTCCGAGGACCACCCGGTCCGGCGTGATTCGGGTGAACAGGGCCACGCCGGAGTAACCGCGGCGTTCGGCCGGATGGAAGTGGGCAGCATATCCATCCGGGCTGCGAACTTCGGCGTCCAGCTGCTCGGGCAGTGCACGCACCTCCTGAAGGCCGAGGACGTCGGGCCGGGCGTCCTGGATCCACTGGGAGAAACCCTTGCGGCTGCAGGCCCTGAGGCCGTTGACGTTCCACGAGAAAAGCCGGATCGCTGTCACAGCCCCTCCGGAGAGAGCAGAATCGATTTGGCGTCGTCGAGATTCGCGACTGAGAAACCGAGCGCCCGCGCCGCTGCGTGCTCCCGTGCGGTGTTGTGCCCCCAGCCGGCGAGCACCGGCCGCACCCCGAGCCCAGCGACCTTCGAGAGGTGATTGACCTTGTCATCGACGAAGGTGATGTCGGTGAATGGAACGCGGAGTCGTTCGGAAAGTCGCGAGAGGTGCTCGGTTTTGTGGATTCCGGTCTCCTTGTCCAGCCGGAGCTCGGGTGGGAACAGCCCTGACAGGCCGAAGCGCCCGAGCAGGAGCCCCAACGACTCGTCGTCCTTCGCCGTCGCCACGGCGAGGGTGATCTCGCCGTCGATCTCGTGAAGCAGAGCGGTGAACCGGGGGTAGTCCCTGTGAAGGGCCAGCCAGGCCTCGGGTGCGGCGGTGCGAAGTTTGGATCGAGACTCGTAGAACCGGCCGTGAAATCTGGCCAGCCAGTCCGGTTCCAATGACCGGTAGAAGGAGTCATAGGCCTCCTGATCGCCGAGCTGCAGCTCGAGGTCCATCGAGAGCAGGGCGACGCCGAAATCCTCGGCCCGGTTGCCCAGTGGAACCAGCTCGGCAAAGCGGAGGAAGTCGGGCTCGGTATCGATCTGGGTCTCGGTCCAGGGCCACGGCCCAAGCCTCGCATTCGCTCGTGCCGTCAGCCGAGACTCGGGCACAAAGTCCGCGTACGTTCGGATTGCCGTCGCGAACGTCTCGCGGATGCTGTCGCAGAGGACTCCGTCGAAGTCGAGGGCAAGTACGCGCATGGCGCCGAGTCTACAGCAGTCGATGGCAGCGATTCGCTGAGCGACTGAGCCTGAAAGGCCCAAATCACTTCGAAAAGCCGGGAGGGGGAACGGGGGCGGCTTTTCGAAGAGGGGAGGGTGGGAAATCTCGATCGCTCGTTATAATCTCACCGTGATCAGCCTGCGCTCCGTGACTCGTTCGTTCCCCGGCCGGGGGGAGGTCCTGCGCGGCGTCGACCTCGAGGTGGAGGAGGGCGAGTTCACGGTCATCGTGGGCCGATCGGGCGTCGGCAAGACCTCTCTGCTCAACATCGTCGGCGGGCTCGACTCCGGGTATGAGGGAGAGGTCGAGGTCGCGGGCCGCAACCTCGGCAATCTCGGCGACCGCGCGCTCAGCCGACTGAGGCGTTCGACCATCGGCTTCGTGTTCCAGGCGTACCACCTGCTCGACCATTTGACGGTTGCGGAAAACGTTCTGCTGCCCTCCCTGTTCGTGTCCGGATCCGCCGCCGACCGGGGACGAGAAATGACGGCACGGGCAGCCGAGGTCCTCGAGGAGGTGGGCATGGCCGGCCGCGCAGCCGATCGCCCTGCCGGCTTGTCGGGAGGCGAGCGGCAGCGGGTGGCGGTGGCGAGAGCCCTGGCGCTGGGCCCGAGGATCCTGCTGTGCGACGAGCCGACAGGCAACCTGGATCCCCACACCGGGTCCCAGATCGTCGATCTGCTGGTTAGGATCCACGACGCCGGCCTGGCGACGGTGCTGGTGGCGACCCACGACGAGGCCATCTCCAGGTCGGCGGGGCGGGTGCTGGAGCTGCGGCGCGGCGTGCTCGACGACTGGGGTGGACCTGCGGGAGCGGAGGGGTGAGTCCGGCGAGCCTGGTGCGGCTGCTCGGCCTCGACCTCAGGAGGAATCGCGGCCGGCTCGTTGCCTCCGGCGCCGGGGTCGCTGTGGCGGTCGCCACCCTCGTCTTTCTCGTCGCCCTGGCCCTGGGAATGAGATCCACGCTGCTCGAGGATGTGCTGCCGTTGGATCGGCTCGAGGTTGCCGCGGAGGGCTCGAGCCTGGGCCTGTTGGGCTTTCGGATCGATCTCGGCGGCGACACCCTCGACGACGACACCATCGGGCGGCTCGCCCGGCTGCCCGGCGTCGACAGGGTCTACCCGAAGATGAAGCTGACGGTGCCGGCGGTGGCGTCGGGCGGGAGCTCTCTCCTGGGATCGGGGTTGCAGACCGACCTGGTGGCCGACGGCATCGGCCCCGATCTGGTGGCCGACGAGGTGGGAGACGCTTTCCGGTACGACGGGCTCGCGACGACCATCGACTGCCGGTCCGGACGGGACTGCGGCGACGAGGCCTATTGCTTGGGGGGCGGGATCGGTGGACCGGGGAAATGCCGGCGATATGTTCCGGCGCTGGTTTCGAATCACCTCGTCGAGCTTTACAACGGTTCTTTCCGCCGCGCGTACCGGCTGCCGCAGCTAGAGCCCGAGGCGGTGCTCGGTTTCACCTTCGAAATGTCGTTCGGGTCATCCACCATCCGCAGGTCGACGGGCCCTCCGGTGGTCGAGCGTATTCGGCTGGTGGGTTTTTCCGACCAGGCGATTCCGCTGGGGGTGACCCTGCCCCTCGACTTCGTGCGCGAGCTCAACGCAAGATTCGGATCGGCGAAGGACTCCGGTGCCTATCACTCGGCGATCGTCCAGCTGTCATCGCCCAGAGCCGCGCCCTCGGTGCTTGAGGCGGTCGGCGAGATGGGCCTGGTGGCCACGGATCGGGGGGCCCGCCGAGCCGGCGCCATGATGGCTCTCCTGCTGGCGGTCCTCGGTGCCGTTGGGGTGGCGGTGTTGGTGGTGGCGGCGTTGAGCGTGACCCACTCGTTCTTCGTGACGGTGTGGAGCCGGCGCCGAGAGATCGGGGTTCTGCGGGCGATCGGTGCGAGTCGTGGACAGATCCGGTCGCTGTTCCTTGCGGAAGCGTTGCTTGTCGGAGCGGCGGCGGCCATCGCCGGGTCTGCCGCCGCCTGGGCGATGGCCGGGCTGGTCGACTGGCTAGGACGCAGCCGGGTCCCCGATTTCCCGTACAAGCCGGACAGCTTTTTCGCCATGCACCCATGGTTGATCGTGGGGGCCGTGGTGCTCGCGGCGGCGGCGTGTGCGGCCGGAGCGGCGATCCCCGTCTTTCGTGCCGTCTCGAAGGACCCCGCCGACGCTCTGGTCGATCAATAAGCGGCTCTTCGATCCTCGCCGTCTCCTCTGCCTCTTCGGGCAGATCCGGAAACCTTCCCTCCTCGGGCCCGTACCTGAACGACAGAGTGGAACAGAGACCCATCTTCGGTTCGCCGGCCGCGGACGGTCCAGCGGTAGGCGGCGAGAGATCAACCGCGCCGTACGGCGCAATCCAAGCAGGGGAGGAAACATGAGGCGTTCGATTCTGATCTGCGTGATGGCGGTGATGGTGGCCATGCCGTTGGCGGCAGGGGACGGCAAGAAGTGCAGCTATTCGACCCAGGACTGCCTGAATTACATGGCGTCCAACATGAAGGACCGGGGATGGGTCGGCATCGAGTACGACGAGGAAACGATGAAGGTCACTGGAGTGATGCCAGACAGCCCGGCCGAGGCCGCGGGTTTCAAGGCGGGCGACGTGATGACGGCGGTGAACGGTATCGAGTTCGGCGACGAAAACTCCGCCAAGCTCAAGCAGCTGGAGTGGACGCCCGGCAACACGATGACCTATACGTTGGATCGCCACGGTACGACGAAGACGGTGAAGGTGACCCTCGCTGCGATTCCGGAACAGGTGCTGGCTCAGTGGGTGGGCAACCACATGATCGAGGACCACGCCGAAATCAAGGTCGCGTCGCTCGAGTAGACGCGGTCTTCAGTGGACGGCTCGCGAGATCTGCGAGCCGACGGCCGGCGCCCCGCGCCGGCCATTTCCTTTTGGAAAGGCCACCGGTGGGTCCAATCGACGAGGGGTGGAGTTAGAAGTCAAAAGTCAAAAGTCAAAAGTCGAAGATCAAAACCACCCTGAGTGCTTGTATTCCGCAGGCCGTTGGACGGTCTATACTTGGGCGGATCAGGGCCCGGGGGGAATGATGAGCGAACGCCCCACAATCTTGTTGGTCGACGACGATGTGGTGCTTGTCGAGGCCTTGCAGGCGGTCCTCGAACAGCGGTACCGGGTTTTGACGGCCCACAGCGGCGAGGACGCGGTCGCGGTCGTGTCGCAGGAGCTGCCGGATCTGATCATCCTCGACGTGATGATGTCCTATCTCTCCGAGGGTTACGACCTGGCGGCCATATTCAAGAAGAACGAGCGGACCGCGGGTGTGCCGATCGTGATACTGACCGGGGTCGATCGCATGTTCGAAGCGCGGTCACGGCTCGAAAAAACCTGGGTCGAAGTGGAGGCGTTCATGACCAAACCGCCCGACTTCGCCAAGCTCCACCAAACCGTGGAGTCCCTCCTCACCGCCCGCGCCCGATGACAGCGATCAGGGACGGCGGCGGGGACCGGTGGCAGCGTCAGCCGACGGCGGCGGTTGGCAGCGTCGGGAATCAGCGCCGGGGAAATGGGCCGTGACAGCGACCGCGGGCCAGGGGTTGCCGTCGGCCTCTGGCCTCGGTGACGAGCCCCGCCGCCGCCCCCGGATCGCTGCCCGTGCCCACCGTCGCTGTCCGCCGTCGCTGTTCGCTGTTCCCTGACCCCGCCGCTGAATACTGCCGCTGCCCGCTGATTCCAGCCCCTGGTCACCGACGCCGATGTCCCGCACGCACCCATACCACGACCTGGCCGTCCTCCTCGCCGATCAATCACTCGTCGCCCGCGTCGTACCACCAGCGACGTCGGAGCTCGATGCCACCCATGGCGCCATGGTAGCCCCGCCGAACCCTCGACTGCCTACCGGAACATCAATACCCAGGTGCCCGGCACCGTTTCCCCTCCCTCGCGACGACCCCCCTGGCCACGGCTGTGGTCTGCTGCCGTCGGCGAGTTCCGAATTCCCACCGCCTCGCTTCCCGCCCATCTCGAGCGACCCCCTACCTATGCTAGGCTGACCCGGTCCTGGAAAGACCGCAAACGAACCGGTGCGAGGCAATCCGGAGCATGATCGAAACGAGGCGAAGGGCGTGGCTGCCGAAGGTGGGATGGCTGGTGGTCGTCCTCCTGTTCGCGTACTTCGTGTGGGGTCTGAACCGCCGTTCGAGGCTCGAGATTCGCGGTCAGGAAGCGGTGCAGATGTTGTTCGTGCCGTCGGTCGAGCAGGGCACGCTGGTGCGCCGCGGAGACGAGCTCGCGCGATTCATCCGCGCCGACACGGGATTGGTGTTGAAATCGCAGGTGCCCACATCCTACGCCGCGGTGATTCAGGCCCTCGGCACGGGCCAGGCCGATGTGGCGTGGATTCCCGCCTTCGCCTATGTCGTCGCGAACGCCCGCTACGGAGCCGAGGCGAGGCTGCAGGTGGTGCGCTCGGTGGATCGGTACGCGATCGTCGTCACCCGGACCGGTCCTGGCGAGCCGGATCGGCTCGAGGAATTGGTGGACCGCAAGATCGCTTTCCCCGCCACCGTCCGCGGTCGGCTGCGGGCGATGGTCGTTGCGACCCTCGACGACGTGGCGCCGGGCTGGGTGGAGGTTCCGGCAGCCGACGACGCCCAGGCGGTGTGGCAGATGGTCGAGCGGCGCGAGGGTGTGGACGCGGCCGTCAGCCGTTATGTCTACTCGGGGCCGAACGACCTGGTGGGCGACGGACGCAAGGTTCTCGAGTACGAGAGACCGGGCACCCTGCGCGAGACCAGGATTGTCCACACGACGCTCCAGGCTGCGCCCGAGCTCTCCAACGTTTACTACGGGTGTGTCCTGGCCCGCAACGACTCGGGGATTGGGCGACTCGAGGATCTTCAGGGCCAGAGCTTTGCCTTCTCCGATGAGACCTCGACCTCGGGCCACATCTTTGCCCGTGCCCTGCTGCAACGGGTGGGGGTGAGCCTTGGCCACGTCCTGTTCGCTGGCGGCCACCCGAACGTGGTTCAGGCGGTGCGGGACGGCAAGGTGGCCGGGGGGGCCACCTTCTACTCGCCGCCGTCGGCGGCCAACGAGCGGGACGGCACGCTGGTGGGAGATGCGAGGTTCCTGATCCTCAAGAACATGTCGTCCGCCGAAGCCCGCGCGGAGCTGCTCGAAGAGGTTCGGATTATCGCCCTCACCGACCCGATTCCCAACGACGTCTGCTGCGTTCGACGGGGTTTCCCCGATGCCATCTGGGAGCGATTCGAACAGGGCATGACTCGTTTTCTCGAGACTCCGGACGGGCAGAGCGCCTACTATGACCTGGTTGCGGGCGTCGCGGCGGAGCCGTGCCGTGACGCCGACTTCGACGAGTTCCGAGAAGCCCTCAAACAGTCGGGGGTCAGCGCCACACGGTTGCTCGATGCGGCCGAGGAGAGGCTGCAGAAATCGAAGAAACCTCCGGGGGGTGGTGGCTCGTGACCGACGCCGCCGTCCGTATCGAGGGTCTGGGCATGGTCTATCCCGGCGGAGTCCGCGCCCTCGACGGGGTCTCCCTGGAGGTGAAGGAGGGCGAGTTTCTGGCCGTGCTCGGTCTGTCGGGCTCCGGCAAGACAACCCTGCTGCGGTGCATCAACCGGCTGATCGACCCCACCGAAGGCAAGATTTGGATCTTCGGCGAGGAGGTCACGGCGCGACGGGGCGCTGAGCTGCGTGCCGTGAGGCGGCGAGTGGCGATGATCTTCCAGCAGTTCAACCTCGTGAAGCGCCACAGCGTGCTCACGAACGTGCTGTCGGGCGCGTTGGGGCGGAGCTCGCTGATGCCGAGCCTGCTGTTGACCTTTCCGACCGCCGAGAGGGATCGGGCGGTGTCCGCGCTGCAACGGGTCGGCATGGCGGACCGCCTGGCGAGCCGTGCTGATGCCCTGTCGGGTGGCCAGCAGCAGCGGGTCGCCATCGCCCGGGCGCTGATGCAGGACCCGCAGCTGATCCTCGCCGATGAGCCGGTGGCTTCCCTCGACCCGGCGCTACGCCATTCGGTGATGCGCCACATCGAGGTCCTCAATCGCGACGAGGGGCTCACCGTGCTGTGCTCGCTCCACGACATCGATCTCGTGGCCAGGTACGCCACCCGGCTGGTGGCCCTCCGGGACGGGCGGTTGGTGTGGGAGGGTTCCCCGGCCCAATTTGGTCAGGACACCTTCCGGGAGATTTACGGAGAGGAGGCGGAACCGGCCTCCAATACGGGATTCTGATGGGCGACGCAGCCTCGAACGCCTCGCGGGGGAAGACCCTGGACCGGGTCACGGCGCTGACCATCGACTGGGGCTTGATCGCGGTCGCCTGGCTGATGGTGGAGTTTCTGCTGCTGGCTTTTTCCGGACGGCGCGGCCCGACCGGCATTTTGCTCACCGCGGAGCAGATTCTGGACCTCCTGCACTATGCCTGGGCCGGTCTCGGCGGTCTGGTCCTGGCGGTTCCTTGGAACTTCTTCTACCGCGTGGTTGGCGCTTCGCCGGGGCGGGCTCTGTTGTCGACGGTGCCTGAGTGGGAACGGAACCTGCCATGGACCCGTACCCCGCGCGGTTGGTTCGCAGCGATCTTCATCCAGCTCACCTTCTCCACCGGATGGCTGATCACCGAGCTCGAGTTGGTCACCTTCTTGACCAAGTTCGGCAAGGCCGCCGACATCGTTCGCGGCCTCATGCACCCGTCGGCCAGCGTCCTCCACGAGGGCCTGATCCTGTTGGTCCAGACCATCTTCCTGGCCTTCATGGCCACCGCCTTCGCGATCCCGGTGGCATTCGTGCTGGCCTTCCCGTCGGCCCGCAATCTGACCCGCGGCAGCTTCGCCTCGCGAACCGCGTACGGGGTCGCGCGCACCGTGATGAACTTCGTCCGGGCGGTGGAGCCCCTGGTGTGGGCCCTGATCTTCATCTCCTGGGTCGGCATCGGGCCCTTCGCCGGAGTGCTCGCGCTGTGGATCCACTCGGTCGCGGCCCTCACCAAGCTCTACTCCGAGCAGATCGAGAGCATCGATCCGGGACCCATGGACGCCATTACGGCAACCGGGGCGAGCACTCTGCAGGTGTTGCGATTCGGCGTCGTGCCGCAGGTCATCCCGCCGTTCCTGAGCTTCACGATCTACCGGTGGGACATCAACGTCCGAATGTCCACGATCATCGGTTTTGTCGGCGGCGGCGGTATCGGCTACATTCTCAAGCCCCGGGTGGACCTGGGTGAGTGGGGCGAGGTCGGCACGCTCGTCCTGCTCATTGCCGGCACCGTGTGGGTGATGGATATCCTGTCTGCGAAAATAAGGGAACGAATCGTCTGACTCACTACTCAGGTCCGCGCCGTAGATCGACGCGGACCTGAGTAGTGAGCTAATTTTTTTCTGGATGGGTGCCAGCTTCTGAAGTGGTAGATTGTGGGGGTGTTTCGGGTGTTGCTGATGGGAACCATGTCGAGGTGAGGTCATGAGCGGCAGACGGTGGAGCGTTGTGGCCGGGTTGGGCCTTGCGGTGTTTGCGGCTGCAGGCACCACGGGGGCATCCGAAGAGTCGGTGGTACTGGGCAGCTGCAACTACACCATCAGCGTGCCCAGCGAGTCCACCATCTGGAACACCGGCAGCTCGGTCACGATCCAGTGGTTCAAGGCCGGCACCTGCAGCCAGAGGATGGACCTCGACCTCTGGCGCGACAACCAACGGATCGTCACCATCGTGTCCAACCAGCAAAACAACGGCATCTACAACTGGAGCCTGCCTTCCTACCTCCGCACAGGTCTCGACTACCAGGTGAGGATCCGTGACCGGGACGATCAGACGTCTCAGGCCTTCTCACAGCCGTTTACCATCCTCAACCCCGCCTACTGCGGATACAGGATCACGACGCCCGGTGACTCAGACACCTGGCGACGTGGTTCGGTCGAGACCATCCGCTGGAATCGAGCGGGCCCCTGTACCGCCCCAGTGGATCTCCATCTGCTTCGAAATGGCGCGCAGATCGCAGAAATCGCCATCCGGACATCCGACGTGGGAACCTTCAACTGGAGCGTTCCGGACCAACTCGTGGATGGCGGGGGGTACTCGATTCGGATCAGGGACTCGAACGACCACAACTCCTACGATATCTCGGCCGCCTTTTCCATCGGAGACCCCATCCAGCCGTGCAGCTACCAGGTGACGAGCCCGAGCTCGGCCAGCATCTGGTACATGGGAGAGGACCGGCAGGTGACCTGGAACACCCAGGGACCGTGCGGTGCCCGGGTCGATATCGACCTTCTGCTGGCCGATGAAGTCGCGGCGGAGATCGCGGAGGGACTGATCGATTCGGGCGGCTTTCTGTGGACGATTCCGACGAGCCTGGCGGTGTCCTCCGACTACGCTGTGCGGGTTCGTAGCGACGATGACGACGCGATCTTCGATGTTTCGGACACCTTTGCCATCGAGGAGGCGATCCCCGTCGAGCACATCTACTGGCTCGCAGGCGCCGCGAAGCTCGCCGGTCAGGCCGGCAGCCAGTGGCTGACGGATATCGCCGTCAAGAACCTTTCGAGCGAAAGCGCAGATGTGGAGATCCGCCTTTACGGTGCGGGTGGTGGCACCCTCGACTCGGTGGTGGCTGCCCAGTCGCAGCGCGCCTTCGAGGATGTGCTCGGGCTCATGGGAGTTCAAGGCAAGGGCTGGCTCCAGATCACGTCGTCGCAGCCGTTGGTCGCCTCCGGTCGGATTTACAACCAGGGTGGCGTTGGCACCTACGGCCAGTTTGCGGCCTCGGTCGAGGATGGCGGCGGGCTTCAGGCCGGCGATACCGGTTTGTTGATCCAGCTTCGGCAGAGCGTGGGCACCTTTCGGACCAACCTGTTGCTCACCAACCCGTCCGAGGTTGCAGCGGCGATCAGAGTGACGCTTTATGATTCAGCCGGCACCGACCTGATCAGCTATCGTGTCGATCTCGACCCGCACGGCCAGTTCCAGGACCTGGCGCCCTTCGAGGAGCGCGCCGAACGGCCGGACCTCGGCTGGGGATTCGCCGGCGTGGAGATCATCGATGGCGGTGCGGTCCTCGCTTCGGCGTCGGTGATCGACTCCCGAACAAACGACGCCACGACCATCCCCGTTGTGGTTGTTTCCGGACCATAACGCATGGAGTTCTGAGTTAGTAGTTCTGAGTTCTGAGTTGCACACGGTCTCAAGTTCTCGAATCGTCGAAGGCCTTCCGGGCAGGAACTCAAAACTTCAAAACTAAGAACTAAGAACTAAGAACTAAGAACTAAGAACTCACATCGTGCTCAGGCGCTCTTCCTCACCAGCCCGAAAGCCTGTTCGAGGACGGCGTCGGGGTGCGTCGGGCGCCCTCCGGGGTCCAGCATGCTGGTGCGGTCGTTGGTGGCGTGAACTTCTTCGAGATTCTGTTCGATCTCCGGGTCCAGCTTGCGCAGGAACTCGATCCATGCCGAGCGCCTCGGCTGGTACTGCATGGGTGCCCCGCGATTCGATTCCTTGAACCTGAGCCACACCGCGTACGACTCCACCGGCTCGCCGTAGAGCATCGAGTAGTCGCGGAAGAACGAGATGAGGACGAACGGGTTGGGGCTGTGCATCGAGCCCAGGATGTGCTGGTCCTGCCGGACCTCGAGGGTCCACACAAACTCTCCCGGGATCTTGATGAAGGTCGTCGGCGCGGCCGACGGGAAGGTGTCATCGGCCCCCTTGGGGCCTTCATCGGTCGCCGAGTGACCGTTGGCGCCGCGGCCATTGGTTGGGTGCCCGTTCGCGCCGTGACCATTGACTGCGTCACCGTTGGTTTTCTTTTCGGCTTGCCCGTGGCTGGGGCGATGAACCAGGTTTTTGAATCCGTTGAGCATCTCGGCCCTCCCCGGCGATGGTGTTGGGCGTCTTTGCCCGGACCCATCCCACCACGGTGTTTTGCAAGACCCATGCCCATGTCCGAGCAAGGACGGTGTTGTTGCGGGCGTACCGGAATGGTACAGGTGGAGGAGGGGTGTCCCGAAGGAGCAAAGGAGCAGAGGAGAAATCGAAGATTGAAGATTGAAGATCGGAGATTCCCACCCACCCCTGACGCAGTTCTGAGTTTTGAGTTCTGAGTTCCCACCCTCCACCCCCATTTTCCCGGCAGGCTCTCAACGACTCGAATGATCGGAACCCATACGCAACTAAGAACTAAGAACTAAGAACTAAGAACTCAAAACTCAGCCCTGTGAATGGGCGTCGAGGTGGGCTTGAAGGTAGGTGTAATCGGGCGTGAACCGGCCGCGGTGGAGGATGACGGCGCGCAGGATCTCGGGCGGCAACTTCAACCTCTCGAAGGGAACGTCATAGTCGGCCCTGGCGATCGACGGGAGGAATCGAGCGAGGCAGGAGCTGAACTCTGCGGAGGCTTCCCTGGGCAGCTCCGCCGGTAGGATATCCACCGCGAGCACCACGGGCCCTGTGCCCTCTACTCCACTCGAGATGCTCTCCTGCTCCGGGTTGTAGACGTACACTGGATTTCCTGGCTCGGTGCACTCGAGGGTGCATTCCACCGCTCCTTCGATGTCGCATGAAAGGTCGCCGATGACCCTGAGCCGCGGCGGTCGGTCGGTTTCGAAGAGCTGCCGCAGGTCGTGCCTGGTGACCAGACGGGGATACCGTTCGTCCCAGTAGTTGCAGTTCATGAGAACGGTCAACAACCCAAGCGTCGAGGCGAAGACGGGGCGGTAGTGGTCGGGGTTGTCGTAGTAATCCTGCAGCTCGAAGCCGCGGTCGGGATCGGCGGGCGCCACGAGGTGCTGCTCGCGAAAGGTGCACTGAACGATGCAACGGGAGGCCTCGCCGGGCTCCAACCCGGCGAGATCCTCCGGCTCGACAACCCGGGTCGGCAGCTCGGACAGAATCTCCTGAACCCCCCGAGCGACGTTGCCATAACCGGCAATCCCGATCACCAGCGGTGACAGTCCGTCCGGGATGCCGTGCGATTCGATATCGTCCCCGGCGGCGCGGACGGCCGCGGTCGCCTCATCGAGACAGTCATAGGTGTGGGCCCTCTCGATCTTCTCGAACGGCGAACGGATGCCCTCCGATCGCAGCCGCGCGCCGAGGGCCCAGAGGCTGTCGATCATGCCGGCCAAACCCGCGAATCGGCCGAAGAAGATCAACCGGCGACCATCGTCGTCGCGGACCAGTTCGTAGTCGATCAGGGTGCAGTCGAGCTCCTTGAGGCGCGCCAGCATTTCCATGTTGTACGGCTGACCCTTGATCACGTGTGAAAAGTACAAGTAGGTCATTCCGGTTATGAGCGCCTCGGGCGGAATTTCCTTGACGCCGAGGATCGCATTGGCGTCGGAGACATCACTCTGGGTCCTGGCTCCCGCTCGGACGTAGTCCTTGTCCGGGAACACCCTTCGAGCCGATGGCTGGACCAGGACCTCGATGCCGGACTCCTTGACCAGGTGTCGTGCGAGCTCTGGAGTCACCGGCGATCGGCGTTCCCACGTGCTCTTGGTTTCGCGCCGAATTCCGATCACACCTCTCATGCCTGCCTCCGACCGCTGAGGGTATCCTCCCTTCGACCGTCCGGCAAGGGCCTCGGCAGCAGACCCGACGCAGCTGCCAGGATCTTCAACTTCCCAAAGAAAAAATGGGTTCATCCGGGGAAACGTGTGGTTGGGGTTCCCGCCGTGCCCGTTCCCGATTGAGTCCAAAGTCAGAAGTCGAAAGTCCAAAGCCCCCCGCCCACCGACCCGCGTCCTCATTGAAACCCCTGCCCTCACCAGACCCCCGCCCCACGGTCTGAATCGATGCCCGATGTTTGGTCTCTGCGTCGTCTGAACCCCCACGGTTGTGATTGGGTGGGTGGGGGGGTTGCCAGTTCTTAGTTCTTAGTTTTTGCCCGGAGGCTCTCGACACTCGGATTCATCACCGCCCGTATGTAACTCAGAACTCAAAACTCAGAACTCAGAACTCACAAAGTGAGGTTGCGGCTTTGTTCTGCGTCCCTCTGCGTTTATCGGCGGCCGATTCAAGCATCGCCGTACGGGTTCGGTTTCCCGAATCCCGAATTCAACAAGCTTCCATCTCACGTTTTCCCGGATGAGAAAAAATATCACTCCAAAAAGCAGCCGCCCCGGCGCTTTCGCCGGGGCGTTTGCTTTTAGGAGAGGTGACGATCAAGCCATCTCAAGCAGATAGGCGAAGCCCATGCCGCCACCGATGCACATGGTGACGATTCCGCGCTGTGCGTTTCGTCGCTTGAGCTCACCGAGGATCTTCACCGGTGAGCACGGCACCGGTAGCGCCGAGTGGGTGTCCGGTTGCGATCGCGCCGCCGTTGACGTTGGTCTTTTCCGGATCGAGACCGAGCTCGTTGACGCAGTAGACCGACTGGCTGGCGAATGCTTCGTTGATCTCCACCAGGTCGATGTCGCCGAGGCTGAGCCCGGTCTTGGCCAGCAGTTTGGGGACCGCCTTGGCCGGACCGATTCCCATGATGTCGGGGTCTACACCGGCGACCGCCCACTGTCGTACGTACGCGATCGGGGCGAGACCGAGTTGCTCGGCCTTTTCCGCGCTCATCAGGACGACTGCCGCGGCGCCGTCGTTGATCTGGGAGGCGTTGCCGGCGGTGACGGTGCCGGTGGGATCGAAGACCGGCTTCAGCTTGGCGAGGCCTTCGACGGTGGTGTCGGCCCGTGGGCCCTCGTCGGTGTCGAAGTGAATGTCCTTCCAGCTGCCATTCGTCGCGGATCCTGACGTCGAGGGGCACGATCTCGTCGGCGAACTTGCCGCTGTCGAGGGCGGCCACGGCTTTGCGATGGGAATTGAAGGCAAACTCGTCCTGGTCTTCTCTCGAGATGTGGAACCGCCGGGCGACCACCTCGGCGGTTGTTCCCATGCCCATGTAGGCGTTGATGTTGGACTCCACCAGATCGGGGAAGGCGATGGGTTTGTTGCCGCCCATCTCCACCATGGACATGGACTCCACACCGCCGGCGATGATGACGTCGGCGTTGCCGGCCTTGATGGTGTCGGCCGCCAACGCGATGGTCTGGGAGCCGGAGGAGCAGAAACGGTTGACGGTCATGGCCGGGACCGTGGTCGGCAGGCCGGCGGCCAGTGCGATGAGTCGGGCGACGTTCATGCCCTGCTCGGCTTCGGGCATGGCGCACCCGAAAACCACGTCGTCGATGTCGAGAGGATCGAGGCCGGGGGTTCGGTTGAGCAGCTCTCGCACCATGGCCGAGGCGAAGGCCTCGGGTCGGGTGTCCTTCAGGCTGCCCTTCTTGGCCCGTCCGATCGGAGTGCGGGCAACGGAAACGATGACGGCGTCACGCATGGTGAGCTCCTTTCTCCATCCCGCTCAGTTGCGGAGGGGCTTGTTGTTGACGAGCATGTACTTGATCCTGTCCTGGGTCTTGGGCTCTCCACAGAGGGAGAGGAAGGCCTCGCGTTCGAGGTCGAGGATCGTCTGTTGGTCCACCGGGTCGTTGATGGTGGTGTCACCGCCACAGATGATGTTCGCGAGATGGGTTCCCACCTTTTGGTCGTGGGAGGACACCCAGTGGCTCACCTTCATGTTGTGGAGGAACATCTCGATGGTGGCCAGACCCTCCCTGCCCGGGAGGTTGTAGGACTTGGACAGCGGTGGGCGGTATCCCTCTTCGGCCATGGCGATGGCCATGCGTTTCGCTGTCCAAAGCTGTTGATCGCGATTGATCTCGACCTTGTCGGTGTCCCTCAAAAATCCGAAGTCCTTGCCTTCTTCACCCGACGTGGCCACCTTGGCCATGCCCACGGTTTCGAAGATCTTCCGGATGAACGGGATGTTGGAGAGGATTGGTTTGTCGATGTTGGCCAGCGCCCGCTCGATCATGAACCAGCAACCGCCTCCGGCAGGAATCAGCCCAACACCCACCTCCACCAGGCCGATGTAGGTTTCCGCGGCGGCACAGACCCGATCACCGCCCATCGTCATCTCGCAGCCACCGCCGAACGTGAAGCCGAACGGTGCGGTGATGACCGGGATGGACGCTTTGCGAAGACCGACGTTGACGTTTTGGAATTGGCGAATGATCCCCCCGAGGGTGGCCCATTGGTTGGACTCGATGGCTTCCAGAACCATCAGCAGATTGGCGCCCGCGGAGAAGTTCTCGCCCTGATGGTGAACCACCAGACCTCGAAAATCCTGTTGCCCGATCTCCAGCCCCTTCTCCAGGGCTTCCATGATGTCTCCGTCCACCGGATTCAGTTTGGGCTGAACCGCCGAGTGGAATTGGACACAGGCGATTCCGTCGCCGAGATCCACCAGTGAAGCACTCTTGTTCGAAAACACTACGTTCGTCGGGTCGCGTTTGATGTCCTTGAGGACGAGGAAACTGTCTGGGGTTTTCTCGGGGACATAGTCACCCGAGGCCGGGTCGTAAACGGTCCGGCCGCCGGCGGATTCGATGTAGAAAGACTCGTTGCCCGCCGCCAGCATGTCCAGCACCCACTGGGCGGGCAGCACGCCCTCCTGTCGCATCCGGTCCACCGACTCGCCCAGTCCGATGGCGTCCCAGGATTCGAAGGGGCCGAGCTCCCAGTTGTAGCCCCACTTGAGCGCGTTGTCGATGTCGACGATGCTGTCTGAAATCTCGCCGAAGCGGTTGGAGCTGTAGACCAGGGTGTCGCGGATCAGCCGCCATGCGAAGGCCCCCGCTCGGTCGTCCGCTTGCACCACGGCCCGCAGCCGTGCACCCGGGTCATTGGTCTTCTTGGCCGTGCCGAGGGATGGGATTCGGGTGGAAGCCTTCGGTCGATACTCGCCCGTCTTCCAATCGATGACCAACTTGGTCTTTGACTTGTCGTCGCCCTTGACGATCTTGTAGAAGCCGCCTTTGGCCTTGGTCTTTCGGCCCAGGGCTCCGTCCTTGATCATGGCCTTCATGAAATGGGGAATGTCGAACAGGGCCGCCTGTTCGTCGTCCGGGCACCCGTGTTTGAGCGTCTCCACCACGTGGGACAGGACATCGATCCCGACGAGATCGGCGGTGCCGAACGAAGCGCTTCCCGGGTGACCAATGGCCGGCCCGGTGATGGCGTCGACTTCGTCCACCTGGTAGTCCATCTCCATCATCGTGTGGATCGTCGACGCGATGCCGAACGCGCCGATGCGGTTGCCGATGAAGTTGGGGGTGTCCTTCCCGTAGACGATGCCCTTGCCGAGCCGGAATCGGCCGAAATCGGCGATGAAATCCAGGATCTCGGGAGAGGTCTCTGCGCCGGACACAAGCTCCAGCAGGCGCATGTAGCGGACGGGGTTGAAAAAGTGGGTGACCAGAAAGTGATTTTTGAAGTCCTCGGAGCGACCTTCGGTCATGCCGGAAATCGACAGGCCGGAGGTGTTTGACGAGACGATGGTCCCGGGACTCCGGACCTCCTCGAGGCGGCCAAAGACCTGCTGCTTGATGTCGAGGCGTTCGACGACCACCTCGATGACCCAGTCGCAGTCCCCGAGGCGGTGCCAATCGTCGTCGAAGTTCCCGACCTCGATCAGCTGCAGGAACCGCTTGGAGTAGAGGAGGGCAGGCTTCGATTTCTTGATGCCCTCCAGACCGGTCAGCGCGAATTTGTTGCGAAATCTCGGATCGTCGGTGGTCAGTCCCTTTTTCTCGTCATCCTCCCCCAGCTGAGGGGGCACGATGTCGAGCATCACCACCGAGATTCCGGCGTTGGCCAGGTGGGCCGCGATTCCGGACCCCATCACCCCGGCTCCGAGCACTCCAACCCTTCGAATCTCTCGAGACATCAACCTACCTCCAGTCGTCCAAATGGTGCCGATCAACCGGGATCACGGTGCGTCGGCATTGCGATGTTGGTCACTATGAATGAACACTCATTCATTTTCTACGAGATGCCGCATCTTGGCAAGTGATTTGTGGACCCGGTGACGGATGACACTCGATTTTTTTCGCGGTGTTGGGTATGATTCGTAGGTGAACCGGGTGGGAGCCAGATTTCGGACAGTGCGCGGATCGGGTTGCAGAGGCAGCTTCGGTCGAGCCTCGTCCGGCTGGATTCCCCGGAACGAGTGATCGAAAAGAGGAAAATCGTCCGGAAGATGATCAAGGCCGGTCCCGATGGATGGGCCGAGCACAGATGAGAGGGCGCCGGGCATGAAAGTACTGGGTCGGTTGGCATTGCTTCACCTGCTGGTCTTGGTCGGCCCGCTTCCGGCGTTTGGCCAGACCTCCCAGAGCTACGACTCCCACCCCGTGGTCAACAAGGGTGAGGCCATCCCGGTGGGACCATTCCTGTTTTCGCCCGCTCTCCAGCTGTCGTGGCAGCATCGCGACAACATCTTTTTCACCCCTGTCGATCCGGTGGCGGACGAGGTCTACCTGGCGCGGGCGGCTGTGGTCTTCGAGTTGCCGATCTACGAGTCCTACCTGAGGTTCTCCTATATCTCGCAGTACCGCGAGTACAAGGACTTCCAACTCCAAGAGAACTGGTCCCACTTTGTCGATCTGTCCGGCGCCTTCGAGTTCTCGAACGGACTCGTGATTGACGCGATGTACCGCTACGTCCAGGGAAGCCTCGAGACCCGTGAGGTGGACCCGGGCGACGAGCTGGTTTTCGGTGACCGCCCGTTCAAGAAGAACTTCCTCGGATTCGGGCTGGATTACTGGATCACCGCTCGGGACGGCATCGGGTTCAAGGCCGATTACACCGACGTCGCGTACAACGACCCGTTGACCGGTCCTGACCCGGGCCTGAACGAGGCCCAGTTCTACGACTACGAGAGAACCTCCCTCGGCCTGGGCTGGATCCACCAGCTCAGCTCGATCCTGTCGATGGACCTGATGTACGGCAGGATTCAGTTCGATCCGGTGGACACCCTCGCCTGGCGGACCTCCACATCGGACCAGATCACCGCCGGCTTCAAGGGTTTGCTCAGCCCGGTGGTGTCGACGGAGCTTCGGGTCGGATGGCGGGAGACCGAGTACGACCCCATCGACGGCGAGCAGGTCTTGGAAAACTACTCGGGGCCGATCATCAACGGGTTCTTCAACTGGGAGCTGGCGCACGGCTCGGAGCTCCGGCTCGATCTGCTGCGGTCGGACTACCCGTCGAACTACGGCGTCAACGCCTATTACACCGCCACCGGTGCGAGCCTGATCTACCTCCTCGACCGGGGCCGGTTCTTCGGCCAGGCCCGGGCGAGATACCAGACCAACGACTACGAGCTGGCCGACTTACCCACCGGGGACGACCGAAAGGACGACATCTCCACCTTCACCCTCGGAATGGGTTACCGGTTGACCGACATCTTTTCGCTGTACGGGACCTACCTGTACGAGGACCGAGACTCGTCGATTTTCCGCTACGGCTACACCACCAACATCTACTCCATCGGCCTCACGATCGGCTACTGACCTGTTCTCGGGGCCTATGTTAGGGTGATTTCGCGATGCGTCGGATGACCTGGTTCGCCGGAGTTCTGATTCAGGTGCTCGCCGCTGCGGCGATGGCCCAGGAGGTCATGCCCCAGGGTCACGACTACCGGGTGGGTCCGGGAGACGTGCTGCGGGTCGAAGCCTTCCAAAACGACGAGATCTCGGGCGAGTTCTCGGTGGAGACCTCCGGCTGGATGGCCTTCCCGTTGTTGGGGGCGGTGGAGGTCAAGGGGCTCACGACCGCTGAGATTTCACTGCGGCTCGAGGAGCTCCTCGAGCGCGATTTCTACGTGGACGTCCAGCTCCAGGTCGAAATCGCGCAGTATCTTTCTCAACCGGTGACCCTGCTCGGCGAGGTGCAGCGTCCGGGTACCTACTACCTCAGGGGACGCACCACCATCACCCAGCTGCTGGCGGATGCCGGTGGCCTGACCGCAAACTGCGGACCGATCCTCGAGCTGAGGCGAATCGAACAGCTGGACGACCAATCCGTGCAACGGGTGTTCACCTACTCCACCACGACTCTCCGCACCGGGGAGGAGGGGGGAGGTTTCGAGGTCCACGCCGGCGATGTGGTTTCGGTGTCGGCAAAAGAGCTCTACTTCATCACCGGCGAGATCGCCAAACCGGGGCAGTACGAGATCTCCCGCGGGATGACCCTGATGCAGGCGCTGTCACAGGCCGGCGGCCAAAGCAAGTTCGCCTCGCAGTCGGTCGAGTTGCACCGCGAATCGGGCGGCGCCAAGCAGATCATGACCGTTGACCTGTCACAGATTCGCAAGGGAAAGATCGCCGATCCCCGCATCGAACCCGGCGACGTCCTGATTGTCAGGAGACGTTTCTTCTGACCAACCAAAGTGTTTTGTTCGTTGACAGTTTTCGAGCCAGAACCTAACATGATTGCTAGGAGGTTCCACATGCGGCGCGTGCTCTTCATCCTCACGTTGCTGTTGCTTGCCGGTGCAACGGCTGGCGCACAGGATAGCGCGGAGGCACAAAATCCGAACCTCACCCACGGTGAGCTCGCTGTGCTGTTGCTCAAGGTGGGGCAGCCTCAGGTCATCATCCAGGACCCAGAAATCGCTCTCCGGGAGTGTCAGGATCTGGGCTTGATTCCATCCGACTGGACCACTGACGGGATCGTCACCCACGGGGAGCTTGCCGATGTGGTGAAGAGATATGGGGTCATCTACACCCCGGCCGGTCCCGACGAGCCCGTCTCCCGTGCCTTTGCCGAGGCCTTCCTGCGGCGCGAGGTCGGCAAGCTGCGAGAGTTCATTTCGCTGCGTCTCAGCCACGAGGCTTCGACGGGCCACGTCATGGACCTGGGCATCGATCGCGCGGTGAGCCCCTCCGAATATTGACCGACCGATTGCTGACCGCCGACACCGCCGCGACTCCCACGGTCGCGGTGTTTTCGTTGGTGTTCGGTACACTGTCCTCGAAATCTCGTCAAAGGGGACTTCATGATCTACGAAAACCTGAAGCTGAACAACGAAGACGGCGTCCTGTGGATCACCGTCAATCGACCTGACAAGCTCAACGCCCTTTCGACGGCGACCATGGAGGAGCTTGGCAGCGCAGCCGATCAGGCGGCGGCCGACGATCAGGTGTCGGCGGTCGTCGTGACCGGCGCCGGCGACAAAGCGTTCGTCGCGGGCGCGGACATCGCTGAGCTCAACCAACTTGGACCGATTCAGGCCAAGGAGTACGCCCTGCGAGGGCAGGAAGTGTTCGCTCGGTTCGAGGGTCTTGCCAAACCAGTGGTCGCCGCCGTCAATGGTTATGCCCTGGGTGGCGGCTGCGAACTGGCCATGGCCTGTCATTTCAGAGTCGCATCGTCCAATGCGGTCTTTGGTCAGCCGGAGGTCAAGCTCGGGTTGATTCCAGGCTACGGCGGCACCCAGCGTCTGCCGCGGCTGGTGGGGCTCGGACGAGCCATCGAAATCCTGACCACCGGTCGGAATGTGGGCGCCGAGGAGGCGGAACGGATTGGCCTCGTGAACAGAGTCTGCGACCCGGTGGAGCTGACCCAGACGGTCAACCAGCTGCTCGGCTCCCTCCTCGCCAACGGTCCTCGCGCCGTCGGCCACTGCATCGAGGCGGCGTACCACGGTCTGGACATGCCCTTCGACGACGGCTGTCTGTTGGAGGCGACGCTGTTCGGGGTCGGCGCGGCGAGCCCGGAGATGAGGGAGGGAACCGCGGCCTTTCTCGAGAAGCGAAAGCCGAACTTCCGCGTCGTGTGAACAGTTCGAAATCGATTCGACGAGCTGAGAGGTCGGGGTTCGATCGATCCTTGATCGCTCGCTGCCACGCCCGTAGAATGAGCACAGGGTATCGACAGGCGGAGGTGAGGGTGTGAGCGACTCCGAGGGGTCGTCCAAGAAGATCAAGGTGGTTGACCGGCGCCGATTCACCGAGGACGGCAGTCCGAAGGACCCAATCGCCGAGCAGGCGCCGCCGGAGCCGGCGCCCACTGGGGCCAAAACCGAGCCCCCAGAAAAGGTGGAGGCTCCCGCCCACGGCGGACCGGCACCGACCGCGACGAGCGCGCAGACCAAATCCAACCCGACCACGTCCCAGGATTTCGTCGAGCTGGTCGCGACCCTGGCGCAGCAGGCCGAGATGATCCTGGTCGGCACCGACGAACTACCGGCCCAGCCGGCCCACGCCAAGCGGTTGATCGACTTTCTGGGAGCGTTGGAAACCAAGACGCAGGGGAACCTCTCGGTCGAGGAACAACGCCTCTTGTCGACCATCGTGTTCGAGCTGCGGACGATGTTCGTCCAGGCCAATCGATGATTCAGAGACTGCTCTGTGTTGCGGCGTTCCTTTTCGCGTGGGTCATGCCTTCGGCGGCCTCCGACCTTTTCGAGGACTGGTTGAAGGTCCAGCAGGCTTTGGTAACCCAGGATGCGGAGGCTTTCCAGATTCGGGTGGGGCAACTGCTGACGCGAGCGGACGAGCTTCAAGCCATCCGCCTCACCCCGTATGCCGAGAGCCTGGTGTTGTGGGCGGACAACAACCCGGGAGAGCTTGCCGAGTCCGCAGTCCGGTCGGCTCGAGAGATGGACCAGGAGTTGCCGACAACCTACTTTCTGTTGTCGCGATGGAAGTGGCGTGCCGGCGATTTCCTGGGCGCCGCCCGGTCCTACCTCGCCGGCTGGTGGGCGGTGTTTCTGTTCGAGCCCACCCGGCGAATGATGGCCGCCGGAGTGGTGGGCTGGATCCTGATTGCCTTTGGCTGGTCGATGGTGCTGGCGGTTGTGGTGCAGACCCTGTTCTATCTGCCGCGGCTGGCTCACGACGCGGCCGAGCTGTCCCGGCTGGTTTTCCGCCCGGCGAATGCTGCGGTGCTGGCGGCGGCCATTTTGCTGCTGCCGGTTCTCGGTGGCCTGGGCCCGCTTTGGCTCGTCATGTACCTGTTTTCGTTATCTTGGGGATACATGGGGGTGGCTCAGCGGAATACCGCCGTTGCAACCACCGTACTGCTCGCGTTGGCGGTGCCGACGCTGGTGATCTGGCAGGCCGCCATGCTCAAGTGGCCCTCGGTGGTCGATCGGACCGGCAGCATGCTGACCGAGCGCCGGATCGACTTCCCGACTCTTCGAGAGTTCGCCGATCTGGAATCCTCCCTGAACAATGTTCCAGAGTTCCACCTGCTGCTCGGTGAGCTGCGACGAATGCACGGTGAGGGAGAATCGGCCCGGATCGAGTTTCAGCGGGCGAACCTGGCCGACGACGGCAACTCCGTTCCGCTGATCTTCCTCGGCAATCTCTCGCTCGAGGATGGTGACGTGCAGCTCGCCATCGAGCAGTACAACCGGGCGATCGAGCTGGATCCGGGGTCCGCTCTCGCGTTTCGGAACCTCTCCTTTGCCTACGATCAAAGTCGCCGATTCCAGGACGGCGACTCGGCCCGCAACATGGCCAAGGAGATCGCGGGTGAGGACTGGGAAAGAATCGGGATCCGGGGCAGCGATCCGAGAATCCGGTATCCGCGGTTGGGATCAGCACAAATCCAAGACCTGATCGAGCATGCACCGCCCGATGTCAGGTTGAAATCCGGTTCCGGCCCCTATCTGGATCGCCTCGGTATCGAGTTTTTGTCTCCCTGGTCGCTGGTGTTCTGGGTCCCCGGAGTGCTCGGCGTGGCGGCCCTGCTGGCGCGGGGACGGTGGATGTGGGCTGCCCAGATGTGCTCCAAGTGCGGGAAGGTTTTTTGCCCGCGATGCAAGACGGAAAGCGGGAGCGACACCCTGTGCAGTCAATGCATTTCAGTCTTCCTGAAGAGGGACGTGGTGGCGGTGGATCAGCAGGCGGCCAAGGTCGCTCGGGTTCGGCGGTGGGATGTGTGGAGGGCAGCCGCGCGTCGAGTGGCGGGGCTCCTGGTTCCGGGAAGCGAGAGCCTCCTCGGACGGTACCCGATGTTCGGGCTCGCTACCGGTTTCCTGGCGTGGTTCTGTCTGTTGGGGGCCCTGCTGTGGGCACCCATGGTGCTGCCGGGTTTGGAACCCATGGCCTGTGTGGTGCCGATCCAGGTGATTTTGACGGCTGGCTTCCTCGCCATTTGGCTGCGGGGCGCCTGCTCCTCGTGGTTGGGGAGGTGACATGGCGCTCGAGGGAACTCTCCGTGATTTCTCGTTTGCGGACATTCTCCAGCTGATCTCCTTGCAGCGCAAGACCGGCGTGCTGACCTTGAAGCACCGGGACAAGCTGGTGACGATTTCGTTCCTGGATGGTTGCATCGTCGGCTCGTCCACTCTCAACCAGCACAGCGAGGACCGTATCGGATTGATCCTGCTCAAGCGGGGCGAGATCACGGAGCAGGAGCTCAGCGCGGCGCTCAGGCGGCAGGAGGAGACTCTTCAGCGTCTTGGGAGGATCCTGATCGAATCGAAGGTGGTGTCGCTCGAGACCCTCCGGGGGGCATTGGAGCAGCAGATCCTCCAGATCGTTTACCGAGTCTTCCGGTGGTCGGATGGGGACTACCATTTTTCTCAGGAGAGGACGGTTGACTACGACCGGGAGCTGATGGCGCCGATGGCCGCAGACTCGATCATCATGGAAGGCGCCCGGATGACCGACGAGTGGCCGTTCATCGACCAGCGGATTCCGGACCGGCGGGTGGTCTTCGCCAAGGTCAACCCGCTGCGAGAGTTCGAGGTCGTTGAGGACACCCAGGACGACTTCGAAGATCTCGGATTCAGCTTTATGGAGTCTCCGGAGGAATCCCCGAAGCCCGAACCATCCGAGGATCGAATGACCCGGAACCAGATGACCGTTTACGACCTCGTCAACGGCAGCGATTCGGCGGAGGAGCTCATCCTCGAAAGTCCGCTGATCGAGTTCGAAACCTGCAAGGCATTGGCCGATCTCGTGGACCGGCGGATCATCCGCGAAGCGACCCAGGAGGAGATCGCTCGCCAGCTGAGGCGGGACACAGCGTTGATCCCGGCCGCAGGCCGCAAGATCTCGGTTCCGTGGCTCGCGGTGCCGCTGGCGATCCTGCTGGCATTCTCGGTTTCGATGGCGCCCCACAACAAGCTCAACCCGGTGACGACGCTGAAGTCCGAGGTCTGGAACCGTCTCGTGCTGGAGAGCCTGTCCTGGCTGCGGATGGTGCGACTCGAGAGGACCGCCGAGTCATACTTCGTGATCGAGGGTCTCTACCCTGACAGCGCCGCGGATCTGCTCGATGTAGGGTATGCGACGGACATCGGCGACCCATGGCGCCGGCCCTATCGGTTCGCCAACCGGGACGGGCGCCTCATCGTCACCGGTACCGACGCGACTGGAGCCCCTGCACCCTTCCTGACGATCAGCCGCTACCTGGCGTTGGAAGGCGAAGAGACCGTCATGGGGGCCCGAAACCAGCCCGGCGTGCGATTGATCGATTGACTCCGCCAGAGACTTGACAAATCTACACTCAGGTTTTATATTCCTCCCTGGATGAGAGACCTGAGGAGGAATTAATCATGTCGCGAGTCATCGGAATCGACCTCGGAACGACCAACTCGGTGGTCGCCGTCATGGAAGGCGGCAAGCCCACCGTGATCTCGAACCAGGAAGGCAATCGCACCACCGCCTCGGTGGTCGCGTTCACCTCGAACGGAGAGCGTCTGGTGGGTCAGGTGGCCAAACGCCAGGCCGTGACCAACCCCGAAAACACGGTGTTCTCGGTCAAGCGTTTCATGGGCCGGCGCTACGACGAGGTGCTCGAAGAGATCAAAACTGTGCCATACAGCGTGATCAAGGGCGAGAACGATTCGGCACGGATCGAGGTTCTCGACAGAGTGTACTCACCGCCGGAAATCTCGGCGATGGTGTTGCAGAAGATGAAGGCGGCGGCGGAGGACCACCTCGGCGGCAAGGTCGAGAAGGCGGTCATCACGGTGCCGGCTTACTTCAACGATGCCCAGCGGAAGGCAACAAAGGACGCCGGCCAGATCGCGGGCCTCGAGGTTCTCAGGCTCGTCAATGAGCCCACGGCCGCCGCCCTGGCGTACGGGCTGGACAAGAAGGATGACGAGACCATCGCCGTCTTCGACTTTGGCGGCGGGACATTCGACATCTCGATTCTCGAGGTGGGAGCCGGCGTGGTGGAGGTGAAGTCCACGAACGGAGACACCCACCTCGGTGGTGACGACATCGACCAGTTGATCATCGAGTGGTTGGTGCAGGAGTTCCTGAAGGACCAGGGTGTGGACCTGTCGAAGGACCGCATGGCCTTGCAGCGGCTGAAGGAGGCTTCCGAGAAGGCCAAGATGGAGCTGTCGTCCACCATGGAGACCGATATCAATCTGCCGTTCATTACTGCCGACGCATCGGGACCGAAGCACCTCAATTTCAAGCTCTCCCGGTCGAAGTTCGAGCAGATGATCGAGCCGCTCGTGGCGCGGACCCTCGAGCCCTGCCGACAGGCTCTCAAGGATTCCGGCCTCGAGGCCAAGGACGTGGACGAGGTAATCCTGGTGGGAGGATCGACCAGGATTCCTTTGGTCAGCAAGGCGGTGGCCGAGTTCTTCGGCAAAGAGCCCCACAAGGGCGTCAACCCCGACGAGGTGGTCGCCATCGGCGCTGCCGTCCAGGCCGGCGTCCTGGCGGGGGAGGTGAAGGACGTTCTGCTGCTCGACGTGACGCCGTTGTCGCTGGGTGTGGAAACCCTGGGCGGCGTGGCCGATGTCGTGATACCGCGCAATACCACCATTCCGACCAGGAAGAGCAAGGTCTACTCGACCGCGGACGACAACCAGAACCAGGTGGAGATCCATGTTCTTCAGGGCGAGCGGTCGATGGCGGCCGACAATCGCACCCTCGGTCGCTTCCACCTGGTTGGAATCCCACCTGCGCCGCGCGGAGTTCCGCAAGTCGAGGTGACCTTCGATATCGACGCGAACGGCATCCTTCATGTGTCGGCGAAGGACAGGGGGACGGGGCAGGAGCAGAAGATCCAAATCACCAGCTCATCGGGTCTGTCCGACCAGGAGATCGAAAGCATGGTGACCCAGGCCAAGGAACACGCGTCGGATGACGAGACCAAGCGGAAGGAGATCGAAACCCGCAACAAGCTCGACGGTCTGGTTTACTCGACCGAAAAACTGGTGAGCGAAAACCGGGAGAAGGTCCCTGCCGCGGAGCTGGCGACCATCGACAGCGTGATCGGCGAGGCCAAAACCGCCCTCGAGGAGGGTGCGATGGACCGCATGGAGTCTCTCTACGAGAGGCTCACCCAGGCCAGCCACCAGGTGGCGGCGGCGTTGTATCAGACGACTGGAGCCGAGGGGTCGGCAGAGCAGGGACCAGGGGAGAGTGGCCGGGAACCGTCCGGCGGCGCCCAGTCGAGTACCGAGGACGACGTTGTCGATGCCGAGTACGTCGACGTCGATGCTGACGACGAAAAATAGGAGAGCTTGCACCATGGGCGGCGCCGCCGATCGGTCGTTCATCCGGCGGCGCCGTCGGTGTTAGAGTTGTGTGGACAGTCCTCTCCCGGGCGTTTGTGAAGGGAACACCGTTGAAGTCGAAGCCGCGCTTTCGAATGATCTCCTGGGTGGCGGAGAAGTACAACGTTCATCCTCAGACGTTGCGGCTGTGGGAGCGCGAGGGTCTGCTGCGGCCTGCCCGCTCTCGGGGCAACACCAGGCTCTATGACGAAGAAACCTGCGAACGCCTCGAGACGATTCTGGCCCTCACCCGAGAGCTGGGCGTCAATCTCGCCGGAGTGGAGATCATCCTCAACCTCAAACGTCAGATCGCGAGGCTCCACGCTGAGAACGAGTTGCTGGCCAGGGTGGTTCGACAGACCGTGCGCCGGAAGTCGGAAGTCCCCCGGTTCCACGCCCTGGTCAAGGTCGATGGGGGACCCATCCAGGCGGTGGACGAGGAATGACGCGGCGGTCTGCAGGCTCGCCGAACACCGAGACGGCGACCTTGCGCCGCTACCTCAAGGAAATTTCGCAGTACGACACCCTGGACCACGATCAAGAGATCGCCCTGGCCCGGCGCATCAACCTCGGCGACGAAGAAGCCCTCAGGCAGATGGTGGAGTCGAACCTTCGGTTCGTGGTGGCTTACGCCAAGCGGTTCCGTAACGCCAAGGTGGCCTTTCTCGATCTGATCAACGAGGGCAATCTCGGTCTCATGCAGGCCGCCAGGAAGTACGATCCATCGGTCGAGGGGCAAGACGTCAAGTTCATCACCTACGCGGTGTGGTGGATCCGGCAGGCGATCCTCCACGCACTGGCCGAGCACGCAGGCTCGTTCAGGCTCCCGCAGAAGCAGGCCAACACACTGTACCGGCTGGAGCGTGTCCGGTCGTTGCTCACCGAGCGCCTCGGGCGGTCACCCTCCGACTCTGAGCTGGCGCGAGACCTGGGAATCAGCATCGAGGACGTGCGCGTGCTGACCCTGGCCTCTCAATCCTCCCTGTCATTGAACGATCCGGTCGACGCGGAGGGCGACTCCGAGCTCGGAGATCTCCTCGAACAATCGGTCCTTCCGGACACTGACGAGCGCGTCCTCACGGAGTCGTTCAACATCGCCCTCCGCGATGCCCTGTCCGAGCTTCCCGCACGCGAACGAAAGGTGCTGGAGTTGAGGTTCGGCTTGGTCGACGACCAGCCCAAGACGCTGCGTGAGATCGGCGACGAGATGGGTCTTTCCCGAGAGCGGGTGCGTCAGATCGAAAGCCGTGCCCTCAACCGCCTGCGCCGCTCCCACACCACCCGTACCCTTGTGGGTTATCTCAATTGACGTGCTTTGAGGCTATGGGATCGGTAACGATTGCGAATTACGAATTACGAATTCGTAATTCGTAATTCGCAATTCCCGATCAGGTCAGCCGCCACGTCAGCCTGCTCGTGACTGTCGACTCGGTCGCCGGCGGACAACCCGGGTACCGGCGAGGATGTCGTGGAGAGCTCGCCGGTCGGGGCGGAAAAAGGCGAGCAGATGGCCGATGCCGAGGGTCATCGAGCTGACGGCATATCCGAAGAGCCGCATGACCGCGCGAGTGATTCCAATCGGGCAGCGGCCCTTGTGGTCGGTAACCCGGATTCCCATGACCCACTTTCCGGGCGTCGCACCGATGAGGCCCCAGCCGACGATGAAGTAACACCACCAGAGCGCGATCCACATGCCCAGAACGCCCGAAGCCCGACTCACCCAGGTGGCGTCGGTGATAGCTGACGTGACCTCGTCGAGATTGGTTGGAACAGCCGACCAGTGGACCGCGTTGGCAACCGGGAAGGCCAGGATCGCACACAGGGAGCAGAAGACGATCATGTCGATCCAGGTGGCCGCCAGTCGGCGGAAGAACCGCGCAGGAGATTCGCGAGTTTCCAATCCTGGGGTCACCTACAGGGGTGTCAACCCGCCGCGTGCCTGATGGTCGAGCCACAGCCCGGAGTAGCTGTGGAGGAACCGGAATCTCGACCGGTAAAGCTGTTCGAGCTTCTCGGTCTCGCCGCCGTACAGGAGGTCATCAATGAACCACTGGAACCGATGGTCGACCTCGCGGGCGCGCTCCAGGCTCCGGGCCGCTTTCTCCAGCAGGTCGAAGGCCCGCTCCTCGCTCTGGGACGGTACGAGGTCTGAGATCTTTCGTCGTTCGTGGTCCATCTTGACCCTCAGCGCCGCACTTCGCAGGAAGAAGAGATCCAGCTCCCATGCGGTGGTGCCTTGGCTGACCGATCCCTCCACCAGACGTCGATAGCTCGCCACCTCCCACGGTTCGAGCTGCAGCTCCACCAGCTCCGGCGCATGAACGACCTGTTCCGGCGATCGGTCCCAGACGACCATCTCGAGAGCGAACATGATTCTGTGAAACGCCTCGTTGAGCAGCGGGTCGGGCGGCATGATGTCGGTCAGGGTTGCCCCTTCCTCCGTCGCCCGTACCACCGCTGCAGCGGGCGAAGGCAGGTCGGGGAAAGGCTCCCCTTCGATGACATCGGTGGGAACATCGGAGGGAAAAGCACCGCGGACCCCGAGAGCTTCCTCGACCGAGGACCGGGTGGTCGCTGACGGTGGATTCCGCAGTGGTTCGAACTCCTCGATGACCGCCAACATGGATCGCTTCAGCTCGACGATATCCTCTCTCTTGATGTTGTCGTCGCGGCGGCCGGCGTCGAACCGCGACCACCATTCCCGGAACCTCTTGATCTGCCGCTCGAGCTCGTCGGCATTGACGTCCGGGTTACGTTCCAGGAACCGCTCGATCTCGAAGACCTTATTGGTCTCCTCGAGGATCTTCATCTCCTCGTCGCGGTAGACGCGGCGGAACTGGTTTTTGGCGTCGATGTTGGTGACGATGACCTCGATCAGAATGGGCGGGTAGAGAAAGCTCTTGCCGAGCCGTTGCTTGAGCTTTCGATACCGATCGTACACCCGTGATTCCACGAGTTGCTCGAAGGTCGAAATGGACCGCAGATCGTTTCGGAACTCCCTGACCGCGTCCACCAGCGGGGTGGCCTCGGCTGCGGGAACGTCCGGGATCCCGCCGAATGCCGCCAGGCGGTCGAAGTTCTTGCGAAGCTCGGCGTGGTTCCGCGCCGCGAATCGGCCTTCCTGAAGAGGTGTCTCCGCCACCCGTGTGAGCAGGATGTCGAGTTTGTCCAGGGTGTCCTGCTCGAACTCGGGCGAACGGAGATAGAACTTGACGAGGGCGTAGAGAATCTTCTCGTCCTGTCGCTTGAGGTGGTCGAAAAACCGACGCAGCAACGACGGCGGGAAATCCCGCTCGATCTTGGCGAGCTCGGCGTGAATACGGCCGAGTTCGCGCTCCATGTGTTCGAACTCGAGGGAGGTCGCGCTGGAGCCCTCCATCCCGACCCTGGGAACCAGCTCTTGCAGCCGACGGTACAACGCCTGGAAATCATACTGGTAGGGAAGGGCGCCCGAGCCGCGATGCTTGTACACTCCTCCCAGGAATTGATAGAAGGTCCACAGAGAACGGAACCGATCGGACAGCTCGGTGAACCGCTCGCTCAACTGGTGAACGCTTGATGGCTTCATATCCATTAAGGATACAACGTGATCGGAAATTCGACAACGAAAGGAACAACGGATGTTGGGGAGAAAAGTGCTCGACAGCGACCGTATTCAGGAGATCGTTCGCGGTTTGGCCGCCCGGATCGAGGCCGATCTGGATGGCCGGTCTCCAATCTTCGTGGGCGTGCTCAAGGGGTGTGTGTATTTCCTGACGGACCTGACGAGGCACATCAGTCACCCGCTTGAAATCGACTTCATCCAGGTTTCCAGTTACGGCGCCAGCACGACATCGTCCGGATCGGTGGTCTTGGTCAAGGACATCACGGTCGATCTCCGCGATCGTGACGTCTATCTGGTGGAGGATATCGTGGACACCGGCACGACCCTGACCGACGTGCTCAAGCTGCTCGAGGCGAGGCACCCACGGTCGATCCAGGTGGTGTCGTTACTCTCGAAACCGTCGCGCAGGCAGATCGATGTCGACGTCGCCTTCCTCGGAACGGAGATCGAGGACGTGTTCGTCGTCGGCTATGGTCTGGACTATGCGGAGGGTTATCGGAACCTGTCGGATATCCACGAGTTGGTGCTGGATTCCAACGGTCGGTGAGACGGTTGACAGCACAGGGTAGAATGACGGCGGAGCCTCACGGCGCCCGTTCCCGGGGCGCCGGGAGCGGCTTCGCGGTCGGAGGTTGCATGGACGTCGGTGACTATCGGGTGCTGATCCGAGGAGGTGGAGAGCTGGCGTCCGCTGCTGCCCTGCATCTTTTCACCCAGGGGTTCAGCCGAATCCTCATGCTCGAGAGGAGGTACCCGAAGGCGGTCCGGCGTCAGGTGTGCTTCTCCGAAGCGATCCTCGACGGCCGCCAGGTGATCCAGGGCGTGAGCGCACGATTCGCCAGAAATCTCGACGCGGTGGATGAGATTCACGCCATCGGCGAGGTGGCGATCTCGGTGATGGGCCTCGAAGACACCCTGAATTCCTGGAAGCCCGACGTTTTCATCGAAGCGGCCATGCTCCGGCGCAACTGGGGATTGACGCGCGATCTCGCACCGGTGGTGATCGCACTCGGCCCGGGATACAGGGCCAAGAAGGACTGTCACGCGGTGGTGGAGACGTTTCGCGGTCCGGGGGTCGGCTCGGTGCTCGACGACACCGGGGACGAGCTCGAGGACGAGCCTCCGGCCGAGATCATGGGTTTTGCCGAGGAGCGCGTGCTGAAGGCCATTCGCGACGGCATCTTTTTCACCCAAAAGAAGATCGGTGATGAGGTCGAGAGGGGCGAACGAATCGGTACTGTGGTTTCGGTGTATGGGGTCGAGGATTTTCGAAAGGGCGTGCCGGTGGATGCTTCCTACGCCGTGACCTCACGTATCGGCGGCGTCCTCCGCGGACTCCTGAGGGACGGAGTCCCGGTCAAGGCGGGCGATCGGATCGCGGACATCGACCCGCGGGGCCGGACCGACGATCTGGATCACATCTCCGATAAGAGCCGAAGAGTGGCCGAGGGTGTCCACGAGGCGCTGATGAACCTCCTCGCGACTCAACGAGCCAAGCCCAAAAAGAGGCGGGCCGGCTGAAACCGAGCCGAGGGAGTCCCATTGCCGGTTCATCGAACCAGCCCGCGCCCGCTTCGGCGATTACTGTGGAGAGTCCGACGCCCGATCCTCGCCCTTGGCGGCGGTGGCGCACGCGGCTTTGCTCACCTGGGAGTGCTTCAGGTTCTCGACGAGCAGGGGCTGTCACCGCGGGGAATCACAGGTACCAGCATGGGTGCTGTGACCGGCGCGATGTACCTTGCCTATGGGTCGTCCACGGAGGCGATCCGACGGTGGCGGCAGGCGGTCGACGCCGACCTGGTGCCTCCGGTTCGGCCGCTGAGGAACCGTTTTGAAGAGGGATCCACCGAGAATCCGCTGCTCCAGGTGGCACGGCGGATCCGAGACCAGGTGGTGGTTGCGTTCGCCATCAACCGGACGACGGTGCTTGACGACAAGGACCTCGTTCGCGCGTTCAATTTCCTGATTCCCGAGATGACGGTGGGAGACCTCCCGGGTCCGTTCATGGCTGTCGCCACCGACCTCGCTGACGGCTCCGAGGTTCGGCTCGCCAGCGGCGATCTCCGGCGGGTGCTCATGGCCTCGAGTGCGATTCCCGGGCTGTTGCCGCCGGTCGAGATCGACGGCCGACCTCTGGTGGACGGTGGGGTCGTGTCCGAGGTGCCGGTGGCGGCGGCCCGCACCATGGGTTGGCCGGTGCTCGCCGTCGATGTGTCGATGGACCTGCCGGTGCTGTCGGCAAACGATCTGGTCTTCGACACCATGACCCGGACCCAGTGGATGACCGCACGCCTGGCGCGCCGCTGGGAGTTGGACCGGGCGTCGGACGTCATCAGACCGATGGTGGGAACCGCCACGTGGGCCGACTGGCACCGATTCGACGAACTGGTGGCCGCCGGTCGTACCGCCGCCGAGTCCTTTCTCGGCATCAACCGCGATTCTCTGCGACTTCACTTGGTATCCGGATAGACCTCTTCGTGTCGCGCGGTCGCGCGTTGCAGCCACGGCCGCCAGCGGTCCGAATGTCCGAGCAGGACACTTACCGACCCGACCTGCAGGTCGCGGGAACGGATTTCGGTCACGAAGCGCGGCAGCTCGGACCACGGAGGGACACGGCGCTTGGTCGACAGGTGCATCAAGACGATTCCGCCCTCCAGCTTGGGGAAAGCGAGCAGGCGATCCACCAGCCTGGACGGGTCGAAGTAGAGGGAAGAGTGCTCGTCCTCCACCCAGTCGAGGGAGTCCAGGGAGACTCCCTGGAGCGAGCTCCAGCGGACGTGGAGGTAACCCAGCTCCATCGCCCATCCGCGGAGGGCGGCGTTCTCCTCGCCGTAGGGCGCCCTCCACAGCGGCGCCATGGGGCGGCCCGTGGCGCTGCGAAATGCCTCCTCGGTGCGGCTGAGCTCGGACAGGAACCACGTCTTTGACACCGTCGGCAGCAGCTCGTGGCGCCGGTTCTTCCCGTAGCTGGTCAGGTGCTTGTGGGAAAAGGTGTGGTTGCCGACCTCGTGGCCGGCGAGCAGGGCCCGCCGGACGAGGCTCGGGTATCGTTGGATGAACTCGCCGGTGACGAAGATCGTGACCCTCAAATCGAGCTGCTGCAGCAGGTCCAGCAGGTCGGTGGTGCCGTTGGCCGACGTCGCGCCGTCGAAGGTCAGGGCGATTCGCGGCCCGGCGTCGGAGACAAGATGGAGGACCGGCGGCGCTCGCAGCGGTGAGGCGTCGTCGGGCGGCTCGGGGGGCGCGGTGGGTTCCCGGGGAGGGGTCGTAGTGGTTGGCGGCTGAGTCGCAGCCTGGCGAGGCGTCGCGGTGAGCGTCGGAGTGGGGGTCGGAGTGGGGGTCCGAGTGGGGGGCGGGCTGGCGGTTGCGGCCGCCGTCGAGATCGCGGACACCGTCGCTGTGCCGGTGGTGGTGCGGACCCGGGTCGGGATCGGAGTGGGGGATCTTGTGGGTGTTGCTGTCGGCAGCGCGGGAACGGCGACCGTGGTGTCCTCGGATCCTACTGCCCGGAGCCGAATCTCCGGTGTCCCAGCCTGAACATCGAACGGGTCGACGGTGCCGGTGCCGTGCTCGTTCAGGAGGACGAGCAACGGCGGCCGGCCGTCGGTGATCACCAGGATCTCGCTGCCGGGCTCTCCTTCGATCTCGAGTCTCGGGAAGCCGCCGGTGATCGTCACCCGCCCGACGACTTTGGCGGGAGGAACTGGCACTGCGACCTCGACGACGCCTTCGATCCGTGGGCTCCACAACTCGGCAAGCTCGACGAGTAGCCCGGCCACCGCGATCACCAGAAGCACGCACGCAGCAGTGACCACGACGATCGCCCACGCCGGTTCGATGGGGGCAACCGCGACCCGGCGGAGCGCGGCGGTCGCAGACCGTACCGTTGAATTGAAGCGGCATCGGGTCGAGCAGAATACCCGGTCGCGATGTTCCTTCGCGCACCGTTCGCAGATCCACTTTTCACAACACGTGCAACGGACACGTGCCTCTCGGGAGGGGTGATTCGCGCAGTGCGAGGCGGCACGCATTACCGGCGGTGGTCTTCCTGCGGCCGGTTCGAGTTGCTGGCCCGGGTGGCCGCCGGGCGAGAGCTGCCGACCGCGTGACGTGTCGCGCGGCGCCGGTTAGAATCGTTCAACTTGCATTGGGTGCGTCGTCCGGGTTGTCGGTGGGCGCGCTCGGGCCGGGTTGAATGGAGACCCTCGATGTGGAACGTCCCCAACACCCTCACCATCATCCGGATCTTCCTCGCACCTGTTCTCGTGGTGGTGCTGCTCACCGAGATTCCTGACAAGGAGTTTTGGGGATTGGGCATCTTCCTCCTGGCGACGGTCACCGACGTTCTCGATGGAATTATAGCCCGCCGTACCGACCGGATCACCGTGACCGGGGCCATGCTGGACCCGATCGCCGACAAGCTCCTGATGAGCGGCGCCTTCATTTCCCTCACCGAGCTCGGCATGGTGCCAGCCTGGATGGTCTTCGTGATCATCGGTCGCGAGTTTGCGGTGACCGGCTTGAGGATGGTGGCCCTCGAACGGGACATCCCGATCGCCGCCAACCGGTGGGGCAAGGCCAAAACCACTTGTCAGGTGATCGCGGTGTCGTTGCTGATTTTTTCCCTCAGGTACCCATGGTGGAAGGGCCTCGCGGAGGTGGCGCTGTGGGTGGCGCTGGTTTTCACCTTCGTTTCGATGGTGATCTATTTCTGGCAGAACTGGCGAGTGGTGGCGGCTTCGGGGCATTAGTACCGTGCGAAACGGTCTCCTGCCGAAGCGGCTGCCGCTCGCCCTGGTCAGGTTCGGAGGCCGCCATCCGCGAGGCGTCGTAGTTGCGGCTGTCCTCGCCTGGATCGCGGCCGGATTGCTGGCGACCCAGCTCCGTGTGGAGACCGATTTTCTGTCGCTGGTGCCCCGAGACAACGAGGTGGTCAGAGCCTTCACGACCACCATCGAGCGATTCGGGACCGTCGACACGCTGCTGGTAGTCGTGCGGATCGACCCCGAACAGGCGATCGAGTCGGTGCTCGCCTTTGCCGACGAGCTGGCCCTCGGCCTCGAGCGGTGGGATCAGATCGATTGGGTGCAGTATAAGGTCGATCGGAATGCCGAAACCGTGGCACCCTTGCTGGACCGGGCGACGCTCTTCCTCGATCCGGTCCGGGTGGAGGAGTTGCTTGGCCGGCTCGATGCCGACAACGTTTCGGCGGAGGGCGAGCGGCTCCGGTCGACACTGCTGGCCCCGCAGAGCATCGTAACCAAGGACGTGCTGAAGGCGGATCCGATGGGGCTGTTGGCCGGGATTCTGGCCGAGGCGCGGTTCGGGGGCGCCGGGATTTCGGTCGATCCCGGAACCGGTTGCCTGATCGACGGCCGCCGCGAGCTGCTCCTGATGCTGGCGAGACCGGTCCGACCGGCTCAGGATCTCGATTTCGACCGCCTGCTCGTTCGTGGGCTGGGCGACCGGGTGGCCGACGCCACCGCCGAGTGGGCCTCGCAAGGGTGGGAGGGTTCTCCTCCGGAGGTCGAATTCACCGGAGGGTACGTGATCGTGCTCCTCGACAGCGGCCTGATCATCCGCGACGCGGTGGTCGGTATCTCCACCTCCCTCGTCGGCGTTTTGCTGCTGTTTCTCATTGCGTTTCGCAGGCCGGCGGCCGTCGTGTTCGCGTTCTTTCCCCTGGTCACCGGACTCGGCCTGGCGGTCGTCTTCGTGTCCTTCGCCCTCGGTCGTTTGAACTCGCTCACCTCGGCGTCGGGCGCATTGCTCATCGGGCTCGGCATCGACTTCATCATCGTGCTCTACGGCCGGTACGTCGAGGAGAGGTCGAGGGGAGTCCCGCACGGCGCGGCGCTCGACGCGATGGGCCGCCACACGGGCTTGGGAGTTTTCCTCGGCGCGGTCACCACCGCCGCGACCTTCTATGCCTTCCTGGCCACCGATTTCACCGGTCTTTCCGAGCTCGGCCTCCTCACGGGCACCGGGATCCTGATGTTGGTGGTGTCGGTGTTCCTGCTGTTGCCCGCGCTGCTCACTCTGTTCTACGGGTCCCGGGATCGGCTGCCTCGTCTCCGCCTGCGGTCCTTCGGCTCGGACGATCTCTTCAAGAGCAGCGCCGCCCGCCCACGCGCCACCCTGGCGGCCGCAGCGGTTCTGACCGTTGTCCTCGGCGCCGCGACCCTCGGCCTCGAGTTCGATGATGATATTCGCAACATGCGGTCGTCTGACAATCACGCCGATCTGCTGAGGACCGAGGTCATGGAGGCCTTTGGCCTTCGCTTCACCCCAATGATGCTGCGCGTCGACGGCGCCACCGAGGCGGAGGCGATGGCGAGGGCCCGCACCATCCTGCCCTCGCTCCAGGCGATGGTCGACGAGGGGGTTCTTGCCAGTATCGACACCATCGCCGGGGTGGTGCCGCCGCTCGATCGTCAGCTCGAGGTCATCGATTATCTGCAGAGCGAGAGAGACCGGTTGGAGGGCGTCGACCAGCGGCTCGCCGGTGCCCTGCGCAACTCAGGGGTCAATCCGGCAGCTTTTTCAGCCGGCCTCGGCCATCTCGGAAACGCGCTTCGAGTCGCGGTGCCGCTGGCTCTGACGGATCTTCGGGGAACGGCGCTCGAGCCCGTGGTCGAGCGGTATGTCGCTGATTTTGATGGCGGCGTTTCCACGGTCATCTACTGTTATCCACCGGCCGGACGGTGGCGGCGCCAGGTGCCCCCGCAGCTCGCCGAGTTGGTGGCTGACAGAGAGTGGGCGGTGCTCGCGGCGCCGGTGGTAGTGTCGGCCGAGCTGCGCCGCATCGTGTGGCGGGATGCCGCAAAGGCGGCGGTGATCGGAATGGTGGCCGTATTCCTCCTGATGTGGGCGGATCTGTCGAGCCCGGTGAGGGCCCTGCTTGCCCTCGTACCGCTGGCGGTCGGCATGCTGTGGATGCTCGGGTTGATGGCGCTCCTCGGCCTTCGCGTGAACTTCATGAACATCTTCGTCATCACGATGGTGATCGGCATTGGCGTGGACTACGGGGTCCACCTACTCCACCGGTGGTTCGAGTCCGACGGTGATTCGGCGGCGATGGCCGCCACCGCGCGGGCGATCGCCGTCGCCGCCCTCACCACGATGGTGGGTTTCGGTTCGATCGTGCTGTCCCATTTCCCCGGACTTCGCTCGGTAGGCGCGGCGGCCATTCTCGGGGCTCTGTGCACGGCGGTGGCCAGCATTACCGTGCTTCCGGTGTTGTTGGCGTATGTGACTCGGCGGGACACGCGAAACGTGAAACGTGACATGTGACAGGTGACATCAATCTTCAATCTTCAATCTTCAATCTTCAATTCGCCAAGGGCGGGCTGGGGCCAGCATATACTCACACCTGGACCGAAATCGACGATCCAGGGAGGGTGAGTGATGGTTCGAGAGGTATCGGTGGACGAGCTGGCGTGGAGGTGTCCGGAGGAGTGGATCGAGTGGCAGGCCTCGGACGAGATCGAACCCGCCACCACCATCGTCGGCCAGGATCGAGCGGTGGAGGCGATCGCATTCGGCCTGGGCCTGGAGAGCATCGGCTACAACGTGTTCGTCACCGGCCTGTCCGGCACCGGCCGGCTGACCACGATCAAGCGTTTCCTCGACAATCTCGCCGACAACGAGGTGCGGCCGGACGACGTTTGCTTTGTCTTCAACTTCAAAGCACCGGAGGAACCGTGCGCGTTGTTTCTCGAGCCGGGCGCCGGGAGGCGGTTCAGGGACGCCATGGACGGTCTCGTCCAGGAGCTTTCCGAGAACCTCCCCCGCACCCTCGGCGACAAGGAGTTCAGACACCAGCTGGAACGGGCGGTTGCCGACCTCCAGGAACAGGAGAAATCCCTGGTCGAGGCGTTCGAGGAGGAGGTCAAAAAGGCCGGGTTCTCGCTCGTGCAGGTGCAGGTCGGGCCGATCACGAAGCCGGAGGTCCTGCCGGTAGTCAATGACCAGCCGGTAGCGCTCGAGGAGCTGCAGAAGCTGGTCGAGGCAGGCACGATGGCCGAGGACGAGGGTGTCCGGCTGGTCCAGGAGCACGGGCGGCTGACCGACAAGCTTCAGGACATATTCCACGACGTAGCTGCCCTCAGGCGCAGCGCGAAACAACGACTCGATCAGACCCGCCGAGATCTGCTCGAACCAACTTTCGTGGAGTCCATCAACGAGGTCCGCAGCCGGGTGGGAGATCGCCGGGTCGATCCGTATCTGGCTGCACTGCGGGAGGATCTGAAGGACCACGCCGAGAGCTTCGTGGAGGAGGCTGGAGAGGATGGCAGTGACCGGTTCGATCGGTGGCGGGTGAACCTGGCCGTCGACAACTCCGAGCTCGAGGGTCGGCCGGTGATCCTGGAGACCGAGCCCACGTACACCAACCTCTTCGGCACGGTCGAACGCTCCATGGCCTCTTCCGGCGAGCTGGTGTCCTCCTTCCTGAGGATCAGAGCGGGATCCCTGATGAGGGCGAATCGCGGATACCTGGTGCTCAACGCCGAGGACCTGCTGCTCGAGCCAAGGGTGTGGCCCGGGCTGAAACGAGCGCTCAAGTTCCGTCGGGTCCAGGTCCAGTCGCTGGAGAGCATGGTCTTTGGTGCTGCAGTCCTGAAGCCCGAGCCGGTTCCGCTGGACGTGAAGGTTGTCGTCATCGGCGATCGCAGCATCTACGACGTTCTCTACCGATACGATGCTGATTTCTCCAAGGTATTCAAGGTGCTGGCGGACTTTGATTCGGTGATGACCGCGACCGAGGAGCACGCACGGGACGCCTTGTCCGTGTTACGCAAGGTCGGCATCGAAGATGATCTGCCGCCGATGGACCGCTCCGCGATGGCTGCCATGCTCGAGGAAGCGGTTCGTTTCGGTCGTCGGCATCGGCGGTTCTCGAGTCGCTTCTCGGATCTCGCGGATCTGCAACGGGAGTCCGCCCACCTCGCACGCCAGGATGGCGCCGAGTTCATAACGGCGGATCACGTGGACGCGGCGCGCAGGGCATACCAGCGGCGCCACGGCCTGACCGAGGACCGGGTTCATTCGCTGATCGAGGACGGCATCATCAAGGTCGACACCGACGGCGCAGTGGTCGGGCAGGTCAACGGGCTCGCGGTGTACGATCTCGGGCATCACCGCTTCGGGAAGCCGTCGAGGATCACGGCACAGGTGGGGCTGGGTCGTGAAGGTGTGGTCAACGTCGAGCGTCAGGCCGGACTTTCCGGGCCGACCCACGACAAGGGCGTCGGCATTCTCACCGGCTTCCTGCGGGGGACCTTCGCCCGTCGGATCCCGCTCACCATGGCCTGCTCGATCACCTTCGAACAGTCCTATGGAGGCATCGACGGTGACTCGGCATCTTCCACCGAGGTCTACGCCATTCTTTCGGCCCTCTCGAGTCTCCCGATCCGCCAGGACGTGGCGGTGACGGGTTCGGTCGACCAGCTCGGCAGGATCCAGGCCATCGGCGGCGTCAATGAAAAGGTCGAGGGGTTCTTCCGTGTCTGTCAGAGCCGGGGACTGACCGGGTCCCAGGGAGTGATGATTCCGGCCACCAACGTCCCTGATCTGCACGTCGATCCGGTGGTGATTTCGGCGGTCGAGAACGGCCAGTTCCATATTTGGGAGGTCGCCACGGTCGAGGAGGGTATCGAGCTTCTTACCGGAGTACCAGCAGGTGACTGGACCGCCAAGGACGGCTGGGATGGGAGTGGAGTTTTCGGGCGCTGTCAGCGACGTCTGGAGGAGATGGTGAAGCTGATGCGGGTGGCCGCCAAGGGCCCCGGCGCGAGCACCGGCAACGGCAACGGCGATTCGAACAACGACGAATCACCCGACGGTGGAGTTGAAAATTGAAGATTGAAGACTCATGCCCCCCGCGACGAACTGTGAGCTGCGTCGCTCAGATCGGCATCCGGGTGTCCGAAACGACGATTTGTTTGACACCGATAAAGAGCGATGGCAGAATTTCCAGCGACGCAATACCGCGACGGCGGGCTCGAGTCGGGAGGGGGTAGGGGCTGATGCCTCAGCGCCTGAATACGATCATCATCGTTCCTCACAGCCAGGCGAAGTTCTTCAAGTTCTCGTTTTCGACGAGGACGTTGGTGATCGTCGCCGGTGCCTGCCTGGCGACCCTCCTGCTGTCCCTCGTCGCCATCTCCACGGCAGGCAGCGCCGTGGCTCGACGGACCGAGGTGGCCAGGCTCCGGCTCGAAAACAAGCAACTGGCCGGCGTCAACCAGCGGCTCCAGGAAACCGTCATGACGGTGCAGGGTCGGCTCGACGAGTTCGAGGAACGGACCTCCAGATTGGCCTTGGCGGCCGGCATGGAAACCGAACCGGTGGAGTCCGGGGAGCGGGTCATCAATGTCGATCGGGCGGGAAGCGGTGGACCCTACGATCGACTTCCCGGGTCTTCCCAATCCCTGAGTCTCCAGGGCGATCTGATACTGCAGAAGCTGGCCGGCGTCGAGGAGTCCATTGAGCGGCAGCTGCGGACGCTCTCGGCGACCCCCAGCATCGCACCGGTGGCCGGGCTGATGACAGACGGCTACGGCCGGCGGAGCGACCCCTTCACCGGTCGTCGTGCGTTCCACAAGGGGCTCGATATCTCGGCCAGACGGGGCACGCCGGTGCAGGCGCCCGCCGACGGGGTGGTGGTCTTCGCCGGACGTAATGGCGGCCTCGGAAAGTCGGTCCGGATCGCTCACGGTTTCGGCTTTACGACCGTCTACGGCCACCTCGACTCGATTTCAGTCGAGCCCGGGGACGAGATCCGCAGGGGAGACGAGGTGGGCGCCCTGGGCAATTCGGGGCGGTCCAACGGACCTCACCTCCACTACGAGGTCCACGTTGACGGCAAGGCGGTCAACCCGCTGTACTACATGCTCGGTTCCTTCTGAAAATTCCTCCAGCCGGCAAGCCGGTTTCCCGCATTTCGCATTTCGCATTTCGAATTCAAGACTCCGTTTTGCCTTTCGGTCGTTGCAACGGCATCCGTCCCCGTTGAAATCCCCGCCTCCATCCACTAACCTTCCGGGACCCGGCATCGGGGCATTCTGACCGGCCCCCGCGTGTTGTCGTAGAGACGAGGGCCACCGCAACTCAGCCCCGCCGCCTGGGGATCAGGGATCTGACATGAATTTGATCGAAAAGGGCATCGAAGCCGTCTTCGGCTCCAAGCACGAGCGAGATCTCAAGCGGATGCGCCCGATCATCGAGGCCATCAACGCCCGAGAACCGGAGATGGAGGCGCTGGATGACGATACGCTGAGGGCGCGATTCGCGGAGATTCGGGATCGTGTGCGAGAGGCGACGGCCGACCTCCCCGAGGACGCTCGCGAACGCAGCGTGTTTGTTCAGGGGGTGTTGGACGAGGAGTTGGTAGAGGTTTTCGCGATCGTTCGCGAGGTCTCGAAACGGACCACCGGCATGCGCCACTTCGACGTCCAGCTCGTCGGCGGCATCGTTCTTCACGAGGGCCGGATCGCGGAGATGAAGACCGGGGAGGGGAAGACCCTCGTGGCGACCCTGCCGGTCACCCTGAATGCCCTCACCGGGCGGGGTGTCCACGTGGTCACGGTGAACGATTACCTGGCGCGCCGCGATGCCGACTGGATGGGCCGTATCTACCGGTTCCTCGGGTTCACGGTGGGCTGTATCCAGAACGAAATCAAGGACGATCAGCGCGGACAGGCCTACGCCGCCGACGTCACCTACGGGACCAACAACGAGTTCGGATTCGATTACCTGCGGGACAACATGAAGTTCTCGCTGGACAGGATGGTGCAGCGGTCCCACGTCTACGCCATCGTCGACGAGGTGGACTCGATTCTGGTGGACGAGGCCCGGACGCCGCTCATCATCTCCGGCCCGTCAGAGGTGTCCGTCGATCTCTACTACCAGGTGGATGGCGTCATTCCCAGGTTGGCAAAGGGTGAGGAGATCGAGGACAAGCACGGCAACAAGGAGGTCACCGGGGATTACCTGGTCGACGAGAAGGCCCAGACCGCCACCCTCACCGAGCAAGGGATGCAGCGGGTCGAGAAGATCCTCGGCGTCGAAAACCTGTGGGATCCGTCGCAGACCGAGATTCTGCACGCAGTCAATCAGGCGCTGCGGGCTCACTCCCTGTTCGAACTCGATCGGGAGTACATCGTCAAGGACGGCGAGGTCATCATCGTCGACGAGTTCACCGGTCGGCTGATGCCGGGCCGTCGCTGGTCGGACGGGCTCCACCAGGCGGTGGAGGCCAAAGAGAAGGTGAAGATCCAGTCCGAGAACCAGACCCTGGCGACCGTGACCCTGCAGAATTACTTCCGGATGTACGACAAGCTCGCCGGCATGACCGGCACGGCCGAGACCGAGGCCGAGGAGTTCCAGAAGATCTACGGCCTGGACGTGGCGGTGATCCCGACCAACGTCCTTATGGTTCGGCTGGACCACGCCGACGTGGTGTACACGACCGAGAAGGAGAAGTTCAGGGCGGTCATCGACGAAATTCAGGAGAGTCATTCAAACGGGCAGCCGGTGCTGGTGGGCACGGTGTCCATCGAGAAGTCCGAGCGGCTGGCGAAGATGCTCCAACGGCGAAAGGTCAAGCACGTGGTTCTGAATGCCAAGTACCACGAGCGCGAGGCCGACATCATCGCCCAGGCGGGCCGCAAGGGGGCGGTGACCATCGCCACCAACATGGCGGGGCGGGGCACCGACATCGTGCTCGGCGGCAATCCCGAGGGCCTTGCTCGGATCGAGGTCAATCCGGCGTCGGATCCGGAGGCGTACGAGCGGGCGGTCGCCAAGTACACCCAGAGCTGCCGGAAGGACAAGGAGGATGTGCTCGCCGCCGGCGGGCTTCGGATCATCGGCACCGAACGGCATGAGGCACGGCGGATTGACAACCAGCTCCGGGGGCGCTCGGGCCGACAGGGCGATCCTGGGGCTTCGAGGTTCTTCCTCTCCCTCGAGGATGACCTGATGCGGATCTTCGCCGCCGACTGGGTGCGCAAGATGATGGACCGCCTCGGCATGGAGGAGGACGTTCCGATCGAGTCGAAGATGGTGACCAAGTCCATCGCCCGCGCCCAGAAGCAGGTCGAAGGACGGAACTTCGAAATCCGCAAGCACTTGCTCGAGTACGACGACGTGATGAACAAGCAGCGCGAGGCGGTGTATCGCCTGCGCCGCCAAATTCTCGAGGGCGTCGAGGGGCGTGACTACATCATCCGGGTGTTGGACGACATCGTTGCCAGCATGCTGGACCGATACTGTCCCGAGGAGGCCGATCCGGCCGACTGGGACTCCGGCGCACTGGACAATGAGTTCCGCGCGTACTTCGGTATCACCGTCGATCAAGTGGGGGTGGATTGGCAGACCATCAACCGAATCGATCTCGAACGGACCCTGGCGGAGGGTGCCAAAGAGCACTATCACTCTCGGGTCGAGCGGTTCGGCGAGGAGGAGTTCACCAAGCTCGAGAAGTTCCTGCTGCTGGACACGGTGGACCGTCAATGGAAGGACCACCTGCTGGCCCTCGATCACCTCAGAGAGGGCATCGGTCTGAGGGCCTACGGCCAGCGCAACCCGCTCGTCGAGTACAAGCGCGAGTCCTACGCCCTGTTCGAGGACATGTGGGAGAGCATCGAGGACCACGTGGTGAAGTTCCTCTATCACGCCGAGCCGGTCGACGAGTACCAGCAACGGCGCCGGGGCGTGACCACCACGTTGTCCCACCCAGAGGCGCGGGGACTCGCCGAGTCCCACGCTCAGCAGGAGCATGCCGCGAGCACGCCGGTGGGCGGCCCGGCTCGGCCGACCACAGTCCGACGCGGCCAGCCCAAGGTGGGACGCAACGACCCGTGCCCGTGCGGTTCTGGCAAGAAGTACAAAAAGTGCTGCGGGGTCGCCGCGGCGACAGGGAGGTAGCGAGATGCCGGTTGATTTTCCGATCGGTCTGACCTTCGACGACGTTTTGCTGGTGCCTGCACGGTCGGAAGTCCACCCCAATCAGGTCGACGTATCCACCCGTCTGACCAAGACCGTGCGGGTGAATCTGCCGATCATCTCCGCCGCCATGGATACCGTGACCGAGGCCGGCATGGCCATCGCCATGGCTCAGCACGGAGGGTTGGGGGTGATCCACAAGAACATGTCGGTGGACCGACAGGCCGCTCAGGTCGACCGGGTGAAGCGCTCCGAATCCGGGATGATCGTGGAACCGGTCACCATCAGGCCCGATCGGCTGGTTCGGGACTCCCTGGAGGTGATGGCCACCTTCAAGATCTCAGGTCTGCCGGTGGTCGATGCCGAGGGGCAGCTGAAGGGCATCCTGACCAATCGCGATCTCCGGTTCTGCACCGAGCTCGACCGGCCGATCGCCGACTTCATGACCAAGGACAACCTGGTGACGGCTCCCGTAGGAACCACACTCGACGAAGCCAAGCTGCTGCTTCACAAGCACCGCATCGAGAAGCTGCTCGTGGTGGACGACGAAGGCAACCTCAAGGGGCTGATCACGGTCAAGGACATCAAGAAGGCCCAGGACTACCCTGACGCGTGCAAGGACGAGTTTGGCCGACTTCGCGTGGCCGCCGCCGTGGGGGTGGGAGGAGATCTGGACGAGCGCTGCGATGCCCTCGTCGAACGCAAGGTGGACCTCCTGTGCCTGGACTCGTCACACGCCCACTCGACGGGCGTGCTGAGCGCCGCAGAGAGGATCAAAAACCGCCATCCGGATGTCTCCCTGATCGTGGGGAACATCGCCACCGCTGCTGCGGCCCGCGATCTGATCGCGTTGGGCGCCGATGCACTCAAGGTCGGTATCGGTCCCGGTTCCATCTGCACCACGAGGGTCGTCACCGGTGCCGGGATGCCGCAGATCACCGCCATCCGGGAGTGCGCCGAGGTCGCTCACGCAGCCGGTGTGCCCGTCATTTCCGACGGCGGCGTCCGCTTCTCCGGCGACATCACCAAGGCGCTGACAGCAGGGGCGGACGTGGTCATGATCGGCTCGCTGTTCGCCGGCGTCGAGGAGTCTCCCGGTGAGCAGATCCTGTACCAGGGCCGGACCTTCAAGGCGTACCGGGGGATGGGTTCCCTCGGTGCCATGAAGGAGGCCGAGGGCTCTCGCGACAGGTACTTCCAGGACGATTCCGAGCTCTCCAAGCTGGTGCCTGAAGGGATCGAGGGGATGGTGCCGTACAAGGGCCCCGTGGAAGGGCAGCTGACCCAACTGGTGGGTGGTCTGCGGGCCGGGATGGGCCTCGCCGGGTGCTCCACGGTGGCAGAGCTCCACTCCAAGGGACGCTTTGTCCGGGTCACCTCGGCCGGGCTCAAGGAAAGCCACGCCCACGACGTCGTGATCACCAAGGAAGCGCCGAACTACCGCACTGATCGCTAACTCAGCGGGACTCGGAAAACGAGTCACGGAGAGGTTGTCAATGAAGATCGTCGAATGCGTACCGAACATTTCGGAGGGACGTCGCGCGGAGGTCTACGAGGAGGTCGCCCGGGCCGCCGGGTCGGTCCCCGGAGTGAGGTTGCTGGACGTCGACCCTGGCCAAGAGACCAATCGAACGGTCATCACCTTTGTCGGTGAGCCAGAGGCGGTTCTCGAAGGCGCCTTCCAGCTGGTCAAGCGATCGTACGATTTGATCGACATGCGGCAACACCACGGCGCACACGGCCGGATGGGCGCCACCGACGTCTGCCCCTTCGTGCCGGTTTCCGGGGTCACGATGGACGATTGCGTCGAGCTTGCCCGACGGCTGGGCCGGAGGGTGGGGGAGGAGCTCGGCGTTCCGGTCTTCCTGTACGAGTACGCGGCCACCCGCCCGGACCGCCGATCGTTGGCCGACATCCGCAAAGGGGAGTACGAAGCCCTTCCCGGGAAGCTCGCGCAACCGGATTTCAAACCGGACTTCGGCCCCGCCGAGTTCGTGCCCAATTTCGGCGCCATGGTCACCGGCGCCCGCAAGTTTCTGGTGGCGTATAACGTCGACCTCAACGTCACCGACAAGAGGTGGGCGAACCGGGTCGCGCTCGACGTTCGGGAGAAGGGTCGCACGGTCGAGGACGCCGACGGTAACACCGTCGAGCAGCCGGGCATGCTCAAGGCGGTGCGGGCGGTGGGCTGGTACATCCCCGAGTACGGCTGCGCCCAGGTCTCCATGAACCTGGTGGATTTGGACACGACACCCCTTCACGCCGCATTCGATGCCTGCGAAGCGAGCGCCACGGCCCGCGGCATTCGGGTCACGGGTTCCGAGCTCGTCGGCCTGGTCCCGAAGGCGGTGATCCTCGATGCCGGTCGTCACTATCTCGGCCGCATGCTCCGCTCGCCGGGGGTTCCGGAGGCGGACATCGTACACACGGCCATTCGATCACTGGGTCTGAACGAGGTTTCTCGATTCGAGCCTTCGGAGAAGATCATCGAGGACATTCTGGCGCCCCGACGGCCGCTGGCGTCGATGACGGTGCAGGGCTTTGCCGACGAGACCTCGAGGGACTCTGCGGCGCCCGGTGGTGGATCGGTGGCGGCCCTCGCAGGAGCCCTCGCCGCCGCCCTGGCAGCGATGGTGGCGAATCTGCCCCACCCGAAGTCGGATTACGAGCAGGTGAGGGCCGAGCTCGAAGAGGTGGCCGTCAGCGCCCAGCTTCTCAAGCAGAAGCTGCTTGACGCCATCGACGAGGACACGTGGTCGTTTCAAGGCCTCATGGAGGCGTCGCGGTCGGGCGATCGGGAGCGGATCCGCAGCGCCACGCTGCACGCGGCAGAGGTCCCCCTGGAGGTCGCTGAGGCATGCGTCGAAATCGCCGACGCTCTGCGGCCGCGCCCTGGATCTCGGTCTGCCGGCCTCGGCATCCGATGCAGGGGTCGGCGCCGGTATGGCGAGCGCCGCGGCCCTCGGTGCGGCCATGAACGTATACATCAATCTGCACGAAATGGCCGCCGACCCCGACGCCGCGGTGATGCTCGGACGGGCCGACGCCGCCGTCCAGCAGTCGCGCGTGATCGCGGACGGGATTGAGGCCGAGGTCCTGCAGCGGCTCGGCCGCTCGACACTTGTAGCCGTCCGGAGCGGGCCATCGGGGTCAAGATCCGGTAAATCTCCGCCCGAAGATCGGTCAGACCCGAGGACTGATGCGGAGCGGCAACGTTATTCTGAGGTCAGGCTGGAGCTGAGATGACGGATCAAAACACTGCGAGGTCGAACCCATCACGCTCCGCGGCGCCGTCGCGGTGGCGCTGGCGCGGGTCGTGGTTCCGCTATGGCTGCTGGCGGGTGCGGTCTTGAAGATCTTGGACGCGAGCCCATCACACCTTCCGGCACCGATGATCAAGTGGGCTGGTGCACTGGGTCTCGACCTGATGTTCGTGTTCGAGTTCACCATCGCCGCGGAGCTCGTCGTGGTGGGCGTGATGTGGTTGTTGCCCAGGCTGGCGCGGCCGGTGGGCATCCTGATGTTGGCCGGCTTCCTGCCGGTACTGGTCGCCGACGTGGCGATGGGCGCTACGAGTTGCGGCTGCTTCGGTGCCGTGGAGATCCACCCCGGAATCACCCTCGCCGTGGATCTCGGCTTTCCTTCTGGGATTGGGGCTGCTCGGGCGGGGAGTCGAATCGCTGAAGATCACCCCGGTCCAACCCACGTGGAGGGTGCTGGCGGCCGGGTGCTGGGCCCTCATCAGCGTTGTCGTTGCCTTCGGTGTGACCGCCGCCGCGCCGCCGTCCTCGCGGGTCGAACCGGAAGCAGTCGGCCAGCCATCGGGGCCCGCCGAAGGCTACTATCTTCCGAGCTATGGCGAGTGGCTCGGGAATCCCTGGAGCGAGGTGCCAATCGCCGCCTGGATCCAGCCGGCCCCTCCGGATCTTGACCAAGGCGTCAGGCTCCTCCTGTTCTACCGCAAGGACTGCGAACACTGTCACGAGCTGATGGAGGCATTCTTCACCGGACCGCTCGCGGTCCCGACAACGGCGGTGGCGGTTCCGGAGCGAGGAGGATTCCCAACCGTAGGGACCCTGCCATTCCCGTGCGAGGCGTGCGATGAGGCCGAGCTGCCGTCCGGAGTCGATTGGTTCCTCCAGACTCCCGTGCTGGTGCGGCTGGTCGACGGTGTCGTGGAGTGCGCGGCGGAAGTGACCGCAGACGACCCGCGATGTCTTCTTCAGTGAGCGAATCGGGCGCGGCGGTGCTTATATTTACAGGAAGTTGACACCGTCGATTTCGGGTGGGTGTGTTATAGTCTCTGCTCGACGCCGAAAGGATCGGCAACCAATTACGGGAACTTACATGGAGGTGGAGTATGCGAAAGTCTATCATCCCAGCGGTCGTGGTGGTGCTCGTAGCCGGTCTGGCGCTCACGGGCTGCGCGACCAAGAAATACGTCAATGAAACGGTCGCTGCCTCGGATCAGGTGAACACGGCGAAGATCGGCGAGGTCCAGACCTCGGTCGAAGGCAACCAAAAGGCGATCTCCGATCTGCAGGCCAAGGACAAGCAGCTCGAGGATCAGATTGCCAAGCTGTCCGAGACTGCGAAGGACGCCTTGGAGCGCGCCACTGCGGCCGGCAAGCTGGCCGAGGGCACGTTCATCGGCGAGACCGTTCTGACCGACGAGCAGGTGAAATTCGGCTTCGACAAGGCCGCCCTGAGCCCCGAAGGCACCGCGGCGCTGGATGAGTTCGCCAAGGGCGTCAAGGCCAAGAACAAGGGCGTCTACATCGAAATCCAGGGTTACACCGACAACATCGGATCCGAGCAGTACAACCTCAAGCTCGGTTACAAGCGCGCCGAGGCCGCCATGCAGTACCTGGCCAGGGAGCACGGCTTCCCGCTGCACCGCATGAACGTGATCTCCTACGGCGAGTACAAGCCGATTGCCGACAACAACACCCGCGAGGGCCGTGCACAGAACCGCCGGGTCGCGCTGGTGGTCCTCAAGTAACGTACGGATCAAGCAACCTCGAGAGGCCCGGGCTTTTGCCCGGGCTTTTTTTTATTCCGATTTCTGGCCGCTGAATCGTCGAGTCGCGTCGATTCGGGAATCAGCTGGGGACTCGGATTCAGCGGCCAGAAATCGGAACTGTAGAATCCACTTATGGCAAATTCTCACAGAGAGGGGTCAACGACCTCGGGTCTTTCGGGGACGCTGCCCGTGCTGGCGGTTTTTGGGGCGGGGTCGGCGACGCTCGAAGAGGAGCGGGTTGCCGAGAGGGTGGGGGCTTTGGCGGCGCGGAGCGGGTGGGTGGTGCTCACCGGGGGCGGGCCCGGGGTGATGGCCGCCGCCAGCCGGGGCGCGGTCGGAGCCGGCGGCCTCACCGTGGGTCTGCTGCCGGTGGCCCAACCCGAAGCAGGCTACCCGAATCCGTGGATCCGGATACCCATCTTCACCGGTTCCGGTATGGCGCGGAACGCCTTTAACGTGCTGTCGGCAACCCTCTGCGTCGCAGTGGGTGGGGGTGCAGGGACGTTGTCGGAGATTGCCCTGGCCGTCAAGGCGGGCAAACCCATCATGTGTTATCGCAGTTGGCAACTCCGGCCGCCCGGTGACCGAACCGTTCACCTGAGGTCGTTTGAAGAACCCGACGACCTCCTCGCCACCCTCGCCACCGAGCTTCGACACATTCAACGTTAAACGTTAGGTTTATCCGGGAAAGCGTGAGGTCGGGGTTCTGCCGTGCCCGTCTCCGTGCCCGTGCCCGGAATGCAGCGGCTGCGACAGTATTCAGCGGCAGCGACCGGGAACAGCGATCAGGGACAGCAATCAGTATTCAGGGGCAGCAATCAGTTGCCTTATTCCGAATTCCGCATTCCGAATTCAACGAGCGTCCATCTCACGGGAATCCGGATGAACCCGACGTTTAGAGTCTCACTCCTGCTCCTCCTCCATCTGCCACCTCGCTCCGACCTTTGCCAGGAAGAAGCAGGCCGCGACCAACGCCGCCAGCCCGACCACGCTGAGCAGTTGGCCGCCAAGGCCCTCGTACCAGCCGGCGAACACCGCAGTGCCGGTTTCGGACGCGTGTAGAACGTCCACCGCGAGCATGACCTCGCCCATTTGGGGCAACAGCAGAATGGCACCGATGGTGCCGATGATGGCCGCTCCGGCCATCAGGCCCGAGGCGATCAAAGTGCCCTGCTCCTTGCGGGCTTCGCACTCGGCCTCGGTGCGCCCCGAGCGGCCGATGAAGTGGCCCACTGCCGCACCGAAGAAGACCGCCATGTTGATCTCGATGGGCAGGTACATCCCGAGCCCGAACGCCAGTGCCGGGACCTTCGCCATCTCCAGCATGATCGCCACGATGCCGCCGAGCAGGAAGAGGATCAGGGCCTGCTGCTCGCCACCCATGACACTCGACACGATGGTCGCCATGAGGTTGCCCTGCGGGGCCGGCAGGTCGGGGTTGACGACCATGCGGCCGGCCTCATTCTCCACCATGAACCCATAGGATGTGGCCAACACCCAGATGACGGCGCCCACGCACAGGGAGGCGATGAGAATGCCAAGGAACTTCCACCGCTCCTGCTGGAAAGGGCTGGCGCCGAGCCAGTAGCCGACTTTGAGGTCGGTGATAAAGGCGCCGGAGGTCGACAGCGCGGTACACACGGCGCAGCCCACAACCAGGGCCACCGACATGCCGAGGGCGTCGCCGCGTAGCCCGGTGGCGACGAGGGCGAGGCAGGCGATGATCAGGGTGAGCATGGTCATTCCGGAGACCGGATTGACGCCGACGATGGCGATCGCCCGTGCCGCCACCGGTGTGAACAGGAAGGCCAGCAGGGACGTGATCACTGTGCCCACCAGGGCCGTCGTCAGCCGGCCGCTGATGAACCAGAACAGCAGAAACATTCCGACCACCGACCCGATCTGAATCAGGAAGGTGTTGCGCGGAGTCATGTCCCGGTCCGTGCGGACGGTGCCGGCGCCATCGTCGCCGCCGACCAGACCCTTGAATGCCAGCGACAGGGACGACAGGATGATCTTGCCCATTTTGAGGATGCCGATGATGCCGGCCACCGCGATGCAGCCGATGCCCATCGGCCTGATGTAGTTGCCGAAGATGTCGGCGGAGTCCATGTCGGCCACCAGGGCTCCCACTTCGGGAGGGGTCAGGGGCACAGTCAGACCGTGGCCGGCAAAGTAGACGAGGGGAACCAGCACGAGCACGGACAGCACCGACCCGGCGGCGATGATCCCGGCGTAACGGACGCCGATGATATACCCCAGCCCGAAGTAGACGGCGGTGGCGTTGAGCTTCAACTCGAAACGGGCCTCGGCCATCCGCTGGCCGAAGGAGCCGAACAGGACCTTCGAATTGAGGTGGTGGTTCCACAGGTGAAGAAACTCGACGATGAGGTCGTAGAAAAAGCCGATGCCGAAGGCCATGAGCAGGACCTTGCCGGCCGATCCCTTGGACCTCTCACCGGTGGCCAGCACGTTCGCGATTGCGGTCCCCTCGGGGAACGGCAGCTGACCGTGCAGGTCCTTGACGAAGTACCTGCGGAGGGGAATCAGCAGCACGACCCCGAGGTATCCGCCCACCAGGCACGACAGGAAGATCTGCAGGAACGACGGTTGCAGGTCGAGGATATACAGCGCCGGGATGGTGAAGATCGCCCCGGCCACAACCACCCCGGCGGCCTGCCCGATGGATTGGATGATGACGTTTTCGAGCAGGGTGCTGCGACGGGCGAAGAGGGTCCCGAGAAACACCGCCAGAATCGCGATCGGGATCGAGGTTTCGATCACGTTGCCGGTCTTCAGTCCGATGTAGGCGGCGGCAAAGGTGAAGATCACCACCATGATGACGCCGATGACTACCGATCGGATGGAGACTTCGGGGCGGTCGTCAGTGGGAGGGACCACCGGCGTGTAGATCTCGCCGGGTCCGAGCTCGCGGAATGCGTTGGCTGGCAGTACCTTTCCCGTGTCGGCTTGGTGTTCCATGGGTGCTCCTCCTCCGTCGCGCGAGTGTAGCAGACGGCGTCACGCACCCGCCCAACCGAGGCGAAGGTCAAAAGTCCAAAGTTGGAAGTTGAAAGTTGCTCGCGCCCTTCGGCGCGGCGACTCACCGCCGCCAGCAGACAGCCGTAGGCCAGCCCCCTCCCTCGAGACGACCCCCCTGGCCACGGCTGTGGGCTGCTGCCGTCGGCGAGTTGAAAGTTGAAAGGTCCCGGCCAGCTTCCCACGGGGTCGGATCGTGGAGATGGCACGACGACTTCGGACGACGACAATTCGCAATTCGTAATCCACCCCATTGATTTGAGCGAAACCTACCTGGACTCAAGGGATCTACTGACTTCGAAAAGCGGGGTGGGGGACTTGGGGGGAGCTTTTCGAAGCGGGAGGGTGGTTGGGGGGGCTAGTCGAGGATGATCTCGGCGTCACCAACACCTACCTCGAGTTCGATTCCATAGGGGCCGTCGCCCTTCCAACTGCTCGTGTGGCCGACGAATCCCTTGTCGTTGAAGGTCTCGCCTGCCGCCTCGATGGAGGCGCCGCCGACGCCGCCCGAGGCACTGACCGATCCGTAGGCCGCTCCCGGGCCGCGAACGGTGCCGTTGCCGACGCCGACACTCACCGCGACATCACCTCCGGCAACCTCGATCGACACGTTACCGACCCCGACCTCCATCTCGATCCCTCCGGCAAGGCCGGCCACCCTGACATCGCCGACTCCGAGCTCGAGATCGAGTCCGATTCGGGCGGGAGCCGTGACCGTCCAGCGAGCCTCGAATCGTGGTTCGGGAGAGTCCGAGTCAAGCTCCAGGAGAAGTGTTCCGTCGCCTCTGGTAGTCGTCAGCACGGCCGCCTTCACCTCGTGCTCCGCCTTCTTCATGGAGGAGAACATTCCCCCCCGGCGCGGGGTGAGAGTGATCTCGACGTCGATCACATCGGTGTCGCCGGCCGTGATCCGGACGTCGCCGACGCCGTTGTTGATACGGAGCCGCTCCACGCTGTCCGCAGCGAAGGACTCCTCAAAGGTCCTGTCGCCGGCGAAAGTGGGCGCCGCCAGGACGAGGGCGGCCATGCAAATCAGAATATTCCGACCGTTCATGTCGTCGCCTCCGGTTCGGCCGTCGATGCGGCCGGTCTCATATCACCAAACGAAGAACGCGCGGAAAAGTTCGGTTCATCCGGGAAAGCGTGAGGTCGAGGTTCTGCCGTGCCCGTGCCCGAACTGCAGCGGCAGCGACAGTATTCAGGGGCGGCGACAGGGAACAGCGAGCAGGGACAGCGATCAGTCTTCAGCGGCAGCAATCAGTGGCCTTCGAGGCGATGCACGTGGACACCTCCGGGTCGTTCAATGGAACAAATAGCCGGTGGGCAGCCGATGTCAAGGGCAAGCCGGCCCACGGGTCCGGTGTTACACACCCTTGACAGCGGCTGCCTCACCGGCTTGTGAGGGAGGGCATGAACGACCCGGAGGTGCCCGTGTCCAAAGCCGTCACGAACACCAACCTCGTTGCCTAGCGCCTGCTCAATTCCATCTGAGCGCGCCCGGTTCTCCGATACTGACGCTGTCAACTGACGCTGCCGCGGGTCCCTGCCGCTCCTAAGTAACTGGCCGTCGGTCCTGAGTTACTTCCCCGTTGTCTCCCACGGCAACGCGGGTGCGATGCTGGTTTCTGACGCTGTCCCTGGTTGCGGTTTCCGCGGAAGAAGCCGCGGTTCCTCTTCGGGCGGGCGGGTGCCGTTGTGAAATCCGAATTCGATCGATTCTCACCTCACGGAAATCCGGATGAGCCAAGAGTACTAAGTGGTTGATCGGTGATCGTTGAACCCTCGGCACTCAGCTCGGGAAGCTCACGACCGATCCCGGGCCAGTCGATCCCCTCCGGTTGTCATCGTCGAGTCTGGGGTTGGAGACGGCCCCGAAGGCTCTCCTGGCGAACCCGGGATCGAGCCGGCCCAGGTACTTCCGGATTCTGCCGATGACCGACCGAACGGTGGACGGGTTGGATGCGGTGGCGCGGGCCACGGCGGCCACCGTCAGCGGATGTCCGTCGAGCTCGAGCACTGCGGTTACCAAGGCGGCTCCCCAGGGATCCGGAACCTGCACTCTGACGGCCTCGCTGGTGTTGATGGCACGCCACAACCGCCGCGCTCCCAGCACCACGAGATCGGGAAGCTCGAGCACCATGCCGCAGCGTATGACGGCCTCATCAACTTCGGCCGCGACACCTGCCACCGGCTCGAGAGCGTCGCGCCACGACCTGGCGAGGGATTCCTCGGCGCGGCTGCGGATCCACTCCCGGCTGAGGGAGTCGTGGGTCTCCAGCAGCAACGGCGAGTCCGGGTGTCGGTGGAGTCCCTCGAGCAGGACCGCGTCCGCTTCGGACCAGCGACCGATGGTGGCCAGGAGGTTCGCCCGGAGTCCCACGAGAAACACCTGCATGTCTTCGGGCAGCTGAATCGAAGGCGCGACATCGTCCAGCACATCGAGAGCTTCCGGGAGCCGGCCCTGGTCGGCGAGCATCATGGCCAGTTGGACAGGGACGTGAATCGCCGACGGAAAGAGCTCGAGCCCCATTCGGAGGTACTTTTCCGCTTGATCGACGTCGCCAGTCGAGGCGAGGGCGGTGGCGATCAGGCTGCAGGAGTGGGGTGAGGTGGCCAGCCGCCACGACTGGTGTGCGGCGTGCAGCGCCCGTTCGGGATATCCCATGGAGAGGAGGGCCTGGGCCTTCCAGACCAGCAGCTGTGCCGCGAGGCCGGGACGCCCGCTCAGCGAGTCCAGCACCCGGTCGACCTCGGTCAGGACCTTTCGGTGGCGACCCTGTTGACTCCAGTCGAGGCACCGCTCGAGCGCCCTGTGGACGCGCGCTTCGAGGCGAGACGGTGGTTCGATCGACGGATCGGACATCGGGCACATCTTAGCAGTGCGCTGTGCGGAAAAATGAGAAATGAAAAATTGAAATTGAAATAATCCCAGTCAGGTTCAATTTTTTCTTTTCTCATTCCTTTTTGCCGGCGGCCGTGCTCGACGGGCGGTGTCCTGATGTTCAGGGTTGCCAACGGGGGCCTTGGTTTCGCGGCGCCGGTCCTGCGATCGGGCCGAAGATCTGGAGGTCGCCGCCGATGCCTCGCCGGACAGACCGTGAGTCCTACCGTTGGTCGCCGACTGATGGGTGGTCCGGGCTCGGTCAGAACCCCGATCGGATCGAACCTGCGCGGCCTCGACGGGTCCTCCAGCCGAGCTTGGTTTTCGGCCTTCGGCTTCCCGCTGGGCAGGCCGTGCCGGCTCAGGTCGATTCGCAGAGGGCTCTCGACGCCGGGTCGCTTCAGGACGATGGGCCGCGGATCGAGGCGATGCCACAGTTGCACCGGCACTGCCGCGTTCAACAGGAGCGGTCCGGGCGGCCCGGTCACGGGAGATTGCCGTCCTTTGAGCGTTCTCCGCGAGGGCTCGCTTCAGGGTCGGCTCGGCGTTCCGCCGGATCACGGACTGGGCTCCCATCGGACGGGTCAGTTCGACCTGGCGGTCTCCGAGGCGAACCATCCGGCTCTCGATTTCCATCCGCGGCGTCACGATTCCGCGCCGGTCGAGATCGTCGCGGTCCGGAGCGGCCGCGCCGGGACGGATGGCAGCACGGGACCACCCACCATTTCGTGCGGCGTTGTACGACACGGCGTGGCGGGAGAGATCATCGGCGCCGAAATATCGCCATTGGGTGTAGGTGGCGTGCTCCGCGTCGTGCCAACCTGCCGAGTACCCGTCGTCATAACCGGAGGCGTACCCGTGATGGTGGCCGCGGTGCCAGCCCCGTCGGGAGTGGCTCCACCCCGCGGGCGGACAGGCGTACCAGCCGACGAAACCGCCAGCCCCGACCCAGACCACGTTCGCCGGTCGGTACTGGTATCCGGGAGTCCACACCCATCCGTAGGTGCTGAGAGCCCAGCTCCCGTAGTGGTGAGGAAAATAGCCCCAGGGTTCGTAGGCCACCCAGGTCCAGCCCAGCCGCGTCCAGACCCAGCGGCCGTAGGTGTAAGGCCTCCACCCGGGCGCGACCCACGGCCGCCAGGACTGGCCGAGCCCGTCCACCCACACCCATTCGCCGTAGCCGGAGAGCGCCGAGTGGTAGTCGATACGCCACCCCGGGTCCGACCAGGAAGAGCCGTACACGGCCCAGTTCGAGGATCCGAAGGAGAGCGAAAACCCACCGGGTCCCAGCTGGACACCGAACCAGTCACCTCCACGGGCCGGCGCCGCCAGGATCGTCAAGCTGATTGCCACAAGAACGATGATTTTGAGCTTGCGTCGGGCCTCGTCCATGGCTGCCTCCCCGGAGTCCCGGTTCGGATGGGCTCCTGGCAGAGGTTAGAGCAAGGGGCGTGCCACCGCCGTTCCGGGTCGATGTCCGGCCGGGAAAAGGACGACGGCCTGGACCTTTAAAGGGCCGGCGACGGTTGCCGGCCGATTCAAGAACGTACCGCAGTGATGTCCCCTGAAGAGGACGACCGAAGCCTCAGCTGGGCGTTAGGGCAGCACGGCGGAATTCGGAATTCGGAATTCGGAAGACCTCTTTCGGTCGTATCGAAACCCTCAGGCCTCAAACCTCAGACCTCAAACCTTGCTCGCCTCATCGTCGATCGAAGAGGTAGGCGCAGTCTTCGAGGTGGGGCTCCTCGCCGGATCGAGCGACGGCGTAGGTTCCGCCCGACCAAATCGACGCAGAGCCGACCGCACCGTCGTGGGTGACGGCGTAGAACTTCACGTTGAAGTTGGGACGTCCGGCTTCATCCAGGAGGCAGGGTACGCGGGTGGCTCGAACGATGCGTCGCAAGGCTTCGAGGCAGGCGTCCGTGGGTGAGGCACCGGTTCGCATCAGCTCGACGACGGTGTGGGAGCCCGCGGTCTGAATGACCGATTCTCCCCGTCCGGTGGAGCCAGCGGCGCCGACCTCGCGGTCCACGAACAGGCCGGCCCCGATGAGCGGCGAGTCGCCGACTCTGCCCGGGATCTTGAAGAAGAGTCCGGACGTGGTGGTGGCCCCCCCGGCGTCGCCGCCGGCGTTCACCGCGCACAGATTGATCGTGCCGGTGGGTCGTACCGCGCCGAACTCCGAGATGAACCACTGGATGTCCGGATCTTCCACTTGGCCAGGCGCCGGCACCCAGTCGTCGGCGTCCGACATGAGGGTCTTCCAATAAAGCCATATTTTGCGTGCCCGCGGCGTGAGCAAATCCCGCTCCTCGAATCCCACGGTGCGGGCGAAATCACCGGCGCCGGCGCCCACGAGCAGCACCCGCGTCGTGCGGCGCATGACCTCGAGGGCGACCCGGGCCGGGTGCACGAATCCCTCCAGCGCTGCGACGGCACCGGCGCGCATGTTAGTACCGTCCATGCAACAGGCGTCCAGTTGAACAACCCCTTCGGAGTTTGGAAGGCCGCCCAGGCCGACGGTGACGTCTTCGGGATCGGCCTCCACGAGGGCCACCCCGTCCACCGCAGCGTCCACCGGTGGGGCGCCCGCCTCCATTCGCCGCACGGCCAGCCGGACGGCTTCGAGGCCATTGGCGGACGCCACCGCCACCGGCCGGCCGCCCGGAGCGGCCGCCGGGGCGGCCCAGCCGGATGTCGCCGCCAGACCGGCCACGGCCGCACTCCCTCCGATCAAGAGATCGCGGCGGGTCGGATGGCGTTCGATATGCGGCTGGCCGGATGTGCGGTCGGTCGGCATGGCAGACATGGTGAGGGGTCGTGTTCGGCGGTGTCAAGCCGATCGGGGGATGTTGTGACGGCATGAGAATTGCAATAATCAGCCGCGGCGGCTCGGGAGCCACCGGCCCGGGCGCGGCTTCGACGGCGAGACGTCCGACCGCCGGCGTGTGTTTTAATAGGCTCTAGGAAGAAACCTGCGGTACCGTGGTACCCCCTTCCTCGGAAGCTCGTGACGGGGAAAGGCAGCGACGAGTGAGAGTCGGAGCGGCTTATGAAGCGCGATCTTGGCGGATGGCTGGCGGTGGCATTGACCTCGTCCCTGGTGGGACTGATGAGCGCCTGTAGCGCTCCGGGCGGGCACACCACCGAGCGGGTGGGGCCGGACTGGGAGGATCGAAGGATCGAGATGGTGCGCACCCAGATCGAGAAGCGGGGAGTGCGCGATCAGCAGGTCCTGGACAGCATGCGCACGGTGCCTCGCCACCTCTTTGTTCCCGACGTTTACCGGGATGCCGCCTACAACGACTCGCCCCTTCCCATCGGCCAGGGTCAGACCATTTCCCAGCCCTATATCGTGGCTCTGATGACCGAGTTGCTCGAGGTCGAGGAGGGCAGCCGCGTGCTGGAGATCGGCACCGGGTCGGGATATCAGGCGGCGGTGCTCGCCCAGATGGGCGTCGAGGTCTTCTCCATCGAGATCAAGACCAAGCTCTGCGAAGCGGCCGCCGAGGTGCTGAAGAGCCTCGAGTACTCTCTCGTTCGGGTGCGCTGTGGGGACGGCTACGGCGGCTGGCCGGACGAGGCACCGTTCGACGGAATCGTCGTCACGGCGGCACCGGACCGGATCCCTGACCCGCTGCTCGATCAGCTCGCCGACGGGGCCCGCATGGTTATTCCCGTGGGTGAGTTCTACCAGGAGCTCAAGGTCATCACCCGAACCGAGGACGGCTACCAGGAGCGGTCGGTCATCCCGGTTCGATTCGTGCCCATGACCGGTGAGATCGAACGCCAGCGCAACTGAACTCCGTTTCGAGAACCCGGAATCCCTGAGATGTCTGCGCAATTCACTCCGCGGACTCCGTGAATTGCGAAATTTTTTCTGAAAGTTAGAACTCGAAAAGCGGGGTGGGGGTGTGGGAAGGCAGCTTTTCGAGCTGATGTCTCAACCGACGATTACCCGCAGACCTGAGGTATAGTGACGGCGGCGGAGGGCGGAGATCCAGATGTGCGGCATTGTAGGGGTTATCGGTGACAGCAGCCGCCCGGTAGTACGGGATCTGGCCAACGGCGCCCACTTTCTCCAGCATCGCGGTCCCGCCTATGCCGGGCTCTTCGTCTTCGATCCGGTGCGCCGCGCCGCGATCCTCGAAAAAGGAGAGGGACTCGCCGACGACATTTTCAAGCAGCACGGGGACATCGGCGGAGATCTGGGCATCGCCCATACGCGATACAAGACCTACGGCGGCGGCGGCGTCACCAATGCCCAGCCCTTTTTCGATGCGTTCGCGGGCATCGCTTTGGCCCACAACGGCCACATCACCAACGTGGAGCAGATCAAGAACGAGCTGAAGAGGCGGGGTCAGGCGCTGGCCAACCACTGTGACGCAGAACCTCTGCTGCGCACCCTCGGCCTCTGGTTCGAGCATTTTCGCCGCCAGGACCCGGCATCTCCCGAACACGAGCTGATGTTCCGGGCGATCGAGGAGGTTCAGGGCCGGGTGACGGGGGCCTACTCGGCGGTCGCCGTGACCAACAACGCACTCTATGCCTTCCGCGATCCCCACGGGTTCCGTCCGATGGTGATCGGCCGCCGGGCCCGTCCCGCGTCGGTAATGGTGGCCTCGGAGACCCTGGCTCTCGAGCAGAACGGGTACGAGGTGGCCTCTCACGTCCCGGATGGGGCCGCCCTCTGCATCGATCGTACGTTCGAGGTCAAGGAGCGGATCCTCATCCAGCGGGACACCCGGCCGTGCGCCTTCGAGCTGATCTACTTCGCCGACGTGGAGAGCTCCATGATGGGCGACAGCGTGCGATCGTTCCGGTGGCGTGCCGGGCGCGCGTTGGCGCTCCACATCATGAGCGTGGCACCCGATTCGGTGGGCGCCATCGACCTCGTGGTGCCGATTCCTCACTCCCCGATTCCGGGCGCCGAGGCCTTCGCTCAGAAGCTCGAAAAGGAGCTGGCGGTCGGGACCATCCAGTACGCCACGCCGGTCTCGAAGTACCGTTTTGGCGGGCGGATCTTCATGGAGGAGACCCAGGAAGAGCGCGACAAGGCGGCGATGATGGACTTCCGGGTGGACGCGAAGGCGGTGGCCGGCCGCAACATCTTCCTGGTGGACGACAGTATCGTCCGCGGCACCAACGCCACTCGAATCGTCCGCGCCCTGCGCGCCGCCGGAGCGGGCAAAATCTTCTTCGGAACCCTCTGGCCGGCTGTGATCGATTCGTGTTTCCAGGGCATCAACACCCCGACCCAGTCCGAGCTGATCGCCGCCCGATTCGCGGGCGACTCCGACGAGGTTGCCACCGAGCTCGGTGTGGATGCTCTCTACTACCTGCCGATCGAGGTTTTTCAGGAGAAGGTCATCAAGGGTGCCCCAGCGTGCATGGCGTGTACCACCGGGCAACGGGCGGTCAAGTTCGAGTTTGCGGGGCAGGTGCTGCCGCCGACCACAGAGTTAAACGTTACAAGTTAAACGTTAAACGTCCGGGAGTGGCGGCCCCGACTCTTCCCTCGCCAATTTTCAATTTTCAATTTGCAATTTTCAATCAAGGTCCTGCCGGGTGGTCAGTCCAGCCCGAGCACCTCTCGACAAGCAGCGATAACTCGATCGTGAAGGCGCCCGTTGGTGGCGACGATGCCGTGACCGCGTGCAAGGTGGCGTCCCTGGGAAAAGTCCAGCGGGCGGCCGTCCAGGTCCGACACCCGCCCGCCGGCCTCCTCGATCACCAGGACGCCGGCCGCGTGGTCCCAGACCTTTTCGCGGTAGGTCGGGTCCCGGGGCAGTCGGAGGTAGATGGAGGCGTCACCGCGGGCGACGATCGCGTACTTGCACTGGCTGTCGATCCGAACCGGTGCCCGGGTGATGCCGAGCCTTGCAGCGATCCGGGCCTGATCGGAGTGGGCGGCATGGGCCGCCTCCACCGACTCGCAGAATCTCGCCTGGACCGCATCGTCGATCCGATCCACCGCGATCATCTCCGCGGTCGTGCCGCCGATCAGACCCATCGAAGTCCCACGACCGATCTCGGCGACGAGCACCGTGCCGGGACCCGCGGGTGTCGAATTCGGGAGCTCGGCGCCGAGGTTCGGGCAGCCCAGGGCGCCCACCACGACCCTGCCGTGGTGAACCAGGGCCAGGGCCACCGCGTACTGATCGCCGCGCAGGAACCCCTTGGTCCCGTCCACCGGATCGAGCACCCAGTACCTGTCGGCGGCGCCGCTGTGGCCACCCCTGGAGAGCGTCTGGAGCAGGGTTTCGGGTGTGAATCGGTCATCGGCGGTGCGCGCGAGCTCGAGAACTCGTTCGGCAATTGACGGGGCTCCCTGCAGCGGCGCGGCATCCTCCTCGGCGAGCAGCGGATCGTCCGGGAACCTGTCCATCAGCCGGCGGCTGATCACCGCCTGGATGGCCAGATCGGCGATCGTCACCGGCGATCGGTCGTCCTTGCTGATGGCGTCCCCGGTACGGGTAATCTGGTGTTGGACCCTTCGTGCGAGCCCGCAGGCCTGCACGACCGTCTCTGCGGCGAAGTCTCGTTCGGCGTCGTACATGTATCGAAGTGTAGCTGATGTTCTAGGGTGGTGATGGAGATTCCGCGAGGCCAAGGCAGTAGGGTGAGGCGCCTCCGTCGTCACTACGATATTGGGATCGTTACTGCCTACTCGCTACTCCCTATCTGCCTGCTCGTACAGCTCGTTGTACCGGATCGCGACCGATCGCAGGGACCGTTCCGCCGCGCCCCAGTGGGAGCTGAGAATGTCGCCGAGGGTTTCGGTGGCCTCGGTCGCACCGCGCCGCCGCGCTCTGAGGAGCACCCGGACCACCCTGTGGGTCGCCGACACGACTTGCCGGGCCAGCCCCACGAGGGGGCTCGTGTCCGCCTCGAGAAGGACCGTGCGGAACACCTCCACGGCCCGATCGGTGTCCGCCCCGCGGTCGAGGTGACCCGATCGGACCATGTGGTCGAGAAGGTAGGCGCGGTGCCAGTAGGCGCTCACCAGGCTGGCGGCATCTGCGATGGCGAGTACGTATACGACCTTTCTCCAGATGCGTCGAAAGAGATACCTGAGAGCAAGCAACGGGAGGGTCAGGCAGCCCGCCATGGACAGCAGTCGGCTCGGACTCTTCACCAGCCGAAGCCGGACCAGCGGGTCCATCGTTCGTCCGCGAGCACGGGCTATCGCGGCCGGCATCCGACGCCGGAACGTGGATTCGAATGCGAGGTCCACAAACGGCACCGGAATGAGCGCCGTCAACCCAGCCGCCGTCGCGTCCGAGAATACGCGCCAGTCGAACGGGCTCGGTTCGTTTTCGGCGGGCGCGACGGTCGGCGACGTCATCTGGAGCATGATAACCGTTGGCGGTTTGCCGTTTGCCGTTGGCCGTTTGCCGGAGGGCAGAGGAAGTCGGGCCCCGGGGGTTGATCCCCCGGGACCCTCGTGTCACCCCACCCGGCTGGTCCTCGCTTGGAATGACATCGATATTCCTCATTCCACGTTTGGTTTTCCTTGACTCTCACATCCGACAACCAAGCTGCCTCCGGCGGCTGCTGGACGTTGGGCACCCCATGGTTTACGCTCGTGCGGACGAAGGAGGGTCGGAATATGAAGAAGCTGCTATGGTGCGCGTCGATCGTGACCTGTGTGGTGGTTGCGGGCTGCTCGGCCCCCCCGGCCCAGGACGAGGATGTGGCGGCGGAGCACGAAGCTGCGGTGACCGAGGTCGCCGTCGACGAGGCCGTGGTGGAGGAGGGCTTCGAATCCGGAGAGACGGGCTCGCTCGAGGCGGGCGATTCGGCATCTGAGGACGACACGGTAGAGAACCAGTGAGCCTGCGCCGTCGGGAGCGGCCGGCTCGCCTGACGCCCGTCGCGGCACTGGTCCTGGCCCTCACCCTCGGCGCTTTGGGCTGCGGAAGGGCATCAAGCACGTACGATTTCGGGCCACAGTCGGACCTGGCCTTTCTGAAGGGACGGCTGGTGAGCGACCGGCAGGTGGTGGCCCTCCCGGGAGCCCGCTGGGGAGGAAACACCGAGGGCGGCAAGTGGACCTTCAAGGGCATGGCCAGAATCTACTGTGTCGTGACCGGAGAATCGAGTGACCAGCTGGCGTTTCACTTCACGCCGGACGAACTCACCACCGAGTTCTGGTTCACTGCCTCGTGGGATGGCAAACCGATCTTCGACGAGCCTCAGCGGCCCGGATTCGGGGACAACGTGGTCTCCATCCCGCCGGGCCTGGTCACCGAGGGCCTGCACACCCTCACGGTCGAGCGGGTCGACCGCCTGACGGCCGTCGGTCTTCGGGACGAAAAATCGAACCGTTTCACCGATCTGGGATACAGCGTCGGCGACCGATTGCATACGATCGACGTTTCGCGGGTGCAGGAGTACCGCCACATCGCGATGTTGGTGGCCCGCGGCGTCACCGGTGTGACCCATCAAAAGATGGCGGGCTGCCTCTTCGAGGGACCGCGAACGGCGGTTGCCGCGCTGGATTGGCCCGCCGGTGCCACCGTGTCCTTCGCCGTGGAGAACGGCTCCGCATCCGAGGCGCAGTTCACCCTGGGCGTTGGCAAAAACGGCGCCTCGGTGTCGGTCGGACCGCTTGCCGTCAAGACCATCGAGGTGCCGGCGGAGCCGGGGTCGCACCAGCTCCGGCTCTCGGTGAATGGCCGCCCCGACGGTCTGTTCCTCTGGGGCGCGCCGCAGATCAAGGGCCCCGTGCGCCCGGAAGCGCCGCCGGTGGTGATCGTGACCCTCGACACCACCCGGAGGGACGCGCTGTCGCCATGGGGAGGGCCGCAGGCGGCCAGCCCTCAACTCCAGGCGTTCGCCGAAACCGCGACGGTGTTCGACAATGCCTGGGCGGTCTCGCCGTGGACCCTGCCCTCCCACGCCACCGTGTTCACCGGGCTCTACCCGTACCGCCACGGTGCGGGCGTGTCCGAAGACCACCTGGCCGGACGGTTCGAGACCCTTGCCGAGATGCTGTCGGAGGCCGGCTACTTCACCGCCGGTTTTGCCGGTGGCGCGATGAGTGCCGCCGGTTTCGGTGTGGCTCAGGGATTCGACCTGTACCTCGATCCGGATGGTTTTCAGACCCGGGGAGACGCCCTGATGGACTCGGTGGAAGGGCTGCTGTCGACGGATCCCTCGGGGCCGCTCTTCCTGTTCGTCAACTTCTTCGATCCCCACGCCCTGTACGACGCACCCGCCGAATTCGAGCAGCTGTTCAACGTCGACGATCTCGCCCGGCCGATTCAGGAGCTGCCGGTATGGCGTGGCCTCGTCCAGGGGAACCTGGAGGCCTGGGGGCGGCTGATCGTCGGTGACGGGCAGGCGACTCCCGAGGCGTTGGCGTATCTTCGGGCCTCCTACCTGGCCGAGGTGGCCTTCATGGATTCCGAGATCGGCCGCCTGCTCGAAGCGCTCGACGAGCGCGGCCTCTTCGACCCCGCGCTGATCGTGTTTGTCGCCGATCACGGCGAGCTGCTTGGCGAGGGAGGTTTGTTCTCCCACTGCTGCCGGCTCGACCCGGAGCTGGTGCTGGTGCCCCTGATGATCAAGTGGCCCCACCAAAAGGAAGCCCGGCGCGTCGAGGAGCTGGTGTCCCAGGTCGATCTCTTCGCCACGGTGCTCGAAGCGGTGGGGATCGGCGGCCCTGTGCGGGATGGCCTGCCACTCGGCGGGACCGACATGTCACATCTGCAGCTGCGCCGCGAGGTGTTCATGGAGGAGCACGAGAGCCGGGTCCATCCTTTGTTCAAGAACATGATGTTGGCCCGACATATGTACGGGATCCAACAGCTCGAGTGGCGGGAGGTGGTCTGGGATGGCGGCATCCTCTGCCAGGAGGCTGCCGTCGGAGGGTGGCGGAGCGCGGCGTGCGACACCTCGTTCGCCGATCGCCTCCAGTGGCTGCAGAGCCTGGCCGAGCTGCCCCTGGACGAGGGAATCTCGCTGCGCAGCGACACACTGAGCGATGAGGAACGGGCCAGCCTCGAGGCGCTCGGTTACGTGCAGTAGGCTCGGCACTCATCGGCAATTCGTGGTGATATTGCTGGCCCCTCCCGGCTGCACGAATTACGAATTACGAATTGACCGCCTTCCGAGGTCCTTGGACGTGGGCACTCCTGCTCTCGGACGCCACCAATTTTCAATTTTCAATTTTCAATCTGTAATTATTTGGGCGCTTGGTCGGCAGCAATCAACGGGCGGAGGTGGTCCGCGATCCGCTCTGCGGCGAGCTGGTTGCCGGCGATGTTCCAGTGAGTGTCGCGGGGCTTGTACAGAGTCGCGGACCTCGCGGCCTTCTGAAAGGCGGGGTACAGGTCGAAGGAGTCGACCGCCATCTCCTCGAGTCGCCCGGTGATTGCCCGGTTGGGTTGCAGATAGTCCATCGTGCCTTCTCGGTAGATCTTGAAGGTGGCGGAGAGGTCCTTCTGCAGCTGCGGATACAGCTGCATCTCCTCGGGCAGGAGGAAGACCGTCAGCTCGATGTCTCGTGCGCGGCAGATCCGGGAGATTTCCTCGATCGCGGCCATCGACTCGTCGACCGCAACCGTGAACCCCTCCCATCCGACCAGGTAGACCTTCGCTCGCTGACCGAGAATCTCGAGATGGGATTTCCTGTCGAAGGTCGGTTTGGTCCCGTCGAAGGACTTCCGGTCGCGGAGTACACCGGCTTCGGTTTGTGGTCTCACCACCAGCGCAAAGCGAAGGAGGGACAGCACGTAGGATCGGGTGTGTACGCGGCGGCCCTTGTTCAGGGCGCGGTAGGTCTCGATGAGATCGTTCCCGATGTAGAACGACACCATCACCATGTCGGGATCGAAAGCCAGACCCTCGTTGACGAGCAGGGCGAGATAGTCCATGGGGCCGGTGCGCGGAATTCCCATGTTCAGCACGTCAACCGGCCTGTCAGGGAGGGAGAGATTCTCTTGGAGGAGCGTCAGGTAGTTGTGCTCGAAGGGTACGATTCCGAAGGCGAAAGAGTCTCCGAGAGCGAGAATTCGGTAGCCGCCGGCTTTGTCCTTTAAAAACTCGTCGTCGTGGAAGCCGTCGGAGTTGATGGGGAATCCGTAGTAGGTGGACCCCGGCTGGGCGCGAAAACGGCTGTAGGTGGCGTCGTAGAACACGTAGCTTGGGTTGACCCGGTTGACCAACCTCAAGGCCACCTCGCCCAATCCAAATGATATGAGCAGGATCAGAACCAGGTTCCGGGCGGCGCGAGCGCAACGCTTCAAGGTCACGTGGATAAGGTACACCACACGCCCTCCCGCCCACCCTCTCACCCACCCGGTTGAAAGTTGAAAGTTGAAAGTTGAAATTCGCTCGCGCCTTGCGGGCGCGGCGACCCCCCTGGCCACGGCTGTTAGCTGCTGCTGTCGGCGGGTTGAAACCTCGGGAATCGCGGTCTCGACTCTTCCCTCGCCAATATTCAATTTGCAATTTTCAATTTGCAATTCTCAATCAAGGTCCTGGTGGGTCGTGGGATCTTGGAACCCGGGATTCGCTGCGAACGTATAATCGGGGCGAATGCTCCGCATCGACTGGATTGAATCGCTGCTGGTCATGGGCCTCTGGGTTCCCTCGCTCGTGCTGCTGACGGGGTGCGGCGGCACGGTGCCGGGAGGGAAGCTCCTGCCGAACCGCGCGGGAGACTGGCGGGCCGTTTCCGAGGTCGCGGCCTACGACACCGAGACCATCTTCGGATACATCGACGGCCACGCCGAGGTTTACCTGGCCTACGGTCTCGAGCGCTGCCTGTCGCGGCGCTACAGCGGGCCGGGCGAAGAGCCTGAGATCGTGGTCGACCTGTTCGAGATGGCCACCTCCGACGACGCATTTGGCGTCTTTACCCACGACCTGGACGGCGAGGACGCGGCCATCGGTCACGACGGGCTGTACCGGTACGGCTGGCTGTCGTTCTGGAAGGGGAGGTGGTTCGTCTCGATCTATGCCGAGGACGAGACCGAAGCGGCGAAAGCGGCGGTTTTCTCGCTGGGACACGCGGTCGCGGCGGGTCTCGACGCCGATGCCGATCGACCGGCTTTGGTCGGAGTGCTGCCGAAAGACGGCCTCGACCGGAGGTCGGTGAGATTTCTGCGCTCGGAGCAGATTCTGCGCACCCATCTGTATCTCGGCGACGATCCGGTGTTCGGGCTCGGCCCCGACACCGGGGCGGTGCTGGCGAAGGTGGTTCGGGACGGTTGGTCGGCCTGGATCGCGGTGGTGGAGTTCCCCGACGATGGTCGCGCGCTGGAGTCCTTCGACCTTTTCGCGGGCAGATTCCTGGCGGGCTTGGCGACCACCGGAGCCGAACAGGACCCGGCGGGCAGGTGGTACGCAGCCCGGCTCGAGGGTCGGCGTCTGGTGGCGGTGATCGGTGCTGGATCCGAGGAGCTTGCCGACTCGTTGCTCGACGAGGTGGAAGGCGGGGGTGAGTGATGGCCGAATCGACGAGAAAGATCAGTCGCAGGACCTTCGTGACCGAGGGCACCGGCCTCGCCGCCTGCGGCCTGCTCGGGCTCGGGCGGTCGTCGGTGGCCGACGACCGGCTGCCCCCGCTGAGCCGGGTCGTGCTGGTTCGCAGCGAGAAGGCGGTCGACCCCGCCGGGGATTCAACGGCCGAGGTGCTGCATCTGATGCTCAACGAAGGGCTGGCGGCCCTGTTGGGCGAGGATCGACCGAACGCGGCCTGGAAGCGCCTGTTCGGCCCCGGCGACGTGGTCGGGATCAAGAGCAACCATTGGAGTTCCCTGCCGACGCCGCCGGCGCTGGAGGGGGCGATCAGCACGGAGGTGCTGGCCGCGGGCGTGGCGCCCGCCGACCTGGCTGTGGGGGACCGCGGGGTGCTGGGCGATCCCGTCTTCGCTCGGACCACCGCCCTGATCAACGTGCGGCCCATGCGAACCCACCACTGGTCGGGGTTGGGGACGTGCCTGAAGAACATGATCATGTTCGTGCCGCGGCCCGCCGAATACCACGGCGATGCGTGTGCGCCTCTGGGATCGATCTGGCAACTGCCCCAGCTCGAGGGCAAGGTTCGGCTCAACATCCTGGTGATGCTGACGCCGCAGTTCCACGGCATCGGCCCCCACAGCTTCTCGAAGCAGTTCGTGTGGCCCTACGGCGGCCTGATCCTGAGCACCGATCCGGTGGCGGCGGACGCAACGGGCGCCCGCATCATCGAGGCCAAGCGGAAGGAGTTCTTCGGCGAGGATCGGCCGATCAGTCCGCCGCCGCACCACATCCAGATCGCCGACACCCGCTACGGCCTGGGCGTCAGCGATCCCAATCGCATCGACCTCATCAGGCTCGGCTGGGACGAACACAGCCTGATCTGACGAATCGAGGCTCCCTCGTCACTTCGATTGGGGCTGCGACCCCTTACGTGTCTGTATCGGGTCTCCCGGTCGATGGAATCGCCGACTCGGACCCCCTGATTCTCCCGAGCCACTGCGTCATGGCGTCCTCGGCGAGGCCCCGGCAGCCGAGCCCGAAGGCGAGCGCTGCAGCCACCGCGATGGATCCCAGCATGAGGCCGAAGGCGATGGTGATGATCTCGTTGGCAAGCCCCATTTGCCGAAGGGCCATGGCGCCGGCGAGCACCATGATTGACGCGCGGGCCGCGAGAGCGAGCAGCTGCGACTGCGGTGCGCCGGACGCCCCGATGGTTCGTGCAGCCACGTTCGCCAGAAACAGACCGATGCCGAAGATCACCAGGCCGAGAGCCACGTGACCGGCGAAAACCATGAACTCTGCGATGAGAGCCGCCAGCATTTCGAACCCGAGCAATCGAACGGATTCGATCGTGGCAAACAGCATGATCGTCACCAGTACCAGGTAGCCGACGATGTCCGAGGGCGTTTGCTGGCCTTCAGACGGTTCCTTGCCGAGGCCGAGCTTGGCGACCAGGTTGTTGAATCCGATGCCGCTGAGGAGATTCGTAGCCAACCCCGCGACCACCCGGCCCACGAGGTACGCGATGATGAGAACGAGCGTGGCGCCGAAAATCAGCGGCAGGGCGAGCAGAAGAGCATTCAGCATCTCGCTCGCCGGCGCGGTGATGGCGTCCATCCCCAGGCTGTTGAGGGCCGCGATGATCACCGGGATGAGGACCAGCACGTATACCAGCAATCCCAGCACCCCCGATAGCTTCTGCTCACCGAGAGCCCTGTCGATGCCCTGCCGCTCGCTGAACCGGTCGACTCCGACTGCAGCCAGGAGATTGACCACCAGGCGCTGAATGATGCGGGCGAGCAGCCAACCAAAGCCGAGGATCAGGCCGGCGGCGAACAGGTTGGGCAGGAAGACGAGGACCTTGTCGATCATCCCCTGCACAGGCTCCAGCAATCCCTGCAGTCCGAGGACGGCCAGGATCGCCGGCAGGAACAGCAGAAAAATCAGCCAGTACACCGTATCGCTGGCAGTTCGGGCCAGGGGCACCCTTTTGTCCTCATCGAGGCCAGCCTGATCGCCGAGTCGGGCGTCCAGGTTCGCTGTCTGGAGAACCCGCCGCACCACGAACCGCAACCCCGTGGCAAGGGCCCAGGCAACCACCGCGAGAACCGCCGGAGCGATCAGCCGAGGGGCGTACTCGAAGAGCCGGACCAGGAATCGTTCGAGCGGTTCGGTGATCGCAGCCAGACCGAGGATTTCAAAGAACGCCACGAGGACGAACAGCATGATCAGCCAGAACGCGCCGCGCCCGAACCAGCGTTCGATCTCGACCTCTTCAGCCTCCTTGCCCTTCTCGGGCTCGCCCATGACCCACCTGGCGAGCCGGTTGTCGAACTGAGTTCGTTTGAGCGCGGCCCTGACCAGGGCCGCCACGACCAGCGCCACGATCCACCCGACTACCAGAACCAGGACCGCTTGCAGCAGGCTGGCCACGTTTGACGACGCAAAATCCCTGAGATAGCTGATCACACTGTCCATCACGACCTCCCTTCAAAAGACGGCACCGCGGGATCCACCCGGAATCCGGCACCATTCAGCTCAATTGTTGTCACGCGATTCCACTGGCCAGACAATACCAGATCCTGGCTTCGGATCTCCTGGTTGCAGAGGTATTGCTACCGTCGCCTCCCTACCCAAAGTGCCGCCCGCGCAGGCGGGCGGCACTTTGGGTAGGGAGTTAGTTCACCTCTGAGGGTGGGTTATCCGGCTACGTTTTCGAGGGCCTGGTCGAAGTCGGCGATGAGGTCATCGGCGTCCTCGCAGCCGACGGAAACCCGAACCAGGCCGTCGGTGATGCCGGCGGCGAGCCGGTCGGCGCGCGGCATGGCGGCGTGGGTCATGCTCGGCGGATGTTGAATCAGGGTCTCGATGCCGCCCAGGGACACCGCCAGGGTCATCAGCCTCACCGAGTCGAGCAGGGCCACGCCGCCCTCGACGCCGCCGGCCACCTCGAAGGAGATCAGGCTGCCGGGCCCGTCCATCTGGCGGTCTCGCCAGTGCGTGCTGCGGGTGGCTCTCGAGGCCCGGAAATCGGACCCACTCGACCTTTGGGTGGTCCTCCAGATAGGAGGCCAATCGAACGGCGTTGTGCTCGGCGGTGCGCACCCTCATCCCCAGCGTCTTCAGGCCGCGCAGCGCGAGCCAGGCCTGGTGGGGGTCCATGCAGGCGCCGAGGTAGGAGTGAACCGGTTTGATGCGGGTCGAAGAGCTTGCGGGTGGCGGCCACGATCATCCCGGCCACCACGTCGGTGTGGCCGTTGATGAACTTGGTCATGGAGTGCATGACGATGTCGGCACCGAGCTCGATCGGTCGCTGCAGGATGGGCGAGGCGAAGGTGTTGTCCACCACCAGCAGCGCCCCGTGGTCGTGCGCGATGGTCGCCGCTGCGGCGATGTCGGTCAGCACGATGGTGGGGTTGGCCGGCGTCTCGACGAACACGATTCGGGTCTCCGGCTTCATCGCACCGCGGACCGCATCCAGATCCGAGGTGTCGACGAAGTCCGATCGGACGCCGAACCGGGAGAAGTCACGTTCCATGACCACTCTCGACGGTCCGTAGACCGACGAAGTCCCGACCAGGTGGTCCCCGGCGTTGAGCAGGGCGAAGGCGATGGTGCACAGCGCCCCCATGCCGGAGGAGGTGGCCAGTCCGCCGGCGCCTCCCTCGAGCTCGGTGACCGCCTCCTCGAGCCGACGAACCGTGGGATTGCCCATCCGGGTGTAGATGAAACCCTCCTCCTCGCCGGCGAACCGGGCGGCGCCCTGGCGGCAGTTCTGGAACGCAAACGTCGAGCTCTGGTAGATCGGCGGAGCGACCGCACCGGTGGCCGGGTCCACGTGCTGCCCGGCGTGCACCGCTCGAGTGTTGGGACCGAGGTTCTTCGAGGTCGTGAGTCATGGGATCCCCCTTCGAATGCGCCGAGGATTGTATCGTGGTCGCGAGCCATGTGAATGAGGATTTGGCGAATGCTGACTTGTTCCCGGTTTCTCGACGTACCAGGAGAGTGGACTATCATCGTTCCGATCTGGAGGTGCCGGTGGCGGAGAATCGCATGCGGATCATGATGGTGACCAGCGAGGTGGTGCCGTTCGCCAAGGCGGGCGGGTTGGCCGACATGGTGGGGGCGTTGTCCCACGCGCTGATGCAGCTCGGTCACGACGTGAGAGTGGTTCTCCCCAGATACTACTCGGTCGATCCCGGCAGGTTACGCCGGATCGGGAAACCGTTGGGCGTGCCGGTCGGGGGAGGGGAGGAGTGGTGCGCCGTCTACGAGGGGAGAATCCCCGACACGGAAGTGCCGGTCTACTTCCTGGATCACGAAGAGCTCTTCGGCCGCGACGGCATCTACGGAACCCGATTCGAGCCCAGCTTCCACGACAATCTGCGGCGCTTTGCCGTGCTGTGCAGAGGCGCCCTTCATCTCGCGCTCGCTCTCGATTGGCGGCCTTCGGTCGTCCATGCACACGATTGGCCGGGGGCGTTGGCTCCGGTGTACTTGGACACGGTGGAACGGGACGGACCCTTCGCCGCGACGGGCAACCTGCTCACCATCCACAACCTCGGCTACCAGGGGATCTTCCCCAAGGAGGAGTTCCCGACTCTCGGTCTGCCCTGGGAGCTTTTTCACGGCGCCGGATTCGAATTTTTCGACGCCGTCAACCTGCTCCAGGCCGGAATCCGCTGCGCCGACCTGCTCAGCACGGTGTCGCCGACCTACGCGGCGGAGATTCAAACCGCGGCCCACGGCCACCGTCTGGACGACCTCCTGCGGTTTCGCAGCCGCGACCTGCACGGTGTGATCAACGGGATGGACTATGACCTGTGGAACCCGGAGACCGACGACAACCTCGTCGCCAATTACACCGACAGGGCGTTCATTCGCGGCAAGGCAAAGAACAAGGCGGTCGTGCAGGAGGAGTTCGGCCTCGCGGTAAATTCCAAGGTGCCGTTGTACGGAATGGTGAGCCGGCTGGTCGAGCAAAAGGGATTTGGAGCGCTGTGCGGCCCCAGCCACGGCAGCCTCGCCTCCATCTGCGCCCAGCTCGACGTTCAGGTCGTGATTCTCGGCGCCGGCGAATCATGGTGCGAGGATGAGCTCACCACTCTGGCCCAGCACCACCCGAACCTGGGAGTTCGCATCGGATTCGACAATCGGCTGGCACATTTGGTGGAGGCCGGGGCCGACTTCTTCCTCATGCCGAGTGCCTACGAGCCGTGCGGTCTCAGCCAGATGTACTCCCTGCGCTACGGCACCCTGCCCATCGTCCGCCGCACCGGTGGTTTGGCCGACACGGTGGAGAATTACGACGAGTCCACAGGCGGCGGCACCGGCTTCATGTTCGACGAGCTCACGCCGTTGGCGATTTTCAACACCGTCGGCTGGTCGCTGTGGACATGGCACAACCGGCCGGAGCACATCAAGGCGATGCGGGCTCGGGCCATGAAGCAGCGATTCGACTGGTCCGAATCGGCGTCCCGCTACGAGGAGCTGTACCGCCTGGCCACCGCGAAACGCCTCGGCAGAGAATCGAGTTCGTGATGCCGCCCAACCGAAGAAATCAGAGAGCTGACTGTTGAGTTCTTAGTTCTTAGTTCTTAGTTCTTAGTTCTGAGTTGGCCTCTACGATTTTTTCGAACGAGATTGGCCGCCGTCGGCAGTCATCTGCCGATCGCACATCACTCGCAGATTTCCACACCTCCCAATCCGATCGAAGAACCAAGAGCTAAGAACTAAGAACTGGAAGACTCCATCCGTGCCAGCTCCTCTCGAAGCTCGGGTATGTCGAGTGCCTCGGTGGTGGTCAATCGCCAGCCTTGGGGTTCCTCGCGCCAGAGAAGGGTGGCCGTGCACTGATCGGTCAGACTTCCGACGACGTATCCCGGTCCGGTGCCGTCGTGACCTGTTACCACGAATCCCAGCCGAACGCGCACATCCTGTCCCACCAGGTCGATCTGTTTGACGTCGAGATCTACAGAGAGATCGTCGAAGCTGGCCATGATCTCGCTCATGTTGCCCGCGATGCTCTCGTAGCTTTGGCCCCACCGGTCGCGGTACTGACGGGAGATCACCGAGACGATCCCCAGCAATTGCTCGTTCTCGAATGCCTCGACCGCCCCGGCCAGCTGACGCCGGACCACCTGTTCGGGCGAAAAGTACCTCTTCAGCCACATCGCGGCTAGCACGACGAGCACGATCATGACGGCGGCGGTGATCTTCTTGTTGTCCATTCCAGCAGTATAGTCTCGAGCTCCGAGTTCCCGCCGTCCCGTCTCCTGGTCCCCGGCAGGCACTCGGCAACTCGAGCACCCCAAACCCGTATGCAACTAAGAACTAAGAACTAAGAACTAAGAACTGGAAAGCACCGCCGCCACAGTCGCCGCGGCGAGTTCCGTATCGTCCTGCGTGATGTGGTAGTGAGTGACCATCCGGACCAGATTCGCTCCCAGCGCGTGAACCAGAATCCCCTCGTCGGCAAGGCGCGCGGCCAGCTCGCCGGCGGTGACCAAAGCCCGGGTTGACAGCGCAAAACACACGATATTGGTCTCGACCGAACTCAGGTCGAGGTCGAGGTCCGGGATCTCGGCCAACCGCTCGGCCAGCCTGCGCGCGGTGACGTGGTCCTCGTGGAGCCGTGGCATGACCTCGTCGAGGGCGACCAGCCCCGCGGCTGCCAGCACTCCGGCCTGTCTCATGCCGCCGCCGAGCATCTTCCGAACCCGGCGGCCCTCTGCGATGACGGCGGCATCGCCCACCAGCATCGACCCCACGGGTGCGCCGAGACCCTTGGAGAGGCAGAACATCACCGTGTCGCAACCTCGAGCGAGCTCGGCCGCCGGTACGGCCAGCGCCGCGGCTGCATTGAAGATTCGCGCGCCGTCGAGGTGAACCGGGATGGCGAGCTCGGCGGCGGTCTCCACCAGCGACCGCATCCGAGCTGCGGGCACGACCCTCCCGCCGGCGAGATTGTGGGTGTTTTCGAGGACCAGCAGGCAGCTGGCGTTGGTGTAGCCGCCGGACGGACGGAAGGCCGAGCGGACCTGATCAGGGGAGAGCACTCCGTCGGCAGTCTCGATGGGCCGCGGCAGCACCCCCGAAATGGAGGCCATGGCGCCCACCTCGTAGTTGAAGACGTGGCAGCGCGACTCACCGATCACCTCGTGGCCCCGCCTCGACAACAGGTTGACCGCGATCTGGTTGCCCATGGTTCCGGAGGGCACGAACAGTGCCGCCTCGCGTTCCATGAGCTCGGCGGCCCGCTTCTCGAGCCGATTGACGGTGGGGTCCTCGGCGTAGACGTCGTCTCCCACCTCGGCGTTGGCCATCGCCCGTCGCATCGATGGGGTGGGTTGTGTTACCGTGTCGGATCGAAGATCGATGAGGCGCTTCATGGAGGCCTATTCTAAACGGGTCTCCGCGCGAGGAAACCAGGAAGCATCATTGGAACCGACCACATGACGAAGGACAAGTCGAGCGAAATCTTCGTTTTCCCCAAGTGGACCTGGATACTGCGACCAGGAATCGCCGCGGCCGCAGTCGGCGGGCTGTTTTATGCCACCCTGGTCGTTGCCCTGGGATTCTCGCCGCGGGCGACCGACGTGGGTTACGCCCCGGAGCAACCGGTTCCCTACAGCCACGCCCTCCACGTGGGCCAGCTCGGCATCGACTGCCGGTATTGCCACAACACCGTCGAAATCGCCGCCCACGCTGCGGTCCCGCCCACCCAGACCTGCATGAACTGCCATTCCATGGTCCGCAAGAGCTCGGAGAAGCTGATTCCCGTCTTTTCAAGCTATGCGACGGGCATGCCCGTGGAGTGGATTCGAGTCCATGACCTGCCCGACTACGTCTACTTCAACCACTCCGCCCACGTCCGGCGCGGGGTCGGCTGCGTCTCGTGCCATGGCCGGGTGGACACCATGGAGGTCGTCTACCAGGCCGAGCTGTTGAGCATGGGTTGGTGCCTCGACTGTCACCGCAGCCCTGAACGTCACCTGCGGCCCGTAGAGTTCGTCACCGAGCTGGATTGGGTCTCCCAGGAGGATCAGCTCGTGCTCGGGGCGCGGCTGCGGGAGACCAACAACATCAACCCACCCGTGGATTGCAACACATGTCATCGATGAACGACCGAGACGGCGTGCAGTACTGGCGCAGCCTGGACGAGCTGACCCGGACTCCCGAGTTCGAGGCGGCGGTTCGGCGTGAGTTCCCCAACGACGATTGGGACCGGCTGCCGGCCGCGACGCGGCGCCAGTTCCTCAAGGTGATGGGGGCGTCGCTGGCCTTCGCGGGCCTCACCGCCTGCAGGTGGCCGAAGGAGGAGATCGTTCCCTTCGCCCACCGATCCCCTGAGCGAACTCCCGGCGTCCCGCAGCGGTTCGCGACCGCCATGGAGGTCGCCGGCGTAGCCACCGGCCTGTTGGTGACCTCCTACGACGGCAGGCCGATCAAGGCCGAGGGCAACCCGGAGCATCCGGAAAGCCTGGGCGCGCTGTCGGCGGTGGGCCAGGCGACGGTGCTCGGCCTGTATGACCCGGACCGCAGCCGTCGTCTGCTGCACCGCGACGGCGGCCAGGAGTTCGTCAAGACCTGGGACGATTTTGCGGCCTTCATGGCGGCTCACCTGGCCGGCACCGGGGACGGTTTGGCCGTGCTCGCCGGCGCCTCGGCATCGCCGAGCCTCGAACGGATGAAGGGGGTTTTGCTGGCCGCCCAACCGGACGCGCGGTGGTACGAGTACGAACCGGTCTCGTGGGACCTCGAACGCGAGGGCCTTCGCGCCGCTTTCGGCAGGCCGCTCCGGGTGCATCCCCATCTGAACAACGCCGCCGTGCTGGCATGTTTCGACGCTGACCCCCTGTTCGATCATCCGGCTGCGCTGAGATTGGCCAGGGAGTTCGCGGCCTCGCGAGACCCCCACCGGCAGGACGGGATGAGCCGGCTGTGGGTCGCCGAGGCGGCGTACAGCCTGACCGGGGCGCGGGCCGACAGCCGGCTGGCGGTTCCCGCCGGACGCATCGGTCCGGTGCTCGCCGCCGTCGCCGTGGTTCTGGCCGATGACCACGGGATCTCGGTTCCCTCCGAGGTCCGGAGCGCCGCCGGCGCCATCGCGGGCCCGGCCGACGATTTCGTGATCGACCTCGCCGCGGATCTCGCGGCCCATCAGGGCGCGGGCGTCATCATGGTGGGGCCGCGCCAACCGGCGGCGGTCCACGCCCTGGCGGCGGTGTTCAATCGCGCCCTCGGCAACGACGGTCGCACCCTCGACTACCTTGAGACCACGGACGGTGAACGGTCGACCCACGCCGGGGCGATCACCGAGCTGGCTGCCCGGATGGAGGCGGGGTCGGTGCGGACGCTGCTGATCCTGGGCGGGAATCCAGCCTACGACGCACCGGTGGAGCTCGATTTCGCCTCCCTGCTGGAACGGGTGCAACACACGGCCCACCTCAGCCTCCATGACGACGAGACCTCGAGGCGCTGCCGATGGCACGTGCCCCAGAGTCATCACCTCGAGGCCTGGGGTGACGGCAGGTCGTGGGACGGCACCCTGACCCTCCAACAGCCACTGATCGAGCCGCTCTACGGAAGCCGGTCGGCGATCGAGGTGTTGGCCACTCTGGTCGAACCCGAACCGGTGCGCGGATTCGATATCGTCCGCGAAACCCTGCGTCCAGTTGCCGGAAACCAGGACTTTGAAGCGTTCTGGCGGCGGTCCCTTCACGACGGGCTGGTCCCCGGGACCGCGTTTCCGGCGACAAGCCCGACCGTAGATGGCGCGGGCGTGGCGGCCCTGCTGGCGGGGGGGACCGAGTTTGGGCCAACGCCGACGGTGGACAGCCTCGAGCTGGTGCTGGTGACCGACTCGAAGGTCCTCGACGGCAGGTTTGCCAACAACGGCTGGCTCCAGGAGCTGCCCGACGCGGTCACCAAGATCACCTGGGACAACGCGTTGACGGTGTCGCCGCCCACGGCCAGGGAGCTGGGAGTCGGGCGGAACGATGTCGTCTCCCTCACCGCCGGCGGGCGATCGATCGAGGTGCCGGTGTGCGTCCTGCCGGGGGTGGCGCGGTACTCGGCCATCCTATCGCTGGGCTACGGCCGCACGGCCGCCGGAACGATCGGGGACGGCGTCGGCGTCGACGCCTATCGCCTGCGCACCGCGGCCGCGCCGCACATGGTCAGCGGGGTCACGGCCACGCCCACCGGGCGCAGTTGGACTCTCGCCTCGACCCAGGATCACTGGGCCATCGATCCCCTCGGCTTTGACGAGCGCAACGTCCGCGTCGCCCGGCTGGTGCGGGAGGCCAGCCTGGACGAGTATCTCCGCGATTCCGAGGTCTTCCGTCACATGGACCACCACCCGCCGCTGATTTCCCTGTGGAAGGACGGCGAGTACACCGGAGAGCAGTGGGGGATGGCGGTGGACCTCAACAGCTGCATCGGCTGTAATGCCTGCGTCACCGCCTGCCAGGCCGAGAACAACATCCCGCTGGTGGGTCGCGAGCAGGTCATCAACCAGCGCGAGATGCAGTGGATCAGGATCGACCGGTACTTCAAGACCCCGGCGGGCGTCGGTCCCGACGAGGTGGACGAGGCCGGGATGGTCTTCCAGCCCATGACCTGCGTCCAATGCGAGAACGCGCCGTGCGAGCAGGTCTGTCCGGTGGCGGCCACCCAGCACACCCGCGACGGGCTCAACGCCATGATCTACAACCGCTGCGTCGGAACCCGCTACTGCTCCAACAATTGCCCGTTCAAAGTTCGCCGGTTCAATTTCTTCAACTACCACAAGGATCTGTCGGAGGTCTCGAGGCTGCAGTTCAACCCCGAGGTCACCGTGCGCAGCCGAGGGGTCATGGAGAAGTGCACCTTCTGCGTTCAGCGCATCGAGGCGGTGAGGATCGCGGCGTCGAACGACAAGCGGCCCATCGCCGACGGCGAGATCATGCCGGCCTGCGCCCAGTCCTGCCCGACCCGGGCGATCCACTTCGGTGATCTCAACGATCCCTCGAGCGCGGTTTCGAAGCTGAGAAACGACCATCGCTCCTACGCCACCCTGGCGGAGCTGAACATCCGGCCGCGCCTCCAGTACCTCGGCCGCCTGGGGAACCCGGCGGGAGGCGGGCCCCCAGCCCACGGTCCCGACCATGACGATCACGGGAAGGAGTCGGGCTAGGCCATGAGCACCTCCACCCTCGATCCGCGCCTCGTGTTGAACAACACAACCGACGACCCGACCCGTCGTGCGCCCCTGGTCCTGAATCACAACGAATTTTCGTTCGTCACCGACACGGTATGTGGCGTTGTCGAGCGCAAGACGCCGCGCGCCTGGTATGTGGCGTTCGCCGTGTCGCTCTCGATGACCGGCGTGCTCTTCGCCATGATCGCCTACCTGATCGGTGTGGGGGTCGGGGTCTGGGGTCTCCAGGTGCCGGTGGGGTGGGGTTGGGCGATCGTCAACTTCGTGTTCTGGGTGGGCATCGGGCACGCCGGGACGCTGATCTCGGCGATCCTCTTCCTGCTGCGACAAAAGTGGCGGACCTCGATCAACAGGTTCGCCGAGGGGATGACGATCTTCGCCGTCGCGTGCGCCGGTATCTTCCCGGGCATCCACGTCGGCCGGATCTGGGTCGCCTACTGGTTGTTTCCGATCCCCAATCAGATGCAGATGTGGCCTAACTTCCGGTCACCTCTCCTTTGGGACGTTTTCGCCGTCGGGACCTATGCCACGGTGTCGCTGCTGTTCTGGTACATGGGGATGATCCCCGATTTGGCGACCCTCAGGGATCGTGCGAAGACCCGGGTCCGATGGTTGATCTACGGCATCCTGAGCCTGGGTTGGCGGTCGTCGAACCGCCACTGGCACCGATTCGAGATGGCCTATCTGCTGCTCGCGGCGCTCGCCACCCCGCTGGTGCTCTCGGTGCACTCGGTGGTGAGCTTCGATTTCGCGGTGTCCATCATTCCTGGTTGGCACACCACCATCTTCCCGCCCTACTTCGTCGCGGGCGCGATCTTCTCGGGCTTCGCCATGGTGGTCACCCTGGTGATCCCGACCCGCCATTTTTTCAACCTCCAGGAAATCATCACCCTGCGCCACCTGGAGAACATGTCCAAGATCATGCTCGCCACCGGCATGATGGTGGGCCTGGCGTACTCCACCGAGTTCTTCATGGCCTGGTACTCCGGCAACTCCTACGAGGCATTCACCTTCCTCAACAGGGCCTTCGGCCCCTATGCCTGGGCCTACTGGATCATGGTGACCTGCAACGTGGTGGTGCCGCAAATCTTCTGGTCGAAAAAGATGCGAACCAACGTCGTGGTCATGTGGGTGGCGTCGATCCTGATCAACGTCGGCATGTGGTTTGAACGCTTCGTGATCGTGGTCAGCTCCTTGAGCCGGGACTTCCTGCCCACCAGCTGGGGCTACTACCGGCCGACGATCGTAGATATTCTGACCTTCGCCGGCAGCTTCGGGCTGTTCTTCACGTTGTTCCTCCTCTTCGTTCGCTTTCTGCCGATCGTCGGCATGGCCGAGGTCAAGGGGGTGATGCCGGCCGCACTCCACGGCGAGCCCGGTCACGGCGACTACCACGGCGATGTGACCGAGAGGAGAGGGCGTCGCGGAGGTGACCGATGACGCAAACACGACCACCAACCCCGGCCGGGGACGAGCTCTACGGCTACCTCGTCGCGTTCGACACCGTCGATCAGCTGCTGGCGGGCGCGGAGAAGGTTCGCGACGCGGGTTTCAGCCGCTGGGACGCCCACACCCCGTTCGTCGTCCACGGCCTCGACGCCGCCATGGGCATCCGGCCAACGGTCCTTCCCTATCTGGTCTTCTGCGGGGGGCTGACCGGGACCATCGGCGGCATCCTGCTCCAGTGGTACACCAATGCCTTCGACTACCCGTTCCTGATCTCGGGCAAGCCGCTGTTCAGCCTGCCGGCGAACATCCCGGTCGCCTTCGAGACCACCATCCTGTTCGCCGCATTGACCGCACTGGTTGGTATGCTGGCGCTCAACCTTCTGCCCCAGCTTTACCACCCGCTGCACACCAGCCGGGCCTTCAAGAAAGCCACCGACGATCACTTCTACATCAGCATCGAGGCGCGCGATCCGCTGTTTGACAGGGCCGCCACCAGAGAGCTCCTGGAGTCCCTCGGTGGGACCCGGGTCGAGGAGGTGGTCGGGTGAGCGTACCGCGCTGGCTGCAGTATCTCGTCGTGGTCCTGGTGGTGCTGTCGTGGATACCTTTGGTATTCATCATGCGGGCTCGCCACACCCTCTCCCCCAAGCCCCGATGGCACATCATCCAGGACATGGACAATCAGCCCCGGGGCAATACCCAGGCCAGGGGCCGCCTGTTCGCGGACCGTCGCTCTATGAGACCGCCGGTGGCCGGCGCGGTGGCGCGTGGCGAGCTGGAGGCGGACTCGGCCCTGTACCGCGGATTGGTGGGTGAGGAGTGGATCGAGGCGATCCCGGTGCCCATCACCCTCCAGTTGATGGAACGAGGCCGGGATCGATTCGAGATTTTCTGCTCGCCCTGCCACGGACTTGCCGGCGGCGGAGACGGTATGACCGCCAAGCGGGCGGAGGAGCTCCAGGAGGGAACCTGGACGCCGCCGGCCTCCTTCCACACCGAGCTGATCCGGGGCCGGCCCGCGGGCCACCTCTTCAATACCATCTCCAACGGAATCAGGAATATGCCGGCTTACGGTCCGCAGATCCCGGTGACCGATCGGTGGGCGATCGTGGCCTACGTGCGGGCCCTGCAGCGCAGCCAGTGGGCGTCGGTCGACGATGTCCCACCGGAGCTGAGGGCACAGCTGAGGTCAAGATGAAGCAGGTCACCGACATCACTCAAGTTCAGCGGCGTCTCGATCCCGTGCTGCGGCTGTGGCTCGGAGTGGGGGCGGTCTCGGCGGTGGTGGGGATCGGCGGATCGCTGTTCCTCGCCGGCCGTGCTGGAGAGCACGGTTGGGAGCGGCTGGCGGAGACTTACCTGGTGAGCTTCTCGCTGTTCCTGTCCTTGACTCTGGGTGCGCTGTTCTTCGTTCTTCTGCAGCACGTGACCCGATCCGGATGGTCGGTGGTGATTCGCCGGATCGCCGAGACCATGGCCACCAACATCTGGCTGATGGCGATCCTGGTCATTCCAATCCTGCTCGGCATGCAACATCTCTACCACTGGTCCCACGCCGGGGAGGCGGCCCACGACCCGGTTCTGGCCGCCAAGCTCGGCTTCCTCAACCCGTCGTTCTTCATGGCGCGTCTGGCAGCGTATTTCCTCGTCTGGGGACTTCTCGCCTGGTTCTTCCACCGCACGTCGGTGCGCCAGGACCTGAACGCCGATCCCGCCCTGTCGGTGCGGATGGAGCGGGTCGCGGCCCCCGGCATGGTGCTGTTTGCCCTGAGCGCGAACTTCGCGGCCTTCGATATTCTGATGTCCCTGGACCCACACTGGTTCAGCACCATCTTCGGGGTCTATTTCTTCGCCGTCAGCGTGGTCTGCTTCTTCGCGGTGATGCCGAAGATCCTCGTCGGTCTTCAGTACCGCGGTGTTCTCGATGGGGTGGTGACGGTCGAGCACTACCACGACCTCGGCAAGCTGCTCTTCGCCTTTACCGTGTTCTGGGCCTATATCGCGTTCTCCCAGTACATGTTGATCTGGTACGGCAACATCCCGGAGGAGACCGAGTGGTTCCTGAAGCGGCAGACCGGCGACTGGGCGTGGGTGAGCCTGGCGCTGATCTTCGGCCATTTCGTGATCCCGTTCCTGCTGCTGGTATCGCGATTCGTCAAGAGGCGGCCCGTGCTGCTGGCGGCGGTGGGGGTGTACATGGTGCTGATGACCTGGCTGGACATCTACTGGCTGGTGATCCCCGAGTTCAGCCCGGGCGTTGCCCGCTTCGGACTCATCGACGTGTTGTGTTTTGTCGGGATGGCAGGGCTCTACTCAATCGTGCTGGCCCTTCGCCTGAGAAGTCATTCACTGATCCCTGAAGGCGACCCACGCCTCCACGAATCTCTGATCTTCAAGAACGCGTAAACGAAAAGTCAAAAAGAGATGAATCACTCGATTCTGATTTCCAATACCCTCGGCAGCGAACTCCCGCTCCTCGTGGGAGAAATCAGAATCGAGAGCCGACCTACGAAGGACCACGACGACCATGCGATATGACGACCCCGACGTTCCCGCCTCCGCCATCGTCGGCATCCTCGGCGCGGTGCTGCTGTTCGTGATCATCGTCGGTCTTCAGGCGCTGTTTTATTCGATGGAGAGCCGGGAGCTCGCCCGCAAGGTGACGGAGGATCCCTACGAGCCCTTGCAGCGGCTCGACGCCGACCAGCTCGAGCTCCTCAACAGTTACGGCTGGGTTGACCAGCAGGCCGGCATCGCGCGGATCCCGATCGACCGCGCCATGGAGCTCGTCGTCGAAGCATCGCAGAACGAATAGAGTTACACGTTTAACGTTTGGTTGATCCGGGAAAGCGTGAGGTCGAGGTTCTGCCGTGTCCGTGCTCGGAATGCAGCGGCAGCGACAGTATTGAGCGGCAGCGTCCGGGAACAGCGAGCAGGGACGGCGAGCAGTCTTCAGTGGCAGCAATCAGTGGGCTTGGCGGCATAGCACATGACCACCTCCGGGTCGTTTTAAGGAAGGAGTAGCCGGTGGGCAGCCGATGTCAAGGGCAAGCCGGCCCAGGGGTCCGGTGCTCCACACCCTTGACATCGGCTGCCTCACCGGCTTGTGGAAAAGGGCATGAACGACCCGGAGGTGACCATGTCCAAAGCCGTCGGAAACACCAACCTCGTTGCCCACGAGAAAGCCCTCGAAGCAGCAGGCATCGCCATCAAGCTCGTGATGAGGGTTCCCGCCCCTTTGAAATCGATTGCCGATCAGGTGATCCGATCGGCAAGCTCGGTCCCGGCCAACATCGCTGAAGGCCACGGCCGGTTTGGACGAGACCGGTCGAACCACTGGCGGATCGCCTACGCCTCGGCCAAAGAGGTCGACAGCCACCTGCGACTCCTCGCCGCCGCCGGTGCAGTCAATGGAGCCGGGGCAGAAAACGCCTTGGAGACCTTTGACCAAGTTCGTGCGATGACGTGGCGCCTGCTCAATCCCATCTGAGCGCACCCTGCTCTCCGATACTGACGCTGTCAACTGACGCTGCCGCGGGTCCCTGCCGCTCCTAAGTAACTGGCCGTCGGTCCTGAGTTACTTCCCCGTTGTCTCCCACGGCAACGCGGGTGCGATGCTGGTTTCTGACGCTGTCCCTGATTGCTGTTTCCGCGGATGCTGCCGCGGTTCCTCTTCGGGCGGGCGGTGCCGTTCCAGAATCCGACGTTGACCGACCCCCACCTCACGGAATCCCGGATGAGCCAAACGTTACAAGTTAAACGTTCTACTGTCCCACCTGCCATCGGATTGGGCGTTTAACGTTTAACGTGTAACGTTTAACTCACTCGTATCGGAGCGCGTCGATCGGATCGAGCGCCGAGGCCTTGGCGGCGGGATAGGTACCGAAGAAGATCCCCACCAGCGCCGCGAAGCCGAAGCCGAGGGCGATCGCCCACACCGGCACGTGGGCCGGCGGAAAGCCGGGAATCGCCTTGGCCCCCAGGATGCCCAGCCCCCAACCGCCGAGGACGCCGAGCAGCCCTCCGAGCAGCGAGAGGGTCACCGCCTCGATCAGGAACTGCACGAGGATGTCGGACTTCCGGGCTCCCACCGCCTTGCGGACACCGATCTCTCTGGTGCGCTCGGTGACCGAAACCAGCATGATGTTCATGATGCCGATGCCGCCGACGAGCAGGGCGATGCTGACCACGCCGGCCACCACGCTGGTCAGTGTGCCGAGGATCGAACCGGTGATCTGGAGCATCTCCTCCTGGAGCACCACCCGAAAGTCGTCCCTCTTGCCCTCCGGAATGTGGTGGCGGGCACGCAGAACCTCGGTGATCTGGTCCTTGGCGAGCTCGACGTTGTCGGCGCTGTCGGCCTGGAAGTCCAGCACGAGCCTCTTGAAGGCGTCGTAGCCGTAGACGTCGCGGGCAGCCGTGATCGGGATCATGATGATATCGTCCTGGCTCTGTCCGAAGAACTCTCCCTTCTCCTCCATGATGCCGACCACGGTGAAGCTGTCCCGGCCGACGATGATCTCCTTGCCGATCGGATCCTGGCCCAAATCGAGCTCCTCGACGATGTCAACCCCGATGACGCAGACCTTGGCCCGCCGGTCGAGGTCGAGCTGCGACAGGAAGCGCCCCTGACCGATCCAGTGGTTGTTGACCTCCTGGTGGTTGGGCCCGACTCCCAGCAGCATGGTGGAGTGTTGCCGGTCTCGGTAGTGGAGACGCTCGCCGCGGAAGAAAATCGGATTAAAGTACTCGATCACGGTCGCCCTCTCCATGATGGCGACCCCATCCTCGTAGTTCAGAGTCACCTCGCGGCCGGCGAGGTCTGGGTCGTTCACATCCTCCCTCCACTGGACCCGGATGTAGGTGGCGCCGACCCCTTCGAGCTGGGTGGCGATCACGTAATCGAGACCCTGAACGATCGAGACCACCGCGATGACGGCAGCGACCCCGATGATGATGCCGAGGGTGGTCAGCAGGGACCGCATCTTGTTGCCCCTGATAGCTTGCAGGGCGATGCTGAAGTTGTCGAAAATCACCGGCCGTGCTCCTTCGAGCTCCGGCTCTCATCCACCACGACGCGGCCGTCGAGCAGGCGGACGACCCGTCGCGCGTGGTCGGCGATTTCCTCCTCGTGAGTGACCAGCACGATGGTGTGGCCGGCCGCGTTGAGCTCGTCGAACAGGGCCATCATCTCTTGAGAGGTTTGGGAATCGAGGTTTCCGGTGGGCTCGTCGGCGAGCAAGATCGACGGCCGATTCACCAGCGCCCTGGCCACCGCCACCCGTTGTCGCTGACCCCCCGACAGCTCGTTGGGCTGGTGCTTGACCCGGTCGCCGAGACCGACCTGGTCGAGGGCCTCCTTGGCCCGCCTGCGGCGCTCGCCGGTTGCCACCCTGGCGTAGATCAACGGCAGCTCCACGTTGGCCAGGGCACTGGCCCGCGGCAGCAGATTGAAGGTTTGGAAGACGAAGCCGATCTCCTGGTTGCGGATGTGGGCGAGCTCGGAGTCGTCGAGGCCGTCGACCGACTGTCCGTTGAGGACGTAGCTGCCCGAGGTCGGTGTGTCGAGGCAGCCGATGAGATTCATGAGGGTCGATTTGCCCGATCCCGACGGCCCCATGATGGCCAGGTACTCGCCGGCCTCGACGTCGAGGTCCACTCCGTCCAGGGCGCGAACCTCCACTTCGCCCATCAGGTAGATCTTGCGCAGCTCGCGGATCTGGATCAGCATCAGCCCACCGTCACCTCCACCTCGGTCTCGGAGTCTTCCTCGGCCTTCTTCTCGTCGACCTTCTTCAAGCGTACGGCGTCACCGGCGTGGAGGTTTTTGAGCGTCCGGTAAGGTCCCACGATGACCTCGTCCCCGGCTTCGAGACCGTCGGTGATCTCCACGTGGAGGTCATCGGAGATGCCGGTGGTCACCGCCCGCACCAGGGTCTTGCCGTCGTCGATCAGACAGACCACGTCCACCTCGTCGAGGCCCTCCGCCGCGGATCCTTTGACCTCCTCGCCGTCATCGTCCAGCTTTCGTTTGACCACGGCCTGGATGGGGACCGCGAGGGCGTCGGTTCGGGTGGCGGTGAGAACGGCGACCTTGGCGGTCATCGATGGCCGCAGCGCCTGGTCCGGTTCGTCGATCTCAACTTTGACCCTGAACCGAATCGTTCCCAGAGCCGGATCTCTGCGCCCCGAGGTAGCGATCTCGACGACGTGACCGGTCTGCGGCTCGTCGCCGAGGGCGTCCACGGTCACCTCGGCCTCCTGGCCGAGGGCCACGTCCACGACGTCGACCTCGTTGACCTCCACCTCGGCGAGCAGGGTCGACATGTCGGCCACGATCATGATCACCGACCCCGGAAGGTTGGTGGAGCCCGGAACCACCGTCTCGCCCTGCTCGGCGTCGAGCTGGATGATGATGCCTTCCATGGGCGAGCGGATCGTCGTCCGTGCCAGATCGTCGGTGGCGCGCTTGAGGGCCGACCGGTACTGCTCGACCGCGTGCAGCTGCGCCTGGATTTCGACCTCTGCGGTGTCCACGGCCAACTGCGCGCCGTCCAGGACCTCCTGACTGACCAACTGCTGGGCGAAGAGTTCCCTGGCGCGACCCAGGTTGCGTTCGGCGTCCGCGAGCTGGACCTCTTGGCGCCGCACCGAAACCTCCGCCTGGCGCACCGCCGCGCCGGCCTGGTCACGGGCGGCCTCGTAGAGGTCCCGCTCGATCTGGACCAGCACCTGGCCGGTGCGCACCTGTTGGCCCTCGACCACCGGCAGCGAGGTGATTTCGCCCACTACCTTGGCCGAAATCTGGACCTTCTTTTCGGGGGTGATCTCTCCGGTGGCCTTGACCCGAGACGACAGGGTCCGACGCTCGGCGGCCTGAACCTCGACCTCGGTCCCTTTCGGGCGGCCGTCGCGGAGACTCGCCCACACGATGATGGCGAGCACAGCGAGCGCACCGACGGCAATCAACCACTTCTTCATGAGTTTCCCCGTGCTTGTTTAACCCATCGCACCGAAAAGTGCGGTTAGCCCGACCTTGCCGGCAATCCAAACGGTCCAGGGAACCAGTGCCACCACCAAGGCCCGCCCGGTCGAGATCCTGCCGACGACCTTGAAACCGATCACCAGTAGGACCACGGTCCAGATGTTGAAGACGCTGAAAGTGCTGGCCAGCGATCCGAGCCATGCCGGAGCGTCCGGCGACAGGAAGGCCCCGGGATGGGATTTGACGATGTTCTGGAGCTCGTCCTGCGGGATCTTCCCCATCCGCTGAACGAGGACGCAGGCGAGCACGCTCGCCACCAGGGAGGGTGGCCAGTAGGCGTGGAGGGCGGTGGACAGGGCCTTGATGAAGTCGATCTCCGATCCCACGATCTTGAGGAGCACCAGGAAAACCGCTGCCATGATGGCCCAGGCGATGGGCCCGATGACCAGCGCGGCGAGCGGGCCGAACTTGGCGAACTTCTGGCGGCCCGCGACGATCTCTTCGATCTTGTCGTCACCCATCTCGGCTGCGCGGTCGCCGAGGCTGGCCCGGATGGTCGCGTCCAGGTCGAGGTGGGGCATGATGACGACCTGCGTGACCACCCCGAGGATGATCATGACGACGAGGCACAGCACCCAGGTCGGCTTGACCCCAATATCCGCGAAGACCTCGGTCGGAGAGGTGAACACCATCCACAGACGTTGAACCCCGCTCAGGCGAGCGGTAGGCTCCTCGCCCTGAGCGAGGGTCGACGCGATCGGTTCGTAGCTCGGACGTTCCGGGGTATCTTCCATCGCGGGGCCTCCTCCCAACTACTACGCAGCGAACAGTGGATCGTTCCCGAACCCCTTCTCCGCGAACCGGTGGCGGGTTCAGGGGGCCGGGCGGAAGCTCAAATCCTCCCGGTAGCGGACGATGTAGGACTGCTGTCGGCGAACAGTGGTGGCGATGATCTCTCGGATCGTCTCCGCTTCCTCCTCGCCGTAGACCTCGGTGACGAGGGACCACAGCGGGGTTTCTCTGGGCTCGAAATCCGACCAGCTCGAGCGAGGCACGGCCAGCGTCATTTCGGGTCCGTCGGACCCGTTCAGCGTGGTGAACCACGCGTAGTGGCGGGTGGCGTCCCGCTCGACGACGGCTTGCCGGATCTTGGCGATGGCCGCCCGAAAGTCCCGGAAGCCGTCGAAGGAAAGCTCGAACTCGGTGATCTCCACGAGCTGCGGCTGGGCCAACTCGACGGGCCAGTTCGACAGCGCCGGTTCGAAGGTCTCGAGGCTGCTCGACATGTCTTCGAGAAGGGGTGCGACATGGGTCAGGAGGTCCGCCCACTCGGACTGGCGCATGGCAGCGTCAGCGTCGAAGTCCGCCCACCTGTGGCCGTGGGACCGCAGCAGGTACCGGCCGAGGTTGGCGCCGTTGACCACCTGCCACGTGTTCCAGGCCCAACCGTCGCCGTTCTTCTCGTGCCACTGGAGGTGCTGGCGGTACGCGTCCTCGAACTGGGAAAAGCTGTCGGGCTTGACATCCACCGTGAAGCTCTTTGAAATCAGTCCTGCCGGTTCCTCCTGTGCGGCGACAGGACCGATGGCGACCGCAAGCATGGCCACGATGATGACGAGGTTGATTCTGCTCATGTGCTGCTCTCCCTTCGATTCGCCGGCGGGAGGATGGCATCGGGTCGGAACACACACCCGTGCCGACCAAATCGCCGCGGTTCGTGCCGGAACCACAGGCGATCGCAAACACCCGCGAGGTTTTTGAGAACCGCATTCAAATATATCGATCCCCGCTGGATTGTCAACCGACTCCCGCGCATTGCGGTGCGATACTCGATGACAGTGTCATTGCGATTCTGTGGCGCGAGGAAGTGAGGAGTCCAAAGTCCAAAGTCCAAAGTCTCAAGTGGGCTCCGCCCGCCTACCTCTCGACCTCGGGTGGTTGGGCGGTGACTTTGGACTTTCGACTTTTGACTTCGGGAAACAGGTTGCCAGACCGCGTGGTCTGCGAGACCATACCGGGCGGATGACGGAACAGAGACCAACTCGTTGGGTGGTGGCGCTGCTGGCAACGGCGGCGGTTGCCGGCGGGCTGATGGCCGGCCAGGATTGTCCGTTGGGCGGATGAGGTGACCGCGGTCGGCGGCAGCCGCTGGACCAACGGCAACTCGGTGCGGCTGCTGATCGGTCCCCGGGAGGCCTGGGAGGCGCGCCTCGAGATCGTGGACCGGGCCCAGAACCACATTCATATCACCATGTTTTCGTGGCACGACGATGATTACGGGAGACTCTTCCGCGAGAAGCTCGTCGAGGTCATCCACCGCAGGAAGCGGGCCAACCCCGACTTCCAGGTCCGGATCATGGTGGACTCCACCGCGCGGGGGATTTTCGACGCTTCTTTCAGGAAGCTCGAGGAAGCCGGGGCGGTGGTTCGGTCATTCAACCCGGGGACCTGGGGCATTGCGCCCATGTACGACCTCAGGATGCACGACAAGATCATCGTGGTCGACGGCCGGTGGGCGATCGTCGGCGGGCGGAACGTCTCCGACGATTACTTCGACCCCGGGCGGTGGTGGCTCGACTTTGGAATCGCCGTGGAGGGTGCGGCGGTGCGCGACCTCCAGATGCACTTCCTGAAATCGTGGGAGACCGCGGAATATCTTCGGAAGCCCTATCGGGTGGTTCTTCCGGTGGAGGTCCTTCAGGAGCGGGTACACGCATTCCTCACCACCGGCAGGTTCCCAAACGGGCGCAGCCCCCTTGACCCCTACTTGAACGATCTCTACTTTCCACCGGCCGCCGATCTCGAGGACGGCCTCGACGTGGCCATCCTGTACGACAACCCGTTGATTCGGCCGTCCGCGGCGAGCACCGAGCTGTTGGTGCGGCTGGTTTCGGCGGCGGAGCACGAGGTCGACCTCATGACGCCCTTCCCGAACTTTCCCACCCAGCTCACCGTCGCTCTGAAGGAGGCGGTGAGCCGCGGCGTCACGGTTCGCCTGTTCGTCAACGGCGCGGACGCCGCCCTCCGGCGGGGTCTGTTCCTGTGGGCGGGGCTGCCGACGGTGATCGAGCTCGTCGAGGCCGGCGCCGACGTCTGGGCCTGGGAGGGCAACGGGCATGTCGAGGCTCTCGTGGACGAGTCCGGCTGCTCGCCGGAGAACCTGCCGCCGGTGGCGCTTCACGGCAAGCTGGCCAGGATCGACGGCGAGCTGACCATCGTCCACTCCTCCAACTTCAACATCCGCTCCACGTACTACAACACCGAGGCCGGTGCGGTGATTCGGGACGCCGCCTTCAACCGGCACACAAAGCAGCAACTCGACGGATTGATCTCGCTGCGCGACCTCAGAGTGGAGTGCGGGGAGGGCGTCACCGACCTGACGATCGAGCGGATCGTCAGTCGCCTGAGTGTGGACGACGTCGACGAGCTCCGCCGCATGCTGGGCGGAAAACAGAAAATCCTGGACGCGATGGGTGTCCTGTGGTGAGGGGCGACGGGTCAAGCCCGCAGGTCCCCACGGCCGCAGCAAGAAGACCGTCAGGTAGGCGGGCTGGGAGCCGATGCCTGCTGGCCGCGGTCGTGGCGCTGACATTGCTCGCACCCGCCTTTGCCGAGGAGGATCAGCCGTTCGACATCGACCAGTGGCATTCGACCTTGTACGGGGACGGCGTCGACGTCCAGGGCGACAGGGGGCTGCTGATCGGGCTCTATCCAGGGGTGAGTGGCGTGTTGGGGTTTCCGAACTTCGTCGCCGGGCAGGCGAACCTGTTCGTCTCGGCGCGCGCCGGATCGTCATTCAGCCTCTACCTGGGTTATGGCCGTGAGTGGGGGTCACAGGCCGACTCCCAGATCTTCACCTTCGGCTGGGGCGGAGTCTGCGATCTTCAGATGGTCAACCGGCAGCGTGGATTCTACGGCAAATTCCTCCGCTACCGTCGATGGGACAACGACTCGCACGGGGTCCATCATGGGCTCTCCGTGGGCGTCGAATCGGGGGCCGAGTACCTGTCGGTGACCTTCGAGTTCGGAGCCGCACGATCCGACGAGGACCACTGGCTGCTGGTCGCCCAGGTCGCCCTCAAAATAGGCTTCCCGATCGGCATCCCCGTCGGCAGGAATCAATAATCAAAAACCGAAAATCGAAAAACAAAAGTAAACGTCGTGATTCACCGATAGCCAGATAGGCGCCGAGGTAACATGTCGCCGTGTTCGTCCGACTTGCGCTGCTGTTCACCGTCGTCCCGCTGGTGGAGCTCTACCTTTTGATCGAGGTTGGACGGTTCATCGGCGTCGGCGCCACTATCGCCATCGTGGTTCTGACCGGCCTGCTTGGGGCGTGGCTTGCCCGACTCCAGGGCCTCAAGGTCCTGGCGGAGGTCCGGGCGAGCCTCGAGGCGGGGCAGCTCCCCACCGACGCCATTGTCGACGGGCTGCTGATTCTGATCGCGGCAGCGGTGCTGCTGACCCCAGGCCTGGTCACTGACTCCGTCGGCTTCCTGCTGCTGATTCCGGCGGGCAGAAAAATGGTGCGCGGTGCGGTGAGGAAGAAGATGTCCGGTCAGCAGCCCGCGAGCCATGTTCCCGACGTCATCGATGTGGAATGGCGCCGCGAGGAGCCCGGTTCCGCAGAGGAATGACACGGAGAGCTCCGGTACCGGTACAATGCCCCGTGGTGGCCGTGAACCATAACCCAAAAACTGCAACCGATCCGGAAGGCCGCTGGCAGGCCTTCAGGATGTCGGCGGAGCTGCTGGTGGGGTTCCGACGGATCTTCCAGCGTGGCCTGCTGCGGCTGCACGGAGCCGGTTGGGTCGACGCCGCGTGTCCGACGTCCCTCCGCTCGAGGCTCGAACGCCGGCGGGACTCGGAGCTCGAGGTCGATCGGTTCGGTGCCTCGGCGGACGAGCCGATCGATTACACGACCTTCGCCGATCTCGTGGAGATCCTGGAAAGCGACGAGGCCCTTGCCGAGATGCTCGGCGGTCTGTCGTCGTCGCCCGACGGTCTCGACGGCAATCTGCGAACCCTTGACGACGTGCGCAGGAAGGTGGCCGCGGCGAGGCTGCTCAGCGACTCGGAGCTCGTCGTTCTCACCGAGATGCACCTGCGGCTGAGGGAGAAGCTCGCCGGAGCCAAGCGGCGGGCCCGGTCGGGCGGATCCGCCACGGAAGCGGTCGAGGAAGCTGCGGTCGGATCCGTTTTTGACGAGCGGGCCGAAGACGGCGAGCCCGAGGAAGATCCCGGTGGTGTTGCCATCGGCGGCTCGCGAGATGACGATCCCGAGGTTGCGGCTGACCCCGTGATGGAACCCACCCAAAACGTCGCAGCCGGAGTGAACCGCCCGACACGGCGCCCGTCGTCCCGAGCCGCCGAGGTCTTCGATGGAGCCTCCACCCCGGTGGGCCTGGTGCACGTCGAGCGCGACGACCTCCAGGTTCTCAGAGACCTGCGGTTGGAGATCATCGCGGCGGCCGAAGCTGCGTACGGCTACTCGGATGCCGTCGACACCACCGTCTGGACCCGGGCCCTGGACTCCGGCTGGTTTGCGGACAAGGTGGAGGCCTACGGTCTCGGCGATGTATCGACCTTCTACGCGATCCTGGAGGGTTTCCTCGACCGGCACCGCCGGGGCGGCAACCGGGAGAGCCTGCGCACCTTCCTCGCCGACCGCGAGCTCGCCAAGCTGCTGCTGCGTCTGCGCGAGCTGTTCGACCGCCTCCGCGTTTGAGCGTTGGCAGTTGGCAGTTGGCAGTTGGCCGTTGATAGGTAGCTGTCGGTATTCGCTTTTTTTCGTCGCGTTAGGACAGTTGCCCTAGCTTCCGGACCGGAACGGTCTCAACATCCCCATGAGACGGGTGGGAGGGGGCTGACTTCTGACTTTTGACTCGAAGAAAAGACCGTGAGTCGCGTTGGAGCAGCCGAAGGCTGCGACAACGTAAACGGCCAACTGCCAACTGCCAACTGCCAACTGCCAACGGCCAACTGCCAACGGCCAACGGCCAACTGCCAACTGCCAACGGCCAACTGCCAACTGCCAACGGGAAGTGTTCACCGCTTTTCGATCAGCTTGGTGAGCTCGATCCGGTCCGGGTTCAAGAGCCCGGCAACGCGCTCGGTGTTGACGTTGGCGACGATGATCTGGCCGATTTCGGTGCGCACATCGTCGTAGATTCCCAACGCCCTCATGCCGGCCGTCTGGTGCTGATTGTCCTCGGTGGGGCTGACGTAGTGCACCGAGACGCTCTTGTAGCGGTGGATCAGGAACAGGTGAATCAAGGTCATGAGCCGCTTTCGGCGGAGTGAGGTGTCGCTGGTTTCCTGGTCCCGAATGGAGAGGAATCGCTTTCGTTGGCGGTCCTGGATGGGTGTGAACACGACCGCGGCGACCCTCTTGCCGTTCGGATCGAGGATGCGGAGGTCGAGCAGCTCGGAGCCCGCCGTATGTGGACGAAGCTCGACCTGGAACGGACCACCGACCTCGTGCTTCGCAGTCCAGATCTCCAGCCACTCCTCGAGCAGACGGGGAGGAACCTCGGTCTGCACCAGGTGCTGCACCTGGGTCGAACCCTTGCCCATCGCCTTGGTGCTCGCGGTGCGACCGGAGGAGGCCATCAGCGCCCCGTCGAGGCGGGGGCCTCCCACGAGGGTCTGTGGGGTTTTGTACGGCGACTCCACCAGCCGCAGCTTGCGTTGCAGCTTCGCCAGCGCCAGCATGCCCTCCTCCTTGAGGGCCGTGGCGAACTCCTCGACCGCCATGCCGTCGACCTGGTGGCCGCCGTAGGTGATGAAGTTGAAGACGAAACCGAGCTTGCCCAGCTCCTCGGGGAAGCTCGACATCTCCTCGTCGGTCATGCCGGTGGTGTCCCAGTTGAACGACGGCGACAGATTGTAGGCGAGCATCTTGTCCGGGAATCGGGCGTGCATCGCCTCGGCGAAGATCCAGGCGTCCTCGAGATTGGCGGTCTTGGTCTCCATCCAGATGATGTCGCAGAACGGGGCCACCGCCAGCGACTTGGAGATCGCGTACCGGATGCCTCCCTGGATCGGGTAGTAGCCTTCGGGGGTTCGCGCCGGCTCCGGATCCCACTCGACCTCGATGCCCATGGCTGCCGCCCGTTCGCGGGCCTCCTGCCACGAGACGTGTCGCGACCACTCCAGCCACTCGCCGACCGTGAGTCCGACATCCTGACCCTGCTCGGTGTTGAACGGTATCGCTTCGGCGACCGCCTGGCCGAAGGTCATGACGCCGGCCTCCGCTTCCCACAGGTCGGCGAATCTGTTGACGGCCTGATCGAGGATGGTCTCGACGGGCACCATTCGATCTTCTCGGTGTGTCGCCAGCAGATCCTGCATGAAGCCGAAAACGCCGATCCGCTCGAGCCAAGCCTCGGCCTGGGCGTAGGCGGCGTCGGAGACTCTGTACAGCAGGTGGCCGTTGACCTCGTCGACACCCATCTCGTTGAACTTCTTCAGGATCGCCAGGTAGGTTACCTTCCATCGCGGGATCCTCGGGTTGGTGACCCCGAGGATGAAGGGCTGGTCGCGCTCGTCGCCGGTGCCGTCGAGGAAGGTGGCGGCCTCGGCGTCGGTGCGAGCGACGATGATGCCGGGCACTCGCATCACATCCAGCTGAAAACGAGCGGCGTTGAGCCGTTTGATCTGCTCGTCCACCGGCACCAGCACCTTGCCGCCCTGGTGGCCGCACTTCTTGCACCCCGGTTTCTGGTCCTCGATGTGGTACCCGGGGACGCCGGCCTCGACGAACCGGCGCACGAGATTTCTCACATGGGCGTCGCCGCCGTGCCCGGTGTCGGCGTCGGCGATGATGAACGGCCGGAAGTCGACCTTGGGTGTGGCGGCGCGCTGGCGGTCGGTCATTCGGCTTCGCGCGTACTGCTGGTTCCTGTCGGCGGTCAGCAGGGCGCGCACGATGGGTGCGGCCTCGTCGGGAACCTGGCTCAGAGGGTAGCTCGCGAGGTCGGCTCCCGGATCTTCGGTGACCGAACCCTTGGCCGAGGTCGCCCAGCCGCCAAGGTAGATACCCTCGATTCCGATCCGCTTGATCGCCACCGCCTGGCCCGGAGTGTACGGACCGAAGGTGGTGATCGACTTTCGCGCGGCAAAGAGCTCGTTCAGGCGGGCGAAGAAGTCGCCGGCGGCCTGGCGGGCGATCGGGTAATCCTGCGGGATCGTGCCCTGCTGCTGGGTGACCTGACGAGCACTGTACAGGCGCGTGATGCCCTCGAAACGAGAGCCCGCCATCCATCGCCGATTGTCCTCCACCGCGCGCTCGAACACGGTCACCTCATCGTTGGTGGATTCGGTTGCCGTGTCCAGGTTTTCGGTGATCCTCGTGCCGTCGTTTTTGAAGGTGTCCATGTACAGCGCGATCCTTTCTCGGGCCTTCTCCAGGTCATGGTTGTCGAGGTTGATGTTCAAAAGATCGATGTACCACGGGATCTTCACCGGGTCGAGCACGTAGGTCTCGACAATTTCCTTCGCGATCGGCACGGTGGTGGTCTTGGAGACGTCGAAGACATCCCGGTCGTCGGCCTCGAGGAGCTTGTCGTACTCCTCGGCGAGCAGCCGCCGGAAGATCTCCGAGGAAAACACGTCGCCGGCGCCGAGCCCGGTCTCCGGATCGCCCTCGGTCAACCTGGCGCCCTTGTGAACCCACTCCCAGAGGATGCTGAGGCGGATCTCCCCGGTAGCCATGTCCTCCATCAGGTACAGGATGTCGTCATTCCCGAAGAAGTCCGCGGGCTTCAGCGCCGCCGCCTGGAATCCCTGGCCGAAGGCGTTCCCGTACTGGAGCGCCACGCTGAGCAGGTTGCGGGCGCCCCGAATCGTCCTCGGCGCTTCCTCCAGGAGCATCAACCCGTCGGCGTCCTCCGTGGAGTGGGTGAGGGGAGGGAACTTCCGACCGAGCTGGTTGTCGTCGCCGACACGCTCCCAGACCGGGCGGACGATGTGGACCATCTTCCAGTGGGCGACCCACTTGCCGCTCGCCCCTTCATGCTGCTCGCGCTCGGCGCCGGCCACCGCCCTGCGCATGCTGTCGGCGACTCCTTCCGCCGACCCCACGGGGATGTTGGGCTCCATGCCGCCCTGCCACAGGGCGCACCGGCCATTGAGATCCGGGGTGTTGACCGCGCGGCGAACCCGGTCCTCGTAGTTCCTCATATAGCCGTAGGTCATGGTGATGGCTTCGATGTTGGGGTTGACGAAGCCGGGGTCCCACGCCATGGCGTCCGCCACGCTGTTGATGTAGTCCCACCGGCCCGTGTTGTAACCCACGAAGTGGGTGCCCAGAACGGCCCGGATCTCCATCAGCTGGAAGGTGGCCTCGAGCTGCTCCACGAGCACGTAGACCTTGACGGTTCCCCGCTCGAGGTCGAGGTGATCCTCGAGGGCGTCGATCATCTCGGACCAAAGTGCCGCCTCCTCGGCGGTCTGGATCTTGGGCAGGTAGAGGACGATCGACGACCCGCTGTCGAGCAGCCGCCGGTGGTTGTTGACCACGTACAGGGCCATATCGACGATCGACGCAGAGAACGGCCCGCCGTCGGCGGCCCGGATGTGGCGATCGGCCAGGTGCAGCCCTCGCGCCCTGAAGATGACGGCGGTGAAGTCCAGCTGGGCGCGCCAGTCTTTGATGATCTCGTGGCCGTGAAAGCCCGTCGCCCAACGGTTCATCTCCTCGGCCACCCGGCCCGCCGCCTCCAAAAAGACCGGGTCCCGGTCGATCGCCAGCTTGAGGTTGCGCTGGTTGTCCAGCGACATGGCGGTGATCTGTCCCAGGGCGTCCTCACCGTCGAACATCCAGCCGTCGGCCCCCGAAAGCATGGCGTACGCCACGTTGCGGATGCTCGACTCGATCGGGGCGTTGGGCTTCGCCCCGGGTCCGGTGCCCTGGATCCACTGCCGGCGCAGGTCGGGTGGGATCTCCGAGCCTTCGAAGCGGCCGGCCCGGGCATCCCTCACACGGACGCTCGTGCGCGGGATCAACGCGTCCGGGTCGAGGAACTCGATCCTGGTCCGGTCTCGAAACCGCTTCGCCCTCCGTTCGGTCCTGGCGGACATCAGCTGGCGCTGATCCTCGTTAAACCCGGCGAGGGCTTCGATCGCCGCCACCGCCTGGGAGGTCAGCACATCGGGGTACCGGGTTTTCAGGTTGTCGCGGATCCGAAGCTCCCGCCCGGAGGTCGATTTTGCGAGGCTCATTGGTGTCACTCCCTGGAGTCGATGATGCCGCGGAGCGGCAAAATATGGAATCTCAGAAGGACCGCCGGTATTCCTGGACCGGTCACTGAATCTGGGTGGTCCACGAAAGGCCGACGGTTCGTCCGCGTTTCACAACGGTTTTGTAAGAGTCCTGGCCAGGACCTCGGCGATGTGGAGGGGGCGTGCGGCCGTCAGATCGGAGATCTGGTGGCGGCAGCTGGTTCCCGAAGCCACGATGGAGGTTCCCGGCGGCAGCCCCTCGATGGCCTCCACCAGGGGTCGAGCGACCCGGCGTGAGAGCTCGCGGTGGTGCTCCATCATGCCGAACGCGCCGGCCATGCCGCAGCAGCCCGTGTCGAGCCGGCGCACCGAGGCGCCCGGCAGGCGGCCGATCAGGTCGACCGCGATTCGCGCTTCGCCCAGTGCCTCGGCATGGCAGTGACCGTGGACCGCCACCTCGCCCACGGCCGCGGCAGCCGGCAGCGCGCCAGGATCGTCCTCGAGGATCCCGAGCACCAGCTCCTCTATGAGCACGCAGCGGTCCGCGACGTCATCGGCGCCGGGAACGCCCAACTGTCGGTATTCGTCGCGGAACATGGACCAGCAGGAGGGTTCGAGAAAGACGATCGGTCCGTTGGTGGCGGCCAGCAGCGGCACGTTGTGGGCTGCCGCGGCTCGGACCTTGCCGAGGACGCCGCGACTGGCCGCCGGCCGGCCGCAACAGACGCGACCTTCGGCCAGCCCCACCTCGTAGCCCAGCGCCTCGAGGACCTCGACCGCGGCCTGACCGATCGCCGGTTCGTGGTAGCGAACCCAGGTGTCGTCCCAGAGAATGACCCTTGGGCGATCGCCTGCAACGGCGGTTCGGCGGCCGGCGAACCAGCGGTCGAACCGCTGATCGGCGAACCGCGGTAAGGGTGCGTCGGCGGCCAGCCCGAGGGCCCGCTGCGCGAGCAGGCGAAGGGGTCGCCACCCCACGAGGATGTTGGCCAGCCGAGGCAGGGTTGTACCGAACCGGCCGAGGAGATCGGCGGCGGAGATCAACCGATCGATCGCCCGTATTCCCTGCTCCCGATGCCAGGCGTTGAGGAGCTCCGCCTTGAGCTGCGCCATGTTCACGTTGGACGGGCATTCGGTGGTGCATGCCTTGCAGGACAGACAGCTGGCGAGCACCTCGCCGATTTCGGCTCCGGTGATCGAATCGGAACCTTCGAAACGTCCCTCCAGCGCCGCTCGAATGATCGTCGCCCGCCCCCGGGTGGAGAGCGCCTCGTCGCCGGTGGCGGCAAACGTCGGACACATGGTGGGTGCCGCCTTTCGGCAGCCGCCGCAGCCGTTGCACTGCTCCAGGTTGGCGATGAACCCGTCGTCGCGGCCGGCCCAGGTGAATCCCTCATCGAACGGCAGCCGGAGCGTGGACCGGGGCCCCAGCCGGAGGTCGCCGTCGACGCGAAAGCGACCGTCGGGGATGATCTTGCCCGGATTCATGACGCCGCCCGGGTCAAAGAGCTCCTTGATGTGGCGGCTGGCCTCCATCAGCTCGGCCCCGAGGTGTTCCTCGAGGTGCCCGGTCCGGACGATTCCGACGCCATGTTCGGCCGCCAGCGAGCCGTTGAAGCGCCGGCAGAGATGCGACACCTCGTCGGCCACCCGGCGCAGCGCCGCCACGTCCTCGGGCCGGTGAAGGTCGAGGATCGGGCGCACGTGGAGTTCGCCGGAGGCGGCGTGACCGTAGAACGACGCCGCGAGCCCGAGCGGATCGAGGATCTCTCGCAGGCCCGCGACATAGTCCGGCAGCTGATGGGGTCGAACACACACATCCTCGATGAATCCGACCGGTTTCGCCGGGCCCTTTCGTCCGGTCAACAGCGACAGCCCGGCGCGGCGCATCGCCCACACCAGCTCCTGCTCGGCCCCATCTCTAAGCAGCAGCCTCCGGTCGCCGAGTCGCCGGCTCTCGAGCGCCGCCAGGCGGTCGTCCCGGTCGTCGAATATCTCCACCAGGAGGATGGCGTTCGAAGGAGCGTCGTCGAGCCCGAGCAGCGCGCGCGCCGGAGCGAAAGCCCTTTGTCCGACGGTCTGGTCGAGCACCCAACGGTCGATGTGCTCGATGGCGGCGGCGCCGAGGTCGGCCAGCTCGACGGTGGTTGAGAGGGCGTCCTCGACCGAGGAGAAAAAGAGCACTCCGAGGCTACGGCTGGAGGGCTTCGGCACTACCCGGAGCACCGCCGACACCACTCCCACGAGTGTGCCCTCGCTACCAGCCACCAGCTGGGTCAGGTCGCCGGTGGCGCGAAGTGCGCGGTCCAGGCCGTAACCCGGCCACCTCTTGACCAACCCGGGCGGCATGCGGCGCCTGATGGCGTCGGCGTGGGCGGCAATGATGCGATCGGCGCCATCTCGGATCTCGGCCAGGTCGTCGTGGTCGCGGCCGACCGTAGCCACAGTGCCGTCGGCGGCCACCACCTCGACGGCCAGTACGTGGTCCGCGGTCGTCCCGTAGACCGGAGCGTGGGCCCCTGACGAGTTATTGGCGATCATGCCGCCCAGGGTGGCGCGTGATGCGGTGGCTACGTCAGGCCCGAACCACAGGCCGTGGGGCGCGAGAAACCCGTTGAGCTGGTCGAGCACGACTCCGGCGCCCACCCGGACCGAGCGCCTGTCGGGGTCGAAGTCACCGATGTCCCGATTGTGGCGGGCGAAGTCGACGACGAGACCACCGCCGAGGGCGCCGCCCGTCAGCCCGCTGCCGGCGCCACGGGGCGTGATCTCCACCCCTGCATCTGCCGCCGCCGCCAGCAGCTGCGCGGCCTGCCGAGCCGTTCGGGGGAAGGCAACCGCTGCCGGCTCGACCCGGTAAATCGACGCGTCGACCGCGTACAGGCAGCGTGTCAGCAGGTCCGTCCGGACCTCTGAGCCGGTCGCTTCAAGCGCTCGCCGTTGCGCGCCCGTCAGCTCGCCCACGTTGTGACTCAGCTCCCTTCCCGTCTCCTTCGATTATCGCGCGTTTCGAGACTCGACTGTCGAATTTCGAATTCATCCGGAAAAGCTTGAGGTCGGGTGATTCCGTACCCGTCTCCGTCTCCTTGCCCGTGCCCGCGAGTCGGCGCCAGTGGTCGGGGCCAGCGTCGGCGTTCAGCGGCAGGGGCAGGATTCAGCGAACAGCGACGGACCACAGCGGGCAGCGACCGCGGCAGCGGCAGAGTTCGGGTGGCGGCGGCATGGTCCCCTCCGGGTCGTTCAAGGGGTGGATGGGCATAGCTGGCGAGGGGCCCGGAGTCAAGGGCCCAAGGGCCGTCGGACGGTCGCTACACGACCCTTGACACCGACCCCCTCGCCAGCTTTCGGGAGAGCATGAACGACCCGGAGGTGACCATGTCGAAAGCCGTCAGCAACACCAACCTCGTTGCCCACACCAAGGCCCTCGAGGCCGCGGGCATCGCCATCAAGCTGGTGTCGCGAGTCCCGGCTCCGCTGAAGTCCATTGCCGATCAGCTGATCCGGTCGGCGAGCTCGGTTCCAGCCAACCTGGCCGAGGGGCACGGCCGATTCGGTCGAGATCGCCAGCACCATTGGCGGATCGCCTACGCGTCAGCCAAGGAGGTGGACAGCCACCTGCGACTGCTCGCCGCCGCCGGCGCCGTCAATGTAACTGCGGCGGACACAGCCCTGGAGAGCTTCGACCAGGTTCGTGCCATGACCTGGCGCCTGCTCAATCCCCTCTAGCCTGCCCCCCACACCGGCGCGGACGCTGTCAGCTGCCGCTGGCACCTGCCCCTGCTCGCTGTCCCCGTCACTGACCTCTGTCGCTGTCCCTGTTCGCTGCCCCCGCCGTCCATTACCTCTTGGGTGGGTGGGGGAATCTTCAATCTTGAATCTTCAATCTTTGATTGGCGGTGGGATGGCTGGCTACCTTTCCCGCTCACAGACGATCGACGCGCACCTCACGGAATTCCGGATGAGCCGAATTTTGAATTCCGTCGGCTCACTCCCCGGTGATGTACACCGCACCCGGGTTGATCATCACCCCCTCCGGCAGGTACTCCAGACAGTGCGCCATCCATCCGGTCTGGATGGCCAGGCAGAACGGGATCGGGAAGGCGCTCACCGGCAGTCCCAGGGGGTGGTAGAGCAGGCCGGTGATGCCGTCCACGTTGGCGAAGATGCCCTTGGGACCGAGCACCGATTCCACCTCTTCCCGCAGCGCCAGGTAGGTCTGCCATCGGTCCGCCATGCCGTGCGAACCGAGGATGGCCTCGACGTGGGGCTCGAGGACCCGCACCCTCGGATCAGGACATCGATAGACGCGGTGACCGAACCCAGGAAAGCGTGCTCGCCGGCCGAGCGCCTCGCGGGCCCAGCGCCGTGCCTGCTCTGGATTCTCCAGTGGGGCCAACATTTCGAACGCGAGCTGGTTCGCCCCGCCGTGGCGGATGCCGGACAGGGCGCCCATCCCGGCGAGCACCGCCGAACCGAGATCGGCGCCGGTGGAGATCACCACCAGGGCGGCGAAAGCGGCGGCGTGGAGGCCGTGCTCGGCCTGAACAATCAGGCTGACGTCGAAGGCGCGGACCTCCGCCGGGGCGGGAAGCCTGCCGAGGGTTTGCTGGAGGAAATTCGCGGCGAATCCGAGATTGGGCGACGGTTCCACCGGTTCGAGACCTTGCAGGTGACGGATCGCCGCTGCGGCCAGGCTTGAGGTCCAGCTCAGAATCCGTGCGGGCCGCCGCCATTGGGCGTCAAGGCCGGTGTCCTCGGCCTCCGGAATGTGACAGGCGGCGATCGTGAGCATGGTCCGGAACTGGGCCAACGGGTGGGCGGTGACGGGCACCGAACGCAGCGCCTCGAAGGCTTCGGCTGGAGGGTGTCGCCAGCGAACCAGCTCGGCCGTCCACTGGTCAAGGGCGCTCTGGTCCGGCAGCTCGCCGAATAAAACGAGGTGGGCCACCTCGTCGAAGCTGCAGTGCCGTGCCAGCTCCGCCACGGGATAGCCGCGGTAATGCAGCCGTCCCTCGGCGCCGTCGATCATGCCGATGGCGGTCGCACCGGCGACCAACCCGGCGAGACCGCGGTCGTAGCGCTGGACCGGGCTCGAGTCGAAGGTGCCGATCACCGCCGGCCCCCGGGGTCGACGGTTCGTTCCGGGTGGCCGACGTACCGGGTCAACGGCCGGTAGAGGCGGATGTGGTCGAGAGACTCGCGCACCAGGGCCACCATGCCGGCGACCCTGGCCGCCGCGATGAGGCAGGGAATCTCGGCGGGCTCGGCGCCCAGCAGGTGGAAGAGCAGGGCCCCATAGAGGTTGATGTTGACGAACACGCCCTTCGGGGCCAGGGCCTGGGTGGCCTCCTCCTCAACGGCGCGTGCGGTCTCGAAAAGCCGAGACATTCCCCGGTTGGAGGCGAGGGAAGCCGTGGCCCTGCGCAGGACCACTACCCGCGGGTCCGGCATTCGGTAGTCGCGGTGGCCGAAGCCGGGAATGGCATCGCCGGTGTCGAGGGCGTTGCGGACCCACGGTCCGGCCCCTTCCGGTCCGCCGGCGGCAATCAGCATCTGGATCACGGTCTCGGCCGCACCGCCCTGACGTGGGCCGCGCAATGCCGACAGACCGGCGACCACGTTGTAGTAGGGGTCCGCCAAGCAGGATGCCACGATCATCGAGGTGAAGGTCGGCGCGTCGAGGCCGTGGGCTGCGTAGAGCACCCACAGAAGATCGAGCAGCCGGATTTCGTCGTCGGTGGGCCGCCGCCCCTGCAGCGCCTCGAGGACCGAGCCCGGCAGGCTCGATCCGGGCGCTGGTCGGAGCGGCTCCCGGCCTCGCCGATGGGCGACGATCTGGGCGACCAGCGACGTCACTTGGCCGACGATTCGCAGCTCGCGCCAGTGGTGATCACCGGCGAGGTCGTCCGCCGCGCCGAGCTCGTGGCAGCCGAGGGCGGAGACCCCCGCGCGCAGCACACGGGTGGGGTGGGTGTCGGGAGGGAGAGTTCGCACCAGGGCGACGACCTCGTCCGGCAACCGCCGGCTGTCCCTGAGCTTCGACTGGAATGTCGCAAACTCCTCTGGCGTCTGATCAGGCGTCGATCCGGTGATCAGCAGGAAGGCGGCGCCCTCGAAGTCGGGGGAGGCGGCCAGGTCCTCGATTGCAACCCCTCGGTAGGACAAGCGGCCACTGGTCGGGTCGAGCCACATGACCCGCGTGGTGGCGGCGATCACACCGGCAAGACCCGGACCGACGTCGGTGGTGACCGGGAAGGCGAGCTCTCCGGCGGACCAGTCGAAGCCGTGGCCGAGCGTTCGGATCGTCTCGTCCGACATTCAGGGAGGATACCTCAACGGTGGGAGTCAAAAGTCAAAAGTCAAAAGTCAAAAGTCAGAAGTCTAAAGTCTAAAGTCTGAAATCGCCCGTGGTGGGGTCGGAATCGGAATTCGGAATTCGGAATTCGGAATTCGGAAAACCGTCATCGATCGGGGCAACGGATTCGAATTGTGGTGCGGGCGTCTCGCCTGATGACTCAACCGCCGAGTTGTGCAGGCGAGACTTTTGACTTTGGACTTTAGACTTTCGACTTTAGACTCTCGACTCCATCACGGTATCGTCGCCGACCATCCCGTCGTGTCCCCCGACTCGAAGCCGTCGGCGAACAGGTGCGGCTGGGTCACGAAGCTCCACCACGCGCCGCCATCGGCGATGGTCGCTCCCCATCCGTTCACCGCCTCCACCTGCCAGTAGTACGTGGTGCCGGTATCGAAACCTGGCACCTGGACCATGAGGGTGCTCCCCAGGTCGGTCCACGGACTGCAGGATCCGTCGTCGGTGGTATCCACGCAGAACCGGTAGCTGGTGGCGCCTGCGCTTTCCTCCCAGAAGAAGTCAAGGGTGAGCGGCTGGTCGGCGGCGCCGTCCGCCGGTTCGAGCTTGCCGAAGCTGCCCGGCAGCGGAGCCAGGGTGGTGAAGCTCCACCAGGTTCCGGAGTTGGCGGCGGTGGTCCCGTTGGCGTTGACGGCTCGGACCTGCCAGTGGTAGGTGGTCTCGGCAGCGAGGCCGCTCACCGGCGCGCTCGTCGAATTGTCGACGTTGACCCATGCACCATCACAGCTGCTGTCGTCGGTCGTGTCGAGACAGTACTCGTAACCCGTGGCGTCGGAGCTGGTGCCCCACGTCAGACTCAGCGACAGGGCCTGGCCGGTCGCTCCGTTGGCCGGGCTGGCTTTGCCGAATGCTCCCGGCAATGGGGTCGTGGACGGGGTGCACTCGCCTGGAACCGAGACGTTGGTGATCGTGATGTCGTCCACCCACCAGCCGGATCCGTTGACCGACGTGTCAGTCGAAATGACCCACCGCAGGAGCACGTCCTGGTTCGACCACTGGCTCAGCGAAGCCGTGTACAAGGCGTAGGTCAGGTTGGTCCCCGTGAAGAAGTCGCCGGTGGGCCAGTCGCATGAGTCCGAAGTGCGATTGGCGTAGTCGGGGTAGTTCACCGGCACCCGGAGCCAGGTCGTACCGTCGTTGGTGGAGATCTCCACCTGGCCCTTGTCCCAGTTGCTTTCTATTTCGAACTTGGACCAGAAGTTGAGCTGGGGGTTGGTACCCAGCTGCAGGTGTTCGGTGGTGACGCCCGCACAGGTGTTGTCAGTGTAAGCCCCTGTCGCGTACACCATGGGTCCGCTGTGACCGCCGGTGGCGAGAACGGCCCACGGTGTGGCGGGCGTCAGCCCGGCCGCGCCGGTATCGCCGGCGTCGTCGAGCCAGTCGCCGATGACCGCCGGTCCGGTAGGAGTGGCCTGGATCTCGACCGTGTTGGCGTCCTCGGCCCCGTTACTCAGGTCGACGGCTCTGACCACGTAATGGTAGTCGTCGCCGAAAGTCACGTCGTAATCCTCGAACGACGTGCCGGTGACAAGCTCCGCGATCCGGTTCGAGGGGCCGGGCTCGAAACCGGGCGTAACCGACCGATAGACGTTGAAGGCCACGGCGCCCCCGCAGTAGACCGCCTCGGGCGCGCCCCAGCCGACGGTGAGCAGGCAGGTGGTGTCGCCGCCGTCGGCGACGGTGGCCACCCCGGTGAAGCTCGGCGGTTCGGTGCAGTCACCGGTGGTGATCGACTCGACGCAGGTCGACGGCTCGGACAGGCAGAAACCCGTCGGATCCTTGCTGCTGACGGTGTAGCCGTAGAGCACGCCGCCGGAGGCGGTGGTGTCGCTGAACGACAGTCCCGAGGTTTCTCCCACCAGCGTGGTCGGGCCGGGATCGGTGCAGCCTCCGGGCGCTCTCGTGACCTCGTAGCTCAGACCGGACCCGGCGGAGCCCCAGCTCACGTCGATCTGATTGTCGCCGGCGGGCAGGGCACTGACGCCGGTGGGTGCCTCGGTCCGCAGGCACAGCGGGTCGGCCAGGTGGCCCGCGGTGGCGAGGTAGAGACGCAGGGTCGAGGCCATGAAGGCCGGCGCCCCGGTGCCGCAGTTGGCGATGGTGTCGTTGCTGGTGTGGTAGTAGGGGTAATCTCCAGACTGGCCGCAAAAACCTTGGTTGTCGGTGATGCCGCAGATGGCCGACCAGCCCTGCTGCCAGAACGGCCAGTGGTCGCTGTAGGCCATGTTGTTGCACTCAAAGGCGTTGACCACGGCCCCCGTGGGATAGTCGGCGGCGACCTGCACCATCAGGGTGCCAAGCCATGCCGAGCTGGTGTTGTAGTTGACGTCGAGATCCTCCGGGTTCGGATTGCCGTTGCCCTCCCAACCGATCATGTCGCCGTTGAGAACGGCCTGGATATCCTCACCGGCGGCCGCGGCCTGGGCGGCGTGGTAATAGGCGCCGTACAGCCCGAACTCCTCGCCGGTAACCGCGATGAAGCGCAGCGTCTTGGCGTAGTCGTACTCGGACATGATCTCGGCCAGCGCCGTCACCATGGCCGATCCCGAGGCGTTGTCGTCGGCCCCCGGAGCCGGACCGGAGGACGGCATGTCGTCCAGGTGTCCAATCACGATCACCACCTGCTCGGGATTGATTTGACCGGGAATGGTGCCGATCACACTCGGCGCGTGGCCCGAGGTGTGGTGTTGGTAATACGGTTGGAGTCCGTACGAGTTGAAGAGCGCGTGGACGTCCTCGGCGGCGGTCTGGCAACCCGCGGACGTGGAGTACCGGGTCGAGGCCATGTCGATCACGCCCTGCCAGTGGGTCATGGCGAGGCTTTCGTCCACCAGGGCGAGCATGTCCACCACCAGCGGATCGGGGTCCAGCAGCTCCGGTTCTCCCTCGCCGAAGGACTCGTACCCCGCTGCCGGGGCCTTGGAGGGTGCCAGGGGATCGAGGGTCAGCGGCGTCACGACGGTGCGGGCCGTGGTGCAGACGGGGAGGTCGAAGGCCGACGCGCGCAGCAGGAACCAGTCGTCCTCACGCCAGACCACCTCGCCGCAGGCCCCGAGGTCAGCTTCGGTGCCGCCCGGAAAGAGGCCCGCCAGCGCGAACCGGCTGCCCTGGGGGTGCGCGTCGACCACCGAGAGTTCCAGGCCCCACCCGGCCAGCACAGACGCCGTTTCGGACGGATCTCCGACCGCCAGGTAGGCGTTGGGCAGCTCGGCTACAAGCTGAATTCCCGACGCGATCATGCGGTTGCGGTCGATGTCGGCACTCCGATCGATGCGGAGCAGAGCCGTTGGCGTTGCCGCTGCTGCGGGGAGAGCGGCGAGTACGAGCAGGATCGGGCCCAAGAGGTGGCCCCGGATTGCACACATGTTGGTATGTCCTCCGGTCGATTGGGTGGGGCTCGGGAAAACCCCACCGCATGAGGGTACCAGAACATGGCTCAGGCTGCGTTGATCGCCATCACCACATCCGCCTGAGCTACACTGTCGGCGCCGTGCCCGCCTGCAAATTGGGCATGTAGCGTGGGAAGTGGTCCATGAGTCAAAACTCGCCCCCGAGCCAGAAAAACAGAGCACACGGCCGCTCGTCCGTCGGGAAGAAGCTGGTGTTCACGGCGGTGGCGGTGGTGATCTTCTTCGCGGTGCTGGAAGGCGTGCTCGCCGTGGTCGGCGTCGGACCCCGTGCCTACGAGAGCGATCCCTACGTGGGTTTCTCGGGCTACGCCCCGCTGTTCGAGGAGCGGCAGGCCCTCGACGGCACCGCCGTCATGGTGAGATCGCCCGCGAAGAGCTCTCTGTTCAACCTGCAGCGGTTCCCGAGGGTCAGACCGAAGGGGGCGACCAGGATCTTCTGCGTCGGCGGCTCCACCACCTACGGCCGGCCCTACGGCGATGTGACCTCGTTTTGCGGCTGGTTGCGCGAGTTCCTCGGCGTTGCTCAGCCCGACCGGAATTTCGAGGTGATCAACGCCGGCGGCATCAGCTACGCCAGCTACCGGGTGGCGGTGTTGATGGAGGAGCTCATCACCTACGACCCGGATCTGTTCGTCATCTACTCGGGCCACAACGAGTTCCTCGAGCGGCGCACCTATCCGCAGATCATCGCCACCCCGAGGCTGGTCCGCGGGCTCGGCGCCGCGGCCTCGAGGACCCGCACCTGGGCCGGGTTGGAACGGGTCCTGGATGCGGTCAGAGGAGGAGGTGGCGGCAAGCCCACTGAAGGGGTGGACGTGCTCGGCGCCGAGGTCGTGACCTTGCTCGATGATGCGGTGGGCCCGTCCGCCTACACCCGCGATGACGAGGTCAGCGAGAAAACCCTCCAACACTATCGTTTCAACCTGGCGCGGATGGTGGAGATCGCGCGTTCGGGGGGAGCCGGGGTGGTGATGGTGACCCCGGCGTCCAACCTGCGCGATGCCGGCCCCTTCAAGAGTGAACCCGGGCCCGGCATCACCGACGAGCAGCGGTCCGAGTGGAGTGCCCTGGCCGCCGCCGGGATGGCCGCCCTTCGGGGCGGAGATTTCGACGCCGCGTCCCGGCAACTGGCGCAGGCTGCCGCCGTCGATCCCCGTTTTGCGGACCTTCAATTCGCCCTGGGCAAGGCGCTGTACTCGCAGGGACGGTTCCCCAAAGCGCGAACGGCCTTCGAGCGGGCACGCGATGAGGATGTGTGCCCGCTGCGGGCCCTCGGTCCGATGCCCGGAATCGTGCGCGAGGTGGCGGCCGAGTACCGGGTGCCGGTCGTAGATTTCGCCCAGCTCGCTGACCTGTGGGCTCAAAACGGCATTCCCGGGGCAGAACTGTTCCTGGACCACGTGCACCCCACAATCGACTGCAACCGCCGGCTGGCCCTGGAGATCTTCGACGAGCTGGTCCACGAGGGGATGGTCGACCCGGACGACAGCTGGGGGGAGGAGACCCTTCGGGCCGTGACCCAGCGGGTGGAGGGCGGGCTCGACGCCAATGCGCACGCCGTCGCGCTCAGCAACCTGTCCAAGGTGATCGGCTGGGCCGGCAAGCTCGACGAGTCCTACCTGCTGGCACGGCGGGCGGCGGAGCTCGACCCCGACGACGTCCGGGTGCGCTATCAGGCGGGGCTTTCCGCCGACCTCGTCGGCCGCCACGATGAAGCCGCGGCCCACTACGTGCGGGCCATCGAGATTCAGCCCGACGCCGACCTTCCGCACGGCAACCTCGGCGTGAGCCTCGAGCGGCAGGGGAGGCTCCCGGAGGCGGTGGAGCACTACCGGATCGCCTTTGCCAACAGTGGTCCGGACGATTTCGAGCACCATCGCCAGAACCTCGCCAACGGGCTGCTCAAGCTGGGTTTCGTGGTCTACAACCAAAACCGGATCCAAGAGTCACTGGCGCTCCTCACCGAAGCCGACCAGGTGCGGCCCAACGATCCCGAGATCCTCGGCCGGCTCGGCACCGCATTGCTGGCCAACGGGCGGTCCGACGAGGCCGTGGACCAGCTGCGGCGAGTCGCCCGGATGCGGCCTGACGACGCCGGCGCCCGGAATCGGCTCGCCCTCGCGCTGGCGCTGGATGGGCGCTCTGACGAAGCCGTGGCCGCCTACCGTGAAGCCGTCGCCATCGATCCCTCGGTGGCCAGCGCTCCGGACAATTTGTTCACCGTGCTCGAACGGATGGGACGTTCGGAGCTGGCCGCCGAGCTGCGTGCCGACGTCGAGCGAGGTGGCTGACCGTTTGTGGGTTAAAAGGTCAAAGGTATAAAGGTCTACCGATCGGTCAATAATTACAAATTACAAATTACAAATTACAGATTGTCGGCGTCCGAGACCGATTCGATTGAAGATTGAAGATTGAAGATTCCCCATCCCCGCCCGAGGCAGAGGTCGTCGGGCTAGATTTTCGAATTTCGAATTTCGAATTCTGCTGGTGGGCGGGTGGGGACTTTTAACTTTAGGCTCATCCGAAATTCCGTGAGGTGGGAGTCGATCGAATTCGGATTTCAAAACGGCACCCGCCTGCCCGAAGAGGAACCGCGGCCTCAATTGCGGAGACAGCAATCAGGGACAGCGTCAGAAGCCAGCGGCGGGGACCTGCGGCAGCGTCAGTTGACAGCGTCAGTATCGGAGAGCAGGGTGCGCTCAGATGGGATTGAGCAGGCGCCACGTCATCGCACGAACTTGGTCAAAGGTCTCAAGGGCTTTCTCGGCCCCGATTCCATTGACGGCACCTGCAGCGGCGAGGAGTCGCAGGTGGCTGTCGACCTCCTTGGCCGAGGCGTAGGCGATCCGCCAGTGATTCAACCGGTCTCGTCCAAACCGGCCGTGGCCTTCAGCGATGTTGGCCGGGACCGAGCTTGCCGATCGGATCACCTGATCGGCAATCGACTTTAATGGGGCGGGAACCCTCATGACGAGCTTGATGGCGATGCCTGCTGCTTCGAGGGCTTTCTCGTGGGCAACGAGGTTGGTGTTCGTGGCGGCTTTGGACATGGTCACCTCCGGGTTGTTCATGCCCTTCCTCACAAGCCGGTGGGCAGCCGATGTCAAGGGTGTGTAACACCGGACCCTTGGGCCGGCTTGCCCTTGACATCGGCTGCCCACCGGCTACCCCTTCCTTTGAACGACCCGGAGGTGTCCACGTGCTATGGCCGCCGATGCTACTGATTGCTGCCGCTGAAGACTGATTGCTGTCCCTGATCGCTGTTCCCGGTCGCTGCCGCTGAATTCTGTCGCAGCCGCTGCATTCCGGGCACGGGCACGGAGACGGGCACGGCAGAACCCCGACCTCACGCTTTCCCGGATGAACCTAACTTTAGACTTTGGACTTTGGACTTTGGACTTTGGACTTTGGACTTTAGACTCTCGACGGGGTGGCGGGGACTTTCAACATTCAACTCCGCCGCCTCTGCGTACCAAAAAAGCGGGGGGCCGAAGCCCCCCGCTGTTGTTGGTCAATCGAGGTGCGGTCGCGTTACTGCGGCAGCACCGTGGTCGGATCGGAGGTCACGTTGTCGAGCACCGAACCGTAGCAGTACACGTAGGCGTCCGGGGTATCGGTCCACACGTCCACGTAGCCGTTGACCGGCGCGTAGGCGCTGAAGATCCGGTTGATCTGCTTGTTGGACCACGGCGGCAAGACCATGAACTTGGTCTCGAGCTTCACGCCGTCGGAGTCGAACATGTCGATGTTCACGATCGCCTCCGAGGCGACGCCGTTGACGCAGCCCAGGTTGGCGCGGAACTCGTCGTTCTCGTTCATGAAGATGATCCGCTTCTTCTCACCGGTCGGGATCATCTTGTCCATGTGCACACCGGGGATCGCCTGCCCGAAGGTCCCGGCCACCTCGGCCGGCGGGATGTTGTAGGTGCGGGTCATGGCGAGCATGTCCGCGCTGCTGGCCGTGATCGCCAACGCACCAACGGAGTCGGGATCGAGTCCGAAGATCGCGGTGAGCACGTTTTCGATGCGCACGCCCATGCCCCCGCCGAGCGTGAACTCGTCGGACTCGGTCGCGGCGCTGTTGTCCTGGCCCCGAGGCAGCCACAGGAAGTTGTAGGTCGCCGAGGCATCACCGGCATTGTTGAGATCGACGTCGGTCTGGAAGAAGGCGCCCTCGGCGCCCGCGGCCACCGCCGCCGCCGGAATGAAGATGCTGGTGTCGGACGGAACCTGCGGCAACACCGACGTCGGATCCGAGGTCAGGTTGTCGAGCACCGAACCGTAGCAGTAGAAGGCCGCGTCCGCAGTGGACGTGGAGACGTCCACGTAGCCGTTGACCGGCATGTAGGTTCTGAAGATGCGGTTGATCTGCTTGTTGGACCACGGATCCAGACCCATCGGAACGGTCTCGAGCAGCATACCCTCGTCGTCGTAGAGCTCGATGTCGACCGCGATGGGCATGTTGGTGCCGTTGACGCAACCGAGGTTGGCACGGAAGTCGTCATCCTCGCTCATGAAGATGATGCGCTGGGTCTCACCGGTCATGATGAGCTGATCGTACGGCACGGCAGCCAGCGCCTGGCCGAAGGTGCCGCCCTGCTCGGTGCTCGGGATGTTGTAGGTCCGGCTCATGCCGATCACGTACATGCTGTCCGACACCATCGCGATGGCGCCCACCGAGTCCGGCTGGAGGCCGAAGATCGCGTTGAGCGCGTTCGGGTACTGAATGCTCTCGCCGGCGGCGAGAGTGATCGGTGTCGATGACATCGGCATGGAGTTGTCGGCTCCGCGAGGCAGCCACCAGAACCAAACCGAGGCGTCCTCCATACCCTTGTTGTTGACTTCCAGATCGGTCTGGAAGAACGCCCCCGCGGCGCCGGCCGCAACCGCCGCCGCCGGGATGAACGAGTAGTACTCCGACGGTTCGACCGTCAGGTCGATCGGCACCCGAGTGACGAGGTAGTCGTTGGTGATATCAGGGTCATCCTCGGCTGAGTAGATCCAGGTGAAAATGTCCAGGTGGTCGGCGGGGATGTTGCCCATCGCCCCTCTGACGGTCTCGTTGTTCTCGATCGCTGCGATCAGCGCCTCGCCCTGGCGGGTGCTGATCATCACGGTCGGGATTTCCAAGACGTAGCCGATTCCGGTCGAGTCGGACCCCCAGTTGATCGTGCACTCGTCCGGATCCGAGTCGGGGATATCAGAGCAGAGGCCGTTGTTGACCATGATCAGCCCGGCGGCCCCCGCATCCTGCACGTTCTGAATCTTGTCGACGAAGAAGCAATCACCCCGGCGAATCAGCGCGATCTTGCCCGCGACGTCGGCCGGGTTGGTGATCTCGTTGCAGGCCCAGTAGAGGTCGGTGCCGTCTTCGGCGATGGCCAGCTCGGCCTCGAACGCCTCCGTATTCCACAACCTGTCGCCGAGGCAGGCGTCAAGGTCGACGCAGTTTTCGCCGCCGTCGTCGCAGTTGGCGCCGGACGAAACCAGGTTATAGAGCCCGGCGTACATCTGGAGCCAGGGGAAGTTGGTCCAGGTCGTACTGTTCACTTCATAGCTGTTGGCGACGCTCTCGGGCTCGAGGATGACGAGCCGTCCGGCGTTGACGCCCTCCATCGGGATCACCGGCATGTCCCAGCTGACGGAGCCGCTCTCGCCGGCCGGGAAGGGGTTCGGAATCATGAACTGGTCGCCGGTGTCGTTGGGCATCTGCAGCTGCAACATGTAGTGGTCGCATCGGGTGTCCGTGTCAAACGCCCAGAACACCTCGTTGCCGTTGGTGTCGGTGCCCTCGGTCGATGTGAGCAAGGCATCGAAGCCGTCCGAGTCGGTCGGCCAGGTCTGCGGTTGGATGCTGAAGAAGTAATTCACGTTGATGTCGGCCGCGCCGCCCGGTCCGAGGTTCTGGTAAGTGCCGGTGAAGGTCGCGAAGCCGTCGGCAACCGGCGCCGGTGGATCGGTTTGGGCTTCGCCCGTCATGTCCTGCGCCGTTGCCATCGGCGCCAGGGCGAGCACCAGGACGGCCACCGCCATGGCCCAGAGTGGTTTCATCGTTCGACTCATGGTCCCCTCCTCACGTTTGACTGTGATTGTTCGAGCTGCCCATCCAACTCAACGGAATCTAATCTGCGTGATTCTAACACGATCTTCGGAGCCGGGACGGCCGCACCACAAGGGCCTCCCAGCCGGCTCGACGTGATTTCCCGGGGGCACGAATGGTGGTGCAGGCGTCTCGTTGGTAGTGGATTACAAATTACAAATTACAAATTTCAAATTGTCGGCGTCCGAAATCGCCGCGCCATCTCCACGACTCGACCGACCGGGTGGTCGGGAGGGAACTTTCAACTTTCAACTTTCAACTTTCAACATTCAACTCCGCCGCCTCTGCGTACCAAAAAAGCGGGGGGCCGAAGCCCCCCGCTGTTGTTGGTTGATCGAGGTGCGGTCGCGTTACTGCGGCAGCACCGTGGTCGGGTCCGACGTCACGTTGTCGAGCACCGAACCGTAGCAGTACACGTAGGCGTCCGGGGTATCGGTCCACACGTCCACGTAGCCGTTGACCGGCGCGTAGGCGCTGAAGATCCGGTTGATCTGCTTGTTGGACCACGGCGGCAAGACCATGAACTTGGTCTCGAGCTTCACGCCGTCGGAGTCGAACATGTCGATGTTCACGATCGCCTCCGAGGCGACGCCGTTGACGCAGCCCAGGTTGGCGCGGAACTCGTCGTTCTCGTTCATGAAGATGATCCGCTTCTTCTCACCGGTCGGGATCATCTTGTCCATGTGCACACCGGGGATCGCCTGCCCGAAGGTCCCGGCCACCTCGGCCGCCGGGATGTTGTAGGTGCGGGTCATGGCGAGCATGTCCGCGCTGCTGGCCGTGATCGCCAACGCACCAACGGAGTCGGGATCGAGTCCGAAGATCGCGGTGAGCACGTTTTCGATGCGCACGCCCATGCCCCCGCCGAGCGTGAACTCGTCGGACTCGGTCGCGGTGCTGTTGTCCTGGCCCCGCGGCAGCCACAGGAAGTTGTAGGTCGCCGAGGCATCGCCGGCAGTTGTTGAGATCGACGTCGGTCTGGAAGAAGGCGCCCTCGGCGCCCGCGGCCACCGCCGCCGCCGGAATGAAGATGCTGATGTCGGACGGCACCTGCGGCAACACCGACGTCGGATCCGAGGTCTCGTTGTCGAGCACCGAACCGTAGCAGTAGAAGGCTGCGTCCGCGTGGACGTGGACACGTCCACGTAGCCGTTGACCGGCATGTAGCTGCGGAGGATGCGGTTGATCTGCTTGTTGGACTACGGATCCAGGCCCATCGGAACGGTCTCGAGCAGCATACCCTCGTCGTCGTAGAGCTCGATGTCGACCGTGATCGGCATGGTGGTGCCGTTGACGCAACCGAGGTTGGCCCGGAAGTCGTCATTCTCGCTCATGAAGATGATGCGCTGGGTCTCACCGGCCATGATGAGCTGGTCGTACGGTACTGCCGCCAACGCCTGGCCGAAGGTGACGGTCTCCTCGGTGTTCTGGATGTTGTAGGTCCGGCTCATGCCGATGACGTACATGCTGTTCGACACCAAGGCGACGGCGCCCACCGAGTCGGGATTGAGGTCGAAGATGGCGTTCAGCGCGTTCGGCCACTGCATGCTCTCGCCCGCGCCGAGAGCGATCGGCGTCGACGCCAAGGGTGTGGCGTTGTCGTCTCCGCGAGGCAGCCACCAGAACCACACCAAAGCGTCCTCCGCGCCCTTGTTGTTGACCTCGATGTCGGTCTGGAAGAAGGCGCCCGCGGTGCCGCTGGCCACCGCTGCGGCCGGGAAGAACGAGTAGAACTCCGATGGCTCGACCGTCAGGTCGATCGGCACCCGAGTCACAGGCGAAGTCGTTGAGGGTGTTCGGGTCATCCTCGGGCGAGTAGATCACGGTTCCGACGTCCAGGACATCGGCTGGGAGGTTGCCCATCGTCGCGCGGACGGTCTCGTTGTTCTCAACCGCCGCGATCAGCTCCTCGCCCTGGCGGCGGCTCATCATCACGGTCGGCATGCTCGCGATGTAGCCGAATCCGGGTCTCCTGCCCCACAGTGATCGTGCACTCTTCCGGATCGGCATCAGGATCGTCCGAACAGAGGCCGTTGTTGACCATGATCATCCCGGCCGCTCCCGTGTCCTGCACGTTCGTGATCTTGTCGATAAAGAAGCAGTCACCCCGACGGATCAGCGCGATCTTGCCCGCGAGCTCGGCCGCGTTGGTGATCGTTCCGCAGGCCTCGTTGAGGTCGGAGCCGTCCTCCACGATCACCAGATCGGCTTCGAACGCCTCCGTCTGCCAGAGCCTGTTTCCGATGCAGGCGTCAAGGTCGAGGCAGCCATCGCTGCCGTCTTCGCACCCCAAGGCCTGCGCAACCAGGTTGTAGAGCCCGGTCTGCTGATAGGTCACGTTCTCCCATGGTTTTCCGCCCACGGTCAGATAGGAGTCTCCTGTCATCCCGTAGGTATTCCGCAGCCGCTCCGGCTCGGTGATGACCAGCCGTCCCGCGCTGACGCCCTCCATCGGGATGACGGGCAACTGCCAGCTGAAGGAGCCGCTGCCGCCGGCCGGCAAGGGGTTCGGAATCATGGGCTGGTCGCCGGTGTCGTTGGGCATCTGAAGCTGCAACCGGTAGTGGCTGCACATCCGTTCCGATTCGAAGCCCCAGAACACGTCGTTGCCGTTGGTGTCGGTACCGTCGGTCGACTCCAGCACCGCGTTGAAGCCGTCCGACTCGGGCGGCCAGATGTCCGGCTGAATGCTGAAGTCGACGTTGACGAAGATGTCTGCTGCAGGGCCCGGACCGAGGTTCTCGTAAGTGCCGGTAAACGTCGCGAACCCGTCGGCTACCGGCGCCGGTGGATCGGTTTGGGCTTCGCCCGTCATGTCCTGCGCCATCGCCATAGGCGCCAGGGCGAACACCAGGACGGCCAGCATCATGGTCCCAAGTGATTTCATCGTACGACTCATGGTCCCCTCCTCAAGTAGTGACCTGGTTGTTCGGGCCCGCGGTCGAGCCTGACGGAGATAAACGATGCGTGATTTTAGCACGATCTATGGGTCCGATGGCGACGCCGGCCGCGGCCCAATTCGTCACGCGGACGGGGTGGGAACGATTGTCGGATTTGTGAAAGCGGGCCGCCCGGGCCCGCCCGGTCAGAGGCGTCAGCCGCCTCCCGAGTGGGCACAGCCGGGTGGCGCGCCCTGAAAGCCCGTTGGAGAGCTGCTCGACGAACCGCTGGCGAAGCTCGAAACCTGCCGTTCGACGCGCTGACTTCCGCATTCCGGGCAGCTGATGCCCTTGGTTGAAGACCCCATGCTTTGAAGCCTCGGAAAGAGACGGTCACAGTCGCGGCAGCGGTATTCGTAGATCGGCATGATCCCTCCGCGAGGTGGGTGCCTCAGCGGCCCTGACGTTCGATGGCCTGGATTCCCTTGCGACCTTCGATGATCGTCTGCTGCTCGTGGTCGACCCGCAGCTCCAGGGAGTCGCAGACGTTCCGGCAGATGGCGAACACGCCTTCGTCCGAGATCTGATAGAACACGTTGAGCCCATCGCGACGGCTCTCCACCAGGCCCGCCCGCTTGAGGACGGAAAGGTGTTTGGAGACGTTGGCCTGACTGCCACCGACGACGCTCAAGATGTCGGAGACGCACCGCTCGCCCTGCTGGAGGCTGTGGAGGATCTTCAGCCTGGTCGGATCCGCCATGGCCTTGAGCACCTCGGCGATGCGGGTCAACAGTTCATCCGATGCAATCACTGACGCCTCCCCGGTGATCGGTAATCGTCACCGAATCACTATGCAGTAATATATTTCACGAAGCCACGGCCGTCAATGGCTTCGCAATTCGAATTTCAAAAAATTCTCCTTTCGGTCGTCACTCGTTGGCTCCACGCGGATTGTGATCCTTGACCCTGCCGACCCGGTGGGGCCACAATGAACCCGCGCCGGAGTGGCGGAATGGCAGACGCAGCGGACTCAAAATCCGCCGATCGCAAGGTCATGAGGGTTCGAATCCCTCCTCCGGCACCACCCCCGCCCGCCCACCCTGCTCCGAATTCCGGGGGCCGGCTGCTCCACAGCCGGCCCCCGGAATTCGGAGTTACTTTCTTTCTGTGTGGAGATTGGTGGGGCGGTGTCGATGAGTGGGGTGCGTCACAACCCGGGGTGCGCGGCACCGTAACGGGACGCTCTATCGCATCCGCACATTTTCCGCGCGTTTTCCTCATGACAATCCTGATTCTGAGACCTATACTGAGAGCATCTGATCAGGTCTACAACCAGGGAGGAAGCCATGAATCGCCGGATGCGCCTGGGCGGGTCGGTTGTGTTGGCTGGCCCGGCAGGACCGCATTCGGGCCACGTTCAACACCACACAGAGGAGGAGATCATGAGCGTGAAGCGAGTGCCGTGATGCTGATGGTCGTGCTGTGCGCCGGCGGGATGGCGATGGGCCAAACCGAATGGGTCCAGCACCCCGACAATCCGGTGATCGAGCCGGGAGATCCGGGACCGTGGGACGACAGTGGACCGTGGATCGGCGCTGTCATACTTCGACGGGTCGGTCTACCACCTGTGGTTCACCGGATCCATACCACCGATTCCGACCGACATCGGCCATCGCCACCTCGCTCCGACGGCGTGGAGTGGACCATGGACCCGGCCAACCCGGTGCTAACGCGGGGCGGCGTCGGGGACTGGGACCTCTGCCCGTCTGGCGGCGCCGCAGTGATTCACGACGGGACGCAGTTCCACATGTGGTACGCCGGGTCCATCGCCGGTCCAGACAGATCCTCGAGCTGGTCGGGTACGCCACATCACCGACGGCAGCGTCGTGGACCAGCACCCCGGAAACCCCGTGATCGGGCTCGGTCCGTCAAGGATCCTGGGATCGTCCTCATGCGTTCGCCCGCACCACCGTGATCGCTCGACGGTGAGACCCTACAGGATGTGGTTCGGGGGCGCACATCCGGGCGATGATTCCCGGCCCGGATCGGGTATGCCGAGTCCGAAGACGGGATCCACTGGACGAAGCGTCGCAGACCCGGTCCTCGAACCCGGTCGTACCCCGGCGCGTCGGGCCCGCAGACTGTCGCAATCCCGATGTCGTCTTCGACGGGTCCAGCTACCACATGTGGTACGGCTGGTGGTACTGAGACTCGACTACGTCGACTGAGCTCGGGTATGCCTTCTCGAGCGACGGCATTCCGGTCGAAAGCACCGCGACAACCCGGTCGTTCAGTCGACTGGACAGAATCGGCTGTCTCACGCGTCCGGTTTCTTCGACGGAACCACCTGGCACATGTGGTACTCCCCCTGCGATGGTTCCATCGACCTGGATCTCCTACGCCACCTCAGACTGCTGCGCCGGCGTTGCCGGCCTCTGCCACTCGCTGTTCATCCCGGCAGCAGCGGTGGCCTCGGGAGCCGAGGGGGCCTTTTACCAGACCGACCTGGACCTCAACAACGCCGGCAGCCAGCCGGTGGAGTACCAGCTCATGTGGCTCCCGCGAGGGGAGAACAACAGCGAGCCCATGACCTCCGAGACCTTCAGCCTCGGCGCGGGCATGAGCGTCCGCTACGCCAACGTGCTCTCCGAGGTCTTCGGCCTCCAGCCGGACTCGGTCGGGGCGCTCGCGCTCCTGTCGTCGAGCCCGGACCTCCTGTCATGAGCCGGACCTACAACACTCCAGCGGCGAACCGGCGCGGCACCTACGGCCAGTCGATACCGGCGATCGATCCTGACGACTTCATCCGGTACGGCGAGCGGCGGCGGATCCTGTTCGCGACCGAGAACGCCGACCTGCGCACCAACGTGGGCTGCCAGAACGGCGGTTCCGGCGGCGTCGTGGTCCGGATCGAGCTGTTCGACTCCGACGGCACCTCGCTCGGCCACCGAGACTTCTGGTCTGCCGGCGTGGTCGAACGACCAGCTCAACCGGATCTTCGACGACTACCGGCCGGTGGAGGGCTACGTGCGACGTGTGGACGCCGATGCCGGGCGGGAGCTTCTACTGCTACGGCTCTGTGCCTGCGACAACGTGACGTCAGGATCCGACCACGATCCTGCCGCAGTAGCGGTGCGAGTAAAGAACGACGAAGGGCGGGAGGCAACTCCCGCCCATTCTGTCTCCGCTCGATTCAACATTGTCATCGGTTCCGAAACCCCTGTACCTGGTACGGGGTTTCCGACACGCCAGGGTTGGCCGGCGGCGTGGCTCTCGGCGGTGGCTGCGCCTGTGTCGCGGACCACTCCGGCGGTCTGAGGGTGATCGACGTTTCGATTCCGGCCGTGCCTGTGGAGGTCGGCTCCGTGGACACGCCCGACTTTATCGGCGGTGTGGCCGGCTCTGGCGGTCACGTGTACGTCACGGATCGATCGCATGGGCTGCGGACGATTGATGTTTCCTCGCCCGCATATCCGATCGAGGTCGGCTCCGTGGACACGCCCGGTGTCGCCGAAGGAATCGCGGTCGTCGGCAGCCTCGCCTACGTCGCGGACGGAAGTGCCGGCTTGCGAGTGATCGATATCTCCACTCCCGAGAATCCTCTCGAGGTTGGATCTGCCGACACGCCTGGATACGCGGAGGGGGTGGCCGTCGACGGCGGTCACGCCTACGTCACGGACGGCGGTGCCGGTCTTCGCGTGTTCGACATCTCCGCGCCCGCCAGTCCCACCGAGGTCGGCTTCGTCGACACGCCGGGCCTACCTGCCGTGTGGCCGTGTCTGGGAGTCACGCCTACGTCGCGGATGACGACGGAGGACTGCGGGTCGTCGACGTCGCCACCCCGGCGGATCCCGTCGAGGTCGGCTCCATCCTGGAGCACCGATCAGTCTATGACGTCGCGGTCTCAGGCAACCATGCTTACGTCGCCGCCATGGAACTTGTCGTCGTTGACGTGAGCTCGCCCTCTTCACCCTTGGTGATGGGTCAGTGGGGGATCTTGCCCTGGGATGCGCTCGGCGTGGCTGTGTCCGGGAGCTACGCTTACGTCGCGTTCGGCGGAGCCGGATTGGTCGCCGTCGACGTCACCGATCCCCATTGGCCGGACATTGTCGGAGTTGGCTGGAGCCAAGGGGGGCCGACCGACGTCGCACTGTCTGGCGGCTTGGTCTATCTGGCCGACGGAGACGTCGGAATGGAGATCTTCCGAGAGTGCGGTCTGGGGATCTTCTCGGACGGCTTCGAATCCGGTGACACCTCGGCGTGGTCGGTGGCGGTGCCGTAAGGCAGCCCGCCCGCCCGCCCTGCTCCGAATTCCGGGTGCCGGCTGTGGAGCAGCCGGCACCCGGAATTCGGAGTCATTCATTTTTCTGTGTGGAGGTTGATGGGGCGGTTTCGATTCTCTTCCTCATGACAACCTCGTTGCTGAGATCTATATTGGGAGCACCTCAACGGCAAAGAGGGAGGAGCGTCCGATGCGTCATCTGTCACTGCTCGTGGCAATCGCGGTGCTCGCCGCCGAGCCGGCCGGCGCAACCTGGTCGATCGTGGCAGCCGACTCGGAATCCCAGGAGGTCGTTGTCGCATCGGCGACGTGCGTGGAATCGTTCGACCTCAAGGCGTGGACCCCGGTCATCGTCGTGGGCAAGGGTGGCGGCGCCGCGCAATCGTACGTCGACAACACCGGTCAGAGACGCCTGATCATCTGGAACGGCCTGTGGAACGGGTTGACGGCACAGGAGATTGTCGGTCAGCTCGTCGCCATCCCCGCATCGCCGTATCACCAGCACGGTGTCGCCGAAGGGACCCACGGGACATCGGCGACCCAAACCGGAGCCAATAATGGAGCGCACGCATCGGGCGTCACCGGCGGCTTCGGCACCGTGCGCTACGCGATCCAGGGAAACGTGCTCACCGGCAGCCCGGTGGTCACGACGGCCGAGAGTGCCTTCATCAACACGCCAGGCGACCTCCCGGCGAAGACGATGGCGGCCATGGAGGCGGCCCGTTCCATGGGTGGAGACGGACGTTGCTCGTGTGCCCCGAACGACCCGACGGGGTGCGGCTCTCCCCCTCCCAGTTTCGAAAAATCCGCACACATCGGGTACGTGCTCGTCGCTCGTTTTGGCGACACCGATGATCTGCTGTGCAGCGCCACCGGCTGCGCAGATGGCGACTACTTCATGGACCTCAACGTGCCCTTCCAGACCGCCGCCGACCCGGATCCCGTGTTCCAGCTCCAGGCGCTCTTCGACGCCGCCCGCCTGGATCTGCTGGGACGTCCCGACGCCATCGCCTCGAGCGTCTCCTTCACCGAGGCCAAGGGTCCCGGGGACGACTGGGTTCTGCGGGTGGAGCTCAACGACTGGCAAGGGGCACTCCTCGGCCACAGCGTTCCGACCTTCACCGTCGAGCATGCGCCCGAGAGCGATCAGACCACGACGATCGGACCCATCGTCGACCTCGGAGACGGGAGCTACGAGGTGACCCTCACCCGATCCGGCGAGCTCGGCGTCGACGTCTTCCTGATCACCGCCGACGACGGCATTCGGCCGGTGATCCTGCCGCCCCGCCGCGCCACCCTTGACCTGCTGAACCTGTTCACCGACGGATTCGAGTCCGGTGACACGTCGGCGTGGTCGGCGACGGTGCCGTAGGGCAACCCGCCCGCCCACCCTGCTCCGAATTCCGGAAGCCGGCTGAGCCGGCCCCCGGAATTCGGAGTTATTTATTTTTCTGTGTGGAGATTACTGGGGCGTTTTCAACTTTCAACTTTCGACTTTCGACTTCCCGCTACGGGGTGCTGCTCGACCACGCGGACGTGGACCCTGACTCGAAGCCATCAGCAAAGATGAACGCCGGATCGATGGTCGCCGAGAACAGACTGCGACCGTAGGTGCCGGCAACCAGCGTTTGCTGGTCCCGATCGAGGGCCAGCGTGGTGGTGACCACGTTCGGCAGGTCCTCGCCGAAGGGAGTCCACGTGATGCCTCCGTCGGCGGTCTCATACACGCCGACGTCGGAGGCGACGAAGAGGCGCCCTGGACGGTCCGGGTCGGCGATGAGGTCGTTGATCGGGGCGTCCGGGAGATTCCCCGAGATCGGATCCCAGGTCGCCCCGTAATCGGATGTCCGGTAGACCCTCGGAAGGTACTCGTTCCAACGGAAACCCGAGATCGTGACGTAGGCGACCTCCTCCGCGAAGGGATCGACTCGAACCGAGGTGACCCATCGCTGCGGCAGGGTGCCCGAGAGGTCGAACCACGCCCCGCCGCCATTGGTGGTGATCTGTACGTAGCCGTCGTTGCTGCCGGTCCAGATGACGTCCGGATTGTGAGGCGACACGGCGATGGTCGTCAGGCTGCCGTCCACCTGGCCGGGGTTGCCCTGGCCGGGTCCGCCGGTGAGGTCGGGGCTGATGGCGGTCCAGGTTCGGTCGCCGGTGGAGCGGTAGACCTTGTGGGTGCCGAAGTATCGGGTGGCCGGATCGCTGGGGTCCTGGACATGGGGCGAGTTCCAGTTCTTCCGGTCGCCGGAGCCGATCCCCAGCGTCGCGCCCAGCCAGGTGTTGCCGTTGGTGGACGAAAAGCTGAGGCTGCCGTACTGGTACATGGCCCAGATCCGGCTCGAGTCCGTCGGGTCCACCAGGGGTTGGAAACCGTCGCCGCCGAAGATGTTCTGCCAGTTGTCCAGGCCGCCGGAGATCGTCCGGCAGGTCCCGTTGTCCTGTGCTCCGATGTAAAGGGCTTGCGGATTGCCCGCGTCGAGCGCCACCCGGTAGGCCTGGGTGATCGGCAAGTTCGGGAGCTTGGTCCACTGGGTCCCGCCGTTCGTGGAGCGATAGACGCCGCCGTCGTTTCCGTTGTAAGCGACGGGTGTGGGCCCCGGGCCGAAGCCGAGACCGTGGTGGTCGACGTGCATGTTGTTCGAAGCGTCCGCCCAGGTCGCCCCACCGTCGTCGCTCATCCAGAAATCGAGGCCGAGGACGTAAATCGTATCGGGGTCGGTCGGGTGGGTCCGGACGTTGCCGAACCACCATCCGTACGACACGAAGACGTCCTCGAGATCGTCGTCGGTGGTCCGTGTCCAGATCCAGCCGCCGTCGGTGGACCGGTAGAGGCCGTCGAAGTAGCCGATGCGGTCGGCGTAGACCGCGTGCATCACGTCCGGATCGCCCGCGCAGAGGCTGAGCCCGATGCGGCCGCCATTCTCGGACGGTGCGGGCAGGCCGCCCTCGACCAGGTCCCAGGTGTCGCCGCCGTCGATCGAACGGTAGATGGCGCACCCCGGACCGCCGTAGTCGTAGGCGTCGGGCTGACGGATCCGCTGCCACATGGCCGCGTAGAGCACGTCGGGGTTGTCCGGGCGCTGGATCAGATCGACGCATCCGGTCTGGTCGTCGACGAACAGCACTCGCTCCCAGGCGGCTCCACCGTTGGTGGTCCGGTACACCCCCCGTTCGGGATTGGTGTCCCAGAGCAGGCCCATGGCGGCCACGAAGATCGTGTTGGAATCGGAAGGGTGGACCACAATCCGTCCGATAGAACCGCTGTCTTCAAGACCGATCAGTTGCCAGCTGTCGCCCCCATTCTGGGAGCGGAATAGGCCGGCCCCGCCGTAGGCCATGCTGCCTCCGCCCGGGTTTACCTCGCCGGTGCCGGCGTAGATCACGTTCGGCTGGTTGGGATCGATGGCCAGAGCGCCGATGGCCAGCGCCGGCATGTCGTCGAAGACGGGCGTCCAGCTCTGACCGCCGTCGGTGCTGCGCAGTACGCCGCCTTCGGCCGCTCCGGCGAAAACCACGTCACCGTTGACCGGGCTGACGGCAATGTCGGTGATGCGACCGCCGATGTTCTCCGGTCCCCGCGCCGTCCAGACGACCCCGTCGGGCCTCTCCTGAAGGCGCATCGTGGCCGCCTGCCGTTGGGCGAGCTTCCACCGCTCCAGCGGGATCTCACTGTAGGGGTACGCTCGCTGAGAATAAAACCAGTCATTGGGCTTCTTCTCGTCAGAGCGGCCCTGGTCGGGTCGAAACGCGAGGCCGGTCGCCTGCAGCCCGAGGCCCGCCAGGACCAGCACCGCCGCTGTAACGACCGCGATACCGGTCATCGTTCGGGTCTTTATGGTCACAACCCGCGGGTCAGAATCGTTGTGGCTGGAACTGGGCATTGGGCACCTCCCCACCGAAGTCGCTCAATCGGAGGGCACGATGATCATACCCTGGCGCGGCGGGTGGGGCAGGGGAGCAGAGGAGAGCGGTCCGGTCGTAGGTGCTGTCGCCAGCCGACAATCTTCAATCTTCAATTTTCAATCTTGGATTCCCTCTACTGAACGGTTGCCGACCAAAGGGTGGTGTCGCCCGACTCGAACCCGTCGGCGAAGAGGGGAGGCTCGGAGTTGGCGTCGATCCGCACTCGGATGATCCAGTCATCGTCCACGAGGAAGAAGTCGGCGGGCCGCCAGCCGAAGGTCCCATTGTCGAAGACGAAGTTGGGCTGGGGAATGACGTGGCCGTCCGTGTCGGTAGCGATGCCGACCTGGGCGGGCCCGAAAAAGTACTCGAGGCCGACCCGGATGCTTCCGTAGGTGACGACGAGGTTCTGGGCGCTGACATCCAGCCCGTTGAGCGCGACGTCGGAGCCGAAGATTGTGAAGAAATCAGCGTAGAGGAGCGTCCCTGGCTGGTTCGAGACGCCATCGTCCTGCCAGATTTTGAGCACCAGATCTCCCTGGGTGCTTGGTGGGCAGGCGAGGATTTGAACCTCGAGAATCTGGAACGGATAGTCTCCGGGCAACGGCGTGAATCGGGCCGCCGCAATGTCGCCCTCGGCGAAGCTCTGTCCGAGCACGCAGTTGACCGTTCCCGAGCCCGAGAAGCTGTCGTTTTGCAGGGTTTTCTCCACGGCGAGGAGCGGACCGGCGACCAGGGTGAACAACACTACCAACGACGCGCCACGGATCACGAACAACGTCCTCATGTTTCACAGTTTACCTGTGGCCTGCTGGTATTGCCGTGCGTTTGATCACCTTCGTCCGGCGGGTGCATCGAGCCGGTCGGAGATCTCCCGCCCGAGGCGGGTCAAAGCCTCGAGGTCGGTGGGCTCCTCGGGCAACAGCGGCAGCTCGATGAACGGCTGGCTGTCGCCGAGCAACGATCGCAGCTCCGCCACCCCCTGCCGGTCTCGATCGCCGAGCCAACCGAGCAGCTCGCGGCCGTCGCCGGTGGCTCCGCGGGCGGTCCGCCCGGTGGCCGGCACGGCGTCGAACACCGGGTGGACCCGGTTCATGATCACCGGCCCGAGGCGATAGCCGGAGTCCACCAACCGCCGGGCGAAAAACAGGGTGTCGGCCACCCGCTGGCGTCCCGACCCGCTGACCAGAACGAACAACGTCCTGTCCGACCGCAGCAGCCGCTGGACCTCTAAAGCCCGCTCCCGAAAGCCGTCGTACAGCGGGCCGAATGCCTGAAAGAACTCCGCCATGTCGCGCAACAGCTCGAGCCCGACCATGCGGTCGAAAAAGGCCTCCACGTTGCGGCCGACGATGCCGAGCTTCGAGGTCGCCTTGAGCCGGCCGTCCGGGTCGAACCAGGGCTTGAGGGCGATTCGCAGGGCCCCCGAGTCGAGGAAGCCGACGATCCTCTCCGGCGCGCCGAGGAAATCCAGAGCCTGCCGGGTGGGGGGGGTGTCGAGGATGATCCGGGCGTGGTCCCCCGCGTTGGCGGCCTCGAAGAGCCTTTCCGAGGCCATGTACTCGAGGACGCCGGCCAGATTGCCGGAGAGATGGTCGTAAAAGCGGTTGCTCAGGATCCGCTCGCGGGCCGCCTGGTCCGGCGCGTAGCGGGCGATCAGCCGGTCGAAGGTGGAGCGCGCGTCCAGCAGGCTCGCGTGGAGGCGGCCGTCGAGCGAGGCGTCGACCTCGATTTCACAATCCGCAGCGGCGTCGCCCACCCCGAGGGCGTCCTTCAGGCGCCGGGACGGGTCGAAGGTCATGACCAGGGCATCGTGTCCCCGTGCGGCCGCATCGAGGCCCATGGCCGCGGCCAGGGTGGTTTTGCCCACCCCTCCGGCGCCAACGACGATCACCAGCGGATGGTCGCGGGGATCGGTCAACGGCCGCCTCCCGAGGCCTCGAGGATTCGGGCGAGGGCGCCCACCAGCGCCGCGCCCGGATCGAGGGCGAGCAACGGCAGCCGGACCGTAAGGCCCTTCCAGGACGCAGCCAGCCGCTTCAATTCGCGGTCGTTGATCGCCCGCCGTCTGGACCACATGGTGCCGGCGGGATCGTCGAACGGTCCCGCGCGGTCGTCGAGGGCGGGATAGAGCGCGTTAACGACCACCAGATCCGGGCCTTGGAGGCGGCGCTGTCCGAGATTCCGGATCAGCTCGAGGCACTCCTGGACCGGCATCTCTTCGGCGCTGGTGACCGCCACCAGGCCGAAGCGGGCCGAGTCGTCCATGAACGCGGCGATCTGAGTGGCCATCTGACCTACGGGTCCGCTCCGGATGACCTCCGAGATCAGCCGGGGTGCGGCCAGCCACGACACGCCGTGGCCGGTGGCCGGAGCGTCGAGGACCACCACGTCCGGCTTCGCCATGCCGCGCGGGACGTGGCCCTCCACCAGCCGCAGGATGCGGCCGAAAACGGCGGTCTCCTTGAGACCCGGCGCCCCCTCGGTAAAGTGCTGGTGGACCGGACTGGCCAGCACGCGCCGCGCCAGGATCCCGACCTTCAGCTTTTCGCGAACCAGGTCGTCGAGCAGGTGGCGCGGCTGGAAGTGTTGGAGCGCAAGCCGCGGCGCCACCTCGACGAGCTCGCCGCCTGAAGGCGGCACGTCAAGCAGGTGGTGCAGGCTTTCCCGCGGGTCCACCTCGACCAGAAGAACCGTCTTGCCGCGGGCCGCCAGCCGGCCGCCGAGGACGGCGGTGAGGGTGCTCTTGCCGACGCCGCCTTTGCCGGTGACGACGATCAGCTGCTTGCGGTCGAGGGAGTCCAGGGCATTCATGTGGCGTCCCGCGCCATGGTACCCCCGAATCGTCGCCCGAGGATTCCGAATTCCGAATTCCGAATTCCGAGGCGCGCCTGCCGCCCCGATCGGTGGCGGTTTTCCGAATTCCGAATTCCGAATTCCGAATTCCCACCCCCTCGAACCCCCCTGCTACGATCCTCGGCCTTGAACCGGATAGAATGAAATTGATTATGGGTGTCTTTCCAGGGCTCAGCCGCGTCGCGGTCGTGCTCGCCGTTGTTGGTGGTGTGCTCGGCACCGTTGCGCCCGCTGCGGCCGGGCCGTGGAGCTCTCTGCCCGAGGCCGTCGCCGCCCTCGAGAGGAACCCCGCCGACCGCAACGCCGAGAACGTGCTCAACGCCGCCGAAGCTTCCGTGCTCGCCGAGGCGACCGCCGGCAGGTTGGTCGCCACCGTCACCCTGATGGATGCTTACGAAAGCCTCCTGGGAGCGCTCGACGACGCCGACCAAAGATCTGCGGCCCTTCGTTCACGGGTGTCGTCCGCCCTGGTGGCCTACGGTGACTCTGTGGCCGAGACCCAGCCCCGGAGGGCGGGTGAGGCCTGGTCGGCGGCCGCCGACCTCGAGGCGTCACCGGCGGTGCAGGTGAGGCTCGCCGATCTCCTGTTGCCGCCGTTGAATCCCGAGTCGGGCGAGGTCTGGCGATCGACTGTCGACGGCGCCGAGCTGGTCTACGTTCCGGCCGCGGAGTTCGAGCTGGGGTGCATACCCGGCGACCGCGAATGCCGCCCCGACGAGGACGGGTCGCTGGTAAGGGTCTACGACCTTTGGATCGAGCGGACCGAGGTGACCATCGGCCGGTACCGGCGCTGCGTCGAGGCCGGTTTTTGTTCGCCGCCGGTGGAGTTGCCGTCGTGGGACGATCCCCAGCGCGGCGACGAACCCGTCACCAACGTTACCTGGCGGCAGGCGCGAAGCTATGCCGACTGGGTGGGTCGCCGCCTGCCGTCGGAGGCCATGTGGCAAAGCGCGGCCCTCGACGACGAGCTCGGTGGCCGCTTTCCTTGGGGGCGCGGGCGCGGCAGGGGAACCGCCAACGTGTACGAAACCTCGGAAGGGGATCCCTTCGAGCTGGTGGCGCCGGTCGCTTCCTTCCCGGCCGCCGCGCACGGGCTCTACGACATGGGCGGCAACGTCTGGGAGTGGTGTGCGGACCGCTACCACCGCGGCCTTCAGGGGGCACCCCGCGACGGCATGCCCTGGGTCCTCGGCGGTTGGGGACGGGTTCTGCGCGGTGGCTCCTGGCGGCGCACCGTCGACCTGGCGCGAGTCGCGAGCCGCACCTGGCAAGAGGAGGATTACTTCGCCGACGACGTTGGATTTCGCTGCGTCGCCGACACCCGGGACCGAGTCGCGCCCCAACAGCTGGCGCAGTTCGCCCGCCAGGCCTTTCGGAGCACCGAGAGTACGGTTTCCGGGCTGGCCGAGTCCTCGCTGTCCCCATCGGATCGCAACTACCTCGAGCTGCGCGCGCTGACCTGGTTGGTGCTCGAGGGGCGGATCGCGGAAGCCCTGCCGCTGGCGGTGGACCTCCTCAAGCGCGACCAGTCCAACCGGATCGCCCTGGAACTGCTCGAACAGATCGAGCGGGAGATGGAGGTGGGCATCAGCCGCGGTGACGTGACCACCGTCCGGGCCGCGATTTCCGGCTACCGCTCCGCGGTCGCGGGCGACCGCAGTCTGGCGGGACGGCTCGCCCGGCACGAGCGCGAGCTGGCCCAGGAGACCAGGGTATCGGCGGAGTCCTTCGCCGGCAGGGGAGAGTACGGCCTGGCCGGCCTGACCCTGGAGTTCGCCCTGACGCTCACACCCCAGGACCCGTCGCTGAGGAGGTCCATGGCCCTTGCCGAACCGCCCCCGGGCACTCGGCGCATCTCGGCCCGAGACGGCAAGGTCATGGCGTGGATCCCCCGGGGGACCTACCGGATGGGCGCGTCATCCGCCGACGCAGCGGCCGACTACGACGAGCACCCGGCTCACAGCGTGGTTGTGGATGGCTTCTGGCTGGACGCCCACGAGGTCACCAACGCCGAGTACCGGCGGTGCGTGGCTGCCGGCGCCTGCACTTCGCCCCACCTCAACGCCGCCTTCGACGATCCGGCCATGGACGAGCACCCGGTGCTCTGGGTGACCTGGTTCCAGGCGTCCAGCTATGCCGGTTGGGCCGGCAAACGACTGCCCACTGAAGCCGAATGGGAACGGGCGGCTCGCGGCGGCGTCCCGACCCGGTATCCCTGGGGTCACCAGTTCCAACAGATGAGAGTGAACGGCATGGAGGGGTTGTCGGACGATCCCCATCAGGGGAGCGCTCCAGTGGGAAGCTATCAGCCGTCCGAGTGGGGCCTGTACGACATGCTCGGCAACGCCGCGGAGTGGACCGCCGACGTTTACCACCGGAACTTCTGGGGAGCGCCCCAGGACGGACGCGCGTGGAACCAGGTGACCGGCGAGTGGATCGACCGCAAGCGGGTGGTTCGCGGCGGCTCGTTCCTCGCCGGGCCCAATCACCTGAGAGTCTCGAGTCGCGAGCAGACCGCGCCCCATGAGACCTCCCGCATCCACGGCTTCCGCTGCGCCGCGGACAAATAGCCACCCACCCAATTCGGAATTCGGAATTCGGAATTCGGAAGACCGCCACCGACGGGAATCGCCACACCTCCCCCCAAATTCGACATCACGGTGCTCGAATCACAGTGTGAGAGCTCTTGCTGGTCCTTTCGAGACGGGTTTCCCGAATTCCGAATTCCGAATTTCGATTTCCGGGTAGCGCTATCATGCCCCGGTGACCCTCGACCTCCGCCGCTGGCTGCCCGAGTTCCCCGTCAGGGAGACCTGCCTCTACCTGGATCACGCCGCCGTGTGCCCGCTGCCGCGGCCGGTGGCCGAGGCCATGCGCAAGCGCATCTCCGAGCAGGAGCACAACGGACACGAGAAGTACCTCGAGTGGCGCAACAACCACCTCGCCTGCCGTCACCTGGGCAGCCGGCTGATCGGATGCGAGGCCGAGGATGTCTCCATCATTCACAGTACTTCCGAAGGGCTGTCCCTGATCGCCGAGGGATTCCCTTGGCGAAAGGGCGAGCAAGTGTTGGTGGGGGAGGAAGAGTTCGCCGCCAACGTGGCGCCGTGGCTGCACCTCGCCCGCCGCGGCGTCAAGGTAGTCCGCTTTCCCCAGCCCGACGGCCGGGTAAATCCGGAGGTTGTCGAGCGCCACATGACGGCCAAGACCAGAATGGTCGCCGTGTCCTGGGTGGCCTTCCACAGCGGCTGGATCGCGCCCCTCGCCCAGCTCGGACGGCTCTGCCGCGAGCGCGGCTGCCGGCTGGTGGTCGACGCCATCCAGGGCCTCGGCGTGCTGCCCATGGATATGGCCGCCCTCGGTCTCGACGCGGTCGTGGCCGACGGCCACAAGTGGTTGCTCGGACCGGAGGGCGCCGGACTGATGGCGACCACCGCCGAGCTCCGCGCCCAGCTGCACCCGGTGATCTCGGGCTGGCGTAACGTCGCCCTCGAGCCGGGAGATTTCTTCCTCGACCGGCTGGATCACCATCCGGACGGCCGCCGGTTCGAGCCCGGCGCCACCAACGACATCGGCGTCGCCGGCCTCTTCGCCGGCCTCGACATCATCGCCTCGGTGGATCGCGACACCATTCAGTCCCGGGTCGAGATGTTGGCCAGGATGTTGACCCGAATTCTCCTGTCCCACGGTTGGGACGTGCTGTCGCCGGGATCCGGCCACCCGATCGCCGGCATCGTCGCGGCCAAGCCGAGCAACGTCGCCCCCCGGGAGGCGGCGCGCCGGTTGCGTGAGCGCAAGGTCGTCTGCTCCGTTCGTCAGGGGGTAGTCCGGTTCTCCCCGCACTTCTACATCACCCGCGGCGAGCTCGAAGCCCTCGATCGGATCCTCGAGAAGGTGGGGCTCTAGCACCCGCCCCCCACCCAAATTCGGAATTCGGAATTCGAAATTCGAAAAACCTCCGCGTCGGTGGTGCTGCCTCGAGCCGACTGGTGGCCTGACACTGAGCGAGTCATCGCGACTGAGTCGAGTCGACGGCCGCCACCGAATCGTTGACGATTCGTCGCCAATCGCCCCTTCTTTGACACGAAGGAGTATGAGATGCATCGCGTGAGTTGGAGGTCCGACACGGCGACTTGCCGTAGAGTGATTCGGTTAACGAAGACATTGACGTGGGAGAGGCGCGACTCTTTGGCCCGCCAACTGTGAGAATCGGACGCGGTCAGAGCGAACTGCAAGGAGGCATAGTCGCGCGGGTCTCGCAGCGATTTCATTCACAAGATCGCGCTTGCAGAGAAGCGAAGCGTGAAACCGCAATACGGCCGAATATCTGCGACGAGATCACTCTGGGCCATCGACCGATGGGCGGCACCGCCGCCGGAGCCGGTCGAGGTATTGGCCATTCGGTTTCCATCGGCAGAAATGCCCGTCATCCCCGCCGTTCAGACCAGGTCTCACCCGGTTCACCGAGAGGGCCCTTGGACCGTATCGTCTTGCTCGACGAGGTCGATTTTTCGAATTTCGAATTTCGAATTTCGAATTCACAACCGGTGCCTCACCATCGGCACAACGATGCCGTGATCGTATATCGTTGTTTGATCATGAGCGATGCCGTCCGCAGTCGTTTCGCCGAGCACATCGTGGTGTGCGACGGCGCCATGGGGTCCGAGCTGTTGAGCCGGCTGCCGCCGGGCTCGCCCCTCGACCTGGCCGCATTCCAGCATCCCGACGAGGTGCTGGCGGTCCACCTGTCCTACCTCGAAGCGGGCGCCGAGCTCCTCGAAACCGCTACCTTCGACTCCTCCCGCCCGCGACTCGAACGCCACCAGGCCGGCGACATGGTGGAGCAGGTCAATGCCCGGGCGGTCAAGCTGGCCCGCGACGCCCGCGAGATCTCGGGCCGCGACTGCCTGATCGGCGGGTCGATCGCCCCCCTCGCCGGGGTCATCGACATGGACGAGCCCGACGGCCTCGCTCGGATCCTCGAATCCCACCGTGAGCAGGCTGAGATCCTGGCCGGCCGCGGCGCCGACCTGATCATTCTGGAGACCTTTTTCCGGCTCGACGAGCTCAAGCTGGCTGTGGCTGCGGTCCGCGAGGTCACCGGCGTTCCCATCGTGGGTCTCATGACCTTTGCCACCGAGCGGCCCCCCCACGCGTACAGCGAGCAGGCCGCGCTGGTGGACGAGCTGGCCGAGCTCGACCTGCTCGCCGCGGGGGTCAACTGCTCCCCGGGTCCGATGGGGGCGCTGGAGATCCTGCGCGCCACCCGCCTGACCCACACCCCGCTCGCCGCGATTCCCAACGCCGGCGTGCTGACCCGGCGCGACGGCCGGATCTTCATGCCGCCGGCGACCCCGAGCTACCTGGCGCACTTCGCCCGCCAGGCGGCGGCGCTGGGGGCGACCCTCGTGGGCGGTTGTTGCGGGACCGGCCCCGATCACATCGAGGCCATGGCCGAGGCGGTGAAGGGAATGACGCCGGTCCACCACACCGCAACCTCGGTGGCGGTGGAAATGCCGCGCCAGCCGACTCCGGCCAAGGGTCCTCCGTCCTCCCTTGCCGAGAAGCTGGGCAGCGGCCGCTTCGTGCGCCTGGTGCAGCTCGACCCACCCAAGGGAACCAGCGCCGAAGGAGTGTTTCAGGCGGCCGAGCGGCTCCGGGCCCACCCTGCGGTGGACGGAGTCGACATCAACTCCAACCCCCTGGCCAGGCTGCGGATGGACGCTCTGATGCTGGCCCAGGAGGTGCAGCGGCGTTCCGGGCTCGAGGCGATTCCCCACATCACCCCGCGCGACTCCAGCCTGATGGGACTCCAGTCCCAGTTGCTCGCGGCGTGGATGAACGGCATCCGAAATCTGTTCGCCATCACCGGCGACCCCTCCCAGCTGGGGGACTACCCCGGCGTTCACGACGTTTATCACGTCGACATCTTCGAGCTCGTGCGGTCGGTGGCCCGCATGGCCGAGGGCGTCGACTGCGCCGGCAACACCATCGGCGAGCCGCCTGATTTCTTCGTCGGCGTCGCCGTCAATCCGAACGTCGAGGATATCCGCCACGAGGCCGACCGGTTGCTTCGCAAGGTGGATGCCGGCGCGCGCTGGGCGATGACCCAGGTCTTCTTCGAGTGGGCGCCCTGGGAGCGCTTCCTGGAGCTCTTCGGCGGCGCACCACCGGTGCCGACCCTGGTCGCCGTGTGGCCTCTGCGCTCCCTCAAAATGGCTCTCCGGCTGCACCACGAGGTGCCGGGCATCGACGTGCCGGAGTCTTTCCTGGCCGACCTCGAGGCCGCCGGCCCCGACGCCGCCCGGATCGGCCGCGAGCGCGCCGTCGAGATCTTCCGGCAGGCTCCCGGCTACGCCTCCGGCGCCTACCTCATCGCGCCGTTCAAGAGGCCGGAGGAGGTTATTCCTCTGATTGACGAGGCCCTCGAGGAATCTCCGAGTTGAATTCGGAATTCGGAATTCGGAAAACCTCCACCGATCGAATCAACAAGTCCACACAGGTGTCATCCCGAGCGAGGCGGCCGCAGGCCGCCGACGAGGGATGACAGAGGAGGGGGGTCCGCCCGGCCACGCATTCCGAATCCCGGATCCCGACGTTGCCGACAACAGCAGACTTCAGCCGTGGCCGGAAGGGCATCCCTCGACGTCCATGACCACGGCTCATCTCGGTTCATCGAGAGGGCAGATCGGAGCACATCGTCTTGATCGACAAGGTCGTTTTTCGGATTTCGAATTTCGAATTTCGAATTCCACTTTGGCCATCATGGGCAGCTCTGCGATCATGTGATCCAGGAGGTTCGAGACTTCGTGACCGCAGCCCGTCCCGACCGCGCCAGCCAGCTCCTCGCACTCATGCGGGAACGCATCCTCGTGCTCGACGGCGCCATGGGCACCATGCTGCAGGACCGCAACCTCGGGCCCCAGGATTTCGGCGGCACTAAGTACGAGGGCTGCAACGAGCTGCTGGTCACCACCCGCCCCGACGTGGTGCTGAACATTCACCGCGCCTATCTCGAGGCCGGCGCCGACATCATCATGACCAACACCTTTGGCGGCACGCCCGTCGTGCTGGCCGAGTACGGCGTCGATCACCGGGCCCTGGAGCTGTCGAGCCGCGCCGCCGAGCTCGCCACCGAGGCGGCCAGAGAGCTCTCCACCGCCTCCAGGCCTCGCTTCGTCGCCGGTTCCCTGGGACCTACCACCAAGGCGATCAGCGTGACCGGCGGCATCACCTTTCGGGACCTGATCGCCGGCTACGCCGAGCAAGCGCGCGGCCTGCTCGAGGGCGACATCGACCTCTTCGTTCTCGAGACCTGCCAGGACACCCGCAATGTCAAGGCCGCCCTGATCGCCCTGGCGGAGGTCTTCGCCGAGCTCGGCACGATCCGCCCGATCGTGGTCTCCTGCACCATCGAGCCCACCGGCACCATGCTCGCCGGCCAGGCCGAGGACGCTTTCTACGCCTCCATCGTCCACGCCGGGCCGCTGGCGGTGGGCCTCAACTGCGCCACCGGGCCGGAGTTCATGACCGACCACCTGCGTTCGCTCCACGAGCTCGCGGACTGCGCCGTCTCCTGCCACCCGAACGCCGGCCTGCCCGACGAGGACGGCCGCTACTCGGAGACCCCCGAGTCGCTCGCCGCCGCCCTCGAACGCTTCGCCGACAACGGCTGGCTGAACATCGTCGGCGGCTGCTGCGGCACCACCGAGCAGCACATCGCGGCCCTCGCCCGGATGGTGGAGGGCAAGCCGCCGAGGCTGATTCCCGAAGGCCGTCCTGCCCGCACCCTCTACTCGGGCATCGAGCTGGTGGAGCCGACAGCCGACAATCGCCCGTTGCTGGTGGGGGAGCGCACCAACGTGATCGGTTCGGCCAAGTTCCGGCGGCTGGTGGCCGAGGAGCGGTGGGACGAGGCCGCCGAGATCGGCCGCCGCCAGGTGACCGGCGGCGCTCAGATCGTCGATGTTTGCCTCCAGTCCACCGAGCGCGACGAGCTCCACGACGCCGCCGAGTTCTACGACCGCCTGACCCGCTGGGTCAAGGCCCCGCTCATGATCGACTCCACCGACCCGGCGGCGGTGGAGGTCGCCCTCACCTACAGCCAGGGCAAGGCGATCGTGAACTCCATCAACCTCGAGGACGGCGAGGAGCGCTTCGAGCGGGTGGTTCCGCTGCTGAAGCGGTACGGCGCCGCGGTGGTGGTGGGGACCATCGACGAGGACCCGATCCAGGCCCAGGCGTTCACCCGCCAGCGCAAGCTCGAAGTGGCTCGGCGCAGCCACTGGCTGCTCACCGAGCGCTACGGCGTGCCCGAAACCGACATCATCTTCGATCCGCTCACCTTTCCGGTGGCCACCGGCGACCAGGCGTACATCGGCGGCGCCGTCGAGACCATCGAGGGGCTCAAGCTGATCAAGGCCGAGTTCCCGGCGTGCAAGACCATCCTGGGCATCTCGAACGTCTCCTTCGGGCTGCCGCCGGCCGCCCGCGAGGTGGTCAACTCGATCTTCCTCTACCACTGCACCCTGGCCGGCCTCGACCTGGCCATCGTCAACAGCGAGAAGCTCGAGCGCTTCGCCTCGATCCCGGCCGACGAGCGCGCCCTGGCCGAGGACCTCCTCTTCAACCGCCCGCCCACCCGCCCAGTCGAAAGTCTAAAGTCGAAAGTCAAAAGTCCCCGCCCGCCCACCAGCAGAATTCGAAATTCGAAATTCGAAATTCGAAAATCTAGCCCGACGACCTCTGCGTCGGGAGGGGAGGGGGAATTTTCAATTTTCAATTTTCAATCTTCAATTCCGTCCGAGGATTGGCGCGAACAGACGCCCGAGCAGCGGGTGGCGATCAATCAGCACAACATCGCCCGCATCACCGAGCACTTCCGCGGAGTTACCCGCGTGGCCGCGGTCCCCGATGCCCTGCCGCTGGACGAGCGGCTCTCCCGCTACATCGTCGACGGCACTCGCGACGGTCTGATCGCCGACCTCGAAGCGAAGTTGGCCAAGGGCGCCGCACCTCTCGAGATCATCAACGGCCCCCTGATGGCCGGCATGTCCGAGGTGGGTCGGCTGTTCAACGCCAACCAGCTCATCGTCGCCGAGGTGCTGCAGTCCGCCGAGTCGATGAAGGTGGCGGTGTCGTTCCTCGAGGGCCACATGCGGGCCGAGGAAACCTCCGCCCGCGGCACGGTGGTGCTGGCCACGGTCAAGGGCGACGTCCACGACATCGGCAAGAACCTGGTGGAGATCATCCTCCGCAACAACGGCTTCAACGTGGTCAACCTCGGCATCAAGGTGCCGCCCGAGGCCCTGGTGGCCGCCTGCCGCGACCACCGCCCCGACGCGGTCGGCCTGTCCGGCCTCCTGGTGAAGTCGGCGCAGCAGATGGTGGCCACGGCCCACGACCTCCGGGCCGCCGGTATCGAGGTGCCGATCCTGGTGGGCGGCGCCGCCCTGTCCGAGGGCTTCACCCGCCGCCGCATCGCACCGGCCCACGGCGGCCTGGTGGTGTACTGCGCCGACGCCATGAAGGGCCTCGACGCCATGAACCGGCTGATGGACCCCGACGAGCGCGACAGCCTGATGAGCGAGGCCCTCACCGCCCCGTCACCTGAGCCGGACCGCCCGCCGCGGCCGGCCGCCGAGGCGCCGGCGGTGCGCAGCAGCCTGGTGTCCCTGGACGTCGAGCCCATCGCGGCACCGTACGGCGAACGCCGCCTGGAACCGCGGCTCGGTGACCCGCGCCCGGTCTGGGACCTGATCAACCCGCAGATGCTCTACGGCAAGCACCTCGGCCTCCGCGGCAGCTTCGCCAAGAAGATCGGCGCCGGTGACCGCACGGCGCTCGACCTGTCAAACCACATCGAGGTCCTGCAGAACGAGGCCCTGGGTTGGATGCGGGTGGGCGCGGTTTGGCGCTTCTTCGACGCCCGATCCGAAGGCAACTCCCTGCACCTCTTCGAGCCCGCCGGCTCCGAGCCTGTCCACACCTTCGTTTTTCCCCGCCAGCCCCGGCCCGACGGCCTCTGCCTCGCCGACTACGTCCTGCCGGCCAAAGACGGCGTGCACGACAGCGTCGCCCTGTTCGTTGTGGGGGCAGGGGAGGGGGTGCGCGAACGCGCCGAGCTGGCCAAGTCCAACGGCGAGTACCTGCGCAGCCACGCCCTCCAGGCGCTGGCCCTGGAGACCGCCGAGGCCGCCGCCGAGTGGCTCCACCGCCGCATCCGGACCGACTGGGGCATCCCCGACCCGCCGGACCTCGCGCCCATCGATCTGTTCAAGGCGCACTACCGCGGCAAGCGCTACTCGCCGGGCTACCCGGCCTGTCCCGACCTCGACGATCAGGCCGCCATCTTCGAGCTCCTCGGACCGGCCGACATCGGCGTCGAGCTCACCGACGGGATGATGATGGACCCCGAGGCGTCGGTGTCGGCGATCGTCTTCCACCACCCCGACTGCAGCTACTTTTCTGCCACTGGCATCCGCTGAGCGCGGCTCCGAGTCGTTTTAGCGAGCGGGAACCAGAGTGCAGAATTGAAAATGAAAAATTGAAAATGGAAAATGAAAAAACCGGGGAGCGTCGGTGTGTTGGGCGCTGTCAAACATGCCCGGGACCGTTGTTGTTTGCCGGTTGGCAGCCGGTGTTTGATGTCGGTTGCAGCTGATTCAAGTCGGATTCATCGATTCTGAGCAGAATCGTCCAATCCCGTCCTTTCCGTCAGTAGGGAGAACGGGAGATGCGCCCGAGAGACCTGCCGGACCGCACGCGGATCTTCGCTCGAGATGTCATCACGTTCGTTCGAACACTCCAAGGGGAGGCATGCACCAAGGTGATCTCCTACCAGTTGGTGAAGGCAGGCACATCGGTAGGGGCAAACTGTAGGGAAGCGTCGCACGCACTGACCCGACGTGAGTTCATCCACAAAATCGGGATTGCACAGAAAGAATGCGCCGAATCACAGTATTGGCTTGAGCTTTGTGGAGACGTAGCGATCGGCGATCCGGCGGTTCAGGCCCGCCTGCTAGTCGAAGCCGGTGAACTGCTCGCCATCCTCGTAACGATTTCAACAAAGGCGAAGCGCAACGATCCGGGGCACTGCAAACCGCGGAGCTGACCTTGGCGACCCCGGTTTTCCCATTTTTCATTTTTCATTCCACATTTCTCGTTCAAATCTGGAGACGGTTTTCCGAATTTCGAATTTCGAATTCCGAATTCCGAATTTGCCTAATACCGATACCACTCCGCCTTGTACGGTCCCTCCGACGGGCACGCCGATGTACTCCGCCTGCTCCGGCGTCAGCCTGGTCAGCTTCGCTCCGAGCTTGGCGAGGTGCAGCCTGGCCACCTCCTCGTCGAGCTTCTTCGACAGCGTGGTCACCCCCACCTCGTGCTCGTTCTGCCACAGGTCCATCTGGGCCAGCACCTGGTTGGTGAACGAGTTGGACATGACGAAGCTCGGGTGGCCGGTGGCGCAGCCCAGGTTCACCAGCCGGCCTTCGGCCAGCAGGTAGATCGAGTGGCCGTCGGCGAAGCGATAGCGGTCCACCTGGGGCTTGATGTTGATCTTCTCCACCCCCGGCAGCTCGTCGAGCGCCTCCACCTGGATCTCGTTGTCGAAGTGGCCGATGTTGCAGACGATGGCCTGGTCCTTCATCCGGCTCATGTGGTCGGCGGTGATGATGTCGCGGTTGCCGGTCGTGGTGACGTAGATGTCGGCGTGGGCCAACGCGTCCTCCACCGTGACCACCCGGTAACCGGCCATGCACGCCTGCAGCGCACAGATCGGATCGATCTCGGTGACCCACACCTGGGCGCGGTGGGCGCGCAGCACCTCGGCCGAACCCTTGCCCACGTCGCCGAATCCGCACACCACCGCAACCTTGCCGGCCACCATCACGTCGGTGGCGCGCTTGATGCCGTCCACCAGCGACTCGCGGCAACCGTAAACGTTGTCGAACTTCGACTTGGTCACCGAGTCGTTGACGTTGATCGCCGGGATCAGCAGCTCGCCCTTTTCGGCCATCTGGTAGAGCCGGTGGACGCCGGTTGTGGTCTCCTCGGAAACGCCCTTGAGCCCGGCGACGACCTCGTGCCAGAAACGGGGCGCCACGCCCTGGGTCTCCTGCAGGACCCGGTTGACGATCGCCAGCTCCTTGCTGTCGGTCGGCTCGGCCAGCAGCGCGGGATCGTTCTCGCCGGCCACCCCGCGGTGGACCATCAGGGTGGCGTCGCCGCCGTCGTCGACGATCAGGTTCGGCCCGCCGCCGTCCGGCCAGGTGAGCGCCTGCTTCGTGCACCACCAGTACTCCTCGAGGGACTCGCCCTTCCAGGCGAAGACCGGCACCCCGGTGGCCGCGATCGCCGCCGCCGCGTGGTCCTGGGTCGAGAAGATGTTGCACGAGGCCCAGCGGACGTCGGCGCCGAGCTCGATGAGGGTCTCGATCAGCACCGCGGTCTGGATCGTCATGTGCAGCGAACCCGCAACCCGCGCTCCGGCCAGCGGCTTCGACGGTCCGTACTTCTCCCGGGTCGCCATCAGGCCGGGCATCTCCATCTCGGCGATCTCGATCTCCCGCCGGCCCCAGTCGGCCAGCGAAATGTCTCGCACCTTGTAATCGGTCTGAATCGTTGTTGCCATCTCGACGCTCCTTTTCCTGGCTAACGCATCTGGTAACGCATCTGGGACGCTCGGGATTCTACCTAATCTCGGCGAGTCCAACGTCCAAAGTCCAAAGTCGAAAGTCAAAAGTCAAAAGTCTATGGCCAAGAGAGTGGAGGGGAGAGGCTGGGATCAAGTGCTGGCTGGGAAGCGGTTGTTCTTGAGGTAGATCATGAGGCCGCTGATGCATCGGCTCGTTTCGCGTGCGACCGCATCGAGTTGTTCGAAACACTCAACCGTCACAATGATCGGAACCTCCTCGCTCGTAAAAAGGAAGCGTTGGCCATCAACCTGTCAAAGCACTTCCCATCTTCTGGGCTCTGACTTTTGACTTTAGACTTTGGACTTTCGACTCCCGCCCGGGTCGGATCACTTCTTCTCGCCGCCCATCCGTCATATACTGATGGGTTCGGCTTCGATTTCTTGTATAATGCCGTTCGATGGGAGAACACATCGGAGGGCAACCGATCCCAATTTGTGACAGGTCCAAGCGATGGGTGGTGGTGCGCACCAAGCCGCGCCAGGAAAAGACCGCCGTCCATCACCTGGCTCAGCGGGAGGTCGCGCCCTATTGTCCGATGTTTCTCCAACCTCCCTGGCATCTCAGGGCGCCCCGCGGCCCGGTTCCGCTGTTCCCCGGTTACATCTTCGTCAGCTGCGATCCAACCGAGCAACTGAGCGCCGTACGCTACTGCCCGGGGGTGCTGGCACCGGTGGCCTTCAGCGGCCAGCTGGCGATAGTGGATCAGGGCCTGATCGATGCCATCCGGACCCGTGAGGGCTCACGCGGTTACGCCCTGCCTGCCGAGCAGGAGGAGGGCATCCCGGAGGGCTCGACCGTCAGAATCATGAGCGGCCCCTTCGAGGGCATCGAAGGTGTGTTCAACGGCACGTTGCGGGGCGGCCAGCGTGCCAAGGTCCTGTTGAGTCTGCTGCGCGGACGGCACCTGATCGAGGTGGATACCCACGTCCTCGCCCTGGCGAGAGCGTGATCGCGATTCGCCGACGCGAATCGCTTAAAACCAATCGGATCAGTAGATTACAACCTTGATCTACATGCGGTAGCCACGCCTTTAAGAAGTCTAAAGTCGAAAGTCAAAAGTCAAAAGTCGATGGCCAAGAGAGTGGAGGGGAGAGGCTGAGGTCAACTGCTGGCTGGGAAGCGGTTGTTCTTGAGGTAGATCATGAGGCCGCTGATGCATCGGCTCGTTTCGCGTGCGGCGGCATCGAGTTGAACGAACCGATCATGAGGGAGATACTCGACATCCAGGGCGATTCGAAGCTGTGATCGCAACTCGCCCGAAGATCCCTTTGCTCGCCCCAGGAACTCGAGGAAGAGGCCGTCTGTGCGGCTCTCGAATCCCTCCGCGATGTTCGACATGATCGAGACCGCCGCTCTCTGCATCTGGTTGCGTAGGCCCCAATCGCGATCAAAACTGCCCTGCTTGGTGACCTCGTAAACCAATCGCGTGAGTTGGCGGGCATGCCGCCACGCCTGGAGCTCTTCGAAACACTCAACCGTCACAATGATCGGAACCTCCTCGCTCTTAAAAAGGAAGCGTTTGCCCTCAACCTGTCAAAGCACTTCCCATCTTCTGGGCCCCGACTTTCGACTTTCGACTTTCGACTTTGGACTGAGATGACATGATCAACTTCGCCATCACCGGAGTCGCCGGCTACGTCGCCCCTCGCCACCTCAAGGCCATCCGCGACACCGGCAACCGCCTCGTCGCCGCCGTCGACCCCCACGACTCGGTGGGCATCCTCGATCGTTACTTCAACGAGGTGGCCTACTTCACCGAGTTCGAGCGTTTCGACCGCCACCTGGAGAAGCTCCGCCGCGGGCCGGAGGATGACCGGGTCCGGTGGCTCTCGGTCTGCGCCCCCAACCACCTCCACGACGCCCACATCCGGCTCGCCCTCCGGGTCGGCGCCGACGCCATCTGCGAGAAGCCGCTGGTGCTCAACCCCTGGAACCTGGACGCCCTGGCCGAGATCGAGCGTGAGTCGGGGCACCGCGTTTTCACCGTGCTCCAGCTGCGGGTCCACCCGGCCCTGATCGAGCTCAAGAACAAGCTCGACGCCGGCCGTGGCTCCGGCCGCCGGACGGTCAACCTCACCTACATCACCGGCCGCGGCCCGTGGTACCGCTACGCCTGGAAGGGCGATCCCGAGCAAGTCCGGGGGCGTCGCCACCAACATCGGCATCCACCTCTTCGACATGCTGATGTGGCTGTTCGGGCCGGCCGCCGCCAGCGAGGTCCACCTCTCCACCCCTGAGCAGGCCGCCGGATACCTGGAGCTGGAGACCGCCGACGTCACCTGGTTCCTGTCCATCGACCCCGGCGATCTGCCCTTCGAGCCCGAGCCCGGCATGCCCGCCACCTTCCGCTCGGTCACGGTGGACGACGAGGAGGTGGAGTTCTCGGGCGGATTCACCGACCTCCACACTCTGGTCTACCAGGAGACCCTGGCCGGCCGCGGCTTCGGCATCGATGACGCCCGCCCGTCCGTCGAGCTCGCCCACTCCATCAGAACCGCCGCCCCGGCCCCGGGTCACGGCCCGAGGCACCATTTCCTCGAGTTATGAGTTCTGAGTTTTGAGTTCTTAGTTGCACAATCCTTGCGAAACAAACTCAGGCAATGCGAGTGAATTGCGATCGAATCTTCAGGCTAGAACGCACCAATTCAAATCGTTGAAACTACCTCACATGATCATGAACTCAGAACTAAAAACTAAGAACTAAGAACTGAGATATTGAAATGGACTTTTTCGTTCATAAATCGGCGTATATCGACGACAACGTGAAGATCGGTGACGGCACCAAGATCTGGCACTTTTCCCACGTCCAGTCGGGCGCCGTCCTCGGCGAGAAGTGCGTGCTCGGCCAGAACGTCAACATCGGCAACGACGTGGTGCTCGGCAACGGCGTCAAGATCCAGAACAACGTCTCGGTCTACACCGGCACCGTGGTCGAGGACTTCGTCTTCCTCGGCCCCTCCTGCGTGTTGACCAACGTCACCAACCCGCGCTCCGAGGTCAACCGGCACAGCCTCTACGAGCAGACCCTGCTGAGGCGCGGCAGCACCATCGGCGCCAACGCAACGGTAGTCTGCGGCGTCACCGTGGGCAGATACGCCTTCGTCGCCGCCGGTGCGGTGATCACCGGCGACGTGCCGGACTACGCCCTCATGGTGGGCGTTCCGGCCCGCCGCGTCGGCTGGATGAGCCGCCACGGACTGCCGCTGCGCGACGCCGACGACCAGGGAGTGTTCACCTGTCCGGAGAGCGGTCTGCGCTACCGCGTCGAGAACGGCGTCCTCCGTTGCCTCGACCTCGCCGAAGACGACCCCCTCCCGAATGATCTCCAAACCGGGAGACAATATTATCGGGATATCGCGCGGTCGAACGAGCACAGTTCTTAGTTCTTAGTTTTGAGTTTTGAGTTCTTAGTTATGGTGCTCATTCGTCACGGAGTGAATTGATAATTGACCGAGCTATAAAACGATCGAATATCACGTTGAATTTTGATAATCATTCGATGATTTGCGTAAAACTAAGAACTAAGAACTAAGAACTAAGAACTAAGAACTCAGTACCCAACCCACTTCTTTTGTTCGGGACGATTCAATGACAAACAACGACCATCTCCCCATCCTCATCACCGGCGCCGCCGGCTTCATCGGCTTCCATCTCGCCCGCCGCCTGCTCGACGACGGCCGGTCGGTGATCGGTCTGGACAACCTCAACTCCTACTACGACGTCAGCCTGAAGGAGGCCCGCCTCGACCTGCTGCGGGCCTACCAGCGGTTCGAGTTCCACAAGCTCGACCTGGCCAACCGGGTCGGCATGGACAGCCTTTTCTCGGCCAACCGGTTCAGCTCGGTGGTTCACCTCGCCGCCCAGGCCGGGGTCCGCTTCTCCATCGAAAACCCCCACTCGTACGTCGACTCGAACCTGGTGGGATTCCTCCACATCCTCGAGGGCTGCCGCAACCGGCAGGTCCCGCACCTGGTCTACGCCTCCTCGAGCTCGGTCTACGGCGCCAACACCCGATTGCCGTTCTCGGTCCACCACAACGTGGACCACCCGGTCTCCCTCTACGCTGCCACCAAGAAGGCCAACGAGCTCATGGCCCACACCTACTCGCACCTCTACGGCCTGCCCACCACCGGGCTGCGGTTCTTTACCGTTTATGGCCCGTGGGGCCGGCCTGACATGGCGCTGTTCAAGTTCACCCGTCAGATCCTGGCCGACGAGCCCATCGACGTCTACAACGAGGGCCACCACCGGCGCGACTTCACCTACATCGACGACATCATCGAAGGGGTCGTACGGGTGATGGCTCGGATCCCCGAGCCCAATCCCAACTGGAACTCCGATCGCCCCAACCCCTCGTACAGCTCGGCGCCGTGGCGGGTCTACAACATCGGCAACAACCAGCCGGTGGAGCTGATGCGCTACATCGAGGTCATCGAGGAGTGCCTCGGCAAGAAGGCCGAGATGAACATGCTGCCGATGCAGCCCGGCGACGTTCCCGACACCGAGGCCGACGTCACCGCGTTGGCTGAAGACGTCGGCTACGCCCCCGACACACCGATCGAGACCGGCATCCGCCGCTTCATCGATTGGTATCGCGACTTCTACCAGGATGAGAGTTAGACGTTACACGTTAACCGTTAAACGTTCCCAAACGGTGCCGATGGCTTCCTTGTTTGAGGGAGGAGGCGAGGTGCCATGGGGACGATTCGGAGGTTCGAGGATCTGGAAGCCTGGCAAGCGGCGCGGCGCCTGTGCAGTGCGGTGTACGCGGTCAGCAAGAAAGGGGAGCTGTCGAGGGATTTCGGGCTTCGGGACCAGATTCAGCGCGCTGGCGTATCCGTCGTCGCGAACATCGCCGAGGGATTCGAGAGCCGCACAACGGCCCTATTCGTTGAGTTCCTTGGTCGCGCTAAGGCCTCGGCGGGTGAGGTTCGGGCTGAACTCTACATTGCGCACGACGCCGGCTACCTCCAGGAGGGTGAACTTCTCGATCTGTCGACACTGGCGTCGAATGCGAGTAGTTGCATAGGTGGCCTGATGAGGTACCTCGATGAACACAGGAACGCTTTTCCCTTCAGAGTTCAACCTGGAAATCAGGGACAACGCGACAGTTGAAAATCTGGTTTCAATTGACCCGTGGGTTTGATCCCTCCAATGGCCGACGTTTAACGTTTAACGAGTAACTCTTGGGACACACATGAACACTACAGCTCATTCATTACTCGAACGTATCCAATCCCACGACGCGCTCATCGGCATCATCGGCCTGGGCTACGTCGGCCTGCCGCTGGCGCTGGCCTTCACCGAGCGCGGCTTCCAGGTCTTCGGCTTCGACGTCGACCAGGACAAGGTCGAGCAGCTCAACGGCGGCGGTTGCTACATCCAGCACCTCGACTGCGGCCGGGTTCAAGCCGCGGTCGACTCCGGGCTGCTCTACGCGACCTCCGATTTCTCCCGCCTCGGCGAGCCCGACGCGATCCTGATCTGCGTGCCCACCCCGCTGACCCCCCAGCGCGAGCCCGACATGACCTATGTCCGTCGAGCCGCCTTCCAGATCAGCGAGTACATGCGGCCCGGCCAGCTCATCGTGCTCGAGTCCACCACCTGGCCGGGCACCACCGACGAGCTCGTGCTGCCCATCCTCGAGGGTCGAATCAAGCACCGCCAACGAGACAAGGAACTTTCAACTTTCAACTTTCAACATTTAACGTGTGGCGCCGACTTCTTCCTGGCCTTCTCACCCGAGCGCGAAGACCCGGGCAACAAGAACTTCGGCACCACCAACACCCCCAAGGTGGTCGGAGGCGTCGACCAGGCATCGGGTGACCTCGCCCAGGCCCTGTACGACCAGATCATGGAGCGCACCGTGCGCGTTGCGTCGGCCCGCGAGGCCGAGGCCTCCAAGCTGGTCGAGAACATCTTCCGCTCGGTCAACATCGCCCTGGTCAACGAGCTCAAGATGATCTTCGACCGCATGGGCATCGACGTCTGGGAGGTGCTCGACGCCGCCGAGACCAAGCCCTTCGGCTTCATGCGCTTCAACCCCGGTCCAGGACTTGGTGGGCATTGTGTCCGCGGCGATCAGTGGCTTCGCGTCCGAGGCCGCGGCCTCAGCGGCGTGTACCGCGCCGAAGAGCTCTACCGAAGGCTGCGCGGCGACTGCGACGTCGCCGTAACTCGATCGGGAATGTACGTCGAGACCCCGGGTCTCGAGACCCTTGCACTCAACGCTACGACAGGCGAGGTCTCCTGGTTCCCGGTGAATACTCTGTACCGGGGCAGGTTCGAGGGATCGGGGTTGTCGCTCCGGACCACGGACAACAGGTCGGTCGTCGTCACCGCCGAGCACCCGATGCTGGTGCGAGGGAAGGAGGGATTTGACGTCGTCCCCGCTCACGCGGTTCGAGAGGGCGACGAGCTGCCGATCGTGTCCGACCTCGGTGAGATGGACGACGACCCGGTGATTGATCTGATCGACATCATTCCAATTGATGAGCGCCACCGGGTGTGGGTCCGAGTCCGAAATGCCCCGTGGTCGAATCACGAGCGCGCCCTCAAGGGCCGTTTCGGATGGACCATCCGAGACAGCATTAGAAAGAACAGCCTCCGCCTGGATCGATACCTCGAGGTTGAGCTTGAACTTGGTGTGCATCGGTCGGAGATCGTTCTGATGACCGGGAAGGGGAGGGCGCGACGCGAATTCCCGTCATCTCTTGTCATCACTCCGAACGTCGCTCGGTTGATCGGTTATTACCTCGCGGAAGGATGCATAACTCGTGACAGTGGTGCGATTCGCATTCGGTGGACCTTTAATCGGTCAGAAGTCGAGTACATCGATGACGTTCGATCGATCCTAAAAAATATCGGCTTTGAACCTAGTGTTTTCAACGACCGCAAATGGCACTCGACGACTATTAAGCTGTCCTCGCTGTTGTTCGGGTGGCTTCTCGACAATCGGTGGGAGTGTGGGACCCGGTCCGAGGAGATGCGCGTCCCGGATCAGTTGTTCGGGCTGTCGTGGCAGCACAAACGAGAGATTCTCCGCGGTCTTCTTCGGGGAGACGGGGATGTCTGGGTGCGAAGCGGGAGGCGCACCTACACAAAGAACGACAAGACGTATAACCACAACAACACGACGGCGGTTGTGGGCTTCTTCTCCTCCAGCCCGGTGCTCCTTGAACAGGCTGTCCTGTTGCTGCAAGACCTGGGCTTCCGTCCGGGATTCAAACAGGGCTCGAGCCAGATCAGGTTGCACGGAGCCGCCACTATCGAGAGTCTCGCCTGGTATTTCGATGGCGAAAAACAGCGGAAACTCGAAGCTTCGATGAAAACCAGGAAGCGGCGCCCCACTTCGAGATCCGACCGCGAACGAATCGGGCCGGACTTAACCTCGGCTCGCGTGAAGACGGTTTCATCTATCGACCTGTCGGGGTTTGTCTACTCACTCGAGGTGGAGCGTGCGGAGGCTTTTAGCACGAACTCCGGGATCGTAGTCCACAACTGCATTCCGATTGACCCGTTCTACCTGTCGTGGAAGGCGCGCGAGCACGGGGTGCCGACCAAGTTCATCGAGCTCGCCGGAGAGATCAACCACCGGGCGCCGGAGTACGTGCTCGAGAAGCTCGCCGGAGCCCTCAACGACCGCTCCAAACCGGTCAAGGGCTCGAAGGTGCTGGTGCTCGGCCTGGCCTACAAGAAGGACATCGACGATCCCCGCGAAAGCCCGTCCTTCGAGATCATCGACGGCCTGCTCCGGCTCGGCGCCGACGTCAGCTACCACGACCCCCACATTCCGGTGGCGCCGAAGATGCGCTCCTGGCCCGACCTGCCGCCGCTGACCTCCACCGGCCTCGACAACGGCCTTGAAAAATACGATGCCGTCGTCATCGTCACCGACCACTCGACCATCGATTACGAACATCTGCTCGAGCACAGCCGGCTCATCATCGACACCCGCGGCGTCTATCGAGAATCGCACCCAAACGTCGTCAAAGCGTAAACGCTTTGAATTCTTAGTTTTGAGTTCTTAGTTCTTAGTTTCACTCACGTCGGCGACCAATCACGAACGATGCGCGTGATATGCGATCGAAACTGCAGGAGTGGCCAGGACAATCGAAAACATCGCGAACCACCACCAACAACTAAGAACTCAGAACTCAGAACTCAAAACTCGAGCGAGATTGCTTGCACAACATGTACACAATGACGTACACTTCCACTGAGGTTATTTGATGACCGACGTGAGTGCCACCGAAGCTCGGAAAGAGCTCTTCAACCTCATCCGCCGCGCCCTTGCGGCGCACGACCCGGTGCGCATCCGCCACCGGGAGGGTGGGGTGGTGTTGCTTTCCGAGGAGGATTACGAGGGGCTGCTGGAAACCCTCGATCTCCTCTCCGTTCCGGGCATGCGCAAAAGTCTGACCGAGGCCGAGGCCGACATCTCGGCCGGGCGCACCTCCTCGGTCGAGCAGATCCTCGGCGATGAATGACACGCCCGGGTATCGAATCGAAATCACCAACCGTGCCGTCAAGGACATCGAGACCCTCACCCCGAAGCTCAAACGAAAGCTCAGAGACATCCTGGTGAACCGAATCGCCGCCAACCCATTCGACGGCAAGAAGCTCGTCGGCGACCTCGCCGGCTACCGGTCGGTCCGGCTCACCCACAAGGATCGGATTGTCTACAAGATCGTCGACGCCACCCGCACCGTCTACATCCTTCGCGCTCGAACCCACTACGACGACTGAGGAATTCCAAATTGCAGATTGACAAGGACCGAATCGTCCACCGCATCGACGAAGCGTCACGAGTCGTCTACATCCTCCGCGCCCGCACCCACTACGACGATTGACGAATTCGAAATTCGAGTTGCGAAATGCGAAAACCGACCCCACGACCTGTGCCGAATTGTGGAGCGAGCCTCTGGCTTGCCGACTCCACCCTCGAGTTATGCAGCCGAGACGGCCGCTCCACAAGGCCACCGTGCCATTTCGAACGAATTGTGGAATTTGCAATCTGCAATTTGCAATTTGAAACCCCAATCTTCAATCTTCAATCTTCAATCTTCAATCTTCAATCTTCAATCTCCAATCAACCCGATGACGTCCCTCCGAGGATAGAAGTCACATGAAACCCCTGACCCCAACCTCGAGAATATTCGTCGCCGGCCACGCCGGTCTCGTCGGCTCGGCGGTGCTGCGCAAGCTCCACGCCGAGGGCTTCAGCACCGTGCTGACCGCCACCCGCGACCAGCTCGACCTGCGCGACCAGGCCGCCGTCAACTACTGGTTCAGGGCCAACCGCCCCGAGTTCGTCTTCCTGGTGGCGGGGACCGTGGGCGGCATCATGGCCAACTCCACCCGGCCGGCCGAGTTCATCTACGACAACATGATGATCCACGCCACCGTGGTCCACGCCTCCCACCTGTTCGGGGCCGCCAAGCTGCTCTACCTGGGCTCGTCCTGCATCTACCCGCGCGAGGCCCCTCAGCCGATGACCGAGGAGGCGCTGCTGTCGGGCTACCTCGAGCCCACCAACGAGCCCTACGCCATCGCCAAGATCGCCGGCATCAAGCTCTGCCAGGCGTACCGCCGCCAGTACGGCTGCGACTTCATCTCCGCCATGCCGACCAACCTCTACGGCCCCAACGACAACTTCGACCTCGAGGCCTCCCACGTGCTGCCGGCGATGATCCGCAAGTTCGACGACGCCAAGCGCGAGGGCCACCGCGACGTGGTCATCTGGGGCACCGGCAGCCCCAAGCGCGAGTTCCTCCACGTCGACGACCTCGCCGGCGCCTGCCTCTTTTTGATGCAGAACTACGACGAGGAACCCCACATCAACGTCGGCACCGGCGAGGACCTCACCATTCGCGAGCTCGCCGAGACCGTTCGCGACATCGTGTATCCCGAAGCCGAGCTGGTCTACGACACCACCAAGCCCGACGGCTCACCCCGCAAGCTCCTCGACGTCACCCGCCTCCACGACCTCGGTTGGAAGCACACTATCTCTTTACATGAAGGCATCGCCTCGAGCTATCAATGGTACCTATCGAATCGCTCCGAGCTAGCAGCCGCACGAGGCGGCACGACGAATGACTGAAGATTTTTGCGGCCTGAGGTTTACAAGTTCTGAGTTTTGAGTTCTTAGTTCTTAGTTGAAAGGCGTCGAGCTCAATAACTCGATCGTGGTGAGGATGTGAATGCTGACAGGGACGCTTACAGCCCAGAGTCAGAAAGCACCGTCGGGCGACGGGCCTTTGCCTTTGCGATCAACATCGTGAACCTCTACCAACAACTCACCAAACAACGAGAATTTGTCGTATCCAGGCAGATCTTGCGTAGTGGAACGAGCATTGGAGCGAACATCGCAGAGGCCTCAGCAGCCGAAAGCCGCCGCGATTTTCTCCACAAGATGAACCTGGCCTCGAAAGAAGCCAGGGAAACCCTCTACTGGCTTCGTCTACTCGCCGCATCGGATCTGGCGCCGTCTATCGACGTCTCCTCGGAGCTGCGGTTGGCGGACGAACTGACCCGCATGCTCACTGCCATCGTCAAGACCACCTCCAGATCCGCAGGCAAGCGAATGGCCTGAACCATCAGCACCCACGAAGCGACAACTAAGAACTAAGAACTCAAAACTAAGAACTCTGGCTTTGATCAACCGCAAGAGCGAGGACTAAAATGAAACCCACCTACTACTTCGAACCTCCCTGGCCCGAAAAATCTGGCAAGAAAGCCCTGGTAACCGGCATCACCGGCCAGGACGGCTCCTACCTCGCCGAGCTGCTGCTGTCGAAGGGTTACGAGGTCTGGGGCATGATTCGCCGCTCGTCCTCGATCAACACCTGGCGGATCGACCACATCTACGAGCCGCCGTGGGTCAAGGACAAGCGCCTCAACCTGGTCTACGGCGACCTCAACGACGCCTCGTCGATCAACCGGATCCTCAAGACGGTGCGGCCGCACGAGATCTACAACCTCGGCGCCCAGTCCCACGTCCAGGTCAGCTTCGAGGTCCCGGAGTACACCACCGAGGTCACCGGCGTCGGCACCGTGCGCATCCTCGAGGCCATGCGCGAGCTCGACCTCGACGCCCGCTTCTACCAGGCCTCCTCCTCCGAGCTCTACGGCAAGGCGGTGGAGTCGCCCCAGTCCGAGACCACCCGCTTCTACCCGCGCAGCCCCTACGCCGCGGCCAAGGCCTACGCCTTCTTCATCAGCCGCAACTACCGCGAGGCCTACGGGATGTTCGCGGTCAACGGCATCCTGTTCAACCACGAGTCGCCCCGCCGCGGCGAGACCTTCGTCACCCGCAAGATCACCATGGCCGCCGCCCGGATCAAGACCGGCACCCAGGACTGCCTCTACCTCGGCAACCTCGACGCCGAGCGCGACTGGGGCTTCGCCGGCGACTACGTCGAGGCCATGTGGCGCATGCTCCAGGCCGACCATCCCGACGACTACGTCGTCGCCACCGGCGAAACCCACTCGGTGCGCGCCTTCTGCGACGCCGCCTTCGCCCGCCTCGGCCTGCCCCTGACCTGGGAAGGGAAGGGTGTCGACGAGAAGGGCATCGGTCCCGACGGCCGCACCCTGGTCGCGGTCAGCCCTCGCTACTTCCGCCCCTCCGAGGTCGACCACCTGCTCGGCGACGCCGCCAAGGTCCAAGCGCGAGCTCGGCTGGACCCCCACCGTCACCTTCCAGACCCTGGTCGAAATGATGACCGACGCCGACCTCGCCGCCGTCGAATAATCGGAATTCAAAAGTGCAAATTACAAATTACAAATTACAAATTGAAAATTTCAATTTTCCACCCTTCCATCCAAGGAGACGTCCGTGAAGAGACGGGTGTGCGGGGGAATTTGAAATTTGCAATTTGAAATCTAAAAATTGAATCAAATCAAGAAATTCGAAGACCTGAAAGTCTGGCAAACTTCGCGCGAGTTGACGCGACGAATCTACGATGTCTCGGACAAAGGCAGATTCAAGCGAGATTTCGGCCTGCGCGATCAGATCCGTCGTGCGTCGGTCTCGGTGATGTCGAACATCGCCGAGGGCTTCGAAAGCCACACGACAAAACTGTTCATTAACTTCCTCGGTCGAGCCAGGGCATCAGCCGGCGAGGTTCGCTCTCAGCTGTACGTTGCGCTGGATCGCGAATACCTCGACCAGCCGACGTTTGATGCACTCTCAGACCTCGCGACTGACCTCAGCCGCCAGCTCCGCGGATTCTCCGGCTACCTCGACGACGCCCAGCACACCTACAAGGTCCGAGAAGATATTCTTCTTGAATATCACAACGAATAACTTATTCAATTATCAACGTCACATACCCCAAAAATGCCACACCAAATCACGAAATTTTAATCCAAAAGAATTTTTAATTTTCAATTTGTAATTTGCAATTAATGAACCCCTCTTATCTCGGAGCATCGCGATGACTGATCAGCTGCTTCCCCCGCAAAACCCGCCATACCCCACCCCCGCCCAGGTGCCGCCGCCGCCATGGCAACACCCCGGAGCTGTCGCTCCGATGTGGGTCGAGGAGCCCGAGCCAGAAATCAACGTCATGGACTACTTGAGGTTGATTTGGGTGAAGCGGTACCTGGTCCTCGGTGTGGCGGCCGCCATCATCGTCCTAGGGAGTGCGTGGGCCCTGACCCAGAAGAAGATGTACCGCGCCGAGACCAAGATCACCATCTACCCGGCGCCCCAGCTCACCCAGAACCAGATCGACATGATGATGAGCTGGTGGCAGATGGACCGCTTCATCTCCGACCAGATCGAGGTCCTCAAGACCCGCCAGCTGGCCGAGCGGGTGGTGGACAAGCTCGGCCTCGACCAGCACCCGGACTTCGCCGGCACCGACGCGGCGGCTGCCATCCAGGGCAGGATCGACGCCGAGCCGGTGGAGGAGTCCTTCGTGGTCAAGGTCACCATGGTGGGCTACGACCCGGCCAACACCTCGGAGTGGCTCAACGTCTACATCGATGAGTTCATCGCCGCCAACATCGAGGCCAGTCTCGAGCGCACCCAGGAGGTCTTTCGAGGTCATCCAGAACCGGCTCGACCCTGCTGCGCGAGCGGGTGACCGAGGCCGAGCAGAGCCCTGATGTCCTTCCGCGAGCGCGACACCGAGCTGCTGTTCGCCGACCAGGACAAGAACGTCATCTCCGAGCAGATCGACACCCTCACCACCGAGTACGCCACCACCAAGGCCGAGCGCATCCGGCTCGAGACCAAGCTCAACGCCGTCGACAACCTCGAGCGCCACCAACCTGGCCCAGACCAGCTTTCCGGCGGTGCTCAACGACCCCACCATCCAGGCTCTGATCAAGCAGAAGTCCGACCTCGAGATGGAGCTCGCCGACAAGCTGCGCAACATGAAGGAGGGCCACCCCCAGATCAAGGAGCTGCGCTCCTCCATCATCTCGGTCAACGGCCGCATCTTCGAGCAGGTCTCCACCATCAAGAACTCGCTCAAGACCGAGTTCGACATGATGAGCCGCCGTGAGAAATCGCTGTACGACAACATCCAGCAGCTCAAGGAGGAGTCGATCTCGCTGTCCCGGCAGACCCTGGAGTACCAGGCCCTCGAGGAGGAGTACAAGCAGAACAAGGCATTCCTCGAGGACATGCTGGCCCGCTCCAAGGAGGCCGACATCTCCACCACCGCCGCGGTCAACAACGTCCGCGTCATCGAGCCGGCGCGCCCGCCCGGCGGCCCCTTCAAGCCCAACCTGCGCCGCACCGTCGCCCTGTCCACCGTGCTCGGCCTGTTCCTCGGCATCGGCCTCGTGCTCGGCCTCGACTTCCTCGACCAGACCCTGCGCAACCCCGACCAGGTGGAGCGCTACCTCGGCATCGAGACCCTGACCGTGCTGCCCAAGTTCACCGAGGACGCCGCCCGGGCCATGCGCGAGGCCTTCCAGTCGCTGCGCACCGCCCTGATCCTGGCCTCCCGCGGCCCCAGCTGCCAGATCCTCCAGGTCACCTCGGCGGTGCCGGCCGAGGGCAAGACCACCGTCGCCTGGAACCTCGCCAAGGTCTTCGCCACCGCCGGCTCCAAGGTCCTCCTGATCGACGCCGACCTCCGCAAGCCCCGCATCCACCGCCTGATCAACGCCAAGAACGTGCGCGGCCTGACCTCCGTCGTCCTCGGCGAGCGCGAGCTCGACGAGGTCATCCACCACCAGGCCGACGTGCCCAACCTCGACATCGTCACCTCGGGCCCGCTGCCCCCCAACCCGCCCGAGCTGTTCGGCAAGAACACCTTCCTGCGCCTGCTCGCCACCGCCCGCGAAAACTACGACTGGGTCATCCTCGACACCCCGCCGGTGACCTCGGTGACCGACCCGGTGATGGCCTCACGCACCGTCGACATGACCCTGCTGGTCATCCAGTACGCCGAGGCCCGCCGCCAGCTCCACCGCGAGGCGATCCGCCTGATGTCCCGCACCGGCGTCCGCATCGCCGGCGCCGTCCTCAACCAGGCCGACATGGAACGCGACCACTACTACTACTCGGGCTACTACTCCTACTACCACTACGGCGACGACCCCAGAACCACCCAGAAGTCCAAGAAGAAGACCAAGGCCAAAGCGAGCTAGAAACATGCCGGCAGAACTCATCCCGATGAACCATTTCAGCGTCGACCTTCAACTCGCGCACAGAGACTCGGACAACCCTCTACGACCGAGTCTCAACTTTCAACTTTCAACTTTCAACTTTCAACTCTGAACACCTCGCCCTAATCAATGAGTCTCAAGAGAGCCCTCCAACAACTCGCCTTCCTCCGCGAAGACCTCTCCGCCATCGTCAACCGCCGATGGTGGCGCTGGATCACCATGTGGATGTGGCACGGCAGCGCGCCCGCCATCGTCACCTATCGTCTGAACCGCTGCGTGTACCTGCTCTTCGGCAGGGCACACCACGCCGTTCGATTGCTGCTGTGGCCGCTCTTCTTCCTCTTGCGCTTCCTGGGACCGGTGCTCGAAATCAACTACCGCGCCGACATCGGTCCGCGATTCAAGATCCTCCACCCCAACATGGGGGCGTTGGTTTCCGGCAATGCCGTCTGCGGGCGTGGCCTGACCCTGACCGGCGGGAACTGGGTGGCGTCGAGAAGGCGCACGAAACCAGGTGACATCCGCCTCGGCGACAACGTCGTGCTTCGTGCGAACGCCATGGTGCTGGGCCCTATTAAGGTCGGAGATGATGTGATGGTCGCGGCGGGTGCCGTAGTCGTCTCTGACTGCTTGCCAGGGTCGCTGATGATGGGCGTTCCAGCACGTCCTGTCGAGGCTTCGAGGATCTTACCCGACACAAGTCGCCATGGTCCAATACACGAGGATACACTTCAATTCGAATCCTGAGATGAAGCATGAATCCAGGGCTGCAGTTCGAAACATCACCCAGCTTGATCCCGCGATAGAAAACCTGGCGCGTGCTCAACCTGACGGAGATCTGGTGCTCCGAGGACTTCTTGCGCGTGCCTATTTCGTTCCAGAGTTTCATCGACACGAACCATGCGACCAAGAACGATCCAACGTCAAGAGTTAGAGAATTCGCCACGACCGCGATGTTCATGGGGCGTGAGGTGGTTTCGCTTCGCCGTGACGGCCCAGAGTTTTTTGGCGGTGGCATCGAACCATCGAGGTGCGTCTGAGGGAGCGATCGTCTCGTGAAGCACTGCGTTCAGATCGGCAATCTTCAAGGGCCTGGACGCATTGCCCGGATCGCTGGGTGACAGCGCTTATCATTTTCTTCAGCAGCGATTCGGTAGGGTGTCGGTGGTGCGGTCAATTGAACCCCAGATTCAGAGATACAGAAAGATGACCGTTGTTTTGAAAGGGCTCGGTTTCACGGTCAAGGGGCGCGTCGTGCTGGAGATCGGTTCGGGATGGTTCCCGATAATGCCATACCTGATGCTCTTTGGGGGTGAGGCTGGAGGGGTTTTGTCCTACGACATCAACGAACATTATTCACCTAGAGGAACAACCGAACTCAACGACTTGTTTTTCTCGCGAGTTATGCCACTCACCCCTGAGGAAGATTTTGAAGCAGAGACAGGGCTTCCCAAGGCGCTCAAATACATACCGAACACAGACGTTTCGGAAGACCCCCCTCCTTCCAGCAGCATCGACCTGATGGTCTCAATATGCGTTCTCGAACACATGCAACCCTCCAAAATTCTCGAAATCCATGAAAAGGCCCGCGCCTCTCAAAAGCGGCGGCCTGATCTATCATCTGGTTTCCCCCAGCGATCACAGAGCGCATACGGATTCGTCGCTTTCTCTCTATGATTTTCTGAGGTTCAGTCAAGAAGAGTGGGACCAAATCCAGACACGGTTCGACTATCACAACAGGTTGCGGCTGCCTCAGTATCGGGAGCTTTTTAAGGAGTCGGGGCTCAAGATTCTGCTTGAAGAACACTCCTGGCCAGGTGAAGATCATCAGGTTGTCCAAAACGTCGGGAAGATGCGGATTCACGACGACTTCAAACGGTTTTCGCTCGAGGAACTTACAGCCGGTTCCTTAATTTTCGTATTGTCCGCCTGATAAAACTCTCGCTTGAAAATTCGTCGAAGTGGGGAATTTGGTGATCGTCATACAGAAGCTCCTTGGTCTTCAGTGTTCAAAAGGGCTTTGATTTGTTGAACTCCGACGAATTGTCTGTGTCTTCGGAAGGCGTGGCCAGTAAGGCCCGGCGTGGATTCGCCTCATTAGGCGTGGGGAGGATCGCGGGCCAGGCGATTCAGTTCGGGACATCGGTGGTGCTTGCTCGCCTCCTCGTGCCCGAGGATTTTGGGCTTCTCGCCATGGCTATCGCGGTCGGGGCGGTGGCTCGCGCTTTCGGAGATTTTGGAGTTTCCGCCTTCGTCATACAGCGTAGCGTGCTTGATAAGGGTTTGGCCTCAGCAGCTTTTACAATCAACCTCCTCCTCTTCGTGGCGATGGCAGGAATTCAGATCCTCGCAGCGCCGGTCGGCGCGCTCCTCATGCGCGAACCTCGACTGGTCATGATCATGGTCGTCCTCGCTCTGAATCTGCCGATAACCGCTCTCGGGTCAATTCACCGGGCGTTTTTGAAGCGGGATCTGGAGTTTCCGAGGCTCGTGGCGATAGGGGCGATCAACAGTCTTGTGAATGGGTTGGTCGCGTGCCCGCTTGCCCTGCTGGGTTTCGGAGTTTGGAGTATCGTGATTGCCCAATTGGCGGCATCGACTTCAACCACGGCCTCGGCACGGTGGCTCGCACGTGACCTGAGTGTTCACTTCAGCCTGCGCGAGGCACGAGGCTACTTCCCGGAGATCGTCAAGTTCGGGAAGTACGCTACTGGCAACTCCATTATTGAATACCTCGTTTACAACGCAGACTACCTTCTGATCGGACGCCTTTTGTCCGCCGAGGTGCTGGGGTTCTATTACTTTGCTTATGAAAAGAGCAGGTTTGCCAGCGTAAGGCTCCTGAGACTTGTCTCCGACATCTCGTTTCCGGCTTACTCGCGAATTCACGAAGACAAGGTGAGACTGCAGAAGGCGTACAAACTCGTCACGGTGTCTGGGTTTGCCCTGATCGCCCCGGCCGTGGTCTTTCTGGCCGTTCATGCGGGGGCCATAGTTCCCCTCATTTTTGGGAAGAAATGGGGACCGGCTGTTCTGGTCTTTCAGATTCTCTCAGTGCCCGTCTTGCTTAATGCGGCCACCTCTGGCGTTGGCAGTATCGCCTATGCCATCGGCCGGCCTGAGATTTCATTCAAAATCATGCGGTGGTTCGTTGTTCCCCTCGTCGTCAGTTACTACGTCGGGGCAAAGTCCGGGGGGATAGTGGGTGTTGCAGTAGCGGTCGCCCTCGTCAAAAGCGTCGTTTCAATCGTCAAACTTCGAGCCACGTTGGCAATCCTCGAATGGAACCCTTGGCCCATTACGCGCCCGTTATTGATGATAGTGATTAGCAGCTCCCTCGCCGGTTGGGCTTCTCTTGCCATACGAAATACAGCAGAGGATTACATGCCACAATGGGCCGCAGTAATCCTATGCGGCGGCGCGTTCGCGATCGTTCTCGTCCTGTCTGTATCGATCTTCAACCGTGAGACGCTCGCGTCCCTGTGGGCGAGCCTCCTTGACGAGGGGAGCCGTCGCTGGATTTCCGAACACGTGCCACCGGCGGTCATGCAGATACTCGGCTTCACGCCGGTGAGACTTGAAGACTCCGGACCGAGCCACCTAGCCTAGAATCAACGATTGGAAGGCGGATTCGAGATCCCAAAGGTGCTAATTAAACCGAAACCGGATACCGATTTTCGACTATTCAATGGGCGCCTTGCGTTGTTCCACGGCTCACGGACTCAGGATGGATACTGGGCCGAACACTGGGCGAATCACGACTGGGGGCGCCTCCGGGGACAGGACGGCTATTCTGCGTTGGGTGAACTGGGCAGGGTGTGCCGGCGATATGTCGGGCTAAGTGACTACGTATTGGAGGCGGGTTGCGGAATGGGTCTCATTGTGGCTGCTCTTCAAAACGAAGGCCATAAGGTCGTTGGTGTCGAGCGGTCGCAACGAGTGGTAGACCGAGTCCACCTGGAAACGGGACATCTTGATGTCCGGTCAGGGGATGTCGAGGCCCTGGATTTCCCTGATCAGACATTTCAGACCTATATTTCAATCGGTGTTGTCGAACACAACCCGGATGGGCCATGCGCGGCTCTCAGGGAGGCCCGGAGGGTCCTCGTCAAGGGTGGCCACGCGTTGATTTCGGTTCCCTATCTGAATCCTCTGCGAGAGAGACATTTGGCGTGGTTGGCTAATCACCAAACCATCAGTTCGGGATTCACCTTTCATCAATATTACTTTCCTCTGGGGGAGTTCATCGATCTTCTGTCGACGTCGGGGTTTCGAACAATCGCGGTTTTCCCATATGCGACTGAGGCCTTCCTCACACGCGAACATCCGCAGTTTTCGAGATTCTGGGCTTCAAAATTGCGCCGAGAGCGGGTCAAAGCGCTATTTCGCAGGCTTTTCGTGAACCTCCCCGCACAATTAGGTTGGCGTTACGCCCACATGATGATGGTTGTGTGTCTCGCGGACTCACATCCATGAAGGTTGTTGAGGTTCTATTCAACACGCCGGCGGAGAGTTTCCTTCGACGTCATGCCGACTCCCTGACCGCCAGCGGGCTGGATGTGGAGATGGTGGCAAGGCATCAATTGGCAGAGTACTCCAGCTCAGCGAGTGTCAGTGAGCCAGGCCGAAGTGAAGCGGTTCTCCTCTACCCGAACTTTGAGCACATCGGGTGGGCTGGGAAGATCTGGAGTCTGCGATGGTTGCTCTACTCACCGCGCGCCTGGGTTCCACAGAGTCGGCTCCGGAGGTCGGTCCAACTAGCATTTTTTGCCCGTCTGAAACCGGACGTCATTCACTTTCACACGGCCACCCTCGCGGTGTTGATGGCGTGGATCCCGAGAGAGTTGGGGATTCCTTACACCCTCAGTTTGCGGGGCAGCGACGTTCAGGTTTCACCCCCTGCGCAGCAGGGAGACGAAGCAAAGAACGGGAATGGCCATTGACCAGGCCGCCGGTGTTCACTGTGTGAGCTTTGGTTTGGCCCAGGAGGCTGGCCGGCAACTTGGACTGAGGTTCAAGGCCGTCCGTATTCTGACGGCGATCCCTCAGCCGGGCGTGCGCTGGGAATGGTCGGAGGATTCGAGCAAGAGAGTCGTCTCCGTGGGACGACTGCACTGGCGGAAGAGGTTCCCCGATCTCGTGGCGGCCATGAGTGAACTGGTAAACGCCCATCCCGGTTCCAGGTGTTCGGTCGTTGGAGCCGGCGAGGAGCTGGATCGGGTCGAAGCCAGCATCCAGATTGCAGAGCTTAACGGATCTGTTGAGTTGTTGGGCAAGATGGCCGGATCAAGGGTTGCTGAGGTTCTGTTGAGTTCTGGTGTGTACGTACAGTCTTCGATCGCGGAGGGCCTCAGCAATGCGCTCGCTGAGGCCATGGCTCTCGGCATGCCGGTGGCGGCGACGGATGTCGGCGGCACGTCGGAGGTGATCGAGGACGGCGTGAACGGTTACCTGTTGGATCCCGCGAGGCCCAATACGTGGGCGCCCAAGATAGCCGCTCTGGCAGATCGCAATCGAGCCGGAGAGTTCGGCAAGGCGGCTCGGCGCACGGCGTTCGAGTTGTTTGACAGTAACCGTCACGCGCGTCAATTTAAGGACTTTTTTGAAGCTGCAGCGCGTGGCAAGCCGTGCGAGCTTTCAAACAGCATCGAGATCACACCACCGGATGACGAACGTCCGGAACAGGGAAAATTGAAGAATGTCCTGATCGCGAAGCCATGGACGTGGCAGGCAGGTGGCGACGCGGACATCTGTGACACGTTCCGAACGGCCGAGGAATCCAAGATCCCGACCAAATGTCAGGTTGTTGGCAGTGGGCCCCAAGAGGACGAGCTGAGGTATCTCGCGTCGTTTTTTTCGAAAACGCCTCTGTTCCGATGCGAGGTCACTAGGGTGCTTGACAACCAGGAAATCGAGAATCTGAAGGCGAGTTGGGCAGGCCAGGTTATCGCAGGACCCAGGTGAGTATAGATGAAAGTTCTATGGGTCTGCGGCATCGTGCCCGAATCCCCAGCACGAATGCGACCGCTGCCGCCTCTTGACTCAGGAGCGCCCCACTCGAACATTTTCCGTCTTGTCGAAGGTGCGGCGATTCGGGAGAACAACCATGGGATAGAGATCCTCGCGGTCTCCGCGTGCTCACAACCTCAGGCCGGCGAGCTTGCGGAGACGTGGCCGGACTCGAGATTGAAGGGATCGTACCAGCAGGTGATAGTGTCGGATGGTGTGCGCCGCTGGAGCCGCCGTCTGCTCGACGTTTCGCCACGATCGTCCTCGGTTCTGCTCAGGGCAGTCAACGCATTCTCGATCCTCGGCTGGTATTACCTGAGGGGCATTCGACGCCTCGCCGCCTGCTACCAACCGGACGTGGTGGTGCTCGATGACGGGCCGCAGTTCATCAAGGGCCTTGCTTCGATGATTGGCCCCGATCGAACTGCGTTCTACTGCCGCGGCGATATGGGCTCCAGCCGTCGCTATCTCCACGTCCCGCGTGCGGTTATCGTCACCAACAGCCGTCTCGGAAACTGGGTGAGAGAAATCAATCCGGGCGTTCGGCACACATTCGTCGTACCCAACTCGCTACCTGCCGAGGCCCTCGAACCTCGTCACGACAGGCGGGCTGCAACACTGACGGAAACTGAACCCGTGGTCTTGTTCGTCGGGAGGATCGTTCCGGAAAAGGGCTTGCAGCATCTCATTCAGGCCTTCCCACGAGTATTGAAGGCGGTCCCAGGGGCCAAGCTGGTGATCGCAGGTGCGGGGGCATCGGCGGATGATGGCCGACTGGCCGGGACGGCGTTCGAGCAAGAGCTCGTAGCCATGGCCTCGCGATTGCTGCCTGCCGGGGCCGTGGAATGGCTGGGTTGGGTTCCTGGGAGCCGATTGCAGAAGATCTATCACCAGGCTTCGATCGCAGTGTTCCCATCCGTTTGCGTCGAAGGCTTCGGCATGGTCGCGCTCGAGGCGATGGCGGCTGGGGTCCCCGTTGTCGCCTCGAGGACGCCGGGGTTCGAGGCCCAGCTGAACGGCGGCGGAGGGGTGCTGGTTGACGAACCGTCAGACCACCAGAAGCTCGGCGAGGCCGTTTCGTGGGTTCTGAGGGATCCAGCGGTGCATCTACGATTGTCTGAAGAAGGGCAATCTCGTGCCACGGATTACACTGTAGAGAATTCCGTTCGTTCGCTCGTTTCTGCTCTGAGGGGTTGTTGCCACGCCGTCGAACCGAGAGACCAGCTGTGACGCGCCCGCGACTGGTGTCGGTGATCATGCCGGCCTACAACAGTGAGGGCACGGTGTCTCGGTCCGTCAGCGCGATTCTCGATCAGTCATACCGGAACCTGGAGTTGATTGTTGTCGACGATGGGTCCACTGACAACACTCTGGAGGTCGTGCGTGGATTCTCCGATCGCAGGCTCCGACTGATCAAACATGACGCAAACGCCGGGGTGGGCGCTGCCCGCCAAACGGGAGTCCAGAACGCGGGTGGGGCGCTGATCGCGTTCGCGGATGCCGACGATCTGTGGTATCCGGAGAAGCTCTCGCTGCAGGTCGAGTTCTTGACAGACAATGAAGACATAGAGTTCTTGTTCGGCGATTTTCTGAATCGAAACGAAATGGACGGCACGGAGGATCGTGCGTTTCACCAGTGTCACGCGGCTATGAATACTCTACTCTGCGTTGATCTGGGCGGTGGTTGGTGGCGGGTTGCTGACAGGTTGCCTGAAGCGCTCCTCAAACAGAACTTTATCGGTGCCCCGAGCGTCGTCGTCAGCCGGTCGCTGACTGAGCGGGTTGGGGGGATCAACCCATCCCTGAGATACGCAGCGGACTTCGAGTTTGCTATGAGATGCGCCATGGATGGCGCAGGTTTCGCCTATTCCGAAAACCCACTGTTCTTGCGGGTGAAATCCGGAAGGAGCGTAACGGCCACCGGAGGCGACTTCGCGATCTGGTACGAGCGAGCCCTGGAGCGGTGCTCAGATGTAGCCCGCGAGTATGGCCGTAACGACCTGTTGACGCCCATCAGGCGGGCCTGCCGGCGGGTGTGGAGAGGCCAGGTCCTTGCAGCCGCGAAGACTGGGGATTTCCGAGCCGCGATGGCTTCATGGCGGCGCAGCCTCAGGTACGGCGTTTCGCTTCGAGCCGGTCTATTCCTGGTCGCCGCAGTAGTGGGCCCCGGGAACGCCATGAAAATCCGATGGTTAGCAAGATCTCTGGGGGCCAAGGGTTGAAGCTCGCTCTCGTGAGCTATACCTGCTGGCCGCCCGACTTCGGGGGTGAGTTGCTGCATTCGATCGAGAGGTTTCAGGCGCTCGCGGCCCGAGGTCACGAAGTGTCTGTTTTGACATCCGGAAGGGTCGGATTCGGAAGTGCGAATGATTCTGACAGTCTGCAGGTACTCCGCTCGCCGGTCGTTCACGAGAGCCGACCTGGGCGGGCAATCAGACGGGTCGTGTACCTCGGCTGGGTTTTGCAGCGGCTCGCCCAGCTAAGGCCCGACGTGGTCCATGTTGGCTCGCTCCCGGGGCTGAACCGGGCCACCTCATGGATGGCGGGCTCTCTGATTGCGAGAGCCGCGAAAAGGAGCGGTGCGGCCACTGTCTGGGTGCACTCGCTGGCAGATAGTGACGAGGCGATGCTCGATGTCTCCGGCCCCGATTCAAAATGGAAACTGTCGTTTCTTGAACGGATAGACCGTGTCGTCGGCGTCAGCCCTGCTTTGACGGAAGCTATCGCGGCGGTTTGCCCAGAAAAGGTTGAAGGCATCACGTACGGGGTGCGAGGCGACATCTTTCGGCCGTTGGATCCGGGTGTTCGACGGGATGTGAGGCAAAGACTTGGTGCGCGGGAAGGCGACGTAGTTTTCTGTTTCGCCGGAAGTCTGACGGCGAGGAAGGGGTTTGACCTTCTCTCGGGGGCTTTTTGTGTGACGGAACGCGGGTATCCGAATTGGGCGCTGTGGGTGATTGGACCTACGACCCATCGAGAAAACCAGAATCTGGATGATGCCGCTGTGAGTCGCATAATAGGCAACCTGCAAGAGGACAAGCGCGTGACCTTCTTCGGTCGTGTCGACAGCCGGACCAGGTTGGCAGAGGTTCTGGGAGCCTGCGACGTGTTCATGTTTCCGAGTCGACGTGAGGGCATGGGGCTCGCCCCGGCGGAGGCGATGGCCTGCGGGACACCGGTAATCGTGAGCAGGATTCGCGGGATCACCGACGTCGGCAATGTGGATGGCGAGACAGGCCTCTTTGTGACCCCAGGGGACGACCGTGCTCTTCTCGAGGCCATGATCAGGTTGGCGGGGGATCTAGCTCTTCGCAAGAAGATGGGTGAGGCTGCATCGCGGAGAGCACGGGAGGTATTTGGTTGGAGCGAGCACATCACGCGATGGGAAGGGCTGTACGTTTCGCTGCATCACAGTCTCGGACAATCAGTCGGATGATAGGTGTTTCGTTCTTGACGGGACGCGATGTATCTGAATTGTCAGAGCCCTCTGGACGGTCTCGTGCCTGATCTGGATTGAAAATGAATCGTGCCTCAACCTCTCAAGCCTTTCCCCATTCGTTCCAGCGGGCAGCGCCGCAGCGAAGGGGGAATAGAGTCGGTTTTTCTCATCGGTTAGGGGTCTCCTTTGAGGTCTGGATTCTATTCGTAGTATCAGTTCTTTATGTCATCTTTCCATTCTTAGATATTCCAATGATTGGTGTGTCGATTTCTGCGCCAATATTATTCATAATAATCGGAGAGATATTTACCAAACGAGCCGGATTGAGTTATCGTCCATTGCATCCGTGGCGAGGCATCATCTTGACGCTTGCATTCGGAATGATTTTCTCGTATCTCATGTCATCTCTGATTTTGGCTGAAACAGAGATTTCAGCGGGTGATTTCCTGTTGCTTCTTCGGTACCTATTTTGGTTGGTAGTTTTCTGCGCAGTCACGATCCTCGTGGCCCACCTGAATGACCCTGAGAGCTTGGTCAGAGTGCTCGGGTGGGGAGCCGTCTGTCTGGGCGCCTTATGGTTCTTCGACCGCTTGGACCCGATTGGACTCGAGAGCGCGTTGTTGACACCCAATACCTACGGGTTCCAGTTCTCGACGTTCTGGCCCTTTGCGCTCATCCTCCTACAAGTAAGCCGTAGAAGGCTTATTGCCGGCGTGGGCGTCGGTGTGCTGGCCCTGGCGATCGTCCTGAACGGGTCGCGCGGCGCGTGGGTTGCGGTCGGGCTCGAAACGCTGGTTTTGCTGACTGCGATGCTGCGGTATCAGCTCGTGAGTGCGAGGGCGGCCACGATTCTGGTTCTCGCAATGGCCGGGACCTGGATCGGCTTCAACACCACCACACTGTCGGAACACGCTCGAGGGAAGGCGGATCAGTTCATGAATCTCGAGCGCGACAAATCATGGGCGATTCGTCAGATAATGGTGCAGAAGGGTCTGGCGTTGTTTCGAGCGAATCCCCTGGTCGGCGTCGGACCCGGACGCTTTACAAGGGTCACTGTTGGGCTCGATTCCTCCCTCTACCCGGGGCGGGTCTCTCAGGACAGTCTGAATCGGCGATCTGCTCACAACTCATACATTGACATCCTGGCCGAGACAGGCATCGTCGGTAGCATTCCGTACTTTTTCCTGCTGTTCGTTCTGACGCTGCGAGGAGCCAGATCCGCCTACCGGCTCATTGGATGGGGTCGCGCATGGGGCTTGGCGGTGGTTGCGTCCTTCCTCGGAATGAGCGCGCACATGTGGGTGATCGCAGCCCAGACGGGGACACACGTGTGGCTGATGTATGGCGTATGCGCCGGTGTCACCGCCTGGACGAAAGCACGGCTGTCGGCCCCCCTGCGCGTCAGGGTCTGATCTATTGAGCACCCTCCGCACGCCCGGGATCAATCTAGCCATGAGGCTCAGGGTTTTACTACCACAGTGTGGCGTGGAAGGACTCGGAGGAACGGACTGCATGCCCGGTTACCTTGGCCGATTCGTCGAGAGCTTGGCGGGAGCCACAGATCGGGTCGTCTGTTTCATGCACCGGCCAAGCGCTGGTGAATCTGAGTTTGGTTCAGTCGTGAAATCGAAGAATGTTGAGTTGGTCAGCCTTGAACCGAAAGGGACCGCGCTCCAACGGACGATCAGGCCTCGGCGGCTGCTGTCGCCTACTCGATCTTCGCGCTAGCACTCTCGATGCCATGCTAATCCGAGGCCCGACCCCCCTGCTCCCGCAGGTTGCGAGAACCGTGAGACCCGATTCCTGTCGCGATACTTCTCGTCGGCGATTACCTTGCCGGAGTCGATACGCTCCCGCAACCCCTATGGCGCAAAGAGATGATCCGACTGTGGTCCCACTGGTACAAACGCACGCAGGACCGCGTGTGCTCAGAGAGCCTCGTCTTCGTCAATAGCCGGACGCTGTCGGGAATATCGAGCCAAGTGCTAGACGCATCGTTGAAACCCGGACTACAACGTTGAGCGACCGCGATTTTGTGTCGCGCGACGATGCGTGTTCTTTCCCTCCGTACCGCGTTTTGTACACAGGGAGGTTGGATTCAGCCAAGGGACTCATCGACATAGCCCACGCATTGCGCCGGCTAAAAGAGTGGGATTTCGACATAATTCTTGACGTGGTCGGTTGGCCACAAAAGGGTGACAACGTCCTCGATCGGCTGCAGAACTACGCAAACGAGCATCAGATAAAGTTCCAGTATCATGGCTTCAAGCCGGTCGCCCAGAGCTCTTCCGCTTCTACGAACGATCTGATGTTTTTGTCATCGCATCTCGTTCTTCTTTCGAAGGTTTCCCGCGGACGATCTGGGAGGCGATGGCGCACAGCCTACCTGTAGTAGCGACTAAGGAGTTTGGGTCCATACCGGGTTTTCTTGAGGACAATCGGCATGCTCTTCTGGTGGATCCTTCTTCGCCTCAGGATATCGCAAGAGCGATTCGGCGCCTGATTGTGGAACGCGAATTACGGGAAAGAGTCGTCAGCCACGGGTTTCTTTTGGCAAAGGAGAATACCTTGCAAAGGCGTTCCACGGAGATGATGACGATACTGCGAGAGTATTGCGGGGTTATGATTGCTTAAGCTGCTTCGACTTCTCCGCCACGATTGGCCTTTGCACTTCATCCTCCTGTCGACGAACTGGCTGCCCGACAATGTTTGCGTTCTCAGGTTGCGAGGATGGCTGGCGAGGCATTTTTTTGGGTCGTGTGAGACGACCTCCGGCTCGGAAGAAACGTAACCTTCTACAACCCGTCTTGTATCCATCTCGGTTCCAACGTTTACGTCGCCTATGGCGCTTGGTTCATGGCCGGCGAGACAATCACGGTTGAGGACGAAGTCTTAATAGGACCCTATTGTGTGATCGTGTCTTCTGCGCATAGCAGGGTAGAAGGCTCATTTCGATTTGGGGCGCCCCGACGGAAACCAATTTCAATTGGTCGCGGTTCGTGGTTGGCAGCCCATGTGGTCGTCGTAGGTGGGGCCTCTGTTGGAACCGGATGCCTTGTTTCCGCCCAGACCTTGGTAAGGAATGAAGTCCTGAGAATTCGATGATAGCGGGTGCCCCATCGACCACGGTAAGGGAGTTAGTCGAACGGTTAGAGAACATCTGCGCGCGGCACCGTGCTCTATGTAGGGAACTTCCTGTCCGCGAGCCTCGGGACAAAACCCTACTGCGAAATCCTCACGGACCGGCTCGAGGAAGCCGGCTGGTCAATTAGTCGAAGTTCTTCGAGACCGAATCGGATCCTCCGTCTGAGAGACATGCTGCTGTCAGTCGCCCGGTTCGACGCCAACTGTGGTCTGGTCTTGGTGGACGTGTTCAGCACCAGCGCCTTTTTTTGGGCGGAGTTGGTTTCTTTTGTTGCTGCAAGAAAAAGGCTCAAGACGGTCTTCATCTTGCGTGGAGGCAATCTCCCGCTGTTGGCAAAAGAACATCCACGGCGCCTCCGTTCCTTCTGGGGCGAGGATCTGCGGTTGTATCAAACTCACAGTTTCTTCAGAAAAACCTTGCACACTTCCGTAGGGACATTCAGTACATACCGAATGGCATCGAAATATCTCGCTATGAATTCCGGGAAAGGAATGACCCTTCACCTCGCTTGGTGTGGCTCAGAGCGTTGCATTCGATCTATCGCGCAGACATGGCTGTTGAGGCCTTGTCGCTAATATCTGAGTCGTACCCAAGTGTCGGTTTGAACATTGTGGGGCCGGATAAGGGTGATGGCAGCTGGCAAAGAACAGAGCAGCTGGCGCGCCGGCTCGGGCTGGCCTCGAGGGTCACCTTCACTGGTTCAGTGTGTCACGATCGAGTACCTGAAACCCTGCAGAACGACGATATCTTTCTCAACACAACGACAGCGGAGAGTTTTGGCTTCTCCGTGATGGAGGCAGCGGCATGCGGGCTTTGTCTAGTGTCGACCTCGGTCGGTGAAATACCGTACCTTTGGAGAGGCAGTGAATCTGATGCTCTTCTCGTCGAGTCAGGGGATTGCCAGGAAATGGCGGAAGCAGTTGTTCGTATCCTTCGGGAACCTGATCTAGCAGCTAGACTGTCAACAAATGCTCGCAGGAAGGCAGAAAAGTACGACTGGGAATATGTGTTGCCGCGATGGGAGGGCTTGATCAGGCGCTATGGCCCAACACCAGCTGTTGCGAGGTCTCCAATCGGGAACGATGTGCCAGACAGTCGGCTGAAACGCCCCTGAACATGGCGGCCAGTCTTCAGTCTGTTTACAGTGTACTGCCTGTGTGCTGGCTCAGAACATTGCCATTTCTGGTTTTGGGGCATACTGGCGGTGGCAGCGTCTGGGCGGCCGATTTCTGCAGTTCGTCGATGACTTTCGTTCTCGAGACCGTTTGAGCACAGAAGAAATGAACCGGCACATTTCTTCGGAGTTGGCCCGAGTTCTACTCACTTGCTTTGAAAACGTGCCTTTCTACCATCGGGAGTGGACTGAGGCCGGCCTCTCAACCGACGATTTCAGGCGGGACGACCCGAAGTCGATTCTGCCGAACCTTCCCGTTCTCGCAAAGGACGACGTCCGTCGCGATCCCTGGGCGTTTGTGGCCCGTGATGGAGTTCGATCAGCTGGCCTGCGGCAGTACCTGACCAGCGGAAGCACCGGTACTCCTGTAACAGCGATCTGGAATGCAGATGATCATCGACGGTTCATTGCCGCCAGAGAGGCGCGGTCGTTCAACTGGGCGGGTACCAGCCTGTTGAAGTCGAGGTCCATGATCGGCGGTCGGATTGTCGTACCCAAAGCTGACAGCAAACCACCTTTCCACAGATACAACGCCTTCGAACGACAGGTCTATCTGTCGGCCTTCCACATCTCTCCTGCGACAGTGGCCGAATATGTGAGGGCTCTGAACAAGTTCCGACCGGCAGTTCTTACCGGTTACGCCCATTCACACTTCACCCTCGGTCGGCTCATGATCGATAGGGGCCTGGCTCTCTCGTACCGGCCGGACGCATTGGTGCTGAGCAGTGAGAAGATCACTCCCCACATGCGCCAGATAATCGAGCGCGCATTCGGAGCCCGCGTTTTCGAGGAATACGGGTGCGTAGAAAACTGCGTGCTCGCGACGGAGTGTGAAGAGGGACGCCTTCATGTCAGCTCAGATTTTGGCGTGGTCGAGCTTCTCGACGATGACGGGACACACGTGCCACCTGGAGAAGACGGAAGGATTGTCTGTACCGGTCTCTTGAACCGCAATCAGTTTTTGATTCGGTACGAGGTTGGTGATACCGGGAGATGGGCAGGAACCGTGCCCGTGCGGGAGAGATCATCTTCCGGTGTTAGATGAGATCGTCGTCGGATCGAAGATGTCGTGGTTGGACCAGATGGCCGGGAGATGGTCAGGTTTCACGGCATTTTTGTAGGTTTACCGGGGGTCAAGGAGGGTCAGATCGTCCAGTCCTCACAGGACAGGATCACGGTGAATGTGGTAACGGATGAGGGTCTGTCGGCTGATGTGCGGGGGATGATCGTGGAGAGGTTCTTGGAACGGCTGGGCGCTGTATCTGTCGAAGTCGTTGAAAAGAAACGCATCGAGCGGACCAGCCGGGGGAAGTTCCGGGCCGTCGTATCCCATCTCTCGGAAGATCAGAGGAAGTCGAACTCGAGGCTTTGAAGATTGCGTAACCGGTCAGATACCCAGGGTCGGGTTTCAATAGTCATTCCCTGCCGGAATGAAGAACAGTTCATTACTGGCTGCCTAGAGTCAATCCTCGCCTGGCAAGGATCAGATCGCATATGCCAGGTCCTTGTTGTTGATGGGATGTCTGAGGATCGGACTCGGGAAATCGTCAGGTTGTTCGAAAGGAAGGATGACCGCGTCCGTTTGCTTGACAATCCGGCGAGATTCAAGCCCCACGCCTTGAATATCGGAATCAAGGCCGCAGAAGGGGCGTGGATCATGCGTTTGGACGCGCATTCGAAATTTCCTGAGGATTACCTCGTGAACTGCTTAGAGACGTCGCAGCGTACGGGGGCAGCCAATGTCGGCGGTGTGTTCGAATCTCTCCCTCGAGACAGCAGTTTACAGGCCTCGACAGTCCAGGCTCTTACGACCCACAAGTTTGGCGTCGGCGATGCGGATTTTAGACTTCAGCCGAAAGAAGGCCCTGCGGGAACCGTACCGTTTGGGTTCTTTCGTCGTGACCTTTTTGACAAGGTCGGGTTGTTCGACGAACGGCTCATTCACACCCAGGACCAGGAATTCAACGCCCGGATCCGCGAATCTGGAGAGATGATCTGGTTGAATCCGCGAATCCGGGTTCAGTACTTCAACCTGGGTAAGTTGTTCCCGTTCTTTAAGAAAGCCATGTTGGATCGAGGGCAGTGGAACCCTTTCAGGTGGTGGATAGCGCCATACTCCTTCCGTCCGCGGCACGCCATCCCGACTGTTTTTGTCCTCGGCATTCTGTTGGCTGTTCCCGCGTTGGTGGTCGAACCGCGCGCGTTTTACTTCGTCGGTGTTGTAGGCGCCCTCTATGGAGTGCTCGCAATTGGCTCGAGTATTCAGCAGGCTGTCAGATATCGGAAGTCATGGCTGGGGCTGCTCCTTCCGCCGCTCTTCCTGACGTACCACTTGAGTTATGGAACGGGTGGTCTGATCGGCGTAGTGCGCCTGCTGGCAGGCACCGCGCCCGTTCAGCGCGCCGGGAAATCGACGAGGTCGGGCCAATGATCAAGGAACGCCGCTTCCGTTGAGCCAGTCAGCCATAGTGGCAGCCGCCCTTGTTGCGTTGATTCTGAGCTGCGGTTGCATCGCAATTGTCTCCCCGATTCTTCGTCGGCGAGGCGTACTCGACATTCCCAACGAGCGCTCTTCCCACGAACGGCCGGTGCCGCGGGGTGGGGGAGCGGGGGTCATTGCCGGGATTGTCGGTGGCTGTCTCGTCTTGTGGATAGCAGGATGTTCAATGCCCTCCGGGGTGGTGGCCGTTGCCTGTGCGGCCATTGTGGCTCTGGGCGCCGTCGAGGATTTGGCGGGGGAGCTCTCGCCAGGGATCCGTCTCGCAATCCAGTTGGCAGCGGCGTCGGGTGTGGTGTGGGCGCTCGGTCCGATCTCTCGGTTGCCGCTGCCGTCACCGCTCGACGTCCCGTTGGGCCTGTTTGCCTGGCCGGTGACGCTCACCTGGGTCGTCGGCGTGACGAACATCTTCAACTTCCTTGACGGTATCGACGGATATGCAGGGTTTCAGGGAGTTGTGGCCGGAGCGGCGATGGCGTTCGTCGGCTTTGGCTGGGTCGCCGGTGTCGGTCTCGTAGCCGCCGCCGCGTGCGTGGGTTTCTTGGTTCACAACTGGCACCCGGCGCGGATTTTCATGGGTGACGTGGGGTCAGTGGTGTTGGGGTTTTTGTTTGCGGTCCTGCCGCTGGGGCTGGGCGGCAAATCACACCTCGGTGTCTTCGTGATGGGCATGGCGCTGTGGTTCTTTCTCGCGGACGGGACGTTCACGATTTTGCGCCGGCTCGGTCACCGCGAGAAGGTGTGGCGGCCGCACCGATCCCACCTCTATCAGCGTCTGACCATCGCGGGGTGGAGTCATTCGAAGGTCGTTTCTACGGTGGCCTCAGGGATGGTGTTGGTGGCTGCGGTCGGTGTTGCGGGAGTGACATCTGGGTCGCTTCCAATCCAATGGGCAGCCGTCGGATTCGGCTGTGCCCCTTCTTCTCGGGTACTGGCTGCTTGTCTTGCGGGCTGAGGGTCGAGCACGCGGACCAGCGATTCAACCGACTGCCGATGTCATTCCGACCGATGTGGTGGACAGATGCCAATTGAAATAGAAGAAGACAGCGGAAAGCCCCGGGCGGGTCGACGCGGCGTGCCATGGTCGCGGCTGCTGAACCGGCCGGCGCAGTTCATGATGGACGTGGTCGTCCTGTCCGCAGCCTTCGTCCTCTCGTACGCCCTGCGCTTCGAGTTCAGCATTCCGGAGCCGAACCTCCAGCACATGCTGATCCAGCTGCCGCTGGTGTTGTTTATCCAGTTCGGTGCGTTGCAGGTGTTCGGGATCTACAGCTTCATCTGGCGCTACATCGGCATGCGGGAGGTGGTGCCGTTTCTGAAGGCCGGGTTCTGGTCGTTGCTGCCGCTCGTGCTGCTCAGGCTCGGGCTGCCCGACGGGTTCGCACAGTGGCGGACCCCCCTGTCGATCTGCCTGATGACGACGGTGTTCGGCATCGGGGGGGTGCTCGCGATGCGGGTGGCCCGTCGGTGGCTGTTCGAGCGGTACGAGCGGACCTCGGGTGACGGCGGCCACCGGCGAGGAGGCGATGCCGGTGCTGCTGGTGGGGGCCGGGCAGGCCGGGGTGATGGCGGCGCGGGAGATCCAGGCCAACGCGGCCATGAACCTGAAGATCGTGGGCTTCGTCGACGACGACCCGCAGAAGCTGGGGACGGTGATCCACGGGGTCAAGGTGCTGGGCGCGACCCGGGAGATCGGCCGATTGGTGGCCGAGCACGGCATCGACCACGTGGTGATCACCATTGCCAGGACCTCGCGCACCGAGCTGCGGCGGATCGTGGAGATCTGCGAGCAGGTGCCGGTGAGGACCCAGATCATCCCCGGGTTGTACGAGATCCTGGCCGGGGAGGTGGAGGTCAGCCGGCTGCGCGAGGTGGAGATCGAGGACCTGCTGGGCCGCGACCAGGTGCTGCTGGACGACCAGGTGGTCAAGGACTTTTTGGGCGGGCGCACGGTGATGGTGACCGGGGCCGGGGGGTCGATCGGGTCGGAGCTGGCGCGGCAGGCGGCGCGCTTCGGGGTGGGGACGCTGCTGCTGGTGGAGCGGGCCGAGTTCGCGCTCTTTGCCATCGACCGCGAGCTGCGGGAGGCGTGGCCCGAGCTGTCGATCGTGCCGCTGGTGGCGGACGTGTCGGACGTGGGCGCGGATGCGGCCGTTGTTCAACGCGTTCAGGCCGGCGGTGGTGTTGCACGCGGCGGCCCACAAGCACGTGCCGATGATGGAGTCGAACGCGTCGGAGGCGGTGCGCAACAACATCCTGGCGACCCGGCTGCTGGGCGAGCTGGCCGGAGAGTTCGAGGCGGCGAGCTTCATCCAGATCTCGACCGACAAGGCGGTCAACCCGACCTCGGTGATGGGGGCCTCGAAGCGGGTGGCCGAGCTGGTGGTGCAGGACCTCAACCCGCGCTACCCGACCCAGTTCGTGTCGGTGCGCTTCGGCAACGTGCTGGGGTCGGCCGGGTCGGTGATCCCGATCTTCAAGGAGCAGATCCTGAAGGGCGGGCCGGTGACCGTGACCCACCCGGACATGACCCGCTACTTCATGACCATCCAGGAGTCGGCGCAGCTCGTGCTCGAGGCGGGCGCCATCGGCACCGGAGGCGAGATCATCGTGCTCGACATGGGTCACCCGGTGAAGATCCTGGACATGGCCAAGGACATGATCGGGCTGTATGGGCTGAAGCCCTTCGAGGACATCGACATCGTGTTCACCGGCACGCGGCCGGGCGAGAAGCTGTTCGAGGAGCTGGCCACCACCGACGAGCACCACACCAAGACCCGGCACCCGAAGATCTTCATCGGCAAGATCCAGGTGTATCCGGATCGGGACGTGGCGCAGGCGTTGGCGGATTTCGACGAGCTGGCGGTTTTTGGGAGGGAGAAGGAGCTGAGGCGGTATTTCAATGAGTTTCTGCCGGAGGCGAGGGTGACGGAGTGAGTTTTGAGTTCTGAGTTCTGAGTTCTTAGTTCTTAGTTCTTGGTTATCGGTTCGTTTTGCAGGGGTCGGGGGTTTGTTGGAGATTTGAGATCAGAGATTGAAGATTGAAGATTCTGGCTCCGGGGTAGGGGGCGGGAATGTTGATGGGCGCAGCCGGGGGGCTGCGATTTTTGTTCCCGGGCCGGGTGGTTTTGCAGATTCGTCGGGTGACTTCCTTTTGAAAGGGTGTGAAGGTCAGAGAGGTCATCAAGATGCTCGAGGCGGGCGGGTGGTACCTCGTGCGAACCCGAGGACGCCACCGGCAGTACTAACACCCGTTCAAGCGCGGGGTGGTGACCGTGCCCGGGAATCGAGGGAACGACTTGGCACCGGGAACACTCAGCAGTATCCTGAAACAAGCGGGGTTGAAGCCATGAAATACCTGATCGTGATTGAGCAGACGGACACCGGATATTCAGCGTTTTCGCCCGATCTCGGGGGGTGTGTGGCCACGGGAGCGACAGCCGAGGAGGTCGAACGCAATATGCGGGAGGCCATCGAGTTTCACATCGAGGGGCTCGAGGCGGAAGGTTGCGAGGTTCCGCCGCCGCGGTCGTACTCGGCATACGTCGAGCTGAGTGTTCAGGGTTGAGGAATTCTCGGACCTAAAGGTTCTGGGTTTCAAGGTACTCGCTTCTGCTTGGGGGGATTTCAGATTGCAGATTGAAAATTGAAAATTGCAAATTGAAGATTTCGTCTCCGAGATGGGGGCGGGAATGTTGATGGGCGCAGCCGGGGGGCTGCGATTTTTTTGCCCGCATCCGCCCGCCCGGTCAAGAGTCGGAAGTCAAAAGTCAAAAGTCTAAAGTCGAAAGTCGCCGCCCACCCGAAGACCGGACGCAGAAGAACACGGATGAACACTGATATCCCCCACCCGCCCAGTTGGCCGTTGGCCGTTTGCCGTTGGCCGTTCCCCCCGCCTGACCCGGGCCACGACCCTCCTGGTGTCATTCCGAACGAGGCCTCCCTCGTCGCCGCCCTGTAGGGCGGCTCGCTCGGGATGACAGGGGACGGCGGGAGGAGTTCTTGGTTTTGAGTTCTTAGTTCTGAGTTGTTGGTGCCGGGTCGGGTCGATTCAGGTTGGTGGGTTGAGGGCGGTGATCCGATGGGCCGCAGACGAACGCAGACGTCCCCATTTTTGGTTTAAAGGTCAAAGGTCTAAAGGTGACTACTCCTGCCGGGAGGGCCGGGTGGAATTTGCAATTTGGAATCTGCAATTTGAAATTCCGGATCAGCGTGACGACTTGGGATGCCGACAATTCGCAATTCGTGATCCGCCGCGGGTGAGGCGTCGGCGCTCAGGCTCTGAGGGTTTCGAGGAATCGGCGAGAGAGGTTGTTCTCGAGCCCGCGAACCGCCCGGAGGATCTTCTTGCGGGCGCCGGGCCGGTCGGACAGCACATCCCATCCGGCCACAAGATCGGTCGGTCGGTCCTCGAGCAAAATCTCGGCGAGCAAGGCCGCCTGAATGAGGTCCTTTCGCGCCTTCGTCTGGAAGGTCGCGCTGCGCGTGCTCGACAACCACAGCTTGTGGAGCGCGAATCGTGCCGGATCTGGGAGGTTGACCAGGACCGCATCGTTTCCGATGGCCACCGCCTGGATCGGCCCGTCGATCAGATAATCCAGGAACCGCAGGGGTTGGGCCGATAGACTGAAGGCTGGGAGGCGCACAGGTCCGCTCCGCTCCCGACCGATCATCGGCGTCAGGAAGTCCACGCGCAGCTCGCGACCGCGAATTCGAAACGAGGTCGAAGCGTTTCTCGCATCGAGCGAAGGGATCCCTAGAAACCGGAAGGGTCCTTCCGTCAAGGCCTCTTCGACGTTGATGGGGTCTGTGTTGCGGGCGAGTGCGACACCGACCGCCGGATCGTGCGCGATATCGACGTCTTGCGTACGGGATGAGGCGTCGTCGAATCTGACTCCCAGGACGTTCGCCATGACGCGAAACGCCAGCGTGTCCACCAGGACTCCACCGAGTCGGAAGACACACGATTCGTCGAGCAGCTGGAGGACCTTGATCACGGCGGCCGGCTCGGTCGCGACTCCACCCGACCGGAGCATGGCACACAGCCGGCGCCGCTGGTCGGTGTCGACCACGGTTTCTTCCTTGGCAGCGCGGACGTTCTCCATCCAGGCCGTCAGTGCTTCGGATTGAGGGCCGAGGTAGATTTGCCGCTTCCGCTCGCCCTCGCTTCGCTGGAGATACCAGTAGGTCCCGCCCTTGATCTCCTTGGAGATGAACGTACCCGAGGGAAGACCGAGTGCGGCGTGTTGGGCAGCACCGAGAATCGACTGGTCAAGCAGCTCGGCGTAGAGTGTCTGGACGGTGTCGGGAAGGCGCGTTATGAGCATGACGAATCTCGGTTATACGCAGAGTATATATTTTTGGCGTATAACTTTCAAGAGCCGGCGGGCGGGAGCGGTGATCCGGTGGCCGCAGATAAAGGCAGAGGTCTCCTTTTTTGGTTTAAAGGTTAGGGGTTTAAAGGTGGCTACGGTGCTGTCGGGTGGAATTTGCAATTTGGAATCTGCAATTTGAAATTCCGGATCAGCGTGACTACCTCGGACGCCGCCAATTCGCAATTCGAAATCCACTGCAGGCGCGACGCCCGCACCACAATTCGACTCCGCTGGTCCGATCGTTGACGGTTTTCCGAATTCCGAATTTCGAATTTCGAATTTCGAATTCGCTTCGCCTACCGGCGACTCGCGCTGAGGATGTTCCTGACCTTGATGCGGATGCGGGCCAGTGGTGGCACGTCGATGCCGAGCCAGTCGGTGAGGCCGAGGCGGATGGCCGCGTCGAGGGGTGCGCCGTCGCGGCGGATCTGCCGGGCCAGCTCCACGGTGTGGTTCCAGGTGCCCCGCCGGACGGTGGCGTAGGCCGCCGCGCAGAACAGGAAGGTCTCGAGGTCTTCGGGACCGGTGGGCTTGGCGGCGGCGCGGGCGGCGATCAGCTCGGGGGTGGGGACGTGCACCGGCAGGGTGTTGAGGGCCGACCCTTTGGAGTTGGCGAGCAGCGGCTTGCGCAGCGAGCCGGCGTGGCCCCAGCGCACGCCCAGCTGTGAGGTGAAGGCGTCGACGAAGGTCGACTCGTCCAGGTCCGTGTCCAGGGGGAGCAGGAGGGCGCCCCGGGCCGGCAGCATGTCCCAGCGGCCGAACAGGGAACGTCCGGCGGCCAGCACGCCGAGGGCCATCACCGGCGCCTGGGCCTTGCGGACCTCGGAGGTCACCTCGTAGAGCATGAGCTCGCAGCCGTGGGCCACCGAGATCGCGGCGGCGTGGCACTGGGGGAACGCCTCGTTGGGGGGGATCGACCAGCCGGCGGCGTCGTGGACGTGGTTCACCAGATACCAGACGAAGGACTTGAGGAAGGGCGGCGCCGTGGCGTCGGCCTCGAGGGAGCGGGCGATGCTGAGGGCACGGGGAACATCGGGGCCGGCGGGCTCGTGGCGACGGTGCCAGAGCTCGACCAGGGCCTGGAGAAATCCGATGGTCACGGCCATGGGGGCATCGTAGCCGCTGCGGCCGGATTGTCAAAAGGGGGGCCGGCGGGAGGAGTTCTTAGTTTTGAGTTCTGAGTTCTGAGTCGTTGGTGCTGGTTCGGGTCGATTCAGGTTGGCGGCTGGAGGGCGGTGGTCCGATGGGCCGCAGACGAACGCAGAGGTCCACCTTTTTGTTTTAAAAATCTAAAGGTTAAAGGTTTAAAGGTGACTACTCCTGCCGGGAGGGCGGGTGGAATATGCAATTTGGAATTTGCAATTCCGGATCAGCGTGACTACCTCGGACGCCGACAATTCGCAATTCGAAATTCGTAATCCACTACAGGCGAGGCGCACCACAATTGGATCGGTACGCGGGAGGTGTGGATCGCGAGAATCTGCGGAGGGATGGTAGGCTGGGTGAAATGACGAGGGGCAGAGGCAAGCGCTCGGGACGGGACGGAAAACACCATGTAATTTGGTGGTTAATACCTGTTGTCATGAGCCTGGTGATGGCTCTGTGCTCGCCAAGAACTCCAGGTGTTGAAGGGGTCGTTGAGGTTCTTATTTTTGTCGGTCTTTATCTCCCATTGACCGTGTTCTTTTTTGTGCTTCACAACAACGACTTACGGAGTGTATTTGTCATTCGTGCCGGTGTATCTTTGGTCTTCGCCGGGCTGATGACCGTCTTCTTGATGGCTCAGCTTGACGTGATCCACCTCGGGTTGAAGCCGGTGTCGACGTCGCTGGTCGTGCTGGCCCTGATCGCGATCAGCCTCGCGTGGCCGGTGTCCAAGGGCGCCTCTGCGCGCAGAAGTCTGGCGTTAGCCGCCGTGTCGTTAGCTGCGTTCGTCGGGCTGGTCACCGCGGCGGGCGGGATCGGCGGCCGGGTGGGGTTTCTGGTGCACAACCGGCAGCGCTTCCTGGCCACTGCAGGCAACTGGTTGCGGCCGGAACTTGCCCCGCCCTTCGAGGCGGTGATGGAGCTGGATGGGGCGCGGGAGTTGGTCGAGGGGAAGGCGGGGGCCGGCGAGCTGGCCGTGGGGGATGGCCAGAGTGCTGACAATGGTGCGGTGAATCTCGTTTTGGTGGTGGTGGATACGTGGCGGGCGGACAGCCTGTCTGCCTGGGGTGGCCGCCGGGAGTTAATGCCACTCTTTGAGCAACGAGTGGCCCGGTCGGTGGTGTTTCGCGACGTTTTCGCCAGCTCATCCTGGACTAGGTCGTCGATGGCGGCGATGATTACGGGGTTGACCCCCGAGGCGGCGGGTGTCGCGGGCGGGGACGACGTGCTGAGAGGCGAGTTGGTCACGATTGCGGAAGTTCTGAAGGGTGTCGGATACCGGACGGCGGGGTTGGTCACCAACCCGCATTTGTTCCGCGGCACCGGGTTCGAGCAGGGCTACGACGAGTACTACCAGTTGGCGCAGCCGACATCGTACCTTCCGGCCGAGGGGGTGCTCGATTTCTTCTCCCAGTGGGCACTGAAGCAAACCGAAACTCCTCGGCGGATGTTCCTTTTTGTTCACCTGATGGACCCGCACCGACCCTACACCAGACCGGAGGAAAGAGATCCTTTATTTCGCAGACACAGCCAAGAACTGTATGAAGAAAATCTAGAGGAATTTGACGGAATATTTGATCGAATATTGAACGAAATTGGTTCGTTTTTCGGACCGCAGACGATAGTCGTAATCACGTCGGACCATGGCGAGGAGTTCGGAGAGCACGGCCGGTGGGGCCATGGTCATTCTCTGTATCCGGAGCTGGTGCGGGTGCCGCTCCTGGTGCAGGGGCAGGGAGTCGGACGAGGTGTCATCGACGCCCGTCTGGAGGGCAGGGACGTGTATCGCCTGTTGGCCGGGTTGGCTTCGGGGGAGGCGTCTGACCTCGGCGGCTGGGGCGAAGATCACGACAGGGCGGTTCGGACGATGTCCACGTACCGACGGAGGGTCGGAAAATGGTGGCTGATTCGGCCGTACCACGCAGTCCGCAGGCGGGGGGTGGAGGACGGCGGTTGGGTGATGATCAGGTCGGCCTTCGGGGGGGTGGACGAGCTGTACGACCTGACGTCGGATCCCAGAGCGATGCGCAACCTGGCAGACCGGCACCCGGAGGTCGTTGGACCGGTTGTGGCAGGCGAGGATGGGCGAGGTCGGGAGCTACCGCAAGCCGGTGCGGAGGGGGGCTTCGGACGAGGACCTGGAGCGGCTGAAGGCGTTGGGGTACGTCGAGTAACCACCGACCGCTCGCCCGGGCAAGGGTCTAAAGTCGAAAGTCTAAAAGTCTAAAGTCCAAAGTCCAAAGTCCAAAGTCTAAAGTCTGAGTTCCCCGCCCGCTCGGGGATTGGACACGGATGAACACGGATATCCCCCACCCGCCCAGTTGGCCGTTGGCGGTTTGCCGTTGGCAGTTCCCCCCGCCTGACCCGGGCCACAACCCTCCTGGTGTCATTCCGAACGAGGCCTCCCTCGTCGCCACCCTGTAGGGCGGCTCGCTCGGGATGACAGGGGACGGTGGGAGGAGTTCTTAGTTTTGAGTTCTTAGTTTTGAGTTCTGAGTTGTTGGTGCTGGTTCGAGCCGATTCAGGTTGGTGGGTTGAGGGCGGTGATCCGATGGGCCACAGATGAACGCAGAGGTCCACTTTTTTGGTTTTAAGGTCAGAGGTTTGGTTCATCCGGGAAAGCGTGAGGTCGGGGTTCTGCCGTGCCCGTCTGCGTGCCGTGCCCGTGCCCGGAATGCAGCGGCTGCGACAGTATTCAGGGCAGCGACCGGGAACAGCGATCAGGGACAGCAGATCAGTCTTCAGCGGCAGCAATCAGTGGGCATCGGCGGCCATAGCACGTGGACACCTCCGGGTCGTTCAAAGGAAGGAGTAGCCGGTGGGCAGCCGATGTCAAGGGCAAGCCGGCCCACGGGTCCGGTGTTACAGACCCTTGACATTGGTTGCCTCACCGGCTGGTGGAAAAGGGCATGAACGACCCGGAGGTGACCATGCCCAAAGCCGCCACGAACACCAACCTCGTTGCCCACGAGAAAGCCCTCGAAGCAGCAGGCGTAGCCATCAAGCTCGTGATGAGGGTTCCCGCCCCTTTGAAATCGATTGCCGATGGTGATCCGATCGGCAAGCTCGGTCCCGGCCAACATCGCTGAAGGCCACGGCCGGTTTGGACGAGACCGGTTGAACCACTGGCGGATCGCATATGCCTCGGCCAAAGAGGTCGACAGCCACCTGCGACTCCTCGCCGCCGCCGGTGCAGTCAATCGAATTGGGGCAGAGAACGCCCTGGAGTCCTTTGACCACGTTCGTGCGATGACGTGGCGCCTGCTCAATCCCATCTGAGCGCGCCCGGTTCTCCGATACTGACGCTGTCACCTGACGCTGCCGCGGGTCCCCGCCGCTGGCTTCTGACGCTGTCCCTGATTGCTGATTCCCCGGATGAAGAAATGGTTCCTCTTCGGGCGAGCGGGTGCCGTTGTGAAATCCGAAGTCGATCGACCCCCACCTCACGGAATTCCGGATGAGCCCAACTTTCAACTTTCAATTTTCAACCGGGCGGGAGGGAGGGTGGAATCTGCAATTTGAATTTCCGGATCAGCGTGACGACCTCGAACGCCGACAATTCGTAATTCGTAATTCGCAATTCGCAATTCGTAATGCCCCACAGGCGGGGCGCCCGCACCACAATTCAACTCAGCTGTCCCGGGCGGGGCCGAACCCCGGATCTTGGCGGCCGGTTCGCTCCACATTCTACTTTTGAGGGCCTCGGCCACACGGGGTTGCAGATTTGGAGATTTCGTCATACATTGTCATACATGGATTCCATTATTTCTATTCGTTTGGATAAATCGCTTGCCGAGGCCCTCGATCGGGCTGCCAGCACCTCCGGCCGTTCGAGGAGCGACGTGGCCCGCGAGGCGCTGCGCCGACACCTGGCAGTGCAGACCTTGGAGGAGTTGCGGCGACGAATCGCTCCCTTTGCGGAGGCGAGGGGTTGGCTCACCGATGAGGACGTCTTCCGGGATGTGACGTGAGAGTTTTCCTCGACACGAACGTGCTGATCAGTGCGTTCGCCACCCGCGGTCTCTGCGAGGACCTGCTTCGATTGGTGTTGGCCGACCATGAGCTGGTGGTGGGCGAGGTTGTGATCGAGGAGTTCGGGCGGATCCTCGTCGACAAGCTGAGGGTTCCGGGTGCGGTGGTTGATGAGGCCGTGGCGATGCTCCGCGGACAGACGGTGGTTCCGCGGCCGGCAGCTCCGTTCGACGTCGCGATCGACGATCCGGACGATGCATGGGTGATTGCCTCGGCCATCGAAGCCGGGGCCGACGCTCTGGTGACCGGCGACCAGGAAATACTCCGCGTTGCCGGCGACCTCCCGATTCCGGTCGTCGATCCCCGTGGTTTTTGGGAGATGCTGCGGGCGAGAGAGGACGAGTCTGTCCATGAACCCGTTCCGCCGGGGTATGGCAGGAAGGGAGATTGAAGATCCCGCCCGATCGGTGACGGTTTTTCGCATTTCGAATTTCGAATTTCGCATTCCCCCAAAGTGTTACGCTGCGGGCATGAGGACGGGGTTCAGGTTCGACCCGCCGAAAATCGAGCTCGATGCCGAAACCGCGTGGGTCTTTGCCCGGGCTTTCGGGCCGGCCGACAAGGCGTTTGCGGGCAAGGTGGACGGCCTGCGGGCGGTGGATGCGGCCGACGGGCTCGCGCTGACGGCGAGGATTGGAGCGAGGGTTGGGGCAGCGACGCTGGCGGGCGAGGTGGGTGAGGGGGCGGCCGGGGCGTTTTCCGACAGGTATCGGCAGGCTGCCGCTCGCGCCGTGGCCCAGGAGGCGCTGTGCCGGCAGCTCGCCGAGGCGGGTGCCGAGCTCGGGGTGCCGACCATCTTCCTCAAGGGCGCGGCGCTGCAGCTCGCCGGGTTCACGCAGCCCGGGTCGCGTGAGTCGTGCGACGTGGATGTGCTGGTTCCGATCGAGGCCGCAGTGGGGTACCAGCAAGGCCTGGTCGATGACGGTTACCGTGAGGAACGCGGCGTCGCATCCGAACACCAGCTGCTGCCCCTCTATCACTCATCGGGCCTGATGGTCGAGGTCCACACCCTGGTTCGCGGGGTGAGGGTGGGGGAGGACGGGGGCTCGGCGACCGGTGAGATGCTGCTGAAACAAGGCCTGTGCAGGACTCCCCCCGGCTTCCCGGACGGGGTTTTGATCCCGACCGATGGTGTCCTCGCCTGTCACCTGATGGTCCACGGCATCTCCCAGCACGGGCTGAGTCCGGGGTCCTATCCGATCTCGAGGTTGCTGGCGGACGTCCAGGACCTGTCGGCGTCCGCGGGGGTGTGGGATGAGCTGTGGGGGGGCGCATTCGAGTGGATCGCCGAGGACGTGTCGCGGGAGGAGATCGAGGCGGCAGTGGACCTCGCGGGCCGGCTCGGACGGGGTGAGGACTCGAAGCAGCTGGCCGAGGGAAACGACGCCGCGGCTCTTTTGCTGAGGCACACGGTGGCGGGGGCGCAGAATGAGGGTTACCGGCACGCCCTCAAGTTGCGGCACTACAGCGATCCGTTGGCGAGTTCGAGGAAGGTGACAACCCTTCTGAGCAATACCGTCCGTGCGTTTTGGATCAACGACCACCAGGTCGACCTGCTGTACGGCAAACCAAAAACATCGCTCGGCTACGTCGGCTGGAAGCTGTGGCGGCCGTTCGATCTCGTCGGCAGGGCGGCGCGGTATGGCAGAGCGTGGTTCAGGCATCGATTTCGGCGTTGAGTGCTCGCCCCGCCCGCCGGCCCGGTCAAGAGTCTGAAGTCAAAAGTCAAAAGTCAAAAGTCAGTAAAGTCTAAAGTGCCCCCCACCCGGAGACTGGCCGCAGACGAACGCAGAGGTCCACCTTTTTGGTTTAAAGGTCTAAAGGTGACTGCTCCTGCCGGGAGGGTGGGTGGAATGTGCAATTTGGAATCTGCAATTTGAAATTCCGGATCGGCGTGACTACCTCGGACGCCGACAATTCGCAATTCGTAATTCGTAATCCACTGCACGCGAGACGCCAGCACCACAAATCGGGATGCATTTCTCGACGGTGGGGTGGGCGAGCAGGGGTCGGAAGGTGGTCATTCTGAGATCAGGGTTCAAAATTAATGGTGGCCGATGAGTCGCATTGGTGTTCAAAATCAGGTCAAAGGTTGACGAATGTCACAAACTACAGGTAGATTTCATGGTGGGATGGGGTGGAGGTATGGAGGGCGCACGATGGAGGAGCTACATCTCACCGACCTCGCGGCCGACTTCGAGCACTACCTCTCGGAGCTTTCGGCACGCTCTTCGTCGGTCAGACGGGCGACGGTCCGGAACCCATTCGACGGTTGTGACACCCCCGACCTGTTCACGATCCTGGCCGAGCCCTGGAGCGACAACGAGGTCGAGGAGTTTCTCGACCTGGTGAGGATCGAGGAGAAGCCGGGCGCGTAAACGGCGACCTTCGAGAGTCCGGAATCACCGCGGCTGATCGGCCGCGTTTTCTTTTGCCGCCGCCCTCCCGCCCGGGAATTGGACACGGATGAACATGGATATCCCCCACCCGCCCAGTTGGCTGTTGGCCGTTTGCCGTTGGCCGTTCCCCCCGCCTTACCCGGGCCACAACCCTCCTGGTGTCATTCCGAACGAGGCCTCCCTCGTCGGCGCCCTGTGGGCGCCTTGCTCGGGATGACAGGGGACGGCGGGAGGAGTTCTTAGTTTTGAGTTCTTAGTTCTGAGTTGTTGGTGCTGGTTCGGGTCGATTCAGGTTGGTGGGTTGAGGACGGTGATCCGATGGGCCGCAGACAAATGCAGAGGTCCACCTTTTTGGTTTAAAGGTCTAAAGGTCTAAAGGTTAGAGGTTGAAAGGTGACTGCTCCTGCCGGGAGGGTGGGTCGAATCTGCAATTTGGAATCTGCAATTTGAAATTCCGGATCAGCGTGACGACCTCGGACGCCGACAATTCGCAATTAGCAATTCGCAATTCGCAATTCGTAATCCTCTGCATGCGGGATGCCCGCACCACAGTTCGACTCCGCTGTTCCGATCGAGGTTGGTTTTCCGAATTCCGAATTCCGAATTCCGAATTGGGTGCGTGGGGGACCTCAGAACCAAGCACCCACGACAGAGAACTCAGAACTCAGAACTTGGCCCTCAGGCCTCGTCAGTTTCCATTTGCGCGCGCCAGGCCTCGGCGTAGCGGCCGCCGAGTGAAAGCAGCTCGGCATGGGACCCGGATTCGACGATCCTCCCCTTGTCCAGGACGTGGATGACGTCGGCCCGCATGGCGGTGGTGAGGCGGTGGGAGATGATGATGGCGGTGCGCTCCCGGGCGAGCTCCCGGAAGCGCCGGACCCAGTCGATCTCGGACCAGGAGTCCATGGCTGCGGTGGGCTCGTCGAGCAGGATGACCGGGGCGTCGCGCAGCGCGGCGCGGGCCAGGGCGAGCCGCTGCCACTCACCGGTGGACAGCTCGGTGCCGCCGGGAAACCACGAGCCGAGCAGGGTGTCGAGGCCGTTGGGCAGGCGCTCGAGCAGGCGCTCGCCGCCGGCCAGGGTGACGGCGGCGTCCAGCCGGGCGGGGTCGATGGGGGCGGTGGTGTCGCCGAGCTCGATGTTGCGGCGGGCGGTGTCGGAGTAGTGGACCGGCTCCTGGAAAAGCACCGTGACCAGGCTGCGAGCGTCGTCCAGGCGGAGGTGGCGCAGGTCGCGGCCACCGATCTCCACCGAGCCCTGCTGGGGGTCATAGAGACGGCAGAGCAGCTTGAACAGGGTGCTCTTGCCGGCGCCGTTGACCCCGAGCAGGGCCGCGATCTGGCCGGGGGCCACCTCGAGGTCGAAGCCGTCGAACACCAGCCGGTCCGAGCTCGGGTAGCGAAACGTGATCTGGCTGAAGCGCACCGACGGCGGCCGCTCCCTCGGCGGCGGCTTGGGGTCGGGTGGGTCGGTGATTTTTCGGTCGATCTCGAGGAACTCGAAGAGGTTCTCCAGGAAGAGGGTGTTGGAGACCACCTGGCCCACGGTCTCGAGCAGGGAACGCATCAGCCGTTGGCCCTGAGCGAAGGCCTGGAAGAACATGGCGAGACCGCCCAGGGTGGCGGCGCCGCGCAGGGTGCGCACCACCATCCAGGCGACGGCGCCGCCCATGACGACGAGGGCGAATCCGCCGGCGGCCATCTCGGCGGCGGCCTGGGAGCGGGCCAGATCAATGCGCTCGCCGCGCAGCCGGGTGCGCAGGCTGCCGAAGCGGCGTGAGAACTCCACGGCAAGGCCGAAGAGCCGGATTTCGGGCGCGGGCTCGCGGTGGGTGAGCAGCCAGTCGTAGTACCAGGAGCGACGAAAATCGGTGGTGGAATCGACCCGCCAACGGTGCTGGCGGACGGCGAAGCGCAGCACCACCCCCAGCGCCGGGATGGTGCTGGCCACCAGCGCCACCGGCACCCACCAGCCGAACTGCCAGAGCACCCCGGCCATGGCCACCAGGGTGATGCCGTTTTGGAGCAGGCCGCCGAGGGCCTCCACCAGGGCCACCGGCCGGTGAAAGGCGTCGACCCGCGCCCGGTGGAGCCGGTCGTGGTACTCGGGGGTCTCGTACAGCGCGAGGTCGGCGGCGGTGGCGCGCTCGTGGATCATGGCGCTCATCAAATCCGACACCAGCTCGGCCTGGGCGGTGCGCACCCAGCGGGTGAGGGCTTTGAGCAGCTCGGTGGCGAGCAACAGGGAAGCCATGAGCAGCGCGAGCAGCAACGGCGTGCGGATCGCCTCCCAGGCACCGCCGGCGTCCACCGCCGCCACCAGGCCGTCCACCAGCACCTTGGTGAGGGTGACGACCGCCACCGGCAGCAGACCCTGGACTATCAGCAGCACGACCCAGGCCACGGTCCAGCCGCCGCCCGCCACCCACACCAGCTCGAGAGCCTGGGGGATGTAGGGCAGCTGCTGTCGCGCCTTCTGCAGCTTGGAACGGAGAGTGGGGGAGGCGGATGGGGATGCCATGGGGAGATGGTAGTTGGGGGGAGTCAAAAGTCAAAAGTCGAAAGTCGAAAGTCGAAAGTCTGAGTTCCCCGCCCGCTCGGGGATTGGACGCGGATGAACACGGATATCCCCCACCCGCCTATTTGGCCGTTGGCCGTTTGCCGTTGGCAGTTCCCCCCGCCTTACCCGGGGCACAACCCTCCTGGTGTCATTCCTCCTCGGCCCGGAGGCCTCGCTCGGAATGACAACTGGTGGGAGAGGCTGCGAGTTTTTGCCTCGCTCGGGATGACGGGGGACGGCGGGAGGAGTTCTTAGTTTTGAGTTCTTAGTTCTGAGTTGTTGGTGCTGGTTCGAGCCAATTCAGGTTGGTGGGTTGAGGGCGGTGATCCGATGGCCCGCAGACGAGCGCGGAGGTCTACCTTTTTGGTTTAAAGGTTTAAAGGTTAGAGGTTTAAAGGTGACTGCTCCCGCCGGGAGGGTGGGCGGAATTTGCAATTTGGAATCTGCAATTTGAATTTCCGGATCGGCGTGACTACCTCGGACGCCGACAATTCGCAATTCGCAATTCGTAATCCACTGGACGCGGGACGCCAGCACCACAATTCGACCCCGCTATCCCGACCGATGTTGGTTTTCCGAATTCCGAATTCCGAATTTTGAATTCCGACACGACCGTGCCGCCTGGACCGCGGTGGCATCGCCGGTAATAATCAACCCATGGGTTCAGTCACGGCGGTGGTCGGTGATCCGCGGGACCTCGAGATCGGGGAGAGGCTCGACCGGATGCTCGGCCGGTCTCCACACCGGGGTGCCGTCGAGAAGTACGTGGGCGATGGGTTCGCCGTCGGGATCCAGAGCCTGGGGTGGGACGCAGCTCTGTGGGTCGACGAAGACGTGGTGGTCGGCCTCCACGGTTACGTTGGCAACTGGGGCGAGCTGAGCCGATCCCATGAGATGACGTTTCCCGCCGCCGCCTCATCGGCCGAGCGCATCGCCATCGCGTACCGGCATTGGGAAAAGGCATTTGTCGGCAAGCTCCGAGGTGAGTTTGGTGTCGTCGTCTTCGACCGCAATCGTCTGGAGGTGATGGCTGCGCGAGATGTGGTCGGATGCAGGCCGCTCTTCGTGCATGACCACCAGGGCTGCACCTATTTGGCCACGGAAGTCCGGCAGTGCCTGGCTGGATCGGGGCGGAAACCCGAGATCAATGACTGGGCGGTGGTGTGCCACCTGGTTCGGCAGCCGCCGGATCGGGAGGAGACCCTGTTCCTCGGTGTGGACTCCGTGCTGCCGGGGGATCTGTATGAGTATCGCCTCTCTCTTGCGGGGGCCGAACGACAACGGACGGAGTACTGGTCACTGAGCCATCGGGGGAATGGGGGGACTCTCGGCCCGGAAGACTGGGTGGCTGCGACCAGACTGGCGATTCAACGGGCCGTCGAGCGGGCACTGCCGGACCGACCGTTCGCGGTGACGCTGAGTGGAGGCTTGGATTCGACGTCGGTGTGGGCGCTGATCAGCCGCCTTCGGGACCAGGGGGATGCGCATGCTGCCCTCGGTCGCCCCATCTCGCTGGTCTACCCCCGATTCCCCGCGTGCGACGAAACCGAGTACATCGATGTGATGCTCGACAGCACCGCCGCCGCCGGTGTCAAGGTGGATGCCTCCGACTGGCGCACCAGCGACTTCCAGGATGAGATGCTCGGGTGGGTGGATTGGGTGCCCTTCGCCACGTTGTTCTCGATGCGGCTCCTGGCCGAAGCAGCCCAACGGGACCAGAGGTCGGTGCTCGTATCCGGCCTGTTTGGCGACCACTGGTTCGATCTTGGTTCGCCTCCCACCCTGAGGTCTCGAACCATCGAAATGGCGAAGGATGGTCTTGCCCGGGTCCTGGGCCCGCAGAATGGAGGAAGGGCGTGGAACGGACTGCGTAGGTTCAGCAGTGCACGCAACCGGCGTTTTCCCTGGCTCGAGGGGGCGTGGGGAGATCGGCTTGCGGGCAGGAGCGACCCGTTGCCTATGGGACTGTCCAGGTCGGAACGAGTTGTGATGAGTCGGCTGAAGCTGAACCAAACAGGGTGGCCCATGCCGGCTTGGGACCAGGTCTTTTCCCGGTTCGGCGTCGAAGGCCGACACCCATTCGGGGATCCGGACCTCGTTGCGGTGGCGGCACGCTGTCCCGCGTCGATTGCTCAAAAGGCGCTTCTGAAGGCGGGGCTGCGCGCCGTGATGTGGAACATCTTGCCGGGTGCCGTCGCCAACCGTGCGGACAAAACCTCTCTCGATGCACTCGTTCGTGACGATTCCCGGCTCACCGACCAAGCCCTCGCCGGGGGGAACTGGGCCTTGGTGGAACGGGGGTTGTTGTGTCCGTCCGGGCTTGACTCCGCAGTCGATGGTGCGTATAAAAATAGAGAGGATCTTGATACCGTCCAATGGTTGTTCATGACGGAGGCGTTCATTCGGCGACATGGTTAATGTGAGGGCGGTTCCGGCTGCTCAGGGGGAATCATGAAGTTCAAAACAGTGAGAGCCGCCGCCGATCGTGACGGGTTCGTCGCGGTTGATCCAGCAGAATCCATGACGAAGGGCGCTCGGCTGCGGGAGTACCAGACCCCCGCTATCGAGCGTGCCGGGATCGCTGAAGCGGTTCAGGGCGGCACCGTAGCGGCTCATGACACTGGCGTGCCAGGGTCCGGCCGCCCGTCGGGATCAGGCGAACCTGGGTAAGAACCGTCAGACCAGCATATATTCCTCCAGGGGTTTCGTGTGGGTGATGCAACCGCGATTCTGCGGATGCCGGGTGGTCTCGCGCTGGGAATTCGGGGCCTCCCGCCGGAACTCGCCTCGAGGCTCGCGGCGTGGTTTGGCGCGACGCTCGAAGCACCATCAACCAAAGCCGGGTTCCCAGGCTCGTTGGTAACGGTGGTGGGGGTTCCAACAGTCGTATCCGAGACCGATTTCCGGCCACCACGCACCATCCGAATCCAGACCGCCGATTCTGACCGTTGGGTCGTCGGCAAACACGAGGTCAAGACGACCCGGGGGAGGGCGGAATGCTGCATCGAGTTCGCCGAAGGACACGGCGTGACCGCCGCGGAACTGGAGGGGCTGTTCATTATTGCTCTCATCCACCAATTCGCCCTGCACGGCCGGGTCACGATTCACGGGTGCGCGTTCAAGTGTGACGGCCGATCAGTGTTGGGAGTGGGCCGCACGCGGTCGGGAAAGTCGACGATCTCGGCGACCGCCATCAGTCGTGGCGGCCGGGTCGTGTCGGACGATCTTCTGCTGGTGTCGAAGCAACAAGGCGACGGATTGTTGGTTCACGCGCTCCGCCCACATGGGTTGATTCGGGCGCCGACGGTTGACATTCTGCCGAAGGAGATAGCGGGCGGGCTCAGGCCGTCCGCCGCTGGAAACGAGGGAAAGTGGATACTGCCACGGCAGTCTCACCCGAGTGCCTTCATTGACCAGGTGAAGCCGGGAGTGTTGTGGCTGCTTTCGATCGATCGAAGATTGAATCAGAGCCGGATCGAGCCGGTGTCGCAGTCCCGGGCGATGGCCGGGTTGATGCTCAGCACGTCGTCGTTTTTGCTGGCGCCGCGATATCCGGTCGAACGATCCAGGGTGATGCCGGTCCTGACCGAGATCGCGACATCCTGTCGTTCCTTTCAAGTGAGATTGGGTAAGGACCTGCTCAAGGACCCCGGTGCCGCGCTGCACCGGCTTCTCGTTGCCGGTACGGACTCGCGGTAGGGGAGGACGGTCGGCCTGCCGTTGCTACACTCTCTACCGTGAACAGGCATCGCAGGCTCGAGGATGTCGGGCTCTTCGTCAGGGCGTTACCCATGGCTCGAGAGGCCCAAAGGGTGCGGAGCGCACCGCTGCCCGTTGTGGCCGCCGCGATGGCGACGGCGAACGGGAAGGTGGCCAAGCCCGAACGTGCCCGGCTGGCGGCGGCGCGGGCGTGCGGGCGGTACGCGCGGTGGTTCGGCGGGTTGAACACCTGCCTGACCAGGTCGCTGGTGGCCGGTGCACTGCTCTGCGGCCGCCACGACGTCGTGCTGCACGTGGGGTTCCGGCCCGGATCGGATGAGATGCCGGTGGACGGGCACGCGTGGTTGACGGTGGACGGTGAGGAGTTGAGCGTGGTCGATTCGGAAAACGCGGCCGAGCCATACACCACGGTGCTGGAGATCCCGTTTCGGGACGAACCGGGAGGCGAATGATGAGCCGTCTCGAGGAGCTTTCGCGGTTGCTGGCTTCGGGCGATGACTTCACCCAGCAGAAGCTGGCCGACGAGACCGGAGTGATCCTGGACGTGGACTCGCTGCAGGTCTTTTCGCTCAACGAGACCGGTCAGTTCCTCGTGGACTGCCTCAAAGATGGGGTGTCGAGCGAGCGCGGGTTGGTTGCCAGGTTGGTCGATGAGTTCGATGTCGACGAGCCTACCGCCAGCCGCGATGTTTCCGATTTCGTTGCCGATCTCGATCGGTTCTTGATCGAGAAACGGGGGAAGTGATCACCGCTGAATCCCCTCCGGCCACTGGCTGAAGACGCCCGAGGAGAAGATGATGTCGCAGCGGAAGTTGCCGGTTTCGCCGAGCGCTATGAACCCGTCGGAGAGGCCGTCGCTGCCGTAGGAGATCAGCGTGTAGTAGTCGCCCACGGCGGTGTACCTCATGGTCCGGTTCCAGCCGTCCTTGGGATCGAAGGGTCTGACGTAGATCTCGAGATCCGTGGCGAGGGCGGTGACCGGCACGTCGACGTAGTCCGGGTACGCGCTGTGGTCCTGCTGGTAAATCTCGATGCCCTCGGAGATCGCCCGCAGGGCGGACATGGACTTCTTCTGGCGGGCCCGCTGGATGGAGTTCAGCAGGTTCGGAATGGCGATCGCAGCCACGATCCCGATGATCGCGACGACGATCAGCAACTCGATCAATGTGAATCCCCGCTGACGCATACAGTCTCCCTGTCCCGAGTTGGTTTGCAATCTCCGCGCCAAAATCGAGCGCCGGAACGTGGTTCTGCGACCCTTCAATATTGTTTCATATTCGGATCGTGTGCTAGAGTGACTCTCCGTCTGGGCGGGCATAACTCAGCTGGTAGAGTTTCAGCTTCCCAAGCTGACAGTCGCGGGTTCGAGTCCCGTTGCCCGCTCCATTCCGATCGACTCTTCCCGACGAGGAACGGACCCATGGGCATCTTCGGCCGCGACGACCGCACCACCCAGACACCGGCCGCCGGCTCAGCTCCGGCCCGGCCGCAGCCGGCCCCCGCGGCGCCGTCGTCCGCGTCAACCGTCATCGCCCGCGGCAACCGCATCGAGGGTACCGTCAGCGGGTCGGGCGACATCCGGATCGAGGGCGAGCTCGAGGGCGCGGTCAACGGCACCGGCGGCGTGCGGATCGAGGCCCAGGGCGCCGTGAAGGGGACGCTGGCGGCGCGCACGGTGGTGGTCGCCGGGACGGTGCGAGGCGACATCACGGCGGGCGACGCCATCCAACTGGAGGCGTCGGCGGTGGTCGAGGGCAACATCACGGCGCCGCGGATTCAGATCGCCGAGGGCGCGGCGTTCGACGGCAAGATCTCCATGAAGCAGCGCCCGGTCACGTCTTCTGCCAAGAAGAGCTAATCGGACACAGATCAGGAATTGGACGCAGATGAACGCTGATTGGACACGGAGAGGAATTGGACGCAGATGAACGCTGATGAACGCTGATCCGGTTTTTTGGGTGGAGACTAGCGAGGGCCAAGCGACAGGTCTTCACAGTGGTCGACCCAGCTGAGCGTTCCTTTGCGTTTGTTGTCGAAGGCGTGGCGACGGATTACGGGTTACGGACCGAAGTTCAACAACAGACCCACCTCGTACCGAGTTGCCTTGAGGTAGTTGAGAAGCTGGGCGCTGTGTTCTTTAAGCAGGCGTTGGTTGGCCTTCAGCTCCACGATCACCTTGTCAGCCACCACGAGGTCAGCGAAATATTCTCCAATCAGGTTTCGTCGATAAAAAATCCTGATGGGATGCTGTCTCCGAAAGGTGATTTTCCTCGACTGCAACTCGACGGCCAGGGCCTCTTCGTAAACCCGTTCAAGAAAGCCGTAACCGAGCGCGCCGTATACCGCGTAGAACGAACCGATGAGCTCGCAGGTCAACCCTTGATGCTTGTACATCCCCACCCTTGATAAGGCGGCTTAGCCCAAGCTCCGGTTATTTGCGTTCATCAGCGTTCATCTGCGTCCCATTTCCCTGCGTCCCATCCACCCGCCGCTCGACCTCGATCGATACGGGGTAGTGGAATGGGCGGTAGTTGTCGCGGTAGATGGCCACCAGGGTCAGGAACATCGTCATCATCAGGGGACCGAGCAGGAGCCCGATCGCACCGAAGGCGTCGAATCCGCCGAGCAGCGAGAAGAACACCAGCAGGGTGTGAAGGTGGGCCCGCCGCCCCACCAGCAGCGGCTTCAGCCAGTACTCCACGATCGTCGCCAGCACTGCCAACGGGATCAGCAGCGAGAATGCCCTCGCCGAGTCCCCGAGGAGCATCAGCAGTGCCCACGCCGGCAGGTAGACGAAGGAAATCCCCACCACCGGGATAAAGGCCAGGATACCCATCACGACGCCCCACAGCACCGGTCCCGGAAGGTCGAGGGCGGCAAACACCAGCCCGCCGGCCAGGCCCTGAAAGATGGCCGCCGCCCCGTTGCCCACCACCAGCGACGAGGCCATGCCCATGAAGCGGTCGCGGACGCGGTCCTGCTGTTCGGCCGGCAGCGGGATGGTGTCCCTAAACCAGGTGCGAATGGCCGGGCCGTCCACGAAAAGGTAATAAAGGACGATGACCCACACCAGGAATCCGATCACGAAGCGCACCAAGCCGGTGGCCAGCGACACTCCCTGCTTGTAAAAAAAAGCTCCGATCTCGGCTCCGGTCCTGGTCAGTCGCGCCTGCACGCTCTCCGGGGTGAGATTGGCGCCGAAGGGCGCCAGAAAGCGGTTGATCTTGTCCAGAGTTTCCTGTCGCTGCTGAATGGTCTCGAGCAGCGCGCCACGGGCGACCAGCTCGGTGGAGATGTCGTAGAAGGACAGGGCCTCTTGCGAGACCTCGAATCCGGTGATGGCCAGTGGCACCATGAGGGCCAGCACGAGCAGCACGCAGATCAGCGCGGCCGCCGTCCTGCGCCGATCGTGCAGAGCATCCTTGAGCTGTCTGAATGGACGATAGAGCAGACCGGCGGCGACCAGAGCGACGAAGATCACGCCCACGAAGACCGCCAGGACCCGCAGCACCACCATGAGACAGACGACGATCGCGATCATCAGCCACACCCAGGCAGCCTTGGTCGGCCTCACCGGCCCGTTCGATGTCTGCTCTACCATGGACAACCATCCTCCCTCGCGGCGCATCTATCGTCAAGCGAGGCGGAATTCGGAATTCGGAATTCGGAATTCGGAAAACCGATCCCCCCGGCACAATGCGGGTCAGCCCGGGAGGGGTTTTTCGGCGAAGGACGCGACCAGCTCGGCGAGCAGGGCCATTCGCGCCGGCAGGCGGTCGACGATGATGTGCTCGGTGGGTTGGTGGGCCCCCCTGCCGAGAGGGCCGAAGCCGTCCACCGTCGGCACGCCGACGGCCGCGGTGAGGTTTGCGTCGGAGGATCCGCCCCACGCGGCCCAGCCGAGGTCCAGGTCGAAGCCGGCGCCGATCCGGCGGGCGCGCTCGAAGACCGCGCCCGATGCCGCCGACGACTCCATCGGCGGCCGGTTCCACTGCCCGGTCACCGTCAGGACGGCGCCGTCGAGGACCGGCGCCAGAGCTCGCAGGCCGTGGTCCACGCGACCCTGCTCGGCGGCAGTCCGGGCGCGGACGTCGACCACGATCCTCGCCTGGTCGGCCACGGTGTTGCTGGAGGTCCCGCCCAGGATGACGTTCGGACCCACCGTGGTCCCGGCGGCCGGATCTTCCAGCTCGAGCATTCTCAGAATCTGGTGTGAAGCCTCCACCACCGCGTTGACGCCCAGCTCGGGCTCCGCTCCCTGGTGGGCGGATCGGCCCCGAATCGTCACCACGTACTCGCCGGACCCCTTGCGCTCGAGCTTGAGGTCGCCGGCCGGGGTGGCAGGCTCGAGCACCAGCACCAGGTCCGACGCCCTGGCCGCGGCCTCGATCGCCGGGCGCGAACCCGGCGACCCTACCTCCTCGTCCGGGTTGAGCAGGATCTCGAGGTGCGGGTGGGTTCTGCCGGTGTCCTCCAGCCATCTCAGCAGCCACAGGATGTAGAGCAGGCCGGCCTTCATGTCGTAGATGCCCGGTCCGTAGATCCGGCCGTCGCGCTCCTGCCACGGTTCGGTCCACGAGCCGGCGGGCCAGACGGTGTCGTAGTGGGCCAGCAGCAAAACGCGCGAACCGGTTCCGGCGCGGCGCACCTTGAGCAGTGGTCCGAAGTCGGGCAGGACCTCGGTCTCGACGTCAGCCACCCTCGAGAAGCGTTCGGCGAGCCACTCGGCGGCCCGTCCGGCCCTGCCGGCGTCCCCGGTGGGGGTGTCCAGCTCCACCAGCTGCCGGAGGTCGCCCAGGTAGTGGGCGAGGTCGCCGGTGAAAAAATCGATGGTCGCCATGGCGGCGGATTGTACTCCTCTTCCACCCGCCCGTCCGCCCGCTTCGAAAAACCGCCCCCGTTCCCCCGCCCGGCTTTTCGAAGTTGATTTCGTTGAACGCCCCCTTTTTTACTTTCGGTTCATCCGGGGTAATGTGATTGGGGTTCTGGCGTGCCCGAGATGCAGTGGCAACGTCAGAATTCAGCGGCAGCGACCGGGAGCAGCGAACAGGTACAGCGAGCAGTCTTCAGCGGCAGCCGCGTTTTTCTGTGCCGCGTCTGCGTTCTTCTGCGGCCCATCCGACCCCGAGCCAAGAATCCCGAAACCCGAACTCGCCGACGGCTGCAACAACGTACACTATCAACTCACCGACGGCAGCGACACCACGAAGGTCGTGCCCTTCCCCTCCTCGCTGGTGACGGTGATCCGGCCGCCCATGGCGTCGACGAGCCGGCGGCAGATGGCGAGGCCGAGACCCGATCCGCCGCCCTCGGGAGAGCGTTTGATCTGGACGAACTCCTCGAAGACGGCGTCGAGCTGGTCGGCCGGAATGCCGACGCCGGTGTCCTCCACGGTGATCTCCGCCATGTCTTGCAGCGGGGCGGCGCGCAGGCTGACCGAGCCGCCCGCCGGGGTGTTCTTGATCGCGTTGTCGAGCAGATTGCGGACGATCTGCCGCGTGCGGACCGTGTCGGCGCGGACGCTCATCGGGCCGTTCACCTCGAGCGAGAGCACCAGCTGCGCCCGGTCGGCCAGCGGACGCATCTCCTTGATCACCTCGATGAGCGTGGATTCCAGCTCGACCTGCTCGACCTCGATCTTCACCCGGCCGCTGTCGAGAGCGGCCAGGTCGACCAGGTCGAGCACCAGGCGGCGCAACCGCAAAACGCTTTCGTGGCAGATCTCCACGAATGACCTCTGCTCCTGGGTCATGCCCTCCGCCAGCTCGTTTGAAAGGGTCTCGAGGTAGACCTGGAGCACGGTGAGGGGGGTTTTCAGCTCGTGCGCGGATGCCGACAGGAACAGGGTGCGCCGGGCGGTCAGCTCCTCGACATCGCCACGCAGGCGTTCGATCAGCTCGGCCTGCTGGGCGATCGTGGCCTGGAGCCGTTCCTCGCGACGGTCGGCAACCAACCGCTCCCACGCCCCCGAACGGGGCCGGTGGGTTCCGTGGTCGAAGATGGTGCGCTCGATGAGCAGGGCCGCCGCCGCGAGCCGCTTGATGTCGCCGGTGGAAAAACCGCGGGAGCTCGAGGTGATGCGGAGGATGCCGCGGGTGCCGTCGAGCCGCAGGGGCACGGCGGCGATGCTGCCGGTGCCCGCGGACTCCACTAGATCTCGTACCGGCCTGAGGAGCTCGCTCGAGGCGACGTCTCGAATCAGCACGGGTTCGCCCGATTCCAAAACGTGCTGCAACTCCGGATAGCGGTCGAGGACGACCTCGAGGCCGCCCATCCGTTCGACGTCGGAGCTGGCGAAGACCCTGAGGCGATCGGGGGTGAGGGGCGCCAGCAGGGAACAACGATCGGCGTCCAGGTGGCGCTTCAGGATCGACGCGACCTCGCGCAGAGCATTCGATGGATCCTCACCCTCGAGAGCGGCCAGGACACCGGCTCTCAACTCGGCGCTGATCTGCGCCGGGACGGGCTCGGAGGTGGGTTCGGTCAAGCGTGCTACCATCGGTTTGCGCCTCGTGGTGATTCGAGTATACGGCGGCGGCGGGCGGACGACGAACAGAAAGCCGTCGCGCTTTCACGGCCCCGGGATGGCCCGGGTTCTTCGGCGTGGCCTGCCGATCAGCCTCCTGGTACTCGCCTGTGCCCTCGGCATTCGGGCGGCCGGCGAGGCGGACGGTCCATCGCGGATCGACATCCAGTTCGAACCCTACGGCGACCTTCGCTGGGACCGGGGCGGGCGTCCGGTGCTGGTGGTCGAGCCGCGTCGCGGCGATGGCTGGATCTCCATTGCCCAGCGGGTCTGCGGCACCTCGGGTGACGCCGGCGCCCTTCGTGAGTCGAACCCCGGACTCGCCCAGCCGATGCGTGATCGCGGGGTGAGGGTGCCGGTGGAGCTGCTCAAGGCCGAACTCAGGCTGGAAGCCGTGAGGCTGATGTTCCCGGTGGACCGGAGGGTGGCCGACGGCTGGGAGCACTGGATCCTGGATCCCTTCGACCAGGGCGAGGAGAGCTGGGAGTGGCTGGCCGAGCTGTTCACCGGTCGCAGGTCGCGGGCGGACGCGCTGAGGGAGGCCAACCCCGGTTTGCCGGAGACCGACCTCGAGCGGGGTCGTCCGATGGTGATTCCGGCAGAGCTGCTGCTGCCGGTTTTCGCCGACGTGCCGGCACCGGCGCCCACTCCGACCCCGGTGGTCGCCGCCGGTAAGGAGGAGACGCCGGCGGAGCCTGGATCCCCCTTGAGCTACGGCGAGGACGATCGAGGTCCCTACGCCCTTTACCGGCTCGCCCGGGGGGAGGCCCTGTACTCGGCGGTGGTGGTGCGGTTCACCGGCCAGCTCAACGCCACCGAGGTCAACGCCACCGCCCGCGAGATCGCGGTCCGATCGGGCATCGAGGACGTGACCGCGATTCCGGTGGGGTACCCGGTGAGGATTCCGTTGGACCTCTTGATTCCCAGGTACCTCCCTCCGGAGCACCCGCGCCGACTCGAGTGGGAGCGCGAACGGCGCGAGCTGGCGGGCTTTCTCGAGGTCGTTCAGGCCACCGATCTGTCGGGGGTGCAGGTGATCATCGACGCCGGTCACGGCGGCCCCGACTCCGGGGCGGCGGCGGGCGGGCTGTGGGAGGCCCCGTACGTCTATGACATCGCGTGCCGGATCCGCGAGAATCTCAAACAGCACACCCGCGCCAAGGTGTGGATGACCCGGGGTGACGCGAGCCTCGGGTTCGAGGTGCCCGACCGGGATCATCTGGTTCAGGACCGCGACCAGTTTCTCCTCACCCGTCCTCAGTACAACCTGCAGGACTCGGTGCTCGGGGTGCACCTGCGCTGGTACCTGACCAATGACATCATCATCAACCGGGCGGGCAAGGACGTTCCGAGGTCGAAGACGGTCTTCCTGTCGTTGCACGCGGACTCACTCCACCCGAGCGTCCGCGGGGCCATGATCTATGTGCCGTCCCGGTACCTGAGGCCGAATACCTACACCGTCCGGCGCAAGGACATCCGGGGTTACACGGAGTACCGCGCCCACCCCACGATCCAGCTCGGGGCCGACTACAAGGCTCGCGTCGAAGCGTCGTCTCGGTACATGGCGGCCAAGGTGTTGGAAAGCCTCGAACGCAACGGAATCGAGGTCCACGAAGACGATCCGGTGCGGGGCAGCGTGTTGAGGGGGCGTCGGCGGTGGGTGCCGGCGGTGCTGAGGTACACCGCCGCCCAGAACGCGCTGCTGCTGGAGTGCTGCAACCTGGCCAACAACGAGGACCGGGTCAAGCTGGCTGACCGACGATGGCGCGAAGACTTTGCGCGCAGCGTCGTCGAGGGAATGGCCGGGGCCTTCAAGCGGTGATTGGGGTGCGGCCGGGCGAGGCCGCAGAAGTTGAAAGTTGAAAGGTATAAAGGTGACTGCTCCTGCCGGGAGGGTGGGTGGAATTTGCAATTTGGAATCTGCAATTTGAAATTCCGGATCAGCGTGACTACCGCGGACGCCGACAATTCGCAATTCGTAATCCACTACAGGCGAGACGGCCGCACCACAATTCGACCCCGCTGCCCCGATCGGTGGAGGTTTTCCGAATTCCGAATTCCGAAGATCAGTATCGTGACGATAATGTGACCCCGGCCCGTTGCACATTCGTCGTCCGCGCCCCACATTGAATACAAGGCTCGGGGAAAATTGCTGGGAGGGAGGGACCATGAGGGCATATCTCATTTTTACCCACACCGGACCGATCCTCGTCATGACCTCGTGCTCGTGCGTCACGGAGGAAAGCCTGCTCGAGAACTTCCAGCACCGCGGGATCGAAAAGTTCATCGCCTACGAGGTCCCGGTGGAATCGCTCCACCGCGTGTACGGCGTCCCCTTCGAGGTGGTGGCGTCGGACCTCGAGCGGGGGAACGCCATGCGGGTGCTGGATTTCAACGGACCTCACATCCTCGACACCTTCCGCCTGTCGGAGCTCGGCAGCCCCATTTCCTACGAGCACTGATCGGTTCCGCCTGCTCCCGCCCATCGGCCACTTCCGGGGTATACTCGACGGGACCAACCACCGATGAAAAGGGGGGCGTGAAGATGCGGGCGTACATCATATTCTCCGGCACCGGGCCAATCCTCATCCTCACGACCTACGACGCGCTCACCGATGAGCGACTGGTGGGCAAGCTCGGCCACAAGGGCATCGTGAAGTTCATCGCCTACGAGGTCCCGATCGCCGACGTGCGGCGCATCTACGGCGTGCCCTTCGACGTGATCGCGTCGGATCTCGAACGGGCCGAGGACGTGCGCGTGCTCGATTTCAACGGCCACCACATCTTCTCGAGCTTCTCGTTCGCGAATCTCGGCGAGCCGATCAAGGTGGGGGACTGACGCCGTGCCGGTGATGGAATTCGTTCTTGGGCTGCTGCCGAGAACCGGGGGGGTCGTCACCGTCGTGCTGGTTCTGGTGGCGGTCCAATTCTGGCTCAACCGGCGGCCGGATGCCGCACTCAAGAGCTTCCGCAACCAGGTGGTGATGCTCGCCCTCACGGCTGTCGGGGGCATCGCCATTGTCATGATCCTGCCCCTTTCCACTGACGCGCGAGGTCAGCTGCTAGGCTTTTTCGGCATCCTGATCAGCGCGGCCATCGCCCTGTCTTCAACCACGTTTCTCGGCAACGCCCTCGCCGGGCTGCTGCTGCAGTCGGTCAAGAACTTCCGCATCGGCGACTTCATCGAGGTGGGCGAGCACATGGGCCGGGTCACCGAGCGCGGCCTCTTCCATACCGAAATCCAGACCGAGCACCGAACCCTGACGACGCTGTCGAATCTGTACCTGGTGACCCAGCCCGTCACCACCCTCCGCACGTCGGGGACCATCGTGTCGGCCCGGGTGACCCTCGGGTACGACATTCCCCGCCGTCACATCGAGAGCTTGTTGCTCGAGGCGGCCAACACCTCCGGTTTGAAGGACCCGTACATCCAGATCCTCGATCTCGGGGATTTCTCGGTGGAGTACCGGGTCGCCGGCCTGTTGGAGGACGTGAAGCTGCTGATTCGGACCCGGTCCGAGCTGCGCGCCAACATGTTGGACAGTCTTCACGGCGGTGGGGTGGAGATCGTCTCTCCCAACTTCATGAACCAGCGGGTGCTGGCGAAGGATGCGGAGTTCATTCCACCGGCGCCCGAGGTGCGGGCGGCGGAGGAGCAGTCGGCGACGGTTCCGGAGGACATCATCTTCGACAAGGCCGACGAGGCCGAGGCCGATGCGGCACAGGCCCTGGAGCTGAAGAAGGTCATCGAGGAGATCGAGTCGCTCTCGAGGGAGATCAAGACGACTTCCGAGGAGGTGCGCCCGTCGCTTCAGGCCGATCTCGAAAAGCGCAAAGAACACAAGGCCGCGATCGAAGAAGCCATCGCGTTGGCGAAGTCCAAGGTGGAGGGCGCGGATTGAACCGGTCGGCCGTGGGACGCGGCGTTACTCGTTGAACGTTAAACGTTAAACGTCCCCTGCCCGCCTGGGTACCAGATACCAGATCAGGGGTTTGGACACGGATGAACACGGATATCCCCCACCCGCCCAGTTAGCCGTTGGCCGTTTGCCGTTGGCAGTTCCCCCCGCCGTACCCGCGCCACAACCCTCTTGGCGTCATTCCGAACGAGGCCTCCCAATGACAAACGGTGCGCGAAATGTGTCCGTTTTCGCTGGCTATTGCGAATTCCGAATTACGAATTCCGAATTGACTGCTCGGCGGCCTACCGCCTGATCATCCCCCAGAAGTCCAGGCCGCAGCGGGCGAAGATCTCTGGCAGGCGGTGTATGGGGAGTCCGACCACGGTGTGCGGCGAGCCCTCGATGCTCTCCACCAGCAGGCCCCCGCAGCCCTGAACGGCGTACGCTCCGGCCTTGTCCACTGGCTCGCCGGTGGTCACATACCAGTCGATGGTCTCCTCGGCAAGCTGGCTGAAACGAACCCGGGTGGTATCAACCAGGCTCTCGCAACGGGGTCCGATGGCGAGGGCGATGCCGGTGTGGACGTGGTGGGTCCGGCCGGACAGTCGGCGCAGCATGCGGGCTGCGTCGGCCAGGTCCGCCGGTTTGCCGAGGATCTCGCCGTCGATCTCGACCACAGTGTCCGATCCGAGGACCGGGAGGCCGTCGCCGCGCGCCGCCACGGTCACCGCCTTGTCGCAGGCGGCGCGACGGGCGAAGTCGACGGCTCGCTCGCCGGGGCGGTGGATTTCATCCACAGCTGACGGGCGTGCCGCGAAGGGAATTCCGACGAGCTCCAGCAGCTGCATGCGGCGGGGCGAGGCGCTCGCCAGCACGATTCGCGGTGACGTTTTCATGTCCGAGTACACAGCGAGGGAGTATACAGGCGATCGACGTTCGAAGATTGGAGGTGTTGAGTTCTGAGTTCTTAGTTTTGAGTTCTGAGTTGTAGCCCGAAAGGCCCTCGACGATCCGAATGGCCACTTCTCGTATGACACTAAGAACTAAGAACTAAGAACTAAGAACTAAGAACCCTGCCCGGGAGACCGTTAAAGGTCAATGGGTACGGCTCAGCCGTGCCATGTCCGGGGGAAGGGGGGAATCGACGGTGAGGCGGTCGCCGGTTTGGGGGTGGGGGAGGGAAAGGCCAGCCGCGTGGAGCAACGGCCGGCTGACGGCGGGGGCGGGCCGGGCGCCGTAGAGACGATCCCCGACCACCGGGTGGCCGATGGCCGCGAGGTGGACCCTGACCTGGTGGGTCCTGCCGGTCACCAAGCGACACTCCACCAGCGCCGATCCGCCCGGATGGCGTTCGAGCACCGTGACCCGGGTCTGCGCCGGTTTGCCCGCCTCATCGACCCGAAACCGCCATTGATGGGAGCGGTCGCGGCCGATGGGACGGTCGATCACCGAGTCGTCGTCGCAAGGAACCCCCTCGACGACGGCGAGGTAGCGCCGATCCACATCGCCGGCTGCCCACGCCCGGGCCAACGGTGGCAGGGACTGGGGATTGTGAGCGAACAGCACGGCTCCTGTGGTCAGGCGGTCGAGCCGGTGCACCAGCCGGATAAAGGGCCGGCGTCCCTCGCGGGCCGCGAGGCCGAGCAGCAGCCGCTGGTCCAGGGCCAGGTCGCCGGCCGCCGAGGACTCGGCTGGTTGAGACAGGACACCGGCAGGCTTGTCGGCAATGACCAGCCAGCGATCTTCAAAGAGGATCGGGGGAAGGGCGATCTCGGGACGCGGGGGCACGCCGAGCTCCTCCGGAGGCCGCAGGAGATCTACCACGTCACCGGCATCGAGGACTCTGGACTGGACCCTCAACGGCTCTCCGTTTCGCCACACCGCGCCCGACTCCACCAGCCTCCGGGCGGCGCGCCGGGACAGTTGGGTCGCCGCCGCCAGGACGATGTCGAGGCGGTCGCCGTGGTGCTCGAATCCCACTACCAGGCGGGTGGATCCCACAGCAGCGCTCGGCGTCATCGGTTCGCGGTTCCGCTCAGGTCCGGGCGGCGGGTCCGGCGATGGGCAGCACGACCCGCGCCTCGGTGCCCACACCCGGCTCGGTTTCGATTTCGATGTGGCCGCCGAGGGCGTGGGCGAACTTGGCGGCCACGGCGAGCCCGAGTCCGGGGCGGCCTGCATGTTGGGGAAAGAACGGCAGGAAGACCCGGTCGCAGAGCTCGTCGGCGATCCCGCTGCCGTGATCGCGCACCGCGATCACCACGTCGTCGGGTTCGGGCCACCCGAGCTCGAGATCGACGTCGTGTGGCGGCTCGCTGTGCTGAGCGGCGTTGCGAATGAGCCTTTCGAGCATGGTGGTGACGGCCTCCGGGTCGGTGGTTACGAGCTGCTGGGGCTCGGCGATGGAGGGCCTTACCTGGACCTGGTCGCCGAGAAGGCCCTTTCTGAATGCCTCGGCGAGTGAGGTCACGACGGGTGCGAGGTCGACCTGCCGGAGATTGAGCTTGGCGGGTCGGCCGAGAAGCAGCATTTCGTCGACGTTGCCTTCGAGGCGTTTGAGCTGTCCGTAGACCATGTCGGCGGATCGGGCGAGATTCTCGTTCTCTCCGACCTTGAGCTTCAGTGCCTCGGCTTGGACCATGGCGGCGAAGATCGGGTTGCGCAGAGCGTGGGCGATCTGGTTGACCAGCCACTCAGAATCCGGGCCGTCTTCGGCGTACGACGAACGGATCGTGGTCGTCACCGGGCTAGAGCTCCGGTTTGGCGGCCCTGGTGGCGGGGAGGGCACGGGTGCGGGCCCACGAACGGATGGCTTTCAGCTGGTCCTCCATGGTCCGTGACAGTGGGATGATCCTGCCGAACGCCGCCAGCATGCTGTTCTGGGTCACCTTGGTCCGGTTCGCAACGGCGGTGATCTTGGCGGAGATGACCGCCTGCTCGATCTCGGCGCCGTTCCAGTTGCGGGTGGCCGATGCGAGCAGGATGAGGTCGAACGAGGACGGGTCGAGGTTGTTGCGCTGCATGTGGATGCTCAGAATCTCCTTGCGTTCCTCCTCGTTGGGCAGGTCGACGAAGAAGACCTGATCGAAGCGTCCCTTGCGGATCACCTCGGCGGGCAGCAGGTTGATGCGGTTGGCCGTTGCCGCGACGAAGACCTCGGCCCGGTGCTCCTGCATCCAGGTCAGAAACGTGGAGAAGATCCGGGTCAGAGATCCGCTCTGGCCTTCATGGTACCCGGCGATGCCCATCTCGATCTCGTCGATCCAGAGCACCGCCGGGGCCACCGATTCGACCGCCTCGAGGGCGCGGTTGAAGACCCACTCGGCCGAGCCCTGAACCCCGGCGAAGACCATGTTCATGTCGAGCCGGAACAGAGGCAGCTGCCACTCGCGGGCAATGACCTTCACCGCCAGGCTCTTGCCGCAGCCCGAGATGCCCATCAGCAGCACGCCCTTGGGCTGAGGCATGCCCTGCCTGCGGGCGTCGGGAGTGAACAGCGAGCTCCGTTCTCCGACCCACTCCTTGAGCTGGTCGAGGCCGCCGAGCTGCTCGAGGCTTTCGTCCGGAGGCACGAAATCTAAAATGCCTTCCTTGCGGGTGATCTGCTCCTTCTCGTCGAGAACCAGCTTGAAGAACTCCTCGTCCACCTCGCCGCGGCGGTCCAGCAAGCGGCGCAGCAGGTGCTCCACCTCGGTCAGGCTCATGCCCTTGAGGTGGTTGACCAGGCGCTCGATGTCCGCGTCGGGAATGTCCTTGGACTGGAGCATTCCCCGGACCAGCCCGTCGAGCTCGCTCTCGTCCGGGAACATGGACACCACGACGTAGCTGAGCGGTTTCAGGGGTTCGGGAAGAACCGCATCCTGCTTGAGCAGGAACAGGAACCGGCCGGTGTTGCGGATCTTCATGGCGGTGTCCCGCAACCGGCGCAGAATCTGGCGATCGCCGAGGTACTCGCCCATGTCCTTGATCATGTAGATGCCCCTGGGAGCATCGTCAGCGATCCACTGGAGCGCCTCCATGGGATTGGTCAGGTGGGAGGTGCCGTCGGTTGAGAAGCCGTCCACGCAGTTCCAGACCGAGACCTGTAACGGCTCGGGTTTGGCGGCGGCCGCGAAGCGCCCCAGCAGGCGCTCGAGACGTTCCTCTTCGAGGCTGACGAGTACGGTCAAGGGGTAGGCCGAAGCGAGGGCGGTCTTGATCTGTTCGAGGGTGGTTCTCATATCAGGGCCATTGTATCTCGAAACCGTAGCGCGGCCTCCCTCCCCCCGCCCGTTGCGAATTGCGAATTGCGAATTACGTCTTGCAGATTGCGGATTGCACACTGCAAGTTTCGGATGGCAGGGTCATGGCGCCGTCCTTTGCCCTCCTCTCCTCCCCCCGAACAGATTTTCACCTTGGAATTTGGAATTTGGAATTTGGAATGGGAGGGGAGTGGGTGGCTATTGGGGTCGGCGCAGGTCGCGGAGGGTCCGGCCAACGCGGCGGGCTGCACGAACGGTGGCGGGTTGCCAGCTGTGGCGGCGGCGGACCAGGACAACGGCCGTGATCACCGAGATGGCGGCGACCACGATCCATGCTCCCATGACCTTGCCGGTGGCGGCGGTGGCTTCGAGCCGAGCCAGGTCTCCGGAGAGCCACCAACCGAGGCCGCACCACACCGCCACGTGTACCGAGAGCGCGGTGGCGTCCCAGACCACAAACCGGCGCCAGGGAACTGCGGCGACGCCGCACCCCGCCAGCCAGGCCCCTCGTCCCAGGGGCAGCACGCGGGCCGGGACGAACCCGGCCATGGCGGACGGAGTTTCCTCGAGCCGTTCGGTCACGAACGCGAGACGGCCGCGGATCTTGGGAAACCGGTCGAGCCGGGGTCGCAGCCACCGGCCGGCCAGGAAGATGGCGTGATCGGTGACGAGGTGGCTGACGGCTGCCGCCACCAGCAGGACCGCCGCCTGGGCCGGCGAACCGGTTCTCGCGGCGAGCACGCCGATGGCCACCATGAATAGCTCTTCAGGGATGAAATGACCGACAGCTCGGATCACCGGCGGCAGTGCCAGCGCGAGCAGCAGAGCGTGAGGCTCGAGCCACGCGAGTACGTCGGCGAGATGCCCTTCCACGACCATCAACTATAGCAATACCATGAGAGCCGTGCGTAGTTTCTCGAAACCCTCCCGCCCCCACCAGCCCCCTCGCTTTTCCAGTTCTGAGGAGAATGCAGTTTCGGCCGGTGACGGTTTTCCGAATTCCGAACTCCGAATTTCGAATTTCGAATTCCTTCCTGCCTACCCGATTGGATGATGGCACCTGACGAACCGGGAGTCGTCGAGTGGCAGCAGCTCCGGTTCGATCGCGCATCGCTCGGTGGCCCGTGGGCAGAGGTCGGCGTACCGGCAGGCGACGGCGGGCCACGATCGATCGGGGTCGGGATGGGCGGGTGCCGGCGGTCGCCATTTGGGATCGGGTACCGGCGTCGCGGCCAGCAGGTCGGCGGTGTGGGGATGGGCCGGCCCAGAGAGAACCCGTGCGGTCGGGCCCGACTCCACGACGACCCCGCGATAGAGGACCACGACCCGCTCGGCGACCGTTCGTACGACGTCGAGATCGTGGGAGACCAGGACCAGGGTCAGCCGGTGGCGTCGGCGCAGCTCGGCGATCAGCTCCAGAATCTGTGCCTGCACCCCCGCGTCGAGGAACGACACCGGCTCGTCGAGCATCAGCAGCTCGGGTTCCAATGCCATCGCGCGGGCGATGGCGATGCGTTGGCGCTCGCCGCCGGAGAAGGCGCCCGGGTGGCGGCGAGCGGCGTCGGGCTGGAGACCCACGGTGGCCAGCAGCTCGGCCACCCGCCGCCGCCGGTCAGCGGCGGTTCCGACCGAGAACGCCGCCAGCGGCTCGGACACGATGGTGCCCACCGTGAGCCTCGGGTCGAGGGACCCCATCGGATCCTGGAATACCGCCTGAAAGCGACGCCTCAGGGGACGCACCAGATGCGGTCGCATGCGACTGATGGGTCGGCCGTCGAAGGTCACCGTTCCCCCATCCGGGCACTCAAGAGCGAGCAGCAGACGGACTAGCGTCGATTTCCCGGCACCGGTGGAACCGACGATCCCCAGGGATCCGCCGGCGGGGACTGCGAGATCGATGCCGTCCACCGCCCGCACCCGCCCCTGCGAACCCCGACGCGCGGGGTAGCTGCGGCGCAGGCCTTCAGCGGCGAGCAGCGGCTCACTCACCGGAAACCACCGGGTCACGGGCCGGGCCGACGGTGTCGCGCAGCACCACGGGGCAGCGGACCATCGAGCCGTCGCCCACCGCTACGATCGGCGGTGCTGCGGTCCGACAGGAGCCCTCGGCGAGGGAGCACCGCGGGGCGAACGGGCAGCCGATTCCATCGAAGGAGGGACCGGTGCCTTCGGTTACGGGCCGGGCCGGTCCTCCGCGCTCCACCTCCAACAGCATGTTGGTGTAGGGATGGAGGGGCCGACCAAAGAGGCTCGCTGTGGGGGCGTCCTCCACGACCCTGCCGGCGTAAACCACCACCACTCGGTCCACCAGGCCGGCCACAACCGCCAGGTCGTGACTGATGAGCAGCAGGGCGGTGCCGTCCGACGTCAGACGGCGCAGCAGGGCGAGGATCTGCCCCTGGGTGACCAGATCGAGGGCGGTGGTGGGCTCGTCGGCGATCAACATCCGGGGTTGTCCGGCCAGAGCCAGAGCGATCATCACTCGCTGCAGCTGGCCTCCTGAGAGCTGGTGCGGGTAGGCCCGGAACAGGTCACCGTCCCGATCGAGGGCTACCTCGTCGAGCAGTCGCCGCGCCTCGGCCCCGGCCTGGAGCCCGGTGCAACCCCGGTGGGCGCGCACCGCTTCGGTGAGCTGGAAGCCGACCGTCAGCACCGGGTTGACTGCGGCTGAAGCTTCCTGGAAGACCAGGCCGATCTCGCCGCCGCGGACCGACCGGAGCTGCTCCGGGTTCGCTGTGGCGAGGTCGAGCCGCCCGACCCTGACGGAGCCGGCGCTGATCCGGCCGGGTTCCACCACCAGCCAGAGGGCGGCCAGGGCGGCGACGCTCTTGCCGCTGCCGGACTCGCCGACGACGCCAACCCGTTCACCGTGACCCACGGTCAGCGACAGTCCGTTCACCACCGGTCGCCACCCACCCCGGGAGCCGGGGTACTCCACCACGAGGTCGGTGATCGACAGCACGTCAGCGGCCATGGCGCACGAGTTTCAGCGCAGTCGGCTGCTCGGGGAAGATGGCTCCCAGGGTCGTCATCGTCGGTGGGCGCCGCCAGCAGTGGAGCACGGTGTCGCCGCCGTCCACCAGTCCGTTGCCGTCGTCCGCCATCAGCACAGCGACGTGCTCGCCGTCCACCAGCCAGTCTCCAGGCCGGATCCCGGCCCAGGTGATACCACGGCGGCCCCGGAGCACGGCACCGTCGGAGATGGAGACATCTTCGACCGCTCCGGCGGCGAGATCGGGTCGGTTCGGGTTGCCGGTCGTTGCCACCGCTGCAAAGGTCCCGGACGATGTCAGGATGCGCCGCGTGACGAGCTCGTCGAACGGCAAGCCGAACACGGCCTCGGCGGCAACGTTGCGGTGATCCGGCTCGCCGGGGGTCGCCTCCCATCCCGGAAGGTTGAAGAGCTCGCCGACCTCGGGGTGGAGGCCTTCGGGCACCTCCAGCGAGCGCTGAATCGCCGGAAAGTCCGGATCCAGGATTTTCTCCGGGCCTGCGGTGGCGATCGCCTGGACGGCCTTGACCTCGCTGGTTTCAGGGTCGACGATCTCGGCCTTGGCGTAGATCCGGAGGGTCCCTGCATTCACCGGTTTCAAGCCCGGCTGTAGCCCGAGATGGTCGTCGCTGTGGGCTTCGGGCACCGACTCTGCGGCGAGCCCCCGGCCCATTTCGGGCGCCAAGAACGTGCGGTATCGCAGTTTGGAGGCGAAATTCCCCGCGTCCAGGGTGCCGCCGACGTTGGAGTTCTCGACGGTGAACCAGAAGACGCGGAGCTGACGGTCCGGCTCCGGCCAACGGTGGGTCACTGTGTGGTCGACCGGCGCGCCGTCAATCAGGAGGTCTTCCGCCGGCGCCAGCCACCGACGGCCGCGGGGATCCTCGACCTCGAGCGCGAGCGCGATCAGCACCTCGTCAGCCGGTTCCACGCGGCGCGGTCCGGTGGAAAACACCGGGTCGTCGGCGGTGGCCGTCACGATCCGAGCGCCGACCAGGCGCGGCCGGCGAGCGTTGTTGATCTTGGTCCAGATCAACGGCACCGCGATGAGGGTCACGATCGCGGTGAAGATGATCAGCGGGAGCCTGTTCTCCGACGCCACGGATCGATTGTAGCGGTTCGAATGGTGGGGAGGAGGGAAGGCGGAAATCGGAATTCGGAATTCGCAATTCGTAATCCACTGCAGGCGGGAAGCCTGCGTCACAATTCGACCCCGCTGGCCCGATCGGTGACGGTTTTCCGAATTCCGAATTCCGCATTCTCCGCAACCCCCGGAACCTCCGCAAAGGGTAGAATCACCGTTGACAGTGGACACACCCTTGAAGATCTTGATCGTCGCGACAAAATCGCCGTGGCCGCCGGTGGACGGCGGTCGGGTGGTCGTGCTCGAAACCCTGAAGGCGCTGTCGTCGGCAGGCCACTCGATCACCCTGGTGACGCCGGTGGACCCGGATGGAGATACCGCCGGGGTGCGAACCGCCCTCGCCGAGTTCTGCGCGCCGGAGCTGATCCCGGTGCGACCCGGGAGCGCCCGGGTGGTGATGGCGGCATCGCTGCTCCGCAGGCGGCCGGTGACCGTGGTGAGGCACGACCTGCCGGAGGTTCGGCGGCGCGTTGCGGAGCTGGTGGCGGCCGAACGGTTCGACGTCGTGCAGGCCGAGCAGCTCCAGGCTCTCGCCCAGGCCGGTCCGGCGGCGCGCCGGGGAGTCCCCCTCGTTTACCGCGCCCACAACGTGGAGAGTGTGCTCTGGGACTATGCGGCGTCCTTCGGGCGGCCACTGACGTCGTGGGTTTTGCGCCGCGAGGCTCGCCGGTTGGCAAAATGGGAAGGTCGGGTGCTGCGGGGTGTGTCGGCGACGGTGGTGCTCACCGAGATCGACCTCGAACCACTGCGCGAGGCTGCCGGGGGCCGATCGCCGGTCGACGTCGTGCCGGTTCCGTACCCGGCCGGGCTGGCCACCGGAGAGGCGCCGCTCGCCGGTCGGCCGGCGGTCGTGACTTTGGCCAGCCCGACCTGGCTGCCAAGCCGCTCAACGGCACGCCGGATCGCGGGCGAGTGGTGGCCCGACGTGAGGAAGCGGCTTCCCGAGGCGATGCTGCACGTGTTCGGCGGCGTGGAGGCCGAGGACACCGACGGCGTCCGATGGCATGGGGCGCCCGGTGACAGCGTCGCGGCCTTCGCTCCCGGTGCGATCATGGCGATCCCGGCCCGCCACCCCACCGGGGTGCCGGTCAAGGCGCTGGAGGCATGGGCGCGAGGCGTACCGCTGGTGGTCTCCGCCGAGACCGCGGCGGCCCTCGGAACCTCCGACGGAGAGGCGGTTGCGGTCGCGGACGGGCCGGCGGCTCTCGCTGAAGCGCTCGCCCGGATCGAGCAGAATCCGCAATTTTCGAGCTCGCTGGTCAACGGAGGACGGCGACTGCTCGCAACCCGTCACGATCCGGCTCGAGTCGCCGCTGCGTTCGCCGAGCTGTACCGAGGATTGAAGTCTTAGTTTTTAGTTCTTAGTTCTTAGTTTCACGCACGTCACCGTTTCATCACACGGTGTGCGAGTGATGTGCGATCGACTGGGTACCCAACCACCAACCCGTCAACGACATCACGGACCAGCACAACCAACTCAGAACTCAGAACTCAGAACTCAGAACTCAAAACTCAGCTCTTTCCCGAAAGTATCTCGTCGAGCGCCCCGAGCCCGGCGACGAACGCCGCGGTGTCCTGCTGCCAGGTGGCGGGTCGGCGGGCGCCCATGGCCGAACCTGCCAGTCTGCGGCCGGCGAGTCGCAGGCGGGCGCCCCGGCGAAGGGCGGAAGCGGCCGTACGGGCGGCTTCGGGACCTCCCCGCTTGTGGGCGAAACGCACCAGGTCCCGCCACATCAGCTCGGGGTGGTACGGGGCTGCCGAACCTCCCGTGGCCGAGATCGTGGCGCCGTGGTGGTGGGTCACCACGAACGACGGCACCACCGCCACCCGCCAGCCTCTGTCCCTCGCCGCGAGGCAGATGTCCAGGTCCTGGCAGTAGAACCGGTAACCCTCGTCCAACGGGCCCACCTGTTGCCAGGCAGCGCGTCGCATAGCCATGGCGGCGCCGGAAACCCAGTCGACGTCCGCCTTGGCGCCACGGCCGGGGGCCTTGATCCACCGGTAGCCGGGGACCCGCCCGAGGAGGGCCGGAATCCCGGATGCCTGGCCAAAGAGCCAAAGCGGGGTCGGCTCGCGCCCAGCTCCCCACTGGCCGGTACCGTCGGGATAACGAAGCTCGGCGCCGGCGATTCCGAGCTGGGGGTCGCGGTTGAAGGCCGCCCGCACCGACGCCACTGCCGGGGCGGTGACCTCGGTGTCGCTGTTGAGCAGCAGCAGCGGATCTCCGCCCGCAGCGGTCAGCCCGCGGTTGGCGGTGCGCGAGAATCCCCGGCGTTGGTCGTTGGTGAGCACCTTGGCGTGTGGGTGGCGGCGGGCGACCTCACCTGCGGTGCCGTCGGACGAGGCGTCGTCGACCACGATCAGCTCGGCGTCGGGGGCCGCGACGCGGATCGACGCCAGACACCGCAGGGTCAGCTCGCGGGTGTCGTGGGTCGGCACAACGATCGAGAGAACGGGCGTGGACATACGCAGCAACATTGTATCCTCCGCCCTCCCACCCATTGCGAATTACGAATTACGAATTGGCGATGTCCGAAAACGACCGCAGTAGTTCTCGGCGGGCTAAAATTTTCAATTTTCAATTTTCAATTTTCAATTTGTAGTGGGCGGGTGGGCAGCTTTTCGAGCGGGCGGGTGGGTGGGGGTGGTGCTAGACTCGCCGCGATGTCGATCCCGGCCGTCCCCGTCCTCCGCAACTCTGCCACGCAGCCTCTCAATCCCATCCGCGACATCCGGGAGCTGTTCGAGCACCGAAATCTGATCGCCAACCTGGTGCAGCGCGACCTCACGGTACGGTACAAGCGGTCGGTCATCGGGTTCTTCTGGACCATGCTCAACCCGCTGTTGCTGATGATCATCCTCACCGTGGTGTTTTCGACGGTGTTTCGCTTCCAGGGAATCAAGCACTATCCGACGTACTTTCTGTCCGAGTACCTGGTGTTCGGCTTCTTCACCCAGACGACGCTCCAGTCGATGACGTCGCTGGGCTTCCACGGATCGCTGATGAAGCGGGTGCGGGTGCCGAAATCGATCTTTGCCGTGTCCACCACCATCTCCGGCCTGGTCAACCTCTGCCTGGCCTATATTCCCCTCTTTCTGATCATGATCGTGACCGGGGCTCCAATCCGTGCCACCGTGCTCTTCCTGCCGGTAAGCTTCCTGATCATCGCCGCTTTCGCGCTCGGGGTGTCGCTGCTGCTGTCGGCGATGGCGGTGTACTTCGACGATGTCTCCCACATGTACCAGGTCGCCACCTTCGGCCTGATGTACATGACGCCGATCATCTACCCGATCAGCATCGTGCCCTACAAGTGGTTGTGGGTCATCCGCATCAATCCCCTGACCCAGCTGTTCAAGCTGGCTCGCGACCCGGTCTACAACTGCACGCTGCCCGGTGCCCACGTCATCGGGGCTTCGGTGGCGGCGGCCGTGATCGCGCTGGTGGTCGGCTGGGTCGTCTTTCACCGCCTCGCCCGCGGCTTCTACCTCCACCTCTGATGAGCAGTCCGGCCATCGAATTCCGCGACGTGTCGCTGCGCTACCGGTTGCTTGCGGAGCGCGGGATCGTGACCCTCAAGGAGTGGGTGATCCGGCGGCTGACCTCGAGGATCTCCTATCAGGAACTGTGCGCCCTGTCCGACGTCACCTTCACGGTGGCGCCGGGGAGGACCTTCGGCATCATCGGACACAACGGCGCCGGCAAGTCGACCCTGCTGCGGATCGCCGGCGGGATCCTCGCCCCGACCGCCGGCGAGGCCGTGATTAGGGGCCGCCTGGCACCGATCATCGAGCTCGGACTGGGCTTCGAGGGTGAGTTATCGGGACGGGAGAACATCTACTTCAACGGCGCTCTGCTCGGCCGCTCGCGGGTCGAAATGGAAGACCGGCTCGATGAAATCGTGGACTTCTCGGAGCTCGGGGAGTTCATCGACCAGCCCATCCGCACCTATTCCAGCGGCATGGTGGCCCGGCTCGCTTTCGCCATCGCGACCACGGTGGACGCCCGGATTCTGCTGCTGGACGAGGTCATGTCGGTGGGCGACGAGCACTTCCGGCAGAAGTGCCAGCGCCGGATCGCGAGCTTCAGGGACGCCGGCGTCACCATCCTGGTGGTGTCCCACGACCTGGATGCCATCCGACGTCTCTGCGACGAGGTGATGTGGCTCGAGCACGGTATCGTCAAGGCCATCGGCCCGGCCGCGGAGTTGGTGGCCAGCTACGGCCACTCCATGGGTGCCGGCGGCGGTGAGGCGGCCGTTGGCGGGACGGTGAGAACGACAGATCGATGAGCGCCGATCCGTGCCTTTCGGTGATCATCCCGACCCGCGATCGACGTCGCGTCCTCGGGGAAACGCTGGCGGCCCTCGACCGTCAGCTGGATTTGCCCGGGCCAGTCGAGGTGATCGTGGTGGACGACGGCTCCACCGATGGGACGGGGGCTTGGCTCGAGGGTGCCGCCTTCAGCGGCTTCACCCTGCGGTCGCTGGTGTTGGAACCGGGCGGGCCGGCGCGGGCACGCAACCGCGGGATCAAAATGGCGACCGCGGTTCGAGTGCTGCTGCTGGGCGATGACACGGTGCCGGAGCCCAATACCCTGCACCGGCACCTGGAAGCCGCAGGCGGCCGGGAGACGGCGGTCCAGGGCCGCATCGATTGGCACGCCGAGGAGCCGGTCACCGAGGTCATGGAGTTCCTCGCCCCCGAAGGCCCACAGTTCTACTTCAAGGGGCTGGTCGACGGCGGTCCGATCCCCTACACCGCGGTGCTGGGCTCCAACCTTTCGGCCCCCGCCGAGTGGTTTCGTAGCGAGCCCTACGACGAGCGCTTTACCGAGGCCTGTTTGGAGGACACCGAGGTCGCCTGGAGGTGGTCGAGGAGAGGCTGGACCGCCATCTGGTCAGAGCGCGCACGCTGCCTGCACCATCACAGGTACGACTCCATCGAGCCCGTTTTGGACCGGCAGCGCCGGGCCGGGCGTTGGGCGAGGGTGGCAGTGGCCGCCCACCCGTCCATGCTGCCGCGGCTGGTGGTTCAGCCGATTGCCTTTTCAGCGGTCACCGCGCTGCGCGTGGCGCTGCGCCGCCGCCGGCGGGACCGGTGGGATCTGCAGTGCCGGATCGCGTTTGCGCGTGGATTTTTTGGAGTTTAAAGGTCCGCCCATTCTCCCGAGTCGAAAGTCCAAAGTCTAAAGTCCAAAGTCCAAAGTCCCTGCCCACACGACCGGTGACGGTTTTCCGAATTCCGAATTTGAAATCCCGGATCTTCGTGACCTCGGCAGGCGAAAATTCGCAATTCGCAATTCGTAATTCGTAATCAACTCGCGTCGGTGTAACCTGTGATCGAAGGGGGCCGGGTACCCGACGATGATCGAAGACCGCACTGAGACCGGAGGGGGCGCGCCGGTGGGGAAAGACCCCGAGCGAGAGCCGTCAAAGCGACTCGAAGCCCGGTGCCGAGTGCTGCAAGAGGCGCTCGGCGACGTCGAGGCGGGCAACCGGGAGCTCCGCGCCCAGCTGGCAGCGCTCGCGGAGATCTGCGACGGACTCGACGACGGCGTGCGAGTTCCGCAGATCGTTCGATTCGACGCTGCGCCGCAGCCGGTCGGCGCCGGTGGCTCGACTCAAGCGCCTCGTTCGGGCGTTGGTGCGGGTCACCGTCGGTACCGCACGGCGCCTGTGGCAGGCGGGCGATCCCGGCCAGCGGTACGTGGTGGCCGTCCGCTCGACGGGCGCCGAGGCTTCCCGCCTGCCGACGATCTCGGTGGTGGTGTCGGCGCCGGCAGGGTCGGCGGCGGATGGACCGCCGGAGATGCTGCGGGGCCAGACCGCGGACGGGCTCGAGCTGGCCTCGTGGGATCCGGGAACCGGGCTGTTGAGGGTGTGGTCGGCCGACGAAACCGAGGTCGAAGAGCGCACTGCCCGGACCCGGGAAGAGCTGCTCGACGCCGTCTCCGGGGAGTGGCTGATGATGGTGACATCGCCGGTGCCGCGGCTGCCGGCGACGTTGTTTGAGGAGCTGCAGTGGCTGGTGGCGACGGAACCGATCCGGTATGTCCGAATTCCGGTGCAACCCAGGGACATGCGGCACTCGAACGGCGACACCTCGGAGCTGGTGCTGAGCGCGAGGGAGGTCTTCGATCCGGTCCGCCTGATCGATCCGGACCGGTTGGCGCGGGTTGCGCCTTCCCATCCGGTGGTCGGCAAGACGGTGAGGTTGGCGGGACCCCTCGACGCCGCATCGCCCCGGCCGGTGGCTTTCGCCGGTGACGGGCGGGGTGCGGTGGTGGCGGTGGGTCGGTACGAGCTGTGGGCGCGCCGTCGCTGGGGGCCGGTGGACCATCCGGTGGCCGCCGTTTCAGCCGGGGCGACGGCGCGGTGGGAGGCCGATCCGCGGCCCGGTGTTTTGGTGGTGGTGGCGGAGCCGCTCGACGGGGGTTTCGATCGGCTCGTAGGCGGACTGGTGCGAGCCCTCGCCGGCGAGATTCGCTTCCATGTGGTGACGACCCGGGCTGACAACACTCTTGGCTTGACCCGTTCCGACCTCTTCGACAGCACGGGCGTCGCGGTGCACGAGCTGGGTTCGATTCTCGACCCATCGGTATGGCCGTCCGCGTTGATCCGGATTGCGGGGCGTTGCGCGGCGCGAACGGTCTTGCTCGTGGGTTGGGACGAACGGCTCGGCCCGGCCGTCGCCCAGCTGCGAAGCCGGGGGCTGCGAGTGGTGGCGTTCGGCGTCGACGACATCGGGGTCGATGTTCCTGCGGACCAGTGGGTTGCAGCATCCGCTGCCGACGCCGAAACGCTCGCGAGAACTGGAATCCCCTCGGACCGAATCGCTGTCGCCCCGATCGGACTCGCCGAGATCGGTGCGCGAAAACCTGGATCCTACGGCCGCGAGCCGGCGATCCGCGCGCAGCTCGGCGTGCCCGACGGCCACCGGCTGGTGCTGACCCTCGGCGACCTGGTGCCCCGCTGCCGTCCCGAAGACGCGGTCCTCGTGGCCGATCGCCTGCGCGGCGAGGACGGGTTGTTTTTTCTGCTGGTGGGGGAGGGGCCGCTCGCCGGACGGGTGGCGGATCTGGCCGCCTACCTGGATCTGCCCAACGTCCGGGTCCGTCCCCAGGGTCATTCGACGGCGGAGCTGGTGGCTGCGGCCGACGTCATCCTGGATCCGGCCGCTTTCGCTCCGTCTCGACCCGCGGTGTTGGCGGCGTTGGCGGCCGGCACACCGGTGGTGGCCACCCGTGGGAGTGGGATCACCGAGCTCGTCGGGCCCTCGGCGGTCGAGTTTGCGGGTGACCCTGAGGCGTTGGCCGGCGCCCTACGGAGGGTGCTGTCGGGTGAGGTCCGGGCTCCCGACCCGGCTGGAGTGCGAATGACCATCGAGAGCGGGGCCGGCGAGGGCATCGGAATGCTTCGCCGGGCGCTCCTCGCCGGCGGACCGGACGGTCCCCCCGCGTGATGGACCCGGCGCGCCCCCTGATCTCGGTGGTGGTGCCCACCTTCAACCGCCGGCCGGCCCTGCAGCTGGTGCTCGAGGCCTACGAGAGGCAGCGGCCGGGCGATCTCCCATTCGAGCTGGTGGTGGTGGACGACGGCTCCACCGACGACACGGCGGAGCTGCTGGCCGGTGCGCGGCCCGGGCGGTACCGGCTGCGGGTGCTGCGGCAGTCCAACGCCGGCCCGGCGGCGGCGCGGAATCTCGCGCTGCCGAAGGTCGAGGGCGACCTGGTGCTCTTCACCGGCGACGACATCGAGCCCGACGCCGGCCTGCTGGCCGAGCACGTCGCCGGTCACCGGCGGGCTGCCGATGGCGGGGAGGCGATTCTCGGCCTGACCCGCTGGCCGGAGGGAGTCCCGCTGACCGCCACCATGCGCCACGTCGACGGGGTCGGCGCGCAGCAGTTCAGTTACCACTATTTCGCTGACGGCCGCGAGTACGACTTCCGCCACTTCTACACCTCGAACGTGTCGTTGCAGCGGCGGCTGCTCGACCTCGAACCCGGCGGGTTCTGCACCGACTTTCCGGCCGCAGCCTTCGAGGACGCCGAGCTCGCCTATCGGCTGTCGATGCACGGCCTGCGGATTAAGTACCGGGCCTCGGCGGTGGCCTACCACCATCACCGCTACGAGGTGGACGGGTTCTTCCGCCGGCAGCGGCGGTGCGGTGAGATGGCGGCGCTGCTCTACGACAAGCACCCGGCGCTCAAAAAATGGCTCGGCATCGCACCGCTCGAGCGGCGGCGGATGGAGATCCTGGCCGCCGGTGGGCCGTCGCCGGCGGTGGCGCGGGTCGCAGCGTCCCTAGATCGGTTGGAGCACAGGGCGTTGGGGCTGGCCGCGTGGGCCGAAAGGGCGGGCGGCGTCGCCCTCGATCCCCTGCTTCATCCGCTCTTCGAGGTGGGCTACCTCGGGGGGCTCGCCGACGCCCTGTTCACGACCGAGGGGGCGCGGACGGTGCGCGCCGCGGAGTTCCTCCGCCTGGTTCCGCCGGGGGCGCGGCTGTTTGCCCGGCAGGCAGGTCACGACGGCGTGCCGCTGCCGTCGGTGGACGTCGCCGATCTCGCGAGCCTGGATGGTCTCGTCTGATTGAAGACAAGGTTCATCCCGGGAGATGTCGTTGGGGTTCCGCCGTGCCCGTGCTCGAATGAGTCCAAAGTCCAAAGTCCAAAGTCGAAAGTCCGCCACCAACCCACGCGACAAGGACAGAGGGGGGTTCTTAGTTCTTAGTTTTTAGTTCTTAGTTCTTGGTTTCTGCCTGGGGGCTCTCGACACTCGGATTCATCACCGTGCGGCGCTGATGGTGCCATCGCCGATTTTGCAGGCTCCCTCAACCACCCGATCAGAGGATTCTCACGGCGGATCGCCGCTCGTCAGTTGGCATAGCCGAGCGCCTCGAGCTGGTCATGAAGGGACTCGTCGATCTCCGGCAGCGCCCCGGTCACTCCCTCCGGTTGCAGGTGCCACCACACCGAAACCCCGTCTTCGAGAGGAGCATCGCCCTGCTGCTCGGTCCAGCCGGTCGGTGTCGGTGCGATCTGGCGGACTCGGTCCAGCTCAGCCAGGTCCACCACCAACTCGATCGCCTCGCGGGCCGTTCCGTCGGGCTCGATTGTCACCGCCAGCTGGCCGGCGCCGACCCCTTCCAGCCACAGGGTCACATCCTCGCCGGGTTTGACCTCGAACAGCGTGGTCTTGCCGCCACCGTACGTGACGCAGCCGCAACCCACGTTGAGCGTCTTCAGGCGTTGGCCGGGCACGACCGGGCCGCGCAGAGCACCGCGGTAGGTCCGGCCCTCGGGTGAGCTCGCGATGTGCACACGCACTCCCGGGATGTCGTTCGCCAGCACGCGGCCCGTCAACTGGCTCAAGTGCTCGGAATCCGGCACCGAACCGGTGACGGGGTGCGCCTCCCCCGGATCGGCTCCCAGCTCGAACAGCTGCTGCGGCGGGCCGGGGTACCGCCATGGGTCGTTTCGAGTGATCAGCTTGAACCGGTTTCGATCGCGAACCGAGAGGCCGAAGTTCGACGATGGTGCGTAGCTCCACGCCAGACCAGCATCCGGAGGGAGCACGTGACCATCCATCAGCGGCACGAGGGACACCCCGTCGATTCCGGGCGGTCGCTCGACCCCGGTGAGCTCGAGCAGCGTCGGCAGGATGTCGATCGAGCGCACCTGCTCGCTGATTCTGGTGCCCGCGCCGCGTCCGTTCGGGTCCGAGATCACCAGCGGAACCAGGAGGTTCTCGTCGTACAGACACATGTGGTTGAAAAGGCCGTGCTCACCGAACATCTCACCGTGGTCAGAGGTGACGACCACGATGGTGCGGCGATCCAGGCCCAGCTCTCGCAATCGGGCCAACAGGCGGCCCAGGGCGGCATCCGTGTAGGCGATTCCAGTATCATAGAGATCGAATGCGAGATCGACCTCGTCGCTGGCGAGCAGCCGAGGCGGCTCTCCCTCACGAAGAACGGTCATCCGGTGTTGGTTGTCCAGAAAGCCGTTCTCCGGCGTTTCGGACCCCTGCCTGGCGCCGATCAGGGGTCCCCGAGAGCGACCGGTGAACTGCTCGAAGTACGGCATTCGGGGTCGAAACGGACTGTGCACCTCATAGGTGTGGAAGAAAAGAAGGAACGGCCGGTCCCGATAGCGGTCGACCAGATCGAGGGCGCCTTCGATGCCGACCGCCAACTCCTCTTCAGCGCCCATTTTGGCCGAAAACGACCGGTAGCTGTCGAAGCCCTGGGCGAAACCGTACTGGGGGTGAACGAATCCCCCGCCGGTGACCGCTACGGTGGCGTAGCCCGCAGCCCGCATCATTTCGGCGAGGGTGACCAGCTCGGAGGGCGCGGGTGTGTTGAAGTTGAGGCCGTGCCGGTGGGCGTTGACTCCCGTGAGGAGGGAAATGTGGGAGGGCAAGGTCCACGGCGAAGGCGCCACCGTCCGTTCGAACACGATCGCGCCGTCGGCCCAAGCATCGAGATGGGGGGAGGTGATGCGGGAATGTCCGTACAGCGAGAGGCGATCTGACCGAAGAGTGTCGATCGAGATCAACACCACGTTGGGCGGAACCCGGCGGCGTGGTGACACGACCTCCACGTTGGCCCACACCGGAAAGCCAAGCCTCGGATCGAAATCAGCTTCGCCCTCGACGAGCAACTCCAAATCCACGGTGGCACCGGCAATCGGGGCCAGGTCGATGACTGCTTCGTACCATCGCCCCGGTTCGCCCGACGGCACGTCGAGGAGCTCGACCTGCGTTCCGTTCGCTCGCAGCGCGGAAACCCGGAACCGCAGCGCGCCACGCACTCGCCGTTGGGTGCCGTACCCGAGCCACAGCTGGGCGCCGGCCGGAACCTCGAGCCGGCGGCGAATCGGCACTCCCGGCACCGCCAGGATCGCGTTGCGCACTTCGTCGCCGAGGGCCACCTTCCACGGCCGATTCACGGCCTCTTCCACCGCCCCCGGGAGCACCCTTTCGGCCAAGCATCGAATGGATTCGATCACGGCGTTTCGGTCTTTCGCCACGTTGATCTTGAAGGCCAGCCGGCTGATCTTCCCCTGCCAGCGAGGGTGACCGCCGGGCACGAGACCGTAGATGCGGAAGCCATCTAACGCCGGCCGGCCGAGTTCGGTGCGAACCTTCCGATCATCCGAGAATCGCTGGTCTGGTCCAGCCCAGCTCAACTCGACCGCGTGCCGCGGCAGCCCTTTCACGCGAAGCTCGAACGCGTCGACCTCGTCCGCCTCCAGCGTCACGTCTCTCGTGAGGGTGATGAACCGACGATGCTCGAGGATGCGTAGACCGTGGCCATCGATCTCTAGCTTCGATCGATCCACGTTGAATTGCCAGGCCTCGACGTCGGCCGGGTCCCGGAACTTCCAGGTGATTAACGGTATCGAATCGATCATGGCTTCGCGCGCGAATTGCACTTGCGGATCCGACTCGATCAGTCGAAAGCCTGGAACGAACGACCCGTCAGGCTGGCCGGCGCAGCCCGCCGCGGTCACGATGGCGAGGACGACGGGGCAGAGTACTCGATTGACGGGTCGCGACCAGACGGGCATGCGCCATCGTAACAGTCTCCGATGGGTGGGGCATGAAGCACTGTGGGCGGAGGAACCTTCAACTTCCGGTTCATCCGGGAAAGCGTGTGGTTGGGGTTCTCGCCGTGCCCGTTCCCGTTCCCGTTCCCAAAATTCAGAGGCAGCGACAGGATTCAGGGGCAGCGTCAGAGAACAGCGAGCAGGGGCAGCGGTCAGTCTTCAGGGACAGAAAGCAGTCTTCAGCGGCAGCGATCAGTTGCCTTGGCGGCGTAGCACATGGAAGCCTCCGAGGATCTCGCGACGTGCCTAAGGCTCAGAGGATCCGGTAGCTTCGAAAAGCGGGGAGGGGAATGGGTGGTGGCTTTTCGAAGAGGGTGGGAGGGTTGGGGGGAATTTTCAATTTTCAATTCGTCCGGGAGGATGGATCTTCGGTACTCGCTGGGTTAGGATTCCGGTCGGGGCGGGATCCGAGAGTGGGAAGGAAGTGTTTGTCTTGCAGGAACTTCTGAGAGTCCTTCGGGAGGCGGCCAGGGACGTCGGGCCGGGGACGCTGCGATTCGCCTGTCTGATCGGGTTGGCGGTGGTCTGCGTGGCGTCGGCCACCGGCTGCTCCAGGGCCCAGATCTTCGATCGGCCGCCGATCATCATCGTCGACATCGACACGCTGCGGGCCGACCACCTCGGCTGCTACGGCTATCACCGGCCAACCAGCCCGGAGATCGACGCCTTCAGCGGGCAGGCGACACTGTTCCAATGGGCCTTCGCCCAGGCACCCAACACGCCGCCGTCCCAGGCGTCAATTCTCACCGGGCTGTACCCGACCACCCACGGCCGCATCGGCAACAACCAGCTCATCTCCAACGAGGTGATCACCCTCGCCGAGGTGCTTCGGGACTCGGGGTACGAGACCGCCGCCTTTGTGGATGGCGGCCTGATGTCGGGCCGTTACGGCTACGACCAGGGCTTCGACGTGTACGACGACGAGGCCGGGCACCTGGAGAAGATCGGTCCGAAGGCGGTGGGCTGGCTGCAGGCCAAGCTCGAGCAGCCCGCGCGAGCCGCCAGGCCTTTCCTGCTGCTGGTCCACACCTACGACGTGCACTCCCCTTACGAGGTCACACCCGCGCCTTACGGATCGTGGTTCGCCTCCGAGGTGACGGAGCCGCCGGAGGCATACCGCGCCGACATGTCGGGGGTCATGGCCGAAGTGTGGAACGCCCGCAACGGCGCCGATCCGCTGCGGCTCGACGAGGTTCAGATGGCGTGGGCGGTGGCCATGTATGACGGCGGCATCCGCCACGTCGACCAGTGGTTCGGCGAGTTTATTGACCTGCTTGATCAGACCGGTGTGCTCCGGCAGGCGATCGTGGTGGTGATCTCCGACCACGGCGATGAGTTCCAGGAGCATGGCTCGCTGTTCCACGACCGGCTCTACGCCACGGTGGCCAGGATCCCGCTCATCATCCGCTTTCCGGAGGGCAGTTGGCGGGGGGTGGTGTCGCCGGTGGTGGAATCGATCGACCTGATGCCGACCCTGCTCGACGCCGTCGGCGCCGACGTCCCGGATCCGGTGCAGGGCCGCAGCCTGCTGCCCCTGGTTCGAGGTGAGGGCCTGGCGCCGCGGACGGCTTTTTCCGAGTCCCCGTTTTATGGCCGGCGGATCGCGGCTTCCGGGGAGGAAGACCGCCTGTTGTGGACCCTCGATGGCGGGTCCGGCGAGCTCTACCGGTTCCGCGACGATCCCCTGGAGCAACTGGACATCGCCGGGGAGGACCCCGAGGAGACGGACCGGTTGAGGGCTGAGATCGATCGCTGGCGCGCCCTGGTCAACGCCCATCGCTATCCGCGTGCAGACGTTCCCGAGTTGAACGAGGACGCACAGGACCAGTTGCGGGTCCTCGGCTACCTGGAGTGAAGCCGGGGTCCGCGGCCGGCCGATCGACCGAAACAGTGAGATCGGTCACTATTTTGACCCCCGCCGCCGGGTACTTTGGAATTGAGGATCGTCCGGCCCGCCGGGTGGCAGAGGTCCATCGTTGCGGCACCGGGCGAAGACATGGAGGCTGAGTCGGTGACGTTCCGTTCGTGGATTCTCGCGCTGGTGATGGTCACGGCGGCGGCGGCGTGGGCGGGACCTCCCGTCATTCAGGTGAGCTCGAGCTCGGCCCTCCAGAGCGCCATCGAGTCGGTGGCCGACGGCGGCATCATCGAGGTGACGCCGGGCACCTATGTGGCGCCCGTGAACGGCTTCCAGATCGTCGACCCCGACAAGACCTTCACCATCCGGGCGATCAGCCCGCGGACCGCGATCCTCGACGGCGTCAGCAACCGGTCGATTCTGCGATACCTGGTCAACAACCCCGGCGAGCGCGGCTGGGTCCACTTCGAGGGCCTCGACTTCGCCAACGGCCGCAGCACCTCTCAGGTGGAGGCCGGCGGCGTGACCGTGGACAACGGCGGCGCGACCTTCACCAACTGCGAGTTCGAGAACAACGCCTCGGACCCTGGCACCGGGATCGGCGGGGTCGGCGGAGGGACTGCGGTGATCTTGGGTTCCGTGGCCTACTTCTTCGACTGCGTGTGGCGCGACAACACCTCGTCGAGCCAGGCGCCGGCGATGTACGTCGGGGACGACTCGACCGCCTTCGTTCATTCCGGCCTGTTCATCGGCAACCGCTCGAACCAGGCCAATCACCGGATTCACGCGCTTGGTGGCGGTCTGCTGGTGTTTAACTCAAGGGTCACGATCACCAACACCCGCTTCGAGCACAACGAGGCAGGCTTCGCCGGCGGCGCCCTCTACGTGGTGGGCAACTACGACGACTCCGATCCCTTACCTCAGGCCTGGGTCACGGTGGCGAACTGCACCTTCGTCGACAACATCGCCCTCAACCACCCGACGGTGACCCCGCCGTCGCCCACCGAAGGCGGCGCGGTCCACGTCGAGAACCAGGCGACCATCGTCATCCACAACTCGCGATTCCTCACCAACACCGCCCATCTCGGCGGCGCGGTGAGCCTGTACCGTGCCGCGGGCGAGATCCACGGCGCGGTCTTCCGCGGCAACCAGGCTACCGGACGGCCGGGTTTCCGGGGTTTCGGCGGGGCGATCAAGGCAAGCTCCCTCGACACTCAGGCGGATGGGTCGACCAACCGTCCACCGGCCAGCCTGGTGCTGACGGACTCCATCATCCAGGGCGCCTGGGGCGGGGTGGAAGAGGTGACCCAGCTCGGTGGCGGCGTGCACGTGGGAGGCGACACCAACCGGCAGTACGGTGAAAACGGCGTCTCTCGGATGCAGGGCCTGACCGCCAACCGGATGCCGGTGACGATCACCGACGTCGTCTTCACCGACCTCCAGGTGGACGAGATGATCGCCGACCAGACCAGCTCCGGCGGCGCGATCTACGGTGAGCTGGTCGATCTGGACATGAGCGGCTGCCTGATCGTCAACTCCGAAGCAACCGGCACCTGGGGGCGCGGTGGCGCCGCCGGGTTCCTGTCCCAATCGCGGCTGGACATCAGTGACACCACCTTCGCCCGCAACTCAGCAGACCGCGAAGGCGGAGCGATCTACGTCATCGGATCCGAGGTAGACGTTGACTCCTGCACCTTCGTCGCCAACGAGGTGAGCCCGGGCGTCGCGGAGGAGGAACCCTACTCCCGGGGAGCGGCGATTTTCTCGTCGGTCCAGCAGGGAAAGTCGCTCAGCGTCACCGGCGCGGTGGCCAACTCGATCTTCGTCGATCACGTAGGGCTGCCGATCTACGATGACGATCGCACCCTCGCCGACGGTGGCGGCATCATCAACGACGTCCGTTACAACGGCAACCAGTTCTACAACACCACCTTCGGCCAGAAGATGTACAAGGAGTCCATCGTCCAGCACTGGGCGATGACGACCACCGAGCTGAACGCACTGGTGGTCGACCGGAATGCCTCCACCGTGGGCAACTGCAACCCGGGTGCACCTCCCGAGTGCACCAAGAAGTCGCAGGTGGCGAACGTCACTCTCGGGTCGGAGCCGACCACCGGCGTCCTGGTCGCGGTCCCGCCGGCGATCATCGACGAGGTCGCGAAGGGTGACGCCGCCACCGCCACCGAGTCCTTCCTGGGCTACGCCTGGAGCGGATCCTCCGCGACCCTCGACGGTCAGAGTCTGGGATCGCGAACCGGAATCGAGGAGGACGCGGATATCGGCACCCACACCCTGCGGGTGGACGGCCAGAACGCCGTCGACCAGATTCTGAATGGAGCCGAACCCTTCGCCACCCTGACCGCCATTCCGGCCACCATTCCCGCCGGCCAGTCCGCGACCCTCCAGTGGCAGACCCTCGCCGGTACCTTCCTCGAGTCAGGGATCGACTGGGCGGTGGACACGGGTTCGACGGCGGCGGGCAGCCGTTCCGTGAGCCCGGCCCACACACGGACCTTCAGTTTGATCGTGGCCGCCAGGGAGGGTGGGACCGCCACTCCGTCCACCGTGTGGGTCGACGACTCGCCGCCGGAGCAGCTGTTCGCGGACGGCTTCGAATCCGGCAGCACCTCGGCGTGGTCGACAACGGTGCAGTAGCCTCCAACACACCAATCCAAATTTCAAATTTCAAATTTCAAATTGTCGGCGTCCGAGTTCGTCTCGCCACCTCCACCGTCCGACCCGCCGGGTGGGCGGGCGGGAATTTTCAATTTGCAATTTTCAATCTGCAATTCTCAAAATGACGATTCCGGCCGAAATTCAGGGCATGACGGCGAGGGATTCGACGGCCGCGACGCGAAAGGGATGCGCCGGATCGAGCAGCGCGTCGTAGGCCGACGGCGGGTCGTCGTCCGAGCCGCGCAGGGTGAGGAGCTGGCCGAGCAGGGCCTCGCAGCCGAAACGGGGCAACGAGCGCCACAGTCTGGCTTCGAGGTCGGCGGGGTCGTGTTTTGAGGCGGCGAGGCGCGCGCACATGGCGCGCGCGTGCCGAATCGGCGCCCACATCACCTCGAATCGCATCTCGCCTCTGGCCCGATCCTCTCCCTCGCGGATGGTGTTATCGCCGTGAACCCGGTACCGCACCAGCGGTTGCTCGATCAGCCGGAAACCGCCGTGTCGGCACGCCGACAGGATGAAGTCCCAGTCGTGGGTGTAACGCAGGGGCAGGAAGTCCAGACCGTGGTCCTCGATCAGCGACCGCCGGAACGCGACGTTGGAGGTGGTGGAGACGAAGTTCGTCTCCAGCAGGGCGAGCTCCTCGTTGCCCAGCCCGGATAGGAAAGGGCCCTGGGAGGGCGGCGGCCAGGGCGGCATGTTGCGACATCCCTGCTTGATGCCCATGGCAGCGCCCTCGCCGTCCACCACCTCGATCCACGAGGCGGCGATGACCGTCTTCGGATCGGCGTTGAACGCACCGACCAGCCTGGCGATTCGGTCCGGGTGGAAGGCGTCGTCGGAGTTGAGGATGAAAAGGATGCTGCCGCCGGCCAGCGCCAGGCCGACGTTGATCGCGGCGTGGGCACCGCGGTTCTCCTGAGCCTGGACGGTCACCCGCGGCTCGGCCCGGTAGGGGAGCAGGACGTCCAGCGTGTCGTCATCGGAGCCGTCGTCGACGATGACCAGCTCCAGGTCCTTGAAGGACGACCCGAGGACGCTGTCCACGGCCTCGCCGATGAAGCGGGCGTGGTTGTAGGACGGGATCACCACGCTGACGGCCGGGGAAGACATCGTATTCGCACCTTAGCAGAGCCCGGGAGGGTAGGGGGGTCCGGAAAGCGGGAGGTGGCCCTGTCTTTCCGTCAATTCCAAATTGCAGATTGCAAATTGCAAATTGTCGGCGTCCGAGGCGCCTTGCAGGAGTTCTGAGTTCTTAGTTTTGAGTTCTGAGTTGTAGCCCGACAGGCCCTCGACGATCCGAACGGCCACTTCTCGTACGCAACTAAGAACTAAGAACCAAAAACTAAGAACTAAGAACTAAGAACCGACCACTGCCTTGGGGGCGCGGGGACTTTTGACTTTTGACTTTTGACTCGCTGAGTGGGTGTGCTGGAAATCTCAATCCGAGAAGATAGCGGCCTCATACTCGGTGGCGAAGCGGCCGAGCCCGAAGCGCGCGACGACGCGCGCGCGGGCCTTCTCCCCTTCCTCGGCGCGGCGCCGGTCGTCCATCAGGGTCTCCACCGCGAGCTGCAAGGCCGCGAGGTCGCCGGGCCGGCCCGAAACCAAACCTCCACCTTCCTCGAACAGCATGGGGACGTCGCCGACGGCGGTCGCGACGCACGGAATACTGCGCGCCATACCCTCGAGCAGGAAGACCGGCAGGCCCTCGTACTGGGAGGGCAGCAGGCAGATGTCCACAGCGTCCAGCAGCCGGTCGGTGTCGTGACGCAGCGGCAGTCGGGTCAGATTGTGGAGGCGCCGTTTGGCGAGCTCCCGATCCACAGCCGCGTCCATCGGGCCGCCGCCAACCAGCAGGAAGTGCACGTTGTGATGCACCATCCGTTCGGCGAGACGGATCAGATCCAGCGGCCGTTTTTGAGGGTGCATCCGGGCAAAGGTCCCGACCACCACCGACTCCTCGGGGATGCCCAGCTGCCGGCGCCGCGCCCGTTTTCGGCGTTCCACGTCGGTGGGAAGGGTCGCCTCCGGGACCTCGACCGCGTGGTGAATGGTGGCGATGCGGGAGCGGGGCACGGCCCACTCGCGCTCCAGCGCCTCGGCGATCCGGCCGTTGACGGCGACGTGCAGATCCACGGCGCGGATCAGGGTGGGGGTGGTGCGTTCGATCCACGCCCCCAGGTGGTTATAGATCTGATTGAGGATCCGCAGCTCGGGAAACCAGCGCTTGAGGTCGCCGGCGTGGTCGAAAAAGGTCACGGTGCCGTTCCAACTCACCAGGCTCTCGACCCTCCAGCGCCGGATCAGGTGCCGGATGGCCTCGAGGTGCGCTTCGCGCGGCAGCCAATCGCCAAGGGTGTAGACGTTTGGCGTGAGGTCGCGGCACAGGTCAAGGGTCTGGCCGAGCTCGCTTCGGTGGGGCTCGAGGGTCACCACCAGCGACCGGCAACGATCTCCGAGGCTCCACAGAAGGTCGTAGAGCAGGCGTTCGGCGCCGCCGACGGCGAGGTAGGGCAGCAGGAAGAGCACGGTGCGGGCGCCCGACTCGGCCGGAACCGCCGCCAGCTCGTCGTGGATCGATCTGACCGGGTGGCGGATCAGCGCTCCCGGACGCAGGTCGCCGCGCACCACGTATGGTCCGGCAAGCTCTGCGACGTCGACAACCGGTTCGGCGTTCGCCAGGTCCTTCGGCGCGCAGATGTGGCTCACGGTCCGGCCGACCACGCCGGAAGACGCTTGACGATCATCCGCGGGACGGCGCAGCAGCAGATGGCTCGCGCGATCGGTGGAATGGCGCCGGTAGACCAGACCGGAGGGCCCGAAGGGTCCGTCGGCGGGGGCCGCCCAGCCTGCAACAACCTGATCGAGCCCCTCAGCCGCCGCCGCCATCACCATCGACTCGAGGTGGGTAGCCGGAAGGTCCTCCAGCCCTCTGCCGTCGGGCATGTAGACGAAGGGCGAAGCGGATCCCGGGCCGATCGAGATCGATGTCTCGGTCTGCTGCGACAGGAATCGTTCGAGCGAGGCGGGGTGACCCTCGGAGGTCGGCGACACCGCGATCAGCGGGACCGGAAGGGGGGTTGCGACCTCCACCGGGTGGCCGACGACCCTGGGCGCCGGCCGCTTGCCGCCCAGGGCCCGGAACCGGTGGGCGGTGACGGAGGCCGATGCCCGCACCCGGCGCAGCGGCCTGCGCCAGCTCTGGCTGTGCTCCCAGAAGGCGGCTCGAAGCCTGCGGTGCATGGGCTGGCGCTTCATCGTGGGGTCCCCGCGAAGGCCGCCCCGTACGCTTCCGCGCAGCCGGAGGGGTCGAACAGGGCTGCCGAGTCGAGGGCCAGACGGGCCATTCTGGACCACTCGTCGGTGTCGGCGAGCTGGCGGACCCCCGCCTCCAACGAAGCCAGGTCCCCGGGCCGGCTCACCACAACTCCGGCGCCGGTCCGCCGCAGCACCTCTCCCATGTCGCCGACGTCGGTGCCGAGGAACGGCTTGCCGGCCTGCAGGCACTCCAGCATGAACACCGGCAGACCCTCGAAGTCCGACACCAGGCAACCGACGTCTGAAGCCACGATCAGATCGGGAATGTCGGTTCTGAACGGCAGCCGCCGGATCCGAGCTCTGGAGCCGGAGATGGCCGCGTCCACTTCGTTTTCGAGATCGCCGCCGCCCACCACCAGGAACTGGACCTGCTCCAGATCGCGAACACGTTCGGCGAGCTCGACCAGATCCAGGGGGCGCTTCTGCGGGTGCATCCGGGCAGCGGTGAGAAAGACCACGTCGTCGGGTCCGATGCCGATCTCGCGCCGGATGTCGCGGCGCACGCGGCCGCGTTGCGCGGCGGGCGGAAACGAGGTCGGCGGCCTCCCGCACGGCCAGATCACCGGCACCCGGTCGGTCGGCCAGCCGCGCTCGCCGGTCAACACCTCCCCTACGCGGTGATTCTCGGCGACGCAGACGTCGATGTGGCCGAGCAGGTCCGCGGAGTAGCGTTCGATGTAACCCACCCGGTGGTCGTAGAGGTGATCGACGATTCTCAGACTCGGCCTGTCGGCCCGCAGCCGGGGGGCGAAGTCGTAGAACAGGGTGGTGGAGTTGGCGTTGTACAGAACCTCGACCCCGAGCGAGTCGACCAGGGCCACCAGAATGCCGTACATGGCCGCCGGGTGGACTAGGTCGCCGAGGCAGTAGAGGCGCTCGGTGAGGGTGCGGAAATCCGGGCGCCGATCGCCGAGCTCGGGACGGTGGGGGGCGAGCGTGGCCACGGCGAACCGGAAGCGGTCCCGCAGCTCGCGCATGGTCTGGTAGAGCGTGTGCTCGGCGCCGCCGCGGGCAAGAAAGGGCGCGGTCACCAGGACCGTCGGCCGGCGATCCTGGTGGGGGCGGCGATCGAGCAGCGAGACGTCGCGAACCGGGACCTCGAGGGTCGGTCCCAACAGCCGCGTTGCAAGGTAAGGCCCCCGACGGTGCCCGTTGAAGTGGGCCACGTCGCGCGGCGGATGGCCGACGCCCTCCGCTCCGATCAGCTTGATGAGGAGGTCATCGCCGACTGGCGTCACCGAGTCGCCGACCGCATCGTAGGTCCACGAGTGGCTGGAGTAGAGGGTGAAGGGGCGGGCCTGGGGCGAAGCCGCATCCGCCGCCCGGTCGAGATCCGGGGCTGTCCCGGGTGCGGCACGCTCGCCGAGCACCACCGCGTCCACACGTTCGGCCGCGGCCACCAGCAGGCAGCTCTCCAGGTGGATCGGCAGTACGTCGGGCAGGGCGCCCGGCGCCGCGAACCACGGCGCAGGCTGCCGATCGTTCAGGTCCCCGTCCTCCTGAACCCGCCACGCCTCCCCGCCATCGGCGGCCAGTCCAACCGCTCGTAGCTCGGCCAGGGTTTGGCGGGAGCACCACCGGGCCGCAGCCTCGCGGCCCACCCCGGCGGGCAGGCGCACCTCCACCAGCGGCGGCGGAGGGGGCTCGGGGTCGAAGACCCAGGTCAGCTCGCCGGCCGCCTCGCCGGCCGCCAACTGGCGCCGGTACCTCCGCGATCGAAGGGCGTTCTTCACTCGGGGGAGGAAATGGGACGCCATGGGTCAGCGACCCAAAAGGCGCTGCACCGAGCGCAGCAGTCGCACCGGCAACCGGCGTTCGAAACGCAGTTGCCGATCGCGCCACATGTCGAGCTCTTCACCGGCCGACGCCAGCTCCCTGCGGTGGGCCTCGAGCTCGGAGCGAGTGCCCTCGAGGTGCTCGGTGGCGACTCCCAGGTCGCCGCGGAGCCGGTCGGCAGCCAGCGAGGCCTCGGCCAGCTCGTGACGCAGCTCGTGTTCCCGATCGTGGGCGGTTTCGGCGAGCTCCCGGTGCCGTTTGAGCAGGTCGAGGAGTTGGCTCTGGAGATCGTCGATCCGGCCTTCGAGCCGGGTGAAGGGCAGCGTCCCGGCGACGGCGGAGTTGATCCGGGATCGGTCGCGAAGCCAGCGCAGGTCGGTGGCGAGGGTTTCCCGGTCGCGGCCGGTGACCACATGCTGCAGCTCGACCTCGGCGGCTGTGACGCGATCCAGGATTCGCCCTCCGACGTCGAGCTCGCAGAGCTCTCCGAGCGTCGCCGCGAGCTGGTCGACTGTGGTTTCGTCGGGCCAGGGGTGGGCGCTTCCGGAGCGGATGATCTGGACGGCGAGCAGCCACAGGGCTCGGGCCATGACCAGATAAGCTCCCACCCCTGCCTGCGCCCGCCACTCCCGATCGATGAAGTGGAGCCCGTCACCATCGAGAACGAAGTTGGACATGGCGACATCGAGGAACTCCGGCGGCAGCCGGGGTTCGTCGTTCGCCGCCAAGAATGGTTGTTCCTCGCCGTCGTCGGTTCGCGGCAGGGCGTGTTGGTCGAGGTACCAGCGCCAGCTGCAGAGTGCGTTCTTGAGGCGCGTGATCTCCTCGTTCGCAGGCCTCGATGGCCATCTCCTCGATGGTGGGCCCGATCAGATAGGGCTCGTCCTTGGCCGGATCGTGGACCAGCCATTCGGTTGCCTCGGATGGTTCTCGCGCGGCCGACGGCGAGGTCCGGATGCCCAGACCGCTTGCGGTGCGCCTCAGCTCGAGGTGGCGGCGCCAGGCGCGGCGGCGGTCGTCGCCGAGGCGCCAGGCGAGGATTCCGGGATCGGGCAGGAATGGGGGCTCGGCACTGCCCGGGGCGGCGACCACGAGGAAGGAGTTCGCCACCTCGGGACCGATGCCGGCCTCCACCAGAATGCGGTGGGCCCGGCGGTCGTCGACCAGCAGCGCGCGCTCGCCGGTGTCGCCCGCGGGGCGACGGATCAGCTGGTCCACCAGGTCGGGGCTCTCGGCGAGCCGGTACAGCTCCTCGGCCAAAACGACGGTCGGCATCTTGTAGTCGGGGAACGGGAAGAACCACCGTTGGTTGGACAGGCCGGCCGCGGCCAGCATGGCGCGCAGGGCGGTCCTGGTGAAGGTCCGGATGCCGTGGTCGCCGCGGTAGCCGTCGATGCCGACCCAGGGCAGGCCCAGGTGGTCCTCGTGGTAGCCGAGGAGGTACTTGACACCGATCTGGTTCTCGATGGCCAGCAGCAGGCCACCGCCGCTTCGGATGAGCCAGGCCGCGCGATTGAGGAAACCCTGGTGATCCGACGACCCGCCTGCCCCAGAGGCCGCGTACTCCAAAACGCCGACCACGCAGACCAGATCGAAGCCGTCGGGGTCTTCGAAGCTCGCCAGCGGGCCGCACACGACCTCGACGTTGGCCAGGTCGGAGCAGCGCACCGCGGCGGCCCGCGCCCGCTCGAGGTTGCCCTCGAGGGCGACAACATCGGCGCCGGTCTCGCCCAGGTAGCGGGAGATCGCTCCTGTCCCTGCACCCACCTCCAGGACCCTCATCCCCGGACCGAGGCGCAGCGGTCGCAGCAGGTTGGCCCGCTGCCTCGACAGGTGGTAACGCGACGGCCAGTCGGTGGCGGCGGCGGCCAGTTCGTCCGAATCTGAGGAGAGGTCCGAAGCACGGCGCAAAATTTCGAGTACCCGGTCCTCGGACCCGTCGCGGTAGCTCAGGTGGCCGTCCAGGAGGCGGATACCGGTTTCGGGGTCGCGATTCATGGGCGCACCCCCCGGCGGAGGAGCAGCGTATTCGGGTCGGGGTTGGAGGTCATCGGCGGGGATTATATCTCGGCGAAGGGGCCAATCTTCAATCTTCAATCTTCCGAACCGCCCACGGAAAAGTGCTGCCGACGAACAACGCGATGGGTCGCAGTCGACCGAAGTGTCGCTCGGTCCCGGTGCCCAGCTCCGGCGGGGTGGGCACCCGGCCGCCTTGGCCGTCGAGGTAGGGGAGGGGGCGGCGGAGGTCGGCAAGCAGATCGCCCAGTCCGTAGCGGACTCCGAGGGCCCTCCACTCCCGGCCATCGACGACGCACTCGCGGAGTACATCGCCGGCGTCCCGTCGCCTGACCCATACCACCGCGGCGGCCCAGCACGGCAGGACTAGAAGTTCGTTCGCCGCAGCCTGGCGCTGCCACCGGAGGCCGGACATGGCGGTGTTCGGCGTGAAGGGGAAGCTCTCCCAGACGTTGCGCCGAACGGCAACATTGACCATCGACAGCTCGAACCCGCCGTGGTCGGTCCGCCAGCGTGCCGCCTCGCGGGTGAACCGCGGGTCGTGGGGTGGGGCACCGGCGACGAATTGCGCAGTCACGCCGCCCTGAACCGCCGCCGGCGCGTCGGGGCTGTCGAAGGGGACCAGCAGCCGGTCGAGCCAGCCGGGATCGGCCGGCACCACGTCCTCTCCGAGGAAAACCAGCACCCGGCCGAGCGCGGCCTCGGCGCCGAGATTGGCCGCTTCGCCACACCCCACGGACGATCGCCGGCACCGGATCAGGCGCACGCCCCTCTCCAGCAGCAGCCGGCGGTAGGTGTCCGAGACGCCGAGATCCACCGCGACGATCTCGAAGGTGCGGTCGGTCGTCTGTCCGGCGACGCCATCGAGGCACCTTTCGAGGGCGGAGCCGCCGCGGCGTACGATGACGATCACCGATGCCTGAACGGGGTGTCCGGAAGCGCCCGGTTGCTCGCCGTGGATCGACAGTCCGGGCGTGGGCCCCGAGACCAGCTCTGCGACGGCATGGCGCAGCCGCACCGCGATGCGGTCCCAGTCGTAGCGCTCGACCACGAGCTGTCGTCCACCTTCGGACAGGGCCCGCCAGCGTGCCTCGTCACGGCCCACCAGATCGCCGATCGCGGCGGCCATGCCGTCCGGCCGTTCCGCCACCGCCAGGTCGTGTCCGGGACGGCACTCGATGCCCTCGGCCCCGAGGGCCGTGGAGACCACCGGCAGGCCGCAGGCCATGGCTTCGAGGATCTTCAACCGGGTGCCCGAACCGGCGCGGATCGGAACCGCCAGCACCTTGTGGCGTTGGTAGAGCGGCGCCATGTCCGCAACCTCGCCGACGACGTGGATCCCGTTTTTTCCGTTCAGGGCCAGCACCGATTCGGGGGGACGGGCTCCGGCCACGGTCAGCTCGGCGTCCGGGAGGGCTTCCCGGACCAGAGGCCAGATTTCGTCGGCCAGGTGGTGCAGGGCATCCAGGTTGGGAAGGTGGGGGAAGCTGCCCACGAACAGCACGCCGCGACGGTGCGCGTTGTCGGCTGGAGCCCGGAAATGGTCGGTGTCGACGCCGTTGGGGATGACCCGGATGCGACGGGTTCCGTCACGAAGGTGTCGGGACAGCACGGTTGAATCCGTCGTCGACATGACGTGGACCTGGTCCACTGTTTCGCAGGCCTCGAGCTCGAAATGGTAGCGGCGAACCCAGTCCGCATACCCCCCGCCGAGCACGTTGAGGGTGTCGAATCGACTGATCCCCACCGCCCGTTGGCGGGCGTGGGAGCGGAAGCTGAGGTCGTGCTCGTCGATGATCACCGAGGCGTTCGGGAAGGGGCCGGTGTAGGAGGCCAACTCGGTGGACTCGAGCAGCACCACATCCACGTGGTGGGCGGCAACGATGGCGGCGATCCGGTCGGCCACCACCGGCGAGGCGTAGCGTGCCGCCAGCGGCGGCAGCCGTCCCCACGGGTCCGAGCGAGGGTCGGGCAGGGGGAAGCGCTGGATGAAGACCCGGCGGCAAAACGGCTCGAAGACCGCCCGCTGCGGGGGGTCGTCGGTACCGCCGCCGAACAGGAAGAGCGACACGTCCATGTGGTCGGCCAGCCGCCGGACAAGATTGAAGATCCGGACCGCACCGCCGTGGATCGGCGGGTGGACCGGATATGGCGCCACCACGAGTAATGACGGGCGGCGGGGCGGCTCGCGGTCGAAGCTCGGAGGGTTTCGGTCGACCGCGGGTTTCCCGAACCGGCCGCGAACCGATCGGAAGGCTGCGCCGCCCGCAAGCATGCCGAGGCCGAGGAGCCGTCGCATGGTCGGTATCAGGAGCCGCCCCGGACGCGCAGGGATCCGGTGTCGGCGACCTTGGCGATGAGCTGGAACGGCGGCCGACCGTCATTGATGTCTTTGCGGCCTCTCCTCCAGCGGCCGGCGCGCTCCATTTGAAACTCGCAGCCGGTGACGTTGACGCCGCTACCGCCCGGCGACGACTCGCGAACCTGCACCTTGCACGGGGCCTTCAGAGCAAGATCCACCGATGTGCCGTCGTCGACGGACAACGTCAGCTTGCGTTCGGAGGCCTCCCGAAGGTCCAGCTCGACCTCGCTCTGACGGGCCTCGAATCCGGTCAGCTTCCCGATGCCCTCGAGGGTGGCCCGCGAGCTCTCGGCCATCAGATCAAGGCTCTTCACCCCGGACACCTTGAGCTCGGCGTGGTTGAGATCGGCCTTGATAGTGCCCGAGGACCGGTTCACCTCGCCGTAGGCATCATCCTTCAGGTTCAAGGCGAGGGCGCCATGCAACACGTTCGCCACCAACTGGCCGCCGTCGGAAACGGTGACGGTGTGGTTGCCCTGGACGGAGTCCATGGTGATCTGACCCCCAGTAGCCTCGATGACAACGTTGCCGCGAATCTCGTCGAGGAAGGTGACCGTGTCGGAGGAGGTGATCTTGAGCTGGCCCACCGACCCGTCGCGGAGCTCGAGGTTGGCGTTTTCGCCGCCCAGGCTGAAGGTGCCGTTCCAGCGATCGGTAGCGATGAACCCCTCTTCGATCTTGCCCTGGACCGAGCCCGAGCCGTCACGAAGTCGCAGTCCGCCGCCCTGGATCTCGAACTCGACGGCGCCAACGGACCCCTCGAAAGTGGTTTCACTGTCGGTGGAGGCGATCCGAATGCCGCCGTCGTGGTTGACGACCGTCAGGCCTGCCCACGTCAGCTGGGCGGCCAGCTCTCCAGAACCTCTGTCGCTGTGGACGGCGCTGTTGTCGGCGACGATGGTCGCAGACGGGATTCCGGTGAGGTCGGCCTCGGAGTCGAGCAGCTCATAGGTATGGGCGAGAGCGACGTCCTGGCCGGATGCCTGGTTCGGAAGCTTCGGCGACGGCTCATCGCCGACGTCGACGTCGCCGCCGGCCCCGTTGACGACCAGCCTGATGTTGTGGCCGATGACGTGCAGCGGTTGACTGGGGTCGAGCACGAGCTCGACGATCGCCCGCCCGGGATCGACTCCGTCCGCGGTCGGGGTTCGCGCGATGTGGGCCCGTCCGCCGCCTTGCCCGACGGTAAAGGTGGCGGGTTCGCCAACCGTCCCTTCGAGACTGCGCGCACGAACCAGCGGTTCGGCGCCGGGCCGGATCGTCACGTCGAGCAGGGCATCGTTGATCTCGATGAGGACCGGCGATACCGGGATAACGATTTCGAAGGGCATGGCCTCCTGTGCGGAGGCGATCGGGACTGCGAGCGGCGGGAGGGCCGCGAGCGTCACCGCGAGAGCGAATCGAAGCGCGCGCATGGGCGAATAGTAGCGCATTACAGGCCCGCCGATAATTCAATGCTGCTTTCTGGAAATTCGAAATTCGAAATTCGAAAACCGATTTCGATTGGCACAGCCGACATCGAACGGCTGTTCAGTGATCCCGGGTCAGTTGGATTGCGAATTGCGAATTGCGAATTGGCGGCGTCCGAGTTCGCCGTGCTGTCTCTACGACCCGACCGACCGGGTGGGCGGGCGTGGACTTTAGACTTTGGACTTTAGACTTTGGACTTTCGATTCAGGAAGTTGGGCGAGCGTGGACTTTAGACTTTAGACTTTGGACTTTTGACTTTCAACTCTTGGGCCACGCTGCCAGCTCGACGCCCGCGTCGGGCGGCCTGTACCGGGGCACGGAAACCGGCGCCGACACCATTCCGATCCGGTAGCCGGCCAGGGCGCGGCGTTGGCAGCGGGCGTGGAAAATCCCCTCGTGGGTACGTTCACGGGCCGCCGACGAGGCCCGCGCCCGGTGCGCCTGAAGGCCTCGGGCCAGGCCGCGGAAGCCCCCGTGCATCCAGTCGATGACGGCCTCGGACCGGCCCTGCGCCCCAAACCTCTGCACCATCCACTCAGGGGTGAGGCGGCCGGCGGCGGTGGTGTGCCGGACCCTGGCTGCGGGCACGTAGACGGTGCGTTGGCCGCCCCGCTCGAAGCGCAGGCAGAGCTCGGTTTCTTCGCACGACAGCAAGCTCCCCGCCTTGCGTCCGAGGTGAGTGCTGAAGGTCCCGAACCGCTCGAATGCGGACCGCGCGAAGGCCATGTTGGCACCCCGCGGGTACTCGTTGTAGCCGAGATCAATCGGGGAGTCACCGAGATCCCACACCGTCAGGTAGGGCAGGTAGCGACCGCTGAACCAGGACGGTAGCTCACCCTCGAACAAGGGTTCCACCGGACCGCCGGCGCAGGCCACCCCGTCTTCGCCAAGCGCTGCGACGAGGGCCTCAAGCCAGCCGCGGTCCGGGAAGGCGTCGTCGTCGATGAAGGCCACCACCGCGCCTCGCGCTTCGGCGATGCCGCGGTTGCGGGCCGCCGACAGGCCGACCGTCGGCTCGGTGACCACCCGCACCAAGTCCGGGGCCAGGTCGCGGACCGAGTCGGCCACCTGCCGGGTGTCGTCGGTGGAGGCGTTGTCGATGATGACCACCTCCCAACCGCCCGCCGGAGCGTCGACCTCGAGGATGGCCGCACAAGCTTCGGCGAGCAGCGCAGACCGGTTCCTGGTGCACACCACCACCGACGCGGCCAAGGCATCGTTCTGCATTGGTCGATCATAAACGAGCCTCCGCCCACCCACCCGCCCGGATTGAAGATTACAAATTACAAATTACAAATTACAGATTAGCCGCCGCCCCAAGAGCCGGAATCCCTCCCTGACCCATCGAGGTGGAGCAAACAACCCACCTTCCGCCACTTCATAGCCTCAAAGCCCCATAGCCCTGGCGGGCGGGCGGGGACTTTTGACTTTCGACTACCCGGCCGAGTTGTGCAGGCGAGACGCCCGCACCACAAGTCGCTATGCCACCTCCACGACGCGACCGACCGGGTGGGTGGGCGGGAACTTTCAACTTTCAACTCAGAAGGGTGGGTGGGGGCAATTTTCAATCGAGGGTGGCGGAAAGGCTGCGACCGACTCGCTAGAGAGTGACATCGCCGGCGAAACGGTTGCCGTACCACAGCGCCAGCGGCCGCGCCCAGGGGAAGAGGAGCTCGGCCGAGGAGCGCACCCTGCCGGTGAGAACGCCGCCGGCCAGGGTTCCGAAGACCCGCGGCTTGAGCATGTCCCGCAGCGCCCGTCCCAGGGTGTAGCGTTCGCCGAGGGCTCGCCAGCCGTAGCCCTCGCTGCGGCAGCGCCGGAGCAGGGTGCGGAGGTCGTAGTCGTGGGTGTGGAGGACGACGGCGTCCGGCGCCTCCACGATCTCCATCCCGAGATCGACCACCTCCCGCTGCCACTTCTTGTCCTCCATGATTGGCGCCCAGCCAAAGGGGTGCCGTTGCCACATCGATCGCCGAATTGCGCAGTTGACCGTGGAGAACCCGATCCCGCCATGCCGCTTCAACCAGGCCACCGACTCGCTGGTGAAATAGAAGCGCTCACCACAGGAGTCCCAGAAGAAGCGTTGCGAATGGTCGGGGAGCTCGCGGATGGCGCCCTGCACCGCCGCCACCTGATCGGCGCCGTCGAGCAGCGGCTCCACCAGCCGTTGCAGCCAGTGCTCGTCGGCCGGAACGGCGTCCTGGTTGAGAAAGACCAAGATCTTCCCGGAGGCGAGCCGGGCGGCCAGGTCTCGGGTCAGCCCGTGGTTGAAGTCCGCCTTGTCGATGCGCAGCACTCGGGCCCCGTGCCCAACCATCGCGTCGGTGTCGGCGACCCTGGAGCCGGAGTCGATGCAGATCAGCTCGGTGGTGAGCTCGGTGTGTTGGGCGCCGATGGCCGCCAGACAACGCTCCATGACCTCGCCGCCGTCGAGGGTGGGGATCAGGATGGAGACGTCCGGGGCGGCCGCGGCAGGTCCGCCCGCCGGGGGGATGTCCTCGAGGATCCCCACCGGTGCCCGGCGGCGGAGGGGATGGAGATCCGCGAGCAGCTCCTCGTAACAGTCGTACAGGGTATCGGCCACCGTGCGCCAGTCGTAGCGCTCCCAGGCGAGCGCCAACCCTTCGGCGGAAAGCGTGGCTGCAAGGTCGTCGTCGGTCAGCACCCGGACCACCGCGTCGGCGAAAGCGGCGGGTTCGTCGGCCACTAGAAGGTGCCGGCCGTCGGTGTACCCGATGCCCTCGGCGCCGACGGTGGTGCTGACCACGGGCGTGCCGGCGGCAAACGCCTCGAGAATCTTCAGCCGGGTCCCCGAACCGGCGCGAATCGGGGCGGCCATCACCCGGTGGCCGAGGTAGAGCGGGCGCAGGTCGGGAACCTCGCCGACCACAGCGATACCGTCCCTGCCGCCGAAACCGCGCACCCGCTCGGTGGTGTTCGCGCCGGCGACGGTCAGCGTGGCCTGCGGACAACGCAACCGGACCAGCGGCCAGACGTCGACGGCGAGGAACTCGAGGGCGTCCACGTTGGGCAGGTTCTCGAAGTTGCCGACGTACAGCACCCCCCGTCGTTCGGGCGGCGGGCTCGGGGGCCGATAATGGTCGCAGTCGACGCCGTTGGGCACCACTCTGACCCGGGCGGCGCCGTCCGGCAGGTGACGGGCCAGGAAAATTCCGTCGTCGTCGGACATGGTGTGGATCTGGGTGGCCTCGCGATTGACCGCGAGCTCGTACCGGAATAGCCTCCGCCAGTCGGCGGCGGTGGTGCCGAAGGCTTTGCCCTCGGCGAATCTTTTGGGAAACCCGAGCTCGCGACGGCGGCCGAAGGAGCGGAAGGCGATGTCGTGCTCGGTGAGAATCACCGGCAACCCCTGCGGGACCGCAGACACGTACTGGCCGAGCTCGGTGTACTCGAGCTGCACCAGGTGGATCCGGTGGCCAGCCACGATGTCGCGGATCTTGGCGGCCGCCCGGTCGGAGGCGAAGAGCAGGGCACTGGGCGGCTCGAGGCCGAATCGATCACGCTCGATTCTGGGGACCCAATGGTGGAAATCGACGCGTTCGCAGAACGGTTCGAGGGCGCGTCGCTGGTCGCCGTCCTCGCCCTCCTGGCTGAAGATCAACAGGTGGATCGCGCAGCGCCCCGACAGCCGGCGCACCAGGTTATACAGCCGGACCGCTCCGCCGTGGTGGGGCGGCCAGATGGAGTAGGGCATGACGATCAGCACCCGGGGCCGGCCATCGGCAGTCGGGTCGTCCGGCGGCGTCGCCGCCGGTGCGGCTGGAGGGATCGGAACCTCGGCCGCTTCGGGGCGAAGGCGTGCGCGCAGGCGAGCGGTCCAGGACCACAGGACCAGGTAGGGGCGGGCAAGCGCCCTCGGAACGGCGCGCAGGATCGCGCCCAGCAGCCGGAATCCCACGCGGAATGGCCACAGCAACACCCGTCCCAGGAGGACCCACACCAACCACACGATCCAGGCCGGGGATCGGCGGATCCGCTGCAGCTTGTTCTTCGTTCCCTGCCACTCGCCGTAGTAGCCGTCGCGTTCGAACTCGAGGCCGGCTGCGCGTCGCTCCAGCTCGGCGCACTCGGCGCGCAGTCGCTCCAACTCGGCTTGCGGGTCGGGGACGGCGTTGGTCATGGTCGGACGGTCCTCACGCCGACCATTATGCCTCGAAGCCGGGTCACCGGATGTAGCCCAGCTCCCGGAGCTGCTCCACGGTGTCGTCGTCGAGGGGGGTCTCCGGCGCGTCGATTGGCGGCGGCTGGAGGTCCACCATGACCTGCCAGGAATCGAGGAAGCTCCGCATATCCCCGATCACCGCCGGGTTGTCGGCGGCGATGTCGTCCTGCTCGAGGGGGTCGGCCTCGAGGTCGTAGAGCTCGACGGTGCCGTTGTTCTTCGTGAACAGCATGTGGTGGCGGCCGAGGGCCACCGACCGGCGGTGACCGAACCAGGGCGACTCGGAGTAGGCGACGTGGGTGGCTTGGCGATCCCGACCGAGGATCAGGGGCACCAGGCTTGAGCCCTGGACCTCATCCGGGATGGGAGCTCCCGCGAGCTCCAGGAGGGTCGGCATCAGGTCCACCGACTCGACGACCTCCGGCAGCGACCTGGCGCCCACGCCGCCTGGCAGCCGAATCATGAAAGGGATCCTGGTGACGGTGGCGTAGAGCTTTTCGTGGAGCACCGAGCCGTGCTCCTGAAACTCCTCACCGTGGTCGGAGATGAAGACCACGGTGGCCCGAAGGTCCAGGCCGAGCTCACACATCAGCTCCCAGAATTTTCCGAACCAGTCGTCGACGTAGCGGATCTCGCCGTCGTAAAGGGCCATCGCGTACGCGAGGTCGTTTGGAGGCAGGGTCAGCAGGGTGTCGGTGTACTTGGACAGCCGGATCGTGTTCATCTGCTCGTTGGTGGGCTCGAAACCCGGCGTTGGAGCGGGAACACCCTCCATGAACCAGCTGTCGAAGGGGGCCGGCGGGGCGTAGGGTGTGTGGGGGTCGTAGGTGTGGATGAAAAGCAGGAAATTCTCCTCGGCGTGCTCACGGAGCCAGTCCGCCGATTTGGGACCCACCCATTTCAGGCCCTTGGCCCGGTTGTCGACGTAAAGGTCAAAGCCCTGGCCGATCTGAAACACGTCCTTCATGTAGCCGCCGTCGTGGAATCCGGCGGTGGTGTAGCCGTGGGCCGAGAGCGCCTCGGCGAGGGTGGTCACCTCCAGCGGAACGCGATCGTCGTCGTTGACCATGCCGTGGCTCGACGGGTAGAGCCCGGTCAGGATCGAGGTCTGGGAGGGCGGCGTGTTGGGGGCCTGGCTGAAGGCGTTCTCGAAGAACAGCGATTCGCCGGCAAAGGCGTCGATGTGGGGGCTGGTGTCTCGGTGGTAGCCATAGACGCCGAGATGGTCGGCGCGCAGGGTGTCGATGTCGACGATGATGATCGGGTGGGGCTGGCGGGGGATCGGGACTTCGGGCGCGCAACCCACCACCGCCAGGCATCCCAGGCCGAGCACGACGGCAACCGAGCAGTGCGCTGCGAGGGGCCGGTGAGGTGCCACGTGAGAGCCGGGGTGTCCGGGCAGATCGCGCACGATCACTCCAGGTATCCAATGGCGCGCAGCTGCTCCATTTCGTCGCGGGTGAGCAGGTCCCGGTCGGTTTGGGCGGTTGCGACGATCCTGGCCAGTTTGGAGTTGCGGGTCACGATCTCTTCCAATCGGGCCACCATTTCGGCGACCATATCAGGGTTCTGTGCGGCCACATCGACGGACTCTCCTGGATCGAGCCGTCGTTCGTAGAGCTCCGAGACGCCGGTGTCCAGATTGTGGATCAGGGTGAACTCGTTATTTCGCAGGGAGTACCTCTTCCGGTCCAGCTTGTCGCGTCCGAAGCTTTCACGGGGCCAATCGCGATCCCCGCCGAGCAGAGATTGAAGGCTGGCGCCCTGGACGTGCGGCGGCACCGGCACTCCGGCTGCATCGAGCAGGGTCGGCAGGTAGTCGACGGTCTCGACCACGGTGGCGACCCTGCGCCCGGCGCCGGCGGCGCCGGGCCGGCGAACCATGAGCGGGATCGCCAGGTTCTCCACGTAGGGTTGGATGTGGATCAGCCGGCCGTGCTCGCGGAACTCCTCGCCGTGGTCGGAGGTGACGACAATCAGGGCATCGTCCCACAGGCCGCGGGTGGTGAGCTCCTCCCTCAACCGGCCCACCTCGCGGTCGAGGTACTCGACGCCGCGCGCGTAGAGGGCGGCAATCCGGTCGAGGGTCTCCGGGGCGAGCGGTCGCTGCTCACGGTCGGCCGCGATCAGGAAATCGGTGGCGCAGCGGCCCTCAGAGTCGCAGAACTCGCGGTCGGTGGCGGCGATGCTCGAGCCTTCGAGGAAGTCAGGGGGAGCGTAGTAGGGCAGGGCGTTTTGGCCCTCCCGAAAGTAATCTGAGTGGGGGTCGATAAAGTGCGCGAACAGGAAAAACGGCCGGTCGGGGTGCTGGCGTTGGTCGAGCAGCTCGGCCACCCGTCGATTGACCCGGTCTGCATAGACCATGCCGTAGGCCAGGCGTTCGTAGTGGTCGAACCCCCGATCGAAGCCGAAGGCACCCTTCATCCACAGGTTTGTCACCACGCCGAGGGTCTCGTAACCCGCACTCTGGAGCAGAGTCGCAAGAGTCGGCACGCCGTCGGCGAGGATAGACTTCTTGCGGTCGACGCGGTGGGCGTCGGGGTAGAGGCCGGTGAACATGGACATGTGCGAGGGCAGGGTGAAGGGGATCTGGGCCCACGCGTTCTCGAAAACCACCGATTCCGCCGCGATGGCGTTCAACTCGGGGGTGGCGGCCGGGCTCGAGGGCTCGAAGGCGCCGACGTGGTCCCGTCGCAGGGTGTCCAGCGAGATCAGGATGATGTTGGATGGCGAGGCCGCCGGCTCCGGGGCGCGGGCGCAGGACGACGATCCGACAGCTACCGCCACCACGGCGAACGTGGCCCCGGCCCAACGCGACCACCGGTGGCACCGGTCATCGGGCCGCGATTGTCGAGCCTGCAATTCCAGCACCCACCTCCGGCCGTCATTGTCGGCCTTCGCCCAACGACCGTCAAATCAGGGTTCGACACGTCGGTGATGTTGCAGGAGATGCGGTGGTAAAGAATTCCGAATTCCGAATTTCGAATTCGACTCCCTACGGCACGGCGGAACCTCATCGCCGGTGTTTCTTCGAGC